>CAVPUX010000022.1:0-28246 GCA_963709045.1 uncultured Acidobacteriaceae bacterium | reverse complement strand
CTCGCTGACCCCGCCCAGGTGCATCAACTTGCGGTCCTGAAGAACGCGCAGGATTTTGGCCTGTGTCTCCAGGTTCATGGTGCCAATCTCGTCGAGGAAGAGCGTCCCGCGACTTCGGCCACCTCGAAGAGGCCCTCTGCTGGCGATGGCGCTGGTGAAGGCGCCCTTGACGTGACCGAAGAGCGTGGACTCCAGCAGGTCCGCCGGCATCGAACCAGTGTTTACGGGGACGAAGGCGCGGTCGCGGCGCGTGGAGTTCATGTGGATAGCTTTGGCGATCAGCTCTTTGCCGGTACCACTCTCCCCTTGCAGCAAAACTGTGGGAACGGCTCGGGGCCACCTGCGCAACCAGGTCGAAGATACGCAGCATGGGCTCGCTCTTGCCGATGATGTGCTCGAAGTTGTAGCGCTGCTTGAGAGCGCGTTTCAGTTGGATTACTTCTTCTTCGGCGCGCCGCCGGCCTGACAGCCGTACGCACGTCCGCCAGTAACTTCTCGTTGTCCCAGGGCTTCTGGATGAAGTTGGTGGCGCCAGCCTGCATGGCATTGACGGCATTCTCCACCGTGCCGTAGGCGGTGATCATGATGACCGGCAGCTCGGAGTCGCGCTCGCGGATATCGTGCAGGATCTCAACACCATTGCGTTCGGGCAGGGCGAAATCCAATAGCACTAGGTCGAAGGGATGTTCCGCAATGCGAGCCAGCCTTCCTGGCCATCGCTCGCCATCTCCAAGAGTACCCTTCAAACTCAAGCAGCGTCTGCAGTGACTCACGAATGGCGACGGCGTGATCGATGATCAAGACTGAGCCGGCGGAAGCGATGTCGTCGCGTCCCGTTGCCATGCGGCCGACCGCTAGTTCAGGCATTGACCACCTTCCTCACCATGGGGAATTCCATAATGAATGTCGTGCCTTGACCAGGCGTGCTGGCAACACGAATCTTACCGGCGTGTTCCTGGATAATGCCGTAGGTGACCGACAATCCCAACCCGGTGCCGCCGCTATGTCCAGTCTTCGGTTTGTTCTTGGTGGTGAAATGGATCGTAGATGCGATGGATATGTTCCTGCGCGATTCCTGTGCCCGTATCCGAAACTTTCACCTGCACGTGGTGGCCGTTCGAGGTGCTGATGTTCAAGGTGCCACCGGCAGGCATCGCGTCTTTAGCGTTCAAGAACAGATTCAGGAAGACCTGCTGCAACTTTCCTGTATTCCCGTAGATTGCGGGCAACTCCGGCTGTAGCTCAGCCTGCACTTTGACCCGCGCGGTCTTGAACTGATGATCCAGCAGGGTCAGCGTGTCCTGAATAACGCGATTCAAGTCAACATTGGTGAACTCAGTGCTTGAGGTGCGCGAAAAATTCAGCAAGCTGTTTACGATTTCCGAAGCGCGGAAGGTCTGACGCGTAATCTTATCCAGCAGGCCGGACTGCTTCTCGTCGCCGTGAACCTGCTTGGCCAGCATCTGTGCATAGGACGAGATAACCGCCAACGGAGTATTCACCTCATGCGCGACTCCGGCGGCCAGCAGGCCGATGGACGAGAGTTTTTCAGCCTGTGAGAGCTGCGATTCCAATTCCATTCGCTCGGTGATGTCGTCTACGATGATTAGACGGCCAATGACCGTGAAGTCTTTGGCGACCAGGGGAGCGATCGCGATATTCGCGATCCGGGTATCGCCAGCCGTTGTACCCAGCCGGAACTTGTACAGGTTGTGGATGCCCGGCGTCTGGCGCACGCGATAATACTCTTCCAGAAATGCGGGAGACAACACTTCGCCGAGGGGGCGTCCCAACGCTTGCAGTCGCGGCAAAGCGTACATCACCTCCATCTGCGAATTCCACGACTCAATCCGGTCCTGAAGATCGACGGCGAGCACGCCCACGCTGATGGATTCGACAATGTTTTCGTTGAACTCCTTCAGGCGTTCATACTGTCCGGCCTTTTCCTCGAGAGACTTATACAAGCGCGCGTTCTGCACTGCGATGCCAATATATCCGGCGAGAGTCTCCAGCAGCTGCACATCCTCACTGGACAGAAAATCGCCCTCTGACGTCTTGCCCAAGCCGAGGACTGCGATCATGCGATTCATCACGGTGCAGGGAATGTAGTAGTTAAGTTCCAGCCGCCGGATGGTGTCGCGCGCGCTTCGGGTCTCGCGTACCGTCTGGTTGGTATTATCGAAGAACAGGTGGCCCAACTCCCACTCGGGCCGTTCGACGTGCAGGAAATCGAAGTCGAGATCGCTGGTGTTGGAAATGCCGTACGACTTGGCCAGCGAGAACTGCTCCGGCTGTTCCGGGTCGGAGAGGAAAATGGCCAGCCGGTCCACCAGCAAAGTACGTGACAACCGATCGACAATCGAGGTGAGCATCTTGTCGAGATCGGTTTCCGAGTTCAGGTCCCGGCCAAACTCAGTCAGAGTTTTCCGATAATCGTAGCGCTTGCGGTAGAAGAACTTGTCCAGGTAATCCTGTACCCAATTCTTGAAGGGATCGAACAGCAGCGCGGTTACCGCTATGGCTGCTATCAATCCGATCGGGCCGACGCTTGGAAAGCGCTGATGGAACAGCACCGAGGCAATGCCCACAGCCGCGAAATAAGCTCCCGTAATTGCACCCGCAGCGATGGTGTAGGCCATGCCGCGCTTGAAGATGAGGTCCACATCCATCAAGCGGTAGCGGAAGATGGCATATCCGAAGGTCAGCGGCAGAAAGACCAGCGACAATACCGAGACCTTCATCACCAAGCTGGGAGCGCTTTCCATCAGGTAGGGGATGGCATAGAACAGGGTGAAGGGGGCCACGGCGAGAATGGTTCCGCGAGTCACCCACTTCATCTGCTGCCGCAAAATCGCTGTCTCGGCGTGACGATACGTGTGCCACAAGACCGCCGCCGATAATATGAAATAAGCCGCAAGGTACGACATCTGCAGCCGGTCGAGGTTCCAGCGCAGGACTTCACTCGGTTGCAGCCATGAGATTGCACAAATATGCGCAGCCAGCAGAATGGCGCCCGGCACATATACCGCCGGAATGAGCCACCGACGACGGTTCACCAGGCCTTTGCGTTCCGGAAAAGTCAGTGAGAAGTGAAGGAACAGAGCTGGCTGTAGCAGCCATGCCACCACATTGGACCAGTAAATAATCCAGTCGAAGTCGTTAAGTTTGCCAGTGTAGTGAAAGGCATAAAAGATAAACGAAACCAGGCAGAAGACGTAAAAGTGGGTGCTCTTGGGCGCGGTCCAACGCCTGAGCAGAACATAGATACCGATACCCAAGTACACCAATGCGATTAGGCGCAGTCCGCCATACAGTGAGCGGTCAGCAGGGGCGAGAATGAGGGGCGCCTCCAGGTTTACGCCCTGGCGTACCAGCGAGTAGTTGGCTTTGGACCAGATTCCCGCGCGATAGAGCTGTCGCTCCAGGCTGCCGACGTTGGTAACATCTCGTCCGTCAACTGCCACCAGACGGTCGTCCAGCTTGATACCGGCCTTCTGACCGGGGCCGTCGATATCTACCCGGGCGGCCCGCAGATGACCGCCGTCTTC
Organism: uncultured Acidobacteriaceae bacterium; assembly: GCA_963709045.1. Lineage (GTDB taxonomy): Bacteria > Acidobacteriota > Terriglobia > Terriglobales > Acidobacteriaceae > Bog-257. The sequence goes on along the minus strand of CAVPUX010000022.1, from coordinate 24,698 downwards.
CACCCACCAAATGCCATCGTAAGGGGCAGAAAACTCACGTTCCTTCTGAAAGTTAATCCATGCGAAGACGACCGCTGCGACGCTCACAAGGGCGAGGATGACGGCAAAAAAGCGCGTTTGCAGATCTCGGGCCATCGGGGCAGACGGGTGCTCGGCACGACGCACCTGTGCCAGCGCACCTAAGAGTGCATCATTACTGTGCAACTTAGATGCCAGCCTAGCGGGCTCCGACTGTCCATTAACCCTTGGCATATTAATAGCTTCCAAGATTATAGATGAACGGCCATTCGAGATGTATTATTTTTGGAATACGCCTCCGAAATTCAGGATGAACCGGAAGTTACTAAAGGACATGTACTTGAGGCAAGGTAACCAGCACAGACGCAAAACGAAGGACGATCTCGCGAGGTGGATTACGGCTACCAAGGCCTCAGCAGCGCACCCAAACGTCGCAGGTTAATCGAGGGAATCCAGGGTGGCGAAGCACCGGCTCCAGGCGGCGGTGTCCAATCCCGACTCCTGCATTGTGAAAATGAGTTATGGACATGCGAAGGCCGGTGGTAATCTCAGGTGCACGCAAGCGCAGGAGGCTCCATGCCATCACCGTCGGTGTCATCCGGTCGTGAAAAAAATTCAGCGCGCCCAGCCAGGGACAGTGGTCTAGCGCGTTTTGGATTGGCCTTGGCAACCTGGAGCGAGCGTTGGTTCCCCGATCCTCTGGTCTTCGCGCTGGCGGGAATTGTCATCGTTTTCATCTTCGGCTTGATTCTCCACGAATCCGCTAGCAAACTGGCCATTCAAGGCGCCAAGAATTTCTGGACGCTCGTCCCCTTCACCATGCAGATGGTGATGATCATCATTGGCGGGTATGTCGTCGCCACCACGCCAGTGGTAAACCGTTTCATTCGCGGTCTAGCGGGGATTCCGAAGAGCGGGCGTAGCGCAATCGCGATGATCGCGCTGTTCTCCATGTTGACCTCGCTGATCTCATGGGGGCTGAGCCTGATCTTCAGCGGGCTGCTCGCCCGCGAGCTGGCCCGCCGCGTGAAAGGCATGGACTATCGTGCCGCTGGCGCTGCGGCGTACCTCGGACTCGGAGCGGTGTGGGCCCTCGGATTGTCTTCCTCGGCAGCCATGATGATGGCCACGAAGGGCTCCATCCCTCCAGCGCTGTTCACAATTTCCGGATTGATCCCGCTCCGGCAATCACTTTTTCTGTGGCAAAGCATCGCCATGGCAGTTGTATTGATTGTGGTTTCAGTCGCGGTCGCCTACTTCTCTGCGCCGTCGCCGGAGCGAGCCAAGACGGCTGCTGATTTCGGCATCGAGTACGAGTCAGTCGATCGTCCCCTGGAGAAAAGGACCAAGCCGGGGGAGTGGCTGGAATACAGTCCATTGCTGACGGTCTTTGTGTCAGCGCTGATTATTTGGTATCTGATCGACTTCTTCCGCACTTCGCCACAAGGCGCGCTTGCCGCCTTGGATCTGAACACTTACAACCTGATGTTTATTACTGCGGGACTACTTTTACATTGGAGACCTAAACGGTTTATGCGGGCGGTTGCTGACTCGGTTCCAGCGACAGGGGGAGTCCTTATCCAGTTCCCGTTTTACGCTGTCATTTTCGGCATGATCGTCGGCACCGGCATCTCCGCGTGGCTGGCCAGCTTGTTCGCGCGCATAACTACGCAGGCCACCTATCCACTGCTGGTGGCACTGTACTCGGCAATTCTTGGGACCTTTGTTCCTTCTGGCGGCAGTAAGTGGGTGATCGAAGCGCCTTACATTCTGCAGGCCGCGACCTTGCACCATGTCCATCTGGGATGGGTAGTGCAGATTTACAACGCGGCGGAAGCTTTGCCGAACCTGGTCAATCCGTTTTGGATGTTGCCCCTGCTGGGTATTCTCAAGTTAAAGGCGCGCGATCTGGTTGGCTATAGCGTGTTGCAAATGATCGTGCACATTCCAATAGTGTTTTTCTTGTGCTGGCTGTTTGCCCGCTATCTGCCGTATCTGCCGCCAATGAAGTGAAGTAACGAACGGGATTGCAACGTAGAGGTGAGCTCAGGCGCTCGCTTGAGATCGCGCTGTAAGATAAGACCCTAAACTTGAAACTATTAGCCACTGGTCCCTAGTCCCTGCCTTTAGATTCCCAGCCCCGTCACTCTCCATCCCGCTCCGTGCACCTTGTGCCGGATGTTGAGTGTGATCAGTAAGGCGGTCATGGCTTCCACTATGCGCGCGTTTTCCAGCTTGCCGCCATCAATTGCGCGCACGCCTGGAATCTTCGTCGCTAACTCTGACGCGACCTCGCGCCCCCGCTCGTCGTCGCTACAAACGATCACGTCACAGTCCACCGGTTGATCGCCTTGAAGCACGGTTGAGGAAAGGCTGTGGAAGGCCGCGGCGACGGCGATGTTCTTGCCGACGATCTCGGCTGCCTGCTCTGCAGCGGAGCCTTGCCACACACCCAGCACGCGCGTGGGACGCCCGCCAACGGCAGCCGCCAAAGGAACCGTTGCGTCAATCAAGACCGTGCCCTGGCGGAAAGAGGGCTTGAGCTGCTTGAGCAATTCCGCCTGCCCAGCAAACGGAACGGTTAGCACGACGATGTCGCACATCTTGACGGCGGTAGCGTTATCCGCGCCTTCCACGCTACCCAAGGGGCCGACCTTGTCCGCGATCTGCGCTGCCATGGCCTTGGCGCGCTCTGCATCGCGCGAGCCAAGGATGACCGATTCGCCGGCACGCACCCAGCGCAGCGCCAGCCCCGAACCTTCCGGACCCGTGCCGCCGACGATGGCGATCATGCGGCGCCGCCCACGATTACTGGCTCGGCAGCGGAGAGGCGGGGTGGATAGCTGTACTTGGTATAAAGCGTGTTGCGCTGGGCGGGCACGCGGTCCAATTCTCGAATTCGCTCCTGGAATTCTGCGGTCGAGATGTACTGTCCGGCAGTCGCTCCCGCCAGCCGTGAGATGTTCTCTTCGAACAGCGTGCCACCGTAATCGTCGGCACCGGCCAGCAGCGACAGTTGCGAAATTTCGCGACCGAGTTTCACCCACGAAACCTGAATGTGGTTGATGGAGCCGGCCAGCATTACGCGTGCCAGCGCATGTACCTTGAGATGCTCCTCGTGGGTCGCGCCTGAGCGAGCGAGTCCCTGCGCAAACAGTAAGGTGTGGTCATGAATGAATCCCAGCGGCACAAACTCAGTGAACCCTCCAGTGCGCGACTGGATCTGGCGCAGCAGCAATAACTGGTTGACCCAGTGTTCCGGCGTCTCCGCGTGACCGTACATCATGGTTGACGTGCTGTGGATGCCACACTCGTGCGCGGTCTCGATTACCTCGCACCATTGCGCGGTGGTCAGCTTGTTGGCGGAGAGTATGTGACGCACGCTGTCGTCGAGAATTTCCGCCGCGGTACCCGGCAAGGTGTCGAGGCCATTCTCCTTCAGCATCAGGAGGTACTCGCGCAACGGCATACCGGTGAGTTCGACCCCATAGACCATCTCCATCGGTGAGAATGCATGCGCGTGCATCTTGGGCGTCGCCGACTTTACCGCGCGCAGGATGTCACGGTAGTAAAACGGCGGCAGGTTGCGCGGGAGCCCGCCTTGAATACAGACCTCGGTTGCACCCCACTGCTCAGCCTCGCGACACTTTTGTCCGACTTCGTCGAGCGAAAGAAAATAAGCAGTCTCATCGCGCGGACCAACACTGAAGGCGCAGAACTTGCATCCCACGAAACACACGTTGGTGAAATTAATATTGCGGGTGACCACGTAGCTGACTACATCCCCGACCAGCCGGCGCCGGATTTCGTTGGCAGCAACCACCAGACCGAAAAGATCGTCGCCAGTGCAATTGGCGAGCGTGAGACATTCTTCGCGCGTCAGGACGCTGCCATCCAGCGAGGACAGCGCTTTGTTCAGCGCCACCCGCACCGGCGAAGAGGCGCGCCGTTGCACATCGTCCCACGTGACATCTTGCAGAGTTTGCTGATTGGCCCAACTGATGTCGTGCATATTTCCCCAAGGTTACCGAAACAAGTCCTTCTCTTTTGCCCGCACCATCTGTTGCGCGGTGCCGTTACCGCGACGATACGGATAACCCCGGATTATACAAGCCGGAACGCGTGAATTTTTTCCGCATACCAGCCCTGCAACCGCACGCCAACTCATCCGCTACCGCCTCTTCCGTTGCGTGCATCTTGTACCCGTAGAAATCGCGCTTGCCACGGTAATCGTGAATCACCTTCATTCCTGCGACGCCGATTGCGACCTCGCACAGACCTTCGCGCCAAGGGCGTCCAAAGCTGTCGGCAATGATCACTGGAAGGTGCAGTCCGGTGCGCTTCTTTAATTCTCTGTGAATTTGTGCCGCCGAGCGGTCCGCGTCCGCAGGCAGCAACACCGCCGTCTTGCCGCCATCGACGTTGGAAACATCCACACCGCTGTTGGCGCACACCAGGCCGTGCTGCGTCTCAGTGATGAGAATGTGCTTCTTGCGGACGACCCGTTTGGCCTCACGCAGAGCCAGTTCCACGACACGAGCATCGGCGCCGTTGTTGCGGGCAAAACTTCGGGCGGGAGCAGATGGCTTCACCGAGCCAAGCACAACCGTTCGCCCCTCTGCCTTGGATACGATCTTGTGCTTGACCACGAGGATGTCGCCCTCATAAAAGCGCCGGCCGCCGAGAGCGAGCGCGTCGACGATAAGCTTTGGCAACAGAGTCGCCGGCAAAAACGTTACGAATGCCGAGCACGGGAAATGCGCGCAGTTCGCCGGAATTAATGGCGGTCCCGATTCGACTCAAACGGCTGCCTCCCATTGCGCCTCGTCATCCGCGCCGAAACCCCACGATCTCAGGACTCGTTGCGCGTTGGTGTTGCCGTCGCGTTGCAATAGCAGATCCAATTCGTGGGGATTGTCGATGTCGAGTCCCATGCCGGGCATTTCCAGAATAACCAACTTCTTGCCTGTCTTCTTCATCGCTTCACAGTGCGGCAAAAAGCTGTCATTACCAAAGCGCAGCGGAATGAGGGATGCCGGCCGGCGCAGAATGCAGTTGCTGCCGCGACGATCATAGGCAGGCACAAAGACCGCGCCCTCGGCGGGAGCGGCGTCGAGCACGGCCTGTAGTTCCTGGCTGGTGATAAGCGGGATATCGCCTGGCACGACGATCGTGGTGTCGTACCCACGCTGTTCGCACCATGCTGTAGCCATCTCGATGGCGGCCGTCTCGCTTTCATTGCCGGCGTCTTCGATTACCAGGAAACCGAACTCGCCGGCCAGCGCTCGCGCCCGGGCATCGCCGGTAACCAGCGCCATGTCGATCCGGCCGAGAACGCCAGCGGCCGCAGTCATCACATCGCGCAACATCGCTTCCGCAAACTGCGAGCGCCGCTCCTGATCCAACGCTTCAGCGAGGCGCTGCTTCGCGGTTGTGAGGCTCTTTACTGGGATGAGCAGAATGCCGCGCATGCATTTCCTCAGGTTGACAAGCCTAGGTGAGACTCACTTGTTCCATGTTGCCTCAGGGCGAATCCAGGCACAAAGAAAGCATGTCACGACTCAAGGCTCAGCGTCCAGAGGAGGCGTTTCTGTTGCCCAGCGGTCTACGTGCGGCGGCGCTGGCTCGAGCGTCCAAAGCCCAAAAGCTCTCAGCGGTTTATGATCTCGAGCGACAAAAGGCCATCTACCCAAGCAGGAAATGAAGCAAGAACGCAACCAGAATCCAGAAAGGAGTGACCAACAAAAGGGCGAATAGCAAGCCCTCGGGAAATCGCAAACTGATGGCTGAATCTGCCGGGTCCCACGTGACGTCGGGGGAGCGGTATGCTCTGTCGAACTGTTCGAACCGGGTTAGCGGCCACATACGAATCCGTTACTATATCGTAAAAGATGGCCCCAGAGCAGCCCGGGTTGGCCTAGTTGGCGATGAACGATTCCTGCCAGGGCGTTCTTAATCCGCGGCGATGCGCCCTGTTCCGGGGGGATCTCGAACCTTTTCATCTTGTTATAGAGCGAACTTCGAGGTATCCCGAGGCGGCGCGCGGAGGCATCAATGCAACCACCCTCATCCTGTAAGACGAGATTGATATAGGCGCGCTCCATCTGCTTCAGGGTTCCCGTCGCGCTGCGCATGGACAAGTGGCCAGTGTGGGTGGAGTTTTGAAATTGCAGGTGGCGTGCGGTTAGATGATTATTGTCCGCAATGAGAACGGCACGCTCGAGCACATTGCGAAGTTCGCGAATGTTGCCCGGCCATGAGTACTGCTGCAGCGCGTCCATGGCGGATTTGTCGGCCGCCATCTCTCCCCGGCCACAGTCCTGAGACAAGCGATTGAGAAAGTGCTGCACCAGCATGGGGATGTCTTCCGTTCGCTCGCGAAGCGGCGGCACGCGCAGAGGCACTGTGTTCACTCGATAATAGAGGTCCTCACGAAACCTCTGCTGCTGAACCAAGTCCAGTAGTTCGCGATGCGTAGCAGAGATCAATCGAATGTCGACCGCCTTGTCACGAACATCTCCGACGCGTCGAAATACGCGGTCTTCCAGCACCTTTAGCAGTTTGGGCTGGACCTGAAGGTCGATGTCGCCGATCTCGTCGAGGAACACCGTACCGCGGTCCGCCACTTCGAGGAGGCCTTGCTTGGCGTTGACGGCGCTGGTAAATGCACCCTTGGCATGCCCAAAAAGTTCGGATTCGAGTAACTCGCGAGAGAGTCCGGCGCAATTCAAGTCGAGGAAAGCTTCTTCGGCGCGAGGCCCATTGCGGTGCATCCAGTTGGCAAGCACGCCCTTGCCTGATCCGGTCTCGCCTTGCAACAAGACCGGGCTCTCGCTGTTCAGCACCCGCTTGGCATAGCTTTCGAGTCGGCGAATGGCCGGGCTGTTGCCCAGGAAGGGGTCGACACATTCGCGTTTCGTCCGCGAAATGGAGACCAGCGACTGTTGGCGATAACGCTGGTTGGCCAGTGTCCGCAGCAGCACGGCATGCAGAGCCGACAAGTCAACAGGTTTAATGAGGAACTGTTCGGCCCCTTCCTGAATGGCCTGCACCGCCAATTCCAGCGAACTCTGCCCGGTCAGAACGATGACAGGAACGTTGCCGTCGGCGCTCTTGATTCGCTGTAATAAGTGGAGGGCATCACCGTTCGGGAAGGAGAAGTCGAGGATAGCGGCGTCAGGACGAAACTTCTCAAACTGAGCTTGTGCGTCGTGACTGTTGGCCGCTTCGGCGACGATGTGGCCTTGGGCTGTGAGAAAGTCGCAGATTCCTGAACGGATGACGGGATCGACGTCGATGACGAGAATCTTATTTCTGCTCAAGCACTCACCTGCTTAGTCGACACGTACCGGTGCTCGAGGGTCTGGTCTCATATGCTCTGTGAAAACGAGCGGTCTGGCAGTGACGGCGGTCACACGTGAAGGGTTCATACGAAAAAAGGCGGGCCCGGTTGGCGGGTCCGCCGAAAGGAACACTTCGCATTGGAGAACGATCTATTCCATACCAGTGGCCAGACTGAGTCTGGCGATCTAGCATTCGTTGATGTCAAACCTCCTTAGGCCCGACAGTTGAAGTCCGATATCCCACAGAAATCTGGGATTGTTGGTTAGATAGCGCCGCCAGAGCCGGCGTGGCTCTTTGATCAACCGATCTAGCCACTGGAGGCCGCAATTCTTTACCCAAGCGGGGGCGTCGGAGAGGAGACCGGCGTGGATGTCGAATGCAGCACCGACGCCCACCAGCAGGGACGCGTTCAGTCGCTCAGAATATTGGGCCATGAAGCGTTCCTGTTTCGGGGTACTCAGGCCCACCCAGACGATGTCAGGGTGTGAACGGTTGATCGTAGCGATCATCTGGTCTTCTTCTGACACCGTGAGTGGGCGGAATGGTGGCGTGTAAGTGCCGATGATATCAATAGCAGAAACCATTAGTTCAAGTTGTTGTTTAAGCCGCTCTGCGACCCCGGTTTTTCCTCCATAAAGAAAATGACGGAACCCTGCCCTTGCCGACATCTTGCACATTTCCAGCATGTAGTCGGGACCGTAAACGCGGCGCATGTTTTGATGTCCTTGCAACCGTCCCACCCAGACCGTCGGCATGCCGTCTGGGGCACAAAGGAACGAGTGGTTCAGTATGCCTCGAAGAGCGTCATCGCGCTGCGCTTCCATGATTCCATGAACGCCGGTGAGGCAAACGTAGCCCTTACCGTGGTCCCGCAGTAGGCGCTCCGACAAACGAAGCGCCTCTGGCATATTGATGGCGCTGACGCCAACCCCGAGCACGTTGGCTCGCGGCGGACAAGTGTGGTTAATCGGAAGCATAGGCCAATACTTCGGGCAGGCGGCCGGACTTCTGCAGTTCCTGTTCGATCCAGCGATAGGTAATATTGAGACCATCGAGCAGTCGCGTCCTGGGTTCCCAGCCGAGCACCGTGCGAAGACGCGAGTTATCACTGTTGCGGCCACGGACGCCCTGCGGCTGGCTCAGGTTGTGACACTTGTCCAGGCGCTTGCCGGCAATCGCGCACACCATATCCACCAACTCATTTACGCTGACCAGTTCCTCCGTGCCCAGGTTCAGCGGTTCGCAGTGCTCGCTGGCCATCAAACGCAACAGTCCTTCGACGCAGTCTGAAATGTACATGAAGGAACGAGTCTGCTTACCGTCGCCCCAGACGTCGATGTAGCCATCCTGTTCGGCCAGCGCCACCTTGCGCGAGATCGCAGCCGGGGCTTTTTCCTTGCCGCCCTCGAAAGTGCCTAACGGACCGTAAACGTTGTGGAAGCGAACGACGCGAGTTTCGAGCCCAAAATCGTGCAAGTAATATCGGCAAAGTTTCTCGGTAAAAAGTTTTTCCCATCCGTAGCCTTCCTCAGGGTCGGCGGGATGAGCATCTTCCTCTTTCAAGGGCGTGACGTTCGCGTCGTTCTGCTTGTACCCCGCATAGACGCATGCAGACGAGGAAAAGAGGAAGCGCTTGACGCCGTTGAGGCGCGCTGCCTCCAGCATGTGAGCATTGATGAGGATGTTGTTGCGTGCAATTTCGGCGAGCTTGGCGGTGATGTAGCCGATGCCACCCATGTCGGCGGCCAGTGTGAAGACCTGATTCATGTGACTGGTGGCCTGGAGAGCGTTGTTCCAGAAACGGAGGTCGAGGAGTTCGAACTCATCGGCCGCGCTGGGCTCAAATTCGGGCTCTTTGATGTCGACTCCGCGAACCCAGTAGCCCTCCGCCTTGAGCCGTTTGACCAGATGATGACCAATGAAGCCACCTGCGCCGGTAACTAATACGCGAGTTGCTGATTTCATGTGACGCGCCCCTTCTTAGGCATAGTGAGAATAGGAATTAGGAATCGTTTGATTGCGAATCAGGGAATTGCTGCCAACGATTTTCGATAGGACTGCGTTGTGTTGTGCCGGGTGATTGAGACTCCAGGCTGCCGGGCACCCGCTTGGCACTCCACGTCACTGACGGCCAGAGCCTGGCAATGCCTTAGGTAGATTTCTTGCTGGTGACGCGCTTTGCTCAGGCCAGTGAGGCTGTTGACGTGAACCTGGCTTTGTCGCAAGATCCCGTCCGCTCCGAAAACCGGGGCGGGGTAGGGCGAAGTATTGTTGGTGTGGCGAACGCTGTGTGTTCCGCGAGTTGACAGGTGGCGCTCTTGTAGCTGATTCACAGGAGATCGACCCGCCGATGGCCATGCACCTGGGCTGCGGCTTTTGGATGCTGAGCGCCCGCTGGAGGTGGACAGCGCTGCTGTCTCTGGTTGTGCTGGAGTGGACGTCTCATCCTCCCCGTTTACGTTTGCGGCGGTGATGCGCAAAGGCGACAGACTGGGATCGATTAGTTCATTCTGCCTGTCAGCGCTGACCCGTCGATCGACCGCTGCACCGACCGAAGCGGATATCGCTCCCAGGCTCGAAGGGTTAGGGTCGTTGGCATTGGAGGTGACGGAGTTTTGTGTTAGTTGTGCGCGGCGGCGATTTGCAGCTGCCGACGCGGTCTGCGCTGCGGGAAACTTGGCCATCGAACACGCGATCAGCAGTGTGAGAATAGCCCAAGTAAATACGCGCGCTATGACATGATTCAGTTCACGCATTGGTTGGGCTTAGCGGCGGCATCAGTTGCTCAATACCGAACGGTACACGGTGATCAGGGATTCGTAGTTTTTTTCGGCGGTGAAGTTCCGTTGATAGTGTTGCCGAGCCGCAATGCCCATTGCTTCCATTTCGGAGGGATGGATCCACGCCCAGTTGGCCTTGGCGGCTAAGTCGTCTTTCTGAAGATCGAACATCAAACCAGTTTTGCTTTCGACAACCAGCTCCGGGACTCCAGCGATGCGAGCAGCGATCGCCGGCACGCCCACTGCTGCCGCCTCGATTAGAGCCATACCGAAGGGCTCGTACCAACGGCTGGGAAAAACGAGAAAGCGCGCGCCCCTCATTTGCGCCTGGGTATCTTCTTGGCTCATGCGACCCATTAGTTTTATGTGCGTGCCGCCGGAGCGTCGAACTAACAGCGACGCCTCGTCATACAGAGGACCGTCTCCGACCACGACCAACGGGATGTGAGGAAGGTGCAACCATGTTCTGAGCATCTCAAGGGCGCCCTTTTCCGGACTTAGTCTGCCCACAAAGAGAGCGTAACTTCCGGGAGCAGTACGTGGTGCGGGATTCTGTGCCACAAAGTTGGATTTCACATGGATCTTTTTGCCAGGTAAGCCGAGCATGGCGAAGAAGTCACGACTGAACTGGGTTGGTGCGATATAGGCGTCGACGGAGCGCGTCCACGTTTCACGATTTCGATGAAATGCAAGCATCATGGCGACCGTCGCTGTCTGGAGCCGGGAACCGCGATAGCAGCCCTGCTTAACCGAATAAGGCAGGCTGCGGATGCAATCCTGGCAAATTCGTCCGTTGTGAAAGAAGGTGCCTGCCGGACAAAATAGCCGGTAGTTGTGCAGCGTCTGCACGACCGGAACGCCCGCCGATTTACATGCGTAATAGGCAGCCGGGCTTACCTGCGGCAAAAGGTTATGGCAATGAACGATGTCCGGACGTTCTTTGTTGATGAGGTCACGGATTTTCGAGTACGCGTTGCGGTTCCAAGTCGTGGTGAAGAATAGAGCAGCTTTCTGGAGAGACGTAAGGGTGGCCAGCGCCGCGTTGTTTTGCGTGAACTGAATGACGCGATGTCCGGCCCGTCGCAACAGATCGACCTCGGCTTGCACCACGACGTCCTCGCCGCCCGGCTGCTGGTACTGGTTGTGGATCACAAGCACGCTAAGCTTGCGCATGTCTCGGAACCTTCTGCTCCAGCTTGCCACCTGGTATCGCGACCAAGCATCTCGCGAACTCGAAACTCACGAGCGATGTTCCCGCTGACTACTTTGCGCATCACGCGCTTGGCGCGGTGTACATCGGCGAGAAACTCCAGCATGGAAGGAGAATACTGGCGGGCGCCGAAGTTGCGCTGAACTTGGCGGCGTTCCTGCTGACGCTTGCCAGTTTGCTGGAGACTGACGTTGCATCCATGCCAGCGGAAGGCCGCAATGAACCGCGGCACGTAGTGAAACTTGCATCCCGCATGTGCCAGACGGGTGAAGTATTCGAAGTCCATGCATACCCGGTAGTCGCAGTCGAGTAGCAGGCCTGAGTCAATGACGCGGCGACGAATGAATGTCGAGGTCGAGGGGATGTAGCAGCCGAAATACATGAGGATGGCGGGATCGAAAGCGTGTTCGACTTTCGAGCGAACGATTTTTCCGGCGCTATCGACAAAGACGCAGTCGCCATAGATGACATCGGCTTCGGGATGTTGGTCGGCGGCCACGGCGATGGCCTCCAGTCCGCCGGGAAGATAGTAGTCGTCAGCGTTAAGCCAGCCCATCAAGTCACCCGTAGCACGGAGGAAGCCTTTATTGATGGCGTCGGACTGTCCGTTGTCCGGCTCCGAGATCAATTGCGCTTGGGGAAAGAGAGCTAGGATCTCAATGGTGTTGTCCGTAGACACACAGTCCATGACGATGTGCTCGACCTGTGGTCCCTGTTGCCGAGCCACGCTCAGCAGTGCATCTTCGAGGAACGTGGCGCTGTTGCGAGAAGGGGTGATTACCGAGAGAGTTGGAAGTGGCATTTGGCTCCCTAGGATTGCTGAAAGAAGTCCGGAAAGGTTGTCATCGGCTGGACAGTTGGCTCATGCTCAACGCCGGTCGATGTACGTGTGCACCCAATACGGCCGCTGCCACGATGAACGAGATCAACGTGGTCATTTGGAGCTCCGAATAGGGCCATGGGGCGAAGCCGAGCGTCATGGCGAATTGTGCCAACAGGTAAGCAAATGCGACAGGCACGAAGGCCGCAGTAGCCGGTGCTACGAGCTTCGATTGTTTGTAGAGCCAGATAAACAGGGCGACATGAAACCACAGATAGCAAGTCAGGCCGGCGATGCCGTACTTGAGCCAGACATGAATTGGCGCGTTGTGTACCATTACCGACTCAGATTTCCAATTCCTGATCCGCCAGGTCGGGTAGGATGTGCCCACGCCGATGCCCATGACAGGAGATTGCCGGACCTGATCCACCCCGTCCAGCAAATCGCCGAGATGATCGGCGTTGTCGGCGCTGAACTCCGAGTCCATTCGGTTGAAGTCGAAGCTCTGCAGGCGGGAGTAGAAAGACGGCCCCAGTATCAGGGCCGCAAGGCCGACCATCGCGCAGACGACGATGGCGCTGCGCATTCGGTGACGTCGCTGAAAGAGCAGTAGCAGACAGGTGCCGGCGGCCAGTTCTCCCCAATAGGTGCGACGGAAGCAGAGCAGCACGATTAGACAGGCGCCGGCAGCCAGGCTTGCCCAGAGAAGTTGCCGGCGCCGACTACGAGAAATTGCGGCATAGCGCAAGGCGAGCAGAGCGGTGAAGACGATGGATGAGACAGCGGGTCCATCGAAGGTCGGAATGGGAACGCCGGCAAGTGTTTCCCGATAACCTGCCAGGTGCAAAGCGTACAAAATGACAATGCGTATGGCCATGTAGATGGCAAAGATGCGGATTGCAAGATTCAGATCGGAAGCCGTCCGGATCCAAACTGCCCACACCAGGTAAAGTCCGATACCCAGGGCGAGGGCGCGCCAATCGAAGAAGAAATTGGTCCCGCCGCGGAAGCTGCCGTAGCAGACGCCGCTTACGATGCACACCAAGAAAGCAAGACCGGGCACCGCCAAAGCTCGAGGGAAGTAGAGGATCTTTCTGCGGAAACACGCCAGCGCAGCCACGTGACTGACGATGACAACGATTATTGCGAGGTCAATGAAACGCAAACTGCCGATGGCTCTGGAATAGAGAAATGATCCCGGAGCAGAATTTCCGTCGCGACTGAATTCAGGCAGAAGGATTACGGAAAACAGTAAGCAAAAGAGCAGTCCGCGACAGAAATTTACGGGCCACTGTCGAGGTCGGCAAAAACTGATCGACGGAAGATATTCGCTTTGGTGATATAGGGTCGCCAGATAAGAAGCGCTGCTCATGCGATTGGACTGACGTTGGACACTAATGCGGGTGGATGGAGGGAAGCGACGAGACCCTCGAATGTGAATTGTCGTGCCCGGGCATGCGCACCAGTTGCCAGCGAATCATGCAGCGCCGGAGTAGAAGCAATCTCTTGAATAGCTTCGCTGAGGCCGTTTACGATTTGATCTTGGGTTCTGTACCCAGTGGATACAACGCGCCCGCAATATTGATTGACGATGACACCGGGCCCTCCGAGGTCGGTGCATACCACTGGCAACCCGTGTGCCATGGCCTCCAGAACCGCCATGCCGCCGGAATCTCGCAGGCTGGGGAACAAGAACAAGTCCGCGGAGCGATAGTAGTCGCGGACGTTGTTGTACGGCACCCAACGGACCCATTCGACAACTTCGGAGAGTTCCAGCTCTTCCGCCAATTTTTGCAATCGTCTTCTCGCTGGACCATCGCCGACGATGGTGAAGCAAATTTCGGGGTGTGATTTTTTAAGCTGACTGACCGCATGAAGCGCGAGGTCAAGGCCCTTCCATTCCAGCAATCGGCCCACGTAGAGAAGGCGAAAACCGTTGCTGTCGTGCGGCTCCCGGGCATCAACATGATTCAGGTAATCGGCGGTGAGGCCGATGGCTAACTCCGTGCGACATTTGTGGCGCCAGCGTGGTGGCACCAGCGAGACCGTGTCGCGCGTCACCAAGAGCTTGTCGGCGCGCCGGAAAACCCAGCGCATTACCGGATCGAGTGGCACGACGAAGTTCGACAAATCCCGGAGGCGTTCACGACAGCGTTGGCTGACAGAAAAGGCCGAACGTATGCGAAGGGGGACCGTCTCGCCGCCGGAAACCGGGCCAAAGTAAAAGGGAATGCCGAGCGATGCCATAAAACTGGGATAGCGCCCGCTGGCGTAGGTGACATGCTGCACAACGTCGAAAGGCAACGCGGGGAAGAGCCTGCGAATGTGGTGAACGGCAAACCACTGCCACAACACGTAATACACGATCTTGCCAAAGCCCTTACGCCACCTCTGCGCGAATGCCGGCAAGTCGAAGTACACAAAATTGAGATTAGGATCTGCTGCGAGCGCATCGCGTTCAATGGCAGGACGATTATCCGCACGAGTGAGGACCCAAACCTGGTGGCCAGATCGTGCCAATTCGGTTGCCCAACCCCAACCCAAGGCGGGCTCTGAGCCTCGACCGGGCTCGCAAGCGTAGGCCGAGAGCAGGATGCGGGCCACTAATCGCCCTCCAGGCACGGGAGATTCGAGAGCTCGGAACGGTCCGAGGAAAATGGGGCCTCAGAAGGAGTAAGAGGCCCCTTATCAGGGTTCAGCCGCCGCACCTGCCGAGTGGACAGCCACTGGAGAATCACCCTGCTTGCCTGGTAAACATTTTCCTCTGTTGACAAAGCTTGGTTGAAATGAACGACGGGGTTACGATCCCGCAGCCGCGCTTTGGTATGGCTCTGGTTAGATACAGCGTTGGAGATCACCGGATGACTAAAGGAGGTCAGCACTAGAGTGAGATCTGGCCGGAGCACTAGGCGCATGAACATTGACGAGAGCCAATGTCTTCCGCCGGGTGCGAGGTCGCGTTGATCGATGGTGCAGATTGCCAGGGTTGACCGAATGCGGGCGATACGGATTTTGAGGGCGATCCGGGACAACTGCAAGGCCGATAGAAATCGCGCATAACGGGGCTCGTCTTCTTTGCAGCTGGGGTCGCGCAGCGATTGGGTCGGAGCAACGCGCACGGCGCTTGTCCAGCGAAAGGCCGCCTCAAGAGAATGTTGCAGAGCGGTGGCAATGCTCTCGCCCTGAAGTTTATTTTCGGCCGAGACAATCACACACATGCCGGTTGGTTGCAGGAGGCGCTTCACGGACCCGACGAGTCGATGCAGTGTGGAAGCAAAACGAGCAAGGATCGGTTCTACTTGGCCCGACGCCTCGAGCTCTGTAAGCAGCAGGGTGCGATTTGATGCAAACCAGAGGAGTTCCTCTTTGCCTAGGGCTCGTTCGAGGGCGTTAACAGTTTGCGCTGACCAAAATCTATGCAGCCACGTGTGGCAATCTTGCGGGGCGCGTTGATGCAGTCTGTGCAGCCGCCGCATTTGGCTTGCGTCGATTGATTGCTTCAGGACCTTCTTGATCAAGTAGTAGATGAATTCATCAGGAACCGAGGGCACATAGAAGTTCTTGAAGGACCTGCGGGCGCCCAGGATTGCATCGGCTCGTAACCAGAGGCGACCTCGTCTGCGGTAATCGCTGCAGCAGTCCGGGTTGAGAAAGGCGGGCTGTCGGTCGCCATCTTTAGCCAACACGAAGTAGAATGCGCTGCTTTCATGTTGAATGGCCTGAAGTAACTGGCCGCCGCAGCGGGCAGCAGCCTGGGACAGCAGCACAGATACGCGAGGCATCTCCGCCGGAAAGACCATGAAGTCAACGTCCGATGGAATTCGGTCTGGATATTCTTCGTAGCCGCTGAGGATGCAATAACGCAATCCCGCCAGGTTAAACTCGTCGATCACTGCGGAAAACAAGGTTGAGCGTATGTGTGATGCAGTCGGAGACTCTGGCGGCGATGTCGCTTGGTTGCAACCGAAGCTAAGGTTGGGCGCGGGGTGCTCGTGTTCTTGTAAGGCAAGTCTAAGAGTGTCTAACAGAAAACCGGAATGCTGCTGTTGCTGTTGAGTTAGGCGTTGCAGGTAGGAGTGAGCGAGATAGGCAATCTCAAGTGTGCGGCACTGAGTGGCGCTGACGCCGAGTTCATGTGCGAAGTGAGTTAGTTTCTCGGCGTGAGAAGCTGGGCGCCGGCCAAAGAGGTAATCCTGGATATGCAGGAAGTGAAAAGCATCTTGCAGCGGCAATCCGCCGCGTCGCGCGTCCTCCCAATCCAGGAGAGCGGGGCCTTCGAGGCTGTGCTTGATGTTCCAGGGAGCGAAGTCGCCATGGATCCAGAAGGCGGGCAACGGATCCGCATCGCATAGATGAGAGAGAGCTGCGTTGATCGTGACAAGATCGCGGTCAGAAGTCGCGGACCACAGGAGCTGTTCCTGTAGCGTGGCGGCATGTTCGGCGATCGACGTCGTCTCGCCAGGCAGACGCAGCGCGTGGAGTAAGCGCAAATACTCCGGACGGAGTCGGCGTGAACTGGGCGCGCCTGAAAGGAAGGTTTGAGCAGAGATACCCCGATCACGATCGACCGAGAGCAGGTGTGGGGAGAAGGTAAAGCACTCTGAAGCCAGGCTGATCAATACATCAGCTTCGCGGAGAATTGCTGCGCGGGCACCGTCGTTTATCGGAACCTTGACGATCACTTGGCAAACGCCGGAGGCGGAGTCCAGCAAGTGAATCGCGGCTTTGCGCGCTGGCCCCGGAGTTCCCAAGTAAACGGCTGGAACCGGGGCGTCGTCGCTGTTCCAGCCCAGAGAATTCCAGTCGATACGATCAAGGTCTGAAATAGTTGAGACGGTCAGGCCGGGAAGTAGCGACATGCATCCGATTCGATTAGCCGCGCGCACCGCACGCCACCGCAGTCGCGAACCCAAGCGATAGGGCGACCAGCTTGCCAGGACAGAATCTAGCTTTCGCTGCCGCGCCGGAAGAAGCCAACGAGGCTGGCCGTTTCGGGATAGTACGAAAAAGTCTTGCCTCATGTCGCCGGACGGCGAGGAACGCGGGAGCGGCGCGAATACCTGCTGAGCGACATCAGGCGCGAGCAATTAACGAAACCTCGGTTCGATCAGTTGCGCGATTTACCAGTACATCGAAGATCGCAGACTTCATCTGTTGAGTGACCTCATCAAGAGGACGGGCGGCATCAATGACGAACGCATTGGGCATCGACTGAAACATCTGCAGGTAAGCGAGCCGTTGGCGACGCGATTCTTCGCAACTGACTTCAGGCTTTCTCTCTTGCAGTATCTTGGCAGGAACATCCAGCAGAATGTAAAGATCAGGCGCCGGAACCAGTCGGGCAACGAGTTGGGCGAGCCGAAGGGTCGAGGCGGGTAAGCGATAGCGTTCCGGATCGACCAGGACGTCGTGATAGTAACGGTCGAACAGAACCAAAGTTGAGTTACGACGGGCGGGACGAATGACGGCTAGATACCCGTACCAGTAGTCTGCCAGCCAATAAAAAAGCTTGAAAGCGGAGAAGAGGAATCCCCGCGGCAGTTTTCCGTGTGGGTCAACGACGGGAGGCCAATTTTGCCATCGCCGCGTGAACATGGGACGGAAGTGGAAGCGCTTGATGTTGCGAAAGATGGAGAGCTCTTGCGCCAGCTGTTGAATGGCGGCGGATTTACCAGCCCCATCGGGGCCGAAGACTGCGACCCAAAGGCCTGGCTGCTTCTTGAAAGTGCTATCCACTCAAAGCCTTCCGTAAATCACGACACCTACCGCCATTTGGAGGACGGAAGTTACGCCTTTGTCGGCCCACTCTTTCGTGCCGCTGATGGGAACGAACAGAATGTCTCCATCCTGAAGTCCGGGATCGGTCGCCTGGTTGGCGAGAATTTTCTTCAACGGCAAATCGGATTCGACGCGTCCGCTGGGTGAAGTGCGAATGAGTCGCGCATCCAGCTTGGCCGTCTTGTTCAAGCCCTGGGCCAGGGCAAGAGCTTGCAGAACGGTGACGGTGTCCTTGTTCTCGATGAGATAGCCGCCGGGCCTACCCACGTCACCAATCACATAGACCACACCTGCCCGGGTGACTACGATGCGATCTCCGGGGTCGACCTCGAAGTCTTGTTGCTGCGACTGAGCGGAGCTGCTCAGGTCGACGGTGACAACCTGTCCCGGAGAATGCTGGTGCGTAAGAATTACTGTTTTGGAGGCAGACGACGTAACCCCGCCGGCGAGCGATATGAAGTCGAGTACCGTGTGCTTGCCCAGCAGGGGATAAACGCCGGGAAGCTTCACTTCACCCATCACGGTTACGCCCTGGGTGGCGTACTCAAGCACGAATACCTCAACGTGGGGGTGATGCAGAATGTCCTGCTGGCGAAACCGGTCCTCGATGGCAACCTGCACCTGTTCGGCGGTGAGCCCCAATACTTTGATCGTTCCGCCCACCGGCAGACTGATTTCACTGAGATTGTCCACCCGGAACTTACCCGATAGATCTGGGGTGTCGAAGACGCGAACGTCGAGCAGATCGCCTGCGCCGAGCAGTAACGCTCTTGAGACCTCGGAGGTCTGGCCTGAGGTCGGTTGTTCTTGCGGAGACGGGATGGGGATCTGTCGAGGCGCGGCGATAGGGGACTGGGAAAGAGTGGCCGCGTCCGGGCCATTCTGCGCGAGCAACGCGGCAGAGACGCCGACAGAAAAGGCGACGAGCGCGACGCAGCTCAGGGTTGCCATCGCAACCGGCGTGACATGGGTGCGCCGATCTGAATTAGTTTGAGCGGTCAATGGATGGTGCCCCTCTTTACTTTGCTACCGGAGCCGTAGGAACGGTAATAGCCGTTTTCGTAACGCAGATCGACTCCATTGAGCACCAGGCCGGCGATGTTTACATTGGCACGGTGTAATAGGTCGCGGGTGTGGCAAACAGCATATCTGCTGGTCACACCGGAACGAACGACCAACACGGCTGCATCAGCGCGAGTGCCCAGCACGACAGCGTCGGTGAACATCGACACCGGTGGGGTATCCAGAACAATGTGGTCGTACTCGCCGCGCCATCGCTGAATCAGGTCCGTCATTTTCTTCGAGGCAAGTATTTCCGCAGGGTATGGTGGCAGCGTTCCTGAGGGCAGCACCGTAAGGCAAGGCATCTGTTCCAGGCGAGCGACGGCTTGCTCCTCCGGGCAGGTGCCGTCGAGGACGGCGCTCAATCCCGGGCCCATCGGAATATTGAAAGCCTGATGCAAGGAAGGCTGACGCAGATCGGTGTCCACCAACAGGACCTTCGCCCCTTGCTGTGCCAGCACGGTGGCACAGTTAATGGCGGTTAGGGTCTTGCCTTCCGAGGGCATTGAACTGGTGATGGCCAGTACCTGGGGGGGATTTCCGGCCGCCGAGAGCAACAAAGAAGTGCGCAGGGTGCGATAAGTTTCTGCCGCTTGCGAGTGCGGATTTGAGGAGGCGATCAAGCGAAGCTGGTTGGCGCATTTGTCGGCAGACAACTTCTTGAACTCGGTGCCGACGTTACTATTGCGAATGAGTGGAATTACCGCCAGCACGGGTAGGGCACTGGCATTCTCCGCTTCCTGGCTGCTTCGGATCGTGGTGTCCAAGGCTTCGAGGCCAATCGCAGTTAGGAGCCCCAGGCCAAGTCCGACTCCCAAGCCGAGCGCGAGATCGAGGCCCGGGCGGGGATCAACTGGTCTGGAGGGTAGCTGGCCCGGCTCAACCACGGCGATGTTTGCGGAGGCCAGGCCGGCGACGATCCCGGCTTGCTTCAACTTCAGTTGCAAGGTCTCGTACAGGTCTTGAGTGGCTTCGACCTCATGTTTCAGAATGGCGTACTGGGCAGCACCCTCGTTCAGGTCGAAGGCTTTCTGCTTTTGTTTCTCAAAGCTAGCGTGCAACATGCCCTCGGTGTTTGCGGCGGCGACATATTCGTTCTTGTAACGCTGTGACAGATTCGTCAGTTCTGACTGAATGGCGCTGTCAACCTGTGCGATTTCATTGCCCAGTTCAGCGAGCTTGGGATAGCCCTCGCCAAACTTTGTGCTCAATCGTGCGTAGTCGACCCGCAACTGCGCCTGCTGCGAGCGCAGCACTTCGAGAGTGGGCTCAGGAACTGTCGAGGCAACCAGTTCGGGATTTCCGGAGGCGGCGATGCGGTAGCGCGCTTCTTTGACGATGCGGTCGGATTCCGCCGCAGTGAGCTGCTCGTCTACCTGCTTGAGTTTTTCGGTGACGATGTTGTCGGTCTCGTCGACGCCGATGAGGCCTCTTTCTTTTTGGAGATCGGCCAACTTCTGCTGCGACTCGCTGGCCTTGATCTTCAGGTCGTCCATTTGCTTCGACAGCCAGTTCGATACCATCGTGGCCGACTCATAGCTACTGCGAAAATTCCGCTCGGTGTAGCGTCCGACGGTCGAGTTCACGACGTCTACGGCGAGTGACGGGTCCTTAGCCCGAAAGCGCACCGCAATGATGTCGGTCTTGGGAACAACTTCTACCGCGAGGTTCTTCGCAAAGCGCGACAGCAAAGCATCGCGAACCTCGGGAGGCAAATCGGCAAACGAAGTACCCGCGGGTTGCACCCGCGAACCAGCAAAATCTCTCCTCTCGGCCATCTTTAACTGCTGCATCACCGCGAAAGCGATGGTGCTGCTTTGAAGAACGGTGACGGCACTCTGCAATTGAATGGTTGGATCGGAAGGACTCAATACTCGTGAGGCCATTTGATCGAGCCCTAACGAATTCGTTCCCGCGGGGCTGACTTCGATCCGTGCGGTGGCTTCGTAGTGAGGGCTCTTAAGCAGCAGGTAACAACTGGCCAGAAGCAGGCACCCGACACAGCATCCCAGAATCAGCAATTTGCGCCGCCGCAACATAGTCCACAGCTCCGCCAGCACCTGTTCTTCAGGAGGCCCATAGGGGGGCGGGGCATAGCCAAGGTTGTTTGGCAGAGCGATCGGTTGTGAGTCAGGGTCAGAGGGAAACATTGGGAAATAAATTTTCCGTGGAGTTAAGGAAGAGGCTGCCGAAGAAATTCGAAACGCCAGATTTCTCACACGCAGAGAACGTCTTTTCAGTTCGATTACGCGAAGACGCCGTTGCGCGGGGCCGAAGCGACGGCTACAGGTTGAGGCGCAAGATGAATCCCGTGCCAGAGATAAGGCATGTTTTCAGTGATCTGAAGCGGACGTCCCACGCTGTAGTACAGGAAGCCGGCAGCCGCCATCTGGCTCGGTGGGAAAAGGTTGCGGCCATCAATAACGATGGGCTGTTTCATGACGCTGCGGAGCTTTTGCAGGTCGATCTTGGCAAATTGCTCCCATTCGGTAAGGACGAGGAGCGCATCGCGCCGCGAGGCTGCCAGATATTCGTTCTCAGCGTACTCGATGACTGCCGGAGATAGGACTTCCTGCGCTTTCGGCATCGCTGCGGGATCGTACGCACAGATGCTGGCGCCTTCCTTCAGCAGTTCCTGGATGATCGCGATCGCGGGCGATTCGCGAATATCGTCAGTGCCTCCTTTGAAAGCCAGGCCGAGAACGCCAATCCGCTTGCCTCGCAACGTCCACAGAGCAGTGCGGACCTTCTTTACGAAGCGCAGGCGCTGATCGTTGTTAATCCGCACAACTTCCTCTAGCAGGGAAGAATCTGTTCCGCATTGGACGGCGACAGAATGAAAGGCAGAAACGTCCTTCGGGAAGCAGGAGCCACCATATCCGATGCCGGCATGCAGGAACTGCGGCCCAATACGCGGGTCAGAGCCGACGCCGGCGCACACCTGATCAATATCGGCTCCTACGGCCTCGGAGATGTTCGCGACCATATTGATGAACGAGATTTTCATGGCCAGGAATGCATTGGAGGCATGCTTGATCAGCTCGGCGCTTTTGGCATTGGTCACGATGATCCGCGCCCGATTTGGTTTCGGGCCGGCAGAGGGAATTGCATCTTCGTTGCGATAGTACGTGCCTTCCGCCAGTGGACGATAAATGCTGTACAGCATGGCAGCGCTGAAGTCGTCGTCGACGCCCATGACAATGCGGTCGGGATAGAGGAAATCGGTGACCGCCGTTCCTTCCCGCAGGAACTCCGGGTTCGAAGCTACATAAAAGTGACCGGCCGGCGCGCCATTCATCGCCAGCACCTTGCGAATGGATTCGCAGGTGCAGACGGGGACCGTGCTCTTCTCCACGATCAGCTTGGGCTCGTTTATTGCGGAGGCGATCTCCGAGGCCACCGACTCAACGTAGGAAAGATCTGGCTCCCCACTCTCGGCTTGCGGAGTCCCGACGGTGATAAATACGGCTTCAGCTTCCCGCACGGACGAACTGACCGAAGAGGAGAAACTTAGGCGCCCACCGATGTGCCGCTGCAACAATTCAGGCAAGAGGTATTCATGGATAGGTACTTCGCCCCGTTTCAGGGCAGCAATTTTCTTGGCGTCGGAGTCCACGGAGATGACCTCGTGTCCGATTTCAGCCAGACATACGGCAGAGACAAGGCCTACGTAGCCCGAGCCAACAACCGCAATGCGCATGATTTTCTCCAGACGAAAAGGAAGAACTGCGGAAGAATTCAGACTCCCCGCGCGGCGAAGAGAAGAGTGTGCAGGAGAATGGCGAAGTCAATAAACAAACTGCGATTGCGAACATAGTACAGGTCGTATTCGATATTTTCGTGAATCAGAAATGCCCGGTCTGCGCTCAATTGCCACAGTCCCGTGATCCCGGGCTTCACCGATAAGCGTTGACGCTGCAAGGGAGTGTACTGCTCAACAATAAAGGGCATCTCGGGCCGGGGACCGACTAGTGACATGTCGCCCAGAAGTACGTTCAGGATCTGCGGCAGCTCGTCGAGACTGGTTTTGCGAAGCCAGCGGCCAAGGGGCGTAATGTTGGGATCGTCGCCGCGCTTTGGAGAATATGCATAGCGGGGCGCATGACGAAACATGGTGCGAAACTTGTACATGGAAAACAGGTGGCCGTCTTTTCCGACACGATTCTGCTGGAACAATACGGGTCCAGGCGAAGTCAGTTTCACCAGTACGGCAATGACGCAGAGTAGTGGCGCAAGCGCTGCCAGAGACACTGCGGCAGCTGCAACATCCAGTAGCCGCTTAGCCGGCTCGTAAATGAAACCGGTGCGGGCTCGCGACAGATGGGCCAGCATGACGCCGTCGAGTTCGGCGTAGTCAATCCAGTAGCCCGGCTCGGAGAAATCCTTGGGGACGAAATAAGTGTTAACGCTGGCTGCCGAAAGTCGCGCCACCGTTGACATCATCGACTCACGATCCATATCGGTGGTCGCAATCACCAACACCGAGGCATTTAACTCGCGCAGCAGCTCCGGACATACCGGTCCGGCCAGCACCTTCACCGGGTGCTTGTGCTGATAGGACGATTCGTAGATCTCCAAGCCATGCTTTTGGGGATCGTCATCGACCACGGCGATCGGATTGAGTCCGAACTTAGGAGAGCGGACGAGCGCCGAGTAAACGCGCTTTCCAAGAGTCCCGGAGCCCAGGATGACCGCTCGCCTTGCCCCATAGCCTTTTCTGCGCAGGATACGCATGCCGTGGCAGGTTTCCCATTTCGTCAGCGTGACGAGGATAGGAACCGCCAGGGCAGAGAAGGCTATGACCAGGCGAGACAAAGGCAGGGCAGAGAAGTGGACGAACAATAACGTCAGAAGCAGGCTTTCCAGAGTGACCCGCAGGATGCGCTCCGTCTCACGCACGGCAAGCAGGCTTTGGCATGTGCGGTAACCACCGCGCCGCTCCAGCAAAATTACGAAGAGGACGGCGAACGCTGCGGCGCCAAGTAAGACCGCCGATGCAGGATATTGGGCTTGCTGTCCTGCGCCCAAGAGCCGGTACAAAGCATAGGCGGAGTACACGGCCAACGTAACCGCCAGGAAGTCGAGTGCTCTTTCCGCAGCATTGAGAAGAGGCTCGAGCCGAACTTCTGACTCGGCAAAGTCTGCGCTGGTAGCGCTGGACTGGGCTGCTGGAGGAAAGAGGTCCTGTGTCCAAGGTGAACTGCTGGGAAAGCCCTGAAGAGGAATCATCTGGAATCGCCTGCTGGATTTGTGAGCGAAGGCAGTTAGGACGAGGATTTATCGTTTGGAGAACTAACCGATAGCCTCAACGTCAGCTCCGTTGAGGTTGATGGCGACAGACTTCATGATCTGGTCCACGGTGATTACGAGCCGGGCAGCGTTCTGCTTCTGCACCAGAATGCCTTCGCATCCAGCGAAGGGCCCATGCTTGACGCGCACCCGGTGTCCAAGTTTTAGATACGGGTGCGGCTCAATGTCGTTGGGACGTGCGACGCAAGCTCGCAATCTCTCGATTTCGTCCTCTTGCATACGCGCAGCTTTGCCGCCAACGGAGACGAGGTTCACGACGCCGACTGTCTGCAGCACCGGAACACGTTCGGCGTCCGAGACGTGCACGAAAACATAGCCGGGGAACAGTGGAGCTTGAGAGCGCCGGACTCTGTCGGACCAGCGGCTCAGTTTGACA
>CAVPUX010000021.1:0-71769 GCA_963709045.1 uncultured Acidobacteriaceae bacterium | reverse complement strand
CCCAGCCTGGCAGCAGGCGTTCTTTCAAAGTGAATTCACCCACCCTGGCGGCGCGGGACGACTGACCAAGCGCAAAGGCGGCACGGCAGCTCTCTGGAGGAGCCTTACTGGTAAGAAGGTCTTCCCCCGATCCGCGCTTATCGAGATGGAACCGTTGAATGAGTACCTGAGAAAACTGGAGGCGGCACAACGATGACTCACACTGTCGATCCACAATTGCTGGAGCGGCCAATTCGCATACTTGTCGTCGGCTGTGGCGGAAACGGCAGCGCCATCGTGTCCGGACTTCCGTACCTCCATCAAGCGCTCCTCGCCTTTGGACATCCCGGCGGCTTGGCAGTGACCCTGATCGACCCTGACACGGTCAGTGAAACGAATTGTGTCCGCCAGCCATTCTGCCGAACCGAGATCGGCTTCCCGAAAGCCATCGTCCTGGCGCATCGAATCAACCTCTTCTGGGGGCTGAACTGGCAGGGCATGCAAGCGACGATTCAACAGCTCAAGAAAGGCTCAGACGTTGATTTCGTCATTGGCTGCGTTGACACCCGAAAAGCGCGGCGCGCCATCGACAAATGGGTATTGAGTTCGCGGGTACTGTACTGGTTGGATCTCGGCAACAACGCGTCCAGCGGACAATTCGTTCTCGGGCAGCCGAAGAACTCTGCCAACAGGAAGAAGAAGGATCGCCTTCCCACCGTGGCCGAGCTGTACCCGGAGATCCTCAAGAGAGACAAGAAAGAAGATGACCAGCCCTCCTGCAGCGCAGCCGAGGCTTTAACCCGGCAGGAACCCTTCATCAACCAGAATCTCGCCTACCAGGCTTTGGGCATGCTCACACAATTGCTGCGCCATGGCTCTGTTTCGTATCAAGGCGGATTCTGCAACCTTGTGACCGGTCAGCTCGTGCCGTTATCGATTCGCGGCTGTCGAATTAAGACCTAGGCACAGCTAGTGACTCTCCAGTAACGAAGTGGGGTTAGCCTCCTGCCGTCATTCCAGAGATCTTGCCGACTTCCAATGCGCGAACCCCTACAATTGGGGTGGCGCATTGAGTGTGGCTATGGCAATTTACTCGACCGTTTGCGGTCGCACCGTTGGCGCTTAGCTGCATGGTGAGGTGATCTAGTGAACGGCATCTTGGTGCGCATCGGGGTAGATCAAGCGTACGGGAAATGGAATGCGCCTGTTGACGAGGCTACGCACGAATTTGTCTTCGTCCCAATTCCTGACGGCGATGGGAAGCAATATAGACCTGGATTACGAGTGCCATACGACAATATTCGTGCCGACGTGAGGATCTTTGCCCAACAAAAGAATTTTCCGGCGGACTGGGAGTTTGGATTTCCCGAGGCGCTGCGTCAGCATAGCGCCCATCTCGATCCCGACTTCCGCTGGCTGACGTACGGTGACAACGGCGCCGTCAGAGGCAAGGGCATAAGCCAGTTGAAGCGCGGTGACCTGCTCGTTTTCTACTCCGGCCTGCGGTCGATCCAACGACAAAACGTGCTCGTTTACGCCATTACTGGATTGTACGTGGTAGACGAGGTCGCACGCGCCGCGGAAATCCCAGCCGAACGGCATCGCGAGAACGCACACACAAGATGGGATGTCATCAGTCCGAACGATATCGTGGTGATCGCACGTGCTGACGTCTCTGGAAGACTTCAAAGGTGCATACCCATGGGCGAATTTCGCGATCGAGCTTACCGTGTCACCCCCGATTTGGAAGCAGCGTGGGGAGGGCTTTCGGTTAAGAATGGCTACGTCCAACGCAGTGTTGTACCGCCGAGTTTTCGTGATGCCGGTCGATTCTATGACTGGTTTCTGCAACAGGACGTTTCGTTAGTGAAGAGGAACAACTAGGTGCCAGAGTGCCACGTCTTGATCGTCCATTTGCGTCGGCCAGACCGTTCGAGGCCCGACGAGAAACGGACCGACCCGTTCTGGGAGTTCGGCAGCTTTGGCATCACAACATGCCACGCGAGGAACTTACTGAAGCCGGGCAACGTGAAGCGACTGAAAGGGGTTCGCTTTGCATTTGCCCAAGGTGGCAAGAATGAAATGAAACTGGTGTTGCTCACGCCTCCGATCAGAAGAATAGTTGAATACAAAGACCGATCAGAAGTGCTATGGGACCGGCGTTTCCCATTCAAATTCAGGAATGCACCGCTGCTCATCGACAGTGACGGCAAAAGTGACTTTCCATCGCTCAAGAACCATCTGAAGGGCGTGCGGCGTAGCACATGGGTGGCGCGGTTCTCAAGCAAGTTTCGTTCGCGAACTACCTATCTCGACCCGGAATTTGCGAACGAGATCATGGCTGTATTCGATGCCAAATACAAGAAGGCAACTCGAGAGGACCTCGCAACGTTGTACGAAGATGCGCTGCCCTACCCTCCACCTTGCATCGACACGAATCGCGAGAAAACTTACGAAAGATGCCAGAAAGGGGCGGTGCGGAAAGGCAGTGGCTGCGGGGTGAGGGCGCCGGCTTTGAAGAACATCAAGAAACGCGCCGGCCAAGCTGGTTGCTGATTGGTAAGACTGGGTGCGAGGTTAACAGCTCTGACAAATTTAAAGGTCGCCGCGTGTCTCAGATGAATCGAGCTCCGTCTGGAAAACCCGACTGCTACAATTTTGGGCGCACCATTTGAAAGGACTCCATGGATATCCAAACCATAGTCTCGGATCTCAAGGCTGAACGTAATCGGATTGACCAGGCCATCTCTGCACTTGAAGGACTTACTTCAACTGCACCCCGGCGTGGACGTCCGCCAAAGGCGGCAACGACTGGCGGGAAGCGTCGCCGGATGAGCCCAGCCGCACGCAAGCGCATCTCCGAGGCTATGAAGCAGCGATGGGCAAAATGGAAGGGAAAGTCCGCACCGAAGCAAGACAAGACTACGCCTAAGAAGACCACCGTTCGCCGTCCGTTGAGCGCAGCCGCGAAGAAGAAGTTGTCAGCACTCATGAAGGCGCGTTGGGCCGCAAAGAAAGAGTCGAAAGCGTAAGTGTCTTCCACATCCTTCGGAAAACACGCGAGTGGCGCGACGAGCGGCCAGTCTGCAGTTCCCGAGCCTTCGTTTGCCGAGAGAGCACGCACGTTGATGCACTCAAGCCGCATCGGCAGTCTCTCGACCCTGTCGCGGAAACAGCCCGGTTTCCCCTTCGGATCATTGATGCCTTATGCGCTGGACGGTCAGGGCCGTCCCATTTTCCTTATCAGCACAATGGCCATGCATACGCAGAATCTGCAGGCGGACCCTCGCGCCAGCCTGTTTGTGACAGAGCCCGGGGCCAGCGGTGACCCGCTCGGTTCATCCAGAGTTACGTTGATTGGGAGTGTTAGCAGAATACCGGAGCCAGAGCTGGCAGCCGCGCGTACGGTCTATCTGACGGGTTACCCGGATAGCAAGTACTGGGTCGATTTTGACGATTTCTCCTTTTACCGAATGGACGTGTTGGACGTTTATTACGTGGGCGGCTTCGGAGTAATGGGATGGGTGGCGGCTTCAGATTACTCCGCAAGCGCAATCCGATCCGCTGGCTGAGCACAAGAGCGACATCATGCAGCACATGAATTCCGACCACAAGGATGCGCTCATCCTGCTCGCCAAACGGTTTGCTGGCATTGAGGCACAGGAGGCAGAGATGACCTCGGTCGACCGCCTCGGCTTTCACCTCCGCCTGAAAACGCAAGATGGCGTGAATGGAGCCCGCGTCGCATTCTTGCGGGAAGTTAGCGATCCGTCGCAAACCAGAGAAGTGTTCGTCGAGATGGTGAAGCAGGCGCGTCAAGGGTAAATCACCTCGTCGCTGTTTCAATTTCCGCGGGCTTGAGGCAAAGGCGAACAGCGTAGACTGTCGGCGTGGAGCATCTCGTTGCGTTAAGCCAACTCGGAGGCATCGTCGTGGCGTGGAAGTGCTCCGGGTGCGGCGAGATATTTCTGGAACCCGACATTGGGGACCACCCCCGAAGAAAAGGGAACAATTCTGACCGACGAGTTCTTGCGCTCACCTCGCCAAAGCCCACGAAAAGAAGACGGCACACTGAGACCTGGAATAGATCGATCTGTCTCACATACGTCGATTTGCTTTTTCGGTAACCGGAGAGATAATTATTCCGCCTGTCTCACATGCGCCATTTTGTGGAGTGTGATCTCGGGTGTGGGCCGCTTCTGGGGGAGGGGCGGCCTTTCTGGTGCTCGTATCCAGAATCGCCCGACTTTCATGGGATTTCTGCCCGTCTCCAATCCCATAAGCTTTTCGCTAACTTCACTCGGTTTCTCCTCCCACCAGCGCTGGGCAGGCCGTAAGTGCTTTTGTCGTCGCGGACCGTAATGACTTCACCACTACCAAGGTTCTTCGGAAATTTGTGCTTGTTTACCTGCTGGGCAGGAGATGCTGGGCGACAATTGGGCACTGAAGTGCGGGCCAACTCAGGACCTTCAGCTGCGAAGGAGTTATGTGTCTGTATCTGAACGCGTAGCGATAGCCGGGGTAACTGGGTACATTGGTGGCCGTCTTGCCCCTCGGTTGCTCGATCACGGCTATGCAATCCGGTGTCTGGTGCGGTCACCAGCCAAACTGCAGAATCGCTCGTGGGTCACTGATCCAAACGTTCAAATCAGACGAGCAGAACTGGCCGACGAAACGTCTCTGACCCGCGACTTGGAAGGATGTGAGGCAGCGTATCTACCTCGTTCATTCCATGATGTCCGCGGGATCGGACTACGCCGAGCACGATCATCAATTGGCTTTGACATTCGCACGTGCCGCCAAGAATGCCGGGGTCAAACGAATCATCTATCTTGGTGGACTGGGCGAGACCGGCCCGGATTTGAGTGAGCATCTATCATCGCGCCGTGAAGTAGAGGAAGCGCTTGCCTCAACTGGCGTGCCAGTCACAGTGCTGCGCGCGGCCATGATTATCGGATCAGGCTCCGCATCCTTCGAAATCCTGCGCTACTTGGTGGAGCGATTGCCCGTCATGGTCACCCCGAAATGGGTGAGCACCCCATGCCAGCCTATCGCGGTCAGAAATGTAATCGGGTACCTGGTCGGCGTCCTCGCAGTACCGGAAACCGCCGACGGCGTATTCGACATTGGCGGCCCGGATGTGTTTTGTTATCGCGACATCATGAGCATCATGGCGGAAGAGTTGGGACTGCGCCGCCGCCTCGTGATTCCTGTACCCGTATTGACGCCACGCTTGAGTTCTTACTGGATCCAGTTGATCACGCCTCTCAGCAACACCATTGCTAGCCCCCTGGCGGAAGGACTCAAGAATCCAGTGGTATGCCGGGATAATCGCATTGCCGGTCTCATTCCGCAGGAACTTCTCGGCGTCCGCGAAGCCATACACGCGGCTCTTAACAAGATGGCTGAACACGACGTGGAGACCAGTTGGTCGATGGCGGGCCCTATTCCAGGCGACCCGGATTGGGCTGGCGGGACCGTGTTCCGTGACGTTCGCCAGATTACGGTGGAAGCACCTGCGTGGGCGGTCTTTCGCGCGGTCTGCCGGGTGGGCGGTGGGAATGGGTGGTACGCCGCGGATATTCTCTGGAAGATCCGCGGATGGATGGATCAATTGGTCGGCGGCCCGGGTCTGCGACGAGGGCGGAGGGATCCAGAAACCGTCGGATACGGAGAAGCGCTGGACTTCTGGCGCGTCGTGGGTTTCGAGCGCGACCGCCGCCTGGCCTTGCGCGCAGAGATGAAGCTGCCGGGTGAAGCGCTGCTGGAGTTCCGGATTGAGGCACGCAACGATCGCCAATGTGTTTTGCACCAGTCGGCGTTATTTCGTCCGCGAGGCTTGTTCGGCTTGGCTTACTGGTACAGCGTGCTGCCCTTCCACGCCATCGTGTTCAGGGGCATGCTAAGCGGCATCGAACGGGAAGCGCTCAAGATTGCGGCTAGTCCCCAGAATATGGTTTCAGAAACTTCGATTTAACCTGCAATGACTGCGGGAAACTGGCATTTCGGGGTCACTGCTGGTCTCCAGCTTTCCTCGGATAACGTCTCCGAAGTAATCGAGTGTCACCGTGGCCTCGGCGGATTCTGACGCTTAGCAGGTCACATGGAGAATGGCGTTGGTGTTTTCGGCGCGCCGATTCAAGAGCTCCATGGCTTCTTCCGTTGGGAGGATGAGCAATTCAACTTTGCGCCGCTTGGCCTCACGTTTCACCTCATCCATGACTGGCAGTGCTCCTTCGCCCGTGCCGACCACCAACTCGACGGCATTTCCACGGGATCTCCTCTTCCAGAGAGAGCGGCGTGTGTCCGAAGGCTTCGCGGAACTTCTTGGAAGCTTTCTTCTTCCGTTTGCCCACCTTGCCTCGGTCGATCACCACGTCATAGCCGTACTCAATCCCATCGATCCGAATCTGCCCAAATGAGAACTGCTGGAACTTCATAGCGGACCTCGGATAAAGGATACAGCCAGCCGGATCTGGTCCATCAAAGCCAGTCCGAGTCCTGCCTCTTCAGAAACGCTGACCACAGCTGTTAACGCACCACATCTGTCGATAGGGACACCTCCATGCCAACTCAAGCCGTTCAACACATCCGCCGGATGCGCGGTGGCGCGCAGAGCCATCTCATGCGCTGCGCCGACAGCAATTACTACGTCGTCAAGTTCCAGAACAACCCGCAGCACACCCGAGTATTGGTCAACGACTGGCTGGGCACGCGCCTCGCAGAGATGATCGGTCTGCCAGTACCCGTCGCCGACGTCGTGGACGTACATCCTTGGTTAATCGAGCACTCGCCGGAGTTGCGCATTGAGCTTTGCGGCAGACAAACGATGATCACCTCAGGCCCGTCGTTTGGATCGCGTTATGTGGTTCCGCCCACGGAAGGCGAGGTGTATGACTACCTGCCGGAGACGATGATCGGGCGTGTGCGGAATTTGCCGAGTTTTGCGGGCATACTGGCGTTCGACAAGTGGACCTGCAATGCAGACGGCCGCCAGGCAGCGTTCTGGAAGCGCCGCGGCGAACGCAAGTTCACCGCCAGCTTCATTGACCAGGGCTACTGCTTCAATGCCGGGGAATGGAGCTTCCCGGATGCGCCACTACGCGGCGTCTTTGGGCGAAATGACGTGTACGCAGGTATCACCGGGTGGGAGAGCTTCGAGCCCTGGCTGAGCCGGATCGAGAGCTTTCCCTGAAAGCTCGCTCTGGCCGCTCGTCGATCAGATTCCTCCCGAATGGTATGACTCTGCTGCGGACGAACTCGAACAATTGCTGTCGAGGTTGTTGGAGCGCCGCACCAGAGTGCGGGACTTGATCCTGTCGTTCAAGAACTCATCCCGCAATCCTTTTCCCAACTGGTCTCGGGTGACGGCTTGCATTACGGGTTGAACCCAGGAAGGTCCACCCGCCTCGCGATGTGATCCTTAATCCAGTGTGCGTCCCACCATTCCTTCGGATCGATCTGGACGCCGTCGAGCTGCATCGCGAAGTGGATGTGGTCGCCTCCAGCCATGCCGGTCTGGCCGCTCAGGCCCATCACTTGGCCTTGCTTCACCATGTCGCCTTCATGGACATCAATCCTGCTGAGATGGCCATAGATCGTCTGTAGTCCATAGCCGTGGTCGAGGACGATGCAGTTGCCGTAAATTCCCAGAGGAGCCGCATAAACGACCTTGCCGTCATTCGATGCTTCCACACCGACGTGCTGCGTAACCGCCAGGTCGTATCCCAAGTGAACCTGCTGATCGATCTTCTTGCCGTGATAGATGTAATTCCGCACGTCGGCAAAGTTCGACTCAGCCTGGGAGTGAGGCTGCCGGATGAAAGGCCGGGACCATAGAAACCTGTCGGCGGTCTTGAACTGCAGATCGGAAAGCGTTTTGTTGTTGGCGCGGCGCATCTCGCTGTTGATCTTCACGAAGCGCGTGACCGGATCACCCGTTCCGTTCGGGTCAAGTTCGTTAATCACCTTCTGCATGAAGGCGTCGCTCACCTGTAGATCATGAACCTTGTATTTCGGCTGCTCCTTCTTCGGAAACACGACCACGAGGGGGCTGGTCACGTCGTTTCCTGCACCGTTCGCAGCATAGACCAGCGGCACGGTATCGGTCGGCATGTTCCAGGCGAACGCAAACATGGAAAACAGGCCCGGCTTGCCGCCAGGCATGGGCCAGGCGCGAAATTTCTCATCGCCGACGCGCACTCCCGCTTCTGTCCAGCTCCCCGAGACATTGAACGTGGCGAGGTCTGCCATTCCCAGATACAGGTAGTGCTGCTCTGAATCAACGCTGACAATCGGCGGTTGCGTAACGACGGTCAGGTCGCGTTCGGCGCGGCCTGTCTTTCTAAGCAGGTCGTTCGAAGTCGCTTCGACGATCAACTTCGCATTGCCCGCCTGCAACTGGGGAGTGGTCTTGACGCCAGCCGTGAAGTTCCAGGTACTGTCGGGCGACTTCGACGGCTGCGCCATCGCAAAGACCTGGTACCGAGCACCATTCTGCTCGACGAACGCTTGCAGCCTGCGAATGCCACGCGGATCGCGTACGTGAACGGTGATGGGAGTGGCTTGGCCCAGGGAAACGACTGCAGACGGGAGCTCGACAACGGGTGTCGCTGATCTTGCCAGTAAGAACACGAGCAGCAACACAACAAGCGCAATGACGACAACAATGAGTTTTCTCACATCCCAGTGTAGCTCCCGACAAGCAAATTAGCCGGTCGCCAGGGATGCCCAATTGGGTTCCTGCAGTCCTCCTTCGTGTGCCATCGTTCAGCGTTCGCGCGGTCACTTCCCGAAATCATCATGAGCGCCGCCGACACAGGCGGATGTTGCTCCCCCGGCGCCTCAAGACGGTTGCTGACGTTATGAAGCTGCTCAGCTTCGGCCAGAATGTGCTTCAAAGGCCGTGGGCAGCACCGTATCGCATTTCGTCCCCGGGAATAGCTAAGCGTGTCTTGATCACAACACGATCAATGATCTCTTCCGCGCAATCGCCGTACAACGTATGTCTCGTGCTGCGCCAGCCTGCGAAGTCGCCACGGAGGAACTCAGCATGGAAGCTTGCAGGATTCTTGTCGTACTCGGCGTGGTAGGTTTTCAAAAGGAGTTCGCCCTGGGTTACCAGGCGATCGATAGTTTCTGCGTTTTGGAATAGATGCATGGTTGTCATCCTTCATGCGCGATTGATGGCGTGCACACATCAATCACGCCCTTACAACCAGGGTGGGACCAGCGGGAATGCATGCCGGCTGGGGTGGGTCCTTCAGATGCTGTGTAGCGCGGGAAGGCAGGATGAGCCACCTTCCCGTTCGACAGGTTGTCGGAATTACACGGCTACGGCGACGTTATGGAGGGTCGACACGACCGTCTCAAATGCCTGGACCCTAGGCGTTCCATCAATTACATTCGCCAAAGTCTTCAACACTTGCGGGTAGATGTTGGTATTGTATTCGTCCGCAGTGTACCTGCTCTCCCACAGACTGATTGCAACCGCATCCTGGCTGCCAGGACTCGACAGCATGATTTCGTCCTTGAAGCCTTTCTGCTTGCGCAGTAAAGGAAGAACCTGGTTCTCGAATGTCCGGGTGTAATCAGACTGCATATTGGACTTCAGGCGAAAAGAGATATTGCGTGCGTACATATTCAACCTCCTAAAGGTTACGAGGTATATAAGAGGAAGGGGGCTTCAGATGGGCTGACTTATATTCAGGGAACCTGAAAGAGGTGAGGGTGGAAACTACCTCAGTTCGAACTATATCTGATTGCCTGAGTATTGTCAAATCGATGGCAAATGACGGTAGTCTCCCCAGCTCACTACATTGGGCTTATAACTATTGCGAAGGTAACACCGGTTGCAGTGCGAATAAGAAAGATAGTTATGGCTCGGCACGACGCATTCCGGGTCATCGTTCGCCACCGAGTTAATTCTTGTGCTTACCGGAAAGCTTCTCATTTCCGCCGCCTCGAACGGCGCCAGAGCCTCCGCAAGCGCCTTCACATCCTTGAAGCCGGGATCGAGCCATAGATCGTAGTTTTCCTGGCGGAGAATTACCGGCATTCGATCATGTATGTCGGCCAGCAGTGAGTTCGGAGTGGTGGTCAGAATCGTGCAAGACTCAATCACAGTGCCGGTAGGGTCTCTCCATCGATCCCACAGCCCAGCAAATGCAAACAAGGAATCGTCCTGCATGCCGAAGTGGAAGGGCTGTTTGTCTTTCCCGCTTCGCCGCCATTCGAAAAACCCGTCCGCAGGAAGCAAGCACCGGCGGCTAACGAAGGCATCTCGGAACGCGGGCTTACTCGCTACCGTCTCCGCGCGGGCATTGATTGTCTTGAATCCGACACTGGCGTCTGTCGCCCAGGACGGAATCAGTCCCCAGCGAGCTAGCGAGAAGTGCCGCCCCGGTCTGGATGGATCTTGGCGAATAATTCCTACAGGCTGCGACGGGGCGATGTTGTAGCGAGGTTCCCAATCGACCTCGTTATCTGTCTCGAAGTATTCCTCGATCAATTGCTTGCGTCTGGATAGACGATAGCGGCCACACATTATTGACTCCTGAGATCCAATTCTAAAGCGGTTCCGGGAAAGCTGTACCCGGCCGTCTTTGAGCTGCCAACCTTGTATTCTCGTGTGCGCGACTGCAAACTGTGCGTCACTGCCACAGGCAATTATGATTCCCACGGTCATTGCGCACCAGGCAAGCTCTCGAGGCCCATGCGGCTACACAGCCTCCGAACCTGAGACAGCGCTGAGATGTCCCGATGAGCGTTAGCTGGGGGAAATGTTGTTCAGGCCGCATTGCAGGGCTCTGGCTAGTGCTCTCGTCTTGCAGTAAACTCACTGTCACGGCAAGCGGTGTGGAATGAGTTTTCTTCCTCTGAAGCGGAAAGTCCGAGCGGTGTCCTGGCAGTTGCGGCAGGTCAAGGTAATCGCGAAGGCCATGCACTCCCGGTACCACCCAATCGTAGCGCATGTCATCCCGGTCCGACGCTGCAATCTCGCGTGTACTTACTGCAACGAATATGACAACTTTTCAAAACCTGTGCCCACCGAGGTCATGCTGCGCCGCATCGACCGGCTGCACGAGTTGGGTACGACCATCATCACGTTCAGCGGGGGCGAGCCTTTGCTGCACCCAAAGCTGGACGACCTGGTCCGCCGTATCCGCAGTCACGGCTGCATCGCGACTCTCATCACCAATGGCTACCTGCTCACTCCCGATCGGATCCAGCGCCTGAATCGTGCTGGGCTCGATTCTCTGCAGATCAGCATCGACAATGTCCTGCCTGACGACGTCTCGAAGAAGAGCCTGAAAGTGCTCGACAAGAAGCTGCAATGGCTGGCACAGTACGCGGAATTCAATGTCAATATCAATTCAGTAGTGGGAGCGTCGATCAAGAATCCCGAAGACGCGCTGGTGATTACCCGCCGGGCAGCGGAACTGGGTTTACAAACCACCATCGGTATCATTCACGACGGCGGTGGCCAACTCGTGGCCCTAAATGATCAGCAACAGCACGTCTATCGTGATCTCGTCAGCATCAGTTCTAAATCGTTCTCCAGTTTTGCGTACTACCAGCAGTTTCAGAAGAACCTCGTGTCGGGAGCCCCAAACAACTGGCATTGTCGGGCCGGCAGCCGTTACCTCTACATCTGCGAGGATGGACTCGTGCACTATTGCTCGCAGCAACGTGGCTTTCCGGCGATTCCTCTCGAGAAGTACGACGTAGCGGATCTGCAGAGAGAGCATTCGAGCGTGAAGCGCTGTGCTCCTTTCTGCACGATCTCCTGCGTGCATCAGGCATCGATGGTCGACCAGTTCCTCGACAATCCTTCGCGCGCTCTTAGTAGCTTCTTTCCTCCCCGTCCGGGCGAGTCAGAGCCTCACAATTTGCCCGCTCCGCTTCGGCCGCTGGTATGGCTCCTTCTGCCCACACCTGGTAGCAGCCGCGAACGTATCGCTCACACGATGAGACACGCAACACTCCGGCTCCTGGGCGTGAAGTGAAACTCATTTATTGAGCTTACGTGCGAACGGGATGCGCTGCATGGACTTCCGGCTATGTTCTCGCTCACCTGGCCGATGAGAGCCATCATCGCACCCGCCGTGAGTAACACGATACTTCGTCGCCGCAAGAGGAGCATATTACTTGGACAAGTTCTCGGGTGTTTGGTTTCCGGATCCTGGCCCTTGAAAGGCGCGAGGAGTCAGTGTCCAGTATCGGTCCGCCTTTCTCCAACTCGGTTTCGCTGATATTAGTGTGGTGGCATGAAATCTCAGGTTGCAACGCTGGTTTCGTGGAGTAGCGGCAAAGACAGCGCGTGGGCGCTGCATGTGCTGCAACAGAGTGACGAGTACAAGATCGTCGGGCTGCTTACTACACTCAACAGCGTCTTTGACCGGGTCGCCATGCACAGCACGCGGCGCGAAGTCCTGGAAGCCCAGGCCGCCGCCGCTGACCTGCCACTGCAGGTCATTCCGCTGCCTTGGCCGTGCTCCAATCAAGAGTATGAAGCGGCCATGCAGAGGGCCTGCGACGCGGCAATTGCTTCGGGTGTCGAAGCAATTGCCTTCGGCGATCTCTTTCTGGAGGATATCCGCAGATACCGCGAAGACCGTCTGCGCGGCTCGGGCCTCACTCCGCTGTTTCCGATCTGGGGACTGGAGACGCGCGGTCTCCTTCGCGAAATGATTGGCTCTGGGGTCAAGGCGCGCATCGTCTGCGTCGACCCAAAGAAGATGCCTGGAGAGTTTGCCGGGCGTGATCTGGATGAGACATTCCTGCGCGAGCTGCCCACAGGGATCGATCCGTGTGGCGAAAACGGCGAGTTCCACACCTGCGTCTACGCCGGGCCAATGTTTCGCGAAGCAATACCGATCGAAAGCGGAGAGGTGGTCGAGCGCGATGGCTTTGTTTTTGCGGACGTACGGCTTAAAAAGTAACAAGGTAAGTCCCGCTCCCTGGTCCGCCGCGCAACCGGTTTGGGAATACTCATACAGTTGCTGCGCCATGGTTCTGTTTCGTATCGAGGCGGTTTCTGTTGGCCTGCCCGATATCTTGTACCAGTTGGAGAGTTAGTGTAGCGCAGTGGTTGATCAAGGCGCCCAAAGGCAAAGCCTTGGTATTGCTCAACAGCGTGCCACTCAGCCCCGGGTCATGGCGCACGTCAATTGAATTGAGGTCGGCCGGGGACGCGACGCACTCAGCAAGTTACGTGCAGGATGGCGTTGGTGTCCTGAGGATTCTGCTTCAGCAGCTCGATGGCTTGTTCCGTAGGCGCGATGAACAATTCAACTTTGCGACGCTTGGCTTCGACTCGCACCTCCTTCATCACCGGCAAGGCACCGTTGCCGGTGCCGACTATCAGGCGACGGCACTTCCACGGTATCCCTTCCTCTAGCGAAAGCGGTGTGTGTCCGAAAGCTTCACGGAACTTCTTGGAAGCTTTCTTCTTCCGCTTGCGTACCTCGCCGCGGTCGATCACGACGTCGTGGTCGTAGCTGACCCCATCGATCCGAATGGAGCCAAAGGAGACCCTCGAATCGCATGGAGGGCCGAAGCGAGATTCCTCGAATCGCATGAGCCGTCGATCTCCTTGCCTAAGTCAGCTCTTTCGCGCCACCATCAGATACAGCTTGGGTTCATCCCGATACGCGATCACTTCCAAGCCCAGTGGCTCAAGGAGGGTCTCAAACTCCTCTTTGGTGGGAAGTGATTCAATAAACAGGTCGCTGGTGGCCCGCAGTTGATCAACGAAGGCCCTGCCTTCGGGATGGCTGACCACAAGCCGTCCGCCCGACCGAAGCATGCGTGCCGCATTGCGGCATGCAGCGGGCTTGTCTGCGATGTTGCCGTACATGCCATTCATGAAGATAGCGTCCACGCTGGTCGAGGCCAAGTCCAGCGAGGCGATGTCGGTGTGGTAAGTACGGACTCCAGGATACTTGTCGTGCACACGCTGCAACATCTTTTCCGCCACATCGCAAGCCAACACCGTCGATGGCTGGTAGGACTGAATCAACGGGATCAAAACCCCGGCTCCCGTTCCCACATCCAGGACCACCGCTCCGGGACGCAGCTCTGCTGAAGCAACAATCTCCCAGAGGCGTGCCATCACCTCTGGTGGCTGTGGTCGATCAAAGACATCCACCAGTTCGTTGAAGCGGCGACGCTGGTGCTCCGCTATCGCCTTGGCTTCTTCAGGGAGCATTACGTTTCGCCTAGATTAGCCTAAACGAGTCGCGATCGCTGGTGACGAGTCCCTTGCACCGGCAGCGCAATCTACTAAACTCAAAGACAATTGACGCCAAAAGCAGCCAGACGTCTGACACGTAACCATCGACGCAGCATGCCACCTTAGTCGTCGCCTCAGCTCGGATTCACTGGCGGCCACTGAATGAGCCAGAAGAAGATGCCAACAGCACCAAAGAAGCCGTGTCGTGCGCCAGGATGCCCAGCCCTGACGGATACCGGTTACTGTGAAGCACACCAATCGCTCAGGCGTGAAGCCTGCACGACAGTTCGATGCCAGCCGCGGGAACACAGCCGAACGTGGCTATGACAGACGCTGGCGCAAGTTCAGGGAGTGGTTCATTAGGCGCCATCCCATCTGTGAGGCGTCATCAGGCTGCATGAGACCGGCTACTGAGCCACACCACATCGTCGCCTAGTCGATGGTGGAGAGCGCTGGATGAGAGCAACTGCCAAGCATTGTGCAAGCCACATCATAGTTCGTTGGAGGGCAAAGGCGGGCGGCGTAACCCTATGAAGACATGGGGGATAGGGGGGGAAAATCGCTAGGGCGAAGGCCTTCCGGACCGTGGCCGCACCCACACGCGTGTGACCGCGAAATGAGGCATGGGGGGTTAGGACGGCTCTGGACGCTGCAAAGCAGTTGAAAGCAAAGATTTTGTTGTTCTGCAAAAACAGGTCAAAAACAATCAAAAACAGGGTGATTTCGATCAGTTTTTGATCGATTTCGACGTTTTTCGTGAAACGTCGGACGCGTCGGACGCGTCGGACGCAAGATTCGCAAGGTTGTACCCATAGGGTTTAGACCATGGGGGGTTGTCAAGGGCGGAGCAAAACTAGACCACTGCGGCGGAGTAAAAGTAGACCAGTTGAACAGGTAGGAGATCGGGGATTGTCGGGGAGGAGGACGTCTGGAGCGAAGGCCTGCGCCGCCTGCAAGGCGGCGCGTTAAGGCCGTAGCGGAAGACGTTCTCCTCCCCGAGGCTTGTACGCCATAGGGGTTGGCGGATCAGGCGTTCGGCTGTGAGCCTCGCTTGCGCTTGCTTTGTTTGAGCCGGTAGCTCTCGCCGTTCATCTCCAGGATATGAACATGGTGGGTGAGTCGGTCCAGCAGGGCTCCGGTCAGCCGTTCCGATCCGAGAACTTCGGTCCACTCTTGGAAGGGCAGATTGCTGGTCACCAGTGTCGAGCCGCGTTCGTAGCGTTGGCTGAAGACCTCGAAGAGCAACTCGGCACCGGACTTCGACAGCGGCACGAATCCCAGTTCATCGACGATCAGCAGTTCGTAGCTGGCCATTTGCTTCTGATAGCGCAGCAGCCGTTTCTCATCCCGGGCTTCCAGCAGCTCGTGTACCATCGCCGCCGCCGTGCGTGAAGCGTACGCGATGGCCATGTTGGCAGGCCGATAGTCCGAGAGCCAGCGCGAGGTGCGTCTTGCCAGTACCACTGTTGCCCAGCAACAACACGTTTTCGCGCTGCAGCAAGAACTGGCACCGTGCCAGCTCCAGGACCAGCGCCTTGTTGACTGCCGGGATAGCGAGAAACTCAAAGGTGTCCAGGCTCTTGACCACCGGAAAACGGGCTTGATGAATGCGGCGTTCGGTGGCCCGCCGTTCGCGGTCCAGCAGTTCCTGTTCCGTCAAACGCAGCAGGTAGCGCGGATAATCGACCCGCTCGGCGGCGCACTGCCGCGCCACTTTGTCGTACTCGCGCAGAAAGGTCGGCAGCCGCAACTGCTTCAGGTGATGTTCCAGTAGCACCTGCGGCGTGTCGGCGGTGGCAGGGTTTGCTTCACGGCTCATCGCGCCACCTCGCCCACAGACGTTTCCGAGGCCGCGATGGTCGGCGCGGAAAGCAGCGTCATGTAGTCAGCCGCCTGCGTGGTCTGTACTTCAGCCAGCGGCAGATGCGGATAGTTCTCCAGATCCAGCCGCGGCGGTCGCCGCTCGATGCGGCACAGCAGCAGATGCTTGACCGCGTCGAAACTGATCGTACCCAGACCCAGCGCATCGAGGATGGCCCGCTCGACTTCCTGGCAAAGAGAACGTTTCCAGCAGACGCAGCACCTGCACATACTCCCGCTTGCCGCCCTTGCTTAGTCGCGCTTCCAGCAGCCGTCGCAGGCGGGCGAAGCACTCCGGCAACTCCCAGCCCACCAGCGGCGCGGCTTGATCCAGGGCCCGTGCCTTCTGTTCCAACAGAGCCAGATAATGCAGCGGATCGAAGACCATGTCTTCGCGCTGATAGCTTCTGCGATGGCGGGCAATCACCTGGCTGCCGCAGACGATCACCACCTCGTGCACGTAGCCCTTTACCAGTACATCGCGATGCCCATACTCGGTCGGCACCGAGTAATCGTTGGTGCGATAGCGCACCAGCGACATCGAACTCACTCGCGCCACCCGCTTCTCGCAGGCTTCGTACTCGCCGTTCGGCAGCGGCAACAAGGCCGCCCGGTCGCGCTCAAAGCGTTCTCCGATCGTCTCCTGGTGGCCGCGTAGCTTCCGTGCTCGCCGCTCCCGGCACGCCTCCAGCAACCGCTGGTTCAACTCCTCCCAACTGGCTACCCTTGGAATCGGCACCAGAAAGTTTCGCCGTGCGTACCCCACCAAGCCTTCTACTTTGCCTTTGTCATTGCCCTTCGCCGGACGTCCGAACTTGTCGGCAAACAGGTAATGACTCTGCAACTCGGAGAACGCCCGCGTCTTCTGCCGGGTGCCGTCGCCCAGAATCCGCGCCACCGCCAGTTTCGTGTTGTCGTACAGAATCGAGCTGGGAACGCCGCCGAAGTAGGCGAAGGCCTGAATGTGGCCTTCCAGGAATGCTTCTGTCGTCTCCGCCGGAAACGCCATGACGAAGCAGTCGTCCGAGTGGGGCAGATCGATCGCCAAGTAGTGGGCCTTCCGCTGCTCGCCGCCGACGATCACCAGCGCCTCGCCGAAGTCGGCCTGTGCCGTCCCCGCCGCATGCGCCAGCGGAATGAACATCTCCCGCTGGCGCAGTGTGGCGGACACGCACGTAGTCCTTCACGATCGTGTAGCCGCCGGAAAACCCGTGCTCCGCCCGCAG
This sequence comes from uncultured Acidobacteriaceae bacterium, assembly GCA_963709045.1. GTDB lineage: Bacteria > Acidobacteriota > Terriglobia > Terriglobales > Acidobacteriaceae > Bog-257. Next base: position 54,468 of record CAVPUX010000021.1, on the reverse strand, counting down.
GCGATCGAAGATCCGCTTGGCGGTATGCCGCTGTTTTGCTGGTTGGGTCTTGTCTTCTTCCAGAATGGCGTCGATCACGCCCAGCCATGGCCCCAGTTTAGGTCGCTTCACCGGCTCTTTCCGCCGGTAGCCCGGCGGAATCGAATAACCCAGCATCTTGCGCACGGTCACCCGTGCCAGTCCAAACTCCCGCGCTACCGACCGTTGACTTCGTGCCCTCTACCAGAACCGCTCGCCGTATACGCCCATAGATCTCCACCTGGTACATCCCTCCGGTGTTCCACGAAGCAGCCTACTTACGACAACCACTTCGTGAAACCAAGATCCGGCGGTCTACTTTTACTCCGCCGCACCACGCCGCTCTCGCGGCGTCGTGTGGCCTAGTATTGCTCCGGCGCTCTCAGGGGGTCCTGCCTAACCTCTCACTTGGGTCACGCTATGACCTACAGCGTTCATTCTAATGAAGATCCTTTCCGATGTTTGCTGCGGTGCTCGAATGTGCGGCCGCTGTGGATGTAGATGCCGATGCACCTGGACAACGCGCGGCATCGACTCGGTTTCTGATGTGTTGGGATCCCAATGAGCAGGGGAACTGGATTCGCAAGAAGGACCTGGTTTCGATTAAAGAGAACTATGGGGCGAACCGGTTAGGTGAGCTATCCGCGGCCATCCTCGACAAGGAGTACGCCGAGCATGGCATCAACCTCAGGTGATGTGGGGATGCCGCAAGTGCTTTTGGGTGGGGACTGAAGATGTGTACGGTAGCTTGGCCCGATTGATCAGGATGGTGGCGCGCAGCGGGCTGCCCATGGTCCAGTATTGCCAGCCGTCAATGTCGAAGTAGGTGTAGGTCGTCTTTCCGAATCTGCCCTTGTAACCATGATGGCGAATGTACATCACAACTCGCTCAAAGATGGCTTCGTCTTTCGCATTCTTCCGGAAGGTGTACTCGTGCGGAGTCTTGGGCATGGTTTTGGCGAACTTCCAAGTTGAGTGCTGGACAAAGGCGCGGAGCTCATCCATTGTCATAGGTGCTGTCACTGGCTCATGGTTCTTTCTGGGATCTTGCGCGGCCGGCGGTAGTGCATGAGCGGCTGCCTTCAGCGTGCTCCGAATCCAATCGGAGAGAATTTGCTTGCTGCCCCTAGCCGCTACTGTCACTGCCTTTAGATCGTGAACCGTCAGGCGAACTTGCACCGTTCGCCCCTTAGCTTCTCCTTTCGGGAGTTTCGGTCTGCCAACTTTTCCAGGCTTCTGCTGACTCACTTCTAAACTCCTGTAGGATTGCTGCGTTGACCACCAGCGCCGCCGATACTACGGGCGGGACCTGCAGCACGGTTACATACGGGCTCGGCCGTTAGGATCATCCGCATCGTGCGACCAAGCGTAGCCCCTTTCGCTCCGGGATAGCCGTGCAAGTCGCCCGTCCGCTAATTACCGCAATTTGCTTGTCTGTACTGAGGAGGTTTGCCATAGGATGTAATCTTCCTATCGCAATTAATGTAGTACACAAATTATGGGACGTCAACTATTTTTGTGCTACACTTTTGCCACAATGGCGCAGACGAACCAGTACTTGGTCGTCCGGCCGCGGAGGGTGAATTCCTCATTGGCTCCGTGGCTCCCGATGAACTCCTGGTAGTGCTTGAAAGCGCCCACGATACTGATAGCGGAGCACATCTTCGTGCAGCGCGTCAGATGGGTTTTGGCGGATTTCGAGCGCACTGATTGTAGGATCTATTGCACTTTCGCCTTTTCGTTACCAGTTGACTGTGCCCAATTTTGTGCCCCCTCTTGGGTCTAAATGGTAATAAACGGTAGCACTCGAAACGGAGCGGAGCGGACCCAAGCCATTGATTTTATACGTACCATTTATTATGGTTCCATATGGCCTTCTGGTTCCATATCAACTGTTAACCGGAGGGTTGTAGGTTCGAGTCCTACCTGAGGAGCCATTTCTTTTTTGTTCACTTAGCTCTCCTTCAATTCCGCTCTACAGCCTGGCTGTCCGTGAATTGTCCTTGCGCCGTTCCATCAGCTCCGCCAGCACGCCTACCAGCGGCACAGTTCGGCACTCGCGGTTCTGGCTATTTTCAGAACGTAGACGGATGATGTCGCCATCCATATCTTCCCACCGAAGGGAGGCAGTTTCGCCCTTCCTCCATCCCGTAAGGTATGCGAACAGGACGAAGTCTTTCAGGTGAGCAATGCGAAGTTCAGCCCAAATTCACCCGCAGTCGCCCTCGCGAGAAACGCCTTGCCTGTACCACGTGGGCCAAATAAGAGGATGCCGTTCCGAGCTATCCCATAGAGTCCGTATTTCTCCGGGTTCAGCCGCTAGCAGCGTTTCAAGAAGCCGCTGGGGCGAATAGTTGGCGACTGCGAAGCGAACGCAGCGCGAAGGCCAACTTGACTTCTGCCTCCTAATGAGTCCGAGATCCTCCTGATAGCGTGTATCTCCCGCATACGAACGAATCTCCGGCACTGCTTAGAAGCCGGTTTCTGGCCAATGTGAAACACAAATGCTGCTCGCAGCAGTATGTTCGGTTCACTCGGGTTGCGGCTTGGCCTATTCTCATCAAGTGTCACCCCTGGCAGACGGTACTAAATGCACATCGCTCTCACACCGCACCCAGTAATTACTTAGTCGCGAGGTCCTTTGCTGTTGCGGTGATATCGGCCGGCGAGAACGTCTTGTCCAGCAGTATCTGGCGCGCGCCTGGCCGATCGAAATCGATTTTTGTCAGATTGATCATTTGGATGGTCAAGCCACCGTACGTGCGTACATAGGTTCTCAGATTCGTTCGGTCGTGGGCCACAACCCACTCCGTAATGTCGGTTGGTTCAGTCGTTGTCTTGTTTAGCTTCGTCTGGCCCAGCGTGGTTGTAGTTTCGCCGGACATCTTGCTGCGGATGGCTCCCTCGAAGATGTCGAACGTATTCAGCACATGGAAGCCAGCATTTACGGTTTCCAGAGCGCTCTTGCCCGGCATCGCCCAATGCGAGTAGAGTGCCGCCCGAACAAATCGTGAAGGCGGGGTGTAATCGCCGGGGATGCCCAGCATTCCGCTCCCCTGTCCGAAATTCTGAATGTCCACGCCTGAGATTTCCATGGACTGTACATTCACGGATGACAAGTTCACGTAGTTCGACAGGTTGATCGTCTGCCAGTCGAATGGGGGAGAGTTGGTAAGGATGCCCAAGTCGTCATTGTGCAGACTGAGCTTGCCAGTCACATACTCAGCTATCAACACTGCTCCGGTGTTGTCAGCAATGTAGAAATGTACCGGCTGGACCTGCTTCAAGGCCGGCAGAATCTGCTGCGCCACGTAAGCCTTTTCCTTCAGCAGTGCTTGCTTGGCTTCCTCCACCGTAGCAGCTGTGGAAAGCAAGTAGGTCGGCAGCTCCCAATCGCCGATTGTCCGGCCTGTCTTAGAGGCATCGGGCGGCAGAAATTCGGCGTATCCGGGCAGGTAGAGCATGCCCACCACCAGCCCTTTTTCGTTCATGCCGTCGGTTACCTCGCTGGGACTGATGTAGGTATTGAGTCCCACTAAGCCGTATTTGGCCACCCATTTCAGACCTGATTGCCCGTTGGGAGCCGTGCCCGTAAACTGCGTATGACGCGGAATGACGACGACCTGCGAATGCAAGGGCAGCCCGAATTCCATGGAGCGGAAATAAATGATGGCGCCATCTTGCGAGGTCAGTTGAAATGCCGTGCAGGCATAGACCTGAGCGGACAGAACGGTGACCGCGGCCATGACCGCTGCTGCGGCACATAGTAAACAACTGTTTTTCATCGAACACCCTTTCTTAGGTTAGGAAGACGCCAATAGATGCACGCCGCTAGCGTCGCTATGGCCGCCGCCATCACCAGCATCATGATCCGGTAGCTAGACAAGTAGCCGTCGCGAGCTTGATTGAGAACCTGATAAACGAGCTGAGGGTCGAATGCTTTCGCGCTTCCAACGTGAATGTACGACTGGACGATTCCGGTCGCCTGCGCCAACTCTGCGGGTGCAGCACCGGCTGAGACGAGTCGCGAGCGAATGCCAGGGCCGAGAAGGCCATATAGAATCGATGAACTCAAAGCCAGGCCCAAGGCAAAACCGAATTGCCCGAAGAAGGTCCGCGACGACCCGAGCGCCCCTACGAGATTGGGCGGAGACTTGCTGACGAACAGCCGTGCTGCAGGGGTTTGCGCGAACATCAGACCTAACCCGGCTAGTATCAGTGCTACTAGAAAGAAGGGATATGGAGTAGAGGACGATGCAAATCCCATGAAGGCGATCGAGGCCGCTATACTCATGAGGCCTGCAGGAATTAGAACGCGGTTAGCTGCTCCACGTGCCAGCAGCGATCCGACCCAGGAAGCGCCGAGAATGCTCGCGACGCTAAAGGGCATCAGCAGAAAGCTCACCTTGAATGGCGAGTATCGGTACAGGTATTGCCACAGCAAGGACAGTTGCAGAACGATGCATGCGTTGCCAAGGTTGAAGGCGATACCCGTCAAACCGGCCATCGCCATTTCAGAATCGGCAAATAATCGAATGGGAAATGCCGGGTCCTGCGAGCGCAACTCGTAAAGCGCGAATGCAAGCAGCACCGCCAGACCCACCCCCAACGGCACCAGAACTCTGGCGCTACCCCACCCAGCCGACGCTGAATTACTAACGCCATACAGCGTACTGACCAAGCCGACAGCGACCAGTGACAAGCCGATGGCGTCGAATGGACCGACATCGTCGGCGCGCGCTTCAGGTACCCCAAACACGCAGAAGAAGAAGGCGAGGACAGCAATACCGCCGGGAAGACAATAGGCAACCCGCCATCCCACTCCAGCCAGGTAGCCGCCGAGAAGCCCGAGAATGACGACGCCAAGAGTTTGCAGAGCCAGCCATCTCGCAACTGCCTTGGATAGCTGCGCCTCGCCGGGTGCGACCGTCCGCAGCAGCGCGAACGCTAATCCAAACGAGGCAGCGTAGCCGACCCCAGCGAGAACACGGCCCATGGTGAACATCGCCGTGTTCTGCGCCAGCGCGGTCACCGCGGAGCCCAGCGCGGCGAGCAGCAGTCCGCCCATCATGATTTTCTTCCGTCCCATTCGGTCGCCTAGACTGCCAGTGGCGAGAATGCTGGCGGCGATGCAAAGCGTGCCAATACTGGCTACCAAAGAGCGCTGGTCGCCGCTCATGCCCAATTGGTTCGCGGCGCCGACGAATGCAATGTTGTGCACCGAAGGGTCAACACTCATCGCAAGCGAAGCGACTGCCAGAGCCAAGACAGCGCCTCTCGTGTCAGCGGACGATGCGTGGGACGAAGGGGTGATGGGTGCGAACGTAGTCATGGAAGTCTCATAAGTTCAGATCCCCCGTTTGCGGACGGGGCGAAAGGTCGCCACTAAGCAATCGCCGATAAACAGTGGGTTCTGAATTGCATATCGGTAACTATGAAAAGAAACTTAACAATGGACGCCTCTGCCCCTTGCAGATCGCATTTTCGTTTCCAGCAGACCAACGCTTTCCCTAATCAATGTTGGCCCCATGCCGGTAAGACCCAGGGAGGTAAACTCCACGGGCCAGTTCCGTGCCCTAACGAAATGCCGGGCGTCGGAGATGACCTCCCCGCCGCGCCGGGTCACACGGAAGAACAAAGTCCTATCAAAGTCCGCAGACTGACGCGTCCTCTCGCGCTCTCCATGGCAACTCGTACAAGGAGGCAGATATGAGCACCGGCATTGCTACCACTTATGCAAACGGAAATCTGGCATTGGGAGACATACCCGGCTGGGACAACCACAACCATGCGGGGTTTGCTGACGAGGGATTGGCCACCAGCGATGGCTCGCTGCGCGGCTTCTTCACTCAGTGGTCATGGGCGTATATCGAGGCGCGCATGCCGCAGGCTGAGTTTCGTACCTACCGGGAGGCAATCTCGCTAGGGGGAGACAAAGACGTGGCCCAGGCGATCCACCAGAAGTATCCGATCGAGAAGTGGATCGACGAGTCTGCAGAGATGCTGCAATTCACGACCATGGGAGTCGCCATCCGGGCAGGATGTGAAGCGCTGTATGGCGAGTATGACAATGTCGAGCGCCTGGATCAGGTGATGAAGGAAGCTCGTCAGCAACCGCCCAACTTTCTTTGGGACAAAGGCTGCGAGATTGCTAACCTAAAGAAGATTTGTACCATTAGCTTTGGCATTAACCGCGCCCATTACAGCCCAAAGCTGTACAAGTGGGAACCATACCTCGATCCGCTCTTCTATCCATTTCCCATCAAAGACTTCCCACGCCGGGGCGCGATGGTCCAGGATTTCCTGCACGGTTTTCATTTGGTACTGCCCTCCTACATGAAGCGCTACGGAGTCGGAGCAATTCCCACCGACTTTGCGGATTACCGCGACGCGGTCGGCAAGGTCGTCGATGGAATGTTGAAGGACGGCGCCATTTCCTTCAAGGTCATTTCACTCTACGTTCGCGGACTGGACTTTGCTGCCGTCCCGGAGAAAGAGGCAGCTCGGGTTTTCGTTGATATGAGCAAGGGCAATCTGACGGAACGTAAAACCTTTGAGGATTACATCGCCCGTTGGATCTTCTTCAAACTTGCGAGCGGCCCGCGCTCTCCGGTCAACTTCCACGTGAGCACCACCCATACCGAACCTGGTACAACGCTAAGGATGATGGACCTGACCGGTTTGGAAGAGACGCTGTTCCAGGATAAAGGTCTCAGCAACCAGCCTTTCATCATCACGCATGCGGGCGCCATTTATCCGGGTGTTCGGCAAGTCGCAGCACTTCTGTTTCATTACGGAAATGTGTACGCCGACTGTTCCGAGTGGTCATATTACGAATACAACGGCGGAGTGAGCGCCGTGGTCACGATGACGGAGGCGGTGCCAGGTCACAAGCTGCTGTGGGGAACGGACGGAACCGTTCCGGAGATCTTCACCGGATCAGCCATCCTGTCTCGCCGGATGCTCGCCGACGCGCTGCAGCGTCGTGTCGACACCGGCTCCCTGCCGAAGGCCCTCATGATCCCACTGGCTGAAAGGGTCTTATACAAAAACGCTGAGAAGCTTTACGGCTTTGGCGTCGAGTCCTAAGCCGACCGAGGAGTGTTGAATCCATGTGCTTGAATCCTTTGACCCACCTCGCGTCGAAGCAGACGGATGCTCCGTTCGTCATATATACCGCGAAAAAGATTGTCACTATGGAGCGTGCCAACCCGGAAGCCACGGCGGTCGCGGTCTCGGGCAGGCAGATCGTTCTAGCCGGATCACTACAAGAGGTCAAAGAATTTCTTAGCGATAGTCCATACCGTGTGGACCACACCTTCGATGCAAAGGTCATTCTTCCGGGCTTCATCGATCAGCACCTTCACCCTTTGCTAGGAGCCTTGACTCTCGCGATTGAAGTGATTGCACCGGAGGACTGGATAGTCCCCGGCAAGATATGGGAAAAAGCTTCAGACCCCCAGCAGTACTTCAATCGTCTTCTACAGGCCACTGCCGCACTCAGAGATCCGGCGGAGTGGCTTTTCACCTGGGGATATCAACAGTACTTTCATGGACCGCTTGACCGGGGAAGGCTCGATTCCATCAGCGCGACGCGACCGATCGTGGTTTGGCATCGCTCCTGTCATGAGTTCTACCTGAACACGCTTGCCTTAAACACACTGGGGATAACCGAAGCGTCGGTACGAGATAAAGGCAAATGGAGCGAGCAAGCCGATTGGACCAAAGGCCACTTTTACGAGGGCGGTCTCAACCTGATCATGGCCCAACTGCTCCCGAAGCTGGCCACGCCGGAACGGTTCACCTTCGGGCTCAAGCAGATGGTGGAAATGCTCCACCAGAACGGCGTCACCGCCTTTAACGAACCCGGCGCCCTAATTACGCCGCAGATCTTCAAGCTCTATCGGGAAATCCTTGGAGCCGACGATACTCCTTTCTACAGTTTCTTCATTGCAGATGGCCGCGGCATTGTCGACAAGTGCGGCTTGGAAGGCGCGTTAGCGGAAACCGAGAAAACCATTGCGCTGGCGCCGCCGGGGAGCGGCAAGCTCCAGTTTTTCGAAAAGCAAATTAAGCTCTTCGCCGATGGCGCCATCGTCTCGCAGCTGATGCAGATGAAAGACGGTTATACCGATGGACATCACGGGGAGTGGATCCTTACGCCGGAGGAACTTACCCGACGGGCAGCGTTCTACTGGAACGCCGGCTACCAGATACACACCCACGTCAACGGTGACCTCGGCCTGGAAGTAGTCTTGAATATTTTAGAGAAGCTGATGCGCGATTCTCCCCGGGCTGACAGCCGCAGCGTCATTGTGCATTTTGCGAACTCCACTGAAGAACAAATCGCGCGCATCGCGAGGCTGGGTGCGATTGTCAGCGCGAATCCGTATTATCCTGTCGGATTTGCCGACAAATACAGCGAGATCGGGTTGGGACCGGAGCGTGCTAAGTCGATGGTGCGGAGCGCCTCGGTGGTGAACCGCGGGATCCCATACTCATTTCATTCGGACTTGCCAATGGGCCCGGCATCTCCGCTCTATCTGGCCTGGTGCGGCATCAACCGGGTCACAAACGACGGCCATGTCGTAGGACCCGAGCAGCGTGTATCGGTTGATGCCGGACTGAGAGCGATCACCATCGAGGCTGCATATTCATGGCGGCGGGAGAATACCCTGGGCAGCATTGCGTCCGGCAAGGTCGCAAACTTTACGATTCTGGAACAAGACCCCTACTCTGTGCCGCCGGAAGAACTGAAGGATATTCCTATCTGGGGAACGGTGTTTGAAGGACGCAAGTTCCCTAGCCATGAAAGCAGCGGCGCGAGCGGCGATGAGGTCGAGCAACTGGAATTATGTGCTGTTCCATAGGGACGAGGAATTAATGTGTTCAGCAAAATCGGGTTGATGCTTTTAGGCGGGCTTCTTTTCAGTGGCCTTGTTGTTGTTTCGGGTCAGCAAAAAGGCCAGTGGGTACCAGGACAATCTGGTCTCAATGCGGGCGTTCTGCCTGGCCCAGGCCTTACCTATGCCAATCTGTCGATCTACTACGCGGCGACTACGCTGAAGGACGGAAAAGGAAACTCCATCCCCGTCCAAGGCGACTATAGTTTTTGGGCGATCGAGAATGTCCTTTATTATGTACCGAACGCAAAGGTATGGGGCGGAACACTCGCGTTTCAGGCCCTGCTACCCATCGGCACCGGCTCGTTTACGCTCCCTGCTTTCGGGGTCGATGCGGGAGGCGCCGGCTACGCCGATACTTGGGTACAGCCGGTGACCTTGGGTTGGAACCTTAAGCGAGCAAGTACCTGGGCCGCGTACGCCTTCACCGCTCCCACCGGTCGATTTACTCCCGGGTCGACGACCAATGTTGGGTCAGGGTATTGGGGCAACAATCTGGTGAGCGGTACGACCTTGTATCTCACAAACAACAAGAAGACCACGGCCAATCTAAGCACCGACTGGGAGATTCACCGCAAGAAATCTGGTACCAATGAAACGCCAGGGCAAGCCTTCACGATCGAGTGGGGAATCGGACAGCTCGTGCCGCTCGACAAGACAATGACTAGGCTCTTGCAATTAGGAGTAATTGGATATGATCAGTGGCAGGTGACACCCGACATAGGCACCCTTGGAGATGGTCTTCCGGCAAACCTGACCCCGTTTTATTCTGTCCATGCGATTGGATTTCAGGCCAACTTACTATTTCCCACGAAGAATGCGAGTTTCTGCTTCAAATTTGAACCTGAGTATGTCGCATATGCCCATCCGCAGGGACGCACTCTCGTTTTTGGCGGATCGTGGACTTGGGGAATTCCCAAGGCTCCGACCACGAAACCGTGAGGGTTCGCTATGTATCTGACAATTCAGTGGCTTCCATTCTTACCCCCACCGGGAGATGGACTCTATCACCTCGGAATGTCGCCCTTGGCGAGCGCGAGCTGCTTTCGAGATGTGACACCAAGAGCTTCCAGCAATTGCTAAGCCGTGTCTGTCCAGCGCCTTAGCTTCAATAACATCTTTCCAACATATTTCTAAGCTTCTCTTAAAGACTCGGGGGCACGGCAGCGGCTATTTTCACCCGCATGGTGACCTGCTGCTAAAACGCCCGGCGGGATTCGGTAAGAGCAAATCCCGCCCGGCGTCAGGCAGAGGATCCAAAAAACGCTGTGGAGGGCAAGATGCCGACACCCAGAACTTCCGTTCCGTCAGCCAGCAAGATAGACGCCAATAGCTTTAATTTTTCCGGTGGCCCTGGTGCCTTGCCGCAAAGTGTTCTGGAGCAGACCGAGCGCGCTATCCGGCAGGTTCCGGGACAAGCACTCTCCGTCCTAGGCATGAGCCACCGCTCACCCTGGTTCCGCGAGGTGGTGGATGAAGCCGAGGCGAACATCCGGGAACTACTGCACGTTCCCGCCGATTACCATGTGCTATTTCTGCAGGGCGGCGGAACCCTCCAGTTTTCCATGGTGCCCATGAGCTTGTTGCGAGGCACCGGCCAGGTAGCCGAGTACCTTCACACCGGCTACTGGAGCGGGAAGGCTATTGCTGAGGCGCGTCGCGAGGGGCAAGTGCGGGTGCTCTGGAGCGGCGAGGAGAGTGGTTTTTGCCAGCTGCCCCGGCAAGAAGAGCTCGCCTTCGATTCGCAGGCCGCTTACTTTCACTATGTTGCCAACGAGACGGTCGAAGGTCTGCAATTTCATGGTTTTCGCGGCCATGAAAATGTAACGCAGATTTGCGACATGTCTTCGGACTTCCTGAGCCGGCCGTTCGACGTGAGCCGCTTTGGGTTGGTTTACGCCCACGCCCAGAAAAATCTCGGCCCCGCTGGAGTCACCGTGGTAGTGGTGCACGATGACTTGCTCCGGCGCATCCCTGACAACCTGCCGAGCATGCTGGACTACCGGTCGCACGTCGAAGCGGGATCGATCTATAACACCGCGCCGGTGTTCGCCATTTACGTGACCATGCTGGTGACCCGCTGGCTGCGGCAGGAAATCGGCGGCGTGGAGGCTATGCAATTGTTGAATGCAGCCAAGGCCGAACGGCTGTACGCAGCCATCGACAACAGCGACGGTTTTTATCAGGGTCACGCCGCTGCCCAAGACCGCTCATTGATGAATGTCGCTTTCCGGCTGCCCACGCTGGAGCTCGAACAGAAGTTCCTGGATCTCGCCGAGATCGCCGGCTATTACGGTCTCGCCGGCCATCGGTCGCTCGGCGGCGTGAGGGCCTCGCTCTACAACGCCGTCACTCTCGAGGCCGTCGAGTCCCTCTGCAAGTTCATGGAGTTCTTTCGCAATTGTCATAGCGAGGTGGTGGCGTAGCCATGAAACTTCAACCTTTCGCGCGAGAGACCGCTTGGCCCGAGATTCGCAATGGCATGATCGCTTTTCTCTGGCAGTGCCGGCCACACGTCATCCGAGGCATTACCGAAGTGGACGTCACTGACAGTCTGGCAGCGATTCGCCGGATAGAAAAAGAACTGCGAATTGCGATTTCGTTTCATGCCTTTATCGTCTACTGCGTGGTGCAGGCGGCGATGCAGCATCCCGTCATGCATACCTATCGCTACGGCAAGAAGCTGCTTACGTTCGAAGACATCGACATGCTCTCGCCGATCGACAAGCGGCTTCCCGGCGGAGTTCGAATTCCTGTCGGTCATATCATCCGTGCGGCTCAAAACAAGACACTGGCGCAAATCAATTGGGAAATACGACAAGCGGTGAGAGCCTGCGACTTGGCCGAAGATGCGACGGTGCAGGCGCGCCGGAAACTGGCCTGCTCTCCGTGGTTGATACGGCGCCTGCTGGCATGGCGATGCAAACGCAATCCCTATTGGCTGAAGCGCACGACCGGAACCATGATCGTAACGAATGTACGAAATCGTGCTGCCGCCAATCCTGTGTTCGCGATAATTCCTACCGTACACACCACCTCGGTCGCCGTTGGCAATATCACCCCACGCCTGCAGCTGAACTGCGAGGGCAAGGTTGTATCACGGAAAATGCTCTGCCTGGCGTATGCCGCCGATCACGACATTGTCGACGGGATGCCCATGGCCAACTTTGCCCACAACGTCGCCCGTTTACTCGAGACCGGGGCCGGACTCGACAAGACTTTTCGGCAAGAGACCACGAGCCTGATCAACAAGGAGAGCCATGAGCAGCGTCGGTTCGCACTCCATTCCTAGAGCAGATGGCCACTGGCTATTAGGCAGCGCCAAGGAGTTTGCCCACTCTCCCCACCGCTTTGTCGCCGAACTCGGACGGCAGAAAGGAAGCTTGGTGCAGTTTCGTGTCCTCCACAAGAGGTTCCTGGCAACCGCGAATCCTGAGGTCGCTTACCAGGTGCTGGTTTCGCATCGCGAGCGATACGAAAGAGGCGCGCACTACAAGCGCATCGCCACGGTCACCGGCAATGGACTGCTGGTGAGCGAAGGCGCCAAGTGGCGCAAACGCCACCAGATCATTCAGCCGCTTCTGCGAGGGGAACGTTTGAAGAGGCTGGTACCTACGGTCTGCGACTCGGTCAGCGAGGTACTTAGATATTGGGAGACGAAGCGAATCAATGGTGCGCCCATTGAAGTTGTCGGTGAGACGCAGCGGCTGACCATATCAGCCATTGGCCGCATTCTGCTTTCCACGAACATCGGTCAGGAGGCGGCGTCTCGTCTGGGAACCGCTTTGCGTGAGGCAATGCTGCTGTTGCGGCGGCATAACACTTCGTTGTTTGCGCTTCCCTTGGGCTGTCCGATACACCGCAACCGGCGACTGCATGATCACAGCCAGTTTCTCGATCGGTTCATCGAATCGCATGTTGAAGCCCGCCGGAGAGGCGGCCAACCCGAGACGAACGATTTCTTAAGCGTGTTAATGGCGGCGGAAGATCCCGACAGCGGAGAAAAGCTACCTGCAGCGCGCAATCATCGACGAAACCAAGACGCTGTTCCTGGGCGGGTTCGAGACTACCTCAAGTGTGATGGCCTGGACGCTATATCTGCTGGCTTCGTATCCCGAGTGCGCCGCCAAGTGGTACGAAGAAGTCGACCGCGTGCTGCAAGGCCGAACCCCGCAGTGGGAAGACCTGCCGCGAATGCGCTACACCGTCCAGGTCCTCAACGAGGCGATGCGACTGTATCCCCCCGGACACACGCTGGCGCGCCAGTGTATGCAAGGCGATGAGATCGCCGGCTACGAGATTCCAAAGTCGGCGACCATTCTGATCTCTGTCTACGGCATCCATCGCTCCGACGCTTGGGGCAGTGACCCAGAAAAATTCTGTCCAGAGCGCTTCGCTCAGGATTCTTCCTGGCCGCGACGTGCGTACCTTCCGTTTGCAACCGGAAAACACATCTGCGTGGGCAACGAATTCGCCATGACCGAGATGATCACAACGCTGTCCATCATCGGCCAGCGGTATAGCTTGGCGCGGGCCAATCGCGAACCGGTAGAAGCGAGGGCCCAAATCACACTGGTACCAGCGCAAGAAATCCCATTGTATTTAGAGGTGAGAAAGTGAAAGACTTCAGCTTTGAACTGCTTGACACATCAAACCCCAGCGCCGTGCAGGAATACGAAGCGGCGTTCTACCAGTCGTTCTCAAAGGTCAGCACCAACCAGTTGGTACGAAAGCTATGGGCGTGGGACCACGAGGCCGGAAGGCTCAAGACCCGAGTCCCTTATGAAGATCAACTGATCTGCGCGTCGCGCGACCCATCCGGCAGCTTACATTCGGCGATGGCCTTCAATGTCGCGCTTCATCAATTCCAGGCTGCAGCCTATGGCTTTGCTGCTCCAGAGGCAGCGGTAGGCGCCTTCGAGGTGCTGACCTTCTTCGCCGTCGCAACCGAGACAGTTCTGGTGCGGGCAAACTTCTGGGCTCGCTGTGTCGCCTTACTTAGCGCGTGCGGGTTGCACGCCGGCTATGCGACTTCGGCGTGGCGGCCGCTTTCCATGTACCAACGGGCCGGCTGGCGCGTATTGGAAGAGCGGGAAATCGAATCTGAGATGCGTTACTTCATTCACTACAGGATCCCGCAATGCGAGCAGAGAGGTGAGACTGCTCGGCAGACGCTAGGGCTACTGGTCGACATGCATCTGTTGGGACAGGCTCCTGCGGTTCCCCTTTCATGAAACCGTGGTCTTCTTGGATGGTGTCCGTACCAAGCAGTCGCAATTACGTGGAGTTGTGAGGATAGCGAAAATCGGGAACTGACTATGTAAGGTGCTCTGCTCGATCACGGTATATGCTACGGATATATTTGCGTTCTCGCACGACCAACTACAACCCGCCACCAGCATTGGATTCGTCGGCCACGCTGAATTCCCAGCCACAGTACTTTCCCTCCAGATCATCCGGCGGACAACGAAGGCACCGTGTGCGAATACGTGAATCTACCGTTCGCGCAAAGGTATCAAATTCCACTGTCCCGACGGTCTTGCAAGGAAAATCAGGAAGCCCCTTGCGCCTGCGGACTTCCTGCACGCGGCAGACATCCATAAAGAACCGCAGACGTTTGCCGTCTTTCGACCATTCAGCTCTCTGAGAGTTAATCAGGGCGTACTGCCGCAAGCCCAGAGCCTTGTCCAGTGCTGCCAGGCCGCCTCCGGGTGGGATGCTGAAAGTCGCCATAATACGGTTTGCCTCGGTCACCGCGAAGCGCTGCCATGCGATCGTGTCCAGCTCGATGGCCGTATCCATGCCAAGGCTTTCCTCCGCCGCCAGGAACCAGCAACCGTCATGCGCCAGCCAGTTCTTAGCGAACATCTCAAGGGCGCGCAAAAGGTCTTCGCGATTCATGGAATGGAACGCCGTCTTGCACGTCTGGGATGGCACGTCGGTCAGATTGGTCATGGGTCGCCTCTCGAATCCGGTTGTTAATAGCTAAACCCTTGCTTCATCACCGCTGCGCGCGAGGATATCCAGCGCTAGCCCCGGCAATGCCCAGGGCCGAAGAGCCCTAACTGGAGACGGCGGCAGTCTCCAGCAGGCTATCGATCGGCAGTTCTACACCGGCTGAAACTGCATCGAGGGCCTGGCGCAGATCGGCAATCAGGTCTTCTACGTCCTCAATGCCCACGGAATAACGGACGAGGCCGTCGCTGAATCCCGCCAGGCGCCGATCACTAGCGGAAAGGCTCGCATGGGTCATCGACGCCGGATGCTCGATGAGGGATTCGACGCCACCCAGCGAAACCGCCAAGGTGGCGAGCCGGACCCCATCCATAAGCAGACGCCCGGCCTCCATTCCTCCTTCGAGCTCAAAGCTGATCATTGATCCGAAACCTTTCATCTGGCGCTTGGCTATCTCGTGTTGCGGGTGGGATTCCAATCCGATGTAGCGAACCGCTTTTACCTCACGCTGTACTTCAAGCCAGCGAGCAATCTCCAGGGCACTCTTTTGCGCGCGTTCCACACGGATCCCAAGGGTCTTCAGGCCGCGATATACCAGGAAGGCCTGATGAGGATCCATATTGCAACCTGAATTCACCATCATTCGGTGCAGGCGCTTATAGACTTCCATTTCCTTCGCGACCAGGATTCCGCCTACTACGTCGGCATGACCGTTGATGAATTTGGTCACGGAGTGAAGGACCACGTCAGCGCCCAGATCCAGTGGTTGTTGCAGATAGGGACTGGCGAAAGTATTGTCCACAACCACCAGGCAGCCATGTCTGTGGGCGATCTCCGATACCTGCTCGATATCGGTAACTTGCATGGTTGGGTTGGAAGGGGTCTCCACATAGACGACCTTCGTGTTAGGGCGTAACGCCTTCTCCACTTGCGCCAGATCGCAAGTATCAACGTATGTGGACTCGACTCCGAACCGCGAAAAGTCTTTCTCCAACAAGCCGCGGGTCGGGCCGTAGACGGAAGCTGTACTCACAACATGATCGCCGGCGTTTAGCAAGGCAAGGTAAACCGTGCAAATCGCCCCCATCCCGGAGCTGGTGGCGATGCCTCCACATCCATTTTCAAGCTCGGCAACATTGTCCTCTAGCGCGCGAACCGTTGGGTTGCCGATACGCGTGTAGATGAAGCCATCTTGCTCGCCGGAAAAAAGTGCCGCGCCTTGCGCCGCACTCCGGAATTCGAAAGTGGAGGTTTGGTAAATAGGGACGTTGACTGAGCCAGTCGGATCAGTTTTATGACCGGCATGAACGAGTTTGCTGTTGATTCCCAGATGGTTGGTTTCCACGAGCTTTCTTCGCCTCCTAAACTTGCCGGCCCGAGTTCCGCAGATACGCTGCCCTGTGCTATGGCAGCCTCCGATACGCGCCATCTTAAAGACTAGCCGTGCCTTGCCAGCAAGACAGTGACAAAGAGCACCCGCCGCAGTGATCGGACTCCCTGTTCCCGCGTATGCCCTTGGGAGATCGCGTGAACAGAAACCAGTATCTGAATTACCACGAGGCAAAAATCCGGCCACGGCAACTAGAGTCTTCTCTGCCTTTGGCTGACTGGGTGGGAGGGACTTGGCTCCACTCGCTTGAGCGCCGGTAGCTCATTCCGCGGGCGTTTGCGTCGCATAGAAAAAGAGGAGCCCTCTCAGCGGCTGCGAGGAGCTGGCTGCTAAAATTGGCGTTCGTTCCACGATGAACACGCACGAACACATCACGCACTCGGCTGAAGAAACCATGGCGCTGGGCCGCAAGCTCGCGCCTACGCTGAAGACAGCGCGCATGGTCATCCTGCGCGGCGATCTGGGCACTGGCAAGACCACGCTGGTGAAAGGCATCGCCGAAGGTTTGCACGCCGCTTCGCAGGACGATGTCACCAGCCCCACGTTTACCCTCATCCACGAGTACCGTGGCCCCGAGGTGAATCTGTTCCATGTAGATCTCTACCGCATCGACACGCCGCGCGAGCTCGACACGCTTGGCCTGGACGAACTCTTCGCCGAGCCTGGCAATCTGGTGCTGCTGGAATGGGGAGAAAAGTTCGCCCGCTTCGAAAAGGAGCGGGACGTGGAAATCTGCCTCGAGCGCAAAGGTGACCAGGAACGGAAGATTGTGGTGAAGAGGAAATAGGGCAGGGAAAGCTGGCCGGAGCGGCTACGAAACTACTATGCCCGGCGCCGCTTGGCGTTTACCTTCGTTGCCTGAGTAGTACTCATCGCGTGTCGCAGTAGCAAGTTCGCCTTGGTCTGGTAACCGGGTCCGTAACTCTTTAGCCACTCGACCACGTCGGCGTCAAGGCGCATGGTGACTGGCCTCTTCGGTGGGCGATAGAACTTGCCCACCTCGGCGCCACTCCAGTCGATGACCTCTGGCATGTCAGAAAGATCAATGTCTTCGTCTTTCTTTGCGGCGATGGCCGCGATTTCGCGTTTTTGTTCTTTTGTGAGCCTCTTCATAGCTTTTCCCCTCACGAGAGGTTGCGGCGCGAGCGGAAATGATCCGGACCACTTCCGCCTTCTCTGCGCTCTCGTTGTTCGCGTGCACTACAAACAGAATCGAACCGGGAGCAATCGCCCCGAGGGTAATGAACCGCTCCTCTTCGTCATGTACGGTGTCCCGTTTTGTCAGAGCGTACGGATCATCAAACACCAGCGTAGCCGTTTCGAAACTGACGTCATGCTTCCGGCGATTCGTCCGGTTCTTTTCCTCGTCCCAGTCGAAGGACATGCTTGCCTGTAGTTAGCTTATGGGTGTGTACGTACAATTGTCAATATCATTTGCGCTGCAAGGTTGGCTGTGAGCTGTTACTCGAACTTGAAACTAGCCCCCAGCCCCTAACCACTATCCCCTGCCTTCAAAACCCCATGATGTTATACCCGCAATCGACATAGATCGTCTCGCCGGTAATTCCGGTGGCGGCGTCGCTGGCGAGAAAAACGGCGGTCGAGGCGACCTCTTTCACATCCACATTACGTTGGAGGGGGGCACGCTCGGCCTGGGCGCCCAGCATATCGCCAAACCCGGAGATACCGCGCGCGGCGAGGGTCTTGATGGGTCCGGCAGAGATGGCGTTCACACGAATCTTGTTCTTGCCCAGATCATAGGATAAGTAGCGCACGCTCGCTTCCAGCGCGGCTTTGGCCACCCCCATCACGTTGTATCGTGGCACGACTTTTTCTGCGCCATAGTAAGTCAAAGTCATGATGCTGCCGCCCTCGCTCATCAGCGGCCGCGCGGCTCGGGCCAACGCCACCAGCGAATAAACGCTGATGTCGAGCGCAATGCGGAAGCCGTCGCGACTGGTGGTAGCGAACTCGCCCTTCAACTCTTCGGCGGGAGCGAATGCAATGCTGTGTACGAGCGCATCGAGCTTGCCGTAGCGCGACTGCAGTTGCTCGAACAGCTGTGCTATTTCTTCGTCGCGGCTGACATCGCACTGGAACGCTTGAGAATTGGGGAGCGCCGCAATCAGATCGTCGGCTTCCTGCTTCAGGCGCTCATTTTGATAGGTGATGGCCAGTTGCGCCCCAGCCTGTTGCATCTGCTGGGCAATGGCCCAGGCAATGCTGCGTTTATTCGCCACGCCGAACACCACCACCGTACGGCCGTCGAGACCATTCGACATTCGTTCCTAGTCCTCCGCGCACAATGTGCGCCAAATGGTTGAGGATATCAGCCACAACGCGAGATGTCTCGCTTGCGGCGCATCGTGGTCGTCAGCTAAACAGCAATTCTTTGGCGCGTTGTGAGGCCTTGACCACCGCCTTGATGAGGGTTACTCGAAGGCCGCCCTCTTCCAGTTCCAGGATGCCATCTACGGTACAGCCGGCGGGAGTCGCGACGGCGTCCTTCAGCAAGGCAGGATGATCGCCGGTCTCCAGCATCATCTTGGCTGAACCCATTACAGTCTGACCGGCGAGCTTCATAGCGATGTCGCGTGGCAGCCCCATCTTGACGCCGCCCTCGGCCAGCGATTCCAGGATCATGAAGACATACGCCGGACCGCTTGCCGACAGGCCGGTGACAGCGTCCATGTGTTTCTCGTCCACTCGGACGGTTTCACCCACGGTGCCAAACAGTGTGCCGACCACCTCCAAGTCTTTCGGCTTAACAGAATTGCCGCAGCAGAATGCGGTCATGCCAGCGCCAACCATGGACGGGGTGTTAGGCATGGCGCGAATCACAGCGATGCCGGCAGGGATGCGCTGTTCGATGTACGAGGTGGGAACGGAAGCGGCGATCGAGATCAACAACTGATCGGGGAGCAGATCGTTTGCAATCTCCCGCACCACGTCGCCCAGAGTCTGCGGCTTGACGCAAAGTAAGATGACATCCGCATTGCGAATGGCAGCACGGTTGTCTGTAGTGACTTCGATGCCATACTTCGCGGAAAGAACGCCAGCTTTTTCTGCGTGATTTACGGTGGCGGAGATGTTACCGGCCTGCAACACCTTCTGGCGGCAGAATGCCTGCACCAGGATGCTGCCCATTTTGCCAAGTCCAATAACAGCGGCACGATGCGCTCGAGCAGTTTCGGACACGCTTGCACCTATCTCGATTCCGGAGGTTCCGGTGTGCTCGATTGTAAATTGCTCAACCGCCAAAGGAGGATCGTCCGCGAAACTCGCGGCCTTTTTTGCATCCTAGATGCTGGCTGGCAGCGGTCCATCTAGCTACTTCCGTGCCTGAAATTCCGCTTCACATCGGCTTGGCGTTCGGAATATACTCGCTTCCGCCCACGTGCCCAGGGCCCAGGCTCACCCCAGGGATCCGGATAGAAGTCGCGATGTGCGATTTCACCCGGCGTCGCAGAGCTAGAGAAGAATTGATCCGCCGAACATCCGGGAAGGCTTGCCGGGGCGGTAATTTTGAAGGGAGCCGCAATGGCGACTATCCGTGAGCTGCTGACCAATCGCACAATTCATTACGTCCAGCCAGATCAGACAGTCTTTGAGGCCGCCCATTATATGGTGGAATGCAACGTGGGCGCGGTACCGGTACTTGATGGTGCGCAATTAGTCGGCATCTTCTCCGAACGTGACCTCATGCGACGGGTGGTAACCGAGCGACGGGACCCACTTTCCACCTATATTGCCGAGGTGATGAGCACAGATCTGCGCACGGTTACTCCCAGCACTAGCTCCGAAGAAGCCATGTGCCTGATGCAAACCTATGGCATTCGTCATCTTCCGGTCTGCGATGGACCGACGCTCATCGGCTTCCTCTCGCTGCGCGATTTGCTGCGTTGCCATCTCGACGAGAAATCCGTTGAAGCCGACTCGATGCGTGCCTACATTCAGACGTCCTCAAGCTGAGAATACTGTTGCCGAGGCGCTCGTCAGCGGTGCTAAACTTGCCTGTGAACCTGCCCGGCATTGTCGATCATCTCCGCAAGATCGCCGGACGCGATGCCGTCCTGGACCGCCCTGAAGACGTGATGTTGTACGAGTACGACGCCGGCATCCGGAAGAGCACACCGGGAGCGGTCGTTTTTCCTCAGAACACCGAACAGGTGTCCCAAATCATGCGGCTGGCAACGGCCGAGAAACTTCCCGTGGTCGCACGCGGTGCTGGTACCGGACTCAGTGGTGGCTCGATTCCACAAGAGGGCGGCATAGTGATTGCCTTATCGCGCATGAACCGCATCCTTGAGATTGACGTCGAGAACCAGCGCGCGGTGGTGCAGCCCGGCGTGGTCAATCTTCAACTTTCCGAGCGTGTCTCGCATCTCGGACTGTACTTCGCACCTGATCCCTCCAGCCAGAAAGCTTGCACAATTGGTGGCAACGTCGCAGAAAATTCAGGTGGCCCGCACACCTTGATGCACGGCGTCACCGTAAACCACGTCACCGGCGTGGAAGCGGTAATGCCGAGCGGCGAGATCGTGCATTTCGGGGGCAAGGCTGCGGAATCTTACGGCTACGACCTGACCGGCTTCTTCGTCGGGACGGAAGGGACCGTCGGCATCGCTACTGCGATTACGGTGAAGTTGCTGCGGAAACCGGAAAAGATCGCCACCCTGCTCGGCATCTTTGAATCGGTGGACGACGCGGCGCTTACGGTTTCTGCCATAACAGCCGCAGGCATTACTCCGGCGGCGCTGGAAATGTTGGATGGGTGGACGTTGCGGACCGTAGAAGCGTTTTGCCATGCCGGCTACCCGCTGGATGCGGGTGCGGTGTTGCTGATCGAATTGGAAGGCCTTCGCGAGGCGGTGGAAGAGCAGGCGGTAGCTGTGACAGAAGTATGTTTAGCTCAGAAGGCGCGCGAGGTGCGGCGTGCCAAGGACGAAGAGGAACGCGCGCTACTGTGGAAGGGGCGCAAGATGGCGTTCGCCGCGCTCGGGCGGGTTTCTCCCTCCTACTACACCCAGGACGGTGTTGTCCCGCGCAGCCAGATACCGGCCGTGATGCGCCACATCGGCAATGTAGCTAAAAATTACGACTTGATTATCGGCAACATTTTCCATGCGGGCGACGGCAACCTTCATCCCTTGATCCTCTTTGACATGCGAGACGCGGCGCAGTTCGACCGTGTGTTGTCGGCGAGCCGGGACATCCTGGAGTTTTGCATCCAATGCGGCGGCTCTATTACCGGGGAACACGGTGTTGGGATGGAGAAGCGTGATCTGATGTCGCGATTGTTTACTGACGAAGATCTCGACGTGATGATTAGCCTGCGCAACGCCTTCAATCCCGACGGAGTTCTGAATCCGCAGAAAATATTTCCCACGCCGCGTATGTGTCGCGAGATCACCGGTCCGTCGCAGAATCCGGTGCTGATGCAGGAGGGTATGTGAGCACCGCGACGACGGCTTCACGGCTTGCTCCTGAGCTGCGAGCGATCTGCGGAGCGGAGCATGTGGTGGAGCAAGTGGCGGAGCATACGCCTACCTGGGAGCGGCCTAAGGCCGACAGTCCAACCGCCGAGGCATTTTTTTCAGTCATCGATAGACCGCAGCCAATCGCCGTGACCCCAGGTTCCGTCGAGGAGATTGCGGCGATCCTGAGACTCGCGAACGAGCAAGGCTTCGGTGTGCTTCCTGCGGGATCGGCGGAGTTTCGCCCGCCGGCATCGGCGGAGATAGTTCTGATTACGACTCGCCTTACCGACGTCGAACATTACGATCCTGCCGATTTGACCGTCGGTGTCGGCGCGGGCACAACGGTTGCCCAGTTGAATGCGATGGTCGGAGCCGACCACTTGCTGTTTGCCCTTGATCCGCCTTTTCCTGAGCGTGCGACCATCGGCGGCGTGCTTGCGACCGCCAGCCACGGCCCCCTAAGACACGGATACGGTGGATTGCGCGACTTCTGCCTCGGCATTCGTTTTGTTTCCGGCGACGGTCGCAAGGCGAAGGGCGGCGGTCGTGTTGTGAAGAACGTTGCGGGCTACGACATGATGAAGTTGTTGATTGGGAGCCAGGGAACGCTGGCACTAATCACCTCTGCCAGTTTTAAGCTTTTCCCGGCGCCACGGCAGACGAGGACCTTTGTAGCTCAATTCACAACCTGGATGGAGGCCTTGAAGTTTCGCGACCTGGTTCTGCGCTCACCGTTGTCGCCGATGTGCCTGGAACTGGTTTCGCCCAATGCAAGCCAGTTGATGCGCCTCGAGGCTAAGTCTGAGTCATGGAAAATTTGTGTCCGTGCGTCTGGTAGTGACGTCGTGCTCGCGCGCTACCGAAAGGAGTTGGGATCGGCGGTGACGCGAGAACTAGAAGGGGAAGACGAAAAAGAAATGTGGCGGCAAATTGAGAACTGCGGCCACGATTTCCGTCTTGACATCATGGTTCAACCCGGCGGAGTGGCGGACGTTCTTGAGTCGCTGGAAGAGGTAGGACGGCGCCTGTTCGAATTCGCCGTTCTTGGCCGCGTCGGGATAGGGCATGTACAGGTTCACACAGGATGCGGCGAGTCTGGCGGTCCGAATCCAGGGCGGGCGATTATCGACCACCTGCGCCAACAGGTACAGTGTGAGATCAGTTTTTGCATGACCGGGAGTACAAACCCATGGCCGGTCGCGCCATCTTGCCTCCAAAGCATGCGCGCGGTGAAGGCGGCGCTCGATCCCAAAGACATTCTGAATCGTGGGAGGTTACCCTTCTGACGGTCACGACTCCAGTGGCGGAAAAGCCGGCTTCAAACTTCTCGCCAGGTGAGAAGCCAACGTGGGACCTGTACTCGAAGTGTGTTCACTGCGGGCTGTGCCTGGATCAGTGCCCCACCTACCGCGCGCTGGGAACGGAGATGGATTCGCCGCGTGGGCGGATCTATCAGATGGTGCAGGTTGACCAGGGCAGGCTGGCGCTGAGCGATTCCTTCGTCACTCATATTGACCGCTGTCTTGGCTGCCTGAATTGCCAAACGGCTTGTCCCTCGGGCGTGCCCTACGGAAGCCTGCTGGAGCGCGCGCGCTCACAGATCGAAGAAAACTACGAGCGTAGCTGGCTGCAACGCAAACTACGCTCGCACTTTTACGGCAAAGTTCTGCCATCGTTCAGTCGACTTGCGCGCAACGCGCAGATGATGCGCTTCTATCAACGCTCCGGACTGCAAAGCTTGGCACGCGGGAGCGGATTACTGAAGGCTTTTGGGATCGCCGAGTTGGATGCGCTCTCCCCACGGATCGACAGCGACTTCTCTTTCGCCGACCTCGGCCGGGTCTATCCCGCTGAGGGTACCATTCGCGGCCGCGTGGCCTTCCTCATTGGCTGCATTGGCAGCGTGGCGTTCGCGGACTTGAACCGCGCTACCATTCGTGTTCTCGCTAAAAATGGCATTGAAGTCCATATCCCGCAAAATCAGACTTGTTGTGGAGCTTTGCACTTGCACGCGGGATATCTCGATCAATCGCGTACCCAGGCGCGCCGCAACATTGATGCGATGCTCAAGCCGGAGTTCGATGCTATCGTGACCAACGCCGCCGGCTGCGGTTCGACCATGAAAGAATACGCGGGGCTGCTGGAGCATGATCCGGTATACGCGGAGCGGGCGCAGCAGTTCGTCGCCAAGGTCCGCGATATCAGCGAGTATCTCGCGCAAGTAGGATTGAGGGAGCCGGTGCGTAAACTGAAGGCGAAGGTCACGTACCAGGATCCGTGCCACCTGGCGCACGCTCAAGGTGTGCGCGGTGCCCCTCGGCAATTGCTCAAGTTCATAGGAGCTGAGCTAGTGGAGTCGCCGCGAGCCGATTCGTGCTGCGGCAGCGCCGGCGTTTATAACGTGGTGCAGAACGAAATCTCGATGAAAATTCTCGACGAGAAGATGGAATATATCGCCAGTGTCGAGCCCGACGATTGTGGCCACCGCAAATGTAGGTTGCATGTTACAGCTCAGCACGGGAGCAAAACGCAAAGGCTTGAATAGCAGGGTGGTCCATGTGGTGGAATTGCTGGACGAGGCGTATTAAAACCATCGGCGAGCAAGCCGTGAAACGTTGCCCAGACCTCCAGCTAACTGAAGTGGCCACGTTGCGAGTACTTATGGTGTGACCTGCCACCGAAGTCGATCTTCTGAAGCCAGACCTACGGCGCGCCGGGCTGGAACTCCTCATCCCCATCGATCAGATCTCCACAACCTTCCAAGCCAGGCTACTTAAGGGTCAAGGCACTCATGAATCTCAGCGCCCACTCGTGGCTCCTGCGAGCGCAGCGGTAGGCTGCTGTTCAAAGTGGCGAGCAGCAAGGTGTCTCCGTTGGTGAGGACGTCGATCTGCCAATGATCACCCTCGGAATCGCGGAAGCGGGACTGGGCGCGCGAGGGAGTACGCTTTCCCGCCTGGACTCGTCCTTTGATGGACGCAGTTTGGAGAAAATGCTTCAGATATTCGCGTGCATCGAGTTTTGCTACGCCTTTCTCTCGCCGAAATGCGGTCACGATGACCGAGGTTTTGCGTGACGGACTTTCCACTTCCAAGTCGTCATTCGTCTGCCGCAGCGTCCAAAAGGTGGGAATGCCAAGGGATACGTTGCCGTTTGGTGTAACGTATCGGCCGCCATGAAAACTATTGGCCCTCTTCCCTTGGCTGCTCTTCGAGGATGCGAAGTGCTCTTTGGGAGCCTTGGCTGACCTCTTCCCGGCAGCATGACGACTAACGACGGAGGCTGGCAGTTTGTTCACAGCGCTACTCATTTTGGACGATGGTTTAGTTATTGATTTACGAGGCAAGATAATTGTCCTGGGATTGGCATGAGTCACATGCTAATAGCTAATCGCGGGCGACACGGTTTCGCGCCGCCCGCGCGCTTCGACGCAGCCGTAGGCTGTCCTACCCACCCTTCAAGGCGGGCTCTCACCGCTGTTTTCCTTATCGACAATACTGTCCACATCTTTAGGCTCCACAGATTGCGTCGCGCAATATCGCTGACAATTCATCCGGGCTATCAGTCGGTGGATGACAAGTGAAGTTCGTACACACAATTGCCAGCGACCGTTTTGCTTTCAACGCAGGAAGATTCGGAATTATTTCTGCCAGGACTGGCGGCAGGTTCTGGGCAACGGCTTCGCTGTCAGTCAACTGAGCCAGTGACTTGTTGACAGCAAACGGTGCAGCCGCGGCCTTCAAAAGTTGTGCCGCCTTCTGGTCCTCGCCCACTACTACCACCACAGTGTGCGGCCGCGAAAGCCAGGTCGCGGCAATTCCATAGGTTCCAGCGTAAATGCCAAACTGCTCTGCCATTGCGGCAAAGACCTGCAGCGTCTCCTCGGCTTTGTCGCGATACTTCGGATCGTTGGTGTACGCGTGCAATCGTAACAAAGCAATCGCGGCGCTAGGATTGCCGGCCGGAGTTGGCGCATCCTGAAACGGTTTGCGTCGTGCCGCCAGTGCGCCGAGTTGTAGTTTTTCGTCCAGCATGGCTTCCGTATCGAAGAAGCCACCTGAAGTTGCATCGCCGAAGCGGCGGACCATTTCGTCGCCAATCTGCTGGGCGAATCTGAAGTAGCTCATATCGCCGGTAACTTCATAGGCGTCGAGACAGGCCAGCACGCTAAAGGCATAGTCATCGAGCAGGCCACGGACGAAGCGTGGCGCGCCTTTGATATCGGCATAGGCAATAACGTGCGCGAGACCGCGTTGCTCGTCCCAGGCTTCCGACAAAATGCGATCGAGGGAGCGTAGCGCAAATTTGCGCACGTCTTCGAGCCCAAGAACTTGTGCCGCCTGCAGGTAGGCAGAGATGCACATGGCGTTCCAGTTAACGTAGACGGTCCTGTCGACAAATGGTGTAGGGCGCCGCAGACGTGCTGCATAGAGCTTGGTCTTTGCCGAGGCAAGCAGGTCGAGCGCCGCAGCGACATCTATGCCCATGTGAGACGCAACTTGTTCTGGCAGTGCACTTAGCCACAAAACGTTCTTCGCCGGATTGTGGTGCATCTCCCCGGCTGCTTCGATGTCAAAATGTAGTGCGGCCGCCTGAAATTCTTCGTCGTTCAGAACCGTCTTGGCCTCTTCGACGGTCCAGGTGAAGTAGTCGCCATCGTCATCCAGATTGATGTCGGCGTCCTGCGAAGCATAGAAACCGCCGCGGTCGCGATCACTGAGCCATTCGTCCATCCAACGGACAATGTCGCGGGCTACATGGGCGTAGAACTCATAGCCGAACACTTGATAGGCGTGGACGTAATTTTTCAGGAGCTCGGAATTGTCGTACGACATCTTCTCGAAATGCGGCACAATCCAACGCTCGTCAACCGAGTAGCGATGAAAACCTCCCGCGAGCTGATCGTAAACCCCGCCTTGCGCCATCTTTGTGAGCGTTGTAGTAACGACCGAAGCCACGCGTTCTTCACGCGTGCGGACGTACCAATCCATCAGCAGATCGAGCGAAGCAGGATGAGGGAACTTTGGTGCGCTGCCGAAGCCCCCGTTCTTCTCGTCGAAAATGGGCAACGCCGACTGCACCATGATACCGACCAGTCGTGGCGAAAGCTCTGCTTGTCGTCCGGCATAACCCTCCGCCGCGGCCAGCATACTCATGGCTTCGCCGGCTGACTTAAGTACTTCGTCGCGACGCTCGCGATAGGCGTCAGCAATGGCCAACAGAATCTTCTTGAAGCCCGGGCGGCCCCATTGATCGGCCGGTGGAAAATAAGTGCCGCCGTAAAAAGGACGGCCATCGGGCGTAAGAAAAACCGTCAGAGGCCAGCCGCCCGTACCCGAGATAGCCGAAACAGCCAGCTGATACCGGCTATCGACATCGGGGCGCTCATCACGATCAACCTTGACTGCAACGAACTGCTGGTTGATGATCTCGGCGATACCAGCGCTCTCGTAGGATTCGCGGTCCATGACATGACACCAGTGACACCACACGGCGCCAATGTCCAGTAGGATGGGTTTGTTCTCCCTTTGCGCCTTGGCGAAGGCTTCGTCGCCCCACTCATGCCACTGCACCGGCTGATGCATTGCTGAGCGTAGGTAAGCGGAAGAGGATTGCGAGAGAGAGTTGGTCGCTTCGGACATGAATCTTGAGTCTATCAGGGATGAGCGAAGCACAGGTTGGAGGGAAATGCGGTGAACAGTCAACAGGCCTTGGCGAAAATCGTGGAGGGTGTAAAGAAGTTTCAGGCTGACGTCTATCCATCTCAGCGCGAGATGTTCGAGAAACTCAAGGCTAAACAACAGCCCATCGCGCTGTTCATCACGTGCGCCGACTCCCGCGTTGTGCCAAATTTGTTTACGCAGACTGGTCCAGGCGATTTCTTCGTTGAGCGAAATCCAGGAAACCTGGTGCCTCATTACAGCGAATTCGTGGGCGGCGTCTCTTCTGGAGTCGAGTACGCCATGCTCGTGCTAAAAGTGCCTCTGGTCGTCATATGTGGACACACGGACTGCGGTGTGATGAAAGCCCTGCTGCACGATGAACAAGGCCACGGCCTGCCGGCGATGCAGCAATGGATGCGCTATGCGTCCGAGGCCCGGCATCGCGTTATGCGTGATCACAGCGACGCCACGGAAGCGGAGAAGCTGCGCCTCATGACGGAATACAACGTCCTGAAGCAGGTGGAGAACCTGAAGAGCCATCCCAGCGTATCTTCGCGCCTTACCGGCGGAGAGGTGGCGATCCGAGGGTGGGTCTATGACATTGGCGATGGCTCGATCTCAGCGGCCGAACCCGACACCGGCGAGTTCGTAAGAATCGGGAGCGGTGCCGATCGCTAGGCCCTGAGTCGGATAATTTTGTGTATCTTTTAGAAACGATCTAGAAACGATCCGCTAGATACAATCTTCCTCTTAAATCAATAACAAGGGGCAGCGGTTGGCAAGGGACCGCCTTGCTCCGGTTGTCGTGCGATATCCTACAATGTAGGATATGCCTGCTTGGAGGTAGTAGCCAGGCCCCGTTCAGGTCTGGAAGATCGTTGCCGATAAGGGTTCCACTCGCCCAGAGGCGCCCCGGACCCCCGGAGAGAAGTTTTCTTTGCTCACCCGGAAGCCGTCTAGCAGAATTTTCTACTTCCTGTGATTTCTTAGACTTAGACAGAGCTAATTAAATGCAAACTCTTTGGAATAAGTGCAAGGCTGAAACTTGCTCCGTTCGCGGTTTACAATCGGACAGCAGGAGCACATAATCGTAGTTGAGCAATCGTTGACCCAACGCTAACCTTCTTAATTCACTGTTTTTTTGTCATATCCCACATTGTGGGGGGAGACTATGATAGCAAATTCCGATCCTGCGACAGAACCCGACCGTCGTGAGCGCATTTGGTTTTTCCCGGATAAGTTTTGGCGGGCAACCAAGGACATGCCCCCTGACGAGGTTGCGAATCTGATGGCGGAAGTTGAGGGCTATGCGACAGCAGGCGATGTGCAAGCCCTACGTAAATATCCCTTTGTGGTTGTTGGCGATCCTTACAAGAAGAAAAAATCAGTGGCCTGATCCTGAATCAAGATAAGTCTTTAAGAACCGGCCGCGACTTCACGAGCCTGTCTCGCAACGTGAGGTGCGGCCGCTGGTTTGATCGCTTGGGGACGAATCATCACCGGGATCCCGCAGGTGGTCTCCAGCAAGTAGCGAGCGCGGGCCAGCCGTTCTCCAGTAGGGCTTATTTCTTGTAGGCCGTGCGCATAGATAACCACCATCCCGTCTCCTTGCTCGACAGAGATCCGATCGATCGCCCGGTCGTGAGAGAAATCGAAAGCATCTGCCAGCCTCAAAACGCCTGCGATGGGCAAGAGGTCCCGTCGCCTTTTAGAGGGAAGTCCTACAAACGAGGAGTTGCTGGTTTGCGGAAGCGCGCCGCCATGGTAGCGCGCAATCACGGCGACGCACTGCAGGTCCTCGGCGCTCCATCCAAGAGGGGGCTTCAGACGGCGAGTCAACGAATAGGTGTGTTTGCGGTGGTTTTCAGGACCGCGGCTTCGTCCGACCTCATGTAAAAGGGCGGCAGCCTGCAGGATGCGGCGGTACCCTGCTTCAGCGTTCACGATGCCGTGCTTCGACAGGCCATCGAAGAGTTGCAGAGCGAGCCGCGTCACATGCGCCGAATGATCCGCGTCAGGATCAAGAAACGAAGCCCAGGTGCGCAGCTTGTCCATCGCGGCCTGTTCCAGGGCGAGGCCGGACGGGCAGTTCAGCACGCCATACCAGCCAAAGGGATTGCTTGCCTAACATCTTGTGACGATAAAGATCCAACCGCTGCTGTCGTTCCTCAGCAATCCTCCTGTTCCAGCGTTCGCGATCTTCTGGCTCAATCTCACGGTGCGCCTTGATCGTCGCCTTCAGCACATCGAAATCATGGACCTCGCCGAGAGCATCCTGGAGTTCACGCAGGTCCCTAGACCACTTGGCGTGGCGCTGAGGAAGGAAGTTCTCGCACACATACCGAAATCTCTTGATGCCGATTCGCAACTGGTGATAGCCGACTTGCGAGCGGTTCCGCAGCGCCTGCCGGTGCAGTTCGTGCGCGTCTGTCCAACGCTCCAGCGCGAGATGCTGAAACACCATGCCTTCCACCGGTATCCTGCCAGCACGGCGGGCTAATCGTGCATTCAGCGTTGTCCATCGTTTGCGGTCGAAGCTGCCAAGCGTTTCTTGCGCGGCGGCCTTGAGTAGGCTCTCTTTCTGACCCAGGCTTTCGAGCAGCAGCTGTCGAACAGGGTCGTCAGCTTCTGACAGACGAGCGACCCATTCCGACATAACCTGCACATCACGGAGATCGCCGAGGCAGCTGAAGATGGTCTTACCCAGTCTCTTCATCTCCTTCCATGCGGGATCGGGGTCGACCGAGAGGAAGCCGTCGGCCATCGAGCGGCAGCGGCGAATCGCGACCCGGAGATCGTGCACGGGATCGGCAGCAAATTCATGGCTGGCTTTGTCGCACTCCTCGAGCGTACGTTGCGCCCAGTAGGCGAGCCCGGCCTTGTTGTCGTGTGTGGTGGGACGCGGCAGCATGACATCAAATTCTGTTTGCTTTACTTTATACAGCGATTCCACATGCGGGGCAGCGGAAATGGTCGGTTTGTTCGGAACAATGCCAGCGCCGATAAATTAGAGACCTACAAATACGCGCGTTCGGCGTTGCGCAGGCTTCGATAGCGCTGGAAAACTTTCTTCTCACTTTCTAGGCCGAGTGCAGATCTTATGGAAGTTCCGCGGAAGGTGTGCGACAGCATCTTCCACCAGTTGCGCAGAACGAATAGCGGTTCATGTGCAATGACCGCAGGAATGTGGCGGGTCTTCATCCAGCGCTCGGCGCGCCAGCGTTCGTACTCGATTTCCTCAGGCTGCAGATGCTGCGTTGCCACGACGGCGGTGGTGCCGTCGTACTCTTCCATCTTGTCGATGACGATCAGATTACGCGCGCGAAAGTCCTTCGTCATTGGCGTTCCGGGATAGGGCGTTGGATGTTGAATGTACGGCCAGTCCACATACTTGCTGGCAAACTCCAGGTTGGCCCGAATGGATTCGCGGGTGTCATCGGGGTTCCCAACGATGAGGCCGCCGACCACGAACATCTTGTTCTTGTGCAGAAACTCAATGGCGCGGAGCGAAGCGTTGCCGGTGGCACGGCCATCTTCGCGGAACTCATTCTTGGCCGCTGCCTTCAAAAACTGGAGATCGTCTTCCAGAATGTTTTCGATGCCGAGAAAAACATAGCGGAAGCCGGCCTGGCGCATCAGCGGCGCCAGGGTTTCGCCATGCATGGCTATAGGCGAAGTCATTGCCTGGACGGTGTAGTCGATATCGTTCAAACCCGCATCGATGATGGCGCGGCACAGGGCCTCGAAGCGGCGGATGTTGAGGCTGATGTTGTCGTCCACGATAAAGATGGCGCGCGCACCGTGGTCCCTTGCGTCGCGAATGTCAGCCAGCACGCGATCGAACGAATAAGTGTGAAAATTGCGGCCACGCATCTCGATGATCGAGCAAAAGCCGCAGTCGAAGGTGCATCCCCGCGAGGTCTCCACCACGTCAACCCCGCGTCCAAGCATGGTGTAGCCGGTAAGGACGCGGGCGTCGCGCTTCGGCAAACGGATTTCATCGCCCTCCAGAGTGTGCACCGGGACGCGGAACGTTCTCGTGCCAGCCATCCTCCTGGCGATACGACAGTCCTTGAATCGCGGCGAAGCCGTCACCGTTTTCAATCGCGCGTAGCAGTTCGCGGAAGGTGAGTTCGCCCTCGCCGCGGACGATGAAATCGATGCCGCGGCCGTCTTCCATGTAGGCTTCTGGCGCGAGGCTTGGATCGTAACCACCCACGACAACGCGAACACCTGGTCGCAGCGATCGCACCAGTTTGACGATGCCAAAAGCAGTCTTCCGCTGGAAGGTCATGACCGAGAGACCAACTAAGTCAGGCTGGAACTCTCGCATGAGCCGTTCCACGGTTTCGCGGACCTTATCTTGAACCAGGATCAGGTCGGCGACAGCTACCTGGTGGTGCGGATCGATGTTCCCCGCCAAGGAACACAGCGCTCCATTGGGCATCCGCACCGCGACCGTCGGCATGTGCTCGAACGAGTCTGGCATGGAAAGGAGGAGAACATTCATAGTACGGCTCCTGCTGGTGCGATTGTCCCCACGACCTGAAACATCTGGTTGGCATACATGCTACACCGAAATTGTCTTGGCTGGGGTAGCCAGATGAAGGGTTGGCAACCATCACTAGATCGTATCTTTAATGTGGTTCGGATCCTAGAAGGCTACGCGTCCCTATCCATAACCGATTACTCAATCGCACCGTCAAGCCGGGATGGGGTTTTCCTCGAAGCCGGGCTTGCACCTCCTGATAGGGTCCAACGAAACGAACACTGTCTGGCAGCCCACGATAGATCTTTGGGAGCCAGCGCATGGCACGGATGGCAGCACGCTCTTCACGTTCTCCGAAGGCGAGCCCAAACTCTTCGCGAAGATGCGGCGGAAGCAAACGCGTAGTGAGCGCCGTGTACCAGAA
The DNA here is from genome assembly GCA_963709045.1 of uncultured Acidobacteriaceae bacterium. Taxonomy (GTDB): domain Bacteria; phylum Acidobacteriota; class Terriglobia; order Terriglobales; family Acidobacteriaceae; genus Bog-257. The sequence continues at coordinate 22,146 of CAVPUX010000021.1, read as the reverse complement.
CGGCGGCCGCAGCCAGGACCCCGCACCTCGTTGGAGTTGGTGGGCCATGTGACGCGTGTCCGAACTGACGGCCAGCAAACTCGACTCGCAGGTGGCGTCGAAATAAGTCTTAAAGTCTAGCCAACGGAAAGGCAGGTCCTGGCGCGGGATACCGAAAAGCGCAGCAAGGGTCTTGCTCTCCTCGTAATACTGCTCCCGCTCCGCCCCGCTTAGGGGAGGCAGCACGAGCTCGTACGCAACCAGGGCACTGTCCACTAAAGTTGCGTAAACCCAACGAAGGGCGGCAATGTCGTTGGCTTCATAAGAGGACCCCTCGGCGAAACGGCCCACTGCCTCGGGCAGATTGCCCCTAATAATGGAATGGCGCCCGTGTAGCCTTCGCGACACCGCTAGAGCTTGTTCGAGCGAGCCAAAGACCATCGTGAACATCACGCGAAAGGTACGGTGAAAGCGGCCGATAGGATCGGCGAGAGTTGTCGAGTGTTCGGCAATGGCGGCAGCGACCCAGGGATGCGCCAACTGCAGCAACGCCGCCCGCCCCGCCGCCAGAAAAAGCGCTGACTCGCGATTGACCTTCCAACTGATCGAAGTGGCGCCGAATATTCCTTGCGCCGGACCTGCGGCCGAATTCCTCACTTCGTCGAGCAGGCGATCCAATGCCGCTTCCGACACGAGGTATGTGGGTTCACTCGCCATATCCTTTGTATGTTATCCGTAACCGTCTGGAAGAACCCGCTTTGTAGTGCACATTACGGCCCCGCGGGTAAAGATTTCCGCGCCGTAAGGTTGCTGAAAGAGTTACTATATCGCGGGCTCGTCACTTCTCGGGGTGATAGGGGTCACGGCAGGGCAGCCCAGCTTGGATTCAAATAGAGCCGGCCTCAAAATAATCGTTCGATCAGTCGAATTACGAACGATTCAAGTTTTAGTCCGGCCTAGAAATAAGCTACAAGGTTCGAGGAGGACCTCTATGAGTGTCGTAACTACATCCCAGCCTGGAATCAAAACTCCGGGCAACTACATTAACGATGTTATGACGCTGGTGAAGACGAAGAACCCAGCGGAGCCTGAATTTCATCAGGCGGTACAGGAAGTACTCGATTCCCTGCGCCTCGTGCTGGAGCGCCACCCGGAATACATCTCGGCGCGCATCCTTGAGCGCATCACCGAACCCGAGCGCCTCATCATGTTCCGCGTGCCCTGGTTTGACGACCAAGGCAATATCCAGGTCAATCGTGGCTTCCGCATTGAGATGAACAGCGCCATCGGCCCCTACAAGGGCGGTCTGCGCTTCCATCCGTCGGTCAATCTCGGCATCCTGAAGTTCCTGGCCTTTGAGCAGGTCTTCAAGAATTCGCTGACCACGCTGCCCATGGGCGGCGGCAAGGGCGGATCGGATTTCGATCCCAAGGGCAAGAGCGACAACGAAGTCATGCGCTTCTGCCAGAGCTTCATGACCGAACTGTGCCGCCACATTGGACCGGACACCGACGTTCCGGCCGGCGATATCGGCGTGGGCGGACGCGAGATCGGCTTCATGTTCGGCCAGTACAAGCGCATCCGGAATGAATTCACCGGCGTGCTCACCGGCAAGGGCCTGAACTGGGGCGGCTCGTTGATTCGTCCCGAAGCTACCGGCTACGGCTGCGTGTACTTCGCGCAGGAAATGCTGAAGACCCGCAAGGACACCCTCGAAGGCAAGCTCTGCCTGGTATCGGGAAGCGGCAACGTTTCTCAGTACACGGTGGAGAAGCTGCTCGATCTGGGCGCGAAGCCGCTCACGTTCTCCGACTCCGACGGCGCGATCTACGATCCCGACGGCATCACTCGCGAGAAGCTGGCGTGGGTCATGGAACTGAAGAACACCAAGCGTGGCCGCATTCGTGAGTATACGGACCAGTTCAAGAAAGCGATCTTCATGCCCACCGACCTGAAGCTGGGCTACAACCCGCTGTGGAACGTCAAGGCTGATTGCGCTTTCCCGAGCGCCACGCAGAATGAAATCAACGCCAAGGACGCGACCAACCTCATCAACAACGGGTGCAAGGTTGTTGCCGAAGGCGCCAACATGCCCAGCACGCTCGAAGCCACCAAGCTGTTCCTGGAGGCGAAAGTCCTCTATGGTCCGGCCAAGGCTGCGAACGCTGGCGGTGTGGCCACCTCCGGCCTCGAGATGTCGCAGAACAGCGCACGGCTGAGCTGGACTCGCGAGGAAGTGGACCAGAAGCTGCACAACATCATGATCGCCATCCACAAGACCTGCTTCGAGACTGCCGAAACCTACGGCACCCCGGGCAATCTGGTGAACGGCGCCAACATCGGCGGCTTCCTGAAGGTCGCCAATGCCATGCTGGACCAGGGACTGGTGTAGTCCTGAGTCTCAGCGTTTTGAGTACCATGCGGGGTGGAGAAATCCACCCCGCGTTTTGTCCGCTTCTGAACACGGCTTCCAGAATCGAACAGCGATCCCTTCCAATGGCTCTCGGGGTTGCGCCGTATCTCGTTTCGTCCTAATCACCTAACGAACCCGACGTATGGCCGTCCAAACGCAAGCTGCTCATGGGCCGGTCTCGGAGCGGTGTGATGCAGACCTCTCTACAGGATCTTCGTTACGGACTTCGCCAGCTTGGAAAGAGCCCAGGGTTTACCGCAACGGCTATCCTTTCGCTCGCGCTGGGCATTGGCGCCACGACGGCGGTATTCAGTGTCGTCTACGCTGTCCTGCTTGACCCCTATCCCTACGCCGGCTCCGACCGCATGGTTCATCTTTATGCGAAAGATAAGGCCGGCGTGGATCGGTGGCTGGGTCTGACCGGCCCGCAGTATCAGCAGTACCGCATCGCACACTCGGTCGAGAGCGCCGTGGCGGAAGACCAGTGGAACCTGACCACCACCGGCGGTGACCTTCCTGAAGATGTGAGCGCCATATATTTCACGGGAAATGGGTTCAATCACTTTGGCGTACCGGCGTTGCTGGGACGAGGCCTGATTCCCAGCGATGCTCCCGAAGGTCAAGACCCGCAGCCCGTAGCGGTGCTCGGCTATCAATTCTGGCAACGTCACTACAACGGCGAGCCCGATGTGGTTGGCAAGACGATCCAATTGGTGCACAAGAACTACACCATCGTCGGCGTAGCTACGCCGCGCTTCACCTGGGGCGATGGCGATGTGTATCTGCCGCTCAAACTTTCAGCTGATCCCAGCCGGAGACTACCAGATCGACACCAAGCTGAAGCCGGGCGTCAGCCATGCGATGGCCAATGCCGAGTTCCAATCTCTATTTGAGCAATTCGCCGAGGAAACGCCGTCGCATTTTCCCACCGACGGTTTCAAGGTAGCGGTGCAGGGGCTGAACGAGCGCTTTGTCAAAGCAAATGGGGAACACGCTGGTCCTGCTGCTCTGCGCCGTGGGACTGCTGTTGGCGATCGGCTGCGGCAATGTTTCGATTTTGCTGCTGGCCCGCGGCACGGCGCGCGAGCACGAATTCGCGGTGCGCTCGGCGGTGGGCGCCAGCCGGCAGCGCATTGTTCGTCAACTGCTGACGGAATCCCTGGTGCTGGCGCTGAGTGGCGCCGGGTTGGGTGTGTTGCTGGCTTATCGAACCGTAGCGTTCATCATTACTTTGCTGCCGGAGTTCTCCTTCCCGCATGAAGCGGCGATCCGCATCAACTTACCGGTGCTCGGTTTCAGCGTCGCCCTGGCGATTCTGACCGGCGTGTTTTTCGGATTATCACCGGCCATGCAGTTCAGCCGTCCTGAAGTTTCGCAGGTGATGCAAGCCAGCACGAAGAAGGTAACGGGCGGCGTTCGTGGCAAGCGCACCCACAACACGCTGATTGCGGGACAGATCGCGCTGACACTTCTGCTCGCTGGCTTGTGCGGGCGCGGCGATTCAGAGCTTCATTAGACTGAATCGCAGTCATCTGGGCTACAACCCGCACAATGTAATGTCCGTCGGCATACCGGTACACGACAATACTTACACCACGTGGGAGAAGCGAGTCGGCCTATTTCGACCAGCTATTGCAACGAGTAACTGCCATGCCTGAGGTGGTCTCGGCCGGGCTGTCGACAAATGCCACCCCGCCCACGAATGGTTCGGACACCAAGTTCGAGATACTAGGCAAGCCTGCACCCGCACAACAGCAGGCGCGAGTTAATTTTGTCAGTCCCGAATACTTCCCCGTCCTGCAAATACCGCTGGCAGCGGGCAGGATCTGGGGCCAGTCGGAGACCAAGCGCGGGGCGAAATTGGCCGTGATCAACGAGACGCTGGCGAAGCAATACTTCCCCAGTGGCGATGCTGTGGGTCACCAGATTCGGATGCCAGAACTCAAAGGCGAACCGCCACTGCGGCTGGCTGTCCCCGACAGCGATGGCTCGGTCGAGATCATCGGGGTTGTGGCGGACGTGCCCGATGACGGGCTGGGAAAACCAGTGAAGCCGGGAATCTACATACCGTACACCGTTATGATGCGGGAATGGACGCAGATCCTGGTGCGCACGAAGGTACCACCGCTCTCGATTCTGCACGCAGTGCGAGAGCAGATTCACTCCGTCGATGCCGATCAGCAAGCTGAGGGGCACGTGCGCAGCTTGGAGGAATGGATCACGCATCAACCGGAGTGGGCGCAACAGCACCTGATCGCGCTGCTGTTCGGCGCCTTTGCGGTATTGGCGCTCTTGCTGGCGGCAGTCGGTTTGTATAGTGTCGTGTCCTACGGTGTGGCGCAGCGCACTAACGAGTTTGGGATTCGCATGGCATTGGGCGCGCAACGCGGCGACGTGCTGCAGATAGTCTTGCTCTCAACTACATTTAGCGTGGGCAGCGGCCTTCTGGCGGGCATAGTCCTCAGCCTGTTGCTTAACCGGGTAATAGAGCATTGGGTGAAGGGCAATTCCGTCCATCCTGCGGTTCTGCTTGGAGTGACTCTGTTGTTGGTGGTTGTTGCCACGACGGCGTGTATTTTGCCGGCGCACCGTGCGTCCACCGTCGATCCTATGAAGGCACTGCGTTACGAATAGTCCGCTGGCAGGGACAAGAATTACACTCGCGCCAGGTCCTGTGACACCCTCACATTCACCGGTGACAAATTTCCTCGGAAGTTGTACCTGCCGCACGTAAAATCATCGCGGCTGCATCCGAGCGAGCAAATATTGTGAGCATCCATTCAGCACGGGACGTACCCCACGCCGAGCGCCAATTCGAAGGCTTCGAGAACCTGATGCCGTTCCGCGTGAACGACATCCTGCTCGTCTCCAGTCTCTATGACTCCTTCATTCTGCGCGAGGACGGTCGCCTCAACGAGTTGCTGATGGGCGATTCGCTCGAGCTGGACATCCACCAGGTCCCCGGTATTACTCATGTACCCAGTGGAGCGAAGGCACTGGAACTGGCACGCTCCCAGTCCCGGTTCAACTTGATCGTCACCAACCTGCAGGTCCTGGACATGGATGCCGCTCAATTGGCGCGAGAAATCAAAGCCGCCAATCTTGACGTTCCAGTCATCGTTTTGGCCTACGATTACCGTGAGATCAAGGACTTCATCGCGCGTAACCCGCAGACCGATATCGAGCGCATATTTCTATGGCAAGGTAATGGCCGCATCCTGATCTCGATCGTCAAGTACATCGAAGACAAGCGCAACGTCCTGCATGACACTCGGGCCATGAGCGTTCCCGTAATGCTGGTGGTAGAGGACGATATCCGGTACTACTCCCTTTTCCTTCCGGTGATTTACACCGAGCTTATCAGCCAGTCGCGTCGCCTCCTCAGCGAGGGCCTCAATGTCGCGCACAAGTTGGTACGCATGCGAGCGCGCCCCAAGATCCTGCTCTGTTCCAATTATGAGGCCGCCGAAAGGGAGGTGATGAAGTATCGGGATTATTTGCTGGGCGTGGTGTCGGACGTGGAATTTCCTCGCGGGGGCGAACTCACTCCCCAGGCCGGTTTCGAGCTGGCGCGCATGGTTCGCCGCACCGTACGAGATGTGCCCATCGTGCTGCAATCCGGTCGAACGGAATTCATGGGGCGCGCTTACGCGGAAGGGTTTTCATTTCTGCAGAAGCGGTCTCCAACTTTGCTGGGAGATTTGCGCCGCATCATGGTCGATGAAATGGGCTTCGGAGACTTTATCTTCCGCCTGCCTGATGGAAACACCGAAGTGGGACGCGCCACCGATCTGAATGAGCTGGAGACACTGCTGGACACCATACCGGAGGAGAGCCTTGCCTACCACGCCGAGCGTAACCACTTCTCGCACTGGCTGATGACGCGTACCGAGTTTGCTCTGGCCCAGAAGTTGCGGCCGCGCCAGGTTTCTGACTTCGAAGATACCGAGCACCTGCGGCGCGATCTGATTCTATCCATCGCTGACTATCGTCGCGAACAAAGCCAGACGCTCATCGGCGAATTCAATCCGGCGACATTTCAGCCGAACGACAATTTCTTCCTTCAGATCGGCGGCGGTTCGCTGGGTGGAAAAGCGCGCGGTCTCGCCTTCGTACGGCACCTGCTGCACCAGCGCCGCGTGACGCGCAAGTTCCCAGACATTAACATTTCCGTACCGCCTACGCTGGTATTGACCACCGAATTGTTCGATCATTTCCTGCGCGAGAATGAGCTACTCGACCTCGCAATCCACGGCACCGACGATGAAGAGATCGAGCGGCGCTTCCTGGCGGCGCAACTGCCGATCGCGGTAATCGATAAGCTTCTGGGCTTCCTGGAGGAGGTGCGCTATCCATTGGCAGTCCGCTCTTCCAGCCTGCTGGAGGATTCGCAATACCAGCCGTTCTCCGGTGTGTACGAAACCTTCATGCTGGGGAACCATCAGGCCGACATTCAACTGCGGCTGGAGCAGCTTCTGGAGGCAATCAAGCGGGTTTATGCCTCGACCTTCAGCCAGCATGCCAAGTCATATGTGCGTGCCACGCCATATCGCCTGGAGGAAGAAAAAATGGCGGTGCTGGTTCAGCGGGTGGCGGGTGCAACCCATGGCAACCGCTTCTATCCGGACTTCTCGGGGGTCGTGCGATCACGCAACTTTTACCCCGTTGAACCCGTCAAGGTTGAGGATGGATTTGCGGCCGTGGCCTTGGGGTTGGGACGCGCTGTGGTGAGTGGAGGAAAATCACTAACCTTCAGTCCGCGTCACCCTCGGCACCTGGTGCAATTTTCATCTGTGGAAGACATCCTGGCGAACTCGCAGACAGAATTTTGGGCCCTTACCCTGGATCATGCAGCGGATCCGTCCGATCCAGTTGCCGAGCTGCGGGAGGTGGCATTCGGACTGGACGCGGCCGAAGCAGACGGGACTTTGCAGATGCTAGGATCCACGTACTCGTTGGACAATCACGCGGTCTATGACGGGCTCAGCCGGAGTGGTCCTCGCATCGTCAGCTTTGCACCGATCCTCAAACACGGAGTGTTTCCTCTACCCGCCATCCTGGATCAACTGATGAGGATTGGCGAAGATGCCATGGGACGACCGGTGGAAATCGAGTTTGCCGTTCGCCTGCCGAGGGGCCCCGGCGACCCCGCTGACTTCAGCTTTCTTCAATTGCGTCCCCTCGTGCTCTCCCGCGGCGGCGAAGAGATTCGTTTGGAAGAGGTGGAAGCGGACCGTCTCGTGTGCCAGAGTTCGCAGGTGCTGGGACATGGACGATTGCAGGACTTGCGCGACGTGATCGTGGTTGACTTCCACCGGTTTGAACGTGCCCGTAGCGCCGAAGTGGCACAAAGCGTCGCTCATTTCAATGCTCAGCTCTCGGAGAGAAATACTCCGTATCTACTGATCGGAGTGGGCCGCTGGGGATCAACGGATCCGTGGCTGGGAATTCCGGTGGCGTGGGACCAGATTTCGGGGGCAAGGGTAATTGTCGAGTCGGGATTCCGCGACCTGCGCGTGATTCCGTCGCAGGGCAGCCATTTTTTTCAAAACCTCACTGCCTTCCAGATCGGATACTTCACCGTAAATCCCGATGCAGGCGAGGGCTTTGTCGATTGGGAGTGGCTGACGGCGCAATCGGCAGTGGAGGAACATGGCTGCGTTCGTCACCTGCACTTCGCGACGCCCCTGGTTGTGATGATGAACGGTAAGACTAGCCAAGGCATGATCTTCAAGCCGAAGAACGAGCCGTGACCTCAGCGGATTTGAGGGATCCGAGCCTATAGTTCCAGAGCCACTCCCCAGCGCGGTGCGGACACTTTCTTGCTTGCCTTGTGGCGGAAGGTGCTTCGATGACCGCGTCGATCTTCTTGCTGGAAGCGATGCTTCTTAGCCACCGAACCCCAAACCGTTTTCTCCTTTCCATTTTCCCAAAAGCTCTGATAGCCGCCTTTGGCGACTTCGAAGGGACGCTTCAACTTTCCCATGTGGTCGAACAGCACGGAACCAGGCTTGTGAAATATTTCAAAGTACTCGGGGTGAACGAAGTCGCTCATAGGGATCCCATTCACCTCAAAGTGCAACTCCTCAACCGGATCTGCGGCCTCATAGTCATATAAGCGGTTTTTCTTCGGTCCAGCCGAATAAAGATTGGTACCAGGATCGACCAGCATTTCCGCCAGTTCGTGGGATGCCGCCACGCTCACTATCTCCTTAAGCTTGATCGTGGTCCGCACAAACACCTTGGCCATCGGCAGTCCCTCGGGCGTCACGTCGTGATAGCCTTCCGTATTTGCGTCGTCCGCATTGTCAAGAAAGGCGATGGCCCATGTTCCCTTTACAAAGCCGGTTGACTTGACAAGTTTGGCTGGTGTTCCCCAGACGGGCGCTAAGTGTTCATCCACAAACTTCTGCATGGCCAGCACGAGGGCATCAAACTCCGCACCCAGAGGAGTCTTCGCACGGTTAAAGCAAGCGATTGTCGGCACGTGATTGTTGCGCTGACTAAGTTTGCAAAAGCCTGTGTCGTGGCATTACTGTCTCTTCCGATCCGGATTCCTCGTAATTATTCAAGGCAGGCCCGTCACCTACACCCTCGCTGGTTTCGAAATCAAAATCCGATGATCCACAACCAGGTGGAGACTGTTGAAAAACTCTTTTCGTGCCCCGGTTGCGAAGAAATCCGCCTCCTAAGCTGTTGACTCTTCATTCGAGCAAAGCTCTTTCGATCGCCAGATCTACTGTCTTGGTTCCTTTTTCAAACAGTCTTAGGTGAAGATTGGCAGATCCAGTCTTGGTGCGTCGTACCACGTCGCTTCGCGATAGGAAAATCGGATCGAGTCGCCACAGCGGGTCCGTTTTTTTCTGTCTAGCGATTGAAGGTAGAAGTCCTGAATCCAATGGAATCCGCGGCTCTTCAAAAGAAACTTTGACTCATCTTCCTTATGCAGCGTCGCATCAACTGAATGTCCGCCTATCTTGCCTGTCAGCATCAGAAGATCGGGCTGCGGCTTCTCGTACGTGAATTCAGCGATCCAATTGAAATCATCGGGCTTGGTCATGCTGAACGCCTTCTTTTGGGGATCGAGATGCAACAAGAGCGGTTGGTTCGAACCTATCACCGGTTCGACCATCCCGTCTGTGGCCGATTCGATTACGACGCGCCGCCAACGATCTTGATCGGCAAGAAGTGACGCCTCAGCCCTCCCGTCAACCTTGAATTGATCGACCGACCAGATGCCATACAGAGGCGCCTTCTCACGGAATTCGGCCAACTGCTTCGTCCTTTGATCACTGTGGTAAAGGTTATAGCTCAACAAGACCACACCAAATGCTACCTGCAGAGCGATCGCGGACCGATTCATCCAACTGCCCCGGAAGAGCGGACGAGCAATCGCAGGTTCCACTCTGCGGTTGAGGATAAAAAAGTCTACCAATCTCCTCAAATCGGGCACGGCTACAAACCCCGCCATCACCAGCAGATTAATCGAGCCGAGTTTTACCGGTACGTCATATCCGATGTTTAGCATCAAGACATTGCTCATGACGGCGATGCAAACCAGCGCTCCCAAGGTCGCCAGTCGTGGAATGACGAGCAGGATTCCGGCAAGCACTTCGGCGGCCCCGCCAAAAAAGCTGTAACTTCGAGAAGCTCCCATGAAAGTCCACATCAGACCCATGGGAGACGAATCACCGTAGGTCTGCAGCAGCCTTGAGAGGGTGGGCTCAGGAAACTGCAAGGGAAACAGTTTGAGGACACCGTAGGAATTATTCCGGCTGCCAAGACTAGACGCAGATACACCGTGAACCATTTGTGCATCCATTCGTAGTTTGGACGGTTGCGGTCGAGCAACGACCAAACAATAGTCCCCAACGCCGCGATCACCACGTAACATAGCGCCTGAACGTAAACGTAGGTAGTGTCCTTGCTGCCACCGGAGGTGTTGAGGTAGCCGGTGGAGAAGTCATGTCCTAGGTTCAGCACGTCGTTACTGACCCAGAGTACGATCGCATTCCAGAGAGAGTTGTACTTATCTAATAACTGCGGTAAGGGAGGAATGGGGACGAGATGTAACGATGTATTTAGTGTGTACAGCAAGAAATATGTGAACGCGAATCGGAATGCAATCTTCGTCCCGAGGCGCCAGCGTGCCTTTTCCATTTCGGCGAGTCTCTCCTTCACACTGAATTCAGAATTTCATTGGGTAAATACGCATTTCTCTACTGTATCTACAGGATATAACGCAATTGTCATTATGCAAGAAATGCTGGCAAAGAACGGCGTAACCCGATTTGAGTTCCTTGCAATTCCCCCCGACTCGTGCGGGATCGCCAGAGATCGCCGGCCAAGTCCCACGGCACATCTGGACACGTAGATATTCTTCGAACTAAAATACGGATTTTCGAAGAGTGCCATCTTCGGCAACAGTAAGTCAGAAATCTTCACCCGATATCGCTTACCGCCCTGCATGCGATCAATCCCGCTGCCTGTCCCGCGGCTCAAGTGTGAGAACCGTCGCAAAGTTCGGTTGAGAATTCCGACTGTGAGGACGATCTCTCGGCCTCGCATTGTCGCAAGCAGCGGGAACACGTTATCTAACCTGGACAAATCGCGCGATAACCACGTTATTGATTTGGTAGGGCTGAACCGCGAGATTCGTGAAGTATTTCTTCGTCGAAAACAAAATTGGTCGGGGCGATTGGATTTGAACCTCCGACCCGCTGCGCCCAAGGATTGCACTCACGAGAATCAACGGTTTAGCGCGGTCTGTGCGGAGTGAGATTCTCTAGTATTTATGCTGGTTTCCCGCTCCGCTGCCCTTCCCGGTGCAAGCGTAACTAAGCAGCCGCTGGCCACAATTTTGGGCACAGTTGAATGGGGTGAACCCCTCCGTTGAGACAATCCTCGATTGGCACACTTACCGTTCCATGGATTTTTCTACTCAAACAGCCTCTTTTCCTTCAAAGTTGTCGTCGGCCGGCGAAGCGGAGGCGGGCTCTGGTGGAGACCAACCCGCCGAGGAATAGCCAACCGGAGACTCATCGGGACGATGGTCTGGGGAGCTGACTTCGGTCGGTTCCCCGTCAATGGGAAAGCCGTAACCGTCCGGCCAGAACCGCATTGATTTAGAGAGATAAGTGTGAGGAGTAAGTGTCCACTTAAAAATAGATGGACACTTACGTTAAGAGTGGTCCGCGATTGGACTGCTACGAAGAGATGGGTTCGAGTTTGCGCAGCAAGTTCCAGGGCAGCAGATCGGCGATGCGGCTGATCGGATGGTCGGCGATGCTCTCCAGCACCTCGCGCAGGTAAGCTTCCGGGTCAATACCGTTCAGCTTGGCCGTGCCGATCAAGCTGTAGATCGCCGCCGCCCGTTCGCCACCGGAATCAGATCCCGCAAACAGATAGTTCTTCCGTCCCAAAGCGACGGCCCGCAGCGCCCGTTCGGCGGCAGTTGTTGTCGATCTCGATGTGGCCATCTTCCCAGTAGCGCAGCAGCGCACGCCAGCGTCCCAGCGCATAACGGATCGCCGCCGCGATCTCTGACTTGCGCGAGACGACAGCCAAAGTCGATTGCAGCCACTGATGGAGCGAGTCCAGCAAGGGCCGAGCACGAGTTACCCGAGTTTGCCAGTCGCTCGTCCGGAGGCCGGCCTCGAATCTCACTTTCGATGGCGTACAACTCCGCGATTCGTTTCAGTGCTTCGGCGGCCAGCGGCGAAGCATGGGCTACCTGCAAGTCGTAGAACTTGCGCCGCACGTGCGCCCAGCAGGCCGCTTCCTGGATCTGTCCGCCTTCATAAAGATGATGGAATCCGGCGTAGGCATCGGCCTGCAAGATGCCGCTGAAGCTGCGCAGATGTTCTCGCGGATGCTCACCACGACGATCCGGCGAGTAGGCAAACCACACCGCTGCCGGTGTGTCGTCACCGGCCGGACGATCATCCCGCACATAGGTCCACAGGCGTCCGGTCTTGGTCTTGCCATTGCCCGGAGCTAACACCGGAACCGGCGTGTCATCGGCATGCAGCTTGTGAGCGCTCATGACATGGCGGCGCAAAGCTTCCACCAGGGGTTCCAGCAATCGGCTGGTGCCGCCCACCCAGTCCGCCAGCGTCGAACGTTCCAGTTCCACACCTTCGCGGGCATACATCTCCGCCTGGCGATACAGCGGTTGATGATCGCAGTACTTCGCCACCAACACATGCGCCAGCAGACCCGGTCCGGCCAGGCCGCGCTCGATCGGGCGGCTCGGCGCAGGCTGCCTGCACGATGCGCTCGCAGCCAGCGCAGCTTAGCTTCGGCCGCACATGCCGAATCACCTTGAAGCGTGCCCGGTACGTACTCCAGCACTTCCGAGACATCTTCGCCCAGCCGGCGCAACCGCCCGCCACATTCGCTGCACAGGCTTCTTCTTTCGGAGCGTAGGTCTTTACTTCGCGAGGCAGATGTTCGGGCAGAGGCTGACGTGCCGGTTTCGCCGTGGCGCTCAGACTAGAAGAAGCTGTCGTAACAAGACTCGACTGACGGAATCACTGGCGCGACTTGCCTTGGCCGTCTCCAGTTCTTCCAGCTTCAGTTCCAGCTGTTCGATCTGCCGCTCCAGCTTCTCCGACTTGCGTCCGAACTGCATGCGCCGCAGCTTGGCGATCAGCAGCTTCAGATGCTCGATCTCGCTTTGATGGGAGAGCAACTGCTCATGCGTTGCGATCAACTCTTCCTGCTGCCAGGATCAGCGCCTTCAATCCCGCTGGCATCGAGTAGATCCAAGGTCGGGCAGCGTTGTGGGCGAGGCAGTCACAGGCGCAGTATGCCAGCAACTCGGCGCGACTGCAAAGAGTGTCAGCGCACAAAAATCTGTGCAAATCAGGCAGAGTGAACTCAGATCGCCAACTGCGGCTCTGCCGTGCGCACCGGACGACGCCAATCGATGCCTTCCAGCAGCATCGACAACTGCGCTCGCGTCAGTGACAACCGAGCCATCGCTGGCTTGCGGCCACACGAAGCGTCCACGCTCCAGACGCTTGGCAAACAGGCAGAGCCCATCGCCATCCCACCACAGCACTTTGATCAGATCGCCGCGCCGGCCACGGAAGACAAACACGTGCCCGGAGAACGGACTCTGCTCCAGCTTCGTCTGCACCAATGCACTCAGCCCATCGAAGCCACGCCGCATGTCGGTCACCCCCGCCGCAATCCAGATGTGCGTCTTCGGCGGCAGCGTGATCATCGCTGCAGCGTCTCCAGCACTACACGCAACAGCGCAGCATCGGCGCCACTTTCGATCCGGAGATGGATCTTGGGAAACTCGATGTAGATGACGCCTGCGGTGGGTGCGGGCATCACTGAAGTAGTGCGGAAGACAGCGTACCCTCAGGTTCAAGTGCGGGAGCCGCTGCGCTTTCGCTCACCCTCACCGGCAGCAGACGGATGCTGTCGTTCTTCTTCTCGCCCAGACCGGCCCTGACGATAGAGGTTGCGCCAGTAATGCACCATGTTGGCGTTAACTCCATGCTGCCGCGCCACAGCCGCCACCGATGCTCCCAGGCAGCATCGCCTGCTCCACAATCTTGCGCTTCTCGGCGATGCTTCGCCGCTGCCGCTTGGCCTTTCTGCCTTCGCATATCGCTGATCCGTCCACCATCACCTCGCACACTACTAGTGTTCAGGTGATGATCTCGCTCCTTCTAGTCCACAGTACAGGCGGCCATAGACCGGACGCTTACGGAGCCTACATCGTATGAGAGATCTCCTTATGCCTGACAAAACTCGTAGTCGCTTCCTGCCAAGTTGTGGCGGTGTTCGCCACCTGTTCAAACTCCTCCAGTGGGCGGTAGCTTCGGTAGTCATAGCGTCGCCGGTGCTCGACGGCAATCTGCTGAATCGCCGATCGCACGTCCATCTCTTTCCAACGGCATTTGTTCCTGCAGGGAACGATAGAAACCAGCCCGACTGACCCCAGTCAGCCGACACATCCGCTCGATACTCAGGCTGCCTTGCATAGACATCACTTCTCGCATCTGCTCGTAGATGCCGACTCGCCAGAGTTGCTTCTGCTCGGGCGTCGAGCCTCGATTTTTTGCAAGGCACCTTTGAAAAAATCCGCCTCCAGCGTCTTGTCGGCCACCAGTCGCTTCAACTGCGTGACTTGCTGCCGCAGTTCACGCTCCTGCAGGTCTACCGGTGGTCCTTCGCCATCTTCGATCGGCTCCAACTGATCACGCCACTTGTAGCGTAGTCGCCGGTGTCACCTGGCTCCTCGGAGAGCGCGACGACGGTGTCGCAACTCTTCAACTGCTCGACCGCCCATCTTGCGGAAAGCCATGGGGTATCGACCTATTGCTCGCTTCTTTGCCACTCGCAGTTCCTCTCCCTGCAAAGTGTGCCAATTATGAGTGTCTCAATTGAAGGATTCAGTCCAGCTGAATAAAATCGGTTAAATCAATAAGATAGATGGCGGAGGGAGAGGGATTCGAACCCCCGGTACCCTTTCGAGTACAGCGGTTTTCAAGACCGCCTGTTTCAACCGCTCACACATCCCTCCGCGTGGGTGTTTCCGACAGTTTACCAGCGCTTGAAAATTGCCGCACGACGTGCCGATGAGAGCTTTTGCGAGCACAGGCGAGGGCTCGCAGCTCCCAAGTGGCTACACCCGCGATTCCCAAATTGAATCTAACCGAACATTTTGTGCCGCTACGGGATCGGAAAGACTTTTTCCGGAAACCGCGCGGTGCTATGGTGTGAGGTAGCACTTCGAAGGTAGGTCGAGACCCCACTAACCGGCTGAGATCCAGCCAGATTTCCTCCCAGGTTATTGACGCGCCCTGTCAATGGTGGAAGCCGCAGACGCGCCAAATCGAAAAGACCCGCGAAAGGGAGCGTGTGCGAATGGCACCCCGTGCTCTGCTATTCCTAGTCGCCTGCACCGTCCTATCGTCGGCATTGCCTTGCTGTTCCCAGACCGTACTCACTACCGTCGCAACTGGTTCACAGCCAGTGGCGCTGGCGATTAATACGCACACCAGTAAGGTTTACGTCGTCAACCAGTACAGCAACAGCGTAACTGTAATCGATGAAGCGACAGGTTCCACCGGCACCGTGCAAGTAGGGGCATATCCCACTGCGGTAGCAGTGAACGCCGCGACAAACAAGATCTACGTGACTAACCAAAGCAGCAACAGCGTAACCGTGATTGACGGAGCATCGAATTCGACGGCAGTGGTGCCGACCGGAAAGTCGCCTGAGAGTCTGGATGTCAACCCGGCCACCAATAAGATTTACGTAGCTAACTACGGCAGCAACAGCGTGACCGTAATCAACGGGGCAAACAACACAACCTCTACTGTCGCTGTGGGAACATACCCCGTCGCGGTAGCGGTCAACCCGGTGACGAACAAGATCTATGTCACGAACTTGAGCAGCAGCACGGTAACGGTGATCAATGGTGCAACCAGCGCGACTACGTCCGTCAGGGTGGGGAGCGATCCGAGGGCCCTGGCCATAAACACATTGACCAATAAAATCTATGTCGCTAATGGCACCTATGCCGGCATCGGAACGGTAACCGTAATCGACGGCACAACCAATTCCACCACCGTAGTAGCTGCCGGGCTATACCCCAACGCCGTGGCGATTAACCAGGTGACTAATGAAATCTACGTGGCCAACGCGAGCGACGGCACGGCAACTGTTGTTGACGGCGCCACCAATACAACTACGACCATCCCTGTGGGCGGATCTCCGGGCCAGATAGCCGTTGACGCAGTCACCAATAGAACGTACATCAGCAACGATATCTGGAGCGGCACTGTAACCACCATCGATGGAGCCTCCAATTCCACGAATGCAGTTGCGGTGGGGCGAAATCCCTATGCCTTAGCTATTGATTCAACGATGAACAGAGTTTACGTTGCCAATCTTTATAGTAATTCAGTCTCAGTGATTGCCGGCGCCCAGTCGTCCCTTGGGCTGCAATTCGTTCCTATCGTTCCATGCCGCCTGGTCGATACGCGTTGGTCTAATGGGCCATTCGGCGGTCCGTCAATAAGTGGCGGAACCTCACGCGACTTTATCGTTCCCGAAAACGTGACCTGCGGCATCCCCGCGATTGCCGCGGCTTACTCGCTCAATGTCACCGTCGTACCCCACGGAGCACTGGGATACTTAACCGTGTGGCCCACGGGAGAAGATCAGCCCATAGTTTCCACATTGAACTCGGTGGACGGCAGGATTAAGGCGAACGCGGCAATTGTGCCAGCAGGAGCCGGAGGAGCCATCAGCGCCTATGTCACCACTACCACCGATCTGGTGCTGGATATTGCCGGCTACTTTGTCGCTGCTCCGAATCCTTCGGCTTATGCATTCTTTCCGTTGACCCCCTGCCGGGTGGCGGACACCCGAAACACGCAGGGTCCGCTTGGCGGCCCCTACTTGCACGGCGGTCGGCAACGCGACTTTCCGGTGCTGAACGCGACCGCTTGTAACATTCCTAGTAGCGCGGCGGCATATTCGCTTAATGTCACCGTAGTCCCACGAAATGGCAACCCGCTTGGTTTTCTGACCGTGTGGCCCGCAGGGGAAAACCGGCCTATCTCATCGACACTGAATGCTACAACCGGTACGGTTACCGCCAATGCGGCTATCGTGCCGGCGGGCCAGAACGGAGCGATCAGCGCGTTTGCCACCCAAGACACCGACCTGTTGCTTGATATCGATGGCTACTTCGCCTCCGGCAGCGGTGGACTCTCGCTCTATTCGACGGCGCCCTGCCGCATACTCGATACTCGCAAGACATCAGGCGCTTTTTCGGGTCAACTCGTTGTCAAGGTCGTGAGCGGTCCGTGTGGCATTCCGTCCACCGCACGTTCGTATGTGTTGAACGCAACTGTAGTTCCACAAGACACGCTGGGATTTTTGACCCTATGGCCCGATGGAAAATCGCGTCCATCAGTGTCCACTTTGAACGCATGGGATTGGATGATCACCTCAAACATGGCGATCGTGCCCACGAGCAACGGCTATATCGATGCCTACGCCGCTGGCCTGACGCAGCTCATCCTGGACATCTCCAGCTACTTCGCACCGTGATTGAAGAGAGAGGTTCCGAATGTCGGAACCAACTATTCGTAGCGCAGGCTTTCCACGGGATCCAGATTGGCTGCCCGGGCAGCGGGCGCGGTACCAAAGATCACGCCGACCAAGCTGGAAACCAGCACGGCGATGATGACCGACCAACCTGAGATTGGTACACGGTAATTGGTGATGAATCGTATCGAGAAGGGCAGCGCCAAGCCGATGAAGGTCCCGATGAATCCGCCGGCCAACGAGATCAGAACGGCCTCAGTCAAAAATTGCGCACGAATTTCTGAGTTGGTGGCGCCCACTGCCTTGCGGACACCAATTTCGCGAATGCGGGAATTCACCGTGGCCAGCATGATGTTCATAATGCCGACGCCACTAACCAGCAACGTGAATACGGAAATTAGCAGCAGCACGGTGGTCAGGGTATTGGCGGTCTTCGCCGCGACGGAGAGTAGCTGGGTCAGGTTGTAAACCTTATACACGGATTCGGGACGATGCCGTGACTGCAGAGCATCATGAATCTCTTCCGTTGCCCGGGGCACCTCCGCCGAGTCCGACACGGAAAAGAACAGCTGTTTCACTTTGTCGGTGCCGGTAAAGAATTGCGCTACGGTATAAGGAACGAGAACGGTATTGTCGGAGATCTCTGATTCGCCGAAGGTATCAACCCGTTCTCGAAAGGTCCCGATCACGGTGATGGGCAAGCCGCTAAGCTTGATTTGCTGCCCGATGGCGGCATCTTGTGACCCGTACAGAGTGTTGGCGAGAGTCTGGGTAATGACCCCAACTTTATTGCGTGCCCGGGTGTCGCCATCGTCGAAAAAGCGGCCCGCAAGCACGTTTAAGTTCCGCACATAGCGGTACTGCCACGACACACCGAGAACCAGGATGTCGCGTTCCATTCCGCCAGGAACCAGAACACGATCGTGAAACTCGATCATCGGCGATGAGGCACTGATGCCTGGTACCCCGTCACGCACTGCATCCCAATCGCTCAAAGTAAGCAAATCACTTGAGCTCGGGCTACCATACTTATCGCCGCCCTGGTACTCGGCTGCCATCATGTTCGAGCCGATATTCTGAATCTGCTGGATTATGTATTGCTTGCCGGTCAAGCCTACGGTGACCACCAGGATGAGCGACGCCGTCCCGATGACCATACCCAACGCGGTCAGAATGAATCGGAGCTTGTTGGTGCGGAAAGTCTGCACCGCAACGCTGAGAGTCTCACCGAGAACCAGTTTCGGATAGGGACGTCCGTTATTGCCGCCGGCAGCCATGCAGATGCTTTAAGAGTAAACGTTCACCGACAGGGCTTCAAATGAAGATGCGCGATACGGCGGTCTTTCAGGAAAACGGCACTTGCGCCCGATTGTTGATCGTCCGTCAAAGTGCTATCGTCAGTGTTACCCCATTTGTCTGGCGTTTAGTAAATCATGCTGTCGTTTTTCCATCGCTTTCTCCTGCCAGTTGTGCTTGTCCTGGGAATGTGCCGCGGAGTTGCGGCACAGCAACCTTTGGGTGAGCTATACGCGACAGATGCACGGGTGAAAGGAGCCGTCATTCTGGCGGGCTCCGGCACAAGCGTCCTGAGCGGCTCCTCGATTGCCGCTGGAGCGCAAAACGCAACCCTGAAGCTGGAGCGGGGCGGTAACCTGCTGGTGTGTTCGGGAACGAATCTGTCGGTAAACGCGTCGCAGAACGGACGCGAGCTGATGTTCAGTTTGAACAGCGGCAATCTGGAGATGAATTATCCGCTTGGCGCTGCTGCCGATACGCTTCTGACGCCGGATTTACGGCTGCTGCTCCCCGGTCCGGGCACGATACACATTGCGGTGAAGGTGACTCCGCAAGGCGACACTTGCGTGCAATCGTTGCCTTGGAACGTAGCCTCGATCGTGGTCTCCGAGACTATGGGCGATGCAACCTACCAAGTGAAACCGGATGAAGCCGTCTTGTTCAAGGCCGGGCATCTCAGTGAAGCCACGCGCACAAAGCAAAATTGCGGATGCCCGATGTCCCAGCCGATTCCACCGACTCAGGTAGCGAAAGCTGCGCCTCCGCCGCCGGCCGCGGAACCCAAGCCAACACAACCCGCTCCCAAGCCGGCTCCGGCAGACCAGAACATGCACCTCGCGGTGAGCGCGCCGCTGATCTTCCGGGCGGACGATTCTGCGCCAGACATCACCGAGATGGTGGCGACCCTGAAGCTGGAGCACAACGAAGTACTGCAGCTTAATCCCGTGGTACTTCCGCCTGCGGGTTCCAAGAAAATTCAGGCGCAGCAACAGCCCCCGACACTGGTTGCCCAGAAGGAACAGAGGCACGGATTCTTCAGCAAGGTGGGCGCATTCTTCGCGACGCTCTTTCACTGACGAAGCGATAAGATAAATCTTCATCACAGGGAGGATCGAATGTCGGCCATCATTCTCGACGGCACCCGGATTGCGGCGGAGATCAAGAGCGAAGTCGGCGAAGAAGTGAAAGAGCTGACTGCGGCCGGACTTCGTCCCGGGTTGGCGGTCGTGCTTGTCGGCCACAATCCAGCTTCGGAAATTTACGTTCGCAACAAGGTGAAGAGCTGTGAGCAGCTTGGCATCTACAGCGAGAAGCACACGCCGTCCGACGATGTGACTACCGAGGAGTTGCTGGCGCTGGTCGAGGACCTGAACCGTCGCGACGAGATCGACGGCATCCTGGTGCAGTTGCCTCTGCCTCCGCAGGTTGACGCCAAGAAAGTTTTGCTCGCTGTATCGCCGGAAAAGGACGTTGATGGATTTCATCCTATGAATGTGGGCTATCTGTCCACGCAGCGTCCAGGCCTGGTCCCGTGTACGCCAGCCGGTATCATCGAGATTCTGAAACGCAGCGGGATTGCGATCGCGGGGGCCGAAGCTGTTGTGGTAGGTCGCAGCGACATCGTTGGCAAGCCAGTCGCGATGTTGCTGCTGAACGGCAACGCCACGGTCACAGTCTGCCATTCCAAGACGCGCGACCTGCCGGGGGTTTGCCGCCGCGCCGATATTCTGGTCGCTGCCATTGGCAAGGCAGGAATGATCACGCCTGACTTCGTGAAGCCCGGCGCGACCGTGATCGATGTCGGCATGAACACGGTTACCGATCCTGCTGAGTTCAAGCAGTTCTTCGCCGGAAACGAGAAGCGCGAACGGGACTTCGCGGCGAAAGGCTCAACCCTGATGGGCGATGTTCATCCCAAAGTTGCCGAGGTTGCGGGAGCGATGACTCCTGTACCCGGCGGCGTGGGCCCGCTCACCATCGCCATGCTGATGAGCAATACCGTGAAAGCGGCCAAGCTGCGGCGCGGGCACACGGTAGGAGTGCTGGCAACTTCTCGATGACGTGTACATATCCATGCTGCGCGTAGGGCTCACTGGCGGCATCGCCTGTGGCAAGTCGTCCATTGCGGCCATGCTGGTCAAGCGTGGCGCGCATTTTCTTCAGGCTGACGCACTCGCCCATCAGCTTTACGAACCCGGAACTGCCACCTATGACGAAGTTGTTCGCATCTTCGGCCGCGAAATCCTCAATGAAGATGGAACGATCAACCGGAGCAAGCTGGCGAACTTGGTTTTCCCTGCTCGCATTGGAGAGCTGAACGCTATCGTGCATCCCGAGGTCGTGAAGCGGCAGAATAGCTGGATGTCGGAGATCGAGCAGAGCGATCCCCATGGCATCGCAGTGGTCGAAGCCGCGCTGCTTATCGAGGCCGGAGCGGACAAAGACTTCGACAAAGTCATTGTCGTGACCTGCGACTTCGAGCAGAAAGTTGAGCGTTTTGCCCGGCGAACCAATCTCCCGCTCGAGGCGGCGCGCGCCGAAGTCGAGCGCCGCAGCGCCGCACAGTTTTCCGACGAAGACAAGGCGCGGCGCGCGGACTATGTCATCGACAACTCCGGGTCGACGGAAGATGCCGAGCGGCAGGTCGAACAGATTTGGCACGAATTACGACGAGTGCGAAATAGAGGAATAGCCCTTACTCGTGATAGCTGACAAGTCTGGGGTCAGGCAGATTTGCGCCTTGGATGGAGGTTTGCATAGACAAAGGCTGCGAGTGACAGCGGCGCTCACTCAAAATCCTTAAGCCAAAACTCCAGCGGACCCCGTTGTTCGTCCTTCACGCGTTGGGCCTCCATCTTGCGCAGTTGGGCCCGGCGTATCTTTCCCGAGATTGTCTTTGGTAGTTCATGGAATTCGAGCTTGCGCACCCGCTCATACCCAGCCAGCTTCTCCTTCGCGAAGAGCAAGATTTCGCGGGCAATCTCTTCGGAGGGACGCGCGTCAGCCACGATGGCAATGAAGGCTTTGGGGACGTTGGTCCGCAGGGGATCCGGGCTGGGAACGATAGCCACTTCGGCGACCAAAGGATGTTCCATCAGAATGCTCTCCAACTGAAACGGACTGATGCGATAGTCGGAGCTCTTGAACACGTCGTCCGCCCGGCCCACGAAGAAAAAGTAGCCGTCCTCGTCGAGTGCGGCCTGATCTCCCGTGTGATAGAGATTGTTTTGCATCGCGGCGCGCGTGAGGTCGGGATCGTCCATATAGCGGGTCATTAGGCCGATGGGCCGAGGATCAAGCTTCACCGCAACCTCGCCTTCCGGGCATACCTTGGTCCTGCATATCGACCAGGCTGATCTGAAATCCGGGAAGCG
>CAVPUX010000020.1:0-47396 GCA_963709045.1 uncultured Acidobacteriaceae bacterium | reverse complement strand
CGAGTGCGGCGCAGCCACTTGCCCACTGCGGTAACCCGCGGATCTTCGTACTCCGCCGGCGTCAACTGCTTCTTGTCGGACCCGTCGTACATGGAACGAAACTTGTAAACCGTGAACAGGCGTCCATGTTCGCCGATACGCTTCTGACGGAAGATCGCCGGCCCCGGAGAGTCCAGACGAATGGCGATCGCGGCCAGGAGCATGATGGGAGAGATCACCAAGATCGCCAACGAGCCGAGGGCGAACGGAAGCAGGCGATTGTAAATCCGCAGGGCGGTGCGAACGTGAAACCCGGGAGAAAACAGAAGCCAACTGAGACGCAAAGACTCCAGCGGGATCTTGCCGGTGACGCTCTCGTAGTACTCAGGTCCATCCTGAATATACACACCTCCGGCCTTCAGCCTGAGCAACTCCCCCACTTGCAGTTTGCCACGCCGGTCCCCCATGGTTACCAGAACACGTTGTACGTTCCTCGCAAGCACCAATTCCTCGATGTCGCCTTCAAATTGGGGAACGCCGGGGACGGTGGGCGTGCTCTGACCCACGAAACCCACGACTCGCACACCCAACTCCGCGCGATTGGCTATCTCCGCCATCAGGGGCTCGGCCAAGGGCCCATCGCCGTAAACGATTGCTCTCTCGGAAAAACGAGCGGAGCGATTAAGCACAAAAAAAAGCCTGCGCCAGGCAGGAACGGCGATCCCGACAATACCCACCCCGATCCATAAGGTGCTCCCACCCAGGCTAACTTCGGGAAACACATAGTACAGGACCGCCAGCGCGACGAAAGCGCAGCCCAGTACGCCAACCAGGCGCGTAACTACCTCCCGCCGGTTGGCGAGCACAAATGAATCATAGAGATCGAAGTAGTACATCAGGATGACAAAGACTGCCACCACTAGCCCGATCCGTCCCAACCCGTTTTCGTACAGGAGGTAAATGCCGGCATCGGAGACCGTCCCTGCCCAAAACTCCACCGCCAGAACGAAACCCAAGGTCACGAGAGCGGCCTCGGTCACCGTGAGCAAGAGTGTCCGGGTGGGGAAATAGGCATTGAACAGACGAATCATGCACTGGCCGCTGTTACCTTGTCCGCTTCTTCTTTAGCTTCTTTTTTGGCTTCCTTCTTCGATTTTCCGGATGAGTTGTTACCTCCGTAGTAGCGGTCGTAATCGATGTTTAACATGGAGGCTTCGTTAAAGACCACGCCCAGTAGTTTGGACTTCTCAATCGATTCGAGCGCCTTATCCAGCATCTTACGGCGAGTAAACCCTTCGCGCACCACCACCAGCACACCATCGCACAGGCGTGAAAGCGAAGTAGAGTCGGCCATGGGCAACATGGGTGTAGCATCAAGCAAAACCCAGTCGAAGCTCGACGAGATCGTTTCTAGCATTTTGGCGAAACGGTCCGATTCCAGAAGAGGAAGCGGCTCCTCCATGCCGTGACCAGCCGAGAGAAACCACAGCGGCAAATCGTTGACCTGATAGAGCGAGTCTTCAAGCGAGAGTTTGCCCGCATCCCAATCCGCAATGCCACGCAAGGTCGAGCTCGTCAGCAACTTGCTGGCGCTGGGCCGTCGCAGATCAGCTTCAATCAGCAGGGTGCGCGCATTCTGACGCCGCGCCAAGCTAAGAGCCAGGTTCACCGCAACCACTGACTTGCCCTCGTCACCGACGGAACTGGTGATCAGCAGCTTTTGCAACCGGCGCTTATTCTGCATATGCGCCAGACGAGTCGCCAGTACCCTAAACATCTCTGCCCCCCTGCTGTTCGGTTCGGCGAGCGACACCAGGCGCTGCTCGGGGGTGGGCGCGGGATGCAGAATGCGGTCGGCAGGAACACTCAACCAATTCGCATCCGTGGGTATGCCGACCGGGACGCCAGCAGCAACGGCAACGGCGCTCACTTCGATAGGGGCGGCCTCTGGCTGGCCTGAAGCCAAAGGCGAGGCACTCGGACTTTCACCTTGGGACTTCTGTAACGCTTCGTACACTCGACTCATGGCTAAATTCTCCTCCCAGCAGTGGTGGGCATGGGTTTCTCAGGTGCTAAGGTCTGGTTATCCATGGTGCGCAAAAGGCGGAACAGCGAGCGCAGCAGGCTTTCGCCGTTCTCCTCGGGCGCGGCCATGGGCAGCGGAACTTCTTCCGGCAGTGACGGGCTCGTCAAACGGAAATCTGCGGCGACTTCTGTGACCATCTCGGGAGTCACTGTCCGCTGTTCACGAGCAAAAGCATTCACCATGGAATTTTCGCAAAGAGTATTGACGATGCGCGGAATGCCGCGAGAATACTCATAAGAGCTTGCTCAGCGTTTCGTCGCCAAATATCGGCGGCTCCGCCGGGGCCCCGGCACGCTCCAAACGGGAGAGCACGTAAGCGCGCGTCTGGGTTTCGTCCAGCGGCTGCAACTGGCAGCGCAGCGCCACCCGCTGCTTCAATTGCCGCAACTCGGGCGAATCGAGAGTCATTTCCAGCTCCGGCTGGCCCATGAGAACGATCTGCAGAAGCTTCTGTTGCGAAGTCTCGAGATTGGTCAACAGCCGAATCTCCTCCAGAAGTTCTGGCCGCAAAGCCTGCGCCTCATCCACCACCAGCGCGGTAATCAATCCACGGGCATGGCGCTGGATGAGATATCGGTTCAGGTCGAGCAGCATTTCGGTCTTGGTACGCCCCGCATACGGCAACCCCAAGTCGGCCATGATGTACTGAAAGAATTCCACTACCGGCAACAAGGGATTGAACACGTAGCCGAAAGCAATATTGTTCTTGCGCAACTCCGTCAACAGACAACGGACCAGCAAGGTCTTGCCCGTACCCACCTCACCTGTGATCACAATGAAGCCCTTCCTGCGGCCCACCCCGTAATGGAGGTTGGCCAGGGCTTCATTATGCCGCGGCGTCGGATGGTAGAAGAACGGGTCGGGGCTAATCTCAAAGGGATTTCGCGTCAACCCGAAGAATTGTTTATACATTCACGATCCCCAGAAGTAGACGTAAGCTACCGCCGACGGAAGCAGGATGATGATCGCTATGGTGGCCGCCACAGCCAACCACGGCCGCCAGCGAGCAGCGCGAATTTCCCGCGGCGTCGGCAGAGGAGGAATCTCGACCAATACCGGCAAACTGACAGCTTCGTTGAGGGCTTGTTCGGTTGCGGATACGATCGTCCAGAAATTCTGAGCCGACGCCGAAAAGCACGGCAAGATGCCAAGCCGACACCGATTGCAGCAAGCGAAAACTTGAACCGATCAGGAAATGCAGGCTTGTCTGGAAGACTGGGCGGATCGATGACGCGGAACTGTGCGCCCTGTTGTTGCTTCTCCAGATTGGTGGCCAGCGACGACTCCTGTTTCTTGGCAAGCAGGTCGGCGTATTCCTTTTTCATTTTGCCAAAATCGCGCAACATGTCACTCATCTCAGCTTCCACCGCCGGAGTTGCATTCAGGCGGGCCTGATACATCTGCGCAGACTGTTCGAGACGCTGGATTTGCTCAGCGGAGGTCTGCAGCTCCATCTTGTTGACCTTAATTTGGCTCTGCAATTGCACTATCGGCGCCATTGCCTGCACTTGTTCCGCACTGGCGGTATTCGTCTCAATTTTCTCCTTAGCCTCCGCGCCCATGTTCTGCTTCAGTTTCTCGAGACCAGCGATGGTTTCCTTCAGTTTCTTGATGTCAGGATGGTCGTCGGTGTATCTGGCCTGCATGTCGGCCAATTCGGCACGCGCGGCCTCAAGTTGGCTGTCGATGCTTTTCGGAGCGTTAACCGAATCGCCCATCGTTTCGTATTGTCTCTGCAGTCGAGTTCAGATATGTTTGCTGCTGCAAGGCTCGTTCATGGGCGGTTTGCGCAGCCTGCAACTGCGACTGGATACCGCCGAGGATCTGGATATTGCTTTGCAATTGTTGCGGCAACGCCCCGTCATGCTGGGCCTCGTAGGCGCGTAACTTGCTCTCTTCGTCGGCAATTGTCTGCGCCGACGGCCCTCACTTGCGAATCCAGGAAAAGCGTAGTCGCCTCCGACTGTTCCTGGCTGGCCCGCACGTTTTCGTCAACGAAGAACGAGGTCAAAGCTGCGTTCACCTGCTGGGCAACCGCGGGGTCCGGGGACTTATAAGACAACTTGAACGCGATCAGTTCCTGTGTTTCCGTTAGCTCGTAGGAGCTTGAACCAACTCGAACTTAACGTCGTCGCGCATCTTTTCAACCTGGTCATCCGGCGAATTGGCATAGCTGGGGTACAGGTGAAATTTCTCGATGAGGTTAAGCAGGCGGGTGCGGCTCAGCACCTGGGTACTCATACTTTGCACTCGGTCAGCCAAGTCGACTTGCACGTTCGGCTCCACCAGATTCTTCGGAACCTTCGGTGGCTCAACTAACACTACGCTTTCCGACGCATACTTAGCGGGAATAATCCAAGCTGAGGCAAAAACAAGGAGCCATCCGAAAAATAGGGGTCCCAGAATCCACCACTTGCGGCGGACCACCATTGCCCAGTATTCATCCACACCTTGCGCTGACTTCTGATCATCAAATTCTTCCATCATGAATCACCTTCCAAGTGAGTGGCCCCATGAGTACTGGAGCGTAAATCCGACGCCATTGGTGCCCGCCGTTGCGGACTGCGGCGAAGAGTATTTGTAGCTCTGTGGATCGCAGCGTAATACATTGTTGCATTCCACGACTGAGAGAGACGCCGGGTAAAATTCACCGTAGCCTGCACCCCGTTAAGAAATCCACCGGGATTAAACTGCGTTATCGACGTGCTGTTGATATACGAAAAGCCGGCAAAGAGATTCCAGAGTGGCGTCAGTGTCCGACGATAGCCGGCCGTTACCTGGTAGAGATCCACCGTACCAATGAAACCGCCGCCATTTGAAACTTGATGCCTAAATCCGAGGCGCACCGCATCGCGCATACCCGACCAACCAAAAGTCCCCCCCTCGGCTAAGCTCCACTCGGCTTGGTGCACGGCGTGATAACCAAAGCAGCCAAAACCCGGAAAACAGAAACTTGGAACGATGTCTTTGCTCGCGGTGTACTCGGGGCCGAAAAAACCGCTTACGGACATGGTCGGGCTCAACTGATAGCTGGCGAACAACGTCATCCCTTGAATGCCGGAACGCGATAATCCGTGCCCGTAATCGATAGCAGTAAAGCTGTATCCGCCGCCGGCCGCGAGCCTGGCGGAGAAGATATGTTGATAGTTGGCTCCTGTTGAATACGAGTAGGAGTTGTCGGCTGACAACGAACTATTGATAAAGCGTTGAAAGTTTTCGCCTCCCGTAAACGAAAGGCTATCGTGCAGGGTCATCTGATAGTTCACAGCAACGGAGCCAACGTTTGTCTCAGTTATGGCCTGAGGTATGTAAACGACCGGATTGGGATTGTTGAAAGTAGGCACACCATCATGGGTGAGGTACGGCGCGAACGGGTCGTTCGTGTAAAAGTAGCGATCCTGCACCGACAACTGCCAGCGCTTGGCAAACTGCCACAGGACATCGCCTCTCGCGGTCTGATTCAGCGTCGTGTAACTTGAGGCCCCCGGCAACGACACGGCGCTTAAGGAGACTCCACCATTGTACGCCACGTCCCACACCAAGGTGGGGCGAATCTGCGTTATGTGGACGCCGCCTCCAACCGTGCCAAAGCTCTGCCAGTAACCCGAAGAGGCACCGGCATACGAGCTATAATTCTCTAACAATCCAGTCGTCATGTTGAGCCTAATACCAGTGTTCGCCGTGACTTCGTTAAGCATCGTCAACGGAGGCAGTTGTTCGGGATGAGTGTAAGCCACCTGGGGTCCCGTAGACTGCGGCGACTGGTCCGCCGGACCGGTCTGAGACTGGTCCGTAGAATTGCCTTGTGTCTGGTCAGTAGAACCGGTCTGCGACTGGCCCCCAGAACTACTCTGCGATTGATCGCCACCAGTTTGCGACCAGGCGTGCGTACCGCACAGCACCGCGAAAACCACCAGGAATAGGCCGACTTGTCGCTTCATAGCCTCCTCCTCTTTCTTCTGCTTTCCACGATCACGGAACAACCACGGTGTCGTGTGGCTGAAGCTGGATATTCTGCGCCATATTCTGGCCCTTAATAACCTGTTTGTAGTTGAACTTCAGCCGTTCCTCCTTACCATCCGGGGTCTTACGAAGCACGTAGATCTTTTTCTCCTTGGCGAAATCCCTAAAGCCGCCACAGAGCGCAATGGCATCCAGCACGGTGAGGGGGCGAGTGAGCGGAAAATATCCCGGCCTCATAACCTGGCCCACGATGTTAAAGTTAAGGCTGTTTACCTGGTTGACGATTACCGTCACCTGCGGGTCTGACACAAGCTTCTTCAGCAAATCGCTAATGCTATCCTCCAGTTGGACTGGAGTCAGTCCCCGAGCCTGGATTTCTCCCAGCAACGGCAGCGAAATCATTCCGTCAGGGCGAACCGGAATTGTTTTAGAGATTTCGGGCTCCTTCCACACATTGACAGTCACTACGTCATCGGAGCCGATAATGTAGCTATCGGGACGGACGTTGGCAACGCGTGGGGCAGGCGCGTCCAGAGCCGCAGGTTGCGCAGTATTGGCCACAGCCTTGGGGGGCTCTGCCGGGTTGACAGGTATCACGGGCTTAGACTGGTCGGAGGCGCCGCCTGCTGCCTGGCCCCATACCATGGGTATCCCGGCGACAAGCAGAACCAGCAAGACTACGGTTAAGATTGCGCGACTTCCAAATGCCTGCCTTTGCGAATACATAACTTCACCTCGGATTACTCGGCCTTATCGTCCTCTTCGTGTTTGCTCGCAGAACTGGAGCGCCGCTGTGGAATTCCTACTTCTTTGAGCTTATAAAGTAATGCGCGATAGCTTATATCGAGCGAGCGCGCCGCCTTCTTTCGGTTCCAGTTATTAGCATGGAGTGCATTAAGAATAATACGAGCTTCCAGTTTGCGAACGGTCTGCCGAGTCAATTTCTTGAGTGAAACCGGCCCATCCAGCATCAGACTGCTGACCATGTCGCGTTCATTGGGCTGCAGCAGCTCGCTCAAGATAACGTCTTCCGTGCCCATGACCACATAACGCTTAATCAAATTTTCCAGCTGACGAATATTCCCCGGCCACGAGTAGCGCTGCATCTTAGCCATCAGGGCGGGACGTACCATCAGCACCCGGCCGTTGAGCTTCTCGTTGTAGTACTGCAGCAGATAATCGCTGATAACTGGAAGATCCGCCGCTCGCTCGCGCAACGGTGGCAGATGAATCGTCATGGTGGCGATGCGATAAAACAGGTCTGGCCGGAAGTTACCCTGCTCGATCTCTTCGTGCAATTCACGGTTGGTAGCGCACACCACCCGAACCTCTACCTTTTTGTCCTCCTGAGCGCCAATCCGGCTGAATTGGCCATCCTGCAGAAGCTGAAGCAGCTTGGCCTGTAATACCGCATCAAGTTCTGCAATTTCGTCCAGAAAGAGCGTTCCCCGATGTGCCAATTCAACCCGGCCTGGTTTGGGGTTGTAAGCTCCGGTAAACGCGCCTTTTTCGTAACCGAAGAGTTCACTCTCCAACAGGGTTCCGGGAATCGCCGGACAGTTTACCTTCACAAAAGGACCGTTGGCCCAAGGTGAATAGAGATGTAACAGTCTGGCGATAATGTCCTTTCCGGTCCCGCTTTCGCCCGAGATGAGCACCGATAGATTCGCCCCGGCAACCCGCTCGAGCTTCTGCCGGACGTCGCGCATCGCAGGCGTCTGGCCGAAGATGACCGGTTCGGGCGGAAGCTGTTGCGCAGAGATTGCGCTCTCGTTATTCGAGCCCGCCAGTAATGGCATCGTGTCCTCGGGTCGGTAAGAGGTGTCGGCGTACCAATGAATTGCATTTCTTGCGCCAAGTTCGTGCACGTTGCAAAAAAATGCGCACTTTGTTTTTAATGACTTTTATTTGCAAGATCTTATATATGCAAAGCCGGAATTGAAGATACCTTAAAAAGAGCTTAAAGAGAAGTGTTTTGCGCTTCAAAGTGTGAAAACATTTTCACTCAGGGGAACTCACTTTCCCTGAGATCGTGGCCGTCCCCCGTCGGAGCCGCCGTGCTGACTCAAGAGTGGTTCTTCGAATTGCAGTCCCAGGAGAAAGTATTGGCGGTCGGGGGTGCAGCGTAGCACAGTGGCGTGCAGTAGGGACACAGACCTTGGGAGCTGTGCCTTGTTGAGGAGAGCAACCGGAATTTCAAGCGAAATCTGAGTGCCGGGCTCAAGATAACGACGGGTGGCTAAGAGCAAACCACCCGCAGACAGGTTCAGCGCGGTGGCAAACTCCAAAAACTCCTCGCCGTCGATCTTATTGCCTCGAACAAAAAAGGGGATAGAAATAGGCAACCGATCCCAGCCGCGGCGCTCGGAGACGGATGCGGTTCGACGCACTTCTCTCTCCTACTGTATTAAAAACCTAACCCGCACCTGAACGACCAAACTTTGCGCTCGCCAACATGGCCGCAATTCTTTCTTTTTCATATACATACCAATAACCATCCAGATGCCTCGACACCCGGGGATTGCAATCTCTTGCGGTTCAGTAGAAGAAGAATGCCTTCCCTGACTGGAAAATGGTTCCCAAAAAGGCAACTATCTTGCGGTTTGACGACAAATTAACCAGAAATTTTATTGACAACTTTGCCGGTTGAGGTAAGATCAGTTCTCCCCCTTGTAGAGTGCTTCCACTCTATTCCCCGAGGACTGGTAACCGTTAAACTCTATGGCGATTTGTGTCGAGAGTGTGCCTATGGAACGAAGTTTGGGGAATCTGAGACAAAAAAACGAGAAATCATTGCCGTTAACTAGGGAAAGGAAGGATGCCATTCCCAAGCCATCAGCTGAGATATCGCCAGCAAAGCACACGCTTGAGGTGTTCAGTGACGAACATTGCAGCTGTTGCCGCGATGCGCTGGCTTCGGCCGCCCACGAGCTGAAGACGCCCCTGGCCATTATGGGCGGATATCTGCACTTGCTGCTGGCTCAGAAGCTCGGATCGCTGAATCCCCGGCAGATGGAAGTGCTTACCGAGATGCAGGCCAACGGCGTGCGTCTTTCCAACTTCATCCAGAACTTGCTCACGTATACCTCGCTTAAAGTCGACCGTTTCGAAATGCAGTACGAGACGGGTGATATTAACGCCTGTGTCCGCGAAATCGCCGAGGTCTGGGCGCAGCGTTTCCAGGACAAAGCTATCGCCTTTTACTTCTTGCCCTGCGATCGGTTGCAGCCCTTCCCCTTCGATTACTACAAAGTGCAACACGTGATTTCGAACCTTCTGGACAATGCCATGAAATACACGCCCCCCTCGGGCACTGTCTGGTTGCACCTTGAACCCTACTTCTGGGAGAGGCGTGCGCTTCAGCGCGCGCCAGAGGTAGAGCGGCGAAAACAGCGAATCCATGCGCCAAATTGCTGCCGTATTTCGGTCTCGGACACCGGTCCTGGCATCGCCCCGGAATTCCAGCAGGAAGTCTTTGACGAATACTTCCGCCTCACTCGCGAGGGAGTGCGGGCGGAAGGATACGGTCTAGGTCTGGCCATCGCGCGTCGATTGGTACAGGCAGCTGGAGGAAAAATATGGGTGGAGAGCGAGCCCGGTAGCGGTAGCAAGTTTTCGTTTTTGCTTTTGCTTAATCCCTCACCCAAACGCGTTGCGGAGGATCGATGAGCGCAGGCCACATCCTTGTGGTGGACGACGAACCGAGCATGTTGCGGTACCTCCAGACCGTCCTGGAGTTGGACTCGTATCGGGTTACAACCGCTTGCAACGGGCCCGAGGCCATCGAAAAGGTGCAACAG
The DNA here is from genome assembly GCA_963709045.1 of uncultured Acidobacteriaceae bacterium. Lineage (GTDB taxonomy): Bacteria > Acidobacteriota > Terriglobia > Terriglobales > Acidobacteriaceae > Bog-257. Next base: position 37,568 of record CAVPUX010000020.1, on the reverse strand, counting down.
GTCAATCCCGATTTGGTGCTGCTTGACATGGTAATGCCGGGCGGTGACGGGTTGGAGACCTTGCAGCGTATCCGCGAAGCTCGCCCTTCGACCAAGGTGGTCATGCTGTCCTGTGTTCGCGATACGCGCAAGGTGGCGCAGGCCATGCGACTTGGCGCCCAGGATTATCTTTCCAAACCGGTACAGAAGGAAGAGATGAACGAGGTTCTGCGCTTTTGCCTGGAAAATACCGAACCAGGCGGTCCAGGTGCAGGTGAAGCCATTGAGGTGAGCGAAGGCGTTTTCTTTTTTTCGGCCACCCCTCAAATGCGCCAGCTTCGAGCTCAAGCTATGCAAGTGGCCCGCTTCGACTTTCCCGTTCTGCTTCTTGGCGAGAGCGGCACCGGCAAAGAAGTATTGGCTCACCTGATCCACAAGTATTCTGACCGTTCGCACCGGACCTTTTTGAAAGTGAACTGCGCCGCCATGCCCAGCGAACTGCTGGAGAGCGAGTTGTTCGGCTATGAACCAGGAGCCTTTACCGGCGCTGTCAAGTCGAAGCCCGGCAAGTTCGAGCTGTGCAATAAGGGGACACTGCTGCTCGACGAAATTGGCGAGATGTCCTCGGCGCTGCAAGCCAAACTGCTCCAAGTCTTACAGGATGGCCAGTTCTCTCGACTGGGTGGACGCACCACTGTGAAGGTGGACGTCCGGGTGCTGGCGGCTACCAACATCAACATGCCTCAGGCGATTGCGCAGAAGGCCTTCCGCGAAGATCTTTATTATCGCCTGAACAGCTTCGTTCTTCGCATGCCTTCCTTGCGTGAGCGGCGCGAGGAAATACCCATGATCCTCCGCCACTTCATGATTCACCTTGCCGACCGCTACGCTTGCGCTCCGCTGAATATTTCTCCGCGACTGGTGGAGGCTTGCGAGAACTATCCTTGGCCGGGCAACATCCGTGAGTTGGAAAATTTCGTCAAGCGTTACCTGGTATTGGGCGATGAGTTGGCTGCGATCGGAGAACTACAGCATGGCACGTCCCGCGATCCCCAAACCGGAGTTGTGGTGCGTATGGAAGAGAAGCAGCCCCAACCACCGCCCGACCTCAAGGAAATGGTTCGCAATCTGAAAAATGGCGCCGAGATGGAAGTGATTGCCCAAGTGTTGGAAGAGACCGCGTGGAACCGTAAACGCGCGGCTACTCAGCTGAACATTAGTTACAAGGCTCTGCTTTACAAGATCCGCCAATATGACATTCGGCCACGGCAGGCGGGATAATTCCCTTCTGTTCATTGCGCAAGAGTGTGCACTAGAGCCGATCTTCTTTCCACGGGTGGAAGATGACTGTCGCTTGGAACCGTCCTAGTAGGCCACTCTTTTCAATAACCTAGCGGAACACGTTGGTCTGACCAGCGCCGGACCATGTGGCACTTCGGTTGCGCTGAATAGAGTTATGCCAGAGATGTCGCCCCAAAATGGCGATCCTCCCTCAAGCCTTTCCCGCAGCTGCGAGCGGAGGCGAAAACCTCGTTTCGATATGCACTGTTCAATCTTCCTCCGTACTTCACATGACTCTGCCCAGTGGATTCTAAGCCACACCGCAAATGTCAGTGCTGTGGGCGCCTATTTCGCAACCGAGGTGGAGCTGCCCCAAGATGAGTCAATCGAGTATGTGCTGACCTTTCCTCCGGAGCTAACCCATGCCCCCGCTCCGTGGCGTGTCCGCTTCTTCGGAAACGTGGTGCGCGTCGAATCCGATGGTGCAGCAGAGGGCACTTACGGCGTTGCGGTCCATACCACGAAACACAGGTATTTATCGGCGGAAGAATCCGCTAAGTTTCGAAATCTGGACGAGAGCCGGCTCCCGGCTGATACCGATAATTAGTCCTGCGCGCAGCCCAGGAGAACCCCCCTAGCTGCCCGGTCGAACGGAGTTCGGCGGCGGTGCGTCAAAAGATGTCCGGCGATCCGCTGGTCCTCTTCGTTCCAAGGACGCCCAAGGACAAGCAGCGTGGCTCAGCCTTTCGACCCCTCTTGCGTGTGCGCCCAGCACATCTCGCTTTGGTAGAGTTCCGCCTGGCGCACTTTCTGGACAAAACCGGGCTGCTCTCAATACGCAACTTCGCTCCACCTCTATACTATGTGAGACTAATTGAGGATAGCTTCAGGACTGCGTTTTCCGTAGCTCTGATGATTGGCCAATCGCCGCTATCGTCTTGCAGGCAACGCACGTTTATTCTTAAGGAGTAGTCAAAGATGTATGCACGTAATGCCCATTTCCGCGTGAAATCGCTCGACTTGGCTGCGGAGTTCGCCCGGATACTCGAGAACGAGATTCTTCCGTTGCTTCGCAATCAGCAAGGCTTCAAGGGAGAAATCACGTTGTCTAATCCGGGTAACCTCGAACGGATCTCGATCAGCCTGTGGGAAAACGAGAACAATGCAGAAGCTTACGATGCCAACATCTACCCACAGGTGTTGAAGATCCTTTCACCGGTTATCGATGGGACGCCTAAGATTAGGATATTCGAGGGCGTCGCCTTGAACCTAGACCACGGCACTGCGGCCAAACGATAGATTTTTCGACAGCTCTTCACGGCGCAGCACTCGCAGTGCGCCTTCCGCCAGAGCCTGCAGTTCGTCTTCGCCCGGATAAACCGCGACTGGAGCGATCCAACTTACGTACTCGCTCAGGGACGAGACCAGGCACTGGGAATGCGCCATACCGCCGGTGAAGAGCACGGCGTTCACCTGGCCGTGCAGGACGGCCGCCATAGCTCCAATCTCTTTGGCGATTTGATAGATCATTGCGTCGAACACGGTTTCGGCCTTCGCGTCGCCACACGCAATGCGGCGCTCCACGTCCACCAGATCTTTCGTACCCAGATAGGAGTACAGTCCGCCTTCGCGGAAGAGCACCCCTTCGACTTCCTTCTGTGTGTACTTGCCGCTGAAACAGAGATCGACCAACTGCATCACCGGCACCCCACCGGCGCGCTCCGTGGAAAATGCTCCCTCTTCGCGCGAGTTGGTCACGTCCACCATGAGGCCATTCTTGTGCGCTGAAACCGAAATCCCGCTGCCCAGGTGCGCAACAATGAGCCGCAATGACTCATAACGTTCGCCGCACTCGCGGGCGTAACGCTTGGCGACCGCCTTAGAATTCAAAGCGTGGGATAAACATTGCCGCTCCATGATCGCCGATCCCGACAACCGCGCACACTCCGTCCATTCGTCCACGCTGACCGGGTCCACGACGTAGGCTTGTACACCGGTTTTTTGCGCGAGATCGTATGCCAGAAAAGCACCGAGGTTCGAGGCATGTTCACCGCGCCGAGCAGCGCGCAACTCATCAAGCATCTCTTCATTCACCGTGTAGGTCCCACTGGCCAGGGCGGGAAGAAGACCGCCACGTCCCACCACCGCATCAAGCTCGCGAACGCTGTGTCCTGCCTCGCCGAGAGCTGCTTCAACTTGCGCGGAGCGAAATTGCTGCTGATCTAGAATCTGACGTCCACGGAACTGTGCCATCTCGGCGTCGGAGTGCCGGATGTTCTTGATGAACTCAGAATGCTCGTTCACGTAGAGAGCCATCTTCGTGGAGGTGGAACCGGGGTTGATGGCGAGGATCCTAAATTCATCGTGCCGCAAAGATCACCCCCAGAGCGATGGAGTTCACCTTGTCATCCACACTCTCCACACGCGATGGAATCAGAATCGGGACCTTGGCGCCAGCAATCACATGCGCGCATTGCGAACCGCCCAGGTATTTCACCGACTTTCCTAGAAGATTGCCCGCCTCGATATTGGGAACCACCATGCAGTCAGCATGACCAGCGACCGGGTGCTGGATGCCCTTCGCTCGCGCCGCTGCCTCCAGAAGTGCGCAGTCGAGCGCAAGCGGGCCGAGGATCTCTACATCGCCGAACTCACCGGCTTCACCCATTTTTGTGAGTTCCCTAGCGTCCACACTAGAAGGCACCGACTCGCTGACCGCTTCCGTTGCACTCATCAGCGCGATCTTCGGCCGCGTCAGCCCCAGTGAGCGCATCACCTCGACTGCGTTCTGCACGATTTGCTTCTTCTGCTCTAGGTTTGGTAACACGTTCAACCCGCCATCCGTGATACCCACTAGCCTGATCTCGCCTGCGAGCCGGTCCTCATAGAGAAGCACGTCGCTCAGCAGGCGTCCGGTCCGTAGTCCGGCCCCTTTGTCGAGTGCGGCTCGCAGCAGTTCATCGGTGCGGAGATGACCTTTCAGCAGGAGATCCACGTGGCCATCGTGCGCCATCTGTGTTGCAACAGACGCGGCATCATCCGCGCTGACAAACTCTGCCTCAGCGATTAAGCCGAAGAGTCCGAATGCCTTTGCCTTGGCGCGGATGGTTTGCTCGTTGCCAATCAGAACCGGAATGGCAATCCCCAGATGGAGCGCGCCGTCGGCGGCTGTTAGGGCAACCTCGTCGTCAGCCGCAACCACTCCAACGCGCATCGGTCCCAGCGGCTGAGCGCGGCGGCGGAGTTCGCTGAAGTTGGTTATTTCTTGTGCGGTACCTATTGCCATGCTGAAAGTCATGACCAATTCTCGCTCGGCCGAGCGAAAGGTTGCAGTGAGCCGGGTCACAAGAGCGCGTCCGCTTGTCTAGCCGCCTTTTGTCACGATTCCACTGCTCATCGGGCTATTGAAACTTGAGACGGTTGCCAGGTCATGAGCAGAGCAATCGACTGCACCATGATCGCGCTGAACCGCACGAGCATAGGCATGTCTCGCATGGGGCAATCGCCCGATGCCAGCAATGAAGTTGCGGTAGAATTGAGACTTACTAATGTCGGGGCGTAGCGCAGCCTGGTAGCGCACCTGCCTTGGGCGCAGGGGGTCGCTGGTTCAAATCCAGTCGCCCCGACCATTAACCCTCTGCCACTCACGCGGATAGCAGTGCTTTCGACGCAGCATCACCAACCTCTAGTTTCAGCCGTGCCCAAATTGTGCCCGATTATTGAAGGCGGGCCGACTTCTGCGCAACGACGTACCGGCTTCCCGCGTGCAGCCTTGCATAGGATCGTCAATCCGCACTTGACGCGCCGAGGACTTTCTCGCGTGATGCTTGCGAACGATTTCAGGAGAATTATCGAGCCGCTTCTGGAATGTGCGCCACAAATTGTGCCCGGTTATTAGGGGTACGGGCTTGTGCGTAACAACATATCCCAGGGAGCCAGGAAGCGCGTGAGCGAATCCCTCTCCCTCCGCCACGTCCTTCCCCGGTTCCCTCAGATCTCTCCATAGCTACGAGTATATGGGGGCTTAACGCTCCTGATTCCTGCCTTCGGAAGTGCTGGGCATATGAGAAGCGGTAGGTATATAGTGTGGGGCGCTCTGGGGCGCCAAATGGAGAGCCCACGTATTCGTGTTTCGCGAATGCACGAAACCGGGAAGTGAGGCAACGACTTGAAATTAGCCGATGGCATTCACTACGTACGTCAGACGATGGGCGGCCATGTGCACGCCTTTTTATTGGATGACGGTGATGGGCTCACTTTGATTGACGCCCTGTACGACACCGACGCTCACCGGATTCTTGACGAGATTCGGGCCATGGGGCGGCAGCCGTCCGATCTTAAGAACATCATCGCCACCCATGCCCACCGTTCTCACATTGGAGGCATGGCGGTACTGAAAGAGCAAACCAACGCCAAAGTCTATGCTCACGAATGGGAGATCGGTATTGTCGAGGGCCAGCGGAAATCTACCAGGGTCTCGATATGGCCCAAACCTCCACTGGCCGCCTACTATACGCAATTCGGGCTCGCTCTCGGCTTCGACGGCCATAAACCTTGTCTGGTGGATCAAGCCCTGAAGGAAGCCGAGCGCGTGGGGCCATTGACGATAGTGGCAACTCCGGGGCATACGCCGGGCTGTCTTTCGTTCTATTGGCCCGAGAAGAAAGCGCTGTTCGTCGGCGACGTAATTGTGACCTGGCCGCGGGTGGAAGCCGGATGGGCAGGCCTGACCTTGGATATGAAGCAGAATGTGAAATCGGTCGGCAAGCTTTCGGATTTCGGCGACATTGACATCGTGGGGGTCGGGCACGGAGAACCCATCGCAGAGGGCGGCATCGAGGTCCTGAAGAAGCTAAGAGAGCAAAAGGTTTAGTCTAAACCAGATAATCCGCCCGGGCATTCCAGAACTGAGAAACGCATGGATTGGATGTCGCCGGGCGCCTGCGTAACCGGGCGGCCTGGAAACCGCTGTACCCGAAAGGGCGCTCGGGGGTTCGAATCCCTCTCCCTCCGCCACATGGTCTCAACGGCAGAGAAATTCTGCTACGTTGTCTCGAAGAACCACTCCTTGCTCTATGGTGGCCGGTACGTTCGCGGCCACCAATCGCGCAGTATCGTTTTGTAGAGATCACGGATCGCAAGGTGGAGTTCTGACCCAAAGGTAACATTCAGAGACGGCAAGTGGACATTTCATTCACTCCTAGAGCAATTCGTGACCACTTTGACAGAACCGGTTCCGAACCGTTACCAACATGCGATTCGCCACTTCGGGCCGCTGGCGCGCGGTCTAGTTTACCGTGATCACACCGAATATCCCGTTGCCATAACCGCCCGGGCCAGAGGTGAAATAGAGTTTGGGTGGCATACTGATGGATACTGGACCATTCGTGAAGGCGATCCCCCAGAGTCCGTCGATTTCGATGGGAGCTCCATTGTGTTCTATGTATCCGATAAATGCACCTGTGCTGGCGTTGTAGGCATTGATCCATCCGCTGCCCAGGTTGCCAACTAACAACCTACCGCCCATGGGCCCGAAGTTCCCGGGAGCCATCGCGATACTCCAGGGCTCGTTCAAAACTCCCCCAGCCACAAAATGTCTCTGCGAACCGCCGCTCAGATCGTACGTGTTGACGTATCCGCTCGGGTTGCCGAGCTGGGCGAAGGTGACATAAAGCGTGGTTCCAATCACCTGAATACCATAAGGCGCGAAGCCCGCGGGCAGCGTATTATCCGTGAAGGATTTCACCAAATTGAAGTTTCCGTCATAGATCTCTACGGCGTTATTACTCGCATTCGCCGCATAGATGAAATTTCCGGTATGGGTCAGTGCAATCGCCAGACCAGTGTAGACCGCTCCGGATGCCGAATTGTTCACAGCGATGATTGCATGGCTCCGGTCAACCGACGGACTCCAGCCGCTAATCGTACCGTCCAGGGTGTCGAACAGGAATTGAGCCGGTGCGGTGTTGGTGCCTTCGGTAACTTTAAAGTCGGAAGACCCGTTGCTGACAATGCCGGTGGGGGTTCCAGTCCCGCTGCCATGGGCAGTGGGAATCGTCACCGCTGACGACCCGGGGGCACCGTTGGATTCATAAAAAGTGGAGAGCCCGGTGCCGTTGTCACTTACCCAAAATGTGGGTCCGACGCCGACGGCAGGAATGGCGGCGATACCCCATGCATTCACCAAGCGGGGATCGGTGAAGCTTCCTTCTCCCGAAGTGTCGCCCGTAAGGTTCGTCTTCGTATATTGCGCAGCGGCTGAGCCGGCAAGCAGCAACACAAGACAGATAAGCATCGCAGCACAGTGGGCAGCAAGGGTGAATTTACGCGCGGTCATCGATATCCTCCTGTAACATTTGAGAAGTTTTGACTCGGTGGGCCTGGGAGGACTCTAAGCTGCCGGAAACTAGCGATTGTCACGGCGCAGTCAACACTTTGTCATTTTTTGGTGAAATCACAAGAATTTACCGCTGAGGCATCGCGTGTGGCTGCGCGGCCTCCTTGAGCGGGTTACCGGTTGCGGAGTTTGTTCACCCGAGCCAGGTCCTGCGAACCCTTATCTGGGAGGCGCTCGCCGTTATAATGAATTTGGAAATTGGGCTCAGGGTCACTTTAGAATTTCCCGTGCCGTCCCAACCTCGAGGAGTTCATGGCCGCATTAATCGATGCCATTAATGTCAAGCGCAAGACGTTCTTTGAGTTTGAGAACACCCCATTCCATTGCCTGGAAGCCGAGGTGACCACGCCCTCCGCCCGTGGCGCTCAGACCTTGGTGCGCCTGAAGATGCGCAACCTTCTCACCAGCGCGGTCTTTGAAAAGACCTTTAAGGCGAGTGACAAGTTCAAGGAGCCGGATCTCCAGATAGGCCCCGCCTCTTACTTGTATAGCGACAAAGATGGTTCTCACTTCCTGGACCAGGAAACCTACGAGACCCTCACCCTTAACGACGAGATGATGGGGAATGCCCTGGACTTTCTGGTGGAAGGCGGGTTGATCCAGCTGCACAAGTACAACGGCAATCCCATTGGCTTACAGCTGCCCGCACAGGTTGAGTTGAAGGTCACCTACGCGGAACCCGGCGCGCGTAGCGACTCGGCGAGCGGCAGTGTGACCAAGCCAGTCAAGTTGGAGACCGGCTTGGAAATCCGTGTTCCACTCTTCATCAAAGAAGGAGAAAAGGTCAAAGTTTCAACCGAGACCCGGGAGTTTGCCGGGCGTGCGTGACGGTAGAATGCCTGAGAGCAATGCCGGAATTATGCTCCGGCCTTATGAGTGCTGTTATCTAGCTCTGCCAGCAGGTTGTCCACTCGCGCCTCCAGAATGTTGCGAATTGAGCAGATCCCGAGGACTTTTCCGTGATCGTCCACGATCGGCATATGGCGATAGTGGCGCTCTAGCATCACCTGAAGCGCCTCGCTGGGAGTGGTCTCCTCGGTAGCCATCTCGACCATAGGGCTCATGAGTTCGTGTACCGGGGTGCGTTTGGGATCGCGCCCGCTGAGGGCGAATTTTGCCAGCACGTCGCGTTCGGTGAACATGCCCGCCACTACCTGCTGCTCGTCGATGACGGCCACTGCACCCACCTGTTTTTCCAGCATCGTGTGGATCGCGTCTTCCACCGTCGCTTGCAGGGACACCGTCGCCGGGCCCTCGTCACACCACTTTAGGAGACTCATGATTCCCTTCTAGCTATCAGCTGTCAGCTCTCGGCTCGTCAGCCATCAGCCATCAGCTTAAAAACGTCAGCCGCCAGCCCGAATAAAAGCCGCATTGGCTGAAAGCTGAAGGCTGACGGCTGCTTTCCTACGCATTGATCGCCATGCCAAACACGGCATTCGACGCATCCAGCATCGCCTCTGACAACGTCGGATGCGCGTGAATAATGTTTGCCAGTTCTTCGGCCGTGCATTCCATCTCCAACGCCAAGACGGATTCGGCAATCAACTCGGTCGCATTGGGGCCGATAATGTGCACGCCCAGAATCTCGCCATACTTGGTGTCAGTAACAATCTTGATAAAGCCTTCGTGCTGTCCCACGATGCTGGCGCGGGAGTTCGCGGTGAAGGGGAACTTGCCGACCTTTACAGTATGACCCTTTTCCTTCGCCTTGGCCTCGGTGAGGCCCACGCTTCCGATCTCGGGGTGCGTATAGGTCGCATTGGGAATGCGCAGGGGATTGATGGACTTCGTCGGCTTGCCTGCGATGTGCGTGACCGCGACAATGCCTTCCATAGCGCCGGCATGCGCCAGTTGTGGGAAGCCCACGACAATATCGCCAATGGCGTAGATTCCCGGCTCGGCGGTGCGCATGAATTGGTCAATCTTCACGAAGCCGCGATCCAGCTCGATCTTCGTCTTCTCGATGCCGACGTTCTCGGTCATCGGTGCACGACCCACTGCAACCAGCACCTTCTCCGCTTCCAGTTTCTGTTGCTTGCCATCGACGGTAAAGGTAACGGCGACTCCCGCCTTGGTCTTTTCCACCTTCTCGACCTTGGCATTCACAAATCCATTAATGCCGCGCTTACGATAGACGCGCATCAATTCCTTCGATATCTCTTCGTCTTCGACAGGCACATACCGCGGCAGCATCTCGAGAATGGTTACTTCGGAGCCGAACGACTTGTAGATGCTGGCGAACTCGACACCTACTGCACCTGACCCGATCACGATCAGGGACTTGGGAATCTGATCCAGACTGAGCACCTCGATGTTGGTCAGAACCTGCATGTCCGCTTGCAGACCGGGCAACAGGCGCGCCGAAGAACCGGTGGAGAGAATGACATTCTTCGCCTTAATCGACTTCTGGTCGCCGCCCTCCAGCGCGACCGTGTGGATGCCATCCTTCGCGGGCCCCGTTAGTTTGCCCCATCCTCGAATGACGTCCACCTTGTTCTTCTTCATCAGGAACTGGAGACCCTTGGCATGCTTGTCGACAATGCCCTGCTTGCGCTTCTGGATCGCGCCCCAGTTCAGCGAGACGCCGGCGGTATTCTCCAGCCCCAGTTCCATGCCTTCCTTCACGTGGTCGAAGACTTCCGCATTGAACAGCAAAGCTTTGGTCGGAATGCAACCGACGTGCAAACAGGTGCCACCCAGGTACGGATCTTTCTCGATCAGGGCGGCTTTCAGTCCAAGCTGCCCGGCGCGAATGGCCGCGGTGTATCCCGCAGGCCCACTGCCGATGATGGCTACGTCATAAATTGTCTCTGGCAAGTTCGTGCTCCGTTCTAGAAGGGTTATGAGCGCCGGGCATCGCCGGCTTGTCGGAATAATGACGACAGGCGAATAGATGATTGTAAATCACGGGAAGTAGCAGGGGCGGCGCCAGCACTTGGCCCGTGTCCGGCAAGATCCGTCTAACCGCGGATTTGCGCGGATGAACGCGGATAGATTTAAGGGGTGATTCCTTCATCTATCTTGTCATTCCGGCAACCTGCGGGTGAATGTCTTGCGGGTTTTTGCTTCGAATTGATCCGCGCCACCCGCGTGAATCCGCGGTTCGCCCGCCTTTGAGTCTTTTTCTCGCCCTGCCTCGTATATCCCGTTAGTATGGTCGCCACCGCTTTCAGTTCGCTGGTTCCGATGGAAACCGAAGAGTCCCAAATCGCAAGTGGGCTTCGGCGTCGCGATCCTGACCTGCTCGACGCTCTGCTCGAGCAGTATCAGCACCGGCTGCTGCGCTATCTGCTGCACTTGACCGGGAATCGCGCCGTGGCCGAGGACCTGTTCCAGGAGACTTGGCTGCGGGTGCTGGAGAAGGGTCATCAGTACGACGGCCGCAACCGTTTCGTGAGCTGGCTGATGTCCATCGCGCACAACGTGGCAATCGACCATCTGCGCAAGAAAAGTCCCAGCAGCCTGGACGAATTGAAAGACCCGGAAGATGGCGCGCCATTTGAACCGGCGGCTGACGGTCCGTCGCCCTTCGACCTTGCCTTAGCACAGCAGCAGCATGAAATGTTTGACGAGGCGCTAGGCCGCGTCCCCGCAATCTTCCGCGAAGTCCTGGTACTTCGCTTTCAGGAACAGATGAAACTTGAGGAAATCGCGCACCTGATCCACATTCCCCTGGCTACCGTAAAGACCAGAATTTATCGCGGCGTGATGGCCTTGCGTCCCGCTCTGAAGGGAGGCGCCCAATGACCAACCGAATCCATGATCGCGCCATTGATCTCATTACCCGCCGTGGCGTGGAGGATATCGCTGCTCCGGATGCGGAATGGTTGGAGTCGCACTTGTCCGCCTGTGCCGAATGTGCCGAATACGCAACGCTATCTGAAAGCACTGGCCGGCTTCTGAGGTCGGTTGCAGTCACAGCGAGTCCGGCACTGGTGATGGCGACCCAGGCCCGGGTGCACGCCCGAGCAATGCAGTTGCAAGAGCAGCGGTCCCGCATGGTCCTGATCGCGATTTCGTTTTGTATCGGGGCTATGTCCTCGGCGCTTTCAGCGTGGCTGTGGTGGCGATTCGGCGGCTGGGTAGCGGAACATGTGGGACTCTCAGCCGCGATCGTCGAACCGGGAATCCTGTTGTTTCTGCTCTTGCCGGCAATCGTGATCGCCGGCTTGCTGCTGGCGTTTCCTCATCCCGTATTCGAAGGCTCACTCATGCTGGCGTTGGCGAGGGAGCATGAAGGAAAAAAGCGATGAATCAACCAAGGTCTCAGTTTCGAAGCGAACTCGCCATTATTCCGACGGTGGCATGGATTATTGCATTTGTGGCGTTCGTCATTGCGCAGATCTGTTTGCTGGTGCTCGCGCCTCGCTACATCCACCATTCAGAAATACCCCCGCTGCCGGCGCTGGTGGCGATCAGCATAGGTGGTGGTATCTTCATGGCCATCATCGTCCTGATGGTCGGCTATGTGTGCGCCGACTCCAAGCGTCGCGGCATGAATTCGCTGCTGTGGACGCTATTGGTAATCTTCATTCCCAAGGCGCTAGGTTTTCTCGCTTACTTTCTGCTGCGCAAACCGCTGCTGGCGCCGTGTCCCAAATGCCAGTGGCCGGTGGGATCGGATTTCACCTACTGCCCGAAATGTGGCTATGCCCTTGCCCCAGCTTGCGCCAACTGCGGCCGGCCCGTCCAGCGCGACTATATGTGTTGCCCGTTCTGCGGGAAGCCGGTAGCAGCCCAAGCCCAGGGATGACCCGCAAGCGGCTTGACCTCATACTGTATTTCTGCAATCATAGAAATATGCTGAGCGCTTGCTTTAAGCAAGAACTTGCCAGCATAGGGCAAATCGCACAGCTCTGACTCTGCGATGGCTGTCTATGACGGGCAGCGGCAATCGCACACCAGCTTTCAGCGGTTCATAAGGTTGACCATGGCACACAAACGTCGTCTCAGTTTTCTGGATCGTTATCTCACCGCATGGATTTTCGCGGCCATGGTGTTCGGCGTAATGCTCGGGTGGCAGGTGCCGACGGTGGTGCCGTTTCTCAATCGGTTCAGCCTTGGTACCACCTCGATCCCAATTGCGGCTGGCTTGATCGTGATGATGTATCCGCCGTTCACCAAGGTGCGATACGAGGAGTTGCCGGAGGTCTTTCGCAACAAGAAGGTCCTTGGCCTGTCGCTGCTGCAGAATTGGGTGGTCGGGCCGGTCCTAATGTTCGTTTTGGCCGTGGTGTTTCTGCGGGGCTATCCGGAGTACATGGCCGGCTTGATCATGATTGGGCTGGCGCGATGCATCGCGATGGTCATCGTGTGGAATGAACTGGCCAAGGGCGATACCGAGTATGCCGCCGGGCTGGTCGCCTTCAATTCGCTGTTTCAGGTGTTCTTTTACTCGCTCTACGCCTGGGTCTTCATTACCGTTTTGCCCTCGCATCTCGGGCTGAGAGGGGCCGTGGTGAAGGTCTCAATAGGACAGATTGCGGAGAGTGTCTTCATTTATCTTGGCATTCCTTTTCTTGCGGGCTTTCTCACCCGCACGCTGCTCGTGCGAGCGAAGGGACAGGACTGGTACGACCGTAATTTCGTGCCACGTGTCAGCCCGCTGACTCTGATCGCCCTCCTCTTTACCATCGTGATCATGTTTTCGCTGAAGGGGCAATACATCGTCAGATTGCCGCTGGACGTGGTGCGAATCGCAGTGCCGTTGCTGGCCTATTTCGTAATCATGTTCCTGGTGTCGTTCTACATGGGACGCAAGTTAGGCGCCGACTACTCGAAAACCACAACCCTCGCGTTCACCGCCGCTTCCAACAATTTTGAACTTGCGATCGCGGTTGCAGTTTCGGTCTTCGGCATCAACTCCGGAGCGGCGTTTGCCGCGGTGATAGGCCCGCTGGTCGAAGTGCCGGTGATGATTGCCCTGGTGAACGTCGCCTTCTATTTCCAGCGGAAGTACTTCCGAGATCCGCGGGTAGCGCAGGTTTGTACTTGAGAGGGGCGACAACGGGCGCCGCGGCCCCAACCTCGGCTTCCCGCACCGGTTCAATTTTCGAGCTTTGCCTTCGCCAACTTCTTCACCACCGCGATATCCTCGGGGCGGTTCACTTCGATCCGCAGGGCCGTTCCTTCCGCATACCTCTTGGCAGTGTCGAGCATCTTGAGCACCGGCTTGGGAAGCCGACTGTCCTTCGCCGCTTGCACAGCTTTGTCACTCAGCGCGAACGATGCCCTGAAGCAGCCATGCATCGGCGCCAAGTAGATAATGGTTCGGTCCTTCCGTTTGACGCGGAGCGACCATCCGGCCTTCAGCGAATGGGTGTGCCACTCCTTGGTGGCCAGCTTCAGGTCGGCGGCCAGTTCGGCCAGTAAGCGGTCCCAAAGCCGTCGAGAGCCACCCAGGGCTGCGCTCAACTCGGTGTCAGTAGGCGGTTTGGACTTGCCGACAAAGGCATTAACAGCCATAGCCGAATTCTCCGCAGCAAGCATTTTCGTCACCTCCTAACTCTAGAAGCGCGGACTAGCGAATTGTGGAGGCCGGGGGTCACCTATTGCCCTGATACTGACTAACCCCCGGGAGACTGTTCTCGTTCAGAATGATTGGTGAGACTTCGATAGAGTGTCAAGATGCAAGTTCGCAGAGGCAAGCCACCGCGATCGAGGCAGTTGGTCCAGGTGGGCGTAGAGTTGAGCCGCGCGGCGCGAGTGCGGTTGGCGTGGATGGATTTCTCGTGCGACCCAGAATGCGGCCTTGACTTGCCGCCATTTCGGGATCTCCCGTCAGACCTTTTATCGCTGGCAGCGGCGCTATGGTCCTCTGGATTTGCGTAGCTTGGAGGAGCGCAGCCATTGCCCTCGGCGGCGACGCCAACCCAGTTGGCCTTTCCTCTTAGAAGAAAGGGTTTTGCTTTTGCGGTTGCAGTTTCCTCGCTGGGGCAAGGACAAACTGGCGGTGCTGCTGCGCCAGGAGAAGCAGCCGGTGTCGACCTCCATGGTATGGCGCGTTCTCACTCATCTGAAACGTCAAGGCCAGCTGGTCGAGCCGCTGCGTACCCGGGCTGCGGGATCGCGCCGCGCCTTGCGGCCCCGTCCCCATGCGGTGCGCAAACCCAAACAGTACGCAGTGTCTGAGCCCGGCGACCTGGTCCAGGTCGATGCTCTCGATGTGCGGCCCATCCCCGGTGTGGTCTTCCAACAGTTCAGCGCCCGCGATGTGGTCTCGCGCGGGGACGTGATTCAGGCCCACACCCGCGCCACCGCTGCCACCGCGACTCAGTTCCTCGATACCTTGCTGCCCCGCATGCCGTTCCCGATTCGCGCCCTGCAGGTCGATGGCAGCTCCGAGTTCGCCGCCGAGTTTGAGCAGGCCTGCCAGCAACGCGGTCTTCACCTGTTCGTGCTGCCACCTCGTTCACCCAAACTCAACGGCGCCGTCGAGCGCGCCAACCGCACCCCTACCGAGGAGTTTTACCAGGGCATTGGGAAAAAAACTACAACACTGTTCGCCCTCACCAGTCCCTCGGCTACTTAACCCCTCACCAGTCCCTGCTCCTGCTCTCATCTCAACGAAACGAATGAAAAGTGTCACCCATCTACTGGACGAGTACATCGGTTTGACGCTAACAAGCCACGTTCCCTATAATCTAGGGTATCCGCACCGCCGAATCTTCCGGCCGGGCAGTGGGCGGGGTTGCGTCTAAGCAGCCAGCTCAACTCCGGCTGTCCAGGGCAGTTCGCAGCTTGATCGCGTTCGCGGCTGGAACATCTGAGGAAATTCCCGGAGCAGTTCAAGGAGTTACAACGAAACTAATGAAGCGCACGTTTGCAGGCATTGCCGTGCTTGCTGTTGTTCTGACGATATCGGCACTAGCTCAAACCGGGGCGGCTACGCCGGGTGGAGCTGCCGCCACTCCCTCCGCCCCCTCAGTCGGCGCATCTGCGGCCCCTTCCGGCGGTGTCAAGGTCGGCATTGTCGACATTCAGCAGGCCATTGTAGCCACCAATGAGGGAGCGCGCGATTTCGAAGCTCTGCAAAAGAAGTTCGAACCGCGCCGCACCGAGTTGCAGAACCTCAACACCGAAGTTGAAAACCTGAAGAAGCAGCTCAACACCCAAGGCGACAAGATGAACGAGGATGCTCGCGCCACCCTCGTCAAGTCGATCGAGACCAAGCAGAAGAGTCTGCAGCGCTCGGCCGAAGACGCCCAGAATGAGTTCCAGGCACAGCAGAACGAGATTGCGCAGCGCATCCTACAGAAGATGGCGCCCGTGATCGACAAGTTTGCCAAGTCTGGCGGTTATGGCTTGCTGCTCGATTCCTCGAACCCGTGGCCGCAGGGACCGCTTCTTTGGGCAACGGCCTCGGTGGACTTGACCAAGACCATCGTGGACGCGTACAACGCGCAATCGGGTGTGGCTCCTCCGGCGAAGCCCGCGGGCAGCGCCTCCGTCAAGCCTGCTCCCACAACGCCGGCTGCCACCAAGCCGGCCGCGACAGCGACCAAGCCCCAGTAGTCTTTTTCGCTCTACGGCAAGGCCGCTCCGTATCAATGAGGAGCGGCCTGTTGCTTTTTGGGGAACTCGGCGCTCGGGACTCTTCCCGCTCAAGGCAGCAGGTCGAGCTCGCTTTTGCTTGCCGGGTACCCGGCCTGGGTTACCTGCATAAGCAAAAGCTCGTCGATCACTGGTCAGCCATGGCCACCGATATCTGGTCCAGAATTCCTCTGAGCTGTGGAAAACTTTGTGGAAGACGTTGCCGCAACAATCGGAGGCCACGTTCTTTCAGCTACTTACCTCTTCTGCCCACCTTCTGATGCACATTCAACCAACAGAAAAATCAAGAGGTTAGCAGATATGTAAATATTCTGGCAGTAAATCTGGCAAGTGGGCCCAAATTCCGTCAAGTGCGAGGTTTTGCACAATCTTAGAGCTTTCTGAAGGGTAAGTAATCGGACCCTGATTACCATTTGACTGGTGCAGAATTGGAGCGTCCAAGCATTACTTTTGGGATCATTCGTGTCGAACCCTGCGCGGTTTGTAGGAAGATTTCGGCTCGTCGAGTCGGGACAGAAAGCAAGTTCAAGTCATCGATAATCGCGACTTCGCAACCGCAATCAGGGCCAACGCACGCCGTGCATTTCGCATGCAACAAGTGCGACGTGCAATCAACGCCCCGCAAACGTGATCATCAATTGGTCCAGCGGCATTGCGCCGCTTACGTTTTCCGGCGGCGACACCGGCGTAACCCCCAGCGGAGTTCCCTTTGATTCCGCCTCGTCAAAAGCCTCGGTGCCTGGAGTTCTGCCGGTTATCTCGAAGTTACGTATCTCGTAGGGAAGTCCGTTGGACGAAAAAGACGATGGCCCGTTCGTCACCTGAAAATGCAGGTGCGGGACGATCGAGTTGCCGGAATCTCCGACCAGTCCGATCACTTGACCCGGATTGACCCTGTCGCCAACTCGAACCTTGATACTTCCGGGCTGCATATGCGCGTACATGGCATAACGATGATTGCCAAGGTCGAGTGTCACCGAGTTTCCGTCCGCCTCCGTCAGCGGGATGTTCTTTGGGAATTGGCCGGGCGTCTGCTCGGGCAATCCGTCGGTCACAGAGACGACGCGTGCGTCCGCGACGGCAAGAGCTTGCTTTCCAAAGATGGCGTAGCTTTCCAGCTTTTCACGCGGCCCTGCGTAAATGCGCCCACTTGCGTCCATCTGCTCCCAGTCGACGGCGTATCGTTGAGAAACCCATACTCGACCATTCACTGGCAAGGCTGCCCGCGTGTGACGGCTGGCGTCGCAGCAGGAATCCGCCGAGATGTATCGCTCGCCCCGTAGCGGCGGGCCGATCACGACCACCGATTGACGGTCCACAGTGATCTCGCCGCCTTCCTCACTGAACTCCTGATGACCGGGCGGCGCCGCCTCTACTCGAATTGCCACCCGATGAGAGAGCTTCTGGGGAATCACCCTGCCAGGTGTCAGCACCACGTTAAGAAAAAGCAACGCCTGTGTACCCTTGTCCAGCATTCCCGCTGGCTCGCGCTGGCCGGCCGGTTGCAGGCGCGCAGCAACGGCTGCGGGGTCGAGAGTCTGGAACACCGACCCGTCGCCGATCACCTCCACTTTCTCCACGGAAACATTGGCACTCGAAAAGTTGGTCATCCACAGCTCATAGACCAGATGCTCCCGACCATCCGATCCCATAAAAGGCACCGGGGCATCATGCACCGCGAGCAGCAGAGGAGTCATGTTATCGGCGGCCTTCACTCGGAATGCCGAACCTACCACCGTCAGAAGCAGAATCGCGAAGACGATTGACGTTGCGAACGAACGACCACCCATCGGCATAGTTTACGTTTCCTTGTTTTGTTTTTTCCCCGCAATTTCACTCGATTGTCTTGTGTTGATTCTAGGCCAGCTCTGGATTACTGGCGACAACAGGGCATCAGGCATGGAATCCGCGTCGGCAAGGACTCTTTCTGCAAGCCGTAAAAGTGATAGCCTTGTCAACGGAGATGGCACATGGAAACGCTCTACTATTCCCGCATGCAATCGCCCGTGGGGCCGCTGCTGATCGGGGTCTCGGAAGACGCCTTAGTCGCGTTGGAGTTCGATCGCGGGCTGCCGCAAAAAATCGGAGGCTCGCCAGTTCAATGGGAGCAGTCGGAAGCTAGTACCCTCCCCGTTCGTCAGCAACTGCAGGAGTACTTCGCGGGCAAGCGCCGCAACTTCGATCTCGCACTCGATCTTCGCGGCACGGAATTTTATCAGCGCTGCTGGCAGCAACTGCTGCAGATTCCCTACGGCGAGACCTGCTCGTACGCCGACATCGCGCAGGCGGTGGGCAGTCCCAAAAGCTTTCGCGCCGTTGGACAAGCGAACCACCACAATCCTGTTGCGATTATCGTGCCTTGCCACCGCGTGCTGGCGGCAGGTTGCTATCTCGGCGGATACGGAGGCGGACTTCCTGTAAAAGCCTTTCTGTTACGGCTGGAAGGCGCATCGTTCCGCGACCGTTCCGATGCTCCGCATGAGACAAAGCAGCTCGCTTTTAGCGCGAGCTGAATTCCATCTCCGGCGTGGCCGCCAGAAGACTGCGCGTGTACGGATGCCGCGGCGCCGTTGTAATCTGCTCGGTATCGCCCACCTCGACCAACTCTCCACGCTGCATGACCGCGATGCGCGTCGCAAGATAGCGCACGATAGGCATGGAGTGCGAGATAAACAGATAGGTCAGCGAGAAGTCGCGCTGCAGTTGCTTCAGCAGGTTCACGATTTGGGAACCCACGCTCACATCCAGTGCCGATACCGGTTCGTCGGCGACAATAAATCGCGGCCGCAAGACCAGGGCCCGCGCAATTCCTACTCGTTGGCGCTGCCCTCCGCTGAACTCATGCGGATAGCGCTGCAGGGCTGAGCCGTCCATTCCCACCGCACGCAGCACCTCGGCTGCGCGTTGCCGGCGCTCCGCCCCGCTGTCCGTCCCGTGAATTGCCATGGACTCGCACACAATCTGCTCGACCGTCATGCGCGGATCAAGCGAGCCGAATGGGTCCTGGAAAATAATCTGCATGTCGCCACGCAGGCGGCGCAATTGAGCTCCGCCGGCGCGAAGCACGTCGTGACCGTCGAAGAGTACCTCACCGGAATCCGGTTCGATGAGCCGTAGTATCAGTCGTCCCAACGTGCTCTTGCCAGAGCCGGACTCGCCTACCAATCCCAGGGTTTCACCGGCCTCGATCAACAGTGATACGTCGCTCACAGCGCGCACCTGTCCCGACGTTCCGGTACCGAACATGGTTTGACCGGAGCTGAAGGTTTTGCTCAAGCCGCGCGCTTCCAGCAGGGGCATGCTGGCGATGGTACCAAATGGTGGGAAGAGCGGTCTCATGCTGAAATCTGGATTGCTCGAATCCCGCATGGGACGCCATTCTTGCCAGATTTTCACACTGTGTCGACGGGTCGCCACAGTGCTTCGTTGAAGGTTAGGCTTGGCGATGTCTGCGAAATTAGCGCCGTAAGAGGCACCTTTGCAAACTGGGTTTTCACGACTGCACAAAAATTCAGCAGGCCGCTGTGGATGGGCTGCACTCGATTGAAAACAGAGAAGATAAAGTTGCGAAATTTTTATTGACTTCTGTTGTAGCAGGAGTAAAACCACATTCGTTCTTTGACACGTTTCGCGGTTGTTCCACTCGGCAGAGACTACGGGCTGAAGCGAGTTCACTGCGTCTGTGCCTTAAAGTGCAGACGCAGCAGAACCACCTCAACACTTGGCAACCTGCTGGCTGGTGGCACCGCGAAGCAGTCAAGGGCAAGACGGGAATCCCGAGGCGTTGAGCGGTCATCCCGGCTGGTGACGAGCCCAAATTCAGCTGAACATGCCCTGTGTACGCTAGTACCAGTCGCACAGTCCAGCAGGAACTTAATGCAAATCACCGGTCGCGAAAAACGGCCCAACATAGTCCTCGGGATTCTTTTTTGATTCAGAGCCCTCCCCTGGCTGTGAATTACATCCCCTAACCATCCTCCCACGGTCAATCGCCAAGCGATTGGCCGTTTCTGTCTGGATTGTGTCGGTGCGAACCCAGGCCTCGCCTGTGTTCGACGAATCTCGGAAGCATGGAAAGACGGTTCTCCAGCTATGCAGCGCGCATCATCTCGCCAGCTTGACATCGTCGGCTAGCTCTTTCCGATGAGCCGTTCTTGCTTTCAGTACAATCGTGGCATGGCCGCCACCAATCAAGCTTCTGCCGTTTCGTTGCTCAAGAAGGTGCCGATTTTTTCCAGCCTGTCCGATCAGGAGTTCGCCTTCATGACGGCCCACCTGGTGCAGCGAAGGTTCGGTGCTGGCGAGCTAATTTTCGGCGAAGCCGAACCATGCGCGGGACTCTACGTCATCGAAAGCGGAAACGTTCGCATCTTCAAGAGTTCAGTCGGCGGGCGTGAGCAGGTATTGGCAATTGATGGACCAGGCAACTCGATTGCCGAGCTACCGGTCTTCGACGGAGGCAATTATCCCGCCTCCGCGCAAGCGGTCACCGACTGCAGCTTGTTTTTCTTCAGCAAGCAGGATTTTCAGGCTCTGTGCCTGCAGCATCCCCAGGTGGCCCTGAAGGTCTTGCGGGTAGTGGGCGCGCGTTTGCGCAAGCTGGTGGGAATCATCGAAGAGCTCTCGTTTACCACGGTGCGTCATCGCCTGGTGGCTCTGTTGGTCCGGCTGGCAAAGAGCCAAGGCAAGCGCGATGGCGACGCGGTTTCAATCGAGCTGCCGGCCAACAACACCGAATTGGCCGCTCAAATCGGAACGGTTCGGGAGTTGGTGTCGCGCAACCTGAGCCGTCTGCAGGCCGACAATCTCATACAAAGCGACAATCGAATCATCGTGATACCCTCGCTGCGCAGGCTGGAAGCCGAACTGGAGACCTCTCCATCCAGTTGAGCGTCCAAAGCCGCTCTTTTCTTTTTGATACTGTGACATAAGTCACTCTCCAGGCCCCCCTTGGCATGATGAGATCACAGCGTTGAATCTGTGACGCACTGGCTAGGCCGCATATCGAAATAATAGGGGCATCGTAGTGGCGAATCCGTCTTCCTCCAAACTTCAACTCACGCTGGGCACGGGAGCGTTCGCTCTGTGCTTTGCCGTCTTCGGTTCCATGTCGGCGATGATGCCGATCATCAGTCGGCACATGGCGCTGACTCCGGTGCAGAAAAGCATCGCTATTGCTATTCCTGTACTGCTGGGCTCGCTCGGCCGCATTCCTCTGGGCATTCTCACCGACCGCTTTGGCGGCCGCATCATGTTCAGCCTGGTGATGGTGTTCTCCATCATTCCCGCATTTCTTATGGGCGGCGTCAGCAGTTATTCGCAGCTGCTCAGCTACGGATTCTTGATCGGCATCGCGCTGGCCAGCTTTTCTGTCGGAGTGTCTTTCGTGAATGGGTGGTATCCGCCGGAGCGTCAAGGTTTCGCTTTAGGTGTTTATGGTGCCGGCAACATTGGGCAATCGCTGGCAGCTTATGGGTCGCCGGTGCTGGCCGCGGCGATCGGATTTAAATGGGGCTTCTGGACCTTTGGCGTATTGCTCTTCATCTGGCTCATCATCTTTGCCACTCTCGCGCGCAACGCCCCTAATCGCGGCCCTGCAAAGTCATTCGCAGAGATTGTTCGTCCATTGAACGACAAGCGCAGTTGGGTGCTGAGCCTGTACTACTTCCTCACCTTTGGCGGATTCGTCGCCATGGCCGTTTATCTACCAACGCTGCTTACCGAGGTATTTAAGCTGACCCCGCAAGATGCAGGCTTTCGCACCGCCGGTTTCGTCGTTCTGGCGACCGGGTTGCGACCAGTGGGCGGTATATTGTCTGACAAGATCGGTGGACGCACGATCCTGAAGTGGGTGTTTCCTGCGACCGCAGTGTTCGCCATTTTCCTGGCGTGCCCCCTGATGTCCACCTTTACCATCGGCGCTCTCGGCATGGCGGCGGCGATCGGGTTGGGTAACGGTGCAGTCTTCAAACTTGTACCGGAATATTTCCCCGAGTCGGTGGGAGGCGTGACCGGTCTGGTCGGCGCGGCCGGTGGACTGGGCGGATTCTTTCCGCCTCTTGTGCTCGGGATTATCAAGCAGCAGTCGGGAACTTTCACCCTCGGCTTCATTCTGCTGAGTTGCTTTGCTCTGATCTGCCTCTTCGTTCTGCTACGTGGATCGGAGACGCGTAAAATTACGGCAGCGGCCACCGTCTGACTTATGCGCAGTCTTAAAGCTGTCAATCTTCCGGCGCGGGGCTCCGACACCGCTCACGCCCTCGCGTGGGGCCTGATAGCTGCTGGCCTACTGATTGTCGGGATCCTTGTGGGCAGCCGGGGACTGAAGGACTTCGATCCCGCGCTGGTTTCCTATGCCGGAGCAACCGTCTTCGCAGCCTTCGGTTTGGGCTACCGCTATGCCATGTGGTTGCGGCGCCCGCCTACGCGGCTCTATTGGTTTCGCGGATGGCAAATCTTCTTTGCACCTCGACGGCTGCCCGCTAACCTCGCCCACCTCGCCGGCATTTTCTGGAACAACGTGGTGCTGCAGCGCTTCATTGAGCGCCGTTCCAAGACCCGCTGGACGGCACACTGGTTCCTGGCCTGGGGATGCCTGATCGCTGCCGCCGTTACCTTCCCCCTATCGTTCGGCTGGATCCGCTTTGAGACTGCTCCCGACAATCAGCAGATCTATCGTGCGTTCGTGTTCGGGATTCATGTTGGCAGCTTTCCGCTGGATTCTATCGTCGCCCCGCTGGCGTTCAACATCCTCGACATTTGCGCGGTGATGGTGCTGATAGGGGTCTTCGTCGCCATGTGGCGTCGCGGCCGGGACCGCGGCGCCATGAGCGTGCAGCAATTTTCCAACGATTTGCTGCCGCTCATCCTGCTGTTCGCCATCTCGATAACGGGCTTATTCCTCACCGTGTCGACACATCTCATGCACGGCTTGCATTATGTCTTCTTGTCGCAACTGCATGCCGTGACCGTGATCTTTACGCTGTTGTATCTGCCCTTCGGAAAGTTTTTCCACATCTTTCAGCGTCCGGCACAGATGGGCATCGACTTTTACAAGCGCGCCGGAGAAGAAGCTGGACAGGCGCAGTGTGTCCGCTGCGGAGAACCCTTCGCTACGCAGTTGCAGATCGACGACTTGAAGGCGGTGCAGAGTGCGCTTTGCATTCAATACCAGATGCAGGATGGGACGCACTACCAGGACGTCTGTCCGACGTGCAGGCGCAAGAATCTGGCGCTCACGCAAGATGCGCTCTGGCGTACTCAAGGCGCTGAATTGGAGCGCTTGGAACGGTTCTAAATTTATGGCAAAGCTTCCTGTTGATGTTCCGGAATTAGTGCAGCAGTTCGGCCCCACGCTCAACCGTGTCCCCGCCGGCGGGTGGGTCGGCTCGGAAGAAGAGGATCGCATGGTAAAGACCCACTGCTGCTTCTGCGGGCAACAGTGCGGCATTCAGTTGCGGGTGCGCAACAACAAAGTCGTCGGGTGGGAGCCATGGGAAGACTTTCCCTTCAACTTGGGAAAGCTTTGTCCTAAGGGCGTAAAGCGCTACATGCAAGACGAGCACCCTGATCGGCTCCAGCATCCGCTGCAGCGTGTCGCGGGCAAAGGCTTCGAACCGATCTCATGGGATGCCGCTCTAAGCCGCGTGGTCAGTGAGATCCAACGCATTCAGCAAACCTATGGCAACGATGCATTCGCTTTGCTGACTGGCGCTTCTCTTACCAACGAGAAAGCCTACCTCATGGGCAAGTTCGCGCGCGTTGCTCTGCGCACCGCCAACATTGATTACAATGGACGCCTTTGCATGGTGTCCGCCGGGGCCGCGTCGAAGAAGGTCTTCGGCATGGACCGCAGCGCCAATCCCTGGTCCGACATTCCCAAAGCGAAGGTCATCCTGGCCGCGGGCGCGAACATTGCCGAGTGCGCTCCCATCACCACCGATTACCTTTGGCAAGCGCGAGAGAACGGCGGCAAGCTGATCATCCTCGATCCGCGCCTTACTCCCATCGCCCGCAATGCCGACCTTTACATTCCCGTACGCTCCGGCGGCGACATCGGCATCTTCAATGGCATGCTGCACATCATGATCGAGCGTGGCTGGATCGATCGCGACTTCATCGCGCAGCACACCACTGGCTTCGAGCAAGTAGCCGAGGCGGTGAAGAAATACACGCCAGAGTATTCCGCCAGGATTGCCGGCGTGCCGGCCGAGATGATCGTCCGTGCCGCAGAAATGTGGGGCCCGGCACCGACTAGTTTTCTGCTGCATGCACGCGGCATTGAACATCACTCCAAGGGTGTGGACAACTGTATCGCCGCGATCAACCTCGTCGTGGCCAGCGGACGTATCGGTCGTGAAGGCTGTGGCTATGCAATGATCACTGGGCAGGGAAATGGCCAAGGCGCACGCGAGCAGGGACAAAAGTGCGATCAACTTCCCGGCAGTCGCGACATCGCCAATCCCGAACACCGCAAGTACATTGCGGGTGTGTGGGGTGTGCCGGAAGAATCGATCCCGGGCAAAGGTCTTTCGGCGGTGCCTCTGGTGGAGGCCATCCACGAAGGCAAAATTAAAGGCCTGATCTCTATCTGCTTCAATCCCACGGTCTCCTTGCCCGACGCCAATTACGTCCGCGCCGCCCTGGAGAAGCTGGAGTTTTATGTCAACATCGAGTTCTTCCTCTCCGAAACCGCGCGTTATGCAGACATCGTGCTGGCGGGCTCTTTGATGGAAGAAGACGAAGGCACTACCACCAGTGTTGAAGGCCGCGTCATCCACCATCGCAAAGTGGTGAGCCCTCCCGGCGAAGCGCGCGAGGATTGGAAGATCGTCTGCGAAATCGCGCAGCGTCTTGGCTATGGCGACAAGTTTAACTACAACTCGCCCCACGACATTTTCGAGGAGTTGCGCGTTGCTTCAAAGGGCGGTGTCTCCGATTATTACGGCATCACCTGGGAAGGTATCGACAAGAACAACGGAGTGTTCTGGCCCTGTCCGGAGATCGGACATCCGGGAACGCCACGCCTGTATGAAGGCGGGAAGTTCGGACATCCCGACGGCAAAGCGCACTTCATTCCCATCGAGTGGCGGCCCTCGGCTGAGATGCCCGATGACGAGTATCCCATTATTCTCACCACCGGGCGCGTGGTGTCACACTTCCTGTCGGGCACGCAGACCCGCCGCATTGGCGGATTGCTGGACCAGTATCCCCAACCGCTGTGCGAAATGCATCCCCGGCTCGCAGAAAAGTTAGGCGTACAGGATGGCGACTTCGTGAAAGTGGAGAGCCGCCGCGGTAGCCTTGTCGTGCATGCGCAGGTAGTGAAGACAATCCGCCCTGATACCGTGTTCATTCCTTACCACTGGCCACTTGATCGCTCGGCCAACAATCTCACGATTCGCGCCATCGATCCCGTGTCAAACATTCCTGAGTTCAAGATCTGCGCGGTGCGGGTGAGCAAGACGGACCAGCCAACCGATGCTATCGCGCAGCTCGAGGTGCAAGCTGGAGGCATTCGTTGAGCGAGCGCGCCTTCTACATGGACTACTCGCGTTGTATCGGATGCCAGTCGTGCGTGCAGGCCTGTGCCGAGTGCGACACTCATCGTGGCGTGTCCTTGATCCACCTGGAAACCATACAGCGGCGCGAGAGCGTGCAGACCGCGCCGCAAGTCTGCATGCATTGCGAAGACCCGATTTGTGCCCGCGTGTGTCCCGCCGATGCCATCAAGAAAACACCCGACGGCGTGGTCCAAAGCTCGCTGAAGCCGCGCTGCATTGGCTGCTCCAACTGTGTACTGGCGTGCCCGTTCGGCGTGCCCAGGTACCAGGTTGAGATCGATCAGATGATGAAGTGCGACATGTGCTACGACCGCACCAGTGTCGATAAGAAGCCCATGTGCGCCACTGTCTGTCCTTCGGGAGCACTTACTTTCGCCACGGCGGAAGAGATTCAGCGCACCCGGCGCGGCATCGCCATCAACAGCTGGAAGTTCGGCAACGAGGAAGTAAAGACCAAGGTATTCGTGATTGTGCCACGCGAGGTCGAGCGCGTAAATGTCGATTTGGTGCAGATTTCGCCGACGCCGTCCGCGCTGCCCGAAGATCCCTATGACGTGGCATTGATGTTGGAGGGCATGGAATGAATCCCGATCTCGACGACGACGGTTGCGCAGGCTGCAAGCCTACGCCCAAGTGGCGGCAGGATTTTCCCGTCGAGTGGGAGGCTGATCATTACGTGAGCCGCCGCGAGATGGTGAAGTTTCTTACCTTGGGCTCGCTGCTGCTGGCTCTGGCCAACTGGGCAACAGCGGTGGCCAGCAAGTTTCTGCATCGCGGCTCGCAGGTCGAACGATACGTCGGCTCCATCGCCTCGCTGGAGTCAACCGGTTCCATGTTGTTCCGCTATCCCACAAACGAGGACCCCTGCATTGCGGTACGTACGCCGGAAGGCAAGCTGGTGGCGTATTCCCAAGTGTGTACTCACCTTTCCTGCGCAGTGGTGTACGACAAATCCGAAAATGGACTCTTTTGCCCTTGTCATCACGGGTTATTCGATCTTGAGGGCCAGCCGGTTGCCGGACCACCGACGCGCCGGCTGCCACGCGTACAACTGGAACAGCATGGTGACAAACTGTACGCTGTTGGTTTGGAGGTGTGATGAGCTTGCGGCGACAAGGCACGACTCTGTTTTCAGCCATGCTGGCATTCGTGGGCGCAGCGGTCGTACTCCAGCTATGGCTGCTGACGGTGTCCGTCGAAGCGCTGCTCGGCGGAGAGTACAAAACCCTAGTGCCTGCTGCCGTTGGATCAACCGTGTTGCTGGCGATCAACGCCGGACTGTTGCGCTACGTTTTCCGCTTCGATCACGATGCCCACGGAGAGTGATACCAGCCGCGCCACGCCGAACGGGAACAGTTCACGGTTCACTAGGCATCTCCCTGGGTTATGCTTTAGCCATGCAGGTTCAGGTGTTGTATCTGGGGATGCTGAAAGACCTCGCCGGACGCGAGCGTGAGGTGGTACGGCTCTCGGACGGGGCGCGCTTGTCCGATCTCTACGTCGAGCTGCAGCAGCGCCTGCCTAAGCTGCAGGATTTTCGCAATGCCATCGCTCTCTCCATCAATTACGAATATGCTGACGGGGCGACTACCTTGCAAGATAACGATGAGGTGGCTTTGATTCCGCCGGTAAGCGGCGGCAAGGTCGAGGAAGACTCGACGGCTGAAACCCCGTTGCCGCTGATTTCCGAGCATACCAGACTTGTCGGCGAGCCGATTAAGACGGCTGCCATTCTCGCCGTGCTCAAGCATCCCGAAGATGGGGCCGTCGCCGTCTTCGACGGAATCGTTCGCAATAATTCGCGCGGACGTCGAACCCTTTACCTCGACTACACTGCTTATGTGCCTATGGCGTTGCGTCAGATGGAGCAGTTGGCCCAGCAAGCGCTAGCCAGCTACGATGTGCGTGATGTCCGCATCGTGCATCGACTGGGGCGCTTACAGATTGGCGAAAGCAGCGTCTATATTGTCGTTGCGGCCGCCCATCGTGCCGCTGCCTTCGATGCGTGCCGTTGGTTGATCGATAC
Source organism: uncultured Acidobacteriaceae bacterium (assembly GCA_963709045.1). Taxonomy (GTDB): domain Bacteria; phylum Acidobacteriota; class Terriglobia; order Terriglobales; family Acidobacteriaceae; genus Bog-257. Next base: position 9,766 of record CAVPUX010000020.1, on the reverse strand, counting down.
GCTGAAGAAGACAGTGCCCATCTGGAAGAAAGAGTACTTTGAAGACGGCGCTGTTTGGGCGGACGGCGGGCCCTTTCCGCCGGACGTGCCGCTTGCGGGCGCGGGCGCGTCAAAATAGCTGAACTGGGGTTTAAGCTAACAAATGTTGTCAACCTGTCGGATTCTTGCTGGGGCAACTCTCGGGCTGCGCAAGCTGGTGACGATTTCCGCGTTGAGTTGCGCCGGGGGCGTCCTTTGCGTCAGCCAGCCGGCAGTCGCGCAGAGCACCGTCCCGCATCCACCTGACACGCAAAAACAGCAGGCGCAAAGTGTTCCACATCCTCCCGACAGCCCGAAACATCCGGCTACCGACAGCGATGATCAGCCCAATACCACCTTCAAAGTGAATGTGAAGTTGGTCAATGTGTTCACCACGGTTACCAACAGTGGAGGGGCGCCGGTGTCGGACTTGAAGGAGGAAGATTTCCAGGTTTTCGAGGACGGCAAGCTGCAGAAGATCGCAGTGTTTCATCGGGAGTCGGAGCTGCCACTCTCCATCGTGGTGGCCGTGGATACCAGCCTCAGCACTCGCGGCGATCAAAAACTCGAACTGGAATCCGCTCGCCGATTCGCGCACGCCATCCTGCGTCCAATTGATGGCCTGTCCATGTTCCAGTTTAGCGAGGTCGTTGACCAGATAACGCCCTTCACTGCCGACGTGCGAGTGATCGACCGCGCCATCAACCACATCCGGCCTGGCGCCGCGACGGCGCTCTACGACACTCTTTATCTGGGGTCGGAGGCGCTACAGCAACGCCGCGGCCGCAAGGTCATGGTCGTCATCACCGACGGCGGCGATACCGTCAGCCAGACCAGTTACCAGCAGGCAGTTCGCGCCGCACAGGAAGCCGAAGTCATTCTCTATAGCATTATCATCGTGCCCATTGAAAGCAGCGCCGGACGCGACATTGGCGGTGAACACGCGCTCATTCAGCTTTCGCGTGACACGGGAGGGAAGTATTTTTACGCCAGCGGATTGGCGCAATTGGACGCAGCCTTTCAGCAGATCAGCGACGAACTGCGCACGCAATATCTGATTGCCTACTATCCCAGCACGCGACTCTCCGACTCGGACTTTCGCCGCATCGATATCAAAATCGATCCCGAAACCAAGGATTATCCTGATCCCGCCGAATTGCAGGTGCGCCACCGGACCGGCTACTACACCATGCCGGCGAAATAGGGTCACGAAACTGGTCTCGCGATCCCGCGGATCGGCACTCCCGTCCCGAGCCTCGATCCAGCCACAGAAAAATAATGCGCTCGACTCCCTCCAGGGGTATATAGTGCGGAGCTAACAGAGATAAACAGAAAATTTCTGCGAGGGGCCTCCTGCTGCCGCTTGGAAAACAGATGTCAGCCACCGAGAAATTCGTTGCTGCTCGTCAGTTTCTGCTCGACCACAGGACCGACTATGAAAAGGCGTACAGGGAATTTCGCTGGCCCGATCTCTCCAACTTCAATTGGGCACGCGACTGGTTCGACGTCTATGCACAGGGCAATAGCAAGACCGCCTTGTGGCTTAAGCGGGAGGGCAAGGACGAAGTCAAGTTCAGCTATCAGGAATTAGCCGAGCGCTCCGATCGCGTGGCGCACTTTCTGCAACGCCAAGGGGTCGAGCCTGGCGACCGTATCGTCTTATGTCTTCCGAACGTCGGCGCCATTTGGGATCTAATGCTGGCTGCCATCAAGATCGGGGCGGTCATAGTCCCGACCACGGCCCTGGCCACGGAAAGTGAAATTCGCGACCGGCTGGCGCGCAGTGGGGCGCGCATTGTGGTGACGGATGAAACCGCAATCGACCGCATTCCCTCCGATGCCGAGGTCAAGCGGATTCTCGTGGGTGGTCAGACCGCCGGTTGGATGCCTTACGACGCCGCCCTGGAAGAAACTCGAGACTACCGAATAATACCCACCCAAGCCGACGACCCATTCCTCTTGTACTTCACATCCGGAACCACGGCCAAAGCCAAACTCGTGCTCCACACTCACCAGAGTTATCCGGTGGGTCATCTTTCGACGATGTACTGGATCGGCATTCAGGAGCACGACATTCACCAGAACATCAGCTCGCCCGGATGGGCCAAGCATGCTTGGAGTTCCTTCTTCGCTCCCTGGAATGCTGGCGCAACGAATTTCGTTTACGACGCTCCTCGATTTCGTGCCGCCAATACTCTGCGCACGCTGGAAGAAGTTGGAGTCACCACGCTGTGTGCTCCTCCCACGGTCTGGCGCATGATTATTCTCGAGAAACTGGGACCGAAACCGCCCGCATTGCGCGAATTGGCAAGCGCGGGTGAGCCCCTGAATCCTGAGGTGATCGAGCACGTCGAGAAGGCTTGGGGACTGGTCATTCGCGATGGCTATGGCCAGACTGAGACATCAGCACTAATTGGCAACTCGCCGGGGCAGCAAGTGAAACTGGGCAGCATGGGTCGCCCGCTTCCCGGATTTCAGATCAGCCTGGTCGATATGCAGGACCAGGAATGCCCGGAAGGCGAGGTTGCGGTGAAGCTTGATCCTCGGCCCACCGGCCTGATGACCGGCTATATGGACGATCCCGACCTTACGCGCGCCGCGATGCAAAACAATCTCTATCACACGGGAGATCAGGCCGCACTCGACGATGAGGGCTACTTTTTCTTCGTGGGCCGGGCGGATGACGTGTTCAAGAGCTCCGACTATCGCATCAGTCCGTTTCAGCTGGAGAGCATTCTGATGGAACATCCTCTGGTCGCCGAAGTGGCTATCGTTCCCAGCCCGGACCCCTTGCGAACCAATGTCCCCAAAGCCTTCATTGCCATCGTGGCTGACGCGCGTCCCTCGGAAGAGATTGCCCGCGAAATCTTGCTCTTCGCGAAGGAGAAGCTGGCTGGGTATGAGCGGGTGCGGAAGCTCGAATTCCATGAACTGCCAAAGACAATCTCGGGAAAGATACGCCGGGCCCAGCTGCGCAAGATGGAGGCCCAACGCGTGAAGGACGAACAACGGGGTCCGCTGGAGTTTTGGCTTAAGGATTTTGAGTGAGCGCCGCTGTCACGCGCAGCCTTTGTTTTTGCAAACCTCGATCCAAGGCGCAAATCCTGCCTGACCGCAGACTCGCCAGCTATACGATGTAAGGGCTTTCCCTCTTTCTCACTCTGTCGTAATTCGTGCCAAATCTGTTCCACCTGCCACTCGGCATCTTCCGTCGACCCGGAGTTGTCGATGACATAGTCCGCGTGCCGCGCCTTGTCTTCGTCGGAAAACTGTGCGGAACTACGACGCTCGACTTCGGCGCGCGCAGCTTGGAGCGGGAGATTCGTTCGCCGGGCAAAACGCTCAACTTTCTGCCCCAACTCGCAGGTCACGACAATGACTTTGTCGAAGTCCTTGTCCGCTCCGGCCTCAATCAGCAGCGCGGCCTCGACCACTGCGATGCCATGGGGATCGTTCTGGTCGATCTCCGACATCCAGCGATTTTGGCGCTTCACGACTTCGGGATGCACGATAGCGTTTAGCTCTCCAATGCGAGCAGGGAAAACCAAGTCCGCCAGCTTGCTCCGATTGATGGTGCCATCTTCATTCAGGATTCCGCGGCCGAAGGTGCGAACAACCTCGCCATAGGTGACAGTGCCCGGTTCGTAAACCGTATGAGCGAGTGCGTCAGCCTGAAGAAAATGAGCGCCACGCTTCACCAGCATGGCGGCGATTGACGATTTGCCACAGGCGATGCCGCCAGTGAGGCCTACGCGCAACATGGATATGTACACGTCATCGAGAAGTTGCCAGCACTCCAACAGTGTGCCCCCGCCGCAGCTTGGCCGCTTTCACGGTATTGCTCATGAGCATGGCAATGGTGAGCGGGCCCACGCCTCCGGGCACAGGTGTCATCGCTCCCGCAACGTCCGCGACTTTGGGATGAACATCGCCTATCAGGGTCGATCCTTTCGCTGCGAAATCGCGTTCGCGCTTCTCGTTTCCGGCGAAGAACTGCTTAAATTCGTCAGGATCGGTAACCGTGTTCATGCCGACGTCGATTACTGTTGCACCCTGCTTCACGAAGTCAGGCGTGACCATCCCGGCCTTGCCAATGGCAGCCACCAGAATATCGGCGCGCCGGCACACACCCGGCAGGTCGCGCGTCTTGGAATGGCAGACTGTGACCGTGGCGTTGCTGTTCAGTAGCAACATCGCGACTGGCTTGCCAACGATGTCGCTGCGACCTACCACAACAGCTTCGGCCCCAGCGATGGCAATCCCGCCGCGTTTAAGAATCTCGATGATACCCGCTGGCGTACACGGGACCAGGCCCGGACGCTGCGTGGACAGATAGCCCACATTCATAGGATGAAATCCATCGACGTCCTTCTCCGGTGATACAGCAAGCAATATTTTCTTAGCGTCAACCTGTGGAGGCAGCGGCAACTGCACCAGGATGCCGTCGATCTCGTCGCGACGGTTCAGGTCTGCGACCAACGCTAGCAGCTCCTCGGTAGTCACATCATCGGACGGCGTGTGCTTCTCGCTGTAAATACCAAGCTGCTCACAGGTCTTTACTTTGTTGCGAACGTAAATTTCCGAAGCTGGATTGTGGCCGACAAGCACGACCGCCAACCCGGGACGAAGTCCGGCCGCAGTCAGTTCTTTCACTTCTTCGCCGACTTCGCTCTTGATCTCCGCCGCAATCCGGGTGCCGTCGAGAATGATGGCCGACATTCGATCCTCCCTGTGATGAAGGTTTATCTTATCGCTTCGTCAGTGAAACAGCGTCGCGAAGAACGCGCCCACCTTGCTGAAGAATCCGTGCCTCTGCTCCTTCTGGGCAACCAGTGTCGGGGGCTGTTGCTGCGCCTGAATTTTCTTGGAACCCGCAGGCGGAAGTACCACGGGATTAAGCTGCAGTACTTCGTTGTGCTCCAGCTTCAGGGTCGCCACCATCTCGGTGATGTCTGGCGCAGAATCGTCCGCCCGGTAGATCAGCGGCGCGCTCACCGCGAGGTGCATGTTCTGGTCTGCCGGAGCCGGCTTGGGAGCGGGTTGTGGTGGATTGGGTTCCACGGCTGGCGTCGGCGCAGCTTTCGCTACCTGAGTCGGTGGAATCGGCTGGGACATCGGGCATCCGCAATTCTGCTTTGTGCGCGTGGCTTCACTGAGATGCCCGGCCTTGAACAAGACGGCTTCATCCGGTTTCACTTGGTAGGTTGCATCGCCCATAGTCTCCGAGACCACGATCGAGGCCACGTTCCAAGGCAACGATTGCACGCAAGTGTCGCCTTGCGGAGTCACCTTCACCGCAATGTGTATCGTGCCCGGACCGGGGAGCAGCAGCCGTAAATCCGGCGTCAAAAGCGTATCGGCAGCGGCGCCAAGCGGATAATTCATCTCCAGATTGCCGCTGTTCAAACTGAACATCAGCTCGCGTCCGTTCTGCGACGCGTTTACCGACAGATTGGTTCCCGAACACACCAGCAGGTTACCGCCCCGCTCCAGCTTCAGGGTTGCGTTTTGCGCTCCAGCGGCAATCGAGGAGCCGCTCAGGACGCTTGTGCCGGAGCCCGCCAGAATGACGGCTCCTTTCACCCGTGCATCTGTCGCGTATAGCTCACCCAAAGGTTGCTGTGCCGCAACTCCGCGGCACATTCCCAGGACAAGCACAACTGGCAGGAGAAAGCGATGGAAAAACGACAGCATGATTTACTAAACGCCAGACAAATGGGGTAACACTGACGATAGCACTTTGACGGACGATCAACAATCGGGCGCAAGTGCCGTTTTCCTGAAAGACCGCCGTATCGCGCATCTTCATTTGAAGCCCTGTCGGTGAACGTTTACTCTTAAAGCATCTGCATGGCTGCCGGCGGCAATAACGGACGTCCCTATCCGAAACTGGTTCTCGGTGAGACTCTCAGCGTTGCGGTGCAGACTTTCCGCACCAACAAGCTCCGATTCATTCTGACCGCGTTGGGTATGGTCATCGGGACGGCGTCGCTCATCCTGGTGGTCACCGTAGGCTTGACCGGCAAGCAATACATAATCCAGCAGATTCAGAATATCGGCTCGAACATGATGGCAGCCGAGTACCAGGGCGGCGATAAGTATGGTAGCCCGAGCTCAAGTGATTTGCTTACTTTGAGCGATTGGGATGCAGTGCGTGACGGGGTACCAGGCATCAGTGCCTCATCGCCGATGATCGAGTTTCACGATCGTGTTCTGGTTCCTGGCGGAATGGAACGCGACATCCTGGTTCTCGGTGTGTCGTGGCAGTACCGCTATGTGCGGAACTTAAACGTGCTTGCGGGCCGCTTTTTCGACGATGGCGACACCCGGGCACGCAATAAAGTTGGGGTCATTACCCAGACTCTCGCCAACACTCTGTACGGGTCACAAGATGCCGCCATCGGGCAGCAAATCAAGCTTAGCGGCTTGCCCATCACCGTGATCGGGACCTTTCGAGAACGGGTTGATACCTTCGGCGAATCAGAGATCTCCGACAATACCGTTCTCGTTCCTTATACCGTAGCGCAATTCTTTACCGGCACCGACAAAGTGAAACAGCTGTTCTTTTCCGTGTCGGACTCGGCGGAGGTGCCCCGGGCAACGGAAGAGATTCATGATGCTCTGCAGTCACGGCATCGTCCCGAATCCGTGTATAAGGTTTACAACCTGACCCAGCTACTCTCCGTCGCGGCGAAGACCGCCAATACCCTGACCACCGTGCTGCTGCTAATTTCCGTATTCACGTTGCTGGTTAGTGGCGTCGGCATTATGAACATCATGCTGGCCACGGTGAATTCCCGCATTCGCGAAATTGGTGTCCGCAAGGCAGTGGGTGCCACCAACTCAGAAATTCGTGCGCAATTTTTGACTGAGGCCGTTCTGATCTCGTTGGCCGGCGGATTCATCGGGACCTTCATCGGCTTGGCGCTGCCCTTCTCGATACGATTCATCACCAATTACCGTGTACCAATCTCAGGTTGGTCGGTCATCATCGCCGTGCTGGTTTCCAGCTTGGTCGGCGTGATCTTTGGTACCGCGCCCGCTGCCCGGGCAGCCAATCTGGATCCCGTGGAAAGCCTGCGCTACGAATAGTTGGTTCCGACATTCGGAACCTCTCTCTTCAATCACGGTGCGAAGTAGCTGGAGATGTCCAGGATGAGCTGCGTCAGGCCAGCGGCGTAGGCATCGATATAGCCGTTGCTCGTGGGCACGATCGCCATGTTTGAGGTGATCATCCAATCCCATGCGTTCAAAGTGGACACTGATGGACGCGATTTTCCATCGGGCCATAGGGTCAAAAATCCCAGCGTGTCTTGTGGAACTACAGTTGCGTTCAACACATACGAACGTGCGGTGGACGGAATGCCACACGGACCGCTCACGACCTTGACAACGAGTTGACCCGAAAAAGCGCCTGATGTCTTGCGAGTATCGAGTATGCGGCAGGGCGCCGTCGAATAGAGCGAGAGTCCACCGCTGCCGGAGGCGAAGTAGCCATCGATATCAAGCAACAGGTCGGTGTCTTGGGTGGCAAACGCGCTGATCGCTCCGTTCTGGCCCGCCGGCACGATAGCCGCATTGGCGGTAACCGTACCGGTTGTAGCATTCAGTGTCGATGAGATAGGCCGGTTTTCCCCTGCGGGCCACACGGTCAGAAAACCAAGCGGGTTGCCATTTCGTGGGACTACGGTGACATTAAGCGAATATGCCGCCGCGCTACTAGGAATGTTACAAGCGGTCGCGTTCAGCACCGGAAAGTCGCGTTGCCGACCGCCGTGCAAGTAGGGGCCGCCAAGCGGACCCTGCGTGTTTCGGGTGTCCGCCACCCGGCAGGGGGTCAACGGAAAGAATGCATAAGCCGAAGGATTCGGAGCAGCGACAAAGTAGCCGGCAATATCCAGCACCAGATCGGTGGTAGTGGTGACATAGGCACTAATGGCTCCTCCGGCCCCTGCTGGCACAATTGCCGCGTTTGCCTTAATCCTGCCGTCCACCGAGTTCAATGTGGAAACTATGGGCTGATCTTCTCCCGTGGGCCACACGGTTAAGTATCCCAGTGCTCCGTGGGGTACGACGGTGACATTGAGCGAGTAAGCCGCGGCAATCGCGGGGATGCCGCAGGTCACGTTTTCGGGAACGATAAAGTCGCGTGAGGTTCCGCCACTTATTGACGGACCGCCGAATGGCCCATTAGACCAACGCGTATCGACCAGGCGGCATGGAACGATAGGAACGAATTGCAGCCCAAGGGACGACTGGGCGCCGGCAATCACTGAGACTGAATTACTATACAGATTGGCAACGTAAACTCTGTTCATCGTTGAATCAATAGCTAAGGCATAGGGATTTCGCCCCACCGCAACTGCATTCGTGGAATTGGAGGCTCCATCGATGGTGGTTACAGTGCCGCTCCAGATATCGTTGCTGATGTACGTTCTATTGGTGACTGCGTCAACGGCTATCTGGCCCGGAGATCCGCCCACAGGGATGGTCGTAGTTGTATTGGTGGCGCCGTCAACAACAGTTGCCGTGCCGTCGCTCGCGTTGGCCACGTAGATTTCATTAGTCACCTGGTTAATCGCCACGGCGTTGGGGTATAGCCCGGCAGCTACCACGGTGGTGGAATTGGTTGTGCCGTCGATTACGGTTACCGTTCCGATGCCGGCATAGGTGCCATTAGCGACATAGATTTTATTGGTCAATGTGTTTATGGCCAGGGCCCTCGGATCGCTCCCCACCCTGACGGACGTAGTCGCGCTGGTTGCACCATTGATCACCGTTACCGTGCTGCTGCTCAAGTTCGTGACATAGATCTTGTTCGTCACCGGGTTGACCGCTACCGCGACGGGGTATGTTCCCACAGCGACAGTAGAGGTTGTGTTGTTTGCCCCGTTGATTACGGTCACGCTGTTGCTGCCGTAGTTAGCTACGTAAATCTTATTGGTGGCCGGGTTGACATCCAGACTCTCAGGCGACTTTCCGGTCGGCACCACTGCCGTCGAATTCGATGCTCCGTCAATCACGGTTACGCTGTTGCTGCTTTGGTTAGTCACGTAGATCTTGTTTGTCGCGGCGTTCACTGCTACCGCAGTGGGATATGCCCCTACTTGCACGGTGCCGGTGGAACCTGTCGCTTCATCGATTACAGTTACGCTGTTGCTGTACTGGTTGACGACGTAAACCTTACTGGTGTGCGTATTAATCGCCAGCGCCACTGGCTGTGAACCAGTTGCGACGGTAGTGAGTACGGTCTGGGAACAGCAAGGCAATGCCGACGATAGGACGGTGCAGGCGACTAGGAATAGCAGAGCACGGGGTGCCATTCGCACACGCTCCCTTTCGCGGGTCTTTTCGATTTGGCGCGTCTGCGGCTTCCACCATTGACAGGGCGCGTCAATAACCTGGGAGGAAATCTGGCTGGATCTCAGCCGGTTAGTGGGGTCTCGACCTACCTTCGAAATGCTACCTCACACCATAGCACCGCGCGGTTTCCGGAAAAAGTCTTTCCGATCCCGTAGCGGCACAAAATGTTCGGTTAGATTCAATTTGGGAATCGCGGGTGTAGCCACTTGGGAGCTGCGAGCCCTCGCCTGTGCTCGCAAAAGCTCTCATCGGCACGTCGTGCGGCAATTTTCAAGCGCTGGTAAACTGTCGGAAACACCCACGCGGAGGGATGTGTGAGCGGTTGAAACAGGCGGTCTTGAAAACCGCTGTACTCGAAAGGGTACCGGGGGTTCGAATCCCTCTC
>CAVPUX010000019.1:0-23327 GCA_963709045.1 uncultured Acidobacteriaceae bacterium | reverse complement strand
ACCTCCTCATCAAAATGAGGATGCAACCAAGCTGGACGAGCCCGAGGAAGTTGGCCTGGTGATACTCCCAACGGGTGACCAGCCGACGAAAGTTATGCAACCAGGCAAACAGTCGTTCGATCTTCCAACGCCGGCAATAGCGCCGCAGCTTGCGCCCGTCCTGCGTATTGGGCTTGCGCCGGTTGACTTTGTGCGGCGCAATCAACTCGATACCGTGTTGCTGTTGCAGCCGCTCATCCAGCGGATCGCTGTCATAGGCGCGATCGCCGATCATTCGCTCCGGCGCCGCCGCCGTGAAGCGCTGCGCGACGGTGGCTTCGACGAAGCGAGTTTCATGTGGCGAAGCGCTTCCAATCCAGGCGGCGACAGGAAGACCATGGCGCTCCGCAATTGCCATGATCTTGGTCCCTTTGCCGCGGCGTGTTGGACCAACTGCACCGCCCCCTTTTTCGCCCCCGCGAAGGTGGCGTCGATGAAGGTCTCAGCCAAATCCAACTGCCCTCGTGCCAGCAGATCTTTCGCCATCGCGCGCAGTACCTCGACCAGCGTCCCTTCGCGCACCCATTGCTGGAATCGGCGATGGCACGTCTGGTATGGTGGAAACTTCTCACCCGGCAGCTCCGCCCATTGGGCTCCGGTTCGTAAAATCCAAAGCACGCCTTCCAGCACGCTTCGGGTATCTGCCCAAGGCCGACCCCGTCGCGAACTGGGCGTCTTGGGCTCGACCAGCGGTTTCAGTACTTCCCACTGCGCATCGGTGAGTTCCATACCTACCGATGTGCCTGTAAATTCAACTCCGCACAATTACTTAGTGTGGTACGTATTTATGAGATAGGTTCTAGTAATTTTCAGAACTACAGCACGGTAGGAGGCGGTTCTGATGTGCTTCGGCTCAAGAAATACCCAGACGACGCGGCCAGCAAGGAGTTCATAGCAACTTATGGGGGCGGGCGTCCTCCCGCCTACTTGCGACCAGAAAATGAGAAAAACACGAGTAGTTTGTTTACGAACGAAAGCTCTAGAGATCTGTTGGAGCGCGTTTTTTGGAAGGCTGGCTTGCGAATTCGGCACATGTGCCCTTATCTCAAGGTCATGCACCGTCCTTTAGGATACACGACCACGAACTCGGCGAATAAACTAGGGTTCGGAGCGATGTTCGTTAGTTATCGAAACTGCCCCAACAATACTCCTCTTGGACTTTGGGTAGGCCACCCTTGGTATCCACTTTTCGAACGGAAAACAAATTGACGAGCCAATTACAGCAGAGAACATATCCCCCGTCGGAGAGTGTGACTTTTCGAAAGACCAATGAGCCTTTTGGCGGTTTGTCGAACATGGCCCCTGGGTATCCGTTGGTGATTAACGGAATTCGTGTGCTTACTTCAGAGGCCTTGTACCAATGTTGCAGGTTTACTAATCTCCCGGATGTCCAAGACCTGATCCTCCGTGAATCCAGCCCAATGACAGGAAAGATGAAGAGCAAAAGGTTTCGCCACTTGGCGCGTCAAGACTGGAATGAGATTCGCGTCAGGGTGATGAGATGGTGTCTGCGCGTCAAATTGGCTCAAAATTGGGAAAAATTTGGGGCCTTATTGGTCAAGACAGGAGATCGCCCAATCGTTGAGGATTCCAGCAAAGACGAATTCTGGGGAGCGAAGCGCACCAAGGAAGGACTCTTGGTTGGCAACAATGTGCTAGGCAGACTTCTCATGGAGCTACGCGAGGAACTGCGCGGTGGGGATGCAGAGGCCCTTCGGTGTGTCGCTCCTCTAAAGATTCCGGACTTCACGCTGCTAGGTAGGGCAATAGGGGCGATCGGGTGCCAAACGAATGATACCGCTCCTTCCTCATCCGCTACGACTTTCGTTGGCGGTGACCCTGATAGCCAGCGGCGGACGGTCGCAGTGTCGGGGAATTTGAATGAGCGCGATTGGGCCAACCTACTGCACTTCCTTAGCGCTTCTGGCATGTCTCCGGAGAAAGCTCGTGTCAACATTGAGCTTTATTTCGCTGCTAGATCCCAGGAAACGGAGTCTAAAGTCAAGATCCTAGAGAGTATGGCACGCGAATTCGGCATTGTATGTCGGATAAGATAAAAGCCACCACGGCCCTGGGGACACCCCCATATTTTTCCCGCGCCGGGTGACCTCCGTCACATTTGCAAGTGATAGCAATCACGGCTCGTTGGGCGCTCCACAGGCGACACTTGCATGTAAGAGTGAGGGGCCCGAGCCGAAGCGTCGCACCCTGCTTTATGCGACCGTTGGCCGAGGTGAGAGAGGTTCGCCATGTTGCTTGCATACCGATTAGTAAAGCTGATCGAGAGTCATTCCGATGGTTTAGCTCGCAGTCTGCACGACCGCTATCGCCGATGCAGCAAATGTTCGGCATACGCCAACGTTCCTGACAGTGAGCTAACCGAAAAAGTTTATGAAGTCTATCGCCATCTTGGCGAGTGGCTGCTTGGCAAGACCGAGGCGGACATCGAACAGCGGTATCTGGAGGTCGGCGCGCAGCGAGCGGCGCAAGGTGTGCCTGCCAGTCAGGTGGTGTGGATGATCTGCCTGGTCCGCGAGAACCTTTGGGACTACATGCAAAAAAATGCCGAACTGGAGCACCCGGCAGAGATCTTCGGCGAGATGGAACTGCTGGAAATGCTGGACAAATTTTTCAACCTCGCCATCTACTACGCCGCGCTGGGACACGAGCGTGCCACTGCCGGCTACTCCGTGAAGTCTGAAACCGTATCTGCTTAGAAGAGGGCTCCTAATCTATGTCCTGGATTGATCAATACCGCAGCAAACTGGTGACTGCGCACGAGGCGGTAGCCTGTGTCGAGTCGGGGATGCGGGTGTATATCCATCCCGGCTGCGCCGAGCCAGAAGCGCTGGTCGAAGCCTTGATAGGGCGCGCTCCCTTCGTCAAGGATGTTGAAGTTGTACACCTCCTCACCATGGGTACCTCGCCATACTGCGCGCCAGAGATGGCGGAACACTTCCGCCACAACGCACTGTTTGTTGGCGGCAATGTTCGCGAGGCGGTAAATGACGGCCGAGCTGACTACACACCCATCTTCCTGGGTGAGGTTGAGGCACTATTTGAAAGCGGCGAAATGCCGATCGATGTCGCCTTCATCCAGGTGTCGCCGCCTGATTCTCACGGCTATTGCAGTTTTGGGGTTGGCGTTGAGTGCACGCTGACCGCCGCGAAATGCGCTCACTATGTTGTTGCGCAGGTGAATGCCGCCATGCCTCGCACCTATGGCGACAGCTTCATCCATGTCAGTGAGATTGACGCCATCGTGGAGCTCTCACGGCCACTATGCGAACTGAAGGTGCAGCCTAGTTCGGAGTTGTTTCGAGCAATCGGTACGCGCGTGGCATCGTTAATTGAAGATGGTGCCGTCCTACAATGTGGGATTGGCGGAATCCCCGACGCAGTCCTGCCCAACCTGATGGACCGTAAAGACCTCGGCGTCCACACCGAACTTCTCTCCGACAACATAGTGCCGCTGATCGAGGCGGGCGTCGTCAACGGCCAGCGCAAGAACTGGAAGCCGCGCAAGGTCATTCTCAGCTTCGTGTTGGGCACTAAGAAGCTGTTCGAGTTTCTGGATGAAAATCCTATCTTCGAGTTTCATCCCTCGGCCTACACCAACGATCCTTTTCGCATCGCGCAGAATGACCGCATAGTGGCCATCAACTCGGCCATTGAAGTGGATTTGACCGGGCAGGTGTGCGCCGAGTCGATAGGGTCGCAATTCTACAGCGGCTTCGGTGGGCAGCTTGATTTCATTCGTGGGGCGGCACGTTCGAAATATGGCAAGCCGATCATCGCGCTGCCATCGACCGCCAAGAACGACACCATATCGCGAATCGTTCCTCGACTGGCCAACGGGGCGGGCGTTCTGACTACGCGAGCCGACGTGCATTACGTGGTCACCGAATATGGCGTGGCGTATTTGCATGGACGGACCATCCGCCAGAGGGCCGAGTCGCTCATCGAGATTTCCCATCCCAAGTTTCGTGCAGAGCTTTACGACTATTGCGAGCGTCAACGCTGGTTTCAGCGCAACGCTCACGCGGTCGAAGTGAAAGGGTAAGGAGCAACAATGACATCGCAACCGCGCGGTAACGTCATCATCGATCCGGAAGAATGTAAAGGGTGTGGCTTGTGTGTGGAGTCGTGCCCGCCCGAGTGTCTTGAACTGGCACCCGAACTCAGCAAGTACGGGGTGCACCCGGCGCAGTATACCGGCGAAGATTGCACTGGCTGCGGCGCTTGTTTCTACTGCTGTCCTGAGCCGGGAGCCATTACGGTGGAGCGGCTGATTCCGACAAAGGCAGCGACTGCCGCTGTCGCGAAAGCACAGGAGGTGACCCGTGAGGCAACTCTGTAAAGGTAATGTCGCCATCGTGAAAGGCGCAGTGCTGGCCGGCTGCCGGTCTTTTTATGGATATCCCATCACCCCCGCCAGTGAAATCGCGGAATATGCCGCCCTCCTCATACCGGAAGTGGGCGGCACTTTTTTGCAGGCGGAGAGCGAGGTCTCGGCGATCAACATGGTGTACGGTGCATCCTCTGCCGGCATGAGGGTGATGACGGCATCCTCCGGCCCCGGGCTCAGCCTGATGCAGGAAGGCATTTCCTATATCGCGGGCGCTGAATTACCGGCCGTGATCGTTGATGTCGTGCGTGGCGGTCCCGGACTGGGTAACATCGCGCCCGAGCAAAGCGATTACTTCTGTGTGGTGAAGGGCGGCGGTCACGGATGCTATCGCAATATTGTACTCGCGCCCTCCTCAGTGCAGGAGATGTTTGACCTTACCGTGCTGGCCTTCGAGCTTGCCGATCGCTATCGCAATCCGGTTGTCATCATGACCGACGGTTACGTTGGCCAGATGATGGAGCCGCTGGATATCAAGATGCGCCAGATTGAACAGCCGGAAAAAGACTGGGCAGTGAAGGGCACGGTCGAGACCAAGAAGAACCTGATCACCTCCATCCAGCTCGAGCCCGACGCGTTGGAAGCGCTGGTTCGCAAGCTCGAAGCCAAGTACACGCTGGCGCAGGAATTGGAAACTCGCTGCGAGAATTACCTCACAGAAGACGCCGACGTGCTGCTGGTCGGTCATGGCATAGTCTCGCGCATTCTGCGCTCGACTGTCGACCAACTCCGCGCGCAAGGCCTGAAGGCTGGTCTCTTCCGTCCCATTACATTGTGGCCATTCCCCGCGCGCGAGTTGCGCGAAACCGCCAAGCAGGTGAAGTCGGTAATGGTGGTGGAGTTGAGCACCGGCATGATGGTGGAAGATGTGAAACTGACGCTCAACGGCACCTTGCCGGTGGAATTCTATGGACGCGCGGGCGGCAATGTGCCGGCAGCGGAAGAAATTACTGCGCAAGTTTTTGCGCGCATGTCGGCCTTAGTGTAGGACGGCGAACTGAATGCTTTTGCCGTAGCGGCCAAAGCATAAGTACCAGGAGGAATTGTGAACGGCTACGAAGTTATCCATGAAAAATCTCCGGCGTTCTACGACAAGTACGAGCGCAAATCGGAACTTCAACAGCAGACACATTATTGCCCGGGTTGCGGACACGGCATCGTGCACAAGCTGATTGCCGAAGCGCTTACCGATCTCGGGCTTCAAGACCGCACCATCCTGGTGAGTCCCGTGGGATGCTCTGTGTTCGCCTACTACTATTTTGACGTTGGCAATGTGCAGGTGGCCCACGGACGCGCGCCCGCCGCAGCAACTGCTCTGAAGCGTTCGCATCCCGAGTCGATCGTAATGGCCTATCAGGGTGACGGAGATCTGGCGGCCATTGGTACCGCGGAAATTATCCACGCCGCTAATCGTGGTGAAAACATTTGTGTGTTCTTCGTCAACAATTCAGTCTATGGCATGACCGGCGGACAAATGGCGCCCACCTCATTGATGGGACAGGTCTGCACTACCTCACCCTTCGGACGCCGCGCCAGCAATGAAGGTCTGCCTTTGCATGTGTGCGAGCTGCTGGCTGCGTTGGAGACGCCGACGTACATTGAGCGGGTCGCGCTGAACGACATGAAGAACATCATGAAGGCCAAGCGCGCTGTGAAAAAGGCGCTCGAGATCCAGAAGAATGGCGGCGGCTTCTCGTTGGTGGAGATCCTGTCGCCGTGTCCGACCATCATGAAGATGGATCCGGTGGTGGCGCGGCATTGGGTCGGAGACACACTCGTGAAGGCTTTCCCGCTGGGTGTCTTCCGCGACCGCAAACCGGAGTTGCCGGCGGGCCCGAAGATTCCGGTGAAGACCGTCGCTGAAGTCTTGGGTGTCAGTGGCAGTGAAGCGAAAGAGCCTGCTAACGGCCGCCATCGTCACACTCGTGAGCTGACGGTGAAGATCGCCGGCTTCGGCGGGCAGGGCATTTTGCTGATGGGGCAGTTGCTGGCCGAGATGGGTCTTCGCGAACATATGGAAGTAAGCTGGCTGCCTTCATACGGTCCAGAGATGCGTAGTGGCAGTGCGCACTGCCACGTCTCACTCTCGCACGAACGCATCGGCTCCCCGCTCATTTCGCAACCCGAAGTGCTGATTGCGATGAACGAGCTTTCACTGCACAAATTCGCGCCTAGCGTGGTCTCCGGGGGATTGATTCTCTACAACAACACCAAACTGCCCGAGGGTTTCAGTGCACCGCAAGCGCGAGTAGTGTGTGTCCCGGCGTCGGAGATCGCCGACCGCTTGGGTTCGGCAAAGGTGGCGAATGTGGTCATGCTCGCCGCACTGCTGGAAGAGACGGAATGTCTGCCTACAGAGTCAGCCATTGCGGTGCTCGAGGCGACGGTGAAGAATCCTAAGCTGCTCGAACTCGACCGGCAAGCCATCAAGGCAGGACGTGATTACGTGGATACGGAAGTCGAGGTGGGTGCGGTAGCTCAGCCTGACGGCTATTCTTACTAAAAAACTGTCAAAGATCATCAGAAGCCGCCTTCCACAAGAGGGCGGCTTTTCCCTTACTGCATCGATCATGGCGCATCCCTTGCAGTCGAGCCGACAGGTCTCGACATTTCGCACATCCCCCA
This sequence comes from uncultured Acidobacteriaceae bacterium, assembly GCA_963709045.1. Classification (GTDB taxonomy): domain Bacteria; phylum Acidobacteriota; class Terriglobia; order Terriglobales; family Acidobacteriaceae; genus Bog-257. The sequence continues at coordinate 16,255 of CAVPUX010000019.1, read as the reverse complement.
ACACCCGAACGAATCCAATATTAAAGTCTGGAAAGCGAAACCTCTTTTCTGACGACTCAGACAGTGGTATCGTCTCTGGCTAGATGGCGCGAGTGGTGGCGCGCGAGTTTTTACCGTTTCCTCCGCTTTAAGTTCAGCCGAAGCAGAACGGTGTCAGGCAGGACTACACCACTCGCTTATCCAACTCTCAACGTAGCAAACCAATCAGGAAAACAGTAAGCAGAATCAGCACCAGGGCGGCGCGCCAGCGCCTGCCTTCGGGCAATGGGCCTCCGCTGGAGACCCGAGGGGGGACCCAGAACAAAGCCAGGACCGCCATGATGAGAGCTGGTACGAACAGAAAGGCCAGCAAGGCGTATTGCGCGCCGCCTTGCGCAAACAATCTGCCCTGACGCAAAGGCGAAGCCAGCGTACTTCCGAGGAACCAGCACAATACCGCGCTGCCCAGTCCTGCGACCACGCCCAGCACACGCAAAATTGGAGACGTCATCGTGATTGATAGCAGTTTACCAGTTCAATTGCAGCGGGCCGAGTTGAGGACGCGAGGTCCACCATTGGGTTGGATACGGCGATATTACGGAGAGCGCAACTCTGTGGTCGATCAGCTCTCGCGAGTAGACGGCAGGTATCTAATGCCCTGCCGGTGCGCTGGCTGCGGCTGTCCTTGTTAGCTTCCAGGGCTGAAGCTTTGGCATTCCCGGAGGCATGGACATGGCGCTCATTTTGATGTCGGCGGTTGTCTCGCCCGTTAACCGCATAGTGAAGCGATCGGTCTCGCTCGTGTCCGGATTCTTCGCCGTCAACAACAAGCCATCGCCATTGAGGGTGGCGTCTTCTAACACTTCGGTGACCTGCGTGTCACCCACGCTCTTGAGTTCGCCCGCATCGTTGAATTTAAGGTCGTGCGCGCGACGTAACGATCCGGAAAGCTTATCACCCCGCAGCGCCAACTGCACCGTCAACCACGGCTGCGCCTCAAAAGTTCCAGTCCAGGTTCCGGCATAGCCGGCCAAGGGAGATTTCTTGACTGGCTGGTTTGTTGTCGTCTGTTTCGATGAGGTCTGCGACCAACCGGCGCCAGCTAGCGCAAGTACCGCCGTTACAACGATCGCAAAGCGCATCATTCAACATCCTTCCAAGTCCATCAGGATTGTACTCTCAACGCCCACTGTAAAAGCCATAACGGTGAGCGTTGGCGATCGTCGTAGCGGCAAGTTGCGATAAAAGAAAAAGGGGAACGGGAGCGCGTTCCCCTTGCTGACGAGTGACGCTGCGGCGTTAAGCGACAGCGCCGCCTACCACAACCAAATCTCTGCTTCCTACTCCCCTGTGGCTGGACTCAGATGGCGATCGCCCTTGAAAATGCGCGGTGGTGTAGCTTGCCGGACACGCTCTTCCTGATGGCAGTTCCAGCACAGTGGACGCATGTGTTCCAGCGTGACCTGTAGCTCGTCGAGGTGCATGTGGCGCAACTCGAAAAGCTTGTGCTGTTCGTTGAGAAGGGCCAGGCGGCTCCGTCTCCAATCCGAAGCAGAAAGGCCGCGCTCGCAGATGGCGCAGCTCTTGCCTTCGTACCATTTAGTAAGGAGGCGATCCACATTCTCCGGTGAAGGATTGACCTGCGCCAGGCATTCCTGGCCGCAATCGCCTTTCTCGGGCCAATTCGAGCACGATTTCAGCCTTGAATGCTCCTGGCCACGTAGCGCCGTCCAGAATGCGAATTCACTGTCAACCTCAATATCGACCCGCTGCCCCGAATCTGGACAAATGGCCGATTCCCGGCCGCGGTTCTGATAATAACTTTGAAGGCTCAGCGCCACCGGCAAACCGGTGACAAGAGCTGCGCCAAGAAAGAACAGGACGATGGGAAATATGGCAAAAGTCAACATAACTCACCTGCACTCGAGAACGGATTCCGACAAGATATTTGTAAGCCGCCTTATCACCATGAATCAGTGACGCGGGGCACATGCGGTTGTGACGTGCTGGGAATTGAGCGGCCAAGTTCGCGGAAAAATCTCGATGCCCTTCGCGATTCCCCGTTTTTTCCCGTAACTTGTTACCGTTATTCGCGCAATGTGGTCTGCCCAACAACTTCCGGCCTGCCCGCGGGTTCATAAGCATTCCGTTAAGCTGGTCTTCATTGCCATCCCTGGAAGCGAGCTGCCTTGCCGACTTTCTCGCGCGCAAGCGCGCCAAAACGCTGGATATTATTGGCTACGCTGACGTGTCTCTTGGCGCCCTATCGGCTACTCCGGAGCCAGCAGACGCCTACTTTTTCTTCCAGCGTCAAGGTTGTGAATGTGCTGGCGACAGTGCGCGACAAACACGGCCAGATCGTAAATAGCTTGACCAAAGACGATTTCAAGCTCCAGGAAGACGGCCGTCCGCAGACGATTCACTACTTCGCCAAAGAAAGCGATCTCCCACTCACGCTGGGCTTGCTGGTGGACACCAGCATGAGCCAACGGCGTGTTCTGGAGCAGGAGCGTATTGCCAGCTACGCCTTCCTGGAACACCTGATGCGCGAGGACAAGGACAAAGCATTCGTCATCCATTTCGATTGGGACATCGAACTGCTACAGGACCTGACTTCTTCACGCAAGAAGCTGAATATCGCTTTGGAGAAGCTGGACAATCCGGAGTTCGAGCAGAGCGGTGGAGGAGGAGGCGGTTCAGGCGGCCATCATCGAGCCGGAGGTACCACGCTGTATGACGCTGTCTTCCTCGCCTCCGACGAGCTGATGCAGAAGCAGCAGGGCCGCAAGGCGCTCATCATTCTTTCCGATGGTGTGGACACAGGTAGCAAGGTGACGCTGGTCCGAGCCATCGAGGCGGCGCAACGCGCGAATACGCTGGTTTACTCCATCCTGTTTTCCGACAAGGATGCCTATGACAACAGCGGCTTCGGCGGACACATGGGTGGAATGGGCGGAGGAATGGGCCGTCACGGCGGCATGGGGCGCGGCGGTCCTGGGGGATATCCTCAGCAGTCTCTTCCTGATGGCAAGAAAGTTTTGGAGCGGATTTCACGGGAGACCGGCGGCCGCTTCTTTGAAGTCTCCAAGAAGCAATCGATCGATGACATTTACGCCAGCATTGAAGAAGAGCTGCGCAACCAGTACAGCCTGGGCTACACGCCAGACAAGGCTGACTCCGCGCCCGGCTATCATAAGATCCATCTGACAACTACCCAGAAAGACCTTGTGGTTCAGACCAGAGACGGATACTACAGCGGCGACAGTGCGGCCCAGCCTTGAGGACTTGCGTACTCTTCAATAAATTTCGGAGGGCGCGGGTGGGAATCGATCCAATACTTAAAGATTTTGTAGACCTCTCTCCCGCCATTTGGGTACCGCGCCACACGTATTCTTTAACATACTGATCCCCTAACTGGAATCCGGACTTGATCGCCGCCGCTGGACAACACCCTCCCTGCATTTACAATCCATACACTTTCTCGTGATCAAGGGATTGGAAAGCTGCTGTCACGAGTAGTGCTTAAAAAACCATGAACATCCTTGAGTTCAGCGCGCTGATCGGGTTCGGCTCATTGCTCGCCGGATTTCTCGGAGCACTCACCGGACTCGGCGGCGGAGTCGTGGTGGTACCCATGCTGGCGCTGTTGTTCCACGTGGATATCCGCTATGCCATTGGCGCCTCGCTTGTTTCCGTGATCGCGACCTCTTCGGGTGCAGCGGCCGCCTATGTGCGCGAGGGCTACTCCAACATTCGCATCGGCATGTTTCTGGAAACCGCAACCACGGCGGGCGCGATCGCTGGAGCCGCTATCGCTTTTTACGTCTCCGGCAATGCGATTGCGATCGTGTTCGGAGTCGTCCTCCTGTATTCCGCTTTCCTCTCGAGCCGCCACTGGGTTGAATATAGCACTCACCCCTCCTCGAAACTCGCCGACCGACTACGCTTGAACGGCTCCTATCCCGGCCCAGAAGGGAAGCTGTCCTACAACGTCACAGGCGTCCCCGCTGGATACGGACTGATGTCCGTGGCGGGCGTGCTTTCTGGATTGCTTGGCATCGGCTCCGGCGCTGTCAAGGTTCTGGCCATGGACCAGGCGATGAAGATTCCGTTCAAAGTTTCCACCACCACCAGCAACTTCATGATTGGTGTGACGGCGGCCGCCAGTGCAGGGCTCTATCTCCATCGTGGATACATTGCCCCGGGATTGGCAATGCCGGTCATGCTGGGCGTACTGACGGGCTCGCTCCTGGGCGCGCGCGTGCTGGTGAAGGCCAAAGTGAAAGTGTTGCGATACTTGTTCGCGGCGGCGATCGTGGCGCTGGGATTCGAGATGATCTACAACGGAATAAAGGGGCGACTATGAGCGCGCAAAACTGGGACGATCAACGCATTGAAGTCATCATCGGCGCGCTGCTACGCACCGGGGTGATCCTTGCTGCTGCTGTCGTTCTATTCGGCGCGGCTGTGTACCTCGCGCGCCACGGAACCGAAGTGCCGGACTATTCGGTGTTCCGCGGCGAACCTGAAAATCTGAAAAGCGCAAGCGACATCGTTCATGGCGCGCTGGGCATGAGTGGCCGGGCGATTATCCAACTTGGGTTGCTGCTGCTGATTGCAACCCCGGTCGCGCGAGTTCTATTTTCAGCGATAGCCTTCGCCATCGAGCGCGACTACACGTACGTCGTCATCACTCTGATTGTCCTGGCAATTCTGTTGTACAGCGTCTTTGGATGGAGCGGATGAGGTTCGCTGCGGGGCGCGCTTGCTAAAGACGCTACGACCCGTTACTGTCGAAGACCTCGGCTCAGGCAGCACGTAAATTAAATTCATGATGAGTGTGGAGGAAGAATGGCGGGAGTAAACCTTGCAGATGCGCGCCGTGTGATTGCGGCCGCCGAAAAGAAGGCGCAGGAAATCGGTCAGCCGATGAATATCGCAGTGGCTGACGAAGGCGGCAATATCGTTGCGCATGTACGCATGGATGGCGCGTGGATTGGCAGCATCGATATTTCCATGAAGAAGGCTTACACCTCGCGCGCCTTCGATATCACCACCAGGGACCTGGCGACGCATTCACAATCGGGCGGACAGTTCTTCGGCATTCATGTCTCCAACGATTGCAAGATCATGATCTTTGCCGGAGGTATTCCGCTGAAACGCGACGGAAAGGTTGTGGGCGCGATCGGCGTCAGTGGCGGTTCCGGCGACCAGGACCACTCCGTAGCCGAAGCGGGCGCTGCAGCGTTCTAAGCAGGAGGTCAAGATGGACGAGATATTCGCCGCAATTACCGCCAATGACAAGGACCGGGTACCGCAGTTGATTGCGACCGACCCGAGTGTTGCGCACGCCCGCAATCCCGCTGGCATCTCCGCGCTCATGCAGGCCCGTTACGAGAACAGAATGGAGATTGTTGACCTGTTGCGGCGGGTAGCGGGCGACCTAGACATCTTCGAGTCTTCCGCCTTAAGCGATGCGGCGCAGCTAAACAAGCTGCTGGCAAATGATGCCGACCTGGTCAAAGCCCGTGGCGCGGACGGCTTTACGCCGTTGCATCTGGCATGCTTCTTCGGACAGGTCCAAGCAGCGGAAATCCTGGTCCGCCATGGTGCCGACACCAACGCAGTTTCTCCCAGTCGTATCGCAATAATTCACAGTGCGGCTGCGTCGCGAAATGCAGATCTGCTGAAGCTGGTCTTAGATGCCGGAGCAAATCCCAACAGTCAGCAACAACGCGGCTACACCGCCTTGCATGAAGCGGCCATGCACAACAGTGTGGAGAGGGCGCGGGCGCTATTAGAGGCGGGCGCCGATCCGGCCATCAAAAGCGACGAGGGGCAGACTGCAGCTGATATGGCAGCGCAAAACGGCAACCAGGAAGTGTTAGAGATTTTGCGGTCGTTCCGGCGAAACGCCGCGAGCGGATAAGCTATTGCGCCTCAGCCTTATCTCTCACCGGTGCAGCCGAGTGACCGCGCAGGATGGCAGTTCCAATCAGAACAGCGCCGGCCAGAAAGAGTACGCGGAGCACGTTGGCGTGTAGTGCTGGATCGCCAAGCAGGATACGCACCAGCCCAAAAGCTGCACTGGCGGCGCAAAGCGCGAAGTAAAGCTTTTCCTTGGCGCAATGCGAGGCGAGTAACAAGACCAGAAGTACCGTCGTCACGATCAAATAAATGACCAGCAGAATCATGCTGCCTGTCATTTTCTCGCGGTGGATCGAAAATGCCTCGGCATGGGAAATGGCCAGTTGCATTCCGGCTACACCCAGAAAAAACACGGAATGCACCAGCGCGATGATGGCGCGCTTGCGGTTGGTGATGATGGCGAATCGATCCATAAACACCTTATAAGTGTGCCGCCTCCGCAAACATCTGGCTGTGATTCAGGTCACAGAAGGGCTGGTTTTTGTGCCCGACACGAACAGGGGCTTGGCTTTTGCGCCTGTGTCGTACTGACCTGGGAACAGTTTTTAGGGAGCGCTACCCAGCGATTCCGAGACGCGGGCGAGTCGCGCTCTTCTAATGATCACGTCCTTGGTTTTGGAGGCGGCGTCCTTTCCTTTGCGAAGGTTATGTTCGCGAGATCGCCGTGACCGATGGCGGCTAGACCTGGAAGCCGTGGTTCGATCTCGTATTTCGTCCCCACAAACAGTGACCTGCACTGAAGTTGGATATGCACGCGGAAATGGTGCTGCGTTTTCTCATCTGGTACTCTGCTGGATTGGCAATCTACATTTCGACTGGAGTATTTCGCCACATGTCCTATCGATACCTGCGTTCTTGCTTGGCTCTTCTTATTAGTTTCGCTCTGTCCGTCTTCGCCACGGCCGCCGACAAATCCAAATCCGCCGCCGCGAATGCGAATCAGCCATCCTATGATCTGCCTCAACCGCAGCATGAGACGCTTGATTACGGCATGTACCAGCAAATTCGGGAGGAAGGCGTTGCGCATTCTCATGTGATGGAATATGCCTCTGCGCTGGATGACGACATCGGCCCGCGCCTGACCGGATCGGCAAACCTGAAACACGCCAACGAGTGGACGCGTGATCAGTTCACCGCCATGGGCTGCAGCAACGCGCACCTTGAGGACTGGGGCGAGTTCGGTATGGGTTGGCAGCAACTCAATACCTGGGTGCGCATGACCTCGCCCGACACCGCGGTATTCATCGCTCAAGCCGCACCGTGGTCCCCGGCGACGAACGGCGCGATCAATGCACCTGCGGTCTGGATCGATGTAAAAGATGCGAAAGATCTGAACAAGTACAAAGGGAAACTGAGCGGAAAGATCGTGCTCTATGGCGCCATGCGAGCCGTGCCTCCCGTCGATAAGCCGCTCTTCGTGCGCCTCGATGACGCCGAACTGAAGAAACTCACCGAGTACCCGCTGAAGGCGCGCAGTCGCGACTTCATGGAGCAGTACATGAAGCGGCTGGAGTTGCGGCAGAAAGTCGGACAGTTTCTGGCGGACGAGCATGCCTTGGCAGTCATCACTCCAAGCCGCGACGGCCGTGACGGCGGAGGCTCAGGCGGCACCATCTTCGACGACAGTGGCGCCGGCTTCGGCTGGGAGGCGTACAAGCGCGAGCACGCGAATCCACTTCCGGTTGTCGTGATGGCGATTGAGAACTATGGCCGGGTGTACCGACTGCTGAAAGCAAATGTCCCGGTCGCTATGGAAATGGATGTCGACACCAAGTTCACCGGGGACCATGAGCATGGCTTCGATACCATCGCGGAAATCCCGGGCACCGATCCCAAGTTGAAGGACGAAGTGGTGATGGTTGGCGGCCACTTGGATTCGTGGGCTTCTGCTACCGGCGCAACCGACAACGGCGCAGGTACCGTGGTTGCCATGGAGGTGATGCGCATTCTCAACACGCTGCAGGTGAAGCCGCGTCGCACCATCCGCGTTGCCTTGTGGACTGGCGAGGAAGAAGGTGAGTTCGGTTCTTACGGTTACGTCAAAGAACACTTCGGCAATGTGCCGCTATCGACCGCTCCTGACCAACTCAAGCTGCCGGAGTGGGTACGCAAGCCTGCTGGCCCGGTCCAACTGAAACCGGATCAACAGAAGATCTCTGCCTATTTCAATGTGGACAACGGCAGCGGGAGAATACGCGGCGTTTACCTGCAGGAAAATGCGGCCATCGCACCGATCTTCGCCCAGTGGATTGAGCCACTGAAGGACCTTGGCGTTACGACCCTGACGATGCGCAACACGGGCGGAACCGATCATGAAGCTTTCGACGGCGTAGGCATTCCGGGGTTCCAGTTCATTCAGGATCCACTGGATTATGGTTCACGCACGCACCATTCGAACATGGACACCTACGAACGCCTGCAGCCAGAGGACCTGGCACAAGCCGCGACAGTGGAAGCTATTTTTGTTTACAACGCTGCCATGCGCGACCAGATGCTGCCGCGCAAGCCATTGCCGCATCCTGAAATGGAAGAGCAGCGTACGGCACCGCTAAAAAACATCATGCCGGGAGCCGAGGCGGCTGAGAAAGACGCAAAAGAAAAGGCGGACCAAACCCCGCCCGAAGAATAGGGAATCGGTGCTACAAGGTTGCGGGAACGAGGGTACGTTCTACTTCGAGTCCGGCTTGGAATATTCATAAACCCCACGGCCAGCCTTGCGGCCGAGGCGCCCCGCCTTGACGTATTGCACCAGGAGAGGCGCGGGACGAAACTTTTCCCCCAGGGTTTTGTGCAGGTATTCGAGGATGTGCAAACGTGTGTCAAGTCCAACCAGATCGACCATCTCGAACGGGCCCATGGGATGGTTCAACCCTAGCTTGAGCGCCTTGTCGATATCCTGTGCGGAAGCAACTCCCTCCTGCAACATGTGAAAGGCCTCGTTGCCGATCATGGCGTTGATCCGGCTGGTGATGAAGCCCGGCGATTCCTTGATGACCACGACCTCTTTTCCCATGCGCTGGCCAACTTCAACGGCAGCGGCCAGGGTGTTGTCATCAGTTTCCAGGGCGCGCACTACCTCCAACAGCTTCATCTTGTGCACTGGATTGAAGAAGTGCATGCCAACGCATTTCGGAGCCCGATAAGTTACCGAAGAGATTTCTGTGACACTGAGCGAAGAAGTGTTCGACGCCAGGATGGTGCCGGGCCGGCTGACTTTGTCGAGTAAGGTAAAGATCTCGATCTTCGATTCCATCTCTTCCGGCACCGCTTCGATCACCAAGTCCGCTTCTCGAGCCGCTTGCTCGACCGACGTAGCATATTCCAGGCGTTCAAAAGCGCTGTCCGCGACATCTTTGGTCACCTTCCCAATTTCAACTGCCTTATCGAGGTTCGCGCGAATCTCCGTCTCGGCCTTGCGCAAGGCGGTAGGCAGAATGTCTTCCAGGATGGTGCGATAGCCGCCAAGCGCTGCCGCATGGGCGATACCGCGGCCCATAATGCCGGCGCCAATCACGGCGATGGTGTGGACCTCAGACATCGGCTAGTCTCCCTTTTCCAGTTGTTCCATCACGTTCATGAAATTGGGGTCAGCCTTGCGCATGTATTCTGCGAGGCGCTTCTTCTCTTCACCGTTGAGCAGATAAAAGCTGCTGTTGATGCGGCGAAGGGTCGCTGCAATGTCGTCCACGAAATTCATCATACGAATCAGTTCACCAGTGGCGGCCATACCAATCCTTTCAAGAGCAGGTAATAAAGCAGGGAAGTATTGCGTTGCGATCCGGTCAGCGATATCACGAACGTAGCCGGCACGGAATCCAACTTAAAGATCGGGCAAACTCTTATTCTCACCGCCACTTGCGATTAAGTAAAGGAGGTGTGTTCCGAATGGACGCGACGGGCGCCGCATGCATCTAACTTGGAGGCGTCCTCGCCGGGAACAGGATTTGTGTGTCCCACCGGAGCAATATGGCATGATTGCAAGTTTGCCAATTCCAGTCGAGCCCGGGTCCGATCTGGCGGAGTGTTTTGAGCGCCTGAGCGCTGACAAGCGTGGTCTCAGCCCGCTGTCCACATATCGCCTGCAATTCAATGGGAATTTTCGCTTTGAGGACGCACGCAAGCTAGTGCCGTACCTCCATCGCCTGGGTGTGAGCCACTGTTATGCCTCACCGCTGTTGATGGCGCGCCCGGGCAGTGAACACGGCTACGACATCGTCGATCACAATCAGCTGAATCCCGAGATAGGTACCGAAGAGGAGTTCCGCGACTTCGTCTCGGCGCTGAAGGCCCGAGGTATGGGGCTGATTCTCGATATTGTCCCCAATCACATGGGAGTCGGGCACGGGACGAATCCCTGGTGGCAGGACGTGCTTCAGAATGGGCGCGCTTCAGCGTACGCCGATTTTTTTGATATCGATTGGGACCCCCTCAAAGCTGAACTGCGGAACAAAGTCCTTACCCCGATACTTGGAAAGCCATACGGTGAAGACCTTGAGCACGGCAACATACAGGTCGCCTTCGAAAACGGCGCTTTCATTGTGAAGTACTGCGATAGGGTCTTGCCAATCGATCCGCAAACCATTCCCGCGATCTTCGCCGTGGGAGAAGATCGATCTCAACAGAGCTGCGGCGGCAAGGATGGATGTGGGGAACTGTCCTCTCTTCTCGAAGCGTTTCGCCAGCTTCCCACAAATCATGTCACCGACTCGGAGCGAGTTGCGCGCCGCCAGGGCCAGATTCCTCCACTGCTGGAGCGGCTGCAAAAGCTAGCGGAGAACTCCAGTCGGGTCCGTGACGCAATTGAGAAATCTTTGCGTGCGCTGAATGGAACGCCGGGCGACAGCCAAAGTTTCGACGCTCTGCATAACTTGCTGGAGGCGCAGGTATATCGATTGGCGTTCTGGCGCGTGTCAGGTGAGGAAATTAACTATCGTCGCTTCTTCGACATCAATGACTTGGTGGGCTTGCGTATGGAAAACCCGCAGGCCTTCGCCGAAACCCACAAGCTGGTTCGCAAACTGCTGAGCGAAGGTCTCGTCTCAGGGCTGCGCATCGATCATCCTGACGGACTGCTGAATCCTTGCCAGTACTTCGCCCGCTTGCAAATGCTCTATGCCGCCAGCCAGTGCATGGGCAGCGATCCGAAATCCCCATTGGCGGCGGATGGCATCGAGGAAGCCATTCACAGCGCCTTTCGACGTCACGATTGGATGAACCAGCACGCCCCGTTATATGTGCTGGTCGAGAAGATTCTTGAGCCCGGTGAAAATCTGCCGGGCCACTGGCCGGTGGATGGAACCGTCGGCTATGACTTTGCCAACCTGGTGAATGGAGTGTTGATCGACTATCGCAACGAGCGCCAGTTCACCGATCTCTACCACCGCGTAATCGAAGGCAATGTTGTGGCCGAGCGGCTGATCTACGAGAGCAAGAAGCTCATCATGCACCGGGCGCTGGCAAGCGAGGTCCATGTTCTCACGGACATGCTGAGTGAGATCTCCGGCCAGGACCGTCGCGCCCGCGACTTTACCTACAGCGTGTTGCGCGATGCCATCCGTGAAACCATTGCCAGCTTTCCGGTATACCGCACCTACATCGACGAGAGCGGGAACGTCAACGAACGCGACCGGCGCTACATTCAGCAGGCGATTGCTCGCGCCAAACGGCGCAACGAAACCATGGCCACGGCAGTCTTCGATTTCCTGCAGAGCATCTTGCTGCTAAAAGGCGATGACAAGGGCGCGACGATGTACGGGTACAGTAAGCAACTGTACTTCACCCTCAAGTTCCAGCAGCTGACAGGGCCGGTAATGGCGAAAGGCCTGGAGGACACTGCCTGCTATGTTTATACGCGCTTCATCTCTGTGAATGAGGTTGGTGGTTCCCCTGGCAAGTTCGGAATCCCCTTAGCGGAGTTTCATCACGCCAATCAATTGCGCGCCGAGTATTGGCCGAACTCCATGCTGGGCACGTCGACCCACGATAGCAAGCGTAGCGAAGATGTGCGGGCGCGCCTTGGTGTACTTTCCGAGATGCCGCGCAATTGGTCCTCCTATGTGATGAAGTGGCGCCGCATCAACCGTAGCCGTAAGCCCGAAATACCCGATGAACGCAGGGTGCCTGACAACAATGAGGAATATTTGCTGTATCAGACGCTTGTGGGGGCGTGGCCGCTACGCATGGAGAGCGAAGAGGAGCGTCTCACCTTCGTTCGTCGGGTGCAGCAGTACATGGAAAAGGCCATTCACGAAGCCAAGATCAATGTGAGTTGGTTGAGTCCCAACCCGGAGTACGTCGCCGGTCTCCACGCGTTTATCGAAGCCATCTTGGCGCCTACGTATCGGGGAAAGGCAAACTTGTTCTGGGATTCGATGCAGAAGTTTCTGCCGACCGTGCAATACTTCGGCGCCATCAACTCGTTGACTCAAATTTTGCTGAAGCTAACTTCTCCCGGCGTCCCTGACATTTATCAAGGTCAGGATCTGTGGGATTTCAGTCTGGTTGATCCTGACAATAGGCGGCCGGTTAATTTCGATTTGCGCGAACGCGCTCTCGAAGAGTTAGCCGCATGCCTGGAAACAGGCGATTTGATCGGTCTTTGCCAGCAGCTATTGCACAACTATCACGATGGCCGGATCAAGCTTTGGGTCACCATGCGGGCATTAAACTTGCGGCGAGAACGTCCGGAGCTGTTCCGATCTGGCAAATATCTTCCGTTACAGGCAAACCGAGGCAAAGAAGACCACGTCGTGGCCTTTGCACGGGTGTGCCAGGGAGAAGCCGTAATGGTAGCGGCTCCACGGCTGAGTTACACGCTGATGAAGGGAAGGGAGGAACCGCCATTAGGTGCGGCCTGGAATGATTCGGAACTAGTATTGCCGCCGGAGTTGGGAGGTACTCGATGGCATAACATCTTTACTGGCGAAGAGATTGAGGTGGCGGAACGCGCCCTACTATGCCGCGAAATTCTCGCTCACTTTCCCGTCGCTCTCTTCACCTTGCGCTGACGCCTGTTGCACGCATTCGTCGCGGTCAGTGACTTCGACCAGCGCAGCCAGTTTTCCGGCAAGCGGAGCGGTCAGCGCGTCGCTTTTCAAACGCCATGACCAGTTGCCCACGGTTTGGCTGGGAACGTTCATGCGGGCATCACTACCCAGTCCCAGTACGTCTTGTGCCGGTATTACGGCAAGGTTCGCCACCGACGTGAGTGCGGCTCGAATCAGCGCCCAATGCACGCCATCTTCGCCGACTCCCATGTAGGAAGTGGCCGCCGCCTTCTCCTCTTCCGTCGCGCCTGAGTTCCACCATCCCACCGTGGTGTCGTTATCGTGCGTGCCGGTGTACACGATCGTGTCCGGCTCGAATTGATGAGGCAGATACACATGGGCGCCGCGATTCCCGAAGGCAAATTGCAGGACCTTCATCCCCGGCATTTCCAGCTTCTTGCGTAAATCGTCCACTTCCTGCGTGATATGGCCAAGATCTTCGGCAATGAACGGGAGCTTGCCCAGCGCTGCCTTGAGTGCTTCAAACAAACTGGCATTCGGTCCTTCCACCCAACGGCCGTTGATGGCAGTCGGTTCGTCGGCGGGAATCTCCCAGCAAGCCTCAAAGCCACGAAAGTGGTCGAGCCGGGCGATGTCGCAAGTCTCGATTGCCCAGCGCATCCTCTCGACCCACCAACTGTAGCCGAGCGACTTGAGCGCATCCCAGTCGTACAGCGGGTTTCCCCAGCGTTGACCAGTTTTGCTGAAGGCATCCGGGGGGACGCCGGCTACTACCTCGGGTGACAGGTCGTCCTTCAAACGAAAAATCTCGGGATGGGTCCAGACGTCGGCGCTGTCGTAGCTGACGAAAATTGCAATATCGCCGATAACGCGGATGCCGCGCTCGCGACAATATGAGCGTAAAGCTCCCCACTGCTCAAAGAATGCGAACTGAAGAAAGCGCTCGACGTTGAGCTGCTCGCGCAACTCAGTGCGCAGTTTCATGATGGCGTCCGGTTGCCGGCGAACGATTTCCTTGGGCCAGCTATTCCATGCCTGATCGCCGTATCGTTCCCGCAGGCTACTAAACAACACGTAGTCTTCCAGCCACTCTCGATTTTTTTGGCAGAAATGGTTGTAGCGCTCAAGTGAATCGCCCCGCGCTGACTGCAAGAAGTTTCTGGCCGCCGCCCGCAAGAGCGGAAGCTTGCGTTCTCGCACGTTCTCAAAATCAACTGCAGATTCGCCATCGGGTATTGCCTTTACTCGCTCATGATCAATAAAACCGCGATCGGCGAGGCGTTCCAGGCTGATCAACAAGACATTCGCAGCGAATGCCGAAGTGCAGGAGTATGGCGAGTTGCCGTATCCCACTGGACCCAGCGGAAGAACCTGCCACAAGGTCTGCTTGGCTGCAGCAAGCCAGTCTACAAACTCATATGCAGCGGGGCCAAGATCACCGATCCCACCGCGCGAGGGAAGCGAGGTGGGATGTAACAGAATCCCGGATGAGCGTTGCGAAAGCATGAGTAAGAGTTAGACGAACGGGGGTAAACAATCGTCGCCCGCAACTGTCCTTCATTCTGGTTGCGGCTGATAAAGACAAAGTAGGCCAGCAGATTTTTTCCGCTGGCCCGTCACTCGGAACCACTGGGCGGGTGTTAGGTCCCCTCGGATTGGCTGGACAGACGCTCCATCTCCGCCTTATTGATTTTAATCTTGCCTTCCTGCTCCAGTCGATCACGCAGGCCTTGTACGTAGAGACCTTCAAACGCGGTGCGTTTCTGTTCCAGGAGCGTTTCCTTCGCACGGTCCCAGTTCTGTTTTACTTCTTCCGGAGAGGGCTGCTGGATTTCCAGCACGCTCAGTACAACTCCATTCGGGCCGCCCTGAAGAGGACCGCTGATCTCGCCCGGCTTCATGGTGAAGACCACAGCGGCGGGTCCATTCATTGGGCCTAGGTCGGGCACCTGAGCATTGGCATCAACCAAATCGCTGGTCTTCAGCGTCGCGCCCAAATCCTTGGCCGCCTTTTTCAGATCGTGGTCCGCGTGCGCACGGTCGGATAGTTCCTGGGTCTTTTGCGCCAACAGCATCTGCGCGCGTTGCTGTTTAAACTGATCTGCCACCTGTGCCTTGATCTGTTCGAATGTAGGCGTTTGTGGTGGCTGAATGTCCGTCACTTGGTAAATTGCGTATCCCTGCGATGTCTGCGCCGTTCCAGGAGGGTCGTTCTTCTTGGCTTCGAACAGCGCACTGACCAGGTCTTTTGCGTTGCCGACTCCAGGAAGAGGATCGTTTTGCGTGACGAAATCCGTGGTGATAACGAGCAGTCCTTTTTCGCTGGCAGCTTTGTCCAGACCAGCTGTACGGGCCAGCGTCTGCACAGTATTGGCCAAGCTTTGGGTCTCGCTAGCGGCTTCCTGCTGCTTAATTAATGGCTCAATCTGCGATTTCACTTCCTCAAGCGGCTTCAACCGCGCCTGCTGCTTAGCCTCGACATGGATGATGTGAAAACCGTAGCTGGTGCGAATAACGCCGCTCGTCTGGCCAACTGGTGTATTGAAGGCCGCCTGCTCGAACTCCGGAACCGTCCGGCCACGGGTGAGGGGTGGCAACAGCCCGCCGTTCTGCGCACTGCCCGGATCCTCGGAGTACTTCTTGGCCAGATCGGCGAAGTTGGCTCCATTCTTCAACTGCTTCTCAATGTCTTCCGCCTTGGCCCGCGCTGCGTCGACGCCTTTCTGATCGACCCTGCCGTCAGCATCCGGCGTTGGCGTCTTGATCAGGATGTGGCGAACGGTCACCGTCTCCGGGATGCGGTATTCATCCTGGTGCTGCCTGTAGTACTGTTGCAACTGCGCCTGGGTGACCGAAATCTTGTCTGCCAGTTTTGCCGTGTCAATCAGGATGTAACGCGCCTTCAGCTTCTCCGGAATAGAATTCAAATACTGCTGCTTGTTCTGTTCGTAAAAGGCCTTCAGCTCGGCATCGGTCGGCTTGATCTGCTTTTTGACGTCGTCCAGCGTCAGCACGGCGTATTCGAATTTCACTTTCACGCCCTGCTTCTGCACTTGCTCGGCAACATCCTTATCGCTGACAGAGACTGCACCATTGATAAGGGCGAGCAGCTTCCGCTGCGCGATTTCCGCCTTCACCTCTTGTTCGAACTGCTGCACACCCATATTGAACTGGTTCTGGATGAAATCCTCATAGGCCCGTTGCCCGATGAAATTTCCCCCGGGAAATAACATCTGTCCCATTTGCCCTTGATGCAGATAACTACGCAATTCCTCGTCGCTGACGCTCAAGCCCATCCGGCCAGCTTCATACACCAACGCCTTCTGTGTAATCATCCCTTG
>CAVPUX010000018.1:0-137152 GCA_963709045.1 uncultured Acidobacteriaceae bacterium | reverse complement strand
GGAGTAAGCCGACCGCTTCGCCCAACCTACGCAACTCGCGGGTTTTGGGTGCGTCACTCAAGCCGGTTTTCTTGAGTGGGTGTTTTGACTTCGTTCCGAACCATCGAATCTCCCACTCATTCGAACCCCGCGAATGAGTGGCCCCTCCGGCCGGCTGCCCCAAGCCGGTGTAATATACCTGCCAAGGAGGGGAGAATGTTGAAGTACACAGCGGTAATCGCGGTGGCCGGAGTTCTCGCTCTCGGGATTTTCACTCTAGGTATTGCTGGCAAAGCCGCCTCCACGAGCGGATCCTGGCAAGTGGACTCCCAACACTCCGACGCGCAACTTATCACCGACGCGATGACAAATTGGGGGCAAACGAGAATCAACTTTACCCTCGGCTATGCCCGAGTCAGCGGCGGATTGAAGCTCGACGACACTGATCCTGCCAATTCGAAGCTCGATTTCCTCATGTATCCCGCCCGATCCAAGTCCTCTCCCATTGGGGAAGATGGAAAGATCAAAGCCAAGTGGCTGGCGAACGCGGCCAACGACACCCTGGTGTGTTTTCATTCCAAGAAGGTCGCCCGGACGCCTGACGGCAAGTTGCAGGTCACCGGTGATCTGACCCTCACTCGCGTGGATCGTGACCTGCAATACAATCCCGGTGAAGACTACAGGGGACCGGTGTACGGCCCGCCAGTGGTCCACCGCGTTTCTCGCGAGGCCACATTTGTTTTCGATCTCACGCCAGCGGGTGGAAACGAGCAAAAGGCCGCTGCCATCACTGCGTCAGGATCCACGGCCATAGCGCGCGAAGGGTTCCCCCAGTTGGTGCGGGCGGTGGTGAGCACGCACTGGCCGCCGGTGGTCATGGACGAAAACTGTCAGAACCCTGCCGGCGGAACCGAGGATTATCGCGGCTTCCGGTGCACGGGAACCTTTATGGAAGCCTCCGGCCTTCCCCCAGCGCCGATTGAAGAGGGCACTGACCCTTCGGATTTCAATAGCGTCGTCGGAAACCAGCTCAACATCCTGGTTCACTTGCGTCTGACGCCGACGGTGTCCGGGGCCTCAGCGGCTGGCGGCAGCTGAGGCTCATTGAGGTGACCGGTGGGAAGGTTTCAATGGAATGTAGCGCGTATCTCCACAATATAGTGTCGGGCTGTTGGGAGCTAAAACGGAAATTCCGGCTAAAACTGGAACTCGAGCCCATCTTCATTAAGATCAAGGACGACAAGTTCTGCACCACGGTGGGAGTAGGTGCAGGGAGCATTCATTCAACAGAGAACCGTGACACCGAAAGAGTATCGGGAGCGGTTTGGCATAGCATTGCCCGTGACACGCTTTACTTTTACCCTCGAATTTCCGCGGTTCCTAGTTGCTCGGAGCCGCACCTAGCAATCGGAGGAAATCTATGAAACGAGAAATCATTCGCGTTGAGCCATTGGCGACCTACCTGGAAAAATATAAGGCGCCCGCTTCGACGGTGACTAAACACGGCGACACTATTTACGTCTCAGGCTCTCCGCCGTTCGACCCGAAAACCGGAGAGATTGTCCGAGGGCCTATTGAGCGCCAGACCGAGATCGTTTTAGACCAGCTTAAGCTCTGTGTCGAAACGGCAGGTTCTTCTTTGGAAAACATTCTGAAGCTGAATGTGTACGTCACCTCAGTGGACATGTTTCCTGCGGTGAATGCCGTCTACAGGCGTTATTTCCCGGAAAATCCGCCTGCGCGCATCTTTATCAATGTCCCGGCTTGGAATGGCGGGTTTGATATTGAAGTGGATTGTATTGCCGCCGTTTTATAAGACCTCCCTTTTAGTAAGGCGGGTGGCCCCAGAGCCTGCCCTGAGCCTGTCGAAGGGTCTCGCGGTGTTCGAGGCCTGGGGATTTTGTCATCGGTCAATTCCACAATGTGCCAGGTGGCCCGGGCAAGAACTCTGCTAAGCAAATGAACATTAGGTGCCCCATCCAACCTTCTTTTGGTTGGGTGGGGATTTTGACTTTCACTTCGAGGGGGAGAGTGGTGGCTTGCAAAACAGCCATCGCGCACCCCGCAAACCCCCACCCAAGCAAACCCAGCTTGGATGGGGCACCCACAGGATGGTACGCTGGGCCACCCGCCTTATGAAGATTTTTAGTCACATGCTCGGTTTGTTCAGGAACCGATGGACAATGGAAGAAACAATGAAGGCCTATCCCCTCTGGGAAAGGAGCGTTACGGTTTGTCTGTGCACGAAATGGGCCGCCGAACTCGTCGCTAAGGGAATTCCCGAGGAAACAAGTCGGCTGATAGCTGCCCAGGGAGTAAACTACATCACGGGCGCGGATTGGGAGGCCGTAATACAGACCCTACCTTCGGAGAAGAGGTTGATTATCGAAGCTCATAAGTCCGAAGTAGTGCCGTCCATAACGGATTTGCTCGCAAAGGATAGATCTTGCCGCGAGATAGTGGTCTATTTCCTGCGGATAAAGTCGATAGTAATGCTCGTTGCCGGAGGAGCATCTGATGAAAAGGTGGAGAATATCGAAATAAGCGACGATATGCTTGAGCACTTGGGTGTGACGCAGGCGGATTATGAAGACAGCAAAAAGATGTTGGGCGGCTACGCTCCTAAATGGATGAAAGACCCAATGAAGGCGAGAATTGACAAAATCCTTCTCGCTTATGGGACGGAGTTTCCCGAAGGGCCCGATCCCGGTAAATTCAGCGTAATGGTTCTAAATCTCCGTCACGAAATCTTCCCTCAGAAACACGTTTGAAAATTCGCGAGGTCCTCCCTTTGGGTAAGGGATATAAAAAAGCCCAAGCAAAACCCGCTTGTTCTATAACTAACCTTTATGTCGAGAGCGGACAAGTACGAACACCTGAAGAAACTGATACAGGCCTTCTCGGAGCCTTACCGGGGCACAGTGTATCACTATACCTCGGCTGACGGTATTTCCGGCATCATCGGCAAACACGAGATTTGGATGTCGAATACCGCCTTTATGAATGATACCACCGAACTAAAGGCACTGGAAAATGCCACGGGTATGTAAAGGATAACGACTTTACGAACGACGCCGTCAAAGGACGTTGGCATGGAATGGTAGATCGGACTCGTGGCAATGAAATGACAGCGCCCAATTACTATATGGCTTCGTTCAGCAGAAAAAAGGATTCGCTCGAACAATGGCGGGCATATGGAAATTTCTGTATAGGATTTGACGCAGGAAAACTCGCAATAATAAGGAGAAAAATATTCCTATACGAATGCCTCTATACCGAAGATGAACTCCGGAAATGGATATTGGAAAAGGAAAGAATACCCGAGTGGACCAGCCTCCCTGACGAAGAACAGCGGAATAATGCTGCTTACAATCTCGTCTATGTCGCTTCTATGAAGTACAAAAACAAGCATTTTAGCACCGAGGAAGAAATAAGACTCGTTGCCACCTCCCATCATAATTGGCAATTTACCGAACTCCCGGAATGTATGAAGACGATCTTCCGATCCATTTCAGACCTCACCCCTTATACGGCTTCCCCCTCCCCTACCTCAAATTCTTCATCGAGCGCGAAAGCAACAATCGCCCGCAAGGAACGCAAGAAACTGAAACGCAGATGAAGGAAAGAAAATTGAAACGAGGAAGCCGCCAAGCAACGAAAATTATTGCCGATCACTGAAGTTATCGTAGGGCCAATGGCATACCAAAGAGAGGCAAAAACTGCCTGCGAAATCCTCCTATCCGAAAGAGGATACAAACAAGTCCAGGTAAAAGAGTCTGATATACCATATCGAGGAATTTAACCGCCGCCGGGTGCCCACTCATTCGCGGGTTTCGAATGAGTGGGACCGCGAGGCGGAACACGTTATCCTGAACGGCCATTCCTGACAATTCACTTTTACCAAGCCCTCTTCGCCGCAAGCAGGGAAGCTGCTCCACTTCCACTCTTCGGGTCCTTGAGTGGGGGCACCGGCGTCCGGAAACCGCCCGACCTTGGTTACCGCCCGTACCTCAGCTTCTTCATAACTTTCGCGAACCCCTGCATGGCGGCGTCGTGCTGGCGACCTTGCTTCCTGGCTTGCCTGACCATGTCGTCGAAGAACCGCCACGGCGGCTCCTGCAAGCGGTGAAGCACGACAGTGTCTTTTCTCGCGATGACAAGGAACGCCGTCCCGGGTTCGATCGCGAGCGCCTTGCGAACAGGACCAGGAATGACGACCTGTCCGCGGGAAGAGATGCGGGTCGTAAAGGGAGTTCTCATAGGACCTCAGTATAATCTTCTTACTTTAGAGGAAGTAAGCAAAGTAAGATTTTTGCCAGTGTCTTACTTGTAAGAAAATCGCAGGATAATGCCGGATTTGGCGCGTGGCCCAGGTTTTTTGATCTCGCTGGCATCACTAACACAGCGGGGTGCCCCGTCCCTTCGACAAGCTCAGGGCAGGCCCTTGCAAAAAACGCAAGAACAGGGCACCTTCGAGCCCAACTTCCGGCCGCCATTCGATCGCATCAGCCACCCACAGGTTCCTCTGACGGGGCCAAAAAAAATGGAGTAGCTGTCGATTTTCGGTCTCCCGAACGACTATCTGATAACAGAACGACGAGCTACGGCTCTAGGTCACAGGAAACAAGGAGGAATGGATGAAATACATCTGTTTGGGATACTACGATAAAGGCAAACACGAAGGCATGACCGAGGGCGAGCAAGAGGCGATGTTCGACACATGCTTTGAATATGACGACCATCTCCGCGCCAATGGGCACTGGGCTGGTGGAGAAGCGCTTCAGCCTGCCGAAACAGCCCTGACCCTGTCCTGGAAGAACGGCAAAGTGGCAACTACGGACGGTCCCTATACGGAAACCAAGGAACAGATCGGCGGCATTCTCGTCCTTGAGGCGCGGGACATGAATCATGCTGTACAGCTCATGGCGCAGCATCCAGCGCTGAAGTACGGCAGCATTTTTGAGATTCGGCCAGCGGCGGACTTGAACGAAATGCTCAAGGCAAGTGAGCAGCGACGGCGAAAAGATACCTCGCGATGAGGGCGCCCACCAGGGAAAGAACGATCAGTATCACGGCCAGGGTGCTGGAAATCAGTACCCAGTTTGCTTATCGAGGAGCCATTGGTTCGTGTTCCGGGCGGATTGTCGGCAAGCAGGACGTTGTCCGGCGCGTTCACTCGACTTGCCCATCCAAACAATCACAGCACCGAGAGCGCGCGGGAACGGTTCGTCCGTTCGTGGATGACTTGATGAGCACGGCGCGAGGGTCGCGTGGTGCCCCACTCATTCGCGGTCTCGAATGAGTAGGTTCCGCGAGTCACAGCTTCTGGTAGCTCCCATCACAGACGGAGAGATCTGATCCCAATACTTTCGGGGACAAATTATTTCTTTATCGTGCCAAGATCGCCAGACCCCGTTTAGGTACCACTACCCCCGACGATGGTTTCGCCGCGGGACTTTGAAGAAGATTCCGCATTAGTGATTCACAATCTGCCCAATACATCTCTGGCACTCCATTTGCATATTGTCTAACCAGGCAAAACCTTGCTCCCCAATTAGAGCTTGCCAGACATGTGCAAAACAGTTCAGGCAGCGCGACGCGGCCCATGCAAGAGAACGGCAGGGTGGGTACCACTTCTCGCTCCCATCCATGCGGCCATTTCCCAAAAGAGGAACTTACCAAAACATTTCTGGCAGAACTGTAACAGAATCTTCCCCCATGGATTTGTTCATCGGACGCTGTGCCCGGTGCGGGCACAACGCCGGATTACTAACGGTACCAAGATAAAAGGAAACCCCATGTGCTATTCGAAATTATTGCGGTATATCGTACTTCTACTCACGGTCGCCTGCGTGGTTGTAGCCATAGGCTATGCGGACACGGGCTCGGATGGAAAGCTGTTGTACCGGTCCAACTGCAAGGTATGTCACGACAAGGGATCGCCTAACGGGCAGTACAGTCCCATGACGCTGACGCAAGATCAATGGCGCAGATTCTTCAGCAATAAGCTGATTCCGGCACATAAGGCCGCAATCGAGCCCAAGTCAGGCAAGAAGCTGCTGGAGGAATTGAGTCCGACGCAGCTCAAAGCCATTCAGCGTTTCTGCATTGATCATGCAGCCGACTCCGAACAACCCGCCACCTGCGGATAAGCCGGACGGTTACCAGCGCAGTTCAAAAATCATAAGGGGCAGCCATGCATAAGCTATCGACCATTCTCGCGGCTGGGGCGCTGTTCCTGCTGAGCGGCCTTCCGTGCGTGAGTCAGCAGACACAGAGTATCAGCCAATACCAACGATTCGGCGGAGCTCCGCCAGGAAATCAACCAACTCAAGAACACCGTGGCCGCGCTGGAGAGCCGGCTGGCGGCGCAGGAGAAGAAAGACGGGGACGGTCAGGGCGCGGCGGACGGCAATCATATGTTCGCCGACCAGAGTTCTCCATCGGCCGCAACCGTCGATGTGAAGGACATTAACAACCGGCTCAACGCGACCGAGCGCCGCTCCGCCCTGGACCGGCTGAACTGGAGCGGCGACTTCCGCTTCATGGGCTACAGCTACACCGCGAATATCCCCAGTCACTTTGACGGCATGCAGCTGCAGAACCTGCTGGTGAAGACCATGTTCTACATGCAGACCAACCAGGGACAGATGCCGACCAGCGTGACCCAGATCAACAACAACGTCGGCAAAAAGTACAGCGATTATCTGTACTTCACCAACAATCTGACCTTTGCCCAGCTCAAGGGGGCGATGGCGCAATTTCCCGTGCCGATGCAGCAGCAACTGATGAAGATGCTGATGCCCGCGACCTATGTGCCGGGATATGCGGCCAACAACAATGCAATGTTTACCAACCGTCTGCGCCTGAACTTCGACACCAAGGTCTCGGACAACGTCGTGGTGGCGGCGCGGCTGACCATGTACAAGGTCTTCGGCAATTCCACCGGAGTGCAGGTGTTCGACGGACAGCCAACGACTCTGTACAGCGACGGAACTACGGTCAGCGTCCCAGGATCTGACATTGTCCACGTCGAGCGCGCCTATTTCACCTGGAATCACATTGCGGATTCCAATTTTTATCTGTCCGTGGGACGCCGGCCCTCCACCGACGGTCCGCCGCTGAACTACTCCAGCGATGAGCCCCGGGGAGGAACGCCGTCGGGCACTCTCATCGACTACCAGTTTGACGGCGCCACACTCGGCTATCACATCGGCGAGAAAATGACGCTGCGGGCTTGCTGGGGGGTGGGATTCACCGAGGGCTACGGCAACGGCCAGAACCTGGTGGCTCCGGTTGACCGTATCAAGGGGGTCCAACTACTGGGTGGAAACCTCGATCTTTACTCTACCGACAAGAGTCTGATACAAGTCACCATCGCGCACGCCTGGAACGTCACCGACGGCTTCAACGGTCAAATCGTTCTGCCGGATAATCCCGTTACCGGCGATACCATCAATGCCCCGGTCATGATGCGGTACACGCCCTCAACCAACCTGGGATCGATCAACCTTTACGGGGTAAACCTGGAACATCGGTTTGGCAACTTCAACCTTTACGGCAGCATGAACTTCGACGGCACCCGGCCGAACGGCGAGACTTCACCCTTCGGCGGACTCCTGTCGGATCCCTTCCAGACTCCGGTCAACCACAACGGTGAAATGGTTTTCGTGGGAGCGCGCTTCAACTTCCCGCAGGACGATGGACGGACGAAGATCGGCTTCGAATTCAATTCGGGTTCGAAGTACTGGTTCAACTTCGCCCAGGCTGAGGATGACATCCTGGCGCCGAAGACAGCGACTCGCGGCCAGGTGTACGAAGCCTACCTCACCCATCGCATCAGCGATCACTTCATCTTCAAGGGAGGATATCAACGCTACAACTACAAGTGGTCGGGTTCGGGCTGGAACGTGGGCGCGCCGGCACTGCTCAGCGCTGACCCGATTTTGGGCTTCCCAACCTATCAGAATGCCAACGTATTTGAGTACGGCTTCATGGCGCGCTTCTGAGGAAGGCATGACCTGTATCTCCTGATTGCGGAGCCGCAGCGGTAGCCATAGGTTGCTGCTGCGGCTTGCAGAAACATCGGCCCGAAGCGAACACCGCTGTGCCCGGTAACAAGTGGCCCGGCGTCACAGAGAGAAAACGTCATTGAGCAATCACGTAAAAAACGATCCAGCCGCCGAAACTCCACGAATGTCGCGCCGCAACTTCCTGAAGGTTTCGGCGGCAACGGCCGCGGTAGGAGCGTCGGCCAGCGCAGCGCGCGCTGATGTCCATCCTCCGGGATGGAGAGGCGACACCCGCGTCCAGCAAATTGCCACCAACTGCGAGATGTGTTTCTGGCGGTGCGGGGTGATGGCCGAAGTGGCCGATGGCAAGGTGCTCAAGCTGCAAGGGAACCCGAACCATCCGCTGACCAAGGGAAAATTATGTGCACGGGGTAACGCCGGCACCGCGCTGTTGTATGACCCGGACCGGCTGAAGTATCCGCAAATCCGGACCGGTGAGCGTGGCGAGGGCAAGTTTCGTCGCGTGGGCTGGGATGAGGCGTTGGACTTTCTCGGCGCGCACTTGAAGCAGTTGAAGGACAAATATGGCGCGGAGAGTCGTGGCGCTGTTTCCGCACGGCGTGCATTCGGGATTCTTCGCCACCTTGATGAAAGCTTATGGCACGCCGAACTCGGCGGAGCCGGCATTTGCGCAATGTCGGGGAGCGCGTGACATTGGGTATCAGCTTACCTTCGGGCGACCGGTCAATTCTCCGGAGCCGGTCGATCTGGCGGAGTCGCAATGCATGGTGCTCATCGGCAGCCATATTGGTGAAAACGTCTTTACCTCGCAAGTAACCGCATTTGCCGAAGGGCTCTCCAAAGGCGCAAAGCTGATTGTCGTTGACCCGCGCTTCTCCACGGCGGCATCGAAGGCCACCCATTGGTTACCCATCAAACCGGGAACCGATACCGCGCTGTTGCTGGCGTGGATGAATGTGGTGCTCACCGAGAAGCTCTACGACGAGGAGTATCTCGATCAATATGCTGTCGGATTGAAGGAGCTGGACGAGCACGTGCAATCCTTCACGCCCGAATGGGCTGCGCCGATCACCGACCTTCCCGCCAGCCAGATTCGCGACACCGCCCGTCTGATGGGGGCGTGCAGGCCGGCGGTTGCGATTCATCCCGGCCGCCACGTGAGCTGGTACGGTAACGACACGCAGCGGGCGCGGGCGATGGCGATCCTGACAGCATTGCTTGGCGCCTACGGACGCAAGGGCGGAATCTTCCTTCCTACCAAACTGGCGACAGGGAAAATCCATTTACCTCCCATGCCGGAGATCCAGAGGCCGCGCGCCGATCGCGTCGGCAGTCTGTATCCGCTGGCCAGCGAAGAAGCCCACGGACTTACCCAAGGATTGATTGAAACGACCCTCAGCGGCGATCCTTACCCCATCAAGGCATGGGTGGTATACGGGCAGAACATCTTTGAGAGCATTCCCACCCGGCAAAAAACTTTGGCGGCGATTCGGAAGCTGGACTTCATGGCCGTAGTCGATGTGCTGCCGGTCGAGCAGACGCGATATGCCGACCTGGTACTGCCGGAAGCGACCTATCTGGAACGCTACGATCCGCCTGCGGTGGTCACGACTTCCAAGCGTCCATTCATTGCCATCCGCCAACCGGCAATTTCGCCGCTTTATGAATCGAAGCCGGGCTGGTGGATTGCAAAAGAAACTGCGCAACGGCTCGGCCTGTCCGATTACTTCCCCTGGAGCGATCCTGACGACCATCTGCGCCGCCTGATCGCACCACTTGGAATCAATGAAACGGAATTGAAGGCTCTGGGCGCGGTTTCGTTCGCCGGCAAACCCTACATCGAAGATCGCGCAGAAAACGACGGCCCTCTGTTTCCCACGCAAAGCGGAAAGATCGAGTTGCTGTCGTCGGTACTGCAGGACCTGCAGTTCGATGCCATCCCAAAATATGAGCCCGTCGAAGATCCCCCGCCGGGCTACTTGCGCTTCATCTACGGCCGCGCACCGGTACATTCGTTTTCGCGTACGGAAAATAACGCGTGGCTCGATGACCTGATGGCCGAGAACCCGATATGGGTGAGCCTGGAAGCCGCTGCACGAATGAGTTTGCGTGACGGACAAAAAGTCTGTCTGGAGAACCAGGATGGAGTGCGCAGTCCGGTGATTACCCTGCGGACCACTCCCGCCATGCGCAGCGACGTGGCTTACACGGTCCACGGCTTCGGTGCGCAGGCGCCCGGTTTGAAGAAGGCTTATCAGCACGGCTTTTCCGACACGGCACTCATGACCCGGATTGCCATCGATCCTTTAATGGGTGGAACCGGAATGCGCGTGAACTTCGTCCGCATTCATCCCGCGGAAAGAGCATAGGAGCGGCAGCATGTCCCGATACGCGATGTTGATCGACCTGAAACGCTGTGTAGGCTGCCAGTCCTGCACCGTGGCCTGTAAGTCCGAGTGGGCGGTTCCCATCGGCGGCGCGCGTACCCGGGTGCGGACGGCGGGAACGCAGGGACAATATCCCAATTTCAAATCTACGTTTTACGTCTCGCAATGTAATCACTGCGAGCGTCCGACATGCGTACCCGCCTGTCCCACGGGCGCCACGTACCAGGACAGCACGGGCACGGTGCGAGTAAACCGCGAGCTATGCATCGGCTGCGGCAGTTGTGTTGCCGCCTGCCCGTACGACGCGCGTTACATCGATTCTGCGGCGGGCAAGGTGGACAAGTGCGACTTCTGCGCCACGCGCGTGGCCAAAGGCATTCTGCCCGCGTGCGTGCTTACCTGTCCGACCAACGCCAAAACATTCGGCGATCTGGAGGACACCTCCGGCGGAGTCTTCAACGCGGTGTATCGCGGTGAGGCCAAGCGTATTGAATCGAATGCGGCGGCGATTGGTCCGAATGTTTACTACCTTGGCAGACCCGAGCACCTGGAAATTGCCGCCGCCAGTTTCGCCCCTCATGCGCCGCATACCGTGGCCGCCACCAGGGTATGGGGGGCCGTGGTTGAAAAGCTGATCTTCCTCGCCGTGGGAGCCACGTTCCTCGGGCAGGCCGTTGCGTTCTTTCGGCAACTGGCGGTTGGCGAGCACCAGTTCGACGAGTAGGAGAAAGCGATGTCCACAACGTCCGCCGGATTTCTACCGCAATCGCTTACGCCGCAGCAGGCGCAGGAGATGGCCCAGCGGCAGATCAAGAAGCACCAGGTCGCAGTCGTTCTGCTGCATTGGTTCAACGCGCTAGTTTGGCTGCTGGAGCTGGCCACGGGAGCAGCTCTGGTGGTCAGTCCATCGTTGCGCTTTGCGCCCCAGTGGTATCTGACTTTCATGGAGCAGTTATTCGGCTCGCCGGCGAACCTGCTGCGTTTTCACATCGCAGTCGGCATTACATGGATCCTGGTATGCGCAGTGTATGTGACCTTTGGTTGGCGGCACTTTTTGCATGCCGAGGTGCTGGCCAAAGAAGTCGCATTGGACTCTGACGATTTTGCCTGGCTGAAGGCGCGCGCCACGGCTTTGCTGAGACCGTCCACCTCACCTCTGCCGCCCCAGGGAGCGTACAACGCCGGGCAGAAGCTCTACGCTCTTATGGTGTATACCTGCATTCCACTGATCATGCTTTCCGGCCTGATTATGAGCTTCCATCTCATGGGGACGACGATGGTGCAGTGGGCCATGGTGGTGCACTTCCTGCTGGCCGGAATAGTGGTATCGGGCTTGATGATCCACGTTTATATGGGAGCGGTGTTTCCAGAAGAACGGCCCGCGTTCTATTCGATGATCACCGGCATGGTCGACGAGTTGTACGCATACCGGCATCACTTCAAGTGGTGGGCCGACATTAAGCGCCAGCAGTCGGAGTGGGAGGAGGAGCTCAATCACCAATCTGCCGAAGATGAAACCCAACCGCCGCACACAGCAGAGTCGCAAGCTAAAGCAGTTTCAGAGAAGGCATAGACCGAGTTCCCTCCGGGGCTAAAGCCCAGCTGCCTTGGCGTAACATGCGGCACGGCTTGAAGCCGTGCCCTTTCAAGGCGAGAGGTGGACTACATGAATTGCGAAACTGCCATGAAGTCGAAGTGAGGGATTCGTAGATGTGGTGAGGGGCCCTTTCGTAAGTAGCTGATGTGACGCCCGTCACCTACAAACGAATCTTGGGCAGGATATCCTGCGCAAGTGAGAGGTGACATAGAGCGCGCTCTAGAGACTTACCGTCAGCGATCGTCCGATTCGTTGGAGAAGACACTCGCCCTGCTGCAGGATACCGTCTTTGCCTTCAGCATGAAGGCGTGTGGCCATCCCGAGGACGCCGAAGATACCATGCAGGACGTCCTGATCAAGGCAGTGCGCCATCTCGATGGGTTTGACAATTCCAAGGCCTTAACGGTGTGGCTGTACAAGGTCGCGCGAAACTCTTGTCTCGCGCACCGGCGGCGCCCGCAAAGCGCGCCCTTCCTGGATTTGTCGCTGGACGCGCTAATGCCCGACGTGCAGGAACTGGCGCTGCTGACCTTGCCCAAATCGTCCAACCCAGAGCAGCAGGCAGTGAGCAGCGAAACCCGCGAACTTCTGGAGCAGGCCGTCAGGGAATTGCCGCCAGCATATCGTTCCGTCCTGGTATTGCACGACATGGAGGGTCTAAACCACTCTGAAGTCGCGCAAATAACTGGCCTCTGCGAAGGGACGGTCCGGGTCCGTCTCCATCGTGCCCGTCTGCACGTACGCAGGAAATTGGCTCCGCACCTGTCAGGACGCCCGGTGCCCGCAGTCACGTCCCCGCCCGCCGGCATGCACCGCAAAGCCAAGCAATGTCGCGACCTTTTTGCTCGCCTGTCGGACTACATCGACGGCGTTCTTGAAAACGATTTCTGCCGCCAAATGCAGAAGCATCTCAGCGACTGCGAACCATGCCTGGCATTCCTGTCCAGCCTGGAGCAAGTTGTCAACATCTGTCGCACCTACGAGCCGTCTCGCCAGTCCGAGCAGGCTGAACACTTGCGGCCACGACTAGTCCGCGAATATGAAGCGGCTACCGATGCCCTTGCTGGACAGAACTGCACATAACACCTCAACCTACGTCCGTTTCAGCGGGTCATTGTTCGGGTTTCCTGTACGAATCACTGAACCAACGGAGCACCTTTGCCCGGGATTGCCGCTCGCCGTTCGCGTATAGGATTTCGTTCGCTCATACAGTATTCTGTCGCCGAATCGGAGGAGGTATTGTTCATGGCACAACCGACTGAGCACAACCAACGATTTCGGACGTCTCACCCCGAGGTATGGGAAGCATTCTCGACTCTTGCCGAAGCGTGCCATTCCTGTGGTCCGCTGGATGAGAAAACACGCAGACTCGTGAAACTGGCATTTGCTTTGGGGTCAGGACTGGAGGGCGCCACGCACTCCGCGGTACGCCACGCCCAGGATGCTGGAATTTCTCGGGAGGAAATGACGCATGTTGCGATGCTTGGTATTACAACGCTTGGGTTCCCAAGCGCCATGAGGGCAATCTCCTGGATCGAAGATCATGAACCGGCGAAGCCTTGAAGAATCGAAAGCGAAGGGCTGAGGACCTGACGACTGCTTCATCGCGCCCTCGCTCACTGTTTTGTCTCGGGCGTGCGATGGAACGAAGCCCATATTCGACTCGTGCGTGCGTCTACCGTGTCCCCACCGGGCGTAACAACGATGGAAGTGTCATCGAGTAAGTCGGCAACACCCGCCAAAATCTGCTGGATGGCGTCCGCTTCAGTTTCGCCGCTGCTTTCTGTGCGTGTGCGGATCATGCCATCACAAGACTGCGTTTCTGTTCTGCCTATCGTCGCTGTCTCGTTACCACGGTCCTTGCTTGCGTCCAAACCACCAGATCACGCCCATGGTGGCCGTGTCCTGGTGAGTGCTGTAAATGTTCTGTGTGCTGGTTGGAAAGATTGGCTGGTTGGACCAATCGCGCCGATATTCATACTTCATTTCAAATCCGTTGGCCAACGTGAAGTCGTAGGTGGTGGTGAACTCCTTCAGCGCCTCGGTGACTCCGCTGAACAGTCCGCCACGGTCGGAGAGATACTCTCCGCGCCCGGCGATATAAGTCCTAGGCGTGAGCTGATACTTGGCCCAGCCAGCGCCGCCATCGGTGTGCATTGGAGCCGAGGATTGACCTGGTCCGGAGCTGGGCCACAGGCGCTGAATGACGTAATCGCCTTCCAGTTGTAACGTCAGCTTTGGCGTGGTCTGCCACGTCACGTAGCTGTCGAAGATGTGCAGCTTTCCGTCGGGCGCGGGGCTGATCTGCTGGAAGCACAAACCTGGCTGCACTGGGACTGGGCCGCAGGTCGCAACCGGCGTCGCGTTCGGGTGCTCCTGGCCGAAATAGTAATTCATGGTCCAGCTGACCGACTTAACTGGCGTAAGCACAAATCCAAACATCTCATCCTTGAAGCCATTGGTAGGCTCGGTCTGGTTGGTTCCATTCACCAGCCAGTAGTTCAACGCCAGCTTCTTGTTGATGGCGTATTGCGCGCGAATTCCCATGTGGTAGAACGGCAGAAAGTTGAACCAGTAGGCGCGCGAATAGTTCATCTGGAACTGGGTGTAGTTCCCTTCCGCTCCCAGCGAACTGGCCCACTTGCCAAAGTCCACAGTGAGACCGCTGCCAACCGGCACGACATAAGTACCGTAAGCCTGGAAGATGTTGCGATAGATGGTGGGACGCGGTTCGTTGCTGGGATTTCCCTGCAAAGTCGCCGTGGCCTGCCCAAATTGCAAATCGACCCTGGCTCCATAGCGGCGCCCTGCGTCCACATCGGGAGCGCGCTCGAAGATCACCGCCGCCTGATTCAAGCTGAACGCATTACTGCTGACATCGTAGGCGCGTAGCAGATTGACCCGGCCGACGGGATCGTTGAAGTTATAGGCGTAGTAGCCATCAACCGAGACATTGATCGTCGTCCCCTTCAGGTAGTCGAGCACGCTGCGATCATCCGCCGACAGCAATGCAGTTGTCTGTGACAACGGCGCACTTGGCGCGACGCTATCCGCCGTGCTGTGCGCAGAGTCGGCGCTGGACGAACCCGCAGCCGGCCCAGACGTCGACATCGTAGACTGCATGTCCTTCATCTGTGCTTTTAACTCCTGCACTTCACTCTCAAGGTCGGCAAGATGTTGCTGCAGCCGGTTCATGGTTTGTGCCGATACCGTCACCGTCTCCGCCGATTGGGCTTTGGCTTCCATCTCCTGCGCTTGCATCGGCACAACCCAGACCAAACCACCGCTGATCGCTAGGAAAACCGCTACAACGAACTCAACGCTTCTTCTGCACATCGGGTCACCTCTTGCGCAACACCGTGAACGTTATATCTCGGAGTCGCGGAGATGACCGGTTAATAGCTCTTAGAAACTGGCCACCAGGAACGGCCCCGATACTCCATCAGCATTCATGAACATCGGTTGCATTTCCAGCTTTAATCCTCAGAACACGAACCCCATGACTACGCGCGCGCCATCACCGAAATGGATACGATCACGACCAGCAAGACCGCCGCAGTCCGCCGATGCGCGGAGATAAACTCTGTCATCTGCTTCTCGATGGCAGCCAGCGACCTACGTTCCGCGTCTCGGTCCATCATTTCCGATGGCGAGAGCCTTCGCGCAGCGCCTAGTTTGGATTTTCGCCCCAGCCTTGAAAGACCATCTCGCGGGCCCCAGCACTGCACGAAAAATACCAGGAAGAACACGACGCTAATTGCGCTGACTATTAAGAAGAGAGTCGTCATCAAGCTCTCCTGTGGAACGGACGTTTAGGCTGTTTTTCAGCTTCTTGATTGGATCATCTCGTCTGTAAGCGTGGGATAAAGGGTTTATAAGTTTTTTGTAAAGGTGCCAAACTGGGCATGGCGCTATAAACCCTTCGAGTCGAATCATCTAGTCGTTGGAGATTACTGCAGCAGACACAAACTTCGGGAAGAGCAATCCTGCAGGGCCACGCCGCTGCTAGGTTAAAGCTCTTCTTTTACGTCCTGCGTTTAGGGGAAATCCAGGCTGTTACTTGAAATTCCTGTCTTTACAAACTCCTTATGAACGTCTTATTCGCCCTTTACGCCTGACAGTATCCAATGAACCAGCGCAGGAAAGGCGCTCAACAGGAGAATATGTCTACTCAAGAATTGTTTGTTCAGCAATTCACCAGGTTGTTCCATCACTACACCGAGGCTCTCTCGTCCAATCCGCAACAGGAGAGTGCGCCAGCAGGCCCTGCTCCGTCTAGCGACTCCAATCGCCTGGTGGCCGCAGCTCGCCTTGCGATTCTGGAATTGGAAACGAACGCGCACATACAAGAAAGCTCGCGCCGCTACTTCGCCAAGCCGGGAGAGGCAGAGTGGGGATGTTGAACCAGGTATTGCTGGCGGCCCGATTGTGGATCGGCCAGAGTCCTTTAGTCGTAATTAAAACCAGCCTGGGATCTGCATCGCAGTTGCTGTCCAAGTTGAAAGGTGCGACCGCATCGCACAGAGCACGGTGATTCCCCTGTGCTGAATTGGAAGCTAGCCGGGCCGGAGCCCGAGCTTATGGAGTTGGGGGATGGACATTGTGACCATTGCTGTACTGGCGGTACTTGTGGCTAGTTACTTAGTAGGAGCACTGACCAGCTCTATTGAAACGGAGAAACAGTTGCCCCACCGCTACTAGGCAATGTGCGAAGAGATGAGCGTGGCAACCAGCCATGATGAGCTCAAGAACAATTCGTCTGCCCGAACTAGCTGCGTATGTTATTAGGCCCGCTCTAGCCGAAGCCAGGCTGATAACTAAGAAGCACGCCTCCGACGCAGTTTACTTAACCTCGCTGGCTAGCGAACTCCTCGGTATCGAGGAGAAGATCTCGGCATTCGAAAAGGACCTGGAACTCAGTCCGGAAGGTGATCTTCTCAAGCCCGAAATACCGCGTGTTGTGCCAAAGCCTCCAAGTGCGGATTGGATTCGCACAAAGTCGGCTGAACTGGACGCGCGACTACACCGAGTCGAGCAATCATCGGCGGCAAAGTCTCGGCAATCCCGCACCAGACCGAAAGGTCAACCCCTGCCGTAGGCCGTCCATAACTGTAGGTCGCACCTGGCGAGCCCCGTCATTTCGGGCAATCGGCAAATCGCAATACTTAAGCACACGGTTAGCGTTGCCAATCACGGACCCGGCATCGATAATCTGGGACAGTGCCTGATCCTCGAGCAGTCGGCAGAAGAGATCAGCGCCACGCGTATGAGGAACGGGCACTCGGAGAAAGGGCCGTGAGCAAAAGTCTGCCATTGTTGCTTCGCCACGCCATGTACAACCTGCGTGGCGGCTTCTTGATTCGCCCTCTCACCATCGCGTTGGTACTGGGTTTCACGGGCGCATTCCTGTCGTGGCTGGAAGAGGAGTTTCCGATTGCCAGCACTTGGGTGCCCAGGTTTTTATTCCCGTCGCACTCCGATCCCCAAGTTGCCCAGGTCATTCTGGCGGCGATCGCCGGCTCCATCATGACGGTGGTGTCCATCGTCTTCGCTATTCTGCTCATGACGCTCACCCTGGCGTCGATGCAGTTCTCGCCGCGAATCATTGTCAGCTTTTCCCGGGACCGCGTAACCCAATGGACGCTTGGCATCTTCCTGGGTACGTTTTCCTATTGCATGGCGGCGCTTCCCACGGCGCATTCGTTCCCGCGGCCCTTCGCGCCTGTGGCAACCGTTCTGGGCGCGATGATTTTGGCCTTAGCATGTGTCGGGTTACTGCTTTTCTTCATTCACCATATCTCTCAGGCCATCAGCGCCAACCACATCGTTGACAGAATCGCCGAAGAAACGGAGGCCATGATCGATGAGATGATGCCCTGGCCGCATCACTTCGATCACTTCGATGGTGCGGCGCCGCTCAAGCCCAGCCCCAGCGAGGTGGCAGTCTTGAGCAACCGCTCCGGCTATATCCGCTTCATCGATAAGAACCGCGTCATCGTGGTTGCGAAGCACTACCATGTCACGGTTCGCGCTCTGCGGCGGGTCGGCCATTTTGTTCCTGCCGGAATCCCACTGATGATGGTCTCCAAGGGAAACCGTCTGCCTGCCGTGGGAACCGCCGAACTGCTTGCAGCTTTCGACATCGGCCCGACGCGGACGTTACAGCAGGATGTAGAGTTCGGTGTGCTGCAGATTGTCGATATCGCATTAAAAGCAATTTCGCCCGCGGTTAACGATCCCACGACCGCCATCAACTGCATCGATCAATTGAGCCGAATTCTGATTCGCTTTGCTTCGCGCGAACCGCCTGACGACTTGCTGTACGATCCGCCCGGCATCGTTCGCGCCAGCATTGAATGGATGCACTTCGAGCGCTTGCTGGAAGCGGCCTTTGAGCAGATCCGCGACTATTCGAAAGCCGATATGGCCGTCAGCTTGCGATTGCTGCGGGCCCTGAATGACATCGCCGCCTCTACGCCCGATCCGGAATTCCGCCGCATACTCGCCGAGCAAGGAGCGCGGACGGTAGCCGGCTGCGCCGAAGAGTTCGACGAAGAGCCGCTGCGAGAGTTGCGTGCTCGCCAGGCCGCTCTGGAGATGTCGACGATTGTTTCGCAGACTGTCGACTAGATGTATGCAAGCCGCTATACCGGCCAGATGACTTCCACCTCTGGCATCAGCTAATCTGCAAATGTGTCCGCAAGGTTGGAACAGGCGCTGCAGTTGGTTCGTGACAATCGCCCCGAGTCGATCGACCGGGCGCTTTCGCTGCTGCAAAATGCGGTGTATTCCTTCAGCATGAAAGTCTGCGGCCATCCCGAAGATGCCGAAGACACCATGCAAGAGGTCCTGCTCAAGTCGATACCGCATCTTCCCAAGTTTGAAAATTCGCGGGCGCTCGCGGTCTGGCTGTACAAGGTTGCGCGTAATCGTTGCATCAGCAACCGCCGCGGCTACAAGAATTCTCCGGCGAAGAACCTGTCGCTCGATGCCCTGATGCCCGATGATCGTGAACTGCGCCATCTGTTAAGCCGGGCGCCCAGTCCCGAAGCCGCAACGCTCAATAACGAAACCAGCGAACAGCTCCAGCAGGCCGTGCTCGCCGTGCCTCCGCAATATCGCATGGTACTGGTACTTCACGACATGGAAGATTTGAGTACCTCCGAGGTCGCGCAAATCCTGGGAATACGCGAAGGCACAGTGCGCGTCCGGCTGCATCGTGCACGTCTGTTCGTGCGTCAGCATTTGTCCCGCATCTCCGGTGGCCCGGGGCGGGCTGGCTTTGAGATTCACGCCGCCGCAGAAACGGGACGCCCCCAGCGCTGCCGCCGCCTGTTCGCGGCTCTCTCCGACTACATGGACGGAATTGTTGACGACGCCGTATGCCAGGAGATGGATCTTCACCTGCACGACTGCGAACCCTGCCAGGCATTTCTCTCCAGCCTGAAGCAAGCGGTGCAGCAATGCCGCTCCTTCGCGCCGCAATGCGAACCCCGCCGCGCGGACGAACTCCGCCGCGGATTAGTGGCCAAGTACCAGCAGGCGGCGGCTGCACTGGAGAAAAAGAAACTGGGTTCCTCGTTCCAGGCCTGATTTTGGCCTAAGGAGGGTTTTTCTTCGCCGCCCCAAGCAATTTCCCATTTCGGGAATTCCGCCCTCATCCCAAATTTTCCCTGTAACATGTTCGCCCGTCACTGCGTTTCTTCCTGTAGCCCGATGTAATGGGCTTGTCGAGCCTGGCTTCACGGTTCGGCGACACGGAGAACGAAATGATTTCTGCCAACGTAACTTTGACTCAAGCCTCAAGCACTCATAGGCAATTCATAGCTACCAGCGGGACCGGACATCATCTGCTTCTCGACGACGCTGCCGGCAATACCGGCGCCAAGCCGATCGAGCTGGTTGCCATTGCCCTGGCCGGATGCACCGCCTTCGACGTCATTAACATCTTGCGCAAGAAGCGCCTTCAGGTGACGGGATACGAAGTGAAGGTCGAGGCTGACCAGACGCCTGACCCACCGCAAGTCTTTACCCAGGTTCGCATTCATCACATCGTGACCGGCATTGACGTTCCTCCCCAAGCCGTCGACGATGCCATTCGCCTGTCGGAAGAGAAGTACTGCTCCGTAGGCGCCATGGTGAAGCTCAGCGCGACGCTGCACACCAGCTTCGAGATTGTGCCCGTGGTCGAGCCCGTCCTGGTTGGAGCGTAAGTGTTGCGACGTGTCCTGGCATTCGCCGGACAAATTGCCGCCAACCGTTCCTGGCCATGGCTGGCCTTCATACCGCGGTAGTCATCGCCGCATTGGCGATGCCATCTGCAGCGCAGACTGCAAACGCGCCAGGTAGCGGCAGGCTAGGGAGCTTCGAAGGGGCGCAGCTTCAGCTGCGCCATAGCAGGCCCCCCTTGTGCTCCCGAGCCGGCTTCAGCCGGCGACACCTCTACTGCGGCACTCCGCTCACTCTGCCTCAAGCGGTCGCCATGGCGCTCGATAAGAACCCTCTCCACAAAGCGTCCATGGCGGGCACCCGAATCTCGCTCGCCGCCGTCCGCGAATCCCGCTCGCCGCTCTTCCCTAAAATCATGTTCACCGAGAGTGCGGTGCGCGGCAACGATCCCGTCTTCGTCTTCGGCACCAAGCTCCGCCAGCAGAGCTTCACCGCCGCCGACTTCGCCCTCAACCGGCTCAACACGCCCACGCCCATCGGCAACTTCTCCAGCCGCTTCTCCGGGCAATGGAGCCTTTTCGACGGCCTGCAAAGCTGGTACAGCGTCAGCCGTGCCCGATACATGCAGCAAGCCTCGGAGCAGCAACTCGACCGCACCGATCAGGAACTGGTGTATCAGGCGGTGCAGGCCTACGACGGTGTCTTACTGGCGCAAAAGCAGGTCGCCGTAGCGCAGGATAGCTTGAAGACCGCGCAAGCTACCGAGCAGCTCAGCCGCGCCCGGGTCGAGAGCGGAATGGCGGTGGACTCCGATCTGCTCAGCGCGCAAGTGGCCGTGGCCTCGCGTAAGCAGGAAGCCATCCAGGCAGAAAACGGCCTCGCGTTGGCGCGTGCGCAATTAGCGCTGGCGATCGGCATGCCGCCCGACACCATGTACGACCCGCAGGAGAGTCTCACCGAGCACGGCTTTCCCGTCACCACCGTCGCCGATCTGGAGCAGCAGGCGATGGTGAAGCGCCCCGATCTGAAACGTGTCGAGTCCGAACGCAGCGCTCAGGCCAAGAGCATCTCCATGGCCAAGGGCGCCTTCGCTCCGCGCCTCAATGTCTTCGGCTCGTGGGAGACCGATAGTCCTTCTCCCGGATGGAATGGCGGCAATAACTGGATCGCTGGAGCGGAACTGCAGTTCGACTTATTCGATGGCGACAGCAAGCGCGCCCACCTCGCGATGGAAAAAGCTACGCAAGAGCAGGCCACCGCCATGCGCGACGCTTTTCGCGACCAGATTCGCCTGCAGGTCCGTAAGGCTTATTACGATTACGACGCCGCCCGGCAGCAAGTGGAAGTCGCTCGCGGCGCCATCCAGCAGGCCGAGGAAAGCCTGCGCATCAACCAGAACCGCTATGACGGCGGCTTGACCACCGTCAGCGATCTTTTGCTGGTGGAAGAAGCGGCCCATCGCGCCCAGACCGAATACTGGCAGGCGGTATATCGCATGCAAAGCAGTTACGCCGGAATGGAACTCGCTGCCGGCACTCTTACTCCCAACTCTCCGGCGGTGACCCAATGAACCATTCTTCTTCCAGCGCCCGATTTACTTTGGCATGTCATCCTGAGCGGGCGCCCCATTCTTTCGCCCGTCGTTGGCGAAACGGTGGGAGACCAACAATTCTTGCTCTCGTGGGACTTCTCTTTCTATCCGCCTGCTCCGGTCGCGAAGTCTCCAATCACCGCCTCACCTGAGACCGTTACCGGTGTCGCTCTCTTCACCGCACAACGCGCCACCATGCCCGACTACATCGAAGCCACGGGCACGGTGCGCGCAGCCGACTCCGCCCAGCTTGCCAGCCAGGTGATGGGAACCGTCACTCGCGTCAATGTGCACGAAGGCGACCGGGTTCGTCGCGGAGAAGTCCTGGTCACCATCGATGCGGCTCAGCCTCACGCAGCCTACCAAAGCGCTACTGCGGGACTGCAGGCCTCCGAACAGGCCATCGCCGCTGCCGACGCCGACTACTCGCTCGCCGAGTCCACCATGCGGCGCTATCAAATGCTTTACGACAAAAAGTCCGTCAGTCCGCAGGAGTTCGACGAGGTGAAGACCAAGCTGGCAGCGGCCAAAGCGCGTCGCGACGCCGCTTATGCCGGTCGCGCACAAGCTGACGCCGCAGTTTCCCAGGCCGGCACCGCCGTCGGGTTCACCAGCATTCGCGCTCCTTTCGATGGACTGGTGACCGCAAAGTTCGTTGACGCGGGCGCCATGGCCGCTCCCGGCGTTCCGTTGCTGACCGTCGAAGATCCCAGTCACTTCCGCCTCGAAGTTCAGGTCGATGAAAATCAGATTGCCGCTGTCCACCTGGGAGCCACGGTCCCCCTCGCGATCGATGCCCTCGGCGCTCAACCGATCTCCGGCAAGGTAGTGCAGATTGTTCCTGCCGCCGATCCCTGGAGTCGCAGCTTCACCGTCAAAATCGAGTTGCCGGCAAATCCGCTAGTACGTTCTGGTCTCTTCGGACGGGCACAATTTCTCCGCGGCGAGCGTCAATCCATTCTTGTCCCGCTAACCGCGCTGGTGCATCGCGGCCAATTGGACGCAGTGTACGTAATCGACAAAGATCAGATTGCCGGCCTTCGCTACATCACTCTCGGCAAACCTTCCGCCAAGGATGTTGAGGTCCTCTCCGGACTCGACGGCGGTGAACGTGTGGTAGCAGATACTGCCGGAAACGAATTCAGTGGCAAGCGCATGGGAGCGCAGTAACCATGGCGGCTGGGCCAAAAATTCCGCTCCGTCTCGCCGGCTCGGTGGCGCACGCTTTCATCAACTCCAAGCTGACGCCGCTGTTCATCGCGGGCGCGCTGCTGGCCGGTGCCTTCGCTATTCTCATGACGCCGCGCGAAGAAGAGCCGCAGATTGTCGTGCCCATGCTTGACGTCTTCGTGCGCATGCCCGGCGCCACTCCGGCGGAGGTGCAACAGCGCGCCACCATTCCCATGGAGCGGCTGCTGCGCGAGGTTCCCGGCGTCGAATACGTGTACTCCATCAGCCAACCGGGCATGAGCATGCTGGTGGTGCGCTTCTACGTGGGCACCAGGGAAGAAGACGCGATCGTCAAGGCCTATAACAAGCTGTACTCCAACCTCGATCGCATTCCGCAAGGCGTTTCCCAGCCGCTGATCAAAGTTCGTTCCATCGACGACGTCCCCATCATGGCGCTCACCCTCTGGGGCGAGCATTACGACAGTTATCAGCTTCGCCAGATCGCCGGTGAACTCGAGCAGCAGCTCAAGCAGGTCCCCGACGTCTCGGAGACGAAGATCATCGGCGGACTTCCCCGCCAGGTGCGCGTGGTGCTCGACTCGCAACGGCTGGCAGCCTATGGGATGACCGCCGGCGCGGTCGCCTCCCAGCTCGAACAAGCCAATGCGCGCAGCATTTCCGGTAGCTTCGCCCAGGACAATCAGGAGTTCCAGGTCGAAGCCGGACGCTTCCTCGGCCGCGCCGAAGACTTGAAGCAGGTTGTGGTTGGTGTTTCCCAGGGTAAGCCGATATATTTGCGCGACGTTGCCACGGAGATCGTCGATGGTCCTGCCGAGCCCGAAGATTATGTACTGTACGCCAATGCTGCCGGTGCTCCCAGCACCGCATCGCGCGGCGAGTTCCCGGCCGTCACCATCACCCTCGCCAAGCGCAAAGGAACCAACGCCACGGTTATCAGCGAGGCTGCGGAAAAGAAAATCGCCGATTTGCGCGGATACCTTCTGCCCTCAGATCTGAATGTCACCGTCACCCGCAACTATGGCGAAACCGCCAAAGACAAATCCGACGAATTGCTCAAGCACCTGTTTCTGGCGACGCTATCGGTAACGCTCCTGATCGCGCTGGCGCTGGGCTGGCGTGAATCGGGCGTGGTGTTGATCGCGATTCCCGTTACCTTGGCGCTCACTCTGTTCATCTTCTACATCTTCGGCTACACCCTGAACCGCGTTACCCTCTTCGCCCTCATCTTCTCCATCGGAATTCTGGTTGACGACGCGATTGTCGTGGTGGAGAACGTGGTGCGCCATTTCCGTCTGCCGCAAAGTCAGGGCCGGTCGCTGTCCGATGTCGCCGTCGAGGCGGTGGACGAAGTCGGGAACCCCACCATCCTGGCCACTTTCGCCGTGATCGCCGCCATTCTTCCCATGGCCTTCGTGCGCGGCCTGATGGGGCCATACATGCGTCCCATACCCGTCGGCGCATCCGCAGCCATGTTGTTCTCGCTGATCGTGGCCTTCGTGGTCTCGCCCTGGGCGGCGCTGCGTCTGCTTCGCCACTACGCCTCCGGCAGCGGATATAAACATGAAACCGAAGGCTGGACCACGCGCTTCTACCGCCGCATCATGAATCCGTTGATCGAGAACCCACGCCGCCGCTGGCTTTTTCTCGGCAGCGTGGTCGTGATGCTGTTGCTCGCCTGCTCGCTGGTAGCGTTCAAGCTGGTCAAAGTGAAGATGCTGCCCTTTGACAACAAGAGCGAATTCCAGGTCATGATCGACATGCCCAACGGAACCACGCTCGAACAAACCACGCGCGTGGCGCAAGAGTTGGGTCAGTATCTCGGCAAGCAGCCCGAAGTGCAGAATTATCAGATCTACTCCGGCACCTCGGGCCCTTACAACTTCAACGGGCTGGTGCGCCATTACTTTTTGCGCCATGGTTCGAATCAAGCCGACATTCAAGTCAACCTGCTGAATCATCATGAGCGCAGCACGCAGAGCCACGATATCGCCAAGCGTCTTCGTCCTGGCCTGGTTGAGATCGGCAACCGTTATGGCGCGCGCATAAAGGTCGCCGAGGTGCCGCCTGGTCCGCCCGTCTTGCAAACGCTCGTGGCTGAGGTGTACGGCCCCGATTACCAACAGCAGGTAGAGCTGGCCAGGCAGATCAAGCACATCTTCCAGACCACGCCCGGCGTGGTTGACGTCGATTGGTACATCGAAGACCCGCAAGTGAAGTACGACCTGAAAGTCGATCTCGACAAGGCTGCACTCCATGGCGTTTCCGCATCGGATGTCAGCCGTACCTTGCAGGTCGGCCTCGATGGCGTCACCGCCGGTCTGCTGCACGCACCCGAATCGCGCGAGGACATTTCCATCCGCGTCCAACTGGGCCGCGCCGATCGCTCCAGCATCACTTCGCTGCAGTCGTTGCGCCTGCCCAGCGCCGGTGGCGGACAAGTCTCTGTCGGCGAACTGACCACCCTCGAAAAGAAGAACCATCGACACTACCCTCTACGCCAAAAACCTGCATCCCGTGGTTTATGTTCTAGGCGACGTCGCCGGCGAAGAAGAGAGTCCTGTCTATGCCATTCAGAAGATGGGCAAGGCCATCGATCAGCTTAAGACTGCGGGCGGCTATCGCATCCAGCAGTACAACGTCGCCATGCCCACGGAGACCGACCGTCTGGCAATGAAATGGGATGGCGAGTGGCACATCACGGTCGAGGTCTTCCGTGACCTGGGCTTGGCCTTCGCCGCGGTGCTGGTGCTGATCTACGTGCTCGTCGTCGGCTGGTTCCGCTCCTTCATCGTGCCGCTGGTGATCATGGCGCCGATCCCACTCACTTTGGTCGGCATTCTACCGGCGCACGCGTTGATGGGCGCATTCTTCACGGCAACCTCGATGATTGGTTTCATCGCGGGGGCCGGCATCATCGTGCGCAACTCAATCATCCTGGTCGATTTCATCGAGCTTCGCCGTAACCAGGGCATGAGCCTCGAGCATGCCGTGGTCGATGCCGGTGCGGTGCGCTTCCGTCCCATGCTGCTGACCGCGGCCGCCGTGGTTGTGGGCGCCAGCGTAATTCTGTTCGATCCGATCTTCCAGGGTCTGGCCATTTCGCTGATGGCTGGCGAGGTGGCTTCCACCGTGCTTTCGCGCATGGCTGTGCCAGTCCTCTATTACATGGTGGAAAAACATAAGCGGCCGGCGTTGGGCAACAGCTCGGCTCCGGCACTCTCTCAGGAGGTACAGGTATGACAATCGAACGTGGTCTACGACTGATGGCGGGAGTGTTCGTTCTGCTCTCGCTCGCGCTCGGATATTGGGTCAATCCCTACTGGTATCTGTTCACGGCATTCGTGGGACTGAACCTGCTGCAATCGGCATTCACCAACTGGTGTCCGGGGATGTGGATGCTGGCGAAGCTTGGATTAAAACCGGCGAGAGGAGTGTAATAGAAACATGCCAGCCTGGATTCCGATCGTCGCATTTGTTGTTATCTATGTGGTGCTGACGCAGTGGCTTCTGCCCAAGCTTGGCGTCCCTACCTGACGGAGCCAAGGTAGCGCCGGGTTCCGGTGCAATCCTGACGACGGGCCAAGCTCGTCCGTGCATGCCGATACCTCTGCGAAAAAGCCTAGCGGACAATGACCGACGCACGATCACTCTCCGCGGGCAAGAAATGACCCATCGCGTTTGTCCCTGGTGGCTCGGGTATTGGCTCACTTGTCCGCTGCGGCGATTCTGGCAAGACCCTGGCCCCATCCTCGCTCCCTACGTTCATGAAGGCATGACCGTGCTGGAGCCGGGACCGGGCATGGGCTATTTCACACTGGAGCTGGCCCGCCTCGTGGGACCTTCGGGACGCGTGATCGCGGTTGACGTTCAGCCTAAGATGATCGACCGTTTGCGGCGCCGCGCCGCCAAGGCTGGCCTTCTCGCTCGTGTGGATGCGCGCGTTGCAGCGGCTGAATCCATGGGCATAACGGACCTGCAAGGCTCCATCGACTTCACTCTCGCCTTTGCGGTCGTGCACGAGTTCCCCGACGTCGGCCGTTTCTTTGTCGAGATCGCACGAGCCTGCAAACCCGGCGCTACATTGCTGCTGGCCGAACCTGCCGGGCATGTCAAGGCCGCCGACTTCGATGCTGAATTGCAAGCTGCATCCGCCGCTGGCCTCACGTTGATCGATCGCCCGCTGATTCGCCGCAGCCTTACTGCGCTATTGAAGAGAAATTGAGGAGGGCAGAAGCAAAAGACTCTTATGAAAAAGTTAGCCAGGTACGTCTTCTTCGTTGCCGGTTTCGGAATTTTAGCCGTCATCTCTTTTAATCCCGTATCGGCGAATACTCCAGCCGGCCAATACGCCGCGGCTCCGCCAATGGACGCTGAATCCGCCGCCCAGTTGCTGCCAGGCAGCTCCCAACTCATCAATCCCGAGGACTTGGCGAACGTTCTGCAGTCAGCCAAGAGCGCGAAACCGCTGATCCTCAACGTCGGCCCCTATCTTCTATATGCGCAGGCACACATTCCGGGTGCTGAGTTCATCGGCCCCACCTCGGACTCGCAGGCAATGGACGCCCTGCTCAAGCGAGTGAAGTCGCTTCCACATAATAAGTTCGTTGTTCTTTATTGCGGATGTTGCCCCTGGGATCATTGTCCCAATGTGCGCGCCGCCTACTATGCGCTGTACAAAGCGGGTTTCACAAAGGTCAAGGTACTCTACATCCCCAACAACCTGGGCGCTGACTGGGTATATAAGGGATATCCCACCACCCGGGGTTGACCCGCGTCCTGTCCGCCTCCAAGCCGGGACAACGCCCTTACCCTGTATCAGGCAAACGCGTCGCTGGTGAAATAAGGAATCCGCACCTCCGGGCCATCTCCAGGCAAGCAGCCGCGAGAGCCCGATCAGCATCACAATTTTGGGGCGAGCGCATTATCCAAGGATCCAGTCGGCGTCACTTTCGACTCTCCCCTCCGGTTTCAACTTTTTGACCCGGGGGAAAAAGCGTCGAGCTTCTCGTCATCGGGCTATGCCCCGAAACGCCCGCCCAGTGCCGATTTGACGCTGATCGGCCATGCGTAACATAATGTCAA
The DNA here is from genome assembly GCA_963709045.1 of uncultured Acidobacteriaceae bacterium. GTDB lineage: Bacteria > Acidobacteriota > Terriglobia > Terriglobales > Acidobacteriaceae > Bog-257. Next base: position 109,123 of record CAVPUX010000018.1, on the reverse strand, counting down.
CTCCACGAAAGAGGCGCCCACCAATGCCAGATGACCCCCTTGAAAACGCACATCCATTCACCCATACACCGGTGCACACGGCAGACCACGTGCTCATTCAATCCACGTGCAAGAGATGCGGATCGTCCAAACTCGTTTCCACGCACGATGGCTCTCTCGAGACCTGGGAGCGAGGGCACAGGTGCGAAAATGTCGGATCAACGCGACTTTAGGTTTAGTCCGGCAACTTCTTCAGACTAAGCTCGGGCACAGCCTCCTCCTTGCTTTAGAGCATTTTTAGGTATTTGTGTAATCCGGTAGAACGGGCCTTCGGAGACTGTGTCGCAACCTCTGCCGTCCCTACGGGACTCGCCCTCATTTTCCACTTCACCCAGCGCTGAAGCGTTGGGCTAAGATCTTCCGCCCCATTCGGGGCTGGATTCCGGCCGCTTAATTCCACTGCTGCAAACCGATACCAGGTTGCGACACAGTCTCTTCAGGCCTGCGTTCACGGCAAGAAAGAAAACGCTTCCGCCGCTGAGGTCTGTGACCCCGCGGAAGCAAGATGATATTGGATCCTGAAGACCCGCTCTACTCGAACTCGGATTACCTCAATTCCTAAACTGCTTTGGCCCGGAGACAAAGCGCTCACAGTGTGCCTAACTTTTCACAACAAGCTGACAACATCCTGACAACAGCGTCGCTGCTTCTCCCTAGGATTGCTTCAGATCAAGCACGAAGCAGGCCGGTGGAGACATGCAGTTTCTTGAGAATTCAAAGACCCTTGCGATTGCCACATTGATGTTGCTGGCAGGGCATTCCGTCTACGCGCAGGTGAATCGTCAGGACACACCGTCACAGACAATCAGCGGGAGCAAAGAAGTTTCCGTGACGGCCGTCTCCGGCGAAAGCTGGCTCGCACATCTTAATCGGTCGTTCAACGAAACCAGCATGGGTAAAACGGGGCACCTGGGTCCGCCTGCGGCGGCTCCGGGCGAGAGAGATCCGCGGTGGCAACCTTCGTCATCGCTCGCCCTCCCGCCGCAAACCGTGACCTTGCATGGTTCCGACCTCTACCGGCTGAATTGCCAGGGCTGTCACGGCGAGTCAGGTCAGGGAGCACCACCGGAAATCAACTCCGTCATCAACCCGGTGCGGGCAACCTCCGTAGCACTTGTGATGCAGCGCATGAAGCAGACCGGCATGGATATTAGCCGGGCCGAGGCCGTCAAACTGGCGCAACAGTCCAACACTGCTTTGTTGCTGCGTCTGCACAAGGGTGGCGAGAACATGCCACCGTTTCCTCACCTCGATGAAGCCGAGATCCGCTCACTCTTTGCTTATCTCAAACTTCTTGCCGGTGTGCCGGGAGCAGAGCGTGAACAAATGGCTGTGACAGAGTCGCCGCTTCGTATCGGCGAGCACATTGTGAAGTCCACTTGTCATACCTGCCATAGTGCTACCGGACCTGATCCGAACCCACAGCAGCTCTGGGATGGAGCAATCCCACCACTGAGTACTCTGACCACGCGCAAGAGCCGGCCTGGGTTCATCCAGAAAGTTACTCATGGAGCTCCCATTCTGATGGGTGCGCAGCCGATGCTGTACCGCGGCAGAATGCCGGTCTTTTACTACTTGAGTGAGCAAGAGACCGAGGATGTGTATTTGTACCTGTCGCTCTATCCTCCTTCGGACTCAGCTACTACCGATACGACGATCGCCCTGTCGCAACGCCGTTCGGACAATAGCGGAGACACGGCTCCGCCGCTGCACCAGGCCGCAACTGAATTGTTCGTGTTACCCCAATCGCCAGCCGAACACCCAGACACTAGCTCTGATCTGCAAGATATTGTTCTGCTATCCATGGTCGGGGCTTTGGTCATTCTTCTTCTTGCCGGAGGCCTCGGGTTCACTATCCGCGAGCTTCATCGGCTGTCGGCCGCAAGTCAAGTCTCCAGTTCGGCTGTCAAAACAAAACTTAAGGAGAGAACCGAGGATGCTATGCCAACCCTTCAAGGCGTTTCGTAAGCTACTTGTCGTTCTGACGCTGGCATTTCCGTTTGCGATGGCAAGCAATAGCTATGCCATTCCAGCTTTTGCGCGCATGTACGGCACCAGTTGCAGTACTTGCCATATTGACTTCCCCAAGTTGAATGACTTTGGAAAGGCCTTCAAGGACGCGGGCTTCAAGTTTCCCAAAGATGATGAGTCCATGCTCAAGATCCCTCCGGTGATGTTAGGTGCGCCCGCAAACAAAGAGCTGTGGCCGAAGGCGATCTGGCCAGGAACCATACCTGGCATTCCTCCGATCGGTCTGCAGCTGACCAACTACTTCCAGTACACCGGTACCAGCAGCGGAAAGTTCGCCTCGCTGACCCCGGCAGGAACCCTGCCGCCGTTCGTCCCGCGGACGGACTTCGAGACCGGACTATTCAGCCTCTTCACCGCGGGCAACTTCGGCAGCGACATTGCATTTTGGGTGGACAACGACATCAGCGTCGGCGGGGCGAATGCCAACGCTGGATTGGGAGATGCTTACCTGAAGTTCGTCAATATCGGCCGCCTGATGAAACTGCCGAAAAACTCCCTGAACCTCCGCGTTGGCCAGTTCGAACTCGAGCTGCCATTCACTCAGTCGAAGTCCATTTGGATCAGTCCCTACGATATCTACACGCAATCTAACATCGGGGCCGTGAACGCTGCTATCCCGCTGCAGCAGTTCGTGAATAACCAATTCACCATGGATGCAGCGGCGCAGGGCATAGAGCTAAGCGGGGGCCTGCACACCGGCGGCTACAACTACTCGATCGCCTTTATCAATCAGAATACCAATGGAGTGGGGCAAGACTCGAACGGAGGCAGCCCCTATGTCCCGCAGGCCACAGGCAGTAACAATGGCGGCGTCGGCGTCGCCTCCGATGCAAACTTCAAGGACATCTATGCCACGTTTAATTACCGCTTCAATCTCGAGCACGACAAGCAAAGCCGCGAAGCCATACAAGCCGCCGGTCCCAGCGGACCGCATGACCATACCTATGTAAACTTTGGCAGCTTTTACTTCTACGGACGTTCCGTGCAGCGATTGCTGGGCGCCGGAGCCGACGGTACTGCGGCGGTGGTGACGGCGCGCGAGCCGTTCTATCGTGTCGGCGGCAACATGACTTTCAATTATCGCTGCTGTCTACAATTCAACGCGCTCTATATGTACGGCCACGATTACAACCTGCTGCCCCTGGATGCGAGCGGGGCCCTGATTCCCTTGCAAAACTTGAGCGAGGCCGTGCCGGTGGGCTTCATCCACAGCACGCCCGCCAGCTTCAGCGGCGGCTTCGCGGATGTGGAATGGCTGGCCTATCCGTGGATGTACGTGATGTTCCGCTACGACGGCGTAAACTCAACGTCCGATCGCATCAACGGCCTGACCCGGAATGACGACGGCTCCGGCTTCATAGGCGCTCCGTTCAATGGACCGTTCGGGTCGACGCGCAATCGTTTCACGCCGGCGGTACAGTTCCTGATTCATCCCAACATAAAAGCAACGTTTGAATATCAGATCCGTCCGTCTCAGTCGGTTTTGATCGCAACCAATCCACTCACCGGACTGCCGGTGGCACTGAATCCATTCCACACCAATACACTCGTGCTGGGTCTGACGTTTGCGTATTAACAGGGCCAATTCGAGGTCCGTGACTTTAGGAGAGAAAAAAGTGTTCATGACACGCAGCTTTCTTACGCTGGTACTAATTATCGTCGTCGCAGCCACCGCCGTCGCCGGCACGATCGAAGGCAAAGTCTCGCCGGGAAAGTCTGTCGTCTATGTGGATACCATCCAGGGCAAGTCCTTCCCTGCTCCTTCGCAACAGCCGGTCATTAACCAAAAGGGTCTTGATGTTTAACCCGCACCTGTCTGGTCATACAAGTGGGAACGACGGTGCAATTTCAGAACGATGACTCCGTGCAGCACAATGTGTTCTGGCCGTCAATCAGCGGTAACAAGAAGTTCAGCCACAATATGGGGACGTGGCCTAAGGGGGAGAAGCGTCCCTTCAAGTTCGACAATCCCGGCGTGGTCTCGTTGCTGTGTAATGTCCATCCAGAGATGGCGGGCTACATCGTAGTGAGCCCGACACCATACTTCGCCGAGACCGACGCCAGCGGGAACTACAAAATCGAAAATATTCCCGACGGTAAGTACACCGTGGTTGCCTGGCATGACGGCACGAAGCAAACGAAATCGGTAGATGTCGCCGGCACCGGCAAGGCGGATTTCACCCTCTCGAAATAGGCAGCAATGTTAATTCCTATGAAGATGCTTGTCGGAAGTGTCGCTGTCCTGATGCTGGTGGTCGGAGCCATATCTCCTATGCGCGCACAAGTGATTACGCCCATGGAATTGCCCGACCCCAGCGCACAACACTTACAGCAGCGGCATTTGCAAACCTTAATGGCGATTGGCACTGAGATCGAGGCGCACAAGTTTCCTTATCCTTTTTATTTCAGTCGAACCCTGGATATTGATCTAACCAAGGTGCAGGTCGCCGACCAGCGGTCCATTCGCTTCGATATTTATAAGGGCCAAACTGTACTGGAGATCACAGGCAACTACTATGCCGCCTATTCGGCAGATCGCATGGACTCATATGCACGATTGAAGGAAACCTTTCAGGCGGTGGTCATGCCTATATTGCAGGCGGAAGTTCCGCACTTTCCGGATGACTCCGAATTCTCCGCATTTGCTGTCGAGGTTTCTCACCATGTCCGGCAGAAAGTGATGGGCATCAGCTCCGAACAACCGGAGAACATCACCGTCCTTATCCCGGTTCCGGTTGCGCAGAAGCTCATCGATGCTAAGAACGACGACCAAAAACAGGCTGCGATCCTGGATGCACACATATTTCTGAATGGTCAGGCCTATGCTTTATGGCTCCAGGAAGGAGCGCCGTCAGAGGAGTGGAAGGAGAGGTACACCCCACCACTGGTGGCTAAAAGTCCGCCAGTAGCCGTAGCGAACAATGTCCCTTCCAATAATCCGTCGGTGTCCGCCAACCTTGATGAACGTTTCCGCGACGCCTATGCGAATTTTCACGCCCGAGTCCCTGGCGTTATTGCAACGTCAGAACCAGTACGCCATCGATCGCATGGTCAAGTCCCTCGGACGCTCAGGCGCATTTCATAGCTTACGTACCGCCCGTCTTCATCGGTTTCCGCCAGAGCGCTTACCTGCAGCTATCCTTTCAGACGTCGCTTGACGCCGCGTCCGGAAGCTCGCGCTACAAACTCGCAGCCCTGGCCTTCGACGAACACGTATCTCATCTCATACGGCCCACGCTGGACTTCTTCCCGCAAGATGTTGGCTTCGACGGACTGGACTTCAGCAGTACGATCCATCTCAGCAATGGATCGCAGACCGAAGCCGTCGAGTTCTTCTTCCCCTTCCGCATGATGCGGTGCTTCGCCAGTTACGACTGCACTGGCCAGCAACTGCTCGATTCCGGAACGGTAGTCATCAACGGCGAACGCTCTGCCTTGGACCTCCAAATCGCCGAAGGAAAGAACTGACGATCGGTCGTCAGCGCCAAACGCCTGATTACGTTCGCAGGTGTGGCACGACTGTCCCACCAGCTCTTAGGAGAGGATCTCGAACTTCCTACATCCCTCTTGAATATGCAAACGTCCCAGAGATAAGGCTGCTCGTTTTGAGATGTCGTGTGCTCGACCCAATCATGGAACCGAAGTTCTGATTTAGCCGTCTAACCTCCTAATCGCAGAAACGCGTGCATCGCGGGAGGTTGCGATGATAGGGCCACAGGGATTGGCGGCGGTCGAAGCAAACTTTCTCATGGACCGAGGAATGCGGGTCCTGCTGTTCGATCAGGATGCGGAGACCTGCGCCAGAGTAGTTGCCGCAATCGATCGAGATTGGGGATTTGTTTTGGCGGGAAAGTGCCGGGAATGGCCGGCCTGTGAAGTTTTGTTGGATCGCTTCGTTCCCGAGGTACTAATTGCCAGCATGAGGCATCTTCCTCCACATTTTCTGGGCGATTTGTCCGGATCAGGGTTCCCCGTAGTGGTTGGCCTACGGACCGAAGATGATAGTAGGGGAACTTGTACCGGAATGTACGACACCGTTGCGGTTCCCACAGAATCACAGCATATTTCCAAGATACTCGATCGAGTGCGGTATGAGATTTACAGACGAAAGGCCGCCGAACTGTCAACCCTAGTCCAAAGATATATGGAATGCGCAACTAAGGGCGGCCAGCATCTTTCCAAGCTCAGGGTTGAGGATCAGGATCGGATTCTGGAGATAGAGGTAGAAGATGTGTTATTCGTGGCCGCAGACGGCAACTATATCCGTGTTCACACGAATAACAAGACTTATGAGATCAGAGAGACGATGAACCGGATCTCGGCCAGGCTTGATCCGTCACGATTTGCCCGGGCCCACCGCTCCTACATCGTTAACCTCACGCATGTACAGGACGTGGTGACAAAAGAAGGCTCTGCTACTTTCGTGAGGCTGAGTAATGGAATCGAAGTGCCAGTCGGCCCAAACTATCGGGAAGTATTTGACGGTGCCGTTCATCAGCGCACTCGATTGACCGCGTGATAGGCGCGCATGCACGCGGATGGAGTCTCAGGACCTGCATCTTTCCAGAACATGAGGTATCCTGAAAATTTGCCGTGGCTTGGTACACGGTATAGGCTGCACCTTCGGAGAATCTGCGTGTCACATTTGTACGTCTGTCGTCGCGGCGCCGCGACACTTTTCCTCGCCTTCTTTGCCACCTGTTTCATCGCTTTAGCCGTTGCAGCACCTGCGCAGGATTCGCCTGGGCCGCAACCAGCACCGCTGCCTCCGGCGGTTATCGCACCCACAGACACACCTTATCCCGGCACGATTTCTCTGACCGTCGATCTAACCAACGTCACAGATCGTGTCCTGAACGTGCACGAGACCATTCCTGTAAAGCCTGGCGCGATTACGCTGCTCTACCCTGAGTGGCTTCCAGGGACGCACTCCCCGTCGAACGCGATAGTTAACTTGGCCGGGCTTGTGGTAACGGCGAATGGCAAACCGGTCGATTGGGTCCGCGACCGCGTCAACATGTACGCCTTCCACATCGACGTTCCAGAGGGCGCGACCACGCTGGAGGCGAACTTCCAGTATCTGGCTCCGCTGAAGCCGCAACAGGGACGCATCTCGTCCAAGTTCGCCGACCTGACATGGAACAGCGTGCTGCTCTATCCAGCGGGTCACTTTTCGCGACGCATCGAATTTGCTGCGGAGGTCCGCTTGCCGGATGGCTGGAAATTCGCCACCGCGTTGGAGGTGAAATCGCAGGATGGAAACCTGGTCCAGTTCAAAGACACTACGCTGAATACCCTTGTGGACTCGCCGCTCTATGCCGGCGTCAACTACAAGCGCGTGGACCTGTCCACTGGCGCCGACAACCAGGTCTTCCTTGATGTCTTCGCCGATAAGCCCGATCAACTTGCGATCACTCCCGAAGAGCTGCAATACCACAAGAACCTGGTGGTGGAAGCGCACAAACTTTTCAACTCCCATCATTACGATCACTATGATTTCCTTTTCTCGCTCAGCGATACGGTGGGCGGCAAGGGCCTGGAACATCATCAGTCCAGTGAAGACGGTACCCGGGCCAACTACTTCACCGACTGGGCCGCAGGGGTTGCTGGGCGTGCGCTGCTGGGCCATGAATACGTGCATTCGTGGAATGGCAAGTTTCGCCGGCCTGCAGATCTGTGGACGCCCAACTTCAACGTGCCCATGCAGAACGATCTGCTATGGGTTTATGAGGGCCTGACCGATTATTACGGCAATGTCCTGACGGCGCGCTCCGGATTGTGTACGCCCGAGCAAACCCGCGACGCATTCGCGCGGATTGCCGCCTCCTTCGAAATCAGCCCCGGGCGCAGCTGGCGACCTCTCGTGGATACGACAAACCAGCCCATCATTTCAGCACACTTCGCGGCGCCGGAGGCCTGGCCCAGCTGGCAACGTTCCTACGACTACTACCCGGAATCGGACCTCATCTGGCTCGACGCTGACACGAAAATCCGCGAGCTGAGCGCTGGAAAGAAGTCTCTCGACGATTTCGCCAAGCTGTTCTTCTCAATGGATAACGGCAGCTATATCACCAAGACTTACACCTTGGACGACGTTGTTGCGGCATTGAATACGGTGCAACCGTACGATTGGGCCGGGTTCCTGCATATGCGGGTTTACGAGCTGGCTCCGCAAACTCCCGAGATCGGATTCACCCAAGGCGGTTATCGCCTCGTCTACAACGACAATGAGCCCGACTGGGTGAAGCACCAAGACAGCACGCGCGGTATCAGCTTTGCAACCTCACTGGGGCTCTCGGTAAAGGGAGACGGCAGCCTTCAAGGCGTGTGGTGGAACAGCGTGGCCTTCAAGGCTGGCATCACGCCGGATATGGAGCTGCAAGCGGTCAATGACCAGAAGTTCAGCATTGCGGAGCTGCATGAGGCGGTCCTCTCCGCAGAGAAGGGTAAGGACCCGATGAAGCTTCTGCTGAAGCGCGGCGACGAGTTTGTAACGGTTAATATCGACTATCATGGCGGACTGCGTTACCCGCATCTGGAAAGAGTAGAGACCACGCCCGATCGCCTGGACGCTATCCTCGCGCCGTCGAAATAGAAGCAACAGGCGAATGGCGAGTAGCCCGACGGGTGGCTCAGCCAATCCGTACTCCCTTAACATAACGATCGAGGTTCAGTTCTAATGTCGATCCTGCCGCCGATTGGATTTGTAAGCAGTCCGTACAAAACCGCAGAGGAGATTCCCAAAGGCCTGGGCACAAAACATGAGGCCGTCGGCGTTCTGAAGATTCTCCCTGAATTTGAGCCCGGACTTACAGACATCGAGGGATTCTCTCATCTCTTCGTTATCTGGGAGTTCGACCGTGCCAAAGGCTTTGAATTACTGGGTACGCCACCCAGCGATAACCGGCCCCATGGGGTCTTCGCGACTCGATCTCCCAGGCGACCAAACCCCATCGGCCTTACGGTCGTGGAATTGCTCGGGCGTGAGGGTGCTCTCCTGCACGTGCGCGGCCTCGACATGCTTGACGGAACGCCCATCCTGGACATCAAGCCATACCTGTCCAGCGTTCCGGCAGAGCATCTTCGGCGTGGGTGGTTGGCAGAGGCTGAAGAGCGCAAGCAAGAATAGCTGCATTCTCACGCAAGAAACGGCCTTTTATGGATCGGCTCTCCAATTTAGCGTCCGCGGAATCGGGGCATTTTGGAGCTACCCAATTTGAGGGGAACCAGTCTATCTCTAGTTTCGTATTCGAAAGTGACAGGCAGCCTGATGCAGCTACAAATCGATAACCTCTCCAAGCGCTATCCCAATGGAACGCAGGCGTTGCAGGGCGTTTCGTTGTCTATTCCTCAAGGCATGTTTGGACTGCTTGGCCCCAACGGGGCCGGCAAGTCCACGCTCATGCGCACGCTGGCCACGCTGCAGGAGGCCGACAGCGGCACTGCGACCCTTAACGGCATTGACGTGCTGCGGCAGAAAGACGAAGTCCGCAAGCTACTTGGCTACTTACCGCAGGAGTTCGGGCTGTATCCCAAGGTCACGGCCGAAAGCCTGCTGTCGCATTTCGCAGCGCTGAAGGGAATCGAGAACGCTAAGGAGCGGCGCGATGTAGTCCACGCCCTGCTGCGGCAGACGAACCTGTGGGACCATCGCAACAAACCACTGGGCAGCTATTCGGGCGGCATGAAGCAGCGCTTCGGCATTGCGCAGGCGCTGTTGGGTAATCCGCGGCTCATCATCGTCGATGAGCCCACCGCCGGACTCGACCCTGAAGAGCGCGTTCGCTTTCACAATCTGCTGAGCGCCATCGGCGAAAATATCATCGTCATTCTCTCAACGCATATCGTCTCCGACGTAAGCGACCTGTGCCGCAACATGGCCATCATTCATGAGGGACGCGTACACGCTGCGGGTGATCCTTCCGCGCTGGTCGATACGCTGAATGGTCGCGTATGGAAGAAAGCCATTGCGCGCACGGAGGTCGCGGATTATCAGCAACGCTTCCGCGTCATCTCCATGCGGCTGTTTGCGGGCAGAACTTTACTGCACGTCTTGCAAGACGAGCTCCCCGAACCGGGCTTCGAGCCCATCGTGCCCGATCTCGAAGATCTTTACTTCGCCGCCATTCGCGGCTTCACCCAAGGTACGGCCAGCTAACCGATGCTGAGCAACATATTTCTCTTCGACCTTGAACAACGGCTGCGGCGCCTCTCCACTTACGTCTATTTCGTCGTCTTTTTTGCGTTGGGCTGCTTGTTTACCCTGCTTTCGGGCGGGGCTTTTTCCGGCGGCAGCGTCGAGTTTGGCACCGGCGGCAAGGTATTGGTCAACTCGCCGTATGCCTTGAACGCGATCATCACCTCCATTAGTTTTTTTGGCATCGTCATCACGGCCGCCATTGCCGGACAAGCGACCTACCAGGATATCGACAGCAACTCCGCCGTCTTCTTCTATACCGCGCCCATCACCAAGTTCGACTACCTCGGCGGACGCTTTCTCGCGGCCTTCGTGCTTCAGGTTCTCATCTTCAGCAGCGTCGGCGTGGGCGCATGGGTGGGAACGCTCGTACCCACGATTGATAAGACCCGGATTGGCCCGCAGATAGTTGCAGCTTATTTTCAGCCGTACTTCATCAATGTTCTGCCGAATCTGCTGTTCTTGACCGCCATCTTCTTCGCTCTGGCAGTACTCTCGCGCAAGATGCTGCCCTTATATGTGGCCAGCGTGCTGGTGCTGATCGGTTATTTCACGGTCTCCCAGTTTTCTAGTACCTTGGGTGTCAGCCTGGGCGGGGCTCTAGCCGACCCTCTGGGCGGCGGCGCGATTGATCGCATCACCCGCTACTGGACGCCCTTCCAGCGCAACACCCAGCTCATCCCTCTGCAAGGTGTTCTGCTGGCGAACCGCGCCTTGTGGCTGGGCGTGGGAGCCATCTTCCTGGCGGTCGCCTACGCGAAGTTCACCTTCGCGTATCCTGCCGAGCGTAGCAAACGCCGTGCAGCGGTCGAACCATCGGAGTTGATCCCGCCCAATGATTCACTGCCCATTGCGCACCCCACGTTCTCCAGCGCCGCGTCTCTGCGCCATCTCTTGTCGCTGACTCAGATTCAGTTTAAGGAAACCACCAGGAACGTTTTCTTTCTGGTGCTGATGTTGGCTGGCGTTGTCTTCTCGACGCTGACCGCAGCGGGAATTACCAATCCCCTAGCCAACAGGACATGGCCCGTTACCTACCAGATGCTGCAAATGGCCAACCTCGGCTTCGCCATTTTTGCCCTGGCGATCATCATCTTCTACTCGGGTGAATTGGTATGGCGGGAGCGTGACGCGCAGTTGAATCAAGTGATGGACGCGTTGCCCTTGCAACGCTGGGTGCTGTTCTGCTCCAAGCTGTTCACGCTCATGCTGGTGCAGGTGCTGGTGGTGCTGTTGATTCTCGCTGCCGGCCTGGTCGTGCAGGTCGCGCAAGGCTATTACCACTTCCAGTTCGGCCTGTACTTCCGCGAATTGTTCCTGAACCGGCTGACCCAACTGTGGATTCTCTGCGTGTTGGCGATCTTCGTGCAAACGGTCGTCAACAACAAATACCTCGGCCACTTCGTGATGGTGCTGTACATCGTCGCCACAATCGCGCTGCCTCCGGCAGGATTTCAGGATTATCTCTATCGCTTCGGTCAAACGCCGCCAGTTACCTATTCTGATATCAACGGTTACGGGCCGTTCCTTCAACCGCTTGTCTGGTTCCGGATCTACTGGGCGATTGCAGCAATCCTACTGGCAATCATCACCAACCTTCTTTGGGTGCGAGGCACGGAAAGCAGTTGGCGAGTGCGGATGGACCTTGCCGCGGCGCGCTTTTCGCGCGCCACCCTTGCCGGGACCAGCATTTGCGTCGTGCTGATGCTTGGCGCCGGTGGCTACATCTTCTACAACACCCACATCCTGAACCCACTTCGCACCACCTTCACGATCGCCGAAGACCAGGCGCAGTACGAGAAGAAATACCACCAGTACTGGTCGTTGCCGCAGCCGCGCATTACCGATGTCACCATGCAGATGGATATCTATCCGACGCAGCGCTCGGTCTCGCTACGTGGCACGATGTGGCTGGAAAATAAGACCGCGAGCGACATTGATCGGGTAGCGGTCACTATTTGGCCGCAAGACCTGCAACCACTGCCACGGCCGCAAATCCTGATTAGCCAACTTAGTTTTGCTGGCGGGCAAGTCCCACTGATTGCCGACCCGTCGCTCGGCTTTTATCTCTACAAACTCCCCACGCCGTTGCCGCCGCATGGACGCATGCAACTTGATTTCGCCCTGCAATATGACAACCCCGGATTCCAGAATGCGCTGCCGAACACCGACATCGTGCACAATGGCAGCTTCGTAAATGATCGCTATTTCCCTTATATCGGCTATGCTCCCGAGATTGAATTGACCGACGACAGCACCCGCCACAAGCACGGCCTGGAGAAGGTGCGGCGGCTTCCAAAGCTGGACGATGTAGCCGCCCGCCAGTACAACAGCGTCAGCTTCGACGCTGACTGGATCAACTTCGACGCCACCGTGAGCACGACGGCAGATCAGATCGCCATCGCACCTGGGTATCTGCAGAAGGAGTGGGTCGAGAATGGCCGGCGCTACTTCCACTACAAGATGGACGCGCCCATCCTTGATATCTATTCAATCCAGTCAGCTCGCTACGCGGTGCGGCGCGATCGCTGGGATGGCGTGAACCTGGAGATCTACTACCAGCCGGGTCACGAGTTCAACCTCGACACCATGATGCAGAGCATGAAGGAGACGCTGGCCTACTGTACTGAAAACTTCAGTCCCTTCCAATTTCATCAGCTTCGTATCATCGAATTTCCGGGCTACGGAAATTTCGCGGAATCGTTCGCCAACACTGTTCCGTTCTCCGAGTCAATCGGCTTCCTCACTAAGGTCAGCAAGAAACCCGACGCCATGGACCTGCCGTTCTATGTGACGGCACATGAGACCGGACATCAGTGGTGGGCGCATCAGGTGATCTCCGCTTATGTCCAGGGCGCTACGTCGATCGATGAAACCATGGCGCAGTACACCGCATTGATGGTAATGAAGCACCATTTCGGACCGGAGTCGATGCAGCGCTTCCTGCGTTTTGAACTCGACCAGTATCTGCGCGGCCGCGGCCAGGAGCGTAATGAAGAGAATGCGCTGTATGACGTCGATCCTAGCCAGGGTTACATTCACTACAACAAGGGCGCGATGGTAATGTACGCGCTGCAAGACTATATCGGTGAAGATAAGGTCAATGAGGCGATTCGAGAATTCCTGAAGGCCTATGCCTTCAAGGGTCCGCCGTACCCCACTTCCGTCGACTTGGAAGATTACTTCAAGAAGGTCACGCCGCCGGAGTACCAGTATTTATTTGCCGACATGTTTCAGAACATCACGCTGTACGACGATCGGGCCCTCTCTGCCGACTACGTACAGCGGCCCGACGGCAAATATGATGTCCGCTTGACGGTTGAGGCTACGAAATTTCGCGCTGATGGACGGGGCCAGGAACATTCCGTTCCGGTGAATGATCTGATTGACATCGGTGTGTTGGATGCCGACGGAAAATACCTTTACCTCCAGAAACAAAAGATTGATCGGCAGAAAACCGACATTACTGTGACCGTGGATAAGGTCCCCGCGAAGGCAGGTATCGATCCGCTGGACAAGTTGATTGATCGCAACCCGGACGACAATGTTATGGCGGTGAAGAAGCGGTAATCGACCTCCACGATTGCTCAGGGCGTGCCTGGCGTCAATCAAGAACGTCGGGACATCCGGGCCAGCTATGCAAACAAAAGGAGTTGCTGGAGCCGACGATCGGACTTGAACCGATGACCTGTCGATTACGAATCAGCAGGCGTTGACTCTAATCCATTAACAAACAAAGTACTTAGCATAAGCGGCGCGTGCGGAAGGTGACACCATAAGTCCTTTGATGACAATACGCGACATTTGCTGGCCCCACAAAATCCCCCACAGTGAGGATTGTCGTGCCTGGCAGGTTCGCTACATCGTCATTTAACAATAAAGTTCAAAATCGTAGTTGTCGAAAGGGTCTGGACTTCGCTCCAGGCCCTTTTCACTCTTGGGCTGCGACGCTATTTGACGCTGGCACTGCAGAACAACCGCAGGAATCTCTTGCCAGCCCAGGAGGAATTGCCAAGTTCATGCGTTGCAGAGAACCACTAAAGCAGATTCTGATCGACACGCGGGACTTCTGGGATCATCCTGGAACCCGACCAGCCGCGAAAACTTCAGTCGAATTGACCGCGTTTCTGAGGGATATTTCGGATAGCACCCACCTGTAACTCACCCGTCACCCCTTGTGGAAAGGAACAAGGTATGAGCACTGAAGTGTGGGCCACGTACTCGGTTAAAGACCATCTCGACCGCCGTGCACTCGCCGCTGACATCATGCTCTTCGATCGTCTCGTCTTCCCCGTGCCGCAGATCGCTGATCTCCGATATGAGGAAGCGGATCCGACTCAGCGCGGGCCCGTCAACTGGTCTCGAAACGAAGTTGAGTGGGCGCGGTGGGAGAAACAAGACTGGAGTCCCGAAGCCCAGGATTCCCTCCTAGAGCTGATTAAGCCCGTGGTTCGCAAAGTCCCCTGGGACGTCCCCCACCAGGAAGAGTGGCGCAAGGAGTTTTCTAAGGTTGCAGGAGACCAACTGCCTGGGTATGCATTCGTAGCAACCAAAACAGTTCTGACTCGCGACCTCCCCGCTTACGTTACCGGGGTCGAGGCTATGGGTCCAGCTTACCGAAGCGTCAAGCAACTCGAGAAAGAACTGGGTGTCGACAAAGATCAGGCTTCGGAAGAAGCTTCCGGCGAGCGCTCTCAGTGCCGTGCTCGGATGGGAACTCATTGTACCCGACGATCCCCATCTGTCGGATGAGGAACTGCTAAAGGAAACCGTCGATTTCGTCACCGGCGATTCAGACTTTCGTCGCCACCGGACGGCCTTCTGGAATTGGCAGCAAAAATACCTCAAAGACGGCGTGACTGACCGCGAATCTATTGCGGTCGCCGTCGACGACATGCGTCAGTTGCTTGCGGAGCAACAGTCCGCTGCAGGAAAGCTGCCAGTCAAGCATACAGTCCGCTATGCCTTTCGAATTGCACTCCCAACCGTTGCCCGCAAATAGCACACGCAATCGTTATCCGGGAGGGTAACGAAATGTTCTAACCGTAAGTGATCGTGTTACGGTTTCGATAAGATCAGCCCAGCGTATAAGCCCATTGCAAAACGTCCGAAACTTGGCTACACTCAGCCAACTTAAGGTGTCACCTGCCAGTCCAGGCGGTGAAGACCCTGCTGGACACTGGGTGGGACCGAGTTCTATTCCATCGCACGTTCTGCCATTGTCTTAGGGGTACTCCTCGACGATGGTACCGGGGGATCAGCATCCTCCAACCTTCAAACAGAATTGGTGTTGCGCGCAAAGTAAGCGGGAGAGGTTTCTTTTCACCAAAGCCATGAAGCTGAATGGCCAACTCGATCACCTTAAGGCGCTGGAAGCGGAAAGCGTCTACATTCTGCGTGAGGCGGCAGCGGAGTTTGCCAAGCCGGTCATGCTCTACTCGATCGGCAAGGACTCCTCGGTGATGCTGCGTCTGGCGCAGAAGGCCTTCTATCCTGGCAAGATTCCGTTTCCCCTGCTTCACATCGATACCAGCTACAAGTTCCCTGAGATGATTGAGTTTCGAGACTCCTACACCCGCCAAATCGGGGCTGAACTTATCGTTCACACGAATCGCAAGGCATTGGACGATGGCGCGACCCCGTACGCACTGGGCACACAAAAATGCTGCGGGGCGTTGAAGACCCGCGCCTTGCTTGATGCCCTGTCCGAAGGTGGCTTCGACGCGGCATTCGGCGGGGCACGCCGTGATGAAGAAAAGTCGCGGGCAAAAGAGCGCGTCTATTCATTCCGCGATTCCATGGGCCAGTGGGACCCTAAGAACCAGCGGCCCGAACTTTGGAATCTATACAACGGCAGCCATCACAAGGGAGAGAGCATACGCGTGTTTCCCTTGTCGAATTGGAGTGAACTCGATGTATGGCTTTACATCCACGCTGAGAACATTCCGATCTTGCCACTGTATTTCGCGAAGGAACGCGAGGTAATCGTCCGCGACGAGTCTCTCTTGCTGATACAAAGCATCGTGCGCCTGCTGCCGGGTGAGAAGCCCCAGACCGTGATGTGCCGAATGCGCTCCCTTGGATGTGTGCCATGCACAGGAGCAATTCGATCGCAAGCCCATACCGTTCCTGCGATCATCGAAGAGATGCTGTCGTTCCGGCGTTCCGAACGCGAAAATCGCGTGATCGATCATGACGAAGAGGGCTCGATGGAGCTGAAGAAGCGCGAGGGCTACTTCTAATGAGCGCTCCTGAAGTACAACTCGATTCAGCTCTGAGCGAGTTTGTGAACCTATTTCCCTCGCATTCCGAGGTCTTGCGCTTCACCACTGCCGGCAGCGTAGATGACGGTAAGTCAACTCTGATTGGACGTTTACTATACGACAGTCAGAGCGTGTACGAGGATCAGCTCGCTTCGGTCCGCAACAGCCGAATCAATCGATCAACCGGCCCGCTGGATTTCTCGCTTCTGACAGACGGCTTGCGCGCCGAACGCGAGCAGGGCATTACGATTGATGTCGCTTATCGTTACTTTTCGACGCCGCGGCGAAAATTCATCATCGCGGACACTCCTGGGCATGAGCAATACACGCGCAACATGGCAACCGGGGCGTCCACGGCGGATGCCGCTGTAGTCCTCATCGATGCCACTAAGGGCGTGCTGTCGCAATCGCGGCGTCATGCCTACATTGCGAGCTTGCTCGGTATCAGGCACGTCATTGCCGCCGTGAACAAGATGGACATGGTCGGATACTCGCGGCAGGTGTTCGACCGAATCGCACACGACTTCCTGGCATTGGCGGAAAAGCTTGGCCTTGCAGACGTGTATGCGGTTCCAGTGAGCGCACTCGAAGGCGATAACGTCGTGCGCCGCAGCGAACGCATGCCCTGGTTCGATGGCACGGCACTTCTGGAATACCTGGAAGAACTCAAGGTGCACGACACAGAGAGTTCACGTCCAGCGCGTTTTCCGGTGCAGTACGTCATTCGTCCAGACTCCGGTTTCCGAGGCTTCGCAGGACAGGTTGCGTCCGGAACTTTTCATCCCGGGCAACCTGTAGTCGCATTTCCATCCGGTATCAAGACGCGGGTGAAATCAATCATTACCTTCGACGGCGAGGCTGAAGCAGCCACTGCGGGGAGCTCTGTCACTCTGACGCTGGAAGACGAGGTCGACGTGAGTCGTGGCGATCTTCTAGCCGCAGAAGGTCAATCGCCCGTGGTGTCTCGTAGGTTTGTCGCGTCCATGGTGTGGATGCACCCTACGGAAGTGGATCTGCGCAAGCTCTATCTTCTGAAGCACACTACGCGAATGGTCAGGGCACGCGTGACGCGAGTCAAGCATCGGGTGGATGTCGATTCTCTTGTGAAGCTCGAAGCCAACTCACTTCGCATGAATGACATTGCCTCGGTCGAGGTTGAGACTACGCTGCCGATATATTTCGATCTCTACCGTGAGACCAGGAGTATGGGCAGCTTTATCCTGATTGATCCGTTAACCAATGCGACGGTTGCCGCGGGAATGATTGAAGAAGTGATTCAGGGCGATCGGCTAGCTCAAACGGTCGACACGATCTACGACCGTACTGCGCCTGTATCCGCGGAGGAACGATCCGTGCAATTCGGTCATCCAGCCGCATTGGTGTGGGTTGAAAGTGGTCAGCAGATGGCTGAGCAGATCGAGCGCCGGTTGTTCGACGACGGATGGTTCGCGCATCTGATCTGTGCGTCCGATTACGAAGCGCGTGACGTGATTACGGTGATTCGCTCATTTCGTAACGCCGGAATGATCGTTGTGCTGTCGGCCGGGGCCGGTTCTCCCCATCAGGAACAATTGCGGGAGCTATTCGGCTCGTCTGCCTTCTTCGAGGTGGACGCTTCCGAGCGATCGCAGGCTGAGGCGTCGAATAACATCCTTGAACGGCTCACGATCTGGCGAGAGGCCGCTATGCTGACAGTGAGACGCGCTTTATGAGCCTGCAGCCAGTTGCGGAGCAATATGAGTCTCTGGAGCCCGGAGAAGTGATTGGCCGCATGCTCGGCGAAAATCACGGCGCGGCTTGTATCACTTGCAGCTTTCAGGCAGAAGACATGATTGTTCTGCACCTCTTGCGTCAGAGACTGCCACAGGTGCCCGTCTTATTCCTCGAGACGGGCTATCACTTTGCTCAGACCTATGCATACCGCGATCGTATGGCCGAGTTGTGGCACCTGAACTTGGTCAATGTGATACCGATTCAGACAGTTCCCGAACAGGAGTCTGAGCTAGGAATTCTGTATCAAACTGATCCGAGCCTTTGTTGTCAGCGTCGGAAGGTCGAGCCTCTAATGAAAGCTCTGGAGCCATTCGATCTGTGGTTCACTGGATTGCGCCGCGAACAATCGCCCACGAGGAAAAACTTGAAGACAGTCGAGGACCACCTTTTGCCCAGCGGAAGAAGGCTGCTGAAAGTAAGCCCACTCGCGGCATGGGATTGGAAGCAGGTATGGGGATACACCGTCGAACACGGCATTGAGTACCTGCCGCTGTACGACGAGGGTTATCGTAGCATCGGCTGTGAACCGTGCACGAGTGTCCCGGCAGAAGGCGCCGACCCGCGTTCCGGTCGCTGGGGTGGCAACAAGTTGGAGTGCGGCATACATACGTTTTCTAAGAAAGCGGAATGACGCAGCGAAAAGGCAATCGCACCAGGTGTGAAATTTGACGAAATCTCAGTCCGACGAGTCCGTTGAGAAACCCGAATTCGTGATTTCATTGCGCCCCGGCATCGACTGGCTGTCGCTGGGAATAGCGCTATTGATTGGTGTGGTGTTTCGTTATGTCCACTTCCACGTCCCTTGGTAGATCGTTCAGCACGAGCCCGCTCGCGACCACGAATGTCTATCTGAAGGGATGGGCGAAGTATCTGTGGCAGTTCGTCCCCGGGTTGGCGCTTTTGGTCGCGCTCGCAACGCTGGCGCGACTGATCGGGCGCGGAGGCCTCGATTCCTATTGCCTGGTCTATGCCATTGTTCTCGGCATGCTGATACGCAACACCGTCGGCCTACATGCATGGTTTGAGATTGGGACTCGCACCTATGAAGTGTTCTGGAAGGTTGGAATCGTCCTCCTCGGCTCGCAGATGGGACTGCACAGCTTCTCTGAAGTGGGTGTCAAAGGAGTCGCCTTAGCTGGAGTCGAGGTAGTCGCTACCCTCAGCATCACCCTTTGGCTCACCAAGCTATTCAAGATCGACCGCGCGCTCAGACAGCTCTTAGCGATAGGAATGGCCATCTGCGGTGTCTCCGCAATTATTGCGCTGTCGAGTGCGCTGCGTAACGACGAAGAAGATACCAGCTACGCAGTCTCGGTGATTCTCTGCTTTGGGCTCCTCAGCTTGACCGTGATGCCATTCCTCGGACACCTTCTGCATCTCAGTCCGCTGCATTTCGGCCTATGGGCGGGGCTCGCCGTGAACAACACGGCGGAAGCCGTGGCCACTGGCTTCACCTATTCCGAATCGGCCGGTCACTACGCCACCATTGCCAAGCTGTGCCGGACTCTATTTCTCGACGCCGCTCTGCTTTACTTCGTACACGGTATGATCCGCGAGAAGCTGAGCAACACGACCGGCTCCACAGCGCGTGGGTTGGTGAAACACTTCCCAAAGTTCGCGCTGGGTCTGATCGTATTCTCGGCGCTGGCGAGCTTTCATTTCTGGTCGCATACTGCACTGGATAATCTGAACCATCTTTATCGCTGGGCGTTTCTGCTGGGTTTCGCGGGCGTAGGGCTGCGAACCAGTCTGAGCCGTTTGCGCACCCGTGGCGTGCGACCGCTCGCTTTGGCACTAGGAGTACAGACGATCACGGCTGGGATTATGTTGGCTTGCGTCCGCCTGCTGTTCTAGGTGAGCCGGAAGCGGAACCTTGTGCAAAGTTTCCGCCGAGGCATTGTCTGAATAACGGGATTCATCGCTCATGAGCCAATTCACAAAACACGGGGATGGTTGGCGTTGGCTACCGCTTACGGCCTGCTTTCTCGTGTTTCTGTTTGCCTTCCATGCCAAGACGACGGTTTACAGTCACAGCCTCGGAGCCAAGCCTCATACCGCGACCTCATCGAAGCTGTGGGTGAAGAACCAGAAGATTCCCAAACCTGCCTTGACTCCCAGCTTCATCGCCAATTCACCATCCTTCGATTATCGGGACCTCACGTGGGGCTTGCAGTTCCTGCAGTTGGAGATTGCCTCGGGTTTCGTCCCGGTCTTGTGTTTTAGCGGTCTATCACCCCCCTAACCATCTTAGGAGACACCATGAGACAGCCATCTGCGTTGGCACTGTTCATACTGGTTGCGACCAGTGTTTTCGCGCAAACAGACGCCACTATCTCCAACCACGGACCCAAGGCTCGAAACAGCTCGCAACAATCCCGTTCAAGCGACATTCAAGAACTCAAGGATGCGATAGCTGCCCAACAGCAGCAGATTCAGCAATTGCAGGAACAGACCCAGCAACTGCAGGAACAGGTGCGAACCAGGGATTCAGCGATTCAGCAGTTGGAGACGCGTGTCGGTCAGGCCGAGTCCGCCGCTGATAAGGCGCAACAGGAAGCGGCGGCGACCGTGGGACAGACCCCCAAGAGCGCTGAAGAGATCAGCGGTCTACAGCATGAAGTCGCCGATCTGAGGACGCTTTCCGCCACCTCGGCCCAAGCCCTGCAGGATACCGAGAAGCGTGTTTCCGGCATCGAGACTCCGCTGGCTGTCCGTTACAAAGGCATCACCCTTGCCCCCGGCGGCTTCTTGTCGGCGGACACCGTTTGGCGCTCGCACGCAACGCTCGGCGATATTGCTACACAGTTTAATGGTATTCCGTTTTCGGCCTCTGGCCAGGCGCGAGCGTCGGAGTTCTATGGGTCCGGTCGCGCGTCCCGGTGGTCGCTGCTGGCGCAGGGTAAGGGGGGCGAGACCAATCTGACCGGCTACTACGAAGCGGACTTCCTGGGCGCCGGCATTACCTCGACCAACAGTCAAGCCAACAGCTACGTGCTCCGACAGAGACAGGTCTGGGGCCAGGCTGGCTTCCACAATGGTTGGACCTTCACCGGCGGCCAGATGTGGAGTTTGGTGACTGAGATGAGAACCGGCCTCGACGCGCTGACTTGGCTTAGTCCGCAGGTCATCGACACACAGTACAACGCTGGCTTCAGTTATACGCGGCAATACGGAGTTCGCCTAACCAAGGACTTCAACGACGAAGTTTGGCTTGGCATGTCGGTGGAAAATGCGCAGACCCTACTGACGGTGTCTGGGAACCCGACTAACTTTTTGATTGGCGGTCCTGGTAACGACAGGGGAGCTTATAACCCCAACACAAACTACTCGTCGAACTACTCGCCTGATTTCATTGTCAAGATGGCGTTCCAGCCAGGCTTCGGACACTACGAGGTCTTCGGTGTTGGCCAGTATTTTTCGCGAGCGCATCTATCCCGACGCTACTGCCGGCAAACCGTCGGCTGCCGGCGCGTTTAATACCAACACGGCAGGGGGAGGCTTTGGCGCCAACGCCCGCTGGATGCTGGCCCAGAAGCACGTCGAAATCGGCGTCCATTACCTGGGGGGAAATGGAGTGGGACGTTATGGAGCTGCCCAATTGCCTGACGTGACGGTCTATGGCGATGGTTATGAACACCTGGTCAGGTCGTATCAAGGACTGATCTCGCTCGAATACCACGCACCAAAGTGGGACCTGAACCTCTACGGCGGCGGCGAATACGCGGGCCGACAGTCGTCCATCTTTAAAGGTAAACCTGTCGGATACGGATCGCCCCTGTTCGTTAACAAGGGATGCGGCACCGAGACATTGCCCGCATTGGCCAACGGCTTCGGACCAGGGAGCCTGGCCAGCTGCGTCGGCAATACCCGCGTAGTTTTCGAGGGAACAGCAATGTTTTGGTATAGGCTTTACCGCGGACCCAAGGGCAGGCTCCAGTT
The DNA here is from genome assembly GCA_963709045.1 of uncultured Acidobacteriaceae bacterium. GTDB lineage: Bacteria > Acidobacteriota > Terriglobia > Terriglobales > Acidobacteriaceae > Bog-257. The sequence goes on along the minus strand of CAVPUX010000018.1, from coordinate 86,881 downwards.
GGGCGGCCAATATTCCTATCTCACGCGTGACGCCTGGTCAGCCATTGGAGGGCAGCCCGAAGCAATCGAGAACATGATCTTCAGCTCCTTCCGCTACTATCTTCCATAGGCGTTGGGTGGCTAGCGCCAGCCAGTCACCCGTATCCTTGCCAAGCTCGCGAACCTTGTGCAACGGGTTACACTACGCGAATCGTGATTATCAGCATCAAATTCTTCCAAGAGGAGGCCCCCGCAGTTGCGAACTCGTTTTCTGGGCCGGGGGCGGGGCGACGACCTTCCGATCTCTTTTCTAAGTCCTACCGCAAGCCTGAGACTACGAAGCGTCCAGTCAAGAAAGGATCACGGCTTACCATAGTTACGTCAAGCACACGCACCAATATCTGATTACATTCGTCTGCACTGGCGTGGCCCAAAATAGCCGCGGCTGGGTCGCTGCCGGCCTGGTTTTTCTCCAATAATTCTGACCCTAATCACCAGGACCAGTGGAGCAATCCGACGATGATCATTGGTCTACGGCCGGCACTCTCGTGATCGTTCGTCTTGCGGGAATAGCATGGATGTCGTAACAACCTTCCAACGGATATTTCCAATTGTCACTACCTAACTGACCCACACCACTCCCCACCGGCCACTTTCCCGTCACTGCGTATGTCCTGGCACTTCTTAGGAACGGATGGTCCCGGTTATAAAGTCCCGAATCGGGGATAGGAGTATCAATCTTCGAAGGATATCGGCAAAATCATATGTGACACTCCCCTAACTCCTTCCACCTCTATCTTTCTGTGACCGCGAGCGGCTCTTCTTAGGAACCTGTCCCGGTGACCGGACGCGGATACGACATCGACCTGCGGAGCCCGTCGATTCCAGTGTAAGCAAGGTCATAATCGGGGTCTCTTCACCTTCCTGTCCCTGGTTCAAAGTCGCTACCATAATTCGCGATGGCCCACTCAACCCAGTCCACTTGATGGGCTCGATAATAGAGTCGGTAGTGTAGACATAATCGGAGGGTGATGTGAGAGTCCCCACAAAATCCCCCACAATAAGAAATCTTGCCCACCAGTCGTGGAGGGCAGTTGATGAAACAAAAGAAGTTACTGGAGCCGACGATCGGACTTGAACCGATGACCTGTCGATTACGAATCGACTGCTCTACCAACTGAGCTACGTCGGCTTTATCCCGATTGTAACCGTGGGTACCAAAACCGTAAAGGGACGCAAACCCCTGTTTTCCACCGCGTTGCGCGGTTTTCCACTTGCGCCGGAATTTGCTTGCCATCATAATGAGGACAAGCTCTGCGGCGATTACAGCCGAGCCCACATGAATCGATTCTGTCGAGCGGACGTCCTTCGTATCCTGCGCATCTCGGCTAACCAGTTGGCCGGCTGGCAAAAAGCAGGACTTGTTCCTATTTCCGACACTTTCACTTTCTTCGACCTCCTTCAGCTCACGAAAGTGCGTGACCTTCGCGCCAAACGGGTGCGCCCGGCAGCCATCCGTGAATCCTTGCAAGCCATGCTGAAGCAAGTGGCTGGCATGGAAAATCCGTTTCTTGAAGCCAGCGCATTCAGCGTCGGTTCGCGCGTGGCTTACCGTCACGAAGGCCACTCGGTGGAACCCATCGCCGGTCAGTTCGTCTTGGATTTTGCGAGCACTGGGATGGTGGTGTCCTCGGTGAAGGTGAGGCCCATAGCCAAGTTCGATACTGCGGGCGAGCTATTTGCGCGAGGCGTGGCCCTGGAAGAACATCCCAGCACCCACGACGAAGCGATTCAGACCTACCTGCAGGTGCTGAAGGTTGAACCCGATCATGCCCCGGCTCATATCAACTTAGGCACGCTGTATTACAACCGGCAGGACTTTGTTTCATCGGAGAAGCATTACCGCGAAGCGGTGGCAGCGGATCCCCGCTATGCGCTGGCTTACTTCGATCTCGGCAATGTTCTGGATGAGACTGGCCGAATCGCCGAAGCGGTAGCGGCCTACAGCACCGCGATACAACTGGCTCCCACCTATGCCGATGCCCATTACAACCTGGCGCTCGCTTATGAACGCTTACGCCAACCGCGCCAGGCGCTCCCACACTGGAGGACCTACCTGAAGCTGGACAGCTCCGGTCCGTGGGCGGTACACGCCCGCAATCAGGTGGCCCGCATTCTTGAGGCTGACAAGCTGAAGATTGTCTACCGCGGCCAGAAGTAGCCGCCGTTCGCCATCCGGACAGAACCTCTCTGCCTAACCCGCAGGATTTTCCTTTCATGAACGCCGCCGAGAAACACGACTGGGGTTCGGGGTGCGAGGCTCGTGAGTGTTCGCGCTATTCCGTCCTTGACGCGGATGGCGCGAAAGGGATTTACTAGGGGCAACATTCGCCGCGTGGGGTGGCGTGAAATTCTTGTGACAGACAACCTGATAGCACTCGATGTATTTGCACGTCTGCAGCAAGCGACGGCCTCCCAGCCCGGACAATTGGTGGAACTTTGCCGTGAATACCTGGCGGAGGCCGCGCAAACTCTTGCCGACCTGCGCAAGGCATTTACACTGCAACAGGCTGATGAACTGCGCAACAGAGCTCACTATTTGAGGGGCAGCAGCATGCTCGTGGGCGCAACCCACCTCACGCAGTGTTGCGCCAGTCTGGAAGCAATGGGGAAAAATGGCGACTTTCGCAAAACTGAGCAAATGCTCGATGAAACGTCGGCTGCACTGGATGCCGTGGAGCAGGAATTTGTGAAAATGCTTGGCCCGGAGGTACTGCCGGCCAAGAGGTCGGCGGTGTAGGAGAGCGTCCGCGAACCCATGACAAAAGTTGCTGTAACTCCGATTAAAGTCCTGATCGCTGACGATCATCCGGTAGTGCGTATTGGTCTGCGTAACATGTTGCAAGCCGACCACCAGATGCAGATTGTCGCGGAAGCTAAGGACGGGGCAGAAGCGCTCAACATGGTGCGTACCCATAGGCCTGACATCTTACTGCTGGATCTGGCCATGCCGAAGATGCCGGGCATGGATGCCTTGCGCGAACTTACCAGCGAAACCACTCCCACTCGTACGATTGTCCTGACCGGACTCGTGGATAAGCGGCAGATCCTGGAAGCGCTACAACTCGGCGCCCGGGGGGTGGTGTTGAAAGACGCCGTGGTTGAACATCTCTCGGCTTGTATTCGTGCCGTGATGCAAGGCCAGTACTGGCTGGACGGCCGCCCGGTGCAGAACCTGGTGCAGGTGCTGCACGATCTGGCCGCACAGACAGCTCCGCCTTCGCGCAAGACGTTCGGTCTCACCGGACGCGAGCTCGAGGTTGTTACCTTGATTACCGAGGGTTCTACAAATAAGCACATTGCGGTGACGTTCGGCATCAGCGAAGAAACCGTGAAGCGTCACCTGACCAACATCTTCAACAAACTGGGAGTCGGCAACCGCTTAGAACTGGCGCTGTTTGCGCTAAACCACAATCTGCTGCCACCTGCTGCAACGACGGACGTGTCGAGATAGCCGGACGGTTCTGCTGGTGTGCGGGCACCCAACGGCCACTCGAAGATAAATATTTAGCCTCTTTGGCTGCTGGCCATTTACTCTTCTGCTTCCCTTCCCTACAAAGGTACTTCCCCACTCGTCGGGAGGCGGCTACGGTTACAGCAGAGAGAAACTATGGACGACGGCCACAAGTGGGGACCGGAGCTGAATTCCGTCCCTCTGCTGGAAGCGGTCTTATGCGCCGACTGTGAGATCATCAGCAACAGCGCAGGCGAATCCTGCGAGATTTGCGGCAGTCGCTCGCTGCTGAGCCTGGGACGCGTGCTCGGCGGCTGCATCGAAGGTAACCGTGCGGTTTTGGTGGAGTGGACACACCCTGCGCACAACGGATTCACCGTGCTGGTGAATCGCGATGCCGCGGAAGTCTTGCAGCAGCGTCGGAGAAGGAAATCACTGGTTGGTGGTTAGTGTGGTTGCGGTTTGCCCCGGCGCGTTTATTCTTTTTTTAGCTCAGTTTCCAATTAGGTGGTCCGGCGACGACACGGTAGATGCGTCAGCATCGCATTTTAGCCAGCCCTGGAAATGAGCCGACGTTCAGGCGACGGCACTGCCGCCCTTTATCTTGAAGCTGCTCTTCCAAAAACCTCTGCGCAGGCAATCCTCGGTCGAAATTACCATCCGTCGGACGGTGAATCACATCACATACGAATAACGATTTCTTCTTTGCGAGGTTTCGTGGAATCGGACAAACTCCTCCGTCAACAGCTGGCGAAAACGATTGACTGGAATGAAGCCCACGCGGACCTGAGCGCGGCGGTGACCGACTTCCCAGCCAAACTGCGCGGTGAGGTACCTAAGGGACTGCCGCATTCGGCGTGGCAACTTCTGGAACACATCCGTCTCGCCTTGTGGGACATTCTGGAGTTCAGCCGCGATGCCAAACACAAGTCACCAAAATGGCCCGAGGGCTATTGGCCGAAAACCGCTGCTCCCCCGAGCGCAAAGGCATGGGACGAAAGCGTGAACTCGATTCTCAGCATGCAGGAAGAGTTGCGCCAGCTAGTCAAAGACCCCTCGCATGACTTGTTCAAGCCACTTCCTCATGGGGAGGGCCAGACGTTGCTGCGCGAGGTGCTACTTGCCGCCGACCACGGCGCGTATCACCTGGGACAGTTGGTGCTGGTGCGCAGGGCACTGGGTGCATGGAAATGATGATCGGGAAGCCATTGGCGCCTGGCGTACAGACTTACGGGCGCGGACCGCGTACCCGTACTTTTGAAAGGACCCTACAGTGAGGGGTTTGGTTGACGGGTGATAGCTGAAGGCTGATAGCTAAATCAACGACAACGCGTCCACATCCACTACAACATTGTTGCGTGGAATTTTCTGAGTATCCGCATATGCGAGCATGGAACGCAGGGCGCTGTTCATGCGTTCACGGCTGGCGGATTTTAACAGGAAGTGATAGCGGTACTCGGTCTTCAGCCGCACGATCACCGCGGCGGCGGGACCCATGACGCGTATCCCAGTCAGCCGGGTCGCTTCGAACCACTTCCCCAGAATGCCCGACCAGGCCAGCGCTTCGTCGAGTTTGCTGCTGCGTACCAGCACGTTGCTGACGGCGTTGAAGGGTGGATAGCGCATCCAGCTACGAAAGCGAATTTCCTTTTCGTAGAAGCCGTGATAATCGTGCGCGGCGGCGAACTGGATGGCGTAGTGGTCTGGGAAAAATGTTTGCAGCACAACTTTGCCGGGGGTGTCGCCTCGACCAGCACGCCCCGCAACCTGGGTGAGCAACTGGAAGGTGCGCTCGGCAGCGCGGAAGTCAGGAAAACTGAGCGCGGCGTCTGAGCCAACAACGCCGACCAGCGTGACGTTGGCGACGTCATGTCCCTTGGCGATCATCTGCGTTCCGACCAGCAAATCGATTTCGCCCGCCTGCAGTGCGCTTAGCATACGCTCGAAATCGTCGCGGCCGTGGACGGTATCACGGTCCAGTCTCGCAATGCGGGCCTGCGGAAACATCCCGTGTAGGATGTGCTCAAGCTTCTCCGAGCCGGTGCCGAGGTACTGCACAAACTCACTGCCGCATTTGGGGCAGGTCCGGGGCGCGGGCCGCATGTAACCGCAGTAGTGGCACATCAGGCGATGTTCGCGCTTGTGGTAGGTCATGCAGATGGCGCAATTCTTGCACTGCACACTCTCGCCACATTCCCGGCAAAGCACGAAGGCAGAATAGCCACGCCGATTTAGCAGCACCATCACCTGTTCGTTTCGCGTCAGCCGTTCTCCAATCTCCTCTACCAACTTGCGGGAGAGGGGTTCCTCTTTGCGGGTTCGCTGAAATTCCTCGCGCATATCGAGGACCTGGACCTCCGGCAGAGGCCGCTTCTCAATACGCTCGGGAAGTTCCAGCAGTCGATACTTGCCGTTTATGGCGTTGTAGTAGGTCTCCAGCGACGGCGTCGCCGAACCAAGTACGACGGCGGCGTCGCACATTTTGGCACGCATCACCGCCACGTCGCGGGCATGATAGCGCGGCATTTCTTCTTGCTTGTAGGAGTGGTCGTGCTCCTCGTCCACCACGATCAGAGCCAAGTCGGGTACCGGCGCGAAGATGGCAGAGCGGGTTCCTACCACAATGTGAGACTCACCGTTGCGGATGTGTTTCCACTGCTCGGCCCGCTCATCGTCGCTGAGCCCGGAGTGGAGAATCGCAACCTCGTCTCCAAAGATCTGGTGCAAATCGGCGGCGACGGCGGGCGTCAGGCCAATTTCTGGAACCAGCAAGATGGCGGAACGTCCCTTAGCCAGTACCGCCTGCATAGCCGACAGGTACACGGCCGTCTTGCCCGAACCTGTGACGCCGTGCAGCAGCATAGGAAGAAACTGATGCTCCTCCGTAGCCGCAATGATGGTGTTGAGCGCTGTTTTCTGCGCGGACGTGAACAGGAATTCCAGTTTGCGCGGCTTCATGCCCGACATGCGAAAGGCGGCGGCCTCTTCACTGACTGCAACAATCCCACGCTTTACTAAAGTTTGGAGCGTGGTTCGCGGGACGGCCAATTCCCGGATCGCTTCAACTGGGGCGCGCCGGCCCTCCTGGCTCCGCAAATACTCCACGATCTTCTGCTGATTGGCATTGAGTTTGCCTTCCGCCTCCTTCAGCGTCGCAATCTGTATGGTTCGGCTGGCATCACGAACATCGCTGAGGTCATCGCGAGCAATCCACTTCTTGCGCAGCAAGGCTTGCAGCAGAGAACGCGATGCTCCCGTGGCTGCCCGCAGTGTCGCCTCGCGTGTCACTTCGCCATCGGCGAGCCGATTTAACACGGCGTACTCCAGCATCTGATGTTCGGGTTCTTTTCGCGACCGCAATGACGATCCAATTGTGGATGCAGCATGCAGTGCAGCAATTCCCTTCTCGCTAATGTGGTAACCGATGACTCGCCGAAACTCTGCGGAAAGTGGCAGCATGGTGCGAAAGACTTCGCCGATCGGAGCGATGTAATACTGCGCAATCCATCGGCCCAATCGCATAAGTTCAGACGTGAGCGCGGGCGCTGAGTCGAGCACCTGGCTCACCCGCCGGGTTTGAAATTTAGGCTCGCGATCGTGAAGTTCAGTAACGACGCCACACAGGCGCTTCTCGCGGAAGGGCACGACCACACGTCCACCGACGCAGGGCCCGGTATCGGCGATGCGATAGGTGAAAGTGGCATCGAGCGGGACCGGCACGGCCACATCGCAAAAGTGCGGCATGAAAGCCTAGGTGTCCTCGGACACGCGTTGGGGAGGATTGAGTCCCAGACAGCGCATCACCATCTGCAAATCTTTCCAGGCTTCCTTCTTCTGCCGCGGATCGCGCAATAGAAATGCCGGATGGTAGGTGACCGCCAGCTTGCACTGAAACGACTTGCCGGACTCGGCGGCGATGCCTGGCGGCGAATAGTCATAGAAGCGCCCGCGCAGCGACGCCATGGAGTCGTTCACGCTCAGCAGGTTCTTGGCGGCCGTCGCGCCCAACGCCACAATGACCTTCGGGCGGATGACGCCGATCTGCCGCATTAGGAATGGCGAGCAGGTCTCGCACTCATCGCGTTCGGGCGTGCGGTTGCCCGGGGGACGGCACTTGACGATGTTAGCGATGTACACCTGCTCGCGTTTCAGCCCCATCGCCGCGATCATGTTATTGAGCAACTGGCCGGCGCGCCCGACGAACGGCAGTCCTTGCTGATCTTCGTCAGCCCCCGGGCCTTCGCCAACAAACATCAGCTCGGCATGCGGATCGCCCGTGCCGAAGACAATCTGCTTGCGCCCCAACTTCGCCAGTTTGCAACGCTGGCAGTTAGGGCCAATGTCGTCGGCAATGACTTGCAGAAGGGTGGCGCGATCCGGAGATGAAGAAGCTGGGCCGACCGAGGTACCAAAGTTCAAGGTCTCGGGAGCCGCGTTTGCAGCAATATCGGAATCGCCCAGCGACGCCTCAGCACGCTCTGAAACTTCGCGACAATAGAGCGGTCCGACGCCCAGTTCCCGATAGAAGTTGAGGCGCTCGCGGAGCGCGGATTTGGTGTTGGGATCGAGAGTCATGGGATGAGGTCGATGATGCGATTCTACGGCAGAGAGTCGACAGGCCGCAAAAGAGAAAGCAGATCCCTCCACTCGGACTGAAGTCCTCGGTCGGGATGACAATAAAAATAAAGAACGTAAAACGCGAGTGCTTCGAGTTCTTCGCCACGCTCATCGCTCAGGATGACACAAATCTAAAGAGAAACGCCGACCTAAGGTCCGCACTACCCCGTCGAAGCTGCGACCGGTGAACCCTGTTGCTGTCGGATAAGCAGTGCGGCCTCGAGAATTTTTCGCGCGATCTCCAGCTTGCTCGCCTCAGGCACGGCGATAGCATCGCTCGCGGTAACAATTGTTACTTCGTTGCGGTCGCTGTCGAAGCCGATCTCCGGACGCGAGACATCATTCAGCACAATGGCGTCCACTCGCTTCTTCGTCAATTTGGTGCGCGCGTTTTCCAAAAGGTTATTGGTCTCGGCGGCAAAGCCAATCAATACCGGAGACCGTTTGCCGGTAGCGTGGCGCAGGCTTCCGAGGTCGGCAAGGATGTCGGGATTGGGCTCCAGTTGCAGCTCCAGCGTTCCTCCACGCTTGATTTTTCCCGCGGAAGTATTTTTGACATGATAGTCGGCGACTGCAGCCGCCATAATGATAAAGCTCGCCTGCTCCCAGCGATCGAGTACTGCGGTGCGCATCTGCTGTGCCGTCTCCACGAAAATCGTCTCGGCTGCCGAAGGCGGCTGCAGGGCAGTGGGTCCGCTCACCAGAACGACCTTTGCCCCTCTCCGCAGCGCGGCTTCGGCAAGCGCATATCCCATCTTGCCACTGGAACGATTGCCGATATAGCGTACCGGGTCGATGGGCTCGTGCGTGGGTCCAGCGGTGATGAGGACAGTCTCGCCTGCAAGGTCTTGCGCGACCCCGAGGCGCTTCAGAACGTCCGCGACGATCTGTTCCGGCTCTGCCAGGCGTCCCGCGCCGACCATCCCGCAGGCCAGATAACCACTGGCCGGTTCGACGATGGTTACGCCTCGACGGCGCAGGATTTCAAGGTTCGCCTGCGTGGCTGGATGCTCCCACATGTTGACGTTCATGGCGGGCGCGACGATGACCGGTGCCGTGGTCGCCAGGTAAAGGGTACTTAGGAAATCGTTGGCAATCCCTTGCGCAAACTTGGCGATGGTGTCGGCGGTAGCGGGAGCCACCAGCAAACAGTCGATGGATTGCGCAACGGATATGTGTTCGACTGCGGAGTCGAGGTTGGGCTGCTCAGCCACCGAGCCGAACATGCTGGTGATGACCTTCTCGCCTGAAAGTGCGGCGAAGGTAAGCGGGCGGACGAACTCCTGCGCCGCGGCCGTCATGATGACCTGCACACGCACGCCGCGGTCCTGCAGCAAACGAACAACTTCACAGGCCTTGTAGGCTGCAATCCCGCCGCTCACACCGAGTGCGATTTTCATGTATGCCTGATTAGTCGATGCCGCGTTGGCGTCTCGCGATTCGGTCGCAGCGCCCTAGTCGTCGCCGTCGCCGCCGACGACATGATTCAGTATCTCGCTGGCCGACTCCAGCGGAGTCTTCACAACCTGCGGAATCTCCCATTTCACTTTGCCCGCCTGCAGCTCTTCCTCGGCGATGCGGCAAGGTTTGCGCGAGTGAGACTCTACTACGGGATGGGCGCCGTTCTGAAGTTGACGCGCGCGTCGTGCCGCCACCAGAACATAGCGATAATTGCTGTCGAACCCTTCAACCAGTTTCATAGGTCACTCCGTGACAGTAGGTAAACGAGAAAGATCGAACGTTGCGAGAATAGTCTGCACCTGGTGCAGCATTTGCGACCGTAAGGCGCCATGAGCGATGGCCAGCACAGCATCATCCTTTGCGGTCAGAGCCCCATCTGAACGCTTCAAGCGCTCGGCTTCCACGATCGACTTCAGAATGTCAATCGACTGCTCCAGCCGGTCGTTGACCAAAATATAGTCGTACTGACAGAAATTCTCAATCTCGTGAGAAGCCGTCTGCAACCGGCGCTGAATAATGGCTTCGGTATTGAAAGGGCGAGCGCCATCCCCCAACAGTTGACGCTGAAGGTCGTCATCCGCCTCAGCCCGGCGGCGTAAACGCCGTTCCAGTTCCTCGCGAGACGGCGGCAGAATGAAGATGCTTACCGCCTCGGCTACTCTGCGCTTCACTTGGGCTGCACCCTGCACATCAATATCGAGCAACAAGTCATGGCCACGTGCCGTAGCTTCGCGCAGAAATCGTTTCGCGGTTCCGTAGTAGTTGCCGAAAACCTCGGCGTATTCCAGAAACTCATCCTCGGCCAGCATGCGTTCGAACTCTTCGCGGGAGACAAAGAAGTACTCGCGCCCTGACTGTTCGCTGCCGCGCGGCGGCCGGGTAGTATAGCTGATGGAGAACTCGAGATTTGGTACCACACGGCGAACTTCGTTGGTGAGCGTGGATTTCCCCGATCCCGACGGCGCCGAAATGATGAAGATGTTGCCACTCATTCGAGGTTCTGTACCTGTTCGCGTGCCTTTTCGATTTCGGACTTCATTGCCAATCCCAGACCGGTAATGCGGAGCGCTTCACCAGCCACGCCCGTGGTCTTCGACATCAGGGTGTTGGCTTCGCGGTTCATCTCCTGCAGCAGGAAATCGAGTTTTTTTCCGACCTCACCGCCGGCATCAAGCAGCGAGAGAAAATGCTGGATGTGATTTTTCATCCGCACAACTTCTTCCTGGATGTCGCTGCGCTCGGCCAGCATGGCCGCCTCCTGCAGAATTCGGTCAGGATCGGCATGTGTGCCCAGCAACTCCTGCATGCGCCCGTGCACCTTCTCATGATAGGCCTTCAGCACCCTGCCCCGCAGTTGCTCCACTTCGTGGGTTGCAGAGGACAGATGAGTCATCCGCTCGCGCAACTCCACCGCTGCGCCGCGTCCTTCTTCCTCGCGCATGTGGTTCAAACGCTCGATGCACTGTTCCAGCGCTGAGGTCACGTGCTTCTCCAGCGCTGCCGCGGCATCGCCGTTTTCGGCTGCGTTCAGTGCGCCCGGCATCTTGAGAACGGCGTTCAGGTCCGGATCAGCACTCACGCCAAACTCTTCAGCGACCTCGCGAAAGGTGCGCAGATATCCACCCACCAACTCGCGATTCACGGAAAAGGCTGCTCCTCCACTACGCTCCAGGCTTAGTGTTACTTCGATGTGGCCGCGATGCAGGCGCTCCTTCAATACGCGGCGAATTTTCATCTCCACCGGATCCATCTCGACAGGCAGCCGCAGATGCAAATCAAGAAAGCGGTGGTTGACCGCCTTCAGGCTAAGGGTGAACGTGAGCTGGTCGTCCACGTTCATCTTCACTTGGGAGTAGCCCGTCATGGAGCGGATGTTCATGGTGAAATCACTCGGTCCCAGTAGCAGTCTCTACATCGACGAACTGCAAATCATACAACCGGCGGTAAGTCCCGGGATGCGTCAGCAAACATTCGTGAGTGCCCTCGTCGGCTATCACTCCGTTCTCCAGCACCAGAATACGATCGGCGCGGCGCACCGTCGACAGGCGATGCGCAATAACAAAGACGGTACGCCCGGTAATGAGGTTTTGAATCGCTGTTTGCACCAGAGATTCGCTCTCGGTGTCGAGCGCCGAAGTCGCTTCATCGAGAATCAGGATAGGGGCGTTCTTCAAAATGGCGCGAGCGATTGAGATCCGTTGCCGTTCACCACCGCTTAAGCGCAGTCCACGTTCGCCGATCACGGAGTCATATCCCTCGGGCAGGGCCATGATGAATTCGTGGGCGAGCGCCGCACGCGCTGCCTCTTCCACTGTCTCAGCCGAAATCTGCGGCTGTCCGTAGGCGATATTGTTGCGCACGGTGTCGTTGAAGAGAATGGTGTCCTGGGTAACGATGGCAATTTGCGCGCGCAGGGAGGCGACGGTCAAATCGCGCACGTCGCGACCGTCGATGAGCAGCCGTCCGCGAGTGACGTCGAAGAAGCGCGGCAACAGATGCACCAGGGTAGTCTTACCGGAGCCGCTGGAGCCGACTATCGCTACCAGTTCACCCTGCGCTACCTCCAGGTTGATGTCTTGCAGTACGTCACGGTCGTCGTTCGCCTGCCCATAACTGAAATAAACATGTTCGAAGCTTATGCCCCGATGAAACGGCGGCAGCTTCTGGGCACCAGTCTTCTCGCGCACGTCGTCCGCGGCGTCGAGGAAATCGAATATCGCAGACGAAGCGCCCAGCGCCTGCTGGAAGTTGTTGTTGAATATTCCAAACTTGCGCACCGGCTCATACAGCTTAAACACAGCGATGATGAATGCCAGAAAAACGCCTTCGGTGAAAAACCCGCGCTTAATGTACTCGCGGCCAATCAGGATAAGAATGGCGATGGCAATGGCCCCGAAGATATCCATCATCGGCGAACTCACTGCGTAAGCACTCACCGAACGCAGGTTGGCTTTGAACAGACGGCGTCCGGCGTCGCGGAAGCGGCGGGTTTCCCAGGCCTCCATGGAAAAAGCTTTTACGATGCGCACCCCGGTGATGGTTTCCTGCAGAATATTCTGGATCTCGGCCAGCTTGTCCTGGCCGCGCCGCGTCGTGGTGCGCACACGCTGGCCAATCCTTCTAGCGGCCATCACCACCACGGGCACGAAAATGATCAGGACCCAGGTCAGCCTGCCGCCCAGCAGGACCACCACGCATGCAGTGAATAAGAAGGTGAAGAATTGCTGCAGAAATTCTGCTAACACTGACGATAGGGCAAACTGCACTCGCTCGATGTCATTCACGATCGCCGACAGCAATGTGCCAGTGGAATATTTCTGAAAGAACGCCACCGAGCGACGCAGTGTGGCCGCATAGAGTTCGTTACGCAGATCGGTGACCATACCATAGCCGGCATAGTTGGCCAGGTAGCTACCGCCGTAATCGAAGATACCCTTCAAAACCGTGGAGGCGACTAGCGCGAACGCGACCATGGTCCACACGTTGTGAAAGTGCTCTGGAACAAACCAGTTCAGCTCGATCGGCTTATGGCTGATCGGCATGCGGAACAAGGGCAAGGTGTGCGCTTGGGAAGAAGGATTGAGTACGCGGTCGAAGATAGGCCCAATGAGAAGAAGGCGGAAGGCGTCGAGCAATCCCACCAGCGCCATCGACACCACGGCAGCCAGCATGTGGAACCAATACGGTTTGAAGTAGCGAAGAAGGCGGTTCAGTTGACGCATAGTTCCCGCAGGGTCGATTGCTGCTTCAGCTTCGCGAAGAAATAGGCCTTGGGAAAATCGGGATTCAACTATTGATTCTACTGGATATTGTGGTTGCAGCGAAACGTTTCACTGCGATTCCCTATGGCCGGTAGCGCTATGCAACGCTTTCGCTCAAACCTGCACCTTATCAAGCAACACTCTGCGGTGATGACTTATGCAAAAATCGGGTAGATCCAAAACTCTTCTCACACTCGGCGCATTCGGTGCGGCCGTGGCTGCCGCCGGGTGGTTCGGCTCTCGCAACACCCCGAAAGATATAAGAACCAGACTCTGGTACAAGCGTCTCGACAAGCCCAGCTTTAACCCTCCGGAGTTCGTGTTTCCGGTGGTATGGACCTCTTTATATGCGCTGATGGCAATCTCGGGATGGCGCGTCTGGCAAACAGAAGATTCCGGCGAGCGTTCGCGCGCCCTCCGTTTGTGGGTTGGCCAACTCAGCTCCAATGCAGAGTGGACCAATCTCTTCTTCGGGCAGCACCGACCCAAGCGCGCCTTAGTTGACATCATCGTGCTTGAGACGATGATTGCCAAATACATTTCGGCGGCCGACAAAGTCGATCGCCCGGCGGCTCTCTGCTTCGTTCCGTATGCGGCGTGGGTAGCTTTCGCGGCGGTGCTCAACTTTGAAATTGCGCGCCGCAATCCTGACGCCCACAAGAAATTTCCACGTCCGCGGGTCGCGTAAGCCCCGGGTCAAACTCCACGGGAGGCACGACACGCCAGCAAGCCTATGACACGCGGCTTTCATCGAGTATCGAGCTTAGCTAGCCGCTGGAGAGTCGCGATGCACTACCTTCACGTTGTACCCAGCCTTGGCCAGCAGCTTCTTGACGTCTTCGGCGATCATCACCGAGCGATGCTTACCGCCAGTGCATCCGAAGGCGATCGTTAGGTAGCTCTTCCCTTCCCGGATGTAATGAGGGATCAGGTAGATCAGCAACTCGGAAATGCGATGGATAAACTCTCGGGTTTGCGGAAATGAACGAATGTACTTGGCTACTTCGGGATGGCGGCCGGTCAAAGGACGGAACTTGGGAATGAAGTGCGGATTGGGCAGGAAGCGCACGTCGAACACCAGGTCCGCATCTTCCGGAACCCCTTCGCGGTAACCGAAGCTCACGCACGAAATCAGTAAATTTTTGTCGTGATTGCCACCCTGAAAACGTTCAGTGAGCTGGCCGCGTAATTCGTGAACATTGAACTTGGTTGTATCCATCACAACATCAGCCAGCGCGCGCAGGGGCTGCAGGCGGCGGCGTTCGGCGGTAAGCGACGACCTTACGGAGACATCGCGTCCGAGCGGGTGAGGACGCCGAGTCTCGCTGTAACGACGAACCAGGACATCGGTGTCGGCCTCAAGGAAGACCACTGTCGTTTTGAGTAGCCGCCGAAGGGAGGCTAGAACCTGGGGAAGCTTGTCGAGGCGTGCCCCCTCGCGGATGTCCACCACCAGCGCGGCGCGCTGGATCTCCAGCGAGTCCAGCACCAGGTCGGCAAAATTGGAGATCAGCCCGACCGGCAGGTTGTCGACGCAATAGTAGCCGAGGTCCTCGAATGTCTTCAGGGCCGAGGCCTTTCCGGCTCCGCTCATGCCGGAGATGATGACCAGCTCGTGCTGGTCGCGGGTCTTAGGTGGACGAATTGATTTCTTTTTCAGGCCAGCCACCTTCTCTCGGGCAGGATGGGGCGAGAGTAGCAGAGTAATTCCCGCGCGTCAGCCCAATCCTCGTTACCAAATGGATGCAGCGACTATGGGTAGAGCTGCAAAGGATGCGCTTCCAAGAATCCCCTTGTTCGTCTACTATTTCATTAAAACCAGCCAAGGCTTTCTACTGGGCATTCCTTTCTGGACCCAAAAATCGGTGTTCGGATGGGCGGCCTTCCTCGCGAAACTGACGGGTTTTGAACGGCGCCTGAAAAAGTATCAGGTACACTGATCGCGAAAAAGGAATTGGCGCTTATTCCGGGGACCCATGACGCTTCAATTTGCCGGTCACCGTACGCACGCTGGCACTGCTTCTACTGGTGGCCCCAGGCCTATTCTCCCCTGCACCGGCGTTCGCTGACCGGATTCCGCAGACGGTCGATAACGCTACTTCGTGGCGCATGCGAGGGAGCGTTTCGCCGCTCGCGCGCTCCGAGTTCGATCGCGGAAAAGTAGATGCCACTCTGCCGATGCAAGGCATGAGGCTGGTCTTCAGCGTGACTCCCGAACAACAGCGCAGCCTTGACACGCTTCTTCAGCAACAGCAGGACCGGACGCTCCGCCAACTATCACAAGTGGCTTACACCCGAGCAATATGCCGACCAGTTCGGCCTGAGCACGGCCGACATTCAGCGGGCAGCACGATGGCTACGTCAGCAAGGTTTCAGCAATGTAATTCCCGCACGTAGCCGTACTTTGATCACCTTCAGTGGCTCAGCCGCTCAAGTGGAGTCGGCTTTCCACACCTCGATTCATCAATACGTGGTCAATGGCAATACCCATTACGCCAACACGAGCGAGCCTTCGCTGCCGGGCTCGTTCCGTGGAGTCGTCCTGGGCATAACGGGGCTGAACGATTTTCGTCCCCGGCCGCGAGTCATCGTCAAGCACGTGCATCCCAACTTCACTTCGGAGATCTCGGGCAAGCACTTCCTTGCGCCCGACGACTTCGCAACCATCTACGACATCCAGGGACTATATGGTAGTGGGATCACTGGGGCCGGCCAAAGCATCGCCATCGTAGGCCAGTCCGATCTGTCGAGAGACACCAACCACGGCAATGAATACGACGTAATGACGTTTCGCAACATATCGAACCTTCCGCAGGTGAGTCTGCGGGTAATCCTGGTTCCGGGCGACCAAGATCCGGGGATCGTCAAGGGCGATGTGGACGAGGCCAATCTGGATGTGGAGTGGGCAGGCGCAGTTGCCAAGAACGCCGGGCTCATCTATGTGAATTCGCAAAACGCCCTATTCAACGCGTTGCAATACGCTGTGGACCAAAACCTTGCACCGGTCATCAGCGTCAGCTACGGACTTTGTGAAGCCCAGCTCAGCAGTTCGGACATCAACACCCTTAGTACCCTGACCCAGCAGGCCAATGCTCAAGGGCAGACCATTGTGGCTTCGTCGGGAGATAGCGGCCCGGCCGATTGCGATTACAGCGCGGACCCTAATAACCCAGTGAAAAGCGCGACCCACGGTTATGCCGTGGACATGCCCGCGAGTCTTCCATATGTGACCGGCATGGGGGGCAATGAATTCAGCGAAGGCGACGATACGGGGGCAACGCAATACTGGAGCGGCACCAACAACGGCAACAATGGCTCAGCCCTGTCGTACATTCCGGAGATGGTCTGGAACGACACGGCGACCGGCGGTTTCCTGGCAGCGAGCGGCGGGGGTGTCAGCAAGGTCTTCAGCAAGCCTTCATGGCAGACCGGCGCCGGCGTCCCCGCTGACGGCCAGCGCGACGTACCCGACTTGGCGTTGAATGCGTCAGCCGATCATGATGGGTATCTCATCTGCTCACAAAGCAGTTGCGTAACCGGGTACAGGAAATCCGATCAGACATTGACCATAATTGGAGGAACGTCCGCGGCGGCCCCCACCTTTGCCGGCATCATGGCGCTGATCGCACAAAAGACTAACGATCCGCAGGGCAACGTCAATCAGTACCTTTATTCGTTGGCGGCGAGCGCACCCACCGCCTTCCACGACATCACCACTGGCAACAACATGGTGCCGTGCACGGCAGGTTCAACTGATTGTCCTGCCAGCGGCATGATTGGCTACAGTGCGGGACCGGGTTACGACGTGACCACCGGCTTGGGATCTGTGGACGCTGCCGCGCTGGTAGCCGCATGGAATGGACCTACGAATCCGGACTTCCAGGTTGCGGCGCAGAGCCAGAGTCTTTCGATCACCAGAGGAACTCCTGTAACCGACACGCTCACGATAGCCGGACTGGCTGGATTTTCTCAGGGCGTCAGCCTGTCGTGCAGCGTATCGCCGGGGATCACCGGAACCACGTGCGCGGTTAGCCCGGTCACTGTCACTCCTGGCGGAACTGCCACTCTGACTGTAACCGCAAGCCCGCTAGCTGGACTGCTGCGTGTTAATCCGATCTTCGTGCATCCCGGCGGTTGGCTGGGAGGCTTCGTGTTTGCCGCTGGTCTTCTGCTGGCGGGCGCTAAGCCCACAAGGACGCCCCGCAAAAGACGCGCCCGGTCGAGTGCAATGCTGCTGCTGGTTGGAATGCTGATGGTCACAATTTCATGCGGGGGTGGCGGAGGCACTACCACCCAACAGGCCAGCAGTCTTCCGTCGGTCCAGAGCGGTACCGTAACCGTGCAGGCGAGCAGCGGCGACCTCAACCACAATGTATCAATCGCGGTAACGGTAAACTAGCTTTCGCAACTAAGCACCGGCCAACAAGGAGACGATGCGCCTCAAGATTGTCAGTGTTGGTGAAAAGGTTCTGCGGCAGCAAGCCCGACCGCTAACCATCGCAGAGATTCGCAGTTCAGAGATTCAGCAACTGATTCAGCACATGCGTGAGACTATGCACGACGCGCCCGGCGTCGGGCTGGCGGCGCCGCAGGTGGGATTCCCGCTTGCAACTGGCGGTCATCGAAGACAAGCAGGAGTATTTCGCGGGTCTTACTGCCGGAACAGATCTCGGAGCGCGAGCGCCAGCCGGTTCCTTTTCATGTGATCATCAATCCGGTGGTTAAACAGCAATCCGCAACCGATCTGGAGTTCTTCGAGGGATGCCTCAGCGTGCCCGGCTTCACCGCGATTGTGGCGAGGTCGCGCCAGGTGCGCGTGGAGTGCCTCGACGAGACGGGCGCGCCGCGCGTCATTGAAGCCTCAGGATGGTACGCGCGCATCCTGCAACATGAGATTGATCACTTGCATGGGATGCTGTACGTAGACCGCATGAACAGCCGTACGTTCTGCTCTCTCGACATCCACTCTCGACTCTGGAAGAACAAGAACATCGCTGAGGTGAAGGCGGCGCTCGGCTGAACCTCCCTACAAAGCTAACGACTATTTGTTATGCTCACCTCAGATTGTTCTGAACAAGCCAATGCCAAAATTGCACCTTTTCTTGCTGGGAGTGTTGACGATCGCGACCGCCTCCGCAACAGCGCAACCGAAACCGGCGCTACCTTGGTCGCCTGAAACTCTGCAACAGCTGCGTAGTTTGCACCGCGCCGCTCTTGATGATGACTACGCTTATCAGCAGGCGGCGCACCTGACGGACAACATCGGACCGCGTTTGGCCGGCTCAACGCAGGCTGCAGCTGCAGTTGAGTATGTGGCTGCTGAACTGCGCAAGCTTGGTCTGGAAGTGACGCTGGAACCGGTGAGCGTTCCTAAGTGGGTTCGCGGCGAAGAGACTGCCAGCCTGGTCAGCTATCCCGGACAGGTGCCAGGCACCCAACAGAAGATTGTGGTGACTGCATTGGCATCAATAGACAACGCCACTCCGGCCGAGGGGATCACGGCTGAAGTCGTGGTCGTAAACAGCTTCGATGAGCTGGCCGCGATGCCACGCGAGAAAGTTGCCGGCAAGATTGTCGTCTTCAATGAACGTTTCGACCGCGAGATGGCAGCAGAAGGATTCGGGCTGGCCGCGTACGGGCAAGCAGTAGCGTATCGCGAAAACGGACGCGAAGCAGCCGCGAAACAGGGCGCCGTGGCTGTGCTCGTGCGCTCCGCGGGTGGAGCGGAATTCCGGCTGCCGCATACCGGCGAGACTGGATACGATCCGAAGCTACCTGGCATTCCGGCGGCTGCCGTTACCGCCGAAGATGCTGAGTTGATGGCCCGCCTTGCGGCCCAAGGTCCGGTGCGTTTGCACCTGGTGCTGACACCAAAATTGTTACCCAATGTGACGTCGTATAACGTGGTCGCCGATTTGAAGGGCACCGATCATCCCGAGCAGGTGGTGATTGTCTCCGGCCACTTGGATTCGTGGGACCTGGGTACCGGCGCGATTGACGATGCCGCGGGCGTTGCGGTATCGATGGAGACCGCGCAACTGCTGCAGCAATTGCATCTCCATCCCAAACGGACGATTCGCATTGTGGCGTGGATGGCCGAGGAGATGGGAATCTTCGGTGGCAAGGCGTATGGCAAACAACACGTCAATGACGTGGCCAATCATTTCGCAGCGATCGAGACGGACTTAGGTGCGGGGCATCCGGTGGGCATCAATGTCGCCGGGGACGAAGCCATCCTCGCGCTTCTCCAGCCGGTCGCAGACGTGCTCGCGACCTCTGGAGCAGGGATGTTGCGGTCATCGGATGACACCGGCGCCGACATCATCCCACTCAGCGTCGCCGGAGTACCGACCTTCAGTCCCATACAAGACCAACGCAGGTATTTTGACTATCACCACTCGGCCGCCGACACGCTGGACAAGATCGATCCCCGCGAGTTACGCGAAAATGCTGCCGTGGTTGCGGTACTGGCCTACGCGCTGGCTACCATGGACGGGACCTTGCCGCGAAAGCCGCTGCCCGTACCAGACTGGCTGAAATAGATTAATGGACGCACCGAGATTGGTTTGATAATGCGATTTTTCACACGAGGATCGATTCTGCGCGGCGCTCTGGTGGGCGCGGTTTCTGCGCTATTGATTTGCAGTCTTGCCGAAGCACAGCAAAAAGCAGCCGCGCCGGAGAAACCGGCTGTGCAACAGCAAATCCCGGCGCAGGAGAAGGCGGCCGCGCCCGGAAATACGCCCGCGCAAGACAAGCCACCCGCACAGGAGAAGGTAATTATTCCCGCGAGCGCGGAGCGCCACTTTCACGAGGCGGTGGTTTTCGAGAAAGGAGGCGATGTGGAGAACGCCATCGCCGAATATAAGACCGCCATCAAAGAATATCCGGACTACTCGGCCGCCCATTACAACCTGGGCCGCCTATACCTTGACCGCAAGGGTTACGCAGATGCGATCGCCGAGTTTAAGACGGTGGTCCGTCTGAAGCCCAATGATGCGGACGCGCACAACAATCTCGGCTTGGCCCTGAAGCACAACGGCAATCTCATAGACGCTGCCATCGAATACCGGGAGGCGGTGCGACTGAATCCTAAGATGGCGTCGGCGCAGAACAACCTGGCCAACCTGCTGTATGCCAGACGGGATTTCGCGGGCGCAATTGAGCACTATCGAGCGGCCTTGGCGATCGATCCGAAGAGCGCACAGACGCACATGAATCTGGGCAGCGTGCTCGACGACTCCGGCAAGACCGATGAGGCCATCGCCGAGTATAAGGAAGCGCTAAAGCTGCAGCCCAAGAATGCCAGCATTCACTACAATCTTTCGATCGTGTATCAGAAGAAGCACGATATGACTGCGGCGGTGGCTGAACTGCGAGAAGCCGCGAAGCTCTCGCCCGACTGGCCCACTCCGCATCTCATGTTGACCAACCTGTTGAAGGATTCGGACCCAAAGGCCGCGGCGGACGAATGCATCATCGCTGACGGGCTTACCCACGATGCCAAACTGCATGAGCGCTGCCTGGAACTGGAGAAGAAGGCGCAATAGCGGTGGAGGGAGCCAACAGTACGAAGATATTCGGGGAGCGCGTACAAAACAGTTAGATGAATCGCCATTGCACAAAAGATCGGGCCGAGACTGCCGTTTCAGGATTGGTGGCGACATGGGCTGTCTCTCTGTTCACCTCTCCTCATCTTAAGCAGTGGCTTCCCGTATGGATCCTGGCGATTGGCTGAGGAACCGCACCAGTCGCTTCATGTTCTGGGCTGCTGCTGCAAGCAAGAACTGCTCACGAACAAACTTCATCCGGCGTAATCGCAGCCGGCGCAACCCGATCTGATTCTTCAGTTCGGCAAACAGCGCCTCTACTTTCTTACGTTGCCGTTGCGCCTGGGCGAAGGCGGGTGTCGCGGCTAGCTCCCGGGCGCGTTGTCGCGCGGTTCATGCATGTGAATGGCGAGATACTTGTACCGTCCACTGGTGCATTGCGCTTTTTGCGAGCATGCCCCACAACGCTTGCCACTGCCGATATAAGCGTGCGCCCGGTTCCGCACGTTCAGGCCAACGTAGTTAAGTTGTTCCCCAGCCGGACAGAGATAGCTGTTGCTCGCGGGAAGATAAGTAAATCGCTCGGGGCCATAGAGCGGACTTTTCTTTCGTAGCGCACTGTCGCGCGTGCGCATGTACGGTGTGATGTCCCGCTCCATTAACCACTGCAGGAACTCGCCGTTGCCGTAGGTGGCATCGGCGGCCACCGTTGCAGGTTTGCACCCTTGCCATTCAGCGAAGCGAGCGATCATGTCTTGAGCGGCTACTGTCTCCTGGCTCATGCGGGCCGCAGTCCCTTGCACCCCTACGATCACGCAGCTGGCATTGTCCACCAGATAGTTATCGTAGTAACCCAGCCGGGCTGGGGTGCCACCCTTGGTAGCGTAGGTCGAGTCCGGATCGGTGGTCGATACTTGTTCTTGTTCATGCACTGGCTCTTCCACCGGATTCTGTTCTTCTAGTTCAGAAAGATACTGGCGCAGCGTATGGTTGACTTGGGCTGCTTCGGCCAACTGTTCGCGCGGAATCCGGCTCTCCTTGGCCGCATTGGCCTCGACGAAACTTCCATCCACCGACAGGTTGTCCCCGCGCACCAGTCCCACGTCCATGCACTGCTTCACGATCTGTTCAAACAACTGCTCGAACAACTTCGATTCCTGGAACCGCCCGTGCCGGTTCTTGGAGAAGGTGGAGTGATGCGGAATCTCCTGATCGAACCCCAGCCCGGTGAACCAGCGCCACGCCAAATGCATGCGCAACTCGTCCACTAGCTTGCGCTCGCTGGTGACCCCGTACAAATAACCAATCAGTAGAATGCGCAGCAGAAGCTCGGGATCGATGGATGGTCGCCCCGTATCGCTGTAGCTATCCTGCAGTTGCTCGCGCACAAAACTGAAGCTGACGTGTTTATCGATAAGCCGCAGCAGGTGGTTTTCGGGAATCTGGTCTTCCAGACGGAAGTAATAGAACAATGCTTCTGAGCGGGCGTGTTGTCCCATCATAATCAGTAGGCCTCCGAAAATGGAAATCCAGCAAAGCATGGGTAGAGTTTCTTCCTTGTAACATGCTTTTGCCTGGTTTCGGCCTACTAATCACAGTGACTTTTTCAACACCCACGGCTGTTATCGCCAGCAATCCCCAACCGCCGCACTGGTGACCTACGTCATAGCCTCTCGCTAGGCGTTCGTGATGTAATCGCTGATTACGCGAATAGTCGCAAGGCATCTCCGTTGATTCGTCGCAAGGTGTTCATTTGGACGAATTAACTCCTGTCTTGCTGGGCGGAACAAATGGCATCTGACCTCGCAAAACCCTGCTGGGACTATTCAATGCCGTTGGTGTTGTGGGTCATTTGCTCTCTGCCAGTAATCGCGGCGGTTTGGGGTTGGGTGATTGTCTATAAAAACCGGCGTGGGAATAGCCGAAAGCTCGCCTTGTCAGTCGCACTTACCCTACTCACCGCTTCCGCAATGGTGAATGCCGTTGGCACAGTGTACTTGGTGTATTTTGCATGCGTGCCCAAATCAACACCGTGGACAGCATTGCCCGAATACAGGCTGGACGGTTATGTCCTCCTGCTCTCGTTCGGCAGTCTGATTGCAGGACTCGTCGCGTTGAAGTTGGGGCATTTACGGAAATTGTGCGGGATTGTATTGCTTGCGTCAGGATGGCTGTTGTTCTTTTCATTCATGCACGCAATGACACTTTGACAGTTACTGGCGATAAATCGCCATCTCACCAGTAATCCATACTGACGATCTCCGTCTGGGGGTCACGGCATGCCGGGAATCGAAGCGGCACCCACCAGCATCCACATGCCATGGCTTCATTCGATTGGCTGGCACAAGAACTTCCTTCCGCTCCGTTGGCGCCACAGGGCGATTTCTCGCCGAATCCAGATCTCGGATTGTTGGACTCTTACTCCCGCGCGGTCGTGGGCGCGGTGCAGCGCGTGGGACCCGCGGTGGTGCACATTCAAGTACGTCAGGAGCGCGGGGGAGGCGGATCCGGGTCCGGTTTCATCTTCACTCCTGACGGATTCATTCTGACCAATAGTCACGTCGTGCATGGTGCTGCTGAGGTCGTAGTCTCGACCGCGAGTGGGGAGCGCTTTCCTGCCGAGCTGGTAGGCGACGATCCCGATACCGACCTGGCGGTGATTCGCGGTGGCCACGAGGTGGCGTCGGTGCCTCTCGGCAGTTCGCGACGGCTCACCGTGGGACAACTGGTAATCGCCATCGGTAACCCGCTGGGCTTCCAACACACGGTGACCGCAGGAGTGGTGAGCGCGCTGGGGCGCTCCATGCGCTCGCGCTCCGGCCGCTTGATCGACGGAGTCATCCAGACGGATGCCGCGCTCAATCCCGGTAACTCCGGCGGGCCATTAGTAGATTCCCGGGGGCAGGTCATCGGCGTAAACACGGCTACGATTATGGGCGCACAAGGTATCTGCTTTGCGATTGGCGCCGACACGGCAGAATTCGTTGCTTCGCGGCTGATTCGTGATGGGCGGATCAGGCGCAGCTATATTGGCGTCACCGGACAAGGGGTGGCTCTACATCGCCGCCTGGTTCGTTACTACGACCTTCCTTCGGAAAGCGGGCTGCTGGTTCTTGAAATCGTGCCGGGTTCGCCTGCCCAGCGCGCGGGAGTGCGAGAGCGCGATGTACTGATCCGCTTCGCGGGGAAAGCGATCGCCGGCGTTGACGATCTGCATCGGATGTTGACCGGCGAACTTAGCGGCGTTGCCTGCGAAGTCGCGGTGATACGGGGAACAGAACTGCTGAGGCTGACTGTCACGCCTCAATCCCGGGCGGAATAGGTAGCGAAGGTCTGATCAGGTGTGGTCCTTTGAAGGGGACGTCCTTCAGGCCGTCCGTAAATGCCCGATAGGAAGGATCGGGCTTTAGCCCCGGAGGCATTCCAACTTGGCTTAATCGGGATGTTCCCTATGCGTGCGCGCGCTGGTAGTGTCGGCGGGCTTTCTGGCGGTTGCCGCACGACTTCATGTCGCACCAGCGGCGGCTGCCGTTGCGGCTGTGGTCGAGGAAGAGCCATTCGCAATCGGGCGCTCCACATTCACGAATCGCGGCGCGATCTTCCGAGGTAAGAAGATTCGCAGCGGACTCGGCAATAGGCCAAAGAATGCGGTCGAGAAGATTAGTGCTCGTCGGATTGCCATTCCCAGCGATAGTCGCCGTTTGTGCGCGTCAGTTTGCGATGCTTCAGCGCCTCGAGCGCAAAGTCACTGATCCGCTCGACGTCGTCCGGGCGGGCAGGTTTGGCGGCAGCGGTTGCGGAAAAAACACGGTACAACGCTTCGCGGAGGAGTATGGACTTTCGAAATGCGTTTCTGGCGTCGATGCCGTTACGATTCGCATGTGCACGCAAAGTTCCGGCCAGTTTGGGTGACAGCAGTTTTGACTGCTCGGCGAATGCCACGAGGTCGGAATAACCGGCAAGGTGTTCCTTACGGCTCTCAAGCACATGTCGATGGCTAACAGTATTGGCAAAATCAAGGCACAATCTTCCGCCGCTTAGATCGAACTGAAATGCCGGATGTGGCTGGGCGCGAGACACTGTTTGTATTGTAACCCCCCTCCACGGAGTAGGTGGTTAGGGAAGCGACCGTGGATCACTGGCCCCGGCGGCTTGGGTTTGCCAAAAAGCTAGTTACTGTCGACCGGCAGCCGTGACCTGATAATCGAGATAGCGAATGGTGAGCACGGCCTTGCCGCCCAGACGAACGTCGCTGACCGTCTGGTTGAGAACGGGAAGGTAAAAGCCATCAATTTTTTCATACTCGTGATGGATGGCAGCGCGCTTAGTCCAGAAGGATGGGTTCTTGGCCGGTTCAGCCTCGATACGGGTCACCGCAAAATCCGTCGCATCGATCCATACCCTCCCGCGATACAAATATTTTCTGTCGTGCAAAGGTTCAGCTCTCATGACGTAGAGGGTGCGACTGTCTGCGGCCGCACAACCCAGTAACGAGAAACTGTAATTAGCAGTGCTAACGGCCATGGCGTTGCGACCGGCTTCGTCGGAATTGGAGTCCTTTTCCGATTCCAGCAGGCGATGAAGAACCTGGTTGAGGATGAGTTTAGAGCCCGATTCCGACTCAATCTTAAACTCCCTTGTGCCCGGCGCGGTGTAGGTGACCTTCACCCGCATCTCGGCTCCGAGCGACGAGGGAAACCCTATATAGTTCAGTTGGTATTGGCGGATCGACTGGAAGCTGCGTAACTCGCGGGCGCGCTCCGTGTTCCGGCTCATCAAGCGGGCTACTACATCTTTGCCGGATAGCTCGGTTGCGGCCGGGCATGGAACGGGGACGGCGTCGGTTTCAGCTGCCGCGGCGGCAGCGCCAATCACCAGCAACGCCATTCCAAGCCATAGCGACCGCCGGATTAAATTCTTGAATTGGGCACCTTCAAACAAGATAGCGACCACATCTCCTGTCTGATTGTTTCACGAAAATCTACATCTCCCACAAGCAGCGTCCAGCACGATACATTGAAATCAAGCCATCCTCACTGATTTTCATGACCGTCCCATAGCGCGACGCCGCGATAGCGGCCGTCGTGCGTCCACCTTCGACAGGGCGATTGAGAGCTTCTTCCGCGGACTGATGATGAAGAATAGCGCCAAAGGCCAGCAAATTACCCAGAGAAGTCAGCACCACGGCTCCATCGATGCGGGCAATGTTCTCCAGAACGGTGGCGGGGATGTCGAAGATGCTCTTGTCGCGAAGCAGATAATGCAACTGATCCTTGCTGGAAATTCCATCCGCCATCGGCTCGTGATTCATATGCTCGAGCAGATCAGGCTGCGAGACGAGCACGCGCGCCGACGCAGGATCGTCAAGCACCACAAACAGCGCACCGCGACGACTCTCAGTAAGGTTAAGTGCCACCCCAAAGAGACGCTCGGCCAGCTCCGTGTGTCCGATAGCGTTCTTCCACATTTCGTATCGATAGCGCGCATCCACCAATCGCCACTTGCCGTCGAGAAAGCGAAAGACGGGCACGCCGTCGGAGTAAATTTTAACTTCGCCGTTGGGGGAAAGAATGAGACAGATGTGTCCGCCACAAAGAGTGGAACGGCAGTGATCGTGATAGCGGGCCGAGGTCGGCACCGGCAACGGCATATCGCGATAGGGCTCGGCCCACTCATGCACGTCGATCAATTCCGCCAGCAGGCCGTCGCGGTCGACCAGGGCTAGAGTTTGCAGACCATCGCACAAGCGGTGGAAGCTGCGAATGCTGGTCAGTTCGTGGGAATAGCGCAGAGCCCAGTCGGGCGTCTGCGGCGGTTCATGACACGGTTCCGGCATAGAGCCGAACAGTAGTACTCCCGTGGCAATGCGGCGATTCTCGTAAGTGCTCATGCTACTGGCGCGCAATACCTCGATGGCGTCGGCAATGCGGTCGGGCACGTCGGCAATTGCCTCGCCACTGGTGTGCGGAGACGGATCGAGGAACGCCGACACGAAGCGGTCCTCAGGTAGTCCGCGGAAGAGCTGAAAGCTTTGCGCTGCCAGGGCCTGGTTGGTGATCAGTTGGTAGCGCGCGGAAAGCACCATGCCGATGCTGCGCAGTAGCCGACGCTCATGGTCCGACAGCTTCGAACTAGAGGTCAGCGAGTAGCCTTCTCCCATCCACTCGAATTCGACCTGGCCACCGCTCGGCACCGCTCCCAGAAGGCTCGGCATTCGCTCCGGTCTACCGCCAACGCGTTCGAGGGTTGCTCCCGGGAAAAAGTAGCGAATGCCGTTCTCCATCAGGTCGCCGTAGAGTCCACTGACAAACTGAGTACGATTTTCGAGTGAGCGAAACGGTATGGACGAGGGATTTATCACTAGTTAAAGATTACATCAAATCAGGAGCGGATTTCGGCCCCGAACCACGTCAGCCGTCCCTAGCGGACCCCGTTCTTGTACGATGCGTTTTTTAGCGCAGCGAGGTAGTATGTGCTTGCCGCAAGATTCGCGAACAACCAACAGGAAGCACACATGAGCCACATTGAGAGCAAAAGCAATGGCGCCGTGCGGCGCATAACCATCAATCGTCCGGAAAAGAAGAATGCGCTGACCGCCAAGATGTACGAAGACCTTGCCGAGGCCCTGGAACAGGCTGAATCCGCTCACGACGTTCGCGTCATCTTGTTGCACGGCGAAGGCGAGGCGTTCACCGCGGGCAACGACCTGGTTGATTTTCTGCAAAAGCCATGGAAGGGACAAGACCTGCCGCCGGCGGTCCGCTTTATCCGGTCAGTGGTGGACGCCAAGAAGCCGCTGGTTGCCGCCGTCCATGGCGCGACTGTGGGAATCGGCACCACTATCCTGCTGCATTGCGATCTTGTCTATGCGGCGGAGGATACCAAGTTCCTGATGCCGTTCATCAACCTCGGAATCGTGCCCGAAGCCGGCTCTACGGTGCTTTTACCTCTGCTGGTTGGTCATCAGCGCGCGGCGGAATTGCTCATGCTGGGCGTTCCATTTACCGCGCGACGAGCTTATGAGTTGGGTTTGGTAAATGCGGTAGTCGCACCCGGAGAGTTGCTCGCGACAGCTGAGAAGGCAGCGCAATCTCTGGCAGAGAAACCTGCCGGAGCACTCCGCGCCTGCAAGGAGCTCCTAAGGCGCACTTACAAAGCCGAGGTGGACCGTGCGATCCAGGAGGAAGTAGCCGTGATTAAAGGGCGGCTGGACTCACCGGAGAGCCGCGAAGCTCTCAACGCATTTGCTGAGAAACGCAAGCCCGACTTCACCAAGTTCTGGTAACCGTCCAGAACACGAGGCTCGGCACCTTCAGCTCCTCAACTCTCGCACGGCAACCCAGTGGTTTCAGCACTGTGCGCCACTTAAATGCTACGAACGTTGTCTTCCGAATCCTGTTCTATGGAAATCAACATGTCGCGTTCTTAGATATTCAAAATTCTGTAACAATGTCATGATCCTGTCACGCTTCTCGTTGCTCTTCCACGCACTTAGGCCCTGGCATGGTTTGGTTCATAACATGCAGGTAGTGCAGCAAACTAATTCATAGGGCTCCGTAAGTCGGACGTGAGATACGGAGCTTACAACTGTTGACTCGCTCTCGCGGTAGACAGGGGCAGAAAAATGAATCGCTTTTTGGCGACCATCCGTCTCCGTCCGTCTCTTCCCACCCACAAACTGTGTCAATCAGCACGAAGGAGCCATTCATGAAGAAGCTGGTTCTACTGTCACTCTTTGTCGTCGTGTTGTCGACCTACTTGGCGGCGCAATTGTCCACCGCAACCATCAACGGAACCATCGTGGACTCAACAGGTGCGGTCGTTACCAAAGCGCAAATCACAGTTTCAAATCCAGCGACCGGCTTCTCGCGTGAGACGGTTTCAGGAGCAGCCGGCGATTACAGCGTGACGTTTCTGCCGGGCGGCACGTACAACATGAAGGTCCAAGCCACAGGCTTCTCCACGGTAGAGCAGAAAGGAATTCTGCTCTTAGTCGGTCAGGCGGTTACAGTAAACCAGACCCTCAAGCCAGGCGGCACAGCCGAAGTAGTCGAGGTAACGGGCGCGCCTCCGATGATTGAGACGACCACCTCAACCGTCGTGGGCACAGTTTCGCCGACCGAGGTGGCTTCGCTTCCGATCCTTGACCGCAATTTCTCCGGACTGGAGACGTTGATTCCGGGCGTACGACAGGCGGAGGGATTTGATCCGACGAAGACCCGCGTTGGCAACATCAGCGTAAACGGCGGCGACGGCCGCCAGGTTGACACAGCGGTGGACGGCGGTGACAACAAGGATCTGGTCGTCGGTGGACTGGTACAGAACTTCACCATGGAGGGCATTCAGGAGTTCAACGTCATCACCAACCACTACACCGCCGAGGCCGGCCATTCGGTAGCGGCCGTGGTGAATGTGGTGACCAAGTCGGGCACCGATACGATCCATGGTTCGGTGTTCGCCCTGTTCCAGAACAGCGCGCTCGACGCGAACGACTACTTCACCGAGCAGGGATGTGTGGCCCAGGATATTACCAACTGCCGGAAGCCCTTGCTGCATCGCTATCACTACGGGGGCTCGATTGGCGGTCCCATCATCAAGAACAAGCTCTTCTACTTCGGCGCTTTCGAGCAAAAGCGTGAACCCGGCAACCTTGTCGTCAATCCGGCCTCGTTCAGCGACTTGACGACCTTTGCCGCCTTGACCCAAGCCTATCCCGGCGGACCCTATGCGTTTCCGGTGCAGAATCTGCCGTCTTCCTACATTGATACGTTAGGAACGGTGAAACTGGACTGGACGATTAATAATTCACAGAACCTGTTCGTCCGTTACGGCGGACAGAAGTGGACGGCACCGAACGATCAGTTAGGCGGGATCTTCACGACGGATGGTACCCAGTCGAACGGCGATGTTAACAACTTCCATGACTTGGCCATCCAATGGAACGTCACCATATCGCCAACCAAGGTGAACTCCTACACAGCGCATTTCCAGGATTTTGCCAACACCATCGGGGCGTCACCGATCCACACCTTCACCTATCCCCTGCTGGGAGGGGGAACGGCCATCATCCCGAACATTGCTTTTGCCGACGGTACCAACGTGGGCCTCAATGTCAACGTTCCGCAGGAAACCCTGATCCGCAAATACCAATTCAGCGACAACTTCACGTGGACGCATGGCACGCACAACTTCAAGTTTGGCGCCAACTGGATCTACTTCGCCAAGATGGGCGGCTATTTCTACTCTGGATTGGGCTATTTCATGACGTTCTGGGACAATCCCGCCTGCATCGCCACCGGGGCGTGTACGGGTAAGGGAGAAAGCGGAGGATTGTATCCGCAAGGCCTGCAAACTCCGGGGGCGTTGAGTTCAATTTCCTTGAGCGGTGGCAGCGGTTCGACCGCACAGCCACCCTGGAGTTCCCTGGGACTCTACTTCCAGGATGACTACAAAGTATCGCCGAGGTTGACGCTGAATCTCGGCCTCCGTTGGGATGCCAACGCTGACTTCCTGCAGCCGCAATTAGGCAATACCTTGACTACCAGCAACAAGGGTATTTGGGATCTCCGGCAAGTCATGGCGAACCCCAACTTCCCCGCTAGCGATCCGGGCGCGCAGACGATTGCGCAACTGGTGGGCAACACCAGCAATCTGACGCGCACGACCTCCGATTGGAAGGAATTCCAACCACGGATTGGATTCGCCTGGGACATCACCGGCACAGGTAAACACCTGCTCCGCGGCGGATACGGCATCGCCCGGGATCAGATCTTCCAAAACCTTACGCTTTGGTCAATCCAGCAATCCCAGCCCACGATCTACCAGACGATATTCAACGTAGTCCCCGACCAACAATTGGCGCCGCCAGGACAGCCGTGCACAGTTCCAGCGGGCTCGCCGGTGAACGTTTGCAACTTCCGCTTCGGGATTGACCCGTTGCCCGTCGTGCCACCAACGCAAACCGACCTCGCTCCCGGAGCAATCCCAAGAATTACCAGTCCCACGATCACGGATCCATGGTCACAGCAGTTCTCCATCGGATATGCGTGGCAGATCAATCCGGACTATGCGTTCTCCGCGGACTACATCCACATTCTGGGCACGCACGAAGAACGCGTGCTTAACCAGAACCCGCAGATCAAGACAGTTTGCGATCCTGCGTACGGAGGAAATCCCGACAACCTGCAATGCGTCGGCAATCCAGGTGCGCGCCTGATGGACTATGCCTTCGAGCAGACTGGCATTGGTGCGGGTCGTTTCAACCGACTCCTCGATTACGACACCAACAACCGGTCGTTCTACAACGGAATCAACCTGCAACTCAAGAAGCGCATGACCAAGTCCTTTATGTTCCAGATCAGTGACGTGATCTCGTGGTCGCAGTCATGGGGCGGATTCCCGGTCGCGTCTTACGGCGGCAGCGGCTTGGCCATAACCCCCGCTCAGCAGTTCCAACCGAACGAGTTCAACTTCACCAATTTTGACGAGCGCAACCGTTTCGTGGCAAGCGGCGTCTTCAATTTGCCTTGGGCATTCCAACTGTCGCCGATCTTCACGGCGGCGTCAGCGCGTCCCTATAGCTTCCTGTCGGGCACCGACGTCAACGGCGATGGGCGTACGACCATCGACCGGGTTTGCGTTGGCAGTACGCTGACCAATCCCGTCACCACCCCTGGATGCACCATGATCAAACCCAACACCCTCAGGGGCATCCCGTTTGTCCAAATGAACCTTCGTGTCGACAAGACCTTCAGGTTCGGCGAGCGGATGCAACTGGCTCTCTACTGGGAGTTTTACAACTTGTTTAACCGTTCAAACTTCTGCAACAGTTACGAGCAGAATTTCCAGGCAGGCAGCACCTTCAACACACCGCAGTCGTACTGTAATGGTCCAGCTAATGCTGGTGCCGTATCGGGCTTCGGAGCAGCCGCAGTTCCCTCGTTTAGCAGTCAGTTCGGTTTCCGCTTTAGCTTCTAGTCCTTGGTTAGGATCGGATGGTGATCCTGAGGGCACTCACAAGAGTGCCCTTTTTTTCGCTCTATATTTATTCCTTCGCGTCCAGGTTGCGCAGCGCCTCAGCGCCGGGTTCGGCGAACCGGCCCTCTTAACCTGCCGCGGACGTTGGATATCACAGCGGCAGATCAAGACTCGTCGAGCCGGACAATCTTGGACACCGGTCTCAAGGCTGGTTCTACCCCGCCAAGGCCAACACTGAAGCTGACTCAGAAATAATGCTCTGCTGCGCCTCCACCTCTAATCTCATTCACGCGGCGAGACTTCCCTTTTTCTCCTACATCACGGTTCAATTTACGTTGTGTATCATTCGGAACAACGCGGTACCAGCTATGTTTGATAAAACAAAGTCTGGTAGTCAGGATTTATCAGCTGGATGGAATGGGCTGCTGCACAACGCTTGCGGTTGCCAATCGCATCTCTTCTTAAGCTTTAAGGTGTGAGGTACGGAAAGGTAAAAGTGAAGACATACGCACGAATGTCGCTGCTGGTTGTGGTTTTCTCAGGTTTGCTGCTGATCGCTCTGCCTTTATTCGGCGATGCTGGCGATCCTCCCAATGTCGTCGCGCGGCTCAGCTACATGGATGGCGCTGTTTCTTTCGAGCCTGCCGGAGAAAGCGATTGGGCCCAGGCCTCGCTCAACTATCCGCTCACCAACGGAGATCGCCTGTGGACCGACAAGAGCGCGCGGGCCGAACTGGAAACCGGCAACGTCGCAATTCGCATGTCAGAGCAGACCGACCTGACCACTACCAGTCTCACCGACCAGTTAATTCAACTTGGGCTGGCGCAAGGTACGCTGCGGATAAGGGTGTACGACCTGCGCTCAGGCAACGAAGTCGAGATCGACACCCCCAACGCCTCGCTTACCATCGTGGAAGCCGGCAACTATCGCGTTGAAGTTTATCCCGATCAGAACATGACCATGGTGATCGTCAACAGTGGTCAGCTGCAGATCAGCGGTAACGGTGTCAATCAGACTCTGCAAGGCGGACAAGCAGCGCAGTTGACGGGCACAAATCCAGTGCAGGTCGGTGCGGTAGCCGTGCCCGGTCCTGATAGCTTTGATCAATGGAGCACGCAACGGGACGCAACTTATGCTGGCTCTCGCTCCCGGCAATACGTGAGCCCTTATATGCCCGGATATTACGATCTGGATCAATACGGGAGCTGGAACACTGTGGCAGAGTATGGGCCAGTATGGTATCCGTCGGGGATACCCGGCGGATGGGCTCCGTACCGCTATGGCCGATGGGCATGGGTTGAACCTTGGGGATGGACGTGGGTGGACAATGAGCCGTGGGGATTTGCACCTTTCCACTACGGACGATGGGTGCAAGTCGGTCCGCGGTGGGGCTGGTTGCCCGGACCGATCGCAGTGGCACCGATCTATGGGCCTGCTTTTGTCGGATTCATAGGCGGTGCAGGATTTTCCGTCGGTTTCGCCGCTGGCGGGGTAGCGGCATGGTTTCCGCTCGGCCCCGGCGAGCCGTACTACCCCTCGTATCACCACAGTGACGGCTATCTGCGTCAGGTAAATATCACCAATGTCAGAAACGTCACCAATATCACGAACATCAATAACATCAACGACGTCCATTACCGCTATCAGAGGACGGCAGTAACGGCTGTTCCCGCAAATGCATTTCGCAGCTCCGAGCCGGTGGCGCGCAACATGGTGAAAGTCAGCCCACAGCAGTTCTCTAGAGCCGAAGTCATTCCTCATCCGGAGGTCTCGCCGGCGACGCAGGCCATCCGAGCGGGAGCGCCGCCTGCAAAGGCGCCAACTGTGCGTCCGCGTCCGCTCATAGTCCAGCACACACCTGTTGGTCATCCTGCGCAGCCAGTCGCCAACGCAGGTCGCGGCAACGAAGCGCATCCTCCTAATACTCGCCCAGGAACCGTAACCGAGCCACCAAACAGAACAACGGCGGAAGCTCACGGCACACCGCCGCCCGAACGGACGGTACCGGAACCTGCTAGTCCACATCCAGCGCCCGCCCCGCACGAGAACGTGCCTGCACCACCGGCCTCCAATGAACGCGGCAACACTGCGCACAATGCTCCTTCACCGGCGCCTGCCAGGAACGAAACTCCGCCGCACGGCGGACCGCCGCCCCCAAATCGGCCAGCGCTGGTAAGCAAGAATCCACCGCCGCAGGAAAAAGTACCGTTCGAACAGAAACAACCGGCGATGCAGGAGCACCCTGGGCGTCCTCTCGAACCGCAGCAGAAGGAGAATTTGCGCTCCGGCCAACCGGCTGGAGCAATGCAGGACCGGGAATTTCCGCCCCATCCCGCTCCGGCTCCTCAGCGAGCGGCACCGGCACCGCATCCGCCAGCGGCGCATACGGCTCCCGCTCCTCCCTCCGAGCCGAAGCATTGAGGTAACAGACTGCGCGAGAACACCGACAGCACTAGCCTGTAATACAAGCTGAGGTTTGTGTTCTGAATTCGCGCAGATTAGTCTAAGACCTGCAGATTTTGCCCAGCAGGAGCTGAACTCATGTTTCCACACACGCGATGGCTTCTACTCGCAGCTTTACTGTCTACCGTCGTGGTGCCGGGAGGCCTATACGCATCGGATGGAGACCAGGTTCACGTCGGTCACAGCATAACTGTTGGCGAGAACGAACGAGCGGGAAACCTGGTTTGCGTCGGCTGCTCCATTCGGATGGAAGGTACTTCTCAAGATGTGGTGGCCGTTGGCGGCAGCATCATGGTGGATGGAGCGATTAAAGGCGACGTCGTCGCAGTCGGCGGAAGCGTCTTTCTGGGTGAGAACGCGTCGGTCTCCGGCGATGTGGTGACGGTGGCTGGCCACTTGTCGCGTCATCCGAACGCGGCAGTGAGGGGAGAGGTCACGGAGCAGTCCGGCACCTTTTTGTTGCTCGGAATATTCCTCATACCTTTGGCTCCATTGATCCTGATTATCGCGCTGATCATCTGGCTGGTCAGACGGAACCGGAGGCCGATGCCCGTGCGCGCCCCGTACCCGCCCTTAAGATGAAGCCGTTCGCAGTTATAATAAGGCTACCTGCCGGGATCTGATTTTGCTTCGCTGTTGCGAATTACGATTCGTATTTTCGGCGAGCTCTGGGCTGTGATGTTGCCGTTTACGCCTCCAACTCGTCCCCAGAAAAAACGCAATCGCACCCCCGCAATTGTCACGCTCTCGATTTGCACCTTCTTTCTCTTTGCCGTTATTTTCTCGCAGGCCACGTTTAAGCTTACTTTTCTGCAGCCAGATACCAGCGAAGAGACACTCATCTTTGCCGCGGTTTCGGCGCTGATTTTCTTGCTGTTCGTCGCGCTCACGTTCGTCTTGCTGCGCACTCTGCTGCGACTCTATGCGGAGCGCAAGACTGGAGTTCTGGGCTCCAAGTTTCGCAGCCGAATGGTGCTGGGGGCCCTGCTGCTTTCGCTCGGGCCAGTGATCTTTCTATTCCTGTTCTCTTACGGCCTTATCAATCGGTCCATCGAAAAATGGTTCTCCCGGCCCGTGGAAGAGGTACAGTACCGCACCAACGTCATCATCTCCTTGCTGACCGAGTATGCCGCCACTAATGCCAAAGTGGAGGCGCAACGCATCGCCTCGACTCCGGCCGCGCAGAAGTCGTTCCAGACCGGAAACTTCACACTGATCATGGACGAATTTCGGCGCGGTGAAATTACCCTGCAAGGCGGCTTCGCCTTCGCGATCGTTGACGACCGCGCGGAAGCCAGCTTCCATGCTCCCGAAGCGTGGCCGCTGCTGCGGCACAACTTGCCGCTGAAGCCGGCCGTGCTGGGCCACGCAAAGTCGTTTGACGTTCTCGGGGAAACTTATGTCCTGGGCCGTGCCCGGGTCGGGCCGAATGGACAGATCCTGGTGGCCATGCCGTTGCCGGCGAATTATTCGGCCACTCTGCGCGACGTGGAGCGCAGCCAGCAACAATACGGTGAGCTGCGCGTGCAGCGGCGGCGTCTGCGCCGCACCTACATGGGTTTTCTGCTGCTGCTTACGGTCGCAGTGCTGTTCGCCTCGACCTGGCTGGCTTTGTATCTCTCGAAGATGGTGACTCGACCCCTGGTCGCGTTGGCCGAGGCCACGCACGAAATTTCCCGTGGCCGCCTGGACTACCGCGTGGACGTGCAGGCGGGCAACGAAATCGGACAACTGGTCGAATCGTTTAACCACATGGCGGCCGACCTGGAAGCCAGCCGTGGAAGCATTGAAGCTTCACGGCGCGACCTGGCCGACGTGAACGTGCAACTGGAGCAACGTACCCGCCATATCGAAACTATTCTGGAGAGCGTACCGTCTGCTGTGTTTTCGCTGGACGCCTCGCGCCACATCCTTCACTCTAACCAGGCAGCCCGGCGCTTACTTCGGCTCGACGAGAACTCACCTGACTTCGGGCAAACGTTGCCCAACCTGTTCCCGGAAGAAGCCGTGTCTGACCTTGAGCATCTTCTG
Source organism: uncultured Acidobacteriaceae bacterium (assembly GCA_963709045.1). Lineage (GTDB taxonomy): Bacteria > Acidobacteriota > Terriglobia > Terriglobales > Acidobacteriaceae > Bog-257. The sequence goes on along the minus strand of CAVPUX010000018.1, from coordinate 50,527 downwards.
CGCAAAGCTGACCGCATGGGAACCACGACCAGCCAGATGGAGATCGTCACCTCGCGGGTTAGTTTGAACGTAGCGGTGACGGTCGCCTCGCTGGATCCACCCTCTTCGCCTTCCGGCGATGGCCACCGCCAGCGAATGGGATACGTGATGGTGTTCGAGGACCTCACCGACCTATTGCGCGCACAGAAGCAGACGGCGTGGCGGGAGGTGGCTCGCCGGATTGCGCATGAAATCAAGAACCCACTTACTCCCATTGCCTTGTCGGCCGAACGCATCCGCCGCCACCTGGAACGCGGAACGCCGGATGCGGCATCGCTGAACGTGATTCGGAAATGCTCTGAGACGATTGGCTCATCGGTGGAAACCGTCCGCACCCTGGTGGATGAGTTCTCGGTCCTGGCCCGCTTTCCGGCGTCGCAACCGCAACCTTCCGACATCAACAGCATCGTCAATCAGGCGCTGGCCATGTTCGATGGCAGACTTGACGGAATCCGGGTGCAGAGATACCTGGCAGCCGGTTTGCCGGCAGTTCAAGCCGACCCCGACGCCATAAAGCGCGCTATCGCCAATCTGGTGGACAATGCCGCTGAAGCCATGCAGAATTCGCTGCTCAAGGAAATTCACATCTCCACGGCTCTGATCGGCAAGCAGGACGCGGTGGAAATCGTGGTCGCCGACACCGGACATGGCGTCACTTCCGAGGTGAAGGAGAAGCTTTTTCTTCCGTACTTCTCGACCAAGAGACGCGGGACGGGACTTGGCCTCGCCATTGTCAGCCGTATTGTGGAAGACCACCACGGATCGATTCGCGTAGAAGAGAATTCTCCCGTTGGCACCCGATTCATCGTAGAGTTACCTTTGGCCCAGGACATCGAGGCGGCCGTAGTCCATCAAAATGCAAACCATTCTGATCGTGGATGACGAGTCCCAGATTCGCAGCGCGTTGCAAGGCGTGCTGGAGGACGAGGGTTACAAGACACTCCTGGCGGGGAGTGGCGAGGAGTGCCTGGATACGCTTCGGCATAAGTCCGTGGATGTCGTCCTGCTCGACATCTGGCTGCCCGGAATTGACGGTCTCGAAACACTGGAGAAGTTGGTCGAGAGCGATGACCATCCAGAGATCATCATGATCTCCGGACATGGGAACATCGAGACCGCAGTGCGCGCCACCAAACTCGGTGCTTTCGATTTTCTCGAGAAGCCGCTATCTATCGAACGGACGTTGATCGTTCTGAAGAACGCCATCGACGCCAAACGGTTACGCAGCGAGAACCTGGAATACAAGAAACAATTCCAGGCACGAAGCGTCATTGTCGGCGACAGCATCCCGATGAAGGCGCTTCGCCAGCAGATCGCACTGATGGCGCCAACCAATGGCCGTGTGTTGATCTACGGCGAATCGGGCACCGGCAAAGAGCTGGCGGCCCACGCGATCCATGCGCAGAGTCTCCGCAAAGACGCAATGTTTGTCGAAGTCAACTGCGCGGCAATTCCTGAAGACCTGATCGAAAGCGAGCTGTTCGGTCATCGCAAGGGCGCATTCTCCGGCGCTGCCGTCGACAAGGAAGGCAAATTCCAGAAGGCCGACGGAGGAACCCTGTTCCTCGACGAAGTCGGCGACATGAGCCTCAAAACGCAGTCGAAGGTGCTGCGTACATTGGACGAAGGGCGTTTTGCGCCGGTCGGCGAAGAAGAGCCCATCACCGTGGATGCGCGGGTGATCGCGGCCACCAATAAAGATCTGGAAGAGGAGATCTCCAAGGGTAACTTTCGCGAAGATCTCTTCTACCGGCTGAATGTGATTCCGTTCTATGTGCCGCCGCTGCGCGAACGCAAGGAAGATATTCCCCAGATCGCGCGATACTTCCTGAAGGAGTTTTCCCAGACCTACAACCGCCGTCCGAAAGAAATTACGGACGAGGCTCTCGATGCCTTGGTGCGCTACTCGTGGCCGGGCAATGTTCGCGAGTTGCGCAACCTGATTGAACGAATCGTTATTATGAACCCGGCCGTGGGGAAACTGGAGCGCAAGCATCTTCCCACTCTGGTTTACCGTGAGAGCGGCCGCCGCACCATGGGCGATTTCTCCAGCCTGCATCAGGCACGCGCTGCGTATGAACGCGACTATATTCTGAAGAAGCTGGACGAAAATCACGGTAGCGTTAGCCGCACCGCAGAGGTACTGGGGTTGGAGCGTAGCCACATGTATCGCAAGATGAAAACTTTGGGAATAGCGGTGAAGGAGTAGGGACAGTTGTCAGTAGTTTGTCAGTTGTCAGTTGTCGGTTGCCGGTTGCCAGATTGCCAGTAGCAGTGGTTATGGTTGGATCTTTCGGCGTGTGTGAGACTCGTTTGAGTTAGTAGGGTGGAACGAAAGGCAAAACATGCAGCCCCGTATGGGGCGAAAGAGCTTCACCCAGCGCTTCAGAGTCAGTGTGAGAACAAGAGTTTTGGTTTGCGTGTGGAACGGATCGAGCGAAAATCGAGCCCGAAGGGCGGAATAATGATAGCCCAGCACGTAGCCGAAGGCGGAGTGCTGGGTGAAGTGGGAAGTAGATCCGAGTCCCGTCAGGAACGGCACAGTTCTCACACAGACTCTTCAGCGCTGGGTGAGGTGGAAAATGGACCGAGTCCCATAGGGACGACACAGTACTTACTAGCGATCGTGGATCAAAAGCTCATGAGATTGCTGATGCTGCGGACTCTTGAAAACATCTTCCGGCGCGTGGTCGAAGCACAGTCATGGCGCGGAAGCCTACGCGTGACTTTCGTCATCCTTGTGCTCGTCGCTTTGGCCAACTGCCGGTTTCTTCCCGCGCAAGAGACTTCGGCTAAGGACGAAATACGCGCCGGGGTGCTCGCCTACCAGTTCTCGAACTATCAGTCCGCGGCCGAGCACTTTGAGACCGCACTTAAGATTGATCCGGGATCCACGGAGGCGCAACTCGGGCTAGCCAGCTCGGAGGCGCAACAATATATTCCCGGCGATGAATCGGCGGCCAATGTCGATCTGGCGACGCAGGCAATTGCAGCCTTCAAGGCGGCACTAAAGGATAATCCAAGCGATGCACAGCGCTACCAGTGTGTCGTGTCGATCGCTTCCTTAAGCTTCAACATGAAGCGCTGGGATGACGCTCGTGAGTACTACATGAAGGCCATCGAGCTGAACCCGGACGATGCGCACAATTACTATCAGATGGGCGTCATCGACTGGACCCTGGCCTATCCGCCGCGCGTCAAGATGCGTGATCAGATGCACTTGAGCGATAGCGAAATGATCAGCGACCCGGCGGCATGTGCTTCCTTGCGCGGACAGAGCGGGCATTACGTTGAGGACGGAATTCAGTCGCTGGAAAAGGCGCTTCAGGTTAAGCCGGACGACGACGATGCTATGGCGTACATGAATCTGCTGTATCGCGAGCGTGCCGAATATGAGTGTGACCAACCCGACGCGCGGAAGGCTGATCTGAAAGCTGCCGACGAATGGGTGGATAAAGCGATAGCTGCCAAAAAAGCCAAAGCCGAGAAGACGACGACCGACGCTCCGCATTGATAATTTCTTGCCTGTCATCGCAGGCAGCGAGCGTACGCAGGAAGTTTCCACTATCGTGGGCGTGTCAGAATCGCGCCCGACACAATTTAGGTGGGAAATCCCTGCCTATGGGTGTACCCTTATCCCCCTATAAGCAGGACATTCCGCATTGCGAGACTTGACCACCCCTTGGAGGACAAGATTATGTGCGGTCCCTATGGTCTCAAGAGTTTGCTGCTGATCACTCTCGCAGCGTTAGCCTTCCCCCTAACCAGCGTTGCCCAAGTCGGTACGTGCACCACGACCGGCTGCTGGTCTTATTCCGGCAAAACCAACCCGGCGTATTGGGGGGGATTGACTCCTTACGCCTACTGCACCCAGGCCAACAATCCTTCGCAACAACAGTCGCCAATTGACGTTATGCCTGGGGCGGCATATCCGGTGTCGGTGAATACGAGCCTGACCTTGTCAACGCACTATGCTTCAACGGCAGTGCCGGTGGAAGATCTGGGCTACACGATCGAGGCCGATTACGGAACTGGCAGCTCACAAAACTCTGTCACCTTTAATGGCGTGACCTATAACCTCCTTCAGTTCCACTTTCACCAGGTGAGCGAGCACACAATCAATTACCAAGTTACCAATAGTTTTCCTATGGAAGTGCACCTCGTCCACCAAGCTGCGAATGCAAATGGAACCACGGACCCTAACGGAGCCAAATTAGTAATTGGCGTGTTGATCAACGCACCCACTGGAGGGGCGGCGAACCAGGGCTTCGCCGACGTTATGACAGCTCTCAGCAGCCATAACCATCCTATGCAGAATATTGCTGCCACCCAAATGCTACCCGGCGGGCAAAACAGCTCTAGCCTGACCTTTTTCACTTATATGGGATCGCTGACCACTCCCCCGTGCACCCCGGGTATTACCTGGGTAGTTTTGGCCAATCAAATCAATTTTTCTCCAGCCCAGGTCAGCGGTTATAAATATCCCAATAGCAGCCGCTTACTTCAGGCTCCGATAAGCTACACGGGCGTGCAGAGCAATTTCAATTGTCAATACTGCACTAGCAGTCCCAAACCTCGGTAATGTTTAGGACAGCGTTGGCCAGATGAATTTGCCCATCGTTGCATGAGAGGCTTACCCAGATGAACCTAAAGAGAATGCTCTCGGCTGCTGTTCTCATGGTAATTGTCTGCAGCATAACCGCTCTCTCCCAGTCTTCTGCAAAGAGCGAATTCATCGTGTGCAAGAGCAAATTCGCACTATGTACTTTTGCGCAATGCGAACCGGTGACGATACTGGAGACTCCCCTGCTGCTCTCTTGTAAATGCGAGGTGCACGACGCGTGGTCGGTTGGCGCAAAGCCTTGTGAAGAGGAGAAGAAAATCCCCGAGGGCGAGTTGATCAGGTCCCGCTATGCCCCCAACTTCAACACTTACGCCCGCTGCTCCAACAATCGGCCGTGGGCGATGTGTCTGGATTCGCCGTGCATCATCGATAAGAGCACTCCGGACGATAAGGGCCATCCGCAAACGGCGCATTGCACCTGCCCGGTAGTGCAAGGGCAAGGGGATTATCTGGTTAAACCGGGCACGGACCAGTGCAGCAATGGGGCCATTTCCTCGGCCACCGTGGATGACTTGGACCAGATCACCGACTTCCTGGAGACCAATCCCAATCTGCATCCAGTCGACCTAACCGTTGTTAATGTCCAGCCGAAATAGGTCGCGGATCGCGCGAAGCTGACTGGCACCGAACAGGCACTCACTTGTGACCTTGGTCACTGCTTAAGCCTTTCGCCCAATGCGACCATGGCGGAGTCCGGCCTTCGGCACAACTTGAAGGAAGGATACAAGCTCCTGAGGTTGCGAGCATTCTGCGTAGCAGCAAACCTAAGCAGCGCAAAACGGCAAGTTGGTAGTGGTGCTGGGGCGGTGATGGTTATGATTCCTCTGATCTTTTTCGTCTTGCTCCTGTTTCTCTTTAGTCTGCTGTCGCGGCGGCTGGAACAGACGATCGTCACCGCTCCCATCGTGTTTACGGCCGCGGGAATGCTCATGTTTCCCACGTTGCAAGGAATTCTGAGGGCGGGATTCACCGCTAACGCCGCACTTCATATTGCCGAAGTCGGCCTGGTGATGCTGCTCTTCACCGATGCCAGCCGCACCGACCTGAATGTTTTGCGTAGTATCAGGAATCTTCCGGCGCGACTGCTAAGCGCGGGCATGTTGCTGACCATTCTTCTGGGGGCGCTTGTGGCGCGGTTGGTGTTTCCGCAGCTCTCGATCTGGGAAGCAGGAATTCTGAGCGCTATCCTTGCGCCCACCGACGCCGGTCTGGGGCAAATTATCGTGAACAGCTCGCGCGTGCCCATGCGCATTCGTCAGGCGCTCAATGTGGAAGCCGGCCTCAACGACGGACTTTCCGTCCCGTTTCTGCTGTTCTTCATCGCCATCGCAGCCGCCAAAATCGAGGGTGGAAGAGGCAGCCTGATGGAGTTCATCGTGGAGCAGCTTGGCTTTGGCGTACTCGTCGGTTTGGCCATCGGCCTTACCGGCGGATGGTTGCTGGGCCTAGCGCGACGTAAGGAGTGGATTGCGGAATCTTTCGAACAGATCGGCGTGGTCGCATTGCCGCTGCTTTGCCTGGTGGTGTCCGATATGGTGGGCGCTAGCATGTTCATCGCGGCGTTTGTCGCAGGCTTGGCGGTGCAGGTCGGATTCAAGGAAGCCGGTAAGCAGAGCGTCGAGTTCGCGGAGGAATGGGGGCAGTTGCTGAACCTTGCCGTGTTCTTCCTGTTTGGCATGGCGGCAGTGCGGGATTGGCCACAGTTCAGCGCGGCATCTTGGATATACGCGATTCTAAGCCTGACTATTGTGCGGATGCTGCCGGTGGCAATTGCGCTCATCGGTACGCGCCTGAGTGCGGCCAGCGTGATCTTCATGGGTTGGTTCGGCCCGCGCGGCCTGGCGTCCATTGTTCTCGGTCTTGTCTATCTGGAGCAGGAGACGCATTTCCCGGGTGAGCCCACCATCCGTTATGCGCTGGAAGCAACCGTGCTGCTTAGCATTTTTGCCCACGGACTAAGCGCGATGCCCGGCATCGGCCTATATGCGCGAAAGATCGCATCGCTGGCACCCGACGCCCCGGAGTACCAGTGAAGCTGGAGGGGTGAGGTGATGGAGCGGCGATAGTTCCGTCCGAGTCATGCCAAACCAAGACCAGCCCGGAATGACCGCATTAGCGAGCTCAGAAGCACGCCTTCGCGCGGACCTATCCCTGACGATGCCTGACGGCTCGATCAAATCCCGCAAACGTCTGCTCGATCCCATGGAGCGCATCTCGGAAGTGCTGTTCGGGCTGATCATGGTGCTCTCCTTCACGTGCTCGTTCAGCGTTGCCGACGCAGGGCGCAGCGATGTCCGCAAGATGTTGATCGCCGCGCTGGGATGCAATCTGGCCTGGGGCATCATTGATGCGGCCTTTTACCTGATGAGCTGCCTCAGCGAGCGGGGGCACAACATCCTGGCGCTGCGTGCCGTGCGCCAGGCCGCCGACCGTGCCGAGGCGCATCGCATCATTGCCGATGCGTTGCCGCCGTCGCTGGCGTCCGTGCTGCCGGAGGCGGAATTCGCGGCAATGCGGGAGACACTGATTCGCCTGCCTGAACCGCCGGCGCATCCCCGTCTGGGCAAGCACGATTGGCTCGCCGCCTTGGGCGTTTGCCTGGTGGTTTTCCTGTCCACCTTCCCGGTAGTGACCCCGTTTATCTTCATCCACGAGGCTCGGCTGGCGCTGCGCGTCTCCAACGGCATTGCCATCGCCATGCTGTTCATGGCGGGCTATGCGTTCGGACGCTACTCGGGCTTCCGTCCGGTAAGGGTAGGTCTGACAATGGTGGTCGTTGGCATGGCGATGGTTGCGATGACGATGGCGCTCGGGGGATGAGAGCCACGCAACAACCCGCTGTACTTGCCATGGTGGTTCTGTTGAGCGGCTACCTATTCGCCCAGGAGCCGCCGGCCGCTGCGCCCGCTGCCGCGAAAGACCCATGGGCCTACAATCTCACGGTCGACGGCTACATCGTTCCGGACGATCAATCCTACGTGGATCCAGTTTTCACAGCGGATCGCAATTGGCTGCACCTGGAGGCGCGCTACAACTACGAGAACCTGCGCACGGGATCGTTGTGGGTGGGCTACAACTTCAGCGCGGGCAAGAAGCTGCTACTGGAGGTCACGCCGATGATCGGCGGCGTTTTCGGGAGAACCAACGGGATCGCGCCCGGCTGTGAGGCCTCGCTCACCTACAGGAAGATTGAGCTGTCAATCGCCAATGAATATGTATTCGATACGACGCATAAATCCGGCAACTTCTACTACAGTTGGCCGCAACTTACGTACTCGCCGTTAGATTGGTTTCGCGTGGGCCTCGTGGCGCAGCGCACCAAGGCTTTCCACACCAGCCTCGACGTGCAGCGCGGCTTCCTGGTGGGCGTGTCCCATAAGAAGTGGGAATTTACGACCTATATTTTCAATGCCGGCTTTACCGATCCGACCGTAGTGCTCGAGGTGGGCGTCAGTTTTTGAGCGCCAGTGGAGGCGCCCAGATTGGCATTCCCCGATTCCAAGGCTACCAGGTCAGCTAGGCCCTAAGAGTCAGGCTCCGGCTCTTCGTCCTGCCCGGCCATCGACATGTTCGTTAGCTGGGTTCGCCAGTCGGTTTCCTGCACGAAGTCGCGCGAATCGCGCCAGCCGGCGCGCACTTTGACGAAGAGTTCCAGAAAAACTTTCGTGTTGAGCAGTCCCTGAATTTGCAGCCGAGCGGCCGTCCCGATTTTCTTCAGCGTTGACCCTTGCTTTCCGATCAGGATCGCCTTCTGCCCTTCACGCTCGCAATAAATAGTGGCGGCAATGCGCGTCAGTCGTTCGCCCTCCTGATACTGATCGATTAGCACGGTTGTTGCGTACGGCACTTCCTGCTCGGTGGCCAGCAGCACCTGCTCGCGAATCAACTCCGCCACCAGAAAGCGTTCCGGCTGATCGGTCACCTGATCTTTGGGAAAATATCGCGGACCTTCGGGAAGCGCTTTCAACACCGACGTCAGCAATGCGTCGAGGCCTTCGCGCTTCATCGCCGAAATCGGTATGACCTCGGCGAATTCATGCCGTTCTTTGTATTCCGCGATGAGCGGCAGTAGCTTTTGTTTGTCGAGCATATCGATCTTGTTCAGCAGCAGGAAGCAAGGTTGGCCACTCTTCTTAACGATGTCGAGCACGAACTTGTCGCCGGTGCCGAATTTGGCAGTCGCATCCACGATAACCAGCAGCAGGTCGCAGCCCTCCAGCGCGTCGTAGACTTCCTTCATCATGCGCCGGTTCAGCGAGTTGATGGGCTTGTGAACTCCTGGAGTGTCCACCAGAACGATTTGCCCGGCTGGCCGTTTAGGTTTGCGCTCGACGTTGATGATTCCCTGGATGCGATTGCGCGTAGTTTGCGGCTTGCGCGTCACGATGGCGAGCTTCTCGCCAACCAGCGCGTTCAGCAGCGTGGATTTGCCCGCGTTAGGGCGACCGATGATGGAGACGAATCCGGAGCGAAATGCCATGTCAGCTTTCGACCTGCCGGGAGGCAGGGCTCGTCTGCAGACTAACACGCACGCGATCGACACGGCGGTCGGTGGATTCCAGCACTTCGAAGCGCAGTCCGTTTTCCTCGAAGACTTCTCCGGCCTTGGGTATGTGTCCCGCCAGTTCGCTTACCAGCCCGGCAATCGTGGTTGCTTCCTTTTCATCCGGCCGCACGCCCAGTAATTTCTCCAGCAGGTCCACGTCGGTGTTGCCGTTGAGGATGTACGAGGACTCGCTCTCTTTCACCACTTCGGATTTCTCGTGCTCATCGCGGATCTCGCCGACGATCTCTTCCACCAGGTCCTCGATCGTAACCAGGCCGGCGACTCCGCCGTACTCGTCGATGACGACAGCCATGCGAATGTTGTCGCGCTGCATCTCGCGCAGCAACTCACTACCCAACTTGGTTTCCGGGAACAAAGTACACGTCGGTCTTCATCAAGTCGCGCACGGTTTTGGTGCGGGCGTCAGTATCCAGGACCTGCAGCAGGTCTTTCGCATAAACGATGCCCTTGATGTGGTCGATATCGCCCTCGTAAACCGGTATGCGGGAATACGGATACTTCTTCACCAAGTCAGTAAACTCCTCGATAGTCGTGTTGATGGGAACCGCGACGATCTCAGGCCGCGGCGTCATTACCTCCCGCACCGTCTTGTCGCCGAATTCCACGACGGACTGGATCAGATCGCGGTCGCTCTCCTCCAGAATGCCCTCTTCCTGGCCGGCTTCTATGAGCGCGTCCACGGCCTCGGAAGGGTGCTCAGGCTGCTGCCCGGTATGCTCTTTGGAAAGCGATGCGACGGACAATGAGAACCCCAGGATCAGGGTCACGGGCACGGCGAGATAAATCAGCGTGCGCAAAACGACGACCCAGCGCACCAGCCACTCGCCCCGGGTGCGGACGAAAAACAGGTACGGTAGCAAACGGTTGAAGATGACGATGATGAAGATGAGGCTGACTGCCGCTTGCACCAGGTCCAGCACGACCCAGCGCTTTTCCATGAACAGCACGTAGCCGATGAGGACGCCAATGCTGGCCATGCACATCTGCGTCAGCACCGCCATCGAGAGCGCGGCCCGCTCGCGGCTCACATGCAGCCTGGGCTCGACATGCTGCTCGTAGGCGTCTATGTTCTCCTGGAACTCCCGGCCCAGGAACTTCCCCATCTCGGCATAAAGCCGGTCCACATACGAGACGAGCGCCAACAGCGCCATCAAGACCAACAGAAGGATGATTAGCGGGAGGCTCATTTCCGGACGCCTCCGCGGCTCCTGGAGCCGACGGACTTGCCGGATGCCTTTCGCCGCGCGGGACGTTCATGCAGACCACTGTGCGCGCGCTCGATCAGTCCAACCGGCAAGCCCAGCTTGCGGCGCAAAGACGTTTCGCGAGTTCGCATCTCACCATCGTCCGTTTCGTGATCGTAACCGGCAAGATGCAACAATCCATGCAGGATAAGAACTTTCAGTTCGGTCTGAGGCGAGTGGCCCATGTCGGCGGCATTGGCCACAGCGATCTCGGCTGAGATGGCAATGTCGCCGGCAAGCGTGGGTGTTTCCGTCGGGAAAGACAGCACATCGGTGGGCTGGTTCTTTTTGCGGAAGCGGCGATTCAGTTCCCGCAGTTCGCGGTTGGAGGCGATACGAATGTTGACCTCGCCGCGCAGTCCGACCGCTCGCTGGGCCTTCGCGGCAAACAGGCTGAGCGCCCGCGCGCTGGTGCCTTCGATTTCGTGCTCCAGAATGATCACTTCCGTTTCAAGTACAAATGGGAGGGCACGTGAAGCCCTCCCATATCATGGTAGCAAGAATTTACTCGGCGATGCGATTTTGTGCAGGCGGGGACGTCTCAGATGAAGGTATCTCCGCCAACGATGTCTCCTGCTCGACGCTGGTCGTATGCACCCGCCCATCGCTACTGCGCGCTGTGGCATAGCCATTGCCGTTCTTGATTTCCAGCGACAGCGTCAACTGTTCGTTGCGACCCTTGTGATCGTCGTAGGCCCGGATGATCCGCTGCACCAGGTGATGGCGTACTACGTCCCCCTCGTCGAAGTAGCAGAAGCGGATGCCTTCGACGTTGCGCAGAATCTCGACCGCCTCCACCATCCCGCTGCGGCTGGCATTAGGCAAATCGATCTGGGTGACGTCACCGGTTATGACTGCCTTGGAGTTGAAGCCCAGACGGGTCACGAACATCTTCATCTGCTCCGACGTGGTGTTCTGCGCTTCATCGAGAATGACGAATGCATCGTTCAGGGTGCGCCCACGCATGAACGCAATGGGAGCAATCTCGATAATGTTCTTCTCCAAGTAGCGATCTACCTTGTCGGGTTCCAGCATGTCGTACAAGGCGTCATATAGAGGACGCAGGTACGGGTCAACTTTTTCTTGCAAGGTTCCGGGCAGGAAGCCCAGGCGCTCGCCCGCTTCTACCGCAGGCCGCGCCAGTACGATGCGATTCACCCGCTTCGACACCAGCGCGGCGATGCCCATCGCGACTGCGAGATAAGTTTTTCCGGTTCCCGCGGGACCCACGCCGAACACCATGTCACTGTTCTCGATCGCCTCGAGATAGCGTCGCTGGTTAATGCTCTTGGGCTGGACGCTGCGCTTGCCAAAGGAACGCTGTTTGCCGGCTTCGGCGAGTCCACGCAAGGTAGCCGTCGGATCGGAGGTCAAGACGCGGATCATACCCCCGAGATCGCCGTTCACAAACGTGAAACCATTCCGTAACAGGTGCTGATAGTCGGCAAATACCTGTTGCGCGCGGCCTACGTCGCTGGCCGCTCCCTCAATCTCGATGGAGTCGGGCCGCATGGCGATGGCAACATTTAAACCATCTTCCAGCAGGCGCAAATTTTCGTCACGGGTACCAAATAGGGTTTCGATGTTCGGGCTTATATCGATGTTCTTTTTCATCTAGGGTCGGTAGTCAGCCTCCGTGTGTATCGGCCCAATTCGCGCCCCAGCGTGGCGCGAGTATTGGGATGAGTGAAGTCCTGGGTTGCGAAAACGAAATGGACCGCCGAGAAGACCAATCGCCTCGGTCTGACGTTCGGATGCATGGCAAGCTTGTGCGGTGGTACGGATCGCGGCTCGAACATCGCCGACGGGAAAACAACTCTCATTGGCCGCTAGCGTATCCCCGAATCGGGACAGAGTCAAATCAATAAATCGCAATTTGATGACAATCCGAATTCGCTCTCTATCTGCCAAGCAGCCGCCCAATTATTTAGATGGCGCCAGGGAGAAAAGGGAGCGCTTGCCTCATACGTTTGGATGCGTCAGGCGATGCTGGTTCCCACATAGATTCCGGCTCCGATATACTCGTGGGACTCTTTTGTCCAGAGGGAAAACCTATGACTTTGCCTGCCTTCCCGTTCACGACCCTTACGGAAGAATCAACCAATACCACCATGACCCTACCAGCGGGATTCGATGCGATGACGGCATGGCTCCTGGCCCAGTGCTGCGAATTGACCTATCTACAGTACGATATGGCCACCCCGCCAGACCTCTCCAGCCTGACCGTAACTGGCGCCACGCTTACGCCAGGCGCCCCGCAACTACTTACCGTATCGGAGGCGAACGGGCCGGAATCGTCCCCAAATTTCCCCGGCAGCTACACCACACAGTCGGTCGGTTTTGTGGTTGCCATCAGTCAGACGGGAGTAAATCCGAAGAGTTCGCTGCCGGCGCAGTTTATTGTGGTGGCCCTCCGCGGAACGCAGACCTGGGATGAATGGGTAGACGACGCGGAAGCGTTCCCGGTCTTCTATGGAAACACCGCCGGCTTAGTACACAGTGGTATTTACGACCTTTATATCGATGGCACCGACGGAGCAACGGTCAGCAATCCGCTCGGCCCCACTCCAGCGGACCGAGCCGCAGGATCGATTGCAGCGCAGATCGCCACCATCCTGACAAACGGTTCGCTGCCTGCGAACCTGCCAATTTATGTCACGGGACACAGCCTGGGCGCCGCTTTGGCTGCACTGTGCGGGCTCGATATCGCGCTCAATTTCACGACTGCTGTGAAAGGTGTTTCGGTGTATACCCTGGCATGTCCCCGCGTGGTAATGGGGCTGCAAGTCGAAGGGTCGCCCCTCGCTCCGACGGGAAATTTTCTCAACCAGTATCAGACCAGTGTGCCGAACACTTTCCAAATCGTACATGCCTGCGACATCATCCCGATTCTGCCAGGCACGACCGTGATCAGCAACTCCTTGCTCGCAATCAACGCAGCCCAGGTCACGGATGCCTACACATATCTAGGCCAGAGCTATCCTGGCCTCCCCAATGTAATTTCGTTTTGCGCACAGCAGGGAGACATCGGCAACAATCACGCGTGCGCGGTTAGTTACCTGCCGTACGTCACCTGGCTGGCAGCCGCTTGGCTGGCAGAACAGGATGGTTGATCGTCATCAAGCTTGGGCATTCGCAAGAAAAACTGGTCTTTAAGCGGGCCAGTTGCTGTCAGACACCCACAAGCAAAATTCGGGGGTGTCGTCCTTCATGGTCGCGAAGGGTGTGCCCTTGGAGAGCGACGGGGGCGTACCCGCAGTCACGGTGAATTTTCCGATCGACCCCTTTCCGGTGCCGCCGGTGCCGTCTTGAAATACCACGTAAACATTGCTGGATGTATCGAAGGAGATGCCGCCGATTTTGTTTTTCTTTGGGACCTCGATCGTGACCGTCTTAAACGAGAGAGTCGCGCCCGTCGCTGAGGCAGGCAGTGCGCTCCAATAAAGGTTCTCGTCGGCGCTTACCCAAAGCCCGCCGTTGTTGATCGCCAGATGCGTGGGGCTGCTTCCATTCAGCGATCCCGATCCCGACGATGGCGAGGCACCAAGGAAGGTACCGTCCGTCAGGTTGTACATGTTGATCTGCTTATCCACTTCATCGCATACAAAGAGGATGCCGTTGGCAATCGCGACATCGCGCACCGAGTTGGCAGGCGCCAGCGGTTGCCCCGACTTGCCCGTACCGGTCACGTTCAATCCGCCGTTTGCCGCGGGGACATCCGGCGCAACTCTCGCCACTCCGACCAGGTTGCCATTTTGCGAGGCGACGAAAGTTCCATCGAGGAACGCGTCGGCCGAATACTTGCCGTTCAGAAAGCCAGACTGGCTGCCCTTTGCGAGCGCGCCGGTCACGGCACCATGTTTATGAAAAGTAAGGTTCACTTGCGCTACAACGTTGCTGTCCTGGTCTGAAACGTAGCAGTTGGCGGCAGATGGATCAAACGCAATTGCAAAGGGATGCATGATCGACTGGCCGGGGCCAATCACTGTATCGAGGTAGTCGAACTCCGGACCCTTCTTTGGCGGTCCCTTAAAGACAAACACGTAACTGTGGCTCTTGGATCCGTTGACCACATACAGATTGCCCTTGTAGATCGCCATCGCGCGAAGCTCGTCGAGCTTCACTTTGCTGGGCAGGCCGCTCAGTGCCGCCTTAGTCTCCAGTGTGCCATCTTTCGTGGAGAAGCCGTAAATGTTGTTGATCGGTTTGCTGTGGCTGTGGTCGCTGGTATCGCTGCCGGAGCTGGCGTCGCTGTCGCTGTCGCTGCCACCGTGAAATGTGACGAGTAGCATAGTGCCGCGATTCTAGGTGAAGGCCGACGGTGTGTAAACATTTTCTCGTCGCGCTGCAGGTGCTGCAAAGATTAAGATCACCCGATAACCGCGATGAAAGTTGACACGACTTGTCCTGCGGACTACATTCCAGACGCGAGCTCTGTGCTCTCGCATTCTTGTTCCTGTCCCATCGTTGTGGTTCTAACCAACTTCCTGTTTTGGAGATATAAGACTATGAACTTACGCAAATTTGTACTTTCAACAATTCTGGCGGCACTTATAGCTGGAGCAGTCCCGTTGGCCTGGTCAGTTCCAACTGGCGAAACAAGTGGCAAGATTGCCCCCCGCGTTCTTGCCGAGACCGCAAACGGTGGTTCAACCGAAGCCCTGGTCGTGCTCACTCAGCAGGCCGATCTTAGCGGGGCTGCGAGTTTCAGTACCAAATTGGAAAAGGGCTATTTTGTGGTTAACATGCTTCGAGCTGTTGCTGGCCGTACCCAGGGCCCGATCCTGAGCTTGCTGCAGCAACGCGGCGTTCCTTATCAGTCCTTCTACATCGTCAACATGATCAAGGTAACGGGCGGCCGCAACCTGATGGAAGAACTTGCGGCTCGCGCGGACGTGGCACGCATCGATGCCAACCCGATGGTGCGGAACGTGCTGCCCGGGGCTGACGGATTTAACTCAACCTCTCAGACCACTGGCGTGGAGTGGAACATTCAACACGTAAAGGCTCCAGATGTCTGGGCCTTGGGCTATCGCGGCGAAGGCCGAGTGGTCTCCGGAGCCGATACCGGCGTGCAGTGGGACCATCCAGCGCTCAAGTCGCAATATCGCGGCTGGGACGGTCACACCGTGAACCACGACTACAACTGGCACGATGCCACCCCCGATCACTCACCGGTTCCTATCGACCCCAACAGTCATGGGACGTTTACGGCCAGTGAGATGGTTGGCGATGACGGGCAAGGCAACCAGGTGGGCGTGGCTCCGGGAGCGAAATGGATTGCCTGCCGCAACATGGATGCCGGGGGCAACGGAACTCCCGCGCGGTACACGGAATGCTTCCAATTTCTGATTGCACCCTATCCGGTCAATGGCGATCCGAGCCAAGGCGACCCCAGCAAGGCCCCGGATTCAATCAACAATTCCTGGACGTGTCCTCCCAGCGAAGGCTGCTCCACCGCCACTCTCCAGAGTATTGTGGACGCGGTTCGCGCGGCTGGCATCTTCCCGGCCATGGCCGCTAGCAATTACGGTCCCGGCTGCTCCACGATTCAAGAACCGCCAGCCATCTATGCAAGTTCAGTGGATGTGGGCGCCCTCGACTCCGCCGACCGCGTCGCCAGTTTCAGCAGTCGCGGCCCGGTGATTGCGGACGGCAGCCATCGCATCAAACCTGATCTCTCCGCACCTGGAGTTAATATCCGTGGCGCAGTACCGGGCGGCGGATACGGTTCAGGTTGGTCGGGAACGTCCATGGCTGCCCCGCACATCGCGGGCGGTGTTGCGCTGTTGTGGCAAGCCAAGCCCAGCCTTGTCGGGAATATCACCCAGACCCAGTTGAAGATGGAGCAGACAGCTCAGCATTTCGTGACCCTCAGCGTTAGCACATACTGCGGTGGTCCGATCGGGCTGCAAAACAATGCATATGGCTGGGGACTTCTCAACCTGCTGAACGCAGTGCAGCAGCATTAGAAACTCGCGATGATTGTCAGTCCTTGGTTGCGGCTCCGCATGATGTGCGGGGCCGCTTTTTCACCGCTCTGAGTTACCTGGAGCAGTTTCATCGGGTGTCTAGGTCACGGGTGGAGCAGGCCTACAGGTGGCGTACGCCTTCAGGCGTACATAATTGCGCTGAGTTGTTGGACCGCGCTTTAGATTCTCTGTCTAGAGTCAAGTCAAAATCAAAGGCCTTGGGGAAGGGGAAGATGACCTTCCCGTCAACATGGTTAGCCCGCGGCCCCGGCCACTGCCGCCGTCGCCGGAAACAGCCGGCCGGCATCGAACAGCGCGTCGTGTTTGAAGAGGCCGAAAGCTGCATGCAGCAACTTGCGCATGACCGCCACCAGAGCCATCGCCGGCGAGATTGCCAGCCAGTTTTTTATGGCGGTTCGCGGACGACTAAAGCGCTCGGGCTGTTGAGCGACGAACACTTCACCGGGGATGGGACGATGCTGGAGGCGTGGGCGAACCGGCGCAGCTTTGATCCCCGAGCGGAGCCGTCGGAGCGCGGCAGCGGGCATGGGGGCAAGCGTTTGCTGCGTGACATCCAAGGCACGGATTGCCCTTGAAAAAAGTCTGTTGGCAAAGCATTGGAGTGGAATTACCGAGTTTTTCAGCAGCCTGTGAAGCCGCGCCCCTTCAAAAGCTGAAGCTCTCATGATTATCCAACTGAAGCACCGCACTACCCGAGTCGCCGGACGCGACCCCTGATGATCACTGCCTCTGGACCTCTGAAGCGCCTTAGTAGACGGCATCGACTTCCCCCGCTGACAGCACTCTGCGCAACTGCAACAGCGTCCATGCCAGCGCTGCCAGTCCCGCAGCCCAGATCGCCAAC
Organism: uncultured Acidobacteriaceae bacterium; assembly: GCA_963709045.1. GTDB lineage: Bacteria > Acidobacteriota > Terriglobia > Terriglobales > Acidobacteriaceae > Bog-257. The sequence goes on along the minus strand of CAVPUX010000018.1, from coordinate 33,216 downwards.
GTCAGGTTGACCACCCAGCGCGGAGCTACTCCGACCCGGTGCAACAGAAATGGCAGGAAGTTCCAGGTGTCGATGTGGACGTAGTCCCACGGGTCGTAGGTCATCGAATCATTACTGAGACCCCAGTCCTGCATCTTTCCCAAAGCGAACGCCACGATGTTCTTGAAGCGCAAGAAGACGACGAAGGTCGGGTGCCCGAGCGTGTCTTCCTGGTAGATTTCCAGCGGCAGCCAGAAAGCGAGCGAAGCCAACTGGATGGCGGTGCTGAATACGATCAGCGCGAGGCCCATCCACCACACCAGCTTTCCCACGGACGCACGCCAGCGCAGCAGCAGCGGCACCGAGATAAACGCGGCCAACTCCACGGCGGTGGACACATAACGGTCGCCCCAGGCGAAGTCGCCGCTCCACACCGTGTAGCGCGCGTAGAAGCTGATGTAGGCCAGCAGCAGAAGGAACGCCATGATCAGGTAAGCTCGCATCTCGGAACCGAGACGCTTCCACGCGATCACGGCAAGAAGAATGGTGAGCACCAGCAGCGGGTCGAAGAGGAAAATCGATTTCTCCGGCATGAACAGTGGCCCGAGAAATCCCACATGGAACGGGACTTCCCACGGATAGTTCGCCGGCAACGATGGAATCAGCAGCTTCTGTTCCTGGCCGGCAATAGTGATGTAGTTCGTGAATAGCGAGCCAAAGCGATAGAGCTGGTACAGCCGATCGATCACTCCGAAGATCGCGTAAATAGGCAATGCTATCTTGATGTAGGTCAGGAAGCGCTGCCACAGCGCGTGGCCGCGCACGTTTTCCATCCACAAAACCAGGAGCAGAAATACTCCTCCGGCGATCAGGTCAAGACCGGTAGTCAGCCGGGTGAGCAGGTTCAGTCCGAAGGCAAGCGAACCGATGAGCAGCGCGCGTTGGCTCCCGGTTCGAAGCCACTCGTATTGAAACGAGAGGCCGGTCAAAGTCAGCAGCATGATGTAGTTGTTCTCCATCATGTTCTGCGTGTAGTGCAGGTGCGTGGTGCAGAACAACAACGCTAAAACACCTGCCACGGACTGTTTGACGCTGAAGCCCAACTGGCACAGAAAACGAAAGCAGACCAGCGCGGTCAGAACGTTGACCAGGATGTTGGTCGTGTAGCTGACAAAAATCGCGCGGACGGTGGGATCGGTGTCGTTGTAGTTGGCGAAGATCGGCAGGTGCGCGAGTCCGGTGCCGACGATGTCCGCTGGAAACATGAGCAGCGACTGCCCCATTCCGTACCAACTGTAGAGCTTCCCTCCCCGTCCGTGAATGCCGAACTCGGGATACTCATAGGGGCGGACCGGCGGCTCCGAGGTCCACCACGAGTGCGTGGTCTGCAGACGGTGAGAGGTGTCGGAGGTGCCAAGCTCGCCAGATTGAATGACGAATGCGCTGAGCGCGGCAACCAGCAGAAGCAGAGTTAGAGGATTGCGATACCAGCGTCGGGGGGCAGAAACCATCTGGAAGCAATAGTAATAGAGAGCAGAGCGGGTTCCACTGAAAATCGTTTACCACGGAGACACAGAGGGCACGGAATTTGGTTTCTATAGAGCTGTCTCCGTGATCTCCGTGCCTCCGTGGTTACTCCTACTTCGTTCGCCCACCTTCGATCTTCAGTTCGGCACTTGCGCCAGCCTGCGCCGCCGCCAGCCGTGCCGTCAGCACTCGGAAGGGCGAGCACGAAACGTAGTTGAAACCGAGCTGCGCGCAGAACTCAACCGACGAAGGTTCGCCGCCGTGTTCGCCGCAGATCCCGATCTTGATGGTCGGACGCGTCTTGCGGCCTTTCTCGACGGCCATCTTCAGCAACTGCCCAACACCTTCGCGATCGAGCACCGCGAACGGATCCTGCTTCAGAATTCCCTCCGCAAGATACGTCGGCAGGAACTTGTTGATGTCGTCACGCGAGAAGCCGAAGGTCGTCTGCGTGAGATCGTTGGTACCGAAGCTGAAGAACTCGGCCTCCTTGGCAATCTCATCCGCGACCAACGCCGCGCGCGGCAACTCGATCATGGTTCCCACCAGATATTCAACGGTGTGCTCCTTCTCGGCAAACACTTCTTCCGCGACGCGGCGCACGATGGCCGCCTGGTTCGCCATCTCCTTGAGACCGCCGGTGAGCGGAATCATAACTTCCGGCTTCACCTTCACGCCTTCCTTGGCGACCTTGACGGCGGCCTCGAAGATAGCGCGGGCCTGCATCTCGGTGATCTCCGGATAGGTGATGCCGAGTCGGCAGCCGCGATGGCCGAGCATGGGATTGACCTCGTGCAACTGCTCCACGCGGTTCAGTAGCGAGCGCAGCTCTTTCAGCTTGGGCGATTTCGGCTTGGTGACTTCCAGCTTGCCGATTTCGACCATCAGATCTTCGCGGCGCGGCAGGAACTCGTGCAGCGGCGGATCAATGGTGCGAATCGTGACCGGAAATCCATCCATCGCGCGAAAGACGCCGACGAAGTCGTTGCGCTGCATGGGAAGCAGTTTGCGCAAAGCAGTGCGGCGATCTTTTTCGCTGTTGGCAAGAATCATGGTCCGCATGTGCGGCAGACGGTCCTCGGCGAAGAACATATGCTCAGTGCGGCAGAGGCCGATGCCTTCAGCACCGAAAGCGCGTGCCTGGAGAGCGTCGCGAGGAATGTCGGCATTGGCGCGGACACCCATGCGGCGGAAGGGCTCGGCCCAACTCATTAGCTTTTGCAGCTCGGGATCGTCGGGCCGCGCTGCAACCGTGTTGAGCTGACCGTTGATGACCCGACCTGTAGTGCCATCGAGCGAAATCCAATCGCCCTCCTTCAGCACTTTGCCGTGAGCGCGCATCTCGCGAGCTTTCTCGTCCACGTCGATATCACCGGCGCCCGCCACGCAGCACTTGCCCATGCCACGGGTCACAACAGCGGCGTGACTGGTCATGCCACCGCGCGAGGTCAGGATGCCCGCGGCGACTTCCATTCCGCCAATATCTTCCGGCGTGGTTTCGCTGCGGACGAGAATCAGCTTAGCCTTGCTGTCCTTGTTAAACTTCTCCACCGCTTCATCGGCGGTAAAGACGATCTGGCCGACCGCTGCGCCCGGCGACGCCGGAAGCCCGGTCGCAAGCACATCGATGTCCTTGCCCTTTTCGTCGAGACTGGGAACGAGGAAGTCGTAGAGTTGGTTGGGCTCGACGCGGAAGATGGCTTCTTCCTTGCTGATCAGTCCTTCCTCGACCATCTGGATGGCGACGCGAACCGCCGCGCGGCCGGTACGCTTACCATTGCGCGTCTGCAGCATGTAGAGGCGTCCGTCCTGGATGGTGAACTCGAAGTCCTGCATGTCGCGATAGTGTTTTTCGAGCCGCGTGGTGATTTCACGCAAACGGTTGTAAACCTCGGGTTGGATTTTCTCCAGTTCGGAGATGTGTACCGGAGTGCGAATGCCGGCGACTACGTCCTCGCCTTGCGCGTTCATCAGGAACTCGCCGTAGAACTCCTTCGCGCCAGTCGCAGGATTGCGGGTGAAGCCCACGCCCGTGCCGCTGGTCTCGCCCAGGTTGCCGAAGACCATGGCCTGCACATTGACGGCGGTCCCGAGCATGTCATCGATGTTGTTGATGCGACGATAGGTCCGGGCGCGATCATTCAGCCAGGAACGGAACACGGCATCGCGCGACATGACCAGTTGCTCGTGCGGGTCCTGTGGAAACTCGCGCTTAGCATGCTTCTGCACTACCTTCTTGTATTCGGCGATCACTTCCTGCAGCGCCTTGGCGTCGAGGTCGGTGTCGAGCTTGGTTTTCTTCTGCTTCTTCTTGCCGTCGAACACTTCCTCAAAGGCGTGCTTGGGAATGTCGAGCACGACCGAGCCGAACATCTGAATCAAGCGGCGATAGGAGTCGTACGCGAAACGCGGATTGTTGCTGAGCTTCGCCAGTCCCTCGACCGACTTGTCGTTGAGGCCGAGGTTGAGGATGGTGTCCATCATGCCAGGCATGGAGAACTTCGCGCCCGACCGCACACTCACCAGCAGCGGATTGTCTGCGCCACCGAGCTTCTGCCCCTGCAATTCTTCAAGGCGGCGAAGCGCTTCATCCATCTGGTGATTGACTTCCTTCGAGACGGCATGGTTCCGCATGTACTCGCGGCAGGCCTCGGTCTGGATGGTGAAGCCGGGTGGCACGGGGAGGCCGGCGTTGGTCATCTCGGCCAGGCCGGCGCCTTTGCCGCCCAGCTCGTCCTTCATCTTGCCGTGGCCTTCGGCATGTCCATCGCCGAAGAAGTAAACGTATTTCACAGCTTTAGCGTTGGCGGCCGCTGTGGATTCAAGCTCGGTTGTAGGAGTGCTCATGATGTTGTCCTTTACTGATGAACTTCTGTCGTCCCTGACGGGATTCGGTTTGTTTTTATGACGTCTATCCAGAGCTCCCGCCCTGGGCTAAATTCAATTTCGCCCCTACGGGGCTGGGTTTGCGCAAATAAATTCTGCCGGCACATGTCGCCATTTGATTGCCACCGCGAGCGTACGCACAGCTGAGAGCTCATCGTATCGGCTTGGTGCAACAAGCCCGGAAAGCCAGCCCGCAAGGGCGAAATAACACTAGCCCAGGACGTGAGTCCTGGGTGAGCCATATTTCATTGCGACGAGTCCGACAGGACGGCACAACACTTGTGTCGTCCCTCAAGGGACTCGGGAAACCAGCCCGACCTTTTCCCAGCACTCACGTGCTGGGCTATGTTTGCGCCGCCCTTCGGGCTGACCCAAGCCATGCTATTTTCCTTCGGCCATGTTCGGGCTGACCCATGCCCTGCTATTTTCCTTCCGTAACGATCTCGCTGAAATCGGCAATGATCGAAAACTCGTGAAGCGCAATTTGAAGCAACGCGAGTCGATTCGCCCGTACGCGTTCATCTTCAACCATGACCATAACTTTATCGAAAAATAAATCGATGTCCGGTCGAAGCGTAGATAGCGCGACCAACGCTTCGGCGTAGTTCATTTCAGCCGCTGATTTTCTGTATTTCAGGAGAATTTCCTCAATCCTCCTCGCTAAGTTTTTCTCTTCCGCGGGCGTGTCAGGCAAAACCTCAAACGTATTGGCCCTTGGGATTCCCCGCTCAGCTGCTTGCTTCATGATGTTCTTTATGCGCTTGAAAGCTGCGGCAACCGAAACGAAGTCCGGCAACCCCCTCACTTGGCCCACCGCTTCGGCACGGGCAATCGCATCCACCACGTCGTCGCTGCCGGCGGCGAGCACCGCGTTCACCACGTCATAGGCGAAACCGCGCACATCGCGCAGGTAAAATTCCAGGCGCTCGCGCATGAAGTTCGCAATCGCTTCGTCGAACTTTATCTCTTTGGAAAACCCGCGTTTAGCTTCCGAGCCGGTGTATTCGGCTCGCGCGTCGGAGAAGAGTTTCCCGACCGGCAACGGCAGCTTGTGCTCGGCGATAATTTTTACAATGCCATTGGCAGCGCGACGCAGCGCAAAAGGATCTTTCGAGCCGGTCGGCTGCAGGCCAAGGCCGAACATTCCGGCGATACTGTCCGCCTTATCGGCAATCGCCAGCACGGCCCCCTCGACGGAACGCGGAACGCTGTCGTCCATCGACTCCGGCTTGTACTGATCGTAGATGGCATCGCCGATGGCTTCGGCGGTGGCAGCCGGCAAAATCGGGTCGAGTTGCTGCACCTTGGCGTACAAGCCACCGACGATTCCCTGCAGCTCGGTGAACTCTTTCACCAACTCGGTGGTGAGGTCGGTCTTGGCCAGCAACGCCGCTTTGAAGACAACGCCCGACCTTACTGGCTGGCCCGCATTGCGAATCGCCTCGGAGATCAGGCTGCCCAGCTTCTGCACCCGCATCGTCTTGTCGAAGTAGCTGCCGAGATCTTTCTGGAAGGTCACGGCCTTCAGCATCTCCACGCGCTGGCGTAGCGGAATCTTCTGGTCGGTCTCCCAGAAGAAGCGCGCGTCGTTGAAGCGGGCGCGCAGTACGCGCTCATTGCCATGGCGAATCAGTCCATCCGGATCGCCGTCGGTGTTGAGAACCGCCAGAAAGTGCGGCAACAATTTGCCGCCGGAATCTTCGAGCGCGAAATACTTTTGATGGTCGCGCATCACCGTGACCAGAACTTCATCGGCGAGCGCGAGGAACTCGGGATCGAAGTTGCCGAGCACGACTGAGGGAAACTCGGTGAGGTTGACGACCGTGTCGAGCAGCGGCTCGTCTTCACGCCAACGCGCGCCAGGCATGGTACGAGTGGCGGCGTCGAGTGCCTTGCGGATGCGCTGTTCGCGGTCGGCCGCGCTCGCTACCACTGATGCGCTCGCCAATGTCGAAGAGTAATCCGAGGGACGATTGATCGACAGCGGGCCCGACGACAGGATGCGATGGCCTTCGCTGCTCTGACCGGCGCGAATGCCGGCAAACTCCAGCGGCACAACTTCGCCATCGAGCAGACGAAACCAGCCAGCGCACCGGACGAACAAATCGCTCCGCCGATTTACCGCGCCAATACATGCTCTTCGCCCAGTAAATTCCGGCAATCTCCTTGGGCAATGACTCGGCAAGAATCTCCGCCGCCGGATCGCCCCGCTTCTTCTGCACCGTCGCGCCCACGTATCTCACCCTTCGGAGTGTGACCTTCCTTCCAACGCGAGTTGACGGGGATGCTGAGCTTGCGCGCGAACGCTTCGGCGGCCGGCAGTTGGCACGCCGTCCTTGATAGGCAACCTTGAGCGACGGCCCCGTGACTTGCTCGGTGTCATCCGGCTGCTGAGTCGACATTCCGGCCACGAACACTGCCAAACGGCGCGGTGTGGAGTAGGCCTCTGTAGCGTGGCGGAGATGTGAGCCGGCCTATCAGCCTCTCGCGCTGCAACAAATCGCCAACGCGGCGAGCCAATTCCTCCCGAGCGCTATCGATCATCCGCGCGGGAATTTCTTCGGTACCGATTTCGAGAAGGAAGTCAGGCATAAGAAGCAATTAGCAATTAGCAATCAGCAATTAACCGTTAGCTCTCAGCTGTCAGCCGTCAGTCAAAGAAACGTTTGGAACAACCATTTTGACGAACCGCCGAAGTTTCCGATGTGATTCGGATCACCAATGGTTTCGAAGGGGGCGCGCCTTCAGGTGCGCCGACAATTTCCTATTTCCTTGTCATCCCGAGCGAGGACTTTAGTCCGAGTCGAGGGACCTGCTGTTTATCCTAAACATCACTCACGATCCCGCCGCCGACAGTTGCTCCGCTTTCGGTGAACTGTTCTCCTCCGATGCAGCAGCGCTGCCCTCCTCAGCCTTCTGTTGGTCGACGTACGCCTTCGCCACGCCGACGGCCAGCGCCCGAATGCGCGCGATTACGCCAACCCGCTCGGTGACACTGATCGCGCCACGAGCATCCAGAATGTTGAACAAGTGCGAGCACTTCAGGCACAAATCAAACGCGCCGAGCACCGGAAAACGGCGACGCTCAAATACCCGCTCTTCGCTACTCGCTATTCGCGGCCCGCCAGAATCTCCATCCGCCGGGTGCCCCATCTTTTCGCCTGTCTTTGACGAAAGGGTAGGAGTCGCTTCCTTCCCGCGCTTCCCCTTCGTCGTACCGGCAGCGTACTCGTCCAGCAGCGCCTGGCACTCCGCTTCATACAGTTCCAAGATGCTTCCACGCCTTGTCCACATCAGCGCGCTCAAAGTTGTAAACCGAAAACTGCAATTCATCCTGCAGCCGTATCTCGCCATACTTCACCGCGCGTCCGTCGGGACCGACAACCCACGTGATGTCGTAAATGCTATCCACGTCCTGCAAGAACGCAGCAATGCGCTCCAGTCCATAGGTCAGCTCAGCCGAGATAGGGTCGAGATCGATGCCACCGCACTGCTGGAAGTAGGTGAACTGCGTGATCTCCAGGCCGTCGAGCATTACCTGCCAACCGATTCCCCAGGCGCCCAACGTTGGCGACTCCCAGTTATCTTCTTCGAACTTGATGTCGTGCTTGCGCAGGTCGATCCCGATCGCAGTCAACGACTCGAGATAAAGCTCCTGCACGTTGACCGGCGGCGGCTTCAGAATCACCTGAAACTGCAGGTGCTTGAACAGGCGGTTGGGATTCTCGCCGTAGCGGCCATCCGCGGGACGGCGCGACGGCTGCACATAGCCCACGCGATAGGGCTTGGGACCGAGCACACGCAGAAAGGTCTCGGGCGCCATGGTGCCGGCGCCAACTTCGACGTCATACGGTTGCTGCAGAACACAGCCGTGGTCGGCCCAGAAATTCTGCAGCCGTAGGATCAGTTGCTGAAAGGTCAACGGATTTTGCGAGGAAGGCAAGAGGGCGTCCCGGAGTCGATGGGGCTGAAGCCCCTATGTGAGAATTGTGCCGTCCCTAAAGGGACTCGGATCTATTTTTGCACCTTCCCCAGCACTCCGCCTGCGGCTCCGTGCTGGGCTAAATTGTTTCGCGCCTACGGCGCTGGATTTTCGCCGGTAAGCGGCATGCGCCATCATCAAGTTTCGTTCCCAAATAAGCGTCTTTACTGCTTCGCCATTCACAGCTTCGCCAGCGCGCCGGCCGTCATCAGTTTCTTCTCGAGGTGGCGTTGCATGATCTGCACCAGAAACTTTCGCAGATCGGTGCCCTGGGTGACGGCCCAAGGTTCCTCCGCAAACGCATCCACCGGAGCACGAAACATCTGCGCGGCAAGCACCCGGGATTCCGCCGACAATTCCGACGACGCCAAACGTTTGTGCTGAACGCACATTAAACCATCGGCAAGCGCGTGATAGAAGGCCCGGCTGCCGTTAAGTGCCTCGCCACACGCACTGCACTCGCTGAGTTCCGGCAAGAATCCAACCAGCCGAACCAGCCACAGCTGAAAATAAGTCAGCGGCATCCAGATCGAGCCCGAGCGCAACTGGTGCAGCACGGAAACCGCCAGCCGGAAGATGGCGTCGTTGGCCTCGCGGTCGGGCAGCAACTCATCCAGCGTCTCGGCTACATGCTCCAACGCGACGACGCGCGGGTAATCCACCGGGGCCGACAGCGGAGACTCCAGTATGTCGCACGAATCGAGGCGCGCCAACTCCTGACCTTCGCGATCGTCGTAGTAGGCCCGGACCCAGGTCAGCGGCTCCAGCGCTCCACCAAAGCGGCGTTTCGATTTCTTGGCCGCGCGGGCGACGCCCTTAACTTTACCCTCGGCCCGCGTGAACAGCGTCACCAGCAGATCAGCTTCGCGCAGCGGATAAGTTCGCAACACGATCGCTTCCGACTGCTTCAGTGACATGGAGTTCTCAATCAAACGCCGCCACTCTCGATTCTACTGGCAGGGATTGCGATGTGCAAAGCGAACAGCGTGAATAAGAATCTTGCGGGAATGGTCGCCCGCGATCTTGGGAGCGCCTCATTGACTCCAAATCGGATGTTCCCTTCCATAATTCAATATGTAACAATCGTAGCCGCTTTCCGACGCCCGCAGGTTTCAATAAGGAGGGTTTTGATGCCTCAGCCAGCAGCTGCGCGTCCTCTGATGCTTGCCATTGATCGTAGCGGCGACTCTGCCGTGGTGCGATGCAGCGGCAGGTTGGTGTGGGGTGTGAGCGATCTTCTCTACCTCCAGGGCAAGCAATTGATTACCGACTGCAAACGGATCGTGCTGGACTTGGAGAATGTCACTCACATGGACAGCATGGGTCTGGGGACGGTCGTTCGCCTGTATGTTTCTGCCAAGTCGGCCGGCTGCGCCTTGGAACTCGCCAACATCGGCAGGCCAATTCGGCACCTGCTCGGCATTACCCATCTCATATCGGTATTGACGATCATCGGCGAAAACAACATCCGCCTGGGATAGTCTCCTCAAGGCCGCTCTACGCCGCTCCCACCCTCGTCCAACGATGGACGAGCTGTTCGGAATCGGACACGACTCGCACTTCCCTCTCGCAATGCACGTAAGCCTACGCATTGTCAGCGCAATACTTAGCGAGCATGGACACATTGGCGTCCTGAATGCTTCCACTGAAGTTGGAACATAAGCAAGCGGTTCCGCGTAGCAATGGCGTTAAGGGAGGGCCAAGGATGATCAGCGTGCTCAAGCAGGATTTGCGATATGGGGTCAGGCAGTTGCGCAAGAACCCCGGCTTCACCGCCTCCGCGGTGCTCACGCTGGCCCTGGGAATCGGCGCGAACCTTACGGTATTCCTGATTCTCTATGGTGTTCTGCTGAAGCCATTGCCCTTCCCTGCTCCGCACGAGCTTGTCCGGATTGAACGCTTCTATCCCGATGGCGAACTGTCTACCGCATACTCCGCGACCAAAGTTCTTTTCATGCCGCGCGCCAGCCGCACGCTGGAGTCGGCTGCGGGCTACGACTATGTTCCGAACCACATGAACCTTGTGCAAGGCGGCGAGGCGATTCCGCTGCAAGGCCTGGGCGTCACCAAGGACTTCTTTCACGTCTTCCAGATGGAGCCGGAGATGGGTCGGGGCTTCAATGCGCAGGACATGACGCCGAACGCGCCCGGTGTGGCGGTGATCAGCGACGCAACCTGGCGTCAGCAATTCGCGGGCAATCCCAACATTCTTGGGCAGGCAATCACTCTCGGCAATAAGAAGTTCACTGTCATCGGGGTGGCGAACCCGAAGTTCCGCCTCGACTCCAAGGTCGATGTCTGGACTCCTCTGTCGCTCGTCGAGAATGCCGAAGATCACAACAACATGTACCACTTCGTGGCGCGCCTGAAGCCTGGAGTGACCCGCGAGCAAGCCCAGGACGATCTGAAGCGCGTGCTGCTGCAACTCAAGGAGACGTATCCCGCCCTATGGTCGAAGGACGAATCGGTACGCGTGCTGGATTACCACGATTCCCTGGTTGGCGATGTGCGCCCCGCGTTGGAAATCCTGATGGGCGCAGTTGGGCTGGTACTGGTCATCGTGGTAGCCAACATTCTCAGCCTGTTGCTGACGCGATCGATTGCGCGCCGACGAGAGATGAGCCTCCGAGCGGCGTTGGGGGCGTCCAGCTGGCGGATCCTGCGTCAGTTGCTGGTGGAAAATACGATACTCTGCGTTGCAGGCGGCATTGCTGGACTGCTGTTCGCCGTTTTCGCGGTTCCCGCCCTGCTTCGCCTCAGCCCTCTGGAGTTACCGCACTTCGCCGCCTTCGGAGCCAGTGGCGCGACCGTGCTCTTCGCCGCCGCGCTCACCATCGCCTGTGCTCTTTTGTTCAGCTTTGTACCGGCTCTCGAAAGCCGGCGCAGCCAGCTTAACGATTCGTTACGGCTCAATCCCACGCAGGTGGCCAGTAGCCGTAACCTGCCGCAGAGATTACTTGTCGTGGGTGAGGTGGCGACCTCTCTGGTGCTGCTGGTAGCTGCAGCGCTTTTGTTAACCAGTTTCTGGAAGCTGATGCATGTGTCTACGGGTTTCACCACCGAAAACGTTCTGACCTTCAAGACCAGCCTCACCGATGAGCAGGCCTCCACCACGGCCAGTATGGCGCGGCATCTGGACGCTTTGCTGGGTCGCATGGAAGCGGAACCGGGCGTCGAGTCCGCGGCTGGTGTCTTGAGCTTGCCCACGCAAGTAACGCCCGATCTGCCCTTCGACATCGTCGGGCGTCCCAAGGGAGATCGCGAGGCCACCGGCGATGAGAAATACGTTCCCGTCACCGCCCACTTTTTCGAGACTCTGCGAATTCCGATAATCACGGGCAGATCCTTCACTGCGGGTGATGTGCAGGGTGCAACCCCGGTTGTCATCGTCAACCAGCAGTTCGCCCGGACTTATTTCAAGGGACAAAATCCCGTTGGGCAATACCTCCTGATCGGCGTAGGCATGGGGCCGGAGCTAGCCGATTCGGTCCGGCAAATCGTCGGCGTGGTTGGCGATACGAAGAGCTCGGGGCTCGACATGCCAGCGCCGGGCATGATGTACCTACCCGCGGAACAGATCCCCGACACGATGACTCGCATGGACGCCCGCATGTTGGGGATCAGCTGGGTGGTGCGGACCAAGTCGTCGCAACTCGGCGTCGTGGACGGGATGCGGCGCATCTTCCTCGAACACAATCACACTCCCTTGCTGAGCGTTGCCTCGATGCAGGACGTCATCAGTGCGTCGGTTGCGCAGCAGCGCTTCAACATGATGCTGCTGTGCATCTTCGGCATGATCTCGTTGATTTTGGGAGCGGCCGGACTGTATGGCGTGATGTCGTACACCGTGGCCCGGCAAACGAAGGAGATTGGCGTTCGCATGGCGATCGGGGCACAACGCGGCGACATCCTGCAGATGGTCCTGCGAGAGGCAGGACGCTTGGTCGTATATGGGTTGCTGCTTGGCGTAGTGGCTGCGCTGGCGGGCGCGCACTTGCTTCGTAGCTTGCTCTTCGGAATTGCACCCCGCGATCCCTTCGCCATCGCCGCTATGTGCGGCTTGCTGCTTTTGACGGGGCTGTTTGCAGCCTGGTGGCCGGCACGTCGCGCTGCCGCCACCGAGCCAATGCAGGCGCTGCGAAGCGAATAAAAGTGCAAGCAACTTGGGCCTGCTTCCGTTTTGCCATCCTGAGCGATGAGCGCTGCAAAGAGTCGAAGGACCCCTATCCCGCCAACAAGCTTGTGCGCGACCAGGCCCTACCAGCAAGCGCGGGTGCGGGAACGGAGCTTCTTAACAACCTCTGAGCTCTACCGAAACAATTGAAAGCGCGGAAACCGTTAGGCCTCCGCGCCCATCACCTCGATCCAAATTATTGGTGAAATTTCCGTCGAACTGCTCAGCATCGTCGGACTAACCGATGGCTGATAGGCCCTACAGCGCACTCATGTTCGACAGGAACTCGGTGTTGGAACGGGTCTTGCCTAACTTGTCGATCAGCAACTCCATGGCTTCTACCGGAGATAGCGGGTTTAACACCTTGCGCAATACCCACACGCGCGCCAGGTCTTCCTTGGGAATCAGCAACTCTTCCTTACGCGTACCGGAACGCTGAATGTCGATGGCCGGGAAGGTGCGCTTATCGACCAGCTTGCGGTCGAGAATGATTTCCATGTTGCCGGTGCCTTTGAACTCTTCGAAGATGACGTCGTCCATGCGCGAACCGGTTTCGATGAGGGCCGTAGCGATGATGGTGAGCGAACCACCCTCTTCGATGTTGCGGGCGGCACCGAAGAAGCGCTTCGGACGCTGCAATGCGTTGGAATCGACGCCGCCGGAGAGCACTTTGCCCGAGGGCGGAACGATGGTGTTGTAGGCACGCGCCAGACGCGTGATGGAGTCGAGCAGAATGACCACGTCGCGCTTATGCTCGACTAGGCGTTTGGCCTTTTCGATGACCATCTCGGCTACTTGAACGTGGCGGGCGGCGGGCTCGTCGAACGTCGAAGAAATGACCTCGCCCTTCACCGAGCGCTGCATGTCTGTGACTTCTTCCGGGCGCTCGTCGATCAGCAGCACAATCAGCACAACTTCGGGATGATTGGTGGTGATGGAGTTGGCCAGGTTCTGCAACAGCATGGTCTTACCGGTGCGCGGAGGCGCCACGATCAAACCACGCTGCCCTTTGCCAACCGGCGTAAGCAGGTCCATGACGCGGGCGCTGATGTTCTCGCGCACCGTTTCCAGCTTGATCCGCTCCTGCGGATACAAAGGCGTGAGGTTGTCGAACAGGATCTTGTTGCGCGCTTCCTCGGGTGATTCGAAGTTGACGGCCTCGATCTTGACCAGTGCAAAATACTTCTCGCCCTCATGCGGAGGCCGAACCTGGCCGCTAATTGTGTCTCCGGTTTTCAGGTCAAACTTGCGGATCTGCGACGGGGAAACGTAAATGTCATCCGGACCGGGAAGGTAGTTGTAATCGGGAGAGCGCAGAAAGCCGTAGCCATCGGGCAGGATTTCCAATACGCCCTCGGCAAAAATGTGACCTTCTTTTTCGCTCTGCGCCTGCAGAATTTTGAAGATGAGGTCCTGCTTGCGCAAGCCACTGGCGCCGGGTAGCTCCAGGGTCCGAGCAATTTTGGTCAGCTCGGTTATGTTTTTTTCTTTTAACTCTGAGATTGTCATGTTCACCTACGGGGAATGTGCAGAAAGGCGGGTCGGAGGAACTGCGGGAAGCGCCGAAGGCGCGGCGCGTTATGCAGCGCGCCGCTGAGCTTCGGTAGCCGTCTCCGGTTCGATAATTACGTCCTGCCGTTCGGAATCGGCAATGAGATTCAACACGTCGTTGGTCGTGTCCTGAATCCGGGTATTGGGTTTATGGAACTTGCGTGTCGCCTTCGACGCAAGCTGACACAGCGTGTAGCGGTTGCGCAGTGTGTGGACAGCTTCAAATACTAGTTCGGACCGCATCAATTTTGTTCTCCTCTTTTCTATGAATGAATGTTCCCGGAGCCCAGCCTGAATAGAACCACTGCTCCTGCATATGAAAATGGGCGGTAAGGGTCACCGATTGCGACGGCCCGTGACAGGAGCTAACCCTTTGATGCCCCGGTCGCCGATTCGGTTACTCATTTTTTCCTTTTCCGCAGCCAGCCCTTTCTGGAACGGTAAAGCTCTCTGAAACAACTACTTACGTAGGTCTCGCCAAAGTTCAGCTCAATGCTCTCGCCGGGATTGACTTTCCTGATTGCCGGATGATGGCGTTCAGTGTGTGGCCGTTTTCGGGGCAGGACGCCTTGGACAGTACTTACGGGATTGCGCCTTACGTGAAAACAGTAAGGTAGTCGCCCGAACCGTATCCGTCAAGTAAAATCTTGCCCTCGATTGTAACTCTAGTAACCTCCAGCCTGCCCCTTAGACGTGTCATTGCGGCAAAGGTTCGCAATATTTTCGTAACCCGCTGGAAATCAAGAAGTTGCTGTGGATCGAAGATTCCGGCTGCCCGCAACTTGGGTGAACGGCCGGCCGCGCATGTTTAGAAGTTGATGCAAACAAAACGATTACTGCTCTGGTACCGCTTCCGGGCACGAGACGGCAAATCCCCTTGAGCAGCCGCTTGGGGGCACCGACCCTCCAAATGGCGTCCCGGCTCAGCGTTGGGTTCTACTTTGGTGTTTTCTTACCGACAATGTTCATCTCCACGATTTGACCGTTGGAGTTTTTCACCAGCAATACCCTGCCTTTTGGGTCGTTTAATTTGGCAGGAAATTCCTTGCCGATGGTCCAGTCCATAAACGTCGCGGCGGGAGCGCTGGCGTGGCACGCGTAAACGGTGTCACCCAGGCGCATGGAAATCTTGTAGTTATCCTCATTTTCCATGTGCTGAGCGTTGGCGGCAACTCTTTCAATGGCGACAACTCTGGCCATCTGATAGCCTTCGTCCGCGCTTTGCGCAGAGGCGAGCATCGCAGCCATGGCCATGCAGAACGATAGAGCAACTAAACACGTCTTCATTAGTGCCCCCTCGGGTGGTCAACGATAAAGCCAAGAAAGTATAGACCGGTTGCCTGATGCGCGCAGCAATAATGGTTGGCGGGAGGGACTCATCGGAAGTTTCTCGTCGTGATCAACCAAGATCACGACCGTTCACAGTTTTTGTTTCCTACCCTTTCGCGGAAGAGGCGAAAGGGATTTGCTTGTGTGATGGCGAGATTTCACGCCAACTATGTACAACCCTGATTTAGTTGACGAACTGAAAGCTAAGAAGGAGGCAAGTTGGCTGAGCTACATGTTCGATCTGACGTGAGAACCCACCAGAGATGTAAGAACTGATTGGGTGTACCACACGAATTCTCCCGATCCAAAAACTCATAGTTCAGGCAGATCAACGCCACCCTAAGCCACTACAAATGCAGAGTTTGAGTTTGGAACTTCAGCTGCAGTGCATCTCAGGGGACGTAGAGTCCGCGGAGTGTCCCATGCTTCCGATCATGTGGACGTGCCGATTTATTTCAGAATCATGGAGCTCTTTGAGATGCTTAGAACAATTAAAACAGGAGCCATAGGGACAATCCTAGCGGTGGCGCTTGCGCTGGTGAGTTTGTTGAGTATGACTGTAAGCACGCGGGCACAGGAAGAAGAGAGACCCTATCCGAAGATGCTGCCGCTCTCGGAGTATTTAATGGACCGAAATGCGGCAATCGCGCTGGCACGAAGCGCCGCTCCGGAGGGCATTTCAAAGGATGCATCTGTTTTGGTGCTCACGCCCAAGGGCTGGGAAACTGCGATCAAAGGTACCAACGGTTTTGTGTGCATGGCGGGGCCGTCATGGACGGCCGGCATTGATTTTTATGACGTTTGGAGTCCGAAGCAGAGAGGGGCGATTTGCCTCAATCCAGCGGCTGTGCGGTCAATCCTGCCGATTTATTACAAGATGACGGAAATGACGCTGGCTGGAGTAGTCTCGGTTAAAGAGCGCATTGCGGGCATTCAAGAAGCGTATGCGAAGAAGGAGATTCCGCCGCTGGAGCCGGGAGCAATGAGCTATATGATGTCCAAGGATGCATACCTTACCCACTTGGGCCATTCACACAATTTATGCCACGTGATGTTTTTCTTGCCGATCAAAGCTTCTGGTGAATTGGGCGACAATGATCCGAACTCGCCCATTTCGTCCACGTCTATGTGGTTCCCGGACCCTGACAAACCGGATAGTCCACTGAACAAAGAGCTGCCGCCGCTGCGGACCGTCCCAATCGCTGTGCCGTATTGGTCCGATGGGACTGTTGCGTTCAAATAGAGCCCTACAGCCACAGCAACGATCAAAGCATCGTCCGCGGGCACTCATTGTCCCCGAAGCTGGTCGGGGGGCCAATGAGTGTACTGGCGATTTCTCGTCAGTAATCGTTGTTCAATAGACTCTAAGAGTATCCGACTATTAGCGTTGCGCATCAACATCTGAGATCGCTCGTGTTCTGTAGAGAAACATGAAAGTCTGGAAATCCCTTCTCCCGGCGATTGTTGGGATCACAATCGTCGGCGTTCTCCTCCTGGGCTTATTGATTTGGCGAGGATTCCGCGCTACCTCCGTGCCTTCTGCATTCGAGACGGCAGCGGCCCGAACTTTGCGGAATCTGGCGATTCCCAGACACGAACGGCGCAACAAGAACCCACTCCACGGTGATTCAGAG
Organism: uncultured Acidobacteriaceae bacterium; assembly: GCA_963709045.1. Lineage (GTDB taxonomy): Bacteria > Acidobacteriota > Terriglobia > Terriglobales > Acidobacteriaceae > Bog-257. Next base: position 16,154 of record CAVPUX010000018.1, on the reverse strand, counting down.
GCTCTGCAGGCAGGACGTGAAGATTTCCTATCGAGATGTGCAATTTGCCATGGAGTTGATGGCAGCGGCAAGACGACCTTGGGGCAGGGACTCTATCCGAGAGTGCCCGACCTACACGCATCGAGGACGCAGAATCTTACTGACGGAGAAATTCACTACATCATTGCGAACGGTGTTCAACTTACGGGTATGCCTGCCTGGAGGAATGCGCACCGTGAGTCGGATGATGACAGTTGGAAGCTCGTGCTATTTGTTCGGAGCCTGATGCCGCTAGTTGGCAATGAGCTGTCACAGCAGGCACACGTCGTTTCGTCCGCTCATTACGTTGGCTCACAAGCATGCGCGAAATGCCACGCCCAAATATACGAGCGGTGGCGGAAGACGCCAATGGCGAATGTTGTGCGCGATCCGCGAACGCATCCGAACGCCATCATTCCCGACCTTGCGACAAACGCCGTAGCCAAGTTCAAAAAAGAGCAAGTTGCATTTGTCTACGGTAGCATCTGGAAACAACGGTATTTCACAAGAGTCGGCAATGATTACTTTCCACTTCCGGTGCAATGGGACGTCGGCACTCACGAATGGCTGCGATACATGGTTCCTTCGCAAGGAGCGGATTGGTGGGCACAATTCTATCCTCCAGATAACATGCAGCGACCAACCGGGCCGTTATGTGATGGTTGCCATTCGGTGGGATACGACATCCACTCAAAGCAAGTAGTGGAATGGAATGTTGGCTGCGAGCGCTGCCACGGCGCGGGAAGCGAGCATGTTGTCCATCCCATGCGAGGAAACATACTGAACCCTGCTCACATGGATTCTGTGGCATCCAACGACACTTGCATCCAATGCCATTCTCAAGGACAGCCCCTGACCATCCCAATGGAAAGTCAATATTATGATTGGCCGGTCGGTTATCGTGTCGGGCTTCGTCTGCAGGACTACTGGCGGCTGGAGGACTGCAACTTTGGGCAAACGACTTTCTACTATTTCCCAGACTGTACTGCACATAAGAACCGGATGCAGGGTAATGACTTTGCGCAAAGCGTGATGTACCGGCACGGAATCACATGCTCCTCATGCCACGACATCCACGGCACGGAGAACTACGCACAGTTAAGAAAACCCGCGAATCAAATTTGCTTGGACTGTCATGGTCCGATGTCGCAAAACGGCCCACGCGCCGCCACGCTCGAAGAACACACACACCACAAGGATGGTAGTTCGGGAAGCCAGTGCGTGGCCTGCCATATGCCAAAAATCGAGAGCGAGGGAGTGCCAGCTGCATACGTTCACGCCCACACATTCCGCTTCATTTCGCCAGCTATGACTGACAAGTACAACATCCCCAATCCCTGCACGTCTTGCCATACGGACAAATCCACTGCATGGGCGAAAGACGCAATGAGTCGCTGGCCTGAGCAGTCTTCGTGGCGATTGCAATAGCGGCTCGCGTTACCGTATAGCTATTGATAACAGGCCATTAGACCACTAATTCCCTCACGCCCAGAACGTGCGATCCAGCGTTCGGTACTGAATGGCCTCCGCAATGTGCCCGGGCTCGATGGTTTCGGCGGCGGCGAGATCGGCCACGGTGCGTGCAACTTTGAGAATGCGATCATGGGCGCGGGCGCTGAGTCCCTGTTTCATCATGGCTCGCTCCAGCAGGTGCTCGGAGTCGGTACCCAGCTCGCAGTACTTCCTGATCTCGCGCGAGCCCATCTGGGCGTTGGCGTAGATGCGTTCGCCCTCCGTGCCGAAGCGCAGCAATTGCGTCTCGCGGGCGCGAATCACACGGGCACGGATGTCGGCGGAACTCTCCGGCACCACGCCGCTTCGCAACTCGCGATAGTTCACCGATGGCACGTCAATATGAATGTCAATACGGTCGAGCAGCGGGCCGGAAATCTTCGACACATAGCGCTGGATAATCATCGGAGTGCAGTGACACTCGCGCGAGCGGTCGTTGAAATATCCGCACGGACAGGGATTCATGGCCGCCACCAGCATGAAACGCGCCGGAAAGCTAAGCGACATGGCCGCCCGCGCGATGGTCACCGTGCCATCTTCGAGCGGCTGCCGCATCACCTCCAGGACGTTGCGCGGGAACTCCGGCAACTCATCGAGGAAGAGCACTCCGTTGTGGGCCAGTGACACCTCGCCGGGACGCGGGATCATGCCACCGCCAATCAGCCCTGCGTCGGAGATGGTGTGGTGTGGCGAGCGGAAAGGACGTGTCCCGACCAGCCCGCTGGTGGAGTCGAGGACTCCGGCGACGCTGTGAATCTTGGTGGTCTCCAGCGCTTCGTCGAACGTCAACGGCGGGAGAATGGTGGCCATCCGTTTGGCGAGCATGGTCTTGCCTGAGCCCGGCGGACCAATCATCAGCAGATTGTGGCCGCCAGCGGCAGCGATCTCGATGGCGCGCTTGGCGGTCTGCTGTCCGCGCACGTCGCCGAAGTCCACACCGAAGTGCTGAGAAGTTTCCAGCAGCGCGCGAGTGTCAACCTTGATCGGCTGGATACCGTTGCCGGTATTCAAAAGCTGGACCACTTCGATCAGCGAGTGGACCGGGTAAACATCAACGCCATCGACGAGAGCGGCTTCGCGCGCGTTGATCTCCGGAACAATGAGTCTGCGGATTTTGTTGGCTCGCGCAGTAACCGCAATGGGCAATGCTCCGCGAATGCCGCGCACTCCGCCGTCAAGCGACAACTCGCCCACGAAGAGCGCATCGTCGGGCGGCTTGTTGTTCAGGCCGCCGTAGGCGCCGAGGATTCCCAAGGCCATGGGAAGATCGAACCCCGATCCTTCTTTGCGAATGTCGGCCGGAGCCAGATTGATGGTGGTCGTGGTGGAGGGAACGTCGTAACCGCTGTTCTTGAGCGCGGCCCGGATGCGCTCGCGGCTTTCGCGCACCGTGGTGTCGGGCAGCCCGACAGTCATGAACGTGTCGTGGTCACCCTTTACGGGGGCGATGTCGACCTCAACCTCAATGAGGCTGGCGTCGATACCGTACACGGCGGCACTAAGTGTTTTATAGAGCATGCGTGGGAGCGCACGCCTACCACGTGGTTACAGATAACAGATTCCGGACGGGAAAGGTGTGACCGGACGCACGTGGGGACGTGACAAAGGGACAAGAACAGAGGTGAAGATGACGGCTCAGCGAATGCAGACGCAATTGGCGTTTGTAGTAGACTCAATGCATTCATTGGCAGTTCTACCTTCGTCGAATTTTGAGGAGATTCCCTCACTCGCCCATGCAGTATTACCTTGATGATGTCAATTCCGATTACCTTGAGGGCTGGGCCTACTCGAGCCAAGGACTTGATTCGATAGAGATTCGGGTGGACGGCACCCGAGTGGGGGCGACAGTTCCCACGCTGCGTCGACCGGATGTGGAGGCCGCAGTTCCTGGGGCCACGGGCCCCACCGGATTTCACTATAGGTTTCCCGCCGGCGCTTTCCGTTCCCGAAGACCCACCATAAGTGTCGTGTTCAGGATAAAGGGCGGTGCGGAAGTTTCGTCCGAAACTATCGCGATTCCGAATCTGAATGGTTCAGCTTATCCAGATGAAGGTCATACCAATGCATCGCTTTCGCCTCTGCCGCTTCCCATTCACCGCATGCTCCGCCAGCTGCGCGGAGAAGAGATTTACAACGCCGTCTGGACAGAGGAATTGATCAAACAGGCAGTCGATGATCTGGCGTTCATTGTGCAGCGGGGACCTCGGAATTTGCCCGAGCTATATCACTATCTGGGATTTCTGAAGTTGATTTGGGCGAAATTTGAGTTCGTTCTGCGTCACTTCCCTAAGTTCAACGAAAACTCTTCCGGTAAAGATTCGATCGCGATTGCCAGCAGCGTCCCAGAGATGTTCAGCATCGCCCATTACTTGTACGTTCTGAAAAGTCGTGGGTTGCAAGGGCAATTTGCCGAATTCGGTTGCTTCAAAGGGTTCAGCACCTCCATGTTGAGCGAGGCCTGCTTTCAGCTAGGCATCGCCATGCACGTATTCGATTCGTTCGCGGGCCTGCCCCCTTCAGAATCGAACTATTACCAGCCCGGGGAGTTCATGGGTTCGTTGCCGGAGGTTCAGCGTAATGTAGGCGCATTTGGCAAGATCGAGGCGGTGACGTTCCACCCGGGATTTTTTGCTGATACTCTGCCGAAAAGTGACTTGCAGCCCATGTGCATCTGGATGGACGTGGATCTAGAGAGTTCCAGCAGAGATGTCATGACCATTCTGGGCCGTCTGCCAGTTGAAAGTTGTTTATTCTCTCACGAGTGTTCCCCGGAATATTTCCTTCCGACCGGCATCGCTTCGCCAAGAGGGCCGGATAGCGTGATGGGACCGGTGTTGGACGCCTTTCGCGATAACGAACGGGAGATTACCGGGACCTTTATTTACGGGAACACCGGGGCGTTTTGGGACCGCAAACGGGGAATCCCGGTCATGCCCGTGAACGAACTGATTCGGATCAAGGACTTGGCGCGATCCTAGAATAGGCCTGCTGTCTTTCTCAATACTGGGCGACAATCTAGCCGCCGCATTCGAGTCGCACCGGTTGAATACTGTGCGCTCGCGCGTACGGCACCGTGGCAGACTGCGGACAGTAGTGAGTCACCAAGCTCCTTCGGCTTATGTTGCGTTTCCGCGGTTCGCCACCGTGGACCAAGTCTGAGGCCCAAAACAGCACATCGGTTCGCTTGGGCAGGAAGCGGGTTCGGTTGAAGCCATACTCACCGACAAATTGCTCCAGAGCCGCAGAGTATCCCGGACCGTCCGGATCTCCCGGTCTGAGCGCCTTCGTGCCCTCGGCGAACAACAGATCGTCCATCCTGTGGCTACGCGGATAGTAAAACAGCTCACCGGAATCGGGAGCAATGTCCTCGAGAGCGATCCAACTGGCTACGAAGTGGTAAGGCGGCTCGGTGTAAACGAACGCCGTGTCCTGATGGGCTCCCTGCTGCGATCCGTTTTCAAAATACAAAGTCTGAAACGCGACCGGCTCCTCGCGAAAAATATCCTTTAGAAATTTGAGTAGCGTAGGAGCAAAGATGAGTTTATGGCTGGAAGGCAGCCGCACATGAACGTCGAGGACCTTGGCTTCCTGATAGCCGAGCCTCTCCTGACGGGCGATGTCGTAGTGGTGCGTGTTTTGGTCATCCCAATATGTCATTGGGAATTCGACCTTTGGATCGGCTAATGCCGCATAAAGATCCGCCAGAAACTTATTTACGTTCGCCGATGCGACGGCGGAGTTCAGGACCGTATAGCCTTCATCAATGAAGTGCCGCAAGATTTCAGCGTCTCTGGTGCGCCATCCCCTGAACCATCGCTTCTTGCCGGCTTTCAGGAGTTCGTGAGCCGCCGGAGTGTCGGTCCACAGGAACTGCGTCGTATCTGTGTAGTCCTTCGCCCGCCTCTGCAAACTCACTCCCAGGATTTAAATTTTCCTGCGGTGGAAGAAAGGAAGTCTACACCAACTCGAGGCTGGCGCATAGGTGGGTGCAAAGGAACCAGGGTGAGGCGAAGGAATTCGAGGCAAGAAAAAGGCGGAACTCTGACCGGAAGCGCAGCGCCCAGTTGCACATCCGAAGACCGTAACGGCCCAGAATTCCGCCAACTTATGAAGGAGACGAACACGGAGGAATGCTGTCGCCAGTCCTTCGAAATGCACTCGCCTTCCCTGTCCGCTGCTCTCTCAGCGGTCGATCCTGATGCAGCGATTGTGGCATCGGAATACGTCAGGGCAAATCCCCCGTATGCGGTACAGGCGTACAACTTCCGTTGTAAGGCGGAGGCGTAAAGCAGCGGAGTTCGCGTACCGGTTCAACAAGGTGCAAAAACTCTGGGCGAGATCTTGCCCGGCCAGCGACATTAGTAAAGCCCTGCGTTTGTTTCATGCGGTGGAAGCAAGGGTTTTTCTGGTGGGAGCCCCCGCACTTATGCGGCAAGAGATTCACCTTTGACTATGCGCTTTAGCGCCAGGTATGAAAACCCCAGCGCTAAAGCCCGACTGATTAAGGGATAGCTTATTTCTCGCAACGCTGAAGCGTTGCTTCCCCCGCATGAATGCGGGGCTCCCGCCGAGAGATACACGCGACAGGTTACCGCAGTCCGCTCTTTATTGGGGCCGCGGAACTTAGGTGGCGACGGCGAGGGACCCCGTTTGAAATTGAAGGGGTGCCGGATCGACCTCTGCCTTAAGTCGCGCCGAAGAGTACGGATATTCCTCTGGTTGCTCCACCAAGCCTGCTTCGACAGGATTCATCCAAACATATTCGACGTGTTGCGCATACTCGTCTCCGTCCCCGATTCGGTGCTCGTTGTAACCCTTCTGCCATATTTCAAAATTGAAATTCATCTCTTTCTTTGCTCTGTAGGAAAATCCTCCCTTGATAAATTGCATCGCTTTCTCGAGCGATATCAGCGGAGCAGGCGTCAGAATCAGATGAACGTGATCTGGCATGAAGACGAACTCATGCACCTGAAGCCTCTGTTTGCTCCGGTTTTCACGAATTACGTCCAGCAGCAGATCGCAAAGAGGATTGGACTGCAGGATCAGTCTTCTCTGCCAAGTCGCAGACGAGACGAAGAATGTACGGGTTTCTTGTGGAGCGAGCGACATGTCAGGCCGGCGTTCTAGATCATGCGGCGAAGTGACGCATCTTCTGGGTGGGAGCCCCCGCATTTATGCGGGGAGGAGCGCTTTAGCGCTCCGTACGAAATCTTCGCTTTACCTTTGCGCTTTAGCGCTGGGCCTTTGAAGAGCCGGGGCTGAAGCCCCTGCCATCGCGACCACTCATCTTCGCAATGCTGAAGCATTGCTCCCCCGCATGAATGCGGGGGCTCCCACCGGGGACGCTCCGTGGAATTCGCAGAGCATTGCCTACATGCGGGGGCTCCCGCCGCCGTCACTCCGCTGCGATTCGCAGAGCGTCGCCTTACAGCGGGGGCTCCCACCACGCGCTGTCAATGCGGTCCCGAAAGGCCCGCATTAGCCAAGCTAGTTACTCTATCCGACGGCTGCTACCGCTCGGGCTACACGAGCACCAGTCGGTTCACCGCTGTCTTGCGCATCCACCACCGCGATGGTCGTCATGTTGACGATTTCTTCCACCTCGGCACCGCGCTGCAGCAGAGTGCACCGGCTTCGCCATGCCCAGCAGAATCGGGCCAACCGCTTCCGCCCCGCCGACGCTGATCAGCAGCTTGCAAGCGATATTGCTGGCTTCCAGGTTGGGGAAGATCAGCACATTGGCTCCGCCCTTCAACGGCGAGAACGGGAACGCCGCTTCCATCTTCTTGGCACTGACCGCGATGTTGCCCTGCACCTCGCCATCGATGATGAGCGTGGGATCGGCATAGCGCGCCAGTTCCGCCGCCCGCCGCATCTTGTCGCACAGCGGATGCTTGGTGCTGCCGAAGCTGGAGAAGGAGAGCATGGCCACGCGCGGCTCAATGTCGAACCGGCGTGCCTCCTGGGCGGCACAGAGAGCAATCTCCGCCAGGTCCTCGGCCGTGGGTTCAATGTTGACCGTGGCATCGGCCAGGAAGTACAGATCGCCCTTGCGGGTGATGATGAGATACACGCCCGAAACCTTGTGGATCCCTTCGCGAACGCCGATCACCTGCAATGCCGGACGAATGGTGTCGGGATAATTCTGGGTCACGCCGGAGACGATGGCATCGGCGTCGCCCATGCGGACCATCATGGAGCCGAAGATGTTGTGATCGTTCATCAGCTCGTCGGCCGAGCCCAGGGTCACACCGCGACGCTGCCGCAAGCGATACAGCTCGCGGACGTATTCCTGCCGGCGCGGAGCGGTCTCCGGTTCGACGATGGTGACGCCGTTGAGCGCCAAGCCCAACTCTGCTGCCGTGCGCTGGATCTCATCGGCGCGACCCAGCAGAATCGGAACGGCAATCTTCTCTTCGATCAGGACATGGCAGGCGCGCAGGATCTTCTGGTGGAGCCTTCCGGGAAAACCACGCGCTTGGGATTCGCCTGGGCCTTGTGAATCATGAAGCGCATCAGCTCATGCGCCTTGCCCAGCCGCTTCTCGAGTTGCTCGCGGTATTCGGCGATGTCGACCGGATTTTGCGCCACGCCGGTGTCCATTGCGGCCTTGGCAACCGCAGCCGCTTCCCACACCAGCACGCGCGGATCGAACGGCTTGGGAATGATGTAGTCAACGCCAAACTTCAGCGTCTCCACGCCGTAGGCGCGGCAAACCGAGTCGGGAACATCTTCTTTCGCCAGCGCCGCCAGGGCGTGGGTGGCCGCCAGCTTCATTTCTTCATTGATGGTGGTGGCGTGCACGTCGAGAGCGCCGCGGAAGATAAACGGGAATCCCAGAACATTGTTGACCTGGTTGGGATAGTCGGAGCGTCCCGTCGCCATAATGATGTCGTCGCGGACGGCGCGCGCTTCGTCGTAGGTGATCTCGGGATCGGGATTCGCCATGGCGAAGACCACCGGCCGCGGCGCCAGCGAGGCGATCATCTCCGGCGTGAATGCGCCCTTCTTGGAAAGGCCGAGCAGCACGTCGGCGCCCTTCGCCGCATCGGCAAGCGTCCGCATCGACGTCTCTTTGGCGAAGCGCTCCTTGTAAGGATTCATTCCCTCTTTGCGGCCCTTGTAGATGACGCCTTTGGTGTCGACCAGGGTAATGTTCTCGCGCTTCACGCCCATGCAGACATAGTGCTCAGCGCAGGCGATGCCGGAAGCGCCGGCGCCGTTGACGACCACCTTGATCTGGTCCATGCGCTTGCCGGTCAGCTCCACGGCATTCACCAGCGCCGCGCCGGAGATGATCGCGGTGCCGTGCTGGTCGTCGTGGAAGACGGGAATCTTCATCGTCTTCTTCAGGGTCTCTTCGATGTAGAAGCACTCGGGCGCTTTGATGTCTTCCAGGTTGATGCCGCCGAAGGTGGGCTCCAGCAGTTGGCAGGTCTTGATGATCTCGTCGGGATCATGGGTGTCCAGTTCGATGTCGAACACGTCGATGTCGGCGAATCTCTTGAACAGGACACCTTTGCCTTCCATGACCGGCTTGCCGGCCAGGGCGCCGATGTCGCCCAGTCCGAGCACGGCGGTGCCGTTGGTCACCACCGCGACCAGGTTGCCCTTGGCGGTGTACTTGAATGCGTCCTGCGGGTTCTTCTCGATCTCGAGGCAGGGATCGGCGACGCCCGGCGTGTAGGCGAGACTGAGATCGCGTTGGGTGAGACAAGGCTTGGTGGAAACGACCTCTATTTTTCCCGGCCGTGACCCAAAGTGGTAGTCGAGTGCATCCTGCTTAGTAATTGCCATAACGGCCTCCGAATGAATCTGCGTAGTTTGTGCGAGTGGGAACAACAACTCCGGCGCGATTACGGCCGCAAAAGCTTAGCTGAGGAGCGGCCGGCAATGAAGTGAAATTGGCTTTGAACAGATGCGCCTTCGACATGAACCCACACGAATTCTCGAGAGCCGAAGAGACTCTCTACATTAAGCATGGGCTTGTTCCGAAGGCGGAACTAGTGCGAAGGTCACATGGGATTGTGAGGGAAGGCACAAAACAGTGGATAGTGGCTAGTGCGAAGGGATAGACGGAGACGATAGATAGCGGTAGAATCGCGGCAATAGCGCCGGTCATCCAGATATCGGAAGCGGAAGCCGCCAGCGACTCGCCTCGGTGCTGGCTCGTGTTCGCGCACGCGAAGGTGGTATCGAGCGAGCGGCAAACTGCCGCTGGCGGTGATTCATTCCCCGGCTCGCCGCTCCATCTCCGAATGTATTGCGCTGCTACCCGAAGCTCGACGGCAGTCATGGACGCCGACTTCGCCAGGATGTCGAGCCGCGATCGCGAGCCATCGTGAACCGCTCGAACCGCCCGCATGGGACTGATCCTCGATTCCAGTGTGCTGATTGCAGCCGAACGCCAGGGCAGAATGCGCGGCAGATGCTCGCTAACCTCTCCGGCCCAGCAGGGGACACCGAAATCGCAATCTCAGTGGTGACGCTATCGAAGTGGCCCATGGCGCGGCCCGTGCCGACACCCACAGCGAAAAGCTAAGCGGCAGCAGTTCATCCAAGAGTTGCTCACGGCCATGCCCATTATCCCATCACGTGCCCGTTGCGCTTCGCACCGGCAGATCGACGGCGAGAACCAAGCAAAGGTGTCCGTTCCGCTCCGATCTGTTGATCGGGGTGACTGCCCTGGAACTCGGTTATAGCGTCGGTACTGCCAACCTTCGCCACTTCGAGATGATCCCGGTCTCAGATCGTCTCCACTATGCCACCGAGACAATCTATCCACTGCCTTCATGCCAGCAATTCCCACAATGCTGGCCGACATCAGGTTGGCCAGCGTGCCGGCGATCATGGCTTTGAAGCCGAGTTGCGCCAGGTCGTGCCGGCGATTCGGCGCCAGGCTGCTGAGGCCGCCGATCACGATGCCGATGGAGCCGAAGTTGGCGAATCCGCAGAGCGCGAACGTCGCGATGGTGAACGAGCGCGGATCGAGCGAAGCCTTCTGCGCGCTCAGCATGGTGTAGGCGACCAGCTCGTTCAGCACCATGCGCGTGCCCAGCAGATTGCCGATGGCGAGGCAGTCGTGCCAGGGAATGCCGATCAGCCACGCCACCGGCGCGAAGATCACGCCGAAGATCGTCTCCAGCTTCGACGGGAAACCAGCGGAAAGCCGTGCGCCGCGAGGAAGTTGTGAGTGCCGCCGAGAACGCCGTCCAGCAGCGCGATGATGGCGAGAAACGAAATCAGCATGGCCGCGACGTTCAGCGCGAGATACAAGCCGTCGGTCGTGCCTTTGGTGGCCGCGTCCAGAACGTTGCTGGGGCGCTCTTCCAACTCCGACGACATCGATCTTGACCGTGCCGGCGGTCAGCGGCTGCTCGGTCTCCGGCACCAGCATCTTGGCGATCAGGATGGTTCCCGGCGCGGTCATGATCACCGCCGCCAGCAGATGCCGCGCCTCGATGCCGAGCAGAATGTAGGCGCCCAGCATCGCGCCGGAGACGTGCGCCATGCCGCTGGTCATGATGGTCATCAGCTCGGAGCGCGTGACCTTGGGCAGGAACGGCCGGATGGTCAGCGGCGCTTCGGTGATGTCCCATGAAGATGCTGGCGGCGACGTTGAGCGACTCGACACCGCTGGCGCCCATGAAGCGCATCATCACCTTCGCCAGTTGGCGGATGATGAACTGCATCACGCCGTAGTAATACAGGATGGCGAAGAACGCGGCGATGAAGATGATGATGGGCAGCACCTGGAAGGCGAAGACCACGCCGAACTTCGACATCTTGGCGCCCAACTCGCCGAAGACAAACTGCGAGCCGGCGAAGGAGTAGCTCAGAAGCCGGTCGACCGCATCGCCGGCGACGGTCATGACCCGCACGCCGAAGCTGACGCGCAGCACCAGCACGGCGAAGATGAATTGCAGCGTCAGGCCGACGAGGACGGTGCGAGCACGAATGGCCTTGCGATCGGTGGAGAAGAGGAAGGCAAACAGCAGAATCGCGAGGATGCCCAGCACGCCGGTCAGACGCGCCATGGTGGACTCCGGTGGAGTCGCGAATTCGAGAGGTTGCACGGGATCAGCCAATTGAGGCCGCTTGCAAGGAGCGTAGCTTCAGGTGGACTGAAGTCCTTTAGTCTTGCATGCACGAGCGGGCTTTAGCCCTGGCGAAAAGATCGTGCTCTGGATGACCCTTGCATACAGTGCGTACGACGCGAGGTACCGCTCTGACCGGTTCCATTCGGATCAGTTCTCCGGCCGGCGCGCCCAGTTCCTGCACGATCTGCACGCTGGCGCTGGTGCCGATGCGATTGGCGCCGGCATCGACCATCTCCATGAACTGCGCCGCGGTGCGAATGCCGCCCGCCGCCTTCACGCCGATCTTGAGGCCGACCACGCCGCGCATCAGCGCCACGTCGGCAGCCGTCGCGCCGGAATCGGCCAGCCCGCTGGAGGTCTTCACGAAGTCCACTCCGGCTTCGAGCGCCAGCGCGCAAGCCAGGATTTTCTCTTCCTGGGTCAGCAGGCGTTCTCCAGGATGACCTTCAGGATGGCGCCGTGACGATGCGCCAGCCGCGCCAGGCTGCGGATCTCGTGTTGCACCAGCACGCGGTCGCCCGACTTCAGCGCGCCGATGTTCATCACCATGTCGAGTTCGTGCGCGCCCTGGCGCAAAGCGGCTTCGGCTTCCGCCAGCTTGGTGACGGTCAGATTCGCGCCCAGGGGAAAGCCGACCACCGTGCCGACCTTCACCGGCGAGCCGCGCAGCTCGAGCCGCAGCCAGGGCCACGTTCGCGGGATTCACCATGACCGCATGAAAGCCGTAACGCACCGCCTCCTGGCACAACGCGATCACCTGGTTGCGAGTAGCGTCGGGCTTCAGCAGGGTGTGCTCGATGAGCTTGGCTGCACTTCGCCAATCGCTCACGGGAAGGGCCGGTGCTCCGGCGACGACAGAGAGAATACACAGACATGAGCACCGACAGATTCTATGCCGATTCGGAGCCGGACTCCAATACACAAATATCTGGCAGATTACGATAATGCTCGGCAAAGTCAAGCCCATATCCCACGACAAACTCGTCGGGAATCTCGAAACCAACGTAATCGCCCTGGATGGGCTCGGTCCGCCGCGACACCTTGTCCAGCAGCGCCGCGATCTTCAGCGTCTTCGGCTGGTGCGCCGCGCAGCATGCTTTGGATGTACGTCAAGGTCAATCCGGTGTCGAGAATGTCTTCCACCAGGATGATGTTTTTGCCCTCCATCGAGCGGTCCACATCCTTCACCAGCCTGACCTCGCCGCTCTGCTGCTTGGCGTTGCCATAGCTGGAAACCGCGATGAAATCGAAGCTGACGTCGAGCTTGATCTGCCGGGCCAGGTCGGCAAGAAAGATGGTCGCGCCCTTCAGCACGCCGATCAGCACGACCGACTCGCCGGCAAAATCGGCTGATGCGCGCCCCATCTCGGCCACCTTGGCCGCGATCTGCTCGCGCGTGATCAGGACTCTGAGCTTGTCCACTGGCATTCCGCCTGAGACGGATGAAGAACTCTGGATGGTAGAGAAAGCGGGGAGGAAACTCAACTGAACATTGCTAACTTGGATGGTAGAGAAAGCCAACGCAATCTCAACCAGGTATGAGCGTGCGGACCTTGGACCATTTGGCGTACTGGACGATAGAAAGGTCTGCGCAAATCCCTGATTGGAGACGCAGTTGAGTAAGACACTTTAGTGGTCTTGACTAGCAAACACTTTCGTAAGAAACTCTGCCCTCCATTTTCGTGATTACCAGGGAAATTCAAGAAACGGACTGGAGGCATCGCGATGGTGCGGACCGTCATACCACATCGATGCGTTTGCCCCAGACCCTCAATATAGCTTTGGAAGCCGGGAGGGCATTTGGTGGCTCCCAAGGCCCGGCACCAAGGACAACCTGATCATTGCCAACAGCAGTGACAAGGCGAATCAGGGCCGGTTATTTCTTTATGACTCGACAGGAAAGCCTTGGATCCGAGATATACATCTTGCGCCTAGGCAAACAGTGCGACTGGTCGTTGGTGACTTGGTACGGAACGCGGGATTTAGTGGGACGTATGGAGGGATAAGATTCGAAGTTGCGGAAGGGGCGGGTTACATTGATACGGTTCACTTCATGTACGACGAAACCGCTGGATTCTCGGCCCTCATGAAGATGTTCGACCACGACCCATCCGCCAAGCTGGAAGAACGTGTTTGGGGCGGAAACACGATCTGGACCACAAGGGCCCCGATGCTTGCGTTGCAGGAGCCAGATCCGGCGTTGGCCTTACCGGCAGGGACGAGACTACAACCGAGAGTTCTGGTTCGAAACACAACTTCACGTGTGCTGGTTGCCAATGTCAAGCTGACCTGGCGCGGCGAGTCGAGGCAAGGCGTTCTGAAATTAGCTGCTCTCCAACTTAGGCCGTTCGAAACACATCTTGTGGATGTCGGGGCGCTGCAGCAATCTAAGCAGATTCCGAGCGACGCCCATTGGGCATTGGTGGAAATTAGTAGCCCAGGCAAGCCCGACGATTTGATGGCCATCGCATCCAGCTACGACAGTACCGGTCGGTATGGCGCACAAACACCCTTTTCTGATCAACTGGCAGACCGGTGGGTTGGCGGTGAGTGGCAGGTGGACGCAACGCATAACACCATCATCGCCGTGACCAATGCGGGGCACAGCGCCACTGAAGCGGTGCTGACCTTCCACTACAATCATGGCCAGGACGGTTACGAAATTCGCAGGGCCATCGCGGCTGGCGACCAGCTTTGGCTGAATCTTGGCGACACCATTCATGGTAGGGTTCCGGACAATCAAGGACGGACATTCCCCCCGGAACTGACTTCCGGAACCTATGATCTCCGGGAAACCGACCGACCGGACAACCCGAGCCTTTTTGAGGGCAAGTTCATCGTCGATAAGACCTACGGGCATCTAGCCTACGGTTGTCTCCATTGCTGCGGATATACCGCCACCGAGATGCTGGCCAACCCCGAGCAGCTCGGTGTCCAAGTGCAGGACCTGCTCAGCGTGCAGGCTTACGACGCGTGCTTTGATGATTGGACTCCTCAGACCGGTCACTTTAGCGGCTGGGACTCAGGGAACCACTCCGTCGCGATGCTTTCCTCAAACCAGATTACCGGCATGGGCGTCGGCTCAACTGATGCATTTGCCTCGGGACAACTGCTAAACTCGGGGCCCCCTCGGCACTGCCCGATGCACCAGTACAACCCGGCAACACCCACGAACGTGCGCACTGTATATCAAGTTGAACCTCTGTGCATAAATGGTAACTGCACAATTGATCAGGGTCAGGACGGAACAGGCGGTCTAGACTCTTGCGCTCAGTTAACGGGATTCGGACGTGGTTGGGTCCGGTATGTGAATGACCAGCTACAATTTCAAGACGGTTCACCGGTGAATGTGTCGGGGCTTGTCGTGGCTGACACTATAAACATTGCAACGCCCAACGGACTTGGGGTGTCGGGAACAGAGACTGGACAGGCCATCACTACAGGAAACGGTGCCTGGCAGGACAAGTACTACGTCTGCACGACCGCATGCTTTGGTTCGAGTGCCAATGCCGGTGCAACGCAAAGTTGGACTTGGAATGGTATTGCGGTGCCCCCTGTTAACGGAGCGGTTTACGCGTGTTCGTACATAACGATAGACGGTAAGTGATTCCATGATCCGTTTGATTGTGTCGGTGGTGCTAATGGCGTCGGCCGCCAGTGCGGCCTGCTTGGGGAACCTCAACGGCGTTGTTACGCGGTTCACATTTCAGGGCGGCTCCCGAGTCGAGGCAGCCCTGGCATTTGGCAGCGAGACGGGTCTTTGTCTGGGCATGCGTAACCTCCCGCGCGCAGCATTCGTCGAGCAAGCAAACTTTGATATCCGGGAGGAAAGTCCTGCGCAAATACTGAGAGCGATCTTCGCGGATCAAGAAATTCAAATTAGCATGTCCAAGGGGATTGTTAGCATCTTTCGAGCTCCAAGCACGGCTTCTCTTTTTGATAGGCCGATCGGTAACTTCACAGTTACCCGAGCTTCACTTCAGACTTTGTCCGTAGGTATCAGATTGCGACTGGAGCATGAACTTCACCCAGAGATTCAGGGTTTTGCTGGCAGGTTTGCTGCGGGCGATGAAGCGGACTTGGTGGGCCCTTTCGACGAGCGGGGGGCGACTGTCGCACAACTCTTAGATCTAATTGTATCTAGCTCGAGAGGGGCAAGCTGGATTGCGCTTGTACCAGACCAGGCGGCGATCATACCAGTTCCACCACACATGTGGGTTGTTCTCGAATATGATCGTCCTACTTCAGATTACAAAGCTTTGTTGGGAGAGGCTGCATCCAATTATCCAGAAGAGAAAACTACAAAGTGACGGCGGGTGGTCGTGTCCGCCACTCTTTCGCCTTGAGACTATGCGTCACCCGAACCTGTGACCTTTGCCGCAGACGTTTCCTGTCAGATGCTGCCTAATGGCACGCAGACTCTTTATTCGCTAGGCACTGGGCAGTTGTCGTTCAGTAGTCAGTAGTCGGTTGTCAGTTGTCAGTGTAGACGGCCGACAATCCCCACCCTCCCGTTCTTACTCT
>CAVPUX010000017.1:0-24391 GCA_963709045.1 uncultured Acidobacteriaceae bacterium | reverse complement strand
GTGGCTCCGGACAATCGGGCCGAAGATGTGCCCGAAGCGGACTTCGACTTCACCTTGGCTGTAAATCTCAAGGGGACATTCTTTGCGTGCCAGGCCGCGGGCCGTGTGATGATCCGCCAGAAGAGTGGTCGGATAATCAATATGAGCTCGCAGGCCGGATTCGCCGCTCTCCCCTCTGAATCTGTTTATTGCATGACCAAGGCCGGCATCGCGCACCTCACAAAGTGCCTCGCGGTGGAACGGGGCCCGCACAACATCACAGTCAATGCAGTACCGCCTACGTTCAGTCATACGCCGGGAACCCAGCCGGCTCTTGCCGATTCTTCATTCCGAGCAGATGTAATCGATCGCATTGCCGCGCTTCATCGAATTGGCGAGCCCATGGAGGTAGCGGGCGCAGTCGTCTTCCTCGCCTCGCCCGCTGCGTTTCTCATCACAGGACACACCTTGCTCATCGACGGGGGCTGGACAGCACGATAGTTTATTGCCTTGGGCGCACAATGGCTCGCGGGGTTTACTGGCTTTTCTGCTGCCCGCCACGCCACTTCTGATGGGAGTGTCTTGGAACAGCGCCACGGAAGTGATGACAGTCACAGCATTGAGCGCCCAGCGAACTAACCACTCCCCTGAGGTGGTGCCAACCAGAACTTACTTGGCCTTCTGCTGGGCAATCCACTTATCGGTGCGAGCCTCCAGCATATCCAGCGGTAATGATCCTCCGTCGAGAATCTCGTCATGAAACGTCCGGATGTTGAAGCTCGCGCCTAACTCTTTCTGGGCGCGCTGCCTCAGTTCGCTGATCTTGAGCTGCCCCAGCTTGTAACTCAAGGCCTGCGCCGGCCAGGCAATGTAGCGGTCGGTTTCCGACTGAATCGTCGGCTCGTCAACAGCGCCAGACTTGCGCATGAACTCCACCACCTGCTCCCGGGTCCATCCTTTTGAGTGAATTCCTGTGTCAACTACCAGACGCACGGCACGGAACAGCTCCGACGACAGGCGGCCGTAATCCGAGACCGGGTCCTGATAGAAACCAACCTCCTTGCCCAGTTGCTCGGCATACAAAGCCCAGCCTTCGCCGTAGGCGTTGAAGCCCAATCCATGCAACCGAAACTTCGGCAGTCCTGTGAGCTGCTGATTTACGGAGTTCTGCATGTGATGCCCAGGCACTCCTTCGTGATACGCCACCGCCTCATCGTCGATCAGTGAGCGTTCGGCAAAGTTGGAGGTGGCGACTACGACGCGCCCAGGCCGTTTGCCGTCAGGTGTGCCGGTGACGTAATGCGTTGCGGCCGCCGCCTGGAAAGGCGGAATGGCTTCCACCGTGACGGGCGACTTCGGCAGCAGCGTAAAGAGTTGTGGCAGCTTCGGCTCCATCTGCGCGATGTACTTGCGGAAGTCGTCGAGGATCTGCTCCGAAGAAGTCGGAATGTACTTGGGATTTGTCTTCAGCGAAGCCCGGAATGAAGCCAGGTCGGCGAAGCCCTCTTTCTTGGCGATCGCCGTCATCTCGGCCTCGATGCGGTCGATCTCGCGTAGCCCGATCTGGTGTATCTCATCCGCACTGAGGTGCGTCGTCGTGCGCGCGTAAATATCGTTTTCGTAGCGCTTCTGGCCATCTGGCAACGAGGTGATCGCCAGCGTGGTCCTGCCCTGCGGAGCGTACTCCGTTTTCACGAAATTGGCAAAGTGCTTGTACGCAGGAAGAACCTCGGTGTTGACCACCTCGGTGATCTGCTGCGTCAGGCGCTTCTGCTCTTCCGGTGAAATGTCCGCCGGATACTTCTTGGTAGGTAGCAAAAACGGATTGGCATCAATGATGCCCTGGCACTGCACAGGAATCTTCTCCAGCAGGAACCGAACCGGCATGAGTTTGTCCTTCATGCCGGCGCGCAGCACTTCCTCCGTCTGGCTCAGCACGCGCGGAATCTGGTGCAGTCGCGAGACGTAATCCTCGTACTGCTTCACCGTCGTGAACGGCATGGAGTTCGGTAGGTCCGCCAAGCCCGTGTGGATGCCATTCTGCTGATTGATCGGCATCTCGTATTCTTTGAGGCTGTAGTCGGTAATGCGCTGCTGTAAGACCCGCATCATCAGGTCGTGCGACAGTTGGTCCTGGTCGCTGAACCCCGTGGTGTCTATGGCCTTAAGGCTGACCAAGAATTCCTGGTTTGTCTTGTCGCGCTGTGTGATCGCCTCCAGCGAGTAGTCGGTGAGCTTGTCGTTGTAGCGATAGTCGCCGAACGCGGTGGCGCGCTCCGGGAAGTTCTTGAGATCAGACTCGTACTGTTCTTCGAAAAGCGCATTCTGCGCCGCAACACGATCGACAACCGGCTTCGGGTTCTGCGCAAACATCAAGCCGGCAAAAGCGAAAAGGCATAAGAGGCTCAGGGCGAGTCGCATAACAAAGAGGCTATCAGAACAAACCGGGAAGTAACGGGGGTAAGCAGTCGTAAGTAGACTCGGAAGCAAACCAACAACTGCCAGGATACCAAAACGCCTTTTTTAGGGCATGCCCGGGCAGATGCAATGACTGGCCCACAAGAGACTACACCAAAATGTCCAATTCAGCAGCTTGATTGACTGCGCCGGGCTCCGATAGGGTCGTGCTGGAGCTCAAGCCGTGGAAATCTACCTGGTTGATGGCACATACGAGTTGTTCCGGCATTACTACGCTCTGCCGTCTGCGCAAGACGCGACGGGTCGCGAGGTCGCTGCCGTGCGCGGTGTTCTGACGTCGATGCTAGCGATGATGAAGGCAGGCGCCACCCACATTGCAGTTGCGACCGACCATGTCATCGAGTCTTTTCGCAATGCACTTTGGCCTGGCTACAAGACCAGTGAAGGAGTCGAACCCGACCTGCTGGCACAGTTCCCTCTTCTCGAAGAAGTTCTGTCAGCCGCTGGCATAGTGGTCTGGCCCATGGTGGAATTCGAGGCGGACGACGCGCTTGCTGCGTCTGCAATGGCGGCTGTTCGCGACCCACGCGTCGAACAGGTGATCATCTGTACCCCGGACAAGGACCTTGCCCAGTGTGTTCAGGGATCGCGCATCGTTCAGCTGAATCGTCGCACGCGCGTCGTTGTGGATGAGCCTGGCGTAGTCAAGAAATTTGGCGTGCCGCCGGAGTCGATCCCTGACTATCTGGCCCTGGTGGGTGATACCGCCGACGGCTATCCGGGGCTGCGGGGCTGGGGTGCTAAGTCATCGGCTGCGGTTCTTGCCAAGTTCGGGCACCTGGAATATGTCCCTCCGGACTTCCGCGAGTGGCGGGTGAATGTCGCGGGTGCGAGAACCCTCGCCGACACACTTGTGCGAGAGCGCGATCAGGCAATGCTGTTCCGGAAGCTTGCCACACTTCGCACGGACATTGCCCTTTTCGATGACGTGGAGCAATTGCGCTGGAAGGGTCCGACGCCGAGATTCGACGCTTTCGCATCTCGATTGGACGCGGCCGTAACCGCGCCCCGTCGAGTCACTCGCCGATGATCTTTACAAGCACTCGCTTCTTCCGTCGTCCGTCAAACTCACCGTAAAAGATCTGTTCCCAAGGGCCAAAATCTAGTTGTGAATTTGTGATCGCAACCACTACTTCCCTTCCCATGATTTGCCGTTTCATGTGCGCATCTGCGTTGTCCTCGCCAGTGCGATTATGCGCATAAGCCGACAAGGGCTCATGCGGGGCTAACTCCTCCAACCATTTGCCATAGTCCTTGTGCAGGCCAGGCTCGTCGTCGTTGATGAAAACCGATGCGGTAATGTGCATCGCGTTCACCAATATCCGTAGAAAGATCGAAGCAGCACAGTCCGTTGCATTGCCCTCCAGTGCACCCAGCAAGGCCTGCCAATACGCCGTCACACTGTGGAGGAGACTTACACGGTTCCTGGAATATCCGGAACTTGAGCTGAGCAATAACCTAGCGGAAAACTCAATGCGTCCAGTGGCACTGGGCCGGAAGAACTGGATACACATCGGTAGTCCGCAGGCGGGACCCAAGGTTGCGGCGATTCTGTCGGTCGTGGAAAGCTGCCGCCGCTTGAAACTCCCAGCGCGCGAATATTTAGCCGCGGTTCTCCCCTATCGGAGTGTTTTTAAAATCGACGTTATCTCTAACCCATTAGCGTTGTAAAGGTTAGGCCCTCTTCGGCGAATGAGAGCGGCTTTAACCATCTTCTCGAACTCGCTCCATAAATTTCCTTAATAGGCCTGATTAAGTTTTTTGACTGGCGAGCGGAAGCAGCGGCCTATAGTCTCGAATTTCACCCGTTGCAATGCCGATTTCATCTTCATCTTCATTCTGGCCGGATACGGCCGAATTTATCTCGAGGAGATCCATGTCGACTGAACTGCGTACCTTCCTCGCGCTTTCCTATGACGAGCTCGAAGACCTGAATCTGCACGCCAAAGAGCAGCGCAAGAACCGCATCCCCCTGGACGATATCCGCGAGGAGCGCCTGAAGTACCTTACCGACGAGAAGCGCATCAAGGCCGTCACCGTACTGTTCAGCGACCTCGAAGGCCGCTTGCACATGCTCGACTACGACAAGAAATTCCTGCTGAAGAGCTGGGACAACCTGACCTTCGATGGCTCGTCGATTCGCGGCTTCACCGCGCAGCGCGAAAGCGATCTCCGGCTGGGCATTGACTGGCCATCGTTCTACTGGGGCCCGGCCGACATTTTTGGTCCCGGCAAAGTACTGGTGTTTGGTGATGTCATCGACAAGGGCGGGACGCCCTACGCCGCCGATATTCGCGGCGTGCTCAAAACCTATGCCGACGAGCTCTTCAAGCGCGAGGGCTACACCCTCAATGCCGCCAATGAGATCGAAGGCTTTCTGTTCAACGGAGCCGACGCCGAGCGCCGTTATCATGAAACCCAGAAGTTCGAATACGTAAATACCGGTGGTTACTATCACTCCCTCCCCGGCGATCCGCTGCGCACCTTCATTGACACGACCGCCGAAGTGCAGCGCGCCATGGGATTCCAGAACGAGAAGGATCATCCTGAAGTCGCACCCTCGCAATTCGAAATTAATTACGCCTATTCGGAAGTAGTGAACGCCGCCGACCAGATCCAGCTTTACAAACTGATCTGCCGCCAGGTGGCTACCAAGATGGGTTTCACCGCATCATTCCTGCCCAAGCCGGTGGTCGGGGTGAATGGCAGCGGCATGCATACCAACGTTTCGGTCAGCAAGAACGGCAAGAACCTCTTTTGGGACGCCAAGGGCGAAGAGAAGCTGAGCAAGATGGGCTGGTCGTTCGTGGACCGCATTCTGACCCATGGTAACGACGTTTGCCTGATGCTGAATGCCAGCGTGAACGCCTATCGGCGCCTGGATCCTCATTTTGAAGCGCCCAATCAGATCAAGGCTTCGGCGGTAGACCGCGGCTCGATGATTCGCATTCCTATCGGCAACGAGAAGAGCATGCGTGTAGAAGTTCGCTCGGTCAGCCCGGATGCAAATCCGTACATGGTCATGTATGCCGTATTCAAGTCAGGTCTCGACGGCGAAACGGCGAAGATCAAGAACCTGCGCCAGGCGGAGCGGTATCTGCCCGACAACATCTACACCGCGATCGAGAACTTCCGCGAAGCCAAATGGACGACCACCATGCTCGGCGATGACGTCAAGGGCCGCTATGCCGACTTGAAGCAAGCCTCGGCTGATCGCTGTCCGCGGCTGCTGGGAACCTTCGTGAAGGCGCCTGAGGTGCAATATCACCACGACGTCTACAACCAGTTCCTGTGGAATCGGTTCTAGGGAACGCGGTTCTGAAACGCAGTCGAACGCAGGCAAGCCCGGCCGAACCTCCGGGGCGACCCAGAACGGGCAAGTAAAGAACCACCGGATGGACTTCGATCAACTGACGACCTTTCTCGAAGTTGCAAAGCAGGGAAACTTCTCGCGTGCCGGAGACAAGGTATTTCGCTCGCAATCGGCGGTGAGCGCCCAGATCCGCCAGCTTGAGCAAGATTACGGCACGAAGCTGCTGGATCGCTCGGGCAAGAAGGTCACGTTAACGCCTGCAGGCGAAGTCCTGTTCGAGTACGCCACCCGCTTGCTCGCGTTGCGCGGAGAGTCGTTGCGCGCCGTGGCCGATCAGGACAAAGTTCCGCGAGGCGTGCTGGCGATCGGAGCCAATGAGGCGACTTGCCTCTATGTATTGCCGGAGACATTCGCGGAGTATCGTCGACGCTATCCGGGAGTTCAAATTAACATCTATCGAAATTTCAGTCACAAGATCACGGAACGCTTGCAGGATGGCTTGATCGATGTTGGCATTGTGACCATGCCGGTCAGACTGTCGCGCGTCGTAGTGAAACGCATTTTCCATGATCGCCTGGTGTTGATGACCAGCCCCAGCCATCCTCTTGCAGGCTTAAGTTCTGTTTCCGTAGAGGCGATTGTGGAGCATCCCGTCATCCTTCCCAAGATCGGAAGCACACGTAAGACGATGGACCGGCTATTCCGGCCCTACCAAACGAAGTTGCGGATCGCGATGGAACTCCCGAGCATCGCGATCATCAAGGCTTTTGTGGCGTCCGGCATGGGGGTTTCCTTGATCAGCGAGACTTTTGCGGAGAAAGAGCAACGCGCAGGCGAGTTGAAGTTGATCCCTCTTTCCGACGTCACGCTCTTCCGTGAACTTGCCCTGATCTATCACCAGGATCGAACCTTACCTCAATCCGCGATGGCGTTCATCGAGCTAGTCAGCAATGGCATCGTGCGTCCCAGCCCAACTACGGACCGTGCTGCCAGTTCCGAATTGAGCCATCCTGCCATCGCCGACTCTACAAGCTAAGAAGTTGCCGAGGAATCCTCTAGGGCCATTCCCGCACTATCGCCAACCGTCTCGCCGGAATTTCTGTATCTCGAACAATCTTGGAGCATCGATTCCTTGTCGGAATAAGCCTTGTTTATTCCGTCCATAAAAACATTTTCTGGGCAAATTTTTGATCGCTTTGAACAGAAATATGCGTTGGACTGTCGTGGCGATGCTCTCGTAAATTCGCACTCGCTGGTAGGAATCGCGCATTTGTCGGATGAGCGCGGTGGAAGGAAGAGAGGGTGCACAACAATGATGTTTTTCTACCGGAGTTGGGTGTCGCGGTTGAATAGGCGGCGGAATTTCGCCCGCTTTGCGTCGGCAAGTGATAGTTCGAAAACAACGGGCCGGATTTCAGGCTTCGAACTAAGTTCCGCAGAGGCCATAAAAGCCATGCAGTTTGAGTTTCTCAAGAAGTTTGCAACGGCTGCTTTGTGCATTGGACTAGCGTGTGTTGGCTATGCACAGGATGCACCGGCTTCTAAGCCAGCAGACCAACCGCAGGAATCGGATCAAACCGCTGCGCCCGAGGCTTCGCCCGCACCCGCACCCGCTGCGCCGGCTCCGCTCCCAACGCCTGCAATCACCGGCCCGCTGCAGGCAGCGCTGCCAATCAATATCGAAGCTGGACCTCTGGGCAAACTGAGTCTGAACGGCGTAGTTAGCGGAATCGGGCTATTTCAAAATCAACGCTGTGGCGGGTAATAACGGGGCAGAAGGCGCCTTCAGCAATGCGCAGGTCTTCTTTCAGAAGGCAACTGGCTGGTTTCAGTTCTATGTTCAGGCGGGCGCCTACGACGTTGTCTCTCTGGGATCGCCTTTTATCTCGAACGCGAAAACGAACAATGACCTCTGGGGCCCGGTTCCTGTGGCTTACGTGAAGCTGCTGCCGGCGAAGAATACCAATCTATTGATCGGGATACTGCCTACGATAATGGGCGCTGAGTACACCTTCGATTTCCAAAACATGAACATCGAGCGCGGCCTGTTATGGAACCAGGAAAACGCGATTACTCGCGGCGTGCAGATCAATCAGACTTTAGGAAAGTTCACTGCATCGTTCAGTTGGAACGATGGCTACTATTCCAACCGCTATTCGGGGCTGAGCGGCTCCCTGACTTACACCAACGGTCCCCACAGCCTGACGTTCGCCGGCATGGGGTACCTTGGGCAGACTGCCTGGCAAAACCTGGCTACGCCCCTGCAAAACAACAGCACTATGTACGTCGCCGAATACACGTACACGAAAGGGAAGTGGATCGTTCAGCCCTACCTTCAATACAGCAACGTTCCGACTAATCCATCGATCGGCATCGTGCACGGTGCTTCCACTTGGGGCGGCGCGATTTTGGCAAGCCGCACCTTAAAGCGTGGCTTCTCGCTTACAGGGCGCTGGGAATACATCGGGAGCACAGGGAATGCCACTCAACAAGCCGTCAACCTGATGTACGGCCCGGGTAGCGCGGCTTGGTCGATTACGGTGACCCCCACGTATCAGTATAAAAAGTTCTTCACGCGCACGGACATTTCCTTTG
The DNA here is from genome assembly GCA_963709045.1 of uncultured Acidobacteriaceae bacterium. Classification (GTDB taxonomy): domain Bacteria; phylum Acidobacteriota; class Terriglobia; order Terriglobales; family Acidobacteriaceae; genus Bog-257. The sequence continues at coordinate 16,026 of CAVPUX010000017.1, read as the reverse complement.
TACAAGCCAACAATTTCACGCCGGGTGATGCCTTCGGCTCATTTGGCACCAAAGGAAGCCAAACCCGCGGGGTGGTTGAGATAGGTCTTCTGTTTTAGCAGGGGTTTAGAGAATCCGATCGATTTTAAGGACGGTAGTGGGATGAATTCTCAATATGCGGCTAGGCGGATGAGGATAACTCTAACTACCCCTTGAAACCAGTAATCGGGCAACCATCCTGCGGCAAGTTCGAGGATCAATATGCGGAGTACCTGGCGGCTGAACGACAGAGATCCAAGAGAGCAAAACAAAACCGCTACCGCTCTGCAACGGATCCTCTGTGCAGGGGCTCTCGTGGCAGGATTGGCGGCAGTGGTGGCTGGCCTCTTCGATCTGCTGGTTCAGCCCGTGCCGGCGTGTTGTTGCTGATTTTTGCTATGGCGTCACTTCTGTATTCGGCCGATGGCTTCTGCCAGGGGCCTGGAGTTTTTCGATCGAGGTAATCAAGGAAGTAAAAGGAGAATCTATGGCAGAAAATACCTCAGTAGAGATGAAAGCAACTCTAGGACTCACAGGGTTGACAATGAACGCCATGGCGCTCATCGCGCCGGGCGCGTTTCTGTGGCTCACCTTTTACATCCAGGCAACGACCGGAGTGACCGCTCCCGCCATGTGGCTGGGCATCATCGTCGCACTGGCACTATGCCTGGCGACGGCTGTCTGCTACGCGGAGTTGGCGAAGCTGTATCCGGGGACCGGTAGTTCCTATTACTTTGCCGAACAATCCTTTCTCAACCACGACAAAGCGTGGCGTTATGCCCGGTTATCGAAGTTCATCGTAGGATGGGCCTCTCACCTTTACTACTGGATCTATCCCGGAGTAATGGTGGCTACCATGGGTATACTGTGCGGATATCTGGTGGGAACCATCTGGCCAAATTTCATGAGCGCCTCGAATCCTGGACCCGTGTTCATGATGTTGGTGGCGATCGTATTTTCCTTCCTGGTGGCTTATATCGCTCATCGCGGTGTCACGGGATCTACTTCGGTCAACATTGCGATTAATGTCATTCAAATCGCTGCCTTAGTCCTGTTTGCGGTATTGGCATTGGGCTATCGCATGAACCATCCGCCGGGAAGCATCGCCTACCAGTTCGACTCGGTATCCGGCCGAGCTTACACCTACGAATTTCAGACCCAGAAGACCCTCGTCAACGGGCAGGAGACCGAGACCATCGTTCGCGACTCGGCTGGCGTGGTGCCGCAGCCCAAGTTGGACGCTGCCGGCAATGCGGTACCCTATCGCATAAGCTATCCCGAAAAGGACAGCACAGGCGCGTTCCTGACCCATCCCACCGCCAAGTCCGTCATCAGCGCCCACAATTGGGGCTGGGTATTTATTCAGGCGACAGTCGCGATCCTGATTCTGGTCGGCTTCGAGTCGGTGACGGCCATGGGCGGGGAGGCTAGGAATGCCAAGCGCGACATTCCCATCGCGGTGATTGTTTCACTTCTGGTACAGGGGATGTTCTGCTATCTGTTCGAATATTTTGCTGCCAACTATTTCCTTAATAGCGGGTACACGATGCAGAGTGCGTCCGGGTCGGCAGCGCCCATAGGCGACATGATGGTCGTCGTAGGCGATGCTTTGCTCGGCGCAGGACGCGGACGGATTTTCATGTTGTGTGAGGCGTTCACGGTATTTCTGGCGCTGATCGGCACCACGCTCTCATGTATGAACACCGGAGCGCGTGTCACCTACGCCATGGGCAAGGATAAAGAAGCGCCCGAGCACTTTGGTATGTTGCACTCGAATAACCTTACTCCCCATCGGGCGATCTGGACGCTGGCCGCGATCTCGGCGGTGGTGGGCTGCCTGGCCATTGTTTTTGTCTTTGGCGATGGCGGCGCGCCAACCGATGCCGCAATTCAAGCCCTGCCGCACGGATTCTGGTCGAGCTTCGGATACATTAGTCATGACCGGGAAGCAGCTATGCCCAACACGCTGCTCACGATGACGTTAGCATCCAACTTCGGGACATTCCTACTGTACGGTCTCAGTTGCATCATCTGCCTGGTCGGCTACCACAAGCATCCTAAGTTCAAGCCGGTGCGCCACCTGGTGATTCCGGTGTTTGGACTGATTGCAAACCTCGCATGCATGACCTTCTACCTAATCGGACCATTCATGGGCTTTGGGACTAAGAAGGAGCCTTTGCTGGCCCTGGGCATTGCGCTCGTGTGGGCCCTCTATGGTGGCATCTACTTCCTTCGGTCCAGCAAGTCTGCTGGGCGAACCACGCTAGTCGAAAGACGAGTGGAGGCGAGTGCAGTATAAAGTTAGCAAATTGGGGGAGGCCTAGAGGAGGGCGGGCATAGTCCCGCCCTTCGCCTATGTAAGTTCTAAGACGGAGCCTTCAGAAGCCGGGGAATATACTTCCCGGAGCCGCGCAGCTTCATGAAACCTACAACTTGCAGGGTTCTATGCTTGACGTGCAATTCACCCAACTCTCGGATCCTGGACGCGTAAGGGAGCACAACGAAGATTATTTAGGATATGTGCTGCCCTACAATCCTGCACAGCTGCGTTCTCATGGCTGTTTGTTCGTGCTGGCAGACGGAGTTGGTGGACAACAGAAAGGCGAAGTCGCCTCGCGCACGGCGGTGGAAAGCGTACTGTCCGGCTTTGTCCGTGCACGTGCCGGCGAACCTCACAAGGGACTGCTGACTCACCTCATACGGGCTGCCAATACTCAGGTGTATGAGAATGGTGGCGCGTCCGGTCCTCAAGCCGGAATGGCCACAACCCTGGTAGCCTGTGCGCTCCGATTCGATCGGGCCGTCGTCGCGCATGTCGGAGATTCGCGATGTTATCTGATTCGATCCGGCCAGCCCAAGCAAATTACACCTGACCATACGGTTGCCAACGAACAGGCACGCCTGGGAATACTTTCTGGTCGCGAAGCTGCGGAATCTCCCAACCGGCATTTGCTGAGCCGTTCTGTGGGTAACGATATGTTTGTGGCTGTCGAGATCAATGACGTCCAAGTGCAGAAGGGCGACTTGTTGGTATTGTGTTCTGACGGACTACACGGCGCCGTGCCCGAGTCAGACATCGCGAGCGTAGTTATGCGAAATGAAAACCTACCCACTGCCGCGGAGAAATTGATTGCTTTGGCCAACCAGCGCGATGGCAGCGATAATGTCAGCGTTCAATTGATACGGATTCACGACGTAGAGCGCACTGGCATGTATCGCGGGCGACCATACAAACTTCGATGAACGAGCGCCGCGAGTTGCTCAGATTTTGCATATAAAAACCTTACGGTTCCTTTACGGAATCTTTATGCCGCGTGCTCAATTTTTCTGGCATTATTGAGTTGCACTCCCGATCGAGCAGCGAATCGGTTCCAGGTGCTCGTTTCGAACGAATACAGCAGCCCAGGCAACCATGACTCCAGTCCACACCGACGAACAACTTGATCACTACCGCATTGACAAGCTGATTGCGCGCAGTGGCATGGCCTCGATCTTTCGAGCCACCGATCTTCGCAACGGGCGTCAGGTCGCTATCAAAATCCCGCATCCAGAGATGGAGGGTGACCCTCTCCTGTTCGACCGCTTCCGCCGTGAGGAGGAGATCGGAAAGAACATGGATCACCCTGGCGTGATGAAGGTCTTCACCGACGATGATCGCAGTCAGGTCTATATGGTTATGGAGTGGGTGGACGGCCGGCTGCTGCGGCAAATTCTCAATGAGCAGCCAAAGCTTGATCCGGAGCGCGCCGTCAAAATCACGAAACGCATTCTGGACGCCTTGCAATACATCCACGACCACGGAATCGTGCACCGCGACTTGAAGCCGGAAAATGTAATGGTCGATGATCAGGACAACATCAAGCTCATCGATTTTGGCATCGCGTCCAACCTTCGTGGCCGCCGCTTGACGTTCGCCAAGCTGTCGCAAACCATGGGAACGCCGGATTACATCTCGCCCGAGCAGGTCAAGGGAAAACGCGGCGACGCGCGCAGCGACTTATACGCAGTTGGAGTGATGTTGTACGAGATGCTGACCGGCACGGTACCGTTCACAGGGCCGAATCCTTTCGTCATCATGAATGACCGGCTGTTGAATAATCCTGTCCCGCCGCGCGAAATCGATCCCACAATCTCGCCACAGTTGCAGGAAATCATCTATCGCGCCATGGAGCGCGATTGGAAGAACCGTTACGCCCGAGCCAGTGAATTCGCCCGGGACCTCGAGCACCAAGACCAGGTTGGCGTTGTCGAGCGACCCGAGTTGCGCGACTGGAAAACACGACGCAGCCCGTGGCCCAAGAAAATTGCCTTCTATGTCGCAATGGCGCTGATTCCAGTCGTAGTCTTCGCTCTCCTGTTTTGGGTGGCCCGCCATAGTTAAGTCAGCCGCCCACCCTTTTCCCTACCGACTCTGGAAATCTGATCTTTACCTCTGAATAAACTCGTCAGCATGAATCACGAATTCCGGGTAGGCGCCTGCACCCAACTCGCAGAGATCCATACCTTGCCGCTCTCCGTCGGGATCGACCCGCTGGGGATACAAGCGGTCGAGAAGCCAATTCAGAGAATAGGTGAGTGGTAACACAAACCCTAGCAGGGTTGCGATTCCAATCACCTGAGCTAGCCACTGCCCATTGGGCGGAGATCTGCCCGGGAAGGTGGGCGAAAAGACCGACCGCAAGCAAGCCCCACAATCCAGCTACGGCGTGAACCGAAATAGCGCCTCCCGGATCGTCCACGCTGAGCCACATTTCGAACCAATCGACAGCGAACGTGACCAAGATACCCGCGACGAAGCCGATGAGCAAAGAGGCCGCCGGACGGAAGAACGCCGCGGCCGCACTACTCGCTACTAGTCCGCCAATCCAGCCATTCGCACTGATTGAGGCATCGGGTCTGCCGAAACGAATTCGCGTAATCGTGACTGCCGTCAGTCCCGACACCGCCGCTGACAAGGTGGTATTCACCACAACGAGCACCACGCTTCCCGGCTGGGCATGATGGAAGAGAATTGCTCCCGCGGAATTCAGACCCAACCAGCCAAGCCATGCGACAAAACAGCCGAAAACGACGAAGACTAGGTTGTGGCCGGGGATAGCGGCGGGCATGCCTTCGGAAGAGTATTTGTCGCGGCGTGGACCTAGTATCCAGACCAGCGCCAGGGCCGTTAAGCCACCGACGGCCTGAATCGACGCTGCGCCTCCGGTATCGATGAACCCGTTTCCGAGTCCATAGTTGATTCCGAGTTGCGCCAGCCATCCTCCATCCCACACCCAATGCGCAAAAATTGGATAGGTGCAGCCGGCAAGAACAGCCGTGGATGCGCAACTAGCACCCAGCCGCCAGCGATCCGTTGCGGCGCTCAACGGAATCAAAGCTGCAAGTCCGGCTCCGAACATCTGTAGCAGGGCTGCAAGCGACGCCGGTGAGCCGTCAAGTTCCACGCCCCGAAGAAAGAACGGTTCCGCGGCGATCCAGTTCCAAGGTTTTCCTCCGAGGATCCACAGGTGTGCTGGTCCGCCGGCGAAACCGGCCCAAGAGAAACCACACACGACATAGACGATAAAAGCGACCGAGATCACGCACAGTGATGCCAACATGGCATGCGCAGCACTTCGCGCCCGACCGAGGCCATTGTTGATAAGCGCAAGCCCAGCCATGGCCAGAGGTATCAGAAGAACTGACAAGAGACAAATCTCCCAGGCCGGAGTCTCAAGTACCCTGGCGGGAATCACCGAGCTTCCTCGCTCACGCGTAAGTAAGAACGAAACATGAGGAATAGTCCCAGCCATTCGACGGCAGTACCCGCCACCACGAAAGCAATCAGTTCCGGCATTGACCGAAGAAGAACCAGCGCGGACAGGACAATCCCCCATCCCGCTAGCAGCAATAGAACGCCCGCAAGCTTCATGAATTTTGTCGAACCATAGAACTAATTTGTGAGGGCTGCGGAAGTGGCCACCTCATCGTCCAGCCCAAGAGACGACCGCCAACTCTTAAGCGTATGGATCCTCCGCAAGGGCGTCCAATCAAATTTTCTTATGGAGGGTAGAAGAAAAACCATGTCAGAGCTGAGCGAATCGGTTGTTACGATAAGCGCCGGAGGCGCCGTACCAAGCCAAGAAATTATTATGAGAGACATCCTGAACCAGATGGTCGGCAGTCGCGTCGGTACTTTCGCCGTGTTGCTATTCGCAGCTTTCCTCGAAGCCTTTGGAGATTCCTGTTACCAGGCTGGCCTTTATCACTCATCGGGAGCGGTGCGCTACGTTTCCTTTGTCGGCGGTGCAATAACGCTAGCGCTTTACGGATTGGTCGTGAACATCCCACCTTGGCAGTTCGGCAAGCTGCTCGGCCTATACGTTGTCCTCTTCTTCCTGGTCGCTCAGATTCTGGCGAAGGTGAGATTCAACGAGTCGCCGACTCCGCCGGTTTTGTTGGGAGGGTCGCTCATCGTGGCAGGCGGGATGATCATTACGCTTTGGCGGGGATGAGAGATCGGTGATAGATCGGGCTTGATGCGGTATTTGGGCAAGTGCAGTTACTGAGATAGCTACTTAAGTTCGTCCTGCAAGCGTGTGCCAAGGTCAACAATCCCATTTCGTCTTCCCCGGAGCCCACGTAGGGATGTTAAGAACTGCCTTCAATCCGGCGGTTGGTTTCGATTTCGAGCAAAGCCAAGCGCCCGGCGGCGATCATGCGATCGCGTTCCGCCACCTCATTCAATCTCTCTAGCGGTCCTTCTCTACCATCATTCGTGCTCAGTGTTAACGCGTCGCGATAGTGCGCGAACAATTTGGCAAACTGCTGGAGGAAGGCTTCTTCAGTAGACATATGGATCAGATCTCTTGTTGAAACCGATTTACTCACTTTCCGGCCCGTTGCTGCAGTTAAGTTGAGGCGATCGCGTTTTGTAGGACCGGACTATCGCGTGTAGGGCTCGATGACCAGGTTTTTGTCAATGACTTTACGCGATGGCTTGGCGATCGAGAAGGCCCTGATCTCGTACCCGCTGACCTCGCCACTCACAACCACATCGTCACCTACGAAGTGCCGCATTTGTTTCGGGTCGCCAGTCACCGAATAGGTCTTACTGTCCATCTGCAAAACGTACTGGGATCCGTCGGGTCCCTTTGCACAATGGAGTGTACAGCCCCAAACAGGCTCGTTTTTGCTGTGGCCGCATGTATAAGATGCTACCGACAGCTTGGCGCAGGTGAGTCGACCTCTGAGGGTCTGCTCGCCAACTGCTGAATCAAGATTTGGCACCAGCACACGTCCACTCTGCGCCGTACGCTCACTCTGTAATTGGTAGATCGGCCCTTGCAGCCCTTGCGCCTCTTGGCGTAATTGCGGACATTCTTCTTGCCAGCTCGTCTGGCTTGAGGCGTTGGCTTGCGCGCACATGAAACTGCCGCAAACGGACAACATAAGCCCTAGCGCCACTGTCGTGGCAGACCGCCACGGCCGTCTCCTCATTAAACAAACGGGGTTCATAGCTATCTCCTCTCCATCACCGCGGCACGATCGTGTTCCATTTTGGAAACATAGCGACGCGAGTCATCCTCCATGTGAGCCTAGGCTTCTAGTTCGGGATGCCTAAGCGCGCGGCTGCAATCAAGCGACGGTTCAATGTTGCGCTTTCCTGTTTCACTTCCGGCGACAGAGCCTCGCGGTAGTGATGGAACAACCTCACTAATTGCTGAACGAAAACTTCCTCAGTTGACATGTCTTCATTGAGCGCCTTTTTTGCGCTCAGCAGATTAGACCTCGCCGCTCGTAAAGGTGAAATAAATCTTGCATAAAGAATTTGTAAGTTCTCTGCTTAGCTCAGAGCTGTGAGCAATCGAAACGCACGGGCAGGAAAGCGGGAGTGTATCGTGGGCGCAAACCGTGCCTGACCCCTGAGCGGGCAGTGGACCTACGCAGGCGCGTTGCCGCTGGTGAGAAGAAAGCTGGCCTGGCACGCGAGTTCGGCATCAGCAGGAAGACGCTGTATGCATGTCTACACGTCTAGCCCGGCCAATGTACGCGAGCCGCCAGATCACAGAGTCAGCGCGGTGTCGGAACAAGGGCCTCCAAACGCGAAAGGCGCTGCTGAAACTCCTCTCTCTCCTGCTGCAATTCTCCTTGCAACGACTTGATCTGCTCCTGCTGTTCCGCGACTACCGCGTGCTGCTTCTGCAATTCGTTCAGCAGCATGGGAGCGAGGTACTGATACTTCACCGTGTAGGGCGCACCATCCTTGTCGTAGGCCACCATGTCGGGATAGACCTTGGCCACTTCCTCGGCGATCAGACCGTACTGCAAAGTGTGCGAGCCGTCGTCGTACTGCGGCTTGTAGAAGAAAGTGACTGGCCGTAATTGGAAGAGGCGGCTACTGCTCTCGCCCATGTTGGCGATCTGCTCCTTGAAGCGACGAGAGGAGACTGTCGTGCCGAGCTGCCCGTTCGAGTCTACGAACACGCCGATGCCACTTCCACCAACCGATGAGCCGTAGATGCCCGCGATGAAGGCGAGGTCTGCGGGCCGTAGCCGCCGCCCAAGTCGCCCCCGATGCGGATCGTACTGGATTCTGTTCCCGAAGATGCGCCCAAATTTCCTATGTAGATGTTGTTGTTACCAGTGGTGTTTCTGTAGCCGGCCTCATAGCCGAGGTAGGTGTTGCCGTCACCAGTGGTGTTGCTCTGGCCGGCGTACGAACCGGCGAAGGTGTTCTCCGAGCCGGTGCTATTGCTGTAGCCGGCCACAAGGCCGGAGAAGACGTTCTGAAAGCCGGTGGTGTTGCTGTAGCCGGCCTGAAAACCGGAGAAGACGTTCCGCGCCCCCCACTGAATCGTTAGCGCCTGCGCCCGCGCCGAGAAAAAGATTTAGGCCGCCCGGGTATCCAGTGCTGACGACCGCGTTCCCGCCAATCTGGTAGTTGGTGACACTGTTGAAGCTGTTGGCTGAGCCGTTGCCGCTGATGTTGAAGTTAGCGCTGGCCTGCTGCGCAGTTCCATTCTGAATGTAATAAGGCGAGCTCGGTCCGGCGACTATTCCAGTGAGATTCGCGCCGTTCCCGTAATACACGTTTGAAGTGTTGGATAGGGTAACCGCCGTGCCATAAGTCCCGCCCAATTGGGAGCTGCTAAGAGTGCCGCTCAGCAAGGAGAAGCTGTAGTCATTCGCTACTGGCACCACCGCGCCAGTGCGGCCATTCCACGAACTAACTCCTGACCCTCCCGACGAAGCCGTCCCAAGCTGTCCGCTGGAATTGATCACCACCGGCAATGCTCCGCTGGGAGAGTTCCCGTAGATGCCGGCGATGTAGGCAGCGGTTTGTGTACCGTAGCCGCTGCCCAGGTCGCCCCCGATGCGGATGGTGCTGGATTCTGTTCCCGGAGACACGCCCAAATTTCCGATGTAGATGTTATTGTTGCCGGTGGCGTTGAAGTTGCCAGCCTGGAAGCCGACGAAGGTGTTGTAGGAGCCGGTGGTACTGTACCCAGCCGAACTGCCGAAGAAGGCGTTGCTGTTACCGACGGTGTTGCTGTATCCGGCAAGGTAGCCGGAAAAGGTGTTGTAGCTACCGGTGCTGTTGGAGCGACCGGCTTCATCGCCATAAAAGCTGTTGGGACCACCGCTGGTGTTACTATAGCCAGCTTGGTAGCCGGAGAAGGTGTTGTGGTATGCGTAAGTACTGTAGTAGCCGGCATAGGCGCCGGAGAAGGTATTCTCACTCCCGTTGGTGTTGCTGTACCCAGCGTAGACGCCGGTGAACGTATTGGAGAAACCTGTGTTGCCGTAGCCAGCATAAGCGCCGGAGAAGGTATTCTGCGGGCCGCCGGCGGGATTGGCGCCTGCACCGACGCCTAGAAACAGGTTGTTGCTGCTAGCACCCGTGCCGATACTGAGCACGCCGGTCCCGCCGATCTGGTAGCCCGTGGTGCTGTTGAACAGCTTCGCCCGACAGTGTGCCGCCCGCACTTCCATTTCCGCTGATGTTGAAGTTGGCGCTCGATTGCAGCGAGGTTCCATTCTGAATGTAATAAGGCGAACCGGAGCGCGACGACCACCCCCGTGAGATTCGAGCCGTTCCCGTAATAAACGTTCGAAGTGTTTGACAGGGTAACCGCATTGCCGTAGCTTCCACCGAATTGAGAGTTCGCCAAACTGCCTACCAGTTGCGAGAACTGAATGCCCGTCAGCCCAGCGCCACTGCCGGTTAATGTACCCCGTGCATTCACATTACCGCTGCCATCCACAGAGAATTTTTCCGCGCCATTGTTCTGCCCGCTCAGAATCTTGCCGCCCGCGGTATTGTTGAACACTCCCGCGGTGCCCGCTGGACTGGCCACAGACGCGCTTATTCCGGTGGTCACACCGGTCGTGGCCGTCGACAGTCCGCGCACTCCAGTGCCGCCGGTGCTACTGGAGTAGCCCTTCAATCCATAGGTCGATCCTGTCGTCGCCGTGGCAAAGCCCAGCAGTCCGATTCCGATGTTGCTATCTGACGTGCCCTGGATGCCATAGCCCTGCGCTGTAGCCGACGAGGCATGGCCGAGAATAGCCACCCCCGCGCCGGGTATGGTGCCGGAAACCGCGTACGTGGTGGTCGTTATGCTCGTGGTGTTGGCAACGATGGCGTTGCCGGTTGAACTGGAAGCCACGATAGCTTTGCCGGTTCCGCTCTGCACCGCACTCACGATCTGGTCAGTGGTCGTGCCGCTGAAGTTGGTCGGACCCTGAGCCGTCGCGAGGTTAGACGGCGACTTAGCGTTAGTCTTTCCCGATGCCGCCTGCGTCGAAGTAGAGCCAGAGGTTGACGTGACGCCAGCGCCAGAATTCGCCGCGTTCACATCTTTCGCCAGCACGAAGTCGGAGATAGTTTTGCCACCCAGAGTTTCCGCTTCATGGGCTTTGAAGGCATAAGGCACACTCACCAGCAGCACGCGCGGCTGCTCAGCTTGTCCTTGCACCTGCACGCCGAGCCAGCGCTGCTCTTCTTGCGAGAACAGATCGGTGGGCAATCCGGTTGCGGTCGTGCTACCCAGCAGCACGCTGTAATTACCACCAGCATCGGGCGTGACGTTTAGCGTCTCCATCCAGACCGGTGCACCGCCATCCTGCTGCTTATAGATAGCGAAGGTCACGCCCGTAGCCGCCGCGATGGGCGCTCCGCTGGCGTCCTTCAGCGTTCCCCCGTATCGGATGAGATTGGGAACGGCTGTGGGAGAGGTTTGTTGGGCTGAACAATTGGAGACGAACAACAAGGTAGCGAGCGCAATGACAACCAAGGCGCTGAAGCGGCGCATAGAGGCTCCTCTTGCAAATGTGAAGTGGGTATTTCGCCCTGGCTCACGAAGAGAAGGGTAGCAATGCTGCGCCGCGGAGAGCCAAGGACGCGACAGCGGCGCTAAATTCAGTAGGGCTCAGGGAAAGGCTGCCTTACTCCCGCTGCTCCGCGCAACGATCAGCGGATGGCATACGGTAGCTCCCTGCCTAAGTTCCTAAGCAGCGATCTGCTTATTCGCCCCGTCCTCGAAACGGCTTACGAGGTGATACACGGAAATAGCCGATACAGAAAAATTTTGTCGGCTGATTGGGGCATGATGCGGCCAGTGCGGCTAGATGTCAAGCAGATTCACATTGAACTGTCAGTAGCACATGATATGTCCGGTTGAGATAGCAAGTGAAGTGTCCGCTTTGCGGGCGGCGAGAGTAGGGAACCATCGGAGACATGGACTCCTACTCACAAGCCGCGATGGAGCGGGCGATGAAGCTGCAAGAAGTCATGTTGCGAGCGATGGCGAAGAAGATCACCTGGTGGCAGGCGGCCGAGATTATCGGCATCAGCGATCGGCAGATGCGGCGCTGGCACGAGCGGCTGGAAGAGCACGGCTATGACGGATTGTTTGACCGGCGGCGGGGACAACCTTCCCCAAAGCGCGTCCCGCTGGCCACGGTGGAGCAGGTTCTGGGACTATACCGGGATCGCTATTTCGATCTGAACGTGCAGCATTTTCACGAGAAGCTGGGCGAGCAACACGGGATCGAGTTGAGCTACACCTGGGTGAAGCAAGCTCTGCAAGGAGCCGGGCTGGTGGCCAAGGGCCGCAAGCGTGGAGTGCATCGCAAGCGGCGCCAGCGGCGGCCGCTGCCCGGGATGTTGCTGCACATTGATGGCAGCCGTCATCGCTGGTTCCAGGACGAGCGCTGGTACGACCTGATCGTCATTCTGGATGACGCGACCAGCGAGATCTACTATGCGCAACTGGTGGAGGAAGAGTCGACGGCGACGGTGATGGCCGGATTGCGGGAAGTGATCGAGCGCAAAGGGCTGTTCTGCGCCTTGTACAGCGACCGCGGCAGCCATTTTTGGCTCACCCCGAAGGTGGGCGGCAAGGTCGATCCCTACCGGCTGACCCAAGTGGGACGTGCCTTGCGCGAGCTGGGAGTGCAGATGATCCCGGCTTATTCGCCGCAAGCGCGAGGCCGCAGCGAGCGTAGCTTCGGCACCTGGCAAGGCCGACTGCCGCAGGAGCTGCGGTTGCATGCGATCACGACCGTGGACGAGGCCAACCGGTTTCTGCGGGAGGAATACATCGGCGAGTTCAACCGCCGCTTTCAGGTGGCGCCGGCCCAGCGCGGGAGCGCGTTTGTGACGTGTCCGCGCAGCAAGGATCTGGATCTGATCTTCGCGCTCCAGTTCGAGCGCACGGTGAACCGTGACAACACCGTCAGCTTTCAGAACCTGCAGCTGCAGATTGAGCGGGTGCAGTGGAGAGGGACGCTGGCGGGCTGCAACGTCACGGCGCACCAGCACCTGGATGGGACCATCAGCCTCACCCACGGGCCGCATCGGCTGGGACGCTATAGCGCCCAAGGTGTCGCGCTCGGGTCAACGCAAAACGCCGCCGCAAACCCGGTGGAAAAGACGCGCCGTGGAAAAGTCCGAAAAACGACTTTTCCACCGCGCTTGGAAATCCCGCCAAGGGCACGGGATTCCCACTTTCCCACCGCCTCGACGGGTACTGGCTTATGAGGAAAGTCAAAAACTAAAACCGGACATTTCACTTGCTACAAAAAGCGGACATTTTAACTTGCTACGAACAGCAGATTCACATTGAACCAACGTCAAGATTTCAAGCGAACATTCTGACCGGAACGGACAGCCAAGGACAGTCATACCAATCCACCATCGCCGCTGGCGAAGTGTTTCCAATACCCACATTTCCACCACTCGCTCGATAAATCACGGAACTCAGCAAGTAGCTAAGGTGTACGCCGAATGGGAAGGTAGTTGGCTGTGCCATCCCCGCCGACTACCGTCCCGTCGATTCCTGTCTGAGAAGTATCCTGCCTTGAGCGTGCTTCCTTTTTATCACTGGTTGATGTTTGCTGCGCGGAGCAGATGGAAACAAGAAACAGGGTGAAGAGAGCGAAAGCGATGTTGATGCGGCGCATGTGGCGCTCCCTTCGGCAGCCTAGGGTGGCAGACCTCATCGATCTGACTCGTCGCTGGGATTCTGTTCTTTGAAAGCCGCTGTCAATCCGCCATTGTCGTCCACGTAGACCGGGACGCCGTTGTGGTCATCGTCGAACCGTAGATGCCTGAAATGTAAGCAGCTGTCTGCGGGCCATAGCCACTCTCATCCTCCCCAGATCCCTAAAGCAACAAAGCCCTTCCAGAAGAGAGCTGATGACACCGGCCCGTATCACACTGAGCTGTGATTGCTGGCACCAAAGGATCAGTCTGCGCCGCAGCATAATGGGGGCTCCCAAGGGTTCGCCGTCACACTCGCAGTCTGAACGTCTTATGCGATATACCCATCGCCCTCCACTTTAGACAAGCTCTTCCGCTCTGCTTGAAAGGAGCACCCATGCGCCGCGTCAGCATCACCCTTGCTCTCTCCGCCTTCTTTCTAGTCTCCATCTGTTCAGCCCAACAAACCTCTCCCACAGCCGTTCCCAATCTCATCCGATACGGGGGAACGCTGAAGGACGCCAGCGGAGCGCCCATCGCGGCGGCTACGGGCGTGACCTTCGCTATCTATAAGCAACAAGATGGCGGTGCCCCCGTCTGGATGGAGACGCTAAACGTCACGCCCGACGCGAGCGGTCAGTACAGCGTGTTGCTCGGCAGCACCACGGCGACAGGATTGCCCTCCGACCTGTTCTCCCAAGAAGAGCAGCGCTGGCTCGGCGTGCAGGTGCAAGGACAAACCGAGCAGGCGCGCGTGCTGCTGGTGAGTGTGCCTTATGCCATCAAAGCGCATGAAGCTGAAACGCTGGGCGGCAAGAGCCTTTCCGACTTCGTGCTGGCGAAAGATGTGAACGTGGTGAATTCTGGCGCTGGCGTCGCGTCCGCTTCCAGTTCCGCCTCGACGCAGATCGGATCGGGAAAGACTAACGCTAAGTCGCCGTCCAACCTCGCGACGGCTCAGGGTCCCACCAACTTCAGCGGTACGACCACTGACCAGATCGTGAGCGCTGTGCAGAGCGGAACCGGCAAAGCCATCGTGGCTTCCAGTTCAACCGGCAACGCCATCGTTGCCAACACCACGAGCGCAACGACCACCACGTACGCGGTTTCCGGCACCATACCCGGCGCGGGGGTGGCTATTCTCGGCCATGCCTCGTCAGCTACGGCGCAGGGCTACGGCATCGAGGGCACGTCTGATAGCAGCATCGGAATTGGCCTGCTCGGCTTTGCCACGGCGACGACAGGATCGACCTATGGATTGAAGGGCTACTCGAGCAGCACCGGCGGCACCGGCGTGCGCGGACTGTCTACAGCGACGACCGGAGCCACCACCGGAATAAGCGCGTCGGTCGCGAGTGCGGCCGGTACTGCGGGAGTATTCAACAACACGGCGGGCGGCAAGATCCTCAGCGGGCAGAACAATGGCGTGGAGAAGTTCTCCGTGGACGGCAGCGGCAATGTGAATGCACTGGGTAGGTTCACCGGCAATGGCGCGGGACTGACAGGAATTCAGTTCTCGAACTTGGCGGCACTTTGGCGAGTTCCCAATTCAGCGGGACCTATAGCAATGCGGTACCCTGTCGAATACCTCGAACGTGTACTACGGGAACGGCTCGAACCTGACCGGGGTGGTTGGCGGCGGGCCGGGTTCGCCGTATTACATTCAGAATGGAACCTCACAGCAGTCCAGCGCCAACTTCAACATCAGCGGCAACGGCTCGGCCAACAGCTTCAATACTGCCACGAAGTACCAGATCGGCGGAAGTGGCGTCCTGGGTATTGGCAGTACTGCTGATGGGAACCTATTTCTCGGGGTGGGAGCAGGCTCCAGGAACGTTGCTGGATCTGGGCAGTTCAACGCCTTCTCCGGCTACGAGGCTGGCTTCAGCAACACCACCGGAGGCGGAAACGTCTTCTCCGGCTACCAGGCTGGCTTCAGCAACACCACCGGAAGCGGAAACACCTTCTCCGGCTACGCCGCTGGCAACGGCAACATCACCGCAGGCGGCAACACCTTCTATGGCTACGAGGCTGGCCTCAGCAACACTGCTGAGGGCAACACCTTCTCCGGCTACCAGGCTGGCTTCAGCAACACCTCTGGCAATGAGAACACCTTCTCCGGCTACCAGGCTGGCTTCAGCAACACCTCTGGGACCGTAAACACCTTCTCCGGCTACGAGGCTGGCTTCAGCAACACTACTGGCGGCGAGAACACCTTCTCCGGCTACGGGGCTGGCTACAGAAACACCTCTGGCGCCGTAAACACCTTCTCCGGCTACGGGGCTGGCTACAGAAACATCACCGGAAGCGGAAACGCCTTCTCCGGCAGCGGAGCTGGCTATAGCAACATTGCTGGCTCCTTCAACACCTTCTCTGGCGCCGACAGCAACACCCTCGGAGGCGGAAACACAGGCTAGCAGCTGGCACCAATCCTCGCGGCCACAGATGCTGCTTCATCGCGGGCATCTACGGTTCAACCTCGTCTTCCGGTATTCCGGTCTACATCAACTCCAACGGCCAACTGGGAACGCTGACCTCCT
>CAVPUX010000016.1:0-77353 GCA_963709045.1 uncultured Acidobacteriaceae bacterium | reverse complement strand
GCCAGGGAAATGGGCGATGATACAACAGGTAAGTGAGACCGCAATCACCTGCGCAGGCTATTCTGTAGCGTTATGAATATCTGCAAGCTCGTGCTTTCAGTCTCCATGCTCGCTGCATCTTGGTGCTCGTTTCTTTCCGCGCAAGAGAAAACATCAGTTCCAACGAAGGAATCTTGTCTAGCGTTTGTGCAGGAATTCTACGATTGGTACCTCCCTAAAGCGCGGGATACAAGTATGGGTGTAGATTCTCTCGATCTTGCCTTGAAAAAAAAGCGCTCTGTGTTCACCGCAAAGGTCATCAAGCAAGTGGAAGCTGTTGAAGCAGACGCGATCCGTAACAAAGAAGCGGGCTTAGATTTCGATTGGATTCTCAATACGCAAGACGCGGGCGATCCAGGTGACCCAGGCTATCTAGTCCGCAATAGCAAACTGAATGGTAACGTATGCCGCGTCGAGGTAGATCGGCAACTCCCCGATGGGAAACTCCAGAAGGATGTCGTGCCAGAGCTAGCCTTTGAGCATGGGCGATGGTTGTTCGTGAACTTTCACTATCCCGATAGCCCCTATCCGCATAGCGAAAACCTCTTGAGCATGACGACAATGTACCTCGGTTCTGTGGGCAAGTCGCAAACAAAACCTCATTGAGTTATCCACTGTTGACGTAATCAGCCCACTTACAACTAGTCAGGCTGAAGGCCGACAGCTGTCACTGCCTCAGCGGCAAGCCCGTCAGCACCGCCTGCTGGCGCACGATCAGCGACTCGATGCCGCTCCTTGCCAGCGACATCATCTTCGCCAATTGCGCGTCGTCGAAGGGACGTTGTCTCGGCCGTGGCCTGCACCTCGACAATCTTCTTGCTGCCGGTGATCACCAGGTTCATGTCCACGTCGGCGCGGGCGTCTTCTTCGTAGCAGAGGTCGAGCATGATCTCGCCATCCACGATGCCGACGCTGGTGGCGGCAATGTAGTCGCGGATGGGCGCGACGGTCAGCGCGCCCGACTCAATCATGCGGCGCATCGCCAGCCCCATCGCGATAAAGGCGCCGGTGATGGACGCCGTGCGCGTGCCGCCGTCGGCCTGGATGACGTCGCAGTCGAGGAAAATGGTGCGCTCGCCCAGCTTCTCCATGTCGGTCACCGCGCGCAGCGAGCGGCCAATGAGCCGCTGGATCTCGTGGGTGCGTCCCTTCTGGCCGCCCCTGGTTGGCTTCGCGCGGGGTGCGGGTCAGGGTGGAGCGCGGCAGCATGCCGTATTCGCTGGTGACCCAGCCTTTGCCGCGGTTGCGCAGAAATTGCGGCACCGAATCTTCGATGGTTGCGGTGCAGATGACGCGGGTATTGCCGACTTCGATGAGGCATGAACCTTCGGCGGTGGAGATGAAGTCGGGGACGATGTTGACTGGCCGCATCTGCTCAGGAGAACGATTATCGGAGCGATAGATCATAAAGCGGCGATTGTACGTGAAGCGGCTGGCAGGTATCAGCTGTTAGCTATTCGCCTTTCGCTCTTCGCTATTCGCAAACGACGGTATGCATCCGATCAAGCGGCACAGCAGGAACAAGTGAGATTTCAACTCGACGTTGACTTGCCTAGAGCGAGTAGCAAGGCGAGCGGTGACGTCCGACACTATAGCGAAAAGCGAACAGCGCCTAGCGAACAGCGAAACGCGCTATCCTCCCAGGTCCACGTGCTCGACGTTGTCCACTTGGCGGCCGAGGAAGCGCGCGGCCAGGCGTTTGAACTTGTCGGTGGAGTCGGTGACGTAGAAGCGGAAGGTGCGATGCTCGGCGGGGAGAGATTTGCGCGTCAATAGGGGTCCTTCGACTTCGTTCGGCTGCCGCAGACGGCAGCCTCTCTTCGCTCAGGATGACAGCGGGATTTTCAGGGGTCCCTCGACCACCTTCGGTCGCTGACGCGCCCTCACTCCGCTCAGGATGACAAATCACATCCTCATCGATCATCTTCTTCACCACCCGCGCCGTTGATTCGGCGGAATCCACAATCTGCATCTGCTCCGGCGCGATGCGGCGCAGCAGCGGCGCGATGAGCGGATAGTGCGTGCAGGCCAGCACCAGAACATCCGCCTGCTCGGGCGCTTGCTGCAGCGCCTCGCCGAGATAAATCCTGGCCACCTGCTCGGTCACGGGATGCTCGATCCATCCTTCTTCCACCAGCGGCACGAAAAGCGGGCAAGCTTTTTCGTAGGATGACAAACCATCGCCGCTGCAGCGCGTCGCGATAAGCGTGGCTGCTCACGGTGGCTTCGGTGGCGATCACGATAGCCGCGCGGCTCTTGCTCACGTCGGCAGCCATGGCTGCGCCGGGTTCCACCACTCCCACGACCGGCACGTGTGCGGCTTCCTTGAATGAGCGGAAATGCCAGCGCGGTCGCGGTGTTGCAGGCAATCACCAGCAGATCGATATTCTGCGCTTCGAGAAAATGCGTTGCTCCGATGGCATAACGCGCGACGGTTTCCGCCGACTTGGTGCCATAAGGCAGGCGGGCGGTGTCGCCAAAGTAGAGGTAGTGCGCGGGCAACTGCTCGGCCATGGCCTTCAGCACGGTAAGGCCGCCGACGCCCGAATCGAAAACGCCAATGCGCGGTAAGGTCACTGCAAATCCTTTACGACCTGGCCAATATTGCTGGCTTCATAGAATCGACGCAAGTCAGCATGTCCTGCGAGAGTTTCGCGCTCCTGTCCATTGACCAGGATCTTGACCCGTTGGATTTTGCTGTCGTTGGCGTTGAGCGTGACCACGATGGAGGCGACGGTCAGCTCCTCGGCGAGCACGCCCGACGGATGCGCGTTCGCGAATGCGGTGTTCGTGTCCACGATGGCAGTGTCGTCTCCCAGCAGATAAACGTCGCGCACGTCGGCACCAGCACCGATGGGATGTGGCGACGAGGATTGCAAATACTGTCCGAAGAGGGCGCGCAGCACCGCACGCGCGCGCTCAGTGCGCTCCGGCGGAAGGCTCACATTCATCTGCGACCGGCGCAATGTTCCGTCGCTATCGGAAGCGAGGTAAAGCGTGACCGGAGTGGGCGGTCCATTGGACGGCGGAGCCAGCGCTTGTTGTTGCTCGGCGGCAAGTTGCTCATCGCGCGCCACCTTGCGCTTCAGATGCAGGGCGTAGAACGCAAGGCCGAGAGCGACCACAGCCAAAATCGCGAACATCGCCAACACGCGTCGAGTCATGGTCGCACCTGCGGCAGTTTACTGCGCACGGCGGCAACACCGGCGGCAATCGCTTGCGCAACTTGCTGCTGATATTCCGCGCTCGCGATTTCGTCCACGTTCCCAGCGGGCGGCGCGATTTCGACCGCAATAGCCGGAGCGGCAATGTTGTTCATGGGACGAAGCGGCGCCAGCAGCGTAGTGTTGGGCAGCTTGCGGGATTCCAGTTCCGCCGCCACCGAGCCCGCGACCGAACCGCTTAAATCCAGGAATGCGGCTTGCGCGGTGTCCCACGGCAGAAATCCTTGCGGCGACAAGTTGGCCGCCGGTAGCAGCGAAGTGAAGACGTGGACGCCCTGTCCGGTGTTGGCAGCATGTAACGCGATGTAGAGCGCCGGACGGGCTGCGTTCGTCGATGTCGCGCGCTGGTCAAGCGTAATTGCAACGTCAGAGTTGCGCAGCAGGCCAGCTGCGATGCCCCGACTCTGAAGCTCATGCTGCACGCGCCGCGCCAGCGCCAGCACAACATCCTTCTCCGGAAGCGAAGAGGTGATGGCCGCTCCGATGTCATTGCCGCCGTGCGCTGGATCGATCAGCACCAAAAAGCGTGGCGCAGCCGGCTGGCGCGGCGCGGGTGGGGCGTTTTGCGCCGGAGCCGGCGGCGGTGGCGGAGGAGCTACCTGGGTGACAGGTGGGGGAGCAGGAGCTCCAGTAATGATGATGGTCTTGCCTCCGTCGGCAAAGTTAGCCATCATGGCAGCGGTTCCGGTCACGTCGAGTTCGGCCATGCCATCGTGCTCCGAAAACGTTACTCCCGTGATTAATGGGTCGTTGTAAGGGACATTTTCGGGGCCGGTGGAAACCAGTGGTTCATGGCGAAATGTCAGGCGTACTCGTCCGGGCTCGGTTGCGATCGATGGATTAACCGGGGAAGAGAAGCCCAACAACAAGCGCGACGGGTTGTCCTTGTGTAGTTCCTGCGTGTAGCGCACCTGAACGGTACCGATAAAGAGACGCCGCTGTACCGGGTGTAGTTCGGTATCGGTAGTCAGCAGCTTCGAAGCCAGATCGCTGACCACAGACAGCGGCACATAGCCCCGGCCATTCTGGAGTACGAAGTTCGCCGGCAACTTATAGCCGTTTCCGCGTACTTTGCCCTTGTCCTTACCGTCGGTAAATTGCAACTCCAGAGGACGGCCACCTGGAGGCGTGAAGTGCAGCTTGTATTTCTTGCCGTCGGCGCGGGCGTCCACCGCGCCCAGCGGCTCAAACAGTTCGACCAGTCCGGCATACGGCTGGCCGTTCACCTCCAGCAATGGCACCGAATAGGTGGTACGGGGAGAATAGACCGCGAGCTGATTCGGTTCCGGCGATTGCGCGTGAACGCTGGCGTAGC
This sequence comes from uncultured Acidobacteriaceae bacterium, assembly GCA_963709045.1. Classification (GTDB taxonomy): domain Bacteria; phylum Acidobacteriota; class Terriglobia; order Terriglobales; family Acidobacteriaceae; genus Bog-257. Next base: position 72,775 of record CAVPUX010000016.1, on the reverse strand, counting down.
GGGTTAGAAGAGCCGCAGATAGCATGACCGTGGCGATGATGATCGCCACGGCCAACCGCGATCCGCGGCCGGAAAGCGCCAACCTAGTGACCTCCCGATGCCGACCCTTGCGCGGCCTCCTTCAGCGAATAAATGGTCAGGCCGCTAAGCATCTTGGGATAAAAATCCGTGGATTTTTGCGGCAATACTTCGCCGGCAAAGGCGACGTCGCGCATTTGTTTCATGTTGATTGGATTGATGATGAAGGCAACGTTGGCGCCGTTTCGCACCTCGTCGATCGCTTCGTTGGCATCACGCACATATTTCAGGTGCTTCTGCTCGCGAATGTCAGCCTCCGACATCCCTAAGGCATCTTCCAGCACCAGTTTGTGCAGTTGTACGACGTCCAGCGCACGCTGGCGCTCCGACAATCCCTCAAAACTCTTCGAGTTCTGTTTGGCGCGTGAACGCAGCAGGAAAGCGCCGTACGAGGTAACCGCCAGCAAGGCAGTCGTGTCTTTGCCCGCCTGGTGCAACCGCTCCACTGCAGCGGCAGCGTCCGTTATGGGTCCCAGGCTCTCGACTTCAAAATTCTCCTGAAGCTTCGCCCCTATTTTGGCAATGTCAAAGCCTTCCATTCCGAATACCACCCGGTGGGTCGGCAGGACCAGCAGGCCGGGCGCATCCATGTTGACGAAGCTCATCATCACCCGTTCGGACGGTGCCCCAAGATCAGGCTTGCCCTGGCTGCGCATTTCGTTGCGATAGGTCAGGGCGGTCTCGTAGCGATGGTGGCCGTCGGCAATGATCAGCTTCTTGTCGGCCATCTTCGTCTGTACAGCGTTGATAGTGGTGGGGTCCGAGACCTTCCACAGCCGGTGTAACACATCGTACTGGTCGCGCACCTCCACGGTCGGAGGGCCATTCTGCCGCAATGCACTGTCAACCTCCCCTGCTGGGTCGCTGTAGAGCATGAAAATCTGCCCGCAGTGTGCCTGCGTGGCCCGTAATAAGTTGAGGCGGTCGGCTTTGGGCTTGCTGAGCGTCTGCTCGTGACGGTAGACCACCTTGTTGTCGTAGTCCTCCACCTGACCTAGAGCGATAAACCCGCGGCGCTCGGCAGTTGCGCCCGAAGCGTCGCCGGGCACCTTGAACGTCTGAGTGTAGAGGTAAAGGCTGGGTTCCGGGTCGGGCACCAGAACGCCTTCTGCTCGCCACTGCCGCAACGACGCAGAGGCCCGGCTATACACGTTTTCACGGTCGTTATCATCGGCCTGCGACTTGCCGAGAATCACACGCACCAGGTTGTACGGACTGGCCGCGTAGTACTGATCCTGCATGGCCGGGGTGATCTTGTCGTACGGCTGGGTTACAACTTGGGCGGGTGACACCTTGGAAGGGTCATACCGCAGGGCTTGGAAGGGGAAAATATCTGCCATGAGAGCTCCGCCTCCCCCAAAAATTTGAATTTTAATAATAGAAAAAAGTAATCGGGAGGCACCACGATTGTAGCAGTTCAACAAAAGGAAACCCGAAGCGCCGGACGAACATCAAAAAAGCAAAAGCTTGGCAGCCTTCGGCTCGTGGGGGCGTTGACGCAGGATTATCGGACTCCCATCAGCTGTGATAACATTCAGCCCACAGTCCACCAGAGGATCCTATGGCCCGCGGTCGCAGTTCGGGGTTCGGGTCAAGTCGCTCGACGATTCAGCGCCGGTTTCGGCTTCAACGGTCGGGACGTTTTCCCACGCAGCCCGTCCAATCCTACGTGCGTCTTGTCAAGAATCTCGTCCTGTTGGTGGCGCTGTCTTGCCTAGCCGGCTGGTTGATTGTTCCTGCCTACGCCCAGGACGAAGACCAGAACGTACACCTCATTCCTCACGAAGCCAAGAAGCCAGACGCAGTTCCGAACGCGGGAATTGCGGTGCCGCCCGGCGTTATTGTTGACCCCAGCCTCAAGACGCACACCAAGCCACTTCGCAAGGATGTCGATCTCGTGCTGGTGCCGGTAACCGTGACAGATCCGATGAACCGGCTGGTAACAGGGTTGGAGAAAGAGAATTTCCAGCTTACCGACAGTGGAAGGCCGCAAGAAATCAAGCACTTTTCCAGCGAGGACGCGCCTATTTCCCTGGGAGTCATCTTCGACATCAGCGGATCGATGGCCGACAAAATCGACAAGTCGCGCGAGGCGGTGGTTGAGTTCTTCCGCACGGCCAATCCCCAGGATGAATTTTTCCTGATTACCTTCTCCGAAAAACCCGAGGTGCTGGTCGATTTCACCTCCTCGGTCGAAGACATCCAAAGCAAGCTGGTTTACGCCACGCCCAAAGGCAGAACTGCCTTGCTCGATGCCATCTACCTGGGTATGAATCGTATGCAGAAGGCGCACTACGAGCGAAAGGCGCTCTTGATTATCTCGGACGGTGGCGATAACCATAGCCGGTACACCGAGGGCGAGATTAAGTCAATGGTGAGGGAAGCTGACGTCCAGATCTACGGCATCGGCCTGTTTGACCTGAGTTTCAAGACCGCAGAAGAACGCGAAGGTCCTGCTTTGCTTACCGATGTGACGGAAGTGACTGGAGGAAGGACATTTACCATCAGTTCTCCGAATGAGCTGGCGGATGTGGCTACAAAGATTGGCATTGAGCTGCGCAACCAATATGTACTCGGATACCGTCCAACCAATCCTGTACGCGATGGGAAGTGGCGAAAGATCAAAGTGAAGCTGAACCCTCCGAAAGGCTTGCCGCCTCTGCACGTATACGCTAAAACGGGATACTATGCACCAACGGAATAGACGCTGTCATTCGTTCGGAATGCTAATTGGACTAGTTCTGTGGTTGGGATCGTGGGCGGCCGCTCAGGATTCCGCTGCCCCGGTACAGTCGGCTCCAACTGGGAACGCCACCACCCAGCAAGCGGCTCCGTCCGCGAATCCACCGGCACACGCACCCGCGGCAAACGCTCCAGCCCAGGATGGCCAGCAGGAAGCTGCTCCCGTTCCCAAGGCGCCAAATCAGCCCGGGGACACAGTGCAGGTCCCGCCGAAGGGCGAGGCTCCTGAGGAGCAACAAGGCGACGTCTTCGTCTTCAAGAAGGAAGTTGACGAGGTCACGTTGCACGCCACCGTGGTTGACGATCACAATCGCCTGATCACGAACCTGGCGAAGAATGATTTCACGGTTTTCGAGGACGGAAAGGCCCAGAAAATCACGTCGTTTCGCAGCGAGGACATTCCCGTCGCGATTGGAATCGTCATCGATAACTCGGGATCCATGCGGGAAAAGCGGCCGGCGGTGAATGCCGCGGCCATTAACCTGGTGCAATCCAGCAATCCGCAGGACCAGGTCTTTGTTGTGAACTTCAACGAAGAGTATTTCCTCGACCAGGATTACACCGCTAAGATCCCAAAGCTGAAGGACGCGCTGGAACGCATTGAATCGCGCGGTGGCACAGCGCTCTACGATGCGGTGGTCGCCTCAGCCGACCACTTGAAGAAAAGTGGCGCGCTGGAAAAAAAGGTGCTCTTGGTCGTCACCGATGGCGAAGACAATGCCAGCCGCGAGTCGCTGGAGCAGGCATTGCGGCGGCTGGAAGAAAAGAATGGCCCAACTATCTACACCATTGGATTGCTCGGGGATGAACATGCCAAACGGGCGCGCCGAGCGCTCCGCGAAATGGCGGAGGACACCGGTGGTGTCGCATTCTTTCCCAGAGACCTGAGCGAGGTGCAGGCAATCACTTCGCAAATTGCTCACGATATCCGCAATCAATACACCATCCAATACAAGCCCAGTACCCCGCAGAGTGCGGGCGGCTATCGCACCGTGAAGGTAGAAGCCAATGCCAAGGGCTACAAGAAGCTACAGGTCCGTACGCGTAGCGGTTACTACGCCGGCCAGCAACGCGCTGCGGTGACCGGTCAAGGCGGCACTAAGTAAAGGTCAGCAGCGAGCGCACCGTCTCCAGCCGCTTTCGCTACAAGAATATTCGGCTTGTCGCCCTGCGCTCCGTACCACCGCGCAGAAAAGAAAAACCCCGATGCCTCGCATCTACCACCTCTCCGGCCGCCCTGCTCTAGCCGCCGTTACTTAATCGACGCGGCGGTGGACATAAGCTCCTCGCAGTCAATACGACATTTTCTGGTTGCAACTACAGTATTGCGCCCATCGGTTGACCCTCTCTCTGGCAGCCCCCTACAATCAAGGATTCTCAACCTGCACAGGGAAGGTTCATGGCGCTTCAGCTTTTTAACACTCTCACAGGAAAAGTCGAGGAGTTCCATCCACTGGAAGACAACCTGGTCCGCATGTACGCTTGCGGGCCCACGGTTTATGACTACGGACACATTGGCAATTTCCGCACCTTCATCGTGGTGGACACGCTGCGGCGTTTTCTCAAGCAGAGTGGCTACAAGCTGAAGCACGTCATGAATATCACCGACGTGGATGACAAGATCATCCGCAACGCCGCGCGCGACGGCGTCAGCGTCCAGGAATACACGAAAAAATACAAGCAGGCCTTTCTCGAGGATGCCGACGCGCTGAACATCCAGCATCCCGAATACCTGGTGAACGCCACTGACCACATTCAAGAGATGGCGCACTTCATCAAGGGGCTGGAGGAAAAGGGCTTCGCCTATCGCACCGACGACGGCTCCTACTATTTTCGAATCGCAAAGTTTCCGGAGTACGGCAAGCTCTCGAAGAAGGACTTCGCCGGCATGACCGATGGAGCGCGGGTGGACGTGGACGAATATGACAAGGACAATGCCCGCGATTTTGCGCTGTGGAAAGCGCCGAAACCGGGCGAGGCCATGTGGGAAACCGAAATAGGTCCCGGACGTCCGGGCTGGCATATCGAATGCTCGCAAATGTCGATGAAGTACCTCGGCGACAGCTTCGACATCCATGCCGGCGGCGAAGATCTCATCTTTCCTCACCATGAAAACGAGATCGCACAATCGGAAGCCATGACAGGCAAGCCGTTCGTCCATGTTTGGGTGCATGCCCGGTTTCTGTTGGTGGAAGGCGAGAAGATGGCCAAGAGCGCGGGGAACTTCTTCACCGTCCGCGACCTCATTCTGATGGGTCACAAGCCGTCGTCGATTCGCTTTCTGCTGATGTCGGTACCCTATCGCAAACAGCTCAACTTCACCTTCGATGGGCTGACGCAGGCGGCGAACTCGGTGGAGCGGTTGCGCAACTTCAAGCTTCGGTTGGAAACTTCACAGTTTGCCGATGACGGCAATGTGATCATTGCTGAGATAGCGGAGAGAACTTCAGCCGAGATGCGCGCCGGACTTGATGATGACATGAACACCGCGCGCGCCCTGGGCGCTGTCTTCGATATGGTGCGCGATGTGAACGCTGCCGCCGACGCGGGGGAAGTACGGAAAAACAACGTGCCCCAACTGCTGAGGGTCCTCGAAGAATTCGATGAGATCTTCGCCGTACTGAAGGACGACGATGCCGCCAAGGTGCGCGCGACGGTCGAGTGGGCAAAGTCAGAGGGCCTGGAGGGCAAGATCAGCCCCGAGACAGCCGAACTGGCCAAAGCAGCGGCGCTTTCTGACGCTGAGGTCGAGCAACTTGTCGCTGAACACTCACAAGCACGCAAGACCCGTGATTTCGCAAGGTCAGACGCTATTCGAGCGCAGTTAGCGGAAAACGGCATCATCCTGGAAAACACAAAGGATGGGGTACGGTGGAAGAGGAAGTAGCTCAGGCGAAATTACTCTCTGCCTCTAAGGACCGCGGCTATCAGACGGGGGCTGCGCCGTCCGTGCATCACCGCGATGATCCACAGCGGCTCTTCTTCCGGCGCGTAGGCTACCAGGTAGTCACGCACCAAAATAAATCGCAACGGGCGTGACGTGAGATCCGGGCGTTTGTGGCCCCGATCGGGGAGAGGCACCAGTGCGTCGATGCTGGCCAAAATATCTTCCGGCGAGCGATCGCGCTCTTTTTGCGGAAGTGGGCAATAACCTCGTCCCGAGAGATGGGCTTCGCCCGGCCGCTTTTCAGGTCGTCATAGCGGCTGTTGAGCATCTCCCGCGCTTGCAGCACTTCGTCAAAGTATCCCGCCATTGCGTCCTCAACCAGATCATCCGTCCGGCGTCCGTTCTGCGTGGACAGGTCTTCGAGTTTCTTTTCGGTCTCGGGGCTGAAGTGCACTTCCATCGCTTTCAGAGTACGAGAAAAACAGCTGCCTGACAACGGTCGAAGAAGCGCGGGGGGGTTAGACTAGCCCCATTTGCAAGAAAAGCGCTTTAATGCCATTGCGCAAAACAATCCAGACTGCTGTAGCTCCTACACTTCCGATTCCAGTTCGGGAAGCCCACCCACCGCTTGCTCTCCCGCTTCGCGGCTGTGGACTTTTGCCGTGGTGACCAACGCTACAGCAGCAATGATGACAACACTTCCAGCGAATATGTATCCATCGAAGCGCTCGTGCAGCACCAGCCATCCCAGGAAGACTGCGACGATGGGATTCACATAGGCGTATGTCGCCACCTTCTGCGTGGACACATGCTTTAGCAGCCAGATGTACGCCGTGTAACCAACCCACGACCCGAAAACCACCAGGTAGAGCACAGCCATCAGCGCGCGAGAAGTCAGCACAATGCGATGCGTCTGCCCCATAACCAACGCGACCAAAGCATTGCCGATCGCCGCAAAGCACATTTCCCAACCGGTTGCGGTAAGCGGGTCAACCTTCATTTGCCATTTGCGCGAGAGCACGGAACCTATGGCCCAGCTCATCGACGAGAACAAGAGAGTGAACGAACCCACCAGTTGCATGGAGCCGAGGGTATTGCGTGCTGCAAACTCGGGCCAGAAGAGAATGGCAATACCGGCGATACCTAGCGCCAGCCCGATTAAACCGCGGCGTGAGAGCCGGTCCCCGCGGAAGACGAAGGTCTCCAGCACCATGAACCAGATCGGTGTAACCGCGACGATCAGTGCCGCCAGTCCGGTTGGGACCCACTGCTCGGCCCATGCCAGGCCTCCATTGGCAGCCACCAGTAGCAGGCAACCGATCGTCGCCAAGCGGACCGCCTCATTCCAGGTAATGCGAACGGTTCGGCCCATCACGGCGCACGCGGCCAGCATCAGCGGACCTGCAATCAAGAATCGCAGAGCGCACATTACCGCCGGAGGAAGATGCTCGTCGTCGGCGATGCCGATTGCGAGATAGGTCGAGCCCCAGAACACATACACCAACGCAAATGCGACGATCACTTGCAGACGGTGATTGCGATTGCTGGTCATGATCCTGAATAGCCGCAGAGCGTGTGGCCTTATGCTAAAGCGGTTTGTATCTACTTTGACGGGTGGAACGGTGCTTCAGTTCGATTGTTCAAGGAACATCTCGCGCTTTGAAGGGCCACGGCTTTCAGTCGTCCCCTTCAATGCTAGGCGGCTGATTTTTGGTCCTGTTTGCGTAAGCGATGACCCATCAGCAAAACATAGTGGACGCCCGAGATGGTTGTGAACGTAAAGGTCGCGTAGAGAAAGAACGTTTCCAGATACAGCACCAAAGGAATCCGTACTACTTGTGCCAGGACCACGAAGAAAACGGCGGCGATCTGACAGGCGGTGTTTACCTTGCCATAAATACTGGGGCGGAAGTCGCGAAATCCAACCGTGGCATACAAAACGACGGCAGTCGCTACAATGCACAGGTCGCGGCTGAACACCAGAATGGTGTACTTCCACGGAATCTTTTTGACAAACGAAAGCACCAGAAACAGGGAGCTCAGCAGTAGTTTGTCGGCGATGGGGTCAAGGTATTGCCCAAGCAGGGTCTGTTGGTGCAAGGCCCGCGCCAGCAATCCGTCGAGGGCGTCGCTCAGGGCAGCCGCTACCAGAAGACCGAGCGCCCAGCGCCATTGCCCGTCGAATACCGTGATAATGACAAACGGGATGAAGATGAGGCGCAGCAGCGTGATCTGGTTCGGCGCAGTCCAGAATTGACTCTTCAAGCGGCCGCCCCGAAAACGAACTTTGCCATTCCGCGATATTCCACGTGAACCTTTCCGGTGGATCTTCCCGAACTATCTCGACATCGCTGGCGCATTAATACCCCGACCGGGCACATAAGAGTCGGCCAGCGCCACTTCGATTCTGACGGCTTTGTCTCCGGCTGGCAACCACGTAACCCAAATTCTCCCGAACGACGCATTGTGCGGCTCCCAAAGCACGGCTCCAGGTGATGCTCATCACAACTGCAAAAGCTGGAAACCGTTAGAGTCAACCTCATCGGACGTGTGACTCGCCTCATGGTATGGCTGACCAAGTTCGTCATCCGCAGTTTGGAATTCGCCAACCGGCACCTACCGGCGCGTCAGCCGAAACATCTGCTGACCGGCAAACGCGGCGAACTCGAAGCATACCTGCACCTGCGGAGTCTGGGTTACACAATTGTTGCCGCAAATTTCCGTGTTGCCCTATGACCGCGGTGAAATTGATCTGATTGGATGGGACGAAGGCATTCTGTGCTTCATCGAGGTCAAAACCCGGACCGGCGAAGGATTTGCTCCACCGGGGACAGCAGTCGATCGGAGCAAGCGGCGGCACATCTTATCGGTTGCTCGCAGATATGTTCGTCGCATCCCCAGCGACCGGCCACCGCCCTGCCGCTTCGACGTCGTCAGCATCATTCTCGACGGGGATGGCAGCAAGCCTCAGATCACGTTGCACAAGGGCGCGTTCTCCTGGGACACGGACAAGCCGCGAAACCACTGGCATAGGGAGTTCCGCGATAAACACGGTTGGCGGCGCAGAAGATGAAGAAGGCTCGGTTTTCGCTTCGGTCAGAGTTGGGGCGCGCGATCGCTTACACTTCTTCGGTCTGTGGTGGCTCCGAGAGCGTTGCAATTGCAAGGCTTGCCCACATGACCGCAGCCCGCTAGAATAAGGGTCGTCCCACCTGCGTAGGCGCGTAGCTCAGTTGGTTAGAGCGCTACCTTGACACGGTAGAGGTCAGGAGTTCGAGTCTCCTCGTGCCTACCATTTCTTCTTTAGATTCAGTGCCTTCACGCGAGCCCTACCCGGAGCGCTACCGCAACTCGTCACCAATTGCGCAGCCATCACCTCCGCCAACACTCGCATATCAAACCAGATACTCACGACTTCGCTACGAGAGAAATTCCTGCCCTTTACATCAAGCCATGCGGGCGGTTGTGTTCTTTGGTCGTGAGATGGCAATTTATCACCAATTGAACAGCGGCAGGTGGTTGCGCGTTGCCGACGATACACCCAAGACCCCGAAGTCGACCCGACGCGAATCCTGAATACGGTCCAGTTGGCACGATGGTTGGCAGCAACAGCCCATCTCTCGCATCCGCTGCCTATGGTATCTTCTGGCGAGTCAGATAGAGTTCAATCTCGCTTCTCAGCTGTGGAGCACGATTCGTATCTTCGACCTTGGCTTTCACATCAGGGGAAACCGTTATGCTCCCATTCACGATCCCTTCCAGGTTTCTCAGGTTACGTTCCCACCGAGAAACCACCATCTGCGGCATGGTTCCCAACCCTGCGGGCAAGAATGCACGCGGCGGGATGCGGCCCTTCAATCCAAGTGCCGCCAACTGCCGCTGGAGTTGTGCCACGTGTGCGGCACCGAAAACAATGACAATCCGCCTTGCTGAACCCGCATTAACGAGGCAGTTTTCCACGATTGAGCGGTTGCGTTCATGCCATGCTCCAGCTGCGATATCGGAGGGAGTGTTTTCTCCAATCACATCTTCGAATAGGTGATCGACCATGGCCTGAAATCGTGGCGACTCATTCGTATACTCGTAGAGCGATGCCCCGTTAAAGGCGTCGTAATAGGCTTTTATTTTTGCTCTGCTCAACACTTACCTGAGGGGCCTTCAATTTATCATCCGCTTCCTGTTTCTCGGCTCGCGCCTGCCACGCAAAGCTGATTCGCCAATCGGCGGGAATGAAGCGCACTCCCCAGCCTGGAGCCATCTCGGCCAGCATGGCAGCTTCCGGAGGGAAGTTACCTTCCATAGGGCCGTTGATATCTCCGGGCGTGATCTCGCCGCATACGACATCCGGATGCAAGTGACTCGGACCTGAGCCTGCAGATCGACAAGCGAGTAGCGGTAACGCTCCTCGAAGTGCAAATTATGTACGCTACCGATCAGGTAGATCTCCGGAAATGAACCTACAGGAGTGTTCGAGGCCGCATGCTGAGCCACAAGCGTGGAGGTTGAGACAATGGCAACCAGCAGGAGAACACGTCGTTTCATGTCGCCGATGTTAATGAACTTGCGGATTGCGGGATGTGACCACCATCACTAGCTTCAATGTCAAAAAGCTCGCAGCCGCCAAAGTGGGGAGCATGACGCGCAAACCGGTAGTCAATTGGCGCAACCAGGCGTGGCTGTTGAAAAAGGAACCAAGGCAGTAATTGTGAAGTGTTTTGAGTTTCCGGCGAACCGAGACTCAATAACTTACACAAGGCAAATTTCGGGCGGAGACGCCACAAAAGAGTTTTTCAACAGCCACGCGATTTTACGCCAGCTATCTCGCTGCTTGGTAGTGGGTCAGTTTGAAATTTAGGGGCTGAAAATCACGCGCAGCAAGAAACGTTACAAGCCGTAGTGGGCGACGTAGTACACGCTTACGGCGAGTGTGAGGCTACAGAAAATAACCTTTCCCCACGGCGGAAGTTTGTCTACGAGTTTGCCGATGGCTTCCGAGATCATATGAAGAGTGTCACGGCTATGGCGAAAGTTGCTAGCACTCGATACCGCATAAGCAATTGAATTATAGGTCCTGCAGCGTCACATCGTCCGCTAGTTGGCGTAACCAGGCCATTACACTCACAAGCCCGAAACGGTACGCCCTTACCCGGTTACTCGCTATCGGGGTATTACGTCAGTCATCGAGGGACCGCTAAGAACAAATCCCTCTCTCTCCGCCACTCACCCTCGCAATCCCAAAACTCGTCACCAACTCGTCACCAAAACTAGGCCGTTTTCGCCCTTTTTTGAAGCTGTCTAAACCGGAAAAGCAAGACAGGCAAAGGGTTTTAGATTGTTGAGATCAAAATTGACACGGTAGAGGTCAGGAGTTCGAGTCTCCTCGTGCCTACCATTTCTTTTCTGCCTTGACTGTTGTCTTTGCGAGGCCCAGGTTCAAAGTTCGAGGCTGCTATAACGGCTTCTTTGTCCCACACATTCGCAACGACACGAATGCGTGGGGGAGTTGGCGCCCCTTGGGCGATGGTGAAATTTCTGCGCGGCTGCTCGTCCGCTTCAGGCGGTAGTCTTCTGGTGCCTCATGCGGCGGGCGCGGTCGCGGGCGATGAGTCCTCGCAAGTCGTAGCTGTAGGGGCCATACCCGCGAAACGATTTGGGATCAAACAGTCGCTTGATGCCGCAGTCGGTACAAACTCGATAGGAATAGTGGTCATCGTGCCGTGTCGGCCAACCCATGTGGGTGTGCCAGCAGCCACGGAGGAGAACCACCGCGGCTGTGCCTACTCCCGCAGCGGCAATGCTCAGAGGCCAAGCCCAGCGCGAAAATCTGCCGTGTGACACGTCGAAAGCTCCTAATCCCCGCTGCTTCCACTTCCGATGGACAACATGCCCGCCCCCAAGTTATCACTAAACTTGACAATTGCTATAGACCCGACCATACTTGCGCCGCTCGCGCGAGGTGATGTCGCCGGAGAACGCCATGAAGAAGAAGGCAGCCAAGAAAAAATCTTCAGCGAAAAAGACCATTGCTTCGAAGGGGGCGAAACGTGCAGCCGGCAAGGCCGCCGGGCGTGCAGCAGCGAAGCCGGCCAAACCCGCGCGGACCGGGGCACCCGCGCCTCCCGAAGATGGCGGCAAGCTTACCTTCAACCATGCCATGATCTATGCCAAAGACGTGGAGCGCGCGATGGCCTTCTACCGCGACCTGATGGGATTCAAGCTGATCGAGGATTTTCGCTATGAGGGTACTTCGGTGTACGCACGCCTGCGGGCGCCGGGCGGAGATGGAACCATCGCGCTGCATCAGGCGGGACCAGGGGTTTCTGTTGCCAGCGATGGAGTGCGCTTGTACTTCGAGGTTCGCGATCTCGATGATTTCTGCCGCAAGCTCCAGAAAAAGAACTTCTACATAACCCAACTGCCGCGCATGATGCCCTGGGGCTGGCGGCACGCTTACCTCAATGATCCCGATGGCCACGAGATTAGCCTGTACTGGGCGGGCGAAAACCGCATGACGAAAACCGTTATGAAGGCGGCGAAACAAGCCGCCAAGAGTTAGGCCGCCAGTTCACGGAAAGCGGGTAGCGCTCAAACAGCGCCATTTTCACGCGATAATGGTCACGAATCGCATTGATCCCCTTGCTCCGCGCGGCATTCCTGTTGGCCAAAAACTACGAGCACAGTCCCGTTGAACTGTGCTCGTTTGTCGCTTCGCTCGATTGGACAGCTCACTTAAATAGCGTTTATTGGCAGCTCTCGCTCACCATCTTGACACTGCTGACCTTCATGTCAACATAGGGCTTGTCACCAGCCTCCGCCTTCTCGGTCGCTTCCTTCTTTTCTTCTTGCGCGTGCGAGAGCTTTACCTCGTGGCCAGTCACCGTTACCGTGTGATTGACGTGGGCGGCCAGACCTGATCCCATGAGCTCGTACATTTTGCCGTCCTGACCCATCAGGTAAAAACCGTCGGGATGGCTGCCCTGTTTCAGACAACCCGTCGCAGACATGCTCTGCTTGCCGCCCATGCTCATGTTGTCTTGCGCACTGAGTAAGGTGGGTAACAGGCTAAGGAATACAAGGGGAGCTAAACACAAAAGCGCTTTCTTTAACTTCGACATCGTTAGTGCTCCTTTTTCAACTCAACTTCACAACGCCCGCGAGAGCGTTGGTTGGCCTTCTATTAGATGTGTACTCCCAGGGAGAAAGGGGCCCTGCAGCCCATACTACTATCGACGGTAGTAGACGACAAAAAGTTGCCCAGGGAGGGGACTGGAAACCACTCCGGCGGAAAGGCATCAGCCAAGTTTTGGCCGGCTGATTTTGGGGGTTACGCCAAGGTCCGGAAGCGCCTATAATCTACTGAGGAGTATTGTTTTGACCAATCGCGCGACCAAGCCGAACAGCTCGGGCGGCACCTTACATGAGGTGTGCGGCGTAGGCGTGCGAATTCCCTGGTCACAGCCGATTCCTCACTTAACCCAGTCCAAAGATGGGATTTGCTGGGGACCCCGGCTCTCCAGCCGTGCGGAGTCGAAGTTGTCTCCCTGCGTGGCCCGTCCCAACCTTTTCTCCGGCGACTAGCCAGTTTCCCTTCTTCCGTCGGCCTCCCGCGCCGTTCCAGTTTGCCATTGCAGTCCAACCAGACTGCCCTCGCGGGCTGACAGAAGCTCCGGCATCAACTCATGCCGCAAGCCATTCGAAGGAGAAACATCATGACCACCACTGCACTCACTCAACTTGCCGGTCCAAACCTGAAGACCAGCCTGCCCGGCCCCAATGCGCGGCGCATTCTGGAAGGCGATCAGCGTTACATTTCGCCGTCCTACACTCGTTCCTATCCCATGGTCGCCAAGCGTGGGCGCGGTGTCATTGTTGAGGACGTTGACGGCAACGAGTTCCTCGATTTTTCCGCCGGCATCGCCGTGACCTCCACGGGGCATTGCCATCCGGAAGTCGTGGCTGCCATCCAGAAGCAGGCGGCTGAATTGATTCACATGTCGGGCACCGACTTCTACTACGAGAGCATGGTGACGCTGGGCGAGCGGCTGTCGAAGGTCGCTCCCATGAAAGGGCCGCACAAGATTTACTACGGTAATTCCGGAGCGGAGGCCGTCGAAGCGGCACTGAAGCTGGCGCGCTATCACACCAAGCGGCAGAACATCATTGCGTTCTACGGTGCATTTCATGGACGCACCATGGGCGCTCTTTCGCTGACGGCTTCGAAGCCACAGCAGAAGCGCCGCTTCTCGCCGCTGGTTCCCGGCGTAACCCACGTGCGGTATCCCGACGTTTACCGCGGATGCGTGGGTGGAAGCCAGGAAGCCGACGCGTTTGCGCTAGGGTGCGCGAGGTTCATCGAAGAGAAACTGTTCAAGACGACTCTGGCTCCCGAGGAAGTGGCTGCGATTTTTGTCGAGCCCATCCAGGGTGAGGGCGGCTACGTTGTCGCGCCAACAGTTTTCATGCAGGAACTGCGCCGCATTTGCGACCGCCATGGCATTTTGTTGGTCGCGGACGAAGTGCAGTCGGGCGCGGGCCGTACGGGTAAGTGGTGGGCCATCCAGCATACCGGGGTTGAGCCTGACATTCTCTGCAGCGCCAAGGGAATCGCCAGCGGGATGCCGTTGGGCATCATGATGTCAAAGGCCGAAATCATGGACTGGGTGCCAGGTTCGCACGCTTCGACCTTCGGCGGAAATCCGGTCTCAATCGCGGCTGCATTGGCGACCATGGATGTGCTGGAGCGCGAGGGCATCAAGAATGCCGAGGTAGTGGGAAAGCACATCATGCAACGCATTGCTGATTGGCCGCAACGCCTTGATCTGGTTGGGGATGTCCGCGGACGCGGCTTGATGATCGGAATCGAGATTGTCACCGACAAGAAGGCCAAGACGCAAGGCGGCGCGGAGCGCGATCGCATTGTTGAGCTGGCCTTCGAACGCGGTGTCCTGCTGCTGGGATGTGGTCCGAACAGCATTCGCATCGCGCCTCCGCTTATCGTAACCAGCGAGCAAGCCGACATCGCGATGGATGTACTGGAAGAGTGCATCACGGTCGTCGGCAAGGAGCGGGACGGCAAAGCATAGCGTAGAAATCATTCACCACAGAGACACGGAGGACACAGAGCGTTGATTTTCATCGAGTGTTCTCCGTGAACTCTGTGATCTCCGTGGTTGATTCTAGTCGCGCAAGGGCTTCGCTGGGACAGGTGGTCCAGGGCTTTTGCGCATCCACCCATCGACCTTTCCTTAACTTGCGATTCTCTTCGCCGGAGAACTACCCAGCCTTCGCTCGCCGCCCATCATGGCGTAAGATAAAAAGTTGTTCGACCGAGGTTAGCCGTGCCTGAATTACGCAAAGATCCAATCATAGGTAGATGGGTAATCATATCGACCGATCGCGCCAAACGTCCCACCGACTTCACCCGTGAACCCGTCAAGATGAAGGGCGGCTTTTGCCCTTTCTGCTATGGCAATGAAAGCAAGACTCCGCCCGAGGTGCTGGCGTATCGCCCGAACGGAGCTGCGCGCGACACATCGGATTGGACGGTGCGCGTGGTGCCCAACAAGTTCCCGTCCCTCGGAATCGAGGGAAGCCTCAACCGGCAGGCCGAAGGCATGTTCGACAAGATGAATGGCATCGGAGCGCACGAGGTCGTCATCGAAACGCCCGAACATGGCTCCACTCTGGCCAGCATTTCGGAGAGGCGGATTGAAGATGTTTTGTGGGCGTACCGGGACCGCATCGTCGATCTAAAGAAAGACCGCCGCTTCAAGTACATCCTGATCTTCAAGAACCACGGGATCGCGGCGGGGGCAACGCTGGAGCATTCTCACGGACAACTGATTGCACTGCCCATCGTTCCCAAGCACGTTGTTGAGGAACTCGAAGGCTCCAAGCAATATTTCATTTACAAAGAGCGCTGCGTCTATTGCGACATCGTCCGCCAGGAAACCGAATCAGGAGTGCGTGTGGTGGCCGACGATCCCGGCTTTCTTACCGTCGCTCCGTATGCCCCGCGCTTTCCGTTTGAAACGTGGATCCTGCCTAAGCGGCATGA
Source organism: uncultured Acidobacteriaceae bacterium (assembly GCA_963709045.1). GTDB lineage: Bacteria > Acidobacteriota > Terriglobia > Terriglobales > Acidobacteriaceae > Bog-257. The sequence goes on along the minus strand of CAVPUX010000016.1, from coordinate 57,011 downwards.
ATCGGCTTTCGAAAATTCGTCATCGCAAGTCTACGAGGGTTTGGCAAAAGCCTTGAAGAACCTGCTGGTCCGCGCCGATCAGGTGCTCGACAATCCAGCCTATAACCTGGTGATTCACACCGCTCCGGTGCAGGAAGCGGCCATGGATCACTACCACTGGCACGTCGAATTCATGCCGCGGCTTACCAAGACCGCAGGCTTTGAGTGGGGAACTGGCTTCTACCAGAACCCAACGCCTCCCGAAGAAGCAGCCAAGTATCTGCGAGAGGCAAAAATTGAAATGACGCAGCCCGTGGCGGCGGGAAGCAAGTAAGGCAGAACGGTAGTGCGGCGCTTCTTGATCGTTTTTTGAGCGAACGGCAAGAAGTTTCTTCGCCTCTCTGAACTAGAGGTAACCTCGAAGAGTCTCAGTAGGTCCATCCGGCGTGCATCAGTATGCCGTTCACCATCAGCACGTTCATCGCCAGGCCGATAATATTGCCGACGTAGATAGCGGGCTTCCGATTGAGCAGTCCATACGTGACCCACAGACGGGGGCCGGCCCTGTCGTGCTCATGGCTCCGGCGAGGTTTGTACAGGCTGAAGGTCTGCCACATTCATGTAAATCGGAGTTATTTCTCCCACCGTATCCGACCGATGTAAAACACCGGTTGCGATAACCCTGTGGCCCTTCATTGCCTCCGCTTTCCGTTCAAGCCCATTGTTGGCAGGCAATGTCGGAAAGAACAACTTCAGCTGCTTCGCCGCTTCACAGTCCTCAGCTTCCCACTGGGGCTTCTCCGGCGTACAGACGGTGTTAACGGGATGTGGCAGTTCAAGTACCCAGTATGTGATCGGGATGTCCACCTTCTTGTTTTCACCGTAGCCGGGAGGGCCATATCCGTGAACCTTACGAATCTCGCCAGCCAACGCCACCTCTTGATTCAGTGGTTCAAGGATCGTCTGCCCGACTGCTCGCAACATCACGCATAGCAGGATGGCGAGCACAAGGGCCGAGTTGCAACTTCTACTCATTTCACCTCCTAAATACCGGACCGGTCACTATTTCGGCGAAGCAATATACGTGGCCGTGTTGTTCGCGCTGTTGTAACCCTCTGCTATAGCGATGTTGTACTGAAATGTCATCAGTTGCGCAGAAGTCAACGCAGATATCTTTGTGCTCACCGGCACTCCAACAGCAGATGCTAGAGTGGCCGCGCACTTAACCGGATCATTTCCATCGCTTCCAGGTGCGAAGGCCTTCATCGTCTCCGAAATACTCGAGTCCCCATACTTACCGGTCAAGGTTTGGCCGAGTGCGCTGACTCCGGCGTCCAGAGGCGAGTAAATCGTAAATTTACCGTCACGACCAATCGAACTGTAACCAGACTTCAAATCTCCTGGATTGTTGTCACGGAATGGATGCGTTCCCTTGAGCACAATCTTGCTTCCATCGGGATACGTATATGTAACTGTGTCCCCTTTCACCTTCACTTTCACATCGTTCTTCTGTTGCGCCGGGCCTCCCGGCGCTCCCTGCCCAGCGTCTGACTGGCGACGGCAAAGATGGACCAGGTCGTCAACGATTGACCGGAAGCATGTTGACTGTGGGTGAAATACAACTTGGAAATCGACGGTATGGTGGCGAGCGGCTGCACAATTCCGGTAATCACCATCAGAGGCTCGAAAACCTTAAGCCAACGCAGATATGCCGGTGAACCTGTTTTCAGGAAATACATACCCACCGCCTCCCCAACTTCGTCGAAGCGGCAATGCAGATATCCGACGCGGATCGCTACTTCTTGGATTCGTCCGTCAAGAATGCGCCCGCTTTGCCGGCGTCCAGTAGCTGCTGCGGGTCAAGGCGACCGAAGAGCTCGATCAGCTTTGCCACCACGCCCGTCCATCCGGTCTGGTGGCTGGCGCCAAGGCCAGCGCCGTTATCGCCGTGGAAGTACTCGTAGAACAGGATGTAATCCTTCCATTGGGGATCGGTCTGGAATTTCTCCGCACCTCCGAACACCGGCCGACGGCCGGACTTATCCCGCAGGAAGATTCCTTCCAGTCGATCAGCTATCTCGTGCGCTACCTCGAACAAGTTCATCAACTTGCCTGAGCCCGTGGGACACTCGATTTTGAAGTTGTCACCGTAATAGAGGTAGAACGACATCAGAGCACGGATCAGTAATGCGTTCACCGGCATCCATATCGGCCCACGCCAGTTGGAGTTGCCACCGAACATGCCGGTGTCGGACTCCGCCGGCAGATAATTCACCTTGTATTCCTGTCCTCCAACGTTGACGACATAAGGATGGTCTTCGTGGTACTTGGACAATGCCCGTATGCCATAAGGACTGAGGAATTCGTTCTCGTCGAGCATACGCGCGAGAATCCGGCGTAACCGGTCCTCGTTTACCAGCGCGGCGATGCCGCGTTCGGCATATCCTAGATGCCCCTTCCCGGTTGCGTGAATGCTGTTGCTCAGTTCGGGCATGCGGGCCAAGCGTTCTCGTAGGATCTGCAGGGTTCGCGGCGCCCGTTCGCGCTGCCAAGGCTCGATCACAGTGGTAGCACACAAGGGCAGCAGACCTACCATGGAGCGGACCTTGAGCCGCCTGGCGCTACCGTCGGGGAGGCGCAGGACGTCGTAATAGAAACCATCTTCCTCGTCCCACATACCTTCAGGTCCCATCTGATTCATGGCGTGGGCAATCCAAAGGAAATGCTCAGCAAACTTCACGGCCATGTCCTGGTAAAAAGGGTCGTGGGCCGCTAGCTCGATGGCGATCTCCAACATGTTCTGGGCAAACATGGAGACCCACGCGGTGCCATCCGCCTGCTCCAGGCTGCCACCGGTGGGCAGTGGCGCGCTGCGGTCGAAAACGCCGATGTTGTCCAGCCCGAGGAAGCCACCTTCAAATAGATTTTTGCCAAACCGGTCTTTGCGGTTCACCCACCAACTGAAGTTCAGCATCAGCTTGGCAAATGAGCGCTTGAGAAACTCGAGGTCACCTTTTCCGGTAAAGGCCAGCTCCGTTCGGTACAAGAAAATGGTGGCCCAGGCGTGCACCGGCGGATTGACGTCGCTGAAGTTCCACTCGTAGGCCGGGATCTGACCGGTCGGATGGATGAAAAACTCCTGCAGCATCAGGTCGAGCTGTCCTTTGGCAAAATCAGGATCGACCGTGGACAGCGCGATGGTGTGGAAAGCGAGATCCCAGGCCGCATACCATGGGTACTCCCACTTGTCGGGCATCGAAATGACGTGTTCGTTTATCATGTGGAACCATTCGCGGTTCCGCATGAAGCGCCCGCCCGGCTTCATCGGATCGACACCATGCTCTTCGAGCCATTTGTCCACGTCGAAGTAGAAAAACTGTTTGGTCCAGAGCATTCCGGCCAATGCCTGGCGCATGACCAGGGCCCGATCTTTGTCAACCGATTCCGGAGTAACGGCTTTGTAGAACTCATCAGCTTCGCCCCGTCGGGTCAGCAGGGTCGCGTCAAAGCTCTTGAATGGATCGCCGATGGCAGCAGGCGCCTGATCGCTCAGTCGCAGACGGATGGTGACGGTCTTTCCCGCGCCCACATTCAACTGATAGTGCGCCGCTGATTTCGTCCCCGTTTTCTCGGGGTTGACCGAGTTCTGATTTCCCTGGACAACGTAGTTGTTGATTCCATCTTTCACGTAGGGAGTGGGATTGGGCGTGCCGAACAGTCGTTCGTTGTTGGTCTCGTTTTCCGTGAATAGCAGGGAGGCATCTCCCTCACAGTACAGATAGCGGTCCCCCAGGCTGGCGTGCGACGCTGCAACCGCCTGCGCGCCTTTCTGACCAGGGACCTGCTTCAAGGACGGCTTGGCTGTACCTGGCCACCATGTCCAGGTGTTGCGAAACCACAGAGTCGGCAGAACATCGATTTTCGCAGCCTCGGGCCCGCGATTACTCACGCTGATCTGGATGAGGAGGTCTTCTGGGCCCTGCTTGGCATATTCGACGAAGACATCGAAGTAGCGGTCGTCGTTGAAGACTCCGGTGTCCAGGAGTTCGTACTCCATGTCGTTACGGGTGCGCCGCTTGTTCGTCTCAATCAGGTTGCTATAGGGATATTCTGCCTGCGGATACTTGTACAAGTACTTCATGTACGAGTGCGTCGGCGTGCTGTCCAGATAGAAGTAATATTCTTTTACGTCTTCGCCGTGGTTGGCTTCGCTGTTCGTAAGGCCGAACATACGCTCTTTGAGAATAGGGTCCTTGCCGTTCCACAGGGCCACGCTAAAGCACAGCAACTGTTGATCGTCGCTGACGCCGGCAAGGCCGTCCTCACCCCAGTGATAAGCCCGCGACCGGGCTTGGTCGTGAGTGAAGTAGTCCCAGGCATTGCCATCCTGGCTGTAGTCCTCGCGCACGGTACCCCATTGCCGCTCGCTAAGGTACGGACCCCACTTGCGCCAGGGTACATTGCTGTCACGGGCTTCCAGTAAACGGCGGTGTTCGATCGTAGGTTGTGGCGCCATAATTTTCCTCGCTGATAACAGTACTGCATGTTTAGAGTAGCTTAAATCAATATTTGTCAATTCCGGCTGAAAGAGCGTGATCTCGATACCGTGCGACTCGCCGCCGAAGATAAGCGAGCTGACTGCGCAAAACCGCGGCTCCCGTCGTTGAGGGGGCTTGCATTGTGTGCGCTCAACCCGTAGTCTTCTTCAACCGCCCAAAATACAACAAGCTGGCAGTCTAAACCAGAACCTTGAACAGACAGAAAGAGAGGGCCCGGGTTATGTTGAGAAGCAGTGTCTTTGCCGTCCTGATACTTTATTGCGCTGGTACCTTATGCGCCGAACAGGTGACCCTGAAGAATGGCGATCGATTTACCGGCAGCATCGTGAGTATGAGCGACAAGAAGCTGGTCCTGAAAACCGAGCACGCGGGCACGATCACGATTGATTTCGACGCAATTTCTCAGTTTTCTTCCGATCAGCCGCTGGTCGTGACCCGCACCGACAAGCAGGTCGTCACCGGGCCGGTGAAGTCAGAGGATTCGCAAGTGGCCGTGACGACGCCGACGGGAACGCAGCAGATCCCGATGGCCGACGTCGCGGTGATGCGCTCGCCAGCTGACCAGGCGGCCTACGAGAAGTCGCTGCATCCAGGAATCCTGGAAGGGTGGGATGGAGGCGGCAACTTTGGCCTGGCGCTAGCGAGAGGGAACTCCGACACGACCAACCTGGCACTAGGTTTCAACGCCGAGCGTCCGACTACCACCGACAAGTGGACCATCAATGCCGCCTCAATTTACTCGACAAGCAACACCAACGGCGTTAGCACCACGAGCGCAAATGCCTTAGGGGGCTTCATTCGCTACGATCGCAACCTGACTAAGAAGTTGTTTGCCTTTGGCTTGTTTGCCGGGTCGTACGATCATGCCCAGGACCTCGACGTGCGCATCAGTCCCAGCGGCGGTCTCGGATATCACCTGATCGCGAACCCATTGACGACGCTCGACCTGCTGGGCGGCTTCGGTTACACCTATGAGCACTATGACACTCCCCTAACCAACAACCTGATGAACGCCACCATTGGCGACGAATTCATGCACAAGTTCTCGGCCAATACCACGGTGAATCAGGACTTCTATTTCTTCCCCTATCTGAACGATGGCGGAGGTTATCGCGGCGTTTTCGACTTCGGCGTGGCCAGCAAGTTCTATCGTGCGTTCACGTGGAACTTGAATTTCGGCGACCGTTACAACAGCAGGCCAGTGGCAGGCAAGAAGAACAACGACGTGCTGCTGACCACGGGATTAGGACTGGCCTTTGGCGGGAAGGCGAAATAGTGTCGGGAAGCAGGGCGGCGCTTGACCGCCGCCTTCCAGGATGTACTGGATTTGGCGACAGGAACGCGTAATCAGCCGACGCGCCTCGGTCATCTCGTTTGCGAGAAACAGCCATTTGGCGCACCGTCAAGGCCTCTTCTCGCGGACGCCAGACCTCTAAAATAGAGGTATGCGTTCGAGATTTCTGTTCGTTCAAGCAGTCCTTTTCGCTCTGAGCTTTACAGCCATAGCTCGTGCCGATAGCGCGGCCTTTGACCTGCCGGGTCCCCGGGTGGAAGTGCGAGTGGATCGCGCCGGCAAGGAACTGCCCATCGCAAACGTACCCAACCTGCAGGTTGGTGACCGGCTGTGGGTGCATCCCAATTTCCCCGACAGCCAAACCGCACACTACCTGCTGATCGTGGCATTTCTTCGCGGCTCGACCAATCCGCCACCGGAGGATTGGTTCATTCGCGTGGAGACCTGGAACAAAAAGATTCGCCAGGAAGGAATTCTGGTGACGGTGCCAAAGGAAGCCCAGCAAGCTCTGCTTTTCCTGGCTCCGGAGACGGGCGGGGATTTCAGCACTTTACGTTCTGCCGTGCGAGGCAGACCAGGTTCGTTTGTCCGCGCGTCGCAGGACTTGAATCAGGCCAGTCTCGATCGCTCTCGTCTTGATGCCTATCTCGCCGCCGTGAAGCAGACTTCAAACAAGGACCCTAAACAGCTACATGAGAAGTCGGCACTGCTGGCACGCAGCTTGGACATTAAGCTTGATTCGCAGTGTTTCGATAAGCCCACCGAGCAGCAGGGGCCTTGCCTGATGCAGCACACGGACGAACTGGTGCTGGACGACCCGCACACCCAGTCCATGGTGGCGGCGCTTACTTCGGGGCCGTCCGCCGATCTCATCGGACAACTCAGCGCTACTCGCATGGGAGGCGGCGGTTACTACAGCGCTTACGTTGGGACGGTCGTCGATGTCGCCAAAATCCTGACGGGACTGCACACAGCGGTCTATCAGTACATTCCTGCATTGGCGTTTCCCCAGGATGACGAGTTGAATCTAAAGCTCAATACCCCACCATCATTCCGCAATCCGAAGTCTGTGTTGGTCATCGGCCTGCCCGCTGTGGAGTCGGCGCAGCTACCCCCGTTGCGTCCGGTCGATGCGAAGCAAGTCTCCTGTTTGGAGAAATCTTCGCTTGTTTTGCCCGTAGAAGGTGCGCCGTTGCTTTTCTCTACCACGCTTGGCCACGATTTTGTACTGCACACCTGGAGCAAGTCCGGCAAAACATTCGATCTGCCCGCCCATGCCGACGCTTCGCGTGGCGGCTTCGTCGTCGATACTCACGGGCTGAAGAGTAGTAATCTCGATTCGGAAATGTCTGGAACGCTGCGCGGCTACTGGGGATTCGATGCTTTCGACGGTCCGACCTTCCACCTGCAGAGCTCCCATGCGGTGAAATGGACGGTCGCATCCACCGACCGGAGTGCGCTCATCGTGGGGCGAGAGGACACTCTGCATTTGGAATCCGACGCCGCCACTTGTGTAGATGAGGTTACGGTGCGCGACGCCGCCGGCAAGAAACTTGATAGCAGTTGGAAGGTCTCCAAGCCGGACGAGATTGAAGTAAAGGTTTCTCTGAAAGATGCGACGCCGGGTGCAGCGATCATGGAAGTGAAGCAATCTGGCCTGGCTGAAGCAGACCGCGTGCCGCTGCAAACTTACGCTGAAGCAGGACACCTCGACGGCTTGGTCATTAACTCGGGTGACCAGCAGGGATTGCTGAAAGGCACGCGCCTGGACGAAGTGGCCGGCGTCGAGATGAATGGGGTGCATTTCGCCCCATCGAAGCTCACGCGGAACGGCGATCACGACCAACTGCTGCTGGCCGCGGCCGCGCCAGCCTCTCCGTTCCAGCCTGAGGAGAAGATCACCGCTCATGTCGCGCTTAAGGATGGCCGCGAACTGGCATTGCAGACGACCGTCGAGCCACCACGGCCCAAGGTGACGCTCATCAGCAAAAGCATTCAGTCGGCTGAGGCGAGTTCATCCTTGGGCATTCGCGTGACCAGCCCGGATGTGCTTCCGCAAAACGCCACCCTGACCTTCTTTCTGAGGAGCGAGATACCCAGTACGTTCTCGCGGGACGAGAAAATCGAGATCGCGACGGAAGACGATTCGGTGCACGCGATGCTCAGCTTTGCCGACGGCACGCTGAATTTTCAGGATGCGAAGACGGTGATGGGAATTCTCGATCCGCAAAAGCTTCTGGGACCGGCGGCATTTGGCCAATTGCGTCTGCGGCCGGTTGCCCCCAACGATGCCAAGGGCGACTGGCAGCCGCTGGTCGTGCTGGTGCGACTGCCGACACTGAAGGAAGTCCGCTACTCCGAAGGTCCGGATAGGGAATGCACGGTGAGCGGGTCGAGCCTGTATCTCATCGACTCGATTGCGTCCGATCCCCAATTTAAGAACTCGGTGCCAGTGCCGGAGGGATTCGCGGACTCAACGCTCAAAGTACCCTGTGGCGACAGTACCACGCTCCATATAAAGCTGAGGGATGATCCGTCGGTGGTGAATGAGGTGACCGTGACCGCTGTGCCCGGAAGCTGAATTCGCGGACGGTTCACTGCGTGCGGTCCTGATACTCCTCGTACCAAGCCATCTGGATGGCTTCGAGCTTGCCTTCGTTGGACAGCTTCGGATCGTCGACGAAGGTCGGGAGCTCGGTGACGTAACGGTGCAGGTCGGTGAAGCGAACTTCCAGCGGATTCATGTCCGGAAATTTGTCGGCCAGCGCAATGCCGAGGTCTTCGGCGTCATCCCATCTCAATTCAATAGGCATAGGTCTCTCGAAAATGTAGTTAGTGTGGACTGCAGCCGAAAAGGAGATCCCTTACGGCTAAAGCCGAGTCGGGATGACCATACAGACCAAACTCAATCGTGGTGGGTCGCCGCTTCCGAAACATAGTTGCGGTTCCACGACGGTATCTCGACCACCACTTCGCCGGGCTTCTCGATCACGGTCTGACATCCCAGGCGCGAGTTGAGTTGCAGATCGGCGGCCATGTCGAGGCGATCGGCCTCGTCGTCGTCCATCTCGTTGAGCAACTCTTTGCCCTTTTTCACCACGACGTGACAGGTGGTGCAGGCGCAGTTTCCGCCACAAGCGTGCTCCAGGTGCAGCCCGAAATTCATCGCCACATCGAGGATCGACTCAGGCTTGCCATGGTCCTGGTAGGGAAGCTTGCCGTGTTCAAACTCAAATGTCTTGTTGTCGGGCAGGAAGGTGACCCGGACGGTGTTCGGTCCGGGAGCTTCTACCGTTGCGGCTCCGCCGCCTTGTGTTTTTTCGTCTGGCATAAATTCTCGTTACCTTTATCCGGGGCTAAAGCCCGTCGCGCTCTTCAGCGCATTCACAATTGAGACCGCTCGCACCTTGTCATCCTGAGCGACGAGCGCAGCGAGAAGTCGAAGGACCCCTATACCGTCAAAAATGTTGCACCGCCCCTGAAGGGGCTCGCATCTATTTCGTGCCTGACCCAGGGCTTCCGCCCTGGGCTAACTCCATCCCGCCGTTTCGCGCTAGTATTTTACGAGTCTGCACTACCTTGCGAATCGCGCTGTCCCTGCTAACCTCTAGCCCCTAACCTCTAGCCCCTAGCCCCTAGTCCCTGACTTAATCTCCGCTTGCGCGATCGGATGCGGCGATGCCGGCCCTTCGCCTACGTCGGCCGTATCCATGTTTTGTCCCTTCAACGCCGTGCCCACTGCCGATCTCCATCATCAGTTCGGCGAGATGCATGGTGCCCTGATTCAGCGCGTCGATTGCCGTGCGGATCGCCTGGTAGTCGTCTTCGTTCACGACCGCACGCAGCGCGGTCTCCAGCTTGCCGACATTGCTGCGCTCCTGCGACGACAACTGCTCCCACGCCGGATTCTTGCGGCCTTTTTCCAGCGCCGCGAGCATGGTCTCGGCTTCGTTTCGTGCTTCAATCACCTGACGGCGGCGGAAATCTTCTTCCGCGTTATCGAACGAGTCGAGGATCATGTTCTCGACTTGCTCATCGGTAAGACCGTAGCTGGGCTGCACCTGAATTTCGGATTCCTTGCCGCTGCGCAGTTCGCGCGCGGAGACGTGCAGAATTCCATTCGCATCGATCAGAAATTTCACTTCAATGCGCGGCAAGTCCGGCCGGCATGGGCGGAATGCCTTTCAGATCGAAGCGCGCGAGGGATCGGCAATCACTCGCCAGTTCGCGTTCGCCTTGCACCACGTGGACCGCGACGTTGGTCTGCCCTTCCACGCCGGTGGTGAAGTGCTCCGTCGCCGACGCCGGAATGGTCGAATTGCGATGAATGATCTTCACCACGCCGCCGCCCAGCGACTCGATACCGAGCGACAGCGGCGTCACATCGAGCAACAGCATTTCCTTGGTCGCTTCCGAGCCGCCCGCCAGGATGTGCGCTTGGATCGCCGCACCCAGCGCGACCACTTCATCGGGATTCAATCCGCTGTGCGGCGTGCGCTGGAACTGCTCTTCCACCAGTTGACGGACACGTGGAATACGCGTCGAGCCGCCCACCAGAACGGCTTCGTTGATCTGCTGCGCCGTCAGCCCGGCATCTTTCATCGCTTGGCGGACCGGGGCAACCGTGCGATCGATTACCGGCTGAATTAACTGCTCAAATTGTTCGCGCGTGATCTCGCGCTGATAACGTTTGCCGCCGGGCAGTTCGACATCCAACGTCGTCTTCTCGTCAGCCGACAGCGCGATTTTCGCTTCGATGACCGCCTTGCGAATCGCCTGCACGATCTCGGCATTGCGGCGTACGTCGATCGCCAGATCGCCCTGAATGTCGTGCAGCGCGATGGTGATCAGCAGGTTGTCGATGTCGTCGCCGCCGAGATGAGTGTCGCCATTGGTGGCGATTACCTCGAAGATGCCCTCGTGCAACTTGAGTATCGAGATGTCGAACGTGCCGCCGCCCAGATCGTAAACCGCAACGGTTTCGGCGTTCTTCTTGTCGAGACCATAGGCGAGCGAGGCGGCAGTAGGTTCATTCACCAGACGCAGAACTTCGAGGCCCGCGATGCGACCGGCGTCCTTGGTGGCCTGCCGCTGGGCATCGTTGAAGTACGCTGGCACGGTGATGACCGCCTTGGTAACCGGCGCAGCGAAATAGCGCTCGGCGTTGCGCTTCAGTTGTCGAAGGATAAAAGCTGAGATTTCCGGAGGCGTAAAGGTCTTATCTCCGAGTTTGATGCGCAGCACCTCGCCGGGCGCGAGATCGTCAGCCAGCCGGAAAGGGAAGAGCTTCAACTCGTCGCGCACGTCTTCGACATCGCGTCCCATCAGGCGCTTCACGCTGTACACGGCGCGCTCCGGGGTCTCGATCAGGTATTTGCGCGCGGCGCTGCCGACGACGATCTGGCCGTTTTCGTCCAGCGCGACCACCGACGGAACCAGGTTCAGTCCGTCCTCGCCGGGAATGACGACGGGACGGTCGCCTTCCATGTACGCCACCAGCGAGTTGGTGGTGCCGAGATCGATTCCGACAATGCGTTCGTTGCTCATTCGCTATTCGCTATTCGCCTTTCGCTCTGTCATCCTGAGCGACGAGCAAAGCGAGGAGTCGAAGGACCCCTACACCGTCGCGCTCTGCGTCCTTCGCTATTCGGCTTTCGCCAAGAACTTCTTCAGCACCGCTCCGTCTGGGCGAACAGCAAGCGAACAGCGGCCCTTCACCCTTCCAGCACCTCGTCAATATCCCGCAGCAGATTGCGGAGGTAGGTGCGGCGATTCAGCACATCTACCATCTTGTCGCGTACGGCCATACGATCTTCATCCAGAACGCTGCCGCCCTGCTCCGCCCGATCGATCAGGGCATCCCATTCGTTCCATGCGGCATGCAACTCGTCCAGCAGGCCGTTGTACTTGTCTTGCATCTGCTTCTTAGAGTCCTGCAGCTCACGCTCGAGGGTGCGGTCGGGCTCGCCCATTTTCTTGTTCATCCGCATCTCTTCGAGCTGCATATTCAACTCGAAAACCTGTTCCAGCAAGTCGGGTGGAACCACCTGCTTCTTGGCGTTGCCTGTGCGGCGCGCCTCGTCGGTGGCGGCCTTCGACTGCTCTTCCAGTTGCACACCATTCAAGCGGAGCAAGTATTCGGTCCGCGTGATGGGATCTTTCAGCGTGCGATACGCGTCGTTAAGTTGCGAGCTCTTCTCCAAACTCCACTGTTGTTCCTGTTCGCTGTTGATAGCGTTGATGTCGGGATGCAAGTGCCGGCTCAGGGCGTAAAACTCGCGCTCCAATTTTTCTGGCTCCAGGTTCAGCCGGAAGGGAAGTCCGAAGAAGGTGAAATAGTCCACCGGGGCCGGCGGCTGCACCTTGCCACACTCCTGACAGAAGTGCGCCGCGCGCATGGCTCCGCACGACCAGCAATTCGTCTTGGTCGGCCGGTTCTGGGTGACAACCAGGATGCCGTTGTCAGATTTCTTGTGATCAGTGAGGGCCATTAAATTCTTGCTTTCCCGAAATCGTTCCCGCATTGTTATGCTCCGCCGTGTCATCCTGAGCGACGAGCGCAGCGAGGAGTCGAAGGACCCCTATAGCCGCCAGCAAATCTGTGCCGTCCCTGAAGGGACTCGAACCTAATTATTTACCACTTCCAACCCAGCTACTCGTCGCCTGCGGGCTCCGTGCGGTAACTGTTCACCCGGGCGAACTAATCACCACAGAATCTCCGTAATCGCGGTCCTACGGTCGCTGGATTTTCGCCGCAGCAAATGTCATTCTTAGGAAAACGAAGTGCCGCAGCCGCAAGCCTTCTTCGCATTCGGGTTCTGGAAGGAGAAGCCCTGATGCATCAGGCTCTCTTCGTAATCGAGAACCATGCCGTGCAGATAGATGAAGGACTTGGGATCGACAAAGACGCGAACGTCGTCGAACTGAAAGACGCGATCGCGCTCGCGCGGCTGCGTGTCGAAACGGATGTTGTAACTCAGTCCCGAACAACCACCACCCTGCACACCCAGACGCAATCCGCCTTCGGTTGGCGAGATGTTTTCCTTTGCCATCGCCAAGCGAATGCGCGCCAGCGCCTTCTCCGTCACCTGAATACCTTTGGCAATCGGGGCGGGCGCCTGGGCCGGATTTTCAATGTTGACCGTGCTCATGGTTGTGTTCCCGTGTTCCTCGTCGTGAGACGACGCGGCACACTGGCCTCAAAATAGTTTACGCCCGCTGTTCAACCGGAGCGGGCTGAGCCTGGCTGCGCTGTCCATTCTTCTTCTTCCAGTCGCCGATGGCGGCGCGAATTGCGTCTTCCGCCAGCACCGAACAGTGGATCTTCACCGGAGGCAGCGAAAGTTCCTTCACGATATCGGTGTTGCGAATCGTGAGCGCTTCGTCGACGGTCTTGCCCTTCACCCACTCGGTGGCAAGGGAAGACGACGCAATCGCCGAGCCGCATCCGAACGTCTTGAACTTGGCGTCTTCGATGATGTTGGTGGTGGGGTTCACTTTGATCTGCAGCTTCATGACGTCGCCGCACTCCGGTGCACCCACCAAACCGGTACCCACCTCAGCGCTGTTCTTGTCGAGCGAACCCACGTTGCGGGGATTCGAGTAGTGGTCCAAAACTTTATCGCTGTAAGCCATGCTGTTATCTCCTAAATTGCGAAACTCTGTCGCCGGCTGAAGCCGGCACAAAATCATCTTCCGTCCTGAAGGCCAGCTCTACCAAACTATTAATGCGTCGGCTCAGCTGCCCATTGCACCTTGGTCAAATCGATTCCTTCTTTCGCCATCTCATATAGTGGCGACAACTCGCGCAAACGCTTCACCGTATCAACCACACGCTCGGCAACGTAATCGATCTCGGCCTGGGTGTTGAAGCGTCCAATGCCAAACCGGATCGAGCTATGCGCCAGGTCGTCGCCCGCACCGAGCGCCTTCAATACATAAGATGGTTCCAGCGTCGCGGAAGTGCACGCCGAACCGCTGGAAACCGCAATGTCGTTGATACCCATCAGCAGCGATTCACCCTCTACATAGGCAAAACTGATATTCAAGTTGCCCGGCAAACGGTGCTCGACCGAACCGTTGATGTAAACCTCGTCAAGCTGGGTCATGATGGCGTCCTTCAAGCGGTCGCGCAGAGCGGCGAGCTTCACTGCTTCTTCGGCCATGCCTTCGGTCGCGATTGCGCAGGCTTTACCCAGACCCACGATGCCGGGAACGTTAAGCGTGCCCGAGCGCATGCCACGCTCGTGGCCGCCGCCATCGATCTGCGCGACTAGTTGCACGCGCGGATTCTTGCGCCGCACGTACAACGCGCCAACGCCCTTCGGCCCGTAAAGCTTGTGCGCCGTGATCGAAGCCAGGTCAACATTGTCCTGGATCACGTTGAACGGGACCTTGCCAATGGCCTGCACTGCATCGGTATGGAAGAGCACGCCGCGTTCGTGACAAAGTGCGCCAATTTCGCGGATCGGCTGCAAAGCACCAATCTCGTTGTTGGCCGTCATGATGGTGACCAGGATGGTCTTGTCGTCCATGGCGCGCTTCAGGTCGTCAAGATCGATGCGGCCGTCTTTCTGCACCGGCAGATAGGTGACGCGGAAACCGTACTTCTCCAGGCGCTTACAGGTGTCGAGCACGGCCTTGTGCTCAATGGCCTGGGTAATGATGTGATTACCCTTTTCCTTGTACATCTCCGCAACGCCCTTGATGGCAAGGTTGTTGCTCTCGGTCGCGCCTGACGTGAAGATGATTTCCTTCGAGGTCGCGCCGATCAGCTTGGCAATGCGTTCGCGAGCTTGCTCCACCGCTTGCTCGGCTACCCAGCCGAATTCGTGGTTGCGGCTGGCGGCGTTACCGAACTTCTCGGTGAAGTACGGCAGCATCTCTTCCACCACCCGCGGGTCGGTGCGCGTGGTGGCATGGTTGTCCATGTAGATCGGCAGCTTCACGTCCTTGTTTCCATTACCCGAAATCACATTCGTGCTCATTGCTTGTGGCGTCTCCTAAACGTGTTCAATCTTGTTTTGCGTCCAGCCCAGAGTGACCAGTTCCGGTGCGGATTCCTGCTCCGGTTCGGTCATCTCCCAAATCGTCAACCGGTTCAGAACTTCTTCAATGCTGCGACTCACCTTGCGCAGCGGCCCGCGAACCGTGCAACGGTCACTCTGCTCGCAATCTTCGGTCGCCGAGCTGCACGAGGTGATGAATAAAGGTCCATCAATCGCGCGGATGACATCAAAGGCGCTGATTTGTCGCGGATTGCGTGCCAGGGTGTACCCGCCATTCGTGCCATACTGCGAAACCAGCAGTCCAGCCTTGGTCAGCTTCTGGAGGATTTTCGCCAGGGCTTCCTGCGGCATGCTGTACATTTCGGCCAAGTCCTTGGCGCTACACGCTCCCAAGTCAGCGTGCTCGGCCAGATGGCGCATGGCGATCAGTCCGTAGTCCGCTTTCTTGGTCAGCTTCAGCATGCCAGACGTATACCCAGTCAGATGAATATGCGACCAATTCAGTCGCAATTCAATAATACGCTGGGCGGACGGAAAAGCGCAAGCCTTGACAGCGAAGGGCAAGGTTCCGCATTTATCGGTAACTAGCGGGCAGGGAATGGGTTAAGGAATGCCGATGAAAAGAGTCGCATATGTCGGGTGCGAGGCGGCGAAAACGCATGCACCGGCCGAAATCGGAGGAAACAGCAGGTCCCTCGGCTCCGCTCGGGATGACAGATTATGGAGACTTCAGCGTGGCTGTTTCAGAGGACACAACTATAGAGAATTCAGCCTGGCTGTCCGGGATGACGAGATTGACGTGCGCTTCGCTGGAGCTAGTTCCGGAACTAGGAAGGCAAGAGCCGATGGATTGCGCTGGCCGAATTCCTGGGTTAGGCGGCGGAGGATACGCAACTGCGGCAGTCCCCAGAAAGGAAGATTTTCCGCCAGCTTCCCGGCCAGCTCAGGTGGTCAGAATTAACACTCCTGCGTGCCGGAAAAGCTTGACATCCTATGGCTGCGGGCTAAAATACCGGAAATTTCATTTATGCCCTGGCACCCAGGGCGGATTGTATGAACTTTAGTCAGCCTGCCAACCGAAGTCCCAACTTCCCGCAGAGCAATGCCATGGACCAGCCTTGCCGGCATGCCCGTGTCCAGGTGGTCGCTCGAGATGAAGACGCGGAGTACGTCGAGTGCATGGAATGCCGCGAGGTCTTCGAATCGAGTGAATTCCGCGACATGGACATCGAATCGAAAATCCCTCCCCAAGACGAATAAGCAGAAGTCGAACAGCGTCGAATGCGCGTGATGGCGCGGAGGTGTGCTCGAATCACCGCAAGCGCAATGCTGCGTCGGCAGATAATTCCGGCGCAGCGAACTCTCCCGCCAGAAATCGTGGATAGGCGGCGGCGGCAATCATGGCGGCGTTGTCGGTGGAGAGTTTTCGCGAAGGGAAGTACACCGCCAGGCCTTCCTCGGAGGCGCGCTGTTCGAATGACGTTCGCAGCTCGCTATTGGCGGCAACACCGCCTGTCACCAGCAAGGTAGCAACGTCATGCGTGCGAGCGGCTTGCAGGGTTTTGCTGACGAGATCATTTACCACCGCGCGCTGGAAGGACGCAACCAGATCCAGCGTGGACGGATCGCAGGCGGCAAGGTAATCCTCTCGCGACGGACTTGATAGGTGCGCCAGAGCCTGGCGGCGGCGCGTGACTTCCGCGCGCATGTTATGGGTCTCCACGTAGCGCAGGACAGCGGTCTTGATTCCGCTGTAGGAGAAGTCCACGCGCGACTCATCATCGGGGTGGCGATTTTGCGGATTGCGGTCGTGGTGCTTGATGTGCGCGAAAGGGAACTTTACCGCCTGCGGATTTCCATGGTTGGCCAGGAAATCGATGGCCGGCCCTCCCGGATATCCTAGTTCGAGAAGCTTGGCGACTTTGTCGAAAGCCTCACCGGCGGCGTCATCGCGGGTGTGTCCCACATCGTGGTACCGCCAGGCACCGGAGGCTCCTTCGACCAGAAAGAGGTGCGTGTGGCCCCCGCTTACCACCAGCGCGAGCACGGGAAATTCCAGATCGCGATTGCCCTTCTGCCGCTCTTCCAACAGGACGGCGTGGATGTGTCCTTCGAGATGGTTAACTCCGATGAGCGGTTTCTCGACAGCGTAGGCGAGCGCCTTCGCGTAACTGAGGCCGACCAGCAGCGATCCGGCCAGCCCGGGACCCTTGGTGACGGCGATGGCGTCGATGGTCTGGTAAGAGCGGCCTGCATCCTCAAGCGCTTTGCGTACGACCGGAACGATGGCGCGCAGATGCTCGCGTGAAGCCAGTTCGGGGACTACTCCTCCATAAGGACGGTGCGTGACGTATTGCGAATAGACGACGTTGGAGATCAGCTCTTCACCCGAGCGCACGACGGCGGCAGCGGTTTCGTCGCAGGAACTCTCGATGCCGAGGATGTAGGCGTCGGGCACGAGACTATTGTAGAGGAAGCTTTCAGCCGTCAGCTATCAGCTGTCAGTACCCAGCATTCAGCACTCAGCGTTATTGTCTGTCATCCTGAGCGACCGAAGGGAGTCGAAGGACCTCTATACCCGCAAGGAACAACAGTGTCGCCGCCCGCAACCGTAATAACTCTGAGATTGCCCGTGGTTATAGGGGGTCCTTCGGCCCGCGGACGACTCCGCGTTGCGGACTCGTGCTCCGCTCAGGATGGCAAGCCTATGTTCGCTTGCGCTCGCGCAGCGGCTCTAGCTGACGGCTAACCGCTGACAGCTGACGGCTTCCCCCAAGCTACAATCAAACTGCCATGAAGCAGCATGCTACCAACATCGTTCGCGAGCTGCGCAACCGGGGCTTCCAGGCCTATTTCGCCGGAGGCTGCGTGCGCGACATGCTGCTGGGACTCGCACCCACTGACTACGATGTCGCCACCGACGCCACACCCCCGGAGGTGATGCGCATCTTTCCCGAGACCTACGCGGTTGGTGCGCAGTTTGGGGTGGTGCTGGTGCCGATGAGAGTTCCACCTCCCATTCCCGCCCAAGCAGAAGAAGCTTGAGGTGGGGCAGCCAGCCGAGGTGGGGCACCCGGAGTCTGCTTTTTCCGAGCACCCGAACTACGTGGAGGTTGCTACTTTTCGCAACGACGGAACGTACTCCGACGGGCGCCATCCTGACCAAGTGAGCTACGCCAAAGACCCGCAGGAAGATGTGCGGCGCCGCGACTTCACCATCAACGGCCTGCTCATGGACCCGCTCGACGGCAACCGAGTGCTTGACTTTGTCGGCGGCCGCGATGACCTGAAGGCCGGCATCGTTCGCGCCATCGGCGACGCGGAGCTGCGCTTCAGCGAAGACAAGCTGCGAATGTTGCGGGCGGTGCGCTTTGCGGCCCGCTTCCATTACGTCATCGAACCGGAAACCCTCTCCGCGATTCAGCGCCTTGCGCCCGGTATTCAGCAGGTGAGCCGGGAACGCGTGCGCGATGAGTTGACGAAGATGCTTACCGAAGGCAGCGCGCGGCGGGCGTTCGAGTTGCTCGACAGCACGGGCCTGCTGAAGGAGGTGCTGCCCGAAGTGGACAGGATGCACGGAGTCGCGCAGCCGCCGCAGTTCCATCCCGAGGGCGATGTGTGGATTCACACCTTGCTCCTGCTGGAGAAACTGCCGCCAAGGTGTTCGCGCACTCTGGCCTGGGGCACGCTGATGCATGACGTTGGCAAGCCGCCGACCTTTCGGGTGGCGCCGGACCGCATTCGCTTCGATGGACATGCCGAGGTGGGCGTACGTATGACCGAGGAGATTTGCCGGCGCCTGCATTTCTCCAACGAAGACACCCGGCAGATAGCCGCGCTGGTGGCCAACCACATGCGCTTTGCCGATGCGGAGCGTATGAAGGAATCGACCCTGAAGCGCTTCCTGCGATTGCCGAAGTTCGACGAGCACCTGGCGCTGCACCGCATGGATTGCCTGAGTAGTCATGGCGACCTGACGCTATACAACTTTGTCCGCGACCGCTTGCAACAGACGCCGGCAGAGGAGATCAGGCCAGGGCCGTTGCTGACCGGACAGGACCTGATCGCTCTGGGGTACGAGCCTGGCCCGCGGTTCCGCGAGATTCTGGCAGCGATTGAGGACGGCAGTTGGAAGGGAAGCTCAAGAGCAGGGAAGAGGCGCTGGAGTTTGTGGGGCGGGAGTTTCCGCGGGCGAGCTAATCTTTACACTGGTGTACAGATGTGCATACAATGAGCATTGTCTTTCGTCAGTAGCGAGTTCTGAATGAAATCTGTCCGGTACGATCCGACTTCAAAGCAAAGAAAGCGAGGTGACGACAGGAACTTGTACCGGAGGAGAGATGGACTTTGAGTGGGATCGAGGTAAGGCGGCGAGCAATGTCGCCAAACATGGAGTCCATTTCGCCGATGCAGTAGCCGTCTTCGAAGATGATCTTGCACTTACAATTCGTGATCCCTATCTCGGAGATGAAGAGCGATGGATCACGATCGGGATAGACACGATTGGGAGACTTTTGGTGGTGATCTGCTTGGCGTGGTGAGGGAATTCGCCTCATCTCGGCGCGGCCGGCCACTCCGCGCGAACGGCGGCAATACGAGGAGAAAGATGAAACGTGAATACAACTTCGGCCACGCAAAGCGCGGACCCGTCGTGCGAATACCCAAGGGCAAGACCAGAATCACCATCCGGCTTGATGACGATCTGCTCGACTGGTTTCGGCAACAGGTGGAACAGGCCGGCGGCGGCAACTACCAGACTTTGATTAATGATGCGCTGCGACAGTATGTTCGTCGTGCCCAGGAGCCGCTGGAAGCCACACTGCGCCGCGTTATCCGGGAAGAACTCAGCCACGCAAGCTGAGATAAAACAGGCGCCCTGCTCCCGCTGAAGTCCTGGATCGGACGACCGCGGTTCCAGCGAAAAGCGAAATGCGAGCAGCGAAGAGCGTCCCCGCTGCTTTACAATCGAAGCTTCATCGCCATGCAATCCGCGAGCGCTACACTAAAGAAGATTTTCGCCGACACTCTGCGGCGCGAGGGTGGAGACGACGCGCCTCTTTTGGCTTGGCCGCTGGCCTGTGGATCGAAAGTTGCGGAGAAGACGAGCGCGGTTGGCTATGCGGAAGGGGTGCTCACAGTTGAGGTTGCTGATGCGACCTGGCAACAACAACTACAGAGTTTCGAGCGGCAATATCTTGCGGCCCTGAATCAGGTCGGCGGGCTGGGCGTTACCGCGATCAAGTTTGTGGTCAGCAACCAAACCGAACGGCGGTCCCGTTAGAAAGCAGATCGCTAGGGGAGCCTTGCCTGAAGGTAATCGGATGTCCCTCAGGGGCTAAAAGCCCGGTTAATGTCGAGTAATTGGGAACGGCCTGAAGGTCGTCCCCAAAGAATCAGACTTAGCTTGAGGATCCAGACTTAAGTAGAGTCTCGTTAGGAAGCACATATGGTCACTGACAAGGACGTCTCTTATGTCGCCGAGCTAGCGCATCTCGAACTGACCGCGGATGAGCGCACGCGCATGCTGAAGGATCTGAACTCCATCCTCGGGTACATTGACAACCTGAACGAGTTGGACACGAGCAACGTCGAGCCCATGGCGCAAGTCGCCAGTCGTTTGGACGAAGCCGATAAGACGAGCGTTGCTGAGGGATTCGCTTACGCCATGCGAGCGGACGAACCGCGTCCCTGCCTGCCCCGCGAGGCAGCGCTACGCAATGCGCCCGTTGCGGACGGAGTGTTTTTCAAAGTGCCCAAAGTGATCGAGCGATAGGCTTTCGTCCGCTTGAGGCGATTGGAGATACACAAGGGTCAGGATTACAACGGGGGTATCAAGAGTGAAACCGCGAGAGAAGCCAACGCAACATGCCCAAAGAAGAAGGAGTCAGACGCCGTGAAACGCCTGTTCCGCATTCTCTGTGCGGTGTCCGTATTTGTTACGTCTTCTTTGTACCTTCTGGGAATCAATTACGCGGCACATCGCCTGCCCATACATACGCCCAAATACGCCCTCGCTATGGTGCTATTTATGTGCATCGGTTTTCTCTCCTTATTCGGGAGCTATTTTGTATTGAATTTGCGAAAGACATAATTCCGGTCATGATGCTTGAAATTGTCATTACGAGCGAAGCGAGGAATCTGTTGTGTTCGGTTCCCGGAACGACGAATGAGGGAACAGCAGATCTCTCACGGCCCGAAGGCCCTTCGTGACAACCTAAATATTCGTGATGACAACTTGAACACAATTACTTATGAACATTGATTGCTTAACGGTTGATTCCGCGCGAACGGCGGTGCTGGAAAAGCAGAACACAGCCACCGAACTGGTTGACGCTTTCTACGAGAAGATCGACGCCGAAGATGCTGCTATCGGTGCGTATCTCACATTGTGCAAGGAGCGTGCGTATCAGCAGGCGACCCGCATTGATTCCCTGGCCGACAAAGGCAACCCTTTGCCGCCATTGGGGGGCGTTCCCATTGCGGTGAAGGATGTCTTCGCGACCGAAGGCGTGCGCACTACTGCTGGTTCGAAGATCCTGGCGAACTTTGTCTCCCCATACGATGCCACGGTGGTCGAGCGACTGGAAGAAGCCGGCGCCATCATTCTGGGCAAGACGAACTGTGACGAATTCGCCATGGGTTCGTCGAACGAAAATTCCGGCTTCCATCCAGTACACAATCCGCACGACCACTCGCGCGTGCCCGGGGGTTCATCTGGCGGATCGGCGGCTGCGGTAGCTGCGGCAACTGCGGTGGCTTCGATCGGTTCCGACACCGGCGGGTCGATCCGTCAGCCAGCGGCCTTCTGCGGCGTGGTCGGTCTGAAGCCCACCTACGGACGAGTGTCACGCTACGGGTTGATTGCCTTCGCTTCGTCGCTCGATCATGTAGGGCCGTTTTGCAAGAGCGTGAAAGATGCGGCCCTGATGTTGCAGTACATGGCGGGGCGTGATCCCCTCGATTCCACCTCCTCCGAGCTACCCGTACCCAACTATCTCGAGCAGATTGAGAAGCCGGTGCAAGGCCTGCGGATTGGGATGCCGAAAGAATATTTCGGGGAAGGGCTGGATCCCGAAGTTGACCAAGCGGTGGAGGCGGGCATCGAGGAGTTAGCCAAGGCCGGGTGCGTGATCGTCCCGATATCGCTGCCCAATACGAAGTATGCAATTCCAACGTACTACGTTGTCGCCACCGCTGAAGCCTCGTCGAACCTGGCGCGTTACGATGGCGTGCGTTACGGAGTTCGCGCTGCGGAGGGGAAGACTCTGGCCGAGATGTACCGGCGCACGCGCGACGCGGGTTTCGGAGCGGAGGTCAAGCGGCGCATCATGCTCGGCACCTACGTTCTTAGT
Source organism: uncultured Acidobacteriaceae bacterium (assembly GCA_963709045.1). Taxonomy (GTDB): domain Bacteria; phylum Acidobacteriota; class Terriglobia; order Terriglobales; family Acidobacteriaceae; genus Bog-257. The sequence continues at coordinate 34,819 of CAVPUX010000016.1, read as the reverse complement.
GCCGGCTACTACGATGCGTACTACCTGAAAGCGCAACGCGTGCGACGGTTGCTGGCGAGCGACTTCGACAAGGCATTCGTCAAGGTCGATGCCATCGTTACGCCCACGACGCCGACGCCGGCTTTCAAACTTGGCGAGAAGACCGACGATCCTCTCGCTATGTATCTGGCAGACATTTACACGGTGACGGCGAACCTGGCCGGTATTCCTGGAATTTCAATTCCGTGCGGTAAGACCAAGGAAGGTTTGCCGATCGGGATGCAGATCTTAGGGAAGTACTTCGACGAGCCCATGGTCTTGCGCGTGGGGCATGTGGCGGAGCACGCGTTGGCGGCGAGGGTGGCGGGGTAGCATACACCTTGACGAGTGACCACAGCACTCAGACCACAGCACTCAGACCACAGCACTCAGCACTCAACTAATAAGCCAACTAAAGGTCTTCTCGCTTTAGCCCGGTCTTTTTGGAGATTTTGGCGAGCATCGCTGGACCTAACTCGTCCGAATCATCGAAGGCCCAAGTGTATTCGCCTAGTTTGGAATGAATCAATTGCACGTGGGAGGATGCTTTGTAGGATTTGATTGACCAACCGATGCGACTGAGAGCTTTTAGGACTTTTCCAGCCTTCGTGCTTGGCCAGCGACTCACGCGACGGAGAACCGCACTTCATCCTGCGGAGTACCGTCCTCTTCAATCTTGCTAGCCAGCACTCGTAACGCCAACGCCTGCGCCTTGGCAAGCGCATCTTCCTTTGAGTGCCCATAGACTACAACGCCCGGAAGATCGGGAATGTCGGCTATCCAGCGCCCATCTGCCTCTCGATCGAGTTCGATTATCAGCGCCTTAGGACGTCGCTTGATCGCAACCGTCGGCATTAAGTTCCTTTGTGCGGAAACTGATTGTCTTGACACTACGAGTGTACCCCGACTGTCAATAGTATAGTCCTATAGCAAATTAGAGAAGATCAACAGGATGCGGGTTGTGCCACCAGTCGTGCAAGCATCCTACGAGATCTCTTCGTAATATCTTTCTCCCGCGCAAGCGCGGCACAGGGTTTTTCCGTCGCGCCGTACCTCGCGCTGAAAGTTGATGCCCTCTCCGCATTGCTCGCACACGATGCGCTCGCCTTTGTAGCCGGGCAATTCTTCCGGCGGAAGTAATACTTTCACCCACTGAACCGTAAACAGGTCGTCGTTCGATATCTCGCGATAGGCCAGCATCTGCTGCTGGTTCTTGTCGGCGATTTCGGGATGCATTTGCCGCGCCAGTGTTTTCGAGCTTTCCCGGGCGCAGACGCGCACCGCCCGGTCGGAGGGGAGATCGACAAACGTAGCCGCCACTTTGCCCCAGTCGCGAAACTTGAGTGCGCGCTTGCCCAGGCGGCAACCGGTTACGACGGCAACCGCGTCGGTGGCGCAGCGGTCAATCTCTACAAAGGTAATGAGACGTTTGCGGTCTTTCCCGTGCGGATCGTCGATGCCCAACAATTCCAGCCCGAGCATTGCCAGACGAACCCCCAGCACCTGCCCGGCACAGAGATGTCCGTGGGCCACTTCCGCGTCACGTAATAATTCGTCGAAGGTTTTCAAGCAAGTCCCATCTTATGGTTCGTCGGAATCGTCGTCAGCTACTTCGTCTACAAACCGGCCTCTCACGGTCACGCTAAGTTTGTCGCCGGCCTTCGGAAGAAAGGTCACCCGAGCCGGTTGACGGTCCCAGTGCGGGACGGCGCAGTCCGAGTCGGGCTGGTCTCCCGCATTCGGTTTCCCCAGTTCTTTGCGATAGAGCGGCTTCTTCACGCCAATTTGCACGACCAGGGCATCCAGCTTCTCTCCATTTCCAGTAATGCCGCAATAAGCCCCATAGTCGCGATACCAACTCACTTCGGAATAATACGGGTCGAAGTCGGGCAGCCGAATCGCCGTGATCTTTCCTGAAACGCGGTCCACCAGAAGCCATCCCCCAAGCTGCCAAAGCCACTTGGGAGACTGGCGCGTATCGTCGGGCAGCGCATCATTGATCCGAAAAGCCCGGCGCACCACGAACTGCCGGTCGGTAACGTCGTGCGATTTGCCGGTCGTAAACTCTTTCAGTTTCGCATCCACGTCGAGAGGACGGACGGAAATGTCCATGGTGTGAGATTCGTCAGGGCCGACAAAAAGCTTTACCGGCAGCGGTTTCCCCAGGATTACTACATGGGGCTTGGACGCAGCGCCGGCGCCAATACAAAGCAGCGCTAGCGCAGCGAGAACACGAAGAGTGCGCATGTGACTACTTGGAAGGCTAGTCCCGACTCATGCTTGCTGCAAGTCCACTTTTGGGGAACAGCGTCACCCCTTGGGCGGCGGCTGGCGTAGAATTCCGAAAACAGCAGCCCGGGGTGGGACATGACATTCATTGATACCAATAAACTCCCGACGATCGAACGCCTGCTGGGCTGGAGAGGGCGCTATTTCGATTCGGCCAACATGACCTTCGGGCATTACGAGTTTGACGCCGGGGCCTCGATCCATGAGCATTCCCATCCTCAGGAAGAGGTCTGGCAAATTCTCGAAGGCGAGCTGGAAATAACCATCGGCGGGATCACCGAGCGCGCGGGCCCCGGTTCTGTCGGAATCGTTCCACCAGACACGCTCCACGCCGTAAAGGCGGTCTCACCAGGGAAGGCCATCGTCGTGGACTATCCTTTGCGCGATCGCGCCCTCCATCCAGCGGCGACACCTTAGGGCGTCCCGGGCCCCGGAAACAAACGTTTGCTTTGTGACAACTGGAATACAATAAGCAAGCGTCTAAGTGCTGATGACGGACTTGTATTACAGCTTCATCATTCCGGCTTACAACGAAAGCGAGAGGCTCGCTACTTCGCTTCCCAAAGTGTTTGCCTACATTCGTGAACGGCAGATGCAGGCTGAGGTCATCGTCGTAAACGACGGTTCCAGCGACGACACTGCCGAGGTGACTCGCCTATTTTCTAGCCAGTATCCCGGTCTTCGATTATTGGAGAACCCCGGCAATCGCGGCAAAGGTTACAGCGTACGTAACGGTATGTTGCACGGTAACGGTGACGTTCTGCTGTTTACCGACGCGGACCTGTCTTCACCGATTTACGAAGCCACCAAATTATTCGGGGCCTTGGAGCAGGGCGCGGACGTCGCCATTGGCTCGCGCTGGCTACAGGCCACGTTGCAAACCGAACGGCAGCCATGGTATCGCCAGTTGTACGGCCGTCTTTTTAATCTCGGACTGCGGATCGTCCTGGGGTTGAAATATCGCGACACGCAATGTGGATTCAAGGCATTCACGCGAGCAGCGGCTCAGACCATTTTCTCCCGCCAACGTATTGAGCGCTGGGGGTTCGACCCGGAACTGCTTTTCCTCGCCGACAAATTCAAGCTGCGTACGGTAGAGGTTCCAGTCGAGTGGGCCCACGATCACCGTTCCAAGATCAATCCTCTGCGCGACGGTCTGAAGATGGGAGTGGAGATGGTGGACATCCGCGTGAACGATCTCCGGCGGCTGTATGAGCATCCTTCGATGACCCTCGAGGAGCCCCTTATTCAGCCCGTGGTTCCAGCCGAAATCGCAAAATAAATAAATAAATCGACATTACTAAATTTTGGAGCCTTCCTCCGATCCACGCATCTGCTCTTGGAGCGGCAAAGGGTTTTGCTTGCTCCCGCGCAAGGGTCTAGCCGCAACTTTCAATTTCTGCATCTTATTTTGGCGATTTACGGTTGCATATGCCTGGCACAAGCCCAACTCGCGATCTGCCGATGTCCCCGGCGACCCAAACCGCAGCGTCACTGGCGGAGAAATATTTGACCGTGCGGGAGACTTCCCTGCAGATTTGTGCTCCCCTCAGCGTGGAAGACCACAATCTGCAGCCGATGCCCGATGCGAGTCCCGCGAAGTGGCACCTGGCGCACACGACATGGTTTTTCGAGACTTTTCTCCTCAGTGCGCACAACGGCTACTACCCCTTTAATCCCGCGTTTCGCAGCCTCTTCAATTCGTATTACAACGCAGTCGGGGACCGGCCGTTGCGAGCTTTGCGGCACATCTTGTCGCGTCCTGGGCTGGATGAGGTACATGCTTATCGCGCCTACGTGGACGATGCCATGGTGCATCTGCTTAACTCCGAGCCTGCGCCCGAGTTGGCAGCACTAGTGATGCTCGGGATCAACCACGAGCAACAGCATCAGGAGTTGATCGTTACCGATGTAAAGAACGGGCTGTGGACGAACCCGCTTCGGCCGGCGTTTCGCCTGGCGCAAGAAAGTCACGAGGCACACCCCGCCTCTGTGGCTGCTTTGAAGTGGCGCGGCTTCGACGAAGGCATCTACAGCGTGGGTTTTGCCGGCGAAGGCTTCGCGTTCGACAACGAAGGTCCGCGGCACAAGGTTTACCTGGAACCATTTCGCCTGGCCTCGCGATTGGTAACCAATGGCGAGTATCTCGAATTCATGCGCGACAACGGTTACGGCACGGCCAACCTGTGGTTTTCCGATGGCTGGGATTGCGTTCGTAACAATCAGTGGAACGCTCCGCTGTACTGGGAGCAGCGAGACGGCGACTGGTGGCACTACACCGTTGAAGGCATGAAGCCGGTCGACATGAGCGAGCCGGTTTGTCACGTCAGCTATTACGAGGCTGACGCTTTTGCTCGCTGGGCGGGCGCGCGATTGCCAACCGAATTCGAGTGGGAAGTTGCGGCGCGATCCTGCCGCATCGAGGGAAACTTTCTGGAGAGTGGGCATCTGCATCCGCGTGCGCTGAAAGATGATGCGGCGGAGCCGTTGTCGCAGATGTTCGGCGATGTTTGGGAGTGGACGGCCAGTGCCTATGTGCCCTATCCCGGTTTCAGTCCGGCCGCGGGCGCCGTCGGCGAGTACAACGGCAAGTTCATGTGCAATCAGATGGTGTTACGCGGCGGATCCTGCGCGACGCCGCAGTCACACATTCGAGCGACCTATCGCAATTTCTTTCCGCCCCATGCGCGCTGGCAATTTATGGGCATACGGTTGGCCAATGGCAACTAGCAAGCAACAACTTCAGTTCCTGGCGAATGACGCCGTCGCGTCTGGAAGTGCTCGAGGGCCTCACTGCGACGCCCAAGTGGCTTCCGTCGAAATTGTTTTATGACGAGGTCGGCTCCGATCTTTTCGAGCAGATCACCGAGTTGCCGGAGTACTACCTCACGCGCACCGAACGGTCGATCCTCGAAACTTACGCGGGCGAAATCCTGGAGCAGGCGGGAAGCGCGTTGACTCTGGTCGAACTCGGGGCCGGCACCGCGACCAAAACCTGCATTCTGATTGAGGAATTACTGGCGCGCCAGAGCCGCGCGTTGTTTTATCCCATCGACGTTTCGCCTTCGGCTTTGCAGGAAGCAGTGACCCAACTCGGGCAGCAATTTCCGGAGTTGCGAGTCAATCCTATCGTCGCCGATTACACCGGAGGCGTGCCGGCGCTGAGTCGCATCAGCGGACGCAAGCTGGTGCTGTACATCGGATCGAGTATTGGGAACTTCGAGCCGGAGGAGGCGATACGGATTTTGCGCCGCATCCGCAGGACGCTGCGCGCTGGCGACGCATTGCTGCTGGGCGCCGATTTCGCCAAGAGTCCGAAGATTCTTCTGCCCGCGTATGACGATTCGCAGGGAGTCACGGCACGGTTTAACAAGAACATTCTGGCGCGCCTGAATCGCGAGCTCGATGCTGACTTCGAGGTCGATCAGTTCCGCCACATCCCCATGTGGAATAAGCGGCTGTCGCGCATTGAGGCCTACCTGGAGAGCACCACCGCACAAAACGTTTTCATCCCGGCGCTCGACCTGGACCTGTCGTTTGCTCCGGGAGAACGCATCCACACCGAGAACAGCTACAAGTACACCGACGACATGATCGAATCGATCCTGCGCGAGGGCGGCTTCGCGCTGGAGCAAACTTGGTGCGACCGGAAGAAGTGGTTCGGGGTGCACCTGGCGCGGGTGTGAAGAACAAACGATAGCAGTTGAAAACGATCAAAATGCGGGGATTTGCGAAACCGCCACACGCGGTATGAACAGAAATTACACCCCTTTCCGAGTGTCGAGAGCGCAGCATCGGAAACTCCTAAAGAGAAAAATACGTTGAATATTCCTCCGATTAGCGGTCCTGTCGCAACGGTCATAGCAGCCTTGTTTGCGTTCGCTGGTGGCTGCGTTGCCACTTACTTTGCCTATGTGGTGAGAAATAGGAGGGAGCGAAACAAGGAAATCTCTGGTTATCTCCAAGAGATTGCCCATACGCTGTCGCCGATAATAGATTGCAGCAGTCGACATCAAAGAATACCCGCGGAAATACTGACTCGCCTATGTGGACTCTTGCGAGATATCGGTCGGAACCGTCTTCCGGCGGATGTAAAGACGCTGTTGGAAGAATTGGAACAATATTACGCGTTGTTGATGTTGGAAGAATATCGAGAAGGCGTATTTGTCCAGGCAAGACTTGATAAAGCACGGATTGAAGCCTGTGCTATAGGTCTAAGAACCCGTCACTAGGACTAGCCTCGTGCCCAGGTTGCGTCCGTCTTTGGACGCTAACCTGGGCTGAGGAAGGCTCGGGCCGGCCCACCGAACATTTTTAGCTCACGATCTTTGGGCGTGCGGTCCGATTTTGCTAGCTCAACAGAGCGGGAACCTGAGGGCAGGCCGCTATGACGTCACCCCCGTTCCAGCGAGATACTATTTGAAATGGTCATCGACGACTGGCCATACTGCCCAACTTCGATGAGATACCCATCGGGATCTCGCATGTAGCAGCGTAGGTCACGCGCTTGCTTGCAGCGCTTCTATCCCCAAGGCACGACAGAAGCATACGCCTGTTTTCGCGGGGAGCGCTGTAGATCCGCCGGGTGTCCCACCAACGGCGGTTTTACTTGCTATCAGCTTGGGCCAAGTGGGACCATGACAGCGATCTGGAGTTGAGAGAAACAGGTTTCTCTGTGTCACCAGTCAGTCGTCGCAAGTTCTGTCGTCAAGTCGCTCAAACCGGGCTGACCCTGGCTGTCGCTTCGCCATTGGCTGGATTGCTCGGTTGCGGAAGTAGCATTGTCAACCCGCCTCTCGATAGTTACGACGCGATCATTGTGGGCGGCGGCACGGCCGGTGCCATCGTGGCCGCCAAGCTGCGAATGGCCAGCGGTGGCAGCAAGCGCATCCTTATCATCGAAGCCGGCGGCCCGACGTCGGCTGCGATTGACGGTACAGCCTTCCCGGTGTGGTTGCCTCCGGGACGCACCGACCTCACCATCTTCGACGTGCCGGGCGAGTACTCGTTGATGGCATTTCAGCCGCTGGGAGCGCCCTACCAGCTTACGGAAACTGCTTTTACATTTCAGGGCATCGGGCTGGGCGGCAACAGCATGTTCAACGGCATGCTGTTCCAGACTAATCCGTCGCAGATCTTCGATCGCAGTTGGCCGGCCGGCTGGCATTGGTCAGACATGGCCCCTTACTTCGATCGTGTGCGGCAGAGAGTCCCGGTCACCAATACGCCGTCCACAGACGGTCTGCCGCAGAACACCGGCCCGGCGCAGATTATTCATCCTTTGTACGCCGGCAACGGCTGGATCGAAGGCGATACCAGCCTGCCGTTTGCTGGCCCAGGCGTCTATAGCCGGCCGTACGTTGCTGCCGCGGATGGCCGACGCGCCGGACCGCTCACTGGCTATTTCGGGGCGGTCGATGCCGGTGGCGCCCCCGTTTCAAATGTCGAAATCCTGACTTACAGCAAGGTTACGCGGATTGACTTTAGCGATGGGGAAGCGTTTGCAGTCCACTTCAACCAACGCACCGGTCTGGACCAGTCGCAGACCGGCACCGCCGGAACCGTCCGCCTGAATAGCGGCGGCCTGCTGATCATGGCTGCCGGAGCGCTTGTCACCCCAAAACTACTGCTGCTGAGTGGGGTCGGTCCGCGCGGCCGCGAATCCGAGATCTTTCCCGGGCAATCGCCGGTCGCTTTCTCCATCGACAACCCACTGGTGGGCGTGGGACTGTACGACCATGTAATGACAATGGTCACTTATAGCTACGACGGGCCTGTGCCGTACCAGGCTTACAACTACGGTGACTACGCCGGAAATAACGCGGACCTGCAGCAATACCTGGATGCCGGCCGTGGTCCGTACGCGCAGTACCAGCCGGTATCGATTTTGAATTACGAACTGGGAAGCGATGTCCCCAACGTTGAGATTTTCCTCAACCCGAATGGGGCTGGCCCGCCGGGCGGTCCCTATTACGGGCCCACGACCCTTTCGGCATTCTTGATGTTGCTTAACCCCCAGGCGCGAGGACTGATCACTGTCGACGCCGCGGGCAAGGTCAACTATCCCAATATCTATCTGCCCGATACGCCGGATGGCCAGGCAGATACCACGCTGATGACACAGGCCGTGTTCAACATGATCCAGCTATTTGCCAAGGAACCGGGATTGAAGATTGTCTTCGGCCCAGGCGGTGCCAGTCATCCCCATCTGAATCCGAATTCGCTGGCCGACATCCGGACGTACGTCACCGGACCAGCGCCGGTTGACGGCGTGTACTTTAACCGGCTGATCATCAATCACTATGGCGGCACAGTAGCACTGAGCGATGGCACCGGTGGTGTGGATCCCGCGACCCTCATCGTTCGCGGCACCAGCAACGTAGCTGTCGTGGATGCGTCGCTAATCCCGACAATTGTGCCCGCGCACCCGGTGGGAACAATCATGGCGGTTGCCGACCGTGCCGGGGACATCCTGGCGGCACGCTTGGGTTAGGCGTCGGGTAGTGAAGTAACCATCAGCTCCTCAATTCCTACTGATGGTTGGTCGTACCGTGGTCGAGGCCGCAACGGGTCTCCTGTATCGGCAGAACTCGCAGTCCGCCGCCATACCGGTGCCGGCAAACGGCACAGCCGGTCATGCTTACGTCATGGTGGTGTTGTAGGAGGCTAACAACAGGGATTCGAGTCCCGTTACGGCGACCCTTTAATCGCCTGTAGAAATGCGGCTCCGAACTTCTCAGCCTTGTTCGGCCCGATACCTTTGATTCTTGCCAGGGCCTCCAGCGACTCGGGAGCGCTCCGCGCTACTTCGCGTAGTACCCGGTTGTGGGCAATGCAGAAGGCAGCCACTTTTTGCGCACGCGCTAATTGCAGGCGCGCCTGGCTCAGGCGTTCCAACCTTGACTCGGCGGCCGCGTCGAGCTTGTCTGCCTCTGGCGCGCTCCACTCGTATGCTAGACCGATTGCCGGACCGATCGAGAGAAACCGGGGCTTGAGACCGGCCCTTTCGACGCCGCGGTGCGGCAACGATCGTTGCGGGCCGCGAACGCACATCTCCCCGGCAAACGTCGCATGCGCAACGGGTGATGGGGGCGCGGTCGCCAAAGTATTCCAGAATGGCGCGGCGGCGGCATCGCGCTCTGTAGGCATAGTTAAATACCTGGTCAAGCTTCTGTCGGGCGTGAGCTTGCAAGGTTTCAACTTGCGACGGGGTAAGCACAGTATTGTTTTCCCCGATCTTGTCGATGAAAAATTCCTGTGTGAAGCGATCGCGCGGACTGCAATACAAAATGCACTGCGCGGGCCTGCCATCGCGTCCGGCGCGGCCTGCCTCCTGATAGTAGGCTTCCAGGCTGGCGGGAATGTTGTAGTGGACCACGAAGCGGATGTCAGTCTTGTTGATCCCCATCCCGAAGGCATTGGTCGCCACCACCACCGCGTCGGGGTGAGCCATGAAATCTTCCTGGCTCTTCTTGCGCGAGTCGGCATCCATGCCAGCGTGATAGGCGCGCACCGTGCGGCCGGGACAGCGCTCTTCGAACAACGCGGCCAGTTGCTCCACCAGCCGGCGCGTCGAACAGTACACGATCCCGCTGCCCGGTTGCTTCGACAGACCATGCAGTAGCGCCTCATCCTTTTGCGCTTCCATATCGAGGCGGCGGCAGGCATAGGTAAGATTTGGACGATCGAAGCCGGTGACGTGGAGCTTGGGCGTCTGCAGCCTGAGCATCTTTATGATGTCGTCGCGGACGGTTGGCGTGGCCGTCGCGGTCAATGCCATGGTAACCGGCGATCCCAGCTGCTCGCGCACCTCAGCTAGTCGCATGTATTCGGGGCGGAAGTCGTGTCCCCAGAAGCTGAGGCAGTGGGCTTCGTCTACCACAAAGAGTCGCGGTTTCAGTTCTGGGAGTATGTGTTGGAACGATGGCGCTGCGAATCGTTCGGGAGCGACGTAAAGCAGACCCGCAAAACCTTTCTTCAGCTCCGCGAAAACCTTGCGCTGCTCCTCGTGGTTCTGCGAGCTATTCATGAACAGAACAGGAACATTCAGCGTTTGAAGTTGTTTTACCTGGTCTGCCATCAGGGAGATCAGGGGAGATACGACCACGGTGAGCCCGTTCAGCGCGACCGCGGGAAGCTGGAAGCAGAGACTCTTGCCGCCGCCGGTCGGCATCACGCAGACCAGATCGTTGCCGCTCAGGACATCCTGGATGATCTCTCGCTGATGAGGACGGAATTCCGCGAGCTGAAACACCCGTCGCAGGAGATCGTCAATGTTGTCCATAAGCCAGCCTCATCTACTTTAACCCGATCGCGCCCGGTGCCCCATTCTTCCGTAAAAGAAGCGAAAGGATGCGCGGACGCGGCACGTGAATTGTGGGAGACTTGGGAGACAGCACGATAGAAAGGACGAGCACAGATGAAGCTGATCTCGGTGAGTACAGGGCTCCCGCAAGAGGTTACGTGGCACGGGAGAATCGTGACCACGGGTATCCTCAAGCATCCGGTTGAAGGCCGCGTCGCTTTGCGCAAGCTTAATTTAGACGGCGATCGCCAGGCCGACCTCACCGTCCACGGGGGAGAGTATAAGGCGGTTTACTGCTACCCGGTCGCACACTACGACTACTGGAGAAGAGAATTGCCGGGCCGCGAGTTGCCGACGGCCATCTTCGGAGAAAACTTTACCACCGACGGCTTGCACGAAGACTCGGTCCAAATCGGCGACCAATTCTCCATCGGTTCCGCGGAAGTGATCGTCACTCAGCCACGCCTCCCTTGCTACAAACTGGGTGTGAGATTTCAGTCCGATGACATGGTGAAGCGATTTCTTGCGAGCGGGCGCACCGGCTTTTACCTTGCCGTCACCCACGAGGGAGAAGTCGGCGCCGGCGACGAGATCAAAGTGATTGCTCGCGACCCAAATGGTGTTCCGGTCTCGGACATCACCCGCTTGTACATCGCAAAGAGATATGGAGATGACGAGGTGAATTCGGTGCGGCTTGCTCTGCGTGTGGCCGCATTGCCGGAGAGCTGGAAAGAGTACTTCCGCTATCGGCTGGATATGGTCCGGTGACCGTGGGTCTGCGTTCTCTGTTGATCCGTTCTCCCATCTCATTCGCAAACCGCGAATGAGTAAGGCGTCCGGCACCTTCGTGATGGCTACATGGGGCACTCTCGACCTCGCCCCCATTGGGCACTAACTATCGATTTTGACTGCTGATTTCTGCTGCGCCGTCGCAAAAAGTTTGCTACACTTCGCGCCACCTTTTGCTCCACTTCGACCCTAGGGCTTCCATTCCCGTTTGAAAGGAACAACCAATGCATCGTGTTACGGTGAAAATTCTCTTTGTCTGTATTTGCGTGATGACATTTTGCCTTGCCGCCAACGCTGCGGGCCCAACCACAGGAAAGTTCGACATCTATTTCGAAATAACTGTCGAGTCTCTTCCTGCGAACACGCCGATTAGTTGCACACTGACGGTGTCAGTGGAGGGAGAACAAGGCCTCTTTGAGGACTCAATGTCCGTGACCGCCGCCCCCCCAAACGGTCATCACGTGCTTTGCACTGTGCCCATGAATTACTCCTGGATGCTGAACAATCCGGGCAGCGATATCGTTGGCCTCTCGTACACCGTGGTCGCCGCGGCAACGGGTCTCCCATACCGTCAGGACTCGCAGTCCGCTACGATGCCGGTCCCGCCAAACGGCACAGCCAGTCATATCTACGTCACCGTGGTGTTGTAGAAGGTTGGCAGCAGAGATTCGACTGCGCCCAGGTTCGCGTCCATCTTCTTTGGACGCCCACCTGGGTGGAAAGGCTTGGGCCAGTCGACCGAACATCCGAGTGTGCCACTTATTCAATTCGTTCCAATTCGGGAAAGGCGCCGAGATGGCCTTACCCTCAGACTACGCGTTTAAACGGCCCCTGGAGGGTCGCCTTCCGTCCGGACGACCTTTTCCATGGCGGACCCCGTCAACTCTCGCCTAGTGGCCAGCAAACGCACGGAATGGCCATCCTGTTTTGTAGCCATATAGTGGTTTTACTGTGGTCACTTAAGTTTTGGTAATTATCGCCTATTTTATAGCACTTAAGTCTTACATTGCGGGTCCGCCATTTAAGGTCGAACCTCGCGAGTCGATGACGTTGATCTCCCCGCCGCGGAATTGCGATTCTCGTCAGCCGTCCATGCCCTCGCCTCAAACTGGCGAAACTCAGTTTCCAGCTTCCATTGCAACCGCGCTTTCTCGCTGCCATCGAGAAACTTCTGGCAGACTGCCGACGGTTGCGTTGCGGCTGCTTTTTCGCTAGCGCATTCCTTGACTGCGGTGAACGCTTTGCCGTCCCGCCATAAGCTTGGGCCACCGATGAAGGCGTGCTCCAGGCTGGTGCGCGCCATCTTCTTCAACTGCAGGTAGCTCAGGTCCTGGTCCTCAGCGCCCCGCAGGTATTCGTGGGTCATGTCGGAGCGGGCGACGCCTTCATCATCAGTTGCCAGCGCCACCGGCACGCCGGCGCGTAGGTATTCACTCAGCGGATGCTGCGGCCCGCGCACGCCGAGGATGACATCGTTGCTGGTGAGACAGGTTTCCACCATCACGTTGCGGTCAGCCATCTCCTGCAGAAGTTCGAGGGGGCGACTTTCGTTCATGACGTCAACGCCGTGTCCGATGCGTTCGGCGTGGCCCGTCTCGACGGAATCGCGAATGTGAAACTGCAGGCCTTCAGGAGGAACCAGCCCCGCGGCCAACTCACCGGCGTGCAAAGTAATGTGGACGTGAGGATAGCGTTCGTGTAGGTAATTCAGCATGCGCATTTGCAACGGGAAGTCGCGCATGGGAACGTACCAGTCTTCCGGCATTACCAGGTTCAGGCTCACGAAGTGAGGACTAGGAGGAACCAGCTTTGGATCGGCGCCCGCCATCAGGAAGCCCGGAAAGAATTTCTGCGAAGACGATCTCTTTAGGCTTGCCGCGAGCGACCTGAAACAGGAAACGTTGGGTGATCTGGCATCCCGGATCGGCTTTAGGTACGCCGCAGTTAAGCAGTTTGTCGCGAGCCATCTCAGCCGCTTGTACCTGCTGGCTTGCGGTCGCCAAAATCTGTGGCAACCCGCCGTCGAGCAACTTTTGCTGCAGCCGGGCGAAGTCATCATCCCAGCCAACTGATTCGGCGAGCTTGTCCAGGTCCTTGCCGGTCGGCGTAATCATCAATTCCTGGTAAACCTCGTGTTGCGATGCCGCGCGCGCGGCGGTCTCGGCCAGCATTTTGTCCTCGGCGCCGACGGTAGCTTGCCCAAACTTTCCGAAGGTGTCAAAGAAGTGGTCGTGGCCGGATTGGCCCGACAGTTGCCAGTTGCGCATGGAAAAGGCGTCGATCATGGCAGCGTAGAGTGCGGCATCGCCGAAGGCCGTGCTGACTGGAATGGTAGAACCGCATGGACCGGCGATGATCGCCATGGTCTTCTGATCCACGCAGTCGTTGCTGTCGGCGCCCCACTGGATGAGCGACTCCGCGTAAATGGCGCCCGAGAGATGATTGTGCAGATCGCCTCCCTTGGGCATCTCTTTCAGGAAGGGCAGCAGCAAGTTGGGATTGGTGCGAATGCTTTGGAAGTAACGCTCGGTGCGGGCTTCGTTAGAGTTGGAAACCGCCGGACGGTTGGCTGCGCTTGTGGTCGCTGGTCCCATCAGCGTGACGGCTAAAGCGAGAGACAGCCAGAAAAACCGGCACCTATGCTTCATGCAGACTCCTTAGAACTGGGTCAGATCAAAGTTTCAGGAAACGGCATGATAACAGCGTGGCAACAGTCGCTAGTAAGATTTCTTGCCGAGTGGCTCGACCGTGAGGGGTTGTGTCCAAATTGGTTTTGCGGGGCGGTGTGCGAGACGAGAACAGGGCAACCGAGGTCGGTCAGCTCCAATTGCCAGCCAACGCCAGGAACAACAACAACCGCCCGACTATTTCTTTTCCATGGCTTTGATTTGCTGGACCAACGTATCGATTTCTTCCGGCGTCAGCTTGCCGCCGTACTTGGGCATGTGGCCCTTGCCATCGGTAATGATTTTGCGCAGATCGTCAGCAGAGGCCGAGGTGGTCTTCTCGTAGACAAGCGAAGGCCCGCCGAAGTGGCGGCCCTCGGCGGTCTTACCATGACACTTCTCGCAATTTTTTTGGAAGACTGGATTCGCAATCAGACCCGCCTCCGGCGGCGGAGTTTGCGCAGTGATGGTTGTGAGTGCGGAGAATGCAAAACCGACGGCAACGGTAATCAGGAGCGTTTTCAAGCGAGCCTCGTTCTGTAATCAGAATTCGTTCGGTATGAAGCTGCGATCTATGATAATCCGCTCGGCGCGATCGCTGGCGAACACCGCGCAGCCTTGCCGGCGCGCCCAATGTGGTCCAACCTGAGCTACCGCTGTCGGGCGACAAGCAAACTGACGCAATCTGAGCTAAAATCTTGACCCTCAGGGAAGGAGTCCAATATGGCGATCGACATGGAGAAGCTCAATGACTTTATCGGGCGTTTTGTCGGAGACTTGGGGGCAGCGGTGGGCGCCGGGATGGTCGTAATCGGCGAGCGCCTTGGACTTTACAAAGCACTCGCGCAGCGCCCAATGACTTCCGCTGAACTTGCCGCCAAAACCGGAACTGATGAACGCTATGTGCGGGAGTGGCTCGCTTCCCAGGCGGCGGGTGGCTATATAACCTACGATGAAAAGGCAAACCAGTTCAGTCTCACCGAGGAGCAGGCGTTTGCTATGGCCAACGAAGACAGCCCGGCATATTTGCCTGGCGCGTTTGAATTGGCTCTCGGGTCGCTCGCAGCGGTCCCGCGAATTGCCGACTCGTTTCGCACCGGAGCAGGGATGGGCTGGCACGAACACGATGACGGCGTGTTTCACGGATGCGAGAAGTTTTTTCGCCCAGGCTACGCCGCCAACTTAACGACCTCCTGGATTCCGGCGCTCCATGGCGTGAAGGAAAAACTCGAGCGCGGCGCGCGCGTGGCCGACGTGGGCTGCGGGAAGGGTGCCTCGACGCTCCTGATGGCAAAAGCATTTCCGAAATCCCACTTCTTCGGATTCGACTACCACGATAAGTCGATCGAAGCGGCGCGTGATTCCGCGAAACGGGCGGGGATTGCCGACCGGGTTACGTTCGAGGTGGCGAAAGCCAAGGAGTATCCGGGGAAAGACTACGACTTTGTCGCAGTTTTCGATTGCCTGCACGACATGGGCGATCCCGTCGGCGCCGCCGCCCACGTTCGCCGCTCGCTGCGAGATGACGGTACGTGGATGATTGTGGAGCCGTTCGCGAATGACGAGTTGAAGGACAATCTGAATCCGGTGGGCCGGGTCTACTACTCGTTTTCGACACTGCTGTGCACACCGTGTTCGCGATCGCAGGAAGTTGGTCTATGTTTGGGTGCGCAATCGGGCGAGCCGCGGATCCGGGAAGTGGTGACCTCGGCCGGCTTCAGCCGCTTCCGGCGAGCGACCGAAACTCCATTTAACATCGTGTATGAAGCGCGGCCTTGAACCGACGACTTTGAACGGCGGCTGGGCGGCATTTTCACGGGAGCGCCATCAGCAAACGAAACCCTGCGTAATGAAAAGGAGACGAACATGAACACGAATTTAAAGCTCCTCAGAGGCGCCTTGTGTGTTGCGGCGGTCGCGGTGGCGCTCGCTGGTTTTGCGGCTGCCCAGGTCGAAACCATCGATGCCACGGCTCGCGGGACCAGCACGCAGATGGGCAATATTGGCAGCATCAAGGTAATCATCAACCAGTTCTCGACGCCGGAAGACCGGACCGTCTTGAAGGATGCCTTTCAAAAGGGCGGGAACGAAGCGCTGGTGAAGGCGCTGTCGAAGATGAAGTCTGCCGGCCGCATCCAGGTACCGGGTACCGTGGGATACGACCTTGCCTACGCAATTGCAATTCCCACCCCGACCGGCCGCAAAATCCGTTTCGTTACCAACCGCCGCATCGCTTTCCGCGAGGCCTACCGCGACACCCAGTCGCAGGCATACGACCTGACCGCAGGCGAGATCGAGATCAACGACCAGGACAAGGGCAAGAGCGCGGGAGTGTTGTACCCAGCCGCCCAGTTGGGTGTCGATTCCGAAGGGCAGGTGTCAATCAACCTGCGTAAGAATCCCTGGCAACTGACGAACATCATCGATTGGAAGGGCAAAGGCAAAGACTAGGAACGGGCCTGCCTCTTCGCCGTCATGACTTCGGGGAAGCCTGCCCGTGCTCGAGGGTTGACTCGAGGCTACCTTCCGCGGCGCGAAGCACGTGGGCGGGCGGCGGGTGGGACAATTCATGTCCCGGCGAGTGGAAGGCCCATTGAGTCTTGAGTCTTCTCGCAGGGCCTCTGCCGTTTGTCACTATTTCTCTGGCTCCTCCGCATCGATCCTTGTCAAAGCTTTCTGCGCCAGCTCCACGCCGAGCTTCTTAATGGTGGCGCGGGCACCAGCGTCATTGATCATGCTTCCAATTTCGTTGACCGATAGGCCCACCAGAAGATCCTGCTCCGCAGGTGCCATGCTCGCCCATGGCTCGGGCGGCTGCGGGTCACCGGCACCGTCGACGGCTACGCCAGCCGCGACTCTGGTGTAGGCCAGACCCGTTCGGTTGGTTGTCTGTATTTTTACCTTGCGGTTGCGATAGAAGGCGATGGCGTAGCAGCTGTCGCCGGCGGGAACGGTGAGGGTAGCGCCTGAGACCACACCATTTTCAAACTGTAACCACCCGTCGAAGGTCTCTCCCGAATCTGCCGAATCTCCTGCAATAGAGTCCTTCGCCGTAATCGTGACGCTAGTTGAATTTGAGACGTTCTCGGAGTTCCCGCCGCTCCAGGACGAGGCAGGAACCACCGAAGCGATAGGCGTCTGCAGCAAGAACTTGTTCTCGCCATCCGAGAAGGATCGGGCAACGATCTCTCCTGGGCCCTTCCTGCCGTACCAAGCGGTAGCTTCGGAGCCTGGGAACAACCTCATGGTGATCGACTTGTCCGTCGTCACCGGACCACCGGGTGGATTCCAGAACAGAAAGATTTCGGCCCCAGAGGCCAGCGTAGGTGGGGCCTCCTGGTGCGCACTCTCTCCATTCGTTCCTGGAGACAACGTAGTCGTAGGCGACCCATGAATTCTGTGGCCGGTTGACACATCTTTGTAATCAATTATTGCTGGCTTTCCCATAAGTGCCTCCTTTAAGGCGTTGACTTGATTGGTTGACTTACGTCCAGTCTGCGAGCGTTCGAGCGGAAGGCTAGAGGGCCAGCGAATCCACATCATTCGCCGGCCCGGTGACTGCGCTACTGCTGGGTCGGCACTTCAGGTTCCGGCGGCAAGTCAGGGTCCGGCGGATTGCGTAAGTACTTCGTTCCGCCGGTCGCTTCGTCGTAGACTTCGACGGACGGCTTGCAAACGTCGGGAGGGAGCTGCGATCCCTGGCGGGTCGTTACTTTGACAAATGCCCGCAGTTCATGCCGTACGCCTGCTCCGCCGCCTAATTTGCTTGCCGATAAATCCAAATATCCCGCGTGCCCGCTGGCTAAACCCCTAATGCTGAACTGAGCTCGAACGGTTCCTAACCTGTCCATAAATTGAAGGGTTACGTCACACACGTCGGGCGGCAGATTTCCGGGCGAACCGGTGCGGTTGACAATGTTCAGGCGCGCGCTTTCACCTTCAACGATCGCGGACATGGGAAAGGTGAAGGTTGCGTTGGGGTTGTCTTGCGCGGAGGCTTTGATCGGCGATCCCACTGCTATGAGCAGGGCCACTAATCCCAGCGCTACGGTTGTGAGCCAGGATGCCTGGCGGCTTCGTTGCAGGAAACTTACGAGTTGCTTGTACATATCGTCCTCCTTCTCCCGTGGAATAAGCTTGTGTTGTTGGCCTTCTACTTGCATTTGGCCTCGCACTGCGTAAGTAACTGCGCGCAGATATTGGGGCACTCCTTCGCCTCCGCAGCGCACCGCGGGGCGAGTTTTCCCCCGTTGTCAGGGTGTTGCATGCAAAAATTGTTTGTTTTTGTGCAGTCAGCTTCGCAAGACTTATCCTCGTTTTGACAGCTTTCTAGGCAAGCCTTAGTTGGGTCGGGATGCGAAACCGGAGCTGAGAAGCCCAGTGGTTGCAACTGACCGAAGATATGACTCAGTCCGTTGATCAGCCCATTGTTGCCACCGGCATCACCGAGCATATTTCCAGAGTGACAGGTGAAGCAATTCGTACCATTTGCCTTGCTGTCTGTGCCTTGCTGATAGGTCTCCATCGTGGTGTTGGTCAATAGGCTCGTGCCGACTTGCTGACCGGTAAATTGGGGTGAACCCAGCGGTACACCATTGGCGACCCATGTCGCGCCTGTCATGATGTAATGGCTGCGCACGTCCCCGCTCGCCATCATTCCGCGGACATTGTTATTAATTGCGAGGATATCCGTGTTGTTGGATGTTGCGGTGTCGCCGTCGTCGGAAGCTGTCCCCCAGGTCTTCCAGCGAATGGTATTGCTTGGGTGACGCGAAACAACTTTGATATCTCGCAAGTCAGGCTCAATCATGCTTATGTGGATCTCATTAAAGGGAGGCGCCGGATCGTTCTTGCAGAACAACCAAGGCCCTGACTTGCTTCGGGGTACCGTCTTCATATCTCCATTGGTCGACATATAGGTGTACTGCTCGAGCGGAGTGTTGTCGGAGTGCTCAAAGGTAGCCCAAATCATCTCCGGGTGTCCCTTTACACTTCCGACCACATGCATTCCCACCATGGCCAATTCAACTCTCTTCTCGCCCTTGCGTTTCCATTCCTTGTTGGGATCGGAGGCCCGGTCGTAGCTCGGTACGATCGCGGTCATTTTGATGTAATTGTCGGGGTTTGCCACCTTGGCGGCTTCGACCCAAGAAGACTTAACTTCCAGGACCAACGCATCAGGGTGGGCGAATTTTTGCCCATGCTTCTTGGCGAAATCCTTAATCTTCTCCAATTCCTCCCCCGTCGTGGGAAATTGATTTGCTGCAATTGCTCCGTTTTTTTGTCCCGTAGCAAAATAGGCGAAAACGTCGTTGACCATGGTCGCGTAGTACACCAATGAGAGCCCCTGCGTCTCGAGTACCCCATGTTGTATCGTGGTTGACGCCTCTTCCTGCTCGACTTCAACCACGTGGCCTGACAGGGTTATGAAGACTGGCGTTGCTCCGACCATGAACTTTTGCACTATATTCGCGGTGTTCAACTCCTGGCGCAGATGCATCGACTTCAGCTGCTGCTGCGGCACGGGCTTTGCGCCTTGAATCGGCTTGCCCGCCTGATCCAGAAAGATGGGCTGGCCATTTTGCAGGGTTACTGCTTCCGTTTCGACGGGCTGCTCTGATGCGTTGAGAACGAGCTGCTTCCCGTTTGGCGCCAGTTGCGGCGGCTGAACCTCAAACATCGTTCCGGATTTGTCGAGCATAACGGGCAGACCGTGGGGACCTGGCTGTGCCGAACGTAACTGGAATCTTAGAGATTCGCCTTCTACGTGCGGGATGAAGGTCCGTTTGTTGTTCGCATCTGGAGGTGAAACATCAAGAAACTCTGCTGACGTAAAGGTGCGTGCTCTACCAGTGGCGGGGGAAGTCAGGTACAGGAACATTCGCTCGGCCCATTGGTAGAAGGTGCAATTCGGTATATTGAGAAACTTGGCACTGTCTGCGGGATCTACTACGCCGTCCTTGGTGATCATCTTAGAGTGGAACCAACTTTTGAACTCCGCGGCATCCGACTTGGGAGGAAACACGTTCGTTGATACCGTGCAGGTCGGCTGAGCATCGGCAGGCAGCGACTCGGCGCTCGTAGGTAGCGCCCCCGCCGACGTAAACACTATCAATAAGAGACAGGCGAAAACACTTAAGCTTGTTGTATGGTTCACACGACGAGTCAGCGGACTGCGGTAAAACAATGATCTGTGCATTTTCTTTCCTCACTTCACAACAGAGATCCTTCCGAACAAGGCAGAACAGTGTCGACCACCATCAAATCCACCTCCTAATCGGTGTGGTTGGCTAGGTGGCTTGAACACCGTTCACATTTCACGAACGCGCACCCGGCACTTAATAAATGTCGAGCAGGCGCAGGCGCCAGCCATCTTGTCGCATTTCCTGTTCTTTGTGTCCCTGACTACGCGGGTCCAGTCCATACCACTGCATCTCACCGGCCTGGCCTTGCCGCCAAGTGGCGTTGAAATAGATCTTGTTTCCTACCCGGTAATTCTGGATCAGGTAAACTCGCCAGCCTTCTTTCCACAGCTCGTCGTACTTCTTTTGGAAGCTCGCATAATCCAGACCATAGAACTGAGTCTCGGCTTGTTGCCCTTCGCCAGACCGCCTGGTAGAAAACGTCCCCACCCTTTACCACGTTGCTCAGGATTTCCAGACGCATGCCCTGCTTCCACAGCTCGTCGTACTTCTTCTGGAAATCGTCATATCGTAGCTCGTAGTATTGGGTTTCATCTCCATCCCCCTTGCGCCACACAGCCGAGTAATACACCGCGTCACCAAGCACATAGTTGGTGAGCAGATAGATTCGCCAGCCTTGTTTCCAGAGTTCGTCGTATTCGGTTTGAAATTGCTTGTAAGTCAAGTCATGGCCTATCAGCTCGTCGCTGTCGGTCTTGCGCCACACTGCGCTGTAGAGCACACGCCCATCGGAAACACCAGCCCGCAGTTGATGCAGCCTCCAGCCGTCCTTGGCAAGGGCATTGCGTTCCGCCTCGAAGTAGTCATAGGGCCACCCATCGACCTGGTACTCTTCTGCATTGCTTTGCTCCCAGATCGAAGTTGTCAGCAGGTCCGGCGAGTAGAGGGTGTAGTAGTAGGCGCACATCCCGATTTTGTTGCTTCCGTAAGCAATCCACCCGAACCCGTTGTCACCCCAGCCTGTGCCCCACGAATTCTTCAGCCGCCAAGCTCCTTGGTCGTCGTCCCAACCGACGATAAGAAGGATGTGCGATCCGTTATTACGTGTCGGACTGAAGGTGAGCGGGATCGTCTCCTTAAATACCTGGGTGCCGCCAAACGCTGAACCAGTCGGGATGTACATCGCGACAACTACCGGCCCGTGATGGAATACAGCATTTTTGATGTCTTCGACAGGCGGCGGCTGGTTCTGCGCCGGGTCTTCACTGATGACTTGGTCGGGGTCGGCGTATGTACGACCCAGCACAGCAAAGGGTGTATGGTCACACCGACATGCTGCGGTCGGTGCCGTGGGCGCGTCCATCTTCTGGTATGGATTTTGAAACTCGAAGCGCACACCTTGCGCGATTCTGGCGTCGGCGCCATCACGACCGCAGTCGATCAGGTCTTGTTCGGCGAGATCATAAGCGTTGCCGTAGCGGCGAAGGTAGTCAGATTCCAAGGCGCCGATGTGGGCAAACACCCAACAAGTTCCAGCCGGATTCTGATCTTGTATTTTGCTGACGCCGCCGTGCTGTTCCCAGCTAAATTTTGTTGGCAGTTGTTCTGCCGACCGGCCCAGGCGGCTTCGGAACAGCGGAAGGCAGCCCTGGGTTCTCCACCTGGACTGCGCGGTTCCGCTCCTGCAAGGCCCTGATCCTCGGCGCAGAAGCTTGTACATCCTCGGCGAGTCGCTTCCTCAGCTCCCGCTCGTCCTCCGCATTAATGAGCTTCGGAGTGTTAGCGCTTTGTTGAACTGCGATTTCCATAACCTTCTCCTCCGGTAGAACGGTATTCGACAGCCATATGTGTGTAGCGCCATGCCAGGCCGAACTGTCGTTCGCTGCAGGTTGGCAGCCCAGTCAACGCGACCGACTTTGCACTCAATCGCTCCCGCGCTCAATAGACCGGGGCTGTTTTGCGGCTGTACTAGCTCTGTACTGGATGTAAGTTGTTCGGTTTCAACGGCGCTTTAAGCGGTATGTACTGGGTGGAGCAGTTTCAAGGGGAGGTTGGATTGTTTCGGTTTCCTCGAAAGGCGCCTGCCAGAAGCGGCGCCGCCCACACCAAAGGGTTGTTTCGCCCCCGCTGCCCCGGTGGTAAACTCCCACAACACCAGAAACTCAGGGACACGCATGGGCGCGCCGGCAGAGCTTCGCTTCGCAGACTTCGAGGTGAACCCTCGGTCGGGTGCGCTGCGCCGCAACGGTAGCAAGATCAAGCTTCAGGACCAGCCCTTTCAAATTCTGGTTCTGCTGCTCGAACGGCGCGGCGAGGTCGTCTCCCGTGAGGAGATCCGCCAGAAGCTTTGGACCGCCGATACTTTCGTTGACTTCGATAATGGGCTGAACATTGCCGTCAAGAAGCTGCGTATTGCTCTGGGCGATGACGCCGACGCCCCTGCTTACATCGAAACCTTGCCGCGGCGCGGCTATCGGTTCATCGCGCCCGTAACCGGGACGCAAGAGCCGCCCGCTGAAGCCAAAGGGCTGGTTGGGAAGAAGGTTTCCCACTATCGCGTCCTGGAGGTAATCGGCGGCGGCGGCATGGGGTTGGTATACAAGGCGGAGGACCTCAAGTTGGGCCGCCGCGTCGCCCTTAAGTTTTTGCCCGAGGAGCTGGCAACCGACTCGATAACGCTACAGCGTTTCGATCGCGAAGCGCGGACCGCCTCGTCGCTGAACCATCCCCATATCTGCACGATTTACGAAGTCGAAGAATACGAAGGCCAGCCCTTCATCGTGATGGAGTTGCTGGAGGGCGAGACGCTGCGTGATCGGCTGGCCGCAAGCGAGGGGGCGCTTGCACTCGAACCGCTGCTGGACATCGCGCTGCAAGTTACCGATGGCCTGGTAGATGCGCACGAGCGGGGCATCATCCACCGCGACATCAAGCCGGCCAACATCTTCATCACCAACAAGGGGGTGTGCAAGATTCTGGACTTTGGGATGGCGAAGCTGCTGGTGATGGGGGAGAAAGAGGAAGCCGGTCCTGCCGATGTCATCCTGAGCCAGGAGCCTAG
This sequence comes from uncultured Acidobacteriaceae bacterium, assembly GCA_963709045.1. Classification (GTDB taxonomy): domain Bacteria; phylum Acidobacteriota; class Terriglobia; order Terriglobales; family Acidobacteriaceae; genus Bog-257. The sequence continues at coordinate 11,548 of CAVPUX010000016.1, read as the reverse complement.
CGACGAGTCGAAGGACCCCCATTCCCGCCAAGATCTCAAGGAGATAGGGGTTCCTCGACTCGCGGTCCAACCCCAGGTCCGCTCGCCCGGGATGACAAGCAAGAATCTCACCGGCGATGCCGGAGAGCCCACACCACCTGCCGACGCCACTCTTACGCAGCTCGGCGTGGCGATGGGCACCGCGGGCTACATGTCGCCGGAGCAGGTGCGCGGCGAGAAGCTGGATGCCAGTACCGACATCTTCTCCTTCGGCCTGGTGCTCTACGAGATGGCCACCGGGCAGCGTGCTTTTAGCGGGGAAACGGCTGCCGTGGTGCACGAGGCCATCGTCAACGACACAGCGGTTCCCGTGCGCGAGCTCAATCCCACACTTCCCCTCGAACTCCAAGAAATCATTGGGAAGTGTTTAGAGAAGCAACGTGAGCGGCGATTTCAGACTGCAACTGCGCTGCGGGAGTCATTGCGTGATTCGCAGAACAAGGTGGCTCTATTATCTTCGACAGGTTCCGATAGGATTGAAAGCTCTGCGCCACGTCGCAGAGTTTGGCTGGCCCTTGCCTTAACCCTCACCCTCCTCATATCAATCGGCGCTGTCTTGATCTATCGCCAAGGGCATCAGAAGCCCAAGCTGACCGAGAACGACACTATTGTATTGGCTGACTGGGAGAACGAAACTGGCGACCCAGTTTTAACTGACGCCTTGAGGTTAGCTCTTCGCATCGACCTTCAGCAATCTCCTTATCTGAACCTGCTGTCGGGCGAGAAGGTAAACCGGGAGTTGAGGCTGATGGGCCGCCCCAGAGTAGGTGGTCTGATCCCTGAACCATTGACGTCTGACTTGGCAAAACAAGTTTGCCTGAGAACCAACAGCACTGCCGTTCTAGGTGCCTCAATCTCGGATCAAGGTAACGAATATCATCTCGCACTGAGAGCCGTGAACTGCCAAACCGGGACGCATCTGGCCAGCAGCGAGGCCGATGCAGGCGACAGAAGCGTGATCGTAAGTACTCTCGGAGTCCTCGGGATTCGTATGAGGGCGAAATTAGGCGAACCTGCGGATTCGCTGCAGGTTTTCAACACGCCGCTGGAACAAGCTGCGTCCCCCTCCCTCGAAGCACTTCAAACGTACGAACAGTCCTCTCAAATCTTGGACACTCAGAAATACGCAGAAATCCTCCCTCTCGTCCGCCGCGCTGTTGAGATTGACCCTAATTTCGCGCTGGCTCATCTGAGATTGGGGGGCCTTCTGACGGATGCGTCTGGCACGGATTTTGGAAGCAATTTGGCTTTGGAGAGTTGGACAAGGGCTTTCAATCTGCGGGCACGAGCCAGCCAGAGGACACGTTACACGATCGAGTACAAATACTACGTTGATGTCACAGGCGAATTAAAGAAAGCCGAGCAGGCTTTGTTGCAATTGCTGCGCCAGTACCCGCGACCAAGTACTGACGGCGCCAATACTTACTTCAATCTGAGCGTCCTGCACAGACGGATGGGGAACTGGGAAGCGTCTGCCTCCGAAGCAGAAGAATATCGTCGCAACAATCCGGACTCCGTATCCTCTTACTTTAATCTAGTGAAGGACAATTCCGTACTGGGCAGACTGAGCCAGGCCAGGTTGGCGTCCGAAGAGGCACGAGCTCGAGGTCTCGGCAGTGGCATGTTACACCTTCCACGCTATGCCTTGGCTTTTCTTCTGAACGACAGCACGGGGATGCAAGAACAGGTTGCCTGGGCCGAGCAGGACGGCAATTTAGAAGTTATTTGGATGCAATCTGATACCGAGGCTTTCTACGGACACTTGCGGCGAGCGCGAAAGCTAGCAGATCGTGTCATAGCCCTTTCGCTTCAGGCAGGTGACAAGGAGAGGGCTGCATGCTTTAGGGCCGAGCTGGCGCTGCGAGAAGTCGAGGTCGGCAATACTAATGGAGTGCCAGGGCTCTTACATGGCGCTCTGTCGTTGTCCAAAGGCGCTGGAGTGGAAACCCTGGCCGCCGTTGCCCTGGCGAGAACTGGGCGAAATCAGGACGCACAGAATCTGGCCGATGAAGTGAATCGCAGTCGCCCTCTCGACGACGCGATTCAAAACAACTGGCTTCCGAGCATATTCGGAGCAGCTAATTTGGCGAGCGATCCGCAGGCCGGTGTGCGCCGGCTGGAACTCGCATACCCCTATGAACTGGGCGATGTCTCTTTTGGAACCGAAAGCTTTGGACGTATGTATCCGGTTTACATGCGCGGCTTGTGCTACCTGCAAGCCAAGCAAGCCCAACAGGCCGCCGCCGAATTCCAGAAAATTCTCGATCACTATGGTGTAGTGGGGAACTTCATCATCGGTGCGTTGGCTCACCTGCAGCTCGGCCGCGCGCAGGCGATGATGGGCGACAAGGAAGCCGCACGCAAGTCGTATCAGGATTTCCTCACCCTCTGGAAAGATGCCGATCCCGACATTCCTATCTACCGCCAAGCCAAGGCGGAGTATGCGAAGCTGAAGTAGAAAACGTGGCCCTCGCTGCCGACACCTCATCCCAGTTGAGTTTCCTTCCGCCGTTTCTCTACCATCCAGAGTTCTTCATCTCTCTCAGGCGAAAATCCGTGGACAAGCTTCGAGTGCTGATCGCGCGCGAACGCATTGCAGCGAAGGTGGCCGAGATGGGGCAGCGCATCAGCCAGGATTTTGCCGGCGAGCCGGTCGTGCTGATCGGAGTGCTGAAGGGCGCCACCTTGATTAATGCAGACAGACCGACGTCTCATCAGATTAGTGTTCAGCGACTGATCGTTCAGGAATCGGGCGTTCCCGCTCCGACGCGATTACCCAGCGGAAAGTATTCTTGGCAAGCTCGAGGTCAATGAGAGCCCGTCCGCGCCAGACAACCTCGTCATTGGCGAAATTCCAAGTCTCGATGGCGCTCACGGTCGCCCTTCCCGCGTCCATCTTTATGTCAACCTCACTGAGGTCAAATCGCCGGATCTGTGTATAAAGCCGTAGCAGTCGCCCCTTCTGAAGCTGCACCTGCTCGCGCGACACGTTCCGCTGCTCATGATAGACGGTCAGTCGGGGCGCATAACACGACATCTGCGCCTGCAGATTGCGTGACTTGAATGAAGCGATCCAGCGCTTCAGCAGAGCTGTGATCTGGACGGGCGCGTCGGCGTCGGTCGCCGGCAGTCGAGCGCCGGGACTCGCTGCGGCTTCTATGGCATCGTCCATGTCGAGCCAAACGGCGTTCTCCTGGGATAGTCGTATGTAGTTCACTGGTGCGACCAGTGGCACCTCAATGCTCCAACCGTAAGCGCGTCCATTGGTCACCATTGGACTGGTTGTCATAAGTTGATAACGTCCGGCGGCGACCCTGACGATAACGGTCGTATTTTCACTGATGCGCAGACTCTGTGGATCACCCTTGCGATCGAGCGGCTCCAGCGCCACCAACGCTACCAGCGGATGTTTACGCGACGGGTCTACCAACCAGCCCATCTGGACGCGAACTTCAACGGTTGTGGGGACTGGGGTCTTGTCTTGAGCAGCTGCGAGCGTCGCCATGACCAGCAGTATGGCTTCGATGGCAGTGCACCTAAATGCATGGAGCACTCTTCGCTCTCGTGAGCGGAAATGATGGTCGAGGGTCCCCGCATGAACGTTGCTCATACGAAACCAGCAGAAGATGGATTCGACCAGATTGCCAGATGCTGAATTTTGGCACTGTATCGTCGAGATTTCAATCGGCTTATGCGAGGAATCGGAAGATCTTGGCTTTCGTTCAATTGTCCGTATTGATCAGTGAGATCCGTGGTAAATGAAATGACCCCATCGTGGGTTGAGTTTCCTTCGCCCTTTCTCTACCATCCAGGGTTCTTCATCCTCAATCGGGAGGAGTGCCGGTGGACAAGCTCCGAGTGCTGATCAGGCGCGAACGCATTGCGGCGAAGGTGGCCGAGATAGGGCAGCGCATCAGCCAGGACTTTGCCGGCGAGCCGATCGTGCTGATCGGAGTGCTGAAGGGGGCTACCATCTTTCTCGCCGATCTGGCGCGCCAGATTACGCTTGACGTCAGCTTCGATTTCATCGCGGTGTCGAGCTATGGCAATGCCAAGCAACAGAGCGGCGAGGTCAGGCTCACCAAAGATGTTGACCGCTCGATGGAAGGTCGGAACATCATCCTCGTCGAAGATATTCTCGACACCGGTCTGACCCTGACCTATATCCAAAGCATGTTGCGCGGGCACCGGCCGAAGTCGCTGAAGATTGCGGCGCTGTTAGACAAGGTGTCGCGGCGGACCGAGCCCATCCACGGGGATTACGTTGGCTTCGAGATTCCCGACGAGTTTGTGGTGGGATACGGACTTGACTTTGCCGAGCATTATCGTAATCTGCCGGATATTTGTGTGCTGGAGTCCGGCCCGGAATAGGGATAGAATCTCTGGTGCTCATGTCCGTGAACTCTCCTGTCGTACTCGGCGCACCCGCCGGTCTTGTGAGCGATTGGCACAGTGCAGCCAACCTCATCGATTACACATTGCTTAAGCCCGACGCCACTCGCGACCAGGTCGTGGCGTTGTGCGACGAGGCAGCGCATTACGGCTTTCATGCGGTCATGGTGAATCCCGTGAACGTGGCCCTGGCAGCCGCCCGATTGCGCGGCTCGCCAGTGAAGGTAGGCACGGTGGTTGGCTTTCCGTTGGGCGCGAACCTTACGCTTACCAAACTGGCTGAAGCCGAAGCCGCCTTGCGCAACGGCGCGCATGAGCTGGATATGGTGCTCAACATTGGAGCGCTGAAGTCGGGCGACCGGGTGTTGGTGCAACACGAAATGCGGAGTATGGTTCGACTGGCGCATGGCCGCGGGGCGAGCTTGAAGGTGATTCTTGAGAACTGCCTGTTGAACCAGGTCGAGAAAATACTGGCCTGCTCGCTGGCGTTGGAAGCAGGCGTGGATTTCGTGAAGACGTCCACGGGATTCGCGGATTCGGGCGCGACTGCAGCTGATGTCGTAATAATGCGGGGCGTCGTCGGACACAAAGTCGGCGTGAAGGCGGCGGGAGGCATTCGCACCGCGGCGCAGTTCATGGAGATGATCGATGCCGGCGCCAACCGCATCGGTACTAGCGCCGGCATTGAGATCGTGGGGGAATTCGGTGCGCCGGCGGACGATCGATCCAATGGAAACCGTTAGCGAGGCGCCTATTGCGAAGGCGAAAGCGGTTCTTCCGCTCGCTCATGCAAGCGATCCGTGGCCTGCGAAAAAACTGTCGATAGCCTTTATGGTGGAAGCCCCCTGCTTCAGCAGGGGGAAGCTGGACTTTAGTCCAACGAAAAAGCAGGCGATGATGAAATGGGCTTCAGCCCGGGCTTGTTCGATCGCCAGCGCTAAAGCGCGCGCTCAAAAGAGAACTTTCTTGCGGAGCGCTGAAGCGCTCCTCCCCCGCATAAATGCGGGGGCTCCCACTTTCAAAGTCTTCTGCAACAGGCTCTCCAAGCGCATTCTTGATTTGCCACGCAAGCGGGAGCCCACATGGCGCGTCTGACCGGCGTGCTGGGCATCTTCGCGATTCTGCTGTTTGCCTACCTTTTCTCGACTGACCGGAAGGCCATCCGCTATCGCACGGTTTTCGTCGGACTTGCGCTGCAGTTTATCTTCGCCATCCTGGTGCTTCGCGTCAGCTTCGGGGTGCGCGTCATGACCATCGCGGGCGACGCGGTCGAGCGGCTTCTCAGTTATTCCTTCGCCGGGTCGCAGTTCGTCTTTGGCGAGTTCGGCGCCAAACTCTCCCGCTTCGGAGTGGTCTTCGCGTTTCAGGTGCTGCCCATCATCATTTTTATCGCCGCATTTTTCTCCATCCTTTATTACTACGGCGTGATGCAGTTCATCATTCGGCAACTGGCGAAGGTCATGATGCGCTTCATGGGCGCGAGCGGCGTTGAGTCGCTGGATGTCGCGGCCAGCATCTTCATGGGCATCACGGAAGCACCGCTGACGATTCGCCCGTTCTTGCCCAAAGTCACGCGCTCCGAGCTGATGACCATCATGACCAGCGGCATGGCGCATGTTTCCGGCGCGATGCTGGGCGCTTACATCCTGCTTGGCATCGAGGCGCGACACCTGTTGGGGGCGGTGATCATGACGGCGCCGGGAACCATTCTGATCGCCAAAATGCTGGTGCCGGAGACCGAAAAGCCGCTGACGGCGGGCACAGTAAAGGTCGACATGGCGGAGCTGGAGGGCCGGCCCAGTAACGTCCTGGACGCGGCCGCGAAAGGCACGACCGATGGCCTGTATCTCGCGTTGAACGTGGCCGCAATGCTGATTTCATTCTTGGCGCTGATTGCACTGCTCGACGGCGTTCTCGGCGGTACTCATAACTTCCTCGCGCTGCACGGTTTCCCCTGGTTCCCATCGAAGCTGGAGTCGATTCTCGGTGTGATCTTCGCGCCGGTCGCGTGGCTGATCGGCATACCGTGGCATGACTGTCTCGCCATTGGGAATCTGCTGGGCACGCGCATGGTGCTCAATGAGTTGGTCGCCTTCACCATGCTGAGCGCGCAGAAGGCAGCGCTCGATCCGCGTTCGTTCACCATTGCGACGTTTGCGCTCTGCGGGTTTGCCAACCTTGGCTCCATCGGTATCGTGATCGGCGGTCTCAGCAGCCTGGCACCAAATCGGCGAAGCGACCTGGCACAGTTAGGGTTCAAGGCCATGATCGCAGGCACGCTGGCCAACCTGATGTCGGCCAGCATTGTGGGGATACTGCTAAGCAGTGGATAGTGGTTGGTGGATAGTGGATAGCGATCCAAGGTTTCCCCGCAACGCGAGCTGCGTTCCGCTGCTTGAGTGACGGTCTCCGAGTCATGGCAATCTTTCGGAAAGGGACTATCCACCATCCCCTAGCCACTATCAACTACCGCTTTCGGCTGGCGACTCCGAGCGACGTCAGCAAGCCATTGAGTATCCGAGCAACTTCGGTAGTCCGCGCCGTGACTAGTTCCTCGATCCCCGGCGCAATGTAGCCAAGCTCTTTCGCAATGACGCACTGGGTCTCCAACTCAAAGAGGGAACCACGTGCGTGGCATAGAAATTGAATAAACTCACCTTTGGTGGCCCGACCCTGCCCCTCGGCGATATTGCTCGGAACGGAGACGGCTGATCTACGCAGCTGGCTTGTCAATCCGTAGATTTCATCGCGAGGAAACCCCTTGGTGATTGAATACACCTCGATTGCCAGGGCAAGTGCTTTTTGCCAAGCGACGAGTTCCCGATAGCTGCGTAAAGGTGCTTTTGTGACGACAGTCTCCGGCGTTGCATTGGGTTCCATCTATCCACCATCCACTATCCACTAGCCACTACTTTGTGCCTTCCCTCACAATCCCATGTGACCTTCGCACTAGTTCCTCTTCAGGAACAAGCCCATGCTTAACCTTCAGAGGGCCTCTTCCGGCTCTTGAGAACTCGTGTGGGTTCACATCGAAGGCGCATGTTCAAAGCCAACTTACTTCACTGCTGGTCGCTCCGTTGATAAGCTTTCGTGGCCCTGATCGCGCCGGAGCTGTTGTTCCCACTCGCACAAACTACGCAGATTCGTTCGGAGGCCGTTATGGCAATTACTAAGCAAGATGCACTCGACTACCATTTTGGGTCACGGCCAGGAAAAATAGAGGTCGTTTCCACCAAGCCCTGTCTCACCCAACGCGATCTTAGCCTCGCCTACACACCGGGTGTCGCCGATCCCTGTCTCGAGATCGAGAAGAACCCGCAGGATGCATTCAAGTACACCGCCAAGGGCAACCTGGTCGCGGTGGTAACCAACGGCACCGCCGTGCTGGGACTCGGCGACATTGGCGCCCTGGCCGGCAAGCCGGTCATGGAAGGCAAAGGTGTCTTGTTCAAGAGATTCGCCGACATTGACGTGTTCGACATCGAACTCGGCACTCATGATCCCGACGAGATCATCAAGACCTGCCAACTGTTGGAGCCCACGTTCGGCGGCATCAACCTCGAAGACATAAAAGCGCCAGAGTGCTTCTACATCGAAGAGACCCTGAAGAAGACGATGAAGATTCCCGTCTTCCACGACGACCAACACGGTACCGCCATCATTTCTGGTGCGGCGCTGGTGAACGCGGTGGAACTGACGGGCAAGCGCATGGACCAGATCAAGGTGGTCGTTAATGGTGCCGGCGCTTCCGGCATTGCTTGCGCTGAGCACTATGTATGCATGGGCGTGAAGCGCGAGAACATAACCTTGGTCGACACCAAAGGCGTCATCTACAAGGGCCGCAAAGAGGGAATGAATCCTTATAAGGAGCGCTTCGCCAAAGAGACGTCGATGCGGACGCTTTCCGATGCGGCGAAGGGCGCCGACGTACTGCTCGGCCTTTCCAAGAAGGGGGCATTCACCCCTGCAATGATTGCCTCGCTGGCTCCGAAGCCGGTGGTCTTCGCCATGGCGAATCCCGATCCCGAGATTACCTACGACGAAGCGCGCGCCGTGCGCGACGACCTCATTATGGCGACGGGACGTTCCGACTATCCCAACCAGGTCAACAATGTCCTGGGATTTCCGTTTATCTTCCGCGGCGCTCTCGACGTGCATGCGACCACCATCAATGAAGAAATGAAGCTGGCGGCTACACACGCCCTGGCAGCGCTGGCGAAAGAAGATGTTCCCGATTCGGTTTGCCGTGCGTACGGCGTCGATGCGCTGAAGTTTGGCGTTGACTACATCATCCCCAAGCCGTTTGATCCACGCGTTCTGGTGTGGGAAGCGGCTGCGGTTGCCAAGGCAGCAATGGACACCGGAGTGGCGCAAAATCCGGTCAACCTTGCCGACTACCGCGAACAACTTGAGAACCGGCTGGGCAAAGCGCACGAGCTGATGCGCTTCATGATTCACAAGGCCCAGGCAAATCCCAAGCGCGTGGTCTTCCCGGAAGGATGCCACCAGAAAATCCTGCGCGCCTGTCACGTTCTGATCGAAGAGAAGATTGCCGTTCCAATTCTGCTGGGTAACGCCGATGAGATCAAGCGCACGGCAGCAGGGTTAGGCTTGGCGCTCAACGGTGTCACCATCGTCGAACCGAAGACCGCTCTGCGCCGGCAAGAATACGTCCGCGAGCTGTATCGCTTGCGGCAGCGTCGTGGTGTCACCTTGGGCTCGGCCGACGAGTTGATGAACGATCACAACATCTTCGGCTCCATGATGGTTCGCATGGGGGACGCCGACGCCATCGTCTCCGGTGTGACCCAGAATTATCCCGATACCATTCGTCCAGCATTGCAGGTGATTGGAGTTCGCGAAGGGATCCACAAGGTCTCGGGTGTCTATCTCATCATCACCCGCAAAGGCGATCTGTACTTCCTGGCCGATGCCACGGTCAACATTGAACCCACCGCCGAGGACCTGGCAGAGATTGCTCTCTGTGCGGCCCAGGAGGCACGCCGGTTCGACATTGAGCCGCGCGTGGCCATGCTCTCCTTCTCCAGCTTCGGCAGCACCAAGCATCCGCTGTGCGACAAGATACAGCGAGCAACGGAACTGGCGCGCTATGCCGATCCTACGCTCATCATCGATGGTGAGGTGCAAGGCAATATCGCGGTCAGCGCCAAGAAGATGGAAGCGGCATTCCCGTTCTCGCCATTGCAGGGTGGAGCTAATGTGCTGATCTTCCCCAACCTGGAAGCCAGCAATATCGCTTGCAAGCTGCTGATCAGCGTCGGTGGGGCGGAAGCGGTTGGTCCGATCCTGCTGGGCATGGCGAAGCCGGTGCACTTGCTGGCCCGCGGTGCCGAGGTAGAGGAAATCGTCAACATGACGACCATTGCGGTAGTCGATGCTCAAGACAGCGGTGAGCCGACCGCCGCTCGTGTGGCCCGGGCGGTGGCAGCGGTGGGATAGGCAGAATCCGGGAGTCTGTAGTCAATCATCCAAGGCGCGTCAGCAATGGCGCGCCTTTGCTATGGACCCAGTTATTAAGATCGTGGGCGTGGGTTGAAGGGGCGCACCTTTAGGTGCGCCATTAAGCTTTCTGATTCTTGTCATCTCGAGCGGGCTTCAGCCCGCGAGAGATCTGCTTTTTATGAATTTTTCAGCAAATTGTTTAGTCGGTGCCTGCTGTTCTGTCCCCTCCGTAGCTCGTTCGAACCGGTAGCGAACTCTGCTGCTTAGGGCTCCGCCTTACAACGGAAGTTGTACGCCTATACCGCATACGGGGGATTTGTCATTTTCACTTCCGATGCCACAATCGCTGCATCAGGATCGACCCCTGAGAGAGCAGCGGACAGGGAAGGCGAGTGCACTTCGAAGGATTGATGACACATTCCTCCGTGTTCGTCTCCTTCATAAGTTGGCGGAATTCTGGGCCGTTACGGTCTTCGGATGTGCAACTGGGCGCTGCGCTTCCGGTCAGAATTCCGCCTTTTTGTTTCGTCTCCGTTTTCCGGGTCTAGAAGAATGCCTCTAGCTAAACAACGAAGCCTTGACAGCTAATCGATGGCAGCTTGTTTCGACTGGGCGACAGTTATATCGCGCCGGGATTGGGCGCGTCGATCCGCCGGCATTGTCCCTTCCACGTCCAGGGAAATGCCACGAATATCCAAGTTAGCCCCAGCGAACCCAGTCCATACCAGAACCTGAGCGTAGAGGCCGTTCGGCAGCGCCATGGGCTGATTCATAAACGCCTTGACTTTGCAGCCCATGGTAGGTTCTACCGTGCACGTTCCAGTTTCGAAATCATAGGTGACGCGATAAGAATAACTATTCGGATTAGATCCTGGCCGTCCCGCGTTTAGCTTAACCTGCGTTGGGGCATCGTGATTGATGTCCCAGGGATATCCCACCTGGTTCACCGTGGCCGCTCCTTCTGGAAACTCGAATGGACTCGGACCGAGAAACATCCAAATATCACAACAGATTTGATCGGAGTGATTCACGGTGTCTACAGTCACCTTTAATTTGTCCACTTTAATGTCGGTTCCCATTAGAGAAGCGTTTCGCTCCAATGACGAAAATCCAAATGCCAATGACGGTGAAGGGGCGATATTGAACGAACTCCCCTTAAACTTGAATGTTCGTCTGAATCGAACGGCATTCACGTTCGAAGCCTTTGTAGCCGAGCTTCTGTCGCCGAAATCTACCGGCGGCCAATGGAAGAAGTAAGCCGACATGAACAGCAAGGTCGTCATGATCACAGCGATCGTATAGAACCAAACTAGAACGCGAGCCGGTCCGGCAATAGCCCCGCCCGGTTGTCCCGCATATCCAGTAAATACAACGAGCACAAACATGAGCCCCAAAACGATCAAAGCACCAAAAACGGCCACTTGAGGGCTCAACTTCAATCCCAATACAATTGCCACAACAGCGCCCAACCCCGCCACGGCTAAGGCGTACTTCATTGCAGGAACCGCTCGGATGGAGTCGCGAAGCAAGTTGTAAGGATTCAAGGAGTCACCTCTTGAAAACAAAGCACCACTCTACATTGACAATGATGATTGTCAATATATCGCAACGCCGAGGATTACCCGAAATCTGCTGGGGTCTAGTCACCTTGCCA
>CAVPUX010000015.1:0-95525 GCA_963709045.1 uncultured Acidobacteriaceae bacterium | reverse complement strand
GTCGCCAAGTCGTGGAAGTGGCTGTGATTGGATTACTACCGGGAAGTCGGCATAGCGCCGGGAATCCTGAAGCTGACGCCGGTCCATCCCGCGATGCTGGGGCGTTTATCGATCCTGATCCTCGATCAAGAGGCAACCACGTGTTCTGAGTGGTCAACCTACCAGAGACTCAAGTGCTCGCACTTCTTCCGGAGCGAGTACTAGGTCGCGACTGGTTAGATCCTGTCTCATGTGCTCGGCGTTAGAGGTGCCGGTCAGGGGCAGCATCCCGACGGTGCGTGCGAAGCTAAACACAACCTGGGCAGGAGTCGCATGCCTGCGCGCGGCGAGATCTATTAGCCAAGGATCGTGTAGCACCTCCACATTTGCTGTGAGCAGAGAGAAACCCTGATAGAAGATCTTTCGTTCCGCGCAGAACAAGCGCAGATCGCTATCCCACTTCAGGCGCGCGAAGCAGCGGTTCTGCACAAACGTAGGCCCTTCGGCGTGGGAGGCCATCATCTGCTCAAGATGCCGGAGGGAAATGTTGCTCACGCCGAGAAAGCGGGCTCGGCCCGCGTCACGCTCGGTGCACATTGCTTCCCAGACCTCACCGTCAGCGTCGCTCCAGACGAAGGCCGACGAGGGCCCGTGTAGCACATAGCTGTCGACGTAGTCGGTTCCAAGATGTTCAAGCGAACTGGCCAGAGACTGAGCCACCTGAACGGAAAGGCTCGCTTCAGGATCATAGGGTAGGCGATGATCCTGACCATGTTGATAGGTGAACTTCGTCTGTAGAAAAAGATCGGGTCGTGCCACAACGCCCGCTTCGTAAGCGGCCGCCAGCCCCTGCCCGACTCCGGCTTCGAAGTAATGGCGCCGCTGGTTGGCCGTGTCGATTCCCCGAAATCCCATTCGGAGCGCGAGTTCGGTGAGGAGCGGGGTGCGGTCTTCCTTCCAGGCGGTAGTCGCCTTCAACTGCATTGAGTGGCCAAGCCTTCTAAGACGCATGCGCCTTGTCGAGTCTTTGCCGGAAATTCTTCGCCCAGGAGCGGAAAGCCGCGTCAATGTCGCCCCATTTCTGGAAGGCTTTGAGGCCGCTGAAGAACCGGCGACCGCTCTTGCTGGTCATGAAGGCCATCTCCACCTGGTCTGACGCCGAGTCGACCATCTCGCCTTCGATTGCGACTCTTCCGACTTTCAATCGAGGGACCAGTAAGCCGGCCCCTGGCGCGACCGCATGGGTCGCCACAGCCTCGGTTCCGGATAACACAGCATTAGTCTTGCCGCCATTAGGCTCCACGTTGGTGATGGCGAAGCGCAGCACCATGACGCCGGGACCGGGTTCAGTTACGAGGGTGTAGTGTCCGGCCTGCAATGCGTCTTTCATGGCTTTGGTGAAGTAGTCCGCGAGCTTGGCCAAGTCTTCTGGGTCGATGTCTCGTTGCTGGGCTTCAGGGACGAGGAATACCTTGACCGGGTTCAGTAAGAAAGTGTTGGACTTTTTCAAGACGTCTGGATTCTTGAAATAGATCAGCCAATCGGAGTTCTCCGGATCGGGTTGGAGTCTCGAATACGCATCGCCCAGAAATCCTGACTCCTGCGTCAGAAGCTTGTTCTGCTTCTTCGAGGACTCCTGCGGCTGCGCCGGGATGCCAGCCAACCCGGCCAAGACGGTGAGCGCCAGGACACGAAGCGCAGAAAGTCGCACGACGGACTTGCCACACGAGGTGCAACTCTCCCCCATCTTCATCCCGAATGTCCCGCTGAATGGCGGTATGTACTTGGATCGCTGTTTGTTCATCGGATAGTCATGCCTTAGGAAGCATCCTGCACTCGTGTATATAGATTCTGAATGAGGGGTTGTGGGTGGCCCGGATTAACGGTCTGCTTTGCGGCGTCCATGAAAAGACGCGGCGGTTGACTGATTTTCGAGTCGGAAATTGGCACTTGACGTATAGCGTATGACCATCGAACAACCTGCAGATCAGTGGATCAGGCTCTATGTTGCAGCGGAGATTCAGCGGAGTCGTTCTAACGCCACCGCCGTGCGGGGAGCCAAAACGGGCATCGTTCCACTCCCCTTCGAAGAGGCGACCATGGTGGCGGACCGGGGTCGCTCTATTGCAACGTCATGATTTATGTGTGCGGGTGCACGCTGTGGACACAAGTCCCTCGTTTCGCTCGGCAGACCAGCTGTGCCCTAGCGAAGCCTGTAGTATTCCGAGCCGCTCGGGACAACGACTCGCCTCGAATTTCACTGCAAGGGCTTCCTAATCAACCCTAAACCGAATTGGCAGGAATCTGAACCCAGCCACCCTTTTGATCACCATGATTAAGGGCCAGTGGACCCGAGGTTCGGCGGCTCCGTTCGTAAGCATACGTTCGTGGACGGCTTAAGTGATGTAGACACGCTGCTTATCCTTCGCGATCCGTCTCTAAAATCGAGGACTCCGCAAGACGTTTTGGACCACTTTGAGCTAAAGCTCAGAAAAGAACTTCCCGGCTGGGAGGTCGCGCGGGGCAAGCTGGCGATCACGCTCCGTAAGGAGGGTCTCGAGATTCAGGTGCTGCCAGCGATTCGAGATGACGGGGTTACTCGGATCCCTGCCGCTAGAGAGGATCGGTGGTCTCAGATCAATCCGGAAGCTTTCTTCCGGAAGCTTGCTGACACGAACTCACGTTTCGGCGGTAAGATCGTGCCCGTTATCAAGCTGGCGAAGATAATCAATGACCGACAGCCCGAACCTTTACAGCTAACGGGCTATCACATTGAATCCTTGGCAATAGATGCCTTCAAGGGGTATACGGGAGTCCTAAACCCTAAGGCCATGCTGGAGTATCTGTTTGATCGCGGTCGCAGCTTGGTGCTCTTACCGATAAAGGACCGAAGCGGGCAATCAGTTCATGTTGACGAGTACTTGGGACCGGCAAACAGCGAAAATCGAAAGGCTGTCTCGGCGGTGTTAGACCGTATAACCCGGAGAATGAAAAACGCCGATGTGTTGCGATCCAAACAGCAGTGGATGGAATTGTTCGGCGAGGAATAAGTTCTTGCCGAACTCTGCGGGTATAGCGCGCGCATATGTGCATGCAAAGCGCTCTGTTTTGGCGGCCGGCTTTGGGTGGGAAATACTATGGCAGCGCTCTCGTGTCACAACAGCCTTGTCAGAAACCGCGCTTTTGCGAGAGACGGCGTGGGTGATCCTTTCAGCCGGCATGCGGGAGACAGTGATTCGTTCGAAGTTCCCGGCAAGCTCTGGTTCCTTCTTGGATTGGCGATCAGCTGCCGACATTGCCTGCTCTGCCGAAAGCTGTTTTCAAGCCGCAATGAAGCATTTTGGAAGCGAACTGAAGATTAAGGCGATATGCACGGTGGCTGCGACTGTCAGCCAAAAAGGATTCAACAGAATCGTAGACGAGGTCCACGCTGATCCACTAACCGCACTCCAGCAGTTTCCGTTCATCGGGCCAATCACCTGTTTCCATCTAGCCAAGAACCTTGGCATCCCCGTGGCAAAGCCAGACAGACATCTGTCGAGGCTCGCTGAGTGCTGCGGATACAGCGACACCCAAGCGTTCTGCAGCACGATCGCGCAGTTTACTGGCGACCCCATCGATGTGGTTGATATCGTGCTGTGGCGATTCGCCACCATAAGCGCGGCCGACTATTTAGGTTTCGCTGTGATGGCTAAAGGCTCGCACTCGTGACAGGCAATCCAGAAGCATTTCGGGGCAAATACTTTCATATTTCCGGCAGCGCAAGTGCGAAGACTGCGACTGAATTGATCGTGTACACACACCGGTTGGTAGGTGAAATCGCCGCTCGGGTAGTGGAGCACGGAGGCGGTTTGGTGTTGTTCGCAGGAAAGGAGCCGCGACCTCAAGAGCGTGACGCCGGTCTGCAGATGCCAATCTCTCCACTGCATACACCGTCGACGCCGCGCAGACCCGTGCGGATATCCGCGGAGAATCGGAAATGGCTGCGGCGCTGCGACATATCTTGCGGGCCAGATCGAAGACCATTCGGGTCGCATCGCGCTTCCAGCGAAGCCCGTCCCAATAGCTCCAGTGGCCCCATGCCGCAGTGAAGCGCAGATCGTCACCGTGTTGCGCCGTGAATCTCAGCGCTAGGGCGTCATCACTGAACTCTGCCGCGCACTCCTCAGCAGCGCTGTTTGTATCTTGTGCCGTTTCTTCATACAGGCTCTCTAGCCCCAACCGCAGTTGCATCATCGGTGTTGATGGGTCTTGAGCTCGCCTGCTGATCGAGTCGCATACGATGGCAATTCGCTTTCGTTTAGCGTAGGCGCGCACAAGGTCCACATACGGCGCGATGTTGGACCGCTCAACAACTCCATCAATCAACTGCGACAGATATGCACATCCGCCCGCCTGCTCAAGTTCATTGTGCGCAGTCAGGCGCTCTGTGACTGTGAGCATGTCGATTGGTTTTCCCGAATCGTGAAGTTCACGCATTCGCCGGAAAATTAGACGGTGGGCGCTCAGCGTGAAGTCGTCTGACCGAAGAGTGCCAGCTTGGCTAAAAAGGGTGTCGTTCAAGAGAACATTTGCGAGGAGAACCCTTTCGTTGTGAACAGCCAGGTCGCTTGCAGGTCTCGCGGCAGTTGTCAGCCGCACTAGCCGTGCCCCCCATGCCCGCCCTGCAGAGGGTGGCAGGATTCGCAGGGACGCGAAACATGGCGTCATTAAGGCCATCACAAAGCGCAAGCGCCGAACCCGTCACCAAGAACAACTCGAGGTCGCCGCAAAGCTAGCGCGTAAGTGGGCCGTTTCCCGAACTCAGCAGGATTGGAAGCATTGGGTGTCCGGGCGACGGGAAGGAGCGCGCGTGGGGCTCACTCCAAAATTTCTCACCCGGGCAGTTAACAAAGGAGAACTTACCGAACCAACGAAAGGAGAACGCTAATGTCACTCTACAAGCCCAAAGGCTCGAAGATTTGGGTCATGGATTTCATGTTCCACAGCCAACGAATACGGGAGAGTACGGGCACCGCATCCAAGTCGCGCGGCCAGCAGGATCGAACAGAAGAGGCGGTGCGACTTGGCGGAAGGCGCCGCCGGCATACGGCGGCAAGATCCACCTCGATTGCTTTCCGTCGCTGCCGATGAATGGATAGAGGCGAAGAGACTCGCCTGGTCACCGGGCATGTGCCAGATTGCCAAGGGCAGCCTCGCCCACCTCCTTCCAGAACTGGGCAAAAGGCTGCTCGTGGAGATCGAGGCTTCGCACGTCGCGAAATATCAGAGGGCCCGATTAGCGGAGGGAGCCGCCAACCGCACCGTGAACATCGAAGTCTCAATGCTCAGACAGATTATGCGCAAGTTCGGGGCCTGGGCGCGAATTCAATCGAACGTGAGCATGCTGCCTGAGCGAGAGGACGTCGGACGCGCACTCACATCCGAAGAGGAATCGGCCTTGTTGTTGGAATGCGGGAGATCCCGATCCCGGATCCTGCTGCCGTTTGTTTTGCTCGCGCTCGAAACAGGTGCGCGTTACAACACGATTCGCACGCTGCAGTGGAGCAATATCGACTTTGCGAATCGCTGCCTGAAATTCGGCAAGGATAAAACAGCGGCCGGAACAGGGCGCACGGTCCCGCTCAGTCGCCGTGCGATGGAAACTCTCAAATTCTGGGCGCAACAATTCCCGGACCGCGTGCCCCAGCACTACGTGTTCCCGGCCGAGAAAGTGGGGGCCGCTGGAGATCGCTTCGATGCCAAGGTGCATGGAACCAACCCGACAAAACCGATTGGAAGCATCAAGGAAGCCTGGGAATCAGTAAAGCGCCGGTCACGTCGCCATTGCCCGAATTGCAACAGCGGCATTCTCGTGGACCGCGAGAAACCGGAGACAGGCTACAGTTGTGCCGATTGCAACTTCGAGGTTGATGAGCTTCCGTCCGGCCTGATCGGGGTTCGCTTCCATGACCTCAGGCACACCGCGGTGAGTCGTATGATCGCCGCCCGCACCCCTCTGCCGATAATAGCCAAGATTGTCGGCTGGTCCGCGGGCACGCTAGCGAAGATGAGTGCCCGTTACGGTCACTTCGCACTCGATGAACTGCGCACTGCCGTCGAAGCGATCAGCGCGGCTGCTCCGCTAAGAGAAGCGGGGTACCCGCAATTTTCACCGCAGTCGGACGCGCATAACGGCAGGCAGCGCGCTAACTGATTGAGAAATTTGGTAGGCCCGGCTGGAATCGAACCAGCAACCCTCAGCTTAGAAGGCTGATGCTCTATCCGATTGAGCTACGGGCCCACGCTAGACGCCACGTTTCGCACGAGTGGCGACTCGCCAATTCATTATCGCAAATCAAGGCGCCGATTGGGCAGGGAGAAGCGCCTCTCCTCGTTCCACACGCTGCAGAAACGCAATGGCCTGGCGCTCGGCCCAGCGGCCATCGTAGCCATTGGCGTCCGCGAGGAAGGCGCAGTGTCCGCCGTGCTCGGTTTCGATGTACGTGATATGCGGATTATGCCGAAGCTTCTCGCGGCTCGCAGGCAGGATACGAATGAAGGGGTCGTCCTCGGCATGCAAGATAAGGGTCGGAACCGCGATGCGGTCAACCACGTTCGAGGCCGACGCACGCGTATAGTAGTCCGAAGCGTCGCGAAAGCCGCAGTAACGCGCCGTGATCTGGTCATCGAAGTCACGCAAGCTGCGCAGGCCGCGCAAATAGCGCAGGTCGTAAACGCCCGGATACAACGCCGCCTTGCGTTGCATTCGCCGGCGCAAGCCCCAGAGAAATTTCATTTCGTAGACCCGGTTCGCGCGATCGTGCAATGCGTCGGCAGAAGGCGCAAGGTCCATCGAAGGCGACACGCCTATTCCGGCCACGATCTCCGGCGGCGCATTCTCGCCCCACTCTCCCAGAAGCTTCAGCACCAGGTTTCCTCCCATGGAAAAGCCGGCCAATGCCAGCTTCTGGAGGTGCTCCTCCGCAATTAGAGTCTTCGCCACTGCTCCCACATCGTCAGACATGCTGGAGTTGTAGAGCGTCGCTCCCAGCGACTCAGTCTTGCCACAGTTCCGCATGTTCATGCGGACCACATTCATGCCGGCACACCAGGCCTTGCTGCCGGTGCCAATCACATAGCCAGATTCGCTGGAGCCTTCCAGTCCGTGCACGACGACAAGTGTCATGGCACTGCTGCGATTGGCCTGCCAGTGGCAGTCACATCGAACCTGGACATTGGGTTCGACTTGGAACAGGCGGTTTTCTGGCAGAGGCATTTGGTTGCGACGAGGAAGGAAATTACCTGCAATGGTCTGCGCGTGGCCTCCGCGAAATGCGCGCCGCGGGCGGAAGGGCTCGCCAAAAAAATCCGGTTCGCGAGTTGTCGCAGGTGATGGCTCGGCCATAGGCAATTGCGGTCCGGGTTTCACTTCCTGCGAGGTGGGATTAGGTCCCTGCATCTATAATGGTTTTATCATCCCGGCGATTCGGATGCGCGAGTTCGCCCTTGCGCGACTCGACGTTTCCCGGAAATTGATTGGAGTCACGATGCCGATTTTCGAATACCGCTGTGAGCAGTGCGGACATAAGTTCGAGGCTATCCTCTTCGGCGAGCAGAAAGCCGAGTGTCCCAGCTGCCACACTGGCAAACTCGAACCCCAACTCTCGACTTTTGCCGTCAACACGAAGAGCAGCGCACCAGCGGCGGCGGGTTGTGGACAGAGTAACTGCTGCATGATGCGCGGTGGCTGCTCCGAGAACTAAACCGCGCACGATTTCGACCTGTCTGAGCGCTGTGAAAACAGCGCTAGCGTACTTGATACTCAAAAACCGCGCAGCTGCCGAATGTTATAATTTTCGGATACGGTGGGTGTAGTTCAGTGGTAGAACTCCGGACTGTGGCTCCGGCTGTCGAGGGTTCGAATCCCTCCACCCACCCCAAGAATCCTTCTCCCACTCCGCTTTGCTCACCCTCAGAACTATCCTACTGGCACGCCAATTAATGGCAAGGTAGCCAAATCAACCCAGCGTTCGCCATTGCCTTTCACGAACGTGAGCGAATCGATCCGCACCGTACGCGAGTCCGTGTAGGCGCTCCAGCGCTGGCGAGCGACGACCTCCACCTTCTTGGCCTCCTCTACCGTGTCCGCCTTTACAACGGTGAGATGCGGCATGTAGGGCCAAGGCTCTTCATATTGCAGCGCGTCTCGATTGAGCAGATCGTGAAATTCGCGCATTCGATATGCGCCACGGGCCACGCGGAGGAAGATTGTCGGCGTAACAGGGACAAAGCTCTCCACGTCGCCCATGGTGACTTCGAAGCTTCGGACCGACTGGGACACCTCGGTCAGCACACGCAACGCCTGCTGCTCGGTGCCGCGCAATGGCCGCGGAGGCAGCACGGTGAGGTGGGCGTCGGCATGAGTGTGCGCCGGATGCAACTCGCGGCGCAGCTCTTCCACGAAAATCCCCGCTGGGTCGCGCACGTATGCAACCGCAGCGTATACGAGGCCGATCATGAAGGTTACATTATAGCGGTCACTCCGCCACAATGCGTTCAAGGGAAAAATGCCTGCTGATTTCAGCGACGAGTACGCAAGACACGGCTGGTCTGACAAACCCGGATGGAACATTTCGTTAAGCGGTTTACATTCCGGTTTACGGAAAAACGGCGCGCAGCGTCTAAATCGGGAAACTGCTTCTGACCCTCACCCATAACCCCTTGCTGTTAGTCTGCAAGTTTTTGCAGCTGGCCAGGCGCCTGCTTGGACGGTCGCACCGTATCTCGCAACGATTGTGCGAGATAACGATAACTTCGCAGTGGCATTAACCGTGCCTTTACACAAGGCGAGTGCCCGAAATCCTCCCCGGTGCGTTTCGGGAATAAAAACCAAAAGGGAAAGGCACACAATGCGGCAACATAAGATTATCGCTTTCAGTTTCGTTCTGATCGTCGGTCTGCTGCTCGCCATCGCACCCGCGTCAGCGTCCACGGTCGATGTCAATTTCGTCGGACTCAGCGGAGCCAGCCAGAACGGCGTTTACACATACCCTTACTATCTCACCATCAACAACGGTCCATGGACGCCGATGATGTGCGACGA
This sequence comes from uncultured Acidobacteriaceae bacterium, assembly GCA_963709045.1. Taxonomy (GTDB): domain Bacteria; phylum Acidobacteriota; class Terriglobia; order Terriglobales; family Acidobacteriaceae; genus Bog-257. The sequence continues at coordinate 86,461 of CAVPUX010000015.1, read as the reverse complement.
TTTCTACGATCACATCAGCGTCGGCGATAGCTGGCAGGCGACTATCACTCAGTTAAGCAGCGGCGATATGAGCCAGACGCGCTTCGGAGATCTGGCCAAGTATCAAGAAGCCGCCTATCTACTGCTGCAAACCAGGGTTGTTGACCAGTCGCAGTGGGGCAACATCAACTGGGCCGTATGGGACATCTTCGATCCCAGCGCCGATCCCGGCGCTGCCTATCAGCCGGGTGTGGATTACTGGCTGACGAAGGCGGAGACGGTTGACATGTCGACGATTGACTTCTCCGGCGTTCGCATCGTGACCCCGACTGGCGACTACGGCCAGGAATTCCTGTACGCGACTCCGGAGCCCGGCACATTGCTACTCATCGGAAGCGGGCTGCTTGGAGTTTGGGCGCGTCGCAGACGCCAGGCATAACGAAACTTCGGCCGGAGCAGCCGCCAGGCTTCCGGCCTTTCTTTTTGCTGCAACCTGCGGTAAGACTGCCAAGCGGGGTGCAGGCGCTATCTCGGATTCGCAAGTCACGGCATTGGTTCTCGATCCGACTTGCACAACCGCGCGAATGCTGCCATGATGACGCAAATCCCCACTGGTGGAGTATTCCCCAGACGGAGGGTCGTCTGGATGTCCATACGCATTCAATCAACGTTGGACAAGAACCTCGGGCTCACCCGGCTCGTGTTTTGCATTGCCTTGCTGTTCTGTTTTACGGCCACCATGGGCGCGCAATGCAGGCTGCCGGAGATCGACCCCGACGCTCCTCCTAAGCCGCCCACCCCTCACGCCGCTGCCGAGGAATTGCTGCCGGAAAACGGCCACCTTTCCAATACGACTTACACGAGCGACTACTTCGGGTTCGCGTTCGATCTTCCCATTCCCGCACAGGGTCACCTTATCATGTTGCCGCTCATGCCGGAGAGACAGCACGCTCTGCTGGCCCTCGGGTTCGAGAATACCAAGCACTCCGGAACCATTACCATCACGGCGATTGAGCCACGACCTGGGCTGGAGGCGCCGACGCCGCAGCAGCAACAGCAAGAATTCAACAACTGGGCGTCGTCCGGGAGCGCGCCGGGGCGAAATCTTCGTTATCCCATTCCGGATTACATGCTACACAGCACCGGCCAATTCTATTATTCGGTGCATCATAAGGGCGAAAATTACGTGGCGCTATATTCGGCGCGGATCAATAACTACAATCTCAGGATTCTGGCGGCTTCCAATGATCAGGAGTTCCTGCGAAAGGCCAAACAGGCGATAGGACAAGCACATTTCTATTGCACCCAGGGCGACGGCACGCTCACCACGGTGGACGGCAAACCCGTGAAGCCGGAAGGCGACCCCTATACGGGTCCAGCGGTCCCAACCTCGCTCGCCACCGCGGCGATCAAAGACAAGCCAGCCCTGGAGGGCATCCCGCTCGGCGGTGTGAGCGGCGGAGTTTACCGCAATCCCGACCTAAGCTTACAGTATGAGATCCCCAAGGGTTGGGAGGTTTTCCAGGCCGAAGGTAACGAAGATCCACCGCGCGACGCAACTGCATTGCGAGAGCATGAATTCCTGCATGCCTGTTCCAAGACCCTGCTGCGCATTGCGCAACGGGCCGCCGGCGAGGATGCCCACCCATCGGCAAAGCCCACAATCACCTTGCGAGGACTTGATCCTTCTTGTCTGTCGATGCGAGTGCCCTCTGCACTCACCGACAAGACTGCGGTGGACAATGTGTCGGCCAGCTTGGAGGTCCTGTCCGAATTTGGCGAGATCGGATCCGATGAACTAGCTTCCATCTCCGATCATCTGTTCATGGTGTTTTATGGGACAGTGGCCTCGGCGGCCTCCAATGAGGAGCTATCCCAGCGCTTGTCGCAAGTCATTTACGCTACGCTTCACCACAAAGTTTTGCTCGTCTGGTCGCTAATGGCTCCCACCTCCACGGACCTGCACGCAATGCCGACGACTGGCATCACGCTCGATGGCGCCCAACCGATTGATCTTCGGGCCTCCCTTACCGCAAAGCGATAGTTTGGTTTCACACCAGATGTACTGGCTGCTAGTGACGGGCTCACATGCCGGAGCGACGCGATAGATAGGGCAGCAGAACTTCCAGGATTACGGTATTCTTAGAGAAGGAGCTGTCCATGCTTGACAATCTGTTTCAGCCCATGCACCTGTTGGTAATTCTTTTCATTGCCTTGCTGGTGTTTGGACCAAAGAAGCTGCCGGAACTCGGCAAAGGCCTGGGTGAGGGAATCAGGAGTTTCAAAGACTCCATGAATGCAAAAGACGAAGCTGCAGGCAAAACCGACGAAAAGAAGCCCTAGTCAGGGCGGCGACTATTTCCCTACCGTGCGTGCCTAAGCTGTTTCCTCATGCCCGACATTCTCTTCATTCTGCTACTGGCGCTTGTGATCTTCGGCCCCAAGAAACTACCGGAGATTGCCCGCCAGATCGCCAAGTACATGCTGCAATTCCAGCGAATGAGCAACGACTTCAAGCGTCAACTTGAAAGCGAGATGCTAAAGATCGAGTTGGAAGAAAAGCAGACGACCGCAAAGCCGTATCCCCTCGCGGCCACCAATCCTCCCGCCAATGCGGAGTCTGTGCCGCAGCCTCCTCCTTCGTAGGAAAATCACTTGTACTCCGAGGGTGAAACTGCCCTACGGTGTTGCATTGGCGCTGGCGGTTATACGCGTCAGTGCAGCACGCGCTTGATTAGCTTGCGGACCGTCAGGGCTCTCTCGGAGATACATCTGATATTCCGTAGTAGCATTCGCCAGTTCATGTTTGCGTTCGAAGACGCTGCCAGCAATATAGTGGGCCACAGCATAGCCCTCATGGGAAAGTTTGTGGACCTTTAGCGCACTCTGAAGCGCGCCATCGTAGTCGCCAGTCTGCAACTGCGCGATCGCCAGCAAGGTCAGAGACGAGGGATCTTGCGGTTCGACCATCAGTGCCTTCTGCAACAACTCTTTCGCGGCCACATACTCTTTATCGTTGATCAGCAGTCGAGAATAATTGCGGTCCGCATCAGCATTCTTGTCGTTCAGTCGGACCGCCTGCTCAAAAGCAGCGCGCGCTTTGTCGGGCTGTCCCAGGTTCATGAGCGCAACGCCCAAATTGTCGTAGGCTGCATCGTATTCCGGATAGGCGATAGCTGCCTTCTGAAACAAGTCGACCGCCTTCTTGTAGTCTTTCTGTTGTAAGGCCTCCAGCCCTTTTTCAAACGATTTGCGAGCCCCGGACGGGATCTTCAATTCGGAAGCCGAGGTCATGGCTCCATGGTCCGTCTTAGAGTTTGACTCCGGGTCGGAAGTGGGATGCACCTGCAGGTACACCTGCTGGAAACGGTCCGAATCACCAATCTGCATTGGCTCCGAAATAACGGTCTCGATGCCAATTCCTGAGACCTTCACTCGAAAATTACCAGACCCCGTGACCCGGAAATCCGCTTGACCTAAATCGTCGGTAAAAGTCTCCATCACCGATGTGCCAGACGAATTCAGCAAGTCAACTCGCAGTTGTTGAGGCGCAGGCCGTTCGTTGGGGTAAGTGACGCGGACTTGGATTTCAGACCCGGTCGGTTGGGGCCGTGAGCCGCGTTGGGCGGACGCGATCGAGGTCAAACACAGCAAGAACAGCAGGGTGTAAATAATTGATTTCGGCCGGAACATACCGCCTCCGGAATCCCGGGACCACTGGGATGTTGAAAGGGATTGTACCGCGATGGGGAAGCAACAATGTCAAAGTTTTGTAGAGACAATGCTCGCAGCGTGCGCACAGAGCCACGTGCAGAAAAAGGCGGAGGCCGATGACTGGCCTCCGCTTCTATTGAGAGGGAGTATTGGGTTACGGCCTTGATGTCATGAACAACATGTCACCCGGCTTGCCGGTTTCGATCTTGTAATCCGACGGAACCTGGAACAGCGACGCATCCGGTTCACCGCGAGTGACGCTGGTGACGGTGCTGCTCATGGATCCCATCATGGGATCGGTATGGGTCATGGTGAGCGGAATCTGTAGATCGCTGGAGACCCAGCGCTCCGTCACTACCTGGATCGGTTTCGTATTCCCGATCTGGTCGGCAGGAATGGTGTGGGTCATGCGTGTGCCCGTCGCCTGCAAGCCAAGGATCGTCTTCGTGCCCAGTTGCTCGGTGGTTACGTTCGCCTCCCTGGGCTTGGTGAGCTGCGCTCCGCCGATAACGTCAACACCTTGCGGCGTCGGCGGGTGCAATGGCATCTCGTGCGCCGTCTTCTTCTGCGGATTCAGCACGTAGCGCTTGCCGGCAACCGGATCCATGATGATGATCATGGTTCCTTCGGTAGCGCCGGTCGCTGGAGTAGCCAACTTGAAGGGCACTTCACGGCGAACCCGGCCCTGGGAGTCGCGATACTCGGTGCTCTGGTTGTCGGTGTGAATGGTGTTGCCGTCCGACAGGGTTTGATCGTGGGTCACGCTCACGGTCGCCGTCATGGGTGCGCCGGTGACCACCTTGTGGCTCTCGAGGCCAACTTCCTGATGGAAGAATGTGCCTCCCATCCCGCCGGGACCCTGCATGGTCACCATCATTCCCGCACCAGGCGGTGGTGGAGGTGGTCCGGGCTCGTCTTGCGCTGCCGCCAATAGTGACAGCCCGCACATCACCAACCCTACCAACAACCACTTGCAAGCGGCGCGAAGCGATACAGATTTCATTACCTTCATGGTTTCATCCTCATTCCAAAACTTCACTGCTATAGGTCGACTTCGGTTTACCTCAATTCACGATGCGAACTGCCCGCACTACACCGTCATAGCCCACCACCAGGTCAGCGGTTTGAACACTCTGGCCGGCCTGGCCGGGCAGTTCCATCCGCACAACCTGGGCATCGCTGGAGCAACTCAGCGGGTCGCAAAACATCAGGGCGACATACCCTGCGTCGGCGCTAGTCTCCGATGTCTCCACCGTGTCTGTACCAGATTGACTTATGGGAACAGCATGCCGCGTTCGTAACCGGCCAGTATCGCTTCGCAACACCGCGGGCTGGCGCAAGTTGGAGTCAGACCTTTCGGCAATTGCAACAGGCTTTTCCGGGACTGCGCTTGGAATAATGGCGCTGGGCTGTACAGTGTGACTTGCAATCGGCGAGTTCGAACCTCGCTTCTCCAAAAGTTGCACTCCCAGGAACAGACCCACCAAAATAGCCGCCGCCACCGCTACGTACGCTCCAATTTCGAAGAACCGACTCAGTCGGATGGCTATCGGAGTAAAACCGTCCGTCATTTCTGGCGGCCCATTCAGTGCCGGCCTTTGCCGAAACGCCTGAAGCAGCACCCGTTCTGTCGCTGGGCTAGCTACGCAAGTGGCCGTGCGCGTTTGCAAGGTTTGCATCGTGACCGCGAGGGCTCGCTGCTGTTGCAACCAGGCCGCACATTTCGGGCATTCGCCCGCATGGCCAACGATCTGCTGGTCCTGCACTTGCGACGTCTCCCGCAAAGTAAGGGCGTCAGTACGACGTTCGAATTCACCGCATGTCATGATAAGCACCTCGCCGTAACACTTGCGACCCCGGGAACAATTGCTGCCGAATGTTGCAGCTTCCGGCTAAGCATGTCGTGCGCCCGATGCAGCCGCGAACGGATGGTGCCCAGCGCACAACCAATTGCCTCCGCCGCATCCGCATAGCTCAACTCCTGTAAATCGCAGAGCACCACCACCTCGCGATAATGTTCCGGCAGAGAAAGTACAGCCTTCCACAATGCTGTCGAAGTTTGTTGCCGCGCGATTCCTTCACTGGGATCGCTGTCAATCGTCAAGAACTGCGTTTCGTCATCCACCGGGCTGCTAAGCGCCGTCTCCGTGTAGTTGCGCTCCAGCGCCCGCCGCACGTAATTGCGGGCCACGCCGAACAGGTAAGCTCCCAATGCGGCGCGGGTCGGATCGAAGTCGCGGCCTCGCTGGATCAGGAACATGAAAACATCCTGGGTCACTTCTTCGGCGATCAGCGCTGAGCCGCTCATGTGCAGGGCGAAGCGAAAGATGGGCCCCTGCCTTCTGTGATAGAGGGCAGTAAAGGCATCTTCATCTCCGGCTAGTGCTTGCTTAAGCAACTGTTCGTCGGTTAGGTCGGTCAGCAACTCCACCTCAGTGGTGAACCCGATCTCGTTTCCATCAGCATTTCACCTTGCCGCAATGTAAAGTTCCGTAAAGTTGGGGATTCTTTATCGTATGCCGTGAGCAGGCTTCCAATACAGAAACCCGGTAAAGGGGGAAAAGGTGCTAATAGACCACCTGGACACGGTACAAAGTGGCATCAGTGAGTGGTTTGAGGGGGCACTGTTACAGGCTGCTGGAAGTAGCGAGGAACCTGCCGGGATCTTCGCATTCTTAGTGCCGGACACACTTGGAAAGGCTCTACACTGCTTCACCCAATCATCTCCGCACGCGTCACTTGGAGAGGATGATCGATCAATGGCGTCACCCGCTCGATGAATCGTACGGTATGCGGCAAACTGGCGTGATAATCGAATGCATCCTCGCTTTTCCACCGCGAATGAATGTAGAACAGGCCGGGATCTCGTATCGAACGGAAAGCATGAATGCTCAGGCAGCCGGCTTCTTCGCGGGAAGGGCGCACAACGGCATCCAACGCCTCTGCCACTGCGCTCTCATTGCCTGCGACAGCGTGAAAACGCGCGAATATGAATAATTCCATATTTGCCTCGACGCGACGCTTCAGTCAGAGTATTTGCCTATTGTGTCGACCGCAGCTTGGGCTCCGCCCCCTTTTGCTCACCGGCTTTTAGCTCTTCAAAGCTGAATTGCTTGCTCGCAGCCTCATGGGGCTTGCCGTCAATCTCGACGTAGGGATAGACAAAATAGTTCAGCGGCGGCCCATCCTGCTTGGGCGAAAGAGTTATATCGCGCCCGGTCGAGAACCTGACCCGGTTCGCGTCCAGACTCCCGAAAAAATAGTCCCTTTTCTCTTTGGCTTTCCATGCTTCGGAGATATCAACCGGGATCCAGCCGATCTTGGACGCATAGAACTCAGCCCAGCAGTGATAGCCGGAAATGTCTCCCTTGTCCTTATCGTCAGGAAGCGGGAAGCCGATGTCGAACTTCGCGGGAATATCATCGGCGCGCATCATGCCGATGAATGGCGAATGGAAGTCGGTACAGTTGCCGTGCTTGGCATCACACGCCCACACGGCGTCACCTCGACCCCAGCCGGTTCCGCTCTTGTCGTAGCGCATGGTCGTGAACAGGTAGTCGTAGGCTGCTTTGGCTTTGGCCACCGTCCCAATCTGGTTGCCGGTTACCTCCTGAGCCAGGCTCTTGATCTTACCGTCAACGGGTATCAGCTTATCGGCTTCGACGTAGCGGGTCATCGACGCCGGTACCACACCGGGCTTAGTGTCCTTGCGCTCGAGTTGCGCAAAGTCGCCGACCGAGTATTCCCGACGCGTCACTTCATACTCCAACATGAACTCAGCCGTAGTCTGTGTAGGATTGAGCACTTCCGCATACATCATGCGATTGCCGTATTCACCTTCCTGCGTCATCTCCGTCTTCCCCGGAGCCTTGATACTGACCAGTCGCACTGTCTGGTGCTCGTCGGTATGCGCCACCGGGGCCCATACGCGCACCAGCTTGGTTCCTGGCGGAATGTCTTTGATGGTGAAGGAATAGGTAAACCGAAACTTGCGAACGGGTTGACTGAACTTCGGCTTTTCTGGTGCCGACTGCGCACTAGCAAATGACGCCGCAATGCAAGCCAGGAGCAGCGACGACAACACTCGTGACTTCATGACAAACCTCCTGCTTTCAACGGTTAGTTCCGGATGGGAAATCGGCCCGCGATTAGAGGGAACAGCCTCAAGTGAAGCCAATGAGGCGAAGTCGCGAGGGCTGTGCCGCGGCATGCATTGGCCGACATTTTATCAAATGCGAACGCGACTTACGTGAACCGGCGGCAAAATTGGAGGTGTGAGTTCCACCTCACAAGTTAGCTATTTTGGCAAAAAGCGCCAAAAGTCTGAAGCTACTCGGTTCGCAGCGCCCGCATCGGATCTATCCCGGTGGCGCGAAGCGCCGGAATGGCGCACGCCAGGGCTGCGGTCAGGAGGAGACTAACTACCACCAACGCCATGACCCCGGCATCCAGCGGGTGTGTCTCGTAAAGAAGGGATCGAATAAGTAAGCTTATTGCCACTCCGCCTGCCAACCCCATAAGCAAACCGGCAAAGACCGGTTGCAATCCATCGCGCAATACCAGACGTAATACTCGAGACCGCGGCGCGCCCAGCGCTATGCGGATGCCAATCTCCGTCACACGTTGCGTAACCAGATAGGACAGCACCCCGTACAGCCCGACCGCAGCCAGTAGCAATGAGATCGCAGCGAAAGCCAGCGCAAGGGTTGCGCTAAAGCTTGCAGTTAGTGTCGACCGGCCCAGGATGTCCTGCATGGTCAACACTTCGGACACTGGGAGGCCAGCATCAAGCTGTGCAATCTGCTTTTGAATTGGAAGCGCCATTGCCAGCGGATCGCCGGCTGTGCGCACGATTAATGACATCTCACGGTCCGGAACTCCGGAAAAAGCCGGGAAGTACATTGTCGCTTTGCTCGGCTTGCCGACCTGATAGAGCGTATCTCCCACCACACCCACAATCTCGTAGTTCTTCGGCTTGCGGTCGAAGGCCACGTTCATGTGCTGACCTATAGGATTCTCGCCCGAAAAAAACTCTCGCGCCAATTGCTGGCTGATGATGATGTAGTCGGAGCGGTCCAATCTGTCCTGGTCTGTGAAGAACCGTCCTCGGACCAGTGGAATCTTGAGCGCGCTGAAATACCGCGGGTCGGCCATACGATAGATGGCATCGTCTTGCTCGGCCGGACGCGTTCTCGGGTGTTCAGCGATGGTAAATACATCGTCGCCACCGTAGCCTGCGCCGGGCGGAACCGTTCCCAGTCCGGCCGCCAGCACTCCCGGCAAATGCCGCACCCGCTCCAGCAGTTGCTCATGGAAAGCCACAATGCTGCCTGGCGTGGTGTACTGTTTCTCCGGCAAGCTGTAACTCATGGTGAGCATACGATCGGTAGCGGCGCCGATCTCGCTGCTACGCAGGCGAAGAAAACTCTTGAACAGGAGGCCCGATGCCACCAGCAAAATCACAGTCAGCGCAATCTCGGCGGTCAGCAGCGTCTTCCGTAGAGTCGCCCGCGAGACGCTGCCGCCAATGTTGCGAGATCCCTCCTGCAATCCCGCATACACGCTCTTGCCGGTCGAGGACATTGCTGGCAGAAGGCCGGCCATGATGGCCGCGAAAAATACCAAACCTAACGAAAACAGCAGCACCGTCCAGTCCACGCGTACCGCTCCCGCGCGGGGGATTTCCTGCCAGTGTTGCGTCAGCCAGGCCGTGGCGAAGATGGACATCAATACGCCAAGCGCACCTCCTGCCAGGCTGATCAGAAAGCTCTCCACCATTTGCTCGCGAATCAGCCTCAGACGGCTGCCACCCATGGCGCCACGGATCGCGAGTTCCTTGCGCCGTGCGGCTCCCCGGGCTACCAGCAGATTCGACACGTTCAGACACGCAATCAGCAAGAGACAAATCACGGCGCCAAGCATCGCCAGCAGCGGCGTCTTTACGTCCTGCACCACATCGTCGATCATGGGACGCGATAGCGCGTCTTCTGCCACCGGCAGCCCCGGATATTGCGCGTGCAATTGATTCTGCAAAGCTGCAACCTGGCTGGTAGCCGCAGCTGCGCTCAACCCGGACTTCAGACGCGCAACCACGTAGCTCTGGTGACGATCGTGGTGCAGAAGCCCCTCGGCCGTTTCCACCGAGGCATAGGGCACCCACAGCTGCACTCGCGCATCGGGATACGCAAACCAACTCGGCAGCACTCCAACTACGGTGTAAGGCTTTGCATCGAGTCGAATCACTCGACCGATAATCGAGGGATCTCCTCCGAAGCGGCGCTGGAATAGGCTCCATGTGATCATCGCCGTGTCACCGTCCACACGATCTTCCTGTTGCATAAACCAGCGCCCGAGCGCAGGTTTCACCCCCAACAGCGGAAGCAGGTTCCAAGTCCCGGCGGCCGCCTCTACCACCTCTGGCAGGTCGCCATGATCGCTGCTGAGATTAAATTTCCAGTGGCGCCAGGCCGCCATATCTTCGAAACCGCTAGTCTTGTTCCTCCAATCGGCATAGTCCCCTGGGGAAACCACGTTGTAGATGCTGCCGTCGTTAAGGTCGCGGAAGTGCTCATAGACCATCACCAGCTTGTCTGGGTTCTCGAAGGGCAATGGTTTCAGGAGGACGGCGTGCACGATGGTAAACAGCGATGCCGTTGCGCCGATGCCCAGCGCCATCACTAGCACTGCGACGATCGCGAACCCGGGGGACCGCCTCAACGTTCGCACACCGTATCGAACGTCGCGCCAGAATCTTTCCAGCGAATTCCAACTCCAATGCGACCTGGCTTCTTCCCGGAGTTGTGTAGGATTGCCGAAGGACCGCAGGGCCGCCGTACGCGCATCCTCGGGTGTCATTCCGCCAGCTAGGTTCTCCTGGGTTTGCTGCTCAAGGTGAAACTGTAATTCATCGTCGAGCCGCGCTGTCTCCCGCTGTCTCCGGAATAGCGCCACCATGGCCATCCTGAAACGTTCTATCCAACGCATATATCCTCACGCGCTCTCCACCACCAGGTTGATCGCAGTCGAAAGCCGATTCCAGCTCTCCTTTTCCTTCTCCAGCTGTTGCCGCCCTGCTGCGGTAAGCGAATAGAACTTCACTTGCCTGCCGGTGCCGCTCTCGGCCCATTTCGCTTTAATCCAGCCCTGCTGTTCCAATCGATGTAGAGCGGGATAGAGAGAGCCCTGTTGTACTTGCAGCACCTCGCCGGACACCTGTTGGATGCGCTTGGCAATTGCCCAGCCATGCATCGGCTCGAGGGCGATGGTCCTAAGAATGAGCAGGTCGAGTGTGCCCTGCACGAGATCGCTTGGCTTTCCCATAGTCAGATTATCTACAATACAATTGTAGATAGTCAAGGGGTAAGAGTGATCTTTGTCCGCTGGCTTGAGCCGGGCACTCTGGCCGGGTCAAAATCCATTTCGGCGCCTCTTATCGTGCCCGTATCCAAACGTCTATGCCTTCACTTGCATCGAACAACGGGGAGCTGCGCTTGGTGGTGAAAGCCTAAGCCCCACATGAACCCAAAGATTTCTGCGTCGTCGGCGAGACACGCGCGCGCTCTCACACGGTTAGATAAATTAATGATCATGAATTCGCCTTCTAAAGTGACCTGGTACAAAGACGCCATCATCTACGAAGTGCACGTGCGTGCTTTCTTCGATAGCAACGCCGACGGTATTGGCGAGTTTGCCGGCCTGACGCAGAAGCTTGATTATCTGGAAGACCTCGGGGTGACTGCCATCTGGCTCTTGCCCTTCTGCCCGTCCCCCTTGCGTGACGACGGATATGACATTGCCAACTACACCGACGTCCACCCCTCGTACGGGACACTAAGGGACTTCCAGCGTTTTCTGCGCGAGGCCCATCACCGCGGCCTGCGCGTGATTACAGAACTGGTTTTGAATCACACTTCCGACCAGCATGCATGGTTTAAGCGCTCTCGGCGAGCCGCGCCCGGCAGCCGGTGGCGCAACTACTACGTGTGGAGCGACACGCCTGACAAATATCGTGATGCTCGCATTATCTTCAAGGACTTCGAAAGTTCGAACTGGTCGTGGGACGCGGTCGCGAAGGCATACTACTGGCATCGCTTCTATTCGCATCAACCCGATTTGAACTGGGACAACCCCGAAGTCCGCGACGCCATGTTCGCTGCCATGGATTTCTGGCTCGATCTGGGTGTAGATGGATTACGGCTCGACGCTGTCCCTTATTTGTTCGAACGTGAAGGCACCAACTGCGAAAACCTGCCCGAGACTCACGAAGCACTGCGTGAGCTGCGCAAGCACGTTGACGAGAAATATCACGACCGCATGTTGCTGGCGGAGGCCAACCAGTGGCCGGAAGACGCGGTCGCCTATTTTGGACAGGGCGACGAATGTCATATGGCATTTCACTTCCCGGTTATGCCACGGCTCTTCATGTCGCTGCGCATGGAGGACCGCTATCCCCTCACCGACATTTTGAAGCTGACGCCTCCCATTCCCGACAATTGCCAGTGGGCGTTGTTCTTGCGTAACCATGACGAGTTGACGCTGGAGATGGTGACCGACGAAGAGCGCGACTATATGAACCGGACCTACGCCCGTGATCGCGAGATGCGGATTAATCTCGGTATTCGCCGCCGGCTGGCGCCGTTGCTGGAGAATGACCGCCGCAGAATTGAGCTGATGAATGCTTTGCTATTCTCGCTGCCCGGAACGCCAGTCATTTATTACGGTGACGAGATTGGGATGGGCGACAACGTCTTCCTGGGTGACCGAAATGGAGTGCGGACGCCCATGCAGTGGAGCTCAGACCGCAATGCCGGCTTCTCGCGTACCAATCCTCAACGACTGTATCTGCCGGTCAATATCGATCCCGAGTATCACTATGAGACGGTCAACGTCGAGGCCCAGCAGAACAATCCGCATTCGCTGCTGTGGTGGACCAAGCGTCTGATCCAACAACGCAAACAGTTTTTCGCCTTCGGAAGTGGCAGCTTGAAGTTTCTCTACCCCAGTAACCGTAAGGTGCTGGCGTTCATTCGGCAGTTCGAGGACGAGAAGATATTGGTGGTTGCTAATCTCTCGCGCTTTACCCAATGCGTGGAGCTTGATCTCCAGGGTTTGCAGGGCTCGACGCCAGTGGAAGTCTTCGGCCGAAGCAAGTTCCCAAGCATTGGTGAACACTTTTACCCGCTGTCGCTCGGGCCGCATGCTTTTTACTGGTTTCACCTGCAACCCCGCGAGGCGACCCAGGAGTCGCTCAACGTCGGTGGTGCGGCCCAAGAGTTACCCGTGGTGTCGGTTGGGCCGTCGGAAGATGTTTTCACGGAGGATACTCTGCAGAAACTGCAGCACATTATCCCGAGTGCGTTGCGCAGTCGTCCGTGGTTTTTGGGCAAGCGGCGTTATATCACGCGGCTCGCATTGCAGAACGTGCTTTCCCTGCCCGAAACGTCGGCGCATCTGCTCTTCCTGAAGGTCGAATATGGGGACGGCGATCCGGAAGTCTATTTGGTCCCGATCTCGGTCGCGACTGGCGCAAAGTCAGAGGGGATACTGCACGACCGTCCTGACGTAGTGTTGGCCCGCCTAAACGGCCCCGGACCGGAGACCACGGCGATTTTATACGCCGCTACCTTCGACCGCGATTTCAGCGACTCTCTGTTACGGGCCATTGTTCGCCGCCGCAGAATTCGCGGCGAATTCGGCGAACTGGTTGGAGCTCATACGCGCGCCTTTCGCAAGGCATGGACATCAGTCCATTCCAACCTGGAGCCTTCCCCTCAGGCCGTCGACCAATGTTTCACGGTGATCAACTACGGCGATGATTTCGCATTGAAGCTATATCGCAAGTTGGAAGAGGGTATAAACCCGGGACGAGAAGTGCCGGAATTTCTGTCAGAACAAACCTCTTTCACGGCGATCCCCCTGCCTTTGGGCTCGCTGGATTACCGCCGCAACGACGAAGGGCTGGACGCAGAGACTTGTATCGGCACGCTCAGCAGCTTTGTCCAACACTCTACCAACGGGTGGAGCTTCGTTGTGGATCATCTCGGACTGTTTTTCGAACACGCGTTGGCCATCCCTCATGAGGACCCGCGAGTAACCGAACTCAGCTTGGCGGATTCCCGGCCAGCCGCTAACGCGCCGCTTCCCCAGATCATCGCTGAGTTGCTGGGAAACTCATTGGACAGTATCCGGATGCTGGCAAAGAGGACCGCGGAAATGCACATCGCCCTCAGCAGCCGTGCCGACGTACCGGACTTTGCTCCGGAACCCTTCACTACGTTCTACCGGCAAAGCATCTACCATGGAATCCTAGGCCAAATGAATCGTTCATTCGATGCGTTACGGAGCGGACTCGGCACGCTCCCCGCGGATGCGCAGTCTGATGTTTCAGAGGCCGTTAGTCGTGAGGGCGAGATCCGCAACCGCCTAACGCAACTGCGTGACAAGCGCCTGTCAGGTGCCCGGATTCGGCAACATGGGGACTATCAGTTGAACAACGTTCTCTACTCTGGCAGCGATTGGATCATCACCAATTTCGAAGGTGATCCCTATCGTTCGTTGAGCGAGCGGCGCATCAAGCGCTCCGCCTTGCGGGATGTCGCCACTATGCTGCGGTCCTTCCACTATGTTTCCCACGCTGCGTTGTTTGGCGATGTTCCCGGCATTGTTCCCAGCCGCGAAGCGCAACCCCAATTAGAAAAATGGGCGAGGACCTGGTATCGATGGGTCAGCACCATTTTCCTTGAGACCTACTTGAAAGCTGGATCGGGAGGTTTGTTCCTCCCGCAAAACGATGAGGAGATCAATATCCTTCTGGGCGCTTACATGATAGAGCGAGCTTTGACCGAGATTGAGTATGAACTGGAACACCGGCCGCAATGGGTTCGAATTCCGGTGCATGGAATTCTGGAGCAGCTAAAGTCCTCGTGATGGAAGGACAGCAATGGACAACAGAGTCGGGGATTGTTCAGTTACGCTGAAGAGAGATCTGCTCGAACGGATTACTTGTTTGGAACGAGTCTAGCGTTCTCGTACTGGCTGAAGACAGCGTTAGCGCCTTCATGCGCCGGCGTTCCTGCCAGTAATTGCTCTTTCCGGTAAACCAGGCTACTGGCATTGTAGGTCGCCAACTCGAAGCCGTGACCGTGCGTGATGGCGTCGGTGGGACAGGCCTCCACGCAATAGCCGCAAAAGATACAGCGGTTGTAATCGATGTTGTAAACCTTGGCGTAGCGCTCGGCACCGCTAACCCGCTTCTCGGCTGTGTTCTCGGCCGCTTCGATGTAAATACAGTTCGAAGGACAGGCTGCGGCGCAAAGGAAGCACGCAACACATTTCTCCAGGCCGTTCTCGTCGCGCTGCAGCACGTGCATTCCGCGGAAACGTTCTTGAAACATCGCACCCCGGGTCGGGCCAGGACCATCGGGATAGTTCTCGACGGTGGTCGGATTGAACATTTCCCGGAAAGTAACGCTCATACCTTTGGCGATCGCCGCAATGTTCTTAACAATTTTCATGTGCGTTTTCAGTATAACAATCCAGCCTGCTGGTTTGCGCGGCACGGCACGGCCGCCGTTACCGGCCTGTTCCAGCGCGCTGGGTAAAGCCTGTTTTCAGTTGTTCGAAGTGATGTTGTGCGTGGCCAGCCGCGATGTACGCCAGCGCGCGAACCGTCACCTTATTTCCGTTGGCAATGCCCGTACGCTTTTCCGCCTCAGGCGGCAACGAACCGAACAAGGCGATGGTCGCCTTACGAATGCTCTCGAGTTCCGTCAGCAGGTCCTCCACACTGCGAGAATTGGATAGAGCTTCGCGAACATAATCGTCTTGCTCAAAACCACGCAATTCACCCGCATCGCCACGCGCGAATCGTAGCGCTCGGTAGGTCATGACCCGCTCGGTATCGCACAGATGCCCAAGCACCTGCTTGATACTCCACTTCCCCGGCGCCGGCGCCGCGGTGGCTGCTTCGTCGGACACAGCCGCCAGGAGTTGGCGATAGTCCCCGAGTTGCTTGGCAAGAAAATCGAGAACAGAACTTTCGGGAACCTTAGCGATGTAGTTCTTGTAGTAGTCTGCGTATTCGGTGGGATCGGGACGGCTAAGCATAGCCCTGAAACTGTGCCACAGATTACGGCGCGGGGGCAAACGGGAAGGAAGGTTCAGTTTCCTTATTCCAGCCCAAACTCCTTCCACCGCTTGGTCACCTGTGCTTTGGTCTTCTCATCCATCCTGATCTCGTCGGGCCACGGGCGCGTGAAGCCTTCGCTCGGCCATTTGCGGGTGGCATCGACGCCCATCTTCGAACCGAAGTCGGGTAGCCGGGAGGCGTGGTCCAGGGAGTCCACCGGCCCCAGCGTGAACTGGATGTCGCGCTCAGGATCGATGTTGTTCAGCACTTTGAGGGTCACGTCGCCAATGTCCTGCACGTTGACGTCTTCATCCACGACCAGAATGCATTTCGTGGACATCGCCTGCCCGAGCGACCAAATCCCGTTCATCACCTTGCGTGCCTGTCCGGGATACGACTTCTTGATCGAGACAATCATCAGGTTGTGAAAGATGCCTTCGATAGGCAGGTTTACGTCCACGATCTCAGGAATGGTAATACGCATCAGCGGCAGGAAAATCCGCTCTACCGCTTTGCCCATCCAAGCGTCCTCCATCGGAGGCTTCCCAACAATGGTGGTCGAGTAGATCGGGTTCTTGCGATGGGTAATGCAAGTAACGTGAAACACCGGATAAAGATCTTCCGGCGTGTAGAAGCCGGTGTGGTCGCCGAACGGTCCCTCCATGCGCAGTTCGTCCAACAGCACGTAGCCTTCGAGCACGATCTCTGACGTGGCCGGCACTTCGAGATCGACCGTTTCGCACTTCACCAACTCGACCGGCCTCTGTCGCAGAAATCCGGCAATCATGTACTCCTCAATATCAGGCGGCGCAGGAACGATGGAGGAAAACATCATCGCCGGATCGGTGCCGATCGCGACCGCCACATCCATCTTGCCAGCGACCTGCTTCCCTTCCGCGACTCGCGAGCCTCCACCGGAGCGCGCCATCATGTCCAAGGCTGCGGTAGTGGGGTGGGGCTCGCCAGCCGCCGCAGCTTGGCGCATCTGTTGCCGATAGTGCTCTGCGCCTTGCTTCTGCCGCTGCCAATGCATGCCGGCACTCCGCGCGTCATACACCTGCATGCGATAAGTGCCGGAATTACGTTTACCCGTCTTGGGGTCTTTGGTGATTACCGAGGGCAACGTAATGAAGCGCCCCCCGTCTTGCGGCCAGCATTGCAAGATGGGAAAATCCAACAGCGAGAATTTGTCGCGTTTGATGACTTCCTTGCAGGGACCACTGGAAACTTCCTTAGGAAAAAATTTGCCCATTTCGGCCAACATGGGCAGCATCTTGATTTTGTCGAGCAGGCCCTGCGGCGACTTCACGTCCATGAAGTACTTGATCCGGTCGGCGATCTCGTCGAGCGAATCCACGTCCAGCGCCAGTCGCATGCGGCGTTCCGAGCCAAACTGGTTAATCAGCAGCTTGGCTCCGGGGTACCCCTTGACGTTCTCGAAAAGCAAAGCCGGCCCGCCCGAACCATGCTTGCCCCGAGGCCCCCATTTTGAGACCCGGTCGGTGATTTCGGCGATCTCAAGCACCGGATCGGCGTCCGCCTTAATGCGCTTCAATTCTCCCGCTTTGTCGAGTGCGGAAATCCAATCTCGCAGATCGTCGTAGGCCAAGCCAACCTCGTTTCAGTGCGGCCGCCAGGAGCCGCGCAAATCATTTCGGTATTTCAGAATTGGGTAACTGACGATTATAGTGGGCGTCTGATCAAGCACCGCACTGTTTGCCTGGCGCGCTGCCAAACATGAAGGTGCGCTTTGGCTGGAGCCAGTCATGCAAGGCGCAATCCCATCCAGATGGGGTCCCGGTTCGGCACGTCCAGGAATGTGGAGCGCGCTAAGTTGTTATGTACGACGCCCCTGGGATCGATGCAGTCCCCCGCATCAGCGTCAGCTTTTCCAGGGACCGTGTGACGCAATGGACGCTCAGTGGCTTCCAGTTGGCGTCCCTCAACCCCGGCTTGTGCGTTTGCCCTTCCGGCTGTTCTTCGCTTCTTCGGCGCCATGCAGCGGATCAGCCGGCTGGTACCCCATTTCGGCAGACAAAATCTTCACCAGCCTTGCCAGTACCTTGGTTCGCGCCCAGTATTTGTCGTTGCCTTCGATGAGTGTCCATGGCCCTGTGGTGGTGCTGGTCTTTATCAGCATCTGTTCAACTGCTTGTTCGTAGGCTGCCCATTTGTCGCGATTGCGCCAGTCTTCCTCCGTCAGCTTCCACGCTTTGTACCCGATGGCTTTGCGCTCCTCGAAGCGGCGAAGCTGTTCCTCGCGCGAAATGTGTATCCAAAACTTGGCCAGGATGGCGCCAAAGTCGCGCAGTTGCCGTTCGAAGGAGTTGATCTCTTTGTACGCACGCTTCCACTCCCCTTCGCCGGCGAATCCTTCCACTCGCTCCACCAGAACTCGTCCGTACCAGGAACGATCAAAAATGGCGATCTGTCCACGCTCCGGCAATCGTCTCCAAAAGCGGTATAGGTAATGACGAGTTCTGTCTTCGCCGTGCGGCGAGCTGATCGGATAAACGACGTACCCGCGCGGATCCAGCTTCTCGGTGATGCGCTTAATCGCCCCGCCCTTGCCGGCCGCATCCCAACCTTCGAAGACAATGACAACCGGTCGCCTCTGCAGGTAAACCTGATATCCCAGCTCACGCAGTTGAATCTGGCGGCGCGTCACTTCACGGACATACGCTTGGCGATCCAGAGTACGGGCAAGATCCACTGTCTCCAGCATCAGAGCCCACCTCCGCCCAACGATTCCATGGCAGCGCGTAACTCCGCGTCCTTTGAGGCTTCGGCGGAAACATCGCTGCGCGGCGGGGCTTTGGAGCCAAGTGTTTTTTCGAGCGCGCTGATGATGGTCTCAAGCACCTGCTTCCGGGTGTACGACTTGGTGGTGGCTTCAACAATGGTCCACGGCGCGTATTCTGACTCGGTCAGTTCCAGCATCTCCTCCGTTGCAGTGAAATATTCGCCGTATTTCTTGTGGCTGGCCCAGTCGGCTTTGGTTACGCGCCATGCTTCCAGGGGGTCTGCTTCAATCATCTCGAAGCGTTTCCTCTGTTCCTTCTTGCTGATGTGCAAAAAGAACTTCAAGATCACGGTGCCATCGTCGGCCAGCATGCGCTCAAACTCGATGATGTCGCGGAACGCCTGCTTCCAAGACTCTTGTGGAATGGTTCCCTCAACACGCTCCTCCAGCACGCGCCCGTACCAACTGTGGTCCAAGATGACCATCTCGCCGCGATTCGGCACCTTCAGCCAGAACCGCCACAGCCACGGACGTTGCTGCTCGTAGGTTCGTGGAGCAGTGATCGGGTACAACTTGAAACCGCGTGGATCCAGTCGCTGGGTAACCGCTGCGATCGTCGTTCCCTTGCCCGACGCGTCCCAGCCCTCAAAAACAATGAGCGTAGGCACACCGTTGTCCCAGCACGCCTTCTCCAAGTCGTACAGGCGTAGCTGCAAGCCGGGAACAATGCGCTTGTACTCTTCTCGGGAGAGCTTCTTTTTCAGGTTGAGGTTTTCGAGCATGGTTGAAGGTCAATTCTACTCAGGTGCGATGCACTTGCGCGGGGCAGCAGAGGCGTCGCTCCTTAGAAGGAGCGCGGAAAGAACGCGTCTTAATCGTAAGATCGTTTCCAGAAGCCCGCCAGTCGGTGTATCGCAGCCAACCTCAGGTTAACCGTCGACGGGGGCGTACGGATACTGTTCGAGTGCGAGTCGATAGCGTGTGAACCGGGGCCAGCCATCCCATCCTGGACGGTGAACTGCGTAAATTCAGTTTTCCAGGTCCGCTAAGCGACAAATGAATCCCCAGCCACCGCCGAGTTCGCTGACCGCCAGCATCAGTTCGTTGCTGCCCTTCTTCAAGGGAAGATAGACGGCATCGTTTTCCGGGTTAACGATGCCGAGGAACCCGGGGTCGCGAAAACCCTGGGCGCTTCGACCACGGAACAGAATCTTGCCATTCAGGAACACGCTGACGTCGTCGCTATAGCCGATGTAGAGCTTTTTCACCTGATCGCGGTCGGAATCGATGTTGGCCCGTGCATACACTACCTTCATTCCCGGCTGGGGCTCCAGACGTTTGGAAAAGTCGCCCTGAAACGAGACCTTCGGATGCGGGGCCTCACGATAACGATAGATGACCACAAACCCGGGCGGCTCTGCTTCCACATCCTGCCAACGTATGGCATCGCTCTCAGCCGGCGTAAGCGGACGCTCCAGATTACGTGGCAACGCATCGTACGAAGGCGACAGGCTCCACTTGGTCAGCGTACCCGGCGGCATGGGCGGCAGATGCCGCTCCCAGGGGGCATCGGGCGTTGTCCGTATCTCAAAATTCGAGAAGTAGGTTGCGCCGGTCAGGACATACAGGGCCACCTGGCCTTTCCGAACGCCGCTTTTCAGATCGCTCATCACTAGGACGGGCTTGTCCATGTCCTTAACATAGAGCTTTGCTTGCGCCCCTACTACCTCCAGGTGCAGGTGGAACCAGACATCTTTCGGGATATCGACCGCTCCGGTAAAACCTGGTCCATTGTAGATTTGCCAGTTAGCGCCGGTGTTGAGAACCGGTGTGTACTGCATGGCGTCGGGAAGGCCGGACTTGTGCTGACGGAGATAAACCCATTCGCCATTGGCGCCATCGTCGGCGAGCCGGAACTGAATGCCGAAAAACCCGCGCTTTGCCGGGGTTGCGACATCCACATCGATGACGCCGTCGCGCATTTCAAAATCCTTCACAACCGCCGCTCCTCCATCGAGCAAGAGGCACTCGCGGCCTTGATACTCAACCGCTTTGGCTTGCCCTTGCAGATCCCAACGCGGGGAGTTCGCCGGAAAGGATAGCGTCTGCGGGGACGTCTGGGAATGGGCCGCCGACCCGAAGAGAAGAGCAAGAGCACAAAGAGCGAGACGTTGAAGCATGGCTTGCCTGTGCATGTATGTCTTGAGCCTCCTGCTCTAACTCGTCCGACGTTGAGCGAAAACCCAGTTCACTAGCTCCGGTTCGGTGTAAGCCCACTCCCATACGTTGTGATCGACACCAAGGTACTCGGTATACAGAGGGTGTCCGCCCGCTCTTCGCATCGCCGCGATGCGATCGCGTGACAAAGCCACAGGAACGCTCTTATCGGCAGCGCCGTGAAAGTTCCATAAGGGGGTGCTAAGCGATGCGGTGGGATCCTCGGCAGTTTGCGCTGCACAGCATGCCACCGCCGCGGCGAAAAACTTTGGCCGTTGCGCGGTCATGTGCCAGGTCCCGGCGCCGCCCATCGATTGCCCGGTCAAATAAATCCGGCGCTCGTCAATTGCAAACTCGCGGCACAACGCATCTACAATTCCCAACGCCAGCCGCGCTCCGTCGCCTAAGCCGGGGAGCAAACCTATTACTCCCTGTGCCGCCTGCGAAAGATCGTAGTGAACCCATCCGGTGTCGGTCTGTGGTACAACGACGTAACACGGAAAGCTCCTCTGGTTCTCAGGAAGCAGCCAGACCCGCGTACCGAAAACATTGCCCAAGCCCAGTTGCTTCTGGTTGTCGTCGCCCAATCCTCCGCTGCCGTGCAGATACAAAACCAGCGGCAGTTTCCCGCTCGCCGTCGGCCGGAACAAGCGATAGGGCATCGTTAAGTCGCTCTTATACACACGCGCTTCGTATTGCTTTTCCAGCCCCGCGGACTTCTCCTTAAAGGTGTCGATGAGCGCGATTCGCTCTGGGGACATTGGCGCCCCTGGCGCAAGCCGGGGGGTGGAAACGGGCTTCGCCAACGCCGAGGGTGCAAGCGAAAGATTGAGGACGGTTTGAGATCCCGCAAGCCACATTCCGGCGGCGCCCGCCCCAAACAGGCGAACTGCTTCTCGTCTGGTCATCGTCTGCATCGTGACCTTCTAGCCCCTTTCGAATTGAGGTGAGACTCGAGCATTTTTGTGGGCAGCTGGCAGATGGTCCGATGAGCTTAGTACTGTAGCGCTTGGGCCCTTCCAAACCAGAAGTCCCGCAGCCAACATCAGTGCCGAAAGCGCAGAACATACCCATACTTGTAACAAGCGAGTCTTCACAGTCCCTCCTGAATACGCGACTAGGTTCTGCGGGTGCTCTTACCGCATCACGGTTGCATGAATGTTTATCGTTAAGGCCTCACCAGCTATTGATCCTGTCTCTCAGCAATTTCAGATACGTGTTCCAACCGATGTGTAGACAGCCTTGACAAGCAGTCGTTAGCGCTGAGTTTGGTGATGGGGATTAACGCATCGATTTTGGGGACAAGTCACGGGTTCTGCGCTTTCACCGTTCAGAAACCGGGATCGAGGAAATCTCTTGTAAAAGAGACGCCTTCAGCGACAAGTCCCTATTCGCATCGCAACGACGTATTGGGATCAATGCGGGAAGCGCGTCGCGCTGGGATATAGCTGGCGACCAAAGCGATACAAGCTAGAAGAAGGGGAACCGCGACAAACGTCGCGACATCTGCGACTCCGACCCCGAACAGCAGCGAGCGCATCAAGCGGCTGACTATGAGTGCGCCTCCTATGCCGATACCGACTCCCCAGAAGGCCAAGTTCATTCCTCCGCTAACAATAAGTTTCATGATGTTCTCCGGGGTCGCCCCCAGTGCCAGCCGGATGCCGACTTCGCGGCCGCCTTGGCCAACCAGATAGGCAATGAGCCCATAAATTCCTACCACCGCGAGCCCCAGTGAAATAGCCCCAAATGTTCCCAGAACCAGCATGGTGAAACGACGGCGGGCCAGAGACTTGTCCAGGCGCTCCTGCATGGTGCTCACGTTGTAGAGCGGAAGATCAGGATTAAGTTCGTGAATCTGCTGTTTTACAGCGCCGGCCAGAGCAACCGGATCGTGGCGACCGCGCATAACGACGTTCATGGCGCGCGTGACGTATTGGGTTTGCGGAAGGTAAAACGCTATGCGTGAGTCCGAGTCCAGGGTATATTGCTTCACCCGGTCAACCACCCCGACCACGGTGATCCAGGGAGAGTCTGTCTCGCTAATTCCACCGATGTGCAGGCGCTTGCCAATCGGGTCCTGGTTTGGCCAGAGCTGTTGCGCCATGTAGTCGTCGACAATTGCCACACGAGGCTTGTTGGCGACGTCATCATCGTTGAATAACCGACCCGCGCGAAGGGGTATTTCCATTGCCCGGAAATAATGCCCGCTGACCATGCGTTCGTCGGCATTAATGAACTTCTCGCCCGGCGGCGGGACGCGTCCCTCAACGGTGATAGGTCCCCAGGCAAACATCTGGCTCAGCGGCAGCGAGGTGACGGCCCCTGCCGAGGTGACACCCGGCAAGTTTTCCAGCCGCTGCCATAGCTCATGATAGGCAGCCAGAACCGCCTGTTTGTCTTTGTATCGTTCGCCCGTCATGGTGAGCTCAAGGGTGAGAACATTGCGAGGATTGAAGCCAGGATTTACGTCGCGTACACGAACAAAGCTGCGAATCAGCAGCCCGGCGCCAATCAACAGCATCGCGCAAAGCGCAATCTCGGCGATCACCAGCGAGCGGCGCAGATGATTTCCTCTTCCCCAAATCGCACTGACGCCAGCGGAGGTGCGGCTGGTGTCCTGCAGAGCGGTCTGCACATCGAGCCGCGAAACCCGCAGCGACGGCGCCAGCCCAAACAAGATCGCCGACAGTATGGAAATCATGAAGGTGAACCCGAGAGCGGCAAGGCCAATTCCGACATCATTCACTCTCGGCACGCTCTGCGGACCGAGCAGCCGTACCAAGTGCAGTGCAAGAAATGCCAGAAGGATGCCCAATGCGCCTCCTCCAAGCGCCAGCAACACGCTCTCGGTCAGCAACTGCCGAATGATGCGCATCCGCGTTGCACCAAGCGCGGTGCGGACCGCGATCTCCTTATGACGTGCGACCGCGCGCGACAGCTGCAAGTTCGCCACGTTTACGCACGCGATCAGCAAGACAAAGCCAACCGCCCCCAGCAGCAGATACAGCGTGCGCCGAACGTTGCCTACCACCTGCTCGAGTAGAGGCACAATACCGAACGTCAGGCCGCCATTGGCCGGATACACTTCGGGGAAATCATGCCGTAGGCGCGCCGTAATGGTATCCATTTCGGCCTGTGCCTGTTGTACGGAAACCCCCGACTTCAGCTTGCCCAATATGTTGTAGTCTTCGTGGTCGCGGTCCTGGGCGGCCTTGGCAGGAAGCGGAAGCGGCAGCAAGATCTCGGCCTGCTCCGCGCCATCCAGCGTGGGCATGACCTCGCGAGGCAGCGAAAACGAGCGCGGCATCACCCCGACAATTTCATACGGCACCCCGTTCAGCATGAGCTTCTTGCCGAGAATGCCGGGATCGGAACCAAAGCGCCGCGCCCATGTTCCGTAACTGAGCACGGCGGTGGCTGTTCGGTCTGGCAGGTCCTCGTCGGGAACAAACAATCGCCCGAGCGCTGCCCGCTGTCCCAGCATGGATAGCAAATTTGACGAGATGCGGATCGTCCCAACACGCTCCGGTTCGCCCCAGCCCGTGAGGTTGTAGTTGCCGCCGATAGCGATTGCGACCTGTTCAAAGCCATGATGACCGTTCTTGATGTCAAAGTACTGCGCCGTGGAAAACCAGTCTTCCGTAATGTTCAGGCCAGGAGAGCGGTTCCAGAGTATGACTAACCTTTCAGCGTCTTTGTACGGAAGTGCACGAAGCAACAGCCCATCCACGATGCTGAAGATTGTGGTATTGGCGCCGATTCCGATGGCTAGTGAGAGTACCGCCGCCAAGGTGAACGCAGGGGCAGCGGCCAGCATACGAAAAGCGTGACGGACGTCTTGGAGCAAGATGCTCATGTGGCTGGTGGTGGCCTCGACGGCCAATGTACTCCTACAGACGCACAAGGCGCACGTCGGAAAGCAACGTATCTCTATTGGGGGTTCACAAAATGAGTAACTCCCGCCCCGGAGAGCTCATACTCTCCCGCAGAGGTAAGGAGATACAGTCAGAAGCCCAGCGATGTTCAGTGAAGCCGGGTGGTGGCCGCAGACGGTGGCTTTCCCAGAACGAAAGCCTATAACAGGTCGCGTGTTTCGCGAGTGCCCACTCGATTGAATCTTTCTGAGAGTTAACGCACCGCTGAGTATTCGTGATTGATGAGTACCCGGCAATCCTTGCCAGCGTGAACGCGCCGCAACCGGACTCAGACAAGTGGCTGAGCCGCAGCAACTAGGCTCGAGTCGAGAAACTTGGTCTAACAACACGAAGTTCGCCCCAAACCGGCTTGGAGGAGATCGGAGCGCAAGCAGCGCTCACTTACACTACATCTCCTCGAAGTCGGTTTCTGGACAACCTTCGGGGCAACCCTTCGCGTAAGTTGCTTTTCAACCGGGCGACGAGTCACGCCCCGAACTGCATACGGCGATGACATTCGGTTTTGCACATGCTTCGTGACCTGCAATCCTGCGCAATGGCTCTATGGTGTGGCCAGCTGAGAGGTAAGGTCTCGCTCTTCGCCTTCCAGCTTAATGATCTGTTCGGCCAAGTCCACTGACTGAACAGTGTCGTCAATCCTTTGGCGGCGGGCGCGGATCCGATCCAGCTCAGTTTGGCGAGTACGCTGCAAGCGGCCCAGTTCCACGTCCGGGTCAAAGTTCTCACTGTCGGGCGTTGGCCGCGGCCGTTCCGGAGGAGTAACGCCTAACGTACTAAGGACGATCGAAGCTTCGCCCTCCCACAGACGCACTTGTCCGGTCTGGCGGGCGACATCTTGCGCTGTGATCGCTCCCTCGCGTCGCTTCCGTTCGAGAACCACAGGATCGATGAGACCAAGCAAGTCAGGACGATTGGCAGGATCGGAACGGCCGACCGACATCTTCTCCTTGCTCTTTTTTGTTTTTTCCTGGGTGATATAGGTATCCAGGAATCCAAAGACATGCGCGAGCTCGTGCGCAACGACAATGACGCGATTGCCCTGCAGATGCGCTTCCGCAAGACTGATTGTGCCGTCGACGGAAAAACCGGCAGACGGGTCCTTGTCGGGCCCCCGGACCTGGATGAGAAAAGCGTCGGTCGCTCGCGGCGTGCCCTTGGGCAAATAGGTAACCGACGGAATGAGGCGGAAATTCACTCCCGCATAGTCGCCCTGAGTGATGTTCACTTGCCACACGCTGCGAATCGCCTCTTCAATTCGAGGTATGTCTTTCGCGGCGCGAGCTCGTCCCTCGCTTTCTGACAGCGCTAGATAAGAGATTTGGAGTCTCGCCCTTAAGAGGTCGGTATTACCGCTGCTGGCCACCGTAACCGCACGGCGGATTGAGGCAGCCGCGACTGTGGCTCCCCATAGCGCCCGGTTCGCGGTTGTTTCAGAACGCACCTGCCGCTCCAAATCTCGCCGGCCTTTTTCCACGGACTCGCCCTGCCGTTCGCCTACTACGGAATTGGCGAAAGCATCGCTCGACTTTTGATATTGCGCGCGTAACACTGTGAGCTTGGCCTGGACGCGCGCCAGGCGCGCGCGTAGCATGTCGCGGTCAATTTCCTTCAGGTTCGGTACCCGGAAAAACTGCGAGGAAAGAACTCCCGCCAGTCGCGCGTATTTGAGGCTGTCGGCAGCAGAATTGCCAAGCGCCTCGTAGGCGGCAGTGAGTAGCGCTTCGATGCGGCGATACTCCTGCGGCTCGGCCTTCCAGGCTGGACAAACGTGGATCCTGGGTCCATGGGCCGTGATCCCGCCAATGATTAACCCGGCGACGATACCGATTACCGCGCCGACCGCGAAGCCTCCCAAAACCGACCCTGCGAGAAGGCCGGCAAGGGCCCCCACTGCACCACCTACGGCAAAGCCAATGCCGACGTCGCGCTTCGTGTGGTCCGCGGCGGTCTCGCCCTTCGCTAGCTTTCCTCCGCACTCGTTGTCGCACTTGAAGTCGAAAGCCTGGACCAAGCTGTCGTCGGCACGGTGATAGAAGTCAAATGCCGCCTGGCGGACTTGCGGCGTATCGGCCCCTAGAAGCAGCTGAATCATTGAAGTGTTTGCCTGGAATATGCGGGTCTCGCCGGCCCGGTTCCAGCGTTGGCCGCGAGCGATTGCAACTTGCAGGAGGGGGGTTATCTCCTTACAGCTCTTGGCGAAGGAATCTTCGGCGACGCATTGCTGGTCGGAACCTTTGCCGGTTCCGAGTTCCTGTACTAGCAGCCCGAACGACTCCGCATTGGTCAGGGCCTCGGTTGTGCTCAGAATAGGACGCGCAAGTATGCGGTCACTCCAATACCCACGATCTTTTATATCTTCAAGAATCGTGTGCGCCATCTCATGCACGATGGACTCGGCGCGGGACTCTAAAGGCCACGTGAAGAATATCGGGCAAAACGTGAAGGTGTTCCTATCGCCCGACACGTACGCGTTGGCGGTCTTGCATTCGTGATCAGCATCGGTGTGACACACTGTTTGGAATTCCTGGCCCTCGCGCGCAGCATCAATGTCATGCCGGATCAGTACGAGGCGATCGAGAACCCTGCGGGCGATCGCTGGATCGGAGGAACGAAATTGGCGCTGCAAAGCCTGGCCGGTTGCCTGGTTCGCCTTGTCACCTGGGTTGGATACGAAACGGGAAAGGTGGTCGATGCTGCGGTCCAGCCATTGAATGGCGAGCCGCACTGCGGGTTCAATCTTCTCGTGCTGCTCCAGACTACACGCGCCCGGCGTGTTGGCAACGGTAACGGTCGGCTGGTTATCGTCGTCGCGGCGGGCGAGCCGCGAAGGTTGGGCAGAAAAGCTGAGGGGCTTGCCGGAGTGGATCAGGCGTTCATTGGTTAGAGCTTCCTGCTCTGCCTGGTCGGCGGCGGTGCCGGTTTCGGCCCGGAAACCGTTTTGCTGCTGCACAGCGTGTGTCAACTCGTGAGCAATGAGGCTGCGTCCGGATTCGGTGCCCGGCATGTAACGCCCGGCGGCGAATACGACATGCTCTCCGACGGTGTAGGCGTGCGCATGCAGCGACCGCGCTGATTTGTCGGCCGCAGTGCCCAGATGGACCTGAATACGGCTGAAGTCGTGACCGAATCTTTCCTCCATAAAATGACGGGTGCCTGTGTCGAGCTGATGACCGGGCGACCTGAGCGCTTCGTGGACAATTGGCTGCACTCTCGCGGGGCTACTGCCCGCCGCTTTTCTCTGAGGGTGCTGCTTCTCCTCCTCTTCTTCACAACTGGCGCACTTGCGCTGCGGGAGCAGCTCTCCCGATCCAGACTTGGCCTCGTTCTCACACTCAGCACACTTACATTGAATAGGTAAATTTAAGGGGACTTCTTCGCGAGCAAGTTCGGTGGCAACGGGCGAGGATGTGGCCGATGCCTCGGTAGCGCGCTGGGGCCCGCGCCGAGAATTGCCCGCGGCTGGGACGTGACGTTTGGCTTTTGCGGTCCCTGACGATGATCTCAGCAACCTGCCCATCGCTTGATTTCCCGCGCTCTGAAAAGATGGGCGCACGACCGATGCCGATGGCTGAGCGCGCGCCGTGGAGACGCTTACCAATGGAGTGCGCACCGCCTCGGATCGTTTCTCTCCCATGGCCATTCTTCTTCCAGCGCGTCGAAAATCCGTTGCCAGCCGATCGGCCCGGAGCCCCTTTGCTCGCGCGTTTCAAAAAGGGCCCACCAATAAGGTGCAATCAAGCCGGCGGATGTGCATCCCGCAGTCGATAGCGACAGGTTCGTGGTATCAGGCGGCCGCCCTTGCCTAATCCGACCCGGACGATCAAATCTCAGTTGAAGTCGACTCGACATGAGTTTGTGCATAGGTCAGCGTGACCCCAGATTGAAATTCTTGAAACCGGTTTCGAGCAAGTACTCGGCGAACGATTTTCCAAATCGCGGTCCGGCGACCGTAAGTTGACACGTGTCATCTCCACCGTCGTAACCGAAGTGCACAACAGAACCATCTGGGAAGGTGCTGTAAAGCGGGAGTGGACTTGCCTCCAAATGGAACTCTTGGCGAATCGCGGCCGTAAGCGCGTCTCTGGTCGAGCTGCAGCGCATAAAGCGAAGCGAGAGGCCTTCGGCGCGATTTTGCGCTCGAAACAGGCGGGCATAAGCCTGGCGACCAAACGCATCAACTGGATGGTCGATATCGAAGCAGGTTTCGTACCCCCGGTTTCCTTCCCACTTTTCCCAAGCGCTGCAAGTTAAGCCTAGCCGCTTGGCTGCGGCCGTCGCTTCGTCGCCCCACTTGATCCCGAGGAACCCTTCAGAAGTCTTCACATCTCCCCCCATACCGAGCACTGCCATAAACACACAGCTTAAAAAGAAGCCAGCGTGTTTTCGCTTGTCATGTCCACTATTTCCCATTGATGAGGTTCTTCAGCCTATCGACACGCGCACTGGTGCCGCTTGTGACTGCATACAGCTTGTCTAGATCTCCCTTGGAACGCTTAAAATCACCTGTCCAGGGGTGCCCCTCGATACCCTTGTACAGCTCCGGACGGTCCGCAACGGTCGTGTTGCTGAAGATGGTGATAATTGTGTCTTGATCGAAGTCACTCTTATTGGCCATCAATACATCGACGTAGTTGATGCGCTGTTGCAGTGTCATATTAGAAAGGTTCTCCTTCTTGTCTCCCGCCTTCCCTTTTCGGTCAAGGTCCGCTACCGACTCACGCGCCGCCTCTGCGGTGTTGCCTGTGTTCATACCGTGTGGCGCCCAATTGATGATATCCAGCACACCGGCTTTCGGGTCCGCCTGCAGCTTTGCGACGAATCCTTTTAGATAAGCGGCGCGAGGGTGGGTGCCCCAGTCTCCGCTTACGGGAAAGCTGTCCCCGAGACTGTTAAGTTGAACCGCGATTGCGCCAACCTTCACGCGTCGCGAGATCTCCTGACCGACTGTATCGCCTGATGTGCCGAGCATTTTTTGGTCCCACAGGACGTTAATGTCAGGCGCCTTCCAGTTCTGAGGAGGTTCGCTCTTGCCCGGTTCGGGTACTTGCAATTCCGCGGAGTACTTGTCGGCCGTGCCTCCATTGCGAAGCCGTATCTGACCGAACAGGTCGACATCAGGAACTGGGGTTGGATTCTGCTTCCCGAGGTCATACGCGATCTTGATGTCTCGATTTCCAGCTTGAATCGCAGCCACCGCCGCTTTCTCGGTGGGCGCGTCGAGGTTCTTGTCTCCCATTACTTTTCCGCCTGTACTAGTGCTAACGCCTCGCTCGTTGTCGACGTCATGAAACACGCTGGCGAGGAGGTCGCCCAGAGTCACCGCTGGCAAGGTGGGCACCAGCGCCTCCACAGAAGCAAGGACCGTTGTATAAGCACGGCTGGTGAACGATGACAGCTCAATGGCGGTATCCAGTGCGATCTTGTGACGCAGGTTGTACCAAAACAGGGGATATTTGTTGCCCCAGTATTCCCGGATCGAACCGATCGGAGTACGGAGGTGGCCGGCAGAGAATTCGTCTGTCAGGAAGTGCTGAGCAGCAGCTTCCCGCGCCATCGCCACGCCGATGTTACCGCCGGCCCTTCCCACCCCATCGGCTGCCTTGATGGCGGTCTCATGCATAGTCCGGTAGGTGGTTCCGGCAGTGCTGGGCGCAGGAAGGGGTGCTCCCGAAGGGTCGCGGCCCTGAGGAGCAACGAAATGCCCGGCATTGTCAGCGCCCAGCTTCCTATAGCGGTCAAAGACGGTTTGCTTAACGGCATCGGAGTAGACATAGCCTGCGTAAGGGCCGCCAGGTTCGAAACGAGGATCTTTTTTCCCAGCGTAAGGCCCTGATGAGCCCGATCGCAACTCCCAGATACGCGTATCCTGCAGCGCCCACAGAATTTCGTCGCGGCTCCCTACTTTCTGTCCTTTGTTCCCTGGGATCGCCGCTAACCGAAACAACTCGTCAGGCGGAAAGACGTCGCCGCTGAGGGCCAAGATATCGCCATGAGTCAACTCGAACTTGTCGTTTGGGCCGCCTAGATCGTAGAGAGCTCCGGGAGCAGCGATATCCCCCAGATGCTGGTGCTCATCGGATTCGAACCTTTGGACCAGCCCGGGGTTGGCATGCGCCAGACCGGCGCGAGGAGAATTGGATTGCTGCATCACATGTGTCAACTCGTGAGCAAGCAGATATTTCCCCTCTTTGGAGTTCAGATCGTTCCTGCCCTCGCCGAGATAGATGTTCGATCCGCGGGTGAATGCCAGGGAGTTTATTGATCGATTCAAGCGCGCCGCATCGTTGCCAGAATGTACCCGCACGCCGCTGAAGTCGGCTCCAAGAGACTGTTCCATGCTGACGCGTGTGTTGTCGGGGAGAGGGCTGCCGGTTGTGGTTTTGAGCCGAGCCGCGAAATCCGCTCCGGGATCCATCTCTCCTTTGGCTCCTGACGATGTTGCCCGTGCGGCCCGCCGAGTCTTGCCAGCGGGGCGGACACCTTCCGCAGACTGCGAGAGTCGATCCGCCACGCGATCGGCTTCGTGCTCTGAGCGGTCATCTGACGGGACCACCCGCAGCTTCTCCTGACTTGATTTTGTGCTGCGATTCAAAAGCCGGCCAAATGCCTGGTTACCTATCGCGTGCTGGAACTGCGTTCCTTGTGCCTGGGCCGCTCTTTTCGTCTTCTTCGAAGAAGATGAGAGGTCAGCATCGTTATTTTTTTTTGCGAACATTCAATTCAATTCTTTCTGTTGGTCTTTGCACCTGCCGGGAACCGCACTCGCCAAGATCAGAACTTTGGGCACGCAGGCATTTTTGCCGGCGCAGCGTCGCAAACCTGCTTGGCTTTGTCCCCGCTCAGGCTTACAAATGCCGTTATGTCTTTGCAGCAATCGGTGTCTTTACCTTTACCCCCGCAGTCCTTGGATTTTGCCAGCGCCTTGGCGCACTCCGTCCCTTTGTTATAGGCGTGGCATTCGCTTACGGGATTCGCCTGGTCGAACCAGTCGTTGTATTTCTTGATCAACGCGTCCACGTCTTCTTCTTTGGTTGCCGCATTCCAGGCTTTTCCGAAAGCCTTGCAGCATCCCGCGGCGGTGTAGTCTGTAACGTGGGTTTGCTCATGTTGCTTGCTGCAATCTTTGGTGCAGCAGGTGTTCCCGATGGACTTGATCTTGTAATGGCCGCTCTCGGGATCGCAGACTGATTCTGACTCTTTATAGCAAGTGCCGTTCTGGAGCGAGATTCTGAGCCCGTGTTTGGAAAAGCGCTGCTCCTTGTCTCTCCCGGATAGCGATTCTTTGGAAGAATGCACCGGGGACATCGATTTAGAATCTCCTGGAATTACGGCAGAACGGGTGTCCGTAGCGACCTTTGACAAGCATCCCAGCATCCGGCCGATGCCGCGGTTTCCGACATGTTGTAATGCTGTACGCATGACCAATGGCCCAGGCCGCATGAGAACCGCCGAGCGCATTGGTGATGGAGTATGCATTGACACGGATTCTTTGATCCTCATGGCACTCCTTTTCAGCGTGTTGGAATGAATTCAGTTCCAGCAGGCTGGCTGCCTTCACTCGGTCTTCGCCGACTTAGATGCCTTGTTCACTCATCCCCCGATCGGCCTAACCGATACCGATTCCACCCGACGACGCATAATGCGACGGCCGCAACCACGAAGGGCGCAATGATGCCGGCGACATGCAAGTGAAGGCCGAGCCACAGAATAGCGCCAGCAATTGCACCGAACGAGCTGGCTCCCCCGATCAACCAGAATCGCCAGCGAACCCAGACAGGAACGACGGGTGCAGCCGGTTCGGTCGGCTGGCGAGCATCCATCAGGCGCTGGACGGCCCGATTGCCGACCGTAGTCTGCAGGCGCAGAATCAGCTCCGGGGAGAGCGGCGCTCGTCGTGGTTGCATCATGGCGCACTATCCTATGACGGGCGGATTACCTCCCGTTGGCGCCGGGGCGGGCGGATTGCCTCTCGTTGGCGCCGGGGCGGGCGGATTGCCTCCCGTTGGCGCTGGCGCCGGAGCAGGCTGAACGGATTTTTTGTCGGTGGAATCCTGGGTGGACGTATCTGTACTGCAGGACCACCAGTATGAGCCGAAGCTCATCACCTGACGCCGACAATCGCATTCCTGAATCGTGACTACGCCATTGGCGTCAACGGTGAAGGAGCAGAGCGCCACCCAAGGTTCGGCCGGACACGCAGGACAGTCGGGCGCAGGACCTCTTTCCAGACTCAGCTGCGGCGCGGCGGAAGAATTGGGACAGTGGTCAAGAATACAGATCTGGTAGCTGTCGCAGAAGCGCGAATACTCGCAGGCGCTATCCTCGCAGCCGCATCCGCCCAGCGGAACGCGAATGAGCCGCGTCTGCTTTTCCTGATACTGGACCGCGACGTACTGCGTCGCATTGGAGGGCGGCGCGGGCTGCGCCTCCTGACAGTCGTTGGTAGCGGGCGGAGCGGGAGTGCACGGGTTGCGTACATCAACGCACTGATCGCTTTCAATGTAGATATCGTCGCCGTAGGGCCCCAGTATGTAGCCGCTCTTGACGATGACTTTCCAGGGCTGATTGGATTGCACCACGAGCGCGCCGCACACCACTCCCCAGCCATGCAGGAAACGGTTATGAAGGCGCCTTTTCGCGGCGATGTAATCGTGCTCAAGGGTCATGTCGTCGGGCGTGACGAGCTGGCGTGCATAATAACGCGGACGCTCATTGACGGACGCCTTCGAGGACTGGCCGGCGCAGGTGCAGGGCTGGGTGGTAGTCGCGGACATGGATTCCTCCTAAGTGAATTACTGCTTTCCGCCGCGAATGCGGGCGGGCAGGTCGCCGGACAACGCCAGCATGACGTCGAGCAGCATGTCGTTCGAATAGACGATTGGCCGGGCGGTGATGTCGATATCCGAAATCTGCACCGGGTCGTCTCCATTGGGCAGCCGAATATTGGCCAGCGGAATGCAACAGTCGACGGGAACGTCGGGACACCCGCGCGTGACGCATTCCACTAATGCCGTGTAGTTGAGGCGGCCGTTGAGAACAAAGTCGGGAACCGCGGAGGTGAGATCGGGTTCCTGCACCTTGCCATCCGTGACCTCAAGCGTGTAGCGCTCCTGAATGGCGGATGCCGAGCAGGTCGTGGCCAAACCGCAATCGTCCACCATCACCGGCACGGGATCGCCGTCGCACTGCCGGTAGCAGATGGAGATATTCACGTAATCCTGCTTGTCGCAATCGGTCATGGGCGCGGGCTTGGTTGGATCCGTGGCAGGCTTGGAGCGGATGGGCTGGGGATCGCTGTTGCGGGGCACGATGATCTCACGGCCACAGCGATCGATAGCCGCTCCGGGCGTGACGATCACCGCACGTCCAGTCGGTGCGGGACGCACGTCAAGACCGCACAGGACGCCGTATCCCGTCACCATGCGATTCAACATCCAACGTTTTCCGTTGAAGTAATTCTGCTCCAGCTCAAAGTGGAAGACGTCGAGAAGCTTTCCATAGAAATACCGGTTGCGGACAAAACTATGGATGCTTGCGGGCGATTGTTTCTCTTGCGTCACTGAGTTCATACACTCCCTCACTGTTCGAGTTTCAAGTCTTGCCCAAGACGGCTGGCACCGATGCGCGGCGACGGATCTCCGGCCAACCTCAAGCCGCCGGCGCCATCGGCGACCCCCAGTCCCGCGGGCCCAGGCGTCCCGCCCACGATGCTGTCGATTCCAACACTGGCCTGGAAGCCGGCGCGCATCGAGGCCTCCAGAATCGAGAGCCGCCACATGGTGTGAGCCGGCTTCTCGCGTTCCACGATCTCCTGGACCAGAGCCATCCGCGCCGGGGAATCTACTTCGCTGCAATACACTTCGACGACAAACTGATACGCGGAACCTTCAAACAGCGGCTCACCAAACTGCGCATCGGTAATCAGATAAGAGTGGTCGAGCTCGGCTGTGCTGCCTAGCACCGCGCCTCCGGGCTGCATGTTGGGAAGATTGGTCGTGGCCCCCAATCGCACTCCGGCTGGTGTGGAAGGGACCCCCGAGCAGCTGGTATCGCCCGCAAAGGCCCAGAACGATGCGTTGGCGATTGGCTGAACGATGTTGGCGTGCACGCCCGCGTCCTCCAGCAGTGCCAGCTTCAGGCCCTCGACGGTACCGCGCCACTGATAGCGATGGAAGGCGCGTGCAATGGCCGCGCGCATGCGATCGACAGGCTCGTGTTGATCTAGATCGACGGCGAGCCAACTGGCAAGCCACGGCAGCGTGGCGGTCGGCGCGGATTGAGGATTGAAGTAACGCGGCAGCGCCTCGATCTCGCCTTCGATGTCGTCGAAGATCCCCTGAAAGAGCGCAAGCAGACGGCGCACAAAGTCCGCGTCGGCAGCAGGCTGGCGATAGATCACCGGCAGATAGGGCAGGTAGCCCGCATTGTCGAAGTCGGCACGCATTTGGGTAAGGCGGGCAGTGGCGGACTGATCGCTGCGAAAAATGGCGCCCACAAACAGGAACGGTGCCTTGTTACCGTCAAGCAGGAAATCCTCGACGTCGTTGGGCAGCTCGATCCAGCGGGAATCGCTGAATGGGTCAGCGGAGGAAGAGTCCACCGGCGGCGTGGTCGAAGAAGTGGAAACTGAATAGTAGAACTCGATGTGCGCCCCAGGCGAATTCTGAACGTCCGCGCGAAGACGGTTCCACACCGCCGGGAATGCACCGCTCGAGACCGCATTGCTCCACAGGACACCGAAGGGAAGATAGGCGCCACTGGTGCTCATTTGTAAGGGCTGAGAATTCCCGCCCGGCAACACCACAAGCGCTCCGGAAGGATCGATCGCCATAGCGGCGATGGGCCCGTCGAATCCAGCGGCTTCGCCGGAGAATGGGAAGCCCGGGGAGCGCGAGAAGGCGAGCACGCGGCGGAGATTGTTGTCACCGACATACACAGCATCAGCGGTCGCACCGAGGGCGATGACTTGGTTCATGCCGTCGTGCCGAATGGCTACGGGCTCGCCGTCCGAATCGCGAATGGGTGCGCCTGTCGAATCGAAAACGTAGATCGCGCCAGCATCAATGTCGAATACGAAGACACTGACGTTCGCACCGCTGCCCTGAACCGCCAGTGCGCCGGGATGGGAGACCAGACCGCTCTGCAGAATGCGATTGGCAAATTGAAGGTCAGGCTCGTCGGTGTTGCGAAATTTCTGAATGCGCCGGTTGCCGTAATCGAGCACATAGAGGTTGCCGTCGCCGTCGGCAGATATGGTCCATGGAGTATTAAATTGGCCGGGCGCGCTACCAGGCGTCGCATTGGCGGCCACGTCGTCCGGACCCCACACCTCGCGCAGTTCGAAATCGACCGTGCCGAAAAACAGAATGCGATGATTTCCGCTGTCAACCACGACCAAGCGCTGCGGAGCGTCCAGGACCAACAGGCCGCGGGGATGGTTGAAAGATCCGAGCCCGGAAGCTTCGACCAGGCACTTAAGCTGCGTAGGATCGGAAGAGCAACCGCCAATTGCGAAGACTTGGTTTTGATCGGGCACGCTGTAGAAGATCCGGCCAGATTTGTCGACCGCGATCCCTGATGGGGCAGTGGGAGCGGCGACCTTGGACAGATCGGGCGCTGAAGCAATTAACCTGGGCGACGACAATAGCTGCAACGCGCCGTCGCTGGCTAGGCCGAGTCCGCTCCAATGGAAATCGAGCCAGCGATTCTCACGGTTGAGGTAGCGGAAATTGTCCGGTAGCGGAAGCATGCCGTTATCCTTCGACTCCCATCCACACCACGTACCAATTCGTAAGCGCCGCAGGCAGCGCGGCGGCAATATCCGTAAGACTACCGACCCCGTGATCGATCAGAATTGACGGGATCAACAGCGAAAGGTTGAATCCGGTCACGATGGGCGAATCGACGCGAACGAAACCGTCGATGACCAGGGTTTGCGGCTTCGGGTTGTTGCCGATGGTGACCTGCACGGTCCGATCGCCGACGACGTTAGCGAAGTAACGTGGCACCGATCGGAACTGGGCGGCCGAAGTATCCACGGCCTGCGTGACCGTGATTCCCAGCGGCGACGCCTTTGCCGTCCAGGTGTTAGTGAGGCTCGCGGTGTTTCCCGCAGAGATGAACGGCTGCGTGGCCGGACGCGCATTAAGCCGCTCCGCGACCGACAGCGGCTGATTGAGCTGGCAGTTGAGGACCTCGGCCCGCGCCAGTCGAATGCGGTTCCCGCTTTCGATGTCCTGATTGAGCGCCGCCAGCTTCGCTTGCCGATCTGCATTGATCGCTGCGGTGCTGCCGGTGGGATCGCTGGTGGGAACCAGTTCCGCCCAGCAGAAGGTAGGCGCCTCGCGCAGACGCACGGCACTGCGCGAAACACATACGCCGTCGCGGGTTTCGGCCTCTGTTAAGGCGGAATCATCGGGGTAGGAGACCACCAGGTCGTAATAGACGGCATTACCTTGTCCGTCGTTGGCCACGGGCGGGACTTGAAGCGTGATGGCTTTGATCAGAACAATCTCACGGCCTTGCGAGTCGATCGCGTACCCCGGCTGCACGATAATCTGGCTGTCGCCTTTGTTTCCCGCGACTGCATAACCATCGGCCACGCCAGGCCCATGCAGGGTCTTGAGGTGCATCCATCGCATCAGGCGATTGAATTCCTCCAAGTCCTGGAGATCGCTGGCGAACAGTCGCTGGCCGTTGAAAAACTGAATGCGTTCGATCGGTCTGGTCGATGCGGCTACGGACATACATTCCTCATGACTGGCTGTTGTTGCCACACGGGTCATCCGACGTATCCGGATCGGTACACGGGCGCGGCATGGGATCGGGGTTCTGGCATGCGAGCCAGCTGACATAGAGATTTTGGTTTTGCACCAGCGCAAGCGGCGAGCCGCGAACAAACAAAGTGGACGCCGTGAGGTCCTCGGGCCGGATGGTGAATACGCCGGGAGTTGCTTCCATTCCCAAAACCACCAGCTTCGCGGTTGGGATGACCCACTCAACCCGGGCAAACATCGATGCGGTTACACCTTGCAGACGGTCGAGGCCAACCAGCAGAGCTTCGTCGCCTGGCGTCAAGTCGCCGGGAACGCTCTGGAGCCGCAGTTGTGTCCATAAACCGTCAAACACGAGACTGGCAAACCCGATGTTGTCGTGAACCATTAGGCCGTCAAGCTGGGCGGATAACGTGATGTCCGTTCCACTTGCATTTACCACGAAAGCGGTCGAACGAGCCGGTCCGGGCTCGCGCCAGCCGTCGATATCGGCGAGAAAGTCGTTAAGGCGGACACGATTGTTCGCCTCGAGGGTGACCTTGGTGTTTGGCGTGCTCGCAGTAACGTCGAGGGTCCCGCTGACGGTCACGATCGACAGCATGTCGTTCACGGTAAGTCCAGGAATCGGCGCCGCCAGCTGCACCGACGATCCGCTGGCGGCAGCGACAATCGCGATTCCGGGATGTGCCGGGATGGCAGCCACTACATCGCCAGCTTTGATCAATCCTGGCGGGTTCACCTGAATGATGCCCTGGGAGTCGATGTCTTCGACGGTTACGGAGATGGGGAACGAGCAGAGCGCGATGATGTCCCCCGCCGCAAGGCTGTCAATGGCAGCATCGAGGACGATCGTTCTGCCTGAAGAGGAAGTTACGTGGGCGCTGCCAGTGGGGGTATAGGAATCGTCGAGACGAGCCACGAGCGAGTTCAGCGGGAAGAGGCTGGCATTGGCGACGGTCATGGTTGTGCCGGCGACGGCGACGGCGAGAACGGTGGCCCGTACGCGAAAATCAGCCGCTCCAATCTGATCGTTTAGACTCAGACCGGCGATGGTCTTGCTCAGAGTAAGGGTTTTCGATGCTGACTGGACCGCCTGAACGCGAACGGTTTCGCTGAATGCCCCACCAGAAACGATCTTCGCCACCAGATCTCCGGCGCTGAAGAGCTTTGGCTGGTCCACCTGGATTTTGACCGCGCTTGCCTCGGTATCGACGGTTTGTACCGTGCCACCCAGTTGCACCGAAGCAATGTGTTTTCCATTGAGGCCGTTCACAAAAGGCGTGAGGGTCAGGATCTCGTTAGAATTACCGCTGATGTTGGTGATTTTGGATGAAATGATATCGCCGTCAACGCACACAACGATGTCGTTCAGGTTAAAAACGTTCGGATTCTGCACCGTGACGGTGGTGGCAGTCACACCTGTAACGAGTGAAGGAGTCTGGGCGATGCCAAGTTGATCGGCTGGAGCGAGAGTGATCTGGTCGGTGAGTTCGAGTTCGCCCTGGTCGTCGATGGAGGCGACGGTGGTGGGATGTGCGCCCGTCGCCAGCTTTACCACAGTTTGCCCCGCCTGGAAATTCGCGGGCGTATCGACGGTGACTTGCAGTCCGGCCGCGGCTATCGGCACCTTGGTCACGACTCCGATGCGCGGGGGGTTTCCAAAGGCGACTTGCTCGGTGCCGGTGAAGGAGGCCAGTGGATTGTCGAGCGTAGCCGTGGTTCCCGAGATCTTAGTCACGATGGACGCGCTGGAGACAACGGGCAGCAACCGCGATACCCAATCCCATTGCACGAAGACATTTCCCGACTCCAGACTGACGGCTCCTCCCACTGGGGGCGTCTTGGCGACCTGGGTCTTCGGATCGACAATGTCGAAAGCCTCGCGCGTGATGCGCCGCATGAAGAGGCGCAGCGTGAAACTGTCGGGTGCGGGATCGGCGATGCTGGTAAACCAGGCGGGCACAAAATCCGCTGTGGGATTGTCCGAGACAGCTTGGGCGAAATAGTTTGGGGTGGTGGTAAAGCCGGCGGCCGAGGTATCGACCACGGACTGCACCCCTACGGTGATTTCGTTCTCTTCCCAAGACTCCCACGCGGTATCGCCGGGAACCGTCTGGCCGCTGGCGAGTTGCGGGCGGGCCAGGGGACGGGCAACAACAGGTCGAAAGGTAGTATCGAGCTGCGGATCGGGAGTGCCCGGTAGAATTCGTGCGATCGCGACGCCATTTGTCGAGACGGGCGCGCCCTGAGGTTGCCACGTCACGCTCACATCGCCGAGGTTCGCGTCATAGGCAATTAACAACAGATACGGAGTGGTGATGGCAGGCACCGGCATCGGAACCGCGCGGCCCACCGGGACCATGAGTTCGCGGCCGGAGCAGTCGTAAGCCAGGCCGCAGGAGAGTGGGAGGGCACCGTCGGAAATATCCCCGAGAGTGAGCCCCATGGCAATTCCGTAGGCGCGGTGTACGGCCCGATTGTGTTGGCGACGAAGCTCGGCGACCACAGCCATCTGCTTCTGCAGGTCGCCCGAGGAGAGAAGCTGTCCCTGCCAATAGCGGATGCGTTCGAGTTGAATGGCGCTACTCATACCGTCAATTCACCTGAATTTGGTGCGCGCCCGAGACCGCCAGCGCAACCGGGTTTAGGCAGATGTCACCGCATTGCGGACCACAACCCGCAGCTTCAAGCTGAAGCGACACCACGTGATCGACACCGGGAACCTGGCTGATGGTTTCCAGAATTTCCGAAATGTAAACGCCGCGCCCGGCAGGCCAGCCAGTCCCATCCGGGCCACCGCCGAGCGGGTCGAGAAACGTATCGAGAGCGGCGACTATCGCGTCATGCACCGTAGTTTTGTTTTGGCCCGTGACTGCCTTCACGGAAGCGTTGACAGTGACTTCGAGGTAATCCGGACCCGTTACTTCAATGCGCGTGCCAATGACGCGACGCCGTGCGAGATAGGACGACACCGCGCTGATTAATCCAGCGGAAGGCACCGGGCGGCCGACCGGAAGATAGGGCAAGATCACCACGGTGATGAATCCGGGCGCCGAGTAACATTGCAGTCCGGGACAGAAGTTGGCGATCGCGGCGGCGCGAGCGATGCTGACTCCCGGCGTTTCGAGCGCCAGGGTCTCGCAATCGGAGAGGGTAACGGCCCGCTCCGGTTGATCGAGCAACAAGGCGGCGCGTCCTTCGGCGTGATCGATGGTTTCCTGCTCCGCGCCACTGGTAGCCGGATCGACATTCTTTATGACTTGAAGCTTGCCGCTGGCGGCAGCAACGTCGAGCAGCGCGGCATTGTGCGGACCGGTGTCGAGCGCATTGATTGCTCCAGCGGCGACATTGCCCGCGGCGCCGTTGGTGACTTGGGTGATCGCGATGATTGCAGCGCCGGCGGGCGGAACCCGCCCGTTTTGACCGTCGCCGAAGAGAATCTGCGCATCTCCCGCGGCGACCACATATTGGGTGTCAGCCGGCCCCGCGGAAATAAAGCTTTCGGCAGGAGACCACAATTTCAGCGTGCCGCTTTCAAGCGTGTGGATTGCCAGACTCGCAGCGCACAGTTCGGGTCCTTTCAATTGATACAACTGATTCGGTGCACCTGTGCCGGTTCCGACGCGCACCGCTTCAATCGTCAACAACCCTGGCTGCATCGCAGTGGCAGGTTTATAGGCGAGTACCACAATGCGAATCGCGTCGCTTTCAACCGGGCTGAAATCGAGATTGGAGAGGCGTCCGGTGGCGTCGAATGCAAAGCGCAGCCAGGACGATTGGCCGGGCGTCGGCGGAGTTCCCATCGCGACCACGCCAGGAGCGATTATCCACTGCTCCCACACGGGCGAGGATTGTTCCGCCACCGCGGCGTTCTCCATAATTCGCAGGGCGACAGGGGCTGCGTCCAATGAGCCCGAGGCGAAGCGGCAGCGGATGTAACCCAGCGGAGCTGCTACTGCTCCAGTTCGCAGGACGATTGGAGACGTTGCCACAGTAAGGGCGACCGATCCACTCAAGGTCATGGAACGCGTATCGTCCGCAACATCGAGTGGTTGCCAGATGCCGGGTTGAGTTTGCGCCTCCCAGACGACGGTGGCGGAGTAGTGCGGCGGCAACCCCGCAACCGGCGAACTGGGGGCAGTCGATCCGCAGGTTTGCCAGGGTGGGCAAGCCTGCATGCGGGATTGCAGTTCGTCCAGGATTCGTTGGCGCTCGGCGGCAGTTGCTTGTTCGCCCTGCAAGCCGAAGTACAGGCTAAGCACGTCGCCCGATGTAAACGTTCCCTCGAAGCCGAGATACAGCGCATCATCGGGCTGCGGATTAGGCCCGAAGATGGCGATTGGTTTTCCGTGAGTCCAATCGCCGGTAGCGTCGCGAAATTCTCCACCGCTCTGTACTTGCACAGCGGCGATGACCGCAGGGAGTACCGAGATCTGGCTCTTTAGATGGAACTTTCCGGGCTTGGCATCGAGCATTGCAGCGTCGAGTTCAACGGTGGCGGGCAAAAGCAGCGAAGCCGAGCCGCTCTTCAGTACGAACTGTACCGGCGCTGACGCCGCAATCGGCGGCGCCGGTACGATTCCGATTAATGCCAGGAACGCCAGCAAGTGCGCATCGGGAACGCGATTAGCGCGGTAGATGTCGCCCTCCGCGATCCATGCCAGCATTTCCATGAGTGTGATGCCGGGATCGCTCTCATTGTGATCGGTCCAGCCAGCAGAGTAGACGGGAATGAGGGCGCGGGCTTCGTCCACCAAGTCTGTCCAGCGCCGATCGTCGAGATTGGGTAGAGGCACAAACATGAGATCAATTCCCCGGGCCCTTCACTTTGAGCCGGATGGTGCCGGCGAGCACGATTTGATCCGAAGGCACGGCGGCAAAATCGCCCTGCACCTGGTTGTTGACCAGAAGCTGTATGGATTCCGCGTGGTCCATACCTTCAACTGACTCCAGCACCACCGCAATGTCGGAGAGGTAAACACCGCGCCCGAAATCCCAACCATCGCCAGTTGGGCCACCGTGCAGGGGATGCAGAAAATCGGAGAGCGCCTGCACCGCCACCGTCTCAACCGGCCCGGCTTCGGATTCGACAATGGGCACAATTACCGCCGACACATCGACCGGGAAATAAGTTGGGCCGGTGATGTTGATACGACCGCTGCCAACCAGGCCGGCGGGTGCGCGCTCAGAGATGTAAGCGAGCACCTCGTCACGTAACCCGCGAGTGGGATAGGGACGCGGAGCCTTGCTCTCGGGAATGATGAAGATGGTGAGCCATCCCGGCAGAATCCGGCCTGCCGGGTTGCGATTCGCAATCGCTTTCACTATGGCAACGGCGGATGAGGCTTCACGTACCATGGCCTCATAGTCTCCGGCGGTCAAGGCGCGGCCACGGGAGCGAACGCTGGCCGGAGCGCGATCGCGGAAATATTGCAGGGTTTCGCCATCGGAGCCGCCCTCGGCCGCGTGGGGATTGAAGACGCTTTGCACACCGGAAACCGCCCCCAGCAGTTGCGTAATCTTGTTGGCATCGACGTTGCCGTCGGTCCCGCCACCCGATTGGAACTCCTGAAGACTGACCTGGGCGTCCTGCGGAACGACCCGGCCGTTGACGCCATCGCCGAAGAAGACCAAGCCTCGCGCGCGATCAATTGCGTAGTGGCGGTCGGTCGGAGAAGAAAGAAATAAGTTCGGCTGTGCGTACCAGCGGACCCAAACCTCCGCGACCAGCTTCTGCTTGTCGCGCT
Source organism: uncultured Acidobacteriaceae bacterium (assembly GCA_963709045.1). Classification (GTDB taxonomy): domain Bacteria; phylum Acidobacteriota; class Terriglobia; order Terriglobales; family Acidobacteriaceae; genus Bog-257. The sequence continues at coordinate 43,223 of CAVPUX010000015.1, read as the reverse complement.
TCAGGCGAAGGTCGCCATTGACGATGTCGGTAGCCGGACCTTCCTTGCCCAACTGATCTTCGAGCGCGCGCACAAAAGCGTTATCGCCGCCCGAGAGATCAAGCGCGATCAATCGCCATTCGACGTTCGCCCGCGCACCGGATAGTTCCTGCACCTCCAGACGCTCGCCGGGAATCACCGGAATTTGCAGCACCTGGAAGACTTCGCCGGGCTGTCCGGTAGCCGTGCCGAGCGCCACGCTGTTGTAAGTTCGCTGCTGGAGCGCCCACACAGCATTGGGAAAGATTCCGTTCACCGTCGTTTCCGTCGGCGGGCCGTCTTCCTTCAGGCGCCCTCGCAACCAATAGAGGGGCGTGCCGAATCGCGCGAGTGCAGCGCTGTCGCTTTCGGCGACATAGGAGAGGATTCCGGGCGTACTGAGATCGGCAGTTCCGTCGTCCACCGGCACCGCACTCCACTCGAACCCGTCCCAGTATTCCCACTGCATGGCCGGCGGAGCGGAGGCTGAAGGGTCTTCGACGATATCGAAGAAAATCCCGATGTCAGCGGTCGGCGGAGGCTGATCAAAGCCGAGATAGACGGCCGGAGTAACGTCTGCGGTGCGCTGAAAAGGCAAGAATGAAGAACCGGGCCAGGTCGATTCGTAGGTATGGTCCTGATACTGGAAGTCGTTGTAGGTGAGCACTGTTTCCGGATGGAATGGACCATATTGCCAGGCATAGCTGACTGCGACTCCAGCCAGCATGGGCGGTTGCATCACCAGGATGTTGAAGTTGTTGTCGTTGAATGACATGGTCTGAGTAAAACCGAAGCCGCCGCTGACCAGGCGCGCACGCATCCACAAATCCTGATCGTTGTTGACGGCTACCGGCACCATGTCCATAGGCACACGGAAATCCAGAACTTCGGTGACCGTGAAATTGGCGAGGACAGTTTGGGTACTGCTGGCACTCAGGCCCGCCCACTCGCGCCCGTTCCAGTATTCCCAGGCCACGATCTGATCGAGAGGGTGGATCGACGGATCAACCACTCCCGACGAATCCGTTGCCTTCAGTTTGTCGGATGGCGCCGACGTCTTGGGCAGGTACAGCCGAAAGCGGGCCCCGGGCTTGGAAAACGTTTCAGCGTTATTGAAGTAGAATGCGGTGCCCGGCTGCGGCTGCGCGCCAAACGGAAAGAATGGCTTCGAGGTATCGAGCTTAGTTCCGTCGTTGTAGGCTTTGTCGAGCGTCAGCCCGCTGATCTTGAGGGTCAGATTCACGACGGCCTGGTTCGACGGCACCGCAAGCTGCAGCGATCCGGTGGCGGCAAAGAAGGTCACATCGAATTGCGCCAGATTGGTTGCGAAAGCGTCGAGGACGATGGAGAAACTTCCGTCTGCACCGGTGGTGGTGGTTCGCTGGCCGAAATTCACATTGGCGGGATCGGAGATCACCACCGTCGCAGCGGAGAGCGGTTGTCCAGCTTCATTGACCACGGTCCCAGTCATGGGCGCCGACTGGATCGTCCCAGAGCCGCTCATCATGGCGGAGCCAGATGAAGGAGAAGAAGAAGCCCCGCGCTCCTCGAGCAACACCGCCTGGCTCGCGATCCCGGTCAGACGCACCATGAATGGCTTGCTTACCAGGCTGCTGATGCGAATGCTTTCAACTTCCGGCAACGGCTTCTTCGGGTCAGGCGGCAAGGTCTGGTCGAGACGGCCACGAATCCAGTAGGCCGTTATGCCATTGACCGGCGTTTGACTGCCCTTGGTGGAATCCGCCACCAGCCGAATGGACCCGCTCGAGGTCAGACCGTTGGTGCCATCATTGCTGTCGCTACTCTGCGCACAGCCTGGATCGAGTTGGGCAAAGCCGCGCCATATCTTGCCGTCCCAATATTCCCAGGCGATGTCGAGGGGATCGGAGGAGGGATGCGTCAACTGAAATTCGACGGACAACGTGATGTTGCCGCTGAGGTTCAACAGCGTATGGTGCGCCAGGTACAGTACGTGTGGGGTGCCGGTAAGTTCGTCCGGATCGAACAGCTTGATCGGGGTCCCGCCGAGGAAGTCGGCGCTGTGATCAATGTATTCGTCGCGTCCAGACCACAGACTGAACACCTGGGTCAGCTTTCCGGCGCTAATACCCACATCGCTTTCGGTTTCGAAGACTATCTGCTGACTGGAGCCCGGGGGCGGTGGTGCCGCGATCTCGGTTCCGGCAGGCGCACTTCCGCTGGCGACCCCGGAGGCAAGCTGAAAAACGATAGGCGCCGTCGAGGCGCGGGCAGGCGAAGGCTGTTCGCCCAGCATATCGAGGAAGGCGAGCTTATTTTTGTCGGGCGCCTGATTGAGGCGTTGCACGATGGCTTGCGCGAATCGCGCGGCGATACGCGACAGCGCGTAGCCTGCGTCATTTGGGCTGGGTTGCCAATCGCGGACATATCCGGGAAGGCGTGACTGGAGATCCGCCAGCAGGGCGTCGGCATCGCGAGGATCGATGGTGATGGATGGCCTGACGATCATTGCGCCGTGCCCTCCGAGAGATAGAACGGATACACCAGATTGGCAACATTGTTGGTGGCCCGCACTCGATAGACAATGTCAATGAGCAGCATGGCGTTGTTGTTGGCGTCCGGCGTGACGGCAACGGAGATTACGTCGATGCGTGGCTCCCAATCGATGAGCGAATCCTCGACCCGCTGGGCCAGCTCCGAGGTGGTGGTGGAATTGATCGGCTCGAAGAGAAAATCATTCAGGCCCGCGCCGAACGTCGGACGCATCACGCGTTCGCCCGGGTTGGTGAGCAGAACAATAAGGACCGCCTGACGAACATCTTCCTCGTATTGCGCCATTTCAGTCTGGCCCGCAGCCGACGCGACGGGGAAATTCCAACCGATGCCGAGGAAGCTCTTATTGGAGGTGGCCGCCATATAGGTTCATCAGCCTCCGATGTCCACCAGCGGGCAGCCCATAACGATGGGAGCGCCGCACCCGGAAATGTCTCCGACCCGCACGGCCGGTCGGCCGCCGATCAGGACCGTAAAACTCCCCAAGGCGATAGGCGACGGAGGATGAGGTCCTGCCAGGGGCGGCATGGCACACGCGTGCATGTCGCCGACCACGGCGGCGGGCATTCCGCCGATCAGCACAGTTGCGACTCCCGGGCCGGAAATCATCCCCGGATGCCCACTGGGGTCTCCTACTCGCGCGGCGAATGGCATTGTCATCCCTCCTCAGTTCAGTTTGATCGGCAAGCCCTGCACGGTGCAGGGCCCGGCTGACGTGATGGATACTTTCGTGCCCGACATGTCGATGGTGGTCGCGGTCATCGAAATCTCGAGGGCGCTCAGCTCGATCTTGTTGACGGCAGTAAGGGAAATTTTTTGTGCGTCGTTATCGAGCGTGATGCTGACGGTTCCGGCCAGATTGGTCAGCTGGATGGTTTGCGGATCCATGCTGATTTTCTGTTTAGTGCTGGTGGTGATGGTTATGGATTGCTCGGCGTCGTCGAACTCAATCGTGTGGCCCAGCTCCTCGGTCACGCCGGTCTTGATGACGCGCTTGGTCAGTGTGTCATTCGGCAGCGAGATCGGAGGCGAGTTGAGCGAGCTCCATAAACCGCCAAGAATATAAGCGCTGCTGGTGTCGTTGTCGGCGAACGCGACCAGCACCTCGTCGTTGATCTGAGGAACCCACATGAATCCTCTTCCACTCGATCCGCCAATGGAAGGCAGCCGCGCCCAAGGTTCAAATGAGGGCCGGGTCGGAACCTTCACCTGGACGCGGCCTTCGCCGATAGCATCGATGTTGTTGGTGACCACGCCCGGAGCGATAGCAAAGCCGCCGGTGGGTTGTCCGGTTTCCGAATCCGAAAGCTTGTCGAGCAACGCATCAGGCATACATCAGGTCCTCAGGCACTGAACTCTCCCTGTAGTTTCACCACGCGGCCAGCCTTCGGCAGCGGGATCGATCCGAACCAAACCTCTTTTCGTACCTGGAAATTCGTGCGGTAGCCGCCGGCATCGAAGGTATGGGTCGCCGAGGTGATGCGGTAGAGGCCGCTGAATTCGTCGCCCAACCCGTCCAGGCGGATTACGCGGCTGGCCTTGATTCGCGGATCGCCGATGGTGCTGCCCGATCCGGTGAGGCGGTTGTTCAGCCGCGGTAGTAGTTCCGTCAGAATTCCCCGCGCTGCGGCCGCGTAGCCGGTGGGCTTGATTGACAGGACCTTTCCTTCGGCCTCGGGGCCCAGAATGTCGTCGATTTCACCGATCAGGCTGGGATAAACCGTAAGGTTCAAAGAGGCGCGATCGTAATCCCACGACACTACCAGCACGAATTCCGTCTGCAAGCTATCGACCCAAACCCGCGCGGCAACACCAAACAAGTCGCCGACGGTTGTCAGCCGCGGAGTGAAATCCATGAGCGACGAACCGTAGGCTAGCGTCAAGCTGGGGGTGTACTGCTGGATCAGGAACTGGAATTTGAGTACACGCCCCTTGGGACTTAGGGTGTGGTCAATAAAAACCTCCCATCCATTGTCGTGGGCAATGCTGGTGAGGAAATCAAAGTCGCTCATGCTCTCCTGGCGCCGGACAGCAAGCTGCGCAAACTGCGGAAAAGCCAGGAAGGTCGCAACGGTCAGGAGCACGGAAAGCGCACCGCCCAGCGGGTCGAGATCGGGGAGCAACAAGTTGGTGGCGCTGACGATGCCGGCTACCACGGCATCGGGCAAGGGGAAATTCCCGACAGTCGGAATGTTGACACGGAAGGCGCGGTCCTTCGTACCCTTGCTGAGCCGATTGAGTAAGTCCTGTGCCGTAACCCGAATCGTCGGCATGCCGCCGGATGGAAAAGTCGGCTCCACGCCAGTGATTTCGCCAACGAACACTTCTTCCAGCGGGTCAGGAGCATAGCCGATGGAGAGAGAGAACGGCGTGTCCACCGTCAGCAAGGGATGATCGAGCCAACGCAACGAAGGGTTGGCGAACGTCACCTCAACGCGATCGGCGCCTTGCATGCCATCTTCATAGCTGACGCTGGAGACGGAACCTCTGAGCCCTACGGGCAGCGGTTGCCCGTTCAGCTTGATGGTGTACTCGGGTGCGTAGGTGGCGTACTGAGCCATGCTATTGAACCACCTCGCCGGTTGTGGGATCGGTATAAGGGAGCGCCGGAATGGTCAATTGCTGTCCCGCAAACAAGGCCCGGGGATTATCGATGGCGTTCGAAACCGCCAGCGGACGCCACATCGTGGGGTCCGAGTAGTACTGGTATGCAATAGCCGAGAGCGTTTCGCCCTGCAGCACGGTGTGCATCTTAGTCCAGTCCGCTGTCTGCCGTTTGATCTGCAGCGCTTCATGTTCGGGATCAATGAATTCCGAGAAGCTGGCGGTGATGCGGGCGCGGACCGGCCGGCCATCGTTGAGAAACAGAATGAATTTTTGGCTGGCCTTGGTCAGGACGCAGCGGAACTGCAGCGACGCCCAGGACACGACAAGAATTGGCGGCGCGTGCAGTTGCGGATCGATTTCCATCAGGTGCACGAACTTGTCCGTTTCGGTGCGCACATCGGCAAGTATTTCGTAGGTGTCGAAGATGAGTTCCATGTCCAGGGTCCGAAGGTTGCCGTGCGCGAACTGGATCAACGGAGAGCTGAGGCCGGGAATCGCCTGTGACGCAAAATTGTTATCTTGATTCAGGCTGTACTCTTCCGGGTTGAACATCACGTTGAGTGAGACTCCCGAGTACTCAACGGTAATTTTTGCTTTGGTCAGTCCCATGAAGGTCCCTTACGTTCTTCCCATGCGTTCGCGGCGGGCAATGACCCGGCGATCAATCTGGCGGATTACCTGGTCCGTCAGTTCATTCACATTGATATTCGGCATCGCCGGTGGCGGCGGGGCCGGCAAATATGTCGGCCGATCGCCAGGCATCCTTGCGCCCGGACGCGACGCTACTTCGACGGCCGAGGTGGTTATGGCTCCTGGCTGACGGTGCAAAGTCATCGTTCGCTCGTGCACTGCCATTCGTTCGACACGATCGCAACGATGGACCAGACGTTCCGAAGTGCGCAGTGAAACCGTATCCCGGCGCTCCACAGATCGCCGTTCGAGAAGGGTTGCAAATTCCCGTTGTGAGTGGTCCACCACTCTCAGGAGCGCGTGCGTCCGCTCGGAAACAGCTCTCGGGAAAACAAGATTTTGAACGGGAATTGTTTCGGGCCTGGCGGAGAGCTGCGTCAACATCTGCGCGCGCGTTAGAAAGTTCAACTGGCTCAAGAACACCCGATTCGCGCTGGAGAACGACGATTCCGTCATCCACCAATGGAGTTGCGGACGGAAATCGAGAATCGGGCGCAGCCAACGCTGCTCAATCTTCACGGCGACGCGACTGCTGCGCAGACACAGCAATAGAGACATGCGAAACGCATCGGCGTGTCGCTGATAGCGAGACTTCAGCAGCGAAGTCCACGTGTTCCATCTCGACACCCGCCGGATTATTGCGCCTTGTTTCACTGCAGCATCCCGTTGTCTGGTTGTTCGTTCAAGCGACCGTTAATGTTGGATATCTCCTGCACCCATCTCCGGCGTTCGACATGTTCGAGCGAGAGCACCTGGTCATGCGGCCAGTGGAAGTGGTACGCGACGAAGGCTACCTCCTCGTACAGCGGGTCGAGAGGGTAGCCCACTACCCCCCCACGGCCACCGCCTCCGGCGCAAACTCGTGCTGACACTTGGGGCAAGTCACCGGGCCACCGCCATCCAGCCGGTTCACCTCGTTGTAGAGCGATTGCAAATGCGCGAGGTCGGCGGAATACAGCCCTTCGATTACCTTCGGGGTCACCAGCGAGACCGCGCCCAGGCGAGTCACCACCCGGGAAAGCAGGATGACAATGAGATAAGCGGCGTTCTGCTGCACGCGCGAGTCCTTGAGTGGCAGGATTTCGTCGGCGGCAGTCGCCAAACGCATGGTGCCCTCGCGATGGAGGGTGCCCTCCGAATCGAGATAGCCCAGCGGCAGCGTGAATTCCACTTCGGTGCGAAACATTATTTTCTCTCAATCCTTTCGTAGGCGACCTCGAGCGTCTCGATCGAAAGATCGTTGCCCTTGGCGTTGTACGCAGGCGCGGTGTATTTCACCGGAAAGGCCTGGTAGAGGTTCCAGCGAAAAACCTCGACACCCGACATGTCGGTCTGGACCACCGAAATATTGCGGCGGATGTTCTCGGTGCGTCCGGTCATCACGTCCTCGTACCAGGTGAACAGAGTCGCGTCGTCGGTGTAACCGCGTTTGAGCGAGAGGTTGCTGTGCTTGGTTTGGCCGGGGAATTTCTTGGTGCCAAGCAGATTGCCCCCTTCGCGGTACTCGGTTACGTCGGTGGTGGCATCAACTCCACCCACTTCCTGGAAGCGCGCGTTGGTGATGCCGTCAATCTCAACGAGGAATTGAAAGGAACGGTAGTAAACCGGTTGTTGTCCTGGTTGCGCCATATTGAATTCTCCCTCTCAACTGGTGGTGCGGTTACGCTGTGCTCGCGCTCTGCAGAAGCAGGCCGATGCGGACGATGATGAACTCAGCCGGATAGCTGACGCGTATGCCGATTTCGACGGTCAACTTGCCGGCGGCGCGGTCTTCATCACGGTTGAATATGTCGGGGAAACGGACGTAATAGGCGTCATCGGCGGTAGCGCCGAACAGCGCGCCGTCGCGCCATACGCCATCAAGGAACCCGCGCACGCTGCGCGTGATTTGTTGCCGCAAGGGTAAATTGTTCGGCTCAAAAACCGCCCAACGCAGCCCCACCTTGAGCGACTGCTCGATATAGGTGGTCAAGCGGCGAACGTTCACGTACAAGAATGTTTTGTCCGCGGCATCGTGCACCAGAAGCGTGCGTCCGCCAAATACCGTCGGCCCGGACGAGAACAGGCGGATTGCGTCCACGCCATCGGCGTTGAGCGCATTTTGATCGGAATCCGTCAGCACGTGTTCCAGCGCCAATCGCTCCCAGCACGACCTCATTGGCAGGAGCTTTGTGGACTCCTTTGGCTCCATCCACGCGTGCGTAAACGCCGGCGATGTGGCCGCTGGGCGCCACCCAGATGGGCTTGTTGACGGTGTCTGTCGGATCGTCCTTCAACACCGGGCCTACCTGGATTCGCGGATAATAGAACGCGGCCCATATAGAATCCTGCGGACGGTTGGCGCCGCCTTCGAGGAGTTTTCCCAGATCATCCACCTTCGGAGGTGAATCCAGGATCGCAAAGCGGTCGGCCTGGCGCTGCGCCTGAGCCTCCAACTCGTCGTACACCGTCTTATCGGTACTTCCGGGTGCGGCGATGATTTCCACGTCGCCCTGCTTCTCAAGTACCTGGAGCCCCTTGACCACGTCGGCCGGAGCAGCGGAGTCGGTGTTGACCACATAACACTCGGCGCCGCCGTTCTGGAAAAAACCCAGTACCGCGAGCGAAAGGTCCGTGCTCTTGGTTGCGTTTTTGGTGGGGTCCCCGCCGGGATCGTTGATGTAGTCGTTGGTGAACTGGTCCGAGCTGGTGACCAGGCGTGCGATCATGGTGAACTGCCCCTTGAGTGGGGCAACTCCCACAAAACCCGCGGTACTGGTTCCAACCCCGATGATAGGCGGCCCGGCGAGTTGAACTTCCTGAATCCTGACGCCCGGCAGATTGACTAGTGTAGTTGCCATATCGGCTCCGGCCCTCCTTTAAGGCGCAAGCTGAAAAATGTGCGTAGCCGGCGGATCCGCCGGAATGTCGATGTTGCGGTTGATGGGCGTCATGCCCGGTGCAGACGCGGTAAAGCTATGCACGCCCGGCTGTATGCCCGTGAACACATACCGTCCCTGCGAATCCGTGGTGACGTCTTGACCTTCATCTACCCAACTCACGGTGGCGCCGGGGATGGGGCTGCCGTCGGCGGCTTTCACCACGAAACCGCCGATGTCGATGAATTGTTCCAAGCCAGTGGTCCCGATGAGCGCATAGCGTTGAATCAAAGTCGTGACGATGGGCGAAGGCGCCGAGTCCAACAGCAGATCGAGCGGCGCCGTGACCACCAGCATCACGGCCGGACGCCAGGGCAATTGCATGGTGCTCCAAAAATCGTTAAGCACCCGTGGCGGCTCCGGCGGCGCTACGGTTAGGTACACATGCGCATTCTGAAAAACAACGCCGCCTCCCAACCCCAGCGCGCCGGGCACAACGTCGGGATTCCGCAGCAAGACCCGCATGGCTTCGGCCAACGTCTGGTGCTCGTCGAGAACGGGACTCGTCATCTCGCTGTCCTCGCTCGAGCTCCATGCCGAGATCAGGTAGTGGCAATCCACGTACACCGGTGGTTGCGAAAGCACGACGGTACGATCGGGAAGACTGATGGGGTCCCATTCAGCGCGCCGGAAATTCCGGTTCTCCCGAATCTCGTACAGATAAATGTTGAGCCGCATGCCCATCCCGGCCTTTACCTTGGTGCGCCAATCCTGGTCCGGGATGGTGAAGAAGAATCCCGGCTTCGGGGGCGGCGGCGTGGTTGTCCATCCGGTATCGAGCATTTTTTGAATCAGCGTATCGACCAGGTTCAACACGGCGGTTGATCCTCGTTAGTCGAAGCAAAGCGCACCCAAACGAGGTGCGCGAACCTTGTGGTGACGACCGGGTATCGGGCGGCTGGCTTCAGTGGATCACCGCCTCGATTTCTGCCGCGGAGAGTACCTTGCCAACTTTTTCGTACTCCCGGCGGGTTGCGTGCAGGATGTCGCCCATGCGTACCGGCCGCGATTCGGTAGCCGCCAGAAAAGCCGTGGCCAGCGCGATGTTCTTTATGTTTCCGCCGCTCAGCCGGAAATGTTTGGCCAGCGTCGCAAAGTCCAGATCAGGGTCGAGGGGTGTTTCCTCGGGCCAGATCTGCTGCCAGATCCGCAAGCGGTCGCTTTCTTCCGGGAACGGAAAGTGCACCGTGAAGGCCAGGCGGCGAACAAAGGACTCGTCAACATTCCCGCGCAGATTGGTGGTGAGGATGGTGATGCCCTCGTATTGCTCCATCTTCTGCAGCAGGTAGCTGATTTCGATGTTTGCGTAGCGATCATGGGCGTCGCGCACTTCGCTGCGCTTGCCACATAACGCGTCGGCTTCGTCGAACAGCAGAACGCAGTTGCTATGGGTCGCAGCGGTGAAAATTCTTTCCAGGTTTTTCTCGGTCTCCCCGATATATTTGCTGACCACCATGGACAGGTCGATGCGATACAGGTCGAGACCAAGCTCGTTAGCAACCACTTCGGCCGCCATGGTTTTTCCGGTGCCAGAGGGTCCAGCGAACAGCGCGGCCACGCCCATGCCGGTGGAGAGCTTCTTGCTGAAGCCGCCACGTTCCAACACCGCATGACTGTGGGCGACCCGCTGGCAGATTTCCTGGAGCTGGTCCACCGAATCCTGCGGCAACACAATGTCGCACCAGCGATAAATGGGCCGCAGCTTCTGGGTGAGTGACTCCAGCTCGGCGCCGGTTTGTGCTCGCACTGCTTTCATCAGCTCCTGCGCTACGTCGTGTGAAGAAGGCCTGAGGTTTCCCGGCCATTGCCATTCAATGCTTTGCCGTGCTGTATCTACTGCGGCTTCAATCTGGGCCGCGGTCCGCGTGAAGTGATTCGCCAGAGTTGCTACGGTGCGGTCATCAACCGCCAGACCTGCGGCGGCAATTTTCTGTTCCCAACAGGCGTAGCGTTCTTCATATGCGGGTAGCGGACAGGCAAGCGTCACGAACCCCTCACTCGCAAGCAGGGCCGCTACGGCAGGCGAGCCGGATGCCACGGACACAATTCCGCCGTACTGAAGAATGCCTTCGAGGAATGCGCGCAGGACTGCCGGATCGGAAATTTCGTCCAAGCCTTCAACGTGGAGAACTGCGCCCATGCGACTGGCCTCTCGCGTTAACAGCAAGGCCACGGCCGCGGGATCTGTCTTCCAGATGGAGGTACGCGTGAGGTCAGCCGCCAGCAGCGGCGTTCCGAGCGAACTGGCAATCGCCTGGATGACCCCTGACTTCAATGAGGCAGCGGGGCCTGAGAAGTGCAGCCGCACAGCATGGCCATCGCTGCGCGCGCCTTCCATCGACGGGAGAAGGGGCGGCAGCATCTCTGGTTGCAAATGGGGATCTGCCATTCCTGGGACAACTTCGCAAAACGAAGCCAGACGATCATCAAGCCCGCCATCGCCCAGTAACAGCCGTACGATCGATTCATCGAGCCGGAGATAGTGAGCCAATAGCGGAGGTTCGGCGTGGCTCGCATCGGGTAACAGGCGCAACATGCCTGATCGCACCAGCGGAGCGCCCGGAGAGAAGCGGGCTCGATTCGCAATCTTTTCGCTTGGGTCCCGGGAGAGCAGATTCAAAGCCAGATCAATCGTTCGGTCGGCGGCGTGTCACGTCGTCTTGCAGGTAGGCGCAGATTCTCTCGTACCTGAGATCGACTTCCGGAGCCAGCGCAACCAGCAAGACTGCATGATCAAATGCCGAAAGTTGCCACGATGCCGATAGGCCCTCGATTCCGGGCAACGTCTTGCAATCTTCCAGGAACTCTGTAGCTGACTCGGCGGATACGATCGTCTCTCTCTGGCTGGTTAGCGCCTCGATTTCCTGCTCGCTGATGTAGAGTCCGTGGAACTGCTCTTCGTCCGCTCCCGCGTGGTAAATGTCGCGGGCACGCATCACCGCATTTCTCAGCAGCTTGTCGAGGACCGAAAAATATTCGGGGATCCCGCTTGGCGTCATCTGCGGCTCGGCCACGGCGCATGAAATCGTTTGTTGTCCCCGTTCAACTGGTCGCGGAATGATTCACCTCGAAAGACGGCCCGGCACGGAATTTTTCGTGCAAACGTTGTGGAATGGTGCGGCGCTTGTGGCCGCGAACCTCATCCCACGCCGTTCGCTGAAAACGATGACTTGAACGATTGCATTTGCCATGCCACGTGACTATGTCCAAGCAAAGATTGAGCGAGGGTGTGGCAGGCGAAAGCAGACGTACGTGTCTTGTGACATGGATCTGTCACCGACGCTGCACGCAGGTGTCACATCGGGAAGAAATTGTGACAAATATCGCGGACGAGACGGGTCCGCGAAGGTGATCGAGTGTGAGCGAAGGCTATGCCGTTGTGGCCAGTCGGGAGGCGGTTTTGCAGGACTTCGAGACTCGGTACTGAGCCATCTTGCGATAGACGGTCATGCGCGAGCATTGCAGCTCGTCGGCCGCGCGGCTGATGTTCCAGTTGGTCGCAAGCAGGGCCTGCACCAGTTCCTCGCGGCTACCTTTGCTCAACTGGCTTTCGAACGCCCGCCTTAGCCGTTCGGGAAGATCGAGCACCTCGATCTGGTTGGAGGCGGCGTTCACAAACGAGGCTTCGACAACATTTCGCAGTTCGCGTATATTGCCGGGCCAATCGTAGGACTGCAACAGATTCACGGCGTCGGCGTGGAAGACCTCGACGCTACGATTGAACTGACGATTGAAGGTCTCAATGAAGTGCTGGAGCAGCCGTGGTATGTCTTCCTTGCGTTCACGCAGCGGCGGCAGCTCAATACGAACTACGTTAAGGCGATAGAACAGGTCCTGGCGGAAGCTGCCCGACTGGGTGATGGCCTCAACATCGCGATTGGTCGCCGCGATCATTCGAAAGTCAACGCTCACTGGGCGCCATCCCCCCAAAGGATGGACTTCGCGGGTTTCAAGCGCACGCAAAATCTTAGCCTGGGCCGCCAGGCTCAAATCCCCGATCTCATCAAGAAACACGGTTCCACCGTGCGCCATGCGCAATTTCCCTTGATATCTGGCATGCGCTCCCGTGAACGCGCCCTTCTCGAAGCCAAATAACTCGCTTTCCAGCAGCGTATCCGGCAAGGCGGCGGAATTCACGCACACGAAAGGCCGGTCGCGCCGGACTCCACTCTTGTGAATCAACTCGGCGACAAGCTCTTTACCGGTTCCGGTTTCGCCGGTGATGAGGACAGTGGAATCGGTCATGGCCACGCGCGCCACATACTTTCGCAGGCTCACGATCTGCGGAGCGTCGCCCAGTAAGACATTCTGCTGACGGGAGTTCTTTAGCGGAGGCTCGCTTCCGCTTAGCAAGGCCAAGGCGGCTGCCTGAAACTCGGCCGATTCCTCAGGCAATCGAAAATAATCGCTGACCCCCAAGCGTACCGCTTGCTTGGTGATGGCGGCGCCGTCGGTACCGGAAATAGCTATGACTGGAATGCCAGGCTGGACTGAGCGCAGTTGGCGAACCGCCGCCTCACCGATGCAGCCGGATTGCCCCGTCAGTCCAACGACCATGAGCTGTGGACATTCCGTTCCCTGGGGAGAACGGTAGTCGAGGAGATTTCGCACAATCTGTTTTAGAACTGCATCTGCGATCACCACTTTCACAAGCATTCCCATTTCATCCTCGGCTGGGCGTTATTGGGATGCGGGGGGATTCACAGCCGAACTTGTGCGAGCTTGCCCGACGCAGGCAACGCGGATAGCTTGATGAAAATCCAGGCCCGGTAAGACGCCCCCTGTCACAACGCAGTGGCCCTGGTACTTAAACATGCATCGTCCGATCTTCTGTCAGACGCATTTCATCGCGTCTTCGACCAGTCCGATGGCGCAAAGCTCGGATTGAGCAAAGCGCCGTCGGAAAGATGTAACGGACTACACGTCACGCCCCTGATGCGTGCAGACGTTCATGCGTCAAATCTGACCCGGACATCTGAATGTAGGTACGTCGGTGGTCAGCCATCTTATCGCTTGCAGCCCGTAAGTCAATGGTCCATAGGTGCCACAGATAGAAATATTCGAAGGTAGACGGGGCCTCGGCAGCAATGTCTTTCTATGAATGCTGCGTTAATTGCATTTGACTAGTTCCGGGTGCAGCATTTTAGTTAGCATTTGCGGTTCGCCGCTAACGATCCTTACCTTAGGCAGCCTCACCGGTGGGAGATTTGGTGTGCAGGGTCTTAGGTTTGCCATTTGCCGGGCGACGGATTTCCTGTCGCAAATCAGGCCGAGCTTTCTCCGGGAAGGCAGGTAGCTCAACAGTCCTTCCCTGGCGCGTCGATTGGTAAATGGCCTCGACAATTCTGACGTCAGCCAAGCCCTCCAGTCCCGAAGGCTCGGGTTGTTTGTCCTTCAAGATGCAATCGGAAAAATTAAGAATAGCTCGGCGGCAAACTGGTCACGCTTGGGAAATTTTCTCTTCCTGTGGTGCTCTTTGATACAGGGATGCGCACGGAGGAATGCCATTGCCTGAGAATGGGAGAACATCACGTGGGATGGCGGCCGGAACGGAGTGCTGCTGATTGCGAAAGGGAAGACAAAAGCGGCCCGGCGCGTTCTACCGCTCAGCCCTCGCGTTCGCTTGGTGCTGGAGAATCGCTGGGAGACGGCAGAAGAGCCAGGCGAAGGCTGGATATGGCTCGCTGGGATGAAACTTGGGCTCATCAATCACAACAGTCTCCGAAAAGGTGATTTGTGTGAGAGTTGTCGAATTGCCTTTAAGCACAACTACCAACGATGGTTAGATGGTGAGCGCGGAAGGAATCGAATCTGCGCTTAAACGTAAAGTCAACAACTTGCAGGTCAGCGGATCACACCTAAGACCACCAAAAGCAGCGGTAATCCAACAAACAGAGCGCAGATAGAGCGCGGGTCGTGCGGCCGAACGCTGTAGGTTTTACGCCTTCAACCGCCGGAATTCCCTCCTGTTTAAGGCCGCCATATACTGTGATGCAAGTGACTGGGCATGCTCGGCAGCTGCCCAAACCCGGCGCAGTCAGATACCGCCAGCCGCCCTACAGTCAAGGGCCTACTCCGGACATGTGGGCGTTTGTCGTTCCTGATTCGCGAAAAACAGCAGCGAGGAGACCAGTTCGGCGGTTTGGGCGTTGTACAGCCACATGAAAGTGAACCATCCGTAAACACTGGCCGACTTGTCGTTACAGACCCACTTCTAACGCGATTGGCCCTGCTGATCCGTGAAACCACGGATCTTGCATCTGCTTAACCGCGTTGTATGCCGCCTGGACGGGGCGGCGGGAGGATAGCTGTGGACGATGTTGTGAAGTTCGAGTCGCGGCATGGGCCCGCAGCCACGACGCAGTCATCTGCACCCATCCTGGCGAGTTCGGAGAAGACATCGTCGTCGATATCTTGCGGGACGCACCCCATGTTCATCATCGGCGGCAAATCCTGCAGCATTGGCATAGTCTGGACTCAGTCCCGAGCCCTTATCGCGTAGAGAAATATTTGTGCGCCGGACTTCCTGAAGCGGTATATAGTGACGGTCCGTTGAGAGCTAAGACGGAAATTCCAGCCTCTTTTAATGGAGCGTCCTATGGCTGTCCGCTCGACTTCGACCGTCAAGATCGTCCTTCCCAGCAGCATATCCAGCACTGAAGCATCACCGATCAATACGGTCTTCAGGCCGTCTCCGGTTTTGCGCCCGCAGCAGTTTGCGCCGGCCTGGTTCTATAGTGCGCTCAACTGGCTGGGCAAATCGTATTACGACGCCAGCAATGTGCAGCAGAGCTTCTGCAACTATGTTGCCGGCTCCGACGTCGATCCGTACGCCAGACTCGGCGCCACGCGGCTGTTTCTGATTACTCTCGTCCGCGAAACGTTTTGGCTTACGCTCGCCGGCGACGTCAACTCCGGCGCACCGGCCACGGGCGGAGTGGCGTATCCCAACAACGATGATGGCATCGCGCAAATGTATACGGCGCTTTCCCAAAGTCCGATCTTCGAAGCCATCAAATACTGTTATGTCCCCGGCCGACTCGGCCCCGATCTGAATCCCAACGAACCGGTCGCTGCAACGTTCGCCGTCGAAACGCCAAGCGCGCTCCCAACGGGCTACGACCCTGCCACTGGATTGCGCGCGGTCGTGATGGGATCCGCCGTCGCGCAAGTCGTCCCGATCGACGATTTCACTAAAACGCGCAACGAGCAAATCTACGACGACGGGCCGGCGATCGTGCCGATCGTCAGCGCGCTGGTCTACGATGTCACCCAATACAACCAGCTGGGTGCAACGACGTTCGTGTTGCCGATCTACTACGCGCGCGATCAAGTCACATTCGGAACCTATTACGTCAGCCGTCTGAGCGGGACGACGACCGCCGAGTCTCCGACCGGCTACGGCCAAACCGTGATCTTCCCAGGTGGTCCCGGCTACAGCGCAGCCGGCGCGACCGCACTGACGCTGAAGTCGAGCTCTCCCAACAATGTCCAAGGGCAAACGTCCACGACGTACATCTTCGACGCTGCCACCGTCGTGACCATCGAAACCGTCGCACCGAGCGCGCAACTCGGCGTAATGTCGCTTACATACCGCAGTAGCTCACCTGCCAGTCTGTTTGCCAATCAACGGATCGTCGGCTTCTATCGCGACGCGAGTTGGAAGACGTGTCTCGGGGTGCCGATCTACGACTATGCCGGCGGCAACGCCAGCTTCACGGTCGCCGAAACGCAACCGCTGGCCGATCCAACGACGATCTACGATCCCACCCATCCGTTCCTCAACGGCGGCACCCTGCAAAATGTCGCGAGCAAACTCATCGCCACATCCTACGTGTACTCAACCGATCGTCTTGCCGCCATGCTCGAAGCTGCGATCTCCGATCGCAACGCCGACAATGGCGCCGGCCTGAGCGTGACTACTGCGGCGCTCGATTTCACTATGCACTCCTCCGCGGCCGCGTCGCTGGTCGATCGTTTAAGCGTGCCCGTGCTCGTCACCGTCACCACCACGCCGGCGCCGGTTCCTCCGCCACCCGGCAGCGGCAACATAAATCGCCCGGGGCCGGCGCAACCGACAGGCGCACCCGCCACCGCCGGCACCGTTTCCAGCGCGCGCGTCAACCCGGTCGGCACGATCAGTCGAAGCGCCGTCATCCTTGAAACGCCGCAGCCGGTCGGTACTGGAGGCAATGCAACCAACCAGCCGCAGCAGAATCCATCGTCCGTGCAACTTGGCTTGAACGCGTTCGTGCCGCAAGAAGCGCTGGCCGGCACGGGCATCGTCAATCTGGAAATCGGCACTGCCTTTCCCACGCAGTCGCTCGGCGACGGCGCAACCTTCGAAGCCGCCAACGCCGGGGTCGCACTCAACCTGATGGATCGCGGCAGCAACGTCAAACCCGCGTTCCCGCCCTACAATCTCACGCTCGCCGGCACCGGCATCACGTTCGCCGTTGGCGTTACCTATATCCTTTCGCTGCAGGGTGGCAGCATAACAGCGCGCGGCTCAGATGGATCCACGGCTAGCGCAACCCTCAAGCAAGCACCGCCGCCCGACGCGAATCACACCTACATCGGCGCGATGGTCTACAGCAGTGCGCTCACGACGGTGCGCCTGTATGCGAAACTTTCGCTCGCGCTGCCGGCGCCGAGCGTCGGCACCGGTGGCGTCCTGCAAGGCGCCACCTACAGCGTGCGCCTCACGTACGGCAAGTCGACCAGCCAATACGATGTCCTCGACGCGACACAAACGCTCGTAATCTCGAACGCCAGCGTCGACAACCCCTCGCCATCGGACGGCTCCAAGCCGCAGCCTGGCAATCTCTATTTCGGGAGCTTCATCGGCGGCGCGACTCAGATGACGCTCTGGTCCGTGCCGGTCTTGCTTACCGTGGCGCCCTCGCAACTACAGAACGCGAGCTTTAACGGAACGTTGACACTGGCCGCGCAAACCAGTGGCGTTCCCGGCTATGAGCTGCAGATCACTGACAGCTCCCTCTTCGTCTACTCCAACATTAACGTCGACACGGCCGCCGTCGGCTCGGTCAGCAGCAACAACGTCTTCCTCGCGAGCGCCGTAATTAACGCCGCGCCTGACGACGGCAGCTCCAAGGCCTTCGCACCCTGCCAGCTCTTGATGGGATTGATCCGCCAGGTGCAGATGGGTACGCAGCTCGCATACGTGTTCATCCCCGAAGCCGACAGCGTCCTGATCGGCGGCACGCGCTACATGGTCGGCGTCATCAATCTCGCCAACCTGGCGTTCGATCCTAACTCCCTGCCCTATGCGCCGGTCTTCTGGCCGCAGTCGCAGTACTGGCAGTTTGCCAATCGCCACAATCCCTACCTCGACGTAGAGTATTCCGGCGCCGACGAAACCGCGCGTGTCGCACGAGCAAAAGCTGACGCCGCCCGCATCGGCCTGCAGACGGCGCGCGCGCAAGAACCGATGCAGCTCTACCTCGACACCAATCGGGACGAAATGACCGTCTGGCCGATCTTTCCGTTCCCCTATGCCGCCAGCACCCAGTCGGTCGATCGCGCCGCGCTGCAAAATATTACCAGCACGATTCTTGGCTTACTCAATACTACGTTTCCGCCGAGCGCGCCGAGCCAAACCGGGCCGCTCGACGCCGAGCGCATCACCCTGCCCGCGTCGCTGCAGCAGAACAATCCTTTCACTGCCGGCGCAACGTTCAGCTCCGACGCCATACCGGCTACCAACAGCGCGATTACGGCGCAGGTCGCCAGCCCGTCGCTCGCCGGCCTGCAGGTGACCGATCTCGCTCCCCAGGCGATCGAGGCCGCTACAGTGCGCGGTCTCGAAGCGCGTCAAAGCGTGCAAGCGCAGCAGGCGCAAGTAGAGGCCGCCGTCCAATCGCAGGTGAAAAGCCGTGCGCCGGCGATCGCGGTGACGCAGCAGCGCGATGTCGCAAGCGTTGCCACTGGCGTTTTCGGAAGACCGCAATATCAGCCTATCTTCGGATTTTCGGTCTTCAATCCAGGAACCGGCGAAGCCTACCTCGTCGAGCTGGTCGGCACCGATTTGCAGCCGCCCGACCAGCTTCCGAATCCCACGAAAAACGCCGACTACGATCCGTACTACGTGCGCGTGGTCTTTCTCAAAACGCTAACCTGCTACAACATGACCATCATCGTGCCGGCGATGGCGCACGACCAGTACGGCCACTTCGCACACCTCAACACCGCCTATAGCAACGTGCTCGGCAAAACCGACGAGCTCAGCCTCGGCTACATGTACTCCCTCTACGACGCCGGCAATAACTTCGACGACCTGAACTTCAGTCCGTATCCCGACGGCGAGGTTGAGCTGTCGCCTTCGCAGACCTATGTCTTCACCAATCTTCCGTACAACACGCAGCAGCAGGTGAGTTTCAGCCCGCTCACTCTCTATGCCCAGATGACGCACAGCGCCTTCAAATTTGATGAGTTGCTGATCGTGTACCACCCATTGCCTGCACCGCCAGCCTACTTTGTCTGCCGTCGAAAAAACTGGAGCGCCGACTGTCACCTCATGCAGTCCACCCACGCTACGCGGAGCGCTGCCTACATGGCATTTGGCGGCGGCGATCTGGTGCCGTTCCAGCTGGATGCAGACTTCGACATCGACAAACGCCAACCGGCCCACATGTTCAAACTCACCTACACCTTTGCCGACAAGCAGTACGAGTCGGCCAAGACGTTCTCGGTCGCTAACACGCCCTATGTCGTCGCGGTCACCATTGCAAACAACAGCGCGCAATATGTGAACTTCTCCATTAACGCCACGGCCGGCACCACAGACCTGCAAATCACCAAGAGCAAGCCTCTGCAGTTTCCCACCGAGTGCTACGTCGTCGGTGAAGCCAGCGCGACGGTCACGGACATCGGCGACATCGCGGTCGCCGCCGGAGCCGGCATTACCGACACCGGCGGTTTCTTCACCGTCGATCAAAACAATCAGCCGATCGCGCAGTTTGCCGTGATTCCCTACAACAACCTGGTTTACCTGGTTCGTGCGGTCGCCAACATCGAGGCTCTGGGCTATGTCGGCGGAAACGGCGCCGTCTCCGGCCTCCTGATCGACACGTTCGTACCCAGCAGTACCGGCCATCTGAAGCTCGCGCAGGGGGCTCGCTATCAGCGCAGCGGTCTGTCGTTCTTCGGCGCGTCCTACACTCCGACCACGATGGTCGACAGCCTCGACACGCTCGACTTCACCGGCATCACCGGCGCTCCTTTTTATGCACCCACGATTTTCATCCCGATACCCGAGATCGACGCGACCAAGAGCTTCGTTGCAGATCTTTCGAACTTCCTCGGCCAGCAGATCTGGACGTTTGTCTACCCCGAAATCGTGGCGCAGCCGGGCGAAACGGTGAATGGCAAAACCTATTCCGACGGCTACAACCTCGACGCCGAAGGTAAGCCGGTACTCAGTTTGCAGAAGCTGCAGTACGTCTACGATCCGCTGGTCGTACTGTTCACACCCAATGATCTGGCGCACAAGTATCCCCTGGTTCCGAAACAGCAGATCCTCGCGCTTACCAACGGGCAAATTCAGGAAGGCATCTGTTGGCGCTCGGCCAACTTGCAGCCCTTGCGTAATCCGCCTTCGAACATCTGCGCGCAGCAGATCCTGCCGCCCGGCATCGGCATGGACCGCCCGAACATCGTCTACTCCTTGCACAATCGGCCGGTGACGACGCCCACCAACACGAGCTACCTGGGCATGTCGGTCAACAGCTTCGTCTCGGTTTCAGGCGTCGCCTACAACGTTGAGGAATCGGGCATCACCTCGAACCAGGCCTACGATCAAACCGCCTCGAGTTTTGTCTCGGCAGTTTCGTCGGGCGTCAACATGCTCGTCGCCGTGCTTTTCGACTACGACAACAACGATCTCGGCACGCTCGACCCGTACGACCCCGACGCTTCGACCAAAGGCGTGATCTTTCTCAATGGCTATCTCGGCGCCGCCGGCTACACGTTCGCAAGCCCCGACCACTTCGACGTCAACGACGTCCTGCGCTCGCAGGTGCCGCTGCTGGAGCAAATCGCCGATGTCTTCGGCTGGGACGTTGCCCTGTATGACACTGACGTCAGCCTGCCGCGCCAGTTCTGGAGCCTTGTCTACGATACTTTCACCGGTCCGGGGCTACCGGACTACATCGCCAACGTTCCGCCGTCCATCGCCGATCCGGCGTTTACCAACCGCACGCGCTCGCTGATCCTCAGCCTGCAAAATGACGTGCGCCCGCAGCAACTCGGCTTGATGGACACCTACAGCTCGGTGGTCTCGGCCAACCTGCACTTGCAAAATGGGGTCACCGGTTCGATCTTCCTCAGCAAAAAAGCCGACCGCGATGTCGCTTCGATCGGCACGAATCCCGGCGCACCCAGCTTCCCGGCACTCTATGGGCTGCCCACCAAGTACGACTTTTTCATCTTCTCGCGCGATCACTACGCCACCCTCAAGAACGCGCAGTTCGAGCTGATCGATCTCGGCTACGCCATGTGTCTCGTCGACGACGGCTCCGGCACCGGAACCAAGATCGCGCAATACTTCGTCGATTCCGACGGCAACTGCAACGAGCTCTACGCTTACGCGCTCTACTCGCTCAACGGCGGCATCATCGAAACCAATACCTTCACGCTGAAGGTCACGCTCGGCACGCCTGCCAACCTGAGCGCGACGCCGATCCTTCCCGAAACACCGAATAACGTCAACCCGCAGGACCTGGTCGCGCAGATCAACAAGCTCTCGACATTGATCTATGCGGCTTTCGGACCGTCGACGCCCGGTCAGCCGCCCGCATTTCTGCCGATCCAGGCGGTCGGCGGTGAGGTACAGGCCGCGCCAATTGTCGGCCCGCCCGGTTTCAACGGCTACGCGCTCAACGTGGTTGGCGTCAACCGGCAGCCGGTGACCATTGCGCAGATCTACTCCGGCGCGAGCGCCTATGCGATTGCCGGCTCCACCAGCAGCACGCCTATCAACCCGAAGACGGGCAAGGCGCTGCCGTTTTATGGTTCGCTCTCGCACGGCCTAGACCGCCAGCGGCCGTCCACCACCGTGCAATCGAAAGACTTGAAGTCCTACCTCACGGGGACCTTCGGCGGCGATGGGTTGGGGGCGATGATTGCCACGCCGTTCAGCGCGGTCTTCCAGGGAACCGGCGGCGACAACGGCGTGTATTACACCTTCAACGCACTCACCAACGCGGTCGTCGATTCGACCAACAAGACTGCGACGGTGAGCGGCGGTCAGTATTTCATCGACACCACCGATTCCGCCAATCCGGTCGTTGCGGTCGTCACGCTGCCGAAGTTCACGCTCAACAACAACACCTATATCGTGAATCTCAGCACCACGCTGAGCGACGGCGTCACCTCGCGCTATACGCTCGTCGTCGGCGGGAAGAGCTATCTCTTCGACCCTGACAACGCGCACGTCACGGTCGACCACACCAGGTTCACCTTCAATCCGCTCGCCGCCGGCGCCTACACCGTCACCTATGCCTCCACCGATGCACCGGCCGGCGGCCAAGCTCCCTCGCCGCTCGCGCTCACGCCGTTTTTTGTCGCCGCCGGCGGGGCCGCCGCCACCATCGACGTCTTCAACAACTCCGGCGGGCTCAACGGTTTCGTACTAGGACCGCCCGGACGCACATACGCCTACGATCCGGTGCATGGCACCGTCACGGTTACACAGGGTGCGACTGTCACCCCGGTCCCGCTCGCGACCGGCTCGACCTTCGTCTCCGCCAGCAACTACGGGTACGTGGTCGGCTTCTCCAACGAGAGTTACACCGTCAACGGCGTTCTGATGTTCCCCTACTCCGCGTCCACTTTGGGTACGCCCGCAAGCTATGCGCTGATGACCGCGCCGCAGATGTTCACCATTGGCGGCAACTTCTATACCTTCGATTTCGCATCGGGGGCGTATGTGAGCGTCACCGGCAACGGTCAAACCTATCCGGTGAATCCGTACCAGTTCTCGCTCAACGGCAAGATCTACATCATCAACACCAATGTCCTGCCCAATGCGGTGGTCGGCGGCGGCAATACCTACCCCATGACTGCCGGCAACACGCAATTCTCGATTAACAACGTTCAATACACGATCGCGCTCAAGCAGAACTCGCTCAACGGCGCGACCGTCTCCGGTCAGTACAACATCGCGCAAGGCAATGTCGTCGTGATCGAGAACTACGTCTACCAGCTGGACACGCTCAACGGGCAGATTGTCGGTAACGGCACGGCCTATCCGCTAACCACTGCCGGCTTCACCTACACCATCTCGACCGCCGGACGCAGCTTTACCGTTACCACTGCACCGAACGATACGACCTTCACGGTCGGCAACGTCGTTTACTCGATAGGCGACACCACCGTCGTGGGCGACGGCATCATCTATCCGATCCTCGTCTATCGCAGTTTTACCGACGGTGCGATCACCTACGACATCGGGCTCGACGGCACGGTCTCGCTGCCGCCGCCCTTACCTCTTACGGGCGCGCCGCCTTACACGCGCGCTACCTTCACCGATGGAGGCACGACCTACACGGTCAACGATCTCGCCGCCTTCGACGGCACCGCCTTTCACCTGATCTCCGGCTCGCCGCCGCAATTCACAGCGTCGGGGCTCACCTATACGCTGCGCAATGACGGTGTCGCCATCGCCGCCGGCTCCTCGAAGACCTATCTCGTCAACCCGAGCGGCCCGCTGTCGCCAAATCAGTTTGCCTTCGGCACCAAAACGATTTTCTTCGGACGGGCGAGCGACGTAGCCGCCTTCGATGGAAGCCACTACTACGCGATCAGCGGTAACTCTTTTACGGATTCCAACACGGGCAAGACTTACACGCTCAGCGGCAACACCGCGGTCAATGAGGGCAACAGCTATGAGATCTTCAGTAACCTCGGGCAGGGCGCGTATTTTGAAGTTCCCGGCGGACCGACGTACTTCATCAACGTGGCAGTTGCCGACACCGGCACAGCCAGCGGCGACATCTACAGTGTCTTTCCGATCAGCGGCGGGCAGTTTGCGATTCCGCTCGTCTACACCATCACCATCGTCGGCAGCAACGTAAGCGTTGCCGCAATCACCTTCGCCTCGACACCAATGCCTACGCTCACCGCCAGCGGTGGCTTGCTCACCGGCGGCTACTTCGTCGATCCGGTAACCAAGATCACTTACACGTGTCTGGTCGACGCCGGCAAGGTGACGTTCGTCGATTCCAACAACGCCATCTCGCTGTATCCGGCGCCCGGCTCAACCAATACGTTCGTGGCCAACGTCGTCATCAGCACCGGGGTGAGCTTGGCCGTCGACAACGAAGCTACGCCTGCAATCTATCCCATCGTCAACAACCAGTTCACCGCCGGGGCGACGACATACCTGGTCAATGTGCCGGTCGCCTACTCCAACGCCGCGGCCGGACCGTACTGGCAAATGGTCAACGGCCGCTTCATCGTTCCGCGCACAGATCCTCTTTCCAGCCTCGCCTACACCGTACAGGGCGGCAGCGTTGTCAAAGGCTATGTCATCTCCGGCGATGACGAGTTCTCGGCCGACGGCAACGTCGTCTATACGATCAATGCCGTCAACGTCGTCAAGGCGACGAATCAAGCAAAGCTAAGCGGCAGCGAACCCAATCAAACCTTGACCCTGGGCGCTTCCGTGTACGCACTCAACACCACCACCGCGCGCGCCAGCATCCAGCCGGCCGGCCTCAACTACAATGCAGCGAGCAAGCAGTTCACCGTCTCGTTTAATGGCCTGAACGTCACCTACACCGTCGGAGCAGGTACGGTCAGCGACAATCGTTTCCCAGTTAACTCATTCCCCGCGACGCTGGTCGGCTCTCAGCTCAGCTTCACCGACACCATCGGCGGCGCGACCTTCACCTTCGATGACAGCGGCAACCACCCAATCACCGCGCTTTTCCTCTATACCAACCACTTCTTCACGGACGCGCTCAGCGGTATTACCTTCTACGTCGACGAAACCGACAACCGCGTCGAGGCGCTCTCGTATCTTCCCGAAACCACGGCCTACGGCTTCGTTCCGGCCGACGGAAAGACCTATCTCATTCACTACAGCGACGTCGGCGTGGTCTTTCCTGTGGTCTCCGGCGCGGAGGTCAGCGCGGGCGTGGCCACCGTTGGCTCCGACACTTTTACCGTCCACATCGACCAGGTCGAACCAGCCTCCGGCGCGCCCGCGATTCCGATCGATCGGAACTCGTTCGAGATTAACGGCAACCTTTATACGATTACGGGAACGCCGGCCGGAGCCGACTACTCTTCTTGTTTTGTCGTAGGAGCCGGGGCCGCGCCCAAGAAATTCCTCTCGGCCAATACCTTCCAGCTCTCCGATCCGTCGGTTACCTACACCCTGCAGCTGGATGGCAACGACCTGCCCAGCGCGGTCGTGGCCGATTTCACGGTCAAGCCGAGCCAGGACTTGCTGCTGGTCGACGACGACGTTTACGTGATCACCTACAACAGCACGTCCACCGGCTCGCTGCTCGGCCAGGGGCAACCCGCAATTCCGATCGTCAACTCCGCCTTCACGCTGACCAATCCGTTCGACACCACCCGGGCGAAGTTTATCTTTGCCGACTTGAACATCTACGACGCCGCCTCAGTCGTGGGCCAGTTCACCGTCTATGCTGCGCCGACGTTCTTTATCGGCAACGCCATCTACACCTTCGATCCCGTTGCCCTGGTTGTCACCGACAACGACAAGAGGCCTTTCCCGCTCATCTCTAACCCGACGATGTTCTCGATCAACGGTTACAACTACGTCATCGACACCAATCGCACGCCGCACGCGATTGTCGGCAACAACAACGTCTCACCCCTCGCGACCGATGTCACCGTTGTCAGCGGGCATCCCGTCCCCAATTCGACTTTTACGCTCAACGGTTTGGTCTACGCCTATGTCGAAGACACGCTGCACAATCTGTTGACGATCGTCGGAACCAAGACCTATCCGATCGCGCAGCCGGAGCTCACCTTCAAGCTCGACTCCAGCCTGATCTTCACCATCAGCAAGACGCCGCCTGCCGCCGGCAGCTATCCGGGAACAACCGTTCCCATTGGCACGGTCACTGCCGCCGGCGTAACGCTCTATCTCTATGCCGGCACGCCGGAGTCGGGCAATTCCGATTTCTTCACCTACAAGAACGTGCTCTACACCTTAATCAAGTCGTTGGGCACCTACGAAGCGGTCCAAAAATCCTACACCGTCTACGTGGCGCAACCGGCCAACACCCAGCAGCAGCTCGCCGCTTTCGACGTTGCCGGATCGACCTACCTGATCACCGATGGCACCACCGCCGGCACGGCCACGCCGGCCGGGATCAATCCCGGAACGATGTGGGCCGCCACCGCGGTCACGAAGACCGAAGTGCAGTTCGGCGTGGTCTACGGTTTCGGCTCGCAGCCGCTCAATGTTTTGCAGTCGAGTCTTGGGGTCTTCCAATTCCAAGTGACCGACTCGAACAATAACGTTACGCTCTACGACATCGTCTATACGAAAGGCAACAACGCGAACGTCGTCAAGGTCGACGTGCCGCAGCTACTGCCGAGCTTCATGCAATCCGGCACGTTCGCATTTGTCGCGCCGGCCGACTACTCTCCTCTCACCTTCGAAACCGGAGGCTACAACGCGTTCACCAGCAGCGTCGCCGAAACGGCTACGCCGCTCGAAAGCTTCTCGGCCGCCTACAAGACGCCGGTGACCTCCACCGCCGAAGCCATCGATTCGCTGATCGGCGTTCAGGGCGATTTCAGCGTCGAGTTCTGGCATTCGCTGCCGCTGTGGTTCTTCGGCGACTATCATCCCTTCACCTATGCCGCCAGCAGCAGCAGCGCGCTGGTTTACTACGTGGATATCGTCTTCCAGGAATTGCTGATCGAATCGAACGTGTTAGTCGCGATCAACGGCGTGGTCATGTCGGCCACCGCCACGCCGCCGGTATTCTCCTCGGGCTGGCGTCACGTGGCGCTGACGTACGAGCAGCCCTACGCAATGCTGTGCGACGGCGCCGGCTTCGAAGTGAAGCAGGCGACGAACTACGACTTCGGTCGCGATTTCAGCATCGCAATGACCTTCAGCGCGTCCGATGTGAACACCAAACAGGGCCTGCTGTACAAGGGCACCGGTTCCGACGTAACCCCGCCGGAGCTCAGCATGTCGTATCGGGTGACGGTGGAAAACGCGGCAGTGAGCCTGGAATTCACCAACGGCGAGGGAAAAGTCACCAAGGCGTATACGGGCCAAGCCGTGCTCCAAGCCGAAACATTCTACGAACTGATCATCGTCAAACGCACGTCGACGCCGTCGTCGAGCCCTGGCGGAGATCCCGACCCCGACCCGTACACACCGCCCTTCGACCTCACCGATCTAGGCAAAGCCGCTAACGGGGGCTTCACCGCCTCCGGATCTGTTGGCGGCGGTGGTATCAACGTCTCAGGGATTCAACCGGCCGGCGCGGGCGCGACGACGAGAACGTCGCAGTTTATTCAGAACCTCGGCACGGCGCAGTCCGACTCGTACACCATCGATATCGCCGTGCGCACGGTCCGCGCCGATGGGGGCTTCGGTAATTGGCAGTGGACATCGACACCCGACTCGGCGTCGCAAGCCGGCGTGCTCGTCAACTCGACCGGCTCGGCCCACCTCTTGATCGGCTATGCCTACGACGACGTCGGCCAGCCGATTCCGCCGGCTGCCACTGGAGTGATCAACGTGCGCACGCTGTATCTTTTTAACGGCGCGATTCGGCGCGACGGCATTCGCACCGACAGCGGAGACGTCAACATCGCCGATGCGAGCAGTGCTGATCTCCTCAAAGCAGGTATCGTCGGCTACTGGCAGGCGCAGTACGATCCCAACGGTGTCGTCAACAACCCGCTCGACGCCAATGCGATCGCGATTTCCACCAACCAGTCGGCGAGCTATCTCGTGCCGCTCAGCGGTTTTGAAGTTGAAGGCACCAGTCTCTACGTCAACGGCTACGAGATGACGTTGACCAAAGTTGCCAACCCGCAACCGGGCATGTTCGCCTATCCCGGCAGTTCGTTACTGCTCTTCAATGCCGGCACCTACCGGCTGCAGGAGATCAGCCTGTGGCAGGTCGTGCGCCAGGCGTATCAGATCGTTGACGACATGTTCGGCCGCTTGATTCCGTCGAACGAGCCTGATCTCGCCGTCTACCTGAGTGGGTCGTTCGAAGTGCAGGCCATCAACGCCCCGATCCTTCCGCTCAACAAATTTATCGATGATATCGGCGTTACCAACGGAGCGGCGGTCGACTTGAACTTCTCCAACGCCTCGCTCGATCTTGCCGGATGTCCGGCGGTGGGACGCTGCGGGCCGCTGATTACGCCCAATCTCTACACGCCGCCCGGTATGGCGCTGACCGTCTGCGACACTGTGCCCGAGTTGACGACCTACTCGGTAACGCTCAACAACCTGACCACCAGCCTGGCCGGCGAGATCAACGAAGCCTACGTCTATATCAAGAATCACGTGCTTACGCTTTACGCAGGCAAGAAGGTCGGCGATCTGGTCCTCACTTGGGTCTCGCAGGAACAAGGCGATGTGCAGCTGATCGGCTACATCGAAGGCGCGCCTCCTTGCCCCGCCGCCAACCTTACCAACAAGCCCGGAACCACTTTCCTCGAGCCGAACACTATTTATCCTGGCGCAACCTCGATCACGCTGACTGCCGGTACTTCGGCGACGCTCAGATACCGCAACACTGACGACTCGACCGACGACAACATCACCGATCAGAACATCGGAGTAGGCATTGAGTTCGGATGCGGTGAAGCGATCGCACCGTTTGGCATCGGCGTCGCGCTCGAAAAGGCGCTGTTCGAAATCAAGCTCAACGCTTCCCAGCCGAGTACCGACATCAGCGGCACGGGGACGGACAACGAAGAGACCTCCAGCACTAAGCTCGACGAGACCAACCGCTATATCGTCAAGCTGCAGGGAACCTACGCCCCCATCACCGGCGATCAGTTCATGGCCAGCCTCAACACGCTCACGACACCGAGCGAGACGCCCGGCAACCCCAGCTCGAAGACCGCCATTCTGCCCAATCCGAACCTCGGCGGCTTCACCACCTCCAATCCGCCGGCCGCACTGCCGAAAGCGCCGACCGACGAGAAGTTCGGGGCGCGCATGTTCCTCCCCTCGCCCTATGGCGAAGCCTTCGTCACCTCGCAAACCCTCGACGTTTACCAGCAGACGCTGGTGCAGAGCAACACGGTCTACGGATTCGTGCGCGTTCCCAATGCGCAGATTCCGCGCGACCTGAACATCGTTTCGTTCCGGATGAGCAGCAAGTACGTGCGACCGGGGTGCCTCGACGGCGTGGTCGGCTACGTCTACAATCCCGCGACTCTGCCGACTGGCGCCGAGACCTACGCCACCTCCACCGGTCAGATGCAAGTACTGTACGATGGTAACTTCTCGCCGGGCGAAGTCGGCCATGACGCCAGCTATATGCGCGTCATCGAAGCCTACAAGGTCAAAAAACAAATCGACCAGCAAGCTTTCAACGCACTCGCGCTCTACCAAACGGCCTATAACAAGCAGGGTAGCGCAACGGATCCGACGCTGACCCCCGGACTCGACTTCTACAACGAATATGTCTGGTCGTCGCGCGGCGGAACCCAGGAGGTCAAACACACGTTTGCCACCTCGTACGAAGAGGTCTACGCGACTTCGACAAACACCAGCCATATAGACAGCACGATCTTCAATCTCAAGCTGATCTTCGCTGCCATTCTCGCGGAATACACGTATGGTTCGAAGACCTCGTCCAAGGAGACGATCAAGTACATCTACAGCACCACAGCGTCGTCTGCCTTCGACATTGCCGCCTCATTCGACGGCCTCGAAGCCGATACACAGATGCGCTACGCCTGCAATAACGACGCGCATTTCGTGCTCAACAACAATTCGATGTTCAATCCCAACAACCAAAGTGGCTTGAACCTCGTGATCGGCTCCGATGGACTGGTCTACAACATCGTTCCCTCGGTGACGTCGGGCGCGGGCCTGCCGCAATCCGACAACATCGACAGCAGCCGCGACTACGTCCAGCCGCAGCCAGCCTACTTCACGGGCAACGCCGACGGCTTGAGCGGCGCACTCGAGCCCTACGATCGGCCGGGCAAGATCAAGCTCTTCCGCACGCTAGCCTTCTTCTTACAGCCCACGCAGCAGAACGCCGACGACTTCTGGAGCACCGTCGTCGATCGCGTGTGGCTGGAAAATAGCCGGGACACTGACGCCGCCGCCATGCGCTCGGCTGAGGGCAACGTTTCGATCCCGTGGCGGCTGTTCTATCGCGTCACCTACTGCGAACGTTTCCTTCCGCCGGTTTCGGCCGCCGCGGTCGGCGTACCGCAAATCGAACCGCTGATGGCCGTCCCCGTCCTTAATCCGGCGACCGACTTTCTCTACATGGACATCAGCGAACCGGGCCCGCGCCCGGCGCGCAATCCCGCCAACGACATTGAGGCCAACATCGTGCTGGCCGCCCCGACCGCGACCGGCAAGGGCGGAAGCACCCTGCCGAACAATGTCATTCCGTTCGATATCGTCAAGGGAACAGCCTCGGTGGTCAACTGGGGCGATTCCAACAACGCGCAGCTGCTCGGCAAATTGCTCACTTCGGCGCTCGGGCTCAACACGGTGCTGATGTCCCCACAGGTGTCGGCCGGATCGACCAAGGTGATGGGCGTTGCCGACCCGGCCGGTGGCAGCACGCTCTACAGCGTCTACACCGACCCGAACGGCCTCACCGTCAACGTACCCACCCGGTTCGGCATAACGGTCTATCAGGACGTGAATGGCAATCCGATTCAGTATTACGACGGCCAGACCTACCACTCGCTGCAGTCGGACTACGTCGCCTCGCCCGACGGCAGCGTGATGTATTATGTCCAGCCGCCCTCAGGGTACGATCAAAGCGCGTTTGACCTCTCTGGCGATTACGATCTGTTCGGACATCCCGGCGACGAATGGCGCTACTATCTGGTTTCCGGCATGAGCGTGAACATGACGTCGGAACCGACGGTGAGCGGGCTCGGACCGTTCCTGCAATCGGGCGATTATGCTGGGTTTACGGTCGCGACGGCCCAGCACTCGGCGCCCGGAGTGAACCAGGTGCAAGGCTACGTGCTGGTGCAAGGCATCTTGCAGTGGCCGCAGCTCAACACCAACGCCGAAACCTTCGCCGACGTGCAGGTCTACAAGGCGATGAGCGTGCTCGATACCTTCCCGATCGGCGATCCGGAGGTGCTGATCCAGTTTCTCCAAGCTCAATATCCAGGAGCCCCGTTCGTCAACAACAACGATATCAATCTGGTGTTCGCGCGCAACATCGTGTCGTACTTCAACGCCGCCCAGCAAGCGCTGATCCCGCAATAGTGGGAGGGTCGTTGGACAATTCTGGGGAAGCGGACCTGCCGATCGGCTGTTACTCAGGATTACCTACGAGTTGGCGAGTAGAGTCGAGAACAGGCGCAGTAACTGTAGTCTCCCGGTGGCTGTTGGGTGTGGCTTTCGCGTCCCCCCCTGTTTGGCTGCCTGTTTCCTGTTCCCGCTATAGAACCGGACTGGCAGATTTCCCATCCGGCTCTCGGAAAAGACTCACGCTTGTGCCCACGGAAGGCTTGCGGTCCGGTGTGGTAACTGGACCAAGCCAAACACAGAGTGCAGAGACGCTTCCGGGAATCGTTTGTATCCCGGCCGCGGCTCGTTGTGTTTGTCGCATAACCACCGACGCAGCCTAGTGCGGGCATGAGATCGACCGCCCTATAGACCTTGCTGACTGGCCCCAAGACAGAAGTAGTTGGCCCATCAGCCGATTGAGCCATTCCACCTTTGCCTTCGAGTCCTGCCAGACAGTGTACCGTCCGGTCTCGTCGCTGATAGCTCGACAGATGCGCTGCACCCGTTTCTTGGAGGGTACCGTGCCCAAGAGACTCGGCCCCCTGCAGCCCGAGCAGTATGCCTATCGGGCGGACCGCAGCGCATTGGACACAATACAGCACGTCCACAGTCGATGCGGATCTCAGCAGCTACCTTGATAGTGTTCCACACGCCGACCTTATGAAGTCGGTAGCTCACAGGGTCGTCGATCGAGCGATGCTGCATCTGATCAAGATGTGGCGGGAAGCCCCAGTCGAAGAAACGGACGAGTGGGGAAACACGCATCGGAGCCCGCGCAATCGGGACGAGGGACGAGGTACTCCACAAGCGGCCCCGATCAGTCCTATGCTCAGCAATCTGCACATGCGACGTTTCGTCTGGGATGGAAGAAACTCAGGCACGAGGAGCGTTGGAAAGCGTACATCGTGAACTTTGCCGATAACCTTGTGATCTGCTGTCGCGTCGGCGCGAATCAAGCTCTGGCTGCGATGCGGGCGACAATGTCGAAGCTGAAGCTGACGGTGAACGAAAACAAGACGCGGGTCTATTATCTGCCGGAAGAGAAGTTTGACTCTCTGGGATACACGTTCGGGCGATGTTACTCGATGAGAAGGCCGTGGTGCCGTAGACTTGCGTGCGCGTTGGTCTTGTATTGTGGGCGGCACGATTACGGCACGCGGGTTTTGAAGCAGACCGGAAACTTGGCGGCCGTCATGAACAGCATGGGGCACAAGGACGTGAAGGCAGCGATGCAGTATCAACATCCCCGGTTGGAGATCGTGCGTGCCGCACTGAACCAAACTGCCTCGGCAACGAAACGGGAGCGTAGAGCGCCGAAAAATCTTACGGCACACTTTGCGGCACACCCGAAAATAGCAACCTTGGTAAGTTATTGAAAGGTTGGTGAGCGCGGAAGGAATCGAATCCGCGCTGAAACGTACATTCAACAAGATGCAGAGCAACGGACGGCACCTTTAGCGATATTAGTACATGTAAGGCAATGCGAACGGCAGGTGAACGGCAGGTGGAACCCGGCGGCCTCTACCGAGTCAACGTAGGTAGTGCGAGATGCGCGAATCGTCAGCAACGAGAGTCCTCCCACCCCCACCGCTTAGCGGTGTAAGACCGCATAATCTAAGAGGTCGAGCGATGCAATGTCAGAAGAAGAAACGGGACGGAGCCCAGTGCCGGGCGCGCGCGCGATCCGGGCACAAGTACTGTGCTCTGCACGCAGAACCAGGCAAGGCCGCGGAGCTTGGCAGTAAGGGCGGGCGCCGGCGTGCCGTGTACACTCCCGACGGCCTGAAGGACTTTGACCCACCAGAAACCGCCGCCGATCTGCGGGACCTGCTGGCGCAGTCGATCATTGAGATTCGCACCGGGAAGTTGGACCCCAAACTGGCCAATTCGATCAGCTATCTCGGAGTTGGATTCCTGCGCACTCTCGAAGTATCCGATTTGGAAGCCCGACTCCTGGCCCTTGAAACATCAGCGGAGAACGGTGATGGCTCCAAGGTGAACCACGATGATCCAGCGGCGCCGGTGCCAACGATCTACTCGCGGTTGAATACGCCAAAAGAAAACTAGATGCAGGAAAAGAGATTGGCAAAGCTCGAAGCTGGACTTGAAGGGAAGGAGAAAGTTCTAGCCTGGCTGCACGCAGATCAGCAACAAGGCAGCACACTCGGCTATCTCGGCACGGCGGCTGCTACGCGCCTTCGAGCTGGCTGATTTCGAGCAGCGGCTGGAACGATTGGAGCAGAGGAATGAACTTGAAAAACAGGCTGAGTAAACTGGAACGGACGAAACGACAGGTAGCCGCTGAGGCGGACTGCATCTGCTTCCCGCCCGAGGAGCCCCCAAACCTGGAATTGAAAGCAGAGATTGTGGCTGCCAAGGCGGTTCTTTGCCCGCTGCATGGCGAACGCTTCAAGAACTTGTCGCCGACCATCTATCGCGTGATCACGCTGCCCGCGCATCTGGACCAGGCATGTTGGAGTTGGCGCTCCGCGCAGTTCATCAAAGCGATGGAAGCCAGCTTCCCGCCTGACCGCTGGCCAGCTGAGAAGATCGTCGAACCGGATGGGACGGTGCGGTTTGTGTTGAAGGATGGGACCGAGATCCATCGGCTGCCCCCTGAGCCCGTATACGACTACACTTCTGGCGAACTCGCTGGCTTCCTTGAGGATTACCCACACAAATTTAGAGCGATTTCCACAGTTGATAGTGGGCGCCGCGATTGGGAGCAGCCAGCGTGAGCACGCTAACAAAGCGATTGGAAAGCGTCGAGGACCGAATAGCGCTGCAGCAGCACAGGGAATTACAACGCCAATCTGAGGGGCGGCCTCTGGATGAGCTGTTGTTCTTCGTCGTTCATGGATATTGGCCAGAGAACGCCGGCGATGAGCTTCCGCGCCGAATTGAGTTCAACGTAAAGGGGGCGCTGCGGCGAGTTTGCACCTAATATGCACCCAGGTTTTCAGCTCCAATGAGAAACCCCGCAGTTGGTGCGGGTTTGTCTTGCCTCCGTATCTCAGAACGACGGTTTATAAAACCATCAGATAGAGCCAAGCTGCGAAAAGATTGAATCGCCTGTGTAACGGCTGGCACGCCTTCCGCCGAGTACTGGGCCACGAACGAGCACTGGGCGACGAACCTCCATGACCTCGGAATTCGGGATAACATCATTTCAGCGGATCTTAAACACGTTTTAGGAAGAAGCGGTGATCCGCGCCCAACGCGAAAGCTGGGACACCGCACTCAAGATAGAGGAAATGACGGGCTACACTGGTGATATTTATGCCATTGTTGCCGAACAGCCGTTGCTTTGAAAGATGATGCTGCGGCACGGAGGCCGCGAACAGTAATGGTGCCCGAACTGAGACGCCCCAGGACGGACTAGATCCAGAAACGGCCTATAATTCCACCAGGGTTCCGTTGCTCTCGCGCCGAATCGTGTGATCCATGCAATGTTACAGTCCTGAGTGGAAGATCATGGGGAGGCTTTTCCATGAAAATCGCGAAAGGTCTACTACTGATGGCGCTGCTGCTGTTGATGGCCGGCAGCGCTGCTGCTGACGTTTATCAGACGTATGACCTGGCGTGGTCTGGGGCGTCGTTCAACAATAGCGCACGGGCTACCGGGCAGATCACAATTGACATCACTGCCTTGCCAAACCCGGGCGGCCCCGCATTCGACATGTATAGCGACATTGAGAGTTTGACGGTCACCGTCATGGGCGCCGGTCTCGGCGACGGTTCCTGGAACAAACATGATCTGAGTCGCTTGAACGATTTCGGCGTGTACACGTACTGGGACACCGGTGGGGGTGCGCTGAACCTAAATGCGGAACTGGTAGGCCAGGCGACTATGCATGGTGGCCCTTGGGGCACCCCCAACAGCTTCAGTGGCGACTTCAACCTATTCTTTACTGACGGTGGGCCCTTCGGAACGTACTATTTCACACTGACGACCAGCGGGGGCTACGGAGATCCGATGTTGTTGACCGAGTTCGCTCCTGTCAGGTTGACCTCAACTCCCGAGGCAGGGACCTTTGTTCTCGTCGGCATTGGGATTCTCGGGCTTACGGGGGTTCTGCGCCGCAGACTGGATCTGTAAGGGAGCGCGAACCCAAAGCGTTGAGTTGTAGCGCCCAGCTAACCTAGCAGTTGGACGGGTGGCAGTAGATATCTCTCTCAGGTGGCATGATCAACCAGGTTGTCTATGAGTTGTCCGGCCCGGAGGCTCATTTGCTCCCCGTCGACCTTGACCCGCACCTGCCTCGCTACACCAATTCCGAAACGCCCTTGGCGATCGGTGACTTCTGTGCACAGCCTTTTCGCTTCCATCGCCAAGATGCCCTATTCTGGGCGGCCAATTGCTCCTCTCTGGCATCCCCCTCCACCACGTCTTTCCACCGGCACGGTCGTCTTGCATCGTCAATACATGGCTAAAGTACTTGCTACGCGTCGAAAGCTGCTGGCCAAACGTCACCTTAGTTCTGTTAGGATAGTCCTTCTCAAAAGACTGCAAGTCCCCTGGCCTGTCTAACGGTCGATCCCTGGAAATAGTTCGTAAGCAAAATTCTCGAAGAAAAGAGCATAGATGCAAAACATGAAGTTCCCCGCTTCCTGCCTGTTGTCTGTCAAGCCCAATCTTCGTCACAACCGGACGTTCCTGAATAATAGGCTTCTCTTGATCGCACTTTTAGTGACAACCTTCGCCTTCTTGGCCCCTGTAGCCTCTGCTGCTGACGCTTCAGCAGCTGGGAAGATTTCGGCGCGGCTGCTCTTCGAGACGGCCAATGGTGGCAAGGCTGAAGCGCTCGTAGTGCTCGCCGAGCAGGCTGATCTAAGTGGGGCCTCAAGCTTGGGCACCAAATTGGAAAAGGGACTTTACGTCTTCCAGGCGCTGCAGAGTGTCGCTCAGAACGCACAAACTTCCCTGGCCAGCTTGCTGCAGCAGCGAGGCATTCCATTTCAGCCGTTCTATATCGTCAACATGCTAAAACTGACTGTGGACCGTGGCTTGTTGGAGGAATTGGCGGCGCGTACCGACGTGGCGCATATCGACGCCAACCCGCAGGTTCAGAGTTCTATTCTGGGGACGCCTGGCACAGGTATGGATTCACCAACCAGCGGACCGGAGTGGAACGTGCAGCGAGTCAATGCCCCGCAGGTCTGGGCATTAGGGTATCGCGGCGAGGGTATGGTGGTAGCTGGCAATGACACCGGCGTACTGTGGACTCATCCTGCCTTGAAATCACAGTATCGTGGCTGGAACGGTTCTACGGTGAATCACGACTACAACTGGCACGACGCTACCAGCCAGCACTCTCCGGTTCCCGTTGACCCCAATGCGCATGGCACATTTACCCTCAGTGAGATGGTTGGAGATGACGGGAGGGGCAACCAGGTTGGAGTGGCCCCGGGAGCGAAGTGGATTGCCTGTCGCAATATGGATTTACACGGCACCGGATCTCCCTCGCAGTACATCGAGTGCTTCCAGTTCCTGATGGCGCCCTATCCGGTGAATGGGAGCCCGAGCCAGGGTGATCCTTCGAAAGCTCCGGATGCCATCAACAATTCCTGGGCCTGCCCGGCAAGCGAGGGCTGCACGGTTACCACCCTACAGAGTGTGGTTGACGCTGTACGCGCGGCCGGAATCTTTCCTGCCATGGCAGTTGGTAATTCCGGCCCCGGTTGTTCCACCGTTTCCGATCCTCCCGAATTTTACGCAAGCTCGGTCAGCGTTGGGGCGACTGATACGTACAACAATGTCGCCTTATTCAGCAGCCGTGGCCCGGTGACGGTAGATGGCAGCGGCCGCATGAAGCCAGACCTGACCGCCCCCGGAGTCAACATTCGCGCAGCCGTTCCGTGGGCCACGTTGTACCAGGGATATTGGTCGGGAACCTCGATGGCGGCACCGCACTTGGCTGGCGGAGTTGCTCTCTTGTGGCAGGCAAAACCTCAACTGATCGGCAACATCACCGCCACGGAAGCAGCCTTCACCCAGTCAGCTCACCGTCTGATACCTTTACAATTCTGCGGAATGGGTTTCTTTCCCAATGATGTCTATGGATGGGGATTGCTCGATCTGTTGAATGCGGTGCAGTCCCACTGATGGACAGGGCGCTTGATTTCATCTTCATCCGGTCGCCGCTGCAGCGACGGGCTCGCCGAACGATAGTCCATGACGTTCCCACTATTGACCTGGAAGCTGTAGCAATCTTCTACGGAGCCGCTGGTATTGTCGGTCTGCTATCACACAAACCAAGCATCGGAGTGGCTAAGTTGGCGCCGCACGATCTGAGACGGACTTGTGCTCGGCTCTGCCACGCATCGGGAGGAGAGCTGGAGCAGATCCAGTTTCTCTTGGGGCACGTTTCAGTGCAAACGACCGAACGCTACCTAGGCTGCAAGCAGCGGATTCGATCAGCCGTCAATGATCGCATTGGCATCGAGCCGAATCCTTGAGTTGGGGCGCGGTTGTGGAAGGTTGGCCGACAAACCGACCGGAACCCACCTTGTCGTGCCCAGCGCTTTAGCGTGGCGAAACGTATGGAGGGCCGCGTGCTAACCGAAACGGAAGCGAAACAGGCAACGAAAGAAGGCGATCTCAACCTCACCCCTCCATATTTACGTTACCTCGTCCGACTGATACGTCCCTTTCCCGATTTCGACTTATTCTTTGTCAAATCCTTGCGACAACGGGCCGTTCAAAAACTGGGACTGAAACCAGGCGACCGTGTTCTCGACGTCGGCTGCGGACCAGGTGGGAGTTTCCCTTATTTAGTTGATGCGGTCACCCAGTCCGGACAGGTGGTCGGGGTCGAGATCAGCCCCCAAGCGGTCATCAACGCTCAACGAAGAATTCGGAAGCATGGCTGGACGAATGTCCATGTATTGACGGCGGATGCGCAAAACGTCGAACTTGAAGGAAGGTTCGACGCAGTATTGATGTTGGGCGCGCCTGACATTTACGCTTCCCCTAGAGTGCTGGCTAATCTTGTCCCACACCTCCGGAAAGATGCGCGTTTCGTTGCGTTCGGCGCCAAACTCGCCCGAGGTCCTTCGGCAAAGCTGATTAACCCGATCTTTCGTTTTTTGTTTTCGAAGGCCACTTTCGTTTCAACTCCTCAACTGGATTTCGCGCCCTGGAAGCCGCTTGAACAGAATGCGGACTCCTTTACCCATGAGGAACACTTTTTCGGATGGATGTTTCTGGCTTGGGGGGTAATAGCATCGGTGGATACCTAGATTGCCACTTCACCACCAAGCTTCCGATGCGCGACTCACGGGCAATGCTGAAGTGAAGCCGTGGGTCGTGCCGGTCAAAGGGTCAAAGCAGATTAGTCGTGTTAAACGCCCTAGCATCTGTCGACTACGGGTTTCCCACTTAGGATCATTCTCTCGATGATGAACCCGCGATCCTGCTCGCGGTCGGCTGCACTAAGCGCAGATTTTTCAGTGGGACGTACCCTCAGTTGGCAGAAAGACATTAAAGACAGTTCCGCTGTGATCGCTGCGTGTACTGCTGCGGACACGAATCGATCCTCCGTGCTTCAGGATGATTCCGCTGCTGATCCAAAGTCCGAGCCCCGTGCCGTTCTCTCCCTTGGTTGTGAAGAAGGGGCTCAAAAATTCTCTCGCGGTTCTCCGGAGAGATGCCCGGTCCGGTATCAGCAATCACCACCCGTGCACCCGGTCGTCGGACACCGTTCCATTCGTGTGAAGCAAATACATGCAATATAATCGTGCCGTCCTGCGGGACAGCCTCAATCGCATTTCGTATGACATTCGCGAACACCTGATGAATTTCCTCAGGATATGCGCAGATCGTGTTAACCCCTTCGTATCGCCTCACAACCGAAACACCGGTTCTCTTAATTACGGGACTGTAGAGATCTAACACGATGTCAAGCAGTTCTGTGAGATTCACGACTCCTGGAGTCGAGGAGTGCCGATGGAAAGCGAGCATCTGTTTTGTGACGTGCGCAGCCCGGTGGAGTTCCCCCTGTGCAAGACGCAGATAATTCCGCGCGGAGTTGTCCAGACTCTCATTGAGCTGAAGCAGGTAAACGAGATTGGTGAGCGACTCTAACGGATTGTTAATTTCATGGGCAATTGACGCGGCCAAGCGTCCCGTCGCTGACAGCGATGCTGTGCTACTAGTTTGCTACCGCGCGCATTAATAACCGTTACTTTTGATGCAGTTTGGTAAATCATGGTTACGCGCAAGAGTAGCGCCATTTCATAGCAGCGTCAAGAATTATCTGCATGTGCTAATGATGGTTAAGAATGTGTCCGGCTGGTTCGGGACCAGGGGGTCGGAGGTTCAAATCCTCTCTCCCCGACCAACTACTTCCAACAACTTAGCGGTGCCACGAGGCGCCGGAAAGCGACCCAGCTGGTTTCGGCCCAGGTGCTCTAGCGTGCTGACCCACATAAACATTGCACCCATGCTTGTCGGACGAGGCAGCACCGTCTACAAAATCGACTACAGCGATGTGATGGAAAAGCCAGGTGCCCTACTAATTGCAAGCTGTTGACTACAAAGACTAGCGAATGCAGTCTTCTCTGTTCGACTGTTCGACACCGTGCTGACGGCCATGCGCGCCGAGCGCTTCGCAGCCGAGGGCTGGGCTGCATCCGCCATGTGTCGCAATGTGGGATAAGCGAAGCCACGCGAGCTACCCCAGCACCAGGAGCGTCGGCCGCAGGCGCGAGAAACTGGAAGCGTTAGGCTGGCAGTGAGATTGGACGCCTGGCTTGATATTCGGGAGGTGAACAAAATCCCCACCCAAAGCAGAAGAAGCTTGGACGGGGTACCCGACAAAAAAGAGAGCGGTACGAGACCTCGCACCGCCCTCGTAATTCGCCGAAAACCCACCCCGGTTCAGTGTTGCATGGTTGCCAGCAATTTGGGCTCATTACCTGCAGGGTAGTGTTTCACCTTCTCCACGTGGTCCTGAGTTCCGCGTACATGGGTTTTGAGATTTGCCAGTTCCAGAGTCTGAGCATGGAGGTGTGCTTCATCCTTGCGAACCTGACGAAGTGTCTTCACTAACTGCGCTTGTTGGTCCTGGATTTCCTGCTGCTGCTGCTTGACCGCTTCGATCAACAGCGCAGTGAGACGGCTATAGTCCACGCCCCGGGCATCCTTGCCGTTTTTTTCCCAGCTGACGATCTCGGGTACAACCGCTCCCACTTCTTCGGCAATCACTCCGATTTCGTGTTTGTTGCTGTCCTTCAGGGTGTAAGAGACTCCACGTAGTTGTCCGACTTTTTGCAGTGCATCTTGGAGCGTCTGAATATTGGTATCCCATCTCCGGGAGGTGTAGTATTCCCAGCCGTCAGCGATGGCATCACCCCCACCTTGAACCAAGTCCAGAAGGTTTACGGGTGATGTCTCGCCGATTCCCACACACCCCATGCCGACGGGATGGGCATCCCAGCAGTCGTAGCCATCACCACCGCGGGCATCGATGGTCAAGAGATCTTCGTGCCACTGCTGCCCTTGTTCGAAGACGCGGAAATTAAGTTTGCCCCAGCCTTGCTCGGCGGTGGCCCCAGTACTTAGTATTTCCCAGTCTACTGGGTTTGCCCCCCCGCCGCTGCCCGTCTGGCGCAGCTGAATTCCGGCACCCGCCCCGGAAACTGGGCCGTCGACAAATAAGCCCCAGTTGTTCGAAGCGTTAACCTCCAGTGCAGCACTCGGTTGCGTGGTCCCGATGCCGAGCTGGCCCGAGGTAGTCATTCGCATCCTTTCAATATTATTGGTGACGAAACCGATCGGTTGGTTCGTGAAAGTGCCGAAATAGCCGCTCGGAGTTCCCATCGGTCCCGTGCCTAATCCATCTGCCACCAGTTGGTTGACTACCGCACTCGCCTTAGCATGTGCGGAAAAGGCAGCAAAGGAGTTGCTCGTGGTCGCCAGGTTTGAGGTCGTTGTCTCAATGCCCCCTCCGGCTGTGGAAGATCCAGTCACGTCCATAAGCGCCGCCGGAGTGGAGGTCCCGATGCCAACACCGGCGTTGGTAACAACCATCTTGTCGATATTGTTGTGCCGGATGTGGACCGAGCCACTGCCCGTTGTATTCAGATAGGTATTACCGCTCGTGTCTCCCAACAACGCGTAGTTGGCGCAATTGGAAAACCCCGACGCCGAGAACCCGATGCCGGCGAAGCCCGAACCGCACAACGCATCGCCAATCAGGGTCTCAATTCCATTACCCGGCACGTCCAAGCGGGCCTTGGGAACGGTAGTTGCTAGTCCCACCTCGGCCGCAGAACCGCTACCCGCCTGATACAGCGCCGAGTTACCCAGGTTTGTGGAACTCGTCCACAG
Organism: uncultured Acidobacteriaceae bacterium; assembly: GCA_963709045.1. GTDB lineage: Bacteria > Acidobacteriota > Terriglobia > Terriglobales > Acidobacteriaceae > Bog-257. Next base: position 1,636 of record CAVPUX010000015.1, on the reverse strand, counting down.
CGGGATGAAGTTCGTCGTACCGCCGCCGCTGAGCGAAAGGGAACCCTTGCGACTCGTGCTGTTTTTCGGTGAGTCGCTATTGGCGACGGTTTGGTTGGCGTTGTCACCCGCCGGAGACCCTGTTTGCACCGACGGCGTGTTCAAAGCATAGGCAGAGGCTGGCTTGCCGCCTAGCGTTTCAGCATCCCCCGCCTTTATTGCGTAGGGCACGCTCACCAACAGAACGCGCGGCTGCTCTTCCTGTCCCTGTACCTGCACAGTCAGCCAGCGGGGTTCACCAAAGGTGAACAGGTCCTCCGGTAAGCCGCGGCTCGAAGACAGGCCCAGCATCACAGAGTAATGTCCGCCGGTATCCACCTGCAGATTTTGCGTTTCCATCCACACGGGTGTGCCACCTTCGGAGTCTTTGTAGATGGAAAAGGTTGCGCCCACCGTACCATTTAGTAGCTTACCGGTGGGATCTTTCAGTACGCCACTATAGTTCACCAGGGGTGGAACAATGAGCGCCGTTCCACTTTCTGGAGCCTGAGCAAAAAGCTGGAAATTGCAAAGGCAGAATATCGTAACCAGGACTAGCATGGAGCTGATCCGCGCAAGCTGGTGGGAAGCTAGCGAAGACAGATTCGCGTAGTTGTGTGCCAGCGTCGTGTTGTTGACGGTTCTGGGCAGGGACCGGTTGCTAATTTGCGTTTTCATATTGACCTCCTTTTGGTCATTGGTTGTGGCGACGGTCTGGGCTGAGATCGGCGCTGGTTATTTTTGCGGTCCAACTCGCTCACCGCCGGAACAGAATCCCAAAACCAAACATCCGGCCAAGGAATCGTTGCTTACTGTGCTCTACCTACAAAGGCGATCAAGCGCGGAAAACTCCGCCACCCGTTCTGCGAAATAATCTGGTGCGGTTGGCCGCGGAGACATCGGTATGCACAGTTAGGTCTTTTCTGCGGGCAGGATTTGGCTATAATTCCTAATCTCTGGGGTCTAAGATCATGGATGGCAGCCCTGGCGACGTCACAATACTGTTAAGGCAATGTCGGAGTAGGGGTCGGCAAGCGGAATCACGGCTTTTCCGATCGCTTATGCCCGATCTGCGCAAGATTGCGAGGTATTCTTTTCGATACCGGCGTCCCGGCCACATTCTGCAGCCGCGCTGGTGAATGAGTCATTCCTAAGGCTGCTCAAGGTGAAGAAAAGTGAGTGGGACGACCGGCGTCGTTTTCTGGCCTTGGTAGCGAGAGTGATGCGGCGCTATTCGATCGTTCCTAGCGATGGAAGGTTTTCCGGAAGCGATCCTGGGCCGACAAAGGTTGGAGAGAGAAGAAAAGCTCATGCCCTAGCGAAAAACCGTTGAAAGTGACGATTTTCGACCGGCCTTGGGGTCCCAAATCCCTGAAAGACGGCACGAAGCTTACGTGGTCGCGCACCATATACTTCCTCATTCGTGTAACCAGCAGTTGTCCTGACTGCAAAACGCAGGAAGTATACGCAGTGCAAAACCTTGTGGTGAAAGCAGGGGAGGGTGTTGGCGATCCGGACTTCCATGCTCTCGACTATCCGTCTGCGATTGGCTTACCTGGGTCGGATGGTAATAAATAGGCGCCAGGTGCCCACGAAAACCGGTTTTGCTTGGGTGGGC
>CAVPUX010000014.1:0-75717 GCA_963709045.1 uncultured Acidobacteriaceae bacterium | reverse complement strand
AGGTTGGTCTCGTGCGGGCCGAACCTGACCCGGGATGGCGCGGCCCGTCCGGCCGGCGTGACCGGGCGGGTGAGCCGCGCGAATCCCCCCGTCATGTCACGCGCGGCACCCGCCGGCGAAGCCGGCCAGCGGGTTGACGTCCAGGCCCGTCCGGTGGCGCGGGCGCCGGGCGGCGCCCGATCGTTACCGGGACCGGCTGGGGGCCTGCCCGCGGCGGGCCTGGCCGCGCACCGGCCCGCGGTGCGAGTGATCCGGCCCGGGCCGGGGGAGCGCCGCCCAGCCCGCTCGGCCGCGCCTGCTCCCGAAGCCGCGGACGCGCTCCGGGTCCGGGCCATCCGGCGACACCCAGTAAAGAACTTCGCGGCCATGCAGCCGCCCCGGCACGAGTCGTAGAACTGGCACGAGCCGCAGGCGCCGCCTGCGGAGGGCCGCGCAGCTCGGCGAACAGCGCGGAGTCCGCCAGACCGCCTCGAAGCCGCCGTCGGCCCGGACGTTCCCGGCCAGGAAGTTCTCGTGGATCGCGAACGGGCACGCGTACACGTCACCGACCGGGTCGATGAGGCGCGCCACCCCCGGCGCCGCACATGTTTAGGCCCGGCAGCGCCTCGCCGTAGGCGGCGAGGTGGAAGAACGAGTCACCGGTCAGCACCTGCTCGCCATGCGCGCACAGCCACTCGTACAGCTCGCGCTGCTGCCCGGCGGTGGGATGCAGCTCGTCCCAGACGTCCGCCCCCCGGCCCGACGGACGCAGCCGGGTCGCCAGCTGGGCGCCATAACGGTCGGCCAGCGCCTTGAACTCGTCGAGCTGCCCGGCGTTCTGCCGGGTCACCACCGCGGAGATGTTGAAGCCCCGGAACCCGGCCGCGGCCAGGTGCTCCATGGCCAGGATGGCCATCGCGTACGAGCCCTGCCCGCGCACCGCGTCGTTGACCGCGGCGGTCGCGCCGTCCAGCGAGATCTGCACGTCCACGTAGTCGCTGGCGGCCAGCCTGCGGGCCACGGGCGCGTCGATGCGCACGCCGTTGGTGGAGAACTTCACCCCGACGTGGTGCGCGGTGGCGTAGTCCACCAGCTCCCAGAAGTCGGGCCGGACGGTGGGCTCGCCGCCGCCGATGTTCACGTAGAACACCTGCATGCGTTCCAGCGTGTCGATCACGGCCTGGCACTCGGCCAAACCTCAGCTGGCCCGGGGTCGCCCAGGCCGGAGCTGGACAGGCAGTGCACGCAGGCCAGGTTGCAGGCGTACGTCAGCTCCCAGGTGAGGCAGATCGGCGCGTCCAGCCCGTGCTCGAAGAGCTCCACCAGGGTTTCCGTGCTCACGCGGCCTCCAAAGAAACAACAAGAGGAATCTGTTCCCCACCTTTCAGCAAGCTGAAGAGGCGAATACAGCGGACGATACGTTATCACATATGACGCGCGCTCAAAAGGTCTCGACGTTGCCGCTGTGAGACGAAACAATAAATATGGCGCCGTATCATGCCATTGATCAGATGCGCCTGTGTAGGGGCAAACCGGAGGTCCGCTTGGTCACGTTCGCAACACGAGCTAACCGAAAGTTGGCTCTCAGTTGACGAGCATAGGGCTTCGCGTGAACTGAAGCTTCAAACTCTTGGATGCTGCTCGGAAGTCATCGTGAATGGAGGTCGGCGCAGATAAGTGTTGTGAAATCGCCATTTCACAAGCAATCCTCTGACTGGTACGTGACGGGCGCTCGGGAACGGCCCTCCACCCCCGCTCACAACTCCTCGCGCACGCCACCGAAATTCAGTTAGAATTCTCTGTTCTGCAACCGCGGCCCAGTCGCTGTCCTGTAGGACCGAATTCAAATTCCGTTCATACCGGGCGCGCCGCGCCTGAGGAAGGTTCTTGCCATGAAACTTACTCCCGGAAAACTTGCGGGCATCAAGGCCGTTTCGAACCAGCGTGGCGTCATCGCCGCGGCCGCCATGGACCAGCGCGGTTCACTGAAGAAAGCGCTCGGCACCTACGCCACCGACCAAGGGCTTGGAAGAGTTCAAGATCAACGTCTCCGAAGTGCTGACCCAGCATGCCAGCGCCATCCTGCTCGATCCCCAGTGGGGACTGCCTGCCGCCAAGCGCCGCGCCAAGGGTTCGGGCCTGCTGCTCGCCTACGAGAAGACCGGCTACGACAAGACCCTGCCCGGCCGCCTGCCTGACCTGCTCGATGTGTGGTCGGTGAAACGGCTGAAGGAAGCAGGCGCCGATTGCATCAAGATTTTGCTGTACTACTCGATCTACGACGACCAGAAAGTCAACGATCTGAAACACGCCTGGACCGAGCGCATCGGCGACGAGTGCAAGGCCAACGACATCCCGTTCTTCCTCGAACTGGTGGGTTACAAAGAGGGCGTGGACGAGAAGGGCGCGGAGTACGCGAAGCTGAAACCCACCGTTGTGGCGAAGTCGATGGAGGAGTTCACCAAGGACCGCTACGGCGTGGATGTTTTGAAGGTCGAGATTCCGGTGAACCTGCAGTTCGTCGAGGGCGCGAAGTCGTTCAAGGGCACCAAGGCTTACACCAAGAAAGAAGCGCTCGATCATTTCCGCGCTGCCGCCGGTGCAACTGGCAAGCCATTCATCTATCTGTCGGCTGGCGTGAGCAATCCGGAGTTCATCGAGGACCTGGAATTCGCCGCCGAATCGGGCGTGAAGTTCAACGGCGTGCTCTGCGGACGCGCCACCTGGAAAGACGGCATCCCCATTTTCGCCGAGAAGGGCGCCGCCGCTTTCCGCGCCTGGCTGGAAGACGAAGGCGTGAAGAACATCACCAATGTGAACAATGCCCTCAAGGCTGCCACGCCGTGGTACAGCATCTACGAGGTGCCGGAGGCGATGGCCGCGAGATAGATGGTCGTACCTGACCAGCAGCGTTGGCAGGAATGCCGGAGAGCACTCCTCTCATGAAGAAAACGGTCTCGGGCGGCGGAGGCTCGGCGGCGAAAGCCAAGGCCGCTCCCAAGACGGTTGACGAGTACCTCGCGCGCGTCCCGGAGCCCGCCCGCACGACCCTGAGCAGAATCCGCGCGGTGCTTCGGGCTGCTGTGCCAGCGGAGGCGACGGAGGTCATCAGCTATCGCATTCCAATGTTCAAGTACAAAGGAATGCTGATGGGGTTCGCCGCGTTTTCCAACCATTGCAGTTTGTTTCCGGGCAGCTTGTCGGCCATGCAAGCGCTCAAGAAGGAACTGAGTAACTACGAGACGTTGAAGGGGACGATCCGCTTTCCCGTGGACAAGCCTCCGCCCGCGGCACTGATAAAGAAGCTGGTGAAGATACGGGTCGAGCAGAATGAACGGAAGAGTAAGGGTTGACCGGCAAGCTAGATAAACTTCTTCTGGCGCGTGGAGACGATCTGCGCGCCATTGTTGTGAAGCTTCGTCGGGCCAGCGGGTGCCACGTCGCGGCCTTCCACATCTATAAATTCGCGAAAAATGGGGTTCGTTTGGTGAGACCACCGGTACGTATTTCTGTCATCTCGCTCGCATTTATGATCGCCGGAGTGGCGCTTTGGCTGGCACCCGCTTCTGGCGCGCAGAGTTCCAGCTTTCGCAACGCGCCTCCGTCGGCTGCGGAGATGAAGAATCCATATTCAGGCACCTCAGCCGCCGCTGCCGGCAAAAAATTGTATGCGCAGAATTGTGCGCAGTGTCACGGCGCCAATCTGCGCGGCATGGGACCGGCGCCTGCCCTCGACAGCACGTCGGTCAAGAGCGCAAAGCCGGGAGAGTTGTTCTGGTTCATCACCAAAGGAAAGTTGGAGTCAGGCATGCCCTCGTGGGCGAATCTACCGCAACAGCAACGCTGGCAGATCGTCACCTTCTTGCAGTCTCCCGGCAGCACCAAGACCGCAGCGAAGTAAGCGTGCTCCGTCGGAAATCATTCACCACCCTTCGGCTTCGCTCAGGGCAGTACCCGACACAGAGGACACAGAGTTTTGGTTTTCTATCGACTCTTTTCAGTGATCTCGGTGCCGCAGCGGCGAATTCTTAGTTTATGCAGCTTAGGGTTCGCCCTTTTTGTCACTGCCGCGATGATGCGAAATCCGCTATAACAGAATGGTGAGTGCAAGCAATCCTTTTTTCGCTCCTAAGACGGCCTTAATTACGGGCGCATCCAGTGGCATCGGATTGGAACTAGCGCATTTGTTCGCGCACGATGGCTATCGTTTGGTATTGGTGGCGCGCAATCGCGGCGCGCTGCGTGAACTGGCCGACGACTTGCAATCGCGCTACAGCGTGACGGTGCGGGTCTCGCCGAAGGACTTGGCGCATCCGGCGGCGCCGACCGAGCTTTACCAGGAGCTGCAGGAGGCCGGTATCGTCCTCGACGTGTTGGTGAACAATGCCGGCTTCGGCGGTGGTGGGCCGTTTCTCACCACCGATTGGAATAACGAAGCCGAGATGATGCAGGTGAACATGGTCGCGCTGACCCACCTCACCAAGTTGTTTCTGCCGCAGATCCGCGCCCGCGAGGGCAAACTGCTTAACGTCGCCAGCACCGCCGCATTTCAGCCCGGACCATTCATGGCCGTGTACTACGCCAGCAAAGCCTACGTCCTGCACTTCACGGAAGCGCTGGCGGAAGAGTTGCGCGACACCGGCGTTACCGTGACCTGCCTGTGTCCGGGGCCGGTGAAGACCAACTTCCAGAAGCGCGCCCATCTTGGCGACACAAAGTTAGCGACGAGTCCGTTGCTGGTGGACGTGCGCGAGGTGGCACGCGTCGCCTATGAAGGGATGAAACAGGGCAAACGGGTGGTCATTCCGGGATGGAAGAACCGATTTGGTGTGCAGATGCTACGGCTGTCGCCGCGCGAGATGGTAACCAAGGTCGTGCGGAGAATTCAGGAGAGTAAGTAGAGAAGCAACTAGCAATTAGCAGCTAGCCATTAGCCATCCATCAGGCTGGCGCGCCCTGTACTTCGAAGAACTGTGCCATGTTGCGGAATTTTTTGTAGCGCGCGTCTAGCAACGCGGGGATGGGCATTTTTTCCAGTTCGGCCAAGTGCTTTTCGAGCGCATCCGCCAAAGTATTGGCAGCGGCATCGTAGTCGTGATGGGCGCCGCCCGCCGGCTCCGTGATCACTTCATCGCAGAATCCCATTTCCAGATTGTCTTTGGCAGTAATGCGCAGGGCTTGCGCGGCTACGTCTTTCTTGTTGGAATCGCGCCACATAATGGACGCGCAACCTTCGGGCGAGATGACCGAGTAGATGCTGTTCTCCAGCATCAGCACGCGATCGGCGACGGCAATGGCCAGCGCTCCGCCGCTGCCGCCCTCCCCGGTTATTGCAGCGATGAATGGAACTTTCAGGCGCGCCATCTCACGCAAGTTGTGGGCAATGGCTTCGGCCTGGCCGCGTTCTTCCGCGCCCAGTCCCGGATAAGCTCCCACGATATCGATCAGGGCAATGACGGGATGTTGCCATTTCTCGGCGAAGCGCATCGCGCGCAGTGCCTTGCGATAGCCTTCGGGATTGGGCTGACCGAAGTTACGGTAGATACGCTGTTTGGTGTCGCGTCCTTTTTGCGTACCGAGAACAAGTACTTCCCTTCCACGAAAGCGAGCCATGCCGCAAACCATGGCGGCATCGTCGCCAAAACCGCGGTCGCCATGAATCTCGCTGAAGTCGGAAAAAATGCGTTCGATGTAGTCCAGCGGATAAGGACGCATGGGATGGCGCGCCAGTTCGGTGCGCTCCCAAGGCGTGAGCTGGCCAGCCATCTGACGCCTCAGCGCATCCACCCGGCTGTGCATTTCCTGCAACTGGCGGCGCGCCTCCTGGTTGTCGCCGGCAGCGGTCTTCAGTTGCTCAATTTGTTTCTCGATGCGTTCGAGTTCGTCTTGCGCTTTCGAAGCAGCTTCCATATTGGTTTCTTGTCGTTTCTTTGACGCGCGGTAAACCGCTTCCACCGCGGAGATCCAGTAATCGACGGCCGGCAGAATTCCCGAGCGAAGCAGTGAAAGTTCGTCTCGCCGGGAGTCAGAGGCACCAGGTTGCGTTGGATCCGATGTCATCGCAACTCAATCGACAACTCGAACGCTGCCGCGTCCACAGAGCTCTTCCACACGGTGGATGAATTGCCGGTCTGGCAACACATTATAGCCTTCGGCTTCCATCACCACGGTGAAGTCGCCTTTGCGTTCGAGGTCGAACAACACCCTCGCCACACCTTTGCGTTCCAGGCAGAGCGTGTGCAGTTCGTCGATCATGGCCGGAGAAGCGCCGTCGATCGGTATCTTGATCCGCAGGTGATTGGGCAGCTTGGGCTGGGCCTCCTCCAACGGTGTGATATCGCTGATCATCAACTTGGAGTTGGCTCCGTCTTCGACGCGCACTCCGCCCCGCGCCAGCACGGGAACTGTGAGCTTTAGCTTGTCCGCAAGGCGCTTGTACGAATCGGCGAAGCATAGGACATCCACCGAGCCGTTCATATCTTCGAGCTGACCTTGCGCGTAGAGGTCGCCCTTCTTCGACTTGGCTACGCGGATGTTCTTCAGGATGCCGCCGATCAACACCTCATCTCTTCCCGTGGAAGACTTCAAGTCCGCAACTTCGGTTGTCGATAGGGCGCTGAAGTCAAGCAGCTTCTCACAGTACTTTTCCAGCGGATGGCCGGTGATGAAGAAGCCGAGAATTTCCTTCTCGTGGCCCAGGCGCTGGTGCTCATCCCAGTCGGGAATATTGGGCAGCGGCTTTTCGGTCTGCGGGGCATCATCTTGCTGGAAGACGCCGAACAATCCGTGTTGACCGAGGGCAGCATCTTTTTGCGTTTTCTGCGCGTGGTCCATCGCGCTGTCGATCACAGCCATCAACTGTGCGCGACGTCCGAGCCGGTCCATCGCGCCGCTCTTGATCAGCGACTCGACGACGCGCTTGTTGAGCAGATGAAGGTCGACCTTCTCGCAGAACTGAAAGATTGACTTGAACTCACCCGTCTCTTTGCGGGCCGCAACAATGGACTCAATGGCATTGTGGCCAACATTCTTCACCGCCGCCAGACCAAAGCGAATCGCCTCGCCGTGCGGCGTGAAGTACGCATCGCTGACATTGACGTCGGGCGGTTCAACCGCGATTCCCATTTCCCGGCACTCGTTGATGTACTTCACCACGTCGTCGGTGCTGCCAGAGACGGAGGTGAGTAGCGCGGCCATGAACTCAACCGGATAGTGCGTCTTGAGGAATGCCGTCTGATAGGCGAGCAGCGCGTACGCAGCGGAGTGCGACTTGTTGAAGCCATAACCGGCGAACTGCTCCATCAAGTCGAACAACTTTTCGATTTTCTTCGGCGGGAAGCCACGCTCAGTAGCACCGCGGACAAACCGCTCGCGCTGTTTGGCCATCGCGTCGGGATCTTTCTTGCCCATGGCGCGACGGAGCAAGTCGGCTTCGCCGAGCGAGTATCCAGCCAGGCGATTGGCGATCTGCATTACCTGCTCCTGGTAAACGATGACCCCGAAGGTCTCCTTCAAAAGCGGTTCCAGCTCAGGCAGGTCGTATTCGACTTTCTTGCGTCCCCATTTGCGCTCAACGAAGTCTTCAATCATGCCGCCCTGAATCGGTCCGGGGCGATATAGCGAGTTCAACGCTGTCAGATCTTCAACGGCGGTTGGCTTGTAGCGGCGCAACACGTCGCGCATGCCGTGCGATTCAAACTGGAAGACCCCCGACGTCAGTCCGGTATGGAAGACCCGCTCGTATGTTTCCTTGTCATCGAGTGCGAGCTTCTGCAGGTCGAGCCGTTCGTCGCGAGTCTGCTCGATGAGACGCAAGGCGTCGTCGATGATGGTGAGCGTGGTGAGCCCGAGAAAATCCATCTTCAGCAGGCCCAACTTTTCGACCGCCTTCATGTCATAAGCGGTGACGATTTCGTCGTTCTTGGTGCGATGCAGTGGAACCAGGTCGGTGAGCGGGATCGGCGAAATCACCACTCCGGCAGCATGTACTCCTGCGTTGCGTACCAGACCTTCAAGACGCTTGGCCGTGTCGATCAACTCTTTCGTCTGCGGTTCGTTCTGGTAGGCGGCGGCCAGTGGTGGAGAATCTTTCAACGCCTGGTCGATGGTGATGTTGAGAGTGGTGGGAATCATCTTCCCGATGCGATCGACTTCGGCGTAGGGAATATCCATGGCGCGGCCGGAATCTTTGATCGCCGCCTTGGCCGCCATGGTTCCGAAGGTAATGATCTGTGCGACATTGTCGCGCCCGTATTTCTGGGTGACATAGTCGATGACTTCGCCGCGGCGGTTCATGCAGAAATCGATGTCAATGTCAGGCAGGCTGATGCGCTCCGGATTCAAAAAGCGCTCGAAGAGCAACTCGTTCTGCAGGGGGTCGATGTCGGTGATGCCGAGAGCGTAAGCCACCATCGAACCCGCGGCCGACCCACGCCCCGGTCCGACGGGAATGTTGCGCTCCTTGGCATAGCGGATGAAGTCCCAGACGATGAGGAAGTAGCCGGCAAACTGCATCTGCCGGATCATGCCAATCTCGCGCGACAAGCGCTGTTCGTAGTCTTCCAGCGAATGCTTCAGGCGGCCGGCAACCTGGAGTTCGCGAAGAACGTTGAGGCGAGTGGCAAAACCCTCGCGCGTGATGTGCTCGAAGTAATCGGGAAGCGAGTAGCCCGAGGGCACCTCGAACTTGGGAAACGGGTCGTGAACCTTTTCCAGCCGGACATTGCAGCGTTCCGCAATCTCCAGCGTGCGCGCCAGAACGTTCTCGTATCCCAGGAACACCTTCGCCATCTCCGCGGCGCTCTTCACAAAAAACTGGTTACCCTGGAACTTCAGCCGGTTGGTGTCGTGGATAGACTTGCCCGTCTGGATGCAGAGCATCACGTCCTGCGCGTGAGAGTCATCCTCGCAAAGATAGTGGCTGTCATTGGTCGCCACCAGCGGGATCTCAAGCTCCTTCTCCAGCTTCAGCAGGTTGGTCTGAATGCGCGCTTCTTCCGACAGCCCCTGGTCCTGAATTTCGAGATAAAAATTCCCCTTGCCGAAGATGTCGCGGAAGGTGACAGCCGCCTCGCGGGCGGCGTCGTACTTCCCTTCTGTGAGGCGCTCGGCGACTTCACCCTTCAAACACGCGGACAAACCGATCAGTCCTCGGGAGTGCTCGGCCAGGAATCTCTTGCTCACGCGAGGCTTGTAGTAGAAGCCGTGCAGTGACGCCTCGGAAACAATCTTGACCAGGTTGCGATAGCCTTCGTCATCTTCGGCCAGCACGAGAAGGTGGTTATAGCTGTCGCCTTCTTTGTCGGTACGGTGATCTTCCTTCTTGCAGATGTAGAGCTCGCAGCCCAGGATGGGCTTCACGCCCGCGTCTTTGGCGGCGTTCACAAACGCCACTGCGCCGAAGATGTTGCCGTGGTCGGTCATAGCCACGGCGGGCATGTCGAGCTCTTTGACGCGCTTGACCAGGCGCTCGATGTTGCAAGCGCCGTCAAGCATCGAGTAGTCGGTGTGAAGATGAAGATGTACGAACTGAGACTGGGACATTCGGAATTACAACCTTATATGCGCGTTTCTATTTTATGCGGTACAGGCGGTCCCTGTATGCAGCACAAGCTGTGGAAATCCGGGCACAAATGCGAATCGTTTCTAGGTACACTGACCGCGGGCTGAATCCTGATGAACCACTCCTTCCTGCTTACGTGCGCTGGCATCCTGGCTGGAGCTATAGCCTCGGTCGCCGGCTTTGGAATTGGCAGCATTCTTACTCCGCTGCTCGCCTCCTGGATCGGCACCAAGCTCGCTGTGGCCGTGGTCTCGATACCGCATTTCATTGGAACGGCGTTGCGCTTCATCGTGATCCGTGAACACGTGGACCGGCGCGTCTTGTTGACCTTTGGCGCCGCTAGCGCGGTTGGCGGCCTGGTGGGCGCACTCCTACATATTTGGATGCGCAGTGCCATCCTCGGTTACGTCCTGGGAGTCCTTCTTGTGTTCGCGGGGTTCATGGGCATTACCGGCCTAGCGGCCCGCATGAGTTTTGGCAAGCGCACGGCGTGGTTCGCCGGCGCGTTATCAGGAGTGTTTGGCGGGTTGGTGGGCAATCAGGGCGGAATCCGTTCGGCGGCCCTGCTGGGATTCAATCTGCGACGCGATGCCTTCGTTGCGACGGCGACCGCCATCGCTTTGCTGGTCGATCTCTTCCGCATGCCAGTTTATGCCGCGCTGCAATTTCATGAGATCGTTTCCCAATGGCAGATGGCGGCCGTGGCCGCAACGGGGGTGATCGTCGGCACGGTCTCTGGAAAGTGGATGCTCCGCCGCATTCCCGAGAATGTCTTCCGGCTTATCGTCTCAGGCATCATCCTGGTCCTCGGCGTCTGGATGTTGATCCATCCGAGTGCATAACTGAAGACGCACTATGGCATGCTGCCAGGAGGTGAGCCTCCGGGAGAGATCAGCCGGCCTCCGGTTATTGGCTGGCCGGGAGGAGTTTGCCGCGGTATCGTCGGTTCCGCTCGCTTCCCGTGGGCCCGGTACGCATAGATGACCGCGAGCAGCGGCGCCGCCAGCAACAATCCCCAAAACCCAAATATCAGGCTGAGCAGGATCGGAACGATCAATGACGCCCAGATGGGCACCCGGGCGGTGCGGCGCATGATGACCGGTTGCAAAACCAATCCGTCGATCACAATGATGATCCCGTAAAGAATGAGGACGTAGAGAAACTGCTCGAAGCCGCCGGCGAACAATGCGACTAGTGCCGGGCCAAAAAATGCCAGCACCGGTCCGAAGTGTGGAATGAACTGCAGAGCCGCGGCGAGAATTGCCCAGAATGGCGCCCACGGTACGTGCAGGTACTCCAGCCCGGCCCACCACAGCGCGCCCACCGCCGCGGAGTTGTAGCATTGCGCGATGAACCAGCGGCGCAACGCGCCTCCAGTGATGTTGATGTGCCGGGAAAATTGCATAACTGGTTGGATGCCCGCCCCATGGGGACGGTCTAGCACCCATGCTACACTCAAATTTATCCCGCCTTGGAGAGTTTGCCGCAATGAAATTCGGCGTTATCGTCTTCCCCGGTTCCAATTGCGACCACGATGCCTATTGGGTAATTTCGGAGGTCGCCAAGCAGCCGGTGACTTTCCTCTGGCATGACTCACCTGACCTGCAGGGCTGCGACGCCATCATCGTGCCCGGCGGATTCGCATACGGCGACTATCTCCGCACCGGTGCTATCGCCAAGTTTTCGCCAGTCATGGAGTCGGTGCGCAAGTTCGCTGCCGATGGCGGACTGGTGCTCGGTATCTGCAACGGATTTCAGATCCTGTGCGAAGCCGGATTGTTACCCGGAGCGCTGCTGCGCAACGCTGGGTTGAAGTACGTTTGCAAGCCGGTGCACATTCGCGTTGAGAGCACGAACACACCTTACACGCAGCAAATAATGAAGGGCGAGGTGCTGGAGATTCCCATCGGCCACATGGAAGGCAACTACTTCTGCGACCAAGCCACTCTGGCTGAACTGAAAGATCAGAACCGCATCATCTTCCGCTACACGACTCCCAGCGGCGAAATCACAGCCGAGGCAAATCCCAATGGATCCTTGGAGAACATCGCCGGCATTTGCAATGAAGGCCGCAATGTACTTGGCATGATGCCGCATCCGGAGCGCGCCAGCGAGCCGGAGCTGGGCATGACTGATGGGGCCAAGGTCTTCCACTCGCTAGTCGCAGCGATGGCGACGAAGTAGGGCAGAAGCTCTTAGATTAAGTCTCTGTGATATCGAATGCGCGTCATGTTTTGAAACCTAAGCCTTCGAGCACTTGTGCACGCCCGCCCTTGCATGGCTCTTGCCGCAGTGCTGGGAGGACGCAACGGATGAACAGCAAATGTTGGCGGCCGCTGTTGTGCTTTCTGCTCTTCCTTGCCGCGCCGAAACTATGGGCGCAGGGCCCACCGTATCAAACCGACGATCCGGTTCCGGTAGACCTGCACCATTACGAGTTCTACATTTTCGGCAGCACGGACGGAACTCCGGTGGAAATTGATTCCACGGGTCCGGCTTTCGAGTTCAACTGGGGCGCCATCCCCAGGGTGCAGCTGCACGCCATTTTGCCTTGGGGTTCCATCAATCCGTCGAACAATCCTGTCTATCTGCCCGGCGGCACCGGCCCCAGCGCCTTTGGTCTCACCGATATGGAATTGGGGGCCAAGATCGCCTTCATAAAGGAATCGAAATACTTTCCCCAGGTCGGCACCTTTACGATGTTTGAAATCCCGACCGGTAGCTACGACAAGGGACTCGGCGTGGGAAAGGTTTGGTACAAACTTCCCCTCTGGTTCCAGAAGAATATCGGACACTGGCTCCTGGACGGCGGTGCTGGCGAAACGATCGTCCCGCAAACCCAGTACCGCAACTTCCCGTATGGCGGATTCTTGCTGAAGTACGCCTTTGGTGAGCGGCTGGAGTTAGGCGGCGAGGTCTTTGCCCACGGTCGCGAGGGCTTTGCCGCCCCGCAGACTGAAGCTTCGACGATGGTCGACGTGGGTGGCTATTACCACTTCAAGCATCACCAGGGCGAACAGTTTCTGTTTTGCTACGGCCACTCTGTTGCCGGACAAACGGAAAATTACGCCTACGTCGGCATGTACTGGACATGGGGAAAAGATAAGAAGAAACCGGACGCGGGCAGCGCCTGGTTACCAGCGCCGCCGCACGCAACAGGATTACCATGACCTTGCGGCTTGAGACCGGCTCCACGCGGCTCCGCTCTCGAAGAACTCCTTTTGCCAGCCTGGCGCTCTCCTGGAGCTGGGGAGGGGTCTAAAACAAGGGGGGCGCGAACGATTTCTACTCCCTCTTGCGTCACGCGTAAGCGCGAACCGGAAATGCTCGCTCTACCAGCCTACAAATTCTTCTTGGTCCACTGCTCGATGCGATGCAGCGCCTCTTGCAGGTTCACAATTGAATTGGCGGTACTGAACCGCAGATAGCCTTCGCCGTATGAGCCGAACGCCGTTCCCGAAAGCGCCGCAACTCCCACATCGTCGAGCAGAGCATCCGCCAGTTTCTTCGACGGCCAGCCTGTCTGCTTGATATTCGGGAAGGTGTAAAACGCGCCCTTCGGCATCCGGCAGGAGAATCCCTTGATTTGGTTCAACCCGTTAACGAACACGTCGCGACGGCGGTGAAACTCCTGACGCATTTTCTCTGGCTCACTCTGGTCGCCGCGCACCGCCTCGATGCCCGCCATCTGCGTGAAGGTCGCGGTGCACGAGGTGGAATTCGTCGCCAGCCGCGCAAACTGTGCCGCCAGATCAGGCCGCATGACGCCGTAACCCAGACGCCACCCGGTCATCGAATAAGTTTTCGAGAAGCCAGTCAAAATAATTGTGCGGTCCTTGAATCCATCGACCGAGGCGATGCTGTACGGCTCGCCTTCAAAGAGCAGGCGGCTGTAGATTTCATCGCTCAAGACCATGATGTCGCGGTCGCCGATGGCGGCGGCAATGTCTTCCACATCGCTTTTGGTGATGAGGCCACCGGTGGGATTCTGAGGCGAATTCAGAATGATGAGCTTAGTGCGATCGGTGATCAGGCCCGCCAGTTCATTCACATCGAGCCGGAAATCACGCTCCTCGCGCAGCGGAATGGGGACCGCCTTCGCGCTGAGGAAGTTGATCATCGACTCGTAAATGGGGAAGCCGGGATTGGGATAGATGACCTCGTCGCCTTCGTCCACCAGCGCCAGCATGGTGAAGAAGATAATCGGCTTGCCGCCGGGAACGATGACGACCTCATCGGGGCTGACCTTGATGCCGCGCGAAGTAGAGACCTCGGCCGCGATGGCCTCACGTAATTCGGGCAGGCCGGCCGCCGGACCGTAATGGGTAAAGCCCTTGCGCAGCGCGTCCACGCCAGCCTCGACGACGTTAGTGGGCGTGTCCATGTCGGGCTCGCCGATTTCGAGATGAATGATGTTTCTGCCTTGACGTTCCAAGCCACGGGCGCGCACCAGAACTTCGAAGGCGGTTTCGGTTCCTAAGCGCGACATCCGCTTAGCTAAGCGCAGTTCGGTCTGAGTAGTAGTCATAGGCAAACGGATGATTATACCCTTCCTGAAAGCAGTGCAAACAGCAAGCGCCGTTTCTCCTCGGCTGAAACCTTATTGCCTTTGATGCAGTGCGGACCGGGCGAAGAACAGAATAACCAGGCTGGCGCCGATCAGGACCAGCATGATGCGATGGTAGAGATCGTTGCTGGCGGTGCGCGGACCCGCGCCTAGCGCGAGGGCGACGACTCCCAACAGCACACCCGCCAGTGCAAGGAAATTGGCGATGAGTGCCGTGCGCCAGAAGGCCGCGGCATGCGCGAGAACCGCGGCCCCTCCCCATCCGAGCGCAATCGCGCATATCGTTTCCACGATTGCCGCGGGAATAATACGCGGCTCACGAAAGGGTCCGACGGCGACGCCGACGTGTTGCACGGCACCGAAGACAAACAGAGCCGCGTTCGCGATCATGATCAATCCAAGCACAGTCTTCATGCTGCGACCTCCGCTGGGCGCAAGGGACGAGCAACGGCGCGCGGCAGCAGGAATCCGGTGGCGATCAGCCAGATGAAACTTGGGAACCTCACCAACGGAATGAGGAACAACGCGCCCGGCAGCACCAGGTTGAGCCAGCTTAATTCGCCGCAAACTGCCAGCCCCAGCCCAAATATCACAAGCCACTTCGGCAGGAGTATTCGGAATGCAGCGGGGACGCAGACGCCGGCTAACAAGAGTCCCATCGGTATGGAAAAACCTGGGCCGCCGAAAGCGTAGGAGAGGTAATACAAGGCGCGCACCAGCGTGGCATCCTGCGCGATGCCGGGGTGCACCAGCGCCCAAAGAATCGACCCGGCAGCGATGCCGTTAACCACCGTCAGGAACCCGCCGAACAGCGCGATGTAAGGCCCTGCGGCCCGCACCCCGAGAAATTGCAATCGGCTCACCACGGTTGCCGTGAAAATGCCAAGCGCTATCGTCGCCCCGATCTGCAGGAACGCGCAAGTCAGCACCGCCGAAGCGTGGGTCTGAAAGTAAGACACGATGACGTCGCCGGACTCCCACGGCCCCGGGAAATGAATTTTATCCGCGAACACTGTGACCGGATAAAGGCCGGCATTGAACAGCACCGTGTAGACAATCGCCACCGCGCCGAGGTGCGGTCCGGCATGACGGACGGCACTCGTAGCACCGTTCGAATTCGGAATTGGATTGGGGACAGACATTCGAAAACCTCCAGCAAGTTAATTCGCTACCATAATCATTTACATTATAAATCATTATCGTTACTTATTATTATGATTTTTATCGTGAATCGTTTTGAAGTGCTATTATTGCGAGGTGACCCGAGACAGATATCCTGAAGTCCCGAACCGAGAGCCAACCGGCGTAGCATTCCTACTAACCCAGCTTGGAACGCACGCGGCCCAGCGCTTTGGGGAGCGCATCGTTGCGTTAGGCTTGACCCCGCCCGATGCCGGAATGCTGCGCAAAATCGCCTCCGACCCAGGCATCAGCCAGCAGGATTTGGCGGAGCATCTGGGAATCATGCCCAGTCGCATGGTTGCTCTGGTCGATGAGCTGGAACGCAAAGGAGTCGTGAAACGCAAGCGAAACACCGAAGACCGGCGCAATTACGCACTGGCGCTCACCCAGAACGGGCGCATGGTTCTGCGCGAGCTCTCGCACGTTGCCGCGGACCACGAAGTGGCGCTCTGCGCTGCGCTCAGCGAAGAAGAAAAGCTGCAACTGAGGGATTTGTTGCGGCGCGTCGCTGAGGAGCAAGGCCTGAAGCCTGGAGTTCACCCAGGATACCGGCAGCTGGGGAGCAAGCAGTGACAGAGGACGCACACAGACCGATAGACGTGAGGAACCGTTATTGTGCGTACTCGATCTCGAAGTCGATCTTCGCCGCCTTCTCCAGCATTGCCGACACCGAGCAATATTTCTCCTTCGACAAGTGCACAGCGTCTTCCATGGCTTTGTGGCTGACATTGCCAGTCACGCGGTAAATCAGGCGAATGCTGGTAAACACCTTCGGGAAGGTTTCGGCACGCTCGGCGGTAGCGCGCACTTCCAGGCTGGTAAAGGGTTCGCGCTTCTTGCGCAGAATGCCCACGACGTCGCTGGCGGTGCAGGCGCACAAGCCAATCAGAACAAGTTCAATCGGGCTGCTGGCCGACTTCTCGGCGCCGGCATCCACCACCAGCGCGTGCCCGCTGCCCGCCTGACCGACAAAGCGTTCGCTGTCTGTCCAGAGTGCCTTGGCTTCGATCATGAGTCTCGCGCTTAGCTACTCGCGCTTAGCTACTCGCTCTTCGCTGTTCGCTCTTCGCCTTTCGCTCTTCGCCCTTACCCTCAATCGTCAGCGCAACGTTCAGTCGCGTCATTCAAAAGCCAAAGGCTAACAGCTAAAAACTAAAGGCTAAAAGCGAACAGCGAAGAGCGAACCGCAAATAGCGCATCTTCACTTGTCCTTCGGCGGGCTACTGGTACTGCCATCCGTGTGATTATCGTAGATCGAATACTGTCCCTGCGGCCGCTTCAGTCGAATGGTAATTTCCTTCTGGGGCTGGTCAATACTGTAGTCCTGGCCGAACGTCTGAAAACCTGGGGCGATGACCTGAACGCGCAACATTCCATACGGAATGCCGTCGCTCTCGGTCTCGCCCTCTGAGTTCGTCTTCAGTTCAAATCCGCCGCGCGATTGCTTGCCATGCTGAGCCACCGGGTGCAGAATGACCGCCGCATTACGCACCGGCTTGCCGTTATCGTCCTTAACAACAGCAAACTTCAACGACGACACTTGCCCCGACTCGTTCTTCTTGTCACCCGCCACCAGCAACACTGAACTGAGCAGCACGCAAAGCATTGACACAAGCAAACGCTGCACCTTCATAACGATCATTTTAGCCGTTTTGCCAAATGTTTAGTTCGGCAACGTCCAAATACTAATATTGGATTGGTTGTCGTCCACCGCGGCGAAGCGGGAACTTGGCAGGCCAAGCGCCACATTCAAGCCGAAGGATCCACCGGGCGCCGGGTCCACCGAAAGCTGCTTCACGAAGCGGCCGGCGATGGTGAATTCCACGATTTCGCTGGGCTGATTGGGATCAGGGTTGATCGCATCGTTGTTGCTAACCAGCAAATCGCCATTGGGCGCCGCGGCCATCCCCAGCGGGCCGTGCAGGTGGGTTTGATCCTGGTAGACGACCTGCCCTCTGCCAGCATCGCTGCTCCTGCTGGTGGCATTTGCGACCACGTAGACCGTGTTGTCCACGGTTGACGCCACATAAAGCAGGTCTCGCTTGACGTTGTAGACCAGCCCGGTTGGGGCATCGACGAAGGTGACCGGATCGCATTGGAAGCCGTAGCCGGAAGCGATCGTGGTCTTGCTTTGCACGTTCAGTACTCCGCCGCTGATCATCATGTTAAGGCGCGTGACCGTGCCGCTGAGACCGTTGGTGATGAACGCATAAATCCTTCCGCCACCAGCGTCATAGACGGCCATGTCCCATGGACCATTTATGAAGTTCTGGTCAGCGATGGTTTGTACTTGGTGGCCAAGGCTGTTGATGACCAGCAGCGAGCCGGCCCCCGCAGTACCGCAAGTGCCATCGACCGAGGGGAAGCTGCCGACGATTACCAAGCCTTCCTGCAAAGCTGCCAAGGCGGTTGACAGACCGGGCTGACTGGGGCTGGCGGTAAAGAAAACCGAGAGCGGCCCGTGCTGTGGCACACGTACGATCGTTGTGCCCGTACCTTGCAGATTTTGGGCATTGTTGAAGTTCGAGACCAAAACATCACCCTCAGTCAGCACGCCTCCGGGAAAGCCACCGGGCACAAAGGCGACACCGTATGGGTTGACATCACCGTTGGGTGGAACCGTGGATACAACCTGAACGGGATTGGGAAGAAATCCGAAAGGTGCGATCTGCGCCACCAGCGCAGACGCGGAGATCAGCAACAATACCGCTATGCCGATCGCCATTCTGGTTCCTGTGCGTTCACAACTGGGGGTGGTGGACTGGTTGCGCGTCTGGGGATTGGCGATGTAGTTTTTCACAACTTTCTCCTTTATTCTTTTCTGGCTTTTTGGCCAAGGCCGCTAGACCATCGTGGTCGATAACGACACGCAGTGCGCCACCCCGGGATCCATCGCCGTCGCAGCATCTCCAGCAAAGCCGAAAACCAAAGTCGACCATCTCGAACTTGCTGCGCGGAACAACGCGACGCGGCGAAATCATCCGGAATGGCTAGGATCGTTTGCGCCGGGATTGCATCTTGGCCTCCACGCTCGTTGTAACTATTAGCTACCTTCGGAAAACCGCCAGTCAACGGAATGTTGACAAATCTGTGACAAACACGCAGGAATTGTTGAACCGTCAATGTTGAGTGGTTCGCAGGGTGCCAAGCTCCGCCTCGCCGATTACTCAACTGCACGCCTTATGACGTGCTCCGCCCAAATTTAAACCGACCCACCCCCTTACCCCTTTTGATTGTCAGCTTCCCCCAAGTCTGCGAAACTAGCCGGTTCTCTGGCGGACGCTCATGGTGCGCGAGTTCTCGGCGGGAGGTGTCGTGCTGCGAAAGATGCGAGGTCGCTGGTTTCTGGCGGTCATCGAGCCTCACATGACACGTCCCAAGAAGTCGAGCAAGCGTTCGCACCGTTCGTCCAAAACATCGGCAGCACTGGTTGCCCTGCCCAAGGGCGCGATCGACGAGGGCGAAAAGCCGGATCAGACGGCGATTCGCGAGGTCAGCGAAGAAACCGGAGTACAGGCAACTCTGGTGAGCAAACTGGCCGACATTAAGTATTACTACGTACGCAACTGGGGCGATCATGCGAGGGTCTTCAAGATTGTCAGCTTCTATCTGCTGCTGTACCGCTCGGGGCGGCTGGGAAACATTGCGCCCGAGATGCGAATCGAAGTCCAGAACGCATATTGGGTTCCGCTGGACGATGCACCCGCGCTCCTGAGCTATTCCGGCGAGCGCGAAGTGGCCCAGCGCGCATTGCAATATCTGAAAATCCATCCGGACCTGGGAGACCATGCCACAGACGCCGCACATTGAACGCCATTTCACTGCGGGCGAAGTTGTCCGCGACGTTGTTATCGGTATGTCGGACGGACTCACCGTGCCCTTCGCGCTGGCCGCCGGCCTCTCCGGTGCAGTGGATAACAGCCATATCGTGGTCGTCGCCGGACTGGCCGAGATTGCCGCCGGATCGATCGCCATGGGACTGGGCGGCTACCTGGCTGCTAAAAGCGATGCCGAACACTACGAAAGCGAACGGCTACGCGAGACCCGCGAGGTGCAGGAGATTCCCGACGAGGAGGCGCGCGAAGTGCAGAGGGTCTTCGCCGATTACGGTTTGTCGCACGACGAAAGCCTGCCGGTGGTGCAGGCATTGACGCGAAAACCGAAGGAGTGGGTGGACTTCATGATGCGCTTTGAGTTGGGCCTGGAAGAGCCTGATCCTAAGCGTGCGGTGCAGAGCGCATTGACGATCGCCGCCTCATACGTTTGTGGCGGCTTCATTCCCCTGGCTCCCTACATGGCGTTGCACAGTGCGCGCATGGCTTTGGTCTGGTCCGTCGTGGTCACCTTGATCGCACTCGGAGTTTTCGGCTACATCAAGGGACGTTTCACGGGCTCGCGGCCTGGTCGCTCTGCCACCCAAACCGTTGTGATTGGTGGACTTGCTGCCGGAGCAGCCTTCGTATTGGCCAAGTTAATCTCCTAACCCAATACGGGAAAATAATTTATGTCGATTTTGCTTGACTGAATGAGTATTCATTCAGTACGATCAGCTTAACTTAATAGGCGCGCGCCGTTGCCATCCTCACCCCACATCTTACGGCGCGCGCTGCTTGTATTTTGGGCCGCCAAATGAGTGTAGCCGTTTTGCTTTTGAGGAGAGCCGTGCCGACGATTCCGTTGCTTTCTTCGTATCATTCGAACCAGCCAACTTCATACACAATTCAGCAGCCGTTCTCCGTTGATCGCAATCGAAGTTAGTAGTTCCTTGATCGCGTCCTGTGGGACGCGGCTTTGCTCGTGCAAGCTTTCAACCTGATGGTAGGTTCCAGCGCTGGAGTCATTCATACATCCCATGACGAAACGAATTGAGAAGGTCGCTGTTCTAGGCGCGGGCACCATGGGTGCTCGCATTTCCGCGCACCTGGCCAACGCCGGTGTTCCTTCGTACTTGCTAGATATCGTCCCGCCCGATGCTGACGGCCCCACGCGCAACCGCTTCGCTGCGGCCGGATTGGAAGCCGCGGTGAAATCGAAGCCCGCCGCGTTCTTCGATGCTTCCCTGGCCCGGTTGGTCACCATCGGCAACTTCGAAGACGACCTGAACAAGCTGGCTGAGGTGGACTGGATCATCGAGGCCGTGGTCGAGGACCTTGAGCTCAAGCGCAGCCTGCTACGCAAGGTGGACGCGGTCCGCAAGCCCGGCACCATTATCACGACCAATACCAGCGGCTTGCCGGTAGCGAAGATTGTTGAAGGCTTCCCCGACGAGTTCCGCCGCCATTGGTTTGGCACCCACTTCTTCAATCCGCCGCGCTACATGCGTCTGCTCGAAATCATCCCCACTCCTGACGCTGATCCGGCTGCGATGGACGTCATCGCACACTTCTGCGATCTGCATCTCGGCAAGGGCGTGGTGCACGCCAAGGACACGCCGAATTTCATCGCCAATCGCATCGGCACATTTTCCGCGCTGAATGTCATGCGCCTGATGCAGGAGATGGACCTCAGCATCGAGGAAGTGGACGCCCTGACCGGACAGGCTGTCGGTTGGCCCAAGATGGCGACCTTCCGCCTTACGGACATGGTTGGGCTGGATGTGCTGGGCCATGTCGTACGCAACGCAAGTGCAAATATTCACGACGAGCGCGACGATTTACAGCTGCCTGACTTCTTCAAGGTGATGCTGGAACGTAAATGGCTGGGCGACAAAACCAAGGGCGGCTTCTACAAGAAGCAGAAGAGCCCCGAGGGCGAACAGCGGCTGGCGCTCGACTGGAAGACGCTCGAATATCGCCCGCAGCAGAGACCCAAGTTTGCCTCGCTCGAAATGGCCAAGACCGTGGACAGCCTGCCTGAGCGGCTCAACATGTTGCTGGCGCCGTCGAAAGACAAAGCCGGCATCTTTCTCTGGTCGGCATTGTCGGAATTGTGGACCTACGCCGCCAATCGCATCGGCGAAATCGCCGACTCGGTGGTCGAGATCGATCGCGCTATGAAGATGGGCTTCAACTGGGAGATGGGGCCGTTCGAGCTGTGGGATGCCGCCGGCGTCGCCAAGACCGTCAAGCGGATGAAGGTGGAAGACAAGCCGGTTTCGCCCAACGTCGAGAAGCTGCTCGCCTCGGGCCATGAGAGTTGGTATGCCGACGATCCTAAGGCCGCCAGCGCGCGCGTTTACTTCGACCTGCGCAGCGGCAACTATCGTCCGGAAGAGGTGCCGGCGGGTGTCTGGTCGGTCACGGTCGCCAAGAAGTCGAACTTTGTAGTGAAGAAGAATGCGGGCGCGTCGCTGGTCGATCTCGGCAACGGCGTGGGCTGCATCGAATTTCATTCCAAGATGAACGCGCTGGGCGGCGACATCGTGCAGATGATCACCCAGACGCTGAAGCCCGGCGGCGCAGGTGACAACTTCGACGCCTTCGTCATCACCAACGACGCCGCAAACTTCTCCGTTGGCGCCAATATCATGATGCTGCTGATGGCGGTGCAGGAAGAAGAATGGGACGACGTTGACCTTGCCGTCCGCCAATTCCAGAACATGACGCAGGCGATCAAATTCTCGTCCAAGCCAGTGGTGGTCGCGCCGTTCGGCATGACGCTGGGCGGAGGATGCGAGGTCACGTTGCATGCTGCGGCTCGTCAGCCCCATGCTGAGCTTTACTGCGGTCTCGTCGAGGTCGGCGTGGGCTTGCTGCCCGGCGGTGGAGGCTGCAAGGAGATGACACTGCGCGCGCTCGACAAGGCCTATCACGTGAGGCCTCATGGACGCGGAGAGAGCGTCGAGTTGATGGAAGCCATGAAGCAGGCATTCGAGACCGTTGCCATGGCGAAAGTCTCCATGTCGGCCTTCGAGGCGCGGAATCTGGGATTCCTTTCCACCGGCGACGACATCACTATGAATCGGGAGCGTGTGCTCACCGACGCCAAGGAGCGCGCGCTTGAATTGGCGCGGGAAGGCTATCGCGCCCCCATGCCGCGGACGGATATCCCCGCCCCCGGCGAGAGCATTCTGGCGACGCTGAAGCTGGGTGTGCACATCATGCATGAGGGGCAATTCATTACCGATCACGAGGTCAAGATCGGCAACAAGGTGGCCGAGGTACTGTGCGGAGGTGCGGTGAATCCGGGTACTCCGGTGAGCGAGCAGTATCTGCTTGACCTGGAGCGCGAGGCGTTCAAGTCGCTGTGCGGCGAGAAGAAGACGCAGGAGCGGATACAGTACACGCTGAAGACGGGGAAGACACTGAGGAATTGAGAAAGAGTTGTCAGTTGTTAGTAGGCAGTAGCCAGTTAAGAACAATGGTCGCTGCGAAGGTAGCGTGCAAGCAGGGGGATCAGCCCGAAGGGCGGCACAATCGTAGCCCAGCACGTGAGTGCCGGGATTTTGATGGCAAAGTACATCGAGTCCCGCGTAGGGACGACACACAACAGCAGGTCCCTCCGCTAGGGCTGAAGCCCTCGGTCGGGATGACATTTGGGTTAGGTTAACGAAATTGTTTTGGCTGACGGCTGAAAGCCGACAGCCGATGGCTAATTGCTAATTGCTTTCTTCCAGGAGCTTTTCATGCGTGAAGTTGTAATCGTTAGTGCCGTCCGGACGCCGGTCGGCAAGGCTTACAAAGGAACTCTGCGGGCGACGCGTCCCGATGATCTGGCTGCGGTAGCCATCAAAGGCGCGCTCGAACGGGCGCCACAACTCGATCCCAAAGAGATCGAGGACGTCATCCTCGGTTGCGCCATGCCCGAGGCCGAACAGGGCATGAACGTCGCCCGCATCGCTTCCCTTCGCGCCGGTCTGCCAGTCGAAATTTCTGCCATGACCATTAATCGCTTCTGCTCGTCCGGGTTGCAGGCGATTGCGATGGCCGCCGAGCGCATTATGGCTGGCGGTGCCGAGACCATCGTCGCCGGTGGGGTCGAGTCCATGACCATGATCCCCATGGGCGGCCACAAAGTTTCGGCCAACCCGTGGCTGGTGTCGAATTATCCTGACGCTTATCTCTCGATGGGTCTCACCGCTGAACGGCTGGCGCAGC
Source organism: uncultured Acidobacteriaceae bacterium (assembly GCA_963709045.1). Taxonomy (GTDB): domain Bacteria; phylum Acidobacteriota; class Terriglobia; order Terriglobales; family Acidobacteriaceae; genus Bog-257. The sequence continues at coordinate 52,391 of CAVPUX010000014.1, read as the reverse complement.
GTTATCACATCACGCGCGAGCAGTCGGACCAGTTCTCCGTCGATAGCCACAGGAAGGCCATCGCGGCAATCCAGGCGGGCAAATTCGACGAAGAGATCGTTCCCGTGCCGGTCAGCTTCACCACCCCGAACGGCAGCAAGCCGAAGCGCACCGACATCGTGTTCAAGATGGACGAAGGCCCGCGCGCCGAGACTTCTCTGGAAGCGCTACTCGCTCTTAAGCCGGCCTTCCATGTGAAAGGCACGGTCACCGCCGGCAACTCATCGCAAATGTCCGACGGCGCCGCGGCTGCGATCGTTATGTCCGCCGAACGTGCCAAGGCGCTGGGATTGAAGCCGCTGGCACGCTACGTCACATTCGCAACCGCGGGGTACCTGCCGGAAGAAATGGGTGTGGGACCGGTGTACGCGATACCGAAGGCGCTCAAGATGGCTGGCCTGAAGCTAAGCGACATCGACGTGATCGAGCTGAACGAAGCGTTTGCCGCGCAGTCGCTGGCCGTCATCCAAGAAGCAAAACTGGATCCGGCGCGCATCAACGTGAACGGCGGAGCGATCGCCCTCGGGCATCCCTTGGGATGCACTGGCGCCAAGCTGACGGCGACTATTATCCGCGAACTCAAACGCCGCAAAGGGCGTTACGGTATGGTGACCATGTGCGTCGGCGGCGGCATGGGCGCGGCGGGTATCTTTGAGAATTTGCAGTAAAAGGTGATTCACCACGGAGGCACGGAGGACACGGAGTTTCTTAAGGATAGGCGGGACGAGTCACAACGGAAATATCGCTACGCGCCAAGACGGGTCGCGCGAGTTGATGCCAAAAATCGGATTGAGATCACGCTCTGTATTTCTCAGGTTCTTAGTTCTTGAAAAGATTTCTCCGTGATCCCCGTGCCTCCGTGGTGAAAAGTTAAGATTTAGCAACGAAGCGAGGACCAATATGGCTACGACCGTATCAGCAGCTCCCAAGACCAAAACCACGGGCGGAAGCTTTCTGCTCGAAGATCACAACCTGGAAAACGTCTTCACTCCGGAAGACTTTAACGAAGATCAGCTAATGGTCGCCAAACTCGCGGAGGAGTTTGCCACCAACGAAATCCTGCCCAACGCCGAGAAGATGGAGCACAAGGACTGGGCAGTCTCGCGCCAACTGCTGCAGAAGGCCGCCGAAATGGGCCTGACCAACGCCGACGTTCCGGCCGAGTACGGCGGATCGGAGATGGACAAGACCTCGTCCGCGATCATAGCCGACTACATGGCCAAGTACGGCAGCTTCATGGTGAGCATGGGCGCGCACAGCGGCATCGGCACTTTGCCCATCGTTTTCTTCGGGACCGAAGCGCAGAAAAAGAAGTATCTGCCGCGCCTGGCCACGGGCGAAATCATCGGCGCCTATGCGCTGTCGGAAAGCACCAGCGGCTCCGACGCAATGAACAGCCGCACCCGCGCGGTTCTGTCGCCCGACGGCAAGCACTATCTTCTGACCGGCGAGAAGATGTGGATCACCAACGCCCACTTCGCCGACCTGTTCACCATCTTTGCCAAGATTGACGGCGAAAAGTTTACGGCCTTCCTGGTGGAGAAAGATTTCCCGGGCTTCTCCGTCGGCAACGAAGAAAAGAAGATGGGCATCCGCGGATCGTCCACTGCGCCGCTCATCCTGAACGAGTGCAAGGTGCCGGTGGAGAACGTGCTCGGCGAGATCGGCAAAGGGCACATCATCGCGTTCAACATTTTGAACGTCGGCCGCTTCAAGCTGGGCGCGAGCTGCGTTGGTGGGGCGCGCACGTCGTTGCAGCACGCCATCGCCTACGCCAAAGAGCGCAAGGCTTTCGGCAAGAGCATCGCCGAGTTCGGCCTGATTCGCGAGAAGCTGGCGCAGATGGCCGCGTGGCTGTACGCTTGCGAATCGATGGTGTATCGCACCGTCGGCATGATGGACACCGCACTCTCCGCCATCGAGCACAATCCCGAGACCGTGCGCAAGGCGATTGAGGAGTACGCGGTCGAATGCTCCATCATCAAGGTTTCGGCGTCGGAGATGCTCGACTTTGCGGTGGACGAAACCGTGCAGGTTTACGGCGGCTACGGCTTTGTCGAGGAGTATCCGGCGGAGCGTGCCTATCGCGACTCGCGCGTCAACCGCATCTTCGAGGGCACCAACGAAATCAACCGCCTCATCATTACCGGATGGCTGCTGAAGCGGGCCATGAGCGGACAGCTCGCGCTGCTGCCGGCCATCAAGAAGACGATGGACGAAGTCATGGCTGGGCCCTCGACCGAGGAACTGGAAGGCGCACTGGCTGCCGAGCGCAAACTGGTCGAGAACGGCAAGAAGCTGGCCATGCTGGTGGCCGGTGCGGCTTCGCAGAAGTACATGCAGAAGCTCGCCGATCAGCAGGAAATCATGGGAGCGATCGCCGACATGGTGATCGAGGCATTTGCCATGGATTCCAGCCTGCTGCGCGCGCGCAAGTATGTCGAGGCCAACGGCGAAGCCAAGGGCGCGCTGGTTGTGGCCATGACGCAAGTCTATCTGGAAGGCGCATTCGCGAAGCTGGAAGCCGCGGCCAAGAAAGTGATCGCTGCCGTGGCCGAAGGCGACATGCTGCGCACCCAGATGGCGATTGTGCGCCGCCTGGCAAAGCATGACCCGGTCAACGTGATCGCGTTGCAGGAGCAGATCGCCAGCCGCGTGCTGGAGACTGGGAAGTATGTGACGGCGTAAGACGATTCACCACAGAGGCACGGAGGGCACAGAGAATTCACAATCATTTCTTGTGACATCGCTCTGTGCCCGATGCTTTGAGGGAAGTAACTGTGGCAGGGTTGCTGATGTAATCGGCCTGGTTACAACAGTGATAGCGGTTTCGATGCTAAAATCGCAGCAAATGCGAACCCGCGTAGGTCATCTAATAACTAGTGTATGCGACTGGCACGTCTGCATTGTGGACCGTAGGGCTGCAGTTGGTGTTAGCTGGCGTCGTCGCTGGTCTTGTGTTTCGCAAGGTTGATTCCGCCAAGGCGCTCACACGAGGCCCGCTCTTGCTTACGACTGGTGGTCCAGCTCCTGTACATGGGATTGGTGACGTTGCCTTCGTCGTTCCCCAAAGTCTTTGGAGCGGTAATGGGTCACTCGATCTGGGACGATTACCATTTCGCAGCAAGCAAAAATGGTCATTGGATACAGCGGAACGTGGATACTTGTTCGCTGGATTGATCCCCTACGAACGGCGTTCGCCGTGATTTTCGTTGGTCGGTTTGATATGGGCGATTGTGAACCTCGTGCTTGGTCACGGACGCAAGATCGACGTTATGGCGCTTTGCTTTTGCTTGTTCGGGTCACCATCAGGCAGTCTATGTTTCGCTGGCGTGCTTTCGCTTTTTGCCTCTGATCGTTCGAATAGCTGTTGTAACATCGCCGTATCACAAGCCTGGTGCCCCAGGTTCGCGTCCGTTTTTGGACGCTAACTTGGGCGGGGAAGGATTCAGACGCCAAGCTCCGCTGGTTTACGATATATTGGAGTCGGTCACCTATGCCGGTTCAAACGTACACTGCTGTCGTTCATCGCGAGGAAGAATGGTTCGTCGCGGAGTGTCCAGAAGTCGGCGTGGTCAGTCAGGGAAAGACTGTTGAAGAAGCAGTTGCCAACCTGAAAGAAGCGACTGAGCTGTACTTGGAGGAGTTTCCTGGGTCTCTTAAGTAACGCCCTTTCGCTTTTCGGATCTCCTCCATCACCGACGAAATCAGCTCCTTCGCGTCGGTAATTCCTTTCATCACGATCTGGATGTCCATGGCCGGCATGCCCGGCTGGCGAGCACTCTGGCAATAGACGCCGTGCTGGCCCACCATGGTCAGCGCGTCGGTCAAAACATCGAGCGCCACCGCCAGGCGTCCTCGCGGCACACCCATCATGAACTCGTATTGATCCAGTTCTTCTTTTCGTTCGTCAAGAATACTCAATGCAGTTCCCTCGCTCCGCTCGGGATTTCGCCTGCGGGCTCAGACGCCCGCAAGACGGCTCAACATCCAGAATGCTCATAGGCTTCGATTGTATCGTTCCGCCGTAGTGTGAATAATAGAGCGGCAACATCGGGCCACAGCCCATGTTCAGGAGAGTGCAATGCAGAAGAGCCGTTCCGCAATCCTCGCCATGTTGGCGCCGATCATCCTCACCGCCCTGTCGTGTGCGCAGCAGAAGCCGCTCAGCCCTCCCGGCGAGGCGTCGGTCAAGTTTGACGACGGCAAGACCGTCACCATTCAATACAGCCGTCCTTCCATGCGCGGCCGGAAGATCTTTGGCGGACTTGTTCCGTATGATCAGGTCTGGCGCACCGGGGCGAACGCGGCCACCAGTCTCAAGACCGACGTTGACTTGGTCATCGGCGGCGCCAATGTTCCGGCGGGCAGCTACACCCTCTACTCTCTGCCCGGCATGAGCAGCTGGAAGTTGATTATCAATAAGCAGGTCGGCCAGTGGGGCACGGAATACAGTGCGGGTCAGGACCTGGCGCGGGTGGACATGAAGGTTAGCCAAGCGCCATCCGGTATGGAGACATTCACCATCTCGCTGGACAAGACGAGCGCGAGCTCGGCTATGTTGAAGCTCGATTGGGAAAACACCATCGCCAGCGTGGAGATAAAAGAGAAGAAGTAGGAAGGAAACAGCATATTCCTAGCGACTGGGTGGAGCACGCCTTCAGGCGTGCATGGCTGTCGTCCGTACCTGAATCGCGCTTCAGCGCCTGAGATAGTGTTTTCGTCACCTCAGTGGCTAAAGGCAGCTCATTTCCGAATCTCAGCTGTACCGCTGAAGCGGTACTCCACCCATACAACAAGTGCGAAACTGCCCGCTAGCTTCTCGAAGAGCCTTCGAGCCGCGACAAGTCCACCGAGTCATCGAACTCAATGCCGAAGTGATCGCGCAAGCATTGCCGCATTTCCTCGTCGGTGCCAAGCTCGCTCTCCTCGCGACGGCTTCCTGCGGTGATAATCAGTCGCCGGTTGGTTATAGTGATGCGGCCATCCGGCGTTGCCTTGCTGCAGATCCAACGCTTGGTGAATCCGGACTCGGGCGACGTCTGATGGAATTTCGCCATCTCCTCGTAGTCGCCAATCTGTCGGGGTACGTCGTGAAAAATGTAGAGCGCCACCTTGCCGTTGTCATCCTCGCGCAGCAACTGCCACCGGTCTTCAAAAGGCGACACCTGATAGCGATGTCCATTGACCTGGTCAGCGCCACCAGCGCGAAACACGATCGGATCGACAAACGAGTCTCCAAATCCGACATCGACCAGCCATGGCTCTTCCAAGTCAACCCGCAGCAACATGTGATCGAACTCCGGGCCAAAGCCGCCATCGTCGCGGCGCACCCGGGCAGAGAGCATTTGAACCCGAAATCCCAGGGCGATCAGCAATTCGCAAAAAAGGCCATTCAGTTCATAGCAGAACCCGCCACGATGACGCCGCACAATCTTGTCATACAGCGACGCAAGGTCGAGAACGATCGGCGTCCGCAGGGCGATATCGAGGTTTTCGAAGGGAACGGTAAACAGATGTTGACGATGCAAGCGCGCGCAATACGGACGGAAGAAGGTTGGCGCGGGCCGTCGTATTCGATGCGGCGCAGATACTGCTCGACGTCCATGGCTACACTATACAGGCAGCTCACCCTGCAGCCAACCGGCTTCCTGCAATTTTGGTTCGGCGGTCAAGTCGAGCACAAGGTTTTCCAGAATAAGCCGCTTGCTGGGAGGGTTGGAGCGCAGCGCGAGGTCGGCACGCGCCACGCGGCGGATGGCGCTGGTCAATTCGCGGCGCGACTTATAGCGGCGCGCCTGCCGGATGATATCTTCCGCGGCGAAGGGCGGAATGCGAAAGCCCTGCCACAGCACCTGCCACAATGCGCGCGAGTCGCGCACATTCCGCTCCAGGATGACCAGCATCTGGCGAAAGGTGCGCGCCAGCATGTAGAGATGACCGATGGCCGCCTCGTCGCCGTCCCCGGTGCTGAGGATGGCGTCGAGTACACCCAGCGCACGAGCGCGGTCGCGCGCCGAGATGGCGTCAGTCAATTCGTAAAATGACCGTTGCTTGGCGGCGAGCACCAGGGTCTCAACGTCGCCCAGCGCGATTCGCTTCTTGTCGCCGACGTAGAGAATCAGCTTCTCCAGTTCGTTGGCAACCATCATCATGTCGCCGCCCAGCGAGTCCACCAATTCGCGCGCCGCGTCGGTGTCAAGTTTCACGTCTTCAGCGCCGGCGGTCTCTACCGCCCACTTCACCGCGTCGCTTTCGTCCACCCGGGCAAACTCAAGCACCGAGCAATACTCGCCCAAAGTTTCGCGGATGCGCTCGTAGCGGTCCTTGTCGGTCAGGTCCATGCGGCGCACGTCGGTTGGGATGTTGATGTGATCGGCCACGAAGATGAGCAATGCATCTGGATTGGGATCTTTGAAGTAGCCTTCGATGGCGCTGAATTCTTCGTCGTGCTTGCCGCGACCATACAGATTCTTGACGCCGCGAATGAAGAAAACCTGGAACGGCGACATCAACGAAGGAGTGCGCGCTTGATCGAGAATGTGCTGCAGTTCCACCTCGCTCAGGTCCATGTCATACACGCTCAGTTCCCGCACCTCAGCCGGGACCAGGTGTTGCAGGATCGCGTCACGGCAACGCTTGCGGAAAAACGTCTCATCGCCGATGAAGACATATCCCGACGCCATTTTGCGCGCCTTTACATCGGCGACAAACCGGTCTGTGGCCGCAAAACTGCGCACTCAGTAGGCCTCCAGGATGTCGCTGACCAGCGTCTGCGCAAAATTATTCGCAATGCGGCCCAGGGCCGGCTCCTCTTCCTCGAAGAAACTGGGAGCGTCCCGCGAAACCTGATACTGCTCGCGATAAAGATAATTGGGATTGTCCCAAAGCACCTTGCCTTTCTTGGTCACTAGCGATGCCTTCATAGTGACCGTTACCATACCCGACGAGATACGCCCGGTAGTAGGGTCGTAGGTCATGGGACTTATGATGGCTGAGGTGACAGCTCCTGTGAGGGTAGCATCGGCGTCGCCATCCTGGTTGGTGGTCACGATCCGGTAATGGGTCCGGTCGCGCAATTCGCGAATCACATCTTCCGTAATGGTTTGCTCGATACGGTAGATTGACGTTCCATTGACGAAAGTCGGTACATACAGCGTATGAAGGTCGGTTGGCAAACGGACCGCTTGCCCGGCAGTATGGTACCCGCAGCCGATTGAGACAAGCAGCAGTGCGATGACGCCAGCTAGTATTACGTATCGGATGCGTTGCGATGCGATCACTGAACGGTTCCTCGCGGACGCGCGGCGCTCATGCTTTCGGCACATTCCAGGGCATTAATCGCCGCAATCCGCAGGTTATCCGATGCTGCCCACAGCCAGAAACCGTTCGACTGTTGCGCGTCGTTGCGCACAAACACCTGGATCTGCTCCTGTCCCGCCGCATTGACGTTGCTTGGGGATTCCTCCGCGCCTTGTAGCAGTTCAACGTGCTCGCCTGAAATTGCCGCCGTCACTTCTTCCGTCTGGGCCGTTTGCTCCAACTCAAGGTACAGCGAGAAGGCATGACCGTGGAAGATGGGCGCCTGCAGAAGCATCAAGGAAGGCACGACCACCTGATCGGCCACCAAGCTGCGGAGGTGCCTCTGGATGCGGCTTTCTATGATATTCAGCGGGTACAACGCCTTTTCCCCGTAGCGATCAATCAGGTTGAAAGCTACTTGCGCATCGAACACCGTCTTGGGTAGTTGCTGGAAAGAAAGCAGGTTTACGGTCTGCTCGTGCAATTCATCCATGCCCCGCTTGCCGTACTCTGAAATCGGCTGAAAAACCGTGGCCACTGCGCGTGCTATGCGGCCCACCTTCTGCGCCCGCAGCATCAGGAGTGCCAGCACCACGGCGGCCGGATGAGCGATGGTGACGGGAACCGGGGTGAGGTCCACGCTTGCGCCAAGACCCAACTCGCGCTCTACCCACGGGGCGCGCAGCCGAACACCTTTTTCGCCCTCCAGCCCATAGGAAAGATCAATAATGTCACTGCCCGACTTCCGGGCCATGGGCCAGGTATTCCGGGTAAAAGCCTCGTCGGATGCGAAGAACGTGAAGTCCACGTTTTCCAGATGCTCCGGAAGGACGCTCTGGATGAAGGTCGGCTCTTCCCCTACTGCCTCGAGTTGGCCAAGTAACTCGTCATCGTCGAGCAGACGGATATCCTGCGCCGGAAAATTGCGGTCACTGAGAACATCCTTCAGTTCGCGGCCTTTGAGAGTGCCAGCGCCTATGATCGCTACGCGAAACATGGCACCTCAATGTCCTCCGCCGGAGCAAAGACCAGCGGTGCGATTTGGCTCATTTTCATCAAGCGTGTGATGCCTCATCTTGAGGTGGAGGAGGCGGCAGCGTGGGCCGCCGGAATACGAAGGACAGCCTGGCCAGCACTCCCGAGAGGATATAGACCAGCGCCAGCAGGAACAGTACATATTGGGAAGAAAACCAGATCAATGCGATGACTGCACCCATCACGATCAGCCAGCGGAAATTCTGTGGCTGGCGAAAGTTGATTCCCTTCAGACTGAAGAATCGCCAAGTGCTCACCATCAGGAAAGCCAGGGCAAAAACGAAGACGCCCCATCCGATGGAAAGCCACCAATATTGCAACGGGTCCCCTTGCACCAGATGGACGACAGCAGCCACCGCTCCTGCGCCCGCCGGAATGGGCATGCCAACAAAATACTTGCGTCCGGGGCGGCCCGGATTCGACGGCTGAGGATTCACTTGAATGTTGAAACGTGCCAAGCGCGAAGCGCCAGCCAGCAGGAACACAAAGGTCGCGATCGCTCCCAACTGAATTACACGATTGCGAAGATCGGGATCCCCCGCCAGCGGCAGCATGTGGAAGCCCCACATCCACGCCAGCACCGCGGGTGCCACGCCAAATGCAATCACGTCGGCCATCGAATCCAGTTCACGGCCAAAGGCGCTGGTGGTATTGGTAAGCCGCGCTATTCCGCCATCGAAGAAATCGAACACGATAGCAAAGCCGATGGCTTTCGCGGCATGATCGAAGTGCCAAGGATCGGACGCCGTGCCCTGTATCGCCTGCGAGATGGCGTAGTACCCCGCTGCTATGTTGCCGGCAGTGAACACAGAAGGAAGGATGTAAAGACCCTTGCGTCTTCGGCGCGGTTCAGGCGAATCATTCCTCGGTAGCATGGACTGCCCGCTCATCGCACCTCCGCCACATTCTGCACCGAAGATCGCACCGCGCGAGGCTGCGTGATAGCTAAAACGCTGGAGCCTCCCTTCACGTGGTCACCTGGTTTGACTTTCATCTCGGCGTCGCCTGCGAAGATAACGTCGGTGCGAGAGCCAAACTTGATCAGCCCCACCCGCTCGCCCCGCGCCACGTGATCGCCGACCTTTTTGGTGAAGACAATCCGGCGGGCCAGCAGACCGGCGATCTGTTTAAACACTACGGCTCCGGTTTCCCCCTCGACAGTGACTGCGTTCTGCTCGTTTTCTTCGGCCGAAATTGCTCCCATGGCATTTCCGAACTTGCCCTTGCGATACTTCACGCTGGTGATGACGCCAGCGACCGGGGAACGGTTGACGTGTACGTTGAATACATTCAGAAAAATGCTGATCCGGACCCGCTGCTCGCCGTTGTCCTCGATTTTGGAAATCTCCGTGACCTTTCCGTCAGCGGGAGAAACGATGACGCCCACGCCGCCGGGAATCGCGCGTTCGGGATCGCGGAAAAACCACAAGAAGAATGCAGCCAGCAGTAACGGAATGGCCGCTAAGGCAGGGACGGTCAACCATCCCACCACCGCAGCCACAACCATAAAAGCCAGCCCGTAATAGATCCCGTCGCGAACCATGGGTTCTTAGATTATAGAGCCTGGCCTAAGGCTGTGCCTTAGTCGTGGGTTCCAGAACCTGCCGCGTGAGCTGGTCCATTCGCTGTTGAACTTCCTGGTACTTATCGCCGGTGGATGGCCCCGCAAAACCCGCATGAATAGCATGCACTCGTCCATCACGATCGAGAAAGATCGTGGTCGGGTAGGCGCCAAAATTCACCAGCTGCGGCAGGGTCTTTTCAATCTGCCCTTCGTCCGTAGTGCCTGCCAGCAGAAGCGGGAATGTGATTCCATATTTGTCGCGATAAATTCTAATCTGTCGCAGGTTGCGCGCGTTGTCGTCGGTGTATTCGTAAGCGAGCCCAACGATCTCCAGCCCCTGCGAATGGTATTTGCGGTACAGCTGCTCCAGAATCGGAGCCTCGTCGTGACAATTCGGGCACCAGGTGCCAAAGATGTCCACTATGACCGCTTTTCCTTTGAATTGCGCGCTCCCCTGATCGACGGCTTTTCCCGATTGATCCACTCCGCTGAAGTGAAATGGTTGTTGCGGGTCTTTGACTCGGGTCAGGCCACCGGCCTGCGCGTTAGGGTTGGCAGTGGCCACATCTTTGCTCCGTCTTGCCCTGAATGGCGTAGACGATGCGGTCCCGGCAAGTTGCCCTTGCAGGCTGCCGTCCGGCTGAAAGTCGCCGTCGAGAGCGAGCACATGGATGCCATCGAATCGGCTCAGGTGAAAATGAGTCTGGCCGTTCGGATCGCGGTAGACCGCGCCGTGCAATAAACCCGTGTCGCCGCTGACTGGCTCCAGAATGCCGGTCACGGGAACCTTGCCGTCAGCTGTCGCCGTCTTCTCCTGCTGGAAAGTTGCCAGCGTGACTTTGTCTTCAGCCGTCGTACCGCTCGGCCGCACAAACAACCAATCGCCCGCCAAGGTAGCACCTGTCCACGGCTTTCCAGGCGCGAATTCCTTGTGCGGGGCCAATGTGACCGGAATGTGGACCATGCCTTTGCTCGTCAGGCGTGAGTACTCGCCTTCCATTTTCTGCGGAGAGACAAAGTGGGCCGTCAGCGTGCCGTCATAATAGTCAAGACGAAGTGTCAGGACCGCTCCGTCCCACGTGGCACTACTGAACGGTTGGCGATCGGTGTCATTCACCAGCACTGCACTGATTCCGTTTCCCTCGGGCTTCAGGTCGATGCCGAAGTTCACCTCACCGGCAGAAGTTTGAATGGAGCCGTCCCACACTCCCTTGGGAGTTTGGGCCTTCGTGTCGGATGCTGTCGCAGCACGGCGCGCACCAGAGGCAACAGCACAATCAGGGCGAAAAATATGACGCGGCAAAGCTGCCGAATGTGCATCAAGAGACCTCTCCCCACCACGTTAGCTTGATTATCGCTTAAGGAATGCCTCCAGAACAGGGCGGAGCGAGGAAAGAAGATACAACTGGAGCGGGGCGGGAAAGAATCGGTCCTCACCGCCGCGAGAAGGGGCTTGACGTTGACTAAACGACCTGGTGGCCGGTCCGGAACTTCTGTTCCAAACTCTCCATCTGGTCCTTCAGGCGGAGCTTCAGCTTCTTCAGTCGCACTTCCTCGAGCTTCTCATCTTCAGAAAGATATTTTTTCTGAATCAAATTTTCGAGGCGCTGCGAGTATTGCGAATGCTCATCCACCAAGCGGCGGAATTCATCGTTACTTGCAAGAAGCTGATCGCGTACCTGAGTTGCCATTCAGTGAACCTCCGGAGAGATGCAAAATGCAAACGCTAGCATAAGGTCTATTCTGCTTCAAGGCTAAATTGTCTCAGATTCGTAACAAAGAAAGACAATAATAGTGCGTCTTCCTCTGGATTTTTATAATAGTTGCTGCGGCGACCTTGCTGACTAAATCCAAGCTTTTCATAGAGTCGGCGCGCCGCCAGATTCGATTCTCGAACCTCTAATAGCACGGAAGTGGCTCCTGCGGCTTGGGCCTTAAGCAGCATCTTTCGAATTATTTTGATGCCTACTCCCTGTCTGCGTTTTTCTCGGACGACCACCACATTTTCAATTTCCCACTCGTCAGTTGCACAACGCGCGATTGCAAAGCCGATCACCCGAGCTGATTCTTCTTCAGCGATCGCGACCAATGTGAGTCGCGCGGGAGCGTCGGCTGCAAACAATGCCTCGTATTCGCGCTCTGCCCAGTGTGCCGCGGTTTCGGTCTGCTGTTCGAGCGCGCGGATCGAAGGTACATCGTCGGGAGTTGCAGGGCGGATCAGCACTACGTTTTCTGCGGCGCCGAAAATATTTCGGCGTCCGATCGTCGGATATAGTTGACGTCGACGGTCGCTGGGTCGGCGGTTTCTCCCGACAGCAACTTGCGCATCCCAATCCGGCCAATCTCGCCGGCGTCAACGGGCGCGACCAATACAACGTTGCAGTTCCCGACCTGCAAGACTTCGGCAACTTTCGCGTCGACTGCTAGAAGGTTTCCTCCAACGACTGTTGATTGCGCTACAAATTCGTCCAGCTTCGCGATGTACTCGCGAACCAGCGCGGCACCACTCGATCCTACCTTGTACTCGCCGACGTAAATCTCGCCCCGGCCTGCGTCCAACACGGTGCTCACGTTTTCGTACTGTCGCGCATGCGTCAGCACCAGGGCCTCCAGCATGGAGACCGTTGCCAGCGGCTTTTGCAACACTTCGCAAAGACCTTTCACCGTGGACAGGCCAACCCGCAGCCCGGTAAACGAGCCCGGGCCGGATACCACAACGAAGCCATCGACTGCAGTTTTGTTGAAACCGTTCTGTTGAAGTGCTTCCGCGATTTGCGGTAGCAATTGCGCCGAGTATGTACCACCCTCGAGTGAAGTCAGTTGCAGAACTTCAAAACCGTCACCATTGCCACGACACAGGGCGACGCTTCCCTTCCGGCCCGAGGTATCGACCGAGACGATGAGCATTTCAGACGCCCAAGGGAGCGTCTTCCACCAGCTCCAGCAGCACGCCTCCAGAGCTGGAAGGGTGAACGAAAACGTAGAGATGGCCGCCAGCGCCAATCTTGATTTCGTCCGAGATCAGGCGTGTTCCCGACGCTTTCAACCGCTCGACGGTACCGGCCAGATCGCTGATGTGTAGCGCGACATGGTGAAGGCCTTCGCCACGTTTAGCGAGAAACTTGCCAATGGGCGAGTCGGGCGAAGTTGGTTCCAGCAGTTCGAGGCGGCTTTCGCCGATCGGCACCATGGCCAGCCGCACCTTTTCTGCTTCCACAGTTTCTTCGGGCATCACTTGCAGGCCAAGCTTCTCGTAGAACTTCTTGGCTTCCGCCAGCGACTTCACCGCAATACCAAGATGGTCAATTTGATTCATTCCGGTTTCCCCAAATTTTCGATTATCTTCTCCACCAGAGAATACGGGTCGCGCTTATGCTCGGCAACTTCCGTCGCGTAGCGCGCGGCCTCGCCTTCGCTGAGGTAATACGCCAGCACGCGCTGAAATAGCGCGTCCCGCAACATCTCGGCGATTCGTTCGCGCCAATTCTCGATACGTCGTGTACGTGCGCGACCGTCCTGCTCGAGATAAGCGCGATACTTTTCGATTGCCGCCAGCAATTCGGTTATGCCTGTTCCGCTGACTGGCGACGGTCTTCACAATCAGAGGCGTCCAATTGTCTTTGCGCACGGCCAGCGTCTGCATGGCTCGAATCTCGCGCTCCACTCGCTCTGCGCCATCGCGGTCTGACTTGTTGATGACGAAAATGTCGGCGATCTCCATGATGCCGGCCTTGATGGTCTGCACATCGTCGCCCATGCCAGGTACCAGCACAACGATGGTCACATCCGCCAGGCGAACAATGTCGACCTCGTCCTGTCCCACGCCAACAGTTTCGATCATCACAATGTCACGGCCACTGGCGTCGAGCACGGTCGCGACATCGGCGGTAGTGCTGGCCAACCCGCCCAGTGAGCCGCGCGTGGCCATGCTGCGGATGTAGATTCCCGGGTCCGCGTGGTGCGATTGCATGCGGATGCGATCGCCGAGAATTGCGCCGCCGCTGAATGGGCTGGTCGGATCGACCGCGACGACCCCAATGGTCTTACCTTGCGCGCGATAGGCGTGCGCGACCTGGTCCACCAGCGTGCTCTTACCCGCCCCGGGAGAGCCCGTCATACCCAGCAGCATGGCCTTGCCGCTGTAGGGAAACAGCGCCTTCAGCACCTCGGTCGATTGCGCGCTGTGGTCTTCAACGACGGAAATGGCGCGCGCCAAAGCACGCGGTTCTCCCGCACGGATTCGCCGGACAAGTTCCTGGATATGATTGTCTGAGGTCAAGAAGTAGGTTACCAATAGACAAGCTTACCAGCAGTTGAAGCAGTCACACCCCCGTGTGACGATCGCGAGCATGTTCCATGTGGCAGTCTGCGGTGGCGCGTCTGATCCGCTCAACCCTTCAGAATTTGCCGAGCGATGACCAGACGCTGAATCTCGCTGGTGCCTTCACCGATGGTGCACAGCTTTACGTCGCGGTAAAACTTCTCGGCAGGATAGTCCTTGATGAACCCGTACCCGCCGTGAATCTGCACTGATTCGTTGGCGCACTTCACCGCAACCTCGCTGGTATAGAGCTTCGCCATGGAAGACTCCAGCGTGGTCTTCATACCGGCATCTTTCATCGCAGCCGCCCGATGAGTAAGCAGGCGGGCAGCATCGATTTCCGTGGCGAGATCGGCGAGCTTGAATGCAATTGCCTGAAAGTCACTGATTGGCTTACCAAACTGCTTGCGTTCCTTGGAGTAGTTCAGTGCGGCTTCATAGGCGCCTTGCGCCATACCCAGTCCCAGCGCGGCGATGGAAATGCGGCCTCCATCCAAAACCTTCATCGCATCGATGAATCCTTCGCCTTCGTGCCCGAGCAGGTTCTCGGCGGGAATTTCGCAGTCTTCAAAGATCAACTCCGAGGTGTCGCTGGCGCGCAGACCCAGCTTGTTTTCCTTCTTGCCAGCCCGGAATCCCTTTGTCCCTTTCTCCACCACGAACGCCGACAGACCGTGCGTGTGCGCCGTTTTATCTGTAACCGCAACCACCACCGCCACGTCAGCGTAGCCGCCGTTAGTGATGAACGTCTTGGTGCCGTTCAGCAGCCACTTGTTGCCCCGGCGCACGGCGGAACAGCGCGCGCCACCCGCATCCGATCCCGCACCCGGCTCCGTCAAGCCCCACGCTCCGATGAACTCGCCGGTGGCGAGCTTGGGAATGTATTGCCGCTTCTGCTCTTCGTTGCCGGCAACGAAAATGTGATTCGAGCACAGCGAAGTGTGTGCCGCAACAATGATGCCCACGGATCCGTCCACGCGCGAGAGTTCTTCGACCGCCGTGACGTATTCGACGTAGCCCATGCCGGCGCCACCGTACTCGGTGGGAAAGATGGTGCCCATCAGCCCCAGCTTGCCCAGTTCTTTTATGGTCTCCAGCGGGAAGGTTCCGGGTTCGTCCCACTTCATAACGTTGGGCGCAATCTCGCGCTCCGCGAAGTCGCGCACCATTTTCTTCAGTTGCAGTTGTTCATCCGAGAGCTGGAAATCCAAGTGATTCCTCCGAGTACTGGGAACGCGGCTACGGTGTTGAAGTGAGTGCATCCGGCGGCGGCCGCGCACAAAGTGGAAACAGGCGGTTATAACACACGGGATAGAGCGGGGCGAAATCGCGTCGGCACGATCAACGTGCCCCGCAGCTATTTCTGCCCAAACACCCGGTTAAAGATCTTGTCCACATTGCGCAGTGGCCGCTGCAAATCGAAGGCGTGCTCCAGGGTCTCACGCTTCACCTTCGACGTGATCTCCGGATCGCTCATAATTAGTTCCCGGAAATTCAAATCTTCTTTCCAAGCCTTCATGGCGTTCGCCTGCACCAGTCGATATGCGTCCTCGCGCAGCACCCCGGCTTCCACCAGATCCAACAGCAACTGGCCGCTGAACACTAGTCCGCCGGTCGATTCCAGGTTCTTCAACATCCGCTTGGGATACACCAGTAGCATGTCGATGAGATTTGTTGTCTTGCCCAACAAATAATCGACGAGGATCGTCGAGTCAGGAAGAATAATGCGTTCAACCGACGAGTGTGAGATGTCACGCTCGTGCCACAACGCAACGTTTTCCAGCGCGGCCTGCGCATTGGAACGCACCACACGCGCCAGCCCGCTGATCTGTTCGCAGGTGACCGGATTGCGCTTGTGCGGCATGGCCGACGAGCCTTTTTGCTTCTCGCTGAAATATTCTTCCGCTTCCCGCACCTCAGTGCGCTGCAGATGGCGAATCTCAGTAGCGATCTTGTCAAGAGTCGAGGCAATCACCGCCAGAGTTGCAACGTAAAATGCGTGACGGTCGCGCTGGATCACCTGCGAGGAAACGGCCGCAACCTTCAGTCCCAGCCGTTCGCAAATTTTCTCTTCGTACTCTGGTTCGAGATGTGCAGCATTTCCCACCGCACCGGATAGCTTGCCAACCCGCATCTGCTCGGCCGCCATTTCGAAGCGCTCGATGTTGCGTTCCATCTCCGAATACCAGTTCGCCAGCTTCAGTCCAAAGGTCACGGGCTCGGCGTGAATGCCATGGGTGCGGCCGATCGCGGGAGTGTCCTTAAACTCCCAGGCGCGGCGCTTCAGCACCTCCCGCAATTTCTGCAGGTCTTCGCGGATAATGCCCGACGCCTGCTTCACCAGCAGCGCTTGGGCGGTATCCACCACATCGTTCGAGGTCAGCCCGTAGTGCAGCCAGCGCGATTCCGGTCCGATTTTCTCCGCGACGGCGGTGGTGAAGGCAATGACGTCATGCTTCACCTCGGCTTCAATCTGGTTGATGCGCGCAAGGTCGAAGCCGCTCTTCTCGCGGATGGCTTTGGCGGCCGCCTGCGGAACGATTCCGGCCTCGGCCAGCGTTTCTGTGGCGGCAACTTCTACCTCAAGCCACGTGCGAAATTTGTTTTCGTCACTCCAGATGCGCCCCATCTCGGGACGCGTATAGCGAGCAATCAAGAGAACTCCTTAACGATTGCGATTTTGCTGAAAAGGAAACTCTTTATTGTACCTGCTTGGGCATGCATATTTTCGTTCCGGCAACGGTACGCCAGTCGCCGCTGCAAACTTCGGCGTACGGCTCTCAACGAAAGAAACCGCAAGCCGCCAAGAACCTGGGTCAGCCTTGCTGGTCCTGCAATAACTTTCTGTGAATCATGTGGTTACGAATCGATGACAGCAATGCGCCCGGACCTTCCTAATCTATGTGCATCGTAATACGACACAAATGCATCCAGTCTTATTGGAGTAGAAGGGGGACTTCGCGGCTACGATTTGCCACAATACATCGTGACACGATATTATCGTGTTTCCCTGCTATGATAGACCATCACGATCTAAAACTCTCTGACTACCAGGCCCTAGCCGAGTTTCGCTATCAACTTCGCCGCTTCCTGCGCTTTAGCGAGCAGGCGGCCCGCCAAGCCGGACTGGAGCCGCGCCATCATCAACTCATGTTGGCGGTGAAGGGTACGACCGAGGCCGCCAGCCCGCGCGTTGCCTATTTAGCGGAGCAACTCCAGATTCAGCATCACAGCGCGGTCGAACTGGTCGATCGCCTCGCCAAGAAGGGCCTGATCACCCGCAGCCGTAATGGGCCAGACCGACGCGAAGTGCATATAAGGCTCACCGCCCGCGGGGAACGGGTACTGGGAGATTTGACGCGCCACACTCGGGCCGAATTGCGCTCGGCGGCCCCCGCCCTGGTTGCAACTCTGCGTCGGCTGACCAGCCGCGGGAGTTCCCGCGTTCCTTCGCTTCAAGCTGACCGGCAGGCGATACCGGGGAGGGGACGCTCATGACGGAGTTCACCGAAACCCTCGGTACCGACGGCGTCAATCCCCTGCATCCTGCGCAAAACGGTGCGGACACTTCTATCTCGAAGGAGGCGAAGTTCCGCACTGGATTGGTTTCGCTGCTGGCGGCATTGATAGGGTTGTTGGCAGGGGTGATCGCCTATTTGCTCTACAACCTTATCGGGCTGTTCACCAACATCTTTTTCTATCACCGTGTGTCCTTCGCTTTTGTCAGCGCGCGCAACAATCATCTTGGACTTCTGGTTATAGTTACGCCGGTCATTGGGGGCATCGTAGTCGGCCTCATGGCGCGCTACGGCTCCGACAAAATACGCGGCCATGGCATCCCTGAAGCCATGGAGGCGGTTTTGGTTAACCGCAGCCGCATTGAGCCCAAGGTCGCCATCTTGAAGCCGATTTCGGCTGCGATTGCTATCGGCACCGGCGGACCATTCGGCGCCGAAGGTCCCATCATTCAGACCGGGGGTGCGGTAGGTTCGCTCGTGGGTCAGGTGCTGCATATGACCGCTGCTGAGCGCAAAGTACTGCTGGCATGTGGAGCGGCGGCCGGCATGGCCGCGACCTTCAGCACGCCCATCGCCGGAGTGATTCTTGCCATTGAACTATTGCTGTTCGAGTTCAAGTCGCGCTCATTCATCCCGCTGGTGGTAGCCAGTACGCTGGCTACGAGCGTGCATTTCCAGCTCATGGGTCCCGGCCCGATGTTCAAGGTGGGCACGCTCGATTTTGGTCTTCCGCGCGCCTTGCCGTTCTACCTCATACTTGGAGTGCTGTGCGGGGTCGCGGCGCTCGGGTTCAGCAAAGCCCTGTATTGGGTTGAAGATCAGTTCGAGAAGTTACCGATCCACGACATGTGGTGGCCGGCGATTGGAGCGCTCGGACTGGGAATCATCGGCTACTTTGTTCCGCGGGTTCTGGGTGTCGGTTACGACACCATCTCCGATATTCTGAACGCTCGTATGCTGCTGGGCGCGCTGCTTGCCGTCATGGTGTTTAAATCCGCGGCGCTAGTTATTTCGCTTGGTTCCGGCACCTCCGGTGGTCTCCTGGCGCCTATGTTTATGGCTAGCGCCGCCATGGGCTCAGTGTTCGCCATAGTTGTGGACAAGCTATGGCCGGCCGCAGGACTTGCCCCTGGCGCTTTCGCCCTGGTGGCGATGGGCGCAGTGTTTGGAGCAGCCTCGCGCGCGGCCTTCACCTTCATCATCTTCGCCTTCGAGATCACGCGCGACTACAACTCAGTGCTGCCGCTCATGTTGGTTACTGTGATCGCCGACGCTATCGCTGTGCGCTATGCCAAGAACTCCATCATGACGGAGAAACTGGCGCGGCGCGGACTGCACATCCACACCGACTATGAACCTGACGTTCTACAATCGGTGACCGTGGGCGAGACCATGTCGAAGGAGTTCGATACCATTCCCGCCACCATGCGGGTAGCCGAACTGATCGAGCGCATCACCAAACGTGATCCGTCTGTCACTACCCATCAGGGAGTTTTCGTCGTTGACGAAAATCAGAAGCTGGCCGGCATTATTACCCGCGCTGACCTGATGCGGGCGCTGGATAAGGATTCATCCGGCAACATGACAGTACTGGAAGCCGGTTCGAAGAAACTGGTCGTCACCTATCCCGACGAAGTTCTTTACGACGCTGCCGCACGCATGCTGCGCGCCAACGTTGGGCGAATGCCGGTGGTGAGCCGCGAAGATCCGCGCAACATCGTCGGATACCTGGGCCGATCGGGTATCATGGCCGCCCGTCTGCGGCGCCTCGATGAAGAACACGTGCGTGAGCCGGGATGGATGGATCGGTCTCGCCTGGCTTGAGCATTTTCTCCTCGCAAGCTGGCGCCGTGAACAGATGGATACTCCACCTCCCACGATTGTTGGAATCGTGCTATATCTCTTTATTCGTCGAACCGTACGTGCCGGTAATGGTGGGAGATCTGCATGGCTCCAACTCGCTTGATGAATCTTGAAAAGCGGGACGGCAACCGCCCTGGCGCAGATTCTGGTTGGACGATGAGCGCGATCTCGTCCTGGCGTTGGGACGCATGCTGTTTTGCTTTGGTAGTGCTCCTGCTCGTTGCGCCTTCAGCCGCCCAGGTCCTGTCTCCTCCGCCTCGGCTCGCGCCGACTGCTGATGCGCTTGGCAAGCTGCAGCAGTGCGGCAAAGCAACTGCCAAGAACGCGCCCCAGATTTCGTCCAAGCTGCTGGAATCGGAGAATCTGCTGTCGCACGGATTGCTCATCGGCTGGAACAATCCAAGCAATTCGTGGGCGCTCGTTCCACCACCCAAGGAATATGTTGAGGACCTGGAACGTGAAGCAAAGTGGTGTCAGGAGGTGGCGAACGTTCTGAACACCGATCCCTCCAATAAAGTTCGAGCTGAAAAGGTGTTGACGAATATCGCCTACGACTTGTTCGTGAAGGTCGAGGATTGCCGGGTCTGGGGTATGGGCAGGCTCATTACAGTGAAGGCCAACACTGTCAAGAATGGTCAGCCCGATGCGGGATGGACGGTGAATTACAAATGGATGTCCTCCAGCGGACTCAATACGGTCGATCTGTCCTTTCCGCAGGAGAGCACGCCCACGACGAAGAAATTACCGCCCGGAATGTATCTGATCTATGCCACCAAGCAAGTAGGTGGCGCCCTTAAGAAAACTGAACCGATCACTGTGACGGCCTTTCAGAAGGACACCGTGCAATGCGACATATCAGTGCCGTGACCGCACCTGACGCTGGCGCACCACCTCCCGAACCGGCGCGCTTCGCCGCCTTCGCCCAGTTCTTTAAGGCTTACATGGGTACCGCCTCGGTGATCACGGCGTCACTTCCCATCCCGGTGGCAGCGTTTCACCTCATCCCCACCTACGAGGCACAATCGAAGTTTCTCTCCACCTATACGTCAATGTTCTGCTTCCTGATGCTGGGTTACATCTTCTACATCCGGCATTCGCTTGGAAGACTGATGTTCTTCACCAAGCCCGATGGGCACGTGAGAATTCGTGCCTTTGTGTCCGTCGTTCCATTTCTGCTGATTCTCGCTTCGCTCGGCCTGATCGCCCTTTACCACCATTACCTATTGGATTCGCTTACCCAATTTACGGAACGAGGCGTGGTGGCGTCCACGGCCGACTTGCTGAAGTCTGCCGACTATCGCGACATTCCCGACAGCATTGCGTTGACGGTTTGCTATCTGGGGATGTTCCTCACCGCTGAGGCGGCGTTCATCCTGATGGCGCTGCGTGAATATTTACAGGACGTTCTAAAGCTCCAGGATACAAACCTGATCCGCCTGCCGCGCTCAAAACAGGACAAACAGGGACAGGAACAAGCCGCAATTACGACGGTCGGGCGTTGAAGTGTCGGGACCTACTTGGCGACCGCCTCAAGACGCCCACGACGCGGCTTTCCCAACTAGCTATCACCGATGCTGAAGACTCGACGCACCCGACTGCGGTCATTCGATCAGACTACTCACCGCTTCACGTTGTCATCTTGCACAAGGACTTGAGTCCCAGCAGAGGGTGGGCCCTTCACCCTTCGTCCATGATGCCCAGAAGCTGGGCCATCTCCTCGTAGAGAAACCCTTCGCCGGCGCGGTATGGCTGCACCCAGCGCCCATCAATCACGAACTGAGGAATAGCTCGCTTGCCGGCGTGACGGATCACCTCGTCGGCGGCGCCAGGCGTGGTCTCAATGTTGACCTCGGTATAGGGCACATTGTGTTGGTCGAGGAAGCGCTTGGCAGTGCGGCAATCCGGGCACCATGAGGACGAATAAACCAATAACTCCATATTTCCTAGATTAGCAAACTGGATTGCTTTCCAGGAGTGCGAACCTTCTTGAACTACAGCGGCGCTTGTTCAAGGGCCACAATGAACTGAATTCCTGGAACGGTCTTTCCCTGCAGTCGGCGATCATTGGTGATAAAGAGGTCTGACCCTGCTGCGGCGGCACATGCCAGTTGGATGGCGTCTGGCGGACGTATTGCTCGATCTTGCCGCAAGGAAGCATAGATCTTGGCCGCCTTGAGATCGAACGGCAACAAAAGGGACGTCGCGGAAATAGCTTGTTCGTATTGAGCGCAGAGTTCTCCGTCTCCATCCTCCATCGGTTTGACCAGCACTTCCCCGACAGTGAGAGTCGACGTCAGCAGCTGATCGCCTCGTGCCAGCATCCTCGATCGCAAAGTCGCCGCCATTTTTGAGAAGCCGCCGTGATCTTCGAACAGATAGATGTAGATGTTCGTGTCCCAGAAGATGCGGCTCATTCCCATCCCTCGCGCAACCGTCGCACATAGTCATCGGCGTGTTCACTGGCCCAGAGGCGCCGACCCGAGCCGCGCAGTCGTAACAACGGATCTTGATCTGCCGCTTTCCGGGCTACCTGTAAGGACCAATCCAGATACCAGTCCAAGAGTTTGCCGAACCGGCTGGGCAGGTCTTCCTTGGACGGCGCGATTTTTCCTCCTTCGCGCTCGGGATGATACGTGTCGCCGTGGCGGAACAGGCGCCGACGTCCCGAAGATGTCTCGAAGAGAATTCGATACCGGCCCGGATTGGGGGCACGGTTGGCGACACAGTGCTGGATAACGTGAACATAGAATCCGGGCCGTAAGGGGTCGGCAAGCTTCTCCCGTCGTGCCCGATCCATTATTTCTTCCACGCTGAAATCGGACCGGTCCGGGTTCTCGTTATGCAGCAAGGCAGCGATGATCCACACCTCGTCAGCAACCTTTACCGTCGTTGCGGATACCATAGTGGCCGTCGAAAGCCTCGCCCAGAGTTGATGTAGTTACCTTATATACCAAGTATTAAGTATTTGTCAACAACAATAGGAATGAGATTCGGATGCGGAGGCTTTTAGGCCCCGCGTTTAAATAACAAGGGGAGCGTTTCCGCTCCCCCGTTTGCCTTCGCCACTGCTCCGAACTTTAGTTGCTATACAGCAGCACACCTTCTGTCTTCTCCTCGCCCACCGGGCGATAGAAGAGCTGGTTGTTCTCCAGGTAAACCTCGATGAACGTGGGCCGTTGCGCGAAGGTGCCCTGGATGAGCGCCTCCGACAGCGGGTCTTCGATGTATTTCTGCAACGCACGACGCAGCGGACGCGCACCGTAACTGCGGTCCACAATCGTCTGGTCGAGGATCCACTTGCGGGCCTCTTCCGCCACAGTAACCGTTATGGCGCGTTGCGCGAGGTTCTGATTCAGTTGCTGCACCATCAGTTCCACGATCTGGATCAGGTCGACCTCGGTCAGCGCGTTGAAGATGATGACCTCGTCGAGACGATTGAGGAACTCGGGATTGAAGGTACGCTTCACCTCGTTCTTCACCATGTCTTCGACCTTGTTGGAGATCGTCTCTTCGTGCTCCGACTGGAATCCCAAGCCGGTGCGCTTCTGCAAATGCCGCGCTCCGATGTTCGAGGTCATGATGATGATGGTGTTCTTAAAGTCCACCGTGTTACCCAACCCATCGGTGAGTTGACCGTCCTCAAACACCTGCAACAGGATGTTGAACAGATCAGGATGCGCCTTCTCCACTTCGTCCAGCAGTACCACGGAGTACGGCGCGCGCTTCACGCGCTCGGTCAACTGGCCGCCCTCTTCGTAGCCGACATATCCTGGAGGCGATCCGATTAGTTTCGATACAGAATGCTTCTCCATGAATTCGGACATGTCGAAGCGGACCAGCGATTTCTCACTGCCGAACATGAACTGCGCCAAGGTTCGTGCGACTTCGGTTTTGCCGACGCCCGTCGGGCCCAGGAACAGGAACGAACCGATGGGGCGGTTCGGGCTCTTCAAGCCGGCACGCGAGCGGCGGATGGCGCGAGAGAGTGCTGAAATCGCGCGGTCCTGTGAGATGACGCGCCTATGCAGCTCCTCCTCGATCCGCAGGAGCTTCTGGCTTTCTTCTTCTTTAATGGACGCGATGGGAACACCAGTCCAGCGCGAAACCACGTCTTCGATATCCTCGCGTCCCACGACGCCGGTGGACGACTCGTCGAGGTGATATTTCTCGCGCAGGGCACGCAGGTTCTCGCGTTCTTTGCGCTCCTCGTCGGAGTAGAAGCGGGCCTTCTCGAATTCGTGGTTGGCGATGGCATTTTCCATGCGGTGCACGATGAACTTGATCCGCTTCTGCACTTCGGTGATGTCCTCGGGTAGCGAGGTCTGACGCAGTTTCACCCGCGCGCCCGCTTCGTCGATCAAATCGATTGCCTTGTCCGGGAGGAAGCGATCCGGCAGATACCGGTTGGAATGCGAAACCGAGAACGTAATGGCGTCGTCGGTATAGGTGACGGCGTGGAATTTTTCGTAACGCTCCTTGATGCCGAAAAGAATTTTGACCGCGTCCGCCTCATTTGGAGGTGGAACCTTCACGGCTTGGAAGCGCCGCTCCAGCGAACGATCTTTTTCGATCGACTTGCGATACTCGCCCGGAGTGGTAGCGCCGATGCACTGGATTTCACCGCGCGACAGCGCCGGCTTCAGGATGTTGGCGGCATCGAGCGAACCCTCTGCCGAACCTGCGCCCACCAGGGTATGCAACTCGTCGATGAAGATGATGGAATTCTGCGATTCCATCAATTCTTTCATGATGGTCTTGAGGCGCTCCTCAAACTGACCACGATACTTGGTGCCGGCAACAATCAGCGAAAGATCGAGCGCGAGGATGCGCTTGTCCGCAAGGAATGACGGCACTTCGCCGTCGGCGATGCGTTGCGCCAAGCCTTCAACTATGGCCGTCTTGCCCACGCCCGGTTCGCCGATCAGTACTGGATTGTTCTTGGTACGGCGGCACAAAATCTGGACAACGCGTTCCAGTTCGGCATCGCGACCGACCAACGGATCGAGTTGGTTGTCCATGGCCGACTGGGTAAGGTCACGGGAAAACTCGGACAGCAGCGACGACTCGCGCGAACGCTGCGACGGTTGCGCCTTCTCCTGCGAAGTACGCGCAAGTTCTTCGCGAATGCTCGACAGGCGCAGTCCACGCTCGTGGAGAATTTCAGCCGCGAAGCATTTCTCTTCACGCAGCAGTCCCAGCAGCAGGTGCTCGGTGCCGATGTGCTTATGCGAAAGCCGCTCCGCTTCCTCCGCGGCATAGGCGAGCACACGCTTGCACTCGTTGCTAAGGGGCAGATCCACGGAGGTCGAGACCTTCTCGCGAATCGTGGTGTGACCCTCGATCTGTTTACGAATGGATTCCACCGAAGCGTGGGACCGAAGGAACCGATTGGTGAGCGCTTTGTCCTCGCGCAACAGACCCAGCAGCAGGTGCTCCGTCTCGATGTAGGGAGAGCCGAACTGACTGGCTTCGTAACGCGCGAAGAAAATTACTCGCCGGGCCTTTTCCGTGTACCGTTCAAACATTGAGCCTCTCCAAGGACCCTCAGGGGAAGTTCCTTCTCAGTTTGGCGAAAGAACTCGTTACCCGCGATGTCCCGTTGCCTGTCGCACCCCTGATCGTCGGCCATCAAGGTACTCCGGCCGACTGATAAGGACCTCGCCGGTCCTTGTACTTCTACCTACTAGCGTACAAACCCGTCTTGCGCCTGCTGGTTGCATCACGCCGATAACGACTGCGGCGACACTTCGACGACTCGCCCGCGCTCTAACCGCAGTACACGGTCGCAGCGCCGCGCAAACCCAAGATTATGAGTGACGATGAGCGAGGTCAGACGATAGTCGCGATGTAACCTGGCGATCAAATTAAAAACCACGTCGGCTGTCCGGTTGTCGAGGTCTCCCGTAGGCTCGTCAGCCATCAGGATCTTCGGTCGGGTGACCAGGGCCCGGGCCAGCGCAACCCTTTGTTGTTCTCCACCCGACAACTCGCCGGACCGATGACTTGCGCGGTCCGTTAACCCAACCTCCTGCAACCAGTGCAGGGCTTGCTGCTCAGCGTCCCGCCGGCTTCCGCCGCGCATCAGCAACGGCATGGCGACATTTTCTGCCGCGGTAAACTCCGGCAACAAATAATGAAACTGCCAGACAAATCCAAGCTCGCGGCCGCGGAACTCCGCTGCCTCTTCTTCCGAGAGCTTACCCAAATCGAGTTGGGCGAAGTATACGTCACCTTCGGAAGCCCTATCAAGCACTCCGAGCATGTGAAGCAAGGTACTTTTCCCGGCACCAGACTCGCCAACAATGGCCAGCATCTCGCCGGTCTGTACCTCAAACGACAGGTTCTCAAAGAGCACTAAATCGGAGTTGCCCGAGCGAAACACCTTTTTCAGGTTTTGCGCCCGTAACAGCACGTCTTGAACAATTGGATGCAGGCGCTCTCCTGCGCGACACAAATTCCGGCCAAGTCGCTGTAACCAAGTCCGTTTCGGGACTCAGTACGGCAACCCAAGACCTAAGGGAATTAGATCACGTCTGGGCCACGAAGTCAGCGACTCTGCAACAGAAAGGCAGAAAGCCAGTTCCCACGATGGTTAATCTCGTGCCCCTGACCCCACAGCCGGCAATCGGACCTGAAACCTGGTATCACCGGGAGTTGAAGTCACATTGATGGATCCGCGGTGCTTTCGCACGATTCGCAGCGTCGTATCCAAGCCCAATCCAGTGCCTTCTCCCACTCCCTTGGTCGTGAAGAACGGTTCGAAGATGCGCGACTGAATCTCCGGCGGAATTCCAGGCCCCGAATCTCCAATCTCAACCACGGCGCAGTCTCCCTCCAGGAAACGTCTTGATGCGCAGTTCACCTTTGCCCTGCATGGCATCGACTGCATTGTCGATGATATTGGTCCACACCTGGTTAAGTTCGCTGCCATAGGAATTCACCAGCAGAGGAGTGGGGTGGTACTCGCGCTTGATGGTCACGCCCTTCTTCAGCTTGTGGGCCATGATGGTCAACGTATTCTCCAGACCCTTAGTCAGGTCCACATCTTGCACGGGCGCCTGATCCATGTACGAGTACTCTTTGATCGCGCGAACCAGGTCGGATATCTTTGAGGTACTGTTCTCCAGCTCCGCAATCAGATCATTAATTTCAACCAACGCCGAGACACGTTTAAGCGCAGGCTCGGCTACCTCGCCTCGCACACCATTGAGCATCAGGTTCAGCGGCGTGGATTGGACACCCGATTCCACCAGCGTCGCTGCATATTGCCATCCATCCTGAATTCCGTGCTGATGCAGAATTGCCTCGATCTCGTCCTCAAGCTGGCTTGCCTTCAGGACGTCAGTCTCGGGCGCTTCCACGCAGCAGGTGGATTCAAATGTCTCAATAGCGGTGCTCTCATTTGGAGTGAGTTGAAGCGCCTCCAGCTTGCTTGCCGAACTGCGAAACTCAGCGACCGCACTCCGCAGTCGTTCGGCAGCTCGGCGGGCTGCGGCCGCCGGGTTGTTTAACTCGTGCGCCAGCCCGGCCGAGAGCTTTCCCAGCGCGGCTAGTCGATCGCGCTGCTGCTCGCCACGCGTAGCTTCGCGGGTCCGGTCCACCATGGTGGCCACCAGTCGTCGGCCTAATTCCGGTAACTGGCTGAGCAGATCATCAAACTTGTCGGCCGGAAAGAGCAAAGCTCGCGAAGGCTCAATCGCCCGGACGGTCGCGGGGAACACCTTCATACGTGAGTACGGCAATAGGCCGGTGACCGCGCCTGCATAGGTGGTGAACACGTTTTCGTTTGTTCCTTCAATCCGTCCCTGCAAGGCGCCCTCCAGGATGACCGCCATTCTGTCAGCGGTGTCTCCCGCGTGAACATAAATCTCGCCGGGCTTCATATGGATCTCGGTTGCGTTTTCCAGGAACCAATCCAGTTGCTCGTCCGGAAGGTCATGGAAGACCGCCACGGTGCGAAGTTCTTCTCTGGTCACGTTCGACATCGCTTACACCTTCGCCATATAACGATGGATGAACTGCACCGCAATTGCTCCCTCACCAACCGCCGAGGCAACGCGCTTGATGGAGCCATGCCGCACATCGCCCACGACAAACACGCCAGGCAGGCTGCTCTCCAGTAGAAAGGGATCGCGGTCCAACGTCCAGTCAGCGGGAAGCTTTCCGTCTTTCAGAAGATCTGGTCCCGCCAAGACAAATCCGCGCTCGTCGCGGTCAACAATTCCTTCGAGCCAATCCGTCCTGGGCAGTGCGCCAATGTAGATAAACATGGAAGTGGCAGGTACCCGTTCCACGGTGTTGGTATCGGAACATTGCACCGAAATCTCCTCCAGATGAGTGTCACCATGTACTTCGATGACCGCTGCGTGCGTCCACACCTGAATATTAGGTGTCTTCTCGATCTGGTCGATGAGGTAGCGAGACATGGTTGCCGAGAGCGAGTCGCCACGGACCAACATCACCACCTTGGCTGCATACTGCGCAAAGTTAAGCGCGGCTTGCCCGGCGGAGTTGGCGCCGCCCACTACGTACACGGTTTCGCCCTTGCAGGAGATTGCCTCCTGACTTCCTCCGCCATAATAGACTCCCGCGCCCTGCATCTGGTCCATGCCGGGAACATCAAGTTTGCGCCATTGCACTCCGGTGGCGATCAACACGGCATGGCAGGAAATCTCGTTGCCATCGCCAAGCTTCAGAATGCGGTAAGGACCCTCCGCGCGAAGCTCCACGACTTCTTGCGGCGCCAATATCTCAACGCCGAAGCGCTGCGCCTGCATCACTGCTCGACGCGCCAGATCGCCGCCACTCAGGCCTGACGGAAAGCCGAGATAATTTTCGATTCGCGAGCTAAGTCCGGCTTGTCCGCCGGGAGCCTCGCGGTCGATCATCACTGTTTTCAGCCCCTCGGACGCGCCGTACACGGCCGCCGCCAAGCCTCCGGGGCCTCCACCGACGATGGCGAAGTCATAGAACTGCGTGTCGGCGCGAGTCTTCAGCCCAATTTTCTCGGCAAGCTCCGCCGGACTCGACTGAAACATTCGCGTGCCATCGGGAAACAACGTCAGAGGCAACTTCGCGGCATCATCGCCAATGGAAGCGATGAGTTGCTTCACCTCCGGATCCTCCGCTGACAACTCAACGTCGATCCACTGATAGGGAACGTGATTCCGCGCCAGAAAATCGCGCACTTCATAGGCCTTCGACGACCAGCGTGTCCCCAATACCCGAATTCCCTCATAGGTCGGGCGATACGATGCCGTCCAGTCCTCCAGCAGGTCGTCAATGACTGGATACAGGTGCTGGCTCGGCGGGTCCCATGGCTTCAGAAAGAAGTAATGAACGTTGACTTCGTTAATGGCGTTGATAGCTGCGCTGGTGTCGGCATACGCAGTCAGGAGTGCTCGCTTGGCGTCGGGATAAACCTTACGAGCTTCGTTGAGGAAACCGATGCCATCCATCTGGGGCATCCGCTGATCGGCCAGCAACAGGGCGACAGCGTCGTTGCGAACTCTGAGTTCCCGCAGCAGTTCCAAACCAGAATCGCCTGAGTTTGCACGCAGTACGCGATACTTCTCACCATAGCGAGAGCGCAGGTCCCTCTCAATAGCCTTCAACACGTTGGGATCGTCGTCGACAGTCAGCAGCGTCGGTTTCGCCATGCGTTACTCACCTCACTCCGGTTACCGGTAATGTTGCTTTCTTAGATAAGGAAATAGTGTCGGGCGACTCTCCCCGAGAGCCTCTGAAATGAAAATTAGCATATCGAATTCTTGCCAGCTTTTCAGGCAGTACTCAATGGTGGCGCGACCTTCAGCTTAGTGCGGGCCGGAATCATTCGCCAAGCGACAGCAGCGCTGGCAATTGCGAGCGCGGCACAAATCGCCATCATCAGCCTGAACGCGAACACAAATGCCGCGATGATTGATGATTCGATCGTGGCCGCGGTCGCTGGCTCAACTGCTGATGGAGGTTTCAGTGCGGCCAGCCTGATTTCGTTCGATCGCAACTCGCTGCGCACACCGTCTGGCATCGCAACGGTTGCCAGGCTGCGATTCAGGTGTGAACTGAATTCGGCCACCATCACAACACCGAACACCGCGATCGCCAACAGCCCCGCAACCCGGGCCACGGCATTATTGATCCCCGAGGCCGTGCCAGCGCGGTCCTGGTCAATGGATTCCATCACGACCGTTGTCAAAGGAGCTACGCTCACTGCCATTCCAAGCCCAAGGACAACCACGCCCGGGAAAAACGTTATCCAGTAGCTACCGCCCACCGATGGCACCGCGAACAGCAAGAATCCGAAGGCTGCGATCAGCGGCCCCACAACCAGTGGCAATCGTGCTCCGTAGCCGACGACCAATCCCCCCGACCAGCGCGACAACAGAAACATCAGCAGAATCAGAGGCAACAACGCGCCGCCAGTGGCAGTCGCAGAGTAGCCTTGCACCTGGATCAGGTTGAGTGGCAGCAGAAAAAAGAAAATCCCAATTGCTGCGTACAAGAAGAGTGTGAGGAGGTTTGCTCCGCTAAAAGCCTGCGAGCGAAATAGATTCAATGGCACCATCGGCCAGGCAATTTTGGCCTCGATCATTACAAACCCGAGCGCGCAAACAATTCCCGCGATCAGACTCCCCACGACCAACGGACTTCTCCAACCAAGCGTCGCCGATTCAATCAGTCCGAACACGAAGCCGGTTAAGCACAACGTAGCGGCCAGAGCGCCCCACCAGTCGATTCGCCGGCGTTCGCGGCTGCGGCTCTCCGGAACGCGCCATACCGAGATGACCAGTACTGCCACCGCCAACGGCACGTTGATGAAGAAGGCCCAGCGCCACGACAGGTGCTGAATCAGCCAGCCTCCCAAGACTGGACCGATCGCCGTTGTGATCGCTGTGGATCCTGACCAGGTACCGATCGCCCGGCCGCGCTCGCTCTCCTCGAACGATGCGCTGATCAATGCCAAACTCCCCGGGACCAGAAATGCGGCCCCAATGCCCTGGATAGCCCGGGCAAAAATCAGTTCATGGATGCTCGATGCGAGGCCGCAGAGCAGCGACGCAACTGCGAACACAATCACGCCCAGCAGAAACATCAGCCGGCGGCCTAGCAAATCGCCCATCGACCCGCCCACCAGAATCAATGCGGCCAGCGTGAGTCCATAAGACTCGACGACCCATTGCACATCGGCAACATTGGCACCAAAATTCGTCTGCAAGGCCGGCAGAGCCACATTCACGACTGTGCTGTCGATGAAAGCCATGCTCGACGCAAGGATGGTCGCCGCCAGCACCCATGCCCCTGTATTTCCGCGGCAGGGCGAAGTCGCGGCTCGGGTGCCAATTACGGCCTCGTCGCAAGGAGCTTTCATGAGAACTATGGATGTATGCAGAGGCGGGCGGGGTTCTTCGGGCCGCTATAATGCCAGCCATGTTTTCCTATGACCCAATTCTGCTCGCGGCTGCCACAATCAATCCTGAATCCGTTGACGATGTCTTACGAACCATGGCAGTCATCGCGGACACATGTATTGACGGAGACGGCCTGAAGTGGTTCAACCAGCTCTATCTCCAGGTGACACAGGCGGTGCAAAGCCGGATCGCCTCCGGTGGATTCAGCGATCCGCAGTGGCTTGCTGGAGCTGGACGTGCAATTTGCGCGACTTTATTTCGGCGCTCTTGCGTCATCGCTTTCCGGTCAGCCCACACCGGAATGCTGGCAGGTTCTGTTCAACAGTCGCAACCAGCCGTTAATCGCCCGCATCCAGTTCGCCTTAGCAGGTGTAAACGCTCACATCAATCACGACCTGCCGCAGGCGATCATATCCAACTGCCAGGTGACTGGTACCGTTCCACAGCATGGCAGTACGCAATACAACGACTATACGGCGCTGAACTCCACGCTGGACAGCCTCATCGAAACCGCTAAACGCGAGTTGCACGTCCGGCTGCTCGGCGACCCGCTCCCACCCGTTTCTCACCTGGAAGACACCATCGCTGCATGGAGCGTGAGCGCGGCGCGTGAATCTGCGTGGAATAATGCTGAACTGCTGTGGCATTTGGAGGACGCTCCGCCGCTGGCTTCGACATTCATGAACACGCTCGATGGCCTGGCCACAGTGGCGGGTAAAGCTCTGATGGTGCCTGTCCCTGTGCTGGTCGCGGCCGCCGGTTCTTGAGGGGGCGGCTAGTTGACTCTCAGTTCCGATCTTCACTTACCAGGTCAGCGCCACTGACAGCCAACACTTTGTCTCCATAAATAGCGCGGACTCGTGCTCTGAAGTCGGGAAGTTCCAGGGATGGCTGGTTGGTTTCAGGAACCAGGCGAGCAATCGCACGTCGACGTTTGGTGATTTGGATCTCTTCGCCCTGGCGCAAGAGCCGCTCGATCTTTTTAAACCCGTAGCGGAGATCGCGAAGTGAGGCTTTCGTCATGTGAAACATTCTAGCGTCACATTGCAAGGTTGATTACAGCAACGTACATGCGCGCTTTCCGGCCCTATTCGTACCGCAGCGCTTCCGCGGGCAGAACGCTGGCCGCCGACCATGACGGATAGAGTGTCGCGATGAAACTGACGCCGATGGCAACAATCGCCACCAGCACGCCATCGACGACCCGTGGAGCAAATGGAACGTAGTCGATGGAATAGACTTCAGCGGAAAGCGAGACCAGGTGATAGTGCCCGGCCGCCCACGAAAGCAGATATCCCGCGATCAGGCCCAGCACCGTGCCGATCACGCCGATCAGGATCCCCTGATAGATAAAGATGCGGCGTATCTGCCGTTTCTTCGCTCCCATTGAAACCAGCACCGCGATGTCGCGCGTCTTTTCCATCACCATCATGATCAGCGAGATCAAGATATTGAGCGCCGCTACAAACACGATCAGTCCAATGGTAATAAACGTCACCACTCGCTCAAGCCTCAGGGCGTGGAAGATGGCGCGGTTCTGCTCCATCCAGTTGGTCGACATGAAACCCTTGCCAGCGGCGGCTTCCAGCCTCTGCGCGATTTCCGGCGCCTTGTAAATATCGTCGATTTTGAATTCCAGGACGGAGACGACATCGCCGAGGTCGAAGAGTTTCTGCGCATCCAGCGAGGGGAATAAACGCCCACGAGCTGTCGTACTCGTAGAAACTCGACGAGAAGATCCCGGTTACCTTGAAGCGCTTGTACTTGGGAACAATACCGAACGGCGTCAGTTCGCCCTGCGGACTAGTGACGGTCACGAGCGAGCCGACAGTAGCGCCCAGCTGATCGGCCATATCTTTGCCGAGAATTATCGGCGGCAAGGAGGCGGTAACGCGCGCGGAGAGTGGATTGGGTTCGTCAGGGTCGGGAGGTGAAGATGCAGCTTGATCTTCCTTGCGTTCGTTCGGGATTTCGAGGCTGTCGGCTGAGCCGCTCTTGATGGTATCGAGGATGTCGCTAACTCTGCGCTCATCTTGCGGAATGATGCCCTTCAGAATCGCTCCCTGGGCGCGGGCCCCGCGCGAGATCAATACCTGCTCGTAGATCGCGGGTGCCCCAGCGAGAACGTGGGGCTGCTTTTCAAGTCGCGCCAGCAGGTCTTGCCAGTTGCGGATGCCATCGCTCTCGACGCGCAGCAAGTTGATATGCGAGGTCGAACCCAGCAGTCGCTCCTGCAAGTCCTGGCGAAATCCGTTATTGATAGCCAGCGCGATGATGAGCGAGGCGACGCCCGCCGCCACTCCAACGATGGAGATCACGGTGATGACGCCGATGACGGCCTGACGCCGTTTGGCCCGCAAATAACGCGCCGCAACAAAGAGTTCGAATTGCATTCAGAGGAAGCTCAGCGAAGGTTCATTGTAGCGAAAAGCGGGTTGACCACGGATTTGCACGGATGAACACAGATCAGCTAACTCCGGAGGTACGGAATCATGGAGAAAACAGGATAGAAAACAAAAAAACATGTCCTCAGTCTCTGCGGTGATAAATGATTTCTGAGGCAGTGTGTCCTTGTCCATAAATCAGTTCAGGAACTACTCTTACAATCCGCGTTCATCCGCGTAATCCGCGGTTAGCTCTTGTGAAGTCTCGGCAGCAACGCCAGGCACGCTGACCCTGTACTCCCGAAATGCCTCCCCGAACCGCGCCTCCAGTTCTCGGTCTTCCATGCGGATCATCATGGCTCCGGTGATCATGGCGAAGGCCGCCAGCACATACAGCGCGACCAATCCTGTTCCGATGCACCAGCCGATGATCTCGCAGAGATGGCCGAGGTAGATAGGATGTCGGACCCGCGAACGAATGCCGGTCGTGATCAGTTGCTGGCGATGGCGGTCCGGCTCAAGTTCGGCCAATCCGGAAACCTGGGCACGGTCAAATCTCTGGAACGCCGCACGGTAGATTGAGAAGCCCAGAAGGAAGAAAATGGCCGCAGGCGCCCAGGCAAACCAGTTCGTATAAAAGCGGAGCGAGCGAAACGGCCACATTAACAGGAAAGCGATGGCGATGAATCCGCCCCATACAGGAATGATGATTGCATAAGCGCGACGCCCGCTGGCCCGCCAGCGCCCCACAAACGGATGCACCACAACCCAGAACAGCGGAATTGTGCCGTACACCGAGCAGGCGAGCAAGAGCGAGCAGATCGATAATCGTGCGTGGGATTCACGGAGACATTCGCCTCAGCACGAGCCGCGTGTAGTAGCGGGTTGCCGTCCTGAGCGCAGCGCGAGCTTCTCTTGCTCACCCGGAGTCGAAGGACCGCTATAGCTACAACGAATCATCGTCCCTCCGTCCCCTTCACCACGCTCTTGCTGATCCCCATGTTTTCGAAGCGATCGTAAACGCGGATCACAAGCGTGTGCTCCTCGGTGACTCCGCTGGCAGCAATCTTACCTGCGTTTGTAATCTTGCTATTTTCGTTCGCGCTTGTCGTTGGAATAGGCACACTGAAATCATAGTTCTCAATTTTGTAATCGGAGATCTTCCCCAGCGGGTCGACGGTTTGCCAATCGCCTGCATCCAGCGAATACTCGGCGCGGCTGACGGGCGAAAAGCTGTCCACGGCGCGAAACATCACGTGTAGCGTATCTCCCTCGACCCTGGTGCTCAGCGATTCAATGTGAGGCGGCGTGTTGTCCACCTCGAAGCGCGGGCTGGCGTTCTCGCCCGTCAAGGTGTCCTCGGGTGAATGGGAAGGCGCATCCGAGGCAACCACACGAATGGTGTACCCTCCGTCGGGAAAAAGATCGGCGTCAAGGTTAACGAACCGCTCTTCAATCCCCTCGCGCAGCAGCTTCCAGCGACTCTCGCCATCGCCGCGGTAATAGACGCTATAGACCAGGGAGTCATCATTTTCATCCTGCGCCTTCCACTTCACCACGATGGAATGTTTATCGTGGACCATCGGGATGGGTGCGGCATAAGGATTTGCCGCAGCGCCCTCCGGCTCGGAGTGCGTGCCTTCCGGAATTCGCGAGCCGACGACGACAGCCACATCTTCCACCTCGGGCGCTACGTTCTTGGGCAGGTAATTCAGGGTTACACGTTCAATTGTCGTCGCCGGTTTGCCGGGATACAGCACCGCCTTCCATTGAATGAAGCGCGCCGAAGGTGCATCCACCGGAAGATCTCTTTGCAGACCAACCTGCTTCCACAAGCTCCAGTTGCGGTCAGGATTATCCACGTTGCCGCTGCGCGCGAAGAGACTGAAATTGCCACTACCTCGAACCTCCACGCGTCCCCACTGGGAAAAATTCTTCGCGTCGAAGACATCGCTCTCGAACGTACCTTCCGCCACCGGGCTGGGACCGAGTAGAAAAATCTTTCCCAGATTGCTGGTTGCCGCGTACAGGCCGCCCTTCGGAGCACGCGCGAACGCAGTCACCTGGTTCGCACTGGCCGTAGCGAGATCGGTGTAGTCGTTGGCTCCGATGACATAGATCTTGCCCCGATTGCCAGTGCCGGCAAGCAAACGTCCCGCTTGATCGAAAACCAATGCGTAAACCAAATCTTCATGAGACGACCATATCGTCTTCGGCGAACCGTCGGGCGCGAGGCGATAGACTTCAGACCCACCAAAATTGCTAGCGTTGGGATATGGAATGGCAGTGAAGATCGGGGTGGAAGTCCCCGCTCCTGCCGGACTGGCTTGCGTACCGAGCGTGATAACTGTTCCCCCGCTGGCCGGGGTTGCCGCCACAGTAGGAGAGCTGATGGCCGTCGCTGGCGATGGAGTCGCGCCATGCTTCTCGCCGGTTCCTGCCGCATAGATGTTGCCCTGCCTATCGACGGCAAGAGCGGTGATCTCTTTTTTGGGCGCGCTGTACAGCACAAAAGCTTCGCCCTGCGGTGAAATGCGATAGATAAGGCCACTGCCGTCGGTTCCGGCGATTAGGTCGCCGGAGTTGCCGAAATCAAGAGCGCGGATTTGCGCCTCATCGCTCTTGAAGAACAAACTGCCGTTGCCGTCGGGATCAACGCGGAAGATCTCGCCGCGATCGCCAGTTCCGACATAAAGCCGTCCCTGGCGATCGAGTGCCAGCGCCCAAATATATTTTGTCTTGGGATCGAAAAAGACGCTGGCGGTGTAACTGGAATCGACGGCAACCGACGTTCGCGGAGACTCGCCGGTTGGACTTGGCTTGCTACCTTCCTGCGCCGCGGCTACCTCGGCGGTAGTGTGTGCTCCCTCGGGGCTCTTGCCCGGAGCGGGGCCCCCATGGACAATCTTGTACACCTTGCCGTCTGGTGACGTGGCGGCATAGATGGCGCCGCTCGAGTCCACCACCAACGCCTGCACCTGCAATTCCTGTGGAGCAAAAATGATGCTGGCCTTGCCGTCAGGCGTCAGCTTGTAGACGCGCGCCGGCGACCCGGCCGCGGCGTAGGCATTACCTTGTGCGTCGGCGGCAAGGCTCCAAAGAAAAGTGGAAGGAGAAGTGTATAGCGCGTCGAACGCGGGGGCGAGCGTGAGCGTGCCATCACTGCAGATAGCAATGCCACGGCTGGTACCTTTTTCAAACTCGTCGTATTTAGTTTGTTCCCAAGTGCGCGTCCCTTGCGCCCAGCACATTACTGCAAGCAACGGGCAGAAGAGCGCCAGTCGAAGCACTTTCATCATGAGTCCTGATTGGCCGATTGGCAGGAATAGGAAAAGCGTACCACAGAGGCGTCGCTGAGCTGTGTGGGGGAGCAAAGTCCAAACAGATTCCTCAGGTCCACGGGTTCAGCACATCCCTCAGCAAGGGTTGAAAGTGTGATGCGTTGCGTGTTACCAATGTCAGCCGATGTATCTGGGCAGTGGCGGCGATGAAAGCATCCATGACTTCCATTCGACGCCCCACGGCTTCACTGCGCGCCACAATCTTTCCGCACGCATCGGCGACATCGCGCTCAATTGGAAGAATTCTGCCTTCGAATCGCAGCGGCAGCTCCTCATCCAACCACTTGTTCAGCCGTCCCCGTCGATTACCTGCCCCCATACGTTCAATTCCGTAGCGAAGCTCCGTCAGGGTGATTACGCTTACGAAAGTGCGATCTTCGTCGATGTCAGCTAGCCAAGCAATCACACCGGGGTTGGGCCGTGGTTTCACCCACTCGGAGACCACGTTGGTATCGAGCAGGAAACTCATAGATCAACCTTGCGCGGGCGACCGGTGAGGCGTCTGACCTTTGCCTCTGAACCGCGAAGCGGAGAAGAGGCAAAGAATTCGGCCAAGTTGCCTTTGCGCTTCGTCTTTCGCTCCCATTCCTCTGCGGCCACAATCACTACCGTCCTTCGGCCGTTTCGAGTGATGATCTGCGGCCCATCTGATTTGGCCTTATCGATCATCTCACTAAACTTGGCTTTGGCCTCCGCAACTGTCCACACGCCCGTATTCAATGTAGCGCCTCCCTACTTATGGTCATCATAGTCATTATAGTCATCCTGGCCGCCGTCCGTACAAGACTATTGGCGGCAAGACACAAGTTTCTTTGTTACTCGGGGGCCGGTATTACTCGGAATCGTCCGCGAATGCCTTGTCCAATCCACGCACAAAGACCTCTTTCGTTCCGTCGGTCTCCGGTGTAACCAGGTTCGTAGCCTTCGACGTAAACGCTACCCACCGGCCATCTCGGCTGATTACGGTACCGCCAGCGTACCCGCTGTGATTGTCGCCTTGATCCCCTTGGGAAGAGACGGAAGCTCGAATGGTCTTCTTCTTGCTCAGGTCGCGGACGAAGACGTCAACTTTGTCATTGGTATCGCCGACAACCAGGTCAGTGGCGGCCGAGGCAAATGCCACACGGCTGCCCTCGTTAGAAATTGAGACTCCACGGA
The DNA here is from genome assembly GCA_963709045.1 of uncultured Acidobacteriaceae bacterium. Taxonomy (GTDB): domain Bacteria; phylum Acidobacteriota; class Terriglobia; order Terriglobales; family Acidobacteriaceae; genus Bog-257. The sequence goes on along the minus strand of CAVPUX010000014.1, from coordinate 14,455 downwards.
ATGACTCCAAGTTACCGGCATCTCTGACACCTCCTGGCGCGCTGTCCCCATTTCCCATGTCTCCCTTCTGATTCGCCGAAGCAAGGGCAATCACCGGCTCAAATCTCTGGGAGAGGTTCCACCGAAAGGTTTGGGTGTATTTAGTAGCTAATCCGTCCGGGTACAAATTCTTGGCGTCCGACATAAACGCCACGTAGCCACCAAATCCATCTATTGCTGCATTGAAACTATTGTTGTCGCCCAGCGCGCCTTTCGACGACTTCGAGACGATGGCAATTACCTTTTGGCTGGCCACCTCGACCAGGAAAATTTGCTTCTTGCCGTTCGTCGGAGGATCGACAAGGTTCTTTTCGCTGGATTCAAACGCTACCCGTCGTCCGTCGTAACTGACGGCGGGGTTGGTGCTGGGACGCCTCTCCTCTCCCTGTTTCACAAGTTGGGAAAGCAGGAAGGTCCTTGACCCCTGCCAATCACGCAAGAAGACGTCGCGTTCGTCGTCAAATTTATTATTGGTGAGGTTGGTAGCAGTAGAATCGAAGGCCACCTTCCCGCCGATAAAGTCGATTGAGGGGTGCAGGCTGCTGCCGTTGCCCTCTTTGCCATCTTTTGTCACGTCAATCATGAACGTTCGCGTTTTGCCGGGCCCGGGTTCGTCAAAGATCCCGTTTCCATCCGCATCCCGATCATGAACGTAAATGTGGCGAATGCCCTTGGTGGTATTCGGCTCAACCAGGTTTGTCGCTGCAGATTCGAAGGCCACATATCGGCCACTGGCGCTAATCGCTACGCCGAAGAAGCCGCTGCTGGAGCTCCCGCGTTGGACCTTCCCCTGGGCGTCCGGAGTCGAAACCGACACTATGATCGTGTTAGTCTTACCGATCCCTTCCTCATCGAATGTCTTGTTGCCGTCCAGATCTCGATCATGGACATAGACCTGCCGAGTGACCCGGCCGTTGCCCTGCGCATTGGAGTCGGGATCGAGATTGGACTCGGTTGCGAAGGCGACATAGCGGCCGCCAGAACTCATCGCCACCGAATCGCAAGGGTCGCTCGCTCGGCTGACAACGACTTTATCGCCTTTCATGTAAGGAGACGACACGGAAACAATCACCGTCTGCGCCACTGCAACCCTCGCCATGAGCGCAATAAAGAGCGCGAAGACGAATGAGATTGGCAGACGTCGAGAACGTGAATTCAGGTTGCAAGTCATAGACGTTGGCATAGGGTCGGCCGGATGCAGTTTCATATTGACCTCCTTTGGTTATGGTTTGTGGCGGCGATGACTCTCGAAAAGTGAGGGAGCAGCTTCACCGTGGAAGTTGCTCCCCACCGGGAGTGCGCGAGATTTCTCGGCCAGACTCCAACGCTCTCCCTAACTAAAAGTCAAAAAAAGGCCCTATGACTTGTCATGACCAGCTTTTAACGCCTTTCTCGCGGCCGGGTTAGAACTTGATCAACGCGGTCGACTAACGTCATCCCCATCGGTGAGGACGCGCTCGCCGAAGCCATTAGCAACGCTGCCTCGCGCGCATCGAAGTGCGGCTGCGAGGCAATGAGCCTTTCCATCTCGGCGAGCGTCAGGAAACAACCACCTATACGGAATGCCCATACCACCGCGTCCTCGCCTCGCAGCTCTGGCGAAAACCCGGGATGCTCTTCAAGGAAACGAATGACCTCTTCCAACCGGCTGGCTTGCATGAGTCCTTGGCGTTTCATAACGACCTCCGCTGGCTTCAATCTTGGGCAGTGCGATTTCAGAGGCACCGGCTCGATTTGGGTCTCGCCGCTATCCGGAGGGGGCCGTCTTTCCCCCTCCGGTAGCCTTCCCCCGAGAGAGCGGGTGATAAGCCCTGCCTATTCAAATTCCCGCTCTCGTGAGCCACAATGCGCCGGTTCCGCTTTTGCTTCAATGGTTAGCGGATGATTTGCGGATGAGTTTTGTATGATCGTCCAACTGACTGATGGGTAATTAGTTAGACACACATATGATCAAGGTCGACGCGCCGGGGTGGGGTTGGCAGAGGTGTTTCTAGGAGAGCGATCCGGGGCCGGGAGCTAACAAATGGCGGATTTTGGGTTGTATGCAGTTCCGGGAAAGGCGAAGTTGGAGCTACCAAAAGGTGGATAACTGCTTTGGCCGGATCCGGCCAGTGCGAAGGCAACAGACGCAGGTCACCGCACGATAGAAATGTCGAGACGCGCGCCGCAGTGGCAGATCCTGGGCGGGGGAGTTCGGAGTCCGAAAGCTGCTGCTGGGGAACCAACCGCTATTTGATCGTCAGGGTGATGACCTGTGAACCGGTCACCACGTAATCGACCGGAGTGGACGCTTCATCCACGGCGGACTCGCCCACGACGATCATGTCCTGCGTGCCACGCATGCCATCCATCACGTTCATTACCGACAACGGCAAGGTGGGCATCACTTTATCGTCCACCATGGCTTGCGGATTTGCCTCAAGCAGGGAGACGTAAAGCTCGGAGTTCATATGCTCTTTATTGAGCAGCGCAATGGTGGAGCCCAGATCGAGGCGTCGGCTCATCGGTCCGGAAACACGACGCGTCTTGTCAAGGGTGTCGCCGTCACTGACCAAAATACGCAGCGTGCCCTTCGGTGTGGAGGTCGGAATCTTCATCGGGATCTGGCGCACAATGCTCTCTCCGCGATACGGCCGCAGCAGCGTCTCGATGGTAATTTGATCGCCCGGACGAGCCTCCGTGACGTCTGTGCGAGCGGTTTCCAGACGCGCCGAGCGGCGGTCTGGAACCAGATCGAAGTTCAATTCCACTCCTTCGATCTTAGGCGTGGTGTAAGGATTCTCGAAGATGCGACTGAAGTGTTCGCCGATGGAAAGGGCGATGCCGTAAGCGGTCGGAGTGGTGCCATCCAGCGGAGCATACATGTTCTGCACACGCAGCTTGGGATAGCCCAAAACGTCAATATCGCCCCGCAATCGATAAGTCGTGTCCTCGCCGTATTCGTTCATCCCCTGGATGGCATTGAACACCGTAGCCATCATTGCTGCCGGAGTGACCTTAGCATTGTTCAGCACTTCGTAATGAAATTGCTTGGGATGCGAGACTCCGTTGAAGGTCAGGGTCACCGGGATCATGTGGGGCTCGCGATCGAAGCGACCCATGATGCCCGCGCGACGGTCTTGGACGAATGCGCCAACCGGCTCGGTTGTGTTGACAATCTTGAAGGAGTTCTGCGGCGAAGGCAGAGTGGCCAGCACTGTCGCTTTAGTCATCGGCATATCGACGCTGCCCGACTGCAACAGAGGGTGTCCGCACGCCAGCAGGTGAGTGTCGTCGAGATAGGTGACAGTGCAGGTACCGGCGATATTCATATCGCCGCGCACCAGAATTGCGCTGACCGCCGAGCCCGGCACCAGTGGTTCCGGCTGCTTATCATTGCTGACCGAGCCGGCGCCCATCACCGGAACAACACCGGCTGAGGCAAAATCTTTAGAGAAGAGACGAATCGTGTTTTCGGTGAATCCGGTGAAGACCAGCGGAGTCTCGATCGGCTTCAGCAGGTTCGCATAGCTTGCGTCCTGCTGGTTCGGAGAGACGGCCAAGCCCGGCCCGGAAGTTCGGGCTGCTTCTTGCTTTCCGCCCGACAACCCTCGCGCCTCTTCCGGAGCGGAGGTCTTGTCCATGGCATCAATTTCAAGCATTTCGCTGGCGGGAGTGATGCCGGCTATCGGCTCTTTGGAAAACTCGCCAATACGATATGCGATAGCGCCCACGAGTTTGCCGTCAATGTAAACCGGACTGCCGCTCATGCCGGCGACCACGCCGAAGTATTCGACCTTCTTGCCATGGAGCCGCGCCAGGATCACGTCGGCTTTCGGGCCGCCCATATTGCGCAGTACGCCAAGAATTTCAACGTCCATCGACTCCGGAGTGACGCCTTCAAAGACCGTGTACGCCACACCATGCATACCGGCCTTGACCTGGTCTTCCGGCATGATCTGAACTTTTGGCTTTTCGACCGCGAGGCCAGCCAGTGAAGTGAGACAGAGTAGTACCAAGGAGACGACGCTGCGCAACATGTTCCTCATCCCTTACCTTAAGCCGCGGGGCGGCTTTGCCACCTAGATCGGCGATCCCCGCTACGCTCCAGAGCGTTGCTGAAGGACGGCCACGACTGGCTGAATGGACTGCGGCAAGGCTCCTCACGTTAGCGCTTGAGCATTTTTCTGCGGACCGCAGCGAGTCAAATAGGCTGAATTTGCATTTATACTAACAGACAGTCCGGCCCAAGAGGCATCCTGATGTGTTGTGAGAAACACCTTATTTGTTCCGATATTTCACCTGTTGCTCTTAGCCCCATGAGAATGGCCGCGCTTATCGTGGTGGCAAGCGTTCTTTGCTTTGCGATACCAGCGCCCGCGCAGTCCACCAGCGGCAACGATTCAGGAGCGCAGACACAATCGCAGCCGACCAAGAGCCAGCAAGAGCAGATGCCTGCCGAAGCGGGCGGGCCGACAGGAGAATCCGGCCCCATCGCCGTGCCCAAGAAGCCGGACACCGAGGAAGCGCCTCCACCGCCCAAGCCGAAGCAGCCTAGCGACAATCCGCAATACTCGTTGCACGTCGACGTTCCCGTGGTGAGCGTGGATGCCCGCGTGTTGCAGAAGGACGGACGTCCGCTGGCATTACCAGAGGAGGTGGCCAAAGAGCACTTCAAGATTTGGGAAGATGGCGTTCCTCAGCACATTCAGAGTGTAACGATGAGTAAGGCGCCCATTACCGCAGTTCTGTTGGTGGAATTCGCTGCCACCAATTACAACTTCATGTACGACGCGCTCAATGCCTCGTACACCTTCGCCTCGAATCTGCAGCCGCAGGACTGGGTGGCCATCGAAGAATTCGACATGAAGACGCACATCCTGCTGGATTTCACCCAGGACAAGCAAGCGGTCTTCGGCGCGCTTAACACGCTGCGCATTCCCGGGTTCAGTGAAACCAACGTCTTCGATGCCATGTATGACACGCTGGACCGCCTGGATCGAATCCCCGGCCACAAGGAGCTGGTTGTGGTCGCCAGCGGCCGAGACACGTTCAGCAAGATTACGCTCGATACCATTCTCAAGAAAGTCAAGGCCACCCCCAACGTGACCATCTACACCATCTGTACCGGTGAGGCTTACTTGGAAATGGTGGACGCAATGGCGGGCAACAATCCCAATGTTTCCATGGCGCTGATGGACTACGTGCAGGCCAAGAACCAGATGGCAACCTTCGCCCGCATGACCGGCGGACGGAGCTACGCGCCTCGGCTGATGGGTGAAATGCCCGACATTTTCCGCGAGGTCGCCCAGGCGATTCGGAATCAATACACCATCACCTACAAGCCCACCAACGCCAAGCAGGACGGCACCTATCGCAAGCTGAAGGTGGAACTGGTTGGACCGGACGATAAGCCGCTCATCATCAAAGACGAAAAGAACCACGACATCAAGTACACGATTGCGGCGCGCGATGGCTACACCGCCAAGCACGAAGTGGAATAGGCCCAATTCGCGAATACCCTTCAACGGGTTCGACTAGCGGACTAGCTCGGAACAACCCCACGCTTCGTGAATGCTAAAATCAAAGGTTCCTACCCCACCTGGAAGGATTGCCGTCATGTCAGAAGCTGTCGCACGCCTTATTGCTTCCCCACCCGCACCCCTGGTTTCGCTTACCGAAGATGAAGTGCTCTTCCGCGACACGGTTCGCCAGTTCGCAGACGAAACTGTCCGTCCCTATGTCAAGGAGATGGACGAGAAAGGCGTCTTCGAGCCCAAGCTCATCGATCAATTTTTTCAGTTGGGTTTGATGGGCATTGAAGTTCCCGAGCAATACGGTGGCGGCGGAGGCACCTTCTTCGAAGCGATCCTTGCGGTGGAGGAACTGTCGCGTGTCGACCCGTCCGCCGGAGTCATCGTGGACGTGCAGAATACGCTGGTCAACAACGCATTCCTGCACTGGACCACCGAGGAACAGAAGAAGCGCTATCTGCCTCGCATGTGCAGCGACACCGTGGGCGCCTACGCTCTGAGCGAGGCCGGTTCCGGGTCGGATGCGTTCGCGCTGCAAACCCGCGCGGAGTTAAAGGGCAATGAGTATGTCCTCAATGGGCAGAAGCTGTGGATCACCAACGGTAAGGAAGCGGGAGTGTTCATTCTGCTGGCCACGATCGATCCTTCCGCCGGATACAAGGGCATCACCGCGTTCATCGTCGAGAAGAACTTCCCTGGATTTACCGTGGGCAAGAAGGAAGACAAGCTCGGCATTCGCGCTTCCAGTACCTGCGAATTAATTCTGGAAGATTGCCGCGTACCCAAGAACAACGTGCTGGGCGAAGTTGGCAAGGGCTACAAGATCGCCATCGAGACGTTGAACGAAGGCCGCATCGGCATTGGCGCGCAGATGCTCGGACTGGCACGTGGAGCGTGGGAATTCGCCGTCAAATACGCCCAGGAACGTAAGCAGTTCGGCCGCGCTATCGCGGAGTTCCAGGGTATCCAGTTCCAGATCGCCCAGATGGCCACCGAGATCGAGGCTGCCCGCATGTTGCTATACAACTGCGCCCGCATGAAGGATGCAGGGATGAACTTCGTGAAGGAAGCCGCGATGACCAAGCTCTACACTTCGCAGGTTGCCGAGCGCGTGGCCTCGCTTTGCGTCGAGATCTACGGTGGCTACGGATTCACCAAAGACTACCCGGTGGAGAAGTTCTTCCGCGATTCGAAGATCGGCAAGATCTACGAAGGCACATCGAATATGCAGTTGCAGACCATTGCCAAGCTAGTGATGGGCAAATAGACGCTTCTGTCAGTCATCGCTGAACTTTTGCAGAATCCGCCATGATTCTACGCGTGGCATAAGCTTCTTTCGCCGTTGCTAAGCCTAAGGGTACGCGCTGAGCGGAGCCGAAGTCCGGCCGCTTGGCAATGCCCCACGCCTTGCGACGGCGTTTGTCACTCAATTTTAATCATGACTGACATTGCATCGATGTAGATTGTAATGTCGCGCTTGATCGCGATTGCCTTCATGCTCTGGCTCAAACTTACAGCTGGTTTTCTGTGCACCGTAGCAGTGCTGGCCGCCCAGGACCTTCCCGCCGGCACCGCTCTGCCCGTAATGCTGAACTCTTCGCTGGACGCTAAGAAGGACAAGCCCGGAGAAAAAATCGAAGGAAAGATCATGCAGGATGTGCCCTTGCCATCCGGAGGGCAAATCAAGTCGGGGTCCCACGTCAAGGGACATGTGGTAGCCGTGACCATGCCGGGGATCGCCGGCTCTCGCATCGCGGTCACCTTCGACCAGATCCAGGACCATGGGCAAGTGATCCACTTGTCGGTCAACCTTCGCGCTTTGGCGTCCACGGAGAGTGTTTTTGACGCAAAACTCCCCATGGGTAATCAATCGGACTCTGAGTCCTCGGATGAGTGGATGACGAAACAGGTGGGAGGCGATGTAGTGAATCGCGGACGCGGTATAGTGGCTTCGACCAGCGGCATTGTTGGCAGGTATACAGGATCAGGAGTTTGGGGAAGGCTGACAGCCGAATCGGACGCTGGCTGCTCGACCACGAGTGGGAATGATAGTGAGCAGGCGCTTTGGGTGTTTTCAACCTCGGCATGTGGTGTGTACGGCTTGAACGATGTGCAACTGACGCACAACGGCAGCTCCGCTCCTGTTGGACAGATTGAACTTCAATCCAATAAGGATTTACAGGTGCGCGGCGGCAGCGGATGGCTACTCGTGGTCAACAACGCCGAAGCTGCGACGCATTGAGCGTTGCTTGTTGTGTTTCCGCTACGGCAGAACCCCGAGCTCGGAATACAACTCGGCTGGCTTATAGATCACTCCATCCTTCATAGTCAGCGAAGTCTTTCGCACGTCACTGATGTTGGTCGCTGGGTTGCCGTCGATCAATACCAGGTCAGCCAGCTTGCCCGCGGTAATCGAACCGAGTTCCGCGTCGCGCTTCATGATCCTGGCAGCGCCCAGCGTGGCCAGTTGCAGAACTTTTGGCGGTGGAATACCAGCCTGAGCGTCTAGCTCTAACTCGTGTTGCAGGGTGAAGCCCGCCATGGAATCCGTGCCTGCCTCGATCGGTATACCCGCGCGATACAACACACCCACCAGATCAACCATTTTTGCAAACGACTGCTGGTAGCGAGCCTCCATGCCCTCCGGTGGCGTTATTCCGCCGGACAACAGTCCCCGGCGCACCTGCGCGGGCAAGCGGTTCGCGATCGGCTTGTATCCGGGCGAAACTTCGCCGGGCCGGGCGACGATTGTTTCTTCGAAAACACTCATAGTCGGATCGAGGGTTGTGTGGTGGTCCTGCAAGAGCTTGACGAAGGCTTGGACTTCCGGCGAATTTAGGTCAAGGTCGGCGGCGCGCTTAGCCGGCTCGCTGAATCGCGCCGGCGTTCGTGTCTCCTTCACGTCCGGCATGAAGTTCAGGATGAGAAAGTTTACGTGCTGTATCTCGTCGTAACCGAGCTTGACGCATTGCGATGCCGTCATGAACGCCGGAATGTGCCCACTCACCCGCAATCCATTCTTGTGAGCTTCGTCGATGATCGGCGGCACCAGTTCAGGGCTGACTGAGCTGTAAATCTTGATCTGTACATAACCGAGCTTGACGTAGTTGTCCACCGCCGCGCGCGCTTCAGCCTCAGTGGAAACCAGCACTTTTGTCGGCCCCTGATACGGACCCCGTCCGTCAATGATTCCCGCAATGATGATGCGCGTGCCGATTTCGGTACCGGCTTCGATCCGCTTGCGTCGCGCCAGAAGGGTGTCAGTATCGTTGGCCAGGTCGCGCACGGTAGTCACGCCAGCCGCCAGATTCAGCAGCCCATCGTTGTCGCCAACGTGGGCGTGCATATCCCACAGACCGGGCAGCAGGCTCTTACCTGTTGCGTCTACGATTTCGGCATCCGGGGGCGCGGGCACGGAAGCGGCTGGACCTACCGCTTGAATATGGTTGCCCATCACGACCACATTTTGGTCCAGCAACATGGTTGCGGTGGTTGCATCGAAGACATTGGCATGCGCAAACACAACAGCATGTGACGGCCGGTGCGCCAGCATCTTCGCTGCCTCCGCCGCACGCGCTTGCACCACCTGGTCCTGCGCCGTTTGCAGATCCTTAGCCACCGCTTCCCAGCCTTCCGGCACGATCATGCTCCAACTGCTGCCAGCGGCGAAGAAGTGTCCACGGTCGTCGAGCCAAACATAGGAAGGAGAAAAATCGAGCCCAGTAACCGAGTACAGGGTGACCTGCTGCTTCTTGCCGCTCACTTCAACATCCTGTTCGGTAACGCGTTGGACTCGCGCCTCACCCGCGGGCAGCAGCGCGATACTTCCACCATTTACCAGCGCGGCGTGGACCAGCAGAGCAATTTCCGAAGGGGCGCCATTCATCGCGATGTAAACTGCGGGCGCCGCAACTTTCTTCTGTCCGTGCTCGGCCGTGTTGGTCCATCTCGCCGTCTGACCCTCGATGGAAAACTCTTCCTGGACCGGCGACTTCAGGTAATCATTTCCACTGATTGATTCCGCTATCGGCATGCCCTTCGCATCCAGCGTGATGAGGCTCGTTGTTTTGGGACCTCGCCCGCGGTCGTTGAATTGGAAAAAAGCATGCAGCTTGCCGTCAGGGGTCGTCCACGTAGCCTGCTGACCAGCGAGGCTCCCCATAATCAGCACGGAGTAGCGGGCCGCACTGGCAGGAATATCCGCCGGCATCGGCGGAACATTGCTCGCAGCATTGCCTTGCTGCTGTCCGTGCAGCCTCAGCACCCCAAGCAGTAGGGCGGGGAGAAGAAAGAACATCCAATTCCTGATTCTGCGACTCATGCGTATCTCCAAGTTTCCGCCGCGCTACTACGCGGTTCCCCAGATCTCTCCAATGATGCGTTGAAAGTTTGCCCCCAGGACTTTCTCAATCACCGACGATGGTTGCCCGCGCTTCTGCAGTTCTAAAGCGATAACTTCCATATGGTCGGGACCATTGAGAGTGGGAACATACGGATAGCGGTCTTCGCCTGGCGCACCGATGCCCAGTTGCTTGCGCCGCGCGATGTCAGAGTCAAACGCCTTCTGCTGCTCGGGGGTTAGAGCGACCGCCTGGATGGAACCGTCGGAGCCTATTCCGACATGATCGGTTCCGCAGACGTTGATGGCATGCAGCAAGTGTTGCATAACGTGTTCACGCGTCGGCACAGTCGGCGACGCAACCAAGTAAGGCATCAGGTAAACGCCGAAGTATCCATCATGGTCCGCTAACGACTTCAGAATCGAGTCGGGCTTGTTGCGGGGATGTTGATAAATTGCCGCACATCCTGAATGGCTGATGAGTACAGGCTTGGAAGATGACTCGATGGCTTCGGAGGTCGTACGATAGCCGCTGTGGCTCAGATCGATAGCCACGCCAACTTCGTTCATGCTGCGGACCGCCCCTAAGCCGGCTTTGCTTAGACCGGCGTTGCCCGGTTCCAGACAGCCGTCGCCGAAGGCTCCGCGATTGTTGTATGTGAGTTGCATGATGCGGACTCCAAGGCGGCGGAACATCACAATGCGGGCGGGATTCTCTTCCAGGAATCCACTGTACTGAAAGCCGGGGAGTATGCCGATCTTCTTTTCACGTTTAGCGCGAGTGATGTCGGAATAAGCTCGCACCACCATAAAGGCTTGCGGAAAGTGTTCCACCAGGGCGTCAATATAAGCGAGATTTTCGACCGTGCCTTCGAAGGTTTGGTCAGACACGGTAAAGTTGATTACGGTAATGCCAGAACTGCGAACTGTATCAACGGAAGCCGGCGTAGGAAGAGAGTCCGTTTCCAGGAACGGGCTGCATAGCGAATCGATGACAATACTGTCGTTGTATAAACTGGCGATGTTGGCCGGTATGACGGGGGCAACCTGTGCGAAGACATTGGGCGTAAACTTCGCCAGCACAAACAATTTAGGAATAGCGGCTAAGAAATCCCGTCGATTCATAGGTGGGGTCAGTCGGCAACGGATTATATAACGCGGACTCGTTTGGCGTTCGGGCAAAATGAGGCGCTCGTGCTAGCATTCCTCCACCGCGATATTGCTGTTCGATGAGCATTACCGATCGCTGCGAAACGGAGCGTCCGCATGAAACACATCCTTGGAATAATCATTTTTTGTTTTCTGTTGGCTTGTCTGGTAGTTGCACAGGCTCCTCAGCAAGCACCGGCGCCTACCCAGGCAGAACAAATGATGGGCTACTTTGTGGGTGATTGGAAGCTGGAGGGCACCATGAAGGTCAGCCCGACTGCTCCGGCCGGACCTTTCACCTCCACGGAACACAGCGAGTGGGTGCCGGGCAGCTTTTTCGTCGAGACGCATTCTTCGATGAAGTCGCCCATGGGCAACATCCGCGGTATGCGTGTGATGGAGTATAACCCCGCCGACAAGACTTACACCTACAACGGATATAACAGCCTCGGGGAACACCAAATCGCGGTCGGCCACGTTCAAGGCAATGTTTGGACTTGGACAGCGGAAGAGAAATTAAATGGCGCTACCGTGAACGGACGTTACACAATCACTCTTGTTTCGCCAACTGCGTACACATTCAAGTCTGAGGTGTCCACACCCAGCGGAGGGTGGACTTCCGTCATGGAAGGCAAAGCTACCCGTGCACCACAGCAGCCTTCAAATTAGTGCTCAGAAGAACGTCTAACGCTTAAGGTTCTTGTGCCGACGCGCCGGCCGCGAACTGCGCTGGAGTTCATGCGGACGCTCGATTGCCGAAGCGCGGAGCAATCGCGTAGTAAAGCTGCACCAAGACGATGAAGGCGATGCTCCAGTACGTGTTAAACACGCACAACAATGCGCCGAATGCGTAGAGTGCTTGCGCAATTACGATCCGCCGCTTGATCGCCGCCGAGAAATGGGGCGGCATGTCCTCTTTCACCAGCCCTCTTCCCAACGCACATACCCAACTGAAGTACAGAGTGAGCCCCAGCAGTAGGATGTTTAGCCAGTAAAGTAGCAGCGCGAGACGATAGGCCATGAACTCCGCCAGAAACGCGGTGGAGAACGGTGTGATCGACACCACAAACAGAAAAGCAATGTGAATCCAGGAAAGACTGCGGTCGGAGCGCACCAGATGATTGAGTTGCGTCTGCTGGCCGACCCAGAAAATCCCCAGCGTCATGAAACTCATCGCGTACATCAGGAGCCGTGGAGAAAGCGCAGCTAACGCATGCCAAAGATCTCGCTCGCTGTGAACAGACTCAACTGCAGGAGCTCGAAGATCCAGAACGAGCAAGGTCATCGCCACTGCGAAGATGCCATCGCTCAGGGCCGCCAGACGCTCCACGCTCTGACCAGCGATACGGTTGTAAGGCGTCGTCATCTATGTATCCACCTTTTGCTCGGCTACCCACGACCGCTCCAACTATTGTGCCGGTTCTCAGAATTCTAAGGCGTGAATTATTCCAGCCGGTTAATGATGGACGCGACGTAGCCTGCACCGAAACCGTTATCGATATTCACCACGCTGACATTCGACGCACAGGAGTTCAACATTCCGAGCAGCGCTGCAATTCCCTGATACGAAGCCCCATAGCCAACGCTGGTCGGCACCGCGATCACCGGTACGCCGACCAGGCCACCAACCACGCTGGGTAACGCGCCTTCCATTCCAGCACAAACGATCACCACACGGGCCTGCGTTAGTGCTTCCCGGCGTGCCAGCAGTCGATGGATGCCAGCCACACCCACGTCGTACAGTTGCTGCACCTCATTGCCCATGGCTTGCGCCGTGACCACTGCCTCTTCGGCAACAGGGATGTCGCTGGTGCCAGCGGAGACAACTACGATCTTTCCTTTACCGTAACGAGTCTCATCCTGCGTCAGAGTGATGGCGCGCGCGAGTTCGTGGAATGTTGCCCTGCGAAACTTACGCTTTACCGCGCGAAACTGCTCCTCCGAAACCCGCGTCCCTAGTACGTTGTGGCCACGTTGCGCAAGCCGCGCAAAAATCTCCTTGAACTGCTGCGGAGTTTTCCCCGGGCCGAAGATCACCTCGGGCATGCCCACACGCAACGCGCGATGATGGTCCACGTTGGCAAAGCCGAGGTCCTCGAAAGGGAGATGCCGCAGCTTCTGCACTGCTGCTTCGGATGAAAGCTTGCCGCGCTTCACCTGGTCGAACAGTTTCTTAATAGCGTCGGAGGTCATGGAAGACAGTTGTCAGTTGTCGGTCGGCAGTTGTCAGCGGTCAGGAAAATCCTGCGGGTTTCAAGTTAGCAAATCCATGCAAATTGATCGGTGACGGCATTGTCACCACGTACGGCCGCCGAAAACAGCCCTCGTCTGAATGATACGATGGGAACCTTAGATGCACGCGTCGACTCATATAGCACCACAGAGACTGACCGTCGCCGTTACCGGCGCCAGTGGCTCGATCTTTGCCAGGCACCTTCTGGATGCGCTTGACCGCGACGACCGCGTCGCAACCGTTAATCTTATTCTCTCCGACAGTGGGCTACGAGTGATGGCCGAAGAGCTACAGATATCTGGCCGCAACGACCTCATGAACAAACTTCTGGGACGATCTTCGCAGAAAATCCGCCAGCAGAATAATTCCGACATTGGCGCCAATGTGGCCAGCGGTTCGTATCAAACCGACGCCATGGTCGTGCTACCTTGCAGCGTGGGAACGCTGGCGCGCATCGCCCATGGAATGGCGATCCAGCTCATCGAGCGCGCCGCCGACGTGTGCCTCAAGGAGCGGCGGCCACTGATCCTGTGCGTACGTGAGACGCCGTTCAACCTTATCCACCTTCGCAACATGACACTCGCCGCCGAAGCAGGAGCGACCATCTTTCCAGTCATCCCCGCGTTTTACTTTCATCCGGTTTCGACTGACGAGATTGCACGCGAATTCGTCAACCGCGTTCTAGCACATGTGGGCTTGCCGCAGCAGGACGCGTATCAGTGGAAGGGCGAGTGACACTGGTTGCTAGCAGATAAGGGTAGCTAGTGGGGGTTTGAGGTCACCAGATACTCCATCGCTTCTTCGCGAGTCGCGAACGTCGGAATCTGGCGCCCGGAGAAGCTGCGGATGGAATCGTAGAACGCCTTAGGAAGGTTCTCGGTAAGCACCCAGGCAGATCGCTTCAAGTGCGGACGATCGAAGACCGCGGCGATCTTCACGCGCTCGACGGCATCGCGATTGAATTGCGCACCCGTGAAGTCGCCCAGCAACAACACCGATCCTAGCGGCTCGCGGGTGACGAACTCGGGCAGTAGATCTGCGACCGTGGCCACCTCTTCGGCAGCGCAATGGCTGCAATCCACCAGTAGGATGCGCTGGCTCCGATGCGTGATGAACCGAATGCGATCCAACGGCTACTCCTGTCATGTGGTTCGATGCAGCGTCGTCCGGTAAAGCTCCACT
>CAVPUX010000013.1:0-232952 GCA_963709045.1 uncultured Acidobacteriaceae bacterium | reverse complement strand
CATGTCCAGCGCGAGTGGATGACGGGCTAACCGGCATCCCATTAGTAATCCGCCCTGGGCGAAGGAACGAAGACTGACCGCCTGAGAATCTGCGGATCAAGTCGTGAAGTCACGCTGGCTGCGGACTAAATCTGTCAACCATGTGTTTGCTCTGACACTTACGCTCCGCCTACACATCCGGTAATTATCTTCGTCGCAGCGCCCTCGCTTACCTTGCCGAACACTAGGCCAATAGCGATAACAGCGGCAACAAAGGACGCCGCAATTGCTAGACTGGCAGTTCTGGGGTCCCTGTTTCCGTGTTCCCGACAATGGCACCTACCGTGGGGGCATTGGCAAATGAGGCCGAAAGTGGCAGCAGTCCCCACGCCAGCCGCCGATACTACCTCCCACCTCCGGTGCTGTCCTCGACGGTGGCTGGGGTTCCTTCCCCGGCCAAGAAAGGATAGTATGGCAACGAAATCAACCAGATGTCCGTCCGAGTCTTCGCAAAATACCGTACATGTCCTTACAGCCACGCCAGCATTTCCGCCTTTTGTTCGCTTCAGAGCAAGCACGCCCCGGTCGCGATCCTAACCGCTATGTCGCGGGCGGCTGGACGCTGCCATGCGATCATGTTGGCTGGTAGCAACCTGCAACTTCTCAGAGCCGGGCGTCAAAGAACTACACTCTCAATCGACCGCCGCGGGCTGGCGTGTGCAGTCCACTTCGGATAACCCATATAGAAAACAAAAGTTGGCTGCCACGCGCCGTCACCCAGAACTTCGCCAAGTAGGCTAGCCCGCAGCGCCGGTTTCCCCAGCGCCTTTTCATGGTCGATCATTTCTACCGACTCGTTGCAGGGGCGTCCGGCCAGGCCGCGAGCAGTCGCCAGCAAGTGCGCCCGTTGCCAGATTCTTCCTGCGCGTAGGCAGTGTTCCCGGTCATAACGGTCATGCACCGCAATGATGCCAATCAGCGGTGAACTCAGCATCAGGTCCGAGTACTCATTTTTTGCCCCTCGCGACGCAGCCCACCGCAGCATCCGCAGAGGCATCATCTTGGCAACTGCAGTCGCAATCGGAGGCAGTCCAAAGGCATCAATCGTAAGGCCATCGGGGAGTTTCTGGACCTCACTCCAGTTGGTTCGG
Source organism: uncultured Acidobacteriaceae bacterium (assembly GCA_963709045.1). Classification (GTDB taxonomy): domain Bacteria; phylum Acidobacteriota; class Terriglobia; order Terriglobales; family Acidobacteriaceae; genus Bog-257. The sequence continues at coordinate 231,822 of CAVPUX010000013.1, read as the reverse complement.
ATCCATTGATCGCTACCACGCTCTACGTCCGGGTCGGAATAGAGTTCGGCGTTCGCAGCGGAACTGATTTCCACGATCTTCTTTCGGTCCGCATCCGCAGTGAAGAGAAAAATCTTGACGTCGGGTTCCTCGCTGGCCAAGCGGCGCAGAGTCTCGACGAACTGGGGCGGGATCGGTTTCTGGGAGTCGTATGCACTGCGATTCGTATGGCGCCGCGGGATCGCGTCGTACAACTCGGTTTCCTCGGGTTTACCCGAGGCGAGATCTACGCGTGCCAAAAGCTCCGGTCTGGGCTCGGCGGGAATCGGCCCAAGCTCGCCTGGAAGCAGCGTCACGGTGGCCGGGTGGCCATTGGCTGCCGCAGCCAGCATCAGGTTCTCAAGAGCACAGCCCATCCCGATGTGCTCTTCCCGCAGATAGGGATCGAGCGCCCCGACGTTTCTCTTCGTGTCGATAAACAACTCAATCGAGGAATTGGTCAACTTGAAGAGCCAAGGCTGCGTGTTGTGCGGGCTCGCGGCTAGGATCGCGGCCCGCACCAGTGCAAGGGCGCCCTCGTCGGAATTTTTGCGCCAGTCTTTCCACGGTCCGTAAGCTGGTCCTTGTCCGATGCTGAAGACGCCCTGGTCGTAGGCGCGCCAGACTCCACCGCCAACAACGACGACGGTAACGACTCCCGCCCCCTTGAGAAATGATCTGCGTTGCATAAAGCACCTCTCGGAGTAACTGCCGCGACAGCACAACCATACTCTTAGTGACGCCTATGGATCGTATGACTCAGGAATGCTGCTTACCTGCCACCGCCTGAAAAGTCCGCAGCCCTATGACTGTGCACTACCTGAAACGATGCCAATTATCCCGTGTGACAGGCCAAACAGGAACTTGGCCGCTAAGGACAGCGGATCGGTACGGACAAACGCCCCAGGGTCTACGAATGCTAGCGCCAACGTTCCGTCGGCGAGCGGTCACATCCTTGGTTTCGGTTCTTCGAGGCGGATGAAGTGGAGGTGGCCGCCTGCGTCGCCCGCGACGATCAGCTTGAGAACATCGGAATAGGCACAGCAAAGCGCCGCACCATCCCAGGTGAAGTGGCCAGGACCTTGCCGGTTTCGAGGTCCCACACCTTCAGCGTTTTGTCCTCCGATGCGGAGATCGCCAGCCGCCCATCCCGACTCAACGCTACCACCGCCGTGGGCCAGCGCTCTCCGTGCGCGACCGCTGGAGCGCTCCCAGATCGTCCGTTTCTCATAGGCCCTCTTGTTGCGCTTAGAATTTTCGCTACTCTGCGACCCCTGCGACTCGATTGAAGAATCCGATCAGGTATTTCCAGATCAGGTAATAGACGATCAGCACGACGATAAATGCCAGCGCCACATACACATAGTTAATCTCCACTACATCGAAATAGATGAAGCCGTGGCCTGTAACTTTTAGGAAACCCAGGCAGCGACCGAGGAGGAATCCCGCCGGCGCGAGGATGAAAGGAAGAATCGCGCCGTGAATCCCCAGCGGCAGGTGCATGTGCGGGCGAGAAGCCAGGTACATCATGTTCCACACGCCGAACAGATTGGGGATGATCGCCATGGGAAAAATGATGACCCGCTCCACGGGGATGGGGACGTTGTAAACAAATCGCCCAACGCTGAATAGGGTTAGGGCGACCAGCAAAAGCGGCGTCGGCACGGCGATTCCTGCCATGTACGCGCGCAGGTACGGATGGTTGTTCATAAAGTCTCCTTCTACAGGTGGTACGCGAACACGAGAATCAGTTGCGGGAAGAACAGGAACACGCTGGCGCTCAGGCCAATCAATGCCCAGTCGTACCAGGGCACGCGGGTAGGGCGAGCGTCGAGTTTGCGCAACACCGCGGGCCAAAGGTCCCTGCGGAGTTCAGTGTTCACCGGGGGGAACGATTGCTGCAGAGCTTCGCGAAGCTGGTGGTCGTTCTCTCGTGTTCGGTCATCTTCTTACCCTCATGTCCTTTCACTCAGGGCCTGACCCCGAGGTAGCTCAATTGTTTGCGCAGGATGCGCACCGCGCGGAAGACACGCAGCTTGACGGCACCGACCGACGTCCCTAAGGCATCGGCAATTTCGGCGTAGGGCCGTTCTTCCACAAGCGCAAGCGTCGCCGCCACCTGCAACTTCGCCGGCAGGCGGCGAAACGCCTGTTGGATCTTCGCCCGTGTCTCCTGCTGGAGGAGATGATCGGGCGGAGGCGCGCAGACAGGTTCTGTGAGCAGACTCTGTTCCGGTCGTTTGCGCCGGAGATGGTCGAGTGCCAGGTTGGTGGCGATCCGCCGCGCCCAGGCGGCAAAGTTTCCATCCGGCCGGAACCGGTGGCGCGCCCGGTAGATGCGCCAGAGAGTCTCTACAGTCAAATCCTCCGCGATCCCCGGGTCGCGCACGATGCGCACGATCCAAGCGTAGACATCACCCTGAAACTGCCGGACCAATGTCTCGAATGCATCGATCTCGCCAAGCGCAAATCGCCGGAACAGATCCATGGGCTTCTCTACTGTCTATTACGGGGCCGGAATGGGTGGGTTACAAGTTTTTTCGGCGCCCGCCGAACGAGAGGTGAACATGCCCGCTGATTGTGACCGTGGCTGTTGCATATCCGCAGCAGGGCAACAAATAGGTAGGACGAGCTGCTCAGGCCGGTATGTATCCTCCGTCGACCGGGAAGGCTGCGCCGGTAACAAAACCCGTTTCGTCGCTGGCTAATGCGGCCGGCCGAAACGGCTGGGCGAATGTGGCATACTCACAACAACCCCGAGGTCAAACCCCTTGCCCAGTTATTGGCGAAGGCGTATTCCGCGTGATTTTCTGGTGCGGGCGGGAGTCTGCCACGTTCCCCTGCTCTCCAACGTACTGTTGCGCCGGCCTCTCGCGATCTTGGCGGTTCTTTACGGCGTCTGTGCGTTCGCCGCGGGACAGCAGAAGGACGCGCCCGTGGCTGCACTTGAGTTTGCAACGGCATGGAGTAGGTCTTATCCCACTCTCAAAGAACAGCGGGTTTCGTTGGCATTATCGGATGGCGCACGCTGCACTGCCATTGCTGGGGGCGGCGAGGTGGAAGTCCTCGATGCAGCCGGCCATTCCCTGTGGAAGTGGAACTATCGCGCGACCAATCGGTTCATTATCGCCGGGCCGCTCGCGTGTCTCCCGGCTGCGACGCGATCGCGCTAGCCGGAGACTCGGGATACAAGAAGGTTTGGCTGGCTGACCTACGCGGCCGTGCAATGCCGCTGACCATATCTAGCACGCCTCTGGGCGTCGCCTTCGACCGGCGCGGCGAGTCGCTTGCCGTCGGCACCGGCGGCGGCAGCATCCTGCTGTTCGGCAAGACCGGCAAGCTGCTTTGGAAACGAACGTTCGCGCCGTGCTATTTGCCGGAGCAGATGTCATTCTCCAGCGATAACCGCAACCTCCTGATCCGTGCCGGAGGCAGTGGCGTACTGCGCACAGATGGCTCCGTGTATGGACTGGCGCTTGCAATGGCGTGGTGCGCGCGGATGGTTCGGTAGTGTGGACTGGCGCTTTCGGCGCGGCGCCATGGACAATCGGCATGAACGCGTCCCGCGACCTGCGCACTTTCGTCAGTTGGGAGGGGTATCCCCACCTCGCCTGACATCGGGCAAGTACGGATGCTGGACGAATCGGGGAAGCAACTCTGGCGTAAGTTCTCGGAAGATCCTGCCGCTGTGGTCACGCCAGCGGGGGACAAGATCGTCGCGCGGTTCGATGTCGACCAGGACCTACAAGAAACGCAAGAGCCGCTGGAGATGAAGCTGCAGGTGCTCTCGCGAGATGGCGCCCTCTTGAAAGACTTTCCCAATGTGGATGGGAAACCAATAGCGATTTCCCCCGATGGCGAACGGGTCTTGATCCAGACCCAAGCAGAAATCGAAGGCATCGACCTGAACGGAACACGGCTGTTCGCAATAGCCCTGAATCCCACGGCGTACAGGATCGTGTTAGTCGCCGAGGATTTCAGCGGAATCCTGGTATTCAGCCGGGGTACCGATTCACAGCTCCGCTGGTACAAGGTGAAATAGAAAGCGTGCCCGGTATGTCACAAGATGCGCGAACTAAGGCTTTAAAACGGCTACTCTTTGCCATCCTTGGACTGTTAACGGGGGAAGCGGCCCTGCTTCTCCTTGTTCTGCCACAAGAGTTTGCTCGTCTGAACTTGCTCGACTTGTTCAGTATTGTGGAGTTGTACGGTAGTTTTTCTCTGGTGGGATGGATTCTCGTAGGACTTCCTATCGTACTGGCGGTACCCGCTCAGGTTGTTACAGACATGCCGTGGCCGTTGTGGCTACTTATTGCTGTACTGTCGGGCCCGCTCGCTTTATCACTAATCTTGCTGCTGTTGGGCCACGGGAGCCTGGTGGAGTTCACGCACACCGGAGCTACCTGGCCAATGTCTGTCCTGGTTTCGACGGTTTGTGCCGTCGTCTATCGAGCGCTGCTACGGAAGCAGGCGGGCCTGAGCCGGGGTAAACGAAAAACTGAGGATACGGCAGAGACATTCAATCTCCCGAACGAAGACAGGCACAGCGTAGGAACACGAAGCCGACTTTGGCTGATTGCGCCTGCTCCTCTTCTAGTGGCCGCCTTTGTCGCTTACCTGGGACTTTTTTCCGGAACCCTGGAGCACTCCGTTCGTATTCAGAAACAAATGACTTGGGAAAGTGCGCCAGAAGAATACAAATCAGCATTCTATGCAAAGCCCGACGAGTATGTACGGTTTCGCTTTGTCGAGAATCCCCATTGCTTTGAGGTGGAATCCGCTAAAGATCTCGGCGCTGAGTTGCGCAAGGCAGAGAAACCCGTGGTCAGTGTCGAATTTGAAGTGTGGGGTGGCTCCCACGGAGTCCGTGGCTACAGAATGCTCGCGGTGGACGGTCGTCCACTTCGGGACGTTGGCGGATGGGGCAACAGCGGGAGTAACGACTACTCCGGCCCTTGTCCAATTTCAAAGGCGATGCATTCGCATGATTAGTTGTCGCAAAATCGCCATAGATGGTAATCGGATTATCGACAGTCGGCGGCTGGGGTTATAGCGGTTTGACACTAGTAGAAGGTTCGACGCTTACTGAAAGGACTACTTCTATGTGTCGTATCGATAGAGTGATGTCCGCTGTTCTCCTCGCTTTACTAATGGTCTCGATCTGCTCGGGCCAACAAACTTCAACCACCACCGTTCCCAACCTGATTCGCTATGGCGGAACTCTATACGATGCGCGAGGTGCACCCGCGACCTCCACAACTACTGGCGTGACCTTCGCCATCTACAAGCAGCAGGACGGCGGTGTGCCCGCCGGGATGGAGACGCAGAGCGTGACCCCCGATGCCAACGGCAACTACAGTGTTTTGCTGGGAAGTACGACAGCTACAGGATTACCGAGCGATCTTCTCTCGCAACAGGAACAAGGCTGGCTGGGCGTGCAGGTGCAGGGACAGCCTGAACAATCGCGCGTGCTGGTGAGTGTGCCCTACGCATTTCACGCAGGTGAAGCGGAACGGTTCGCCGGCCATAGCGTTACCGAGTTCGTGACCACCGACACCTTGCAGAGCGCCGTTCAACATGGGAAGTACGACAGCTACAGGATTACCGAGCGATCTTCTCTCGCAACAGGAACAAGGCTGGCTGGGCGTGCAGGTGCAGGGACAGCCTGAACAATCGCGCGTGCTGGTGAGTGTGCCCTACGCATTTCACGCAGGTGAAGCGGAACGGTTCGCCGGCCATAGCGTTACCGAGTTCGTGACCACCGACACCTTGCAGAGCGCCGTTCAACAACAACCGCAGCAGCAAGGCAATGTGGCTTCACACGACCTGCTTCGAGACCGCCGAAACCTCTGGCTTGCCAGGCGCGTATAGAAGACTGACCGCGGCTTAGGTGTTGAGGGGAGCTAACGCTCATTCGAGTTGGGCTATGGCAATTCAGAGTCGCCACGGAGGGGAATCATGAATTCGAAAAAGAAAATGGCAAGAGTCTCTGGATTGCTTTATCTAATCATAGTACTTACCGGCATTTTTAGTCTCATGTATGTTCCGGCCAAGCTGATCGTGCACGGAGACGCTTCTGCAACGGCCAAAAACATTCTTGCTTCGCAACTCCTGTTTCGCGCCAACATTCTTAACAGCCTTGTCTCACCTACTGTGGCAGAGGAATGCGTGGACCATAGCCGCAGCGGCCTTGGGCGCGCGGTCCGTTGATGCCGGCCAGCATCGGCAGAGCATGGCCGCAGAAGCCCGGTCCGTTCAGCGCATCCTGCGAGGTCTGCGACTGATTCACGATCTGTCCGAGTTGATGGTCGTACCAGCCGTCGGAGTCATCCCAGGTGATGGCAACTGCGGTGTTCGCCCATTCCGGCCGCTGCTGGAGAAAGTTGATCACCTGAACGATAAAGTTCTGTTCATCGAGCGGCGTCGAGTAACCGGCGTGTCCATCCTGATATCCCGGCGCTTTCAGGTAGCTAACGGCCGGGAAGTTTCCGGCATTCACGGCGTCGAAAAAGTCGTGGATATCGTACTGGTGATTGCCGGCGTCGCCATTGTGCCCAATCGTGGAAATTGACGTGGGTCGCGCGTGCTGCAAGTTTTGGGTGGACACATAGTACTGAAACGGTTGATGGTGCGGAATGTAGTCGGCTTTTGCCGTCCCGATGTAGGCCGAGGCGTGAGACCGATGGCATCCGGTGGTGCCATTCGGATTGGTGATGGTGAGATCAAACCCACCCTCAAAAAATCCCCAGGTCACACCAGCGGCAGTCAACAGGTCACCAACGTTTTGGCCGCCCATCTGCACCTGCGAGCTTCCTGAGCACACATCGCCTACCGGGTCGGTGTCGCTGACCAGCGAGTATCCGCCATTGCCATCGGGAACCACCGCATAGTCGGAGTTGATGTTCTGGATCACTCCATCGGTCTGCCCCGAGACTACATTCAACGCTCCAGGGGTTGAAGGCCCAAATGTCGTCCCGTAGAAGTTGTCGTTCAGCGAGTAGAACTGGGCATAATTCCACAGAGCCGTCGTGGTGTTGCCGTCGTAATAGCCCAATACCAGTCCGGTAGTGCGAACGACCGGCGGCCCGGTGTAAGGCGGAGGTCCGGGCGTTCCTACATTAAGCGGAAACAGGTCCATCAAGCCGCCATCGAAAGCCGCTTGCTCCGGTCCGTAATCATGGTCCTGATCGGCAGTCCAAGCTTGTGAGCGATCCAGGCGGAAGGGGTTTGTGGCTCCGGCGCCATTGGCGGGATTGAGGTTGGGATTATTGTTCAAGAGCGCGGGGTTGAAGCCGTTGACGGTCGGCGTACCCGGCGCAGGAAAGAACTTAGGTTCCGGTACAACGGAACTTCCCCCGCCCGAGGGATTCTCGGCGTTGGGATACGTCCCGAAGTAATGATCAAAGGAAACATTTTCCTGAAAGATGACCACCAGATGTGTGATCGGGGTGGCCGTCTGGCCGATTCCGGCGTGGGTGCCTTGTGGGGCTGCCGGAGCCGAGTACGCGTTTACCAACGGTCCAAGAACCATTGCCGCCGTTAACGTAGCTGCGAGAAATCGACGCATATTTCTCCTCACCTTTCCAGTCCACATAATGGGACTCGTGTGCGTTGATACTCTGCGGAGATCAAATGGGAGTGAATGTATGGTTAAAAGAGAATTAACCGCAGGGGTGAATATTCGATTCGTGCGAGCTTTAATAACTGGACTGCGACAGGACGACGGTGACTTGCGTGGCTCCGCGTTAGCGGCAGTTCTGATAGGTTGAAGACAGGAGTTGCCGATGAAACGTGTGCTGGTTGCGACGTCTAACCCAGGCAAAATTCGCGACCTTGTTGGAGCTGCCGCTGCGCATAATGTGCAAATTGAAACGCTGCCCAGCTTCTCATCGCTGCCCGGTGTTATCGAAGATGGTCTGACCTTTGAAGCTAACGCCCGCAAAAAGGCTGAGCATTACAGTAAGTATGCCGAAGGCGAGTTAGTTATCGCCGACGACTCAGGGCTGGAAGTCGATGCACTCGGCGGCGTTCCAGGGGTTCGCTCGGCACGCTATGCCGCCGATGAGCAGAACGCACCCGAGCACGCACCAAACTCCGATGACGAAGCCAACAACGCGCGCCTGCTGCGCGAGCTGCACGATGTTCCCGAGGAATACCGCACAGGAAGGTTCGTCTGCGTTATTGCCGTAGCGCGCAACGGCCATACACTGGCCACCTTTCAGGGCAAAGCCGAAGGCATTCTCCTGCGCGCGCTTCGAGGCTCAAACGGTTTTGGATATGATCCGCTGTTCTACTTCCCCGAGATTGCCAAGACCTTTGCCGAACTGACCGCGGAAGAAAAAGCCCTATACAGTCACCGAGGTGCGGCGTTTCGGGCATTTCTCGCCTGGGAGGACGAAAGTCGCGAACAACACCCGCACACCGGCCGGTGATGCCGGTCACCTCGTCATAAGATATTGTGATTTACGTCACAGGTGCTTCGCCATCGCAGCAGCTATGCTGAACTCCGTTTGTCAGCCCGAGACTGCCCGCCTCAGGTTTTCGCCAATGGCACAGCGTTCCTTGACTTGCGCTGTTGGCGAAATTGATAATCGAAGGTTCGCTTATACACTCCGCGATCATAAGGAGTTGGCTTCGTGGCTTCTTCGGCCAGTTCTGTCGATACAAGTACCGCTCGAATTAAGCAGGGAGTGGCTCCGCTGCGCGCAGGCCAGGGCTATTCATTTGTTTTGCGCAGACTGCATTCCTTGTCCGGCATCGTTCCGATTGGCGCATTCCTGATCGAGCATTTCATCTCCAACTCAGAAGCGACTAAGGGCGTTCAGGCCTATAACGACCAGGTGAAGTTCCTGACCAGTCTGCCTTTCGTCCACGTGCTGGAATGGGTGTTTATCTTTCTGCCGCTTCTGTATCACGGGATCTATGGCTTGTATATCTGGTACAAGGGCGATTCAAACGTCGGCGAATATCCCTGGACCGGCAACTGGCTTTACACTTCCCAGCGCTGGACCGGAATCATCGCCTTCATCTATATCGCATATCACGTGATCGATATGCGGTTCATGGGTGTACACCTGATGGGGGGCGGCTATAACAACGCGTTCTCCAAAGTATGGTTCGACTTCCAGAGTCCCTGGACAATCGCCTTTTATGTTATCGGGATTGTCGCTGCGTCGTGGCACTTTTCCTATGGTGTTTGGCTATTTGCAGCCAAGTGGGGTCTTACGACTGGCGACAATGCGCGCCGCAAGTTCGGCTACGTTTGCACGGCTTTGGCAATTCTTCTCATCGGCATTGGACTGTGGACCATAACCGGCTTCGTACAAACTCCCGCCGATCAGGTTCCTTATGTTCAGCACGATTAGAGGTGCCAGGCCCAGCTTGGTCGTTTCGGTCTTCATAAATTTGCGTAAAGATCATCATGGCTCATCCTAAGATCATTGTTGTGGGTGGCGGGCTAGCGGGTCTCGCAGCCACCATCAAGATAGCCGAGATGGGAGGTCACGTTGACCTCTTTTCCATCGTCCCGGTCAAGCGGTCTCACTCCGTGTGCGCGCAGGGTGGCATCAACGCCGCCAAGAATCTGAAGGGTGAAGGCGACTCCACCTGGCAGCACTTCGACGACACGATTTACGGTGGCGATTTCCTCGCGAACCAGCCCCCGGTAAAGGGCATGTGCGAGGCTGCCCCGGGTATCATCGACCTGCTCGATCGCATGGGCGTCCCCTTCAATCGCACGCCCGAAGGATTGCTCGACTTTCGCCGCTTCGGCGGCACGCTCTACAATCGCACCGCGTTCGCCGGCGCCACCACTGGCCAGCAGTTACTCTACGCGCTCGATGAACAAGTACGACGCTATGAGTCCGAAGGCAAAGTCACCAAGTACGAAGCCTGGGAATTCCTCTCCGCGGTGATCGATGATCAGCGCGTCTGTCACGGTATTTGCGCCCTTGATCTGCGCAGCATGGCGGTGCACACCTTCCCGGCAGAAGCGGTCATCATCGCGACCGGTGGAAACGGCGCCATCTTTGGCAAGTCCACCAACTCGGTGGTTTGCACCGGGTCGGCGCAGTCGGCCCTTTATCAGCAGGGGGTGTACTACGCCAACGGCGAATTCATCCAGGTACACCCGACGTGCATTCCCGGTGAAGACAAGTTACGGCTCATGTCCGAGTCGGCCCGTGGTGAAGGTGGCCGCGTATGGGTGCCGAAGCAGCCCGGCGATAAGCGTGATCCCAAGAGCATTCCCGAGGGCGAGCGTTGGTACTTCCTGGAGGAGTGGTATCCCAAATATGGCAATCTGGTGCCGCGCGACATCGCAACCCGCGCCATCCATAAAGTAGTTTACGAACACCATCTCGGCATCGATGGACAGCCGATGGTCTATCTCGACCTGACCCACATCGACCGCGCCACCCTCGACCGCAAGCTCGAGGGCATCCTCGAAATCTACGAGAAGTTTGTCGGCGACGATCCACGCGACACGCCGATGAAAATATTCCCCGGCATGCACTACACCATGGGCGGGCTTTGGGTGGACTTTGAGCAGCGCACCAATGTCGAGGGACTTTACGCCGCGGGCGAATGCGAGTACCAGTACCACGGCGCCAATCGCCTGGGTGCGAATTCGTTGGTGTCGTGCATCTACGGTGGATTCGTGTCTGGGCCGAACGCGGTCAAGTATGCGCACAACGTGATCAAGAGCGGCCAGCATGCCGCCGGGCATGTGTTCGACTCGGAGCGCAAACGACAGGAAGAGATCAATTCCCGCCTGCTGAAGAACGAAGGCGCGGAGAATCCGTTCTTGCTGTGGCGCGAGTTGGGCGACATCATGACCAAGAACTGCACCGTGATCCGCTACAACAAGAACTTGGTTGACACGGATGCCAAGCTGGTGGAGTTGCTAGAGCGCTATCGTCATGTGAACCTGAGCGACCGCTCGATGTGGGCGAATACGTCGTTCGTGTTCGCGCGGCAGCTTTACAACATGCTGCAACTGGCGCGCGTGATCGTTCAAGGCGCCGCCATGCGCGACGAGTCGCGGGGCGCGCATTACAAGCCGGACTTCCCGGAGCGCGATGACGCGAACTGGTTGAAGACCACCAAAGCATACTTTGCGGCCGATGCCGATGAGCCGCGCTTCGAGTTTGAACAGGTGGATACATCGCTGATCAAGCCCCGTCCGCGGCGCTACGACGCGGCAACGTAAAGCAGAGGTTAGGGGTTAGGGATTAGTTTTGAGTCTCAAGTTTCATATGCCCCATCGCTGGTTATTACGGCTAGCAGCTAAGGGCCAAGAGCGAACAGCGAACAGCAAATAGCGAAGAGCGAAAAATAAAAATGGCGAATCCTAAGACCGTTATCTTCAAAATAAAGCGCCAGGAAACTCCCGAGTCTAAACCGTACTGGGAGGAGTTCGAGATCCCTTATCGGCCGGGGATGAACGTCACCTCGTCGCTGATGGATATCGCGGCCAACCCGGTCACCCGCGAAGGTAAGCCGACCACTCCGATCACCTATGATTCCAACTGCCTGGAAGAGATCTGCGGTTCCTGCGCTATGCTCATCAACGGCCAGGCCAAGATGGCTTGCTCGGCGCTGATACACAATCTCAAGCAGCCCATCACCCTCGAGCCGTTCTCCAAATTCCCCATCGTTCGCGACCTGGCAGTAGATCGGAGCGTCCTCTTCGAAAACCTGAAGAAGGTGAAGGCGTGGATTCCAGTTGACGGTACGTATGACCTTGGGGCCGGCCCGCGCCAGTCGGCGGAGATGCAGGAAGAAGCATACCCACTTTCCAATTGCATTTCGTGCTGCTGCTGCATGGAAGCTTGTCCGCAGTTTAATGACAAGACGGGTTTCGTAGGCGCGGCTACCATCGCGCAGGTTCGGCTCTTCAACTCGCACCCCACCGGCAAGGCACTTAAGATCGAACGCCTGAAGGCCCTGATGGGCGACGGCGGCATCCAGGAATGCGGTTACGCGCAGAACTGCGTCGAGGTCTGCCCGAAGGAATTGCCACTGACCAAGTCCATCGCCGATGTCGGCGGACAGGTAATGTGGCAGGCGGTAAAGGACCTGTTCAGGACCTAGGAGAGACAGAGAGACGTTGCCCTGAAGCAGCACTGCTCCGCCCTCCTTCTGACTGATAGTGCCCATCCGCGCTGTATTGAGCGCATTCATTTACAATCCAAGCGCACCACTATTCCCTGTCGGAGCTTTCACCACGTTCATGTCAAGCATGCCTCGGGTGCTCATATTCTGCTTCCTCTTATCTACATTCACGGCGGCCCAGACCACCAGCCCGGGTGCTCCTCCGCAAACTGCACCTAAGAAATCGACATCCAAAGCGCTCACCATTTCACCCAACGGCGCCGCCACAGGTGCGCGTGCCATCCACAACTCGGCACTTGTCGTTGACACCCATGCCGACACGCCGGGCCGCTTTGTCGATGAGAATTTTGATCTCTCGCAAGACGCCGGCAGTGGCTACCTGGACTTCAACAAGATCAAGGCGGGAAATCTCGGAGCCGAGTTCTTCTCCATCTGGATTGAGCCGAAAGCCAACAAGGGCCACGAGACCAAGCGCGCACTCGACATGATTGACTCGGTTTACGAGCAGGCGCGCCTTCATCCCGACAAGATGATGATGGCCTTCAGCACGCAGGATATTCTGGCCGCCCATCGCCAGCACAAACTGGCTGCGCTGTTAGGGGTTGAAGGCGGGCACGCCATCCAAGGCGACATCCGCATTCTGCGGGATTACTATCGCCTTGGTGTGCGCTACATGACGCTCACCTGGTCAAACACCAACGAGCTTGGCGACTCCAGCGGCGACCTTAACGACAAAAGTGTCGAGCACCACGACGGCATCACCGATTTCGGACGGCAGGTGGTGCGGGAAATGAACCGGCTGGGCATGATGGTGGACATCTCGCACGTTGCCGACCGCACCTTCTACCAAGCCTTGGTAGCCTCCCGCGCACCGGTCATCGCATCGCATTCTTCGTCGCGCGCACTCACCAATGCTCCGCGAAACATGACTGATGACATGCTCGTGGCGCTGGCCCGCAACGGCGGCGTGGCACAGGTGAACTTCTTTTGCGCTTTTATCTCGCAGAAGTATCTGGACCGCGACCAACAGCTGAAGGACCAGCACGATCCCGATTACGAGAAGGTGCAGTCGCTGTTCATGAAGGCGCAAACCCCTGAGGTCAGGAAGGAGTTGGATGAGGCCAAGGCGCGGCTCGTGATCAAGTTGCCGCGTCCGCCGCTGAGCGACCTGATCGACCACATTGACCACATGGTGAAGGTGGCAGGTATCGATCACGTCGGGCTGGGCTCTGATTTCGATGGCATCGATTGCTCGCCGCAGGGCCTCGACTCCGCCGCCGACCTGCCAAAGATCACGCAGGCATTGTATGATCGCGGCTATAAGGCCGCCGACCTTGATAAGATTCTGGGGGGCAATCTTATGCGGGTATTTGCCGAGGTTGAGAAGCTGTCGAAACAGATTCAGGCGGAAACTAATCCGGACACGCGCCGTGAGATTGCGCCTACCGCAGCGCAGCCACAGCGGTAAGATGGATGACTCTTCATTGGGAGGGATTTATGCGTAACGTGTTAGCAGCAATTCTGTGTCTCAGCCTGACCGGCTTGGCGGGAGCGCAGACCTCGACCACCGGTTCAACATCGGAGCAACATGCAACCACTGAAAAAGCTGCCCAGGGAACGGTAGGCCAGTCGAAGGAGCCGACCGCTATCTTCGAAACTACCGCGGGCAACATTACCTGCACGCTCTTTCCCGAGCAAGCTCCGTTGACGGTTGCCAACTTCATTGGCTTGGCGACTGGCACCAAGGCCTGGAAGGATCCGAAGACCGGCAAGATGATGACTGGCGTGCCGCTTTACAATGGCACCATCTTCCACCGGGTGATACCAAACTTCATGATCCAGGGTGGCGACCCCGTGGGCAATGGATCGGGCGATCCTGGCTATAGTTTCAAGGATGAGGTTACGCCCTCTCTCACCTTCGACCAACCCGGACGGCTGGCGATGGCCAATAGCGGGCCCAATACCAACGGCTCGCAATTCTTCATCACGGAAGCTCCTTACCCGTCCTTAAACGGTCATTACAGTCTCTTCGGTCAGTGCCAGGACTTCGACGTGGTGAAGAAGATTGCGCGAATGCCGACCGATCCTCGGACGGATCGGCCATACGATCCGCCCAAAATCATACGCATAAAGATCATCGATCCGCGCCATCCCGTGGCCAAGCCAGGAACGACAATGCATAAACCCGCGACAGCAAAGCCGGCTACTCCGCCAAGCTAATATTTCTTTCGCAGATGTGGTGAAAGGCCGGGCAAATCGCTCGGCCTTTTCTTGCATGGCGAGGGCCTACGGCTTCCTTCCCCGCGTGCCGTTCTGCCAGTCGTCCCACAGGCCGAAGCCCTTCATCTGATCGTCGAGATGGGTGTCTTTGAAGGTCGCTTCAATCTGCGACCGGCTGATACGCGGCCCGATGCGTTGCGGCGCATTCGCCAGCTCAACCATCAACTCTGCAGCCATGGCCTCATTCTTTTTCAGTTGCGCGAAATCCACCTTGTCGAAGGTGTCGGAGCTGGCGTGATAGTTAATCAAGTAGTTGGCTTCGGCCTGGTTCGGCAGAATGGTGGGAACGCCTTGCAACATGAAGTCGTAGTTGTCGGTGCCCACCGTAGCGTCGTTGGTCACCTGATTGGCTTTCCATTGCGCAAATGGCTGGACCATCGGAGTAAGTGCCGCGTCCACATCGTTCCGGCCGCCGGTTGAGAAGCTGACGACAGGACCGCTGCCCTCATCCAGTACCAGTTCAGCCGCAATACTGTCCAGTTCATTTTGATGTGCACGCACATACGCGTACGAACCCAGCAGACCCTCTTCCTCGCCCGAGAACAGAATGAAGCGCATAGTTCGCTTCGGACGAATGCCCGCCATCTTGATCGCCCGCAGCGTGTCGATGACCAGTGCCGCATTGCATCCGTTGTCGAGTGCGCCGGTGCCGAGCTCCCATGAATCCAAGTGGGCGCCCAGGATCACGATTTCGTTCGGCAGTTCGGTTCCCTTCAACTCCGCCACTACGTTGCGGGTGGTAATCGTTGGTCCAATTTGATTCGGCATGGACAGCGACATCTGGACTTTCTCGCCATGTGCCAGCAACCGTGCGATTCGTTCGGAATCTTCGCGCGCCAGCAGGACCTGAGGGATCACATCGATGTTCGCCGTTCATGGCGTTGATGTGGCGATAGAGAAGATCATGTTCGCGGCTGGAGGTGAAGGCAATGGCCAGAGCCCTGCCCTGTCGCGCCAGAGCGATAATTCCGGGCGCGCGGTAGTACTCCTGAAAGAGGTCGTCCCAAGTTTTCAGCACGTCGCTGTGCACCAGCACGATGGCGCCTGTGACGTCTCCAGCTTTGGCAAACTCGGCGGCTGTGCCCATGCCGGCGTCCACCACCCGCGCGGTCGTCGGCTTCAGGGCCGGAGCCCACGCAATCGAGTGCGCAAGCACATGAAATTTCACCGGCGCGACCACTTCCACCTCGGTCGCTCCTTCGGCCCAGGAAATTGGCATGGTGAACTCTTCCGTGTGAACCGAGTCAGCGCCCGCGGCCTTAAACCCATCAACGGCCCACTGCGTCGCTTTCTGGAACGCTGGAGTGCCTGGAATGCGTCCGCCGATCTCGTCGGTAAGAACGCGCAGGTTTTCTTGCAAGGGACTTGATGGGCTGAGTGCCTGCTGCATGACAGTGTCGTTCGATTGGGCGAGACTAATCCCGATACTGCATAGCAGGAGCGTAGAAATGAGAAGAGCAATTCGGCATTCGCGCATAACGAAGGGAATTATACGCAAGGGCCAGCGGTCGCTTGCCAAGGGATGACGAAAGCGGTACGCGCCGGTTCGACGATATGGCGATTTACCGCTCACTATCACCGCTAAGAAAAGCTCGCCGGGAGTAACATGTCAGCATTATGAAAACACGTACCAAGGTATTCGCCATTCTCCTGTTCGCTGCTTCCCTCCTGTTCGTACAAAGTCAGACGGCCGCGGCAGAGACCTTGGCGGCTCCGCAGACTCCGGAGCGGGTTGCAGCCGACACTCCGATGACCACCGTGATGGGAAACACGTTCATCGCTCCCAAGGACTGGACGGTGACGGTGAAGGGTCCCGCGACGATCCTGGAAGCTCCGGAGGGCGGTTCGTGGATTGCGCTAGTGGACGTTGCGGCAAAGGACGATGACGAAGCGCTGGCCGAGGCCTGGAAGGCGTACAGGCCGGAGGCGAAGTGGCCGGTACTGGTGAGCAACGATCTGCCCGACCGCGACGGCTGGAGTAAGCGGCGCGCGTATGACTATCGGACCTCGCCGAATGAGAAGCGCAGCGTGGCCGCGGTGGTGCAATACGCGGGCACGACGTGGACGGTTGTAATCGAAGACATGGCCGACGCTGTGGCTGAGAAGCGCGGTGGACAGCTGGGGGTGGCACTGGGAAGGCTGTTGCCGAAGGGCTATTCGCGCGAATCCTTTGCCGGCAAGAAGGCGAACCCGCTGGACCAGGCGCGGATCGCGGAGCTGGGCCGCTTCATTGAGCAAGGAGAAACGGAAACGGAAGTTCCGGGAGTTGCGCTCGGACTGGTGCAGGACGGAAAGGTGATCTTTGCCGATGGTTTCGGCGTCAAGGAGCTGGGCGGCACCGCGAAGCCGGATGGCGATACGCTGTTCATGATCGCGTCGAACACCAAAGCGCTCACCACGCTGATGCTGGCAAAGCTGGTGGACGAGCACAAGATGAACTGGGACACGCCGGTCACAACGCTGTATCCCGATTTCAAGCTGGGCGACGCAGCGACGACCAAGAGCGTGCTCGTCAAGCAGCTGATCTGTGCCTGTACCGGAATGCCCCGGCAAGACCTGGAGTGGCTCTTCGAGTACGGGAAGATGACGCCGCAGAGTTCCATGACGCTGCTGGGGACGATGCAGCCTACCTCGAAATTCGGCGAGCTGTTCCAGTATTCCAACCTGATGGCCGCAGCCGCGGGGTACACCGGCGGACACGTACTGTATCCCAACATGGAAGTTGGCCAGGCCTATGACAAAGGGATGCAGATGCTGGTGTTCGATCCACTAGGGATGACGGAGACCACCTTCGACTTTGAGAAAGCGCAGAAGGCAAATCATGCCGGGCCGCACGCGCCCGACATCGATGGAAAACCCGCGAAGGCGCTGATGGCAGCCAACTACTCGGTCATTCCGCTGCGTCCGGCAGGTGGGGCGTGGAGCAGCATTAACGACATGCTGAAGTACGTTTCGATGGAACTGGCCGACGGCAAGCTGCCGGACGGCAAGACTTACATCGACCCGGAGCCTCTGCTGGAGCGTCGCAAGCCGCAGGTGTACATGAGCAAGGACGATTCGTACGGCATGGGATTGATGGTGGATAAGACGTACGGAGTTCCGGTGGTCCATCACGGTGGAGACCTGATCGGCTATCACAGCGACATGATTTGGCTGCCGCAGCAGAACGTCGGAGCCGTGATCCTCACCAATGGCAACCCCGGGTGGCTGATCCGGACCCGCTTCCGCCGCAAGCTGCTGGAGGTTCTCTTCGATGGACATCCCGAGGCTGACAATCTGCTGGCCGCGGATGCAAAGAGCTATTTCGCTGACATCGCGGCCGAGCGAAAGCTTCTGACCGTACCGGCGGACGCCACGGAAAGCACGAAGCTGGCGAAGCATTATTGGAATGCGTCCTTAGGAGATATCGACGTGAGCATGGCGAGTGGGAAGACGTACTTCGACTTCGGCGAATGGAAGAGTGAGGTCGCGACCAAGAAGAATCCCGATGGGACGCTCTCGTTCGTGACCATCGTGCCCGGAATGGAGGGATTCGAGTTCGTAGTCGGCAGCGGCGCGAAGAAAACGCTGATCACGCGAGATGCTCAGCACGAGTACGTCTTCGACGAGAAGTAGGCGGGCATAGATCTAACCTTCTTGCAATAAGGCGATGCTACAACAGTAACCGCCGAGTGCGCCACACATTCGCGGGTTTCGAATGTGTGGGAGACCATGATTCAATTAGAGGCGACCTCGCTGAGATTGGCCGTTACGACAATTCGTCCCCACTCATTCCAACGTCGGGAATGAGTTGGGCACCAGGCACATTGAAATTTGCTTTGACATCCTCTCCCGCTGCGCGTAAGTTTTGTCGCCGTATCCCGCTTTGTCAACTTTGGAGGACTACCGTGACTACAACGATGCAGAAGTGTCTGCTGGTCGCGACACTTGTTACTCTCGCCGCCGCCGATCTCGGAGCTATCAACCAGACGGTTACGATCACAAACAGCACCTCTGGGAGCCACACCATTTACATCGGCTTCAACGGGGCGTCCCTGGGCCCTTACAGTCAAAGCGATTTTCCCTTTTGTACGTTTCCAGCCCAGGGAAATCCTTATGCTTGTTCCTTCACTCTCGCCTCCGGAAAGTCGCAGCCTATTCAGCTCACGAAAGGTAACTTCAACGTCGCCATTTCGGCGGACATATTGGTCTGGTCGTCGTGCGGAGGGGGAACCGGATTGAGCATGGCCGAACTCAACTTGAATACTCAGGGCAATGACTGGTATGACGTCAGTCTGGTCAATGGGTTCAACTATGGGGTTTCGATCAAGCCGTCGTCCGGCAACGCTATCACCGTGACTTCGGCGACCGGCAATGCCAAGAATCCCGGTGTGTATCCGCTGGGATGCGACATTTGCACGGGACCCTCCAATCCGCCGACCGGTTCTGGTTGTCCGGGCAAGAATTACCCGCAGGAGGGTCATGTGAACACCCAACCGCCATGCCAATTCAATCAGCCCTCGGTTGCGAGCTACACTGTCACCTTCACCAATCCAACGTAAGGCCAAACGGGAAACGGAAGAACGGCGTCAGCTTACATCGTTTCGGCTGCAGGGCGCGGAGATCCCAGGTGGGCCCAAAAGACGGGCGAAGCTGGGCACCCGGCGATTACGCCGATCCAGCGACGTGAGTGTAAGAGAGGTGACGGTCACCTGTGTAATGGCGATTTATCGACAGCTATCAAAAAGAGCGTAATGGCAGCACGATGTCAAGCGGTATGACAAGTGCCCCGGCGAGTACCATCCCGAATGCCGCTACCCGCCAGACATACCAACTTGCCCGATTGCGGGTCGCATATACAACGTACAAAACAATCGCCACAAACGCGTAATAAAGCGCTACGAATGGCGCCGAGTGGAATGCACTCGACCGCTCCAATCGGGCGACTTGTTCAGGGCTGAACCTGACGAATGCTCTGACAAGAGCATTAGCGACCGTAGCCAGCAGAACTACAACAGCCATGTTCCTGAATGTCCAGTATGGTCGTGCCCTCGGAGGAATCAAGCTTACAGTCTTCACCAGAACCACCTCCGGACAGGTGGCAGTTCGCCTACCGGTTTGGTGTAATCCGGCGCGTATCCAACGCACTCGATATGAATACCCTCCCATTCTGGTTGACAGCGAAATTCTTCGGCATAGCGGGAGTCGTTTGGGTAACGAATGAGCAGTGTTCGGTCGTCTTTCCACATGACATCAATCAACCGAGGGTCATGTCCGACTGTGAATATGATCGTCGGTTGCTCTTGCTTCCCGAAGAGCTGCATCAAAGAACCTCGACGGTTTCTCCAGAGCCGCACAGAACTGTGAAACGAGTCCACAGCGCCACAATCTGACTCGCTCAGTTGAGCAACTAGTTTTCCGTCACGCGATAAGATAGGAGGAAACTCATAGCGGCCACACATGGCACCGCGGAATAGCAAGCCCAGTAGCGTCAGTGCTGAGGCACACAGCAGAACGCCAGCGGGAATCCTTAAGGTGAGTTTCCAGAGCCATCGCCTGTTTCGAGGCAAAAACCATAAGACGCACGCGGCTGCGGCGAGTATAACGGCAACTAGCAGTAGATCCATTCCATTCGCAGCCTACCACGGCAACTGACGTAAACAGGCGGTTACACCTGCGACTCAACTGTTTAGGGCCATGGCAGCGATTTCTAATCGTAATATTCCAGCCCGAGATGCGTGATCATCTCTTCGCCCTTCAGGTGACGCAGGGTGTTCTTCAGCTTCATCGACTGGATGAACAGGTCGTGCTCGGGATACAGTCCCGGCACCGTCATCGGCGACTTGAAGTAGAAGCTTAGCCATTCCTGGATGCCAAGCCCCCGCAGTTCTGAGGAGCGCTTTGCCAGGTCGAGGAAGAGCACCAGGTCGAGGACGATGGGCGCCGCCAGGATGGAGTCGCGGCACAGGAAATCAACCTTGATCTGCATGGGATAGCCGAGCCAGCCGAAGATGTCGATATTGTCCCAACCCTCTTTGTTATCACCACGTGGCGGGTAATAGTTAATGCGGACCTTGTGGCAGATGTTGCCGTAGAGCTGGGGATAAAGCTCGGGCTGCAGAATGTGCTCCAGCACCGACAACTTCGACTCTTCCTTGGTCTTGAAGGAGCCGGGATCGTCGAGCACTTCGCCGTCGCGATTGCCCAGGATGTTGGTGGAGAACCAGCCGTTCAGGCCGATCATGCGCGCCTTGAATCCCGGCGCGAGGATGGTCTTGATCAGCGTCTGCCCGGTCTTGTAGTCCTTGCCGCAAATCGGCGCTTCGTTCTGCTTCGACAGGTCGAGCATCGCGGGGATGTCAACGGTCAGGTTGGGCGCGCCGTTGGCGAACGGCACACCTTCCTTCAGCGCGGCATAGGCGTAGATCATCGACGGCGCGATGTTGGCATCACTGGCGCGCAGCCCTTTTTCGAAGGCCTCGACCGACTTGTGTACCGGCCTCGGCTTGATAAAGGTTTCGGTAGAGCCGCACCAGATCATGACCAGGCGGTCGGCGCCGCTGGACTTCTTGAAGTCGTGGATGTCCTCGCGCAGTTGCTCGGCAAGGTCCATCTTGTTCTTGCCCTTTTTCACGTTGGGACCGTCGAGGTTCTTGACGTAATTCTTGTCGAAAACCGCCTTGCGAGGCTTGATTTTCGAGAGAAATGGCTTGACCTGATTGAGTAACGATACGTCGAGAACGCCCGCGTTACGCGCAGCGGAATACATGTCGTCCTCGAAAATGTCCCAGCCAGTGAACACCAGATCATTCAACTTGGCCAACGGAACGAAATCCTGGATCTTCGGCGAACGGCCGTCCGTGCGCTTTCCCAAGCGAATGGTACCCATCTGGGTGAGCGATCCGATGGGGGCTGGAAATCCCTTTGCGCATCGCTTCAACGCCCGCGACAAACGTGGTGGCGACGGCGCCCATGCCCGGGATCATGATTCCGAGCTTCCCTTTCGCCGGGGCAATGTCGCCCGCGGCGGCGGTGCTAATTCCCTGCTTTTTAGTGGTCGGCATGCTATCAGTCCGTTTCATGAAAGAATGTACAAACTCGTTATCTTCTCGTAACGGCGGCAGACATTGCAATCGAACCTGCGTGAACGGACGCGTTTGCGCCCTGTGCGGCAATTTGAAGGATTTGGTGGAAAGCCATGGCTGAAGAGAAAGTTGCAGTTGTAACTGGAAGCTCAAGCGGCATTGGATTGCTAACTGCCGTCGAGTTGGCGCTCAAGGGCTATCGTGTGGTGGCCACGATGCGCAACCTCGAAAATCGGGGACGGCTTGAGGCCGCCGCGCAACAAGCCGGCGTACTTGATCGGCTTGATCTGCAGCGTCTTGATATCACCGAATTCGATTCGCTTGCCCCTGCGGTGAACGCCATAGTTCGCGACCATGGTCGTATTAACGTGCTGGTGAACAATGCCGGCTTCAGCAGCGGCGGCTTTGGAGAGGACTTCGCGCTGCATGAGATTCGCGATCAGTTCGAGACCAACTTTTTTGGCAACGTCGCGATGACGAAGGCCGTATTACCAGTGATGCGCCGGCAGAAGTCGGGCCATATCATACAAGTGAGCTCTGTCAGCGGACGCGCGGCGTCGCCCATGGTGGGCACCTATTCCGCCTCCAAGTTCGCGCTGGAAGGATGGAGCGAGTCCCTGCGAATCGAGGTCCATTCACTCGGCATTCGAGTTGTACTGGTCGAGCCCGGCTCTTACGACACTGACATTTGGGAACGGAATGTGAAGGTTGCAGCGGGCGCACTCGATCCGAACTCTCCTAATCGCGAACGCAGTCAGCGATTCGTCGAGTTCATCAAGAAGCGCGCGAAACATCGTCGCGATGCTCGGGAGGTAGCGAAGTTGATTGTTGACATCGCACAGAACCCCAACCCCAAGCTTCGATACTTGATTGGCGGCGACGCCAAGACGCAAGTTTGGCTGAGGAGAATCATGCCATGGCGAAGCTATGAACGCATGATCGCCAAAGCGGTGAAGATCGACTGAAGAAGCATCGGCTGGATTTTGTCCGTGCTCAAGGCTGAGGGCGACTGCCCCCTATTTCACTACCTCCACTTCTTCCCTGCCCACCCGGTGTCGCACATGCGACCACACGAAGTAAACCACTGCGCAAAGAATCACGACCAGAATGATTGCATCGAGGCGATGGAACCACATTTTCAGCCGCGGATCTTTGTCCCACCGCTCGCCCAGTCGCATACCGACATACGCCAGCATGAAGCACCAAGGCCACGATCCAACAAATGTGTAGAGGTGAAACTTGAGGCGCGGCATGCGGGCGACGCCAGCGGGTAGCGCGATGAAGGTGCGAACCACCGGCAGCAAGCGGGCAATCAGCACTGCGATGGCGCCTCGCCGCTCGAAAAAGCGGTCGGCGATACCAAGTTCGCGTTGGCTGAGAAAAATGTAGCGGCCGTAACGCTCTACCAGCGGGCGTCCACCGAAGTATCCGATTTCGTAGGCCAGCACCGAGCCCAGGTTGCATCCAATCGCGCCCCACGTGGCTACGGCCAGCAACGAAAAGCGGCCCGTATACACGAGATATCCCGAGAACGGCATGATGATTTCTGACGGCAATGGAATGCATGCCGACTCGATGGCCATCAGCAGCATCACGCCGCCGTAGCCGCCTGCGGAGATGACGCTGACGATCCACGCCCCGACTATTTCGAGAATGTGAGCAATCATGTTTTGTAGAGCAGACCTTCCCCTGAGTTAGTTGTGAGTATTAACTTCGCGGCGAAATGCTGCGTGCGAAAGCGAAATGGCTTAATGCTACTTCGGCAGGCTTCCGTTCAGCCATTCCCCGAGCTTCTGCACTGGAAGCCGCACGCCAACGAAGAATTGGCCAAACAACGCATACACCGCGCTGACCTGGTCGAAGCGCATCTCGTAGATCAGTTTCTTGAATACCAGAGGGTCGGGAGCAAACAGATCGACGCCCCACTCCCAATCGTCGAAGCCGATGGAACCAGTAATGATCTGCTGCACTTTGCCGGCGTAGCGGCGGCCCACCATGCCATGTTCTTCCATCTGGCGCTGGCGCTCCTCGATGGGCAGCATGTACCAGTTCTTCTCCTCGCCGCGCTTGCGGTCCATCGGATAGAAACACAGATAGCGGCTGTCAGGAATCTTCGGATATAGTCGCGGACGCATGGCTTCCCGTTGGCGCGCCATGAGTCTCTTCAATTTCCCTGTTCCACTCTTCGGAAAGCGGCTTCACTCCTCGATCTGCGAGCTGGCGAAAAAGCTTCACACTGGAGTCATACAGGCCCAACTCGATCACCGATAAATACGAGTGCATGGGCTCGAGAAAGTCCTGCAAACCGGTTCGGTTGAGTTGCAATTCGGCAGCGTTAAGCTCGTCGAAGGAGTCGCGAAAGTGCACGATCATCAGATCGCCTTTGTGTCCGAGCATGGAGTAAACAGCGCTTTGCCCGGCCTCTTCGCTGGCGGCAAACACCGTGGCAGCTTCGCGAGCAATGTCCGCCTGGCGCGCGGAATCCAGCTTGCGCCACTCCGGCCAGCGAAAGCGAAACATCTGGTGCAGCACACTCAACCCTTCAAGGGTGAGCGGCATCGCCGGCAGTTCGGCAGAGACAGTCTGCACTGCGACATTGCTGGGTGGCATTGCGAAACTCCAGGCTGAGAAGGATGACGTCTCCTCATTGTAATCTGCCGGTGCCGTTATAATCTCTTGTCGTTACCTAGGGAGATCCATCATGCCACGTGGCGCCATGCCTCGCCGACCTTCGCGCACCGGCCGCCAGGATAAAGTTGCCAGCAAGCCGACGCGAGCCAAGGTCAGCGTCGCGAAGGCAACCGCCGCTTCGCGAAAGCCTGTGCCGAAGCCGGTCAAGCCCTCTCCAAAATCGTCTCGCAAAACGGCGATGGCATCGAAGGGCTACAATCCGGTCGCACCGGAGCGCGTCGACGAGATCCTGAGGCGTCTCGACGAGCGCTATCCCGGTGCGAATTGCGCGCTGCATCACAACAGCGCGTGGGAGTTGCTGGTGGCGACCATTCTCTCGGCGCAATGCACCGATGTGCGCGTCAACATGGTGACGCCGGTCATCTTCGAGAAATATCCGACTCCCGAGGCATTCGCTGCGCTCCAGCCAGAAGATCTTGAGGACGACATTCGCACCACGGGATTCTTCCGCAACAAATCGAAGTCGGTGGTGGGCGCCGCTCGCAAGCTGATCAGTGAATTCGGCGGCGAGGTTCCGCGCACCATGGAAGAGCTTCTGCAACTCCCAGGTGTGGCGCGCAAGACCGCGAACGTGGTGTTGGGAACCTGGTACAAGATCGCCGACGGCGTGGTGGTGGACACGCATGTGCAACGTATCTCGCGGCGCCTGGAGCTCACTAAACACGAAGAGCCGCAGAAGATCGAGCAGGACCTGATGAAGGTGATCCCGCGCAACAAGTGGATTATTTTTGCGCACCAGATCATCCTGCACGGCCGCGCATTGTGCATCGCGCGCAAACCCAAGTGCGCCGATTGTCCGCTGGAGAACTTGTGCCATGCCGCTGACAAAACGTGGAGCACGGTGGACATTCACAAGGGGACGAGGTAGGAAAAGTGAATAGTGGATAGTGGATGGTGGATAGAGAAAGTGAAAGGAAGCGTCGTTCTGGGCGAGGAACAAAGTAGCAAGGCGCGCAGCTGCGGTCACCACATGCCGGCGAGGAAAGTAGCTAGATATCTTCTACCACACTTTTTCTTTTTACACACATCGTAGTGGACTCACCGATGCGCAGTGGGAGTACTGAAACCGCTGGTCGAGCCAGACGCCCAGTTCGCGACGGGGTCGGCCTTGGGCAGATACCCGAGCGTGCTGGAAGGCGTGCTTTGGATTTTACGACCGGAGCCCAATGGGCGGGTGCCGGGTGAGAAGTTTCCACCATACCAGACGTGCCATCGCCGATTCCAGCAATGGGTGCGCGAAGGGGACGCTGGTCGAGGTACTGCGCGCGATGGCGAAAGATCTGCTGGCACGAGGGCAGTTGGATTTGGTGGCTAGATCCTTTAGCCTCTTTTGCGAAAGGCGGGATCTAAAACTCGACCAGTGTTGAAACGCTTCGATGTTAGACATCCTTCAGTTGCTCCTCAGTCATTCCGAAGTAATGTCCGAATTCGTGAATGACTGTCTGCCGAATTTGTTCGCGCACGGCAGCCTCGCTGGAGGAGATGGCCTCGATGTTCTTTTGGTAGAGCACAACGTAGTCGGGACCTGCCGGTATTTGAAATACGCTCTTGTGGGTCATGGGCACACCGTGAAACAGCCCCAGACGCAGTACGCTTGGCTTCCCAGGTTGGAGCGGTTCCTGGTCCGGAGGTTGATCCTCGACCAGTACGGCGACGTTACGGATTCGGTCCCGGAACTCTTTGGGCAGAGAGTCGAGTACCTCCGCGACCACCTTGGTAAAATCCTCGCGCGTCATACGTCACACCTCGCCCGAGGACCGACGCCTGCAGATGTCCGCCATATGTAGCGTGTCCGCATACCTGCGCAGCTTCTGGCTCGGCTCCAACATCTATCATCGCAGATAATCGAAATTCCCACGGAGGGCGCACAGCACGAACGTCCTGCGATTGGTTTAGACTAGCGGAGAGCGCATTGTAGAATGGGGCCAGAGCAAATTTCCTGGTGAGCTTGTGAAAAGAATTTCGGCGGCGGTCTTGTTTATCTTTCTCGGCCTGGCACTGTTCGTGCCGGTTGCCCACGCCAGCCCTAGGTCCTCGCAAACCAAGGCCCAGAAGGACGCACAGAAGTCCTACAAGAAATACAGCAAGCAATACAACAAGCAGCAGAAGAAACAACTCAAGGCGCAACAGAAGCAAATGAAGAAGTGGAACAAGAATCGCCCAACGATTACGACCACTTAGGAAGCGACATTCCGAAAACGTGACAACCATCCGCAAGCATTACACGACATCCGTGGGATAGTTATCGTGACCATCCGTTGCGCCAGAGGCAGGCGAAAATCATGGTGATCGTTCGCCGCCACGATTGCTCGTGATAACCCTGCTTTGCAATACTTATCCACGACTATGCCCGTAACGCCCTTCCTTCAACGATGCAGGGCGCTTCGGGTTTCCTCCGACATCCTTCGGCACAAAGGTTGGAAGGCATCCCAAAAGCGGAGTAGGGCACATGCATTGTACGGTTCAGAGGCCACCCTATTCTTTTCGCGAGAGTGAGCAATTTTGACCAGACTGGCATCCCTGGAACTCGCTATGCTACTGCGATAATACCGTGAGCCAGTAGCAGTCGGCCCGTATAGAGTAAGGTTTCCCCCCTATCTCCACTGCAACTGGCTCCGCGTTTTATGGGGTTCCGATCCGGGAGCGACGGCTATGCATTCACCTTAAGGGGATTGCCTTGGCCGAAGACTGTGTCTCCTGCAAATTGTGCAGCGGGGCTTTCTCTGTCGTTTGCCGAAAGCGGCGATAGAAGCCTTTCAATCAGTTAGTTCACGCTTGGTTTACCAGCGGTGTAACTCTCTTCGCGGAAGGACAGGCATGCCAAGCGGCTTTCGCGAGCAAATAAGGAACTGCCATGAATTCAGCTCGATCCATTCCGACCGCCACACCTCCACTCATACTGTGCATTGACGATGCCGACATCGCGCTGCGGGTGAGAAAGCTCCTGCTCGACAGCCAAGGCTACAACGTGCTGACTGCCAGCTCTGGCGAAGACGGTCTGGAACTCTTCAAGCAGAATCCCGTCCAGCTGGTAATCGCCGACCATTTTCTTAGCGGCAAAACAGGAACAGACATCGCCAGAGAAATGAAGGGACTCAAACCGGAAGTTCCCATTCTCATCATGTCGGCTGCAGCGGAGAAACCTGACGGGCTGGAGTTTGCGGATGGGTTCCTGGAGAAAGGTGAGTCGCCGAATGTGCTGCTCGATGTCATCACTCACCTCCTGGCAGGCCACATTTCTGGCTGAGAAAGGACGGTTTCGCAATGAGTGAACCCCTCAGTCTTCTTCTCGTTTGTGAATGTTCTGGAGCTTGTTCCTTTTTCCAGAAGTGTCTGGAGCGCGAAGGTTGTCGTGTGGCCGTGGCGAGGAACGCTGAGACTGCGGTTCGGACGCTGCTACTTCCACGCGCCATTAGCGCCGTCCTCATTCACGATGATGGTGTCGTCCGCGTGAGCATGTTGGCCTCCGGGCTGAAGCTGCTTTCTTCAAGTACCCCGGTGGTCCTGATTTCCGATCACTGGCCGAGCGAAGAGTCGCTCGCTTCCGACGTGGACGCACTTTACTACACGACGTCCATGAGTCACAGCGCGGCACGCGATATTGCCTATTTCCTTCGCTGCCTTCTCGTCGAAAAAAATCCGCGCCTCTTTCGAGAACACCGTAGAGCCGTAGTCCGGTTCGTACCGAGCAGGCCAATGGACCTAAACGAGATTTTTAAAAAAAAAAAAAAAAAAAAAAAAAAAAAAAAAAAAAAAAAAAAAAAAAAAAAAAAAAAAAAAAAAAAAAAAAAAAAAGTACCGAGCAGGCAAGACCTAAATAAGAAGACAATCCCAACAGGTTCAACAGTGCCGGGTGCGGGGTGCCCTACTCATTCGCGGTTTTCGAATGGGTGGGATCGCAAGGCTTGGCGCTTGGTGCCGCTAACCTGGGATCATTGCGAATTTTAGATAGAGTTGCTCTATCGCTCTATCTGCCCGCAATCAGGTGAAGCGGGTACTAGTCAGCGACCCGGGTAAGTGGAAGTGGAGTACCTTCCCGTCCTTACGCGTTTCGTGAAATAGGAGGCATCGGGATCAAATCGGAGTTGGACAGGCCGAGACCGGGAACGGAGCATCCACGGCGGTCCGCCGCGGACATTCTTAAGCCCAGGTTAGCGTCCAAAAGAAGGACGCGAACCTGCGGCACCCAGGCACCCGGCTCATCTCGTCTCCCACCCTCTGTGCCCCAGGCAGGTGCAGAGGATGGGGTGCCCTGCGTTCGCGTGTCCTTCAGCAGGTCGTCCACTAGCTTGTCGAGTCTTTGATACTCGAAAGAATGTTTCATATCTATTCATAGAATAATCTATTGCGCGGCTGCCAGTGCAACAAGGTTTAGGCTACTGACCCAAGATTCAATCACCCTGACATTCCCGCTTGTATACGCAGCCAGATCGAAAACCTCCAACCGCGCTCGGCTTGCAAACAAATTAGTCGCACCAGACTCCTGCGCTGTTCCCTTTGGCGATGAGCATAGAAATTTCTTGCCCGCCGAATGTCTTTCGCTGGCGAGTTGGTGGCACCTAATGCCGCAGAGACAGTAGGGAAATTTGCAATCGCTAGTCGTTGGGCTGCGCGTATGCACTGTGTAGCATCCGCCCATCTAGGTTCGAATCGATAACTCTTTCCTGGTGTTGAAAATAGTGTCGGAATTACTAAGTGGCAATGCCTTATCGAGTGCTGACAAGGCGGGAGCGGCATACCGCTCAAGGTTATTGTTCTCCCAAAGGCGGACAGAACAATGAGTTCTCGACAGAATCTTGCCCACGTATCATGCAATCTGATGACAGCCATCTCGCACGCTAGCCGACTTCGCCGTTGATTGCCGGCCGCAAACGCTCGGAGAAACTCCTCTTGTAGCGATCCTGTTTCTCCCTTGAGTCTTCGAATCGGTTTATGAAATGCGGATGTCACGCCACGTTATCGGAACCTAAAGCACGCACATAAAATGGGAATCGAACTCGACGACTAGCAATCCTCTGTGTGCTCGAATGTGAAGGCTTTCCAAAATGGGCTTAGAGGCTCTCCGGGTTCCTCCTCTGAATCAATCAGAGAAGCAAGTAGCAGTAGATTCTCGCGTACCCGATCAAGGTCATTAAACATGGCGGTTGGCAGGCCCTGTAGTTCCTCTGGCTTGATGTCTCCGTTCGGAATGCCAACAAGTATGAAAGCTAAAGCACTGAATAGTGTCAGAAGGTGGGGCGGACTCAGCAGGGCGGTGCCTAATAGCGATTCCGCAAAGTTGTCCACAAGATATTTGAGAACCTTGTCAAATTTAGCGATGGTAGCAATGTCGAAGTCAGTGTCGTATTTCTTGTACAAGGCGTATATCTTAGGGTCTCCGCCATCCCTGACTCCTTCCAACAGGGCCCCGACCATTTCAGCGGTCAGCGCATCGTCTTGCATCCGTACACGCTTCTGCACCGATAATATCTTGTAGTCTTCAGAAATCCGCCCATTGCTTAGAAGTATCCCGGATCGAAAACTTGAATTCGCCCTGAAACTTTGCATGGCGTTTCTCGGCGCCGTTTAGTGAAACTGTGTATGAATTGAGTCTCGCAAACACCTCAAGTACTTCTTCGTCGCCAGCATTTACAAGTTGATCGACGGCGATAGCATAGCCAAGAAACGTGGACTTCTGCTCCTCTGTTAGTGAGGAATAGCGCATTCCCTTAAACTCTGCAGCCCGTTTTGTCAGAACAAATTTATTATCAGCAAAGTCCAAGATTGCCTTGAGTCTTTGCTGGCCATCGACAATCTCTCTTATCGATTTTTGGGTGCGAACATTTATTTTCGTGCGAAGATAAACCTTAGGTATCGGATATCCACGTAGTATCGTGTCGATGAGCATCGTTTTCGCTGCCGGCTTCCATACACTACCCCGTTGAAAGTCGGTGTTAATCTCTAGAGCCTTTTGCTTTTCCCATTCGATAAAGTCGGCAATTCTATATTGCTCAAGAATTGAAGGCATGGAACCTCTCGGCGGTACGTACTCCGGGAGCAATTGTACGCCGGTCCTCATAGCGCACCACCGTCGCGCGCGTCACCCCCTCCGCTTCGTGGCGCACTACTCCCATCTTCCGCTGCCCTGCCACTCCTCAATTGCGCCATGCGCAGCTTGAGGACGGCAGGAGATTCTGGCTGCTAGCCCCACGGGCTATCCATTTTGGGAATCGGCGGTTACCTCCGTGTTCGGGGAATGCGTTTTCTTACACGACCAACCCAACTCTGCATCGTAGACTGAGAGCGCGAGAGCCAGTCTGCCGCACCGCCAGCAGGATCGGCTTAACAGGCGCTGCATGACTGGCTTGGTTTGGTATAGTTCTCGCGTGGACGGGATGCCTGAAAATTGTGTCCAACGAAGCTCGAGGCCTGGACGTCCAGATCGGGGCTGTGTGGCTCGACCTAAGCGTTGGTTTTTGAATTGGCTGCTATTCGGAGTTTTCCCCACCCAAACCAGTTATCGCCCTCTTCATTTTGCGTCTAAGTCCTTATCCCGCAGTATTTTGCCTCTAAGTCCTTTGAAAGCAGTATTTTGCGACGAATCTTGCAAAGTATTGAAAAACAAAGGTTTATGCTCGACCGTAAGTCCAATCAACACAGTATCTTGCATCCAAAATATTGAAAACAAGGATTCAACAAAAGGGGGGAGGGGGGCACTTGACGGGCGGCTGAGAAAGTGTGGGGCGCAAATCCCTAGCGGGATCAAGAGAGCGTGGGGAGAGTCGGAAAAGCACATCTCCCGCGGGCTGAACTTTACCCCAACAAGCGCAAAAGCGGCGCTCGTTGGGGGACCCGATTCACCCAACAAAAAGGAAAACCTTAGACGCGGACCTGGAGGTCCGCACTACCCGAACTCTGAAGGTGCACCCCTTCAAAGATTATTTTTGAAACATGCTCGAGTCATTCTGTTTATGACGCTATCACTTATGACCCACCAAGCCGTCGCACAGCAGATTTTAGGTCCGCCGCAAGCCATCACCGATCCCACCAAGCTCGAGAGTAAGAACGTCGCTGACATGCAGGCGTTCTCCATCGAGAAGCTCTACATGACACGTCAGATCGGCGAGTCGACGTGGTCGCCCGACGGCAAGCAGATCGCGTTCATCTCGAACATCAGCGGACGCAACAATCTGTGGCTGGTTCCTTCGACCGGAGGATGGCCGACCCAGTTGACCATCAGCGATCAGCGGCAGACGGAGCCCGTGTGGTCGCCCGACGGAACCTGGATCGCCTACATCTCCGATCACGATGGCGATGAGCAGTGGGATGTTTTCCTGGTGTCGCCCAAGACCGGCGATGTGGTGAATCTGACGACTTCGCCCGAGAGTGCCGAAGAAGAGCCGGCGTGGTCGCCGGACGGACGGCAGATCGCCTACATTACTAAGCCCAAGACAAGTTCGAGCTACGAGATCGAGTTGATGGATGTCGCCACGCGGCACGTGCGACATCTAACGAAAAACACGCCCAAGGAACTGAGCAACACCAGCCCCATCTTCTCGCGCGATAGCAAGTTTCTGGTTTACACGCAGTCGCACGCTACCGGCAAGGACTCGAATATTTTCGTGCTCGACCTCGCTAGCGGCCAAAGCACAAACCTGACGCAGCATGAAGGCGAGCATACCTACGAAGCGGATGACATCTCGCCAGATGGCAAGACAATTCTCATCACCTCCGACGCTCAGAACGGCTACGACAATGTGGGACTGCTCGACATCGCATCCAAGAAAATAACCTGGCTGACCACTGAGAAATGGCGGCTGAGCGCAGGAACGTTCTCGCCCGACGGCAAATCGCTGACGTGGATGGCGAATGTTGACGGCAACACTGACATTTATCTGTACGACGTGGCGAATCGGCGCGCGGACGCGTTGCCGCTGAAGAAGGGCGTGAACTCGCTCGGCGGCAATTCCCTTCCCTATAGCCGCGACGGTTCAAAGCTCCTCTACAACCACAACGGTGCCAACGCACCCAGCGATGTCTGGGTCTATGACGTCGCGTCGAAGCAGTCCCAGCAAATAACCCACGCGCTGGTCGCAGGAGTGAATAGCGCCGACATGGTCGAGCCGTACCTGGTGCACTATCCCAGCCGCGACGGTAAGTGGACGATTTCAGCGTTCGCGTATGTGCCGAACAATATCCAGCGCAACGGCAAGTTTCCGGCGATCGTATATATTCACGGCGGACCCGCCGCGCAGACGGTCAACTCGTTCAACCGCTTCATCCAGTACATCGTGAACCAGGGATATCTGGTGATCGCGCCGAACTATCGCGGGTCAACCGGATACGGTAAGGAGTTCACCGACGCCAATCGCGGCGACGCCGGAGGCGGCGAGTTGCACGACGTGCTCGATGCGGCGCAATGGATCGAGAAGAGCGGCTTCGTCGATCCCAAGAAGCTGATTGTGATGGGCGGCAGTTACGGCGGATACTTGAGCATGATGGCGGTCACCAAGGCGCCGGACATGTGGGCCGCGGGCGTGCCGATTGTGCCGTTTGTAAATTGGGCGACCGAGATTGCCAATGAAGATCCACTGCTGCGCGAGTATGACCTGGCTACCATGGGCGATCCGGTGAAGAACAAGGCACTGTACGACGATCGCTCGCCGATCAATTTTGTGGACCAGATCAAGGCTCCGCTGCTGCTGCTGGCGGGAGGGAACGATCCACGCTGTCCGCATGAAGAGGCGCAACAGGTGGCCGATGCCATCAAGAAGCGCGGCGGATCAGTGCAGCTAAAGGTGTACGAAAACGAAGGCCACGGCTTTGCGCGGGTGGAAAACCAGATTGATGCGTATCAGCGCGTGTCGGATTTTCTCAAGGTGCATGTGCCGTCGCCGGGATGTGGGTGCTCGATTTATGAATAGGAAAGCCGCTGTTCGCTATTCGCCTTTCGCTCGCACTCCTCACTAGGCGTCATCCCGAGCGTAGCCGGCGCTTCGCCGCCGAAGTCGAGGGACTTGCTTCGGAGTTCGCGATGAGATGTGTCAGCTACTTCCGTGCTCCCCGCAGATGCTTACTCGCTGCTACGATTGCGGTGACCAGTCCCGGAATGGTGTATTCCTTGGCTTCGATGTCCACCGGCAATCCGAATTCGCGCAGCGTGGCCGAGGTTACAGGTCCGATGGATGCCGTGTGTATGCCTTGATGCGACACCGGCTTCCTCAAGGCAGCACGCGCGCCGCGCAATCCGAGCAAGCTTACAAAATTCTTGACCGTAGACGAACTGGTGAAGGTGATTGCGTGCGGCCTCTTTGTTGGGTTGGCCAGCAGGGCGCGCAGGCGCTTCGCCGACGACTTCGGTGCAACGGTCTCGTATGCTTCGACCACATCGACCTCTAGCGCCGGCTTTGCGCAATTCGCGCGGGATGACGTCGCGCGCGATCTTTGCTCGCACCAGCAGCACCCGCTTCCCTTTCACCCTACGCTGCAACGAAGCGACGACCGACTCAGCTACGTATTCTTTCGGCGTGACGGCGACGCGCAGGCCACGTTCCTCAATCGCCTTTCTTGTCGCGGGACCGATGGCGGCGATTTTCAGATGTGCCAGCGCTGCGGGCTCAGTCTTTTTCTTGGCGAGCCGTTCGAACAGCGCTTCCACACCGTTAACGCTGGTAAGGATCAGCCAATCGTAAGCCGTGAGATCTCGCAATGCTGAATCCAGCGGCTGGTAAGAGCTGGGTTTACGAATCTCGATGAAGGGAATCTCGATGACCTGGCAACCCAGTTCGCGCAGCGCCGAAGAGAGAGCGCCCGCTTGCTTTTTGGCACGCGAGACTAGAATGCGGCAACCGGCGAGAGGAGCAGCTTTGTCTGCGATGTTTGGTACGAGGATTATTTGGCAAAATAGAGGTCCTTCGACTCCTCATGCTTAGTCGCCACCGGCGACTGGACTCGTCGCTCAGGATGACAGGTGAAAATGCTTTCTGAGCCCGCAGGCCAAGCGGCTCTCAGGAATGACGACCGATTGACGCTAACTCTAACTACCGGCCACTGGCCACTGACCACCGCTTCTCACGGTTGCTGTGCCACCGCTGTCGCCGCGCCATAAACCTCTTCGAGAATCCGGGTCGCGCCTCGGCGCAGCAAAGCGTCGCCAACGGTTTCACCGAGCAAAACTGGATCGCCGCCGTTGCTGTTGCTCGCGCAGAACTTCCGTACCATCAGGGCGGGCGACAATTGCGGTTAGCTGCAAACCGCCATCCTTCATCTCAGCGAAGGCGCCAATCGGGACCTGGCAGCCACCACCGAGTTTGTTCAGCAATGCGCGTTCGCAGGTCGTCGCAGCGTAGGCCGCGGGGTCGTTCAGAAACGAGAGATGTTTGCGCATCGCCACATCGCCTTCGCGGATCTCGATGCCCAGTGCACCCTGTCCTGCCGCAGGACACATGAAGTCTTCCGACAGAGTCTCCTTCACCAGTTCGGTTCTGCCAAGCCGTGTAAGCCCAGCGGCTGCCAGAATGATCGCATCGTATTCGCCTTCTTCCAGCTTGCGCATACGCGTATCGACATTCCCCCGCAGCGGATGGATTACCAGATCAGGCCGCGACGCCTTCAATTGCGCTTGCCGGCGCAGGCTACTGGTACCAACGCGCGCTCCTCGTGGCAGCGTCTTAATGCTGTCGTACTTCACCGACAAAAACACGTCGCGCGGATTGACTCGCGTAGTAATAGCGACGAGTTCGAATCCAGGTGGCAGCTGGGTCGGCAGGTCCTTAAGGCTATGCACGGCGAGATCGACGCGGCCTTCGGCCAACGCCTCTTCAATTTCTTTGGTGAACATACCCTTCGTACCGACCTGGGCGAGAGCGACGTCGGTAATTTTGTCGCCGGTTGTCTTGATAATCTCGAGCTCGACTTCGTGGCCGCGCTCGCGCAACAGCGCCGAAATGTGGTTGGCCTGCCAGAGAGCAAGTTGCGATCCGCGGGAACCAATCCTCAGGTGCGCCATCAGTTTTGCGCTCCTGGTTTCCCGCTGCTCACGGCAGCTGCATCTTCCTCGGCGGCTTTTCTGGGCTCGCGCAATCCAAATAGCTTGCGCACCAGATCGATGACGGTCGTCGCCTCCGACGATTCGCGGGCTGCACTCTTGAGGGTAGTAATAGGCGTATGCATGATTTTGTTGATGATACCGCGCGACAGTGCTTCTACCGCCAACTCCTGTTCCGGCGAGAGCGTTCCCAGCCGGCCGCGTACGCGGTCAATCTCGGCCTGCCGAACTGTCTCCAGGTGCTCTTGCAGCGAAACGATGGTAGGCACTACATCGAGCGTGTGCAGTCGCGATTCGAACTTATCCACCTCAAGCTGCACGATAGCCTCGGCGCGGTCAGCTTCAGTTCGGCGATCGGCGATGTGCGACGACACCACCTGTTGTAGATCGTCGATGTCATAAACGAAGATGCCGTCCAACTTGTTGAGCTCGGGATCGATGTCGCGCGGAACCGCAATGTCGATGAAGAACATGGGGCGGTTGCGACGCTGATGAAGAAACTTCTCGCCATGTTCTTTGCGAAAGATGGCGTGCGGGGCGCCCGTCGAGCTGATAACGATGTCGGCGTTGGGTACCGTCTCATAAAGCCTTTCGAATGGAATCGCCTGGCCGTTGAACTTTTTCGCCAGCGACGCCGCCCGCTCGAAGGTCCGGTTGGCTACGTAGATCTGCTGGGCACCATGCGCCAGAAGGTGGCGAGCCGCCAGTTCGCACATCTTTCCCGCGCCCACCAGGTAAACGCTCTTGCCTTGCAAGTTGCCGAAGATTTTCTTGGCCAGGTCTACGGCCACCGACGCGATCGACACCGCCGAAGTTGCAACCGCGGTTTCGTTGCGCACACGTTTAGCGACGGCGAACGAGCGGGTCAAGCAAAGCGTCGAGCTGCGAGTTAACCGCGCCAACAGCGCGCGCTGTGGCATAGGCTTCCTTGACCTGTCCCAGGATTTGGGGCTCGCCCACGATCATGGAATCGAGGCTTGAGGCCACCCGGAAAACATGCCGAACCGCATCCCGCTCATGATACTCATACAAATACTTACGATAGAGCTCCGGATCGAAGCCATAAAACTGGCGCATGAAACCCTGCATATCGGCGGAACCGTTGGTGGTGCGCGCCAACATCTCCACCCGGTTGCAGGTGGAGACGATCATGCCCTCCTCGATGCCAGGATAGGTGGCCAGCGACTTCACCGCTTCGGGTAGGCGCGCCTCAGAAATGGCGAATTGCTCGCGCACTTCGACTGGTGCGGTCTGATGGTTCACGCCGATGACGACGAAGTTCATGAAAGGAACCTGTGTGTACGACTGAAGCTGTTCGCGGCCCACGCGCCTAAGGCGATGATGAAGGCAAACGTCGCCAGAAACGCCGCGCGGCGGCCACGCCATCCAGAACTCCAGCGGGTGTACAACAGCAGCAAATAAACTGCCCACATCGTGAACGACAACAATATCTTCGGATCGTAGAAGAACAGCGGTCCGTACTTATCAATGGCCAGCACCGACCCTGCCACCAGCCCCAAGGTCATGAAGGGGAAACCGAACAGCAATGCGCGATAGCAGATTTCGTCAATCGTCTGTAATGGAGGAAGCCAAGTCAGCAGCGGTGTTGAGCGCTTGGACTTCAATGTTCGCTCTTGCACCAGGTAGAGCAGGCTCGCACCAAAACTCAAGAAGAGACCCGCGTAGCCGGTGAAGATGAGCACTACGTGCACAAAGATCCAACCACTGCGAAGCAGCGGCGATGTCAACGTCACTGGCTTCTGCCCGATCGCAGACGCGAAGGTCAGAATAAAGACTATGGGAAAGATCACGACACCCGGCGATACCGTGCGATAGCCCACGAAGAACACGAAGAACACAACCATCGCCAGGAACGCGAGGATGGATTCCGAGTAGTGGATCGAAGCCAGCGACAGGTGGCCAATCAGAACCGTGGATTCGACGAGAGAAACGAAGTGGAAGATCAGTCCCAGTCCGACGGCGGGCTCTACCACCTTCGCCAAAATGTTGCCCTTCTTGCTAAGAAGGAGAAGCGAATAGAGCAGGCCCACGCCATAGCAACACACCGCGACTCGGAGCCAGATTAACGGCATAAACCCCACGTATGTAACGCTTAAGCTCGATTGTTTCTTCTACGACTAAGTATAACGGGCCAGCGTATAGGGAGCAGTATGCTTATCACGTCCGGCTGTGATCTGCGTCACAAGGAGGTTCGGCAATGGCCCCGGGGCGAAGAAGCCCGCTAGCTGGGATAGTGGAAGTACACGATGTGTTGTGAGGCGATGGTGACTCCGTCCTTTGAGGCCGGCCTAAAGTGCCAGCGCTGCAACACGGAGAGCACTTTTTGCTCGATACCGTATCCGATTCCTTGCAGCAGTTTGGTCTGGACGACGTTTCCCTGCTCGTCAATCGTGACCTCGACAATTACATCTCCCTGAACTCCCGATGGTATGTCGGAGCGCGATACCGGAGGATCAGGAAAGACTTCCGGCAGTGCTGGCACCACTTCATCTCCCGTAAGCGGCGAACCCGGCACGCGGCCATAAAGAGAACCGCCACGCGCAGTTTGCTCCGGCGCATTGTCCAGCGTGGGTTGATGGGTTTGCCGAATCTCCGTCTCGGGCTTATGCGCTTTCGGCTTAGTCGCCAGCGCAGCGCGAAGTAACGGCCTTTGTTCCTCTGGCGATACCGGCGTCTTCTCTAACCCCACCGGAGCAAGGTAAACGATCGACATCGATCCGAAAGATCCTTTGATTCCCAAGTTGACGTCAGAAGGCGTTACAAGCATAGGACCGCCGCGATGGACGAGCAGAAACAGAAGAAGACCTTGGACTGCGAAGGACGTGACGAGAGCGCCATGCCATTGCTTGCGCCCGTAGCGCTGCAGCTCTGTAAACATCGGAAAATCCCCACCTACAAACGCGGGCCTTCGCCGTCCAAAGGGCCACGTCCGTTCCGTTTCTAGCTGCTCGATTGGACGCAAGCAGCCAGAATGGGTTAGCTGCAACGATTGTAACCCTATTCCACCCCAATTGAGTCCAACAGCGCAGGCAGTTCGTCAACCTCGAGGCGCAAGCGGCGTCCGTGATTGAGCATGTCGGGAATCTCATCAAAGGCTTGCATTAGCCGTAGCTTTACTGCGGCATACTGTTCCGAATCGCCGAGAGTGCGGCCTCGGCTAGCTGCCCAGGCTGCAAGCGCCTCAGGATGCAGAAAGATGCTGACGGCGAAGATTGTCTTACGGTCGGAGGTCGCATCGAAGATAAACTCGGTGGAGGGAGCTTCGGGATCGCTGTCGAGCGCCGGTCGCTTGCCCACGAAGTAGTACTGATATACGTAACCAGTCTGAGCGGTATAGGTTTTGACGCGGCGGATGGTCATGCGCGAATTGCTGCCACAGAATATTGTAGTCCGCCTGGGCTAGCGCTCGGTCGGCCGCTCCCGCAGGATTGCCGCCGCGGTCTCCGAGCTGACGGGCGAGTAATACACCTCCTTGAAGGTGTATGACTTCGCCTTGGCGCCGAGGATGGGCAGAATCTCGATGTGCCAGTGGTAGTCGTCCTCAATGGTCTTCCAGAAGCCGAGCGTCTCGGAACGGTGCATGGTGTTGGGTGAGGTGTGCAGCACCATATGGAAGCCGTCGGCGATGGTGCGGATGCGGTAAAGGGTGCGCCGCAACAGTGCTGCCAGGTCACGCATTGCGCCAGACTTCAGCGCCATACGCTCGAAATAAGCTTCGTGGGTGTGAGGGGCAATCCAGGTCTCATAGGGCACACGCGGAGCGTAAGGACAGCAGGCGATGTAGTCGCCGCGCACCTCGATGACCCGTAGCTTCTGCTCCTGCTCCTGCCGCAGGATGTCGCAGAAGACACAGCGCTCCTTCACATCATAATGTTGCCGGGCCGCACGCAACTCATACAGAACGCGTCGAGGAACAAATGTGGTGGCCACAACCTCCGAGGTAGGATGGTCGAACTCCTGCCCCGAATGCGTGCCGTAATTCTTGAAAACACTGATGTATTTGAATCGGCCATCGCCCTTCAAGTCCTGTATACGCTGGCCGCAGAGCGCCAAATACTCTTCGATCTCCCGGTCGTCGGCATTCCATAAATGACGGTCGTGGCGGGCATTTTCGACGATCACCTCATGGGCGCCGATGGGTCGCATCTTGTCATATAGACCGTTGCCGGTACGTGACGGCTCACCATCAATTCCGTACAACGGGTGGGGATGCACGACGGCGCGCGCCGACCACGGGCTGCCATTCACCGTCGGAGACGAAGCTATCACTTGAAGTGGCTGACCCGACTCCGGGCAAAACGGGCAGAAGTAATCAGGCGAGGAGCTATCTTCGGGCTCGTCGCCGCAGATGACCCAGGAACGAGTAATCGGATCCTTGCGCAATTCCATCGCTCCTTTACTTTACGTCTCGGGATGGGAGGCAAGCAATCGGCAATCAGGAAATGCATTGCGCCAGTTCGCATTTGGTATTTAGCAACTAGCAGTTAGTTTCGGCACTTGATTTTTGCTTTGGATTCCGCCAGGAGAGGTTTCTCAGCCCACGAAAACTCAAATATTGCTTATCTTGCTAAAAGCTAACTGCTATGTGCTAAATGCGTTGGGTAACGGGCGGCTGCTAAAATAAGACATCGTGAAGCGCTCCATACGCCTCATCGCCATCGACCTCGATGGCACACTGCTGGACTCGAATGTCCAAATCTCTCAAGCTAATTTGAAGGCGTTGCGCCGTGCCCACGAATCCGGCATTGAAATCGTGCTTGGTACCGGGCGCCGACACAAGTTCGCTATGCCCATTGCGGAGTCATTGGGCTTCGACCTGTGTCTAATCAGCTCAAATGGCGCGGTGACGCGTTCCACCCTGGGAGAACTTTTCCACCAGGATCTGTTGCCGCGAGACACAGCTATCAAGCTTTGCCGGCACATGGAGCAGTATCGCAACAACATGGTGCTCACCTTCGACCGTGAAGGTATGGGGGCAATCGTCTGCGAGAACCATGAGCGTCTATATGGGGTCATCCAGCGTTGGATGGAGAAAAATGCGCCGTATATCGAATACGTCAGCCCGATCGTGAAGGCGCTGACCGAGGATCCCATACAGGCCATGTTCTGCGGTCCGGTTGAACTCATGCGGCAGGCGCAGCAGGATCTGATGCGCTGTGATTTCACTCGGGACTTTACTATGCTACGCACGCAATATGATTTGCGCGATTTGTGCATCGTGGACCTGCTCAATGCCGGGTGCTCCAAAGGGCATGCGTTGGAACGCTGGGCCAACTATCGCGGTATTGATCGCTCCGAGGTTATGGCCATCGGCGACAATTACAACGACATTGAGATGTTGACCTTTTCGGCCCATCCAGTGATCATGGGCAATGCATCGGACGAACTGAAACAGAAAGGCTGGACTATCACCCTGCATAATGACCAAAGCGGAGTGGCCGCAGCCGTCGAACAGGTTCTCGACACGAATGCAGCGAGCGTGAATGCGTAGATCTCGTTCCACTCAATTATTATCCCGAGCGAGTTTGTTATCCGGGGCGGAGGCGCCGTTTCGCCACCGCAGTCGAGGAATCTGCTCTTCGCCCTTCATGCGCATGGCCTTAAGACTTCTGCAGGTCGGAATGTTCGGTTTACTTCTCTCGGCGCAGCTTCACGCTGCTCAAATTGCCAACCTGCGTAACGGGTTCAGCATTCGCCACGAACGTCATGAGGTGGACGGCTACATCACGCGCCTTTACATGAGTGCTGAACCGAGCAGCGGATACGTCGACGTGCCCACCGCCCAGATCGAAAGCTTCGAACCGGCGCCCCCAGAGCCGCTGGCAGCTGGGTCGCCAGGGCAGACTCCCACAGACCTAAACACCATCGTCAGTGCAGCCAGCACGCGCAGCCAGGTGGACGCCGACTTCATTGCCAGCGTGATCCGCGCCGAGAGTGGTAACAATCCGCACGCAATTTCGCGCAAGGGCGCGCAAGGACTGATGCAGCTCATGCCTGGCACTGCCAGTAAGCTGGGAGTGAAGAACAGCTTCGATCCCGCGGAGAATGTTGACGGAGGGGTGCGTTACCTTCGCGAACTGCTGCTGCTTTACAACAACGACATGGTCAAGGCGCTGGCTGCATACAATGCCGGTCCGCAGCGCGTGCAGCAGTATAAGGGTGTGCCACCTTATCATGAAACCCACGCTTACGTAACACGAGTCATCAACGACTACAACCGCAAGAAGCTGGCCCAGCGCAAGCATCAGAAGCCACCGACGCGAAACGTAGCGGCGGGCAAGCCAGAAATTGCGCAAAGTACTACGGTTGCGGCGGACACTGAATAGCTCTCAGTTTGACCCTGCTCATCCAGTCATATACCTTGGCGATTGACTATCGTTTGCAGGTCTTCGTGCCACCACACGGTAAGCGCTATCTGCCGGTGGCGCTGATTAGTCTTCCATGAACAAGAAACGTACGCTCATCTTCGGCATCGTCCTGATTGCATTGTGCCTGCTGATTTATCTCCAGGTCCGCGCATGGAAGACGTTCGACTGGCACATGTTCTGGAGCCGTACGGAGCACATTAACTGGCTCTACGCTTTCTATGGCCTCGCGCTGACCTACTTCGCGTATGTACTTCGCGCGGTACGGTGGCAGATCTTTCTGAAGCCTGTTCGCAAGACGACCACGGCCCGCCTGCTGGCACCGCAATTTGTCGGCTTTGCCGCCTTGGCGCTGCTGGGCCGCGCGGGAGAGATGATTCGACCGTACATCATCGCCAAGAAAGAGCGTCTCACATTCACCTCTCAGGTTGCAGTGTGGGGAGTGGAACGCATCTTCGATATGGGAGCCTTTGCGGTACTGCTGGCGGTGAGCTTCTTGTCGCCCGATCTGCGGGCGCTTCCCTTCTATCACGGCCTACGCGAAGCGGCGTTCGCGCTGATCGGGCTGGTAGCAGTATTGTTTGTGGGGGCATTTGTGGTGCGGCGATGGGGCGACCGCGTGGGCCGGTTTCTGCACGATCTGTTTGCCGGCTTTGCCCCCAAGTTCGCACACCACTTGCGGGAGA
The DNA here is from genome assembly GCA_963709045.1 of uncultured Acidobacteriaceae bacterium. GTDB lineage: Bacteria > Acidobacteriota > Terriglobia > Terriglobales > Acidobacteriaceae > Bog-257. The sequence goes on along the minus strand of CAVPUX010000013.1, from coordinate 189,557 downwards.
AGGTGCGCTCGTTTAGCGACGGCTTGGCGACGATCCATGACCTGACCTCGGCCCTGCAGTTGACTGCAGTCTCCGTCTTCATGTGGGTGCTGATCGCCTTTGCCTACTACGCTGTGACGCACGCCTATACCGGCCAACTGCGGACTCTTACGCTGCCTCACCAGGTAGTACTGATGGGCTCCAGCATGGTGGGCTCCATGCTGCAACTACCGGCTGTCGGCGGGGGCTCGCAACTGGCCACTATCAGCATGCTGAGCTCAGGGTTCGGCATTGAGAAGGAACTGGCCGTGAGCTGCGGCATCCTGCTCTGGGCCATTACCTTCATGTCGGTCATTCCGATGGGATTGTTGCTAGCCCGCCGCGAGCATGTCTCGATTCGAGCAGTGGCCGAAGCAGAAAAGCAAGAAGCAGCGCTTATCGAGTGAGGCGCGTACGCACGATCGCCCTCGTCCGTATTAAATGAACATCTCGTCTGACGGGCCGCCATTGCGGCCACGCCTCTGGCTATTGAAGAATGTACCCACTCCCACGCTGATGGCCTGAACAATCCCCGACACGTGACGCACGGGTGACATGACAGAGTGCTGCACCTTCTCCGACGTTTCTTCCACACGATCCAGGGTGTGAGTCACCATCTCATCGACGCGGATGACCTGTAATCGCAGGCGATCGAGCAGGTCTTGCACCGTGGCGTCAACTCGTTCAACCTCGGTTCGCGTAGTGGTGGTTACGTGCGCTAGATTATCCAGGACGACATCGATCTTGGGACGCGAAGTCTCCAGGAATGACTTGATTTCCTGCTGCATTACCTTGGCATTGTCGAGGATAGGCAGCAATCGCGACTGAGTTTCGTCGGTAACCGATTGCACCCGTGCGCTAAGCTTCCGCACCGCCATGTACATGGCGAGGAGGATGAGCATCTGCAGCACCACGGCGGCTGCGGTGATGGCGATAAAGAGTGTCAGATTGTCAGACATATTCACGTTCAGCTCCGGCCCGCACTAGTTGCACGACACAAGCTCACTACGGAACGTTGGGCGTCGTACCCTCGACATCCTCACTCGTAGCTTCGCGGTAAGCCTGGCGTCCGGCTTCGTAGGCAGAACGGATCTGGTCCTTTTGCTGATTCAGGTAGTCACGTCCCTTTTCGGCCCAACCTCCAGCCTGTTCACGAGCCTGCCGCGCCCGCGCGCGAACCGACTCCCGGCTCTCTTCAGCGGCCTCGCGAATCTGCTGGCGCGTCTCGTCGCCTGGTTTGGGCGCATAGAGAATTCCCACTGCTGCTCCGATACCCAAGCCAGCCAGGAACCACAGGAAACCACTTCCGTCGCGATCAGACATGATTGCCTCCTTAGTAAATCTTCTACGAGTCCGGATGGTAGCACCCGTTTTACAGAATTACAAACCTGCCCGCGACGGGCAAAAGAATTCTCCGACCGCAGGCATTCAGCTCCCATTCATGCCTTCGCCAGCAGGGCGATCTGCCCGGCGTGATACACACTGTGTTCGATCAGTCCGTGCGCCTCATCGTAATACGAATCGCCTGCCGGCGGCTGACAACTCATCTAACTTCGAGGGATTGAGCTTTTGCAAAGCATCCCGGAATGCCTGATTGGATGCGCGAAACCCGTCAAGTGTCTTCCGCCAGTTGGCCTCGGTGGCCTCGGGCGCCGCAGGAAAGTTACTGCTCTCTTGCTCGGGCGTCGCCGGAAAGTCAGGGCTGTCTTCCAGGCCGGCGCGCAAGCCGCCGAGCCGCTTGGCAGCGACGCCCTCCCAGAACGCCATATGCCCGACAATTTCCCAGATACTGTGAGCGTTGGCGATGGGGTGTGATGCCGCTTTTTCAGCCGAAATACCGTCGAGGATCTTCCAGATCGCATCGCCATGCCAGGCTAAGCCGTGCATGACACGGTCGTATTGATCAAGGATACGTTGCACTTCAGGCATAATGCCTCCTAACCTGCTAATAGTATATTACAGGTTAGGTAGAGTAAGTCTAACGCGGCGAGAAATATCCGTTGCGTTGTCGTGTCCGGCTACGGATTAGTCTTAATCACAAGTTGCTGGCTATGGTTTCTGCGTGGGGCGCAACAAGACCTCGCTGATGAACGATTGCGGCTCTTGCGTCACCAGCATGACGACGGCGTGCGCCACATCGTCGGGCTTAAGCATTTTCTGAGTTTCCTTGCCGCCGCGACGAGGGCTGAAGTCGGTGTCCACCGAGCCGGGACAGATCACACTGACACGGATATTCTGCGCCCGCAATTCTTCGGCAACTCCGTAGCTCAGTCCGTTGAGTCCCCATTTCGAAGCGGAATAGGCGGCCCCGCGCGGCAGCGGATTCTTGCCTGCCAGCGAAGAGATGTTGATGATGTGGCCCGCCCCGGCGGCGATCATCAGCGGCACAATACAACGCAGCATGTAGTACGCGCCGCGCAGGTTGGTATTGAAAATAGCCTCCCAGTCCTCGGGAGCGAGCTCATGCAGCAAGCCTGATGGACCGCCAATCCCGGCATTGTTTACCAGGATATCGACGCGACCATAATTTCTGCGCAGACGCTCACCCAGCGCGTCCACACTGGACAGATCGGTAACATCGCATCCGACACCTTCGGCCTTATGTCCACCCGCTTGCAGATCGCTTGCGACCTGCTGCACCCGCGCCTCGTCCCGACCGGTGAGGACAATAGTAGCGTTCATCGCCGCCAGGCTGGTCACAATGGCGTGCCCAATGCCGCGTCCCCCTCCGGTAACGACGGCCACTGCCCCTGCCAATGAAACGAATTCTTTCGGCTGCATATTGGTGATCCTCCAGGTAGCTGGCGTTTCCCGGGCCCAGAGCGCCGACTTAGAGCAGGCGTAACTCCAGCACTTGAGTAGCTATGATCGCCTTTGTCCTCGCCAAGTCATCACGCTCCGGTGTACAACACCGCCTCTTCTCTGCGGAGGCGGTCTTCGCCACCATGGGCTCAGACTTGTACAACCAAACAACTGACCGAGCGCACTGCCCGAAATGCTGACCGCCTGTCGCACGAATCACCACTAGATCGGAGCTATCCAGGGATCGTATGGTTGCCCGCCGAGACCGGAGGTCTCTACAATCTGATGAGCGACGCCCTCGCGGTTTGGCAACAGCATCTGAGTTTCGGTTTTCTAGCATCTCAAACCACGGGAAATTGTGTAAAGTGGTAAGTAACTTGCCTTAATCGAGGTGGGTACTTATAATCCCGTCTCCGCATGATTTGCGTTTGGATTCAACGTTTAGGGGCGGCGGCGCGGGATGACGACCTGTTATTATGCTGTTCCGGCGACGTAAGTAGGGCTGCAATCCTGCATGCAAATGAACGTGTCTGAATGAATATCGTCACCAGTTCCCAGAACCAAGGAGCCAGAGAATGAAGAAGTCGCTAGTCACCATGTTGCTGGTGCTCGCCACTGCAGCGTTGGTCCAGCAGTCGGTAGCTCAGGGGGCAGCGCAACCTGCGCAAGCCGGTCAAGCAGCTCCAGCCACGCAGAAGAAGGAAATCAAAGATCCGGCGGAGTACAACGCGTACGTAAACGCGATTCAGCAAACTAGTCCACAGGCCAAGGCGCAGGGCCTGGAAGCGTTTGTGCAGACGTACCCCAACAGCGTGATGAAGGAAGATGCTCTGGAGCAACTCATGGTGGCCTACCAGCAGGCCGGAGACGCGCAGAAGACAATCGACACCGCGAACCGGGTGCTGCAGGTCAACCCCAATAACATTCGAGCCTTGGCTTTGCTAGCTTACAATTATCGTGCAGCGGCGTCGCAAGGCGGCCCGCAGATGCAGCAGAATCTTCAGCAGGCTCAGCAATATGGTCAAAAGGGACTGCAAGCCCTGCAGAACATGCCGAAACCCGACGGCATGAGTGATGCTGATTTCACCAAACTTCATAACGAGACGGGCGCGATCTTCGACGGCGCGGTAGGATTTGCAGCTTTGCAGCAAAAGGACTTCGCCACGGCGCAGAAGGACTTGCGTGAAGCGGTAGGCGACGAATCGCAGCCGAACATTATGGACATTTATCCTCTGGCGACGGCCGACCTGGAAGCCAAGCCCATGAACCCCGAAGGGTTTTGGTTCATCATCAAGGCTTCTCAGCTCGCCCAGGGAACTGGTCAGGCCCAGATCCTGGACTATGGCCACAAGAAATACGTTCGCTATCACGGCTCGGAGGATGGCTGGAGCGACCTGGTAAAGCAAGCGCAAGCGTCGCAGAGCATCATGCCGCCAGCAGGCTTCACCGTGGCCGCCGCGCCTCCGCCTCCCTCTCCCGCCGAACAGGCAGCCGATCTGGTAAAGACCAAGGACCCGAAGCAGATGAGTTTCGCAGAGTGGGAACTGGTGCTCTCTTCGGGTAACCAGCAGGCCGCCGACACGGTGTGGAATGCCATTAAGGAAAAGGCCGTGAAGCTACAGGCCTCCGTCATCAGCGCTACTTCGAGCTCTGTTCAATTGGCCGGCAGCGACGACGATATCGACGCCAAGAAGCCCGACATCACTTTGACCATGGAAAAGCCGATCCCAGCACGCCTGGCGCCGCAACCCGGTACGATGATGGCGTTTCAGGGTACGGTCTCAAGCTATACTCCTAATCCCTTCATGATGACGATGACCGGTGGCATACTCCTGGACAAGAATGGCAATCCAGTCACAACTGCAGCGCCCGTGCATCATCCGGCACACAAGCCGCAGTAAGTCGAAGTTGGGGACAGATTGTGCGAACTACGACGGGGAGCAGCGAAAGTTGCTCCCGTTTTGTTGATGCTCGCGCGGGGACTTACGGCTAGGTAACGGTTCTCAGGTCTGAAACATTTGCTGCCCGGCTCGAAATACATTCACGTAAGCTTTCACAACAGCGTCGCTGGCGCCCAGAAACTCGTCTGGTGTGTAGATTCCGCGAAGGCTGCCGGCTTCCATTAATCCAATTCGACTGCCCAGAAGCAAAGCTTCGCCCACGTCGTGGGTGACAAAGACGACGGTCTTTCCCATCTGCTGCTGAAGTTTCTTGAATTCCACTTGCAGCTCTGCCCGGGTGATGGGATCGAGTGCGCCGAAGGGCTCGTCCATGAGCAGGATGGGCGGGTCAGCAGCCAGAGCACGAGCCAGCCCAACGCGCTGGCGTTGTCCGCCCGAGAGCTGGTGAGGATAGCGATTAGCGAACTCAGGGCCTGGCAGACCTACCAGCTGCAGTACCTCTTCGACACGCCTCTCGATCTTTTGGCGGTCCCACTCCTCCAGTTTTGGTACCAGAGCAACATTTTGCCGGACTGTGTAATGAGGAAATAAGCCGACGTCCTGGATGGCATAACCTATTCTTCGCCGCAGCTTGATAGCATCCCATTGCTCGACCGGAGTTCCCTCTACATGAACCTCACCTTGCGTCGGGGTCAGCAGGCAATTGATCATCTTCAGACAAGTGGTCTTTCCCGACCCACTGCGGCCAAGCAGCATCAAAGTCTCGCCCCGACGCACAGAAAGGCTAACGCCGGAGAGCAGCATCTTACCTCCAGCAACGTGGAACCCCACATTCTCGAATTCGACGGTAATAGCGGCTGCGTCTTTCATCTCACCACGGCTGCGACGGCCGCTACAGCGTAGCAGAGTTGGCTCAGTTATGCGGGATTAGAAGCAACTACGCTACGGCGCTGCGCCTGTTGCTGCAATCTTGGCGAGGACTACAAAACAAAATGCCGGAGCCAGCCCTCAAGGGCAAGCACCGGCACGATTTTCAAACTCGTACAGTTCTAGCTTGGCGGATCAGCCTGCAACAAGTGGACTTTTAACGTCCCCAGCCGCCGCCACCGCCGCCACCGGAGCGTCCACGACCGCCACCACCACCGCCACGACCACCACCGCCGCCGCCGAAACCACCACGGCCTCCACCACCGCCGCGAGGACGGTCGGTCTTGGGACGCGCCTCGTTCACCGTCAAATTGCGGCCTCCAAGATTGGTGCCGTTCAGGGCTTCCATAGCTTTACCCGCCGAGTCGTCATCAGCCATTTCGACAAAGGCGAATCCGCGCGGCTGTCCGGTATCGCGGTCGGTAACGATGCTGACCTTATCGACTGGGCCATAGGCTTCGAATAGGCCGCGCACTTGGTCTTCAGTCGCGTCAAAAGTTAAATTCCCCACGTAGATGTTCTTCATTGGATCCTCACTTTTCAGTATGCCGCTTGCTGGATCGAACATCGATCGCGCGGGCGGACGCCGGTTGGGGGTTCACGACCAAAGACTCAACTGACTTAGCCGCGTAAAAACGGAAGGGCAGCATCTGCCGCCCCTCTGTTGTGATTTTGTTTAGAGTACCTGAACGTTTTCAGCCTGCCAACCCTTAGCTCCACGCTTCACGTCGAAGCTGACGGCCTGACCTTCCTGCAGCGAACGGAAGCCGTTCGACTGGATGGCCGAGAAGTGGACGAATACATCTTCGCCATTCTGACGTGAAATAAAACCAAAACCTTTGGCATCGTTAAACCACTTAACTGTTCCTTGTTCCATTTGTTTCTTTGTATATCCTTGTTGTTGATGTTGCGCTGAAGGATCGGAAGGTTGCAGGCAGAAATCGCTCAACAGAAGGGAGGGATGGCTGCTAGACGCGCCGCTCGTACATACGCACGATCATCATACATGAAACCGCGACATTGTGTCACATAAAGTGCGTGGATGCGTCAATGAGGCACCATTGACAGGCGTTATGTGATGCACCAGACAGAGGGGGCGCTTGTTTGGCTGCAATTTTAGCTAGTGCCAAAGTGGGAATATCCCGGATATTCTTGCCCTGAAGGTGTAGCTCTTGCGAAGCACCTTAGCGGGAGAACCGGAAACTCGTTTTCCAATTTAGCATTCAGCAACCGCTATTTCTTTTGGAATAGCTTGACATTCCATCTTCAGCGCAGCAAAATTGCGGCCATCATCCTTCGTAGCGTGCGATGGCCGCCGTTGCGTGGGATTCCCCCTTCAGACTGCCCGCTCGTGATCGGGCAAAGCCCAATGCGCCCAAACCGGCGTAGGAAAGAAGTCTACACATGCGATGTGGCATCAAGCTCCCGATGTTTGCAGTTCTCTCCGCCCTGGTGATGTTGGTTGGAACATCAGCTACGGCACAGCAGATTAGGTTTGAAGATTTTTCGTCAGTCAACAACCTGCAATTTAACGGCAGTCCTCATCAGGCTACCTGGCAATCGCAGAAGGTGCTTCGCCTGACGGATGGATTATCGTCCAACAGCGTCAGGCCGCAAGCCGGAACGGCTTACTTCAAGATCCAACAGCCGTTGACGAACGGCTTCACCACCTGGTTTGAGTTCCAATTGCACAATCCAACTGCCTGTTGCAATCCTGGGGATGGGTTTGCTTTCATCATCCAGAATTCCAATGCCACCGATCCCACGTACGGGGCCACCGGCGCTGGTCTCACGGCTTTAGGGGCGGGCGGCAATCCCCACTATCCGAACCAGGCTGGGGCCATGGGGTATGCCGGAATCAATAACAATCTGGCAGTGGAGTTCGATATTCATCACGACGCGTGGGATCCAATGAATCCCAATCACATCGCCGTGCAAAGTTGTGGAATAAACACCAATACTCCCGTCCACATGGCTGGAGACTACACGATTGGGCAACACGAAGGAGTGCCGAACTGTCTGTACTCGCCGAATGCTCTCAATGACACGGTTCCCCCAATGGGTGGCACCTGTAGCGGCTCCAGATGCTCTGATGGTGCGATCCATCAAGTGGTGATCGAGTACACGCCGCCGGCAGGACATCAGTCGAACGGAACGCTGGCGATTTGGCTCGACCACATCGACCCATCGACGCACGAGCCTATGCCAGGAGTCCAGCCGACGGTTTTGGTGCAGAACTTTAACATTACTGCGTTGTCGCTAAACAACGGCGCTGCATGGGTGGGCTTTACCGCCTCGCAGCCGCCACAAGGAACGGTGCAAGACATCCTGGCGTGGGAGTTCACGCCCCATACTCCCACTGTGATCACCCAGGTGATTGCTAATGGAGGATTGCCAACGACGTTTCCCTTTGGCGGTCACGACATGGTGGTCACCTATCCAACCGGATTCATGAACCCGGATCAGACCACGATGACCGTGCTGGCGACGCCGACCAATCCCGTTATTTTCTTCCAGCAACGCTTGCTCGGAACGCAGTTCGCGAACGAGACCTGCGTTACATATCTGGGAACGGGCGGAAATTGTATTGTTTACTCAGTCACCTGCCACGATCCGGTTACCGGATCGAACGTGTGCCCTTCGGAGCAGCAGCCAACGATCGACATCGATTCGAGCTTTTATACCTCGGATCCGGTTACCCCAACCAATGCCGATTTCCTTGAGGCAGATCCGATTGGATCGAACAACTGGGTAAGCATCTTCTCGTCGTATACGCAGAATCCGATTGACGGCACAATGTCAGGGAAAGGCAGGGGCTTCTCCGACATCGTGGCCACATTTCAACGGAACAAGCCATAATCCGTTGGATAATGTGTTGCAAGAAAAGCCTCGGCGCTGACCGGGGCTTTTCTTTATGAGCTGTTCCTAGGTGCCACCCTGATAGGATTTGGCGGCGTCGCGGTATATGTCTTTAAGGTCGGCGCGCTCCAGTACTCGAGTTGCGCCCTCCTCTTTGCTGATCGATTCCAGTATCGCCACGGTTTGGCGATAATGCGAAACAGCTTCCTGTGGCTTGCCGCTGTGAGCGCTGGCATTGCCGAGGAGGAACTGTGCACGAGCCTGTTCCACCCGCAAGCCCAGTTTTTCAGCCCGGCCGAGCGCGGCGTCCAGTTCCCGGGTGGCAGCGTCTACCTGATTAGTCGCTAATAATGCGTCTCCGAGATAGACAGAAGCCTCCACCGACTGAGCTTTCAGTCCCATGGAATCGGTATCCTGTATGAGCTTCTTCAGTGCCGGGGCCGCCACCTGAAAGCGTCCTTGAGCGACATCAACCTTGGCAAGGTTCAGCTTGGTGAACACGATCTGTTCCCGCAACGCAGCCTTGTTGGCGGTCTGTAAGGCACGCTCATATTGTTGTCTGGCAGAAGTGTAATCGCCACTGTAGAAGTAGCTATTGCCCAACGCGTTCAGCGCCTCGACGATTACAGTGTCATTCTTCAACTCAGTGGCCAGCTTCAGCGCGTCGTCGATGTATTTCTGTCCTTCGGCTTCCCTTCCCACGGCCGACAAGACATCGCCATAACGCGACTGGGCTTCCGCCATCAACCAGGTGCGGTCATTAATTTGCTGGAACCCCTGGACCGCATCCTGAAGCGCGCCTACCGCCTGGCCATACTTTCCTTGAGTGGCGAAAAGCGCGCCCATGCTACTCGACTCAGCTGCCGCTCCGGACTTGTCGTTGGCGCTACGACGGGCTTCTAGCGCCTTAAGGTATTGCGATAGTGCTACGTCATACTGGCCGAGTTTCACGTTGGTTTCTGCCAGGTTGTGCAGCGACTCGATGGCATCGTCGCGCAGCTTCAGCCGGTCGCGGATTTCGTACGCTTGCTGAAAATAGGTGAGAGCGTCCTGGTATTCGCCCTTATAAGCATGTGAGCTTCCGATGTTGTTCAAGGACTGGGCCTGATTTAGTTCGTCTCCGGTGTCACGGTAGAGCTCCAGCGCCTGGCCAGTGAAGCTGAGAGCCTCGTTGTATTTTCCGTGGTCGTGATAGAGAGTGCCCAGATTCATCAAGTTCAGGGCCAGCCCACCCTTGTCCCCGATCTTGCGGTCAACTTCGATTGCTTCTTTGTAGCTGGCCAGAGCGGCATTGAAGTCGCCCTGCGCGTCCTGCACCTGAGCTATTTGTCCTAAGGTCTTCGCAACTCCACTCTGATTGCCCACTTTCTTTCTAATTTCAAGCGCCTGCTGATAATTGCGCATGGCGTCGTCGAGCTTGGCGAGGTCTTGATAGGCGACGCCCATGGCCGCCAAGACGTCGCCCTTTTGTTCCTGACTATCAAATTGGATCGCCAAACTTAGGGCTTTGTTGAGGGGATCGAGGGCTGATTGCGGATCGCCCGCCAGGATATCTACCCGGCCGCTGGCGAGCAATGCATTGACGTTTTTGGGATCGGCGGCCAACACCAGGGCGAGTCGCTTCTTGGCGGCATCGAAATTACTGGCATTTTCATACAGCTTGGCTAGAGCAAACTGGGCGTCGATATCGTCAGGGTTTACTTTGGTAAGGTTCTCATAGGCGGCAATCGCTTTTGCCGTATCATGCACGATGCTGGCGTGATTGGCCTCGATCAGGTAGCGGTCCTGCGCGGACAGGTTGTCGCTCAGCGATACCGCCTGCCGCGATGCTTGCTCCGCCTTGTCGTCGTAGCCCAGGTTGGCGTAGGTCTGTGCCAATTGCGAAAACGCCATGGCAAAGTTGGGGTCGTCGGCAGTGGCCTCTTCGAACTTTGTAACCGCCTTGGTATTGTTTCCCGCGCGCGTTAGTGCCAGTCCTTCGTTATATGCCCGCAGTGCAGGTACCGATTTCGTGGGGACACGCTGCGAATGGGCTTGCAACTCTTTAAGAATCTCCGGCGTTGCCGCCAGCTTCTGGCGAACGTCGTCAGCCAGCTTATCCAGGGAGGCGAGGAGATCTTTCTCACTGGCGGCGTCGGTCTGGATCTCCATCCGGCGATCCTGCTTGAGATCGAGGACGGTCGAATTGATGCGAATCTGTTCTCCGAATTTCTGATATTGCCCAAACACCACGGTATCGGCGCCAGTAAAGTCGGCAATGCGCTTCAGAGTCGATATGTCTAGCTGAGACTGCGGTGAGATGTGCAGGTCGTTCAATACCTGTTGCAAGCGCGTAGGAGAAACCGACCGGAGATGGGCAGACTGGCCTATGTCGGAACTCAAGGTCTCCGCCAAGCTGGCTCCCATCCAGTTCAGGCTGGAGTCTCCGGTGCCGTTATAAAACGGAATAATTGCAACCGACGTAACCGGCCCCTGCACCGCCGCACTGAAGCCTGATCCATGGCGGCTGGCATAGCGAATACCGACGCCTGCACCGATAGCCAGTACTACCGCGGTAATCCCAACCGCAATCCACTTCCGAGGAGCTTGCTTGACCGGAATAGTGCTGGAAGCGACGTAAGACGCCAATACCGACTGACCGGTGCGGGACTTCTTGCCTTGCCAGATTTCAAGCTCGTCAATCAACTGCTGAAGTGAGGCGAAGCGCGCATTGGGATCGCGTTCCAGACACTTGCTGACCACACTACTCAATACGGGAGGAATTGACGTATCTACATCCACCAGTGGAACCGCCGCCTCCTGCGTGCGCCTCACCAGGCTGGCGATAGCGCTCTCCGCATGGAAGGGGACAAAGCCGCTCAACATTTCGTAGAAGATGAGCCCTACCGCAAACTGGTCCGAACGAGCATCCAACTCCTTCCCCATAGCCTGCTCGGGCGACATGTACTCCATGGTTCCGACCATCATGCCGGTTTGGGTCATGCCGTCGCCCTGCACCGTCCGCGCCAAACCGAAGTCCATGATCACGACGCGGCCAAATGGGTCACGCATGATGTTGCTGGGCTTTAGATCACGATGGATGACGCCCTCGCCATGGGCTGCCTGCAAGCCGGCGCAGACCTGCAAAATAATGCCGACGGCGTCCTCCGGAGGCATTTTGCCGTCGCGCGTGAGGATCGAGCGTAAGTCCTCACCTTCGATGAACTCCATGGTGATGAACTTCACGCCGTCGGCTTCATTCAGGTCGTAAATCCGAATGATGTTCTTGTGAGTGACTTGACGGGCAAGCACCAACTCCTGCTTGAACCGAGCGAGGATGGCAGGATTGCCGGCGAGGTCAGGGCGAATTACTTTGAGGCCGACGACGCGCTCGACTTCCATGTCACGCGCCTTATAGACAGCGCCCATGCCGCCCATGCCGAGCATCTTTTGGATTTCGTAACGCCCCCCTAGTATGTCGCCTTCATGAAATACGGTCGCGCCGATGTGCGAGAAGATGGGATGCGGGGTTTGGCCATCACTCCCTGAACTGCCGGGAGCAATGGTTGGGGCATCAGAGGGGTCACTTTTGGGAGCCGACGATGACATGTTCGGCTTGGGCAATCCCGGAAGGTTACCAGTACCCGGCAAGGTAACATCCGCGTTCCTGACGCCAGGCGAAGTCATCCCGTCGGAACCAAGGGCAGGCTCTGGCGTTGCCCCTGAACTTTCACCGCTGGACACGGCTATCCCGTCTTGCGCTCGACGCGCTGCGCCTTCTCTCTCCCCGGCCATCTCTGCCTTCCTCAAGGCCGCCCTAGTGACTAAGTATGGGGTGTAGGGGGACTTCAACCCGAAGCTTGCTTGGGAGAGTATACCTCGATTTCATGGTTTGTGAGCTGTTGTTTCGACGGTAGTTAAGGCATGCCGCCTCGTGGCCAAAAAGAGGTGGACACTATGGTATGTTCCGCAGCACACCGCTCGCCGAGAGATGCTACTCAAGAAGCCGCTCTTCCGCCACGGAAGTGGAACTGGCCGGTACCCACACGCGAGCACCGGCCGATCTCTAGGGAGCCGGAGGGGGAGGAGCGGGTGTTGTGCTCTGCACCACCGTCAATCTCGGATTCGGATCCGGCGCGTTGATTTGTGCGCCGTTCGGAATAGCGACGTTGATCGATGCCCACTTGTTACTGGACCGGTCTATTATCTGACTCCCAGGCGTTGGGGGCGGCGGCGGCCCGGTGATCATGTAGACAATCGCCGTGCACATACAGGAATTCGTTGGAGCACTTCCGACCGCTGTGAGGAGTAATTTGCCGGTTGTGTTCATACCGGTGTGATTGGGATCGTCTCCCAACGCATAGTTGGATTTCAAGATAGGAAAGTTAGACAGAGGCGGACTCGTCTGAGGCCCACCAGGTCCGCCGGTCTCGTACGTCGCAACCAGCCTTCCACCGGGTGGGGGTATCGCGGTCGAATCCACTTCGTTGGTTATGCTGGGCAGGACTGGCTGAATGGTACCGCCCGCGTAAGCCACCAGGAACGATGGGAGGCTGAACGGTCCATTAGTCTGGGGCTCGAAGATTCCCTCCGTTGTTGAGGGGTCAGTTCCAATTACAAACCCGCTGTTCACGCCCGCCAGGTACCATACCGGCTGGCTGCTGCCGATGCCACTCACGGTGACGCGTCCTGTATTTTGGTCTACGCTGTAGGTCCCTGTGAAGGTATTTTCCGTGAGGGTCCCACCGTTGTTTTCATCCGTTTGGAATAGGGTGATGTTGCCATTGCCATCAAATGCACCCACCCCCAACTGCTCATCCGGAGCGCTATTGGAGGCTCCATTGAGTTCCATCACGGCGGAGCCGTTCAAACTAGCGTTGCTGAAGTTGCCGTTGACCGCCGATCCGAATTGTTTAAGCGTGGAGACCAAACTCAGAGAGGCGCCCACGTCGGTCTGCACCTCAATCGCTTCGCTGGTAGGATTCACTGCGTAGAAAGCGTAGTGAAGAGTGTTTGCGCCAACGTTCAGGGTTGCGGTCCCACGGCCGGTGGTAGCAAAATCCGCATCGGGTACCCACAAACCGGTGAACGGCACCTGGCTCTGCACCGTTCCGTTGTCGTTGGTGTCTTCAATTCCGCCGGTCAGGTTTCCCAACGTATCGAGTTTGAAGAAGCCCGCACCCGCCGAGCGCTTGTTGGAGGGGTCGACCCCAAAGAATCCCATCGCCCACTTACCTGCCATCAGAGAGAAAGGCGACGAACCCGTATTCTTCGGAAGGCTTTGGGCCTTGATGACGCCGGAACCGTAGACTTGCGGGTGATTGGAATCAGCAAGAATGAATTTCAAGTCCCCTTTTACCGGTACGGCCAAGCTGTAGCTGTAGGTGACATTGTTCAACGCTGGGATGGTGAGAGTCATGGTGCCGAGATTGTTCGTACCAACGGTATATGTGCCGGTGAATGGAGCGTTCGAGGCGACGTCCCCCGCTGCCGCACTGTTTTGGTCGAGAACGCCGGTAAGATTGCCGGAGCCATCGCCGCTGAAGCTGCCAGCCGTGTAGAACGGTTGCCCATTGTCGAAGCCGTTGAACGAGAAGGCGAAGGTTCCCTGTAGCTTTCCCGTGATCGTAATGCTAACAGCAGCCGTAGCTGTGTTGGAATCCGCGTCGGTCACCTGAATGGTGAACGGATAGGACTGTGCCGGTCCTGTTGGGGTACCGGCAATGCTCCCCGTGCTCGAAGTCAAAGTCAATCCTGGAGGCAAGACATCGCTGCAGTCGGATTTCTGAGGGGGTGGGCAGGACCACGTAAACGGAGCAAGGCCCCCGGAGTTCGTCAGAGTCGTCAGGTAACTGATGCCTATGGTTCCATCAGGCAGAGTGGTGGAGGTCACGACTGGAAGCGGATTGATGGTGATGGAAAAGGACTTCGTCTGAAAAGCCGCGGTCGGTGTCTGCGAATCCGTAACCTTAACCACGAAGCTATACTTTTTGGCGACCCCGCCTGAACCCAGATCGCTGACAAGCGGCGTGCCGCTGATCACACCACCGCTGCTCAAGGTCAAACCCGGGGGCAGGGCCCCGGAGTTCAGCGTCCAGGTGTACGGACCCATTCCCCCGGTGGGGACCAGAGTGGTGTTATAGGGAGACTGCACTACGCCATCGGGCACACTCGCATTGGCGATGTTCAATGCTCCTGGGCCATTGGGCGGGTGACTGCTGCCACACGCGGTCAACAGCAGCACATACGCGCAAAGCGACAAGGCGACAAACGGAAAAGGCTTAGACCCTTTCATACAACTCCTCAATGTATTCTGAACGCTGGTTTTTGGACACCACTCTTGAGAGACCAGCCGACTTCTTACAGCACAGCTTGACTCGGCAGCGAGTCCGGCACGGCAATCTGCGCTGAACAACGGAAGAGGTCCCTATGGCTTAAGCAGGGTAATTCACCCATGCTTAAATGCAAGTTTTTAATTTGAGCGCCTGACCGCGCGCACGTTTAGAGTGGTTCGATTTTCTCATAGAACAGCGGAAAGCGGCGACCCTCTTCGCCAAATGAAAGCGCCTAACCGACCACCGAGGTTCAAAGCGGGAATAACGGCTCATCAATGGCGAATCGGGAAATTCCCCGCCAGGCTCTCGCCTACTACGTCACGAGACCTTTGCGATTAGAAATTGTGAATTGTACCCCCGCTTGTCCAAAAGAGCTGAACCTGTCCTAAAAACTGACGAAGGCTCAGTTGCGGGTCGTGAGCCTGCACTTTGGAGAGGCGTTAAGCCGCGACATTCTTCGTGATGGCGACGTGCCTCTGCTATCCTTGCCCTTCCTCCGGAGGACCGCCGTGAGCTGCAAGGTTTTACTGCTTTCGTTCTGTTTCATCGTCGCAACATGCTTCGCTCAGCAACCCTCGGCGCAGACCGCAGCACAGGGAACGACTGCCAGCAACGCGCCCAGCGTAGCCGAGCCCACCTTGCCCTATATTCCCAGTCTTGACGTGTCCGCGATGGATCGCACGGTTGATCCTTGCGTGGACTTCTACCACTATTCCTGCGGTGGCTGGGAGCAGAAGAACCCCATTCCGGCCGATCAGGTCCGTTGGGACGTTTATTCGAAGCTGTACGAGGATAACCTCGCTTACTTGCGGGGTATTCTCGAACAGGCATCCACGGCCAAGAATCCTGATGCGGTCACCCAGAAGATCGGCGATTACTACGCCGCCTGTATGGATGAGCCCGCCATAGAGAAACTTGGCGCGAAACCAATGCAGGCTGCGCTCGACCAAGTGCAAGCGGTCAAGAATGTTCACGATCTCGCGCCAGTGGTCGCACGCCTGCATCTGGCTGGCGATTCCCTGCTCTTCGACAGCGGCTCTCAGCAGGATCCCGACAACTCCGACGCCATGATTGTTGCCGTAGATCAAGGCGGCCTGGGGCTTCCGGATCGCGACTACTACACCAAGGACGATGCCAAGTCGAAAGAAATTCGAGCGCGCTATCTCCAGCACGTGCAGAAGATGTTTGACCTGCTCGGCGATTCACCCGCCACGGCGAAGAAAGAAGCCGACACGGTAATGCGCATCGAGACCAGCCTGGCGAAAGCTTCGTTGACGCGAGTGGACCGCCGCGATCCTTACAAGGTGAAGCACAAGATGAAGACGGCGGAGCTGAACACGCTCGCTCCCAACTTCGATTGGACCACGTACTTTTCTGCGTCACAGGTGCCCGCATTTGAGATTCTGAACGTGGAGTCGCCGGCATTCTTGAAGGAACTGAACGCGCAGTTGAATTCCGTTTCGCTCGACGATTGGAAAAGCTATCTACGCTTTCATATTGCGAATTCCCGCGCACCGTTTCTCTCGTCCGCATTTGTTAACGAGAACTTCGAGTTCTACCGTCAGTACTTACGCGGAGCCAAAGAGCTACAGCCTCGCTGGAAACGCTGCGTGCAATATGTAGATCGGCAGTTAGGAGAAGCGCTCGGACAAGCGTATGTGCGCAAAACCTTCCCGCCCGAACTGAAATCCGCCACTCTCGACATGACCAAGGAGATCGAGGATGCCATGGCGGTGCGCATTCAGCAGCTGGATTGGATGAGTCCAGCAACCAAGCAGCAGGCGCTCAACAAGCTGCACGCGATTCGCAACAAGATCGGCTATCCCGATAAGTGGCGCGACTATAGCTCGGTCGTGATCCAGCGGGATGATTTCTATGGCAACGCCGAGCGGGCCGAGGAGTTTGAGAACCATCGCGAGTTCAACAAGGTGGGTAAGCCCGTGGATCGTACGGAGTGGGACATGACCCCGCCGACCGTGAACGCCTACTTCAACCCGCAGATGAACGACATCAACTTCCCTGCCGGGGTGCTGCAGCCGCCGCTCTACGACGCCAAGTTAGACGATGCTCCCAACTATGGCAACACCGGCTCGACGATTGGGCACGAGTTGACGCATGGCTTTGACGACGAAGGTCGTCAGTTCGACGCCAAGGGCAATCTGAAGGATTGGTGGACGACCCAGGACGCTGCGCAGTTCCTCAAGCACGCCGACTGTGTGGTGGACCAGTATGCGAAATACGTCGTCGTGGACGACATCCACATCAACTCGAAGCTGACCGAGGGCGAGGATGTCGCCGACCTGGGCGGCACAATTCTGGCTTACATCGCGTGGAAGGACGCTGACAAGGGCAAGCAACTGACAAAGCAGGACGGCTTGACTCCGGACCAACGGTTCTTTGTGGGCTTCGCACAGTGGGCTTGTGCCAACGACCGGCCGGAAGACCTGAGGGCGCGCGCTATCACCGATCCCCATTCTCCGGCGAAATACCGCATCAACGGTGTCGTGGTGAATATGCCGGAGTTCGGCAGCGCGTTCTCTTGTAAGCCCGGTCAGCCGATGGTGAAGCCTGCGGATAAGGTGTGCAAGGTGTGGTGAGGCAAGGTGCTATTTATGGGCGCCAGACTTCGGAACGCATGATATTGAAATGGTGGTCGTACGTCCAGATCTCCATTCTCAACCTCGTTCCCATGGCAGCCAGGGTCGCGTCGAAGAGCGTGATCGACTGGTCGGGTAAGGCCGATAACGTCATAACTCCATCCAAATAGTCTTCAACCGAAGGACTCTCTGGAGCGCCACTTTTTAGGATCTCGTCCAGCCAAGCAGACGCCGCCTTCGAACCCATCCGGCGAAGTACGAGAGCATGCGCCTCCAGAAGGATCGGGTAGGTTACGATCACATATCGGCGCCCCCGCGACAGCCGCTTCAACTCTCTTTGGGCGCGCTGATGGTGAACGTCATTAGGATCGATTGCCGCGTACAGAGGCCCTGAGTCGGCGAGAACGGCGCGATTCATCTCTCGGCAAAGTAGCGGTCATGTTCCCGACTCACGTCTGTCAGGCCGCTTCCTTGTCTCGCCGGTGTGATACGCAACGGGCGGCGGCGTCCGAGATAGCCGCGCTGAGTTAGAAATTGACGCAAAGCCGATTGAACGACCGCGGTCAGTGCGGGAGGAGCTTCCTGGTCGCGAGCATAGCTTTCCACAGCGTCAGCGAGATCATCCGGAAGTGTTACGGTAGTGCGTTTCATCGTTCACCTATTTAATTATGTTAGCACCAGTTGGTGAAAGTGGTGCAGCCCATATCTCGAAGCGCTGCCATCCTAAGCCGAAAACGGTTCTTGGGCTGCAGGGTTGTGCCACCCGTCAAAGCTTCAGTTGGGCTCTCGGTCAATGGGCGAACCGTAATCCGGCTTGGGCAGCGCGCGGTCGCGGTCGTAAGGCGGGTCTTCGTGTCTGGGAATGGGATCGTTGGGAAATTCCTCCTGCCAATGCTGGCGCGAGGCGTCGTCCGCGTAATACTTGAGGTAGAGGCGGTTATCTTCCTCGCTGCCGCTGCCGAGTATTTGGATGTGACATGCAGAATTCGAAGCTGGAGGCAACGCCTTGGTTTCCTCCCGCAGGGAATCGATCCAGAGATGCTCATAGAGCTCGCGGTCGCTGAGATGATCTGTCTCTTCGATAAACACTCGAAGCAATGCGAGCTTGTGAATCACCTCCCAGAGTTTTGCCGTTAGTTCCTTATCCTCAAGCGAATCCGGCGGGGGGAGTGACACGCCCGCCCTCTCCAGTTGGTGGAAGTTAGTCGCCCACGGAGTCTCCTCGTAGTCCACCAGTTGTTTCCAGAACGCCTCTTCCACCTCAGCCGGGCAGTCGTTCAGACTGGCAATCTTCATCTGGCCATCACAAAGCTCTTCCGCGCGGCGTTTCAAGTCTTCTATTCTCTTATGCCGGTCGTCCTCAGCTTTAGGCTTTAACACGATTACCTCCCAGCGCGCCGGACTGCACATCGTCCGCGCCTGGCTAAGATACGCGCCAAGCCTACACCAAGCTGGGTCGGCTTTCCACGGGACGTATCGGCGCGACCGGTTAAAACCGGCAGCCACCCGGTTCTTTTTTCATCCAAACAGGCGCATCAATCCGTTACCCGGCAAATCGGGCACGAGAAATCTGTTGGCATCGCTCGCCGCATTCGTGAGCGCTTCCGCAGCGCCATAGCCGCTGCGCACAGCGCCCTCCATGGTTGAGGGCCATCCTGTCGCTGTCCAATCTCCCGCAAGGAATAGCCTCGGCCACGGACTGACGTGCGAAGGACGGAACGCGTCGCTACCCGGCGTCGGCGAAAACGTCGCATGAACTTCTTTGATCACGGTCGCCTTAGTGAGTTGGGCCTCACGTGCGACTGGAAAAAACTCGCCTAGTTCCCTGACGGCCATCTCGATGATCTCAGCTCGCGATTTCTCTACCAGGGTCTTCGAAGAACTGACCACCAGCTCCAGGTAACTCCCACTCTGCGCTGCGTCTTTACGTGTCGCCAGTATCTTCGACTTCTGGAACATCCACTGAATGGTGCGCTCCAGCAGCACCGCATGCTCCAAAGGCGTAAACTCACGGTCGAACCAAAGATGTATCCCGGTGATCGGAGACGACGCAAAGTGGCGCAATTCATCTCGCAGCGAGGCTAGCTCCGGAACATCCGGCAGCAGCTTTTCCACGCTGTTGAAAGGCGTCGCTAGAATAGCGTAGTCTGCGCGCACGTCATCGCCCCCAATGCAAAGTTGAACGCCATCGGCATCGGCGCGAACCGAATCCACAGCCGCCCGGGTATTTACCTTGCCGCCACGCGCCTCGATGTACGCTGCCGCTGTCCCATAAAGCTGGGAGAGCGGTACAGAGGGGACGCCCATACGTCCCGCTTCGGCTGACTTGAGAAACGATTCGCGAAAAACTTGCGCGGCGTAGCGTACAGACATTCGGTCCAGATCTTCGTTGAGAGCGCTGACCAACACTGGCATCCAGAAACGATTAATTGCCTTTTGAGTCTGGCCGTGGCGCAAAAGCCACGATAGGAAATTCTCGCCGTCATCTTCGGGAAGGCGAGGGACGAGCGCCATCATCGCTCGGGCGATGGCCAACTTGTCCTTGAGATCGAGCACGGACGACTGCAGAAACGACGGCGCGGCATGGAAGGGCGGCGGCAGCGCACCGGACTTCAGCGTCGAGCATCGTCCTCCCGGAAGAGCGAACGTGATCTCGTTGTACCATCGAATCTGCTGTTCCACGCCGAGTCGGCGATAGAAATCGACGAGATTCGTGCAACAGCCGAGCAGCACGTGCTGGCAGTTGTCCACCACCTCGCCGGTGCCTGGTAATTCGTAGGAGGACGCGCGCCCGCCCAGGTAGGGACGTCGCTCGAACAATTCAACGTGATACCCGGCGTCTGCCAGCGCGCTCCCCGCCGCGAGACCTGCGAGACCGCCGCCTACAATGGCCACGGATGAACGCCGCGGGTTTGGTTCGGCGCTCATGTCAGGCGCTTCCAGAACCCCTTGCTCAGCACGGCCAGCTTTTCCGCAGTACTCAACCGAACCCGCTCCGAGAACACGTCGTAGTTGCGTGCGGCAATCCTCTTGAGCAGCCGCCGATAGATCTCAACCAGGGTCCACAACGCCGGCTGGCTCTCTTCGTCCACCAGCGGCAGGAGTTCGTCGGCTGCACGATAGAACTCGCGGGCGCGCTCAGCTTCAAACTCCAATACCGGACGCAACGATGCAGAGGCTGCTCCGTTCGTTAGTGAGTGCGTCTCGATTCCAAAGCGGGCTAGATCTTCTCGTGGCAGGTACACGCGCCCCATCTCGGCATCTTCTTTGACGTCGCGAATGATGTTCGTGAGCTGAAACGCAACCCCGGTTTGCTCGGCCAGCTTCTCGGCGCGGGGGTCGCGATAGCCGAAGATACGAATGCAGATCAATCCGACCACCGACGCCACGTGATAACAGTAATCGTAAAGCTGATCGAAGGTGTCGTACTGAAGTGGCGCAATCGCTGTCCCGGCCAATGGTTTTGCGGTGGCGCCTGGCCGAGGCAGATCCATAGCGGTCCCGTACACCAGCTTTTCCAGTAACTCGATCGGGATGTTGTAGCTCTTCTGCGAATCCGCCAAGGCAAATAAAACCGGATCGTCAGTGGGTTCGCCAGCGACCACGCGACGCAGGGCATTGATCCATTCAGCCAGCTTCTCTCGGCGCTGTTCCGCCGGGACCGAGGGGTCGTCAGAGATATCGTCGGCGTGGCGCATGAAGGCGTACACCGCTGACAAAGCGTTGCGCTTGGGAGCAGGTAGTACCAGGAAGCCGTAGTAGAAGTTCTTGGCGGCAGAGCGTGCGATGTGGCGACAAACTCCGTAGGCGGCCCGCAACTGTAGCGGGTGTTTGCTCACAACACCTTTCCCACGGCCGCCCGCGCCAGCAGCCACAGCTTGCGCGGTTTGGAAATGACGGGCCGTCGTGTCAGCACGTCGTATCCCTGGCGCTCGACCGCGTTCAGGATTTCCAGGCCGCCTCGGCTGAACAGTTCAATGTCCAGCGCCAGATGCTTATCTACCATGGTTGCCAGCGGCAGACCCATCTGAAACCATTTGCGCGCGCGGGCGACTTCGAACGCCATCATCTCTAGAAACCCTGGAGTGGGGCGGCGTTCGGCAAGGTCGTCTTCGCTGACGCCGTACTTTGAGAGATCTTCGAGCGGAAGATAGATGCGGCCTTTGCCGTAATCGACGGCAACGTCTTGCCAAAAATTCGCCAACTGCAATGCGGTGCAGGTGTAGTCGGAAAGCTTCTGCCGCTCGGCATCACGGTAGCCGCACACGTATAGAACCAGGCGTCCGACGGGGTTTGCCGAATAACGGCAGTAGCCGAGTACATCGTCGAAGGTTGAATATCGAGGAGTCGTCTGGTCCTTGCGAAATGCCGTGAGCAGGTCAGCGAACGGCTCGCGGGGAATGTCGCACTCGCGAATCGTCTCGCGCAGCGCAACAAATACCGGATGACGAGGGCCAACCTGATGTGGCCTCGACGAGGGTTGAATTTGCAGCTTCTCCACATCCCGGACATCGAGTGACTGGGCCTCGGCCAGGCTCAGATAGGTCGCATTCAGCTCCGCTTCCCATTCGTCCATCAGCGCCAGCGATTGCTGTGCGTCCCCTACCTCGTCGCCCAAGTCGTCTGAAATTCGGCAGTAAGCGTAGACGTTATAGAAATGCTGATGCAGATGTTTGGGCAGGAACCAGGTTACAACGGAAAAGTTCTCATAGTGGGAGTGCGCCAGCCGCGAACAGTACTGCTGCGCCTCTTGCAGCGAGGGAGCGCGCTCCGGGATCGCATACTCAGGCGGTAGCGAGCGCCAGCCGGTAACAATGCGATTGTCGGTTGGGACAGGAAGCATCTAGAAGAATTGTACCGGGTAGCAGCCGTTTCGTGGCGCAGTCGAACAGCAGAGCCCTCACGACTTAAAGTCGTTCGGGATAACAAGAAATAGAGTGATTGTTTCGGACGGCCTGAAGGCCGTCCCCTTCAAAATCAGGGTTGCCGGAACAGAGTCGGGGCCCCTGCTCGCCACTGACCCCTAGCCCCTAGCCACCGACCCCTGTTTTACGTCCCCGGAATAATGGCCGTCTTGATGTCGCCGTTACGGTTGAGCATGTGTCGCAGGACCTGCTGCAAGCGCGAAAGCGGCGCTTCTCCGGTGATGTAGTCGGTACCCTTGATCTTGTTCTCGCAAATCAGGGAGAACGCCTTACGCACAGTCTCTGGCGTGTGATGGAACGTGGCCTTCAGGGTCAATTCGTTGTAGTGCAAGCGCTGCGTATCCAGCGCGACCGTGGTCCCACTGGCGCAACCACCGAAGAAGTTGACGGTGCCACCTTTGCGCACCATGTCGATGGTCCACTCCCACGCTTGCGGACGGCCAACCGCCTCAATCACTACATCGCAGCCGCGTCCTTCGGGAGTCAACTTGCGTACCGCCTTTACCGGATCATCCACGGATGTAATCTGCACGGTGCTGTCAGCACCAACGCGGCGAGCTCCACTGACTTGCGATTCACGCTTGACTACCGAGATAACATTGCAGCCCGTCAGCTTCGCCACCTGCACAAACATCAAGCCAATGGGGCCAGCGCCGATCACGGCCACTGAATCCCCAATTTCCAATTTAGTTTCGTGCAAGCCGCGCAAGACGCAGGCCAGCGGCTCAACCATAGCGGCCTCTTCGAAGGTGACATGTTTCGGGATGGCCAGCATGTTGGTTTCAACGATACGGCGGGGAATGCGAATGTACTCGGCATAGGCGCCATTGTTGAACAGAAGGTCGGAGCAGAGATTTTCCTGGTGCTTTGAGCAATAAAAGCACGTGCCACAAGGCGCGGAGTTCAGCGCCACCACCCGCATGCCTTTGCGGAAACCTTTAACATTGGGTCCAACTTCTTCGATCACACCAGCCAATTCATGACCAAACAGAGCCGGAGGCACAATCATGCGGGCGTGATAGCCGCGCTGATACACCTTGAGGTCGGTCCCGCAGGTCAGTGCCACTTGCACTTTGACCAGCACTTCCCCTTCACTCAATGTGGGAATCGGCACCTGCTCGATCTTGACGTCCTCTTTGCCATAGAGGACCGCCGCTGTCATGTGTCCGTTCACTTATTGGTCCTTCCATAAGCTGCCCGGCTGAATAACCACCTTCATGGAGTCCGATTTGGGATGGGCAGCCAGATCCAGCGCTTCAACCGACTCGGTAAGCGGAAAACGGTGACTGATAAGTCGCTCCAGCCGAATTTCGCCGCCTAACACAAATCGCGCCGACTCTTCCTGCAAATCCACGGAAGCGCTGTAGGATCCCAAAAGACTCTTTTCATCGACGCAAACGGCAGCCGGATCGATCGTTGCCTCACCGTGCTGGGTTTGCGCAAACAGCAATACCCGCCCGCCAGGACGCGCTGCATCCATGGCTGTACGAATTAAAGCGTTACCAGCTACTGCAAGTATGACCGCATCCGCCCCTCGGTCCTCCGTTAGTTCTTTGATGGCTCTTACGGTATCGGAGGTAGAAGCGTCGATGTTTTCGTTCAGGCCGAACGTCTGAGCTATTGTATGCCTCTGAGGAAATAAATCGGAAGTTATTACCCTTGCGCCACAACGGCGAGCCAGCACTGCCAGAATAATGCCGATCGGGCCCTGGCCGATTACCAGCACCGACTCCCCCGGCGTAAGTCGTAGCGTTTCAATGCCTTTCATGCACGTGTTTACAGGTTCGATGAAAGCAGCCTGCTCGAACGAAACGCCGTCGGGAATACGAATTACCCCTTTGCGAACGATCCAATCCATCACCCGGACATATTCGGCAAAACCGCCTCCGCTGGGCTCATAGCCAGCAGTGGCGCCGACTTTCTTGTACATCGGGCATTGTGCGAAGACCTTATGCCGGCAGTAGTAGCATTCTCCGCAAGGAATGTGATGGAACACCATCACGCGCTCGCCGAGTTCGAAATCCGTAACATCTGCGCCTAGAGCGGCAACCACACCAGTGGTTTCATGTCCAAATATTCGCGGGGCAGAGTGGGAACCGGTTGCAATTTTCTTAAGATCCGTCCCGCAGATTCCGCAGGTATGGACCCGAATCAGGATTTCGCCCGCACCGACCTTTGGAACCGGGACGGTTTCGAGCCGGACGTCATTGACCCCGCGGTAAACAGCCGCTTGCATCGTCGCCGGGATGGCCCGACGACCGATGGAACTACCGAGTTGAGTTACGCTCGACATTCGTCAAATTCACTGTGCTACGCCAGAGGAACCTTGTCCTCTCGAACGCTTCCAGAGTACTCCTCAATTAGATGTTCCACCGCCTGGCAGAGGTTCGCAGAGGCGATCTTGCTGTTCCGCCTCATTTTTACCAGCGCGGACCACCACTTAGGATGAATCGCGACATAAACCAGAAACCGCCGCGTGTCGAACCTTCCATCCCCGTCGATGAATCGGTTCATCGGCGGCATCACGAAGGAAGCGTCATCGGAAATGGACTTGACAGCAGCGAACTCCAATCCTCGCTCCTTCGCCACCTGAGCTTCTGCGGCGCCCTCCATGTCCACAATATCGGCTCCGTATTTCGTCAGCAGGCCTTGTTTTTCTGCCGCGTCACTCACATCCTGCGAAGTCACCAGCACCCAATCTCCACCACGCGCCGAGTAGCGCTCGCCGGTAGCAACATCCACCACCTCGCGGATCCGGCCAAGGTCACCCACTTTGAGCTGCGGCGAAATTGCGCCCGCCAAGCCCGCAGAGACCAGCAACTTCGGCTGCGCCTGGTCGATCACCACTTCCGCAGCGTGACGGGCGCACTTTTCTCCGATACCGCCAATCGCAACCACAGCCCCCGGCAATTCGAACAGCTCAACCCCGTCTACCAGTCGCGGCTGCCTTTTCCCCAAAAGCGGTGCGAGTTCAATCGACATCGCGGCGACGATCGCGATGGGCTTAGGCACCATAGCCTTTTGCATGGAACCACTCTACCGCCCGGCGCAGAGCATCATCGACCGGACCGGGGTTCCAGCCCAGTTCGCGCTCTGCCTTGGCACTGGTGATAAACATTTTCTTGCGCCCCATGCGGACCGCGTCGAGAGTGACCCGCGGTTCGCGCTTGAGCATCTTCCCAGTTATCACCGTATCGACCACGCCGGTGGCATAGGCAACGGCGTAAGGCAACTTCACCTTCGGCGAGGGCAGACCCGTGATCGCCGCGAGTTTGTCCAGGATCTGCTTCAACGTCAGGTTCTCGCCGCCAAGGATATAGCGCTCGCCCGGTACCGCCCTTTCCATTGCCAGCAAGTGTCCTTGAGCGCAGTCCACGACGTCGACCAAATTCAGTCCAGTATCCACATACGCCGGAAACTTACGCCGCAGGAAGTCAACCACAATCCGCCCCGTAGGGGTCGGCTTGATATCGCGCTCGCCGATCGGCGTCGTCGGATTTACCACAACAACGTTCTGTCCACTGCGTCCCGCTTCCCGGGCCAGCTGTTCTGCCATGAACTTGCTGCGCTTGTAATCGCCAATCATGTTAGACAGCGTGACTGGTGTTTTCTCGTCGGTAAGACGGCCATTATTGCCGAAGCCCATGGTTGCAACACTGCTGGTATAGATAACCCGCCGGACGCCTGATTCTCTCGCTGCCGCGAGCACGTTGCGGGTGCCTTCAACGTTGGAGTCGTAGAGCTCTTGACCGTTGCGCGTCCAGAGCCGATAGTCCGCAGCCACATGGAAGACAAACTCGCACCCTGACATTCCCTTCTGCAGCGATTGCAGATCGCGAAGATCGCCCACAACGCGCTCTGCCGGCAGGTCGGCGATGTTGTCAACCCGGCTGGTGGGACGCACCAGCAGGCGCAGCTCCGCGCCTTGGGAAAGCAGTTGGCGTGCGACGTGGCTTCCCAGAAATCCAGTCGCGCCTGTAACGAAACATTTCATTTTTCAGTTGTCAGCAGCCAGTTGTCAGTAGTTGTTAGCCGGTCCATTATTTCTTGGGTGTCATCCTGAGCGACGCGCGACGCGAGGAGTAGAAGAAACCCTTTGACCGCCGCTATCCAGGCTTGTCGCTGCTGACAAACTGGCAACCTGGCTACTGACTACCGCTTCTCCGCACGATGCGCAACTGCTCCTCTTGCGAGGCCGCTGAAGCCTTTGCGTACGTGGTCAGCGCGAGCAGTGGAAAGTACTGCCGGTACATGTAATACATGAGGTAAAACACTCGCGGGAAACCCGTCCCGGTATACAAAGCTTCATCCCACGAACCATCTTTGCGCTGCGTCTTCAGCAGGTAGGCAATGCCGTGTTGCAGCGAATCGTTGCGCGTGTCATTGGCGGCGAGCAGGCCCATCACGGCCCACGCGGTCTGCGATGGCGTACTCGGCCCAACCCCCTTGGTGTTGGGATCGTCGTATGAGTCGCACGTCTCTCCCCAACCGCCGTCGGGATTCTGCATCATGCGCAGCCACTCCACGGCTTGCAGTATGCAGGTCTCGTGGTGGTCCATACCGACCGCTTCCATGCCGCGCAGCACCTGCATGGTGCCGTAGATGTAGTTCACGCCCCACCGTCCAAACCATGAGCCGTCAACTGCCTGCTCGCGCTTGATGAATTCCACTGCTCGCCGCACCGGCTCGTCCTTCAGCGAATAGCCGTAGCTGGCCAGGCATTCCAACACGCGGCCGGTGATATCGACCGTCGCCGGATCGAGCATAGCGTTGTGGTCGGCAAAGGGAATGTTCTGGAAGACCATGCGGTTGTTGTTCTTGTCAAACGATGCCCAGCCACCGTTCTTGCACTGCATGGACAAGATCCAGTCCAATGCACGTTGCGTCGACTTGGAGTGATAACTCTCGTTACTGGTCTTGACACGGCTAAGAGCCAACATCACCTGCGCGCTGTCGTCAACATCCGGATAGAACTCATTGTTGAACTCGAAGTACCAGCCCGCCGGCGCCGCCTTGCGGTTCTTCACGCACCAGTCGCCCTTGCGCGTCACCTGCTTGCGCAGCATCCACTCGCAAGGGCGAACCAGCCTGGGATCGTTCGCCGCCACTCCGCTTTCCGCCAAGGCGAATACGGCATAAGCCGTATCCCACACCGGCGACATGCAGGGCTGCATGCGGAAAGTAGTCTCTTCCTCAATGCCGAGCTTTTCAAATTCGTCCATCGCGCGGATGACCTGCGGATCGTCCAGCGAGTAGCCCAGGCAACGCAGCGCAATAATGGAGTTCATGACGCCGGGGTAGATTGCCCCCAAGCCATCGCTCATCTCCATGCGCTCCAGCATCCACTTCTCCGCCACCTTCAAAGCCCGTGAACGCAGCGGACGAACATGTATCTGCTCCAGCAGATGAACCATGCGATCGAGCACCAGGAAGAAATTACGCCAGCTGACCAACTTGTTGGCCCAGCGCAAGCGCAACTGGGTGCGGTTACGTCCGCCCACAAAGAGCTCATCAATACCCTGCTCTGCGGGAATCTTCTTGAACGGCTTCTTGGCGTAGGCAATCGAGAGCGGCACCAGGATGGCGCGCGACCAGGATGAGATCTCGTAGATATTGAACCAGAACCACTTGGGAAACAGCACGATCTCAGGCGGAATTGCCGGAACCGCATCGTAATCGTATTGGCCCAGGAAGCAGAGATAAATCTTGGTAAAGGTATTGACCTCGGTCACTCCGCCTAAAGCCGAGAATGCGCTCGCGTGCCTTCTGGAGTTGAGGATGATCGGGGCTGTAACCCGCCATTTTCAACGCGAAATAACCCTTAACGGAGGCGCTGATGTTGGATGGACCACCGTTGTAAATGGGCCAGCCGCCGTCAGGATTCTGGCGGTTCAGGATCTCGGTGGCGCACTTCTGCGTCCGGACCGGATCTTCGGTGCCGAGAAGGCGATGCAACAGGATGTAATCGGAAACCAGGGTGGTGTCGGCGCCTAACTCTCCGCACCAGTAGCCCTCTTCGCGGTCCTGGAGCGAGAACAGGTATCGCCGCGAAGCGTCGATGGCGGCGGCCACCCGGCTTTTGATGTCGTCGATTTTGCCGAAGCGTACTTCGGCACGATCGGAAGAATCTGACATTCCCTCTCTACTCCGCCATGGCAGGCGCAGCGCCAATGGCTTCGACAATCTCGGAGGGCAACCCGAAGCGCACGTGCTCCGGCATGACTTCGATTTCACGCATATTGGTGAAACCTTGCTCTTCCAGGAAAGTCACGGCCTGCTGCACCAGGATCTCAGGGGCAGAGGCGCCAGCCGTCAAACCAACAGTCTTGACGTTTTCCAGCCACTCCGGCTTGATCGAACGGTAATTCTCGATCAGGTGAGATTGCGCGCCTAGATTGCGGGCCACTTCGACCAAGCGGTTGGAATTGGAGCTATTGTCCGAGCCGACTATCAGTAGAAGATCACATTCGCCAGCCACTTCTTTCACTGCAGTTTGGCGATTTTCCGTGGCGTAGCAAATATCTTGCGCGTGCGGGCCCTGAATATTAGGGAACCTTTTTCTGAGCGCCGCGATGACGTGGCTGGTTTCGTCAAGGCTCAGGGTAGTCTGCGTCAGATAAGCGACCCGGTCGGGATCGGGAACGTGGAGATCGTCGACGTCCTCGGGCGAGTCCACAACCTGGGTGACGGCGGGCGCTTCGCCCAACGTGCCAATGACTTCATCGTGATCGCGGTGGCCAATGAGGATGAGTGAGTAACCTTCGCGCGCAAACTTCACTGCTTCGACGTGGACCTTAGTCACCAGTGGGCACGTTGCGTCAATTACGCGTAACTCACGCAATTTGCTGGACTCGCGCACCTCAGGTGCAACGCCATGTGCGCTATAGATGATGCGCTCGCCCGCCGGAACTTCCTCGACGCTATCCACGAAGATGGCGCCCTTGGCACTCAACTCGTCCACTACATAGCGGTTGTGGACAATCTCTTTGCGCACGTAAATCGGCGCTCCGAAGGTCTCCAGGGCGATGCGGACGATATCGATAGCGCGTACCACCCCGGCGCAGAAGCCCCGCGGCTTCAATAAAAGTAAGGTTTTGGCATTACTTTGAGTCATTCGTTTGTGCGTCCAGTATACGGGTAGAAACCCAGTTTTCCCCACGATTACTCTATTGTAGCAGTGGCGGAATCACCAAGGTAACGACCTGAAATGGCGCAATTTAAGCACCCTACGGCGCAAATTTCGCAGCCAACGGGGAGCCGGTTCTAGCCCCTGACAGTGCGATGCGGCGACAACCGGACGGGGTTGCGGGCTGGTCCCTGCAAACCGACGGGTGACGAGACTGTACAATTCTTGGGCAGGAGAGCGCACCATGACCGGCACCGAAATTGCAAACATGTACGAATTCAGCTATGGAGCCATCAAACGCAACCTTGACGACGTGACCAACGAAGAGAGCCTGGTGCAGCCACCGGGTGCCGGCAACTGCTTGAACTGGGTCCTGGGACACATCGTCACTGCCCGGAACACGGTCCTAAAGCTTGCCGGGGCCGCTCCGGTGGTTGACGAAGATGTTGCCGCCCACTATCGTCGTGGATCGGACCCACTGCAGCCCGACAGCAAAGTGCCCGACCTCGGTACGCTCCGCGGCCTCCTGAGCGACACCCAGCATCGCCTGGTTCCAGCGCTCGCCGCAATGTCAGATGACGCACTCACTCAGTCTGTTCCAGAACAGTTGCGGCGCCCGCCATTAACCGGCTCCGTCGCTGAAGCGCTGATTCGTCTGCACTATCACGAGGGCTACCACAACGGACAGATCGGGCTGCTGCGCAGGCTGGCGGGAAAAGAAGGGGCGATCAAGTAGGGACGAGCTTTCGCTGAGTGCCTGGTGTCGCCGCCGGCGTCAGCAACAACTGATCCCTAGCCCCTAGCCCTAACCTCTAACCCCAGCTGCCCTACCGATTCGCCTTCAGCATCTGCTCGGCATGCTTCAGCGAGGTATCCGTCAGCTTGGCACCGCTGATCATGCGAGCGATCTCGCGGGTGCGTTCTTCGGCATCGAGTGACCGGATCGAAGTCCTTCGTTCTCCCGCCTGATTCCCGTTTCTCAATGAGGTAATGCTGGTCCGCGAAGGACGCAATCTGCGGCAGGTGGGTGATGCACAATACCTGCTTGGTTCGAGCCAGCTGCTTCAATTTCTTGCCCACCGCTTCGGCGGCACGGCCACCGATGCCGCTGTCAATCTCGTCGAAGACCAGTGTCCGTTGCGAACCCGACCCTCTCGCCAGCAGAGGGCGAGAGGGTGGGCCACCGCCATTACGCCCGCCGCGTTTCGTCTGACCCGCTTCCACGCTGGTCTTCAGCGCCAGCATCACCCGCGACAGCTCGCCGCCCGACGCGATCTCCTCGACTGGGCCCAGCGGCTCTCCGGGATTGGCGGAGATCAAGTACTGCACCTGGTCGAATCCCTTGGCGCTCCAGTTCCCTTCTTCATCCGCGCCGCTGACCTCGACCTTGAAGCGCGCCTTCATGGCCAGCTCGTTGATCTCGCTCTCGACCATCTTCTCCAGCTTGCGCGCCGCCTCGTAGCGATGGCGTGAAAGACTGCGCGCCGCCTCCAGATATTTCGCCCCAGCGTTCGCCAGCTCGAGCTTCAACGAGCGCAGGACCTCGTCCTTGTTCTCCATCTCGCTGAGCTTGCGTTCGAGTTCATCGCCGAGCGCGATCACGTCGTTCAGCGTCGGTCCGTATTTCCGCTTCAGGCGATCCAGCAGAGCCAACCGATCCTCAACTTCGGCAAGCCGAGCAGGCGAAGCCTCTATGCCTTCCGCGTAATCGCGCAGGGTTTGACCGATGTCTTCCAGGGTGATGCGGGCGGAGTCAAGCTCGGGCAGAGACTGGCGGAATTTCTCATCGAAGCGCGACAAGTCCTCGATATGTTTGCTCGCGATCCGGATCGAAGCTGCTGCCGATGCGTTGTTCTCATAGAGCGCGTCGTAGGCTGCCATCGCCGCGGTGAAGACCTTCTCGGAGTTGGCCAGGACGCGCTTCTCGGCCTCGAGCTTGGCGTCTTCTTCCGGCTGCACGCGAGCATCGGCGATCTCTTTGCGCTGAAAACTCCACATGTCGAGGAGACGCAAGCGATCATGCTCGTCACGCTCTAAGTCGGCAATGCGATGGCGGACTTGGTTCCACGCTTCGAATGCCGCAGCGACGCCGGAGATGTCCACCCCGGCGAAGGCATCCAGCAGCGCCAGGCGCGAGGCTGCATCGAACGCCAACACGGCCTCGTTCTGCGCATGGATCACCGCCAGATGCGGGGCAAGTTGCTTGAGGACGGTCACGGTCGCCGGCTGATTATTCACAAAGACGCGACCCTTGCCGCCGGTTGCAATCTCGCGGCGAAGAATCAGTTGCCCATCTTCAGTGGCGGAATCCAGGCCGTTGGCTTCCAGCACAGCGTCGAGGGCTTTCGACTCGGCCTCAAAGACCGCGGAGACCACGGCCTTGTCGGTGCCGTGACGAATGGCGTCGGTAGAGGCTTTATCGCCGAGCAGCAGGGCGAGCGCGTCGATGAGGATGGATTTTCCGGCGCCGGTTTCGCCGGTCAGCAGATTGAGACCGGGCGCGAACTCCACGGCGACGTTATCAATGACCGCGTAGTTTTCGACCCGCAGTTCCAGTAGCACGTGAGTTCTCGACTCGTCACAGTCTAAGGTTAAGCGCAGTGTAGCAGAAAGGCGGCTGTCAGCTGACAGCGGTGCGCTCTGCGCCTCTTCGCTCTTCGTCCTTTCGCCTTTGGCTATTCGCTTCTTAGCCTAACTTCGATGCCACGACCGGTTCTGCAAATTTTGTCCGTGATACCAAATCCCAAAGGTTAAGAAGCTAACGCCAACATCGCCAAGAGCTATGAGCGAATAAGCGGAAGGCGAACAGCGACGAGCGGGACAAGCTGACAGCTGACTGCTCCGTTAACTCCCAAGGAACCCCGCTCGCACAAACCTGCGGCTCGCGCGTCAATTGCTTATAATGCCAAGTAACGAAAGTCGAGCCTGTTCTGCCCAATGAATGCGCACTTTTCCTTATTTGCCTCAGCCATCGGCGGTGAAATCTCAGGTCTTATTGAATCCAGCGGTCTCGTCGCCAAGGCGGTGCTCTTAATTCTGCTGGTGTTCAGCGTCGCATCCTGGGCCATCATTTTCTCCAAGTGGGGACTGTTCCGGCGCGCCCGGGTACAGAGCAATCGCTTCATGCGCGCCTTTCGCAAGTCCGAGCGGCTGCAGGATATTGCCGCCGTCGCCGAGCAGTTCAAGCCCAGCCCGTTGATTGCGGTCTTCGAAGGGGCATATGAGGAGCTGCGCAAGCAGGCGCCGTATTCCATTCGGATGCCGGCTTTGCAACGCGCTACCCAGATCGCATCTTCAGAGGAATTGAGCCGCCTGGAAAGCCGCCTGCCCTGGCTGGCAACTACGGGAGCGGTCACACCTTTCATCGGACTGTTCGGAACCGTGTGGGGCATCATCGACGCTTTTCACGGTCTTGGGACCGCTGGCGGGGCCACTCTGCGTGCCGTCGCACCTGGCATCTCCGAGGCCCTGATCACAACCGCAGCCGGATTGTTCGCCGCCATTCCCGCCGTGATCGCCTACAACATGTTCACGCAACACATTCGCGAGTTTGGCGCGCGCATGGACGACTTTAGCCTGGAGTTGATCAACGAAGTCGAGCGCGCCCAAACCGGCAGCGCTCGCGCGGTCGAGAGTGTGGAGCGGCGGTAATGGCGTTCACCAATTCACGTGGCCGGACGCAAACGTCGCTGGCCGACATCAACGTCACTCCGCTGGTGGACGTGGTGCTGGTGTTGCTGATCATCTTCATGGTGACCGCGCCCATCTTGCAGTCGGGCATCGAAGTCGCGATCCCGCATACCAAGACCGTCAAAGAGATCACCGAGGAGCGTCTGGTGATCACCATCGATCGCGATCAACGTGTGTTTCTCAATAACGAGCCGATCAACATTAACCAGATCGGCACTCAGTTGCACCAGAAGATCCGCGATCCCGAAGGCCAGTCGGTCTTCGTCCGCGCCGATGAAAACGTGCCCTTTGGCGCCTTCGCCACTGTGATGGATGCTGTGAAGCAGTCCGGCATCACCAACGTAAGCATCGTGACTCAACCGCTGGAGAAGAATGGCAGCCGACGTTGACATCTTTCCGACCGAGGGCAATCGTTCGCGGCCCTTTGATCGGCTCGGTGACTCTACACGTCGCGCTATTCGCCTTGGCTTTGTTCGGCTATCTGCATTCCCAGTAGCCGGGGCGAAAGTTGGGGAGGCACCGGCGGAAATGGCGGCGCAATGAGCGCCACGCTGGTTAGCAGCATCCCACTACCGGTGCCGCCGACGCAGACCGAAAATGTGTTGGCCAATGAATCCAAGGGGCTGACGCAGTCGCCGCCGAAGGAAGTTCCGAAAGAAGAGCCAAAGGCAATTCCGATTCCTGCGCGCGACGCCAAGAAGAAGGGACCGCAGGAGTCCGCGCAGAAGAAGCCGCCGCCAAAAGAGATTGCCAAAGTGGACGAAAACAAGATTCCGTTCGGCCAGGGAGGACCGGTCAGTGGCCCTTATGGCTCGTTCACGGCGGGCGGAGCCAAAGGTGGCCTCAGCTTTACCGGAGGCAACGGAGATTTTGGCAGCCGCTTTGGCTGGTATGTGGATGGAGTGCGCCGGAAGGTGTCAGAAAACTGGCTGAAGTATGAAGTGGACCCCAACATCGATACCGCGCGCAGGGTTTACATCTACTTTGAGATCACACGTTCGGGGCAGCCGGAAAACATAAAGGTGGAGCAGTCGAGTGGGATTCCGTCGCTTGATCAGTCGGCGATGCGGGCGCTGCAGCGCATCGATACATTTGGCCCGTTACCTCCGGAATACGCAGGGCGGTACGTTGCTGTCGAGTTCTGGTTCGACTATCGCAGGTGAGAAATTGGATTGTGCATTTGTCTTGCTTGAAGACAACTAGCTTTGAAAGGGCGCGGCTTCAGCCGCGCCGAATGTACGTCGGGGAGTTAGGTTTGCGCCCCGTTAAACTGCTTGAACATTGTTTGGATTTGTCATTACGAGCGTAGCGAGGAATCTGCTTTTGTTTGCAGTTGGATCGACGATTGGAGAACAGCAGATCCCTCGCGGCCTAGCCTGCTCGTGATGGCAAAAAATATGTTGCTTAGCGGCACGGCTGATACCGTGCCTCTTCAAAACGGATGGGGAACTTTGGGGAACCAGTAAGCATGAAACGATACAAAGCAATTCTACTAATTTTGTTCATCCTTTTTACCATTGCCGGTATGTCCGCCCAGGACTGGATTCGCACCGGTACCGGACTCGGCGTCGAAAAAATCCGTCTCGCGGTGCCCGACTTCAAACAGGTCACGACCGATACGGGTACGCAGAATCTGTCAGCGGTCTTCAACGTCACGCTGTGGAACGATCTGCAGTCGGCGGGAATCTTCGACATGGTGTCGAAGAGCTTCTATCCGCTGGCGGTTCCCGGTGCTCCGCAGGAAGTGCATCTCGGTGACTGGAGCGTTCCGCCGCCGAATGCAAGCATGCTGGCCTTCGGCAATCTCGGAATTCAGGCGGGATCGCTAAATGTCCAAGGGTGGCTTTACGACACTAAGAATCCACAGTCTCCACAGGTCCTGGGCAAGCAATATCGCGAGGAGGCTAACGAAGCCAATGCCCGCCTGATCGCGCATCGCTTCGCTGATGAAATCATCCTTCGTCTGGGCGGCGGTGTTGCCGGCATTGCTGAAACCAAGTTGTACTTTGTCAGCAATCGCACTGGCTCAAAAGAAATCTGGCAGATGGACTACGACGGTGCCAATCAGAAGCAACTGACCCACATGGGAAGCATCGCGCTATCGCCGCATGTCTCGCCCGACGGCACGCGCGTGGCTTTCTCCGGCGTGACGAAGGAAGGCTGGCAGATCCTGATGTACTCTCTCGAACTGGGTCGGCCGGTGAGCTTTCAGCACTTCGGCGGAGATAACTATTCACCAGCCTGGTCTTCGGACGGACAGAACATCGCCTTCTCGTCTTCGCGCACTGGCAACACGGAGATTTATTCGGTCAACGCCGCGGGCGGAAGTGCTCGTCGCCTTACCGAGAGCAAAGGGCCGGATGTTTCACCCACGTGGAATCCGAAAACTAACGCTCAGATCGCCTGGGTTAGCGGGCGCACGGGGCTACCTCAGATCAATACCATGGCATCTGACGGTACGAACGTGGTTCGCGTAACCGATCAGGGATATGCGGTATCGCCATCATGGTCGCCGAATGGCCAGTTCCTGGCGTTCGCCTGGATACGCCATTATGGCCCTGGCGCGCCGGGCGCCAGCGACATCTACATAATGGACATTGCCAGCAAACAATGGGCACAACTGACGCACGAGGGGGGGCGCAACGATTTTCCGTCGTGGTCACCCGACGGGCGTCATATTGTGTTTCAGTCGAGCCGCACCGGCCGGGTGCAAATTTATTCCATGCTCGCGGATGGAAGCGAGGTTCGGCAGTTGACGACGGCTGGGGAGAACACTCAGCCGAATTGGAGTTTTAAGTAGTTGCGGGCCCTGGATGCCTATGGGCGCGGAAGGAGCACACTTCGGCCCTGTCTTGAACTGATGCGAGTGCTCTCGCTGAAAGATGGAGGAAGAGACTTGAAGCTAACAAGGAGTCAATGGATCCGGATAATCGCAGCTCTAGCCGTGGTGCTCGCCGTGGGCGCTTGTGGTAAGAAAAAAGTGGCCCCTCCGCCACCGCCCCCGCCACCACCATCGCCGGCCCCTACTGCCTCATTGACAGCCAATCCCAACACAATTCAAGCGGGTCAAGCCAGCACTTTAACCTGGAAGACCGACTATGCTACCGACGTCAGCATCGATCAATTGGGCAAGGTCGATCCCAGTGGTTCGCGCA
This sequence comes from uncultured Acidobacteriaceae bacterium, assembly GCA_963709045.1. GTDB lineage: Bacteria > Acidobacteriota > Terriglobia > Terriglobales > Acidobacteriaceae > Bog-257. Next base: position 153,243 of record CAVPUX010000013.1, on the reverse strand, counting down.
CCGTCATACCGGCTGAGTCGACTACCTATCATCTGGTAGCGAAGAACGATTCCGGCACGCAGGAGGCTACGGCGCGCGTCACGGTGATCTCAGCGCCGCCGCCACCTCCACCGCAGCAAACCTCCAGCGGCACCGAGGAACAGCTGTTCTCGCAGAACATGAAGGATGTGTTCTACGACTACGATAGCTATGATGTCTCGGCACAGTATCAGCAGGTGTTACAGGCCGATGCACGCTTCTTGCAGCAGCATCCGAATATGAAGTTCACCATCGAGGGCCATTGCGACGAACGCGGTTCCACCGAGTACAATCTAGCGCTCGGCGACAATAGGGCCAATTCCGCCAAGCAGGCTTTGGAGCAGCTCGGCATCTCTGCCGACCGCATACGGACGATTAGCTATGGCAAAGAAAAACCCTTCTGCACTGAGAGCAACGAGGCGTGCTGGCAGCAAAACCGGCGGGCGCACTTCGTCTATCAGAAGTAGGAGCTGACGAGCCAAGGAACGTGGCGAGAAGTTGCAGATAACGGCGCCGGTCGATTAGTGCGGGCCTTCGGGCACGCTTCTGTCGGCCAGTTTGCCAACGCGAACCGGCTTTGGCCGACGACAGTCTTTGTACCTCGGACACCTTTTTCCACTGGTGCAGTCTGATCACCAGAGCGAACAGGACAACACTATGCGATTTCAGAACAATGTGACTTGGCTGGTAGTCGTGACGTTGCTGCTGGTAACGGTTACTCCGGCGGTCGGCGCGAACAAGGACATGATTCAACTGCAAACCCAGGTTCAATCGCTGCAGGACCAGGTGGCCCGCTTGCAGCAATCCATCGATATGAATATGGGAGTAATGAAAAACCTTGTTGAACAGAGCGCTGACAGTGTCAACAAGATGAGCACTACAGTTAACGACCTGCAACAGAAGATGCAAGGCCAAACCAGCGACACCAACGGCCGCATGGAACAGATCTCGGGACAGATTCAGTCGCTGCACGATACGGTGGACGAGTTGAAGTCTCGGCTGGCCAAGGTGAGCAAGCAGCTCGACGACATGCAACAAGGCGGGCAGAACCTAGCCGCCGGACAGCCTGGCATGGCGGCTGCGGGCGGATCAGCCAGTCCCGCAGCCCCGGGTGCGGAGCCCAATCCGGCGGCCTCCCAGGCGCCTCCGGCGGATGTTCTGTACAACAATGCCCTGCGCGATTACAACTCGGGAAAATACGATCTGTCTTCGCAGGAATTCAACGACTACGTGAAGTACTACTCCAATACCGATTTGGCTGGCAACGCTCAGTTCTATGTGGCGGACATCGAGTATCGTCAGGGAAATTTCGAAGCCGCAGCGCGAGACTACGACAAAGTGCTCGAACAGTATCCCGGCGGGAACAAAGCAGCTGCGGCACAGTTGAAGAAGGGCTATGCCCTGCTTGAGCTGGGCCAACGCGACGCCGGCGTTCGCGAACTGAACAGCCTGATCGCCCGTTATCCGCGCTCTATCGAAGCCTCGCAGGCGCGCGACCGGCTTCGCCGCCTGGGAGTGACCAGCGGCAGCACCGTTCACAAGCCCGCGCCACACTAAGGCTTCGGAACTCTTTTTCCAAAATGGGCGCTCGTTCCGGAATCCCACAGCTCCTCCGAGATTCCAGCAGCGAGCGGTGCCCTCCTGCTTTTGGAGGCAGAGGGCTGCATTCCCGCGTCTGCACGCGTCGACTTTTCCATTTTGTTCTGGTTACCAATGTACTGTGGTACATTGATAGCATGACAGAACGCAGTAGCAACACTGTGGTGGTTGAACGAGTGCAGACGGGCGTCCGCATGGAAAAGCGTCTGCTCAAAGTGCTGAAGGGGTTGGCAGAGCTAAAAGACCTCACCCTGGGAGATCTGCTGGAAGGCATCGTTCTCCATGCTTTCGAGGGCAAAGCACCCTTTTCTCCTGCAACCCTTAAGGAGATCGAACAGCTTCGCAAAATCTACGGGCTGACTCTCAAGGCCAGCGACAGCCATAAACTCAAGGAGCGTCAGCGATGAAATGGGAACTGCTAGTTTCCGCGGTTATGCTGTTTGCCGCCGTAGTCATGTCTAATCCAGTCACGGCTCAGGAGCCGGCCGCTTCCCCCGACACTCCGCTCCACGTGCGCACGGAATTCAGATTTGCGGTTGACGCGCCCTTCGATCAAGTTGCGCCACTGTTTGGCGCCCACGACGAGCGCAAGTGGGCGCACGACTGGAACCCCCAATTCGTCTACCCCACGCCCGCGCGTGATCAGTCAGGCATGGTGTTCAAAGTCGCGCATGGACAACTCAGCAGCGTGTGGGTCAACAGCGCGTTCGATCTCGCGGCTGGACACATCCAGTACACCTACGTGCTGGAGGACGCCATGGCCGTGCTGATCGACATTCACGTGACGCGACAGGGTGCGAACAAGACTGATGTCACAGTCGCGTACGAACGTACCGCACTCACGCCCGAAGCCAACGAGCACGTGCAGCATTTCGCCAAAGGAGACGCAGGAGCAGGCAAGGAATGGGGGGACGCCATGAATGCGTACTTCGCCAAACTTCGTACCAACAGTTCGCGAAAATAATACTTGACTGTCAGCCTGAGCGTTATAGGAGCAAAGGTTTGGGGAACCAAAGACTCCGTGCGCTCAGTGTTCATTGGTCTCTCGCGAAGTGAAGTCGCGTTGCTACCCAACGCAGTCTACGGACCTAGATGGCCGTGGAGATTTCCGCAACGATAGAGGTGCTTCGAACTCCTCGCTGCGCTCCTCGCTCAGGATGACAATAGAATGCTTAAGGCGCTATTGCTAAGAGCGCAGAGCGAATAGCGGCTTCTACAGCTCTCTCCGCCCTTCCATGGCCTTCTGCATGGTGACTTCGTCGGCGTATTCGATATCACTGCCGACGGGAACGCCGGTCGCGATACGCGTCACTTTCACTCCTGACGACTTGAACAATCGCGAGAGATACGTCGCCGTGGCTTCGCCTTCGACCGTGGGATTGGTCGCGACGATCAGCTCGTCCACATCTCCTGATTCCACGCGTCTCACCAGATTGTTGATGCGCAACTGGTCGGGACCAACGCCATGCAGCGGCGACAATGCCCCGTGCAGCACGTGGTACACGCCGTTATAGTGGCGCGTCTTCTCGATGGCGGCGATGTTAGTGGGTTCTTCGACTACGCAGACCAGTCGCAGGTTGCGCGTGGCGCTGGTGCAGTACGTGCAGGGATCGACGTCGGTGATATTGTTGCAGACGGAACACAGGCGCAGACTGGCCTTGACCTCGCGAATGGCGTCCGCCAGCAACTGTGCGTCCTCGTCGCTGGAGCGCAGGATGTAAAACGCGAAGCGCTGTGCGCTCTTGCCGCCCACTCCCGGGAGCTTCTTCAATTCTTCAATCAGTCGAGCCATGGGCTCGGCAAATCTCGACACTATACGGCCCTCATTGGTTTTCTTACCACAAAGACACAGAGCCGATCGTTGTCTTTTTCACCAAACGCAGCGGCTCCGAAAGGTGCGACGAAAACGGTACAACGTCGAACTACAACTTGGCGCCAGGGACGAAACCGAGGATCACTAATGCCTCTTAGAATTTCAAGAGTTTCTCTGTGTCCTCTGTGCCTCTGTGGTGAAAACAACTCTTACATTCCCGGCAAGCCCATGCCGCCGAACATGCCGCCCAGACTGGATTTCAGCGCCTCATCCACTTTCCGCGACGCCTCGTTCACAGCCGCTGTCACCAGGTCCTGCAGCATCTCGATGTCGCCCGACTTCACGACCTCGGGTTCGATAACGACACTCAGCAGCTGCTTCTGTCCGGTCATCTTCACGGTCACGCTGCCGCCGCCTGAAGAGGCTTCAATTACGACCTGCTGCATCTTTTCCTGCAGCTTCTCTGCCTGCTGACGCGCCTGCGTCAGCATGTCTTGCAAATTGAATCCACCCATCGATTACCTCAAGGGCTAAAGCCCGATGTTAAGACAGCCTTCTTTGGACGTCTAAAGAGACTATGTCACAATTTTTGCCGTCCCTACGGAACTCGGCCTTGTCTTCCGGCATACCCGGCGCTGAAGCGTCGGGCTAAGATCTTTCGTCCCTGCGGGGCTGGTTTGGTCACATACCAGGCCCAATCATCGCCCACTCCTAAAGGCCTGCGCCACCCAATCTCAGCCGCGATCTTTGTGGTCGATCACGGTACGAATCTCGGCGCCAAACTTTTCCTGCATGCGCTGCACGATGGGATCGGCGGCCGCACGGCTGCGCGCTCCCGCGCCATTGGTTGGACGTGGCGCCGACGCCGGCTTCGACGCGACCGGCACGTTACCACTCACCATCTTGAATCGCAGCGGCCGCCCTGCGGCCTTGTTCAGCGCAGCTTGAATCACGCGCTTCGGCTCCGGCCCCAGGGCCACGTCGATGAGCACCTGCGACATTCGCAACCGTAACGCAAACCTCGATGCCACGCAGCGACCACTCTGCTTCTTCCAGGTTGTGCGCCAACATCTGCTGCCCCGCGTCTTCAAGAGCAGTCAGCACGACCTCGCGCGCCGACTCCACCGAGAACTCAGCGCCCGTTGGTTGCGGAGCTTGGTTCCGATTCGACGGCGACGGCTGTCGCCACTCCAGCCTCTGCTGCGGCAGATGCGCTGCTGGATATCTCGGGCCCTGCGTCGGCGCTCGACCTCGGTACTGGAGTGGACTCTATCGCCGGTTTCGCAAAGTTCGGCTGTGTCTCGGCTTTGGGTTCGCTCTTACGCTTGCGATCTGCTTCAAACGGTGAAGGCCGCGTGAACGGCGATGCTGCGGGCGCTCGCGACGATTGCGAGTCTCCGGTTCGCTGGCTCGGCGACGAGGTCACGCTCGGTCGTGTCATCGGCGAGGCCGCGACCGGGCGCGCGCTTGCACCACCGCCAGCGCGCGATGCCGATCCCGCCACAATCGTCTTCCCTGCTTCCCCGCTCAGCAATTCTTCCAGCGGCAACAGACGTTGCGCGTGCACCAGTTTCAGCAGGCCCAATTCCAGATGGAAGCGCTGCTCCTGCTTGTAACCCAGATCGCTATGCGTGCGCAGCATGATCTGCATGAAGCGCGCCAGGTCTTCTTCGCTGAAGCGTTCCGCGACGCGTGCCACCCGGGCGCGCTCGTCCGTGGAAATCTGCAGCACCGGAGAATCGCTTCCTGCGACTTTCGCCACCATTATGTTGCGCAAGAACCGCAACATTTGCCGCGCAAAATGCTGCGCGCTTTGCCCTTCCACCAGCAGACGATCGATAGCGCGCAACACATCTGCGCTTGAGTTACGCGCGACCGCGTCCATCACGTCTTCCAGCACATCAGAGGAAACCGTTCCCACCAGCCCGCGCACGACATCGCCACTCAGCGTGGTCCCGCAGCAGGCGATGGCCTGGTCCATAATGCTGAGCGCGTCGCGCATCGAGCCATCGCCCACCTCGGCCAGCATGGCCAGCGCGTTGTCGTCGTACTGCAATGCCTTCCTGCTTGGCGATGTCGCGCAGTTGCTGCACGATGTCGTCGAAGCGCACGGCGTGAAAGCTGAAGTGCTGGCAGCGCGAGCGGATGGTCTGCGGAATGTCTTCCGGCTGGGTCGTCGCCATCATGAAGATGATATGGCTGGGCGGTTCTTCCAGAGTCTTGAGCAGCGCGTTGAAGGCAGCGTCGGTGATCTGGTGGGCCTCGTCGAGAATGTAAATCTTAAAGCGGTCGCGCGCCGGACGATAACGCGCCGCCTCGCGCAACTCGCGAATCTCGTCGATGCCGCGATTGGTGGCCGCGTCGATCTCGATCACGTCCACTGAATTGCCCGCGCGAATTTCGACACACGAATCGCAAACCCCGCATGGCTCGGGCACCGGATGCTCCTGCGACCGGCAATTCAGCGCCATCGCCAAAATGCGCGCGATGGTCGTCTTGCCAATGCCGCGGTGGCCGCTAAAGATGTAGCCGTGAGCGATGCGGCTCTGCGCGATGGCATTCTGCAGCGTGCGGGTGACGTGCTCCTGCCCGATTACCTCGGAGAACTTTTGGGGACGGTATTTGCGCGCCAGAACCTGATAACTCATGGAAGGAGAAAACTCGATTATACGGTCTCGCGGCACGGAACGGGAATGGTCTGCAGCGACTGGCTGACCTACCTTGGGCTTCACCCTCCCCGCTCGCCCTTCGCGTGCGGATGCGTCCGGTCGTAAACCTCCATCACGTGTTTGACGGTGAGCTGCGTGTAGCGCTGCGTGGTCGAGAGGCGCTCATGGCCAAGCATTTCCTGGATGGCGCGCAGATCGGCGCCTTCCTCCAGCATGTGGGTGCCGAAGGCATGGCGCAGCGTGTGCGGATGCACGTCGGGCGAGAGTCCTCGCGCCACCGCGATCTGCTTCACAATGCGGCCCACGCTACGCGTGGTGAGCCGCGATCCGCGCAGGTTAATCAGCAAGGCACGCTCGATCGTGCGCTTGGTTTCGCCCAACACTCGTTGCCGCGCCGGTAGGTACGCTTGCACCGCAGCCTTCGCCGAGTCGCCGAACGGAACGAATCGTTCCTTGCGGCCCTTGCCGCGCACCAGGATGAGTTCGTTCGACCACCGGATATCGTCAACGTTGATGCCGATCAATTCCGAGTTACGAATCCCGCAGCCATAGAGCAATTCCAGAATCGCCTGATCGCGCTCCGTGAACGCCGAGCACTCGGGCATGGCCGCGTCGAGGACGGTGTTCACCTCTTCGATGGTGGGCACGCGCGGCAGTTTCTTGGGCAGCCTCGGCGTGGCTACCAGCGCCGCCGGGTTCTGCTCGACTTCGCCCTCCTGCGCCAGCCACTTGTACAGCGACCGTAACGCCGCCAGCGCGCGTGCGACCGACGTCTTGCTGAGCCCGCGCTCGTAGAGGCTGGAGAGATAGCCGCGAATGAGCACGTGATCGATGTCGCGCCATTTCTGCGGACCAACGTAGTCGGCGAACTGCGCCAAATCGGTGCGATAGGCCTTGATAGTGTGCGCCGAGGCATTGCGCTCCTGCAGCGAACGAATGAATTGCACCACAGCTTTCTCGACGATGGTGGCCGCGCGCTTGATCATTCGCTCTTCCCTGCCCGCTTGCCGCGCGGATGATGCTCCTTATACACGCGATTCAGCCGGTCCAGCGCGAGGTGCGTATAAACCTGCGTGGTCGAAATGTCGGCGTGGCCGAGAATCGTCTGCACCGTGCGCAGATCGGCGCCGTTCTCCACCATGTGGGTGGCGCAACTGTGCCGCAGCATGTGCGGGCTGGCGTGCCGCGCCGACTGCGCCGACGCATCGTTCACTACCTGCCACACGCGTTGCCGCGTGATCGGCTTGGCCCCGCGCGCTATGAACAGAAACGGCGACGACTTCTCCGTCGCCAGTACCGGACGTGCATCCTGCAAATATTGCTGCACCGTTTGCTGCGCAGCATGTCCCAGCGGAACGATGCGCTCCTTGTCGCCCTTGCCTCGCACCAGGACGTAGCCCAACTCCAGCTTCAGGTCTTCCAACTTCAGATTGATGACCTCGGAAACCCGCAACGCGCCAGCATAGAAAACTTCCAGCATCGCGCGATCGCGATTCGTCAGCGCTTGCGACTGGCGATCGTCCCTGGCTCGAGGCGGCCCTTGCAGCACGCTCTCGACTTCGTCGGCGGCGAGCGACTTCGGCAACACCTTCCATTGCCGCGGCGAGTCGATGTTCAGCGTGGGGTCAACGGTGATGTAGCGGTCGAGCAGCAGATACTTGTAGAAATGCCGCAGCGCAGAAAGTTTGCGCGCCACACTGCGTCCATCGACGCCGTTGGACAGCAGCGCATTGAGAAAATCGCGTACATCCTGCCGTCGCGCCTCACGCAGCGAGCGTTTGCGCTTCAGCAGAAATTCCGAGTACTGGTCGAGATCGGAGCGATAGGCCGACACGCTCAACGGCGCCAGACCTTTCTCGACCTTGAGATAATCGAGAAAAGAGTTCAGCAGCCGCAGATTGGGATCGGCACTCTGCACGCGATAAGTATGATGGCCCGGCGCTCGCAGGGGAATAACAAGCGAGGTACGGACGCGCACCGCGGTCATTCGCAGCAAGGATGTTAGCCCGATTCGACGGGCCCAGTTTCGAAATCGACTCATTTCGCTTCGCGCCTTTAGAGAAGCGCGAAGAACGAAAGGCGAACAGCGGCCTTTCGCAGTTCCCTGCTAAAATCTGAATCAAGCTACCGTGCCTACTTATTCTCCATTTTGCGACGTCGAAACCGCGCTGGAGCACATCCGCGACGGCCGCATGGTCGTGGTGATCGACGACGAAGACCGTGAAAACGAAGGCGACCTCACCATGGCCGCCGAGAAGATCACGCCGGAAGCCATCAACTTCATGGCCAAGTACGGACGCGGCCTGGTGTGCCTGGCCATGACCGAAGAGCGGCTCGACTACCTTCGTCTCGGCCAGATGTCGGCCGAGAACACCTCCAACTTCGGTACCGCGTTTACCGAGTCCATCGATGCCAAGGACGGCGTGACCACAGGCATCTCGGCTTACGATCGCGCGCAAACCATCCAGGTGGCGATTGATCCGGCGACACGTCCTAACGATCTGGCGCGTCCGGGTCACATCTTCCCGCTGCGCGCGCGCAAAGGCGGAGTGCTGGTACGCGCGGGGCAGACGGAAGCCTCGGTCGATCTGGCTCGCCTCGCGGGACTGGTTCCGGCCGGCGTCATTTGCGAGATCATGAGCGACGACGGCACCATGGCTCGCGTTCCCGAGCTGACCGAATTCTGCCGCCGCCACGACATGAAGATGCTTACCGTCGCGGAGCTGATTCGCTATCGCATGGCGCACGAGCGTTATGTGCGGCGGCTGGCTGAGTCGATCGTCCCCACGGCGTACGGCGAGTTTCGCATGGTCGCCTACGAGTCGGAGATCACCGGCGACTCGCACATCGCCATGGTCAAGGGCGACGTGGAGAATGCGGGCGATGAACCGGTGCTGGTGCGCATGCATTCGCACTGCCTGGTCGGCGACGTCTTCGGGGCGCGTTGGTGCGGCTGTCGTGACGTGATTGACGCCGCCTTGCGACGCATCGCGCAAGAAGGACGGGGCGCGCTCATCTACCTGCATTCGACCTCGAAGGGCTACTCGGTGGAGCGGCTCGGCGAGCGCATGACCATTCAGTTTCATCATGAGCAACAACTCGCCACGCTGCCCGAAAGCCAGCGGCGCACCCAGCGCGAGATCGGCATCGGCGCGCAAATTCTGTCGGACCTGAACCTCAAGCGCATTCGCTTGCTCACCAACCATCCCCGCAAGGTCGCCGGCCTCGAAGGCTTCGGCATCGAGATCGTGGAACAGGTGCCGGTGTCGGCGGCAGGAAAAGCGTCGGTGCGGTAAAACCAGCTGTCAGCTGTCAGCTATCAGCCGTCGGCTAAGGCTTGCTGTGCTCGCAGACCGCATAAAGGCTCGTATCGGTAGCTTCTAGAGTAGGAAGACTCACGGGGCCCCCCCTTTCTGTAACTCGTTTGATATCACGATCTTGCTCGTAAGATCCTGTGTTTACAGGACTTAGGCTCGCTAGTAACTCGCGTCATTTTCAGTATGTTGCATAATTCCCGGCCAAGATCCTGAGCCCCTTAGACTTACACGTAAGATACTGCGGAATAAGGACTTGGCGTTCATCTGGCTCGTCCTCTTTGACTTGTCATCCCGACCGGAGCGAAGCGGAGTGGAGGGACCTGCTGTCCCGTCGCGATGGCCGGGGTGCTTTCCTTGTCGCCCTCGGTTAGCGACAGGCTGGGTACTGGCCGCTGACAACTGACAACCGGCAACTGACAACTGGTTCCGGCGGTTCCTGCCCTACATCGAAAGTATGTTTCTGCCCGCCACCCTCCCGCGGTCAAGTTACGAAAGTACTAATTGGCGCTCCTATTTTGCTCCCAGTCCCGGAACGGGAATGACAGTGACCCACCTAGGCCTAAATGCTGATCGCCGGGCGCTGTCGTAACGTCGTTGCAAAGGCTGGAATATCACAAGATTTATGATCACCGACGTACTCACTCCTCACATGCAACCTAATGTTTACTGTACTATTCAAAACTGTTGCGTTAGAATTAGCAATCGTATAGAATCTTAGCAGATTCGGAAATTACGTTACATGATTCCTTGGGGAAACTCTATGGCCAAGAAAAACGGAACTACTGCCAAAGTCGAGAAGCAGAGAACGTACATCAGCCAAGCCGATATTCCAAGCTATTCGCTGGAAAAAGCAATCAGGATTCCCGCCGCAATCGGCGATAACTACGGCTATAAGCCGAGCACGCCCTTGCAAGTCGCAAAGGCACTGGAGATTCAACCGACATCGGGTTCCTTCAAGATGCTCACGGGTGCTGCGATCGCCTACGGCCTTACCACCGGGGGATACAACGCGGACAACATCAGTATCACCCCCCTGGGCCTGCGAATCGCTAGACCGACTGCTGAGGACGACGACCTCGCCGCTAAGCGGGAAGCATTGCTCAAGCCGCGGGTCATCCGCGAGTTCCTTGTGAAATACAACGGGGCGCCTATCCCCAAGGAAGGGATTGCCCAGAACGTGCTAATGGAAATGGGCGTGCCGCAAGACCGAACTGCTGATGTGCTAAAGCTGATCCTGGAAGGAGCAGAATCGGTCGGTTTCCTCCAGACAATTAAGGATCGCAAGTACGTGGAACTGCGCGACACGAAGATTCAGGTAGAAGGTTCGGATGAACGACCAGAACAACTGGAAGCGGACGAAGCTGAACCCCTCTTCCCTGCTTCGCTTGCGACGGTGCCGCGGGCTTCCAGCCCTACTGAACCTCTGAGCAGAACGGAAAACGATGCCCGCGTCAAGAGGGTATTCATTACGCATGGAAAGAACAAGGGACTCATCGAGCCGATCAAGAAGCTGCTCTCTTTTGGCGAACTAGAGCCGGTCGTTGCCGCCGAGAAACAAACGGTCGCGCAACCTGTTCCGGAAAAGGTGATGGAGGATATGCGGTCCTGCGGCGCAGCAATTATTCACGTCGAAGATGAGCGCCGATTGCTGGACAAAGAAGCGAAGGAGCATGTTGTTCTTAATGAGAATGTGCTGATCGAGATCGGCGCCGCGATGGCTCTCTTCGGGCGGCGATTCATACTTGTCGTCAAAGAAGGCGTGGACCTACCGTCCAATTTACAAGGCCTCTTCGAGGTTCGCTACGGCGGTGATACGTTGGATGGCAGCGCGACCATCAAGCTGCTCGAAGCTATCAACGATATGAAGAAGCGTGCGCTGCCATGAAAAAGCTTTTTAGCGCTCGCCATCGGGAACCGTTAAGGGAAAAGAAGCTTCAGCCCACCTTCAACCGCCGTTTGCGAGTCTCGATTGAACGCATTCTCAGCTCACATTCGGATTGGGAGGCTGGGATAATGAAGAGAACTGTACATACAGTTTGGCCGAGGCGCGGCTAAAGGATTTCTTCGGACTGCATGAGCTGCAAGCATTCGATGCGAACGATAAGAGGGTTCCTGCCAGTTTCTCTCAATTAGTGCAGAGAGGGTACCCGTCTGAAGTCCTGGATGCCGTCGAAGCGTGGTTTGACGTGGGTCCGCGTAGGGCCGAGCAAGCCGAGAAAGAACTAAACGACATCTTTTCAATTAATGCGGCACCTTGGCGATTTGTGAATGGCACCGCAATCCTTGTCGATTCTGGATATCTACATGACGAAGTTGTGGCTGGAACTCTGCGGCTCCTGACTGAAACACATGCGTCGGGCGCGCAGGAAGAATTTCAGAACGCTGTCCAAGCTCTCCAGGCGGGCGAGACCAAACAAGCCATTGTCGAAGCCCACAAGTCAATCGAGAGTGTGATGAAGGCTGTTCTAGGTGTGGACACACACATCACCTTCGGAGGACTTTTAGCAGAACTCATCAAGTCAGAATTACTGCCTGAGTATTACGACGAATTCATGATCCACTTCGAGAAGCTTGCTCTGGGTGCCGTCAAGGAGCGTAATCGGCCTGGGACTGGGCACGGACAGGGTGCCGCAACACGTGAAGTTCCCCGTGCGCTCGCTCAGTTCACCTTGCACCTAGCCGGGTCGATCAACTTATTCGCTGGAACGTTGGGTGGAACAATGATATTCGCCTCCAACAAGAAGGTTGCTGCGCTCGGCGAGATCACCGATGAAGATATTCCGTTTTAGGCGTGCAGGCGGCGGGTTACATCTCGCAAGTGCAGCGGCACCAGGGGCGTTCCCGTTGCTCGCCGAGTCGCGATGGGTCATCCGCGTTGACTGGGCGGGGACGGTCGCATAGAGTGTGGCCTTCCAAGATCATCCGTAGCATCCCGGAAGCAAGCGAGGTCACGCGGCAATGGCGAACCCTGAACATCTCGAAATCCTCAAGCAAGGGGTCGAGCAATGGAATAAGTGGAGGGAGGAACACCTGACGTGACGCCCGGACTTCATCGAGGCGGACCTTAAGAGGCGGACCTCGACCGGGCGAACCTCGGCGGGGCGGACCTCCGAGGGGCGCACCTCAGCGAGGCAGATCTCGGCAAGGCGAACCTCCGCGGGGCGAATCTCAGCAGGGCGGATCTTCGCGGCGCTAACCTGAGCCGGCAGAACTCAGCGGGGCATACGTCCACGGGCGGACCTCAGGGAGCGGCACTTGGCGGGGCGGACCTCAGCGGGGCCAACCTCGACGGGGCGAACCTTGGCGAGGCCGACCTCGTGGGGCGATCCTCTTCAGGGCAAATCTCGTCAGCGAACCTCGAGCGGCGCGGACTTCAACGCGCTTGGGCGGATCTACAACTTCACGGGGCGACCTGAGCATTGCCAAGGCTGAAGCCATGGAACATGCCGGACCTTCAGCGGGGCTCGACCTCATCTACGAGTCCACAGGGCAAGATTCCGCAGGAATTCCTGCGCGGGTGTGGCCTCAGCGACTGGGATAGACACCGCTAACTGTACGATCTGAGTCCTCGCCAAAACCTCGATACGCATCGAGCACTAATCGCGGCCGTCCACCATCGGCATTGACACCATCTACAAATCGCGCGGCAAGATTCCCGAGGTGTTCCTGCGCGGCTGCGGCGTTCCCGACGAGTTCATCGCCTACATCGGCTCGATGGTGGGACGGCCCATCGAGTTCTACTCCTGCTTCATCAGCTACTCGACCAAAGACCAGGAGTTTGCCGAGCGGCTCCATGCCGACCTGCAAGCCAAAGGCGTGCGCTGCTGGTTCGCGCCCGAGGAAATGAAGGCAGGCCGCAAGCTGCACGAGCAAATCGACGAGGCCATCCGCCTGCATGACAAGCTGCTGCTGATCCTCTCCGAGCACAGCATGAGCAGCAACTGGGTCAAAACCGAAATTGCCAATGCGCGCGAGCGGGAGAAGCGCGAAGGCAAGCAGTTATTGTTTCCCATCACGCTGGTCCCGTTTGAGGCGATCAAGCAATGGAAATTGTTCGATGCCGACATCGGCATTGACTCGGCCCGCGAGATACGCGAGTACTTCATCCCCGACTTCAGCAACTGGAAGGACCACGATTCGTATCAGACAGCGTTTCAGCGGCTGGTGAAGGACTTGAAGGCAGGGGCTGGGGGTTAGGGATTAGATGCGACGTGCCTCGTTTTGCCCTATAGGGGTCCTTCGACTCCTCGCTATGCTCGTCGCTCAGGATGACAGCGTCGGTTAGCGATCTGAGAGCTGACGGCTGATAGCTGACAGCAGAAAAGCAGGTCCCTCCACTCCGACTTCGCTCCGGTCGGGATGACAAATCAGCTTCGCTCCGGTCGGGATGACAAGAACAGTTGTCAGTGGTCAGTTGTCAGTTGCGGCAAGCCTTAGCCGACAGCTGATAGCTGACAGCAGACGGCAGGAACAGCAGGTCCCCTTCGACTTCGCTCAGGGCAGGCTCTCCACTCCGCTTCGCTCTGGTCGGGATGACAAATCGGGTGGAAGCGCTGCGGTCGGGATGACAAATTTAAGGAAGGTCGCGGTCGGGATGGCAAGAGCGATTGTCAGTTGTCAGTAGCCGGTTGTCAGTAGTCAGTTGTAAGGAACGCAAGCAGAGGTCGGGATGACACCCTTATTTCGCGCAAACTCTCCGTCGGATAACAAGTGCCGGATCCGGTTACGACCATGGGGCGGCCGATGGACGCGCCGCCCCATGCTCAGAGGTTATTGGTTGGAGATAGTCGCAATCGTCCCGTCGAACTTGGTGAATTGGACGGTGAATTTTTCGTTATAGGTCTGCGCCCTATCCTGCAGGATGCTGATCGCCAGGGCTTCGCCGAGGATCAACGACGAATCAGTGTCGCTACGCCAGTGGATGCCGGCATGAATTCCGTGGCCGAAGCTGACATTGTGGCCCAGCTTGTTCAACTCGCCATTGACGGTAATCTGCCCTGCATCGCTACCGGTGTATGGCACAACCGAAAGACCATCGCTGGTCGGCATCAGAGGATTGGGAATTACGAAACTACCGTCGAAGAAAAACTTCAGCATGGTAATGCAAGCGCCTCCGACGGTGCCGTGTCCCGTGGGATAGGCGGGATGCGTCGGCGAACCTTCAGGAAATGCCTGCGAAAGCAGATACGATCCGTATTTGCTGAAGCTCTGCTGGAGGGCTTGCGAGTTCAGCACATTACTGTTCACATGTGCCTGGATAGTGTTTCCCTGGCCGGTCTCGATGAGATGCACGATTCCGCCGCCAGACTCGGGACGATGGCGGAGATGGACGACCCACTTCTGCCACCAGACCACATCGAGCGCCCGCGCGGCCACTTCGCCAATGGAGGCGGCGAAATCGGGACCGCCGAAGGTGCTGAAGCCGTTTTGGGTATGCGAGTGTACGTAAGGATTTCCAGGATTGACGGGCGCGCCGATCGTGCCCAGAACCATTAACGCAGAGAGGTATTCCTGATAAAGCACGTCAATGTGAGTAAACGCGGCCAGACCACGACCGTCGTGCAGGTAGCGATCTTGCGAATCGGTCTGATTGCGCAGTCCAGTGTCGATGCCGTTCTGCACTTCCTCCCACGTTGTGAGATCGGTCATGTAGTCGATGTTCGGCAGATAGGTGGTCATCTGCTGACTCATCGCCTGCTGACCGATGGAAGTTGGCGTAATCATGAACTGCGACATGTACGGGCCAATGGTCTCGCCAGGAAATGGACCGCGGAAGAGCAGATTGGGCGTAACCTGTCCGCTGCCATCTCTGGGACCCGCGTAAGACGGCATGCCCGAAAGTTCCGCGCTGCCAGAGCCGCGGTTGGATTGCTGGGATAGTCGGTGAAGGCAACGTCGCGCAGCAGAGAGCACCAGTACATCTCCACCAACTCCGTTCCGTAAGCCGCGCTGGCTACGGCCGGTGCAGGAGGAACAATGACGATGCTCTCCTGATTGGCAGGCGAGGTTGCGTTGCCGAATTGCACAGCGTCAGTTCCCTCCAGACCATAAGCCAGGGCGCCTTGTGGGCCGTTCTGCGTACGCGTGCCGCCGATAATGATTCGTTCAAAGTCAGACGGCCTGCCGCTGGCCATGGCCGTCTTCAGCGACTGAAAGGCGTTCAAATTTACGCGGCCAGGACCGTCTTGGAGAAGGCCTTTCGAATATGTGCCAGACTTGTCGGGATAGCGGGTCTCGTCGCCGTTCGTGGTATGTGGAGGAACAGGAATGAGGGCTTCCTCGGTGGCAGCAGTAACTCGGTTGGCGAAGGACTGCATGACGCGATTGTTGGTAATGCCGGCTGGCGGAGAGACATGTTCCAAGCCAGGCGATCGGCTGCCGGACTGGGCAAATGCCGCAGATGGAGCGGCCAGCGCACCGGCTGCAATGGTTGCCGCCGCTCCAGCTTGCCCCAGAAACCTCCGTCGATCCAAGCGCTTCGGCGTCTGTTCGGCGGAGGCATTGTCCCTTTCGAGGAGGTGAGATACAGGATCACTATCGCTCATTGAAGCACTCCCTTCGATTCTTGAATTTCGTTAGAGCAAGTGCTGCGGAATCTGACAAGAGTAGGCAAGGAATTACCAAGTTTGTGTCCTCACCATCCGTTATAGAGAGAAGGTCTCTCAAGCTCGCGAAGTGGACGATATCTGACCGACGAACCAGGTCAGTCACAACGGCTTAGACTGGGGAGGACGAAACGCTCTAGTGGACTTCACGAGGGTATTTATTGAATATTTCGTCGTCCGGTTTGCTTGGGTAATCTTGAGAGCAAAGGTCAGTACTGTCAAGAAGAATTTCCGGGGGAATAGCTAATTCATAGCAGAAATCGGGGGTTCAGGGCGGCAACTGTAACTACACACGAGGTATTGGCGACACCGACGATTTTGACCGAAACGGGAAAGCGCGGCTAGCGTTAACGTTCGCTAACGACTGGCAAACTGTGGCGACGCTCGCGGTTTTGGCGGGATGGCGATGTCTAGCTCGGCTTGCGCTGAACAATCTCCTCGTCGCGGATGAAGAACTGCGCCGAGCACTTCTCGGAGCCGCAAATGACGGTCAGCAAGCCGGCGATTTGTTTGCGGGTAACCAGCCCGAGCTGCCCGCACTTTGGGCACGACAAAACAGCCCAGTATGGATCTTCTTTCTCGCCCACTTCGCCGGCGTTTTCCAGCACAAAGATGGTTCCGGGCTCCATCTGTTCGGGGATCCACTCGCTCAGGACGCTCAGTTCTCCGATCATGTGCCCTCCTTCAGGACGTTCAAGAAGCCTTATGGCGCCGTACGTTTAGATGACGAACGGAGGCATTTCGCTTTCTCGCTCCGTGCACATCGGCGCGAATCCGCTGGATGGTGTCGCTCAGGCACACCGATAACATCGGCTGGCGAGCGTTTTTCAGCAGGTTAACCACCGCACGGGCGGAATCTTCGAGGTAAATGTTGCGACCATCGGTCAAGAGGTGGTACTCGGAAGCTGCGGTGACGGTCTCGACCAGGCGCTTGCCAAGTTCCTTTTGCAGGAAGCGGATGACCCGGCGAATCTTCTGCAGCGAGAAGCCGCGCTTGCGCAGATCGCAAATGACAGCCACCTCAGCCAGATCGTCCATCCCATAGATGCGGCTGTGGCCCTCGCGAGCGGGAACCACGATGCGACGTTCGTCCCACCATTGAAGCTGGCGCGGGCTGATACCCGTCAGAGCCACCACTTCTTTGGATGTGAACGTCTGCTGCATGGTCAATCACCCCAAAACAAATCCCACAACAAATGTTTGAAACATCATAGTGCACATTGGTGTGCTGTCAAGATGAATTATTAGTGAAGAGGATAACGGAAGAGAAACGGGAGGAAGAAATTTCACGAGATCTGTGTGACCCTGAATCTCCAATGGGAAATAAATTGACAATAATAGGGGTCCTTCGACTCCTCGCTACGCTCGTCGCTCAGGATGACAGCGGGGGTAAACCGGATGGGCAGGAGTGCTTTGCGCAGCGGAGGTTCGCGGCTCCCCCGTTCATCGTCACTTCCTGCTGTGAGCCTCGACCTTTCCGCATCGCGGTCTTCGGCCTGAAGATGGAATGTAACAGTCTGACAACTGACAACTCGCTACTGACAACTGATTTTGGAGGTCTTTGTGGAACCGTTTCGTCATCATGTTTTCGTCTGCACACAGGAAAAAGCTGAAGGAGTTCCCTGCTGCTCGACGGCGGGCTCGTTCCGGCTGCTTGGCAGCCTGCATGCTGAGCTGGGAGCGCAAGGTTTGTCCGACGATGTCCAGGTTTCAAGTTGCGGATGTCTCGGCATTTGCGACAGCGGTCCAGTAATGATCGTTTATCCCGAGGGCACCTGGTACACGAAGCTGATTCCGAACGATGTGCCGGAGATTGTGTCGTCACACCTGAAAGCCGGACACAAGGTCACACGTCTGGAGCGAACCGACGATACCGACATGAAGAGCGAGATCCTCGACCACCGCAACAAGTACCTCGCAATGTTAAAGGGCAAAGATGCTGCCGGAGTGCTGCCAGACGATCTCAACGAGTTGATCCGCGGCTTTATGCCTAGTCGGGTTGTACTGACCGGCTTGGAACTCGACGTCTTTACTGCCGTTGGCAAAGGTCGAAGTGCCCAGCAAGTCGCGGACAGTATTCATTCGGCAACCCGCGCCACCGAAATGCTGTTGAACGCTCTGGTAAGTCTGAAGCTATTGGAGAAACACGACGGTGTTTATACGAACTCCCCGGTTGCAGCGCGCTTCCTGGCTGAGGGCACTCCCGACAGTGCTCGTATCGCTCAATTGCATGTGGCGAACATGTGGCGGCGCTGGTCTAGGTTGACTGATGCTGTGCGCACCGGTACTGCGGTGGAGGCAGGACGCGACAATGGATGGGTCAAGTCATTTATTGCTGCCATGGACCATACCGCCCGGGGACGTGCTCGCGCCGTGGCGCAAGCTGCGGAATTGAATGGTGAGAAACGCATGCTCGACCTCGGCGGTGGATCGGGAGCTTACTCCATTGCCTTTGTCAAAGCCGCTTCTGCGCTGAATTCTGAGATTGTCGACATGCCCGAAGTGCTACCGATTACGCAGGAGCACATTCGCCAAGCCGGACTGAGCGATCGCATCAGCACTCGCGCTGGCGACATGCTGAATCTTCCACTGGAACCGGCGAGCTACGATCTGGTTCTGCTTTCGGCCATTTGCCATATGTTCTCGCCGCAGGAAAATCGACAGCTCTTAAGCCGCGCATATAGTGCGCTGGCGCCCCACGGGCGTCTCGTCATCTCTGACTTTATCCTCGATGCAGACAAGACATCTCCCCGTTTCGCCGCCCTGTTCTCGCTCAATATGCTCGCGGGGACGCACGGAGGCGCGAGCTACAGCGAACCGGAATATGGAGAGTGGTTGAAAGCCGCGGGCTTTGGCACTATTAAGAGAGTTCGCTTGCCGGGTCCCGCCGGTCTCATGATTGCGACGAAGTAGGAGTAATATAACTCGCCGGACGCACTTTCGATTTTCGACGGATGCCCGGTGCCGCGAAGGGCGAACCGTCGAGCTATGATGGACGTTGGGAGGCATTATGACCCCAGGCGCCCAACCACTTACGCGACGTGATCTGATCACCCGAGCCACCGCCGTTGCCGCAGTAACCCTCACAGCCCCAAGTCTCCTTAGGGCCGTTCCGGAATCGAAGGAGCCGGAAGTCACGGCAACCGAAGACTTGATGCGCGAGCATGGCGTACTTCGTCGCGCGTTGCTGGTGTATACGGAAAGCATCCCGAAAATACGGGCCAACACCGGCTCACTTGATGCCAGCGCCCTCTATCGCACGGGCGTCTTGTTTCGTGACTTCGGCGAGAACTATCACGAGAAGATGTTGGAAGAGGAGCACATCTTTCCCGTAGTGCACAAAGGCGGCGGAGAGGCGGCGAAGCTTACCGAGATTCTGCTGGCGCAGCACCAGCGCGGTCGCGAGATCACGTCTTATCTGCTGGCCGTCACTAAAGGCGGACGCATCGCGACCGCCAATGCCGAGCCGCTGGCGCGATCTCTGGAAGCTTTTGTCTTGATGTATCGGAACCACGCTGCCCGCGAAGACACCATCGTCTTTCCTGCATGGAAGAAGCACTTCACCAACAAACAACTCGACGAACTCTCCGATCAGTTCGAAGATATCGAGCACAAAATGTTTGGCAAAGATGGCTTTGACGATGCGGTCGAAAAAATCGGGGCCATCGAAACGACTTTGGGATTGGCGGACCTGAGTCAGTTCACCGCCCCGCCGCCGCCGATGGTTAAGGGGTAGCGATGACAATTGCCGCCAACCCGGAATGGGCAACCCGCACGGCAAAAGCGTTGCTGCTGATTCGCATTCTCGTGGGCTGGGTGTTCGTATCAGAGGGCATCCAGAAGTTCATCTTCCCTGCTCAACTAGGCGTAGGTCGCTTCGAGAAAATCGGGATCCCGGCTGCGCATTTCATGGCGCCATTTGTGGGAACCATTGAGATCGTTTGCGGCACGCTGGTGTTGCTGGGTCTGTTCACACGACTGGCGGCGATTCCACTGCTCGGAGTCATCCTGGTAGCGATCGTCACCACAAAAATTCCTATGATCGCCAATACCGGCATGTGGAGCATGCTGCACGAGGGGCGCACCGACTTCAGCATGTTGCTGGGGCTCGCGTTCCTGCTGATTACGGGCGCCGGAAGCTTGTCGCTGGATGCGCGAAGAGACCGTTAATCATCGGCCTTGTTTATCGTCCCGCCGAATTCTCCGCGGCAAACCTGCGGAAGAAGCTGTCGCTCTTCCACTCCGGAGGTTGTGGATCGTCGGCTACCTTCACGGCGAGTCCCTGCACGATATCTTCGAATTTTCCCGCCGCCGCAAGATCTACCGGTTGATCGAGGTCATCCGAAGGCGCGTGATATCTCTCTGTCAACCACTTCTTCTCAGTTACCGCCTCCGGAGACCCGGGCACGAAACCCACCTTCATCGCCACCGCGGGAATCCCTTGCCGAATGAAGCTGTATTGATCGCTGCGAATGAAGGCATTGCGCAGCGGTTCGGGGTCAGGCTGAACCTGTATCCCCTGCTGCTCCGCCACCTCCCGCGCCATGTCTCCAAGGCTCGACTCAGCCAGCCCATAGACGGTCAACACCTTCAGCGGAAAGATTGGCAAAAACATGTCGGTGTTGATGTCGGCGACTATTGAAGTTTTGGGCACGGTGGGATGCGTCGCAAAATACCTGGAGCCCAGCAGACCCTTCTCCTCCGCCGTAACCCACACAAACAACACCGAGCGCTTAAGAGTGCCGTGCGAGCGATGCAGCGAGTTCGCAATGTCTAACACCAGCGCCGAGCCCGAGCCATTGTCCATGGCGCCGTTATAAATGCGATCACCGTTTATCGGTTCGCCGACGCCGAGGTGGTCTATGTGCGCCGACAGCACAACGTATTCATCCTTCAGCTTTGGATCGGAGCCCGGCAGTTTGGCGATGATATTGTCCGACTCCACCTGCTTCTTAATGACCTTGGCCTTCGCACGAATGCTTGCCGTTAGCGGGAAGGTCGGTAGGGGGTCGCGGTCTTTGGCGAGACCGGCAATCTCTTGAAACGTGTGGCCGGAGCCTACGAACAGCTTCTCCGCATCCGCCGGATTGAATACGGCCAGTAGCTTGACGCCTTGTGTTTCATTGAGGCTGGGATCAGCGAGCGCCATGCTGGGACGAGTGCGCGCCAGTTTCATGCGGGACCACGGAATATCCATCGAAGCGGGGTTTGGGATCGAGATCACGCCGACGGCTCCCGCCTCGCGCAACGACTTGGCTCGCTCCGCCATCGACTGATAGTGCGATGCCAACGCCGACGCCATGTCCGCAGGGGACCCCGAGATCAGCACCACCACTTTGCCCTTCACATCCAGACCAGTAAAGTCGTCATAGTTCTTCTCGGGAACGCGGAGACCATAGCCGACGAAAACCAGGGGCGCGTCCACCTGTGGGGCCAAGTCCACGCGCGTGCTAAACATGGCGTCCTCGCCAAGCACCAGCGGCTCCGCTTTACCGTTGCGCACCAGCGCCATACTGGAACCCGATTCATCGATCTGCCGGCTCACAAACTTCACCGGCTGATAGAAACCCTTGCTGCCGGCGGGCTCCAGGCCATCTGCCTTGAGTTGATCCACAATGTAGGCGGCAGCTTTGCGGAGCCCCTCGCTGCCGGTCTCGCGACCTTCCATCTGATCGGAGGCAAGGACCTTCACATAGTCCCACCAGCTCTTACCATCAAAGTTGGGCGCGGTTGGAGCGGGCGCAGTCTGCGCGAGCAAGGAGGCAGACAGTAACAAAATCGGGAGAAGTGCATGTCTCATATTGAAATCCCCAATCGGAGTGCGGTGCAGCCATTGTCGCTGATTGTGGTGCGGAGGTTCAATGCTCATTGCGAGCCAATTTGCACTGATGGTAAACTTTGCTCACCTACCGGACTGAGCGGGGTTAGTTCAGCGGTAGAACGCGAGCTTCCCAAGCTCGATGTCACGGGTTCGATCCCCGTACCCCGCTCCAAAGTTTTCAAGCAAATCTCATTTCGCCAGGGCAGCGACCTTTTCCCTCGCCAGGGGTCGGGCAAACGCGTTGGTTGGACTGTGCGCGTTGATGGTCAGGACCTTGCGGTAGTAATCAAGGGCTTGCGCCTTGTCGCCTGACTTCTCGTACGCCTGGGCCAGCAAGCTAAGAACGAATGGATCTTGCTGATCGCCCTTTTGTAGTTCCGAGATCGCAGTCTTATAGTCGCCCAGATAAAACGTGACGTAACCACTCAGGTAAGGATAGAAGCGCATCTGGTCGGGATTGGTACCCTTATCCAATATCGACTTGGCTGCAACCATATGCTGCTTTGCTTCCTCACCTCTTCCCTGTCGCACGCGGACGCGTGCTAAAGCGCTCTCCCATCGGAACTCCCACAGGTCCTTCTCAGCTGGGCTCGTGTTGGGCTGGCGCAGCGCGGTGAGGTGACCGCTCTGATACCACTGAAAGGCATTGTCGTTGTCGCCCGATTCCAGATAAATTCGCGCAAGCTCGTCGGCAGTGCCCGCCGCATCGGCGTACTGTTTTGCAGAGAACTGTATGTCGAATGCCTGGCGCTCATACTTTGCTGCCTCGTCCGCGTTGCGTTCGAAGGCGTAAGAAACGGCCATCGTGCGCAACGCCCGGACCTTCGCGTCTGGCTGCGCTTCTTCAATCGCCTTGGCCAGATGCTGGCGCGCCTCTTGATATTTGCTCTCCAAATCCAAAGCCATTCCAGCCGCCAAATCTGCCTGGAAGAGACTTGGGGAGAGTTGCAGGGCCCGATCATAAAGCGCCATCGCCTCATCCTGCTTGCCTTCGCTATTCAGCTTTTGACCTTGTTTGACCAGTTCGAGCGCATCGTCGGTTTTTGCGCTCGGCGGAGTCGCTTGGGGTTGTGCGCAGAGAAGGACCCCCGAAAGCAACAATGCTGTCAGAGAAAAATAGAGGAGGAAGATTCTCAACTTCATAGACGCGCCATTATTGCATATTGTGAGTGCATGCTGACGGCCAGGGCCACCGCATCCCACGCGTCATGGCAGCCCTGGTACGCGAGCGAGAATAAAACTGACTTACAGGACGGGCGGGGTGTCTGCCGGCGGCGTATTGCGTCGCTTAGCCTCTTCGATGGCTTCGGCCGGATCACGGCCCGTGACCGCTTTGTACCATGCGGGATGATGCGTCCAGGCCCAACCCTCGCTAACCGTGCCACGCGTCATTGCCTGAATCGTGCCCGGCTCGCCGAAGGTGCTGAGGTAGATGTGGAAGAAAATCCCAAACAGCATGATGAGCGCCGAGATGTCATGAATCACATACGAAATCGCCACCAGGATGCGGCCGAAGATTTCGGGGAACCACATGATCACGCCCGTGATCAGGTAGGCGATAGAGCCGCACACAATCTCCCAGAACATGAGCTTCTGTCCGCCGTTAAAGAAGCCGGTTTCAGGGGATTCCGTGGAGTCGCTACGGATGACGTACCGCCTAATGTGCTTCATCCAGCGTGAATCCGCCGGAGTCCACGTCATCACCTGCAACCAATTCAATGCCTGTAGCGCAAAGAAGAATACGAAGGCCAATCCGAACCACGGATGCAATAGGCGCGTCATGGCGCCACCGCCAAACAGCGGCGTAAAGAAGCGGAAGATCCACGGCAGATAGATGCCGAAACCTGACAGCAGAGCGAGGAAGAAGAAAATGCCCACCATCCAGTGGAGAAAGCGCGTGTACACCGGATGGCGCAACAATTCGCCGGCGTAAACCACGGTTTGTCCGAAACGGTCGATGATGTTGGGACGATGTACGAAGCGATCAGCCGAGGTCGCCATCTAGTTCTCCTTTCCCGGAGGAGGTGGCGGGTCAATTCGAACTACCGGAGGAGTGGGCTGCGTGCGCAGGGGCCCTTCGAAAACGTAATGCATTACCACGCCCACAAACCCCAGCATTGCACCGAATAATCCCAGCGGTTTGAAGATGTCCTTCCACATGGTGAAACTTAGGGGAATCCGTGGCTTCGCGGGAAGGTTTCCATACTTCTCCGGCTTGTCAATGTTGTGCAGCACATAGATGACGCTGGTACCGCCGATGGTGTCCGGGTCATACACCCCGGCATTCTTGAATCCTGATACGTCGCGCAACTGCGTGGCCCGCTGTTCGGCCAGGAACTTCATGTCATCCTTGGTGCCGAAATGCAGACAGCCCGTGGGGCATGATTTGATGCAGGCGGGTTCCAGGCCCGCTCCTACCCTGTCGGAGCACAGCGTGCACTTGTAAACTTTTTTGGTCTGGGGGTTGAACTTGGGAACGTTGAACGGGCAGCCCGAAACACAGAACTGGCAGCCAATGCAGTTTTCCTGCTGAAAATCGACGATGCCGTTGGAGTACTGCACGATGGCTCCATCGGCAGGACAAGCGCGCAGACACCCGGGATCGGCACAGTGCATGCACTGATGCTTGCGCATCAGCCAGGCAAAGCTGCCGTCGTCGTGCTGGTCCTCGTTGAACTTGATGAGATTCCAGTAATTCCAGTCGGTGTCGGGCATGGTCTGGTAGGTGTTATCGAAGTACGTAGTCTGGAACGGCATATCGTTCCATTCCACGCAGGCTACTTCGCACGCCTTGCAACCAATGCAGGTGGTGACATCGATCAGCTTGCAGACCTTGTCTTGCCGCTGCGTACCGGCGCCCGCAACCGGCCCGGGATGCGCCGAGATTTGCTGGATTCGTAACGTTCCTCGATCACCCATCTCGTGCCTCCCTTAGACTTTCTCCAGCTTCACCAGAAATCCCTTGAACTCCGGTGTATATGCATTCGGGTCAATGACCGTTGGGGTCAGCAGATTCGCAGGAGTCTTCGCAGTTCTGCCCTCGCCTTCGGAAATTCCCAGAAAACCCCAGTGGATCGGCATACCGATCTGGTACAACTTCTTGCCATCCACCGTCATAGGTTTGATCCGTTTCGTCACCATCGCCTTGGCGATGTAATCGCTCCGGGCGCTGGTCACCTTCACTTTCTCGCCGCCCCGAATGCCCATTTGGTCGGCCAACTCAGCCGGGATCTCGACGAACGGCTCCGGCACCAGCTCTACATTCATCGGATTGTTCTTGGTCCAGTAGTGATAGTGCTCGGTCAGGCGATAGGTGGTGCAGACAATGTTGTAGCCTTCCTTCACCGTTCCGTACTTGTCCATCGGAGTTTTGAATTTCTTCACCACCGGATTGTTGGACTGGTTCGGGTGCAAAGGATTATCGATGGGACTTTCGATAGGCTCATAGAACTCTGGAAATGGACCATCGGCCATCGCGCCCAGCGGCACGAAGATGCGCCCCACGCCCTCTGGATTCATAATGAACGGGCCCATGTGCTCCTCTGGCTTCGAGTCGGGCTTGAAGTCGGGGACGTCATTGCCCACCCATTTCTCGGCGGTTTCATTCCACCAGACCTGTTTGCGGCTCGGGTCCCACGGCTTACCGGCAAGATCGCAGGACGCCCGGTTGTACAGCACGCGCCGATTGGCCGGCCACGACCACGCCCAGTTCGGGTAAATCCCCTGGCCCGAAGGGTCGTCCGTTCCCCGCCGCTGAATCATGGCGCCGGCCTCGGTCCACGAACCGCAATAGAGCCAGTTTCCCGACATCGTAGTGCCGTCGTCGCGCAGCATGGCAAAGCCCGGCAGTTGCTGTCCTGCCTTCAGCGAGACGCCAGTCTTTTCGTCGCTGATGTCAGCCAGCGCCTTGCCGTTGATTTCCTTCGCCACCTCCGAAAGCGATGGGTGGTCGGGGAGCGTGTAGGCCCACGATGCTTTCAAAATCGGATCGGGGAACTTGCCTCCTTCTTTTTGGTACAGCTCCCGGATCTTCAAGAAGATCTGCGCCAGAATGTCCTGATCGAGGCGGCAGTCACCGGGCGGCGGCAGCGCCACATGCTTCCACTGCAGCCAACGTGCGGAGTTAACGAACGTCCCATCCTTTTCGGCGAAGCCCGCGCCGGGCAGCCGATACACGGTGGTATTGATCTGCTTCATCTCTTCCGGCGTCGTCCCGGGCGCTTCCCAGAAGGCACTGGTCTCGTCGGGATAGATTTCGCAGACCACCAGGAAATCAGCTTTCTTCAGAGCGTCAATGTTCTTCTGCGAATCCGGCCCGATCATTACGCCGTTCATGCCGAAGGCAAAAAATCCTTTGACCTGTCCTTGGTACATATCGTTCCAGATCTCGACCCAGGAATAATTACGGTCGACCTTGGGCAAATAGTTAAAGCCGAAATCGTTGTCCTTGGTCGCGGCGTTGCCGTACATGGCCTTCAGGAATGACACCATGAACTTGGGCGTGTTCGACCAGTAGTTGAACGACTCCCATTCGTTTGGCTTCGCCGCCTTGGGAGTGATGCGTTCGAGATAGGTCTTCAGGTCTTTGTCGGCAGGATTCGGCACCTTGAGATAGCCGGGCAGGATATCAAAAATCCCGGCCATGTCGGTTGCGCCCTGGATATTGGAATGTCCACGCAGAGCATTCACCCCACCACCTGCGCGCCCAATGTTTCCCATCAGCAACTGCAACATTGCGGCCGTGCGGATGATCTGCGTGCCAAAGCTATGCTGGGTCCATCCCACGGCGTAAATGACGGTGGCAACCTTCTTCATGTCGCCATTGGTACGAACCGAGGTGAACAAATCCGCAGCCTTCAGGAACTGATCTTTAGGTATACCGGTGATTCGCTCCACCATCTCTGGCGTGTAGCGGGAGTACTGCTGCTTCAAAAGTTGATAGACGCAACGCGGGTGTTGCAGTGACAGATCGTAAGCGACATTGGGTGGTAGCGACGGAGGAGGAATTGGACCACCGCCCATCGCTTTGGCGCCTGCCGGACCTTGTGCCTGATAGCCCTGTCCTTCGGCTGGGTGACCGCTCATACTTCCGTGCTCCGCGGTTGGAGCCGCCCCTTGCGGGGCATGTCCCTGGGGCGCATTCTGGGTTGCCGGCGCCGCTATCGATGCGGGAACGATCTTACTTGTCTCGTTACCGCCTTCCTGATAATTCCAGGTGCTCTTGTTGTAGGTTTTCGTGCCCTCATCGAAGCCCGAGAACAGCCCATCCTCGGGCAGCTTAAATCCCTCTTTGATGATGAATGCCGCGTTGGTGTAGTTGACCAGATAGTCCTTGGCAACGCGATTGTTCTCGATAGCGTAGTTGATGAATCCGCCAAGGAAGGCGATGTCGGATCCGGCTCGTATCTGCAGGAACTGGTCGGCCTGGGTTGCTGTGCGCGTGAACCGCGGATCCACGACAATGATCTTGGCGTTGCGGTTCCGCTTGGCTTCAACCACCCACTTGAAGCCGCACGGATGGTTCTCGGCCGGATTTCCACCCATGATCAACATCATGTCGGTGTTCTTGATGTCGATCCAGCCATTGGTCATCGCCCCGCGCCCGAAAGTTGGTCCCAAACTTGAGACCGTGGGGCCGTGTCAAACCCTGGCCTGGTTTTCCAGTCGGACGAGTCCCATGCTGCGCATGGTTTTTACCACCAGGTAATTGAACTCATTGGTGTCGGTGCAGCCGCCGGTGAATGCGATCGATTCGCACCGGTTGACGGTCTGTCCTTTCGCGTCTGTCTCGATGAATGTCGCGTCGCGGGTCTTCTTGGTCCAGCGCGCGATTTCGTCGATCGCCTGATTCCACGAGATGTCGTCCCAATGGTCAGAGCCTGGACGTCGTACCTGCGGCTTCAATATTCGCCGTTCGTTCTGGATGTCCTGCTGCAGGGACGCACCCTTGGGACACAGCGTACCGCGATTGATCGGGTGATCCGGATCGCCTTCCACATGAATAACCTGAGGCGTCACGTTCTTGGCCTTGTCACCAATCGTGTGGATGATGACGCCGCAACTGACCGAGCAATAGGGGCACGTGCTGCGCGTCTCGGTCGATCGTGAAATCTTCAGGCTCGCTGCCTGGGCCATTAGCGGTCGCGCGTCAAACCCGAAGACCGTAATGCCAACGGCGCCTGCTATACCTGTCTTGAAAAATGCCCGTCTAGATACATCCATTACCCAGCCCTCCGGAACGAAGGATTCGAAGTCGCGAATTGCTGTAGGGATGGAACAGAAGCGCGCGGTGAGCGCTGAGTTGGTGGAGCGAATAAAGTGCGCGCAATGTGGTCCACATCTTCACCAGGCCGTTCACGTTACGACGAGGAGTCCACATCTCAAGCCGGATACCGCGAAACAGCCTATACCGTCGAGGTCATGCCGGTCAAATGGATTTGAAGTGGCTTAGGCAGGTGGCGAAACCCCAACTGTCTGGACTAAAAGCCCATCAAGTTCGCGCTGATTTTGGTGAATCCGTGCTCGATAGCCCACACGTCGAGGGGGGGCGACGCTACCTCGTCCACAATGGGAACGGCCAGGCCGTCAATCGTCATGTCCACCGATTTCAAGTAGTGCTTGCAGGTGTCGCAAGCCTCGACGCGTAGCGCTATGAAGTCTTCTGACGAGTAGCGTGGAAGTTTCTGGTGGTCAACTTCACCGCAGTGCGGACAAAGGACGCGCCGGAACTCCCATTCGGTCCCACAAAACGAACAGAGCAGGTACCGTTTTCCCCCGTCACCTTCCGGTCGTAACACTGCAAGCTGCGGCTGGGCTTCGCAGACGGGACAAACTGAGGCAGAGGAATCAGAGGATGGCACATTGAGCGTCGCCACGAGCGCCTCCGCATAAGGCTGAAACAAAACCCGCGCGAAAAACGAAATCGATTCCGGCTGGTTGTTATCGCCAAACAGCAGATAGTTTTGAAACAGATTGTGCCGCTCTTCCAAGGAGACTCGGCTGCTTTCCGCGGCCAGGAGCGCCAGTTTTGATGGGCCTTTCTGTTGCACCAGAGACAGAAGATCTGGCAGATCCCTTACCGCAGCGTCAACGTCAATCCGTTCACGAAAAGGAATCCCGCCGCCGGGTGCAGGAAGAGATGGGCGCGAAGCGGGAGTGCCCAGCTTGCTCTGAAACTCCAGAATGTGGCCATAGAAAGCGAGGACCTCGCGAGCGCTTGGATAGCGTTCGGCTAGTTCGGCCGCCCGCTGAATGCGTTTCTCCCAATTGATTTCCTTCATCACAGGAATCGTTGGCATCAGGATTCTCCTACGTCCGAGGGAACCAAATAATAACCCATCATTCGTCAGGTCTGCGCGACGAGCGGTCGCGCGTCATGAACGGAATGCCATCGAACCAATTAATTGGCGACGGTAGCGCAGAGACAGGTACAGTAGGATGATCGAACACAACTAACGCAAGATCATCCTCCTCATGATGAAAATTGTGAGGGGGAAGGTGAAACAACTCAAAGGCAGGCGTGGCCATGAACCTCCGAGCTTTTATCTTCTGCTGTTCCCTGCTTCTTGCTATCCCCGTTTTTGCCCGAGACAAGACCGACGTGATTGTGATGAAGAACGGCGACCACCTCACCGGCGAGGTCAAGGGACTCGACGCCGGCGTGCTCTACGTCAACATGGATTACATACTGGGCACCAGCTCGGTTCAATGGTCCAAAATCGACCACATTGAGAGCAAGCAACTATTTCTGGTTAAGACAGAAGACGGGTCGGTGTACACCGGCACCCTCTCTACGGCAGAAAACGCGGGCGGCCGCCCGGTACGGATAGAGGTCACGGAGAGTCCGGAGCGCAGAGTCGCAATCGACAGGAAACAGATTGTTCAAATGGACGAAACTTCGGAAAGGTTCTGGCAGCGGTTCAACGGATCGATAAACTCTGGAATCATCTATTCCAAAGGCAATCAAACCACCCAGTACAACTTAAGCTCCGATGTTGAATATCCGCGGGAGCGCTGGTCCACTGGGGCCAATCTCAACTCCACCTTGTCCTCAAGCACCGGGGCAACTACCTCGACGCGAAACTCACTTGGATTGAATTATCTTCGCTTGTTGCGGTGGAACAATTGGTACTACGCCGGTCTTGGTGACTTTCTGCAGAGCTCGGAGCAAAGCATCCGACTGCAGACGAATCTGGGCGCGGGCATCGGACGTTATTTGAAGAACACCAACCACGCCACCATTTCGGTGCTGGGTGGTTTCGCTTGGCAGAACACCGACTATCGTCAATCTGCGGTGGCCCAGGGCTCGCAAAACGTTGCCACGGCGATGGTCGTCGCCGATGTCAAGCTTTTCCGGTTTAACAAAACCAATCTGAGCCTTACCGCTAGCGCTTTTCCCGCCCTGTCCACGCCGGGGCGCGTCTTCGCCACCATGAATGCGTCGTATTACGTCAAGATCTTCAGCAATCTCACCTGGAATGTCTCGTTTTACGGGAACTGGGACAACCAGCCGCCATTTCATTTTTCTGGCAGCGACTATGGCACCAGTTCCGGACTCGGGTGGACATTTGGCAACCGGTAAACACAGCTCAACGGTAATCGGTTACGCGGTTTTCGCGGTGATGGTAGATAATTGCCCAGCCCTTTCATGCGTGAAAAAAGTAAACCTGGGAAGTCCCTTCCGTTTGCCGCCATTGGCCTGGGAGTTGTTGCAATCGCTATTTGTGCCTTGGTGTTCTGGCGCTGGTCCGCCGGAGTACAGGGCCAGCAGGCGAAGCCTGCCTCAGCCGCGACCTATGTCGGAGAGGAGCGCTGTGCCCAATGCCATGCCGACGAGGCGCAAGCCTGGCGCGGATCTCACCACGCCGAGGCGATGCAGGTCGCTAATGATTCCACCGTCCTGGGAAATTTCAACGACTCGCGCTTTGCTAAAGACGGCGTGACTTCCACCTTCTTCAAGAAGGACAGCAAGTTTTACGTTCGCACAGATGGCCCCGACGGCAAGCCGCAGGATTTCAATCTTCTCTACACGTTCGGAGTCTATCCACTGCAGCAATACCTGGTCCCGTTTCCCGGTGGCCGCATGCAGAGTTTCGTGGTGGCCTGGGATTCGCGCAACAAAGACAGCAATGGCCAACGCTGGTTCCATCTTTATCCTGACCAGAAGATGACCGCCGCGCATCCGCTTCACTGGACGGGTCGAAATCAGACCTGGAATTACATGTGCGCCGATTGCCACTCCACCAATCTGCGCAAGAATTACGACCTCGCCAAAGACAGCTACGCAACCACGTGGTCCGAGATCGATGTCTCGTGCGAATCCTGTCACGGCCCCGGGTCCAATCACGTGACGTGGGCGCAGTCGCACACGAAAGGCTCTTACAAATCCAGCGGTGGTTCGAACGGCCTCACCGTTGACTTGAAGCCCGCCAGCGGTGCTTGGGCCGCCTCCGATCCGGACAAGGGAACCATGCACTGGAAGGGCGCAACTCCCTCGCACAACGAGATCAACACCTGCGCTCCCTGCCACTCGCGCCGTCATCCCATCACCAGCGATGCTCAGCCGGGCCAACTCTTTCTCGATACGTATGTGCCGAGCCTGTTGGAAGAAGGCGTCTATTATCCCGACGGTCAGATTCAGGAGGAAGATTACGAGTGGGGCTCGTTTATTCAGAGCAAGATGTATCACCAGGGCGTGACCTGCTCCGACTGCCATGATCCACACAGCGCCAAGTTGAGAACGGAAAACCTGAACGCAGTCTGCGGAAAATGCCATTCGCCGGCCAGGTTCGGCAGCGAGGAACACACTCACCACAAATCCGAGAGCACGGGCGCGCTGTGCGTCAACTGTCACATGCCGACCAAGACATACATGGTGATCGACGCTCGGCGCGATCACAGCTTCCGCGTGCCGCGTCCCGATTTCTCCGTGGCCTACGGCACGCCCAACGCCTGCAATCAATGCCACAAAGATAAGACGAACGCTTGGGCCATCGACACCGTCGCCAAATGGTATGGCCCGAATCGCAGGCAGGAGGCGCACTTCGTCGAAGCCATCGACGCCGGACGCCGTGGTTTGCCCAACGCGGAGAGAGCCCTGACTGCCCTTATTGCGGACGCCAGCAAGC
The DNA here is from genome assembly GCA_963709045.1 of uncultured Acidobacteriaceae bacterium. Classification (GTDB taxonomy): domain Bacteria; phylum Acidobacteriota; class Terriglobia; order Terriglobales; family Acidobacteriaceae; genus Bog-257. Next base: position 121,274 of record CAVPUX010000013.1, on the reverse strand, counting down.
CCGCAATTGCCCGGGCGACTGCGTTGAGCCTGCTTCCGCAGTACTTGACTCCTTCCGCGCTACCGACCGTGCAAGCTGCGCTGGGCGATAGCGACCCCATGGTGCGCAGCCAGGCGGTGCGCGCCCTGGAGCCACTTAGCCCTACGGAAAGAGCTCGAATGGGTGCACCGTTGCTCGCCGATCCCGTTCGCTCCGTGCGCATCGAGGCCGCCCGACTGCTGGCCGGAACACCGCCCGATCAACTGCCGGCATCGCAGAGAGCAGCGCTTGACCCAGCGGTTGCGGAGTTGATTGCCAGTGAGATGGTTTCCGCCGAGCGGCCTGAGAATCACATGAACCTGGCGCTGATCTATGTCCAGATGGGTCGCACTGCTGAAGCCGAAAGCGAGTTGCAAACTGCCCTCCGGCTCGATCCAAAGTTCGTGCCTGCCATGGTCAACCTCGCCGACCTTTACCGGCAGCAGCAGCGCGATGACGAGGGACAGAAATGGCTGGAGAAAGCGATCGCAGTTGCGCCCGGTGCGGCCGAGCCGATCCATGCATTGGGCTTGCTGAAGATCCGGCAAAAGCAATATCCCGAGGCCCTGAGCCTGCTGGCGAAAGCAGTGGCCTTGGCTCCTGATAATGCCCAATACAGTTACGTCTATGCCGTTGCGCTCAACTCCACCGGGCACCCGGACGGCGCGATCGCAGTTCTACAGCAAACCCACCAAAGACGGCCTGCGGACCTGCAAGTACTGAATGGATTGATCGCATTCGAGCGCGACCAGGGAAATTTGCCCGCCGCAATTTCGTACGCGCAACAGTTGGTTCAACTGACTCCGGATGACCCCAGCGCCAAGGCCATTCTGGCGGAGTTGCGTGGGCGCGCGGGCGCTAACTAGACGAAAACGCCGTCATTTTCTGGCATTTTTGCTAGTTCTGTGGCGGCGAGGCTGCGGCCTACAATCCAACATATCTGTCCCTTACAGCGTAGCGTCCGGCTAGTTTGGGGGTGGCGGATTTGTTCGTCGGGTGACCCTTTGGATGGGGCGGCTAGCCAGGGCCACCCGAAATTAGTACTTCCGCATAAAGGAGAAGCTAATTGTCTGAGACCTCGACTTCTTCTCTCAAGATCACGGCATTCCTGTTAGCTCTGCTTGCGTGTCTTCTATTATTTTTTGGCTGCGGCAAGAAAGCCGAGCCTCCATCCGCTGCGCAGCAGCCTCAAGCGCAGCCGGCTCCAGCTTCGCAAGTATCTTCACCCGATGAACCACCTGCGCCATCTAGCAACGTGGCGTTGCCGAAAGCATTCGGGCGTCGTACCGGCGACCTCGACGATATGGTAAAGAACCGCAACATCCGTGCCCTCGTGGTGATCAGTCCTATCGGGTTTTTCTACAACAATGGGCTTCCCAAAGGCATAAATTACGAGGCGCTGGAAGAGTTCCAGAAGTTTATCAATCAGAAGCTGAAGACCGGCAAGTTGGAAGTGAAAGTCAGCTTCCTTCCCTTGCGTGCCGACCAGCTGGAGGCGGCCCTGACCCAAGGCGTGGGAGACATGATCGCTTACGGAATCGTGGTCACCCCCGAGCGTCAGCAACGCGTTGCCTTCTCGACACCGATCATGACGGACGTAGCTCAGATCATCGTTACTGGGCCAAACTACGGCACGCTTTCTACCCTCGCGGACCTGGGCGGAAAAGAGGTGTATGCCAATCCTCTGACCACCTACTACACGAACTTGCAAAAGGTAAATGAGACGCTGCAGAAGGAAGGCAAGGCGCCGATGGTCATCAAAGCAGCGGACAAGAACCTGATGGACGACGACCTGGTGCAGATGGTCAACGCCGGCTGATCCCGGCGACCGTCACGACGAAACAAAAAGCGGCCCTCTGGGTGCAAGTGCTAACGCATCTTCAACCGCATCCTGAGTTACCGATAGCGACAGGAGCCCAACTTGCGTGGGTGATGCGCAAAAATAACCCGCAATTCAAGCAGACGTCGACGAATTCGTGGCCACCCACGCGGTGGGAACATCGTTTGGCAATACCCTGTTGCGCCGCTATCTGCAAAACACCAAGTGGGTGAAGGACTCAACCTCTGGGAAAGAGATGGAGAAGTTCCAGGCGAACCTTGAGTTATTCAAGAAGTACGCAGGGGAGTACGACTTCGATTACCTGATGATCGGCGCTCAGGGCTACCAGGAATCTCTGCTGGATCAAAGCAAGAAAAACCGGAGTGGGGCAGTCGGCATCATGCAGGTAATTCCTAAGTATGCCGCGGCCTCTCCCATCAACGTCCCGAACGTGGGCACTGCCGACGGCAATATTCATGCCGGCGTCAAGATGCTGCGTAACATCGATGACACCTATTTCAATGATCCGAAGATCGATTCTCTAAACAAAACGTTGTTCGTCTTCGCCAGTTACAATGCCGGACCGAATCGGATCGCAAGGTTGCGCAAGAAAGCCGGCGATATGGGCCTGGACCCGAACGTCTGGTTCGGCAATGTGGAACTGGTTGCAGCCAAGGATATTGGGCAGGAGACAGTCACCTACGTGGCCAATATCTACAAGTACTACGTCGCTTATAAGCTGGCGATGGAGCAGCGGCAGATCCGGCAGAAGGCAAGAGGACTGCCCGCGAGTTGAGGGGGTGAACCCCGAACAGGCATTCAGGCGGCCATTTGAAAAGGAGATGATATATGCCCGAAATAGGAGGGCCCAGCATCGAAATTGCCCATAAGCTGAACGAAGGCAAAACGCAGGAGGCCCATCATCCCTCCCGCACTGTGGAGATACTGGAGATCATCGAAGCCATCGTGCTGGCGCTGGTGGCCGTCACCACGGCATGGAGCGGCTATCAGGCCGCACAATGGGACGGCCGGCAGGATGAACTCTACGAGCAGTCCACCAAACTCCGGGTCGAAGCCCAGGGACGGCAAACCCGCGGCGATCAGGAACGCGTTTACGACGCATTGACTTTTGGCGATTGGCTGAAGGCGAGTGCGAGTGGGGAACAAAAAGTGGCACAACTCTTCGAGCGCCGCTTTCGCCCCGAGTTCCGCGTGGCATTTGAGGCGTGGAAGAAGACCGACCCGTTTAACAACCCTCACGCCCCGCCGGGACCGATCGTCATGGCGGAATACCACAATGCCGAGTTAGAGCAGTCCGCCCAGAGGAGCGATGAAGCCACCGAATTCTTTGAGCGTGGCGCCAGCGCCCGGAGAACCTCGGACGGCTATGTGAAAGTCACCGTTTTGCTCGCGACGGTGTTATTACTGACTGCGATCAGCCAGCGCTTTCGGACCGAGTCGGTGCGTATTGGGCTTGCTGTATTGGCAGCGCTGCTGGTGTGCTTTCCTCTTTGGCGAATCATCATGCTACCGCGCCTCTGACCACAATTCGACCGTCGTCGAGCTATGAGGTAAAGTGAAAGCTCTGTGGCAAAACCTTGCCACAGACGCACAAGCTCCCGCGGGGGATAGCGAGCCTCCGCGGGGCTGAGCTGCTCGACGCCATTCGGTGGAATTCAAGGCGACAAGGCAGGAAACAGTTGCCCCCTTCGCACTCTGCAATTAAATCATTCTTTCTTGAGGGACCAGCAGGACGCTTGGAAGCTCTGCTGAACGTTGGATCGCCCAACGCAACCCATACAGGATTGGTGTGTCACCCTCACCCGCTGGGTGGCGGAACGATGCATAACAAAGTAGTCTTTCACGCCATGAAAGCCTTGCACTCGTTTGGCTTTCCCGTATTGCGCTTCAACTTCCGCGGGACCGGGCTGAGCGCGGGCCAGCACGACGAAGGCCGCGGCGAGGTTGCTGATGTGCAAGCCGCGCTAGCGTGGCTGCAGCAGGAGTTTGCGCTGCCCATCATCTTCGCGGGCTTTTCATTCGGCGCGGCTGTGGGACTGCAACCGGCGCGTGCCGATCCGGCGGTTAGCGCTTTGATTTCAATTGGCACGCCGGTCGAGGCTGATGGACGAATCTATTCGTTCTCGTTCCTCCAGGACTGCACCAAGCCGAAGCTCTTTGTTAGTGGAGATCATGATCAATACGGTCCGCAAGATGCGCTGGAGAGACTCGTCGCTCAGGTCGCCGATCCCAAAGAGTTGGTATTCGTCCCTGGTGACCACTTCTTCGCTGGCCATCTCGCCGAAATGCGAATGACGCTTGAACGCTGGCTGCATGAGTTGCTAGGCAGCTAAGTTGCCAATTGCGGTTCGCGTTGAAACTACTCTAATTTTTCGATGCTGGGCTTGCTGCCAGGTCACGCACGAACTCCACCACTGACCGCACCGGAATTCCGGATGGCCCTTTCGCTATCCAGGGCTTGTTGTCTTCCATCCACGCGACGCCGGCGATATCAAGATGCAGCCACGGGGTGTCGCCGACGAACTCCTTCAGGAACATGGCCGCCGTGACCGCGCCGCCCCAGCGACCGCCGCTGTTGACGATGTCGGCGATATTGGACTTGATCATCTCGCGGTACTCCTCATCCACGGGCAGACGCCACATCTTCTCACCCGACTTCTGCAGCGATTTGTTGAAGCGCTCGTAGAAATCTTCGTCGTTGGCAAAGATTCCTGCATTCACCATGCCCAGTGCAACCACGCATGCCCCAGTCAGCGTTGCCGCGTCGATGAGGTGCGTGCAACCCAGTTGGCGTGCATAGTGTAAGCCGTCGGCCAGTACCAGCCGTCCTTCCGCATCGGTGTTGATGATCTCGATTGACTTGCCGGACATGGCAATCTGGACGTCGCCGGGCTTCTGCGCCTTGCCCGAAGGCATGTTTTCGCTGGCGCAGACGATTCCGATCACGCGCAGGTTAGGCTTGAGCTGCGCAATGGCACGCATCGCTCCGATCATGGCCGCGCCTCCGGCCATGTCGTATTTCATCTTCTCCATGCCTTCTCCGGGCTTGATGGAGATACCGCCGCTATCGAAGGTAATTCCCTTCCCCACCAACCCCAGCACGCGTTTCTTCGGCGCGCGATCGGGCTCGTAGCGCATCACGATCAGCCGAGGCTCTTCCTCCGAACCTTGCGCAACGCTCCAGAAGGCTCCCATCTTCAGTTCCTTAATTTTTTCGGGACCGTAGATCTCGCATACCAGACCAGTCTGCTCGCACATTGCCTTCGCGCGGTCGGCCAGGATGGTCGGGGTCATGCGGTTGCCCGGCTCGTTGACCAGGTCACGGGTAAAGTTTTGTGCCTCGCCGATGATGCGGCCTTGCTCGATCGCAGCGTTCAAGGATCTCTGGTTCGCACCCTTGGGCGCGACGATCACAAGTTCTTCAATCTTCTGCAATTTGCGATCGCTCTTGTAGTAGTCGGGATCGAAGTTGCCAACAAAAGCGCCTTCGACGATCGCTTTCGCGGCATCGCTTATTCCGCCAGGCGCGACGAACGCAAAGCTCTTGAGGTCCTTCGACTTTAAGTTGCGCACAGCCGCACCAGCCAGCTTGCGCAACTCGTACGAGGAAAAATTCTTGGCATTGCCGCCACCAATCAGCATCAGGCGCTTCGCCTTCAGGCCGGTCGGCTTGTGCAGGAGAGCGATCTCCAACATCTTTCCTGTGACTTCCCCTGAGGCGATGAGGTCGGCCGCCGCCTCAAGTACAGCCTTGTCCTCGGTTTGGATCCGTGGATTGTGCTTGTCGGATTTGTCGCCGTTGTTGTTTTCGGCGCTGTCGAGTACCGGAACGACGAGGCACTCGGTTTCGAGTTGCGATGGGGGTGTAACAAAAAGAGTCGTTTTCATAATGGCGTCTTCACATCCTTGAGTCGATGATGGCGGCTTCGATATGAGTGGCTGCTCAAACTCCGATTAGGTATACGGTATGGCAACTGTCCGCCAAAATCCGCTTTCCAATGTCCAGATAAGTCGAACGTCCTGCTTACACTCCTCAGAATCCTTAAGAGTAACCTCAACCTGCCAGTGATTTTGATAACGATATGGGGTTGCATAATTGACGGACGTTGTCGTGCGCGCCAGCAGTGTGGAGAAGGCGCATGCCTCTGTGTTCCGATTGCCGCATCCTTTTCCCCAGAAGATACACTGCAAGACCGTATCCGAATTCAGCGCGCTCTTGAAAGTCTTCTTCGAGAAAAGCGGCCCGTCCACGCCGACACAAACGCCACGATCCGATGCTAGGCTCGCGATGCACCCGTCCCGTTTCAATCTCACGCACTGCGTAAAGTCAGAAAACGTCTGCTGAATAGTTTGCCGCTCTTCTAATGCTGGCTGAGGGGCTGATTGAGCATTCACTATATTCGAGGCAAGCGAAGCTCCGGCGAACGCGACCACCGCGACCACCGCTCTCCCTAACCAAATCTGATACCGAACATGAGACACAACCTCAACCCTTCCTGCTTCTCGCGATCGCCTCACGCGCTTCCTTGTCGGCCGTCTTGCGCCTCTCCGTCTCTCGCTTGTCCCAGTGCTGCTTGCCTTTTGCCAGGGCCAACTCCACCTTTACCCTGCCATTGCGAAAGTACAGCCTGGTAGGAATCAGCGTGAGTCCCTTCTGCTGGGTCTTGCCGATGAGTTTATTTAGCTCATTCTTGTGCACCAGCAACTTCCGCGTACGGAGCGGTTCATGGTTGAAGATGTTGCCATGTTCGTAGGGACCGATATGCGCGTTGATCAGCCAGAGCTCGCCGTCCTTCACTAGCCCATAAGAGTCCTTCAGGTTAGCTCGGCCAGCGCGAACTGATTTCACTTCGGTGCCGCGCAGGGCAATGCCAGCTTCGAACTTCTCCAGCAGAAAGTAGTTGTGCGACGCGGCACGATTGACCGATGCATCCCGCTCTCCGCTGGCAGTAGGATCACGCCGCGCCTGCTTTTCCTTTTCGGGACGACCTGTGGAAGATGACTGACGAACCATCAATATCTGTGCACCATGAGACCGCCGGCCTTCGCTTGTTTCAATCGTACATCACACTCGAGCCGGAGAAGCGGTGACATTGCACTGGGGCTTACGGTGACGCCTCGCGAACCACGCGAATCTACGATGCTAACACAGGATGAAAACAGTGATTGGCGCCCTATGTGAGACGTGAATGAGATGCTATAATCGCGCCGATTGTGCTCATTCGACACCGTCGCTGCGGCGGCGGTGTACTTGCACGCAACCATGCTCACGTTTGGCGTGAGCCCAAGTCTTACGCTCTGGAACTGAAGGTGCTCAGTCGCGCGAGAGCCAAGTTCCGGCGCAAATTCCCGGGGTCTTAAGGAACTTGATGAAACGGTTTACCCGCGTCCTGGCGGTGCTCCTGATTGGCGCCGTTCTACCGGCAGTCGCCTCGAACGACAAGGCCGCTAAAGCTCTCTTTCAAAAGGGCAAGGCTGCCGAGGTTCGACAGGATTACATTGCAGCCTATAACTTCTATCATCAGGCCTATCAACTCAAACCTTCGGACCTGACCTATCGCGCCTCTTTCGAGTATGTGCGGTTTTTGGCATCCGCATCCTATGTTCATCAGGGCGAGATCCTGCTCAAAGCTGGGAAACTGCCAGAGGCACTGACCGATTTCGAGCAGGGGCTCGCTATAGATCCGTCCAGTTTCATAGCACAACAGCAGGCTAACAAGACACGTCTGCTGATCCAGAAGAGCCAGAATCCTGCACCAGCCGCGCCGACCACGGAATCGGGACTGACCAAGCGCATGGAGGAAGCGGCTGGACCGGTTGAATTAGCTCCTATCTCCCAGACGCCGATCACCCTGAAGCTAACCGAAGACGCGAAGACGGTTTACGAAACCATCGGAAAACTGGCCGGCGTAAACGTATTGTTCGATCCCGATTACACTTCGCGCCGTATTCGCGTGGACCTCAATGGGGTCACTCTGGAGGAAGCGTTGGAGATTACGGCGCTGGAGTCAAAGACTTTCTGGCGACCGGTCACCCCGAATACCATTTTTATTGCCGCTGACACACCGGCCAAGCGCAAGGAATTGGAACAGAGTGTCATCCGCACTTTTTATCTGACCAACCTCTCGCAGCCCAACGAATTGCAGGATCTGGTTAATATTCTGCGAACCCTGCTCGATACACAGCGCCTGCAACAGTTTCCATCACAGCAGGCAGTGGTTGTGCGCGGGACCCCTGATCAGATCGTGATGGCTGAAAAACTGATCAGCGATCTCGACAAGTCGCGGCCCGAGGTGGTGGTTGAGGTTGCCATCATGCAAGTCACGCGCAACAAGATGCGCAATCTCGGCATACAGCCGCCCGGCAGCATCAGCGTCCAGTTGCAGGACAACAACGTAACCACCAGTAGCACTACCGTGAACGGTAATGCTGGCAACGGAGGTACCGTTACCTCTACTAACGGTACTGGCGGCAGCATCAATCTGAATAGCCTCGCCCATCTTAACGCCACGAATTTTCAGGTAACAGTTCCGGCTGCGACCGCCAATTTCCTGATGAGCGACAGTAGTAGCAAGCTTATCCAGCAGCCGCAAATCCGCGCTGCAGACGGTCAGAAGGCTTCGCTGAAAATTGGCGAACGCGTGCCTGTGGCGACTGGTTCGTTCCAACCGGGCATCGGCGGTGTCGGCATCAATCCCCTGGTCAATACGCAGTTCAACTATATCGACGTCGGCGTGAATATCGACATTACACCGCGTGTGCACGGGCTCGACGAAGTCACGCTGAAGCTGGCTATGGATATCTCGGCGGTTGATTCCTACCAGAATATTGGCGGCATTCAACAGCCGGTTATCGGGCAGCGCAAAATCGAGCAAGAAATTCGCCTGCGCGAGGGCGAAGTGAACATTCTCGGCGGTATCCTCGAATCCACACAGACCAAGTCGTTGTCGGGCATCCCGGGGCTCGCTTCCATCCCGCTCTTCAAATATCTCTTTGCGGAAGAGACCAAACAGGACAACGACAACGAGATTGTTTTCATCCTGATTCCCCATATTGTTCGCGCTCAGGACTTGAACGACAGCAACGTCAAAGCGATTGATGTTGGCACTGCCAATACAATATCCCTACACCATGGCATGAGCGAGGCGCCGGACCAGCAGCAGCATGGCGCACCATCCTCAAGTACACCCGGCAGCCCTCAAGGAGCACGGGTCAGTCCGCCGCAGCCCCAGGCCGGAGCAACGCCAGTTCCCGGAACGCAGCCCTCCACCGCATCGGCTCCTCCAGGCAGTGCAATCGTAAGCTTTGATCCACCCATGCTGGATCAGGCGGTAGGTTCCACGTTTACCGTAAATGTGAATCTGACCGGCGCTCAGAATGTGTACTCGGTTCCCATACAGATCCTCTACAACCCCCGAGTATTGCAAGTGTTGAACATCTCGAATGGAACGCTGCTTGCGCAAGATGGGCAGACGGTTGCACTGGTGAATCGCGATGACAGCATGGCAGGGATTTTGCAACTCACCGCTTCACGCCCGCCGGGAACTGCTGGCGTTAACGGGGATGGATCGGTGTTTACAATTACGTTCCAGGCGAAAGCCCCGGGCCAGGCGACCTTGAGCGTCAACCGAGCCGGCGTAAAGAACGCGAGTATGCAGAACGTACCGGCCAGCGGCTCGCAGGCAATTGTGACCGTCCACTAGAAGCAGCGTCTAACCCTTGGTATGCCCAGTCTCCGCTGGTCGCCGGGCATCCATACCCTGGTGGTAATGCAGCTGCTGGTGGTGAAATCAGTCCCGGGAAGGACTAAACTGATAACGGTGCATCCCAATCTTTCCAGTTGTGTTTTAGCCGCCCAGGAAAGCAGTGTGTCCGGAGTTAGACCATTTCGTTCGCAAATTTCTGAGCGTCAAGCGGTTCGTAGAAATGGCTTCACCCTGGTCGAATTGATCGTGGCGATGACCATCCTGATGATCCTAACGGCCGCGGCGACACCGGTGATGCGCGTCGCTATTCAGCGCAACAAAGAGCGCGAGTTGCGCCGCGACCTATGGGAGATGCGGGACGCCATCGACCGCTACAAGGACGCCGCGGACCGGGGTGCATTTCAAACCAAGTTGGACAGCCAGGGATATCCGCCCGATCTGGATACTCTGGTAAAAGGCGTGGATTCCAACGGAAAGAAGATCCGTTTTCTACGGCGAATTCCGGTCGATCCGATGACCGGCAAAGATGAATGGGGTCTGCGCTCGATGCAGGATGATCCCGATTCTGATTCCTGGGGCGGCCAGAGCGTTTTCGATGTCTACACGAAGTCCGAAGGTACCGGCTTGGACGGCACAAAGTACAAGACGTGGTAAGTTCTTAGCGCAACCATGAAGCGGCGCTTGCGACAACGCGGCTTTACCCTGATCGAATTGATGGTGGTGATCAGCATCATCGTGATCCTGCTGTCGCTCGCCATCCCAAATTATTCGTCTTCCATCCTGCATGCCAAAGAGACAGCGCTGCGCGAGGATCTCTACACCATGCGCTCCCTTGTCGATCAGTACACGCTCGATAAGCAAAAGGCCCCGCAATCCTTGCAGGACCTCGTAGACGCTGGTTATCTTAAGCAACTTCCCAAGGACCCTTTCACCAACTCACGCGATAGCTGGGTGCCGGTCACCGATGATAGCATCATGTCGCCCGATCAGACCGAGCCGGGGATCATCGACGTTCACAGCGGCAGCGATCAATCCTCCAGCGAGGGCACGGCGTATAACACGTGGTAGAAAGAAGGCTATGAGCTATCAGCCATCAGCGTGTGGCATTCGCAGTGTGCTACTGCCGAGGCGACGTGACCACGGCTACATCACCGGCGGCACGGTAATTCCCATCACGCCCAGCACCCGAACCAACTCACGACGAACCACGGCCGCTGTAGCCAGCAGGAATTTCTTGCGGCCCTCGTCGGTTTCGGTGAGGATATGGTGACGATGGTAGAAGTTATTGAACTGCTGCGCGAGTTGGAACGCATGCTTAGCTGCGAATGCTGGCTCCGTGGTTGCAATACATTGCTCGACCACAAACGATGTCTTCCCCGCCAGCAGCCATAACTCCCAGATTTCGGTGCCACTCTCATCGGCGAAGTAGCGCGCGTAATCCACGTCGGCGGCGAGCGCTTGCTCGGGATCGATTCCTGCCTTGCGGAAAATATTGGTCGCTCGTACGACCGCATACTGTGCGTACGGGCCGGTTTCCCCCTCAAACGCCAGCGCCTCTTTGAAGTCGAACGCGATCACTGATTGCTTGGTGAACTTCAGCATGAAATAGCGTAGAGCGCCAATGGCAATCTGCTCGCTGATTCGTCCGCGCTCTTGTTCGTCCAACTCGGGGTGCCGGCTGTCCACTTCCCTCCTGGCTGCCGCGATCAGCGCGTCCAGCAGGTCGTCAGCCTTGACCCCGAACCCCTTGCGACCCGAGACCTCGATGTAGGCCTTGGCGCGGTCTTCCTCGCTGACGTCGTAGCCTAAGTCCACGGCACAGCGCGGCGTGAGCGCGACCATCTCATACGAGAAGTGCGTGTAGTGCGCCGCCTGTTCCGTATAGCCGAGCAACCGCAGGGCTTCGATTACCGTGTTCTGGGGGTCCGCCTGCCGTGCGTCAATCACGTTGTAGATCGCCGCAACGCCGCCGAAGTGAGGATGGTCGCTCTCACCGTGTTCCGCCGAGATCCAGACCTCGTGATCGTTTGGATAGCGGTAGAACTTGCGATAGCCGAAGTCGAGCCCCAGCAGGCCGAACTTCCACAGGTGATAAGCAATGTCCTTGCCGACGTATCCGACCGTCCCGTTGGAACGAACGATCACCTTCGCGTCTTCATCAGGGCCGATTGTTACGTTTTCCGAATCTGGCTGCGCCACCTTTGTATCTGCGGCAGTCGCGGGGGGCTTTGGCCTCTTCATCACCCAGCAGCCCGTATTCTTGCCTTCGGTCTCGAAATAGAGGACGCCCTTCTCCTTCAACTGCTGGAAGGCCGCATCCCAGAAGTGGAGATGGAGAATCTCGCTCTCGCGCGGCAGAAAGTCATACTCGATGTCGAGACGGTCCATGGTCTGCAAATGCCGCTGCAATACCGCCGAAGAGATTAGCTCTGCGACCTCAGCTATCTCATTTCTGCCTAGCTCAATAGCATGTAAAGCCTCAAGTCTAACTTTAAGATTATCCTTGTCTTCCTCATACCACCGAGACACACGCGCGTACAGATCCCAACAGTAAAAGTCAAAATGCCGGTCCGCAGCGATCAGCTGGACAATGTCCTGCTTTGATTTCTTTTCCAGATGAAGGAAGCCCACCACCACATCCGCAACCTGCACACCCGTGTTGTCAATGTAGTTCTGAACATCTACCGGATGGCCTGCCGACCGCAGCAGGCGGACAAATGTGTCGCCGAGAATGGAATTGCGAAGGTGGCCGATATGGGCAGCTTTGTTCGGATTGATGCTGGTATGCTCGACGAGGATTTTCCCGCTGACGTTGGCGGCGCCTTCGCCGGTGTGGCCAGGAACGCCGATCGTCTCACCCTGCGCCAGCGCGTGCGCCGCGAGGTCCCGCCGCAACCGTGCGTTGATATACCCCGCGCCCGCCACTTCCAGCTTCTCGAAACCATCGGGCAATGGCAAGGCGGCCACAATTTCCTCGGCAATCTTGCGGGGTGGTTTGCGCAGCCGTTTCGCCAGTTCAAACGAGAGCGGCAGGGCGAACTCGCCCAGTTCCACCTTGGGTGGCTGTTCAATGACGATATTGGCCACGTCGATCTGGTATTTCTCGCGGAGGAAAGCGCGAACGTGATTGGCCAGTTTCTTTTGCTGTTCTAGGTACACGGAATTCGCTCTTCGTCTTTAACTGTTTGTGGTTTTATGAATTGTCATTACGAGCGCCTGGGTTGGGCGCGAGGAATCTGTTTTCCGATGATCACGCAAAAAAGCAGATCCCTCGCTGCGCTCGTGATGACAATTCCATTCTTTCTCTGTGTCCTCCGTGCCTCTGTGGTGAATAAGAATTTTGAAGGACATCAGCAGAATAGCAAATGCTGAAGCCGTACAGGTTTGACGCTGATTTCAGCGTTACCTATGATGAAGAATCTGAGTGTCCTCCATGCGTATTGCCTACCTCGAATGCTTCTCTGGAATCAGCGGCGACATGTTTCTGGGAGCGCTGCTGGATGCCGGAGTTCCCTTCGAGCTCTTCCAGAAGACGGTCGCTGGACTCGGCATCGGAGCCGAGATCGAGCACTCGCGCGTCGACCGTGGCGGCGTCTCGGCGACGAAGTTTGACGTCGTAATAAACGGCCAGAAGGACATGCCGCGGGAAGAATTCTGGGCACAACACCACGCCAGCTCGCGTGGGGCCGAACCACAACATGAGTATGAGCACGGTGACGAGGCACACGGCCGCGCGCTAAGCGAGATCCTGCGCATCATCGCCGCTGCTCCTATTAGCGAGTACGCGCGCCGGACTGCCAGCGAAATCTTCCTGGCGCTGGGCGCAGCAGAAGCAACCGTGCATAACGTCGATGTGGAAAGCGTCCACTTCCACGAGGTTGGCGCTGCCGACGCAATCGTCGATATCGTTTGTGCGGCTGTGGGGGCCGAGGCCCTCGAGGTTGATCAGTTCGTTGCTTCACCCCTAAATGTGGGTAGCGGAACCATCGCTTGCGCACACGGCGTCATGCCGGTCCCGGCTCCAGCGACTTTGCAGCTGCTGTGGGAGATACCAATTTATTCTGGCGTCATTCAGAAAGAACTGGTCACACCGACCGGTGCGGCCATCGTCAAAGTGTTAGTCTCAAACTTCGGGCCACGACCGCTCATGACGACCGAACGCACCGGCTGCGGCGCGGGCGCACGCAACTTAACCGGCCACGCCAATGTCTTGCGGATCAGCATCGGCGAGATGGCGGGAGCAGTATTTGGCTCTGGCGTCCGCCACGAGAATGACCCGGAAGAGGAAGAAATCGCCATACTGGAAGCGAACTTGGACGATCTGAACCCGCAGTTGATCGGCTACATCGTCGATCAGGCTTTCGCCGAGGGAGCTCTGGACGTCTTCACCACGCCGGTGCAGATGAAGAAAAATCGTCCCGGCACGGTTTTGACGATGCTGGCTCGACCGGAGCATGAGCCACAGCTGCGCGCTCTCCTGTTTCGCGAAAGCAGCACGCTGGGCGTTCGCACGCGCCACGAGAAGCGTTATGCCCTACCCCGCCACCACCATGCCGTGGTGACACCGTGGGGCGAGGTGCGCATGAAGGTTGCGCATCTTAATGGCGCGATTTCGCAGTACGCACCTGAGTACGAAGATTGCCGGCGCATTGCCCTCGAACATCATGTCCCCTTGAAGACAGTGATGCAGGAAGCTACCCGGTTGTACCTGGATCAGAAGCATGGATAATCCCGAAAAGTTTTACATCACGACGCCGATCTACTATGTGAATGCGCGGCCGCACATCGGGCACACGTACACCACCGTGGTATGCGATGCCATTGCCCGTCGCCAGCGCATGATGGGCGCCGACACCTGGTTCCTGACCGGCACCGACGAACATGGTCAGAAGATCGAGCGCTCGGCCGCCGCTGCCGGATGCTCACCAAAGGAATTCGTAGCAAAGATCTCTGGCGAATTCCGCGCCCTGTGGGACCGCATGAAGATCTCCTACGACGACTTCATACGCACCACAGAACCTCGCCACGTTCGCGGTGTACAGGCCCTGTTTACTCGACTGCAGGAGCGCGGCTACATCTTCAAGGGATCCTACAGCGGACAATATTGCGTCTTCGACGAGCTCTACGTCGACGCTCTTGGCCCTGGAGCCCCCTGCCCTGAATGCGGACGGCCGACCGAAACCGTGCATGAAGAGAACTACTTCTTCAAGCTTTCGGCGATGCAAGATCGCCTGTTGAAATATTATGGCGATCATCCGGACTTCATTCGCCCCGAGACCCGACGCAACGAAGTAATAGCTTTCGTGCGCAGCGGACTACGCGATCTCTCCGTCAGCCGGACGTCGTTCAAATGGGGGATTCCGGTGCCGGGCGATCCCAAGCATGTTATCTACGTCTGGCTGGATGCACTGGCCAATTACTTGACCGCGATTGGTTTTGGCTCCCCTGATCCGGCAGATCAGCAAAAGCTGGAGCGCTACTGGCCTGCCGATGTCCACATGATCGGCAAGGAAATCGTGCGCTTTCATTGCGTTTATTGGCCGGCGTTTCTGCTGGCTGCCGATCTTCCCCTTCCGAAGTCGATCATTGCGCACGGCTGGCTGCTCTTTGAAGAAAGCAAAATGTCGAAGTCGCGCGGCAACATCGTCCGCAGTGAGACCATTCTCGATACCCTCGGCGGCGATGCGCTGCGCTATTTTTTGTTGCGCGAAATTGTCTTCGGCCAAGATGGGTCGTTCAGCTTCGACGCGCTGGTGCAGCGCTTTAACGCCGATCTTGCTAATGACCTGGGCAACTTGTCGAGCCGCACGCTAAGCATGATTACCAGATATTTCGGCGGAGAAGTGCCGTATCCTTCGCCCAGCGAGCGGACACCGGCGGATGAAGTCATTGCCGAACTTGCGGAGAAAACTATCGCCGACTTTCACGCGCAGTTCGAGCAATTTCAATTCTCGCGAGCTCTAGAAACGGCCTGGTCTCTGGTGGCCGCAGTCAACAAGTACATTGTTGAGAACGAACCGTGGGCAGTTGCTGAACGTGAGGATAAAGACTCGCGTGCTCGCCTCGCGACCATTCTCTACACGTCTGCCGAGGCGTTACGGGTGGTAACGGCTCTTGTGCACCCAATTATCCCAGAGGCAACAGCTCGAATTTGGACGCAACTCGGGCTGGGCGAGATCGGCGAATTGGACCTGCGCGCTCTGTCATGGGGGCAGTTGCCACTCGGCACTAGACTGGGGACGGTGGAAGGCGTATTCCCGCGTGCCGACAAGACCACCGTCGAAAGGATGCAACAGATGGAACAGCGCCGCTCCGCAGATATGGCACAAGCCGGCGAACCGAAGGCGGCAGAAGCGGGACCGGAGCCTGCCGGAACTAGCCCCGAACCGGCGCAGCCAGCTTCACAAGCCGCGCCATCCCCTGCTCCCCACGAAGCCGGTGTGATCGTTAGCGCTAAGACCACACCAGCTACCGGCGGCCAGGGCGGAGCGGCGCTTTCAGCTGTCTCAGTCAACAACAATCAAATCACGATTGACGATTTCCTGAAGATCGAATTGCGCGTTGGCGAGGTTAAAGTCGCCGAACGGGTAAAAGGCGCCGACAAACTGCTTCGTCTCGAAGTCGATATCGGCAGCGAAGTGCGGCAGGTGGTCGCCGGAATCGCCAAGGCCTACGAACCGGAACAGCTCATTGGACGCAAGGTTGTAATCGTAGCCAATCTGCAGCCGCGTAAACTGCGCGGTCTGGAGTCGAATGGAATGATCGTCGCTGCATCGATCGGCGACGACGGCCAGCCCGTACTGGCGGGATTCCTGGAAGACGTACCGGCAGGCGCCAAGCTGAAGTAAAACAGCCCTAAGCTTTCAGCCGTCGGCCCTCAGCTAGGCGCACGAGCCGCACCAAGTACTAGTCAGAGTTTGGTGCTTTACGCAAATTTTTCAAGGCGAGTTTTGGCTGAATGCTGAGAGCTGACGACTGAAGGCTTTCCACGATGTACACCGACTCCCACGCTCATCTCGATGGCAAGCGCTTCGATGCAGATCGCGCAGAGGTTATTTCTCGCGCCCGTGAGGCCGGCGTTACTGCTCTTCTCGCCATCGGCAATGGAGATGGCCCTGGGACTGGCACGCTGGACTGCGCCATCAAGCTCGCCCAACAGTACGACTGGATTTACGCAACGGTCGGTATTCATCCTCACGAGGCCGCACTCGCGAAGCAATCGGACTTTGACGAACTCGAACGGTTAGCGCAGTCGCCCAAGGTCATCGCCTGGGGCGAGATTGGGCTGGATTATTTTTACGATCACTCGCCTCGCGAGGTGCAGCAACAAGTCTTCTTGCAGCAGATGGAGATGGCCCGCGCGGCTAAGCTGCCCATCATCATTCACTGCCGGCCTTCCAACAACAGTGAGAACGCCTGGGATGATGTGTTGCGCCTAATTAGCGAAAACTGGGTGAGCGGCGGGTTGGGTGGCGTGCTGCACTGCTTCACCGGCACTGTCGACCATGCCCGGGCGGCACTCGATCTGGGATTTGTGATCTCCTTCGCCGGCAACGTCACGTTCCCCAAAGCTGAGAATATTCGAGAGGCGGCTGCCATGGTGCCGCTCGATCGCATGTTCATCGAGACCGATTGCCCTTATCTTGCACCCCTGCCCTATCGTGGCAAGCGCAATGAACCGGCGTATGTCATCGAAACCGCCCGCCAGATCGGCCAGTTGCGTAGCCTTTCCGCCGAGGACCTGGGAGAGCAGACAACCGCGAATTTCCGCAATTTTTTTCGGCTTACAAAATCCAACTGAGGTGCTACGCTTCCCTACCCAGTGGTGGCGGCCTCGCAGTGCCCCTTGCGGCAAACGTCACGTCTCTTGTTACACTTGAAGCTTATGGCTGAATCATTCGACGTTGTCAGTAAAGTGGATATGCAGGAAGTCTCCAATGCCGTGCAGCAGGCGTTGAAGGAGATCCACACGCGCTACGACCTGAAAGACTCCAAGTCCGATATCAAGATCGACGAGAAAGAGGGCTGGTTCTCGCTTCGGCTGATGAATACAAGCTGAAGGCGGTAAATGACGTGTTCCAGGGGAAGCTGGTGAAGCGCGGAGTTTCGCTGAAGGCGCTTACTTACGGCGCCATCGAGCCAGCGGCCGGCTCGACCGTGCGCCAGAAAGTCAGCATGCAGCAAGGTATCCCGATTGAGAAGGCGCGAGAGATCGTCAAGGTCATCAAGAACTCGAAGCAGAAAGTTCAGGCGGCAATCCAGGCCGATGTGGTTCGCGTTAGCGGTAAGGACCGCGATACACTTCAGGAAATCATTGCGCTGTTGAAACAAACCGATTTCGGCATTGACATGCAGTTCACAAACTATCGATCCAACTGACAGGCGAATACGTTTGAATACGACCGTAACCCGTAACGCTAAAGAAGTGTTCGATCTGTTGCATGACGATCTCGCCGCCATCGAGCGTGAGTTCGGCCGCGACACGGTTTCCAGCGTGCGGGCGATCACGGAAATCGGCGAATACCTTCGCGCTGGCGGCGGCAAGCGGCTGCGTCCTGCGCTATTGCTGCTCTCGTGCAAGCTGATGAACTACAGCGGCCAGGGTGCGATCAAGCTGGGCGCAGTAGTGGAAATAATTCACACCGCGACGCTCGTCCATGACGACATCATCGATGAAGCCCAAACGCGCCGTGGCCGGCCCGCCGCCAATACCCAATGGGGCAATTCCAAATGTGTCCTCGCCGGTGACTGGCTCTATATGCAGTCCTTCAAAATTGCCGTGCAGGAGCGCAATTTTCACATCCTCGACGCTCTCATCGACTTGACACAGGCGATGGTGGAAGGTGAACTGCTCCAGATCGAACGTCTCGGCAAGGCAATCACCTTGGAAGAACATTTCGAACTCATCTATCGCAAGACCGCCTGCCTGTTTTCGGTATGCATGAAGATGGGTGGCATTCTGGCGAACGCCAGCGAAGCTGATCAGCATCGGCTGGCCGAGTATGGCCGCAACCTTGGCATGGCCTTCCAGATTGTTGACGACGTACTCGACCTTACAGCATCCGAAGAAGCGCTGGGTAAACCGGTTGCTAGCGACCTGCGCGAAGGCAAAGCCACCATGGCGGTATTGCACGCGCTGGAGCACTGCACGTCAAGCGAGCGCGCGACCATTGAATCCGTTTTGAGTAATGGTGGCTTCAATGGCATCACACCTGCCGATATCGTCGCGATCCTGAACCGCAACGGCTCAATCGACGCTGCTTACGCGCTCGCGCTGGAGTTCAGCAATAAAGCGCGCGAAGCCATCTGCACCTTCCCCGATTCCGAAATCAAGCGTGTGCTGTTGTGGGTACCGGAGTTTGTGGTGGAACGAGAGAGCTGAAGTCAGCGGCTAGGGGTTAGTGGATAGTGGTTAGTTCTTGACTCAGCCGCAAACCGAATCGGTTGCTCATTCACTCAGGTTTCTCTTCGCGAGCGTAGCGAGGGATCTTCTTTTACCCTCGCATCCAGGGGCGATCGTAACACCCCGTAATCAGAGCCTCGACTATCCCTGGCCGACATGATTCCAGCCTTCGACTGAACTTTAATGTCTAGCCACTGACCCCTAACCACTGATTTAAACTTTCCCCATGGCCATCCCCCAAGAAGTCGAAATCAAGTTCTTTGTCTCCGATCTCAAGGCGCTCAGGGAAAAGCTGCGCAAGATGGGCTTTCGCGAGGAAACGCCCTCGACCCACGAGGTCAACACCCTCTACGATCTACCGGGCCAGAAGCTTCGCCGCAAGGGCGAGTTGCTTCGCCTGCGCAATTACGGCGGAAAATGGAAACTGACCCACAAGGCCAAGGTCAAACTCGGAAAGCACAAATCGCGCGGCGAACTGGAGACTGGCATCTCCGATGGCAAGCAGATGGACGCGATGCTCCGCGCACTGAGCTACTCGCCGTCATTCGCCTATGAGAAGTTTCGCGCGGAATGGAGTGACGACGATGGACATGTTGTTCTCGACCATACACCCATCGGCGACCTCGCTGAGATCGAAGGCAAGTCACGCTGGATTGACCGCATCGCCAGCAAACTTGGCGTGAAACCCGCCGACTACATCACCAAATCGTATGCTGAACTTTTCTTCGACTGGAAACGTAGAACAGGTAGCAAGGCAGAGAACATGATGTTCCGCGAGGTGAAAAAGCAGGGGCTAGGGACTAGGGATTTAGCGATACAGAAACTATCAGCGCAAAGATGAAAACTAATCCCTAACCCCTACTTTTCCGCGGAAGCCTGCGCCGGCTCCGGAGTTTAGACCTTGCCGGGCCTGAACCGGAGCCGGAAAGCAGTGATTATGTCCGTAACTGGCAGTTAGTTTAAAGAAAGCAAATCAACGAGCAATTCGCAACTTTAGGACGCTCCTGAACTATCCACTAACCACTACTCACTAACCACTGGTTTTCATCCTCTCCAGTACCGCGCCCGCGATCAGCGGCAAGCCCACCGTCGCATCCAGCAGCACTTCGGCAAAGCGGCCGCCCTCTTCCGGAGGCACAAACTTGCCCCAAGACACTGCCTCGCTGTAGGTGCATCCCGACAGGCCACCCCAGTTTACCGGTTCGGGGCAGATGCGCACGCCGTAGTGAAAGCGCTTCAGAGGCAGTTCCTCACCGCCGCGACGATGGCGCAATTCAATAAACGGACCGAATTGTTGCGCCCAGTTTCTGGGGACGCCCCCGCCAATAGTCAAGATACCCAAGCGTTCTTGCTGTAATAATGTTTCTGCGTAGTATTCCAGGTCTTCAAAGGGGTCAAAACGCAGCGGAGGAATATTGTTTTTGCGCCGCATACGGTTGTGTAGGGCAACATCCAAGCCGATTTCCGAATCGCTGAAAGCAGGCACGAAGACCGGCACACTCTTCTCATAGGCCGACTTCAGGATGCCGCGATCCCTTACGTGTTCGCTCAGGTAGCGGCCGATCTCCCGGTTCAGTCTGTATGAGCAAAGCACCTCGTTGTGGTCCCAATTCTTCAGAATGCGCGCGACAATGGTCTCCACGAAATCGAGGTTGGTCTCAGGCTCCAGCGTGTCGTACACACGGTTGTAGCCGGCTTCGTAGAGTTCGGTGTCGTCCATCTTCGGGTCGTAGCGGAAGTGCGACCGCCCGGCCGCTTCGACTAAACCGTGTGCCATCAGCGCTCCGGTTGAGACAATGGCCTTCACCACCCCACGGTCGATCAAGTCGGTGACGATCAGCCCTTGCTTAGCGACCGTCATGGCGCCTGCCAGTGTCATCACGACGAAACAGTCCTTATCGCGGGCCATGGCTTCCAAGACCTCGGCGCCTTCTCCCACCTGACGCCCAGTAAATGCGGTGTTACCCATCGCGCGGACGAGATCATCCACGGTGTTAATCTTCCCCAGATCGAGCGGCTCGAGCGGAATGAGCTTATCGGAAATGGGATCGTGGAGCTTGCGATCAATGCCTTCGCCGCGGGTTTCGTGATGTTCGTCAGCCAAGAATCACCTCAATGAAAGGGGAACAATCGAAGCTACAAGCTTGGTGAGGCTCGCGTCAATCGCCAGCGAGAGCCGAGGGACTGTCATCGCTTGTTAACAATCACTATGGTGCACGAATAGTCAGCAGGTGGGATGCTATCCTTGAAAACGCGTTTCACGCGGGAGAGCTCGCATTGGCTGACAGAAATTTTCAATTCGGTATCGTGCAGATGTCGTGCACACCAGAACCTGAGCAAAACCTGGAGCGCGCGATGGCACACATTCGCGATGCCGCAAACAAGGGCGCTGAGGTTGTCTGCCTACCCGAACTTTTTCAGACGCAGTATTTCTGTCAGCGTGAAGATATCACGCTGTTTGACTTGGCGGAGCCCATCCCTGGTCCCACGACCGCGCGCCTCGGAGATCTTGCTCGTCAGCTGAAGATTACGCTCGTCGCTTCACTTTTCGAGCGGCGCGCCGCGGGCATCTACCACAACACCGCAGCGGTTCTTGGCGCGGATGGCAAGCTGTCCGGAATTTACCGCAAAATGCACATTCCCGACGACCCTCTCTATTACGAGAAGTATTACTTCACGCAGGGCGATCTGGGATTCAAGGCTTTCGAAACTGGCGTCGGCAAAATCGGAACACTGGTGTGCTGGGACCAGTGGTATCCGGAAGGAGCGCGCCTGACCGCGCTTCAGGGCGCCAACGTCTTGTTTTATCCCACCGCAATTGGGTGGCATCCGGATGAGAAAGCGCAATATGGCGAGGCCCAGTACGACGCGTGGAAGACTATACAGCGTGCCCATGCCATCGCGAATGGAGTTTACGTCGCGGTGCCCAACCGCGTTGGCTTCGAGACAGGCAATATTCGCGGCAATGTGGCGCCGGGCAAGGGCCTGGAATTCTGGGGCGGATCGTTCGTCGCCGATCCATTTGGACAGGTGATTGCGCAAGCGTCGCACGACAAAGAAGAAGTGCTCATCGCCGAGGTGGACCTGCAGCGGATCGAGGAGGTTCGCCGAAACTGGCCGTTCTGGCGGGACCGGCGCGTGGATGCGTACGGCCCTATCACGCAGAGATTTCTGGTCTAGCATCAGAGAATATTGATCGAATGCCCAAGGCTCACGAGTTCTCGCAAACTCCCGCCGCACTTGGCTACCGCATGCCGGCCGAGTGGGAACCACACGAGGCGACGTGGCTTGCGTGGCCGCACAACCGAAGCGACTGGCCGGGCAGGTTCGAGCCAATCCCATGGGTGTACGCGGAAATCATTCGGCATCTGGCGCGGGTGGAACGCGTCAATATTCTGGTTGAGGATGAGGCGGCAGAGGCCAAGGTTCGCGAGCTGCTCATTCGCGCGCACGTTCTAGCCGAGAGGTCTGCACTGCCGGGCACGCCCGCCGGAAACATTCGCTTTGACCACATTCCCACCGATCGCGGTTGGACGCGAGACTCGGGTCCGATCTTTGTGAGGCACGATTCTCGTGCGACCAAAGATTTCCCGGCTGTGGCAGCCACCACATGGCGCTTCAACGGCTGGGCCAAGTACAACGATTGGAATTTGGATGCGACCATCGCGGGAGCGATCGTCGATCGCCTGCGCGTTCCGGTTTGGACGCCGGAGGTCAGAGTGAACGGTCATCTTCGTCACGTGGTGCTGGAGGGCGGCAGCATCGACGTAAATGGTTGCGGTACGCTCGTTACCACCGAGGAGTGCCTGCTGAGCGAGGTGCAGCAACGCAATCCGGGGGTTACCCGAGAGCAACTGGAAGAGATTTTCGCGGACTATCTAGGGATTGAGAAGGTCATCTGGCTGGATCGCGGCATCGCCGGTGACGACACCCACGGACATGTCGACGACATCACTCGCTTCGTCACACCGACGACCGTGGTGACGGCCTATGAGCCCGACCCCGACGATCCCAACCACGAGCCTCTGAGCGACAACTTCCGCTGGCTGAAGAAGAGCACCGACCAGGCGGGCCATCCGTTGCGCGTGGTTAAGCTGCCGATGCCTGCGCCAGTGTACTTTCGTGGACGGCGATTGCCGGCCAGCTACGCAAACTTCTACATCGCCAATAAACTGGTGCTCGTGCCCATATTCAGCGACCCCAACGACCGGGTTGCCCTCAATACTCTTGCTGCACTTTTCCCCGATCGCGAGATTGTCGGAATTTATTGCCGAGACTTTATCTGGGGCCTGGGCGCTCTGCACTGCATGACGCAGCAGCAGCCCGCGAAGTGAACCTTTGGGCCCGCTCGGGGATCATCCGATGGACGGAATTCCATGCCGGCAGGTGAAGACCAAAACAAATCCGGGCGTGATAGGTCGCAACCTATTTTCGCCGAATGTGCAGCACCTTCTGCACTTCGGCGACAACGTCGCCGGATTCATCCTTTACCTCGACAAGGAATGTGGGCTCATACTTGTCCTGCAGCTTCAGCTTCTCGCGGATCTCGTCGAGTTGTGCATCGGTTAGGCGGAATTCGGCTTTGACCTTGCCCTTGCCTGGTTTGCGAAAGCGGATGCTGGCGGCTTTATCCCAGACAATGTAATCGCGGCCCAAGTTCTCCATCAGCATCAGCATGTAGAAGGGATCCGTCATGGAGTAGAGCGAGCCCCCATAGTGCGTGCCGACGTAGTTGCGGTTCCAGAAACGTAACGTCATTTCGACATCGACAGCCTTGTAGTCGGCGCTCCACTTGACTCGGATCCCGGCGCCGAAGAAGGGCGGCCAGATGTTAATCGAGCGGAGCATCCATCGTTGCAGTCTCGTGGCCATGGAGAAGAACGATGATAAACCCCTGGGCCGGTGGTTGACTCGCATCCGCAAGCTCTGTCGAGGTTCACGAAGTAAAAACGCAACCCACTTGAGGAGGCTGCGAAATTGGCGTTGCAATGTGGAGAAACAGAACTCCTGGCGCTCGGAATGAAGTCCTAGATCGGAATGACAAGAGAAAGGAGTAATGGCGTCGCACAGGCCGCCACTCTCCCTTCGGCGGTAGTCCCGCAAGGTCCTTCACCAGCGGAAAGCGGCGAGTGATGATTAAAAGAAAGGCCGTCCACCATGAAGACGGCCTTTCTCGGATGGGCGCCCTCGCCCATAGCTCCTCAAGGAGGAGAAATTTTTTGGGGCGGTCGAATTCCCTCCGTGTGTACAGCCCCGTGGTGTTCTACTGCGGCTGCTGCGTCTGCCCTATAGAACTCGGCTGCGTTGATGAAGCAGACTCGGTTGCATTGTTGGTCATCAGAGTTACATCCACGCGACGATTCTTGGCGCGTCCGGAGGCGCTGCTATTTTTGGCGACAGGATTGTCCTTTCCCAAACCAATCAAATAGATCTTGTACGCCGGAACATTGTATTTTTGAGCCAGGTACTGGATAACGGCGTCGGCGCGACGTTGGCTCAACTTGTAATTGTAATCGGCTGCTCCTGTCGAGTCGGTATAGCCTTCGACTTGGACTATATAGTGCTTCTGGCTTCCCATTTGCTGTGCAAACTGGTCGAGTGCTTCCTTGTCCTTGCGGGTGAGATCAGCCTTATTGAAGCCAAACAAAACCGTAGTGTCGCTGACCGCTTTATAGTTATCGAGATTCTCGACCGTGCCTGCCAGGCTGGTCACGCGATGCGAGGCCTGGGTGGCATTCTGGTTAGCCTGGTCGGCCGACTGACCTGCAGCCAGAGCCTTCTGATCGGCCGCGTCCGCCTGCGACTTTGCCTGCTGAATTCCGTGTTGAGCACGTGCATCGGTATCACGAATGTCATGAGTATTTTTCGCCGTCAGATCATCTAATTCATTGACCTTGTTGACCGTCGGCGTCACTTCGTTACGAACGTACTTTTTTGTGGCACAACCGACTGTGAACGGCAGGCTGCCGGCCACCAGCGCTGCTACGAGGGTAAATCGATTCATGAAATGGACTCCTTGCGAGCCTTCAGCGGCTACGTAGTGCTGCCTCTAAGGGAACAAGAGAGCAACCAACCTGCCATTGGGTTGAAGATGGAAGACGATTAAGAACTCTAGTTGTTTCATTGCATTACGGGCGGCGGCGAAGACGCCGGCGGAGAGTTCCCTACCCGGACCGGATAATCCTGACGCGAGGAGTAAAATTTTTACCAAGCTAGAAGCGCAGCGAGTCACTAGAAGGAAGTGCGATAGCTGACACTCTTTTTGGACGGCTTGCCGGCTCACACAGACCCTGCAAAGCAGGAACTTGGTTGGCGCTGCTCTCATCCGAACTGATGGACCTCCACCAGAAAATTCGAACTTTGCCGACCACGCCCGGGGTGTATCTCTACAAGAATGCCGATGGCGAGATCATTTACGTGGGCAAAGCCAATAGCTTGCGTGCTCGCGTGCGGTCCTACTTCCTGGAAGGCGCAGCGGAAAACGCTAAGACCGGTACGTTGCTGCGGGAAGCGGTTGACCTCGACTACATCGTCGTGGACAACGAAAAGGAAGCGCTGGCGCTCGAGAACAATCTGATCAAGCAGAAGAAGCCGCGCTACAACATTCTTCTGCGCGACGACAAGACGTACCCTTACATCAAGCTCACGATTGGGGAGCGCTATCCGCGGGTTTATCCGACACGTCGTCTACGCCGCGATGGATCGCTGTACTTCGGCCCGTACTTCCCGACAAGCCTGGCCTATCGGATCGTAGACCTTATCCATCGCCACTTCCTGATTCCGTCGTGCAAGCTCGACCTGAATCGTTACTATCCGCGGCCGTGCTTGCAATACTACATTGGGCGCTGCCTGGGACCGTGCGTGGAGGGTCTGACCACACCCGAGCGCTACGCCGAAGCCGTACACGACGTCAGAATGTTTCTGGAAGGGCGTGGCGCCGATCTCTCCCGCTCACTGCAACAGCGCATGTCTGCAGCAGCCGAGCGCGAACAGTACGAACTGGCAGCCAAGTATCGCGATCTAATCTCAACCGTCGAGTTGCTGGACAAAAAGCAACGCATTGCCGCAGTTGAAGGCGACGATGCCGATGTCTTCGGCTACCACTACGAGAACGAAATGCTGGCCGTGAACCTCTTCCACATGCGGGGCGGGAAGATCGTGGACAAGCGCGAGTTCTTCTGGGAAGACCTCAGCTCGATGGAAGGGACTACCGGCTTCGAGCCAGGAGAGTTCTTTTCAGCGCTGTTGAAGCAGGTATACCTGGACCAGCAGTATGTGCCCCACACAATCTACGTTCCGGTAGACTTCGAAGATCGCGTCACACTGGAGGAAATGCTATCGGAGGGCCAAAAGCGGCATGTGCAGATCCACGTACCACAGCGTGGTGACAAGCGCTCGCTGATCGACCTGGTCGGGCAGAATGCCAAGCAGTCGTACGATCAGCGCTTCCGCGTCATGAAGCCGGCGGCTAAGGCAATCCAGGAGGCTTTGCAGGACGCACTCCTGCTGCCGGAGTTGCCAAGGCGCATTGAGTGCTTCGATATCTCCCACATCCAGGGCGCCGAAACCGTTGCGTCGATGGTGGTGTGGGAAGACGGCAAGATGAAGAAGTCCGACTATCGCAAGTTCATCATCAAGGGTGTCGAGGGCGTGGACGACTTCGCCTCGATGCGCGAGGTGGTGACCCGCCGCTACAAGCGAGTGCAAGAGGACAAGCACACGATGCCGAGCCTGGTGCTCATCGACGGCGGGATCGGGCAGTTGCACGCGGCGGCGCAGGCTCTAGAAGCCCTCGGCATCATCAATCAACCCCTAGCCTCTATCGCGAAACGGGAAGAGATTATCTACGTGCTCGGTCAGGAGGACGAACCGGTCGTACTCGATCGGCATTCGCCGGTGCTGCATCTGGTACAACTGGTCCGAGATGAAGCCCATCGCTTTGCCGTGACCTTCCATCGCAAGCGGCGGCAGATGCGCGACCGTAAGACGGAGCTACTGGACATTCCGGGCGTTGGCGAACGGACCACCAACCGCCTGTTGCAGCACTTCGGCAGCTTGCAAGCGGTCAAGGAGGCGGATATGGCAGCCTTGACCTCGGTGGTTAGCCGCCCACAAGCAGACGCGATTCTACGCTATTTTCGCAAAGACGAAATGCCCGCTCACGCGTCCCATTCTTCGGGGTTAGAATAATCCGTAAAGAGCTCGGCTATGGACGTAGGCGGCGATTCAAGAATTCGGCTCGTAGTTCTCTGTGTGTGCGTGATGCTGTTGGTCTGGATTGTGGGCTTTGGCTTTGACCGAGTACTGGCGAGAGACGGCGTCACCCGCACCGACATCCTGCTTACATCGAATTTCCTCACGGGGCTGGTGGCCGGCTTTCTTTTCTTCAGTCTCAGCAATTACGAACGGCTACGCCGCAAACTTGTACAAGAACGGTTGCGCACAATCGCTGAGATGAATCATCACATCCGAAATGCTTTACAGGTCATCACCTATGCTGCGGCATCCAAACCCGAATCTGGCTCCGTGGAGTTGATACGGAATTCTGTGGAGCGTATCGAGTGGGCACTCCGCGAAGTGCTGCCCGGCCACGTGGCTTCGTCGGAAGCACCTCCGGAGCAGCAGCGGCGGGAAGAAGCAACCCGCGCAAGTTAACAGCACCCCGTTAGACGTTCGAGCAGCCGACAGTATCTGCCATGTGGCAGAATTGCGTTTGACCAAGGATAAATGCTAATTGCTACCGGAGACCACATGAGCTCAGAGATGGAAGCGCTGGATAAAGCAAAAGAAGCGGCCGCGGAAGCCAAGGAACGAAAGCACCTGGCGCCAGTCAGCCTCACTATGGCGGTCTTGGCGGTATTGGTCGCCACGGTTTCGCTGCTCGGCCACCGGGCACACACGGAAGAAATCCTCATGCAGACTCGGGCCACCGACCAGTGGGCCTATTATCAGGCGAAGAACATGCGCCGTAATAACCTGGAGGCCCTCGATGACGTGCTCACTGCTTTAGAGAACACCAAGGCCGAACGCGCCGAGCAAGTGCAGAAACACTTCCATGAAGAGATTGACAAATATCGCGATCAACAAAAGGACATTCAGAACGAAGCGCGCAGTCTGGAGTCGGAAGTGGGACAGGCCAGCCGCCGCGCCGATCGCTTCGATTTGGGCGAGGTCTTCTTGGAGATCGCGCTGGTCGTTACTTCCATCACGCTGCTCACGGACAATCGCGCTTATTGGTACTTCGGATTTGTTCTGGCTACCATCGGCGTAATCAGTGGCGCCAGCGGATTTCTGGTGCGGTGAAGGTGGAAGAGTTCAGCGGCGGAGTATGAACATTGGTCGGTACAGGCTCTTATTTATCAGCTTAGATTGGGTTATCGCCGATTGTGCATTCCCAGATGCTAAATCTTGCCTACGGCTCCCATCCTTCCTTCCCCACCAGA
Organism: uncultured Acidobacteriaceae bacterium; assembly: GCA_963709045.1. Classification (GTDB taxonomy): domain Bacteria; phylum Acidobacteriota; class Terriglobia; order Terriglobales; family Acidobacteriaceae; genus Bog-257. Next base: position 92,864 of record CAVPUX010000013.1, on the reverse strand, counting down.
GGCACGAAGCGGCAGAACTCGTGTAGGGTTACGACAGAATCTGACCCAGTTTTACGCACGACCTGCACCTGCTGCTCGAACCGGTTCCCTACGGGCACAACCATCAGGCCACCGTCCACAAGTTGAGCCAGCAACGTTTCAGGGATTTTCGGCGCCGCTGCCGCCACCAGGACCTTGTCGAACGGAGCCTGCTGTCGGAAACCAACACTTCCATCGCCGACTACAACGTGGACGTTAGCGTAACCGAGTTTGGTAAGAATGACACGCGCCTTCGTCGCCAGCTCCTCATGACGCTCGATGGTCCACACCTCGGAAGCCAACTCACCCAAGATGGCAGCTTGGTAGCCCGTACCTGTGCCCACTTCCAGCACACGATCGGTAAAACGTAGCTCCAACGCCGCGATCATTGCGGCCACGATATAGGGTTGGGAAACGGTTTGACCGGCTCCGATGGGTAGAGGATGATCGCCGTAAGCATTACCGAGGTCCTCGGCAGCGATGAACTCCTCGCGGGGAACCTTCCCCATGGCGGCTAGCAAATTAGGATCGCGAATTCCTCGCGATCGCAATTGCTCCTCTACCATGCGGTCGCGCTGTCGCTTCGCCGTCTCGGCGCCGTAACCGTTCGTTGAAATAAGCCGTTAGCATTTAGCAAGCACTGTCTTGGAATTAGACCTTGACGCCGTCAGTTGATGCTGCATCAGGATGCAAGTGCCAAGCGCTAACGACTGCTCGCCGCTCAGCGCTTCCGTTTACGGATAAGAATATCGAAGCTGACCACTCCATTCTCATCGCGTATAGCCTCGACGGTATATTCACTATTGATGTTGTATTCGAACTGAATCACCTGCTGTGCTGACCTCGTCAAGTTGGTAACATACGTGAGAGTCACGTTGTTCGAGACCTGTTGCTCAACGGTGAGCCGCGCATTGGGATTGTTGTCCGGCCCACCTAGTGCAGGATTGATCCGAATAGAGCTCACTCCAAATAGCTTGGACACGCGATTGGAGACGGCTTGATTGATTGCCTGTCCAAGAATGGCGCCCGAGGCGCTCTCGGCGAATCCCGACTGGGGCGTGGTGTTCATCGCGCTCTGCTGCTGCGTCCTCCCGAAGGCCAGCAGAGCCACGATGTCCTCGCTCGACAGCGGTGGGTCGGAGCGATACGTAGTGTTCAGTCGCTCCAGTGTGCCGTGCAAGCCGATGGTGATGTCGTAGTCCTGAACCCGGGTGGATGCTTCGACATCGAGTACCGGGTCAATACGCACCGGGTCGGTGAAGGTAATATCGCCTCGCTCCAGGTGATACTTGGCTCCAGCCAGCTTAATATCGCCCTCGGCAATGTTAATGCGTCCCAGTAGCACCGGCCGAGCCGCCGTGCCGCGCAGTCGCAGATCCACATCGCCTGCCAATTTGGCTAACGACGTCTGCACTGTCAACTCCGGAGTGGACAGAATACGGACGTCCAGGTGCAGATTATTCAGCGGCGAATTTACCATCGGCACGGCCGTGGGAGCTGCCTGCGCCAGGGCCAAGGACAGGTCGCTGGAGGGAATCTGCGCAAAGCGGGTAACGGTTACGTCTCCGCTCAGCGCTGAACTTTGCAGGGTACCCACCAGGCGCAGCGATTCATCCGCAGTAACGCTGATCCCGGAATAGCGGAAGCGAATGTCAGTTCCATTCGCCGTCAGGTTAAAACCAATAGTCCGCCCGTAGGTGATGAAGCCGCCAAAGGTCACTGTCCCGCCGCCGGTGCGCGCCGTGAGTCGCTCGACCTCCAACCGATCCCGATTAAAGACAAGACTTCCGTTGATGTCGCCGAGCCCTGCGGGCAAGTCAATCATCGAAAGACCACCGTGCTCGATATCGATACGCCCCGAGATCAGGGGCTGCTCCATCCGGCCATCGACGGTTAGATCCAGAGTTGAAGTGCCATAAGACGTTACGTCAGGATCAAGTACGTGCACCAGCCCCAAGTTGACATGGCCATGGGCTTGCAAAGCCAGTCGGTGGTCATCTTTCAGGCTGGCGGTGCCGGCCAAGGTGAAGCGCGAATTTTCGCTAACCAGGGTGCACCGCTGCACGGTAACCGACTGGTTCGCCAGGGTCAGCTCCACGGGTCCGTCGCTCGTAATCGCGATCTTTTCCACTTCCACCGCGAACTGGTAAATGCTGAACTTGCCATTCAAAAGCCCGGGCGCTTTCAAAGGCCCAGTCAGTTCCGCATGTCCGGCCAGCGACGCGTGGCGGGAAATGCGTTGGCGCATCTTCGCCGGCAGAAAAGGATTGATGTCGAGCCCCGAAAACTCAAGCTTGAGATCGGACGGCATATCGCCACTCAGTTCAATGCCTCCATCTACGGCCAAGTGGGCTGCAGAAAAACTCGACCGCGCCGTGAGCTCGAGATGGCTTCCGTGTGTCACAGCGTTAGCGCTAAGACCCCCGATCTTCTCTCCATTGAGAACCAAATCACTCACCTGCAGGTGGGCATTAATCACCGGCTGTTCAGCCGTTCCGGATCCCTTAGCCGTGAATCGGCTGACACCTGCCAACTCCAAACGTGGCTGTTGTAATTCGGGAATATCAGCCAACTCTATACTCTCGCCCGTCAGGTCAAAACGCATAGCCTTGTTGCTGAAGTTGTAAGCGGCTGAACCAGAAACTTTGCCCCGCATTGCTTGTATCTTGATGTCATCGACTTTTGCTTCATGATTGCCAAAGGCAAGGCTTGCTGTCAGCGATTTGACCGGACGGCCATAGGCTCGCGCTGCCGTCAACGACAGGTGTCCACTGCCGCGGGGATTGGCCTCGGTCCCTTCCGCTTGGACTGTAAAATTCAGCGAGCCGCTGACTGGATAATCTGTTCCAGCGGCGTGCTGCAGTTCCACAATGTCCGCATTCCGCATGGTGGCTTGCACCTGAAATGGAAGGTTCTTGGCAAAACTTCCCTTCTCCAGCGCTGCCGAACCATCCACTGTGAGGCGGGCGGTACCTTCTTGAACGATGCCGTGCCTTACGGCCACCTCGGTCGACGAGTATTGCACATCGCCGGAGAACGTATCGACGTGTATGGGCCTGGGTTGTATCGAGGGCGGCGGACTTGGTGACGGCGGCTGCGCCGACGCAAAGTGGAACAGTGATTTCTTTTTCGCAGGTGCGGCAGGTGCCGTCACCGCTGCACTCTTCGCGGTGGGACTGTAGAGGTAAGTGAAGTCAGATGCTTGCACGTGGCCCGCGATCCGGGGATTGTTCAGCCGGCCGCTCAGTGTGCCATCGAAGCTTGCGGTGCCCGCAAGTTCCAGCGGTGGCGGTGGATTGCCCATCGCGCTCAGCAGCGGTTGAAACTCCTTCAGGCTGGTGGTGTTCAGGACGAGACGCAGCGCGGCCGAGGTTGAGCCTAACGTGCCCACTGCATTCAGATGCGTGTGCGGAGTAGCTAAGATCAGGGTCGAGAAATCCATCGTCTGGCCGCGCGGGTTAAAGCGGGCCTGTATCGTCGCGGTCACCGGCAACTGATTGCCAGAGACTTGCGCTGGAGCCGTTACATCGAGCGCCAACGTGGCGCTGGCGTCAGCCACGGATCGGAGCCATGAGAGATTGACCGTACCGCCGACGCTGCCAACTGGGTTGAGCTTTTCATAAGGCACCGTTCTGGTCGAAAACATGCGTGCTAAGTCCGACAACGATATGGCGTTCAGCCGTAAGTGTGCTGTGCCTTGTTGCGGACCCGGGCCTGAGATTGAAGGCAGGGTCGACGCTTGCAACTTCTGGTTGGGGCTTATCTCTGCGCCGCGCTTACCCACCCGAGTGGTCTGTTTGGCGGGCGCTGGAACGACATTCGATGAATCCGACCAGAGGTTCTTGATTTCCGCATCGCCAGTCACTCCGCCCCCTAACAAGCGTGCCGCCATTCGACTAAGCGATAGGTCTCCTTGCGAGAGCGAAAAGTTGGCGTCGGCACCGGCGTCGCGCACCGCGACCCCGTTGTCCACATACGTCACGCTTCGCGCTGCGGCATATCCTCGCATGGCAAGCCCTGCGGCGGTCGAATATGTCCCTGATCCGTTGAGGGACACAGTGCCCCCACGAAGCTGATAGGAGCGGATGACGGATCCCAACTGCCCAACGTTCAGCGCGCTGTTGTACTTGAAACGCAGTTCGGGACTGCCGAAATTCGCGACCGTTCCGGTCGCTTCAAGGGAAGATTCTTGCGACATGAGCTTCAGCGTGTTGATTTGCAGGTAATTGGATTCTAAGTTGAACGCCACCATACCCTGCGCGGCAACGTCGCGGAAGTCGCCGTATTTGACATCCATTTTTCCAGCTTGTAGGTTGCCGCTGTAGCGATGGCCGGCCCGGTCGTACGTCATTACAGCGCTGACGTCAGCGGCTTGGAAATCGAGCGGCAGCGCCCGGTCATTCACCAGCAATAACCCGTTGTTCAGGTTGAGATGATCGATCGCGACATCGAATAATTGCTGCACCAGCCCGCGGTTGCTGGGTACGTTGGGCTCGGGAGCATTGGTGGTCCCGTCAGGATTCACAATCAGGTGCACGACGGGATGGTCCAGGTTCAGATCTCTGACGCTAATCTTCTTTTCCAGGAAAGAGATGATGTGCAGGCGCACATGAATGCGGTCAACCTGCGCGTACGGTTGCTGGCCTGGATCTTCCAATCCGTGAATGGTCAGATCGTCGGTCTCGAACTCAAGGCGAGAAAGATTCCAGCGGAAGGCATGCAGCTCGACGCGACCACCGGTGGCATCTTCCAATGCCGCAATTGTCTTGCGCCGAACCAGGTCGGCGAAGTGGGGGCTTCGCACATACCAAACCAAAACAATCGCAGCCGCCAGCAACACAACTCCAATCGCCGCCTCAATCCACAGGCGGATGTGCGAACGGCGAACCTGGCTTTTTTCGGTCATGCTTAGTTAGCGCCTGAGGCTTGCCCCTGATCGGTCACTCCATTCTCGGCGGGCAGGGGAACGGTGGTTCTAATCTCCGCCTGCTGCCGCAAGTTATGCAGCCATGCGTCCAGCAGTTCATCCATGTGTTGCTGGACGAGCAGTTCGCGAATCCTGGGTTCCACTTCATGTAAGGTAACGGTTGTACCGCCAACCTTTTGCAGGTCGGGTAGCAACTGGTTCTTGTAGTAGGCCTCAATTTCCTCCGGCTGAACGTGCACAGTGGGGCGCAGACGAACCTCCACGAAGTTCATCACCCGTACCTCAATGCGCAGATGAGCTTTTAAAATCTCCGGGGTGAGTCCATAGTCGGCCAACGATTTTTGCCAACTCTGATTGTCGCGACCGTTCGGAATCTGGTCGCGGAGTTTGGCGACAGCCTTGGCAACATCCTCTTCGGATGGCAGCAAGAAAGTCTCGTCGCCCATTTGCGCCTGCAGCAGTTGACGATCGATCAGGCGCTGCAATGCCCTGGCGCGATCTGCCGTCGTCAGTTGGGCAAGAGGAGTTTGCTGCATAAAGGCCTCAAAGCAGATCGCCTCCTGCCATTCGCTCTGGAACAAGGGTTGGCGGTTCACGGTGGCAACTATGGCATCAATTACCTCACCTGCCAGCGCGCTAGACGCAACCATCAACAGCAACAACAACAACAGACCCGCCGTTAAATGCAGATTTCGTTTCATCAGAACGTCTGTCCAATACTGAAATAGAAATTTATATGACGCAGGGTTTGCACCGTATTGTCTTCCTGGATGGGATAGCGCGTCGGATTAAAGTTGTACCCAACGTCGAAGCGAACTGGCCCGACTGGCGTCTTATACCGTAAGCCCATGCCGATGGCCTGAGGGTTATAGCTGAAATTGCAAGTTGCCTTACTGGTCGGAGCGGAGCAATTTGCGATTGAGGGCTGATGGATTCGCAACATTCCACTGACGATATGGTTCGGCGTGTCGAAAACATTGCCCATATCATGGAAGAACACAAACCCTAAATTATCACCCACATAAGGCAAGGCTATGGGGGGGGTGCGAATTTCAAGGTTGTTTACAAAGAGCCCCTCACCGCCAATGGCATATCCAGTCGTCATATCGCGAGGCCCAGCTTGGTTGATAGAGAAGCCGCGCAGAGAGTTGCTGCCTCCAGCGAAGAATAGCTCAGGAAGAGGCACAGAGGTCGCCTCTGACGGCAAGATTCCCGAGGGTGGCGGACTCAGGAAGTTATTGGTGCCGTACGAATGCAATATCCCAATTTGTGTGTTGCGCGCAAAGACCCATCGTTTCTTGAAGGTGTAATAAGTCGAATTCTGGACCAGCACCTTGCCGAAGTTTGCCTCTGAGCCCAACGCGCTGGTCGCCAAACCCAAGTCGGCTATGTTGTAGCTCCCCTTGTGCGAATCAATGGGATTGTCGCGCGTGTCGCGGACGTAGGTGAAACTCGGAATCGCGAGCAGAACTGGTTTCGAATACAGCGGAATCAAAGTGGGATCGATAACCAGGCTATTAGGGTCAATCGACACGCGCTGATAACTCAGCCGGTAAAACAAGGTTGTCGCCCGGCTATATTTGTCTTCCGCCTGGACTGTTCCATCGAGTCGCTCTGAGGTAAACGTGTTCACGTCGGCTTCGTTGTTGTAGAAGGCAGTGGCGTTGAAGCGCCAGTTCTCCCGGTGAAACAGACGCGGCGCGTCATAGCCGATCAAACCACGGCGGACCAGCAAGCCGACCCGAGCCCGCATGGTGAGCGTCTGGTCCCGTCCAAACATGTTCAGACGAGTGATTTCCAGCACTCCGTTCGGGCTGATTCCCGTCCTCCCTTGCGGATTGCTGGTGGTTGGAATATTTCCGGTGGCAAACTCAATACCGCCGCCGTAGCGGAAGGTCCAGCGTCTAGCCTCCTGGAGGTTGAAGAGCACATCTTTAAAGGGCTCCTGGCCATCAGGATTTTGTACTGCCATGTCCACCTGGTTGAAAAGACCGAGGTCGTATAGGCGGCGTTGGGAATCGACCATGCGTGACTGACTCAACGGATCGCCGCCGAAAATGCGCATCTCGCGATTCACCACGTAAGGCCGGGCAAATTCGGCTCCGGTCACCAGTACATGATCCACAAAGACCTGCTCTCCCTCGCTGATCGTATAGGTCACCTGCATACGCTGCGGTTTGTCAGGCACTGCCGATGCCACAGCCTCGAACTGCACATTGGGGAATCCGTGATTGTAATAAAAGTAGGTTACGGCATCGCGATCGCTTGCCACATTAGCTTCGCTATACGGCTGCCCTGGCGTACAGCTCAATAACGGGGTCAGGCGGTCTGTCGGGACGACGTGGTTCCCGGTCAAGGTCAACGAGTTCACCCGCGTCTGCCGACCTTCGTCAACCTTGATCACCACTTCCATCTGGCTCTCGCGGCCCTGGTAGTCATCCTGGAGTTCTGAGGTGACGTTGACATCAAGAAAGCCGTTGCCTTGGTAGAGGTTCTTGATGTTCGTCAGATCGTCCGCTAATAGCCTCTGACTAAAACGGCCATTGGGCAAAAGCACGCTCGACGGCTGTAACGCCATCCGCTCGCGAATGGTATCAGTATCGAAATACTTGTTGCCTTCAACCCTTATAACCGCAAGCTTGTGACGTACGCCGGGATCGATCTTGTAAACAATGTTGAGGTGGTTCTTCTCGGGCGACGGTTGTCGTTCCACCTCTACGGTCGCGTCGAAATAGCCTTTCGTCTGCAGGTAATCGCGCATGTTGCGCCGGCCTTCATTCAGCAAGTCGTCATCAACCGAGTTCTCCTGATAGACCGGCACCAGCTTCTTTAATTCCCGGTTGCTGATCTTCGTGCCCTCAGCGGTAATGGCTACCGTTGGTCCCTCTTCCGCTTTGAATACGTAGTCAAGGCGGTTGGTATCGGAATGGTAGCGGCGGTCGATGAGCGAGACCTGGGCCTCGAGATGATCGTTCTTCTGATACTTGTCACGCAGCCTTGCTAACGCGCGTGTGACGTGCTCCTGCTTGACCTTGTCGCCAGCCTTCAGCTTCGTAAGGCTACGGACCTTGTCGGGGGGAATACCCGTCTCGCCCTCGATTGTCACCTCTCCCACACGCGCCAGTTCGCCGGGAGTCACATGAAAATTAATGTCCATTTGTCGAGTGTCATCGTGGGGCACCAAGTCATAGGTGATGGCGGCCTTGTAATAGCCGTTATCCGCCATCACCTTGCGCATGCGCTCGACCGAGCGATCCACAGCCTCCTGCGAGAATGTAGCGCCCAGGTCAAGCTTGCTGGATTCCACCAACTGATGGGCTTTGGGATTGGTCTTGGCCGGCGCCCCATCCACCCTTATTTCGCCGTTAAAATAGTTTTCAGTGCAGATAACAAGCAGGGAGAGCCCCAGTTGGGTACGCTCAGCTTCCACCTGCAACGTGGCAAAGCGTCCTGTGGCATAGAGCACCCGCAGGCTCGCGCGAATCTTGTCGGGATCCAGGGGTTCACCTGCTTTCTGCACCAGCAGCCGACGAAGCATCTCCGGATTGGTGCCCTGGATACCGCGGAATTCGATGTCACGAACTACAACGCCCTGGTATTTATTGACTTGGCCAACCGTCGCTGCTTCGCTCAGAGTACCCTTCGTGTCGGGGTTTTGCCCGACGGACAAAGCTCCGCTTTGGGGCCACGCCAGGGGTACGCTCAGCACCAGGAGGGCGCAGAACGACGCAATTTTATGGAACGAAGGTGTGTTTGGCTCCGTCAAACTCTGACCTTCAGCACATTTGCTGTCCGGAGGACCTCGTCTGACGGGACCAGTCCGGTGCGCCATGCCGGTGAAGATGAGTCCCGCAGCAAGGCGCAACTGTGGCGACTAATCTTCAACCCGGTCCTCACGGCGAAGTTAATGTCGAATCCCTATAATAAACAAGGAAGCCTTCCACGGAGCAGGCCGAGTCTTTGGAATTTGCCGATCGCTATTCCCGCCAGATCTTGTTTCGACCCGTCGGGTCGCAAGGTCAGAAGGAGCTCTCGAGGGCGCGTGTCGCCATTGTGGGGTGTGGTGCGACAGGCTCCGCATTGGCTTCCCTGCTCTCTCGTTCCGGTGTGGGCACTCTGCGAATCATCGACCGCGATTACGTCGAGCCCAGCAATCTGCAACGGCAGGTGCTGTTTGACGAGGCTGATGCCGCCGAGTCCCTGCCCAAGGCAATCGCTGCTGCTCGTAAAATCAAGGCGTTCAACTCAGAGATCGTGGTAGAGCCGCATGCGACAGATCTCACGCCCGCAAACGTGGAAGAGTTGGTCGGTGACGTTGATCTTATCCTCGACGGTACTGACAACTTCGAAACCCGGTACTTGATCAATGACTTCGCCATAGCAAAAAAATTGTCCTGGATTTACGCTGCCGCCGTCGCCAGCTATGCGGTCACGATGACGATCCTTCCCGGCGCGACCGCCTGCCTCGCCTGTGTCTTCCCCGAATCCCCTCAGGGCATAATCGACACCTGCGACACCTCGGGCATTCTGAATTCTGCCGTGAACTTTGTCGCCTCGATTGCCTCCGCCGAAGCCCTCAAACTGCTGGTTGGCGCACGCGACCAGGTCCGCCGAACACTTCTGTCGTACGATGTATGGTCCAACGACTTCGCGGAGATTAAGACGGCGATACCTCGCGCTGGCTGCCGAGCATGCGATCGCCGAGACTTCGTTCACCTGGCTGGCGAACGACGGCCACACATCACTCTCTGCGGCCGGAATTCCGTACAGATTCACGAGCAGCATCGGCCGGTTGATTTCCAGGAACTTACTCGTCGATTGACTCCGCACGGCACGGTACGGCACACCGAGTTCATCCTCAAATTCTGGCGCGATCCCTACGAGTTAACCCTCTTTCCCGATGGCCGGGCTATTATCAAAGGCACTACAGACCCCGCTATCGCCCGCAGCTTGTATGCGCGATACGTGGGCTCGTAGGCGGCTGGCCCCGATTTCTCGATATCTTTCACACGAGATTGCTCTGGTCTTTGTCCGTGAATACATTACGGCAGAGGTGCACATGGACCGAAAACTTGGGTGAAATTGGGTTCCCGATTCGGGAAGAACGCTTAGTTCAATTTACTAATCCTCTCAACTCACCACAGAAAACTTCACCTCAACCCTATACGATAAAAGCTTGGGGAAGCATTCCCAGCACGGATCCTCTTCCCGTAGAATAGGGGCCTTTCACTCGATGCATTCACAAGGTCCCGTCTTATATGAGGTCTACAATGCGAAAGCTTCACGCCGTCCAAAACGCCAGGGAAATTATGAAGGAAGGAACAGAATGGGGTGTGTGGAAGTGGCTCCTGGAGAAGAAACGAGTGCGAGGGATCGCCGATGAGGCCAGGGCCGCCCTTGACGAATTCGAAATGAAGGTCAAAGCCACATGGAGTAACGATCTAAAGGTTGCTTACAATCATCTCGTGGCCGAAGATGGCGATGTCAAGCGAGCGCGGCAGAAAGCCAAGAGCGGGATAAAGAACTCCGGGCCGCGGATCGATTCCCAGCTGATGACAGCAGTCCGGCGGGTGAAAGAAGCAGATGACGATGCGTACAACGCTCATGAAGACGCGGAGGATCTGTTCGCGGAAGCTGAGAAGCGAATGAGCACCAGTATGGCCCGGGAAGCGGCGGGTAAGGCCCTCGACGCCTACGATTTGCATGAGGCGGCCATTCGCAAGGCGGAAGCGCTCGCTCAGGCCAAATAATCGTCTGGCGGTTTCGAAATCTCCACCACCAAAGTCCCACCTTTGTGCGAGTCTGTTAGCTCCCCAGCTCCTTATCGCTTAATACATGGGGCAAACTAGGAATTTTTGCAGTGGCGCTCTTGCGTCTCAAAGAGTAAGTATGAATGGCGCATCGCGACTCGCGTTATCCGAATCAAGCGGTTATACACAGGAGGTATTGGATTGGCAAAGAAAGAGAAGAAAGAGAAAGGCAAGAAGGACAAAATCAAGAAAGACAAAGTCAAGGGTTCACTGATCAAGACACCCGAGGCGCCGACTTCTTCACCGGATCAAGCCTATGCGGACGGTACTCCTTTGGATCGGGTGCAATATCTGGAGGCCAAACTCATCCTGAAGCCCGACCGCTTCACTTCGGTGCAGAGTTTTCGGGATTTCGGCAAGATCGTGCAGCGTACCGCCAAGCAGGTTGGCGTTGGTTTCATAGTGGACGAGAAGGCCGGGCTGCGGCCAGAAATCAGGGAAATTACCTTCGGCGATACGTCAGACTTCCGCCTCTACAACAACGCTTTCATCTTGCGCCGGCGTATCAGCTACGTGGATGGCTTTCCCGTCGGCGATCCGGAAATTGTCTTCAAGTTCCGGCACCCTAATGAGCAGGCGGCGACTGCGGTTGATGTGCGTCCCAAGATTGCCGGGGCATACCGAATTAAGTTCAAAGCCGAGGCCCTCCCTCTAAAGGACCAAGTTGGCGGATACCGCATCCTCTACTCGCACAACTGCCAGTTCGGATTGAGCCAGATGCATGAGGCAGATCGAACCTCCATGGCCACTCTGGTAAGGGTCTTTCCAGCGCTTGCCGCCGCTATCAAGGTGTCCGCTGACGAGAAGATAAGCCTGGTGAACGAAGGCATTGTGGAGGAGGTGCTGCTTCCCCTTGGTCAGCTGGATTTCGGCAAAGGGCTGCTGGGCAAGTGTGACATCGGCTTGTGGCGTACCCGGGGCGAGCACAAGTCTCTAGTGGGAGAGTTCGCTTTCCAGGTCAAGTTCGATCGCCGAGAGAGCGTCGGCGAGAAGCAGAAGAAGCTGGCTGCTCAGTTCTATGTAACGCTGCAACAGGATGTACAGGATTGGCTGGCGCTGGGCGTGACTAAGACGGCTATGGTGTACCGTCTCAAAGGTAATGCCCCGCAAAGCCACGAATGACACTGCAGCCATTTCAGGGATTGAACCTAATGAAGCGGCGTTGGACACTGCCACGTGAGGTCCTCGCCGCTATCGTATGTCGAGGCCTTGTGATCGCACGGGCTGACGGAGTGAGGTTCGTCTGCGGCTCCGGTCACTACCAGGACTTTTTGCCCAGGATCTCTCTCCGCGCGCGTTGTCATCACGGCAGTGCATTCCAACGCCATTACCCTGACGTACTCGTTCTATGACGGTGGTCTTTCCTTCAATGGCGCGATTCCAATTACTAACGCAACCGGCACATACAGTGTGCCGATTTTCACCTACTATCACTCGTTCAACTTCTTCGGCCGCTCGGCCAACATCAATGCCTCATTGCCCTATGCGGTTGGAACCTTCCAAGGCGCGGCGCTTGGGAAGGAGAGGCAGCTTTACCGATCCGGCCTCCTGGATTCTACTTTTCGGCTGGCCGTGAACCTCAAAGGCGGCCCGGCCATGGCACCCAAGGACTTTGTGAAATGGAAGCAAAAGACTTTCTCAGCTACAACATAAAGTCACGGTTTTGGTTTTCGCTGGACGGCAATTTTTGGTTCGGCGGCGTTACCAGCTTGGGCGGCATAGCCAATCCAGCTACCCGCCAGACGAGTTCGCGCATTGGCGTGACGGGTGCAGTTCCAGTCAGCAAACACCAATCATTGAAAGTCAGTTACAACAATGGAACTTACATCCGCTTTGGCGGAGATTACCAGAACCTCTCGGTCGCGTGGCAGTATTCCTGGCTGGGAAGGCCCAAGTAGACGGTTTCATCGTTATGAATCAAGAACGTCCTGCTTCCAAGCAGAGCCGACGACGAAAAAAGGCACAAAAATTTAAGAGAGTTATGGCCGGACTGGGTGTATATTGCTTCGCAGCCGGGCAGGGCAGGTCGGCGACCGGCGTGCCCGGAACCACCTGCAATTGGCAACATGTAGCGCCCTAGTCTGGGGTCTCGTTCAAAACCGTACGGTTGGCGGTTAGGAGTGGGGATGCGCCTTACGACGAAGAGGACGTTCTGGTGGGTTCTCCTGTTGTTTGCGGCCGCTTGCGTCTCGGCTGGGGTGTCTGACGCCGGCCAGGCCAGTTCTCCACCTCAAGAAACGTCCAGCGCACTTACCAGTCCCACAGGCAAACAGTACGCCGAAACCGACATTTGCAAGACTTGCCACCAGGATGTCTGGGAAAAACATTATGCAGGCACTCCACATGCCGCGCTGCTGAAAGGCGATCAACACGGTTGTCAGGCTTGTCACGGGCCCGGCCAGGCCCACGTGGACGGCGGCGGCGACGTCACTAAGATCATTCGGTTTGAGACCCTGAGCCCGGCTCAAACGGCGGCGATTTGCACAAAATGTCACCAATCCAGTCTGGAAACGCAGAACTTCTCCAAGTCTGAACACTTGGCAAGCGGAGTGAGTTGTACCTCATGCCACAGTCCGCACAAGTCCAGTGACGTTAACTTCCTACTGGTGAAACCGCAGACCGAGTTGTGCTACGGATGCCATGCCGCGCAAAAGGCCGAGTTCGCCCGTCCTTATCGCCACCGCGTTGATGTCGGTTTGATCCAGTGCAGTGACTGCCACAATCCGCATGGAACCCAGACCGGCCATCAGGTGCGTGCGGCTGCCGGTCAATTCGCAGTCTGCACCAAATGCCACACCGACACTATGGGGCCGTTCGTGTTTGAGCACGCTCCAGTGAAGACCGAGGAAAGTTGCCTGAGCTGCCATGTGCCTCATGGCTCAACCAATCCCCGGCTGCTGCAGGTCAACAACGTGAATTTCCTGTGCCTCCGCTGCCATACCCCCAACATGAACGGGGCAGCGGGACGGCCGGTGGGACCGAATCACGATCAGTCTGCGAAGTATCAGGCGTGCACCATGTGTCACACGCAGATCCACGGCTCTAACTTTGATCCGGTCTTCTTCCGGTAGCTGCGAGGCAGACAATGAGGTGTCAAAGGAATCTCGGCGCTCTTCCCTCGGCGGTTGCTCTGATCGCGGTTTGCCTTTTCTCGATAAGTAGTGCGACTGGTCAGAGTTCGGGCCAACCCCAGCCTTCGGTGTCTTCCAGCTCCTCGAGTTCCGGGGAAGGCAAGGAAATCGGCGGCTTTCAAGTTACCCAGTCGATTGAACTCGGCGGCCGCATTTCCGAGGTCAGCGGCAGCCAGCCTATGTACGACACCCTGGTGAATCTGCAGTCGGGAGCTCGGATCCTGGAACAGAGCCTCACCATGCAGTCGCTCAGCCACCAGGATATTTTTGATACGTTGACCTTCAACAGTTTCGGATGGGGAGGTGATCCCGAGCAGGCGGCACGCATGCGCGTCGCAAAGTACCGTTGGTACACGTTTAGCGGCAGTTATCAGCACATCCAGAACTACTTTGACTACGACTTGCTTGCCAACCCATTGAATCCGCCAACAGGTACGCCGTTCGTCCCGGTGTTGAATTCTCCGCACAGCTACTTCAATCGGCAGAATTTATACAATTTTGGCATCGTGGTGCTGCCCATGCACACGGTGTCATTTCGCTTCGACTACAACCGGAACCGCTTCATCGGGCCTTCCTATAGCAGCATTCACGAAGGCACCGACGTGCAACTCAACCAGGACTATAACAACACGCTCAATGGATACCGCTTCGGCGCCGACGCCCGCCTATCGAAGAAGACCACTCTCAGCTACACCCAGATGTTTCAGCAGTATTCCGGCGATACCCTTTATAGTCTCAATCCGTTCAATTCCTGGCCGCTACCAAACGGCTCGCCCGTGACCTTTGGGCTCCCCTGGTTCAACTCCGGAAGCCCATGCAGCACACCGCTCAACAACGGTGTAGCCAACCCTTCCTGCAATGGATTCCTGAGTTACAGTCAGTATCAACATGTTAGTACTTTTATTCCGACGGAACAGGTAAACCTGCGCTCGTCATCTCTCAAATGGCTGGATTTTAATGGCCAGTACCAATACAGCCACGCGCGTTCCGATACGCCTCTGACGGCGATCTTCAGCGGTCTTAGTACTCGCAGCAATAATCTAGGGTATAACACCTCAGGAAGCAGTTCGAGTTCGCGATGGAATTCGCAATCCGCCGATATCTCGGCAATCTTTCATATCAGCAACAAGCTTCGCTTGGTGGAGACCTTCCGTTTCCACGACTTCAGCGTATCTGGAAACTATCTGGACCTGCAGTCTAACTTCTACACAGCAGCCAGCCAGGGTCCAGCAACCCTGCTCAGTCAAGTGTTCATGTTCCCTCCCACGACACTGCTGCACGGCTCAAGTTCGGCGGCCGACATCGTCAACGAATCATCGCTCAACCTGATCGGCCAGAACATGAAACAGAACGACTTCCAGGTGCAGTACGACATCTCGCGCTTCTTTGGAGTGCGCGCTGGATTTGTGTGGAGCAACTACATTATTCAACCGGGAAACAGCCAGCAACTCGCTTTGGGCGATATCTATTACCCCAACAATCCCAATCGCGGGAATTGCGTCGGGCTGCCATTGAATCCGGATGGCAGTTGCACCTTCACGGGAGTCATTGCACCGTTTGGCAGCCCCACTACGGAGATCAACAATTACTCCGGTGTGGTGGGGGCGTGGTTCCGGAAGGGGAGCACGCTACACGCCAACTTCAACGCCCAATTTGGCGGCGCTGACAACTGGCTCTATCGTATCGATCCCTTGAGTTCCTACAATATTTCCGGGACCATCTCGTATACACCGCGGCCCTGGCTGACAATGGGCGCTAACCTGAATTTTCAGCAGGCCAAAAACAACACCAGCGACATCCAGTACAACCAGCACAATTACTCCACGGTGCTGAACGCCATGGTCAATCCCAACAAGTATTGGGCACTGGACATGGCCTACAACTACGACGCCATTCAGCAGAACACTTTTCTCTGCTTTCAAAGTGCAGCGCCTCCGCCAGGATCGTCCACCTGCCTGGGCGACGATTCCCTGATGCAGATTTATGGCCTCTATCAGACCCACACGCAGTTCGGCTACTTCGCCCTCACCCTTACTCCGATTGAGCGTGTTACCTTTCGACTCGGCTATAACATTGTCAGCAATCAAGGCAACACGACCCAGTTCAACGTGCTGCAGCCCCTGGGGCCGTTGGCGTCCACCTATCAGTCGCCACTCGCCGCGATGGATGTCCTGGTGCACAAGAATGTGACGTTCAAAGCTGGTTGGAATTATTATCAGTATGGAGAAGACTCATTCGTGGGTCCGACCGCGCCGCGCTACTTCCACGCCAACAACACGACGCTGGCATTACGGTACGCATTCTGAGTGCGCCATTTTGAAACGACCCTATCACTAGTTCCCGCAGGACTGCCCTGGTGCGGCCAGAGGCGAGCCTCCGCCCCTCGCGCCATACGGCAAGACACTTTACTTCGACAGTTCGTATCCCGCGAAGAAGTAACTGAGTTCGAAACGCGCGGTGTCCTCAGCATCGGAGCCATGTACCGCGTTGTGCTCGATGTTCGCTGCCCATTTCTTGCGGATCGTGCCGGCTTCGGCCTTGGCTGGATCGGTGGCGCCCATCAGTTTGCGGTAGTCGGCGATGGCGTCCTCCCTCTCCAGCGCCATCACGATGATGGGACCGCTCGACATGAAGTTGGTCAGCGACTCGAAGAACGGCCGGTGCACATGCACGGCGTAGAAACCTTCGGCCTGGGCCTTAGTGATGTGCAGCATCTTCATTCCGACAATACGGAACTTGTTTTCCAGGAGCGTGTGAATGATGTCGCCGGTGCCGCCGCGCTCTACGGCGTCAGGCTTAATGATGGAAAGAGTGCGTTGAATGGTTTTCATACTTGCTTAGGTTCCCTCTGGGTCTTTGATAAGTTCATACGCCGCCGCCAAAATCCTCGGCTCATGGTGCGGGAGCCGGAACAATCTCCATCCCAAAGGGCTTGAGCTGTTCCAGAATGACCGCTTTTTCTCCCACCGCTACCACCGTCATCCGGTCAGGCGCCAGATATTTCGCCGCCGCTCTTGCCACCTCGGCATCGCTCGCCTTCTGGATTGCACCCATCTCTTCCGTCAAGTGGGTGGCCGGTTCACCATCGATCCAGTACTTTCCCAGACGGGTAGCAACCGCGAATCGCGACTGCAGGTCAAGGGCGGTATTTCCAATCAAGTACCGCTTGGCTTGATCGAGTTCCGCGGTGGCCGGAGGCTCCGTCGAAATTCTCTTGAGTTCGTAGAGCGTCTCCTTCAGACTTGGTCCGGTTACTTCATTGCGGACATCTTCATTGGTCAGAATCACGCCGCTCAATCGCGAAGACGTGGTGAACGAGTAAGGACTGTAGGTGTACCCTTTGTCCTCGCGGATGTTGCGGATCAGCCGCGAACCAAAGCTGCCCCCATAAATCGTGTTCGCAACCCGCAGAGCGGGCTCTTCCGGGGCGCGCATAGTTGGTCCAACTGCGCCGATCAGCATCGTGGTCTGGACCGACCCGGCCCGTTCAATGAAGTAAATCTTGCGGTCCCCTTTGGAGGCAGGCTCCTTTACCTCGGGCTGCGGACCACTGCCGCGCCTCCAGCCGCCAAAGGCCTTGTCGATCTCGGCCAGTAGCTGAGATTCGTCGAAGCTTCCCACCACTACCAACAGTGCCTGCTCTGGCCGGAACGATTCGGCATAGAGCTTTTTCAGCGACTCCGGGGTCGCCGACTCCAGCGTCTTCATGCTGGCGGCAATGATGTGATAGGGATGATCGCCATAGGTGATCTGATACCAGGCACGCCGCGCCAAAAAACCCGGGCGGGCTTCGCTGGAACGCAGCTCGTCCTGCATATTGGACTTGGCGAGATCGACTTCTTTGTCCGGGAAGTTCGCGTTCTGGGCCACATCAGCGACCAGCGCAACCGCCTCACCGGCGTGCTCGCTCAGAGCGTCCAGCGCAATCTGGGTTGCGTCCGGCCCGGCCATGGCCGTGAGATCACCCCCGGTACCTTGCGCCGCTTCGGCGATCTCACGCGAGGAGCGGGAGGCCGTACCCTGGGTCAAGGTTTGCGCCATCAGTCGCGCCAGGCCCGGCGCCGACTGCGGGTCAAAGGAATCTCCCCCTCGCACCAGCAGCGTGAACACTACTTTGGGTAGCTCGGGACGCCGCACCATCCAGACGCGCATTCCATTCCCCAGTTGGTGTTCCGCAACCGGCGGCGAAACCACGGGCTTCAACGCTCCCGCGGGAGGCAAGCCGGCCGGCAACGCAGGCACCGCCGGCGTCTGCTGGGCATATAACGCGCCGCAGAGTAACCCCAGGGCCATAACGTGTCGGAGAACTCTCATTGCGCACCTCCCGGATTCTTCTCTCCTGCACTTCCGGCGGCAGGGTCTCGCTCCAGCACCGTTCGATTGTTAGCCACCAGATATTTTGCAGCGAAGGCTTTTACTTCGGCCGGCGTCACACCCGCCAGTTCGCTGGGAATCTTGTTCACGCGATCCGGATTGCCGTCGAAAAGCGCCGCGTGTGCCAGCGCCGAAGCCCGATCGATGGGGGCTTCCAGCTGGTCAATGAGGTCGGAACGCATCTTGGTGACGACACGCGCCAACTCCGCGACGCTGGGGCCATCCTGGGCAAGGTGTTCGACCACATGGTCTACCGATTTCAAAACTGTGTCCATCTTCGTACCGGGAGGTGAAACGATAAATGTGGTCATCAGCGTAGGCCCATTGAACTCAAAGGGATTTCCCAGCGGCCAGTTCACGCCGCCACTCACCGAAACCGCATCACGGTCGTCCTTCACGAGTTGCTGATAAAGCAGCGACGCATCGCCGTTGTGCAGAAGCTCTCCCACCACGGCACCCACAACAGCATCATGCGAATCGCGCTCCGGCATGCGATAGCCAATGGCGAACGCCGGTAGCTTGGCGTGTTTGTCCTGCTGCACCGCACGGCGCTCCGCAGTCTGCGGAGGCTCATTCACCTCCGGTTTAGGCGGAACCGCTTTGCGGGGAATCGCCCCAAAATATTGTTCCGCCAGCGCAAACACCTGGTCGGCGTTGACGTCGCCCACTATCGCCAACACGGCATTGTTGGGAGCATAGTACTTGTCGTAAAACGCCTTCACGTCGGCAATGTTGGCCGCGTCCAGGTCGCGGAAGTCGCCGTAGAAGTTGTGATTGTTGGGATAGGTATCATAGGCCTTCATGGGAAGGTCGATGGCAAAAAAGAATCCATAAGGCTGATTCAGCACGTTCACCCGGACTTCTTCTTCCACTACCTTCCTCTGGTTCTCCAGATTGGCCACGGAGAAATCCAGCGTCTTCATGCGATCGGCCTCAAGCCACAACACCGGGTCGAGTGCGGAGATGGGAGCGGTCTCGATGTATTCCGTGAAGTCGTAGCGGGTATCGCCGTTATTGTTGCCGCCGCCGCCCTCGATCACCTGATCGAAGACTCCCTTCTTGGCCACCGGGGTGCCCTCGAACATCATGTGCTCGAACAGATGGGCAAAACCCGTGCGGCCTTTGGGCTCCAACCGGAAACCGATTCCGTAAGCAACGCAAACGCCAAACGTCGGCGCGGAATGGTCTTCCGAGACGACCACGACCAACCCGTTCGAGAGCGTTTTCATCGCGGTCGGCACCCGAAACGACGGCGCAGCGGCGCTTGATGCGGTTTGCGCGAGGGAAATACCGCAGCAGCCGAATATCAGAAACGCGACAGCCACATGCCAGACCGAACGTCTGAACTTCGAAATACTCTGGTCCAACTGAATACCTCCGCCCCTAACATTAGCTGGGGGCTGACTGCTTCCTACCCCTTCAGCGCCATTCCCGTCGCCTTCACCAGGGTTTCGCCGATCTCGGCCGGCGACTTCGCCACATGAATGCCTGCAGCCTCCATCGCTTTCACCTTCTCTGCGGCGGTTCCCTTCCCGCCTGAGATAATGGCGCCCGCGTGACCCATGCGGCGTCCGGGAGGCGCGGTCTGCCCAGCGATGAAACCGATCACTGGTTTGCGCACGTTCTTCTGGATGAACTCGGCCGCAACCTCTTCCGCTGTGCCTCCGATTTCGCCGATCATGATGATCGCTTCCGTCTCCGGATCGTCGTTGAACAAGCTGATTGCATCCACAAAGTTGGTGCCAATGATCGGATCTCCGCCGATGCCGATCGCCGTAGATTGCCCGATGCCGCGCGTCGTGAGCTGATACACAGCTTCGTAGGTCAGAGTGCCGGAGCGCGAGACGATTCCAACGTTGCCTTCCTTATGGATGGACGCCGGCATGATTCCGATCTTGCACTGGCCCGGCGATATGATGCCCGGACAATTCGGTCCGATCAGGCGTGAGTTTTTCGTCTTCAGGAACTCCCATACCTTCACCATGTCCATGGCGGGAATGCCTTCGGTGATACAGACGATCAGCGGCATTCCGGCGTCCGCGGCTTCCATGATGGCGTCGGCTGCACCCGGCGGTGGAACGAAAATTACGGTTGCGTTGGCGCCCGTTTGATTGACGGCGTCGCACACAGTGTTGAAGATCGGCCAGCCTTCGTGGGTAACGCCGCCCTTGCCGGGAGTCACACCGCCCACCACGGTCGTTCCATAAGCAGCGGCGTTCTTGGCGTGGAAGGTTCCTTCGCGCCCGGTTAGACCCTGTACCAGTAATCGCGTTGACTTATCAACCAGGACACTCATAGCTTTTGCCAATCCCCTTTCGCGTCTTCCGAACACGTGACTAAAACAAGATTACCGTGGCACACACCTCTGCAGTCCTGGTCGAAGTTAGTGGTTTGGAGACTGTTTTCACAACTAAGTTCAAGGCAGGTAAGAACCCAGCTGTCGTCGCCCAATGTCGATGTCATCGGCGTCGGCGTGTGCGCGGGTTTGTCGAAAGGAATCGTTGTTGTTCCCATCATTGCCCCTTTGCAGCGGCAACAACTTTCTCAGCCGCGTCCTTCATGGTCTCTGCCACGATGAATTTCAGCCCGCTGTCTTTCAAGATTTGGCGGCCCTGCTCCACGTTGGTTCCTTCCAGCCGCAGCACAATCGGCAACTGGATATTCGTCTTACGGGCAGCGCTGACAATGCCATTCGCGAGCGTATCCACCCGCAGGATTCCGCCGAAAATGTTGATGAGCACAGCTTTCACGTTCTTGTCGGTAAGCAGAATCTCGAAGGCGTGTGTGACCTGCTCTTCGTTGGCGCCGCCGCCCACATCGAGGAAGTTGGCCGGCATGCCGCCTGCGTACTGAATGATGTCCATGGTAGCCATCGCCAGGCCTGCGCCGTTCACCATGCAGCCCACATTGCCGTCCAGCTTGATGTAGTTCAGGTTGTACTTGCTGGCCTCGACCTCGAGAGGGTCTTCCTCGGTCAGGTCGCGCAAATCTTTGATGTCGGGATGGCGATAGAGCGCGTTGTCGTCGAAGTTCATCTTCGCGTCGAGCGCGAACAGCCGCCCGTCGGTGGTGGTAATGAACGGATTGATCTCGACGAGCGAGGCGTCGGTGTCTTCCGCCGCCCGCGCCAGCGCCATCATGAACTTGACCGCACCGCTGATGTATTTGGCATCGAGTCCGAGTTTGAACGCGATCTCGCGCGCCTGAAAGGGCTGCAACCCGAAGCCGGGCACGATGTGCTCTTTGATGATGGCGTTGGGGTCCTTCGCGGCGACCTCTTCGATCTCCATACCGCCCGCCGCCGAAGCCATGAACACCAGACGTCCGTTGGTGCGGTCGAGTACGATGCCAAGGTACAGTTCGCGCGCAATGGGCAGCGTCTCTTCGATCAGCAACCGCTGGACCTTCTTGCCCTCAGGACCCGTCTGATGCGTGACCAGTTGCATCCCGAGAATTTTGGTGGCCAGTTCGCCGGCTTCTTCGGGCGATTTGGCAATCTTCACGCCGCCGCCTTTGCCGCGGCCTCCGGCGTGGATTTGAGCTTTCACGACGACGCCAGCGACGCCGTCCTGAAATAGCTTTCGGGCCGCGTCAAGCGCATCTTCGCGGCTCTCGACCATCTGCCCGCGTGGCACGGCAACGCCGTACTTGGCGAGGATGGCCTTTCCCTGGTATTCGTGTATTTTCATTTTTTATGATGACCACGGGCCGAGTGGCGCGCGGCTTAGACCAGACAGGCTGGACTTGGCTGCTCCTTATGAGGATCGCGTAACAGTAGGAAACTTATGATTGTAACGGACAAAGAGAGTCCCGAGCAATTCGCGAAGTGCTCACTCGTTTAGCAAGCTTAGGGCTCCTGTGGAACATCGCAAATGCGATAGCGCCCACGAAAATACAGCAGCGGCGCGCCCTCGGCCACCGCGATTTCCTTCACTTCGGCCACAAAAATTGTGTGATCCCCCCCCTCGTAGTCGTGCACAACCAAACAATCCAAGTTGGCCAGTGTGTTTTGCAGCACGGGCGTGCCGCTTCGCATAGGCCGGTATTTCACGCCCAGGCGATAGGCGGCCTCATGGTTGCGCTCGGGATCGGCAAAAAATTCTGACAGCGCTTCCTGCTCCTCTTTCAGCACGCTCACCCCAAACTGGCGCCGCTCGCGGATGTGCAGATACGTCTCAGCTAAGTGGTCAATGCAGACCAGCACCAAGGGAGGCCGCAAAGACACGGAGCAGAAAGCACTCGCAGTCATGCCGTGCACTTCTCCGGTCGGAGTCTCGACAGTAATAATGGTGACGCCGCTGGCAAAGCGACCGAGAGCCGCCCTGAACTCGTTGGGTGTGACCAAGTCTGGCATGCGATCGAGGTTGGGCGCGAAAGTCGAGCCCAATCGCCAATATACCTCTAACGTATCCTGACTGCCACGAGCGCTTCGCTCAGAGGGTGGTCTGCGAGAGAAAACCTAACCACGGATCTTCACAGTTCTAGCAAATTAAAGTCTTGGTGATTTGCTTGCTTTCGATCCATCCAAGTTAAATCCGTGAAAACTCGCTGCTCGAACCGGCCTATCTTTGCCGTCGTCCCCAACCCCTGCAAAACGCCTCAATTTGCGATAATCTAAACAACCGCGCGAAGTCGTCGTGGGGTCGAGATGTATCCTCGAGCATTTCAATATCACCGGGCCAAGTCGTATCCCGAAGCTGTGACCATGCTCACCCAGTTGGGCGAGGAAGCCAAGCTTCTGGCGGGAGGCCAAAGCCTCATCCCGCTAATGAAACTCCGTCTTTCGGCGCCGCGCCATCTCGTTGATCTCAACTTTATCCCAGACACCTCCTACATCCGCAGCAACGGTACGCTACGCTTCGGGGCAATGACTCGCCACGCCGAGATTGCCGCTTCTAAAGATGCAGCGCAAATCCCGATTCTTCACGACTGCGCCGCTGGAATCGCCGACCAGCAAGTGCGCAATATGGGCACGATTGGCGGATCGATCGCCGAAGCCGATCCCACCGGCGATTGGGCGCCCGTTCTGCTGGCCACCGGAGCAACCGTGAACACACTTGGCCCTAACGGTGCGCGCAGTGTCGAGATCTCTGAGTTTATCCAAGATGCGTACACCACTGTCTTGCTGCCCGGCGAACTTATAACGGAGGTAGCCGTCAGATTGCGGCCCGAGCGCAGTGGTGGAGCGTATATCGCGCTTAAGCGTTGCGCTCCGGTTTACGCCAGCGCCAGCGTCGCCGTGCAACTCACCATGCGTGATGCCCAGACGTGCAACGAGGCGCGCGTTTACCTCGGCGTGCTTGGCCTGACTGCGACGCGTGTGGGCTCAGCCGAAGAGGCACTGCGTGGACAGCAGCTTACGGCGCAAACCTCCGAGAAAGTACGCGAGGCAGTGATGGACATCGCGCAGCCAACCTCAGACATGCGCGGCTCGGCCGAGTACAAGCGCCAGGCTGCCGGCGCGCTGGCAAAGCTTGCCGTCGAGGCCGCTGTGAAGCGCGCCTGCGGAGAACACGTGGAGGTCACGCATCTCTATGCCTGAAGACATTCCGCGCGTGCGCGTCAGTGCAAAGATCAACGGCAAACAGTACGCGCGCGATATCGAACCGCGTACCCTGCTAGTGCAATTTCTGCGTGAAGAGTTGAGCCTGACCGGCACGCACATCGGCTGCGACACCAGTTACTGCGGTGCGTGCACTGTTCTCCTCAACAGCAAGAGCGTGAAGTCATGCACGGTGTTTGCGTTTCAGGCGGATGGCGGTGAGGTGCTCACCGTTGAGGGTCTGGCGAAGGATGGTAAGCTGCATCCTGTACAGCAGGCCTTCACCGACTGTCATGGATTCCAGTGCGGCTATTGCACCCCCGGATTTCTGATGAGCACGCTGCAATTGCTAAGCGAGCATCCGCACCCGACCGAGGCCGAGATTCGCAAGGGCATCGCTGGAAACACCTGCCGTTGCACGGGATATCAAAACATCTTCAAAGCAATTCGAGCGGCCGCTACGGCAGGGCCGAGGAGCTAGCCGTTGGCAATTACATTTTCAGGTGAGTTCACCTCGCCGCGCACCCCGGACGAAGTTTACGACTTCCTCTCCGATCCTAATAAATTCGCTCCACTGCTTCCCGATTTCGAAAGCATGTCGGTACAGGATGCAACCCACTTCACGGTCAAGGTCCGCGTGGGCGTTGGCAATATTCGCGGATCAGCAGAAATCAAGATGGAACTGGCCGAGTCGTCGCGTCCACAGCGGGCTGTCTACAAGGGCCAGGGCACGGCAGTCGGCAGCCAGATTAAAATCAGTGCCGGATTTGATCTTTCTCCCGTTGCCGAAGGCACCAAGATCGCTGTGGCAAGGCGAGGCCGGTGTATTCGGCAAGCTGGCGTCCATGGCGGGCGGCATGCTTGAGCCGCTCGGCAAGAAGAACATCCAGAAGCTGATCGATGGATTGCAATGGGCGCTGACACGCGCCGGCGCAGGGCGTCGCGGCGAGCCCAATCGACGCACCGCAGAAGGCTTCCCTTCAAGAGCCTGTGCAAGCGACTCAGGAAGAAGGACCGAGCGAGGTATCGCAAGGCATGGCAGCTGCGCAGTCTCCAGAGTCGGCCGCAGAGGAGTTGTCGGGTGCGATAGCAGAAAACGCGGCGGCGCTGACGGCCAGCCCGGCACCGGAAGGACCGCGCAACGGCTCTGACGGCGCCCCGCAGCGCGGAACGAAAGTAGTCCAGGACGGAGATCCTGGGTCGGTGTAGTAAAACCGCCGAAGTCCCGTAGCGACGGCAGAATGCTGATCGGGCGTTGAAGGGGCATGATCTTCAGTTTCACCCCTTCGATTGGCGAGAGCTGAACGAATCTTCCGTGACGAAAGACATAATGGCAGCAACAACCCACACCGCCGGCTACGTCGGTCAATCCCTCCGCCGGAAAGAAGACGCACGCCTTGTCCGCGGCAAGGGCAAGTTTGTCGATGACATCAAGATGCTGGGTATGTTGCATCTCGTCTTCGTGCGCTCTCCCTACGCTCATGCCAACATCACCAGCGTTGACGTTTCCGAAGCCGAAGCTTTACCCGGGGTGATCTGTACGCTTACCGGCCAGGAAATCTCCAAACTCGTCGATCCCTTCTTCGAGATCGGACCTTCACCGAGCAACCAGATTCTCGACTACCCGATGGCAGTGGATCGGGTCCGCTATCAAGGCGAACCTGTTGCCGCGGTGATCGCGGAAACTGCAGCCATCGCCGAAGATGCCGCCGAGCTGGTCCGCGTGGAATACGAACCACTTGACGTGGTCATCGACGGTGAAGTAGCGGCCACGGACACGACAATCCTGCACCCCGCGATGGCGACCAACGTGGTTTGGCATGGCGTTTTCGAGTATGGCGAGGTGGAGAAGGCTTTCGCCGAGGCGGCGCATGTCATCCACATTGACCATCTCCACATGCATCGCTTTTCCAGCACGCCGTTGGAGAACAACGCAGTTATCGCGCAGTGGGACGACAACGACCAGCGGCTCTATTTCTGGAGCAACAATTCTTTCCCCACCATCGGCATTCAGCTTTTGGCACCAGCACTGCACCTGCGCATGGACCAGGTGCGAGTGCAGACGCACGACATCGGCGGCAGCTTCGGCATCAAGATCACCAACTACCCGCAGATGGCCGTTTGCGCCCTGGCATCGCGCAAGGCCGCGGCGCCCGTCAAATGGACCGAGACGCGCTCTGAGCACATGACCTCAAGCGCTCATGGCAATGAACGGACGTTTCGTGACACGCGCGTGGCGCTCGACAAGGATGGCGTGATCCTCGCCGTGGATTCGAAGCATATTGATGATTGCGGCGCTTATCCGCGTTATGAGCCGCTGGGCTGCGTGATCTGGTCGCAGGTTGCCCCGGCCACGTATCGCTTCAAAAACCTGCGTATCGATTTCACCCAGGTGGTCACCAACAAATGTCCAGTCGGGCCTAACCGTGGCTATTCTCGGATGCAGCACTTATGGTTCCTGGAGCGCGTGATCGACATCTGCGCACAGGAGTTGAATATTCCAGCCGACGAGATGCGCCTGCGCAATTACATTCGGCCCGAAGAATTCCCGTACACCACGCCCAACGGCTGCATTTACGATTCGGGAAATTATCCCGGCATGTTGGAGCTGGCGAAGCAGCTGATTGGCTGGGACAAATGGCAAGCAGAGCGGACAAAGGCGCAAGCCGAAGGCCGGTGGTTCGGCCTCGGCATCGGTACGACGCTCGACTCTGGAACCAACAACTTTGGGCAGGCGCAGATCGTCAACCCTCAGGCACCGTTCTCCGGCAACTCACAGGCGGCCAACGCCAAGCTCGACATCTATGGCGAGGTTATCGTCGCCGTCGGCTCGGTGCCGCAGGGACAAGGCCACGAGACCACCGTGTCGCAGGTTGTCGCTGACATCCTGAACATCTCTCCGGAGCTGGTCAACGTGCGCGTCGGCTTCGATACCGAGCGCAATGTCCACACCGGCCACAGCGGCACTTATGCCAGCCAATTCGCGGTGTCGGGACTCTCGGCTGTGCATGGCGCGGTGCAATTGCTGAAAGCAGAGATGAAGAAACTGGCTGCATTCGCGCTACAGGCCGACGAAGACGACTTGGAGTTCGGCGTCGGCAAGCAAGGGCCGGAGATACGGGTGCGTGGTAGCGAGAAGGCGATCCCCTACATCGGTCTAGCCAATCTCGCCAATGTCAACACTGCGGTTGTTCCCGATGGACTCCGCTCGATCACACTGAACTGCCGCTACACTTGGCGGGCGCCGTTCCACGTGCCTGACGTCGCGCGAAAGTACGGCAACCTAACGCTGACTTATTCCTCCCAGCTGCACATCGCGGTGGTCGAGATCGACAAGGACACCTTCATTCCCAAGATTCTCGACTACGCCGCCGTGGACGATTGTGGCACGGTGATCAACCCAATGATCGTTGAAGGCCAAGTGCATGGCGCCACGGCGCACGGTATTGGAGCGGCGCTCATGGAAAACTGCGCCTACGACGAGAGCGGAAACATGCTGGCCAGCACCTTCAGCGATTACACGCCGATCACCGCAGTCAACATGCCGAACATCAAGTATGGCAACATGGAAACGCCGTCTCCGCATAGCTACAGCGGCGCCAAGGGTATGGGCGAAGGTGGTGGCGCACCGCTGCACTGCTTGGGTGCCGCATTGCAGGATGCGCTCTACCGGGAAGGCATTATCATCGACGACTCGCATAACAACGCCAGTACGCTGTACGAGTTGATCCAGAAAAAGCGGCGCAGCGAGTTGCCGGCGAATGTGACGGTGCGGCGAGGATGACGAGCTATCAGCCGTCAGCTACCAGCTATCAGCCAAATAGGCGTGTGAAACTCTATCGCCAAGTGGCGAAGAGCGAAAGGCGAAAAGCGAACACCGAGTTGACGACCGAAAGCCGATAGCTAAACTTGAAACGCATTCTTATCGTCGGTGGAGGAGCGATTGGCAGCCTTTATGCCGCGCATCTGGCACAGGTTGCCGAGGTGTGGGTCTTTGTCCGACGCGGGGAGCACGCGCGCTGGCTCAATGAGCGCGGCATTCGCGTCACTGGGCATAGCGAGCTCCATGGGTACATGAAGGCGTCTACCGACCCGCGCGAGCTTCCGCAGTTCGACTTCGGCATTGTCGCCACCAAGGCAAACCAGACACGCGAAGCGTTCGCCCCCGTGGCGCATTTGTTCCAGCATGGCGCGGTGCTGTCGGCGCAGAACGGACTGGGCAGCGAGGAGCTCATCGCTGCCCTGCTGCCTTCGGGCTATGTGATTCGCGGAACCACCTTCATGAGCGGTACCCGGCTTGCCGACGATCACGTCCACTACGAACTCAATACCGCAACCTGGATGGGGCCATTCGAACCGACGCATACCCCCTTCGCGATGGTGGAGGAATTGGCCGCCGCGATCAATTCCTCTGGGCTGAAGGCTGAAGCCCTGCACGATGCGCGTCCGGCACAGTGGTCGAAGCTGATCTTCAACGCATCGGTGAACAGCGTTGCAGCGCTGACGGAACTGCCACACTCCCGGCACTTCGCGGCCGTGGCTGAGTTCGGGGATCTTGGCCACCTCTTGCACGCACTGATTGACGAGGGCAAGAGCGTGGCGGCGGCGATTGGCATCGAACTGCACGAAGATCCCTGGACGATGAACTGCATTGGCGCGCGTACCAACCATCCGCCGTCCATGCTGTACGACGTGCGGCACCATTTGCCGACCGAGGTAGATTTTCTTGGAGGTGCAATTGCCCGCGAAGCCAAGCGCGCCGGAGTGCCTGCCCCGTTGCATACCGCACTCTACCGGCTGATTAAGGGTAAGGAGGAGAGTTGGAAGAAGAGTGGTTAGTGAATAGTGAATAGCGGATAGGTTCGGGCTCCAAGTTTGCACGGAAGTTGCGTAGGTTGTCCCATTGCATGCCCGAGGCGTTAAACTATCCACTGCTTATTAAGCACTATCCGCTGCGCCTATGCCCTACCCGATTGACGAGCGAAAACTCGAGCGCGTTCGCGAACTGATGAAGCGCGATGATCTCGACGCGCTGGTGGTACGCGCGCCCGATAACGTCGTCTACCTCACCAACTACTGGTGTATGAAGGGCTACGACGTGGCGGTTTTTCCGCGCGAGGGCGAGGCGACACTCATCGCCCTGGAGCCGCAGGAAGAAGATGCCCGGCGCAACTCCTGGACCAGTGACATTCGCTTCTTCAAAGGTTACGACGCCCGCGATCCGCGGCCTCCCATGCTACGCTCGCTCGATGTTGCTCTGCACGTTCTGAACGAGCGTGGACTGACCGGCAAATTGGCTCTGGAGCTTTCCCAAGGTACGCAAAGCGCCGATCGTATGGTCGGAGAGCCGACCACGTGGACGCAAGGGTGGTTTGACGCTTTCAAACCGGCAGCGCGCGAAGTGGTCGATGCTTCCGGTCTGCTCGCGGAGGCACGTGCCATCAAGACTGCACAGGAGATCGAGCGCATGAAGCTGGCCAACGAACTGGCCGCGCTGGCCATGCAATACACCTTCGAGCGCATGCGTCCGGGAATGAAAGAGAGCGAAGTCGCAGCCATCTTCGAGGGCTTTGTCCACTCCACCGGTATCGGGTTCAAAGACAAAGTCGAGATGGCACGCGCGTTCACGCTGGTCTGGTCGGGCAAAGGCATTCGGACGTTCACAGCGACCGGCAATCGTCCCATACAAGAGCACGAGCCTACCTTGTTCGAGATCTGGGTTTGCGTAGATGGCTACTGGAACGATCTGACCAAGAACCTCTGCCCCGGCGAATTGACGCCCGAGTACAACAAGTTGCTGGACCTGCTGCTGAGCGTCTTCAATGAGGCTGCGGCTTTTGCCAAGGACGGCGCCAGCCTCCCGGATTTGGACCGTTTGATTCGGGCGCGCATCGCCGAGGGTGGCTATTCTGGACAGCCATCGCATCCCGTGTGTCACGGTGTGGGAGCGCGTGCGCACGAGCCGCCCTACGCTCATCAGGCAGGGAAAGGCACAATTCGCGAAGGCATGGTTCTGGCTATCGAACCAGGAGTTTACTGGCCGGGTGGCGGCGGCCTTCGCCTGGAAGATAACTTCTGGATCACCGGCCGTGGCAATGAGAAGCTCTGCTCATTTCCCGACGATTTTCGGCTGCTGCGCACACCACAAGCGCGAAGGGCGACGGGCCGCGCGCAATGACCTCTGCCGCCTCGGCTCTCCTCGACGACCGCATGAAAGACGCAATCCTCTCGCGCATCCGCGAGGAAGATATCGTCGCCATGTGTTGCGATGTGATCAACATCCCTAGCCCCACCGGATCAGAATTTGCCATGGCCGAATACATGCGCGCGGCCTTTCAGAAGCTAGGGCTGACGGTCACCTGGCAGTCCGTGGAAGACACCCGCGCCAATGTTGTTGGCCGCCTCGAAGGCTACGGCAACGGCAAATGCCTGATGTTCAACGGGCATATGGACACCTCGAACACCGGCGAGGAGGACTTTCTCTCCGGCATTGGTTACAAGCCGCAAGCCGTCGCGAAGGACGGCATGATCTACGGTCTCGGCATATATAACATGAAGGGTGCGCTGGTGTGCTATGTGCACGCGGTCAAGGCGCTGCTTGAGGCCGGAGTCAAGCTGGACGGCGACATCATTCTGGGCGCAGTCTGCGGAGAGATCGAGAAGACGCAGTGGGGCGAGTTTCAAGGCCAGGAGTATCGAGGCTACGGCGCTGGCACGCATTACCTCGTGAGCCACGGCGTTCTGCCTGACATGTGCATTCTCGGCGAGCCCACTGACATGAAGCTAATACTGGAACACGCGGGCTCCATGTGGGTACGCATCGGCGTCACGGGCAATTATGTGCATTCGGCGTTTGCGCCCGGCAAAGAGGACCAGAATGCCATCCACCGTATGCACCAGGTGCTTGAGGAGGTGATGCGTTGGATTCCCGAATGGCAGGAGCAGGCTCGCTGGGCGGGACGCCCAGGGTTCGTCAACATCGGCTGCCTTCAGGCGGGACATCCCTGGCGCGCCAGCCGAACTCCGGAACGCGCCGATCTATTTCTCGACGTACGTGTACCACCTACGATGCCGATGACCGACGCCCGACGCGCGGTGAAGAAGCTGTTTCTCTCGATGAAGCACAATCATCCCGAATACGGACTGGAGGTTGAGACATATGTGTCGGTGCCGGGTGCGACCATCGACGAGGGTCACGAGATGGTGCAGGCCGTCGAGCGCAACCATCAGCACGTCATGAGAAAGCCTGCGGTGCGAGACACGGTGTTGTGGTGCTCGGACGCCTCAGTGCTGTCACGATTCGGATGCCCGACGTTGAACTATGGTCCTTCGAGCGGACCGCGCGACCACGAAGGCGAAAAAGTCGCGATTAAGACTCTGGTCGACATCACCAAAGTTTATGCACTCACCGCCGCGGAGATATGCGGCGGCTCAAGCGGACCGCGTCATTAACTCCTCAGCAGTCGCAGACCCATTTCTTTCATAGCAGACCCGGCCTGTATTCCTCTGCAAGGCACGATTGCGGTTGTGTTCCCAATATTGACTGCTTCATTTTGTTGCAAACCCCCGAAAGCGCAATGGCCCCTCTGTTTTGCCAAGCAGATCCGACCCTTAGATCCGCCCGACTCGATGCCGTGCAAGAACCCGAGCGCTTTTAAGAAGAACGCCTGATTTGTCTGAGGTGCAATAGACGAGATACTCCCTCAACGGTTATCGCAGAGCGTGCGAGGCTCGAAGCGCCACTTTCTCTGGCCGAAATTAATCAGCCAAGGAGCCTGTCTTAATGAAACGTCTATTCTTGTTGGTAATCTTGTGTCTGAGCTGGTCGCTCGCAGCATTCGCGGTCAACGTTACTGTCAGTACGCCACTCAATAGTTCTGATGTCGGCTCTCCGTTCAATCTCATCGCCAACGCCAGTAGCTCTCACCCCATCACTGGATGGGTGGTTTATCTTGACGGTCATAGTGTTTACACAGCGGGCCAAACAAACTCGATTAATACTCACATCAGTGCATCCACCGGCGGCCATCAGTTGGTCACTCGGGCCTGGGACAGTAGCGGGGCCTATGGCAGCGTTTATGAAGAGATAACCGTAACTAGCGGCGGTGGTGGCGGTGGCCTTCCAACTCCCCCACCGACGGCAATTGTGTTTAACAATATCGACGAGCGCAGCCACTGGAACTGGTGCCATAGTTCCTCCTGCGCGGGCGGCAGCGGCAACGGCGCCTACTGGATGTCCCAATACCAGCGTGATCCCTCACGCGATGGCTCCAGTATGGAATTCTTCAACTCAGGTGTCTGGGCGAACGCGCTGTGGTGGCAGAAGCTGGGCGCCAACAATGGCGTGCACAATTTCTTATGGGACTTCTACATCTGGGTGGACGACAGCTCACAACACGGAACACAGGCGCTGGAGTTCGACGCCTTCCAGTTTGTCCACGGCTATAACTACATGATCGGAAGCCAATGCGATTACGGCCGCGGAGTCTGGGATACGTGGGACGAGGTATCCGGCCACTGGATGCCGACTTCGATTGCCTGCCACAAGTTCAGTCCCAACACCTGGCATCACATTCAGTGGTACGTCACCACCAACACCAATTCCCATCAGTACACCTACGTCACGCTGGTCGTTGACGGCCAAGGCACGTCCCCCAATATCACCCGAAATGCCCGCTATCTTGGCTGGTCCGACAACCTCGGCGTGCAGTGGCAACTCGACGTGAACGCCACCGGCCAGGGATACCACGAGTGGGTGGACAACGCGACCCTCACCATCTGGTGATGGTACGCTCGATGCGCTCAACACTGCTCAAGGGGCTCCGGAAGGGGCCCCTTATGTTGTTTGATTTGCATGCTGGAAATGGGTGCGGGTGTGATGGGGACTACACAAACTCCGAAAAGTTGAAGCGCTGACTCAGTTGGCCTTCACGCCAGCGGCGAATCTGATAGAAATATTCTAGGGTATAGCCCTGGAACCGAATGCCCACCCAACTGGAAGTCGATCGCAGATACGCCAATATCCGCACTGCGATGCGCGATCAGGGCGTCGACGCGCTCATCGTCTGCGGCAACCAATACGCCGGCTTCGAAGGTGCCGTCTTCTACGCCTCGGGCTTCGAGATCGTACATCGTTATGTGTACGTTCTCATCCCGCTGCGAGGCGACCCGGTGCTGGTCTTCCCGCAAGAGGCGCGCTGGATAGGCGACAAGAAGAAACCGTTCGTAAAAGAGAAAGTCTGGGCCGAGATCCCCGGCCGCTGGCTGCGTGAACGAGTGCAGGATGAAGCCTGGAAACGTATCGCGGTGTACGGGCTCGACTACATTATGGCGGTGCGTGACTATCGCGAGTTGCAGCAAGGCAGCTTTGAAATGTTCCCTTTCGATTTTCACTTCGACATGGCGCGCGCGGTGAAAAGCGAAGAAGAACTGGTCGAGGTTCGCGATTCGATGGACATCATCCACCAGGGCTTTTACGCTCTGCTTAAGGGATTTGATGTGGGCAAAACGGAGGCCGAAATCATGGCACCCGCCGTGGAAGTTTTCTTCGCTCGAGGTGCTGGACCGCGCATGATGAACATTGTGCTATCCGGCCAAAACGGCGAAGCCGAAGCGCACTTCAAGGTTCCGGGCCATCGCAGGGTTGGCGAGCGCGACCTACTGCTCTACTCGCTGGAGATCGCTGGCGAGGGTGGGTACTGGGTGGAATTCTCGCGAGCGCTCATCCACGGAGAGCCCAGCAAGCGCACACAGCAGATGGCGGCGGTTTACCCCGAAGCCATGGAAGCTGCCCGCAAGCTGTTGCACGCGGGCGTACTCGCCTGCGACGTCCACAAAGTTGTTGCCGACGCGTTTGCGCGGCATGGCTTTGCGCTCGGACACCTTTCGGGACACTCGATCGGCACTACAATGATCGAGCATCCTGCGATCGGGGCGAAGAGTCAGATTGAATTAAAGCAAAACATGATATTTTCCCTGCATCCACAAGTTATTGATAAAGATGGCGAAGTCTGTCTTTATACGCAAGACACCTTTCGCGTGGGTGCAACCGAGGGTGAAAACCTGAGCGACATTCCCTGGAAGTTCTATTCGCAAGCTGATGCAAGAGTGCCCGCCATCAAGGCAGCATCCGACCGATGGATCGATGCATGAAGAAAGTTCTAATCGTTGGATGCGGAGCAATCGGCAGCCTATTCGCCGCTCATCTGGCAAGGGGTGGCGAGGTCGAAGTATATGCGTTCGATGTTTCGCAAGCGCACGTCGATGCGATCAATCGCCACGGCCTGCGGCTCTCGGGTGCTTCCGATGTCCACTTAAATCTGGCGAAAGCGAGCACCGATCCGAGCAAGCTTCCGGTCTGCGACTACGGCATTGTCGCGACTAAGGCGATTCACACCGCCTCAGCAATCACATCGGCGGCGCGCTGTTTCGACAACAACAGCGCCGTGTGTTCCGTGCAAAACGGGGTGGGGAATGAAGAGATCATCGCCGAGCATGTGAAGTATGTAATTCGAGGAACGACCTTCCCGGCCGGTCACATCGTCGAGCCGGGACACGTGGGCTTCGATATCCAGGGCGACACCTGGATTGGACCGTTCGAGCCAACGCATACCCCGATGCAACGAGTTGAAGAATTGGCTGGATTTCTCACGCGCGGTGGGATGAATACGATTGCCTTGCCCGATGCGCGGGGTGCGCAATGGACCAAGCTGATCTTTAACGCGGCTACTAACCCTGTTGGAGCGCTCACGCGGCTCCATCATGGAGCCGCATCCCGATTTTCATCCACAGGCGAGCTGTTTGAGGCGCTGATTGCGGAAGGCAAGGGCGTCGCGACGGCGATGGGGATCGAGCTTCACGGTGACCCGAAGGACCTTGTAGCGAAGGGAGCCAACGCTCCCGGTAAGCACAACGCCAGCATGTTGCAGGATGTGCTGGCGTCACGAACGACCGAGGTGGATTTCATGAATGGCGCCATTGTGAAGTGGGGAGAAAGGTATGGAGTTCCGACGCCGCTGAATCGCGCGATGTGGGCGCTGATCAAGGGGCTGGAGCACTCGTGGACGGAGCCCTAGAAGCGCTTTTCGCTCCTCGCTATTCGCTTTTGGGGTTGGTATCTCTGCTTTGTCGGATAGGGCGAGCCCCGCGGATACAGCGATTCGAGAACCGTTCCAACTGGAGGGCGAATCGAGGTCGAGTGCTAGCCTCCACAGCGAAAAGCGTAATGGCGAAAAGCGAATAGCGAACCCCGAAAAGCGCGAAGCCCTAGTTCCCGAAAGGTAATCACACTCATGTCCGTTCCCTTCCGCATTGGCGTGCTGCAGTTGAGTATGGAGCCGCTGCAGCAAACTGTACATATGGCGCAGGCGTGCGATCGCGCCGGCTTCGACATCTTTTGGCTGGCCGAAGCCTATCCATGGTGGCGTAAGCATGGCATGGAAGCCCGATCTTCGACCGCGATGACGGCCGTCATCGCAATGCAAACCAAGAACATCGTCATCGGCTGGGGCATTATTTCACCGTATACTCGGCATCCGGTGGAAATCGCCATGGAAGCACGAGTCATGCAGGATGCAGCCGGCGACGGTCGCTTCCTGCTTGGACTCGGCGCTTCCAAGATCTTCATGAAGGAGATTGGAGAAGGAGAGAAAGGCAAAGATGTGAGCCCGGCCGTGGTCATGCGCGAGAGCATTGAGATTATCCGAGCGATGCTGGGAGGCGAAGCCGTGGAATATCACGGGAAGGCATTCGATGCCTCGGCCCCCGCGCTTAAACGCGAGGCTCACATTTCAAGTGCACGCGTGCCGATATACGTTGGCGCCACCGGTCCGGTATTGCAGAAGTTGGCGGGATCTCATTCCGATGGACTACTGACGGCAAGCATCACCACCCCCGATTTCATACGCTACGCGCGCGGCAACATGGAGGAAGGCGCGAAAAAAGCTGGCAAGGATCCAGCATCGCTCGACTTGGGCGCGGTGATTGTGGGCAGCATCAACCGAAATTCTCAGGCGGGCAAGGAGGGCGCAAGAGAGATGGCGGCGATGTATCTCGCGAACAAAGTACAGAACATCCGCGGTTCGGCTGATGTGCTGTTGCAAAAGGCTGGGCTGTCATTTCAGGAGATCGCGCCCATTGCCGATGCCATGGAGAAGGGCGGCCGCAAAGCCGCAGCACGCGCCCTAACCGACGATGTACTGGAGAAAGTTTGTCCCATCGCCGGTACGCCCGACGAATGCTGCGAGCGGATCGAACAGTATCGGCGGGCCGGTTGCACCAACATCATGCTTGAGATCTGGGGCGACGACCGCGAAGAGCAGGCCCAGCTTTTCGGCGAAGCTGTCCTCCCCGAGTTCAAGAGCGTCGGTCCTGGAAATAAGGCGAACCGTACGTCATAAGCAGGCAAAATTTATTTCGAATCGTTCCCAGTGGAACGATGCTCCGGCTCAAGCTTTCATTCGTCGGCAGGAACGAGCCAAATTGAGAGTTGCTGGCCTATGTGCCGTTGATTTACCGATTGCTAAACCGCCTCACTGTCCCCCCACCAGTGCGTACATCACAACCTGGTTCTCGGCGCCGACGAAGACGTGGCCATCCGCAACGGTCGGCACTGTGAACTTCACCGCCAGTCCTACGCGATCGCGACCCGGATTCTGCTCGGAATTGTAAAGCTCGGTTCCCAGGTTAGTAGCATCGTAGGCGCGCAATACGGCGTTGCCTCCTCCGTAGGTGTCATTCTGAACGATCCAGACGATCCCATCATTCGCGCCATTGGACGATACTGACGGGGTGCTACCTGGAAAGTTGAAGGATTCCGGCGACTCAGAACCAGCAGAAAGCTTTTCTGTGTGCGAATCGAAGGCAAAGGCCTTTAACCGATCATAGGAACCGCCGAAATACACGGTGTTATTCCAAAAGGCGGGAACGCCCCAAATGCCTCCTATCGCGTAGGGGATCGTCTGGACGATCTGGCTGTCGCTCCCTGCGTGGAAATGTCCCATGTTGTCCCGGTTTACCAGATCAATAGTGCCTTCCTTTCCAACCTGCACCAGCAGGTGAGGATACGTCGTGCCCGGCTGATCAGGAAGTAGCATGGCGCCGCCAGAGCCAAAGTCGCTATCGTTAGCATCCAACGTTTGCTGATCCCAGGGCGTGAAGTAATCGCTTAATATCATGTTCAGCCCGGCTCCCGAAAGACTCAGCCGCAGCACGCTGTCCCCGAAATTGCTGCCCCCATCGAAGCGACCGTTTCCAGTCGCTGCATAGATCGACCCCCCAGAATCAACCGCTGGACCGGCGCCTCCGCCCCAGAAACCACCCTCATAACCGTTGGGCGTGTCTACATAAAGGCCGGTACGCGCCAGGCTCGACTGGTTGAACGACATTACATAACCGTGATAGTTCCCAAGATCGCAGTGCGAGGCCCAAGCGACCACGACCTGCCCCCGCAGGAGCAGTAACGCAGAACGTTGTGCTTGCACCAGTGGGTCGAAGGTTAGAATGCCCCCGACGGATCCGGTGCCGTTTCCGCGCGATATTGCTGAAATTTGGACGGGAGTCAGTTTATCTTTGCCCGTCGTAATGTCGAGCGCATGCAAGGTCTGATAGAAGGACGTGGTGTGAGTAAGTGAATCGTACTGTTTCGTCTTCGCCACCAGATACATGCTGCCCGCGGTCGCGTCAATCGCCGGGGTACCAGTGATGCCAATCTCCGGCACCAGGTCACCACAGCTCACGTCACCGCTGGAGACTGAACTGATTTGATAGCGAGGTGAACTGGCGGCCAGGAAGTTTGTGTGCCAGAGTTGCTGTCCGTTGTTCACGTCAAACGCATAAACCTGGTCATGCTCGGTAACGACGAACAGCACGTTGTGGGCTGTTCCTCCAATCGTGAGTCCCGGGACATAGAGCGGTTGCGCATAAACATAGCCCTGCACCGAAAACGTAAACCGCTTACCGAAGGTTTGCACCTTCACGTTGGACGGAGTGAGGACCGATTCCTGCGTGTTAGAACCTGTGCGATAGGTATCGTTGTGGTACGTGGTTACGGCAACCTGTGCCACGGCAACGGCGGAAAGCAGCAGTAACCATGCGGCGCAGCAGCGTAACAGACCGCTAGACGTAAGCTTCATGGCGACAAAGTCCTCCTGGGCAAAAGAAACATGCGGGGCTCTGATACAGAGGAAGGCGCGATTATCCTATAAATACCCGCCAGTCACAACAGCTTTATTGGTGAGCGTGAGGGAAGCTTTCAAAAGGAACCACCACTTTGCTCCTTGTACCATCCATCACCATGAATTGTGACGGCGATCACTCGCGTTCCGCCGGTTTTGGCCCTAACGTTCTGACTTGGCTTGCATTAGGCAACTTTTGTAAGATTCAAACCGCTGATACCCCGGTGCGCATCATGGTAGACTGGCGCCCAGCCTTGCCACCGGAGCACCAGGCATGCACGCTGGGAGGCTACCATGAATACATTTCCCATCCTGTTGGGAACGCTGTGTGTCTTCGCTATCGCCTACCGCTATTACAGTGCCTTCATCGCCGCTAAGGTCCTGGTTTTAGATGATCGCCGCACTACCCCAGCTCACGTGTATGAAGATGGACATAACTATGTCCCCTCGCCGAAGTGGGTCCTGTTCGGACATCACTTCGCCGCGATCGCCGGCGCCGGACCGCTGGTAGGCCCTACTCTCGCCGCCCAGTTTGGATTCGCGCCAGGCTTCCTATGGATCTTAATCGGCGCCGTGCTCGCCGGTTGCGTCCATGATTTCACTGTGTTGGTGGCTTCGGTACGGCACAAAGGGAAATCGCTGGCCGACGTCGCGCGAACCGAAGTGGGCCCGTTCGCCGGACTGGCTACCATGATCGCGCTTCTGTTCATTCTTCTAGTCACCCTGGCTGGACTGGGCGTGGTCGTGGTCAATGCTCTGGCCAATAGTCCTTGGGGCGTCTTCACCATCGGAATGACAATCCCGATTGCCATCTTCATGGGCCTGTACATGTTCAAGAGCACGCCGGGCCAAATCAAGATCGCCGGGCCAAGCGCCATCGGAGTCGTGCTGTTGATTGCCGCCGTGATTGGTGGACGCTGGTTCGCCGCCTCCGCCTATACTTCGTGGCTCACGTTCACGCCGCATGAGATCACTGTACTGATGTGCGTCTATGGATTTGTAGCCTCGGTACTGCCGGTGTGGTTCCTGCTTGAGCCCCGGGACTATCTCTCCACCTACATGAAGTTGGGAACCATCGTGCTCTTGATCATTGGCGTGTTCATTGTCCACCCCAACATTCAGTTTCCGGCCGTCACGCAGTTCATTCACGGTGGCGGACCCATCATCAAGGGCAAACTGTTTCCCTTCCTATTTGTGACCATCGCCTGTGGCGCGATATCGGGCTTCCACTCTCTGGTCTCCTCGGGCACCACGCCCAAGATGCTGTGGAAGGAAACGGATGCGCGCTTCATCGGCTATGGCGCCATGATGTGTGAAGGCATGGTTGGCGTGTTGGCGCTGATCGCCGCTTGCTCCATGTTCCCTGGCGATTACTTCGCCATCAACACCACTCCGGCGGTGTTTGCCAAGCTGGGCATGCACACCGTGAATCTGGATATGTTCTCGGCTGAAGTCGGCGAGAAACTTGCGGGCAGGACCGGCGGCGCAGTTTCGTTGGCCGTCGGCATGGCGCAGATATTCAAAGGGCTGCCAGGAATGAAGACCCTGACCGGCTACTGGTATCACTACGCCATTATGTTTGAGGCGTTGTTCATCTTGACTACGGTTGATACGGGCACGCGGGTCGCCCGCTATGTCATGCACGAGTTGCTGGGCAAGGTCCACAAGCCATTCAGCAACACGGCTTGGCTTCCCGGAAACCTCGTCACTTCGGCGATCGTGGTTCTGAGCTGGGGATACCTGATCTATACCGGAAACATCTCCACGTTGTGGCCGCTGTTTGGTACCGGCAATCAACTGCTGGCTACCATCGCGCTGGCAGTTGTGACCACGTTCCTAGTGAATATGGGTAAGGCCAGGTATGCCTACATAACAGCCATTCCGATGTGCTTTGTGGGGGTCACCACGTTGACGGCTGGAGTGCAGTCCATCAAGAACATCTATCTGCCGCTGGCCCAGCAACCCGGCCATGCCTTTCAGGGCTATCTCGATTCCGGACTGATGGTGATTTTCATCGTGGGCGTTGTTCTGGTGGTGATCGAGTCGGCCAGACGCTGCTGGAAGACCCTGCACGGAGCGGCGATTCCCGTGGAAGCCTTCGGCGCTCCGGAGGAACTGGAAGACGTGGCTGTGTGAGCTGTTGCAGCCGCGCAGTGCCAGAAAGTTTATTAACGGTTAGAACCATAATCTTAAGGAAAGCGTCTGCCCGGCATGCCTGGCAGAAATGGATGCGAAACATATGAGCACCGCAATCAAATCACCTCCAAGCAAGAACGCTCCGCCAAAGCAGAACCTGTTGCCCTCGGCGATAGCCGCCTTCGTAGCGGTTATTGTCGCGATCATAATCCTTAAGATTCCAGCGTTATCCAGTCCGTGGTCGCAGGGCTATGACCCCGCCGGAAACTGGTTGCTCTCGACGCTCATCGCAGCCTTGCCGGTGGTGGTATTGCTGGGCAGCCTGGCTTTCGGTCACGTGAAAGCTCACTATGCCGCGCTGCTGGGCCTGGCGACGGCATTAGCGGTAGCAATCTTCGGCTTCCACATGCCGGCCAGAATGGCGGGATCGACGGCGGTGTATGGCGCCGCCTACGGACTGTTCCCCATCGGCTGGATCGTGCTGAACGTCATCTTCATG
The DNA here is from genome assembly GCA_963709045.1 of uncultured Acidobacteriaceae bacterium. Classification (GTDB taxonomy): domain Bacteria; phylum Acidobacteriota; class Terriglobia; order Terriglobales; family Acidobacteriaceae; genus Bog-257. The sequence goes on along the minus strand of CAVPUX010000013.1, from coordinate 52,253 downwards.
TATCAGCTCACGGTCGAGTCTGGACGCTTCAAAGTTCTGCAGCAAAGCATGACCGGCATTACCCAGGACCGTCGCCTGCAATTGCTACTGATCGCGTTCTGCTTTGGCGCCTTCTTCGAGGGCGCGTCGGGATTCGGTACTCCGGTAGCAGTTACGGCCGCGCTGCTCATCGGTTTAGGGTTCCGACCGCTGCAGGCTTCCGGTTTGTCACTGATTGCCAACACGGCCCCGGTGGCATTTGGCGCTTTGGGAACTCCCATCATCGCGCTAGCCAAGGTAACTGGCTTCAGCGAAGTCACTCTGGGCGCCATGGCGGGACGCATTCTGACACCGTTCTGTGTTCTGGTGCCGTTCTGGTTGATCTGTGCCTTCGTTGGCTGGTCAGCCATGTGGGAGATCTGGCCGGCCATCCTGGTCGCCGGTGTTTCCTTCGCGATACCGCAGTATTTCATGGCGAACTACCACGGTCCGTGGCTGGTCAACATTGTAGCGTCGATCATCTCGATGGCGTGCCTAATCGCCTTCCTGTTCGTCTGGCATCCCAAGCGAATCTGGACCTTCGAAGGGGAAGAAGCCAAGACCGACCACCGCGCCAGTCATGGTTATAGCCGCGCGGAAGTGACCCGGGCGTGGGTGCCGTGGGTTGTTCTCAGCCTCACCGTTTTCGTGTGGGGCACGCAGACCGGCAAGAACCTGATGAATGCGCCGGAAAAGACTTTCAAGTCGATGGCCACGTGGCAGACGCCACCCAGTAAGATCACCAACCCACAGTTCGTCGTTGGCGGCCTGAACAATCTCGCTCTGCGCGTCCCTCCGGTGGTACCCAAGCCAACCAAAGAGCCAGCGGTATTCGGGCTGAACTGGGTGAGCGCGACCGGCTCCGGTATTCTGGTGGCCGCCCTCATCTCCGGTTTGATCATGGGGCTGAGTATTCCAACCATCTTCAGTATCTATGGCCGGACGTTGATGAAGGTGCGCTTCTCGCTGTTGACCATCGCCGCAATGATGGCCATAGGCTTTATGACCCGGTACTCGGGACTGGATGCGACCATGGGTCTGGCCTTCGCCCGTACCGGACACCTGTATCCGTTCTTCGGCACCCTACTAGGCTGGCTAGGCGTGGCCCTGACCGGATCGGATACTTCATCGAACGTACTGTTCGGTAGCCTGCAGAAGATCACCGCGCAGCAGGTGGGCTTGCCTCCCACATTGATGGCGGCCGCTAACAGCACCGGCGGTGTGATGGGCAAGATGATCGACGCCCAGAGCATCGTGGTGGCCAGCACTGCGACTCAATGGTACGGCCACGAGGGAGACATCTTGCGTTACGTCTTCTGGCACAGTATCGCCCTGGCCGCGCTAGTGGGCGTCTTCGTATTTCTGATGGCGTACGTAGCTCCGTTTACGCACTTCGTCGTGAAGTGAAGAGCAGCGTTTTCCGGACCTCGTCCTGAGCGACGAGCGTAGCAGGTAGTTCGTTGGCAAATGCGGGGCTGATTGCTCGATGAGGAATCAGCCCATTCCTCTTCGAAAATCCAGCGCGGAATAGCTGCCATTCAGGGGGGCTTTGGGATCCTCGCTGCGCTCGTCGCTCGCGATGACACATCGAACTACTTGCGCTCATCTACGCCGCAACCCGCTCCTCCTCGTGCAAGAAGCTTCTCCCGTGTTTCTCCTCGCCGAAGAACAGCCACAACGCGAGCACCGCAATCACCACCAGCTCAAATGACGTCAGCGCCCAGGCGTAGCCTAGGTGGTCACGTAACGCAAACTCGATCGTTGGGGTCGATGCGGCAAACAGGATCCCTATTTGATAGGTGAAGCCGGGCAATAGGCCTCGGACGGCCGGGGGCGAAAGCTCGTTGAGATGCACGGGGATGATTCCCCACGCGCCTTGCACTCCCATCTGCATAACAAATGCCCCCAGGGCGAGAATCATCAAGGTGCTGCCGAAGGCCCACACCGGCATGATCGCCAGCGATACCGCCAGCGCCGCCAGCATGCTGTAGCGGCGGCCCAGCCTCTCGGAGAGCAGGCCGAAGATGACTGCGCCCGTAACCGCACCCACGTTATAGAACATGGTCACGTATGCAACGGTGTTCGCCGCAATGCCGTGCCCGTGTTTCAGGAAGTCGGGATAAAGGTCCTGAGTTCCATGCGAGAGGCAATTCATCAGGAACATCAGCACGATCAGGTACAGCGATAGCCGTTTGTGCTGCCAGGCGATGCGCGGGCCGTCGATGGTTCGCGCCACACGATGCAGTTTCCACGCTTCCGACTCCGGAACCTTGGTGCGGATGTAGAGCGCCAGCAGCGCCGGAATGCCGCCGACCCAGAACATGGCGCGCCATCCCCAGTTAGGCAGAACCAGGCGCGCGGCAAATGCCGCCAACAGGTAGCCAAGGGAGTATCCGCTTTGCAGGATTCCCGACAGCACTCCGCGCCAACGCACGGGAGCGTGTTCCATGGCCAGCGACGCGCCCACTCCCCACTCGCCCCCCATGCCGATGCCAAACAGCATTCGCAGAATGAAGAACACCGTGAAATTGGGTGCGAAGCCGCACAGCAGCTCAATGGTCGAGAAGAACAGCACGTTGACCATCAGCGGACGCCGCCGCCCATAGCGATCGGCCATCATTCCAAACAGCAACGCGCCCACAGGTCGCATGGCCAGCGTAGCAGTTACGCTGAGAACAATGTCGCGCTTGGGAACGTGGAAATGTGCGGCCAGGGTGTCGAATAGAAAGATGACGACGAAGAAGTCAAAGGCATCGAGCGTCCAGCCGAGAAAGCCCGCGCCCATGGCATGCCAACGATCGGAGTTGGCCTGCGGCGAGCTGAGGTTCGCCATCCGTACCTCCTCCAGCAAGGTGCAGAGAAGGTAACAGAAGGGACAACACAAACGCTAGCATTAGAAGTGCGCCTAAAATGATCGGGCGTCCCCTTAGCGCAGCATCCCCGCCATGTGTTGCGTGCCCTGCACCAGTCCCAGCGACCAGTTCGCCACGTTGATGAAGGCGTTCGGGAAGAGTCCGATGACGACTGTGCCGCCCGCTGTGATGGTCAGCGCCAGCCGCATCGCTGGACGGGTGTGCACCGGCTCGGCGTCGATCGGCTGCCGCATGAGCATGGAATTGGCGATCCGCATGTAGTAGTAGAGGCCCACCACCGAGTAGAGCACGCCGATTGCCGCCAGGTAGTAATGCCCGGTCTGAATTAAGCTGAGGAAGATGAAGTACTTGCCCCAGAAACCCGCCAGTGGCGGAATTCCAGCTAGCGAGAGCAGGAAGACCAGCATCAGAATGGCTTCGGTCGGCGCCTTAAAATACAGCCCGGCGATATCGTCGACCGTGTCTCCGATGATGTTGCGCCGCCGCAGCGAGGTGATCACCGCGAATGCGCCCAGGTTCATGAAGGTGTACACCAGCAGGTAAATCATGATCGCCATAATGCCGGTGGAGTTGGTCTGCCCATCGCTGGCGATCAGACCCAGCAGCATGTATCCGACGTGCGCGATGGAGGAGTACGCCAGCAGCCGTTTCAGGTTGTCCTGCGTAATCGCCGCCAGGTTGCCACCGGTCATGGTCGCGATCGAAACAAAGATCAGCAGCGGAACGTACATCGGACGCAGGGGATAGAGTCCGAAGAGGAAGATTCGGAGCAGCATCGCCCATCCGGCAGACTTAACCGCCACTGACATGAACCCGGTAATACTGGTAGGAGCACCTTCGTAGGCATCCGGAGCCCACTGGTGGAACGGCACTGCGGCAATCTTGAACAGCAGTCCGGTAGTGGTGGTCAGCAACGCAAAAATGACGATCGGATCGTTCGGCCGGGTTGCGATCACTTCCTGTAACTTCTGAGCAATCTGTCCCAGGTTGGTGCTCCCGGTCAGGCCGTAGAACAGCGACAGCCCGTAAGCGAAGATTCCTGACGAGAATGCGCCGAGCAGCAAATACTTCAGCGCGGCTTCATTCGATCGTTTATCGCGGCGCAGAAAGCCCACCAGCACGTAGGTCGAGATGGCCATCAACTCCAGGCCAATAAAGATCAGCACGATGTCATAGCCGGCGGCCATGCACATCATTCCGACGACCGAAAGCAGCAGCAGCGCGTAGAACTCGCCGTGGTTCTCGTGCTCGACCTCGAGATAGCGCATCGACATCAGGATGGCAATGCCCGCGCCCATCAGGAACAGGTAGAAGAAATAGATGGCGAAGCGGTCGACTACGAGAGAGCCCATGAAGCCGGTAAAGGTGGCGATCTCGATGCCGTGCTTTTCCGCGGCATGATAGGCGAGATGAAGCTTGCCGACGGCGGCCGCCGAGAACGCAACTCCGATCAGTGCGGTGATGGCGTTGACGCGCTTCCACTGCTTCGGCAGCATCAGGTCGATCATCAGGATGCCGAGCGCAAACACGGTCAGCAGCAGCATCGGCAAGGCGAGCAGGTAGTCGCTGCTGGAGTACGACAAAGAAAACGTGGTCAGCGAGGTGGTCACTATTTCATCCTCACTTGCTGAGCGCGGCCGGAGCCGCCGCTAAGTTGGCTTTCGCCGTATTCACCGGAATTGGCTTCTGCGTTGCCGCTACACCTAATTTCTGGCCGTCGCCGGTCGTCGCAGGCTTCTCGGTATCCGGGGTTTTCGGCGCCTCGGGCAGCGGAGTCGCGGCGTCGGGATTCGGATTTACCGGCTGCGCCGCCAGCACCGGCTTGGCCAGTCCGGGATAATCAGGCCGCACGGTCGCGACCAGGTTGTTGACTGGAGTGGAGAGAATCTGGAAGAACGGCTTGGGGTACAGACCGATCCAGAAGGCGATGATCACCAGCGGTATTAACGTGGCAAGTTCCCTTCCCGAAAGATCCAGCAGCTTCTCGTTCTTGTGATTATTCACCGGCCCGAAGAACACGCGTTGATAAAGCCACAGCAGGTATGCCGCAGCCAGAATCACTCCCGGTACCGCCCATGCGGCCCAGGCTTTGTTCTCCATGAATGTGCCCTGCAGGATGGTGAACTCGCCGACGAACCCGTTAAGCAGCGGCAGTCCCATGGAAGACATGAACATGATCAGCGTGATGGTGGCGTAAACCGGCATCACGTTGGAGATGCCGCCGTACTCCGCGATCTCACGTGTGTGCCGCCGTTCGTACAGGATGCCGACAATCAAGAACAGTGCGCCGGTTGAAATGCCGTGGTTGATCTGTTGCAGCACCGAACCGCTCAACCCCAGCGGGCTGAGTGCGAAAATGCCGAGCGTGCAGAAGCCCAGATGGCTGACCGACGAGTACGCCACCAGCTTCTTCATGTCTTTCTGCATCAGCGAAACCAGCGCCCCGTAAATGATGCCTATCAACGAGAGCGTGATCATGAAGGTGCGCACCCAGTGGGTCATTGCGACCGCCGGGAAGAACGGCAACGAGAACCGGACGAGTCCGTACGTTCCCATCTTCAGCAGAACGCCTGCCAGGATGACGGAGCCCGCGGTCGGCGCCTCGACGTGAGCGTCGGGCAGCCAAGTGTGGAACGGGAACATCGGCACCTTGATGGCAAAACCGACGAAGAACGCGAAGAACAACCAGATGGCCGCGTGGCCGCCGATCTTCGGCGCGGTCGCATAGAGATCAGGCAGGTAGAACGTGTATACGCCGGTCAAGGTGTGGTGATGGAAGTACAGGAACAGGATGCCCAGCAGCATCAACACCGAACCGAACAGGGTGTACAGGAAGAACTTGATCGCCGCGTACAGCTTGCGTGGACCGCCCCAGATGCCGATCAGCAGGTACATCGGGACCAGCATGGCCTCCCAGAAGACGAAGAACAGGAACATGTCGTTGGCCATGAAGACGCCGAGCATGCCCGTCTGCAATACCAGGAACCAAACGTAGTATTCCTTGACGCGGTCCTGAATGGCATTCCACGACGACAGGATCGAGATGGCCCCCAGCAGGGTGGTCAACATGATCAGCAAGAACGAGATGCCGTCGATGCCGATCACGTAGCCCGAGCCGATGGACGGGATCCAGTTGTTGGGTGAGCCCTCGACGAACTGGAAGCCGACACGATCTTTCACCGCCCAGAACCACGGGATCAGCGGCAGCGATACCGCGAGGCCCAGGAAGCCAAAGATGTTGCCGATCCAGCGGATGGCGTCCTTGTTCTCCTTCGGCACCAGCATCAGGAGAATTGCGCCTACCAGAGGCGTGAATAAAATTATCGAAAGTATATGGTTGTACATTATTAGCTCTCAGCCTTCAGCCATCAGCCGTCAGCAAAACTCGCTTGTTCGCTCTTCGCTATTCGCTCTTCGCTTAAGGATGAACCGATTTCGTTTGTCATCCTCAGAGGAGGCTGCGTCTCTTATGCGCTCTTGTCATCCTGAGCGCAGCACGAGCTTCTTTTGCTCGTGCGGAGTCGAAGGACCTCTATAGCTCTAACAAACCTTCATTTCCTCGCTCTGTCATCCCGGGCGAATCGAGGGACCTGCTTTTCTGCCGTCCCCGGGGGATTCGGAACTCTTTCTTCGCCTACCCACCACTGAAGCGGTGGGCTATCATCTTCCGTCCGGCTTCGCGGGACTGGGTCATCGTTGTCCGATCTTCTTTGTGAAGTGCAGGGCTGGCGATCAGCCAAATGCCAAACTGACAACTGGCTACCGACAACTGACAACTGCTGTTCACCACCGAATCACGTAATAGAAGATGAAGCACACCAGATCCCGCCACCATCACCAAGGCGTACCACTGCACCAGGCCCCACTGCACCAGGCGCACCGGATACGACGCCAGGCGCGTCACCATGGCCACTCCATTTACGAACAGACCGTCGATAATCCACTTGTCCCATAGGTTCGACAGCGTGCCGCTCATGCGCGTGGACCAACCTGCGCCGTTAACCGCACCATCGATCACGTTGGCATCGAACTTCCACAGCTCGTCGCCCAGCCCCATTGCGCCCAAACGCACCGGCCCCACCTTCTTGCGACCCGTGAAGACCCAGTCGTAAATTTCATCCACGTACCACTTGCGGAAGAGCGTCTTGTAAAAGCGCGGCGAGATTTCCTGAATGGGTTCTTTGTAGCCCTTGTCGGCCTTCTTGTACGCGCGCTGCGCCAGGAACCAGCCCACCACCGCCGCGCCCACCGAAGCGAACATCAGCGTGTACTCCATCGGATCGGTGTGTTCGACCTGCTGGTCGCCCGAGGCTACTTGGGCGCCCTTGCCGCCTTCTTCCAGCACCACCGCTTCCTTGGCGAACACGGGCTCGAGAAATTTCTCGAAGCGATTCGATCCGCCCAGACTATGCGGCATCCCCAGGAAGCCAGCCCCGATCGAGCAGATCGCCAGAATCACCAGCGGCACCGTCATCGTTTTGGGCGATTCGTGGATGTGGTGCTCCACTTCATGGTTCATGCGCGGCTTGCCGAAGAACGTCAGGTAGATCAACCGGAACATGTAGAACGAGGTCATCAGCGCCGTCAAAAATGCGATGTACCACAAATATCTGTATGCGCCGGCCTCGCGCGACCATGTCTCCCACAGAATCGCGTCTTTGGAGAAGAAGCCCGCAAACCCAGGGATCCCCGAAATGGCGAGAGTCGCAATCAGCATGGTGCCGAATGTAGTCTTGATTTTCCCGTGCAGCGCACCCATGTGCTGCATCTCCTGTTCGCCGCTCATTGCGTGAATCACCGAGCCAGCCCCCAGGAATAGCAGCGCCTTGAAGAACGCGTGGGTAAAGACGTGGAAGACGCCCGCCGCAAAGGCGCCAACGCCAAGCGCGAGGAACATGTATCCCAACTGCGACACCGTGGAGTACGCCAGCACGCGCTTGATGTCGTTCTGCACCAAGGCAATGGTGGCAGCAAAGATCGCCGTTAACGCGCCGACAATGGCAACGGTCTTCATCGCATTCGGCGCCAACACGAACAGCGCATTCGAGCGCGCCACCATGTACACGCCCGCGGTCACCATGGTCGCGGCGTGGATGAGTGCAGAGACTGGCGTCGGGCCCTCCATCGCATCAGGCAGCCAGACGTACAACGGGAATTGCGCCGACTTGCCGCAAGCTCCCACGAACAGCAGCAGGCAGGCAGCGGTAATCCAGTGATCGCCAATCGCGAAGTGTCCACTGCGCGCCAGCAGGTTCACCTTGGTGTACTGCACCGAGCCGAAGTACCACGCGATGGTGAACATACCGAGAATGAATCCAGCGTCGCCGATGCGATTGACGATGAATGCCTTATTAGCGGCTGTCGAAGCTGAGTGCCTCTGGAAGTAGAAACCGATAAGCAGATACGAACACAGGCCCACGCCTTCCCAGCCAACAAACATCACAGCATAATTATTGGCCAGGATCAGCGTCAGCATAGAGAACATGAACAGGTTGAGGTAGCCGAAGAAGCGGTAATAGCCGCCTTCGTGAGCCATGTAGCCCATCGAGTAAATGTGGATCAGCATGCCCACACCGGTCACAAACAGAAGCCAGATGCAGGAGAGCGGATCGAGCAGGAAGCCGGCATCAGCACGGAACGTTGCCGTGCCGCCGCCATGCGTCACGTAGCTGAGAGACGCATCACCAATGCCCATCCAGGTGTACAACACCTTCTCGAAGGGCTTGCCGGGACTCGCCGCGCTGTATCCCGTGTACTGCCACACCGCGACACATGCCCACAGGAACGCCAGCACCACCATGCCGACGCAGATGCCGTTCACCGCCTCCTTCGACAGCTTGCGTCCAAAAAAGAACATGCAAGCCGCACCAAAGGCGGGAAACAGCGGAATCAACCAGATGTGGTCAAGAAAGAACATGTATTAGCTCTCAGCCTTCAGCTATCAGCCGTCAGTAAAATCGCTATTCGCTTTTCGCCCTTCGCTAGAAGACCAGCAAGAGCCTGTCATCCTGAGCGCAGGCGCGCGGCTTTTGCGCGCCGGAGTCGAAGGACCCCTATAACCGCCCTACCATTTCAAAAGATCCACTTCGTCCACGTTCACCGTCTCCTTGTTGCGGAAGAAGGCGATGATAATGCCCAGCCCGACTGCTGCTTCGGCAGCCGCATCGGTGATTACGAAAATCGAGAACACCTGCCCGTGCATGCCCCAGAGCCGCGAGAATGCCACCAGGTTCAGGTTCACGGCATTCAGGATCAACTCAATCGACATCAGGATGATGACTACATTGCGCCGCGTCAGCACGCCTATGGTGCCAATGATGAACAGCGCCGCCGCGACTACGAGGTAATGCATGGTGGTGATCTCAGTCATCTCAAATCCTCTTCTTCGCCATGACCACCGCGCCCACAATAGCCACCAGCAGCAACAACGACGCAATTTCAAACGGCAGCATGTAATTGCCGTACAGCCAGATACCAATTTGCTGCGTGTTGTCGGCCTCGAGCCCGCGATAACCTTGGTAGAATGCCGACGGAAATGCGCCCCGACCGGTGCGATATACGAACGCCAGCAATCCGCCGAGCGCCAAGGCGGCAATCGTGGCCACAATCCACTGCTTGTTGAATTGGTACTCGCGGATGTTTTGCTCCAGGTTCACCAGCATGATGACGAACAGGAACAGCACCATGATTCCGCCGGCATAGAGCACGATCTGCACCGCAGCCACAAAGGGCGCGTACAGCATCAGATAAAAGCCGGCCAGCGAGAGCAGCGTCACGATAAGCGACAGCGCCGCATGCACCGGGTTCCGCCGGGTGATCACCGCAATGGCGGATATGATCGCCGTGAAGGACAGGAAGTAAAAGAAGAACGGTGTCGCAACAGGTGTCACTTCGCGTACCTCTCCGGTTCCTGGCCGCGCTCCAGCGCCGCTTGGTCCAACACCATGCCTTCGCGGCTGTAAAGCGCCATCTCGTAATCCTGAGTCAGCTCCAATGCGTCGGTGGAGCACGCCTCGGCGCATAGCCCGCAAAACATGCAGCGGCTGAGGTCATAGGTCCACGAAACCGGCTCTTTACGGCGCGTCGCGGGATTGCGCTCGCCCTTCACGACGATCAACTGCTCAGGACAAGCTAGCGCGCACAGGTTGCAAACGATGCACAGCGATTCGCCGGTATCAGGGTTTACGTTCAAGCGCGGCTGACCGCGGAAGCGCTCGAAGATCACCGGCCTTTCCAGCGGATATTGCTCTGTAATTGCTTCATTTGGAGGTTGATAGTGAAACGTAACTTTTAGGCCTTTGATCAGGTCAACCAGGAAAATCTTGCGAAGCAATGGACTAACTTTCACTGCAGCACCCCCAGGATCGCTGACGACAGTTGTGGGATCAACCCCCAGATCGCAGTGGCGATAAGGACGCCCAGCCCGATCGGCAACAGTACCTTCCAACCCACTTTCATAAGCTGGTCAAAGCGGTAGCGCGGGAAGGTTCCGCGATACCAGATATACAAGTACATGAAGAAGGCAACTTTGACGACGAACCAGTAAATGTCTTGTATGCGGACGCGCACCGCTGGCACCAGCAGCACCAGCCCAACGAACCCCAGCAATGCGCCGAATGTACCCAAGCCAATCGTCTGAATGCGGAACTGCGGGATCTTCGGCATGCGGATCGTTCCCAGGAAACAGCCCGCGGCAAGCACGAAGAACGTCAACGCCGGAAGAAACGAGAACGCCATGTCCCAGGTAGGGCCACCCAGCCAGTTGGGAAAGGGCCGCATCCACCCGCCTAGCCAGAGCGTCACCGCGATCGACGAGACGGCGAGCATGGCCGAGTACTCGGCCAGGAAGAATAGCGACCAGCGAAAGCCGCTGTACTCAGTATGGAATCCCGCGACCAGTTCTGATTCCGCCTCCGGCAGATCGAAGGGCGCGCGATTGGTCTCGGCCACCATCGCGATCGCGAACACTGCGAAGGCAATGAATCCGAGCGGGAAAAACTTGAAGATGAACCAGGTATGTTGAGCAGCCTGCGATTCCACAATGCCGATCATGCTCAGCGTGCCGGTGCCCGTTTGCAGACTGGTCATCAGAACGGCCGAGACAATCGCCAGTCCCATGGCAATTTCGTACGACACCATCTGCGCGCTCGAACGCAGCGAGCCCATCAGCGGATAATGCGAGTTCGACGACCAGCCCGCCATGATGATGCCTAGCACGCCCAGCGACGATACGCCCAGCATGAACAGAACTCCGATGTTCATGTCGGTAACGGCATGGGTTCGTCCAAAGGGCACCACCAGGAACGTTGTAAACGCAGTCATGGTCACGACGACGGGCGCGCTCCAGAACACAAACTTGTCGGCATCGTGGGGAATGATGTCTTCCTTGATCAGCAGCTTGAGGGCGTCGGCGAAGGGCTGCAGCAATCCGTGCGGCCCTACACGCATGGGGCCAAGTCGAATCTGCATGTGCGCCAAAATTTTGCGCTCCAGCCAGTTCATGCAGATGACCGACAGCGAAACCCCGACAATGACTAGTAGGATATAAACCGTGGCCCAGAACAGGTTGCCCGCTTCGCCAGGGGTCGTGCCCGAACTGAGATAGCCTTGGATGTACTCGAACATTAGCGGTCCACCTCCCCGAGCACAATGTCGAGCGTCCCGATGACCGCAACCACGTCGGCTACCAGCAGGCCGCGCACCATCTTGTCGAGGGCTTGCAAATTGACGAACGACGGAGGCCGCACCCGAATGCGATAGGGCTGCGTGGAGGCGTCGCTCACGATGAAATATCCCAGCTCGCCTTTAGGCGCTTCGATGGAGTGATACACCTCGCCTACCGGGGGTTTGATCACCTTCGGCACCTTGGCCATGATCGGCCCTTGCGGCAGGCCATCGACCGCCTGGCGAATAATGCGCACCGACTGGCGCATCTCTTCAATGCGCACCAGGTACCGGTCGTAGGTGTCGCCGTTTAGCCCGGTCGGGATTTCAAAGTCGAAATCTTTGTACGACTCGTAAGGCTGGGCCTTGCGCAGGTCCCACTTCACGCCGCTGGCGCGCAGCACCGGGCCGGTAACGCCGAGCGCAATGCAGTCTTCGGGATTCAGAATGCCGACGCCCTTGGTGCGCTCCACCCAGATGCGGTTGGTGGTCAGCAGCTCTTCGTATTCGTCGAGCTTGGGCAAGAAATCGTCGCAGAACTTCTTGCAATCCTGCTCGAAGCCTTCGTAGGCTTCATATAGGCAGCCGCCGATGCGAAACGCATGGGTTGTCAGGCGGGCGCCGCAATACTTCTCGAAGATCTTCAGGACTTCTTCGCGATCGCGGAAGCAATAGAACAGCGGCGTGATGGCGCCGATGTCGAGGGCGTGCGTGCCCAGCCAAACCTGGTGGCTGGCGATGCGGCACAGTTCCGTCAAGATGACGCGAAGATACTGCGCTCGCGGTGGGGCTTCCACGCTGAGCAACTTCTCAACGGCTTCGCAGTAACCTAGCCCGTTGGAGACCGCGGCAACGTAATCCATGCGGTCGACGTAGGGGTTGAACATCGCGTAGGTGCGGTTCTCCGCAATTTTCTCGACGCCGCGATGCAGATAGCCAATGACACACTCGGTGCCCAGGACCTTCTCGCCATCCAGCTTCAGGATGACTCGCAACACGCCATGCGTGGAGGGATGCTGCGGCCCCATGTTGAGAACAAGTTCCGTAGAGTCAAGAAAGGTTTCGTCCTTGGTATCGAGGTCGAGGTAATCGGTGCGTTCGCTCATTGTCCACTCTCGATGCCGAGGTTGATCTTCACCCATTCCTGGTCCTGTTGCAGAATCGGGTAATCCTTGCGTAGCGGGTGGCCCTTCCATCCATCGGGCAGCAGAATGCGTTTCAGGTCAGGATGCCCGTCGAACTCAATGCCGAACATGTCGAAAACTTCGCGCTCCAGCCAGTTGGCGGTCTCCCAGATTTCTACCGCCGTGCGCAGCCGTTCGCCGTCTTTGATCTGCGTTTTTATGCGCACGCGCTCGTTGTGGTGGAACGAATACAGGATGTAAACGATGTCGAACTGCGCCTCGCGCTTGGGATAGTGCACTGCTGTAATGTCCACGCAGTAGTCGAACAGCTCGTCCTGGCGCATGCGTATCAGGATCTCGTAGATGATTGAGCTGTCTACAACCAGGTACTTCTGCCCAACGTAGGTACTGGCCTCTTTGATTCCGGAGCCGTACTGGCTACGCAAGCGCGTGACCAGGTCTGCCTCCCAGGGTTCTGGCTTGGGACCTTCAGGTTTGGGCGCGGGCTTCGCGGCTGCGGGAGCGGCAGGCTTTGCCGCAGCCGGGGCTGCAGGCTTGTCGGATGTCGCGGGAGCAGATGGCTTTGGCGGCGCAGCCTCAGGAACGGCTTTGGCTGCTTCGACAGGCTTGGCGACCAGGGGAGCTTCCGTCTTGGCCGGCGCGATTGGTGGAGCGCCTGATGCAGCAGAAGTCGGCGATTTTTGGGCGGGCGCCTGACCGCCTCCGGTTACGACTCCCTCACCGGGCGCCGCTGGGTCCCCGGTTGGGGAGGATGAAGCAGGAGAGACTGGGTCGGTTCCTTTGGTTTCGTCGGGCATTCTTATGGCTCTCTTCTGGTGCCGGTTCCCTGCTGTCGTGGAACTCTAAGTTCTATCAGTTGGAGGCGCTTATCATCTTGTGCGGGGGTCACGTCGCATTGTGACCGCAATCACATTGTTACGAAGTGCGCGATATTGGCGCGGACAACCGCATCGCGCCCAAAAAAATCCCCATCCACGCTGCCAAACGCTAATGGGGTTGATGATTTTCTGCGCTGGAGACCATTCCCGCTATACCCATTCCAGCGCGCCCTTCTTCCAGATCCAGATGTATCCCACAATCAGGATGCCCAGAAAGATCAGCATCTCCAACAGACCGAACAAACCCAGCAGCTTGAACTGCACCGCCCACGGAAACAGAAAGATGGTCTCCACATCGAAGACCACAAACAGGATGGCCACAATATAAAAGCGGATGGTGTATCGGCCGCGCGCGCTGTCGAAGGGCGTGATGCCGCACTCGTAAGGCATGAGCTTGGTCTTGAACGGGTTACGAGGGCGGACGATGTAGAACAGTGCGAGCGTCCCCGCCGCCACCAGAAAGGCCAGGAAGGCGAAGATGAACATCGGTACATAGTTCTGCGGCATGAATGGACTCACGCGCCACACCGAAGTGTGACAGTAGTATGAAATAACCGGACAATATAATCCCGTCCGGGACACGATTCAATGACATCCGTCACAATTTCCGATCGCGAGCCGAAAATCGTACGGACCGAAGAGATGCATTGCCTGTTGAACGTCTCCGGGGGAAAGTTTTGCTTCCCGCGTCCAACATGGCACTATGGTACCGGCTGTTCACTGAACGGCTTGGAAGGAAGTCCTGGTGAAAAAGATCGCGGCGCGGATTGCGGTGTTTGCTTTAGGAGCGTGGTTGATTTTTTACGGCTGGCACAAGGGACATGCCGAGTTGATCAACGTACAAAACAGCCCTATTACCCCGAGCAGCAGCAGCTATTCTCCGGAGATCCTAGCGGTGGGAGGCGCGTTCCTTCTGCTGGTGGCCTTCGTGCCTTCCCCGGCGACACTAGGCCGATGGATGTCGCTCAAGCGGCGCAAGCCCGTACCGCATGCCCGCTTCCGGCGGCACCATAAAAGCTAACTCTCCCCACATAACCAGCGCCTTCACAGCGATTGCAGGAACTGCAATAGCGCCTCTTGGTCCGTGGAAGATAACCTTCTAAAGCTCTTGGCAATCCTTTCGGCTTCTCCCTTGTGACGAATAATGGCATCGCGCGCCGTCAACGATGCTCCGTCGTGCATAAGGCGAGTCCTCATGCGCACGCCCCATAGCGGCGCGGTACGAATGCGATAGCGGGTCGGTTGAAAGTTGTTGGGCGGCATCTCCTTCCACGCGTATTTGGCAAAGGCGCGCCCATAGTGTTCGGGGATGGGGATAACAATACCGTCGCCGGTGCCAATATTGTGCAGCAGGAAATCGCTGTAAGGATAGAACTGCTTCGACCCCAGAGCATCTGGAACGGTGAACGCTCCGCCGTCGACTTTTGTTCCGGCAGGCGCTGTGGTCATGCTCCGGATGTGGCATTCATTGCAGCCGATCCGGTCAAATACTTCTGACCCATGCTTCGCCTTATCGGTGACGGCAAGAGTACGGTCTGGCGGTGGTACCTTACTGGCGCGAATGAACCGCGCGAAATGATCGATGTCGGAAAGGCCGTCTGCACCCACTTTGTCATTGGGCTCGGCAACCGTATTACATAGGTTCGTCACCTCGTCCGGCTGCAGCCGGTTGGTGATGCCCATTTCATTCAGGTACGCGTCCGCGGAGAAGGAGAGCAAGCTGACGTGCTGGTCTTTCCAACCAAAGCGACCGATGGCAGTTTCGCCTGGAGCCTCAAGGACCGGGACCCTCAATGCGAGCCCGCAGATCTTGCCATGGCTCTTGCGGCATTGTTCCTTTGCCATATCCTCAAGGGTTTGGTCCGGAACAGCTTCTACGAAACCGTCGCCCAGCAGGTTCAGAGACACACGAAAGGTGCGGACTTTTTCCGTGTCGGGCACCCGCTCCTGAATCTCAGTGTCTGGAAACGCACCGTTGGGACAGATAGCGCGGTCATTCACCAGGGTGCGGCCTGTTATGACCTCCTTGCCGTCAGCGATCGATATTGCAGGGGTCTCGAACTCACCATTGCTGCCAACATGCCCAACGCGCAGTTCGTTCACCTGGCTGGGTCCGCCTGAGACTGGGTTTTGGTGGCACTCGCGGCAGGACTGAGCATTGTAGATCGGCCCCAGACCGTCGCTGATCTGCTCGACTTCTTCGAATGTTGTCTGGTCCGCCTGGTGCGTGACATCGTCCACCAGCCCGTTACTCTTATTGTCGAATCCAGCTGGGGCGTCGGTGGATGAAGGAGTAGCGGGAGTCAAAGCCACTGCAAGCACCAACGCTGCCGTAAGAACCATCGGAAGGACGAGACGCATGCTGAGCCTCCTCTGTCATCTGACAGACCTGAAATTCTGGGCACAGGGAATCGCGATGTCAAGATACGATCTTAAGTCCTCTCCCCAAACTTGGATTAGACCAAAGGCGGGGCCTCGTCGTTCACTGTCGCGTCCAACTCGTCGCGGAGCTTTCAGCTACCAGCGGCCGCGCCCTTTTGGGTTTTCTCGACAGGCGGCATTGATCCCGCTTCTCTACCTTCTCCTGGCAGGAAGCCCAACAGCGGCCACTCGTCAAAAGTTTTTGCTTCGATCTCGCGAAATTGCTCGCTTACGACCCTTAACTCTGCACCCTCATACCTGAGCTTCAACAGAAGGCCATGGAGCCTATATTCTTTTGTCCAATGGGCCAGCGCTCGGGCTTCAAAGGGAAATATCTTGGTGATGGCAACCACTGCTGCGGGAATTCCAGCAACAACCGCCGTCAGTAGTTTGGGACTTCCTACAGCTACCAGGACACTGGCAACAATACTTCCAAATAAGGACAGCACCGCCACGAAGGACTTGGCAAAGTCATTACCCCAACCATATCGTTTCTCTGCCCTTCTGACCTTCTCCAGTTCCCGCTCAAGTTGATGATTCTCAGCCATTGGACCCCTCCTCATACCCCTTGGGTCATTTAGCCCTAATTTGTCACGGTGAACGCCAGCGATGCTGCCGTTCTTTTGTTCGCCCGATCATAAGGGAGTTTTGGCGAACTTCAAGGGGAAAATGCACGATCAAAGCTCAGCGCACAAAGTCATTCCAGCGTAAACCGCTAGCAATTCCGCGTCGCGGGCTGACCCTTGAAAAGTAAGCCCACCCTCTATAATCAGTTTTCGTCACTGTTCGCCTGGCGAGAAACGACGCACAAAGGAATAACTGTGGCACTTGACCAGAAAATCTACGAGCTCAGAAGAGAAAAGCTAAAGCAGATTGAGGCGCTAGGGCAGCAGGCCTATCCCTATCGCTACGAGACCACCCACACCATTCCACAGATTCTCGAAGGATATTCGGCTAAGACTGGCCCGGAGCTCGAATCTCCGCGTACGAACGTCAGCGTCGCGGGCCGCCTGATGTCCATACGTGTGCAGGGAAAAGCAGGTTTCGCACACCTGCAACAGGGTGGCCAGCGCCTTCAGATCTACGTCCGCCTCGACAATGTCGGCGAAAAGGCCTTCCAGCTTTATAAGCTGCTCGATCTCGGCGACTACATCGGCGTGAAGGGCTACCTCTTTCGGACCCGCACCGATGAACTGACCGTCCACGTGGAAGAGATTACCTTCCTGGTGAAGGACCTGCTTCCGCTGCCAGAAAAGTGGCACGGACTGCAGGATGTGGAGACCCGCTATCGCCGCCGCTACGTTGATCTGACGATGAACCCTGAGGTGCGCGAGGTCTTTCTGAAGCGCGCCAAAGTCGTGCAGTCAATGCGGCGATTCCTCGATTCCAACGGCTTCGTCGAAGTCGAGACGCCGATGATGCATCCCATTGCCGGCGGCGCGGTAGCGAAGCCGTTCATAACCCACCACAACACTCTCGACGTGGACCTCTATTTGCGCATCGCGCCCGAGCTTTATTTAAAGCGGCTGGTGGTCGGCGGCATGGACCGCGTGTACGAGATCAATCGCAACTTCCGTAACGAAGGTATCTCGACCCAGCACAATCCTGAGTTCACCATGCTGGAGTTCTACATGGCCTACGCCGACTATCGGGACATGATGGACTTCACCGCCCAAATGCTGGCGCAGGTGGCGCGCGACGTGAACGGTACAACGATCGCCCACTTCAATGGGCACGAGATTGACTTCGGCAACTTCCAGCGACTTTCGATGCGCGAAGCCATCATCAAGTTCTGGCCTGAAAATGCCGGAGAAAAGCCGGAGATGATGGATTTCTCAAGTGCCGAGCAGATTGCCGCGATGGTGCACCGCTACAATGCAGCGAATCCGCACATCCCCTACGATCTAACAGCTCCGAACGGCAAGACGATCGCCGATATCTTCGAGTTTGTCGCCGAGCCGCACCTTCTTCAGCCGACGTTCATCTACGACTTCCCTCTGGCAATTTCGCCACTGTCGAAGAACAAACGCGAGCCGGAGGAAAGTGCCGAGTGGGTCGAGCGTTTCGAAATCTTCATCGGTGGCCTGGAGATCGGCAACGCGTTCAGCGAGCTGAACGATCCCGAGGAGCAGCGCCGGCGCTTTGAGATGCAGCTCGGCGAACGCGCGCGCGGCGACCAAGAAGCCCACCAGATGGACGAGGACTACATTCGCGCATTGTCGTATGGCTTGCCCCCGGCTGCGGGCGAAGGCGTCGGCATCGACCGACTGACCATGCTGCTGACCGATTCGCACTCCATCCGCGATGTGATTCTCTTTCCACTGCTCCGCCCGTTGAAGCGCGAAGAAGATGAAGATGAGGAACTCGACAGCACGACAGAGGCGGGGAAGAGCTAGTACATTCCGGAACCGCGGAGCAAATGAAAATGCCCCTCTTTCGAGGGGCGTGAGCATTCAGGAGAAAAGGCCGAATCTGAGATTAAATTGATTTCGTAAGCAGCTCGCGCAGACGCAACCGAGCCTGATGGAGCCCGATGCGTGATTCCTCTTCACTGAGGCCCAGAGCACGGCCGATACGAGCATGATCGTAGCTTTCCACGTCGTGCATCAGGAAGATCATCTTTTCTGTTGGGGGCAACTGAATCACAGCTCGTTCCAACTCCACGCGTAATGTATTGCGGCGCACCGATAGCACTCTCTCGCAAGGGGCGCAGTTCAGGGTCAGGATTCCCAGAGGCATGTATTCGCGCAGCTGGCTAATCAAGCAGCGATCAATTTCTTCTGGCGTCGGGGTGTCCCTCTTGGCAAATGCGCGACAGAAAGTCTGGGCCATCAATTCGGCCGCGTCAAGCTCGTTATCCGTCATCCAAAATGCCAGGGCATACACGCGATGGCGATTCTGCTCGTAGGTTTCGCTATAGCTGTCAACGCTGCGCTGCAAAACTGCTGGCATGTATGTTGCAAAACCAAACGTATTCGCTTCCTGCACTGTGCTCATTATTACCCCCTGGTTGAGTTCCAACTGTTGTATCGAAATGTCTATCGTCTAGCTGCTCATCAACACCTTAGTACTGTGCAATCGGTGGGCCCAAAGACCCACGCGATTCGGATTGTTCAAGAGAATTTCGATAAGTGATTGAAAATACAGAAGCGAGACGTCCCACGATGAACGGTCAGACCCGTCTTGCGCACGGACACAGTCGGCAGCGTTATCACCATCGCCGTATGAGATTGGGCTCCTGTCTTCCGTAAGTTGGCATTGCGGTGCCAACTTCAAGGTTCTGGGGTATGTAAAGTTTCTATATCTATAACCCGTCACGTACCTCCCTCAGTAACGCTGAGAAGGTGGCAGCCCACAATTTCTGTAACGGCACGAGCGGAAGTGGATAGAATCGAACGAACAACGGCCCGAACTATCGCTGCAGCGTTTTTCTATTATGACGGACGAGCGCATCCTTGTAGTTGATGACGAGAACACGATCCGTGACATCGTGTGCTCCATCCTGGGCCAAGTGGGTTTCGAGTGTCGTCCTGTCAGCTCTGGCAAGGAGGCGCTTGCCCTGTTGGATTCCAACGAAAATTACTCGTTAGTGCTCTCTGACCTCGTCATGGAAGGCATGGACGGATTATCTTTGCTGGCGCGGATTCGTCAGGAACATCCCGACATTCCCGTGGTCA
Source organism: uncultured Acidobacteriaceae bacterium (assembly GCA_963709045.1). GTDB lineage: Bacteria > Acidobacteriota > Terriglobia > Terriglobales > Acidobacteriaceae > Bog-257. The sequence goes on along the minus strand of CAVPUX010000013.1, from coordinate 32,577 downwards.
TGGTCACTGCCGTCCACGACATTTCAATAGCCCTGGCTGCGATCCGAAACGGTGCGTACGACTATCTGCTGAAACCTTTCGAACGCGAACAGCTGCTGGCCATCGTCCGCCGGGCGATGGAGAATCGGCGCCTGAAGCTGGAAAATCTGGCGTATCAAACCAAGTTGGAATCCCTGGTCGCTGCCCGTACCGACTTGCTTCGTCGTGCTCTGGCCGACCTGGAGCGCTCGTATGACATCACCTTGGAGGCCTTGGGCGATGCGCTCGATCTGAAAGATGCCGAAACCGAAGGCCATTCCAAGCGCGTAACCGCCTTCACCATCGCCATTGCCCGGGCCATGGAGTTGCCGCACGACCAGATTCGCATCATCGCTCGCGGAGCCTTTCTCCACGATATTGGCAAAATGGCGATACCCGACGCGATCCTGCGGAAACCGGGCAGACTAAGTCCTGAGGAACAGGAAATCATGCGCCGCCATGCCATGCTTGGTTACCGGATGTTGCGCAGAATTCCCTTTCTGCGCGAGGCGGCAGATATTGTCTACTCGCATCAGGAGTGCTTCGATGGTAGCGGCTATCCCCGCGGGCTAAGGGGAAATCAGATCCCACTTGGCGCGCGCATTTTCTCTATTGCTGATACTTTTGATGCCATCACGTCTGATCGTCCGTATCGCGCGGCACAATCTATTCCCGCGGGCCGACGCGAGATTGAGCGTAATGCAGGGCGGCAATTCGATCCCGAGATCGTGCACGTCTTCCTCTCCATTTCAGAGCACATTTGGCAGGAATTGCGCACGGAAATCGGAGTTCCAACCCCGAAGTAAGATGGGGACTTCTATGGCAGCAGGGACCAACGACCAACTGCGGATCCGGGTTCGCAAGGGAGTCAGCAAATGAGTGCCGTTCTGTCCGAAACTGAGATTCAGCAGGCGCTACAAAAGCTTCCCGGCTGGAAGAAAAGCGCAGGCGCGATTGAGCGCAAGTTTCAGTTCACGAATTTTCTGCAGGCAATGGATTTTGTGAACCAAATCGCCGAAGCCGCCGAAGCCTTAAATCATCATCCTGACATTCACATCAGCTACAACAAGGTGACCATGGCACTGGTCTCGCATGACTCGGGTGGGGTTACGCAACGCGATATCCGGATGGCGGGAAGAATTAATGAACTGGCGCCCGGCGCAGCAGCCTCGTAGGATGCTGAAGAGGAATGCCTATTGCTTTCGATGCCGCAACTCGTCGTACCCGGCGAGGGCTTAGTGGCCGAATTGGGTGTGGGGCTCTAGTGAGTCCGCGATGCGATTCAATGCCTCCTGGAGGCGGTCAAGTTCGCTTTGCGCGCTCTCATTCCATTCCAGCCAGCGCTCCGGGGTCTGGTGGAAGTCATCGAAGATAGCGTGCAGGGTGTTTCTCCCCCATTCGCTAAGCAAGAATGCCCCGAGACTGCCAATTCCCAGTACTGTGAGTGGCACATACCATCTGCGCATCGGCCGCTCCTTACTTCGACCTCGGCTTTAACAACTATCACCAACTTATCTTTTTAGATTCGCATTTTCAACATTTGGATGACACATTCGGCGCGAAAGTACATGTCGAGTTTGATTCCGGGAATCCGGGCTTTCTACCCTTTCGCCTTTCGCAAGCCGGAATCTCTTGCAAGGATCGCAATTTTCAACGTTCTTTCCTGGGAAGGCATTCGGCGGATGGCTTGGTCAAAAGCACTTCGCCGGACTATGATTTCGAAACGAAAGGCGCTACGTCCTCGCAGCTTCTGGCCATTTTCGGCCCCAGAGACGAGCGTGGCAGTTCGGTGCTCTTATGCGATTCAGAAACCGGCAGTCCGTTGCGTTTGCGGTCATAGCTTTCCTCGGGTCACTTTGCATGGTGGACCCGATAACGGCGCAGGATCGCTCCGCAGCTCCACTCCCCAACACAGTATGGGTCGGCGCTGACGGCAAGTTCGAGGCCCAGCCGGATACCGTGCTGGTGCAATTTAATATCTCGGCACAAGAAGACAAACTGCCGGATGCGAACCAGAAAGCCAGTCGTGGGGCCGAGCAGGTGCGGCAACTGCTACGCTCCAACGGCCTCGATCCCAAGGACGCGCAGGTCGGCCAGTTCTCGGTGCAGCCGGTGTATGACTACAAGACTCCGAAACGCAAGTTGGTCGGCTATCGCGTGGACACCAACATCAGCATTAAGCTGAAAGACTTCTCTAAAGTGGGACCGATCACCGAGGGCCTCAGCAACATGGCGGATGTGACCGGGGATCAATCACTCAGCTACCTTCTCGACGATATGGAAGCCGCCAAGGTTAAGGCTGTGGAAGACGCATTGCCGCGTGCCCGCGCGATGGCCAATGCGGTGGCGCGCTTCAGTGGCCGTACGCTCGGCGAGCTCTCTTATGCGTCCGTCGACACTTACGAACCCAACCCGGTGCATCCCATGGTCTTCGCCAAACAAGCAAGTGTTGGGGCGATGGCCGCTCCTGCTCCTCCCACGGCCGAGTTTGGAGCACAGAAAATCAACGGTCACGGCCCATGTGAACGCCTTGTACTTATTGAAGTAGAGGGTCAGCGGCTTAAATTGTGGCTGTCGATAAGCTCCAGTGGACTTCGCTTGTTGTCGAAGCGTTTGTGTCACTTCTCTGCCTTTCTCGGAAAACCTGCGCAGCCAGTTCGTGCAAGTTATTATTGTCTGAGAGAGACAGGTTAGCTGAATGTCGAATGCCTTCATCTGTGACGTAATCCGGACCCCTTTCGGTCGCTACGGCGGAGCGCTTTCTTCTGTCCGCACCGATGATCTCGCGGCAATTCCGATCAAGGCGCTGGTTCAGCGCAACCCGTCTGTTGACTGGGGTGCAGTTGACGATGTGCTTCTGGGATGTGCGAACCAGGCTGGAGAAGACAACCGCAATGTCGCGCGCATGGCGCTGTTGCTCGCCGGCCTTCCGCAAACCGTTCCTGGCTCAACCGTGAATCGTCTATGCGGTTCCAGCATGGACGCTGTTTCGAGTTGCTGCCAGAGCGATCAAGACTGGGGAGAATTCCCTGGTGATCGCTGGCGGAGTGGAGAGCATGTCGCGGGCCCCGTTTGTCATGGCAAAGTCCGATGCTGCTTTCTCCCGCGGCGCGAAGTTAGAAGACACCACCATCGGCTGGCGATTCGTGAATCCCTTGATGAAAGCCGCATACGGCGTCGACTCCATGCCCGAGACTGCCGAGAACGTGGCGGAAGAGTTCCATATCTCGCGCCAGGATCAGGATGCGTTTGCCTATCGCAGCCAGCAGCGGACTGCGGCCGCCATGGAAGCTGGAGCCCTCGCGCTAGAGATTGTTCCCGTTACAGTCTCTGGACGCAAAGGCGTGCCCGTCATGGTGAGCCAGGACGAGCATCCACGTCCCGATACAACTCTCGCAGCGTTGGCAGCGCTGAAACCAATCGTGAAACCAAATGGCACCGTCACCGCTGGCAACGCCTCGGGTGTCAACGATGGTGCGTGCTCGCTGCTTTTGGCGTCGGAAGAAGCTGTGAAGCGCTACGGTCTCACGCCAAAGGCGCGCATCGTTGCCTCTGCTGCGGCAGGTGTGGCGCCGCGCATTATGGGCATGGGGCCTGCTCCGGCAATTCGCAAAGTGCTCGCGTTAGCAAAACTCAACGTTGCGGATATGGACATAGTCGAACTGAACGAAGCATTCGCCTCCCAGGCGCTCGCTGTACTTCGCGAACTGCAGATTCCCGATGACGCACCCCATGTGAACCCAAATGGCGGAGCGATTTCGATTGGCCATCCTCTAGGCGCCAGTGGCGCGCGGCTAGTCACCACTGCTGTCCTGCAACTGCAACGGACCGGTGGGCGCTACGCTCTGTGTACGATGTGCATCGGCGTTGGCCAGGGCATCGCGCTGGTGCTGGAACGGGTGTAGTCCGGATCAAAGACTTTGAAGGTCCTATCTCATACGGCGTTAGTCGCATCGGATCGCAACTGAGATCGAACGTGGCATAGGGTGGAAACCATTCACGCCCTCCAAAGATCGGGTGGTTGGTGATAGCGCAACTGAAAATTCGTGGGGATGTGGCGCACATTGCGACGATAGACAATCTCCACCTTTACTACCCACAGCACCGACATGACAGCCGCCGCCAGCAGTATCCACAGGAAGCGTTTCTGATATCGCAGTGTTGAGTCTAACCGTGTCATTTTGACTTCAGATTCTTCGCCAAGAAATCGACTGTCAGCTTCCAGGCCTGGGCAGCATCATCCGCTCGATACCCCTGTTTGTTATTGGGATTCTCAAAGCCGTGACCTGCGTCGGGAAAGATATGGATCTCGACCGTTTTGTTCAGGGCCTTGAGCTCGGTCTCGAACTTGTTAACGTCCGCTACCGAAATACCACGGTCTTGCCCGCCGAAGATTCCAAGGACCGCAGCATTAATCTTCTTCAGCGCGGCATCATCGGTCGCCAGATGGCCGTAATTAATGACCGCCGCCTTCAGCCTCGGATCGTTCAGTGCGAGGTCGAGCGAATAGCCGCCGCCCATGCACCATCCAATCGAGCCCACGCGCTTGGGATCGACATCCTTTTGCGCGCGCAAGTAACTACTGGCCGCCAGCAGATCGCGATTGGCCCGGTCTTCAGGCACGCCTCGCATTAACTCGTGCGCTTCGTCGGGAGTCGTGCCAACTTTTCCCCGATACAGGTCAATGGCCAGCGTCACGTACCCTTCGTCGGCCAGCTTCGACGCCTGCTCCTTGACCCAATCGTTGAGCCCCCAATATTCATGGATGACGACCAACGCCGGGAACGGCCCTTTGCCCGGCGGCGTGTACATCGTCGCATTCACTGTCTCATCACCGCTCTTGTACGATACGTCGTGCGATTCCGCCGCAAACACCGATACCGTAAACAGGCAAATCGAACCCAACAGCACCCACAGTTTCATACGCTCTCCTCAGCTACTGCCGACTCCGTGATTATTTCTTGTGCGATCCCGCCAATGCTCCCAGCAAATGGCGCCCCAGTTCTAGCAGCTCGCCGAAGCCGCGCTGATATTCGACGAACAGGCGGTTATATTCCAATGAACGGTCGGCATCAAGGTGTGCTCTCAGCATCATGTCGCGCACTCGAACGGGATTAGGAAGCACGGCATCTTCGTTCAGCTCTTCCAGGGCAGTCTTAGGATCGTAGTGATACATGCTTGGTTCCTCGATAGGCCACTGCTAGGAGATGCCGGGAGGCGGTGCCACGTCGCAGGGAATCCAACGTGATAAACTGTGCCTCTCCAAACGCTCAAGCGGGTGTGATGTTGATCCAGCAAATCTGCGCTCTAAGATCGCTTTTTCTGCCTGCAGTACTGAGTGAGAAAGTTAGGACCTATGAACAGTCTTCCCTTTACCGCATCTACGACTTGGAGCAAATATCGAAAACTACGATCGACCGTGCTGCCGGCGCTTTGTTAAAGGTGATTAGGGACTTTCCTTCCTCACGCGCAGGTTCTAGTTCTGCCAACCGCTGGTAAAGCCGACTTATGTTTTCCACTGATACCAACCCAGCATCTTCAACGCAGCGCCCGATAGGCGGCGCTCAAGCTGCTTCCATATTTAGAGGAGAGATGCTCGTACGGTTGGAGACAGGGTGGGCTATCGCGATCTTGCCTGTATTTCGGTTTTCTGCGCGGCGTCGCTCATAATTGAAACTGCAGATGTCGCAGGGAGTGAAACCTTGGCCGCCTCAATGAAGTTAAGTAACCTCACAAGAGCAGTCGCCCTCTGGCCCGGCAATCCGGATTTTCACTATCGTACGAGCACAAAGAACCACGCCGCGATTAATTTCGCCAGTGCTCCCAGAGCTCCCACCATAGCACCTTTTGCCACTCCGTAAGGTTAGTTTTCGCCCATTCGCGCCGCTTCCACCACGGCAATCCAAAAAAGTAATCGTCATACGCTGCAGTCACTGACCAGTGATACTGAGGTAGTCGTTTGCGGAAGATAGAAAAGGCGCGTCGCGTGTGATAGTCACTTGTAACGAGCAAGACAGCGTGTGGCGGCGGTTGCAGTTGGGCCAAACACATTGCTGCGTCGGCAGTCTCCGCCAGCGTGGAATCCTGCTGGATGGCACACACATGGATGTTTGGGGCTTGTTCGCCTGCCGTACGGGCGACGAAGTCGGCCGCCAAGTCTGGGTATGTACGCCCAAACATAGTTTCCGCGCTTTCATCCAAAATCATTTGACCTCCGTAGCCCGCACGCAGCAGCTCCAATCCCCGCCAATAGCGGACATCGTTGTGGTCTCCTCCAAGTACGAGGATGGCGTCGGATTTTTCCGGATGATCGACGATTAAGGGGGGCCCGGATTGGACAAATAAGAAAATGGTGGCCAGCACGATGACGGCGGCAACGAGGACGCGTTTCATGGGAAAAGGTCGACAGTATCACAGTTCAACCGAGCCACGCTTATGGAAACTAATTGCATTGCACATTATCTACTGGACACATGGCAATCCTGCGTGGCTCGCGTCGCGATCAGACCATACATGAGGGCGCAGTCCCAGTGTTTTTTACGATTCCAAATGCGCCGTCGTAACCAGTGTGGAGTCGTCGTTGTAACCGCCATATGGGGAGCGCTGGCTCGCCTCGGTCTGGCTCGCGCTTATGCGCTTGACGCCGCCAAGGATCCAGCGGCACGCGACAAAGCTCGCACCGCGTATCAGAATTTCCTCATCCTTTGGAAAGACGCCGATCCCGAAATCCCCATCTACCAGCAAGCCACAACCGAGTATGTCAGGCTGCAGTAATCCGCACCTTAAGGCGATCGAACACATTCGCAACTGGTTTGCTATTCCTGGAGGACTTACATGATCTTTGCGCATCCACTAGCCAGAACCGGGAGAACGGCTTAAGATGTCCCGACCCTCTTCTTCGGTGGGGTCGATACCGCATCCGTTGGGCAGGAGGTTCACGATGGCAACAAAACCAACCTTATTACGAAACGCCGCTGAACAACCTGATGCCGCAAATGGGCTGGCACTGGTCCGGCTGACGATCGGCGCGATGTTTGTGTGGGTCTTCTTTGAAAATCTGGGAAAGGGTCTCTACACTGCTGCGGGCTACGCAGGCCTGATCAACTATTACATTCAGCATAGCCACTCGCCAGCCGCATGGAAGGCAGTGATGGGGTTGGCGGCCAGCCATGCCGCCATGGCGGCTCCTATGCAGGCGATCACCGAGATCTCTCTCGGGATCCTGCTCATCATTGGTCTGCTGACGCGACCGGTCGCTTTTATAGCGTTTCTCTACCTGGGCAGCCTGTGGGTTTCGGAGTGGGGCACGGCTTGGATTTGGGAGCTGCTGGTTCCGGTGCTCGCATCGCTTGCGCTTGCGGTGGGGCGAGCGGGACGAAGGTGGGGCGTTGACGCACAGCTGGCTCAGCGGTGGCCGTCTTCCCCGTGGTGGTGACTTGAGCCAGGATCAAGTGCGAGTGTCAGTAATCATTCCTACGCACAACGAAGCGCAGTCCATCGGTCGCGTCTTAGCTGATCTACCGGCCGACATGGTCACTGAAGTCTTGGTTGTGGATAGCAATTCAACCGACGGGACTCCCGAGATCGCGTCGAGGATGGGAGCCCGCGTCCTCCACGAACCTCGTCGCGGATACGGTCGCGCCTGTTTGACCGGGCTGGCTAATGTAAGTGGCCCTGACGTTGTAGTGTTCCTCGACGGCGATTATAGCGATCGACCTGCGGAGCTGCCGATTCTGTTGGCTCCGATCATCGACGGCTGTGCCGATATCACGCTGGGATCACGTCTCGGGAAGCAGAGCATGGCGGGGGCGCTGCCTTGGCACGCAGCGTTTGGTAACCGCCTGGCGGCTGGCCTGATTACACGTCTGTATGGTGTAGGGATCACAGACCTCGGACCGTTCCGCGCGGGGCGCGTAGATGTCCTTCGCCGTCTCGATTTGCAAGAGACCACCTACGGTTGGGCGGTTGAGATGATCCTAAAGGGCGCGTTAGGGGGATTCCGCATTGTTGAAGTGCCGGTCAGCTATTATCCACGTATTGGGAAATCGAAAATCAGCGGCACGCTGAAGGGAACCGTTGGAGCAGCGTGGTTCATTCTTAGCCTGATAGCGCGCTATTATTTTCGACGTTTAAGGGCCGGTACACCGCGGCCAGCGTGAGTCTTGGCACGGTGATCTTCTATGCAATCCTCCAGCGAAAACACAGCACATCGGGCCGACAGTGGATGCACGCTGGTTGTCATGGCAAAAGCACCCAGACCGGGCATGGTCAAGACCCGTTTAGCCCAGAGCCTTCCAGTCGAAGCGGTCACCGAGCTTTATCGTTGCCTGCTTGGGGACACGGTACAACTGGCACGCTCATTGAGCGGCGTGGAGGTTGCGGTGATGTGCCCGGTCTCGGACGTAGGTGAACTTGCGTTTCTGGCGGGCGATGCGGTACAGATCGTGGCGCAGAAGGGAGAAGGCCTTGCGGCAGGACTCACCTCGGTGTTCGCACTTTTTGCATCTGGGCAGCGGCGCGTGATCGCGTTCAACAGCGACAGCCCACACCTGCCGGCTTCGGTCCTGGAAAATGCTTTCCAGACCCTTGCTGCGTACGACGTGGTTATCGGGCCGACGCATGACGGAGGCTACTATCTCGTCGGAGCCAAAGCCGCTCATCCAACGCTGTTCGAAGGTGATGGGATGGGAACTAACACTGCCCTTGAGACGTTAGAGGCGCGTGTTCGGATCCTCGGTCTTTCAACAGGCCTCACCGATCCTTTCTACGACATCGACGTGGGGGACGACTTAGCTCGGCTCGCCGCGGAACTCCGGATCGCTCCGTCTAGGGCGCCACGAACGGCGGCCTGGCTAGAACAGTGGGGACATGCGGTGGCGCAGTTGCGGACCGGCGCGGGCGACCTGTGAAACTCACGCCATCCCGCAGGCTGTATGGGCTCGGCGGCATCTTGCTTGTGGCAATGACGGTCTGCTCCCGCAACTTCGCCAGCATGGGTACACCGTCTTTCATCGTTCCGCTGGCCGTTGCTGGCATCGCGTACCTTTTCGCTGTCCGTGAGTTCTTTTCCACATCAACATTCCCCAAGCGCGTCATTGTCGTCGGGCTCGTATTAGCTGCTCTGTGGCATGTTCTATTCCTACTGACGCCGCCAGGCCCAGATGATGACATTCATCGATATGTTTGGGATGGCCGTGTGCAACGGCTCGGCTATAACCCTTATATTCTCGTTCCCGCCGATCCGACGCTCGCCGGATTGCACACGTCCGAGACCCGCACCGTGAACAATCCGGACGTACCGAGCCCCTATCCAGCGGGCGCTGAGCTTTTCTTTCGCGCCATCACCGCGATTCATGAATCTGTCTTTGCGCTGAAAGTCGCATTTGTGCTTTGCGATTTGGCGATCGTTCTGGTGTTGCTCAATGTCTTTCGTCGTTGTGGGCAAGGAGCGCACTGGGTCCTGGCTTACGCCTGGAATCCACTGCTGGCACCGGAAGTGGCGGGCAGCGGTCACATCGACATTGTCGGCGCACTGCTGCTGCTGGTGTCCTTCGCCGCGCTGGGGCGCCGCTGGCGCGCGGTTGCGGCCGTGACACTTGGGCTGGCGGTTGCGGTGAAATTTCTCCCCATCGTACTGCTACCACTCTATTGGAAGCGGGTTCGTATTCGCGACGGCCTTCTGGCGGCAGTCGTGTTCGGATGCCTGTATTTGCCGTTTCTCAGCCACGGCCGGATTCCGATCGGCTCGCTCGGAACCTACGTGCAGAGCTTCCGCTTTAATGATCCGGTGTTTGCAACGCTCGGGCGAGTGGCGCCCCCGCAGCTTGTAGTTGGATTGGCAGTGCTCGTCGGCTTTCTGACCGCAATCTGGATGAGAAGAAAGTCCCCGGTAGGCTCATCGGACGCATTTGCCTGGCCGATGGCAGCATCGCTGCTGTGTGCGCCGGTCGTATATCCTTGGTACCTGCTGTGGATGCTGCCATTCCTGCGGTCCACCTCGACGCTGCCGATCGTCATCTGGACGGTAAGCATTATTCCTACCTACTATGTTTGGCACCTGCGCAGACTCGGACGCCCGTGGTTGGTTCCTGGTTGGATTATGCTGCTGGAATTCGGGTCCATGGCAGCGGTAGGTGCAATTATCGGGTGGCGCCGATTTACACGACCTGCACCGCCCGCACGCTCAATGGATCAGGCTTGAGAAATAGTGTCGGAACACGCAGTCAGGTTGCCGGTCTGAGAGACAGTTGTATCCAGAAGCCTTTGCCCGTCATCCAAGAATCGTTCCAAATTCGCCAAGGAGCTCTTCCATGACAAATTCGCGCCGTAACGCAGCACTACGTCTTCTATCGATCCTTGGGGTAATGATCCTTTCTGCAACTTCCTGGGCGCAGACGCGTCCGCCCATCGTCGAAAAGCTCGCCAAGACCTATGGTCTCGATTCGTATGGGCAGATCGACGCGATCCGCTACACCTTCAACTTAAACATTTCCGGCCTCATCAATCTTTCTCGAACCTGGACCTGGGAGCCCAAGACCGGCCAGGTCACCTACGAGGGGAAAGATAAGGACGGCAAGCCGGTGAAGGCTACCTACCTGCGCTCACAGCTCAGCAGCCAACCTGCCAACGTGAAGGACGAAATCGATCCGGGCTTCGTAAATGACAATTATTGGCTCATCTTCCCCTTCCATGTTTACTGGGACACCAGTGCCACGGTGACCGATGAAGGTATGCAGAAGCTGCCGCTGGGCAAGGGCTCCGCCGAGAAGGTCGTGGTGAAGTATGCTCCTTCGATCGGCGGCTATACGCCGGGTGACACTTGGACGCTTTACGTCGGTACTAACGGGCGAGTCGAACAATTCCGTTTTGACCACGGGGGCGACAAGAAACCCAGTGTTGTGATCGCAACCTGGGCGGGCTACAAGATGGCAGGTCCTCTGCTCATCTCAACGGAGCACCGCGGCACCGCCGACGGCAAGCCGTTGCACCTTTGGTTTACGAATGTGGCGGTCAAGCTGGCGGGGTCAAGCACCTGGGTGGACGCGAAATAAGAGGCGAGGACGACGCAATCATTCCGAGGGTGTTGGCGAAACATTGCGATTCCTAAGTGAGCGGCCCGTGGATTTCGTTTCGGAATCGGTTATCTTAATCGCCAGTTCTCGGCAGTCAATGAGAATGACGCTTGTTGTTACGGCGTAGGCTAGGACCATAAAAAAAGCGACTGCTTTGTTCTTGCTGCTGTTTCTTGGCCTTGTCGCAGCTGCTCAGGGCCCAGGCTCACAGGCCACGCTTAACGTGCTACGGAAGGCGAATCCATCGGTAGATTGGAATGCTAGCTCAGCCAAAACTGCAGATTTTGACTGCGATGGAAAAGCCGATACGGTAATGATCGGTTCCGAGAAGGGACGGGCAGTGGTCGCGGTTGTTTGGGGGTCCCCAAAGAAGTACCCGCAGATTCTCACGTTTCCTGTTGGGACCCCCACGCAAGACGGATTCAGTTCGCAACCGAAAACAATCAACGTTTCTGGGCTCGACTGCAAAACGGAGGATGGGCGATTACTGCCGGGCTGTAAAACCGCACCTGAATGTAAGGCATTCTCTATTCCCCATGATGAGACCGACCCTTTCAATTTTTATTGGGACTCGTCGCAAGGCACACTCGCATGGTGGCGAATGTAAGTATCGATAAATCGCCCTTGCTCTATCTGGCCATCACTACTGTCGTGCAGCAACTGCTTAGCTTGGGCAGATCGCGAGTCGCGGCCATGCGGACCGGCAGGCTGCGGCGTTCCCCGCGAACGATCGGACAGTAATAGTCAGGCTGCCTTAGCGGCCCCCTGGAGGTGTCGACGTCCCGCACAGCCACCATGGCATGAATCCCGGAACTCGCAGGGCTGGCACGCCTCCGGAAGGGTGCGAGCCTGTTCGAAGGGCGCGGAGTCTAGAATGTCGAGCCCCATCGAGATCAAATCTGACAGCGGCGCGCCCGATCCCGGCCAATAAACGCAGGGCTGTGTTGTGGCACGCGGTGTCACCCGCACCGTGCTTACGCCACATCCTCCCCGGAGCGCCGGCAGGCCCGCCATCGCTCGAACCAGCGGTTCACCAATGGCGATCACATCCGTCTCCGCAAAGAGGCGGCGGAACCCCTCCCAGTACTCTTCGTAAGACAGCGCATAAATGTCGGACCGCACCGCCTGATATACGTTCACACGTAGAGGAGCGTCAAACTGTTTGGCTACTCGCGCCACCTCCGGCAGACGCAAATAGTTCGCCTTCATCATGACGGCGATGATGGTCACGGGAACGCCCAACCTCACGCACCGTTGTGCCTGCTGCTGGATCAGCTTCCAGTTGCCGTCTCCTCGCTGTGCATCCTGTTCGGCTTGCGTAGGGTAATCCAGAGAAAACTCGATGTCGTGAAAGGCGCGCAAATCGTCATCTTCCAAAACCGCTACGCTATGGCCATTCGAAGTGATGGTGAGTTTTACGGGCTGCGTGCGCAAGTAAGCCAGAATGCTTTTGAAATCAGGATGCATCCCGTTCTCGCCAGTGCCCAGATTCACGGAGCGCACGGGAAGGCGTACCATCACCGACTTCACTTGATCCAGGGTGAGCCGGTCCGCGCGAGTTGGATCACGGTAGCAGAACGCACAGGAAAGATTGCACTCGTTGGTGAGTCCCAGGCCGAGCGAGATTCCAGTGTCTGACGCTCTTTCGCTGAACGCATTCGCCGATTGCCGACTTGAGGAGACGCTCATACGTGGCCTTCTTTGGCGCCGTCCGCATGGCGGAGGATGTGGTGAGTGTAGCGCGCGATGGCTACAAACTCCGGGCACCGTCCCAACTTGCGCTCCAACTCGAAGATCCGCTCGTACTCGGACTGCCGGTCGATTTGTGGCGGCAGGTAATCTGCAAGCACTCGCACGCCACGCTCGGCAATCAATTCAAGGCCGGCGTCTTTCGACATGGCAAGCAGCTCATCAGGAGTGAAAAGCCGCACCCGGCCACCATAAAGAGATTCATATCCCCAACTAGCGGTGAGGCTCTGTTCCGCCGCCTCCAAGTCCCCGATCCGGATTGCAGCTTTTAACACCTCGCCTGCCCGGTTGCGCGCCATGATGGAAAACAGCCCGGGTGGATCGTGCCGCAGAAGCCGGGTGGAATCTCGGATCACAGCACCTGGGCATTCGACGTATTCGAGTACATTGTGGCAGAGAACGATGTCGAACGATTCCTCAGCGAATAGTTTGCCTGCTTGGGCGACGTCGCCGTGTTGCAGTACGACTTTATCGCCGACCTCTGCGGTCAGGACGGTCCGCTCTGCCAGTTTCAGCATGGCGAGCGAGGAATCCAGCAGCGTGACCGTAACGCCGCGACGCGCGAGATTCACCGCGGCTGCACCGGTGCCGCTGCCAAGGTCCAGCGCGTGCAATAGCCTCGTTGAAGGCAGAGGAGGCAAGAATTCTTCCACGGCGGCAAGGGTCAGATCGAGTCGCAATCTACCCTCGACAGTGTCAAGGTATGCGGCATACTTATCCGCCTCTTCCTGAAAGCCCGCGCCTACCTTGGTGGACAGGTTCATTCGATACTCATGCGAACTCGATGGCCAATCCATCACTAGCCAGAACTAAGCATAAATCAGAAGGAGAAGCCCGCTTAGGTTTCGCGGCTAGAAAGGTGTGTCCGCACCCAAGTGGCAGGTGATTCCTCTTTGCCGATAGACAGTCGCAAGGGACTCAAGAGTCTCTTCAGTGATAGCGGGCTGTTCCGCATAAGCGTAGGTCATCCCCAGTTGCTCGTACTTCGAGGCTCCTAGCCGGTGAAATGGCAACAGGTTGATTTCTCGCTGACCTATCTCGTCCAGGAAAGCGGCGGTTGCTTGAACATCAGCAATGCTGTCGTTAAAACCGGGGATGACAGGCATTCGCAACACCATGCGCCCCGGCCAGTCGGTGTTCGCAATCCAGCGGATGTTGTCGAGTATGAGTTCGTTCGATACGCCTGTGCCTTGCAGGTGCTTGCTGGAATCCATGTGTTTAATATCGATGAAAAGCCACTGGATATGGGGCAAGACGGCCTGTAGCAGATTTCTGCGAACATAGCCGCTGGTCTCGACGCAAACCGAGATGTATGCATCGTGACAGCGTTCCAGCAGCTCGAGAACAAACTCCTCTTGCAGTAGCGGCTCTCCGCCGGTCAGAGTGACGCCGCCTTGCGGTCCCCAATAGGATTGATCACGTCTGAAGACCCGCATCAACTCGTCCACCGTGTACCACTTGCCGCTGGGCGCCAGCGCACCTGTATAGCAAACCTCGATGCAATCCATCGTCTCGCAGCAGTCGCATTGCTTGCGATCGAACACCGGTGAGTTTCTATCGTTAGCCGATGGCCGGGCCGCTTGCACTGGACAGGCAGGCATACAGCGTCCCGGGCAATCCTTACAGAGTCGCGACTTGTACATGAGCCGCTGGCGCAACAACAAGCCTTCGGGGTTCGAACACCAGGTGCAGCGCAAAGGACAGCCGCTCAAGAAAACGAGCGTCCGCGCGCCAGGCCCATCGTGGATGGAGTGACCCTGAATATCGAAGATCAGACCTCTGGTGTCGCCTGTACTCATTTTCCGACTACGCTCTCTCCACATCCGCGGCTACGAACTTGTCGCACGTCACGGTGATCAGGTCCGGATACGTCATTGGCTGACTAGGAACCGCAGTGCAAGCCCCTAGATATTGGCCGCCTGGAGCGAAGTGAACGCAGAATTTGCATTTCTGGATCGGGACACAATGCTCGCAGTGATTGGCGTCGGCGAGAACCAGTTCTTTCGTGCGGTGGCATATGCCTTTCGCTACATCCAGAGCGACATAGTTACGGCAGTCCATGTGCTTCATCACACCGTTCATCTGTCAAACTCCTTGATACTCGGTCCTGGCAATCACCTCGTCCTGTATTGGCTTGCCAATCTCAACCCAATACTGAGTAAATCCAGCAACGCGAACCATCAGATCGCGGTAGTTGTCCGGATTCATCTGCGCATCGCGAAGCAATTTGCTGTCCACGACGTTGTACTGGATATGGAAGCCGCCTTTGCGCATGTAAGCCTGCGTGAGGGCCAGCAGTTTCTTGCATCCCTGCATGCCTGCAATCGCCGTCGGGTGCAGTTTCAGATTCATCTGTGAGTTCTGTGACATCGAGTGGTCCCATATCGTCGCCGATTCGAACAGCGCGTACGGACCATTGCGGTCTGTTCCTGGGTAGGCCGACATTGACGCATCGGCGAACGTGGTTCCCGCCAGCCTGCCGTCTGGGGTTGCGATTGTGGCCATCCCCATCGGCGCGTGGGTCGAGACCGAGATCTGGCAGGCGTACAAAGGCTTTGCATTGAGCGATTCGTGGTCGTGGCACATCTCGCAGAACCACGTCTCCCACTCCTTTAGGATGGTGTCGACATATGGGTCGTCGTTGCCATACTTAGGTGCTGTGCGGCAGAGGTAGTGGACGTAATCCCATTTGCCGGTTTCGACCTTCTTCTCCTGCTCCGTCAGCGAGAACGAACCGACATCGGTGGCTGTCTTGAACCCAAAGTTCTCTTTTAACGCCTGCTTGAGTTCCTCAAGGCCGATCGTACGAGCGTCAAAGACAAGCTTCTTAATTGCAGACAGGCTGTTGACGAGATTAACGGTTCCGCACGATTCGACGTTGTAAGTTGCGTTGTAGCGATAGCCAAGTTCATTGATCAGGTGACCATTGGCAAGGCAATCCGGTTTAAGCAGCGAGTTGAAAATCGCCATGTTTTGCTTACGCCAGATGTCGTGCTGGATGTTGTTGCAGGCGGTCAGGCAAGCGACTGTTCTGCGAAAGTAGTCTTTGAAGGCCTCCACCACCTCTTCATACGTCTCCAGCTTCTTGCCATGCGGGGGATACACCCTCTGACAGGTCCTTTGGTCGATACCATCGAAGAGTACGAGTTCGAGAACTTTAGGCAATGAAATGAAGTGCACGCCGACGCTGGTCGGCTGACCGGAACCTCCCGGAATCCAGTACTCCTTGCCATCCACATGCAGCGGCAACCAGGAGCAGGGTGACGTTTCCAGACATCCACCAATCGCCACCGCCCGAGCTTCCTCTACAGTCATGCCTTCAGCGCCATATTGACTCAACAGAAACTCCATGGCGCCGCGATTATTGACCCATGCCGGATAGCCCGTGCCAGTCTTGTTGCACTCGGTCGCCCTTAGCAGGAAGTCTTCAGGCAACTTGTCGTCATACAGAACGGTGAGAGTGGGTTGAGTGCTGGTGCACCGAATTGCAGCTTCGATTATCAGCTTTTCAAGATCATTCGCCGCCGAGGCCCCGTCTTTTGTAAGGCCTCCCAAGCTTAGGTTATTGAACGTGTTGCCGGAGAGCACGCCACCGACGACGCCGGCCGATGCAAAACAGTCAATGCAGGTGAACTTGACTCGTTGCAGTTGCAGCCATTCCAGAACCTCGTCATCCGTGATGCGGCCTGCTGCCTTGTCCCGGTCGTAATAGGGATAGAGAACCTGGCCCACGCGGCCCGGGGACAGCCCGGAAATGGCATCCTCGTTCAGAACGGCAACATGGATCGTCCACATCATCTGGATGGCTTCCGGAAATGTCGTCGGTTTGACATGGGCCACCGCTTCCAAACGCTGCGCCATCTCCCGATACTCTCGCTTTTGCTCGGGTTCGGTCTCGAACACCGCTAGTCGCCGCGCTTCTTTGGCGTAGTTCAGTATCCACTTCTGAATGCCCTCCAAAATCAGAACAACCGCTTCGTAGTTGTAGAGGCGGTTCATGCCAATCAACCCATCTCCGTCCGCGCGTCCGGCCACTTCCGCCTTTCTTATCCCTTGCCAGCTGGATCAAGGCGTCGAAGCCGTACTCCAGGGGGTAGTAGTAATTGACTACTTCTCGACCTTGCGGGAGCGTGTATCCCGAATCGAACATGCACACGATGGCTCGCATGATCGCTTCCTTGGTCGCGTAATCGGGGACCATCTGCTCGTACTTGTGACCGAGGTCGTCCACCGACTTGCCAACCCATTGCTTGGCAATGTCAAGAAGGGCGGGAATCTCTTCACACCGCATGCCAAACTTACCGGCGATCGAAACTACGCTCCCAAACGATTCGGTGACGTTTCCGCCACCGCCGCCAAATCTCGACAGCTCGTCAACGCTGGAACTACCCTTCGCCAGGGCGGATTGATAGAGGTCATCTCCTTTCGCCATGTAGTAGGCTTCCGACAACCACGGCATTGGAAATGAACCACGGTAGTGATGGGTCTTGCCCATCACCAAGAGTTCGCCCGGCAGAATTGCGGGAGTCAAATGCGAGAATGCTTCTTTGAGCGCGGCGGCGCGACGAACCACCGGAATCTCGCCATCGAGTTCGGCGTATCTACGGGTGTACCAGTAGGGAAATTCATTCGTCGCCGATGAAAGCGTCTGGAAATACAGATCACGCAGCTTTTTCGCGCGGGCACAGGGTTCCTTGTTCACTTCCCGATGGACTACTGTATCGGCAGCTCTGCCGCCAGCCTGCGAGTCAATGGGAATGCCAGATTCTTCCACTAGTTCAGCTAACTTTCTGGCCATCGGATACTCCCTCCTCTGCTTTCGGCGGGTACCATGCCTTCAGTCCTCGGCCCATGCTTTGTGTGCGCTTGGTTGTTCAATTTCTAGACTGATGATACGCCAGCGCTTCTTCCTGGATAACTTAGTCGGCTTCGCTTTGGCCGCGCGTCACATGCCCGTATGATCTGCGTCACAGGAGCTTGGCCATTCACATATCACAATAAGGATTGACTCAGCCGGAGGTGATCCCATGGCCACCACTGTTTCGAGAGTACGATCCGAAACGTTGCGCACATTGCCCGACGACAACGTTCGCCAGATTCTTTGGCGTTTTGCCGACCGCTATGACTTGCAGATGCTGGTGCAGTCCGCCCGCGAGGTAGCGCGCGGGCCGGTGGCGCGGCTTGTGGCCCAAGGGCTTCGCGGCACCCATGAGTGGACTGCGGAAAAAGCCACGCTGCTTGAAGCCTTCGACCAGTCAGGCATCACGGCTGTATTCATGGATCCCGAACAAGGCGGCTTCTTGGCCGGCCCGAAGAACCTGGCGCTGGCGCTGACCGCGTTCGAACTCGCGTGGGTGGACGGCGGAGCCGCTACCTGCAGCCTCGCCGGATGTCTGGCGCTGGCCCCAATTCATGAGCGCGGCACCGCAGAACAGCGCGCCCGCTATATGTCGCTCGCCATCCCGCCAGCTTCGGGAGAGAATCGTCAACAGTTGCGCGGAGCGTTCTGCCTTACGGAGCCGATTCCCTATGTAGGTGTGGATACTGGCATCCTGAATGGAAAGCTGCGCGTAGAGAAATGGACCCGACGGTGAAGAGCCTCTGCTGCGCGTGGAAAAGCGTGGCCGGTTCATCACCAACATGGGATTTGCGAATTTCGTCACCGCCGCCGTGGACTCGGGCGACGATCGCATCAAGGGTTCCTGCATGGTGATCGTCGAGGAAACCGATCCCGGCATCTTCGACCGCGGCACCCCGACGCGCAAACTGGTGCACCAACTCTCCTCCACCAGCGACCCGATCTTCAACGTAACAGTGCCTGCCAGCAGGATAGTCGGCGGTTACGCGGTGGAAGATGGCGTGATCATTCCCAACTACAGCCACAGCGAGGTGATCGAGGCAGTCTTCAGCCGCACGCGCGTAACCGTGGCGCTCATGACTTCGGCCAAGCTGCTGTCTGCAATTGAGCCGATCATCCGCTATCAGCGTGGGCGCTTCCGCGGCTCTGAGCAGGCGAAGGCCGGAATGTTGCGTTACGAACTCGGTCTGCAGCAGCGCCAGGACGCACTGCATCGACTCACCAGCCTGTGGGCTATTGGCGAAGCGGGCGCTTCGCTGGGCTTTGCTGCAGCGCGGTTATGCGACGAAATGGATACGCTAGAGCACGAGAAGAACGCGATCCTCGCCAGCAAAGGCGTCAGACGCGGCCGATCCGAGTTGAAGTTCTTCCGCGACGTAAATAAGTCGGCAATTGAACTGTTGCGGCAGGAAAGCAAGCCGCCTGAGAAGCGCAATGGTGGCTGCTACGAAGACTTGAAGGCCGATCTGCTGGTCCAGTTTGCACTTAAAGATGCGGTCTCGAACGTGTTGTGTCCGGCCTGCAAGTTGTGGAACACCGGCACAGGATCCAACGCGATGCGCGAGGCCCTGAGCCTGATGGGCGGGTATGGAATCACCGAGGATTGCCCCGGCTTTCTAGCCTACAAGTGGATGGACACGCAGCTCGAAGCCACCTATGAAGGGCCCGAGGCTGTGCAGCGGCGCAATCTCAGCGTCACCATGACCAACGAGCTCTTCCTGGCGCAATTCCAGCAATGGATTCTGGAAATGCGCCGGGTTGCAGAGCATCGCCCGGGGACTGGCGCATGCTCGCTCGCCACCGCGATGCAGCTGTGGCTGTGGACCTATAACCATCTGCAGGTTGCGACCGACGCCGACGGTGGCGCACTTTATCAGAGCGCACGCCAGGGTGTGACCTTTCCTCTGGCGGATGCACTGTGCTGGCTGCTCGCTGCACGGCAGCAGACGCTCGATTTGATCGAGTTGGAAGCATATGGTCCGGCGCACCCAGTGTTGGCGGAAGGACTGGAAGGAACACTGAGCTTCTTCACCGATCTGTGTCATGTCCAGGCCGCACGTTCCGCGGGAGAAGTTGGCCGCATCTGCGCTGAGCTAGTCTTCGGGTACAACCGGCATCCCGCGTGGGATGAAGAAGGCTACAAGGGCTGTTATCGCAGCGACGAACTTGATTCTCTCGAAGGATTGATCCCCGGCATCAGCGCGTGTGCGACCGACGTAGTCGGCGCGGATGGCTCGCATCCGATCAAGGCTGGACCGTGCGCGTCGTGCAATGGGCTGGAAGGTTTTCAGCGTTTGCGCAGCAAGCTCGACGGCTGCCTGACGGGAGCGCAGTTGGCCAAGGACCGCGCTGCGGAAGCGATTTCGAAGGTGATGATCCCCGAAGCGCTCGACTATCCGCGTTAAGGAAAATGATTGAGTACGACTGAACAAATCGCAATCGAGCGTGCCACGGTCGATGTCGATATCGCGTGCGTCGGCTTCGGGCCAGCGATGGGCGGTTTCCTGACAACGCTCTCGCGTAAGTTACTGAACGACGACGGTACTCCCGCGATTGAGAGCGGGACAATGCCTGGGCTGCCGCTGCAAGTCATCTGCTATGAACGAGCGGATGATATTGGCTTTGGCGTCTCGGGCGTGGTGACACGCGCGCGCGGCATTCGCGCCAGTTTCCCCGACCTCGATCCGGCGCAGATTCCGATGGCGACACCCGTTTCCAGCGAGAAGCTGGTGTACCTGCTGGATCCCACCGGCGCCAGCCGACGCTCACTGGCACTGCGGACCGGCGATCGTTTTCTGAAAACATTCCGTCGCTTCCTACCCGTCAAACACGATGCGCTTGAACTTCCCTTCACTCCCAGCTTCCTACACAAGAAAGACGGGCTGGTACTTTCCATAGGACAGTTCAATCAGTGGGTCGGCTCGCAGTTGCTATCCAGCGGCACGGTACAAATCTGGCCGGGAATGCCGGTGAGCGAAGCGCTGATCGAAGACGCGAAAGTTCTTGGCGTGCGTCTGGTCGATCAGGGTGTAGATCGGGAGGGCAATCCAGAAGTTGGCTTTACTCCGGGAATGGACATTCGTGCTGCGCTGACGGTCGTCGGAGATGGAGCGGTCGGGGCCGTGAGTCGCGACATCGATCGCCGCCTCGGAATGCCCGAAGGCAACGAGGTCCGCGAGTGGGCGGTAGGCATGAAGTTCGTGATCGAGCTTCGCCCTGAGGTCACCCTCACACCCGGAACTGTCCTGCATACCTTCGGTTTCCCCGAGCCGGAGATGTTTGGGTTCTTCTACGTGCATCCCAGCGGGGTGGCGTCCGTCGGCATCTTTGTTCCCTCGTGGTTCGACTGCCCCACGCGCACTGCCTACCGCTATTTGCAGCACTACATTCAGCACCCGTATCTGTGGCGCTTTCTCGAAGGTGGCAAGCTGCGCTCCTGGGGCGCGAAGTCGCTGCAGGAATCGGGCAAGCGCGGCGCACCATTTCTGGCCGGCAATGGCTACGCGCGAATCGGTGAGTCTTCCGGCAGTACGAATGTGCTGACCGGCTCCGGGGTCGACGAAGCGTGGACCACCGGTACGCTGCTGGCGGAAGGCGTAATCGAGCTTTTGCAAACGGGCAGGTCATTTACGCGTGAGAACCTGACACAGGCGTATGAGCAGCGCCGCCGGAACAGTTGGCTGGAGAAGGAAGCTCGCATTGCGGAAAAGTCGCGTGATGGATTTCAGCGCGGCGTCGTGACGGGCTTGATCGGAATGGCGGTGGCTGCTTTCACGAAGGGCCGATTCTCGTTGGGCAGCCATCCTTCCAGGCCGTGCGAGCGGATCCTGTCGCCCGAGCAGTTTTGTCGAGGCAAGCTCACATTGCCAGAGATCGAACGTATCCAACATCAGTGCAAGATCGCCGGCATGTCGTTGCACGATTTCCTGATGGATGCAGCTGGCTGGCCCGCAATTGCTCATGACGGTTCGCTGCTGGTGTCGCACCAGGATGTGCTGCTGATGGGCGGGAAAGTCCAGGCTGCAGGGGGATACGCTGACCACGTTGTCTTTCGCGACCGGGAAGTCTGCCGCCACTGCGGCAACAAGTTGTGCGTGGAGATGTGTTCCGGGCAGGCAATAACCAGAAGCCTGGAAGGCATGCCCAACTTCGATCGCGAGAAGTGCGTGTTCTGTGGCGCTTGTATATGGAACTGTCCGGAGACGGTGAATGGCGAAACCAATCTGCAGTTCCGCGCCGGCGTCGGAGGACTCCACTCAGCCGAGAACTAATCCAGAATTTTCGCGAGGAAACTAAATAAAGATGAGCGTTCCTTTGCAAGTTGTAGTTTGCGCCAGCGTCGTGCCCGATCCGCTGCAGACACTGGAACCTGTCACGGGACCAACCGGCCCGGCGCTTAAGAATGAAATGATGCTGCCTGCCATTCTTGATCCGTGGGCGGCGCACGCGCTATACGAGGGAGCGAACCTGGTAAAGAAGATTGCCGGCAGTGCGCTCTGGCTAGTGAGCATGGCGCCGAAGGCCAAACTCCAGCAGGTCATGATGACAGTGGCGCAGAAAGTTCCGTTGCAGCTTGTGGCCGTGGACGGTCCTTCGAGTGGCTTCGCCGACGCACAGCAGACCGCCACTGCGCTGGCAGTCGCGATCCGCAATATACCGGGCATCGATCTCTCAAAGCTCTTGTTGTTCGGGGGATGGGAGTCCGCCAGCCGCAGCGCCGGTGTTACGCTGCAACTCGTCGGCGAAGAACTCGGCATTGTTGACCAGTTTCAGGGTGTCGATGCGATTACTCCGAAGGACGACGGTTCGTTCGAGGTGCTTGAGCGCATCGAGGGCGCGCGCCACCAGATCTCGCTGTGCGCGGGCCCTCCAGCGGTGCTGGGATGGGCGACCGGGAGCCTTGGAGAGCCGCGCAACGATCCCCAGGTGGGTATGGCCAACATGCGCACCATCATGCCGGCGTTGCAGCGTGCCGTAGCCGCAAAGATCACCGCCGACGGTTTGCAGTACGCGAACGTCACTACCCCGAAACAACAACGCGAAACCCGCATCGTAAAAGACGCGCCCGCCGACCAGATCGCGAATGAAATCGTGCAGTGGATCAAGCAGGAGTAACGGAAAAATGAACAGCATACTGTTCCTGGCTCACACCGAAGCAGACGGGACTTTGAACAAAGCCGCGTTGGAAGCACTCGCCTCCGCTCTCGAGCTGAAGCAGGCGCTCAATGGGACTTTCGACGTCGCGCTATTCGGGGCGCAGATTCAGCCCGCCGCCGACTCCATTGCGGCTTGTGGTGCAACGCGGTTCCTGACTGCCTCGGGAGAAGCCTTTGGGGCGGCTCGCTTTGCCACCGATGCGGCTGCGTGCGAAGCTCTGGTTCGTGCGTCAGGCGCCGCCATTGTCATTGCCCCGGGGACCTCTCGTAACTCGCGCGTGATGGCGGCCGTCGCACATCGAGTGGGCGGTTGTTTGGACACCCACGTCACCGACGTAACTGTCGCGTCTGGCATTCCCACGGCGACCCGCTGGTTCTATCGCCAGCGCATTGAAGGCTCGCTGACTCGCGCCCAGCGCCCATGGATTCTGTTGCTCGATCCGGGATCGCGTCCTGCGTGGAAGGGTGAACCCGGTTCCATCACTCCACAGCTGATTGATGTTCCACTCTCCGATAGTCTGCGCCGCACCAAGGTTCAAGGTGTGGTCACGCCGCCGGCGGACCAGCAGACTATCCGCCCTGATGCAGATCTGCTGTTCGTCGCTGGCGCGGGATGGACCAAAAAGCAGAAAGATGGCCAGACACACGTTCCCGAAGCTGAAACTATCATTCTGGATTTTCTGCGAAGCTCCAAAGCATCCCTGGGCGGGAGTAAATCGCTGGTTGATCTCAGTGGCGAGAACCAGTCGACACTACGATTCATGACGCACCTTAACCAAGTCGGGCAGACCGGCTCATCGCCGCGCCATCCTAAGGGCCTGGTCGCGTGCTGCCATGGCGAGGAGCCGCATACAGTCGGGTGGCGCTTCATTGGCGAACGGCGCGCTATCAACCTCGATCCCAACTGCGGATGGGCGCGCGGTAAAGCCGACGTGCTCTATGTCGCCGATGCCTTTGAAGTGATGTCGAAGGTCAATGTGCTGCTCAGCGCGAAGTGAGAGCGTTTCGTGCTGCCGTGCCAAACGCCAAAATCAGGCGGCGCGCGGCCTTAAGGCGTTACGCGACCGGTTCAGATGAAAAGAGTTATGAGTTCATGATAAGCCGGGCTTCGGAGTAGCAAGGCAGCCGCTCCACCCGGAATACATCAACTGACTATCTGCTCTAAGAGAACTTCCCAGCCCTGCGCGCTAACGGCACTTGACTACGCGGCCAGCTTTGCCCCGCGTGAGCGTGAAGGGCTCTGGCTGCCGGTCCTTATCGGCAAGCACCACTTCAAGGTGCATCGTCTCGCCGTCAATTGTGCCCTTGTACACAGCGGGCAGGTCACGAGGCGGATTCGTTAACGTAACGGGTCCACCGTGTTCCGGCGTGTACGTTCCCCGCGCCGCGAATTCACCCTTCGCATTGGCTTTGATAGGCTCCAGCACACGACCGTGTCCACAACCGAATTCCAGCGTGGCGCCTTGGGTGGTGACCTGCATATTAATGTCCCTGCCGCCCCAGACCACCACACCCGCGCCCTGTTCCTGTGTCGAATTCGCCACTGCCGGCCCAGCCAGCATAATAGCGCCCGCGAGCACAACTACGAGAGTACTGATCCAATGCAGTTTCATTCGTTCTAGTTCGTCTCTTTATCGCTCATGGGCTGAGGCACAAGCTTACGCTGAATGTAAGCCACGTGATCGTCTTCCATCGCGGCCAGTTCACGATAAAGCTGGTGCAAGGGGCCTTCTTTGGTATTCTCCGCCAGGTCGGAGTAATAGCGCCGGGCAACGAGTTCGGCTTTGAGCGCTACCTGTAATGCACGCTCACGCACATTGTTCGTGCGGCCTTCACGGGTTGGGGCGAAGAGGTCACCGTCCTCTAACTTGGGCACTTCGATCCACTCGATCAAGTCTTCTTCGGTCAGGCTGCAGCGGGAACTCCCGTACTCTTCCATGTATCTGGTTTGCAGAATCGAGCTGTGATTTTTTTCCTCGACCGCCATTTCCCAAAAAATGCCGGCTATTTCTAGCGATTCGCTATCGCGAAACTCAACAAACATTTCTGCGAAGCGGTGATACAACTCGGCATTGCGTTCTTCAATGAAGATGGCGACGTGCAAGGCTTCCTGGGGATTGAGGGAAGCGAAACTCCGTTTCATGGCGTGCTCCAGCAGGCGCTAGCCCGATGCCGCATTCTACCCGCAAATTGTCGGGAGAACTCCACGAGGGCAGATTCTTTTGAGGGTTCGGTTCCGAAACGGGACAGGCTTCAGCGGCTCTCCACAACTGAAGAACGATTTGAGCCACTTTGTTGCTAGCGATAGGTCGGCTATCCCGCCTTCTGCGTGACCGGCTCTACCCTCTGACTGGCCCGATCGGCTTCAATCCTCGCGATCGTGCGCTTCAGCCAGTGCTTTACGTTTTCCCGCATCTCGTCTTCGGTCTGGTCAGGCGTGGCGGCCGTAACTCCCTGACGATTCAAAGGGATGTGGTGGCAAGGAACGTCTTCCGTGCGGTATTCCTCGGGTACGAAGTCATAGAGCAGGCACTCGTGGCAAGCGTGCGGACGGCTGGGATCGCCGTGGTTGGGGCAGGTAAGCGAGTCCTGGAAGATGGAAGCAGGCCCCCACGGCGTGCTGTACCAATTTCCATACCCTCCTTGTTCAAGGAAGTTGAGTTCGTACCGCAAAACCTCCAGAACATCGCGTTTATCGTCTGACATGGCTCCCTCCAACGGTGGCGCCTCACTGCGCCTCTACTCTGCTGCGATTGTGGCCTCGGAACGCACGAGCGTGCTGTGATCCACCTCACGTTGTGGTGTGACTTCTGCACATCAATGGTCAACACGCTGAGGAATGCGGCGCGAATGCCCAAATTGGCAACCGTTAAGTGCAAACAACACAATGCTAAAGATATGATTGGAGGGCCTGCCGGTGGCACGGCGGTGATATGTGTCGAAATGGAAAAGGGTGAGTTCTGATCGGCATGGTGAGCCCGGCAGGAATCGAACCTGCGACCCACGCATTAAAAGTGCGTTGCTCTACCAACTGAGCTACGGGCCCACACGACATTTAATCTATCACAGATAAAACGCGGGACAGACGACCGTCTGCGATGTGAAAATTGCCACCTGCACCTGCTCTCACGCATCTCAATAATTGGTTATGTCTACGCAATCACGTCCGCGCGTTGTCGTTGTGGGTGGCGGATTTGGGGGTCTGGACGCCGCCAAATCATTAGCGCATCTTCCAGTGCAAGTCACCCTGGTCGATCGCAAGAACCACCACACCTTCCAGCCGCTGCTGTACCAGGTTGCGACCGCCGGGTTATCGCCGGCCGAAATCGCCGCGCCTATTCGCGAGATATTCGCCAAGCGCGAGAATGTCGAGGTCTTGTTGGGCGACGTGATCGGTTTCGAC
Source organism: uncultured Acidobacteriaceae bacterium (assembly GCA_963709045.1). Taxonomy (GTDB): domain Bacteria; phylum Acidobacteriota; class Terriglobia; order Terriglobales; family Acidobacteriaceae; genus Bog-257. The sequence continues at coordinate 6,321 of CAVPUX010000013.1, read as the reverse complement.
CTCGAGCGTCGTGTCGTCAAGCTGCATGGATTCGAACTTGACTACGACTATCTCGTAGTTGCGGCCGGTGCAACACACGCCTACTTTGGACACGACCAATGGGAGCCTTTCGCTCCGGGACTTAAGACTGTCGAAGATGCCCTGGAGATGCGCCGCCGTATTCTGTTGGCGTTTGAACTGGCGGAGCGCGAAGCGGCATTGACCGGACATCATCGGCCCTTGAGTTTTGTAGTAGTCGGCGCCGGACCGACCGGTGTCGAGTTGGCGGGAACGTTGGCCGAGATCGCGCGCAAGTCTCTGTCGAAAAACTTTCGCCACATCGAACCCGCGAAGACAAGCATTCTGTTGGTCGAGGCCGGTCCCTCGGTACTCAGCGCCTATCCTGAAGATTTGCGCAATAGCGCCGTAACACAATTGCAGCGCCTGGGTGTGGAGGTGCGCACCAACTCCGCGGTGACCGAGGTTCGGCCAGGTGAAGTTCGCATCGGCGCGGAAGTGGTGCCCGCCGCAGTGGTGCTGTGGGCCGCGGGAGTATCGGCATCGCCACTAGGCCGGGCTCTGGGCGCGCCGTTGGACCGCGCCGGCCGCGTGTTAGTCGAACCCGATCTCAGCATTCCGGGGCACCGCGAGGTCTTCGTCATCGGCGACCTTGCCAGCATGAAGGATGCAGCCGGCAGGCCGTTGCCGGGTGTTGCTCCGGTTGCTATGCAACAGGGTCGTTTCGTAGCACACGAAGTCGCAGCCGATCTGCACGATAAGCCACGCAAAGACTTTCACTATTTTGACAAGGGTTCTCTGGCAACGATTGGCCGCGCGGCCGCTGTCGCTAAGTTTGGCAAAGTGCACATCTCGGGTTATTTCGCGTGGCTGTCGTGGTTGTTCATCCACATTCTGTTTTTGATCGGATTCCGCAACCGCGTCCTGGTCATGATCCAGTGGGCGTGGAGTTATCTCACCTATAAGCGCTCGGCTCGGCTCATCACGGACGAATCGCGGGTAATATCTGTCCCTTCGATGGAGTATGCGGAAGAAGCTGTCGGGGGTCCTGCGGTTGATGGTCCTAGCGGCACGGCGGCCGCCAGCCGACTCGGCGGCCCAGAGCTACTGCAAGAAAACGAATCCCCCGCTCGCAAAGTGAGCTGATTCGCGTTGCCTTCCCGATGAATGTCTCTGTTGGGATGGCGAGCGCGATCTGCTCATTACCATTCTAGTAACCCGTAATTCTTTGCCCTCCCCTCCGTGCGTCTTACGGTTTTCCGGTCACCAAATCAGCCGTACCTTTCGACAGTACCTTCATTCCACTCACGGAGCCACCTGTTCTAAACAGCGCGCAACGTGCAGGAGATAAGTGAGGAACCCCACGATGAGACTTTGCAAGCTCTCGACTCTAACTTGCCTGGCGTTGCTGTTGATCGCCGCTGCGACGTTCGCCAGCGCAGATTCACTGCATGGTTATTGCGTAGCGCCAGCAGCCGTTTGCACCGACAACGGTACGATAACACCAACCAATGACAACCCACCCACCTTTGCCTTCAGCTACTCCGGCAACCAGAGTCGTGGACACGGAGACTTTTGGCTGATCCAGTTGGTCCCCGACAACCACAACCCCGGCTTCTCCCTCACTCTGAACGGCGCAAATACGGTCATTTCATCCATAGCGGCCTCGATGTTTAGCTCGACAGAATGGAACAGCGGGAAGCTGAGTGACTTTATGTCGCCGACATGGAATTTCGGCGGACCTTCTCATCCGATCGATGCCTTTTTGCCCAGCACCCAGGGGGTCGATCCCGGCGCTAACGGCTACTATGTTTATCTCTACGACTTCGGCGCCTTTAATTACCAGACCGCGGCGGGAGATCCTACGTTTTCCGTCAGCAGCGGTAGCGTACCCCAAGGTTCGGTATTCCTCTCTGTTCTGACCGACAGTGGCACCAAGAATGTTACGGTCGGTACCCCTAACAGCGCTGCCATCCTCGAGGCCGACGGGCCCGCCCCCGTTCCTGAGCCTTCGTCGCTCCTCTTGCTGGGCTCTGGCATCTTAGGGCTTGCCGGCATCTTGCGCCGTAGAGGGAAAGCGTAATTCAAACACCAAATAACGACTTAGGCCGGAGCTCCAAACTCCGGCCTTTGTTGTTTGAGCGGAGAATTCCTTGGGCGTGGCATGACCCAACTAGAGAGTGGAATTCAGTTGCCGTCATCCAAGACCAGAGTTCAGCGAGCAGATCAACCTCACGCCGTACGCTCGGGGTCGTTTGTCCTGGTTGAATTGCGGACAACACGATCTTTGTGATGGATTGGATGATGGATTCGAAAGATCGACGTGAGACGATCACGTGGGCCGAGAGCAGCAAGACTATGGCTCCGCGGAATAGCCCCAACGCATCCGACTCACTTTAGAAATATCACCTTGAGTTGGGGAAATGAATTGACCGGACTCAGAATCATCGTAATGCCGGGATTGCCATTCATAGCAATCGTGTCGGTAACAATGCTGCCCACCGTGTAGGAACCGGAGCCGGGATTCCCTCCCAGATTGAATGTGGTTCCGAACCCGCCGGAGCCTGGAGCCGAGCAGTTAAGGCCAGTACCATCGGACCTGCATTGATGGAAATACATGAATCCCGAAACCAGAGAACTCCCACCACCTTGCCATGACGGCGAAGCAGCAGCGGAGCGGTCCTGAAAGAAGACAAATCCCCGGTATTGGCCGGTCGGGTCGCCGTACGTTCCTGTACAAGGCCCAAGAAGAACATTGCCATTAACCGTCGCCGGCAAGCCAGATGGGTTCGCAGATCCGCCGGGACACTGCAAGGCGCGCGAGGGAACGCCGTTGGCGGACGTGCTCCCATCCAGGTGATAAGCATCAGTCGTGCCACCGCCGGAGTTGGCCGCGACCGAAAGTGATGAACTACCCGAGAGAAAGAACATCACACCGCCGGAGCTATCCCCTGTGGCCGTGCTGACGCGAACATTTGAGTTGGAATCCAGGGTCAGTCCGCCAACAACGTAATATATTCCGGGATCAAAAATCGCGGTCCCGTTTTTTACCTTGATTTCTGAGGAATAGTATCCCGCCGTGTACTCATCGCATCCGCCGCTGTCTGGGCATCCGTTGAACTTGTAGCAGCCCGCGGCCGGGGTTCCGCATTGCGATGCCTTTTTTGCAGGCGACTTGACTCCAACTATCGCCGGTTTAGCAGGCCCACTCACTTGCCTGTAAGGATCTAAGATCGGGGTGGCCGGATAATCCCAGTGACCGGTTGATCCCAGATTTACGCTGCCCGGAGCGGCAGACGGACCGCCAAACACCGCAAAATCGCCGCCCGTACCGTTTGGTCCGGCCTTATGCAGATCGATGGTTGACAGATTTACGGAACTGGGTTGGTTGCTTGAGTTCACCTCGATGCTGCGCTGAGGTCCACCAATGATGGTGATGGCGTCTTTGGCTCCCTTCATGCTTATGGCTTCCGGGTCGGTCGGGTGCAAGACGACGATAGGCACTGGCCCGTTAGGCGCGGTGAGGCCGCAGGTGGCAGCGGCATGGACTGCGGACGTGCTGCTGCCGGTCAGCAAGCGGGAAAAGAATACCGGCGCTTGCCGGGTGATATCGACCTGAACATAAGGCACCGCTACGCCGGCAGGAGGAGACGGCGCACCAGAAACCGTCGCCGGAAAGCTCATGGCGACCTGGTTGCCCGCGACGGTGCCGTCGTAGCCATTGCGCACAGAAATAATGCAAGGGGCAGCCGTTGAAGTAGAAGCACAATCGATGTTCCCCCCAACGCTGGGCGTGAAATTCATGTTGGGAGTCGCTTGCCCCTCAGCATAGAGCAGCAAATCCATTCCTGCAGCCTGGCAAGTGGCGTCGGCCGCGCCTTGTATGGCTTGCCGTTGATACCATAACTGCGTGTAATCGGTAGCGAAACCGACGAATGCGAGCAGAAATATGCTCATTCCGAGGACTACGAAGACCATGACCTGTCCTCGTTCCATCCGGCGATCATTATTCGTCAAGCTGTTCATAGTCAGTAGACCAGGCGGCCTTCCGCATAGGCAGACATGGTTGGAGGGTTTGCCATGAAGTTGCCAAGGTATGGAACGTACTGGTAACTCACCGACACCGCAATCCGGTTGGGAGGGGTAGCAGAACCATCAGGGTAGGTCACCGCGACCACCATTGCTGACATATCATGCAACGAGTAGGCTGCGTAGGTCCTCACTTGATTGGCGGCGCCGCTGGAGTCGGAACTATGGACGATGGCGTAGCGCACGCCCTCGTTTGCCGCATCGGCAAGAACTGTATAGGTATAAACTGCGCTGCAAAGTTCCAACGTCGAGAAAAGTATCGTTAGTATCACTAAGATCGAGATAGCCATCTCGACCAGGGCAGCTCCCCGCTCTTCCCTTGCGAAACCCCCGGCCATGCGGCCCTGTACCCGCTGTACTGGCATAAGAGTCACTCTTGTGCCCGCATTTCCACGACGCGGCGAAAGGTGGAAGAAGGTGGCGAAACAATATTGAATATCGCGCCGGAGATAAGCGGAGCCACGGTGTACTGAATCTCGACACGATTCAACACCAGGTAAGGCGCTTCGGGGTCAGGGTCAGGCGTGGCAAAACTTCCTGCGCCTCCGTAGGTGGCGCAGTTCGGCACCTGGCTGCTGGTCCCAGTGCCGGTGGTATTCAACCCCAGCGACAGGCTGCACACCATCACCGGGGTGTTGGCGGTAGATGGAATCGCTCCGGTAATGGAGTCGTAAACCAGTGAGCTCACCGACGAAGCCGGGGGCAAGTCGGACTGCTGATAGCTGGCTGGGCCTTGGATGGAGTATTCCGCGCCCATCCTCGGAGCCGTAGCCAGATTCAACGACACGAAAAAGTAATACCCCAGGTTGAGGGCGTTGAAGACAATAGTAAGCAGGATCGGCAACAACAGCGCCGTTTCGAGCAAACTCTGACCGCTTCGGCTGTGGTGTAGATTCAGTCTCACGTTGCGCCTATGCCTATCTGACGGCTTGAAAGGAACGCCTCCGCTATTCTCTTACGCAAGTTGCGTGCCATGTCGATTTGTCGCGGGCGTCCTGCCATGGGATATCGGACGAATTACAACAATCTTGATACCTAAGCTATTGCTCCCACTTGCCTTGCAGCAGGACTCGGGCTCGTTGAGATTCGCTCTCCGCTTCCGCTTACGATTTGGCACTCAACCCCACTTGGTCCATTTGGTGCAAGTGTCTGCACACATCTGAATTCCCCCATCGCGGTCGCCAGCCACACAGCGATCAATACAAGCAACTTGCATGATTTCGCTGGCTTGGAAGCTATCGTGCCTTAGAAAGATTTAACCGCTCTTCACCCGAGGGAGTCGGACTGGGCTCGCAAAGGCAACCAGCTACCGACTTGGGGATGTGGAGTCGGATACCGGGTTCGAGATGCGAACCGTTCCAGGGAGGATATATACGAGTATGAGAACAATAAAGATAGTCGCGTGCCTTGCCATGGCCTTGGTTGTGGCTGCGTCATTCGCTAGCGCCGATACGCTGCATGGTTATTGTGTAGCGCCAGCAAATCCGTGTACCGACAACGGCACGATAACCCCAACCAACGATAATCCACCTTACTTTGCCTTCAGCTATTCCGGCAATCTGAACCGTGGACACGGAGACTTCTGGTTGATTCAGTTGGTCCCCGACAACCATAACACTGGATTCTCTCTGGCGCTGAACGGCGCAAACACAGCTAACCCGTCTGAGGCGGCTGCGCTATTTAGCTTGACAGAATGGAACAGCGGCAGGCTGAGTGACTTTATGTCGCCGACATGGAATTTCGGCGGGCCGTCGCATCCGCTGAGCGCTTATTTGCCAAGCACACAGGCAGTTGATCCCGGAGCCAATGGCTACTATGTTTATCTCTACGACTTCGGCGCCTTTGACTACAAGACGGCGTCAGGAGATCCTACGTTTTCCGTCGATAGCGGTAGTGTGCCCCAAGGGTCCATCTTCCTCTCTGTGCTGACTGCCACGGGCACCAAGAATGTTACGGCTGACACTCCCAACAGCGCTTCCATCCTTGAGGCCGACGGGCATACCCCTGCTCCTGAGCCTTCGTCGCTCGTCTTGCTGGGCTCTGGCATTCTGGGCCTTGCCGGCATCTTGCGGCGCAAGATAAGTATCTAGCCCTGGTCCGATTTCCAGTTACCATCTAACGCCGGACGCCGAAAGCGCCCGGCGATTTTTTGTGGATTCCTCGCCGACTCAAGGCGGCTCTGGATGACAAAAATAAAAGGCGTCCAACGGCGCAGCTAAAGCTGCGCACCTTCCA
>CAVPUX010000012.1:0-34738 GCA_963709045.1 uncultured Acidobacteriaceae bacterium | reverse complement strand
TGCTCCACCCCGCATTTCGATCATAGCGGTTGCTTCCTCTGCGGTCAAACAACTCTGGTCGTCCATACATAAGTGACAGATGAGAGATGAAGGGAACTGCTGGTCGTCGGTAGCTCAGGACAGGCCGGGTTGTAGATGGTTACCCGTGGCGAAGTTCGGGGTGGAGTTTTTTTGAGCTCAGCGAGCACGTTGTGACCATTGCCTTCACATTGGTTTCACTCCTTAGGCACCAATCTTGGGACATGTACTTCGACATTTCAACGCGTGCCAGGCGGCGCCCTTCATTGTGGCGGGTCCCCGAGTACACTCGATGGAGAGACTCGGTGGCGTGCATTGACTCCGTTGCGTAAAACAGATAATCAGAATCTCGTGATTGTGCTCTGCCTCAGTTTTGTTCTGGGGATGGCGGTTGCCCTCGCGATCTATTTTGCATGGAGGTCGAATGCGGGGGTACTTCAGGCACATAACTTGCTGACCGCGATTGCCCTGATCCTCTGTCCCCCCTACGTATTGTCCTTAGTGATCGGCCCCACCCCGGACTCTGATCTGGCCCTGGTTCTGGTCACGGGTACCATTGTCTTGGCCAATGCGTTCTTATATGCGGGAGCAGCCGCGGGTGGATACTTCATCTTTTCAGTTATCGCGAAGAAGAAGACGCGGCCGTAGGGAAAGCAGGGGTGCCATTCTGTAGTAGCGGTTCGATGGCTCCTCTGGGGAGCAGAGAGCGAGTGTTCTGCAACCGTTACGGGTTGAACTACAATATGGGAGTGCGTTTTCGTTATCTGATTATTGCTGTGTTTTGTCTGTTGTTTACAGGCGTCGCGGTTGCACAAGACCAGCAACCCGTCGAACAGGTACCGACCGATAAGTCAGCTTCGCCGCCCAAAGACAACCGCGAAGCTCCGCCCCGCTCTGACAATGTTCCGCCCGGAGAAAGTTCCAGCAAACAGACGCAGATCGACGTCTCGCCTCCCTCTGAGGATGCCAAGAAGCATCCCGAGGCAGAACTGGGCGACGGTGCCGGCGATGTCGATGAATTCACGCCTTACAATCCCATGAAGGCCATGAAGGACGTGGAGATCGGAGATTTCTACTTCAAGATTAAACAGAATTATCCCGCCGCCATCAGCCGCTATCGTGAGGCGTTGGAGTACAAGCCGCACGATGCCGAGGCTACGTTTAAGCTGGCAGAGGCCTTGAACAAGACGGGCGACACTGCCGGGGCGGTGGAAAATTACGAAGCCTACTTGAAGGTCCTGCCCAATGGGCCCTACGCCAAGAAGGCCAGGGAAGAGCTGGAAAAGCTGAAGGGAAAGTCAAGCCAGAGCAGCGCGAGTGCCGCTGCGAAGCCGTAGTCCAAGGCTTAACTGTCCTTCTTGGACTTCACCACCAGCGGACGCCTAACCGGTACAAGCGCGCCGCGGCTGGCGTCGACTTGCGCGTGCTGAGCGCGCGCCATAACTTCAGTGCGGACGTAACTGACGAAGTCCGCCATTTGGCGCTGCATTTCATCCATGCGCTCTCGCATTTGCAGAATAATCGCGATGCCGGAGATGTTCACGCCCAGGTCGCGCGCCAGCGATAGAATGAACTCCAGACGCTCGATATCGTCGTCGGTGTAAAGGCGGGTGTTGCCTTCGGTGCGCGACGGCTTTAGCAGGCCTTCGCGTTCGTACAGGCGCAACGTCTGCGGATGAATGTCGTACATCTCCGCCACTGCGCTGATCATGTACGCGCCTTGTTTCTTACGCTTGGCCATAGTCCTCTCGTGGCTGTAGCTCTCAGCCGTCAGCTCTCAGCTAAGTCTTCGGTCACTACGATTGCATCAGGTCCGCTGTCTTTAGCTCATGGCTGACGGCTCAGAGCTGAGGGCTTACTGATCGCGTACACCAAATGCGGCAGTTCCGAGCGCATCACTTGCCGCTCCACTTGCATTCCATTCCGCTCCGCTACGCGCCGTGACGGCAGATTCTCGGGCCGGATCAACGAAATCACTTTCTCCGCTGCGAGTTCACGAAACGCATATGCTATGCATGCTCGCGCAGCCTCCGTAGCGTAACCATGACCCCACTGGTCGCGGCGCAGATGATAGCCGACCTCAAGCTCTGGTCCACCGTCGATCTGCTGGATGGCCAGTCCACAATCGCCAATTACGTCGCCATTCGCCTTGAGCACCAGGGCGTAGATTCCGTGGCCGTCGTCGGCGTAGCGGCGAAGATTGCGGTCGATCCACTCCTCCGCGTCTTTGCGATCATACGTTCGCGGGAAATACTGCATCGCGATCGGATCGCCGATCACCGCGAAGATGGCAGCCATATCGTCGAGACGCAACCGACGCAGCATGAGGCGTTCGGATTCGAGCACGAAATCTGCAGCTAGCATTTAGCACTTGGCACTTGGCATTTAGGTACAAGACCTCGCTGGCATTTGCGGAACCCTATAGCCTTGAAGACCGAAACCGCTAATTGCTAATTGCTCTCCTTCCAGATCTCTTCCCGTGGGTCTTCTGGATTCAGCTTGGCCAGCTCACGCAGGATTTCCTTGGAGCGCTCGTCCGTCACTTTCGGAGGCACCAGCTTGATCTCGACAATTTCGTCGCCGCGCGCCCCTTCCTTGACCGCCGACGGAACACCCTTTTCCCGCAGACGCAGCTTTTGTCCGCACTGCGTTCCCGGCGGAATTTTCAGCAGTGCCCGTCCATCGATCGTCGGCACCTCAATCTTAGCGCCCAGCGCTGCTTCCATAACGGTCGCCGGTACGGTGAGATAGATGTCGTCGGCCTCACGCTTGAACACCGGATGCTCGCCGACGCGCACAATAATGTAGAGATCCCCAGCGGGAGCGCCCTTGGTTCCCGCATTGCCTCGACCGGGAAGGCGGATGCGCTGTCCGTTCCGTGTTCCCGGCTTGATGCGGACCTTCAGTAGCTCACTGTGCTCGACCCGGCCTTCACCGTGGCAGACAGGACACACCGTGCGGTTTTTGCCGCTACCGCCACAGCGCGGGCACACGACGTTGAACTTCATGCTGCCGCTCTTTTGCGTGATCTGCCCCTTGCCGTGACATTCAGGACACGGGCCTGGGCTCTCCAGAAAGCCTTGGCCGTGACAGTGGGTGCAGACTTCGCGGCGGGGAATCGTAAGCTGCATCTCCGCGCCCTTGATGGCTTGCCAGAAGCCGACATTAACCTGGTATTCCAGATCTTCGCCGGGTTCGGGGCGGGCCATTTGCTCCTCGCGGCCGCCGCCGAAGATGCCCGAAAAGATATCGCGGAATCCGCCGCCGCCGCTTTTACGGCCGGCTGCGCCCGCGCCCTCGGCATAGTCATTGAAGTCGAATCCGCTGAAGTCGAAGGGAACTTCCTGGGTATAGGTGCGCGCTCCGCCGCCGCCCGGACCGCCGCCGGCAAAGCCGCTTCCAGGCTGGCCGCCGCCGCGCGCGTAGGCTTCCGCCGTTGCCGGGTCGATGTTGTCGGAGTAGAAGCCGATCTGGTCGTAGATTTTGCGCTTCTTGGGATCGCTGAGGACGTCGTTGGCTTCGGAGAGCGTTTTGAACTTCTCCTCAGCGGACTTGTCGCCGGGGTTCACGTCGGGGTGATACTTGCGCGCCAACTTGCGAAATGCCTTGCGGATGTCGTCCGCCGAGGCCGTCTTCTTCACCCCGAGGATGCCGTAGTAGTCTTTGTCTTTGTTGGCGGTGGTGGGCATGGTTGGTTCTGGCTCTTAGCTTTTAGCCTCCAGCTCTTAGTAATGTCGCTTTTCGCTCTTCGCCTTTCGCTAAAATCCCGTTTCACACTGTCATCATGAGCGCAGCCGAAGATCTGCAGTCTTCCCTGCGAGACACCTCAGGTTCAAGCCGCCCCCAGTTCAGGACGGCAAATCATAGGGAAGTCCCGCTCCTCAGTTAACGCCCGCTTGTCCCGTGTCGCCCATCGGAATGACGGCGCGAGGGACGAAACCAAATTCGTCGCTGATCACCGGGATGGCTTTCATCCGGCCGTCGACGCCGGCGGTGATCAAGTACCACCGTCCGTCGTCGTTGTTAAAACTTAACATGTAGGACTGATTGTTCACTTCGAATCGCAATGTGTTCCTTCTTGCCGGGGAGTTCGGTTTTGAGCCGTCAGCTGCCAGCTCTCAGCCGTCAGCCAAACTTTTTCGCTCTTCGCTTTTCGCCGTTCGCTTTTCGCTAAGACGAAGGGGCGTTCGTCACGCCCCCTGCCTTGGCTGATAGCTGACAGCTGAAAGCTGAGAGCTTATTTCTTCTCGTCCACGTCCACGTACTCGGCGTCGATCACGCCTTCGTCTTTCTTCTTCTGCTCGCCGCCATCGGCCTGACCGTCCCCACCTGGGGCCGGGCCACCCGTCGGAGGCGTCTGCGCCGAAGTCGCCTTGTACATGGCTTCCGCCAGTTTGTGCGAGGCGGAGGTCAGGTTCTCGCGTGCTTTGTTCATCGCAGCCGAGTCGGTGCCCTCAAGCGCCTTCTTGGCATCGGCCAGCGCGTTCTCGACGTCACTGCGCTCCTGCCCGGAGATCTTGTCTCCGTGCTCGCGCAGCATCTTCTCGATGCTGTACACCATGCCGTCGAGCTGGTTGCGGGCCTCTACTTCCTCGCGCTTGGCCTTGTCTTCGGCCGAGTGCGCATCGGCTTCCTTCGCCATGCGATCGACTTCGTCCTTGCTCAGACCCGAAGACGACGTAATCGTGATCTTCTGGTCCTTGCCGGTCGCCATGTCTTTCGCGTTGACGTTGAGGATGCCGTTGGCATCGATGTCGAACGTCACCTCGATCTGCGGCACGCCACGCGGAGCCGGAGGCAGTCCAGTCAGGTGGAACTTGCCCAGAGTGCGGTTGTCGCGCGCCATCGGACGCTCACCCTGCAGCACGTGTACCTCAACCGACGTCTGATTGTCGGCCGCCGTCGAGAAGGTTTCCGTCTTCTTCGTCGGGATGGTCGTATTGCGCGGGATCATGTTCGTCGCCACGCCGCCCATGGTCTCTATCGACAGCGTCAGCGGAGTCACGTCGAGCAACAGCAGGTCCTTCACCTCGCCGCCGAGCACGCCACCCTGGATGGCTGCGCCAATCGCAACCACTTCGTCGGGGTTCACGCCCTTGTGCGGCTCTTTGCCAAAAATTTCCTTCACTAACTGCTGAATGCGCGGCATACGCGTCTGCCCGCCGACCAACACAACTTCGTCGATCTTGTCGGGGGTGATGCCAGCGTCCTTAATCGCCGCCTTGCACGGTCCCACCGACCGCTCGATGATGTCTTTCACCATCTCTTCCAGCTTGGAGCGAGTCAGCTTCTTGACCAGGTGCTTGGGACCGCTCGCGTCCGCCGTGATAAACGGCAGATTGATTTCGGTCTCCATGGTGGTCGAAAGCTCGATCTTGGCGCGTTCGGCCGCGTCGCGCAGACGCTGCAGCGCCATCTCGTTGCCCTTGTCGCGCAGGCTCAGGCCTTCGTCCTTCTTGAACTCGTCGATCAACCAGTCGACAATGCGCTGGTCGATGTTGTCGCCACCCAGGTGCGTGTCGCCATTGGTGGACTTGACCTCGATGACGCCTTCGCCGACTTCCAAGATCGAAATGTCGAAGGTGCCGCCGCCGAAGTCGTACACCGCGATGGTTTCGTCCTTCTTCTTGTCGAGCCCGTATGCCAGCGCCGCCGCCGTCGGCTCGTTGATGATGCGCTTCACATCAAGGCCGGCAATCTTGCCTGCGTCTTTGGTCGCCTGGCGCTGCGCGTCGTTGAAGTACGCCGGAACCGTGATCACGGCATCCGTCACTCCCTGGCCGAGATAGTCTTCCGCCGACTTCTTCAGCTTCTGGAGAATCATGGCCGAGATCTGCGGCGGGGTGTATTCCTTTCCCTGCGCCACGATGGCCACGTGATCGCCCGACTGCACTACTTTGTAGGGCACCATTTTCATCTCTTCATTGACTTCGTCGAAACGACGGCCCATGAAGCGCTTGATGGAGTAAATTGTGTTCTCGGGATTAGTGATGGCCTGGCGCTTGGCGACCTGTCCTACCAGCCTTTCCCCGTTCTTGGTGAACCCTACGACCGAAGGCGTGGTTCGCCCGCCTTCTTCGTTAGGGATGACCTTGGGCTCGCCGCCTTCCATGACGGCGACCACCGAGTTGGTGGTTCCCAAGTCAATTCCAATAATCTTTCCCATTGCAGCCATCCTCCTGGCTTGGTTAGCTCGTAAGTTACTGATAATAATTGCAGTTGACAGCGACTCAGAATCTTAATAACAAACTGACTATAGAACTTGAGTGAATCACTGTCAAGGTTTAGATGTGCGAATGACTATGCTCGTTGCAGGGAATTTTTCGAGAAAGGAAAGCGTCCAAAACGGGTTTATCGGTGGTATGAATGAGTCTAGAGCGTTGCGATCCTACACAAATGGCGGCTCGAAGGGAGAGACGGAATGACGACAGAAACGGTGGAGACCGGATGTTGCATTGTCGGAGGCGGACCTGCCGGCGTGATGCTGGGCTACCTTTTGGCGCGTAGCGGCGTGCCAGTCACCGTTCTAGAGAAACACAAGGATTTCTTTCGCGACTTCCGCGGCGACACCGTGCATCCCTCGACGCTGGAGGTGATGTATGAATTGGGTTTGCTGGAGGACTTCCTGAAGCTGCCGCACCAGGAATTGAGCTCAGTCAATGGTGTTTTCGGGGACTACACCTTCCAGGTGGCCAGCCTGCGGCGAGTGCCCACGCATTGCAAGTTCGTGGCGCTGATGCCGCAATGGGATTTTCTCAACTTTCTGTCCAGTAAGGCGCGGAAATTTTCCTCCTTTACTCTCAAGATGGAGCATGAGGCGGTTGACCTGATCGACGATAGTGGTCAGGTCAGCGGAGTGCGAGCGAATACGCCGCAGGGTTCGGTTGATATTCATGCCGGCCTGGTAATCGGATGCGATGGACGCCACTCCATTACCCGGCAGGTTGCCGGGCTGGAGGTGATTGAGTCAGGCGTTCCCATTGACGTGCTGTGGTTCCGCATCTCCCGTACCGGCAATGATCCGGAACAGCTCTTTGGAAACTTCAATTACGGCAAGGCGCTGGTCATGATTCCACGAGGTGATTATTTCCAGGCGGCGCTCATCATCCCGAAAGGATCGTTCGAAGCGGTCAAGGAGCGGGGACTCGATGACTTTCGCGCCTCCGTCGCGCAAATTGCACCTTATGTCGGCGACCGGGTCGCTGAATTGAAAGATTGGGACCAGATCAAGCTACTGACCGTGCAGATCAACCGTCTGCGTAAGTGGTATCGGCCAGGGTTGTTGTGTATTGGAGACGCCGCCCATGCGATGTCTCCGGCGGGCGGTGTGGGCATTAATCTTGCGATTCAGGACGCGGTGGCAACGGCGAACCTCCTAACTCGTGGACTACTTACCGGGCAAGTCACCGAAGCCATGTTGGCACGCGTGCAATGCCGGCGTGAATTTCCCACCCGGGCCACCCAGTTTATGCAAGTACAGGCACACAAGGGTCTGGCGAAGATCTTCCAAAATCCTGGGCCGGCTAAGGCTCCGTGGCAACTGAAGGTCGCGGTCAACATTCCCGGCATACATGACTTGGCCGGTCGATTGGTGGGCGTTGGCGTCCGTCCGGAGCATATTGCTGGCGCCCGCACTCGCTCGACGTGCCCTATGTCGAACTTGAAGAAGGTTGCGGTGGGAATTGGCCTTGCCGCGGCTGGCGCCGTAGTAGCGTTTCGCATGTTCAGAAGCAGGAAACGGGTTGGTTGGGTGTGACGACGAGTCGGGCAGAGGGCCGCTGCATCCCGGAGAATTCGATTTCACGAATTGTACGCAGCCATCCCGAGGCACCTAATCTACGGATACGGCGCACCCGAGGAATCGGCCTCCTAAAGCCGATCAGACTTGTTACTTTCCGGACAGTGGCGTTACTTGGACTAGTTCCGTGGTGTGCTTCAACTGCCCGCATGCGGCATAGATGTCGCGCCCGCGGGGACGCCTGACGAATGCCGGAATTCCTGCCCGGGTGAGTATGTTCTGGAATGCTAGCACGCGTTCGTCGGACGGCGTGGAGAAGGGAATCTCTGGGCCCGAATTCAGCGCGATAAGGTTTACCTTGGCGCGCAGGCCGCGAATCAGGTCAACCATCTCGCGGGCGTGCTGAACCCCGTCGTTGACGCCGCCAAGCAAGACGTACTCAAAGGTCAGTCGCTCGCGATTGCGCAGAGGAAATTCGTGCAGGGCCGCGATCAGCTTTTCAATGGTCCACTTCTTGTTGATCGGCATGACTTGGGTGCGCAGGATCTCGGTTGACGCATTCAGCGACACCGCCAGCTTGGGACGGACCAGCTCGGCTCCGAAATCGGCGATACGCGGCACGATGCCCGACGTTGAAACCGTCATGCGCGATTCGGGAATGCCAACAGCCTCCACCAGCAGACGCACGGCCTGCATGAAGTTCTCGTAATTCAGGAACGGTTCACCTTGTCCCATGAAGACCAGGTTGACGCGGTCGCGTTGCATCTCGACTTGCCGATCGTTGAGCACGGCGAGGATTTGCCCAATGATTTCTCCCGCGCTTAAATTGCGCCTCAATCCCAGCAACGCAGTCATGCAGAAGGCACATTCGACGGCGCATCCCACCTGGCTGGAAACGCAGATGGTGGCGCGGTGAAAACCTCTCCGGCCAGGAGGTTTGTTCGAGGCAGATGCATCCTGATCCCGCCCTTTCGCCAAAGATGGGTGGGCGGCCTGTTTTGTCTTGTCATCCCGAGCGAAGCCGAGGGACCTGTTGTTCGATTGCCCGGCCCTCAGTTCCTGCAGCTCGGCATCACCATCCTCTGATCCGTCTCCGGCTTCTCCGCCATCGCCTTCGGGCATCCACACGGTTTCAACACTCTGGCCGTCGGAAAACAACAGCAGGTAGCGGACGGTGCCATCGGAGGAAACGAATCTCTTCTCGATTGTGGGCAGCCCAATCGAGTAACCCGACTCACTTAGCTGCTGTCGAAACGCTAGGGGCAGCATTGTGAACCGCTCGAGAGCCGACCACCTTTGGCGGTACAAGCCGTCCAAAAGCTGGTGAGCCCGATAGCCGGGTTGACCTAAAGCGTCAGCAATGTCT
Source organism: uncultured Acidobacteriaceae bacterium (assembly GCA_963709045.1). GTDB lineage: Bacteria > Acidobacteriota > Terriglobia > Terriglobales > Acidobacteriaceae > Bog-257. The sequence continues at coordinate 25,616 of CAVPUX010000012.1, read as the reverse complement.
GTAAGCTGCTGAATCGTAAGGCCTAATAGTTCGGTATTTTGTGGGTTGCTCATGCATCCAATATGCTGGCTAGGTTAGATTCCTGTAGGCCCGACGACGCTGCGGGCATTTCGTCATTGTAGATTCATTCTAAAGGGTGGTCATTTTATTCCGCGAGTCTGGGAATCCTTAAGGCACCGGCACCGAGTTTAGCAGTGGGAGACTATCCGAGGGCGGGATCTCGGCTCGGATGTTGTAGGAAGCGATAAAAAAATAAATGGTCGAAGAAGTTCGCAATATACAACGCGAGGTATTACCCAACGGGCTCACCATCTTGACCGAGCACATGAACCACATCCGTTCGGTCTCGATGGGGATATGGGTGAAGTCCGGCTCGCGTCACGAAGATCCCGCGGTGAATGGTATTTCGCATTTTGTTGAACACATGGTGTTCAAGGGGACAACCAATCGCACGGCTGAAGATATTGCCCGCCAGGTGGATTCCATTGGCGGCAACATGGACGCCTTCACCGGCAAAGAGACTATCTGCTTCAATATCAAAGTTCTGGACGAGCATCTTCCGCTTGCCGTCGATATCTTGAGCGACATGGTCCTGCATCCGGTCTTCGATGCCAATGAGATCACGCGCGAGCGTGGGGTCATCCTGGAAGAGATCAAGATGGATGAGGACAACCCCGACTACCTGGTGCATGAGATCTTCACCCAGAATTTCTTCAAGGACCACCCGCTAGGCAAGCCGATCCTGGGAACCAAGGAAACAGTGCGGCGCTTCGATCAGAACGCCATTCAGGGGTTCTATCCTTCGAAGTTTGCTCCTGGCAACCTGATCATTTCGGCAGCAGGAAACGTGAACCACGATGAGTTTATCGAACTGCTGCGCCAGCGCTTTGGGCAGTTAGCGGCGAGATCCAATGGCTGGCACGACAGTCCGCCCAAGGTGCATTCCCGCATCATCCTGCGCAACAAGAAATCTCTGGAGCAGGTACAGATTTGCCTGGGGGTTCCGTCGTATTGCATTAGCCATGAGCGGCGCTATGCGTCGTACATCCTGAACACGCTACTGGGCGGAGGGATGAGTTCGCGGTTGTTCCAGAACGTTCGCGAGAAACAGGGGTTAGTGTATTCGATCTTCTCCGAATTGAATCCTTTCCGCGATACGGGATTGCTGTCGGTGTATGCCGGTACGTCGCGGCAGTCCGCGCCCCTGGTGGTGCAATCCATCGTGAACGAGTTTCGCCAGTTGAAGCTGGCACCCATCGCGGAAGAAGAACTCAAACGGGCCAAGGACCAGTTGAAGGGAAGTCTGATGCTGAGTCTGGAGTCGAGTACGGCCCGCATGTCCAATTTGGCGCGACAGGAAATGTATTATGACCGCTTCTTCAGCATGGACGAAATTATTGAGCGCATCCAGGCGGTGACCACGGAAGACTTGCTGCAATCCGCAAATGAATTATTCCAGCCGGAGCGGATTGCGGTGACCGTGTTGGGCAATCTCAACGGGTTGAAGATCAGCCGAGATTCCATAGCCTGCTGAGAACGCAGGGTTGGCTTTGCTACACTACGCTCATCAGGCATCTGCGATGACCGTAGTTGGCGCCTCAAGCGCTCTCGCATAGAATCTGTCGACATTCTTCGCGGGGTCATCATGATCTTGATGGCGCAAAAGCACCAAACTACTCCAGGAGAGCCACAGCACCACTAGCCAAGTCATAGTAGCCCGCGACAACTTTTAGCTTGGCGTCCTTCACCAGGCCTGAGATGACGGTCGAAGCCTCGCGCAATAGTGTCGCCTGAATCTTGGCATTGGCCTTGGTCACCGCTTCTGGATCGGGTCCAGCCTGATCCACTGCGGGTTGGATATGCGGAAAGAGCGAGCTGATCTGGCCGGGTACTTCCTTTCCTTGAATGGCCGCCTTCACAGCGCCGCACCCGGAATGTCCCATCACCAGGATTACCTTGGTTCCCAAAACTGCAGCACCGTATTCGAGGCTGCCAATGATCTCGGGCGTAATAACATTGCCCGCAACTCGGGTCACGAAGATGTGACCAATGCTTTGATCGAAAACTATTTCGACGGGCACGCGCGAATCCGCACAAGACAGCACCGCGGCAAACGGTTCCTGCTTGTCAACCGTATGTTGCTTGAGGATCGCAAGATCATGGTCGAATGAGGTTAGCCGCTCGGCAACGAACCGCTTGTTGCCAGCCACAAGTTCGGCCAGCGCGGCATCGGGTGTTAGTACGCTCTGGGCCAGCACTTGGGGCGGTACCGCGAGTTGCAGGCCGCTTGTCAATCCAACGGCGGCTGCGGCTGCACCCATCTGCAGGAATCGCCGTCGAGATGGTGCCTCATCCGAGAAAAATTTATTCATAACTTTTCCTTCCTCACAGATTCAAGGTGCGTCGCGCATGGCACGACATTGGGCGGTTGAGCGTGATCGCAATGTCCTTTTGCCCACCGCGAGAAGGCCATTTTTTTCGTCAGCCATTTGAACACGGATCGGTATCTATGCCAAGCGCTAAGTCTGGCCAACTCGCAACGTTTCCTTCCGCCAACCGTCCAAGTTGCAGACTGGTCTGTGTTGGGTGGAAAATGATTGTCGAAGTGCTTTCGATTTCCTACCCTCGCATCATCTTTAAAATTGTGCGATGCTGTGAGCATGGGAAATAAGAACGCACCAAGACGCGAAGCCAAAAAGCCGCCTAAGAAGAAAACCAAAGCGACCCTCTAGACTTCCGGTAAGTCGCCGTGTTGGTGGGAGAGCCAGATGCCGAGGCCCGAGGCTGCCCGATGTTCCCTTAGGGACACATCGGTAGATCGAAGTGGCTACAGCAGGCATGGACCGACCAGGGCGGCTGAGAAAGGTTGCCAAATATGCGTAAGCGTAATCGAGACCGGGGATTCACCCTCATCGAACTGCTGATCGTCGTAACCATTATTCTGATCATCGCGGCATTCACCATACCGAAACTCACCAAATCGACCATCCCCGCCCACGAGACTTCCGCGATCGCCAGTATCAGAGCCATCAATGAAGCGGAAATGATCTATGCAAGTAGCCATCCCGATGTGGGCTTCACAGCAGACTTGGCGATGCTGGGAGGTACGACGCAGACCGGCGGCGAGGGAACCATCGACAATAACTTAGCCAGCGGCCGCAAGAGTGGCTACACATTCACTTACACTCCAGGCGAAAAGGTGAACGGCGCTATCCGTTCTTACACGATCACAGCTGTACCCGATCAGGTCGGCACGACGGGACAACGCAGGTTCTACTCGGACGAAGCAGGCGAGATCCATAACAACTCCTCGGGACCTGCGGATGCCACTAGTCCGGTGATTCAGTAAGACAGGTAGGGCCAACCTGCATGGTTTCGTCAAAGCAATCGCAAATGTCCCTTAGCCGTTGGCCGGGAACACCGAGGGGTTGACCTTTCGGCGTCTATTGCTGGGACGATCCTCGGCACGGCATAACACTATCTTGAGTTCATGATGCTGGTCCCATCCCGCCGGAACTTTGCCACGGTTGTGCTGCTTCTTCTGTTGCTCAGTTCCGCTCACCGCCCAAACCGACGTGCATGCCTTAGCCGCGAAAGTGGACCAGCGCTACGATCACATGCGCACCCTGCAAGCGAGATTCACCGAGACCTATAGCGGAGCCGGGATCAATCGCACTGAGAGCGGCACCCTCCGGATGAAGAAGCCGGGCCGAATGAGGTGGGACTATGATCAGCCGCGCCCCAAGCTTTTCCTTACCGATGGACACACCGCCTGGTTCTACGTTCCCGGGGAAAAGCAGATTCGCCGAACGCCGGTGAAGCAACTCGACGATCTGCGGTCGCCGCTGCGTTACCTGCTAGGCAAGACAAAGCTGGAAAAGGAGTTAGATGGCCTTTCCCTGGCGCCTGATCAAAAACCGCTCAACCCGGGCGACGTGGTTCTGCGTGGCATCCCCAAAAGCATGGGCGACCGAATTGAGCAGACTTTGCTGGAAGTGACGCCTGACGGCTTGATCTCGCGCATCGTAATCGAAGAACGTGATGGCTCCGTTACCGAATTCCGCTTTCTTCAGCAGAAGGAAAACGTCGAAATAGCAGACGCACAATTTCATTTTGTTCCGCCACCCGGAACCGAGGTGGTAGCGGGAACGGAACTTACGGAGTGAGCGACTAGCATTTGGCACTTAGCACTTGGCATTTAGAGAAGGCGTCAAGTGTAGCCGTCTTCGATTCTCGATTGCGGGCAAATTTCTAATGGCTGAGTGCTAATTGCCAACTGCTAAATGCTAGACTACACATAACCTCTCCCTAGGGAACTTCTCAATCATGGCCGAATACCTGATCAAGATGGCCGACGAACGGGGTCACGTCCTCGAGCAGATCGAAAACGGTGCCTCGGAGGTTGAGATCCACGACCGCTTTGCTCAACAGGGCTTTTTAGTCTATTCGGTCAAGTCCAAGGGTCTATTGTCCACCGGGGCAGCTTTCCCGCGTCGGCGCAAGATCAAACAGGACCAGTTTGTCATCTTCAACCAGCAGTTTGTGACGCTGATCCATGCCGGCCTTCCGATTATTCAGTCGCTGGAACTGTTGATCAAGCGGCAACGCAACCTCTTCTTTCGTTCGGTGCTGCAGAATGTTCGCGACCGGGTGCGCGGTGGCGAGTTGCTCTCCGACGCGTTCGAAGCGCAGAAAGTTTTTCCCAAGGTGTACACCACCACCCTGCTGGCAGGTGAGAAGAGCGGTAATTTGGAAGAGGTGATGGGGCGCTACATTTCCTTCCAGCGGTTGTCAGTGAGTTTTCGCAAGAAGCTGACCGCTTCGCTGGTATATCCCGCGTTGCTGGTGGCCATGCTACTCGTGATGATGACTTTCCTCATCACCTTTGTGGTTCCGCAGTTCGCAAACCTGTATCAACAGCTGGGGGCTCAGCTACCGACGATGACCTCCATCATGTTGTCCATCGGGGTCAACGCGAAGGAATATTTCTTGCCCTCCCTGATAGTGCTGGCCATCGCTGGTTTCTTTCTATGGCGTTGGATGAAAAGTGACAGCGGCGCCACCAGCATGGACCGCTTCAAATTGAAGATACCCATGCTGGGAGACGTCTGGTTGAAGTACCAGATGGCGATATTTGCACGTATGCTATCAACTCTGCTGTCCGGCGGACTGTCGCTGGTCCCCTCGCTGGAGACGGCGGGTGAGTCGATGCAGAGTCGCCTGATCGCGCGCGGCATCGAGACGGCGACCCGCGGAGTCCGCGAAGGCCAGGGTTTGGCGCACAGCCTGGAAGAAACCAAGGTCTTTCCGGAAATGTCGGTGGAGATGATTGAGGTCGGCGAGTCCACCGGCGCCCTGCCGGCAATGCTGAACTCGGTGTCAGAGTTCTACGAGGAAGATGTGCAGAACGCGCTGGCCACAGCTATGGCGCTGATTGAGCCGGTTATCCTGATTGTGATGGGCGTGGTGGTGGCTTTTGTGCTGATTTCACTGTACCTTCCGATCTTCAGTTTGGGCTCGGAGGGGTTGCATTAGAGGAAGTGGATTGTGGTTAGCGAACAGTGGATAGTAAAACAGACCGGAAAGAATCCCGCTTTGGCTAATTGCTAACGGCTAAAAAGGCGTTGAGGTTATGTCAGACATAAAGAAACCCATCTTCGTAGGCGGCGGCAACGGAAGTCCGATCATTACGCAAGATGAAGTCGAACACGGTAAAGAACTGGCGCGGCGTTATCGTTGCGAGTTCGTGGACCTGAAGAACTTTCACATCCAGCACGACCTGTTCCGCAAAATTCCAGTGGACCTGATGTTCCGCTACAACTTCGTGCCGTTGGAGGACAAGCCGGACGGCCGCCTGGTGATTGCCATTGCCGATCCCAGCCAGCTGATGATGATCGATGAGATCGGCTTGCTGCTGGCGCGGCGCATCACCACCAAGGTCGCCAGCCTGTCACAGATCAGCGACATTCTGAAGAAGACGGAGCAGTCGCAACGCGTGCTGGAGGAAGCCAGCGAGGGCTTTGCGCTGGACGTTATCGCCGAAGACGAAAACTCCGACGAGACCATCTCGATCGAAAAGCTGACGGCGGAAGCCGACATCAGTCCCATCATCCGTCTCGTGGATACGACCATCTTCACCGCGTTGCAGCGGCGTGCCAGCGATATTCACATCGAGACACGCGATGACTCGGTGGTCATCAAATACCGCATTGACGGCGTGTTGCAACAGGCCATGCAGCCCATCGCCAAGGAGCACCACTCCACCATCATCTCGCGTATCAAGGTCATGAGCGAGTTGGACATCTCCGAGCGCCGCGTCCCCCAGGACGGACGTTTTCGCGTGCGCTATCTGGGCCGCTCCATCGATTTCCGTGTTTCCATCATGCCTTCGATTCACGGCGAAGACGCGGTGCTTCGTGTGCTCGACAAAGAGTCGATGAGCGAGAAGTTTCACAAGCTTACCCTCGACGTGGTGGGCTTCAGCGAGGAAGACCTGCGCAAGTTCCGCCGCTACATCAAAGAGCCGTACGGGATGGTGCTAGTCACCGGACCGACAGGCTCGGGCAAAACGACGACCCTATACGCTGCGCTGAACGAGATCAAGACCGATGAAGACAAGCTGATCACCATCGAAGACCCGGTCGAATATCAGATTCGCGGAATCACCCAGATTCCGGTAAACGAAAAGAAGGGACTGACCTTCGCCCGCGGCTTGCGCTCGATTCTGCGTCACGACCCCGACAAGATCATGGTGGGCGAAATCCGCGATACCGAGACGGCACAGATTGCCATCAATTCCGCGCTTACCGGACACTTGGTCTTCACCACCGTGCACGCCAACAACGTAGTCGATGTATTGGGGCGCTTCCTCAACATGGGTGTGGAAGCTTACAACTTCATTTCTGCGCTGAATTGCATCCTGGCGCAACGGCTGGTGCGCTTGGTCTGCGAGTTCTGCAAGAAAGAAGTCCGCTATTCCGACGAAGAGTTGGAGGCCAGCGGTTTGAATCCGCAAGAATGGGCCAACATCCCGTTCTATGAAGGAGAGGGCTGCATCGAGTGCTCGGGCACCGGATTCCGCGGGCGAACTGCCATCCACGAGTTGCTGGAGTTGACCGATAACGTTCGCGAGATGATTCTGGCGAAGAAGCCCAGCAGCGAGATTCGCCGCGCCGCCAAGGACGAAGGAATGCATTTCCTTCGTGAGTCAGCAATTGATAGAGTGAAACGAGGGCTGACGACGCTGAAGGAAATCAACAAGGTAACGTTCATCGAGACGACGCGATAGAGAGCAATTAGCAATCAGCGTTTAGCGGCAACCGGTGCGAGCTTCTGCTTGTCATCGAGTGCGGCAGATAGGAATCGCTCTGTTGTGTCATCCTGAGCGAGAAGCGCGACGAGTCGAATGACCCCTATTCGGGTCCAACTGTTTGGTTTCGTGAAGAAGGCTTTGCTACGCTAGGGATCTTTCGCTGCGCTCAGGATGGCAACATGAGGGTTTGCTCTCACCGGGCGGCTTGCAACTCGAGACTTGAAACTGACAACTGACAACTGAGAAATGTCTTCTAACCACATTCCGCGGCCCCGAGTGGCCTGTGAGATAAGCGCCGAGCGCGTCGTCGCCGGACGTGCGAACGAAGGCGCGCAGACTCTCGAAGCTGCTTCGGCACAGGCTCTTCCTGATGGTGCACTGGTGCCTGGCCTGCAGCAGACGAACGTTAACGCGCGCGAAGCGTTGGTTTCCGCTCTGCGCGAGGCTTTGTCGGCGATTGCCGGGCGTTCAAGAGATATTTGCCTGGTGATTCCAGACGCCACCACCCGCATTATGCTGCTCGATTTTGACACGCTGCCGGCCAAGCCGGAGGAAGCGGATGCGGTGGTGCGCTTTCGCCTGAAGAAATCGCTCCCCTTCGAAGTGGAGCACGCAGCGGTATCGTTCGACCCGCAGGGAACGGCGGACCCGGTGCGGCTGGTCGCGGCGGTGACGCCGCGTCATGTTCTGGAGGAGTACGAATCGTTGGTCCGCGACGCTGGCTATAATCCGGGTGCGGTGTTGCCTTCCATGATTGCATCGCTTGGCGTAGTAGAAGGGTCGCGCCCGACCATGGTTATTAAGGTGGAACGGGGAACGACCACTTTCGCTATTGTGGACAACAACCAGCTGTTGCTGCATCGTGCGCTGGAAAATGGGGGCTCGGCGGTCAGCGGCGAATCTCTGGTGGATGACGTAAATACTTCGCTGGTGTATTTCGAAGATCGATACTCTGTGGGCGTGGATCGAGTGCTCGTAACCGGAGTGGAGTCGGCGCAGGCTTTGCAGGAGGCATTGAGCGCTACAGCGAATATTCGGGTGGAAGAGTTGCTATCCATTGATCGGACGGGCGCCGCGGCCGGTACGGTACCGCGCTCCGCGCTCGCCGGAGTGGTGGGAGCGCTGGTTTCCTGATGCGTTTCAACATCAATCTTGCCAGCCAGCCCTACGAAGCGGCGCGCTTCTATCGCCGCCGCATGGGCGCGCTGGTTAGCGCACTCGCCGTAGTCACCGCGCTGCTCATCGGCTACATCGTGTATCAGCGATCGCAATCGCGGGGCATTAACAGGCAGATGGCCGAAGTGCGGCGGGAGATCAACGGTCTCGATTCTGAAGAGGCGCAGGCGCGAGCCCTGCTTAACAAGCCCGCGAATCGCGATATCGCGGACCAGTCGGAATTCCTCAACGAATTGTTTGCCCGCAAGGCGCTGTCGTGGACGCGCGTGTTTACCGAGATGGAAAAGATTGTGCCGCCCAATCTGCATGTCGTCTCCATGAAGCCGGAGTACACCAAGACCAATGACCTGATGCTGCGCGTGGTGGTGGTGACGGACTCGCGCGATCGTGCGGTGGAACTGGTGCGCCGCATGGAGAAATCGAAGCACTTCCGGCAGTCTCAGGTGGTGGCCGAAAACGTCACTGCCAACTCCAGCGATCAGAGTGCAGGGCCGGGCAACATTCAGTTCGACATTGCGGCCATTTACGTACCCACTGCGCAAGATGACGATGCGCCGCAGAATACGGGTAAGGAAAACGACCAGAATGGCAGTAGTGAGGAGCATCCGACCGCACCCGCGAAGGCGTCTGCAGTGCCCCCGCGCGATGCCGGGCAATCCCCCGGGCAAGACCCCAACCCAGGCGTTGAACGGGCCGCCAAAATCCATGCCAATGAGGGAGCACTGATGGCCAGCATCCGCGAGATTCGCAAGACATTGATGCCGGTTGTCATAACCCTGGTGGTGATTGATCTGGCTTGCATCGGATATATTCTGTCGCCCGCCGGACGCTCGCGCCAGACACGGCAGCGTGATTACTACGAGATGCGCGCCCGGCTCACCGCCAAGCGGGAGGAAGTGCTACCCACCCGCGGCATGGATCGGAAACTAGTCCAGGCGTCGGCTGACATCAGCAAATTCTACGGCCAGCGGCTTCCCACCGAGTACTCGGAGGTGGCGGAAGAGTTAGGCAAGGTAGCCTCGGACACCGGCGTTCACTTTGCGGGCATAAAGTACGACGATAAAGAGGCGGCCATTGAAGGCTTGCGCAAGATGAGTGTCGACATCTCGCTCTCCGGCGACTATCTGCAGGAAGTGAAGTTCATCAACCAGCTAGAACGCGACAAAATGTTCTTCCTGATTGATGGAATCACGCTCGGTGAGCAGCAGGGTAATGTCCGTTTGCAACTCAAGCTGGAGACGTACTTGCGCAGCGGAGCCGAAACCTCGTGAAGATCGGGACCGAGAATCGAACCAAGACCATCATCGCGGCGGCGTTGTTGCTGGTTGCTGGGTTCCTGGTGGTGCGTGCATTTCATAGCGGAGACGAAGAACCGTCGTCCGCTCAATCGCCCGCGGCCGACGTGCATTCGTTGCCAGGTAAGGCGACCGCTGGATCTGCAACAGGCGCCACAAAGACCGCGCGTAAGCCGCATCCGCTGTTGGCCCAGACACTCGATCCCACCTTGCGCTTCGATCTGCTTAAATCAAGCGAAGATGTGACGTACAAGGGAACTGGGCGCGATATCTTCCGCTCGCAGCCCGAGGAAGCTCCCATTCCGAAGCCATTGCCTCCGGACAAACAGCCGAACATCGTGCAGGCGCCGCCTCCACCGCCGCCGATTCCGTTGAAGTTTTATGGCTTTGCCAGTCGCAAAGATGGCAACAAGAGAATTTTTCTCTCGAAGGGTGAAGATATTTTTGTCGCCAAGGAAGGCGACATCGTGGATCGGCGCTACAAGATTGTGCACATAGGACCAAACTCGGTCGAAGTGCAGGACGTCCTGACCAACTACCCTCCGCAGACACTTCCTCTGTCCTTAGGATAAACGTTGGAAATCCGTCCTTTCCCGCAACTTGAGCTGCGCTTCCGCGTCTATAGCAATAGGATCTGAGCTAACACAGGATGCAGCGCGACAATCCAGTTTCGGCCATCGATCCACGCCGGCGGCAGCGCGACGGCGGGTATCTGCTGCTGGCTATCCTACTCATGATGGCACTGATGATCATCGCTGCCACTGTCGAAGCTCCACGGATCGTGCAGCAGATGAAGCGGGACCGCGAAGACGGAGATGATCCATCGCGGCACCGAGTACGCCCGCGCCGTCAAGAAGTTTTACAAGAAGTTTGGCAGCTACCCCACCAGCCTCGATCAACTGGACAACACCAACCAGCTCCGTTTCCTCCGGAAGCGGTACAAGGATCCGCTCACCAAGGATGGAAAATGGACACTGCTGCACTACGGCGACATTCAGACGGCTGTTAATCCAAATGCTCCGGGCACGCCTGCGGCCGCGCTGGGCTCACAGGGGCAAGGAGGTACGTTGGGGGCCGCTCCGAATTTAACGCCGGGTGGGGCGCAGCCCGCTAGCAGCTCTAACTCCTATGGCGGCAGCAGTATCGTGACAACCCCAGGCCAGGGTCCGCAGATCGCTAATAGCCTGGGTGCAGACAGCAGCGGAGGTAGTTTCGCGGGCGGTCCAACGGCATCTCCTGGCGCTAGCTCGCAGTCGGGTAACAGTGCAGGAATCAGCCCGTTTGCCAGCAGCCCCAACGCACAAACGGGCGCTCCCGGTTCATCGAGCAACAGCGTTTTCGGGCAAAACTCCGCAGGTGGTAATCAGACATTTGGTGGTGGTGCGATCGTTGGCGTCGCAAGCTTGAGTAAAGATCCCACTATTCGCATTTATAACAAGAAGAAGAAGTACAACGAATGGCAGTTCATCTATGACCCAACAACCGACCAGACGAATGTTCTACTGCGCGGCCCTTACCAGCCAATCACTATCGGTGGTGCGCAGGTGGGTACGCCTGCAGGCCAAGTAAACGGCCAGCAGCAGAGTCCATTCGGGCAGCAACAGAGCCCATTTGGACAACAACCGGGTAGTACTGGTGGACAGCCGACTGGACTGGGACAAAGTGGCCCCGGAAGCCAATATCCCCCCGATCAGAATCAGCCGCAGCACTAGGACGATCGACTATCCGGATTGCGGCGCTGCGCCGGTGGGCAGCATGAGTCCACCCGCCAACAACAGCAGAGTGGCAAGGCTGAAGACGATGGAGCCGATAAACCATCCCAGAAAGTAGAACAGCAGGAGGCCTATCGCGGCGGGAATCACAGTACACAGCAGTACAAGTCCGCGACCGTTTGGCAACCGGCTGGCCCAGATGATTAGCGGACAGAGGACGATCCCCGGTACGGAGAGGCTCCACCACAGTGCCTTGAATACGTTAATGATCTCCGGGCCGGCGTCGGTGGCCGCGATTCGCGGCATTATAAAGGTGTATCCATAGAGGTGCAGGATCGCTCCGAAGAGCAAAAGCAGGCTTCCGATCAAGATTAACCAGCGAGCAACTTTCATAGTGTTCCTCCTTGGCAGTGGACTCTGGCTACCCTGGCAACTGGCCGGTGGCTGCTGACCCTTGTTGAGTAAACTCCACCAGCAATTGCAGCCGTTCGCGCGCGTGGCCGCTATCGATGGCATAGGCTGCCAGAGGCACGGCCTCGCTGATGCGATCAGCATGCCCAGCGGCAACCAGCGCGGCGGCAGCGTTCAGCAGGACCACATCGCGACGACACGAGCGCTCGCCATCTAGAATGGCGCGGATAATGCCTGCGTTCTGTTGCGCATCGCCGCCTGCGATGTCCGCGAGGGGCGCACGCCGTAAGCCGAAATCTTCCGGTGCGACCTCGTAAACGTGAACCTGCCCGTTGCGCACTTCGGCAACTTTACTGGGTCCGGAGATGGTGATCTCGTCAAGCCCGTCGCGTCCGTGGACCACCAGCGCCCGGCGCAATCCTAGCTCGCTCAGTGCCTCGGCCAGCTTTTCCACCAACTCGGCGGAATACACCCCGACGACCTGTGCCGAAGCACGTGCCGGGTTGGTCAGCGGACCTAGAAGATTGAAGACGGTGCGCAGCCGCAACTCGCGTCGTGCAGGCTGCACATATTTCATCGCCGAATGCATGGCCGGTGCAAACAAAAAAGCGACACCGGTTTCGCGCAGGCAGGCAGCGACGCGCGCTGGCGGCAGGTTGATGTTTACTCCCAGTGCCTCCATCACATCAGCCGAGCCGCACTTGGAGCTGATGCTGCGGTTGCCATGCTTTGCAACTCGCACTCCCGCGCCAGCGATAGCCAGCGCCGTCGCGGTGGAGATGTTGAACGTACCGCTGGCATCTCCGCCGGTGCCGCAAGTGTCCACCAGCGCATCGCGCTCGGTGCCGCTCAGGTCAAGCGCTTCGCCGTCCTCGGTTTGTAATGGCTCGGCTTCGTCGCGGATGGCCTGCGCAAAGCCGACGATTTCTTCGACCGTCTCGCCCTTCATGTGCAGCGCAACCAGAAGCGCCGCAATCTGAGCGTCAGTGGCTTTGCCTTGCAGGATTTGCGACATGACCTCGCGTGCTTCCCCACGGGTGAGGGAAATGCGGTGGTTGGCGATCTTGTGCAACGCGTCGAGAAGCATGGGGAGGAAGCACCTAGCAACTACCGACTAGCAGTCAGCTTAGCATTCAGCACTCGGTCTTCCGTAAACCACAAACATCATACCTTTTGTTTTTTTCAATCCAATTGGAGCCTTGGGAGCAGTCTCTTTTTGCCGTGTCATCCTGAGCGCAGGTGGCGCTTCGCCGCCGGAGTCGAAGGACCCCTATTGCAGCTGCCGGGCTAGGACGTGCGGACCTTGGCGGCTTGCGCTATCCTTCGAAGAAGCTGCGCGTCGCAGGAATAATAAGGCGTCATGGTGAGGAATCTTGTGCCAGCAGGAAATGGAGTACGGCCCATCGGCGCGGATCGCGTGTCCGGAGAATTTCTGGCTGACTATTTGCGCGAAGTGGGTGATGGGCGCGCAGTCTCGGCGGAAATCGCTTGCCAGCTCTTGTGCTGCGACGATGAACTTCTACCCAATCTGCTGGCAACCGCGCGCGCACTTAAAGAACAATTTCGCCCAGGTGTCGTCACCTACTCGCGCAAGGTGTTCATTCCGCTGACCAACCTTTGCCGTGATTATTGCGGATACTGCACCTATCGTCGCGACCCCAATGACCCCGGTGCACACACCATGACGCCCGACGAGGTTCTTTCGGTCGCGCAGCAGGGCGAGAAACTGGGCTGCACGGAGGCGCTGTTCTCGCTAGGCGATAGGCCGGAGGCGCTGTTTCCGGAGATGCGCGACACCTTGCGCAAACTCGGTTATCGCAGCACACTGCATTATCTCGAAGCCATGTGCGAACTGGTGTTGCGCGAAACCCGGCTGCTCCCTCACGCGAACCCCGGTCTGCTTAGCGCAAATTGGATTGAACGATTGCGCGAGAGCAATCCCAGCCTGGGGCTGATGCTGGAGAGCACCAGCACCCATCTTGCGGCCGCGCACCCGGCCGAGTGTACGCCGGACAAGCTTCCCGCGCTCCGACTAAAGACGATTGAGGATGCTGGCAAGCTCGGAGTGCCGTTCACCACCGGAATCCTGATAGGCATCGGCGAGACCATGAGAGATCGCGTCGAGTCGGTCATGGCCATCAAACGTCTGCATGAACGACACGGCCATGTGCAGGAAGTCATCATCCAGAATTTCCGCGCAAAGCCACGCATCCCGATGGCGGCGTGGCCTGAGCCCGATACGGGTGACATGCTGCGCACGCTGGCGGTTACGCGCTTACTGCTGAGAGACATGAATATCCAGGCGCCGCCGAATCTCACCGAGAAGGGTTACGAGAAGCTGCTGGACGGCGGCATTAACGATTGGGGGGGCGTGTCGCCTCTGACACCCGACTACATCAATCCAGAAGCGCCGTGGCCGCATCTGCTCGACCTGCAGCGCCGTAGCGAGGCTGCTGGCCAGAAGCTGAAGCAGCGACTGCCGGTATATCCGGAATTCGTTGCAGGGGCTGTTGCTCGCGGTGGAATGCTGGGAGAGCGGCTTCAGACTGCGGCGGATGGTGACGGCTATGCGAGGGCGGCATAGATGATCGTCGTCTTCACCGGTGGAACCGGCGGCACCAAGCTGGTGCAGGGTTTGCAGCAAGTGGTCACGCCGGAAAACCTCACTGTCATCGTCAATACCGGCGACGATATTGAGTGGTGGGGACTGCACATCTCGCCAGACATCGACTCCGTGCTGTACGGATTGTCGGGATTTCTCAGCAAGGACCGTGGCTGGGGCGTGGACAATGACAGCTTTCGTTGTCTGGAGCGCATGAAAGCAACTCGGGCAGCCATCGTGGTTTAGCCTGGGCGATCTTGATCTGGCAACACACCTCACCCGGACGGCGATGCTTAGGGCAGGGAAGTCGCTGAGCGGCGCTACCGCCGAACTCGCCAGCGCGATGGGTATTCGCGCACGCGTGCTACCGATGTCGGACGATCCGGTCTCGACCACGCTCGACACAGCGAAGGGCACGCTGAGCTTCCAGGAGTATTTTGTGCGGGAGCGGCATCAGGTTGCAGTGCGCAGAGTGCGTTTTGAAGGAGCTCACCGCGCCCGCCCCGCGCCCGGGGTGATCGAGAGCATTGAGGCGGCCGAGGCGATCATTTTCGCGCCGAGTAATCCGGTTACGAGCATCGGGCCGATTCTTTCGGTCCCCGGAATTCGCGATGCGCTGCGGCGAGCAAAGGCCGCGATTGCCGCAGTGAGTCCGATTGTTGGGGGAGAGGCGATCAGCGGCCCGGCGGGCTCGCTGATGAAGATGATGGGCTGGACCAGTACGATTGCGGGGGTTGCCAAAGCCTACAAGGATTTTCTGGATGTGCTGATTGCAGACCGGGCTGACGAGGGAGAAGCGGCGGCCTTGCGCGGCGAGAATCTGACCGTTCTTTGTACGAACACCATCATGAATTCGATGGACGACAAGCGTCGAACTGGCAAGGTTCGTTCTGGAGGCGTGCGCCAAAGAGCGGCGCGCCAGCGCCTAGCGTGGCACTGCGCAAAGCCAGTTCAACCTAGCTATTGCCGTTCTCTCTGCTCTTCTTCTTGATCTCAATATTCAGGCGCTTGATCTTTTGGTTCAGCGTAGAAAGCGGAATGCGGAAGCGGTCGGCAGCTTCGGTTTGATTCCAGCTGCATTTTTCCAGCATGTCATTGATGACCCGGCGCTCGCAGTCTTCAATAATTTCGAACAGTGAGGCATCGGGGCGGTGCTCCATGGTGGCGAACTTGGCGCCACGTCCGATGACACTTTCCGGTAGCAGATCCACGGAGAGGTTGGGGCCGGTCGCCAATACCACGGCGCGCTCGATTACGTTTTCCAATTCGCGCACATTGCCCGGCCAGTCGTACTCCAGCAGCGGCCGCAGGGCCTCGGGAGTCAGGTGTAGCGGAAGCCGCTCATTTTCTGCGGCAAACTTAGTGATGAAGTACTGCACCATAATCGGAATGTCGTTCTTGCGCTGGCGCAAAGGAGGCAGGTCAATGGTGATCACGTTGAGACGGTAGAACAGGTCATCGCGAAACTTTCCGTCCTTCACCTGCTGCTGAAGGTTGACGTTGGTAGCAGCAATGATGCGGACGTCCACCTGTATCTCGCTGACCCCGCCCAGATGCATGAACTTGCGGTCCTGAAGAACGCGCAGGATTTTGGCCTGTGTCTCCAGGTTCATGGTGCCAATCTCGTCGAGGAAGAGCGTCCCGCGATCGGCCACCTCGAAGAGGCCCTTCTTGCTGGCGATGGCGCTGGTGAAGGCGCCCTTGACGTGACCGAAGAGCGTGGACTCCAGCAGGTCCGCCGGCATCGAACCAGTGTTTACGGGGACGAAGGCGCGGTCGCGGCGCGTGGAGTTCATGTGGATAGCTTTGGCGATCAGCTCTTTGCCGGTACCACTCTCCCCTTGCAGCAAAACTGTGGAACGGCTCGGGGCCACCTGCGCAACCAGGTCGAAGATACGCAGCATGGGCTCGCTCTTGCCGATGATGTGCTCGAAGTTGTAGCGCTGCTTGAGAGCGCGTTTCAGTTGGATTACTTCTTCTTCGGCGCGCCGCCGGCCGACAGCCGTACGCACGTCCGCCAGTAACTTCTCGTTGTCCCAGGGCTTCTGGATGAAGTTGGTGGCGCCAGCCTGCATGGCATTGACGGCATTCTCCACCGTGCCGTAGGCGGTGATCATGATGACCGGCAGCTCGGAGTCGCGCTCGCGGATATCGTGCAGGATCTCAACACCATTGCGTTCGGGCAGGGCGAAATCCAATAGCACTAGGTCGAAGGGATGTTCCGCAATGCGAGCCAAGCCTTCCTGGCCATCGCTCGCCATCTCCACAGAGTACCCTTCAAACTCAAGCAGCGTCTGCAGTGACTCACGAATGGCGGCTTCGTCATCGATGATCAACACGGAGCCGGCGGAAGCGATGTCGTCGCGTCCCGTTGCCATGCGGCCGACCGCTAGTTCAGGCATTGACCACCTTCCTCACCATGGGGAATTCCATAATGAATGTCGTGCCTTGACCAGGCGTGCTGGCAACACGAATCTTACCGGCGTGTTCCTGGATAATGCCGTAGGTGACCGACAATCCCAACCCGGTGCCGCCGCTATGTCCAGTCTTCGGTTTGTTCTTGGTGGTGAAAAATGGATCGTAGATGCGATGGATATGTTCCTGCGCGATTCCTGTGCCCGTGTCCGAAACTTTCACCTGCACGTGGTGGCCGTTCGAGGTGCTGATGTTCAAGGTGCCACCGGCAGGCATCGCGTCTTTAGCGTTCAAGAACAGATTCAGAAAGACCTGCTGCAACTTTCCTGTATTCCCGTAGATTGCGGGCAACTCCGGCTGTAGCTCCGCCTGCACTTTGACCCGCGCGGTCTTGAACTGATGATCCAGCAGGGTCAGCGTGTCCTGAATAACGCGATTCAAGTCCACATTGGTGAACTCAGTGCTTGAGGTGCGCGAAAAATTCAGCAAGCTGTTTACGATTTCCGAAGCGCGGAAGGTCTGACGCGTAATCTTATCCAGCAGGCCGGACTGCTTCTCGTCGCCGTGAACCTGCTTGGCCAGCATCTGTGCATAGGACGAGATAACCGCCAACGGAGTATTGACCTCGTGCGCGACCCCCGCGGCCAGCAGGCCGATGGACGACAGCTTTTCAGCCTGGGAGAGTTGCGATTCCAATTCCATTCGCTCGGTGATGTCGTCTACGATGATTAGACGGCCAATGACCGTGAAGTCTTTGGCGACCAGGGGAGCGATAGCGATATTCGCGATCCGGGTATCGCCAGCCGTTGTACCCAGCCGGAACTTGTACAGGTTGTGGATGCCCGGCGTCTGGCGCACGCGATAATACTCTTCCAGAAATGCGGGAGACAACACTTCGCCGAGGGGGCGTCCCAACGCTTGCAGTCGCGGCAAAGCGTACATCACCTCCATCTGCGAATTCCACGACTCAATCCGGTCCTGAAGATCGACGGCGAGCACGCCCACGCTGATGGATTCGACAATGTTTTCGTTGAACTCCTTCAGGCGTTCATACTGTCCGGCCTTTTCCTCGAGAGACTTATACAAGCGCGCGTTCTGCACTGCGATACCAATATATCCGGCGAGAGTCTCCAGCAGCTGCACATCCTCACTGGACAGAAAATCGCCCTCTGACGTCTTGCCCAAGCCGAGGACTGCGATCATACGATTCATCACGGTGCAGGGAATGTAGTAGTTCAGTTCCAGCCGCCGGATGGTGTCGCGCGCGCTTCGGGTCTCGCGTACCGTCTGGTTGGTGTTATCGAAGAACAGGTGGCCCAACTCCCACTCGGGCCGTTCGACGTGCAGGAAATCGAAGTCGAGATCGCTGGTGTTGGAAATGCCGTACGACTTGGCCAGCGAGAACTGCTCCGGCTGTTCCGGGTCGGAGAGGAAAATGGCCAGCCGGTCCACCAGCAAAGTACGTGACAACCGATCGACAATCGAGGTGAGCATCTTGTCGAGATCGGTTTCCGAGTTCAGGTCCCGGCCAAACTCAGTCAGAGTTTTCCGATAATCGTAGCGTTTGCGGTAGAAGAACTTGTCCAGGTAATCCTGCACCCAATTCTTGAAGGGATCGAACAGCAGCGCGGTTACCGCGATGGCTGCTATCAATCCGATCGGGCCGACGCTTGGAAAGCGCTGATGGAACAGCACCGAGGCAATGCCCACAGCCGCGAAATAAGCTCCCGTAATTGCACCCGCAGCGATGGTGTAGGCCATGCCGCGCTTGAAGATGAGGTCCACATCCATCAAGCGGTAGCGGAAGATGGCATATCCGAAGGTCAGCGGCAGAAAGACCAGCGACAATACCGAGACCTTCATCACCAAGCTGGGAGCGCTTTCCATCAGGTAGGGGATGGCATAGAACAGGGTGAAGGGGGCCACGGCGAGAATGGTTCCGCGAGTCACCCACTTCATCTGCTGCCGCAAAATCGCTGTCTCGGCGTGACGATACGTGTGCCACAAGACCGCCGCCGATAATATGAAATAAGCCGCAAGGTACGACATCTGCAGCCGGTCGAGGTTCCAGCGCAGGACTTCACTCGGTTGCAGCCATGAGATAGCACAAATATGCACAGCCAGCAGAATGGCGCCCGGCACATATACCGCCGGAATGAGCCACCGACGACGGTTCACCAGGCCTTTGCGTTCCGGAAAAGTCAGTGAGAAGTGAAGGAACAGAGCTGGCTGTAGCAGCCATGCCACCACATTGGACCAGTAAATAATCCAGTCGAAGTCGTTAAGTTTGCCAGTGTAGTGAAAGGCATAAAAGATAAACGAAACCAGGCAGAAGACGTAAAAGTGGGTGCTCTTGGGCGCGGTCCAACGCCTGAGCAGAACATAGATACCGATACCCAAGTACACCAATGCGATTAGGCGCAGTCCGCCATACAGGGACCGGTCAGCCGGGGCGAGAATGAGGGGCGCCTCCAGGTTTACGCCCTGGCGTACCAGCGAGTAGTTGGCTTTGGACCAGATTCCCGCGCGATAGAGCTGTCGCTCCAGGCTGCCGACGTTGGTAACATCTCGTCCGTCAACTGCCACCAGACGGTCGTCCAGCTTGATACCGGCCTTCTGACCGGGGCCGTCGATATCTACCCGGGCGGCCCGCAGATGACCGCCGTCTTCCACCCACCAAATGCCATCGTAAGGGGCAGAAAACTCACGTTCCTTCTGAAAGTTAATCCATGCGAAGACGACCGCTGCGACGCTCACAAGGGCGAGGATGACGGCAAAAAAGCGCGTTTGCAGATCTCGGGCCATCGGGGCAGACGGGTGCTCGGCACGACGCACCTGTGCCAGCGCACCTAAGAGTGCATCATTACTGTGCAACTTAGATGCCAGCCTAGCGGGCTCCGACTGTCCATTAACCCTTGGCATATTAACAGCTTCCAAGATTATAGATGAACGGCCATTCGAGATGTATTATTTTTGGAATACGCCTCCGAAATTCAGGATGAACCGGAAGTTACTAAAGGACATGTACTTGAGGCAAGGTAACCAGCACAGACGCAAAACGAAGGACGATCTCGCGAGGGGGATTACGGCTACCAAGGCCTCAGCAGCGCACCCAAACGTCGCAGGTTAATCGAGGGAATCCAGGGTGGCGAAGCACCGGCTCCAGGCGGCGGTGTCCAATCCCGACTCCTGCATTGTGAAAATGAGTTATGGACATGCGAAGGCCGGTGGTAATCTCAGGTGCACGCAAGCGCAGGAGGCTCCATGCCATCACCGTCGGTGTCATCCGGTCGTGAAAAAAATTCAGCGCGCCCAGCCAGGGACAGTGGTCTAGCGCGTTTTGGATTGGCCTTGGCAACCTGGAGCGAGCGTTGGTTCCCCGATCCTCTGGTCTTCGCGCTGGCGGGAATTGTCATCGTTTTCATCTTCGGCTTGATTCTCCACGAATCCGCTAGCAAACTGGCCATTCAAGGCGCCAAGAATTTCTGGACGCTCGTCCCCTTCACCATGCAGATGGTGATGATCATCATTGGCGGGTATGTCGTCGCCACCACGCCAGTGGTAAACCGTTTCATTCGCGGTCTAGCGGGGATTCCGAAGAGCGGGCGTAGCGCAATCGCGATGATCGCGCTGTTCTCCATGTTGACCTCGCTGATCTCATGGGGGCTGAGCCTGATCTTCAGCGGGCTGCTCGCCCGCGAGCTGGCCCGCCGCGTGAAAGGCATGGACTATCGTGCCGCTGGCGCTGCGGCGTACCTCGGACTCGGAGCGGTGTGGGCCCTCGGATTGTCTTCCTCGGCAGCCATGATGATGGCCACGAAGGGCTCCATCCCTCCAGCGCTGTTCACAATTTCCGGATTGATCCCGCTCCGGCAATCACTTTTTCTGTGGCAAAGCATCGCCATGGCAGTTGTATTGATTGTGGTTTCAGTCGCGGTAGCCTACTTCTCTGCGCCGTCGCCGGAGCGAGCCAAGACGGCTGCTGATTTCGGCATCGAGTACGAGTCAGTCGATCGTCCCCTGGAGAAAAGGACCAAGCCGGGGGAGTGGCTGGAATACAGTCCATTGCTGACGGTCTTTGTGTCAGCGCTGATTATTTGGTATCTGATCGACTTCTTCCGCACTTCGCCACAAGGCGCGCTTGCCGCCTTGGATCTGAACACTTACAACCTGATGTTTATTACTGCGGGACTACTTTTACATTGGAGACCTAAACGGTTTATGCGGGCGGTTGCTGACTCGGTTCCAGCGACAGGGGGAGTCCTTATCCAGTTCCCGTTTTACGCTGTCATTTTCGGCATGATCGTCGGCACCGGCATCTCCGCGTGGCTGGCCAGCTTGTTCGCGCGCATAACTACGCAGGCCACCTATCCACTGCTGGTGGCACTGTACTCGGCAATTCTTGGGACCTTTGTTCCTTCTGGCGGCAGTAAGTGGGTGATCGAAGCGCCTTACATTCTGCAGGCCGCGACCTTGCACCATGTCCATCTGGGATGGGTAGTGCAGATTTACAACGCGGCGGAAGCTTTGCCGAACCTGGTCAATCCGTTTTGGATGTTGCCCCTGCTGGGTATTCTCAAGTTAAAGGCGCGCGATCTGGTTGGCTATAGCGTGTTGCAAATGATCGTGCACATTCCAATAGTGTTTTTCTTGTGCTGGCTGTTTGCCCGCTATCTGCCGTATCTGCCGCCAATGAAGTGAAGTAACGAACGGGATTGCAACGTAGAGGTGAGCTCAGGCGCTCGCTTGAGATCGCGCTGTAAGATAAGACCCTAAACTTGAAACTATTAGCCACTGGTCCCTAGTCCCTGCCTTTAGATTCCCAGCCCCGTCACTCTCCATCCCGCTCCGTGCACCTTGTGCCGGATGTTGAGTGTGATCAGTAAGGCGGTCATGGCTTCCACTATGCGCGCGTTTTCCAGCTTGCCGCCATCAATTGCGCGCACGCCTGGAATCTTCGTCGCTAACTCTGACGCGACCTCGCGCCCCCGCTCGTCGTCGCTACAAACGATCACGTCACAGTCCACCGGCTGATCGCCTTGAAGAACGGTGGACGAAAGGCTGTGGAAGGCCGCGGCGACGGCGATGTTCTTGCCGACGATCTCGGCTGCCTGCTCTGCAGCGGAGCCTTGCCACACACCCAGCACGCGCGTGGGACGCCCGCCAACGGCAGCCGCCAAAGGAACCGTTGCGTCAATCAAGACCGTGCCCTGGCGGAAAGAGGGCTTGAGCTGCTTGAGCAATTCCGCCTGCCCAGCAAACGGAACGGTTAGCACGACGATGTCGCACATCTTGACGGCGGTAGCGTTATCCGCGCCTTCCACGCTACCGAAGGGGCCGACCTTGTCCGCGATCTGCGCTGCCATGGCCTTGGCGCGCTCTGCATCGCGCGAGCCAAGGATGACCGATTCGCCGGCACGCACCCAGCGCAGCGCCAGCCCCGAACCTTCCGGACCCGTGCCGCCGACGATGGCGATCATGCGGCGCCGCCCACGATTACTGGCTCGGCAGCGGAGAGGCGGGGTGGATAGCTGTACTTGGTATAAAGCGTGTTGCGCTGGGCGGGCACGCGGTCCAATTCTCGAATTCGCTCCTGGAATTCTGCGGTCGAGATGTACTGTCCAGCAGTCGCTCCCGCCAGCCGTGAGATGTTCTCTTCGAACAGCGTGCCACCGTAATCGTCGGCGCCGGCCAGCAGCGACAGTTGCGAAATTTCGCGACCGAGCTTCACCCACGAAACCTGAATGTGATTGATGGAGCCGGCCAGCATTACGCGCGCCAGCGCATGTACCTTGAGATGCTCCTCGAGCGTCGCACCTGCGCGTGCGAATCCTTGCGCAAACAGTAAGGTGTGGTCATGGATGAATCCCAGCGGCACGAACTCAGTGAAACCTCCAGTGCGAGACTGGATCTGGCGCAGCAGCAATAACTGGTTGACCCAGTGTTCCGGCGTCTCCGCGTGACCGTACATCATGGTTGACGTGCTGTGGATGCCACACTGGTGCGCGGTCTCGATTACCTCGCACCATTGCGCGGTGCTGAGCTTATTGGCCGAAAGTATGTGACGCACGCTGTCGTCGAGAATTTCCGCAGCGGTACCCGGCAAGGTGTCGAGGCCGTTTTCCTTCAGCATCAGGAGGTACTCGCGCAACGGCATACCGGTGAGTTCGACGCCATAGACCATCTCCATGGGTGAGAACGCATGCGCGTGCATCTTGGGCGTCGCCGACTTTACCGCACGCAGGATGTCACGGTAGTAAAACGGCGGCAGGTTGCGCGGGAGCCCGCCTTGAATACAGACCTCGGTTGCACCCCACTGCTCAGCCTCGCGACACTTTTGTCCGACTTCGTCGAGAGAAAGAAAATAGGCGGTCTCATCGCGCGGACCAACGCTGAAAGCGCAGAACTTGCAGCCCACGAAACACACGTTGGTGAAATTGATATTGCGGGTGACTACGTAACTGACTACATCCCCGACCAGTGGCGCCGGATTTCGTTGGCTGCAACCACCAGACCGAAAAGATCGTCGCCAGTGCAATTGGCAAGCGTGAGACATTCTTCGCGCGTCAGGACGCAGCCATCCAGCGAGGACAGCGCTTTGTTCAGCGCCACCCGCACCGGCGAAGAGGCGCGCCGTTGCACATCGTCCCACGTCACATCTGCAGAGTTTGCTGATTGGCCCAACTGATGTCGTGCATATTTCCCCAAGGTTACCGAAACAAGTCCTTCTCTTTTGCCCGCACCATCTGTTGCGCGGTGCCGTTACCGCGACGATACGGATAACCCCGGATTATACAAGCCGGAACGCGTGAATTTTTTCCGCACACCAACCCCGCAACCGACGCCAACTCATCCGCCACTGCCTCTTCGGTTGCGTGCATCTTGTACCCGTAGATATCGCGCTTGCCACGGTAATCGTGAATCACCGTCATTCCTGCGACGCCGATTGCGACCTCGCACAGACCTTCGCGCCAAGGGCGCCCAAAGCTGTCGGCAATGATCACTGGAAGGTGCAGTCCGGTGCGCTTCTTTAATTCTCTGTGAATTTGTGCCGCCGAGCGGTCCGCGTCCGCAGGCAGCAACACCGCCGTCTTGCCGCCATCGACGTTGGAAACATCCACACCGCTGTTGGCGCACACCAGGCCGTTCTTCGTCTCAGTGATGAGAATGTGCTTCTTGCGGACGACCCGTTTGGCCTCACGCAGAGCCAGTTCCACGACACGAGCATCGGCGCCGTTGTTGCGGGCAAAACTTCGGGCGGGAGCAGATGGCTTCACCGAGCCAAGCACAACCGTTCGCCCCTCTGCCTTGGATACGATCTTGTGCTTGACCACGAGGATGTCGCCTTCATGAAATCGCCGTCCGCCTAAAGTCAGCGCATCGACAACCAGGTTTGCAACAGAGTCGCCGGCGAAAACGTTACGGATGCCGAGCACGGGAAATGCGCGCAGTTCGCCGGAATTAATGGCGGTCCCGGTTTGACTCAAACGGCTGCCTCCCATTGCGCCTCGTCATCCGCGCCGAAACCCCACGACCTCAGGACTCGTTGCGCGTTGGTGTTGCCGTCGCGTTGCAATAGCAGATCCAATTCGTGGGGATTGTCGATGTCGAGTCCCATGCCGGGCAGTTCCAGGACAACCAACTTCTTGCCTGTCTTCTTCATCGCTTCACAGTGCGGCAAAAAGCTGTCATTACCAAAGCGCAGCGGAATGAGGGATGCCGGCCGGCGCAGAATGCAGTTGCTGCCGCGCCGATCATAGGCAGGCACAAAGACCGCGCCCTCGGCGGGAGCGGCGTCGAGCACGGCCTGTAGTTCCTGGCTGGTGATAAGCGGAATATCGCCTGGCACGACGATCGTGGTGTCGTACCCACGCTGTTCGCACCATGCCGTAGCCATCTCGATGGCGGCCGTCTCGCTTTCATTGCCGGCTTCTTCGATTACCAGGAAACCGAACTCGCCGGCGAGCGCTCGCGCCCGGGCATCGCCGGTAACCAGCGCCATGTCGATCCGGCCGAGAACGCCAGCGGCCGCAGTCATCACATCGCGCAACATCGCTTCCGCAAACTGCGAGCGCCGCTCCTGATCCAACGCTTCAGCGAGGCGCTGCTTCGCGGTTGTGAGGCTCTTTACTGGGATGAGCAGAATGCCGCGCATGCATTTCCTCAGGTTGACAAGCCTAGGTGAGACTCACTTGTTCCATGTTGCCTCAGGGCGAATCCAGGCACAAAGAAAGCATGTCACGACTCAAGGCTCAGCGTCCAGAGGAGGCGTTTCTGTTGCCCAGCGGTCTACGTGCGGCGGCGCTGGCTCGAGCGTCCAAAGCCCAAAAGCTCTCAGCGGTTTATGATCTCGAGCGACAAAAGGCCATCTACCCAAGCAGGAAATGAAGCAAGAACGCAACCAGAATCCAGAAAGGAGTGACCAACAAAAGGGCGAATAGCAAGCCCTCGGGAAATCGCAAGCTGATGGCTGAATCTGCCGGGTCCCACGTGACGTCGGGGGAGCGGTATGCTCTGTCGAACTGTTCGAACCGGGTTAGCGGCCACATACGAATCCGTTACTATATCGTAAAAGATGGCCCCAGAGCAGCCCGGGTTGGCCTAGTTGGCGATGAACGATTCCTGCCAGGGCGTTCTTAATCCGCGGCGATGCGCCCTGTTCCGGGGGGATCTCGAACCTTTTCATCTTGTTA
>CAVPUX010000011.1:0-654343 GCA_963709045.1 uncultured Acidobacteriaceae bacterium | reverse complement strand
CGCACCACAACTCCGGTTTGGGGATCGCGGGACGTGCCATGCTGTAGTTCTCCGATCGCAGACAACTCATCGCCCAGTACCAGGTAACGCTTGACGAAATTTTCCAACTCGCGGATGTTGCCCGGCCAAGGATAGTTCTCGCAGGCCTCTACCAGGCGGGGAGAAATATTCAGCGGAGCGCAAGCGTAGCGATCGGCGAGGTGAATCATGAAGTGGCGCAGCATCATGGGGATTTCCTCACGCCGCTCGCGCAAGCGAAGGCATGCGCAGAACGAAGCTGTTCAGGCGGTAGTAAAGGTCTTCGCGGAAGGTCTTCTGCGCGATCGCCTGCGGCATGTTGATGTTGGTCGCCGCCAGCACCCGCACGTCCACTTTCACGGTGATGCGTCCGCCGAGGCGCGAGAACTGGCCGTCCTGCAAGACCTGCAGCAGCTTGGCCTGCAGCGCCGGGGACATCTCGCCAATCTCGTCGAGCAGCAGTGTGCCCTTGTTGCACAGCTCGAACTTGCCGGGCTTCGACTTGTTGGCGCCGGTGAAAGCGCCGGGCTCATAGCCGAAGAACTCGCTCTCCAGCAGTTCGCTGGGCACCGCGGCGCAGTTCACCTTCAGGAAGGGCGGTGCGCGCGGTCAGAATACTTGTGGATGAGCTGGGCCAGGACTTCTTTGCCGGTGCCGCTCTCGCCCAGCAGCAGAACGGGAAATCGAAGCGCGCCACCTGCATCGCCTGGGCGCGGAGCTGGCGCATCTGCGGGGTGGCCGAAAAGAAGTAACGCCTTCGCTGACTTCGATGGCTTCTCCGGCGCCTGGACCGCCGGGTTCGGTATTCTCCAGGCAGAAGCGCAGCACCTCGTCCATCTCTTCCTTCTGTACCGGCTTGGAGAGATAATCCTGTGCGCCGAGGCGCATGGCTTGCGCCACTTTGCGCGTGTCGCGCACACAGGACAGCATGACCACCTTGGTCGAGGCCGAACCTCGCGGATGCGCTGCAAGGTTTCCAGCCCGTCCGCGCCCGGCATTACCATGTCCAGCAGCACCAGATCGGGATTGCCGCTGTTGCACCTTCTCGACCGCCTCCAGGCCCGTTGGACGCCGTTGTCACCCGATAGGAATCCAATTCCAGCACCGTCTGGAGATACCGCAGCATGCTGGGTTCGTCGTCCACCACAAGAATGTGGCCAGCGCTCATTGATCCTCCGCAACGCGCTTGGGTGAGGGATTCAGCAAGACCAGAAACGAAAACTTGCTGCCGCTGCCGGGCTCGCTTTCCACCCAGATTTTTCCGCCCGCTGCCTGCACCAGCCGGCGTGCGATGGCCAGACCCAGACCGTAGCCTTCGGCCCGCGTCCCTTCCGGGGTCAGCCGGAAGTATTCGTCAAAGATCTCCTGCTGGAATTCCGGCGCGATGCCAGGACCGGTGTCGGAGACCGAAATGCGGCAGCAATTGGGGGCATCACTCGCTGCCTGCGGCGTTCTACGGTGGCGCGCGCTGCACGGCGCGGCGCTCCCAGAAATATGGTTCGATGTGCAGCCAGACGGTGCCCGAGGACGGGTGTACTTCATGGCATTGTCCAGCAGGTTCGAAACGACGTGCTGCATCTTGAAGTAGTCGAAGGGGAAAGGCTCCAACTTTTCACCGGGCAGGAAATAAAAGGCGATGGCCTTGTCCTGGAAACGCTGCGCCCAGACCTCGGCAATCTCGCGCACGCAGGCGTTGATGTCACCCGTCTCGTACTGCATTTCGAAGCGGTCGACCTTAAGTGTGGCGTAGGTCAGCAGGTTCTGGACGAAGTTGGACAGACGCGCGCCGTTGGCCTGCATCTCGGTGAGCACTTCCATCTGCCGGGGATTCAAGGTCCCAACTTCTGTGCCAGCAGCAAGTGCAGATAGCCCCCCATGATGGCCAGAGGCGTCTTCAGCTCGTGGGCGGCCGAAGCCAGCGCATCGCGGCAACAGCTGCAATGTTCGTCACTGAAGACCTCAAGCGTGTGCTTTGCTGGCGACATCTCAGCTGGTGGCATGGGAATGGCATCCTTCCTTTCCCTAGTTAACGGCAACGATTTCTCGTTTTCGTGCTCAGATTCCCCAAACTTCGTTCCATAGGCATACTCTCGACAAAAGTCGGCCATAGGTTTAACGGTTACCAATCCTCGGGGAATAGAGTGGAAGCACTCTACAGGGGGAGAACTGATATTACCGCAACCGGCAAAGTGTCAATAAAATTTCTGGTTAATTTGTCGTCAAAGCCGCAAGATAGTTGCCTTTTTGGGAACTATTTTCCAGTCAGGGAGGATTCTTCTTCTACTGAACCGCAAGAGATTGCAATCCCCGGGTGTCGAGGCATCTGGATAGTTATCGGTATGTATATGAAAAATAAAGATTTGCGGCCATGTTGGCGAGCGTAAAGTTTGGTCGTTCATGTGCGGGTTAGGTTTTTAATACAGTAGGAGAGCGAAGTGCGTCGAACCGCATCCGTCGCCGAGCGCCGCGGCTGGGATCGGCTGCCCATCTCTATTCCCTTTTTTGTTCGCGGCAACAAGACCGACGGCGAGGAGTTTCTGGAGTTTGCCACCGCGCTGAACCTGTCTGCGGGGGGTTTGCTCTTGCCACCCGACGCTATCTCGATCCCGGCACCCAGATTTCGCTTGAAATTCCGGTCGCTCTGGTCAACAAGGCACAGCTCCCACGTTCGGTTTCCCTGCTGCACGCCACCGTGCTACGCTGCACCCCCGATCGCCAGTATTTCCTCCTCGGACTGCAATTCGAAGAACCTCTCTTGAGTCAGCACGGAGGCTCCGACGGGGACGGCCACGATCTGCAGGGAAAGTGAGTTCCTCTGAGTGAAAATGTTTTCACACTTTGAAGCGCAAAACACTTCTCTTTAAGCTCTTTTTAAGGTATCTTCAATTCCGGCTTTGCATATATAAGATCTTGCAAATACAAGTCATTACCAACGATATGCGCATTTTTTTGCAATGTGCACGAACTTGGCGCAAGAAATGCAATTCATTGGTACGCCGACACCTCTTATCGACCCGAGGACACAGATGCCATTACTGGCGGGCTCGAATAACGAGAGCGCGATCTACCGTCCAGCAGCTTCCGCCCGAACCGGTCATCTTTGGCCAGACACCTGCCATGCGCGACGTCCGGCAGAAGCTGGAGCGGGTTGCCGGGGCGAATCTTTCGGTGCTATCTCAGGCGAAAGCGGGACCGGAAAAGACATTATCGCCAGGCTGCTACATCTCTATTCGCCTTGGGCCAACGGCCCTTTTGTGAAAGTCAACTGTCCGGCGATCCCGGGAACGCTGCTGGAAAGCGAGCTATTCGGTTACGAAAAAGGCGCGTTTACCGGAGCTTACAACCCCAAACCGGGCCGGGTTGAAATGGCGCATCGGGGCACGCTCTTTCTGGACGAGATTGCAGAACTTGATGCGGTGCTGCAGGCCAAGCTGCTTGCAGCTTCTGCAGGATGGCCAGTTCAGCCGGATTGGCGCGCAGGAGGACAAGAAGGTAGAGGTTCGGGTGGTGTGCGCCACCAACCGCGAATTGCACGAAGAGATCGAGCAGGGAAACTTCCGGCCAGACCTGTTTTATCGCATCGCCACCATGACGATTCATCTGCCACCGTTGCGCGAGCGAGCGGCGGATCTTCCGGTCATTAGCGATTATCTGCTGCAGTACTACAACGAGAAGCTGAACGGCCGGGTGCTGATGGTGCGTCCCGCCCTGATGGCCAAGATGCAGCGCTACTCGTGGCCGGGAAATATTCGTCAGCTGGAAAACCTGATTAAGCGTTATGTGGTCATGGGCACGGAAGACGTTATCTTGAGCGAGCTGCTGCAGCCCAATGAGCGCGACATGGTCAGCAGTCTGATGCTGGATGGGCCGGTTTCCCTCAAGAAATTGACCCGGCAGACCGTTCGCAAACTGGAAGCTCGTATTATTCTTAATGCACTCCATGCTAATAACTGGAACCGAAAGAAGGCGGCGCGCTCGCTCGATATCAGCTATCGCGCATTACTTTATAAGCTCAAGGAAGTAGGAATTCCGCAGCGGCGCTCCAGTTCTGCGAGCAAACACGAAGAGGACGATAAGGCCGAGTAATCCGAGGTGAAGTCATGTATTCGCAAAGACAGGCAGTTGGAAGTCGCGCAATCTTTCTAGTACCTTGCTGTTTCTGCTTGGCGCGTGGGCGCCATACAGCTCTAGGCGCAGGACGCAAGCAGTTCCTCGAACCCAGGCCAAGCCGGTTTTGCCCGCCAACACCGGCGGAGCCCTCCAAAGACGTGGCCAATGCGGCGCAACCTGCGGCCGCCGACACCCCGCCGCCGCGCGTGGCCGACGTACGCCCCGATACCTACGTTATTGGCTCCGAAGACGTACTGACCATCAATGTGTGGAAAGAGCCCGAGATGTCTAAGACCGTTCCGGTTCGCCCTGACGGAATGATCTCGCTGCCGTTGCTGGGAGAAATCCAGGCTCGGGGCCTGACTCCGGTCCAACTGGAGGATCAGATTAGCGATTTGCTGAAGAAGCTTGTGTCAGACCCGCAGGTGACGGTAATTGTCACCGAGGTGAACAGCCTTAACTTTAACATCGTGGGCCAAGTGCTGAAGCCGGGATATTTTCCCCTTACTCGCCGCCTGACGGTGCTGGATGCCATTGCGCTCTGTGGCGGTTTCCGGGATTTCGCCAAGCAGAAAAAGATCTACGTGCTTCGTAAGACCCCAGATGGTAAGGAGGTACGGCTGAAGTTCAACTACAAACAGGTTATTAAGGGCCAGAATACGGCGCAGAATATCCAACTTCAGCCACACGACACCGTGGTCGTCCCGTGAGCGTAGAAGCGAAAAAAAAGGAGGAGGCTATGAAAGGTCAAATCGGCCTATTCCTGGTTGCTTTTGGCAGTGCTGTTGGTTACGCATGCCTGGTCGCAAACTGGTGGCGATCAATCGCAGAGTGGTTCTACGGGCCAGTCGCAGACTGGTTCTACGGACCAGTCGCAGGGCGATTCTACGGACCAGTCCAGACCGGTCCGGCGACCAGTCGCCGCATCACCGGTCCCCAAGTGGCTTACACTCATCCCGAACAACTGCCTCCGTTGACGATGCTTAACGAAGTCACGGCGAGCACTGGTATTAGGCTCAATATGACGACTGGCATTGTCAGAGAATTACAGCTCGTATGCCGGTCGTCTCCAGCTACTGGCAGACGCTGGGCACGGTTTGAGGCGGCGTCCACATAACGCAGATTCGTCCCACCTTGGTGTGGGATGTCGCGTACAATGGCGGAGTTTTATTAAGCGCCCTGCGTTACCGGGCGCCTCGAGTTACACAACACTGAATCAGAACGCGCACGCCAATGTCCTCTGGCAATTTGCCAAGCGCTGGCAGTTGGCAGTGAACGACTACTACTATTTACACGAACGACCCGTTCGAGCCGTACTTGACCTATGATCATGTGCCCACTTTTAACGATCCCAATCCCGTCGTCTACATACCTCAGGCCGTAACCGAGCAAACGTGGGCTCGGTTGACTCTGACCTATCAGATGACCGCGCACGATAGCCTTACTTTTACGGGAGGCGAGACCTTTCAACGCTTTTTCAATACTGCGTTGTCAGCCTACAACTCGTACTCGTACTCGGGGGGAGCCAACTATCAACATATGTTCTCGGCCAGGCTCGCGGCCGGCGGCGGGTACAGCTTCACCGCTCTGGATTACGGGCATGGCTCATCGCGCTCCGGAATTCAGGCGATAAACGGCGTTCGCCAGCTATCAGTTGAATCCGACCATGTACGTAAGCGGTTTTATAGGTCCTGAGTACACCGCGAGCAAGGACATCGTTCCAACTTTCTGTTTCCCGGGCTTTGGCTGCTTCGGTTATCACGCCGCGTACCAAGCCAATGGAGCCTAGCCGAAGGAGCAACTTTCGGCTGGTCGGGGACGAGGAACGCGTTGCGCGTCGGATTCAGGCATCAGGTTTCAAATGGCGGCGGTTTCATTGGTACGGTAGGATCTCTACCAGGTAACTGCCGCCTACCGGCGGCCACTGACGCAGCACTGGAATTTCTTTGCCGGCCTTTCGTACAACAACAGCCGTCGATAACGCCGTTCAGTCGCCGGCGGATTTCTTAACGCGCTGCACGGCACGGTGGGTTTTAGCCGGAGATATCTCTCAGTCGTGGAATGCAACAATGTATTACGCTGCGATTCACGAGAGCTACAGATACTCTTCGCCCCAGTCCGCAACGGTGGGCACCAATGGCGTCGGAATTACGCTCCAGTACTCCTGGGGCCACTCACTTGGAAGGTGATTCATGATGGAAGAACTTGATGATCAGAAATCAACGCAGGGTGTGGATGAATACTGGGCGATGGTGGTCCGCCGCAAGTGGTGGATCCTGGGACCCCTTTTCTTCGGATGGCTGCTTGTCTTTGCCTCAGCCTGGGTTATTCCCGCAAAGTACGCGTCGGAAAGCGTGGTGCTGGTTGAGCCACCGAAGGTGCCGAAGAACCTGGTGGCGCCTAATGTGCAAGTCGACTTGGCCGATCGAGTGCAAAGTATGAGCACCAGGTGCTGAGCCGCACCCGCCTGCTGAACCTCATCGAAAAATTTCACCTGTACCCCAGCTATGCCAATTCGCCGGATGACCAGGTAGAAAAGATGCGCGACGACATTAAGTTCGACTTGGTTCAAGCTCCCACGACTAACGGAAACCAGGAACTGATCGCGTTCAAGTTGTCCTATAAGTCCCCGGACCCCGCGGTTGCCCAGCAGGTGAACGCAGCCTTGACCTCGTTCTTCGTTGACGAAAACGTGCGGGCCAGCCAGGAACAGTCGGAAGCACCACGCTTTTCCTGGATTCGCAAGTGCAGGGCCGTCGGCGCAGACACTTGCCGACCAAGAAGCCAAGTTGCGCGCCTATGAGGCCCAGCATGACGGGTCGTTGCCGCAGCAATTGCAAAGCAATATCCAGATCCTCAACGGTATCCAGTCGCAGTTGCAGGCTGCGCAATCCGCCCATGAACGGGCCTTGCAGCAGCAGACATATCTGAACTCGCTGCAGAAACAATACGAAACGATGGGCGATTCGGCCAACGCTCCGAAAAGCATCGACGAGCCAACTTGAAGCCGCACGTGCCGCATTGGCAGACCTGCAGGCCAGATACACCGACGACCATCCCGATATCAAGAAACTGAAGGAAGCCATCGCCGGTCTCGAGAAACTGAAGAAGAACATGGGCGCGGAGGCCAAGGAGAAAATTGAGACCAATACTGCCACTGCGGAACAAGTCGCAGGCACTGGCGCCGATGGTGCAGTTGCAGAGCCAGATAAAGGTCAACAAGATGGAGCTGCAAACCTCCGCGGAGCAAATCCAGCGGCTCGAACAGACTGCGCAGATGTATCAGGCCCGCCTGAATGCAACCCCGGCCGTGGAAGCTGAGATGAGTGACATGATGCGCGATTTTGGCAATCTGAAGAAGGAATACGCCGACCTGCTGGCCAAGAAACAGGAGTCCGCGCTCGCCACCAATCTGGAGAAGCAGCAACAGGGCGCACAGTTCCGCGTCATCGATCCGCCCAGTCTTCCAGACAAGCCTACATTTCCTGACCGGTTCAAGTTCTCGCTTGCTGCAATCGGTGCCGGCTTGGCATTTGCAGTGCTTTTCGGAGTCGGCTCAGAATTTCTGGATGATCGTATCCGCAACGAACAAGCCCTCAACGAAGCTATTAGTTTGCCGGTACTGGTCGAGATTCCTCCTCTGCCGACGCCGCGGGAGATTCGCGCTGCTCGCTGGCGACCGTGGCTTGCCGTAGCCGCCACCATAGCTGCTGGTTATCCTGCTTCCGTCGGCAGTTGCTTACGCCTATTTCTGGGGATCGTGAATGTATAAACAATTCTTCGGGTTGACGCGCAATCCCTTTGAGATTAGCCCCGACCCGTTCTTCTACCATCCGACGCCGCGGCACAATGAAGCCCTGGCCAACCTGCATTATGGGGTGGGCCGCAGGAAGGGCTTCATTGTGATCACCGGAGAGGTGGGCACGGGCAAGACCTTGCTAGTCCGTTGTCTGCTGACGGAGTTGCGCAAGAACAATATTGCTTTCGGCTACGTTTTCAATCCCTTGCTGCCGGTAGTGGAGTTCTTCCAGTACATCATGGCCGACTTGGGGTTGCCGTATGCGGGGCGTACCAAGACGGAAATGCTGCTCGACCTGAACCGATATCTCATTCAGCGCCACGCCCGTGGATTGATTACTGCGCTGGTGGTGGATGAGGCGCAAGCTTTGCGGCCAGAACTTCTGGAGGAGATTCGGCTGTTGACCAATCTCGAGACTTCGCAACAGAAGCTTCTGCAGATCGTTCTCATGGGCCAGCCGGAGCTGGAAATGACTCTCGATTCGCCCGAGTTGCGGCAATTGAAGCAGCGGGTGGCGCTGCGCTGCCAGTTGCAGCCGCTGGACGAAACCCAGACGCGCGCGTACGTGCTCTCCCGTTTGGAGCGTGCCGGGGCCCCTGCGGAGCCGCCGATATTTGGCGACGAAACGCTGAGCAAGGTCTTTGAGTATTCGCGCGGCATTCCGCGCATCGTCAATACCCTTTGCGAAAATTCCATGGTGAATGCCTTTGCTCGTGAACAGCGGACAGTGACTCCCGAGATGATTACAGAAGTCGCCGCAGATTTCCGTTTGATGAGCCCGTCACTGCCGGAAGACGTCCCGCTACCTGTGGCTGCGCCCGAGGAGAACGGCGAGAGCCTGCTGCGCTCGCTGTTCCGCCTTTTGCGCACCATGGATAACCAGACCTTAGCACCTGAGAAAACCATGCCCACCACTGCTGGGAGGAGAATTTAGCCATGAGTCGAGTGTATGAAGCGTTACAGAAATCCCAGGGTGAAAGTCCGAGTGTCTCGCCCTTGGCTCCAGGCCAGTCAGAGGCTGCCCCTAACGAAGTCAGCGCCGTAGCCGTCGCTGCTGGCGTCCCGGTCGGCATACCCACGGATGCGAATTGGTTGAGTGTTCCCGCCGACCGCATTCTGCATCCTGTGCCCACCCCCGAGCAGCGCCTGGTGTCGCTCGCCGAACCGAACAGCAGGGGGGCAGAGATGTTTAGGGTACTGGCGACTCGTCTGGCGCACATGCAGAATAAGCGCCGGTTGCAAAAGCTGCTGATCACCAGTTCCGTCGGTGACGAGGGCAAGTCATTGGTTGCGGTGAACCTGGCTCTTAGCTTGGCGCGGCGTCAGAATGCGCGTACCCTGCTGATTGAAGCTGATCTGCGGCGGCCCAGCGCCAGCAAGTTGCTGACCAGCTCGACCTTGC
The DNA here is from genome assembly GCA_963709045.1 of uncultured Acidobacteriaceae bacterium. GTDB lineage: Bacteria > Acidobacteriota > Terriglobia > Terriglobales > Acidobacteriaceae > Bog-257. The sequence continues at coordinate 645,014 of CAVPUX010000011.1, read as the reverse complement.
GTGGCATTTCGGATTGGGATGCGGGCAAACTCTCGCTTGAAGACTCGCTCTACCAGGTCAACGATTTGCCGCTGTGGTTTCTCTCCGCTGGTCACGGCATGGAGGAGCCGCTTCCTCTTCTGGAATCGGACCGTTTCGCCAAAATGCTAGAAACCATCTCGTCGAGTTTCGACTGGGTTTTGCTTGATGCCACACCCATGTTGCCCATGGCCGACTCTACTTCGCTTTCACGCCTGTGCGATGGTGTGCTGGTTGTGGTGCGCGAAGGGTTTACCCGCCGTAAGGTCCTGGATAAGGCGCTCGAATCGATCGAGAAGTCCAAACTATTGGGCGTGGTCTTTAACGAAGCCTCCATGTTAAACATCGATTACGACCGCTACTACGGAGGCAACAACTCATCCGGAAAATCGAAGAAGGAAGCCAAAAAAGAGGCTAAAGAAGAAGCGGACAAGGTAACAGCGGCCAGTGCATGATTCGTCTGTTCAATGCCTATTTCCCCACCCGGACACTGTTGCTCACTGTGACCGAGGCCGCTCTCGTGACGTTGGGTTTCGTTCTGGCCGTGGAGTTTTGGGCAGGGACGGTTTCCGACGCCAGCATTTACCTCCTGTACGAAAACGGCTTGGGGCGGATCGGCCTGGTGGTGGCAGTCTTTGTCATCCTGATGTACTACTTCGATCTCTACGATTCATTTGTGCTCGGCAACCGGCGGGAGGTAGTTACGCGCCTGGTTGGCGTACTGGGCTGTGCTTTCGTCGCGCTGGCGGTCCTGTACTATGTGTTTCCGGAAGTCAGCTTGGGTGGGAGCACCTTATGGATCGGGGTAGGTATTGTCGGGATCGCTGTTCCTGCCTGGCGCAGGCTTTTTTTTGTGCTCAATCGCTCCGCCCGTTTTTCGGAGAGAGCCATCGTTTACGGCGATGGGCCCCTAGCCGAGCCCCTGATGGCAGAGATAGCCAATCGCGCGGAACTGGGTGTTCGAGTCGTGGGCTTCGTGGGTCAGAGCACGCCCACCGTTCCGGGTATTCCCCAGTTTGATGGCAATATCGAAGAGCTGGTTCTGGAGCGCAATGTGCAGCGTGTCCTGGTGACCATGGGTGACCGTCGGGGCAAGCTTCAGGTAGAAGGGTTACTCAGGCTGAAGGCCCGAGGCGTTTATATTCAGGATGGACCTGAGTACTACGAGAGCGTTACCGGCAAGATCCCGCTGGAGTCTTTGCGTCTCAGTTGGCTTTTGTTTTCTCCCGGTTTTCACGTGCGCACCGCCCTGCGGATCTACAAACGTCTATTTTCGTTTGCTCTCGGCTCGTTGGCGATCCTGCTGACCTCGCCTCTTATGCTGCTGGCCGCCATTGCCATTCGCCTGGACTCCCCGGGTCCAGCGATCTTCCGTCAGAAGCGCGTCGGCGAACAGGGACGTTTATTCACGGTTTACAAGTTTCGTTCCATGTTCGACGGGTCCGACAAGAAACAGTTGAAGCCGGCGGAGTATGAAGATACGCGGGTGACTGCAGTGGGCAAGTGGCTGCGCCGCACTCGTATCGATGAATTGCCGCAATTGTTCAACATCGTTAAAGGCGATATGGCATTCGTCGGACCGCGGCCCTTCGTTCCTGAGCAGGAAGAAGACTGCGTGCAAAAGATCCCGTTCTACAAAGAGCGATGGCTGGTGAAGCCGGGCGCTACCGGTTGGGCGCAGATCAATCGCGGCTATAACGTGACCATGGAAGACAACCGCGAGAAGCTGGCCTACGATCTGTTTTATATCAAGAACGTCTCCTTTGGACTTGACCTCTACATCATGTTCGCAACCGTGAAGATCCTGCTACTGGGGAGGGGAGGACAATAGTTTCCTCCGCCTACATGGTGGCTTCTGAGTACGGGCCAGACGACGGTTTTCGGATCGGATGCGATATCCTTGAATAACGGTCAACAATGACAGCTGACGCGGACTGTCGCGTAGGTATCGCCCAAACCTACAGGCGCGCAAGACGGAAGAGAGGATCGCTCTATGAAGAAAGCCTTAATCACAGGCATTTCCGGCCAGGACGGCAGCTATCTCGCCGAATACCTGCTTGACTTGGGATACAGCGTTTATGGCATGGTGCGTCGCGAAACCGGAACCATGCGCTGGCTTGCCCCCATCCAGGACAAGATTGAGGTCCTGTATGCCGACATGCGCGACACCGCCTCGCTGGAAGTCGCCTTTGCCAAGGCGTCGCCGGATGAAGTTTATAACCTGGCAGGACAGGTTTTCGTCCCCACCAGCTGGCAAATTCCTGCCGAGACGTTCGACATCAATGTTGGCGGACTGGCGCGGTTGCTGAACATCATCGAGCGCCAGAAGCCGGATACGCGTATCTATCAGGCCTCTAGTTCGGAGATGTACGGCAATCTGAATGGCTTGCGCAATGAACAAACTGCGCTGGCTCCCACCTCTCCGTATGGAGTTTCCAAGACGGCCGCTCACGGCTTCTGCGGCGTTTATCGCGAGCGCGGAATTTTTGCTGTCGGCGGCATTCTCTTTAATCATGAGTCCCCGCGCCGCGGGCCCGAGATGGTGACCCGCAAAATCACGCTGGCTGCGGCCGATTGGGCGCAGGGCAAGAAAAACAAGGTGAAGCTGGGCAACATGCAGGCCCGTCGCGACTGGGGATTTGCCGGCGATTACATTCGCGCCATGCACGCCATGCTGCAGGAGGAGAAGCCCAACGATTACGTCATTGCCACCGGCGAATCGCACAGCGTTTACGAATTCGTGGTTGAGGTCCTGCATTGCCTGGATCTGCTGCCTCCGGGCCGCGAGCGTTGCCGAGGTGGTGAATGAGTACGTCGAAGTGGATCCCAAACTCTTCCGCACCGGCGAGATTCATGACCTGCGCGGCGACTCCAGCCTGGCTCGGCGCTCCTTGAACTGGAATCCCGAGGTGGATTTCAAAGGGCTGGTGCGCATGATGGTCGAGTCCGACGCCTTTGGACGAGAGGAAGCTCGGAACCCAAAAGCCACAGTTGGTCAAGAGCGGCGCATGAGTGAGGGCTCCAGTCGAGCGATGTGATACAAGTCGCGGCGGCCGAAAATCGCTGCTACCGCGCGCTCGAGGGATCGTGTCAGCATTCGGGCCTGTATCTGAGCCCAGCCGATGGGACAAAGGAAGAGTAGTGCTCTGAATCCGTTAATCATATGCGGACGTACCATCAGGAACTAAAGCGGAAATTCTGGATAAATCAACTATTCAAAGCGCACGGTTAACCAGATGCTATGCGCCCAACAAGACTCCTCAAAATCATTCACTCGCCGGTCTGGATGGTGCTGGTCGGGTTGGTGGTGCGGGTACTCTACATCGTGATCGCGCACTCTTACCGCTTTACCGCCGCCCACTGGCATGTCTTCGAGATGGCCAATCTCGCCTATTCGCTGGCCACCGGCCACGGATTTAGCTCTCCCTTCGGAGGTCGACACTGGCCCTTCCGCTTTTACCGCTCCGCTCTATCCGTGGGTGATTTCGCTGGCATTTCGCGCCTTCGGTATCTTCTCGTATGCCAGCCGCGTTCGCGATGCTGGTATTCAATAGCGTCTTCTCTGCGCTCACCAGTTGGACCATCTATCGCATTGCGCGCCGCGTCTTCAACGAAACCGTTGCGGTCTGGTCGGGATGGATTTGGGCTCTTGTTGCCGTACGCCATCTATTGGTCGGTGTACTGGGTTTGGGAGACGAGCTTATCGGCGTTTCTGCTGAGCCTGCTATTCATGCTCACCCTGGAGATGGAAGACGACAATCGCCTCCTGTCGTGGTTCGGCTATGGACTGCTGTGGGGCATCGTCGGGCTGACCAATCCCGTCCGTGCTTTCGTGGCTTCCGTTCTCCGGATGCTGGCTCGCCTACCAGTTGCATCGGCGTGGGAAACGGTTCCGTGGTGCCTGTGGTGTTCAGCGCGGCTAGTCTTCTGGGTGACGCTTATGCCGTGGCTTGTGCGCAATTACTCTCGTGTTCGACGAACCGATCTTCGTCCGTGACGACCTCGGTATGAATCTCCGCGCCGGCAACAATCCGCAGGCCGAAGGCTGGTGGATTACCAAGCATACCACCCTGGTGGTAATGATTTCCTCTACTCCGTATACAGCAGATGGGCGAAGTGGCGTTCGACAGCCGAGCAGGGTGATGAGGCGAAGGAATGGATCGCCCAGAATCCGCAGAAGTTCGTCGTGCTCATGCTTCCGCCGGTTCATTTTCTTTTGGGCTGGTGTTCCCTCGACGTGGACTGGAAACGCCGGACCGGACTGGACAGGCGAAAAACTTGCTCTTCCTGGCATCGTCGTTACTGGCCATCGGCGGGACTGCTGCTGGCCGCTTAAACGGCGCATCCATGGCGTTTTTCTGTTCGCCACGCTGTTGTGTGTTCTATCCGTTGATTTACTATTTCACGTTCCCTCAGCCACGGTACCGGCATGCCATCGATCCGGAACTGATAATCCTTGCGGTGTTCTTGATTTCATCTTTTCCAGCTTTCCAGCCTCATCGTCAAGCGGCGACTGATCTCGGACGTCATGAACAGCCTCTGAGGAGCCGGCCCTGGCCGGTCGCCTTCTGCGCTGGATGGCAACGCAACCTTGCCATCCTGATCCTGTTGGTGGCCGTCGTTCTCGCTATCGTGCGTTGACGGTATTCAACAACAACTACTCCCTCCACCGGACGTCTCGCGCCGAGTTTTCCGCGCAGCTGGACCATGCGATCGACGCTTCGACACAGTGGATCGTCCAGCACCCTGAAATTCAGGGAAACCCGCCATTAATGTTCATGGTTGGAGACATGGCGGAGATGTCGGGCGATCCGCGCCTGCGCAGTTTCGTGGAGAGCTATCTTGCCAGTAAGCGGGTGCGGGTTCCAGGTCGACCCCATCACTTGGTACTATGCCCGCCTGGTTGACCCGAGAGCGCCAGTACCGATGACCGCCATGAGAGGTGCCTTACTAGGGTATGGCAAGATCGCTGGGTCTGCATTATGCCATCGCTCCGATCGGGTGGAATTACGTGCTGCGGACCATGCCAACATGTTCTCGCCAACCAAATACAGCTGGGGAATCAGACTTCATCTCAACTCCTGGCCTTGGATATCTACCGCCACTTCAACGGACCTTCGCCAGAACTAGATCAGCGCGATCAATCCTGTCAGCGAAGGCGTCGCGCGGGACGCGTATTGGGACTTCCGCGTCAGCGACTCCTACTATCAGCGCAGCGCCTTTATCCTTGGAGCTGGCCGGCCGGACCTTATCAGAGGCCGTTGGATCGAACGTATCCTGGACTACCAGCGTCCGGATGGCTCGTGGGGATATTGCTGGTATGGCTGGTGTCGCGGAATTTTCGAGTTCAAACTTGGGGATTATGGCCCAGAGCACCCCACGGTGCAGGCAGCCTGGGCTCTGTACATGCTGAAGTATCGATATCCGCAATGGATCGAGCAGCACTACCAATAGTTCTATAAACTGAAATGAATCCGCACATTGCAGAGCGTAAGACGTGGGCGTACCGTTCTCATTTGTCACGACACGGAACCATTGAATCAGCGGGCTCTTGCCCGCTGGCTGGCGTCCTTTACTGATCTCGCAGGCATCATCGTTATCCGCGAGCCAAAGTCCCGGCTGCGGAAGAGAATCAAACGAGAGATCGAGCGGATCGGATTTTGGAGGTTTCTGGATGTACTTGCCTTTCGGCTCTACAGCCGAATCTTCCTGCAGGCCAAGGACCAGCGATGGACGGAGGAAACGCTAATAAGCCTGGAGACGCTTTATCCTCCCGTTCCGACATCAACCCGAATTCTGGAGACACCCAGCGCTAACAGCAAAGAGGTTGAGCGTTTCTTGAGCGAACTTCGTCCCGACCTGATCCTAGCAAGATGCAAACACCTGCTGAACGAGCGGATTTTTGGACAGGCGCAAATTGGCACGTTTGTGATGCACCCCGGAATATGCCCGGAATATCGTAACGCCCACGGATGCTTCTGGGCGCTCGCGCTGAGAGACAAAGAGAATGTAGGCATGACCCTGCTGAAGATCGACAAGGGGGTCGATACCGGACCAGTGTATGGATACTATCGGTGCTCTTTCGATGAGGCTCGCGAATCGCACAATATCATCCAAAGTCGGGTAGTCTTCGACAACCTGGACAGCCTTAGGACCAAGTTTGAGCAGATATTCGCGGGAACGGCACCCACAATTGACACCGCAGGGCGCAAGTCGCAAGCCTGGGGCCAACCATGGTTGAGCGCCTACTTGCGCTGGAAGCGAGCAGCTCGGAAAGAAATGGGAGCGTAAGTGCAGACGATCGCCTTGCTCTATCACGACGTTGTACCCGCAGGGGAGTATTTCCTAAGCGGCTTTCAGAGTGCCGATGCAAACATCTATAAGCTGGATTGCGACGAGTTCCAGAGTCATCTACGCGAAATCGCACGTGTTGCAAAACGACCACCCACGGATGCGTCTGATGCGATCGAACTGGCTTGGGCACGATTAGTGCTGACATTTGACGATGGGGGGGTCAGCGCAATATTGTATGTGGCCGAATTGCTCGAAGGCTTTGGCTGGCGCGGGCACTTTTTCATTACCACCGACAGAATCGGGACTCCCGGCTTTCTCGACGAAGCGCAAATTCGGATGCTACATGGTAATGGCCACGTCATCGGGAGCCATTCCTGCTCGCATCCTGCGAGAATGTCACGCTGCCGTGCGGAGCAATTGGACTACGAGTGGGACGAGAGCACTCGCGTCCTGGGAAGAATTCTGGGTAGCCCGGTCACAACTGCTTCGGTACCGGGCGGGTTCTATTCTCGAACGGTTGCCGCTGCGGCTGCCCGATCTGGAATTCGCACGTTGTTCACATCAGAGCCGGTTGCGTCCTCACACGTCGTTGACGGCTGCGTGGTCCGGGGCCGTTTCTCGGTTCAACAAGGCGTTCCGAGGCAATGGGTCGCATCTCTGGTGTCGGGCGACGTGACAATCCGTTTCCGACAGTACCTGTTTTGGAACTCTAAGAAGATATTGAAAGTTATTGGTGGCGAGACTTGGCTATCGATACGCCGGAAGATACTGGCTCAGCGAGCCAAACACGATGGGTAAGGGACACAGCCTTGACTGAAATGCATAATAATAATACTGCTTCAGAAGATGGACTCACAAACATCCGCTCGCGGCCACACTCCCCCGGGCCGCAAGCGAAGGCAATATAGAGAAATTGCCTACGAGGTCGTCGTTTAGCTTGCCTTGATTTGCTTACTTCAAAGTCTTCTGTGCAGCGTTGCGAAACCCCCATGTCCCATTTGGATTCGCAAGTCTTCATTTCGCAGCAGGTGAATCAGAGGCTTCGCAAAGGCCTCTGGAGTCCGTTCACGAACAAGATACCCCGTCTTCCCATCAACGATTGCGTCGCGATTACCCCCTACATCTGTAGCGACGACAAGCAAACCTGCGGCCATGTACTCCATTACAGCGTTTGAAAATCCTTCACTTAAAGAAGTCAGGCATCCTATGCACATCCTAGCGAGGTAGTCAATGACCTTTCCCTCCCCCCGCGTAAAAAACACGCGATCATGCAATCCCAATTCGCAAACCAATTGGTGAAGCTCTTGGAATTGTTCGCCGCGACCTGCAACCAGGAATGCAACGTCGTCAAATTCCTGCGCTACAATCCCTGCCGCCCGCAGAAACAAGGGGATGTCCTTTACGGGACGAAGATTCGCGACAATGCCCACTACCCGGCTCTTTTGAGGAATCCCAAGTCGCTCTCCCGCCGATGCGTCTCCTAGTCCCCGATTGAAAACTGTCATATCGACACCTTTATAAACAATCGCAACCTTTTCTGGGTCCAGATGTTCCGTCTCGACGGCAATGCGCTTCGCTTCCTGAGAATTCGCCATCACGCCGGTCGTGCGGAGATTCAAGATGCGAAAAACGGCCCGCGAAGCGGGCGTGTACCAGTACCCTATGTTCAACCGGCTTGTTATCACGATGCGAGCGCAGGCTAGCGACGCCAGAACGGCGAACATCGCGGTTTTATTCCTGTAGGCGTGCACGATCTGAATGTGATGATGATCGAGGTATCGTCTGAACCGCGCCGCTTGAAGAATGCCGTTCCAGGAGTTCACGCTTGCGGTAGGGAAAATGGCCGTCTGGCAATGCCCCTCCAGTGCCTTCAATTGAGGCTGATCTCCAGGCAGCAGACGTGAATTTCAAATTTATTTTTGTCGAGCCGTTTGCAGTTTCGACCACCTGCCGCTCCGTGCCGGCGTCATAGCCCACGGTATCACACAACAGGCAAACGCGGATACGATTCCCAGTAGCCGCTAATCCGGCTTCCGATCCTGGTCCTCATTCCTGAGACTTCCCCTTGACAATTCGAACCATGCCACGTTGGACGGATCCGACCGAGCGGAAGAATTCCAGACGTTTCCCCGTCATACCAATCCAGTGAGCCATAGCGTTCCCGGTGAGAGTTCAGTTCGAGGTGCAACAAGCCTCCCCTACGAAGATGCGACACGGCGTCGTCTACAAAAAATCGCCATTCTAATACTCCCCATTCGTCCGGTTGGCGATGACGATTGAAGCAAATCCATAAAGCAGTGATGGCGTCAAGTTCGCGATGCGGCAGCGACATTGGGACAAATCGCTCGATCAAGAGTGGGGATACATATCTATCGCACGCCTATGCAGTGAGCGTCTCGCTGTAGAGCGGTTCTCCACCTCCGACAAGACATTTGCTGGAGCGTCGACTCCATAGCCTGATGGCGGACACTCCGCGCCGCCACCAGAAAATATCCTGGACCGCAGCCAATATCGAGAATCCGCAGGGGAATCGAGGTGTGCAAAGACAATGCCCCAATCCTAGCCACGTTGAAAGGAATCCAATAAGCCGTAGTCAGCATATTTTGCGGCACAGGTGGGATCACCGCAGAAGCGCCGGGTACATTTCGCGACCCAGCCTCTTGATCCGCTCCAGATCGGCATTTTCACGGATTCGTGAAGGAAGCCGGCACAGTCTTAATGAACCATGCTCGACGATATGTGCCCAAACCTTGACAATCCCTAACGTGCGCCTAACAGATTTTGGAGAGAGGAGAGATTGGGTAATCGTGTAATCAGGAAAAGGGCCAGGCAACCGGCAAGAAGACCAGTCATCGGGTGGCCCGACGGCCTGCCGTCTCGCTAGTTTGGTTTTATTTGCGACAGCCGCTTGTAACGTTGCCGAGGTCGCAATAATTACAACAATTATGCCCCCGTAAGACATGCTCAAGAAAAAGGCGCCTACGGAAGTCATAAGTACGGCCATCTGCGTGAATAGTGCTGCCCGCCGTACACGTAAATCCGGATACCTCTTACGGATAGGAGACAAGCCTCGATAAGCGCCGAAAAGCGCCATGATGAAAAGAACAAATCCGGGAATTCCGGTTTCGCTTGAGAGTTCGGCGTATGAGTTATGGGTGTAGTGCCACATCGGCCTCTGGCCCTCTGCCTGCTGCCTCCTTAGCCTCGGCTACAATGAACTGACCCGGCCCAACTCCAAAAAATGGGTGCTCGGCAGTTAATTCAATACCTCGGATCAACAACCGTTTTCGGAACTCCGCTGACTCCGCAGCTTCCTCTGCCTGGGCTGAGTGGGCCTCGAAATATGTTGTAAACCGCTCCCTGATTCGTTGCGGCAAGAAGAATAGCGCCAACATTAAAAAAATGACCCCTCCGGCCATGATAATTATCCTCTGTTTGGCTGACGCAAAAATTAAATAGAAGAACAAGCCCGCGACCAGAATGAGCAGTCCCATCCTTGACCCGGTTCGAGCAGCGCCCGCGAGCATCGGAACCATCAAAGACAGCATCATTACCTTCTTGAAGCCAGTCTTCACGGAAGCGGTTAGCCAGAGAAACGGCAAGCCAATGAGTATGTAAAGGCAGAGAATGTTGGAATCTGCCAAGGTGCCACCTTTTGCGCCGAGGACTAAGCGTGGGTTGTTTATTTTGTCGCTGTGCACGACGAGGGACAGGAAGCCAATCGAAGCCGCCGCAAGTGCAATTGTATACATCACTCGAAAGCAGTCAGGGATAGTTTGGATGAATGCCGCCATGAACATAACCAGGGCAAGAGCCTGAAGAACTGTAAGAAATGTCGAAAAGCTGCCGCCTCTCCAGATGCTGAATGGTACGCAGATCGTTATCCAAGCAGTGAATGCGATCAAGATTTTGCCCAGTGGCATTCGTAAGATCGCTTTCATACGTCCGGTCATGAACACGCCAATCAGCAAAATAGGTTGCAGAACCATCCCGATATGGGCATTTGGAATGAGCTCCGTGATTCGGCTGCAGTAGATAAAGAGGTACACCAATAACAAATAGTAAAAAGGCTTGTAAACCCTTGAACTGGCAGGACGATGGGTCCTTCGGGGAGCTTGCTCTGACGAGGCGCTGACAAGATCTATGGTGCTGGGTTCGGGATAGGCAGCAAGTCTCCGGTCGCCGTAGGGGCTATTCCCTGGCTCTGAAACGTGGGCATATTCACTTGATCACTCCCTCGAATGTAGACATACTTATTTGATCGCTCGCGCGGGGTCGCCTACGGCACAACTTGACCGGCGATTGGCCGAACCACAACAGCCCCTGCGCCGATGGTGGTGCGGAAGCCAACAGAAGCCATTATGATCGAAGATGCCCCAATCCAGCAATCGGCGCCAATCCGATTACCCCAAAGTCCTCTTCGAAGGCACCGCGATGGCCGGACAATTCTCTGCGGTGTTGACGCCGGCCGCTTAAGATCTGAACCTGTGAGGCGATTTGTGTTCGGTTTCCGATCGAGCAACGTCCTAAGATGCAGTATGATCCAATATAAACTCCGCTGTCCCAGCACTACGTTTGGATGAGCAAAAAACGACCCGAAGGACACGCGGCTATATAAAGAGCACTGTTTCAGAGTCAGCTTATAAAATGCAATTCGAATGTAGTCGCCAACAACGCCGGGAACCAAAGCGCAGGCATGTGCGGCGAAAGAGAACGTCGGCGGAAAGCGGCCAAAGCCGGCAATCGCGGCCAAGGACAAGGCAAGCGTTAGGAAAGGAGATGTAAGCAATTCTCAACAATTTTTTTGATCCCCGGGCCTGCCAGACCGCCGGCAAATCAGCCAGTGAGTGTAACATTCCCGGCGAAGTTGTTCAACACCAGAAAATTCATGCAATATTGATCGGAGAAGTCCAGGATCCTTGAACATGCGCGTATTGTATTTGTCACCGCGAGTTCGCTGGCCCTTGATATCCGGGGCCCATTTGCGCGATTTTTACCTCGCGCGCCAACTTTCGCGGAAAGCAACCCTGACCTATGTCGGATTGGACAGCGGAGCGGAAACCCCGCTAGGAACCGTCCCACAAGACTGCTCGCACCCCCTGGGTAATGCTGAAATCCTCGAGAATCCGCCGTAATCCCGGCTACAGGCCCGCGAATGTCGTCCGAGGCCTCCTTGGACCGATCCCCCTCAACATTTTGAACTTCACATCGGCGGCGGCGATGGCAGAGCTGGAGCGGATATTGCGTGACCGGTCCTTCGACGCGATACAAATCGAGGGCATACATCTAGTCCTTTACGCAAAGCGAATCCGCCAACTCTGTCCTCGCGCACGCCTTATCTGCGATTGGCACAACGTCGAATCGGAGATCTTGACTCGCTACGCCGAAAAGGAATCGAACCCGCTGCGGCGGTTCTATGCGCGCCGTACGGCTGCGCTTTCGGTGCCGTTAGAAGACGAACTCCTCCGCCTGTGCCATGCTCACAGCGTTTGTAGCGAGCGAGAGCGCGAAATCCTCCTCCAGCGGGTACCTCAAGCCCGTATCGAAGTAATCGGCAACGGAGTGGATGTCGAGTACTTTTCACCCAACCCAATTCCCAATGATGGTTCGCCGAGACTTGGTTTTTATGGGACGGATGGACTACCACGCCAACGTCGATGCGGCCGTGTTCTTCGCTAAGAAGATCTGGCCCCAAGTGCGCACGCGCCGTCCGGAACTCAGGTTTGTTGTCGTCGGAGCCCAGCCGACAAACGAAGTTCTGGCATTGCGCGACTTGGCAGGCGTGATCGTCACCGGTACTGTTGATGATGTGCGCCCCTTCTATCACAGTGCTCTGGCTGCAGTCGTGCCGTTGCGCGTCGGTGGTGGAACGCGGCTAAAGGTACTGGAAGCTATGGCCTCCGGCACTGCCGTCATTTCGACTACCTTGGGGGCGGAAGGATTGGCCGTGACGGCCGGCAAAGATATCCTGATCGCTGATTCTGCAGAAGCGATAGCTGATACCGTCGCGTCGCTGCAGGCAGGAAGTATTGCCTGGCAGAGCTTGGTCACAAACGCTCGCACTCTAGTTCAGACGCATTACGACTGGTCGGTTGTTGGAGAAGTGCTGTTACGTTTGTACGCCGAACAGGTTGATATAGGGGCAAGATGCTTGGGCGCGAGCTAGAGATGAAACGTGGTCGAGGGCCCAGGCGGCGACGGGGACGATGGTCGGTCTTCAACCGCCTTATTGTACTGATTGCCTGCGTAATTCTTGTCATCGTGCTGCTGTCCCATGCGGGGTCGTTTCTGGTTTTGAACGCTCCGGAGCACTCGGATGTTATCTTGGTGCTGGCCGGCCCAGCCGATGGATCACGGTATTGGCACGCCGTTAAACTGCGGGATCGAGGGTATGCAGACAAAATCTTACTGGATGCGAGCGTCACCCAGACGATGTACGGAAAGTCCGAAGCCGACATGGCTAGTGACTTTTTGAAGGAAACTTCCCCAGGACTCGTCGAAGTATGTCCGACCAATCAGGATTCAACATTCGGTGAAGCCGCCGATGTCAAGCGCTGCCTGGAGAGTTTGAACGTCAACTCTGCGTTAATCGTTACCTCAGACTTTCACACTCGCAGGGCCCTGAGTATTTTCCGGAAGCGATTGCCGCAATACCACTGGTCGGTCGCCGCCTCCTCGGCTCCTTATCACGATGCGGATCAATGGTGGAAACACCGGGCCTGGGCAAAAACGGTTCTCGACGAATGGGAAAAATTCGCGTGGTGGGAGCTTGTTGACCGGTGGAGGCCCGACGTCGTGCTGCGGTGAGAAAGGACGATTCCATCCTAGGCTAAGGGGCAGTTCTCCGCTTCTTAGCGGTGATATTGGAGCGTCGAAAGCAGGCGGTTTTAGCGACCGTCGAGAGTTTTCTGGTAGAACTCGATCAGAGATCGTTTATATGCGTGGGGCGTAAAATTCGATTCGGCTTGCAGCTGGGCCGCCGCTCCGAGCCGGAGGCGCATCTCCGGATCAGTCAGGATTCGGAGGATCGCGTCCGCCATCGCATCTGGGTTTCGCGGTGGAACTATTAAACCCGTAAGGCCGTCTTCAAGAATTTCCGGAACCCCGCCCACTGCGGTTGCTGCGATAGGCAGACCGGCCGCCATCCCTTCGAGAACGACGTTCGGAGAGCCTTCGGTATGAGAAGGCACGGCCAAAAGCGTAGCGATGCTGTAATACGGCTTCGTATCCCGCTGGAAGCCCGTCATTGTCACCTTTGCTTCGATGCCCAGGCGCGATGCCAAACGGACAAGTGACTCTCGTTCCGGGCCATCGCCAACCAGAACGACACGAAAATCGGGAACACCTTTCGTATTGCTAAGCACGGCGGCCGCCCTGAGCAAATCAGCCGTACCCTTCTCATAGGAAAGCCGCCCGACCGCGAGTATGACGGCTTCATCTCTGCAGACCGAGGCTGTGCTGAACGCGCTGCACCTCCTCCAATGGCGGAGCGACGAACGGCTTTACGGAGTTATGAAAGACAGTAATTTTGTGGCGGTCGATCCCGCGACTTACCAGATTGTCGGCAAATGGGCCACAGACCGTAACCACGCGATACGCTCCACGGAGCGACCAGCGATCCAGTTGGGTATACGTCCGGTCAAGCCAGCTCGTTGCGGTATACCCGTGGTTCCACGCCACCCAGGGGCACCTTCTATGCAGACCGAGCATCCGCACCAGGAAATGCGACTTTACATTTCGTGATTCCAGAATATCCGGCTGACATTCGGCAACCATCTGTCGTAGTTGGGGGAAAACCCCTGTGTCCCAGCGTCGGCGCTCGGTGATAGTAAACACCGAAAGCCCCGCGCTTTTGGCTGCCGCCGCTAGCGGGCTCTCACCCGAACCTCGTTGATAAGTTGCGACGATGACTTCAACAGATGGAAAAGCTGGTTCAGGAATGCCCGCCAGTTTACCGAATTCGATCAAGTTACGTGAGGGGCCCGTGACGGTCGAGCTTTCGATCAAGGTGAGCACCCGAATGCGTTGCCGGCTCACGGAATCCCCGGCACGGCAACACGTGAGGGCAACACGCGTCCGCCTATTCGGTAATGCACCAAGGTTCGACATAACCCGCCTTCAACAGTGAGATTACGTGCGCAGCCTACTTCTGTGACGGCGGTCTTATCTTCCTGCAAAGGGCGCATATCTCTCGGTCGGGCGAGACGGTGTGCCTGCGGTGACCTTCATGAGAATCGGACGGTCGCCCATGCGATCCGATATGTTCAAAGGATAACTCATGACGCCAGTTTCGCTGCCACTTCAAGCATTGCTGTTGGAACGGTCCGCTCAGAGAGCCGCTCCATGCCATCCGCCAACCTGATCACAGACGCCCTCCACGCAAAAGCCACGCTCTCAGAACCATCGAAACAAAATCTGCGGATCGCCCGGCGGATAATACTCCATTTCGAAGCGGCGAATGCGGTCTAAAATCTCGGGGCCTGCTGCGGCTAGTATCTGGTATTCAGCGCCTTCAACGTCGATCTTGAGCAGGTCTATGGTCTGGTAAGCTGCTACGAGGCTATTCAATGTCAGGGCCGGAATCCCCAGCCCTCCCCGCTCAGTAACGCGGAATTGGCTGCTGGCATTCATGTCAATGGTGGTTCTGCCGGAACCTTTCCCAAGGGGCGGCTTGATGCAGTATGCAACGATTTGCTAGCCCATGGTGACGAATCAGATCGCGCAACCGCTCGCAGCTGTCGCGGGCCGTCTCGATGGCAATCACAAACGCCTGCGGAGCTCGAAGGAGACAGTACAGACAGTGCAAGGTAAAAAATGCCAATGTTCGCGCCCCACCAATGTTCAGCCGTGACATCGGCGAACGCTGCCAGAAATCGACTCACTCAAGAATCTCCTTTATCAGTGTGCATTGTATAACGGAGGACCACGTTTCCCTTTCTTGAATCATTCACGGATTTTGCTTGCGAATGAAGAAGGGATGCCCTGAAATGCTATGAACACGGAGCGGCTTAGATCGTTAGCGCTAACGGCGAACTACGGAGGAGACATCTCGGAGCCGCGAACGGTCTGGCTCGATTGAGTCGATTGGACAAAGTTGTCGTCCTGCAATAACTGCCGCAGCTCAGGGCCCAAGGCTTGCGTGAAGACCTGGGCACCTTGAGGATTCAAGTGAAATCCGTCTGAATACAGCTTGGAAGGAAGTTGTTGCGGTTTGAATGGTACAAGGACTGGTATTCCAAGGCGGTTTCCGGCCCTTTGCACCGCGGCCGAACCGTCGCGTACCCCATTGCTGGGGGGCATGACCAAGACGAACTGAGCTCCGTATAGTTGGCAAAGGGTCGATAGCTGCTGGAGCCGCGATACCGCACTTTTCTCGATTTCCTTGTCAGGCTCAAGCGGTGGAGTTTTTGGTCGGAGCGCGCCGGCAAAGTTAGGAAAATCCGGCAACAAATGCACCAGGATCCATTTTCGCAATTCAGACCGGAAGCCATAAAAGCCGCTTACGGCTGCGAAGAAAAGATTGCTGGTCGTTGTGTTATCGCTGGCTATGTTGTGCTTGACGTCTAGCGTGTCGCGCCAGTCCACCAACAGATGGGTGCAAAAGTCTCCGCAAAGGGTCTGGTCCAGCAGTTGGCGGGAGCTGAGTACCAAGACGAGCACTTTAGGCCGGGCACCCTCACGAAATAGCCGACGCAACCCGTAATACCAGTCCAGGTAGCTGGTATTCTCCACCACAAAGCGGGTCACTCGATGCTGAGGACGAAGTTTCTCGTCGAGCGCTGAAATATCAACTCCGTCCAACAACAGCGAATTACCCACTATCAGTACGGGAACAGGTTGACCAACCAGTGGCTTCAGTTGCACCGCTTCCGCTTGCTCTGTTTTCAGTCGCCCGATAATATGGCTGAGCCGCGCCAATCCCCATCCAAGGCCGAATTCCAGCCCAACGCCCACCA
Organism: uncultured Acidobacteriaceae bacterium; assembly: GCA_963709045.1. GTDB lineage: Bacteria > Acidobacteriota > Terriglobia > Terriglobales > Acidobacteriaceae > Bog-257. Next base: position 628,746 of record CAVPUX010000011.1, on the reverse strand, counting down.
GCGCGATAACGATCAGCAGTATGAGGCTATAGCGACGCACAGTCTATTCCTAAAATTGAAAATAGATAAAGGCAGATGCCTGATTCGCAGCAAAAAAAATAATTGCGAAAAGCGCACTTATGCCAACTCCGGTGCGAAACCACGGTGATGCATTCTGGAATATGTACTCTTCGTGATGGTTCTCCATTCTTAGATCCATCAGAAACATTGGGATCGAGAATAAAGCTAGAAACTTGAATCCCGTAAGGTACTCCGGTTGCCACGTCAAATTGGTGAGCCCGCTCAGAAACCGAAAAGCTTCATGGATCGAGGTTGCGCGGAAGAATACCCAGGTGAGACAGACGAGGTTAAACAAGAAAATCCGCTTCAGCCAGATAATTGCCCAACTTGACCGTCCCTCTTCTTCGCTCGACAGCCCCAGGAGACGCTCAAGAGCCAGTCCGCCGCCGTGAATGCCTCCCCAAATTACGAAGGTCCAGTTTGCTCCGTGCCACAGCCCACCGAGCAGCATGGTAGTGAGGAGATTGCCGTACGTTCTGCCCTCGCTCTTTCGATTGCCGCCTAGAGGAATGTAAAGGTAATCGCGCAGCCATGTACTCAAGCTGATGTGCCAGCGCCGCCAAAAGTCTTGCAAGGTGGTGGCGAGATACGGCTGCCTGAAGTTGACCATGAAGTGGAAGCCGAGCAGCTGTGCGGCGCCTCGTGCAATATTGCTGTATCCAGCGAAATCGCCATAGATTTGCCATGCGAATGCGTAGGTGCCCAGCAGCACAACCGGCAGAGTAGTAGCGCCAAAATTACCGTTGAATGCGGAATTCGCAAGGTAGGCGCAGTTGTCCGCAATCACGCACTTCTGGAAGAACCCAAACAGGACCAGCATCAAACCATCGAAAAACTTGTCCCAGTCCATGGTTCGTCCCCGCTGCACTTGCGGCAGCAGGTGGCTGGGACGCTGAATCGGCCCTGCGATCAAATGCGGAAACAGGCTGATGAACAAAGCATAGTCGATGAGGGAGTCAGCCGGCTTCAGCTTTCCTTTGTAGACATCTACAATGTAGGCGACTTCCTGGAAGGTATAGAACGAAATGCCCGGCGGCAGCAGGATTCGCAACAGTGATGTGGACACATGGTGGAAGCCCATGGAAGTCATCATGGCGGCGAATGACTCGGTGAAGAAATTGAAATACTTGAAGAATCCGAGAAAGCTAAAATTCAAGACCAGGGAGAAGATCAGCCAGCCCCGGCGCCGCCACGGATCGCTCACCGTCGGGAGTTTCTTTGCCACCAGGTAATCGATGCATGTGCTACCTGCCATCAGGAGCAAAAATCGCCAATCCCACCAGCCGTAAAAAAAATAGCTCGCGCCCAGCAGGAAGACGTTCTGCTGCCGCCAGCTCAGCCTCCAATAGATCAGGACAACCAGAATGAGGAAAATGATAAAAACTGGGGAATCGAACAACATATCAGCCCGTTATGGTGGAGGAGGATTTTGCCCTGCCCGAGTTACCGAGTACCACGTTCACATCAGATTAGCCACGCCAGCTAAATCCAGCGCGCAGCATGCCGTCTGATTTCTTTGCATTTCTTTGGATCGACGCCGGACTGCCAGTATACCCTACGCGTGTTTGCGATAACCGCCAGCGGCGCACGCTCCGGCCGGAGAAGCCTTCACGGAGAGTGGACGGGGCCTGCCCATGCCGGCATACCTGAGACAGGGGTCATGATGCCGGGCGTACGCGTCTCTGGCGAAGATTTGCCAAAATATAACCGACGGAGTATAAAATTGTACTTCTCTCAACCCCAAGGAACAGCGATGACTCGTGAGGAATTTCTATCCGAACTGGACGAACTGGTCGAGCTGGCGCCAGGTACGTTGAAAGGACCTGAGAGCCTGGAAAGCTTGAATCAGTGGACATCAATGGCAATCGTAGGCTTCATCGCTCTAGCTGACACCTACAACGGTACGAAGTTGGGACCCACCCAGATTGCTAAGTGCTCGACTGTCAATGACTTATTGAATCTGGCTAAAGTCGATCCTGCTTCTTAAAGACAACCGTACGAAATCCTCGATTCGGCCAGGCTGGCGGTGCTGGTATCGCTTCGCGGACGCGCTTCGGCGAATAGGCTTCTAAGGCCCCTTTATGCACGCTTCAATTTCTGCAATCGAATATTTTCTGCCCGAAACAACCGTCTCAACTGGGGATTTGTCGGCCGAGTTTCCCGAATGGTCTGTTGAGAAGATCGACTCCAAAACCGGCATACGGGAGAGACACGTGGTTGGCACCGGGGAGTGTTCTTCGGACTTGGCGGTCGCGGCCTCGCAGAAACTCTTCGAGTCGGGGGCTTGTCGGCCGGAGCAGATCGATTTTGTCCTCCTGTGCACGCAGAGCCCCGATTACTTCCTGCCGACTACGGCATGTCTGCTGCAAGACCGCCTCGGCATCCCCACCTCAGCGGGCGCATTGGACTTTAATCTCGGATGTTCGGGTTTCGTCTATGGGTTGGGGCTGGCTGAGGGACTGATTTCGTCGGGACAGGCGTCCAAGGTTTTACTGCTGACCGCGGAGACTTACAGCAAATTTCTAAATCCACAAGACCGGAGCGTCCGGACTATATTCGGGGATGCCGCTGCCGCGACGTTGGTGAGATCTGTTGATGCGCCGACTCCGCTAATCGGGCCGTTTGTCTATGGTACCGACGGACGCGGTGGGCCTAATCTGATTGTGCCCACTGGGGGCATGCGGAATCCACGGACTGCGGAGAGTGGCATTGCGTCCGCGGATGAGGGTGGCAACGTTCGCAGCTCCGACAATCTCTACATGAACGGAGCAGAGATTTTCAACTTCACGCTCACGGCGGTTCCGCAGAGCGTTCAAGGCTTGCTGGACAAGTCCGGCTCGAAGTTGGAGGACATCGATCTTTTCGTGTTCCACCAAGCCAACAAGTACATGTTGGACCACCTGCGCAAGCGCATGAAGATTCCCGAGGACAAGTTTCAGCTTGCCATGAGTCACTGCGGGAATACGGTGTCGTCCACCATTCCGATCGCCCTGAAGCACGCCTCGTCGGACGGCAAACTCAAGGAAGGTTCACTGGTCATGCTGGTGGGCTTCGGAGTTGGCTATTCCTGGGGTGCCGCTTTGCTGCGTTGGTCAGAGCCCGCATGAATCCTTTTGACCTGAGCGGCAAAACGGTCATGGTAACCGGCGCGTCTAACGGCATTGGCCGCTCGACCTCCATCTATTTAAGCCTCCTGGGTGCAAGAATTCTTGCCGTAGGTCGAAACCAGGCCAGGCTTGACGAAACGATCGCGGCCCTCGAGGGGACTCAACACCGCTCCTATGCTCTCGACCTGTCAGACGCTGAGCCTCTGCCCGGGTGGATGAAACGGGTTGCTGCCGAAGTGGGACCGCTCTATGGGCTGGTTCACAGCGCTGGCATGGTGTTGAATCGACCGTTGAAGGTACTAACCTATTCCGACTATGCGGCGATTCTGCGGATCAATCTCGATGCTGCCCTTATGCTCTCGAAGGGATTTCGACAGAAGGGTGTTCGTGACGAATCCGGCAGCGCCATCGTGTATCTGTCGTCTGTAGCGGCGTTCAAGCCCAAGCCGGCATTAGCTGCGTACGCCGCCTCCAAGGGGGCTCTGATCTCACTGGCGCGGACTCTGGCACACGAGTTGGCTGCGGATAGAGTGCGGGTGAACTGTGTCTGCCCGGGCTTGGTGCAAACAAATATGGTGGCGGATCTGAACGAAATAATTCCAGAGGAACGGCTCAAGGCTCTGTTGAGTGAATACCCACTCGGAATCGGAACGCCGGATGACGTCGCCTATGCCATAGCGTTTTTGCTGGCTCCGGCTGCTAAGTGGATTACCGGCACAGCCCTGGTGATCGATGGCGGCTACAGCGCCTGATCGCTCGAGGGCGATGCGGCACCTGTTGCTTCTGGCTGGTCGTCGACTTTCGTTACTGTCTGCGTACGTTTAGCGGTCGAAGGTTTCCCGAAACCCCGGATCAAGACCTCCGCTGCATCGCGGGCATGCTCCGGCCTCGTCACACGGCAGCGAGTCACCCATCACCGACAGACGCTCGCTATCAGTTCAAACTTTGAACTGCCGTTAGGCGCTCGGAAGAAGACTCGCCGTCTTGTTCACTGATACCCCAGCCAACCACTGGCAATAACGAGACCCTTCGACATTCTTAAATGTCTCTCCTTCCGAACATCCATACCACTCGTCTCGTGTCCTAGGCAGAGGCTTGGGACGTGACGGAAAAGGAACCCTTGAAGATGAACAACCAAAGAGGTGTGCAATGTCACCTAAGAAAGTGCCAGAGGCCTCCCTAGGGAAGCCTTCCATAGAAGCTTCACTAACCAAGCCTTATTGGTCCGTTGACACGGACAAGTCTCTGGATGAAGCGAAGGCACATTACCGTGCCTTCTATGATGAAGTCACGCGCCAATTGAATTCTTCCCAATATGGGGAGTTCTCTATATTCCTCAACTACGGTTACGTGGCAAACGAGAATCCGCAGTTTGCGAGGTTCGAAGTGCCAGCATCGTTGTTGAGTCCGAACTCCATAAAATTGGTACTTGAGTTAGTTGGAGATTGCGAGATCACGGATCGTCGCGTGCTCGATATCGGGTGTGGACGCGGCGGCACTATCTTCGCGCTAGACTATTTCTTTTCTCCGAAGTGCCTTCAAGGTGTCGATTTGTCACCCAGCGCCATCAGTTTTTGTCGAAAAACACAGCAGAAGCCGACCATCGCGTTTTCCGAGGGAGATGCTGAAAATTTGCCATTTGCCCATGGCTCTTTTGATGTGGTCACCAATGTCGAGTCGTCGCACAGCTATCCTTCTATTCGCAAGTTTTACAGCGAGGTCGCTCGGGTGTTAGTGCCCGGGGGTTATTTCCTTTACACCGACGTATTGCCGACCGATCAATGGCGTGAAGGGCTCAACTATTTGAACCAGGCTGGACTTCTGCTGGAGCACGATAGGAACATCACCGCGAACGTTCTGCTGAGCCTTGATCAGGTCGCGCGGAGGTACCTAAAGGCTTACGGACCAGGCAATGATCCAAAAGTGATGGAAGACTTCCTCGCGACCCCTGGCTCATTGGTATATGAAGGCATGCGGACGGGCAAGTGGACTTACCGGCTCGTTCGATTGCGCTCCTAGGTATGCGGGCGGGAAAAGAGAAAGCATCGTGTGGGCCACTTATAGCGGCTGAACATCCGTAGCCTGTGTCGTATCGGTTTTGGGCTTATTCGTGTCTTCGATTGCTGTAGCTTTTCGGTCGCGCTTAGCCGTCGAAGGTTTCCCGAAACCCCGGATCAATACCTCTGCTGGGTTTCCCATCGCCAGCGCAAACGGTGGGACGTCAGAGATGACGACACTGTTGGCCCCGATTATGGCGCCTTCCCCAATTGTGACTCCCTTCATGATGTGACTGCCGTTGCCGATCCAGGCGCTGCGGCAGATGCGAACCGGCCGGATGTCTTTGGGGTCCGGCGGCAGGTTAGCGTTTCGCAGATCGGCTTCGCGTGGATGACCGTCTGAATCGGAGATACGACAGTCGTGAGGTATGCGAACATCTTCTTCAATCACGATCTCCTTGTTAACCACCACAAACACACCCCAACCCAGACTGGAACGATCCTTGAGGGTCAGGCGTGGCCGCTCGTCGCCGATGTAGCCGGACAAGATGGCGACATTGCCACCGATGAAAACGTCGTTGCCGATATGAATTTCAACCGGGCCCATCACGAATGGCAATTTGCCACCCAACGTTACCCCGCGGCCAAAGCTTGCACACCGCGACTGGAACAGGGGGCCGCGATAAAAGATGAGCAAGTTGCGAAAGGCAACGATCACGCCGAAGTGCAGGAAGTACAAAGGCCGCATTAATCGGCGAACAACTCGCGGCAGGAGCGGAACAGTGGGATTCCGCAGGTGGTTCAGAATGCTCTTCACGGCCCTGGCGACCGGTGACTGCGGCCGTTTCAGTTTCGAAGCAAACCGATCAATCCCACCCAATCCATTTTCCCCCAGTCCAAGTTGAATACCAGCATCGCCCAATTCCGCTACGGGTACAGGATGAGAATAGACCGATCGTTGTTGCTCGTAAACTAAAGAGGCCTCGGAAAGTGGCGGCCGCCTACAGGATTCTCGCGTTATGCTCGAAGACATTGCTCCGAAATTTTCCAGGGTATTTAGGAACTGGATAGTCCTTCCATCGGTTCGGCTCCCAATCCGGCCGCGTAAAGTGCGCATAGGGCTTGATTAAAGCTCACGAGATCGCCAACTTTCGGAAAATTCGTAAACAACGTAACTACGTCGCCTCGAGCGCTCAGCACGTCTTCGGCAAATCCCTGTAGCGCCTTCTTCGGACCGACCTCCACGAAGACCCGCGCGCCGGCGTTATAAAGCGTGTTTAGACCCTTAACAAATTGCACGGGAGCAGCGACCTGAGACGAGAGAAGATCCAGCATCTGGGGCACAGCATCAGGACCCGTGGGATAAAATTCGCCTGTCACATTGGCCACGATCGGCAGGCGAGGTGGTTGCAGATGCAAGCGCTGCAGCGCCTGCCGTAATGGCCCACGGGCCGGTGCAACAATCGACGTGTGGAACGCATGGCTCACTGGCAACTCGGCTACAAGGTAATTAGCTTCCTGGAATACTTCGACAGCTTTCGCCACCGCGTCACTTGCGCCGCCGATGACGCCTTGGCGCTCGCTGTTCACGTTAGCGATCACGAGATAACCGTTGAGTGTTTTGAGAATACGTTCAATTTCCTCGAGTGGAGCGAAGATCGCGGCCATGCGGCCGTTATCCGTCGTCGACACGCGAGTCATCTCGCGGCCACGGATCGTGACCGCTTCCAGTGCGTCTTCGAACGGCATGGCAGCCGAGGCAACCAGAGCACCGTATTCGCCCAGGCTATGTCCCATCGTCATGTCCGGTTGAATCCCGTAGGCGGCCAACAATCTGCTGAGGGCTATGTCACATGCCAACACCGCCGGCTGAGTAATCGTGGTCTGGCGCAAACCCTCTTCGGCCTTCGCGACAGCTTCTGAGTCGGCTGGATCGACGAAGATGAATTCGCTGAGCGGCTTGCCGAGCAAGGGGGTCAAGGTCCGGTCGGCTAGCCTGAACGTGTCAGCCACAATCGCTTCCTTGTCGAGGAGCTGCCTAAGCATGTTTCCATATTGCGATCCTTGACCGGGATACAGGAATGCAACCTGGGGAGCGGGGCCGCGGCCACGGAAGACGCCTTGGGCGCGCAGGGCTTTCCAGATTGGCAACTGGTTAGCCTCCAACCCTTTGAGCGCAGCTGCCGATTTTGTTGCCAGGTCGGGCGCGTCGGCGTAGTCGATGGCAATGCGTTCAGCCGCTAGCAGATCCGAATCTGCCGGCGCAGTCGGTGGCGGCGCATTACCCTCGGCGGCGGCTTTGTGTGCGGAGCGCAGACGATCTATAAGTTCAGCCTCGGAAGCCGCTCCAACGACTAATATGCCACGCAAAGGCACTTTCCGCGGAATTTCACCCGAAACGAGCACCTCAGAGGCCTTTGCCGCTGCGTCTTCATTATCGGAGCTCCTAGAACCTGCGGCCTTCTTGTCCAATGATGAACTCCATAAAGGAAGGATTATCTGTATCATTTATAACGGGTTAGCAGTTAACAGGCAAGCAGTTTGTCCTTCAGATCGGAGCGGGAGATCCCGCTTTTCGGTCACACCGAGTCACCGAATCCCCCGGATTATGCTGGCTAGCTGCTCAGTTTGGTATTCGGCATTGAAGTTGTTCTGGAACCAGGCGTTGTAAGGCGTCGAAGCAGAAGGCAACCCCAGGAACGCCAAGATCTTGCGATCAATAACCTCCATCTCGTCATCGACATAGACGCATACGTAGGGAACGCCTGCCTTTTCGAGAATCTGTTCGACGGCGGACCGCTGCGGAACGAATGCCAGAATGGGCCGACCGATGCAAATATATTCGAAGAGCTTCCCGGGTATCTGAACATCGCTCTGCGGCTGGACCAGCAACAGCCCGTCAGCTTCCTCCATCATGCGCTGCGACACTTTTCTTGGCACCGCCGGCCGCAACTCCAGCCAGCCCTCCCGCTCGCGCTTCGTCGTAGAGCGCTCGATCCAAGCCCGCTTTTGCATCCGCCCCGCCGAGCAGGAGAATGCCGACAGAAAAAGCCTCAGGCTTGCCCTCTTTGCGCAGTCGGGCAAGCGATGCGAGGATAAGGTTCGGATTCCTGCCGTGATAGAGCGCTCCGGCGTGGAGGATCACTTTCCGGTCGCGGGGCGGCAACTCCCGCGCACTAGGTGTATCGTCGGGGTCGAAGCCGTTGCAGATAACATGCAATTTCCGCTGGGCGCGCGGATAACGATTACGCCATACCATGGCCGCGCCTTCCGCATTTGCCACCACTGCGCTGGCCGTGCGGAATACTAACCCTTCCAAGACGCGGTTCCAGAAGCGCGCATACCGCGGCAGAAGTCCCACGCCGAGACCGCTGATGGGATCGCGAAAGTCGGCTATCCAAGGGATCCTCCGTGTTAGCCAAACGATGAAGCCGGCCAAGAGCACCCCGAGGGGCGGATACGTGGAGAACAACACGAATCTATCCGTAGGGTGATCGCGCAAAATCTGACGGCAGCGCGCAACAACGTCAATCGCCCACATGATCCCGATGTGGCCCGGGAACATGAGTTTACGAATCGGCAATTCCACCCACGCCCGGAATGAAGATGGCTTTGCCGACCCCTCCCAGATAGGGCGCAAGTTATCAGGCACATAGACAACGTCGGCGGGGCCTTCGTCTGCGGGTGGAGTCGCTGTGATTACGTGGCACGTGTATCCCATCCGCTTCAGATATTTATAAAAGCGAAATGGCCGAAATCCGCCGATCTCCTGGGCGGGAGGGAAATAATAGGCAATCAGAATGACATGGGGCTTTGCCGTTGGCATGTTCAAGTCAACTGCAACATAAGCTCGTGATCTCTAGTCGTGCAGAGAAACAGACTAACAGAATCCGCGGGTTGCTTCGCGCGCCTGGCGGCCACAGTGCAAGCGACTATGAAACCCAGATGCGAGGATGCTCGTCCGTACGCGCCGGGATCATATGGGATCGCGACAAATGTCGAGGCCCGCGCCCCGCGTTGGTCGCACAGTCGGGTACAATGGCGCAGGAAAACCAACATACCGTTCTCTGGGTGCCATCTGCCTGTGACAAGTCCGCCAACACCAATCCGGCTAGCTATCGTGGGCGGCGCCCGTCCCAACTTCATGAAGATTGCGCCGTTGATGAAGGCGCTCTCGAACGATCCTGATTTCCAAGTGGCGCTGATCCATACTGGCCAGCACTACGACGACAATATGTCGGGCCAGTTTTTCCGCGATCTCGGTATTGCTGACCCGCAGTACCACCTCGAAGTGGGCTCCGGCAGCCATGCCCAGCAGACCGCGGAGATCATGAAGCGGATTGAGCCGGTATTCGAGGAGTTCCGTCCCACGGCAGTGATCGTAGTGGGAGATGTGAACTCAACCGCTGCGGCCGCCCTGGTTGCAAAAAAGCTGGGTATCGATGTCGTCCACGTCGAAGCCGGCCTGCGGAGCTTTGATCGGTCGATGCCGGAAGAGATCAACCGCATTGTCACTGATTCCATTGCTGACGTATTCCTAGTTACGGAGGAGAGTGGACGCACCAACCTGCTACGGGAAGGAATAGCTCCCGAGCGAATTCACCTGGTCGGCAATCTGATGATCGACTCCCTACGCCAGCATCTGGAGCGCGCCCGCACATCCAAGATGGCGGATCGACTTGGTGTTCGCGGTCAACCCTACGGACTGGTTACGCTTCATCGGCCGGCGAACGTTGACGATGTCGATAGTCTGGGCGAGATCCTTGGGGCATTGAGCGTGATCACGGAGTCCGTGCCACTGCTCTGGCCGATGCATCCCCGGACTCGATCACGACTGCAGAGCGGCGGAATCGAACTGCCCTCCGGCATTCGCGTCTTAGAACCTCTGGGCTATCTGGATTTCCTGTCCCTCGAGGCAGATAGCTCGATCGTGCTCACCGATTCCGGCGGAATCCAGGAGGAAACGACTGCGTTGGGAGTGAATTGTCTTACGCTGCGCGACAATACGGAGCGGCCAGCAACGATCCAGTACGGCTCGAACCGCTTGGCCGGTACGCGCAAGGCCAGTATCCTGGACGCATGGCATGAATTCCAGAGGTCCCCGCGGGTGAGTCGGATTCCTCCCCTTTGGGATGGGCAAGCCGGGCCCCGCTGTCGAGAGGTCCTCCGCCGGTTATACCTGAGTAATATTCCCAGCAAGGAAACCGGTAGTGATATCGAGGTTACCTTCCTGATCTTCCCAGTCTCCAGCAATCGGAGAGCTCTCGCTAGCTATATGCGGGGCGGGGGGTTTAGGGATATATAATGTGGGCTGCTGAAACGGGAAATTCCCGGATGAAATATAACTATTTCGTTTGGCCTTTCTAATTTTCGTGCTCACCGGGTCTTTGTGGAGGCGAACTTGCAAAATTACTTCGAATAAGACCCCTCCGGCGGTTAGTGCCGGAGGAATCCATACTTTTACGGCCCGTTGCCCTAGCTAATCTGGTGTGGAGTGTCAGTGGGCCTGGATCTATTGATTCCTCGATTGGGGTATACCGCGCTCCGCCAACAGGGTGGGCGCGCGACATGTTTCGCGTGGATGGCAGCTCCTTCCAAATGTCAGCGCATACAAACTCCAATTAACCGTCTGCCGGTTGAGAGCCGTTCGTCATACTGGTTGCAGGGAGTAGGCGATAACAGCCCTGGTAACGCTTCCTACCACACTTTCAAACTGCTCCAGCCTGGAGTCTTGGGCCGCCCGGGAGATTCTTACGTGATGGTTTTTATTCGAGTGTTTCGCCTTGCTGTAGTGTGCGCATTGCCGCTTCTGCTGTTGACCTGTCAGGTCTCGGCAAGCAGTGGACGTTCAAACGAGATCACCGACATTCATTTCGAGAATGTCACCCAGGTCAGCCTCGACGTAGTATGGAACACTGCGCACCCCAGTACATCTCAGGTCATGATTGCGCGTGATACCAACTACGAACCGGAACGGTGGGCCCCTGCCACAGCCGATGCGGCATTGGTCACGAGTCATCGAGTCACTGTGGACCATCTATTTCCGTACAATCAGTCGACCGGAGCCGGCCAGTATTACATCTACGTGGCATCAGTTGACTCTCACGGAGAAATGTCTACTGCGCCTGGTCCACAGACCGGCGATGGGAAAAATCCACTGCTCTCCATGCGGACGCTGCCCACCGACACGTCCGGGGTCCCGAACTTTAAGCTCTACACTCTTGGGCCGACTGAGGTCTTCGCCGGCAGCGACATGTACTTTCTGCTGCAGTCTGTACTGATCTCAGGGCCTGTCGGCAATCTTTACATACATAACCAGCGTGGTTACAACAATGGAAGTGACGGGGTGGTGAAGTATGAGGGCGCAAGTAACACCAGTGTTCCTCCCGACACCATCAGCGTTCACCTCTCATGCACCTGGAGCAATCCCACCGCCCTGGACAGCAACGAGCAAAGCCTTGATCGCCTGCGGAATCTCGGATTCTGTAACAATGGAAACAATATGGATTCCGGTCTGACGTTTCGCCTCCGGACACAGTCAAACACCGTGCCGGGGAAGTACTCCGTGACCGTTGCGCTCGAGACCAATGGCCAGCAACAGACGCTAATCTACGAATTCACTGTGCTGCCGGCGCCCACTGCCCCTTCGCGTCCACAGTTAACAGCCACGAAGATTCCGGGTCTGTCAACTTGGGAGAAACAGATGGTAGAGCTGGGCGACAAATGGTGTGCCTATCGCGATCAGCAGAACGCCGCAGGCAACTTTGTGGACAACTGGGGATGGACGGGCGACGCTTGGTTCTACGACGGAGGGCGGGTATTCGAGAGCATCGATTCTTATACCGCAGCGGCGGGACACGCCAATCACCCGCATTGGCAGCACTGTGCCCTCACAATTCTGGCTCCCTACGCCAACTACCAGATCGCTAATGGCGGCGCCATAGCGGGGTACTCCATGTTCACTTATGGGATGGCGATGAACTACATGCGAACACATTCGCAGGTCATGCGGGATGCGATCAATATCCTGGCGACCGTCGGGCCACAGCATGTCGCCTGTGGGGCCGTAGACACTTGGGGAATCCGCGATAACTCCTACCGAAGTAACGCCTGGATGTCGAACGAGATGCTCGGTGCTCCGCGATGGCCCTTGCTGCAGCGCAATATCGATAAGCTAATGGGCAATCTAAACATGGTGGCCAATGGGCAGGCAGGGGCGGTGCATCCTTTTCTGATCGGCATAGCAATGGATACGCTTGTCCACTGGTACGAACTCAATCTCGCCGAGGGGCATCCCGATTATCGGGTTCTCCCGGTGATCAAAGAAGCCTTGGACGGGCTCTGGCGAGACAACTGGCTGCCCCAGCAAAAAATGTTTGACTATAACCGGTACATCCTGCCGGTCAACCGCACTTTGGCGTATACGGCACTTAATAATCTCGTCTCAGTGGCTTATGCCTGGTACTGGATGCAGACGGGCGACACCGTCGAGAGAGATCGCGGCGACCTGCTGTTCCGGCATGCCTTCGATTCTCCAGATTACGGCTGGAGCGGAAAACAGTTCAGTCAGCTGTATGAGTATAGCTTCGACTTCGTGCGCTACCGCCAAGGGTTAGCGAGTTGAGTGTGGCTCCCGAGAATAATCCATTCGCCGGCCCCTATGCTGATACCGACCCTCCGATCAGCGAAAAGGTGAACTGCGACCGCAACTATTATCGGGGGTGCAAGCCTGGGACGATCGGGAGCACTAGCGCAACTATCTTTTGGAATACCTATAAGCCGGCCACGACACAACTCATATACGGAAAGACCACTGCCTATGGACAGATTTCGGATCTCGATAGGAAGATGGTTGTGTCGCACACTGTGTTTCTGACGAACCTGCAACCGGGTACTACCTACCACTTCCGGACCAGGTCGGTAGATAGCTCAGGGAATGTGGGTTCTATGCACGACCTGACATTTACCACGTTGCTGGGGAAGACCTCCGGATCGCAAGGGCCTTAAGTGCTTACAGGCTTAGTCCGTTGGTTGCGCTGGGCAGGTCGGATGGCTGCTGTTCACAAGTGGGCGGTCGTCCATGACTGCAAATGAGAAGCACCCAGACTCTTATGGAATTCCGCCGCTAGGATTTTCCTGCCGCCTTAGGCCGCCTTCAAGCCTTACCGTCCCCAGATTGGCGGTTCCCTCGGATTGACTGTGAAGGAAAGTTCTGGGCTCACGTTACGGACTGTTGCCGGCCGATTGGCTGGACGCCGCGCGCAATCAGCTCTGGTATTCAGCTTCCCGTTCCGAAACAGGTCTCCCGCAGGAGCCATCGAACCAAGCCGAAATTCTGGCTTGGTATGCTAACCTTGAAAATATGGCGCAATATCTGGTGACCGGCGCGGCTGGATTCATTGGCTCCGCTCTGGTTCGCGCGTTGTTGGAACGCGGCGAGCGAGTGCGTGGCTTCGACAACTTTGAGACCGGGAAACGCGAGCACATTCAAGAGGTCGCCGGGCAAATCGATTTTCGCGAAGCCGACCTGCTGGATCTCGCGGCCATGCGTTCCGCCTGCCAGGGAGTGGACTACGTGCTGCACCAGGCGGCAATTCCCTCGGTACAGCGATCGGTGGATGATCCGGGGCGAAGCAACGCGGTAAACGTCGAAGGCACTCTGAATGTTCTGATAGCCGCGCGCGAGGCCGCGGTCAAACGCGTGGTTTATGCGGCCTCTTCTTCCGCGTACGGTGAGACGCCGACGCTGCCCAAGCAGGAAGACATGCCTTCGGATCCGATTTCGCCTTATGCCGTATCGAAACTGGCGGGCGAACTCTACATGACTTCGTTCCACCGCGTCTATGGATTGGCTACGGTCAGCCTGCGCTACTTCAACGTTTTTGGACCACGCCAGGACGCGAACTCGCAATATTCGGCGGTGCTCGCGAAATTCATTACCAGCATGTTGCAAGGCGAGAAACCCACGATTTATGGCGACGGCGAACAGTCGCGCGACTTCACCTACATCGACAATATCGTTGGCGCTAATCTTTTGGCCGCGACACAACCTCAATCACGGGTCGCGGGCCAGACCTTCAACGTTGCTACCGGCCATCGCTACACTCTAAATGAGACCTTTGCCATACTTAAGGAATTGACCGAATACTCTGGGGATGTCGAATATGCCCCGTCGCGGACGGGAGATGTCAAGCACTCGCTTGCCGACATCGCGCGTGCCGAAGCGCATCTAGAGTACCGTCCGCAGGTGGACTTCCGAGAAGGGTTGCGGCGCACCGTCGCCTGGTATCGCAGCATGGTTGCGATGACTGCGTAGTCCCCGCGGCGACGGTTTTGCGCCGTGTTAAGTCGAATTTGCCGAGGAATTGAAAATGTCGTTGCCATCCAAACCCGCGAGCTCCGAATTGTCAGAACTGCTTAAGAATAAGATCGAGTCCCGGACCGCCAAAATTGGCGTGATTGGAATGGGCTATGTCGGTCTGCCTCTGGCGCTGTTATTCAGCGAACAGAAGTTTGCCGTGACCGGCTTCGACATCGACAAGAAAAAAATCGATGTGCTCGAATCGGGTGGATCGTACATCTATCGGATTGCGCCCACCGAGATCCAGTCGGCCCGCGCTCAGGGCTTTGCCGCGACCTCGGATTACTCCCACATCGCCAACATGGACGCCATTATCATCTGCGTCCCCACTCCCTTGAACGAGTACCACGAGCCCGATCTCAGCTACATCACTGCAACCGCCGAATCAATTGCCCCGCATCTGCGTGCTGGCCAGTTGGTCGTTCTGGAGAGCACGACGTATCCCGGCACCACTGAGGAAATTCTGGTACCGATTCTGGAGCGCTCGAACAAGCGTGGACTAATGGCGGCTCGCGCCGGTATGGGGGGCAACAATTTGTTTCACATTGTCTTCTCGCCTGAACGAGAAGACCCGGGGAATGACACAGTGGCACGTCGCGACATCCCCAAGGTCATCGGCGGACTCGATGCCCAGGCCGGCGAACTCGGCTCGAAGCTCTACGGCGCCATCTTCAACCGCACCGTCCCGGTATCGACGCCGGCGGCGGCTGAAATGACCAAGCTGCTGGAGAATATCTATCGTTGCGTGAACATCGCGATGGTGAACGAACTCAAGTTGCTTTGTCTGCGTATGGGCATCGATATCTGGGAGGTAATCGACGCGGCCAAAAGCAAGCCTTTTGGTTTCCAAGCCTTCTATCCTGGGCCAGGCCTTGGGGGGCATTGCATTCCCATCGATCCGTTTTATCTGTCGTGGAAGGCGAAGCAGTTCGACTTTCGCACTCGCTTTATCGAACTGGCCGGCGAAGTGAACACCAATATGCCGTACTTCTCCGTGGAAGCCGTGGCCAGTGCGCTAAACCAAGAGAAAAAGGCGCTCAACGGCGCTAAGATTCTGGTCCTGGGACTGTCGTACAAAAGGGACATTGATGACCTGCGCGAGTCACCTTCGCTGGCAATTATCGAACTGCTACAGAAGCGCGGCGCGGACGTCAGCTACAACGATCCCTACTTCCCGAGCGTGGGACAGGGACGACGTTATGCCCTGAACATGACTTGCGCACCGCTGGAGAATCTGGACCAGTATGACTGCGTGATAATAGTCACCGACCACAGCGACTACGATTATCAGCGAATTGTGCGCGAGTCGAAGCTGGTGGTGGATACGCGCAACGCCACCAAAGGGATCGATTCACCTAAAATTGTGCGCTGCTGAAAAGCCGGAATCTATTCGAACTTCGCTGGTTCACTACTCCGCCGTAACATCGAGAAGAACCGATCTTCGTTTCGGCGTCAAGCAATCCCGAGCTTCAATTCACTCTTCTGGCTAGAAAACGGTGATCTCCACAAGCACTTGTTCCGCAAACCTCCCCTACCCCTGTCCTAGTCGATCTGACACTGCGTCATCAATGCAGCTGTGCTACTGGAGGTAACCATGGTAAGCCATTGGTTCGGGTTACTTTAGTGCTCAGAATTTCGCTTCTTACTATCCTAAACAGCTAAAAGACATCGATACTGGATTCTTAGTTGACCCCAAAGAGTGGTGGAGTGAATAGCTCCAAGAGTGGGATTTCGGCGCGGCACGGCTCAGTGCGGTGCGCTGTCATTCCGGTCGGCAGAGGAAACATCTTCATTTCTGTAGATCATTGTTGGAATTGGTCTTAGGGCTACACAGGTGAGTGGTCGGGCGCAAATCAAGGAGAATTCGGAATGAAATTTAAACATCTCGGGTTGGGTTTTCTTATGGTTTCAGCGCTTATGGGATCTCTATCGGCGCAGACTTTCTGCAGTATCACGTCCGACTCCTCGCCGCCCGCCGTGAACGCCGGATCAACGCATACCTTCACAGCCAGCTGCCCAAGTCCGGTATGGAGTGTCAGCGGGCCTGGGTCTATCGATCCCTCGACTGGGGTGTACAGCGCTCCTGCAACCGTTTGGGCGCAGGACATTTCTCGTGGGGTTCAGCTTTTGCCCAACGACAACGTTTACAAATTGCCCATCAATGGCTTGCCGGTTGAAAGCCGTTCGGCATATTGGTTGCAACGGGTCGCCGATAACAGCCCTGGCATTGCGTCCTACCACAATTTCAAACTGCTACAGCCTGGAGTGTTGAACTTCTATGACAATGTCATTAATAGCTCAACCCAAACCCAACTGATGCACTTCTACTATGGAGGGCCGTACCAGGACACGCCATTTTCCGTACCCATGCCACCTGACGTAAACATGCAGAACGGCTGGTCGCAAGATGTCGCGGCGGGTCTCGATCGGCACATCTTCTCCATCAATAACCAGACGGGGGACGATGCCGAGATGTACAACTTTTACATCGACTTTCGAACGATAGTGATTTCGCCGGGCAATCCGACATCTATTGCCTATACGACGAACTCCATTCGCGCTCTCCAGAGCCCGATTCGAGTTTATATCAGCGGCATTACCGGGGGCTGTTCAATTCTTAATGGAAGCTATATGGCGACAGTGGTCTCCCAAACTTCGGGCGTAGGTGGAACGCTAAGTGTACCTGTTAACACTACGGGATTAACATGCAGCATAGGCCATCCGATAATGGCCAGTAGTAGTGTGAATTGCAACCTCTGCAACTCCGCCAGTGGGCAGCATTGGTTCCCGAACTCGAATGCCATCACGGGGGGAACAGACGCGGCGGGATCGCCCATAAGCGCTACCTCAATTCACGTGCAAGAATGGTGGAACGTCGTACAGCAGGGAATTCTCGATCCCGCGTGTAACTGCATAACCCTGGGACACGCCATCCGCACAACGTTGAGCAATGTCTACATATCCCCGCGCAACCTGTGGCCTGCAATCATAGGCAATCAAGTCACGAGTGGGCATCCTAACATGACGCTCCTCAGTGCCCGTACAGGCGCGACGACTACCTTCACAATTGCCTCTAACAACTGCGGCACTGGTTCGTATCTTCAGTGCCAACTACCGTGTCCTGGCTTCACCTACACGGCAGGGTGCCAATTCCATATTGTAATAGGCAATTCTAATCCGTACACCGGAAGATGGGCAGCAGCAAATGGGAACTGGCTGGCGACCGCTTTAAGTAACACGTCCTTTTCGATCCAGCTTAGCTCCACTGGATTCCCGGCGCTTCCTGCTAATGGCACGTTTATTTTCGACTGGCTGCCTTATGGCGCACACATCCGACTGAAGTCATCGTTTAATGTGGATAACTTCTGCAGCAACAATTCACTTACCGACAAATGTCCCTATGAAAAGGCCATTCTCAATACGCTGCAGGTCTATGGACTAGTGCTTCTTGATGGCACGGTACCAAGTGACAATTGGGATTCCGGAATAATCAGCAGCGAATTTGATCCTGTTCAGCTCACCGACGCTTCCAACGACCTTCGTCACAACCCTGCTTTCCAGAGCATCGAGCGATACTTCGAGGTAGCGGACGTCAGCAGCCAGCAGGTCGACTTTACGCCGTACACAAACGGAAGTAACAACCTTGGATTGACGGCACACAACCGCGTTAACGTAAATGTGAGCAGCACGGGATACGAGGCGGCTACTATTGATGTCCAGTTACAAGGGACTGGAGTGGGGACGGATCGCGAGAGCATCTCGATGGTGGCGGGAACCACATACCAGATAAATTCCTGGATAACAGGGAATGACGATACTGGCGTGACTTATGCTATGTCGCCAACGGTGCCAGGAGCTTCCGTTTCCGCGAGCGGTGTAATTACCGCTCCGTCGACATTGTCGGCGGTGACCCAGACCACGGTTATGATCACCAGCGTTGCGGACAGCACTGCGAATGCTTATGTTGATGTGTACTTCATCCCGGTTTCTGCTGACGGCTCAATCCGCCTCAACTTCGGTCAGCACGCCACAAGCTATACCGATCATCTCGGCAACACTTGGTGGGGTCAGAGTGCGAACAGAGCTTTCAATACCACCTATGAGATCGGAGACGGAGTCGGCTTTGCGTACCTCAACGGGACCTGGAACGCGCACTCCAGCAATTGGAGTGGGACAACCGATGCTCAGCTATACGCCCAAAGCACCAGTGCGGAAAACGATACCAACGTCACTATTGTGGTTCCAAACGGAAACTATAATCTTACCCTTTACGGCGAACCCGGATACGGGATCACCGCAGCCGGGCACAATGTCTACGACGTCGAAATTGGTGGAGTAATCGTGTCCACCTACAACGATGGCTTCCTCTTGTCTCACGGTCTCTACAAAGGATATACCTCCCAATACTCTGCTACTGTGTCGAATGGACTCTTACAGTTTAATGGGCGTATCCGGGAATTGGATTCGGCTGGGTATGGTATGTCACTGAGCTCCTTACTTATCAGCCCGGGGAGTCGCTAGACCAGCTGTTCAAGGCCCTTTGCTGAGCTTCGTTTATGGTGGCTCCCAAGTTGCTGCTAGCCCTTTTTCCGAACTCGTCATCGCCCAGAGTTCCTTGTCCGATAGCACTGTCTCCCTCACTCGCGAGGCGTATATACCACTGTCGCTTGGACATGCGTGGCGATTTAGCCTCTGGTCTTCGCGGAAGCGTTATTCTGCAAATATCTCTTCGACTTCACTCTGCGAGCTGCTTGTCCCCAGATCATTCGCAGCGGTTCCGCTCTGTCGTATGGAAGCCTAATTTGTTGCGACCGGGCGAAACGGGGGTTCGTTGCCTGGGTATGCACCGAACATGGTAGCAGTCCAATATAAATAATTGGGGCGCGCGCCTCTTAGGTGTGGGACTCCGCGCTACACCAGGCTCCAATTTTCTTTATGGCGAAGATCAGTGGCCGATCCGGCATTCTTCCTGTTGCTCGCAACTTCCCTTATCCTGAGGCCCTTACGTAGATCTACTCACCATTACAGTTTTCTCATGCTGGCGCATTATCTAAAGCACCCAGGTAATTACAGAAGACCATAACCAAAGTTATCTTCGTCGTCGATTACTTCCGTGCCCCGTAGGAATGTCATTTTGACTAATCGCAAGCCCCTCGGCCTCCGATGGTTCCTTTGTGGAGCTCTTAGGCGGGGCTGCACAGTCGACGACTTTTTACAGGGGGCTCTAATGAGATACTTTCTTGCAATGTTCGCGCTCATCGGGTCTTTGTGGGCGCAAACTTGCACAATCACGTCTGATACGACTCCTCCGGCAGTTGCCGCCGGAGGCACACACACCTTCACCGCCAGTTGCCCGAGTCCGGTGTGGCATGTAAGCGGCCCGGGATCAATCGACTCGACAAACGGAATGTACAGTGCTCCGGCCACAGTGTGGGCACAGGATGTTTCGCGTGGATGGCAGCTCCTTCCAAACGATAGCGCATACAAACTGCCAATTAACCGCCTGCCAGTTGACAGCCGTTCGGCATACTGGTTGCAACGGGTCGCAGACGATCACCCAAGCATCGCGTCTTATCACAATTTCAAGCTAAACCAGCCTGGATTGTTGAACTTCTATGACAATGTCGTTAACAACTCAACCCGAAGCCAACTGATGCACTTCTACTATGGAGGACCGTACCAGGACACGCCATTTTCTGTACCCATGCCACCTGACGTAAACATGCAGAACGGCTGGTCGCAAGATGTCGCGGCGGGTCTCGATCGGCACATCTTCTCCATCAATAACCAGACCGGAGATGATGCCGAGATATATAACTTCTACATCGACTATCGAACGATAGCGATTACGCCAGGCAGTCCGACCTCGATTGCCTATACGACGAACTCCATTCGCACTCTTCAGAACCCGATTCGGGTTTACATCAGCGGCATTACCGGGGGCTGTTCAATCCTTAACGGAAACTACATGGCGGCGGTGGTATCCCAGACTCCGGGCGTAGGTGGAACGCTAAGCGTGGCAGTCAATACCAGGGGGCTATCGTGTTCTACGGGCACTCCGATTATGGCGAGTAGCAGCGTGAACTGCAATCGCTGCAATGCGGCCGGCGGACAGCATTGGTTTCCAAACTCGAATGCCATCACGGGGGGAACAGACGCGGCGGGGTCGCCGATCAGCGCTACATCGGTTCACACGGAGGAATGGTGGAATGTTACACAGCAGGGAATTCTCGATCCCGCGTGTAACTGCATAACCTTGGGACACGCCATCCGCACAACTTTGAGCAATGCCTACATATCTCCGCGCAACCTGTGGCCCGCAATCCTAGGCAATCAGGTCACGAGTGGGCATCCTAACATGACGCTCCTCAGTGCCAGTACGGGGGCGACGACTACCTTCACAATTACATCCAACAACTGTAGTGGTGGCTCGTATCTTCAGTGCCAACTACCGTGTCCTGGCTTCACCTACACGGCAGGGTGCCAATTCCACATTGTAATAGGCAATTCTAATCCGTACACGGGAAGATGGGCAGCAGCAAATGGGAACTGGCTGGCGACCGCTTTAAGTAACACGTCCTTTTCGATCCAGCTCAACTCCGGTGGATTCCCGGCGCTTCCTGCTAATGGCACGTTTATTTTCGATTGGTTGCCTTATGGAGCACACATCCGCTTGAAGTCGTCGTTTAATGTGGATAACTTCTGCAGCAGCAATTCACTGACCGACAAGTGTCCCTACGAGAAGGTCATTCTAAACACTCTGCAGGTGTATGGCCTGGTTGTGTTGGACGGCACAGTTCCGTGTGACAACTGGGACTCTGGAATAGTAAGCAGCGAGTTTGATCCCGATCAACTGACAGATGCTGCCAACGATCTTCGACATAGCGTAGCTCTCGCCGGAACGGAGCAGTATCTGGAAGTGGTGGACGCGAGCGGCCAGCAGGTCGACTTCACACCCTATACCAACCTAAGCAACCGGATCGGGCTGACGGCGCACAACCGCGTGACCGTGAGCGCGAGCAGTCCCGGATTTACCTCGGCTACTATCGATGTGCAGCTACAGGGGACGGCGGTGGGAACCGACCGCGAGCGCATCAGCATGGTGACTGGAACCAGGTACCAGATCAATTCCTGGGTGACAGGAAATGACGATACCAATGTCACGTATTCAATGTCGCCCAGTGTTTCAGGAGCCTCGATTTCGGGGAGTGGTCTAATTACGGCACCATCCTCAGCATCAGGGGTGACCAAAACGACAGTTACCATTAGCAGCCTTGCCGACAGTACAGCAAATGCATATGTTGATGTTTATTTTGTCCCGGCATCCGGAGACGGTTCGATCCGTCTGAACCTTGGACAGCACGCCACGAGCTACAGAGACCATCTCGGTAACACTTGGTGGGGACAGAATGTCACCAGAGCATTCAATTCCACTTATGAAATTGGCGGTGGCGTTGGCTTCGGATATCTGGATGGAACATGGCAAGTACACCCAACTAACTGGAGTGCAACTGTCGATTCCCAACTCTATGCGCAAAGCCTTTCGGCGGAGGGCGACCTTAATGTGTCCATCGTGGTTCCCAATGGTTCATACTATGTCACACTTTACGGAGAGCCGGGATACGGTATAACGTCGCTGGGCCACAACGTCTTCGACGTTGAGATAAATGGTATGGTGGCAGCAAGTTACAATGATGGGTTTTTGCTCGCTGGAGGACTGTATAAGGGTTACACAAAACAATACGCAGCCGTGGTCTCCAACGGAATGTTGCACTTTAACGGCAGAATCCGAGAGCTCGACCCGGCTGGTTACGGAATGTCGCTAAGCTCCTTACTGATCGTTCCTATGCGAGCGGGGGGGATAAAATCACCAGCGGGGGGGGTACAATCACCATAGGCGAGCTTGACAAACCTGAAGGACGCGATCGCTGACCCGACCGCGTCCTTCAATCGCATACCGTTCAGCCTGATAAGATGGGAGTGGTGGCAGGCGCTCCAACCGGCGACTTCGTCAATTCCGGACAAATCGGTACACCTTCACGGTTCCCATGGGCGGGTTTCCTGAGTCCGGGTTTCGCGAGTCGGAGACCACCGGTACCGCCGTGGTCAGCTTGAGTGTCGGGGTGGAGAAGGCCTTTTCCAAACTCAAGGGACTCAGCCAGATCAGGCACGCAATAGCATCCTGCGTGCAGGTGCGCCAAGCCACCAGCGAAGCCCTCCCCCGAGTACTACGCGATCCTGAAAGGATGGACCGACCGAAAAAGGTCTGCCCTGCCCCTCGTGGGAGTGACCTGCAGGAGTCGTTTCGGCTTACAAAAAATCGGCGCCTGTTCCTTGCGCTTTACGAAGGTAAGATTATCGCCGGGACTCCCGTACGGTTTTATTTCGGGAGCAACAGCCGAGTATGCTTGGAATGTATCGCTGCCTGAATTCCAGCATCTGAGACCAACGACCTGCTTCATTGGCGGATTATTGAATGGTCCTGCGGGCAGGGGGATGCATCCTTGTCTTCTCGGAGATCGCGTCGTGCCCACTTACCGATACTGGAAAGATCAGACCTTCCTCCGGAGGCACACCCTGAAGGCGGACGTCACCCGCGCAGCCTATGGTTTCTATCGACGCCTTCCGCCGGAGCTGAAGGGAAAAGCTCAAGCGATTGCGTGGGTGAGGGAACCGGAACGGAGCGAATGAGATTTTATTCCATTACAGCAATTTCATTGTTGGTGGATAGGGCGGAACAGCGCTTCGACGCTGTTTGGCGAGTCGCTCGGAGGCAGAATTTCAAACGGGCGCTTTACCAGCTGAAAGGCGGCAGATGCAGATTGAGAACGTCAGGATTGCATCAAGGCCCACTCGGCCCGAGACGCCCTGCAAGGGATCGCGCAACCTTGCGGAAACCCGGACGGGACGAACCGTCCAAGACGACCGCCAGTTCCGTCAGCACGGGCGGTTTGCGCCACAGCAGGAGCGCCAGATACACACTGACGCCGAGCACCACTGTGCTGACCAAATCGAGCACGGCGTTCTGGATTCTGAACCGGCGCAATCCTTGCAGCCAAAGCTCGGTTGCGGCGGCCATCGCAAGGCTTATCCAAATGGTAGGCCAGAGACTTTGCAAGAATTCTTTCCCCGACAATTGAATGAGTCGGAAGGGAATCATGAACGACGGAACCATCAGCAACAGCCAGACGAATGCATAACATCCAGCCACTCCCATGATGCCCCAGCGCAATCCCAGCGCAAAAGAGCCGACGTACATAGCACTGGCAAACATTGACCACCGAAAGAGAATGTCGGGCCGCCCTTGCGTATTGTAGATAAGGCCAACTGTGGTGTAGATCGATTGCGCGGCCCCCAAAGGAGCGAAAACGATCAACAGTCCAGCCACCGGTATCCATCGCGCTCCCAGGAAAACGCGAACGAAAGGCTGCGCAGTCACCGCCAGGCCAAGCATCAGTGGGAAGGTGAGCAGCCCGATCAACCTACAGGCACGCAGATATGCGGCGCGGAAGCGCTCCCGTTCGTCCTGAATCTTGGACAACGCCGGATAGACGACCTGAGCGACTACCGCCGCGAAGTTCTGGAGGGGATAGGTCATCAACATATACCCCATCTGGTAAAAGCCCAGAGGTACGCTCCCCAAAAACTTACCAACCAGAAGGTTGTCGGCATTGCGTGAAAAATAATTCAGCACGTTGAACCCGCTCAGGTGCAGTCCGAACGAAAGGATGTGGCGGGCATCGGCGGGACGGAAAACCGCTTTAAGTCGAAAGCGGCAGGCAATCCATATCGCCAGGGTCGTTACCATGCTGGTCGCAACAGACCCGCTCACCAGGCTCCAGACCTTTCCTCCAGCGAGTGCAACTGTGACCGCCACCACCGTCCCGCTGACAGCACCCGCAGTCTGCGCTAACGCTACTTTGCGAAAGGCCATCTCTCGATTCAACATGGCTAGCGGCACAACGCCCATCGTACCCATGAAGAAACCGATGGAAAGGAACTGGAGCACCGTAGCGACCTGCGGTTCATGAAAGAAACTGGCCGCGGGCCACGAAACCCCAATCATGATCAGCGTGATAAAAATACCCAAACCGCAAGTGAGCCAGAAGACTGTGGCGGCCAAATCCTCCGAAACATCGCGCTCCCGCACCAAAGCAGTGCCGATGCCCGCATCACGGACAGTCTCCAGCAAGGCGGTAATCACGACGGCCATGGCCACCAGACCGTAGCCCGAAGGGGGTACTTTACGCGCCAGAACTGACACCGAGCCAACTTGCAGCAGTTGGCGGGCTATCTGGAAGAGGCTGATCCAGGCGACGCCAGACGCGGTCTTATGAGTAAGCGTGCGATTGTCCCGGGGAACGCAGCCGGACAAATCTTCATTCTGCCGGCCCTGGACCACGTTGGAAGCCGGCTCGCTCATGGCCGACCGTTCTTTGAAAAGAGTACGTGTAGCCAGTTTCCGCGGGCTCGAGTGAACGACGATTGGACCCGATTCATGCGGACTGCAATACCCGAACAGATTCTTGACAAAATGGAGCGCCGGACCGGAGCAATCAATTTTGCTCCGCAGTCGATGCACGGTTCGTCCTGTTCATATGTTCCCCAGGGATTTCCGGCGATGTCCATCAGCATTGTGGAAACGGCGTTTGTTTCAGACAGCACGGAGCCCACGTTCCTTGCAGCTCAACCGCTCATTCAGCGTATCCAAGATTGCGGGGTGCATCCTGAAGTATTGCAGTCCTTCCGCTTCTGTTTGAGATCGGCGCTTCGGTAATTCACCCGTGGCTAAGATGTACTGAAGTACCTCGCCGAGCAATTCTATCTGACTTCGATCTACCAAGCTTCCGCAACTCGCTGACGTTGCTGCGCTCGATACGTCCGGAGTGCGAACCATCAGTATATCTCCTGTATCGATTCCCGAATCGATAAGATGAACCGAGCACCCCACAGTGTCCTCGTTCCACGCCGCCCATTCAACCACGTTCATGCCCCGGTAGGACGGCAGCAGTCCCATATGAGCGTTTAGCACCCCGAGCGGGGTCGCTTCGATGAGCGGCTTTCTGAGAATCCCGGCTCCCGCATGGACGAGTAGGTCGATCCTGTGTTTAACTACAAGCCTGAGGGACTCAGCTGAGTTGATCGAGTCGACCTCGGCCGCCCTAATACCAGCCTGTTCGCAGAACTGCAGGACAGATCGCGTCACAGGCGCTCCATTGTTGTTCGCGGGCCCAGCCGCGCGAGACCGTTGAGAAAAGTTCGGGATCTGCGTGACTCGCTCCTCGGAAACGCGGTTTCGCACTCTCTTCCAGAAAGGGGGCACCACCGAGCGCTCTATGAGCACGAAATCGGGGCGGAATCCCCATTTTGACCAGGAACTGAGGAACTCCATTACTTTGGTCGAAATTTGGCTTGTCAACAAGGCTATCTTGAGCGTCACGTGGCCATCCAAGCTTACCCGCCTCGGCAGAGCAGTGGGCGTGGGCCTGCCAGAGGCAATCGGTTTGGATCGAAATGGAACCTGCTTCTCCATCGCCTTCTGTTTTTCCAGAAGCACGTCGATGAAGTACTTGACCGCCCAGTCGGGAAAAGCATGTGGAATGTAGTCTCCCCATACCGGGTGTGATCCCGCGAGCCCGCCGACAACGTTGCTATCGGCGCTAGTCATCACTTGGGCAGCTTTGACAATGTCAATGGCCTTTAGGGCTGCGTTCAGTAAACGCGGGTCGCCCCGTTCTTTGTACATGTGCAGCCAAATCAGGGCCATCTGAGCGCTCCCTGTAAGACAGGTGGACGATGACATCGGCCGCCAGGAAAAGTCCAGTACCCCGGGTAGACGACGCGACAACTCCATGCGGCGTGCGGCGGCATAAGCAGCTCTTTCCGCAGCAGACTTACCCTCGGTGGAACCTAGTACTTCGGAGGTGCGAAGAACGCCCCACAAAGTATATGCAATAGTGTGAGTCACCGCCTGCCGCAGCTCATGGTCCTGCTGCCCAAAGCCGCACAGGTCGAACCAACAATGCTCGGCGTCATAGTGTTGCAGCACCCATGCCAGATGTCGCGACGAAGCCTGCAGCATACGGTCGTCTTCGAGAAAGGCTCCGGCTTCAGCGAGCCAGCAGGTCAGATGGGCGCTATAGGTAGTTGCAAGACCCAGGTAATAAAACTTCCGCCATGCTCCCGAGGGATTTTGAATTTCGCAAAGCCATTTCCCGGCGCGATACAAAGCCGTCCTGCAGCGTCCGTCCTGGGTTCTTTCCGCCCAACTCTGAAGACCATGCATGATCTGCGCGGTATTGAACGGCGACGGCTCGATCCGGTTATCTGCGATCTCGCCGCCTGGAAAGGCGCCGCTTGGGAGTTGCACCGACAGGAGAAAATCGATAGCGCGTCGCGCTCGCCTCAGAAATTCCTCATCCTGTAACTCATCCGCCAGTTTCAACAGCGTCGGAACGATGTATCCAGTTGTTTCCGGGTACGACGATGACCATCCCGTTTTCAGGTTGTAGCGGCCTGCTATACCGCCATCCTTCGTGGCGTCCGGAGCTCGTTTCAACCAACCGGCAGCAGCTAGCAACTGCTGCCGTTCCGTATACGACCTGAGGTTCCGTTCCGACGTCGTGGACCTGTGACAA
The DNA here is from genome assembly GCA_963709045.1 of uncultured Acidobacteriaceae bacterium. Taxonomy (GTDB): domain Bacteria; phylum Acidobacteriota; class Terriglobia; order Terriglobales; family Acidobacteriaceae; genus Bog-257. Next base: position 601,583 of record CAVPUX010000011.1, on the reverse strand, counting down.
CGCGATCCTTAGGTTCCACGGTTTGAAGTATGCTCCGTCCCGGCAATCCCTTGCAAATCTCTTTAGCGTGTGCAGCGTATCCATGTTCACCTACGTCTAGTCTTGGAGCACTTGCGAAAGGCTTCGCTCACGGATAGCGTCCTTCGAATACACTACATGGAGCCAGTTCCCGTGAGCTCGAGTGACTGACGACTGGACTCGATCGATCTGAACTGCGATACCCGAACAGATCCTTGACAAAATGGAGCGCCGGACCGGAGCAATCAATTTCGCTCCGCAATAGATGCACGGTTCGTCCTGTTCATATGTTCCCCAGGGATTTCCGGCGATGTCCATCAGCATTGTGGAAACGGCATTTGTTTCGGACCGTACGGATCCCACAAAGGACAAACCTTTTATGCTCAGCCCAGGGAATAATCTCGCAAGCCGACGTTCGTCAAATCGATTGATATGCCCCCAGGGAGGATTAGATTTCCCGCATTGCTTGCACGTAGTGCGACCGACGCGCGTGTCTTGCTTATACGGCACCCCAATGACAACCTCGTGTCGCGCCACGCGGGCAATTTCCCGGCAGGCATCCTCCAAAGCTGGAATGTGCTCCAAGACCTCCGCGCAAAAGACGCAGTCGAACGACGAGTCTGGAAATTGCAATCGCGTGGCATCGCCCGCAACGTTAATAACGCGCGGAAAGTTGAAGGCCGGCATCTGCAGGTCGAGTGCTGTGACCGTCTCGAAGTAGTCGGTCAGCAGTCGAGAAAAAAAACCGTCGCGTGCTCCGATGTCCAGCACAGAACTTCGTCCGCGTGGCAGCAGCCGCACCAGATCGGCGGTACGAGACTTCTCCGCTTCGCTGTTACGGTAGGTTTCTATATCGGACATCAGGACCCCTTACGGCTGGTTTTGCTCCCACCACATTGAACCATCGCCGCCTCGTTCTTGGCCGGATGCGATGAGCGGGTAGGAACCGCTGAGAATTTGGACAGTCGTCAACTACGGCCCGACGGCCTGGCGTCTAGAGCCAACGAGTTGGCTGCGGCACGTACCCCGATCACGAAGATAATCCGCCAACCTGTCGCCTCGACTTCGCCTCCCACCTCTGACAAGGGCATCTGTCTTGGCATCGGGAACCGGCCTTTGCCCCTCGCCGAGCGGCGGAGCCTGCTCTTGCCGGATGTGGCCGCGCAACTGAATCTAGCACAGGCAAGGTGTACAGAGCTACGCTCTAACGACTCACGCCGGTGCGGAGAGCGAGAGCAGCTTTACCGTTGAAGTAATCAAATGACTTGGAGTTGAGGGGAACTTTCCAGAGGGACCGCACAACAGCGAGCAATAGAAAAGGCTGTGACTTTGGTTATGCTCTAGCCGCTGCCTCCTGCGAGGGAGCCACCGGCGTGGACGCATGTACCGTCACAGCCCTTGGTGCGATCACCGCTTTCGCAGTTCCAGACCCCGGCTGACGCCTCGCAGCACAGTCGGTTTTTTCGGGTCTGGCGGTTCCCCCGGGTCACCCCTGGGAACCGATCACCCAGCTTACTTCGGACTGGCTACTATTATGTTTGCCTGTCCTTTTCTGCCGTCGACATGTGCGATCCTACAGCAGGATGAGAAATTGTCAACGCCCAAGGTTGGTGCAAGTGCGGTTTATTTTTGTGTGCGAATCCTTTCCCGCAAACACAGAAATCACATGTTCTCTTAGATCGCCCTTGTTGTTATCCGAATTCGAATTCACATCTTTTTCACAGATATGTAGCATCCATACGATAGTCTGGGAGAACCATAATTGCCTCTTGACCAATCGGACGCGGTGAAGCATCGTATGTACGTAGGAGTTGAATGCCTGATCTCGTAGCCTACGTGGACGGCGGCTCTCACGGAAATCCCGGGCCCTCCGGGATTGGAGTCGTGATTGAAAGCCCCGACGGCGATACCACCCGCATCGCCCGGTGGATCGGGCATCAGGACAACAACGTCGCAGAATATGTGGCCCTGCTTGAGGCCTTGCAACACGCCATAACGGTCAAGGCCACGGCGCTGCACGTTTATTCGGATTCAGAGGTGGTCGTCAAGCAGATGACCGGCGAATATGCCTGCCGCAGCTCCGCGTCTGCATTCTCTGAACTGGATCTGCCGCAAGCTGGCGCGGGCGGTTGACTTCTCCATCGAGCACATTCAGCGGGAAGACAATTCCGAGGCCAACCAACTGGCCCACCACGCGGTCCGGCTGCGCGAAGCCCCTTAAGCGCCAAGGTCTGATATCGTTTGGATCTCCATCCCTTTAGCGACCCCAGGAGCCGGAGCCTGTCACTGTGACCTCAATCACTGCGTTTTCGGCGCCAATCCGCGAGCATGGTATGTACTCCGCACGAACCGAGGATTGCCATGCTGACCAAAACCATCATCGAACCGTTTCGCATCAAGAGCGTCGAACCCATCCGCTGGACCACGCGCGAAGAGCGCGAAGAACTTCTGCGGGCCGCGCACTACAACCTGTTTCTGCTTCCCGCCGACGATGTGCTGATTGACCTGCTTACCGACTCGGGCACGGGCGCGATGTCAACCCAGCAATGGGCGGCGATCATGCTGGGCGACGAGAGCTACGCCGGCAGCCGCAGCTTCGACCATTTCCGCGACTCCATCCAGGACATCTTTGGCTATCAGCATGTGATCCCGACGCACCAGGGCCGCGCCGCCGAACGCATTCTGTTCAGCGTGATGTGCAAGAAGGGCGACGTGGTTCCCAACAACACGCACTTCGATACCACGCGGGCCAACATCGAATTCGTCGGCGCCGAAGCGGTGGACCTGCCGATCCCCGAAGCTCGCCAGCCTGCGACGCGGCTTCCTTTCAAAGGCAACATGGATGTGGCGGCGCTGGAGGATTTGATCGCGCGCGTTGGCCGTGAACGCATCCCGCTGGTGATGCTGACGGTGACCAACAACTCCGGTGGAGGGCAGCCAGTCTCGATGGAGAACGCTCGCGCGGTGAGCGCGGTTTGCCGGAAGCACGGCATTCCGCTGTACTTCGACGCCTGCCGCTTCGCCGAGAATGCCTACTTCATCAAGCTGCGCGAAGAAGGTTACGCGTCAAAGACTCCCAAGCAAATTGCGCAGGAGATGTTCGCACTCGGTGACGGCTGCACCATGTCGGCGAAGAAAGATGGCATGGCGAACATCGGCGGCTTTCTGTGCACCAATGACGCGGTGCTCGCTGGACAGGAAAAAGATCTGCTGATTCTCACCGAAGGCTATCCGACGTATGGCGGGCTGGCCGGCCGCGACCTTGAGGCCATCGCCGTAGGCGTGCAGGAATCGCTGGAAGAAGATTACCTGCGCTACCGCATCGCTTCGACTGCTTATCTCGGGCAACCACATCGCGGAGCACGGAGTTCCCATCGTGCAGCCACCGGGCGGACACGCTATTTATCTCGACGCGCGCGCCTTCCTGCCGCACATTCCGTTGGATCAGTTCCCCGGCGTGGCGCTGGCGGCGGAGCTTTATCTGGAAGGCGGCATTCGCTCGGTCGAGATTGGCACGCTGATGTTTGGGAAGGCAGCCAAGATGGACCTGGTGCGGCTGGCGATTCCGCGCCGCGTTTACACCCAGAGCCACATGGATTACGTAATCGAGGTGATCCTCGCAGTGTGGAAGCGTCGCGAGCAGATTCAGGGGATGCATCTCACGTTCGAAGCGCCGTTCCTGCGGCACTTCACGGCACACATGGAACCGGTGGAGTGCGCGCAGTTGGTGGGGTGACACCTCTTTATTGCTGTCATCCTGAGCGCAGGCGGCCCGATTCTGGCCGCCGGAGTCGAAGGACCCCTATAATGACGAGCAGCCATGAAACTCCAGTACTATCCCGAGACAGATTCGCTGTACATTGACCTGAACGCGAATCCTAGCTCCGACTCTCGCGAAGTGGCCGATGGACTCGTTATCGATCTGGACTCTGCGGGTCAGGTCGTGGGCATCGACATCCAACACGCCTCGCAAGTGTTGGATTTGAATAGCCTGGAAACCGAGTCATTCCCTGCCGTCAAGACAAGAATCGCCTAAATTAGCTTCTTCGAAATTTGGTCGCCTCACGCCTTCGCCGCTGTCCTCAGCACTTCATCCACGGTGCTGATGTCCACCATCCCATAGCATCCATAGATTGCCGGCAGCACGCGCTCTGGCGGAAAGTTGCGCCGCAGTTCCGCGACTTTCTTTGTTCCCGCGCGGTAGGCCGGAAGATACATTCTGCCCAGCAGCGGATGCCGTCCCCATGCGCCTGAGAGTTTATCGGCGCGTTCTTCGCTGACGAGGAAATCACGCCGCAAGATTTTGGCGATCTTCCGCTTGCGGCTTGCCTTCGCCCCAGGTGAGATACGACGACTGGTTCTTGGCGTCGTCCTGTAGCAGCGCCAGCAGCACGCCGATCTGCATGTCTTCGTCGGGAAGCTGATCGATTTCGGTCACGCCGTGCGCCATCAGGATGGCATTGTTGGCAAGGCCTTCGAAGAGTGTAGCGGCACGCGTATTCATCGTTAGTACAGTGGCTTCGAAACCGGCCAACCCACGCACGTACAGGTTCTGAAGATAGGCGAAGGTGGTCACGTGTCCGGGCACAACTTCATGGCTGACGAGCTGCTGAAATTCAGGAAAGCTGATCTGCAGTGAAGCATTGATTTCGTAGCTGGCTTCATACTGCGGCGAACCGTCGGTGTTGCGCTTGCGGCCGAGATAGTTCATCGAGCCGGAGAACCAGGCTTCTTTGATCGGAAGGAATTCGATGTTCGCGCGCGGAATGTTGGCCAGCTCCTTTGGCAAATGCGGCAAGAGGTTTGCCGCGCTCAGATTGTCAAAGTAGGCGATGACCGCGGCGCCCAGCGCTTTCACCGAGCCCATGGGCGTGATTCGCTCGCGCCGCCATGCGTCCACCGCTCCCAGCAATCCGCCGTTGCGAGCCGGAATACCCGGCACGACTCAACAGCTCCGCAACTCTCTCGCGCTTGGCTTCCGGCTGCGAAGGCTCGGGGGGACGGCCAGTCGAGGACTCAACACTGCGCTCGTAAGGAACCGCCGCGCCCTCGCCGAGAATCTCCATGGCAAGGTCCCACATGGTGGTAAGACAATTCGCCAGGCCAGCGAGATACTGTCCGCGCAGCCCGCCAATCTTCTCCGCCTCCTTGCGAACCCCGGCGATGGAGGCAGGCAGATCAACTTCCTTCAAATACGCCTTCACTGCGACTCGATCTACCGTCTTGCCGCCGACACCACCGGTTTCGCGCACGCGCGCGGCGGTTGGCACGGTGTAGGCTGCGGGCAGCGGTTCATCCGAGAACCACGAGTCCGCAATGAAGCGTCCTGTTCCCGACGGGCACATGACGTCTCCGCCCCAAAGCGTATCGATACCGAGCACCGCATCCGCTACAAATCGTCCTACTTGGTCCATTTTTCTGCCTTCTTTCCCTGGATCGACTGAAACCACACGTACAAGCATAGTCCAACGAACATGAGCGCGGAAATTGTCTGCGACACCGGCTCATTCGAATAAAACGGTGTATGGATCATGTCTTCACTATATTTTGGCAGCAGGCGCAAAGCTGCCCCGAAGACGCCACCCAGCGCTCCGCCCGCCATGAGTCCGCCCGCGACGATGACGCCACGCTCGCGTATGGTTCGGCCACTGTCACCGCCAATCTTGTCCGCCCGCTTGTTCACCAGGTGCGAGAGGAATCCGCCAGCCAGTATGGGCGTGGTCAGTTGCAGCGGAAGGTAAATTCCCAGCGCAAAGACCATGGAGGAGAGGCCGAGCATCTCCAGCACGACGGTGACCATGGCGCCGATGCCAAGCAGAATGTAGGCGACCGGCTGGCCGCTCATGAAGCCCTCGACGATGGCCTTCAACGCCGAAGCCTGCGGCGCGACCAGCACCTGGCGCAGGTCTCCGGGTGCGGCCTCGCCGAACTGGAACGCTTTGGCCAGCAAGACGATGGTCAATCCGGCGGTAATCGCCGCGGCGACAACTCCGATGAACTTGACCTTTTCCTGTGCCGAGGGTGTGGAACCGATCCAGTAGCCGGCCTTAAGGTCGGTAATGAACTGTCCCGAGACGCAAAGCGCGACACACACCATTCCGGCCAGCGCCATCACGAAGAACATGCCGGTAGTTCCGGAGAGGCCAAACTTCAGCAGCACCACCGCCGAGACGATCACGGTCAGCAGGGTCATGCCGGAAGCTGGATTGTTCGCCGTAGCGGCAATGGCGTTGGCGGCCACCGTCGTGAAAAAGAAACAGAAGAGCAGCGTCAGCGCCAGGCCCATCGCCAGCACCGCCCAACTGACATGCAGCTGTCCATAGAAGACGGCCACGGCGATAGCCCCCACCACCACACTGACAAGTATGGCTATGATTGGAATATCGCGGTCGGTACGCTCCATCTGCGGGGCTTCGCCGTGGCGGAAGGCGTGCAGCGCGATGCCGAACGATCCCGCCACCACGCGCAGAGACTTGAGAATGCCGACGAGCCCGGCGGCAGCGATGGCGCCCACGCCGATGAAGCGCACATAGTTGCGGTAGATTTCGGCAGCCGTCATATGAGAGATGGGAATAGCGGCCGGATAGACCGTGGCGTCACCCATGTGGCTGCCGATAAACCAGATCATCGGGACCAGCACGAAGTTGACCAGCACACCACCGGCGCAGAAGATCATGGCGATGCGCAGGCCCATGACATAACCGAGGCCGAGAATAAAGCCGATGGCGTCAAAGTTGAAGACCATACGATGGCGATCGACCAGCGAGCGCATGACCGGAACAAACTGGAAGTTCAGATACTCCTTCCAGACATGGAAGGTAGTGACGAAGAAATCGTAGACAGCGGCGATGCAGGTGGCCTGGAGCAGCAGCTTGGCCTGCGAGCCGCCTTTCTCGCCAGTGACCAACACCTCGGTGATGGCGGTGGCTTCGGGGAAGGGCAGCTTGCCGTGCTGTTCGCGCACGAAATAGCCACGCAAGGGAATGAGGAAGAGAACGCCGAGGCAGCCACCGGCCAGGCAGATGAAGATAGTCTGCACCGGATGGGGGTCAAGGTGGAGGATGTAGAGCGCCGGAATCGTGAACACGGCGCCGGCCACCACGCTGCCGGAGGCGCCGCCGATACCGGTGATAATCATGTTCTCCAGCACGGTGGAGCGGCGCCGATAGGCGCGCGCCAGACCGATGGCGAGAATGGAGATGGGAATCGCCGCCTCCATTCCCTGGCCCACCTTCAGGGCGGAGTAGGCCGAAGCCACACTGAAAATGATGCACAGCAGCGTGCCCCAGAGCACCGCGCGCCAAGTGACTTCCGGCACGCTCATGCTGGGGGGCACCAGGGGCACATAAAGTTCGCCCTCTTTTAACGGCTGATAGGCATTCGCGGGCAGGGAATTGGTTTCGAGCTCAGGTGCAGTGGTAGCCATGGATACAATCTCCGGGCAGTCTGGCAGCCGAAGGAATTGTATCCTGCGAGGTCAAGGGAGGATGTGATCTGGGTCGTGAGTGTTAGTGATTCCAGGTTAGCGACCTAAGGCCTGACGCGAACATGGGATACCAGGCATCCCGGCGCAACAGTTTTGCGCCCGGGGGTTCAAACAAATACGGCCCCCTCGGAGATCTGACTCCATCCTGGTCAGACTGCCGCAGCCAATACTCCCTGAACGCCCGCAACCTATCGCCAGTCACGGCAAGCTTGGGATGACTGATTGACCGCGGGTGACACCTGTAATGGTCTCAACTCCACCGTTCGCCGCGATTTACTGATTTTCAACAAGGCGCACCAGGCCAGAAAGATTACCTCCAAAGCGAAAAACGCGGAGTGCTGAATCGCACACTCCGCATTTTCGGTTGCTGATCCCCGCCCGAACGGGGCGACGTTATTCCAATGTGAAGCCCATCTGGGGCTTCGACAAGTGTGACAGCGGGAACGCGAAACCGCCGCCTACTGCTCGGTTATGAAGCCCATAGGCGCCGTTGTTGGCGTGCGTCGACCGCGCATTGGACGCCGCGAACCGGGTCGGGAAGCGCAGTCGGGAAGTGGCAGCGTGAGGAGCGTTGCCGCTGGGGGCTGCCGCCAAGGTGAACGTGGTCGTCGGCCGCGGTTGCAGCAGGCCGGAGCTCGTTTGCTGCCGGGTGGTGACTGCCTGGAAAACGCTATTAGAGAAAGAAGTATTTCCTGTTCCGGTAAGACGAAGCTGAGTAGCGGAGAGCCCAGGCTTAGTCGCAACGCTGGAGAGATCGCTGTCCACGTTTTTCGCGACCAATCCTGGGAGATGTAGCACGCTGTTGCTCGCCGGCTGATGCAAAGCTCCGGACACCACGGTGAGAAGCACATCCGTGCCTTGATAGGAGATGGTGAAATGCTCCGTGCCGTTAATGGCCAGACCGTTGACTGTCGTGAACGTGCCAGTCGCCGAAGTGAAGTTCAGGATCTTGAACGTCGTACCAATGGTGGGAACGTATCCGTTAATCAAACCGACATTCAGAGTTCCGTTGAGGCTTGAAGTGGTCGGATTTAACTGGTCGTACTTCGTTCCCGCCGTGGTCCCACCGATGGAGATGTCCAACACACCGTTTGAATGCTGGGTGTAGGCGCCGGTCTCTGTCAAGATCCCCGTCGCTGTGGCGGAGTCGCCCGGAGTGACGGTGCCGCTCGAAGCGACCGCACCCGTGATCGTCCCTTTTCCGAAGAGCGACCCAGCCTGCAGGTTAACATTCCCCGTGGAGGGAACGGCCAAGCTCCCGTCGTCGGTAGTTGTGCCCGCTGTCTGCGTGAACGACGTTCCCGTCCCGCCGACGGTGAAAATGCTGCCGCTCCCTACGGTGAACAGCCCCTGGTTCGTGAACCCGCCCACGGTGGTGAAGGTGCGGCCACCTTGCACCGAGAAGGTCCCGGAAGAGGCATTGGTGGCAAAGTTGGCCAAACCATTCGCTGCGTGCTGATCCAGAATCTTCGACGCTGTGCCATACAAGGTGATGTTTGAGGCATTGGTCACGAGGTTGGCACCGTTGAACTGTAGAGCTCCATAGAGGACGTAAGCGCCACCGGTCAGTGTCGTGCCCGAGAAGTTGGTGAGGTTGCCGTTTACCGTGAACGTTGCGGTGCTGCCCGTGGTGAGCGTGCCGTTGTTGGTAAAGTTGCCGGCCGTAGTAAAGTTGCGCCCACCGTTGATGGTGAAACTACCGCCAGCCGCGTTGGTCGCAAAGTTCGCCAAGCCATTGCCGCTGGACTGATTCGTAATCTGCGATGACGTTCCGCTCAATGTGATATTCGCGGCGTTGGTTACGATGTTCGCGCCGTTGAACTGAAGCGTCCCCGTGACGTTGTAAGTACCGCCAGTCAGAGTGCTGCCGGCGAAGTTGGTGAGGTTGCCGTTCACCTTGAACGTGCTGTTACTGCTGCCTATGGCAAGCGTACCGTTGTTGGTGAAATTGCCGCCAGTCGTAAAGTTGCGTCCGCCAGAGATCGTAAAAATGCCTCCAGTGGCATTGGTATTCAGCGCGGAGAGAGCATTCTTTAATCCCGCATCCACAAAGCTAGACGTGGCACCGTTCAGTGTGATGTTGGCAGCATTGGTTGTGATCTCGCCGCCCGCGCTACCCAACTGATCGACTTCCAAGGTCCCGCTCACGTTATAGGCGCCACCGGTCAGGGTGTTGCTGGCGAAGTTCGTGAATGGCCCCCCTTGCACATGCATCGAACTTCCACTGGCAACCTGCAAGGTACCGTTATTGGTAAAGCTGTGCACTTCCGGGTCTGGATTGTGAACCCGCTGCCATTGGACAGAATGGTTCCGCCGTTGACCAGTCCCATTTGTCCTTCGCCGATGTTGCCGGCCCCTTGAATCGTATTGTTCTGATTGGTGAGGACGTAGCTGCCCGACTGACCATAAATGTAGTTAGTTCGGTACAGGGACCATCGGTCAGCGTAACCGTGCCCCCGCCGCTTAGTGTGGTGTTGGCCGCCAACAGCAACGTGGTGTTATTCCCGGCACCGAGCAGCGCAATTGAGCCAGTATTATTGATCGTCCCCTCCAAGTAAGCCGTGCCGCTGTTCGCTACCTTGAAAGCGCTGGCATTCGTCAGAGTCCCTTGCGACGTGCTGCGGCCATCCAGTGTGGCGGCATTACCGGCGAGAACCCCGATGGTACTGTTAGAGTCCGTCGACAGCGTACCGCCCTGGATGGTGGCGTTGTTATAAGATCACCGTGCTCGCGCCGGTCGCCTTGATCGTACCGTTATGGTTGTTGAAGGTATCGGTCGCCAACTGCAGGGTCGCACCGTTGGTGGCCTCCAACGTCCCGGTATTGGTGGTGCCGCTGCTGGTATTGATCACCAGTTGATTGTCGGCGTTGTTGGCGTTGATTGTCCCTTGGTTAACCAAGTGCCATGGAGCCGTTCGCCGATCGTCCCGGAACCCTGGATGGTCTGCTGGTTGGTCAGCGTGTAGGAGCCGTTCTGGCCGTAAATATAGTTCTGCGGGTTGGCAGAGTCTGCCAGAGTGACTGTACCCGAGCCCGATAGGGTGGTGTTGTCAGCCAACTTCAGATAGGTGGCGTTGCCCATCCCGTTAAGCGTCATCGAGCCGGTATTGTTGATCGTGCCTTCTACATAGGCGGTGCTGTTGTTCACCACGGAAAAGGCGCCAGAATTGGTCAGCGTGCCCTGGTTTTTTCCATCCAAGAGTGACGTAATAGCCGGCGGCCGTCTCGACCAGGCTGCCGTTACCGGAATCCGTGGTCAGCGTTCCGCCCTGCACGGTGACATAGTTGGTTAGTTGCACCACTCCGCCGTTAATCGCCTTAATGGTGCCACCGCTATTGTTGATCGTCCCGCCGCTTAAGATTAATTGGCTTGGCCCATTCATAGCATTCGACGCAGTGGACTCCATCAAGCCCGTGTTAGTTCCGTTGACCCCAGTTCCTATCGTGTTACCGCTTACCGAAACGGTCAGGGACTGCCCCGCCACATTAGCGTTGATCGTGCCACCGGTCTGATTGACCAGGATCAGCGAACCATTGCCGATGTTTCCCGGCACCCGAGATGGTGTCGTTAACGTTGGTTAGGATATTGGTCGCGGAGGCCCCGAAAATGTAGTTGTTATCAACGGCCGACGGGGCCATGATGACATTGCCGGAGTAGTGCAAGGTAGTGTCGCCCGTCAATTCCAGATAGGTATTGCTCCCCAGCGAGTTCGAGCGTGATCGTGCCGCCGTTGGCAATGTCCCCTTTGATTTTGGTCGTGCTGCCGTTCTGCCCGACGTAATTACCATAAAGCGTGAGTGATCCATGGGTCATGCCGTCGAGAGTGGCACTGTATCCAGCAAGGTGCTGATCGTGCTGCCGAGGCCGGTATCGGTTCGTACCGTGCCACCCTGAATGATGGCGTTGTTCAGCAACTGCACCGAGCTTCCGTTGAGTGCCTTGATAGTGCCGCCGGTGTTGTTGAAGGTGTCGGTGCTCAACTGCAGAGTTGCGCCGTTGATGGCTTCCAGGGTGCCGGTATTCGTGGTTCCACTGCTCGTATTGATCTCCAAGGCCATGGTCCGCATTGTTGGCGTCGATTGTCCCCGAGTTGACCAATCCCATCTGGCCGTCGCCAATGTCGCCCGATCCCTGGATGGTCTGCTGGTTGGTCAGGACATAGGTCCCGGACTGGCCGAAGATGTAGTTCTGCGGGTTTGCCGAGTCGGCCAAGGTAACGGTACCCGCGCCGGACAGCGTGGTATTGCCCTTCAGCTCCAGATAGCTCTGGTAGTACGAACCGTTGAGAGTGATCGAGCCGGTGTTGTTGATGGCCCCTTGCACAAAGGCAGTACTGTTGTTGGCCACCGAGAATGCGCCGGAATTCTTCAGTGCGCCCTGCGTCGATTCCATCCAGGAGGATGCTACGATCGCCAAAGACGGTTTCCACCAGGCTGCCGTGACCGGAATCGGTGGTCAGGGTCCCGCCTTGTATGGTTACGCCTTGCTCCAGTTGCACTACGCCGCCGTTGAGCGCCTCGATCGTGCCACCGGCATTGTTGATGGTCCCCCCGTAGAGAACCAAAGCGCTGGGACCATTCGTAGCATTCGACGCGGTGGACTCCATCAACCCTGTGTTAGTCCCGTAGACCTCCCCTGTAGCTGTGCTCACCGAGACGACGAGGGACTTCCCGGCCGCATTGGCGTTGATGACACCACCTGTTTGATTAACCAGGATCATCGAGCCATTACCGATGGTTCCCGATCCCGCGATGGTATTGTTCACGTTGGTGAGCGTGATGGTGTTGGTCTGTCCAAAGATGTAATCGTTCAGACCGCTGAACGGGGTTAGGGTGACGGTCCCGGATCCCGTCAGCGTAGTGTTGCCTTTCAACTGCAAATAGACGACGTTTCCCGCCGAGTTGAGGCTAATCGAACCGGTATTGTTGATGGTTCCTTGTAGGTTGGTCGTGCTGTTGTTACTGGCCACGAAGGCGCCGGCGTTGTTCAGCGTTCCCATCGTGAGTCCGTCCAGGGTGGCGCTGGAACTAGCGAGGGTACCGATTGTGCTGCCGTGGCCGGAATCGGTGGACAGCGTGCCGCCCTCAATGATGGCGCCGTTAGCCAATTGCACCTTGCTTCCATTCAGGGCCTTGATGGTGCCGCCGACATTGTTGAAGGTATCGGTGCTCAACTGCAGGGTGCCGCCGTTGGTGGCCTCCAGCGTCCCGGTGTTGGTGGTTCCGTTGCTGGTATTGATCACCAGCCCATGATCGGCATCGTTGGCATCAATGGTTCCCGTGTTGTTCAACGCCATCGAATTGTTGCCGATGGTCCCTGTGCCCTGGATAGTCTGCGCATTGGTGAGCACGTCGGTCGCCGACGCGCCGTAAATGTAGTTCTGCGGATTGCCGGAATCGACCAGAGTCACGGTACCCGAGCCGGACAGAGTTGTGTTGCCAGCCAGGATCATATTGCTGTGGTAGTAGCGTGCCATTCAGCGTGATCGAGCCGGTATTGTTGATCGTGCCCTGTACCTTGGCAGTGCTGTTATTCCCTATGGCAAAAGCGCCGCTATTGGTGATTGCTCCCTGCGAGGTTCCATCCAGAGTGTTGGTTGTTCCGAAGGCCGTTTCCACCACGCTGCCCATGCCGGAATCGGTGGTGAATGTGCCGCCTTCGATCGTCACATTGCTCAACTGGACGATGCCCCCGGTGGTCGCCTTGATGGTGCCGTTATGGTTGTTGTACGTGCTGTTGCTGCCACTCAGTATGAGGTTGCCGCCGTTGGTGGCCTCCAGCGTACCGGTGTTGGTCACGCCCGGGTTGGTGCTCGAGTTAGCCTGAATGGTGAGGGTGTGTGGTCGGCGTTATCGGCGTCAATGGTTCCTGCGTTGGTGAGCACCAACTGGCCGTTGCCGATCGTGCCTGAACCCTGAATCACGTTGTTCATGTTGACGAGTGTGGTCCCGGAATTTCCAACAATGTAGTTCGCCGGGTTCAGGGAATCCCCAAGAGTGATGGTGCCGCCGCCGCTCAGGGTAACGGTTCCGGTGCTGATAGTGAGTCCTGTGCCATTGGCCGTTGAGTTGAGATTTATGTTGCCGGCATTACTGATGGCAGTGCCACCGATGGTCAGGTTGAAGCTATTGTTGAGGGAGAGGCTATTGCCAGAGCTTAGCGTCAAATTGTTGATGGAACCAGCTATGTCCTCGGTGACCACCGACCCCGAGTTTGTAATCAGCACATCATTCGTACTGGTGGGAATGCCGGCGGACCAGTTCGTCGAGACACTCCAAAGTCCGGTGTGACCGACCCAGGTATCGGGAGTACTTGGAAACCCAGCCTTCGACAACGCGGCGATGGTTTTCCCGGACAACGATCCGATTCGACCATTGAAAGCTCCCGGACGACCTGGGCTCAGAAACACTGGTATGTTGCTGCGCTGTGCAAGAGCACTAAGACTTGACCACTGGTTCCGATTTGCCAGACTCTGATGAAAACCGGAAGGGGTTGCCATGCACGCGACTTCCGACTGGGCCGGCTGCGTCTGGCGACGCGCGCTGGTAAAAAGAAAATTCGTCTGCGGCAGACCGGAGTGATTTAGAAACAGACCTCTCCCGAGCGCGCTGCACACAGTCCGGTTCCCTTCGGCTGCAGTCTGCGAATGTGCATTTGTGGGCGAGAGCCATCCTCCCATAGAAGCGACGATCATAAAGAGCAAGATCCGTTTGGGCCAATTCCCAATAACGCTCCCGCAATAGTTGTGTTGCTGAGGGCCCACACCTGTGTCTTTCATGTAGCCTCCGGATCCCGCAAACTTTCGGAGTTCGAGGATTTGTCCTTTTGGAATTTGATGGCGGAACTGTCTAGGGTGCGCCGTAGTCTATACAGCAGCTTGTCCGTTGTCAACGGAATCTTGATACGGCCGCTGCCCGGGATGTTGCTGCACATTGATGGCAGCCGTCATCGCTGGTTCCAGGACGAGCGCTGGTACGACCTGATCGTCATTCTGGATGACGCGACCAGCGAGATCTACTATGCGCAACTGGTGGAGGAAGAGTCGACGGCGACGGTGATGGCCGGATTGCGGGAAGTGATCGAGCGCAAAGGGCTGTTCTGCGCCTTGTACAGCGACCGCGGCAGCCATTTTTGGCTCACCCCGAAGGTGGGCGGCAAGGTCGATCCCTACCGGCTGACCCAAGTGGGACGTGCCTTGCGCGAGCTGGGAGTGCAGATGATCCCGGCTTATTCGCCGCAAGCGCGAGGCCGCAGCGAGCGTAGCTTCGGCACCTGGCAAGGCCGACTGCCGCAGGAGCTGCGGTTGCATGCGATCACGACCGTGGACGAGGCCAACCGGTTTCTGCGGGAGGAATACATCGGCGAGTTCAACCGCCGCTTTCAGGTGGCGCCAGCCCAGCGAGGTCATTTCCGAAATTGATCTGCAAGGGAGAGATTGAACGGATCCACAAGCTCAGGCACACGATCTCCAAATGGCACTTCTATGACACTAGCGGGCTGGGAACAGTAGGCGACTACTCGCCTGAAAGTCGGTGGTCGAACTGGCGCGTCCATGCTACTTATACACGGATCGACAGTTCACAGCAGGATGGCAAGAATCACTGACCTCATTGCTTTGGACGACCCCAGTGCCCCCACCTACGCCGATTTTTTGTGAGAAGGGAAAGCTGGCGAACTTGTGCCAGGACTTCACTTGCAATTGTCTAAGACCGTTCGACGCTGTTGAGGCAAATTGCCAGGCCGATACGGGGGAGTAGCCTGGGCCACTCGCTGCTCCACAGAATTGTGCACCACGGAATTGGCTGCAATCCAACGTCGTCGTGCGAGATTTAGGCGCACCGATTTCTTCCACGTCCCTTCTGCGGTCTGCTTATGTACCACTTTCGGCCACACCTCTGCGATCCACCACCAGCCGTGAAGAGATTCGTGCTGGTTCTTGGTCAAAGGATCGGGCGCAACGTAGGGCGGCTTGCCTCCTAGAATTTCCGCTTTTCGCTGCTGGTCAATCGCTAGGCCCGCAATCTCCGCTTCGCAGGACACCCAGCGTAGGGTAATCTTGGACAACTGGCTTTCGGCTTCGGGATAGCTGCCCCCTACGTCGGAATGCACACCCGCAAACCAGACCTCCTGCACGTCCTGTTGAGGATTATTTGGCTGCCCAAACAAGTTCTGGCGAAAAAATGCCCTGCGTTCATCAATGGAAACTGCGTGGCGGACGACCTGTAAATCGGGATTGCTGGTTGCAGTGGTGTATGGAAACCGCACTGCGTTATAGATCCAACCGACAGAACTAACGGTATCCCAGACACCGAGAAAGTGAGGTTTGCACACCCGTGAAAAAGTTTTCTTGAAGTCAGCCGCCACCTTGAAGTCGATCGGCGAGCGCCTGATCAGTCGAATGGCATAGGGAATCAAGGCTTCGTTGTCTTCCGTCAGAAGTCCGACAATGTGAAGCATCCCACACAGCGCCCGAGCGGTGTACGCGCCGCGACTAAACCCGAATACATAAACTTGGTCGCCAGGCCGGAATCGCCTCATCAAGAAAAGGTATGCGTCCGCAACGTTGTCGGAAATGCCATACCCGAATGCCAGGCCGATCACCGTCGTCCACCACTTGCCAATTCTCGTGAGCGCACTGCGGGCCCCCATCGTGCCCACACCGGGATGATAGTACGCAATCTGATCTGGACCGCAGTCCAGCATTTTGTAGAGGCTGATTACATTGGAATTATGGTCGCCGAATTCATTGCCGGTTCCGTCGCAACAAATGACGATGTTCTTGGGCATCGGCGTCCTCCGTAGTGCTACGCAGTCAGGGGCAGATGTCCCATTCTGCATATTTTCCAGCCACGTTCAAGCCTAATCGTGTCCTCCGCAAAGCGCGCGAACACGTTACCATCAACAGCCCATGACCTTCGTCCTGTTCCTGCGAGCAATCACCGTGCGCTCAATAAATTCGTCTGGCACGAGTCACGGCAGATCGCTTCGGTCGGACAGTAGAACGCCGTTGCGCGCGTAGCTGTCACGGGGCACTTCAACAAAAGTTATGGTGAGTGTCTCGGGCTTGACATTGAGTTCTTCGCCTAGCACGTCGGTGACGCGTTTTACCGCGCGGCGTTTTTGCTCGATCGTCCGGCCTGCCAGCATTGTGATTTGCACATGCGCCATACGAGCCTTCCTCCAAATTCTCCGCAGACTCTAACCTGCCGAGTCTAACCGAAACCGTCACCACCGATGCCCATCTTGATTCTGCAAACGGAAGCACTCTACGCGTAAATCGCCGCCCCGACGGGGTTATGGAAGCGCACCGCATTCCCAGACGTCCTCGATCGGCTTGGGGATCCTCCCCCCCGCTTGACATCGGCGCTCGTGAGGTATAAATATGCATTTAGCTGTATATTTATGCTATGTCGAAGCTCTCGCGCCACACCACCATTCGCGATCTGGTCGTCAACCAGCAGGTTGCCAGCCAGGAAGAGCTGCGCCGCCTGCTCTATAAGCGCGGCCACCGCGTGACTCAGGCTACGTTGTCGCGCGACATCCATGAACTGCGGCTGGTGAAGACCGCGGAAGGCTACAAGCTACCCCAGGGCGAGGTTGCCGAGGCGTTTCTGCCTTCCATCGAGCGCCTGATCCATGAGTTTGTTTATGACGTGAAGACCGCGCAAAACCTGGTCGTGGTGAAGACCAGCGCCGGCAGTGCGCAGCCGGTCTCGGCCGCCATCGACGCCGAGGAGTGGGAAGAGGTCGTGGGCACTATCGGTGGAGACGACACCATTCTGGTCATCGCGCATGACTCCAGGATTGCGGAGAAATTGGCCAGGCGTATTCAGAAATATTTCGCGTAGGAAGCAGGGGCCTTGATCAGGGCGACGATCAACATGAATGCCACTCTACAACCCGCGGTCTTCGGTGCGACCGGCTACTCCGGCCTGGAGCTCGTGCGCTTGCTCGCGCGTCACCCCGCCGTCAAGAAGCCACTGCTGTTCCAGCGCAACGGAGAGAATGCGGGTTACGCCGATTTGAGCGACGCGTATCCGCAACTGGCGGGCAACGGCGGTTTCCCGTTTGAAGCTTTCTCGTGGCAGCGGATGAAAGACGCCGGCGTGGACGTCGTCTTCCTCGCGACACCTCACGAGTTCTCGCGAGAATGGGTCCCCGAGGCGATCAGTCGTGGCTTGCGGGTGATCGATCTCAGCGGAGCGTGGCGCCTGAAAGAATCGGCGAACCGTGAAGTGTACGGATTCAGCGATGCCAATGCGCAGGATGCGTCGCTGCTCGATGAAGCTGCGGTTTACGGATTGCCGGAACTTCACGCCGAAGCAATCAAAGATGCTGCCTTGCTGGCCAATCCGGGATGCTATCCGACGTCGATCATTCTGGCCCTGGCTCCATGGATCCGCGCCGGATATGTGGATGTTGAGCACGGCCTGATATGCGACTCGAAGTCGGGGGTTTCAGGAGCGGGCAAGTCGCCTTCGGCAAAGACGCATTTCGTAGAAGTCGATGGCGACTTCAGTGCTTACAACGTCTTCGGACATCGCCACACCGGCGAGATGCTGGAGCAGCTTGGACTCGAATCTGGATCGCTGCAGTTTACGCCGCATCTGCTGCCAATTCCACGCGGCATTCTCTCCACCATCTATGTGAAGCTGGCGAAGCCTGTATCCGCAGAAGAATTGGAGCAATGCCTGCGCGAGTTCTACGCAGGCAAGCCGTGGGTGCGTGTCTTCGGCGCAGCGCGACTGCCGCAAATCAAGTTTTCGCTCAACACCAATTTCTGCGACGTCGGATTTTCGCTCTCCCCTGACGGCAGGCGCGCCGTCGTGGTGTCGTGTCTCGACAACCTCTTGAAGGGCGCCGCCGGCCAGGCCGTGCAGAACATGAACCTCATGTTCGGCTTCGACCAGAAAGAAGGGTTGCAATGAAACTGGTGATCAAGATCGGCGGCGCGGCTCTCGACGACAAAGAGCTGGTCATGAAGTTTGCCAAAACAATTCCTAGTCTCTGGCGCGAAGGTCACAAACTGGTAGTTGTTCACGGAGGAGGAGCCGCACTTAGCCGCACTCTGAAGCAGCTTGGTTGCGAAACCACGTTCGTCAATGGCTTGCGGGTCACCGATGCGCGGACGCGCGACGTGGCGGTCATGGTGCTTGCCGGACAACTCAACAAGCAACTCGTAGCCTCGATTGGCGCCGCCGGACAGCCGTCGCTGGGCCTGTGTGGCGGCGATTTGCAAATGTTTCGTGCAGCCAAAAAGAAGCAGCCCGACCTCGGCTACGTGGGTGAAATCTGCTCCGTCGATGCGCAGTGGATCGAGCGGCTGTGGGCCGCAGGCATCGTTCCGGTGGTGTCGAGTCTGGCACTGGGCGTTGACGGTGAGTACTACAACATCAATGCCGACCACATGGCGTCGGCATGCGCGGTGGCTTGTGGTGCCGATGCCTTGATCTATCTCACCGATGTCGCCGGCGTGAAAGATGCTGAAGGCGCCGTCATTCGCTGGCTCGACGTGAAAGCGATTGCCGCCATGGTGCAGCAGGCGACGGTCAGCGGCGGAATGTTGCCCAAGCTGGAAGCTTGCACCAAAGCGCTCAAGCGCGGTGTCGCGCGGGTCCGCATCCTGCCCGCCGACCACGCCGATGTTTTGCCAGGATTCTTTAGCCAATCGATTGAGTGCGGCACGGAAGTGATTGGCTAGTGGCTAGTGGATGGGGGCTAGTTGCTGATTGCTAATTGCTAATTGCTCACCGGAGGTACGACATGATTGCTACTTCAATTCCCGCGGGCCTCGTCCCCCAAACCTTAACGCAGCGGAGTGTTTCCGGCCGCGACCTAATCTCGATTCAGGATTTCACGCCGGACGAACTCGCTTGCACGTTGGAGTTGGCGGCGGCAATGAAGGCGCGCCCCGCGGACTATCGTGGAACTCTGGCTGGCAAGCAGATTGTGTTGTTCTTTGAGAAACCTTCATTGCGCACACGCCTGACTTTCGAGGCCGGCATCAACAGTCTGGGCGGAGTATCGTTCTTCGTTGACCAGACGCAGTCGCGACTGGGCGCTCGCGAGAGCCTGAGCGATGTGGCCCACAATCTGGAGCGCTGGGTCGATGGCGTGGTGCTGCGAACCTTTGCTCACGACACGGTTACTACCATGGCCACGCACGCGTCGATCCCGGTGATCAATGCCCTCAGCGAATTGGAGCATCCCTGCCAGGCGCTTGCCGACATGCTGACGCTGCAAGAACATTTCGGCGACCTGCGCAACGTGCGTCTCGCCTATCTCGGCGATGGCAACAATGTTGCGCACTCGCTGATGCTGGCCGCCGCCAGCCTGGGGGCAACCATATCGGTGGGAACGCCGAAGGGATACGAGCCGAATGAAGCTGTCGTGAACGCGGCGCAAGAGTTGGCAGCGGCTTCCGGTGGCCAGGTACAAATCGTCAACGATCCCGTTGAGGCTGTCGCCGAAGCCGATGCGGTTTATACCGACGTGTGGGCCAGCATGGGCCAGGAAGACGAAGCTGTTGAACGGCGCGAGATATTCTTGCCCTTCCAGGTTAATCAGAAGCTCTTCTCTCATGCCGCCAAGCATGCGGTTTTCATGCATTGTCTCCCGGCCCATCGTGAAGATGAAGTAGCCGCGGCGGTGATCGATTCGCCGCGTTCGGTGGTATTCGATCAGGCGGAAAATCGCCTGCACATTCAAAAAGCCATCATGGTTTTATTGCTGGAAGGCGGCGTCCATCGCTTTCCGCCGAGGAGCGCATATGCGTGAGAAAGTTGTACTGGCATATTCCGGAGGCCTCGACACCTCCATCATTATTCCGTGGCTAAAGGAAAACTACGACTGCGATGTCATCGCCTATGTCGCGGACGTAGGACAAGGCGATGATCTCGACGCGGTGGTCGAGAAAGCATACGCGACCGGCGCCAGCAAGGTGATCGTGGAAGACTTGCGGCAGGAATTCCTGCTCGACTACGTCTTTCCCGCAATCCAGGCAGGCGCGGTGTATGAGCACAAGTATTTGCTGGGCACCTCGCTGGCGCGACCGATCATCGCGAAGTATCAGGTTAAGGCCGCATTGCGGGAAGGCGCGACCGCGGTGGCTCACGGCTGCACTGGAAAGGGCAACGATCAGGTGCGATTCGAGCACGCGTACCAGGCGCTCGCGCCCGAACTCAAAGTGATTGCTCCGTGGCGGGAGTGGACGCTGCAATCGCGCGAGGATTGCCTCGACTACGCCGAGCAGCATGGAATCTCGGTGGCCCAGAGTCGCGAGAAGATCCACAGCCGCGACCGCAATCTGCTGCACGTCAGCCACGAAGGCGGCGAGCTGGAAGATCCGAACAACGCACCGCTCGCGACCACGTGGACGTGGACCAAGTCGCCGCAGCAAGCGCCCGACACGGTTGAAACGGTTTCGATCGAGTTCCAGTATGGCGTGCCCGTGGCGGTGAACAGCGTCATTCTCGATCCGGTGGCGATTGTCGAGGTGCTGAACGAAATCGGCGCGCGCAACGCGATTGGCCGCGTCGATCTGGTCGAGAACCGATTCGTGGGAATCAAGTCGCGCGGATGCTATGAGACGCCGGGTGGAACGTTGCTGCTTACCGCCCATCGCGAGCTTGAGGCATTGTGCCTTGACCGCGACCTGTCGCACTTCAAGCAACACATTGGTTTGAAGTTCGCCGAGACTGTTTACTTTGGCCTGTGGTTCACGCCGCTTGCGCGAATCGCTGCTGGCCTTCGTGGAAAGTACGCAGCGTGATGTCAACGGCAAAGTGACACTCGATCTCTACAAGGGCAACATCGATGTCACTGGCCGCATATCGCCGACATCGCTATACCGGCCCGATATTGCCAGCTTCACCATGGGCGCCGGCTACCAGCAGAAGGACGCGGAGGGTTTCATTCGCATCCTGGGGCTGCCGGCGCGCTCGCGTGCGCTGGTGCACGCGGAGACCCTGAAATGAAGATGTGGTCAGGCCGCTTCGGGCAGGCGCAGAATCCCGACTTCGAGCAGTGGCAGCGGTCGTTTCCATTCGACCGCGTGCTGCTCCCTTACGAAGTGGCCGCCAGTCGCGCCCATGCTACGGCGCTGGCATCGGCCGGAGTGCTGAACAAGCAGGAGCTTGCGGCGATGCTGTCGGCGCTGGATCGAATCGGCAGCGAAGGCCTTCCGGAAGATAACGATTCCACCATCGAAGATGTGCACCATTTCGTGGAGAAGCGAGTGGTGGAGTTGGCCGGCGACGTGGGATACAAGCTGCACACTGGACGCAGCCGCAATGAGCAGATTGCGACCGACCTGCGACTGTATGTGCGCGATCAGATCGATGCCATCTCGCAACTGCTGGTGGAGTTTCTGGGCGAATTCGTGAAGCAGGCCGAGGTCGCCGGCGAGAACGCGATGCCGGCATACACGCATCTGCAGCGGGCGGAGCCAGTTTTGGTGGCGCATTGGCTGCTCGCCTATGTCGAGATGTTCCTGCGCGATTTGGACAGGCTGGCCGATTGTCGCAAACGGATGAATGAATGTCCGCTGGGATCTGCAGCAGTCGCAGGCACGATTCTGCCGCTCGATCGCGAGACGATAGCCGCCGAGTTGCAATTCGATTCGCCGACGGCCAATAGCATTGACGCGACCAGCGATCGTGACTTTGCGATTGAGTTCGTGCAGGCACTCTCGTTTGTGGCGTTGCATCTGAGCCGCTGGGCCGAGGAGTTGATTCTGTTCTCGACCACCGAGTTTGGCTTCGTGAAGGTGCCGGAGCAGTTTTCGACCGGCAGCAGTGCCATGCCACAGAAGAAGAATCCGGACGCGCTGGAACTGATTCGTGGCAAAGCGGGAAGAGTGTTTGCCAACGCTACCGAGCTGTGGATCGCAGTCAAGGGACTACCACTGGCCTACAACAAAGATATGCAGGAAACGCAGCAGCCGGTCTTCGCGGCGACCGGCCAGGCGTCGAGCATGTTGCGCGTGGCGACTGGCTTTCTGGCCGCGGTTTCATTCGACGCAGAACGGATGCAGCAAGCGGCGACCAGCGGATTCATGAACGCTCTCGCGCTAGCGGCATACCTGGTACGGCAGGGAATCCCCTTCCGTCAGGCACACGAGAAGGTGGGGCAAGCAGTACGTCTTGGCCTGGAAAAGAATTGCGAGTTGGAGCAACTGTCGAAGCAAGATTACGCGCACTGTGGCATCGCCGCCGATGCCGAACTCTACCGCGCGTTGTCGCTGGATGAGGTACTGGCGATACACGATGTTCCAGGAGGGACCGCGCCGTTGCGGGTTCGGGCGGCATTATCGACGATCAAAGAAAAATTAGCTATCTACGCAGGAGTCGCCCATGCAGGCACGTAGCGCAACTCTTCCCGATGCCATCCGCATCGAGCAACTCATTCAGGTCCACGTGGCCGACGGAACCCTTCTCCCGCGCTCGCTGGCGGAGATCTGCGAAAACATTCGCGACTTCGTTGTGGTTGAACACGATGGCGAGATTGTCGGTTGTGGTGCGCTGCACTTGTATGGCATGCACCTGGCGGAAATTCGTTCGATCACAGTCACCGCCAAGGCGAAGGGCAAAGGGGCTGGCCGGGTGTTAGTCGACGCCCTGTTGATGGAGGCCGAGCGCCAGAGCGTCACCTGCATCTGCCTGTTCACGCGCATTCCTGACTTCTTCGGACAGATGGGTTTTCAAATTGTGCGCAAAGAAGCGCTCCCCGACAAGATGCACAAAGACTGTCTGAAGTGTCCGCGCCTGCATGCCTGCGATGAAACTGCGATGTACCTTGGGACCCTGCCGAAACACGCTCCGGGCGCTATGTCGGCACGACATGCGGCGGAGTTCGTGCAGATTGCTTCCACTTGCCATGAAGGTGCCTAGTCGGAAGTATGCGTGTTGGCCATTTCGTTGCCTTTCGCGTCCCCGCTGTAAGAGCCATAGCTTCCGAACCATGGCGGTGCTACTCTTTTTCCATGTCGAGTTTCCTGGTTATGCTGGCATGGGGCCTGGCCGCGCTCTTCGTATTTGATCGTGCCGACGTCCTCGCATTCATTTCGTCGGCGGTCAGGTTTCTGATGGACAACAAAGAGGCGGTGCTCATCACTCTTGCTGTTCTTGTGGCGTTGACCGTTGTCGGTCGCGCACCCCAGTTCCGGGGGCGTTAAGCTGCTATCACAGCTAGCCCACAGCGCTTTCGGAATCTGCGGAGTTCGGTATGAGGGGCCAGTTTCGGAAGCTGGCATGTTCAAGATTGCACACCATGGAGATCCCACTGAGACGGTAGCACCTCGGACTTTGGCGAAGCCACCTCAAGGGTCGAGAGTAAATCTCCGATTACTCCTGCCCGTTTCGGGATGGAGCCGTGACCATTCGTGGAGATGGTCAATTTTGCTCAGACCCACAAAAAGCCACGAGATTACAAAAGTGATAACCCTCAAAGAGGCTCATAAGAGTCGCAATCCGAGCCTTGCGAGGGGCAAGGAGAAATATGAAAACCAGCACGAAAGACAGGATCAAGGGTAGCTTCCACGAAGTGAAGGGAACCATCAAGGAGCAGGTCGGAAAGGTCACGAACGACCGGGATTTGAAGGCCGAAGGGAAAGCTGAAAAGAAAGTGGGGCAAGTTCAACAGCGGATCGGCGATGCTAAAGAAGCCGTCGCAAAGTTGAAAGTGAAGCTGGCAGACTTAAAAACCGGATAGGCCTCGTAGAAATGAATCGTCGAAATTAAAAGGGCCGTAGGGGTAGAAACCTCGCCATCGAAACTCAACAAATTATTTGGAGGTCCCACCCTCTAGCTGCTGTCGCGAAAGGGTGGGAACTCAGAGCCAGAACCTCAAAGCGAATAGAATTGAGCCGTCTCTCATCCTATGAGAACCCGGCGACAACTCCTGTAGAAACCGTCCAACAACAATCTACAACGCGACTACCGCACAGAGCGGCCTTCGCGTCCGGGTTCCCGCGGGGGCGAATCAACAGTAGCAGCTCTTCTGACCGACTCCGCAACACGGGGCTTCGCCATCTCCTTCTCGACCGAGCGGAGAGTTACTGCCCAAGATTTCTTCTTCTTTCCTGGCATAGGATCATCATGCCACGGCGCGAAAATCAAGAACGGTCAATCCAGACCAGCGGAACAAATTCTGGAGAGGCATTTTCAGCGGAGGAAGGAAGGTCTCGCGCACGCGAATCCGCGAAGCAACCGCAGCGCCGCCCTTATTCCTGCAGGAAGATATTAAGAAGTGAGTTGTGAACCCGAATCTCGCCGTTATATTCGATGAATCCCAGTTTCCTGAAGCGATTCATGAAAAAACTCACGCGGGAGCGGGTTGTGCCAATCATCTCAGCCAATATCTCCTGGCTGATCTTAGGAACAACCGTCTCGGGTTTGCTTTCCTTGCCGAACTGCGCCAGCAATAACAGAATTCTTGCCAGGCGCTTTTCGCTGGAATTAAACAGCTGATCGACCAGATCGGCCTGGATTCGCGCGTTGCGAACCAGAAGAAAGGATACGAACACGTTCGAAAATGCAGGGTCTTGATGAAGTGCGCGGATCATTTCTGCCTTGCTAATCCGGAGAAGCGCACAGTCGGTCATCGCCGTAGCCGTTGCCAGTCGAATAGGATGAGGCGAGACCATGCAGTTCTCCCCCAAGAACTCCCCAGCGCCCACCAATGTAATCGTGGCTTCTTTCCCCGCTGCGGAAGTAACCGTTACTCTCAGCCGCCCCTTCTGTACGTAAAAAATCGTGTCGGCCGGATCCCCTTGGGAGTAGGCCACCTGATCTCTTTTTAGAGAGAGAACTTTTTTGCCCAACCCAGATCTGACGAGAAAGCCCTTGGGATCGAATGCGGCATCGCCGTTTGTTGGTTGCGGCTTGGACGTTTGAAGCCGGGAAGGCTTCGCCATTACGCCCTCGGAGAGTCTTGCGGGTCGCACCGAATCGACCAATAAGATCCGTTTGGCTGGAGGGCCCTGGCTGCGGGCTGGAATGCCCCTGCTGTTCATCTCGTACCTCCGGAGGGGGCGTTCACGCTTCTGTATTATACATCTTAGTTAAGAGCCGCCCGCCGCAGTTTCTGTTCTATATTGCACAGTTTCCCAGTATTGGAATTTGAGCCGCTTGAGCGATTTTGCACAGTCAGTTCGGTTCCAAAGAGGTACGCTCCGGAATGTGGCGGGAACTTGCAGGCGAAGCGCACATGCGACAACTTTTCGGAAGGATTGTCCCGTCGCAAAATGCATCTTGAGGCGAAATCACGCCTGGATCAACAGGTTGATGCGCCTCTAAGTCAACTCTTCGACCTGTGCGATAGCGGAAAGATCAATCCTGTGGGAGACGCTAGTGGTGAGTAAACGCGCGCTTACTTTTAGTCCGGGCAAGTTTCTTAAAAAGATCGGCAGTCGAAGGACTAGCCGCGAGTACCGCAATAAAGAGTCCATTTTCTCCCAGGGCGACGTTGCCGATGCAATGTTCTACGTCGAGGCTGGCAACGTGAAGCTGACCGTTCTGTCCAAACGCGGCAAGAAAGCCGTCATTGCTATCTTCCGGCAGGGCGATTTCTTCGGAGAAGGCTGTCTGGGAGCGTCGTCTCTGCGGATGTGCACCGCCACCGCAGTAAAGGTGTCCACCATTGCGCGCGTGGAAAAGGCAATCATCGTTCGCATCATCCACGATGACCCTGGGTCGGCAAGGCTGATTATCGCGCACCTGCTTTCGCGGGTTGTCCGGATTGAAGAAGACTTCGTCGACCAACTCTTCAATTCCAGCGAGAAGCGGCTGGCACGAACTCTTCTCTTACTTGCGGGCTTCGGGACGCAGTCCAAACCATATTCTGCCAACCTGAAAGTGAGCCAGGGGACGCTGGCTGAAATGGTTGGTACCACCAGGTCGCGAGTGAGCTTCTTTATGAATCGCTTTCGCGAAATGGGTCTCATTGACTACAACGGCACTTTGCGGGTACACAAAGCACTGCTTACCTTCCTTCTGGACAAATAACCAACACATGAAGGCCACACATTTCCGAACACAATTTAGTCCACCAAAGTGGCAGTTAAATTCTGACCGATTCTCCAATGAAGAGGAAGATCTATCCCGCCAGCCTCATGGATGGGAAATGGGTTGGAACTTGGATGCAAGAATGTGCACTTCAACCACGAAAACGTGGTGTTTTTACAGGATGTTAGCGAGGAGACAGAATTGCATACCAATCGATATCGGTTGCGAGCCGCTCTGCCACCATTGTGCCACTCGTTCCAGTGGCAGAGAAGGCCGATTCGAGATTGGAACGCGGCGGAGCCCTCCATGAAACTGCTGCGCATTTGTTGCCTCGTCCTCCCTTTGCTGGCGCTCACCGCTCATGCCAGTGTCCTCGGAAGCGCGGATGCCTTCGGCATTCTGGGTGCTTCAACCGTGACCAACACTGGCCCCAGCGTTGTGTTTCAAAATCTGGGCGTCGCCCCTGGAACATCAATTACCGGATTCCCCCCGGGAATCGTGCTCGGAACGATTCATGACGACGACGCAGTTGCCATGCAAGCGCAAGCAGATGCGCTCACTGGCTACAACTTCCTGGCAGGGCTGGCTCCGACGCAGATTTTAACGGGTCAGGATCTCGGAGGCCTTACGCTTGATCCAGGAGTCTATTTCTTCGCGTCGTCGGCGCAGATGACCGGAGCGCTCACCCTGAACTTCGAAGGCCTCAGCAATATGATGGTCGTCTTCCAGATTGGAAGCACCCTCACCACGGCAAGTGCTTCGATGGTGGACATCATTAATCCCGGTAGTAATGACCAGGTTTTCTGGCAGGTTGGTAGTTCTGCAACGTTGGGGACAACCACGGACTTCTACGGGAGCATTGTCGCGGACCAGAGCATTACGTTAACGACGGGCGCCAATATTACTTGCGGTAGAGCGATAGCCCTGAATGGCGCCGTCACCATGGATACGAATAACGTTGACACCGGCAATTGTGCCGTTGGAACTGGTACTACTCCCGAGCCAGGAACCATCGCCCTGTTGGCCACAGGCGGAGCAATGGCCGCCGGTGCCAATTCCTCGAATTTCTCTTTCTTGGGACTCAGCGGTTCAATCGCTGCGTTTTTCAGAAAGCGGAAGCGGTAAGAATTGAAGAATTGAATTTGCAGCCCTCCAGGCTTCTCTTGCCTGGGGGGTTTCTCACATAGCACCTTCCTCTGCTTGTGTCCTGCTTCGCCACTAGATGCAGCATCTCGCCGGCGCCAACTTATCGATCCCACCTCAGTCAGTAAAGTGGTCAATTTTGACCAGTTTCTTGTAGAAGGCAGGACTATCCTGCGAAGGCTAGACCAATCACCCAGTCCGCAGGGCGGGGGAAGGTGCAGTCGTGATCGATATCATCGTCGCTGACCATCAGGAGCTTTTTCATGTTGGGATGGCGGAGCTACTAGCGGGCACCCACGACGTTTGCCTGGTGCACCAACCACGGTCTCCCGAACAGTTACTGAGCGCATTACAAACTTTCACACCGCACGTTCTGGTCATGTCGACGAGTTTTCTGCCGGCATTTCCCAAGATCCAGCCGGTGTTGAGGCGGAACCGAACTGCACTGCTGTTGCTCGCCGAGGACCATGATCGCATCCCGTACGCGCGCTGGTTAGGAGCACACGGGATCGTCTATCGTTCGATGGATGGACCTGTCATCGTGGATGCGATGCGGCGGGTTGCACGAGGCGAATTATTTGTGCAGGACCGCAGTTCCGACATCTGAGGCAGCTCCACACTCGGGTGTTTTGGGTCGGGCAACATCCACGAACGCACGGCCGCTGAATGGTCGAGTGTGCTCCAAGACAATTAGCTATTTACGCAATTTTCTTTGAAGCACGTTCTACGGTCTTTCCCCAGTCCCACACTTGCTTTTCGGCCTCTCGTCTCGTGATTCCGTAGGCCTCTTGGATCTTCGCGGCGAGTTGCTCGCGCTTGCCGGCTATTTGCACGAGCACTTCATCACTGAGCTTGCTCCAGTTTTCTTTTGCAGAACCCATCAGTTGTTTCCATTTGCTTTCGACTTGCTCCCAGTCCATTTGTTTCTCCTTGTGAATTGTTGTCGATTTAGGCAAAGACGTGGAGGCCTCGTCGCGAGCCGGCCTGTCTTCCTAATCTCTAGTTTTGATCTCTGGTTTGCAGGCAACGATTGAGGTTTAGCTCTTTCGGGCATTCGCCGGGTGGGCGAACCCTATTGCAGAGCGCCAGCACCGCTATCTTCTGCGCGTTGCTCGATCGACTGAATCTGACAGCCTCGCTGAATATGTCGTGGATGCGCCGTGATCGAGATATATGGAATGCCGAGGAAGTACTTTCTCAATATGTGACTCAGCTCGAGACAGTTGAAATGTTGCAGCTGAGTTTGGGCCAGCAGGCGCTTCACCCCGCGGCGCAGGCTGTTCTGTCCGCCCCATGCCGGCACCACGGCGCTGATCTCGCCAGCCATAAAAAATAGATTGCATCCGCCAGCTCGGACTTTGTGATCGAGACCTGAGCTCTCTTGAGCTGCTAACGAAGCCCAATTCTCAGTGTAGGGTTCGCTCTGCACTCCAAGTGACCCCAGAAACGCTGATGGCTGAACCATCATCGTGCCAGATTGGATTTCATTTGGCATAAGACCTCATTGAGTTTGCTAAGGGGCGTGACTTCAGATGGGCTGACTTAGATCAGAGAACCTGAAAGAGGAAAGGAAGTACTCACTCACTCTCGACCGTAGGCTTATACACCCCAAATGTCAACCAATATGTGACGCATCCCAAGGTCGCGTTTTTCTGTGCAGGGCTGGTCACTGAGCAATGTTGACCAGCTTCCTCACCGCGGCTGCGCCATAATCATTCTTAGAAATGTGTGTGGCCTGAATCGGTCGCGCTCACAAGGCGGAACCCAATGAAGGTTGTTTCACGAGTCATCTGTTGCTCGCTGATGACGTTTATGATCTGCTATGCAGCGCTAATGCCGGCACAATCATCCGATCAGGAACAGAACCTGTTTGCATGCAAGAACGGCTGGGATTCGTGCGATCGCTCGGCTTTGACCCAGGCTGACAAGAACGAAGTGACGGCGGCCAAGCACGAGCAAAACATTTCGGACTGCAAAAGCGAATGGACATCATGTGATCCTTCGAAGCTTAACCCGACGGAGCTGGCCCAAGTGGCCATAGCCGCGCACCGGAATATGATTTCCGATTGTTGGAGTGGGCTGCGGTCGTGCGACCACTCCAAATTGACAGCATCTGAGGCGGCTGGCGTTGCCATGGCAGAAAACCAGAGAAACGTCTCCGACTGTTGGAACGGATGGTCATCCTGCGACTTATCGAAACTAAGCCACACTGATCTGAGCGAGGTAGCGGTGGCCCAGCACCGGCGTAATATCTCCGAGTGTTGGGATGGTTCGGCAGCTTGTGACCGTTCCAAACTATCGACGACGGAATTAAGTGAAGTAATCGTTGCCGATCGCCAACGCAATTATCTGGCATGCGCCAGCGATTACCCCGAGTGCGATCCGTCGCGGCTGACACCTATGGAAGCCAGCGCGATTGTCGCCGGCAAGAGTCCGGCATCGCGTTGAGAGTTAAAGCTGCTTCTTGGTATTGAGAACAGTGTTACGAACCCAATCATGCATTTGCTATCCGCCCACTGCCGCGTATGCAAGGGAGACCAGTTCAGAACTGCTCCGCCCGAGAGCTGGGTTGAACGAGTTGTTCTGCCCCGCCTTTTCCTGTGCCCGGGGCGATGCATTGTGTGCCACAAACGACGGTACTTACCCACATTTCAACGATGGACGGCTGTTCCCAACTCATGGCGGTGAGGCGCAACGCGACACTCTCGTCCAAGCGATACTTCACTATAGGACTCTGTTACACGGCCGGCGCTGAATCGAATGCGGTTTTCCTTCATTGTGACGGCACTGCGTTCCATTCGAACGGCGCCATATGGCGCACCACCCCTGAAGCTGGCACTCCAACGTAGCGCTTCCCGCAGGATAAGCAAACCGAACCGAACCGCCTCACGTCAGTCTCGCGCTGAATTTCCGTTTCGCGAGTTGAACCTGATCCTGAGATGACCGGACCGTTGCATTCACCACAGATAGATGCCGATAAGTGAAGATAGTGTGTTGTCATAATAAATCTCGTTGTCCCCACAACTGTTTACGCGGCAATCATATCTACGCCCGACCTTACCAGTCTGTCCAATATGGCTCACTCATCTATTTGCATTGCAAAACCTCCTGGCCTAATTCTTCACCTCGGCAATTGGGGTGGTCTGTTTTGACCAGACCCAGAGGCCATGGGCGTGGCATCGTAGAGGAGTAGCAAGTTGCGATCTGTCTAACGCCAGGGAGAAAGCATGCCAAACGGCTCCAAGCCTCAGATTTTAGTTGTCGACGACGAAACCAGTATTCGGGAAAGCCTAGGAATGCTGCTGGTGGCGTCCGGATATGACGTGTCTGAGGCAGAAAACGGCGTTAGCGCTGTGTTGCACTTGAACAGAGCGGTCCCGGATCTGATCGTGACCGATCTCAGCATGCCGTACATGTCGGGTATCGAGCTGATCTCGCATGTACGTAGCCGCTATCCGTCGATTTCGATTGTCGCAATGAGTGGAGACTACGAGGGTGATGCCGTGCCTGCTGGAATCGTCGCTGACAGGTTTTACCCCAAAGGACAACACCCCCACAATTTGTTGACAACCATCGCTGGCTTGCTCGCAACGAACCTGGCGTGCGGGAGCACGTAAGAAAGCCCGACACCGCCGGAGTTCGATTCGTAAAGAATAAAGAAGAGGAGAAAAGTATGCTCGGAACTATCTTGATTGTTCTACTGGTTTTGTTTCTGGTGGGTGCCCTCCCTAGGTGGAATCACAGCCGCTCTTGGGGTTACGCACCGAGCGGCGGACTGGGTTTGATTCTCGTCGTTGTGGTTATTTTGCTGTTGCTTGGCCGGATCTAGGCCAGCGAGCTTTCAACAACTTCGAACCGCTTGCTCATTGCCGAGCAAGGGCCTCGTCGGCAAACCCTTTGCGCGTAGCAGCGCCGCTCTTATCGCATAAACGCACGAGTTAACCATTCACACCCAGCCCAGGAGGAAGATATGCTCTGGACGATTTTTGTCATTCTCTTGATTCTGTGGCTTCTCGGCTTCAGTTTCCACCTAGGCGGCGGCCTAATCCACCTTTTATTGGTGATTGCCGTCGTGGTCTTGGTTATCAACCTGATCAGCGGCCGTCGGACGGCCTGATCTTCACGGCGAATCTACGCTACTCGTAAACTCACCCACAAAATCACGTGGAACGAAAAAGGAAGTGTTATGAAGAAATATGCAATTGCGTTGATGATGTTCTCTTTAGGTACCTTCGCGTTTGCTGGTCCGGCGCAGCAAGACACCAGTGCACGCTTACAAGCGGCCGGCCAGGTCATGAACGAGATCATGGCTGCACCTGATAAAGGTATTCCGGAAGAGGTGCTGAATGGCGCCAAATGCATCGCTGTGGTACCGGATATGGCGAAGGGCGGCTTCGTGGTTGGCGGAGAGCATGGACGCGGTGTGGTTACCTGCCGCACTGCTCATGGTTGGAGTGCACCAGCATTCATTTCGATCGGCGGAGGCAATTTTGGCTTCCAGGCTGGCGCTCAGTCAGTCGATCTTGTCATGTTATTCATGAATGACAAGGGTGTGCAAGGGCTGCTTTCAAGTAAGTTTGAACTCACCGGTGAGGCATCGGCCACGGCCGGCCCGGTCGGACGGCATGCCTCGGCAGGCACTGACTGGAAGATGGACACGGAAGCTTTGAGCTACTCGCGTACCAAGGGCTTATTTGTCGGAGTCGCCGTGGATGGCGCCAAGATCCAGCAGGATAATGACTCCACGGTCGCTATGTATGGCAAAGACGTTTCCTTCCGTAAAACCCTATCCGGCGACGTGCACGCACCAGCAAACGCTGACTCGTTTCTCGCCGCGGTAAATGCCGCCGTAAAACGCGCGAACCAGCACGAAGCTGCCGAAGGCAAATAGTTGAGTGCGCCAGTGTGCCTGCAAACATGCGGCGCGCCGGTAATTTAAAGTTCGCGGCGTTGTCAGGGGTATGTTCTCGGGGGAGATCAAACTGGACAGCGCCGCGATTGTTTCACCAACCTTCGGGATGGTGAGCAGATAGGGGCCCATGTCATTGCCAAAGACACTGCCATTCAGGAGACCGTTGGGACTTGCAGGCTCACTAACCCACGTGACTGAAATCAAGTCAGCGAAGCCGTTCGACACCGCGGTCAATCTCTCTCTTCCTAGCCGAATCGCCGTCATCGGCAACTATCTTCCGCGCCAGTGTGGAATTGCCACTTTCACTACCGACTTATGTGACGCGGTTTCTACCGAGTTCGGGACTGAGCGGTTGTTTGCACTTCCGGTGAACGACCCAGAGTCTGAATACAGCTATCCCGAGCGCGTGCGCTTCGAGCTCACCGAGGAGGAGCTGCCCTCATATGAGCGCGCAGCCGAGTTCCTCAACTTCACCAACGTCGATCTGGTATGCGTGCAGCACGAATATGGGATTTTCGGAGGCGCGGCCGGCGGCCACATCCTGGAGCTGCTGCGAAGACTCCGTATGCCGATCGTGACTACCCTGCATACGGTACTGCGCGAACCGAACCCCGACCAGCATCGGGTGATGGTCGAAATCGCGGAACTCTCCGACCGGCTTATCGTAATGAGCCAACACTCTTCGCAGTTTCTCCAGGAGATTTTCCAGGTTCCTGCCTCAAAGATTGATGTTATCCCGCACGGAGTTCCGAACCTGGCATTCGTTGATCCGAATTTCTACAAGGACCGGTTCGGAGTGGGAGGCCAATCTGTATTGCTGACCTTCGGCTTGCTTTCACCAAATAAAGGAGTTGAAACAGTCATACGGGCCCTCCCGAACATCCTGTCCCACAATAACAATGTTACGTACATTGTCGCGGGCGCGACTCATCCTCACATTAGGAAGCGCGAGGGTGACAAGTATCGGGAATCGCTGCAGTTGCTCGCCAAGGATCTGGGAGTTGGGGAGCACGTCATATTTCACAACCGGTTCGTTAGTCCTGAGGAGATGATGGAGTTTATCGGGGCGGCCGATATCTACATCACGCCCTACAAGAATGAGGCGCAAGTCGTTTCTGGAACCCTGGCCTACGCCATGGGCGCGGGTAAAGCTATCATCTCGACTCCTTATTGGCATGCGCTTGAGCTGCTTGATCAGGGCCGCGGAATACTCGTTCCATTCAACGACCAGAACGCCATTGCGGAACAGACCATTCAGCTCCTGGAGAATGAAGCCGAACGGCACGCCATGCGCAAACGGGCGTACTTGTACTCCCGCAACATGGTTTGGAAGAGTGTGGCTCAGGACTATATGCGCAGCTTCCAGAGAGCCCGCGCCGAGCGCATGTGGAATCCACGCCTGGTCAGCCCAAACTCGGTCGGGGCAAATCGCATCCACAGTTTGCCGGCGTTAAAGCTCAATCATCTCACTCGAATGACTGACGACACAGGGATGTTGCAGCATGCCGTTTTCGCCATTCCAAATCATCACGAGGGCTACACCACTGACGACAATGCCCGGGCGCTGATCGTGTCGATTCTAGTGGAGCAACTTGGAGCGAATGGAGAAGCGGAGGCCAGAAAATTGGCTTCACGATACCTGGCGTTTCTCTGGCTTGCCTTTAACTCCGCCAATGGAAGGTTCCGCAACTTTCTGAGCTATGAGCGCCATTGGCAAGAGGCACAGGGGTCGGAAGACAGTCATGGACGGGCTTTGTGGGCTTTAGGAACTGCGGTGAATCAGACCGTCGATGAAGGTCTAAGAGGACTCGCTGGCCGTCTCTTTGAGCTTGCAGTTCCAGCTGTGATGGCCTTCACCAGTCCCCGGGCATGGGCATTCTCGTTGTTCGGAATACAGGCCTACCTTGATCGCTTCCCTGGAGATCGGTCCGCGCAAAGGCAGAGAGATGTCCTCGCTGACAAGTTATTGAATATCTATCGAATCACGCGCACGCCCGGTTGGAGCTGGTTTGAAGATAGTTTGGCCTATTCCAACGCGCGTTTGCCGCAGGCTTTATTGTTGGCTGGGTCGCGCACCTCGGACAAAGAGTTGCTCACGGCTGGCTTGGAGTCGCTGGAGTGGCTTGCCACACAACAATGCTGCAACGTAAACGGGCACTTCGTCCCAATCGGTTCGCAGGGTTTCTACGATAAAGCGGGTGAAAAAGCTCGTTTCGACCAGCAACCGGTCGAGGCAGGTGCCACCGTCTCCGCATGTCTCGCAGCGTATCGCGCCACCGGAGATGAGCACTGGCGTGCGCAGGCCTGGGCTGCGTTTAATTGGTTCCTGGGAGATAACGACCTGAAAGCCGCCTTATATGACGCCAGCACCGGCGGCTGTCGAGATGGTCTTCATCCTGACCGGGCCAACGAAAACCAGGGGGCGGAGTCAACCCTGTCCTTCTTGATTGCGCTTCTGGAGATGCGGCAGCTCCACGGTGTTACAGTACCAGAGAGGGCAGTCTAGCCGGCGGGCGCAATTTGGAGTGCGATTGCCGTTCGCGCTTCGGAATATCCGTTCGTGTTCTGTGAAATTACCTATGACCTTGGCAATTGATTCTACTGTCTTAATCGACTCTACCGACTCTCTCTTGCATCGGCATCCCGCCAATCCTATCTTGTCCAGCAAAGACTGGCCTTATCGGATTAATAGTGTATTTAATGCGGGAGCAACATTGCTTGCGGATGGCTCGACGCTGCTACTTTGCCGAGTGGAAGATCGCCGTGGTCTCTCGCACTTGTGTACCGCGCGTTCGGTGAATGGTATAGATGGATGGAACATTGATCCAACGCCCACGCTAATGCCCGATCCAGATCAATACCCAGAAGAACTCTGGGGCATCGAGGATCCGCGTATTACTTACGTTCCAGAGCTCCAGCAACATGCAGTGGCCTACACTTCGTATTCCAAGGGCGGTCCAGGAGTTTCTCTCGCACTAACTAAGGATTTCCGGACATTTGAGCGCTATGGCGTCATCATGTCGCCTGACGACAAGGATGCGGCTCTTTTGCCGTACCGAATTGGCGGACTGTGGGCGCTGATTCATCGTCCTATGACTCCTTTAGGCGCCCACATCTGGATATCGTACTCTCCCGATCTGCGTCATTGGGGTGGGCATCGAGTGATGATGGAGGCGCGCAAGGGTGCTTGGTGGGACGCGAACAAGATTGGGTTATCTTCGCCGCCAATTGAAACTCCCCAAGGTTGGCTCATGCTGTATCACGGAGTGAAGCAGACAGCTTCGGGCTCGCTATACCGGGTTGGTCTCGCTCTCTTTGACCTGCAAAAGCCTGATGTTTGTCTGCTGCGAGGCGATTCCTGGATCTTCGGGCCCGAAGCCGAATACGAGCGCGGAGGTGACGTGCACGATGTGGTCTTCCCGTGTGGGAACACGATGAGTCCCGATGGAGACACCATCAACATATACTACGGCGCCGGCGATTCCTGCATTGCCCTCGCCCAGGCGAGTCTGCGTTCTCTACTTAGTTGGTTGGAGCATAACGGAAAATCCTGTTGCGTTAATTCATTTTGATGCCTGCAACAGGAGTCACACTTCCTTCTCTGTCACCACGAGTGTAGCGAGTCTGCTTTCATAGGATCGCTGATCACGGGGCGGTCACTGCTTCGGCGACCGGAACTGGAGTCGCTGCTCTTAACTGATCAAGTAACGCGAGCACGCTGGCCGATCGAACCTTGTCGTCCGTTGTCGGGGTCGATGTCGAGAGGTCCGAATAAAACTGCAAAATGTTGTCGCGCAGCTCTGGCGTTGTGTGGTCGAATTTACTCTTGGCCACTTGACCTAGTAACTTTGCGTAAGTCTCATCCGTCAGGGAGTATTCGCCTTCCCTGGTCGGATTGCCGCTGTCAAGGTCATTATTGGGCAGCACAAGTGAATCAGTGGGTACTTCCAAGAGGAAAGCCCGGTATTGATCGACAGTAGTATTGATGCTCTTAATGTACAGATCCTCGGTTTGCGGCGTCGGACTCTTAAACGCCAAGCCTTTGAAGGGGCCAATCTTGGGCATGTAGCGCAAGAGCGTTGACAATATCCGCGTACCAAGACCCGGCTTCACGTAATCCTTTCCCCACTGCTTTTCATAATCGGAACGGGAAAGGCGATACAGAAACTTCTGTTTCGCGAAATTGGGCGATTCGCGCATCAGGTCCTTCTTGTGTGTTTGCAACGCGACCTGGGTCATTTCGGGGATCAGCCGGCTGACGGAGTATCGATACGAACCGATGGCAAGGTCCTCGCGAGGCAGCACGTCTTTCAACTCCACCCCATAAACGATGGGAAAGACCCGTTCCAGCAGAGACTTGGACACTTGAAATCCGATGAAATCGTGATACTGCTGCGAAGCGTAACGATTCTTTGCGACCTGCACCGTGTCGAACCCAAACTCTATCTTCAGATGCGCGGTCTTGTCCTGCGCATACCGGACCGATGTCCCAAACTTCGCTCGCAGCTTCGGGTATTCGATGGCGACAGAATGGTTGACCGCGGGATGGCCGGCGATATCTGACGCATAATGGGACAGGGCGCCAAGGGCAAACGCGTACTCGTCGGCATCATTACTCTGCGCGAGTAGTTCGCGAACGAAGTCTCCTGTACGAACGTAGTGCACCAGATCACTGAATTCGACGCTGCCGAATGGATAGTAGCCCAGGTCCTGTATGACCGCCCCGCCATAAGCGTAGGCATGCGCTTCCTTGATCTGCTCTTCAGAGAGCCCGGGATACCGCTTGAGGATGAGTGGCCTGATCTGATCTGCCCATAGCAAGTCAACAATTTCCTCGTGCGTCAGCACGGAGTAGGCTGACACAGCCCCGCTACACATTAGCGTTACCAGCAACAGTGCCAGCACGCGGATTGCGAGTGTCTTGCAGTTACGTGTGATCACTTTCCTCACGCCAAGGCTCGCGTCCATCGCGGATCGCCCTTGTATTCAGTCATAGCGCACCCACGCCCGCGCTATGGGGTTTCGAGGTTTTGTGGTGCACCATCGGTCGCTTTATGGCTTGCCAATGTGAATGCTCGAGAGAGAGCTAAGCAACCCGAAGATGTTCAGCAGCCAGAGCACCACTGCAATAACAACCACAGCATTTAGGATTGACTTAATGGAACTCGCCATGGGGATGAAGCGATCCACCAGCCACAGCAGAACTCCAACGACGATCAGAACCAGCACAACTTGAACTAACGGCATGTTCATGTACCTTTCTCTATTTCACGACTAGAGGTTGCTATCCATTGCGCGCTCTTGTCGTTTGATAATAGCTTCCTGTTCGACGCGACTCGCGGAGGGGAAGACAGTTTTTCAACGTTTACCCGCTGCGAGTAATAAGGCCCCAACGCAGTATTAGCGAGCCCGAGGGGCAAAGTTGCGGTTAATTTGGGCCCTCTGTTTGATAAGGAGAAAAGCAACGTCGATGGACAGCATGATCAAGCAAAGCCCACCCCTCTGCTGCAAGGCTAGACGACCCCCGGCTTCGCCGTCTGGTCATATATGCTCACATGATGATTTCTCGTGGAGGAGCAATAAACTCTGCCGAATCCGGGCCATTTGCATCCAACCTAGTGTTGAACTATATCGCTCTCCAGTTCGCTGTAATACTTCTCCTCGGATGTCGCTGCTACTCGTCGGGGCCGGAGTCGTTTTCTTCTGCGAGCGATCTCGTCAAGGACATGGTTGCGAACGAATTGGCTGACAGAACAGAACAAGGTAACTGGATGTACCTTGTCACCAAGGTAGCTGAGCAGCAGAGATTGATCCAACTTGAAGTTGAAACGAAAGACGGTCCCGTGCACCGCTTGCTGGCGCTTAACGACGCGCCGCTGGATTCAGCCCAACAAAAGCAGGAGGCGGAGCGGCAGGAGCAACTGGTACGCGACCCCAGCCAGCAGCTGGCGATAAAGAAACAGTATGATGCCGATGAAAAGCAACTGGAGAACCTTGTGCGCCTGCTACCGGCCGCGTTCGTATATCAGTACGACGGCTGGGATGGTGGCTATATGCGGCTCACCTTTCGGCCTGACCCCGCGTTTGTTCCGCCTACCATGGAGTCTAAGGCGCTTAGGAGCATGGCTGGCACGATCCTGGTGGATCCCCGACAGAAGCGGTTGGTGCAGTTGAACGGGCGCTTGATAGAGAATGTCAATTTTGGTTTTGGGATTCTCGGGCGCATCGTTAAGGGCGGCACATTTGAGATCGAACGAACCCAAGTCAGCTCGTCCCATTGGAAGACCAATCTCGTCAACATTCACGTTGATGGACGAATGCTGCTGTTCAAGACAATCAGTAAGGAACAACATGAGACTCGATCTGAGTTTGAACCGGTGTCGAGCGACCTCGATCTGAGACAAGCCGAACGCCTTCTGCAGGCACAGCCAAATTATCAGGCGGCTGCAGTTCATCCTATGTCAGCCCATTAAGATATCGCGAGTTGCTCGGGCGGTACCGATCCACGCCGCGCGTCTGACGAGAAGGCTATTCCTGGAGGATAGGCGTAGCAAGGATGCGGACGCTTCCATGGACCTTTCTGCAGGATGGGTTGAAGCGTATAGGTCCGTTGTGCTCCGCAATCAAAACAATGCTGCGAAGGCGTCGCCTCTCCGCGGCAACGAATGGGCCACCCAATATTGGCATGAGGACAGAAATTCAGTATTCGCATGAGGCCCATAAGTGCTTTCGGGAGGTTTCTCTGGCGGGGATAATGTAGGGTCGCAGTCAGAAGACCTCCTGTAAAGTTCGTAGACCCTTCGAATTCAAGGTCAAGACAAGTATCCTTGGAAACTACAAGCCGCGTCTGAGCTACTCTGACCATCCCGGAATTTCGCAGCCTCGCAGCGAAACAGCTATTATCTGCAGAATGTTTAGGACTGGTCGCTCTTGCTTTCGGCAGCGAGCGTTTGCATTTCGTGCTTTATCTCTTGCCGTCTTCGCTCGCGTTCTTCATGAGCTTCTATGTCGGCACGACCTTTTGGACCGGCCTTGTAGTCTTCATCCATTGCCTTGAAAATGGACAGTTCCTTCAAGAGACTCAGCATTTGCTCAGACCCTTCAGTGCTCATGCGGCCACCTTATAATTTGAGGTTCACTTTCCGGTAGTTTGAAACCCACAAAAGAGACTGCGCCGTACTCTCTATGACCTGCGTAAGGCTGGGTCGTCGCTAGTTGTCAGTGTGCCGCTCCGGAGGCTCCAGCGCAGGCTGAGGTCCCTTCCGAATGGCCTGCACAGCATCCGTAAAGGCCAGGATGATCGTAGCTAACCATCCATAAGCGACGTAGATTCCCCAGTGTTCCAAGTGTGTTCAACCTCTCTGTTTCTTTGATGTGGACATTCGTTGGTGCGCCAAAAATCGCCGCTGAAATAGGCTTAACCTATCTTCGGAAACAACGTTTTCAGCCCCATGAGAATTGACGTTGGAAGCCGTAGCGTCCGTTTCGTCGGCTCCTTGGCAGTCGTTACGTGGACCGCAACTCCATTTCCGTCTGGGAAGGGATCGGAAACAATCTCAAATCGTTCGCCGTACATGTGGATGTGGTGGGACGAGCTGTAACCGAGGTCCTTGATCCTGACACAGTCGTCGGCCACGGACTTGTCGATTGCATTACTCATAAAAGCGCCTGTTTCTTGAGACTGCGAGCTATTTAAGGCACAGCTACGTCTTCGTGAGCTCCCTCGAAGAGCGTCTGGGGGCTAAGATTCTCGCGGTCGAAGTCGCAATTAACCCTTCGTGTGCGACCTTCTTAAAGCCACCCGATGGGCGGCGCGTTTCTTCTTCTTTTTGGCGCTTAAGAGAGCAGCCCGCTTGTCAGCGACGCGACCTGAAGACGCACCCTTCCGTGCATTAGTTGACGTCTTCGCCGGGATTCCAGTCGGTTCCGGGATTCCTACCACTTCCTGCGTTGCCTCATTTTGATCCATATGTCCTCTGTTAAGAGAGTACACCCCGGCGGGCAGTGCAGAGTGAGCACTTCAGCTCAGAAAACTCTTGCAAAAAATGTCAGGCGCAAAATGGCAACGCTCTGAAATGAGGGGCAAGTGAGGCCCCAAATGGCGGCCCGCTCACGGGAACAAATAGTAGTGTGAGCAATATTGCACAGACATTCAAAGCCGAGCGCCGTATCGTTCTCCAATAATCACGGCAGAATTCGTGGGCAGTCGGCCATTAATCGAGCAAAGTCAAATCCCATTTATCCACTGTTACGAATTCTGCTGCAATCTTGGGGACCCCCGACAGGAAGGCTGCAATGCATTCACCATACGGGATGGAGCTGGTAGAAAACTGTCTCTCCTGCCGCCTTTGTTCGGAAGGGTTTTTCTGTCAATTGCCTAAGCGGGAAATGGAAGCCTTCCAGAAGATAAAGTTCACCATTGCCTATCCGGCTGGTGCAACGCTGTTCGTCGAAGGTCAGGCGTGTAGGGGCATTTACATTCTGTGTAAGGGCCGCGTGAAATTGTCGGCCATCTCGAGCCAAGGCCAGATCCTCATATTCAAAATTGCAAAGCCGGGCGCGGTGTTAGGCCTGAACGCAACCGTGTCTGGCACCCCGTACGAGACGACCGCGGAGACTGGCCAGCCGTGCCAGCTTAACTTCGTAAAGCAGGCTGAGTTCCTCCAGTTTCTGAAAGATCACAACCAGGCCTGCCTGCATGCGGCAATCCATTTGAGCCGCGAGTGCCAGCAGGCATACCAGCAACTTCGCTCCTTCGTGGTGCGCTCAGCCCCGGAGCGAATCGCCCGCCTCATGCTCGACTGGTCACATGCAGGCTCCGGAATGCCATTCGCTCATGGCATCAAGGTGGCCCTGACTCACGATGAGATTGGGCAAATCATTGGTATGTCGCGTGAGACAGTTACGCGTACTCTCGCCAATTTCCGCAAGCAGCGCATTGCCGAGATTCACGGTTCGACGCTGCAGATCCAGAATCTACCTGCCATCCAAAAGCTAGCGGGCGCATAAGCCATCCTGCAACTAGGATTGCGCACCGCTGCCTTCACAATGACAATTGCAGATTATCGGCTGGACGAATTGAGCTGCGATTCCTTGTCGCTACCTTATTCCATCCTACGGGTAGCTACAGCGAGACGCTGATTGCAATGCCAACGCCAGGGTACCGCTGGTTGTACATGTAATACCCATTGTTAGCGTAGACAACGTAAACGTCGTCGGTTTCGTACCAGTTGTCGGACCAGTACCCTGGCCATGGGTCAACCAGGCTGAACCAATAGCCACCATACTGGAAGCGCGGGAACCCGCCAACAACCATATAGGGTTGGTTGTAGATCACGAATCCGTGGTTTGAGCCAAAGTAGCCGTTGTAGTGGTTGTCAGGGATGCGGTAGCCGTTATAGCCGCCGCGTTGCTGCCAGGTGCGGTGGTCGGACTGCCAGTTTTGTGATCGGTGCCCCTGCCATGCGGCTTGCTGGACGCGCTGCTGTTCCTGGGTGTGGTGTACCGGCTGCTGGTTCTGCCGCTGGGCCTGTTGCTGATGTTCTTGCTTGTTTTGATTTTGCTGCTGGGCCTGCTGTTGCTGTTCTTGCTTGTTTTGATTCTGCTGCTGGGCCTGCTGCTGATGTTCTTGCTTGTTTTGATTCTGCTGCTGGGCCTGCTGGTGATGTTCTTGCTTGTTTTGATTCTGCTGCTGGGCCTGCTGCTGATGTTCTTGCTTGTTTTGATTCTGCTGCTTGGCCTGCTGCTGTTGCTCCTGCTTGTTTTGACTCTGTTGCTTGGCCTGTTGCTGCTGCTGCGACTGCTGTTTCTGTTGGCTTTGCTGCTGCGCATGTTCCTGCTGTGCCGGTTGTGCATGCTGCTGCTGGGCCGGTTGAGCATGTTGCTGCTGGGGCTGTGCATGCTCTTGTTCCTGCTTCGGTTCGGGCTTAGCTTCCTGCTGTGCGAAGGCAGGAACAATCGTTCCAAGAGACAGAAGCAGGACTGCTGTTCCGAGACTTGCAAATGCTTTCATTGATAGTGCCTCAGCTAAAGACTAGGCGCAGGAGCGGCGATTAGCTGTCTCCTTTTGACCAATGGAAAAACCTGCTTGTTGCGACCACGTTGGGCCGCGTGCCAAGACTGCTTAGGAAGAGACAATGGTGGGTGCGGTCGCTCGTGGGAATAGCACTTCCCAGCGCCCTGTCTGCTCGGCAATCGGAAGGTTCTCCATCGAAGGCGGGCCTGATGCAGTTTCGGTGGTGGGCGCTCCACGCTATACGAGTGGGTCGGGAAGGGAACGATCCCGGCCTATAACCATCGGAGCAAAAAAGGCCAATATGACCGCTAACGAGAATTTGCGTTGTAGTTAATTGTCTTATTTACAGCATTATTACAAAGGTATGGCGGAGAGGGAGGGATTCGAACCCCCGATACCCGTCAAGGTATGGCCGCTTTCGAGGCGGCTCGTTTCAACCACTCACGCACCTCTCCGCATCAACGGCAACGAATTGTAGGTCCTTCGACCGCGGCCTTCGACGGGCGACAAGAGCACAGCGGCGCTTTCAGTTTAGCAAATGGGCTGTGTTTTGAGGTGTCGCCCCACGATGAAAACGATCTATATGCGTTCCCCGGTGAGCCCAGGTTAGCCCAAAAGCAGAGCGAACCTCGGGCACCAGCGCGCAGTTTAGGACTCCTCAGCTCGGTTCGGCCACTGCATGATCCGAGGGGAAAAGATAACCAGCCAGCATGCGCTTCATCTCTGCAATCACGCGATCGCGATCTTCGCCAGCAGGCTGCTCGTAGGCATAGGCGATGAGGCGCTCGCCGGCTTCGCTCGCCACGCTCAACGTGAGCTGGAGCTCGGGAGTAAAGCGGAAAGCCAGGCGCTCAACCATGAAGGTGGTGAGGATGGCAGGAAGACCAGTGCGGGCTGCCTCTCCCGGGGTAATGGAGGTACTGATGTGGCGTCCGAAGGAGATGGTGCGGAAGTCGGCATGGGCGTCGAGATATTCGACGTAGCCGTCGACGACGCGATCGAGCACGGCGGCGAGATCGAGATTTTCCGGCTTCTGGCGCGGCTGCAACCGGGGCCGCATGATGTCGTGATCGACGTTGCCGCGAAGTTGAATGATGTGGTCGCCGGCGATGGCGTCGATGATGGTTTCACTGTCGGGGAAGAAGCGGTACAGCCCACCGACGGAGAGCCCGGCCTCGGCGGCGATGTGCGTGGTGGTTACGTCGCCGAGCGGCATGCGGCTGAGCAGCGCGCTGGCCGCGTCGAGAATGCGTGCGACGGTGCGCACGCTGCGATCCTGGACGGGATGGCGCCGCGCGGGCGTGGCCGGCTTAGGCGGCGAATCATGGTGGGGTGGGTTAGACATGAGGATGAATCGGGCGACTGCGAGCATTCTATACGGCGCGCTCGGCCAGCTGATACCGATACTTCTGAAATCCCACGACGCCGAGGTCGACGCCGAGGTCGTTCGGCTCCGCTCCTCGCTCACGATGACACATCGAATAACCCATCAGAAATTCAGGTCCAGTATCACCGGCAGATGGTCCGACAGGGTCTCTTTGTCGGGCTGTCCGTCGCGTAACAGCGAAGACTCACCGATCGAAGTGGGGATGCGCACATTCTCCGGCGCGAAGCCTTTCAGCAGATCGGGGCGCAGCAACACCTGGTCGAACAGGTTCCAGTAATAGCAAAGGTGCTCGGTACCCTCGAAGTAAAAGGTACCGCCGGCCTCGCCATGGTCGCCGAGATGGTTCCACATGGGATTGTAGAAGAACTTGTAGTTCTGGCGCTGAACGACGCGAGTTTTGCGGGCGGCGATGTGTCGGCTCATGACGGCGTGCAGGCCGCCGGCTATGACCATGCCCGCCTCGAACGGGTTCATATTGAGATCGCCGAGCAGAATGGTGCGTTGATGACCAACCTTGTTCTCCACCTCGTCGATGCTTTGCGCCAGATGCACGGACTCAACCAGCAGGCTCTCCTCAGAGAAGTTCACCTTGGACGGGAGATGCGCGGCAGCGACCAGCAGGCTCTCCCGCCCCGGCAGCTTTAGCTGGCGGATCGAGACGCGATGGCTCTCAAACAGCGGCGTCAGCAAACTCGACTCGAAGCGGGTGAAGAAGCGCAGGTGGCCGCAGTTGCCGGCAGCGTACTGGTAGTCGGACGAGTCGGCGTTGAGTGTCTGTAGAAGGACGGCCGGGTCCGTGGGACACTCGGCCAGGATGAGGACGTCGATG
The DNA here is from genome assembly GCA_963709045.1 of uncultured Acidobacteriaceae bacterium. Taxonomy (GTDB): domain Bacteria; phylum Acidobacteriota; class Terriglobia; order Terriglobales; family Acidobacteriaceae; genus Bog-257. The sequence continues at coordinate 556,788 of CAVPUX010000011.1, read as the reverse complement.
TTCTCCTGATGCGCCAGGCGACTGACGAAGCCGTGCAAGTCGGCGCGATTTAGATTCCAGAAAAGGAATCGCAGCATAGGAACAGTTGTCAGTGGCTAGTGGCCAGTGGTCAGTGTAAACCTCGGGTCGAGTTAACGGACAAGGGACAGCGGTCGTTGGGTGGGTGTGCAGCGAAACCAGGTTAGCCCAACAGAGCCGGGTGCCCTTCGCGAGGGGGAGTAACAGATCCCTCGTCAGGCTGAAGCCCTCGGAGTCTCTCAACCAGGAATCATGGCAGGATGCGGAACGCGCGATTGCGACTGGAGCGATACACGGCGAAATCCCGGCGGTCGAGGGTGAAGATGGTGTCGATCCCTTCGCGGCCAGCCAGATAAACCAGCGCGGCGTCGGCCAGTTGCGGACGGATGTCCTCGTACGCCTTCATCACATCGGCAATCGCGCCGGCCTCCGCACCGGCAAGCGGAAGCAGTTGCAGAAAGCCGCCGGGCTTCTCGGAAAAGCAGCTTCTTAGAAGTTGCTGGACAGCCCGCGGATGGGAACGCAACAGCCACACCGCCTCAGCGATCACCGGCCAGCAGGAAAATAGAGGGCCGGGGAGTTGATGCAGGGCTTTGACGCAAGCGGCGTGGTGCTGGTCCACGCTGGAGAGAATGGCAACCAGCGGTCCGGTGTCCACCAGGACGCGACGCTTCATTTGGATTTCCCGAAACCTTCCAGGTGGCGGCGACTGGAGCTGAGGTCGGTTGGCGGAGATTTCCGGCCGCGCCCTATACAGCCAATCAATCCCGCTTCTTCGGCCAGTTCGTAGGCCGGTCGCGCCTCGCTGGACTGCCCAAGATAGGTTTCCAGGGCTTCGCGGACCAGTTCCGACTCCGGCTGCCCGTTTAGTCGCGAGCGGTGGCGCAGGCGCTGCCCAAGAGTCTCTGGAATGCGAATGGTTATGCGGGCGGATGCCATGTCTGACATCATAGCATGATTGTCAGACAGGCCAGGCCCGCCGCGATTCAGATTCCAGAAGACGATTGTGCCCGGAGGAGGCAGATCTCGCCCCTTCTCTGGTCCAGCCGAGTCGCTCGAGGGTGGAAAAAACTTCACGAAGCAGCCGCAAGCGGAGGCGGTTGGGTGTATAGTGCGTGGTACCGAAAGCCAAAGTGGAAATCCGTACTAAAAGAGGGAGGATCGCGACGATGCCGAAGGAACGTCAGCAACCAAACCCATCCAAGATTGAGTTCGATGCTCTCGCCGAAAAGGTGGCCCCCGATCCGAGTAAGCAGCTTGATGTCGTGGCCCTGAACGGGTTCGTAGGCCGAAGCGCACAGGATGGATACATCCGACTTTACGACGACGTCGGTTTCCAAAGTTATTATGAAATATCTGTTTCCGATATTCTCCATAGTGAGCGACTACCGACGACACAAGCGCCGTTGGGAGGATCGCTCGTCTATGTGAAGCGCAGCGCTCTGCTTCAGAGGGTGCAGGTTTCAGCGGAGATCGAAGCCCGGTTCCTTGAGGGTCCGATGTCGGCGGCTGCCACGAGTGCCGCGGGCTCTTCTTCACTGGCTCGGGCAAGCGGAGCGTTGGTCGCACGTCAAGGACGGCCGATTATTAGTGTTGATCGTTGCCCGTCCGAAGACCGCACCAGTTGCATTGACGTGTGCCCACGTCAGCATACCCTCGGATGCGGCGGCGGGGCGGGGACATGGGGCCTCCCCTGCGGCCTGTAATTGAACACCTGTCCGAGACCGAGGTGAGACTGCCGCGCGCCGGGGAGCACAAACTCAATTTTCTGCTGACGCGAGAAACGGTGATTCCGTATCTTTTACGTCGCGGTCATTTGACGTCAGAGGAGTTAGTTGCGAACGGCGCCAAAGTCTTCGACGTCACTCGACGAAACGGCAATTTCCGCGTGGAGCGACAGTCGGGGCATGGGTTACTGCTGAAGCAGGCGCGTGAGCTGAACGCTTTGCGGACCGTGGCTTGGGAGGCGCAGATGTACAGCGCCTTTCAGACGCTCCCCGCGTCGCATTCCTTACGCCACTACACTGTACCGCTTGTCGAGTATGACGTCGAAGAGGGCGTGCTCCTCCTACGCGGCGTGCCGCACGGACATTCCCTTGCGGAGCACCACGTTGAAGGCCGATTTCCGGTCGGGCCTGCGAAGTGGATGGGACGTGCGCTAGCGGTCCTGCATAGCCTTGTGCCCGCATCATTGCCGAAGGGAATGACCGACGTACTGCCGCGTCGCCTGCCGCATGCGCTATTCCTTCACCGACCGGACCACGCATTCTACTGCGACGCGAGTCATGGCACTCTGCAAGTAGTGCAGTTCATGCAGTCGTTCCCGGCCTTCGGCGCACTGATAGATGCTCAGATAGGAGAGTGGCGACCGAACTGCCTCATTCATTCTGATGTGAAGGGAGACAACATTCTTCTTCTCGCCAGACCGGGCGCAATCTCTGCCTGGCTCGTCGACTGGGAAATGGCTATGCTTGGCGACGCGGCATGGGACGTCGGCTCGATGTTCGCAGACTATCTCGGCGTGTGGCTTTCGTCGATCCCGATTACTGGGGAACACCCCCCGGCGCACTACCTCTCGCTTGCAGGTTTTACACTGACCAGGCTCCGGCCCGCGATTCGCGCCTTCTGGGCATCGTATCGGCAGGCTCGCGGCCTGACGGGCCAAGCCGCTGCAAGTTTTCTATTGTCCGCGACGCGTTACAGTGCAGTCCGTCTGATTCAACGGGCGCATGAGCGGACCCGCGAAGCAATTGACTTAGGGTCCGACACTATCTGTCAGCTGCAGTTGAGCTGGAATGTGCTCCGGGAGCCGGAGTTGGCGTGCCAGCATCTGCTCGGTCTGGACCTCCTCTCTCAGTGGGAAGCATGAGTTTCTACTTCTCCGTACTGGAAGAGGCCGTTCGGGCCATCGGCTTCTTGAACGACGCGCAATTCACGTGGTTCGGGGTCGCTTCAGACGCGCTAAGTCCGGCGGTCCGTCAGGCCATCACCCCCGAGACCACCCAGGGTTTCCTTCGACACGAACTGCAGCAAACACTGTACAGCCAGTTCTACACAAAGGGGACACCGCGCCCGTACGCGCAAGAGGCTGGTTGGGTGCCGGATGACCTCAGTTTCGTTGCGACGCTGGCGGCAGCCAACCAGTGCAAAGACTCTCTAGAGAATGGCTGGACAGCGCGCGAGTTCCGCGATGGGCGCATTGTGGTGGACAGGCGAGGCCTGTCTCTGGAGGTCCCTCCGGAAGTCTGCGTTCCGCCGGTTGCGGAGCCGCTGACCTCTCCCATCCAGGTTTCTCTGCGTGCCCCAAGCGCACGACCGAATCTGTCGCCTGGCTATTACCTGGTTCTTAGCAATGTGCCGATGCCTGTGAGTGACGGTCTGGTCCGACTCTACTGGCATCTGACCCCGGAGGGTGCGGCACATTGGTTACGGTGCACGACAGAGGCTCTCAACGCCGAAAGCCTGCCGTTCCACTTGAAGGTGCTACGCTCACCGGCGCTGTTTACACGTTGCGACGCGGGCGTACTCTATCTGCCGCAATCGGCGTTGGAAATGGCGAGGCCGGCGCTGACGGATATTTACGCAACGGTCGAGGCGCAGCTGCGTTCAGAGGTGCCAGCCTTTACCCTTGCTCTGGCCCCCGGGCTCGCGCTCGCGGAGTCGCCTGGGAGCGATAGTTTCGGCTTCCACCGTTGTGACTTGATTGCCGCTGGGATGGTCCGCTCGCAGGCTGAAGGACGTACGGAATTGGCATGCCGCATGGACTGCGTCTTGGCTTGCTGGACCGAGGCAGGACTGCAGATCGAGCGCCCCTACCTCAACCCTGGATCACATCAAATCTATGAGGCACTGCGTCTGCCAAATCGACGCACCGGCGCTGCCGCCGCTTCGATGGAGTGCAAGCCGACTATTGATCCGTCTGCTTGCCTTGACGTTTCCATCGAGATCGCAACGTCGCTGGCGCGCGAAGCAATTTGGGACAGTGGGCGCTGCACGTGGCTTGGCGCGGAATTGCTCGGACAGCGCGTCGCCTCTTATGGGACATTGTCGGCTGATGTTTATTCGGGAACAGCAGGCCTGGGATTGTTTCTCGCCGCGCTGTGGAACGTCGCCCGCATACAGGAGGTCCGGCAGGCCGCGATCGGCGCGGTACGTCAGGCGCTGGCAGGGGTGGAGGCCCTGCGAGAAACCAATATGCTCGGGCTCTACACAGGGGCCCTTGGTGTCTGCTGGGCGGCGGTGCGGGCAGGTATCTCCCTGGAAGAATCAGGGCTCTTGGCGGATGCAGTCACTCAGTTACGACTCTGTCGGGATCAAGCATATCGAAACGCCGGTGAGGAATGGGATCTGATGGCTGGCCAGACCGGCGCGATCCTGGGCCTGCTTTGGCTGCGGCACGCGCTTGACGATGACTCATTGCTGGAATGGGCGACATTTTTGGGGGCGGCCCTCATTGCGGCAGGCAAGCGCGATAGGGTCGGGCGGCTGTCCTGGCGATTGCGTCCTAAGCGGGGTGCACCGGCCTTGACAGGTTACTCGCATGGCGCCGCAGGCGCTGGCATCGCCCTGTTGGAACTCGGGGCTGCTGTCCGCGACGACGCGTTTGAGGAGGCTGGCCTGGCGGCTTTCGCTTATGAGCGTCAGTGGTACGATGCTGAGCGCGCGAACTGGCCCGATTTTCGCCGAACCGGCGGCAAGCTGCACCAGTTGCCGTACCAATTCTCGACGGCATGGTGCCATGGCGCACCGGGCATCGCTTTGTCCCGGTTGCGGGCTATGCAACTCGCACCGAGTCCGCAGATCGCGGTAGAGTTGCGGGCTGCCTTGGCGACGACAAGCCAAGCCACGGCCGCAATGCTAGACGTGCCAGGGACAACGTTCTGCCTGTGCCACGGGCTGACGGGCAATGCGGAAGTGCTGAGCTTGTGCGCCGATGAGGCGGTGCCGTCCCTGGTTTGGCGCGTCGCTGCGTACGGCCAGCAAACCTGTGGCGCAGGACGGGCGCCATGGCCATGTGGGCCGTACCTGGCGGATGTTCCTGGCCTGATGCTGGGGCGGGCTGGAATCGGGCACTTCTATCTACGCTTGTTCGATCCGTCTGTCCCCTCCGTGCTGCTGCCCTATCCCTGACGCGTCGCAGTGGATTCGATACTTACGTTCTCGCCCCTCCCCGGAGCTTGCGCGGCCGGTAACCGCAGGTTCCTGGGCAACGCCGCCAACACGGGCGGCTCGGCTCGGGCAGACAACTTCCTGGGCGCTGTATGCGAGGATGCTAGGGCTGCGAGGTTTCTTCCGAGCTGACGATGGCCGGGTCGGCAGGGAAGAGATAGGTCGACAGGAGGCGCTTCATCTCGCGAATGACGCGGTCGCGAGCGTCGCGAGTGGGCTGCTCGTAGGCGTAGGCGATGAGGCGCTCGCCGGCTTCGCTGACGATGCGCAACATCAGGTCAAGCTCGGGCGTGTTGGGAATGCCCAGCCGTTGGAGGACGGGCGGCTCGGCTCGGGCGGACAACTTCCTGAGCGCTGTATGCGAGGATGCTAGGGCTGCGAGGTTTCTTCCGAGCTGACGATGGCCGGGTCGGCAGGAAAGAGATAGCTCGACAGGAGGCGCTTCATCTCGCGGATCACGCGGTCGCGAGCGTCGCGAGTGGGCTGCTCGTAGGCGTAGGCGATGAGGCGCTCGCCGGCTTCGCTGACGATGCGCAACATCAGGTCAAGCTCGGGCGTGTTGGGAATCCCCAGCCGCTCCAGCATGAAATTTTTCAGCAGCGCGGGGAGTCCCACATTGGGGGATGCCTCGCGCTCTTTGGTCGCGGCGCTGATGTAGCGGCCAAACGAAATCGTGCGGAAGTCGGGATGCGCGTCGAGATAAATAATGTAGGCGTCGACCACGCTGTCGAGGATGCGCGCCGGGTCGAAGGTCTCAAGGTTGGCGAACTCGCGCTCGATCGTCTTCATGACCGTGGTTTCGAGCGAGGCGCGAAACTGCTCGACGTGACGCACCGCGATCGCGTCAATGATGGTCTGCTTGTCGGGGAAAAAACGATACAGCGCGCCGATCGAGAGGCCGGCTTCCGTGGCGATGCGCGTGGTGGTCACGTCCTCCAGCGGCATCTGCTCCAGCAGGGAACTGGCGGCGTCGAGCACGCGCTGGACGGTCTGCTGGCTGCGAGATTGGAGCGGAAGCCGACGCGTCGGGGCGGAGCGTTCACCCTCCACTGGAGGTGCATCCGGTGCATACTGGAGGTGCATGAACTGGAGGTGCATCAAATTGATTCTTAAGGGGCATACTGCTTTAGGGGCATCCTACTTTAGGCGCATCCTACTTTGTGCCGAGGTTTGTACCGAGCTGGGCTTCAATCATGTGTTGACATAATCTCACAATTCTTCTAAAAAGAGAAAGAGAGTTCGCATTCTTGTTTTGTGCGAGGCTTAGGAAAAAATCGAGGTCCTTCGACTCCTCGCTTCGCTCGTTGGTCAGGATGAAAGCGGAAATCTCAAGTATTCCGAAGAGCGAAGAGCGAAAGGAGAGCGAAGAGCGAAAAGCGAGAAGCAAAGCAAAAAGCAAGAAGCAAAAAGCAAAAAGCAAAAAGCGATTCAGCGGCGGCTGACAGCCGACGGCTTTTTCTACGAGGTTTTACCGCATGGGTGTTCCGGTTTCGCAGATGTGGACGGTCGCCAGCTACGTCCTCAAGCAAAAGCTCCATGGCCGCAAGCGCTACCCGCTCGTGCTGATGCTCGAGCCGCTCTTCCGCTGCAACCTCGCGTGCGCCGGATGCGGCAAAATCCAGTATCCCGCGCACGTGCTCAAGACCAACCTCTCGCCCGAGGAATGTTTCCGGGCGGTCGATGAGTGTGGTGCGCCAATGGTGTCCATTCCCGGCGGCGAGCCGCTGATGCATCCGCAGATCGCCGAGATCGTGGACGGCCTGGTCGCGCGCAAGAAGTACATTTACCTCTGCACCAACGCGCTGCTGCTCAAAGAGAAGATTGACCTGTTCAAGCCCAGCAAGTACTTGACGTTCTCGGTGCACGTGGACGGCGAGCGTGAGCATCACGACTTTTCCGTCTGCCGCGAAGGCGGATTCGACATTGCCATCGACGGCATGAGGGAAGCGTTGCAGCGCGGTTTTCGCGTGACCACGAACACCACGCTCTTCGACGGCGCCGATCCCAACAGCGTCCGCGCCTTCTTCGACGAGATGATGGACCTCGGCGTCGAAGGCATGATGCTTTCCCCGGGCTACTCGTACGACAAGGCGCCCGACCAGAAGCATTTCCTTGGACGCGCACGCACCCGCCGCCTGTTTCGCGCGATGTTGTCGAACCGCAAGGCCAAGTGGGTGTTCAACCAGTCGCCACTGTTCCTGGAATTCCTGATGGGCAAGCGGGACTATCCGTGTACGCCGTGGGGCATGCCGACCTTCAACATGTTCGGCTGGCAAAAGCCGTGTTACCTGCTGCAGGACGGCTACGCCGACACCTTCGAAGAGTTGATGCGCGAAACCGAGTGGCACAAGTACGGCACCGAGTCAGGCAATCCGCAGTGTGCCAACTGCATGGTGCACAGCGGATACGAAGCTTCGGCGGTGCACGATACCTTCGGCTCGCTGCGGGGATTTCTCGGAACCGTGCGCGCGACGTTCTCCAGCAAGTATAAAGATGATGAGGCGCTGGCGATGCTGAAGGAGACGACGCGTCCGGTACATGAGTACAATCCGCTGGTGCAGATTGGTAACGCCGAATCCTAATGTTCGAGATGGTTTCACCACAGAGGCACAGAGACACAGAGGAATTTGAGTAGTTGATGTCGAACCGATTGCTTAATAAAGCTGTGTTCACTATCGGCCTGCAGGATGAATTGAATTGATTTTCTCTGTGCCTCTGTGTCTCTGTGGTGAAGAATTTTGGCGAACAGCGAAAGGCGAACAGCGAATCATGAGCGAACCACAGCACAATCTGACCGTTGACCATCTTGAAGTCGTCGACGGGCGTGAGCGCAACGAAATCGAAGGCTGGATTCCCGATCTCGCCACCGAAGCCGAGCTGCGCGACGCGCTGGAGAAGGCCTTCGACTATCGCGGCGACGTCACCATCACCCGCAAAGATGGCACTCGCGTGGAGGGCTACATCTTCGACCGGCGCAACGGCGCGACGTTCGCCGAATCTGTCGTCCGCCTCATCCCGCAAAATTCCGCGGAGAAGATTTCCATCCCTTATTCCGATATCGCCGCCCTGGCCTTCACCGGACGCGACACCGCCGCCGGCAAAAGCTGGGAAGCCTGGGTCCGCAAGTATTGGGAGAGGAAAGCCGCCGGCGAGAAGGGCATCGCGCTGGAGCCGGAGAAGCTGGAGTAGGACCCAGTTTTTCCGTCTGACTGTTCAACCCTTTAACGGGCCTTCCGAAATTTTGCCTACGCGTACGCAAAAGCGTACGCTGAGCCCATGAACACCATGAATGCCAGCGAGGCCCGCGAGAAGTTGTACCGGCTTCTCGATGAAACGGCTGCCGCCCACGAGCCGGTTCTCATTAACGGCCCGCGCTCCAATGGCGTACTCGTTGGCGAGGAGGACTGGAACGCCATCCAGGAAACCCTCCATCTTTTGTCGGTTCCGGGCATGCGTGAATCCATCCGGGAAGGACTCGCGACGCCGGTAGATGAATGCGAGAAAGATCCGGGCTGGTGACGCGGTGCGAGGTGTTCTCTTGAGGTCTAGCCGGCTGCAAAAAAGGGTGAACAGCAGATCCCTCGCGGCTAAAGCCGGCTCGGGATGACAAAAATAAGGTGCTTAACGGCGCACCCTTCGACACCCTCAGGGCAGGCTCTGAAGTTCGCCCCTTCAAATGCCACAAGATCGAGTTTTTCAGCAAACAGTGAAGCCGTGCCCTGACACAAAGGCCGCGCTTATTCAGCGTACTTCTGATTTAGGGCGCTGGCTGGGCAAGCGATCGATGACCGATTTCCCAGGTCTCGAAAAGCGCGAGACCCGGGGCACCCGTACTCCGTGCGCTCCGTGTCTCCGTGGTGAACCTCACCGTAACGCGCCGAACCCTTACCCAAACCGCAGCGGCGAGAATGCCGTGAGGTCGCAATCCGGCTTGTGGCCGTTCAGCAGCTGAGCCATCACGTGCGCGGTGATCGGCGCCAGCAATATCCCATCGCGATAATGTCCGGTCGCCGCGAAATATCCTGGTAGCGATGTTGGCCCGAGGATTGGCAGATCGTCGGGCGAACCCGGTCGCAGGCCGGCCCAAACTTCATGGATGCGCATCTCGCCGATCGCGGGTGCGACGTGTGTAGCCGCCTGGTGTAATCGCTGGACCGTGTCGGGATCGACGCGCTTGTCGAAGCCAGCTTCTTCGACGGTAGCGCCGAGCACGATGCGTCCGTCGCTGCGAGGAATGATGTACACCTCGGGAGTGCGGATAACGTGCTGAATCAGTGGCCCCGGACGATGCGGTCCCGGAGGCGGCACCACGCACACCATCTGTCCTTTCACGGGACGAGTGGGCATGCCTAAAGGTTTGATCATCGACGCCCACGCTCCTGCGCAGTTCACGACCGCATCGCCCGCGTAAAAAGACTTCGCCGTGCGCACACCGGCGGCGCGACCTGCCATCACAGCCACCTCAGTAACGGGCGAGCCGGTGACGAAGTCCACGCCAGAATGTCGCAGTGTCTTCTCCAGCGCGCTGGCCAGCTTTCGAGGATCGACACTGCTCTCGGGCAGAAAAAAGTCCGTCCACGCAGAGTAACAAGCGGCTCGATGCGCGCGAGCTCGTCATCGGTTAGGACACGAGCCGCATCACAGGTTGGCGACTCACCCTCTTCGAAGTACGCTATGGTGCCGGTGCTGCGCAGGTCGGGCGACTCGAACGACGCCTCGCGCAGTTCGCGAACGAACTCCGGATACATGCGAGCGCTGGCGGCGATCAGCGAAGCCAACGCCGGCGGATTGTGCGGATCGCAGTGCGCGATCATGCCTCCAGCGGCATAGGTCGCTTCACGCGCCGGCTCGCTCTTCTCGACGATCAACACGCTGGCGCCGTCACGCCGCAAGCGCCACGCCAGCGACAACCCAATAACGCCTCCGCCAATGATTACCACGTCCCAAGTCTTCACCATTCGATTGTAGTGGAGCGGATCGGCCGATCTGGATTCGACCTGATGTCCAAAGCCTCACTGGCGCGTCTACAAGATGCTGATTGACAGGGCAATCTACCTCCCCGAGAATTGGCAGTAGCAGAAAGGACTTATTGATGCAGTTTGACAGTGTGACTAATCCTCCTGAAGAACGCGAAGTTCCTCCTCCATCTCCATCGCGCGGGGGCGAAATTCTCAAGTACGTTCTCCTCGGAGTTGGGATTATTTATGTGATCGCGTCCCTGTACCTCATTTATGACCTGAGGACGCGTTTGACGGCGATGGAACAAAGGCAGCAACTCGTGGAAACCGCGCAAGTCGAACTGGGCAATCGCATTCACGCGACATCGTCGGAGTTCAAACAGGCGCTGAGTTCGGAAGTCGGCATGACCAAGCAGGAGCTTGCCAAGCGCGCCGCCGAACTGGATCGCCAGCAAAAAGCCGCAGCCGCCAAGCTCAGCGCCGAACAGAGCCAGCAGGGACAGCAAATTGCCGCCGTCAGCGGCGAAGTCAGCGGCGTTAAGACCGAAGTTGGCACAGCCAAAACTGACATCCAGAAGACGCAGACCGACTTAGCCGCCACCAATGCCAAGCTGGAGCGCGCCATCGGCGACCTCGGCGTGCAGAGCGGGCTGATTGCTCATACCTCTTCTGAGCTCGAAATTCTGAAGCGCAAGGGCGATCGCAATTACTATGACTTCACGCTGCAGAAGGGAGCGCGCACTCCGGTCTCGACCATCAGTCTGCAATTGAAGAAGGTGGACCCCAAGAAGAGCAAGTTCACCCTGAACGTGATCGCCGACGATCGCACCATCGAAAAGAAGGACCGGACCCTTGGAGAGCCACTACAGTTCTACACCGGCCGCGACAAGATGCTCTACGAAGTAGTCGTTTTCACCGCCGCCAAGAACACGATCACCGGCTATCTCGCCACGCCCAAAACAGCACCCACGCCGGTGACGCCATAAACCCTGCAAGAGGAACGGAATCCCGCGTTCCTTAAGGTTCGCTTCAGCTTCGAAGATCGTAGCGCCGCCGATCTGGCCGCAGCATCCAATGTATTAGCGTCGCCCGAAACACCGCGCCATACTTCGGGTTTAAGTGGATGTAAGCGGGTTCGGCCCGCGTGTAGTTGGTAGGAAGTTCGCCTCTGAAAGGGACCAGAAACGAGGTCGGAGGCGAGGGGGTTCGGAAATGAAACCACGACGGTTTGGATGGATACTCGCAATACTGTTGGTTATTGGCATCTCGATGGGTTTGGTATTGGCGCAGGAGCAGGTAGAGAACGCTCAGATTCCCGCCAATCCCTCGGTGCAGAACGATGCTCCGGACAACAATGCCCCGGGGCCGGATAATGCTCCCGGGCCGGACAACGCTTCCGGCCGTACAATCCGGCGACGCAGCAACAGCAGGATCCTCCGGGGCGAGTGGCGCGTGTGCAGTATATGTCGGGTGAAGTTTCCATGCAGCCTGGCGGCGTGAACGACTGGGTGGCTGCCAGCATGAATCGTCCACTGACCACGGCCGACCGGGTTTGGACCGATAAGAACTCCAAGGCCGAATTGAACGTGGGCGATGGTTTCATCCGCATGAATTCCGAGACCAGCCTGACGCTAAGCAATGTTGGCGATAGCACGGTCCAGATGGAACTGGACCAGGGCACGCTGGAAGTGACCGTTCGCCACCTGGAGAAGGGCCAGATCTACGAAGTTGACACTCCCAACTACGCCTTCACGGTGATGAAGCCGGGTGTTTATCGCTTCGACGTTTATCCCAATGAAGATCAGAGCTGGGTGACGGTGCGCAGCGGATATGGCGAAGCTACCGGCAAGGGCGCGGCCGTGCGGGTCAACTCCGGTCAGCAGGTTCGATTCACCAGCAATAATTCCTTGCAGCACGCAGCCGAGGCCGCACCGGCGCGTGACGGTTTTGATGACTGGGCGCAGGTGCGCGATAAGCGACTGGCTGATTCTGTTTCCGCGCGCTATGTTTCGCCGGGCGTGATTGGTTATCAGGATCTCGATGCGTACGGAGTGTGGCAGACCTCACCGCAGTACGGCTCGGTGTGGGTACCCACCTCGGTCCAGCCGGGTTGGGCGCCGTATCGCTACGGTCATTGGGCGTGGATCGCGCCTTGGGGATGGACCTGGGTGGATGATGCGCCTTGGGGATTTGCGCCTTTCCACTATGGACGCTGGGTCGACTGGAACGGCGGATGGGGCTGGGCTCCCGGACCAATCGGATACTGGAATCCCTACTACGCTCCGGCCCTGGTGGGCTGGATCGGAGGAGGCGGCTTCGGAATTGGCTTCGGATTCGGGGGTGGCGGCTGGGGCATCGGTGTTGGCTTTGGCTGGTTCCCGTTGGGCTGGGGTGCGCCTTACTATCCGCGCTACTGCGGATGGGGACATGGCGGCTGGTATCGCGGCGGTGGCTGGGTCAGTGCTGGTTACCTGCACAACGTCAACGTTACGAATACGCACATCAACAACATCAACGGCGTTACCAACAACTACTATCACAATAATTTCGCGGGAACCGGAGCCAACCGCAACATACCGGGCGCAGTGACGGCGGCTCCGAAGTCGGCGTTCACGTCGGGCGCCGCTATCAACAAGGTCGGAACGGTTGTGCCCAGGTCTGCGGTGAACAACGGCCAGCTCATGCACACGGCTAATGTCTCGCCGACCCGGCAGTCGGTGACGGCAGGGAGTGCAGCGGCGAGGTCAGTGCCTCCATCTTCGGCGACCAATCGTAGTGTCGTGACCCACGCCACTCCTCCGGCGGGACCGTCCCGCTTTAACGCGAACCAGACTGCCTCGGCGAGAACGAATGCTTCTCCTGCGACTGGTTCTCGTGGTACGCAGGGCAATATGAACACGGCTCACGCTCCGCTTGCGGCGCCCAGCGCGAATACCGCGCACAACGTGCCCCGCCCGCCGTCGGCCGGCGGAGCGGTAAACAATGGAGCGGTAAACAATCAGGTTGCGCGCGCCAATGTTCCGTCGAATCCCGCGGCGCACAATGTGCCTCGGCCTCCCGCGAGTAACGACAGCTTCGCGCGAGGCGGCGCAAACAGCGCCAATAATCACGCAACGATGAATGCCAGTCCGCAAGGCACTACGGGAGCGACGACAGCCCGCAATTCCTCGGTGCCACGGCCGCCCGCAAACTATAACTATCACGCGCCCAGCGGAACGGCGCAGCAGTCTTCTCCAGCACAGCAGTCTTCTCCGTCGCACCAGTCGGCCCCGTCGCAACATGCAGCCCCGCAGAACAATTCGCATGGAGGTTCGCAGGGTAATTCCGGTGGCAGTGGCCACGGCAATTCGGGTCAGGCATCTCGATCCTCTGGGTCGGCGCCTCGTCCGCCCGCTGGCTACAGCTATCATGCGGCGCCCGCGTACTCGGCTTCCTCGTCGTACGCCGCTAGCCGGGTGGGCAGCAGCGCTTACTCTGGAAGCAGGGGCGGTTCGTCCCCCTCTTACGGCTCTAGCCGGAGCTATGGATCGACTCCGGGGTACTCTACCCGAAGCAATGGATCGAGCCCAACCTATATGAGCCGCAGCTACGGTTCGGGAAGCTCCTACTCCGCACCGCATTATTCAGCACCGCATTACTCGGGCGGCTCCTCCGGCGGCGGGAGTTATCGCGGCGGCGGCGGTGGTGGCGGTGGGCGCTCCGGCGGTGGCGGCGGACACAGCGGAGGCGGTGGCCATCGATAGTATCTTCTGAGCAGCGATCGCACCTTGGGCGGCCCGCAATGGCCGCCCTTTTTTCCACAGCGCGCTGCCTGATCTCTGTGCCGCGCGTTAGCCTTGCCTGTGACGCATGAACATCGGGCCAACCGGCCTGGCAGCTTATAATCAAAGCGTGAATGGTTCTACCGTGAAGAGTGTCAAGAAGATAGCCGAGGCCAATTTCCCCACCCGTTGGGGACAGTTCCGCATCTACGGCTTCGAAGGCGATTTTGAGAATTTGCTCGACAGCGTCTCCGCTGAAGAAGCTGATCGCCTGGCGCGCGAAGGCAAGGCGGAGCGTCGCAAAGAAGAAGCCGTTGCGCTGGTTATGGGTGACGTCCACTCCACCCCGCCATTGGTGCGCATTCACTCGCAGTGTCTTACTGGCGACGTCTTCCATTCCATGCGTTGCGACTGCCGTCAACAGCTTGAGCTGGCGCTTTCCATGATTGCCGACGCTGGCGCCGGTATTCTCGTCTACGAGCAGCAGGAAGGGCGCGGCATCGGCCTGATGGCCAAACTGCAAGCCTACGAGCTGCAGGACAAAGGTCTCGACACCGTCGAGGCCAACGAAGAACTCGGCTATGACAACGATTATCGGGAGTACAAGCTACCGGCAGAGATCTTGCGACAGCTTGGGGTGAAGCAAGTTCGCCTGATCTCAAACAACCCGGAGAAAGTCGCCGCCGTGGAGAACGCCGGTATCAAAGTTGTGGAACGTGTGCCTGCCGATGTCGAACCCTACGAGCACTCCGAGAACTACCTGCGCACCAAGAAAGAAAAGATGGGACACTTGTTTACGACGTGGTAGGGAAACCAGTCCGCCAGCCCGATCAGAATTGTCATCCTGAGCGGAGGCGGCGCGGGGTTTGCGCCGCTGGAGTCGAAGGATCTGCGGTCACTCGCCGGGGCCGCGAATAATGTCCTTCAGTGTGATCGGCTTTCCCCACTCTTCCGACAAGTCCTGCCATGTCGGATTTTCCGATTCAATCAAGTGAATCTTCTTCTCTCGACGCCAGCCCTTGAGCTGTTTCTCGCGCGCGATGGCATCGCGAATATCGCCGAAGATCTGGTACCAGACCAATCGGTGAATGTTATACCGGGCGGTGAAGCCTGCGAACGTGTGTTCCCTATGTTGTCGCGTCCGTCGCTCAAGATTGTTGGTGACTCCTACGTAGAACTGGTGCGACCGGCTGGCGAGGATGTAGGTCGCATATCGATGCTCTCTCACGA
The DNA here is from genome assembly GCA_963709045.1 of uncultured Acidobacteriaceae bacterium. Classification (GTDB taxonomy): domain Bacteria; phylum Acidobacteriota; class Terriglobia; order Terriglobales; family Acidobacteriaceae; genus Bog-257. Next base: position 541,652 of record CAVPUX010000011.1, on the reverse strand, counting down.
CGGTGATCTTTTCACGCGACCGTGGGATTGCGATGTGAGTATCGTCACACGTCGCAGGGACCGCAGATCCTTCGACTCCGGCGGCACAAACCCCGCGCCGCCTACGCTCAGGATGACAATTTTGTGAGCACTGACCACCGGGCGGTAAACTCGATTGACTTCGTACACCAGGTCCGTGAGAAATCATTTCGGTGACTGGAGATTTTCTTGACCGCGATCAAAAGCACCCACTCAGGCAAACCCGGCTTCCAGCCCAGGAACGTCTCAGCTATACGCGCCGATGTGATTGTCTGTGTCGTCGCGGCTGGCGATCTTCGCGCAAAAGCATTTCAGGTTTTATTCGGGAGAGATGGAAGCCTCTTCGTTTCCTTCCCATACTTTCGGCACCGCACCGGCATTCTCTCTACATCGACAATAGCCGGTAATGGTGAGCGACAATCGCAGGTTAGCCTTGAACAGGGCGGCAAGGTCACATCGCATCTCGTAAAATATTCTCACCATCCGGGCGGCCAAGCCCAATTCTCACAGACCGGAAAGATACGAACCGAGATCAAACGACAATCTTCACGCCTCGACACGCTCAATGGCCATATCTTTTCCTTGCTTATTCAAGGGCTGGGTTCACTCGAAACGGCACATCCAACGAAGGACGCTCGCACGTCATCAAAGAGGACCTTGGTTGACTTTCACGTTGATCTGCAATCCGATGCCATCAGGTTTGTTGGCAGGTGGTTTGACGTGAACAATCTGCGCGTTAGTCATCCAGAAGACAGTATCGGCCCTGTAATTCCTATGATGGATTCGGGGGGTAACGGAATCAATGGCATTCTTCTGGCCAGCCCGCATTCCGATGCAAGGCATGTGCTTGCTGTTAATTGTGGGCCAATGCCGAGCCTTGGGCCGGAACCGGAGCTATTCATATTTTACGGCGGCTTCGATCCTGCCACCACAATGACCGATCCTGACAAGGAAGCCGGGTTCCTCGCGTTTCTCTATCCACTAACTGAAGCCGATAAGGCGCGAGAACGGCTCGGTAGCGTCGATTATTCTCCTTCACAAAAAGCGTGATTATCATCAACCCCGCGAATCACCGGCCTCAAAGCGAATGGCACGCCATGTTTCGGATTCGTCCAAAACCAACTGTAGGAAGATTGAGAGCTCCCCTATTGCCCTCCCGACATCTCCATAAACCTCACCTCGTCGCTCTTCATCTTCTTCAGACCATCCATCGGTAAGTACACCATGTGTCCTGCGTCGTAGGTCGCAAACGAAATATTCTGACGGTATTTCGCTGGGATATCCAGATGGTTCATAGTGTAATTGGCCGCGGCGAATGGAGTCGCCAGGTCGTAATATCCCTCCATCACAAACACCTTCAAGTAAGGATTTTTCACGATAGCCTGGCGCAGTGCCGTGGCCGTGTCCGGAAAGCCCTGAATGCTTGATCCCCAATCCCACTTCTCGAATCCCGCCTGCGCGGCGGAAACGTAGTACGGCATGTCCGTCTTGTAACCCAACTCAGTCCGCACATAGTCGTTGAAAGTCGAGGTAAACGGGGGAGTAGGGGATGATCCCGACGGATCGTAGAACGGAGTGTCCAGCAGTCCGTTTGGATCAGGCCCGGTGAAACGTCCATCCAAACGCCCCACTCGTAGCTTCTGATCGATCAGCAAATAATGGGTAAATTCGCGCACATCAATCCGCAGATTGGCCTGATCGACTATCTCAGAACTTAACCCCGTATAGCGCGCCAACTGACTAATCACCTTCTGCCGCTCCTCCGGCGTCAGAGCGTCTCCCTTGTCGAGCGCCTGGGCATAATCGGTCGATGCCCAGCGCTGCGAATCCTCGCGGGCCTTGTTCATGTCCTGGGCGAGGTCGGGCGCCAGTTTGTGATGGTATCCCGCAATCATGGTGAAGGTAGGAACCAGGAAAACATAAGCCTGGTCGTTGGTCTTGTTGCTGATCAGGGTCTCGAAATTCAGCACCATCGAAAGCAGAGTAATGCCGTTAAACGAAATGCCCTTGTCGGCCAGGTATCCGGCAATTCCGGCCGATCGCGTGGTGCCGTAGCTTTCGCCGAACAGGTAGAGAGGCGAACTCCAGCGCTCATTTCGCGTGATATAGAGACGAATAAATTCACTGAAGGCTTCAATGTCGCCCTTCACGCCCCAGAACTTCTTGAATAGCTCTTCATCGCCCGCGCGGCTGAATCCCGTGCCAATCGCGTCCACCAGCACCAGGTCGCTCTTGTCGAGCAGAGTGTAAGGATTATCTTCCAAGCGGTAGGGAGCGGGCGGCATGAAACCATCGGGCTGCAGCACAACCCGCTTGGGGCCAAGCGCTCCCATATGCAGCCAAATAGACGACGATCCCGGCCCGCCGTTGAAGGCGAATGTCAGCGGACGCCTGCTGGCCACTTGCCCATCCAGCGTGTAGGCCACGAAGAACATCTCCGCTTCGATTTTCCCGTCAGCGCGCTTGATCGGCAGCCGCCCCGCGGTGGCCGTGTAGTGCAGCAGCTTTCCATCCACTGTGATCTGATGATGAGTCACCACCGGCGCCACTTCGGTCATGTCGAAGTGCTCTTCTTTGTCTTTTCCTTTGTCGGCGGATTCCTTCGCTGGTTCCGGCTTTGGTTCCTCGGGCGCCGCTGGGGCCTCTTGGGATTTCGCTGCCTGCGACTTCTTCGAGGGGGCGTTCGTCTTTGTCTGCGGCTGCGCACTCGGCTGGGTCTGAGGCGAATCGGGTTGTTGCGCGAAAGCTGGAATCAGCAGTACCGATAACAAAGATAGATTCAAGAGTAGAGAACGCATTCGAACTCCTGCAAAATATCGGATTGCGACATTCTAAACTACCGCACTTCGCATAGAACCGTTGTTGAGACCAGACTATTCACTGCTCTCCAATACTCTTTCCATAGCCTTACGGTTTTTTACCGGCAAATTCTTGAGCGCGCTCTTCGCCAACGCAATATAGACCGCTCGTGCCTCCGGTAGCAGCTTCAACTCCTCCAGGTGCCGGCGAACCGTCGCGACGTCGCCGCGTGCCAGAGGCCCGCTGAAAGCCGACGCCGCGTCATGCTGCAAGTAATTTCGCAGGGTTTGCCATAGCAGAGGAACCATCATGGTCTTGATGTCCCCCGACTTAATCCCAGCGGCCTTCGCCACCCGTTCCAGCGACGTCATCAAGGCAATCACCATGGGTGAAGCAAAGCTGCCAAACACGTGATAGAGCACCTTGTTGCGCTTATTAATCGCGTATGTCGTACCTCCCAAGTCCTCCACAATGCGTTTAGCCAGACGAGTGGCGGCCGCATCTCCCTCGACGGCGAATGCCACTCCCAACATCTGCGGCGCGGGACCTCGTACAAAAGTCATGCCCGGATGCACTGCCGCCACCTTCGCTCCTCGCTCGCGCAGCGGAGCCAGATCGTCGCTGGTCAGGGCGCCGCTGGAGTGGAAGACAATCTTCCCTTGCCAGTCCTGGGCGCGCGCCAGTCGCAAGGCAGTCGCGGCAATCGCGTCATCGGGTACCGTGATCCAGACCAGATCGCTGTCCAGCGGCGCCTTGGCCAGCGTGGTCAGCTGTGCCTTTACTCGCCGCGCCAAGCCTCTGGTTTCGGCGCTGGCAATGTTTTTCGGACGCCCGGCAATGAACTTCACTACGTAACCCGCCGATGGCAGCGTCAACGCCAACGCCGTCCCTAAATTGCCGGGACCGACGATGCTGACCGTCAGAGGACGCGCAGAGCGAGATTGTTTGGGCACGGCGGGCAGAATAGCAGATTTCGCGCGGTCCAGCGCAGCCGTTATGGAAAGTCGCGACCGCTGCCTTATAGTGGTTGGACTATGCCATCAAAAGAGCACACGCCTATAAAACCAGAAGGGAACCGTAAGAAACACCCGTCCGCTAAAGTGAGGAAGAAGGCCGAAGTCCTCTCATCCAAAGCGGTGTTCAAGGGACCCGCCTTCAGTGTCAAGTCTGACCGGGTGCGCGAGCCCAGCGGAATCGTTGCCCGCCGCGACGTAGTGCGGCATTCCGGATCGGCCGTAATTCTTGCCGTGGACGAGAGCGCTCCTGAGCCGAGGATTCTGCTGGAGCGCCAATTCCGCTACGCGGCGAATGACTATCTGTGGGAGCTTCCCGCGGGCCGTGTTGATCCCGGCGAGAAGGCCCTGGCGGGCGCCAAGCGCGAATTGCTCGAAGAGACCGGATATCGGGCAACGAAGTGGAAGCAAGCCCTCTTCTTCTACCCCAGTCCTGGTTTTCTGGACGAGACCATGACGGTGTATCTTGCGCGTGGGCTGAAAGCAGGCGACGCGCATCCGGAAGAGGATGAATCGATCGAGTGCCGCCTCGTCCCTTTGTCGCAGGCGCTGCAGATGGTTCGCTCTGGCGAAATTTGCGATGGCAAGACGATCTCCTCCGTTTTGTGGCTGGCGGAGAGCGTCCGCAATGGCAGTCTGTGACAGGTAGTGCCCCAAAGTCGCGGGCTGAAATTCGAAGCCGCCGCTCGACTTTAAGCCACGGTTGGTATTCCGCTTCGCCAGCCAAAAGTCAGCCATCAACAGACTTCTGCTGGCAGCACGGGTGCCAAAAGCCCGCTCGAAATGCGCCTCTCGTCTATATACTCTCTTGACAACACCACAAAAAGGGGAGGAAAATTAAGGCACGCTGTTCAACAGGCCAATCCAACTGGCCAGATGTGCTTTGGGAAAAAGTCCTCCATTAGACTTTGGCTTCTCGGCTCAACCTGATTGACGCAATTCAAGACCAGCATCCTCGGGGTGGGGATGCTGATGGGCTTTGCCCGGAGGAAGAAGAAAGTGAGAATGAAAGGAACCGTAAAGTGGTTCAATAACGCCAAAGGTTTTGGCTTTATAGGCCGTGATGATGGTAATGCTGATGTGTTCGTGCACTTCAGCGCAATCAATAACGATGGCTACAAGAGCCTGCAGGAAGGCGATCAGGTCGAGTTCGAGATCGTCGATGGTCAGAAAGGCCCTCAAGCGGGCAACGTGACCAGGGTCCAATAACATCTTCGCCGTTTTCCAGGAAGCCCAGCCAACCGTGGCTGGGCTTTTCGTTCAGCGCGCAAATCCGCGCCGCGGAATACAATGCCGTCGAGAAGTCTGCTTGATCGTCACCCACAGCATTGCACGCCGACATCACAATTCGGAAAGCCTCGGGTGCCGACGCTCCCGGTATTCTTGAATGCCTGAGAATCGCGTTCGCACCCTATCGCGACAAGTACACTCCTGCGGCTTTCGCTGATACCGTCTTAACGCCTGAGACAATCCAGCATCGCCTCGCGCAGATGTGCGTCTTCGTCGCGGTCACCGCCGACGGCCAGATTGTCGGCACTATCGCTTGCGCGGTGATCGATGCAAGCGAAGGACATCTGCGCGGCATGGCCGTCTTGCCGGAGTGGCAGGGCCGAGGCATCGCTGAAAAACTGTTGCAAGCTGCTGAGGCAGAACTCGCCGGCCATAGGTGCTCGCGGGTAACCTTGGATACGACGGAGCCACTGCATCGTGCCACGCGCTTCTATGAGAAGCATGGCTATGTCGCCTCGGGCAAGAGCACGGATTTTTTCGGCATGCCTTTGCACGAGTACGTGAAAAAGCTGACCTTCTGAGGATTGCCCGGAATCAGAGCCCAAATCCTATAGCCTGGTGCCGCGCTGCCGGGGCATTTTCCCGGCATCATTCTTCAGCGCGCCGGCATCCTAATGAATGGTTCCTCTAATAGGGGAAATGGCTGAGAGCAAAAGGATTACGGCCATGAGCAACATCCATCGTCTGGCTCGATCGCTGCGCGCATTCTCGCGCGAGCTGTCGCGTCCCTCTGCCAAGCCGACAACCGACGCGTTCTCTGCTGCTATGCACCGCCCCAAGCTCGGACTTGCCCTGGGCGGCGGGTTCGCGCGGGGGATACTTCACATTGGAGTCCTCAAGGTACTGGAAGAGGCCAAGATCCCAGTGGATTTCGTAGCCGGAACCAGCGTGGGAGCGCTGGTTGGCTCCTTCTATTGCGCAGGGTTGAGCGCCTGCGAAATGGAAGAGGTTGCCCGCATGGCGCGCTTCAACGACTTCGCTCGCTGGACCCTGTCGCGGTACGGTTTTTGCAGCACGGACCGCATCAACCGTTTCTGCGAGCGGGTAATGAAAATTAAAACCTTCGAAGAGCTGAAAATTCCTTTTGCCGTGATCGCTACTGAAATTCGAACCGGCGAGGCGGTTGTCTTTACCAAAGGTTCGCTGGTCGATGCCATCCGGGCCAGCTGCGCCTATCCGGGAATGTTTCCGCCTGTGGAAATCGACGGCCGTTCCTACGTTGACGGAATGCTGGCCTATTCTGTGCCGACGACGCCGCTGCGCGAGATGGGCGCAGAGTGCGTGCTCGGCGTGCACTTGAGTGCTCACGTGAGCCAGGAACGCGAGCCACGTCACCTGTTCGAGGTGATCGGCCAATGTTTCTCAATCGCCCAAGCCAAGATGTGCGATACGTGGAAGAAAGACGCCGACCTTGTGCTGGATCCCGACGTCACCGGCTTCGCGTTCGATTGCTTCGATCGCACTCGCGAACTGATCGCCCTCGGGGAAGCTTCCATGCGTGCGGCCTTACCTGCATTGCAGGCTCTGCTCAACCTGCCTCAAGCCGCGGAGGAGACTCCGAACGTTGACCTTGCGTTCATTCCTGATCTGTCCGGCGGCCCTGCGCAGGCCCCTCCCGGTCCAGCGGTTTAGGTGCGCGCCTGGGCGCAATTGGAGTCTCGCCTTCCCGCCGACTACACTGGTAGTGGACATTTCCCTGGGAACATTTCTTGTCAAAGCGCTATTACTCTGTCAGAGAACTATTACAGGCATGTGAGGAGTTGCTGGCTACGTTCTCACCGGCCGATGCCTCGCCGCTGGGCCATCTACTCAAGCTGCTTTACGACCAGCGCCAGTACTTCTGGATTGGCGTTTACTTCGTGCTGGGCGACAAGGTCGTGCGTCAGGCAATGCACGGCCCCGTGCCTCCGTGCCACGTATTCGAGTTTGGCAAAGGGAACGTCGGAACTACCGGTCAGCGCGGACCGACGAAAGTCATCCCTGACGTTACCGCGGACGCAACTTACAGCATGTGTTTCCGGGAGGTGAAATCGGAGATCGTGGTGCCCATCCGCATCGGAGGACACACGCTGGGCGTGATTGATGTCGAAAGCGACCGCGCCAACAATTTTGGCAGCGCGGACCGCGTTCTTCTGGAAGGCTTCGCGGCCATGCTGGCGCGCTTCATGACCGCTCGCGGCAAGGTGCTGGTGCGGCACGCTCGGGAACGTCACGCCGCGCTACCGCAAGCGCGCCACGCCACGGCCGGCTAGACCTGATCCGTCAAGTTTTCGATCCGCTTCGCGATGCCTTCACCGGTGATGTAAGCTGCTATTTCTCGTATCTGTGCTTGCTATGAGCTCGTTCTCATTCACCCGAGGAGTATCGCTTTGATTCGCTTCTTCGTTGCCGTGCTCGGTTGTGCTCTTTTTTATTCGCCTCTAACTTCTAGCCAACAGAAATCCCAGCCTGCTCCATTCACGCCACCGGACAAGATATTTGGATACCGCGATCCCCGCGCCGAGTTGAAAGCCGAGAAAATTTTTCTAGCGGTACCCGATCCGCAATTGGCCAAGGAGCATTTGCAGACCCTGACCTCTGAGCCCCACGTCGCCGGATCGCCCGAAGACCTGAAGACAGCCGAGTACGTTTTGGATAAGTACAAGGCTGCGGGTCTCGATGCCTACATCCAGCAATACAAGGTGTGGATGAACTTGCCGCTCGACATCAAGGTAGAAGTGGTTGCACCCAAGGGCATCAACATGACTGGCCCATCCCCTGAGCATGTCAGCGATGATCCTTACCAAGACGACCCACGCATTCTGCCCGCCTTCAACGAGTACTCGCCGTCGGGTGACGTGACCGCCGATGTGGTGTACGCGAACTATGGCCGCCCTGAAGATTTCAAGAAGCTGCAAGAGATGGGCGTTGACGTGAAGGACAAGATCGTCATCGTGCGCTATGGCGAAAACTTTCGCGGGGTGAAGGCGTTTATTGCGCAACAATTCGGAGCAGCAGGTGTCATCATCTATTCCGATCCGTGGGATGACGGTTATTTCAAGGGTGACAAGTATCCCAAGGGGCCGTGGCGTCCCGACACCGGAGTACAGCGCGGCTCCATCCAATACCTGTTCCGCTATCCTGGCGATCCCACCACGCCGGGAATCGCCTCTGTGCCCGATCTACCCGACAGCAAGCGCATCGCGCCCGAGCGCGCCACCGACATGCCGAAGATTCCAACCACTCCGCTCTCTTACGCCGATGCCACTCCCATCATGGCCAATCTCGGTGGGCCGGAGTCGCCGCGCGAGTGGCAAGGCGCGTTGCCTTTCACCTACCATGTCGGCCCGGGGCCGGTGAAGGTGCACATGGCCTTGAAGCAGAGCTATCAGTTCGTCACCATCTACGACGTGATTGGTATGGTGCGCGGATCGCAACTGCCCGACGAATGGGTGGTCACCGGCAATCATCGCGATGCCTGGGTGTACGGCGCGGTGGACCCCAACAGCGGCACTGCCGCACAGCTGGAGGCCGTGCACGGCGTGGGAGAGTTGCTCAAGACTGGATGGCACCCTAAGCGCACCATCGTTTTCGCCAGTTGGGACGCAGAGGAGGAAGGCCTGATCGGCTCTACCGAATTTGCTGAGCAGCACGCTAAGGAACTTGGCCGGGCCGTCGCTTACTTCAACATGGACGCGGCTGTTTCTGGTCCTGACTTCAGCGCTTCGTCGGTGCCGAGTTTAAAGCAGTACCTGCGCGATGTCGCCAAGTCAGTGCCCAGTCCGAAGGGCGGCAGCGTTTACGACCAGTGGAAGGCCACTGCCGAGAAGAAAGAGCAGGAGCGCGCCAAGCCGCATGAACCGGCGTCTTCGAGCGCTTCCGAATCCAAACCAACTGCTGAGGTGCAAGCCGATGTTCATGTCGGCGATCTCGGCAGCGGTTCCGACTACACCGCATTCCTGCAGCACTTGGGTGTTCCTTCTGCCGATATCGGCTCGCGCGGTCCTTACGGCGTCTATCATTCGGCATTCGATAACTTCGCCTGGTTCACCAAGTTTGGCGATCCCACGTTTGTCTATGAGCAGCAGATGGCGAGGGTTTATGGATTGGAAGCCATTCGGCTGGCCTCCGCCGACGTTCTGCCCTTCAATTTTCAGGACTACGGTAAAGAGATTGGCGAGTACATAAAGGCTGCCGAGCCGAAAGCAAAGAAGGCCCTCGGCGAAAAGGCGCCGTCGTTCGCCGAGGCAGCGAAAGCGGCGGCACGTCTGGAGAAAGCTGGTGCCAGCGTGTTGCAATTGCAGAACGCTACCCTGGGTGATCCTGGGGGCATAAACTTCATTCTTCGCAACACCGAGCGTGCGTTTCTTATCGACGGTCTGCCTGACCGGCCATGGTTCAAGCATTCAATCTACGCGCCGGGGGAGTACACCGGATATGCGGCCGTCGTAATTCCCGGAGTCAATGAGGCCATCGACAACAAAGAATTGGCGACGATGCAGCAGCAGTTGCAGCTGCTGACGGATGCCGTCAACCGCGCCGCGCAATTGTTGGAGAGGGCGAAGTAAGGCGAGAAGTCTGGAGACGTTGGACTTGAATCCTGTTCTAACGATCGGGAATCGATAGAACCGATGTCCACGACGCCAACTCCGCCAAGCCAAGAGAGACTGCCCCAAGTCAGTCAACGGGCGCCGGACTTCGAGCTCCCGGATTCTACCGGCGTAGCGCGGCGCTTATCGGAGTTGGTGGCTGGCGGCCCGCTGGTTCTGCTGTTCTATCGCGGCCATTGGTGACCCTTTTGTCTCCGCCAGTTGGCGGAATATCGCGAGCACCATGAAGCCATTCGTGCCGCTGGCGCTAGTCTGGTGGCTGTATCGGTGGATGCCCCTGAGAAATCGGAGGCGGTGCGGCGGCAGCTAGCGTTTGCCGTTCCCCATCCTCTCCGACGTCGAGCGTTGCGTCGTCCAGGAATGGGGCATTTACAATCCGCGCGAGAAAGGTGGCATTGCCAAGCCGGCGGTATTCATCCTGGCGTCCGACCGCACGGTGCGTTTCGTCTCGGTAGATGAGGTTAGCGTTCGAGTTCCGGCGGCAGATATTGTGCGTATGCTGCAGGAACACGACGACACGAAGCCGGCACGCCGCAAGCGGCTGATTCCCAGTCCCGCCACGTTCGTCCGCGCCGTCAGGAACTCGCTTAGCCTGGGTGTGCGGCAGCCAAATTCGCGAACGTAGGCGCGGATCTCAATGAGTATGCGGAAAGCGGGCGAGTAGGGAACAGGTTTGCTGATCGTCTAGCCACTAGCCCCTAACCCCTAACCCGTAGCCCCTGTCTTTCCTCCGGTAGCGGCTGAACTGATGGTCGCCCGCCTTGCGGCAGCTCATCCAAGTCCATCGCGTCAAGTTCTCGCGGGTATATCCCGGCCCGCCGAAGACAGTGGGGCGTAGCAAAAGCGGAGTAGTTTGCTCGCTGGCGATACGTTTTTGTTCTGGGGGAACCACCTGCCCGACTTCTATCGGCGAGACGGTCATGAACTTCTCGTCCACCAGATCGGCCCGCGCAAGACTGCCGTAAAGAGTTGGCCCACCCTCGCACAGCAGATATTTCACGCCCAGTTCTTCCCGCAGCTTGCCGATGGCGTGCGGTAAGTCAAAGATTTCGCCTTCACCGGCGGCAATGACTGCAACATGAGGGTGCACGCCTTGGGCACGCAACCGTTCCGCCCCTGACGGAGAGGTAAGAATTGCGGCGTCCAACACGTCGCCATCAAAAACTTTATATCGGGAGAGATCGAGGTCCACCGCGCGAGTTACGAAGATGTTGCGTTCACGTCCTTTTCCGAGACGATCACGCAGCGCGCGCAGCTTCGGGTCGGCGACCTGGAAGACGATGCCTCGGCTCTGCGGGCCACGGATGCGCTGCTCCTCCAGCAGAGTGTTCATTCCCATCACGAGGCCGTCGGCATGAGCGCGCAACAGGTCCATGAGCCAGCGGTCTTCAGGCGACTGCGAGATCTCTCCGCCGGAGGCATGCTCCCCGAGCAAGGTGGTGATGCCGTCGAGCGATTGTACGAAGTTGGAGTAAATCCAGGGCCGGCCAGTTGGGGGCGGCGGAAAACCAAAATTGCCGTAGGGCGCGTAGGCGTCATCGGTAATCAGGCTCGGTTCGGCGTGGTCGAACAGCACTTCGAACGGGCGGCTTTGACTGGGCTTGTCCATCGCGACGATTCCAGAGCTGATTCTATCCGAGGTGGGGACGACGGATGGCCTCGCTGTACCAGGAGTAACTAACCGTCAACCAGAAGTAACCGTAGTGAGACAACGCCTGTATTCAACGCTACGGAAACAAGAATTCCGGTATTCACCTTACATCGGTGTAGCGGGCAGCCTCATCAAACTGTTCATGAGGTGGAGACGAGGTCATCGTCTGAAGCTGGTGGGCGAAGCCGAGGCTGCGCCCCGCACTCGCGAAATTTTCGATGAGGTTCGGCATAAACTTGGCGTGCCGGTGGTTCCCATCCTGTATCAGGCCTATGCCACGTATCCCGATTTCCTGGAAATTCATTGGCGGACTTTTCGGTCAACGCTGGACTGCCGCCAGTTCTTTTTGCTGGGCGCGCGGCTGGCAGCTGAGTCCTACACCAGGATCCACAATTACTTTGACGTGGGCAGCCTGGCCTCGCGGGAGTTGCACTCCAATCAAGGGCCTGGGCTTTCACTAGCGCAGGTGCTTGATTATTACCAATATGTCGATCCGCTTCTATTGCTGATTGCCAGCGCGCAGATGCAGGCATTCGAGGGGCCCGTAGGTACGGAGCGGATTGTGCCCGAGCCGGCGCAGCATCCCAACTTCCCGGTGTCGCCGTGTTTGCTCGACGTCAGTGTGGCGCCCCCCACGCTGCAGCGCATTTGGGACGAGCGCCGCCGCGCGATGGAGTTGGCCTTCATATCGGACGAACATCGCGCCATGGCGCGCTGGCCTGGCTTTTACGATGGGTACTCGCGCGCACTACAGGAGTTGATGCGATCACCGCTGTTCACTGACTGTCAGCATCGTATCAGCGAGAGCGCCTGGGGACTTGTGGGAGAGATTCCCGCAAGGGTAGAAACCGGGATTACGCAATTGCTGGATGCCGGACTCAGCCACGAGCAAACAGCCTCGATCGCCTACATCAATGAAGCTTTGTGCCACGCCTTCAGCGGACTGGTACTCGACATCACCTTTGCGCGGGTGGCTTATGAAGGTGGTACGCATCGCGAGGGGCGGGCCCGTCCGCGATCGGTCGGTGAAGTTGAGCCGAAGGCGTCCGGCTCGCCAACGCAAGCCGCGTAGAGTTGATGCGGAACCGGATCGATCATTCTTGCGCTGCAGGCGTGAAGGGAACGGCATTCATCCAATCGCTACTTTCTCGCGATAGGCTGCCACGTGCACATCCCACCCTAATGCTTTCGCCATGCTGTCGCGTAAATCCGCGGCTGCCGCCGGTTCTCCGTGGACGAGGTAGGTCTGCTTCGGCGCATGTTTGAACGTGTGCAGCCATTCCAGCAATTCCGGAGTATCGGCATGATCGCTGAATTGTTCCAGCGCCGCCACCTGCGCGCGAATCGGAATTACCTGACCAAACATCTTCACCTCGGAGGCGCCGCTCTTGATCGTGAATCCTCGCGTCCCCGGTGCCTGAAAGCCGATGAAGAGTATCAGGTTCCTGGGGTCAGGCAGCCGCTGCATCAGGTGATGCAGAATCCGTCCTCCGGTGACCATGCCGCTCGACGACACAATAATCGCTGGGTATTTCGACTCGTTGATCTTCTTGGACTCGTCCTGCGTGACGTCGAAGTGGAAGTTTGGCCACTCCAAAGGCGACCCGTATTTGTCGATCAATGCCTTCGTCTCAGGCGAGAACTCTTCGGTGTGCTTCAGGAAGATTTGGACCGCCTTGATGGCCATGGGACTGTCGGCGTGCACTGGCACCCGTGGCACCTGTCCTGTCTCCATCAACTCCTTGAGCAGGAACAAAAACTTTTGTGTCCGTTCGACGGCAAACGATGGGACAATCACGCTGCCGCCACGCTGGAGTGTGGCACGGATCAGCGCCGCCAGTTCCGGACGTGGATCGGTATGGGGATGCAAGCGATTGCCGTAGGTGCTTTCCATCACCAGCAGATCGCATTCTTCGCCCTCGGTTGGACCCGAGTGTACGACTTTGTCTGGTGCTACTTGATTGTCGCGGACACGACCTATGTCCCCGGTGAAGAGCAGCTTCGATGGCTTGCCGTTCGAGACGATGGTGATCTCGGTCATGGCCGAGCCCAGAATGTGGGCTGCTCGAACAAATCGGAACGACAATGCGCCAGTGAGTTGCTTAGCTTCTTCGAAGTTCAGCGGACGGAACAGGGTCATGCACTGCTGGGCTTCTTCCATGGTGTAAAGCGGCAACGCCGGTACGTGCTTGCTGGCTTGCGTCTTGTTGTAGTACGCCGCATCTTCTTCTTGAAGGTGTCCGGAGTCAGGCAAGAGGATGCCGCACAGGTCAATCGTTGCCTGGGTCGCGTAGATGGGGCCGTGAAAACCCTGCTTTACCAGGCGTGGAATCCATCCCGAATGATCGAGGTGAGCATGAGTCAGGATCACGGCGTCGATCGAGTTCGCTGGTACTGGCAGGTCTTGCCAGTTTCGCTCCCGCCATTCTTTTTGCCCCTGGAAGAGGCCACAATCCACGAGCACCTGTAGGCCTCGCGTGCCCTGGTTGTCTACATGGATCAAATGCTTCGAACCGGTGACTACTCCGGCCGCGCCAAGAAACTGGATGTAGCTCAAGCCATCCTCATTGGTCGCTCAGTCGCGACCCAAGATCATATCAGCCTCGGGAAAAGCGATTCACCACAGAGACACCGAGGACACAGAGAAGAAAGATAAATCGACCGCGGATTTCCAGAAATGGACGCGGATCAATTTGTGAACAAAGACCAAAAGATATCCGTGTAAATCCGTGTCGATCCGCCGTTGATTTGCCTTTTTTGTCCTCTGTGTCCTCGGTGTCTCTGTGGTGGAGACTTTTTCTTCATGGCTGCTTGACCGGAATCTCATACACATTGTTCCCCAAGTTGGCTTCAGGGACGCTTCCATCGTTGACAGTAATTTTGTCGGGCGCAACTGGCACCTCGATACGGCCGGTACCTTTTTCTCCCGCCTTGACCAGCACGCGGACACTCTTCTCGCCAGAAGGAGTCTGAATAAGCACCGGAACCTCGGCTCCCGCGCCGCCTCGGTTCTCGATGGTCGCGGTCACCAGAAAGCTCTTGCTCCCCTCGCTGAGCAAAGGACGGGTGTACGCGGACTCGACGTGAAACTCCGGCAAACCGCGATCGCGGTAAACCCAATCATCGAAGAACCATTCCAGATCACGCTTAGAGCTGGTTTGGACCAGATGCTGAAAGTAGCTGGGGTCTTTGTCGGCGCCATTTCGGTAAGCTGCAATGGCGCGTTGCATGGAATCCTCGCCGGTCATGTCGCGCAGCATCCAAAACACGAAGCCGCCTTTGCCGCGCAAGTAAAGTTCGTCGTTGGTATTGAGCAAAGTGTTATTTGCGGCGTTGCTTTCTGCAGAGGACTTCGCTCCCGCTTCCGTCTTCGGATGAGCTGCCAGTTCGGCTTGCACCAGAGGCTCGCGATATTGGTCGAGAAACTCAAGGGCCGCATGACGCCCGCTGCGGCGTTCCACAGCCATCGTTTGCAGAAATCGCTCCAGTCCATCCTGGATCCAAAGGTGCTGAGAGCGGAATCGCGCCGCGACCTGCGCTGGGAGCAACAGAAGTTGCAAAGTTGCAGTTGGCGCCTCGCGAAGCGGGGTGAACAGTACCGGGCCGTTTTGCCAGGGATTGGCGTTTGGCTCCGTCAGCTCAATGATTCGCGCTGGTTGAGTCGGCTCGCCCAGCCAGTCATGCAGCAGGGGATCGTTGGCTTCAGCCGCGAGCGCGTAGTCGCGCGCCAACGAAGTGTCATCGGCAATGTGTAAGAGCGTAACCGTTGGCCGCGTCAGATCGACGTAGTTGGCAATCGCAAACGAAGGAACAACTGCGCCCAATTCCGGCAAGTGCGCTTTCGCCACCAGACGGTAAGAAATCTTGTCACCCTGCACCTCAGGCACCAGCTTGCCTTGGGCCGACTCAGGAATATCGATCGCAATTTGCAATGGCTGCTTGCCATCTCCGGCATCGATCTCGAACACCGCGTCGAATTCGCTGCGGTCGTGCCGGTGCTTCCAGCGCGCAATCGCGTCGAAGACGGCGTTGCCGTCACTGAGGCTCGCGGCCTCGATTGCCACGGGATACCAGGCGACATAACCCAGTCCACGCACGGCGGTGAAGGAGTCGCTGATTTCGTCCCAATCGTTGCGGGCCGCGACGTCGGCGGGAGCGCCCATGCGGGTCAAACGTGTTACATCGGGCGTGATGGTCCCACCATATTGCACACCGAGCGTGAGGGTGGCCGCCGGAGCAACTTCTTTCGGTAGCGTGACGATCGCCTCGGACAGACTGCCCGTGTGATCGATGTCGGAGGTGTAGTTGTCGCCGAGCCACTGCACCGGCTTGTCATCCAGCGCGATCATGTTCCATGCCAGCGAGGACGACACCTGCAGGGTCGCGAGCTTCTGTGGCTTGTTGGAATCGTTGCGCAATGTCAGCTTGCCGTTGACCGCGATTACATGCGCGGTGCGGTCTAGTTGCACCTCAAGCTGATACCGCGAAATGGTGAATGCCTCACGATCAATCGCGGACGCAGGCAGCACAGCTGCGAGCCCCAGCAACAATAGCGACAACCACTTCATTTGGAGGATGGGGCCTTCTGGGGGTTATGCCCCACGCGGCGCTGGCGAGCCAACTCGTACATCACCACGCCGCCCGCGACCGACACATTCAGCGAAGGCACATGTCCGAGCATCGGAATCGAAACCAGGAAGTCACAGCGGCGGCGCACCAGGTCATGCAGCCCTTTGCCTTCGGCGCCAAGCACGATCGCGCAGTGCATGTTGTAATCCACTTCATCGTAGCTCTGGGTTCCGCGTTCATCCAAGCCAACCGTCCAGACGTTGCGTTCTTTCAACTCATCCAGGGTGCGTGAGATGTTGGTCACCCGCGCAATTGGCAAGTGCTCCGACGCTCCCGCCGAAGCCTTGACCGCGGTGCCCGTCAATCCAGCAGCGCGGCGCTCCGGGATGATGACCCCGTCCGCGCCGGCTGCATCGGCAGTGCGGATGAGCGCTCCCAGGTTGTGCGGATCTTCCACGCTGTCGAGCACCACCAGGAAACTATGCTCACCGTGGCGCTGCTCCAGCAGAGTGTCCACGTCCGCGTATTGTTTGCTGCTAGTGACCGCTATGACGCCCTGATGGGTATTGGTATTGGCAGTGCGGTCAAGTTGCTCGCGCGGCAGAAAGCGCACTTGCACGCCGCTGGCGCGACAGTCGTCAATGAGGCGTTGCACTCGCTGGTCATGCCGCTCGCGTGCAATGCCAACGTATTCAAAGCTGCGCGCTCCCGATTTCAGCGCCTCGCTGACTGAGTGAATGCCGTAGATGACGACCATGTTTCATCAGTTTACGACAAGGTGAGGCACATCGTTTCTTCGTCGCGCCGCAATCAATGACTGCAGAGAGCGCTGGGACTTGCAGAGTAGTCCTTATCGCATTCCGGGAACGAGCTTGGCTTACTGCTCGGGTCTTTCTGCACGATTCGGGTTGTGATAAGTTGGCCACGTCATGTCCGACGAGTCGTCTTCAAGCTTTGACGCGAAGATTGAGAGATTAGAAAAGATAGCAGGCATTTTGCTGCCTTTCGTGGTGGCGCTTGTTGCCGGCTTATATACGCTCCAGAAGGACCACAACGATAGCCTCACTCGCGCACAACAACAGGCCCGCGATGACTATCAACGGGAATGGGACAAAACCCAACAGCAGTACTCTAATCTGACTTCGTTGGTGCCGCTGCTCACCAGTTCGAACCCTTCGGTGGTCGCAACCGGAATCTCCATCTATACGTCGGAGGCCAATGCCGGGCACGCCCCGGTTGACTTAGAGGACACCATACGGCGCATTGGCAATGCGGACCCGAATCTGGCGGGTCAGGTGCAAGCAGCGGTCGAGGCGACCAAGGTCCAAATGGCCAGCGAATGCAAATTTAATCCCAACGGGATTTATATCCACGTTGCCAACAGCACCGAGCAACTGGCGAGCGGTCAGCAACTGGCGAACTTCCTTCGCGACGCCGGATTCACGATTCAGGGCGTGCAGCGGGTTGATGTTGCGCCCACAAGCACGCAGCTTCGCTACTATTTCAGCGACGCGAATACGGCGCAGGCGACAGCCATCACCGGCAAACTGCAGAAGCACGGGTTCGAAAAGGTAGATCCAGTGAACCTGAGTCCAAAGTATCTGAAACCCGGATGCCCGGCCCCCGGCATATTCGAATTGTGGATCGGCACCGCCACGCCCCTGGCGGCCGACGGCTCAGGAACAAAGTGACACCTCGGGCCTGCGGCTGGTCCGAGATCTTTGTGAGCTTTGTTCTCGATCGGCCATTTTGACGCCTGCTGAGACGGTTCGTTTTGCCGCGTTATACTTTGATGTCTAGTTTTCCTCGGTTCCAGGAGCCTGAATGTCCCTTTCCGCAATCATAGTGGATGACGAGCAACTTGCCCGCGATGAACTCGCCTATCTGTTGAAAGAGCTTGATGTAGATGTGGTGGCGCAAGGCAAGAACGGCATGGACGCGGTTAACTTGATCAAGGAGTTCTCGCCCGACCTCGTCTTTCTCGACGTGCAGATGCCGGGATTGGACGGGTTTGGCGCCATCAAGAAGCTGATCGACAAGAAGGTCCCGTTGCCGCAAATCGTATTCGCCACCGCGTTCGACCAATATGCAGTGAAGGCTTTCGAAGTGAACGCGGTTGATTACGTGCTGAAGCCCTTCGATAAGAAGCGGGTGGCAAAGGCAGTGGAGAGGGCCCGGCAAAAACTGGAGACCGCCGGCTCGCCTGGCGACCAGATCGGCACCATCGTCAAAATGCTGGAGCAGCAGCAGCGGCCGCCGGCCGCGAAGGTACTACTCAAATCGGGCGGCAGGCTCTTTCTTGTCGATCAGAAAGATATTTGCTACGCCTCGATCGAGGATGGGGTCATTACGGTTGTGGCGACGGCGATGGAAGGCCAATCCAACTGCCGCACCTTGGAAGAACTGCTTGACTCGCTCGATCCCAACATGTTCTGGCGCGCGCATCGCTCCTATCTGGTGAATATTAATCGCATCAAAGAAGTCGTTCCCTGGTTCAAGAGCTCGTACCAGATCCGCATGGAAGACAAGAAGCAGACCGAGGTCCCTGTCAGCCGCGCCCAGACCAAACGGTTACGTGAGCTGTTCGGGCTGTGAGGGAAGGCAACGGTACATGCAGAGCGCCATTTCCCGCCGCTTGCGCCCTGCCTTATAATAAAGAGTTCTCCCTCCGCAACATCCTTCTGTAGTAAGGGGTATTGATGGCCACAACCGAATTCGCAGTACACGGTGCCGAGCACGGCGCCGTGCGCGAGCCTGTCGTCAACGACTTCAGCATCCAGGTTGCAACCGTAAACGGTTCGGGATCGCAGAGCGCCAACACGGTTCTGCTGCGCACCATTTTTCAGATGGGCGTTCCCGTCTCCGGCAAGAACATGTTCCCCTCGAACATCGCCGGTCTGCCTACCTGGTACACCATCCGAGCCAGCAAGAAGGGCTACATCGCACGCAAGAAGGAAATCGACTTCCTGGTGGCGATGAATCCCGAGACCGCGCGCGAAGACACGATGTCGCTCGCATCGGGCGCCGCGGTGCTCTATGACGAGCCACTCAAGCTGAACGAACTGCGCTCGGATGTGACCTTCTACGCCGTGCCGTACGACAAAATTTGCGCCGCGGTTTGCTCCGAATCGAAGCTGCGCAAGTTGGTCAAGAACATGATTTACGTCGGGGTGATGGCGCGGCTACTAAACCTCGACATGATCGAAGTGGAGAAGTCGCTGCGCAAGCAGTTCGCGAAAAAGGTCAAGGCCGCAGATCTTAACTGGAATGCCGCCAAGGCCGGATACGATTACGCTGCGTCGTCGCTCACGAAGGCCGATCCGTTTACCGTCGAGCGCATGGACAAGACTACCGGGATGATCATCATCGACGGCAATGCCGCGGCTGCCCTGGGCAGCATGTTTGCCGGCGTGACCGTGGTGACCTGGTACCCGATTACGCCTTCGTCGTCGCTCGTTGAAACCCTCATCGATTACATGAAGGAATACCGGATTGGCCCTGATGGCAAAGCGACCTTCGCTATTGTCCAAGCTGAAGACGAACTGGCTGCCATCGGCATGGTTCTAGGTGCTGGATGGGCTGGCGCTCGCTCTATGACCGCCACCGCGGGACCGGGAATTTCGCTGATGGCCGAGTTCGCCGGCTTGGGCTACTACGTCGAGATTCCCGGCGTGATCTGGGACATCCAGCGCGTGGGTCCATCGACGGGATTGCCGACGCGCACCTCACAGGGCGACATCGAATTTGTGGCTAAGCTCTCCCACGGCGACACTCGTCATCCTATGTTGTTGCCTTGCAGCGTAGCCGAGTGCTTCAGCATGGCCGGCGAGGCTTTCGATCTCACCGAGCAGTTGCAGACGCCGGTGTTCGTTATGTCTGACCTCGATCTGGGCATGAACAACTGGATGTCGGAGCCCTTCCAATATCCCGACAAGCCGCAGAATCGCGGTAAGGTGCTGACCGCCGAAGACCTGGAACGTGTGGGCGGATTCGCGCGCTACAAAGACGTGGACGGCGACGGCGTTGGCTACCGCACCTTGCCGGGAACTGATCATCCGGGAGCGGCGTGGTTCGCGCGCGGCAGCGGACATAACGAGAAGTCTCAGTACAGTGAGCGGCCCGACGATTACGCCAACAACATGGACCGTCTGGCGCACAAGTTCGACACCGCGCGCACACTCGTCCCCAAGCCGGAGATCGTTCGTAACGACGGCAACGAAGTTGGGATCATCGCCTACGGAACCTCGCACCATGCCGTGGTTGAGACCCTCGACCAGCTGCAGGGCGAATACGGAGTGAAGGCCGATTACCTGCGTCTGCGCGCCTATCCGTTCACCCGCGAGACGCATGACTTTGTGGCCGCACACAAACGCATCTACATGATTGACCAGAATCGTGACGCGCAGATGTTGCAGCTACTGAAGCTCGACATCGCGATTGAAGAGATAAGCAAGCTGCGCAGCGTCCGCCATTACAACGGATTGCCGATCGACGCGCGTTCCATCACCGACGACATCATTACCCAGGAGGGCAAGTAATGGCGACCACAACCGCGCCCCCGCCGCAGCCCAAAACCAACCGCATCGGACTTACGGTGCTCGACTATCGCGGCGGCAGGACCACCTTGTGCGCCGGATGCGGCCATAACGCTATCTCCGAACGCATCATCGATGCTTTCTATGAGATGGGTGTCGCGCCCGAACGCGTGGTCAAGATGTCGGGAATCGGCTGCTCGTCGAAGAGTCCGGCTTACTTCATGAGCCGGTCGCACAGTTTCAACTCGGTGCACGGCCGCATGCCGTCGGTGACCACCGGTGCGGTGCTGGCGAACCAGAAGGTGGTTGCGCTGGGCGTCAGCGGCGATGGCGACACAGCGTCCATTGGTATCGGCCAGTTTGTGCACCTTATGCGCCGCAATCTGCCGGTGATCTACATCATCGAAGACAACGGCGTCTATGGACTCACCAAAGGACAATTCTCGGCGACCGCCGACCTCGGCTCGAAGTTGAAGACGGGCGTCATCAACGATCTGCCGCCGATCGATACCTGTGCTCTGGCGATCATGCTGGGAGCAACCTTCGTGGGCCGCTCGTTCTCCGGTGACAAGCGCCAGTTGCATACCATGCTGAAAGCGGCGCTCGCACATCGCGGCACGGTGATGCTCGACGTAATCTCACCGTGCACAACCTTCAACGATCACGAGGGCTCGACCAAGTCCTACAAGTTCGTCAAAGATCATGAAGAGCCGTTGCACGATTTGAATTTCGTCCCTCACTTCAACGAAATTGACGTGGACTACGATGCTGGCACCAGCCTCAACGTCACCATGCACGATGGGTCGTCGCTGCGGCTGCACAAGTTGGAGAAGGACTACGATCCCACCAATAAAACCGAGGCGGTGAAACGAGTGATGGAGTCGCACGATGCCGAGGAAGTGTTGACCGGGGTGCTGTACTTGAACACCACCGCGCCTAACTTCATCGACATGATCAACATGACCGATCAGCCGCTGGCTACTTTGCCCGAGAGCGTCACTCGTCCGTCGCGCAAGGTGCTGGAAGAGTGCATGGAAGCGCTGCGATAAGAAGCAGCTGTCAGCCAACAGCCTTGGCAAACAGTGTATACGCGAAAAGCCCTCCTTCTCGGAGGGCCTTCGTTTTTATCCTGGAGTTATGAATCCTCAGCAACTTCCGGCAAGCTGAGCTGAGTTGCAGACCGTGTTCATGATTTTTAGCACAATGCTATCGGTGTCAGCATCCTGGTCATTGGTGAGGACCACCACCGCGAAACCGCTGTCGAGTAACACCGCAGTCTCCGCCGTAAATCCACCGATCTGACCGTTGTGCCAGATGACCTGACGGCCGTTGAATGTGGTGAGTACCAATCCAAAGCCATATGAGCCCCCTCCTGGGATTGTGAAGCCGTTGGAGGTTGTCATGGCTTGGAAAGATTCCGGGGAAACGACTTTACCATGTATCAAGGCGTTGTCCCACGCCACCATGTCGTACACATTCGAGCTAAGAGCGCCTGCGGCAAACGCGGCTGAGCGGTCCCAAATAATGGCGGGAACAAAGCCTGCTCCGTTATTTGTATAGCCAGTGGCAGACTGGCCTGCGGGGGGAAGTGTGTAATAGGTATTCGTCAATCCCAGCGGTTGAAAAATGACCTGGGTGAGGTCGTCGGCATAAGACTTGCCGGTAAGCTTTTCGATAATGGTGCCGAGGGCGAAGAAGTTGCTATTGGAATATTGGTACTGACTACCCGGCTGGAATTGCAAAGGTGTCTGGCTGACGGCGGTCAGGACTGTCGCTTCTGAGACTCCATGCTTTACCCAGTCGCCGAGCAGGGGGAAGTTAGTGAAGTCCGCCAGCCCCGACGTGTGGGTCAGCATCATGCGAAGGGTGATGGCCGCTGGAAAGGTGTATTCCGGCAAGTAGGTGACTATCGAGTCGTCCACGTGAAGTTGCCCCTGCTCCTGCAGCTTCATGATCAGAGCTGCCGTGAACTGTTTCGTGACGGAGCCGATCTCGAAGATTTCGTTGGTGGGGGTCGCCTGACGTGTCGTCAGATCGGAAACGCCGTATCCCTGGACGTATAGCATGGTGCCGTTCTTGGCTAGGGCAACCGTCATGCCCGGCATCTTTTGTTGATCCATAGCGGCCGTCGCCACAGCGTCGACCGTTGTGCCCAGAGAAGCTTGTTGCTGGGGTGGCGGCGGGGCCGGGGCGGCAGTAGAGCCACCGCAGCCTGTCAGAGAAAATGTAAGCGCCAACGATGCCAAGAAAACCGAAAACCGCCCCATAACCCACCACCTGCCATCTGTGAGGTTAGACCCCGCTGATGGCAGGAAGTTTCGTCGGGTAACAGGCCTTATTTCAGCGACGCCATATCAATCACGAACCGGTACTTCACATCGCTGCGCAACATGCGCTCATAAGCTTCGTTGATTTTCTGGATCGGAATAATCTCGATGTCTGAGGTGATGTTGTGCTTGCCGCAGAAATCCAGCATCTCCTGGGTCTCCGCGATGCCGCCAATCATCGAGCCGGAAAGTTGCTTGCGCCCAGGGATGATGCTGAAGGCGGAGACTGCCAGCGGCTTTTCGGGAGCGCCGACCAGCACCAGCGTTCCGTCGCGCTTCAGCAGGTTGAGATATGCGTTGATGTCGTGCTCGGCGGAAACAGTATCCAGGACAAAGTCGAAGCTACCAGCGCGCGTCTCCATTTGCTCCGGGTTCGTGGAGTGCGCGACTTCGTGAGCACCCAGGCGCTTGGCATCCTCGGTCTTGTGAGTTGACGTTGTGAACAAGGTCACATGTGCTCCCAAAGCGTTGGCGAGTTTAACTCCCATGTGGCCCAATCCACCCAATCCCACGATTCCAACCTTCTGTCCCTTTCCAACTTTCCAGTGACGCAGGGGCGAGTACGTGGTAATGCCGGCGCAGAGCAGAGGTGCAGTAGCCGCCGGATCCAGGTTCGCCGGAGGACGCAGAACAAACGCTTCGTTAACCACGATAGTCTTGGAGTAGCCGCCGTAGGTCATTCCGCCAAGGTGCTTGTCTTCGCTGTTATAGGTGAAGGTGGCGGGGCCTTCACAATATTGCTCCAGGCCGGCCTTGCAGGCGGGGCAGGTGCGGTCGGAATCAACCATGCACCCGACTGCCGCGAGGTCGCCCGGCTTGAATTTGTTCACCTTGGCCCCGACTTTAGCCACGCGGCCGACAATTTCGTGACCGGGCACGACGGGATAAGTAGTGTTTGTCCATTCGTTGCGGGCTGTATGCAAGTCGGAGTGACAAACTCCGCAGTAAAGAATGTCGATTTGGATATCGTGCGGGCCGGGTTCGCGGCGTTCGAAGGAAAACGGCTCGAGGGGTGAAGTGGAGGAATGCGTTGCGTAGCCAGTCGTCTCAATTCGTTCTTTTTGCTTTGCTGGCTTCTCAGAAGTGAGGACATCGACTGCATTTGCCATGATGATTAGGTACCTTTCTTTCAATAATGTTTACCAACGAAGAGGCGATGAAAGATGCGGCGACCGCCGCGAAATGTCCAACGCTGTATTAGATTCCGCACGTTTCAATCGGTCTCATCTTTGCGGTCAATTCCGGGCGACTGAATTCTGATACTTCGGAAATTGCCGCATATCTGTCGGTTATGGCTCGTTTCCTCAGCCTGCGGTAATATTCGTGCATGGCTAAGTCTCCCCAATTCGAAGTTCCCTGTCCGTGCTGCGGGGCATTGCTGAAGATCGATAGCGAAACCAAGGCGGTGATCGCGCACACGCCCAAGGCTGTGCCCAAGACGTTCGAGGATCTGGAGGCGGCGGCGCGCGCCATGAAGGACCAGGACACGCGCAAAGAGTCCATCTTTCGGCAGTCCGTGGAGGCACAGAAACATTCGGGCGACCTGCTGGAGAAGAAGTTTCAGGAAGCTCTCAAGCGTGCCAAGGAAACGCCCGACACCGGCAAGCCGATCCGGGATTTCGATCTTGGACTAGTTCACCAAAGAGGCACGGAGCATACAGCATCGGTTTTTTGGTTCGTGTGGTTTTCGCAGCAAAACATTTTCATTTCAACATTAAGCTGAAATAACAGCATTAGCGAAATCGCGGTTCTTCTCTGTGCCTCTGTGGTTAATGATCAACTCACGTCCACTGCTTCTCGGCCACCGCGGTGCCCGTCCGCGGCTATCACGCTTTGGCCTGCGCTGGCCTGGTGCACCCACTGAGAACAGCCTCGCCGCATTCGAGTACGCTCTTGCCCACGGTTGCGATGGTTTTGAGTTCGATGTGCGCTTCACCAGTGATCGCCGCAGCGCGCTTTGTCACGATCCCAAGTACGGGCGCCGGGAAATTGCAAGCACGGAGTACGCCGGCCTGGATCGCCGTCACCGCTTCGAGCGCCGCCGCGCGCCCATGGCCTGTCTGGAAGATGTGCTGGCACGTTTCGGAAGCATGTCGTATTTGGATATCGAACTAAAAGTTGCCGGTCAGGAGGAGGCCATTGCGGCCGCGATCAAGGCCTACTGGCCGACACGAGGCTTCGTGGTGTCGTCGTTTCTGCCCGAGGTGCTACTGCGGCTGCACGAACTTGACCCTTCGCTACCGTTGGGTTATGTCTGCAAACATGCGGAAGCCATCAAGCAGTGGCGTGAGCTGCCAATCTCGGTCTTCATCCCGCAATACAAGCTCGTGTCGCAAAGTATCGTTGACGAGGCTCACGCGGCTGGCTTGAAGCTCTTCACCTGGACCGTAAATCACCAGCGCGACCTGCTGCGTCTCGCCAACTGGGGCGTAGATGGCTTGATCTCCGATGATCCCAAATTGTTGCGACAGACTTTTGGCACGGGGACGAAAGCATCAGAAACAGCTCTGCGACCGCCTTCCGTCATCATTTAAATAGCATCGAATCCAGCGGGGGTGCAGCGATGCCAACCAAAGTGGAACGGCAGACAGTCGATCTGTCGCAGTATCCTAATCTCGTCGTCATCTATCTCGGCATGCGGGTGAACCGCCTGACCGGACTGAAGACGTTGTTCGGCTTCGGCCCGAAGATTTCCGCCTCGGCAGCGGCCCAGCCTGATGGGCTGTTGCTGCACGAGACCGTCATCTATTCGTTGTTTCCCGCGCACGTCGGCATGCGGCAGTACTGGCGCGACATGGCTTCACTTCTGGCGTGGTCGCGGTCTGAGCCGCATCGCATCTGGTGGAACAACTTCCTGAGGAATTCGGGCGGTACCGGATTCTGGCACGAAACCTATCTCATGCAGGGCGGAATGGAAGCCGTCTACGACGACATCCCGAAGCCTATAGGCATGATGCGTTTCGCGCCGGTGAAGCCAGCCCGCGGCCCCATGTTCGGTGCCGCTCAGCGCGCAGGTAAACCACCCAGTCGAGCACCCGTGGTCAATGAAACCGATCTGTACGGTACTTAGGCGGGCCGAACCCGGTAGCACTCTGGCGCAGATTGCCATTGCACTTTACAGTAGTTGTAATGGCGACAACAGGTGAGCGATTCGAGCGCGCCGTATCCATCATGGCGCGGCTGCGTGGTCCCGGCGGATGCCCTTGGGACCGCGAGCAGACCTTCGACACGATCAAACCTTACACGCTGGAAGAAGCCTACGAGGTGGTGGAAGCCATCGACGCCCGCGACTGGGACGAGCTGACCGGTGAACTCGGCGACCTGCTATTGCAGGTGCTCTTCTACTCGGAGATGGCGGCCGAGGAGAAGCGTTTCTCCATCGACGATGTGCTCGATCGTCTGTCGAATAAGCTGGTTGACCGCCATCCCCATGTCTTTGGCGATGTGAAGGCCGACACGCCGGGCGATGTGTTACGCAACTGGCAGGCGCTGAAGGCCGAGGAGAAGAAGAAACGCCAGACTGAATCTGGAGAAAACGGCAAGAAGGAAGATCATCCCGAGTCGGTACTGGCCGGCGTGTCCTCGGCAATGCCGTCGCTGATGGAAGCCTACAAGATCAGCTCCCGCGTGGCCGCGGTTGGCTTCGATTGGCCGAATATCGAAGATCTCTTTGAGAAGCTAGATGAGGAAACGAAGGAGCTTCGCGAGAATCTCGAGGAGTATCCCGCGCCGGGTCCGCGCCCGGAGTCGGCCGCTGGAGTGGCGGGTGCGCGCGGCGTGAAGATTTCCCCGGAACTACGCTCGCGATTGGAAGGTGAGGTTGGCGATCTGTTGTTCGTACTGGTGAATATTGCTCGTTACCTGTCATTGGATCCTGAGTCAGCCCTGCGCAAAACCAACCGCAAATTTCGTCGCCGGTTTGAATATCTCGAGGCAAAGTTGCGCGAGCAGGGACGCAAACCTTCGGGCGCGTCGCTCGACGAGATGGAGTTGCTGTGGCAGGAATCGAAGCGACAGGAAAAAGCGTGACGGCAGAAACCATTGTGCTCCGCAACTGTACCGAGTTGGAGGAGTTTCGCGCCTGCGTGGGTCTGCAGAAAGAGGTTTGGGGATTTGCCGATAACGAGTTGGTTCCTTTGCGAATTTTCTCGTTGGCACCCAAAATTGGCGGGCAGGTAATCGGCGCATGGGAAGACGAAACGCTAGTGGGCTTTGCCTTCTCGATTCCCGGGACCCGTAGCGGGCATCCTTATCTTCATTCCCATATGCTCGCGGTAAGGGAAGGCTACCGCAACACTGGCCTAGGGCGACGTATCAAACTGTTTCAGCGCGAAGATGCTGTTGCACATGGTTATGAGCTGATGGAGTGGACCTTCGATCCGCTGGAGATCAAGAACGCGTATCTCAATCTGGAGCGGCTGGGAGCCATCGCGCGCCGTTACAACATCAACCAGTATGGGATTACGTCGTCGCCACTGCAGGGGTTTCTTCCCACGGACCGACTGGTCGCCGAGTGGTGGTTGACCTCACAGCGTGTCGAGACATTGCTCTCGACGGGTAAACATCCCGAGTTTGCGGAAGAGCTGCGCGTGGACATTCCTGCCGAGATTTACGCGTGGAAGAAAGAGCCCGAGACGCGGCAGAAAGCGGCGCAGGTGCAACTGCGCAACCGGGAAGTATTTCTAGCGGCATTCTCGCGAGGCCTGGCCTGCTTGGGCTACGACCGCGATGCGCATGACAACGGTAGCTTCCTGTTAGGACGGTGGGACGAAGACTGGTCGTATGCGAGCAAATGATCGATGAAAATTGAAGCCATTACTCTTCGTGAGTTGCAAATGCCGCTCGTCCACTTTTTTGAGACGAGCTTTGGACGTACCACTACCCGGCGCATTCTGCTGGTCACCATTCATGCCGACGGACTCGAAGGCTGGGGCGAGTGCGTTGCGGGCGAAGTCCCGTATTACAGCGAGGAATACATCGAAGGCGCGTGGGATGTATGCGTGCGGTACCTGGCCCCGGCGCTACTCGGCAAGACATTGCGGTCGGGATCGGAGGTGCCTGCGCTGTTGTCACGCATCCGCGAACATCGCATGGCCAAGGCGGCGATGGAAAACGCGGTGTGGGATACCGAGGCGCAAGAGAAGGGAACTCCTCTGTGGAAGTTGCTCGGTGGCACCCAGAACGAAATTGCCTGTGGGGTGAGCATCGGCATCCAGGATTCGCACGAGCAACTGTTGCAGAAGATCGAAACCGAGCTGGCCGCCGGATATCAGCGCATCAAGATCAAGGTAAAGCCTGGGTGGGACATTGAAGTGCTGGAGAAGGTCCGCGATCGCTGGCCTACGATTCTGTTGAGCTGTGACGCCAATTCCGCCTATACGCTGGCCGACAGCGACCGTCTAAGAGAATTTGACCGCTTCAATCTGTTAATGATTGAGCAGCCTCTCTGGAGCGACGATTTCTATTTTCACGCGCGGCTACAGAAGCACTTGCTGACGGCGATCTGCCTTGATGAAGCGATTCGTAGCGCGCGCGACGCCGAGGCTGCCCTGGAGCTGGCTGCCTGCCGGATCATCAACATCAAGGTAGGACGGGTCGGTGGTTTCTCCGAGGCAATCTTGATCCATGATGTCGCACAGGCTTTCAAGGTGCCGGTTTGGTGCGGAGGCATGCTGGAGTCAGGAATTGGTCGTTCTCACAACGTGGCACTTTCGACACTGCCAAACTTCAAGCTGCCGGGAGATGTGTCAGCTTCAAAGCGATACTGGAAGGAAGACATAATTGAGCCTGAAGTTGAGGTCTCTCCCACAGGGACAATTGCGGTCAGCGACAAGCCGGGGCGGGGCTATGATCTGCGTAGGGGCTTAATTGAAAAGCTGACCGTGAGGAAAGAAACATTTAGATGACCTGAGACTGGCTCGTTGAATGGAGGGCGGCGCCTACTTGTGAGTGTTTTGCGCTTGATTGACGCCACTTGGTCCATTTTGGGCGACAGCTTCGGTGCTCTTCTGCAGCAGATCGAGCGCCTGGGAGGTGGTGATATCCGGTGGCACCGGCCGGAAGTCCGTCATCGTTTCCGTTGACCAGATGGTCAGGGGCTTGACCAAAAGAATCTTGCCATAGAACTGCAGCGTTTCCTGCACCTCTTCCCAGTCGCCACCCCCAACATCTCGCTGCACGATGATGAATTTGCCGCCCTTGTAGAGTCGGCCCAGAATCCCCCAGCCAAAATCAACGTCTTTGAATAATGTGCCGTCGATCTTGGCAATGCGCATTGCCTTGCGATCAATAATCAAATCGCCTTCCATGCCCTGATAGACGGCGGTTTCATGGTTCGGAGGATTGAAATTGGGGTTCGGTCGAAACTTCAAATGGACGAGTTCCTCGCCCTTCGGGCCGTGATCGGTGCCAACATACGTGTAGAGGAATGCGTCCGGAAGACTGGTCAACATGGTCTCAGCGCGCTTGTCCTCGGCCTGATTGGACTCGCGCCGCTTGCGCCGGGCGTCCGCATCATGAGCGAACTTCTCCAGCTTTTCGTTGTCTTTCTTGCGCTCTTCAAGTGTCAGAGGCTGGCCGTTAATGAGCAGCGTGGTGCTCAAGCCGCCTTGCTTGGTGCGGACAATTTCTTTGGTGATGGAATGGTCTTTGTACTGCGTAGTGTCCTTGAAAATTGCATAGTACTGAACGTCGCTGGCTTTGATCTCATTTTTCGAGGCTTGGCGCACTAGCTCGAGCGGGTCGATATTCGGCTTCTGTTGCGCGTAACCTAGCGCGCTAACGACCAAAAGTAGCATTACCGTGGACACGGTTCGAACCGTATATGCTGTGGTGAATTCAATCGCATCCTGAACTGCAATCGCAAAGCTACTCGCAGATAATTAGACGAAACAGCAAGCCTCTTAGTTGCTTTTTCGACAAGCCCACTTTTGCTGTTAAGGTCTGCAATTCGGACGTAGTCGTAAGAACTACCATGCTTGCGAAATACTACACCGGGTTCCGGCACGGTACGATTGGTCGTCCTCATTCCGACACATTGACGAGGGCTCTCGATGTACTGTGGCCAAGCGCTGGAATGCAGAAGCCGGCGTGGAAGCTGGCTATCGTTGGCGGAGGATGTTCGAATGAGCGTCGAAGATTGCATCGGCCCGATCAGAAAAAGGCAGTCCCATTGGGTTTTTGGCCGGGTCCGCACGAAAAAAACCGTTGTTCCCCTGGTTACCGGCTCTGTTCGTCCGGCCGACATTCTGATCGGGCCGACACCCTATTGAAGTAGCAAATGGGTGGCCAAACTCGGCAAACACGCAAACTAGCGGTGTTTCAAGGTGGACAACGCAGGGCATTGTGCTAGCCACCTCAGTGGGTTAACTTAAAAGTAATTCTCCTCTACCAACTGTGGCCCTCGCAGTTCCATCCCTGAGCAGTTTTCTGCCGCAGCGAATTTCCCTGCGGCGATCAATTAGCGATTCGGATCCGGCAATTCTCCGAAAATCGTCCAAGATCCAGTCTTCTGGGTATAGTTGTGAGGCGGAGCTGTGCTGAACGGGGCAAAATCGAGCTGAGCCAAACGATCTCGCGTTTGCCTGCTGATCTAAACTGCTGCACTCCCAATGAGACGAACTGTCATTCCTGAATTGCTCGATGACGATCTCGGTACAGAGGCCGAGATTGCCGCCAGCCTGAAGGATTTGCGCCATATTAATCAGTGGTTCGGCGGAGTACGCACAACTACCGAGCTGCTCCGCCGAGTCGCGCGCGCGCGCGGGCTTCGGAAGCTCTCGATACTTGAAGTAGGAGCGGGGAACGGGGACTTGCCGTTACTGTCGCAACGTGTGCTCGCCGGGCACGGCCTTGGGTTAAAGGTGACCCTTCTAGATCGCGTGTGGTCACATCTGCCGCGCAACGGTCAGCCTTCGGTCGCCGGTGATGTCCTGTGTCTGCCCTTTCGAGATGACGCGTTTGATGTGGTGAGCTGTTCGCTGCTGGCCCACCATTTTGAGTCGGAGACACTGGTGAAATTCGCCAGTGAATCTCTCCGCGTAGCGCGGCAGGCAGTGTTGATCAACGATCTGATCCGCAGCCGGTTGCACTTGTTGCTCGTCTATCTGGGATTACCGCTCTTCCGCAGCCGCATCACCTGGCATGATGCGCCCGCTTCGGTCCGGCGTGCTTACACTTGTGGCGAGATGCGCAGCATGCTCGCGGACGTAGGAGCCAACAAAATTCAGCTGTCACGACACTACATGTTTCGCATGGGTGTGTTGCTGTGGAAGTGAGAGGCAGCACTTAGCGGGCTGGCATTTAGCAATTAGCAATTAGTTTTTAGCTCTTAACATCGGCACTTTGTATTTGGCGGCAATGCCAGCGCCGTCCATCTGGGCTCGTGATAAAAGCCCGATGACCGTCACGACATTCCGCGAATCTCAGTGGTTGCTACTAACTGCTAACTGCCAAATGCCAAATACCGATTCCCAATTCGACCTTGCAATCGTGGGAGCCGGACCGGCGGGAAGCTCCTGTGCGATCACGGCAGCTCGCCTGGGTACACAGGTCGCATTGTTCGAGGCGAAAGACTTTCCACGACACCGGGTATGCGGGGAGTTTGTTTCGGCGGAATCGCTGGACGTCCTCGCCGCGCTGCTGCAAGACGTACCTGCAGCGGAGGCGCTTTTTAAAAGTGCACCAGTGATCGACCGCACGCGTTTGCTGCTGGGCGAACGGGCAATCGAGGCGCCAGTTGCTCCTCCGGGGCTCAGCATTTCGCGGTATGAGCTTGATGCGGTGCTATGGGAGGCTGCACGCAGCGCCGGGGCCGCAGTGTATCCGAACTGCGAGGTGCTTGGCAGTGACGGTGATGGTCCGTTCATTCTGGAAACGTCTTCTGGAAAATTCAGGGCGAGAGCGCTGATCGTCGCAGCCGGTAGGTGGTCGCAGTTCAGCACCGACCGAACCGTCCCGCCTGGTCCGAAGTGGGTCGGCCTGAAGGCGCATTTTTCGGAGCCGTGGACGGAGCCTTGCACCGATCTCCATTTCTTCGCGAAGGGCTATTGCGGCGTGCAACCAGTTGCCCAGGGTGTGGTGAACGCTTGTGCGATGGTGTGCTCCGATCAGGCGACCTCTCTGGAGCAAGTTTGCAAACTGCATCCACAGTTGGCCCGCCGCGCCGCGAAGTGGCGCCCGATCATGCAATCGGTGAGCACTGCGCCGCTGATCTATCGCCGACCGCAGCCGGTGCGAGGGAACACTATCTTCATTGGCGATGCAGCCGCGTTTATCGATCCGTTTGCCGGCGACGGTATTTCCATCGCCTTGCGTAGCGGGCAGGTGGCGGCGCAGTGCGTGAGTAACGTCCTGCTGGGCAGCGACTCGCTGATGGCCGCGGTCGCGGCATACCGGCAAGAGTATAGCCTGCAGTTCGCTCCACTGATATCTGCCGCTGCGCGAGTGCGGTCGCTTTTTTCATTGCCAGAAACTGCCAAGCCGGTCGTCTTCGAATTGCTACGGCTACCAGGTTTGATTCCGTACATGATCCAGAAGACCAGAAGAGCGCGGTGAAGACGCTCTTCGCTGTTCGCTATTTGCCGTTCGCTGGGATTCCGGTGTATTTGCGTCATCAAGGTTCAGTTCGATTGGGTGTTTTTTTGACGCGCAAGGAGCGAAGAGCGACACCGGAAAGCGAACGGCGAGGAGCGAAAAGCGACTAGCGAATCACCAGCACTTCACGAATGTTGTCGCGGCCAAGGAAAAACTTGATCGAGGAATATTCGCGGAAGAGATTTTCGACATGGCGGTTGTTAAAGATGCGTTGCAGTTTGTAGGCGCGCGCCGGCTGCAGTTCCAGGGTGTCCTTGGAAGCGATGTTGTAGCGGTAAAAGGGAGCGTCAGGGCCGGCATCCTTAGTGTGAAAGAAGGCCAGCATGATACCGCCCGGTTTCATGGCGACTTGGATGCGCTCGATCAGGGGCTTCACCAGGGGCTCGGGCAAAAAATCGGCCAGGTCCCAGAACATGACCGCGTCGAATTCCTCCCTCGAGAAGGACAGGTTTTCGTGGAGGAAGCGCTCGACGTCGATGGTAGTTCCGCCATCGCCATTGGGAATGATGAGAGACTTGTCGGCCGCGGTGCGTAGTACGTCTTCCTGGTGAAATTTGTGTCCCAGACCAGTCATGAAAGTGATGTTGGCGGGCGAGGTCGAGCCTAAGTCGAGAACCTTCAGGCCTTCTTCGCGAGAGATCGAACGAATAAATTCATTGAAGCCCGTGGAGCGACGGCTCACCCTCTGCCCGGGCACAACTTCGTCATCCGAGGCCTGCCGGACAGGACCGCCGAATAGTCTGCTGAAGATACCTGGAGCCACTGCGCTCCATTGTATGGGCAGAACGTTACAAGCATCAATCTTTTCGCGCCGACCCGGCGGGAAGGATTCGACAGATTGCCTAAGAACGGTTGCGGGACGCTTTGCGCGCGGCGTCCCGTGAAGTGAGCAAATGGGTGCTAGAACTTCTTAGGTTCAAGAAGCGAGCCTTGGGTTGAAGTCGTCGCCACGGGAGCCGCGGCTGCCAAAGCGGTGACTGGCGGTTTGGCGTCCAGTTTTCCGGCGGGTTCCGGCTTCTGGATGTCAATCGTTCCCTTGAAGAAAGCGCCATCTTCGATGGAGATACGCGCGGTGGAAATATCCCCAGTTAAGGATGCGGTTTTGCGCAATTCGACGCGCTCGGTGGCATGAACATCACCATCCACGCGGCCATGCAAGATCACATTGCGGGCCTCGATGTTGGCACGCACCCGTCCATTGGGCCCGACCGTCAGGCTTTGACCGCGCAATGAGATCGAGCCCTCGACCTCACCGTCGACGATCAAATCTTCACTGCCTGACAGTTGACCCTTGACGACAACAGACTTGCCAATGGTGGCGACTTCGTTGCTACGCAAGCTCTCGCTGCGAACAGGTTCGGCCGGACGCGGTGGCGCGCTTGCAGCCGGATTGAAAGCCGAGCCTGAGGGGCCCGGATCAGCACCAGGAGTCGTGTATTCGTCTTCTTTGCGCTTCCACATACTGTTAAGCTCCATGCGGTCGCGGCGTCGGCCAGCAGGCGTCCGCGGCACCCCTCAGTGGGAGCGCCTAAACCGCTGGCAAGAGCATACCCAACCGAGAGCGTAGCCGCAAACCATTTTGCCGGGTAACTGCAAAATTACGGTGACTTTCAGGCGACCTCCCACGGTGCCCGAGCAGGGTTGCGTTCTCGGGTTGGTCGTCACCGATATCTGCTTCCCGCCTCCCGTATAATTGCAGGTTTCGTACCTTCCGCCGACGCGCAAGCAAATCTATCGGCGAGAGACCTAGGACTTATTCCCATGACTCAAATTGAGCTAATTCTCGCACGCGAAATTTTGGATTCGCGCGGCAATCCTACGGTTGAAGCTGATGTGATCCTGGAGAGCGGCGCGCGCGGGCGTGCGGCCGTCCCTAGCGGGGCCTCCACCGGTGAGCACGAGGCGCTGGAGCTGCGCGACGGCGACAAGAGCCGCTATGCGGGCAAGGGTGTGCTGAAGGCAGTCGCGAACATCAACGATGTCATCGGACCTGAGCTTGAGGGCATGGACGCCAGCGAACAGCGCGACCTCGACAATGCCATGTTGGTCCTCGATGGTACGCCGACGAAGAGCAAGCTAGGCGCTAACGCCATTCTGGCAGTATCGATGGCGGCCTCGCGAGCCATGGCTGACCACCTGGGCATCGAACTGTACCAATATCTCGGTGGGTTTACGGCCGGTCTGCTGCCCACGCCGATGATGAACATCCTGAACGGTGGCGCGCACGCCGACAACAACGTGGACTTTCAGGAGTTCATGGTCATGCCGGTAGGCGCCAACCTCGTTCAGCGAAGGACTGCGCTGGGGTGTCGAGACGTTCCACGTGCTCAAGGGCGTGCTGAAGAAGCGTGGTTACAACACCGCCGTCGGCGACGAAGGTGGCTTTGCGCCGTCGGTGAAGTCGAACACGGAAGCGATCGAAGTCATCCTCGAAGCTATCACGCAGGCAGGCTACAAGCCAGGTGAGCAGATCGCCGTTGCGCTTGATCCTGCTGCCAGCGAGTTCTATGACAGCGTCCAAAAAGAAGTACGTTTTCAAGAAGTCGGACGAGAGCGAGCATTCCAGCGAAGACATGGTGAAATTCTGGGCCGACTGGGTGCGACAGTATCCCATTGTGTCGCTTGAAGACGGTTTCGCCGAGAATGACTGGGATGGGTGGAAGCTGGTAACGGATGAGCTCGGCGGCAAGATCCAACTGGTTGGCGACGACATCTTCGTGACCAACATTGAGATTTTCCAGCGCGGCATCGATGCCGGCGTGGCCAACTCGATTCTCATCAAGCTGAACCAGATTGGTTCAGTCAGCGAAACCATCGACGCGATCAACCTCGCGCGCCAGAATGGCTATACCGCGGTGATCTCCCATCGCTCGGGCGAGACGGAAGACACGTTCATCGCCGACCTGGCCGTTGCCACGGGTGCCGGGCAGATCAAAACCGGCTCGGCCTCGCGCACCGACCGCATCGCCAAGTACAACCAGCTGCTCCGTATCGAAGAAGAACTGGGCCCGGCGGCAAGGTTCCTGGGATTGAAGGCGCTGAACTATCACGGAGAGCTGGCGGGGAAGAAGGCGGGGGCTAGGGGCTAGGTGGCAGAGGGGAAGCGGTAGGCTATCATCTTCCGTCCCGCAGAGCGGGACTGGTTTGTCGGCAGTCCAGCATCGAAGTCGATAACGTGGCATGCCGAGGCGGCTAAGCATGAATTTGAGCTTGACGTTGCGCTTCCTTCGTTGCGCGGAAGCTCCCGTACAATGAAGATTGTTTTTTGCTAAAAGCTACCAGCTAACGGCTACGAGCTAACCGCTAATGGCTACTGCCCCCAAACCGCTGATTCTCATTATCCTCGATGGCTGGGGCTATGCTCCGCCGTCTCCGGCCAATGCCATCTCGCTGGCACGCAAGCCCAACTACGATCGCCTGCTTGCCGAATTTCCCAATACACTGATCCACACCAGCGGGCGGTACGTCGGCCTGCCCACCGGACAGATGGGCAACAGCGAAGTTGGCCATCTCAACATCGGCGCCGGCCGCGTCGTGTATATGGACATCACCAAGATCGATCTAATGATCGAGAATGGTGAACTCTTCTCCAACCCGGCCCTTGTTGATGCGATGAGGACGGCGCGTACGGGTGACCGACGGTTGCACTTCTTTGGACTACTCTCCGACGGCGGCGTGCACTCGCACCAGAACCATCT
Source organism: uncultured Acidobacteriaceae bacterium (assembly GCA_963709045.1). Classification (GTDB taxonomy): domain Bacteria; phylum Acidobacteriota; class Terriglobia; order Terriglobales; family Acidobacteriaceae; genus Bog-257. The sequence goes on along the minus strand of CAVPUX010000011.1, from coordinate 505,569 downwards.
TTATGCGCTGCTGCGCATGGCCAAGCAGAACGGGGCGGATCGCGTTTTCGTGCACTGTTTCATGGATGGGCGCGATACGCTGCCTACGAACGGCGCGAGCTACATCGAGCAACTGCAGCAAAAGATGCGCGAGTACAACATTGGCCAGATTGCCAGTGTCAGCGGCCGCTATTACGCGATGGACCGCGACAAAAAGTGGGACCGCGAGGAGAAGGCGTTCAACGCCATGGTTGACGGAGACCCGGAAGGAGGCCGGCAGACGGACGCGGTGCAAGGCGTGAAGGACTCCTACAACCGCGCAATCACGGACGAGTTCATCATCCCGTTCGTGATTACCGACAATCGCGGCGAACCTGTCGGTACCATTCGTGACGGCGATGTCTGCATCAACTTCAATTTTCGTGCCGACCGCGCGCGGCAGATCACGCGCTGCCTGGCACGCAACAGCCACTTCACGCCACAAGATGGGCGCGAACTGGAAGGCTGGGAAGATCTCGACCGCACCATTCCGCGCGGTCGCGTACCCAAGGACCTGACTTACGTCTGCATGACGCGGTATGACAAGAACTTTACGTTGCCGGTCGTGTCGCCTCCCGAATCGCTGACTAACATCCTGGCGAACGTCATGGCCGACCGCCACATGCGTAATCTGCGTGTGGCCGAGACCGAGAAGTATGCCCACGTGACGTACTTCTTCAATGGCGGTGTCGAGAAGCCATTTCCTGGAGAAGACCGCATCATGGTGCAGTCGCCGAAAGTGGCGACCTATGATCTGAAGCCTGAAATGTCGGCGCAGGGAGTTGCCGACGCGGTAATCAAGGCGATCGCAGACAACACCTTCGACGTGATGGTGGTGAATTTCGCCAACGCCGACATGGTGGGACATTCCGGCAAGATTCCGCCGACGATCACCGCCGTCGAAACGGTTGACGGCTGCCTGGGCCAGATCTACACCGCCCTCCGCCAGCGTGGAGGGGCGATGATCATCACCGCCGATCACGGCAACGCCGAGCAGATGATCGATCCCGCGACTGGCGGCCCGCAGACCGCCCATACCACGAATCCCGTGCCATTCATCGTGGCCGCGGAGCAGGCGGTTACACCAGCACAGTTCAAGGGCGACGCCCGCCGCTTCACGCTGCGCCCGGACGGCGCGCTGCAGGACATCGCGCCGACGATGCTTGGGATCTTAGGGGTCGCGCAACCCAAGGAAATGACGGGGCACGATCTGCGGGTGATGGCGGATGCCGAAGCGAAGCGCTAAAGCACACCACAGATGGACAGAGACACAGAGAATTTCCTGACTTAATTGACGCGGCGTCGGTAAGACGTTTCGCTGTTCCAAATCTCTTGGTCATGAAGACTTGCGTTCTCTCTGTGTAATGCTCTTGCCTCTGTGGTAGAAATTCCTCGTGAAGCTCCTCATCGCCCTTCATCACCGCTTCGAACTGTGGCAGATGCCGCCGTGGTTCGCCGAGCAACTGCGGACGCGACTTTCCGCAGCTCGAAGTGGTGCATCTGACCAACTACGATCATGTGATCGAGGAAATAGCCGATGCCGATATCGCGATCTCGTGGTCACTGCGTGGCGAGCAGATCAAAGCGGCGAAGAAGCTGCGGTGGATTCATTCGACGGCGGCGGCGGTCCATCAGCTGATGACGCCGGAATTGCGGGCCAGCGATATTGTCGTGACCAATGCGCGCGATGTACACGGACCGGTAGTGGCCGAACACGCCATCGCGCTGGCTTTTGCGCTGGCCAAGCGGCTTCCCCAAGCCGTTCGATATCAGCAGCAGAAGCATTGGGCGCAGCACGAGCTGTGGAACGCGCAGCCTCGGCCCCGCGAGCTCAAGGGCGCAACCATGACGATTATTGGCCTGGGAGCAATCGGCACTCCGTTGGCGCGACTGGCAAAAGCCTTGGGCATGCGCGTGGTTGGCCTGCGCGAGCATCCGGAGCGAGGAAGCGAAGTGGCTGATGCCGTCCACGGATTCGAGCAACTCGACCAGGCGTTGAGCGCGGGTGACTTTGTTGTGCTGGCCGCTCCCGTCACGCCCGAGACTCGTCACCTAATGGATGCCGGGCGTCTGGCCCGGCTAAAACCCGATGCTTATCTGATCAATGTAGGTCGCGGTGTTCTGATTGACGAAGCTGCGCTGGTAGATGCTCTGCGAGCGAAAAGCCTCGGGGGAGCAGCGCTCGACGTCGCCACCGAGGAGCCACTGCCGCCGGAGTCTCCGCTGTGGGAGATGGAGAATGTGTTGATCACGCCTCACATCGCCGGTCTGACCGAGAAGATGTGGGAGCGCCATTACGAGCACTACACCAGCAACCTTCGCCGATTCTTGGCCGGCGATAGGCTGCTGTGGGTGGTGGACAAGGATCGAGGATACTAAGAGCAGTTGCCAGTTGTCAGTAGCCGGTTGTCAGTGGGACAGCAATAACAAAGGCCAGTAAAAATAAAGGCCCCGCATTTCTGCGAGGCCTTGTTCTTGCCGTTAGCTAATTGCTAATGGCTAATTGCTGTTTCTAGTACATTCCGCCCATGCCACCGCCGCCGTGGCCGCCCATAGGAGCTTCCTTCTTCTCTTCCGGAATCTCCGCTACCAGGGCTTCGGTGGTCAGCATCAGGGAGGCGATCGAACCTGCGTTCTGCAGCGCCGTACGCGCTACCTTGGTCGGGTCAAGGACGCCAGCCTTCACCAGGTCCTCGAACTTGCCCGTCTGCGCGTTGTAGCCGAAGTTAGCTTCCTTCGACTCGCGGACGCGGCCGACAATGATCGCGCCCTCTTCGCCGGCGTTGCCGACGATCTGACGGAGAGGCTCTTCGAGCGCGCGACGCACGATGTTGGCGCCGATCTTCTCGTCACCTTCCAGCTTCAGGTCGTCGATGGCACCGACGCAACGCACCAGAGCCACACCGCCGCCGGGGACAATACCTTCCTCGACTGCAGCGCGGGTAGCGTGCATGGCATCTTCCACGCGGGCTTTCTTTTCCTTCATTTCGGTCTCGGTCGCAGCGCCGACCTTAATGACCGCAACGCCGCCGACCAGCTTTGCCAACCGCTCCTGCAATTTCTCGCGGTCGTAGTCGCTGGTGGTCTTTTCGACCTGGCTGCGAATTTCTTTCACGCGGCCTTCGATGTCGCCGTGCTTGCCCTTGCCCTCGACAATGGTGGTGTTGTCCTTGTCGATGGTGATCTTCTTGGCCTGGCCGAGATCGGCCATCTGCACGTTCTCCAGCTTGATGCCAAGATCTTCGGTGATGGCCTTGCCGCCGGTCAGGATTGCTATGTCTTGCAACATGGCCTTGCGGCGATCGCCGAAGCCGGGAGCCTTAACGGCCGCAACCTGCAGCGTGCCGCGCAGCTTGTTGACCACCAGGGTCGCCAGCGCTTCGCCTTCCACGTCCTCAGCGATGATCACGAGCGGACGGCCGCTCTTGGCGATCTGCTCCAGCAACGGCAGCAGGTCTTTCATCGAGGAAACTTTCTTTTCGTGGATGAGGATGTAGGCGTTCTCCAGAACAACTTCCATGCGCTCGGGATCGGTAACGAAGTAAGGTGACAAGTAGCCGCGATCGAACTGCATGCCTTCGACGACTTCCAACTGGGTCTCCATCGTCTTGGCTTCTTCCACGGTGATGACGCCGTCTTTGCCGACCTTCTTCATGGCTTCGGCAATGATGCGGCCGATGGTCTCATCGTTGTTGGCGGAAATGGTGCCAACCTGCGCGATCATCTCGCCCGATACCTTCTGCGAATACTTGTCGAGCGCGCCCGGAATGCGGTTGCCATCGTGGTCGAGCGAGCCGCAAACGGCGGTGACGGCCTTGTCGATGCCGCGCTTCAGGGCCATTGGGTTCGCGCCAGCAGCTACGGTCTTCACGCCTTCGCGGAAGATGGTCTGCGCCAGAACGGTCGCGGTCGTGGTGCCGTCGCCGGCAACATCAGAGGTCTTGGAAGCAACCTCGCGGACCATCTGTGCGCCCATGTTCTCGAGCGGGTCCTTGAGTTCGATTTCCTTGGCTACGGTGACGCCGTCCTTGGTAATGAGCGGCGAACCAAATTTCTTCTCGATCACGACATTGCGGCCCTTGGGACCCAGCGTGACTTTTACGGCATCGGCCAGAACATTCACGCCGCGAAGGATCGCCTGGCGGGAATCTTCTCCATGCACAATCTGCTTTGCCATTGTTTCAATCTCCTTGTCGAAATCAGCTGTCAGCCATCAGCCGTCAGCTATCAGCTAGAACTTGAGGGTGCCCCATCCTTTCGCCGCGTTCGCGAAAGGGTGGGAGACGGACGAGTTACTTGTGCGCAACGGCTTGCTTCGGCTTGCCGGCGCCTTCGAGGATGCCGAGTACTTCTTCCTCACGCATGATCAGGAAGTCTTCGCCATCAATCTTGATCTCCGTGCCGGCATACTTGCCGAACAGGATGCGGTTGCCTTCCTTCACGTCGAGCGGGAAGGTCTCGCCTTTGTCGTTGGTCTTGCCCCGGCCGACGGCGATCACTTCGCCTTCTTGCGGCTTGTCCTTGGCGCTGTCGGGAATGATGATTCCGCCACGGGTGGTCTCGGCCTCTTCAACACGGCGAACCACGATGCGGTCATGCAGGGGAGTAAGCTTTGTAGCCATTCTTCAAACTCCTTTCAAGCTGGTTGATTCAAGTTGGATTGCTTTACACGTTGGCTGGCTCTGGCGCGTGTTTTCTGCGTTGCTGTCAGCATGTTCATAAAGTCTTTGGGGATGAACCCGGAAGTTGGTAGCGCTGCCGTTGGACTAGCATCTAAGCAGCCTGTTAGCACTCACTATCAACGAGTGCTAATCTTAACCCGCCAGACTGATCAATGTCAAGGCGCACATGAGCGCAACCGACTCACATTTTTGCGGACTGAGGGTATCGCAAATTGTATGCTTTATATTCAGTAGTCTGTTACTGCGAGTCAATTGCGAAATTATCTGAGCTTTTTGGGAAGCGGTAGCGGTCACATTTCTTTCTCGCCCGCAGGGAAATCCAGATGGCCGGCTGAGGCATCTATGCTCGCAGTTTTCTTGCGCGCTTTCGCTTGCGCTTTTGCTTTTTGCGCTCGCTGAGTGAAGTTTTCGATTCCCATAACCCCGAGTCTGGCGGGATAATCGGGGATGAAGTGGGTAATGATCGTGTCAGTGCCCCTTGCCAATCGATTGCCGTTTTCCGCGCGCCGGTTGATCACAGTATTCGCTCTAGCTCGTCGCCGGGCTGATGTTGCCGAGCTTCGGCACTGCACAGACTGCGACCTCCGATTCAGCGAATGCCGCGGCGACGGAAGGGCAACCTGCTCCGGCGAGACCCGTCGAAGAGACGACGACTGCTCCTCCAGCGCAACCGGATGCCACCGCTTCGCAGCTTCCCACGGCTGCTCAGATCGAGGCTGCCGGACAGAGAGACACCTCTGGCGATCCCGACCCGAAAGAGAGTTCGCCAGCTCCAACCCCTCCCGCCGCATTGCCTGTGGCGAAGAGTGAGTCGCCAGCGCCCGTAACTCCCGAAGCACATGGGGCGCCCGCTGCCCGCCAAGTATGACGTGTCGCAGATTGGGCAGCGCAATGTGGGAAGTGGTCTGGACTTCTATTCACTCGATCGTGAGGTGGCGCTCGGACACGAGTTGTCGCAACAGGTGGAACAGCAAGCCCGGCTGGTCACCGATCCCATCGTCACGGAGTACGTCAACCGCATCGGGCAGAATCTGGTGCGCAACTCTGATGCGCGCGTGCCCTTCACCATCAAGGTCCTCGACAATGACGAGGTCAACGCCTTCGCGCTTCCTGGCGGCTTTTTCTACGTGGACAGCGGACTGATTCTGGCGGCGGACAACGAGGCGGAACTGGCGGGAGTGATGGCGCACGAGATCGCGCACGTTGCCGCCCGGCACGCCACCAAGAACATGACTCGCGCGCAGATTTGGAACCTTGCTTCCGTGCCGCTGATCTTCATTGGCGGGCCGGTGGCGTATGCCATCAGCGAAGTGGCGAGCCTGGCGGTGCCGCTGGGCTTCCTGAAGTTCTCGCGCGACGCCGAGCGCGAGGCCGATCTTTTGGGCCTGGAATACGACTACGCCGCAGGCTACGATCCGGAAGCGTTTGTGGAGTTTTTTGAGAAGCTAAAGGTTGACGAGAAAAAGAAGCAGAGCTTGATCGCCAAGGCCTTCGCTACCCATCCTATGAATGCCGACCGCATCAAGGCGGCGCAGGACGAAATCCGCAAGTACCTACCTGACCGCAGTGAGTATGTGGTGGACACCAGCGAGTTCGAGGACATCAAGGTGAGGCTGGCTCGCTTGGAGAACAGTCGCCACCTGGGCGGCGTAAAGGGCGACCCCAACCGTCCCGTGCTGCTGCGGCGCACCAGTGCGAGCGGTAGCGACTCCGGCACAGCAGGTCAGAAAGATGACGGCAGTACGACCGATCAGAAAGATGATGGACATCCGACGCTGAAGCGGAATACGACAAACTAGCGCTGGCTATCGGCTGTCAGTCGTCAGCCAAATCTTGGCAGACCAAACTAAACGCTATCCACTATCTCCCCAGCCCCTGCCTTCAAATCCTTCACCAGCCGTGGGACGAAAGCGCGTCGAACAGAGAGTTCGATGCAGCCCTACCCTTTCCAACAGATGCATTTCTTGCCATGGTGTTAAACTTCTGCGCGTGATTACAAGATTGCTGCAACTCGCCGTTCTGATCGGAATCGCTACACAGGCAAGTGGACAAGGCATCTCGCGGCCCGATGTGCCCGACAAAATCAAAGCTCCTGCTGGTGAGGTAATTGTCCTGCAGGCGCGCGGGTCGGGCTCACAGATATACGTGTGCCAGCCGGGACCGGACGGCAAGTTCGCCTGGGCCTTGAAGGCCCCGGAGGCAGAGCTTCATGACCAGCACGGATCGGTTATCGGCCGGCACTATGCCGGACCCACATGGAAGGACAACGATGGAAGTGAAGTCACGGGTAAGGCCGCGGCCCGGCTCGATTCGCCAGATGGGGGCTCAATTCCCTGGCTACTGGTGACCGCCACAGGTCATTCCGGGAATGGGGTGCTTAGCCGCGTCACCAGCATCCAGCGAATTCAGACCAAAGGCGGATTGCCGCCACCTGCAGCCGACTGCAATACCTCAAAGCTGAACCTCGAGGTAAAGAGCAGCTACAGCGCCGATTATTACTTCTACGCGCCAGCGAAATGAATAGGGGTCCTTCGACACATTTGTATCCGCCGCCGAGGCAAACCCGTCCTCGCTTATGGGCACCGAGTGTGAACGAACAAGAGAACTACGGAACGGATGGCCGGCCACCGATAACCGCTGTTACTTCCGCTGCCCGGCTTCGCTTTCCTTGTACATGTACTTGATGCTGGGTTTGTAGATCAGGACATTGGACGCGCCGGTGCGATTCACCTTCAGGCAGTATTTGTCGTACCACTCGATGACGCCGTGGATCTCTTCGCCGTCCTGCAGCACCAGGACCATCGGCGTTTTGGTCTGCATCTGCTTCTGATAGTAAAAATTCTCGGCGTGAGTCTGCTCCGGCGGAGGGGCCTTCTTGCCGCCCCCGTTCATGGGACGCTCGGAGCGTTCGCTGCGTTCGCGGCGCTCAACGGGCTCTTGGCGGGGATGGTCGTTGCGGTTGAGCGCGGGACGAATCAGCTTGCGGTTGGCAAACACTTCGGAGTCGAGAGCTCTGCCCACGGCGGTAGAATCCATGGAATCTTTCATGGTGTTTGCTCCTATGGTGGTTTGCACACCAGCCTCAGAGATACAGCCAACTCAAGTGTGAATGCGTTGCAGGGATCTGGCACGAGTCCGACTTGAATTGTCCCGGGCTGTTAAGGGTGTGAACTTGGGGATACCCTACCACAGCCGAATCCGCAAAACAATCCAAACTGCGGATACTACTTTGGTGTGAGGGACGAATGGCACAGACTAGCGCTCCAGCGATGTCGCAAACGTGTCGAGCGCCAGCGAGCGTAGCAAATTCCGGCGCATGCCGCTCTCGAGTTCGCCCAGGCGCTGAGTCGTGGAGACAATCCACGCAAATTCGATCGGTGACGACATTTTTTCCAACTCAGCCTGCAGATCGGTGTTGCGTACCAACTCCGGCGTTCCGGACTTCAGGAACAGTAAGTCTTCCAGGAGGGAATAGAGCGTGCGGATTAAAATCTCGGTTTTGGTTTTGCCGTCTGCGCCGGCGCGATAGGTGTCGGTCACGCGAAACAGCGCGCTGTGGTCGGCGCTTCCCATCGCAGGACCGAGGAGAGCGAGAGCGTCCTGGCGAGCGGCCACGTAAGCGGCGAGATCGAAGCTGCGCGCACGCCCCAAGCCTCCGCCGCAAATCCGCGCCACCAGGGCTCGTTCGCGAGCCTTCCATTCAGGGCGCACCTCGGCGAGATACTGCTCGACTTCGGCCACGGCAACGGGCGCCAGTTGCAGGTGCATGCATCGCGAACGAATCGTGGGCAGCAGCGCCGCGGGATTGTCGGTGAGGAGAAACAGCGTGGCGAATTCGGGAGGCTCTTCCAGAATTTTCAGCAGCGAATTCGCCGCTTCCTTCATAAAGTCGGCGTCGCTGAAGATGTAAACCCGTTCGCGGCCCTCGACGGGCTTGTAATAAATCTCGTGGATGACGTGACGGATCTGGTCGACTTTAACCAGCATCTGCGGGGGATCAGGAGGAACGATTAACACATCGGGATGGGTCTGGACGAAGAGACGAGTTTCGCGCTTGTCGACATCGCGCAGGTTTTCGCGGGCCTCAACGGCCTCGGCAAAACGCTCCTCCAGCGCGTCGGCCTCGGCAATCCGAACGCAGTTGGCGCAATGGCCGCAGAAATCCGGGAGACCGTCAGCCAGCGGTCGTTGCAGACAGTTCATCGCTTTCGCAACCATTTGACTGAGCGTGAACTTGCCAGAGCCTTGCGGGCCAGACAGGATTAAGGCATGAGGAAAGTGTTCGAGCGCAAGCATCTCGCGCAGCGTGTGAACCACTTCAGCGTTGCCGTGAAAATCAGAGAAAGGCATAAGAATCTATGCAGGCGTTGCTCTCGTGTCTTCGGTGCCCAGCAACCGCTCGAAGACCAGGCGCACGATTTCCGGATGCACCAGTTCGAGCCGCGGCCTCGCGTCCACCAGAACCACCCGCTGCGGCTCGCGCTTGGCAATCTCCAGGAACGCATTGCGCACTCGAGTGAAGAAAGCATAGCTCTCTTTCTCGAAGCGGTTCTCGTCCGAGGTTTCGTCAGTGGCAGCGCGATTGCGACGGCGAGCGCGACCCACACTCGAGCTCACGTCACAATCCATCAGGATGGTGAGGTCAGGCCACAATCCGCCACACAGCGCCGTATGCAACTGCAGCACGGCGCCGCTGCCAAGCTGCCGTCCCGCGCCCTGGTAAGCCTCCGTCGAATCAGTGAAGCGGTCGCAGAGAACCCACCGACCGGATTCGAGCGCAGGCGCAATCACTTCGGCGATCAGTTGGGCGCGCGAGGCAAACATCAGCGCCATCTCGGCGTGCGGATCCAGACCGGCAGTGCGAGAGTCGAGCAGCACAGCGCGAATACGCTCGCCGATCTCCGTCCCTCCGGGTTCGCGCGTCGTAACGACATCAACTCCATGTTCGCGCAGGATCGCAGCGAGCTTCTCCATTTGGGTGCGATTTGCCGCAACCGTCGAGTCCTTCGAAGGTGATGAACTTGCCGGGCACCGTTGGTCTGGCCACGGGCCATGATACCAAGCTCTCAGCGATCGCATCTCGTTGCAGCTGCAGGTCGCGACAGGCGCATTTGCGGCCGCTAGCGCGAGCTAATGGAGTAGCGCACGACCACTCCGTCTACGTAGGTCACCTCCGCGCGGTAGTCGTCGGGAAGGTATTCGAAGATTTGCGTCTTCAGGCCCTCTTCGGAGACCGACTGCGACACTTGGCGGCCCAGTCCAAGCAGGCCGCTGACTTCCCCAATCAGCATACCGCGCTTGAGTTGAGTCATGGTCGAATGAGAGCCGCCGTTTGTGGGAGCGTTGGCTGCTGAGTTCTGCGCGGCGGACGTTGGGTTCGGCGAGAATATGGGTTTCTCACCCTGCAAGTCGCCAAAGTCGATGTAGGTGTCGAGCACTTTCATCAGCGCATCTGGCGTGAGTTGGTCGGATGGAATATTACCCATCCAGCGCAGATTGAAGCGCGATCCCCCACGCATGCGCTTGTCGGCAACTTGCTGCTGCTTCATCTGGCTTGCGATCATGGCTGCGCGATCGTCGGCTGCCTGTTCGCGGCGTCGCCGGCTGCGCTCGCGATCCAGTTCGCGCTGCAAGTCACGCTTTCGGTTGGGGTCGGTCGTATCTTTGATATCTCGCTCGAGCTGCTTTTCATAGTTGCTCTTGCCAACTTCGTAAGGTGTCACGGTGGTGCTAGTGTCATCCCAGAAGGTACCAAAGCCTCCACCGTCGAGTTGGAACTCAATGAGGTTCTTCTTCGCAATGATCGTGGTGATAGTGGAGCGATCGCCGCTGCGGATGGCTGGACCGGATTCTTTCAAGCGAGACGAGTATTGTTTCCAGTCCATCGGATCGCCGGCATCAACGCGGAGGTCGACGCCTTTAGCGGTACCGGGCATGTCGATCTTGAGGCGAACCTGGCGTCCAACGAAATAGTTTTGCAGGGCAGACTGGCCGCTTTCAGCGCCCAAGCACACAGCTGAAATTGATACAGCAAACAGCATCACACTGACGGTTCGGCGGAACATCTCCATGCACTCCGTTATTGGTCGATTACAACTGGCATTGGCAGGGCAGTCTACCATGGCGTCGCTTGTGTGGAAGCGAGGGATGACGAGCCTAACTGCCGCTGCGAGTCAGAATCGCAGGTGTGGAACTATAGCTCCTGTGGAACCTTTGTACTGCTCGTATTCAGGACCGAAAGTCGCCGCCATGAAGCGTTCTTCGATTCGGCTCTTAATGGTGAAGCCAATCCAGAGCAGCACGACCGCAACGACCCCGCGCAACTGGCGGCGATTTAGTGCGGTTCCTATCATGGCCAGAATTATCCCGGAGTAGATTGGATGTCGTACCCAGCGATAAGGACCGCCGCGAATCAGCTGATGTTCCACTTTGACGGTAACGTTGCTGCTCCAATTGCTGCCGAGGTAAGCCCTCGCCCAGATGGCAAAGGCCATACCCGCTGCGGTGATCGCAATGCCGAGCCATTCGATCCAAGGCTCGGGCGGAATAATGCGGATGTGCATCCAGCCCAACGGTACATCACCACTGAACATGGTGTAGAAGGCGGCGACCGTCGCAATCATGTAAGTGAACCGGGACCCAATACTCTCCCGCGTCTGGGTCGCCTTGGTCCGCACCGCCCAAACCACCCAGAGTACAAAGAAGGCCACCCAGAGATAGCCGCAGATCGACATTCCGCTCACTACGATCACCCCGATCACCCTACGTTACCGCGGAAGAGATGGTTCCCGAAGATGACAGCATAGCGGCTGCGCGCCTATGAGGAAAGCCCGCTAGACGTGCGGGAAGAGGGATAGTATCTTTAGCCATGCAATGCGAGAGCGATGATGCTTTCTCATTGAGTAAGGACGTCAATCTTGTTGTACGGAGCCCCGTTGATGAAGAGCCGAATTCTCGCCCTGGTTATCCTCAGCTGTCTCGCGTGCGCTACAGCCGTCGCACAAAAAACCAACGTCGATTGGGACCGCCAAGCGAACTTTTCCCAATACCATACCTACGCTTGGGAGAAGAGTCCTCACCCGGCGAAGGGGCTCTGGGACCAGCGCATCGTCGACGCGATCGATAAGCAGATGGCAGCCAAGGGATTCACGAAGGTAGACTCCGATCCTGACGTGTGGGTCGTATACAGCAACAGTATTAAAGACCAGAAAACCTTGGTGGGAACCGGTTACGGCTATGGGCCGGGATGGGGCTGGGGCTATGGCTGGGGAAGCGGCCCGGTCATGTACAACACGTGGGTAACTAAGGAAGGCACACTGGTTGTCGAAATTGCAGATGCTAAGAACAAACAACTGCTCTGGCGGGGATCGGTCACGGACACCATCTCCGACAATTCCAACAAGAACATCAATAACCTCGACAAAGCGGTCACTAAACTGTTTAAGGGATATCCGCCTAAGGGAAAATGAATCACGTGAGTTAGAGCTATGCGTCTAGGCGATTACGTTGACGATTACTGCTCGCGTTGCAAGCGCAGTACCGACCATGCGGTGGTCTCGATGGCAGCGGACGAGGTTCAGAAAGTCCGCTGCCGAACCTGCAGTTACGAACACACTTACCGCCATAACAAAACCGGCAAGAAAGAGCTGACCAAGGAAGAAGCCTTCCAGAAGGTACTGGCCAGTGTCACTGGTCAGTTGGATGGCTCGTCTCCGGAGCCCACCAAGAAGAAGCGATCAAAGTAAAGCGCCAACGGACGCTTGGAATCTGCAGTCCCTCGCTCAGTTCGCATCTGGACACCTTGTTCGGAATCGAACGGGTTTCCTCTTCCTTCCTCAAGGCTAGCCTAGCCATCTCCAGTGTTTTCATTCCCTTGCAAATAACTCGATGGCAAGTGAAGTGCTCCACTTCTCGGGAGATCCCGGCGAACCGCAGGTTGGCGGTTCACGTATTGGAAGCAAGGGGAAAGCTGATGGCTGCGTTGTTGCAAGACATTCGATATGGCTGGCGCGTGCTACGCAAGAGTCCTGGATTCACGATCGTGGCTGTGGTGGTTCTTGCTCTCGGCATCGGCGCGAACACCGCGATCTTTAGCGTCGTCAACGCCGTGTTGCTTCGCCCGCTGCCCTTCGAGGATTCCGGACGCCTGGTTCAGGTTTGGCACGTGCCTCCGCCGAAGAGTTTCCCGGGAATGACGACCTTCACGGTCTCGCCCGCCAACTTTCTGGACTGGCGCAGTCAAAACCATGTTTTCGAAGGCATGTCGGCCTATGGGTTTGGTCAATACACTCTGACTGGCACGGGTCATCCCGAGGCGCTCACCACTTGCGCCGTGACGTATGGCTTGTTCTCGATCCTACGTGCACAACCCTTACTGGGCCGAGTTTTCCTCCCCGGCGAAGATTATCCTGGCCACGATCACGAGGTTGTCCTGAGCTACGGAATGTGGCGCAGCCGGTACGGTGCTAATCCCGCCATTGTCGGTCAGAACATCGAACTCAATGGGGAGAAGTACAACGTCATAGGGGTTATGGGCCCCGGCTTCGAATTTCCTATTGTTACGGATCCGAACTATCGCCCACAGATGTGGAAGCCGCTGGCCTGGACCGATAAGGAGCGCGCGGTTCGGGACGATCACAACTATGAGGTGTTGGCACGGCTGAAGCCTATCGTGAACCTCAAGCAGGCACAGGCCGAGATGGACACCATTTCGAACCGATTGGCGCAGCAATATCCCGCCGATAACAAGGGCTGGGGTGCGATCGCGGTCCCCCTGCGCGAGGACCTGGTTGGAGACGTAAAGCCTGCTTTGCTGATTCTGCTGGGCGCGGTGGCCTTCGTCCTGCTCATCGCGTGCGCCAACGTCGCCAACCTCGTTCTGGCGAAAACGCTAGCCCGGCGGAAAGAGATTGCCATTCGTACAGCGCTGGGCGCGACTCGCCGTCGCGTATTGCAGCAGGTGCTATCGGAAACGGTGCTGCTGGCGATTGCCGGAGGCGCGCTGGGCCTGATTTTTTCGCATTTCGGGATAGTGTTGATTGTTAAATTCCTAGCGCAGCAGTTGCCTCGTTCTAGCGAAATTGGGCTTGATGCTTGGGTGTTGGCGTTCACGCTCGGTATTTCGCTGCTGACCGGATTCGCTGCCGGTCTCTTACCCGCTCTACGCCTTACCAGAGAGGATGTGAACCAGGCGCTGAAACAAGGTCTCGGCCGCACCGCTTCGGATTCCGGTGGAAACCGCACCCGCCGGGTGCTGGTGGTGTGCGAGGTTGCGCTGTCGCTGATGCTGCTGATTGGTGCGGGACTTCTCATTCGCAGCTTGTGGATGCTGCGCAGTGTCAACCCGGGGTTCGATCCCGATCGCGTGGTTACCATGACGGTTTCCATTCCTGCGACCAAGTTTCCTGCGCCAGCCCAGCTGATCAGTTTCTTCGACCAGGTCCTGCAGCGAGTGCGCCCTTTGCCGGGGGTCAAGTCTGCTGGGTTGATCGACAGCTTGCCATTAAGCGGTCACGGATCGCACCAGCCAATCGCCATTGAGGGCCGTCCGCCCTTGCCTATGGCAGACATGCCAGAAGTTGACGTTCGCTTGATTAGTCCCGGTTATGTAAGTGCCATGCGAATTCCGGTGGTACAGGGGCGGGACATCGACGACTCGGATGTGGCCGGTAGACCTGGTGCTGTATTGATCAGTCAATCGATGGCGAGACAGTTCTGGCCAAACGAGAATCCCATAGGCAAGCACCTTACGCTGTACTTCTTCCCAGGGATTACACGCGTGGTGGTGGGGGTGGTGGGTGACGTGAAGGATGACGCTTTGAACCAGACTCGGTCCGCTGCCGCGCTCTACTATCCTCTGGCCCAGGCTTCGACCGGGAATGGGCCATGGCAGTCCTTTGGCATGACGTTAGCTGTGCGCACCAGCATGGACCCGTTGGATACCGTCTCGGCGATAACGAACTCTGTACACGAGGTGGATGCCGAAGTCCCTCTTCTGAATATCGCGACCATGAGAGACACCGTCAGCGACTCTCTCTCCCCGCAGCGTTTTACCATGCTGTTGCTGACAGCATTCGCGGGACTCGCACTGTTGTTGGCCGCGGTCGGAATCTACAGTGTGCTGTCGTATGCCGTGCGGAGGCGGGTGCGCGAGATTGGAATTCGCATGGCCCTGGGGGCGCAGGTCAGCGATGTGTTGCGCATGGTCGTGATCGAAGGCATGAAGCCGACGCTGATCGGCGTAGCGATTGGGCTGGCGGGTGCGCTCGCCTTGGGGAGAGTGCTGTCGAGCGCTATTTATGGGGTAAGCTCGCGCGATCTGGCCACCTTCGGCACCGTATCGGTGCTGCTGACGGCGGTTGGGTTTGCCGCCAGCATTATTCCTGCCTACCGTGCCACCAGGGTGGATCCGATGAGAACATTGCGCGAGGAGTAGGTTGGCACCTGCGTCCATTACTCCTCGACCACACCCTCAAACAAGTCGGTCTCGAACTTCGCGTCGCGCGGGTCGCGTGTTGCTGCCAGATGGTACATCTCCACTCCGCCGCCACGCTGCCCCAGGTTCTTTTTGACCTGCTCAAATAGCGGTGCCTGCGTGGTGTGCTGTCGAAAGGCTTCGTCCTTCCTCTCGAAGCGCTCCGCACCGACTTCGATACGCGTGGTCACTGTTGGAGGTGCAATGATCAGGCGATCGGGCAGCACGAAGTCAGCGGTAACGAAATATAGCTTTTGTGCGCGATGCGGCGTTAGTCCCTGCTCCAATTGCTCGGGATAGCGATCGGGGCGTCCGGCCCACTCGAATGCCATGGTCGCGAACGTCCCGGCCATCGCGTGGTCGACGTGACCGGTGAGTCCGCCGTCAGGACCGAATGTCAGTACCACGTGCGGACGAATCTGACGCATATGCGAAGCACCAGGTCCTCGACAGCTTGATAAAAATCGGTGCGGTTGAGCTGTCCGTCAAGATAATCGAGCACTTCACCGTGACTGACGTTGAGCAGCTTGCACGAAGCCGCAAACTCAGCCCGGCGCATTACAGCCAATTCCTCATTCGAGCGAGCGGTGCCACGGTTGCGCGCCGCGGTGCCGGCGGTCATGCAGATGACGTGGGTCTCCACGCCACGGTCGTGATATAGCAAGAGTGTGCCGCCAAAGGCGCCGGCCTCGTCGTCCGGATGAGCAGTTACGCAGAGCAGTTTGAGCATGGTTTTCGGGCGATCTCTCCGCGCTCCCGCGGAAGACAATTCGTAAATGTCTGCTACAGACTATAACCAAGTTCAACTGGAAACCGTTTAGTGAAAAACTAGGCCCCGTTTAGCCTTCTTTTGGCTAGGGTGAGGCAGTGGAGGCCGCCGCTGCCAAATCGTCCCAAGTGACGGACATCACACGACGACGTGATAAGACTCACGGCTCCCTGGGTCGTGAAAATCCTATCGTGGATACATACAACGAGCCGATTTCCGCAAGAGCGGGGGAGGAAAAAACAATGAGCGAAAGCAGTGGGAGTACCCATCCAGCGGCAACCAAGCAATACACGCCACGCCTGATTTTCTGGGAAGTTACCAAGGGCTGTAATCTGCGGTGCATCCACTGCCGCGCTACCGCGACGGAGCTGATGTCTCCCGCCGACCTGCCAACCGACAAAGCGCTGGACATCATTTCGCAGATTGCCGACTTTGGTAATCCGATCCTGGTGCTCAGCGGCGGCGAACCGTTGTATCGACACGATATTTTTCAGCTGGCCGAGTATGCGACCGGGCGAGGCCTTCGCACGGCACTGGCCACCAACGGAACCCTGGTGACGAAGGATGTTGCGCAGAAGATCAAGCAAGCCGGAATCAAGCGGGTGTCGATTTCGCTGGATGGGTCCGATGCCCACACCCACGATTCGTTCCGCGGCATTCCGGGAGCGTTCGACGCCGCTGTCTATGGCATGCGCAACCTTCAGGAGTTGGACGTCTCCGTACAGATCAATACCACAATCGCTCGCCACAATGCGCACCAACTTCCTGCGGTGCTTGACTTGGCGCGAACTCTCGGAGCTGATGCCCTGCACACTTTCCTGCTGGTACCTGTGGGATGCGGAGTGGACATCGCCACCGAGCAGATGGTGGCTCCGGAAGAGTATGAGCGAATGCTGAATTGGTTTTACGATCAGTCGTTGCAAGGTGGAATCGAGTTGAAGGCGACCTGCGCTCCTCATTATTTCCGAGTGGCCCGGCAGCGTAAGGCCGCCGATCGACTGGCTGGCCGGAGCGACTCTGCCGCATTCGTCCCGAGCGCAAACAATATTGGACCGACGGATATGACCATGCCAGGCTCGACAGGCATCAACTTGAAGCCGGGTGGCGGACCGCCGGTCGGACACACCGGCCATCCCGGCGGCCACCCCGGCGACATGAACGCCATGACAAAGGGCTGCCTGGCGGGAACCGGTGTTTGTTTTATCTCGCACGAAGGCGAAGTCTTCCCCTGCGGATATCTGCCGGCGATTGCGGGTGATTTGCGTAAACAGAGTTTCGCTGAAATCTGGAACGATTCTGAGGTCTTCGCCCAATTGCGCGATGACGACAATCTGAAAGGGAAGTGTGGCTGCTGCGAGTTTCGTCACGTTTGCATGGGATGCCGCGCTCGGGCTTACGCTGCCACCGGCGACTTCCTGGCAGAAGAGCCGTTCTGCGTCTATGAACCGGGAACTTCGAACCAAATGATTCGCGCCGCCGCCATCAAGCGATAGCGGAGGGCCATATTCAGCGATGTCGAGGTAGTGCGAACCTTCAGCTCTGAATTCCGGCTGTTCTTTGTTGCTTTGTCAATCACCAGCGGGCGAACAGGGGGCCCCAACGAGCGCCGTTTTTGGCCTTGTTGGGGTAAAGTTCAGCCCGCGAGGGATCTGCTGTTCTGCTTGGGAGCTTCACCATGGCTGCAATAGCCGCAAATCTCACTCCAACATTCGCCGCCCGTCGGCGCGCCTTGGTTATTCCACGCGAGCACGGCGCGTGGGGCATGCTGTTGGTGCCGCTCGCGACCGGCGCTGTGGCTGCGCTGCAAGTCGGTGTGAACGCCGGTGCGCTCGCGCTTTTCATCCTAGCGGCTATGTCGCTTTTCTGGTTGCGTACCCCGATTGAGAGTTGGCTGGGCACCTCCGCCATCAAAGCACAGAACAAAGACGAGCGCGCCTTCGTGGTGAAGATGATCGTCGGCATCGGCACGCTGGCGGTTGTCAGCATAGCGGCGCTGCTGTGGAAAGGACGGTTTCGTGGGCTGCTGACGATTGGTGCGGTGGCAGGTTTAGCTTTCGCGATACAAGCGGGCGTCAAAAAGCTCGGCCGCAAAGGAAGAATGCCGGCGCAGATCATTGGCGCGGTGGGTCTCACGTCAACTGCGGCGGGCGCTTATTATGTCGCCACCGGCAGACTCGACCGCGTCGCGCTCGCCCTGTGGCTGGCCAATTGGTTGTTTGCCGGTGATCAGATTCACTTCGTGCAGGTGCGAATCCGCTCCAGCCGCGCTACCAGCCTGGACGACAAGATGAAACAGGGTTTGCCTTTCTTCTGCGGGCAAGTTGTGCTCATTGGCGCCATCCTCGCTGCTTGCCGTTTCGGCCTATTCTCGGACGCCATGGCATTCGCGTTTGTTCCCGTACTCGCTCGCGGAACTTTGTGGTTCTTCCGGCGCTATCGTCCTCTCGATGTTCACAAGCTCGGTTTCAGCGAACTGACGCAAGCCTTGATTTTCGGCGCGTTGCTGTGCGCAGCGTTCCTGGTGTAATTGTCAATCGGTTTTCAGATATCACTGGGCATCCCGTACAATATGCCGATGATCTCGGCAGGCAATATTTCCGCACCTACGCTTCTGAAGTATTCTCCATCAATCGCGAAGATGGCCGTGTTGCTGCTTCTGCTGGGGTCAATAGGCGGCAACACAGTTGCGGCGCCGGCGAATCCGTCGGCAGGAGGCGCTTCTCCCATGACGCTGGTGCTGAAGAGTTCCGCGTTCGAGCAGGGCGCAGAAATTCCGAAGAAACATACTTGTGATGCCGCCGACGTCTCGCCCGCTTTGGAATGGAGTGGACTTCCGCCGCGCACCGTCAGCTTCGTCCTGGTCATGGATGATCCCGACGCACCGAACGGCACCTGGGTACATTGGGTGATGTGGAACCTGCCGACGAGCGCCCATGAACTTCGCGAAGCAATCCCTAAGCGAGACCCGTTGGAGGAAGGCACGCGCCAGGGCCGCAACAGTTTTGGGAAGATCGGCTATAACGGTCCGTGTCCGCCGCGAGGCAAGCCGCATCGGTATTTCTTTCGCTTATATGCGTTGGACGTAAAGCTTGATCTCGCTCCGGGCTCCAGCAATGTGGTTCTGCAACAAGCCATCAAGGACCACATTATTGTCGAAGCGGATTACATGGGAACCTACAAACGATAGCGCGAGTCTCAGCTCAGCAACGGACAATCTTTGGCGAGTCAATACCCTTGGTCGCGTTGCGGGCATCCACTACCAGCTTCGACTCCCGCACAATTCGCTGATAATCGTAATCGCTATGGTCGGTTACGATCATCACGCAATCATACTGAGCCATATTCTCAAGGTTAGCATGTCAGGAGGTGACTGTTTGCGTGCTGGTCTGATGCAACTCGAATCGGATCGGCCAGCATATCAACAATCTCTCTGCCGATCTCCAGCGAGGCGGTTGCCGCCGGGGAGGGCACGTTGCAGACATGGATCATGCCCCTGCTATGGACGAAGTGGAAGTCATCCACCAGATTGCCGTTGCTATCAACCGCCTGGGCCCGCACTCCAGAACCTCCTGGAGCCAAATCGGATTCTTGTAGCTCAGGCACCATCTTCTGTAACGACTCTACGAAGGCCGGCTTGATCCAGGACCGGTACTGTTCGGCCAAGCCCATGCGCCAATACTTTCGCGCCATTTTGCGGAAGCCTCCAAACGACAGCATTTGCAAGGCTTCGCCGAGATCGGGTGACGTGCCGGTGTATCCCTCGCGGCGGAAGGCCAGCAAAGCGTTAGGTCCTGCTTCGACACTGCCATTGACTCGGCGTGTGAAATGTACTCCGAGGAACGGGAACCGCGGGTCAGGAACCGGGTAGATCAAAGCCTTTACCAGGTTGCGACGCTCTGGTTTCACTTCGTAGTACTCCCCGCGGAACGGGACGATCTCGAGGTTTGTTTGTACTCCAGCCATGCGGGTGATGGTATCGCTGTAGAGGCCGGCGCAGTTGATCGCATAGCGTGCCTTGAAGGTTCCAGCACTGGTCTCGACGATGTTGCAGCCTCCCTCTTCGCGCAAGCCAAGCACCTTGGCGCGGAAAACAATCTCGCCTCCTGCTCTCTTGATCAGTTCGGCGTACTTTTGCGCTACCACTGTGTAATCCACAATGCCGGTGGTCGGCACTTGCAGCCCGCTGATTCCATCGCAATGCGGCTCGACTTCGCGAAACTGCTCGCGATTCAGCGTTCTAAGCCCGGGAACGCCATTGGCAATTCCGCGCTGATGAAGTTGCTCGAGCCGAGGCACCTCTTCGGGGCTGGTCGCAACCACCAACTTGCCGCACTCCTCGAAGGGAACACCATGCTGCCGGCAGAAGCGCTTCATCGACGCGGCCCCAGCGACGCAGTTGCGCGCCTTCAGCGAGCCTGTCTTGTAATAGAGGCCAGAGTGGATGACTCCGCTGTTATGTCCGGTCTGGTGAGCGGCCACTCGGTCTTCTTTTTCCACCACGACCAGGGTCATCTCGGGAAAGCGCAGCGTGATCTCGAGAGCGGTCGCCAGTCCAACGATGCCAGCGCCAATGATTAGCAGGTCGGTTTCGCGGTCGGCCATAAAATCCTGCAACAGTCCTTGTAAACCCGCGATTATAAGGGTGTGGGAGCGCAGTTACTAGGACGCAAATCACAAACATTGCGCTGCCGCGTCAAGCCCATTACTCTTAAGGTGCGGAGGGGCGGCAATGAAGGTGCTCATCACGGGTGGTGCAGGCTTCATTGGATCGCATCTTGCCGAGCGACACCTCACTCTGGGCGATGAAGTCTGCATCGTTGACGACCTCTCTACCGGCTCCATCGCCAATATTCAGCACCTTAAGATCCATCCCGAGTTTACGTACCACATTGATACCGTCACCAACACCCAATTGATGGCTGAATTGGTGGACCTCTGTGACGTCGTTTATCACCTGGCGGCTGCTGTCGGTGTGCGCCTGATTGTGGACAGTCCGGTGCGCACTATCGAAACCAATATTCGAGGCACCGAAATCGTACTTGCCCTAGCCGAGATCAAGCGCAAACGGGTGCTCATTACCTCGACATCGGAGGTTTACGGCAAGGGCGACCGAATCCCTTTTCACGAAGACGATGACCTGGTGATGGGCCCAACCAACAAGGGCCGCTGGAGCTATGCCTGCTCGAAGGCCATCGACGAGTTTCTCGCGATTGCGTATTGGAAAGAGAAGAAGGTTCCAACGGTGATCGCGCGCCTGTTCAACACCGTAGGTCCGCGACAGACCCCCCGTTACGGCATGGTGGTTCCTAACCTGGTCGTTCAGGCCTTGACCGGGAGGGACATCACCGTGTTCGGTGACGGTGCCCAGAGTCGTTGCTTCACCCACGTGAACGATACGGTGGATGCGCTGGTCGGCATCGCAGCCCATCCGGACGCCAACGGCGAGGTCTATAACGTGGGCAGCGATCACGAAATCGCTATTGTCGACCTGGCGGAGCGGATCAAGCGCATGACGGGATCGCATTCGAAGATCGTTTTTGTCTCTTACGGAAAGGCCTACGAAGAAGGTTTCGAAGACGTACGGCGGCGGGTTCCAGACATCACCAAGCTAACCAGGCTGATCGGCTATCGTCCGCGTTTGTCGTTGGAAGAAACATTGGCAAGTATCATTGCAGACCAGCGCGCCCGGTTGCGCGAGCACGGGGTAGCTGTCGCTGCCCGCTAATTCGACTCGCAGCCCACTCCCCGTAATTCTGTCGAGGAATCTCCACCATGCATGTACTGGTGACCGGCGGTGCAGGTTTTCTGGGTTCGCACTTGTGTGATGCCCTGCTGACGGAAGGCCACTCTGTCGTCTGCGCGGATAATCTGCTGACCGGACGGATGGAGAACCTGGCGCATCTCCGCCACGAACCTGGTTTCGATTTCCTCCAGCAGGATGTCAGCCAGCCTTTCGATCCCGGCAAGGTTGACTACATCTTCCACTTCGCATCGCCTGCCAGTCCGATCGATTATCTCCAGCATGCCATCGAAACCTTGCAGGTGGGCTCGCTCGGAACTATGAATTGTCTTACGCTGGCGAAGAAATACGATGCCAGGTTCCTGCTGGCCTCCACCTCGGAATGTTATGGCGACCCTTTGGAGCATCCGCAGAAAGAGAGCTATTGGGGGCACGTGAATCCTATCGGGCCGCGCTCGGTGTATGACGAATCCAAGCGCTTTGCCGAAGCGGCCACCATGGCCTACCACCGCTACCACCGAGTGGATACTCGCATTGTCCGCATCTTCAACACCTATGGTCCACGGCTGCAGATCAACGATGGCCGGGTGATTTCGAACTTCATGAAACAGGCGCTGCGCGGCGAAGATCTCACGGTTTATGGCGACGGGTTGCAGACGCGCAGCTTCTGCTATGTGAGCGATGAGGTGTCGGGAATTCTGGCGCTGTCGAAGTCGGAGGAACACGAGCCGACCAACATTGGAAATCCCGCCGAGTTCACCATCCGGGAGTGTGCCCAGGCGGTTCTGGAAGTGACTGGGTCGAGCAGCAAATTGCGATGTGAGCCGCTGCCGCAGGACGATCCCCGCCAGCGCCGGCCTGATATCAGCAAGGCCAAGCGGCTGCTGGGATGGGAGCCAACCATCGATTTGCGTAGCGGTCTGCGGATGTCTCTGGAGTATTTTCGCTCGGCGGTACAAGGCGATGGTGTGGGCGCCTGATTCCACGGATTGCAATCAAACGCCATCGCCGGGCTGCATTATCATGGAGCGGTATGGCTTTTCCCATCACAGTTTGCGTGATTTGTTCGCAGGAGTTCGAGTTGAAACCCGACAAGCCCGGCTTCGCCAATCGGTGCCCGGAGTGCAGCGCGGAGGAGGCGGGCGAGGTTGATACCAAGCACCGCCGCAGCAGCGAGGAATTGAAAGCCGACAGCGAAGTGAACGCCGAGAGACGGCGCGCGATTCGCGACCTGCTCTACCGCAAGGACAGCTGACGGTACTACCGTGGCGGTTCCCGTGCCCAGACATTCACCTTCGTCTTTCAGTGCGTGCTGAGGACAATCCCGTACAATGTTATGCGGAACCCGGCACGCTTCGGCTCATGGACGCTTCCTTCGAATTCGAGGCATTGCGACGCGAAACAGCCTCCTGGTGGTACGTCGCGAGGCGCAAGCTTTTGCGCCAGGCGGTGGCGCAGGCCGTGCATGGCAACCGCGCACCTCGCGTCCTTGACTTTGGCTGTTGCGCACAATTGGAGGCTTGCGAGTCTCCCAATCTTCGATGCGTTAATGCCCATAGCTTGCTGGAGGTGTTGGCCTTTCGGCAGATCGAAAGTACCAGCGATCTCATTTGCACCGGTTCGGAAGATCTTGGGCTTGCGTCAGGCTCGTTCGACGCTATTGTGGCCGGCGATATCTTGCAGATGGTTCCCGACGACCGTGCGGCTTTGCGCGAATTGCGACGCGTGTTGAAGGACGGAGGCCTGCTGTGTCTTACCGTTCCCGCCTACGCTTTTCTTTGGGGCGAGGAAGACGAGGTGCGCGGGCATCAGCGGCGTTACACCGCCAGCGAGTTGCGGCGCAAACTCAATAACTGCGGTTTCGAAATCTCCCGGGTCTCCTACCTGGTAGCGACGGGATTTCTGCCGGCTATCATCGGACGCACCTTCAAAGACCTAGTTCGGAAGTCAGCAACGTTGCGGCCGAGTCCCGAGAGAGAGTCTCGCCTTACCAATGCCGCTATGGTCAGCCTGCTTGATCTGGAACGGCATCTGATTCGCTATATCAATCTGCCTTTTGGCACTCGCGTAGTCTGCTGGGCGCGCAAGCCATCGATGGTAGCCGAGCGGGTTACCGTGCCCGCCTGGGAGCGCCAATGGTCCCGCCCCCCTCTGCCGCAGGGCATGAGCATGAGCCAGCCCGATCTGCCTGAAACCTCATCCGCAAGTTAGAATCAACCGGTGGCACTATTGCGAAGCGTTGGTACCACCTTGGAGATGATCAAGTGGGAGCACTCCGTGCTCACGCTCCCGTTTGGTTTGACTGGCGCCGTGCTGGCGGCTCGCGGTATCCCCAGCCTGCATACGTCGATTTGGATCATCGTCGCACTGGTGGCGGCACGGTCGGCGGCCATGGCCTTCAACCGGCTGGTGGATGCAACCATCGACGCATCCAATCCGCGCACCAGGATTCGCGCCCTGCCCGCCGGCAAGCTGAGCAAGTCATTCGTGACGTGGTTCGTGGTTGTTACTTCGGCGATCTTGATGTTTGCTGCCTGGGAGCTTAATCCATTGGCGTTCTACTTATCGCCGGTGGCCCTGGCAATCGTGTTCCTGTATTCCTACACCAAGCGGTTCACGCGCTGGTCGCACGTGGTGCTTGGTCTGGCGATGGGCACGGCTCCCGCCGCCGCTTGGATCGCGGTCCGCGGCTCGCTCGATCCTCGCATCCTCATTCTGACCGCGGCCGTGGTGTTCTGGGGCGCCGGCTTCGACATCCTCTATAGCTGCCAGGATTTCGAATTCGATTGCTCGTCCGACGTCTATTCCGTTCCCAAGGCTTTCGGCATTCGTAGGTCGCTGAACATCGCTCGGCTCTTCCACGTCGTCACCGTCCTTCTGCTGGCGTGGATGGTGGTGGCATTTGGGCTAGGGAAGATTGCGGCGGCGGGCGTAGTGTTTGTTGCGCTGCTGTTGATTTATGAGCACTCGCTGGTGAAACACGACGACCTCAGCCGCGTGAACGCCGCTTTCTTCACCATGAACGGGCTGGTCTCGATGGCATTCCTGTTCTTCATTACCGGAGACTTGATCCTGGGGCGGTGAGGACATCGTGACCGCGGATTTTCACCGATCGGCGCGGATCGGAAAAACCAGCGGATCGGAAAAACCAACTGAAGATCCCTGGCATGGATGTTCATCTTTGGTGAGGATTTGGGCATTGCGATATGATCAATACGATGTCTAATCGCGCGGCGACCGCAGACAAGAGGCTTCATCCCTTCCAGACCGACGACCCTCGCCTGCGCCCCATCCACGACAAGGTGATGGCGCACGAGCGTCTGTCGGCCGACGACGCTCTGGCGCTTTATCGCTCGGGCGACATTCTGGCGATCGGCTGGCTGGCTAACCACGTTCGCGAGCGGATGCACGGAGACATCGCCTACTTCAACGTCAACCGGCACATCAACTACACCAATGTTTGCGTGGCCGCTTGCCGCCTGTGCGCCTTCGGCCGCAAGAAGGATTCGCCCGGCTCCTACACCATGGCGCTGGAGGAAGTCTGGAGCACCGCCGCTTCCGGCTACACGGAAGCGATCACGGAGTTTCACATTGTCGGCGGCTTGCATGCCGATCTGCCGTTCCAGTATTACGTTGATCTGATCGCGGGGTTGAAAGAGCGCTTTCCGCAGGTGCACCTCAAGGCGTTCACCATGGTCGAGATCGCCTTCTTCGCGAAGATTGGCAAGATGACGCCGCGTGAGGTGCTGGTCAAGTTCAAAGAGGCGGGGCTGGACTCGATGCCGGGCGGCGGAGCCGAGATTTTTTCCGACCGCATCCGGCACATCATATGCGACCACAAGATCGATGGTGACGACTGGCTCGAACTGGCGCGCACCGCGCATGAGGTCGGCCTGAAGTCGAATGCTACGATGCTCTACGGCCATGTCGAGAACGATGAGGACCGGGTGGATCATCTGCTGAAGCTGCGGGCGTTGCAGGACGACACTCACGGTTTCCAGACGTTCATCCCGCTGGCCTTCCATCCCGACAACACGCCGTTGCAGCACCTACCGAAGACCACCGGGATGCTCGACCTGAAACAGATCGCGGTCTCGCGGCTGGTGCTCGACAACTTCCCGCACATCAAGTCGTACTGGCAGATGGTGACGCCGAAGATGGCGCAGATTACCCTGCGTTTTGGCGCCGATGATATCGATGGGACTGTGGTGGAAGAGAAGATCTATCATGATGCTGGCGCGACCACACCGCAGATGCTTCGTCGCCAGGATTTGATCCGGCTGATCACCGAGGCCGGACGAGTTCCCTTCGAACGCGACACGCTCTACCGGCCAGTCACGCGCACGGAAACGACCGTCACCGTGGCGGTCTAATATCGAAATGTTTTACTTCCTCTGCTCCGGTGCCAAGTGTTTTCGGCCCGGCATCGGGGGCCAGCCTAGCGACTGTCCCTGATACAAAGCCACCGCGTTCTCATAGCGCTTGCCATTGCTGTCATGCACCGCGAACCGTCGCAGATGCTCGGGTGGTCCGCTCCACATGCAGACTCCCGCGTAGGCTCCATCTTTGCGCAGGATGTAATAGCTCATGTCCACATATTGCAGCTTCTCCGGGTAGCCTTCATAGTTGCGGACGATGCGCTTCAGCGCATCCATGCCGGCTTCCTGCGGTGACATGCCGCGTCGCATGTTCTCCACGATGGTGTGCGCGCCGCAGACCTTGATGTTCTCCTCGCCGTTGCCGGTCGCACCCGCCGATCCCACATCCTGATCGGTGTAACTGCCGGCCCCGATGATCGGCGAATCGCCCGCGCGTCCGGCAAGTTTCCACGCCAGTCCGCTGGTGGTGGTCGCACCCGACATCTCACCCTTCTCGTTCACCACGGAGCAATGAATCGTTCCAGTCGGCGGCCTAAGAACGCGTTCGATGGCAGCCATGCGAAACTCCGGCTCAATGCCGAGCTTCTCGGCCAGTTTTTCCATCCTTTGAATGCGTTCGTCGTAATACTCCGAAACATTGCCCGCGGTGTCGGGAAATTTGAATTTGGGGCTGGCTAATCCCGGTCCCCACCAATCGTCGTTGGACATGGTCTCGCGCCACAGTTGCCAGGTTTTGCGCGAGCGCTCGGTTAACAGATTCTCGCGCGCAAATCCCATCTTGAAGCCAAATTTTTGAGCGCCCTCACCAACTAACATTACGTGTCCGGTGTGTTCCATCACTGTCTTGGCCAACAGCGAGACATTCTTGATTTCTTCCACGGCTGCCACTGCACCCGCCATCCGCGTCGGGCCGTGCATACAGCAGGAGTCAAGTTGCACTACGCAATCCTCGTTGGGAAGGCCGCCCAGCCCTACGCTGTCGTCGTTGGGATCATTTTCCGGACCGGTAATGACCTGCATCACGGCATCGAGCGTGTCGCCTCCGCTGCTCAGCACAGCGTAGCCGCGGTCGAGATAGTTGTAGCCGTTGGCAGCGCAGATAATGACCGGCTTCTTCGGCAATGCTACCAGGCGACGCGGCGGCTTGGCCGGGCTTGCTCTGTGCTTTCAGATCGAGTGCGAGTGATGCGGAGCCAATAGCGGTTGTTGCGATGAAACCGCGGCGTGTGACTTTCATGCGGATACCTCAGAAATTAACGAACGGTCAACGAGGATAGCACGACGGTGTGAGGGTATCGAGTTTTCAGGGTTGCTGCTGTTCGGCTGTCTCCTGAGCGGCGACGGCCTGCCAGCGGCCATCGGTAAAGCGCAAAACGTCGGTGAAGCGAATCCGCAAGACTTCATGGCCTTGTTGATCGGAAATCAGGTTTACGCCATGCACGACGGCGGTGTCGCCGATGATATTCGCCTCAAGATCCTGCAAATTCTGCTTGTAGTCATCCCCTGGTCTTTTCCCTGGCAGCTCACGCAGAACCTGATCTTTCAGCCGCAGTGCACCCTTCATCGAGGTGTCTTTGAACTCGTCGGCAAGCATGCAGTCAAGCGCGGCCACGTTTTTCTGCTCCAGCATCCGCAGCCAGATATGCTCAAATTCCAGCGCGGAGGACTGGTCAAGCTTCCACGTGCCAGCCGGATAGGACGCACAAGGAGATGCGAACAGGGGCTCGGCCAAAGCGAACGCCAGTACGAGGACGGCAACGCGGAAATCCACTGCGCACCTCAAAAGCGAAGGCACAGCCTAAGCCGTGCCTTCGTCAAGTGTTTTTCCCGGCGCTAGCTGGCCGCCTTCACCGAGGTATTCTGATCGGCCCGGAAGCGCAGCAGGGCTGCTATTCGCCCGATCTGATCGAACTGCTCATCGTCGGCAACATAGACGATCTCGATTCCACTCCGAATCGCGTGCCCGACAATAGCGTCGCCAATGTCTTCCAGTTGCGTGTTCTCTTTTCCGCAAACAGCGCACATCGGGGCCTCGTGGAGATCCATGTGGCCGCAGTTATAACACTTCACTCCCGGCGCCTGGAAGTTCGAGCCCAGCAGCAGGGTTTGTACCTCACCGATCTCCAGCGAACGCAATACTCGGCGCAAACCAATCGCACCCCGCGCATTGCGATGGGCTTCCCCAACCACTTCGACGATCAGGTTCTGCTTAAGCTGGGAGTTGTACTTGGAGAGCTGCTCCGTCGCCGTCTGCTTGACCTGGTCCGATGTCGCAACCTTGGGGTCAATGCGGAAGTGGCCCACCAGACGCTGCTTAGAGTTTGCGTGCAGTTCGCGATGAATTTCAGACCAAACGTCATCGTGGCAGCCAACCAGCAATCGATCGCAACTTCCGTGCTCAAAATACTGCTCAATGCAATCGGCCACCGTCTTGAAGTGCTGCAGGGCCTCGTTGGTCTGGCGGCGCTCGACATGGCCGGCGTCATAGCCGCTCCAACCATCGCTCTTGCCGCGCCGGGTAAGCTCGTTGATGAAGTCCTGTTGCTCCACAATCTCGTCGTTCACCAGTTCGAAGACGCGCGCCTTGGTGCGGTCGAGCAACACCACGCAGGCATGTTGCACACCGTCCAATACCGCGGCCAGCGGCTTCAGATGAAAGCGCTGGTTCACAATAAGGTTGGTCTTCAGCAACCGGGCGGGAATGTCAAACTCGCGCCAGAATCCCTGCTTGTTGCACGCAAAAATTGCTTTTGCCTTGGCGCCATTTCCACGCAGGGTTTCGGCCATTCCCTGGATGCGGTCAAGGTCGGAGCGGGCACAGCCGTTTCTGCCGCGCTTCTCGCTTTCGCGAAGCGCATTGCGAACCAGGTCCTTGACCAGGATCGTTTCCTCGCGGTGCGACTTGTTCAGGGGCGTCGTGGGTTGGTAGTAAAAAGTAACCGCACAAGTTTCCGGCGAGTGAAAATTAGCGAGTTCTCGGATGTCATCTCGTGTGATCATTCCGGTTCTCCTCATGGATGTGTTCTTGAATTAAAGAGGAACTGCTGGGCAGCCCCAAGTTGTTTATGCGCTCCTGGAATACTCCACGAGCTTTTCTTTCAGCGGATCTTTGATAGGCAAGGCGCGTTGCAAGTGTTCGCGGGCCTTGCGGATGGACGCGCGCACCTCCTCCACACTGCGGTTGGTGATATCGGCGATCTCTTCCAGGGTGAAGCCTTCCAGGGTGTACAGGATGAAAGCCTCGGCTTGGTCGCGCCCGGCGTCGCGCAGGGTCGTCTCTACCAGGTTAATTAGTTCGTCCCGCGCCGCCAGCTCTTCAGGATTGTTGGCGCTCGGGTCAGCAATGACATTTTCCTCCGAGAGCTGCTCGTCGGGCTGATGGAATTGCAGCTTGGACTCATCACTGCCATACACATTCTGTTCGCTGTGCGAGCGTTCCAGGGGAACGTGTCCATCTTCGCGGTTCTCCAGTGCAAGCTGGTCAATCGCGCGCATAGCCAGCCGATGCACCCAAGGCTCCAGCTTCATGGGTTCTGGACTTTCGTGCTGCTCGCCGAGCGCGTTCGCAATCGCCTCGCCGACCACGTCCTCTACTGCGACCTGGCCGGTCCGGAGCTGCCCCTGGCTCTCACGGTAGTCGATCTCTCGTTGGATGAAGCGCTGCAGCCGCGGCAGGTTGACGTTGAGGTAGCTCGAAATGTCGGCGCTGGAAATGTGCTCGGGCCTGACGGCCGCTAACGTGTCTTCGAAGGGTACAGTGCCGACCGGTGTCCGGTCCTGACGGCGCTGACCCTTGTGATGATTGCGCAGCAGCTCTTTGTGCTTCTTTACCTGCTCTGCCATGGAATCGAAGGCAGCTTTGATCGCGACTGTCGCCGTCGGACTGCTCTCCTGTGCGGCCATCTGCCCCGACGGAAGTCGCAGGTTGAGTGACACGACCACGCCCTCGCGCGCCGAGTTTTCCTCGATAAGCCCCTTCAGATGCACGAGGTCCGGACGAAATACCCGGAGGTATCGGCCCAGCTTTTCCACTTGTTGGTTGATCAGTTTTTCGAGGTCGGGAGTTTTAGAAATCTTGTAGCTGAAATGGACGTTCATGCAAAGGCCTCTCCGGATGGACCGATTCCACCCGCAGCTACGTTCCTTTAATCGAATTTTACTCCTCTTCCTACAGAAGCAAGCAGGAAATGATGAGTTGCATACTTTTGGATGGGCGGGACAGAAATTGGCCACTAATCAACAAAAGTGGACCATATCAAAAGCAGAGGCCGCCCGCGAGGACGGCCCAGCCGTTCGATGTGGTATGAGCTCTACCGCTCCGGAATTCTGATCTTTACGTCCGGACGCCGATCCACGTGGATCGTCTCGATAAACCTGACCTTGCCCTTATTGCGCTTCATCACCAGCGACGAGGTTCGGACGCCATCCCCAAAGAAGCGCACCCCCTTTAGCAGGGGCCCATCGGTAACGCCGGTCGCGGCAAAGATGATGTTCTTGCCCGGCGCCAAATCGTCAGCCGTATAGATACGCTTCGGATCGGCGATGCCCATGTCCTTCATGCGCTCGCCCTGCTCCGGGGTGTAGCCGACAAGGCGGCCGACCATGTAGCCGTTCAAGCAGCGAATGGCAGCCGCAGTAATCACGCCCTCAGGCGCTCCGCCCGTGCCCATTACCGCGTGCACCCCCGACCCCAGCATCGCTGCGGCAACGCCGGGCGAAAGGTCGCCGTCAGAGATGAGCCGGATGCGGGCCCCGGCTTTGCGAATCTCGTTAATCAAGCTTTCGTGCCGTGGCCGGTCGAGAATGATGATCACCAGATCTTCTACGGTCCGATCCAGCACTTTGGCAATGACATGCAGGTTGTGGGAGACAGGAGCTTCAAGATCAACGACGCCCTTGCAGGATGGGCCCACAACGATCTTTTCCATGTAGCAGTCGGGAGCATGTAGCAGGCCGCCGTGCTCTGAGGCAGCCAAAACCGTGATGGCCCCGGGAGACCCAGTGGCGCACAGATTAGTGCCTTCCAGCGGATCGACCGCGATGTCTACCGCCGGATAACTTCCCCCGTCGTGCTTGCCGACTTTCTCGCCGATATACAGCATGGGAGCCTCATCGCGTTCGCCCTCACCGATGACGATGGTTCCATCCATTGGCACCGAGTCCATGACGCCGCGCATGGCTTCGGTGGCCATCTGATCGGCATGCTTGCGATTGCCTTGCCCCATTGTTTTGCCGGAGGCGATCGCGGCTTCCTCGACCACGCGCAGGAACTCCAGCGCGAGGTCGGTTTCCAGGTTTGCAGTGGGAGAATGTTCAACGAGAGGTTCTTCGGTCTGAACTTTGGTCGCCATGTAGCCTCCGGGATGCCGCGGCTTGCCGCGCCGGAATATGTATGCTGCTTAGCGCAAGTCTGCAGGCGTATTGCGTATGTAGAAAGACGAAACAGGGACGCTTGCGCGAACCTGGTATCCGGCAAACGGTAAGCATACCCCTACGGCAAGCGTCTTACCATCGAATTTCAGAAGCGGGCCGAAGCGCACACTCTGATTACGGCAAGTCCAGCGCAAGCTTGACGGCTGCTTCAACCATCTGCATGCTTTCGGATCGCAGCCTTCCTAAAGGCGGGAAAGCAACAGACTCCTTCTCTACAGTCGTCGGCTGATCACATTTCACCCAGGAATCGCGGTCCAAACCACCTTCGCTGGCCCTCAGCTTTACCCGCATTGAAAATGCCACGTGCTGCACGGTAGAAATAGGCAGAACGCATATGTCGAGGGAATGAGCGTTCAAAGCATCGCTGGACAGGACCAGTGCAGGTCGTTGCTTATCCAGATCAAGCAGGCAGACGTCGCCGCGCCATGGGTGCCACCCGGATGGCTTGGCACCTCTCCGCCAGGCCGTCACTCGCGTACCCAAGATTTCAAACTGGCCCGCTGGAATGCTCGTTGTTCTTCGCGGTCATTGCTGACATTGCCGAAAAACTCCGCCGCCTCTTTGTATAGGCCAGCTTTGCGTTCCATTTCCAACGCAAATTCCAGAAGCTGATTTACGCGTTCGCTGGCCGAACCCTCTCCCTTGGAGCGTTCAATTTCTGAAAGCACATCGGGATCCAGGGAAAAAGACCGCGTTTTCTTTGTGGCGGAACGTTTAGCGAATGTTGCCATAAATCCTATTATCAATACTATTAGGATTCCTGTCAATAGAAACACGGCAATGCGTGATTCCATTGCCAGAAGCAAAATCCCGCGTATGGCGGCGATCCCGACCAAGGCGACTCGTAGTGGGTTCCCCGGCTAGAGGTACTGCCCTAGAACGCCGCGTGCCCCGTGATGTGCTCCCCTATGATCAGCGCATGAATGTCATGCGTGCCCTCGTATGTTTTTACCGACTCCAGGTTCGCCATGTGGCGGAAGATGGGATACTCGTCGGCAATCCCATTCGCGCCCAGAATGTCGCGTCCCATGCGCGCGCACTCCAGGGCCATCCAGACGTTGTTGCGCTTGGCCATCGAGATGTGCCACGGCTTGACCTTGCCCAGGTCCTTCAGCCGGCCCACCTGCAGCGCGAGTAGCTGCGCCTTGGTGATTTCGCTGATCATCCACACCAGCTTCTCCTGCACCAGCTGATGCGACGCAATCGGCTGGTCGTGGAACTGTTTGCGGAACTGTGCGTATTGCAGCGAGCAGTCATAGCAGGCCATCGCCGCCCCGATGGCTCCCCAACCAATGCCGTAGCGTGCTTGATTCAGACAGCTCAAAGGAGACTTCAAACCGCCCGATTCAGGTAGTAGATTTCCTGCTGGGATACGGACATCCTGTAAAGAAAGACTTGAAGTGACGGAAGCCCGCAACGAAAACTTTCCGTGGACATCCGCCGCCTTGAATCCGGGGCTATCGGCTTCCACAATGAAGCCGCGAATGCGATTGTCTTCGTTCTCAACCTTGGCCCAAATGATCGCGATGTGGGCAATCGAGCCGGAGGTGATCCACATTTTCTCGCCGTTCAGGACGTAGCTGTCACCGTCTTTACGCGCCCGGGTGCGCATCGAAGCCGGGTTCGAGCCGGAGTCAGGTTCAGTTAAACCAAAACATCCAAGAATTTCGCCAAGCGCCATTTTCGGCAGATATTTCTTCTTCTGTTCCTCACTGCCGAAGGCGTAGATGGGATACATGCACAGTCCCGACTGCACACTCACGAACGAGCGCACACCACTGTCGCCGCGTTCCAGTTCCTGGGTCATCAGGCCGTACTCGACCGCTGACATGCTGGCGCAGCCGTACCCCTTAAGGCTGGCGCCGTAAAAGCCCAGCTCGCCCATGGGCTTGATCAGTTCCTTGGGGAAGCGGCCTTCGCGGTTGCACAGCTCGATGATGGGGATGAGATTTTCTTCGATGAATTTGCGAGTATTGTCGCGGACCAGTCGTTCGTCGTCGTTGAGCAGAGTATCGAATTCGATGAAATCCACGCTTTTGAATTTGAGTGCCATGTAATGTCTCGCTCTATAGGAAAATTGCGGGTGGGACGAATCTCTGAGGCTATCAGGCGGCCAAGAGCACGGTCAAACGGGGAAGAGGATAGAAGACAGAGGCTCCCAAAACTGCCCTCATAACGGATCAGTAAATATCAGGGACACTGGCGTTTCGAACTCGTAGCTTTAAAAACCAAGTCTCTTCGGAAAACGCAGAATCTCTGTTCTGAGCACTGGAAAGTCACATGCTTGGAAGAGCACCCTTGGAGTTACGTTTCTTGTCAAATCGGTGCCTCACCGTTGGATTCATCCGTTGGCAAAGGGCGACAGTCGTGCACCCTCCATGGTATTGAGAATCGGGTTACTTGATGTAGTAACCGGACACCCGCCACTGGCCGTCCTTATCCAGCATGGGCGTGACAGTCTCGACCGCCGATTTCTTGTTAGCGAAACTGGTGTCATACCGGATGACGACATATTCGCCGTCCGGCGCGCCGGGAAGGGTGGTGGTGTGTTGTGCCGATTGCAGTTTGCGGGAGATCAAAGCGCCAAGCGGCTGGCGGGCAGCAGTCACTTTCTGCTCCCACTCCTTTTCCGTCACCGCCGCTTTGAAATAGGACGATGCCTCTATCCAGCTTTGTGAGTAGTCTCCGGAGTCCACGAACTTCAACCAGGCTTCGGACGAAGCCTCGGCAGCTTTGGTTTTGTCCTGGGCAATAGCGAATGCAGCGAGACCCAACATGAGTAGGGCAACAACCACGACGCGCGATTTCACGAAATCTACTAACATAGCGCAACGATTGTAGGCTTTCCTTTCTTCGACAACAAGCTCACGCCACAAACCGTGTCAGTAGCACATGATATGTCCGGTTGAGATAGCAAGTGAAGTGTCCGCTTTGCGGGCGGCGAGAGTAGGGAACCATCGGAGACATGGACTCCTACTCACAAGCCGCGATGGAGCGGGCGATGAAGCTGCAAGAAGTCATGTTGCGAGCGATGGCGAAGAAGATCACCTGGTGGCAGGCGGCCGAGATTATCGGCATCAGCGATCGGCAGATGCGGCGCTGGCACGAGCGGCTGGAAGAGCACGGCTATGACGGATTGTTTGACCGGCGGCGGGGACAACCTTCCCCAAAGCGCGTCCCGCTGGCCACGGTGGAGCAGGTTCTGGGACTATACCGGGATCGCTATTTCGATCTGAACGTGCAGCATTTTCACGAGAAGCTGGGCGAGCAACACGGGATCGAGTTGAGCTACACCTGGGTGAAGCAAGCTCTGCAAGGAGCCGGGCTGGTGGCCAAGGGCCGCAAGCGTGGAGTGCATCGCAAGCGGCGCCAGCGGCGGCCGCTGCCCGGGATGTTGCTGCACATTGATGGCAGCCGTCATCGCTGGTTCCAGGACGAGCGCTGGTACGACCTGATCGTCATTCTGGATGACGCGACCAGCGAGATCTACTATGCGCAACTGGTGGAGGAAGAGTCGACGGCGACGGTGATGGCCGGATTGCGGGAAGTGATCGAGCGCAAAGGGCTGTTCTGCGCCTTGTACAGCGACCGCGGCAGCCATTTTTGGCTCACCCCGAAGGTGGGCGGCAAGGTCGATCCCTACCGGCTGACCCAAGTGGGACGTGCCTTGCGCGAGCTGGGAGTGCAGATGATCCCGGCTTATTCGCCGCAAGCGCGAGGCCGCAGCGAGCGTAGCTTCGGCACCTGGCAAGGCCGACTGCCGCAGGAGCTGCGGTTGCATGCGATCACGACCGTGGACGAGGCCAACCGGTTTCTGCGGGAGGAATACATCGGCGAGTTCAACCGCCGCTTTCAGGTGGCGCCGGCCCAGCGCGGGAGCGCGTTTGTGACGTGTCCGCGCAGCAAGGATCTGGATCTGATCTTCGCGCTCCAGTTTGAGCGCACGGTGAACCGTGACAACACCGTCAGCTTTCAGAACCTGCAGCTGCAGATTGAGCGGGTGCAGTGGAGAGGGACGCTGGCGGGCTGCAACGTCACGGCGCACCAGCACCTGGATGGGACCATCAGCCTCACCCACGGGCCGCATCGGCTGGGACGCTATAGCGCCCAAGGTGTCGCGCTCGGGTCAACGCAAAACGCCGCCGCAAACCCGGTGGAAAAGACGCGCCGTGGAAAAGTCCGAAAAACGACTTTTCCACCGCGCTTGGAAATCCCGCCAAGGGCACGGGATTCCCACTTTCCCACCGCCTCGACGGGTACTGGCTTATGAGGAAAGTCAAAAACTAAAACCGGACATTTCACTTGCTACAAAAAGCGGACATTTTAACTTGCTACGAACAGCTCACGCCACAAACCGCAACCCTCAGAAACCCGGCGGCCGCTCGCTCACCACGTTGAAGGTTCGCTCCAGCGCGAGGCCCGCTTGCGCTAGAGTTCCCTCGTCAAATAGCTGTCCGATCAATGTGACGCCGTGCGGCACGCGACGTGGTGGCGAAAACTTCGGTAGCGGATGGGCGGGATCGGGCGCCCAGTCGCTGCGGGCCTCCGACACCTCGACGAAACCGGCGCGCAGGGTGAGCGAGGGTTGTCCGGTGAAGTTGGTGATGGTCAGCATTTCGTCGCGCAGCGAAGGCACCAGAAGCAGGTCGACCTGCGAGAAGACGCGTTCCATTTGTACGGCGACTTTGCGGCGGAAGCGGTCGGTCTGCACAAAGTCCACGGCGGACAGAAATCGTGACTGCCGGAATGTGTTGGGCCATGCGTCGGGCACCTGCATCTTGAGCTCTTTGAGCTGGCCGCTCAGTGTCAGCTCCTCGAATGCGGCGGCTGCTTCGGCGAAGAGAATCAGGTCGAGCGAATCGTAAGGCCAATCGGGAATCGCAACCTCGACCGGAACCATGCCCACTTTGCTCACTGCCTGCAGCGCAGCACGATCGACGTCGGTTGCCGGCGCCTCCTTCATCCACTTCGGAAAGTAGCCGACGCGCAGCCCCTGCACACTCGCATCTGCGTTGAAATCAAGCTTGCTGGGCACGCTTGACACATCGCCGGGGTCAGGGCCGGTGATGGTGTTCAGCACCAGCATGGTGTCTTCAACGCTGCGGGCCATGGGGCCCAGTTTGTCCAGCGACCAGCACAGCGTCATGGCGCCGGTGCGCGCGACGCGACCGAACGTCGGACGCAGTCCAGTAACTCCGCAGCGCATCGAAGGGCTGACGATGCTGCCGCCGGTTTCGCTGCCGATGGCGAATCCCACCAATCCAGCCGCGGTAGCAGCGCCCGGTCCGGCGCTTGAGCCCGACGATCCTTCCTCCAGCAGCCACGGATTCATGGTCTGGCCGCCGAACCAGATGTCATTGAGCGCCAGCGCGCCCAAACTCAACTTCGCGACCAACACCGCCCCCGCATCGTTCAGCCTCTGCACAACAACCGCGTTCTTGGTGGGGATGCGATCGCGAAAAGGCTCGGCGCCATACGTGGTTGGAATATCCTTGGTGTCCAGAAGGTCTTTGGCTCCCCACGGAATACCGTGCAGCGGCCCGCGATATTTGCCAGCCCCAATTTCCTGATCTGCCTGCTTGGCTTGTCTGATCGCCAGCTCGCGCGTGAGCGTGATGACGCAGCGCAGCTTGGGATTGAACTTCTCCAGCCGTGTCAAGTAGATCTGGGTGAGTCGCTCCGAGCTGAGCTTACGTTGCTGGATCCAGAGCGAGAGCTGAGTTACAGGTGCGAAGGCGATGTCTTCGTCGTTGGCCGGCAGCGGACCAGGATCGGTCTTGCTCCTGACGAATTCAGCCCTGGCCGGACCGTCCTTTTCGCCAGGCATGACGGGATTCCAAAGGGTTGCCGGCGCAAGCGTCGTCTCCAGCCCCACTTTGCGCGGTCCTACCCTTCGCTCATAGACAGGAGCCATCGCGCTGCGCCAGTTGCCGGCTGCCTGGGCAAGTTCTTCGCTGCTGAACTCCACCTCCACCAGCTTTTCAGCCTGGGCAAAGGTAGCCGGCGAGACCTCTGGCCCAACGGGGGGCGCGGTGCCGAACGCCGGGGGTGCTCCCGGAGGAAGCTCCGCGGGCTTCTGGTCTTGGCCGTAAGAGGCGACTGCCGCTCCCAACAAGGCGAGAGGCGCGTGGGTCAGGAATTGTCTGCGCGATTTCGACATAGTTGTCCTCACTCGGACCGAAGCCCGCCGTGGTGATTCCAGGTGTACGTGATTGGCAAGATACATCAAGCGACAAGCGCGGCGCCGCGCGGAGCACTTTTTTCTTGCCTGGCGGCCGGGCGACATTAGTGAAAGTCCGTGCGGATATTCGCCTTGGGATTACCTGCAGGTTCGTTTTCCGCCTTACTCGCTAAACTGGGAACGCCGCCGCTTCTCTCGCTCATGTAAAATAGGTTTGCTACCCGGCGAGTAGAGAGTGGCGCCAGTGGGCGCCCGCCTGCAGTCGAAGCCGCTCCCTATGGTTTAGGAGCGTGGGCTGATGACATGTGCATCTCGCGCTGACGCGCCCATCCGCTTCTAATCTGCATTTTGCTCCAGCCAAAAGTAGGCACCCACCGCAGCCGTCTGCGGAAAAAATACTTGTTCATTTCAGGAGAAGAGAATGGCGAAGATCGCAAAGACCGCAGACCGTAAGAAGGTCATGGACACCACCAAGAGCACCGACTGCCCCCAGTGCGGCAAGCCTACGCGAGTGGTCAAGCGCGTGAAAGATCGCGAAAAAGACATCCCGGGCGGCATGTACATCTCGTGCTCGGCATGTGAGTTTTACGAAAAGCTATAGGACTGACCGCGATGCCGCGGTCGCTTCCGGCATATGTGCCCCGTCCTTTCGCGGCGCTGCGAAAGGATGGGAGCGAAGCGCTGCGAACCGGCTTACTCTCTGCGCAGTTGCACCGCGTCCGCGATCTCCCCATTAATCTGGTCGACTACCTGCCGCTTCCATGCCTCATCCCACACGCCGCGTTTGGTCATATAGTGCTGCATGTGCGACAGAGGGTCCTTAAAGTTTGCCGCTTCCGTCTGGCACTCGATGAGCGTCGGACCCGCGCCGTTGCGCGCGCGATGGATGGACTCCTGTGCCGCGCGCCAAACCGCGACCACGTCATTGCCATCCACCAGGATGCTGGGGAATCCATAATCCTTTGCCAAGTAGCTGAATTCTTCGAGGGCACTATGTTTTCTACTTCCGAGATCGTCCAGGCCTGCGCTCTTGGTCACGTAAATGATCGGCAGTTTGTGAATGCCGGCGAACTTTAAGGCCTCATGGCTAGCCTCAAGCGATGCTGCATCTTCTTCCCAGAAAGCTACCACCACATTCGTTTTCTTCTCCAGCTTATGAGATAGCGCGAGGCCAGTGGCCAGATTGAACGGATCGGCGAGGAAGACCGCAGAAGAAATCGCACCGGGCACAGCACATCGGCAAGAGAAGATGGATGCCCTGCTTTCACCTGAATTGTTTATACCGCTGTCCTTCAACAAATACTTTAGCGGTGTCCCCATGGCGATATGAGCTGCGAAGTTGCGGTCGGATGCCGCAACCGTATCCTCAGGTCTCAAACCGATGGAGGCGCCGATCAGGACGGCCTCGTGTCCCGTCGCAAGATCGTAACTATCCTCAGCGTTAGAATCACGCGCCCAGTCTTTCATCATGCGGCACTCTAACATCGTCGAGTACATCCTGCGCAGCACCTCGAGGTTCGAGGGGGAAGATCCATTGCTATTTGCCGATTGCGCCGGAGTAGGTCTCGGCGTCTCATGGGTTGTTGTCTTGTGGCGGCTGGCTGTCTTAGATCGCTTCTTGCTCTTTGTCACCATTCACTCGGTCCCCGGGGATGCGTCATTGTATCGCAATGAAAATTTTCGCTGCGCAGAGCCAATGTGCGGCGTTAAGCTCGTGCGGTGAAGGTCAGAATTGTATGCAAGGTGGGGGAGAGTGAACATCGCTTGTGCTGGTGCGGCTAACGCGGTGTAGAAGTTTTCAACATCAATGTGCATAACGCTGTGGAAAACGCAGACGGCGTACCCGCTAAGTTGTATGAATTCTGAAATCTTCACCACAATGCCCCGAACGAAGTGCGAAATGCGCCAGCAGAAAACCGCTCGCCAATTTCAGACTCGAGGGCGCGACGACTGTTTCGAACTGAAGGCACCATCATGCTAGTCTGGCGCGGTGAAATCGCGCCTCGACAAACTACTCTTCCAACGCGGGCTCGCTCCTTCGCGGGAGCGTGCCCAGGCGCTTATCCTCGCCGGGCGAGTGTTGGTCAATGAGCAGAAGCTTGAGAAGGCAGGCAGCCTCGTCGAAGAAGATGCTGCCATTCGCGTCCTTGGCGGTGACCAGCCGTTTGTCAGCCGTGGTGGGTTGAAGCTGGCGCGGGCGCTGGAACACTGGCACATCGATGTGCGAGATAAATGTTGCATGGATGTAGGCGCATCTACTGGAGGCTTCACCGATTGCCTGCTGCAGAGCGGCGCCTCCGGGGTGTTGGCGGTCGATACCGGATACGGCCAAATGGACGCCCGGTTGCGCAGCGACCCCCGCGTACAACTGCTGGAGAAGACGAACGCCCGCTATCTCACGCCAGAGCAGATCTGGGCTGATTCGGAAACGCGGGAATCCGTTACTTTGGTCGCCATGGATGTTTCCTTCATCTCTGCTACACTCGTGCTCCCGGCCGTAGTGCGCTGTGCGCGCGCAAGTTCTCCGGCCAGTGGCTTCGAGTTAGTTGTGCTGGTGAAGCCGCAGTTTGAGGTTGGACGAGGTCAGGTCGGCAAAGGCGGGATTGTTCGTGATCCCCAGGCGCAGCAGGGGGCGGTGACCAAGGTGGTTGACGCGGTGGAAGAACTTGGTGGTACGGAGATCGAGGTGATCGAGTCTCCGATTCTCGGCGCGGAAGGAAACCGCGAGTTCCTGCTGCATGCCTGCTTTCCGCCACTTCCGGCAAAATAGCTCGCCGCGCTACACTGACCTGTTGCCGTACCCAACGCATGAAGTCCGTTGCCATCATCTCGAAGCCGTCCAAGACCGAACTGGCCGGCATTCTGCCGGAACTGCTCAGCTGGTTTCACAGCCGAGGCTATCGGCTCTACCTTGACCAGGAAACCGCGCAGTACACCAATAGCGAAGAGGTCGTTCCGCGCCAGGAAATAGGTGCCAAGCATCCCGATTTTGCCTTGGTGCTGGGTGGCGACGGCACCCTGCTGTCTGCGGCGCGCGCTGTCGCTCATGAGGGCGTGCCCATCCTAGCGGTTAACCTGGGCTCGCTAGGATTCTTAACCGAAGTTCCTCTGGGCGAGATGTATCCAACGCTCGATGCCGTGAACTCGGGCTTGTGCCCCAT
Source organism: uncultured Acidobacteriaceae bacterium (assembly GCA_963709045.1). Lineage (GTDB taxonomy): Bacteria > Acidobacteriota > Terriglobia > Terriglobales > Acidobacteriaceae > Bog-257. Next base: position 464,732 of record CAVPUX010000011.1, on the reverse strand, counting down.
GGAGGAGCGTTCGGTCCTCGATTGCAGGCTGTATCGCGGCGGAGAGTGTCTGGCCCACCACTTCGCCTTGAACGATGCGGTAGTGAACAAGAGCGCCATCTCCCGGTTAATTGATTTTGATCTACTGATTGATGGGGCCTTCGTCTTCAACTACAAGGCCGACGGCGTCATCATCGCGACTCCTACCGGTTCCACTGCCTATTCGCTGGCGGCTGGCGGCCCCATCCTGATGCCGTCGGTCGAATCGTTTGTGGTAACGCCGGTGTGTCCCCATTCACTCACGCATCGTCCCTTAGTGGTAACCGACAAAGCCGAGATCGAGTTACGAGTCGAGACCTCAGACGAGGAAGATGCGTTTCTTAGTATCGATGGACAGGTCGGCTTGCCCGTAAAGCAGGGCGATCGTGTGGTTTGCTGCCGTGCCGGTCACAGTGTGAAGCTCTTGCGGATGCGAAAGACCTTCTTCGAGGCGCTGCGTGCCAAGTTGAAGTGGGGACAACGCTAGAACCGAGTGCGCAGAGATCGTCCCCGCCCGGTCCAAAAGTCAAAAAAGATTGCAGAGAAGAAGGGCGCGGCCGTAGAGCCGCGCCTTCGGTTATTCGCGATCGGGTTTCAAACTGTCTTCCAGCCAGGAACGCCCTATCAATTCGCATTTCCTGGAGCAAAACGTCTGCCCGTCACGGGCCCGGCTTGTGCTTTTGAGATATTGGGAATAACACCAGAGACAGACCGCAGTGGAAGTGGCTGCGTCGTACTTATTTGGTTGCATGCAATCTCCAGTGGAAAGCGAGCATAGGACAACTTGCAGCCAAACGCAACCAGCAAAATCGTGGAATCAGGAGAGTTAAGTCCGGCAAGACTCTGGTGGGGGTGGTCAGGTGCGCTCAAGTGCCAATAGCTCGCGGATGGACTCCCGCTTACGCACCAGTCGGACCCGTTTTCCGTCCACCAATACCTCCGCCGGTCGGGGACGGGTGTTGTAATTCGAAGCCAGCGACATCCCATACGCCCCAGTATCGAGAACGGCTAGAAGTTCGCCCTCCTGCACGGTGGGTAGTTCGCAGTCGCGAGCCAGAAAGTCCCCGGTTTCGCACACCGGCCCAACCACATCAACCTTCTCTACGGCGGCTTCTTTGCGACAAACAACGGGAACGATTTGGTGATGAGCGCCGTAAAGCGAAGGGCGGAGCAGGTCGTTCATTGCAGCATCTACCACCACGAACTGCTTACCGTCATTGCGCTTGCGATAAATGACGCGCGTGAGCAAGAGTCCGGCGGGGCCCACGATGGCGCGGCCAGGCTCGAGCAGAAGATGCATTCCTAGACCCTTTAGCGGGCCCAGCACCGCCTGCGCGTACTCTTGGGCTTGCACAGCAAAGTTTGCCTCGGGATCGTATCCATACTGGATGCCAAGACCTCCACCGGCATCGACAAAGCGGATATCGTGACCCTCAGTTCGCAATGAACTTGCCAGCGAAGCCACCCGCTCCATCGCCTCGCGAAAGGGAACTACATCGGCGATTTGCGAACCTATGTGAACACTGATACCGGCGGGTTTTAGATAGTTGTTTTCGGCGCCTCGACGATAAAGCGCTGCTACGTCGCGCCAGGGCACGCCGAACTTGTGTTGATGCAGGCCGGTGGATATGTAGGGGTGAGTCTCCGTCGCCACATCGGGGTTCGCCCGTACAGCAAAGTTAGCTGACATGCGAAGATGGGTTGCGCGCGCCGCCAGCAATTCCATCTCGCTGGCGCTTTCGACATTGAAGAGCAAAATGCCGGAGCGAAGCGCCCGATCGATTTCATGGGCCAGCTTGCCCACTCCCGAAAAAACCACCTTCGACTTAATTTTGCCGCCGGCTTCGGTGACGCGTTGAAGCTCTCCGCCGGATACGATGTCGAACCCCGCACCCAGACCGGCAAGCAAGCGCAAGATCGAAAGATTCGAATTCGCCTTCACGGAATAGCAAATGGTGTGCTCGCACCCACGAAACGCCTGGTCGAATTGCTGGAAGCGCTGGCGAATGGTGGAACTCGAGTACACGTATAGCGGCGTGCCGTGGAGCCGTGCCAGACGGGAGAGCGGAACTTGGTCAGCGCACAACTCATCGCCGGATTTATGGAAGGGTGACTTAGCGCGGTGATAGGTGAACGCGGGCGGCCGTTCCGGCGGTCGAAGAGATTTCACTTTTTGGCGGATGGTCCTTTCACTTTCATCACCACAATGGTTTGGTCGTCGAATGTTTCCACACCCTCCGCGTGACCGGACACGGCTTTGAAGATGGCATCCACCAACTCTTCAGCGCTGCGATGGGCGTTAGATCGCGTGATTTTCTCCAGCCTATGCCGCCCGAACATTTCACCTTGCGAACTGGTGGCGTCGAGAATGCCATCGCTGAAGAAGAGAAACACATCGCCTGCCTGCCCGCGGATGTTCAATTCGTCGTAGGTAGCATTGGCGAATAAACCGATAGGCAAACCGGTAACAGGAATCTCCTCCACCTTGCCGTCATGACAATGAAGCGGCCGTGGCAGGCCTGAGTTTGCGATCTGGAGCAATTGCTGGTGGTCGTCCCAGATGGCATAGATCATCGAGACATACTGTCCTTCGATCGGACGCTCGGAGAGCGAGAGATTGATCGCCTCCAGCATGCCCGCGGCGCTGGGTTCTTCGTTGGCAAGCGAACGCGCAATGCCGCTGACCAGCGCAGCATAAATGGCGGCGGGGGCGCCTTTGCCGCTTACGTCACCGACTGCGATACCGTTTACGCCCTGACCGCTGTATTTTACAAAGTCATAAAGGTCCCCGCCTATTTGGCGCGCCGGCGCGAAGCGCGAAGCCACTTCGGCATTCTGAAAGACTGGCATCTTCTGTGGCAGCAGGCGGAACTGCAACTCGCGCGCCAGCGCCAGGTCTTGTTCAAGCCGTTTTTCCTGCCGCGCGATGCGCTCATATAGCGTCGCATTCTCAATGGCGATTGCCACCTGCGCCGCCAGAGTGGTCATAGTGCGCACATGGTCTTCCGTAAAGTACCCGCGACGCGTGTGTTCGATGTCGAGCACGCCGATCACGTTATCTTTGTAGATCAGGGGAATGCAAAGCTCCGAGCGCGTCTCAGGATTGGCCTTGATGTACCGCGGATCTTTGCTGACGTCGGGGACCAGGACCGCTTGCTTGTGCTGGGCCGCGTATCCAACCAGGCCTACGCCCAGCGGAATCTCGTGTTTCAGTTTTACGCTCTCGTTGAAGCGCAGGGAAAAGCGATGCTGCAGTAGGGTGCCGGTGGGGTCAAGCAGCAGAATGGAAAACATCTGGTAATCGATGATACGGGTTACCAGCTCCGCGATCCGCTTCAGCAGCTGGTCAACGTTGAGAATAGAGGTCAGCTCGCGGCTGATCTCCGTCAGCAAGGTTAGTTGTCGTGCCTGTCGCGACACGCGGGTATACAGGCGAGCATTCTCAATGCCAACGGCGATACGTGAGGCGAACAGCGTCAGTAGGTGCTTGTGTTCCTCGGTAAAAGCCCCTGGCTGTGCGGCTTCCACGTCAATGACGCCGATCACTTTGTTCTTGGCGATAAGGGGAGCGGCAAGTTCGGAGCGCACCCCCGGTGCAGAGTTGATGAAGTTCTGCTCCGCTGCGACGTCGTTAACCAGAACGGTCTCGCGGCGCTGTACCGCTTGCCCGGTGACACCCTGTCCAACCTTGATGCGGATGCGTTCCGCGACTTCGGGAGGATGGCCAACCTGAAAACGAACGCGCAGCTCTTGGGCCTTCTCGTTCAGCAGCAGGATGGCAAAAATTTCGTAATCGATGACCTTCTTCAGCATCTCTGCCACGCGTTGCAGCAGAGTGTTCAAATCCAGCGTCCGGTTAACCGCGTCCGCCACTTCCAAGAGATAACTATCAACGGAGGCGGGCGGTGCATGCTGCTTGATGGGGGATGACATCGGGCTGGAATTCTTGTCCTTCATCATAACAGTCGAAGCCGGCTTGACGGGCCTTGGGAAGCGCATTCCGAGCCTCTGCAAGCCTCATTGCATCGGGCCCGGCGCCAAGGCAGCATGGTAACACTGCTGCTCGCCCGCTGATGTATCCTCTCGGATGGGCACGCGATCTATGGTGCGGTGGCGCGGCCCTGAACATCTCTCGATCAAAGGCGCGGGGAATCTTTTGAACTTCCTGCTCACCCATAAACGCGAAGTGGCAACCCTGACCGGCGAACACCTCTGGCTCGTGGGAATTTCCATGTTGCTGGCGATCCTCATCGGAGTGCCACTGGGGATACTGCTGACGCGACGTCCGAAATGGAAAGCCTTCGTCCTCGGCAGCACGAACGTAATTCAGACAATCCCCAGTCTCGCACTCTTCGGATTACTGCTGCCGCTGCCGTGGCTGGGTGCTCGCGCAGACCGTTTGGCGATCATTGCGCTCGCCCTCTATGCGCTGCTGCCGGTGGTTCGCAATACGTACGTGGGGATTTCAGGCATCAGTGCCCCAGTGCGTGAAGCGGCCGTCGCCATTGGTCTCACGTCGCGCCAACTGCTCTGGCATGTGGAGCTCCCATTGGCGCTGCCGGTGATGCTGGCAGGCATTCGTGTCGCTGCTGTGATCACCATCGGGGTTGCGACCATCGCGGCGGCCATCGGCGCGGGCGGACTTGGGGAGTTCATCTTCCGCGGCATCGCGATGGTGGATAACGGAGTGATTCTGGCGGGTGCCATTCCCGCGGCTTTGATGGCATTGGCTGCCGACCTGCTCCTGAGCGGCTTCGAAAAGATGATGGTCCGCAGGATCCACTGACATGGACCGGCGCAGCTTTCTGGCGGGGCTTGCCCTTCTTTCTGCTGCTGGTTGCTCGCCGCGGACGAACGAACAGCTGACCGTCGGCTCCAAGAACTTTACCGAACAACTTATCCTTGGTGAGCTGTTGACGCAGTATCTCGGAGGCGTTTGCCGCCAGCCAATCGAGCGGCGGTTCTATCTTGCCGGCACCTACATCTGTCACCAGGCCTTACTAGCCGGACGCATCGACATGTACGTCGAGTACACCGGGACGGCGCTCGCCGCCATCCTGAAGGAACAGCCCTCGGGCGATTCTCAGAGTGTGTACCGACAGGTGAAAGAGGCATACAAGCGCAAGTTCAACCTCGACGTCATGCCGCCGCTGGGCTTCAACAACAGCTTCGCCATGGTCATGCGAGGGGACGACGCACGCCGATTGAAGGTGACCACGCTCTCGCAACTGGCCAGCGTCGCCACGAATTTGCGCCTGGGAGTGGGATATGAATTTCTTGAACGCCAGGATGGATATAAGGGTCTGGTCAGCACCTATGGTCTGAAGTTTGGGGAAGCGCCACGGGTGATGGATTTGGGACTACTTTATCGGGCGCTGCAGAACAAATCCGTCGATGTCGTGGCCGGTAACAACACGGACGGGTTGATTGCGGCGCTCGGGTTTGTCGTGCTCGACGATGACAAACGTTACTTTCCTCCCTATGACGCGGTGCCGATTGTGCGTCCTCTGGTCTTCCAGGAATGCCCCCAAGCGAGAGCGGCCTTCGATCGACTCGGCGGCCTCATCACCGCCAGCGATATGCGAAAGATGAATTACGCAGTTGACGGCGAGAAGAAGGACGCCACGGCAGTCGTGACGAAGTTTCTCCGCGATCAGGACCTGTCATCTTGACTGACTCCTTGAGTCGGACGTTCGGGCCCGGTGGGATAGCAATTCTCCTTTTCCTTCGAACCGATATGCAAGACTCTGCGGTTGGATCGGGAATCGCGCCTGTAAACGGCTGATTTTATTGCAATTAACTTGGTCATGAACTTGCATTGACAGAGTTGTAGTCTCAACCTGCCGATAGGAGGGTACCTTTTCATGTACCGTTTTCGCGCGATGTTTTTGGTGCTGTGTCTTTGCCTGCTAAGTGTCGGGGCCTTTGCTGATTCCGTCACAGCTCAGTTCAACTTGGATCAAAATCTGAATCCAGTTCCGAGCCAGGGGTCTGTTACCTTCACGCTGCAAGGCGACGGATCGATCTTTGCGTCGCTGACCGTCACCAACGGAGCCAATATCCTGGGATTTGGTTTCAACTCGGCTGCCTCCAACCTGCCCGAGTCGAATTTCTCCCCCGTAGTACCCGACAACGACGACGGCTGGATTGACGCTTTTGGCTTTCAGCCTTCCGGGTTTTTCTGTAGCGCCTGCGGGGCGACCGAAACCTGGACTATTGACGGGAACTACTCTTCCGTTTTGGACGTTCTGGACGGCCCCCCGGGGCAGTCCCTAGTGGATTTCTTCCTGCTCGACTCGAACGGTCAACAGTGGGGCGGTAATCGTAGTACTGGAGGAACGACCCCTGAGCCAGCTAGTCTATTGCTGCTAGGAACTGGTGTCCTGGGAGTGCTGGGTTCCATCCGCCGTAAGCTGCTGTAAGACGTTTTTAGATTCTTTGCATTCGCGCCGAAGCGATAACCATCGCTCGGCGCATTTTTATTGGGAGAGCCTTTGATCTTTGCCAAGCAAAGATGGATCTCAGGGCGGTGTGTAGGCTTTCAACTGGTCGAGGTTCTGTGCAACCCTCGGCAATTCGGACCTTGCCAAGGGAACCGTCACTTGCTTCTGAAGGTACGAAGGTGGGAAGCGTCAGATCGCCAGAACAAGCGCGTTAGCGGTCGCACGTGCCTTTGGCGTCGTGCAATACTAATAAGCCCCGTTCTAGCCAATATCAACCTAGAACGGGGCCATTTTGTTTTCCTGGGAATCCGTTGGACTAGTTGGTCAAAGGCATTCCAGCCTCGCCGAGACTCAACGTGCCCGACAGGTTCTAGGAGCGCTTACGCTTGAACCACAATCCGGCCAGGCCAGAGCCGAGAAGAAGCAGGGTGCTGGGTTCAGGAGTCGTTCCTCCACCGCTGCCGCTTACAAACGCGCCGGTTACGTATTGATAGGGGGTGTTGCCCTGTGACGACAGGAAGGGGCGCAGAATCTCGATTTCGAAAGTGTGCGATCCTGCAGTGACCGTATCCGTTGCCGTCAACATGCCGCTGATGGTCTGAGTTGGATTGATCGATCCGACGTCGAAGCTATTTAAAACCGTTCCATCGAGCAGCAGCACGAAGTCGCCGCCGTCTCCGTTCGTGTGGATTCCATCACCCATGGCCGCGTAGTCGAAGCCGAGAGATAGCATCCCGCCCGAGGTCGTGAAGGTCTGCGACAGGGTCGCGCCTTGGAAGGTGCCGTCAAAGTTCACTTCGCCCACTTCGTACTCGGCGGCATTCATGCCTCCCAGAGGCCAGGCGGTTACGATCGGGAAACCAACTCCAGCTGTTCCGTTGGAGGTGACACCCTGCACCCAGGGGGGAAAGGTACCAGATTCGAAGCTTCCGTTGTTGAGTAGATTGTTAGCACTCGCTAGTCCTGCTGAAGCTATCAGGAGAGCCAGCAATGCCACACCAAATAGGCTGAGTCTTTTCATGCAAATCCTCCGCGATCAAAGATAGAGACCAGAAAACCCGTGCGCCTGAACTCCCGCCCCAAGGGCTCAGATTCTTAGGGGCTTGGAAACACGTTGCGAAACACAGCGTCGTGAGGAGCCGAATATTCCCTACTGAATTCGTGCAAGTTTCACTCCACTCCAGCAGACAACTTGCTGAGATGTAAGTGCCATAAAACGTGAAACTTATCGGGTTAGACCACTTGCTAGTAGTGTCGCAAGCTGCAATGACTTGCAGATACAAAGGAAGACAATCTCCCAACAGGGCCGCTGAGGGCAAGGCCTGCAGGCTTGCCAAAGAAGTTGGCGTCGCTGGCTCAAATCGATTCGGAGCTAACGGGGAGTACCTCTTTGTCGGTCTAGAGAGCTGAGTTTGGAGGGGCTGCTAAACTTTGCCACTAATGCGGTCAATCTCAGCAAGTTCCTCAGAGCTTAGGTCCCAGTCGGCCGATTGCGCGTTCTTTTCCACCTGTTCTGGTTTGGTAGCTCCGGCGATCACGCTTGCTACCGACGGACGGGTTAGCAGCCAGCTGAACGCCAGCTCCAGCAAGGTGTGCCCACGTTCTTTCGCGAACTGCTCCAGGCGCTCCATTTTTTCGACATGGGGCTCTTTCAGATATCGGTCCGCCAGATTTTGCCTCTCCGCCAGCCTCGAACCCTTCGGAGGAGGTTGTCCCTTGCGATACTTGCCGGTGAGCAATCCGCTCGCCAGCGGGAAATAAGGGATCTCGGCCATACCGTATTTTTCCACCACCGGCAACAAGTCCTGTTCGATGTGTCGCACTAGCAGGCTGTATTCATCCTGGCTGGAGACAAAACCCGTCAGACGGTTGTCCTTTGCGATGTTCTCGGCTTCAACAAGCTGCTCGGCAGACAGATTCGAGCAGCCAATGTGACGAACCTTGCCCTGGCGAACCAGGTCGTCGAGGGTCCTTAGGGTTTCTTCAATTGGCGTGTTGGGATCGGGGCGATGGAGCTGGTAAAGATCAATCCAATCGGTTCGCAGCCGCCGCAGGCTCGATTCGATGGCCGAAAGAATGTAGGCGCGAGAGGCGCCCTTTTTCTTGCCTTCACGGTCCAACTGAGTTCCAAACTTTGTAGCCAGAACTATCGTCTGACGGCGCGCGCGCAATACCTCGCCTAGGATTTCTTCCGACTGGCCGTAGCTGTCTGACGTATCGAAAAAGTTGATGCCGGCGTCGATCGCTTTGTCTATGACTTTGCGCGAAGCTTCGAGGTCCATGCCGGCGACAAATCCAAAGTTGTTGCAGCCTAGTCCCACAACCGAAACGGGCAGATCCGACTTTCCCAGCTTCCTGTGTTTCACTGTCGATCCTTTCACCTGAAACGATATTACGATGGGCTGCCCGATGTATCGAAAATCTCAACCAGCTGAGGGTCGAGCGCCAGGATATCGTCTAATTGCGGAGGTATCTGTGGGCGCGTCTGGCTGGAGAACTTGCGGTTGGAACCTTTTATCTGGCACGACGAATGGGCATCACATATATGACACTATGAGTAAGGGTGATTTCCAGTCAGGCTCCTGGGAGAGAAAAATGAGCGGGCGACTTCGCACCCTGCAGTTTTTGATCGTTTCGGTACTTTTCTCGTTGCCGTTGCTGGCACAAGCGCCGGCAGAAACAATTGCAATTGATGCCGCCGGACCCACGCATCCGTTCCCCCATTTCTGGGAGCAGATGTTCGGTTCGGGTCGAGCCATCCTCAGCTTACGCGAGTCTTATCGTCGCGACTTGCGCTGGGTCCGCGAAATCACAGGATTCCGTTACGTGCGCTTTCACGCCATCCTCGACGATGAGGTGGGAATTTATGGCGAAGACAAGCAAGGCCGGCCGGTTTACAACTTCTCCTACGTTGACCAGATCTATGACGGGCTACTCGCCAACAACGTGAAGCCGTTCGTGGAACTCAGTTTCATGCCCTACAAGCTGGCCGCGCGACAGGATTTGCAATCGTTCTGGTATCACCCCAATGTCTCGCCCGCCTAAGGACTACGCCAAATGGGACGACATGATTACCCAACTTATGAAGCACCTTGTCGATCGCTACGGCATTGACGAGGTCGCAAACTGGTATTTTGAGGTGTGGAACGAGCCTAATCTCGACTTCTGGGCGGGTACTCCGCGGCAGGAAACATACTTCGAACTGTATGACCATACCGCGCGCGACATTAAGGCGGTGAGCCCGCGATTGCGGGTGGGCGGCCCAGCGACCGCACAAGCCGCTTGGGTAGGACGCCATGATCAAGCATGCGACGCAGACGCATGTGCCCATCGATTTCGTCTCTACTCACGTATATGGCAATGACAAGGCAAGTGATGTTTTCCACACCAGTGAAAACATTCCACGCGACCAGATGGTGTGTCGCGCAGTCAAGAAAGTACACGACGAGATCACGGCCTCTGCGCTTCCTGATCTTCCGCTGATCTGGAGTGAGTTCAACGCCGCTTACGACAATCAAGTGGAAGTGACGGATTCCATCTACATGGCGCCATGGCTGGCGACAACCATCAGCCAGTGCGACGGATTGACGCAGATGATGTCTTACTGGACATTCTCGGATGTGTTTGAAGAGCAGGGCGTGGTGAAAGAGCCCTTTTACGGCGGCTTCGGGGTACTTGCCGCGGGGGGTATTCCCAAGCCTTCGTTTTATGCCTTCCAGGTGCTCCATCGTCTTGGCGATCAACGCATCGAAAACAACAGTCCGGATGTGCTGGTCACAAAAACGAGTGGAGGAACGCTGGTTATCGCGCTGTGGAATATTGCCGATCCCGGCTCTGCCGGTTTGCCTCGGACAGTAACACTGGACATCAAGGGCGTGAAGCCAGACTCGGGTGTTCGCATCAGCCGAGTGGATGTGGACCACGGCAATACCCTGGCACTATACGCAAAGATGGGCAAACCGCGTTACCCAACGCAAACTGAGATTCGAGAGCTGCGGCAGCCGTCGCAATTGCCTGACCCTGAATACAACGAGTTGAAAGATGGAAGCCTGACCCTGCAGTTGCCGGTCAATGGCTTGGCGGTCGTGCAGGTGATCAAGACCATTGGCCGCTAGTGGGTACTGGCCCAGTGCGCGAGTTCTTTGTCTTTGTCGCTACGGGTGCAGCGAGGTAAACGCTTCTCCGGGTTCTTTTTGTAGCCTCTCAATGCGCGGAACGCCCCGACAGGTTGCGAACATTGCACTTGGCTGCGGCGAACTTTCATCGGGCTAAGGAAACTGCGATACTTGAACCAGCATAGCGAGTCTTTCTTATCTCCCGCTGCAAGCATGATTTGATCCAATTGGCCAGATCGCGCTAGCCACTTACATTCCGCAGCGATAGCTTTCCGGAGGACCGCGACCACAGGACCGATGAGAGACTTCTTAAAAGCCGTGCAGGAACGCGTCGTCATTTACGACGGCGCCATGGGGACCAGCGTCCAGGCCTACGACCTGGGCGTCGACGAATTCTGGGGCAAAGAAGGCTACAACGACGTATTAGTGCTAAGCCGTCCCGATATCGTTAAGCAAATTCATGCCCAATACTTTGAGGCGGGGGCCGACGTCGTCGAGACCAACACCTTCAGCTCCACCCGTATCGTAATGGCTGAGTATGACATGCAGGACCGCGTGCATGAGGTGAATGTGGCGGCGGCCAAACTGGCGCGCGAGGTGGCCGCGGGCTATTCGTCGAATGGTCGTGTGCGGTTTGTTGCGGGTTCGATGGGGCCGACCACCAAGCTGCCGTCGCTTGGCCATATCGGCTTCGACGATATGGCTGCTGCCTACACCGAACAAGCCTTGGCGCTCATTGATGGTGGCGTCGATGTTCTGCTGCTCGAAACGTGCCAGGACATTTTGCAGGCAAAGGCCGGGCTGGTTGGCATCTTCGATGCACTGAAGAAAACCGGCAAGAGCGTTCCCGTACAGGTGCAGGTTACGTTGGAAGCGACGGGTACGATGCTGCTGGGAACCGAAATCGGGGCCGCGCTTACGACACTGGAAATGTTCGATGTCGCCATCATTGGGATGAATTGCGCCACCGGCCCCAAGGAGATGAATGACGGCGTCCGTTACCTCGGGGCAAATTCGCCAAAGCCCGTCTCCGTGCTGCCGAATGCCGGCCTTCCGCAGAATGTCGCCGGACATGCGGTCTATGCCCTGCAGCCGCAGGAGCTCGCCGACTATCACAAACAGTTTATTACCGAGTACGGCGTGCGTCTCGTCGGCGGATGCTGCGGCACTACGTATGAACACATCAAAGCGGTTGCTGCGACCTGTGCCAACCTTGAGCCGGCAAAGCGGGATGTCAAGATCGCCGCAGCGGCGGCCAGCGCATACTCCATGGTGCCGCTGGATCTCGATCCCAAGCCCTTGATCGTGGCCGAGGAGATGAACACCACCACGCGGGTCGAGCACTTCAAGAACATGGTCCGCAACCAGGACTATGACGGGATCCTTACGCTGGCGAAGAAGCTGGTCAACGAAGGCTCGCACATGCTTGATCTGTGCTGCGCCATCGTCGGCGAAGACGAGAAGGGCTACATCAGCAACATTCTAGAAAAGATTGCTACACGTGTGCCCGCGCCGATTACCGTGGATTCTACCGAGGCCGATGTCGTGGAGGAGGCGCTGAAGCGCATTCCCGGCAAGGCAATCATTAACTCGATAAACCTTGAGGACGGGGAGAAGCGCACCTCTAAAGTTCTCCCGATGGCCAAGCGTTACGGTGCGGCCGTCATCGCCTTGACCATCGATGAAGATGGCATGGCGCTGACCTGGCAGAAGAAGCTGGCGATTGCCAAGCGTATCTTCGATCTGGCGGTAAACAAATACGGCATTCGGCCCGTCGATCTCATTTTTGATGCCCTGACATTGCCTATCTCGACCGGGCAGGAAGACTATCGTACGGCCGGCATCGAAACCTTGAAAGCGGTGAAGGCAATCAAGACCGAACTGCCCGAGGTGAAGACGATCCTCGGTGTCAGCAATATTTCGTTTGGCTTGAATGTCTACTCCCGCCGAGTCCTCAACAGCGTCTTTATGCATGAAGCTGTGGACCACGGTCTGGACATGGCCATCGTGAATTACAGCAAGATTTATCCGCTGTACAAGATTCCTGAAGCGGAAGTCGATCTGGCGCGCAAACTGATCTACTACGATCAGTCGAACGGCGACCCGCTCCAGGTTTACATGGCGCACTTTGCCGGGACCAAGGGCAAGGAAGAGACGACCACTGCGCATGTGGACACGCTGTCGATCGAAGACAAGCTGAAGTGGTCAATCATTAATGGCGAAAAGACGATTGGCGACGGTGCCCACAAGCGGTCGCTAGCTGAGTTACTGGAAGACGCGCTCGGTACGTATACGCCGCTGGAGCTTATCAACAATGTGCTGCTTGATGGCATGCGCACGGTGGGAGACTTGTTTGGCGCGCGCAAAATGCAGTTGCCATCCGTGCTCGACTCCGCAGGGGTGATGAAGGCCGCGGTCGCGTATCTCGAGCCCAAGATGGAGAAGAAGGCAGGCAGCCAGAAGGGAACCATCGTGCTGGCAACGGTGAAAGGCGACGTCCACGATATTGGCAAGAACCTGGTGGACATCATCCTCACCAACAACGGCTATCGTGTGGTGAATCTAGGAATTAAGCAGCCATCGGATGTGATTATTAATTCGGCGCTGGCGGAGAAGGCTGATGCCATTGGCCTGAGCGGCTTGCTGGTTAAGTCCACACTGGAGATGAAGTACGTGGTGCAGGACTTGCACCATCAGAAGTTGGACTTCCCGGTGATCTGCGGAGGCGCAGCATTGACGCGCAAATACGTGGAAGACGATCTGCGCCGCGAATATGCCGGCGGCATTTTCTATGCTGACGATGCCTTCGCCGGTCTGCACATAATGGAGGACCTGGCAACGCCGAATGGGGCGCGCGAGAAGCGCATTGCCGAGGGTAAGGTGGTAAAAGAGTTCGCCCGCGCAGCAGTTGCCGCTGGCGATGGAGACGTAGCTACTGGGCCAAGCATTGAGATCGCGCCTGCGCCGAATATTCCGCAGCCGCCGTTCTGGGGCATTCGGGTGCTGAAGCCGCAAGACTTCGATTTGCGCGAAATCTTCCAGTACATCAACGAGACCGCTCTCTTTAAGAATCAGTGGCAGTTGAAGACCGCCTCGCAGGAAGACTATGGCCGTTTGGTCGAAACGAAATATCGGCCCATCTTGAAAGAGCTCGAAGAAGAAGTGATTGCGGCGGGCTGGTTTGAGCCGAAGGTTGTGTACGGATATTTCGGAGCGCAGGGCGAAGGCAACGACGTCATCGTCTACAACCTGCCCGAGGGATGGAAGCAGGGCGATGCCGTACCGCCGGAGACATTGCGCTTCACCTTCCCGCGCCAGCGGGAAGGGAGGCATCTGTGCATCTCCGACTTCCTTCTTGCCAAGAGTAGTGGAAAGATGGACGTACTCGGAATGTCATGCGTCACCATAGGTGCGACAGCTTCGCACGAAACCCAGAAACTGTTCGAAGGCGGAGAGTACACCAAGTACCTCTATCTGCATGGTCTCAGTGTGGAATCGGCGGAGGCGCTGGCTGAACTTGCGCACAAGCGCATTCGCGACGAGTTGGGCATTGCTGGTGAAGACTCGCCGCACATCCGCGATCTGTTCCACCAGAAGTATCGCGGATCGCGTTATTCGTTCGGCTATCCTGCGTGCCCCAATCTGGAAGACCAAACCAAACTTTTCGCGTTACTGCATCCGGACGAAAACATCGGTGTCCATTTGACCACTGGATTCCTGCTCGACCCCGAGCAGAGCACGTCGGCCATCGTGGTGCACCATCCCGCAGCGAAGTACTTTGTGGTCTAGGGATTACTGAATCGCCACATGCTCGAGGATGGCATTCTCGACGCGCCCTAGGCGGTTCTGCGAGCGAGGCACCATCAGCTTCTGCCGGTCTTTATGCGCCACATAAGTTCCCACGCCATATCCTATTACTGCCCCCGAGAAGACGTCGGCCGGAAAGTGCACTCCACCGGTAACCCGGGTTGTGCTGACTGCGGTTGCCGCTCCGTACATCAGCAGGCGCATGGGCCAGTTCGGGTATTCGTGGGCCATAACGGAGGCGAGAGTCCATGCGAAAGCTGAGTGGCCTGAGGGGAAAGATCCGCTCGTCCAATTGCCAGAGAAGAATTTTCCTTCGCCCGGGCCGGTGTACGGCCGTTGCCGTGCCAGCACCGCTTTCAGTGCGGCGTAGAGGATGACACTGTCAACGCTTGCCTCGGCGCTGCGTATCCCAGTGTCGATAGCGTGATCGTTGTGAGTGATCAATCCGGTGACGAAGATACCCCCAGCTGTCGCGCCCAGGCCATACACGGTCGCATTGGAGATATTGATACTGGTGTTGTGCCAACTCGGCGAGACTTGGTACAGAACGCTTTCGTCGTTCGCGATCAAGACGCCGGTTGCCCCAATGGCCAGCGCATCCCACTTGAGAGCGCCAACGGAAAACGGCGACTTAATGATGTGAAGTTCGTCCTTGCCGATCGTCTTGGCTGCGGTCCCCAGCGAAGCCCCAAAAGAACCCGACTGCTGATCTTTTGTGGCGGAAGGTGTATCGGGCAGAGACGACGCATCCGCCGGAGTTAGCTCCGCGACGGCAGCGTCCGGTGACTGTGCCATCGACCACGTTGGCACGAGAAGAACAGTGGCGACCATCACCACCCTAATTGCTTTCAGGCCCAGCGAGGGATAAGCAGATCCTGACTCTATCGAGACTGCTGCCCAATGCTTCACAGGCCTCTCCTCATCGGTTATGTGGGACATACAACACGGGTTTGGATTCACGTTGGCGATCGAAGTGTGCCAGTCTGACAGATTTGTAATAAAGCCCTGGCTGGATCATAAACCGTTACCGGCCGCCGACCAGACCTCCCGCGAAGGCTACGTACTCCCTATTGGGTTGGCCAAAGCCAGGCCTGACCGGCTTTGGCTGTCATGTGCGCTATGTCCGCCCGGTCTGTGACGTATGCCACAGACTGAGTGTGCGTACCCCCGCAGAATCAGAAGCGGAGGGTACCGTGTTTGAGATCGTGGAAACGCGCCCGCTGGCGCGAGGTATCAAGCTGTTTGTGATCAAGGCTCCCCGTATCGCCCGCAAGCAGCGGCCGGGGCAGTTTGTCATTGTGCGGCTGGATGAATGTGGGGAGCGAATCCCGCTGACCATCGCCGACGCCGACGCCCAGGCGGGGACGGTTACCATCGTGGTTCAAGCCATCGGCAAGACCACCATGCTGCTCAGCATGCTGGAGGCCGGCGACTCCATTCTTGACGTGGTCGGTCCGCTAGGCAAACCCTCGGAAATCGAAAAGTTTGGGACTACGGTGGTGGTGAGCGGCAGCGTAGGCACCGCCATGGCCTACCCCACGGCTCGCGAGCTAAAGCGGGCAGGGAACAAGGTGATTTCCATCGTCGGAGCGCGGAGTAAAGACCTGCTCGTTCTGGAAGACGAGGTCCGCGCGGTCAGCGACGAAACCTATGTTGTTACTGACGATGGCAGCTACGGCCAGAAGGGCCTAGTCACCGACAAGCTAAAAGAATTGGTTGCCGCTGGGGATGTGAATTACGTGCTCGCCGTTGGTCCGGTGCCGATGATGCGCGCGGTGGCGAACCTGACTAGTCCCAGCAAGATCAAGACCATGGTCAGTTTAAATTCGATCATGGTGGACGGAACCGGGATGTGCGGCGGCTGCCGCGTTCTAGTGAACAACAGCAGCCAATTCGCCTGCGTGGACGGTCCCGAATTCGACGCCACTCAGGTCAACTTTGAGGTCCTGACGCAGCGCAACAACATGTATCGCGAACAGGAACGTGCCAGCATCGAGCGCCTGCAGGCCGATCCGGAAGCGGAGCTGAGGAGACTTCGCGAAAGCAATCAAGCGCACGCATGCGCATTGGAGCCGGTCGAGGTGAGCCATGACTGACAAGATTCCCAGCAATAATCCGCTACCCAACAAAGAACGTGTCAAGCTGCCTCGGCAGCGCGTGCCCGAGCAAGACGCCCAGGTGCGGGCCCACAATTTCCTCGAGGTCAACCTCGGATTCCCAATCGAGCAGGCGCGGCAGGAATCGCTGCGCTGCATTGAATGTCCCAAGCCTGGCTGTGTCGAGAAGTGTCCGGTGTCGGTGAACGTACGAGCGGTAATCGATCTCATCCTCGCTGGCGACTACTTGGGCGCAGCATCGAAAGTCCGGGAAGACAATGCACTGCCAGCGATTACCGGACGCGTATGTCCGGTCGAAGACCAGTGCGAGTCGGGTTGTGTGCTGGGCAAGAAGGGCGAACCGGTTGGAATCGCCTACCTGGAGCGCTTTGTAGCCGATTGGGAGCGCGAGACCGGACAGTTTGGCTCTCCTGTATCGGCCCCGGCTACCGGCAAGAAGGTAGGCCTCATCGGCAGCGGCCCGGCAAGCTTAGCGTGCGCGGGCGACCTCATCCAGATGGGACACCAGGTGCATGTGTTTGAAGCGCTGCATGAACTCGGCGGCGTGCTCGTTTATGGCATCCCAGAATTTCGCCTGCCGAAAGATATCGTCCGCCACGAGATTGATGTCCTGCGCCGTCGCGGAGTCGTCTTCGAAACGAATGTTGTGGTCGGCAAGACGGTCACCATCGACGAACTGATGCAAGAGGAAGGTTTCGATGCCCTCTTCGTCGCGACCGGAGCTGGTCTGCCGCGCTTCCTGAATGTTCCGGGTGAGCACTTCAACGGAGTCTACTCCGCGAACGAGTTTCTTACCCGCGTAAACCTGATGCGGGCATACCGCTTTCCCGAGTATGACGAGCCACTGTATCCCTGCAAAGACCGGGACGTGATCGTGGTTGGCGGCGGGAACACCGCGATGGATGCGGTCCGCAGTGCGCTTCGCCTCGGCGCGAAAAGCGCCAGCATCTTCTACCGCCGCACGCTGGTGGAGATGCCGGCTCGTGTGGAAGAAGTACACCACGCCAAGGACGAAGGCGTTCACTTCGAGATGCTGGTCAATCCAGTGGAGTTCTTCGGCGATGAGAAAGGCAATCTCACCTCGGTGAAGTGCATTCGTCAGGAATTGGGCGAGCCGGATGATTCGGGACGCCGTAGCCCGGTGCCGATCAAGGGCTCTGAGTTCGTGGTACCGTGCCATGTGGCAATCATCGCGGCCGGTACTTCGGCGAACCCGCTGATCCAATCAACCACTCCGGGACTCGCGGTGACCAAGCGCGGATACATCTCGGCCAACGACGACCTCGCGACCTCAAAGCCGGGCGTGTTCGCTGGTGGCGACATTGTGACCGGCGGCGCGACAGTGATTCTTGCCATGGGTGCGGGACGCAAAGCCGCGAAGTCGATCGACGAGTACCTGATGGGGCCGAAGCCGGCAGTCGAAGTGGTGCAGATAGCAGTGCAGAGCTAAGTTGTCTCCAGGGCTGAACAACCTCTAACCCAGCCCCCTTACGTAGAGTGCTCGTTCTGGCCCTCTTTTTGGCTGGGGCGGGGACAATTCAAAACCCGTTCCCGCAAGGTATAGGGGTTCTTCGACTCGCTCGCTCAGGATGACAGACGCGTCCATTCATCTCCCCGCCCGAACTGCCTTCGCCAGTCCCGCCAGCAGTTCCACTGTCTCATCCCATCCCATACAGGCATCTGTGATGCTCTGCCCGTAGACCAACGGTTCCCCCGGAACCATCTTCTGTGCTCCCGCGATCAAATTGCTTTCCAGCATGACTCCGATGATATTGCGGTTTCCCGAAGCAGTCTGTCCCGCGACATCGCGGCAAACCGCGGGCTGGCGCTTGTGGTCTTTGTTGCTGTTGGCGTGGCTGCAATCAATCATGACTCGCGGTGGCAGGCCGGCGTCTTGTAACTGCTCGCATACTCGGGCAACCGCATCGGCGGTGTAGTTCACTGTTTTTCGTCCACCACGCAAGATCACGTGACAGTCCGGGTTACCGGTGGTCACGAATATCGCCGATTGCCCATGCTTGGTGTGTCCCAGAAACGTATGTGGATGTGCCGCCGACAAAATCGCTTCGATGGCAATCTGTACGTCTCCCGAGGTCGCGTTCTTGAAGCCCACCGGACACGAGAGGCCCGAAACCAGTTGCCGATGGACTTGGCTCTCGGTGGTGCGCGCGCCAATGGCTCCCCAACTAACCAGTCCTGCCAGGTACTGAGGAGTGATCATGTCGAGGAACTCAGTTCCGGCTGGCACTCCCATTTCGGCTAGATCGAGGAGTAGACGCCTTGCCAGCCGTAGGCCGTCATTGATTTTGTAGGACTGGTCGAGGTAGGGATCGTTGATCAACCCCTTCCAGCCGACCGTGGTGCGGGGCTTCTCGAAATAAACGCGCATCACGATGCGCAGTTCCTTGGAGAACTCTGTGATGGCGCCGCTGAGCCGGCCTGCGTACTCCCGCGCAGCCTCAGGGTCATGAATCGAACATGGCCCGCACACTACCAGCAGACGACGATCTCTGCCGGCGAGAATC
This sequence comes from uncultured Acidobacteriaceae bacterium, assembly GCA_963709045.1. GTDB lineage: Bacteria > Acidobacteriota > Terriglobia > Terriglobales > Acidobacteriaceae > Bog-257. Next base: position 445,707 of record CAVPUX010000011.1, on the reverse strand, counting down.
TCGCAAATCTCATGACGCGCCTGGTGGACCGTGGCCGAAGCCGTCTCGGTTGTGGGCATCTCCTCCTCCAGAAAAACCGGAGGAAGCACGACCTTGGTCCACTTTATGCGAAGGTCATCGATGGGGTAGAACATGATGGGCGTCGTAGCTCTATTCTACGGGTGAGGAGTGGATGTTCACCACGGAGGCACGAAGTGCACGGAGTAAATCAGGAAATCCGAACAGCGTCACCCTTCGACTCCGTGTCGCTCGCAGACGGCCCGGCAGACGTTGCATCAGGCACACCTCTGTTCAGGATGACAAATTACAAACAGGATCTTGCACTTCTCCGTGCGCTCCGTGTCCTCTGTGGTTAATTCCACAGAGTCACGCCCACAGTGCCGCTGAGCCCCCCACCCATTCCAGGTTCTTGTTGTGGTCGACGCCCATCATCATGCCGCGCCCCATGCGTACCAGCGGCAGCACCGCCGTAAGCTCGCCTCCCTCCGGCCACACAAACATCATGCGAATCTCCATCTGCGTGGCACCGTGAGGTGTTTGAATCACCGGCTCGAACCGCATGCGTTCCTGGAGGATGTAATTATGGCGTTGGTTGCTGGGGATTGCGTCGATGTCGTCCTGCGTCGGCGAAAACTTGATGCCAACTCCGGCAAAGGAGTACAGAGGCTTGAGCAGGTAATTCTCGGTGTCTTTCGGCAAGTCGCCGAGATTGTCGAGAAACCAAGTCTTCGGCACGCAGTTATGTTTCAGGTGCGGAATGGAGAACTTGCTGATCCGAAAATACCAATTGGGATGGCCGGCCCACTCGACATCGAGCTCGTTGCGCAAATCGAAAGGTAGGGTGACAGCTTTGCGTTCAAGCTCGTCCACAATGCAGCGGTTGTAGATGCGTCGAACCTCGACCTCGCGACCGCCCTTCGTGTAATAGAGCCTCTTGCCACGCTTCTTCAGCGAGAGAATGTCAACGATCGCGATGCCGAGTTCCCGCTGCGTTACCAGAAAGTCCGGTAGCGTCTTCTGGTGCTCTGGGTCGATCTCCATCAGGATGACATTTTCAGGATCATGATCGGCGACAATAAGCTGGCGCAAGAGTTGCCAATACGAATCGGGCTCGTAGCCGCTGAGATAGATGCCCAGATCGACGGGCAGATTGTACGTCTCAATATATTGATGGGCCGACACTGCCTGGTAGCCATAGAGAGAAGGGAAGGCCTGAAGCTCGACTAGCTTCGGCTCCAACTCTCCGGCAGCGTTGCGCACCAGACCGAAGTCCACCTGCACGAACATTGGCCGGGACGATTCATTGGGCACATTGTATTGCGGAGGGACGGAGGCGTCGGACGCTCGCAGATATTCTGGATCGTCCACCAGTTGTAGGACCAGTTCACGTCCATACTCCGCCATTTGGTCGAGCAACGCTTTGGGCACGAAGCATGGTGTCTCCGAGATGCGGAAGCCGATGTGCGTGCCGATGGCTTGATCCAAATGCTGAAGGAGTTGGCGGTATTTCTCGGGAGTGAAGTTGCGATTGAACTCCTCGCGCAGCGCTGGAATCATTCTCAGGCCTCGATGAGAAAGCGGCCCTTCTCCATGATTTGTTGGCCGTCGACCCAGATATCGAAGTGAGTTCCCACGACGTCGATGTGGGTACTGGAATACCAGTCGGCGCCGGTGTGCGCGCCATAGGGATTTCCAAACGCGATGTGTACGCCGGGAAACTTTTCATCCTGCAAAATCTGCCCGATGACCTGTTTCAGTTCGAGGTTGGTTCCGATGGCGAACTCACCGACAAGATGACTATTTTCGTCGGTGTGCGTGTAGGACCAGAATTCTTCTTCTAGGACTTTGTTGTCGCTGGAGACTTCGGTGATGCGATTGTTGCGCATGTGAATGGTTAGCGGCTGACGTGCAAGCTCGGGATATTTTTCGCACAAATAGTCGCCAACCACGCCGTCCACGACATAGGTGCCGTTTACTTCTCCAGGTGTAGTGAAAACCTCGCCGCCGGGCAGATTCCCCCACTTGTCCGGGCTGATAATGCCGCTGGTTTTCACCCACCGATAGTTCGGATTAAGCGTCGCCGAGAAATCGCTACCTGCCGGATTCTTCGCTTTGATCTCCTTCGCCTTGCTGACGATTTCAATGACTTTCTTGCTGAGCGCGTCTACCCGGTTGAAGTCGGCGCGCATACCTTCGAGCATGATCTGCCGGTTGATGTTGACCATGTGCGCGTGCCGCATCTTGCGCCGGTTCACGATATCGGTCATCTGCATGCGCGACTTCAGTTCGTTGCGCTGCGCGCGGACGGCGAAGATACTTACCTGGCTGGTTTCCATGTCAGCCGCGATTTCCGCCGGCAAATCGACTAGCGGGCGCGATGCCAGGTCTTCCAGTACAAATGCCTTCAAGGGCGAGCCGACTTTCAGCACTTCCTGCGCGATGCTGGCGGCAATGTCGCGGCAAGCGTTATCGGTGATGAGCGTGACTTTCTCGGATGGCTGAATGCGCAGGCAGGTATTCACCGCGTTGTGGGCGCCCGGAGAAAGTTCAGCATCGAATGTAGTTTTAGTAAGGTCAGTCAGAACAGGTTGAATCAAGACGATCCTTTCAAAAAAAATGTTTTGGAACGGAGCCTTCTAGTGTCGCGCCGCGGCTTGGTCGAAAACCCCGACTCGCGTCTCGGCGACCATGTAGTCCACCACCTTTTTCAGGTCACCCGTCTCCTGGTACACCTGCAGCTGGCGGTCGGCGCCCGTGCCCATCTCAAGCATTTGGTGAATGTAATCGATCTCTTCGCGCGATCCAAGTTCGTCCACCACAGGATCGATCAAGTCGAGATATTCTTCCATCAGTTTGCGCACCGGAACTTCTTCTTCCTGGCCGAAATCAATCAGCTTTCCGTCCAGGCCGTAGCGCGAGGCGCGGAACTTATTCTCCATGATCAGCGCCCGACCATAGATGCGATAGCTCTTGTTGGAGGCATGCAGTTCATAGAGCATGGCGACCGTCGCCTGGATCAATGCAGCGATGGCCATAGTTTCGTCCAGCCGCATCGGAATGTCACACACCCGCACTTCTAGCGTGGCGAAGTTTGGATGCGGGCGAATGTCCCACCAAATTTTCTTACCGTTGTCGATGCAGCCCGTCTTAACCAGCAGATTGACGAAGGTTTCGTAATCGGCCCAGTTAGCGAAGACGTCGGGGATGCCGGTGCGCGGAAAGCGCTCGAAAACTTTGGAGCGATAGGATTTGAATCCGGTTGGCATGCCCATCCAGAAAGGTGAGTTGCTGGAGAGCGCCAGAATGTGCGGCAGGAAATACCGCATCGAGTTCATGATATGGATCGCGGTATTCCGGTCTTCGATACCGACATGCACGTGCAACCCGAAAACCAGATTGGCGCGCGCCAGCATCTGCATCTCTTCGAGCACTCGATGGTAGCGCTCGTCGGGATAAATCTCCTGCACCTTCCAATCGGCAAAGGGGTGGGTACTGCCCGCAGCCAGCAGCAAGCCGTTTTGCCCTGCCAGGGTGATCATCTGGCGACGCAAGACCAGGATATCTTCGCGCGCTTCCTTGACGTTGCGACATACCTTGGTGCCGACCTCGATGACTGCCTGATGCATCTCGGCTTTCACCGCCTCGTGCAGCGCCAGCTTGGCTTTGGGGAGGATCTCAGAGGCAATGTGCGAGCGGAGATCCCGCGTCTCCGGATCAATCGTCTGGTATTCCTCTTCAATTCCGATGCTGAGGCTTGGCCGCTCCATCTGGTTATCCCCTGCTCGCCCGCTTAGCTGCCTGCTTGGATGCAGTCGACGGTTTCGACGCCTTCTCTTTCGTAATAGAATCCGCTTCCGCGATATATCCGCTGAGAAACGCACTCCACCGATAGTCTGGAATCGCGCCGGTGTGCTGTCTGGCTTTACGGACCGCCAGCTCCGCCACCGCGTTTACAATCCAGTCGAAGTTTCCCTGGCCAACCGAGTTTACATCAGCGTCGGGAGCAGGATTCATGAAGTCGATAGCGTAGGGTATGCCGTCCTCGCAGGCAAATTCCACAGTGTTGAGGTCGTAGCCCAGAGCGCGACAGAGCGTCAGGCAATCGCGCTCCACCCGCTGCAACAGCTTAGGGTCGGTGGCCGGCGGATTCTTTACATAACGCTCGTGGAACGGCGCCGAGGGATCGTAGTGCATGATGTGCACCTTCTCCTGGCCGACTACGTAGCAGCGGAAGTACTCCTTGAAATTTACTCCGCGCTGCAGCGTCATGCACAGATCGCGGCTCTGGTCGTAAGCGTTGAAGAACTCTTCCGGCGAGTTCACCTTGTATACGTCCTTCCAACCGCCACCGTCGAAGGGTTTCAAGAACGCGGGAAATCCCACGTAGCTGAAAATGTTGTCCCACGGCATCGGAAATTGCAGGTTCCGCATGGATCGTTCGGTAGTACCCGGAGGATGCTCCTTGTGCGGCAGCAGGACTGTCTTCGGGATCGCAACGCCCAGCTTCGTGCCCAGTGCGAAGTTGAAGAACTTGTCGTCAGCGCTCCACCAGAATGGATTATTGATAACGATGGTGCCGGAGAGGGCCGCATTCTTGAGGTAGCCGCGATAGAAGGGAATGTCGTGCGAGATGCGATCCACAATAACGTGATAGGGCGAAGGTTCCGCCATGCGGACTTCGCCAACCACCGCGAGTTCGGCCTGAACGTCAGGCTCATTCATCGAGTTGATCTTGTCAACCAACGCGGGCGGGAACGTGGTCTCCATGCCAAAAATGACTCCGACCTTCTTCACGGCTGCTCCTTTGAGAGCGATACGAATCCGCTGACTTTCGTTTCGCAATTGTATGTGGGAAATCCCAGGAAAACGGCGCCGGGTGCGCTACAACTATTTTAATTATTGTAGGCGAAAGCGGCAGGAAATTGAAGACGCCATATTACGGGCTGAATCACTGGTGAACTGAGGTTGTTTCAACGCTTACCGCCGGGAGCGCCTGCGACTCAGAAGCAGCTCGAAACGTTCTTGGAATAACTGATCAAACTCCGATTCGTATGTCAGACTCAGACCCGTGAAGCTCCTGCGGTACATCGAACTTAAGAGCGGCCCATTCGGATAACGGTCCGCTTGGATTGGCTACCCTATTGAGCTTTTTCCCAGACAATTTTCCAGCGGGCAACTGAGGGGTCATCCTTCTCAACATCGCTTAGGACCAGGCGCCCGCCTTCAAAGACATAAGGCCGGACTTGGCGCGATCCCACGTATCCGGGGTCGGTGGCCACTTCCGGGAGATGAATGATTTGCTTTTGCTTGGCGTCGATCTTGTACCGGCCACAATAAGCGAACGTGCCATCGCCGGCAGCGACCCTTTCCTCAGCCGTTGGATGCGCTGGATCGGCCCATTTTGGACGGTCGGGATTCACAAGGTCAGCGCACATGTAACCATCGCGCTGGTACATGAGGAAGCCCTTACCGTGGGGTCCAAAGGTAGGAAATGGGCGAGTGGTCCCATCTTTCATGATCTCTTCCGCGGAAACCAGCTTCCACGTGCCCACGATTTGATCGCGAATTTCTGATTCGGTTTGACTGAAGGCCGAGGCGGCGCAAAGCAAGAATCCGAACAGAAGCGATGCGGAGGTTTTCATGTTGGGTATCTCTCTGGGTCAGTAAAATTCCAACGGTGAGGCACAGAAGCGTATCACGTTTCAGGAGCGCCGACTGCGCTCGGGGGAACTAGCCGACAAAAGACCGAAGTTATTGCGGGTATACCTGCGGTTTATGCGCCGACCAGTTTTTCCAGCACGCCTTTGTTGCGTACAGTGAGGGTCGATCCCTTCAGCACTGCGATCTGACGCTTGCGGAAGTCCGCCAGTACGCGGGTGACGGTCTCGCGCGAGGTGCCGATGATCTGCGCTATCTCTTCGTGGGTAAGCGCCAGCTTTACCTTTGGCTCAGTTTGCTCGGGGCTGGAGGCTGTCCACTCGAGCAGCAGGCGCGCCAATCGTTCGGGTGCGGAATGCGACAGACCCAGACTGCGAATTTGCTGATATGCACTCTGGCAGTCCTTGCTCAGGTGTTGTGCCGCTTTTAAGCAGGCGTCTCCATGCTTCTGCAAAAAGTTTAAGAAGTCTTCACGCTTGACGAAATTCAGTTGGCAAGGCTGACCAGTTTCGGCAGTGATTTCATACGGTGTTCCCGAGACGGTGGCGTGCATTCCCAGAACTTCACCTGGCTGCGCAATTTTCAGAATGAGCGTTTTGCCCTCGGCGGAAGTGGTGGAGAGTTTCACCCGGCCTTTGCACAGCATGTAGATTCCGCGGGGTGACTGGCCTTCGACAAACAGCACGGCTCCCGCCGGATAGGAAGCGGTGTATTTCATCTTGTCAAACGCTTCCAGTGCAGTCTTGGGAAGCGAGCAGAAGAAGCTGTCGTTACGCAGCTTACAGATGAGGCAATTCTCTACCAGCTCAAAGCCGTAAGGTGACCCCACGATAGCCTCCGGGTGATATTTCTATGTTATCACCTTAGGCAACCGCAAGATACAAGTCGATTTTGCAGGAGCGAAATCTGTCTTTGGCGCGTGTCCGGGGTGCGCCAGGTGACCCACATCACAAGCACCCGTATCCGGAATCACAGACCTCTGCCCGTCGCGCGAAGGAAAATTCCGCCCACAACGGCTCAAATAGGCGGGAGGCGAAGGTCTCATAACTTCATCCTGTCGGGTCCGGCCGGCGAACCCACGTTCACGGACGGAAGGCTGAAATCCTAATTTCGGTTTGCGACCTTGCACCGTAAGGATGAGGATCTTGGACCACTCTCCTCTACCCCAAGTCGCCTCCCGCCGACGGTTTTTGTAACTCGGCCTGATTCAGCCCAGATCAGGCAGGGGTACTAAGGCAGCACACAGGTTCTCAGGAGGTCGCGTTGCTGATGGCTAATGAATCCCGGGAACAGCCCGGTGCACAACCCACACAATTCCGGCCCAAGTTTTTAACGTAGCAATTTTGTTGCTCTCAGGAGATCGCGATAGTAACTTTCGTGGCCAGTAGGAAGGGAGAAATTCAGATGGCTTTAGCAACAGCAACAGGAACGAACGTTCAGTCGGTTGAAATTGGCAGCACCGGGTTAAACCGTTGGTGGCGCGTCGTCGGCGGACTGATGATGAACATTGCACTGGGCACGCTCTATGCCTGGAGCGTCTTTGTGGCACCGCTGGAGAAGGAGTTTGGATGGAAGCGCGCCGACACCTCCATGGTGTTTACCATCGCGGTCGTAGTGTTCGCGCTGACTTTCATTGTCGCTGGTCGTCTCCAGGACAAGTTTGGGCCCTTCTGGATATCTCTCACCGGAGCAATACTGGTGAGTCTTGGATTTTTCCTGTGCGCATTCACCCACAGCCTGATGTACCTGTTCATCTGTTTCGGCGTGATCGGAGGACTGGGCAACGGCTTCGGATATTCGACACCGATTCCGGTCATGGCAAAGTGGTTTCCCGACAAACGCGGTTTGGCGGTGGGCCTGGCAGTCGGCGGATACGGAGCCGGTTCGGCGCTGTTCGGACCCCTCGCCAACTTGAAGCTCATTCCTGCTTATGGCGTGCACTACACATTCATGATCCTGGGTGCAATCTTTCTGGTCATGACCGTGATTGGAGCTTTCCTGCTCAAGAATCCTCCCCCCGGCTACAAACCAGCGGGATGGACGCCTGCGCCATCGACGGCTAAGTCAAGCGCGACCACCAAGGAATTTACTCCGAGCGAGGTTTTGCGGACCCCGGCTTTCTACTTCATGTGGATTGCATATGCCCTGGGAACTTCGGCCGGTTTGATGGTTATCAGCCAGTTGGTACCGTTCGCCAAGAGTGTGCACATTCCCAGCGCCGCACTGTTGACTTTGACACTGGTAGTAGGCGCGGCCGGCAACGCCGGTGGACGAATTTTGTCAGGATGGATGTCGGATGCGCTGGGCCGGCTGAACGTCTTGCGCCTGATGATTGCGATCTCCATGATTTCCATGCCCTTGCTTTATCTGGCTGGGGGCGCGGTAAGTCTCCTGTATGTGATGGTGTTTATCGTGTACTGGTGCTACGGCACGCAGTTGTCGGTGAATGCCTCAGCCACCGCAGACTTCTTCGGGGCAAAAAATGCCGGCATGAACTACGGCATGCTGTTTACCGCGTGGGGCGTGGCCGGAATTATCGGACCCAGAATCGGCGGCGTCCTGTTCGACAAGTACAAGAACTACCAGATGGCGTTCTACACAGCAGCGGTGCTGGCTGCTGTGGCGCTATTGGCCGAGTTCATGGCTCGCCGTCCTAAGCATGTGTGAAATCGTGGCCGGACTGCCTAGGCAATCCGGCCCGCTTTTTTGATCGGTAAGGTTTAAGTCGCGCGTCCTTTGAGCGCCGCGATCAGATGAAAAGGAGTCTCTCCCATGGCAAGTGCAACGACAATTCCGGAAGCACACGACACAATAAAGGCCTCTGTTGAGGTCGCCCCTCATTCCGCGCATGGTCTCATAAGTCCGGTAGCGCAGAAGTGGATTGAAGAGGGAAAGCAGGATCCGGAAGGTTTTTGGGGACGCGCGGCAGACCAGCTGCCATGGTTTCGTAAGTGGGACAAGGTGTTGGAATGGAATCCCCCTACTTTCAAGTGGTACGTCGGCGCACAGACGAACCTGGCCTACAATTCGCTCGATTACCACGTAAAGCGCGGCTGGGGCGGACACGCGGCGGTGGTTTATATAAACGAACGTGGCGAGCGCCGCGTCTACACCTACGCCCATCTACTTCACGAAGTCGAGCGGGCGGCAAAAGCATTGCGCGGTATGGGCATCAGGAAGGGCGATCGCCTCACCATCTACATGCCGACCTCTCCTGAAGCAATCATTCTGATGTTGGCGACGGTGCGCATCGGAGCGATTCACTCCGTGGTGTTTGCCGGGTTCGGTGCGAAGGCGCTGGGCGACCGCATTCAAGCCAGCGGATCGAAATTGGTATTTACCGCCGACGTCACCTATCGCAAGGGCAAAGATACCCGCCTGAAAGAGATCGTCGATGAGGCCTTGGACAACGCTGGCGACAAGGTCGAGCACGTTATCGTGCTTAAGCGGACAGCCGGAGAAACTCCCATGCGCCCGGGGCGCGACATTCTTTGGGAGCAGTTCCTGGAGCACGGCGCCGGTGAGAGTGGCGACTACGTGCAGATGGAAGCCAACGAGCCGGCGTTCATCCTTGCCACTTCGGGCACGACCGCGACTCCCAAGCTGGCCGTCCATACGCATGGCGGCTATCAGGTCCACATTCACAGCATGGGACAGTGGCTTTTCGGCCTGAAGCCGACTGATGTCTGGTGGTCAACCTCTGATATCGGTTGGATCGTGGGTCACAGCTACATCGTGTACGCTCCGCTGATTGCGGGTGCGACCACGGTGGTTTTTGAAGGAGCACTTGATTATCCGACACCCGAGGGCACGTGGAAGACGCTGATTGAGGAGTATCGAGTCACCGGAATTTTCACCTCGCCAACCGCGGTGCGCTTGCTGATGCGCTACGGCGATGGCCCCTTCGGAAGTGTCGATTACAAATATCTTGAACGGGTGTTTTGCGCCGGCGAGGTACTGAATGCGCCGGCTTGGGAATGGCTGCAGAAGAAGATTTTCAAGAACCAGATCCCAGTTATCGACCACATGTGGCAGACGGAAACCAGCGGCCCGGTATTTGGCAATCCGTATGGATTAGGAATGTTGCCGATCAAGCCCGGCTCATCGACGGTTCCCATGCCAGGTATCGACGCCGAAGTTGTGGCGCTCGACGGCACGCCGTGCGGAGTGAATGAAAAGGGCATCATGGTGATCAAGCGGCCTTTCCCGGGATTGACCCCGGAGTTGTGGGGTGAAAAGGAACGCTACGGCCGCGATTATTGGCAAATCATTCCCGGTGTTTATTACACCGGCGATTCGGCGCAAATCGACCAGGACGGTTATGTATGGTTCGCCGGACGTGCCGATGAGATCATCAAGATTGCAGGTCATCGCATTGGCACCATCGAAGTGGAGACCGCTCTGCTTGGCCATCCCGCGGTCGCGGAATCGGGGGTCATAGGTCGCCCCGACGAACTACGCGGCGAAGTGATCTCGGCGTTCGTTGTGCTCCGACAGGGTTTCATTCCATCAGATGAACTGAAGCAGAAGCTGCTTGACCAGGTACGTCACGAACTGGGGCCAGTCGCGGTCATAGGGGAGCTGAACTTCGTGGACATGCTGCCCAAGACGCGCAGCGGCAAGATCATGCGGCGCGTGTTGAAGGCGGTCACCCAAGAGAAGAATCCGGGCGACATCACCACGATCGAGGACGAAGGTTCGGTAGAGGAAGCCCGGCACGCATGGCATCAGATGCGGGCAGCCCTGGACAATCAGCCTGTAGGAGCGGGGCCATCCAAGGGCAAGTGAAGCAAATCGTAATGGAATTTCCGGCCCGCCAGAATGGCCGGGCCGGATCCATGGAGTTCCAGCAGTAATCTCCCCGGGGACGGGCCAAAATGCATTACATCGGCCCGTCAATGCAGTACAGTATTAGCGCCAACAAAACGATTCATCGGAGGCATTTTAATGTCGTCAACATCGCAGGCAGCGGGCCCAAACATTGATTCGATTCTCACCGAAACACGCAGTTTCCCACCTCCCCCAGAGTTCAGCAAGACCGCACACATAAAAAGTAAAGAGGAGTACGACAAGATTTGCGCCCGCGCTGCTGCCGACCCGGAAGCTTTCTGGGCCGATATCGCACGCGACCTGCATTGGTTCAAGCCCTGGGACAAAGTCATGGAGTGGGACCTGCCGTGGGCAAAATGGTTTGTCGGTGGCAAGATCAACCTTTCCTATAACTGTCTTGATCGGCACTGCGAGACTTGGCGCAAAAATAAGGCTGCCATCATCTGGGAGAGCGAACCTGGAGAGGTCACGACTCTCACCTACCAGCAATTGCTCACCGAAGTGAAGAAGTTCGCCAACGTGCTGAAGTCCTTGGGAGTGAAGTCCGGCGATCGAGTCGCCATCTACATGGGCATGTGTCCTGAGCTGGCCATCGCCATGCTGGCTTGCGCGCGCATCGGTGCGCCGCACTCGGTGATTTTCGGCGGTTTCTCGGCGAACGCACTGGTGGACCGCATTACCGACCAGGAAGCGATTGCCGTGGTCACGCAAGATGGATCGTATCGCCGCGGCGGAGAAGTGAAGCTGAAGGCAGCCGTTGATGAAGCGATGGACCGCTGTCCGTCAGTGAAGCATGTGGTCGTGTTCAAGCGCACCGGCTCCGAGCAAACCATGAAGGAAGGCCGCGACCACTGGTGGCACGAGTTAATGGCCAAAGCCAGCGATAACTGCCCGGCAGCGGAACTCGACTCCGAGCATCCTCTCTACATTCTTTACACCTCCGGCACGACGGGAAAGCCGAAGGGCATTGTTCACACGACCGGCGGTTATTCGGTCGGAACCTACATCACGAGTAAATGGGTCTTCGACCTGAAGGACGAAGACACGTTCTGGTGTACAGCGGATATCGGCTGGGTCACGGGACACAGCTACATCGTCTATGGTCCGCTGCAGAACGGCGCAACCGTGGTGATGTACGAAGGGGCGCCCAACTGGCCGGCGTTCGATCGCTTCTGGGCGATCATCGAAAAGCACAAAGTCAACATCCTTTACACCGCGCCAACTGCGATCCGCACGTTCATCAAGTGGGGTGAGGAGTGGCCTAAGAAGCATGACCTGAGCAGCCTTCGTTTGCTCGGCACTGTGGGTGAACCCATCAATCCTGAGGCGTGGATGTGGTACCGCGAGGTGATTGGTGGTAACAAGTGTCCCATCGTGGATACCTGGTGGCAAACCGAGACGGGCATGATCATGATCACGCCCATTCCGGGTGCGGTGGCCACCAAGCCTGGCTCCGGCACACGTCCGTTCCCCGGGATCTCAGCTGAAGTTGTGACCCGCAGCGGCGAGCGTGTTCCGCTGGGATCCGGCGGATACCTGGTGCTCAAGAAGCCGTGGCCGGCGATGCTTCGCACGGTGTACAACGATCCGGACCGCTATATTCGGCAGTACTGGTCTGACATTCCGGGCGTGTACTTCACAGGCGATGGCGCCCGAGAAGATAAGGACGGCTACTTCTGGATCATGGGCCGCGTCGACGACGTGCTCAATGTGTCCGGACACCGCCTGAGCACGATGGAAATCGAGTCGGCGCTGGTGGCTCACGAGAAAGTTGCCGAAGCTGCCGTCGTCGGTCGCCCGGACGATATGAAAGGCCAGGCCGTAGCAGCGTTCGTAACGCTCGAGATGGGACATCAACCCTCGCCCGAGTTGAAGGAGGAGTTGCGCCAGTGGGTGGCGAAAGAGATCGGGTCGATGGCGAAGCCTGATGATATTCGCTTCACCGACCAGTTGCCCAAGACGCGCTCCGGTAAGATCATGCGGCGACTGCTGCGTGAACTGGCCTCTAGCGGAGAAGTGAAAGGCGACGTTACGACCCTGGAAGATCTGGGCGTAATTGCCCGGCTGCAGGAAGACGAGTAGCTGGATTCGGAGTTGTTCTCGACACGGGGCGCGCGATGCGCCCCGTTATTTTATGATTGGTGCGTTACCGATTAGTGTTGGCGATATCCTTGCAATCATGAAAACAGAGTCCGCTTCGCCTATGCGCGAGGAACAAGCCATGAACATCGAAATCCACGATCCGGATTTGGAAGCCAGAATTCAGAAACAGCTTCAAGCGACGAGCTCCGGCAGTGTCGAGGAAGTGTTACTCCGCCTCCTTGAGACGCAGGAGGAACAGGATCGCTGGCTGTTGGAAAACCGGGAAGCGATTACCACTAAAATTCGCCGGGGCATTGATCAACTCGACCGGGGTGAAGGAATTCCCGAGAAGCAACTTGATTCTTACTTGGACCAACTGAAAGCCAAGCCTGAGTGATCTACCGCTACGTTCTTGCGCCCGAAGCCGCTTTCGATCCGGTTGAAATCTGGCGCTGCATCAAGAGACAGAGTACGACCAAATTGGCGGATCGCGTTGAATCGGGCATTCGGAACAAGATCGCCTTTCTAGCCGGGAACCCGAGTGCCGGGCATTGGCGCAGGAACTTGACGGACGAGACAGTAAAGTTCTTCCCAGTTTATTCGTTCCTGATCGTTTATCGACCCGAGACGAAACCTTTGGAGGTGAGTCTGCATTCTCCACGGGCATCGAGACCTTGAACACATCCTTAAAGATCGTTTCTGAGTTTGGTATCTTCGCCCGGTTCTGATCCTTCTTTCGGCGGCGCCCTGGGCTCGCCGACCGGCGGCAAATCCGGTTCAGCAACCACGGTAGTTTCAGCTACTACGATTACCTCGTTGGGCTGCGGCGGTGTGTAAGCTACCGATTCAGCGGGGACCACTTCCGCATATCGCTCGTACCAGACGGTCGCGCTGGCCAGTTGCCAGAGTCGCGCCACTAATTGCGCCAGAAGAATCAATTCCAACAGAACAAACGTGACCGGCGTCGCCGTTGGCGGCAGCTTGGCCCAGATCACGAGCCCGACGGCGAGCGTGATCCACGCGAACAGGCTGATGCGGAAATACATCCAGTACAGACTGGGAAGGTCATGGACCGTGATGCTGAATGCTCTCCAGGTATTGCGCCACATACCGCGCTGATTCAGGGCCACGGCTCGCACCTGGGCTACATCGAACCAAAGGCGCACGGCCAGAGCGAGCAGCACAAACACGATTATGGCGGCGAACCCGAGGAAGATGCCAACCTGATCAGCGATGGCTTTGTCTCCAACGTAATCCGCTAGCTTGTCGAGACTCTGATAGATGGAACCAGCAATAGCGAAGGGAACAATCGACAGCAGCATCAGCCGCACGAAACGCCAGAAGAATGCCCCTGAAGCGGCGAAGAATTCGCCAGTATTCAGCCGGCGGTCTTGCCGGTAGGTTTCTAGAATCCCGCCGCTGACAAACAACATGAAGAGGAAAAACACGAACGCGAAGAGATATGAAGTGGTTGACGAGCGCATCAGGCTGACATCCGGCAGCCGGAGCAGTTCGATGAACATTCCCAGGTCAAAGCCTTTAGTGAGAGGCTGTCCGGCCAAACTGTGACCCAGCGCGTGGCGCAGTGTCTTCACAGCGGCGACCGTTCCCATGGCGCCGCACAAGAAGTTCACCACGAACAACCACCAGAGCACACCTTGCCGGCGCCAGAGAAGGCTGAAACCTGCGCCAACCGAAGCTTTTTCGTTGTCTGCCATGGTCTCTCCTCCTTTTAGGCCAACCAACTTAGGCACTGGGCCATGAACTGAGTCAGAAACAGCCAGTACATTCCGATCTTATGAATCGCTCCGTGCTGCGAACTCGTGCCGTGGCTGTTATTGAGATAGTCGCGATCCAGTGTGACCTGATAATCCGGATCGATTTGCACCGACTTTACCTTGGCTTTCTTGTGATAGACATATCGCACCCAGCGGTCCTTTCCATCCCAACGTTCGCGAGTGCTCTCGCCGTTGTCGAACTTCACCTCCGCCTCTACCGGAAAGATAAAGTCGCCCTTGCGATGCAGGATGACCTGGGTCTCATATTCCGTCTCGCCCTTTTTCTCTTTCAGATTGTCGTCATACCATTTCAGCGGATTGGAGTCGGCGCGTTCGACTTCGTAGTCCAGCACCTGAGTTCCGTAGACCGCCTGATTCCAGTACCAGCGCAAATCCTGGCCGGAAACTTCGTTCACCGTACGCATGAAGTCTTCTTGCGTGGGGTGGGTAAACCGGTACTTCATGAAATAAGTGTGCAGCGCATTCTTAAGCGTCTGCTCGCCGAGGATGGTCTCCAGCGACACCAGCATGGTCGCGGTCTTGCCATAAGTGACGTCGGCATAGGCACCCATGCTCATGTCGGTGTAACTGGGCCGCGAAAGCGGGTCTGCATCAGGGGTGAACAGGTAGTCTATTCTCTGCAGTCCACGCTCGCCCAACTGCGCCCCGAGCAAGTTAATGATGCTGGCGTTCTCGCCGTACATGTTGTCAAGCACCTTCACCTCGGTATAACTGTTAATCCCCTCATCCAGCCAGCCGTTCTCGAATTCGTTGGTGGCCACCATGGCGTACCAATACTGGTGGCCGAACTCGTGTTCGGTGACCAAGTCGATCAGGTGAATTCCCTTGGGGATAAACCAGCCACTGTCGCCGGTGATGAATGTGGGGTACTCCATGCCCCCGGCTTCACCCGCACCGTGTGGGGGATCAACCACCGTAAGCTGCGCATAAGGATACGGGCCGTACCACTCGTCAAAGCGCTTCATGCTCTCTTTGACGCAATAGATGTAGGGCTGCCAGGAACTCTTGTGGCTGTCATAGGTGAGCAGCCGGATTTTCACTGGGCCGACGCTGCCGTCGAAAGCATTTTCTACGACCTTGAAGTTGGGATCAGCAGTCCAGGCGAAGTCGTGCACGTCCTCCGCATGGAAAGCGACGGTCTTGGTCCCGTTACCGTTGTCAACATCGCTCGTCTGCACACCGGTTGCGCCAATGATGTAATCCTTCGGCAGCGTGACCTTCACATCATAAGTGCCGAAGTCGGCGAAGAACTCGGTGAGGGCATGGAACTGATGACAGTTCCATTGCCCGTGCCACCAGACGCCGACCTTGGGAAACCACTGCCCAGCCAGCAGGAAAGTGCGTTTGTACCCGGTGCGGGCAATCACTTCTGGAAAGGTCGCCTTGAACTTGATCTCGAACTGCACACTTTCGCCCGGAGCAACCGGACGCGGCAGTTTCACCTGAAAGACAGTCTTGTCGTCGGGATTGCCGTCGTCGGGCGAGATGAACTTCATCTGCTTAGTCAGATCGCCCATGCCGACAACCTCGAAGGAAGTTACCTCATTCGACCCGTAGTCTTTAGGCTTCCACTCCTCTAGGCTGCTGGTACGGAAGTTGCCGTCACGGTGCGCCTCATGTATCCAGGTGGACTTCTGCTGGAATGCATTCAGATAGAGGTGAAAAGGAAAGGTGTCCAGTGGCTGGCCAGTCAGGTTGTGATAGGTCAGCGTCTCGGTGCCCTCAACCGTATGTTTCGGGGGATCGTACTTCGCGTCAATCTGGTATGCCACGACTCGCTGTGATAGCGGACCTGAAACCTTCGGAGCAAAAGGACTTTGCGCCGTTGCCGACGCGCAGCAAAGTACTGCCATGGCAAGCAGCCACAGCGCTTGGTGACGATGCATCAGTGACCTCCAAGGGCATTCCTGGGCCGTACTCACTTGTTGACCGAGATAGTAGGAATGGGATCGATCAGTCCCATTGCGACCTCCACCAGTTCCGGATCCACGGGGCGGGTCTTGTGGATGGCATCGATCAACGGGATCGCTACGATGTCCGTGCCCCGGAGTGCAACCATGACTCCGAATTCGCCTTTGTGAACCTGATCGATGGCGCCGATTCCGTAGCGCGACGCCAGCACGCGATCGAAAGCGCTGGGGCTGCCTCCGCGCTGGATGTGTCCCAGCACGACATTGCGGGTTTCGAGCCCAGTGCGATGTTCGAGTTCGCGCGCCAGGATCTGGCCAATGCCGCCGAGGCGAACGTGACCAAACTCATCTTTGCCCATGTCGGTGACGACCGGTGCGCCTTGACCCATATCGGCACTGCTGGCGAATTTTGCTCCTTCCGCCACCACGACGATGCTGAAGTAACGGCCGCGCGCATGGCGAATACGGATGCGCTCGGCAACCTCCTCGATGTCGAAAGGCCGCTCGGGAATAAGTATGACGTCCGCCCCACCCGCGATACCGCTATACATCGCAATCCAGCCGGAGTCGCGGCCCATCACTTCCACCACCATCACGCGCTGATGAGCTTCCGCGGTCGTGTGTACACGGTCAATGGCTTCGGTGGCGGTGTTCACTGCGGTGTCAAAACCAAAGCAGAAGTCGGTGCCCATCAGGTCGTTGTCGATGGTCTTGGGAACGCCGACCACCTTCAAGCCCATTTCGTACATGCGTTGCGCCACGCTCATGGTGTCGTCTCCGCCAATGGTAATCAGGGCTTCGACGCGGTTGGCCCGCAAGACTTCCATGCAATGCTGCAGGCCGCCTTCGCGCTTGGCCGGGTTAGTTCGCGAAGTACGAAGGATGGTGCCCCCTCGCGGCAGAATGCCGGAGATCGCCTCCATATCCACTTCCATCGTCTTGTTCTCGAAGACCCCGCGCCACCCTTCCATGAAGCCGACAAACTGGTCGTCATAGTGCATGGTGCCTTTACGCACGACAGCGCGTATGACGGCGTTTAGTCCAGGACAGTCTCCACCGCCGGTCAAAATTCCAATTCTCATGTTCGGCAGAACCCCCTACAGAAATAGTAAAGCCATCGCGGGATTTCTGCAGGGAGGGTAAACTGTCGCGAGAGGGCCGAGTCGTGGTGAGGCGCTCGGCGAAGAGGTCGTTGCCATGTCTGAGGCGCCGACATTCCGTTCCTACGACGAGTTCTTCCGTTTTTATCTGCAACAGCACAGCGAACCAGGAAATCGCTGGATGCACGCTATCGGCACGACCCTGGGCCTGATCGTTGCGATCGTTGCCTTTGCGACCCGCCATCCCCGGTATGCGCTGCTGTGGATTCCGCTCGGCTACGGCTTTGCGTGGACCGGTCATTTCCTGCTGGAAAAGAACACGCCTGCCACTTTCGGACATCCGTTCTGGGCGTTCATCAGCGACTTCCGAATGCTGTGGTTGATGGTGACCGGCCGGTTGGGTTCGCGTATGAAGGTGAATTCAGGCCCGGCGCGGCGTCCGTGAGCAGCTCCGGTAGGCCGGATCGGACCGTTGAAGAGGCGCACCGTCGTTCGGAGGAATTTACGATCTCTCTCCGTTGGACTTGTCGACATTCTGCTGTTCACCCCCATTTACCAGCCCGCTGCATACACCGATTTCCCCGCTGAATTTTCTGCCTCTGCTGCTACACTCGCGACAGGCTGGAAGCTCATGCGCATCCTCGGAATCGATTGCGGCGGCGAATACACCGGCTACGGCGTGGTCGAGCAGGACGCCCAAGACTCACTCAGTCACATTTGTAGCGGGGCGATCCGTCTATTGCCGCGGGAACCGCTGGAAATCCGTCTGAAGAAGATTTGCGAGAAGCTTACCGAAATTATCGTTACCTACACACCTGAGCAAGTCGCGATCGAAGACGTTTTTTATGCAGTCAACGTTAAGTCGGCCCTGAAGCTGGGCCACGTTCGCGGAGTCGCAATGTTGGTGGCCGCTCAGGCGGGACTGGAGGTCGTGGCCTACTCTCCACTCTCCATCAAGTCGGCGGTGGTGGGATATGGCAGGGCAGAAAAGTCGCAGGTGCAGATGATGGTTGCCCGTCTGCTCGCTTTGCCTGCGCCGCCGGAGCCGCCAGATGTAGCCGACGCGCTGGCGATCGCCATTTGTCACTTGCACACCGCAGGCACTTTGCGGCGCCAGCATGCAACCACCGGTTGAATTCACGGCCGAAGAGTCTGCAGTAGCTCCTCGCGCAAGAAAATCGGATAGAATCTCTGCCCAGCATGAGATTGTGCTTTGCTTTCGTAACGCTGCTGTTGGTCTTGCCTGTCGCTGCGCAACAAAAGGCCATTCCTTCCGACCAG
Source organism: uncultured Acidobacteriaceae bacterium (assembly GCA_963709045.1). GTDB lineage: Bacteria > Acidobacteriota > Terriglobia > Terriglobales > Acidobacteriaceae > Bog-257. The sequence goes on along the minus strand of CAVPUX010000011.1, from coordinate 427,047 downwards.
CCCGCCATAACCTTCAACTTCGACTGGAGCCAGGGAATTCCCTGGCAGACGTACACCATCACGGTGCAGGCAGACGGGACCACCCATTTTCAAGGGACACCTACTCCGGACCCGGCTGCCGGAGGCGACAGCGAACTTTTTAAGCAGACCTTCACCATGTCGGAGGCCAACCGCACGAAGATCTTCGGTCTGGCCAAGAAACTCAATTTCTTCCAAGGTGATTTCGATTCACACCTGAAGCGAATTGCCCAGACCGGAAACAAGACACTGGCGTATCAGTCGACAACTGTACACGGTTCGAGCAGCTACAACTGGTCACAAAGTGCGGATGTGCAGGAGCTGACACGTCTCTTTACGTCGATCGCCAATACCATCGATTATGGTCGCAAACTAGCGTTTGGCTATCGCTATGACAAGTTGGGCCTGGATGCTCAGCTAAAGGACTTGGACGGACTTAGGGCCAAGCATTATGCCGAGGAGTTGAATGCAATAGAGCCTATTTTGCGGAAGATCGCCGATGATCCCAACATGATGAACATCAGTCGGCAGGTTGCTCAACAGCTGCTGGGCACGCGGAATGGGGGCAGCCAAGGGCAGGAGACCGCGGACCAGCCTTAGCGCAGACACATTGTGAATTTTCACAACTTCGCATCCAATTGGTGTTTAATAAGATCAAGAAGAGAAGGCCTCAACGAGGCCCACGATCCCCGCCCCGCCGATCTGGTCCTCGAGAGTTAGAATAGGAAATGCACCCCAGGAGTAACGGTATGGCACCCCACGTGAAATCCGCTTTAGCACTGATCGCAGCGTTTGTGCTGGTCGCGACAACCAGCGCGCTTGCAGAGTCGCATGTCAGGATTGTCCGTTTAAGCTACCTGAGCGGGCAGGTGCAGACCGACCGGGCAACCGGAGAAGGATTAGAACGCGCCGTTTTGAATACGCCGATCACCCAGGGCGTACGAATCGTGACCGGGAATGATGGTCTTGCCGAGGTGGAGTTCGAAAACGGAAGCGCTGTGCGCATCGCGGAGAACTCAGAAGTCCAGTTCCTCGGCCTGTCCATGAACGACAATGGCGCCAAGATCAACACGGTCGAAGTGGCCAAGGGTGTCATTTATCTTGATGCCCGCTCCAAGGGCGACGACATCTATAGCATAAAGACTGGCGGTTCGACCTTCCTGGTGCAGCGCGACGCCCAATTCCGACTGGAATCCACTTCCGACCGGGTGCACCTTTCCGTATTCAAAGGAAATGTTGAACTGGCGGATCAGTCGCAGATGGTGAACGTCAAGCACAAGGAAACTCTCACGATTGATCCGGCAAATCCGTCGCAGTACAAGGTCGTGGCCGGCGCCGAGCCGCTTCCCGCGGATGCCTGGAACCGCGAGCGCGAAGCCTATCAGGAGGCCTACAACACGAATCCTGGTAACCCCGGACCCAAATCCGGCTATGGATTGCAGGACCTGAACTACTATGGAAATTTCTTCATGGCGAACGGTTACGGGTATGTCTGGCAACCCTATGGTTTCGCCAATTCTATGATGGGGTGGGATCCCTACTCTTCTGGCGCGTGGATGTTCACTCCTGGTCTCGGGTACGCCTTTGCTTCGCAATACCCTTGGGGATGGCTGCCTTTTCATTACGGGTCGTGGGCTTTCTTGGGCGGCGGGGTCGGATGGGCATGGGTCCCCGGTGGTGGCTACAACAACGGCTGGTATTACAACCGGTTCCAGACCACTCCAGTGGTAACGAAGCCACCGGCGGGTTGGACGGCGCCGACTGCTCCGGTCGTGACGGCAGCCCAATCTGCAAGACCGACTGTCATGGTTAAGAGCGCTAATCCAACTCCCTATATCGCCGGTGGCCGACTGTCTCCTGCGTTTAGCAGTGTCATTCACGGACGCGCAGTGGGCGCTACCGGCGCCGGCCGGACTTTTGCCAGCCCTGCTATCCCGGATCGGGCCGTAAATGAGCACGTGTTCGCCGCTCGCTACAACGCTTTTGGAGGTGGACACGCCGGGCAGACGGGACATGTGTTCGCGGTTCCTGCTCCGGCCCCGATGGCGGTGATGGCAAGTCCGATGGCCGTCGCTCCCTCGTATGGTGGGGCTGCGGGTCGCGGAGTATCCGCCGCCGGGGCTGCCAGTCCCCACGCAAGCGGCGGCCATGCCTCGGGTGGGGGTGGGGGTCATCGCTGAAGAAACGGTTGGATCTTTTGAAAGGGCGGCCTTCGTCGGCCGCCTTTTGTGCGTTAAGGGCAAGAATTCAATACACCGCAATGCCGGCGTATCCGACCACCATCTCGCGGTCTCCCGAGACGTCGCCGGAGGTGGCGTAACGAATCAGCTCTGCATGGTCAGCCCCAAGCTTCCTGGCCGCGGTCATCATGGCCACCGCGGGACCGTATCCGCACATGCTGATATTGGATTGATGCACCGTGTCGTATAGCCCGCGTGGGTCGAGCGTCAACATCTGATCGATGGCGCGGCGATCTTTCACTCGGGTTACGTCGTCACTCTCGTAGTGATTCATATCGCTTGATGCGATGATGAGCACCGGCTCCCCCGCTTCCGCGGCGACGCTTCCGATCACGACTCCCAACGCGCTTAGTACCTCGAAATTGCTGGTTCCCACCGTGATGGGCACAAACTGAAAACCCGGTACGAGTACCTGCAGAAACGGTAGCTGGACTTCCAGCGCATGCTCGTAGCGATGTGCCTCCTGGTCTTCGGCGAGCAATGGCATACGCGACTTCAACTGGCCTGCCATGGCTTCATCGATGGAGGCGTCGCCTAACGGCGTATGCCACGCGCCTTCGCTCATGATGGCCAGTGGCTGGCCCCGGCCGGTGTGGTTGGGACAGAGAATCACTAGCCGCCGCGGCAACTCGAGGCGGCGATAGACAGCTCCGGCGACGTGTCCGGAGTATATGTATCCAGCATGAGGAACGACGCAGCCCAGGGCGCGAATCTTCGGTTCGGATTGCAGCGGCGAAGCATCAGCACGGGCAGTGACGTAGGTCTCAATCTCAGCCCGGAGATGCTGTGCGTTGGCCGGATAGAACCGTCCTGCAACAGCTGGCTGACGAACTGCGGTAGCCATGATGCCCAGTCCTTTGCTGCACGACGTCGCCGGCGGTTGGCATACTCGTTCGGCGCAGCGTTACAGCAATCTCTGAGGCAAGTCTACGCCTGTGGCAAAGCGCGGAACACCGCCGCCGATCTTCTCCAGCGGCATAGCCTCAGCGCGAACATCGGCGCGTAATCCGGCCGACTTCAGCGCGGCACGAACGACCGTATCTTCGTACTGGCCGCGAAGATTGTTCATTAACGTCTTGCGCTTCTGAGCGAAGGCAAGCTTTAGAAACGCGACAAAGGGCGCTTCTTCAACTTGCAATTCCTCCAGCCGGGGAGCCATGGTGAGCCGCAGCACGCTGGAGTGGACCTGCGGCGGCGGCGAGAACGCACTCGGCGGCAGCGTGACCAGGTTGTCGACACGGGCGAACAGCTGCACGGTGGCGGAGAGCAGTCCATAGTCCCGGCTGCCTGGCGCGGCTGCAATGCGGTCGGCCACTTCACGCTGCACCATGATCACCGCGCGCTCGATGTTCTGGTGCAGCTCCAGAATCCGCAACACAATATCGGAGGTGATGTAATACGGCAGGTTGCCGACTACGTCCACGGTCTCTGGTTGCGTGGGCCGCAGATCGTGCAGCGGCCCCGGCCGGCGGCCGACCATGGAGGTAAACTCCGCCGCCACGAAATCCGATTCGAGGATTTCGACATTTGGCTTGGTGGCGTAGCGCATGCGTAACTGCGCCGCCATCACGCGATCAAGTTCGATGCCTATTACCCGCCTGGCCCGTGTAGCCAGCACGTCCGTGAGCACACCATGGCCGGGGCCGATCTCGATAACGGTACGATTGGACACATCTCCCAGGGCTTCGACGATGCGCCGGGCCGCGCCCAAGTCAGTGAGAAAGTTCTGTCCGAGCTTCGGTTTCCGCTTAGTGCCAGCAGCGGATTTGTTCGGTGCGGTCTTTGCCACATTGACCCTCTTTCAACTCGCCAATTAGACTCAACTGTTTCGGCATTTCTAACATCATAGTGCGCAGTCCAGTTACGCAGTTCGGCGTTGCGACGGAAGCACATCTCCGTTTGCGCCGGGAGGTCTCATGCATATCGCCTTTGCGGCATCCGAGTGCGTACCTTTTTCCAAGACGGGCGGGCTGGCGGATGTCATCGGAGCATTGCCGCCCGCGCTCGCCAGTTTGGGCCACCAGGTCACCGTCTTCCTGCCGCGCTACCAGCAGACCAAACTCGACAATCCCCGCGTCGTGATTCCCAGTATCACCGTTCCCTTCGACGACCGCTATCGCTTCTGTTCGGTGCTCGATGGCGGCGTGCGCGCCGGAGTGCAATTCTATTTCATCGACTACCCTCCGTTCTTCGACCGCGACTCGCTCTATGGCACGCCACTGGGCGACTATCATGACAATGCCGAGCGGTTCGCATTATTTTGCCGCGCCGTGCTGGAATCGGCCAAGATGCTGGGCACGCCCGATGTGCTTCATTGCCACGACTGGCAGACCGCCCTGATTCCAATCCTGCTGAAGACGCTGTACGACGAAGATCCCGCGTTTGCGAATACTCCCTGCATCCTTACCATTCACAATATCGGATACCAGGGACTGTTTCAGCCCGAGATCCTGCCGCTGCTCATGTTGCCGTGGGACCTGTTCACCATGTCGAAGCTGGAATTCTACGGCAAGGTGAATTTCCTCAAGGGCGCCATCACCATGGCCGACTACATCACCACCGTCAGCCGGAAGTATAGCCAGGAAATCCAGACCGCGGAATACGGTTTCGGTCTGGAGGGCGTGCTGCGGGCGCGCTCCGGCACAGTCAGCCGGCATTCTCAATGCCGTGAATTATCAGGAGTGGAGTCCCGAGACCGATGCGTTCATCGCGGCGCACTACTCAGCCGCCGACCTCAGCGGCAAGGCAAAGTGCAAGGCCGACCTGCTGAAGGAATTCGGCCTAGCGGAAGACACTCAGTTGCCGGTGGTGGGAATCGTGTCGCGCTTCGCGGCGCAGAAGGGATTTGATCTTATCCTGCAGGTGGCCGACCGCCTGGCGCCGGCAGGACTTGATCATGGTGGTGCTGGGCAGCGGCGATCGCGAGTACGAAGACATGTTCCGCAGGCTGAACAAACAGTATCCGCAGAAGTTCGCCGTGAAGATCGCTTACGACAATGCCTTGGCGCACAAGATTGAAGCTGGCAGCGACATGTTCCTCATGCCCTCGCACTACGAACCCTGCGGGCTGAACCAGATCTACAGCATGCGCTACGGGACCGTGCCGGTGGTGCGCGCAACAGGCGGGCTCGACGACACGGTCGAGCAATTCGATCCGGCAGACCCTGAAGGGCACTGGCTTCAAGTTCAAGGAGTACAGCGGCGAAGCGTTGCTGGAGAGCTTACAGGCAGCCATAGATCGTGTATCGATCCGATGCAAATGCCTGGCAGGCGCTGATGCGCAACGGCATGGCGCAGGATTATTCCTGGATCAACTCCGCCCGTGAATATGTGAAGGTTTATGAGCGCGCGAGACAGGTAAAAGCGGCGGTGGGCGGGTAGGAAGTAGCAACTAGCCATTAGCCATTTAGCATTTAGCACTCAGTAGGCCCATGCTGCGCTAGTTGCCGGACTGCCTGGTTGCCAGCCCCTAACCCCTAGCCCTAACCTGCCTTCTTCTTCCTCGCAAAATACAAATAAATTGGCACTCCGGCCAGAATCACGACCACTCCCCAGGCCGAGTTCCGCACATTCTGCATGAATGTGTAATACAGCAGCACGGCGGCGGCCACAACGAACATTACAGGCACAATGGGATATCCCCACGTACGGATAGGGCCGCGCCGCATTTGGCTCCTTCCGGCGAAGCACGAACACGGCGCTGGCGGTAATCATGTAGAAAAGCCACTCCGCAAAAATAGCCAGCGAGAACAATTGGCGGAAGTTGCCTGCAAACAGCAGGAGAAACATGGACAGCGCCAACTGCACCAACAGCGCGACCGATGGAGTGTGGAAGCGCGGATGGACCTCGGCCATCGCTTTGAAGAAATAGCCGTCCCGGGCCAGCGCGAAGGGCACGCGCGCGCCGCTCATGATGGTGCCGTTCAGCGCGACCAGCATCGAGATCGCCATCCCGGCGGAGACGATGGCCGCGCCCCAGAGTCCCACTGCGACTGCCGTTGCCTCCGAGGCAGGACGAGGTGATGCAGCAATGGCCGCGGCAGGCAGCACATATTGCACCGCCGCATTGGTCAGCATGTAGAGGCCGGCCACGGTCGCCACGCCGGCGATCAACGCGATCGGAATGTTGCGTCCCGGATCGCGAATCTCGCCGCCGACCATGTTCAAGTCGTTCCAGCCATCGTAGGCCCACAACGCCGCGACCAGCGCGGCCATGAAGCCGGCGATACCGCCGGTCGCGCCCGCGAAATGGGTGCCGAAGTTCCGCCACGTGCCGCTGGCGGCGCTGAATGCCAAGCACAGCCACGGCGATGATCATGGCGACTTTTAGCATCGTGAACAGCAGTTGAAACTCTCCTGCGCGCTTGACGCCGATGTAGTTCAGCCAGGTGATGACGACTGCGGCAGCGATTGCAACGAATTGTCCATAGGTGATGAGCGAGAGGCGACCGAATTGCGGCGTGATTCAAGAATGCCAACGCCGGAAATGTTCCAAGGATGCGCACAAATCCAGTCGTGATGGTCGCGACCGAGGCCGGCTTGGAGATGGCAAACGTTGTCCAGGCATATAGGAAGCCCGGCAGCGGGCCGTAAGCGTCGCGGATGTAGATGTACTCGCCGCCGGCTTGCGGCTTCATCGCACCCAGTTCGGCGTAGGTGAGAGCGCCTGCGAACGAGAGCACTCCCCCAACAATCCACGCCAGATAAACCAGGCCAGCCGAGCCGACAGCCTGCATCATCTCGGCCGGAACCAGGAAAATTCCGCTTCCGATGAGTGTCCCCACGACGAGGCAGTCGCGTGGCTGACGCCCGAGATCGCGCGAAAGCGTAGGAGCTTTGGTGGGCGAGTTAGGAGATTGGGCCATAGGCAGCGTCGTCCGGCGATGCAAGCAACAGACTGGAACTATACCCGACGGCGAAGGTAATCACGCTGCCGATCAGCACGTACCAGGGGAAGGGAATCGGGCGCGATAATGCCAGCACAGCGAACGGTGCGCCGGTCACTCGCTGCAGCCAATGCAGCATTGCGGCCCTTGCCAGATGTACAAGTTCGCGCAGAAACCGATCGCCATCCCGATCATGCTGCCGCGTTCATTGGCGTGTCGCGTGACTACCCCGAGCAGGAACACTCCGAGCAACGCCCCATAAGCAACAGACCCGATGCTAAGGCCCAGTTCAACCACCTTGCCGCCGTGGCGCGATGCGATCGCCAGCCCGAAGAGGGCCAATCCCCACGCAATCGTCGCCAGGCGCGACAGCAACACGCGACGGCGCTCAGGTGTGTCCGGTCTTCGTCGCAGATAAAAATCAACCATCGACGTGGAGGATAGGGAATTCAGTGCTGCACTCAAGTTCGACATCGCCGCGGCGAGAATGGCAGCAATGAGAATCCCCGATACGCCATGTGGCATGTAAGTCACAATAAAAGTGGGAAAGATGCGGTCAGCCTTGTCGAACGGAATCGCCGGTGGCAAGATGCGATAGAAGACCCAGAGCATCGCTCCGATCAGAAGGAACAGTGAGAACTGAAGAACACCACGACACCGCTGCTAAGTAACGCCACCTTCGATTGCGCTTCGTTTCGCGCGGCCAGCAGTCAGGTAAACCGCAATCAGCGCAAGGTCGAAGAGGTTCATGAAATCCGGCGTCGGTTAGTGTTGGCTCCGCGGAGCCATTATCACGGATAGCTGTGACTTCTCCAATTCCCCTAGCCGGCGCGGCGCCTCGCTCTGCGATAATCCAAGCCGTGGCCTACTTTCTCGGGATCGATGGCGGCGGCTCCCAAACTACGTTTGTGCTCGGCGACGAAAAGAGCGTGCTCGCGTCCGTGCAGGCGGGTGGGAGCAATATGGTCCGTGTCGGCGAAAGCCAGACGCGCTCAGTATTGCAGCAGGGGGTGCGTCAGGTTTGCCAGCAGGGCGGGATCAAGCCTGCGCACGTTGTCGGGCTTTGCGCAGGAATTGCCGGTGCCGCACGTGACGAGATACGACAAAAGATCGCGCGGCTGCTGGCCAAATGGATCCAAGGGAAAATTGAAGTTGTGGGTGACGTGGTCGTAGCCCACGAGGCCGCGCTCGACGGAGGCCCCGGAGTTGTGGTGATCTCGGGGACCGGTTCGATCGCGTATGGGCGTCACGAATCCGGCCGCACCGCGCGCGCCGGGGGCTGGGGATATGCCATCTCCGATGAAGGTTCGGGGTATTGGATTGGCGTGCAGGCTGTGGCGGCGGTGACTCATGCGCTGGATGCCGGAGGTTACACTGAACTCAGCGATCGCATTCCTAAACTGTGGCACGTTGACTCCTACGATGAACTTATCGCCGCTGCCAATGCGTCCCCGGCGCCGGATTTTGCTGCGCTTCTCCCAGAAGTGTTGGCCGCGGCCGATGCCGGTGACTCCTACGCGCGCCACCTCGTGATTCGGGCTGGAGCTGAGCTGGCGGGATTGGCGGAAGTCGTTTTTCGGCGCTTGTGGCAGCCCGGTGATGTCGTGAGCTTCGGGCTTGCAGGCAGTGTCTTCCAGCACGTCGCCGCGGTGCGCGACTCATTCCGGAGAGAGATTCACCGTACCGTTCCGCAAGCCCCGGTATTTCTGGGGGGCAAAACTGGCGGGGAAGGCGCGCTGGCGATGGCACGGAAGTTAGTTGCAGCTCAAGGGTAAATTTCGCGCTACGCCGGGACGCGAGAGCGGGCCCGCCTGAGCGCTCGCAGGAAGTGTTGGTTCTGCTCCGGAGTTCCGATCGTGACGCGGAATCCGTCGGGCGCTCCCCAAGAACCGCTCATGTGACGAACGATGATGCCGTCGTTTTGCAGAGCTCCGCAAAGGCTCACTGCATCTTCCCCAATCCGGCAAAAGAGGAAGTTCGTCCAGGTAGGGGTCACCCGAATTCCCATATCCGAGATCGCAGGCATTAATACTTTTGCTTCGGCGGCATTGGTCTCCAACGCTCGCTGAACATGGTCCACGTCGGCCAGTGCGGCTAGCGCTGCTGCCTCACCCAGCGAAGACACCATGAATGCCGGTTTCAAGCGCGCGAAATAGCCCATCAGCTCCACCGGGCCCATACCATAACCAACGCGCACTCCAGCCAGTCCGTGCGACTTGGAGAAGGTGCGCAGCACCACCACACGGCGCCCCTGGCGCACATAATCCAGCGCGTGGGAGTAATCGAAGTTCCGCTCCGCCGCGAAGTAGCTGGCATAGTCGTAATAAGCCTCATCCAGCACGGTGATGACGTGTGAAGGTAATTGGTCAAGGAAGCGGCCAATGGCGTTCGCATCCAGAATTGTACCGGTCGGATTGTTCGGATTTGAGAGGTAGATCAGCCGGGTATTGACATCAACCGCAGCCAGGATGCGATCAAGATCGTAGCCGTCGTTCACAGTTGGGACTTCGATGAATTGCGCGCCGGTCGCGCGGGTGACGATGGGATACACAATAAAGGAAAGCTTGCTGGTAATGGCGTTCAGCCCAGGCCCCAGCAGCGTGCGCGCCATGATGTCGAGCAGGGCGCTTGAGCCCGCAGTGACCAGGATTTGCGCCGGCTCGACCTCGTGTAGCTCAGCCAGACGCGCCGTCAATTCGGTAACGCCGTTGTCCGGATAAAAATTGACCTCGTGAGCGGCCACCTCCATCGCTTCGACGGCGAGTGGAGAGGGGCCGAAGGGATTCTCGTTCGAAGCCATCTTGATACAACGCATGCCGCTTTCCAATTCCGCCAGCCGCAGCGATTTGCCGGGCTTATAGCTGGCCAGCTTTCGTACGTGCGCTGGAACCAGCTCGCTAAAATCCGTCATTCGATCTCCAGTAGTCTAACCTTCGCCCGAGTATGCCGCGTCGAGCAGCCCCGTCTTTACTCTTCAATTCACGATGCCGCCCCCGGAACCTTTGCTTCGGTTGGCCACCAATGAATTGGGATGAATTTTATCCCGATGTGCCTAACCTGGGATCGTCGGCGTAAGCAAGAGTACATTTCGAGGTCATCGCTCACCCATGGACTGCTCTTTCTTCTTCCGGCTTATACTTGCGGTCATAGTTAGCCAAGCTCGTGAGGAATAAATGCGCGTCGTCGTCGCATTCAACGTAAACCGCTATCCACGGCTCACACTGAAATGCTTCGCAGGCATCCGCCAACTTCTGGCGATCCTTTTTCGCTTCCCTGAACAAATAAACGCTTCCGGTTTCGGTGCCAGAAGATCGGGTTCGAGACTTTACCGTGATACCTAGGCGCTGCTTGGTGTGGGGGTTATAAGCGATAAGATCCATTCCAGTATGATCTACAACGGAAACCTCGAAACCCGAACGTGACAGCCAATTGCAAACGAGGTATTCACCAAAATTTCCCACTATCCTTTGGTGTCGAGAACTTTTCTCAATTCCAATCGTCATTCTTCGCCTTTTTGAGAACGGCGCGTCCTAGCGGAGGGTGTCTTTCCATGCTTACTCGGCCGTACCTCGATTTTCCGATCCCGCCGCCTTTCAGTTGCGCCACTTCCTGCGCAGTTAGATGCCGAAACTCACCCGGCTCGACGTCCAGCGTAAGCGGCCCGTAGCGCACCCGCTTGATTTTTTCCACGTGATGGTCAATTTGTTCGAACATGCGACGAATCTGCCGATTCCGCCCTTCCATCAGCGTGACCTCGTACCACGGATTAGCGGCATCGCGTACCAGCTTGATTCGCACTGGCGCGGTTTTGACAGCCGTGGACCTTCGCTTCCAACCGGTTTTCGGCACGCGGTCCGCGGGAGTCTTGAGCGATTTACGTTCCGCGGGGAGCATGACGCCGGCGCGCAGCTTGTCGAGTTGTTCCTCGGTAGCTTTGCCGGCAATCTTCACCAGGTAGGTCTTCGCTACGTGCGACGAGGCGTGCATCAACTTCTGCGCCAGTTCGCCATCATTGGTGAGCAGCAGCAGGCCTTCGCTCAGGTAATCGAGACGGCCGACCGGGTAAATACGCGCCCCAACACCCCGCACTAGATCTAATACCGTAGGACGGCCTTCGGGATCAGTGACTGTAGTCACATAGCCCTTCGGTTTGTTGAGCAGCAGATAGACGGGGCGCTCCGGCCCCTTTAGTAGTTTGCCGTTGACCTTGATGTGGTCGTGCTCAGGATCGGCCTTGCTGCCCAGTTCGGTGACGATCTGTCCGTTGACCGAAACCAGGCCGCCGGTGATTAGCTCCTCAGCTTTGCGCCGCGAAGCGATTCCGGCGGCGGCGATGATTTTCTGGAGTCGTTCAGCAGGCATGGGTCGCCACCCCCACGCTTTTCGCTCTTCGCAGGTCGCCTTTTGCCAGCCTCGGAGGGGAGTTCCGGAGTCGTTCTATTGGGCGATTCCAGCAGCAAGGCCATTTCTCGGGATGGCAACCATCTGCTGACCACGGGACGAGGTACCCCCCCTCCCCCCCTGACTTGTAAAATATTGATAACAAAAGTCCGGCCGAAAAGATTCCCCGTAAAATATTCCATTGAAAGGGTTTATAGGCAAAATATTCCAAAATAAAGACTTACGCGAGAAATCCAACGAGTAAGGAGAGGTGCTGGTCTTCGCTGGCTGCAAAGGCGGGCGGGCGGAAGGACAACGCTGGTCTCGAATCACTCAGTCACGCTCTGAAGGGCATATGCGGTGCGATGCCCGGACACAACTCGCATGGTACCCTCCCCTCGCAAATTGTACTCTGTAGCACGCGTGAAACGAAGAATCTTAAACACAGGTTGTTGTGACCTGCTGAGCTGTGCCGCAAAGTGTCGGAGAGAAGGGCGATTCATGAGGCACACATCTGAGGGTTTTTCGGCTCAAATCGTTCAAGGCTACGTGGACGAGAATCTCAGGAAGGACAAGCCAAATCGAAAGCGACTATCGCTCGATTACTACATAGCGGGCGTTCCGGCATTATCCTATTTCGAAATGCAAGTTGAGGGACTGATGGAGATTGCTGCTAGCAGCGATGTCGAAGCCGGGGATCTCGATGCGCCCGCAGAGATTTGTTTCATAGGTCTCGCCGCGTATTTCGAAGCGTTTTGCAAAGCCGAGTTGGCTGCAGCTGTAAATATCTGCCCTCGACTGCTGGAAGAATTCACCCGCAAACGAGATTGCAGTTTTACGCTCTCCGAGTTGTTGCATGTGGCCGGCGCAAGCCATCATATCGGTGGCGTACTCAGTGAGCATTATGATTTCGGCTCTGCTCGTGCTGTGAACGGTTTATTTCTTGACTTGCTTGGTATCTCGCCGTTCTCAAAGCATGAGGAGCGAGTCTATTCTGAATTTCTGAACGACCGAAACTTGGTTGTCCACCACGGAGGCGTATACACACTAAAATATGCGGCCGAGAAGTTCCGAGGGAGCGTAAAGATGCAAAAGGCTGCTCCCCACTGGCAATCGTTAGTCGTGGGTAAGGCTGATGTGTTGAAGTGGGCTAAATTTTTGCTCGAGATAGCGAAGAAAACGTCTAAGGCGACGCACAACGCAGTCAACGATTTTGTAAGAGACAAGAAAATAAAAATTGGTTCGGAGCGGGCAAAGGCGCTGAAGCTTTTATAGGGATAGACCCTGTTTTCCTAGGTCGATTTCGACTGTAAGTAGGCTAGGAAAAAAGATCGAGTCCCTTCAGGGGCGGCCAATTCTGCTCTCGACGCTTACGCACGTAATTTTGTGAATAAGAAGATGAGGGCTGTCTAAGGCTCTGAAACGGCGGCCGGTCGGCAGAACAACGCTGATCCCGAATCACTCAGTCAGGCACTCTTCCACACAAATTGCACTCCGCGGAGTGCGTGAGAGCCTACGCCTTTTCCGGCGAGCTTCCGGCTTCGGCTTCGGTGGCGTAGGTGCCCTCGGCCGGCATTGTGGTGTCGCCCATGAGAGGTTTGGCTGTCGAGTTTTCAGGAACAGCCTCGGTGACGGGCTCTGACTCGTCTGCGTTAGAGACTTCGGGCGGACGCTCAGCGTTGGGCTCAGCGCTTTGCTTATCCGCGGCGGCGAACAAGTCAGCTTGCGGATCGCCGAGTTTCTCAAACTCCTCCATGCTGGGCAGCTCGGAAACGTCGTTGAGCCCGAAGCGCAGCAGGAATTCTTTCGTGGTCTTGTAGAGAATCGGCCGGCCGATGACCTGCTTGCGTCCGGCGGTGGTGACGAGTTTGCGGTCGAGCAGGGTGGCGATGACGCCGGAGGAATCGACGCCGCGAATCTCGCTGATCTCCGGCACCGTGACCGGCTGCTTGTAGGCGATGACGGCGAGTGTCTCCAGCGCCTGCAACGACAGCCGCACCGGCGGCTTCAGACTCTTGGCAAAGTTGACCACCACATCGTGATGCTCGGGCTTGGTCGCCATGCGATAGCCGCCCGCGATCTGGCGAATCTCCATGCCGCGATCGCTGGAGGCGTACTCGGCGGTCAGCTCGTCGATGATGGCGCTCAGGCGCGCCTTGACGGTCTTGAGTTCTTCCTTCGCTTCGGCTTTCTTGTCTTTCTCGCTGAGGGGCGCACGGCTCGGCGAGCTTCCGCGCGGACGTTCTGGGTCGATGCCGACTGTACCGGAATGCTCGTCGAATGCAGCGTCGTCTTCCGCGTTCGTCGGTCTCGCAGCCGGCGCAGGCCGTCCGAGATGATTTCGTTGAGCGCGAGACGCGCGTCTTCCTCCGCCCGCAACTCGGCCAGCACCGCGTCCTTCAGCAGCGACGCAAGCTGGTCCAGCGTCACCGGTTCTTCGGTGGCGTAGATGATGGCTTCGACTTTGGCTTTCAGGCTCATGTAAGTAGCTATCAGCTGTCAGCTATCGGCTGTCAGCTCAATCCTAATCTGGTACCTATGCAACAAGCTAACGGCTGAGAGCTGACAGCTGACAGCTGCTTTATCTCCAATCATCCTTCACCGGCGGATTTTCCGCCATCAGCGCATCGAAGTCGGTGTGCTTCTTCAGCACGATCTCGCCGAAGACGTTGTCCTGCCGCGCCAGCACCGCCTGCAGGCGAATCAGCTCCAGGATCGCCAGGAAGGCGCACACCAGCGCCGAGCGGGAGCGCATGTTGCGCAACAATTGCTTCAGCCGGACCGGCCGGTCTTCCAGCGACAGCCGCCGCCGCACGTAGTCAATCATTTGCGAAACCGTGACGCTATCGTCGTCCACATTGAATGACGGCTGTCTGCGCGCGCGGTCCAGAATCTGCTGGAAGGTTTTGACCAGGTCCACCACGTCGGCGGCCATCTCCGGCTCGGTGCCTTCGGCATTGCGAAATTCCTTCAGCGCCGGATTCGACCACACCGCTTCTTCGATCTGCTGCTTCTGCAGCAGCATCTGCGCCGCGGTCTTGAAGCGCTCGTGCTCCAGCAGGCGATTGACCAGCTCCAGTCGCGGATCTTCCTCGGCGCCGGGGCCGGCGGGATCGCGCGGCAGCAGCATCTTCGACTTGATGTGGATCAGCAGTGACGCGGTGTAGATGAACTCGGCCGCAACGTCCACGTCGAACTGCTTCATGGTCTCGACGTATTTCAGATACTGCTCGGTGATCCTCGCGATCGGGATGTCGTAGATGTCGATGTCCTGCTTGCGAATGAGATCGAGCAGCAGGTCGAGCGGGCCATCGTACACCTGGCCCACCATGACCGAGAAGGAGGACTGATCGTCGCCGTTCTTGCGCGGCATCGCAGTGCGGAGCGGCACGACTGCGCCGTCGCGGCGGTTGTGGTTGCGGGTTGGGGATCTTCGGGCATCTAAATCAAAAATCATTCACCACGGAGGCACGGGGGACACGGAGTTTTGTTTTCTGTGGGCTCCATTCATCACCTGCGTGTTCTCCGTTAACGATCATTACTTGCCCGTCAGCGACACTCTGCACCGGCGCTTCATACTCGTGCGACAAATTGGCGGCGGCGCGCGCTTCCACCATTGTTGCCTCGGCCACGGCGCGCGCCTTTCTCGATCCCTCTTCGAGGATGTCCCATGCCAGCTTGGGATTGGCTTCGTACTTCTGCCGCCGCTCCTGGATGGGAGCCAGCACTCGCCACAAGCTGTCAGCCGCCCAGCCCTTGCACTCGATGCAGCCGATGCCGGCGGTGCGGCAGCCTTCGTACACCTTCGCCATAGTTTCCGCGCTGCTGAAGATCTTGTGCAAGTCGCCAACCGGGCACTCATCGGGATCGCCGGGATCGGTGCGCCGGATGCGCGCCGGGTCGGTCACCATGGTCTTCAGCTTCTGCCGCAGGGAAGCCTCAGGCTCGCTCAGCAGGATGGTGTTGCCGTACGACTTCGACATCTTGCGGCCATCGGTGCCGGGCAGCTTCGGCGCCGGCGTCAGCAGCGGCTGCGGCTCGGGAAAAACCACCTCGCGCTTGCGGATCGCGATCGCCGGCGTGCACCTTGCGCGGATAGAACTGGTTGAAGCGCCGCGCCACTTCGCGCGTCAGCTCCACGTGCGGCACCTGGTCCTCGCCGACAGGCACAAAGTCCGCCTGGTAAATCAGAATGTCGGCCGACTGCAGCAGCGGATATCCGAGAAATCCGTAGGTGCCGAGATCTTTGTCCTTGAGGTTCTCGCGCTGCTCCTTGTAGCTGGGCACGCGCTCCAGCCAGCCCAGCGGCGTGATCATGCTGAACAGCAGGTGCAACTCGGCATGCTGCGGCACATGCGACTGGATGAACAGTGTGCTGCGCTCGGGATCGAGTCCGGCGGCAAGGTAGTCGATCATGACCTCAAGCGAGTTCTGCTTGACGCTGCGGGTGTCGGCGTAATCGGTGGTCAGCGCGTGCCAGTCGGCGATGAAGAAAAAGCAGTCGTATTGGTCCTGCAGGCCCACCCAATTGCGCAGCGCGCCGACATAGTTGCCGAGGTGCAGCTTGCCGGTGGGTCGCATGCCGCTCAGCACGCGGCCCTTTTTGGTTCGGTTCGTATCGGTCATCGGAAACTCAGGAACAGAGCTCAGCAGCGCTTGGAAGAATGCCATGAAAGGTGTAATCATGACGCCGACGATTGAGATTCCCATCATCGGCAGAATAAACATGATGACGATCAGTCCGCCGTAGCCGATCCGGTCATAAACGCGCAGCGCGTTGTAGGAAAGAAAATGGCGGATAACGTGGCTGCCATCCAGCGGCGGCAACGGAATCAGGTTGAAGACCGCGAGCACGACGTTGATCCACATCGCCAGCTAAAACAGCTTTACCAACGGGCTGGCGATGTCAGCGTGGCGAAAGTTTGGTCCGATGCCGGCGTTGGAACCGTGCCAAATGACCGCCAACGCGATAACCGACAGGAACGCTGTCAGGAAGTTGCTGACCGGGCCGGCCACGGCGGTCAGAATGTCGTCGCGCACCGGATTCTTGAAGTTGCGCGGATCCACCGGCGTAGGTTTGGCCCAGCCGAAGGGCGGAAAGCCCAGAACAATCAAGATCAGCGGCATCATGATCGTGCCGAAGGGATCGATGTGCACCAGCGGATTCAGCGAAATCCGGCCCAGCATCTTCGCCGTGGGATCGCCCAGGCGGTTGGCCATCCAGGCGTGCGCCGACTCGTGCACGCAGATGGCAAATAGCAGCACGATGATCTGGAAAAAAATGTCAACGGGGTTGGCATTATGGAACATTGCAGTTTGAATTCGATACTAACATGGGGGAAGGAGGCCGCCGCAGCTGGCAGCGGGTAATGGGTTCCACTCTTGGGCCGACCCGATCAACTCAGCGCATCCCAATCGTCAGGATCGATGTGGGCTTGACTCAAGATACTGCGCAAAGTACCGACCGGTATTTCCTTTTTGCGCGGCACGATGGCCGTGTCGACGGTCTCTCCGTCTCGCCGTACAAACTTAACATGGCTACCCTTTTGGCTTGTCTCGGCGAATCCTGCCGCTTCAAGCCGGCGCTTGACCTCGCGGAAGGGCTGGGGATTAAGCCGCGCCAACCTCGACCTCAATGGTGCGAACTTTGGGAGGACGGGTCGCTTGCGGTGGTTCGAAGTGTAGCTCCAAGGCTTCCTTTAGGTTAGCAAGGGCCTCTTCTTCAGTCTCACCTTGGCTGGCGATATCGACTTCGAGGCACTGGGAAACGTACCAGTCCCCTTCGCGCCAAACTGTAGCGGCAAATGGTCGTTTCATGACCACATTCTTGCACACAACGATAGAGATTTGCCGAACTATCTCTGCGTCAGCCGCACGTGTCCGGTGTCCACGGCCGCGCTGTCGATCCGTAAAGGCAACTTGAACGTGCTGGTGATGCCGACATTAGGATACTTGGGCGTAAGGAAATGCTGAACGAAAAGCTGCAACAGCATTTGTGGTACTTCGACGCCGTCGAGCGAAACTGATTGCTCACGAATGCTGCCAGTCCCGCTAGAACCTGAGGCCTGGGCCACTACGTGAATGTCGTGGGTCCCGCTAAACAGGCTGAACAGGGGATTTGCCGAAGTTTTTCCTTGCGTCAGCGCTTCGAAATCCACCTGCGCATGGCCATCGATCGATTCCGACCCGGCCGTTAGCCGCACATGGCTCACTCCCTTCGGCAGCTTGACCCCTCCTTCGTTGAAGTAGGCATTCGCCTCGGCCTCGGTGATTTCGGTCGGCTTAGGATCAGGGTGAGGCCGTGCCGCATTCTGCTTCAGGTATGCGATCTTCTTCTCCATCGCGCGATAGTCTGAGCTGTGATTGTCATGCTGAGGCTCCGGCTTATTGCCGGCGGCGAGGCTCGCAGCTGCTGCCAATAGCACGACAGGAAGGAATAAGTGTAGAGTTCGCTTCATTGCAGCGCCGCCTCCGTTGAGGGAGCGGTTGCAGTCTCGACGTGGGGCTTATCCAGCGAGCCGGAGATGACATAGGAGCGTCCCCCTGCACGCTCTAGTCGAACCGCCAAGCTGCGGTCATAAGAGGCGGTGCCCTTGACGACGTAGTTGGCGCCTCCCGATTGCAGCTTGCAGTCAACCAGGGTGAACGTTCCATGTTCCAAAGCCACTTTGCCGGCGAAGTTAGAAAACGCCAAAGGAGCGCCGCGACCGTCGAGGACAACATGGCGCAGGGAGCCATCGTTCCAGGTGAAGTCGGCGGAGCCGGTGGCTGAATCGCGCAGGTGGGCGGAGTCCAAACCGCGCATCGCCAGGCTGTATTGCGCGTCAACCGCTCCCGCCGCCCAACTGTCGTGCATCAGAGCTGCCAATTGCGCCATCGATACGCGAGTCACGCTACCGGTGCCGGAATAGGTGGGAGGCGACACCGTAAAATCGGCAGTCCACACTCCGCTGTGCCGGCCTCCGAGAACGTCGGCGCGCAAATCGCGCACGCGCAGCTTGCCTGCGTCGAACTCGACGGTCGCGCTCACGTTGTTGGCGACCGCTGTCCCCACCTCGAAGCGAGGGCTGGAGAAATGTCCGCTGGCCCGCAACCTCAGCAAGGCATCCTCGTGCCTCTGGCCGATATCCAGCAGGTGATACCACGGCCGATTGAAATAGGTAGGATTCACCAGTTGGTTCAAGCGCGTCAGGGACGCGTCATCGGAACGAACGTCGAAGTGCAGGATGCAGCTTTCGGGGGCTGTGCAGTGAACAGGGAAACTCGCCGATCCACTAAGTTCTGGTCCCTTGGCGAACGCGCCGGTAAACGACGCGACGGTCACCTGCTGATTGGCTAGAGTTACCGCGGCGGAAGAGAGCAGCAATGGTTCAGCGACGCCCTGCAGTTCCGCCGTCACGGCACGCAGTTGCACGCTTCCCGAAGTTCCGGGAGGCGCAAAACCAACCCATGCCCCGGCCACGTCGAGGTCGATTTGAGCCATCCCTGCGAGCCCGACCCCTGGGGTGCCGATTCCCAGCGCCTTGGCTATATTTAGCAGGCGCGTCAGCTCTGCTTCGCCCTTGATATTGACACCATAGTGGTCCTCGTCAAATATCGCGCTGGCGGTGGCCGGTGAAAGTGCCCCAAGCGGAATCGAGAAAGGTTTCACTACAAGCCGCAATTCCGGATTAGCTGGGGGTGGCAGGGCTTTACGCGTGGCGAGATGCTTGGCGTGTGAACTGCCCGATGTAATCGTTTTGGGAATCGCGATCTCCATGGTTCCGATCTGCAGGTCCTGCTTCAAAGCGCTGGATTGCAGAACCAACAGATTGGTGCGTCCCCCGCCTGCCCAGACTGGTGCGCCTCCCGGCTGTCTGCGGACGGAGAACTCTCCTTCAAACTCGCCTGTCGAGGTGAGGTCCGCGGGCAAGTCTTTTTTTGCATGGCGAGCGAAAGCGACAATTCGCGAAGCCGGAATCTTATCGGCCGAGATGCTCAAGTCATATGCCTCTCCGGCCCACCCCTGGGCGTTGCCACGAACATCGAGCACGCCCGCGCCAACCGGCGATTCACATTGCAGGTCCTGTAAAGCTCCTTCGGGCGAGGAGTAGGTTCCGGTGCAATGTACAAGAAGACGCAGCACCTCACCCAAGGCGATGTCGTAACGGCGAAAGTTATCCACTTGGGCGTCCAGCGTAACGCCAAGCGCCGCCGGAGTCCCGGTCAATTCCGCAGTGGACCGAACGTTGCCGCGCCAGCCCCGGTCGCGGCCATAGATCAGCTTGGTGAGCTGCCCGAGCGGACCACCGCTGAAGGTAAGCTTGAAATCGAGCGGCGTGTCACGCAAACTTGAAGCCCGCTGGAAACGCCCATCCAACTTGAGCGTGCCGGTGTCGTGAACGTCCACATCGGTGCGCATGGGACGCGCTTCCAACCGGATGCCCCATTGATTTTCGGACTCGAGCCAAAGCGCAAAATCGGCATCGGTAAAAGCGAAGGACTTCTTCACCTCGCCGAGCTTGAAGTTGATTCGCCCACTGGAAGCCTCGACATAAGGAAACCGCGGGCGCTCCTCCGGACGGGATTTCGCAGTGGGAGCCGAAGAAACCTGGGAGGCTCGTTCGACAAGCTCCTCCACATTCCAGTGGCCGTCGGAGCGGCGAACCAGATTCAGGCTGGGGCTGTCCAGATCCAGAGTCCCGATTTCCAGCCGGCCGCGCCAAAGTGAGGTCAATCGAAGGAAGGCGGTGACGCTATCGGCGTGCAGCATGGGCTCGGCGCCATAGCTCGGGCTCTCAGCTACCACAAAGTCTGAGAGCACGATCCCGGGGCGGGGCAGAAGCTTCAGGGCAATTCGGGAAACGGTAACATCACGACCCAATGCCCGGCCAATAGCCTCCGTTACGCGCTTGCGGTAGCGGTTAACGTTAACGAACGGTGGCACCAGCACTGCCAGCAGAACGATCAGCAGGATTGCCCACATCATTCGCCGTGCAGTGCGGCCCGGCATCAATGCACCACATGGAACATGCGGGACCAGCGTGTCTGATTAAAGAAGTGGAACAGGATGTTGAACATCCACTGGATGCGATCTCCAATGCTCTGCCGTTCGTATTCATCACGCGGGGTGACGAACGACCAGTAGATGAACATGGGGCGCCCAATGATGTTCTCGCGCGGAACGAGACCCCAGTAGCGGGAGTCGAGGCTGACATCGCGATTGTCACCCATGGCGAAGAAGCTGCCCGGCGGCACTACCAGGTCGCCGTTCTGGACGTGAGAGGGCATGGTGAGCCGCCACTCTGGCGTCACTTCCTCGTAGTCGCTGACTGGCACATTGGGGAAGTTATCGCGGTACGCATTGTAAGGTGCGCACATGCCAGCCGCGATCATCTTGGCATCGCATCGACGCACATACGGCTCATCCAGGCGTTCTCCATTGCGATAGACCACCCCGTCCTGAAGATGAATCCGGTCGCCGGGGATACCCATGACGCGTTTGACCAAGTAGAGCCCAGGCTGGGCGGGGGAGATGAAGACAAAGACATCGCCGTGGCGAGGGTCACGATAGGGAATCAGCTTGCCGATCCAATTGGTTTTCGGAGCCAGCAACATGCGGTCGACGAACACATGGTCCCCAATGAGTAGAGTATTTTCCATGGAACTCGACGGAATGGTGAATGCCTGCAGCGCAAAGGTGATGATGAACAACCCGGTCACCAGGACAATGGCGATGGAGGCGATAAATTCCGGCATCGTCTCCTTGGGCTTCGCCGGCTTTTCCGGTGTCTGCGCAGGGTTGGGCACCCTTTTTTCAATCTTTTTCGTAGGAGCCAAAAGCAATCTTCCTTAGGTCTTGAAAGGGCCCGCCCTCGGGCACGCCCGTAAAAAAACAACTGATAAACGCCCGGCTTTAGGGGCGGCTAAAGCTGTGCCCCTTCAAAAACACGCTATTGCACCGTGTGCAGAATGCGGTGCCAGCGCAGGTCCTGCAACATATGGGTAACGTCGTATGCCAGACTCGAAAGTTTATCAGACGGAAGCCCATCAGCCGCCGCCGCAGTAGAGCGCCGCACCGACCAGTAGATCACGAGCGGACGGCCAACGATATTTTCCGCCGGCACAAATCCCCAATAACGGGAGTCGGAGCTGTCATCGCGATTGTCCCCCAAGTACGAAGAAGGAGCCTTCGGGAACGATCAATTCGCCGTCTTCGAGCAGCTTCTTAACTTGCAGGTACCATGGCGACGACATTCCCAGAACCATCAAATTGCCGTCAGGAAAGTTATCCCGGAATCCATCCTGTTGTTCCCAGTGAAACGTGGCATAGGCATCATCCTGACGGACCCCGTTGACGTAAACATGTTTATCGATGAGCCTGACATGATCGCCAGGAACGGCTACTACGCGCTTGACGAAGTGCTGCCGCGGATCAAGTGGGTAGCGGAAGACGATGATGTCCTGCCGGCATATGGGACGGTAAGGCATCAGCCATCGCCAGAATGTGGAATGGCCGTCGTGCGCTTTGTCCACTAACAGATAGTCGCCAACCAGCAAGGTCCTCTCCATCGACGGGGAAGGAATTTGGAAGGCCTGCACAATAAACGCGATGACGAAGACAGCGATCACGATGGTAGTGGCCAGCGATTGCAGGGAGTGCATGCCACCTGAACGGACGCGGGCTGGGCGATGGGCTCCGGAAGTGGTCGGCGCCTCGATAACCGTCTCGAGAGAAGACTCGGTGCGGACTTCGTTCATGAAGGTTCGGAGAACTCACTGGGAGGGTCAATATCTCTTATCCCAGCGTCTCTCTTTAACGATTGTAGAAAATCCCAAGCCTCGCGTGCAGCTCTTTGCTCGGCCAGTTTCTTGGTGCTGCCCTCCGCGCGGCGCGCGAAACCTTCCTCACCATTGGTGGACGCCGGAACCTGCGCCTCCATGGTGAACACCTTACGATGGTCCGGACCTTCTTCCTTGATCAGCACATAACGCGGTTGCGAACGTCCGCTGGCATGTACGGCTTCCTGCAACGCCGATTTGTAGTCAATCACCGGCAGCTTCTTGCTGCCGCCCTGATGCACTTCGGCAAGGCCGGGCTCCAGGATCGCTTGCTGGATGAAACGATGGGCCAGATCCAACCCGGCATCAAGGAACAGCGCGGCGATGATGGCCTCCAGCGAATCCACCAGCAGAGCCACCTTGTTGCGGCCCCCGCTTCGTTCTTCACCCTTTCCCAGGCGAAGGTATCGTCCGATGCCCAGCTCCCGTGCCGGACGAAGCAGGTGGCGTGCGCTAACCAAATGGGCGCGCAGCTTGGAAAGTTCTCCTTCTTGATATTCCGGAAAGCGCTGGAAAAGTTCCCAGCTCACCACGAAACCCAGCACCGCGTCACCTAAAAACTCCATCTGCTCATTGTCGGCCGATAGCGCGGGAGTTCCCTCCGCCGCATTCTGCGATTCGGTCTCGCGCGCATAGGAAGCGTGGGTGACGGCCTGCTCAAGCAGTTCGCGCCGCTGGAAGCGATGCCCGAGAGCTTCCTCCAGTGCGGAGAGATCATGAGGTCCTGAGTTCATTTGGGTTCGATGGCTTGAACCTACGGTACTGTGGGTTGAAGCCATCGTTGTCCTTGCGCCTCAATGCGGCGGCGTATTCGGGGCCGTCTGCGCAGGCGGCGTCTGTGCCGGTGCAGGAGTTGCCGGGGCACCCGCAGCACGGGGCCGTGCCGCTGGGAGCCGGACTGGCGCCGGCCATCAGTTTCTGCAATCGGCCCTGCTGTTGCTTGGCCAGATTTTGGGCCGCGCTTCCCGGTGGCGCATACTGCTCGGCCTTGGTGGCGGAATCCAGTGCCTGCGGATATTTTTTCAACTGGTCCTGTGCTACTGACAAGCGCAGAAATACCACGGCTTCGGGTTGCGCCTTGCTGACTTCCACCGCTTTTTGCAACTGCTGCTCAGCGCCGGCGTAATCTTTCTTACTTAGATCGACCATGCCCAGTGTGTCGTAGGCCATGGTTACAATGCTGGCCTTGACGGCGGCAACTCGCTCGGCGGGTGCATCCGGGGGCGCCATGAGATTGTTAATGTTGTCGATTGCGCCCTGAGCGTCTTTGGCGGCTTCGGCAAGACGCTGGTCGCGGTCCATATCGGTGTCGCGCGTGCCCTCAGCTAACGCGGACCCGACCTGTACCAGCGGAATCGGGTTGGTAGGATCCGCCGCAATGGCCTTCCGTCCCATCGCGATCACCTTCTCCGAATTGTTGGCCTGGCCATAGCCGTTCATTGCGCGAATGTAGAGCGCAGCCCTCAGGTCGCTGTTCGGGTACTTTGCGGCGAACGCGTCTGCTGCTGCCTCCATTTGCGCAGGATCGGTCTTGGTTGACGCATCCTGGTAGGCCTTCATTTCATCCTGCGACTTCGCCTGAAGCACCTTGTGCCCGCCGGGTTTCGACGGGGTTTGCGAACTACTGGAAGAAGCGCTTGTCTGGGCGCCGCTCTGCGCCGGCGACTGGCTGCTGGAATTCTGGGCTGGCTGCGTCTGGGCCATCGCCGTGGCTGCTGCCAACAGTAACGTTAAAATTGCGAATCTCGATCTCATTACGATTCGTCCTTTCTAGAGGGAAGAAACGCTGGCCTCCCCTTCAATGCCTGGCTATTGCTGCTCCTGCTTTGCGGTTGGCGGCGGCTGATACGGCTCCTTGATCCCCCGCTCCGCTGCCTTCTTAGTATCCGGCGACGTATCCCCGCCACTCAGAGCCGCCTGATATTGCGCGATCGCGTTTTCCCGCTCGTCCTGCAAGTCCAGAATGCGGCCCAGATAGATGTGGCACCAGGCTGCTATGCGAGGGTCCTTGGTCGCAGTGAGCGCTTTTTGAAAGTTCTCCTGCGCTCCCTGCATGTTGCCGCTCATGGTGGCCGCACGAGCCAGCACGAAATAGGCTCGCCCCGGATCTTCCTTGTCATTGAGCGCTTCTTCGGCCAGCTTCTGCGCACCCGCCGGATCGCCGCTCACCAGCTCTCGTTCGGCTAAATCCAACTTCTGTTGAGATGCAGGTTTCGCGGCCCGCACCACCTCGGGCGTTGCTTGCGAGGCAAACTCAATCTCGCTGGCTCGCTTCTTCTCGCTTGTGACATCGATATTGTGCAGCCAATCTGGAAAGGCGTCCTGCAGCCCCCTATTTTCCTTCTGGAAATCTTTCAGTTGCTCGTAGAAGTACCGGGTAAAGATGAAGCCTTCGGCTTCGTCCCGTTGCAGCATGGCCTGACGGTCCTTCTCCGGCAACTTGGGGTCAAGGGGCGCGCGCGCCTCGATCGCGCGAATTAAACATTCCACGACCAGCAGCCCTGGGTCCACTTTGTAGTCCGCCGCCATGGGCGCCTTTTGCACCGCTGCCAACACTGGCTTCAGGCGCTCCAGGGCGGTCGCCCGTTTGGCGATCAGCGGATCGAGTACGAAATGCAGATACGTATGCCGCAGCGCTTCCATGTGGATGTTGTCGCCGTTGGGAGAGATCACCAGGTAGTAATAATCCTGAAGGTAATTGCGCGAGTTCACCTGCCCCGGAGCGCTCATGGGCTCCAGATAGATGGTGAAGGTGCGGCCCAAATATCCGGCAAGCGGCATCCGCAGGTAATTGTCGGTTGCGGTGATCATGTGAGCGACCGGCTCGTGGTACTGGTCGATCAGAGCAAGGTATTCCGGTTGGTGCCGGAGCCAGATGGAATGCATATTGGCCGCTGCGTAATACTGCTTGAGCAGGGACACGAATCCCAATACGAAAGTCGAATCCGGGGGCATATCGGATTCCTTGACCTTGGGAGTGAAATCCGGCGGCGGCCCCAGGTAGAGGGCGAGCGAAACATATTCCGCCAGGTCGTGCGCTCCGTCACTCTGCTGGTGATCATGATAGAACTGGCACATTTCTTTTGCGGCTGCAGCAGCGGCAGGTGATTTGCTGGCTTCAACGAGGTCGGATCGAACCTCCATGCGAATGGGCGATGACGATTGCAATTCCTGATCGTATCCGCAGACGTTCATGGCAGCCACCACGCTGAACAACGTCTCACTCACGTCGAGCGTGGCCTTGGACTGCGCCCTTGCGGCGCAGGTGAGCGACGCCAGCACCAGCGGCAGGACAAACCAACGGCGAAAACAGCCCAGAAAAGCCTCCTGAAACGATTGCGGCGGGAATCGGTTTCTATCAGTCTCTACAGTTTACGGGCAGAGTAGGGGGCGCGCAAATTGGAAATGTTCGGTAGGCCGGCCCGAACCTCCTGTATCCCGCTGAGGGAGATCATCGTACTTGTCTGGCCGAGGAAACCGCGCTAGGGTTGTAGACGATGAGCGACTTGCGAAATCAGATAGAGAGCCTCTCGGCTGCCGAAAAGGTAGAACTGCTGGATGCGGTCTGGGAGAGCCTGGAAGCTGACGCGCTCTCGCTGACCGAAGCGCAGCGCTCCGAGCTGGACTCCCGCATTGCGCGCCACGAACAAAATCCTTCCGATGTCACCCCGTGGGAGCAAGTCAGGGCGGGCCTTTTCAAGAAACCGTGATGCTTCCGGTCTTCTGGATACCTGAGGCCGACGCGGAGTTGAAAGAGGCGCGAGCATGGTATGACAACGTGCGCCCGGACCTTGGGGAGCGTTTCGCGCTGGCAGTCGAGGCGACGGTTGAGGCAATCGCGGAAACTCCCTTGCAATTCCCCGTCGTCTATCGGGGACGGCGCCGTGCCGGAGTGCGGCGCTTTCCCTACGGAATATTCTTCGAGGTGCAAGAGCAGCGGATCGTGGTAATCGCCTGCTTCCATGGCAGGCGCAATCCGAAACGTTGGCAAGCACGGTAGGGCAAACCGCCGCACTGGCGGGCATTTTCTCAGTTTGAGAGTTTCCCCAGGGCGCGCTGCATTGCTGTGTATTCAATACCGCCTACGGTTACCGTCCAGCGATCATAGTGCGCGTGCCACGCGAATTTTTCCTTCCGCAAAGCTCGCCTGAAAGTCTTCGGGCTTACTCCGGCCTGTTTCGCCATTTCCTCCGCCCTTTGTCACAGCCATCGTCCTCCCTCCTAAGTTGGGCGTTTATACAATATTGGCTACTCACTGCTGGAAAAGCCATTTCAGTAATTTCAGTAGCGCAATAATGATGAACGGGAAAAAGAACGCAAGGACACCGATTATGATTTCCTTCCAATTCGTTGGTTGCCTGACGAAGGGTCGAGGCGGGAACTCTGTTTCGTCGTGCGATTCGGGTTGCCATCTCAGTAGGGACGGAGTTGGTGGACCGGGCACGCGTGTTGGGTCATTAACGTACCCTCGTCCTTCGCAAAAGCGGCACTCTTCATTGTTACCATTGCACACGCACGGCTTCATTGCCAGTTATTGTAAGCCGAATCAAAGCTGTACCAAGGAAGGTAGTGGGCTGTTTTGTTATCACAGGCTCAGACAAGCCGGATTCCCTTGCAATACCTGTGAGAATCAGGGCAGCGCAACTTGCTGACAACCACGAATAGGCCTGTTGCCACTAGCGCGTCGATAACGCTCGTGACAGCCTGCTTCGTGTCGGGGTTCCGGCTGAATTGCCGAAGCCAGTAGTCGAGGGATTTTGGCTTAGGATGCTTCGCGCGCGCGATATTCGTTTGGCCTTGGATGATATAGTCGCGGCTTGGTCTCGATGCTCGGATGTAATCTACGAGGTCACGTTCGCGGAATCGGCCACCGGCGCCATGGGGTAGATAGATCATCGCAATCCCGGCTAGCTACCCCCTGACCTGGACCTTCGAAAACGACAGGATCACCCGGCTTGCCGTGGGTTGTCCGAAGGCGGTGGCCGGCTGGAAGGTGGTGAAGATCAGCATGTTCTTCAGCTGCGGCAGAATGGCTGCTTCGTTTTCCGGAGCCGACAAGATGCGGTAATCCTGCACCCGGCCATCGGGACCGACGTAAGCCTCCACGACCAGCGACTCCGCACTGGCCACCCCCGACAATTCAAAGGGAGTGAATTGCAATTGCGCCGGAGTGTAGAGCATGGTGGGCACATCATTGGACGCCCGCACCTGCGAGGGATAGAGGAAGCTGATCAGAAGGCCAAAGACGATCAGCGTGGTCACTATGCCAGCCGTGGCCGGAACCATGGTTGCATTGAAAGCGTTCTCCCAACGCACGCGCATCATCTCCCAGCGCGAACGCTGAGTGTTGGCGAGCTCCTGCGAAGCGGCAACGCGAAGCCTGAGGGCGAGGTCAGGCGGGGCTACCTTTCGCCCCAGCGACCCAACCAGCATTTGAACTTTTTGTCCCGACGAATAGTGTTCGGCGCATTCCTCGCAGCCCTGCAAGTGTTCATTCACCTGAGCCAATTGGCTGCGCGCCATCGCGCTGTCCAGGTATGACGACATGAGACGCTTCGCAACTGAGCACTTCATGGCATGACCTCAACCTTCTTAGCACCAACTGGATCTTTGCGGCGTTTTGCACTACGCGCCACGCCCGGGTTCATTCCGAAAGCCGACAGGTGACGCTCCATGCGCTTTCGCAATGCCTCACGGCCGCGTACCAGCCGTGACTTCACGGTCCCCAGTGAGACATCCATCACCTCGGCGATTTGCTCGTAGGACAGTTCCTCGATGTCGCGCAAGATCACCGTCGTGCGATACGGCTCTGTCAGGGCCTTCAATTCGCATTCCACCCGGGCCCGTAGCTCTTCGTCGTGCACGTTTTGCAGTGGAGACTTACCTTCATCCACCAAGGTGTCCTTCATCGCGAGACAGGACTCGTCTCCGTTCGCGCGGGGTTCGATCGAGGTCTCCTGCACCTTATGCCGGAACCACCAGCGTCGGTGGTTGGAAGCCTCATGCACTGCGATCCGGTAGATCCAGGTCTTCAGACTGGAGTCGGCGTTGAAATTCTTGATCCCACGAAAAACCTTGATAAATACTTCCTGGGCGGTGTCGGCGGCGTCGGACGGATCGTCGAGAATCCGGTATACCAGGCTGTACACCGGTTGGTTATAGTGCGCGATGAGCCAGTAAAAAGCATCTTCCGATCCGGCCTTCAATTCGGCCACGATCGCTGCTTCCGCTGTGCGGACATCCAGCGCACTTGCGAGGTCGCTCAATGTTATTGCTCCCGCCATCAAGGCGTACCTCAATCATAAATAGATTCGGAGCCAGCAACAACTCCCGCAACGATCCTGCGCTTCCGTCGCCCGTCCAGCAGAACAATCTCGCCGTATCGACACAAGCGCAGCGGGTCCGCTGAGGGAGGGCCTGATGAAATAGACCCCAGAGAGGGTCTAAATGTTCCCGGCGACGCGCGGGATGAAAAAGAATTCCTGGGCTGAAAGCCTCGTGCTTACTTGTCATCCTGAGGGACGAGCGTAGCGAGGAGTCGAAGGACCCCTATACTGCGACCATTCTCGCCGGACAAGTTTTTCGAAGCAGCAAGGAATCGAGGGGCGACCGGGCGCCATTAATCTTGTGACTGTGCCGGGCAGCGCAGCGTGTTTTCTCGCGACTATAGGGGTCCTTCAACTCGCTGCGCGAACTCAGGATGACACAGGTGAAAACAGCTTCGTGCGAGCGCGCCGCTCAGGATGACCTTGGCATGATCATGCTCAAGATTCACGGTTTGGGAGCAGAGCTTGCGGGGGCGGCACTGTCTTTGGAATTCGTATTGGATGCATCGGCAGGCGTGCTGCTTGCTGGCGTTGCCGGTTTCTTCTTCTTGTGCACGGTTTTCTTGGGTGGCTCCGTATCATCCACAACAACTTTTTTAGGCGGAGCCACTGCCGCCGCAGCTGCGGCCTGTTGGTAAGTGCGAAGCTGGTTCTGTAACTGAACCACTTGAGACTGCGTTGAGGAAGTCAGGCGCTCGAGCGAATCCGCCAAGTTGCGTCGCACGGAATCGATGGTCTCGAGCTGCTGCGCCAGGGCCTCGTAGTCTCCCCTTGGACCGAAAGCGCCGGTAGCCTCGGTGAGCGACCCAAAGACGTCGTACAAAACGTTGAGATTGCGATAGAGCTTGAACTCGGCATTCAAGTCCTGGGGCGCCGCGCGCACCGCGTCGATCAATCCGGGCAAGGCGGAGGTCAGGTTCCGCCGCACGGAATCGGCATTGGCCTCAGATTGCCGTTTGGACTCTCCGTCGGCCTTCCATTTATCGATCCGCAGATGACCGAGGTCGAGCGCGGCCTGCGATGCAGCCGCCTGCAGTCGGTCCAGATCGGGCAGCACAGAAACCGAGGGTGCATTTGCAGCGGACTGTGAAGGCGGATGCCCCGACGCGCTTGGTGCGGGTGTTGGAGTCTGCGCGCACGCTGCAACGCTGGTCAGGAAAAGATAGAGCAACAAAAATCTCATGTTTCTTACGCTCCCAGCACGGGAGAATTTCAGACGAGGTCGCAGACGAGGTGGAAGGGAGACGGGGCTCACAGGTTTAGTTGGATGCTACCGCACAAAACCACGGCAGTGCCACTCCCTGGCGGCGAGGTTGCGTTTTGCGGTGTCTGGTTCGGAAGTGGCAGGCGCGTGGCGTCAGCTCCGATGGTCGGGCTCGGTGCAATGCAGATTGCACTGTGGCGAACTAAAGCAGATGGCCACAGGCATTACCCTACTGGGCGGGATGGATGCTAGCTGGTAATGGACGAAACATAAGTACCACATCTGGGAAACCTGCAGGCTTCCGGTTGTTTACACGAGCAGCTTGACATCACCGCCCGATCGGCCTTGAGAATCCCGGCGTTCAGGGTTGGATGCCCGCAGCCTAACTTATGATTGATTTCGCGCGACGTAAAAAAGCGGCCCCACGTGGGCCGCTCTTTTCAAAAGAGGCGAAGGAGGAAGCTTCAGGGAAGGAACCGCGAGATGCTGTCTCGTTTCAAGAGACCAGCAGAGAGATGTCGGGATTGATGGAAGAGAATTGAAGTCAATGTCTTGTGCCTCTTTAGTTGAATCTGACGTTGCACTTTTAACGCCAGAACGCCTCTCGCTCCCAGATTTATTTGTGGAAATGTGACCGAAGTATTTAAGAACAGGAGCGATATTTTCTTGATTAGCTTCGGCAATCTTGGCCAAAACTTGCGTCCGCTACAGCTGCATTAGTAGCACTTCGATACCAAACCTAGGCGGTCAGATTCTCATTATGCGCTGCCTTCTCCTCTTCGATGATCTTCAGTTTGTTAAGGAGGGCCTTATAGCTGATCTTCAGGATCTTGGCGGCTTGGCGGCGGTTCCAGCGGGTCTGGGTCAGCACCCGTTCGATGGCTTCTCGCTCAGCCGACATGGCCGCGCGCCGGCCAATTTCCAGCAGGGATGGCGCGTCCGCTTCCACGGCATTCGTTTTTCCCGCATCAATGGGGATGGCAGCATGGGCGGCCAAACTCCCCTCCGAGTGGTCCCCATTGGACCTGTTATCCTTCAAGCCCCAAAGCGGACTGCTGCCGGAGGATGAACTCATGATGGGCTTGTGGGTCGAAAGCTCGCGAATAATCTGCGCTTCGTTGCCGACGATGACGTAGCGCTTCACCAGATTCTCTAACTCGCGGATATTACCCGGCCAGCTGTATTCCAGCATGCGGCCGATGGCGTAATCTCCGAAGGGAGCCGGCTGCTTACCGTAGAACTCGCTGTACTTCTTCAGGAAGTACTCCAGAAAAACCAGGATCTCTTCGCGGCGTTCGCGCAACGGGGGGATATGGATGGTAATTACATTCAGACGGTAGAAGAGATCTTCCC
This sequence comes from uncultured Acidobacteriaceae bacterium, assembly GCA_963709045.1. Lineage (GTDB taxonomy): Bacteria > Acidobacteriota > Terriglobia > Terriglobales > Acidobacteriaceae > Bog-257. Next base: position 395,819 of record CAVPUX010000011.1, on the reverse strand, counting down.
GGAAGAGCCCTTCTTGTACGGCACGCTCCAGTGGCTTATTGGTGGCGGCCAGGACCCTCACATCGACCGAGATATCCCGCTTGCCGCCCAGCCGCGAAAACTCTCCACCTTGCAGCACGTGCAGCAGCTTAGCCTGCAGCGCCGGATGCATCTCGCTAACTTCATCCAGGAAGATAGTGCCGGCGTTGGCTAAATCGAATTTTCCCAGCTTCTGGCGATTGGCGCCGGTGAAGGCCCCAGGCTCATAGCCAAAAAGCTCACTTTCCAGAAGCTCGTGCGGGATGGCGGCACAATTGACTTTGACGAAGGGTTTGTCGCCCCTTCCAGATTGCGCGTAGATCATGCGCGCCACAACTTCCTTGCCGGTACCGCTCTCGCCGCGGATGAGCACTGTGGCGGTGGTGTCGGCCACTTGCTCGATGGTGTGCTTGACTTCTTCCATTCGCGGACTGGTTCCGAAGAGGCCCATGAAGTCGCTATTACGCCGTACCTGGTCGCGGAGCTGCGGGACCTCGGTCGAGACTCGCTGCTTTTCCAGGATCTTGTTGATTCGGAGGTCGAGTTCCCTGGGCTCGAAGGGTTTTCTCAAGTAGTCGTCGGCGCCCAGCTTGGAGGCCTTAAAGATTACCTCCGGATCGTGCTGTGCGGACAGCATTACAACTCCGGCATCAGGCTTAATCTGCTTGATTCTTTCCAGGATGTCCAACGAACCCATTCCGGGCGCTGACAGGTCCAGCAGAACGACCAGAGGATCGTAAACCCGGAGTATCCGGATTGCCTCTTCCCCCGTGGATGCATTGCCCACGTCGAAGCCTCGGCGCATCAGGTGGGAGCTCAAGAATCGATTCATGTCGACGTCGTCGTCAACAATCAGTGCGCGCACCTTTTTTTCCGGAATCATTGAGCTCCAGGAAATGAATGTAGGTTCCTTTGGCCCCACCCAGAGAAACCGGCGTACCACTATGAGAATCGCGATACCACTTCAAGGTTGCACCTTATGTGTATCGCATCTTCAAAATGCGACTGCAGTGCAGCCAGGAGGCCTCGCCCCTCGAATTGCTTAGGAATTGGTGAGTGGATTGTAACTCTGGACGGCCACATTACGAAAGCCCGCTGGAAATTTATTGGTAGCGCCGTAATATCGCCGCGTCAGGCCAGTCCGCAAACGGTAAAGGCGGCCCAAGGGCCGCCCGTTCCTAACCGCTGTAGCTTTTCTACACGCTCAATTTCCGCTGTTCACCGTTCGCAGCTTCCCAGGCATGAAATGATAAGGTGGCCACGGTCCCGTGATGGTTACATGGCAATCCTTGAAGTGCCTGGTGGCCGCGCTGTAGCGGTTCTGATATTTGGCAATCGAGTCAGAATCGATAAGGTGGGCAAAGTCAATCAGCATGCCGCCGGCTTCGGTGCGTTTGCAGATTATGTCTTCTTCCAAGGGCGAGAACAGCTTGTGAACTTGCATGGAGAGTGCGCGGGCCTTGGTCTGCCGTTCGCGGTCGCGCGTGGCTCGCTCCCGCAATTTGCGAAGGTACTCGCCACCTACGCCATTGGGAAGCTCGGCAATCGCTTCCTGCAGTGTCCCATCCTTGAGGATAAGCTTGAAATGCATTTCAGCTTTTCCTCGCAGACGATCCACCGACTCCAGAAAGGTCTTACGGTTCGCCCTTACCGCCCGGCGCAAGGCTTCATCGGAATCGAAGATGGTGCCAAAGCGAAAGGGAAGGACGGTCAGAGTACGGAAGCACTCACTGACTACGTGAGCATGCTCCAGAACGGCTTGCTGGGTTAGAGGTTTGGAGGCGGAATGCTCGCTTACAATAACCGCGAACTCTCCGCTGGGACAGGCGAACACCGGAGCGTCGTTCACGCCGCGGAGGTTTTCAATTGCCACCGGACGTCGGGCTCGAATACTACCTTGGAGGCTCTGTTGCTCGGTAATACAGTACGCGTACCACGCCATCTCAGTCTCTCCTGGGAGTGCTCGCACACAGTTTCACGAACGCTGTGTATGAGGGAATGCTGACTTGCGAACGTGGGACTAAACTTAAGGGTCTGGCTCAATCGAAGAAGATAGCCGGGAACTATCTTCCACTTCTCTATCCTAAGCCTTGGAAGCCGGAAACTGCAACCTTCATCTTGCCTTAGACCATATTTTCCTCTGATTAAGTCTCAAGTCGGAGCGGCTCGCTCCCTCTCGAAGACGGCCACTGGAGGGGATATTGGCCCATTTCCTCTTTATAGCCAACTTCGCGGTTACCGCGCTTATATTGTCTTAGTGGACACTTGACACCGCGTCGTTTGTCGATAGTATTTCCCTCGTCCCAACTTCAGCCTGTTCACTGATGCCAGCGGCGCCACGTTCACGCTGTGCAAGCGCGGGCACAATGTTAGTCGGGACCTTCCACACGACCAATCGGCTATAGAGCAGTGCGCCGCGCAGTGCCTAAGGCCCAGGAGCGCCACATGTCTTCTCGTCGGGAATCCGCCACGGTTGTCGGCCATTTCACAACCACCACCCGAATCGTGATGTTCGCCCTATTGCTCTCCTGGATGCTGCTGGCGGCAACCTTGTCCCCGGCTGCGGACCGCAAGTCCCCGGCTGCCGACAGCAAGTCCCCGGCTCCTCTGGTATGCAACAGCGGATCACTACCGACCGGCGGTGATGGCACCCAGGACGTGCAGGTAGTTGGGCCGGGCGTCTGCATGGTCGGTCCGGGTACGTACGGCTATCACAACATCAATATCTACAATGGCGGCACGCTGCAGTTCACCGATAGCGGCAACATCGACCTCTGGGCCGCCAACATCCTCGTGGAAAACAATAGCTCGCTAGTTGCCGGCACTCCCACCGCGCCTTACGGGGTTAATGGCATACTCACCATTCACCTGTGGGGGCCGGCGCAGACTACCGGAACCGGCCATGGCGACGGAGGCGTGGGCATCACCTGTCTGTCGGACGCCTCCAACCAATGCGGCGTGCCGACACCGCTCTGGAATTCCAATCCGTCGATGGGCTTGAACCCCACCTCGTGCGTGCTTGCCGTTAATGTGCCGGGATTCAATCAAAACCTGCCGGGTGGTGTTAACGATTGCTTTTACTCCTACATGCCCCTCGACTATGACGACGGGGGCAACCCTCCCGGGTACTTTGGATACAAGGTGCTGGGAGTTTCCTACGGCGGAAGCTTGCAACTCTACGGCAAGAAGGGCGCCACCTATTCGACTCTTCCGGTCTCCAAGTCGGGCACCAGTTGGGCGCGGCTGAACCAGTCTGTGAAAGCTGGGGCTAAGATGCTTGTCCTGGATCGTGCAGTGGATTGGCAAGCGGGTGATGAGATTGTCGTCACCAGCACCGACTACTTGCCGGCACACTCTGAGCAGCTGGCCATTGTCGGAGTAAGCAATTCGTAATGGCGTTACCACCCTCACCACCACCCCAGTCGCTTATACCCACAATGGACGTACCTATGACTACGGCCTCAAAAAGGTACCCACCGACATCGGCCCTGATCCGGACCCTAACGTTACCTGTTCGGCAGGCCAAACCCGCTGCGTGGAGACGCGCGCCGCAGTGGGGCTGCTGACCCGCAGCATCCGCATTGTTTCCGGCGGTGACCACTGTTACGCCCCATTTCCCCCGCCCGACACCCATTTGGGTGTCAGCTACATCTTTGGCGGGCACATGATCGCGCGCCAGGGTTTCCTCTCCGTCCAGGTACAAGGCGTCGAGTTCTACCAGATGGGGCAAGGTGGGCGCATCATGCATTATCCCGTGCACTTCCACATGGCGCGCCAGACCCCAGCCAACACTTATGTCGCCGACTCCACCGTACACGACTCCATGACGCGCTGGTACACCATTCACGCCACGCAGGGTGTGACCCTGGCGCGCAATGTTGGCTATCTCTCTATCGGCCATGGTTTTTATCTGGAGGACGGCAGCGAGACCGGCAACAAGCTCTACGCCAACTTGGGCGTCCTGGTCCGCGCCGGCGTTCAGGGTCCGCAGAACCCGCGCAATGTGCCCGGAATTTTCGCCGCCGCGCATATCAATACGAGTGCCGATGAGGTGCCATTTCACACGGACTACGATCATCCCACCGCGTTCTGGATCACGAATGGCTATAACGACTTCGAATACAACGCGGCCGCCGGCGCCGGGACTTGTGGCATGTGCTATTGGTTCCTGCCCAACACCAATAGCGGCGATTCGCGCTACGAGTACTGGAATTCCTACGCCGGCGAGCAGCAGTATCTGAAGAACCCAACCACCGGCGTGGACAACTTGAACCAGGCCGGTATCACCCCGCTGTACAAGTTCGTCGGCAACTCCTGTAGCACCGCGCAGAATTCGTTCAACACCATCGGTGACTCAACATTTTGCCCTCTTGCTCCCGGGGGCAACGGAGACATTCAGCCCATCATCAATCCGCTGTCACCGGCTTTTCCATCGGACCCCACCTCCCAGGCGTTCAGCCCGCAAGCCGATGCCTACTATCCCAAGGTGGCGGGGGCAGGCTTCCGCCAAGCCACCCAATGTCCGGCTTCCGGCAGCTGCGCCACCGTCAGTCCTTGCTCCTATCAAAGCAACTTGGACACGGCGCCTTCCGACTGCATGATCACCGATATCGACCACTACACCACATCGTTCAACTGGGCGCAGACGAACTACGGCGCCATCTGGCTGCGTTCGCAGTGGTACCTGTTCACGAACAGCGCCGTCACCGATGTGATCAACGCCGGGCTGACCTTTGTCTCCGGCGGTGGCTACACCGGCTCCGACCACATCCCGGGATACTGGGCGCTGGCGCACAAGAACGTGTTCATCGGCAACACCCAGCCCTCCAACCCATTTACTTCGCCCGCGGGCCCTTTCAATCCCAACTCAGGGCTGACGTGCGACACCGGTCTGCCTGCCGCCGTTTGTTCTAACAAGTCCCAAGGCGTTGCCATACCACTCGCCAACTTCGGCGTGAACCAGCGGCTGTTCAACATTTACGACGGTCCTGCCTACCAGTCGGCCAATGCCTACCTCGACATCAACAAAACTGTCCTGACCGGCTGCACGCCTGGCAGCGGTTCAGGTGGCGGAAGCTGCAGCAACTGGATGTTCTGGCGGACACTCGGCGTGCCTCTCGATCCACGCGGCATCGGCCGGCAATCAGTGCTACATGCCCAATGCCGGGATCGCCTGGAAGCAATCCAACGGCTTCTACTACCCGCCGGCCTTCCATTCCAACAAGCTGTACTTCAATAACGTGGACATACGGCACTTTGTTATCGAGCCGCTGTTCGAGACCGGTACCTTTACCACCGATCTGGCGCAGTCCATGGCGCGCTATTGCATTTACCAGAGCGACATGTTTTCAAATTTCACCGATATTGACCGCCAGACCGAACTCAGCGACGACGACGGTTCGCTTACCGGCCTTCTCGGTGGAAAGGACCTGCTGACCAAGAGCTATGCTCCTTCCATCTCCGTCAACAAGGACACCTTCTTCAATGTCCCGGTGGAGACGGCGCAGTGCGCCTCCGACATCCCTGATCTGATGCCGCAGGGCAGCAGTTGCCCATACGCGAACGAGGGTTACCCCAATCTGTGCGCGACTGCGAACACCAGTCCCTATGAGTATGTGACTACGGTCGTGTTTCCCGACTGTGGTGTCACCGGCGCTTGCACGTTGAGTGGCGGGAATTGGGGCGTGGATTGCGAGGATCAGAGTTGTTATGGCGTGCCGCTCTATCGCGAAGATACGAACCCCGGGGAAACCGGACCAACCCAGATTCGCATGATGGCCGATTCGACCTATCAGCGAAGTAATCTTACCGTCAACCACGGACTCTTCTACATCGACACTACCGTCTCCAATGCCATCCAGAGTCAACAGGGTGCCAACACGAATGTTTTTGTAGGCGGCCAGACATACTATCTGTTTCAGTTGTTCGCCAAACCGGATAGCAACGTCACCTATCAGGTTTACGTTGGCACAGACTTCGACCCCAGCACCCAGTTGGCCCCTGTTCGGGTGAATCAGCTTACCAATCCGCCCACATTCACACCCGGGGCGCCGGGTTCTTATCCTTGTCCCGCCGGCGGTTGCTTCGACAGCAGCACCGGCATCCTCACCATTCCTCTCAATATGTCCCTGTTCAGCGACTTCCAGACAAACTACAACGCGGCCAAACAAGACGAGTGCGCTCCGGCGACCTTCTGTAGCTGGAATAGTCAGACCAGTGCGTGCGGATGCAATCCTGGCCAGACGAGCGCCTCTCCGGCGGAGTGCCAGAACGCCTGTTCCAACTGGTCGACCAAGGACGTCGATTGCCCGCAAGGTGGCTGCTATGGATTTGCCATCACTTTGCCCAACGACTTTGTGGCGGGGAACCCAGTTGTGGCTCCGCCGCAGGTCGGCTGTTTTCCCAAAGACCGGAATTGGAACGTGAACTTTTCGAACCCCACGCAGAACCCGGGCTCGTGCCTCTATGCCGGCATTCTCCCCCAGGGACAATTCTGCGGCACCAAGGCGAACTGGCTATCACAAGGGGGAACAAGCCTGACCGAAACGGGGACTCCTCACTGACCTCGAATTTTCCTGCTGCCTTCCGGTCGGGCTTCGGGGAGGCAGCAGAAAAAGTGATGTTCGAGACGGGGGAGCTTCAGAGGCTGTGCCGCGCTATAGCTCGCTCCGCTCACCGGGGCAGAGGCGACTTCAAGCAATAAGCCCTCGCGACCTACGAAGTCCAGACGTACAGGAACTCCTCATCGGCCGCCGTCGCCACCGCGTGATGCATTTTGCGCGTAGCACGGTTAAGCGCAGACCGGATGTTGACTTTTGAGTCGGGCAACTGAGAAAGAGGAATTTTCAAGCACTGTCCGCTATCCAGCCCTTCCAAGTCACTCAGGATTTGCGTAACGATTTCCTTATGCTTCCCGTTGCGCCCCGTGGGGACGTTGGCGCGATCCGAGACTTTGAACTTACGGTGCGGAGTTCGCTTTTCGCTGTTGGGCATCGTAATCCTCGCGCTAAAGTATCGCTAACGACCTGCTAAAAATACACAAACTCCAGCAACTTGGCAAGTTAAAATTTTTCTGCCCATAAGTTTTTCTGCTCATAAGTTGTCCCTGTTCGTAAGTTATTCTGCCGCTGAGCTTTCCTTGATTCTCCTGCTAAGAAAAAGTCCCCCTATCGATTCTTATGGTCTAGCCTTTTCTCTGTGAGGTCTCTAGTGGGAAAAGCCGTAAGACGATTTGAAACGGTTCCACTCGCGGAAGTGTTCGAGAAGGCGGTTGAAGTGAACGGCCGCCAAAAGGTTGAGAAAACGATTAAAAAAGATGAGCCTTACTCGGTGCCCAAAACTGTCAGCGCTCATACGCTGCGCGAGCACCAATGAGACGGGAACCGCAATCCTTGAAAATGCAGTCGGAAGAAAGACCCATCGAGTTGCAATCCTAAACCGCTATGAACCCGAAAACGACGCCCAAGCGAGTGTTGGTGGTGGATGATGAAACGCGTATTGCCGATACGCTTGACCGCAATATTCCGTAATGCGGGCTACGAAGCTGCCGCCGCGTATGATGGCTCCAGTGCGTTGGCGCACTGCGAGTCTTTCCGTCCGGACCTGGTCATCGCTGACGTAGTAATGCCGGGAATGACCGGAGTTGAAATGGCCATTCAGGTGAAGCAGCAGTACCCAGCCTGCAAGATTCTGCTGTTTTCGGGCCAGGCTGCCACCGCTAACCTTCTCGAGGAAGCTCGGCAAAGTGGATACGATTTCGAATTATTGACGAAACCCGTCCATCCGGCAGAACTGCTGGCAAAGCTCTGCGTCTGAGCGAGACAAGGTGTCAACCAGCATCGCGCTTTGTCGCGGTCAGCTGTGCAACCTTTCATGAGCACTTGCTATTGAATCTGTCACTTCGACGGCGGTTCTCACTTCAGGCGCTCGCGATCGTTACTTGCGAGATCGCTTGGCGGCTTTACGAGGTGAGCTTTTCGTCGCAGGTTTCGCGCCTTCGGCTTCTTCTAGGGCGGCACGGCGTTCCAGCGCTTTGGTCACGACATAGGCCATTTCCGCGATAGGGGCAGGTTTGCCGGACCAGATCTCAAATTGGCGGGCGCCCTGCTGCACGAACATCTCTAAGCCCGGTATGACTTGCAGATTCTTGGCTCGCGCCATCTTGATGAGCTTCGTTTCGGCCGGAATGTAAACCAGATCGAAGACATACTTCGTGTTCAGCTCTTTTTCTTCCAGTGGAGACTGCTTGCCGTTGCTCATCCCTACGGGCGTTGCGTTGATGATCACGTCAAACGTATTCTTCGCGACGTCGGCACGTTTCAGGTATTTCGCCTTCGCTTGCCGCGCCAGGGTCTGCGCTTTCTCCGGGGTACGGTTCGTAATGAAGACCTCGGCACCTTTGGCTTTCAATCCGAAAGCTGCGGCCCGTGCAGCCCCGCCCGCGCCCAACACCAGGACGCGGGCGCCAGCCAGATGAAGACGCTGCTCCAGCGGGGCCACGATGCCACCCACATCAGTGTTGAAACCATATAGTTTGCCGTCGAGGCTGCGAACCAGCGTGTTGCACGCGCCGATTTGACGAGTCAGCGGATCGGAATTCTCCAGTTCGTCCACAATCGCCTGCTTGTACGGCATGGTGATACTAAGACCACGAATGGGTATGTCGCGGACGCAGGCCAGCAGATCCTTCAAACTCTTGGCGTGCAGCGACAAATAGACCGCGTTTACGGATTCGCGTCGAAACGCCGCGTTCATCATAATGGGCGACAGCGAATGTTCCACCGGATCACCCGCCACTCCGTAAACCTGGGTTGCAGCATCCACATTATCGATGCGATAGATGTCCCTCAGTTCATTGAACGGTACCTGTCCGGGGGCAGTCTCTTCGCCGCTCTTCGCTGCTCCGAAGGTAAAGATGCTGCCAGCCCTGACTCCCAACACCCGGCTGATGATCCCCTGTTCCCCCATGCACAATCCCACCATTTCGTGCTTGCCGGAATTAGCCTCCAGGAATTTCATCATCATCACGTTGTCGGAGAGATTGGTCGCCGTCGATACCACCTTGTAGAAGTCAGCGGGATACTTGCCCATCTCAGCAAACTGGTCGTCCAGCTTCTTGGTCGCGCGAAAGTCGTGATAGGAGATAATCAAGCCGACCCGGTCGGTAAGCCCTCGCAGTTGATCAGCTTTTAAGCTTTTGGCACTCTGTAACTCGATGTCCACCAAAGGGAAGCCTACGTCGGCCGCCTTAAGCAAGACGGCCAATTCGGTCGCAACCGAACCCTTGAATTTGCCGCCGTTTACCGCCCGCCGACAGGTGGCAATGGCGGTTGCTTCGGGATGCATTTCGAGGAAATTTTTCAGCTTCGGAAGCGCTGCCGCAGGTTGGGAAAGATAGTCTAACCTTAATTCAATAAAAGGGTTATCGCGTACCACCGACTCGGCTCGTTCGATCATGTTGGAGGCATCGGAGCCCACTACGGGGACACAAACCCGAGGCAGTCGGAAGCGATGGATTCGAGATGCGTAACTGCTTGCAGATGCGCGCATGTAGCTGCACGATGTTACAGATGCACAAGAATAGTTGCAACCACCTTGTTACAAAATATTGTAATCACAGGCAGAAAGGTTCATCGGTGGGCACGAATCAGGTGTGCTACTAGCGGCAAAAACTTAATGGAATCTGCCAGTTAGGATTCGCTAAACACTTCCGCAGTAAATCCCTGAAGTTGGGCGCCATGTCGCCATGCGTCCGCCGATAGCCCGGCCTTGAGGCAGGTTTGCGCCAGGAAGGTCTCGCGGTCCCATTCCCACTCGATGGGAACTTGCGGCAACAGCAATCCACGGCGACTGCCCTCGCTGACGACGAGTCCGTGTCGGCCGACGATGACATCTTCCGGTCGAATAGGCCGCAAAGGTGAGAGTACGCTGATCTCAATCTTCAGACGCGGCGCGTCTTCCGGCGGTACGGGCGGGAAACGCGGGTCATCTAGCGCAGCCGCACGGGCTGACTCGGCAACTGTGGCATAGAGCGACCGACTGGGCGACACATATCCGATGCATCCGCGCAGCTTGCCCTCAAGATGCAAGGTGGTGAAGGCCCCGCGTGGCTCCTCAAGGTGGGAGGTTGGCGCGATCGTATCGACGCTCCGCCCTTCCACCGCCAATTCGATCGAGCGATGAGCCAGACGCAGAAGCAGCTTCGCGCTCTTCTTGTGAGTACTCGCACGACAGCGTTACAGTCGCGGGTTCTTCAGAGGACGGGGACATCGTTGCGCTTCCTGCGCCGGCTCAGCACAAACGAACGCCGTTTGCGGCGCTTCTCGGCATGGCGGTCAATCTTTCGCCAGAATCCCACGAAATAGTCGATGGCCGACAGCAGCGACAGGGTCACCATCAGCCAAATCGATACCAGCGCGATGGGGTGCACCGGGAGGCTCAGGAAATACCAAGGAAGATGGGTCCAGTGGTGATCGATAATCGCCGCCACCACCGACACGATCTGCACCAGCATCTTGGTTTTACCCAACTCGCTGGCCTGGATGGTGAAGCCCTCTGAGGCCGCGATGGATCGCAGCCCACTTACCAGGAATTCCCGCCCAATGATGATGACGGCCATCCACGCCGGCACGGTACGCGGGTTGAATTGCACCAGGGTGATGAAGGCTGCGGCGATCAGGAGCTTGTCGGCCACCGGATCCAGCAGCATCCCCATGGTAGTCACCTGGGCGCGCTTACGCGCGAGGTAACCGTCAATGGCGTCCGTCAACGAAGCCGCGATGAAGACGAACGAGGCCAGCAGTTCGCGGTCGCCATTCGTGGAATTGAAGCGACTGCTCGACAGTATCCAAATCAGGACCGGAATGCTGAAGATACGGGTGAGCGTGATGTAGGTCGGGAGGTTCACAAAAAGAGAGAGTGCACACCGCGGCGCAGGCTGCGGCTGCAACAGCCGATTATCCTCCACCGCTTGGATTGAATGCAATTAGAGAAATAATTCGGCGATAGTGCTTAAGGGGGAGGAGTTGCTCAAGGCCACGGAACGACGCGCTTGAAATCCGAATGCATCAGAAGCTCAGGCGCAATCTTTACACCCGGTGGTTCGATCAGCACGATCTGCAATCCGGCCTTTCTGCCATGCTTCATGGCAGGGACGCAATCCGTGTCGTTGGATACCAGAACGATGCGCTCGACCCCCCGATTCTCGGAGTACATGGCGATGTCCAGACCGATTCGCATATCGACCCCCTTCTGCTCGAAATCAGGAACGAAATCCGCGTCCCTGAGTTCGGCCGCCTGGCCCACTGGAGTTTTTCGTGGTTTGTAGCCCCTAAATTTCAGGACGCCACGGCGCACAGCAAACAAATCTTTGCGGGCCAACTCTTCGAGCCACTTATCAGAAGCCAAAAACGTGTATCGATCGCCGGATACAGGGAGCCTTACCGTCCCGGAATATGGAGCGCAATCGTAATAGAGGACTCGAAGGATCTCTTCGTCGGCGGTGTTGCACACATGCGCGAATCGCTCGATGAAACCCGGGTTGTAAACTTTGCCCGCTTTCTTGGCCTTTACGCGGATAAAACCACCGTCAATGAGAATGACGATTTTCTTGCGCATAACAAGCAAAAGCCCCCGAATAACCGAGGGCTTTGGAAACATGCTCGCCTACGAGCGTAGCGGATATGTCCTTACCGTAGCACAACCCAGACGTTTGTCAAGATTTCACGAATGCGCCCCGAAAATCTATTCGTCGTGATGAACGGCGATTTCGTCCAGCATGGATGGCGCCTGGTATTGCTCCCAGTAGCTGTAACCCACGGGAATCCCCTTGGCCCAGTCCAACGCGCCCATCCAGACGCGCAGAGCTGGGCGAAGACCGCTACGGACGCTGGCGATGGGGTGAACCGCAACGAGAATGACGATGTACATCAGGATGACCGGGAAGGCCACCGCTACCGCCAACAAGCGCAGACAAAAATAGACGCTTTGCATCATGAACCTACAGGAAGAGTTCCTTACAGGCAGTACAGCTTGGGCGATATTATGCCTCAATTTGGGGGGTGAATTGACGGTGTTACGGAAATTTATTTTGGCCCAGAAAGGGAACGCGAACAGAACTGCCCAACTCATTGGAGTCGAGGGGCGAGCGTTTTTTTGAGAAACGTCGGACTCTCGTGTTCAAACTCCCGAAGTTGACTAGTCAGCTGACTAGTCGTAATCTAGGCAATGGAGGTGCCATTTTGACAGTGTGGCAGGTACAAGACGCCAAAGCTCGATTCAGCGAGCTCTTAGAAGTAGCCCTCAAAAAAGGTCCGCAGATTGTGACTCGGCGTGGAGTCGAGGCTGCGGTGCTGGTCCCAATCGAGGAATGGCGTCGCCTGCAGAGGTCCGCTCGCCCCAGCCTGAAGGCGCTCCTTCTTGGGGAGGGCCCGCGCTTTGAAGACCTCATTCCGGACAGGCGTAAGCTTCGGCGGCGGAAGCCAGTGAACTTCAATTGAAAAGGTACTTGTTGGACACCAATGTAGTCTCAGAATTGCGAAAGCATAAGCCGCACGGAGCCGTGGTCGCCTGGCTTGCCGATTTGCGCGATGACCAGGTATTTCTGTCGGCGGTGACGATGGGCGAATTGCAGGCAGGAATTGAATTGACGCGACGCCAGAATCCGGAAAAAGCCCGGAGATCGAACTATGGGTCGACCAACTGGAAGTCGTCGTATCAGATTCTTGCCTATGGATACAGCTTCCTTTCGCGAATGGGGCCGGCTGGTGCATGGCAAATCAGACCACCTGATTGAGGATGGAATGATTGCAGCCACCGCCCGTACTCATGGTCTCATTGTGGCCACACGTAACGAGGACGACTTCAAGCAATTGAATGTTCCGGTATTCAATCCCTTCAAAGCCAATGCCTGATACACCCTGATGGACCGACGGCCTCCGGATTTTGGGGGTGCCCGTTTTAGCTAGGCGGGGCAGTTGCCGCCCGCGATAATCAGATCCGTTTCTACGCGTAAATCCCGCGCTGCCGGATGGTATATGCGACTCGATCGATGGCCAGCATGTACGCCGCAATACGGTTGTTCACCTTGTGCGTCTCGGCGTAGCGGACCACATCCTCGAACGACGAAACCATGATGTGCTCGAGTTGTTCGTTCACCACCGACTCCTTCCAGAAGTAGCCCTGCCGGTCCTGCACCCACTCGAAATACGATGCGGTGACGCCTCCGGCATTGGCCAGAATGTCGGGCATCACGAAAACATGCTTGTCACTGAGAACGTCATCGGCGGCCGCCGTAGTGGGGCCGTTGGCGCCTTCGACCAGAATCTTCGCCTTTACCTTGTGAGCATTTCCTGAGTTGATGACGTTCTCCGTGGCCGCCGGAATCAGGATTTCGCAATCGGTGATCAGCAACTCTTCGGTGTCGGCACGTTCAGCGCCCTTGAAGCCGTGGATGGTGCCTTCTTTCTGGCGATATTCCCATAGCGCCGCAACGTCAATGCCTTTGCTGTTGTATAAGCCACCGTCCCATTCGCCGATGCCAACTACCTTATATCCGGCAGCATGCATGAGGATCGCCGCGTTGGAGCCTACATTGCCAAAGCCCTGGATGATGACACGACTGCTTTCGCGCGTCATGTTGTTCTTCTTGATGGATTCGTCGCAGATGATCATCACGCCGCGGCCCGTAGCCTCGCGCCGGCCGCTCGAGCCGCCCATGTTCAGCGGCTTGCCGGTTACGACCGCAGTGACCGTCTGGCGCATGTGCATGGAGTAGGTATCCATCATCCAGGCCATGGTCTGCTCGTTGGTGTTGACATCGGGCGCCGGAACATCCTTCTCGGGGCCGATAAACTCGATCAGCTCGGAGGTATAACGACGGGTCATGCGCTCCAGTTCGCCGCGCGACATGTTCTTGGGATCGCAAATGATGCCGCCCTTGGCGCCGCCGAAGGGGATATTCACCACCGCGCACTTCCAAGTCATCCAGCTGGCCAGGGCGCGCACTTCGTCGAGCGTCACATCTGGCGAATAGCGTACGCCACCCTTGGCGGGACCGCGCGCGATAGAGTGCTGCACCCGATAGCCGGTGAACACTTCCAGCTGTCCGTTGTCCATATTGACCGGAATGTGGACGATGATCTCGCGATTGGGCTGCTGCAATACTCGCCATAGACCTTCATCGAGTTTCAGCTTTTCGGCCGCTAGGTTGAAGCGCGCGGCCTGTTGTTCCCAAGGATTACTTTCCTGCTCAAGAGTGTGTGCAGTAGCCATAAGTTTTCTCCGAATTATTGCGGCGTCTTGCGGCACGATTCGGTGGACGCACTTGCAGGCATCCAGCATCGGCGGGCAAACCTACAAAGTATATGCAGCCGGATGTCTTGCGCGCAAGGTAACGATTGGTTAGGGGCAATTTGTGAGATGGTCCGTTGCATTGCTTGCCGGTAGCCGGCTGCTCCGGCTCAGGCAATCGACCCCACCAGCGTAGCGTCCCCACCGCCTTGGCGTCTGCAGTCAAGCTAGAGGCGACTTGTCGGGGCTGCCTGCGATGTAGAAACTGTCCCATAGGCAGGACGCAAGAGCAGAAGTGTTAGCAGAGCATGCAGAGCACAAGCCGGCCACAGCAGGAAGCCAGCGAAGCCTGCGCCAACTCTGAGATAGCCAAGGTATAGAGCTGCCAGCAGATTGTAGGCGAACAGTGCCCGAGTGGCGTGCGGGCTAGCGCCATCTCTGCCCGGCCAACACGCCAACCCCAGAGAGAGCAGCGCAACCCCGGCCAGTCGGGCGACCGCGACACCACTGTTGGAAAGGCGGTCGCCCAATAGCAAATGGGCAACAACGTCAGGAGCGGCGATCAAGGCAACTCCGGTCGCCAATTCGATAGCCGAGGAGAACATGATCACAGTTTTCGTCGTCATCCGTTACTCCCTGGGCCGTGGCAAACTCGGCGTGTAATGCGTCATCACCGCGCTGGCGGGTCCGATGGTGTCAGGCTCTTGGCACGAGGATTCGATTCGCCAGGTTCTCCCGAGCGGAAAAACAGAGCTGCAAACCTTTCCTCGCCCAGTACGCGCCGAAGTTCGCGGAAGGCAAAGAGCGGGAGGAAAGTGCAAAACACCACGATGCTCCGGCCCAGCAGGTCGTCGATGCGTACCTGGTTTATTGCTCCTGCGACGGTTTCTTTATGCAGAAGGTGTTTTACAAATTCCTCGACCAAGTGGAAGGCGAACACCAGCAACACAAATAGAAGAGCCTTGTAGCCGGCTGACAACATCAGTGGCCGGTCCTCATACCTCTTGCCAACCCTCGCATATTCTCCAAGAAGGATGACCTTGGCAACCACCAGGGCATTAATCACAGCGAAACCAAAGTTCAAATACTTGACGTGAAAATCCTTCAGCAAGAGCACGCTGTAGATCTCCAGCGAGCAAAAGAAAAACGCCAGATACAAGAATATCCAGGCAAGTTCCCAAAACTCGTGGATGGCTTTGCGCTTCAGGCCTTGTCCGGCGGAACTCTTACTGCTCATCGGGTATCACTCACTTTGGCCATTGCTTGAACATCTTCTGCACGGCCTTACGCAGCCAGTTGGCGCCTAGTTGTTGACCCTGGCCATGGCGTCGTCCACCTTCTTTTGGTCCTCGGCCGACAACTGCGACGGCCCGAGCTTATAGTTCAGCCTGTCGATGGTGCCGGTGAATGCGAACGGCACATCGTAGCTGAAATCCACTGGCGAACGGGTATCGAGTCCGATGTCAAAGGTCTCGTCAATCGACATCAGCAGCGGAATGGTGTGCTCGATCGTCTTACGCGCGACCTCTTTGCCATCCACGCTCAGCACGCCTGTGCCACCCTTGGCCGGCCCGGGGCCGTCGTATTTGAAGTCGAAAACGACGGTGTGCTTGCCTTCACCGAGCGAAGAAAGGCCTTCCCAGCGGAAACGTTCCAGGTCCAGAAAGTTGTAAACGAACACTGGCCTGCCGCGGCCGATGTGGAAAAGGTCGGTGGCGAAAGCCAGAAGGAGTCCGACTGCCGCGATCGCCAACACCGCGTAGCCGAAGCGTCTTCTCCATCGGCCGGCGGTGCCGATGAAGACCAAAAGCAATCCGAAAATTAACAAACTGAGACCGATGTACTTGACGGGTTTGCTGCTGAAAAACCAGCTCGCGCTCGGACTTAACATTAGCGCATAGCCACCGAAGCGGCCGCCCAAAGTAGCGATCACTCCCTCCGCGCCGCCGCTGGGGATCGTTACCTCAGCAGTGATGGTGTAGTCCTTGTTCAAAATGCTGGGAGCATTGCCCACGGGTATGCCGGGATTCACTCCGGTGTAGGTGAAATCGGTCTTGCCGGCGATCGCACTCGGTCGCGGCGTAAGCAAGCGTATGAAACCCTGGTTATCCAGCGGTAAGACCTGGTATTTCCCCGCCTCCTGTTGGAACAGTGCCTGCATTTCCCTCAGCTTGTCAGGATTGCTGGTCGCAAGGTCGTTGGATTCCGAATAGTCATCGGCTATGTGGTAAAGCTCCCACTTGTATTGGTCGAGGGGCGGCATAGCGCCGGTTCCCAGCTCCCAGGGCGGGGAGGGTGGAGTTGTGGCGGCGACCCAACCGTCGTGATAGATGGCGCGGTTGCCAACCATTTCGAAATACTGGGTGTCGCGCTTCGAGGGCGCGTTGGCATTGGCAGAGTCGAAGGTGTAGAGCATGCTCACGCCTTCGATCGGCTTCTGCGGGATGCCTTTCACAACGTCGGGTGCCTGGATGCCAGCGGCTTCGAGGATGGTGGGAACAATGTCAATGACGTGGTGGAACTGGGTGCGAACGGCGCCCGGGTCTTTGATATGGCCAGGCCAACTGATCGCCAGGCCCTGCCGGGTGCCACCGAAATGCGAGGCCACTTGTTTAGTCCACTTGAAGGGCGTGTCAAATGCCCAAGCCCAAGCCACCGACATATGCGGATAGGTCTTGTCGGAGCCCCAGTCGTTATAGTGCAAAGCATTATAGGCCAGGACGGGCTTAACCTCGGGCATATTGAGGATGCCGTTGTAGGCGGTCAACTGGTTGAAGGTGCCGTACACGCTGCCTTCGGCGCTGGTGCCGTTGTCGCCGTCGATGTAGATGATTAGCGTGTTGTCCAGTTTGCCCATCTTCTGTACTTCGTCAATTACGCGGCCAATCTCATAGTCGGTGTACGCGGTGTACCCGGCAAATACCTCGGCTTCACGGGCATACATCTTTTTTTCAGCCGCGCTTAGTGAGTCCCACTTGGGCAGCTTGGCTCCCCCATACTCAGCTTGTCCGTCTGGCCACGGCGTCAGCGTCGTGTTCTGCGGAATCACGCCGAGCCGCTTCTGGTTTTCGAAGATCTGTTCGCGCAGCTTCTCCCATCCCATGTCGAACTTGCCTTTGAACTTGTCGATCCATTCCTGCTTTGGCTGGTGCGGAGAGTGGGAGCCGCCAGGCACGTAATAGAGGAAGAACGGCTTGTCAGGGGCGGCAGCGTTCAACTCCCGCAAGTACCGGATGGCGTCGTCTGCCATGTCGGTGATGAGGTTGTAGTCCTTCTTGCCAACCCAGGGAAATACCTGGGTGGTGTTGCGGAAGAGGTAGGGCGTCCACTGGTCGGTTTCGCCACCCAAGAAACCATAGAAATACTGGAATCCCAAGCCTTCAGGCCATTGCTCGAAGGGGCCGGCGGCACTGCTGTATTGGAAACCTGGTACGTTATGGTCTTTGCCAAACCATGAAGTAGCGTACCCGTTCTCTTTCAGGATCTCGCCGACAGTGGCGCTCTCTGGACCGATGAGGGAGTCGTATCCCGGATAACCGGTGGACAGCTCGCCGATGACTCCGTAGCCAACCGAATGGTGGTTGCGGCCGGTGATCAGCGCCGCCCGCGTCGGTGAGCAAAGCGCGGTGGAGTGGAACTGAATGTAGCGCAACCCCGCCTTCCCAATACGATCCAAGTTCGGCGTCGGAATAACGCCGCCGAAGGTGCTGGGCACGCCGTAGCCCTGGTCATCGGTCATAATGAGGAGCACATTGGGCGCGCCCTTGGGAGGCACGATGCGCGGCGGCCACCAGGGCGTCGAATCTTTGTAGGTTTCCTTGATCACGCCGCCGAACTTCGGGGGCGGGGGCGGAATTTGCTTTCCGTTGATCGTGGTGGTGGCGTCAGCCTGACCCAAAGTGCCCGTGACCTGCTGCGCCAAGGCTGCGTTTCCTCCCGCAAAAAAACTCGATACGGCAAGCGCCCCCAGCGCTAGTTTCCGGATGCCCGCTCCCAAATCCATACGATGTCTCCTCACAATATTGCTGGGTTAGTCTCCGCGGCGGGAGGGTAGTTGGCGAGTTCATCCCCACGATCAACTCAGAGGTAAGAGCCGCCTACGATAAATCGAAAGCGGGCTCAGATGTAAGGTCTTTGTAGGTGGAAGAATCGTAGTTGCGCCATCCTCGTTGGGTCTACTGGCAAAACTACTAGCGCTACTGCGTCTTTACTCGTAGATGCCCGGATGGAGTTCAGCTTCGTTGACGGGAATCCAAAGCGCAGCCTAGATTGGGAGGGAGGAGAGCGATCTGTGATTGGCCAAGTTCTCGGTCATTGCCGCGTCGTGGCGAAGCTTGGGGAAGGAGGCATGGGCGTTGTCTATCGCGCTTATGACGAGGTGTTGCACCGCGATGTCGCATTAAAGGTTGTCAAGAAGGACGCAGGACTGGATGCATCGGCAAGCCAGAGACTGCTGCACGAGGCGCGCGCTTCTTCGGCTCTTGCCCATCCCAACATCTGCACCATCTATGAAGTTGGCGAGACCGACGGTGAACTCTACATCGCGATGGAACTGGTCGAGGGCAAGTCTCTGCGCGCAATAAGCGCGGAGGCAGGGCTAGCTCCCGAGTCAGTCGTGCGATATGGGGTTCAAATTGCCAGCGCGCTGGTTCGCGCTCACGACCGGGGCATCATCCATCGAGATTTAAAGACGGCGAACATTGTCATCACGTCTGACGGTCTGGTCAAAGTCCTGGATTTCGGCCTTGCCAGACAGGTGGGAAGCGCAGCATCCGATGGCGCTACCCGGTCATTTGCAACCATGCAGGACGCGTCGAGCGTAAGCGGCACCCTGCCGTATATGGCGCCTGAACTCTTGCGTGGCGAGGCGGCTGACTACCGCGGTGATTTATGGTCGCTGGGAGTTGTGCTCTACGAAGCCGCTTCCGGACGTCTGCCGTTTGAGGGACGCACCGGCTTTGAGATCAGCTCGGCCATCATACGCGATGTTCCAAATCCACTCGGGCCGCCCGTGCCTCCTGGCTTTTGGGCCATTATCCAGCGCTGTCTTGCCAAGGATCCAACGCAGCGTTATCAACGCGCGGGCGAAGTTCAGGCAGCCCTGGAAGCTGTGCAGTCGGGTGCCATCGCTGCCGCTGATCCCGGTTCCGAGATAAGTCCGCCCCGAACGACCGTCTTGCATAGTGTGCGCCACGCTCACGTTAAAAAAGGAGACTCTCTTTTATTAGTGGGAACGACAAAAGGGGCGTTCATCCTTCGCTCCAACGCTAAGCGCACCCGGTGGGAGGTTGGCGGCCCGTATTTCCACGGCCACAATATTTATGCGATGGCCTATGACGGCCGGGGAGACCAGCACCGCATCTGGGCTTCGACGCAGAGTTATTGGGGCACCCTGCTGCGATCGAGCGACGATTTCGGCAAGAGCTGGACCAATCCGCAACAGGCCAACATTCGATTTCCCGTTGACACTGGCGTTTCATTGAAGAACATCTGGCAGATAACACTCGGTCCGCCTGAGGAACCCAACGTGCTTTACTGCGGCGTAGAGCCGGCCGCACTTTTCGAAACTCGCGACGCGGGCGAAACCTGGTCGTTAGTGCGTGGTTTGTTCGACCACCCCCATCGCCCCCGCTGGATGCCGGGCAATGGAGGTTTGGCTCTGCACACCATTTTGCTCGATCCCACTGATAACCAGCGAATGTACGTGGCCATCTCATCCGGCGGCGTTTATAGAACCGACGACGGTGGCCGTAGTTGGACCGCGCAAAACCGTGGCATCCGCGCCATGTTCATGCCCGACAAATACCCCGAGTTCGGACAATGCGTACACAAAATTGCGCTACACCCTGAGCGTCCCGACCGGCTCTTCCTACAAAACCATTGGGGATTGTATCGTTCCGACAACCATGCCGAAAACTGGATCGACATCGCCAACGGAGTGCCGTCTGATTTCGGTTTTGTCGTCGTCATGCATCCCAGAAATCCTGACTGCGTGTATGTCGTTCCAGTTGAGTCCGATGAGTTTCGCTGCGCGTGCGACGGCCGGCTGCGGGTTTATCGAACGCGCAACGCAGGTGCATCGTGGGAACCTCTGATGCGCGGCTTGCCGCAAAAACGCGCTTACGAAACTGTTCTACGCGATGCCATGACAGCGGATTCATTCGACCCAGTCGGAATTTACTTCGGTACGCGCAGCGGACAGCTCTTTGGCTCGCGCGATGAAGGAAAAACATGGCAAAAGATACTTGAGGGGCTGCCTGCGGTGGTCTGCGTGCGGAGTGCAATCGTTGGAGACGCCTCCGGTAGTTCAAAACCAAGCTTGTCTAAGGCACCGCCAAAGGCTTCATCACAAACCAAATCTCGATCGGTGAGCAAATCCAGATCGCGAAGTATGACTAAGTCGCGTCGAACCAAGCGCTGACCCATGCCTGTTACTTTTCACATTCCGGGTGCGTTGCGCGAATTTACTCGTGGACAGCGCACCGTCGAGATCGAACAGTCACCGGCGACCTTGGCCGAGGCATTGGCGGTCCTCTGGACACTGTACCCAGGAGTTCGCGACCGCATTGCAACCGAGCAGGGACACGTACGCGAGCACATCAATATTTTCATTGGGGACGAAAATGCCCGCTACACGGGAGGACTGGCAAGCCGCCTCCCCACAAAGTGCGAGATTTCCATTGTCCCGGCCGTTAGCGGTGGGTAAGAGAAATTCAAGCAAAAACGGCGCTCCGCTACACTGGAACGCCGTTTCTTCTTTAACCTCGATTGGCAGCCGCTTGCCGACTTACAGTTGGAAGCTCTCAGCCGAACAGGCGGCCATTGCTGCAATCCGCTCCATGCGGCGAACTAGAACTGGGTCGCAGGCAGGGCTGCCGTGCCTTCCAACTGAACAGACTGTAGTTGGTTCGGATCCAGGCCCAGTGCTCGCAGAATGGTGGGAGCAACCTGCATGGTCTCAACGGGCGTGTTAATCGTGCTCGGCCGGAAGCTCGGGTTCGAGAGGAGCATCATCACATTGGTGTCGTCATGCGAAAATCCGCCATGCTCTTCCTGCTTCTTGCTGCTGCCGGTGTAGACCACACCGAAGTTCGGGGCAACGATGATGTCCGGAGTGCGCGGGTCCGCCACTCCGTAGGTGTAAGAGACGCCGGGAGGTGCGACAGGGTTGAACATAGTCGTGATCGAGCGTCCATAAAAGATTTCGCCGATGCCGGCCTGAGCGGCGTTTGCTTCCAGAGTCGATACTGCATTCAGCGTGTCATTTGATGAAGTGAGCCAGAGCAGCGAGACATCATCCTCGGTGGGCCCGATACCGTTGGGGTTCAGCGGCGATTCCGACCAGGGAAGCATGGAAGCAATTAGGTTCGCTGGCGAGATACCATTGGTTCCGCTGTGTCCTGGAATTGGGAAGAAGCGGTTCGGGTCGATCGGCGACTGACCGTGTTTTGAGGTAATCACGATCAGGGTCGAATTGAGGAGTCCCTGCCGCTGCAGTTCGCTGACGAACTCTCCGATGGCGGCATCGACGAGCTGGACCTCCCCCACTAACAAGTTACTGGGAGTTCCGGCTGCATCCAGGTAGCCGCCCGATCCCGCACCCGACTCAATCAATTTCTGACCCACGCTTACGGACTGGAAGTTCATACCAAACACAGCCGGTACCGGAGCGGTCGATTGACCGTTGTGCGTTTTGCCATCAATCTCGTTGAGGATGGCGTTGACTTTAAGCGTGTCGTAGCACTGGACGTTCTTAAAGCTGTCAGTATAGGCGCCGGTCTGAGAGGGATCGGGAATCGGATTGCAGGCCATTCCCAGCGGCGTGGTGACTGGCAACGCGATCACGGTCGAATTGATCTCGGGCGAGTAATAGTCGTCGACGTTGGTGCCATCACCGGGACCAGACACAGAAGAGTAGGCCGGGTGCTTGTCAGACCAGGCAGTGTAACCGCCAGCGGCATGAACCACTCCGAAAATTGTATTGGTCCGGACGAAGTTCCACGGCCATACCGGGGCGCAGCCGTTCTTGGGATCACGTTCGAGGCGGTCAGGGTCGATGGAGTTGATTCCGCCATCCCCACTCGGCGCGCCGCCGTTGAGCTGTGTCTGATCGAGGTCGATGCCCTCTTCATACTCCGTTGTCGTGCCGGTTGGGAGTACCGAAATACCGCAGGGACCGCCAGCCACTCCATTGCCTGTCGTTACTCTCGGCGGAGCCAGGGAGCGGTCGTAAGCAACATCATAAAAGGCTCCCACCGAACGCGGCGAGCCGCCACTCACCAGGGCCATCAAGCCGGGAAAGGAGTCAGAAGGCTTCGAAGTAGAAGCGTTCAGGTAACTGGTGCCAGTCATGCCAAGTGCAGCCAGGTTCGGACAATAAGGAGCACCGCCATTCACGTCACTGAGGCCTTTCGCGCAGTTCAGGTAGTCCAGCGAGTGCATGCCGTCGATGCTGATCAGCAGCACATGTTGAATCGAAGTGCCGAGCTTTCGTCCCCCACGCCGGGAGCCGGGGTTCTGGGCAGAGAGGTTTAGCGGAGCTGTGCCTACGGCGACCGCCAGCAAAGACGCGAGCAAGGATTTCATACCTATTCCTCCATCGAGAACTACGAACGAGAAAACTGTAGCTGCGCACAGAACTCCAGTGGTTAAACCTCAGTAAAATTTCGATGAAAGAGAAATCGCAACTAAATTAACCGTGGATTACAAGGCGAGATTGCAAGAGTGGCCTGCCAGCGTTGCATGTTACCGGGATAACAGCGTTACCCCTGCTGATGTTTTTCTTCCTGAACTCCGATGGGGCGAAATTGATCGATCACGATAAAAACGATCAAAACCATAACCGGGAGATACAACGCCCGCAACTCCCACCTGCGTTTGGTGAGGGTCCCGATTGCCGCTCCCACCACGTAACACATCCAGGTCGCAGCCAGAAATGTAGTTTCGCGTACGTCTTTTTGCTTTGGCGACAGTCTCACAATGTCAGACATACTTTTCCCGGCCTGTTTGGCTTGATCGTAGCTCCAGAAAAGGGCTCGCGTCAGCGACTCGGTGAATTTGGTCAAGGTTCCGGTGACAAAGGTGGTATATACCGTCATCGCGCCAACGTGGGTCATGGTCGCTGTCTGCACTCCCATGGCGAACGCCAGCAGTGCCACCAGGGAAAAGTAAACGGCCGAATTGAGATCGACGAGCTGGCCGAGTTTCATGGCCGGGGTCGCGCGCGCAAAAAGCACCAGCAGCAGAGCTTCTATCGCCAAGGTGGAGCTGGCAATCCGCTGCACGTGATGCCGGGCAGCCAGCGTCATGGCGATGCGAGTCAGTACCATGCCGGTCACATAGGCGACGATCGCGCAAGCCGGCCGTAGCAGGTTGGAAAAGTTCGAGTCGCCGAGGTTTATCCCCACGTGGATACTGTTTCCGCTCATGTTCGCGGTGAAAATCTGGAACAGGGCAATGTAGCCGACAGCATCGACGAAGCCGCCAATGGAGGTGAGCGTGAGCGCGGTCCCCACCTTGCCTGCGGCGCCGAGTTCACGTGTATCGCTCACAGTCGCGAGAGCGCCAATCTGGCGGCGTTGTAGCCACACATTCCATGCACTCCGCCGCCCGGTGGAGTGGAGGAAGAGCAGAGATAGATATCGTTGGCCGAAGTGGCATATTGCCGATGCGTGGGGCGGAAAAGGAACTGCCGCAGATTCATCGCTCCGCCACCGATGTCTCCTCCGACCAGGTTGGCGTCCATGCTTTCCAGCGACGCTGCATTGAGCACCCGGCGCGCCAGGATGCAATCCCGAAATCCCGGTGCGAAGCGCTCAATCTGCGCCTCCAGGCGGTCGAGCATATCGAATTGCGAGCCATTCGGTACGTGGCAGTAAGCCCACCCAACATGCTTCCCTTGCGGGGCGCGCGTGGGATCGAACAGAGTGGGCTGGGACAGCAACACGAAGGGCCGCTCGGCATGGTGTCCATGGCTCATCGCGTCTTCCGACGCAGCGATCTCCTCCAGGGTGCCTCCGATATGCACAGTGGCGGCGCGCAAACATTCGGGGGCTCGCCACGGAATCGGATCCGACAAGGCATAGTCCACCTTGAAGACACCGGGACCGTAGCGGTACTTCTCGAGTTGACGGCGATACGCTGGTGACAATCGATCACCAGCAATTCTCAGCAACTGTCGCGGAGTCACATCGCAGAGCGTGACATCGTACTTACCAATCTTGTCGAGGCTGTCAACGCGGGTTGAGGCGTGCAGCACTCCTCCCAGGCTCGCCAGGTAGCCGCACAGCGCATTGCTGATGGACTGCGAGCCGCCGCGCGGGATGGGCCATCCCACCGCGTGTGCGGTCACACCAAACATAACCCCCATGGAGGCAGTCAGCGGTTCGTCGAGGCTGAGGATGGAATGTGCCGCCAGTCCTGCGAAAAGGGCCTTGGTTCGTGCGTTGCGAAACCAATGGTTCGCAATCGCAATTGCGGAGGGAAACCCGACCAGCCCCAAATGCGCTAGCAGCAGGGGATGCCGGGTGAACAGGTGGACTGGTCGCAGCACCTCGGGCGCGAGTTCGGCCCAGTGCTCGGCGAAGGAGCCAACCAACCTGCGCCACTGCTTGCCATCTTCCCCAAAGGCAGCTTCCGCCGCGTCAAGATCGTGCTCTAGGATTACCGCGGTGCCGTCGTCGAGCGGATGCGCCAACGGCGCCGACGGATGGATCCATTCCAGACCATGATCACGCAAGGGAAGGGAAGAGAAGAATGGAGAGCCTGCCGCCATCGGATGCACTGCGGAACCGAAGTCGTGCAGGAAGCCTGGCAGCGTGAGCTCCATGCTGCGTGCCGCGCCACCCGGCAGCGCCTCAGCCTCAAATACCTCGACTTGCAAGCCTGCTTGAGCGAGAACAATGGCGGCGGCCAGACCATTGGGCCCTGCGCCGATCACAGCGGCTCGTCGTGGCGTCGCAGGCATAGGGCAATAGTTTAGCTTGCGGCTTGCACCAATCCAACAGGCGAAGATGGTTCGGTGAAGATAGGCTTGCGCTTCCCGGTTATGCCGGACGACGAACTACTGATCGAACGGATACTCATTGATCGAGTGGAGGCCGCGATTCAAGAGGATACACTGTGACTCGTCGAGACGGCGGAACGTCGCATCTATGTGATTTTCAGCCTGGTGTTCTACGCGACTTTTCGCTGCTTCTCTGCTTCCCGGTGTTGCGCCATGCGCTTCGAGAGCAACGCTTTTGCTTTCTCCAATTCAGCCCGGCGCTCAGCACTCAAATTGCGTCCGGCGCGGTTGATGTAATAAGTCAACATTCGCATTCCTGATCCCGGTCCTTTGGGAGACACCTTCTTGGAAGCCAAAGATCTTGCGATCGTGGCCGCGCTCTTGGTGAACAAGTCCTTCGGGGGATGCGTGGAGTCAGTGGTCACCGTCTTCACCCATCGATTTGCTTTCTTAGCAGGCACGCTTCCTCCTTGTCGAATTGAGATCCTTCAGAGTAGGATGCGTTCTCCCCGACGAGTGTTACTGCCGTGGTGGCAGTGGTTCCGGCCATTGCACGACGCCAAGTTTGCCGTCAGGAAGGCGTTCCAGAACCGGAGCGTAAAGCCCGATCAGCTTTCGCTTCCACCACATTCCCGTAGCGCGCTTCTCTTCCAACGTGGTGAACCAATATTGCCAAAGCACGGCGCGCACCTGCTGCGGCGGAGCCTGCGGGAACGGATTTCCGGCGAACAGTGCCAGCACGTCGGGCGAGCCCGCCAGCAGACGTTCTTCGGTGCTGGGCACAATTATGTTCTCGCGCCAGGAGCCGAGGGAGGCAAACCACAGATTCCAATCGAAGCGCGGCTGGTAAGGCGCATAGATTCCTGGACGCTGACTCAGGTCCTGCGGCTTATAGCGGAAGGGATACGCCGTCCAAGTCTGCCCGTCGTTCGAGCCCTGGAACTCGATCTCCCAGCGGCCTCGCGTCATCACCGCAAATAGCCCGTAGCGATTGGCGATACGAAAAGGATCGAGCGCAGCGACCGGCGAGGTGGGCAGCGGGAAGCGGGGAGAAATGATCCAGACCATCTGCACCGCGGTGGCGTAGAAGATCCAGATCAACATCACGCTGGTGAGGGACAGCCGCAGCGCTTGCAGGGGACGCAGTGACTTCCGCAGAGGTAACGGCCAACCAGAATCCTGCGATTCCACATTCTTCTCTTGCGGAACGGCGATCCGCGGAGTGATGTACGCTCGCCAGCGCTCGGGCATAACGCGCAGTAAGAATCGGTCCTCGAGCAGGAGAAATCCCAGCACCAGCACCAGGTAGTTCAGGAAGGTGTAGTTCGCGGTCAGGATTACCGGGACCTGCCACGCAGTGACGACAAAGAAGCACAAAATGCGCCAGCGTCGCGGCAGGAACAACATGAAGACCAGGCCGAGTTCGAGGACCAGCGTGGCGCCGGTGGCGAATGCGTGAAACCCGTGAGGGAGGTGTTGCACATACCAGCCAATCCACGTGGGCAGCGGACCGTTCTGGTAGTACTCGTCCATCGCGGTAAAATTCCGCCACTGGGGATCGCCGCTGGCGAGCTTCACCATCCCCGACTCGAAGTAGATGCGGAACCACTCCCATTGCAGTAGAAACAGGCTGGCACGCGACGGTGGGTGCGTTCTGCCCAAGCCGGGGAAAAATCCTGGCGGAGCAAAGAATAATGAAATAAATCCTGCCTCCAACAACATGCCGTCGGATTGATAACCGGCAAAATCCTGTGCGGCGGCTACGAACGACAAAAAACACAACAGACAGACGAACAACGTTGCGCGCGGCCAGAGGTTGAAGACGACCAGCAGCGAGGCAAGCATCCCAACCCAGCAGATTGCGCTGAGCATGTGTCCGCTGGTGGAGAACCATAGCAAGGTCGGCGCAAACCAGAAGCGGACTATCCCGAACTGCCGCGCCACGGCTTCTAGATATTCGTTGGATGGAAGAATCCCTTGCGCGCCGATGAGTCCGCGAATCTGAAATACCAGCGAGAAGAAGGCAGAAAAATAAATGAGGCCGAGCGCCCGCAAAAAGATCCAGCGCGGAAGCAGGCGATCCGACGCGCCGCATTCGGAGTCGAACCATCGGCGAATGAAAGAGGCAGGAGCCAAGTCCATGGCGGTCGAATTATATCGAGGACGGCGAGATGGCGTCTTATCTGGTCACTTGTTCGAAAATCACTCACCACGCTTCGGCTACGCCCAGGGCTCCGACACAGAGGGCACGGAATTCTAATTCTATAGATGGTCGAAGGGGCACGGCTACCGGGCGCTCGCCACACTCACTGAGTCGTCCAAGTGAGTCCACCATCGGTGGTTGCCCAGTGAGTTCCGTCGTCGGCAGTGATGACTCCGTGTTGCGCGTCGTCGAAGCGAATGGAAACGATCGCTCCGGTCTCAACGTTGGAATTCGCAGACAGTGCAACCTTGCTCCAATGTTCGCCGCCATCGGGCGAATGGAACAGCGCGCCGCCATTGCCGCCAGCCCAAACGTCGTTTCCCACGGCTGCTACCGCGCGAAAGGTGACGGGACGATCGTTGAGCACGCGAGTCCATTGGCCCGCGACCATCGAGCGCTCCAGATGACTCTGCGGGCCGATGCGCCATTGCGGTCTTACCGCGTGCACCGAAAGCATTCCCATCTCTGTTTTACCGAACGTCAACGGAGCGGTCTGCTGCACTGCCTGCGTGCCTTCAGTTTCCGCGAACGAATTCTGCGTAGGAACTGCTGGAATGGCGAATGGAGCGGCTCCACCAATCACCGCGGGAGTTGGCGTTGCGCCGGCCGCGCCCGGTGCGGTCTTGTCTTTCGGAGCCAGCGCGAATTCGCTGGCTTCGTTACGGGCAACGGTGGTTGATGAAGAGGCTTTTCCGGCAGGTGTCGCCGTTGCCTTGTGCGGCAAAGACTCTGCGAGTGGCGGCGGAGAAAGCTTTGCGAGTGCCTGCTGTGAATTTGGAGCGATCACGGCTTGAGGCGGCGTCGCTGGCATTGCAGGTACCGGATGATTGCTGGCAACCGTGACCGGCGCTGCGCCATGCTCGTTGTTGGCGCGCGAGAATCGCAGAACCAGCCCTCCGGCAACAAGCACCACGGTGGCCGCAATCGGCACCGCCCACCGCATTCGGGTCGTCCACCTGGGACGAGGCTTCTCAGACCGAACAGCGGCGTCGACTGAAGCAGAAACATAGGCAGGCATCACAGCCACGCCGGTGGCAGCCGCAGCCACCAACTCGCGCTCGTCCAATACTTCATCCTCCTCCGCCTCGCTTGCCAGGAACACAATCTCCCGGCACTCCGCGCACTGTGCCAGATGATGGACAAGCACTTCGCTCTCCACGGGAGTCAATGTGCGCTCCATGAACGCCGTGAGCGCGTCGGGCGAAGGATGGACCTCGCCGGCCACTTGCCTGTCCAGCGCGTCCCGCAGCGGCTTGGGAATATTCTGATTCATCCCTCGTTCCCGCTCTTCTCTTTATAGAACGACAAATCTTCGCTTCCTTGCCTTAGAGTTTCACTCACGCGCACGCGCAGATCACGGACATCCACGTCCTGCATGGCTTCGTCGGCCTGTCGCAGAGACATACCAGAATCAATCATGCGTTTGCGAATCCGTTTACGCAAACCTGAGGTCACGCGTTCCAGCTTTCGGCTGATGGTGGACTCGTGCACGCCTTGCAGGTTGGCAATTTCCGCCAGCGTCCGGTGGTCAAGATAGTAGGCCGCGAGCAGGAAACGCTCCTCCGCGGCGAGCGCCGTCAGTTCTTCCGCAGCCGCAACCTCGGCGCGAGGATCAGTGACGCTGACATCCGGATCTGCCGATTCAAACTGTTGCCCTTCGTCCAATGCCGCGTCCAGGCTGGTCTCGCGGCGAGTGGCCCGGTACAGATTGACATATTCCTGCGCGACTACCGTGCGCAGCCACCCCTGCAAAGAACCTCGCCCCTGATAGGAGCGAAGCTTGGAGGTCCGTTGCTGTCCCTTGGCGTCCACACCGTAGAGTGACGCATATAGCGAGTCCGCCAGGCTGCGCGCGGCACTTTCTTCCTTCGCGATCTTGTAGGCCGACTCGTACAACGTGACGCGATAACGAGTGAGGAAGATTTCCCACGCACGGTTGTTACCGGCGGCGCAGGAGCGCGCCAGTACCAGCTCCTCCAGGTGCAAGACCGCGAGGAAGCTGCGCAGCGCGCCTTCCGATGCGGCGCGATTCCGATTCCATTGACACACAACGTTGGCAAGAATCCCCGCGAGATCGTCCGCCGACATACCAAACTGTCGCGCGCCAGTTGCTTCGTAGTGGAGGGTGCAGAACTCCCCAATCGTCGCCACCACCTGCGGATCGAGCGGAGCGGAAGCGGGAGAGGAGGCCATCAAGCGAATCGTATCAATTCGGGTGCAAGAAGAACACCGTCCAGCGTTCTCTGGTTAGAAGAGACGCTCCAGCGCCTCTGGAGGTCAACCGTGAATTTCAGAATCCTGGCTGTCGTTCGCATCGGCCATGCTGGCGGCAACCTTCGCCGCCGCCGGAAATCCTCACGAACTGCACGTCTTGCCACCCGTTACCAAAGGAAATCTCAGCATCTTTCCGGTTGTCGGAGGCGCGGAGAACGATACCGCCCGCCTGCTAACGCTCGATGAAGGACTGCGCGCCGGATCGGTAGTGGTAACCGAGGCGGGCTCGCTTCAGGGATTGGTGCGACGCGGATCGCCCATCCCGCGGCAATCCGGGGCAGAGGTGAACCGGCTGGTGCTGATCAACAACTCCGACCATCCTCTGCTTCTGCTAGCCGGCGAGGTCGTCACCGGCGGCAAGCAGGACCGGGTGATCGGCGTGGATCGGATCGTTTCGCCGAAGTCGGGGCCGATTGATCTGTCGGTGTTCTGCGTTGAGCCGGGTCGCTGGGTGGCCTCGTCGGAGCAGTTCAGCAGCATGAGTTCGGCGATGGTGCAGCCCAGCGTGCGGACCCCGGCGATGGCCGAGCGCAATCAGCAGAGCGTGTGGGCGCAGGTCGGCGGCGCGCTCGCAGGCATGGCCGAGCGGTTCCGCAAGCCGCCCCAACCATGCGCGCGTCAACCTCGTACGCCAAGGCGATGGAGAATCCCGATGTGCAGAAGCGAGTGGCTTCCGTCGCTGCCGATTACGACGGCATGCTGCACGAGTTGAAGAAGGAAGGCGCGAGAGGCGTAGTCGTCGCCATCAGTGGGCGCATCCTGTGGGCCGATGTTTTCGCCAGTACGGACCTGCTGGAGAAGTACTGGCAGAAGCTCATCCGTTCGTATGCCGCCGATTCGCTGACGACGGCGAGCGAACACGGTCAGGCCGATCAGAAGTCGGCGCAGTTGTTTCTCGACCAGCTTCACGGAAATCGTGAGGTCACGGACACGGAGCCGGGACTATACCGCCGTACCGAAATCAGCGGAGACGGCTATCGGGTTTTTAGCTTGACGTCGCTGGTCTCGAAGCCGGAGTATACCGTCCACCTCGCCAAGATGGCCTACAACGGATATGAGCGGCCGGGAGTGTATCCGATTGGAGATCGCTTCTAGTACGGTCTTCGCGGAACCATTATCGCTTCGGCTTCTTGGACCGGGTGGCCTTAAGGATTTGATCAATCTGACGGGAAGTCAGTGTGCTCGCTCCGCTGCGCTCGGACTCCCCACCGATGACTCTTAAGACTTCTGGCTCGGGCGCAGCGAGCTTAACGTAGTCGCGGATACGAAGCAGCACCGCTTTGGGCGTGCTGCGTTTCTCGATGACGTTCTTGCTTGGAGTCGAGAGGGACACAAACTCTCCATTTCCGCTGGGGTAGAGATCACAGGGCTCCCGGCGGGCAGCGCAGCCATGTCCCTCCGGTTGCTCCAAAGTATCAGGATCCACCATCGCCGGTCGAGGCGCCTTTAACCCGCAAATCTCCTAGATAGGATCGGGATACGGTGTGCGGATACCGTCCAGGGGTATTTTTTGTGCATCAGCTTCGGCGAGGGTCCACTCGGACTCCAACCACGCGACCACTTCCCACGGTGGCGAGCCATGACGCAGCAGCCACTCTCCCTTCTCGTAACGCCCCATCGTACGGTTTATGTTGTTCCGCGTATCAACTTGGATGACATGGGTCTACCGAGCATCGCCGGGATTGCGCTCGCAAGTGTTTATCCAACGAGTGCCGCTCACTATATGTCTCCTCTAAATCTCATTTAGTCGGGCAAGCAAATGGGTTAAGTAAGTGCCTTCCACAACACCGGCGCCGCGGATATATGAAGTGTCTCACGCGTCTAGTCCGCCCGCTTGAGAAATATCTGGACTACTCGTACGTGCTACTCCACTTCAAAATCCGCGGTCCGCGGCTGCGAGACGTTGCCGGCGGAGTCCACGGCCTTTAGCTCGAGACGGTACGATCCCGGCGGGAGCTTATCCACCGGCAGTATTAATCCCAAGGGAACAACCGCGCTCCCCGCTTTCGCGTCGTGGGCCGCGCCTCCACTGTCGATCTTCTTCTCGCCAGTCTTGCGATCAATGACCAGCATCTTGATTCCGACTTTGGGAGGGTTGGCGCTGGTAAGAAGCGGGTCATAGATTTCCACGTAGAACCCGGCGCGATCAGTCTTCTTGAACTGATCGCTCCCGGATGGGATGAGCTCCAGGCCCTGGGTCATTAATGGGTTGCGATCTTCTAGCAGCGCGGCATCCAGACTCGCGCCCATCTGCGAAACCGGACGAATCTCCTTGCTCAACGCCACCGCACTCAGGGTGAATTGCTTGCCATCGTACGGGTCGATCACCAGCGGCACCTCCAATTTTCCGAAGGTGTCAGCGCCGTGGGGATTGACCACGACCTTCAGGTCGTAATGCCCGGCAGCAATGTCGAACTGGGTGTCGTAATGAAACGGCTTCGAGTTGAATTGCTCCAGTTCCTTCTTCTCTTCGAAGTCGAGGTTGAGGCTATCGCTGAATCGTGCCGCAACGGTTCCGTCCAGCTTGTAGGCCAGCCCAAATACGTTGACCGTGGCGTGCAGTTTCCCCTTCTGTTTTTCGAATTTGATGGCGTTAGGAGGGATCTCGATCGCCAGGTTTACTCGTGCGGTGTTTACCGAGGTGTAAAAGTACGGAGCCAACATGGAAGCCGCAATGGTACCCGGTTGTGAACCAGTGGCCCGGTTCTCCATCTGCTTTTCCTCGGGCTTTCCCGCGAGCAGATCTGTGGGTTTTACATTGCAATAACCGGTACGCCAGCGGGTAACCGTACCGCCGCGGTCGACTTTGACTTTCAGCGTGTGGCAAGTGCCTTCCTCCGACGGAGGCGGTGCGTATCCCAGGATGTAATACTCAGTTTGCTCGCGCGCGATCTTCTGCATACCGCCGAGCAAGTCATTGGAATTCACGATTACGAAACCGCCAGTGCCTTGGGCAAGTTGATAAAGCACCTGCTGGTTATCGACGACATTCGGAATTGACGGAATGAGTTGATGCGACTGATCGTACGGGTTGTAGCCATACAAGCCGGGATTCATCGGGACGCCGCCCCCACTTCCGCGCGTGCCAGTGCCCCCATTTCCCGTGTGACCGCCGCTGCGAGTTCCGCTGCCGCTGGTTCCGGTGGTGGCTCCAGTGTGCGTGCCAGTTCCGCCGGTTCCGACCCCAGTTCCTCCGCTAACTCCACGTCCCCCTCCGCTGCGCTGCACGTAAACCAGATGTGCGGGCTGATCATCTGCTGAGTAGTCAAGCGTGGCGGTTACCAGCCGCGCCTCCCGGAATTCGGGATTTGACTCTAAGCGCGCGGACCCCGGCGCCGCGGAGAACGGCGCGACCAAGCCGCGGACGTCGATGGGATAAATTGCCACATTGGCTTTGTTGGAAGCGTCGATCACCGCCATCAGTTCAGACTGCTGTTCAAAGTAGTAGGGAGAACCGGGCGTGATGGAGAAGCCCGCGGTCAGCAAGATCAAGCTCTTTCGACCGGGCACCGAAGCCAGGCTCTTAGCGACACTGCGCAGTGCTTGAAGCAGGTCGCGCACTCCAAAATTTGCCTCGGCGTTGCCGATCTGCGGTGCGCCCAGGGACGCAACTTCCGTTGGTTGCGCGTTCGGCGATACATTGGAAAACTTCACATTGCGGACAACTTGCTTCAGGCGTTCCGCGTCGGCTGTGAAGTTTTGCGCCACGCTCAAGCCGCAGCCGAAATTCATGATTGCTATGTACCGGTCAGGCCCGGCGTTGGCTTCGACAAACTTCGCAGCCGCCTCGCGCGCCTGCGCCTGGTCGGAGAAGCTTATCGTAGAGTTGTCAAACAGCAGCACAAGGTAGTGACGACGGTCCTCGGACGGCGCAGCGGAGCCGGCTTCAGTCGAGAAACTCTTGATCGGCTGTTCCTTGTTATCTTCCCAAACCTTGAAGTCCTTGGCGGTCAGGCCGGTGATGTAGTTCCCCTTCTTGTCGGTAACGATGGTATCGACCAGCACCAGACGCGTCTCGGCTTTGAATACCGGAGTCGAGCTGTCGCTCGGTGGTGGGGCCGGACTCTTCTCCTGTTGTTGGGGCTGCGCCTGCTGGGTTTGCGCCAAGGCCGTGACGCCCGCCAACGTTACGCTGATGCAAGCGATGACCACTATCAATATCGCTAACCGCAAGCCTGGTGCTTTCATTTCCCACCTCTGACGTACGCGTACTTACGGAATCTCGATGGCGCCATTTTGCGCCGCTAATTGTCCCTCATCATCACGCACCACTAACCGCACCAGGTAGTTGCCCGGCTTTACGTCGAAGCTGCTCTTCAACGTGACCCCTGAAGCCAGCTTGGCGTCCAATGTCTCATCCTTCCAATGCATGTGCAGCGTCTTCTGATTGCCGGTGACAAAGTTGCCGTTGCGGTCGAACACGGCAGAGACAATGGTAAGGCTGTTGTTGTTCCGGCCATCCACTTTGCGATAGTGCATGTGCCTGACGTCGAGCCGGACCAGGACCGAGAGCTTCGCATCGTTGTCGCTGGTCTTAAAGAATTGAGTGTGCAGCTCGACCGGAAGATCGTGCAATTCCTCTTGCGAAAAAACCTCATCCTGTATCTGCTGTTTGGCCTGGTCGACCTCACTGGCAGCCTGCTTGGGAGCATAGTACCCCTTGCGCGCCTGGATGCTCAGCTTTTGGCCCTTCACCGTAACTTTCAGACTGTGGAAGTGGCCATTGAGTTTCAGATTCTGGGGAGAAAAGCCAAGCAGGTAAGAGTATTCGGGCGGCGTTGCCAGTCGCCGGAGGCCGCCCTGCAAGTCGTTGGTGTTCTGGACAAACGTGCCGCCGGTCGCATACGCGAGTTCGGACAGCACGTTGGCGTCAGCCGATGCTTCATCGCGCATGTAATGCAACATGGGTCCCGCGACGTCATGGCTCGGTGCTTGAGTGCTGGCGTCGGGCATGGTGGTGTATAGACCGCGAGCATCCAGCGCGTTGACGGTCACGCCCGAATGTAGCGCTCGATCCGCAATGTCCATCTGCTCCTGCAGTTGGCCGGGATTGTAGAAACCGGGCGAGACCAGGATAATGCTGCGCTGGCCGGGCATGGCCGCTATCCTTCGTACGACATCCCTTACGGTGGAGAGGGAGACCTGGGTTTCGTGGTCGCCGAGATCCAAAGCTCGCTGCGCCAGCGGTCTCAGTTCGTTATTCCTGACCGGAACGCCGCAAGAGGCAGCCTGCTGCATCACGACCTCCGCCGCCGTCTGGTCATTCTTGTTTACGATCTGGTCTGCCATGTAGTACGAAATGTCGGGGCACTCCTGCACGCCAGAGCCAGTGATAGGGCGGGGCAGCAGGCGGTTCAAGGTATCGTGTAACTTGTCGCGATCGTCGGTGAAGTCGAGTTGCGTCTGGCCGGACGTGGTAAAGATGGCTGCCCGGTCCGTGGGCTGCAAAGTTTGCAGATTATGCCACACTGCGTCTCTTACTTGCGCCAGGTCGCCAAACTTCAGATGTATATCGTCGAAAAGGTAAGCGATGTAACGCTCCGGCAACTTGGGGCCAGCGTCTTCGATTGGTGTCCCAGAACCCGCCGGCTTCGGAGAACGGTTGGCTGCTGTCTGCTCCACGGAGAACTTTGAAATGATCTGAGGCTTGCCATTGTCGGTTAGCTGAAAATCTTCTTGCTTCAGGTTGCCCACGGCTTTTCCAGAAGCATCGCGAACCACGACCCGCACTTCAACCAGGTTGACCTTCACCTTGAAGGTGGTCGAGGGCTCTTCCTGCGAAGAAATTTCTGGCGCATTCGCGTCCATCGGCTTTTGCGGGGACGGGGGGCTCGATGTTGAAGATTGCGTTGCTGTAGAGGTGCTGTTTGTTGCTGAGTTTGTTGCTGAGCTTGTCGCAGGCACGGGAGTAGTGGCTTGTTGCGCTGTTATCGCTATGCCACCCAGCGCGATGGCGAGAAACGTGGCTGCAATGGTCCCCCGAGTGGCGTTCATTTTGTTTCCTCTTCTCTCCGACGGGGGCATCGGCTGTCACTAGGAACCCTGGTAGAGCAGCCACGACTCGAAGAATCCGCAGTATCGAGTAAAGTTTCGTAAACGTTTCCGCGTGTCCCACAGGAAGAGGTAAGAGGTGCGCTCACAAGATAGCTCCGGGTCGAGCCGTTAAGGACTGCGTGCCGATGCTATTCCGTTCCCATCGAAACCGCCAGGGATGGCCGGATTGGTCACGGCGCTCCAACGCAAGTCCAGCCATCTATAATTGATCTGTTAGCTGCTGGGCCGGACGGTCGCTGCCGGCCCGCGGACACTGGTCGTCCGCTTCGGCGGCCCGCCCTTGGGCGGGAGACTTGGTTGCGCGGGCAGGTAGAGGAAAGTCCGAACTCCACAGAGCGGTGTGCCGGATAACGTCCGGGCGGCGGCGTTCAAGCGTCGTTGACGGAAAGTGCCACAGAAAATATACCGCCTCGCGCAAGCGAGGTAAGGGTGAAATGGTGCGGTAAGAGCGCACCGCGTCGTCAGTAATGGCGGTGGCAGGGAAAACCCCACACGGAGCAAGACCAAATAGGGGAGGAGCGCGCGCTTCGGCGAGCGCACGTGCCGGCTCGGTGCGTCACAACTTCCGGGTAGGTCGCTAGAGCCGTGCAGTAATGCCCGGCCCAGAGGAATGACCGTCGTGCCGCTCTTTGTCTTCGGCGATCAGGCTTCGTAGCCTGCGAGGAGAAAGAGCGGCACACAAAATTCGGCTTACAGGCCCGGCAGCTATCTACTTCGATTGCGCAATCCCCTCGCGGAAATTGCTGGGTACCTCATGCCGGCCTGCGTTTCGCTAAGTTGTCCTGGCGCGCCTGATCAGGTGATAAATCCCCAACAGGACGAAAGCGCCAATGAAGGAAGCGATCCATCCGGCGCTCTGGTTTTCATCGTAGTGGCCCATCGCCCGTAATACCCAGGTTGCCAGCAGCGATCCGGCGATGCCGAGCAGCATCGTGATCCAGATCCCTCCCGGATCCTTCCCGGGCATAACCAGTTTTGCCAACGCTCCGATAATCAAACCGAAGATCGCCATCCACAGCAAATGCAACATAGAACCCTCCTTACGGTCTGCTGCGCACTTCTGTTCAGGAACTAAGGGGAAGGCGGTTCGCCCGCTCCCTTAATGGCAGATAAGTTTATCGCCGACGGGCATGGAATCCAAGTCTGGCAGGCGTCGAAAGCGAATTTGATGGAATTGTAATGTCCGGGAAAACGCCCGTTACGAAAGCTAATGAAGAAGATAGAGACCACTGGTCAGCGCGGCACCCACACCGCGCTATCGGCGATACCCTGTCGAGGCGTACGGCCGCGGCGTTCCCCGCTTCGGTTCGGTAGTCGATTCCTCGCATCCACGGTCGCGGGTTGCAGGTTAACCTCTCGAGAAGTAAGGGTGTTTGTGCCCAGCAGGCGGACATCCGCCACGGCCTTGGTGGCCAACTGCGTCCAGATACCCTGCACTGCACCATAATTAATGGTGACGTGCAGGTTGTGGATCCACCACGACGGGCTCTTTGCCGGAGTGCCTTCAATGCGCCTTACCTGAAAACTAGTTGCATCGACCCAGGCCTTGCCGTTCACCAATTCGGGTTCATGACGGGTGGGCGTCAGCTGCAACACATAGCAAATGTGGCCCTCGACTGTCTCCTGCCCGACCAGTGCAAACTTGTAGTTGTGCGGGTTGAGCTCATGCGATTCCGCGTGGGTTGCCATCTCCGACTCGTGCTCCAGCACCCGGCGCACGATGTCGGTTCCGCGATCGCTGCCTTCGACCTTGCGGACCGTGTAATCTTTCTGCGACGGCGGAACGAAGTTGATCTGAGCCACAACCTGCGACTTAGGTTGCTGCGCCTTGTCGCTGGAGAGTTGATACTCTCTGGTCACCGTATAGGCAACGGAGTGGTCTCGCGCGGCGGCCTCTGTCTGTTGCATTCTGGCGACGATTTCGTCCACCGAGGGATTGGACGACTGGGCCACTGCGCTCACCGACATCGCGATGCCAAGTGAGG
The DNA here is from genome assembly GCA_963709045.1 of uncultured Acidobacteriaceae bacterium. GTDB lineage: Bacteria > Acidobacteriota > Terriglobia > Terriglobales > Acidobacteriaceae > Bog-257. The sequence goes on along the minus strand of CAVPUX010000011.1, from coordinate 357,991 downwards.
CAAGAAGGATTACCCAGGTTGTGAGTGCAAGCCGCATCTTAGCCCACCGAAATCGTAGTAACTTCGCAGTTAACTAATTGGAAGCAACTTGGCTTCCAGTCGATGCCTGGCCGGGTTAGAAATACGTGATCTCGCCCTCTCAACGACTTGGCGCAGCCCCAGTGGGACTTCCGCTGACATAACCTGCGTCAAAAGGAACCATTAGGGAGCAATATCTTCGTGCAAGGCTTTTCGTAATGGCACTCGGGTACCGATGTGGGGTGTCGCGGTGCTTACTGAAAGCGCAGCGTTTCCTTCAGTGGCAGTAACATCTTTCGTACGCCACCGGATCGAGCGCCCCGATAGCGCAGTAAAGGCCACGGACGCTGTCTGCGGGAACATGCGCCGCAGTGCTCGAGACCTCGTACAGCTTCAGCCAGCGGTCGCGGCTCTCTGTGGTTTCCCAGATCTGGCTGTAGATCGTGCCCAGGCTGCTCAAGTCCAGTCGGGGCTTTCTCCATTCCCGCGTAAACGTATATTCCTTCTTCCATCGTCCCCGGACCTTGCTGCTCGCTTGTCGGAGGTTGGTCAAGTAATAGGTTGACTGATTGGCGAGGGACCCATCGCTCCGAAAGCTCACGATCCGGAAGGCCGGATTCTGATCGAAGATTGGCGAGATCGCAGGATCGATCAACACAAACCCCTGATTGACACCCGCGGTGCTGACCAATCTGAAATCGTCGACGTGAATGTGACCGGCAAAGCTGGCCAGCACCGTGTCCTGGTAGCTTGCGAGCAAACGGTCGAACTGCTCGGTCCAGGTGGGGACCCACATGGGCACAATCGAGTTGGCGCATGAGGTGCCGCCCGCCGGGCCACCAGCTTGCGATTGGCCATCAGGGTGGTGCGTAGTGGCGTAACCATCGATGCCCGGCGGAATGTGAAACATCAGCCACACTTTCTGGTTGGCCTGTCGGGCTGCCGCTAGGTTCGACTGCAACCACTGCAGAAGGTCGCTCGCAGCCGTGGATGACACCAATGCACATCCGTTCGTGAAACTCTCAGCGTGATAGTTGTTGGAAAAGAAGACGGTATTCAGCGCGAGGATGCGAACGCTCGAAACCGCGGGATGCGCGACGTTGTAGCTTCCGAGGGCCTTCCAATCGCCTAGAAACGATTCATCAGCTTGCGCCAGGGCACGTGCCACGCTGGCGGTATCGCTTAAAAATGTTCCGCCGGCTTGAACGGTGTAGTCGCCGCAATCTTCGTCGTCGTTGCCCGGGGTCACCAGGATTTTTGTGCTGGGAAATCGCTTGCTCAATTCAATGGCCAGGAACTCGACCGTCTTCAGCACGAATGCCCGGTAGTGCTCGGGATTCTCGTCGTGCGTAGCGGTTCGATATTTGCCCGGAAATTCGTGCGCCAGCATGTCGCCGGTGAACATGACGAAGGCGGGATGGGGCAATGTCCGGCGCATCTGGTCGAGAGCGGATCGCAGTAGCCACCAGTTCGTGTCCTGCCCGTACGGGCTGAAGCCGTTCGGAGTTGTGTGTTGCAGAATCGACTCCCACTGTGCGGGGTCAGCGGCCTGAAGCTTTGAGACCAGCGACGCGTCAGCCATGGGATTGAAGTGGATGTCGGAGGCGATTAAGAACTTGTCTTTGGACGACCCTCTGGTGGGCTGGGCCATACCAGTTGAGGCCAGCATAGTTAGCAACGCAATTATGCAAAGGATTTTGCTTACTGGTGTTGAACGCTGCGCGCTGGAGGAAACAGCTAACTTTCGTCCAAACATTGAGAGAGCTCAAATCGCTTTCAATCGGGCGCTCGCCCAAGATGCGCATTCAACGCAGCTACGCCGGTCGTGCCACTTCGCTATAAACCTGCAGCATGCGACGCACGCTCTCTTCCCAGGAAAACTTTTCGCACTGCTGCAATCCCCGGGCCTTCAGCTTGTCGCGCACGCTCTGGTCAAGCAGGACCCGATGCAAGGCCTTCATGATCTCGAATACGTTCTCCGGGTTCACCATGACCGCAGCGTTGCCTACAACTTCCGGGATGGACGAGGTGTTGCTCGTGACCACCGGCGTGCCGTGCGCCATGGCTTCCAGCGGCGGTAGCCCGAATCCTTCATACAGCGACGGAAATACAAAGATCTTCGCCTGATCATAAAAAATGCGCAGCACCTCAATGGGCACGAACCCCAGGAAGCGCACATCGTTCTGCACCCGGCCTTTTACCACGGCGCGACGCAGGTCGGGATGCTTCGAGACCTCATCGCCAATGATGATCAGCTTCAAGTCCTCGAACTGGTTCTCCTTGGCCAACTCGGTTTTGAGCGCGGAAAACGCTTCGATGATGCGTACCACGTTCTTGTGCGGGCTGATGCGTCCGGCGTAGAGCAGGAACGGATCGTTCACCTGGTAGCGTTCGGCGATGAACTCGCGCTCGGCAGTGCTGGCGTGGCCCAGACGAAAGCGCTCGTCGATGGCGTTGTAGATGACCTCAATCTTCTCCGCTGGAACGCGAAATAATCGCTCGGTGTCTTTCTTGGAGAAGTTAGACACGGCGAAGATGCGCGCAGCGCGATGCAGTACACGCTTGGTGAACTCGAAATGCAGGCTTCGTTTCAACGTGGAATGTCGATTCACCAGGTAGAGATGATCGAACAGGTCGTGTACCGTGACCACGTAGGGGCAGGGAATGCCCTGTGGCTTCCAGAAAAGGTGTGGCACGTGCAGCAGATTGCAGCGAAAGCGCTTCAGCAGGCGATGCAGTTCGAAGTAGCTGGATAGCGAGAATTCGTTCGGTTGCGCCGGCAAGGTCTTGAAGTTCGCGGGCAATCCGTCGGTCCCGGGCAGCTTTCCGGGAATGCCGATCAGGAAGTATTCGTTTTCATGGTCCAGGCGGGCGAGCGTGCGGATGGCGTTGCGGGTGTAAGTCCCTACACCAAATTCGTTGATGCGCCGAATGTCGATGGCGATTCGCACAGAGTAGTGTAAACCGGGGCGTGAGGATAGAGCGGGATCGGGAAGCGGAGATTAAGACTAAACAAAGCGATGCAGGTGCGGTCCCATAGCGAAAGAGAGCCTACACCCAATGCGAACCACAACCCAACTTAAGAAGGAACACGGCGTGTGAGTGTTTCGCTGTGGGAAGCGCTGCGCGATATCCGCCAGCCGCGCGGGCCGCGCCGGAACCGCACAGATAATAAGTTGAAGTCCTCCTGAATCTGCCCTTACGCCTTCACTGCCTCTACATGTTTCGCTCTGCGCGAGGCATACAGCGGAAACGCCTCGGCCAGCCCCAGCACTTCGCGGCGAATTCGCGACAGCACATTCTTGTCGGTGCGATTGTGCAGCGCTTCGGAGATCCACTTGCCCACCTGTCGCATCTCGGGCTCTTTCATCCCACGGGTCGTAAGTGCGGGACTTCCGATGCGGATGCCGCTCGGCTTCATGGGAGGATTGGTGTCGAACGGGATGGCGTTCTTGTTGACCGTGATGCCGGCCTCGTGCAGCGCGTTCTCGGCTTCGCTGCCCAGCATGCCCTTGGCGAACACATCCACCAACATGAGGTGAGTGTCGGTGCCGCCGGAAATAATGTGGAAGCCCTCGTCGGCCAGAGTTTGCGCCAGGACCTTCGCGTTGGCCACAACCTGGCGCGCATAGTCTTTGAAGCTGGGCTGCATCGCCTCGTGAAAGCAAACTGCCTTGGCAGAGATGATGTGCACCAGCGGGCCGCCCTGCATTCCGGGAAATACGACCTTGTCGATCGCGGCGGCATATTCCGCCCTCGACAGAATTAATCCGGCGCGTGGACCGCGCAGCGTCTTGTGCGTGGTGGTGGTGACGATCTGCGCGTGCGGCACGGGCGAAGGATGCGCGCCTCCGGCAACCAGTCCGGCGAAGTGCGCCATGTCAACCAGGTAGAGCGCGCCCACTTTGTCGGCGATCTGGCGCATGCGCGCGAAATCGATGAAGCGCGGATACGCGCTGCCCCCACCGATAATGAGTTTCGGCTGCTCGCGTTCGGCGATCTTCTCCAGATCGTCGTAATCGATGGTCTCGGTTTCCTTGGTCACGCCGTAAGGAACAATCTTGTAAGTCTTGCCGGAAAAGTTCAGCGGATGGCCGTGCGTGAGGTGTCCGCCGTGCGCGAGATTCAATCCAAGAATGGTGTCGCCGGGCTTAATGACCGCGGCATAAGCGGCCATGTTGGCCGTGGAGCCTGAGTGCGGCTGCACATTGGCGTGTTCTGCGCCGAAGAGTTGCTTGGCCCGATCGCGCGCCAGGTTCTCCACCACGTCGGTGAATTCGCATCCGCCGTAATACCGCTTGCCCGGATAGCCCTCGGCGTACTTGTTGGTGAAGACCGAGCCGGCCGCTTCCAGCACGGCCTCGCTCACAAAGTTCTCCGAGGCGATCAGTTCCAGGCCTTCATGCTGACGGCGCTCTTCATTCTCGATCGCCTGCGCGATTTCGGGATCAACTTCGGCCAGCGGGCGTTCCATTGGATTTGCTTTCATGATTGCGTCCTTCACTAAGATTTTTTCTGCTTATAAATGTCGGGAGTGAACACTTCCATGTGTCGCTCCGGCTTACTCAACAGGGTGAAGCCTACCTTGCGATAAAGCGAGTGCGCATCGCGGGTCGTCAGGTGCCACCGTCGCAATCCCTGTAGTTCAGGATGCCTGACAACGCACTGCATCAGCCAGGTTCCCAGGCCCTTGCCTTGATGCGACTCCAGCACAAACACATCACATACGTAGGCGAACGTGGTGCGGTCGCTGACAACGCGCGCGAAGCCGACCTGCTTTTCGCCCTCGAAGACCCCGAAGCAAATGGAGCTTCGCATGGCCTGCTCGAGCGTTTCTCGCGGAAGACCTTCGCACCAGTACGCGCGAGAGAGATAACCATGGACCACATTCAGGTCCATGCGCGAGAGGTCACTGGTGACCGTGAAGTTGCCACGGTGCTCCTCCAGAATGATTGCGGGAGCACACTCGACGGTATCTGTCGTTTCAGGCATGAGACGACTGCGCCTCGTCTTCGCGCTCGATGGCCGCGATCTTCTCCACGCGCCCTTCGTGCCGACCACCTGCAAATTGCGTGGCCAGCCATTTGTCCACGATCTTGAAGGCTGCGTCGTCGTCGATGACCGAAGCTCCCAGCGTCAGCACGTTGGCGTCGTTGTGTTCGCGCGATCGCGAGGCTTCAAACTCGGTGTCAACCTTGGCCGCGCGGATTCCCGGGACCTTGTTGGCGGCAATCGACATTCCAATTCCCGTGCTGCACACGAGAATGCCGAGATCAGCGCCATGCGCGGCGACCTCTTGCGCGACTGCACGTGCGAAGTCGGGATAGTCGCAGGAGGCGGTCGAGTTGGTGCCGCGATCGTCAACGGTGACACCTTGGGCGGCGAGCTTTTGCTTGATTTTCTCCTTCAGCTCAAAGCCGGCGTGGTCCGATCCCAATGCAATCTTCATCGCAAACATTGTAGCGCGGAAAGCCCATCTACCACGGAGACACGGAGTGCACCGAAAAACGAGGCAAGAATGAAAGTCACACGGACAGATGAACCACAGGGGCACAGAAAAGAAGGGACAGAAAAAATGGAAACTTGTTGATGTTCAGTGCGCTCCGTGTCTCCGTGGTGAAGAAGCACCTTACCCGGCAAATGCCTTCGCCAGGAACCGTGAGATGTGCCAGGCGTCCATGTACTTGTAGGGCGTCTCGCCGAGAGAGTAGTGGCCGCACGGCAACGCCTTGATGGTGGTATCGAGACCGCGCCGCAGGAATTCGCCCGCCGTCTGGGCAGAGAACTCCGGCAGAAACGTCAGGTCGTAGCGGCCATAGATCATGAGCGACTTTTTCGGCCAGCGCTCAAACTTGTCGAAGTACACGATCGGACTGATCGACAGCCAGACCTGGCGCAACTCGTCCTGCGTAAGCACGCTCTCAATTCCTTGCCGGATGTGGCGGGTCGATTGGCCCGTCCACGCCACATCGCCGAACGACGTTGAAGCATGGTTGAAGACATTCACGCTGATGCGCTTGTCGTGGGCCGCCGCGATAAATGCGTAGCACGAACCGAGGCTGGTCCCCACCAGTCCCAGTCGCGAGTAACCACGCTGCTGCAGCCAGTCGAGGCAGCAACGAATGTCGATGATGCCTTGCCGGGTAGCGTCAATCGTGCGCCCAATGTTGGCGGACACCGCGTAGTCGGCGCGCGTCAACCCGGCTGGGCGGCGGATGTCGTGATACGGCATGCTCATGCGCAGTGCCGATATCCCCAGCAGATTGAAAATGCGGCACAGCGCGTTCTGGCTTACGCCGTCGGCGTTCCACTGTGGAATGACGATCACTGCGCGCCGCCCGCGCGCCGGAAACCAGCGCGCATTCATGCAATTGTTTTCGGGATACGGTGACTCCACCGGCGAGGTGAAGCGCAGGTACGTTGCCAGCTCATCTTTCGGGAGTTTCTTCGGCGCGTCGCTGCCCGTATGGAAGAGTTCGACCTTCCGCTTCTCCAGCCGAAAATCTGAAGGGACCTTGTAGGCGTAGAACTGGTCGCTATTGGCGACGATGTGATCGTTGGCTGCCGACCAGTAGGCCAGCATCGCAGCTTTGTCGCTCTGCTCCTGCGGTGGAGGGAAGTCCTCCAGCGTTGGCCAGCCGCGCGCCCATTCCGAACCCCACTCGAACGGACGCACCACGCGATTGTTGTCGCGTGTCGTCATGCGATCTTCCCAGTCGTGCATCCAGCGGCGGTAAGTTTCTCGCATCTGTAAAAACTATACAGAGGCGGAGGGTTGACCGTCGCGGCTCTGTCAATGAACTGCGCATCTGTTAGCCGAACGGCGTTCAGTGTGGGCTAAGTGGAAACGCGCCTTTTGCGGCCACGGCTGCTTTGAATCCGCTTGCGAGTGTCGGAGGTTTGGTGCAATGCGAAACGCGGTGCGATTGTCGCAATGATTGCGTGTCCCCCTGGTGAAGGCTATTTCTGGGCGGAGAGTTGGGCAGCACGCGCCACCCCTTGTGTGGCTCCGCGTCGTCCCGGAGCGTTTGCCAGCGCTTTCTCAAATTCTTTCAGCGCCAGAGCCGGGTGATTCTGCTCCAGCAGCAAGTAGCCAAGCTGTTCGCGGGCCGGAACAATCGGTCCCGGCGTCACCGGAAGCTTCTCGACTGCGTCCTCCTCATCCGCTGAGGAGCGCATCAAAGCTTCGGCCTCCTGCGGTTTGTTGTCCGCTTGAGCTGACCACGCCATAACTTCGCGCTTCAGGATACCCACCTGCGTGGCCCAGTAGTCGTTGCCTGACGTGCGAAGCTCGGTTTCGATCTGCCGCAATTGATCAATTTCCGCGCGCGCTTCGAGGGCGTGTCCGCTGCGAGCGAGTCCCAGACCGCGGGCCCAAATCGCAATCGCGATCACATGAGGTGGCGCCACTGTTGGAGGCACAATGGCGGCGGCGTCAGACCATTGCCCCCGCTCTACCACATAGCGAACGGGCATCGCGGTAGAGGCGTATCCGACCTTGAAGTTCGCAGCGTTTAGCTCGGGCATGCTCTTCAGTTGCTGAACCACCTGAGCTGCTTCGTTGTCGCGTCCACTCTGCAGGTAGGCATACACCAGATAATCCATGGCGTGCAGTTCTTCTCCGGTGTCGCCCTGCTGGCGCGCCGCTTGCTGTGCCGCAAGGTTGGAGGCGATGGAGTCGTCCCACAGGCCGAGTCGGGTGAAGATATGCGACGGCATGTGCAAAGCGTGCGGCGCGGAGGGTGCAATCTGGGAGTAGGCCATGGCCACCGCAAGGCCTTTTGGCGCTAGTTCGGCATTGTCGTATGCATGGATGAGGTAGTGAGGGATTCCCGGGTGCTGCGGATAGCTACGATCGAGCGGCTCCAGCAGGTCGGCCGCTTGCTTCTGCTTCGCATGCGTCTTATCGGCCGGAGATGCATTCGCCAGGAGCGCAAGCGCGTAAAACACCTGTGCTTCCACATCCTTCCGATTCTTCGCCGCCAGATCTTCCATTGCGTGCTCGTAGTTCAACGCCCGGGTTCGGTACGGAACCGTGGCAGCGTCCTGATAGATCAAGGCCAGCGCCTCGATGAACTGGCGCTCACGGTCAGAGCTGGTTTCGATTTGCTGCGCCCGCTGGATTTCCTTTTGCGCAGTCGAAATTGTCGCGGGCGCAATGGGCGGGTCCCAAAGCTGGTGAAAGTACGACATCGCCATTCCCCAATGTGCCATCGCGCAACGGGGGTCCCGGTCGGCCACACCTTGAAACGCCTTTTCGGCGTCGGCGTATGCGAAGGAGTGAAGCAGGGCCACGCCTCGATCGAACTGCTCCTGAACGGTGGGGCTGCAGGAGACCGGAAACGAAACTCTTCCTAATTTCTCAGGCGCAGGGTGAGTATGGGTTTCCTGGGCAGACGCGAAGGGGACGATGAATAGCACGGCGACCAAGATTCGCCAGCGATGGGGCATCCCCTATCTCCTTAACGTGGCGCTGTTCGAATTCTACATTGAAGTTAGGGAAAATTCGCGAGCGTCGGCGCTCCGCGCGTCCACTCCGAACCCCACTCGAACGGACGCGCCACGCGATTGCTGTCGCGGGCGGTCATTCGCGTCTCCCAGTTCTCGGCGACAGCTGAAGCCGCGCGACGACCTGTCCTGATTTTGCTCCCTTTGTTCCTAAAATCTGTGTAACTTTGTTCGATCTGTAGCGTACTGCTTTATGGACGCCAAGCGAAACGATGCGAAAGGATCGCAGCCCCGCGAGGGCAAAGCCACGCAAATGGAGGGGCCGGATCTGGAGAGCGTAATCGAGCGCGCACAAGGCCACGATGCCGAAGCGCTGGGGGAGATCTATCGCGTCTACGTGCGACGCGTGTTCGGACTGTGTCGTTACATCCTGGACTCGCGAGAGAGCGCCGAAGATGCCACCAGTGAAGTCTTCCTTAAGCTGCAGCGCTCCATCGAGACCTACGACGGGTCAATACCGTTTCCCAAGTGGCTGCTGCGAGTGGCTAGTAACCAGTGCATTGACGCTCTGCGGCGCCGGAAGCGTGGGCGGCTGGTGATTGTGGAAGGCGAAGAAGGACTCGCGCTCGAGGCCGCCAGTTCGGAGCCGTCACCGCTGAGTGCAGTCCTAAGCACGGAGGAAAAGGCACAGGTGAGGGATGCCATTGCAGGTCTGCCGCAGAACTATCGCATCCCTCTCGTTCTGCGTTATTACGGCGAATTGAGTTATGACGAAATCGCACAGCAGTTGGGCTTGCAAAGGAATTACGTGGCGGCGCTGCTATTTCGGGCCAAGCAGGAGTTGCGCCGGAAACTGAGCCATAGGAGCAAGTAATCGTGGAATGTTATTCGGAACAGATCGTCTCCATCTTCGTGGACGGTGAACTTCCCGCGGAGGAGGCGCGGCGCCTGCGAGACCACCTGGCGACATGCCGGCGCTGCCGACAACTATTGGACGCATTACGCGCTGAGAACCTGGTTCTGAGCGAAAGCCTGCAAGAGCTTCCGGAGGAAGCAGACAGCCCGGCGGACTTCTCCCGTTTGCCGCGGTCTGTGCAGTGGGATGAGTTGGCGATAGTGGCCGCGGTGCTGGCGCTTGGTTCCGTCGTTGCCAGCTGGATCGACAAGCTGAGCGTTCCGGACGCGTTGCAATGGCTAAATCCCTTCAGCGTAAACGGGCGTACGAACCTGTTCTTCAACTTTTCTTATTACTTTGCAAACGGAGGCACTGCCATGATGACTGATTATGTTGCTGACGTCGGGAAAATCTTATTGGTGTTGCTATTGGGCGGCGGCGTACTGCTACTGGGACGCCGATGGCGGCTGCGTCAACCTGGCCTGCGCCTGCTGATCGTGATGCTGGCATTGTCGCTGCCTGGCTTTTCTCTGGAGCGGCGTCACAGTGATTTCGTCACCGTAGCGGCGAACGAGACTATAGACGACACCCTTTTGGCCGCCGGCAACATTGTGCGCGTGGAAGGCGTCATCAATGGGGACTTGCTGGCTTTTGGCGAGTCTGTGGAAGTTCGCGGCACCGTCAAGGGAGACCTGGTGAGTTTTGCTAAGCGAACCGTGGTGAGCGGAACCGTGGAAGGCAATATCTACAACTTTTCGAATTCGCTGGACCTGGACGGGCAATTGGCCCACAACCTCTACGGGTTGACGCAATCCTTGCATGTGAATGACCGCGGTCATGTGGGCGGGGGTGTCGTGGTTGCCGCTGGCGACGTCAGCCTAGAGGGCGAGGTACATCGTAGTGTGACCATCTTCGCCGGCAATACCGATGTGAGCGGGAGCATCGGCCGCGAACTGACCCTGACCGGGGATAGCCTTACCCTGACGAACACGGCCCGAATCGGCGGTGGCCTGAGCGCTCGCGTGCGCGATCTGAAAAACGTACACATCGCCGATGGCGCGACGATTGCGGGCCCACGCGACATCCAGTTACGCGTGAGGGAGAGCCATTTTACGCGCCCCAGATTTTACTTCTACCAAGCTGTCTGGCTCGCTGCCGCCATGCTGGTGGGATGGTTGGGCCTGGTTCTGTTTCCCGCCTTCTTCCAGGCCAGCACCCACGCGGTCAGCTCGGGCTGGCGCAGCCTTGGTCTTGGGATTGCGGTTCTGGCCGGCGTGCCTGTGGCCATCATCTTGATAGCCATCACGCTGGTTGGCCTTCCCCTCTCGCTGATGTTGCTCGCGATTTATCTGGCTGCGATCTACCTGGCGAAGATTTGGGTTGGAGCATTCCTGGGGCAAATGCTTGTGAAACCAGCCGGGACCGCGAAGGGCGACTGGCTGCTGGGACTACTGGTGGGCCTGCTGATTCTAACCATCGTCGGGTTTATCCCCTATGTTGGCGGATTCGTCCGCTTCGGTGTGGCTTGCCTGGGTTTGGGAGCGTTTGCCTGGCAGCTTTACCGGGTCTCACGACCCGCAATAACGACGTGAAAAAGCGCCACCGAGGGATCATGGAGGCGAAGCAGTGCGCAGTCGTGTGGTTCAAAATGCCGCTCGGTTCTATCCCAGCTTAGCGTACTCCCCTTTGGCTTGGATGAGGATGGGAACGTCGGGGTCGGCATCCTTCCAGAGAGTAAGGAAATTCTGGTAGGCGGCGCGGGCCTTAACGCGCGCAGCGGGGTCCTGAGTGGCGTCGAGGGCATACGCGCGAGCCAAGCCAAGTCGGGCCAGAGCTTCCCACGGAAAGTTTGCCACCAGCCCGCGGTGGTCGATGAACTTCTGAAATTCCGCGGCCGCTGCCTTGCCGGCGCCGAGCATGAGATAAGCCTCTCCGCGCACGGGCCCTTCGACTCAAGCAAGAGACGATCATCGCGCTTACCGCTCTTGAATCCACCGCGACTCGGCGTCGCTTGTTCGCATCCAAGTAAGAACAGGGGGCAGGCCCAAAGAGGCATAGCGGGTCCCCGGATCTGGTTTGGCTGAACCGGCCTCGCTCACGCATCCTCCCCTGCTCCACGATTTGCTCAACCACAACGAGTGCTCTTAACGGAACAGTGTCGAAAACATGGGAGGCTCGGTCTTAGCGACTACGACCGGCAGGTTCGAAATCCCAAGGTCGAAAATTAAGGAGAGGATTATGAAAATCGTAGTGATCGGCGGTACTGGACTCATTGGATCAAAGCTCGTCAACAAGCTTCGTGGGCACGGGCACGAAGCGGTGGCTGCATCACCCGACTCCGGCGTTAACTCCGTCACCGGCGAAGGACTGGGCGAGGCTCTGAAGGCTGCATCCGTAGTCGTTGATGTCTCGAACTCTCCCTCGTGGGAAGACGCGGCTGTGATGAATTTCTTCGAGACATCAACCCGTAACCTTCTCACCAATGAAGCGGCCGCAGGCGTGGGACATCACGTTGCGTTGTCGGTGGTAGGAACTGAGAGCCTGCTCGAGAGCGGCTACTTCCGCGCAAAAATGGCTCAGGAAAAACTGATCAGAGAATCTTCAATCCCCTACTCCATCGTACATGCGACGCAGTTCTTCGAGTTCCTTAAAGGCCTTGCTGACATTTCCATGGTCGGCGGCAAGGTTCATTTGCCCGCGGTGCTTTTCCAGCCGATGTCTGCTGACGATGTTGCGAGTGCCGTAGGCAAGATTGCGGTGGGCCCGCCGGTAAACGGCATTGTCGAAATTGGAGGTCCGGAACAGTTTCGCGTAGATGAACTCGTCCGGCGGCGCTTGGCCTCGCTCAAAGATCCCCGCGAAGTGGTCGCTGATCCAAACGCGCGTTACGCTGGAGCGAAACTCAGCGAGAGAACGCTCGTTCCCGGTAAGGACGCACGACTGGGGGAGACGCGTTTCGAAACCTGGATCAGTCAGTCCGCAGGTCAAGTCCAGAGTGCGAATGCGCAACCCGTACGAAAAGCCAGCTAACCCGCTGACATGTGAGCGCCACTTCCCTCAGTGTTGGCACGGGGGAAAGAGCGGGTTTCAAGAGTCGAGGGGAGGATGGAGCGCCCCAAACCCCTTCCGCATCGGCGCCCGCTTGTCTCACCAAGCGACTACCTATCCAGTTGGATTGGCGGGAAAGGCGGGTAGGACAGCGCGTTGCCTTCCTCCAGCCTCATTACCCACTCGCGAATGTCCCGGCAGAGCAGCGCTACTGATATCCCTGCGAAGGAGGGCGAGCGGGGGTCGAGCCGGGCTAGGGCCGCACGCAGCAATGACACAGTTCCTTCCGGGTTGCCGCGTTGAAGGTGATAAAATGCTGCCGCCACCTGAATCAATCCTTGCAGGAAAGTCTTCTCGGGCTCCGGTAACTTCAGCCACACCAGTTCCCAATGCTCGTGGGCGGCAAAGAATTCCTCGGCGTGGTAGCACCGCAGTCCTTCAGCCAGTTCTCCGCGAGTCCAATCAAGATGTTTCAGCAAAGCGTTTTCAGAGCTTGTTGTTAGTCCCGGTGTGAGGGTCGTCTCGGCGACTGAACCGCGGCCTCTGCCGTCCCTACGGGACTCGACATTATTTCCGACTATACCCACCATTCCGCCTGCGGCTCCATGCTGGGCTAGACTATTTCGCCCCTGCGGGGCTCGATTTGCGCAATATCTTCTACCGGTGCCAACTCGAAGCGGGTTCTAAAGCGTGTCACTCGTAGCGCAGGGCCTCGATGGGATCGAGGTTAGCAGCTTTCCAGGCTGGATAAATTCCGAAGACCAGGCCGATCAAGACCGAAACCAGAGTCGCAGTCAGCACCCATGACAAGGACATGCTTGCAGGCAAGGAGGGGAACACCAACGGGACCAGCGCAGTCAGGGCGCCGCCAATCACGATCCCGATAATCCCACCGACCCCGGTCAAGGTGATGGCTTCCAGGGTGAACTGCAGCAGGACATCGCGCTTGCGTGCCCCGATGGCTTTGCGCACGCCGATCTCGCGAGTGCGCTCGGTCACCGAGACCAGCATGATGTTCATCACGCCGACTCCACCCACGATCAGCGCCACGCTCGACACCGCGAACATGAAGATGAAGATTCCGCCGGTGAGTTGGTTCCAGGTATCGCTCAGCGCGTCCTGGCTGAAGACTGCGAAATTATCGGGTTGATCGGGGCCGAGGTGACGGCGCCGCCGCAGCAGTGCGCGCATTTCGTCCATGGTGGTGTCCATCTCGCCGTGCGAGGTGGACTTGACGGTGATCCAATACTGTTTTTGCTCGGGATGCAGTTTGTGCATGGTGGAGATGGGCATGCGCACGATGTTGTCTTCGGGATTCGAGCCATTGCCGAATGCCGCCTTGCGCTTGGCCATGACCCCGATCACCTGGAACAGTTCGCCCTCAATGTTGATCTCCTTGCCGACGGGGTCCTGATCTTCGAAGAGCTTTTCGGCGGTATCGTAGCCCAGGACGGCCACCAGGCTGCGGTGTTCATTTTCGGTATCGGTGAACCAGCGTCCGCGAGCGATGGGCAGGTCGTCGGTTTGTATGGTGGTTGGTAGGTTGCCATCGAGAATGGTGTTCTTGGATTTGCGACCCTCATATTTCACCGCATAGGTTCCCGTGCCGGTTTGCGGCATCATGATGCGGAGGCTGGCAGTCGCCGCCTTCACATGCGGAAGATCGCGCATGGCCAGGGCATCGTCGAGCGTCAGCTCTTTGCGGGTCAGCATTTCGGTGGTCGGCCGGCCAAAGGTGAACGGCGAAAAGTGGTAGGCAAAGACCTGGTCGGAGCCCATGTCTTTCAACATGTTCTCGATGTTGGAGTTCAACCCGCGCACGACCGACGAGATGACAATGACCATCATGACGCCGATGACGATACCCAGGACGGTGAGCCCGGATCGCATCTTGTTCTTGGCGATGGTTTCCAGCGCCATGCGCAGGATTTCTTTGTAGTCGCTACGACGCATAGGTAGCTACCCAAACCCAAGCGGCCGTCGTCCTCTCAGCCCAGATTCATACTTGTACGTCCCGGGGATGTACAACCTGGATGCTTGCGTAACGCGCAAAATCCGGTTGGTTCAACGTGAGGATGTGAGAAACCGCGTGAACCTGCATGGCGGCCGCTAGCCGCGCATCATGCACCTGCACCCCGCTAACACTATTGTTCACAACCAGATCTCGCCATGCCCAGTAGATCTGTTCGTTGTCTGGAAGCAAGGTCATGATGCGCTCAATCGCGTTGACCCGAACATCTGTTTCCTTAATCGACAGACCAAAGCCGTTGTGGCTGGCTGGCCGAGTGCACACGTTCCAAAACTCACTTATATTCTGGGGAGCGTAGCACAGGTGGGCCTGCTTTTCTATGAGGGCCTCGGTAGCGGTTTGCACAAGAGCATAGTGCGGGTCGTCTTCTTTTGAAAGCCGGAGCAGGCTGTTCGTGTCCACGAGGTATTTCAGGCCGTTAGCCATCAATCGTGGTCCTGATAAAAGCTCTCGCGGAGAAAAGCTTCATCGGGAAGCTGGGGAATCTTCTCGGAGTTGGCTGCCATCGTTTCAAAGAAAACCGCGGCCTCCGCGGTAGTGGCCTGGCGCGATCCCGAAGCATGGTTGACTTCCAAGGCTTGGCTGAGCAGACTCTCGGCATACGCTTGTACATCCATGCCCTGGGCTTGCGCCTGAGCAGTCAGTCGCGCCTCAACCTCGGGTTGCAATTCAATTTGAATCACGGAGCTTCTCCTAGGTTAATGATACAGCGCTAGCTAGGTACTTTCCGCAAGTTGTCTGCAGGCCTGACGCAACTTCTACAGCTCAAACCGCAAGGCTGCAATTGGGTCCAGTTTGGCGGCCTTGCGCGCCGGATAGACTCCGAAGAAAACTCCAACCGACGCCGACACTGCTAGCCCGGCAAAGATGGCCCACAGCTCGATGGCCGATGGCATCCCGATCGCCAGGGTTACCAGCTTGGCGATCCCGATGCCGCTCGCCACGCCGATCAGTCCGCCAATCAGCGCCATGGTGATGGACTCGATCAGGAATTGCCTCAGCACGTCGCGCGGTCGTGCTCCCAAGGCTTTGCGAATGCCGATCTCGCGGGTGCGCTCCGTCACCGAGACCAGCATGATATTCATGATCACGATTCCGCCGACGATGAGCGAAATGGACGCGATCACGATCATAACGATGAAAAAGGTGCCGCTCAGGTCCGACCAGATGGAGAGGAAACTCGCATTGCTTTCGATGACAAAGCTGTCTTTTTCGCCCACCCGGTCATGTCTTCGCGAGCGCAAAATAACGCGCGCCTGGTCCACGGCTCGTTCAAAGGGCGCGCCGGCGTCGAACGCCTTCCCCCAGACAATGATGCTGTTGTGCGAACCATAGGCCTTTAACCAACTTGCGATGGGCAAGATGACATAGTTGTCGCGGCTTTGGCCCAGAGTCTTGCCTTCCTTCTTGCCTACTCCGACCACTCGATAGGTTCTTCCGTCCACCCGGATTTCTTTGCCCAGGGGATCGATTCCATCCAACAGATTCTCGCGAATGTCTTGTCCGATGATGGCCACGGAGGAGGCCGTGTTCTCGTCGTTTTCGTTGAGCATTCGTCCGGCCACTAAATCGAGGTCGTAGATCCGGGCCATACTGGGGGTCCAGCCGCGAATCCAGGTGTCGGTGCTGCTCTGGGTGCCATACACAACCTTGCCGTTGAAACTGCGCAAGCTGGCGCCGACATCCTTGCACGCATCACATCCGTCCGCCACGGCGCGGTACTCGTCCATCGTCAGGTCTTTGTGCTTGTTGGCCTCGATGAACTCGTCCACATCCGTCACTACGTTGGGCTGCTTGCTGATCAAGAAACTGTTGGCCCCGAGATTGAAGATCTTCTCGGCGACATAGCCATTGATGCCGTTGACGAACGTGACCACGGCGATTACCGCCGCCACTCCAATGACCACGCCAAGCAGGGTCAGCACCGAGCGCAGTTTGTTGGCCCAAAGCGACAACAGGGCGATACGGATGGCTTCAGCGATAGTCATGATGTGGGCAATTCAGCCGCGGGCTGGTAGTTAGTATCTATGGTTTGGCTGTATAAGTCGCGGGAATTGTACCGCGGCGTTTGGAGCTAGGACGGAAGGTCAGAACCAGGTTTTGGCCTTGTAGGCGCGGTACTCGTCACCGAACGCCGCAGTGAGCACCTGCTCCTCGCGCTTAGCGCGGAAGAATTGGAACACGTGAATGATCGCTAACACCGCTATCCCGATATAGGAGCCTAGCGCGACAAACTCCCCGAGGAATGCGAGCCCGCCAAAGATGTAAATTGGGTTGCGAATCTTGGAATAAATTCCGTGAGTCACCAGTTTCTTGGCCTCGGCCCGCACGGCGAAGGAGTCGCCCAGCTGATGGCGGGCGAGCATCCACAACACAAAGGCGGGTATGGAAATGGCAACGCCGATCCAGTGATGCCAGTCGTTGTGCCAGCGCACGCCGACTACCGCGGCAAGCGCCAGGTAGACGCCGAGATCGAGGAAGCGGAGCCAGTTCCAGTTCATGCCGTTCGGTCTTTAGGGGGATTCGTGAGCGTGGGTATTTTACGCCAGCGTGGATTCCTATTGATTGGGTCTGCCGAAACAGAAGGATGAGCTGCTGTAGAAGCAGGAAACGATTGCCTTACCGGGCGTCGGAATAGGGAACGAACTCCACCACGAAGATCTCGTCGAAATTTCCCAGCACGCGATAGGTGTACGTGCTTTGCGAGTAGTAAGCCAGAAGGTCGACGATCCGCAGCGACGGCCACGGAGCTAGCACAAGGAAGCGGGTATGCTCTTGTGCGGACTTCAGTAGAAATTGTTTGGCCTGGCGTTCGGCCTCCGGATTCAAGGTGCGCGGAAGGGGAACGACCGGAGCATTCACCTTGTAGTAGCTCAAAGGCGAGTAGAGCACGCTGTCGCTGGGAACCGCAGGCATCGGCTGAAAGTCACCTTCCACCAGCGGGCTGCACATGAGCAAGGGAGCGTGGTCCACGGCGGCATTGGCGTCGGCGAAAGCGAGAGCCTGCTTCCACGATTCTTCGTGCTTACGCGACTGTGGCGATGAGTAAGCTTGCGTCAGGCAGAGCGCCACAAATATGAAACAGAACAGCCCACGCAGAGCGCGCGAATCGATCAGGCTGCAAATCCATCCCCAACATAAGGAAATGCCGGGCACCGCGACCAGCAGATAGCGCGGGATGAATATATGGACGGAGGTGGTCACGCTGATTGCGTACAGACACAACATAGGCACCAGCGCCAGGCTGGCGCACAGCACAAGCTTGAGTAAGGCTTCGCGCCTAGGAAGCATCAGTTGCCGCGCCACCGCCGCGAACAAGATGACGCCAACCAATACCAACAACTGCCCCTTTCCGGGATGCAGAACTTGCAATAGCGATGTCCATTGCGGAGCCGCGGCGAAAGAATGCGTGGTGCGTGTCTGGTAGATGTACTTGAGCCGTGGCAACACCGGAAGCAGGAAAATCACAAAGCAGGCGAGCGCGATTCCGATCTGGCGAATGTCTTTTTGGAGCAAAGAGTGCCGAGTCAGCAGGTAATAAACAGCCAGCGCCACCAGGATGCTCGCGAAGAGATAATGGAAGTAGAAGATGCCTGCCGCTGCGATGCCGAAGAGTGCTGCGTACATGGTTCGGTTGGTCTTCATCCAGCGCAAGAACAGGAAAATCGTGAGATTGGTTACCAGCAGCGCGAATGGGTAGGGACGCACATCGATTGCGGCAAAGGCGATGCCTCTGGGCAGGATAAATAACATGGTCGCGATCAGCGACACATCCCAGGTGAAAAGCTCGCGCGCACAGCGGTAGAAGACATACACCGCGGCCAGCATGGCAAGGATGGAAGGAATTCTGAGCACGAGTTCACTGTTGCCGAACAGCGTCTGCGTGAGCCAGAGAATATAGGCGTAGGCAGCAAACGAATTGCCCTGCACTGAACGCGACCAAATCTGTTTGAAGCCGCCGGCGATCTGCCAGTAGGAGAGGGTCTCGTCCGTCCACAGCGGCGCGCGCACCGCAAGAAACCACACAGAAAGGCAAGCGAGCAGCGCAATGCCATAGGCTGCGGCAAGCCAAGTCTCGTGTTTCGGGCGCGTGGTGACTTCCGCCTCAGGACTTACTATTGCCGCAACTTCGAGGGTCGAGTTTGTCATGACCTGACCTGCCCGAAAGCCGTCACCTTATCCCTTGGGTTGATTCGCAGACTGCGCCGTATCTTTTTGCTGTTGGGCCTGGGCGATCAAGTGCTCGACCACTGCTTTCTGCGGAAAATTCGGATTTCGCTTGAGCAACGTTTGCCAAGCTGCGACTGCCCCAGGGACATCGTTCTTGCCTTGCCACTTGATGATGCCGATGTTCATCAGGGTTCCGGCATGTTTCGGATCGTAGGTCAGGGACTTGTTGAGCTGGGTCAGCGCGCCATCCACATCGCCGGTGTAGTACATGCAAGATGCCATGTCAGTGCGAATGGCTACGTCCTTCGGATCGACGTCCAGAGCTTTCTGAAAGTACGAGATGGCTTCGGGGAACTGATGGGTGGCCTTGTAGGTCAGCGCGATCTTGTTGAGCAGATCGACGTTCTTGGGATCGGCTTTCAGCTTGGCGAACAGGGGCTCCGCTTGTTTGTCGGCCATGCGTTTCATGTCATCCAGAGTCGGCATGGGTTTTTGTGCGGGGGAGGATGGTTGAGCGGTTGCCGCCTGCTGCATTTCGGCAGCAACCGGCGCTGCTTGGCCTGCGGGAGTCGCCGAACCGCGCACCAGGTATCCCACCAACACGCCGATCAGCAGGCAGACGGCCGCCATAGCGTAGGTTTGGGTCGCCGTCCAGTTCGTCGTGGTGGTGCCGCTTGGCTTGGTTTCCTCTTCCATCTTCGCAACTCCTTCAGCGGAATCCGGGAGGGCGCCTGCTCGAGCGCTCTCCCGGAATTGGTGTGCGTATGCTCCGCAGGAACATAGGGAAAGTGCACATGGGCTGCCAAACGCGCCAGATCGGGAATTCACAGCTAACCACCCCTTATTCAGGGACTTAGCGGCACGGAAGAAGCCGATAAACGGAGCGGAGCGGCCTGGAGAAGCGTATTTGTTCGCACTGCGCGTGTGATTTGGCGCGGCAGAGTGACCTCGAAAGCAATCGAAAGCCCGTAAATCATGGGCATTCTTAGACTTATTCCAGTCCTAATTTGGTACCCGACCTGCACTTAAGTGAGGCATGAGTATGGTGGCCGAGGAATCGCGCGTGGCGCAGGGCGAAGAGCAAACGGCGAAAAGCGGTAATAGGGGCTTTGTCGATGAACTGCGGCCGTTATTTCGTCTGCGCTGGCTGCAGATGACGGTGCTAGCTGGACTGCTGGTCACCGTCGGAGTGATCGCCTTCAACCTGAAGTTCTCGGTGCTCGATCTCGATATCTGGTGGCACCTCAAGGTTGGCGACTGGATCGTGCAACACAAGGCAGTTCCCCATACCGGCCTTTTCTCGTGGACCGCAGCCGACCGTCCGTGGACCGCCTACAGTTGGGGCTACGAGGTTCTGATGTCGCGCGCCTACGCGTGGTTCGGGCTGCTCGGGATTGGGATTTACGGAACGCTGCTCACCCTCGGCGTTGCCTACTCCATCTACTGGATGCTTCGGCGGCTGTCGGGCCGCTTCTGGACGGCGTGCATCCTGGCGGTCGTTACCTGCTCGGCATTTCTCTTCAACCTGATGCCGCGGCCGGTATTCTTCTCCATGATGCTGTTCTGCGTGACCCTGACGCTGGTGCTGGAAGCGCATCGCACGGGCCGCGCACAGCTGCTCTATTGGCTGCCGCTGATTTTTCTGCTGTGGGCGAACCTGCACATTCAGTTTATCTACGGCCTGTTTCTGGTTGGCCTGCTGCTGGCGGTGAACGTAGCGCAGCGAGCGAGTGCACACATTGGATTTGCCCCGGGCTGGCTCGACCCCCCCAAACTTCCGGCGGCAACCTTGGCCGCGGTTTTTGCCACGTGCGTCATTGCCACCTGCATCGGACCGAATTCTTACCACCTGTATCAGGTGATCTTCCAATACTCGCAGGCAAAAGTTCCATACCGCATGATCATGGAGCTGCAGCCGCTGAACTTCCGGGCGGGCAGCCACTATGTGCAACTGCTGTTGATGGCGTTTGCGTTCTTCGCCGTCGGACGGCAGCGAAAAGTTGACGCCTACAAACTCCTGCTGTTGGCGATTGCCGGCGCGATTGCCTTCCGCACCATGCGCGACGCCTGGTTCATCTGCATTCCCGCAGCGGCCTGCATCGCCGACACGCTTGCCGACGAGAATAGGCGCGAACCGCAAGAAACATGGTTGCAGAAGCTGGCAGTGGCGGCGGTAGTCGGTCTGGCGCTGCTGCTATTTGCCCCCAGCACTGACTTCAATACGCGCGGTCTCGACCGGGCGATCAGCAGCTTTCTGCCGGTGAATGCGGTGAATTACCTGCGCCAGCATCCGGCGCCGGGTCCGCTCTACAATACGCTCGACTGGGGCGGCTTTCTCACCTGGTACATGCCGAATTATCCCGTGGCCATCGACGGTCGCACCGATCTTTATGGCGATGATCTGGAGGAGCTCTTCTTCGAGACCGCCAATGGGGCGCCGACCTATGCGGACAATCCGTACCTCAACCAGGCGGGCGTTGTGATTCTGCAGAAGAGCAACAACCTGGTGAGCATTCTGCAGGCGGACCCGCGGTTTCAGCTGGTGTATCAGGATGCGCTGTCGGCGGTGTTCGTGCGGGCGAGCCAGCAATAGTCCAAACCGTATTAACGTATCTGTTGGTACTCGGCCTTGGCTTCTGTCAGTACGGGTATGCCGGGCTCGGCATCCTTCCAGAGAGCGAAGAACTCCTGGTAGCTGCTGCGCGCCTTGATGGAATCTCCTGCCAACGCATAAGCGCGGCCAAGCTGAAGCCGTGCCAACGCCGCTAACGGAGAATTCGCCGCGACGCCGCGCTGATCTTTGTACTTCTGGAATTCAGCGGCTGCTTCGTTGCCTTTTCTTAGCGACAAGTAAGCCGAGCCCCTTATGTACACGGGATAGAGCGATCCGCCAACCTCGAATTGGGGAAGCGGAGTTCCTAGTTCGTAGGCCTCGGCTGCCTGCAGGATATCGATCGCTTTTGCTGGATTGCCGCGCTTGATTTCGATGGAAGCATAAATGGCAGGCAGCCAATAATGATTGATAAGAGTGTCGAGCGGAAAGCGCTCCGCCAGATCGTCGGCCATACGCTTCGCCCGGTCAGCATCTCCGATGCGAGCGAGCGCCAGAGCCGCCAGAATATTGACGTCGCGGGTGGGCGCGGTCGCGAGGGCGGAGGCGATGTCCTGCCGGCTCCGCGCGATATCGTTAAACTCCGCTTCGCGCAAGGCCGCATTCATTTGCCATTCCGCAGCTGTTTCTATTGAGTTATTGCGTAGCGCTGAGTCGGCCGCTCGCCTGGATAATTCCCGTGCTGCGTTCAAACGTCCGTAAAATGCTTCCGTATCGGAAGCGAAGGAAAGCAGGATATCTCCTCCCGGCTTGCCGCTTGTCGCCGCGACTTGCTTCTTCATCTCCGTGGCGTCGTTCTCAAGAAACGCGACTTCATAGCGATTGCCGCGCAGAAAGGGATTGTCAACTTTGTGCTCGATGGCCTCCTGATAGGTCGTCTTCGCCTCGTCGAGGCGGAGCAAGGCGGCATACAGGCCTACCAGGTTGGTGAAGGCCGCGGCGCTACCCGGATTCAGACGAAGGTCCTCAAGACTTGCGGCCACTGCCTTTTCGTATTGCCCTAAATAGGTGTAGTCAACCCCCAGGTTGCCGTAGGGTTCGCCATTGCGCGGATAGGTCTTTGCCCACATCTCGTACGTCTCGATTGCCTTGTCCAGTTCGCCGGTAACCAGCAGGTAGTAGGTGCCCGAAATGCGAAACCTTTCCCGCTCGCTCACTCTGTCTCGAAGGTCATATGCCTTCGTCAGGTTTTGACTGGCCAAACCGGGTTCGCGCATGTTGGAATACGAAATTCCCAAAGCTAAGTACGCAGCGGCAAAGTTTGGGTCGAGCTCAATGGCGTGGTTAAAGAACGGAATCGCCGCCGCACTGCCTTGCCCCTGCAGGATCTTTCTTCCCTCCGACACAGCTTTCAGGGCTTCGAGAGACGGAGTCGTGACCTGGTCCATCGGTGTGTCAAATTTTTCCACGGTGCTCAGCGATTCACCGAGTTTGGTTCGAAGCTTGGTAGCTGCCGTCCCCAGCGCCTTTATTACGTGTTCTTTGCTATCTGCTGTCACCTGTTCTTGCGCCAGCACATCTCCCGTCTTGCAATTCACCGCTTGCAAGCCAATAACGTATTGGCTGCCCAAACTCGCGACTGAGCCCGACACGTAAGCCTTCGCGTCCACGCGCTGACACAGATCACGCGCCACCTCGGGGGTAAGCTTGGTATCTCGAGGTTTCGCCATCAACTTCAGGGTGGTGCGCATTCTCGCATCGGACAGGATATTCAGAAACGGAGACTGTCCCAGTTGCACCGCGATCGCCTGCTTCAACGTGTCATCGAAGACGGGATCTCCGGTCGTATTGTCGAAGTCGGCCAGCACCAGGGTGTCCTGGTCGTTCAACTTCGGGGTGCGGTGCGAGCGCCAGTACAAGCCGCCAACCACGATTGCGGCGGCCAGTAAGATTATCGGAACTCCCACCCTCCATGAAAAAGCGCGCGATCTTTCGGTCGTCGGCGGCTGAGAAATGGTCGCGCTCGACGACGCCGTCGGATTCTTCCTATCCGAGTCTCCGCTCACAGCGGCAATCTGTTCAGCCTGCGTTTCATCGTCAGCAGCGACCGCGACCGAGTGTTGCGACGAGTCGGTGTCGCGCTTAAGGCGACGCAGTTCCGCCCTCATGTCGGAGGCATTCTGATATCGCAGGGTGCGGTCTTTCTCCAGCGCGCGGTTGATGATGTCCTCCAGCTTGGGCGGCAGGTCAGGGTTCAGTCGAACCGGCGCGACGGGAGCTTTATGGAGAATGGACTCGAACAACAGAGCGGAGGTGTCGCCGCGAAAGGGCAGCACTCCGGTCGCCATCTCATACAACACGGCGCCAAAGGAGAAAAGGTCCGTGCGGGTATCGAGCGGTTTTCCGCGCGCCTGTTCAGGAGACATGTAGGCGAGGGTGCCAAGTGTGCTGCCAGGACTAGTGAGATGCTCCTCCTGCCTGGCGCTGACCGTAAGACCCGATTGATCGGCGGGAGAACCCGTGGCGACCGCCGTCACTTTGGCCAGCCCGAAATCAAGGATCTTGGCGTGCCCACTCTCGGTCACAAAGATGTTCGCGGGCTTGATGTCGCGATGGATGATCCCCTTGGCGTGGGCCGCATCCAGTCCGTCGGCAACCCCAATGGCGATGTCCAGAAGGCGATCGAGCTCCATCGGCCTCTGGTCGACCAGATGCTTGAGTGTCTTGCCGTCGAGGAACTCCATCACCAGGAAGGCGTGACCGTCCTCTTCGCCAATGTCATAGAGAACGCAGATGTTGGGATGGTTCAGTGCAGAGGCGGCGCGGGCCTCGCGGCGAAACCGTTCCAGGGCTTCTGGATCGCGTTCGACATCTTCCGGGAGAAATTTGAGTGCAACCAGTCGGCCCAGGCGGATATCCTCGGCCTTGTACACAATCCCCATTCCGCCGCCGCCGATTTTCTCGACGATGCGATAGTGCGAGATGGTCTGGCCCACCAAACGGGAAACCCCCTTCGTGCGCGACCATGTTAGGAGTTGTACGAGTTGCAAGTCAATGCGCTGCCCGGCGCCGTCTTTCGTACAGGGTTCGCCTTCCGAAGTCCACGGCAGGAACCTGTGGCCGCCTTCAGGCAGGAATTTCTGGAGTCGGAGGCTGCGGGATTAGAGTCAAGAACTCTGCCACTCTGGTAATTCGGATGCTGTCGTATCGTGACAGACGCAGAAGGTGGTTGTCGCCGCTGATGATGAACTGAGAGCCTGATGCGATTGCGCATTCGAGGACCCGGTCGTCATCGGGGTCCTCTTTGATGACACTTAGCACTTTCGTCGGTCTCACAAGTAGGGTGAAGTCAGCCAGTCCGGCGATTGTCTCGTCCAGCATCTCATCAGACCAGTGAAATTTTTCCTGCAGTACGCCTCGAATTTCGGACATGAGAGCTTGTGAAATCGCGATCTTAAATGCTCCGGCGCGGGCGGCATTCAGGAATTGGAGGGCACCCACCAAACTGCAACGCAGAGACAAAGATATTTGAATCTGCAGTCGCAATTATCATTTAGCGGTTCTGATGTTCTTGGCGGTACTCGTCAATAAGGCGGGGGACATCGGCATCGGTCAGTCCTAACAAGCGTGCCTGTTGCCCTCCATAGGCCAATAGCCGCCGCCAGCGACGGTTCTTTAGGTATTCCTGAATTGCCTCGCGCACCAGTTCGTCGCGGCTACGGTGCTCTTCATTTGCCACCGCTTGTACTTCAGCCAGTAAAGACGAGGGCATGCTCACAGATTCAGTATCGCTGGTTGCCTTCATGCCGCCAGTCTAGGATGACCGGTTCCCGCTGTCAAACGCCGTCTTTCTTTCGGCGGACAAGGTCGAGAAGCTACTGAGCGGCAGCACGCCGCGCCTTACCGCTTCTTAATCGCGCCGTTGTTCTTCAGGCTGGATTGCGAAACCGTGCCGTCCTGGTTATGTGCCACGTTGTGGCATACCAAGGAGCAAGTGTTGGTGGCGCGCACATAGGAAACTGGCGCGCCGGCATTCGAAGCAACTACATTGACGTCGAAGTTCACCAGGCGCTCGCCGGAGATGGTTCCACTTCTTGCGCCCATGCCATGAGCCGTGTGGCAGACCGAGCACGAAAAGCCGGCATTGATGTGGTCGCCATGATGGTTCCAGCTGGCATTGGAGACGACATTGTTAAGGTCGTGGCACTTGCCGCACATCGCGTACGGACCCTTGAAGCTCAAGTCGGGATTCGGGAACAGATTCGTGATCAACTGGCCGGGCGCCGGCGCCTGGCTGAATTCGTAGTCGCGCTCCAGGATGTGGGTATGCGTCGATCCGTGCGGACCGCTGGCGCCAGTTCCACCAAATTCGCGGTTGTCGTCGCTATTGTGGCAATCGGTACAGAAAATCTGCGTACCCATGGCGCGGCCATGCGTCGTGCCGCCATTCTCATCCAACATAATCTGGAGCAAGCTGGGCTGCGGCAGGGCGCTGCTGCGCGACGTGCGTCACCGGATGGCTGGAAGTCGCGGTGGAGCTGAATTGCGGAATCACATTCAGCGGATCGTTCGGCGAAACCGCGCGCAGCGGCAGATATCCGAAAACAGGATTGGAAACTTTGCCGGTGCTATTGCCGTGACAGCGCAGGCAATTCTCATATTGATTAACCGAAGGATTCACAACGGTGTTGCCGTCTGTCGCGCTGATGCCGGCCACTCCGTTTTGCGAAACGCGTATCGCCGGAGGCGGCGGGAAGGTCGTGACCTGCTCCGACGCGTGTCCGTTGTGGCAATCGGCGCAGGTAGCGTGCCGATTATTGTTCAGCAACACACCCTCGGCGGCGTCGTGGGTATTGTTTCCCGCAGGGAAGGGGTGTCCCGTCTTGGCGAACTCGGCAAAGACGTTCGGGATGGCCGGAGTAAGGTTGGTACCACCGTTGTGGCAGCCGGCACAGTCCTGCTCGTTCGGTCCGTGCAACAAACGCGCCGGCCCCAGCGCATTGTGGGGCGTGTGGCAGGAGATGCAAGCATTGCCGGCCACCGTGCCATAGCTTCCCAGGTTCGCCGCCAGGGCCACTTTGTTCGTGGCCAGATTGTGTGCGCTTGTACTCCATCCCGCCAGAGGGTTGACCTCATTTGAGATGGTGCGGTTGGGATCGTGACAGGCAAGACACATTTGCGCCTTCGAACTGTCGCGCACCAGAAACATCTGGGAGAGCGTGTCGATGGCCTGGACGTGTGCGTTGTGGCATGAGGTGCACTCGATGTTCCCGTTGATCAGCTTTACCTTCTGGAGCGGATCGCCGGTTTTCCCCTGCGAGGCTAGCGTCGAAATCAGGTCTATCGTGTCCTTGATGGGCAACTGCAGGCTGAAAGGATGCGAGCTCTGCAGGTTTGTGCCAAACACATCCTGAGAGTTCATTGTCCCTGACATCGTGATTTGTCCAGAGACGATGGTGTTGCCCACGGCGACGGTTCCATCATGGCAGCTCAAACACAAGTTGCTGTCGGAGCCTAGAACGGGCTGCTGGCCCTTCTGATGATACGTAGTGCTGTTATAGAGCTGATAAGTCGCCTTGGTTTGCGTCTGGTTCCATAGCGACATGCCGGTAGCTAATCCGGAGTGCGGAGCGTGGCAGTACGAACACGAGCCCGGTCGCGCTCCTGTAATCGGAGACTTGCTGCCGGGCGACAGATCATGCGTGCCGATTACATCGCCGGTGATTTGAGCCAGCAGAGGAATCCCAACCAGTAGGGACGCGAGCAGCAAAACTCGTTTCACTGGGGCGCGTTTCACTGGGAGCCTCCCTTGGCTGGCTTCGCCAATCCGTAGTAATGGAAGACCTGCACGCGCCGGTTGAACGAATCGACCACAAAGATGCGGTCGTCGCGATCGATAAACAGCCCTGCCGGCAACTGGAATTCTCCCAGCCCGGTGCCGCGCTCGCCGAACGTGTATAGCAGTTCGCCTTCGTGGTCGAACACCTGCACCACGCCCCACAGTCCATCCACTACGTAGAGATCGCCTTCCGAATCGAAGCCCACGCCCTTGGGGCGGAACATTGTGCCTGACTGATCGCCGAGCTGGCCAATGGCGTATTGAAATTGTCCCGAGCGGTCCAGCACCTGCACGCGGAAGTTCATCGCGTCCACCACGACCAGGTTGTCGCCATGCAGGCGCAGCTCGGTGGGATAGTTGAACTCGCCGTGGCCCTCGCCATTGCTGCCGATCGTCTGCAGCACGTTGCCCTGCATGTCGGTGACGAAAATCTTGCTGCGCAGCGTATCGGTCACATAAATTCGCTGTGCCGCCGAATCCACTGCAATTCCCGTGGGCCGCTTGAAGAAACCTTCGCCGCCTTTCAGGCTGCCGATGGTGTGCTGAAACTTGCCCTCGGAGTTAAATACGAACACCTTGCCCGACTCCGAATCGGTGACGTAGATGTTGTCCTGGGCATCGACGGCGACGCACTGCGGCGTCAGCATGGGATCTTTGCCCTTTTCAACGCGCGAGAGGAATTTGTACTTCTGTTGCTGAAAGTCGAAGATGTGGACGCCGAAGGCGCCGGGGTCGGTCACAATGACGCGGCCGCGAGAGTCGGTGGCGATGCTATACGGACGCATCAGGCTGTGGAATTCCGGCTCGCCGGCAACGAAGTCGAGCACCTTCTTCCAGAAGGGGCGCTTGGGCTGCACTTCACGAGCGGAATGGAAGCTGCGTTCGTAAACCAGCTTTCGGCCACCCAGCAGTTGCATCTCGGGGGGAGCCGGCTCCGGTGTGACCTGTTGTCTTTTTTCTTTAGACGCCGCCGCCCCTGATGCGACCAGCATCAGCAGCACCAAGGTGACGATTACGATCTGTAATGCCTTCGACAGCAAAGCCGGACACGACCCATCAGAAAAAGTTGAAGTAGCGCGATACCCCAAAGTATATCGAGTTAACATTACTCGCCGGCACGCCGGAGGCACTAAACCCTTGCACCAGCCTTCCATATCCGCCGGTGAAGGTGAGCTTCCTGAACTGGTAGTTACCGTTAATGAAGACCTGTTCGTTGTGATTAGCCGAGAATATCAAACCGTTGACGGTGTTGCTGTCGGCCCGCGAGAAGCTGGCACTAACCGACATACGCCTTATGGGGGTAGTGCCCACCGAAAATGAGTAACCAGAGCCACCATAGAGCAGCAACCATTCCGGCGGTATCACTCCCGGTGGCAGGGTGGGCGGTACGGTTACCCCATTGCCACTCAGCAGTCCGTAACCATTCGATTTCGAATAAGCTGCCGCAAGCGTAAGGCGGCGGGCTCCGAGGCTGGTGGAAAAGCTCTCTCCGCCGTTCCCTGTATTCGGCTGGTTGACCAGCGCGCTGTGCGATCCGCCTGCGCTCGCCGTCCAGACGATGCGCCCAAAGCGGTGCCGCACGTTGGCCGAGTAGATGTAAAACGAGTTCATGTAAGTCAGCAGGAAGGTCTGTACGTTTTGCGCATAAGCGACGTCCCCACTCACTGTCCAGTCTGCAAAGCTCCGGCTGTAACCAAAGTTTGTTGAGAAGCTGAGCGCGTTGCCACTTGAAGTATCGGTAGTATTGTCGGCAAAGTTTACCGCCGCATTCATCGATCCGCCCAGCAAAGGTCGCGTATAGACAAGCCCGGCTCCGTACGAATTGGCTGCGTAGGTCGTTCCCAGGAAGGTCTGCTCACGGCGCTGGGCTTGAAAATTAAGTTGCAGGTTGGGCGCCAGGGCATAGGCTCCATAGCCGGAGATGTAAAGCGCGTTCGAGGATTGCTCGGTCTGCTGAAACACTCCGCCGGTTTGCGGCTGGGTTGCTCCGCTGGATTGTGCTTGCGCTGCGGGCGTGCCTTGCGATGTCGAACTGCTTGTCGGAATGATGGACTGATAAAGCGATCCTGCGAGATTGTCGGTGTAGCCCAAGGCCAGCGAGAGGCTGAGCTTTTGGGTAGGCTGAATCCCTGCCGCTGCGTTCAGAGTATCAATAGTGCCGTTGAAGCTGTAACCCAGGTAATCGGAATTGATGTAGGATCGCGAAAAACTAGCAGATGCCGAACCATGCATCGGCAACATGTGCGAACCGCTGACGAACCAGGAGTCGTTGTTGGAATTGATGGTCTCGATGGTGTCATTTCCAAAAACCAGCGGAATCTGAGCATTGGAATTTCCGATATTGTAGCCCGCGTTCAGATTGAAGCCGGCAATTGAATAGTTGGAGCGAACGTTGAAGTTCTTGTAGTCGTTGCTTCCGTTCTGATTGGCTCCCAGGACTGTATATTCGCTGCTGCCAGTGTTAAAGTTCGTGCTCAAGCTCGGCAAGCCTGGCAGGAACGCTCCCCAGCCAATACCGAATCCCTGGCCGTCACCGCGGGTGGTGTAGTTGGGCACGCCAGGAATCCCGAAATTCCCCTCGCTGTCCCAGGACTTCGCATAGCTGATCGATCCGGGGAAATGACTGCCCCCGAAGATACCACTGTTGAACTCGAAGCCGGTGCTGTTGAAGAGGGAGCGGGACTCGGAATTCTGCGACGACTGGTTGTAATAGGGCGAAAGGTTGAAGTTAACAAAATTGGGATTGTAGTAGTAGCCGGACAGGGTTCCGTTGCCGTTGAAATTTGCGGAGTGGCTTGAACTAATGTCGCTGCCCCAGACGTCGTTATAGCCGACGCCCACAACGCCGTTCAGGTTCGTGCTGAGTTCGCCAATCTGGATCTGCGCGGCTGCGGGGAGGGCGAGAAGGAGTATCCCGGCCATCCTGAACAACGCTTTGGAAATGCTCCTCCGCACGGCATCAACCCCTACAGCACTTCCACTTTGGCGTTCTGCCGCAGCCTCTTGTCGAGCGCGGCACGCACCTCATTGGTCTTTCTGTCTTGCAGTTGCTTGATCAACTGCGCTTGGACTTCCTCAAACTTGATCTTGCCCGCGGGAATATGTTTGTTCAGCCGGACGATGGTATAGGCGCTTTCGATCTGGATAAGGTCGGTGATTTGGCCAGGCTGCATAGCCAGCAGGGCCTTAACCATCTCAGGTGGAAGCTTGGACCGGTCCACTTTGTGGTGGTCGCCCATCATCACCCGGTAATCGTCTTCTGAGATCTTCTCTGCCAGGATCCCGAACTGCTCGTAGGTCTTGGTTGCCTTGGCCTGCTTCAGCGCGTCTTCAGCCTTCTTGCGGGCTTCTTTCAACTGCGCCGGTGTGGCCTTCTCAGGAGGAAGGATCGAGATGG
Source organism: uncultured Acidobacteriaceae bacterium (assembly GCA_963709045.1). Taxonomy (GTDB): domain Bacteria; phylum Acidobacteriota; class Terriglobia; order Terriglobales; family Acidobacteriaceae; genus Bog-257. The sequence goes on along the minus strand of CAVPUX010000011.1, from coordinate 327,596 downwards.
TCTGAATGGCGAACGCCTCCGCGTACTGGAAGCTCGCCGGATTCTTGTCGTAGTAGGCTTTGGCTTCGGCGACGGTAACTTTAGACTTGTTGTTCACATCGCTCTTGAGCAGAGCTTCAATCATCATGGAGCGGCGTATCTTCTCGTTCACTGCCTGCTGCGACCCGTGAAACTCGACCTTGAGAAAATTGTTGTATTCGGCCGGAGTGGGAAACTGCTTGCGGAAATCGGCTTCGGCACGGTTCAAGCGCTCAGGGGATATGGTGATCTTGCGCCGTTGCGCCTCTTGGTAGAGCAGCTCCTCAAAGATGATCATCTGCATTGCGCCCTGGCGGATTTGCGGTTCCATCTCCTGCGGAACGCTGCCATTGTGCTGCCGGGCATAAGGGAAGATGGCGAACATCTCGCGCTGCAGGTCGCGGTCGGTGAGCACTGCTCCGTTGACCCGAGCCACCGGCTTGCCGGTTATCACCATGGCTGGCGCTGGAGCGCCTGGCCTTGCTGACTGGGAGACCGCCGTCGGTGCGTGGGAGGCGACTTGCGCCGAGCCGACTGCCGCCAGAAAAACCACTGCGAAGATTGTTAGCTTGTACTTCATTTCCTCACCCCAAGAAACTGGAAACTGGGGAGAGAGAGTGCCTCTCTCCCCAAGGTTGACAACGACTAGAAGGTAGTTCCAGCCGTGCCATTGTTCATTTCGTTGGCTTCGCCACCGTGGCACTCGCGGCAGAACTGCGCCGTCTGGTTGGAGCCAGCGGTGCCGCTGCCCGGGTTGTAAGGAGCGCGGACGAAGAACATGGTCGCGTAGTAGCCGCTAGGCAGACCCGACTTCGTACCCGTAGTGACCTTCACCACGTTCATCAAGTGCTGATTGTGGCAGGTGGTGCAGGTGACCACCGGCGTGCCGTTGTAGTTGCTGGGGCTCACGAAGAAGCCGTAGTTCTGTACGAACTGGTACATCTTCGTCCCTGACGGATAGGTGATGGCGCCGTTGACGATGGTGCAATCCCAGTTGTACTGGCCGCCGCAACTGATTCCGGCATTCAAGCCCACCGGGTGATCGTTGAGGTAGTTACCGGTAGTGGTGCCGTCGTTTCCGAGCAGGGTCGGAATCGTGTTGTAGGTGCCGTAGGTGGAGGGCAGGGTCTCATAGACCGCGTTCTTCATCATGGCGCCCTTGGCCAGGTTGCCGTCATGGCAGCTCAGGCACAGGGTGATGTTGAGGTCGGGCGTGCTAGCGGTAAATCCAGGCAGTGTCTCCGAATAGCCAGTGCCTGGTCCCGTCCCGCCGAAGATGAGCGTCTGGCCGACTAGCCCGGCCACGTCCTGGCCCCAAAGGGCAACGTTTCCCGCGGTGGGGTCGGAGTGCTTGGCTGCGCCGTTGCCGTATGCGCCGCTATGCGGGGCATGGCAGGCTGCGCAACCACGGCCGTAGTTCAGGTGAGCGCCGAGAACGTCGGAGCTCGGAGAGTGCCCGATCCTGGCGCCATCGCAAAACTCGCGGCGGCGAAGATCACGAGCGTAATTAACAATGCTTTTTTCATTAGATCGATCTCCTGATATGTAACTGCAGTTTTCATGATTTATGCCTGGAGACCCTAGGCCCCGGCGGCCTCCGTTCGTGAATAGTGCAACTGGCTGGCCGAAACTGAATGGCGCTTCAGTCGTCGATTGAATTCCACCTAAGCTTTTGAATTAAAGTGCTTTACTTCGAGTATGTCGAGCTTCGTGCTGATTGGTTTCTCTGGCTGGGCAGCTGCATTTCGGTGCGTGAAATGATCCATTTCCGCGGTTGGCGTAGCCAAATTCCGCAGCCCGGAGGCAAGCCCAAATCGGGAAAACAATGGGCGCGTTTTGAAGATCGCCGATTTCGCGTTTAAAGGCACATAGGATGGCCTAAAATTAACAGGACATAGTCTAAGGCTACCGATGTACTTAGCGTCGCTATACGGGCCACCCAGCGCTCGCAAGCGGCATATGATTCGGCGTGTGAAATGGCAAAATGGTGGTTTGCTAAATAACATGTAAGGGTTGTAAATTATCGACACTTAAGTGACTATATTCCGGCAACTCGGACAGTAGGGCAGGAAAGATCCAGAGGAGTAGGTCGCCTCTTCGCTACCGGCTTGCTCAAAAAATCACAAAAAAGCAGATCTCTCGGGGCTGAAGCCACTCGAGATGACAAAAACAAAGAGGTTAATGGCACACCTGAAGGTGTGCTCCTTCAAAACAACTCCTGAAACCCGCTTTTCGGCAGGATCCCATCACCGTAGCCCGCCGCTACTTCTTTACATCGCCGCTCGCTGCGGCTGCCTGCGGCGGTGCGGCCGGTCTTGGCGGCTTCAGCCTGCGTCGTCTGGTGGCCGGCGGCTTTATCCTTCTTTAGCTGCTCGGCTTCGGCGTCGGTGATGTAGCGGAACTCCTGCACCCGTCCCCAGGGATATTGCTCGGAGACGAACATCCGGTTGTTCTGGTCGATGAAGAGTCCGACGGGATCGTTAAACTGTCCCAGCAGGCGACCGGGGCCACCGACATAACCCAACAGGGCGCCATCGCGATCATATGCTTGAACCAGGCTCAGTCCGGTATCGACCACCCAGATATGGCCGTCGCTGTCGATTGCGATTCCTTTAGGGCGTTCGAAGCATCCGATGGCGTCGCAGTGTTTGCCGAACTGGCTGATGAACTTACCCTCGGCGTCGAAAATCTCGACGCGCCAGTTCAAGGTGTCGGTAACGTAAACGTTGCCGTCCTTGTCGAGCGCGACATCGGTAGGTAGAGCGAAATCGCCGGGGCCGCTCAGGGTGTGCTTCTTGCCGCCGGTGCCAATCTTGCGGATTGGCTTAAGGGTGTCGGCGTCGTAAACGAAGACTTGGTCCTGTTGCGTATCGACGACATAGAGTAGCCGGTTTTCTTTGTCGATGGCCATGCCGACCGGGTCAACCAGACCCTTGATCTGGTCCTGTATCTGGTGCTTGGCATTGAAGACCAACACTTTGCCCAGCTTGCCGTCGGAAACGAAGACGCGGTCGTCGTCATCCACAACCACGCTGTTGATCAACCCGAAGTGGGCCTCGAAGCCGTTGCGGATCAGCTCTGTGTCCTTGGTTTCAGTGTTGAAGACGAAGATGGCGCCGACTTTCTGGTCGGCTACGTAGAGGCGCCCTTTCGAGTCCACCGACATGCCGTACGGACCGAGTAGCTGGAAGGGGAAGTTCTTCATGGTGATCTTCTCGTCTTGCGACTGCGCGCCGGCGAGGCGGTCCATCCATGATTGCTTGACCTTCTTGCCCGGCGTGTCGACATCTTTGTCGAACTTCATGCCCGCGAAATAACTGGTATAGCGGACTCGCGGGATGTTTGGCGGCTCAGGCCAGACCAGCTTGCTCAGGTCCTGCGGCTTTTCAGGAGCCTTGGGAGCGGTGGCGGCTACGTTTTTCTTCTTCTTGTCGCTGGCATGAAGCGCGACGGGCGAAGCCAACGTCAGTCCCCACGCGAAAAGCAGCACGACGGCTGCCATGCGAACGCTAGTTGTCTTGGCGCGAAGCTTGCACATGATTACTTTCTCTCCCCAGTCTTGGTCATATCAATTCGGTTCTTGTGGCAGGTGTCGCAGAACGCCATGTTGTTGGCCTGGTCCTTCACCAGCAGCTTCGCCTCGGCGGAGGAGTGCGGCTGGTGGCAGGTCAGGCAGTTCATTGGCGTCTTGACCTTGCCGGGATTGGCCGGATCCATCAGGTCCGACACCGGATGCCCGGTAACCGGATGTCCTAGTCCGTACTTGAGCGGAAGCACGACAGCCTTGTTCTTCTCGAAGTAGTCGGCCGGCAGTTTTACCTGGCCGCTGAAGATGGTGATCAGGTGCTCCGCCTCAAGCTTCTGCGGCTGCGAGTCGGCGCCGTGGCACTCGAGACAGAGCGAGTTGACATCTTTGGTCCGCAGCAGGTGAACATTGTCGCTGCCGTGCGGTTCGTGACAGGTCGCGCAGCCTTGGCCAAATGCCGGTTGATGCAGGTGCGCTTTCTTCATCTGGTCCGATTGTTCGCTGTGGCAGCCGACGCAAGCCATAACCGGGTCGGGTTGCAGGAAACCCGGCGTCCTTCCGGCATGAGGATTGTGGCAGGCGATGCACTCGCCCTGCGCGCCCGGATGTTGCACCTTGGCCTTCTCGATCTTCTCCGCCTGCTCGCTATGGCAGGTGACGCAGAGGGCCTTGGTGTCGCTCTGAGTCAGCACCACTTTGCCGTCTTTGGCAGGCGCGTGACAGGTATCGCAACTCTTGCTCTCGAACGGCGGATGCGTGAACGCCTGCATCAGCTTGGGTTGCGATGACTGGTGCGGATCATGGCACTGCACGCAATTGGCGGTAGCGAACGGCTGCCCTTGATGTGCCTTGATCAGACTGGCATCTTTGGCGTCGTGGCAATCGAGGCACAGCGCCGGAGTCGCCTTAGTCAGGTGGTAGTCGAACTCGATCTTGCCCCGCTCGCCAACTTTGTGGGTAACGTGGCAGGTCTCGCAGCCCATGTCCAGGGCTGCGTGCCGGCTGCCTTTGTCGGGGACGTTCAGTCCTTGCTGGTGACAGGTCAGGCAGAGGTTTTCGTTTGCGCCGCCTGAAGTCGGCTTCAGCAGCTGGAACTTGTTGTCGCTGGTGTGAGGATCGTGACACTTGAGGCAATCGCGAACTGCTGGGGGATGGACCGTGCCTTTCAGGTCGGTAGCGTTCTTGTCGGCGTGGCAGGTAAGGCAGAGTGCGTACGGCGTCGCGGTGATGAGTTTGACGCGAGTAACGTCCTTCGTCACCCGCACTTCGTGGCAACTGGTGCAGCCTGCCGCAATCGCGGAGTGGACGGCCTTGCCCTTGGTCTTGTCCTCGTGGCACTCAATGCACTTGGCGGAGTCCGTGTTCGGGGCCAAGGGCACGGGATGGGTGGCCGCGCCGCAAAAGCTGGCGCTCAAAATCAAGCCCAATCCCAGAAACCACCGTACTGCTCGCACGACCTACCTCCACCCTGAGACTAACTACTTGTGCACGTCGATTACCGTGAGCGTGCGGCGTCGGCGAAACTCAGCCTTAGGCGCGCTAAGTTATTCGCTCGACGATAATTACGTGCCCTGAAGATTTGTCTATGAGGCTCCTGGGAACGTTGGATTGTGCCTCCCAAAATGGGTTTTCCCCCGCATTCAAAGGTGAAATCCCCCACCGACTCGCTTTGCTGTCGCTGCCCGCAGGCGTCTTCAGCCGGCCTACACCGGGCGCGGACGCCGCGTCTCAATGAAGCGCCACCGCTTGCCGACATGCGCGGTTTCATCACCGAAATGCGTGATATGCCTCACTCCGGTGGCAGGCATCGAACCGTCTCCCTGCGTAATTCCTCGAATCGCAATGACTTACATGCCCGTGGCTGGATGGCTCCCGACGTGCATTTATCACATGCTCACGGGAAGGAGCACGCATGGCCTTCAGCCTTTCGTCTATTCCAAAACGCATTCATAAGACCTTCGCTAATTTGCGGACGGGCATCGTCCTGTTGATTCTGGTTGTCATCGCCTCGGCGCTGGGAACGGTTATCCTGCAGCGACCCGCCACCGATCCAGAAAAGCTTTCGCAAGCCTATTCACCGGCGACACTGCGTTTCCTGGATCGCGTAATGCTGACCAATGTTTTTCATTCATGGTGGTTTCTTGCGCTGCTAGGAATGGTGAGTTTGAGCATTGTGCTGGTATCGGTGGATCGCTTTCCTAACGCCTGGCGATTCTATGCAAGGCCGTACCGCAAGACGGATTCGCACTTCCGCTCGGCGCTACCTAACAAGGTTGAGATACCCATCAAAAACGCCGAAGACGGACTGAACGCCGCCGAGCGTGCACTGAAGAAGCTGGGCTGGCCGGTCGAACGCATTGCCTACAAAAGCGAACCCTCCTTATATTCCGAGCGGCATCGCTTCTCCGTGATGGCGGTGTACATCGTCCACGCCAGTCTGCTTCTCATCTTCGCCGGCGGCATCATCGATGGAGTCTTCGGGTATAGCGGATTTCTGGGGCTGCACAAGGGCCAAACCGACAACGTCATTGAGCTGCGAAGCGGAGGCAAGAAACAACTTCCGTTCGCCATCAAGTGCTATAGCGCCGGGCAGGAAAATTATGCCGACGGCTCGCCGAAGAAGTGGTGGTCGAAGCTGGCCGTCGTGCAGGACGGAAAAGAGGTCCAGTCAAAAGAGATTGTGGTGAACGACCCCCTGGTTTATCAGGGATTGCGCTTCTACCAGTCCAGCTACTGGATCGACAACCACACCGTTGACTCACTGCAAATCGCGTCGGTGGCAAAAGACGGCAAGGAAACGCCTCTGACATTGCAGATGAACCAGCCAGTCGTATTGGATAGCAACGCCACCGTCTCCCTGGTTGATTACATTCCCGACGCATTCGTTCGCGATGGTCAGGTCTTCAAGAAGTCTGACGACATTGAGAATCTGGCGTTCGGGCTGGACGTAAAGAATCTCTCTACCGCCGAGGTCACCAGGGTTTGGCTGTTTCCCGCGCAAGGCGCAATCCTCGGCGGAGAGAACCTGAACTACCAGTTCAAGAATCCGGCCTCGGCCCAGGACATCGCGTGGGTGCCGGTTACAGGGTTGGAAGTTTCGCATGAGCCGGGGCAATGGCTGGTATGGGCTGGCGTTCTGTTGATGGGCCTTGGCCTGGGCGTCGCGTTCTACATGGTGCACATGCGGCTGTGGGTCGTGGCCATTCCTGATGCCCGGGGCAAGCTGGTGCTGTGGGTCGGCGGTCAAGCCAACAAGAACCGTGACCGTTTCGAACAGAAGTTCAACGAGGTGGTTGACGGTATCCGCACCGAACTGGAAAGCGCGTCACTCACCCGGCAATCTTCGCGCCAAGAACAACCCGAACTAACGCTGGCTGGCGGCAAGTAGCCAGACGGAGGAAAGAGAAATGTCTACCCGAGCACGAGTCGTACAAATGGAATCACCGCCGGCCGCAACTGGTGGCAACGCTTTGCTGGTCCTGGTCGGACTGTCGGTCGTTTTTCTGCTGATCGTGGCGTTGCTGGGCGTAGCGAAGTCTGGCGGCAGCCTCATCAGCGAGAGCAATTTCCTCTATGTCGCGCTCATTTTCTACGCTGGCGCCGGCGCGCTGTACATGGGCTTTGGCGTTACCGGAACGCCGCGTTTTGTAAGATACGCATCGGTCGCGACAGCCATCGGCTTGATGGCCAACACCTTGGCCGTAGCGCACCGCTGGTATCTCTCCGGTCGGCCGCCTTTCGCCAGCATTTACGAAATGCTGCTCAGCTTTGTCTGGGCGGTCGCCGCCATGACCCTGATCGCCGAGAAGAAGTTCGGTGTCAAGATCATCGGTAGCATCACCATGCCGCTGGCGGTGGTTTGCGTCATCCTGATGCAGTTACTGCCCTCAGAAGTACGGCCGCTAGTACCGGCGCTGCAATCCACCTGGCTGCATGTGCACGTCACGCTGGCCATGTTGAGCTATGCCACCTGCGCCTTGAGTTGCGCACTGGCCATGATGTTCCTCATCCAGGACGACTTCCAGACCGAAACCTTTCTCGCCTGGACGAGCGCGATGGTCAGTGCGATCTATATTGGTATCGTGGCCACTCGCTTCGAGCGTTGGGGCGGTTTGTCGGTAACCGGGTGGGACGCGAAAACCAAGTCAGACATTTTTCTCGGCCGTGGCATGCGTCTGTTTGTCACCGTGCCCGACCTGGGATGGCTATTCGTAATTGCTGCTGTCGCCGCAATCGTTCCCTTGCTGCTATATTTCGCCGGCCGCCTCAAGAACAACGAACCCTTTTTCGCGATCGCCAACAAAGCGGTGTTTATCAGCATTCTGTTGCAGCTGGTGGTGGTGGCTGCTTTCGTTCTTCGCGTCCGCGATGCGGCTTACCCGTCACCTGACCAGGATGGACTCTTCCCGACCAGTCTGGCTGCCAGCCCGTTCTTACTCGGAGGCATGGTGACGGGTATTTTTGCTTCACTCTTGTACCTGATGTTGTTGTGGAGGCGCACCGACCTCGAGGGTCTGCTGCCCTCGGCCGACACGCTGGATCGCGTCACCTACAAGACCATCTGCATCGCCTTCCCGCTGCTGACCGGCATGATCGCCGCCGGCGCGTACTGGGCCAATCGTACCTGGGGGTCGTACTGGAGTTGGGATCCCAAGGAAACCTGGGCTGCTATTACCTGGCTGGTCTACGCCGGGTACTTACATATGCGGATCACGCGGGGATGGCGCGGACGTAGGGCCGCGTACTTCGCCATTCTGGGCTTCGGTGTCGTGATCTTCACTTTCCTCGGCGTCACGTATCTGCTTCCCGGCTTACACGCGTACGCATGAGGAAAAGGGCTGGCCGAGCCGGTTCTGAGGATGGATTAGGCCCCAAGATTCAGCGCCGCTTCCCCAGCCCTGAAATTTGATGCTTCGAGAAGGAGAACAGCGCAGTACGATGTCAGCCTCAACCCCAATCCGGCTCTATGACGCCGAGCTTCCCGCGCCGTCGGAAGCTGCACCTCTTGATCTGCCAGTCGCGCGCAAACGCCATCTTAGTTGGGCGCTCAAAGCGGTGCTGCCGATTGCTGCGGTGCTGTTGAATGGACTGCTGCTGTTTGTGCTGGTTTCATTGTCGCTCACCGTAGGAGAGCGGCACATTATCATCACTGTTGCGGCCGCCGGTGCCTTTCTGATCTGCGTCACCGTCATCATGGTGCTGGCGGTGTCGGTACGGCGTCCCATGTTGGAGTTGCAAGAGAAGATTGCCCGGGTTCGGCTGGGGGATATGGATGTCGCTGTCGGCTTCGCCTCGCGCAATGACGAAATCGGCGACCTGGGCCGCGATTTCAATAACATGGTGGCACAGCTGAAAGCTAGCCGCGAGGAGATCCAGCATCTGCACCAGACCCAAATGTCGCGCGCCGAACACTTCGCCACTCTGGGAGAGTTGGCGGCCGGACTGGCCCACGAAATCCGTAATCCTCTGGCCGGAATCGCTGGCGTAATCGAGATCATAGGCCGCGATCTGCCGCCTAACAGCCCGGCGCGTTCCGTCATCAAAGACGCCAAAGAAGAGGCAGTACAGATCAATCGCATTCTCACCGAGCTTCTGGAGATCGCCCGTCCCAAGCCGCCGCAATTCCGCATCGGCGATTTGTGTACCACCGTCGAGCACGCGGTCATGTTCGCGCGACAGCAGGCCATCACCAAACGCATCATGGTCGAGCTGGAAATTAAGGATGTGATTCCACCTGTGGAACATGACCCTAATCAGATCAACCAGGTGCTGTTGAACCTGTTGCTCAATGCGATTCAATCCATGGACAAGCCCGGCGTCATCCGCGTTTCACTGGAGAGCGATGAAGACGATGTGCTGATCAACGTCATCGACGAGGGGAAGGGAATTCCGCCCGAAAACCTGCCCAACATCTTTCGTCCCTTCTTCACCACCAAGGGACACGGCACGGGATTGGGACTCTCGCTGGCACGTCGCATGGTGGAAGCGCACGGCGGTCACATTGACGTCACCAGCGTGGCAGGAAAGGGCACGCAATTCCGTGTGGAGTTACCCGTCAAGAGCCGCGCGAACCAATCGCAGCAAGCGGGATGAGATTGGGACCCATCTATCAGCAATTTCAGAGTTCCATATCCCGGTGTGGGGGAGCACGCCTTCCAGCCGTGCATAGAGCAATTTCTGAGTTGCTGTAACCGCCTTGAAAGGGCGCGGCTTCAGCCGCGCCGATCCGCGCTAACAGCAAGTCGGCCTTTAGGCCCTGAGGTACGTCCCCTCAGCGGCTAAAGCCGGTCACTTCCCGCTATCTTTCGGCACGCCTGAAGGCATGCCCTTTCAAAGCGGAAACAGCCATTGTGGAAATGTCCCAACTTTACACTCGGTCTTGCTCCTCCGGTTATTTCTGCGGAGTCGGCAGCACCGTGAACGACGGATCATGATATGTTCCCGCAACCTTCACTTCCACGGTGGAACCTTTTTGCTTCTTCTTGTGGACCAGCGGTTGAACAATCTTCAGCAAAAACGATTTCACCCCCGTAGTAGCCTGCGAGAGCGATGCGTCCAGGCGTACCGGACCTTGCAGGTCAACCTTCTCCGACTTCAGGTTGTAAGTGCCACTTACCACGGCTGAGGCCCCGGGAACGTCGAAGGAGACGTTGGTTAAGTGTGCGATCGAGTCGCGCAAGACAACGTGCCCCTTCACATTCGACAGCACCCGTCCTGGGTCGTAGTCGTAATTTCCATTCTTCTCTTGTTTTTCTTGTTCATCTTCTACTTTGTCGGCTTCGCCGCGTGCCCGCGCGCTTAGGAAGTCCACGTTCTTCTGGGTCTCAAAGTTGGTATATTGCCCGCCGGCAATTCCAAAGTCTCCTTGCAGCCGCACCTTGTCGAGGAACGGCCGCTGCTCCGGTGGAACCGTCACCTTAGCCCGGAAGACGATATCGCCAGTCATCGGCGGAGGCGTGTCCCTGGTGAACAATCGCAACAGGTCTTCGGTGCGGGCGTGGGTGGCATAAGCAGTCATGACAACCGTCTTACCAAGATCTTCCGACTGGCTCTCCACGTCGCTCTTGGCGACAATCGTGGTCCGTCCCCAGTGCGCGACCACGGGCTCAAGCTCCACGTCTCCGTTCAGCCCGTCCACCAGCGCCTGAAAGCGAGTGGTCAGATGTACCGGATGCCCGTTGCGGGTGAGCACGAAGTCGGGGGTATCGGTTGTACCGGTCACGTCCACATGCTGTAGCACACCGTCGAACTTTCCCTTGGAGGAAAGCGTTCCGCCGATTCCGGAGAACACTGCAAGATCTGCGTGCTGCAAGGTATAGGAGCCGGAGAGGGGCGTGTGTCCACCGTCGCCAGATTTCCATGGGCCGAACTGTCCGGCAATACTTACGTCGCCGGGAGGTTCGGGGATTTTCAACACCGCGTTAAACGAGAATGGTCGCCTATCATCAATGGAATGTACCGAGAGCTTTTGAATTGGAAATACCAGTGGCGCCTGGCCCGCCTGCCCAGGTGTGATGTCAACTTGTGCGCCATCGGCGATGATCTCGCCGATGGAAATTCCTGACGGCGCGGAAATCGCCGGCGGCGCGGATGCAAACACTCCGCTTCCACCGGGCGACATGGTGACCATTACGCGCATGCCTTCGGCTCGAACTTGCTGAATGCTGTGTGTCAGCAGGCCGTGATAGCTTCCGACGATGGTCAGTCTCTCGATGGTGATGAATGGCGGCGAAGCCTGGTTGCCGTCAGGGCGAAACGTGATTCCATCGGCGACACAGCCGGGATGCGGGAAGTACGTTTGCCGGAAGCCGCTCAACTGCACTCTGCCTCCCGACTGCTTCTGTAAAGCCTGAACCACGGCGCCACGAGTGAACGGCCAGCGGCGCGCCGCCATTACTCCGAATACCAGCAGGCCGGTCGCCAGCACAATTAGAAACACGGGCCAGAGAGCAAAACGCGTGCGCTGCGGCCTTGGAGTAGGCATGAAATAAAGTTGGCGCTGCACGGATGGCCGCTGCTCCCCTGCGATTGGATTGGCTGGAACTTGACGAAGTGTCGTTACCACAACTGGGATGACCAATCGCGATGAGGCGTTGACTGCACCCGGTGCGAAGGCGAGAAAAAATTCTGATGCATGCGAGTTCGCTAAGGTGAGCGCTGCGGATGGCCGTGCCCAATCCCAACGCATCTCTCAATTCGCCATTGATTGCCCATCGCGACAGCAACACGCAGAGCCACCTTCGGGCGACATCGCGAATCTCATATGTCGGGCCCCCGCTCGCGGCCACATCCCAACCCGTGCTCAAAAGGAATTCGTCATGAAAGCTCCCTTTCTGCTCGGTCGCCTGATATTCGGCGGCTTCTTTCTCCAGGCTGGAATCCACCACTTCATGGAGCGTGAAAAGATGGCACAGTATGCCGGCGCCAAGAACGTTCCCATGCCAGACATTGCCGTGACGGCTACAGGCGTGGCGCTGACCGTCGGTGGCGCTAGTATTCTGCTGGGCGTCAAACCGAAGCTGGGGACGTTGGCAATCATTGGCTTCCTGGCTGGCGTTTCGCCCGTCATGCACGACTTCTGGAAGGCGGAAGATCCTAACCAGCGGCAGAACGAGATGATCAACTTCATGAAGAACATGGCCATGCTCGGCAGTGCCGTCGCTCTGATGGGCGTGGAGGAACCCTGGCCGGCGAGCCTGCCTGTTGGGCGGCGCGACATGATGGAGCGCGTGCGCAGCTTTGCGCGCGACGTAGCCGCGTAGCGCTAGCTCCAAGCCATCACATACACTGTTGTGGTGAACGACAAAGCACAAGTCGTCGCATGCCCCACTTGCGGCGCGGTGCCGGGAAAGCCCTGCTGCCGCGAGAATGGCAACGTGTTGTCGGACTCGCACCTCGCACGAAAAACCCTCGCCAGCGTCGAGATTGCCAAGGCAAAGAAGAATGTCAAGGGCGGTGCTGCATAATCGCGCTTCTTCTTCCGCCCTTCCGGCAGACGCGCAACTCGCCGGTGAAGTTCAACCCTCTAATGCTGGAAGGATGCAGCTAATCCTAGGAACCAAAATTTGGCGCGATCAGAAAGCAAACGTCATCGATTCATTATCGATCCCTTGGGGAAAACGCAGGGTGAAAGCGCACATAAAGAAGGTTGAATCATGAGCTCCGAGCGCAAGGTTCGCTACGCCGTCGTAGGCCTCGGCCATATCACCCAGGTTGCCGTTCTGCCCGCCTTTCGCGCCGCCGGCAATTCTGAATTGGTTGCGCTTGTCTCTGGCGATCCGCAAAAGCACAAGAAGGTCGCCTCCAAGTATCGGGTGAACCGTACGCACGATTACGACAACTACGAAGCGGCTCTCAAGGACGGTGTGGATGCCGTTTACATCGCCCTGCCAAACCATCTTCACCGGGAATACACCGTCCGGGCGCTTGACGCCGGCGTACATGTCTTGTGCGAAAAGCCTATGGCGGTTACCGAGGCTGAGTGCCGGGAAATGATCATCGCGGCCGAGCGCAATCAGCGTAAGTTGATGATTGCCTATCGCCTTCACTTTGAAGAAGGCAATCTCCAAGCGATTCACGCAGCCAACCAGAAGCGGTTGGGCGAGCTGCGCTTCTTTGGTTCAGAGTTTGCCCAGAACGTAGCCCCAGACAACGTACGAGTTCAGGAACCGACCTCCAATGGCGGCGGCCCGGTTTATGACATGGGGGTCTACTGCATTAATGCCGCGCGATATCTTTTTGCCGACGAGCCGACGCAAGTGCTCGCTTTGAGCGCCAGCAACGATGAGGCTCGATTCCACAAGACCGAAGAAATGATGTCGGTCATCCTGCGCTTTCCCCACGAGCGAGTTGCCACATTCACGGTGAGCTTCGGTGCGGCCGATATCGGCCGCTATACCTTGGTCGGTACGAAGGGGACACTCACCGCCGATCCCGCGTATGGATACGCCGGGAGCATCGCCTTTACAATTAAGAAGGGTGACCAAACCAAGAAGCGAAAATTTCCCAAGCGTGACCAGTTTGCCGCCGAGCTATCTTATTTTTCCGATTGCATCTTGAAAGACAAACAACCCGAGCCTTCGGGACTGGAAGGCTTGGCTGACGTCAGAATTGTCGAGGCTATTTATCAATCGGCGCGCCAGGGAAGAACTGTTGAGCTACCTGCATTCCCGAAAAAAGCTCGGCCTGATTTGCGTCAGGAAATTCGACGTCCGGCACATGGCAAACCTAAGACCGTGCACGCCAAATCTCCCACCGGCGAGGCTGCGTAAGTTGAGTGTGGAACCAATCGGTAACATTGAACTCGGCCAGCAGAACGCCACATAACAGCCAAGCAGTTAAGCGCTGACGCCAAGCCCTCGGGGCTGCGCTCAGCCGTTTTCCATCTCATTGCCGCGGGGAGGTTTATAGAGAATAGATAACCAGAAACAACCCGGGAAATTCTTGGGTGGGCGCAACAGGAGTGGCAGCAAGGACGGATGCGTAAATCAATAAGAATTCGGAACACGACCGATGCCAGTTGCAGTTGACGAGCTCAGAGCCGCGTCGGCCCAGTCTAGGGTCACCAAGTTCGCAGACAGTATCACCGATGCGGGTCGTCGCCGTGTGCGGACTGCGTTCTTGTGTCATAGCCACAAAGATGCCCAGCAAGCAGAGGGGCTGGTTGGCCTCCTTGCACAACATGTCTGGCGGCTGTATATAGATTGGAAGGACGCCGAGATGCCTGAGCGCCCGAACAGAGAAACCGCAGAGCGCATTCAGGCAAGAATTGTAGAGTGTAACTACTTCCTGTTCCTCGCGACGGTGAACTCGGAGCGATGTGGCCTACAATCTGGGCGGCAAAACAAATCATACCTTTTCCACGCTATTCCCGATTTACGACTGGCAAACCAATGGTGGATACAACAACCTAGGGACTTGGAGCGAAGCTGCGGACGGCAAGGGGGGCGTTAGTACTCTGGATTAATGACTCCAATCTGACAGACGCACAATGCCTTAGCCTCCATTGTCTACCAATTGATGAGTAACAACGCAGTTGATATGAAGGCGGTCCGTTGCATACCGAAAGAGTGATCAGCAATGTCTTCCTCATCCTTCGGAAAACACGCGAGCGGTGCGACGAGTGGCCAGTCTGCAGTTCCCGAGCCTTCGTTCGCCGAAAGAGCACGCACATTGATGCATTCGTGCCGCATCGGTAGTATTTCGACCCTGTCACGGAAACAGCCCGGTTTCCCCTTCGGTTCCTTGATGCCTTACGGGCTGGCCCCCCAAGGGTGCCCAATTTTCCTGCTCAGCACGATGGCCATGCATACGCAGAATCTGCAAGCGGACCCGCGCGCCAGCCTGTTTGTGGCGGAGCCTGACGCCAGCGGCGACCCGTTGGGTGCGTCCAGAGTCACGTTAATAGGAACGGTTAACAGAATCCCGGAGACAGAGCTCCCTGCGGCGCGTGCGGTATACCTCACGCGGTGCCCAGACAGCAAGTACTGGGTCGATTTTGACGATTTCTTCTTTTACCGTATGGAAGTATTGGACGTTTACTACGTCGGCGGCTTTGGAGTGATGGGATGGGTCGCTGCCGCGGAGTATGCCAAAGCCCAATGTGATCCGTTGGCTGAGCACGAGCGCGATATTATGCGGCACATGAACGCCGACCATCAGGACGCGCTCGTCCTGCTCGCAAAAGGCTTTGCCGGTCTTGAAGCGCAGGAGGCGGAGATGACCGCGGTTGATCGCCTGGGCTTTCACCTGCGCCTGAAAACCCAGGATGGCATGAAGGGAACTCGGATCGCGTTCTTGCGGGAAGTGAGAGATCCGTCGCAAACCAGAGAAGTGTTCGTCGAGATGGTGAAGCAGGCTGGTCAAGGTTAGACCGGCTGGCCGTCGCGGTGGACCACGGTCCAGATCATGGTCAAGTGCCTAGTCCTGTGCGCATCGCTGGTGAGTCGGACAGGCCATCTGCGACCCTATCCGAAAAGCGCACTCTGAGCTGGCAATGAGCTAGGCATCGGGACCACGCAATCCGGGTCATCGTTCGTCACTGCGTTAATTCTCGTACTTACCGGAAAGCATCTCATCTGCGCAGCATCGAATGGCACCAGAACCTCCACAAGCGCCTTCACGTCCTTGAAGCCGGGATCAAGCCAGAGGTCGTAGGTGTCTTGGCGAAGAATTACTGGCATTCGATCGTGTATGTCCGCCAGCAGCGAGTTCGCAGTGGTGGTTACGATCGAACAAGACTCAATCACAGCGCCCCCGGGGTCTCTCCATCGATCCCACAATCCGGCAAATGCAAACAGGGAATCGTCTTGCATTCCGAAGTGGAAGGGCTGCTTCTCTTTTCCTCGTCGCGACCATTCGAAAAACCCGTCGGCAGGAAGCAAGCAGCGACGGCTAACGAAGGCATCCCGGAATGCGGGTTTATCCGCGACTGTTTCCGAGCGGGCATTGATGGTCTTGAATCCAATGCCGGCGTCCGTGGCCCAGGCGGGAATCAGGCCCCAGCGAGCTAGCGAGAAATGCCGCTTCGGCATGGATGGATCTTGGCGAATTATTCCGACAGGCTGAGACGGGGCGATGTTGTAGCGAGGCTCCCAATCGACCTCGTTATGGGTCTCGAAGTATTCCGCGATCAATTGTTTGCGTCTGGAAAGATGATAGCGGCCACACATCTCCCACTCCTCAGATCAAGTAATAATGTAATGGAACTGACGGATCGACGTGACACGTATTCGGTTTCCTCCGATCCGGAATCGTATCTTTGGCGTTAAGTCTTGCGAAAAATCATCCATGTCGATATGGACGCGTTTTACGCTTCGGTCGAGCAGCGCGATAATCCGCAGTTGCGCGGCAAGCCCGTGATCGTCGCTTGGCTAGGGAATCGCTCTGTCGTTTGTGCCGCCTCGTACGAGGCCAGAAACTTCGGTGTGCATTCGGCCATGCCAGCAAAACGCGCGGAACGATTATGTCCCGATGCCGTGTTCGTGCCTCCGGATTTCATACGCTACCGCGCCGTCTCGCGCAGCGTGCGGGAGATCTTCAAGCGTCATACAGACCTGATAGAACCGCTGTCTCTCGACGAAGCCTATCTCGATGTCACCGAGAACAAGACTGGCTTAGCGACAGCCACGCTGGTGGCGCGGACGATCCGTGAACAAATCCGTGAGGAGTTGAATTTGACCGCGTCGGCGGGAGTCGCGCCCAATAAGTTCCTAGCAAAGCTCGCCTCTGACTGGCGTAAGCCGGATGGGCTATTTGTCGTTCGGCCTGAAGAAATAGACGCGTTTCTGCTGCCGTTGCCTGTCGGACGATTGCCTGGTGTCGGCAAAGTTACAGAAGAGAAGCTGGCGAAGCTTGGAGCACAGACGGTGAGGGATCTACGAGCTCTCGGATCAGCCCTACTCGAGCAACACTTCGGCCGATACGGTCAGCGCCTGCACGAGTTGTCACTTGGCATTGACCACAACCCAGTTGTTCCTGACAGGCCGACACAATCGATATCGGTCGAGGATACTTTTGAGCACGACGTGCTGTTACCGGAAACCGAACCGATGATCCGGGGACTCGCAGAGAAGCTCTGGTCTGCTTCGCGGAAAGAACCCCGGACGGCACGCACGGTTGTCTTGAAGCTGAAGACAAGCGAATTCAAGATTCTCACTCGCAGCCATACCCCAGGGTCCCCACTTTCCTCCTGCGAGGAATTAACGGACATCGCCTTGAAGCTGCGAGAACGGGTTGAGCTCGGTCCGCGGCAACGCTATCGGCTCATTGGCGTTGGGCTGAGCAACTTTCAGGATCCAGAAGACAGTGCTGCGCAGCCAGTCCTCTTCGACTAACGCGAAAATGAGCCGAGCCCTGGACGCTAGATAGTGATCAGTCACGGCGTAGACCAGTCGCAGCCGCCTCCGTACGGGTGGATGCGCCAAGCTTGCCCAGGATGGAGCTGATGTGGAACTTCACGGTATGCGATGAGATGTTGAGATGTGCGGCGATCAACATAGGTGACAAGTCCACCGCGCTGACAGAGTTCAGGGACAAGAACTGGAAGGCCAATTTTAAATTCCAGCGCCCAGCACCCAATCAGTTGACGCTCGATGGGGAAATGGACCACCACAAGATACACATGCAACTGCAACTGCTTGATCGCTACAACTTCACGCTGGTCAACCGACGCTTTCATTGGGTGCAGGAGTACCCCTTCCAGCGGTAGGGGAGAAGTTGCTGTCCAACGGGACCAATTTCGGGGAGTCAAGTCTAGGGTTACGTATATCCCTATGTAGCCCCTTTTTAAGCTGCTAGTTAGCGCGCAGAATTCCCCAGATCACCCAGAAATCACCGCTAGATCACCCACAAATCACCGCTGGTGCATTGAGCCCGCGAGCGAATGGGCGCATTGTGCGTTCACGAGAGCGAGAAATTGAGCAAACGCTTAACCCCGCTCCTAGGGAACGCTTCCGGAGGTGCAACGACCATCCCGCCTCCGGAAGCGAAATGGGTCCCAAACCATTACACGTGCAATATGCGCTCAAGGTCACGGGAGCAGCGATGTTGTGCTACCTGACCTATTCGGTTCTCAGTTGGCCCGTCAGTCGTCCTAAGACTGCTGGTTCCGCGTGCTGCGCTAGAACTCAGTGAGTCAGCCATGGCTGTACCATATTCATAACGACGATTTGGTTATTAAGGGATGGAATTGAGAGGAGTAGACGATGCGTGTTTTTGTGGCAGGGGCGAGCGGAGCGATTGGCGAACCGTTGATTGCGGAATTGTTGGAGCGGGGACACTCTGTAGTGGGGATGACAACCAGCGAGTCGCGGGCGAAGAATCTGGAGGGCCAGGGAGCCGAGGCGGTGATCGTGGACGCGTTCGATGCGCCGGCGGTGGAAGCTGCGCTGCGGCGGGCGAAAGCGGAAGTGGTAATCGACGAATTGACGTCGCTGCCGAGGGCGCAGAGTGATATGCCGAAATACGCTGCGGGCGATAGGAAGCTAAGGATTGAGGGTGGAGGGAATTTGTTTCGTGCGGCGCATACGAGCGGTGTGCGGCGGTATCTACAGCAGTCGAGCGGATTCTTCTTGAAGGCAGCGGCAGGGACGCTGGCGGACGAGTCGTCTCCGTTGGATGTGAATGCGAGCCCGAGCGTGGCAGCAAGTGCGCGGACGTATACGGAGCTGGAGGCGCGGATGTTCAGTTCCAATGCAATTGAGGGTGTCGCGTTGCGATACGGATTCTTCTACGGGCCTAAGACGTGGTATTACCCTGGCGAGGCGGCGGCGAACATGGTAATGCGGCAACAGAATGCGGTGGTGGGTAAGGGCGACGGCGTGTCGTCGTTTGTGCATATCCACGATGCGGCGATCGCAACGGTGGCTCTGCTAGCGGCGCAGCCGGGAGTGTACAACCTGGTGGATGATGACCCTTCGCCGCAGACCGTGTGGTTGCCGGCGTTTGCCAAGTTTGTGGGTGCCCCCGTGCCCCCGCACATGAGCGAGGCGGAAGTGACGGCAATTGCAGGGGAAGATGCGGTGTACTACGCGACGAAGCTGAGTGGGGCCTCGAATGCGAAGGCGAAGCGGATTCTCGGGTGGAAACCGCGACGATTGGAGTGGCTGGAGGCGTAAGTGACCGTGGCGAATGCCGACGGTTGTGCTGACATCATCGATGCCCGACGAGCCGCTGCGTTCATTGATGCACGATTTGATCTTGTTTTCCCTAATTCCGAACGTGTGGTCAGCTACTCGGAAGTAATCCAGTTTGACAGGTTGTCGGCAAACCGCCGACTGAGCGGACGACGCGTCGTAAGTCACAAGAAAGGGTAGGGCGTTATACGGCCAAATGAAAAGCATTCGTAATCACTGGCCGACATATCGGCACTGATCCGGGCTCGGTGAGCGCATTGGCGATTTACCACTCACCGCGTAGGTCCTAGCGAGTCGTCTGGCAAAGATCAGTTGCCCAACAGGGCGGTGAGACACCGAGAAGGTTCCAGAGACAATCTGCATTCCTCCTGCCCCTGATGCCAGCGCCATAACCCTTGCCGGCTCGCCCTCCTGCGCAGAGTATCAATCAGCGCAGGTGTCAGGGATCAGAGATCAGGGAACAGAAATCAAGAATCGCAAAATTCACACTTGACATTGACCAGATTATCCACAACTATAGGGTTGTGGATAATCTGGGTACAACATTTGCGGCTCTGTCTGATCCAACCCGGCGGGCGATGATCGAACGACTCTCGCATGGGCCTGCCTCTGTGCATGGATTGACGGAACCGTTTGCACTCTCGCAGCAGATGATTTCAAAACATATTGCCTACCTGGTGCGGGCGCGGATTGTCATCAAGACGAAGCGCGGACGAGAGAGTGTGTGCACGCTCAGGCCAGCGGCGATCAAGACAGTCAGCGACTGGGCGATCAGCTATCGCCGGTTCTGGGAAGAGCGTTTCGACAAGCTGGAAGTGGTTGTGAAGCAAATGAAAAAAGAGGAGGTCAGAGATGACAAGTAACACGGTGAACGAGACAGAGCGGATGGTTGTCACACGAGTTTTCGATGCCCCACGCGAGTTGGTTTGGAAGGCGTGGACAGACCCGAAATATGTGACGCAGTGGTGGGGACCAAAAGGATTCACTGCGCCTGTTTGCAAGATGGATTTTCGCGTGGGAGGAAAATTCCTCTGGTGCATGAAAGCGCCAGATGGAGAACTTGTGGGCTGGAATGGCGGCGAGTACTTCGAGATTGTCGAGCACGAGAAGATTGTTTACTCGATGTACTTTGCTGACGCGGAGGGAAACAAGGTCGATCCTGCGCAATATGGGATAGAACATGAGGACATCGACGATGGGTGCAATGTAGTTACCTTTGAAGATTTCGGAGACGGCCAGACGAAACTCACCCTGGTTGGAAATGAATCCATGGAGAACGCAAAGAACAGCGGCCAACTAGAGGGCTGGAACGAGGTCCTCGAAAAAGTTGCCGCAGTCGTTGCGGAGCTGGCGCAGGCGAAATAAGACAATGAAGCTTTGATTCGCGAAACTCAAGCGTGGAGAAAGAAATGAAAAGAACAACGTTTCTCGCTATCGTCCTGCTGGCATTTGCATTTGCCGCCCATGCCCAGGACACGATGAAGAAAGATGCAGCCGTCAAACCTGCCGATCCGGAATCGAAAGTCGTGCTCGATTCCTGGAATGAGATTGGCCGCAAGCTGACGGCGCTGGCCGAAGATTTTCCTGAGGACAAATATGACTTCAAGCCGACACCCGCGCAGCGGAGCTTCGCCGAGCAATTACTGCACGCGGCGGGTTCATGCTACTACTTCACGAATCCTGCGATGGGGCAGAAGCCTCCCGCGGCAGAAGATCCGAAGCGCGAGCAATACAAGACCAAGGCCGACATCGTTGCGTTCGTCAAGAAGTCCTTCGCCGATGGCGCAGCCGCCATCCAGTCGAAAGGCGAAAAAGGCCTGATGACGGAGGTTGTTTATTACCCTCAGCAGAAAGCGCGCGTTATCGACATTGCATACGGCATCATCGAGCATAGCGGAGAACACTACGGCCAGCTCGTTGTGTACTACCGCCTTGCAGGTCTTGTGCCGCCGGAGTCGCGGCCCAAGAAGTAAAGCTCAGGAGGCCAACCACGTTCACCACGAGCCGTTCCGCTGGCGCAACCGGTCGGTCGGCAATTTGTTCTCACGGCATTAAACCGCTGACGCCAAGCCCGCTGGGGCTGCGTTCTGCCGTTCTCCAATTCATTGCTTGCGAAGTGTTTACAGAAACAGATAAAGAGAAGAATCCCGTCGAAATAAGTACAGATGCCTAGAGGAAAAGCTTGTAAGGTCTTCCTTCACAATAATATGGTGGCCAGGGACGGAGTTGAACCGCCGACGCCAGCCTTTTCAGGGCTGCGCTCTACCAGCTGAGCTACCTGGCCACGACGCGCGAATGCGCAGAGATTAACAGTGCTGCGGCAGCTGAATTATAGCAACGCAGCCGCAGTTGCGCCAAACGCGCGGCACGTGAACCAACGAAGCTCTTAATGCCAACCGCGTGCACTTCGACGATGAGCGCGGCAACCAACGTTAAACATCTCAAGTCGCAGCGAACGCCAGCTCGATAAATCTCGCCAGCTCGGACCTCTCGACCAAGTCGTCGCTAGGCGCCCTCAGCTACTACATCATGTCGGGTGGCACGATGTCGGCACGGCGCTGTTTCTGATAGCAGCTATCGTCCGTGGCCTGGCACACCGGATAGAGTTTTCCCCACCCCGTCGCGAAGCCGATTTGCGACTCATTCACCCCGTGCTTGAGCAAGGTTGATTTCACAAACTGCGAGCGGCGGTAGGACAACACCAGGTTGTAAAAGATGTCGCCACGAATGTCGGCATAACCCTGTATCCACAGATGGGCGTCGGGATGCTGCTTCAGCCAGTCTGCATCGGAGGTCAATACCGCAGGATCGACAACCCGGTTATAGGTATTGAACGGGAAGTACACTTCCTTCACATTCTGCGTGAACTCCGGCGCTTGCGGGGAAGCCCCAGTGGCCGGCATTTGTGCCACAAGTTTTTTGGCAGGCATAAAGAAAGCTACCGCGAGCAGAACCGTTGCGAGCGAACTCCACGGATACCTCAGAGTCAGAACTTTTCTCATGACTTCCTCCGACTTCATTAGATTTTGTCGATGCGCGAACGGCTACGCACCCGGCTGTCTTGACCGACGGCACGCCTCAAACCGCAATGCCTCGATCATGCCCGACATCCGACATCGTAGATCAATTTCGCTGCCAGCATAGAGAAGAAACATTACAGGAAGATGAATCTTTCCGTGCGGGATAGCCGTCGTCGGGCAGTCACCCAGAGAACTGAAATTTCAGCGCGGTTGCGTTCCGTCCTGGCCTATTCGGCCGGGGTATTCGTGGAACATTCATCAGGTTTTCACAAGCTTGTAACTTGCCGACCTTAGGATTCGGGGGAACCTAAAACAACAAGCTACAGGTTCACACCACCGATCCAAGGTTCGCGAATTGGTTGTAATTCATCTGCCCACTGAGATTTCAGGAGAGAAAATGAAACGACCACTAGCCTTAGCGCTCTCGGTTCTGATTACAACGAGCGTTGTCGCACAAACCGACTCCTCCAGTCCGAAACCAAAGACTGCCCGCCACAGCAGCTCTGCTCCGGTTTCTAAGACGCTGGAGGACATGAAAGACGCCATTTCCGCGCAGCAGCAGCAAATTCAACAACTACAGCAGCAGATCTCAAGCCGCGATCAGGCGATCCAGCAATTGCAGCAGCAAGTAACCCAGGCGCAGACGGCAGCCCAGCAAGCGCAAGACACCGCCAACGCGGCGGTACCCAAGGCCGAAGATTTGGACAAGCAGTACATGGATCCACTGCAGCACGACGTCGCCGATCTGAAGACGGTCTCAGGCAACACCGTGAATGAGTTGCAGGAGGCCCAGAAGCGCATTGCCGGCCTGGAGAGCCCGCTGGCAATTCACTACAAAGGGATAACCATCACGCCGGGTGGCTTCCTGGCGGCAGAAACTGTGTGGCGTCAGCGCGCCGAGGGAGCTGACATCAATACCAACCTGAATGGGATTCCCTACACGGGCTCTTCCTCAGCGCGGTTGTCGGAGTTTTACGGCTCCGGCCGTCAGTCCCGAATTTCCCTGCTGGCGCAAGGCAAGCTGGAAAGCATGAACCTGACCGGCTACTTTGAATCGGACTTCCTTGGTGCCGGCACCACCTCCAACAATAACGAGAGTAACTCCTACGTGATGCGCCAGCGCCAAGTGTGGGCGCAGGCCGCGTTACGTAGCGGATGGAGCTTCACCGGCGGACAGATGTGGAGCTTGGTGACGGAAACCAAGGTGGGTGAGGATAACCGTACCGAGGCCCTGCCCATGACGATCGATCCGCAATATACCGTGGGCTTCAGCTGGGCGCGTCAGTACGGTTTCCGCGTGACTAAGGACTTTAGCAACAAGGTTTGGTTCGGCTTCTCGGTAGAGGACTCGCAAGAGACGCTCACGACCCACGGCAACATCGCCAACTCCTTCCTCCTCGGGTCTCAGGGCAATAGCGGCGGCCTATATAACGCCGCTATCAACGGCTGCTCGTCGACGCTTTCAGGTACCCCCGTCAGCAGTGTAACGACAACCTGCAGCAACCTTGCGAACTACTCCTTCAATGCGTCCCCAGACTTCATCGCAAAGGTGGCCTTTCAGCCGGGCTTCGGACACTATGAAATATTCGGTGTGCTCAGTGACTTCCGCGATCGCATCTTCCCCGGTGCGGGGTTGACGAAGCCCACCGCGGCCGGCGCCTATAACGACTCGACCTGGGGTGGTGGCGGTGGCGCCAACGCGCGCTGGTCAATGTTCCAGAAGCACGTTGACCTGGGCATCCACGCCATGGGCGGTAACGGAACCGGGCGCTATGGCACCGCGGGCCTGTCGGACGTAACCATCAATCCGTACGGCGCCGTGACTCCCATCAAGAACTACCAGGGCCTGCTAACGTTGGAGTATCACTCTCCGAAGTGGGATTGGTACGGCAACGGCGGTATCGAATATGACAGCCGCACTGCCTTCCTGAACGCCAAGGGCGCTCCGGTCGGATATGGCGCGCTGGGCTTTAACAACACCGGTTGTGGCGTCGAGACGCTGCCCAGCTCGGGTTTGACTGCGGGCTTCAATCCCGGCGGTCTCACCAATTGTAACGGCGATACCAAGGACATCTGGGAAGGTTCGTTGGGCTTCTGGTACAAGCCCTATAACGGACCGAAGGGCCGCCTGCAGTTCGGTCTGCAGTACTCGTACCTGACCAAGCAAGCATGGGCTGGTGAAGGCACCAAGGCACCCTTCCCGTCAGGCGCTAACCCGACAGCGGTTGACAACATGTTCTTCACTTCCTTCCGTTATTACCTGCCGTAAGCAACCAGTCGGGTGGCCGGTGTCCTCCGCCGGCTACCCGACGTTTTTCTGCCGTCGTATTTTTCTGATTTAGTCTGACTCGTTTGCTGCGGCTCTCGTGCGCAATCTTCTGATCACTACACCCTGACAATCATCACTTCGGTGGATTTCACCAGGGCGGCGGCCTTGTCGCCGCGTTTCAGGCGCATCTCGCGGGCGGCGTCAGCGGTGATAATAGAAGTGATGTGCTGTCCCCCGATGGAAAGCTTTACCTGCGCCAGCAGTCCTTCGATACGCACCTCGATAATGCGTCCGACTAACTGATTGCGCCCGCTGATGCTGCGGAAATTTGCGCGTCTTTCAGCAGGTTGCTTGCCCAGCGATTTGAATAGGTAACCGTCGATCTCGCTCTGTGGAATGCGATGATGTCCGCCCGCAGTCTTCACGGTACGCACCTTGCCCTTGTAGATCCATTGCTTGAGGCAGGCATAACTGATGCCGAGGACAGTGGCAGCATCGCGCGGCCGCAATAGCTCTTCGAACTTGGGACTCATAGGTACATCCTAATATCGCGTTTTATTTTTCCGCGCCCGGTTCCGCGGAATTTCTATAGCTATCCAACACCAGTTTCGCTGCAGCCAGGTCCTCTACGGCCAGCCCGAGCGATTTGAACACCGTGATCTCGCTTTCCGGCTTGGGCTTGCTGCCGCCGAGCAATTCGCCCAACTCTGCATACACAGTTGCTCCCGCCAGCAAAATATCGCCTGATTCCTTCATGGCAGCCTCGCGTGAATCAACGATTACGGCGCCGCGCATGGCATCGTCATCGAGTTCGCGCCGCTTCGGCCCGACCGCGCCAACCGCATTGATCAATACGCCCGGCTTCAACCATTTTCCGCGCAGTATGGGCTCCGACGAGTTGGTTACCGTGACAATGACATCCGCGTCGCGCACCGCTTCCTCAGCCGAAGTCGCTGTGCCTCCGATCTCCCCGGCTAGCGACTTTGCATGTTGTGAGTCCCGACTCCAAACTCGAATCTCTTTGAATTTCCGTACCAGCCCCAGTGCCTTGACGTGGGCACGTGACTGTACCCCACTGCCCAGGATTGCGAGCCTGCTGGCGTCGGGTGGTGATAACAGCCGGGTGGCAACCGCCGACACCGCGGCCGTGCGCAATTCCGTGATCAGGCGGCCATCCATGACGGCCAGGGGCTCTCCTGTTTCCGAGCGAAACAGAACGATGACAGCCAGATGGGTGGGTAGTCCCCGCGTTGCGTTGTCAGGGTAAAGATTGACCAGCTTGCTGCCCATGATCTCGCCGTAAACGGCCGGCATGACTCCCATGAATCCGCTGTGCTGGGGAACCGAAATCACGCTGCGGACCGGCTGTACTACTCGGCCAGCGGAAAAGTCGATGAGGGCGTGTTCCATGGCGGGCAGCAGTGCGTCCAAGCGCAACACTCGTTGCACTGCGGCCTCGTCGAAGAAAGGAACAGCGGTCTGCAGATGCTGATTCGGCATAAGGATTTGATGGTCAACATCCCTGTCATGAACACTGTAAGCAGACCGATGGCGTGCGTCGAGAACATAATGTTGCGGAACCGATCCTTCGCCTCGAGAAACCAGTTCTGGCACAATTGATGCTCATGCTCAAAGTGAAGAAACTCTCTCCCGATGCTGTTCTACCCACTGTCGCCCATCCCGGCGAAGACATCGGCTACGATCTCTACTCCTCCGAAGATGTCACCCTCGCGGCGCACGGCGCGGCCGGAGTTCATACTGGCATCGCTATTGAGTTTGTCCCGGCGGCGGGGGGAATCGTGAAGACCAGGTCCGGCCTGGCCAAGAAGCGATTGCTGTGCAATGCCGGAGTGATTGATGCCGGCTATCGCGGCGAGATTATCGTACTCATGGAAAACCTGGGCGATGAGCCGTATGTCATCCGCAAAGGCGACAAGATCGCACAGTTGCTGGAGCACCCGTTTCTCGCCAGTGAAGTTGTGGAGGGCGAGCTGAGCGAAGCAGCGCGTGGCGCCAAAGGATTTGGCTCGTCTGGTTCTTAGAAAAGGGCCAACTCTCTTCTTGTTATTGCTGCCAGCCACCACCCAGCGCTTGGTAAAGTTGAACGTAGTTAGCCAGCTCGGCATACCACGCATGTGGCGAGGTTCAGTTCAGAAGTAAAGTACTGTTGTTCGTAATATTGCACTTCAAGGAAGCTGGTGACGCCTCCCCGGAAACGAACATTGGCGAGCACTGCGGTGTCACGGTAGGTTTTCGTCTCCTCTTCAATCTTCATCCGGTACAAGCGAGACTGGTTGTAGCCTACGAGGCTATTAGCCACATCGCCGAACGCCTGCTGCACGGTTTGCTTGTAGGTCAGTTCGGCTTCGTCCCGCTGTGCCCATGCCAAACGGTACCCGCTCCTGATTCGACCTCCCTGAAAGATCGGTTGCAATACCTGTCCGCCCACGGACCAGAACGTCGCCGGGCCTTGGAGGAAGCTGGTTATGGCGACACTCTGCGCGCCAAAGAGGCCGGTCAATGAAATCTGCGGAAAGAACGCTGCCTTCGCTACCCCTACGTTGGCGTTAGCGGCAACGAGGTTCTCTTCGGCCCGGCGAACGTCCGGACGACGCTGCAGAAGTGCCGATGGAAGCCCGGCCGGAACCTCGGGCAGGTGGGGCTGTTCAGTCAGGCTGAGGCCGCGCTGGATCGGCCCGGGATTGCGGCCGAGCAGGATGCTGATATTGTTTTCCGCCTGCTCGATTGACTGCTTCAGGGTGATGACCTCAGCTTCGGCCTGTTGCACCAAAGCCTGAGCTTGATAGACATCGGTTATTGCAATATCGCCGCCCTTGAACTTGATGTTGTTCAAGTTCAGGATTTCTTTGTCGGCATCCACCGTCTGTTGCGAGTAGTTAAGTTGGAAGTCGAATTGACGCAACAGGAAATAGTTGGTTGCGACGGAGGAAATCAGGGTGGTTTGAACTACGCTTTGCCCAAACTCTGTCGCCAGAAGCGTGGCCCTCGCAGCTTCCGTGGCACGGCGGTATTGTCCCCAGAAATCGACAATATAGTCCAACTGTATTCCGATAGTGTCGAAGGTGGGAGCACCGGGGAAAAAGTTATTGCGCTCGTTTACAACGGACGCCGAACCATTGACCGTGGGGAATTGATTCGCGCGGGTAATGCCTAACGATGCGTTGGCCTGAAGAATGCGCGTGGCCGCGATCCGCATGTCGTAGTTGTTGGCCAGAGCTTCCTTGATGAGGCTTTGCAGCACCGCATCCTGGTACACGTCCGGCCATTTCATCTCGGCGAATTGTCCACCGGTTGGCGGCGGCTGCGTCGTAGCATCCGGCGCAATCCCACGATACTCGCCAGGCACGCTGAGCTCCGGACGCTTATAGTTGGGGCCGACCTTGCATGCGCACAGCGCGAGCAACAACACGAAAACGGCGTATGTTCTCATGCTAGTCATCGCCCGCTCCCTCCGGGACAGGTCCAGTTCCTTCGTGTTGCGGCTCTTTCTTTCCGCCCGATATCCATAGTCCAAAACGCTCCACGACGTCGAAACTGACGGGGATGAAGAAGACGGCAAGCAGCGTCGCCGCCATCATGCCCCCAATCACACAGGTGCCCAGCACTTGCCGCGAGATGGCGCCGGCGCCGGAAGCCCTCCATAGCGGCACGCAGCCCAGAATGAAGGCGAAAGCAGTCATCAGAATGGGGCGCAGTCTTAACCTTGCGCCAGTAAGAGCGGCGTCGATCAAGGGCTTGCCCTTGTCGTATTCCAATTTGGCGAACTCAACGATCAGGATGGCGTTCTTAGCTGACAGTCCGATCAGCATGACTAGCCCGATCTGCGCGTACACGTTGTTATCAAGACGGCGGTAATAAAGGGTGATGAACGCCCCGAAGACAGCGATCGGGACTCCCAACAGCACGCTGAAAGGCAGCGTCCAGCTCTCGTACTGTGCCGCCATGATGAGAAAGACGATAAAGAACGCGAGGCCGAAAATGGTGACGGGTGAAACGCCCTGCGCCGCTTTCTGCTCCTGGTACGACATGCCGCTGTAGTCGAATCCCATTTGCGGGGGCATGGTTTTACGGAAGACATCCTCCAGAGCGGCCATGGCCTGGCCGGAACTGTAGCCCGGTGCAGCAGAGGTATTGATCTGCACGCAGTTAAACAGGTTGTAACGCATCACGAACTCGGCGCCGGCGCGCGGATACGTGCTGGTCAAGGTGCTTAGAGGAACCATGTCGCCCGTTGCGTTACGGACATAGAACTTGCCGAGATTCTCTGCCTTGGTGCGGAAGTCACCGTCGGCCTGGACGTATACCTGCCATTGCAGCCCGAAGCGATTGAAGAAATTAATCAGCGCGCCGCCCATGAACGTCTGGATGGTCTCGTACAGGCCGCTTAACGGGATCTGCTGGGTCATGGCCTTGGCGTTATCCACATTGACGCCGACCTGGGGCACGCCGAACAAAGCGGTGGTCATTGTGCCTTGCAGCTCCGGACGTTTGCGGGCCTCGGCCATGAAGATTTGAGTGTTCTTGGCCAGAAAATCGATGCCGCTGCCTGACCGATCTTCCAAAATGAAGGTGGCTCCTCCCGAGGTTCCAACGCCCGGAATTGCAGGCGGAGGAAAGGAGAATGCAATGCCGGCTGGGACCTGCGACAAGGCCTTCTGCAGATGGGCCTTGACGCCATCGTAGCTGGTCTCGGGGGTCTTGCGGTCGGCCCAGGGCCTCAACGAGATAAAGAAGAAGGAACTATAGGTAGCATTGACGCCGCTCAACATGCTGTAGCCCATGACCGAGCTCACGTATTGCACGCCGGGCGTATCCATGATGATCTTTTCGACCTCCCGCGCAGCCTCGGAAGAGCGCTGCAGGGAGGATGCGTCCGGCAGTTGCAAGCCGCCATAAAGATAGCCCTGATCTTCGTCAGGGAGAAAGCTTTTCGGGAGACTCTTGCCGTAATAACCGGCACCCACGGTCAACACGGCCAGTAACAGAAAGGCGATGCCCGCCTTGCGAATCAGATGGTGACAAGCGCCGACATATCCGTCGGTCGCCTTGCCGAAGACGTTGTTGAACCCGCGAAAGAAAGCGCCCAAAGGTCCCCGGGTCGGCTTTCTGGGACGCAGCAGCAGGGCGGACAGTGCGGGGCTGAGCGTAAGCGCGTTGAACGCGGAGAAGAGGACCGAAATCGCGATGGTGACGGCGAACTGCTTGTAAAGCTGTCCCGTGATGCCGGGAATGAATGCCGTGGGAACAAACACCGCTGCCAGGATGAGGGCGATGGCAATTACCGGGCCGGAGACTTCCTCCATCGCCTTAAGACTGGCATCGTGAGGTGACATGCCCTGCTCGATATGGTGTTCCACCGCCTCCACCACGACAATGGCATCGTCCACCACCAAACCAATGGCCAGCACCAGTCCTAATAACGAAAGGGTGTTGATGGAAAACCCAAGCATGGGGAAGACCATGAAGGTCGCGATCAGCGAGACCGGAACCGCGAGCAGTGGGATCAGCGTGGCCCTCCACCCCTGGAGGAAGATATAAACCACGAGAATGACCAGCACCATGGCCTCGCCGAGGGTCTTATAGATTTCGTGGATTCCTTCGCTGACCGCGAGCGTGGTGTCGAGCGCGGTGATGTATTCCAGTCCTTGGGGGAACCTTCCCTTCGCCTCATCCATGAATTTGAGGACGTTGGCGCGGGTCTGCAGAGCGTTGCTGCCTGGAGTCAGATAGAGCGCGATGAGGGCCGCCGGCTGGGCGGGTGTGGCTGGCTTCCCCTCCTCCGGCGCCGTTCCCAGGCGCGCCATATAGGAATAATATTGCGATCCCATTTCCACCCGCGCCACATCTTTCAGGCGCAGGATGGAGCCATCCGGCTGGGCACGGACGACAATCTCATTGAACTCTTCCGGTGTCGGCAGGCGTCCAGGTGCACGCACGTTATAGGTAAACTGTTGCCCCTGCGGAACTGGTTGGCCGCCGACCTGGCCTGCCGGATTAACTTTGTTCTGTGCCTTGACGGCGTTGGTGATGTCGGAAACCGTCACCCCCAGGCTAGCCAGCCGGTCAGGATTCACCCAAATGCGCATGGCATAGGGGCCGGCGCCGAATATCTGCACTTGTCCGACGCCTGAGATACGCGTCAGCGCATACTGCAAATTGATGATGGCGTAGTTGGCCAGGAAGATGTTGTCGTAGGCGCCGCTGGGAGAGTAGAGGTCGAGCAGCATGAAGGGTGCCGTCGTACCCGGCTGCACGATCACTCCTTGTTGGGTCACCTCGGAGGGCAGTTGCGAGTTGGCCTGCCCGCTTCGCATCTGCGCCAGAATCTGGTCGGTGTTGATGTCGGTCCCGAGCTGGAAGTCCACGTACAACGTCATGCCACCGCCCGAGCTGGCGCTCAACGAGTACATGTAGTTCATGCCGCTGACGCCCGACATCTGCTGCTCAATGGGAGTGGCCACCGATTCGGCAATGGTCGGTAGCGTCCGCCCCGGGGTAGGTTGCCTTTACTTGGATCATGGGGTCGGCGATGTTAGGAAACTGCGCCGTAGGCAGCTCCAGCATGGCGACCACGCCGGCCAGGACCATCAGAATGGCGATTACGATAGCGACAATGGGCCGATTGATGAAGAATTTCGACATGGTCAGTTGCTCCCCGCTGTTTGGGCAGGCGGCACGTAGGGCTTGGCCACAACGGGAACACCTTCCTTGGCCATTTCGGGGACAGCGGCCGCAAACTGCTGGACCTTCTGGATGCCTTCCACCACCACTTTCTCGCCCGGCTTCAGGCCCTCGGTAACGATCCAATTCGGCCCAACCCGGTCTCCCATCTTGACCGGGCGGAACATCGCCTTGTTATCAGGCGTGAGCACAATGATCTGATACTGCCCCTGTATCTCGATGACTGCGGGCTGCGGCACCAGCAAGGCATCCTTGTTCACCCCGGTCGCAATCCGCACCCGTCCAAAGCCACCCGGGCGAAGCACGGCATCTGGATTCGGAAATTCAGCCGCCATCTGTATGGTTCCGGTCTGCGTTCCGACCTGGCGGTTCACGTAGATGATGGTGCCCTTGTGCGGATAGTCCTCGTTATTGGCCTGAATGAACTCCACGGGCGTGTTCTTGAGGGTGGCCGAACTGACCTTGCCGGTAATGATTCCGGTGACCTGGGACGCAAAGCTTAGAAAGAGACCCTCACTGACGTTGAAGTAGGCCCAGATGGGATTGACCTGTGAAACGGTCGCCATCTTGGTAGCGGTCCCCACCAAGTCGCCAATCTGAGAATTCGACACACCCGCAATGCCGTCGATGGGTGAATAAACCTTTGTCCAGGCCAGGTTCAACTCGGCATTCTGCAGGCTGGCCTGTTGGGCCAGAACCTCCGCCTTGGTCGCGGCCTGGTTGGCAAGGTCGGTGTCGAGCTGCTTTTGCGGAATGGCGTTCTGCGCGGCCAGGGGAGTGTCACGGTCAACATTCGTGGTCGCCTCGGCGTATTTTGCCTGCGCCACCGCCACTTGCGCCTTGGCCTGTTCCATCGCAGCCTGATACTGCCGGGGGTCGAGCTCGAACAAGAGCTGACCCTTCTTCACGAAATAGCCGTTCTGGTAATCCTGCCTGAGCAGATATCCCTGTACTTTGGGCGTGATCTCCGCGTTCACCGGGCCGTTCAATTGCGCCACCCATTCGTTGGTGATGGGCACGTTTTGCTGAACGACCTCGGCCACCAGCACCTCAGGCGGACCGGGCTTGGGCTTTTCTTCCTTCTTTTCGCAGCCGACGAACAGCAGCAAGGTCATCAGACATGCGCCCAGCATGATGTTCCTTGGCCGACGGCGACCCGGAGCGGCCACATTTAGTGACCTGGTGTCGTTTATGGGAAGATCAGCATGATCAAAGTCAGCTACGGTTCGCATTAACACACTCCGAAGTATCATTCCCAGCACTCAACTCTCTGGTAAAAGGGTAGCTGCCTTTTTAGCCCAAAAAGACGCGGATTGCCACTGGTAAATTTGCCAGTCTGCGACTCGTCCCTTTTCTTACAGCCCTTGATCATGTGGGGATACGGACGGGTGGAAGGAAAACACCCGACTGGCAGTTGTACCAGTTCACGCCGTCCCCGGCTGGCTTTTACAATCGCATGGTCTCTCCCAAGGGGCGAGTCGCCAAACGGCACCGGGCCGGTTTGAGCTGGAGGCGGAAAAAATCATGGATGATAATACTGTCGGCCATCGGCTCAGGCCATCGCCGGTTCGGTTCCGGGTGTTGCGAGCCATTGGACGTACCATCATGTGGTTCATTCTCGCGCTGCTCACTGTGTGGGCAGTGGCCGCGCTTTACGTTGATTTTCGAATCGCATCGTTGCGGATCCCGGTGACCGTGATCTACGTCATCGGGATTCTCGCGATTCTGATTTTGGTCAAGCGACCGTGGGCTGCGGTGTTGTGTTTCGCGGGCTTCTGCATTGTGCTCACCTGGTGGCTCAGCCTGAAGCCCTCGAATGAAGGGAACTGGCAGGCCGACGCGGCACGAACCACCTCGGTCGACATCGATGGAGACCGGGTTACCATCCACAACCTGCGCAACTGCGACTACATCACTAAGACCGATTACAAGGATTGCTGGAGCGACCGCACGGTCTATCTGTCGCAACTCCGTTATGCAGATCTTTTCTTCACCACCTGGGGGCCGAAGTATATCGGCCATCCCATCCTCAGCTTCCAGTTTGGCGACCACGACCATATAGCCTTCTCGATCGAAGCGCGTTACAAAGTGGGCCAGGATTACTCGGCGATACTGGGATTCTTTCGCCAATACGAGTTGATTTTCATCACCGCCGACGAGCGCGATGTCATTCGATTACGCACCAACTACCGCAAGCACGAGGAAGTCTTCCTGTATCGCACCACGCTGACGCCGAACGAGGCGCGCAAGATATTTCTCATCTATGCGGATTACCTCAATCAATTGCGAGATCATCCGGAGTGGTATAACGCGCTGACCCGAAACTGCACGACGACGCTCGATACCAAGATCGCCGCCGACATGAAGAATCCGCAACCGTGGAATTATCAGCTCCTACTGAATGGCACCTTGGACGAGTTGCTGTACAACCGAGGGCGCCTGGTGACGGGTGGGCTTCCGTTCCCAGAGTTGAAGGAGCGCGAGCACATCAATGCCGCGGGACAGGCGGCAGATAACTCGCCGGATTGGTCGGCGTTAATTCGCGTGGGACGCGTGGGGTTCTGACGACCACCCAAATGGGGGACCACTTGTGCTGGTCAAAGCCCGCGTGAGTAGCAGGCCGCCGCGGCAGTAATCTTAGAGCTTTCACGCTGGGTATGTAGGGTGGAGCGCCGCTTCAGAGGCCGTTACGAAAGTAGACTTCAACAATTGCGATGGGAGCGCAATAGCTCAGAATGCTGAAGGAGCCAACCCGAAGGGCGGTCATGCGCAAATTGCTGCATCCGGCTTTCGGCATCTTCAAACCTGATGCGCTGTTCGATGGCACGCAGGTTTTTTGCTGCCCCACGACAGCGGCCAGCGCCGCCGCCTAACCGTACTCCGAGGAAGGCCTCTTCTCCCCTCCCCAGGGCCTTTGATTTTGACTTGGCTTTTGACTTTCAACAGAGAATCTGGAGCGTGATCCGGAATGGACGACAGGTATGTACGCCTGAGGGCGTGCTCCACCCGTGATCTATATACCCGGCATGATACTGCTTTAGCCTCTGAGGGAACTCGCAGTTCGTCTCAAACACCGAAGTCCTTCGTGGACGAAGCCACGTTAATCACTGGCGCTTATGGCGTGACGGAAGCGGTGTCCCTTCAAACCCGCGCCGCCTACTGCGTCTGCTGCAATTTGGCAATCAGCTTCTGCGCCAGGTTCTCTTCCGACTCAGACCACAGTACGCGTCCGCTCAGCACGCAATTCTTTTCGACGGCGGCTGAGAACGCGACCAGCTTGGCGATGTTGGCGCGCAGATACTTTTCGATGAACGGGGAAAGCGTCAGCCCCTCGTACACGAATGACGTATCCAGCCCAAAGTCCACCTCGACCTGCCCGTCTTCGCTGTAAATGCCCTCGTCGAACTGCAGTCCATGCACCAGAAACCGCACCGCAACCGGACGCTGCACCCAGGTGTCGCCCTGCTCGTCTTCGTTCGGCACCCAAAGGTCCCAGAACGCCTCGAAGACAAAAGCGAAATCGTCATGCACAAATTCGCCGGCAATCTCGGCGGCTTCCTCGGGTGAGATGCCCGGCGTGAAGCGGCGCTCGAGCACCGTCGGCTCCGACCACGCCACCGGGTGTACGGATAGATAGGTGATTCCCTCGCGGACAGCCGAGAAAGGAAATTGCCGCAGCACGCTTACCGCGCGCGGCATCATCTCGCCTTCGCGGAAGCCGGGAAACCAGATGCTGAGATAGAGCGAATCCGCCATCGCGGTATTTTAGCGCGGATGCTGCTCGCGGCGTGCGAGTGAGTTCGAGTCTTCGGGCAAAGAAAATCCCCGCCCAAGCAACGTACGCTTGGACGGGGCACGTGGCACGAAGGCACGAAGCAAGCATTTACACGCTATTCGGACGCTGCTGGCAGGGATAGGACGCCGCAGGCCCAGTCTCCACCACATTGTGATGAGTTCAACGAAAAAACCCAGAGTTTCTGGGTGTTATCTTCCGCCTCGCCCCACCCACCATTGTAGTTGCCGTAAACCCAAACGGGGCCATTCTTGATCCCGTTTTCGCCGACAATGAGTAGTTGACCGCAGCATACGTTTTGAAGAAGGTAAACCGGAGCGGCAGACGGGAACCGTGTATACCGCCAAATGCGCCACATCATTTGGGTGTTGTCGGGGTATCGCCCCCAGTCCGAATAAGGATAACCATAGACTTCTACAGTTCCATTCTGCGCGCCACTGTCGCCGACGATCAGGTGTTGCCCGTTCTGCGCGTTTCGAATTGTGTACCAAACATCCTCTGCGGCCTTATAAGGACCGATGACCGGCTGTAGGGTGCGAGGTCCGTTATATCTTTGCACGATCCACAAAGCCTGAGCATTACTCGAATGCCATGTACCATCGCCGTACACTATCACCGGGGCATTGGGAACCCCGTTATTGGTTACGATTAGATTTTGCGGAAAAGCACTCATAGACCGTATTTCATAAGTGCCATCGGCGAGATCGGCAATCATGTTTTTCGCATCCGTGCAATGACCAATGAGATTACGGGTAAACTGCTGAACGCCTTGATCCACACGCTTTCGTAAATTAGGCGGAGTTGGCTGTGCAGCAGATACCTCTAAGGTGAAGTCGTCGAGTCCCCAGCTCCATTGAACGGTGCTTAACGAAACCACCGTAGCGCCGCTGCTTCTCGACGTATACCAAATCGCCTGTCCAGGCTCCAACCCAACACCGGAAAGAACGATTTCCGTCCCAGGTGGCAGGAGCGTGTTCCACTCAGGGTGGGTCGCGTCGAGCCCATTGACTTCATAGCCACCGATTTGATTACCAAGTATCATTGAGCGGTGGCCGTGTAACGTCACTCCTTTGGTAAGCCAGAGAGGACAAAGGTCCCGCACCTGAAAATCCTGTTGTGGAGCACCCGCGACCCATGTTCCACCCACGAGGCCATAGTCGGTGACGGGGAGCGGAGGGTTAGATGTGCCCGCATTTGCTGGGTTGAAGTTGCCAACAACTCGCATCTGGCCCTCGTCGCTCAAATCCACACAATTCCACACCGTATTTCCCGAGAACCACAACAAGTTTGTCCCCTGATTATCACGTGCGTTCACTACATTGCTGTAGGCTTGAAGTGACCAATATTCGTCATGACCGACGGAAAGAAAGGCCCGATGACTCGAACGAGCTAATTGATTGGCATCGGTATCGAGATTGGTGCAATACGTTACGTCGTAGCCTTCCATCTCAAGCCAACGTACCATGCTGTATTCCCACCCGGAGGCGGAATACATATCGGCTTCTGAACGAGGAGGGCTCCAAGTGTCAGGGCCGCCAGGTCCTTTGTCGTGAGTGAAGAAAGCCCCCGCCCCGGCGCCATAGCACCCGTTTGGGCTACTGCTTGGCAAAAACGGGCGCTTGAGCCAGATAACCTGTCCCTCGTTCCGCCACTCATCATCAAGATTGTTGTAAGCATAAACAGAATCGCCGTTCCAGCCGTTGTACGCGTGATACGTCGTGAGGCTGCACTGCATCAGCAATTCTGACCTTCGGAAGTCATCTCTGACGACGAAGAAAATGTAACTTTGGGTTCCGCACGCGGCCTCCAGTTTCGCAACGAAGCAACCGCTCACCCAATGGAGAGGAACCTGGAACGTCGTATTGCCATCGAGAACGGCTGGCATCCAGGCGGAAGCGTCGCCGTTGGTCGGAGGGTCGGGCTGAGGGTCGTTAGACGAGCCGACCTTAAGATCATACCAAGCGGCTCCTGTCGCCCTCCCTCCCAATCCACCGTAGTATCCCATTCGAAAGATCTGTAGTGAATACGAAGAGGAAGTGGTACTGACATAGAACGAAATCGTTTCGCCGACATTCACGCTTGGTGGCCATGCGTAGCCCTCAATGACAGGACACCGATTCGTCGTGCGGTCTATATCTCCCGGAGGATACTCTGCTAGCACTGTCGGAGGCTTTGTGAGCATCCAATTGCGTGTGCCCAGGCGTCTATTCTCTTGAACGATTGGATTCGTGTGATTCACAGGCCGCTGTCCCCGTAGCGAGTCTGGCGAAGCTATGGCGCGACCTGGATGAAGGAGAGTGAGGGCGGACGCTCCCCCAACGGCCAGAAACTCCAGAAACTCTCGTCGAGAGCTTTTCATACTGACCTCCTTGTGGTCATTAGGTTGTGGCGACGGTCGAAGTGGAGCGGCGCACGGTTGTGGTTTGGGACCCCATTTCGCTTCCCGGAGGTGGATGGTTATCCAATCCCCGGAAGCGTATCGAAATGAGCCATCGCGTCTGAGAAATCGTCCTCAAGCGTCACAATTGCTAATTACCGGAGTCCGTCTGCGCCGAATTTTGCATCGTCAGGTCGAGCAGGATCTGCATCCCGCTATCGAGCTTTACCTCTTTCCCACTCGAGGTGAACACTCCGTTGGGTCCCAGTTGCAGGTTCTTGATCCCGAGAACGCCTCTGGACTGCTGATTGAGGATGGGTTTACCGGGCGCTCCCGCCGTCGGCGAAAAGGTAGATTTCTCGGTCGCTTCGCTCAGCCCGCCGTACATGACGCCACCGGCAGGAAGGTCCGCTTTCGGATTCGGGGCCGCCGCCTGAATGACAGTCTTGATGGGCATGTCTACGCTTCGTCCCCGGCTCATTTTGTCAAAGACAATACCCAGGGTTGATTCCGAATCGCCTTTCGAGCGGGCCTTCGCCTCGGTTACATGCCCAATCAACTTCGTACCGCGAGGAATTGTTCCATCGCCAGTCTGAATATCTGCCGCAAGCTTGGCGTCAACTTCATCGCCCTCCTTGAGCTTTTTCGAATCGAGCGACTTTGCCAGCTCCACACTAATGGCCCCGCGTAGCTGACCACTGCCGGCTTGTCCGGCGTCTTTGGCGGGACTCGGTCCCTGACCCACGGACATTGTGGCGGACAAAATGGCACAAACCATAATGATCACGGCCAACGGGCTCTTCCTCAGCAGGCTCATTGAGCTCTGGCTTTTCATACGATCCTCCGTATGGAATGTCGTTGAGGGTTGAACTGCGACTATGTTGCTGTGCTGGTTGGTGATCTGGGGTTTCATGGTGACCTCCTTGTGGTCATGGGTTGTGGCGGCGGTCGAAAGACGAGCGGCGCGGGTTGTGGTTTGGGACCCCATTTCGCTTCCGGAGGCAGGATGGTCGTCACACCTCCGGAAGCGTTCCCTAGGAGCGGGCTAAGCGTTTGCTCAATTTCCCGCTCTCGTGAACGCACAATGCGCCTATCCGCTCGCTGCATCAATGCACCAGCGGTGATTTGTGGGTGATCTAGCGGTGATTTCTAGGTGATCTGGGGAAGTGTGCGGCTAACCAGAAGATTACAAAGGGATATTTGCCGGGAGAGACGGAGCTCTGAGGGTAAACTATGCTTCCTCGGGCGAGATCCCCGGCGTGAATCGGCGCTCCAGCACCGTCGGCTCCGACCACGCCAGCGGATGCACCGACAAATAGGTGATGCCTTCGCGTACCGCCGAGAAAGGGAATTGCCGCAGAACGCTCACCGCGCGGGGCATCATCTCTCCCTCGCGGAAGCTGGGAAACCAGATACTCAAATAAAGAGAGTCCGCCATCGCGATATTTTAGCGCGGATGGAGGTCGTCGGTGCGGGCGAGCTGCGGTCTCGACGGCAAGAACCCACCCTTTGGTTTAGCCTAAGGGTGGGTCCGTAATGTGGCGAAGATCGTAGCTGACTTACGGCCGAATGAATATGGTTACTCAGCATACCGCGATTTTCGCCGTTGCTATTACTTGCACTTTCCCGCCGAACCCGCCGAATAGATTGCCTGCACCTCCGCGGCGCTCAGGGCTTTGTTGAAGATTTCAAGTTCATCCAGCCCCCCCTTGAAAAATCCCCCGCCACCGAGGCCAAACTCCCGGGCCCCAATCTCGAGTTCGGCTGGGGTATCCAAGGATCCCGGGTGGCCGGTGGGATCAAACGGTGTGTCTATTGGCTGCCCGTCCAAGTACCAAACTCCGCCCGTATGTGAGGTGCGCGACACGGTAACTGCAATCAGATGCCACCGGTTGTCGGCCGGAACAACACTCGTGGAAAGGTAATTGTAATAGCCGGCGTTGTCGGCCAATTGCAGCCCCAGTCGCCCGTCGTAAAGGAAGAAATGATACCCCCGGAGCCCCAGCAACGGATCGTTCCCGCGCTTATCAACCAAGACGACTACGCCATTGTAGTCGGCTGGATTAGCAATCTTTACCCACGCGTCGATGGAGAAATTGTTTTTGCTCATATTCAGCCATGGCTTGTTAGGTGCCCAGGCGTAACTGCCATTGAAGAGCAACGCATTTGATACTTTCCCCTGCACGGTTTGCCCCACCCCAAAGCCATTCTTTGCGTCGTTGCCTTTTGCCAAGTCGTACTCCCCAACATGTGCATCCTGATCGAAGGAATACCAGGCAACCATATTGCTCGGCGGGGGAGTGCAGAATGTAGTCCCATCACCAGGCGTCACCGCTATCCCAATCGGACTACTCAGCCCCGAGACTAGGCTGGGGTTCCATACCCCGGTGCTGGTGTCGTATTCGCCAATGGCGCCGGCACTGAATCGTGTAACCAACAGGTTCGACCCAGACAGTGCGATGTCCAACGGTTGACCTGAAATATTCGCGACTAAGGGGACATGAACCGGCAACCCAACAAAGGTGTCGTATTCGTCAATTTCTCCGAAATTAGGAATCACGACATAAACGTAGTCCCCATCTTCAGACACCGCGATGCCTCCTGGACCATCTAACCCGCTGACCAGGGTTGTTGACCATTTCACGGTACCTGTTGACGGATCTACATTGATTTTTTGAATTGAGCCGGTGTTATGGATTCCGCCAGAGTTAGCAATCGTGACGAACAGATTCACCGTACCTCCCCGTCCAGGGTACGCCGCGATGTATGTAGCCCCTGGGTTCACACCGGGTAGGCTAGCATTGATCGTCGCCCCCGAGGTGGCGTCGTATTCTCCAATTCCGCGAAATCCGCCACTATCGTCGACTACAAACAGGTGATTCCCTGACACCACGGCAGAAAAAGGGTAGTCAGAGATCGTGAAGGGTGTTATCTGGTGCCCCGTTGTTCCATCGAACTCGTCAACCTCAATGCCGGCCTCTGGGACAACCAGACGTGGTCCAAACGTCGC
This sequence comes from uncultured Acidobacteriaceae bacterium, assembly GCA_963709045.1. Lineage (GTDB taxonomy): Bacteria > Acidobacteriota > Terriglobia > Terriglobales > Acidobacteriaceae > Bog-257. The sequence continues at coordinate 287,246 of CAVPUX010000011.1, read as the reverse complement.
CAAGCTCCATACCATTGGGTTGATGCTGAAGAGCGAGGGACTTTTCATCATCCCATCGAATTTGTATTCGCCGATGAATGCGCAGCAGGAGCCGTGGTGATTGGCCACATAGATTCCCTGAGCAGCTCCCGGCACGACCATGGCGGCGATAAGGAGCAGCATGAAGCAGGCTTGCCAAAGCAGCCCCGAATTGATCTTAGGATTGAGGATGGTTGGCCGTTGAACTCCGAGTACGTCGGTGTGGCGTTTGCTAATTTGTGTTTTCATGGTGACCTCCTTGTGGTCATAGGTTGTGGCGACGGCCGAACCTGACGCGACGATGGTTAGGTTGTGGGTGACTTGGTCGGCGAGTCCTCCACAGAACGGCCGCGGAGTCATTTCGTTGGTTGGGATCATTTGCGTTTTCATGGTGACCTCCTTGTGGTCATGGGTTGTGGCGTCGGTCGAAGACGAGCGGCGCCGGGTTGTGGTTTGGGACCCCATTTCGCTTCCGGAGGCGGATGGTTGTCCCACCTCCGGATGCGTTCCCCTTTCAAAGCAGGTCACTTTCGCAATTTCCTGCTCTCGTGAGCGCACAATAGGTCAGCGCGCTCGCGGGCTCAATGCACCAGCGGTGATTTGTGGGTGATCTAGCGGTGATTTCCAGGTGATCTGGGGATTCTGCGACCTAACTAGCTGATTACAAAAGGGGCTACATACGAATATATGTAGCCCTCAGACTTGACTCCCCGAAATTGGTCTCGTTGGACAGCAACTTCCCCCTACCGCTGGAAGGGGTATTCCTGCACCCAATGAAAGCGTCGGTTGACCAGCGTGAAGCTGTTGCGGTCAACCAGTTGCAGTTGCATGTGAATCTTGTGGTGGTCCATTTCCCCATCGAGCGTCAACTGATTGGCTGCTGGGCGCTGGAATTTAAAATTTGCCTTCCAGCTCTCGTCCTTGAACTTTTTCAGCGCGATAGTCTGGTCGCCCGCATTGATCGCGGCACCGTAATGGGTGAACGAATCGTCCATCTTCTGAAATGTCATTTCGTCGGGGAATTCGAAGACGACACGGCGCCAGCGGTTGGCGTCGGTGAGCAGCGGCGGGTGAAGTTGTCCATCAATCGAGAGCTCGTCGACGTTCCAGATGCCGTAAAGTGCCGACTTGGGAGCTCCGCCGCCATAAGTGCTCCAGGTACTCCAAATGCTGTAGATATTCATCCCCAACAGGCACATACCAAAGACAATCTGCGCGGCCACCGCAATGCGGTGCGCGCGGCGCGTCCTGAACAGTGGAGGCTGCGTGGACTGGGCCGGGCGTGCGATTCAGAACGAAGAAGTCAGCCAGACGCCGGAGTTCGGGCGCCAGGAGGAACAGGGACATCAGAAGCAGGTGAAAGGAAAAAAGCTTCACCGGAACGTCATAGGTCATGTTGAGGGTGAAGATCTGAATGCAGTCCGCGAGGCAAACCAGCGCTCCCAGCGTGGCCGTCGCTGGAATAATCAGTAGGATTCCAGCCAGAACCTCCGCCGATCCAGCGAAAATTTCATAGGCGGGAGACGCACCAACGGACGACCAGAGAACGCCCATAGGCGAGAAGTTGCCGAATGGCTCCAGTAACTTGGTGAGATGCGGAAACGGCATTTGCAGGGGAACAACTTTTGTCATCCCGTACACCAACATCTGCGAAGCCAGAGCAAAACGAATAGCCACTCGAAACCATTTGTTCAGCGCGACGTAATTCAGCCGTCTGCGGTCGAGTACGGACCAGACGATTGTGGTCACTGCGGCGACGTATCAACAGGCAGAACACCAGCACCCAATCGAAAACCTTGTCACCGCTGCCGCTCATGTAAACCAGAGGATGAGTCACTCCGAACACATGCACGGCGGTCCAAGTGACAATCTGGCGCGTCGGCCAGAAGTTGGATGGATCCGGGAAATCGAGCGGAATGGGCACCAAGCTGCCGAAAATTTGCGTGAGCAGACAGAAAAGCCCGAAGTACACCAGACAGAAGCGAAAAGCGATGCGCGAGCCAACGGACCAGGAAGGCTTCTGTTCGGTAGATGCGATTTGGACGCCGCCAACGGTAACGAAAGAACGGTCGTCATCCGCAAGACAAAGTTGCGCATTCATGGTGACCTCATTGTGGTCATGGGTTGTTGGCGGTTGTGGTTGAAAGTGAAGAACAACTGACCGCTTAGCTGTTCCTCACGTCTTGAACTTGGAGACTTCACCGGGCAGGGAAGCGATCCGTCGGCGCTCCCTGAAAACATTCACCGTTCCTGCCTTGCTGGCGAACGATGGCCGTTCTAGCGAAATACCGCCATGAATCCGTCCAGGTCCGCGCTACCGCCGCGGCCGGAAGCCAAGTCAATCGGCGTCACCACCCGAATTGCTCTCTGGGGTTCATTGAACTGCCCATTGGCCGCGGGGGTTTTTGGCCCATGGGCACTCAGGACCACCTTGAGTTCGAGTTTCTGAGAACCACAGGTGTCTGCTGTGCCGTCCGAGGAGCACAGGTCAGCAAGCACTGTCGCGCTCCCTGTGCCGGTGATCGTTCCAAATTGCATTTGCAGGCTCGCGCCCGAGATCGGCTTCCCGTTGGGCTGAGCTTCGACGTTGTAGGAGACAAATGAATCTTCCGAGGCCGAAGCCCACTTGGCCTCAAACAGCAGCCCTGGGTCGTCAGTGTCAGGGGTGGTTCCCGGCGTCAGCGATATGGCGTCGCTGGGCAGCCCAGCGGCTCCCTGGTGATACTGGAAGTTCGAGAACTTCTTTTCGCCGATCATGCAGCCCTGGGCGCCGAGCTTTTCGTAGTCGGAAAGGTTGCCGGGGGCACAATCCGCGACTTGGGCGTGCGCGAACGACAGCGTCGTCAGAGTAAGCAATGCCGTGGCGGCGAGTTTCTTCGCGGTGCTGCCTGCCCACGAAGAGGTGGTCCGGGTGATCGTTTCGGTGTTGGCAATTTGGCTTTTCATGGTGACCTCCTTGCGGTCATGGGCTGTGGCGACGGTCGAAGTGGAGCGGCGTCGGGTTGTGGTTTGGGACCCTATTTCGCTTCCGGAGGCGGGATAGTTGTCCTACCCCCGGAAGCGTTCCCCTTTGAGAGCATGTTGCTTTCGCGATTTCCCGCTCTCGTGAACGCACAATGCGCCCATTCGCTCGCGGCATCAATGCACCAGCGGTGATTTGTGGGTGATCTGGAGGTGATTTCTGGGTGATCTGTGGATGGGCAGGTAAGTGGCAGATTAGAAAGGGGCCTACATGTCAGTAAACATGCAGCCCCTTAGTGTGGATATGCCAGGACAGTGGCCGAAAATGCCGCTCTCGGCCTGGGTTAGGCGGTGCCGCTCGTCGAACTACTACGCGCTCAGGCGCTTTTTTGCCTTAATCTCGTCCAAGAGCGCGTCGATTTTCTGCTCCCGCTCCAGCGCGTCCAGCCGGCCATCGAGGTCGTCCCCCAGTATCTCCCCTTTGGCTCGCCCTAAGGCTTCCTCGCGGGCGACTTTAGACCGCATCCGCTCAAAGGTGCGGTTCTCTCCCGTGGGGGTGATTTGGGCATCGGCGGCGCGGTGGACGGCGCGCGACCGGCGATGCTGCGCGATCAGCAGATCGGCTTTTCCGCGGGCCTCGGAAAGCTTCAGCTCCAGCTTCTTCAGTGCCGACTTGAGCGCCTCCACCTGGATCTCCTGGTCCGCGATCTGCTGGTCGAAGCTCTCGGTAAGGTGCTGGAAGCTCATTGCCCGCTCCAAGCGCCGCGCGGGCAAGCTCGTCGTCTTTCTTGTCGACCGCGAGCTCGGCCTTGCGCATCCATTCGGCGTGTTTGTCAGCGTTCTCTTTCTTGCGTTTCTCCAGCAGATGCAGATCGGCAAGGGCGATGGCCACTTGCGTCTTCACCTGCATGAACTGGTTCTCCATGTCCAGGATGACCTGCTTCAACATCTTCTCTGGGTTCTCCGCCCGGTCAACCAGGTCGTTGAGGTTGGCCCGCACCAGCGTTGCTACACGATCGAGTAATGCCATAATTAACCCCTTTTCTTGAGCTGTCAGCCGTCAGCTGTCAGCTTTCAGTCTTGACTGCATATTTCGCTATTCGCCTTGCGCTCTTCGCCAGAAGGCACATACCTGTCATCCTGAGCAGAGGATCACTTCCTTTGTGATCCGGAGTCGAAGGATCCCTATCCAACTCAAAACTGCTCGCCGCGAACCGCTGCCAACAAGAAGGCGACGAGCAAGCCTCCCATGGCGCCTACAGGAACCGCCACGTTTGAGTGCGTGATGAACCGAACTACCGCACCCAGTAATGTGCCGATCAATCCAAGATTCACCACGATCTGCGCGTTATCGATTTCTGAATTCATACCCATCCTGTCGAAAGCCGGCCGGCCTGTCGGCCCTCCGAACTAAAGGGTGCCCCACCCTCATCGCTGATTTTGCGACGGGGTGGATATTGCGTTACTTACCAGCCCCCGCGGCCTTGGACTTCCCATCGTCTTCTCCGGGCGGCAGAGCGTCCGGACGATTCGGTTTATCACCCAGCGTTCGTACTTTGCTCAGCAAGTCAGACATCTTCATGCCCGAGAGCGCTTCGAACAGCGCCGGCACTTGCGCCGCCATTTCGGTGATGTCGCCTGTGATCTTGTTCATCCCAGCCGAATGACCGTTGCCGGTGGAGACGATGGTGATCTTGTCGACATTAGCCAGCGGACTGGCTAGCGCCTTCACAATCTCCGGCAGATTGGTGAAGAGCTTGTCCACGACCGCGGCTTGGTTGTACTCCTGATAGGCCTCGGCCTTCACGTTCATCGCGCGTGCTTCGGCGTCGCCTTTCTTAAAGATGATCTCGGCTTCGGCCTCGCCCTGCGCACGAATCGCGCTGGCATGGCCTTCGGCTTCGACCGTCAGTCGCTGCTTTTCGGCGCCGGCCAAAGTCTCGATCCGCTGGCGCTCGATCTCGGCCGCCTTCAGCACGGTCGCGATCAGCTCTTTCTCGCGACGCATGATTTCCGCCTCTTGCACCTTCACCTGCTGTTCTTTCTCGACTTGCTGCACCTTCACGGCTTCGGCGGTCACCTGCTGCTGCATAATGTTGGTCTGAATTTCGTACGCTTTGTCGGCTTGCGCCTGCTGGCGCTTTACCAATTCGTTGTAGGTTGCCTTCTTTACCTCGAGATCGCGTTGTGCCTCCGCTTGCCGCGCCTGCGAGGCTGTCTCTGCGGCCACTCGCTCCTGGTCGGCTTGCGCTTTGGCGATAGCGGATTCGCGCAGTGCGATGGCGCGCCTGATCGCAGTGTCGCGCTCCGCTTCGGCGGTGGCGACGTCGGCATCCCGCTTGATGCGTGCAATGTCGGGACGCCCCATGTTGGAGATGTATTCGTTCTTGTCGCGAACTTCCTTGATGGTGAACGAGATCACCTCCAGCCCCATCTTGTTCATGTCGTCGGCGCAGGTGGAGCGCATGCGATCAGCCACCATCTCAGGCTGCTTCACGATCTCTTCCACCGTGAGTTGTCCGATGATGCCGCGCAGGTGACCTTCCATCACCAGCCGGATCAGGGCTTCCCGGTCTTGCGGCGCCTTGGTTAGGAACTGCTCGGACGCAGTCAAAACTGACTCTGGGTCGGACTTCACCTTGATCTGCGCTACCGCTTCGACGGTCACAGCAACTCCCTGCTTGGTGTAGAGGTCTTGCTGCGGTGCCACGTCGAACGACATCAACTCCAGCGATAGCTCGCGGAAGGTCTCCACCATGGGGAAGATGACCGTTCCGTGTCCTTTCACTACGCGGGTGCCGCGAAACCCGTACACTACCAGGACCTCGTTGGGCCCGGCTTTGCGGTAGAGCCTGGCAAACACGCTGATCAGCAGCACCACCGCAGCGACTGCTGTCCAGGCAATGATTAATACTTCAGTTGGAATGTGGAATCCCATACGCCTCCTTAAAGCAATTAGCAATTAGCAATTAGCTTTTGGCTCTTAGCGTTTAGCTTCTAGTGCTAAGGCCGCTGTTGTTTGTCGTCCGCGCACCTGCAATTTCCTCTCACCTTCGAGTCCTCAAGCACTGGCGCCTAATAGCTAAGAGCTAGTTGCTAATTGCTAACTGCTAATTGCTTGTTCCTCTTTTGCCATTTCTTCCCACCGTCTCACGTACGCAATGCCTTTTTCGTACCGCGTTACGATGACTTCACTGCCGCGCGGCAAGGCTTCGCCATTCTCACTGCGTGCACCGCAGGTGTTCCGTGTACCTTCCTGAGAGAAGATAATTTCCCCGGTTCCTCCGGCGCGGATCGGACTACTGACACGTCCCAGCACACCCACTCGCTCGTAATCGGCTGGGTCAAGATCGCGATCGTACTTGAGTAGCACCTTGGCCACGAACCAGAAGACGATCGTCGCGCCGGCCACTCCGGCAACCACCGCGAGAGTCAACACTCCCGCGACCACCAGCGAGGAGTAGCGCGTCAGCAAGTAGCCTGTCCCGCCAAACCAGGCCAGAAATGCCATGACCGATCCGAAGTTGAAGAACGACATCTCCGAGCCGTTTGCGACTCCGCCACCTGCGACGTGCGGGCCTCCGTGGGGCAAGTGCAGGTGAATGTGCGGCAGGTGCAGGGTCCCGCCCAGAAACGACAGCCCAATCATCGTTACGCCGAACAGAAAGCACACCAGATAAAAAATTTCCCACGTCATAAGGTTGCTCCCGCCGACTTCCTTCTTCGGCTACCACCCGGCGCTTTGCGCCAAGTCTGGCTTTAACACCTCGGTCAAACGGTCCACCAGTTCCGGCGCCTCTAGAATCGCGCCCAGCAGCACCACGCATTTGCGCGAGTCCTTATGCTTCGCCACTTGCAACAGCGCCCGACTCAGCTCGGGATCGCGCGCAAACTGCTCGGCCCCATTGATGAGCCACAGGTCGAGCCGGTCTTCCATCGCCCGCAGATCGCTGGTCAGCTCAGTGTGATAACCCTCAGGATCGTCCACCAGGTATCCCGGATGCACCTTGAAAAACCGCGCCAACAGCATGCGCGAGGCATTGGTCAGGTGCGGGCGGGCTCCACTCTCGATCTGCGACAGATAGGACTGGCTCAGTCCGCTGCCCATTTCCTTTTTCAGCGCGACGACCAGGTCCTGCTGGGTCATCTCGCGACCCATGCCGCGAAGGGTGCCTTCGACCAACCGCAGGTAACGGATTTTCTCGCCCAGCTTCATATTACAATTTGCAATTTTATCATTGCAATTTGCAATGTCAAGAACTGGATTTACCCTGGAATCAGGGAGTTCGGCGAGAACCACGAAAACCGATTCCCACCACAGAGACACAGAGGACACGGAGAAAAATCAAATATAGAAACTCCGTGATCTCGGTGTCCTCCGTGGTGAAGAGCCAGTTCTTCTCCGCCGAAATTCTGGCGCGCGCTGGCGCGGTGCGGTATCCTCAGGAACGCGCCGGACGCATTCCGTGCGATACGAGAAGGTGCAGGATCGAACCGGCCGCGCTTCGGAGGAATCGTCATGAGTGATGCCAATCCTCTCCTCGCACCCATGAAGGGAACTCAGCACCGCGAAGTCGGTACGGTGCAGCTCGACATCGCCGCCGCTGGCGCGGCCCGCGTCAAACGTCTCATCTACCCACCGGGATTTCGCTGGTCAACGCACATGAAGCCGGTCACCGGTACCGATCTGTGCATGCACGCGCACGCCGGTTTTCTGGCCTCCGGGCAGATTCATATTGAGTATGAGGATGGCTGCATCGTGGAGTTCAGCGCTCCTCAAGTTGTGGTGATCGATCCCGGTCATGATGGCTGGGTGGTGGGGAATGAGCCGGCTGTACTGATTGAATTCGACTTTGAGGGCGACACAGTTCGCAGTCTCGGCCTGCCCGAGCGGCATAAGCATGGTGATTGAGGACTGAACCCGCTAAACCCCGGCCTTGAGCCTGGCTGCAAACTTCTCCCGAATCTTCTTCACCTTGGGCGAGACCACGAACATGCAGTACGGCTGATTGGGGTGGTTCTTGAAATAATCCTGGTGATAATTCTCGGCCGCATAAAACGTTGAAGCCGGTTCAATCGCCGTCACAATGGGATTGGCGAAGGCATGTTCCCTGGTCAGCTCATCGATTACGGCCTGCGCGGTCTTGCGCTGCGCTTCGTCGCGGTAGAAGATGACCGAGCGATATTGTTCGCCCACGTCGTTGCCCTGTCGGTTCAGCGTCGTCGGATCGTGAACGGTGAAGAACACCTCCAGCAGATCTTCGTAACTGATGACGGCCGGATCGAAGGTAATCTGCGCAACCTCGACGTGGCCGCTGCGTCCGCTGCAGACTTGCTCGTACGTCGGATTTGGAACGCGCCCGCCCATATAGCCCGACACCACCGAATGGACACCTTCCAACTGCTGAAACGTGGCTTCCACGCACCAGAAGCATCCGCCGCCGAGGATCGCCGTCTCTGTATTAGCCATATCGGATAGGATGCGCGAGCAGGCGACTTGTTGCAAGTGAGAAGCAATTAGCAACTAGCAACTAGCAGTTAGCAATCAGAAAAACCGTGGACAGGAGCGGAAAGGGGTATACATGATGCAGGTTATGCCAGTCGACCGCGATCGCCTTGGCCGCTGACGACTGGGCGCCAGCTGCTAATTGCTAATTGCTAATTGCTAGTTGCTAGTTGCTTCTTCCCCCTCCAGCATGAATTCCAGCACCTCCTGTGGTGCTGACGAAGTCCACACCGGCGCGAATGACAGACGATGCAGCGGACTTGGGCCTTTCTCGCGCAGCGTCTTCAGATGATGCGGTGTACTGTACCCTTTGTTGGAAGCAAGTCGATACTCAGGGAAGATCGGGTCCCAGGCGGTAATCATGGCGTCGCGCTCGACTTTGGCGATGATCGATGCCGCAGCGATTGAAGCCGAGAGCGCATCACCGTGGATGATCGGCGTCTGCGCGCATTCGAAGTTAATGCGCATGGCGTCGATCAACAAGTGGTCGGGAGGTAGCGTGAGCTTCGCGACCGCTACTTCCATAGCGCGCTTCGAGGCCCAATAAATGTTGATCTGATCGATGGTCGCGACGTCGACCGCCGCGATTGCCCAGGCCAGTGCATGCTCGCGAATCCGCGGCGCAAGCTTCTCGCGTGTCTCGCGGTCCAGCAACTTGGAATCGCGCAATCCACGAATGCGATAGCTCGGATCGAGAATCACCGCCGCCGCGACCACCGGTCCGAAGAGCGAACCCCGGCCGACCTCGTCAACACCAGCTACTAGTTTCGCGCCCGCGTCCCACGCCAGCTTTTCGTATTTCAGCGTGCACTTCAGCCGCTTAAGGAGGCGCAGCTTCAGCGTGGCCGCGGAGACGGGCTTGGCGCCGTTGTCGGCGATCTTTGGCTTCGGATCTTTGGCAGTGGATGTCAATGCGAATTCGTTGACAAGATTCTAGAGCAAAGAGCAATGGAAAAAATAACGGAGCGATAGATTCTTTTTGCCCATGGCAACGCAGCCGTGCGAGGTCTCAAGCACCCCCCGCAAGTGTTATGATAACGCCCATATGAGTACAGTTAGCCCCGCCTACTTCGAGATTATTGACTTCATCGCCGCCGGTACAACCCCAGAAGCGGTTGTGGGATTCCGACCATCGACCGACGCGCAGCAGAGAGTGGCCGAACTGATTGAGCGCGAGAAAGAGAACCATTTATCGCGGGAGGAGAAGGCAGAACTCGATCACTTCGAAGAACTGGAACACATTCTGAGAATGGCCAAGGCGAAGGCCCGCCAGATCCTCGCCCGTGCCAGCTGATATCAGCAATTCTCTCCGAGCAGAAGTATCTCGCCGCGCTGATCACCGCTGTGAATACTGCCTTATCCGCGACGAAGACACCGGCTTTCCCCACCAAGTCGATCACATCATAAGCCGTAAGCACAGTGGATCGTCCACTGCTGATAACTTGGCTCTTGCTTGTATCTTATGCAACCGCCACAAAGGCAGTGACGTTTCGTCTGTCGACGCGAGCACAGGGAAAGTGGTTCGGCTTTTCCATCCGCGGCAAGACCGGTGGGCCGATCATTTCCGAATTAGGAAAGAGCGCATCGAGCCGTTTACCGAGGTGGGACGCGTTACAGTTGAGTTGCTAAAGCTGAACACGGCTGAGAGATTATCTGAGCGGCGATTGCTTCAGGCCGCCGGACATTATCCGCCTCATTGAAAGGGGATGGGACAATTCCTAACTGCTGATCGTCACCAGCTGCTTGTCTCTCGCCGCGTAGTGCGAATCCACGTACTCGTCGAGAATCTTGATGAACTCCTCGACAATGTGATCGCCCTTGAGGGTGAGCATCAGGCGGCCATCAACGTAGACTGGCGCCTTTGGCTCTTCGAATGTGCCCGGCAACGAGATCCCGATATTCGAGTGCTTTGACTCGCCTGGGCCGTTGACGACGCACCCCATCACCGCGAGTTTCATCTCTTCCACACCGGAGTAGCGCGTCTTCCACACTGGCATTTGCTCACGCAGGTAGCTCTGGATCTGCTCGGCCATCTCCTGGAAGAAGGTGCTGGTGGTGCGTCCGCAGCCAGGGCACGCGGTTACCTGCGGAGTAAAGCTGCGAATGCCGATGGATTGCAGAATCTGTTGTGCGACCGTGACCTCTTCGGTGCGGTCGCCATTGGGCGCGGGTGTGAGCGATACACGAATCGTATCGCCGAGACCTTCTTGCATCAGTACTGCCAGCGCAGCCGTGCTGCTAACGATGCCTTTGGCTCCCATGCCGGCTTCGGTGAGGCCGAGATGCAGCGGGTATTCGCAACGGCGACCCAGTTCGCGATAAACGTCGATCAGGTCCTGCACGCCGCTGACTTTTGCACTGAGAATGATCTGGTCTGGCCGCAAACCGTAGCTCACCGCGAGTTCAGCGGAGCGCAGCGCACTCTGCACCATCGCTTCCATGGTCACATCGCGGGCATCCTTCGGATCGTCCAGCTTGGAGTTTTGGTCCATCAAGCGAGTCAGGAGCGCCTGGTCAAGCGAACCCCAGTTGACGCCGATACGCACCGGCTTGTTGTACTCGATGGCGACCTCGATCATGGTGCGGAAGTTGTCGTCGTCTTTCTTGCCAATCGAGCAATTTCCGGGATTGATGCGATACTTGGCCAGCGTCCGCGCGCACTCGGGATACTTCTTCAGCAGGATATGCCCGTTGTAATGGAAGTCGCCGATTATGGGCACCGGGACGCCGAGGCGGTCGAGGCCATCGACAATGTGGGGCACGGCAGCCGCGGCGGCGTCATTGTTGACGGTGACGCGTACCAGTTCGGAACCGGCACGGGCCAGGGCTGCACACTGGCGGATGGTGCCGTCAATATCAGCGGTATCGGTGTTGGTCATGGATTGCACCACAATTGGTGCATCGCTGCCGACGCGAACCCCGCCGACCAAAGCTGTGTAAGTTTTTCTGCGCTGAATTTGAGCCATACAGGACTACCTAAAAGTTTAACACGGCAGGTTCGAGCCCTTTGGCGCTTTGCGGACCTAGGATAGCCGATGCGCAAGCGAGGCTGAATTCCGGAACTCAATCGTCCAATAAATGGAACCCTTTATAAGAGAGGCTCATCTGACTAGTGAGTGCCGAATTTGGGGTTGGATTTTTCCGGTAAACCTCACGAAAATAAAAGGTTCACCGAACGACAAAACCGCCCGATTTGGGTTTATAACAGGGCTTAGGGACATCAAGGGCCGGGGTTTATCTGGCCTGCGATTCGGCCCCAAGAAGGTGTTTATCATGCGTTGCCTATTCCGTTACGTAGGTTGCTGTGCGCTTGCACTCATGCTGGCTTCGCTTGGCGTTGCTCAGAACTCAAGTCCGTCTTCGCAGGACCCGAACGCTACGTCGAATCCGCCTGCGCAGGACTCGAATCCACCCGCACCCCAGAAGCCGGACAAGAACGCGCCCAGCCCCAGCACCATGGACAACATTGACGCCATCGGCAACCGCAACGTTGGCTGCAACAAGGGTATGGGCAACTGGTACTCGCTCGACAAGCAGGTCGCGATGGGACGCGCCTACTCGCAGCAGGTCGAGCATGGCGCCAAGATGGTCAGCGATCCGGTGATCACCGAGTATGTGAACCGCATCGGTCAAAACCTGGTGCGCAACTCGGACGCGAAGGTGCCATTCACGATCAAAGTGATTGACACGGACGAAATCAATGCCTTCGCGCTGCCAGGCGGCTTCTTCTACGTGAACTCGGGGCTCATTTTGGCGGCAGACAACGAAGCGGAGTTGGCCGGTGTCATGGCCCATGAGATCGCCCACGTCGCCGCCTGCCACGTGGCTCGGGAGCAGACACGCGGCAATATCGTCAACCTGGCCAGCATTCCCCTGATCTTCGTACCGGGAGGCTGGGCAGTGTATGAAGGAACGCAGGCGGCCTTAAGCATCGGCGTACCGCTGACCTTCATGAAGTTCTCGCGGAACTTTGAATCTGAGGCCGATTTCCTCGGCATGGAGTACATGTACAAGGCGGGATACGATCCGCAGTCGTTTATCTCTTTCTTCGAGAAGATTGAAGCGCAGGAGAAGAAGAAGCCCGGGACTTTGGCCAAAGCCTTTTCGTCTCACCCGATGACCCCTGACCGCGTCGAGGCGGCGCAGAAGGAAATGAAGAGCGTCCTGCCTCCACGCGATGAGTACATCGTGAATACCTCGGAGTTCGACCAGGTCAAAGGGCGTCTTGCCTCGATCGAGAATCGGCACAAGGTGCAGAATGACAAAGACAACAAAGACCGTCCGACGTTGCGGCGTGCCACTGCCGACAATCCTTCCACCGATACCGGAAACGGCACCACCAACGGCAATGGCAGTTCGACCGACGACGATCGTCCGACGCTGAAGCGTAACGACGGCTCGCAGTCGTAAGCAGCATTTTCATTACCCGCTGAACTGAAAGGCTCTCGAAATTGGGGGCCTTTCTCTTTTTGGTGGGAAAGCTGGATTGTGCGAAGGGTGGATGCATCCGCCAAGAAGAATGGGGCGCATCATGCGCCCCAATTGCACTACAAAAAGGTCCGGCGTCAGGGAAGCCGCTGGGCCAGTCCGGGAAGTGCTTTCATCAAGTCGTTATAGATCACGACGACCGCGAACAGTATCAGGAAGACAAATGCAGTTTGATAGATGCGCTCTTTGATGCGAATGCTGATCTCCCGTCGCAGCAGGCCCTCAATGATGAGCAACAGGATGATGCCGCCGTCGAGGATCGGAATTGGCAGCAGATTAAAGATGCCGAGGTTGAGGCTGATCATGGCCATCAGGCTCAGCAGCGGGGTCCATCCTGGCTGGCGTGCCGCATCGCCGGAAGCGCGAGCGATACCGATAGGCCCTTCCATCTGCTTGATCGACGCTTTGTGCTGAACCAATTTGCCGACTAGATCCACGATCAGCAGCGAATACCTTTTATTTTCCTCGATAGAACGATTGAGCGCCTTCGCGAACGGCAACTTGTCGACATGGACCAGTTCCGAACCAAATCCTAAGCGGTAAACCTTTTGCCCGCTGCTCTCCGTCTGGACCGGAGTGACCACGAAGTTCAAGCTCTGTCCTTTGCGGACGACGGTGACGTCCATGGGCTTGTCGCGATTGGCCTGCACGTAGTGTTTCACCGAGTACATCGACCGCATGGCGGTGCCGTTCACTGCGACAATCTCATCGCCCAGCTTCAGCCCGGCTTTTGCTGCGGGCATGTCCGCCTCAAGATAGGTAACGGTAATCGGCTCGTCCGGCAACCATCCCATGGTGCCGTATTGGTCCGATCCGTCGATCTCGGGCTGGATCTGTTTCTCAAGAATTTCGTTGCCGCGCTGTATGGCGACGTCCACCGGCCCCTTGGATGTGATGGCCACGTTCAGCAGGACATCTTCCCAAGTAGGATTTTGTTGGCCGTCGATGCGCACGATGCGGTCGCCCTGCTCCACGCCAGCTTTGGCAGCTGGCGAGTTCTCTAACACCCATCCCACCACCGCGGGTTGATCGAGATAGACAGGAAGCTCGTAATGCACCATGAACACGCCGGTCAGAAGCACGACGGCCAGAATGATGTTCATGGCCGGACCGGCAATGGCGATGACGAAGCGCTGCCAGCGGGGATGCGACATGAACTCGTCAGCAGCTCCGCTGCGCGATTCCAGCGGATTCTCCCCAGCCATTTTCACGTAGCCGCCCAGTGGGAGCGCGCTGATGCGGTAGTCGGTTCCACCACGCCGGAAGCCAGTGAGACGCTTGCCGAAGCCGATGGAAAATACATCTACTCGTACGCCAAACCATTTCGCAGCGGCGTAATGGCCGAACTCGTGCACCAGAATCATGATGCCGAGCACCACCGCCATGGAAGCCACTGCAATTAGAAACGATTCCATAAACCTCTTCTACTACGGAAAATCAATTGCTACGGAAAATCAATCCGGGGTTGCCCCCTTCTAGCCGTTCTGTGCTTGATGGGGGACTTTATTTTCTGGAGCCCACATATTCGATGCGCTCACGGGCCCGGAGACGCGCTTCTTCATCCGCCGCCAATACTTCTTCTATAGATTCCGGTATTTTGGTCGACGTTTCCCTGACGATCTGCTCTATTGTAGCCGGAATATCCGGAAATCCAATACTACCTTCGAGGAATGCTGCCACGGCAACCTCGTCCGCCGCGTTGAGCGCAATCGTCTTTGCGCCTCCTGCTTCGACTGCCTGATAAGCCAAACGTAAGCAAGGAAACTTTTCCAGGTCAGGCGGCAGAAAATCCAATCGCCGTAGCTCTTCCACCGGAAAACGCAGATCGGACTCGATGCGATCGGGATAACACAGGGCATACAGAATGGGTAATCGCATGTCGGTTACCGAGAGTTGGGCCAGCAGGCTGCCGTCCACGAACTCGACCATGGAGTGAATCGTGCTCTGTGGGTGCACCAGAACGCTGACCTGGCTGGGTGGCATGTCGAACAGCCGGCAAGCTTCGATCACTTCGAAGCCTTTGTTCATAAGGGTTGCCGAATCGATGGTGATGCGCCTGCCCATCTTCCAGGTCGGATGATTGAGCGCCTGCTCGACCGTGATGTTGGCGAACTCGCTCGCTGGAGTATGCAGAAACGGCCCGCCTGAGGCGGTCAGCCAAACCCGCTGAACTTCGTTGCGACGGCCACCGCGCATGCACTGGTGAATCGCGTTGTGTTCGCTGTCGATGGGCAGCAGCGGTCTTGCCTTGCTTGCGGGCTTCGGCGGTGATCAAATCGCCGGCGGCAACGAGGCATTCCTTGTTCGCCAAGCCGACGGTCTTGCCGGCTTTGACCGCTTCATACGTGGCTTTCAGTCCGGCAACGCCGACGATGGCGCTGACCACGAAATCAGCGTCGGGATGGGTGGCGACCTTTACCGACCCAGCCGATCCGTGCACGACGTCAACGGCGCTGCCCAATCCGGCTTGGTTCAGCCTGTCGTGGAGCTGATTGGCTGCATCGGCGGTCGCCATCGACAAAATCTGTGGACGCCAACGCCGTGCCTGTTCGAAGGCGAGATCAATGTTATTGCCAGCCGCCATACTGACGACGGAGAAGCGGTCGGGAAAGCTCTCGACGATGCTGAGCGTGCTCTTGCCGATGGAACCAGTCGAGCCGAGGATGGCGATGCGTTTCATTACGTCCCTAGCCAGGAAAAATAGTTGTTCCAAGGTAATTGCTGAGGCCGGCGAAATAAAACAGGATCGCGACCGGCAGCGCGAACAACAGCGCGTCAATGCGATCCAACATGCCTCCATGTCCGGGAAGAAGCGACCCCGAGTCCTTTAGTCCAGCACCGCGCTTTATGGCCGATTCAACCAGATCGCCGACTTGCGCGGCGACATTGATGCATACCGCGAACAGGAGGACCAACCAAATGGGTGCTAGATCACCCGGAACGTTGGCTGCGGAGTTCGGAGAAACCAGGTGAAGCTGAATCAGTCCGTTGTAGACGGGAAGGATAAAACGGAATAACAAAAGACCGACGACAACCGCGCCCAACACCGACGCGACTGCCCCTTCCCACGTTTTTCCGGGACTTACCCGAGGAGCCAGCTTGTGCTTGCCGATCGCGCGGCCAACATACAGCGCGGCAATGTCACCGGTCCAAACCAGCAGCATGACATATAGCAGGAAAAGCGCGCCATTTTCCATGGCCCGCAGCGTAACCATGCAGGACAGCGTAACGCCAATGTATGGCAGCACCATGAATGACAGCGCTGCATCAGGCAGAGCTTGCGATAGAGGATCGCGCCGCATGCTCGCGGCGAGAAGGACAAGTGGCGATACGAGCAACACCGCGAGCGCACCCATACCAGCGACGAAGGCGGCGGCGCCCACATTCTGGAACAATCTTCCGTCCGAGACGAAACTCGAAGCCTGCACCAAGAAACCGCACACCAGGAACAAGTAGCTCAGGCCGTGAAAGGGCCGAAGGCCGTACGCCTCCACAATTCCTAGAAACTCTTTCGCCGCCAGCAGCGCAACGCCCATCACCACCAGCGTGAACAGCCACAAAGGCGCCTTAAACAAAGCCAGGATGACAAGTGGAATCAGGATTACGGCAGTTACGACGCGCTTCACGAGGCGTGCCCGTTGTCGTTGACCAACCCTCCGAAGCGGCGCTCGCGCTTTTGAAAAGCTTCAATGGCCTCCAGCAACTGTGTGCCGCGAAAATCTGGCCACAGCGTTTCGGTCACGTAGATTTCGGCGTAGGCCACCTGCCACAGCAGGAAATTACTGAGCCGCATCTCGCCGCTGGTGCGGATCACCAGGTCCAGTTCCGGCAAGCCGTTGGTGTAAAGGTGCGTGGCAATCGATTTCTCGTCGATCTTGAGGTGCTCGACGCCGCCGTTGCGTGACGCTTCGCGCACTAGCGCGTTGAAGGAGTCAACCAACTCGGTTCTTGAACTGTAGTTGAGCGCGAGGGTGAGCACCATACCGGTATTCTTCTCCGTCATCTCGCGCGCCCACGCCATGCGCTCCTGAACTTCCTGCGGCAACTCTTGCTGGCGGCCGATGTACTGCAGCCGAATGTTGTTCTCCATCAAGGTGGGCAGCTCCATCTTTAGGTAACGGCGCAGCAGGTTCATCAGGTAACTGACTTCGCCCTTGGGCCGTTTCCAATTCTCCGCCGAGAACGAATACAGCGTGAGGGCGGGAACTCCAATGCGCGCAGCCGTTTCGACCGTCGAGCGAACCGCAGCCACGCCCGAGCGGTGTCCGGCGATGCGCGGCAGATGGCGGCGTTTGGCCCAACGGCCATTTCCGTCCATGATGATGGCGATGTGGTGGGGCAGCCGCTCCGGATCGAGGTGGGAGAAAATCTCGGCCTCTCTGCGGTTCAGCCCGGCCGGCACTTGAGTGCGCAAGGCGTACCTCTAATCGTCTTTGAAAGTAGCACAGGGCACACAGCGGGTGCAACGAAACGGGAGTGTTTTCGGCAGCACTCCTGCGGCCCCAGGTTTTCGCACGGCATGAAAGGTGAGATGCCTGTTCTCACCTCCTAGCGGCCTTCACGGGAATGGCATTGCTGCGACCTCCTGAATTGGGAGTTTCCTCTTTCTGGATTTGTCGGGATTATCTCCTCGCCCGCGCTGGCCGATATCACTGCTAGGCGATTGCCGGAAGCATGCAATGGTTGTGGGAGAAGACTCGTGGTCCCTCGGAATAAAACTATCGTTGTACCGCTGCTATTGTCGGTTCTTAGCTTGACGCTGCTGGCTGGATGTGGCAGTTCGTCCGGTCCTAATCCGCCGACGCCGCCCGTCCCGCCGACTCCCGGTCCGCTGAGCGCTGCCAACGTCAATCTGATTTTCGTAGTGAGCGAAGACTTGGCTTATCAGGCGCCCGGAGACGTTAACCCCAGGACGGCAAACCTTACCAATCGCGGTTTGCAGCGCTCGCTCCTTATGGCCACATTCCTAAAACAGCAGGTATTGGGGGCGAAAAACGTAACCGGCATCTACGCGTTGACACCGATGACGCATTTGCAGACCACCAACAATTATCCGGACATGGTGGCACTGGAGACCGTGCAGCAGTTCGCGATGCTGAACCAGATCACTATCTCCAGTGACCTTGCAGGTGGAACTCCCTACACCGGCCAGAACTACCCGCTCAATGCATCCTATGCTTCGATGCACATACCAGACGGAGTTGCCATGCCGCCCCAACTCTGCCCGAATTGCCAGGGGCTCGATTTCAGCGATCAGGGAGGCGATAACGAAAACCTGGTGACGGGAATCATCAAGAAAAAGAACCCGGGCTTCTATGCCTTCTCCGCGCCATGGAAGACTACCGGTGCGTTGTTGGCGAACATCAATAAGAGTGAAGGCTACAACTTGGCTCGTCCCGATGAGCTACGGCGGTCCTAATTATGTCTACGCAATCTCGATCGCGCCGTCTGGTGCTGCCAGCCTGATCACCTATAACAGTAATCTGAGCCCGGCTTCCAGCTACCCTGTGCTGCCCGGGCCTCCACTCGTGGGTGCTCCGTGCAACGCGCAGCCGAATTTCACCGTCAAGGTGATCGGCGGGCGGGGCGGAGCGGTCGTCCCGGCAGGCACCAACGTCAACGAAACCGTTTACATCATTCGCCACGCCGAGGCGCATCCCCAGGCCTACTGGTCCGATAACAACTATGTCGGTGCAGGGCAGTGGCGTGCGCTGGATCTCCCAAATGCGCTGCGCGGCAAAATCAAACCCGACCAGGTATATTCGATGGACCCTGGTCAATTTAGTCAGGGCTCCGTTAGTAGCGCTTCGGGTGATTCCACGTGGTCGAATGTTGCGCCGTCTCTTACCGCCGTACCATACGCCATCGCCAATAACTTGCCCTACAAGCTGGTCACGGGCTTCCTGATGTCCGATCAGAATGCCCCCCAGCAAACCAGCACTTTTTTCTTCCACGGCGGCCAGTTCTCCAATCACACCGTGCTGCTGGCGTGGGCTTACCAATACATACAACCGACAGTCAGTGCGCTTCTTGCGGGCTACCACGCTGATGGACAAACGGTGCCAGATTGGCCCGACACCGACTACGATTCCATCTGGACGGTGACGCTTGACACCCACGGCAATCTGACAGTGAACAACTCCATGTGCGAAGGCATCGATTCCGCAGCGCTGCCAGCTATGCCTCCTCAATTCTGACGGTAAGGGAAGTGGCGGCGGCCAGCGCGAAAGACATCGGCCGCCGCCGCATGTCATCTCGTTTTCGCCCTAGCCGCGCGTTAAGGTCACATCCATCTGATAAAACTTGAAGGTGTTCTCCTCGTCTGGTCGATCGGCCGCGACCGGACGGTAACGATCAAGGACATCGGTAATGAACGCCGCTCGTTCAGGCTCGGGAAGGAACCGCGTCCATTCCACGAACGTCACAGACCCGAAAGCGAAGAATGCGGAGCGAGACTTGAAGTCCCACGCCTTGGCTTCAGTGTGAGTACGAAGAACGTGCAAGCCATTCTGCTCCCCCAGTTTTGCGTACTGCTCCGGCGTCAGATGCAGATACGGATCATGGAACTCCCGGAAGTACTGGGCCCACCTTGATGACAGGCGCGTATGTTCAAGCACATTCTCCAGGCTCTTCCGTTCGCCTGCGGGGACCAGACGCAGTTGAGCCAACCCATCGGGTTTCATGGCAGCGCGTATTGACCGGAGCGCTCCGTCTTGCTGAGGTATCCAGTGGAGGGCATTGAAGGAGACGATGAGGTCGAACTCTTCGCGGAACGGCAGGAGACGAGCGTCGGCCATCTGGAAGCGAAGATTGGGCCGACCCGCGGGACCGAAGTGGCTCGATGCAAAGGAGATCATCTCCTGTGACGGGTCCACCCCTACGACCGCTCCCCGCGGCACCCGAGAGGCGATCTCGGCTGTGATTTTCCCATTGCCACATCCGACATCGAGGACCCGTTCCGTTCCCTGGAGATCGAGTAAGGCGAGCACCTCGTCCGCCATGGCCTCCTGCAGTCCGGATATTCGAGCGTAATCAGTCGCATCCCATTCGGTCATTTGTTCGTCTCCGCCAACCAAGAAAATGCCGAGGCAGCGAGCCTCGGCATCTTCCGGCTAGTCTCTATTTTACGCGGCGTTCAGCGTCGCCACGAGCGCCAGCCTGCACGCATCAAGCTAAACCTCGCCACGCAGGCCAGTGCTCGTCAAGAACTACTACGCCCCACGCCGAGGATGCAGCACCATGTCGCGCACTTGGGCGAGCACGCTCGACAACTGCATGGCGTTCAGCTTGGAGGTGAACTCCAGCAACTCGGCGACGAACGGATCGGTCATCAGTTCCTTGATTTCGTCGTCGCGCGACGGACCGCAAGCGCACAGCAGTTCGGGTATGCTCACCTCGAGCGCCAATGCCAGGCGGTTGAGTGAGGAAAGTGTCGGCGTCGCCTTTTCGTTCTCGATCTTGGAGACGTAAGTACGAGGCACACCCATCCGCAGAGCGAGCTGGCGTTGGCTCAACCCGCCGCGCAGGCGCAAGCTGCGAATCGCCTGCGCTACTCGTACCTCGGAGCGAGTGGTGGTTGCCGGAACTGCGACCTGCAGGGACGGCACGAGGATAGGCTCAGGTTCATCCTCATCCAGCGATGTGTGGCAACGGCGACAAAGATTGTTGAAGGTTTTGAACTGGACGAGATGACACTGGTCGCATCTCACCACTTCCCGGGAATCTACGGGCGCGAGAGTCGTGGCCATTCAGCTTGTGGGAGTGCCAGAGCAGGCACAGCCTAAAACGTAGAGGTACTTTGCGGCATTCCTCTGCTAGAGTCAAGTGTATTGTCGGATGAAAACCGAAAAAGCTGTGCAAATCCGTCAATCGCAGGCCAACGAGGCGGAAGAAAAGCCCATGAAACACGGGAGAAACACGGAATGACTCGCTCCGACGCGTGGTGTTTACTAACTGAGTTCACCCAATCAGAAAGTTTGCGCAAACATGCCCTGGCGGTGGAGGCGTGCACGCGTGCCTACGCCCGCAAGTTTGGCGAGGACGAGGAGCGCTGGGGTGTCGTCGGCCTGATTCACGATTTCGATTACGAGAAGTTTCCCACCGCGGAAGAGCATCCCTACAAGGGAAATGAAATCTTGAAGGAGCGTGGTTATCCCGACGACGTCCGCCGCGCCATCATGTCGCACGCCGACTACACCGGAGTCAGCCGCGACTCTAATCTGGAGAAAGCATTGTTCGCCTGCGATGAACTGGCGGGCTTCATCAGCGCCACGGCGCTGATCAAGCCGAATAAATCGCTGGCCGAGGTGGACGCGAAGTCAGTGCGAAAGCGCATGAAGGACAAAGCCTTCGCGCGGTCCGTGAGCAGGGAAGACATTATCAACGGCGCCGCCGGCCTGGGCGTTGACCTGGACGAGCACATCATGTTTTGCATTGAGGCGATGAAGGGGATTGCCGGGGAGTTGGGGTTGAAGGGGAAAACATGATTAGCCTATTAGGTTGTGGTTCGGCGGAACTGTCATTTGAACTCCTTTGGCCATTTGCGAGAACCGTGGAGTACGCGGATAACCTCTACGATATGTCCACGTATCCGGTAAGGAAGAATGTATGGGGTGCCTGGAACAACCAACTCGCGAGTTCCTAAGACCCGACCAGGCCTGCCTGATGCCGGAAAAGCTGCCAAACGATCTGCTGCGGCAAAGATGTTGTCCACGACGTGTTCCGCCGCGATAGGGTTATCGCGGGCGATGGACGCCGCTTCAGCGTCTACATCGTCCAGAGCAATGCTCAGCCATTCAACCCGCACGGCGTTTCCACTTTTTGCGCATAGCCATTACCTCTTCTTCGGTTGCGAAGTTTCCCGCGTCAGCTTCTCGAATGCCTTTTTCGATTTCTTGAATCTGCCACTCGTTTAGGGAAACGTACTCCCGGATGGCCTCCGCCGCCAAAAACGAGCGGCTGCGCTGGGTGGACTTAGCCAGCTTGTCGAGTTTCTTCTTGAGCTTAGGGTCGACCCGAAGAGTCAGCATGGTTGTGTTAGACATACGAAGTATTATAACCGAATACATTTGATGCTTCTGTATTAAGCGGCAGTTTTTGCCTCAAAAATCATTTCTAGCGGCGGCGTAAAACCACAATGTCATGATGAGTTGCAATTCCGTCGATTATGTTTAACACATCGAAGTACTTACTCCAGTTAGCAAAGATATAGTCGCGAGAATGCTGGACGTCTCGGTAAAAGCTCCGGTCATCGATTACCCCGCGCAATTGCGGGTTACGCCCAACATCGATAAATCCCTCTCTTTCCAGGCGTGCATAACTCTCCGATGGTAGCTTCTGGAGCGACCAATGAACCGGGCCGCGAACCGAAAGCCATAGCAGAGCGCCGCGTTTAGTCAGTCTTTGCAGTTCGGCGAGCCAAAGAAATTGATCCGCCTCTCTCAGGTGTGTCACCACGGAAATACCAATCACAAGGTCAAACTGGCCGTCTGCGAACGGCGTAGGAGGATACAACTGAAGCTGGCGAAATTCCGCCCCCCCCCGCAAATTCTCCTTGCACCATTGAATGTTGTCGGGGTCTATGTCCACTCCGACAACCGCGGGGCATCCCATGCGAATCAGGTGCCGAGTAATGCGGCCACAACCACATCCCCAGTCGAGAATGTTCGAAAACGAAGTGATCGGGCGGTCGAAACGCTCCCGCATGAGCATGTCGAGCCGCTTGGCGATTGTTGCCCCACCCAGTAGGAATAGTTGCGCGTCCTCTGTGGATGCGACCCGATCCATCCGGCCTTTACTCGGCAGCGGCAAGGCATTGTTCGGGTCGGGGTAGTACCAGCAAGTACGGTAGGAACGTGGATGCTCACCGAAGCGGTTCACCACACTGAAGCGCGCGTAACCATCGCGGTAAATGTCGCGTGGGTTTGTTATCGGCTGCCGACAGACGAATCTCGATCGAGTCGCTCCCGGTATATAGCCAAAGAATTCAGCGAGGTCTTTGCTCGGCAACGGCCATTCGATGGAGGCGAAAGGTTTTCCGTTCAGCAGAAATCTGATATCAGCGGGATCTTGCGGAAAGCTTAGGCACCATCCTCGAACTACCAACTCGGAACCCTGGGTTTCAGCGCTATCGATGAGCCAACGAAGATGTCTTGCGGCGGCAAGTTGCAGGTCGGCGCCGTAGGCATCCGGAAAGTCTGGCCGAATATGGGGGGAATGCAATTTTATGCGTGCGCGCGTAAGTATCGACCGTAACCATTTGGACATGCCGTCAACCGTCACAGCGCGGCCACGCGCCGTTGCAGCAGCAGAAAATACAGTGCCATCAAAATCAGCAGCATTCCGTTCACGCTCAGCACCAGGGGCGCGGTAAATACCGGTACCAGCCAGCCTGACAGCAGATTTCCCATGGGCATGCCTCCCCGGAACGCACAGTTGTAGACGCTCATCACGCGTCCGCGCATTTCGTGGGTGGTAATCAGCTGCACCAGCGAAGTTACCGTTGCGAATACCGCCATCATGGAAGCACCCACGATGACCAGAGCGGAATAGCTGAATGGCAACGATTTCGAGAGGGAAAAGGCTGCGATCGCGGCGCCCAGGCAGATGAGCCCCATGATGGCAAACCGTCCTTTATGGCGGATGTTCCCCAGGCCGGCAACCATCAGCGAGCCGCAGATCGAACCCACTCCCATCAGCGAAAGCAAATTGCCATAAGTCTCCGGGCCGCGATGGAAGATGTCTTTGACGAACACCGGAATATAGGTCCGCATCGGCATGGCCAGCGCCGTCATGCAGAACGCGAGCACCACCAAGGCCTCCATGGAGCCCTGCCGGCGAACGAACTTGATGCCCTCCTTCAGGCTGGTGAACATCGACTCGGTGGTACTGACTGGCAAGAAGCGGGCGGTGATCATCAAGAGCGAAATGATGGGCGCAAGAAACGAGAGCGCGTTCAGCCCGAAGCACCACTTCTCCCCCAATCTTCCCAGGGCGATGCCGGCGAGCGCCGGGCCGATCGTGACCGCCAGGTTGAACTGAATCGAATTCAGCGCAATGGCGTTCGGCATGTCCTCGCGGTCGACCAACGTGGGAATCAGCGCCGAGTACGCCGGCCCGCCAAACGCTTGCGCGAAGCCGGACATAAACGACAGACAGAGGATGGGCCAGACGTGAGTCAGTCCGTTGGCGACCAGCACGGTGAGGATGGTCGCGCTGGCCATCTGCACGTACTGCGAGGCGAGCAGGACTTTGCGGCGCTCGATCCGGTCGGCCACCACACCGCCGATCAGCGAGAACAGGAAGATGGGGATGCCGCCGAGAAACTGGTCGAGCGCAAGCAGGAACGCGGAGTGGCTCAGGCGATAGATGAGCCAGCCCTGCGCCACGATCTGCATCCAGGTGCCAATGCTGGAGGTGCAGGCGCCGAACCACATCAAACGAAAATCGCGATAATGAAATGCTTTGAAGACCCTGCGCAACATTGGGGTTTGGATGTGCTCCGCGTATCTTTGGCGTCAGGACTCTATCTTCGCACGAGCATACCTGCCCGGGGTCAGCGTTCACTAATAACGCATTGTCATCCTGAGCGAGGAGGTCGCTGTAGCGACCGACGAGTCGAAGGACCCCTATGGGTGCAAATTCTCTATGGGAATAGGGGTTCTTCGTCTGCGCTGAGTCGCTGCGCGGCCCAATGACAAGGTGCTGTAGACCGTCAACGCGAAAACGGGAATCTCCGCATGAATCACTGGCGAGAGGCCGATTCGCTGATAGTTGTCTCGCGCTACAGCCGTAAAATGAGTGGTGCAGAGGCTCCATCGGCAGTTCGGAGGTGGACCCAAGTTGCGGTGCTGGAGCGGCGAGTGGAAGAAGCCCTTGGCCGATTCAGTTTTGTAAGGAGGGCCAATGAGAAGCGGAACAGTTGGCCTTGTAATTCTTGAGTGCGCAATGGCTCTTGGCTTGGCGGGTTGCGGTGGCTCGAGCGCCCCCACTCCTTTGGTCGTGACCCTTTCGCCGCCATCGGCGAGTATCGCCGTAAATTCTTCCGTTGACATTGGTCTACAAAGCCCTACTGATTTACCCAAATACACTTCGTTGGTTGACTGGAACATCCAGGAATATGGCTCGAGTACCAGTTGCAGGGAAGTCGCTGTCGGCTTGCCGTCGGATGCTCCACCCATTCCAAATTGTCCGTTTGGGTGGCTGGCACTCCCGAACCCGCAGACTGGATATACCTTCACATACGCGTATTACTTTGCGCCGAGCGCGCCCACAACCGCTCATGTCATGGCGGATGTAAAGTTCTACGTCGACACGTCGAGTTCCACTATTAAGTCCGAAGGATCGGCAACCAGCGTAGTCACCGTGACCAGCCCATAAGAGGTCGGGTGCCCTGCCTGCACGAGGCAAGGAGGAAGGGTGCAGCGGTCTAGTAACTTAGTGGTTCCTGATCATGCAGAAATTCACATCGTAGATGGCCAATGGGCTGCGTGTGTTGTCCACCATTCCAATTTTGCCGACATGCCGGATATGATTGCCATGGCCATCAATCTGATTGGTGGTGGTATGGTCCAGGCTAATGTACTTGATGCCTAACTCAGGCAATGTGTACATTTTGCCATCCTCCGATCGCCCGTTGTGTGCGGTGTCAACCCAAACCCGCAAGTGAGAAAACACAAGATCATTAGCGTCGATCAGCCCATCGCCATTGCCGCCCATCTCCTTACGATCGAAGACGGACAGAGCGTGGAACCCGTTCGAATAATACGGTTCAGGGGGCGACTTCGCCATCTCGACAGCGGCTTCTTCCTGGCTTAAAGGCTGGTTGGTGAGTAGTCCAAACATCTCGCGGGAGGATGCGACATGAAAGGTTGCGGGGTCGGCGTCGGGCGTTCCTCCCGAGGCGGCTCGTTGTTTCCATCCGTCGCGGATCTTGAAGAACAGTAGCGCGTTTTGGTGTTCGTCGGTTTTTAGTGCCTCGCCACCGTGGCGGTTCAGCACCAGGAAGCCAATGTTTCTACCAGGTTCGGTCCAGGCCATTTCGACCGGCTCGCCGAAATGGAAAAAATCGAAGGTCACACCATGCTGAATATCCGTGAAGGCACTGTCGACGCCTTTTCCGTCAAGCTCGATCACGATTGGGCCACCCCAGGATTCCTGACCCGCCGCGAACAAAGCAGAGCCGACCACGATCAAGAGCAACAAGGATAAGCGTTTCATTTGCTCTCCCAGTTGAATTCCTGCCGATGGCTTGTGGCAAGCAAAAAGCATCAGACGCCCTGCAGTTTAGCGATCCGGTTTTTCCTGAGACGGCGCGTATGACTTCGATGATTAAGTCCCACACTGCCGCACGCCTTATCCCGGCGCGGTATCTCCTTGAAAACGGAATCGTTGGCGGTGGTATAATCTCAGTTTGCCTGCTCTTTTTCCGCTCGATTTCGAAGCGGAAGCATCGCTTTGTCTGCGGAACGAGCGCGGCATCCATCTGTACTCATCCGAACTATTTAAGATCTGAGGTCTCTCCATGTCCGGCCATTCCAAATGGGCAACCATTAAACACAAGAAGGGCGCGCTGGATGCCAAGCGCGGCAAGATTTTCACTCGCCTGATAAAGGAAATTACCATCGCGGCCAAGAGCGGTGGCGATCCTGAAAAGAATCCCCGGCTGCGTGGCGCGGTGGCGGCGGCCAAGGCGGAGAACATGCCGGCCGACAACATCAAGCGCGCCATCCAGCGCGGCACCGGCGAATTGCCCGGCGTCTCGTACGAAGAAATCACCTTTGAAGGTTACGGCCCCGGCGGCGTTGCCATCCTGGTGGAGGTTTCCACCGACAATCGCAACCGCACGGTCAGCGAGATGCGGCACGCCTTCTCCAAAAATGGCGGCAACATGGGCGAAGCCGGCTCGGTCGCCTGGATGTTCCACAAGAAGGGCGACATCGTGATTGCGAAGTCGGCGGCCAAGGAAGACGACCTACTGAACATCATCCTCGAGGCTGGAGCAGACGACTTGAAGGACGATGGTGACAACTGGGAGATCCTGACCGACCCGTCGGTATATGAGGCGGTGCTGGAAGCGGTGAAGAAGGCCGGCATCACGCCCGAGGTGGCTGAGATCGGCATGGTCCCGCAGACCTACACCAAGCTGGAAGGCCATCAGGCTGGCACCATGATTCGATTGCTGGAAGCCTTGGAAGATCAGGACGACGTGGAGCACGTGTACTCCAACTTCGATATCGATCAGAAACAGTTGGAGGAAGTGGCGGGGTAGGGAAGCGACTAGCTAAGGCATTAGGGCCGCTCTTCGGGGCGGCCCGATTTATTTTCAGCACATTTGTTTTCACCACAGAGGCACGAGAGACACAGAGAAGTCATTTTCACACGGAGGACACGGAGAGCACGGAGCAGATCTGAACTTGAAGATCAGATGAATGAAACGACGTCCGAGGCTGACTATTCCGATTGACTTCTTAAAGGAAAGACCCCAACGAAATGCCAATCGCTAATTGGTAACTGTTCCCACTGCCTTTCTTGAACTTCAATTCTCCGTGCGTTCCGTGTCCTCCGTGGTAGAAAGATTTTCTGCGTGCCGTCTGTGTCTCTGTGGTGGATTCATGGCGCCATTTACAATAGTTGCAGAATGAAGCTGCCCGGAAACGTCTCGTCCCGCATTACCCTCTCTTTGCTGATCTCACTCGCGATCTTTGCCACCGCATGCAGCAAGCCGGAACAGACTGCCTCGGCGTCGCCAACCGAGACAAAGCCCGCGGCCGCTACGGTGGCGACCAGTGCGCCGCCAGCCGGCACCGTCCCTCAGGCTGCCGAGCCTGCTGGGCCCATGCCCGACATCAACGGCAACCACGTGATGCAATACGTGAAAGAGATTGTCGCGATCGGTTCGCGGCCGGTCGGCAGCTCTGGGCACGCCAAACTGGAGCAGTACATTCTGTCGAAGCTGAAAGGCGTGGATGTCGAGCAGGACAAATTTATTGCGCAGA
The DNA here is from genome assembly GCA_963709045.1 of uncultured Acidobacteriaceae bacterium. Lineage (GTDB taxonomy): Bacteria > Acidobacteriota > Terriglobia > Terriglobales > Acidobacteriaceae > Bog-257. The sequence goes on along the minus strand of CAVPUX010000011.1, from coordinate 259,277 downwards.
CGCCCGTGGGTAAATTTCCCATCAACAACATCATTGCGAAGTTTCCGGGCCGCAAAGACGGGATCATCGTGGTCGCCGGACATTACGATACGAATTATCCGCTGCCGAAGGCTTATGTGGGTGCCAATGATGGCGGCTCATCGACCGCGTTGTTACTAGCGCTCGCGGATCAGTTCCGCGGCAAAGAGCTGGATGGCTACAGTGTGTGGCTGGTATGGACCGACGGGGAAGAGGCCTTCGTGAAGTGGAGCGACACCGATAGTCTCTACGGCACGCGGCAGTTGGCGCAGAAATGGCAGCAGGATGGAACTGCGACGAAGATCAAGGCGTTCATTCTGGTGGACATGCTCGGAGACGCCGACCTCGACGTGCTGGAGGAAACCGCTTCCACGCCCTGGTTGAGGGCACTCGTCTACCAGGCGGCTACTAACCTGGGCTATCAGTCGCACTTCTACCAATACAAGGCGGGAATTGAGGACGACCATCTGCCCTTCTTAAAGATTGGCGTGCCCTCGGTAGACATTATCGATCTGGACTATGGCTACAACAACGTCTTCCACCACACGGTGCAGGACACGATCGACAAGCTAAGCCCGCAGTCGCTGGCGATCAGCGGCGATGTAGTGCTGGAGACGATTCGGCTGGTGAATGCGCGGCAGTGATACTGGATCCCCGCGACGAAGGACCTCTAGCCGATAATCCAGCCTGGCTTGTTCGCAAGATAGGGGTCCTTCGACTTCTCGCTGCGCTCGTCGCTCAGGATGACAACCTAAATAGAACTGCTACCTCACGCCGATGTAGATGTCCACCTGTGCGTTGGCTGGATCGGCGGCGCGTTGATCGTACACTTCGAAGTCAGCACGATAAGCTCGCTTGGCGTTAGCGGGCGATTCGTAGTAAGACCAAATCCGTTTCCAGGTTTCGACAACGACCTTTGCGACAGGTCCACGCTCGCTGGTGAAGACCGCATAACGCCCGGCAGGAATTTCCTTCCTGACCATCCCGCTTGGAATTTGCGAATCGCCAGCAGCTCCAACCTTTGCGCCAAGTACCAGCGTGTAGTCGCCGTTGGCATCGCTCGCATAGTCGGTGTAAACGGCATAGATGTCTGGATCGGTTTTGTTCGGAACGTGATCCAGGACATGCTCTTGCATGAGGCGTTGCCACAGCTTCGGGATGGCCCCGTCTGGCCCCGCCTCTTTCGCGTTGTTGGTGCGAACCGCGATCCCGACTACCTCAAAGCCATCGAGTTGGACGATCTTCGGGTGCATAGAACTCTGATTCAGCGCCGCACAGAACGCGACTGACGTGATCGCGATCATCCCGGCCAAGCAAATCCGCGCGCGAGTTGAAAGCCTCAAGAACAAGTGTGGATTTTACATCGCAGGTCGCGATGAAAAAAGCTTAGAGCGGAGGCGACATTCCAGCCGCATCACTCTTTTGCCGCGAAACGTTTCAGGCCGAATCCCGATAAATCGAGGCGCGATCGCTGTCCCAACGCCTGTAACGCCAGCGCCTCGCCCAAGGCAGCGGAGTGCTTGAATCCGTGTCCGGAGCATGCCGACGCGAAGAGCATGTTCTCGCAGTTGCGAAACTTATCGACGATGAACTTCGCGTCGGGTGTGACTGTGTACAGGCAGGTCGCGGTGCGCAGGCATTCGGCAGAAACATCGGGAAAGTGCGGCGCGATGTACTCAGTGTACATGGCAGATATTTCCGCGTCGGTGACCTCCCGCGACACTGCATCCGGATCGACGGTTGCGTCGTATTGCTCAGCTGCGATCTTCACCCCGCTTTCCGCTCCATCCACAGCAGGGAAGCCATACATCATATCGCGTGGCCTGTTGCCAGCGATCCAGATGAACACCGGAAAACGCTCCGGCGCGTACTGCTCAGCACGACCGGCGAGGGCAAACCAGTACATCACCTGCCGATAGATCTTGAAGTACTGGGCGTAGCTGTCGCCGAGCAACTTCTGTATCCACGGGCCCGCGGTGACGATGACCTTCGCGGCAGAAAATGTATTCGCGCTCGTTCTGACTTCGACTGTGCCATCTTGCATCGGCCGGCAATCGGTCACTGTTTCGGAAGTGATGATTTGTGCGCCTGACTGTTTGGCCAGAGTGAGCTGGGTTTCAATGCAAGCCTCAGGACGCAGAAATCCTGCGCCTGGTTCAAAGTAGCCAATCTCGTCGCCGCGCAAACGGAACTGCGGATAGCGATGACCTAGCTCTTCCGTGCTCAGGATTTCATGCGCGATACCGAACTCCGTGGCTGCGCCGATGGTGTCATGGATGAACGATGTTGAGCCGTGATGATCGCCTGGCACGCTGGGTGAGGCGAGCACCAATCCACCGTTGCGGGTGAGCAGGCTGCGGCCGGTCGCGGCCTCAAGCTCCTCCCATATCTGGTTGGAACGCTGCACCAGGGGGACGAACGCGCGACCCTCGCCGATGGCTTCGCGCGTGATGCGGGTATCGCCGTGCGATGAGCCTCGATCATGCGGCGGAGTGAAGCGATCGATACCGATAGCGTGCGCGCCCAGCTTGGCCGATTGATACAGCGCCGCACTGCCGACGGCCCCCAAGCCTACCACTAGAACATCCGCCGTGTTTGCCATACGCCGCCATCATAGAGCACCGAAACCGGACTGAAGGGCAGAAGCCGTTAGTTTTACGGTCGCGGAGCGCCACAAGTCGGTGTAAGATGCGTATCTCAATACAAATTAAAGTTGCGGATTACAGCTTCCTGGCCAGATGAACAGGATACCTCTGCGGCGCCGCTGCTTTCGGAAGTTCTGGTGCACCGGGTCCAGCATGCATTTTCGAATTCGGCCTCAATTTCAATCTTAAAAAAGCGGAGGACAGATGAGAACAAGAAAGCTGTTGTCAGTTTTTGCCGTCACGTTATTTGCGTTTTCGGTTGCTGCGCAGGAGAAGCCAGGAACCGTCGCCGCGCTGGAATTTCAAAAGCCTAAGAACGGCATGGTGACGCAATATCAGGATGGACGAAAGCAAAAGGCAGCGTGGCACAAGCAACAGAACGATCCTCAGCCGCTGTTGGTGTGGGAGACACTCACCGGACCGGACACCGGAACCTATATTGTGGGCCGTTTGAATCAACACTGGTCCGATTTTGACAAGCCCGCCATTCCCGATCAGTCCGACCTTGAGGAATATCAGAAGGTGGTGGGCAACTACGTGGACTCCATTGTGGCTCGCTACTATGAGGCCATGCCGAAGGTCAGTAACATGCCGGCTAGCACGGCTGCTCCCAAATTCGACGAGATCATCACTTTTCATTTGCGCTACGGCAAGAATTCGGATTTCCGCAGCGCAATCACCAGGATTTACGACGCTGCCCAGAAGACCAAGTGGCCGGTCAATTTCGAATGGTATGCCCTGGCAAGCGGTGGCGAGACAGGAACGTATGTGCTCGTTCTGCCGCGCAGCAGTTGGGCCGACTTCGAGGACAAGCCTGACGTGAAGCCTTTCCGCGACATGCTGAAAGATGCTTTCGGGCAAGCGGAGGCAGATTCCGTCGTTGATCGAATCGACGGCTCAGTGCAGAGTGAAACCACCGAGATTATCCAGTTTCATCCGGAATTGAGCTATTTGCCGGGCAAGTAATGAAGAAGCAACTAGCAGCTAGCACTAGCGGTTGGCTAGTGCCGCAAGCTATCGACCGCTGCGAGTGCTAATTGCCAGTTGCTAATTGCTAACAAGGAGATATATGAAAACCAGAACAATTGTATTGACGATGACCCTGTGCTTTATCGCAACCGCAGTATGCCTCGCCAGCGACGTCAACATAGGCACCTGGAAGCTGAACGAAGCCAAATCAAAGCTCACTCCCGGAGCGACGAAAAACCAGACGGTTACCTACGAGGCCATGGGCGACCAAGTGAAGGTCACGCTCGATGGCATTACCGCTGACGGTAAGTCCGTGCACATTGAGTGGACGGGCAAGTACGACGGCAAGTTCTACCCTCTAACTGGCGATTCGAATGTGGACGAGCGCTCGTACAAGCAGGTTAATGGGCGCACAGTTGAGGTCATCAGCAAGAAGGACGGCAAGGTAGTAGGCACCACTCGTGTTGTCGTGGCGCCCGATGGCAAGAGCCGTACCGTGACCTCGACTACGACTAGTGCTAAGGGCGCAAAAGTCACGAGCGTCGCGGTGTACGACAAAGAGTAGGGACTTCTGCCCAAGGCTGACGTTAACGCTGTTGCCTTGCGCTCGCTTGCAGTCCAGGGATAGCAAGGAAAATCGACTCAGCCGCTGGGTCAACGAAGTAAGCGGCTGAGCGATTGGTCTTTAAGCGAAGTGAGGAATCTGCTTTGGCTATCGCTGGCGACAGTTGCTTCTACTGCTGTATTGCCTGGATTGCCTTGGGATGCACTTGTTCGTTCTGAATTTGCGAGGCGTCCCAACCTCCGCCGACTGCCTTCACCAAATAGACTGATGTCACCATCTCTTGCCCGATCAGCTGAGTGGCCAGGCGCTCGTTCGTCAACAGCGCCGATTGCGCAGTGATTACGTCGAGGTAAGAGGTAACGCCGCCGACGTAGCGATTGTTGGCGATTTCCAACGCACGTCGTGCGTCGGAGACGGCCGCGTTCTGGCTCGTCGTCGCCTGCGAAAGCGCATTCAACCCCGACAGGCCATCCTCCACCTGCTGGAATGCGGTCAGCACCGCCTCGCGATAGTTGGCAACCGATTCGTCATAAGCGGACTTGGTGGCGGCGAGGTTGGCGCGGTTGCGTCCGCCTTCAAAGATGGGTTGCAACAGGTCGCCCCCCACCGACCAGATGGCGCTGGGAGCGCTGATCAACTTGGTGATATCGGTGCTCTGAAGACCGCCGCTACCAAAGAGAGTGAGTTGTGGATAAAAAGCCGCAGTGGCTACTCCGACTTCAGCATTCTCATACGCCATGTTGCGCTCAGCCGTGGCCACATCGGGCCGCCGCTCCAACAAGTCGGAAGGTACTCCCAGCGGGACCGGCGGAGGCGTAGCGTGCAGCGGTGCGACCGGAACATTGAAGGTGGAAGCCGGATTTCCGGTCAGGACCGCGATGGCGTGTTCGTACTGCGCGCGCTGCTGCTGCACCAGGTACAGCTGCGTGACTGTGGAATCGAGCAGCGTCTGCTGCTGCGCCAAGTCCAGCCCTGAAGCGACTCCGCCGGCATGACGGTTTTCTACCAACTGCAAACCCTTTTGCTGAATGTCAACCGATTCCTGGACGACCCGGGTTTCGGCATCCAGCTCACGCAAGCTGAAGTAGTCTGCGGCGAGCTCCGCGGTCAGCACCAGATTGACGTTATACATGTCCGCTGCGGTGGCTTGCAGAGAGGCATTTGCGGCCTGCAGAGTTCGCCGGTATTTTCCAAACAGGTCGGGTTCGTAACTGAGAAGAAAGGGAATTTCGTAAGTGCTCTGGGTAAGCGGGCGCCCCAGGGTGACAACCTCCGGCCGAGTTCCCGAATACCTGGTGCGCGCGGCATTGGGATCGGTGCTGGCTTGTGGGAACAGTCCAGCCGAAGCTACGCGAGCCAGAGCGCGCGCCTGGTTCAGGCGATCTTGCGCTGCGGCCAGCGACTGATTAGCCTTCAGCAGTTGCGTCTCATAGTCGTTCAGCTGGGAATCTTCGTAGACTTCCCACCACACACCTTTGGGAAGCGAGTCCTTCGGAGCAGCCACACGCCAAGGGCCTTCCGTCTTGTAGGCGGTTGGGGCCTGAACGGGAGGACGCTGATACTTTGGTCCTACCGCGCATCCTGCCAGCCAAATGCTGGCAGCGACGGCAGCCGCCAGGGTCAACCACTTCATGACGGATTTTCTCCCTGCGGTTCGGGAGCCACATTCACCTGCTGACCGTCTTCAATTGAGTCCGATGGGTTGACGATCACGCGATCGTTTACATCCACACCACCTACGATCTCCAGGGTGGTTCCATAATCGCGACCAATCGAAATTGGCCGCAGTTGTACTTTGCTGTCGCTGCCCACCACCGCGACCTGGGCCCCTTGGCGTCGAAACAACATGGCATTCACCGGAATGGTGACTTTATTCACGTCGATGTTCGGTTTAAAGTGCACTTCGCCGAAGGAGCCCGGCAGCAACTTTCCATCATGGTTCGGCACATCGACTTCGGTGAGCAAGGTCCTCGATGTGGTGTCAATTGCCTCGGCAGTGCGCACCACTGTGCCGATGAACTTCTGTCCGGGAAATTCCTGCAACGTAACTACAGCATTCATCCCGACTTTGATAGCTGGAGCATAGGCCTGAGGGACCGAAACATACACGCGCAAGGGATCGGTGCGGGCAACGTCAAACAGCTCCTTGCCGGCAGCTCCAGCATTCCCTACATTAATCAGCGCGCCGGGATCGACGGTGCGCGTGGTGAGCACGCCGTCGAATGGGGCGTAGATGTGCTTGAATCCTTCCAGCTCTTCCAGGCGCTTGACGTTGGCATCGGCGGCGGCCAGATTCGCCGTGGCTTGCTCAAAACCGCTGCTTTGGGTGTCGGCTTCCTCCTGCGAAACCGAATCGGTCTTGCGCAGCGCCTGATAACGATTGGCATTGATCTTCGCCAGGTCCATGGCGGCGACCACCTGCTGGCGCGCCGCGCGCGCTTGCATCAACTCCTGATCGACTTCGGGCGTGTCAATATCGGCCAGCAGCTCGCCCTTCTTTATGTGGCTGCCAATGTCCTTGTACCACCGCAGCAGATATCCATTGGTGCGGGCGTAGATGGGAGACTCGGTGTAAGCCTGCAAAGTGCCGGGCAACACCAGCTCTTCGTCGGGCTTCTCGGCTGTCGGATGGACCACAGCGACGGTTGGAGCGGCACTCTGCTCGGTTTCGTCCGCCAGTACACGGCTGTCATGGATTCGCAGGACCATGACGACAACGCCAGCCAGGACGAGCGCCAAAAGCACGATACCAATAAATAACAGGGCTTTGCGCGGCGTTGCGGGCGGAAGTTTTGGCGGAGGCGTGATCTCAGCCGCAACCGGGCCGCCATCGTGGACATGGGTCTCGTGGTGTTGCGGATCGCTCCCATCCGAGCCGGAACGGCCCGGCTTCGAAGGAGCTTCCAATTGGCCCGGATTGTAATGCGCTTCCATCTTGGTCGTTTGAGTCTCCAATAATTCTACGACTGCTTCTCCGCCTGTCTGGCTTCCCTGTGCCCATGAATCATCGCAAATACAGTTGGCACGAAGAACAGCGTAGCCACTGTCGCGAACAGCAACCCGCCGATGACTGCTCGTCCCAGGGGCGCATTCTGCTCGCCGCCTTCGCCCAAGCCCAGCGACATGGGCAGCATGCCGATGATCATGGCCAGCGCGGTCATCAGCACCGGTCGAATACGTGTGTAACCAGCCTCCAGGGCGGCTTGGGCAGCGGGAATGCCGGCCCGCATGCGGTCGCGCGAGAAGGAGATCATCAAGATCGAATTCGCCGTCGCCACGCCCATGCACATCACCGCGCCGGTCAAGGACGGCACGTTAAGCGTGGTGTGGGTAAGCAGCAGAATCCAGCAGATTCCGGCCAGCGCTCCCGGCAATGCCATGATGATGATGAACGGATCGAGCCAGGACTGGAAGTTCACCACGATCAGGAAATACACCAGCACGATCGCCGCCAGCAATCCCACACCCAGACCGATGAATGAACTCACCATCGTCACCACCTGCCCGCGAACGATCAGCTGCGTCCCACGCGGCAAGCGTTGCCGGAAGGGTTTCAGCTCCCGGTCCACATCGCGTATGACGCCGCCCAGATCGCGGTCCTGGGTGCTGGCGTAAATATCGATCACCGGCTGCACGTTGTAGTGCGAAACCACCGCGGGTCGCACCACCGGCGTCAACTGAACCAGGTTGCCCAATACCTGCGAAGTGGGCACGGCAGGATTATTGACCGGCGTATTCATCAGGTCCTGCAACGAGGTCATGCGATATTGCGGCGACTGCACCGCTACCGAGTAGCTGACGCCGTTGCTGGGATTCAGCCAGAAATTGGGTGTGGTAGCGAAACTCCCGCTGAGCGAAACCAGCACGCTCTGCGCAACATCACGCGCATTCATCCCCACCTGCGCGATACGCGTGCGTTCGATGTCCAGATGCAGCGTCGGAAGATCGAGCAGTTGCTGCACGTGCACGTCAGCGGTGCCGGGAATGCGCCGCAGGCGGTTCGAAATCTGCTGCCCAATCTCGTAGTTGGTCGCCATATCGGGGCCGATCAGTTGGATATCGATGGGCGCCGGCAGGCCGAAATTCAGGATTTGCGTGACGATGTCCGCCGGCTGGAAGAAAAACTCAACGCCGGGGAACTGCCGCGGCAACTCCTGGCGCAGCTTGCGGATGTAGTTCGCCGTAGGATGATGGTGCTCTTGATTCAGGCCCACCAGAATTTCTGCGTCGCTGGTGCCGATCACGCCGGAGTTGCTGTAGGAAAGATTGATACCGGAGTTGGGCAGCCCGATGTTGTCGAGGATGGTGACCAGCTCGTCTTTAGGGATCTGTTGCCGCAGATATTGCTCGATTTCATCGCATAGCCGTGCGGTCTCTTCCACCCGCAGTCCGGCGCGCCCGCGGATGTGAAGCCGCATCTGTCCGGCATCCACGCTGGGGAAGAAATCTTCGCCCAGGAAAAACACCAGCAGCATGGAAGCTGCGCAGAAGGCGACGAAGCAAACCGCAAACAGCTTGCGGTGCTCCAGCGTGGTCTCCAGCAGTTGGTAATAGCCGCAGCGGAACTTTTCGAAGCTGCCCTCGAAGCGACGCTGGTAGCGGCCGAAGAACGTCTTTGCGCCTGCCTCGCGGTGCTCATGGCCGCGCATGATGTACATCACCAGGGTCGGAATTAGGGTTCGCGACAGGAAGTAGGAGGCGAGCATTGCGAAAACCACGGCTTCGGCCAGCGGCACGAACAGAAACCTGGCCACGCCAGTCAGGAAAAACATGGGCACGAACACGATGCAGATCGACAGGGTAGAGACAAATGCCGGCACCGCGATCTGCGAAGCGCCGTCCAAAATGGCCTGCTTCATCTCCTTGCCTTGGGCAAGATTGCGCTCGATGTTCTCAATTTCCACCGTGGCGTCATCCACCAGAATGCCGACCGCCAGCGCCAGGCCGCCGAGCGTCATGATGTTGATGGTCTCGCCCAACGCGCTGAGTAGCAGCACCGAGACGAAAATCGACAGCGGAATCGAAATCGAGATGACGATGGTGGGCCGCCAGTCACCGAGAAACAGCAGGATCATGCAGGCGGTCAGCGCCGCGGCAATCAAGCCCTCGCGCAGCACGCCGTTGATCGATGCCCGCACAAATAGCGATTGATCGAACAGCGGCTTGACCGTGATCCCCTTGGGCAGCGCCTGGAGCGCGATGGGAACAATCCCCTTAATGGCATTGACAATCGTGATCGTCGAGCCCTTACCGATCTTGTACATCGACATCAGCACGCCGTGTACCCCGTCCTGGCGGACAATGTTGGTCTGCGGCGAGAAGCCATCGCGCACATGGGCCACATCGCGTATATAGACGGTCGAGCCGTTGATCATCTTGATCGGGATGTCATTTAGATCGGCGACCGTTCGCGGGGCGCTGTTCATCTCCACCTGGTATTCCAGCAAACCAATCTTGGTGGTGCCGGACGGCGTGATCACGTTCTGCGCGCTGAGCGCGTTGACCACGTCGCTGGGCGAGAGACCATACGCCTGCAGCCGCGGCATGTTGAGATCGACCTGCACCTGGCGGATCTTGCCGCCGTAGGGATAAGGCGTGGCCGCGCCTGGCACCGTCGCCAGTTGGGTACGCAGGAAGTTTTGCCCAAGATCGAACAGCATCTGGTCGGGCAGGGTTTTGCTGCTAAGCCCAAGTTGGACGATGGGGGTGGTCGAGGCGGTGTACTGGATGATCAGCGGCGGCGTTGTGCCCTGCGGGAGACTCCGCAAGATAACTTGCATACCCGCGGTCAACTGCGCCATTGCGGTTTGGATATTGACCTGCGGCTGGAAGTAAACCTTGATGACGCCGATCCCGTTTACTGACTGCGATTCGATATGCTGGATGTCGCTGACGGTGATGGTGGTGATGCGCTCGGAGTTGCTGACGATGCGGTCCGCCATATCCGACGGCGCGAACCCACCGTAGAACCAGATCACACTGATCACCGGAATATTGATGTCGGGGAAAATGTCGACTGGAGTGCGCACGATGGCCAACGGCATCAGCAGGATGATGATGATCGCCATGACGACGAAGGTATAAGGACGCCGCAGCGCAAGGGCAACAATCCACATCGGTGAGGTACGACTCCAATCGAAGCCGACGGCAGCTCGTCAGCTGGCTATCAAGGCAATGGCCCTAAAAAAATCCGATTCGATACGGTACGTATTGGATTCAAATATATGCTACTGTGAGTCATGCCGCAAATGCCTTCTTATGCTCAGAAGCAGCTGCCCGGAAACGACAAAGCCAAACGATTGCCGGGACGGCCTCGCAGCGAACAGGCTCGGCAAGCCATTCTACGCAGCACCAGCCGGTTGTTGCAGCGCACCGGTTTTGCGGAGCTCTCGATTGAGGCCATCGCGGCCCACGCTGGTGTAGGCAAGGCGACGGTTTATCGCTGGTGGCCCGACAAGGGCGCGCTGGTGGTGGACGCTTTTGCCTCCAGCGCGGAAGGTGAATTGCATTTCCCGGATAGCGGTTCAGTGTTCAAGGATTTGAGCCTGCAAATGAACCAATTCCTGGCGATACTTCGTTCGCGCCGGGGGCGCATTGTGGCGGCGGTGATCGCCGGGGGCCAGTCCGACCCTCATCTCATGCAAGCATTTCGCGATCGCTTTCTGAGGCCGCGTCGGCAAGAAGCCTATCAGACCCTGCGACGCGGAATCGCGCGCGGTGAACTGCCCCGCGGCCTGGACCTTGATCTCCTGCTCGACGTTCTCTACGGCGCAATTTACATGCGCTTCCTCATTCGTCACGACCAACTCAGCGAAGAGTACATCGCGGATGTATGCAGTTTGGTGCTGAATGGAGTGACGACGACGAAGAATGGACACCGCCCCCGGCGCACCCCGAAGCCGAAAGTCAGTGGAAGCAACGGCGGGAATGGCAAGCGGGCGTACGGATGGGAAAAAGGCAGTCCGCCAGTCGGCTAGGTTTGCCGGGATTTTCGTACTCTTCGGTTGGTAGGTTCGGCAGGCATTTTGGTGTGCGAACCGAATGCCTCACTCATCGCTTGCATCTTTTCTGCCTCCTTACGCACCTTGGCTGCATACGCGACGGGGTCGACCTTCTTTTTTTTCATCCCGACAGCATGACACAAATCTCAGAACAGTCAACTAGTCGGGTTTTCCTGTTTAAGCGGAGCCTTGGCAGCGACAGCAGACATTCATTCTCTGTGACTTCGTTTGTGTAAAAGTGCGCTCCCACGATTTCTCCATACAGCGCGCCCGTCCCACAAATGCTACTGTAGTTTTTCCTCAGTTCTTGCGTTGACACTGAGCTCATCTGCGAGCCCATGGAGGTCGGGTCTTGAGCAAGCGTCGGCTCAGAGACCCATCGAGACCGGTCCGGTCCCTCTAAGGTGCCCCAATGTGAACCTTTGGGCGCTTTGGTGCGTATTACACTGAGGCCATACTCTTTAACAACACAGGGAAGTCAAACCGACGCAGTTGTCAGTTTCAGGAGATAAGGAAAATGTGCCTTGCCAGATTCGTTGAGTGCGCGGTCCGCAAGATTTTCGCCCTGGGGATCGCGGTTCTGTTTGTAACAGCGGTCTTTGCCCAGGATGCAACTCCACCGAGCAGCCAGTCGAGCGCGCCTGCGATGACGCCAATGCCGCAGGCGCCGGCGCCACAACATAACGCTCACCTATATTCAGACAAGGATTACTCGAAGCCAGCAGCTGCATTCCCTAACGTGATCGCGCCATATAGATCGCGCAGCGTGCCCCCGCCGAATCTAACCAACTCCGCGCGGACCGATCAACTCTTCCGCGATGGCAAGATGTATCTGTCCATCAACGATGCTGTGGCCATGGCGTTGGAGAATAACCTCGACATCGTGCTGCAACGCTACAACCTCTCCATTGCGGATACCGACTTGCTGCGCACAAAATCCGGCGTCTTTGCGCTGGGTCTTAATCAGGGAGTGGTGCAGGGCACGCTTGGCGGGCCGAGCGGTTCTACGTCCGCTGGGGGTACGGGCAGTTCCGCCACCGGGGCGACGGGAACTGGCGCGGGTGGTACCCAAACAGGTGTCGGCGGAGCGGGCGCGGGCTTGGGGGGATTGGTGGGATCCACGCTCGGCGCGGGTCCTGTACTGCAGAGCTATGACCCGGTTCTTACCGGTACGATCGCAGGCGAGCGCGCACAGACCCCTCAGACGAACATTTTTTTCTCCGGTGGTGAGCCGACCGCGATACAAAACACGAATACCTATAACTTCGGATACTCGCAGGCGTTTGCAACCGGCACCCTCGCCTCGGTTACGTTTAACAACAGCCGCATTACGACCAATGTACCTTTTAACTTGTACAACCCAGCACTAACGCCGAACTTCCGGTTTCAGTTAACTCAGCACCTGCTGCAAGGCTTTGGATTCGATCCCAACCTGCGGTGGATCCGGATAGCCCGTAACACTCGCGAGAATGGCGATGTCGTCTTCCGGCAACAAATTATCGCGACGGTCTCGCAGGTCGAAAATATTTACTGGGACCTGGTGACCGCGTACGAGGCGGTCCGAGTGAATGAGCGGGCGTTGCAACTGGCCCAGAAGACGCAGTCCGACGATGAAGAGGAAATCCGCATTGGCACGCTGGCGCCCATCACCCTGGTGCAAGCCAAGAGCGGAGTGGCCACCGCGAACCAGAACCTGATCACCTCGCAAACCCAGCTTCAGCTTCAGCAACTGCTGATGAAGAACGCCATCACCAAGAACATGGGCGATCCAATGCTGGCAGCCGCGAACGTGATTCCCACCGACACCCTCCAATTCAGCGAGCAGCAAGAGATCCGGCCGGTACAGGACCTGATTCAAGAAGCCTTGCAGGCGCGGCCTGAGATTGCGACGGCCCGCATCAATCTGACCAACGCGGAGATCTCGCGTAAATCGCTGAAGAATGCACTGCGTCCCACGCTGGATGTGTATGCGTTTTATGGGGCGTCGGCCCTAGCGGGCGATCAAACTCCCTTACTTCCCCCATGCCCCCCGAGCGGAGGGATTCCGGGAGAGACCTGTTTGGATCCCGGAACCATTCCCAGGTCTGGTTACCCGAACGCGTTTCATGACTTGTTCAACAGCTCAGGTCCGGACAAAGGCATCGGAGTGAACCTCAACATTGTCCTTCGCAACCGGGCGGCGCAGTCCGAACAGGTACGCTCCGAGTTGGAATATCGGCAGTCGCAGGTCGGCTTGCAGCAGATTGAGAACACCATCACCATCCAGGTGCGGCAGGCCCAATTTTCGGTGCAGCAGAATTACGCGGCGCTACAGGCGGCAATCGCGGCCCGCGACTTTGCCAAGGAAAGCTTGTCTGCGGAGCAGAAGAAGTTTGGATATGGCGCTTCAACCCCGACTCTCGTCCTACAGGCCTCGAGCAATTTGACCCAGGCGGAATCGAACGTTCTCAACGCCGCCGCCAACTACGAAAAATCGAAGGTGCAATTGGATCAGTCCACTGCGGAAACGCTGACCAAGCTCGGCATCGATATAGCGGATGCTGAGTCCGGACAGGTGAAGCGCGTGCCGACGGTGAAGGGCGTGGTTCCAGCCAATGTGCAGGAGTTGACCTCGCCGGTGCCGCCCTACGTGCCACCTCAAGGGACTGGTGTGGCCCCGAATCCATCGAGCGCGCAACCAGAGAACACGACACCGCCGCCTAGTCAGGAGCAGCCCGAGCCTCATCGCTGATCTGACTGACGCTTGGAAGCGGCGCACTTTTCCGGTGCGCCGCTTAGTTTTTCTCGTTATCAGAGCCAGTTGATCTCAGTAGTTCGCCAACTCCACCATCGCCTTGAAGACGTCTTCCGCCTGCGGCAGAATCTCGTCCTCCAGAATCGGCTGGTAGGCGACAAAGGTGTCTTTGGCGGCCACGCGCTTCACAGGAGCGTCCAGATGGTCGAAGAGTTCATCGGCGATGCGGGCGGCGATCTCCGCACCGTATCCCCAGCTCAACATATCTTCGTGCGCGACGAGCACGCGGCTGGTCTTCGCTACCGAGGTCGCGATCGCTTCCCAGTCGTAGGGATTGAGCGTGCGCAGATCGATTAGCTCTACGCTAACGCCATGTTCGCGTTCGATGCGTTGTGCCGCTTGCAGAGCCCGCGGAACAACGGCCCCGTATGTGACTAACGTGAGGTCGTGCCCGGCACGAACGATCTTCGCCTTGCCGAACGGAATCATGTAATCCGGCCCGGGATAGGGCGCGCGACCAAACGTCTCTCGATAGAGGCGCTTGTGCTCGAGAAACAGCACCGGGTCGTCGCAACGGATCGCGGTACGCAGTAATCCGTTGGCGTCGAGCGCATTCGACGGGAACACCACGCGCATTCCCGGCGTGTGCGTGAAAATACTTTCGCCGCATTGCGAGTGATAGATGGATCCGCCAGTAAGATAACCGCCAATCGCAACCCGCACGACCGCTGGCGACGAGAAGGCGTTGTTGGAGCGCCAGCGCATCAGCGGCAGTTCATTGCGCAGCTGCTGCATGGCGGGCCAGATGTAGTCAAAGAACTGGATCTCCACCACCGGCTTCAGTCCACGAGTTGCCATTCCCACCGCGCGGCCAACGATGTTGGCCTCTGCCAGCGGAGAGTTGAAAACGCGGTCGTGGCCGAACTCGGTCTGGAGGCCGCCCGTCAGTTTGAAAACGCCGCCCTTACCCTTCACCTGCTTGTCTTTCAGATATTCCACACGGCTGCAGTCGGCCACGTCTTCGCCGAACATCACGATGCGCGCATCGCGCTTCATTTCATCACGCAGACACGCGTTGATGAGGTCCGCCATCGTCTTTTCGGGAGCAGCCGGCGCCCCCTTTTCGGCAGGCAGAGGATGGACCGCCTCGGTCTGAAACGTTGTCGAGCTCGGATCAAGGTCAGGTGAGTACACGAACTGTTTGTACGAATCTGGAGCGGGCAACGCCGCTGCTACGGCCCGATCCGCCGCTTCCTGGATCTCGGCCTCTGCGTCTTTCTCGAGATTGTCGATGCCTTGTTCGTCGAGAATACCTTCGCGGACCAGGAAAAGTTGGAAACGCGTGATCGGATCGCGTTCCACTTCCTGCTTGCGCTCGGACTCGGGGCGATAGAGTTTTTCATCGTCCGACAGCGAGTGCGAGTACGGACGGATCACGTGCCCGTGAACGAACGCCGGACCTTTGCCGGAGCGAATGTAATCGACGGCGGTCTTGAGAGCGGCATAACTAACCAGGGGGTCGGTGCCGTCGATTTCTGCAAAGTGGAAATTAGGGAAACCCTTGACCAGTTTGCTGATGTTGCCGCCGGCGGTGCCGACTTCGACCGGTACGGAAATGGCGTACTCGTTGTCTTCGATCAGGTACAGGACCGGCAGCTTCAAATTCGATGCGGTATTCAACGACTCCCAGAACTCACCTTCGCTGGTCGTCCCATCGCCGCAGGAAACGTAAACCACTTCGTCGCCGTGGAACTGTACATCCTTAAACTGGCGATAATCACCGCTGGCCTTTTCGGCGGCTTCGGGATAGCGGCTGAAATACCTTCCCGCTTCGGCGCAGCCCACGGCTTGCAGGAATTGCGTTCCCGTCGGCGAAGATTGAGTAACAATGTTCAGCTTTTTGTGTCCCCAGTGCGAGGGCATCTGCCGCCCGCCGGAGTTGGGATCGTCGGCTGCGCCTACGGCTTCCAGCAGTTGCTCGTAAGGCGTCATGCCGAGGGTCAGGCACAGCGCGCGGTCGCGATAATAGGGATAGAACCAGTCGTAACTTGGACGCAGCACCATTCCGGCGGCAACCAGCAGCGCTTCGTGTCCTGCGCCAGAGATCTGAAAAAAAATCTTTTGCTGGCGCTTGAGCAGGATTTCGCGATCGTCGAGGCGCCGCGAGGTGTACATCAGCCGGTAGATGTCGATCATTTGCTGGCGGCTGAGGCCTTCATATTTCTCACTGGGAGTAGCCTGCGCTACCGCAGCTTTAGGTTCCGTTTTTGTGGTGGCCATCCATTACCTCAGGAGTGATATGCGAACCCGGACACGGCGACTAACGTTCCATCATTGTAAATGCTCGGCGGGGTTTGTTGAATTGTCGGCAGTGGATTGGCACTTTTGGCCACTACTGAATTGTCATCACGAGCGAAGCGAGGGATCTGTTTGTGCTGACTTTCGAGAAACCACCATCACGAGAAGCGAGCCAGTGGCTGGGCTGTAGGTCAGTTTCCGGATGGCCCGTGATCCAGCGGCAACCCTGGAGCGTCATCACAATTGACGCTTATGCTTATATTGGTGCAACACGCGAACCTCTCGGAATAAATCATTCGTTCTCTCAAGGTCAGGAGCAAGCTTGCGAGGAACCCAAAGGGAGCCGAGATCGTACCAAACTAAGCACTAAATGAAGAACCGGGGAAGGATTGATGAGACTGTTGATGATCGTAGCGCTTTTGGTCCTTGTCATGAGTCCACCGGACGACCACCTCGACCAGTTAGCCCGTAGCGGCAACATTGACGAAAACGCTCCCGTCAAAGCCTCATTAGAGATCGCCATCAACGCATCGCCCGAAAAAGTATGGGGTTTACTTACTGACGTGAAGAACTGGCCAGGATGGCAGCGGGACATCAGCAAAGCAGACATCTCCGGTCCTCTTCAAAGCGGAACGACATTCTCATGGACCGCCGGCACCAACATACGCTCCCGAATAGCCCTCGTGCAGCCCCTGGAGCAGTTCGCTTGGACAGGGACGGCGTACAAGGCGAAAGCCATTCACGTTTGGAAACTGCAAAGCCTGCCTGGCGACCGTACACTTGTGAAGACTAATGAATCGATGGAAGGCTTCTTGCTTACGTTGTTTTACTCATCTTCGAAACTCAAAGAAAGTGATCAACGCTGGCTCAACTACTTGAAAGCGGCGGCGGAGCAATAATTTGCCCAACGGTCCAGCCTGCATTGCGCGAATCAACGTTCATGCAGAACTTGGAGCAAGAGGTAAAGCTCTTGGCCGGGATTCCTTGACTTTCTCCCAAGAGGGAAAAGCAGATGGCTCGTTCCACTCGTCATGACAAGTCCAAAAGTAATGTTGCATGACTATACTGAAAGGGAATGATACGCACCTTTCGCACTATTCCGGTTGAGAAAATCAAACTCGTTATCTTTGACCTTGACGGTACCCTGATCGACTCCGAGCACGATCTTGCGGCCGCGGTCAATGCCATGTTGCGGCACTATGGCCGCAAGGAACTGCCCCTCGAGGTAATCGGCACCTACATCGGCGATGGCGCGCCCATGCTGATTCGCCGCGCGCTCGGCGATCCCGCCCATAGCGAGTTCCTGCAGGAAGCGCTCAACTATTTTCTGCTTTATTATCGCGAACATAAGCTCGACAAGACGCGCGCTTACGACGGGATAGCCGAGGCATTACAGCAAGCCAGCAAGGCCGGCAAGGTGCGGCGCAAGCTGGCGGTACTTACCAACAAGCCGGTGCGAGTATCGCGCGACATTCTGGTAGGGCTGGGACTGGCTGACCGCTTCGTACAGGTTTATGGCGGCAACAGTTTCGAAACCAAGAAGCCCGATCCGCTGGGCGCCAACACCCTGATGCGCGAAGCGGGAGCGGCGGCCGATGAAACGGTAATGGTCGGCGATTCCGGGGTGGACGTACTCACCGCTCGTAATGCGGGCTTGTGGAGCGTCGGCGTGACTTACGGATTCGCTCCGCAAACCCTGCAGCAGGTCCCTCCCGACGTGTTGGTGGATACACCGGCCGAATTGGCTCGCGCACTGACCGTGAGCGAGACGGCCAAACCACAAGAGTGGCGCTAAGAATACGAAGAGCAGTGCAACGCCGGTACGCTTGCGCTGACGCTCATCGCTGCAGATGTCCGTAGTAGATCTTGGTGTCGTACTCGAGAGTGACGTTGCCGTTCTCGGCATGGGACGAAAAGAGACGTGGCAGTTCGCCCATCATCGCTTCGAACGGTTCGCCGGACTTGGGTATATACGACGAGGACAGCAGCCGGCCGCGCAGGCCGTCGAAGTCAAGCTCCTGATGGTTGTGCTGTTCGATCAAACGTACTTCGTCGGGAGCAAAGAATCGTTGCAGCGCTTCATAGCTGGCAAGGTACTTGTGTGCGACCTGTTCGTAATCGGTGGAATGCCGTCTTACAAAATCTTCGTAGGCCTGCAGGAACGGTTTGGAGGTCGTGTCGCGATCATGCCAGACAAGCACGACCCAGCCTTCCGGCTTCACAATGCGCGCGAACTCTTTGCGGGTGTCTTCGGGCCGGAACCAGTGAAATGCCTGCCCGGCGATGACGAAGTCAGCGCTCTCGTCAGCTAGGCTGGTGGCCTCAGCGCTGCCATCGACCATCGTGAAATTGGGATATGCTGCCAGATAGCCTTCGCCGGCGACGCGCATTTCGCGATTGGGTTCTACTCCTACCACGCGGTTGCCGCTCTCCAGAAAGATCTTTGCCAGTAAGCCGGTGCCACACCCAACGTCGGCGATTGTGTGCTCAGGACGAAGTCCGCAGGCCCGCTGCAGTGCCTGCGCCACACTTTTCGAGTAATGCGGACGGTATTTTACATAATCGTCCACCCGGTCGGAGAAACGCGCTTTGGGGTCGTGAATCGCTTCAGCCATAGGTGTATCTTAACCTGACCATGAAACTTGAGCGCTCTGCGAAATCGCCCCTCGTCAAGGCCATCTCCGACGCTATTCGTAAGATTCCGCGAGGACGAGTGAGCACCTATGGCGCCATCGCCGTGGCTGCTGGCTATCCGCGCTGCGCGCGCCACGTTGGACGAGTTTTGCACGAGGTTGGCGGCCTGCCTTGGCAGCGGGTTTTGGGATCGGGCGGGCGTATTTCGCTACGCGGCGAGTCCGCCATGGAACAGCGCTTCCTGCTGGAATCGGAAGGGGTGCGATTTCACGGTCGGCGTGTCGATATGACGAACTTTGAGCATCGCTTCGGGAAAACCAGCCGCAAGCCGCCGGCCTCTAAAAGCAAGGGGATACCGCGAAAGTAGCATTAGGCAATCGCCATAAGGGTGGACATTGGGTGTCGGCTGCCTTAGATTAGTGACAGGTTTACGTTTCCCCCTGCGAGTTCTATGAGCATTTGGGCCCAAGTCAAAATCTCAGTCGTCGCCATGACCCTTTTCGTGGCGATGCCCCTTGTCGCGCAACGCTATCCGGAGCATGACCATCACGTTTTCCATCCGCCCGTTCCGGCCAAGCGCCAGGGTGTGCCGTCCACGGGCAGCACAATGCAAACGCGAATGTCGGCTGCTGGGAATTCATCGACGGCTCGCGCTCATGACGCAAACCTGAACCCATCACACAACGAAGCATCCCACGCACCGATATCCTCCAGTCCGTACCCGATTCATCCACATTAGATTTCGCTCAATGGTTCAAGCGGAAGTTGAGCATGTGCCGGTTCAGCCGGGAACCAGGCGTAGTCTGCACACGTCGGCATCAGCAGAGTGTTCCAGAGCTCCAAAACCTGGAGAGACGTGGCTCCAAGCTGCGTTCTCATAAACTTACCTTCTCAGGTCATGGTCCTTTCAAGTAACCTGAAATTAACAATTGACCATGACTTTGCCGTTATAAAATCAACGGCTATGCAAGATAAGCCACTGCAAATAGAGATGATTGCCGAGCCAAATGGAAGCGATGTGGTGCTCCGGATCCACGGGCCACTTTTGTTGGGAAACTTTTTCCCGCTTCAAACCGCCGTTAGGGCTAACTCGTCCAATTTGCTAATCATTGACGTCTCCGACATGCCGTACATCGATTCCGCGGGGATCGGCTGCCTGGTGGGAGCCCACGTCTCAAGAGAGCACTCGGGCCGTAAGTTAATCATTGTAGGCGCCAATGACCGGCTGCTGACCTCGCTAAAAGTTACCAAGGTGGACCAACTCTTTACCTTTGCTCCCACCGTGGAACAGGCCCGCACGCAATCTAGCGAAGCTTAGTTCCCTGAATTTTTCTGCCACTCGCGCTTGCATTCGAAACATCCAGTTCCAAGCTCTGATAAACTTCTGCCCGGCATGTGGGGTCGGTGTTCGCCGTTCAGTGGCGGGCATTCCCAAGACGATGGATCGGACACGATTCAGGCGGGCGACGCCACATGAGGAGGTTATTTATGTCTACTGCAGTAAGTACGGCGCAGATGCACAATCGCGTTCAGGAATTTGTCAGCCGGCCGCGCAAGATGTTCATTGATGGAAAGTGGGTCGAAGCGGCCTCAGGGAAAACCTTTCCCACCTACAACCCCGCAACGGGAGAAGTCTTGGCGCAGATTGCCGAAGGCGATCGTGAAGATATCGATCGCGCGGTGAAAGCAGCGCGCAGGGCCTTCGAAAGCGATGCCTGGGCCGACATGACGGCCTCGCAGCGTGGCCGCCTTATCTGGAGGCTCGGCGATTTGATCGAAGAGCATCTGGAGGAATTCGCTCAGCTCGAAAGTCTCGACAATGGCAAGCCGCTATCGGTTGCACGCGTCGCCGATGTGCCGCTGGCGGTCGACCTGTTCCGTTATATGGCCGGATGGGCCACGAAGATTGAGGGCAACACCATTCCGATTTCGGCCTCATCGAAGCACGTCAAGTACTTCGCATACACGCGGCGCGAGCCCGTGGGAGTGGTGGGACAGATCATCCCTTGGAACTTTCCACTGTTGATGGCAGCCTGGAAGCTGGGTCCGGCACTGGCGACTGGTTGCACCGTCGTGTTGAAGCCGGCCGAGCAGACTCCCTTGAGCGCTCTGCTACTGGCAGAACTAATTGCCGAAGCGGGTTTCCCGGAAGGCGTGGTAAACGTGGTGCCGGGCTATGGTGAAACCGCTGGAGCGGCGCTGGCGTCGCATCCTGACGTGGACAAGGTCGCCTTCACCGGTTCCACCGAAGTTGGCAAACTCATTTTGCAGGCGGCGGCCGGCAATCTGAAGAAGGTTTCGCTCGAACTGGGCGGCAAGTCGCCCAATGTCGTTTTCGCCGATGCCGACATGAAGGCGACCATCCCCGGAGCGGCAGGGGCCATCTTCTTCAACCACGGTCAGTGCTGCTGCGCTGGGTCGCGGCTGTACGTTGAGCAAAGTATCTTCGACCATGTGGTGCAGGGCGTGGCTGAACAGGCCAAAAAAATCAAAGTCGGGCCGGGCTTCGACCCTGAGACTTCGATGGGGCCGCTGGTTTCCGAAGAGCAACTGCATCGCGTTTGTAGCTACTTAGAGATCGGACTCAGCGAAGGCGCCGAGGCGGTGGTGGGCGGACACAAACGGCCGGGCTCGGGATATTTTGTGGAGCCGACAGTGATGGTAAAGACCAAGCCAGAGATGAAAGTTGTCCGCGAAGAGATCTTCGGGCCGGTGGTTTGCGCCATGCCATTTCGCGATGTCGACAAACTGATTGCCGAAGCCAACCAGAGCGAATATGGCTTGGCGGCGGCGGTATGGACTCGCGACATCAGCAAGGCCCACCGGATTGCCGAGAAGCTGCGCGCCGGCACGGTGTGGATCAACTGCTACAACGTCTTCGATGCAGCCCTGCCGTTCGGTGGCTACAAGCAGTCAGGCTGGGGCCGCGAGATGGGCCACGAAGTCTTGGAGATGTACACCGAGGTCAAGGCGGTCTGCGCGGCGATCTAGGTGCGCGCCGTTGCTCGATTCGGATAGCTGACTCTGGGGCGTCCGTTCAAAAGAGGCAAGGTCCTGTGAGCTCGTCCGTGATAGCACGGAACAGGACCTTGCTATTCCCGCCGCGCAAACTTCCGACCTGCGCAGGCGAGTTGGGCAATCGTTGCCCGAGTGTTTCGGTTTTCAAAAATCGTTCGTCAGGCGAGGGCACTGGGCCAGCCTGTTTTGTTTTGGCGCCGGTGCACACTCTGAGTTTCTCAACGGCAAAACAAAAGGCACCGAAACAGGTACGTCTACCTTGTTTCGGTGCCAGCTTCAAACTAGCACATTGGGGCTGAAGCGGATAGCACTTTCGCGAAATATCTCGCGATTGGTTCCCGAAATGGGAGCGGTGAAGGGATGACTCGGCCTGGGTTACTCTCGGGGGGTGCCCGACTCATTCCTGGTGTTGGAATGAGCGGGAACTGATTAGTTCGACATAACGGTTTTCGATTGCGTCAACTCTTCTATCCCACGAGTTCGAGAGTCGCGAATCTGTGGCGCACACCCCGCAACGCGGGCATGGCCGCACTCCCCGGACATTCTTAACTGCTCTAGTACGTTCGCGTAACGTGTACGACGGCAACTCCCACCGCTCCGGTTCCATCCCAGGCGTTCACTCCGATGGTATGGAGGCCCATCGGTGTAGGGAACCCACATCTGAAGTGTCGGCGAGCCATGTGCGTAAGCGTAGAGTCTGCCGTCAACGTAAACGGCCCACTCCGTTATCGCTCCGTTGCCGCTATGCGCGTTGGCGATGACGTTGGTGTAAGGACCCGCATCGGGGAAATAATCATGAGGAGAGGTAATCGCGACCACAGGCCCGAAGAATTCAGCTATGCCCGCTGCCTGGGCTCCGTCACCCGGACAAGGCGAAATGCGCAACATGTCGCAGGTACCACGCAGCATGTCGTTTTGCATCATGTGGGTGGAGGTTTGGTAATTGGGGTCCGCCTTAGGACCGATGGCCGCGAAGAAGATGTGCCCGCCACAGCCATGTGGTTGCTGCGAACTGCAGGAATCGTCACCACTCAGTTCGCCTTCGTCAAACGTAACCAAGAGGACGCCGTCGCCTCCAGCTTGGAAGTATCGCGATTGCAGCAAGGCAGGCAAGACCTCAGACAAGTATTGGTCGGCATTCCGCAGCGCTGTCTCGTCATCGTCCCCGGGATCATGACCATCATGCGTCAAATCTGGGACAAGCCACGTGTAGTTTGCAACATTGTCGTCCGCCAGGTCGGCGGCAAAGTTGCTGTTCCACGGCACCATATGCAGCTGTTGGCTATGAGAATTGACCACATCGCTTAGAAAGGCGTATGGGTTATGACGCTTGACGTATTCACCGGAGGAGACTCCCATATAACCGGCCGACGGCATGGACTGAAAATAACCTCGCCAAGTTAGCCCCTTTGCATTTAGTTCGCGGACCATGTTATCCGGCGTGTAGGGCAGTGTGCAGCCGTTGCCGTTGCAGTTGCCCCCGTCTGACTCGCCGTCGTGAGGCGCCGCGCCGGCGACCACTTCCAGATACGCGTTGAAGGAGCCATGGGATGGAGAGTATGCCTGCAAGCCCCGTCCGTATTGGTTTGCCAATCCAGAGAGGTAGGGCATGTACCGCATCGCCTGATCGTCGCTGCGGTTCTCAAGCATCAAGATAAAAACATGTGACGACTGTTGTGCCGAAGCGACGGTCGCAAGAAACAAGGCAAAGGTAACGACAAATAGTGAACGCATGCCGGGAATATAGTTGGCTGGCTCTAATTCCCAATTACACTACGGAGCTTAGAAGCAGATTGTCTTTCACCCTAGTATCTACTGAGGCCTAATGTTTCAAATTGATGAATAGAGACACTGCGTGCTTAATCGCCGCTAGTCACCTCACTGAGGCTATTGACCCCAACGCGCGCGACCGCGATATTTGTCAACGGCTGCTCAGTATCGCGTGGACGCATAGTTATGACGTCAGCGGTATGCCGTAGTTTGTTGGCAATCCAGTTCCGACGCTCGACAAATGTCTGCGGCTCATAGGTCACGCCATTGGCCAAGCGCCGGTCTTCGCGCTTCGAAGTCCACAGCAAGATCGGGCCGACCACGGATGCGCACTATCCGGGTCAATGTTCCGAAAGCCGATTCAACCTCGCGCCGTAGTTCTCGAATCCGCTTCGATACCTCCGGGTTAGTCGTTCGAAGCCGCTTCTCCATTGCCCATAGCGCCGCATTGTAGGTGGTGCGCAGCTTCACCGCCTCTTGAGCGAAACGACGCCGCACTCGCAGGTCGGGATCATTGTGATGGCGCTTCCATCCCTGGAAGATAGTTTCGCAAATCCGAAACAAGCTGGGACCGTTGCGCTCGAAGTCGTGCCGGAAAGCCCAATCGAGAAACGTCTTCGACTGGTCGCGCGAGATGGCGGCGTGCTTGTAGTTGAACTTGAACTGCCCGTGAATGTCAGCCAGGTCCACGTCGTCGAGCAGGCGCCCCTCTTGCTGCATCTGCTGGAACAGCGGAGTGCCCGGTACCGGCGTGTACAGCATGAACTGGTGGAAATCTGTTCCGTGTGAGACCGCGTATTCGATCTCTTCGTGGATGTTCTCCGGCGTGTGGTGCTCGAGCCCGACAATGGTTGAACCGAGCATCTTGATACCGTGCTGGCGCAGTTCCGCCGCAAGTGCTCGCGTATCGGAATTCTTCAGCTTGGCATAGCTGGAGTTGGGGGATTCGAGTCCGACCCAAATCCACGAAACACCCAGTTGCACCAGTTCTTCCATGGTGTACTTGCGGATGGCATTCACCGACGAAAAAACGTAGAGCGCCCAGCTCTTGTCAGCTTCCTTCATGCGGGCTAGAAGTTGCATCGCGCGTGGACGATTCAAAAGAAAATTTTCGTCCATCATGAAGAACGAACTCACGCCGAGCGAAGTCTCCATCTGCTGCATGACTTCAAAGAGTTGGTCTCCAGTTTCGTAGAAGTGGATGCTCTTGCCCTTGCCGCCGAAGAAGGAAGACGTCGTGCAGAAGTTGCAGCCGAGTGGGCATCCGACCGATGGAATGATAGTGGCCGCGGTATCGCATTTACTGTCAGGCACCCGCATCCCCAGCACGCGGAAGCCGAAGCCAGAGACGATTTCAGGATGTGCAATTGGAGCTTCGGAATCTTCGCCGAGATAGCGGCGGAACCACGAAATGCCCTCGCCGCGAACGATGTAATCTGCATCCATTAACTTATCAAGTCCGGGAATGGCTGCCACGTGTCCGCCCACAACAATAATCGAGTTGGGCGACAGAAGCCTGACCTGGCGGCACATCTCGCGCACCTTGCCGAAATTCGGAATGATTCCAGAAATCCCAACGATGTCGTATGCGGAGGAGGTCAGTTCGCGCTGAAAATCTTTGAGGGTCGGGAAGTCGAGCAGCGTGCTGGGCGCGGAAATATTCCGCTGGATCATCATCAATCCCCAGGAGCGGTGAAACATGCGCAGCGAAAAGCTGCCTTGTTCGCGCGTGACCTGGTTGTGATACAGCTCCATGGGGTTGATGGAGCGGCTTCCGAACTCGTCGTCCTGCGCATACGGACCAAACACTGAGCTCAGCAGGACCCGCGCCTGAGTCGCTTTGGGATGGGGAGTAATCCAATCAAAGTTTGATGTCGAAACCATGAGTTCATGGTAGGGAAGTGCACATATCGATTCTGTGATCTATGCAACACTCTGGTCGAAATGACAGAACTATTACATTGCTGATCATCTTGGGAAACGGGACCGAAACACGGGAATGGCACTGATCGGAAGCAGGGAACATCGGGAAATCAATCCATGGCTGATTGCCATCGCGGTCATGTCAAGCACGTTCATGGAGGTGCTGGACACGACCGTAGTCAACGTTTCGCTCCCTCACATTGCGGGCAGCCTGTCTTCCAGCAATGATGAAGCGACTTGGACCCTCACCTCATACCTGGTCGCTAACGCCATCATTCTCCCCATGACAGGGTGGCTGGCTGGGCGCTTCGGCAGAAAGCGTTTGCTGATGCTCTCGGTCACCGGATTCACGGTTGCGTCATTCCTCTGCGGACTGGCGCCGTCGTTGCCGTTCCTCATTTTGTGTCGCGTGATTCAAGGCGCATGCGGCGGCGGACTGCAGCCGCTTTCGCAGGCCATCCTGTTGGAATCGTTTCCGCCCGAGAAGCGTGGTCAAGCAATGGCCTTCTGGGCGCTCGGCATCGTTGTGGCGCCCATGCTCGGTCCGGTGGCAGGAGGTTGGCTCACCGACAATTACAGTTGGCGCTGGGTTTTCTACATCAATGTGCCGATCGGCGTCGCGGCGCTGATCTTGACGGAGTTTTTCATCTTCGATCCGCCTTATCTGCGTCGCCAGAAAACCGGTATCGACTACTGGGGAATTGGGTTGCTGGCGGTCGGTATCGGAAGCCTTCAGATCATGCTCGACAAGGGGCAGGAGGACGATTGGTTCGGTTCGCACTTCATCGTGACGCTCGCCATCCTGGCGGTGGGGGGCCTTACTGCGCTGATTATTCGCGAAATGAAAGCGGAACACCCTGTCTTGGATCTCACGGTGTTCAAGTATCGCTCATTCGCCATCGGCACTTTCCTGATGACCGTAATTGGCTTCGTGCTCTATGGCAGCACGGTGCTGCTGCCACTGTTGATGCAGGTGTTGCTAGGCTACACCGCCACTCACGCCGGCATCACCAACTTGCCGCGCGGCCTGGCATCGTTTCTGATCATGCCGATCGTTGGCCGACTAACTGGCAAATTTGATCAGCGGAAGTTGTTGGGGATCGGCCTGGTAGCGTCCGCCTACGCCATGTGGGAGCTCTCGCGCTTCAGCCTGAGCGTGGCCTCCGTGAATTTCTGGTGGCCACTCGCGATTCAAGGTGCGGCCCTGGGTTTTGTATTTGTGCCGCTGACTACCATCACCAACGGGCCGATTCCGAATGAGCGCATGGGCAATGCCACCAGCTTGTTCAACCTGATGCGAAACATCGGAGCCAGCATCGGAATCGCCATGGTCGAGACCGTCCAGTTTCGCAACCAGCAGAAGCACATCAACATCCTGGGTGAGCATGTGTACTCTCAGAACAGTGCCTCGCAACACATGTTTGAAAGCATGAAGGCGTATTTCATGAGCCAGGGTTCAAGCGCCGCAACCGCCACCCAGCAAGCTTATCTGTCGATTTGGGGAACGGTGCAGCGGCAGGCGGCAATGCTGTCGTATAACGACACGTTTCTCTTCATGGCCTTGATGTTCGTGGCCATGATTCCATTCTTGTTCCTGTTGAGAAAGCCGAAGCCCGGGAAAGCCGGAGAGGCGATGATGCACTGATTTTCTGGCAGAAACATGGACCCGGAAGGGCGCTTTACCTAGCCTATTCATCAACCGTAGTTTGTCCACTGTCATCCTGAGCGACGAGCGGAGCGAGGAGTCGAAGGACCCCTATGGTCGCATGATCTTAGAGTTGTTGTTGTGCGTGGCGGTCGGACTATGGTTTCTCGCGACTATAGCGATCCTTCGACTACGCACCCGCCCGACCCGCCGAGGAAGCGGGTCGGAGGTTCTTTTGCGGGCGCTCCGCTCAGGATGACATCTCAGGTTATCGACGTTACTGCTCTGTCGCTTCCGTTGCCGGTTGCGCGAGCTTTTGCAGGCGCTGATCAATACGGGCCATTTGTTTTGCGCGCATCGTGTCGGCCGTGGTGCGCTGATCGGGAGTCAATATCTGGGTGTAAATCTGGTGATGTATCGACTCTCTTTGCACCATCAACTGCGCCATCAGTTGTGCCTGCTGGTTGGCGATCGTGGTTACTTTGGCCTGATCGAAGGCGCCATTCGCGGTGGCTGCCAACATAGCTTTACGGTTTTCAGCAAGCTGCTGCCTCAGGGGACGCATGGTCGCGCGCTGCGACTGCATCAAAGTCTTGATCTGCTCCTTCTGGGCATCGGTCAGGTTCAATTGCTTGGCCATCCAGGCCATATGAGCGTGCCTGTGTCCCCCACCCCATCCCGAAGCACTCTGTTCGTCATTTTGCTGCGCGTAGGAAAGCATTGCCGTGCCACAAAGCACCAGCGCCAACAACGCGACCGCTACGCTCCAAAACTTGGTTTTCATGATCTTTTCAACTCCTCCTTGACAGGTCCTCTGTCAAATATTGAAACACTACCCACCGGATTTCGACGGTAAAGTCTGGTAACGCCAGTGTTAAGTTTTGTCTTGATGTCGGCGCCGAACAAACTTGCTACGAAAATGCAAACCTATTGAGTATTACCTCTGGCGGAGCCAAAGGTTCCTCTATTTCCGACGGAACCCAGGTTTAGTTTCTGCTTTGGAAACGATTGACAACATTCGGCAAGCGTGGCCGCCGCATACTACCGGAGCCTAAGGAGTGGAATGCAAGCTGAAAAGTTCGATTGCCTGTTCATAGTCACTGGCGGACCCGGTTCGGGGAAGAGTTCGCTGATCGACGCGTTGGCAGGACGGGGCATGCTTACTATGCCCGAAGCGGGGAGAGCCATTATCCAAGACCAGGTGGCCATTGGGGGCGAGGCTCTACCTTGGTCGGACCGCCGCGCTTTCGCCGAGCTGATGTTGAGTTGGGAAATGCGGTCCTATCGAGCGGCTTTCGCGCTCGGTGCTCCGGTGATGTTCGATCGTGGCGTGCCTGATGTGCTCGGCTATTTACGGCTGAGTAAGCTGCCCGTCCCCGCCCACATGGACAGGGCTGCCCAGACATTTCGTTACCATCGCCGCGTGTTTATTGCGCCGCCTTGGCCCGAAATATTCGCCGTCGATGCAGAGCGGAAGCAATCTTTCGCAGAAGCCCAGGCGACCTATGAAGTGATGGTCGAAACCTACTCAGATTTGGGCTACAACCTGATGCCGCTTCCTCTCGCCTCGGTCCAGGAGCGTGTGCAGTTCGTGTTAGCGGTGGTTGGGTGACTTATGCGACCGGTGAGCCTCGAATAAAAGAACGCCGCAGCAGGCGCCGCGGCGTGTAAAAACGGGTTGTGAATATCAGACCGTTTATCTTGCTGACACAGTTTCCCGCGAAGCAGCCAGTTCTTTCGCGCGATCGCTCGCCCGTTCCCTCTCGCCGACTTCGTGCAACTGCAGGTCCTTCGTTTCCGGCGAGAACCACAGGCTGACAAAGGTCATCACTGCGCCGATCGTTAGGATAACCGCTGGCGATAGCCACATGTCCTGTTTTTCAATCGCAGAAATAAACGGGATCTTGTGGGCCCACCACACGTAGACACTAAACCATGCTCCCAGCAGTGCTCCGGAGGAGTAACCGAAGCCGACACCTGCTGCGCGCCGCTTGGTCGGGAAACGCTCGCACAGGTACGCGGGAACCACTCCCCACGCCAGCTTGAGCATTGCCGCCATTACGCACCCCAGCACCGCCATCCACAAATTCCGCTGGATCGCCGCGTGATAGAGCACATAAAACACCGGAATTCCAAATACTACAAGAAACACGCAGTACCACTGGGTGAGAATCTTTCTTCCGGTTCTGTCCGACAGCCAGCCGTAGAAGTTGTATCCGAGGAACGCCATGAACAGAGCGAAGCCGTAGATCAGGCTGTAGGTCGTGGTATTGAATCCGCGCCCCTTCAAGGTGAGGATGTTCGGAAGAAATCCGTATACCGAATAGTCAGTTAGGAACAAACCGGTCATGAAGAAGAAAACCTGCAGGAACTCCCACAGTTGCGGAGGCTTGAACAGGTTCAGGAATGGAGACTTCTCGATCTTTCCCTCTGCCTTGGTCTTTTCAAATTCAGGCGACTCCTGGAGATTGTTCCGGATGTAGAGCGCCAGGAAAACCGGGATGACGCCGGTCATGAAGGCGATGCGCCAGCCATATGCCGCCATCGCTTCTTTTGTAGTCAGGAATGAAATCAGTGCAAACACGAGGGAAGCGAACACATAGCCCAGTGGGAAACCTGATTGTATGAAACCACCAATGGCGCCGCGTCTCTTCTGGGGAGCGTATTCAATGGCAAAGGTGTGGCCGACGGCATACTCGCCACCGAAGAAAACGCCCATGCACAACCGCAGCACGCAAAAAATGACATACGACCAGACGCCGATTTGAGCGTAGGTGGGAAGAAAACCTCCCAGGAGCGACATCACGCCCACGCCGCCGATGGTCAGGATCAGAAGGTATCGTCTCCCGATTTTGTCGGCATAGCGACCAAAGATCGCCGAGCCGATAGGCCTTGCGGCCATGGTGATGGAATAGGTGAATACGATGACAATGTATTGCCAGGCCGCGCTGCCCTTGGGTGAAACAAACACCTTCACCAGGATCGGCGCCATGACTAGCACGAGTGCCATGTCATACGCGTCCAGCATGAATCCCAGAAACTGGGAGGCCATCGCCATTCTCGTTTGTTTGGATAATTGCTGTTCCGCCATAGATACTCCTACCGAAGAAATGGGCCGCAATGCGGATCAGATTTACCATGCGAAGCTGGCGAAATTTAGCGATGGGCGTCACGTGTGATTGTGACAAATGAACATTGCAGCGCAGGCAAAGGAGCGTGAACTCAAAGTCGGAGACGAGGCGACGCGGGAGAGCGACGATCGGTCGGCGATCCCTCCCACGAAAGTGGCAATCCGATTCTTGCCGCTCCGGAGAGGCTCTCTCGTTTTCGGATAACCGATGTTAAATCTAGTATTTACGAAGTGAAAACTGAGGGAAGCCCACAACTTAACTCGCATCGTTGATGTGATCAGTATCACATCTACTCGTGAGCGATGTCCGCCAGCCTTACCTATGCTGTCCCTTACAGTTCCCCTCCGAGGCCCAATTCGTGGATGGGATTTAGCGATCAGGGAATCCCGCCCACGCCAGACGTGTTCCGTCGGTATTGAATTGCGCCCACTTGCTTGGAGGCGAAGATGCGAGATTCTTTCCGGTCATCGGTACTGTTGCTGCTCGCGATCGCATGTCTCTTGATCCCAGTGGCGTTGGTTGCTGCTGATTCAAGTGCCGCGACGACGGCGGATCCCACCAACGCGGCTACCAGCGCCGCACCCACCAACAGCGGAGCCAGTGTAGGAGCAGGAGCCGCCATCAGTCCAACCTTAGTCGATCTCCTGGTAAAGAAAGGAATCCTGACTACAGCAGAAGCCAACAGTCTGCGAAATACGTCAGGTTCCGCAGGGATGCAGCAGTTACTGCTTTTGCTGAAGGCCAAAGGTGTTGTCAATGATTCGGAAGCAGCGGAGCTGAAGAGTGCCGCGGATGCGGACACCCTGCACTCGCTGGTTGATACGGAATCAGGTCCGACTCAGTACGCAAGCCTCACCACTCCGGGTTCGGGCCAAGCGGCAGCTCCGAAAGAAGCGCCCGCCGGTCCAGTCGTAATTCCCGCTATCGCGCCGGTCCGGGTACTTCCGATTGATGCGCCGTTGAAGGAAGGACTAGCCCCCGCTTTGAAGTTGGGTGCGGTCAGGATGACGCCATACGGCTTCATCAAGGCTACCGCGGCCTACGACTCGAGTTCTCCCCGCGGAGACGATTTTCCGCCTCCTGGTTTTCTGAACGCCGACACCGGCCCAAACAGCAATCCCGAATTTCACGTCAAGGCACGTGCCACGCGTTTAGGCTCCAAGTTCGAGTGGCCCGATGTCTCGAAGAATGTGACCGTCACCGGACAAATCGAAGCCGATTACGAGGGCAACTTCAGCCGCGCCGACAACCGCAACGTCTCCACCATTCGCAGCAATGCCTTTCAGTTGCGTCTGGCTTTCGGACGAGTCGACTGGAACGCGAAACCGAACACCGATATCTTCTTCGAAGCCGGACAGGACTGGACGATTTTCGGCTCGAGCGCAATGATGAACCTGTTTGAGACCACGTTCTTCGGCGCTTACTGGGGTAACGTTTACGAACGCGCTCCGCAGATGCGTATCGGCTTCATCCAAAAGCTGGGTGGCTCACGTAACTGGAAGCTCTCGCCTGAGTTTGCCATCATGACTCCAGCCGAAGGCAATCTGCCGGCCGACGCCGTAACCTCGGCCTGCGCCACCACTGTCGACAAGACTACCTTCAAGGCA
This sequence comes from uncultured Acidobacteriaceae bacterium, assembly GCA_963709045.1. GTDB lineage: Bacteria > Acidobacteriota > Terriglobia > Terriglobales > Acidobacteriaceae > Bog-257. The sequence goes on along the minus strand of CAVPUX010000011.1, from coordinate 227,319 downwards.
GTTACGACCTGCACCAACACCGTTCTTGACGGAACCGGCAACCAACTGGGATATGGCGAGCGCCAGGGCGTGGATAATGCAAAGCCCGAGATCGAATCCCGTGTCGTGCTGCAGTTCCAACTCGACAAAGCTCCGGGTGTGGTTCCGGCGCAGATTCTGTGGAGCGGATTCTATACCGGGCGCCAGGCTACCGTGCTGGCTTCAGCAGTACCGCTCTGCCCTACCTGCAAGGGAGGGGCGGACACCTACAAGGCCGCCTTCCCCAGAGGCGTGGATAACAACAGCAACGGGTACGGCAATCAAATCGCCGTCTCCCTGCCAACCCGCTGGGCCACGGTTGTCGCCAGCGGCTACATGGGAGCTGACCTGAGATTCTTCTTTGGTGGTCAACTCTTATCGAACTACAACCAGGCGGCAGGGCTGATCACCAAGGTGAACGGCCTCTCGGTGGATGGCTCTTCCACCGTAGTCTTTGGAGTCAACGGCGCCGGACAAGCGGTAGCCGCCCCGCAGAAGGCGGTGCGCGGTTACGGCGGATTCATCCAGGCTGGCTTCCCCATCTCGCGCTGGTTCAATGCCGACCCGAAGGGGCGAAATGCGGGCTGGCAAGCCTATTACGAATATGGCGTGGACGCGGCTAACGCCAATGACTTCAGGTACGCCAAGAGCATCAGCGCTGAGGCCGGTGGCGGTCCAATCAAGAGCTCGATCAACGCCGTTACCGTCTTCTACAAGATGAACCCCTGGGTTCAGTTCGGCTTTGAAGAGAGCCACTACGCTAGCTACGCTCTTCCCGATACGAAAGCCATTTGCACCACGAAGATCGCGGGATTGCCAAACTGCACATCAATAGACTGGCGTTCCGAGTTCGGACCTGTCTTTACCTTCTAAGCAACAGTTGTAAACCTCTACGGGGTGGCCGCAGTCGCGAGCCACCCCCTTTTCGTGTGTGGAATCGTAGGTGCAGTTGAGAGGAGCAAGTGTCCTACATCACAATCTCGTGTGATCGAAATCCGCGTGCCCTTCTCCCAGCCTGCTCTAGATTCTTACCGGAGAGTAACTCCGCAGAGGAATTCTGTTTCCGCTGCTTATGGCAGGGATGTAACTTCACCGATTATTCAAGGAAAAACAGATGGCCGTAGCCGTTCTCGCTCCCGCGCAACTTTCATCGGAAGAAATCAAGTCGTCGCTTGCCGGAATCATTGCTGCCAATCGCATTCTCATTCGTCCGATCGACTTGATTGCTTGCGCCTCCGATGCCAGCTTCTACCGCCTGATCCCCAAAGCCGTGGTACAAGCGCAGAGCTTGGACGAGATCCACGCGTTGTTTGCTTTCAGTCGGCAAACCCATCTACCCATGACATTTCGAGCGGCTGGCACCAGTCTGTCGGGGCAGTCAATTTCCGATGGACTGCTGGTGGACGTGGCCCGTCATTGGCGTGAAGTACGAGTCGAGGAAGGTGGCAGGAAAATCCGCGTGCAGCCGGGCGTCATTGGGGCACGTGCCAATCAGATGTTAGTGCCGTATGGTGCCAAGATTGGCCCTGATCCTGCGTCCATCGCGACTTGCACCTTGGGCGGCATACTCTCCAACAACTCCAGTGGCATGTGTTGCGGAGTCGAGCAGAACGCCTATCACACGCTTCATTCAATGAAGTTCATGTTGCCGTCTGGAACCGTCATTGACACGGCTCTCCCTGGCGCGGATGAAGAATTTCACGCGCGTGAACCGGAGCTGGCGCGCGGAATCCTCGCCCTGAAATCGCAGTTGATGACCAACCCGGGCTTGCGCGAGCGAGTGCGCAACAAGTACCGGATGAAGAACACCACCGGCTACTCGCTGAATGCGTTTCTTGATTTCGACACTGCCGTAGATATTTTTCAACATGTGATGATTGGCTCGGAGGGCACGTTGGCCTTCATCGCCGAAGCCGTGCTGAATACGGTTCCCGATCTTCCCGTGAAGTACACCGGACTGCTGCTCTACTCGGATTTATACGCCGCAGCCGATTCCATCGTGCCGTTGCGGCAAGCTGGCGCCAAGACATTGGAGATCATGGACCGCGCCTCGCTGCGCTCCGTCGAGAATCAGGCTGGAGTTCCGGCCTCGCTGCGTAGCTTGCCGGAAAGCGCTGCCGGCCTGCTGGTTGAGTTTCAATCGGCGGACGAGAAGCAGCGCGCAGAACTAGAGCGAGTTGCCGCGGACGCCGTCGGTGGATTGAAACTGTTTGAGCCGGCCCAGTTCACGCATGTCGCCGCGGAGCAGGCTCTGCTCTGGAAGATACGCGCTGGCCTGTTTCCGTCGGTAGGCTCGGTGCGCAAGAGCGGCACCACCGTCATCATCGAAGATGTCGCGTTCCCGATCGAGACCTTGGCGGACGCCGCCCACGACCTCAACCGGCTCTTCCGCAAACATGAGTACGAGACTGCCATCATCTTTGGCCACGCCAAGGATGGGAATCTGCACTTTGTCATTACGCAAAGCTTCAACGATCAGGCCGTGGTTGATCAGTATGCGCGATTCATGGACGACGTGGTGGAGTTGGTGGTCGGGCGCTATGACGGCGCTCTTAAGGCGGAGCACGGTACCGGACGCAACATGGCTCCATTCGTTGCGACTGAGTGGGGAAGCGACGGCTACGCCATCATGTGCCGGCTCAAAGAACTGGTCGATCCCGCCAATCTGCTGAATCCGGGCGTGATCATCAATCCCGACCGGCTAGCGCATCTCGCCAACCTTAAGCAATTGCCCTCGGTAGAACCTGAGATTGATAAGTGCATTGAGTGCGGTTACTGCGAGCCCAAGTGCCCCAGCCGCGAGCTGACATTGACGCCCCGTCAGCGCATCGTGGTGCGCCGCGAGATGGCGCGCTTGCAGGAAGGCGGAGACCGTTCGCCGCTGTATGCCGCCCTCGACGAGGAATTCCCCTACATGGCGCTCGACACTTGCGCTACCGACGGCCTGTGTGCGACCGCATGTCCGGTGAGCATTGACACGGGGCAATTGGTCAAGCGATTCCGTGGGATTCGCTCGTCGGCCGCAGCCAGGCAGTGGGCGGTGCGCATCAGCAAGCATTTCAAACTGACGGAATGGACGCTGCGCTGGGCGCTGCGACTCGGACACCTTGCCGAGGGCGTGATTGGAATTGGCGGAATGCGCCGCTTGACCCAGACGCTGAAACGTTTCGCCGGGGACAACCTGGCGGAATGGATGCCCGACACTCCTCACGCCGCTGGGCCAGTCCCGAAAACCAGGCGCGCCGGAGCGCAGGCCATTTACTTTCCGGCGTGCATCTCGCGCGTGATGGGACGTTTGCCCGGCGAACCGAAAGATCGCTCCCTCATGGAGCTGACGGTTGAGTTGGGACGCCGCGCCGGAGTTCCGCTTCACATCCCAGCAGATGTTGCCGGCACTTGCTGTGGCACGCCGTTCTCGTCGAAGGGATTCAGCAGCGCCCACGCCATTACCATCAATGCAGCGGTCGAACACTTCTGGAAATGGTCGGAGCAGGGAAGACTGCCCATTGTGATCGACACCAGCCCCTGCACCTACGGATTCAAGACTGCTCGTCCGTATCTAACCTCAGAGAACCAGGAACGCTTCGACCAAGTGAAGTTTGTCGATGCCATCGAGTTCGTTCACGATGAGCTACTGCCGAAGTTGCCGGTCAAAACGAAGTCGCGCTCCGTGGCCCTGCATCCCGTGTGCTCGGTCACCAAGATGGGGATTACTGCAAAGCTGGAAGCGATTGCGCGCGCCTGCAGCGAGCAGGTCACGATTCCGCTAGACGCAGGTTGTTGCGGATTTGCGGGAGACCGCGGCTTTCTGTTTCCGGAGCTAACCCAGGCGGCAACCCGGCACGAAGCGGACGAGGTAAAAGGGAAGCAGCCGGATGAGTGTTACTCCAGCAGCCGCACCTGCGAGATCGGCATGAGCCGTTCCACGGGACAGATCTACCGTTCGTACATGTACCTACTGGAGAAGGCGACGCGGTAGGAAGGCGGCGTCGCAGCCATTTCCACGGACCGACTTTTGAGGCCAGAAGCACGGCTCTATCATTCTGAAGCCGTTATTGTCGCGCTAATCCCAGAACTGCTGCGGACCGACCCGTCCCTGGATCGCTTCACCGCACCGACCTTCATCGTTGTGCTACCCTCTTGCTTCGCCAATCGTCTAGAGTAAGGGCCTGCATTTCCAGGCAGATGCCCTTTTGGAGCCCAGCGAATGAGATTTATCCGCACGTCCTTCCATTTTTTTCTTAGCCTTGCTGGAATTATCGCCTTCACTGTCCTCGCCACTCACGCGCAGGACACGCCCAAACAAGATACTCACGGCATCAATGTCGCCAACATGGACCGCTCGGCCAAGCCGGGCGATAACTGGTACGAGTACTGCAATGGCGAATGGATCAAGCGTACCGAAATTCCGCCGGACCGCTCACGGTTAGGTGTATTTACAACGCTTGCCGACTTGAGCGACAAACGCACGTCTGCCTTGATTGAAGAGGCCGCCAAAAGCGGCGGGGCAGCCGGTTCCAGCTCGCGTAAGATCGCCGATCTCTACAACTCATATATGGACGAGGCCGGCATCGAAGCCAAAGGTCTTGCGCCGCTGCAGTCTCATCTCAAAGCCATTGCCGCCATCAGCAACCAGAAAGAGCTGGCCTTTGCTCTGGGAGAGACCCTGCGCGCTGACGTCGATGCGCTGAACAATACCAACTTTCATACTCCGCACCTGTTCGGACTGTGGGTTGCTCCCGGCTTCAACGATTCCGATCACTACAGCGCCTACCTGATGCAAGGCGGCATACAACTGCCCGATCGCGATTATTACTTATCTGACAGCGAGCACATGCGCGACATCCGCACCAAATATCAGGCGCATGTCTCAGCCATGCTCAAGCTGGCAGGATTCACCGATACGGACGCGCGTGCGGAGCGAATTGTCGCGCTGGAACATGCCATCGCGGAGAAACATCTCAGCCTGGCCGACAACGATGACATCCACAAGGCCAACAACACCTGGAAGCAGCCCGACTTTATGGCCAAGGCTCCGGGGCTCGATTGGCCCGAATACTTCCGCGGCGCGGGCCTCAGTAAACAAGCCAGCTTCATTGTCTGGCAGCCGACTGCCTTTGCAGGTGAGTCCGCTCTCGTGGCGTCGACTCCGCTAGACACTTGGAAAGACTGGCTCGCGTATCACCTCATCGAAGAGTATGGCGGCGTCCTGCCCAAGGCCTTCGCGGACGAACGCTATGCCTTCTTCGGCAAGGTTTTGCAGGGCGCGCCGCAACAGCGGCCCCGCTGGCAACGCGGCGTTGTGGTCGTCAATCGATATCTCGGCGACGATGTGGGACAGATCTATGCACAGCGCTACTTCTCTCCAGAGGCAAAAGCCCAGGCGCAGGCAATGGTCGCAAACATCATCGCGGCGTTTCGGAAGCGAATCGACGCGCTCTCGTGGATGGCCGCCTCCACCAAAGCCGAAGCCCAAGCCAAGCTGAACACTTTGTATGTGGGAGTCGGCTACCCGGAAACGTGGATTGATTACTCAGCCTACGAAGTAAAACCAGACGACGCCTTCGGCAACATCTGGCGCGGCAATCTTTTTCAGTATCATCGCGACGTCGGGCGCCTGGGCACGTCGGTCAACCGCAAAGAATGGTCCATGGATCCCCAGACGGTCAACGCTGTGAATCTACCGCTACAGAACGCGCTCAACTTCCCGGCCGCTATCCTGCAACCGCCATTCTTTGATCCGCTGGCTCCAGCGGCGGCTAACTATGGAGCCATCGGCTCCGTCATCGGGCATGAAATCAGTCACACCTTTGACACCGAAGGCAGTGCTTTCGACTCCAAGGGTGCCGTACGTAATTGGTGGACGCCCGCCGATCTCGAACATTTTGAAGCCGCGACCGCTAAACTCGCTGCCCAGTACGACACCTACAAGCCTTTCCCTGATCTCTCCCTCAATGGCAAGCAAACGCTGGCCGAGAACATTGCCGACGTCGCGGGTATCTCTGCTTCCTATGACGGGTACCGAGCTTCGCTCGCGGGCAAGGACGGGCCGGTGCAAGATGCTTTCTCCGGAGACCAGCAGTTCTTTATCGCCTTTGGCCAGAACTGGGCGTCGAAGGCACGAGAAGCTTCGATGCGCCAACAGGTGGCGGTGGATTCGCATTCCCCGGGCGAGTTCCGGGCAGACACCGTGCGCAATATCGACGCCTGGTATGCGGCCTTCGATGTCAAGTCAGGAGAGACGCTGTACCTCGCGCCGGCAGAGCGCGTGCGGATCTGGTAGGCGCTCGAAACATGACAACCGTCGGGATCCTTGGCGGAATTGGGCCGGAATCAACCGTGGAGTATTACCGCGGGTTGATTTCCGGCTACCGCCAATCGAAGGCCGGACGGAAGTTATCCCTCGATCATCCTGAACAGTCTGGATGTGACGAAGCTACTCGCGTGGATGAATGCGAATCAATTGGGCGAAGTCACCGAGTACCTCGTGGACGGACTGCACAAGCTGGTGAGGGCGGGAGCGGACTTCGCCATAATTGCCGCCAACACTCCGCATATTGTTTTCGATGAAGTTCAGCGACGCTCGGCAATTCCTTACTCAGCATCGTCGAGGCGACCTGCGCCGAAGCTGAGCGGCGCGGAATCAGCAAGGTGGCCTTGCTTGGAACGCGCTTCACCATGCAGGCACGCTTCTATCCGGATGTATTTTCGAGGAAGGGAATCACGCTGGTCGTGCCTCCCGAGGACGAACAGAACTACATCCACGACAAGTATGTAGGCGAGTTGCTAAACAATGTGTTTCTGCCGGAGACGCGTGAAAAGCTGCTGGGTATCATCGAGAGCATGAGGGAGCGGGATCAGATTGAGGCAGTCATTCTCGCGGGGACCGAACTGCCGCTGATTCTCCACGAAGAGCAGGCGTATGGCATTCCGTTGCTGGATACGACGAAGATCCACGTGCAGGCAGCGGTAGAAAGGTTAGTGGGGTGAGGCAATAGCTGTACTAAGTACGGGCTTTCGAGCCTGCGCGTATCGCGACAAGAAGGAGAATCGGGTAGCCCACTCAAGCGTCTTTTGCTTGAGTGGAAACCGGAGCAGGCGTGCCCCGCAGCAGTCCTTCGGTGCTGATGTCCTCGTCGATTTCGGGCCAATGGATACCATAGCCGCCGCCAGCAATTTTCCAATTGCTGCGCTGCTCGGCGGTCGCATGGAACAGCTTCGGATACCACGCCAGCGGCACCGAAATCCGCCGGCCGTCCTTCAGACGAACGCTCAACGCATCTTCGTCGAAACTTACGTCGGCCACGCGCTCATCCGCCGCTTGCACCAAAATGCCCACCGCTCTCCTTTTTGCCCTTCCGCTGCCCGCATGTTATCCTAAACAACGTAACAACATACGATTAAAGAGTAGGAGCGCAGCTGATTCAGTGTTAGCCCCAGAGAAAAAAGCCGCATTGATTGACCAACACCGCACTCACGCGACCGACACCGGTTCGCCCGAGGTGCAGATCGCGATCCTGAGTACACGGATTGGTGAATTGACGGAGCATTTTAAGACGCATAAGAAAGACCATGCCTCCCGGCGCGGTCTTCTCATGATGGTGAGCCGGCGTCGTGGCCTGCTCGATTACCTCAGAAAGTCAGATACCGAACGGTATAAGACTGTCATTCAGAAGCTCGGCATCCGAAAGTAACGAAGCCAGCAGTTTGCCAGCCACTGAACAACAACGTTTCTGGCGTATTGTGCGTCACTACATGCCTCCAATTGCGTGGGCCCTCGCGGCGCTTCGGCGTCCCCTGGGGCTCGTTCAGTCTGTTTTTCTCTTGGTGAACGAGTTTTCCACTCCATCTCCCGTCGTAGTTACAACCTCGTTTCGCGCGTAGTTATGACGCGGGCCGAGGTGTATTCGGATTACATTACGACGGCGATGCAGGCCCCTATCGGTTGCGTTCAGAACGGAAGGAATTAACAAATGAAACACGAAGTTACGGTTGAGCTGCACGGCGGCAAGTCCATCCACTTTGAAACCGGAAAATTAGCCAAGCAGGCCCACGGTTCCTGCATTGTGCGCATCGGCGACAACGTTGTTCTCGCCACCGCCTGCGCCAACCCCGACCCTCGTGAGGGCATCGATTTCTTTCCCCTCACCGTCGATTACCGCGAGTACACTTACGCCGCCGGACGCATTCCTGGCGGCTTCATCAAGCGCGAAGGGCGGCCCAGCGAGCGCGAGATTCTGACCAGCCGCCAGATTGACCGTCCTATTCGCCCGCTGTTTCCCGAAGGCTTCCGCTGCGAGACGCAGGTCATTGCCATGGTGCTGTCGGCGGATACGACCAACGACCCAGATGTCGCCGGCATTAATGGCGCGTCGGTTGCGTTGAGCGTTTCCGACATTCCATTTCACGGCCCGATTGGCGCAGTTCGCGTTGGCCAGGTCGACGGAAACTTTGTCATCAACCCCACTTACGACGAGCAGCGCGGCGGCAAACTGAACCTCATGGTCGTGGGAACCGCTGACGGCATCGTGATGATCGAGTCCGGCGCCAAGGAAGTCTCGGAAGAGACCGTGGTGCAGGGCATTGAGTTTGGACACGAACAGATCAAGAAAATCTGCGCTGCGATCAGCGACCTGGCCCGAAAAGTTGGTAAGCCCAAGCGGACGGTAGAGCCCGTCGTAACCGACGAGGCCTATCTCGGCGAGCTTCGTTCCAAGTTCGGCGAGCGGCTGCTAGATGCCGTCAACACCGAGAAGCATCCTAAGAACGAGAGCTACTCGCTGATCAAGCAGCTCAAAGATGAAATCAAGAGCGCCATCCCTGAAGAGGACGAAGCTGGACGCAAGAAGGCCACCAAGTACTTCGATTTGCTGCGCGAACAGATCTTCCGCGAGCAGGTGATCAAGGACCGGCGCCGTCCGGACGGACGCAAGTTCGATCAGATTCGCGATATCTGGATCGAAGTTGGCGTGCTGCCTCGCACTCACGGCTCGTCAATCTTCACCCGCGGTGAGACCCAGGCGCTGGTTACAACCACCCTCGGTACCGGCGAAGACATGCAGCGTTTGGAGGCCTTTGAGGGCGAAGCCAAGAAGCGCTTCATGCTGCACTACAACTTCCCGCCGTTCTCGGTGGGAGAAGTCGCGTTCCTGCGCGGAGCAGGTCGCCGTGAAATTGGTCACGGGGCGTTGGCGGAACGTGCTTTATACGGCGTGCTGCCGTCAGAAACCGATTGGCCGTACGCGATGCGTGTGGTCTCCGACATTCTGGAGTCGAACGGATCGTCGTCGATGGCGACGGTCTGCGGAGCCTCACTTAGCTTGATGGACGCAGGCGTTCCGCTGAAGGCGTCGGTTGCCGGCGTGGCGATGGGCCTGGTGAAGGAGGACGCCGAGTACGCCATCCTCACCGATATCGCCGGTGCGGAAGATCATTACGGCGACATGGACTTCAAGGTTGCCGGCACGCGCGAGGGAATCACTGCGTTGCAGATGGACATCAAGGTGATGGGCATCACGGCGCAGATCATGCGTGAAGCATTGGAACAGGCGCGCCACGGACGTTTGTTCATCCTCGACAAGATGAACGAGATCATCGGCGAGCCCCGCACCACGGTCAGCGAATTTGCACCGCGCTTCTACACGCTGCAGATTCCGACGGACAAGATTCGCGACCTCATTGGGCCGGGCGGCAAGGTGATTCGCGGAATCATCGAACAGACCGGCGTCAAGATCGACGTAGAAGACACTGGCAAGGTGAATGTTTCGTCAAGCGATCAGGCAGCAGCGGCCAAGGCCCTGCAGATGATCGGCGACATCACCGCGACCGCTGAGGTAGGCAAGACTTACCTCGGCAAGGTGACCCGCCTGGCTGATTTCGGCGCCTTTGTCGAAATCATTCCTGGCACCGACGGGTTGCTGCACATCAGCGAAGTTGCCGAGCATCGCATCAATGATGTTCGCGACGAGTTGAAGGAAGGCGACCAGGTGCTGGTGAAAGTCCTGGCCGTGGAAGGCAACCGCATTAAGCTGTCGCGGAAGGCCATTCTGAAAGAGCAACGCGCCAAGATGGCCGCCGAGGGCGGCGAGCCTGCGCCCGAGGGTGCTGAAGGCGCGGTCACGTTCGAGGGCGGACACGAGAAGGCCGACGAGCCGAGCTCAGAGCACAACTTCAATCGTGACGGCGAGCGTCGTGAGCACGTTGGCAGTCGGCACGACGGCGGACGCCATGGCGGCGGCGGCAGCCGCGGAGGCCGTGGCGGCCCAGGTGGCGGACGCGGCGGACGTGGTGGACCGGGTGGCGGCCGCGGCGGACCACGGCGGTAGGGATGCGGCAGTCGCGAATCGAGTCGGTTCGGAAAGGGAGGGCAAATGCCCTCCCTTTTTTTAGGCTCCGCATCGAGACAAACCGTCTGATCAGGTACGCCAGTCCTAAAGATGCCACCTTTGCTCCACTATTTTCCGATTGAATCGGCGGGCAGGGGTGGATTAAACTTTGCCGACTTTCATCACGGGAGGAGTATTACTATGCGACTCACGCTGTGTCTACTATTCGCAGTTGCTCTCCTTGCGCCGCTGGCGGCGCAGAGCCAGGATCAGATGCCTTACGCCCCTATGGCATCCAGCAAGTTCATGAATTTGCCCATGCTCCCGTCTTGCATGACTCTCTCCGCGCAACACGGAGACCCGATGAAGGGGCCTGCCATTCTGCTGATAAAGTTCAAGAGCGGCTGCGTTGTGCCGTGGCACTGGCACACCGCCGACGAGAACATCATGATGGTCTCCGGCAAAGGCAAGGCGGAGATGAAGTCAGGTGGCTCTCATCCGATGGCCATGGGCGACTACATTTTCTTAGAGGGGAAGCAGGTACACCAGTTCACCTGTATCAGTAGTTGCGTGATCTTTGACGTGATCGGTGGCGCGTTCGACATTCACTACGTGGACAGCGAAGGCAAAGAGATTCCCTCTGACCAGGCCTTGAAACCGATGGCCAAACCTGCGGCGATGCAGAAGCCTTGAGCTGGGGCACGCCCTCGTCACTCGAGTCAATGCTTGGGGACTGCTAAACCGTCAGTGGACACCGGGGCACCGAGCATTTAGAGTCTGCGTGTGATAAGCCACACCAGTCGTCTTCCGCTGATTGCTCGCGCCGCGGGGCATGGCGGACGCACGGCTGTTGTCGATTCGCAAGGACCCTACACTTACCGCAATTTGCTCGATGCCTCAGCTCGCGTGGCGAGTGCGCTGCTCGCTGGCCGCGAGGATCTTCAGGAAGAGCGTGTGGCGTTTCTTGCGACGCCTGGGTTTCCCTGGGTTGCGATGCAGTGGGGTGTCTGGCGGGCCGGTGGCGTTGCCGTTCCACTACCGCTCAACACTCCAAGGTCTGAGCTGGAATACTTCATCGACGACACCAAGGCGTCAACACTGGTCTTCGACGCGCTGGCAGAGCCACTGCTGGCGCCCATTGCCGCGGATCGTGGCATTCGCGGGATGTCTTATGGCGAAGCTGTGGCATGCCAAACTGGACAATTGCCGGACATCGCTAGCGACCGGCGTGCCATGATTCTCTACACCAGCGGCACCACCAGCCGGCCAAAGGGCGTGGTCACAACTCACAACAACATTACCGCGCAAATCAGTTGCCTGGTGGAGGCATGGGAGTGGTCGGCCGACGATCGTATCGCACTGTGCCTGCCACTGCACCACGTGCACGGGATTATCAATGTCGTCTCGTGTGCGCTGTGGTCAGGGGCGACTTGCGAGATGCTGCCGCGCTTCGATGCAAATGTCGTGTGGGAGCGCATCGCCGACGGCAGCGTGACCCTGTTCATGGCGGTACCAACGATCTACGTGAAGCTCATCGCCGCTTGGGAGACGGCTCCGCCGGACCGCCGCGCCCAACTCAGTCAGGCGTGCTCAACCTACGCTTGATGGTGTCTGGCTCGGCGGCGCTACCGGTGAGTACGCTGGAACGCTGGAAGGAAATCAGCGGCCACACACTGCTGGAGCGCTATGGAATGACTGAGATTGGCATGGCGCTGTCGAATCCGCTGCGTGGCAAGCGCGTGCCGGGGAGTGTGGGGACGCCACTGCCGAGCGTCGAGGTGCAGCTTGTCGGTGAAAGCGGCCAGCCGGTTGCTCCGGGAACAGCGGGTGAGATCGAAGTTCGTGGTCCCAGCGTCTTCGCGGAATATTGGGGCAAGGCTGAAGCTACTCGCGATGCATTTCGCGATGGCTGGTTTCGCACTGGCGATACTGCGGTCGTCGAAAATAGTGTCTATCGCATTCTCGGCCGGACCAACATTGACATTCTCAAGACGGGCGGGCACAAGGTATCCGCGCTGGAGATTGAAGAAGCTCTGCGCGAGCATCCTTCTGTCGCCGAGTGCGCGGTGGTGGGGGTGCCGGATTTGGAGTGGGGCGAACGCGTCGCCGCGGCGGTGGTACTGAACGATGGCAGTGCGCTCGATCTTCCGTCACTGCGCGCTTGGGCCAAAGAATTTCTCGCGGCCCACAAGATTCCGTCGCGGCTTCTGGTGCTGGACGCGCTTCCACGCAATGCCATGGGAAAGGTGACCAAGCCCGCGATTGCGAAGATGTTTCTGACTGCGGCCAGCAGCGATTGATTCGCGCCGAGACTTCTGCATTGGGATTACGTGTGATAAGGCCTGTTCACAACAGCCATCGTCAACCGCTGCACTTGTGATCCGGGTCATAGCCTCCTAGTCGGCGTTAGTGATGTAATGGCCTGCTCACGATAGCTATCGTGGAACTTGGCCGAAATTCGGGTAAACTCTTGACCCTACCGCGGACTCGGTACCGCGAGGCAAACTGTAACAGTCCAAGTTGTCGTGACGAGCCAACTTCAACCAACATGTCCAGCAACGATTACACCGACAGGTATTCCGGGATGGCCGATGGCGAATTAGCTCAGCTCATCTTCGACGGCCCAGATTCTTTAAGCGACATCGCACGAGAAGCATTTGACGCTGAACTGCAGAGGCGAGGTCTGTCCTATGAAGCTCTTGCCAGAGAATACCCGATGATGGGACAGCGAGGAGTGGGAGAAGAGCCAAATCGAATTGGGAACGGCACATCCTTGTTGCGGAAGGCCTTCCGTTTCAAAGGAGCGAAACGGTGGCTCTTAATTGTCTTTCTAATAAACGTCGCAGGCCTTGTACTGGTTGCCTTCGAGAGCCGGGAGGCGAAGCTGGACGCACTATATCTCTGCGCTACAAATCAGTGTGGCACTCGCGACGCGCAAGCCGCCTTCAGGAAACTTGCAACGTATGACGGGAAGCACGCCCATGACCTGATCGACAAGATAGCAACTAGACCGCTCGGAAATATCTCTGGCAACCAAGAAGCGGCAATCAAAATTATAGGCGAGCGTGGAAATACCGAAGCCGCGGAGCAATTACTGCCACTGCTTCGTCCATATGAAGGACTCGCTGTGCGCCGTGCCGTAGCCGACGCTTTGGTGCAGTTGCCGTGTTCTGCTGAGTGCGTCGCTTCGATTCTCTACTACGAAGAGAGAATGTGGCGAGGAGATCCAACTCCAGAGTTGCTAATGCACGAGCTTTCGAAGCAATTGGAAACGGAGAGGGAGGAGATAGACCGGCAGCTCGGAAAGGTGCTGCTCCGTGACCGGAGCGAGACGATGAAGGCCCTAGTTCAGACCTACGGGCTGGGAAATGTCGCGGTATCTCCGTTCGCATTGTACTTGGTGACCCACCTGAACCTCACAGACGCGTGCCCATTTCTAGACATCGACGAACGCTTCAAGCCAATGCCGAATGAGCAACAATTTATGCCTAGATTTGCCGAAATGCGCCGCTCAATCGACAACGCGAGAAAACAACTCAATTGTCCGAACTAACCTGAAGGTGCATGAGACCATCCATCCCCGCTCGGCCTAAATAGTTGCAAATCCGAGCTAAGAGATAGTTGGCATAACATCGGCTTATCACTCTTTATCTGGCGTCGCGTCCTTGACATGGCATGCTATGCTGCTGAGGCCTGCCAAATCTGTGTGAGCACTTGCGGTTAAGGAGAACACCTTGGCCAACGACGCAGTGACCTTTACACGACCCACAACTCACACCAAACTTAACCGCCAGCAAATTACTGGATTCTGGGGCGCCTGGGCCGGCTGGACACTGGACGGTATGGATTCGGTCATCTATGCGCTGGTGCTCAGTCCGGCGTTGACCGAACTGCTTCCGAAGTCGGGGATCAAAGCCACCCCTGCGACGGTGGGGTACGCAGGGTCCGTGCTGTTCGCACTCTTCCTGGTGGGATGGGGACTGTCGCTGATCTGGGGGCCGATCGCCGACAAGTTTGGCCGCACGCGAGTACTCGCCGCCACCATTTTCGTTTACGCAATCTTCACTGGTGCCGCTGCGATGTCGCAAACGGTATGGCAGCTGGGATTGTTCCGACTGCTCGCCGGCATCGGAATTGGCGGAGAATGGGCTCTGGCGGGGACATATGTCGCCGAAGCGTGGCCGGAAGACCGCCGCAAAATGGGCGCGGGATATCTCCAGACCGGTTACTACGCTGGCTTCTTTCTGGCGTCGGCGCTCAATTACACGGTGGGAGCGCACTTCGGCTGGCGCGCCATGTTCTGGTGCGGCTTGACGCCTGTCATCGTGGCCACCATGGTTCTGCTACGTGTGAAAGAGCCGCAGCGATGGGAACAGAAAGCCAAGGCGAAGGGCGCCGGTGGGCTTTCTTCTTTGGGCAGAATCTTCAGCCCTCCCTACACCCAGCGAACCGTGGTGAATACAGTGCTGCTGGCTGCGGCCATCTGCGGCTTATGGGCGGGCGCGGTGTATGCGCCGAGCGCAATCATTGCTCTGGCGAAGAAGGCCGGAATGTTGCAGCCGCAGGCCGTGCGCATGTCGTCCTTCGGCATGGGACTGCTGTCTTTGGGAACTATCCTGGGCTGCCTTGCTGTGCCGCTGCTGGGTGAACGCTTCGGCCGGAAGCGCACCTTGGCATTCTATTTCTTCGGGATGGCGATCTGCATTTTCCTTAGCTTTGGCTGGGCGTTCTATCTGCCTCAAGGACTCCATCCGTTCATCGCCGTGTTGTTCTTCCTGGGCTTCTTTGGCGGAAACTTCGCCGTTTTCAGCCTCTGGTTGCCGGAGCAGTACGGAACCGCCGAGCGCGCCACCGCCTTCGCGTTCACCACCTCATTCGGACGCTTTATTGCAGCGGGCGCCAACTTCGGGGTCGGCGCATTGGTCAGAAACATGGGAACTCTGGGGAAGCCGGTTGCGTTCACCGCGATCGCCTTTGGGATTGGACTGTTGGTCATCCCCTTCGCGGTAGAAACCCGGGGCAAAGTCCTACCGGATTAAGGCTTGCAACACGAGGATCTATTTTCCCGTCCAACACGCGGGCCGTTTTTCCAGAAATGCCGAGATTCCCTCCTGCGCGTCGGCGGCGAGCGAATTCATGCTCATCACTTCTTTCGCATAGGCATAGGCTTTTGGCTGATCGAGATCGATCTGTGTGTAGAACGCCTGCTTGCCCAGCGCGACCGTCAGCGAGCTGGCTTCGGCAATGCGCGTGGCCAGTTTGCGGCTCTGCTCGACCAACTCCGCGGCGGGAACGACCATGTTGATCAGTCCCCACTCGGCAGCAGTCACCGCGTCGATCATCTCGCCAGTTAGCAGCATCTGCAGTGCCCGTTTGCGTCCGACCGCCCGGCTAAGCGCGACCATGGGAGTGGTGCAGAACAGTCCAATCTTTACCCCAGGGGTTGCAAACGCGGCCTGGTCGGAGGCCACGGCCAAGTCGCAGGTCGCCACCAACTGGCATCCGGCCGCGGTCGCTATGCCTTGGACCTCGGCGATTACCGGCTGCGGAATCGATTGCACGCGCGTCATCAACTCGGTACAGACATCGAACACCTCGCGGTACTCGTTGATATCGCGTCCCACCATCTCGCTTAAATCGTGTCCTGAAGAGAAGACTTTGCCTGCGGCCCGCAATAGCACGACACGTAGCGCGCGATCGCGCCCAATTTCGGTGAGGCACTCAATCAGCTCGGTCATCAATCCTAGCGACAGCGCATTGCGCCGTTGCGGACGGTTCAGCGTGACAATCGCAATCTGTTCCTCAGTGTCGAAAAGGATGTTCTGGTATTTGGTAGGAGTGGTGGCGATTTGCGATTCCGACATCAGGGTGCTCCTTCTACTACGCGCGCTTGCTGGCGCAGCACGTTCTTCCGTATCTTGCCAGTCGACGTCTTGGGCAATGCACCAAAGTGTACCGCCTTCGGGCATTTGAAGTGTGCCAGGCGCGCGCGGCAGAACTCGATCAGCTCCTGCTCGCTTACCACTGCGTCTTCCTTCAGCAGCACATAAGCATGCGGCACCTCGCCCCACTTCTCGTCGTGGCGGGCGACAATCGCGGCCTCAAGCACGGCAGGATGGTCGTACAGCACGCGCTCCACTTCCAGCGAGGAGATATTCTCTCCGCCAGAGATGATGATGTCCTTGGCACGGTCGCGCACCTCGATATAACCATCCGGATGCATTACCGCCAGATCGCCGGAGTGAAACCAGCCGCCCCGAAATGCGGTCGCGGTGGCCTCAGGGTCGCGGTAGTACCCCAGCATCACGTTGTTGCCGCGCATCACCACTTCTCCCACCGTCAGTGCGTCATTGGGGACGTCATGCATGTTTTCATCCACCACCCTCATGTCCGTGCCGAAAACCACGTAAGGCACGCCCTGCCGCGACTTCAGCAGCGCGCGCTTTTCCAGTGGCGCATCGTCCCAATCGCAGTGCCAGGCACATACCGAGTGCGGCCCATAGGTTTCGGTGAGCCCATAAACGTGGGTCATGTCGATGCCAACCGCTTCAGCGGCGCGGAGCACTGCCGGCGGCGGAGGCGCTGCGGCGACTGCCATCCTTATCTCAGGGCTGAAACGAATCCCCTGATGCGAGCAGTACTCGGTAAGCGTGCGCACTACGATCGGCGCGCCGCAGAGATGAGTGACGCCTTCATCCTGGATCAGCTTGACGGCCCTTTCGGCATTCACTTCCGGCAGACATATCTGCCGCCCTCCGACCGCCGTGACCGCCCAGGGGAAGCACCAGCCGTTGCAGTGAAACATGGGAAGCGTCCACAGGTAAACCGACCGGTAGGAGAGTCCGTGTTCAACCACTTCACCGATGGCATTGAGGTAGGCGCCGCGATGGGTGTACATCACGCCTTTAGGCGCGCCGGTTGTACCGCTGGTGTAGTTGATGGAAATGATATCTTCCTCGCCCGGCGCGTGCGGTATGACAGGCTTGCGACCTTCGCTGAGAAAAGTCTCGTAATCGGAAATCATCCGCTCCACTTGCGGCATCTGGGCGCGAATCGACTGCAGCGGCGTGAGCAGGTCGGCATCGCCCAGCAGAATTCTGGCGCCGCTATGGTTCAGGATCGTGGCCAGCTCACCTGCTTGCAGCCGAATGTTGAGCATGACCAGTACCGCACCGATGAGTGGGACTGCGAAGTGCGCTTCAAGCGGCAGAACTCCGTTACGCGCCAGCACGGCCACGCGATCTCCGGGCACAATGCCGGCCTGCTGCAAAGCGGCGCCGAAAGCGTGTACGCGATTTTGCATTTCGGAATAGGTGAAGCTCCGGTCGCCGTCGACTTCTGCCGTGCAGTTGCAATACGCAATTGCATTGCGGGAGAGAAATTCCAAGGGAGTGAGCGGCGATATCATGAGGCCCGCCTGGGTTGAGGATGTGGCGGGGATTATATCGCAGCCGATATCAGACTTCTGTGACGTCCAACCAGGAAGCGAAAGAAAATAGACCAGCGGCAGGAACTCAAAGGCGAGAACTCTTCGCCGAAAACCAGGAATAGGGGTCAGCACACGCATGGAGATTGGAGCCGCTACACGTTGCCAACATGTATTCCGCGTGATGCGCAGGCGAGTTCCATTAATTCTGCGACCCTGAACGCGGGAAACTTATGAGAGCAGATTGGGTTTCATAGCTCGTAGATAAATTGACTCTCGATTGCACGGAAGCAAGCCATGGCGCGCCTTCTACGGAAACTCGCAGATTTGTGGACGATAATGGTAACGTCGAACGCGCCGTTTACTGTTGCCATGGCGTACGTGGCGGCATTGATCATGCAACGAGTGTCCAGGAGCGTTGGACGATGAAGATGAATCTCTTACATGCAGCCGTGATTTTTGCGGTGCTGATGGGTGGTACCGTGGTTTACGCGCAGATGGCCCCGGAGCAGAGTGGCGGCCAGTGGGGTCACGGACAGCACCAGCCCATGACGGCGGATCAGCGGCTGCAGCACATGACCATGCAGTTAAACCTGAGCGATGCACAGCAGCAACAGATCAAGCCTATCCTGGAGAACGAGGCGAAGCAGATGGATGCTCTGCACGCAGACTCCTCACTTTCACAACAGGATCGCATGAGCAAGATGATGCAGATCCGCCAGGATACATCGAGCCAGATCAAGCCGATTTTGAATACCGATCAGCAACAAAAGTATGAACAGATGATGAGCCACCAAGGTCACGGTCGCGGTGGGCCGGGCCAGAATCAGCCGCAGGGGGAGACTCCTCCGCCTCCGCAGTAGCTTGAGGCAAATACGTAGCCGACTAGCGGCAAGTGGTTGAGCTACGCTGGCAAGTTGGCTGAAAATGCGTTAGACAAAGCGTCACGCGCAGGCTACCGGTGCTACGCGTGACGTTTCGATTTCGGCGTTGCCAGCGGCTGCCCCGGATAGCTTGTCGCCAATACGAGCACGCAACCCGGTTTTCATCCTAAAATCTCTAAGGGAGTGGAGTTGCGATGCGCACTCGCGTGTCCGTCGTTGCCATGCTGTTGTTGTGCCCGCTCTTCGTTGTGGGACAACACGGAACCCACCATGGCTCTACAGGCAACAGCGGCGGCGGGACAACGACACCATCGGATGATCCCGACCTGGCGACCTTCAAACATGCCGTCGCTGTACAAGCCAGCGAGGAACAGACAGCGCAGTTTCACCTGATGATCAAGAGCACGCAAGCTGCACAGCAGCGGGCGCGCGATGTTCAGGACCTATCGGCGAAGGGGAGTAATGCGGAGGATTTAACTCGTAAGGCGACCGGTCTACAGGACTCCATAGAAGAAGCCCAGAACCAAAATCGCATATTTCGGCGGTCGCTTTCCGATTCCCAAGAAGCTGGGTTGAAAAACCTCACCAAAAAGCTGACCAAATCCGACTCGGCTGTCAGCAAAGGAATCAAAGAGATCTCGCGGCAACTGGATCAGAGCGCGCTTACCGTGGAGCGGCTCGTGAAAGCCGCAGCAAACCTGGAAAAAGCACTCGCCGAGTTTCAGTCCGACCAACTGAGTCTCGGCAAGGAGATGGGCATTCAGCCGCATTAGAGCTGGGGCCGAGAACGTCGTTTTGGAGATTAGCCCAGGAAGAGCGCACGGCCTGATCATGCTACGGCTTGACTGCCAGTTGGCAGTTGTTGCCGTAGGTAAACGAATGCCGCGATAGTCCTGGGCTTTCCGGTTGCAGCGCGATAAGGTGCGCGCGGAAATTCGGGCTGCGCAACCTTGAGGTCCACTTGGCCAAGAGCCGGACTGATCGTCATGAATAGCAGGAGGACGGGGGGCAAGTGGTAGCGGGAACCTTCTCCCTGACATACCATATACGACGTCGCTTAGCTATTTTGGTTTGTCCTGAAGTATCGACCTTGGTAATTGGAAAGGCAATCTCATGTCTATGGATTATCTACTGAAGACTGAACCTTCGGTGTACTCGTTTGCCGATCTGCAGCGAGAGAAGGCGACCGTTTGGGATGGGGTAACGAATCCGGCTGCCGTCAAGCACCTTCGCGAAATGACCCCCGGAGTGAGGTTGATCATCTACGAAACCGGGGATCGCAAGAGCGCTGTGGGCACCGCCTCGGTAGTTTCGGTTGACGCTAGCGATCCCAAGAATCCCGTGGTGAAGATCAAGGTTGGCAAGCCGTTGGCTGAGGCGATCTCTCTGCAACAGATCAAAGCTAACCGGCTTTTTGCGGACTCGCCTCTGGTGCGTCAGGGAAGACTTTCGGTTGTGCCGTTGACACCGGCGCAGTACAAAGCTCTAACCGGCGAATAGGGAAGCGGCTGTGCCCCGGGCATGATGTGAACCTAAATCGCAACCTCGTTTGCGGGTAGCGGCTCCAGCACAACGCGCTGCGATCCGGGATCGACCACACGCTGCATCAGCACCGCGGCGATTGCCATGAAAACTCCACCCGCGATCACAGCAGCCAGCCGATTATTGTGCAGCAGATGATTCATGACCCAGCCGAAACCGAGGGAAGCAATGATCTCGGGCAGGACGATAAAGAAATTGAAGATACCCATGTACACGCCGATGCGATTCTCAGGCAATGAAGCCGCCAGCACGGAATAGGGCATCGACAGCGTGCTCGCCCAGGCGATTCCCACGCCAACCATGGAGAGCAGGAGAAAGTTCTTGTCGTGGATGAAGGCCACCGAAACTAAGCCAACCGCACCGCAGAACAATGACAGGCTATGTGCCCACTTGCGTCCGACAAGCTTGGCCAAGGTCGGCAGAAAAAATGAGTATCCGAAACATACTGCAGAGTACATGCCGAAACAGATGCCGGCCCACTCCACGCCCGTGGTGTAAATCGACGAGGTCTGGTCAGCCGCGCCAAATACGTTGCGCGCCACCGCGACCGGGAAGTACAGCCACATGCAGAAGAGCCCAAGCCAGGTCAAGAGTTGCACCGGCGCCAATTGACGCATGGTCAGCGGCATTTCGCGAATGGCGGCGAAGATCTCGCGGGCGTGAACGCTTATTCCGCGCTTCTCGGCCTTTCGCTGCTGAAATTCCGTCATGTCCCGTGGCGGATATTCCGGAGTGGAAACAATCGTCCATAAGACCGCGCCAAAGAACGCCGCGGCGCCAATGTAAAACGACAACCGCACGGTCAGGGGGATGGCATGTCTTGAGCTTTCTGCTGCGAGGTGAAACACGTTGGTCAGCAGCCAAGGCAGCGCCGACGCGACGACTGCTCCGAGTCCGATGAACAAACTCTGCATTGCGAAACCGGCAGTCCGTTGTTCCTCTGGCAGCAGATCGGCAACGAACGCGCGGAACGGCTCCATGCTGATGTTGATTGAGGTGTCCAGGATCCAGAGCAGGCCAGCCGCCATCCACAAAGCGGAACAGCGCGGCATCAGGATTAGTGCGCAGGAACTGAGGATCGCACCCGCCAGAAAGTAGGGACGACGGCGTCCCAAGCGCGTCCAAGTGTGATCGCTGGCATGGCCAATGATTGGCTGCACGATCAAGCCAGTGAGCGGAGCCGCCAGCCAGAGGATCGGAATCTGATCCGCGCGCGCGCCGAGATACTCGTAGATGGCGCTCATGTTGGCCATCTGCAGCCCCCAGCCAAACTGGATGCCGAGAAAGCCGAAGCTCATGTTCCAGATCTGCCAGAAGGTTTTGTTCGGCTTGTGCATGCTTTTTCCAGAATCAGAGCGGTGGTGTTTATCCCTGTTCGCCGATCACCAATTCGCGGATGAACCGGAGCCTAAGCGCCGCCCGACATGATTGTCAATAAGACCTTCCGGTGAGATCGATTTCAACCATGAGAGAATGCCGCCATGAGTATCACCAAGCCGGCAGCTCTACCGGATCGCACGGCTGGCCGAAGAAATCATGCTGTCCGTTTTCGGCTTCTTGCTCTCGCGTTGGTGCTGACATTTTCGTTGGCGGCATCGGCCCAAGCCGGTGGCCAGCCCAAGGTATCCAAGGTCGAGCCTCCAAATTGGTGGGCCGCTTTCCAGCCTACAGTGATGGTCTTGCTTTACGGCGACAACCTCGCTGGAGCGAACATCTCGATAAACTATCCGGGTGTCTCCGTCGCCAAGGTTGAAGCTCAACCGGACGGCAGGCATGCTTTCGTCTGGCTAAAGCTGGATCCCGAGACGCGGCCCGGAGACCTAAGTATCGACGTGAAGACTCTCTCGGGGACGACGCGCGCGACACTACCTCTACTGCAACGCTCATCCCAGCAAGGCAAATTCCAGGGAATCACGCCCGACGATGTCATTTATCTGATCATGCCCGATCGCTTCGCCGATGGCGATCCCACCAACAATCAGCCGAAGGAAGCTGCGCCGGGAACCTATGACCGGGCTCGTCCCAAGACCTACCATGGCGGGGACTTGAAGGGCATCCAGGAACACTTGCCGTACCTGAAGGACCTTGGCGTGACCGCGCTGTGGCTCACGCCGCTATATGACAACGACGACTCCACCTCCGACTATCACGGCTATGGCGCAGTTGACGAGTATGCTGTCGAAGATCACTTCGGCACCATGAAGGACTATCAGGAGTTGGTGGCTGCGGCCCATCAGCTTGGGGTGAAGGTACTGCTAGATATGGTGCCGAACCATGTAGGTCCTAAGCATCCCTGGGCGACATCGCAACCGTCTCCGAACTGGCTGCACGGTACGGTTGAACATCACCTCAACACCGACTACGACTATCCGCCGATTGCCGATCCACATGCCGTGAAGGCGAACTATGTAAGCGCTCTCGAAGGATGGTTCGCGAATATCTTGCCCGACCTAGCGCAGGAGAATCCTCTGGTTGCCGAATATCTTCTGCAGAATGCTTTGTGGTGGGCAGAGAGCGGCGGCATCGACGGCTTTCGCATTGACACCTTCCCCTACGTTCCTCGTACCTTTTGGCCGTACTACAGCAAAGGCCTATTCTCGACTTACCCGCACTTCTTTACCGTCGGCGAGATCTACAACACCGACCCAACCGTGACCTCCTATTGGGCCGGGGGGCGGCCCGGTTTCGACGGCGTTGATACTGGTCTGACCACTCCGTTCGATTTTCCCATGAACTCAGCCATTCGCGAGGTGGTCGCTCATGGAGCGTCGGCGAAGAAGATTGTCGAAGTGCTGCGGCAGGACCGGCTATATCCGCATCCCGAGCTGCTGGTGACGTTCATCGGCAACCACGACATGAAGCGGTTTCTCACCGATGCCGACGGCTCAGTTGAAAAGTTGAAGCTGGCGTTTTCTTTGTTAGCGACGTTACGTGGAATTCCGCAGCTTTATTATGGCGATGAAATCGGCATGGCCGGCGGCGACGATCCCGACAATCGCCACGATTTTCCGGGCGGCTTTCCTGGCGATGCCCACAACGCTTTTCTGGCCAGCGGCCGCTCACCAGAAGAGCAGGAGGTTTTCTCTCATGTGCAGTCGCTGCTTCGCCTTCGGCGGGAACATCCTGCCTTAAGGCAAGGACGCGAATGGCACGTTGCCTGGGATGACTCCTACTACGCGTTTGTGCGCGAAACCGCTGAAGAAAAACTGCTGGTCGTGTTCAATAGCTCGCAGAAGGCGCGGGACATTACCATCGCGGTCGAGGGGACGAGCCTGGAAGATGCGCGTCAGTTTGAAAACCTTTTTGGAACAGGGCAAATCATCTATAAAAACAAGACCTTGCGGGTGTCTCTGCCGCCAACCACGGAAGCGATCTACGCTGTACGCTAATGCAAGCGACAACCGCGACTCACCACTCGTGTATTAGCGGCAGTAATTCATTTCTGATTTCGGCAATTCATCGGCTTTGTCTGGGTGCAGTGCTCATTGCATGTGCTGGCCACCATTGATGGAGATATTGGCGCCAGTAACAAAAGCGGCTTCGTCGGAGCAGAGATAAATGATTAAGCCGGCGACTTCGTCCGGTCTGCCCAGCCGGTTGATCGGAATCTGCGGAATGATTTTGCCGTCGAGGATGTCGGTGGGTATCGCCATCACCATCTTGGTTCCGATGTAGCCCGGCGAGATGGTGTTGACGGTCACGCCCTTCCTCGCGACTTCAAGAGCCAAGGACTTGGTGAAGCCGTGCATTCCCGCCTTTGCCGCGGCATAGTTCGTCTGGCCGAAGGCGCCCTTCTGGCCATTGACTGACGAAACATTGATGACGCGTCCCCATCCTCGCGTGACCATGCCATCCAAAACCTGCTTGGTCATATTGAATACGGAATCGAGATTGGTGTGGATGACCTCATCCCAATTCGCTTTGGTCATCTTCTTGAAAGTGTGGTCGCGCGTGATGCCGGCATTGTTGACCAGAATATCGACTGGGCCAACCTCTTTCTGAATTTTGGAAACACCCAGCTCGCACGAATCGTAGTCGGCCACATCGATGGGAGTTGACGAGAACTGATATCCACGCTCTTTCATACCGGAGAGCCAACTCTCGGCAATCGCATTGCCGGGCGAGTGCGTCACCACTACCTTGTAGCCAGCGTCATGCATTTTTGTGCTGATGGTTTCACCAAGTCCGCCCATACCACCGGTAATGAGTGCAGTTCGTTGTGCCATCTTTATTCTTCACCTCACAATATCTATTGTGGATTGACGAGCGCACTTTTGGCAAAAATGTCAGGTGCGAAAGGTGCAGCCGGCAGGCTCGAAGGATCGGCGGGATTCAGGCTGACAACTAGGCTGCAACCGGCACGGCTGCACGTTCGTGTCCCCGCCGGTCCGCTCCTCCTCTGCTACACTCGAATGTTTTGCGGTGCGTTTTGGACGCGCTAGTGAACATCATGTGAGGCAATTATGGAAATCAGAACGGTGGGAGTTATCGGCGCGGGCACCATGGGTAATGGCATCGCTCACGTCTTTGCAAAGAATGGATACAACGTGCTGCTAGTTGACGTGGAGCAGCGCTTTATCGATCGGGGTCTGCAAACCATCAGCAAGAACCTGGAACGCGAGGTAACGAAGAACAAATTGACAGCGGAGCAGCGCGACGCGGCGCTGAAGCGTATCACAGGGACCGCCGATCGCAAGCGGCTGGCTGACTGCGACTTCGTGGTGGAAGCAGCCAGCGAGCGCTTTGAGATCAAGAGCGAACTCTTTCGCGATCTCGATACGATCTGTCGCCCGGAGGTACTACTCTCTTCGAATACTTCATCCATTTCGATAACCAAGCTGGCAGCGGTGACCAAGCGGCCCGATAAAGTCATCGGAATGCACTTTTTTAATCCTGTGCCGATGATGAAACTGGTGGAGGTGATTCGCGGACTGGCGACCTCAAATGAAACCTTTGCGACGGTCAAGGCGCTCGCCGAGAAATTGGAGAAAACTCCGGTCGAGGTGAATGATGCGCCGGGATTTGTCTCAAACCGCGTACTGATGCCGTTGCTGAACGAAGCCATGTACACCGTGATGGAAGGCGTGGCCACTCCCGAAGCGGTGGATGAAGTCTTCAAGCTTGGTATGGCGCACCCCATGGGCCCGCTGACCCTGGCGGACTTCATCGGACTCGACGTCTGTCTCGACATCATGCGCGTGATGCAGTCCGGCCTCGGCGATCCTAAGTACCGCCCCTGCCCGCTGCTCATCAAAATGGTGGATGCCGGGTGGCTCGGCCGCAAGTCGGGGCGCGGGTTTTATCAGTACTAGGACAGGCTAACCGAGCATGATCGCGAGGAGAGAATGAATCTTGCCGCCACTGTTGATCACATCGAGAACCGGACGTTCTCGGAACTGAAGGTCGGCGACTCTGCCAGCATCTCCCGTACCCTCACGTTGAAGGACATCGAACTGTTCGCGATCATGTCTGGCGACGTGAACCCGGCACATGTGGATGAAGAATTCGCCAAGAGCGACATGTTCCACAAGATCATTGCCCACGGCATGTGGGGCGGTGCGCTCATCTCGACCGTATTAGGGCACCCAGCTTCCGGGTCCGGGAGCCATCTACCTTAGCCAGTCGTTACGCTTTCGCCGTCCAGTTACAGTGGGCGACACGATAACGGTGACTGTCAAAGTGGCGGAGATGGACGCGAACAAATACCGCGTAACGCTCGAATGCCAGGCCACCAACCAGCGGGGCGAGATCGTGATCACTGGGACCGCCGAGGTCATTGCACCGACAGAAAAAATCTCGCGTGAGCGTGTCACTCTGCCAGAGGTCAAACTGCTGGAAAAAGGCCGGCAATACCGAAAGTTAATTGAGCACACCAAAGGGCTGTACCCAATTCGTACGGCAATTGTGCATCCGGTGCAAACAGCAACTTTGCTGGCGGCGATAGAAGCGGCGGAAGCTGACCTTATCATTCCCATACTCGTAGGGCCCGAAGCGAGGATTCGCGCGGCTGCCGAAAAGGGGAAGCTCGACATCTCGCAGTTTGAAGTAGAGTCCACGGAGCACAGCCACGAGGCAGCGGAGCGCGCCGTCGCCATGGCGCGGGAGCATAAGGTTGAGGCGCTGATGAAAGGCAGTCTTCATGCCGACGAGCTATTGCAATTTGTCGACTGCCCACAAGGGTTGCGTACGGAGCGATGCATAAGCCATATCGCAGCCCTGGAGCTACCCAGCTTTCCACGTCCGTTATTTATCACCGACACAGTGGTCAATATCGCGCCGACGATTGAGCAGAAGCGCGATATCGTGCAGAACGCGATCGATTGTGCGCATTCTCTGGGCATGTCGCTTCCCAGAGTTGCGATCCTGTCCGCGCGCGAAGAAGTGTCGTCAAAACTTCCTTCGTCGTTTGACGCCGCCGTATTGTGCAAGATGGCCGACCGTGGACAGATAACCGGAGGCCTGCTGGATGGACCGCTTGGATTCGACGTGGCAATCTCCGAGGTCGCAGCCAAGGCCAAATGTGTTGAGTCACGAGTTGCCGGCTGTGCCGACATTCTGGTGGTTCCCGACCTTGAAGCGGGTGCCATTTTGGTGAAGCAACTCGAATACACCTCTGACGCACAGGTGGCCGGTCTGGTGATTGGTGCTCGTGTGCCCATCATCGCGACCAGTCGTAACGGCAGCGCCTTGGAGCATCTAGCTTCTTGCGCACTGGCGCTGTTGCAGGTACGCAACAAAAAGACCAACGCGCTATCGCCACCGGTCATGCCATCGTGAATTGGAGTGGGGCCGGTTCGGGAAGGGTGGGCTGCCCTGTTTTCTAACGATTATCTGATAGCGTGACCGAGGTTTGTGACCTTGGTCACTGTTATCGCATCGCTGATCGTGCCAACATGGTGGGTATCCAGGAATTTTCGAACGATCGCCAGGTAGCCTGACAGGGTAAACACAATGATTCTACTGAGTCCTTGAGCCGTGGGTTCTCGATTTGTTCTAGAGTTAAAGCCAGCCTATCCGAACCGAGTCTTTCATCGGTGGACCTACGATGCTGTTTGCTAGACCAAGCAAAGAAATAGAACGGAAGGAAAGCCCACCATGGCACGCACGATTGAAGTGACCGATTTGATTCTGCGAGATGCGCAGCAGAGCCTTCTGGAAACCAGTATGGCTCTCGAGGACATCATTCCGATCTGCGAAGACCTGGACAACGCGGGCTATTGGTCTTTGGAGGTCTGGGGCGGCGCATCGTTCGATTCGTGCATACGTTTGCTGAATGAAGACCCATGGGAGCGGCTGCGGACCTACCGCAAACTCTTGCCCAGGACCAGGCTGCAGATGCTTTTGCGAGGGCAGAACCTGCTGGCCTATCGCAACTTTGACGATTCCATCGTCAACCGGTTTGTGGAGAAAGCTGCCCTGAACGGTATTGACGTTTTTCGGGTCTATGACGCGTTCAATGACGTACGAAACCTGAAGACAAGCCTGCAGGCGGTAAAGAAGATCGGAAAGCATGCGCAAGGATCGATCTGCTATGCCCCAAGTCCGGTGGACACAATCGCGGCGTACGTGGAGCATGGCGCAGAAGATAAAAGAAATAGGTTGCGACTCAATCTGTATCCGCGATGCGGCCGCCCTGCTGAAACCCCAAGCCGCCTACGATCTGGTTAAGGGCATCAAGGAGAAGTGCGGAAAAGACACTCTGGTGAACGTTCACACCCATTCGACAACTGGCGTGACGATGGTCTCGCTGATGAAGGCCGTCGAAGCCGGGTGCGACATGGTGGATACGGCAATCAGCTCTTTGGCCTTCGGTCGCGGACACAATCCAACCGAGAGCTTTGTCGAGATGCTGGAAGGGACGGGCTACGAATGCCGGCTGGACATGGAGAGGATTCTTCGTGTCAAGCAGCATATCGCGATGGTACGTCCACGCTACCGCGCGTTCCTGGACGAACACGTTGGGGTTGAGACCGAGATCTTTGAGAGCCAGATTCCCTCGTCGATGATTTCGAGCACCGAATACCAGTTGAAAGGGCAGGACACAGGTCATTTGCTGCAGGATGTGTTGTCAGAAATCCAGAACGTTCGCCGAGACGCCGGCTATCCTGCGCTGGAGCCCCCAGTAGACCAGATCATCGGCACCCAGGCGGTATTCAACCACTTGCAAGGCAAATACAACGTGCTCACCAGTGAGTTTGCGGAGTTGATACTCGGCTATTACGGCACAGCATTGGGAGAGAAGAATGCCGAAGTGCTGGCGATGGCGTCGGCGCGTGCCGGCAAACAGGCGATCAGTTGCCGTCCGGCAGATTTGCTTCAGCCGGAGTGGGAACTGAGGCGCGCGGCAGCTGCAGCCCTGCCTGGCTTCGACGGCACCGACGAAGACGTGTTGACCTACGCCATGTTCCCCAAAATTGCAGCCCAGTTTTTTAAAACCCGCACGGAAGGTCCGAAGCAACTCGGCGACGAGCTGACAACCGAGGATTCAGAACCGCCAGATGCGAATCGCCACAGCGGCGCATCGACATCGCCAGTGACCTATGTTGTAACCCTTAATGGCAGGGAACACAAAGTCACCGTGGCAGCGGCGGCGCAATAACGACAGCATCAAAGCGCGTTTCGGCTATTGAGAGCGCGCCAGGGAGGCATAGATGGCTACACCTACACTTAAACCGGCCGCGACCACCATGGCCGAGCGAATCAGTGAGCTTAGCGAGAAGCGCCAGAAACTTCAGCAGGGCGGCGGCAAACAGCGAATCCAAAAGCAGCATGAGTTGGGCAAACTTACCGCCCGGGAGCGTATAGCAAAGCTCGTGGATCTCGACAGCTTCCAGGAGATCGGTCTTTACGCAAAACATCGCGCCACCTTGTTTGGTATGGCGGATAAGGACCTGCCGGCCGATGGAGTGGTGACGGGATGTGCGACAGTTGATGGCCGCTTGATCCACCTTGCCAGCCAGGATTTTACCGTTGCTGGGCGGAGCAGCCGGCGAGGTGCATTGCGCGAAAATCAAGGAGATGATGCAGCTTTCGATGAAGACGGGAAGCCCATTCGTTTTCATCAACGACTCCGGAGGGGCGCGCGTTCAGGAAGGTATCGACAGCCTGGCAGGCTATGCCAGCGTGTTCTACAACAACGTCATGCTTTCTGGTACGGTACCGCAGATTTCCATCATCTGCGGCCCGTGCGCGGGCGGCGCAGCCTACAGCCCGGCGCTCACCGATTTCATCATCCAGACAAGGCGTGCGCAGATGTTCATCACCGGCCCCCAAGTGATTAAGCAGGTGACAGGAGAGACAGTAACCTCGGACCAATTGGGTGGCCCGGCGGCACAAATGAATAGGTCGGGAGTGGTTCATCTGATTGCGGAAGACGACGATGGAGCGTTGTCTCTGTGCCAGAGACTGTTGAGCTTTTTGCCGTCGAATAACTTGGAAGATCCTCCCCGTCTGGCGTACACCGATGAACTGGAAATCGATCCCCAGCTGAACGACATCGTGCCGGCAGAATCCAAAGTTGGCTACGACATGCGGACGGTGATCGCACGCGTGCTGGACCAGCAAGATTTCTTCGAAATTCAGCCGGGATTCGCGGCCAACGTTGTGATCGGGTTCGGTCGCCTGCAGGGACGCTCTGTAGGAATCGTCGCGAACCAGCCCTGCGTACTCGCTGGGGCGCTCGACATCAACGCATCCGACAAGATAGCTCGCTTTGTACGGTTCTGTAATGCGTTCAATATTCCGCTTCTCACCTTCGTCGACGTGCCGGGATTTCTGCCCGGGGTCGAGCAGGAATACGGGGGCATCATCCGGCACGGGGCCAAGGTGCTCTTCGCTTATTCGGCTGCCACCGTTCCCAAAATAACGATCGTAATCCGCAAAGCATATGGCGGAGCGTACATCGGAATGTGCTGCAAAGACCTGGGAGCAGACCGGGTTGTAGCATGGCCAACTGCGGAGATCGCGGTGATGGGCGCCGAAGGAGCCGCGGAAATTGTGTTTCGCCATGAGATCGACTCGGCGGAAGACAAAGTGCAAAAACGCGACGAGCTGATAGAGCTGTATCGTCGCACGTTTGCAACCCCATACATATCAGCGGGCCGGCGGCTGGTTGATGACGTAATCGAGCCCGCCGAAACCAGGAGATATCTCGCACGGGCATTGGAAGCTTTACACACCAAGCGAGAGCTTCGTCCAGCAAAGAAGCACGGTTTGATTCCGCTCTGAGACGAAGGAGGCGCAGGCGTCATGCATACTGCCACAACTATTACGCCCGAGACTTTGGCGGTGATCGCCGCGAGCGTTACAGCGTTCCTTGGCAAGAAGGTGCGGATTCGGTCCGCCAAGACGCTACAAACGCCATACACGGTCGAGCCTTGGGCGCGGCAGGGCCGGTTGATGGTCCAGACCTCGCACAACCTTGGCCAGCCAAGACGATGAACCAGATGGTCGCGGAGAGCGCTCCTTGAGAGGAATCGAGCATGAAATTAGAAATATCGGTTGACGGGCAAAGGTATGAAGTCGAAGTCGAGGTCGCCGAGGACGACGACTCTCCACGGGCGCAGGACAACCGCCCCGCTCCGGCGACAGCCACCATTCAGTCGACCGTGTTGCGCACTCCTCCCACTCCGGGGGTTTCGTCGGATCCCAACGTGGATGAATCCAAGCTATGCCGCAGCCCAGTGGCGGGAATCGTTGTGCGGATCGATATCGAGGCGGGTCAGCAACTGGAGGTCAATGACCTGATGGTCGTGCTCGAGGCCATGAAGATGGAAACCAACGTGACGGCGCCAATCGCAGGAAAGGTCAAGTCCGTCAATGTATCGTCACGAGACGCGGTGAAGATGAACCAGATCCTGGTTGAATTCGAGTAAGGTTACCTTTCTTAAGCTACAGGCGCGCCGGAATTGTTCTACTGCACTGCGACCGGCGAACGCTTTCCCACTTCTTACGCATAGTCAATCGGATGTTTTGCAATCCACCGTTCATCACGAACTGTGCCCATTTCCTTCAAGGCTGAGCGTGCCATGCCGGAGGTGAGGCTACGAGTCCTCCAAGTGAAGCCGGCGGCGAAACCGATGGTACCCCCGGCTACTCCGAAGGCAACGGTCCGTGAAACACTGCGGCGATCGAACCGCCGGAAGGAGAAACCGGCAAGGGCGCCGATCGCAGCCACGCTCAAGGATGCCAGTGCAGATCGAGTCAAGACTGTGGAGAGGCACTCCCCCTCAAGTTGGGTGTCCCGCCCTCGGCGCAATCCCGACATCCCCGAATGCGCCAGCGCGCGGGCGTAATGAAGATTCGCTTTCAAGGATTTTTCTTTCACAAAGATATGCTCCTACCGTAACGTTCTCACTCTAGCGTACATTGGGTCTGTGACCTGCGTCACTATGAGTGACGGTTACAGTCACAGCACGATGATTTAAACTTTTCATACGTTATCCATGACGCTCGGCAGGAACGAGGCCGAGCCCTGAATCGCGCGGAAGTGGGGACCCTGAACCGCGCAGCAGATTCTCAAGTTCTCACCTGATGATGGGCAACCATGAATCACAGCCCGGGGAATCGGCATGTGTACCAGGGGCAGGAAGAAGAAAGTAAATGTTTCTGAAGCCTTTCGTTATCAACTCTCACGGACGCATCGTCTTTCCGGGAAACTTTTTCCCGGAGCTGGACTTCAGGGTCTTCAAGAGTCTTAAGCAGTTCGCAGCGGTTATCCGGCGAGACTTCGGAGAGAAAGCGCCCACCGAGGTAGAAATTGCGGCGCGCGTGAAAGCGGGTGAATACAAGACACGGTATGAGCTTTGTCGCGATCTGGTCTTGAACCGGTTTTGGGTAAATCGTTACACGCTGACCATGTACGAGAAACGTCCCACCCGCTGGGGAGATCTGCCGCGGCAGCGGGACGACATTTTCCTTCCCGTGTACAAGCCGCGAGATTCCTCCGCGATCGCAACCGCGATCGAGGCTGGGTATCAGGACCTGCCACCCTCGTGGGACGAGGAACTGGAAAACCGGAGTTTCGGCATCCTGCTGAATGTTTTTCGCAATAGCTCTGAGCGCTGGCGGCGAGCTTCGGCCTATCCGCCCAACGGTGGCCGAGGCGCTGGCCGATCCGGCGAACCGCACGCGGCAGCTGCGGGTTTACGACCCCGATTATCTGCGCTACACATTCGACGATGTCGTCGACTGCCTGCATCCTGTGCCTGAGCTGGAGGCATTGATGCGGCAATGCATGATCCTTCATAACCAATATGCCTGGGACCCATCGACCAGCACGCAAACCGAAATCGGCAAGCTGAAAGATGACGATTACGTGGTTGCGTTTCATCCGCGGAATGAAGACGTGCTGCGTTTCATCCAGCGGGTGAAGCAGGACGAAAATTGGGGACCGCGGATCCGTCCGAACCGGATGGTCCGCGCCCGACACTCTGGCACTGAGTCAGCCCATCAAGCCGTATCCGCCGGTGGAGGTGAACAAGCGATTCAAGATTCTTCCCCGGTTTGAGGCGATCGCCGTCTACGAAGGCGAGATCACCTGCACGAATGAAGACCTCATTCGCAACCACGCTTACTGCTGGTCACGTATGAGCGCGGCGGAAATCAGCGCGAAAACCGGCATCGAAGAGAGGCGTTACACCCAGTTGCCCCTGGAGGACATAGCCCTGCTGGCAGCCAAGAAAGCTTTGGCGAAGTCCGGGCGGCGTCCCGCTGAGATCGGCGCGGTCTTGTTCTGCACCTGCACCAGTACGAAGCTCATTCCATCGGTCGCAACTTGGCTTTCAGGTGAGCTCGGCCTTATGCAGACCCACACTTCGTGCGACATCGTCGCGGCCTGCGCGGGTATGTCGTACGGTCTGGCCGAAGCCGTACGCTTGCTGCAGGAGATTGATCGGCCGGTGCTGCTGGTCTGCGCAGAAAAATTCTCCGACAAGATCGGAACGGTGCGCACCTCGCGCATGATCTTCGGTGATGGAGCGGCGGCGATGGTAGTTGCTCCCGCGCCGGAAGGCACCCCTTCTGATATCGACTTCTTCCAGACATACGCCAGCGGACCGTGGTCGGAGGTGAACTCCATCATCTGGCCTAATCCGGAGTTCGACAACAACATTACCGTTTACGGACCCGAGGTGAAGGCCCTGGTGACTCGCTATCTGAAAGAGATGATGGGCGAGTTGGCTCAGCTCCCCAACCCCAATGGAGGCGGAGGGTCGCTCATCGATGCGATCGAGCTGGTAGTCCCTCACCAGGCCAACAAGAACATGGTGCTCACGCTGGCCGAGGCCGCCGGGATCCCGGGTGACCATATCTTCTTCAACATCGAACGGGTTGGCAACACCTCGTCCGCCAGTATTCTCATGGCCGTTCATGACGCCGTACGCGAAGGCAGGATTGACCGCCCGATGCGAATCTTCGCGCCAGGCTTCGGTGCTGGCGCGGTTGGCGGCTATGTGGTGATGCGGGTCGATCCGGCGATTGTCAGCGTAAATTCGGAAGACAGGAGTTTAGAAATGGCAAACGTTGCAGAAGGAAATGGAAATTATCATCCGACTTCGCTTACCGGCAGGGTCGCATTGGTAACTGGAGCAGGGCGCGGCATTGGACGCGCAATCGCGCTCGAACTGGCGCGTCGCGGCGCGAACATCGCTCTGAACTTCCGATCCGACGCCGCCAATGCGGAAAGTGCGGCCGCAGAGATTCGCGAACTGGGAATCGATTGCATGCTCATACAGGGCGACGTGGCCAAGAAAGGCGAGGCGGCGCGCATCGTCAAGGAAGTGCTGGATAAATGGCAGCGGCTCGACATTCTGGTGAACAACGCCGGAATCACCCGCGATCGATCGATGCGCAAGATGACCGACGACGACTGGGCTGCCGTAATCAACGTCAACCTGAACGGCACGTTCTACTGCACTAGCGCGGCGGTGCCGGCCATGATCAACCAGAGGTTTGGTCGCATCATCAACATCGGCTCGGTCGTTGGCCAGATGGGAGCATTTGGACAGGCCAACTATTCAGCTAGCAAGGGCGGTATCATCGCCTTCACCAAAACGCTTGCCCTTGAGATGGCGAAGTTCAACATTACCGCCAATGTCATTGCGCCTGGATTCACTTCGACCGAGATGGTGGACGCGATCCCGGAAGAAATTGCCGCGCAGATCAAGGCGAAGATTCCCTTGGGACGGTTCGCCTCGCCCGAGGAGATAGCCAAGGCGGCCAGCTTCCTGGCGGCGGATGGCGATTACATTACTGGACAGGAGTTGAACGTCAACGGTGGATACCACATGTAGGTTGTGTAGGGCCACGAATGTTGAAACGCGGGCGTGCGAACCGAAGCGACGAGCAAACGCTAAGAAATTGTTTTTGGAGTTGTCATTACGAGCCAAGCGAGGAATCTGCTTTTACTAGCCTCGCAACGATGCTGAAGAAAGAGCAGATCCCTCACCGGACTGAAGTCGGTGGGATGACAAATAATCAGGGAACTCACCACGGCGCACCTGAAGGTGCGCCCCTTCAAAGCAGCTATTTCGACCGCGGGCCCAGCCATCCATTGATATGCGGCCAGGTGTGCTTGCTGGCGCCGCTGCCCGCCATAATTCCGATGTGACCGCCAGCAACGCGGAACAGTTCCTTGTCCTTGCTGCTGACCTTCGCCATGATCGGCTCCGACTGACAAGAGGGCGTGATGTGGTCACCTTCGGCGATGACAGTCAGCAGATTCGCCCGAATACGGCCAAGGTCAACGTGTTCGCCGCGGATGACGAGCTCTCCGCGCATCAGCTTATCGTTGCGATAGAGATCGACGATGAGCTGCCGGAATGCGCCGCCCGCCAGGTTCACATTGTCAGTGACCCAGGTGTTCATCGCGTGCCAGGATTCCACCACCTTGGGATCGTCGAGATTGTCCCAGAGCTTGACATAGTTGCTGACATAGTTCTCGACCGGCTCTCAAGGCCTTGGCGCCGTAGTCGATCATCTCTCCCGGCATGTTGCCGAACGCGCCGAGCACCTTGTCGATGTCGAAATAGCGTTCGTCCGTCCAGCGAGCGAAGGTGAGGTTTTCTTTGTCGGAAAAGGACAGCGGGGCCGTCAGCAGAATCAAGTTGCGCAGACCGTCGTCGCCTCGCAATGATGCGTAGATAGTTGTGAGGATGGCGCCGATGCACCAACCCAGAAGACTGAATTCTTCCGATCCCGAGACCGCCTTGAGTTTGCGTATCGCCCGCGGCATGTATTCCAGGGTGTAATCGTCGAACTTGAGATTCTTGTCCTCCGGCCCAGGCGCTCCCCAGTCGAGCAGGTACACATCGTAGCCGTGGTTGACCATGTATTCGACGAAGCTGTGTCCGGGCCGAAGATCGAGAATGTACGGCCGGTTCATCAGCGCGAAGACCAACAAGAGCGGGACCGGGTGACGCTTTTCCTTAGGGACAACAGGAATGTAGCGATACAGCTTGGCCTTGTTCAGCGTCCAGATGAGTTCTTTCGGGGTCTGGGCAATGGCCGCCTTTGTGGTCATTACCTTGGAGAGCGTCTTGAGTCTGTTCACTGCAAGTGTAAAAGGATCGGTGAGTACCGGTGCGCCTGCCATCCTACTTGGTCCCTTTCTTCTTCTTGGATGCGACCCTGGCTGGTCTACTACGCCGGCGAGGTGTACTGGCGGGCTTGCTCTGCGCCGGTTGCACTACCTGTTGCAGAATCCGATCCAGCTTGGCATCCATGTCATCCAGCCGCATCTCAACATTGGTCATGCGCTCGGCGAGCGAAACCACATCGGCGCGCGAGGGCATGCTCATCTGCTCCAGCACCTTGAGCATGGTCTTCTCGACCGCTTCGCGAAACGGAGAAGATGTGGTGAGGTAGGAATCGAGAATTGCGCCACTGGCCTGGGCATAGGCCTCGCTATTCACGGCCTCAACCATGCTTTTTGCCCAGACATCGAGGTAGGCGTCACGCATGCCGCGCCAGGGATCCATGGGATCAAACGGCTTGCCGTTCTGTGCTTTTTCGTCTGCCATTGCCACCCCTTCCACGACTATATACCCAGCGACAGCCCCGAAAACACTCCCATAGGTCCTCCCGAGGCGGGGAGTTGGAAGCTTCCGAGGCCGTCTAGAAACTGGTAATACAACTGACTGACATTACCGCGCAGCAACCGACTTGAAAGGCTTCGCCGCGATTTCGAGAGCTGCCCTCTGGGTCTCGATGAAGGTTTCCGTTCCACGCTGAAACGAATCGACAACGGCTGCGACCGGAGCGCCGGCCGGTGCAAGTTGCTTTTTGGCGGCTTCGAATACGGTCTTGTTTTGCGCGGAAGCAAAGTCCAGGACCTTCTTCTGGGCTTCCACCGAGCGCTCCACCGACTGCTGGAATGCACCTGTC
Source organism: uncultured Acidobacteriaceae bacterium (assembly GCA_963709045.1). GTDB lineage: Bacteria > Acidobacteriota > Terriglobia > Terriglobales > Acidobacteriaceae > Bog-257. Next base: position 190,741 of record CAVPUX010000011.1, on the reverse strand, counting down.
ACGCGGTTGGCGATGTCGCCATAAGCTTTGACTCGTGTGTTGTTGATGCCGGCAACCGTGTGGCTCTGTTCGACGGCAAAGTCGATGGCGGATTTTTGAGTTTCGACGAAGGTTTCGACGGCCTGTTCGGCAATATCAAATACAAACGTCGCCGGGGTAAGCGGGAAGAAACTGAAAGCTTTCTTCCAGGTGTTCAGGAATTCGGTGCTCTGCTCGGCGGCGATGTCCAAAGACTTCTTCTGCAGTTCGGCCAAACGCTCGACGCCATTCACGTAAAGCGGGGTAAAGGCATCCGCGAATTCCGGTTTACCGGCGGCGGCGGCGGGAGTAGTCTTCTTGCTGGACTTGGAAGTAGTAGGCATGATGGGCTCCTTGTAGATTTCTATGTTGCAAACTATGCTGCACTGCAACATAAGACAATCATACGCTCCTGCTACTGCCTGTCAAGGGCAAAAATGAGCAATCCTGAATGGCCGCTAAAACACTGATTATTAAGAAGTACGAGAACCGGCGGCTCTACAACACGGCCACCAGCCAATACATCAACCAGGACCAGGTCGCCCAATTGGTGCGGGAAGGACACGATGTCCGGGTGGTGGACGCCGCCAGCGGGGAAGACCTGACCCGGCTGATCCTGGCGCAGATTGTGGTGGAGGATGCCAGGGCGCCGGGCTCGGTGTTTCCCCTTGACGTGTTGCGACAGATGATTGTCGCCTCGGGCCGCGCTACGCAGGAAAGCGCCGTGCACTACATGAAGGCGATGCTGGATTTGTATCAGAACGCCTATCGCGCCATGCCGCCGGCGATGAACCCTCTGGAGTTTATGCGGTGGCCCCAACCCGCCGCGACGACAGGAACTTCTGCGCCGGCTGAAGCCGAAGGACGCGAAGAGACGCCACATAAAGACGGGCGGAAAGAAGGGGAAATTGGGCATAAGGCAACTGAAGTGGACGAACTGAAGCGGCGCATTGCAGAACTGGAAGCAGCTTCGCGGCCCCGGCAAAAGAAGAAAAGTGGAAAAGGAAAAGCCAAGTTACGCCGCAAATCTTGACGCAGTGCGGCAAACGGACTAGTCTCGGAGCGGTTGGTTCGCAATCGCAGAACACAGTCGCCGCGTGAGATGTCGCCGCCCACAACATCTCGAGGGCCAACTCCCCGACAGAACGTGAACCTTATGACGATGCCGAATACCGCCTGGCAGCATGCTGGTACCACAGCCGGATTCAGGCCGGTCGCATGACGTCCATCGATGCGGAACGAGACTTGGTTGTAAGCAAGGAATGCTTCACCATGAAAGAAACTGGGTTGCCGAAAAGAGTCGTGGTCATCACCGGAGCAGTGGCCGGCATTGGGCGGGCGACGGCGCTCCGATTTGCCGAAGAGGGAGCACGCATCGCAGCCTGGGATGTCTCGGACAAGACCGCGCCTCAATTGGAATCGGCCATCAAGTGGGCAGGCGGAGAATGCCTGTTCCAGGCCGTGAACGTCACCGATGCCAAGGCCGTCGAAGCGGCCGCGGCCGCGGTTATGGAGCATTGGGGCCGCATCGACGTTCTCATCAACAACGCCGGCATCGTCCGCGATGCGCAGTTGGTGAAGTGGAATGGCGGCAGCCCGGAGTCGATCATGAGCGAAGACGTGTGGGATTCCGTGGTTGGCGTGAATCTGAAGGGTGTGTTCTTGTGTACCCGCGCCGTGGTTCCGCACATGATCAAAGGCGGTGGCGGGGTGATCCTGTGCGCCGCTTCGGTCGTGGGGTTACACGGTAACTTCGGACAGACGAACTACGTAGCTTCCAAGGCGGGGGTGATCGGGATGACCCACACCTGGGCGCGCGAACTGGGTAAGCACAAGATTCGGGTTAATGCGGTTGCGCCCGGATTCATCGCAACCGACATGGTGAAAGCCGATGCCTGAGAAGATACTGGACGCGATGGTGGCCCGTACTCCGCTGGGACGCATGGGAACGCCCGAAGACGTGGCCAACACTTACTATTGGCTCGCTTCCGACCAGGCCGCTTTCATTCATGGAGCCGTGATTTCCGTGGATGGGGGAGTGGTGATTGGGACCTAGCCGGGTTCGCTTGCCTTTGACTATCGAGCGCGCTGGATTAGCGTCGCCAAGTCGATTGTCGCCGCACTAGCGTCGCCTATGACGACATATCGCAGCCCCTGCTGGGTCCACGTTCTTACAGTGAACGAGGAGCTCTTGTCCGCCAGGAAAGAGGCTGGCATTGCGAGTTGAGGCGTATCGCGGAAGATGAAGACGGAAATGAAGTGGCGCTGATACCCGAATAACAAGTGCGCACCCGGTTCCTGATGGAAATAGGCGACCCGTCCACCCAGCAGTGTGAACGGCGTGCCCTGGAGTTCCGGAAGGTCGAAGGTAAATGGAATGCGCCCCTGAAACCATGGTTTGACCGTATGGCGGTCCGTAGAGACGACTTCAACTGGATTAGCGCTGGCGAGCGCCGTCACATGCAGGTCGGCAAACTCGGCGACCGTCTTGGCACTCTGCCGGAGACTCGCCGCGAGGAACAGCCCAGCGGCAAGTAGCACAAGGGCTGCAGTCGCCAGTGCCCAACCTGTCCAAGATCTAATTCTCGGTGGCGCGCTAGTTGGAAAAGTACGCGTTAGTTCTGATTCATCCCTTGTCAGATTGAGGACCTTGCTGCGCAACTCCGGCGGCGCGACGTAGCGATTTCCAGCGCGGCGGACGGCCATTTTTTCTTCCATCAGAGCGAGGGCGGTCGCGGCGCACTGGGTGCATGTGGCCAAATGCGCACGAAAGGCGTCCATGTCGGAAGGAACTAATTCCGCATCAACGTAGCTTGCGACTTGGCCTTGCCACTCTGAACAGTTCATCATTATTCCATTACGTCCGGCCCGAACCAGACTTCGCGGTGCGTTCCGCGGCGAGCATCTGCCGTAGCAGCCTGCGGCCACGGGCAATTCTCGACATCACCGTGCCAAGCGGAACCGATAGCACTTGTGAGATCTCCTGATATTTCATTTCCTCCACATCGCAAAGCAGGACGACTTCGCGATACACCGCGGGAAGGTTGCCGAGCGCGGTTTGCAGCGCCTCGCGTGTGGCCGAAGCAAGAGCAAATGACTCTGGCGTTTCCCAGGTCACTGGGAGTGTCTCCTCATCTTCTGGATCCAGTTCCACGGTCAGCTTGGCGCGTAATCCGGTGCGCGACGTCAGGAAAGTGTTACGCAAAATTCGAAACATCCAAGCCCGGAAATCGGTACCCGGTACGAACGACGAAAACCCTTGCAACGCCTTCCTGAAGGTTTCCTGAACCAGATCTTCGGCTTCCGCAGCATCTTGGGCAAGCCAGCGCGCAAAGTTGTAGAGCGAATCGAAGAGCGGCATTGACAGCCGCTCGAATTCCTCGTGACTGACGCTCTGGGCTTTCAATCCTTAATCTCGCTAACTCCCGGACGTACGGTTTTATTCCCGCGATTCTACAACTTTTATTTTTTTGGCTCCGATGAATCTCGAATGGGAATTAATGCGGTGCTTGGCAGTTAGCGATGACGAAGGGTAATTCAGCGCTCCGGAAGGGACCGAAGGAGGACAAGTTCGTGAAAGTTGAAGCGAAGGACCAACCACTGGGAGAGCATGACAACGATGGAATCGACCGCCGAGGTTTCTTGAAGTGCATGGCCTGGGCCGGGACCGGCGCCTTGTGCGTGATCAAAGGAGGGGTATTGAACTCCTACAGCATGGGACGTGTGGCCGCAATGGGTAGCCGCGAATTAAAGGGAGAACTTAGCTTTGTTCAAATCAGCGATAGCCACATGGGTTTCGACAAAGCCGCGAACCCCGATGTGGTCGGAACCCTGAAAGCAGCCATCGACAAGATTAATGCTCTCCCAATCGCGCCTGCCTTCATGTTGCATACCGGAGACATTAGTCATCTATCGAAACCGGAAGAGTTCGACACCGTGGATCAACTATTAAAGAGCGCCAGCACCCAAGATGTCTTCTTTGTGCCCGGCGAGCACGACGTCCTGAACGACGACGGCAAACAGTATCTGGAGAGATACGGGAAAGGCACTCAAGGTTCGGGCTGGTACAGCTTTGACAAGAGCGGCGTGCACTTCGTCGGACTGGTGAATGTTCTGAACCTGAAGGCCGGAGGGTTGGGAAGCCTGGGCGCAGAACAACTGGAATGGCTGGAGAAAGACGTTAAGCATCTTTCGAAAAGCGCGCCCATCGTGGTCTTCGCGCATATTCCGTTGTGGACGGTGTATCCCGAATGGGGGTGGGGAACCGACGACAGCGCGCAGGCATTGTCGTACTTGAAACGTTTCGGCTCAGTCACCGTCTTGAACGGGCACATCCATCAGACCATGCAGAAAATCGAGGGCAACATTACATTCCACACCGCTGCATCTACGGCATTTCCTCAGCCGAAGCCAGGAGAGGGGCCTTCTCCCGGACCGATGAAAGTTCCAGCCGAGCAGTTGCGCACTCTGCTCGGCGTGACGGATGTCAATTACGTTCGCGGGAAACACTCACTGGCTGTGGTGGACTCAAGTTTGGTCTGATCCATGGTCAATCGCGTAACGAGATAAAGGAGAGATCATGATAAAAATCAGGACATCGATGTTGAGCATTGGAATTCTGCTAGTGGCCGTCACTAGTGGTATCGGTTCGATCACTTTTGCTGCCACTCCGCCAGCCAATGCCTCCCCGGAAATCGCGATCAAGATCGACAACTTCAGTTTTTCACCCGCGACAGTCACCGTTCCAGCAGGTACGACGGTCCGCTGGACGAACCATGACGATATTCCGCACACGGTGGTCAGTGAGGATAAGGTCTTCAAGTCGCAGGTTCTCGATAGCGACGGAGACTTCACCTACACCTTCACGAAACCAGGCACCTACAGCTACTTTTGCTCGATCCATCCCAAGATGGTTGGCAAAGTTGTGGTGCAGTAACCGGAGAAAACGTGCACCCCTTCGATCTCAGGTCGGCGCTGTTCGCCAAGCACGCTCAACACGTGGTGCTGGTCCACTTTCCGATTGGGTTATTTCTCGCGGGGGTGGGCTTCGATTTCCTCAGCTATTGGAGGAAGAACCGCACGCTCGCCGCCGTGGCGTATTACGACTTGCTGGTGGCAGCCATTTCGTCAGTACTGGTGGTGGCGACGGGGATTCTGGCGTGGCGCTGGCAACTGGAAGGGCAGCGGCTCAAAGGAATATTACTTCTCCATTTGGCAATGGGACTGCTCTCCACAGCGTTGATCTGGTTAGTCTGGAGTATCCACTTCAGGGCCCACCGAAATCCTCCGAGTCGATTACCGCTGTACCGTCTGCCCATCGAGGGCGTGGCTGCGATGGCGATCGCCATGACGGCTCATCTCGGGGGGTTTCTGAGCGGCGTCAATGGCCCCGGTTAAGTGATGTTGTGAATCATGTCCCGGTTTGGAACATCAGCATCTCTCATTTCTCGAGTTTGATTGACAGGCAGGCGGCGCGCACGTTACAGTTTGGTCGCCTCGACCGGTGGTTCGGCATGCCCTCCTGTCTAGTGCAACATCCCTCGTGCCTACACGAGACACCAGTCTGACTCAACCACAAAAGAAGGAAGATTCTAATGACACTTTCGCATTTGTACTCCTGCCCGCGCTTCGGCCGGGCAATGTTGACCTTTGCTCTCGGACTCGCGGTTGGTTTAGCTGCGATACCGGCCTCGGCCCAAGGTGTTTTTCGGCAGATCAGTCAAGACAGCTTTACCGATCCTGCCGCCCAACACATGACGGAAGTTGAACCCGGCGCTTTCGCGCATGGAAGTACGATTGTGGCTGCGTTTCAAGTGGCCCGCATCTCCAGCGGTGGCGGAGACGACATCGGGTTTGCTACGTCGCTCAACGCAGGAGCTACATGGACCAACGGGTACCTGCCAGGTCTTACCACTTTCGGCGGTGGCGGAACCAATAGCGCTGCGAGTGACGCGTCCGTGGCTTACGATGCCAAGCACGGCGTGTGGCTAATCAATACCCTGCCAATTGGAGCCGGTGTAAATGTTGCGGTAAGCCGCTCAACGGATGCCATACATTGGGACAACCCGATCTATGTCTCGCGGGCGGGTGATGCCGACAAGAATTGGATCAACTGTGATAACACACCGACTAGCCCTTACTACGGAAATTGCTACGTGGGCTGGGACAACTCCCAGATACAAATGACCACCTCCAGCGACGGAGGACTGACTTGGGGACCGGCAAAGGCCACGGCGGCGGGCGACTTTGGTATCGGGGTAAATCCTGTAGTGCAACCGAATGGCACGGTGGTAGTCGGATTTGCTGATTTCAATGGCGGCATGTCGGCGTTTACCTCCACCAACGGTGGTCAGAGTTGGAACGCAGCGGTGAGCATCTCGAATGCTCCCAGCCACTTTGAAGATGGCGATCTGCGCAGTGCGGGCCTTCCTTCTACAGCCATCGACGGGGCTGGCAAGGTTTACGTATCGTGGCCGGATTGCCGTTTCCGGACCGGTTGCTCCGCGAATGACATTGTGTACAGCACCTCTACCGATGGGGTGCATTGGAATGCCGTGGTGCGGGTGCCAATCGATCCCGTCACCAGTGGGGTGGACCACTTCATTCACGGTCTGGGAATTGACCCTGCGACCTCGGGAGCTGTGACCCATATGTCGATCACCTACTATTACTATCCGGTCTCGGCTTGCGGAGGGTCCTGTCGCCTGTATGCCGGCTTCACATTGTCGAACGATGGCGGACAAACCTGGACTGCAGGGCGCCAGCTTTCAGGGCCGATGCAGTTGAGCTGGCTACCAAATACCTTCTCCGGCAGAATGGTGGCCGATTATGTCGCGACTGTATATCCGGCGGGGACGACCACTGTCGCGAGAGCTCTTCCGATCTGGGCCATGGCATTTGCGCCGACCGGCGGCATGTTCCATGAGGCGATCTACACCCAAGCTCTCGGCTTTATTGCAGATGAGATGACGGAGCAACGAATGAGCTCGAAAGACGACAAGCCCATACCAGGAGCAAAGTCTGACCATCCGATGAGGAGACCGGAAGATCGTGACAACGAACTTCCGACAAAGCCAGTCAACACGCCCCCTGCGAAATAAACGCCCGGAGGTTCTGGGATTAACCGTAGCCGCGATGGCGGAGTGGCGTTAGCGCGCCACCATCGTGGATAGAGAATTGCTTGAGTCGCTATGGCCGTTGAGAAAAAGCCGGAGCGGCTCAAGCATTATTTGTTTGGGAAGATGGGAAGCCAGCACAATGCGGCCTAACCTGTTTCTGCCAACCTGATTCGAAGGATGGCCCCGGATCCTTCTCTCCGATGTATCGCGCTTAAGCCCGAGTGAGTTTGACAGGCTTCTCCCTCGGTGAGTACGATTCGGGCGCTACCCATGCCTAATAAAATTTCTTTCCCTGCGAACGCACTGCTGTCGAAGGCGGCCGCTTCTCGAATCCGGCGCAGCGTGCTGTGCATGGTTCTGGCCGTCTCGCTACTGGCCACGGCCACCGCTCCTTCCATCGGCTCAGCCGATCCCACTCGCTATCTCAACGACATCAAGACACTCGCAGCCCCCGACATGGAAGGGCGCGGCGCTGGGACCAAGGGACTGGCCAAGGCCTCAAAGTACATCGAGCAGCGATACAAGACCCTGGGGCTTCAACCGGTGGGTACGAAGGGATACTTGCAGCCGTTCATGGTGACCACCGGCGCGAAATTAAAGTCGGATAACGATCTCATCGTGGACGACAATGGCAAGAAACAGCCGCTAACGTTGAATCAGGATTTTGTGCCTGTCAGTTTCTCGTCCTCAGGGTCGCTAACCGGCCCCATTGTCTTTGCCGGCTACGGCGCGTCGGCCGATGAATTTGGATACGACGACTATGCCGGACTGGATGTGAAGGACAAGATCGTGCTGGTGCTCCGCTACGAGCCGGAGATTTTCGGCGTGAAGAGCGGCCAGCATGGCTTGACACAACATTCGCAACTGGTCACCAAGGCGATCAATGCGCGCAACCACGGAGCCAAGGCGCTGGTGGTGATCAATGGCAAGCTGGCCGACGGGGAAGAGGACTTGCTGATGCGCTTCGGTGGCGTCAGCGGTCCGCAGGACGTCGGGATCATGCTGCTGCAGGTGAAGAACGCAATCGCCGACAGCTGGTTTAAGGCGGCCGGCAAGTCGCTCGTTGACGTTCAGCAGCAGATCAACCATGGCGGGAAGCCAGACTCGTTCGCGTTCCCGGGGACACTGCAATTGTCACTTAAGGTTGACATCGAGGCCACGCACGCGCGGGTGAACAACGTACTCGCGTATCTTCCGGGTAAAACCGGAGAGTATGTCATCGTCGGCGCGCACTACGATCACCTGGGACGAGGGGACTCCAACTCGCTGGCGCCGTCGCAGATTGGACAGATACATCCTGGCGCTGACGACAATGCCTCGGGGACCGCAGGTGTGCTGGAACTCGCGCGCCTTTTCGCTCCCATGAAAGGGCAGCTCGACCGCGGGATTCTGTTCATGTCGTTCTCAGGGGAAGAGCTGGGGCTCCTGGGTTCGGCGGAATGGGTGAAGAATCCGACGCTGCCGCTGGACAAGTGCGTCGCCATGCTGAACATGGACATGATCGGCCGCATCAAGAACAACAAGGTCTACATCGGCGGTGTGGGCACCGGTTCGACGTTCAAGACGATTCTGGAGCAAGCGCAGAAGCAGGAGCCAAACTTTAAGATTGAATATTCTGCCGGCGGATATTCCGCCAGCGATCATACCTCGTTTGTGGCGAAGAAGATTCCCGTGCTGTTCTTCTTTTCAGGGTTACACGCTGATTATCACAAGCCCTCCGACACCTGGGACAAGATCAACGCGCCGTCGGCGGCGCAATTGCTCAACTTGGTTGGCGACGTTGCGTTGCAGTTGGCCGAGGCACCATCGCCGCCAATCTTCATCACCGTGGTGGAAGATAAGCCGGCGGGCGGAGGTGGCGGAGGCTACGGGCCGTACTTCGGTTCCATTCCCGACTTCGGAGAGGTGAAGGATGGGGTGCGCTTCTCTGATGTGCGACCAGGATCGCCAGCGGCCAAGGCCGGACTGAAGGCCGGAGACATTCTGGTGCAATTCGGCGATAAGCCCATCCACAATCTGTACGACTTCACTGACGCGCTGCGCCGCAGTAAGGTCGGCGAGGTGGTGGAGGTGAAGGTGCTGCGCGATGGCAAGCCGATTACTGCCAACGTGAAGTTGGAGCAGCGCAAGTAAGGAAGAGGCGGCCGCAATCGGTTGATCGACCGAAAAGCGGATATGCCGATCGCGTCCGATCATTTACGCATGATGCATAAGTTCGTGCGAATTGTGCGTAAACTTAGACCCAACCTAAGAGGGATGAGGTAATCACGATTGAGTCAGCTTTGTCTTCTGCGTAACACTTTCATCGGATTGTTCGTATTTGCCGTGGCGGTCGCTGTGCCGGCGGCTTCGCAACAAGCCACCACGACGAGCGGCTCTTCACCCGCATTGCTGGTTCCCGGCGAAGAGAAGCACTTGCGCAACGCACGCCAACTCACCTTCGGAGGACAGAATGCCGAGGCCTACTTCTCCGCCGACGATCGCATGTTGAGCTTTCAGCATCAGGGCGAAGGCGTGCCGTGCGACCAGATCTACACCATGCTGGTGGACACGCCCGACGGAAAGCCGGCGACTCCGAAGCTCGTAAGCAGTGGCAAGGGTCGCACCACCTGCAGCTACATTTTTCCCTCGGGCGATCGCATCCTGTATTCCTCCACCCAAGCCGCTAGTCCGGAGTGTCCGCCGAAGCCGGACTACTCGAAGGGATACGTCTGGCCCATCTATGACAGTTACAAGATTTACACAGCAAAGCTCGATGGCAGCGACCTCAAACTGTTGACCGACGCGCCCGGATACAACGCCGAGTCGACGATCAGCCGTGATGGCAAGCACATCGTTTTCACTTCGACGCGTAACGGCGATCTCGATATCTACACCATGAACGCCGACGGCACCCACGTTAAACAACTGACGCACGAACTTGGTTACGACGGCGGCCCGTTCTGGTCGTATGACGGGAAGAAGATTGTGTATCGCGCCGAACATCCCAAGATGCCGCAGGAAATCGCCGACTACAAGGCGCTCTACGCGAAGGGACTCATTCGTCCAGGCAACCTCGAGATCTGGGTGATGGATGCCGACGGAAAACATAAGCAGCAGGTCACGCACAATGGCGCGGCGAACTTCGCGCCCTTCTTTTTCCCGGATGGTAAACGAATCGTCTTCGCTTCCAACCAGGCGAACCCTAAGAGCGGCCGCGACTTCGATCTCTACATGATCAACCTTGATGGAAGCGGGCAGCAGCGCATTACGTTCTATCCAGATTTCGATGCGTTCCCCATGTTTACCTCCGACGGCAAGCGGCTGGTGTGGGCCTCAAACCGCAACGGCAAAGTGCCGCATGAGACGAACATTTTCATTGCCGATTGGGTGGAGTAAGCGCGGCAACGTGAGTTGTTATACTCGGCAGATGTCTCGCCTATTGTTGTTCCTTATCGCTACACTCGCTCTCGTTACTTCCGCAGTGGCTCAAGCCACAACCTGGCAGATCGATCCAAACCATACCGCGGCGCAATTTGCTGTGCGCCACCTGGGCATATCCACCGTTCGCGGCGCCTTCAGCAAAGTTAGCGGGAGAGTGACGTACGATCCCGCCAATGCCGGCAAGACGATGATCGATGTGACCATAGACGCCAGCTCTGTGGACACGCGCGTGGAAAGACGCGACAACGATTTACGCAGTCCAAATTTTTTCGATGTGGCGAAATTCCCGACAATCATGTTCAAGTCGAAAAGCGCGGACGCAAATGGTGCTGGGAAGTTAAAGGTCATTGGCGATCTCACGATTCACGGGGTCACTAAGGAGGTCGTGTTGGATGTCGAGGGCCTGTCGGAGCCGGTGAAAGATGCGCGCGGCAACTGGCACATGGGCGCGTCTGCCACGACCAAGATCAATCGCCAGGATTTCGGGGTTAGCGCAGATAAGGGAATGGTGGGCGACGAAATTCCCATCACCATCGATGTGGAGTTGATCCAGTCGGCCACTCCGGCCAAGTGAGGTTCAGGACTGCGGCAATGTTAGGGATCGGCTAGAAAATGCTCCCATCCAGCTAGCGGGTGCGCCTTCGGCCTATCAAAAAGTAGGAGTGAGTCTCGTTGAACCCGGCTTACTTTTCCTCCACCGGTTCCGCGCGATAGAAGCCGACCCTTTCATGCCGCAGGAAGATCTCACCACCGCCAAGCGACTGGAGCGCCTCCTCTAGCAGACCTCGCAACTCTAAAATGTGGTTGCATCGGCACTCGCGTCTTGCTGTGCTCGCTGTCGCGCGCGCAGCCGACAACTGTGGCTCATCCGGTCGCTCGTTTTCTTAGATCTGGTAATCCATCTCGATCGCTTGCTGCAGCTTGTCGGTGCCGTTGGTTGGAGTTGGAGCCGGCTGGCGGCCTTGCATGCGGCACACTTCGTCCTTCAGTATCTTAACTTCGGTGGCTACCGCCGACAGCGCCTCCGACAGGGGATCGTTGATCTGTTTGGGATCGATGATCACGACGCGCTTGCCTTCGCGGAAAACGATGTGACCGGGCACGCCGACCACGGTCGAGTTGTCGGGCACATCGCGCAGCACTACCGAGCCGGCGCCGATGCGGGAATTTTCGCCGATGGTGATATTGCCCAGTATTTTGGCACCTGAACCGATCACAACGTTGTCGCCGATCGTGGGATGGCGTTTGCCATGTTCCTTGCCGGTGCCCCCTAGGGTCACACCCTGGTACAGGGTGACATCGTCGCCCACAATCGTCGTCTCGCCGATCACCACGCCCATGCCGTGGTCGATGAAAAAGCGCCGGCCAATTTGCGCGCCGGGATGGATCTCAATACCAGTGATCAGCCGGGCGATCTGCGATAGCGCGCGAGCAGGGAATTGCCAACCGCGAACCCACAGCCAGTGATGGAAGCGGAAACCCCACAGGGCGTGCAGTCCCGAGTAAAGCAAGATGATTTCAAGCGAGGACTTCGCCGCGGGATCGCGGTCTTTGACTGCGGCGATGTCCTCACGCATGGATGCAAACATCGCTAAATGCCTTCCGCCACCATCGCCAACGACTCGTTGCGAAGCTGTTCGAACAGGAGGCTGCTGAGGTAACGCTCACCAAACGAGGGCAGGACCACGACAATCAGTTTGCCTGCATTCTCCTCGCGTTGCGCCACGCGCAGCGCGGCAACCACTGCGGCCCCTGACGAAATGCCAACCAGCAACCCCTCTTCCTTGGGCAGACGTCGTGCCATAGCGAGCGCGTCCTCACTGGAAACCTGGATGACTTCATCGATGTAATCGGTGCGCAGAATGCTGGGAACAAAGCCTGCGCCGATGCCTTGAATCTTGTGCGGACTAGGCTGTCCGCCGGAGAGGACTGCGCTTTCCACAGGTTCGACGGCGATCGCCTTGAACGACGGCTTCTTCGGTTTAATGTACTCACAAACGCCGGTCAGCGTGCCACCAGTGCCAATGCCCGAGACCAGGATGTCCACCTTTCCGTCGGTATCGTTCCAAATTTCCGGTCCAGTGGTTTCGAGGTGGATCTTGGGATTTGCCGGGTTGTCGAATTGCTGGAGCATATACGCGCCGGGCGTTTTGGCGACCAGTTCCTCGGCTTTTGCGATGGCAGCCTTCATCCCCTTGGGGCCGGGCGTCAGCACAATGTCCGCTCCGAAAGCCTTGAGAAGCACGCGCCGCTCCAGGCTCATGGTGTCGGGCATGGTAAGAATCAACTTGTAGCCTTTGACCGCGGCCACAAAAGCCAGCGCGATACCGGTGTTGCCGCTGGTTGGCTCGATCAACACGGTCTTGCCAGGTTGGATTTTGCCCGCGCGCTCAGCCTCGTTGATCATGCTGACACCGATGCGGTCTTTCACGCTGCCGACTGGATTTTGACTTTCCAGCTTGGCGACGACCGTGGCTTTTGCGCCTGCAGTGACCTTGTTGAGTCGCACCAAAGGAGTGTTTCCAATCAATTCCGTTACGTCATTCGCAATCTTCATAGCGATCTCCCAAAATTTGACCGGTAAGCTATATACGGTTTGATTCGACGGAGGCGAGCAAAGAATCAGGCTAAAGGCAACAACAACAGCACGAGGTTTCCTGGCTGGCGCCAATCTCGAGGCGAGAACGGTAGTCTATCTGGTTGCGCGACATAGAGCTAGCTTACCAGCGTTGGGTGCAAAAGTTGGAGCTGCAGATTCAAAATTTCTGGCAGCAAACGTGTGGGCTCGTCAGCCCCGTGCTATGCAAGCTCGGCGCGGGTGATTGCTACTGCCGAGATCGCGGCGGTCTCGGCGCGGAGAATGGTGTCGCCAAGTGAGGCGGCAAGCCACTGTGATTTTTCAAACAGCTGTAACTCATCTGCAGTCCAGCCGCCTTCGGGACCGATAGCTAGAGCCAGCGACTTTACTTCGACGGCAGCGCGGAGAACATTGATAAGCGATACTTCACGTTCGCCTTCGGCGAGCACGATTTGCAAATCGCAATTTGGATGGCTGCAGATCCCTCGACTCGGAATAGAGTCCTCGCTAGGGATGACAGCTGGGATGTTGGGGTCGTGAAGCTTAGCCAGCGCTTCGTTCAGCTTGACTGGATCGGAAATCCCCGGAGGCGCGGTTCGCCGTGACTGCTCGGCCCCCTCGCACGCAATGCGTCGCCAGCGCTCGACGCGCTTATCCGCGGCGAGAGCTAAGTGTTTGTCAGTGCGCTGCGCAATCACCGGGATGATGGTGGTGACGTTCAACTCAGTGCACTTCTCGATCGCCCACTCCATACGATCGAACTTGAAAACCGCAAGTAGCAGGGTGACAGGTATGGCCTCGTGGGCTGCGACTTCTTCGCCTAGAGTGAACTCTACGCGGTCGTCCTGCACGCTTGAAACCGTGGCCATCCGGACTTGATCGCCACAGGCAACCTCGAATTGCTGGCCGACACGTGCGCGCAAGATGCGTGACAGATGTGTGGCGTGCGCGCCAGTCAGGGCGGCGAGGTCCGCGGAGAATTCGTCGGCAATCCAGCGGCGTCGGGTCATCGCGTCATCAGCAGGAGGATAGTAGCAATGGCCAGAGAGGCGTAAACTCCGCCGAACATACGGTTCTCGCGAGCCAGATCATCTTCACTGAAAAGACGGCTGTTCAATAGGAACTCGAGCGCGGAAACCATTCCGACCAGTACGGCCATCACCAGCCAGCGCTCCTGGTGCATTTGCGCGCGCAGTAGAAAAGGGATGGCGAGCAGCGACAATCCTAAGTAGATAAGTCCGCCGATGCGGGCGCGCTTGCGACGCTTAGGATCCTGATAGCGCATTAGCACAATGCGCGCCAACTCGCGCGGCCGAGCCAGGCGCGCGGCGGCCGGCAATGCGGTCACCACCAGCAGGAACCACGCGTAAATGCGGAGGGCTTTGTCCAAGAGAGTTCTGTCCAGGCTTGTGGCGATTTCACTTTTTGGCAGACCGCCGGACGCGAAGTCCCCGATGCGTCATTACCGCAACTGCGCCGGGGAGTTATCGAGGTCGAAAAGCTGCAGAGCGGCCTCAACAAGTTCCAGATAGGCGCGACGACTTTCTTCCTGAGGACGTAATAGGAGAACGCCGGCGTGGGTTCCAGGCGGATACAACCGGAGGTCGGCGAAACCTTTGTCGCCAGTAATCAACCAGCGCCCTTCAGCTTGAATTCGTTCCCAAAGAATTTCATCGGGGAGTCCTTGCCACCCCTGTTCTACCACCGTAGTAGCGTCATTGTTGCGGCTAGTAAATAACTCGGCTATCTGCCGAGGTAGGTCCTCATCGACCTTAATGCGAGCGCTCACTGTCCAACGACGGGATGAAGGGGAACAATGTCTGCGTTATTCACGGCTTCTGCGAAACTTGAGAGCGGCACGGATGTCATCGACAGTGAGCTGTGGATAGGCGGACAGCAGTTGCTCTGGAGTATCGCCATCAGCAATGCTGCCGGCAATAACGCTCACCGGAACGCGCGTCCCTTTAATGCACGGATCACCATGATGGATCGCTGGGTCGATCGTGATTCGATTACGCCAGTTCATGTCACACCTCAAATTGGAGTTTACGCCCGCTACTGAAAGATGTCCTTCACCTTATTCAACAGTGACCGACTCACGGGTTTGTTCTCTACCGTGGTGGTGGTCTGCAACTCCTGCAAGAGCTCGCGTTGCCGCTTAGTGAGCTTGGAGGGCGTCTGTACTTTCACTTCGACATGCAAATCACCGCGCCCGTGACCGTTGAGCACCGGCACGCCCTTGTTCTTTACCCGAAAGATCGTCCCCGGTTGCGTGCCTTCGGGAATCTTCAGCGTATGCTCGCCATCGAGCGTGGGGACAGAAATCTCGGTACCCAGCGCCGCCTGCGCGAAAGAAATGGGCACTGCGCAAAATAGGTGTTTGCCGTCGCGTTCGAAGAAGGCATGCTCCTTGGCGTGCAGCACCACGTAGAGATCACCGGAAGGTCCGCCATAAAGACCGGCCTCACCTTCGCCCGAGTAGAGAATGCGCGCCCCTTCCTCGACGCCGGCAGGAACCTTCACCGTGACCGTGCGCTGACGTGTGATGCGGCCCTGACCTCTGCACTGGGTGCATGGGTCGACGATCAGTTTGCCCGAACCATGGCAGGTGCTACAGGAACGTGATATGGAAAAGAATCCCTGCTGATAACGCACTTGCCCGCGCCCTCCGCAGGTGGTGCAGTTGATGGGCGCCTTGCCCGGAGCCACGCCACTTCCTTTGCACTTATCGCATTCTTCCAGGCGCCTGACCTGCACTTGTTTGGTGACACCAAAGACGGCTTCCTCGAACTCCAAGGTGAGATCTTCGCGCAGGTCGCCGCCACGTTGGGCGCGAGTACGAGTGCGTCCGCCCTGGCCGCCGAACACGTCGCCAAAGTTGAACAGATCGCCGAAGATGTCGTGAAAATCGGTGAATACCGTGGTGTCGAATCCGCCGTTGCCGCCTGGACCACTGGAAACTCCGGCGTGACCAAAGCGATCATAGCGTGCGCGCTTCTCGCTGTCGGCGAGAATCGCGTAGGCTTCGCTGCATTCCTTAAAGCGCTCTTCCGCCCCAGGATTGTCCGGATTGCGGTCGGGGTGATGTTGCAGCGCGAGCTTGCGGTAGGCGCTCTTGATTTCCTGGTCGTTGGCCGTGCGGCTGACGCCCAGCACTTCGTAGTAATCGCGTTTTACGTTGGTAGCCAGAACTGTTTACCTTTGTCTCGGGGCTAAAGCCCCGGTCTAATATTTAGCGTTACGGACGGCCTGAAGGCCGTCCCCTTCAAAACCCGAAGGCCGTTCCCTTTACATGCTGAAGGCCGTTCCCTTTACATGCTGAAGGCCGTTGCCTTTACATGCTGAAGGCGGGTCTCTTGCAAAGAGCCATGCTCACTCAGGGCCCTGCTCTATCCGGTCTTGGGATGGCGAGCCACGCGCACCATCGCCGGACGCAGCAGCCGGTCCTTCAACTTGTAGCCGCGCTGCAATTCATCGAGCACATGGTTATCTTCGACCTCATCGGTGTCCACCATCTGGATGGCCTGATGCAAATTGGGATCGAACGGCTCACCCTCCGCGGTGACGGGCTGTACTCCCAACTTCGCCAACGCATCATGAAACTGCTTGTCGATGAGCTCGATCCCGGCGTGAAAATCTTCCAGCGACGCCGCCTTGGTCTGTAAGGCGCGATCCAGACTGTCTAGAATGGGGAGCAGTGTGGTCATCGCCCCGGCGAGCGCGTAATCCTTGAATTCCTGCTGCTGCTTGTCGCTGCGCTTGCGAAAGTTCTCGAACTCGGCCTGGATACGCGCCGCGCGATCAAGATAAGCTGCACGTTCTGCACGAACCCGCTCCAACTCCGATTGAGCATCTTCGGTCGCCGTGGCGCTCCCTGTAGAATCGGGCTGCTCTGCCTCCTCCGCCGGCGGCAGTTCGTGGTCAAGATTCAACTCCGCCTCAGCGGAGCTTCCATTGTGCTTCTTTACTGGCATAAGTTTCTACGTCGATTCGTTCCAAAGTTGATCGAACAGTCGCGCGATATACGACACCGCGGTCATAGTGTGCTCGTAATCCATGCGGGTGGGGCCAATCACAGCGAGGGAACCCATAACCTCATCGCCTACGCGCGCCGGCATTCCAATCAGTACAAAGTTACTTAGATGCGGCATGGCATCCTCGAGACCCACAACTACGCGTACGGCCTCCTGGCGGACGTCGAGGTAGGCGGAAAGCAAATCCACGACGCGCTGCTTTTCTTCCAGCGTGGCCAGCAACTGGCGGAGGCGTTCCTGGTCCTGCTCGGTAATCACCAGATTCGATGCGCCTTCCACGTACACTGACTGGGCCACGCCTTCGGTGGCCAGCGCACCCTGCGCGTAGAGCTGCTCCACCGATTGCATCAGGCGATCATATTCGCTGCGCTCTTGTTGAATGCGCTTGCTGATTTCGTTGCGCAGCAACTCCATTTCCCAGCCACGGAAGTTCTGATTGATATACGCTGCGGCCGTTTCCAGATCGCCCACTGACAAATCCTGGCTGAGACGCAGCACACGGTCGCGCACAAAACCATTGCGCATAACCACGACGGCCAGAACCTTTTTGGCGGCCATGCGCTGGAAGTAAACATGCTCCAGCGCGTTGCGCTGGCCGGTCTTCGAGCTGACGGTAACCCCCACGCTGTGCGAAATCAGCGACAGCACGTGCGAGGTGCGCTCCATAAATTCAGGCACATCCTGCAGACCTTGCAGACTCCCCTGGATGAGGCTTTCATCGGCGGGCGACAGCCGCGCCTCTCCGGTCAACTGCTTGACGTAGAAGCGATAGGCCTTGGTGGTGGGAATCCGTCCGGCGGAAGTATGAGGCTGCTCGAGAAAGCCCGCGTCGGCGAGGTCGGCCATCACGTTGCGAATGGAAGCCGCGCTCAGATTCTCGGGATTGGCGCGTGCCAAAGTACGCGAACCCACTGGTTCGCCGGTTGAGATGTAGGACTCGACTACGGCCGTGAGTATCTCGCGCTCTCGACGCCCGATGTTTGGAGGGGTGTCCATGGACAATCTTGGCGGAAGCTAACCTACTGTCTTACAATTATTTACGCGTTTAGCCAGCCAACAACTCCGCACTTTTATTCTAGGAAGCAAGCGAGCCGCTGTCAAGATTAGCACTCAACACAGTTGAGTGCCAGACGCGCAAATCGAGTTCCGCAGGGAAAGGCACCTCAGAAGTGCCGCCCGAGAAAAGAACTAGTAAGCGCAGGTGTCGGACAGCTTCTTGATCTTCGAGATTTGCAAGGTTCGGCCTTTCTCGGAGGAGGTCACGGTTCCGCTGATGGCGACTTTCCTGCCGTTATAACCAAGCAGGGAATCGTGGTCGCCCTTAAGCCGGTAGACCTCGCCTTGGGGCGTCCCGAGGATGAAGTCGCCGTTGATGGAGTTAACGCAACCCACCACCGTCATGGCTCCATTACCGCCGGCGGGAGCAGCGTTTGCAGAGCCCTGACTCGGCGACGGTTGTTGGGCGAAGACAATCAGTGAAAACAACAGAAGAGAGGGAAGCACGATCCAGGTTCGCATGTGTAATCTCCGGGTGCAGCCGTGAAATATATCGTCATCGCCGAGATCGGCGGGGTAATCCCTGAGCAAAGCCTATCACGCGCTCCTAACCTGTGATCCTTCCGACTCGGAAGAAGAGCACAACGTGAAAGTCGCAGCCGACGCCAATGTTTTCTTTCAACCGCGTTCGGCGGCTCGCTTCCAACTACATCTCTACTTCCTGAAGCTCTGGTTTGGGCGGCGGAATGGTGTGCAGCGCGTCAACCATCGCGTCGGCGAATTCGCTGGTTCCGGCAGTGCCACCCACATCACGCGTGAGGTGCTTCTTCTCGGTGTAAACCTTCTCCAGCGCCAGGCGGATGTGGTTGGCGGCGTTCTCTTCACCCAGATGACGAAGCATGAGGATGCCCGACCGCAGCACAGCCGTCGGGTTAGCGATGTCTTTGCCGGCGATGTCGGGCGCGGAGCCGTGCACCGCTTCAAAGATGGCGCACTCGTGTCCGAAGTTCGCGCCAGGTACCAGGCCCAGTCCGCCGACGAAGGCTGCGCAAAGGTCGGAAATGATGTCGCCATAAAGATTCTCGAGCAGCAGCATGTCGTACTGGTAGGGATTCATGACCAGTTGCATGCAGGTGTTGTCCACGATGTGCTCGCCGTAGGTGATCTCGGGATACTCTTTCGAGATATTGCGCGAGCAGCGGATGAATAGGCCATCCGACAGCTTCATGATGTTGGCTTTGTGGATGGCGTGGATTTTTTTGCGATGCATCCGTCGCGCGTACTCGAAGGCAAACCGAGAGATACGCGTGGAAGCTTTTTCGGTGATGATCTTCAGGCTTTCGACTACGCCGGGTACGACTTCATGCTCGATGCCCGAGTACAAGCCTTCGGTATTTTCGCGAACGATAACCAGATCGACACCGGGATAACGCGTGGGAACCGCGGGCAGGTTACGGATGGGCCGAAAGTTGGCGAACAGCTCAAACTGCTTGCGCAGCGCCACGTTGATGCTGGAGAAGCCGCCGCCGATGGGCGTGGTCACTGGGCCCTTCAGGCCGATATGGGTGCGCTCTATGGACTCGGTGAGCTCTTTGGGAATGTACTCTTTATACTTTTCGAAGGCTTCGGCACCGGCGGCGAAACTTTCCCACTCAAACTTGACCCCGGTAGCTTCCAGGATGCGGACGCTGGCATTCACGACCTCGGGGCCTATGCCATCGCCGGGTATTAACGTAACTTGATATGACATTCGTTCTCATCTGACTGCCGGAGTCAGTCTCCGGTCTTGGCTTTGGCAGAGCTGTTTTCCTTGGTATCCAGCAAGTCCTTCAACTCAGCCATGAACTCGCGCACGTCTTTGAAATCCAGATAAACCGAGGCGAACCGTACATAGGCGACTTTATCGATGCGCTTCAGCCGGTTCATGATCAGCTCGCCGACCTCGCTGGTCTTGCGTTCGCGGTCGGCGGAGTCCACCACGAAACCTTCGGCATCGTTGACGATTTGCTCCAGCTTGCTCATGGAGACGGGTCGCTTCTCGCACGCCCGCAGCAGTCCATTCAATACTTTTTGGCGCTCGAACTTTTCACGCCGCCCATCTTTCTTCACCACCATGTAGGGGATTTCGTCGATCCGTTCATAGGTGGTGAAGCGCCTCTCGCATTTCAAACACTCGCGGCGACGGCGAATGGATTCGCCTTCCTTGCTTTCGCGCGAATCCACCACTTTGTCGTTTTCAAAGCCGCAGAATGGACACTTCATGGGTGAGAGAAGATGCAGGCAGACGGCCTGCACCTTGATTGTAACAGTGAGGAGAGGAACGACTGGTCTAGGTTATCCAACCGCCGCCGACGACCACGACCCCGTCATAAAACACCACAGCCTGACCGGGGGTGATAGCGCGCTGCGGTTCGTCGAACGTCGCCAGCACCTCGTCGTCGCCGATTTTCTCCAGCACGGCATTCGCAGCTTCATGCCGATGACGAATCTTGGCCTGCACGCGCAGGGGCTCGCGCAGATCGTCAACGGCGATCCAGTTCAGGCGCCGCGCGCGCAACGTTCGTGAGAACAACTCGTCGCCGCTGCCCACCACGACCTCATGCTTGTCTCCGCGAATCTCCAAGACATACAGCGGCGCGCCCGTGGCCACGCCGAGACCCTTGCGCTGGCCCACGGTGAAGTTGTGAATTCCATGGTGCGTGCCGACCACCTCGCCGGCAGCGGTGACCAGTTCGCCCGCGGTATCGGGAAACTGCTCGCCCTGCTCGGCAAGATAGGCGTCGAGAAATATCTTGTAATCGCCACCGGGAATGAAGCAGATCTCTTGTGAGTCGGGCTTTTCGAACAGACGCAACCCCGCGCGCTTGGCCTCCTCCCGCACCTCAGGCTTGCGCATCTCACCCAGCGGAAACAGGGTGCGGCTCAACTGTTCCTGCGTCAGGCCGAAGAGGAAATACGTTTGGTCCTTGGCGCGGTCGGCGGGACGCTTCAGCACCCAGCGCCCGGTACGCTCGTCGAACTGGTTGCGCGCGTAATGTCCAGTGGCCAGCATCTCGGCACCGATCTGCCGCGCCGTGTTTAAGAGCTGATCAAACTTCAGATGGTTATTGCACAGGCTGCAGGGGATCGGCGTGCGCCCGGAAAGATACTCCGCGACGAACGGACGCACCACGTCATTCTCGAATCGCTCTTCCTGATTGACGACGTAATACGGGATGGCAAGCGTCTCGGCTACGCGGCGTGCGTCATAGACATCGTCGATGGAACAACAGCGTCCCTGCACCGACTCGGGCATGCCCTCGTGACCGGCGAGTCGCCGCTGGTTCCAGAGCTGAAGCGTGAGCCCGACCACGTTGTGTCCCTGCTCGCACAGCAATGCGGCGACGGCGGAGGAGTCCACTCCTCCGGACATGGCGACGGCGATGGTGTCAGAAGGCAGCATCTCTTATCGATCGGATGGTCCCACTTCCACTCCGCCCGGACCAACCGTCAGGACTGTCTTGTCAGGCATAAAGAACAGCCAGTACTTGTCTCTGTCGTCAGGATCTTCGAGGTAGTCCGCCGGAGAAACGAGCAAGCGAAACTCGCTAAAGATGAACTGCGTGACCGACCCTTGAGGATCAAAGTTGACGTTGGTCAATTCACAGCCTTCGAGCCGCTGGACTGCAACATCAATGGCCTGTCGCGCGGAATCGGAATCAGCAATCTTGCGATCACCGTGAAGGAGAACCCAGTTAGCCTGAAATATCCAGAGGTACCATTCCCCGCGAAAGTGATGGTCCTCTTTAATCCGATGACCAAAGTCAATAGTTAAGAAACTTCCCACGCCCAGGCGCGCACGCCAGGGACGCTGACCCGTAATAGGCCTGAAATACTGCTGAACATCGAGCGCAACCGTTCTCATAAGAGATTATCCAAACATTCCCACGCCAATTTCAATGATCACCTTAAACGAGTAGTCCTGCTTGCTTACCTCCCTGTGCAGCCGCTCCCATTCTGTATTCGTCAGCTCGCGACCGAGGATCCGCTCAATTTCGCGCACTGCCGCCCGAAACTGACGATTTTGTTCGCGATTTCCCAATAGACGGCTATTCTACCGAAACTCCGGACACCGGCCCCGGTTACAGCGAATAGCGGGCATCGTTTCCTAGCTGAGAGCTGATGGCTGAGGGCTGATAGCCTTCTTCCACACTGGGCTGATCTCTCGCAGCCGCGCAACCACATCCGGCACCAACGACAGCGCGAACTCCATATCCTCAGCGGTGTTCTGCTTGCCCAGGCTGAAGCGGATGCTGGCGCGCGCGCGATCCGGCGACAATCCCATGGCCGTCAAAACGTGCGAAGGCTCAATTGCGCCCGACGAGCACGCTGCTCCGGTCGAAACTGATAGTCCCTTCAGATCAAGCGCAATCACCATGGCTTCGCCTTCGATGCAATCGAAGTAAATGTTAGTCGTGTTGGGCACGCGCGGCGCATCTCCGCTGTTGACGCCGATTAGTTCAACTGTCTCGGTGATGCCGCGCTCCAGATGGTCGCGCAGCCCGGCCATCCGTTCGGTACTGCCATCCACAAATCCGTCGCGAGCAATCTCTGCCGCTCTGCCAAGCCCGACGATGCCCGGCAAGTTCTCCGTTCCCGGCTCGCCGCGAACGTTCGTGCCGTCCGCCATATATCATCGGCTGCAGCAAGGTTCCCTTGCGCACGAACAGCGCCCCCGCCCCTTGCGGGCCATGCATCTTGTGGCCGGTGATGGTCAGCAGATCGCAGCCAATCTCCTTCACGTCGAGGGGCACCTTGCCGGCCGCCTGTACGGCATCGGTGTGGAAATATACGTCGGCTTCGCTCGCAATCTTGCCGATCTCGCTCACCGGCTGCAGCACACCAGTTTCGTTGTTTGCCAGGATGATGCTGATGAGCTTGGTCTCGGGACGCAACGCCCGCCGGACATCATCGGGATCGACCAGCGCTCGTCCGTCCACTGGCAAGTAAGTTACAGCGCAACCCATCGCTTCGAGCCGCTTGCAAGCATTCAGCACCGCGTGATGTTCTACGCCGGAGGTGATGATGTGATCGCCTGGCTTCACCAGGCCAAACAGTGCCAGGTTGTCGCCCTCGGTGCCGCCGCTGGTGAAGACGATTTCCGCCGGGCGGCAGTTCAGCAACTCTGCAACTTGCTCGCGCGCGTGTTCTACCGCAGATCGCGCCTGCTGTCCCTGCTGATGAATGGACGACGCGTTGCCGAACTTCTCGAAGAAGTAGGGACGCATGGCCTCAAACACTTCGGGAAGAAGCGGAGTGGTGGCGTTGTTGTCGAGGTAGACGCGATGCATTTCTGGCCCTATTCTGATTTCTATTCTAACGGTTTAGTTAGATTCGGGGCGGAGAAGTGAGGATTCTGCGAAGACGCTCCGTTCCGCAGTTTTAGTTCTCAGCCAAACGGAGCTTGCGATGAAACCCACATTCTTCCAATCGGCGTCTGAGTTTCGGAAATGGTTGGCCTCGAATCACGACAAATTCCAAGAGCTTTGGGTGGGGTTCTACAAGAAAGACTCGGGCAAGACCGGCGTTAGGTATCTGGAAGCGGTGGATGAGGCCCTCTGCTTCGGCTGGATCGACGGACTGAAAAAGCGCGTTGATGGCGTCAGTTACACCCACCGCTTCACCCCGCGAAAAACGAAGAGCACCTGGAGCGCGGTTAATATCAGGCGGGTCGGCGAGTTACAGCAACTTGGACGCATGGCGGCACCGGGGCTGAAGGCATTTGCCGGGCGCGACGAGCAGAAAGCCAAACAGTATTCGTACGAGAGAAGCACCTGCGAACTTGGCAGCGCGTATGAACAAATGTTTCGACGAAACGCGAAGGCGTGGCAGTTCTTCCAGGCCCAGCCTCCCGGTTATCGACGCACGGCGACCTGGTGGGTGACTAGCGCAGAAACGCGAAGAAACGCGAGTCAAGCGGCTGGCTAAATTGATCGAGACATCAGAGCGTGGGCGCAGGCTGGACATGCTGGTTTCCCCTGGCAAGAGAAAGTAAGCCGTCTCTCCAGATTCTTATCATTTCTGAAGCAGTGCTCCACCCCAGCGGAGAGCGAAGGGCGAATAGCGTCCTCTACCGCTTTTCCATCGGTAGGTACTTGTTCGGATACAGCGGCCCTTGATAATCCGCGCGTGGACGAATCAGCCTGTTGTCATTGAGCTGCTCGATGACGTGGGCTGTCCACCCCGCAACCCGTGACACGGCAAACACCGGCGTGAACAGATCAATGTCGATGCCGAGCGTGTGATAGGTGGACGCGGAGTAAAAGTCGACATTCGCATTGAGCTTGCGGTCCGCGACGATGAACTCTTCAATCTTGCGCGAGATTTCGAACCACTTGGTGTTGCCGCTGGATTCTCCGAGATCGCGTGACATCGTCCGCAAATGTGTGGCCCGCGGATCTTCCGTGTGATAAACACGGTGGCCGAATCCGGGGACCTTCTTCTTCTGCGCCAGCATGCCTTTCACATAATCGACCGGGTCCGCGCCAGATGCGTCGACAGCTTCGAGAATGCGGAACACCGCCTCGTTGGCCCCGCCATGCAACGGCCCCTTCAGGGCCCCAATGGCCGCGGTCACGGCTGAGTGCATATCGCTGAGCGTCGCTGCCACCACGCGAGCCGCGAAGGTGGAGGCGTTCAGTTCATGGTCGGCGTGCAGTATCAGGGCGATGTCGAAGGCGCGCTCTGCCGTCGCACTCGGAATCTCGCCGTTCAGCATGTAGAGGAAATTGCCCGCATGGGACAGCGACCGGTCAGGCTCGATCAGCGTCTTGCCTTTGCGGATGCGATCATAGGCGGCAACTACATACGCGATTTGCGCTGTGATTCGAATCGCCTTGCGCACATTCGCTTCGTGGTCGTTCACCTTCTCTTCAGGATCGTAATACGACAGCGCGGAAACGATGGTGCGCAGCACGTCCATGGGTAACGCGTGCTTAGGCGCCTGCCGCAGCAGGCTGATGATGGAGGCATCCAATTTGCGCTCGCGCGCCAGGCTCAACTTCAACTCCTGCAACGCGGCGCGGCTCGGCAGGCGACCAAACCACAGCAGATAGCAAACTTCCTCAAAACTCGAATGGTCGGCCAGTTCGTGAATGTCGATGCCGCGGTAAGCAAGGACGCCTTGATCGCCATCGATGAAGCAGATGCTGGAATTCGCTGCGGTAATGCCTTCCAGGCCCTTGCCGCTGTGCGCCGTCGTAGACATGAATACCTCGTGCGGCTTGCTGCGCCGCCATAAAGACACAAAGGAATTGCGCGGTTGACAGGGTGGAAAGCCGCGCTCGGAGTGCAACTTACTTTTATACTCCGCAGCTTCCGAACTCGTCCATTCACGCGGCCGTCTTCGAATGGCGTTCGGTGTCCCGTCCCATCCATACGGGTGTCGGCGGCCCATGGCTGAATATTCGTCCCGAAGCCGCTAACTCCGGCGTCGATTCCACGTCCAACGGGGCGTCACATCCGTGGGGCGGGATTGTCATGTCTGCAGGCTCGATTCTCCTTGCAGAATCCGCCATCGTAAAAGGAGGGTTGTTCCATGTACAAGCTTCGTTTGGTCCTGTCACTCGCTGTCGTAATGTTGGCTGCGGTGTTTTGCAATGCGCAGTCCACTCAGCTTGATCTGCCGCGTCAGAGCCAGCACGCGGTGATAACTCAGCGCATCGGTGTGACCGATATCACCATTAACTACCATCGCCCCATGGCCAATGATCGCAAGGTTTGGGGTGGGCTCGTGCCCTATGGCCAAGTCTGGCGCGCCGGCGCCAATGAGAACACCACCATAACTTTTGCCAGCCCGGTCACTATTGAAGGGCAGCCGCTGCCCGCGGGAACTTACGGCCTGCATATGATCCCCAACGAAGATCAGTGGACCATCATCTTCTCCAAGATGCACACAGCCTGGGGAAGCTTCAGCTACGACCAGAAAGAAGACGCATTGCGGGTCACCGTGAAACCGCAAACAACGCCTGAACTGCATAATGCCCTGGCCTACGACTTTGACCAGCTTCAACCCGACTCCGCCGTAATCACGATGAGCTGGGACAAAGTTGCGGTGCCCTTCAAGGTATCAGTCAACGTGAATCAGGCCGTCGAAGCCAGCCTGCACAATCAGCTCCGCGGATTGTCGCAATACACGTGGGATGCCTGGGACGATGCTGCGACCTATCTGGTAGATAACAAGGGAGACCTGAATCAGGCGCTCCAGTATGAAGACAAATCCATCCAGAACGAGGAGCGTTTCGAGAACCTGATGACCAAGTCGCGCATTCTGGATGCGATGGGTCAGAAGGAGCAGGCTGCGACCGTGCGCAATAAAGCGCTGGCGATGGGCAATGCGCAGCAGCTGTACGGTTACGCCCGCCAGTTGCAGCGGCAGAAGCAGCAAGATGAAGCGTTCGCCGTATTCCGCACGATGGAGAAGAAGTATCCGGGCAACTGGCTGACCTATGCCGGTATGGGCCGCATTGCTTGCAGTCAGGGCGATTACACCAAAGCCACCGACGACATGAAGCTGGCGCTGTCGACGGCTCCGGACGTCGGGAAGTCCAGCGTGGAGGGCCTAATCAAACGCCTGGAGGCGAAAGAGGACATTAATAAGTAAACTTGGACGGCGTTTCGCGGCCTTGCGCGGCGCTGTCGATCTTTGTCACATCGGAGCGTGATAAGGGCGGGCCAGACTCCCTATCTGGCCCGCTGCTGTTTGTTTCCCGCCTTCTCCCGAGCTATAGTTAAGAGTTTGCTTACCTCGTCCGGGACTCTCTGTCCGAACGACAATTTACGTGCCCGCTTCGGCGGTGCGCATCCGGAGTAATCATGTTTAAACGTTTCGTTCTGCTGCTGTGCATTCTTACGCTCGGCCTCGGCACCTTTGCCGCCGCCGACGAGGGCATGTGGCTGTTTAACGCTTTCCCGAAGGACAAAGTCCAAGCCAAGTACGGCTTTGCTCCCGACCAAGCCTGGCTCGATCACGTGCGCCTTTCCTCCGCCCGTGCTCCCAACGGCTCGTCATCGTTCGTTTCTCCTGATGGCCTTATCTTCACCAATCATCACATCGCGCAGGAGTGTGTTCACGACCTCTCCACCAACGGCAAGGACTACATGAAGAATGGCTTCTACGCTCCGACAAGGGCGGAGGAGCCAAAGTGTCCTGGCGTCGAGTTCATCGTCCTGGAAGATATTCAGGACGTCACAGCCAAGGTGAATGCCGCAATCACGCCCGGCATGTCAACTGCAGATGCGGGCAAGGCACAGCGCGAAGAAATGGGTTCGCTGGAAAAGGAATGCTCCACCAGCGGCATGAGATGCGATGTGGTCACCCTGTATTCAGGCGCCATGTACAACCTATACAAGTACAAGAAGTATGACGACATCCGCCTGGTGTTTGCGCCCGAGTTCGACATAGCGTTTTTCGGCGGCGATCCCGACAACTTTGAATATCCGCGTTACGATCTCGATATCTCGTTCTTCCGCGCGTACGAAAACGGGGAGCCTGTCAAGATTCACGATTACCTGAAGTGGTCGCCGGTCGGCGTGAAGGAAGGCGATTTGGTCTTCGTGCCGGGTCACCCCGGCCGCACTGGCCGTATGCTCACGATGGACCAGCTCACTTTCTTGCGCGATTACCAATATCCCATGCAGCTCAGCTCCTTCTCGCGTCGCATCGCCATGCTGCAAAAGTTCAGTGCGGCGTCGGACGAAAATGCCCGCGACGCCGAAAGCGACATTTTTGGTCTGCAGAACGCCCTTAAGGCGATTACCGGCTATCAAGGCGGGTTGCTCGACAAAGATCTGATGGCGAAGAAGGCGGCCGACGAGAAGGGACTGCAAGCCTTCGTTAATTCCGATCCCAAGCTCAAAGCTGAATTCGGCGATCCCTGGGCCGAGATCGCTAAGGCCGTTGATGTTCAGAAGCAGATCTACAAGCCCTTGGCATACCTCGACAACCTGGGTGGCTTCCGCGGCGATCTAGCCCGCTATGCCCGCGACATCGTGCGCGCAGCCGGGCAGAAACAGAAGCCAAGCAACCAGCGCGTCCGGGGTTTCCAGGACTCGGCACTGCCCACGCTCGAGCAGCGCTTGTTCTCGACTGCCCCCATCTACAAGTCCCTGGAGCAGGCGCTGCTGGCCGAGAGCCTGGCCGAAATGCAGGAGGTGCTCGGCGCCGATAATGCCGACGTAAAGAAGGCGTTGGCTGGCAAGACTCCGGACGAGCGCGCCAAGGAGCTGATTGAAGGAACCAAGCTCGAGGACGTAGCGGTGCGCAAGCAACTCTACGAAGGCGGCGAAGCTGCGGTGGATGCCAGCACCGACCCCTTGATCGTGCTGATGCGTCAAATCGAGCCGGACGCTCTCGCCATCCACCAGCGCGACGAGGATGAAGTGCAATCTGTAATACGCCGCGATGGCGGTTATATTGGCAAGACTTTGTTCGCTAAGGGCGGGCTCAGCGTTCCGCCTGACGCCACTTTCACGTTGCGTCTAAGTTACGGCGCCGTGGAGGGCTACAAGCTGAACGGCAAGAACGTGCCGTGGTTTACCACCATGGGCGGAGCCTATAAACATGCTGCTGACCACGGCAGCAAGCCTCCGTACCAGCTGCCTGACAGTTGGCTGAAAGCTAAGTCATCGATTGACCTCAACACTCCTTTTGATACGGTTTCTACCCCGGATATTATCGGCGGCAACTCCGGTAGTCCGGTAATCAACAAGAACGCCGAGGTGGTGGGAATCATTTTTGACGGCAACATCGAGTCGCTGCCGTGGAACTTCATGTACAGCGACAAGGTAGCGCGTTCCGTCGAGGTGGATTCGCGGGCGATCATCGAGTCGCTACGCGACATCTACCACGCTGACGCTTTGGCCAACGAGCTGACGGGCACGCAAGCTGCGGCGATGAAACCAAATCCGCAGAACAAAATGCGGAAGCCGGTGACCAAGCAGCAATAACCTGGCGCATCGTAAGCAGGGAGGGGCGCGGCGAAAGTCGCGCCCGTGCGAATCCGGGCTGCGCTAGTCCGGTGAGAAATCGCGGTTAGAGCCTGCGTATTGGGCCACGATACCGAGCTACGACGAGATCGAGGGTTAGCAGCGTGATTCCCTCAACTGTCGCTTGCGCCACCAGTAAACGATCGAATGGGTCCTTGTGAATCGCCGGTAGGTCCTCCACGGCGACCACGTGCTCACTCATGATGGGCAATTCGCTATAACCGTTGTCCAATAACCCGCGGCGCAGAAGACGTGCATCGACTTGAAAATCCTTTCGGCCCAAGCCGCGCTTGATAGCAATCTCCCACAAGCTGGCGACGCTGAAAAGCGGCTCATTGTTTGCATCATTGATCAATCGGCGCGCGCTTGCCGAGAGCCGTGCAGGCTCGCCGGCCGCCCAGAGCAGAACATGGGTATCCAACAGCAGTTTCACGCGCCACCAGTGAATAGCCGCTCGATCTCGCGCTGGTTCATCCGGTCGAAGTCCTCCGGGACGGTAATCTGTCCCGCCATAAACCCGAGCCGGCACACTTGACGGCCGGTAGGGGCGCTCAACGCCGTAACCTTGACGATAGGCTTACCCGCCTTGGCGATAATGAAGGGTTCGCCTCGGCTCGCCTCATCGACGAGTTTTGAAAGCTGAGTCTTAGCTTCGTGAATGTTGACCTGCTTCATCGTTGTTGAACCAGACTAAGTTAGTCTAGTCCATCCGCGCAGCAGCCGCAACCAGGCCAACGTGATGGCGAAACGGCGCGTGGACTAAAGCGGCGATGAAACCAAATCCGCAGAACAAAATGCGGAAGCCGGTGACCGAGCAGCAATAACCTGGCGCATCGTAAGCAGGAAGGGCGGGGCGAAGGTCGCGCCTTTCTCATTTTGTTAGCCCTGGCCTCTTCTGTCGCAGCTCATCTCTTCAATCCTGCGACCACGGCTTCTTGCGAACATCGAATGTGTTAGCCTTTTAATTGGGTGAAGTGTGGTTGACGGGCCTCTCCAGGCCCAGCGAATCGAATTTGCAAGCACGCCTTAGCAAGGAACACAGCGTTGATCAACAAGCTTATCGCCAAGGTTTTCGGCACCAGTAACGAACGCGAAATCAAGCGGATTGTGCCGCTGGTGGAGCAGATTAATGTGCTCGAGCCTGAGATGAAACAGCTCAGCGACGAGCAGCTCCGGGCCAAAACGGACGAGTTCCGCCAGCGCATTCGCGCGCGAGTGGACGCAGTCGAAGACCTCGACGAGAAGGACCGTGAGCTGAAGCTAGCGCTGGACGAGATTCTTCCCGAGGCGTTCGCGGTGGCACGCGAGGCCGGGTGGCGCGTGCTGAAGATGCGGCACTTCGATGTGCAACTGGTCGGCGGCGTCGTGCTGCACCAGGGCAAGATTGCCGAAATGAAGACCGGCGAAGGTAAAACGCTGGTTGCGACCCTGCCGGTTTACCTCAATGCGCTTTCCGGACGTGGCGTACACGTGGTCACGGTCAACGACTACCTGGCTAAGCGCGACTCGGAATGGATGGGGAAGCTCTATACCTTCCTCGGGCTGACGGTCGGCGTCATCGTACACGACCTCGACGATCGCGAGCGCCGCGAAGCTTATGGCGCCGATGTAACCTACGGCACCAACAACGAATTCGGCTTCGATTACCTGCGCGACAACATGAAGTTTGACCTTAACGACTGTGTCCAGCGCGGCCACAACTATTCCATCGTTGACGAAGTGGACTCGATCCTGATCGACGAAGCCCGTACGCCATTGATCATCAGCGGTCAGAGCGAGGAATCGACCGACAAGTATTACCGCGTGAACCGCATCATTCCTCAACTGGAGCAAGGCGAGGAGATCGACCGGGGGCTTGGAGAAGACAAGGTCCTCACCGGCGACTACGTGGTTGACGAAAAGCACCGCACCATCACCGTTACCGACGTGGGCTGGGAGAAGGTGGAGCGCCTGTTGGGCATCGGCAACATCGCCGATCCCGAGAACTGGGACCTCAAGCATCACGTGGACACGGCAATTAAGGCGCACGCACTGTATCGTCGCGACGTCGAGTACGTGGTGAAAGATGGGGAAGTGCTCATCGTGGATGAGTTCACCGGGCGCCTGATGCCGGGCCGGCGCTGGTCCGACGGATTGCACCAGGCGGTGGAAGCCAAAGAAGGCGTCAAGATTGAGCGGGAGAATCAGACGCTCGCCACTGTTACCTTTCAGAATTACTTCCGCATGTACAAGAAGCTGGCAGGCATGACCGGTACGGCGGAAACCGAAGCGGCCGAATTCGACAAGATTTATAGACTCGAAGTGGTTGTCATTCCGACCAACAAAGTCTTGCTGCGCATCGAGAACTCCGACGTTGTCTACCGTACCGAAAAGGAAAAATTCTTTGCCTCGGCGGATGAGATTCAGAAGATCGCCGAGAAGGGACAGCCCATTCTGGTGGGCACAACTTCGGTTGAAAAGTCGGAGCGTCTATCGGAGCTGCTGAAGAAGAAGGGCATCAAGCATGTGGTGCTGAACGCCAAGTACCACGAGAAGGAAGCCGAGATCGTCGCGCAGGCAGGCCGCAAAGGTGCGATCACGATTTCCACCAATATGGCCGGCCGCGGAACCGACATTCTGCTGGGCGGTAATCCCGAATTCATGGCCAAGCAGGAGTCCATCAAGAAGGGGCTGGCGCAACCGCTCAAGGTCGTAGCAGGTGAGGTTACGGCCAAACCGGACGATCCTAACCTTTCTTACTTCTACTATGGTGGCAACGAGTACCAAGTTCCGACCGCGCAGTGGAACGAGAGCCTTGAGCGCCACAAGCAAGTGACCGACGCTGAGCATGAGGAAGTCATTTCGCTTGGCGGCCTGTTTATTTTCGGCACCGAACGCCACGAAGCGCGGCGCATCGACAACCAGCTACGTGGACGCGCTGGCCGGCAGGGCGATCCGGGCGCATCTCGTTTCTACTTGTCGCTCGAAGATGACCTGATGCGCATCTTCGCCAAGGAGTGGGTGTCGAACCTGCTGCAACGTCTGGGCATGGAAGAAGGCGTGCCGATCGAGTCGAAGCTGATTACGCGACGCATTGAGGCCGCGCAGAAGGCGGTTGAAGGCCAGAACTTCGAAGCCCGTAAGCATCTGCTCGAGTACGACGATGTCATGAACAAGCAACGCCAGGCGGTTTATGGATTACGCCGGCAGCTGTTGGAAGGCATCGATCAAAAAGAACTCATCCTCGAGGATTACGTACGGGAGATTCTTGGCGGCCTGCTTGATAAGTACGCCGCAAAAGACGCGCACGCCGAAGACTGGGACATCAAGAGCCTGAAGAACCAGCTCTTCACCCGCTTTGGGGTTGACATCGCGGCCGAGGGTATCCAGGCCGAAACGCTGAACCGCCAGGAACTCGGCGACACAATTTTCGACAAGCTGAAAGAGCGTTACGAGGCCAAGGAGAAACTGATTGGTCCCGACGCGATGCGGCACCACGAGCGCATCATCATGTTGAGCGTGATCGACCAACAGTGGAAGGACCATTTGCTCAGCATGGACCACCTGCGCGAAGGCATCGGCTTGCGCGGCTATGGCCAGCACGATCCGCTGGTCGAATACAAGCGCGAGTCGTTCGACATGTTCGAAGCCATGATGGAGCGCTTCGAAGAGGAGACGGTCCGGTACCTGTACCTGATGCAGGTAATCGAAGCGCCCTCTCGCCCGGTTGCGCAGCATGCGATTTCCTCGGGAGACTTTGACGGCAGCAATGGCCAAGACGCCTCGGCGTTCAGCACGGACGGCAGACGCAATCGCGCGACTACCTCAATGGACGACATGGAAGAAGCTTTCCAGCGTCGCAAGCGTCGCGAACTGGAACAGGCGCGCATGGCAGGCGCCGGCGATGCTGGTACCGTGCAGCAAGTAGTGCGCGGCGACAAGGTGGGCCGCAACGATCCTTGTCCTTGTGGCAGCGGTAAGAAATATAAGAAGTGTTGCGGCGCGTAGAGACGGTGCTGTTCGCTCTTCGCTTTTCGCTAAGCACTTGGTAATCCCTGCAAAGAGTGGTCCCGGGTATTTCCTGTTTTGGCTTCCCACAACGGTAGTAAGGCCATTATTGCTTTGCGTTCCGTGCAGGACTCTGCTAATGTCCGCCCGAATAGAGCCTTTTAGCGCGCCCACGCTGCGCCTGTTATCGTGGCTGGCCTGCGGTAGAGATTCAGCGTTCGACAAATCCAGGGAGGTCTCATGGCATTCTGTGTGTCCTGCGGTACTCAAATGGCGGACAACGCGGCATTCTGTCCCAACTGCGGGAAGGCCGCGAGTCAGGCAAGCGGTACCGGCACCTCTACGCCCCAGCCAACACCAGCCCCGCCTGCCAGTTATGGCAACACCAACGCAACGGCCGCGCCGATGGCGGAAAACGTAGCCGGCATGCTGGCCTATTTCACCATTATTCCGGCGATCATATTTCTGCTGATCGAGCCCTACAATCGCAATCGGTTTGTCCGCTTCCACTCGTTTCAGTGCCTGTTTACAGCGGTAGCGCTCTTCGTCATCCGTGTTTGTCTAACGGTTGTGAGCTTGGTCGTTGCCCTTCCTTATTTTCCCGTTCTGGGGACTGTTCGTCTTGGCCTGCATAGCGCTGTGGTTGTTACTGGTGATCAAGGCGTATCAGCACGAGATGTTCAAGCTACCCATCGTTGGAGATTTGGCCGAGAAACAGGCCAACGCATAGGCATAGGTTGCTCGGACACGGCGGGGCCGCTCAGCCCCGTTTTTTCATTGAGCGCTGTTGCATGGTTGGCGTATCCCAGCGGTCGCTTTGAAAGGGCATGGCTTCAGCCATGCCGAAAGACAGCAACGAAGGGTGAGAGGCCTTTAGGCCCTGAGTGCCCGCCCGCGCAACCTACCCTCCCGTGGTCACGACGGAAAGGCCCATCTCCAGGTCTCACTTGCTTCGCTTCTTCCAAAATATTATTTCTGCCTACTTTTTGTTGTGCGGACGCGGTATTCTGTCAGGCTTGTCTCAAGACAACCTATGCGACGTAATAGAAAGGGTCTGTGAGGGTACGAGTCTTTTATCACGACAAATGTTTCGACGGCGCTTGTTCGGCGGCGTTGTTTTCGCGTTTTTACCGCGAGCGCATCCGCGACGCCGAATTCGAATACATCGGGCTGGTGCATCGCGCTGGTGCGCTCTTCAACGAAGACGATTTCACCGGCGACGAGAATGCCATCGTCGATTTCAAGTACTCGTCGTCACCGCGCATCACCTGGTGGTTCGACCATCACCAGAGCGCCTTCCTGACTCCGGAAGACGCCTCCCACTTCGAGCAGGAACTGAGCAATACCAAGTTCTACGATCCCGATTTTCGCTCGTGCACAAAGTTCATCGCTTCCGTAACCCAGCAGCGATTTGGCTTCAATCCGGCGCCGGTAGCGGAGTTGATTGAGTGGGCCGACATCATCGATGGAGCGCTCTACAGCGATCCACAGTCCGCAGTCGAAATGAAAGAGCCGGCGATGAAGCTCACCATGGTGATCGAGTCCAATCAGGACCCGCAGTTCATCCCCACGTTGATCGCGAAGCTGGCCTACAAACCCCTGGCGGACATCATTGCCGAGCCGATCATCGCCGGGCGACTTCCCGAACTCACGCAACGGCACCTGCGCTCAATCGAAATTTTGCGCGAGCGTACGCAATGCAAAGATGGCACCGTCTTCTTCGACGTAACCGATCATGAACTGGAGGGCTACAACAAGTTCGTGCCCTACTACCTGCACCCTGATTGCGTTTACAGCGTCGGGCTCAGCAAGAGCAGCTTCCGTACCAAGGTATCGGTTGGCTCCAATCCGTGGTCAAAGATTGAGCCGGTGGAGAACCTTGCCAAGATTTGCGAACGCTATGGCGGCGGCGGACACGCGCGCGTGGGAGCGATCTCGTTTCCACCGGGCATGCTGGAAGAGGCGCGCCAGGCGGCGAAGGATATTGTTGCTGAATTAAGGGCCAGCTACCGGAGACATGCGTAGCAGCAATTCCTGCACCGGGCTCGGAGAAAAGCTACGCAATGTTTACATCCTGTTGACAACCTCGAAAATATGCAGCGGTAATCTTTTCGACAGAGCGCCACGGGCGGGCGGGGGATTCGGCGAACCTGTTTGTCGGGGCAATTCGAACGGTTTGTTGTCCGTCCGCCCACGGTTTATTCGATGATTGTGGCGACGCCGTTGCGGTTAGGCGCCTCAGCCACTCAGCTCTGAGTGCTTCCGAAGCTGTGCGGCAATTGCTAGCTGCTAATTGCCGATTTAGCCGCTCTCTTCTTCCTCTGTGTTGGGTGCACGAACCACGCGATCGCAATACTCACAAGGTACAACACAATCATGGGCGCGGCGAAGATGCACATGTTCATGATGTCGGTGGTCGGCGTGATGATGGCCGCGATGATGAAGATCACCAGGATCGAATAGCGGAAGTTACGCCACATCCAACCGGCAGTCAAAATCCCCATGAGTGACAGGAAGAAGACGAGGATCGGCATCTCGAAGACAATGCCCAGCCCGGCGATGATGGTGAGGAACAGGTCGGTGTATTCGCCGACGGTGATCATCGGCTTGAACTGAGCGCTCCAGCCAATCAGGAAATCCAGCGCCGCCGGATAGACCATCTTGTAGCCGAACCAGCCGCCCGCCAGAAACAATCCCACCGTGCTGAACATGAACGGCAACACGTAACGGCGCTCGTTGCGGTACAGGCCCGGCGCGATGAACGCCCACACCTGATAGAGCACGAACGGCGAGGCCACGAAAATTCCCGCCAGGAACGCGATCTTCAAGTACATGTTGAACGGGTCGGTGGGGTTCAGATAGACGAGCTTCTGCTCCATCTGATGGTTGGCCAGGGCCGCCATGATGGGCTTCTGCATGATGGCGAAGATTTGCTCATGGAACCACCAGCAGACAAAGAAGCCGGCCGCTACGTACAGAAAGCTGTAGATAATGCGCCGCCGCAGCTCCTCGAGGTGTTCGAGGAAGCTCATGCCGGTCATTTCCTCGGAGGCGCGCTTCTGGGCGGTTTCCAGAACGGGGTTAGGCATCGGGATTTGACCTGGCAGGCGATGGCGCCGGGCTCAGCGGTGGTGCGGGCGAGAGGTCGGCTGCGGAGTCGGCCTCAGGCGCCGAGATCGCATCGGAGCCACCTCGGCTTACGATCCCAACCGGGGGCAGGATGGCGGGCTCCAACGACGTCTGCGGCGGTAACGCCTTGTCCGCCTCGGTGTCCTTCCTGGCGCGCTCATCCAGCTCAATGTTCATCATCTCGGTTTCGAGCTGGTTCTTGAACTCGTTGCTGGCGCGCTTGAACTCGGCCATGTATTTCCCCAACTGCCGCGCCAGCCCGGGAAGGCGTTTGGGGCCGACGACGACCAATGCCAGCAGAAAAATGAAAATCATCTCTGGCATGCCAAGGTTCATAGGTTCATCATAATGCGGGGGGTGGTTTTTCACCACAGTAGCCATTGGCATTTAGCACTTGGCACTTAGCATTTGGCAATTAGCTATTTCGAGCCGATCCGGCCGGTAATTGCTAAGTGCTAACTGGCAACTGCCAAATGCCACGTGCCCATTTCCAATTCCCTGGCCCCTTCTCTGCTCACCATCTTCCCCCGCTACCGTCTGTTACGAAAGCAGGGGACCAAACGGATTTCGCACCTTCCTTTTCCGAACCAGCATCCAAAATAGCGGCTGATCTGGCAGGCCGGGGTGGGTCAAAGTGCATGGTATACTGCGTGCAAGTCTTGCTCCGGTGCGCTTATCTTGAAGATTCGTCCCCGGCCAGCCGAAGGAACATACATGGCAAGTAGTTCGCGTCGCTCCGCAGTTCTCGTCCTCAGCATCATTCTGGCTTGCGGTTGTGTGGGCATGGTTTTTGGCCAGCGCCTTACCTCCTCCACTACTACGACCAGCGACACCGACATTCGCGATAGCCTGCGCAGCTTTACCCAGGTTTACGAAGTCGTCCAGCAGAACTACGCCGAGCCAGTGAATCCCGACAAGGCCATCTATAACGGGGCGATTCCGGGTATGCTGCGGGTGCTCGATCCGCACTCCAACTTCTTCGATCCCAAATCGTACGCCGCCTTGCGCGAGGAGCAGCGCGGGAAGTACTACGGCGTGGGCATGCAAGTCGGTCCCCGCAACAACAAAGTCATTGTGATTGCGCCCTTTACCGGCGCGCCGGCGTATCGGGCTGGCATCCGGCCGGGCGACGTCATTATCGCGGTGGATGGTAAGCCCACCGATAACATGACCACCAGCGATGTTGCCGACTTGCTGAAAGGCCCCAAGGGCACCGCGGTCAAGATTACCGTTCTGCGGGAAGGCTCCGAGCGTCCGCTCGACTTTACGGTGGTGCGCGATGAGATCCCCCGCTACAGCGTTGACGTGCATTTCATGATTCGTCCGGGTATCGGCTACATCCACGTCTCAGGGTTTCAGGAGACCACCGAAAAGGAAGTACGCGACGCGCTGGATGAGCTCGGCGATATTCACGGGCTGATCCTTGATCTTCGTCAGAATCCTGGTGGACTGTTGAGTGAGGGCGTGGGCGTGGCGGACCAGTTCCTGAAGAAGGGTCAAGTCATCGTTTCCCACCATGGGCGCGCTTCGGCGGAGAAGGTGTACAAAGCCAGCCACGGCAATGGCGGCAAAGACTATCCGCTGGTCGTACTGGTGAACCGTGGGACCGCTTCAGCGGCGGAGATCGTTGCCGGCGCGATTCAAGACCATGATCGTGGTCTGATCGTCGGTGAAACCACATTCGGCAAGGGTTTGGTGCAGACCGTGTATCCGCTGTCGGAGAACACCGGACTGGCGCTGACCACCGCGAAGTACTACACCCCGAGTGGCCGCCTGATCCAGCGCGACTACAGCAACATCTCGCTTTACGACTACTACTACAACGATCGCGACAACGATGCCAATAACGCCAACCACGAAGTCAAGATGACCGATAGTGGCCGCACCGTTTACGGTGGTGGAGGCATCACTCCCGACGTGAAGATCCCGCCGGTGAAAACCAATAAGTTCCAAGACCAGCTACTGGAGAAATACACGTTCTTCAATTTCGCCAAGCATTACGTCATCAACCACAAGGTCACCAAGCAATTTGAGGTTGACGATGCGGTCATGCAGGAGTTTCGCAAGTTCCTGGATGAACAGAAGACGCCCTTTACCGAGGCGGACCTGGCGGAGAACAGCGATTGGATTAAGTCCAACATCAAGGCTGAATTATTCATCAACGAGTTTGGCCAGCAGGAAGGCATGAAGGCGCACGCCGAGAGCGATCCGGCTATAACCCAGGCGCTGGAATTGCTTCCCCAGGCAAAGCAGTTGGCTGACAATGCCAAGCGAACGATCGCGCAGCGCAATAACGCCAGGTTGACGGCACAACAGAGCGACACCCCTGCGGCGCAATCGGTGAAGCGTTAGTCGCGGAACCGAGATCACCAGCAAAGGCCGCTTCGGCGGCCTTTTTTCATTGCTGCAAAGCAGACCGAGTGATCGGCGGAGCGCCGCAACATCGGCACATACCAACAGGCGATGCTTGGATTTTGCGCCGCCCCGCTCGATCAAAGCCGAATTAAACCAGCACGAGTTCGGCGGCTCGCGCGGAGGAAAAGTTCATCACCTCGGGCCGCACCAACCTGTCGAAATCCGCATACGTCATCCTGATCAACTCATGGTGTGAGCCCGCATTGAAGGCAATCTCTTCGTCCTCCGTCAGCGTCTCATCGACATATACCGGGATCCCGTACAAGTTGCCGAAGGGAGGCATGGCTCCCGTCTCGCAGTCCGGAAAATGCTGTTTAAACTCGCGTTCGCTGGCCAGTTCCGCATCGCGTACGCCAACGGCTCGCTTCAGCGCCCCCAGATCCACCTGGTACGCCGCCGGCAGCACCGCCATGGCGAGGGCTCCATCGAGTTTCACGATCACGGTCTTGGCCAGATATTTGCCCGAGATGTGCGACACAGCCGCAATCCCCTGGGCGGTGTAGGCCTTGGAATGAGACATGACGACGTATCTCACTTCATGGCCGTCGAGAAAGGATTTGACTTTGGTGAAGGGCATATCGAACTCCTCGCGACGTTCCGCGGGCCCACGGCCCGGAAGATGGTTAATGAAACCGGTCAAGGGTGTCGTTGCCGGCCCCTATTCCGGTGTTTCACTTGCGCTGCTGATTTGCTGGATTCCGCGATGTTATTCGCGATGGCGTGAGAAGAATTGGCCATTCGGGCTACCTCCTTGCGGTGGTTTGACCCTCGTGTAGCCTCAGTGTAGTCCGGCGATTGGGGCGCGCAAGCACAGCCGTCACATTACCTGTGTGACAGCGGAGTTCAGGGACCTGGTGCCCCGCTACGCTACTTGTTTCCCACCACCACGGTGAAAAAATCGGGGATGAGCACGTGTTTCTCGCTGGATCGGAAGCTGGCATTGCGCAGCATTTGCTGATACTCAGCGTATGTGTAGGCATCGCCGGCGGGTGTAGTAGCCAACATGATCAGCGCAAAGCCCGCCGGGCGCGGAGGAGATACGCGGTCTTCATTGGGTACCATGGCCATGATCACCGCGCGCCCATCTGGCTTCAGGGACGCGTGTACCTTGCGTAGCAACTTTTCGCATGTGGCCAGGTCGAAGTGGCTCAGGAAGTTCGGCATGAGCACGAGGTCGTAGCCGCTGCCGTACTCCACATCAAACGCACTGCCAGGCAGGATGTGAAAGCGTTCTTTGACGCCGGCCCTGACGGCGTTTTCCTCCGCGACCTGCAAAACGTTGGGCCAGTCCACGGCCCAAACTTCACAGTTCGGATTGTGGCGGGCGATCGCAATGCCGTATAGGCCGTGTCCCGAGGCCAGGTCCAGAATTTTCGACGCGTGGTTTTCGTTGGCGCTCAGATATTTCGCCAGAAGTTCGGCCGGCATTGCCATCATCGGCGCCATACTGCGCGCGAACTCAACCCAGATCGGATGCTCAGGAGCCACCGTCCCAGAGCCGACCTCCGTCGTACCTCCTTTGCGCACGACCGCAGCCAGGTCCTTCCATCGTTCCGTAGTCATAGGCGAAAGCAGGAAGCCGACGGCGCCCCCCAGGTAGGCAGGAGAGCGGCGGTCGATGAAGACCGCGGAATCCGGCGTCAGACTGTAACGCTGCGACTCCTTCGTCAGAAAGCCCATGACGACTAGGAAATCGCATAGGGCGCGCATGCCACGCCCTGAAGCCTCGCAACGACTGGCGACGGCTTCGGCGGTCTGATTGCCTTCACCGATGGCGGTGAAGACTTCCAGTTCGATTGCGGCCTTCAACGCTTCCGTTTGGTGATAGGCA
The DNA here is from genome assembly GCA_963709045.1 of uncultured Acidobacteriaceae bacterium. Taxonomy (GTDB): domain Bacteria; phylum Acidobacteriota; class Terriglobia; order Terriglobales; family Acidobacteriaceae; genus Bog-257. Next base: position 150,187 of record CAVPUX010000011.1, on the reverse strand, counting down.
TTAAGGGTAGAGAAAAACAACTCAGGCGAGGGTTGTGGATTGGGTGCGGGTGACACAGTGCTTCGGCCTCCGGACCGTCGACTCTTTAGCCGCGGAGTCGGATTATATCGAAAAACAAATTCTGGGTCAGATTCCCTCGGAAACACGCTAGCGACGATCGCATGATATGTATAATCCTTCCTCTCATGCGCAATTTCTTCGCGCGGCGCACCTCCTGGAACCTGACCATCAACCGCTATACCGAGGCGCTAGAGGCGCACCGGCTGGCCGACAGGGAAGTTCTCGATTTGACGGCTTCCAATCCCACCACGATCGGCCTGCGCTATCGCGAAGACGAACTGCTGAAGTCGCTGATGCACCGTGAAGCGCTCGTCTACGAGCCGCAGGCAAAGGGTCTGCTGACGGCACGTGAGGCCGTCTCAGCTTATTACGCCGCGCATGGAAGGCATGTCTCGCCTGACCGTCTCATACTGACCACTAGCACCAGCGAGGCTTATTCGTTCCTTTTTCGGCTGCTGTGCGATCCGGGAGACACAGTGCTGGTCCCGACGCCGAGCTATCCGCTTTTCGATTTCCTGGCTGATCTTCAGGATGTAAAGCTTGAGCCGTATGAGCTGGTGTATGACCACGGATGGCAGATTGATTTTCACTCGACGAACACTGCCATCGAACGCACGAGCCGAGCCGGTTCGCGTTGCCGCGCGGTGCTGGTCGTGCACCCCAACAACCCGACTGGCTCATTCGTCAAGCCGCTCGAAGCTGAGGAGTTGAATCGTATTTGTGAGATGAACAATATGGCGATCATCGTCGACGAGGTGTTCCTCGATTACTCTCACGCGAAAGGACCGCCGCTCACATTTTCCTCGAACAACCGCGTGTTGACCTTCACGCTGAGTGGGCTGTCGAAACTTTCCGGACTGCCGCAGATGAAAGTCGCATGGATTGCCGCGAATGGTCCGCAGCCGTTGCTAACCGATGCGATGAATCGCCTCGAAGTCATTGCCGATACGTATCTCTCCATGAACGCGCCACTGCAGTGGGCCGTCCCGTTCATGCTGGAGGAGGGGCGAAGCATACAGCACCAGTTGATGGAACGTATCATGACGAATCTTGCCCTGCTCGACTCGCAACTCGCCTGGCAGAAGCTCTGTCGCCGGCTGGAAGTCGAGGGCGGTTGGTATGCCGTATTGCGGGTCCCGGTGGCGGGTTCCGACGAGGAATTGGCCATTGCATTACTGCGCGAGACCGGGGTGCTGGTGCAGCCGGGCCATTTCTACGACTTCGCGTCAGACGGATATCTGGTGATCAGTCTCATTACCCCGGCTAAGGAGTTCGCGGAAGGAATTCGACGCTTGCTGAGATTCGTTGGTCACCTCCATTCGTAAGATCTTTGCGTCTGGCGCTCGGGATAATACCGGGCTTTCCCTGAGGCAAGAACGTGCCACCTAAGTGCATTCTGACAGTGCTACTGCAATGATTTGCGCACCTTCGGCCTCATTGCGTCGACAGAACAATTCCCGAAAAACAGCCGCCCATTTTGGGAGGGCGGAAGTTATAATTACTAAACCGTGCTCAAGTACTCGATTGTCGTCCCATTTCATAACGAAGAAGAAAACGTAACCGAGCTCTACGATCGGCTGAAGGTGGTAATGGAAGCCACGGCCGAGCCGTTCGAGCTGGTGTTCGTGGACGATGGCAGCCGCGATCATACGTTCTGGATGCTGCAGCAGATCGCTGCCGTGGATCGCCGCGTAGTGGTGGTGAAGCTGCGCCGCAACTTCGGGCAGACCTCGGCGCTGGCCGCCGGCTTCGACCATGCTGAAGGCGAGTATGTAATTGCCATGGACGGCGATCTGCAGCACGATCCACACGACATTCCTTTGTTTCTGCAGAAGCTGCGCGAGGGATACGACATTGTCAGCGGATGGCGCAAGCAGCGCATTGACAACTTCGTAATGCGGCGCGTTCCTTCCAAGATTGCGAACTGGCTTATGGCCAAGCTGAGTGGGGTTGAGCTGCACGATTTTGGCACCACGTTCAAGGCGTATCGCCGTGGGGTAGTCCAGGAAATTCCGCTCTATGGGGAATTGCATCGCTTTATTCCCGCGCTGGCTTCAGCGTATGGCGCCACCATCTGCGAGGTTCCCATCCGCAATGTGAACCGCGAACGCGGCGAGTCGCATTACGGTATCTCGCGCACCTTCCGCGTATTCTTCGATCTCATTACCATTCGTTTTTTGCTGAAGTACATGGCGCGGCCGCTACATTTTTTCGGCACCGTCGGAGCGCTGGGTTCGCTGGTGGGCTTCGTCATCGCGGTATGGATGTTGTTCGAGAAGTTCGTTCGTGGAGTCAACGTAATGGATGAACATGGCCCCTTGCTCGTGTTCGCCGCCGTGCTGATCGTCGCCGGTGTGCAACTGATCGCGCTGGGATTGCTGGGCGAGTTGCAGGTGCGGCACTTCCACGAGCCGGCTAAGCGTGCCCCATACACCGTGGATCGCGTCTTGCGCTCATCGCACAGTCAGTCAGCGCTGGCGGACTAGGCGCAGGAGGGACGTTCGAGATGATTTTCCACGTTGTGTTGGAACCGGCCGAAGACGGGTGGATCGTGGCCCTTTGCCCTGCTCTTCCGGGCTGTGTTTCGCAGGGCCGTGATGAGAAGGAAGCCTTGGAAAACATCAAGGAAGCTATCACCGCCTGGCTGTGGGCCGAAGATCAAAAGGCGGTCGGTTCCATGCCCCCGCAACTTACTCCAATCGTCGTCGCAGTTTGAGTCTATTAGCTTATGTCTTGTGTCATTGCCGCTCGCCGCAGTCCTTAACTCCGCGACAGGGACATATTGATGAGCAAGCTCGGGAATACTTCAGGGAAAGATGCGGTGAAGGCATTCAGTAAGGCGGGCTGGCAATCGATGGGTTAGGTGGGAAGCCATCTCGTGATGACGAAGCCAGGCCAGCGCGCCAATCTTTCCGTTCCTCAACACAAAGAACTATCGGTTGGGACGCTTCGCGCCTTGATTCGAGCGTCCGGCATGACCGTGGACGAGTTCTTAGAACTGCTGTAGCTCGGCGTTGCAGGTTCTAGGCCATAGACGGGCCACTAAATTCTAGTGGGTCTTCTGAGGCGAGCCGAATCGGATTTGGTCCATGGTCGCATCCACTAGCTTGCCAACCAAGCCCCACCCCGCACGCGGCTATCTCTTCATCGCCGCGGCTACGTTTTTCTGGGGATTTTCCGCCACCATGGGCCGGGCAGTTTTTACCGGCAGGCTCTTTCCTGGAAGCGAGGCTCTGCGCCCGATCGACCCTCTCATTCTCGCCCAGAGCCGAGCCACAATTGCATTATTGATCCTCCTGCCGATTCTGCTGCTGAAGGGAAGGTCGTCGCTACGCGTGCGGAGGAGTCACCTGGCGCAGTTCTTTCTGCTGGGAATTTTGGGACTCGCAGCCTCCAACTTCTTCTACTATTTCGCCATCCAGAAGACCAGCGTCGCGACGGCGATTGTTCTGCAATATGTCGCTCCAGTTTGGGTTCTGCTATACATGCTGGCCCGCCGGCTACAGCGCCCGACCATGCGACGCATAAGCGGTGTGGTGCTGGCCGTGCTCGGTTGCGGATTGGCTGTAGGGGAGTTGGCAGCGCAGCGCGGATTTCCCTGGCTGGTGATCTCTGGTGTTCGCTTTAATACGGTGGGAGTCGTGGCAGCGGAACTGGCGGCGATCTCGTTCGCTTTCTACAACGTTTACGGTCAGCATCTGCTGCAGATTTACCAGCGTTGGACGGTGCTGGTGTACTCGCTGCTGGGTGCGGCTGTCTTCTGGCAACTGGTGAACCCGCCCTGGAAGATCATCGCTCAGCATTACAGCGGCGGACAGTGGCTATTCATGGCCGTCTTCTCGGTCACCTCCATGCTGGTTCCGTTCTCACTCTACTTTACGGGATTGCAACATCTCGATGCCACGCGCGCCATCGTGACCGCGTGCCTCGAACCGGTGTGGGCGATTCTGCTGACGGCGGTCATCCTCGGCGAATTGGTGTCAGCCATGCAGGTGCTTGGAATCGTGGTGGTGCTTGCAGCCACCATCCTGGTGCAACGTCCGGAGCGCCAGGACCGCAGCGAGCCGCTGATTGCGGTCGAGCCCATCGAGTGAAGTTTGCCGTGGTCTCAAAGAAGGCCGAGCAGAACAGCGAGGTATTGACGTACTTTCTTAACCAAAGCAGGCGTGGCCTTGGAGTGGAACTCTGCTTTGCGTCCAGCCCAGTCCATGCTCTTTAACTGATCCACGAGTACCGCACCTTCCACCTCGTCAACCGTGACCGGTAATGCGAACGGGTATGGTTTGCGCTTGCTCGTCAGCGGACAAACAATTGCCAGCCCGCTCGCTTGGTTGTACCTCTGATCGGTCAGCACCAAAGCAGGCCGACGCTTGGCCTGTTCTCGACCGACCTGCGGATCGAAATCCATCATCACGATATCCCCGGCTTCGGGAACGTACGGGATCACCATTCGATAACTTCTTTTCCAACTTCCGCGCCGGTCCCGATCTCTTGGTAGCGGTTCTGTGGAGTAATCTGGGAAACCAACTGCGCTAGAGTGGGCGTCTTGCTGGCGCGGCGCAATTCCAGGCGCCCTTCAGCAGCGGCTTCGATCTCCAGGGAATCGCCTTCCTTTAGCTTGGCCTGTTCGACAACGGGTTTGGGGATGCGAACCGCAAAGCTGTTGCCCCACTTGACCATCTGTGCCTTCATTAGATCGGTATCCTTCCTAGTGATACGGAGTATATTCCAACGTATCTACATTGTCGATACGTAGAAGAAAGTAAAGCGCGGGGTTTGGGAGGGCGCAAAGAGCGGATCGGTTCGTCTTCACGTGGTGCGAGATCGACCGAGCGTTCTGCCGTTTGTCACCTACCAACCCATCATGCGTCACAGACAAATGGCCGGAGATAGCGTGCAATTCTGGTTGGCGATCGAGAGGTCTAAACGATGGCCAACCAAAAACGCTTTACTGCCAGCAACCGTTATCACATCGTACTGGTACCGGGCTTCGGCGGATTTGACGCCCTCGGGCAAGTCGAATATTACGCCGGCGTCACCAGCCTGTTCCGAAAGTGGAGAGATCACAACCCCGTAGTACTGCACTACTTCGACAATTTACCTACCGCGGCGGTAAAAACCCGCGCCACCCGATTGCGCGCATACCTTGCCAAGCGCATGGCGCGCGGCGAGATTTTGGATACAGACAAAGTCGTCCTGGTCGGCCATTCTACCGGCAGCCTCGACATCCGCCAGCTCATTTGGGACCTGCACAATCCCGACGTTGGTTCGCTTCCAATCGACGGTGGACCACCGGTGGCCAGCCAGACGATCCGGCAGTGCCTGGATGGTGTCGTCTTCCTTTCCGCGCCCCACTGGGGCACCAACATTGCTGATTGGGTGCGCTCGCACCCTCTGTTGCGCACCGCGGCGATCGCCGAGTTACGCGCTGCCGCCGCGGGCTCCCAGTTGTATCTGCTCGACCAGATCGAGAGCTTGATCAGTACGGGCGCCGCGTTGTTCACCGACGCTGAACTGATTCTGGCTCTGCGAGACGCATTGACCGAGGCCAACCTGCACTACGGCAAGCCGGGCCCATCGCGGACAGCCGATGCTGAGGAAGCCGCGTCCGAATTCGCATTGTATCTTCGGCTGATGAGTTCGGACTTTCATGTAATCAACGATCTCGCTTCACAGGCTCACGACCCCGAGCAGAGAAGTCCGGCGCATTTCGACGACGAGGAGCGCAAAAGAGAATTTGATCTGTGGGATAGTCCGCCAATCCGGACCTTGTCGTACGCCACGGTCGGAGGCCGCCCGTTTCGCTTCCGATCCGGCTGCCCTGCGCCAGTCTGGGAGCTCACAAATCCATGCAGCTACCCTGAGATTGCTAAGGACCTGCAACTGAGCGCTGGAACCGATTTGTCCTATCGCCTGGTTTACCGGGCGTGCGCCGGTGGACCGTTTCGGTGGCCGGCATTGGCCGGCAAGGTGACGCGAGTGCTGGATCCGGCTCCGCCCGAGCCGATCGAGCTATGGGACAACGACGGCATCGTAAACACCGCTTCCATGCTCTGGCCCAAGGGCAAAACAGTGCTGGTCTTGGCTGACCATCTGGATATCATCGGACACTACAAGCTAGTCAAAGTTGCAGGACTTAAGAGGGCTAGAGGCACTTACGAACCGGCCCGGATTTATCAGGCGTACGATGCCCTTCAGTCGGTCCCGCGATTCACCGGGAAAATGTTCGAAGATATCTGGACCGAGATCTTCGATTTTGCTACCAATCCAAGGGCATTCGATCACGGGAAGGGAACTCACCCAGGCCAGTGAAGATGGCGGTCGCCGCGGGCTAGCGACCACCTAAAATTGAACGTCACTTACCGCTTTGCCGGGGCCGGCGTACGCGCATGTGGTTCCGCATCGGCGTAGAGCGCGTCAATCTCTTTCTTGTAGAGCTGCTCCAGATGGCGGCGACGCAGCTTCATGCTCGGGGTCAGCGTTCCGTCCTCAATGCTGAGCTCGGCGTGGATCACCAACACTCGCTTCAGCTTTTCGTACTGGGCCAGGTTCTGATTCAGTTCTTCGACGATACCTTCGTAGAGCGATTGCACCTGTAGTGACTTCACCAGCTGCCGGTGCGTGGTGAACTTAACTCCGTGGCCTTGCGCCCATTCTTCCAGGATGGGGAAGTTGGGAACGATTAGCACGGCAGGGAAGCGCCGCCTATCGCCCAGCAACGCCGCCTCACCTACGAACATGTTCGCCTTGAGCGAATTTTCAATCGGCTGCGGAGCGATGAATTTTCCACCAGAAGTCTTGATCAGGTCTTTCTTGCGATCGGTGATGGCGAGGTACCCGTCCGCATCGAGGCTCGCAATGTCTCCTGTCTTAAACCATCCATCCTCAAAGGCTGCAGCACTTTCCTCGGACATCTTCCAGTAACCCTTGAATACCGATGGACCTCGCACCAGCAGCTCGCCGTCATCCGCGATCTTAACTTCCACGTTGGATAAGGGCTTGCCGACGGTGCCGATCCGGTGATTGATCGGATCGTTCAGCGCGATGACCGGAGAGGTTTCCGTCAGGCCATAGCCCTCGTGAATGCGAATACCGATATCGGCGAACCAGGTGGCAATCTCGCGACCGAGCGGCGCGCCTCCGGAAACGAAGATACGTGCCCGCCCTCCCATTCCGTGGCGCACCTTTGCGAACACGAGCTTATTGGCCAGCTTCCATGAGAGTGAAGTCGGCGTCTCTCCGCGAAGAATCACTTCGCGGTTAGCGCTCCCGACGGAGACAGCCCAGTCAAGGAGTTTGCGCTTCACGCCCTGCGTCTTGTGCTGAACCGAGTTGTAGATCTTTTCGTACAGCCGAGGCACTGCAACAAACACCGTAGGATGCACTTCGGCCAAAGTGCGCGGCAGGTCGTCAAGGTTGGGGCAGTAGGCGATGGGAACGCCCCAGTGCATCATGGCGTAATCCAAATGCCGCGCGGTGACGTGCGACAACGGCAGAAACGAGACGCACAGGTCACTCTTGCCCACGTCAAACATGTCGAGCGAGACGCTCAGGTTCGCCGCCAGATTGCCGTGGGTCAGCATGACGCCCTTGGGCGTACCCGTGGTCCCCGAGGTATAGATAAGTGTTGCAAGATCGTCGGGCTCAACCGCACGCGCCAACTCTTCGAGCTCTGCATCCGGGCCGGGCCTGGCCTGCCCCATAAAGCTCTGCATGGGGATGGCGCCGATGAGGTCGGGAGCGTCGTCCATAATGACGATGCGCGTAACGCTGGTCTGGTGTTGGATGGAGGCGATCTTGTCGTACTGTTTGCGAGTAGAGACGAAGACGATGCTCGCCTCTGAATGTTGCAGCAGGTATACGCACTGCTCGGCGATCTGGGTGGCGTAGATGGGGACGTCTACAGCGCCCAGCAGCAATGTCGCGAAATCGGCGATCGCCCACTCCGGCCGGTTCTCACTCAGGATGGCTACGCGATCGCCTTTGCCAATGCCCCAAGCTTGTAATTGGCGCGCGGTGGCAAAGACCTGCGCCTGCAGTTGCGCCGAGGAGATCGGTGTCCAGGCGCCGGATTCGCGCGTTAGCATCACGCGATCGCTGTTGCGCTCGACCACCGTGAAGAAAACTTCGTTGAGGGTCTTAATATTCATTGCGTCCGAGTCATTGCGAGCGACTGGTTCTGAGGCGGCCGGCTCTCAAAATGAGAATGTTAGCTTTTTCGCAGTCTAAGAAGCTGTGATCTATGACATGTATCGCTGTGCTACAACCGGGGATGCCATCCCGCTCCGTTAGACCTAGGGAATCCCGGTGGGATCCGCCTCCTGATTGCCGATCCTTTGCATACCGTTAAGCAAAATGTCTAACACCGTGTCCGCCACGTTGGATAGCCGGTATTCATGTCCACTCAACACCCAGGAGGTCACCATCTCGTCGAGCGCTCCAAAGAAACAGTTGGCCGCAATTTTGTCTGACATGTCGCGCCGGAAAATGCCCTTCGCCTGTCCTTCAGCTATTGCCGCGCGTACCAGGCCGAGGTATTCGACCATGTGATCGTGCGAGAACTCAGACAGGAAGCGCGTGCTCTGTCGTAATTCCATTTGAAAGACGACCGCCAGATTGCGGTTTGATCCCAGTGCGTCCAGGTGAAGAAACGCCAATCGCCGCAATCGCTCGGCCGGGCTGGGCAGCTTCTCCACCTCGGTGCGTGCGTGTCTCATGAATGCGTCGAAGGCTGTGTTGATGGCCGTCATCAGGATCTCTTCTTTGTTCTTAAAGTAGAGATAGACGGTGCCATCAGCGACGTCGGCACGATCGGCTATGTCGGCGATCCGAGAGTTAAAGAACCCTTTGTCGGCGAATATAGCCACCGCGGCATCGAGGATGCGCTGGTATTTCTCAGCGTTGCGGCTCGTGCCGCCACTGGCGTTCGCCGTAGCAGTCACCGGAGGCTGGGAGTCTGGCTTCATCGAGGGCCTGTGAAGGAACGGGAATGTACATGCATAGCGCACGCACAATCCTGGAATTCATCCGCGCGAAGGGGAACCGCAACCTCGCCGAATGAATGTTCATTCAGTTTCAATTTATAGCCACGAGGGAGTTTGCGCAATCAAAAGCAAATTGGCTGATCGCGAAGCGCGCCAATCCGTCATACGAATCTAAGACAGCCGCTTTTCAATGTTGGGGAAGGCTGGGGAATTATCTGGACCACCCCGCGAACCGCACAGCCGAGTTGTTGAAGTGTCCAACGCGTGTGGCGCACCGCAACCCTTTAGTGTCACAATGCCTCGAATCGCCAATTCTCGTGATTGGCGTCGAACGAGGAGGAGAGTCTATGAAAAGAGTTTTACTGTCGCTGTTATTGGCCGCATCGTTCTTACCCGCGAGCCACGCCGCCGACAAGCCGAGCGAGACGCCGCCGCCCAAAATCAAGGTAGGCGACATGGCGCCCGATTTCACTTTGCAAGACCAGAACGGAAACAAAGTTTCGCTACACGACTTCAAGGGGAAGAAGAATGTCGCGCTGGCGTTCTACATCTTCGCCTTCACCGGTGGTTGAACCAAGCAGATGCAGGCTTTCCAGGCGGACCTCGCCAAACTGGAAGCTGCCGATACCCAGGTGCTGGGTATAAGTATGGATTCTCCCTTCTCGAACAAGGCGTGGGCGGAAAAAATTGGCGTTACCTTCCCGTTGCTCAGCGACTGGGGCGGCGACACCACCAAGGAGTACGGCCTCTACAATCCCAAGTACAAAGCCGCGCGGCGGGTGAATTACCTGATCGACAAAGATGGCAAGGTGATCGAGATGCAGCTCGACTCGGAGGCTATCGACCCGTCGAAGGTCGTGGTGGCCTGTGAGGCGAGGAAGTTGGGACGGTAGAGTAGCAAAGTTGATTTGGAACACATGAGGGACAAAAGGTCTAGCAAGGAGGCGGCTGAACTCCGTACCAATTGGAAGCGGCTTCGTTGTGTGATGGACGGAAAAATTCGCGCAGAGCTCCGGGGGGATCCAGACGTCGACCCAACGGACGAGGCGTTCTGGTTGGGCGCCAAGCTAGTCATGCTGCACTCTAAGAAGGACGCAAATGTGGAGAAGGCGCTGGACACGATTGAAGCCCAGCCGCGCATGCAGCAGGTGATGAGCGCATCTGCGGCAGACATCAAGGCTGGTCGGGTATTGAACACTCGTGAACTGCGGCGGCGTCACAACCAAACAAAAACGAGTAAGGATAGTTGTTCGTGAGCGAAGCACAACCGTTTCTCGACGAAACTCCCGGCGAAGCTCCGGTGCGCGGATTTCTGCACCGTGCCAGCGATGCCAGCGCGGGCTTCCTCGTTCTCACCCACGGAGCCGGCGGCAACTGCAATGCGCCGTTGCTGATTGCCCTGGCGGACAAATTCGCGGCTTCTGGCCTTGGCACCCTGCGCTGCGACCTGCCGTTTCGCCAGCGGCGTCCGAAGGGGCCGCCCTCTCCATCCGACGCCAAGCATGATCAGGCAGGTCTGCGGCGAGCGGTCGAGCTAATGAAGCAGCAATTCGACGGGCAAGCTTTGCTTGGCGGCATCTCCTACGGTGGTCGTCAGGCGAGCATGCTGATTGCTGCCGAGCCCGGACTGGTTCAAGGGCTGCTCCTGCTGTCGTATCCGCTACATCCACCAGGTCGCCCTAGCGCAATTGAGGACCGCTCATTTCCCCAACCTGCGCTCCCCAACCCTCTTCGTCAGCGGCACACGCGACCCGTTTGGAGCGATCCCAGAGCTTGAGGCTGCGATCAAGCTGATCCCTGCTCCCACGAAGTTACTGCCAATCGAAGGAGCGGGGCATAGCCTCTTGCAGAAGTCCAATCGCGCAGAGCTGCCGCAGAAGGTAGTACATGAGTTCCTCAGCTTTGCGCTGGCGAAGTCCTGAGTTCGCCCAATTCTGAAAATGCACAGCTCGGGTTTATACTGGCCCGCTCATACTCTTCTTCTTCCGAGGCGCTATGAAATACGTTTTGCGCATTTTTTTGCTCTTCTCGCTCATCTCCACATTCAGCATGGCACAATCCACCAACGACATGAGTCATCCCCATCAAGTCAATCAAGCCAACGCACAATTCGCCAAGATGACCGACCAGTTCGTGAAGGACTCGCTGGCGTTGTCTCCGGTGAGCGCGTCACAGGCGGGCTACCACAAGCATCTCGACCCTAAGACGGGCAAGACGATCGATCTCGATGCGCAACTCGACGACGTCAGTGCGCAGGGAGTCGCCGCGCAAGAGAAGTTTTACCGTGAGTGGCGGCAGCGATTTCAGACAGAAACGCCGGTCGCAGGTCTGGACGCGCAGGATGCCGCCGACTTTCGCCTGATCGACGACCAGATCGCCCTCAACCTGCTCGAGTTCGACCAGATACAGAATTACAAGCACAATCCCACAGGCTACGTGGAGCTGATCGGCAATGGGCTGTTTCTGCCGTTGACGCAGGAGTACGCGTCCAAGGAAGTGCGCGTGGGCGACGTGATTTCGCGCATTAGCCAGATTCCCCGCTTCCTCGACCAGACCAAATCGCAACTCACGGACGCCGATCCCATCTTCATCTCGACTGCGGTGGAAGAGAACGAGGGCAACATAAATCTGGTTGACTCGGTGGCTGCCGATATACCGGCCGGTTCGCCGCTCAAAGCGCAGTACGACAAAGTAGCGCCGGCGGCCAAGAAGGCCCTGACCGACTTCAGTGCGTGGATGCAGAACGATCTGGCGAAGCGCCCCACCAATGGCCGCACCTGGCGGCTGGGCAAAGAATGGTACGCCCCCAAATTTCGCTACGTGATGGAAACTTCCATCGAACCGGCGCAGTTGCTGGCCGAAGCCGAGGCCGGGCTGACCGCGACTCGCGCAGAAATGCTGCAACTGGCGTTGCCACTCTATAAGCAGATGTATCCCGGGCCAGGACGATTACAGCAGCCTGCCAGCTCAGGAGCGCGAGAACAAAATTATTTCCGCAGTGCTGAACAAGATCAGCGACGAGCATCCGCAACGCGATCAGTTAATCGAAGCGGTGAAGGCCGACCTGGAGGGTATCAAGCAGTTCATCCGCGAGAAGAAGATCGTCTCGCTCGGCAGCCGCGACAATCTGAAAGTCATCCCCACTCCGGAATTCGAGCGCGGCATCTATTCGGTGGCGGGATTTCACTCCGCACCGCCGTTGGAGCCCACTGCCGAAGCGCAGTACTGGGTGACGCCCATCGATCCCAAGATGTCAGAGGCGAAGGCCGAGAGCAAGCTGCGCGAGTACAACAACTACGCGCTGAAGTGGCTCACCATTCACGAGGCGTTGCCGGGACATTACGTCCAGGCCGAGCATGCCGACGACGTTGAGCCGCCGACGCGGCGCGTATTGCGCAACCTGTTTGGCAATGGGCCGTACGTCGAGGGATGGGCCGAGTATGGCGCTGACGTGATGACGCAGGAAGGCTATCTCGATTTCAGTCCGAAGTTCAAACTGGTGCGACTGAAGATCTGGCTGCGCGCGACCGCCAATACCATTCTCGACATTCGCCTGCAGACCATGAACATGACCGACCAGCAGGCGCTCGACTTGATGACGAAGGAATGCTTCCAGACCCAAGCCGAAGCCGACGGCAAACTGGTACGCGCCAAGCTCAGCTCAACCCAGCTTCCGACGTATTTCGTCGGGACCCGCCAGTGGTGGTCCTTACGCAAGAAATATCAGGCTGCCAAAGGTAGCAGCTTCACGTTGGAAGAGTTCCACAACCGCGCCCTCGACCAGGGGCCGTTGCCGATTGAGTATCTGGAGAAGATTATTTTGCCGGAAGGCGGGGCAGGGAAGTAGCGAAGACGCATTCAACAACTTCAACAACAAAATGACGAGTGTGAAGAAATGTTAAGACACCGATATTGTCGAGCGTAAGGCGAACTTTTCTGCCCGTCGTCCGTCTATATGACCAGTAACCCAAATCCGAAAAGGTGGGCGCCTTAACCCAACAGGAAATACAAATGGCGCCCACCGTCCAATTCTTACGGCGTTGCGTACATCCCAATAATCTTCTCGATACCACGCCTACATACCGCACAAAATTTATCGTAGCGCGTGAACATGATGCAGTTCTCCTGGGGACGGTAGTAGCCGTGCGACTCGTAGTTCGCTCCCTCAAACGCGCCGACTGCGTCTGAATACTTGTCCGTGGCCAGCAGCTCATCCTCATGCTTCTTCTCTTTTTCGAAGAGCGCGTTCATCTCTGATTCCGGCCGGTTCTCGGCGCGGATGCGGCGGCGCTCCGCCTGGATCTCGTGCTCGTAGGCTTCGAATTCCGCTTTGTGCCAGGGCGTTGGCAACGGCGTACCGGCTGCGACCAGGTCTTTCCACTTCAAGATCGCGGGATCCTGCAGCGCGGTTACGTTCGGTTCCCACGGTTCCATGCGCTGGGTGGCAGGAACGTAGGACACGTCGGAGGTGTAGTACTCATCGGCCAGCCCGGCGAAGTGATGTCCAAACTCGTGCACAAAGACATAAGGCGCCCATTCGCTGTCGATGGCAACAGTGGCGTACAAATTGAAGATTCCGCCTCCGCCGTAGGTCTTGGCATTCGCCAGTATCTCGATGAATTCATACGGAGCGTACGAGGCAACGTCGCGCAGCGCGTGATTGTCGGTGGTCATGATGTAGCGTTCGCTGTCGAAGGTGTCGTACGACGCGCCGACCGGCGAGTGACGATACACGCCTGTCGAAGGCCGTGAGATGCCCGATTGCTCTGCCGGCGGACACAGCCCCCAAACATTGAAGTCTTGCCGATGCTCGCGAAATGGCGAACGCGAGAACAGGATGTCGGTTGCCCGCCGGGCATCCTGCTCAAACTTGCCGCGCTCGGAGGCGGTGTATCCATCGCCGAGGATCAGCAGGTCAACTTTGGTTGCCGGCTCGCCCATCTTCTGGATGGTGATCAGCGGCCCCGGAGATGGCGGATTCACCCGATCGATGAACTTGTCTTTGGGATCGACGGTCGTGCTCCACACCTCGTGAAAGCTGGCCTCCGTGCCTTCTTTGCGTTCTTTCAGGATGATCTTTACTGGTGCTGCGGGAGCGGGAAAGCGTAATGACTCGGAAAACGTGCGATTGAGCTTTTTGGCTTCCTCGGTCTGTGACCACTCGCTGAAGATGGAACCGAAACCGCGCGAGTACAGCAGACGGCCACTGGCAATGTCGTGGACTTCGAAGAAGTAATTCCCCAGATTGCTATCGTCGATCGTCTTGGCAAGATCGCCCGGCCAAGGTAAGGGTTCGATGACTATGCGATCAAGGCCGAACATCTCCGTGGTGGCGTTACCGGTGTGGTAGTAGTCCAGACGCATGGTGGCCGGTGCAGACGAGTACGCCAACGAGCTTAATAGCAGCACGGAAACGACGAGGAGCATATGCGGTCGCACATTCCGAGATGCGAATGGCATTCTTCATGGCCTCTTACCTTTAGTGGTTCCGGGATTGTTGTGTTTCCTTGCACCTAACAGCGCGAACCTGAAGGCCTGTTAGACAGGCAACCCTGATCGCGGAGAATTACTTGCGTAATGGCGATATTACGTCAGTGATACGGCCACGGGTTCGGTGGACAGTGTTCCCAATCGGAGTCGGTGTAGAAAACCACTGCGTACCAGCTTTCCTGTAGGCGTTTGACGCGACTGACCTGACAGGGCAGACCGGCAACGCTGACGTTGGTGTCGGACCGTCGCACGCCCAATAGTGAGTCCGATGGGTCATACACAACATAAACAGTCGTATCTCCTGCACCGGGAAAGCCCCAGCCATCCCATTCTGCATGCCGAAAGAATCCGTTTTTGGGGGAAGGTTGTGAGAGAAGAACGGGTTTATACTGTCGAGCCGTGGCAAACCAACGAATGTCGAACCGCCACTGAGGCAACAGGAAGAATCCGACCGCAGTCGTTACGAGATAAACCGCAAGTGCGAAGGCAATCGTATAACGTTGGTGCCGCCATCTGCGAACAAATAGAGCCATGAAGGCGATGAGCGAGAATGGCGCGACTACGATTGTCAGGTAAAGCAATTCCCCAATCGGATCAGAGAAAACCTCCAGATACACGGATGCTGTAGCGGCGGTTATCACGGCCGCCACCGTGACCCAAATACTCAGTTTAGTGAATCTCTGTCTATTCCCTTGATAACTGCCGGATTGGAGAGCGACCGTCATAACTGACGAGAACAGGCCTTATCGTAAGTAATCCTGCCTAAAGGTGTCAGCCGGGCCGCCCTTTCCGGTTCGCCGCCCGCACTAACCAGAGATAATGAGTTCCGCCTCAGTTTAGTTTCCCGGCAACCTCTTCCGCTGCCTGCAGTATGTCGCCTGCCTTAGCAATGCGGGTCAGGGTATTGATGTCGTCATAGAGCGGTCTGTCTTCGTCCAGCCGAGACACGTGACGGCGTATCACGTTGTACGCCGCCTGCGACGCCGGTGATGGCCTAACCGGAGATCGCAAATCGAAGGCTTGTGCCGCCGCCATCAATTCTATGGCTACGACCGTCCATGCGTTCTCGATAATCTGCCGCGTCTTGATAGCTGTGGTCATGCCCATGGAGACGAAATCTTCCTGGTCGGCGGCTGCCGGTATAGAGCCGGTGGCGGCTGGATGGCTCAGCACCCGGTTCTCGCAAATCAGCGCGCCAGCAGTGTATTGCGAGAGCATCAAGCCCGAGAACATCCCAGCCCCTCGGGTCAGGTATGCGGGCAGACCCATGGACAGGTGCGGATTCATCAGGCGGTTGAGTCGGCGCTCAGAGAGTGCCGCCACCGTCGTAACCGACATGCCGACCAACTCAAGCGCAAACGCCATCGGCGTGCCTTGGAAATTTGCTCCGGTCAGGACTAACTCCTCATCGGGAAAGAAGGTGGGATTATCAGCGGCATGGTTAAGTTCGATCTCCAGCATGTATCGCGCCCACTTGAAGGCTTCTTTGGCAGCCCCAACGACCTGCGGGCTTGAGCGCAGGGAATAGGCGTCCTGCACCTTCTTGCCTGGTAGATTCAACAGCTCCGAGCCTTCGGTCAGCCGGCGAATGTTCTCGGCGCACTCCTGCGCCCCAGGGTAGCCACGCGTCGCATGAATCCGCGGATGGTAGGCCATCATGTTGGCGTTCAGCGCTTCCAGCGTCATGGCCAGCGCAACTTCCTGCGTCTTCAGCCAGCGTGTCGCGTCGAACAGCTCCAGGCATCCGATGCCGGTAGTCAGGTCAGAGCCATTGATGGTGGCGAGCCCATCCCTTTCGCGGAAAACAATGGTCGGAATTCCCGCCTCGCTCATCCCTTGCGTTGCCGGCATGCGCCTGCCCTGGTAAAACACCTCGCCTTCGCCCATCAGTGTCAGCGCCATCTGCGACATGGGAGAAAGATCGCCGCTGGCTCCCACGGAACCCTTTCGACACACAACGGGTGTCACCCCTTGGTTCAACATCGCAATCTGAGTTTGTACGATCTCATTCCGGATGCCTGAATGTCCCCAGCAATGCGTGTTGAGACGCGAAATCATTCCGGCGCGAACGTCTTCTTCAGCGCACGGCTCTCCGCAGCCCGCGGCGTGCGAGTAGAGCAGATACTTCTGGAATTTCTCCGCCTGCTCGGGGGTGAGAATCACTTCTGACAACTCTCCAATGCCGGTATTTACGCCATACATTACTTCGCGGGCGCGTATCTTCCGCTCCAGAAGCTCGCGGCATTTGTTGATACGAGCGATGGCGTCCGCATGCACCTCGATCGGCTGACGGTCGCGGGCAATCGCTACCAGGTCCTCGATCTTCAGTGAGTGTCCATCCAGCACAACAGCATTTGCCGTCCGAGTGCGCGGCAGTTCCTCTACGGCAGTGGTCATGTAGATCTCTCCCATGGTGTTGCCCTGAATCTATTCCGCTGCGAACGATCGCGGTAGGACACGTGTCACGGGAGCAAGTGACTGGCACCCGCCGCACCGCGTGAATTACCGGGCCGCATTAGTCAAAGTGATGGAGGGAACGCACGAGCTATCATTTGTTGATCGCTTTTCGCTTCTCGCTCTTCGCTTTTCGCCAAACCGTAGCGCGGACCGTCGCGATCGCCAACCAGGCATCCAGGAGATCTGGCGAATAGCGAACCGCGAAGAGCGAAGAGCGACCAACCTGGACTGGGTTTCGGCGTTACAATAGTCTTTGGGCAGTTACTATGCAGTTAACAGTCGTACAACCCCAAGTCCACGAGGCGCGCTGGTGGGAGGTCATGGCCGATGGCCGCCTCCACTGCTACCTCTGTCCACGGCACTGCCACATCGGAGAAGGCCAAAGCGGCTTCTGTTTCATTCGCAAGAACGAGGGCGGACGCTTGCTGCAACTCGGTTATGGCCGGCCGGCCGCCATCGCTATGGATCCCGTCGAGAAGAAGCCACTCAACCATTTCTTTCCCGGAACAAAAATTCTTTCGATGGGCACCGCCGGCTGCAACATGGGCTGCTCCTTCTGCCAGAACTGGGACATCTCCAAAGCCAAGTCCGACCAGGTCAACGCGCTCGCGCTTACTCCGGCGAACGTGGTTGACGTAGCGCTGGAGCATCACGCGCCCCACATTGCGTTTACCTACAACGAGCCGACCATCTGGGGCGAGTATGTCATCGACATTGCGCGCGAAGCTCACGATGCTGGCTTGAACACCGTGATGGTTTCGAACGGCTACATCACGCGCGAGGCGTTCTTCGACATTTATCGCTACATCGACGCAGCCAACATTGACCTGAAAGCGTTCACCGAAGAGTTTTACGGCAAGATCACGCTGACGCACTTGCAGCCGGTGCTCGACACGCTGAAGTGGCTACGTCAAGAGACCGGCGTGTGGTTCGAGATCACCAACCTCATCATCCCAACGCTGAACGACGGCGATGCGGAGTTTCAGGAGCTGTGCGACTGGGTGCTGGAGAACTTGGGTGACGATGTACCGCTGCACTTCACCGCATTCCATCCTGACTTCAAGTTGCGGGACAAGCCAGCGACTCCCCCGGAGACGCTGCATCGCGCGCGTAAATTGGCTATGCGGATGGGGCTCAAGTACGTCTATGAGGGCAATATCTTCTCAGACGGTGGCAATACGATCTGCCCGGGATGCAAGCAACTCGTCATCACGCGCTCCTGGCACTCGGTGATGGCGAACCGTCTGAAGAACGGCTGCTGCACTAATTGCGGCACGCGTATCGCGGGTGTATTCGCTAAAACCGACTCCGAGAAGCGGCGGCAGTGGTGCGAATCGCTGTCCGCCAGGTAGGCTGCACAAGGGATGGCGCTGCATGCCTTCCCAGCCCGTCGCGCTTAGTTCCTGAGACACGCGATGCACAACTCTCAACCCTCCGGTTCGAGCACGTTTACTCCAGACAAGCCTCGCTACGTCGCTCCGCCGACGCGTCAACAACCGAACCGTAGATGGGTTGTTTTGCCAAGGGAACTGAAGCATAATCGCTGACAACCGGAATCGCTGGATATCCTGGAATTATTCTAACAGCGACTACTGGATACCCCCGCCATGAGTGTGAGTCCTCAATTGCGAACGCCGAAACGGCGAGACAGCGAAAAGCTTTCTTCGAATCGAATCTCGCCGTTACGGATGGCGTTCGCGCTGAGCGTGCTGCTCGGCTGCTTCGTTTTTCTTCCGGCCGTGAATGCCAATGTTCGCCTCATGTGGTCTTTCCTGGCAGCAACAGGCGGGCTGTTGGTGTTTCTGTTTTTTCTGCGTCGACAAGTTATCGGGACCGGACGCAGCTTGAGTTATGACTTCCTCGCCAGGCCCGTCCACTATGTGCAGCTCACCATGCACTCCTCCATTTATGTGTATTGGGGGTGGTACTGGCGCGAGGTGTACCACGAAGTCCCGCTGATCATCGCTCAAATAGTCTTCGTGTACGTGCTGGACATGTTGGTGTGTTGGTCGCGTCGTGATAAGTGGATCTTAGGCTTCGGCCCCTTTCCCATAGTGCTGAGCGCCAACCTGTTTCTGTGGTTCAAGCCAGACTGGTTCTTTCTGCAGTTCCTTATGATTGCTACCGGCGTCCTTTGCAAGGAATTCATAACCTGGCAAAAGGATGGACGGCGCGCGCACATATTCAATCCCTCCGCGATTGCGCTCTTCGTGTTTTCCGTGGGCCTCATCGTCACGCATGGCACGCACGTTAGCTGGGGAGATGAAATTGCCGTCAGTCAACAGCTGCCGCCATACATCTACCTCGAGATCTTTGCCCTGGGGCTTGTGGTTCAAGGCTTATTCTCGGTCACCCTAGTGACACTGTCAGCGGCCGCTGCGCTTTACGCGCTGAACCTGATTTACACGCATGCAACCGGTTTGTATTTTTTTGTCGATACCAATATTCCGGCGGCGGTATTTCTCGGCCTGCACCTTCTTATTACTGATCCAGCCACTTCACCCAAGAAAAATATTGGCAAAGTAATATTCGGAGGCCTGTACGGCACTGGAGTATTCGTTCTCTATTGGCTGCTGGCGTGGCTCGGCGTGCCGACCTTTTATGACAAACTGCTCGTAGTTCCGCCGCTCAACCTGACCGTCCGGGCCCTCGACCGGGCAAGTGCGGCACTGGAGTCACGCCTTCCTAAACTCACATGGACGCCGAGACAGGCGAACTTTGCCTTTATGGGAGTGTGGATTTGCCTCTTCGGTGTCATGTCCGCGACCGGGTTTCTGGGCGGCCACCAGCCCGGCGCCGACACCGAATTCTGGCTCAACAAGTGCGCAGCAGGGAACCACACCGCTTGCGAGACATGGGTTCGTTCGATGGATATCTCGTGCTCCCACGGGGGTGGACAGGCGTGCCTGATGCTGGGTCTGGCGCAGAATGAGGGCCAGATGATTCCGCGCGATGCGGCAGCGGCAGGAAAAAACTTTGCTCACGCCTGCGAGCTGGGATTGTCGAACGGCTGCGCCAGCGTCCTCCGGATAGGAGCCGAGAACGGCGGCAGCGCCTTCCAGAGCGCCTGTGACCGAGGCGATGGCGAGAGTTGCTTCCTGTTGGGATCGCTGGTCTACGCTGGAAGCGGCGTTCCCAAAGA
The DNA here is from genome assembly GCA_963709045.1 of uncultured Acidobacteriaceae bacterium. Taxonomy (GTDB): domain Bacteria; phylum Acidobacteriota; class Terriglobia; order Terriglobales; family Acidobacteriaceae; genus Bog-257. The sequence goes on along the minus strand of CAVPUX010000011.1, from coordinate 130,054 downwards.
TCCTGCCCGCGCCTTCGCATTGCTCCAGCGTTCCTGCTCATTGGGTTGGTCGCGCGGATGCGCCGGGCTGGCTGAATGTTATCGCGCTGGAGTCGGTACCGCAGTTAGCAATACTCGCGCAGTCGAAGAGTTCAGCAAAGCCTGTAAGGGCGGGGTTGCGTCGAGCTGCTTCTCTGCCGCCTCAATGTATCGGACACTCAACGATTCCGCCAAGGCAGAAAAGGCATTGAAGCAAGGCTGCCAAATCAGGGAAGGCTTTGCGCAGTCGAGTTCGGCCTACACCAGCGGACCTCTGGCGCAGAGGCTAGCGGTTCCAGCAATCTGTTCGTCGGCTGCTCAGTAGGCGCCACCTCCCGGCCGTAGCGGAACTTACCTGCGCTTGTGCCGCGCGGCGAGTTCGCTAGTGGCAAAGAATCTGAATCGTTCGATAATCTTTATCATCTGATAAGTATGCGCCGGGAGACTTACAACGAGTTTCGCCGTTTGTGCCAGGAGCACGATCTGGCGGCGACACACCAGAGGCAAAAAATCTACGAGGCGCTGGTGTCACGACCCGGGCATTATTCGCCGGAGGAGATCTACGAGCAGGTAAAACAAGACTTGCCGTCGATCTCGCTCGCGACGGTTTATAAGAACCTCAAAACCTTCGTGCATGCCGGCATGCTACGCGAAGTCAGTCCGCACCATGGTTCGTGGCGCATCGACGCCAACCACCATCCCCATCACCATTTAGTTTGCACGCGTTGCCGCTCCATTACCGACTTGGACTTCGATTCGCTGGGGCCGGTGAAACTGCGCGGCAAACTTCCTTCGGGTTTCCGGCTGGAGAAGCTTACTATTGAGGTGCAAGGCGTCTGTAAGGCCTGCACCGCCGCGGAAACGAAGCATTAATTTTTTATTTCATTCCAAGCGAGAGGATACGAAAATGTTAAGCGTAGGAGAGCAGTTCCCTGATTTCAGTCTTACTGCAACCGTCAGCACCAATAAAGACAACGCCTTCAAAACCATCACCAGCGATGACTACAAGGGCAAGTGGAAGCTATTCTTCTTCTGGCCAAAGGATTTCACATTTGTGTGTCCCACCGAGATCGCCGCATTCGGAAAGCTGAACAAGGAATTCCTGGATCGCGATGCGCAGATTCTGGGCGGCAGCATTGATTCGGAGTTTGTGCACCTGGCGTGGCGCAACAATCACCCAGACCTGAAGGACCTGCCGTATCCCATGCTTTCCGATATCAAGCGCGACCTGTGTTCCACTCTGGGTATTCTTGATGAGAAGGCGGGTGTCGCCCAGCGTGCCACCTTCATTGTCGATCCGGAGAATGTCATTCGCTTCGTTTATGTGACAGACCTCTCCGTCGGTCGCAACCCGCAGGAAGTTCTGCGCGTCCTCGACGCGCTTCAGACCGACGAGCTTTGCCCCTGCAACTGGCAGAAGGGGCAGGAGACTCTGCAGGTCTAAGTTGATATTCCAGTGGCTCCGCCTCTCTGGGCAGGGCCACTCTTCTTGTTTGTTGTCCTGTAATTGCTCGAAAGAGAAATATCATGAATCTCGATGCATTGATCGAAGCCGTTCCTTCGTACGCCAAGGACTTGAAACTCAACTTCTCCAGCGTGATGCGCCAGCAGACTGACTTGAATGAGCAGCAAACATGGGGAACCGTCGTTGCCTCGGCCATCACCTCGCGTAACCAGGAATTGATAACAGCTGTCCTCGACGAAGCCGCCACACACCTTACCCCGGAAGCACTGGATGCGGCCAAGGGGGCGGCGGCCATTATGGGCATGAACAATATTTTTTACCGCTTCCTGCACCTCTCTTCGAACGAGAAGTACCGCGCCATGCGGGCAGGTTTGCGCATGAACGTTATCCGCACCCACGGCATTGATCCGCTCGATTTCGAGCTTTGGTCGCTCGCCGTCTCCGCAATCAACGGTTGCGGTGCGTGCGTGGACTCACACGAGAAGACACTGCGTGACAAAGGGATCAGCGAAGAGAAGATTCTGGCTGCGGTCCGCATCGCGTCGGTGACCCACGCCATCGCTGTTGTGCTCGACACAGAAAGCGTCACTGCCTCGCAAGCCGCAGCGGTGTGAAGATCTTTTGTGACTTGGAGGCAGCATTCTGCAGCTTCCTCTCGTCGTAGTTACGGAAACCCAAGCCCCTACCCTGTTTTGACCCCGGCACGGACTTCGCAATAGCCCAAAAAAGGTCCCTTCGCCCGCTGGCGACCGTGATACGTCACAAGCGATTGTGATCCCTGTACTTGTTGCATGTGCGGTAGGAGTGTTCCGCTGGAGTGTATCTGGAGCATAAGCCGTGACTGCCACAGCCATCCCAGAAGTCGCGAAGCAGCTAAACATCAGCTTTCTTCGCAGTTTAGCAGATCACCTCACTAGGTGACCGCCGACACTCACGCGAGTGCGGACTGGGAATACGGTGACAGGAACAGGTTTTCACCCGGAGGCGTTGTTACAAGCGCAATCCGGCCGTGTGACGCGGGGATACGATTTTCACAGGGGGTCGTTGTGCTTACACCATATGGCTTGGACATCATAGAAAGTTGCCTGGCTTGCAAGATGCGAGCTGAGCACATATTTTGCGATCTTCCGCCGGCTGCATTGCAGACGTTTGAATCCGTCAAGTACGCTACTGCTTACCCGAAGGGTGCTGTTCTGTTCGTTGAGGGACAGACGCCGCGCGGCATTTTTGTGCTATGCAAAGGTCGCGTCAAACTCTCCATCTGCTCAACCGATGGCAAGACACTGATCTTGAAGATTGCTGAACCAGGGGAAGTGTTGGGCCTCAGTGCCACAGTCAGCGGAAAGCCCTATGAGCTGACCGCCGAAACAGTTGATCCTTGCCAGGTGAACTTCGTCAAACGCGAAGATTTCCTGCGTTTTCTCAAGGAGCACGCCGATGCCTGCCTGCGGGTAGCCGAACAGTTGAGCGAAAAGTACAACACGGCGTGCCGCGAGATTCGCTCCCTCGGCCTTTCGCATTCTGCAGGCGAGAAATTAGCGAAGCTATTGTTGGAGTGGAGTGCCAAGAACGGCGAGGCCACCAAAGCTGAGCCGCGCCTGAAGCTGGCCCTGACCCACGAGGAGATCGCCCAGATGATCGGCACCTCTCGCGAGACGGTAACTCGCTTGTTTGCCGATTTGAAACGGCGTCAGATTGTACAGGCAAAAGGTTCTACGCTGCTGATTCGCAACAAGGCGGCCCTGAAGGCGATCGCCATCACGGCGTGAGCTAAAGGCTTGTGGTTGCTGCCGATTAGAGGCAGTCGCACCGGCGCGTTTGGACGTGGATTGATTGCTCCTGTTGCTGTTGCGAAAGGAAAATCCGCGTGCAAGGTGTGAACAAGGTCACGGAAATCGGTGACTGCAATCACTGCATTGCGACCGGCGAAGACGTATTACCTCGATCATGGAGAGCATGATTCAGTCGTCGAGTTGCTTGACCTGCGATTTCCGCCCCGACCGGCTCTTTTGCGACATGCCCGCGGATTCGTTGAAATCTTTCGACGAAATCAAATCGCTCACCTCTTACCCCAGGAGCACGATCCTGTTCGCCGAAGGGCGACCGGTCCGCGGCATTTATATTTTGTGCGATGGACGAGCCAAGTTGTCCATTTGCTCCGACACCGGAAAACGGCTGACCTTGCGGATCGCAGGCCCTGGAGAAGTCCTGGGCCTGGGCGCGGCGCTCTCGAATACCCCTTACGAGATCACGGCAGAACTGTTGGATAACTCGCAAGTAGTGTTCGTCCGCAGAAAGGACCTGATGAAGTTCTTGCGGGAACATCGCCAGGTCTGTATGGAAGTAGTGCGTATGTTGAGCCAGGACCTGCATGGAGCCTATGAGCGGGTCCGTACCATCGGCATGATACGCACACGCCGTCCACGCATGATATACCGCTCCAGCGCTTTGCTGGTTTAACCCCCACGAGCTTCCTGCTCAGCCCGCGATGCTTCGCGGGCTTTTTTCTGTGGCCGCGCGCCCTCTAGGCCGGCGTGCGGAAGGCGGGTGAAGGTCAAGCATGGTCCTCCGGCGTCGGTTCGAACGAACGTTCGAAGTTGCCGCCTGAAAGCCTGAAACCAGGCGCCGCATGCCAGCTCTGGGGTCCCTTCGAGGCGCCCGTCCGGTTCACGAGCATTGATGAATATTGGCGATTCTCCGCGCGCTACCGCCCCGCCGCTTGGTGATAACGCTCACATGACGCCGTGAGAAGCACTAAGGGGTGTGACCTCAATCACATGCGCGCGTGAGTACACTCACTGCCCCTCGGTGCCGCTATCGGCGATGGTTATGAGTGACGCGGCGTAGGTGCGGCGTCGAGGGAAAGCGAGGGTTGAGGTGAAGCGTTGCGGTTTGGTTTTCTTTACTGCCTTGCTGCTTGGTGCGGGAGCGCTGGCCAAGTCCCCTCCCAAGTTGAGCAATGAGGATTGCCTGGCTTGCCATAACGATGCCACTCTCACCAAAGATGAAAATGGCAAACCGGTCAGCCTGCACGTAGATGACGCGAAGTTCAAAGCCTCAATCCATAGCGTTTTCAGTTGTACCGATTGTCACAAAGATATCAAGGCGTTTCCCCACGATCCCACGCCCGCCAAGCCAGTATGTGCCAGCTGCCACAGCGGAGAGCAAACTGCCTACGACCATGGCGTCCATGCCAAGGCGGCTGCGGCCGGCAACACCAACGTTGCGAAATGCCAGGACTGCCACGGCAGCGTCCACGAAATTCTGCCGGCCAGCGATCCCAAGTCGAAAGTAGCTCGCGGCAATATTCCGCAAACCTGCGGCGCCTGTCACGGCCAAAAATTCGTTATGGCGTCGAGCGGAATCAGCTCCGCACCCTTCATCTCATACCAGCAAAGTGTTCATGGCAAGGCTGTGGCTGCGGGTTCCGACAAGGCCGCCGTCTGCACTGATTGTCATGGCCAGCACGACATTCTGGCAGCTACCGATCCGAAGTCGCCAATCAACAAGTTCAATGTTCCGGTAACTTGCGCCAAGTGTCACGACAACGTCAAGCAGGAGTATGTACAAAGCATTCACGGGCAAGCCATCGCGCGCGGTAACTGGCAAGCGCCGGTTTGCACTGACTGCCACGGCATTCATACCATCAAAGCGCCCAGCGATCCGAATTCGTCGGTAGCTGCGGCGAATGTGGGCAATGCGTGTGCGCAGTGCCATGGCAGCGTGCGCCTTTCCAACGAGTTTGGAATGCCATCGGGCCAGGTGAATACTTACCTGTCGAGCTACCATGGCATGGCATCGAAGATGGGCTCGACGACGGTGGCGAATTGCGCCAGTTGTCATGGTGTGCATAACATACTGCCCTCCACCGATTCGCGTTCCACCATCAATCACGCCAATCTGGCGAAGACTTGCGGGCAATGCCATCCTGGCGCCAACGAGAAATTCATCAGTTTCAAGGTGCATTCCGATGGCCTGGCGAAGGCTGACTTTGGCAGCAAGGTGATTGGGTATATCAGTAAGTTTTATATCTGGATGATCATCGGCGTGATCGGCGGCATGGTGCTGCACAACCTGATCGTCTTCCGCAAGAAGCTGATCTTGCACCGCATAGGACAGCCTCGCATTCTGTTCCGTATGACGCGAGGACAGCGCGTGCAGCATATTGTCCTTCTCTCCAGCTTCTTCATCCTGGTGCTGACGGGCTTCGCGTTGCGATATCCGTCATCCTGGCTCGCCATGGTGTTCGTGAAGGAGGCGGTACGCAGCATCGTCCATCGTGTCGCCGGAGTTGTGCTGATCGGCGTCAGCTTGTTCCATCTGTGGTATGTCCTCAAGAACCCCGACGGGCGCCGCCTGATCAACGACATGCTGCCCGACTGGAAGGACGTCACCGACGCACGTGACGCGTTCCGCTACTACCTGGGTAATAGCGATCAGCGCCCGCTGTTTCGCCGCTTCACCTACGCCGAGAAGGCTGAGTACTGGGCTTTAGTTTGGGGCATGTTCGTAATGGCCAGCACGGGTTTGATGGCGTGGTTTAAGGTTGGGGTGGGCGAAAGAGTGCCGGGGTGGTGGATCGATGTCGCCATCACCATTCACTGGTATGAAGCGGTATTAGCGACCTTGGCCATCATCGTGTGGCATCTGTACGGAGTCATGTTCGATCCCGATGCTTATCCCATGAACTGGTCTTGGTACGACGGCAAGATGTCCATTGAACATTACGAGCATGAACATCCCCTTGATGTGCTTGCCATCGAGAATGCTACGGGCGTGGAAGAAGAGCAACCAGAAGCGGCGGCTGAGTCCCCAAAGGAGCAGGAAGAGACGGTCGCGAGCGAGAATTAGCTGGACTGGGGAAAGTCATATAAACTTCGCAGAGTAAACGCTACCTTCGGTTTTTTTGATTGCAATGCGACTTATTGTGGTAAGTTCTGCAACACCGGATGTGCGCGATTGGCACTGGGGTGAGGCGAAGAAGGGACAATTAAATAAATGACTGAGGACACGCAGCAAGTGGATCCTCACGGCGATCATCCGCCCGTTTCACAAAACCTCATTAAGAATCCGATTAGCCTGATCGGTCTGGCGCTGGCTGCGGTCGCTCTCGCCAACATTGTCTTTCTGGTTCTGATTGACGTTCTCTCCAGCCATCCATCGCCCTATATTGGCATTCTCGCTTATATGGTGGCGCCGGGGTTCCTGGTTCTCGGGCTCATTCTGGTCCCCATCGGAATCGTGATAGAGCGCCGCCGCCGGCTTCGCGCCGTAGGTGTGCCGCCGCATTTTCCGAAGCTTGATCTCAACAATCCGGCACAACGCAGCACGGTAGCGTTTGTGCTGAGCTTTGTAGTGATCTTCGCGCTGGTCAGCTCGGTCGGAAGTTACAAGGCCTACGAGTTCACCGATTCGGTGGATTTTTGCGGCCAACTGTGTCACACCGTGATGCACCCCGAGTTCGTGGCTTACCAGGCTTCGCCACATGCCCGTGTAGCGTGTGTCGATTGCCACGTTGGATCGGGCGCCGGTTGGTATGTGAAGTCCAAGCTGTCCGGCATCCGTCAGGTTTACTACAATGCCCGGGGCACTTATCCGCGGCCAATTCCCACGCCAGTTCACAATCTGCGCCCGGCGGCCGAGACCTGCGAACAGTGCCACTGGCCGAAGAAGTTCTGGGGTGCGCAACTTAAGACATTCACCCATTACGGCTCGGACGAGCAGAACACGCCACGGGTGATCAGCATGCTGATCAAGACCGGCGGAGGAGACCCTTCGCTTGGCCAGGCCGGTGAGGGTATTCACTGGCACATGAACATCAACAACAAGGTCACCTATTTTGCCACTGATGAACAGCGGCAGGTAATTCCCTGGGTGCGCATGGAGGACAAGGACGGCAAGGTGACCGAGTACATTGTGAAGGACGGAGCCCCCACCCAGGAACAGGTTGACAAAGCGGCGAAGCGCCGCATGGATTGCATTGACTGCCACAGCCGCCCGTCCCATACCTATACTCCACCCGATCTTTCCGTGGATAGAGGAATTTCAGGGCGCTCTATTGATTCCACGCTGCCCTTTATAAAGCAACAGGGGGTCGAGGTGCTGACGGCCGACTACAAAACGGCGGACGAGGCGCAGCAGGCGATTGCCGAAAAGATCAACAAGTTTTATCAAGAGAAGTATCCGCAGCTCGTGTCAACCAAGGCAGACAGCATCAAGGGTGCGGTGGTCGAACTGCAGCGCATCTACAGCACCACGTTCTTTCCCTACATGAAGGTGAACTGGAAGACCCATCCCAACAACATTGGGCATTTCTACTATCAGGGCTGCTTCCGTTGCCACGATGGCAACCACGTGAGCAAGGATGGCAAGGTCATCAGCAAGGACTGCAACTCATGCCATACGGTGCTGGAGCAGCAGGAAAGTGGCACGCAAATCGCCTCGTTGCCAACCCAAACCTTCAAGCACCCGGTTGACATCGGCGACCTGAAAACGGTGAATTGCTCCGATTGCCACAGCGGAGGCGTTGGACCGTAAGAGCCGTAGAATGAAGACGGCGTGTTGACTAGGAGCAACGTTAGCTTCGGAGCGGGAAGCGGTGACGAGAAAGTGACGTATCCCTGCAAGAAGTCAGCGCTAAGAATGTCTATTGTTCTGCTCGTGTTGTGCTCGGCATTCGCCACGGCGGGGGACCGTTTGCACGTCATCGCGCGCGTGACGCTCCCGGCGGATATGCAGAAAAAATTGAGCTGGGAGGATCTTCGCGCAGGATGTGAAAGTGACGGGACTATCACGGTAGGACTCGAACCTGAGAACGACGCTCCCGCGGCTTCCATCGTGAAGCTTTCGCCCAACGGCGCGGTCGTGGCGCGAGTCCTGGTGGAGCAAGTTGCAGGGTTTGAAAGGGCGGTGATTCACGATTTCGCGCCTGGTCCCAACAGCGAAACTTACGTACTCGTGAGCGCCGTCAAATGGGAGGAATTGAAGCGCGACGATTCTGGCAGGGCCAGGAGCACGGTACGATCGGTTGACGTTTATCCTACTCTGCTCCGCTTCGACGCTACTGGACAGCCTGTGGCGAAGCATCGATTGGAGCGGCCTATTGGCGCTCCGCGTCTGGCAGTGTACGCTTCGGGCGACGCGCTGATTGTTGGATGGACCCGCGAGAGCGCAACTCGAACTGTTGCCGTAGCAGGCTTGTTTACGGCAACCGGTGCATTCCTGGCGGAGATCCATTTGCCGGAATCGCTCACTGGGCCGAATCAGGAGCCGCATCACGACAGGCTCCCCCTGCTCACCCCATTCAATGGCATGGGCGACGAAGTTCTCGTCTTCAAATCGGGGAACGATGCGGTGGTAGCTGGAGTCTCAAATACTGGAGAGGTCTCCACTACCGTGTTGTCTGTTCCAGTCGGTTTTGGCCTGTTCGCACCCCGGTTAGCGGGCGACCGTCTGGTCGGATCTCTGGAAGTGAAACCGACTGCTGGTTCGACGGGTCTACGCTACGCGGAATTCGATATGGAGACAGGGGAAGTCATCACAACCCACTACATAAAAGGGCGAGGTTGGAAGCTGGGGTGCTCTACGCCCAATGGGATGAGCTTATTCAATGTGAGCACAGGAACCCTCAATATCGTGAAACCGACACCCCCCTCGACTCAGTAGGTGCAGAACGATATTTGTTATCAGATGACGCGTAATTGCATGATCATCAGCCATCCAAATAGCAGACCCTACATTCAGAAAATGAATGAACAACTCTATTAGGACTGCGCGTCGGGCAGGACGATTCTGCATGTTTTGTCACTACTCGAAAACTGACCCGAAGCTCGAGCTTGCCCGTTGCAGTCGCACTGTGCGCAGCCTCCCACAAAATTGTTGAGCTTGGTAGCGGCCCCACCGATTACACTGGGAATCATGCAAATCCTAATTCTTGCTGCAATCTTCGTTATTGGAGTAGTCACCGTTCCGGCCGCTGCCTCTGGTGCCGAATTTGGTCCCAGCAATCCTTTCTTCGCTCCCAGCTCGTTGCCGTTTCAAGCACCTCCGTTCGACAAGATCAAGGACGACGATTATCAGCCTGCGCTAGAAGCCGGGATGGCGAAGCAACTCCAGGAGGTTCAAGCGATTGCGGCTAATCCCTCACCCCCTACCTTTGAAAATACTATCGTCGCTCTAGAGAAGAGCGGCCAGTTGTTGCAGCGGGTGGAGGCGACCTTCTTCGCGGTGGTCGGCGCGAACAGCGATCCTGCATTGCTGAAAGTCAGAGCGATCGAGGCGCCGAAACTGTCGGCGCACCGAGACGCAATCTTTCTCGATCCGAAGCTGTTCGAGCGCGTAGCAGCGGTCTACCAACAGCGCAACTCGCTCAAACTGGATGCCGAGTCTTTACGTCTGGTGGAATGGGATTACGACCAGTTCGTACATGCAGGCGCAAAACTTAACGACTCGGATAAAACGGAGCTGAAGAAACTCAATGAAGAGATAGCGACTCTCTCCAATGTCTTCGAAACGAAATTGCTCGCCGCCACCAAGGATGCGGCTTTCGTGACGACGGACAAAGCGGCGCTGGCCGGCTTGTCCGATGCACAAATCAACGCCGCGGCTGAAGCGGCGAAGGGTCGCAAGGTAGATGGATTCGTCCTTCCATTGCAGAACACCACGCAGCAGCCCGATCTGGTTGCGCTGAGCAATCGCGCAACTCGTCAGGGGCTGTTTTCTAACTCGTGGGACCGAGCCGAGCGGGGCGATGCCAACGATACCCGCGACACCATCGCCAAGATTGCGCAGCTTCGCGCTCAAAAGGGCAAGTTGCTTGGCTATCCGAACTTCGCAGCCTGGAAGATTGAAGACCAGATGGCCAAAACGCCGGAAGCCGCGCTGAAGTTTATGGACGCGCTGGTGCCCGCCGCGACGGCGCGGGCCGCCAGCGAAGCCCAGGACATCCAGGCGGTGATTGACCAGCAAAACGGCGGATTTAAGCTTCAGCCGTGGGACTGGGAGTTCTACGCCGAACAGGTCCGCAAGGCCAAGTACGATCTCGATGAAGAGCAGGTCAAACCCTATTTCGAGTTGAACAACGTGCTGCAGAATGGAGTCTTCTACGCCGCCAACCAGCTCTATGGCATCACTTTCAAGGAGCGTAAGGACCTTCCGGTATACGACCCGAGCATGCGCGTCTTCGAAGTGTTTAATGCCGACGGCAGTTCGCTGGCATTGTTCTATTGCGATTACTTCAAGCGCGACAACAAGCAGGGCGGCGCTTGGATGAACAATTTTGTTGAACAGTCCAAGCTGTTGGGCACGAAACCGGTCGTGGTGAACGTTGCGAATTTCGCCATGCCTGCCGCCGGAGAACCGGCGCTGATCACCTCCGACGACGTCAGGACCATGTTCCATGAATTCGGTCATGCGCTGCACGGGATGTTCGCCAACACGGAATACCCCAGCCTTTCGGGTACATCCACGGCGCGCGACTTCGTGGAATTTCCTTCGCAGTTTAACGAACATTGGGCGACTTACCCTGCAGTTTTCCAGCATTACGCAAAACATTACAAGACTGGCGCTCCCATGCCTGCGGAGCTCATGGAGAAGATCAAGAAAGCCGCCACCTTCAACAAGGGCTATGACACCACCGAACTCCTGGCTGCGGCTGAACTTGATATGAAGTGGCACACCCTTCCGGCAACCGCTCCACTACAGAAGCCGGATGCCTTCGAAACCGAAGCGTTGGAGCAAACCCATCTCTCCATCAGCTATGTGCCTCCACGTTACCGTTCCAGCTATTTCAGCCACATCTGGGGCAGCGGATACGCCGCCGGATACTACGCCTATCTTTGGACCCAGATGCTGGACGACGATGCATTTCAATGGTTCGAGGAACACGGCGGCCTCTCCCGGGCTAACGGTGATCGGTTTCGGGAAATGGTGCTATCGCGAGGTAACACCGAAGACCTCGAGAAACTTTATGTTGCATGGCGTGGAGCAAAGCCCAGCATTCAACCGATGTTGAAGTATCGTGGTTTGGAGCCGGGCGGCGGCAGTTCCAAGTAACTTGGACGGAAGGGTCTGCCTGCGTGGTCGCGTTTTGGCTTGGCTCACGTCGCGAAGAAGTGGTAGCGGTGCAGTTTGCTTTTTGTCATTCCGAGCGACCTTCTTTTGCAAGGCGAGGGATCCGGGCGTGCCGATTCGCGCCGGTGCGCGAAAGGCACGCATCCCTACTCAAACTGCACCCACTACCGATGAGGAGTCGTGCTTGCCAAAGAGGTAACGGTAAGCAATAATAGATCTTTGCCTCCAGTCGTGGCTCTGGCAAGCGCAAGCTTGATGGAGTTTGGATCATGGGGGTCCAACGAACGCCTTGCTGCGTTTATTGGGGTGTGGAGCGAAGATGTAGTTCGCTGGAGCACCCGTCCGAAAGCGCGACTACGGCGCGGTCGGCGACTCCGATTATCTCGCCTGAGGGAATTTGTGCCACCGGCGCTTCCCAGCGCTCCCAACTAAATTCGTTGTTCTAGATTGGGCAGGGAATGCACTACATGTGTGGACATTGACGAGCGGAAAGGAACTGCTTCTGTGTTGATGATTCGTCTCTCGCGCCGCGGTGCGCGTAAACAACCTTACTACCGCATTGTGGTAATTGAGAAAGATCGTGCGCGCGATGGCCGCTCGGTGGAAGTGGTCGGAACTTACAATCCGCGTACCAATCCTGCTAGCGTGGATTTGAAACGCGAGCGTATCGACTACTGGACCAGCAAGGGAGCGCAGTTGTCTGACCGCGTAAAGAAGCTGGTGGACAAAGCGGCTAGCAGCGTCCCAGCCCCGGCTGCCGCCGAAGTATAAGGTTCGCGCAATCTTCCGAAGTGAGGAGCCGCCCTAGCGATGACGGACAGCGCCGTGAACATGCTTGCGTTGGTAGAACATCTCGCGAAGGCCGTGGTGGAAGCGCCTGACGAGGTGACCGTGGAAGCCTTCGACGAGGGCGGCCAGACGGTGTTAGAGCTGATTGTCGCCGAGAGCGACTTAGGGCGGGTGATTGGCCGCCAGGGACGCATGGCCCGCAGCCTGCGTACCATTGTGAACGCGGCCAGCCTGCGAACTCGCAAGCGTTATCAATTGGAGATCGTGGAATAGCGGACGACTTCATTACGATTGCTCGTGTGCTGGGCCCGCAAGGGCGGCGTGGTGAAGTCATGGCAGAACTTCACACTGATTTCCCGGAGCGATTTGAAGAGCGGCGGCAGTTGTCAGGTTTGGCGCTCAATGGTAGTCGCCGTGAGCTGCAAGTTGAAGAGCACTGGTTTCACAAGGGTGGCGTGGTACTGAAGTTTGTTGGCGTCGAGAGTATCAGCGACGCCGAGCAGCTTGCGGGACTGGAGTTGCAGGTTCCATTCGAGCAGCGTGCCGAGTTGGAAGCAGGCGCGAACTATGTAAGCGACGTCGTCGGCTGCGAGGTTTGGATAAGAGATGCGGACGGTCAGCAACTGCTGGGGACTGTCAGCGAAGTTCAGTTCGGGGCGGGCGAGGCTCCGCTACTGGTGGTGCGAGCCAAGGCCGGGCTGACGCAAGAAATTCTGGTCCCCTACGCCGAAGAGTTCTTGAAGTCGGCAGATTTCCAGCGGCGACGGATCGAGATGGAATTACCCGAAGGACTGCTGGCGTTGGATTCACCGTTGAGTGGAGAAGAGAAGCAGCGGCAGAAGACCGAAGCCGACGAGGCACGATCGGCCGGGGTTCGCCGCAAGCGAGGGAAGTGAGAACCAATCCCCGCGCGCCCAGGCGCGAACTGGGGAGGCCCGAATGAAGTTCGAGATTCTGACGATTTTTCCGGACTTTTTTCATGGGCCACTGGATTACGGCATTGTGCGCAAGGCGCGCGAAGCCGGGCTCATTGAAATTGGCATCCACGATCTGCGGACGTTCACGCATGACCGGCACCGCACGGTAGACGATCGGCCGTTCGGCGGCGGAGAAGGCATGGTGCTGAAACCTGAGCCCATCTTCGAATGCCTCGAATCGCTGGGGATCTCGCCGCGCGAAGAACGGATGCGCGATGATTCGCGTGAAACGGTTGTCCTGCTTTCTCCGCAGGGCGAATTGTTTACACAGACCGTTGCGCAGCAGTTGACGATGCGAGAGCGCGTAGTGCTGATTTGCGGGCGTTATGAAGGCGTGGATGAGCGGGTGAGCCAGCACCTTGCCGATCGCGAGATCTCGGTTGGCGATTTCGTGTTGAGTGGCGGGGAACTGGGCGCAGCCATTATCGTGGATACGACGACCCGGCTGCTTCCCGGCGCGCTAGGCAACGCGGCCTCGAAGGAACAGGAATCGTTTACTGCGACGGTTGTGCAGGAACAGAGGGTTTCAGGCGAGCCGCCGAGTTCGACGTGTAGTTCGGGCGGGTTGCTGGATTATCCGCACTACACGCGTCCCGCGGAGTTTCGTGGAATGCAGGTTCCCGAGGTTCTAGTGAACGGGGACCACGACGAGATTCGAAAATGGCGGCGTCGTAGCGCGCTGCAAAAGACATTGCGCAATCGTCCTGATTTGTTGCGCGATGCCGAGTTGAGTAAAGAAGATCGCAAGCTGCTGGCCGAGATTGAAGCGGAAAAAGCCTGAAGTTCGAGCGAAGTGATTACAGTCATAGGGGGCCTCCGACTCGCTGTGCTCGCTCTGGATGACACAGGTTGGAGAACGAGAGCTAAGAGCTATTCGCTAGTTGCTACTTGCTAGCTGCTATTTTGCCGCCGCGAGGCGTGCGACACGGAAGGAAAAGAATAATGTCGAACAACTCACCTATTATTGACCGGCTACTCGCCAAGACGCGGCGCACCGATCTGCCCGACTTTAAGCCCGGCGACACCGTCCGGGTCCACGTGAAGATCAAGGAAGGGGACAAGGAGCGCTTGCAGGCGTTCGAAGGGGTCGTTATTTCCAAGAGTCACGGAGATCAGCCCAGCTTCACCGTACGCAAGATGAGCTTTGGGCAGGGCGTCGAGCGCATCTTCCCCACCCATTCGAAGGTCATCGACAAGATTGAAGTGCTGCGCTCGGCGCACGTCCGCCGCGCCAAGTTGTATTATCTGCGCGCGTTGCGTGGCAAGGCTGCCCGCCTTCGCGAAGTGGATACCAAGCGCGGCTAAGCGATGGCGTAAGAGCTTGGTCGAGAATAACAATGCCCACCGTGTCTGCGATGCGGTGGGCATTGTCTTTCCAGAAAAGCTTCTTTTCCATAGGCTGGAACACGGCTTGTGCGTAATGTTTTATCGCTTCGCTTTCGGCCGCACAAACTTCAACGCCGTGTGGGTGACGGAAAAGCTCACAACTTTCACATCCACCAAACCTGCCCGCCGGCCCGCATTGAGCACTTGCAGTTCCGTGATCTCCTGTTTGCCTTTGGGATAGACGATCCACAGCGCGCCCGCGCTAGCCAACGATGCAACGAGCTTCCCGGTGCGAGCGAGGTCGGCAACCTTCTCGGCGCCCAAGAAGATAAGGTCGGAGTCTTTCAGCGTTTTCGTATCGGAGAATGATGCCGCCGACGCTCGAAGCTCTTTCGCGAAATTGTCGTCGGCGATACCTAGCAGTGAAATCACAAGGCCAGGTTTGATTCCGAGCTTTTCCGTCCTGCTTTTCGGATGCAGAATCTTGTGCGCCCATTTTTCGGCGTAGTCAACAACCTCGAGAACCGCCGAGCCTTCCGGCCATTGGAGATGTAATTCGCCATCGCGAGCGATGACAGACTTCAGTGATACGAAAGGAATCTTCAGGCGCATGTCGCCGCGAAAGAGAATCTCGTTGGTTTCAAGTAGCGCCTTGCCTGTTGCTTCCTTGCCGCCAGAACGAACTCTGCACAGAAGTTCAGATCCCATTGAGCCTCCGATTGGTTCGAAAATCATGGTTCAGATCGTGAGCGCTGTCAACTCGCCTGGGCGCGCATCTACAAGGCGAAACCCCGCCAGATGCGGGGTTTCAGGTCGCGAGCTACATTCGCGATTCTTTGCGGGTAGTCAGGTAGGGGGTTGTTGCAGCTAGAGCTTTGTCGCCAGTTCCATCAAACCCACGGCCATGGCAATCCAGAGCGCAAACGCCACCGTATTGAGAGTGAGGCGAATCGGACCATTGTCGATCAGCCAGTTGTATTTCGCGTCCATAGTGTCTCCTTGAAACGGGTTCCACTTCGACCATCGCAATTGCGCTATCGGGGACCCCGGAGGTTGCGCCCGGCGTGCCCTGCGGCGTCACCGGATCATGTTCTGCAGCTATATACGAGCGAACTCCAGAAAGGTTCCGTTACGATTCGATGAATACTGGTCAGTCGCAGAAACGAGTGGCAGAGGCAGGCTGAGGTGGTGTGAAGAGTGCAGGCTACTGTCAAGTTTGATTCCCGGCCGGCGCCGCGATCTCTCCCAGTTCCCAATACTTCTTCAGCAGGGTGTCCGGCACGTTGACTGCATGGCCGGTCAGCATGTGCTTTAGCTGCAAAGCGTTGACCGCCGCTTTGCCTTCGAAGTGATTGTTGGCGATGACGAACGTTTTCTTCGCCTTGGTCGCAATGGTGTCAATGCGCGCTTTCCATCCCTGCAATTCGGGATCGGTATACAAATAGTTGTAGCGGTCATTGCGCGAGTCGCTATCGAACCATTGATCGTAATTACGTCCGTGCAGCCGAACATAGGCGAACGCAGCAGTAACGTGTTCGCTGGGAGCGACCGCCTTTCCCAGTCGCGGCTGGTCGATATTGCAGAATGCGACGCCCTTTTCGGCGAAGTAGCGCAGCGTCCCTTCATTGGTCCAACTGTTGTGGCGCACTTCCACAACCAGCGGATATTGCTTGAATTTTTCCACCACGGTCTCCAGATAGTCGCGATTCGCATTGGTGTTCTTGAATGAAATGGGAAACTGCGCGAGTATGGCGCCCAGCATATTCTCGGCGGCGATGGAATCAAGGCCGTCCTTGGCGAGGCGTTCGTCCTCGGCGTTGGCGACGATGGTCTCCGAGGATGTGCTCTCCAAAACGGCGAGGGGAGAATGGGTGAATGCCTTGTTCAGCTTGGCGGTGAACATGAAATCGGGATTCACTGCGCGCGATTTGCGGCACCACAGTTTGCCCCACTCGGGTTTGATGTGTCCGTAAAACGACGTGTTGATCTCGATTACATCGAGGAAGCGTGCAAGGTATTCCACGGGATGCAACGATTTCTTGATCTGCGCGGGATAAACAATGCCCTCCCAGTCTTTGTACGACCAGCCTGCGGTGCCAACATAGATTTTCGGCGTTCTGTCCATGCTCGAAGCCGAGATTAGCACACAGCGGCTCGGCAGCGATTGAGTTGCTAATGGGCTGCCAAGAACCCAAAAGCCGATCTCACGACTAAAGTCGCTTTGGGATGACAGGAACCTCCATGTCACATTTAGGGTGTGACTCCTATCACATGGGCCGGTGACCGTCGCCATCGCTGGAGGTTCGCGCTCGCGTTATTTTCATTCCCGTAATCCAAATTCATTCTGTCGGGAAGCAGAAATGATTGACCTTAAAAAGAAATGCTGGCGTGAGAAAGTGACCGCGGAGATTACCGTGGCCCATATGCTTCAGTTTGCGAGAGAGCTGGGCACCAACATGAGCGCCGCCGAAGTAGCGGCGTTTCTTAACCAGAACGGTCGGGCGCAAGGCGTCTGGACGCACATGATGCAGGCGGGCGAAGATTACATCAAGTCGAGCCTGGAAGCGAATTCGGTCGGTATTCGTAGCGTAAAGCAAAACACATCACACGCGGACCTGGTGCAGTAGCGGCCTCAAAGCAAAGTCCAGGATGCCAGAGCCGGTGTCCTTTCATATCAGTAAGTGACCATTATTACCCAATACACTCCTCCAGGCTGGCTCACGCTGGGAGCGAAACAAGCTCCCAGCGAATACCCGGAGGGCATCGGATGCGACAGCACTTCTTTGGTGCTGCTGGGAAGAACTCCCGGAGCAGCCGCCGTCCACGCCGCAATCTCTTGAACTCCAGGCAGATCAGCCGCCTTCCGGCTCTACAGCGAATCGTTGAGAGCCGTGTCGCAAGCCATGTGCCGCAATTGCGGCTGTTGTTTGCGCACGGGCGGTGACATTCCATGGGCCGGAGCGTACGTCTCAATGGCCCGTTGCAGCACAGCATCCGCTTCGGGTTCGGAATACGCGGTCAGCCGGTGAGCGAAATCCTCAGTCACATAAACATGCTCGCCGCTTCCTATGACCGCGACCCCAACCACGTTGTATTTGGGATTCAGTATGTTGGCACGATGCGGTGGCGAGTGCATGAATCCTCTGTGAGCGGAGGGCACATCCTTACTAAGGTCAACATTTTACGCTTGCTGATCTGAGCGAAGATTCTCATCGGCAAAGCGAATTTCCATAGTGGCCTCTCCATCGAATTGGTGCGACAGAGCCTTATGCTCCACCATCAGCGACGTGTGTTTGCGAGCAGCCTGCGTAAGGCGCTGATCCACAGTTAGCGGCGGAATCCCTTGCCTGGCGCGCTCCTGATTTATCAACTGAACCAGTTGCTGCTCGCCCGCTTCATCGAGCTGAGCCTGGGCCACGGAAGGATGTATTAGCAGGGAAGTGATGAATAGCGCGAAGGCGAAGACGCCGGGCAAATCGAGATCCTGATAAGGCGCATTCTGTCTAGTATCGGCAGGGGATCGCGGGCTTTCGTTTAGAGCGCCGTCAACATACAATACAGCATCCCCTGGGGCCAAGTGATGACCATTCCCGTTGTGATTTTCCTTACTATCGCAGGCGTGCTTCTGGGCTCCTTCGTTACTGCGTTGGCGTCCAGGTCAAAGACCGCCACGCTGGCTGAGCGCACAAAAGCGCAAGCGCAGGAACTTGCTGGTGCGAGAGCAACGATTGAGAACCAGGCAGCCGAGCTGCGGGAAATGGCGACCGCAAAGGCTGGGTTGGACGCGACCTTGGCCAGTGAACGGCGTGCTGCGGAGGAAAAGCTCAGGCTCCTTGCCGAAGCCAGTGAAGAATTGAAAGCGCAGTTTAAGGTGCTGGCTGCGGCAGCCCTGGAGAGCAATAACTCTAATTTCCTTCAGCTGGCGACGACGACGCTGCAAAATTACCAGACCCATGCTTCCGGCGAATTCGCCCAAAAGGAGCTGGCGGTCAAGAACCTGGTCGATCCGATTGCGCAATCGCTCACGGAGATGAGTCAGCAGATACAAGGGCTGGAACAGGCGCGCAGCCAGGCCTACGGTACACTCACCGCCCAGGTGGCTTCACTGCTCGACACCCAGAAGGCCTTGCAAGCCGAGACCGGGAACCTGGTGAAAGCCCTCCGCGAGCCTCAAGCGCGCGGACGGTGGGGAGAGTTGCAATTGCACCGCGTGCTCGAGTTGGCGGGCATGTTGGAGCACTGTGACTTTAGCGAACAGAAGTCCATCAGCAACGACGAGCGGCGATTTCGTCCTGACGTCATTGTGAACCTTCCCGGCGACAAGCAAATCGTGGTCGATTCCAAAGCGCCGCTGGTGGCTTACCTGGCGGCCCTCGAAGCACCGGACGAGGCTACTCGCAACGCCCGCCTCGCCGACCACGCGCGTCAGATCAGGCAACATATCGATGCCCTGGGAAGCAAGTCCTACTGGGCGCAACTGACTTGCACCCCTGAGTTCGTCGTGCTGTTTCTGCCGGGTGAAGTCTTCTTCCGCGCGGCGATGGACTCGGACCCCGAGTTGATCGAGTACGGTGTCATCCGGAAGGTCATTGTCGCTTCACCCACCACGCTGATTGCGCTGTTGAAGGCCGTGGCCTATGGCTGGAACCAGAAGAACCTGGCGGAGAGCGCGCGCAAGATTAGCGCGGCCGGAAGGGACTTGTACAAGCGTCTGTGCACCATGACCAGCTACATGCAGGAGATGGGCAAGAAGCTTGGCGGAACGGTGACAGCCTATAACGAGATGTTGCGCTCCGTGGAAAGTCGCGTTTTTCCGTTAGCGCGAAAATTTCCTGATCTTGATCGCTCGTTGGCAGCCGCCGCCTTGCCCGAACTCGAGCAACTGGACAAGACTCCATTTCAGCTGCAATCGCCGGACTGGCAGGAAGGCGAAGAAGAAGAAGAAGAAACCAGACCTGCCGTTTCCCAGTAACGAGGCGGCAGACCGCGCGAAGGTGTGAGAATTCGGCATTTCCGCTGTCATGATGAATGCTGCGGAGGGGCTGCGGAATCGGTGGGTCCGTTTTTTCTATCCGACCGAAACTGTTCGCGCAGGCGAAGAACCTCAAGGCGCATAGCGTGGGCAAGCTGTTTACGCTCGCCGGTCGCGATGACGGGTTCACCGAATGCGACGGTTGCGCGGATGGCCTTCTTGCTCAGCAGATTCAGGGCGTGAGGAAGCAGAGGCATATCGCCCCACCAGCAGACTTCACGCCCCACGACGCCATCGTCGAGTTCGTAACTGATGCAGCACGGAGTTACCTGGGAACCCGCGTCAATGGCGGGCTGTAACATGGTTGAGTGAAAGGGCAGCACACTTCCACCGTCGGTCGTGGTGCCCTCGGGAAAGAGCACCACGGGAACTCCGTTCTGCAAGCTCTCGGCGACACTGACGTTTGCACGTGCGGTATCGGCTCGGTCGTGGCGCCTCACGAATACGCTTCCCGCCCAGCGCGCATAGCGGCCGAAGATGGGCCAGTCTTGGACCTCCGCTTTCGACACGAAAACGCAAGGCATTGCGCCGCTTAAGACCAGAATATCGAGATAACTGAGATGGTTGCTTACGAGTAATCCGTGGGTAGGCGATGGTCCAATTGTCGACAGTCGAACGTTAATAGCCGACAGCCCGCGCACACAACTTTCGTGTAGCCACTCGGCGCATTCTGCGCGAGAGGCGTCACTTCGCAGCTTGCGATGTTCCCAGAGTCCATACCCGGCTGCCGCCGAAAGGGCAGCCAAGCGAATCGCGCTTCGAATCTGTTTCGCAAGAAGTTTGCGCATATCACCAGCGCGCACATGGTAGCACTTGATAAAAGCATACTGGGCAGGCAATTTGCGAAGAAAAGCATACCTGGGTTAGTAAATCGAGGATATGGCGGGTGTAGCTAAGAAGTCGTCGGGGGTGGAGGTCTGCGGCGATTCGAACTGGTCAGGCAGAGGGCCGGTGGAAATCAAACTGACGACCAACCGAAAGTGACAGAAGCTGGTTTTGACACTGCTTCTGAGCGGCTGCTACTATCGATTGTTTGAAGCGCAAAGCTCCCTCCAAGCAAGCGTCCCCGTCGTCTAGCCTGGCCTAGGACATCGCCCTTTCACGGCGGTAACACGGGTTC
The DNA here is from genome assembly GCA_963709045.1 of uncultured Acidobacteriaceae bacterium. Taxonomy (GTDB): domain Bacteria; phylum Acidobacteriota; class Terriglobia; order Terriglobales; family Acidobacteriaceae; genus Bog-257. The sequence goes on along the minus strand of CAVPUX010000011.1, from coordinate 109,256 downwards.
AAATCCCGTCGGGGACGCCAAATCTTTTCAGTAATATGCGAGTACTTGAACCATCCACGTTTCGGATCGGTAACGCCACGCCCACATTTCGTTCTGGTGTCGGCCCGCTCTTATGTATGCATATCTGCGGACAGACTCTGCAGCGTGTGGCCAGTTACATTGGGCGGCTCCTGCTCCAAGTCGAATGCTTCGTCGAGCTTACCCACGGCATCCGCCAGGAATGCAGGGGAAAGGTGCTGGTAACGCGCCGCCATTCTCAGGTCTTTGTGCCCGAGGAGTTGTGCAACTGTGTGAATATCCGCGCCCTGCATTCTTAGCCAGCTGGCGGCAGTGTGTCGCAGATCGTGAAACCGAAAATCCACGATCTTGAGACGTCGACAGAGCCGAACAAAATGAACACTCACTTGGGAGGGGTTACGCCGGAAAACAAGCGATCGCTTGACTTGGCCTCGCTGCTAAGTCTGAGAGCATGCAGGACTCCCTCAGCGGACCGGTTCAAGTAGACGATCCGTCCCTCTCCATTCTTGGTTTGTGGGAGCAGAATACGGGCATTGAGTAGGTCCACGTCAAGCCAGCGCAATCCGAGCATTTCTCCGCGTCTCATGCCAGTGAGGACCGCGAGTGCCACGATGGGTCGTAGCCATTCTCGACATGCTGTCACCACGGCTCTAAGCTCGCCCGGCTGAAGGTAACGAACGCGTCCGGCCGGAACGCGTGGCGATTTCACTCCCCGGGCCGGGCTATACGGAATGATCTCCCACTCAATCGCGAGATTGAGCATATGTTTCAGGCAGTTTAGTTCTTTCTGAACCGTGTGAGCTGAGACCGATCCAGCTCTCTTGGTGATGTATCTCTGAATGTCCACCTTCCGAATCTTCGCCACAGAGCACGAGAAAAATGGGACAAAGTGCTTCCGTATGATCGTCGATTCGCGTTGGAAGGTTCTACTAGGCACTCGGGGTTTCTGATGCATAAGGAATCGGTCACCAAGCTCAGAAAGCGTTTCGTGGCTTGGAGGGGCAAAACCCAAGACCTTAGCTTGCTCAACGGAGCAGGTGCAATGTGCCTCCCTACCCGCGAGTCAATCATTACCAGCGCCGGCCGGAGAGCCGAAAGTAGCAGCGAAACTGCCGCCGGCAACGATCCAACAGTTGGCGCAGGACAAGGCGATGGACAAGCCCGAGCCGCTGAAACCTAAGTCTCGGCACACTCGTGCGCAATTGAAGGCGCAGCTTGAAGGACTAAAGCAGACAAAACCTAATGAAGAGACAAAGACTCGAGGCGCTGTGGCTGAATTGAAAGAGCGCCTTGCCGGCGCAGTTCGCTGATGCATGACTGGTAATATGCCCTCGACCGCTTTGACAATCCTTGCTGCAGCAACGGGTCGTCGACGCCGCTGGTCGCCTTATCCGACCGTTGCTTCCGAGTTCTTCGGTGAAAGGCCCGGGAAGGCCGGAGGCCAAAGGTACTTCCCGGGGGCCGGCCACTGCCAGTAACGCGCGAGGCGGGAGGTATCGCTAGGGACATCGCTCAAAAAATGAGTTGATTTGCAGGTTGATTTTGGTTGATTTTGAGCCTCGCTGTTTCGGCGTGCACGGGATGCGCGCACTAGATGACAGAGTGAGCTGATCTTTGGGTGCGTGACCAAACTGTGGATAGCCAAGGGCCCTGGACTATCATTGCTCCGCGGAACAACACAGAATGACGTTGCGTTCTGACTCGACCATCTCCCTAGGCAGCCCGGCGAGGAGTTGCGAAATTATCGGGACACTTTCTAGACTCGCCGCCCTCCAGAAGGGGCTGGGTTACTGATCACAAAGGCGTTTCTCGTTCCTAATCCGCGAAAGCAGCGAGAAAGCCAGTTGGGCGGTTTGGGCGTTTTACGTCAACTTGACGCAAGTGGAGCTGACGAGCGGCCCGGTGAAGCTTCCCCGAACCCCGTTTGGACAAATAAGACAAGCGGGGGATTCGCTGATCATTTTGTGCGGGACGGATAGGGTGTGAGATGGACTGATTACGCCAACCCAATGGCGGGTACGGTTTGGGGCCGTCCGCAATGAGCTGTCCCTTTTGAAATCAACGAGAACCGCAACGACGAATGACAGCTGCCAATTCGGCCTCGCGTGGTACGATTCGCTCGATGATGCCTCTCCAAGTACAGGGTCCGGGTGACGGAAGGATATTCCTGTGCCACTCGTCGGCCATTTGGCCGCGATTCTCCCCGGGTTTGCCGACCTCCCGATCCAGCGCCTCCCAGACCTTACTCCCTCTGCGCGGGTCGCCCAAGCATTCATAGACTCAAGGACGGGGCTGTTAGCATGAGGCAGATTTTGCGACAACAACCAACAACCACACAGTTTCTTGTTTGGCGACCGTGCGTCCAAAATCCCGTTCGTCGAAATCTGGGCGCGGGTTTGGCAAAAGGCACAAGCTCTGAATTCGGCGGTTAGAGCTGGGCGTACTCGGCTTTGGCTTGCTGGTAGATAGGGATGTCGGGATCGGCATCTTTCCAGAGGGTGAGGAAATTCTCATACGACTTGCGGGCTGCTGCCTTGTCACCCATCATCACCTGTGCGCGGCCGAGCTGTAAGTGGGCCAGGGCGCCGATGACGAAATTGACTACGATGCCGGGATGGCCGATTACCTTCTGGAACTCGGCCGCGGCCCGCTGAGCATCTTTCATCTGGAGATACGCCTCTCCCCGAACGTATGCCGGCAACAGAATCCCGGGACCAAAATAGTCACTGGGAATGCCCAACTCGTACGGAATTGTAGCCTGCAGAATGTCGATAGCCCTACGCGGGTTTCTGTGAGACAACTCGACCTGTGCCCGGATGGTTGGGAGCGAATAGCTTTGTACCATCGTATCCATTGGAAACTGTTGATTAAGCGCATCGGCGATAATTTCTGCCTGCGCAGCATCCCCCGCGCGCACGAACGTCAACGCGGCCATGATCTGAACCACCTTGCCACCGCGCCACGCCAACGCTTGCTTGGCCAGCTCACACGCGGGCAAACCCTCGCCGACCTCGGCTTCCGCCAACGCCTGCCGCGCCCACCATGCCGCGGCCGTCTCCTCCCGCTTGGCATTCCTGGCCGATTGCACCGCATGCCAGGAGAGTTCGCGCGCGACGCGAATCTGGCCGCCATACGATGCCGAGCCCGCCTGCTCCGAAAGGAGCCAGTCATCCGTTGCCGGATGAGCTGCCGACCAGGTCGCTTGCTCCCGCATGGCCGCCTGGTCACCCTGAATGAAAGCTAACCGGTAGCGCATCCAATACATCTGCGAGTCACCCACGTTGTGCGCCATGCCCTCGTCGAAAATATTCCGCGCTTCGTCTGGCCGGTTCAACGCCATGTAGGCCACCATGAGGTTTACTACTGGGCTGGTGCTATCTGGCAACAAGCGCCATGCTTCCCTCTCTTCCGCAGCGGCGTTCTCGTATTGTCCCAGCAAGTTGAAGATGAGCCCCACGTGGTTGTGGGCCACGCCTCTGGTGTTTGGATACGTTTGAGCCTGCCTCCTGTAATCGGCAGGCGCCGTCGACAGGTTCACGCTCGGCAAGTGCCACGGGAAACAGGAACTCGCCTGGAACGAACGCTGGTCTTACAAGCCCTTGGATGGGGATAATTTGAGAAATCGAGAATTGGCTAGCGTGAGAATTTGCTGGTGAAGGGGTGAAATCACGCTGGCTTGCGGATTCAATGTGTCGAGTCCGCACCCAGTGTCAAACTGGGACGGCGGTCTGAAGGAACCTAGGCTTAGTTAATGTCGCGTGCCTTCACCACGTTACTGGTAAATTATCAGGATACGCAACGCCTCGTTTTCGCCAATCATCACCCTCCAGCGGTTTGTAAGATTAGGATTCGTTCCGGAAGCGTCGCCCTACAGCCGTTAGTTCTTGCCTTCGGCGACTTGCAGATCGAGGGCGGCACGTTCACCGTTAATCACAATCGTCCCCGAGTCCAGCAACTGCTGACCGGTGCAATCGTACGAGGCAAAGCAGCGCATCGTGCGGAATGGAAAGAAGAATTCAACTGCCTCTGGACTCGATCCGTCGGCGACGTGGATCATGCTGCTGAAAACAATGCCATCGAAATCTGTATCTTGCGGAAAGTAATTCAGTACCGGCCGTATTAGATGAGAAATGTGCTCGTCGAAGGCCAGGGCTGCCAGTTTATAGCGAGACGTTCCGGCGGCCGCATTGAGGTTGGTGGTGATGGACAGCTGCAGGTAGGCCCCCTGCCGGAATCCAATGAAAGTCGGGGACGCATACGGCAGGAAGTGCGCCTCCTTGTTGAGGTCCTTGGTCATGCGCGTGACCGCGTCCTCGTTCTGGCGTTGCAGCTTTGCCAAAGACTCTGGCGTAAAGATCAGCATCGGCGTCGGCGATGTCTTCATCAGGTTGGCGGAGACGGATGCACTGGTCGATGCGGCCGGACCTGGCGCGGTGCTTGCCGTCTCAACGGGCTTTTTTGTCGCCGGTAGAGGAGTGAACTTTTCTTTCCACTCCTCTGAGGGAGCGCCCTCCTGCAACCACAGTGAGTAAGGCTGTCCGTTCAGGAACACCTTCGCGTCCAGGATCGCCGCTTGCTTCTGGTCGTCGGTCTTCGCGTCCACCAGTTTCTGGGCAACAAGCACAGGGATGATGACGGTGACGTTCTCCGGCTGCTCAGAGTTGACGCCCATCACCTTCTGCCGGACATGATGGGAAACTTCAATAGCAAACGCAGAGAATTCGGAATCATCCGGGAAGTGTGGGACTGCTGCTTGCAGCATCGGCATCACAACCGTTTCAAAGGTTTCTTTCAATCGCGCGTAAGAGTCCATCCGGTCCGCTGAATAGGCCGCGTAATAGTTTCCGGTAATCTCTAGTACAGTTTGCCCCTTGTAAATTTCGAAGCGGATGGAGCGCTGGTCGGCCACTTGCACCTTGGCTAAGTCGACATCGAGGACCCGGCTGAAGTAGAAGGGATAAGGAAACTTGTGCGCCTCAATCTGGGTGCCGATGGCCATCAAGGTTTGCAGGTGCTGCTGTTGCAGGTGTTGTGCTGTTGGATCGGACAACTCCATCGGAGTCATGACTTGTGCGGGGAGAGAAGCCATAGTTCCCAGCACAACACTCAGGACCGCAATACCGCCAACCAACTTCATTGCGGCAATTCCTTCAGCGGCATAGAGATCGCCAACTCGGCCTTACTTCTGCGCATACACTAGCCCGCCTGCTTCATAAGGTGGATCAGCCACCGCGCGAATATAAGATACCAGCGCAGCTATATCGCTTTTGGAAAGCGTGTATCCCCAGGGCGGCATTTGCGGCGACTTGTTCAATGCAGGGCCGCCGTGGCTGATGATGGCGACCAAGTCCGCATCGCTCATTTTGTTGAGAGTCTCGCCTTCGGTGAACGGATGTGGCTTAACCGACAGATTGTCCATGTTCGAAACCCGAAGCGGCGTAGACTCCGGGTCGTGACAGCGGACGCAATACTGCGCGTTGATCTGTGCGCCCACGGTTTGCTGGTAGCCTAATGCGATCTCTTCGAGACTCAGTTCTATTGCCTTCCCCGATTTGTCGCGCGTGCTGGCGACGAGTTTGTATCGACCCGCCTGCTGTCCCAGAGTGACCGCACTCGTGACCTGTCCGCTGGAGTCAGTCAGCGCCGCGGCTGGCTCAAAACTCATGCCAATTGGTCCGCTGAAGTACACCGCGGCTCCGGCGACCGCACTGCCGGAAGCGTCGTTCACCTGCACCACCACCGGCTGATCCAGCGGCATTCCGATGTATCCAATCTGCTTCCCGCCGCTAGATTCGATAATCGCCGTTCCACTAGCGGTGGCTTGCAGCGGCGCAGGCTGCTTGCTCTTGTGGGAACATCCCGCCGTCAGCAGCGTAACTACACAAACAGCGATGATTACGCGTTTCATTTCTTCATCGCCTCCTGTGCGCCACCAGACTTGAGCGACATCAGGAACGCGGTCAATGATCGCGCCTCGTCGTCGGTCATGTGCTGGTTGGGCTCGATGCTTCCAGGACGCAGCGCCTGCGGGTCCTTCAGCCAGTGATAAACCCAGGCTGCATTGAACCGCTTGCCAGTCCCAGCCAGCGCCGGGCCAATGTAGCCTTTGTCGGTCTTGTAATCGGCGATGTGGCAAGACTGGCAGGCAAACTTGGAGTAAAAGAGCTGCCGGCCCTGTTCCACCTGCACGGGAGTGAACTGGGACACTGGTAGCGAATCGCGATCGAACTCCGGCGTCTGGTAGACGGTCATCATGTAATCAGCCAGAGTGTTGATCTCCGAATCTGGAAGGTTGAACTTGGGCATGCGCCGGATCAGCGCGGGCCGCAGAGTTTCCGGGTTCTGCAGGAACTGCGTCAGCCATTCACGCTGTACCGCGGTCCCCTCCCACGTGAGATCGGGAGCCATGTCCCCGCCGTGTCCGTTGATCATGTGGCAGGTAAAGCAGCGCAGATCACGCATGAGCTGTCCGGCACTTCCTGCAGGCTGATATTTCGTCTGCTGAATCGAGGCAATCCGCATGGTGGGCGGCTGCGTTTGCGCGCGGTCGGTGAGCGCCAGCAATGCGGTCGTGACCGCGTCAATCTGCTGTGGCGTCAGCTTGAACTGGGGCATCTTCAGCGACGGTCCGAAAGCTCGCGGATTGCGCACCTTGCCCGATACGTAGCCCGGCAGACTGTGCTCGACGCCTTCAACAAACAGGAGTTGCGACATGGGCTTGCTGCCGATGCGGCTCAGCTCCGGCGCAAAGTTCTCCGGCTTCTTGATGCCGTTGATCTCGTGGCAACTGGCGCAGCCGTTCTCTACGACGAGGCGCTTGCCATGTTCGATCTGCTGTGGAGTGGCGCTGTCGAGATGCACATTGGCGACGAAGTCCGGCTCCGTCTTCGACTCCAGGAACCCCGTCAGGGTAGCGACCTGGGCAGCGTCGAAGCGGTAGTGCGGCATCATTGTGTTTGGATCATAGTGATTGGGATTGGCCACCCAATCCTGTAGCCACTCAGGCTTGGCTTTCGTACCGATGCCCGTCAGTTCGGGTCCGACATTGCCTCCGACCATCATGCCAGCGGCGTTCTGCATGGCATGGCACGATGCGCAGAAGGATTGCCCATACAGCGTAGTGCCCGCGGCAGGATCGGTCGATGCCTTCGTATCGGACTTCAGCGGCTGCAGAGGCGGCCCGAGCGCTGTGCTCTGCGCAAGGACAAATGCCGAGACGTCGCGGGCATCGTCATCGCTGAAGTGGTAGTTCGGCATCGTGGCCGTGTTGGCATAGGCTTGCGGATCTTTGATCCATGCATAGACCCACTCGCGCGTAGTCTTGTCGGCGATGTGCTTCAGCGAGGGCGGATCATCGTCGGGAATGATATAGCTTCCGTCGGCCTGCTTGATGGTGTGGCAGTGCGTACAGCCGTAACTGGAAATAAGTTGCCGTCCCTGGTTAAGGAACGGGGTGGCAGTCTGCTTCTCCAGATGGCATTGCCCACAGCCGGATTCGATGTACTTCGCTGGCAGCAGCGGCTGCTCCCATTGTTCGGTACTGCTGTGCGCTTCTTCCACTGTCGTCGCAGCACCCTGTCCACGATGACAGGTCGTGCACCCAAACTCCGTCAATGAGTGCGGAATCACGGGGTGCTTGCGAAACGCCACGGAGCTAACATCGGCCAGGCTGGATTCTTTCATTCCGAGATGGCACGTTGTACACCGGTCGGTCACTTGCTGTTCCGGAATCCAGATCTGCTGAATGCCGCCTTGGAAGTGACGTTCGAGGGTGACAGCATCGGCGCGACCTCGGACCAGATGTAAGTATTGCTTTTGATAATGGCGCCATTCGCTGAAGTGGTTCTTCGCCGGTGCGATGGCCAGCAATATAAGCAAGATGACGCTTACGGAGCCGAAGGCGCGAGCGCTGTCGCCGAAGAAAGTCCGCCACAGGACGTGAAGTTTATTCTTCATCGCAGCCTAAGTCCTCCATGGCCAGACCCACGACCATCCTGGACCGCGGAAGAACGTTCCAATACCGGTCAGCACGATCAGTTCGAACAAGAACCATGTCATGATCCAGAACGAGAGCGGTTTACTAGCCAGCCAGCCGCGGAATCCTCGCGTTGTTTGTGGATCGGTTTGTGCGGCCAGCAGCATGAATGCCGCGACGATGAGTGTTGGAACCAGCGCAACCCAGACGTCGAACACCGCCAGGAAAATACAGAAGATCACAACGACAATGCCGAAGATCCGCAACCGTTTTGCCTTGTCGTGCAGCCACAAGCCTTCGGCTTCGACATTGATGTTGAAGTACGGGATGATGATGAGTGCCATTACCACAAGGCCCGGTATGAGAACGCCGGCCACGACTGGCGGGAAGTAGTGCAGCAATTCCTGCAATCCGAGAAAATACCAAGGTGCCTTCGCGGGATTCGGCGTGTGCATGGGATCGGCCAGTCCTTCGAGTGGCGCGTTCCAGCGCAGGGAAACGACCACCAAGGCAATCGCGAGTACCTCGATAGCGACTGCAGTGCGGAGGAAGACTTCGGGATAGGTCATCACCCGCTCTTCATCTTTGACGCGCACCTGCGGCGAAGTCCGCTTGGTGATAAAGGCTATCCGCCGGGGTGTCTTGCGCGCATCGGAGTCGACGACAGCGACAAAATCTTTCGGATCGCTCATTTCGCACCTCCTTCCGCCGCGGATTCACCCGGATAGATTCCGCCGTCTTTTCGGATCCGCCAGAAATGAACCGCGATGAACAGAATCGCCGCAAGCGGCAGAATTACGCAGTGCAAAACGTAGAAGCGCAGCAGTGCGTTGGCGTTCACTGCGGTTCCACCCAACATCAGGAACCGTATCTTGGCTCCCATGACGGGCACCGCCGATGCAATGTTGCTGCCCACTGTGACCGCCCAGAACGCGAGTTGGTCCCACGGCAGCAGGTAGCCGGTGTAACTCAGAAGCAGCGTTACCAGAAGCAACACCACACCAATCACCCAGTTGAACTCGCGCGGCGGACGATAGGCCCCGCGATAGAACACCTTGAACATGTGCGCGAACACCAGGAAAACCATGGCGTGGGCCGACCAGCGATGCAGGTTTCGAAGAAACACTCCTGACGAGACCACGAACTGCAGATCTTTCATGTCCGCGTAGGCCTGCGGAACTGAAGGGTGGTAGTACAGCATCAGCAGAACGCCGGTGATCACGAGAATGAGAAACGTCCCGAAGGTAAGCGCACCCAGATACCACGTGGCATTGAACTCCAGCGTTCGCTTGCGCGCCTTGATCGAGAACAGGTGCAGGAAGACATTCTGCTGCACAAACAACGAGCGGTGCAGATTGCTGTCGCCGCTGCCGCTGCGGAAGATGGAGCGCCATATGCGGTTCTCGCGAACCTGGTCGACGAGGTGATCGATGGTGTTCGCCATGGCTAGACCCTCACCAGTTGCTTGATCGCGACAGCATTGGAGCGGTCAACCATCAAGTTGCCATCATCGCTCAGCCACATGCGCAGCCATGGAAGCGGCCTGGGTGCTGGACCAGCGATTTTCACTCCGTCTTTGTTGAATTTGCTGCCGTGACAGGGGCAAGCGATGATGCCGAGATCTGGCTTATACGCTGTCAGGCAGCCCAGATGAGTGCAGATTGCCGAGAGCGCGAAGAATCCCTCCGCCGTACGCACCACGTAGATCGCCGTCTGCGGGTCGAGCGTAACCGAGTCCGGAGCGTATTGGTCCGGTTTTCCCGCATCGACAATCGGTGATGGTTCGTAGAGCACGTTCGGCGACAAGAACTCATAGGAGAAAGCGGCAGTGCCCAGAGCCGCGACCGCAACCGAGCCAACGCCGATCTTGACGAAAAACTGCCGCCGGCTCATTTCCTCCGGGCTGTCGGGTGAAGCCGCAGGTTTTGGGTCCTCAGACATAAATCCTCATAGCAATCATCATTTCGCAGCTGGTAATGCAGCCGTCGGTTTGGGTCCATCAAAGCTTTGAATCGTGATGAGTCCTGTCGGCTCGGTGGCCACGAAGTGATAGGCCTCCATGGTGATGGTGCTGGCCGGACAGCGCAGCGCACATAGACCGCAGCGAATGCAGCGGGTCTCGTCCTTCAACATCGCGGTTCCGGTAATGCTGCCTAATTCCGCAGGCCGTATTTTTTCCAACTCAAAGCTAAATAACTCGGGATTGTTCGAGATGGCATCAATGGTGTTCGGCTCGAACTGAATCCGATCCAGAGGAACCAATTCCAGGCAATTCTCGGGACAGACATCCACGCAACCGCCGCACAGCACGCAGTCGGTGCCGTCCTGCTCACTGCCTTCGAGGATGGTGTTGATGTAGCACTTCAGGCAGCGCTGCGCCTCGGCCCTGGCTTCCTGCTCGGTATAGACCAGTTCAACCTCGGTCATGCCGGTGCGGCGGTCGAGCGGAAGCATGGGAATGGCCTGGCGGTGAATGTTCATGTAGTCCACTGCCATCTGCCAGCGGTCGAGGACTTGCACTTCAATCTGCGGTTCCGGATGTTTGGTTCCGCGAAGGTATTCATCAATACCAACTGCGGCGCGCTTGCCGTCGCCAACGCTGTCAATGATGAGGCGCGGACCAAAGGCACAATCGCCACCGGCAAATACTCCGGGCGCCGACGTCATCAAAGTGTCGCGATGTACATTTATCAGGCCGCGAGGCGAGACCTCCACCCGATCGCCGGGCCGCAGGAACTCCAGGTTGGGAGCCTGCCCGATCGAGAGAATGATGGTGTCGCACTCAAACTGGGTGTCGCTGTTCTCGTAGAACGCAGGATTGAATCGGTGGTTCTCATCGAAGACGTATTTTGTCTTCAGGCATTCCAGGCCGACGACTTTGCCGTCGCGTCCGAGGACTCGCTTCGGTCCGAAGCCTGGATGCATGATGATGCCTTCGGTTTCCGCTTCTTCGATCTCCTCTAATGCGGCCGGCATTTCGTGGCGCTGCTCCAGGCACACCAAGCCGACCTCGCGAGCGCCCATACGCAGTGCTGACAGCGAAATGTCCATCATCTCGTGCGCGGCGACGGTTTGCAGATTCTCTTCCGAGGGAGTGATCTCGCCCGGTGGCGTGACCCCGCCGGGCAAGTCATGCTGGCGTAGGACTTCGCGCGCGGCCGATCGGGCGACGTCCATGGCGACATTGCCGCCGCCGATTACGAGGACTTTCTTGCCAATGGTGAACTTGTAGCCAAGATTGACGTTAAGCAAGAACTCGATGCCGCGATGCACGCCATCGAGGTCAACTCCGGGAATCGACAAGTCGCGGCTGCGATGTGCGCCGACCGCGATCAAGACGGCGTCGAAGCCCTGGCGCCTTAGCTCGCCGACCGTGAAGTCCCGCCCCGCAGCCGAGTTCAAGCGAAGCGTTATGTCACCCGTCTCCAGGATCTCGCGTACCTGTGCCTCTACTACGCTGCGCGGCAGGCGATACTCCGGGATTCCAAGGTAGAGCATTCCTCCAGCCACGGGAGACGCCTCGAAGATGGTGACCGAGTAGCCCATCAACGCCAGATCGTGCGCCGCTGAGAGACCCACCGGACCGCCGCCGATCACTGCCACCTTGTAAGGGAGTTTCCCGGCTGGCCTGGTACTAGGTGAGACCGGATGACGCGATTCTGGGCCGTGCCTCTCGGTCAGGAACCGCTTCAGTGCGCGAATTGAGATGGGGCGGTCGATTTGGCCTCGGCGGCATGCTGTCTCGCACGGGTGTGCACAGACGCGCCCGCAGATGCTGGCCATGGGATTCGGATCGCGGGCATAGCGGTACGCCTCTTCAAAGCGCCCTTCGGCGATGAGCGACACATAGCGGCCTGCGTTGGTGTGCGCGGGACACGCCATCATGCATGGGAAATTGGTATTCAGCCATTCCCGGTCGACCTTCTTGTTGGCGAAACGACTTAACATCGGCCTCTCTGCGGACGAGGTGTGGATCGAGTGCGAATATGGGGAAAGGGGCGGCGGCCAGACCGCCTCGGCTTCTTTCCTACTTGGATAAGGTGAAGTCGGCCTTGCCTGTACCAGCAACATCCACAGACTTGGTCTGCGGCTTCATTCCTTCATGCCAAGCGACCACGTTGTATTTGCCGTCAGGAACGTTCTCGATTTTGTAGTTCCCACTGGCGTCGGTCTCGGCGAAGTATGGCGTCGGGCTGACGATGATGTACCCAGCCATCTCCGGGTGTACATTGCAGAGCAACGACACTAAGCCGGGGTTGTCAAACTTGAAGGGGCGCTTATCGCCTTTCGGCCACGTTCCGAGGTTATGGCCAAGCTTCTTGTTGCCGCTGATCGATGGCCAGAAGACGTTGTGTTGTACATTGTCGCTGTTCAGGAACTCGACGGTGGTTCCCACCTGAACGACCATGACGTGCGGGTTAAACATTAAGCCCTTCTGGTCCATAACCGGCTGCTGCGAGGGTGCAGGAAACGTCTTGCCTTGGATGGTGTCCACATAGACGACGGACTTCCCGGTCGACACTTTGCCTTCGATGGTACCAGCGATCGCGGTAGCTGCGACGGCCGTTATCAATAGAACCGTTACTAGAAAACTGCGTGTCATGAATATTCCTTTCGTCGGTAGTGCTGTTTAGGTCAGGCCGTTAATACACAAATTCCAAACCAGCGACGGCTGTGTTGGTGTGGAAGGGATTTAGCGCCACCGGCAAACCGGTCAGCGGATTCGTGGCAATCACGACTGATTGCGAAGGACGGAACTGGTATTCAAACGATGCCTTGATGTTAGCGTGGATCAGGAACTGCACGCCGGGTGTGATGCGATTGCGTGTCGAACTGAAGGGCGCGTTGAACGGAGCACCAGTGAAGGAGGGATTGCTTGCCAAGCCATTGATGCGATCGGAGGTCGAGTTCACCCCGTCATAGCGGAGCATTACGTACATCCACGGATAGGCCAGCCATTCCGCGTCCACGAAACCGCCGCTGAAGGTAGCTGGCGTGCTGTGAATGAACCCCACCGGCACGGCCGTGCTGAGGTTCTGCAGAGGAATGAGATTCCCATTCGCATCGATAGGCACAAGATTGTAGTCGTGCCCGTACATGTACAGCGCATTGAATTGCAGACAGCAGCGATAGTTGAAGGTCATGTTGCCGCCGACACGGTAGAACGGTTCCCGTGCAGTGACGACTGCTGATGTACCGTCAGCCCCTGCGCCCAGCAACCGCTGCACCGAACGTCCATAAAAGTAGTAGGTGCCGAGGTTTAGATAGGTATGGTCGCGCGGTCCGGTCGGGCCAGCCGCCTGGATGGCACTACGGCTTTCCTTGTCGTGCTCCAGATTGAACCGGTACTGAAAATTGGCGTAAATGTCCTTGAAGTTCGCGTCCGAGGCTACACCCAGACCGCCATTGTTGCTTCCCGTCGCTTGAGGAACATACGGACTGCCAGGATTTGCGTCCTGCCCAACTCCACTGGTGTTCTGGTCGATGAAGGCGATTGAGTACTGATAGCCGCCGGTGTGCAGCCCTCCGCTCAACTCGATCCCCTTCCCCGCATCCGCCATGGTGAATTGGTTATTGACGAACTGCTGCAGGGGAATGAGCGAGTTCATGGCCCCGATGTTGGCTTGCGTGTAAATGTCGTAGGGACTGATCCAAATGCTGCGGGCCTGGGTAAACGGCAGCTCGAGTTCAAACTGGCCGACCCGCAGATTGAGAGAGTGCTGCGGCATCTTCAACAGGCGGCTAAGATTGACGAATTTGAGATAGCCATCGCCAAGTCCACCGTTGCCGTTCGCCCCGGCCACACTGATGTCGTCATCCACCCAGAATGCGATGTCGCTTCCGAAGTTCCCGGCGGTGAAGATGCTGAATAGCCCGGTTTCGAAATCCGTGGTTGGCACAAATGGGGCCAAAGTTCCCGCCGGAGTCAGCGCGGCAAACTTTCCGCTGCTGGTACCGGTGTACTGGAAATAATTGTTCATCCGCAGCCCGATTGGCGGTAGACCGGGTATAACGCCTGGCCAGATGGCTTTCGGCCAGAGTTCCGCATTGGCCGGCGCTCCCAGCATCACCGGCGGGATTTTGATCATCGACTCGTCGTCTTTGGGGAACTTGAAACCGGCATCCTTGAAGGCTTTCCCGAAGTCATTCAGTTTGGGAAAGTCAATATGACACGTGCTACAACTGGTGCCATACATGCGGGAAAATGCGGGAATTGCGTAGCTTTTGCTCGCCGAAAAGATCGAAAGAAGAAATACAAGGAAGAGTAAAACCCCGTAAACGGTACAAAACGGCCGCCCACCCATAGCCACCCTCCTTAGTGGGCAGCGAGCCAGAAGTTTGCAGCGCCTTGTTGCCCACATGTGACTTGACCAATGGAGTCGAAGTATCTCGTCTGTACGAACCGTTCGGCAGTGACGCTCATCACAGCGCCCGGTGATGAGCCAGCGCCTGGCATTGTCGGGGAACCGGATCGACACCCGGATCAATTGACCTGAGGGGAGATAGATGGCAGCATTGTTCCACGATGACAAGATTAACTTCGATCATCGAGGATGACGAGCGTCCAGCTGTACCAAGGTTGTTGTGACAAGTTCGCCCAATATTCTCAATGATGCTGAACTCGAACTGAAATCTGCCCAAAGGCACTTGCTGCAGGTCGAGAAGTAGGCTCTCAATCTGACATTGAGGAAATCGTGGCTGGTGATAGCGAAATATCTGGTTTTTGGAGCTATCTGAAGGATGTTGTAGTCAAACCTTGGTACTTCTCTTGGATTGCTGGTTCAGTAACCGGAGCCGCCTATGCGCTTACGTGGGTTCGCGATAACTTGCTGCGAGAGGAGCTTCAGAAAAAATTTGCGACTCCGCATTGGAATTGGTATGTCTGGGCAATTATTTTGCTCGTACTTAGCATGGCATCCGTAGTTCAAAACTCCTATATTTTGTGGCGGGAGCAATACCAGAGACTGTCAATAAATGAGTTGCGAGACACGGCACCGGAGGTCGAGGTTTATAACGATCGCACAAATGACATGGGTTTACCCGACGCTCTTATTTTGAGAAATGCATCGGCTCACTACAATCTTCACGCAATCTGTTTTCAACCCCCACAATTACCTCTGAACGATGCCGAACGTCTTGCACAAGATCCCATCTTTCGGCTCATGCGTTCGGAAAGAATCTGGGAGCGAGGAGCGGCGCTGATAGTCCCGCTTGCAGTCGTTCGAGACGGAGCTGTTGACCCAAGAAAAGCATCCTCTCTGGGCTGGCCGCGATCAACCGGGCGCTGATTGCCCGGGCGGAAACGATTGATTCGCCGCAGCGCGTAGTGCTGGACATGGACAGCACGCGCGGAGCTTCTATGAACTGTAATACCTGTTAACCGAGGGGTTACAGAACATTCAGCTGGCTCTACTGGAATCGGGCGTCATTAGCGTGGGTGTGGGCGCTAGCGCAGCTGCCGGGTCGAGCAGCACGATGACGTAGCCACGACGGAGAGGACGAGCAAGAGGGATTTACTCTGCGCTTTTGCTACTTCTTGGTAGCGCCAGGGTAACGTATTCCTCGACAAAGCCGTCGCAAGCGATACAAGTCAGTCCAATGTCTGGTCGCCGCAAACGATTGGAAACACAATGTCTAACCACCCTCCGACAAGTCAGGCTAAATCGGCCCTTTCACGGCGGTAACACGGGTCCAAATCCCGTCGGGGACGCCAAATCTTTTCAATGAGTTCCGGGCGTTTTCCCCGGGATACCCGCGGTACAACGACGGTACAACTTAATTTTGGCCTATCATGCCGACCACTTTGCTCTGCGCTGCCCGCTTTTGCGAACTTAGCGCTTGGGGGTAGGTGTCCAGGGTCATCTTGGCAGCTGAATGCCTCAACAGCTCCTGCACGATTTTGACGTCCTCCCCGTTGGCCTTGAGCAAGGTCGAAAATGTGTGACGAAAAGTATGCCACGACATTTTCTTGTTGATTCCCACCTTTCGTGCAGCGGGCTGGATGTAGTGGCGCATGGCGCTGCTCGGCCAGACTGGCTGTTTTCCGCGCTTGGCTCCAGCGCGATTGGCATCTATCGACCATACGTAATCTGAAGGGTCCTTTATAAGAGGTTAATTCGTACCAGGCCAGCAGGTCATGGGTACCGTACTCGTCGATCGGCATTAGCCTTCTAGATGCCTCGGTCTTCAGGGGGCCCACATGCTGGTCAACAAGGGACCAGGTAACGCTTACATGCAGGTTCTTGAAATCGAAGTCCTCCCACTTCAGCCCGGCCAATTCGCCCCTCTGCAAACCAGATGGCATATCCAGAAACACCATGGCTCTCTCGTAGCCGGAAACTTAAAGAAGGCCTGTCGTCGTTGGCACTTCGCGAAAGCGCTCGCCGTCGCGCTCCACTTCTGCGATCATCGCCTGACAATCGGTCTCGTCCAACGCCATCGGCTTTTCGCACAGAGCGTGGATGTAGGCCCGGCTGCGGCTTCTGTACCAGCGCGATTGATGCTACTTCGGCAGCAATGTCCTGTTATGCTTGAAGATTCTGCATGCGCAAGAACCGGTTACCGCCCTCTAAGTCACCGCAGCCTTTGACACGGGTTTTCTCCGTCATCCTTCTTCTGTTTTTGCTGTTCGGCTCGTCGTGGGCGCAGAACACTCCCAGCCAGCCGCCGTCGCCTCCACCAGCTCAATCGCCGAATCGGGCGCCGACGCCTTCGCAGCCCGCCGCTCCCCAAACTCCCGCGACGCCGCCAGGCCCACCCGGCACGACGACGCAAGTTCCCGGGGCCGGGGTCGACGTCCAGGACCAACAGCAGGGAAGCACGCCGCCATCGCAGGCCGCCGAGACGCCGGAGCCGCAGACTCGCATTACCAAGGCGCAAGCCAAGGAACTGTTCCGCTCGGTGGATGAAATTCTCGGCTTCGCCAGCCATGACACCGGGCTGCCGATCGAGCACGAGGTCAAGCGTCACCTCATCACCCGTGAGTCGATGGAGAAGTACGTTGACAAGCGCATGAAGGACGACAAAGATGCCCAGCGGCTGGAGCAATCACGGCTGGTGCTGGAGAAGTTTGGCTTGCTCCCGCCGGGCTATGACCTGCACTCCGAATTTCTTCGCCTACTCGGCGAGCAGGTTGCGGCCTACTACGATCCCAAGTCGAAGAGCGTCAATCTGCTCGACTGGGTGCAGCCCGACATTCAGAAGCCAGTGCTGGCACACGAGCTTACCCACGCGTTGCAGGACCAGATGGTAGGTCTGGAGAAATGGGAGTTGGCCGGTGGCAAAGACGATGCGCCCGAGCCCGATCAGCAGGAACAGGTTGTGGAAGAAGCGCAGGCTGCGCGTCAGTGCGTGACCGAAGGGCAGGCGATGGTCGTGCTGCTTGACTACACGTTGGCGCCCAGCGGCAAGAATATCCTGACTGCGCCCGAGATCGTCGATGCCATGCGCGCCAGCATGGCCGACAACAAGGACTCGCCTGTTTTTGCCGCGGCTCCCATGTTTTTGAAGGAGTCGCTCCTGATGCCGTACACGTTCGGCTTGGAGTTTGTACGCACCGTGTTCGCCAAAGAAGGCAAAGATGCGGCATACGCCGGCATGCTGGAGCATCCCCCCATTGATACGCGCCAGATCATGCAGCCCGAG
Source organism: uncultured Acidobacteriaceae bacterium (assembly GCA_963709045.1). Lineage (GTDB taxonomy): Bacteria > Acidobacteriota > Terriglobia > Terriglobales > Acidobacteriaceae > Bog-257. The sequence continues at coordinate 91,618 of CAVPUX010000011.1, read as the reverse complement.
ACCTACCTGATGAAGCAGGATGTGGCGCCACTGATTATTCCCGATCTCGACAAACTGGTCGGCCCCGACTACCAGCGCTTCGATTTCGGCGGCATGGGTGAGTTCGACATTTATCTGCTCGCCAAACAGTACGGCGAGGCCCCGCCGAACTACTATCCGCATTGGCGAGGCGGCTACTACTTCGCAACCCATGCCAAGTCGGCGCCCAAAGATCAGATCGCGATGCTTTATTTTTCGCGCTGGGATTCACCGGGCGCAGCGCGCGATTTTGCCAAGCTCTATGCCAGCTATCTTCCCAAGCGCTATAAGAAGGCCGCCGTCTTGCAGCGACCCGCGCCGGCAAATGGAGCCAGCGCAACGGCGTCGCCGTCGCTGATTACATTCGAGACCAACGAGGGCAAAGCCACGTTGGAAGTCCAGGGTAACGATCTGCTGATCCTCGAAGGCTATGATGACAAGGTTGCGGAGCGAGCGCGGCAGACGTTGCTCTTCGGCATGTCGTTGCCCCCATCAGCAGGGAAAAGCAACAAGTAGCGAAGGTTGGGCCGGGCGTGAGAGTATGTTTTGAAGGGGCGGAGCTTTAGCTGCGCTGCTGAAAAGCGTTTTATTGTCTTTGTCATCCCGGGCCGACACGAGTCAGCGAGGGACCTGTTTTTTGTCGCCAATGTTTCAAGTGTTTCAGAGGTAAGCTGCTCGAATGGTTCGGCGCTCAATGCATCGCGTAATCGGCGTGTCGATTTCGATGCTCGCGGCGGCGTCATTCTTGTCCTTACCGCTTGCGGGCCAACAACTCGACGCAGAGCACTGGGGCAAGAACACGCCAGGCGTGGAACTCGTCGCTCACGAAGGGCCGCGACAGAAAACCTCCTCCGGCACGATGCTTATGTACAACCTCATCGGCAAGGGTTTTCCCGACGGGGTTGTTTACTTTCTGTGGCAATGGCCCGCTGGCAAATCCCCCAGGCAGATGATGCAAGGGGTGAGCTTCGACAAGCGGGGCGTCCTGGTGTGTTCGGGGAAGCCCGGTTATTGCTCCGGCAGCGGGCCTAACGACCCCGTCAACATCCAGGCCACCGCGGTTCCGGGTGAGGTGAAACGGATGGCAGTCGTGTCGAGCGATGGCAAAGTGGCTGGGTTTGCCGATGCCGTTCCGTTCCCGATCAAGCCTTCCGGCCAAAACTGACGGCCGCGTGCCCGAAGAATCTACACTGTCCTGCCTCTCATCCCACGTCACAATCCGATGTGACAAAAGTATTACAAACAGAACGCTCTTCCGTTGTTAGTCTGAGAGTGGCTCCTGCACCACACATCACAAGGATCCACAGGCAATAACCCAGAGGAGAAATGACTGGAGAGAAAGAAAGCAAGAAGATCAATTGGCTCACCACGGGCTTCATGCTCGCGTTTCATATCGGCGCGATCGCGGCTTTATTCATGTTCAGTTGGAAGGCGCTGGTTATTGGCCTGATTGTGTATTGGGTCGCGGGAAGCCTCGGTATTGGCATCGGCTACCACCGGCTGCTGACCCATCGCGGCTACAAATGCCCGAAGTGGCTGGAGTATGTTCTTACGGTTTGCGCCACGCTGACCTTGGAAGGCGGTCCCATCTTTTGGGTGGCCACGCATCGTGTTCATCATCAGCTCACCGACAAGCCGGGCGATCCACACTCCCCCCGCGATGGCGGCTTCTGGGCGCACATGGGTTGGATCCTTACCGGGCAAACCTTTCATAACAACAACAGCGATCTTCTGGCGTATGTCCCTGACCTTCGCAAAGATAAATTTCATCTCTGGATCAGCAAGTACCACTGGGTTCCGCTCACCATTCTGGGCGTGCTCCTGCTGGTCATCGGCGGCTGGGGAGTGATGTTCTGGGCAGTCTTCCTGCGCACCGTGGTCCTGCTGCACTCCACCTGGTTTGTGAACTCGGCAACGCACATGTGGGGTTCCAAGCGCTTCGCCACCGATGACGACTCGCGCAATCTGTGGTGGGTGGCCTATCTCGCCTTCGGCGAGGGCTGGCACAACAATCACCATGCACATCCGCAATCGGCCCGTCACGGCTTGGCATGGTATGAGTTCGATATGAACTGGTACGGCATCAAGACGCTGGAAGCCCTGGGACTCATCTGGGACGTCAAGCTGCCTAAGTTGGGCTCGTCGCGCATCAAAGCGGTGGTGGAGCAGGAGCCTGCGATGCAACCGCAAGAAGAACTGGTGGGCGTGTAGCCTACAAACTAAACAGGTATGGCGAAGGACGACGCAAACAGCGTCGTCCTTTTTGCTGCGCGGCATCCCGCATCCGAACGCTACTGCAAAGAGGTAAGATTACCGCAGAGGTGGTGAGTCGATGAACACCGTTTCGCATGGTTCGTTCAGGAGCATAGCCCCAAGCATGGCGCGTGTGGCTTTTCTGTGTGCGATTGCAGTCCAGATGCTGGTGTTGAGTCCGCTTTCCGCCTGGGCGCAGAAGCAAGAGATCGTCTGGACCGCCCAAGAGAAGCCGATCTTCGACCAGATTAAGACTTTGCGCAGCCTGCCCGACGACGTCCGGGCGCACACCACCAAAGACATTGCGCTGGAGATTCGTGCTTTGACGCCGAGTGAGAACAAACTTCAGCTGGCAAATTACCTGGCGAACCGCGCCACCGAAGGCGACTTCGGGCACGACACGCTGCAGGAGGTCGCCACGACGCTGGCGGGGGCGTTACAGCAGGCGCCGCCCGAAGCTAAGGCGGCAGTTTCGAGCGACGCATACGATGAGCTCGCGCAACTGGTACGCTACGAGCATGTGCAGGCAACTCTGGACACGCCGCAGTTCAAGGCTGCCATGACGAAGCTGGAAGCCGCTGACCAGGAGCGTCAGAAAGTGGATTTCACTCTCATCGACCTTCAGGGCAAAACCTGGACATTGAAGGAGCTGAAGGGGAAAGTTGTGCTGGTGAACTTCTGGGCGACCTGGTGTCCGCCGTGCCGCAAAGAAATGCCCGACCTCAATACCCTCTACCAGCGCTTCAAGGACCAAGGCTTCGTGATCCTGGCCGTCTCCGACGAAGAGGCCGACAAAGTGAAGCCCTTTATCGCGGAGCGGAATATCAGCTACCCGGTCATGCTCGACCCCGGACGAAAAGTGAATGACCTGTTTCAAGTCCAGGGCATTCCGAAGAGCTTTGTTTACGATCGCGACGGCAAGCTGGTAGCCCAGTCCATCGACATGCGCACCCAGAAGCAATTTCTGGAGATGCTAGGGCAGGCGGGGTTGCAATAGGCGAGCGGTTACACAATTCATCGCGAACCGCGAAAGCCGCACTTCATAGCTCCCATTTCCCTAGGCAGAAATCTCCCTGCGGTGCATGACGTTGCGCCGTGCTGCAACTTGGCGTACTCCCAGTTGCCGAATCGGCCGGGTCAGAATAAAATTAGAACGAACGTTCGAAAATGACTTCTGGTTTTCCAGACGTTGCCCCTGATCGACGATAGCCACATGTCTTCTTCCTCCCCAACCCGGTCCCTGGAACAACCTGCCTCCGCGGATAGCCGCTTTGATCGCCGTTTAAGCGAGATTCTGGATTACGCTACCGAGATCTTTGCCGAAAAAGGATACGAGGGCGCCTCCATGCGCGATCTTTCGCGCTTGAGCGGCATTTCGCTGGCCGGCCTTTACTACTATTTCGAATCCAAAGAGAAGCTGCTCTATTTCATTCAGCAGCACACTTTCAACACCATTATCGAGAGATTGCGTCAGCGGCTGGCCGAGAGCAACGATCCCGAGACCCGCATCCGCATGTTTGTTCAGAACCACGTTGGTTATTCGGTGGCCAAGCAAAAGGCGATGAAGGTACTGGCGCATGAAGACGATGTTCTGAAGAATGGCTATGGTACCGAGTTGGCTGCCATCAAGCGTGAGTACTATCGCATTTGTGTCGGCCTGGTAGACGACTTGGCCAAAGCCGAGGGATTGAAGTACATCGGGCCGCGTGCCGCTGCGATGGGCGGAATCAGCACCCGCACGGCGGTCATGGGACTCTTCGGCATGATGAACTGGCTGTACACCTGGTACAAGCCGCGCGTCGATCCCGATGCGGAAACCATTGCCCGCGAGATGAGCGATATTTTCCTGCGCGGAGTGCGAGCCGAGAAGGCCGGCGACTGGCAGCCGCGTCGTGAGGCGAATCGCAGCGTCAGACTGGAGCCGAACGGCCGTCCTAAAACCAAAGCTGCGAAGCGTAAGCCTGCTCCTTCACTCGCGTCAGGCCGGGGGCGTTCATGACCGCATTGCCGCAATGCCATGTCAGGAGTTTTGTCGATGGGTAGCACAACCCAACCTGCGTCGAGCCAGGTGAAGGAGCTCGTCCAATACCGTGTTGAAGCAGGTGTCGCCGTCATCACGATGAGCGATCCGCCAGCCAACACCTACAGCTACGAGATGAACCGTCAGCTTGACGATGCCATTCTGCGGGCGCGGATGGACAACGATGTTTATGTGATTGTGCTGACCGGTGCGGGGGAAAAGTTTTTCTGCGCTGGTGCCAACATCCAGATGCTGACCGAAGTCGATCCCACATTCAAGTACTACTTCTGCCTGCACGCCAATGAGATGTTGTTGCGATTGGAGAACACTCCCAAGCTGGTAATTGCCGCTCTCAACGGGCATTGTGTTGGCGGAGGTCTGGAGGTTGCCATGGCGGCGGACTTGCGAATTGCGCGCAAGGATGGCGGCAAGATCGGGTTGCCCGAGGTCAACTTAGGTGTGCTTCCGGGAACCGGTGGAACCCAGCGCCTGGCGCGGATTGTGGGCAAGTCGAAAGCAATTGAGCTGATGGTAACGGGCAAGACCTTTACCTTTGAGGATGCGAAACAACTGGGCTTGGTGAATGAAATCTTCGAAGGCGAAAAGTTTATGGAGCGCGTGTTGGAGTACGCGCGCCAGTTCTGTCCTCCGAACAAAGCGGCCAAGGCTGTCGGACGGATCAAGCGCGCGGTGCAGACCGGTTGGGAGATACCAATGGAAGCCGGACTGGCGTTGGAGCGCGAGAATCAGCAGCTGCTTTTTGAGAGCGAGGACGCGAAGGAAGGTTTGACCGCGTACATGGAAAAGAGACCGGCAAAGTTTACGGGCAAATGAGCAAGGAAGATCTAGGATTGTCATCCTGAGCGTAGGGAGCATAGCGAACGGGGTCGAAGGACCCCTATAAGACGAGCCAACCACCAAAGCAAGTTTCACTCGCATCACGGTCGATCTGCAACCGCCAGCAGCTCGCGTCGTGCTGAATAATCCGCCGCTCAACGTCATTGACATCCCCATGATGGACGAGCTGCGGGCGGCGCTGGAGCAAATTGAGGCCCGGACGGAAATCAGCGCTATTATTTTTGCGGGCACGGAACGCGCTTTTTCCTGCGGAGTGGATATCGCGGCGCATACGCCCGACAAAGTGCGCGAGATGCTCACCGCATTTCACAGCGTGATTCGCTCGGTGGTTGACAACAGCAAGTTGACGATTGCCAGTGTTCGCCGGCATTGTCTCGGCGGTGGCGCAGAGCTGGCGATGATGTGCGACATCGTGTACGCTTCGCCGGATTCGGTGTGGGGATTTCCCGAGATCAAGCTGGCATGCTATCCACCGGTCGCCACTGTGGCGTTGTCTGCCATTGTGGGACAAAAGCTGGCGGCGGAGCTGGTCCTTACCGGTCGGTCGCTAAATGGCCAGGAAGCGCTGGAGGCTGGTTTGGTGAACGGACTCGCGGATGATCCGGAAACCCTGGTGACGGAATGCGTGCAGCGGGTGTCGCAGTTGAGTCCGGTAGCGCTGGCGCTGGCCAAAAAGGCGTTTTACGCGTGGGACGCGATTCATTTCGACAAAGGACTGGTGCGCGCCGAGCAGATTTATTTCGACGAACTCATGAAGACTGACGATGCGCAGGAAGGTATTGCGGCATTCATGGAACGGCGGCGGCCCAAGTGGGTAGGGAAGTGAGCACGACGTTGGATTACGAGATCGCACCGGAAGAACTGAAAGCCCAGCAAGAGGCGGGAGCAGATGTCGTGCTGCTCGATGTCCGCGAGCCGTGGGAGTTTGAGGTTGCGAAGATTGCGAACAGCAAATTGATTCCGATGGGCGATATTCCAGCGCGCTTTAATCAGGAGCTTGATCCCGACGGTCATATCGTGGTCATTTGCCATCATGGCGTGCGCTCGATGAATGTCACAGCATGGCTGCGGCAGCAAGGCTTCGACAAGGTGCAATCGTTGCGCGGAGGAATTGACCGCTGGTCGCGACAGATTGATCCGGCGGTGCCGGTGTATTGAAGATAGCTATTAGCTGTTAGCGGGCAAGAGTCGTTCCGGTGTCCGGATTACTAAAGGCTAAGTGCTAAAAGCTAATTACGGTTTTCCTATGAAAAAAGAACTCATTGAACTACGCATCAACGGACGCACTCACGAGCTGGCGATTGAGCCGAACAAGCTTCTGCTCGACGTGCTGCGCCAGGACCTGGCGCTCACCGGTTCTAAGCGTGCCTGTGATGACTCTTCGTGCGGCTCCTGCACCGTGCAAGTTGACGGAGTGCCCATGCTGTCGTGCACCATGCTGGCGGCCAGTTGCGAGGGACAGGAGATCACGACTGTCGAAGGCCTTGCCGATCACGGCGGTTTGGCTGCGCTGCAGAAGGCTTATGGCGATTTTGGCGGCGCGCAATGCGGCTTCTGTACGCCGGGATTCATGATGACGGTGAGGTCACTGGTGGCCAACAATCCCGATCCAACCGAGGACGAGATGCGCGCTGCACTCAGCAGCAACCTATGCCGCTGCACCGGATACTCGCAGATGTATGAGGCCATACGGGCCGTGATCCAGGCCGAACAGAAGGGTAAGAAAGAAGAGTTGGTAGGCGCGAAGTAGAAGGATAGTTCTGGGCTGTCAGCACGACAATTCTTGCTTAGACTGAGTGCTGATGCCGTTGCTAGTTGCTAACCGCTAAAGGCTAATTGCTAATGAATGATTTTTCTGTAATCGGTAAATCGATCGCCATGGTGGATGCCGCGGGCAAAACCACCGGCGCGGGCAAATACACGGACGACCTCAGCCTTCCCGGCATGCTGGTGGGCAAAATTCTTCATTCGGCATATCCCCACGCTCGAATCAAGCGTATCGACACTTCGCGAGCGAAAGCTCTCGACGGCGTTGTCGCTGTCATCACTGGAGCTGACGCGCCTAATCCATACGGTATTCTTCCCGTGGGTCACGACGAGACCGCGCTGGCGGTAGAGAAGGTCCGCTACGTGGGCGATCATGTTGCCTGCGTTGCCGCGATCAGCGAAGAGATCGCCGAAAATGCAATCGAGTTGATCGACGTGGAATACGAGCCTCTTCCGGCCTACTTCGATCCGGAAGAGTCGATGAAGAGCCGAGAGCGATCTCATCCATGAGAATCGTCCGCATAATATCGAAAAGGATTATCACCATGTCTTCGGCGATCTGGACCAGGGGTTTGCCGACGCTGACTACATCGCCGAGGGCCGCTACATCGCCAACGAAGTGACGCATGCCGCGATGGAACCGCATAGCACGCTGGCCAACTTCGAACTCGACCCGCACACCGGCAAGCTGGGACGGCTTACCGTGTGGTCGTCCACGCAGGTCCCGTACTACCTGCAGCACAAGCTTTCACTGGTGCTGGAGATGCCGATGTCGCAGATCCGCGTGATCAAACCCTTGGTGGGCGGCGGTTTCGGGGGCAAGAGCGAAATCATTCCACTAGAAATCATCGCGGCGGTCGCGGCGCGCGCGGCCAGGGCCCCGGTGAAGATCACCTACACGCGCGAGGAGGTTTTCTGGGCGCACCGCGGACGTCCACGTACCATCATCGACCTGAAGACCGGCGTGAAGAACGATGGCCGCATGACCGCCGTCGCCTGCAAAGTGGTTCAGGATGGCGGTGCTTACTGCTCCTACGGTGTTGTGACTATCCTCTATTCCGGGGCGCTGCTGGGCGCGCTGTACGACATTCCCAACATTCGTTTCGACGGCTATCGCGTGCTGACCAACAAGCCTGCTTGCGGGGCAATGCGAGGGCACGGCACGGTGAACGTGCGATTCGCCTTCGAGTCGCAGATGGACGAGATCGCCGACAAGCTTAATCTCGATCCGGCAGAGATGCGGCGGGTGAATCTGCTGAAGCCGCCGACGGTGACCGTCAACGGTCTGCGGGTGCTTAGCTATGGGCTTCCCGAGTGCATCGACCAGGTAGTTGCGCGGTCGGGTTGGAGGGAGCGCAAAGGCAAGTTGCCTAAGGGCCGCGGCCTTGGAGTGGCGTGCAGTCACTATGTGAGTGGCGCGGCCAACAGCATTATTCGTTCCGACATGCCGCACTCGACGGTGAATATCAAGATCGATCGCGACGGTGGGGTAGTGGTTTATACCGGGGCTTCGGAGATTGGACAGGGTTCCGACACCATGACCGCGCAAGTGGTGGCGGAGGTACTGGGCTGCGACATTTCACGAGTCAAAGTCATCGCCGCCGACACCGATCTGACCCCGATCGACCTCGGCTCCTATTCCAGCCGCGTGACCTTTATGGCTGGCAACGCCGCTCTCCGCGCCGCCGAAGATGTCAAGAAGAATATCGTGAGCGCTGCAGCCAAGCGGATGGAATGCCCGTCCGATGATATCGTTATGCGCAATGACCGCGTGTGGAACAAGGGTACTACGCTGTCAGACTATGATCCCACAGCGTCAGATTCTCTGCAGGAGCAAGAAGTCGCGCGTGGACATGTGGACGGCCAGATTCTTCGTGGCTCAGTCTTACAAACGCGCAAGGGGGAAGGCCCAAAGGACCACATGAGCTTTGAGGAAGCGATTGTCGCCGCGATCGACTTCCACGGCGCATTGACTGGCACTGGCTCGTACGCGCCTCCGGTGGCGGCGCGCGGCGGTAAACATAAGGGGGGTGGCGTGGGGCCGTCGCCGGCATACTCGTATTCCGCGCAGGTGGCCGACGTCAGTGTGGATGAAGACACCGGCGAAGTAACGGTACACAAGATATGGGCTGCCCACGACTGCGGGCGCGCGCTGAATCCTGTGGCCGTCGAAGGCCAGGTGATCGGTTCCGTCTGGATGGGACTTGGCCAGGCGCTTGAGGAAGAGATGGTTTGGAAAGACGGGCTGCTGATGAATCCGGGCATGCTCGAATACCGCAGTCCGTCGTCCACCGAGTCGCCCGAGATTGAATGCATCATCGTCGAGAGCATCGATCCCGAAGGGCCATTCGGCGCGAAGGAGGCCGGTGAAGGGTCGCTGGCGGCGACAATCCCTGCAATCTCAAATGCGATCTACGACGCTGTGGGAGTCCGGCTTACGAGAGGCGCCGTTTACGCCGGAGCGAGTGCTGGCCGCTTTGCGCGCGAAGAAGGGCATGAAGCGGATCGAAATGACTGAGTCGGTTGACCCGACTGCTCCCCACAAGCTTCGCGAACATGGCGGCTCGCTGTGGTTCCGCGGCAAGGGTCCGATGCGACATGCGCTTGATCCGGCGCGACAGGGTACGGACGCCGGGTCACCAGTCGGAGGTGGTAAGTGAGCCTGCCCAGCTTCCAACTGCTGCGCCCTAAGACCCTGGATGAAGCCATTGCGCTGATGGCAAGGTATGACGGCCAGGTGAAAGTGGTTGCCGGCGGCACCGACCTGCTGCCTTCGATGAAGCAGAAACTCTTCACACCGTCGTACATTCTCGACTTGCGCGGCATCGGCCACCTGCGCGGCATTCGCCATCGTGCGGGCGAGGGCGTTGAGATTGGCGCCCTGACAACCCTTAGTGCCGTGGAATATTCGGCGCTCATTCGCAGAGATTATGCCGTCCTGTACGAAGCGGTGAAAACGGTCGCGTCGCCGGTTTTACGCAACATGGGCACGATTGGCGGCAACCTCTGCCTCGACACCCGCTGCCTCTGGTACAACCAATCGCTGCTGTGGCGCAGGAGTTGCGGTTTCTGCCTGAAGAAAGATGGGGACCTGTGCCATGTTGCACCCGGCGGAAAGTTCTGCTGGGCGACCTTTTCGGGCGACACGCCCCCGGCGCTCATGTGTCTGGGTGCGGAGATCGAGATTGCCGGTCCGACCGGTATGCGACGTACCCCATTGTCAGAGTTCTACGTAAACGACGGCATTGTGCGGCTGCATCTGGCGCCAAATGAGATCGTCACTCGGGTGTATCTGCCGGAATCGTCCGCGGGCTGGCGCGGCAGCTACCAGAAGCTGCGGGTCCGCGGAAGCATTGATTATCCCCTGGCTGGCGTCGCCGTGGCGCTCAAAATGCGCTCTGGCCGCGTCGAAGATGCTCGCGTTGCCATCACCGCTGTCAATCCTGCGCCATTTCTCATCAGGGATGCAGATGCGCATCTGGTGGGAGTGGCTCCGACCGAAGAGATCGCGGAGCGAATCGGTGACCTGGCGGCCAGCACGGCCAAGCCGTTGACCACCTCGGCGCTCACGCCGGAGTACCGACGCGAGATGGTGCGGGTGTTTGCCAAGCGAGCAGTGATGGCGGCGGCAGCGAATTGAGATTAGGGATGGGATAGGGGTCCTTCGACTTCGCTCGGCTTCGCCGCGCTCCGCTCAGGATGACACCGTAAGAGAGACCCGACGTCGCCGAGGACCGCTGGCGAGTCGACTCCTGCGGTTGCCCCCGGAGTACTGACAACTGACAACTGACTACTGGACTACTGACAACACGATGCTCATCACTGACTGCCACATCCACATCCAGCCAATCGAGTTGTTCAAGCCCGAGGCCCTGGCGCTGATGAAGAAATCGCGTAAGGATTTCGACCAAGTTGCTGAATACTGCAACTCGCCCAAGGCGTTTCTCAAGCATCTCGACAAAATTGGGATTGATCGGGCAGTGCTCATCAACTACGTTGCACCCGAGGTCATAGGATTTACGCCGGCGGTCAACGAGTTCATCGCCAACTACGTGAAGGAAGATCCGAAGCGGCTCATCCCTTGTGGCAGTGTGCATCCGCGGCACACGCAGAATGTTCTGGCCGACATGGAACACATCGTGCGGCTGGGGATCAAGCTCATCAAGATCCATCCGCCGCACCAGTTGCTGTATCCCAATGATTATGTGAACGGCGTCAAGGAGCTGGAGATCATCTATCGCGCGGCCGAAGCGAACGGTATTCCCATCATGGTGCACACCGGCACGTCGATCTTTCCCGGGGCGCGCAACAAGTACGGCGATCCCATGTATGTGGATGACGTGGCTGTCGATTTTCCTCGCCTGAAGATATTGCTCGCGCATGGTGGGCGTCCGTTGTGGATGGACTCAGCTTTCTTCCTGGTGCGACGGCACCGTAACGTCTATTTGGACATCAGCGGTATCCCGCCTAAAACGCTTTTGAAATATTTCCCCAGACTGGAAGAAATCGCGCACAAGACGCTGTTCGGCACCGATTGGCCGGGACCCGGTGTTCCTGAGATCGAGAAAAACCTGGCCGAGTTTCGCGCGTTACCGCTCAGCACGGAGGCGAAAGAACAGATACTGAGCAAAACAGCGCTGGAGATCTGGCCCACTTAAGGAACGATCAGCAGGTGTTCCAGATAGCTTTACGAAAGGGTTTGATAAGCGTGCCGTCCCCGAGAAGGGACTCGGGTCCATTCGCAACTTTACCCAGCATTCCGCCTGCGGCTCCATGCTGGGCTAGATTCTTCCCGCCCCTGCGGGGCTGGATTCGCCGCACTCGTTCCACCGAGCTAACTTGAAATGAGTTCTCACACAGACACAGACCCTAAAGGGCTGTTCTACCCAATCAAATGGGATAGGCCAAATCTGAAATTGCTCTAGTGGCTAGCGGTAATAGGGATACGCTTGACGTGCCGCGAAGAAGTCTGGGTATCACGCCGGATGGCCTCGACTAGGAGCCTGTCTTAGAGATGTCGCTGACGGCCTGATCTTCAACCCTCGCCGCAGACTTGATGGCCGCCCAAAGCTCCTCATATCCAACGCGCGACTTCGCCGAAAATGGAATGATCTGTGAGGGAAGGACCTGCAGCCGCTCGCAAAGTTTAGGCAGCGACGCGCGCAACTGGTTGTTCGAGATGCGGTCGGCCTTGGTTGCCACCACGATGAACTCTCGGTCCATGTGACGCATCCAGTCCATCAACTGCAAATCAATTTCCTGTGGAGGAATGGTGACGTCGACCAACGACAAGCACAGCACCAGTGACTCGCGATTTTCCAGGTATGGGTTGATGAATCCCGCCCACTTGTCGGTAACTTCCTTTGGCGCGCGGGCATAACCGTAGCCGGGCAGGTCGGCAAAGACGAAGTCGGGATTCGGTTTGCCGGGGCGTCGTATCTGGAAGAAGTTGATGGTCTGGGTGCGGCCGGGCGTGTTGCTGGTTTTGGCGATCTTGCTGCCGACAAGCGAGTTGATCAGGCTGGACTTGCCGACATTGGAGCGGCCCAGGAAGGCGATCTCAGGCGCTCCTGCAGGCGGGAACTGCAGGGGGGCGGCAGCAGAGGTCACAAAGCGAGTCAATACCTTCATGCAATCAACATGGCCGTCCTGTGGCGGGCGTTGTGGGGAAGCGAGAAAGGAACGGCATCCGCACGGGGCGGTGCTGTTCGCTTCCCAGGGGTTCGGCTTGCAATTACTGGTGCGCTGGCGCCGGCTCCGCATCGGGGGGCAGCGCGGCGATTCCCGGAGAAGCCTCATCGGGCACCTCGGGCAGCGGCCGCTCCAGCGCGTATCCCAGCACGTCATCCATGGTATTGACGAAGCGCAGCTTCATCACGTTGCGTAAGTTTTCCGGCACGTCGGCCAGGTCCTTCTCATTGTCAGCCGGAAGTAAGACCTCAAAGATGCCGGCACGATGCGCTGCCAGCAGCTTCTCTTTCAACCCGCCGATCGGCAGCACCTTGCCACGAAGCGTAATCTCGCCGGTCATGGCGATGTCGCGCCGAACCGGAATGTGGCTAAGTGCGCTGGCGATTGCCGTCGCCATAGTGATGCCGGCGGACGGACCATCTTTCGGAATCGCGCCCTCGGGCACGTGCACGTGAATATCGAGATTGCGGTAGAAGTCACGCGGAAGTCCCAGGCGATGCGCACGGGAGCGCACGTAAGACATGGCAGCCTGCGCCGACTCCTGCATCACGTCGCCCAACTTACCGGTGAGCGTGAGCTTGCCCTTGCCGTCAACCGTGGCGACCTCGGTGGTGAGGATGGAGCCGCCAACCTCGGTCCAAGCCAGGCCCGTGACTAGACCGACTTCGCTGCGTTCGTGAACCTCGCTGTCGCGGAACTTCATCACGCCCAGGTACTCGCCGACGTTCTGTGCGGTGAGTTCCACCGTGTACTTGTCGCCTTCCTTTACCACCTTGCGCGCAACCTTGCGGCAGATGTTGCCGATCTCGCGCTCCAGATTGCGGACGCCGGCTTCGCGAGTGTAGTTGCGAATAATGGTGGTGAGCGCATCGTCGGTGAAGACGATGTTCTGCTCGGTCAACCCGGTTTGCAGGCGTTGCTTGCGCACCAGATACTGCTTGGCAATCTCGACTTTTTCCGGCTCGGTGTAACCATGCAACCGCAGTACTTCCATGCGGTCCTGCAAGGCGGGAGGTATGGTGTGCAGCACGTTCGCGGTGGCGATGAAGAACACCTGCGACAGGTCGTACTCCACGTCGAGGTAATGATCGACGAACATGAAGTTCTGCTCGGGATCGAGCACTTCCAGCAGCGCCGCCGAAGGATCGCCGCGGAAGTCCATCGACATCTTGTCCACTTCATCCAGCATGAACACCGGATTCTTGGTACCGGCCTTTTTCATCATCTGGATGATCTGGCCGGGCAGGGCGCCGATGTAAGTACGACGATGTCCGCGGACTTCGGCTTCATCACGCACTCCGCCCAGCGACATGCGCACGAACTTGCGGCCGGTGGCCTTGGCAATGCTCATGCCGAGCGAGGTCTTGCCCACGCCCGGAGGTCCGACGAAACACAGGATGGAGCCTTTGGGATTCTTGACGAGCTGCCGAACGGCAAGAAACTCAAGAATGCGCTCCTTGATTTTCTCCAGACCGTAGTGGTCTTCGTTGAGCGTCTTCTCGGCAATATCGATATTGCGAATTTCCTTGGAGCGCTTCTTCCACGGCACCGCCAGCAGCCAATCGAGATAATTGCGCGAGACGGTGGACTCTGCCGACATGGGCGGCATGGCTTCCAGCTTTTTCAGCTCCTGCAGGGCCTTCTCGTGGGTTTCGCGCGGCATTCCGGCGGCGTCAATCTTCTTCTTCAGTTCGTCGAATTCGCTCTTCTCGCCGCGGCCCAACTCCTTCTGGATGGCCTTGATCTTTTCGTTGAGGTAATACTCTTTCTGGGCACGCTCCATCTGGCGCTTGACGCGCGACTGGATGGTGCGGTCCATGTTGAGTTTCTCGATCTCGACGTCGAGCACGTCTCCGATGCGGTTCAGGCGCTCGGCGGGATCGAAGATTTCCAGCAACTCCTGCTTCTCTTCTATCGAGAGCTGCAGGTTGGCGGCGATGGTATCGGTCAGCTTGGCCGGATCGTCGTTGCGGACGGCGGCGATCATGGTTTCGTAATTCAATGACTGACAGAGCTTGACGTACTGTTCGAACAGACCCGTCACGCGGGTCATGCTGGTTTCAATCTGCGGCGTCGGTTCAGCCGAGTACTTCGCGGTGCGCACTGTGGCCTCGAAATAGCCATCGGTGTCGACCACCTGGAGAATCTTGCCGCGCTCCAGACCCTCCACCAGGACCTTGATGTTGCCATCAGGAAGCTTCAGACTCTGCACGATGTTGACGAGGGTGCCGACCTGGAAAATCTCGTTGGGCTTGGGCTCGTCGATGCTGGCGTCATGTTGGGTGGCGAGAAAAATCTTCTTGTCGCCGGCCAGCGCTTCTTCCAATGCGCGCACGCTGGACTCCCGGCCAACTACGAATGGCGTCATCATGTAAGGAAAGATGACGACATCGCGAATCGGCATCATGGGGAGTTTCTTGGTTTCGAATTTCTCGCGCTGGGTCACTAGTACCACCTTGTCATGCAGAGCGGAGTCGCCGCTCTGGGAAGAAAAAAATGAAAGTCAATGCGCCGCGTGCTCGCGCCGGCCGCCCTAGGGCAGAGCCACATTTCCTCAAGAATATCATGCAGGGGAAGGCTGCAGAGGCAAACCTGTTGCAGAATAGTGGGTCAATCTGATGCTGCCGGAAGCCGAATCCGCTGCAAGCGGATTGACAAGGGGATTATTCTGAGAGCGTTCGTCAAGGAGTAAGATTGCATTGTGCTAAAACTGGCCCTAGCCCTGCTTGGGACGTCGCTGGCGGGCTGGCTCGTCACTGTCACCCATATCGCTGTCATTGGTCCCTGCTCCAATGGTTGGGCTTTCTTTCCCTTGTTAGGGATGCTGACCTTCTGGCCTGGTATTGCCCTTCTCGCGATCTGGTTGCTGACCAAAGGAATCCATTTGTATTTCGAGCGGCATCCATCAACCGGACTCCATCAGTAACAACCTGTGGGAATCAACCTAACCCACTACTTGCTGCAGGGTGAGTAACTTTGCCGGACCCTGACCCGAGAATGAAGAGGCTGCTGGGAATTGTTGCCAATTAACGGTTATGCGTTTTGGATGCCTTGGTTTGTGAAAGGGATTCGCCGCTGACGGCGATGGGCGCGATCGGCGAGTCTGAACCAACCGCAGAATCGGGCTGCGTATGGTTCAAAAAGAAGCGGCGCAACCGAAGCCGCGCCGAACGTGCGCTGAAATTATGTGGCCGACCTACCCCGCCTTCTCCATCAGCGGCAGATTCACGTTGCGCTTCAGAACCATCTCCTCTGTAACCTCGAACTCCTTAACCCGCTTTTGCCCGGGCAGGTTATACATCAGGTCGAGCATCAACTCTTCCAGGATCATGCGCAGTCCGCGGGCGCCTACCTTGCGTAACATAGCTTCTTTCGAGATGCAGCGTAGGGCCTCATCGGTGAAGCGCAGCTTGACGTTCTCAAACTCGAACAGCCGCTGATATTGCTTCACGATGGCGTTCTTTGGCTTGGTAAGAATTTCGACCAGGGCATCTTCGTCGAGGTCGCTCAATACGCCGACCACCGGCAGGCGGCCAACAAACTCGGGGATCAGTCCGAACTTGATCAGATCTTGCGGTTCGACCTGTGCCAACAATTCGGTGTCGCGTTTATTGCTTTCGGTGAATGCGGCTTCTTT
Source organism: uncultured Acidobacteriaceae bacterium (assembly GCA_963709045.1). Taxonomy (GTDB): domain Bacteria; phylum Acidobacteriota; class Terriglobia; order Terriglobales; family Acidobacteriaceae; genus Bog-257. Next base: position 75,374 of record CAVPUX010000011.1, on the reverse strand, counting down.
GGCTTCGTCAGTGCGGAATCCCATGGAACGCTTACCTAGCCGCCTTCCGATGGTGCGCTCCAGGCCGACAAATGCTCCGCCGCAAATGAACAATATGTTGGTCGTGTCCACGGGGGTGAATTCCTGGTGCGGATGCTTGCGCCCACCTTGCGGAGGAACGTTAGCCACCGTGCCTTCCAGAATTTTCAGCAACGCCTGCTGCACGCCTTCGCCAGAAACGTCGCGGGTGATGGAGGGGTTTTCGTCCTTGCGTCCGATCTTGTCCACTTCGTCGATGTAGATGATGCCAGTCTGCGCGCGCGCTACGTCGCCGTCGGCGGCCTGCAGCAGCTTCAGGATGATGTTCTCCACATCCTCGCCGACATAACCGGCTTCGGTCAGCGTGGTGGCATCCACGATGGCGAACGGAACGTCGAGCATCTTGGCCAGGGTTTGCGCCAGCAACGTCTTGCCCGTCCCCGTGGGACCGATGAGCATGATGTTCGACTTGGCGAGTTCCACCTCACCGCCGCGCTGGCGATTCATGTAAACCCGTTTGTAATGGTTGTAAACGGCGACGGCGAGCTTCTTCTTGGTTTGCTGTTGGCCGATGACGTATTCGTCGAGGAAGGCCTTCACCTCGGTGGGCTTGGGAAGCTGGCTAGGGGTGGCTGACGGCTGAGCTTCGGAGCGGTCGTCTTCCAGAATGGAGTTGCAGACGGCCACGCACTCATCGCAAATGTAGGCGCGCGGATAGTCAGTGGGAGACGAAATCAGCTTGGCGACGGCGTCTTGAGACTTGTGGCAAAACGAACAGCGAAGCACTTCGTCGGAACCGGTCCTGGTCCTCACAAAAAACTCCTTCACCTCACACGTTGTCAGCCGGGCCTCTGGGATTCCGTGCTGCATTTCCCGTCGTCCGAAACGGGCAGGAGCCGTGATGCCCCTGCAAGAAGTCCGCCGCGATCGGCCAATGGCAGCCTTCTTTATGATCCTCTTCAGTGCTTCCGCACTACGCTTATTCAACCATAACTCGCCGCCCTGTAAGGCACCGTTGGTGTCAGAACGGGTACAACTTTTGAAGCAGTGTGGGCAAATTCTCCGCACTAGGCAAGTATTAAGTTGCGCACCCTACTTGTGCTTAAAAATGATGTCGTCGATTAAGCCATACTCCTTCGACTGCTGCGCGTTCATGATGAAATCGCGTTCCACGTCGCGTTCTACTTTTTCCAGGCGCTGGCCGGTGTGCTTCGACAGCAATTGGCTGGTGATCTCGCGCATGCGCAGAATTTCGCGCGCGTGAATGTCAATATCGGTGGCCTGACCGGACAGGCCCGACATGAGCGGCTGGTGGATCAGTATGCGCGAGGTCGGCAGAGCAAAGCGCTTCTTCGGAGCGCCTGCCGCCAGCAGCAGTGCCGCCATGCTGGCCGCCTGGCCAATGCAGATGGTGGTTACGTCGGGACGGATGAACTGCATAGTGTCGTAGATCGCCATGCCCGCGGTGATGGAACCGCCGGGCGAATTAACGTAGAGCGAAATGTCCTTTTCCGGATCTTCGGCCTCGAGAAACAGCATTTGGGCGATGATTAAGTTTGCGACATTGTCATCAATAGGAGTGCCGAGAAAAACAATATTGTCCCGCAACAGGCGGGAATAAATGTCGTAAGCCCGCTCGCCCCTGCTGGTCTGCTCAATCACCATGGGCACAAGCATTGTTTGCGGCTCCCTTCACGCTACCGGCCACACTTCTTCCCAAGGGTTGAAGGTGGGAGGTGGAACGCAGCCCGCCCTATGCGGACCTGCGGTACAAAGAATCCAAGGTCTTCTCGTTGCGGATGCGATGCCGAATTCTATCCAGCCCTCCGTCTTGCGTCAAACGAGCGCGCACCTGTTCGAGGGTCTGCTTCGACTGGACGGCCAGCCCTTCCAATTCGTGGTTGAATTCCTCGTCGCTGACTTCGATCTTTTCCGCGTCCGCAATCTGTTCCAGGATCAAAGATGCTTTCACCTCACGCAGTGCGCCCTCGCGCTGGCCGGCACGCAGGCGGGCAAAGTCCATGCGCTTCATGTCCTCGGTGCGCATTCCCTGCGCTGCCAGGGCACGCAAGCCACGCTCCAGCCGAAGGTCGATCTGCTGGTCCAACATGGCTTCTGGAACCGGGAAATCGTTGCGCTTTACCAGTTCCTCCACGATCTGGTCCTTACCCTGGTGTTCGGCCTCGTGCAGCTTCTCCGCCTTCATGTTCTCGCGAAGCCGCTCACGAAGCTGGTCCAGGGAATTGAAGTCGGCACTCAGCTCCTTAGCGAAGTCGTCGTTCAGCTCGGGAATCGCGCGGGTCTTGATACCCTTCACGTCCACTTCGTAGATCATGGTCTTGCCGGCGAGTCGTTTATCGGAAAAATCGTCGGCATACTTCACTTCGAAATTCCGCTGCTCGCCTGCTTTGACGCCGCGCAGGTTCTCGGTGAACTCTGGGATGGTACCTTCACCGCCAATCTCTACCATGACCTCATCTACTTCGACGGGCTTAGAATCGGCGTTCTGCTCGCTCTCCTTGGGGGTGCCTTTGAAGCTAACCACGGCGAAGTCGCCGTCGGCGAGCGGACGCGCTTCGTCCACCGCACTATAGGTAGCCTGCTGCTGCCGCAAATTATTGAGAGCGTTTTCCACGTCGGCGTCGCTTACGTTGGTGTCGAGCCTTGAAATTTTGACGTCATCGTAAGCGGCAATTTTGAAATCGGGCAGCACCTCGAAAGACGCCGTGAACTTGAGCGGCTCGCCCTCATGCAAGTGAAGGTCAGTGACTCGCGGCTGCGAAACCGGCAGCAGTTTCTGCTTCTCGGTTTCCAGGCGGAAATAGCGAGGCACCAGGGCCTCGACGATCTCGCTCTTAATCTCTTCAGCAAAACGCTGGCGCACGATGGACGCGGGAACTTTGCCCTTACGGAAGCCGGGAATTCGCGCCAGCTTTTGATAGCGGCCCACCAAATTTTCGGTTTCGGCATGGACCACATCCGCCGGAATCTCGATGGTAAGTTCGCGTTTGCAAGGATTGGGTTGTTCAGGAGAAATGGCGTCCGGCGTGGCGGTGTCTGTCGTGTTGGATTCAATCGTCAAAGGAATTGCCTTCAGCAGTTGATGTGGCGTTGCTCGGCCGAGGAGTGCAACCGATGATGGATGTTTGGAACCTGATTCCGTACCTGCGGCGTGAGTGCCTCCGCGTGGGCGACAACCCATGCTATATAGCGGTCGTCCCTAACCTTAAGTGTATGAGAGCCGTGCGGGGCGGTCAAACGACAAGAGCTGGCGGTGGAGGTCCTGTCTTGCGGTCAGGATACGCTCACAACCGTGGAAGCAGATTATTTAGCGGCGGCGAGCTTTCTTGGTGGTGCGCTTCTGGGTTGTTCCCGCGGCAGGTTTCCTCTTGGCAACAATGACGCGGCGGCCGGTTACTGGGCTCACTTCGACGGCTTCAACCTCGATCAGGGGAACTGGCTGCTGGAAAAGCCCTTTGAGATATCGGTCCTTGCAATCGACGCAGCAAAAGTGGACAGCCAGAGGCAGCACCACACGCTCGTAGCGCCAACTGGGATCGATCACGACTTCGCGGCGCGCCGCTCGCGTGCCGACGTTTTCCACCGCCAGGCCGGTAATCCAGGTTTCGTTCACGCCCTTAATGTTTCCGCAGTAGTCGCAGACAAATTGCAGCATGAAGAGTTGGATTGCAACTGGCTGCCAAATGTTGTTTGAGAATTGGACGCAGAGCGGGAAGTCGAATCATTCCATGCAGGACGCGGTGGCCAACTCTGGCGACAGAATTAACGCCTGAACTGCTGTAGCTGACTGCGGCTGGTTCAGCGGGCCGAGCAACTCAGAGGCTCGCAGCTGGGTCAGCTCGACCCAGGTCTTCTGCCACCGCTGTACGACACATTTGTCGATGCGCGTGCCCGGCTTGGGAAAACTGAATCCTTCATAAAACTCCAGGATGTTATTCCGCAGGGCATCGCTCATGTGATTGAAGTGGTCGTAGGCCAGTTCGTCGAGCAGTTCCCGGTAGGTTGCGTCAGCCAAAGGATACTCGCCACGCTGGGTCGGCTTACCTGTGTCCAGGTCGATGTTAGGCGCCTGCAAATCGTGATCCTTCACCTCATTCAACGCTTTGCCGAAGTGATCGATGGTCTGGTCCGACACTCTTGAAATACATGTCCTCGGTCTTTGGCGTTGGCTCCTTGAAGTCAATAGCGCGGAGCGGTCCTACTTTTGGAGCTATCTTAAACATGACAGCGAGAAAATGCGCGCCCGGTCCTGGTTCCTTGTAACCCGAACCCCATGACTTCTGGTAATCGGCCGTGGATAGACGGTACAGAAAGTGCTCGCGATTGAAATTCGGAATCTCATGCTGCAGTTCTTTTCCTTTGACCAACAGAGCGACCTTGGTCATCTCCGGAATGATCTGGCTGACGCTTCGGCGATAGGTACCGATGGCCAGTTGTTCCTTTGGCATTACGTCGGTCAGCTTCAATCCGTAAGTGTCGTAAAACGCCCTCTCCAGCAGAGAGGTGGAAACCTCAAATCCGATGAAATCGTGATAGCTCTCGGGTGCGTAACGGCCCTTCGCGACCTGTAACACATCAAATCCAAACTCAGTTTTCAGATGGGCCTTGTGATCGACATCGTAGGGGACAGCCGGCCCGTACTCTCTCGCCAGCTCGGGGTACTCCATTCCAACTGACAAATTGATGTAAGGATGTCCGTTGATGTCGGAAACGTAGTGGGAGAGCGCTCCCAGCGCAAACGCATACTCGTTCAGGTCCTGCGCGTCATTAAGCATCGCCTGCACGAAGTCGCCGGTGCGAACGTAATGTGTCAGGTCGCTGAAGACGTGGCTGCCGAACGGATAGTAGCCAATGTCCTGGACTACGCTGCCGCCGTACGCGTAGGCATGGGCAGTCTTCAGGTCCTCGGGAGTGGAATTGGGGAAGCGCGCCAGCAGCAAGGGCCTGATCTGCTGCTTCCAGAGCAGGTCAATGATCTCTTCGTGCGTCAGCACCGAGTAACCTGCGCAAAGCGGCACGAAGGCAACGAGAAAAGTCAGCAGCGCGATGAAGGACGTTGCTGGAAGCAGACGTTGTCTCATTGAACTGCGAATCTTCAGATACGGCCAAGCAACAGCAGAATGACAAGGATGAGCACGATCAGACCAAGACCGCCGGAAGGGTAATAGCCCCAGCCGCGGCTGTAGGGCCAAGACGGGAAGGACCCGACTGACAACAGTAACAGAATGACCAGCAGGATAATCAGCATGCAGAGTTTCTCCTTGACTTCGCCACTTGCTACGACCTTCAGCAAGGCAGAAGCTCTTCGTTAGAGGCGAGTTGTAGCCCTGAAGGATGCCTTGACCATGCAACAACGCGCTGCGCGTATCCGCTAGGTGCCGTCTCTGGGCGCTGTCACTACAATGAAGGAAATGCCATCCGTTCTCGCCATACTGAACAAAGAAGTTGTGGCTTGTACGCTGTGTCCTCGTCTGGTGGCCTATCGCGAGCAGATTGGCCGAGAGAAACGACGCGCCTATCGCGACTGCGACTATTGGGCGCGACCGGTGCCCGGATTCGGCGATCCCCATGCGCGCGTACTAGTACTGGGTCTGGCCCCTGGAGCTCACGGCTCCAACCGCACCGGCCGTCCATTTACCGGCGATGCGTCGGGAAAGTTCATGTATCCAATTCTGTACAAGGTCGGGTTCGCCTCGCAGCCGAATGCCGAACACTGCAACGACGGATTGAGCCTGATTGACTGCTACATCACGGCAGCCGTGCGCTGCGCGCCGCCCGACAACAAGCCATTGCCGTCTGAGCTGGCTAACTGCGCGCCATTCCTTGACCGCGAGCTGCGAATATTGAAGAACGTTCGAGTGGTCGTGGCATTGGGCAAGATCGGTTTCGATGCCTACCTCAATTACCTGAAGCGGAACGGCATTCTGCGCAGCAAGGCGGCCTATGTCTTCGCGCACGCTGCTCGCTATTCCTTCCCCACCGGTGTGACCCTGCTGGCGTCATACCATCCTTCGAATCAAAACACTGCAACCGGGAAACTTACCGCCGCAATGTTCGAAGCCGTGTTTGTTGAAGCCAGAAAAATGGCAGACAACGGCGCTTGATCGGCTACCGTACCGCCACTTTAGTCACAGCACTTTGGCCCCAGTAAGATTACAGACGGAGTGGAAGAGTCTGAGCACATTGTCGCAAAGCATTGCACTCCATGACCATGAACGTGTCTGTTTGCAACGCGAATGCATGGAGGGACGATTGCAACACTCTGATCGGAAGGTAGCCGTCCCTACAAGGGAGAGGCTTCCCCCCGAATTGCTGTTTCATGCGGCGCGACATTGTCAGGATATGGATTCTTGGGAGTGGTGTTTTCGCGGAGCATGGATTTCAACGAGATCGATAGCGCCAGGCAGTAGCTAGGCCGCTCCTGTTCGATGGCACGGCAAGCAACGTTCTCGATAGTGCGTAGGTTGTGCGGGGCGGTGGGAGGAATTATGAAGAAGTTGGTCCTTGTGGGAATGCTGCTCGCCGCAATTTCCTATGCCTACGCAACTCCAAGCAGTGATGACGGGTTCACCAACCCCGCGACTCTCAACTTCGTGGGCTTTAATGGTGGTGCCTGGCAGAACGGCTACCCCTATTACGTCAATATCAAGGGGATTCCCGGAATCGTGGATGTGATGTGCGACGACTACAGCCACGGTGGCCAGCCGGGAATAACCTGGCTAGCTAACATTTCAAACCTGGGAACCCAGGGTATTGGCTCGGCACGCTTCAATTTGTTGCCGGACGCCCTTACTTTATACAAAGAGGCGGGTTGGATTTTACTGCAGACTCCCATTACTCCGTCGAGCCAGTACGCGGACATGAACTACGCCGTGTGGCACATCTTCGATCCGGCGGCGCCGCTGGATTCGGGCGCCATGGCCTGGCTGGACGACGCCGAGGCAGAAGCCCGGTTGGGTTTCCCAGGAGTGCCTTTCGATAAGGTTTCCATCATCACTCCAGTCAACCAGTACGACCCAAATCCAGATGGCATGCAGGAATTTTTGACGATCGATCCGAGAGTTGCGACTACGCCTGAACCCGGCACGTTGCTGCTGTTGGGTACAGGACTACTTGGGCTGTTGAAGCGCAAGCGGCTGAGTTAGGCCGCAAACTCCAGGACACTCCTCCTTCGGGCTTCAAACTCACCAGGCCACTCGAAAGAGTGGCCTTTTTTTCATTACATTTTTTCAGTACTGCGATGATGCCTTGCCCGTAACTCTGTCTTGCCAGTGGAAGCGATTCCGGCCATAATTGATTGTGCACCCCTACGCGCTCCACCCTGACCGCGCTATTACGCTGGCGGACGGGGCTCCCCCAAAAAAGGGCGGAGACGGGAAGCGATCTCACCGGGTACATAATTCTCAAAAACAGAGGGACCGATGTCGGCAAAGTACATCTTTGTGACGGGTGGTGTGGTGTCTTCGCTTGGCAAGGGGCTGGCCGCAGCCTCAATTGGCTGCCTGATGGAAAGCCGCGGCCTGAAGGTCACATTACAAAAATTCGATCCCTACCTGAACGTCGATCCCGGTACCATGTCGCCGTTCCAGCACGGCGAAGTATTCGTCACCGATGACGGTGCTGAAACCGATCTGGACCTCGGACACTACGAGCGCTTCACCCACAGCAAACTGACCCGCGACAATAACTGGACCACTGGGCGCATCTACGAGACCATCATCGCCAAAGAACGGCGCGGCGACTATCTCGGCAAGACCGTGCAGGTCATTCCGCACGTTACCAACGAGATCAAGAGCGCGATGAAGAAGGTCGCGCAGGAGGTGGACCTCGCCATCATCGAAATCGGCGGTACCGTGGGCGACATTGAATCGCTGCCCTTCATTGAAGCCATCCGCCAGATGCGCCAGGAGCTGGGGCGCGAGAACACGCTGTTCGTCCACGTGACGTTGGTGCCGTACATCGCCGCCGCCGGCGAGCTGAAAACCAAGCCTACGCAGCACTCCGTGAAAGAACTGCTGAGCGTTGGAATTCAGCCGGACATTCTGTTATGCCGCACTGACCGCTTCCTCTCCAAAGACATCAAAGGCAAGATTGCGCTCTTCTGCAACGTGGAAGACGAGGCAGTGATTACCGCCAAGGACGTAGCCTCCATCTACGAGGTGCCGCTGGTATTTGCGCACGAAGGCGTTGATCGGCTGGCGCTGCGATACCTGCGCATCGATGCCAAAGAGCCTGACTTGACCCGCTGGGAGGAGTTGGTCCACCGCGTGTACAACCCCAAGGATGAGGTCACGATTGGCATTGTCGGCAAGTACGTCGAGTACGAGGATTCCTACAAGTCGCTGAAAGAGGCGCTGGTGCATGGCGCGCTTGCCTTCAACCTGAAGCTGAACGTGAACTGGATCGAAGCTGAAGGGCTGGAACAAAAAGACCAGAGTGTGCAGGCCCAGCTTGAGCACGTGGACGGAATCCTGGTGCCCGGCGGCTTCGGCAAGCGCGGGATTGAAGGGATGCTGAAAGGCATTCAGCACGCGCGTGAAAACAAGGTTCCGTTCTTCGGGATTTGCCTGGGCATGCAAACCGCATGCATTGAATTTGCGCGCAATGTCTGTGGACTGGAGCAGGCAAACTCCAGCGAATTCGATCCGGCGACGCCGCACCGCGTCATCTACAAACTGCGCGAATTGCGCGGCGTGGAAGAGTTGGGTGGCACCATGCGCCTGGGCGCGTGGACGTGCAAGCTCGAATCGGGCACGCTCGCACACAAAGCATACGGCCAGAACGAGATCAGTGAGCGGCATCGTCACCGCTACGAATTCAACCGCGAGTACGAAAGCACGCTGACCGCCGGCGGACTGCGCATCAGCGGCGCTACTCCCGACGGAACTTATGTCGAGATCGTCGAGATTGCCGATCACCCGTTCTTCCTCGGGTGCCAGTTCCATCCGGAGTTCAAGTCGAAGCCGCTGGAGCCGCATCCCATCTTCCTGGCTTTTGTGAAAGCGTCGTATGAGAACCGTTTGCGCCGGCAGACCGAACACGAGGCGGTTGCCGTGGAGATGTTCCATCGGCCGGAGAAGGTGAAGCACTGAGAGCGGGTGTGAATCATGTGTTCCAAGTCGGCGAGATCACGATCGGCGGAGGACAACTGTTCCTCATCGCCGGGCCCTGCGTCATCGAGAGCGAAGCGCATGCGCTGAAGATGGGCGAAGCCATCGCGGCAGTATGTCGCGCCAAAAAACTTCCCTACATCTTCAAAGCTTCGTACGACAAAGCCAACCGCACCTCGGTCCGCAGTTTTCGCGGACCCGGTCTCGACGAAGGGCTGCGGATTCTCCGCAAAGTCCGCGAGACCGTGAAGGTCCCAGTACTCACCGACGTTCACGAAGCCGCCGATGTCCCTCGCGTGGCAGATGCCGTTGATGTACTCCAGATACCCGCATTTCTCTGCCGCCAGACCGACCTGCTGATCGCGGCAGGGAAGAGCGGGTGCGCGGTGAACGTAAAGAAGGGACAGTTCGTTTCGCCGTGGGACATGCGTCATGCGGTGGAAAAGGTGCGCGAGGCGGGCGGCGAACATGTTTTTCTCACTGAGCGCGGGGCCAGCTTCGGCTACAACAACCTCGTGGTGGACATGCGGTCGCTGGCGATCATGCGCAAGTTCGCGCCGGTGGTCTTCGACGCGACCCACTCCGTGCAACTTCCGTCAGCGGGTTCGGCCAGCGGCGATGGCGTCGGGATACAGAGCGGCGGGCAGCCCGAATTTATTCCGCTGCTGGCGCGCGCCGCTGTGGCCGCTGGCGTCGACGGCATCTTCGTCGAGGTACACGACAATCCCGCGCAGGCCAAGTCCGACGGCGCCAATGCCCTCGATCTGAAGCTGTTGCCGGACTTCCTCGATCAACTCCTCGCCATTCGAGCTTCGATAAAGCCATAAATAGCTAACCAGGGGTTCTGTAGTGGGCTGTCTTCAATTGTCAGGTGGAAATACCAAAAAAATCTCTTGGCTCCCCCATTCGTCTCGCATAATATTTTGGAATGGGTCGGCAGGCGCAGATCGTTATCGCCCTCATGGCGCTGGTAGCGATTGCATTGGTTTGCCACTACATGACCCGTAGAAAATCCAAGAAGCCATGAATCCGTACCAAATGCGGATGGTGGTGCAGGACAGATGACCTCGCATTGGCCGGGGAGCGCCGCGCGGCTCATAATGCTTCTGCTTTGACGCAACACCTTCAATGCCGATTTTGCACCTTTAACTAGCCCAAACCAACCCTTCGGCTTTAAAATATTGGGAGTACCCCGGCTGGTTGCTATCCTCACTGATAGACCCCAAAGACCAAAGGCGCTGGTCTGCCGAGTCGATGTTCTCTGAGTGGCCCGCCATGCGGGCAAAAGAAGGAGTTCGCTTTGTCCAAGAAGACTTATCTGTTCACGTCCGAGTCGGTGACCGAAGGTCACCCGGACAAAATTGCCGATCAGATTTCTGACGCAATTCTCGATGCCTGCCTGAAGGAAGATCCCTACAGCCGTGTGGCGTGCGAGACCCTGACGGCCACCGGCCTGGTCGTCATCGCCGGCGAAATCACCACCAAAGCTTATGTGGATTTCCAGTCGCTGGTGCGCGGCGTGGTCGCCTCCATCGGCTATGACAACGCCCTCTACGGCTTCGATTCCAACACCTGCGCGGTCATCTCCAGCATCAATAAGCAGTCGGGTGACATTGCCATGGGCGTGGACACCGGTGGCGCGGGCGACCAGGGCATGATGTTCGGCTATGCCACCAACGAAAACGCCGACTACATGCCGACGCCAATTGCGTTAGCTCACAAGCTGTGCCAGCAACTCACCACAGTCCGCAAGAACGGCACCCTTCCTTATCTCCGGCCCGACGGCAAATCTCAAGTCACAGTGGAATACGACGAGAACCATAAGCCGGTGCGTATTGATGCGGTTGTCATCTCCAGCCAGCACTCGGAGACGATTTCAACCGAGGAGTTGCGCGCCGACATTCTGAAGCACGTCATTCAGGCCGCGCTGCCCGAGAACATGCTGGACGAGAACACCAAGTACCACATCAATCCGACGGGGCGCTTCGTAATCGGCGGTCCCGATGGGCGACACCGGACTGACCGGCCGCAAGATCATCGTGGATACCTACGGCGGCATGGGACGTCACGGCGGCGGCGCGTTCAGCGGCAAAGATCCGACGAAGGTCGATCGCTCGGCCTGCTACATGGCGCGCCACATCGCCAAGAACATTGTTGCCGCCGGACTGGCCGATCGCTGCGAAGTGCAGCTCGCTTACGCCATTGGCGTAGCTGAGCCGGTCAGCGTGTTGGTCGATACCTTCGGCACGGCGAAGATTGACGAAGCCAAGATTGCCGATCTGGTACGCGCCAATTTCAAGCTGACCCCGAAGGGCATTATCGAGTCGCTCAATTTGCGTCGTCCCATTTATCGGAAGACGGCGGCGTACGGGCATTTTGGCCGCTCGGATTCTGACTTCACGTGGGAGAAGACTGACAAGGCTGCGGCCCTGCGCGAGCAGGCCGGCTTGGCGGATGCGAAGACGCAGAAGACAGCGCAGGCGGCGAAGTAAAGCAGTAGTCAGTTGCCAGTTTGTCAGCATTGGCCTTGGGTTGCCACTCGAAGAGCATTAAAGGGCAGCGTACCAGCGCCGCAAGCGCGGAATAATCTAGCCCAGCACGAAGCCGAAAGCGGAGTGCTGGGTACGGTCGCCAGTCGATCCAAGTCCCGTAGGGACGGCACAGACGGCGAAGTAGATTTGCGGCTGATTTTTTGATACGCACAGTCATTAGGCGGTGTATCGGGGCAGGACTTTTAGTCGTGCCCTGACTCGGGCAAAGAGCGTCATTCGCCGGGCCGCCACTTGAAACTTGAAACTCGAAACTTCAACAGGAGCTTATGTCCACTACATCCACTCGCGTAGCCGGCGATGTCGCCAACCTCGCACTTGCCGATCTCGGCAAGAAGCGCATTGATTGGGCCAACCAGTCCATGAAGGTCCTGCAGATCATTCGCAAGGAATTCATCAAGAACCAGCCGTTGAAGGGCATTCGGATTTCCGCTTGCCTGCACGTCACCGCCGAGACCGCCAACCTGGCGATCACGCTGCGCGATGGCGGTGCCGAGGTTGTGCTCTGCGCCTCCAACCCGCTGTCCACGCAGGACGATGTTGCTGCCTGCCTGGTGCGCGACTACAACGTTCCGGTCTATGCGATCAAAGGCGAGGACAACGACACCTACTACTCGCATATCATGTCGGCGCTCGACCACAAGCCGAACATCACCATGGATGACGGCGCCGATCTGGTGACCATTGCGCTCACCAAGCGGACCGATGTGCTGGACGGCGTGATTGCCGGTACGGAAGAGACCACCACCGGCATCATCCGTCTGCGCGCCATGGCGAAGCAGGGCGTGCTGCGCTATCCCATCATCGCGGTGAACGATGCCGACACCAAGCACCTCTTCGACAACCGCTACGGTACAGGGCAGTCCACCATCGATGGCATCGTGCGGGCGACCAACTTCCTGCTCGCTGGTTCGAAGTTCGTGGTCGCCGGCTACGGCTGGTGTGGACGCGGACTGGCCAGCCGCGCGCGCGGTTTGGGAGCTGAGGTCATCGTCACCGAAATCGATCCCACGAAGGCGATCGAAGCCGTGATGGATGGCTACCGCGTGATGAGCATGGACGAAGCCGCGAAGATTGGCGACGTCTTCTGCACCGTCACCGGCAACAAGAGCGTTCTGCGCAAGGAACATTTCGACGCCATGAAGGACGGAGCCATCGTTTCCAACTCCGGCCACTTCAATGTCGAGATCGACATTCCCGCGCTGGAGAAGATGTCGTCGTCGAAGCGCACCACGCGCAACTTCGTCGAGGAGTACTCGCTGAAGGATGGCCGCAAGATCAACCTGCTGGGCGAAGGACGCCTCATCAATCTGGCGTCGGCGGAAGGCCATCCCGCGTCGGTGATGGATATGAGCTTTGCCGACCAGGCGCTGTCGGTGGAATACCTGGTGAAGAACCACTCGTCGCTGGAGAAGAAGGTTTACGTGGTTCCGGAAGAGCTCGATAAGCGGGTTGCGAAACTGAAGCTGGAGTCGATGGGCATCAAGATCGACCGCCTGACTTCGGAGCAGGAAGAGTACCTGGCGAGCTGGAACGAAGGAACGTAGAAGCAGTGGCTAGGGATTAGGGGTTAGTGGTTAGTAGGGCGGCAGCGATGCCGCCCTTTTATTTTGGCCTTTACTTTGTGGCTAGAGAGCGGTTTCGGCTGGGACATCTGTACTTTGGCATCCTGAGCGAGCGCAGCGAGTCGAGGACTCTATGCGCCTTGGGATCATTGCAGCTATGGGGCCCTGACTCTCGTTACGCACGTCGCTCGGATGACGCTCAAGACAATCAGTCGGCTCTTCTATCGCTTCTCACATGCCTTCAGCTGACGGCTGACGGCTGAGAGCTGACAGCTGTCCTTCCTGCTGCTTACGAACGCCAACACCATCGCCAGCCGCGGCAACCCCCATCAGCAGAAACACGCATGCGGGCCAGCCTCCGGCTATCCACGTCCAGCCGGTGACGATCGCTCCCAGGCTCCCGCCGATGTAATAGAACGTCACGTACAATCCGGCGGCCGAGGACCGCGCTCGGTCGGCGACGATTCCAGTTTGCACCGTGCCCACTGCCTGATAGATGAAGACGCCCGACGACGCCAGCGCGAGTCCGGCAACGATGACCGGCAGCGAATGCAGCAAGGTCAACAGCAATCCCGCTGACGTGAAGCAAACGGCAACGACCGAGGTCAGCCGAATCCCATAGTGATCGAGGCAGCGGCCCGACAGCGGCGTAACGATGAGTCCCAACAGATACACGAAGAAGATGCTGCCCAGTTGTTCCGAGTTCAGCCGATACGGCGGAGCGGCAAGATAGAAGTTGGCGTAGGTGAAGGTTCCGACCAGGGAAAACAGCGCCGCAAATCCCATCCCGTAGACCGCGAGCAGGCGCGGATTCCGGAGGTGCTGCCAGCCCTCGGAGAGGGAATGTGCGATGCTGGCCGCGCGCACAAAGCGCTTCGCTCGTGGCAGAGATTGCTGCACGATGATGGCGCCGGCGAGATTGACGATCCCGATGACGAGAAATGCGTCTCGCCACGAAAAATGGTGCGACACGACTCCGGAGATGTATCGGCCCAAAAAGCCGCCCAGTACGGTCCCCGAAATGTAGGCCGACATCGCCCGGCCCACGAGTTGCCGGGGGAACTCCTCATTGACGTAGGCCATGATGACGACGATCACGCCGGGCACGAACACTCCCTGCATGAATCGCCAGAAGATGAGCTGATGCAGGTTCTGCGAGGTCGCGGCCAGCAGGGTTGGCGCCGTCAAAGCGTAAAGCGACGGGACGATGACCTTCTTGCGGCCGACGGATTCCGCCAGCAAGCCCGATGAACGGCGCGGTCAACGCCATCGCGAGAATGGTTGCGCTCACCGTCAGCGAGACCGCAATCGCCGAGGCGTTGAAGACCTGCTGCAGATAGGGAAGCAGCGGTTGGGTGTCATAGACGTTAAGGAAGGTGCACATGCCCGCCAGCATGCAGGCGACGATGGCGGCGCGCGGCGGGGCGACTTCTACGCCGGATACTGAATTGGGTGCGGTGACATCCATCGTATGAGGACGCGAGACACGCGTGTCTGATGGACGTCATCCTCGAGCAGGGAACAGTCCAACGGAGAATTATAGGGGAAGTGGCGACTGGCGAATGTGACGCTTACAACACCACGAGAGTGATGCCCTTGTTGCCTCGGCCCAGATCGCTGTCGGCTCTTCAGCTCCGGCATGCGCTTGAGAAGCTCCCAACTGCGTTCGTCGCTGGTGCGCCAATTTTCGCCCCAGATGCAATCGCGGATTTCCTTTGCCTGGGCCATTTGCCGGAGTGTGGACTGCAAAGCGTAACGCAAGTCTCCGCCGATGCCGCTGGAGCCGTAGCCGTGTATAACTTTCAGCACCCGGACGCCAGCTCTGCTGCGCGAGGCGAATCTCGGAACTCAGACGCGAGCGTGCCTGGGGTATGCTCGGCATTCCAAGTTCGAGGTTCACGGTCTTGATGGTGGTGGTCAATAGCCATTCTCCTGCGGCAAAGCAGCATTCCGGAAGAACACGATATCATCTTTACCATCTTGGATTCGGTGATCTTCGATGAAAGACATTGCTGCATGGGCACTGGAAACCGCTAAGCTACGAGGCGCCTCGCTGGCGGAGGCGCGCATCGTCGATGAACGCAACCGCGCCCTGGCTACCAAGAACGGCAGGATCAGCGGCGCTTCCGACTCGGAATCACTGGGCATCGGCATTCGCGTCATCGCCAACGGAGGGTTCGGCTTTGCCGCCACCGATGATCTGTCGCGCGAGGGCGTCCAAGGCTGCGCGGCCAGAGCGGTTGAGATTGCCAAGGCATCGTCGAGCGTAAAGTCGCAAGAGCTATATCTGGTGCCGGAGCCGCCCGCCAACGCTGAGTGGGCTTCGCCCTGCAGGATTGATCCGTTCAGCATTCCGATCGAAAAAAATCTGGATCTCCTGTTCGCCATCGACGCAGCCTTGCTTGCGGTGAAGGGCGTGACCCTGGCCGAGACCAACATGAACTTCCGGCGCTATGAGCAATGGTTCTATTCGTCGGAGGGCTCGGAGATTCACCAGACGACCATTACCACTGGAGCGGGCTATGCGGCGTATTCGTTTCGAGGGCACGGAGATCCAGAAGCGCTCTTATCCCAACTCGTACGGCGGACAGTTTCAGGGCCGAGGATATGAGCTTATCGAGGAGTTGAGGCTGCTGGGACATGCCACCGAAATTGCCGAGCAGGCGGTGGCATTGCACTCGGCGGCGCAATGTCCCGAAGGCGCGTTCAACGTCATTCTCGACTCGTCGCAGCTCGCGCTGCAGATTCACGAGTCCATCGGCCATCCTATCGAACTTGATCGCGTACTGGGCATGGAGGCCAACTTCGCCGGGACGTCGTTCCTCACGCTCGACAAGCTACGTACCTTGCAATACGGCAGCGAGCTCGTAAACGCGGTGGCCGATGCCACCCCGGCGCACGGGCCGGGATTGGGCACATTTGCGTATGACGACGAAGGCGTGGCCGCGCAGTGTACTCCAATCATTACCAACGGCCTGTTCACCGGGTATCTTACCTCGCGCGATACTGCCGCTGCGATTGGCGCCACGCGCAGCGGAGGATGCTTGCGCGCCGAAGGCTGGAACCGCCTTCCCATCGTGCGCATGACCAATGTGAGCATCCTGCCCGGCGAATCGCCGCTGACGCTGGAGCAACTCATCGCATCCACGGACCACGGCATTCTGATGGAAACCAATCGCTCCTGGTCCATCGACGACAAGCGTTACAACTTTCAGTTCGGGTGCGAGATTGGCTGGGAGATCGTCGGAGGCAAGCGCGGACGGATGCTGAAGAACCCGTCTTACTCGGGCATCACGACCGAGTTCTGGAACGCGATGGACGCTATCTGCTCACGCGATGAATGGACGTTGTGGGGCACTCCGAACTGCGGCAAGGGACAGCCGCAACAGGTTATGGGAACCGGACACGGCGCGGCGCCGGCGCGGTTCCGCAACGTTATGGTGGGCACGGCGTATAAGGGGAGCGAATAGCGATGCTCGATCGCGATCAGGCAAACGATATCTTCGACAAGCTGCGACGCCTATCGCAGGCTGACGAGATCGAATTGCTCATCTCCGGCGGACGTAGCGCGCTTACCCGCTTCGCCAACAACACGATTCATCAGAACGTCGCGGAAGAGGAGTACCACATTTCCGTGCGTACTGCCTTCGGGAACCGCACCGCCCGCGCCAGCACCAACAAACACGATGATGAGAGCCTGCGTCGCGTGGTGCAGTCGTCCGAAGCGCTGGCGAAGGTGCAGCATCCTGATCCCGATTTGTTGCCGATGCCGACGCAGGAAGAAGTGTCCGCCGCTGCGGTGGATTGTGGAGAGGCGGTGGACCGCTACTTCGAGACCACAGCGCAGCTCACTCCGCAAGACCGCGCCCACGCTGTCGCTCAGATGGTGGATGTTGCCAAGAGGCACGGCCTGACCTCTGCGGGCATCTTCTCTTCTGCGGAGGTTGTCGAGGGCATCTTCAATTCGAAGGGCGTGAACGGCTGGTACGAGCAGACTCTGGCGGAAGTTTCCATCAGCATGCTCGACAGCTCGTCTTCGGGATGGCAAAAGGCGAACGCACCCGACGCCACACAGCTCGACCCAGTGCGGATGGCGGAAATCGCTGCGGCGAAAGCAATCGAATCGAGAAATCCACGTGACCTGCCTCCCGGGAAGTACACGGTCATTCTGGAGCCCGCCGCAGTGCTCGACATTGTGGGATTCATGTTCTGGGATTTTGGCGGCTCCGCGCTGCTAGAACAACGATCCTTTCTGAACGACCGGATCGGGACGCAGCTCTTCGGCGAGAACATTACGATCTGGGATGATGTGTATCACCCTCTGCAGGTTGGAGTGCCATTCGACGGTGAAGGCATGCGAAGACAGCGGCTGAAACTGATCGAGAACGGCGTAGTCCAGCGGGTGACATACTCGCGTTCCAGTGCAAAGCGCATAGCAGAGTCGGCGATGGCCGAGTAAGGTTGGTTCCGGTGCAGCCCACCGGCCATGGCTTCGCGCTACCCAGCGAGATTGGCGAGGTGCCGCTGAATATCGTATTTGACCGGTCCTCCGCAGAGCGAGGCGCAAACTGTGGAACAGATGGTCGCCTCCACCGAACGCGGCATTCTGGTAACCCGGCTGTGGTACATCCGCGAAGTTGATCCCTACGAGAAAATCCTCACCGGCATGACCCGCGACGGAACATTTCTTGTCGAAAACGGCAAGGGTGACTGGCGGCATCCGGAACTTTCGTTTCAACGAGAGCCTACTGCACATGCTGCAAAGCGTGGAGGTAATGGGGACGCCGGTCCGCTCCTGCGGCGAAGAGTCGTTCGATATGGTGGTGCCGGCCATGAAGGTCCGCGACTTCAACTTCACCGAAACCACGAAGTTCTAGAGTTTGAGGGTTGTCGTCATTGACGTCTTAGCCCTCGGTAACCCCTTAATGCCATACAACTTAGCTATCGATTGTTGGGCGGAGCGGTTTCATCTGGAGAGCGGTAGCGAGGTTCCCTCCCGGCAAATTAAAGCTAGCGTGACGGGCCTTTTCGAAGGGGTTGGCTACCCTCCAAAACTGGACTTTTTGCAGATTCTGACGATTTTCTTTTATAGGCAGACTCCCTTAGTGGTAATGTGATAGGTAACGGATTAGTCGTTACCCGATTAGCGCCATCGGTAACCTGTTATGAGTACTGGCCACGAAGCTGAACTACGCAATTCGATTCGCTTTCCTCTCCATCTTCAGGTCACCCTGAAGACTCCGACGGCGGAGTACCACGCGAAAACCATCGATATTTCAGCCGGCGGCATTCTCTTTCATACCGAGTCAGACATCATTGTGGGTTCTCCGGTGGAGTTCACCATCGAAATGCCGGGTGATGTCCTGGGGACAGACCGTCCCGTATTAGTGAAGTGTCAAGGTCGCGTAGTGCGATATTCCGGAGAAGCTGTAGGAAAAAGCGTAGCCGTGGTGATCGATGAATACCACTTCGAACGTATCTAAACAGCGAATTGAGGAGCGTGGACGGTTGGCCCATGACCACAATAGCGAAGATGTTCCGTCTTCCTCTGCGTCCCGGCAACCTCCCGTGGAGGAGGAAAAACGTCCCATCCGGATTATCCTCGCTGACTCGGAAGCGATCTTTCGGGTAGGCATGGCCAGGATTTTCTCGGTGGAGAGCGATTTGGAGGTGGTGGCGCAGACGGACAATCTGCCGCAAACCATTAAGGTGGCGGCGGAAACGCCAGCGGACGTGCTCCTCTTCGAGGCCGGGTTGTCTCCTACTCCCGCGGATGCTGTCAGCGAAGTAGCTCGGCGGGCGCTTCCCGGAGCAAAACTCATCCTGGTTACGCAGCGTGCCGGCGAACAGGAAACCGTGGATTATCTGCGTCGCGGAGTGCGAGGCATTCTGACGCGCGCGGTCTCGCCCGATCTGCTGGTGCGGTGTGTTCGCAAGGTGGCGGCCGGCGAAACTTGGCTCGACAAGCAGGGGGTGAACTGGGTGATAGAAGCGTATCGTTCGCAAGCGCTGCAGGGAAGCGCGCCCAAACAGCAGTTGCGCCTCAGCGAGAAAGAAATGCTGATCATCAGCGGGGTCACGCAAGGGCTGAAGAATAAAGACATCGCTCGGGAAGTGGGAACTACCGAACAGGTAGTGAAGAACTACTTGCGCAAGATCTACGACAAGCTGCATGTAACCGACCGTCTGGAATTGGCGCTCTACAGCATGCATCATCGTTTGTTGGACGGCTACGTCCCGCGTCCCCCGCGGGAAACGCGGCATAGTCGCGAGGCTGCGCTGGAAGCGGAAACAACATTCCGGTCGGCGATTGCCACCGTCTCCCCAGGTGGTCGGATATCGTCGGGTGAGCCGCAACAGCTCAAGCGCGATTCCAAAATAAACAGCCAATAAAGCGATTTCCCCGAGGGTGAGGTGCCGGATTCGTTGCCTGGTGCCGGCCCTCGAATGCGCCTCAAAATTTCCAACCGCTTGGCCGCACGGGACCACTTGCCGATTTGTGGCCGGCGGGGCGTTGCGGTAGGGTATTTGGTTGACATTCTTACGCCGAGGCAATGATGAGCCATTTGAATTTCACCTTTCGGAAGCACTCAATATCGTTTGTCGTTCTCCTTGTTCTTGCCATTTCTCCATTAACGTTCGCGCAGACAGCGCCGCAGCTTTCTCCAGATTTGCGCAGCAAGATTGATGACATTGCGCACAGTGTTTTGCAGTCAACCGGTGTCCCCAGTGCTTCGCTGGCGGTCGTTAAAGATGGCAAGATTGCCTACGTTCAGGCCTATGGCGACGCGCGGCTCGATCCGCCTACACCCGCGCAGCCGCAGATGCGTTACAGCATTGGCTCGATCAGCAAACAGTTCACCGCTGCGGCCATCCTGATGCTGGCCGAGGAAGGCAAGTTGTCGCTCGACGATCCGGTGTCGAAGTATGTTTCCGGTTTGACCCGGGGAAATGAAGTTACGATTCGTGAGCTCCTGTCGCACACCTCCGGTTACCAGGATTTCTGGCCGCAAGATTACGTTCCGCCATTGATGCTGCAGCCCATCACCGCCGACGGGATCATGGATCGCTGGGCGCGCAAGCCGCTGGACTTTGAGCCGGGAACCAAGTGGCAGTACAGCAACACCAACTATGTGATCGCGGGTGTAATCGTCGAGAAGGTTTCAGGGATGCCGCTGCTACAGCTACTCAGCCAACGCGTTTTCACTCCCTTGGGTATGAAGAGCGTGGCTGACACCAACCTGAACAAACTGCCGTCCACCGATCCCACTGGATATCTTCGCTTCGCGCTGGGGCCGCTGCATCCCGCGCCGAAAGAAGGCAGAGGTTGGATGTTCGCAGCCGGCGAACTCGCAATGACTGCGGAGGACCTCGCCAAGTGGGACATCTCGATGATTCAGCAGACAGTGCTCAAACCGGCTTCCTATCGTGAAATGGAGACCGAGGTTTTGCTGAAGAACGGAGTTGGCACGCGCTATGGGCTGGGCATTCAGGTTATGAGCATCGACGGCCACCGGATGCTGGAGCATAACGGCGAAGTGTCGGGTTTTACCGCCGAGAACATCGTTTTGCCGGACGACAAGATTGCGGTGGTGGTGCTGACCAATCAGGACGCGGCCGAAGCCGAGTCAGAGATCGGAAGCCAGGTGAGGTCGGCGATGCTTCAGGCGGAGAACCCACAGGATCCGAAGCAGGATGCGCTCATCCGCAAGGTGTATGACGGGCTGCAGCAGGGCAAGATCGACCGCGCGCTGTTTACCGACAATGCCAATGCGTACTTCACCGATCAGGCGCTAAAGGATTACGCCAGCAGCCTCGGTCCGTTGGGCGCTCCCCAGAGCTTCGCGCAAAGCAATTCCTCCAGCAGGGGAGGGATGACGGCGCGGATTTATGAAGTAAAGTATCCGACCAAAAGTCTGGTGATCATCATTTACGAAATGCCTGACGGCAAGTTCGAACAATACATGATTGCCGAAAGATGAGACGGGGCAAGGAAACCCGTCGATTCCTCATGGCGGTATCGGTGGCGGCAGACTACAATAGAGCGTTCCAGCAAACCCAATTCCGTTCCGTGTGACTGCGGCGAATTGTGTTCACTTCTTAAGTTTCGTGAGGCGATATGAAAGGCGATCCCAAAGTTATTGCTTTCCTAAACCAAGTTTTAAAAGCGGAGTTGACGGCCATCAATCAGTACTTCCTGCACGCGGAAATGTGCGAGAACTGGGGCTACAAGCGACTGGCCAAGCTGGCGAAGAAGGAATCGATTGAAGAGATGGTGCATGCCGAGAAATGCATGGAGCGAATTCTCTATCTCGATGGCACACCGAACATGACCGACTACTTCAAAATCAACATCGGAGCCACAGTCGAAACCCAGTTTAAGAACGATCTCCAGCTTGAGTACGACGCCGTAAAGCGCCTGAACGATGGGATCAAGCTCTGTACCGCCGCCAACGACGGCGGCTCGCGCGACTTGGCCGAAAAGATTCTAGGCGACGAAGAGCACCATATCGACTGGCTCGAAGGCCAACTACACGCCATCAGCGAGATGGGCATCGCCAACTACCTGGCCCAGCAACTGAAGGAAGGCGAATAAGGAATAAGCGGTTGTCAGTAGTCAGTTGTCAGTGATCAGTTCTGACTGCCGGTAACGTCGGACTTCCTTGATCGAGCAATACGTTACAATTGAAGGGCGACGCCGTAATTCCGGCGTTCCCTCAAGACGTTTTCCCGACGGAGAGATGGCCGAGTGGCTGAAGGCGCACGCTTGGAAAGCGTGTGTACTCGAAAGGGTACCCAGGGTTCGAATCCCTGTCTCTCCGCCATAATTTTGTAACTTCCATTCATTCAACCACTTGGAATCTGTGATGCGCTTTTGGTGTCTGCGAAACCCCATGCATTAGACATCGAACGGCAAGCCAGCGGCGCCGGTAGAAGCCACACCTCTCACACTGCTTTCCGAACGCCATCGACATGTTCTTGCAGCATGTGCGAGTGCACTCGCCTGACAAGCCGCGTACCGTGAAGGGGTATATGGCGGCGCTCGATCATGTCAAACGACTCCTGGGTCGGAAAATGCTCGTCGAAGTGATTGCGCGCCCCGACGTCGATGACTACGAGGCCATCAGGAGCGGTGAGTCCAGCGACCAGCATCCGGACCGGCGCATCACTCGCCGCACCATCAATTACGGGCGCGCCGCCTGAACAACATAGCTATGTAGCTGCCCAATAGGGGAGACGACGACAGTCTCATCATATCGCGCGCCGAGCCGCCGGAAGCGGCGCAACCCAATCGGGAGAGCGGCAGACTCAGTCGTCTGTTCGCTCTCCTGCTTTCTTTTCGGGAGGAGATGCGATGCAAGAAACAACCCTTATCGAGCAGGAGCAGCGAGTTGGGGTTCGCAACAGCCCCAGTACCAGCGCCCGCTCTGACGATGAGCTGTGCTCCTACGGTACAAAGCTGACCTGAGAGGAACTGGCCCGAGTAGCAACGCCAGCGGCCATAGCAACACACAAACCCATTCCACACATCGCGTGGTCGAGAAGCTGATCGAAGCGCTTGGCTTTCGCCAGATTGCCGTGGTGCGGGAGGAATACGCCGTTTCATCCGATGGGATGCGAATGTTCGGGTTGATGGACCTGACCGCAGCCTTTACCAACGATCAAACGGAGTGCCCACGTGGACAGAACCAAAGAGCAAGAAAGCTCGTCGTTTGAGAAGGTGTTAAGCCACTTCGGCAGTTCAGCCTGGGTTTTGGTCGAAGAGAGGTTCTTACGTCGAAAAATTTCGAATTGCTGCTGAAGGGGCGGGGTGGTCTACAGTTCGCCTATCCTGCTGAGCCCAAGTCCAACCCGCGCAATCCCATCACGATGATTTGCAGCCCCAGTGCCACCTGAATGATTCCCAGCACCGTACCTAGAAGCTGTAAAGGCATACCCGCATACTTCAGGATCGGCTTAGCGAACAGCATGGCTACCAGATCAAGTAACATGAGGCCCAGCAAGACGAGGAAGATCTCGCTGCGCGTGGTGAAGTCTGGGGTCAACGTCATGAAGACAATTACCGCCGCTACTCCATATGGAGTGACGATGGTGGGAAACGCCAGCGGCGACACAGCCAGTCTTAGCGAAAGCTCGTGCTCCTGTTTCCCGGCCGCTTCACCTGAGTCAAACTGGTGCATCACCGTCTGCAGTGCAACCAAGAAAAGGATGATCCCCGCGGCGATAGCCAGCACCGGCACAGAGATGTGGTATTTCCGCATCGATCTCTCGCCGATCAGCGCCGCAAACGCAAGCGCCAAACACGAATACACGAATCCGCGGATGGCCAAGCGTTTCGCAAAGGCGGCGTCGCCTCCGCGCGTCAGCTGAACGAAGGGTCCTAGGATCTTGATGGGGCCCAGCATCAAGAACAGAAACGCGAACATTTGCGTGATGGTTACGGTGTGGGGTGCGGCCGTATCGGAGAGCACCGGACCTTGACTTGCAAACAGAGTAGCCGGGAAAACGCAAAGAACTAGGCACGCTGAAGAAATAAAGCGTACAAGTAGCCTTCGGTAGTTTGTCGAAAGATACATGAATTCAACCCCCGCTAAGGAAATCAATTAAACAGCGACAACCGAGATGCTCGAATGGCATCTCAATGCGAAGCGAGCAGCCGCCAGAGCCCAGCCGCACCGAGAAGCGCAACAAAAAGGCCGATTGTGTGGGCAGTACGGCGTCGGTGACGTGCATGCCATTGCTACTGATTCCATGGGTCGGATTTACGCGGGGAACGACCGGGTGAGGGTGCGGGAAGGCAAAAGCAAGAATGCCTACCGTACTATCCCGCTGACCGATCGGGCCGCCGTCATGTTGCGAAGTCGTTCTCTCGCGTCGACCGCCGTCCTGGTTTTTGCAAACCGGTCTGGACAGCAGTATCTGGTCACCTCCATGAATCACCTGCACCGCAAAGCGCGTACCGCTCTCCAGTTGCCTAAGGATTTTGTGATTCATTCGCTGCGCCATACAATGCTGACAAGGCTAGGAGAATCGGGCGCGGATGCGTTTGCCATCATGCGGATTGCCGGACACAGCAGCATCACGGTTTCGCAACGGTATGTGCATCCGAGTCCTGAGGCTGTGGAACGCGTTTTCGAGCGGCTGCAGCTTTCGGGGCAGGACGCTCAAAATGGGCCGAAAGTACAGCCACCCGCTACAATTTTGGCTACAGTAGCGGAGTCAGCATCCGTAACTCATTGATGGGCCTGTAGCTCAACGGTTAGAGCAGGGGACTCATAATCCCTTGGTTGGGGGTTCGAATCCCTCCGGGCCCACCATTCCCCAAAATCTGGCTACGGGGGGCGGCCGCTTTCCACGCTTGGTATTCGCGCCGACAGACGCTATCATCATCGCTCACATTACCCCTGAAAGTTAATGGTCATCGGAGCGCGCCTTGAACTGGCTGAACGCCTGGTTCGGTTTCGATCAACACGGTACCTCGTTCGGTCGCGAGCTGATTGCTGGACTTACAACGTTCACCACGATGTCTTACATTGTGGTAGTCAATCCGGCTATTCTCTCGGCGGCCGGAATTCCAGCAGGCCCATCGTTCGTGGCGACAGTGCTGGTAGCTGCCTTCGGCTGTTATCTGATGGCCTTTTACGCCAATCGTCCTTTCGCCATAGCGCCTTACATGGGCGAAAATGCGTTCATCGCATTTACGGTGTGCAAGCTTCTTGGTTTTCATTGGCAAACGGCGTTGGCGGCGATCTTTATCGCTGGAGTGTTGTTTATCCTGATGACCATCCTGCGGCTGCGGCAGTGGATCGTCGAAGGGGTGCCAACATCGTTGCGTTACAGCTTTGCGGTCGGCATAGGATTATTTCTTACCTTCATCGGATTGAACCAGACCGGGTTGGTCACCCTCGGTGTTCCCGGCGCTCCCGTGCAGGCCGGCCATCTTACCTCGCATCCCGCACTGGTGGCCATGTTTGGCTTTGTGTTGATCGCCATCCTGGTGATCCGGAAGGTTCCGGGAGCGATCCTTCTAGGCATTGTGATTACCGCGATCGTGGCGTTCGTTGCGAAGACCGCCGCGCCGCCACACGGCATTGTCAGCTTGCCGCCGAGCGTGGCTCCGATATTGTGGCAGCTTGATCTTCGCGGCGCGTTCACTTGGCGCGCCTTTCCCGTGGTTCTCACGATCTTCATCATGGCTTTCGTAGATACGATGGGCACCCTAATTGGGCTCTCGGCCCGCGCGGGTTTCCTCGACGATAACGGACAGCTGCCGCAGATCGAGCGTCCCATGCTGGTGGACGCGATCACGACAAGCCTCGCTCCCATCCTGGGCACGACCACCGCTGGCGCTTACGTCGAGTCGGCCACCGGCATTGAGGCGGGCGGGCGTACTGGATTTACCGTCTTCATTACCGGAAGTTGTTTCCTGCTGGCGCTCTTCTTCTCCCCATTCGTAGCGGCCATTCCGCCGCAAGCGTACGGGCCTGCTTTGATCATCGTTGGATTGTTCATGCTCGCCCCAATCACGCGCGTTGACTTCGCTGACTACACCGAGTCCATCCCGGCGTTCGCGGTGGTGTCATTGATGGCATTCACCTTCAATATCGCGATCGGAATCTGCGCTGGCTTTGTGCTTTACCCGATCTGCAAGTTAGTTGCCGGAAGAACGAGCCACCTGAAGCCTGGACTCTGGGTATTGACTGCTCTTTCGCTGCTGTTTTTCATCTTTTATCCCTATAGCTGATCTAGGTCTTATGATGGTCTGGATGCAGCGGAATGCAGCCGCATGAGGAGAGAACCCTGTGCCTGAGTTTTCTGTCGTCGAAAACCTGCTGAAGGAAGTTGAAATTCCGCGTGATGGCACTCTAAGCCGCACGATCTATCGTGATGACTATGTGAAAATTGTCGTGTTTGGCTTTGCCGGTGGTCAGGAACTTTCCCAGCACACCGCGACGGTGCCTGCGGTCATCGAGATTCTTCAAGGTGACGCCCGCGTGACGCTTGATGGCGAAGAGAAAGAGCTGTCTGGCGGCTCGTGGGTGTACATGGAAGCCAATCTTCCCCATGCCATTTATGCGCGGACTGACGTGGTGATGCTATTGACGATGTTGACCGGCGCAGCGGAGAAGTAACTCGGCACACCGGCTCAGCCGATACAACTAGACGTATTCCACACACCGTGCCTGACACCTCCCCAACTCATTCGGTAGTGCGTTCTTCCAGCGTTCAATTTCGCGATCCGGAAGCGGCGCAGCGAAATCTCGCGCAAATTCGCCAACTCGTGCCTGCAGGAGTGCTGGAGGCGCTGAACGCTTTGCTGCCGGGTTCGCCAAATCCCGACGCGGCGGTTAATCAATTTGAACGGTTGGCCGAGTCGGCTTCGCCCGATCTATTGCGCCTGCTGGAGAAACATCAATTCTTGATTCACTATGCTGTCTTGGTGTTTGCGGTTAGCTCTTGGCTGGGCGAGACGCTGATCCACAATACCGATCTATTTCAAGGCTTTGTGCGCGACAAAAGCCTTGACCGCACGCATTCGCGCGAAGAATTCCAGGAGAGCTTTGCGCGAATGCGCTCGCGCTCGTTTGAAACCGATTCCGCGGTAATGTTGGCCCGCTTCAAGAAACGTGAGTACATCCGCATCATGTTACGCGACGTGCTTGGCGTGGCAACCCTGGCTGAAACAACGGCCGAGATTTCGGCGCTGTCGGATGTATTGATCGAAGAGGCTCTGCGCGAAGTCCATTCCCAACTTCAGCACCGCTATGGATCACCCCGGCAGCTTGATCCCGAAGGTCGTGTTATTGATTCGCGTTTTGCTGTTCTGTCTCTGGGTAAGCTGGGCGGCAACGAGCTGAACTACAGTTCTGACATTGATCTGTTGTATCTCTACGACGGTGGCGTGGAGCCTCCAGGTGCGGAGATTCCTAATCGCGAATACTTCATCCGGCTGGCACAACAAACCACGGAACTGCTTTCGCGGCACACGCGTGAAGGACCGGTCTTCCGGATCGACCTGCGATTGCGTCCGCAAGGCAACGAAGGCGAGCCGGCCGTGCCGCTGCCGCACGCGATCCATTATTACTCCCAGGTCGCCCATGATTGGGAGTTGCAGGCCATGATCAAGGTGCGCCATTCGGCGGGCGATGTGGGACTGGCGCGCGAATTTGTGCGTCGGGTACAACCGTTCGTTTATCGGCCCGAACTGAACTTCCTTGCCATCAAGACGGCGCTCGCCTCGCGGGAGAAAATCGGCACGCATCGTCGCCAGCGCCTGCTCAAGCAGACCGGCCAGAGTGGCATTGATGTGAAGATCGACCGTGGTGGTATTCGCGATATCGAATTTCTAGTGCAGTGCCTACAGCGTGTTTATGGCGGGAGCGAATCGTGGCTGCGCTCGCGCGGAACAATGTTTGCGCTGCAGAAGCTGTACGACAAGGAACACATCAGCAGCAAAGACTTTCATAACCTCACCAACGCTTATGAGTTCCTGCGCACTCTGGAGCACCGCCTGCAATTGCGGCATGGGCAGCAGACCCATCGCTTGCCTGAATCACGTGGGGATATCCAAGAGTTGGCGCGAAGCCTTGCTCGAGATAGCGCCACCAGCCCTTCCGCCGAGGAGTTTTTGGCCCACGTGAAGAGGCGCATGGCGGCAGTGGCCGAGATTTATCAACGCGTCATCTATCAGGAACAGAGCCAGGACCACAGCGAGGCGGCCGAATTCCGGTTGCGTCCGGAAATTCCCGCGACCCCCGAGAATTCTTACAGCCAAATGATGCAGCGGCTAGCCGTCGATTCTCCGCGACTAAGGGAAATAGCCAGCAGCGCCGAAATGTCGCAACATGCCCGGCGCAATCTTGATCGCTTCCTCAGCTCAGCCGGAACGACCTCTGAGCGCTATGGCGCTGTATTGGACTCGCCCGAAGCGGTGAGCCGGGCTCTTACCATCTTTGAGTTTAGCGAGTATCTCACCGACATCCTGGTTCGTCATCCGGCGGAGGTGTCGCTGCTCCCCCAAATAGAAGATGTCCGAACTTCGGGTGCGGGCGAATTGTTTGACGAAAGTTCGCAAAGCGTGAGCCTCATAACGGATCCCGTTTTTGCTTATCTCTCTCAGGAGCACGTCGATCGCTCCGAGGCTAGCGCGATCTTGCGAAAGCACTACCGCCGCCGGATGTTCCTTTCTGGTAGCCGCGACCTGTTTCAGTTGCGCGAAGTCTTCAGCTCTCTAATTGAGAACACGTCCGCAGCGGAGGCTGCGATCCAGGCCGCTCTGGCCATAGCCAGCCAGCCGGCTGGATTCACGGTCATGGGACTTGGACGGCTAGGCGCCCGCGAATTCGATCTCCTGTCGGACGCAGACGTTTTGTTTGTTTGCGACGAAGGCTGTGCCCAGGAAGAGATGCTTCGAGTAGCTGCAAAGATGATGGATGCGCTGACGGCATACACGCTGGATGGCACCGTGTTTCCAGTAGACGCTCGGCTGCGTCCCCACGGTCGCGAAGGCGAATTGATTGTCACCCCGACCCAGCTGGCCGCATATTTTCAGGATGAGGCCAAGCCCTGGGAGGCGTTAACGTATTTAAAATTGCGTTATGTTGCGGGCGATCGTGAAGTTGGCAACCGCGCCTTGGAGGCCGTGCGAAAGAGAACTGCAGAGATCGCGACTCGACCAGATTTCGATCCAGAATTGAAGGAGGTTCGGCTTCGGCTGGAACGGAGTGAGACCGCAGCTAACTTCAAGACGGGAGCGGGCGGGATCTATGATCTCGATTACCTGGCAGGCTCGCTGCAGGCTCGGCATCAACTGTGGCTGGCGGGAAACCTGCGGGAGCGACTGGGTCTACTGCATGAGCATGGGTTACTGGACGCCGGCGAATATGACCAACTGACGCAGGGCGCGCTATTCCTGCGCACCTTGGAGCATCTGGTGCGCCTGGTGACCGGACGAGCACGCAAATGGCTGCCGGTTGCCGAGCATCCCCATCGCGCACTCCAGAAACTGCTTTGGAGGGTATTGCGCGCCGACGACAGCTTTAATCCTGAGATGCGGCTATCGGAAGTTCTCCGGCAGACCCGCTCCATCTACCGCCAACGTGGTATGCCGTAATCTGGGATTTCATTGAAGCCGCTCGGCTGCAGTGGTAACGTAAAGAGTTCGGGAGAACCCGGTAAGCCTTTCTGATCCGGACTCGGTGGATGGCCAGGGTGGGGGCCGCATTCGTTTTTGTGCCCAATGACTTGGTTTCCGGCGTGCCGCCGGCTTAGCTGAAGCTTCCTAATCCCGACACATGGCTGTTTACAGCTTAGGGTCAAATTATACCCATACTCCTCGAGGTGCCTTGTGGCGGCTTCTTACAACGAAATTCCTTTGCCCTCCAGCGGGACCAAGATCACTTACGAAAACGGTAAGCTTGTCATCCCAGACAATCCCATAATTCCCTTCATTGAAGGTGACGGTACCGGTCGCGACATCTGGAAAGCGTCGGTCCGCGTATTCGATGCGGCGGTTGACATTGCCTATAACGGAAGGCGCCGGGTCGCCTGGTATGAAGTTTTTGCCGGCGAAAAAGCCATGGATCGCTTCAAGACCTGGTTGCCCGATGACACGGTCGCGGCCTTCCGCGAGTTGCGCATCGGTATCAAGGGACCATTGACCACCCCGATTGGCGGGGGTATTCGTTCCCTGAACGTCGCTTTGCGCCAGCTCCTCGACCTCTATGCCTGCGTTCGTCCCGTGAAGTACTACGCCGGCATTCCATCGCCGGTAAAACATCCTGAGCGCATGAACATCGTGATCTACCGCGAGAACACCGAAGATGTTTATGCCGGCATCGAGTGGAAAGAGGGAACGCCGCAGGCGAAGGAGTTGATCGACTTCATCAACACCAAGATGCTGGCAGGCACCAACAAGCGAGTGCGCGAAGACTCTGGCATTGGTATCAAGCCGATCTCCATCACCGGTACGAAACGTCTCGTGCGCATGGCCATTCAGTATGCGCTCGCCAATCGTCTCAAGTCGGTCACCCTGGTGCATAAGGGCAACATCCAGAAGTTCACCGAAGGCGCGTTCCGCGAGTGGGGTTATGAGTTGGCTACCCAGGAGTTTCGCGATCAAGTCGTTACCGAGCGCGAGAGCTGGATCATCGACAACCTAGACAAGCATCCGGGATTATCGGTCGAAGACAACGCCAAGTTGGTAGAGCCCGGGATGGAGTTTGCGCAGCAGGACTTCCGCGATGCGCTCTACGAAGAAGTGAAGGGCGTAATCCGCAACATCTACGCCACCCACGGCAAGGGTGCGTGGAAGACCAAGCTGATGATCAACGATCGCATCGCTGACAGCATCTTCCAGCAGATCGTTACCCGTCCCGATGAGTACGCGGTGCTGGCAACGCCCAACCTGAATGGCGACTACATTTCTGACGCGGCCGCAGCTCAAGTCGGGGGGCTGGGCATTGCGCCAGGGGCGAACATCGGCGACCAGCACGCCATCTTCGAAGCCACGCACGGCACCGCGCCAAAGTACGCTGATAAAGACATAATCAATCCGGGCTCGGTCATGTTGTCGGGTGTGATGATGTTCGACTTCATGGGCTGGCACGAGGCGGCTCGCTTGATTGAAAGCTCGCTGGAGCACACCATCCTGCAGAAGAAGGTCACGTATGACTTCGAACGCATGCTGGAGGGCGCGACCAAGGTCAAGACCAGCGAGTTTGCCACCCACATGATCCATAACATGGCACCCGTGGCAGAGCTCGTCGCGGAATAGCCGGCGGTCGGGTCATTTTCAAGATTTATATTTCTGCTATCCCGCGCGGACATTTTAGCCTGCGCGGGATAACCTTATCGATTTTTTCGGCAGCCGTTGCGGCATCCGGAATATCCGGTTCATGTCGTTAGACATTCTTCATCATTCAAAAACTGCGAGGCATCATGCGTAAAAAGGTAACGGTAGTTGGTTCTGGTAATGTGGGCGCCACCGCGGCACACTGGCTGGCGTCGAAAGAACATGCTGACGTCGTGTTAATTGACATTATCGAAGGAGTGCCCCAGGGTAAGGCTCTCGATCTGTTGCAAGCCATGCCCATCGAAAAGCGGGACTCCTATATCCTCGGCACCAACGATTACGCAGACACTGCGAACTCGGACATCGTGGTTATCACGGCTGGTATTCCGCGCAAGCCCGGTATGAGCCGCGACGACTTGCTCAACACCAATTTCAAGATCATGAGCGACGTTGTCGGCAAGGCAGTGCAGTACTCGCCCAATAGCATTTTGATCATCGTCTCCAACCCGCTCGACGCCATGGCGCAGGCTGCTTACAAGCTGAGCGGCTTCTCGCGCAATCGCGTGATCGGCATGGCTGGCATTCTGGATTCAGCGCGCTTCCGCACGTTTATTGCCCGGGAACTGGATGTCTCGATCGAGAACGTCACCGCCTTCGTACTTGGCGGTCATGGCGACACCATGGTCCCGCTGCCCCGCTACTCGACCGTGGCCGGCATTCCTATCACGGAGTTGATGGACGCAGCCACCATCGAACGCCTGGTCCAGCGTACGCGTGACGGCGGTGCCGAGATCGTGAAGCACCTCAAGACCGGCAGCGCCTACTACGCGCCATCCTCGGCGGTCGCTGAGATGGTCGAAGCAATACTAAAAGACAAAAAGAAGATCGTGCCTTGCGCGGCTTATTTGGAAGGCGAGTACGGTATCAACGGACTATTTGTTGGTGTACCGTGCAAGCTCGGCTCGAACGGTATCGAGCAAATCCTCGAAATCAAGCTGACTCCGCAAGAGCAGGCCGCCCTGCAAAAGAGCGCCGATTCGGTGAAGGAGTTGGTGGGCGTCATCGGGGTGTAGGTCAACAATACAAGCAGGTTGATTTTTGTGCCCACCCAAGTTTTCTTTGCTTGGGTGGTTTCTTTTGGTCGTCCACTGAACTTCGCTACACTCTCCCAGCATGACGCTGACTCTGAGCCCTGGGACTCTAGTCCTCACGTCGGCCTACCCTGACCCACCACGGTATCGCATCGGTCTCGTCGTACCAACTGCTAGTCAGCCTTAGGATCGCAGATATCACCCTCCCGTATGCCGATAGTCTTTCGTGTGGTCATACCCTCGCCAATGCGAGACTGGGAAAGGCAGCCCGATAGAGTTGATCGTCGAGCGTGAGCAGCCGATATCCGCGCTCGGAAGCGTGAGCGCCAATCAGGAAGTCAGCTAAAATACGGCGCGGGCCGGGATCACGCTTAGCTCTCCGACGCGCCGCATATTTCTGAAACGCCCGCCCCGCGGCGCGCCAAACTTCTTCTCGCAGGTTCCACTCGATGGCGATACCCGTGTCCGCGAGGAATGAAGTGAGAAACGCCTCGCTGCGGGCAGGCGCGGCCATTAACTCGGCGAAGACCGGCGCTCCCACCACCAGCCCACCATATGTCAGCGCGGCATCCAATGCGCGTTGCGCCGCCGAACTTAGAGCGGTATCGCGATCCCAGAGAGCGATGATGACATTCGTATCGATTGAAGTTATCATCTTCCGCGCGTCTCTTTGGTCCATCGATTAATTCCCACCCGGCCCGACGGAATGCCTGAGTTCCCGATTCCCCGATATTTCGCAAATGGGCTTTCGGTTCTTACCGGTCTTACTCGGACCCCGTCTTCATCGCTTTCAAAGATCAAATGGTCGCCGGATTGCACGCCCAACACGTGACGGATCTCGCGCGGCACGGTAATTTGTCCCTTGCTCGTGATTCTCGCCTGCTTTTGCAACTGTCACCTCCAACATTCCTTACTTCATCATAGCATTCCTTACTTTGACAGTCACCAGTAGAAAATGGATGAGGCCGGGCCTATATGCACGTACAATCCAAGTGAACTATCACACACGTCGTATCACCCCCCAATATGCCGACAAGGTTTCGCCGAGTGGAGCTTGGCGGGCTCCGAACACAGCCGCTATCGAACGTAACAACATTCCCACGACAATCCCGGCGCGCACTGTCGCTACCTGGCCGCTGGAAAAATGTTTGCGTGCGTAGCGCAGCATATTCGCGTACCAGAACACTTGCTTATCGCGAAACGACAACTTGCCGACACTATGCCCGCCGCTATGGCGAAACTGCGCCACAGGGCAATAAATAATCTTCCCCCCGCCATCCAGTAGCCGCTTGCACAAATCAACGTCCTCGAACCACACTGGAAAGAACTGCTCGTCGAAACCACCGACTGACTCCCACCCCTGTCGCGTGATCGCAAGGCACGCCCCGGCAGGCTGTTCGACCTCCTGTTGCTGCGAATAGTCGGCATCGAGACAGCGATAACGCCGGTTTACCGGATTGCCGGGCCATATACGGTTCACCAGCAGCACCTCGCACAGCAAGCTTGCCAGAGTTGGCAACCGTCGAAACGCGAAACCGCGCGCCGGTTGTCCGTCGCTTTGCAACAGGGCACCTCCGGCCGCTACGGCGCCGGTGCCTTCGATGCACTGCAGCAGCGTCTTGACCGCGCCGGGCTCGGCGATGGTGTCGGGATTGAGTAACAGCAGGACATCCCCTGAGATGTCCCGTACCGCTTGATTCACGGCACGGGCGAAACCAACATTTTCCGTGTTCGACACCAGACGCACAGGATGCCACGCGACGAATTCTTCCACCAGTTGCACGGTTTCGTCGCGCGAAGCATTGTCCACGACCATGATCTCGCAATCTTCGCGCGCTAGCGCCTCCAGGCAGGGTGCGATGCTGGCGGCGGAGTTGTAGGTCACGATAATGGCTGAGCAGCGCAACATATGTCAGGAAGCACGCATTATAATCGTCGATTCGTTTATTCTTCGAAGAGGCAGCGCACGCCCACCACTGTGGCCGCGCCTGGAGAGAACTTGGAAATCATCAAAACCCGCTTACCTGGCGTGCTCGTGGTTAGTCCGCGAGTCCACGAAGACTCCCGCGGCTTCTTCATGGAGACCTATCGCCAGGACGTGCTGGAGGGCGCCGGCATCCAGGACCAGTTCGTGCAAGACAATCATTCACGCTCTTCGCGCGGAGTGCTGCGCGGTTTGCATTATCAGCTCCGAAACCCGCAGGCCAAGCTGTGCCGAGTGGTGCAGGGTGAGGTGCTGGACGTCGCAGTGGATATTCGCATAGGGTCGCCAACCTTCGGGCAATGGGTCAGCGTTTTGCTTTCTGCCGAGAACCATTTGCAGCTGTACATTCCTCGGGGATTTGCGCATGGATTCGCAGTTCAATCCGAAACCGCCGACTTCCTCTACAAATGCAGCGACTACTACAGCGCCCCCGACGACCGAGGCGTACTATGGAACGATCCGAACATTGGCATCGATTGGCAAACCCCTACGCCTATCCTCTCGGAAAAGGATACGGGGTATCTGCCGCTTTCGCGGATCGCGCGCGACCAGTTGCCGCGATACCAACCATGAGCCTGCGAGTCCTTATCACCGGAGCGACTGGCCAGATAGGCTGGCATTTGCAGCGCACTCTGGCGCCACTAGGCGACGTGACAGGCCTCACGCGCGACCAACTAGACCTGTCTGATCTGGATGCCGTCACGCGGGCGGTGCGCGAGTTTGAACCTGACGTCTTGGTAAACGCCGCCGCTTATACGGCTGTAGACAAAGCGGAAAGCGAGCCCGACCTGGCGCGGACCATCAATGCGCTGGCCCCCGCGCGCATGGCAAAGGAGTTGGCACGCACTGGCCTGTTAGTCCACTATTCCACCGATTACGTTTTCGATGGCAACAAGCCCACGGCCCAGACCTATCAAGAGAACGACCCGACTGGGCCGCTTAACGTATATGGTCAAACGAAGCTGGAAGGTGAGCAGTTAATCGCCGGTGCGGGCTGCCCTTACATCATCCTGCGGACTACGTGGGTGTACGACACTCGCGGCAAGAATTTCCTGCGCACGGTTTTACGTCTGGCTCGCGAAAAGGAAGAGCTACGTATGGTGGGCGACCAGTACGGTGCGCCAACGTGGGCGCGGACGATCGCGGAAGCGACCGCGATTATTTTGGCTAGATCGCTGGAACGTAACAGCGAAACCGGCGTCTGGCCGAGCGGGCTTTTCCATCTGACAGCCGCGGAGCAGACCTCGTGGGTAGGATTTGCGCGAGCGATTCTTGAGGACTACGAAGCGCTGCTCGATTGGCCCGCCGACACAGGTGAATTTGGCGGGCCATTGAAGGCCAAGCGCGTTGTTCCCATCACGAGTGAGCAATTTCAAGCGCCTGCACGACGTCCGCGGAATTCTGTTCTCTCCAACGCAAAGGTGCAGGCTACCTTCGGAGTCATACTTCCCGATTGGCGTAGCCAGCTGCGGCTTGCCATGCAGGACGCGATTCGCTGATAATCTTTGTGTAGCCGGCTGCCGAATAGTCCATCTTCTCGCGCGCTCCGGTATAGCGCGCTTGTGCAGCAGTTTGCAGATGAAATGCCGGCAGATTCTGTAGTACGCACCCACGCTGTTCGCGCCACAAGAACGGAGAGCTAATGAAGGGAATAGTCTTGGCGGGTGGCATCGGCACGCGCCTATATCCATTGACTCGCGTTACCAACAAGCATCTGCTGCCAGTGTATGACAAGCCGATGATCTTCTATCCCCTGCAAACCTTAGTGGATGCCGGGATTCGCGACATTCTGATTGTGACCGGTGGGCAAAACGCCGGCGATTTTCTACGTCTGCTGCAAAACGGTAAGGAGTTTGGTCTGCAGCAACTAAGTTTCGCCTATCAGGAGGGAGAAGGCGGGATCGCCGATGCGCTCCGCCTGGCCGAGCCCTGGGCCAAAGGCGACAAAATCTGCGTCGTTCTGGGCGATAACATCATTGAAGGCGACATGCGCGAGGCCGCCAATGCTTTCGGTCAACTCGAAAAGGGCGCCATGGTGATGCTGAAGGAAGTTCCCGATCCCGAGCGCTTCGGAGTGCCAGTCTTTGATCAGGGTCGCATCGTTCGCATTGAGGAGAAGCCCAAGAATCCACTCTCGTC
Organism: uncultured Acidobacteriaceae bacterium; assembly: GCA_963709045.1. Taxonomy (GTDB): domain Bacteria; phylum Acidobacteriota; class Terriglobia; order Terriglobales; family Acidobacteriaceae; genus Bog-257. The sequence continues at coordinate 39,103 of CAVPUX010000011.1, read as the reverse complement.
ATATGCGGTTATTGGTATCTATTTTTACGATGGGACGGTGTTCGACCGCATTCGTACGCTCAAACCTTCAGGTCGCGGCGAGTACGAAATCACCGACATCAACAACAGCTACATTGCGGAAGGTACGCTTCGGCATACTCTGCTGGACGGCTGGTGGACCGACGCCGGCACCTTCGAATCGCTATGGCATGCCAGCAACATGGTCCGCGACAAGGTATTGCGCAATGCGGAAGAGCCCGCGACGGTGCGTAGCTTATGAAACTGCTGATCACGGGAGGGGCGGGATTCATCGGCTCTAACTTCGTTCATCACGCGCTGGCCAAGCATCCGGAATGGAAGCTGGTGGTGCTCGATAAGCTCACCTACGCGGGCAACTTGAAGAATCTGGAACCCGCGCTACAGCAGGGCAGGTGCGAGTTTGTGCAACTGGACATCTGCGACCACGGCATACTGGATGCGGTGCGGGGGTGTGATGCCGTTATCCACTTTGCCGCCGAGAGCCATGTGGACCGCAGCATCGAAGACGCAGCGGCGTTCGTGAGCACCAACGTGGACGGGACGCACAACCTGATTCAGGCCTGCCGGGAAACGGGCGTGCCGCGATTCCTGCACGTCAGTACCGATGAAGTGTATGGCAGCCTCGGTGAGGAGGGCGAGTTTACAGAAGAATCCCCACTACAGCCTAACAGCCCATACGCGGCAACCAAGGCGGCTTCCGACTTGCTGGTGCTGGCCTATGTGCGGACCCATAAGTTTGCGGCTGTAGTGACACGCTGCTCCAACAACTATGGGCCATATCAGTTTCCGGAGAAGTTCATTCCGCTGATGATCGCGCAAGCAATGGCTGGCGAGCGACTGCCGGTGTATGGCAAAGGTAGCAACGTGCGTGACTGGATCCACGTCAGCGATCACTGCACGGCGTTGGATGTGGTGTTGCAACGCGGACGCGAAGGCGAGGTTTACAACATCGGTGGCGGGTGCGAGATGCGTAATCTCGAAGTTGCGAAACTGATTCTCGCTGCCTTGGGCCGCTCTGAAGCGCTCATTCAATTCGTAAGCGACCGTAAGGGACACGACCTGCGCTATGCCATCAATTGCGAGAAGCTGGAACGCGAGCTAGGCTGGCAGCCTGCCATTGGTTTCGAGCAGGGGCTGGCCGAGACGATTGCGTGGTATCGAGAAAATGTGCTGTGGCTCGATGACGTGCGCACCGGTCAGTACCGCGATTACTTCCAGAAACACTACGTGCAAAGGGAAAAGACCTTCGCGCCATAGCCTGAGTTCGCTTCTCTAAACAAGAGCCGAATGAGACTCGTCACTTTTCAAGACAAGCTGGCGCACCAGCATATCGGCGCGTTGACGGCCAGCGGGCGCATTGCCGACCTGAACGCTGCCTTTAAGCTTTATCTTCGTGATAAAGAAAGCGGTGCGACCGATGAGCAGATCGCAAACACCCGTGTGCCTAACGACATGCGTTTGCTCTTTGATGGTGGAGACCGCAGCTTGGACACGGCCCGCACGGCGCTCGACTACGTAACAGCACAAAGCCCGAATCATGGTGTTAATCGCGAACCCATCTTTTACAGTCGCGACGAGATTCGCATCAAAGCGCCGATCATCCCGAAGAAGTTCTTCCACACCGCCGGCAACTTTCGCGAACACCATCACGAAGCCCAGCAGGCGGGTTTCTCGCATCCGGTGCTGCCCTGGATCGTGTTCTTCCAGAACGTCGACGCCATCATTGGACCCGATGAGCCGGTGATCTTTCCGCCGCATCTCACCCAGGAACTTGACTACGAACTCGAACTGGCGGTCGTACTCAAGCAAGCGGGCAAGCATTTCACCGCCGAGGAAGCCGAACAGTACATCGGCGGCTACGTGATCTTCAACGACATTACGGCTCGTGATATTCAGCGCAATGAAATGAAGTCAGGCGTCTTCAGCTTCTGCAAGGGCATCGATTCGTTCTGTCCGTTGGGCCCGCACATCGTTACCGCCGACGAGATCTCCGATCCGCACAACCTCGCGATGGAATTGCGCGTGAATGGCGAATCGCGGCAACGCTCGCACACCAGCAAAATGTCTGTCACCATTCCTGAAATACTCGCTCACTACTCTGCAATGGGATATAGCGCAGGGGATGTTGTGTCCACCGGAACGGTCTCCGGCGTGGCGGCGTTCAGTGCTGATCCCAAGGCTTGGTTTCTCAAACCGGGCGATGTGATGGAGTGTGAGATCGAGCAGATTGGCGTGCTTCGCAATCCCGTTATTTCATGGGAGCAGGCTTACGGTGTGAAAGCGTCAGAGAGCGGAGCGGAGCAGGGAGTGCTGCCGTGAGCGATTTCGCTGGCAAGGTGTGGACAAGCGAACTGAACGCGCGACCTGATGTGCGCCCCAGTTTTGAGCGCTCGCGCACCGTGCGTTTTTACGACACCACTTTACGCGATGGCGAACAGACAGTGGGCGTGGTTTTCAGTCCGCAGCAGAAGCTTGAAATCGCAAAGAAACTGGACGAACTGGGTGTAGGGCGAATCGAAGCCGGGTTCCCGAAGGTGTCGAAGGAAGATGGCGAAGCTATCGCGATGATCTTGCGAGCGGGCCTGAAACACAGCGAGATATGGGGCTTTGCTCGCGCGACGCGTGGCGATGTGGAAGAGCTCGTCCGCCTCGGACTGCAAGCCTCGGTAATCGAAGTGCCGGTCAGCGAAATCAAGTTGAAGGCCTATGGCATTTCGCAAGATGAGGCGATTCGGAGGGCAACTGAGGCGATTCGTTACGCTGCGGAAAACGATATCTGGGTTGCCTTCTTCGGTGTGGATGGTACACGCACTGGTCTCGAGTTTCTCAAGCGCATCTACTCCGCCGCCGTGGAAGCGGGTGCCAAGGAAGTGGTTGTGGTGGACACCATTGGCGCATGCACACCGGAAGCTGCCGAATTCCTGGTGCGACGGGTGAGAGAGTGGATCGGTTCAGATATTCCAATTCACTGGCACGGTCACAATGACTTTGGACTCGGAACGGCTGCGGCGATCGCAGCGGTACGTGGCGGCGCGAGTTGGATTCACGGCACCATCAACGGAATGGGAGAGCGCGCCGGAAACACTGATATCGCCGAAGTAGCGCTCGCATTGAGGTGTCTCTACGAGGTGCCGGTCGAGATGAATCTCGAACGAATTCGAGAAGTGTCGGAGGTTGTTTGTCGAGCAGGGAAGTATCAAGTCGAAGCATGGAAGCCGTTGATCGGCGACAATCTGTTTCTTCGCGAAAGTGGCGCGGTTGCCAGCCAATTTCATATTCCACAAGCCATTGAGCCGTATGCTGCTGAACTCGTCGGTGCTGAGCGTGGCATTGTGCTGGGCAAGAAGAGTGGACTCGATAGTGTTCGACTGAAGGCGGAAGAACTCGGAATCGAAGTGGGTGAGTCGAGTCGCGCAGCGGTCCTGGAAAGCGTAAAACGGAAAGCCATCGAGAAGAGTGGGCTGCTCAGCGACGACGAGTTTCGCGCGATCGTCCGGCAGCAGGATAAAACCGCCAACTAGGATTTCAGTGTGGGTTGTACACAAAACGGCGGCCTTCGAGGCCGCCGTTCGTAATTCCGATTGCTGTTTAGTTGCTACGGCTCGAGTACGTGGGTTGCTTTATCCCCATAGAAGGTCATGTCGAGCAACACTCGCTGGTTCTTCGCATTCTGTTTGTAGGTCTGCTGGGTGTGCTGAGCTTTCGCGGTGAGTGGCACCAGTGTGCACTTTGCTTTGGCCTCGGCAATTCCATTGATCTGCTTGAAGATCATGACATGCGTCTGGCCTTGCATTTCATGCGTTACGTTGTAATCGCCGGCCGGTAGCAAGCTTCCGGCGACCACAGTCGGTTGGGCAAAGCTAACAGTTTGTTTCGCAGCAATGCCCATGGAATTGTCTTTTGCTGCAATGGTGCCGAGCGAGACCAGGACCAGTCCGATAAGAACGGCGAACATAATTTTCCGAGTATGCATATGCCTCCAATGAAAGCCCATAAGTAGTGGGCCGTAAGAATCCAACTTCAGTGTAGACAAGATTGCCTAAAAGTGGTGTGTGGCAAATCACAAAGCGATGTGAGTTACTTGCGCGACAAACCTTTCAGAAAAGCTTACGTAGTTCGCGACGAAGGATCTTTCCCGAGGCTGTACGCGGCAGGGTTTGCACAAAGTGAATTTCACGCGGCATTTTGTAATGGGTAAGGCGGTCGGCAACGAAGTCCTGGAGTCCGCATTCCGTTCGCTTGTTGGCGACTTCTCCTTCGCGCAGTACTACAAAGGCGCATGGAATCTCTTCGCCCGCGCTATCTACTCTGGAAACCACGCCGCAGTCACGCACTGCTGGATGTTCGAGCAGCACGCTTTCCACCTCTGCGGGCGCAATCGAAAAGCCTTTATATTTCATCATTTCTTTGCGACGGTCGACCACGTAATACTGCCCGCCGTCGTCCACCCGCACGATGTCGCCCGACCAATACCATCCGTCGCGCAGTACCGCGGCGCTCGCGTCTGGGGACTTCCAATATCCCAGCATGAATTGCGGTCCGCGCATTACCAGCTCGCCGATTTCGCCTGGTACTACGTCGTTCTCTTTTTCGTCCACAACACGGCATTCGGTTTGCGCTACTGGTGCGCCTACGGAATCGGGTTTGTACAATTCAGGCAGAAGAAATCCGATATGTGTGACTGGTGAGGCTTCCGTCATCCCATAGCCCTGACGAATGGGAATACCGGTGCTCTGGGAGAATCGGCGGGCCAGTTCCGGAGCGAGTGGGGCCGCTCCGGACTTCACCCAGCGCATGCGATGTTCGCTGGGGAATGTGCCTTGCTCCGCTGCCTGGCAATACGCCAGCAGCGTTGGCGGCACGCAAAGTGTCACCGTCACACCCTCTTGCACAATGGTTTCCAGGGAACGTTCGCAGTCGAAACGCGGCATCAACACGAGGGTGCAACCGCGCATCAACGTAAGATTCAAGCCCACGGTGAGACCATAGATGTGATAGAGCGGCAGGAAGCACAGCAGCACATCCATGTCGGTGATGGCGCCGAATTCTCCCGGGGTGAGTGTCTGATAGACGTTGGCGACAAGATTGAAATGCGAGAGCATAACGCCCTTGGGCAACCCAGTAGTCCCGCTGGAGAAGGGAAGCGTAGCCAGTGCTACACAGGAATCTTGTTCCGGCTCCGGCAGGTGTACGCTAAGGTTCGGCTCGAAGAGAGCGTCCCACGATTCAGAGCCGGTCGGGCCCGGATTGCGGATGGTGTACACGTTGCGCAATGCGGGAAGGCCTGAGAGGCTGATGCCCGCCAGCAATGTACCGTCACTGATAAGAGCAACCGCGTCGGCGATCTCAAGTTGATAGCGAACCTCACGCTCGCGGTAGGTCGGGTTCATGGTTGTCGGTACGGCCCCAGCCAGGGTGGCTGCATGATAGGCGACGCCGAACTCCCAGCAATTCGGAAGATAAATGCCAATCATCTCTCCTGGGCGAACTCCGGCGGCGACGAGGCCGCGTGCAGCACGTTCCACCAGTTCGCCGTAGGCCGCGTAGGTGATGCGCTTGGCGGGCGTACAAGAAGTATCAACCATCGCGATCTTCGCCGCATGCTGGCGGCATGAATCGAGGACGACGCCGTGGACGAACTTGCCCCGGGGATTGTCGTACAGGCGGGTACGAAGGCTATCACCTTGCTGTGCCATATTGTGTGCGGAAAAGTGTAGCAGGTATCCCCTCGGGCTGGGGCCGGTAACATGCGGAGCGGCGTTTGCTATTCTGTCTGGCGGAGATCAGCGCGCTGGTCGAGGAGCCTATGCGTGGACTCAAGGGTAAGCGTGTTGTCATCACCGGAGGCGCCAGCGGCATCGGTGCCGCCACTGCTGCCAGATTCCTGGAGGAGGGCTCGGTTGTCGCGATTCTCGACCGTAATGAGTCCGCGTGCTATAAGATCCGGGCGGAACAGCCTGGTATAGCGGCGACGTTTGTCGCGGACGTTGCCGATCACGGGCAGGTGCAGCGCGCCCTCGCGGGTATAGTAAGCGATCTGGGCGGATTGGATATCGTCATCAATAACGCCGGCATCAGCATTCGTCATAAATTTCTCGATATCACGGCCGACGAGTGGAACCGGGTGCTGGCTGTGAACCTGACAGGTGTCTTTTATGTCGCGCAGACTGCCGCCCGCTACATGATGGAACACGACGGCGGCGTCATCCTGAACACCGCCTCCACCAATGGCATCGTGGGTTATCCCTACTACGCCGACTACAACGCTACCAAGGCCGGAGTGATTGAATTGACACGTTCCATGGCATTGGAACTGGCGCCCAAGGTGCGGGTGAATGCCGTCGCGCCTGGATACGTTCTAACTCCTATGCAACGCGCCGAGTACTCAGGTGAAATGCTGGAGGCAGTGAACCAGAAGATCCCGCTGCGCCGGCACGCACAGCCTGAGGAAGTAGCCGCGCTCTTCGCATTCCTGGCCTCCGACGACGCCACATACCTGACTGGACAGGTGTATGTCATCGACGGTGCCGAGACCGCCGGCGGGTTGGCAAGCAGATAATCGTGATTAACTGCATTCAGGCGGTGCATTGCCCGGTAGCCTGATTCTCCATGCATTTGTTTGGTCTAATCGCCGGATTGTTTTGCATATTTCTTTGGCTCTATCTTTCGTTCGCACATGGCCGCTTTTGGATGGTGGAGCGCCTGGGAGTGGAAAGGGCGGGCTTGTCTGCCATTCCCGGCTCAATTGCTGTGGTCATTCCTGCTCGCGACGAAGCCGATGTTGTAGGCGAAGCGGTTCATTCTCTCCTGCAGCAAAGTTGCGCGAGCGCGATTCACATTTTTCTTGTAGACGACGGTAGTACAGATGGAACTGCGGAAGTAGCGCGCGAAGCGGCTTTGCACAGCCAGCGTCCGCAAGCATTAACTGTCATTTGTGGTCAGCCGTTGCCCGATGGCTGGACCGGTAAGCTATGGGCGGTGCGGCAAGGTATCGACCGGGCGCTACGGTTGCATCCGCAGTTTCTGTTGCTGACCGACGCGGACATAAAACATGCGCCGGAAAATGTCGCAACTCTCGTTGCCGTCGCCGAACGTGGAGGCTATGATCTGGCTTCGTTCATGGTGAGGCTCCACTGCCGTAGCCTGCCCGAGCAGCTGCTCATCCCAGCGTTCGTCTTTTTTTTCTTCATGCTCTATCCGCCGGAGTGGATTCGAAATCCACATCGCAAAGTTGCGGGCGCTGCCGGTGGCTGCATGTTGGTCCGTCCGGAAGCGCTGGAGCGGGCTGGCGGAGTTGCCGCGATCCGTGGAGAGATCATCGACGATTGCGCCTTGGCCCGCATGGTGAAGCGCAGCGGCGGGAAAGTGTGGCTTGGGTTGACGTCCGACACAAACAGCCTGCGCCCCTACAAGTCGTTCGGCGAGATTGAGCGCATGATCGCACGCACCGCGTTCAATCAGTTACGGCATTCGGGATGGCTGCTGCTAGCGGCGACGGCGGGTTTGCTACTAATGTATCTCTTGCCGCTGGTGCTTCTCTTGACCGGCTCGCTTGCGCTCACTCCGGTCGGCGCGATCTCGTACCTGCTGATGTGGGTAATCTATTTGCCGCTGGTGCGCTATTACGGCTTGAATGCAGCGTGGGCACTGACGCTACCATTGAGCGCGGTATTTTACCTGGTAGCGACCGTACATTCTGCCCTCAACTATTGGTCAGGCCGCGGTGGCAAGTGGAAAGGCCGGGCGCAGGACGTGGCCCAGACAGAGTAGTTTCTAGGCTGACGGCTGCGCTTCAGCCAGGCGGTTGGCAATAATGTTGTAAGCGCCTGCGTTAAATGCCAGTCCTATGTGCGTGCCAGAGACTTCAAAGTCGCAGCCGGCATGACCCGTGACGCAGTACCGCCAGTCAACCACGCCATCCTGTCGCGTGTAGATGGCGGTTTCGAACATGCGGCGGGGCATCTTGCGGCGCAAGGATGCGAGAAAGTTGCAGGTGCAGCGGCCGGTGTAGCAGGTGGGCAATACCCCAGGGCCGTGCTCCCTCAGAATTTGTTTGCGGACCGCTTCGGCGGCATTCAGGACGGTGCGATGAGCCACGGTGCCGCGGAAGGGTGAGCCTAAGGTGATTACGGATGCGATGTCGTCGGGTCGCTGGTTGGCAACCGAACGGGTGATGATGCCGCCCAGACTGTGACCTATGAGATGGATCTTGCGCCCGGTTTCGAGGAGCGCCTTTTCAACGTTCCGTTTAAGACGATGCTGGATCAGCAGATTCGGGCATTCCGCATTGAGCCCGATGCCGGAAAAATAAGGGCGGTATCCAATACGCGAGAGCCAAGAATGCAGTTGCTTGAGGTAAGAGTCAGTTCCCAGGAACCCCGGAACCAGCACAACTCCCGAGCCGTCGCCCCGCGGTATTCCTAGACCATAGTAAACCGGAGAGGTATGTAGTAAGAGAATCTCCGCTCCAAACAATCCCTCCTTCCAAATTGTAACGTCAGCCTCTGCGTAGTCTTGTTGAAAGCCATGGTTAGGTGGCGCCATAGGCGATTGGAAATTTTCCCTTCGTGTTCGTGATTCCACTCGCAGCCGCAAAGCCACCCAGCAGTAAGGGTAATCCAATGGCCCGGCAGACTGTCGCGCGTCGTCTCCGGAGAGTTAGTGTAGCTGGAGCTGTCAAGAGTTGCCAGAGGATTGTGGATTTTGTGACGAGAGGGAAGAGGGTTTCTGAAGTCCCGGCCATAACAAGATGCAAAAAGGCGTGCCGCAGCATCATCCCGCGGCACGCTCGACTACTCACTCACTGCTCAAGCTAACGACTCGTCACTATTTCAGGCGATCGCTGGTTCCATCTTGATTTTGCGTCCCGCATGTTTGCGGCGGTGCGCAGTCTTGGCAACCGGTTTGCGTTCCGGGTGACGTTTGATAACGGTGTCGATTAGGGCCTTCTCCGCATCGACGAAGCTCTTTACTCCGTCACGGGTGAAGTCGGGCAACTGGGTGAACGCATCCGGCGCGATCATATTGAGGGTACGGCCAGTCGCTTTCACATGTGCATTCAGCTGACGGCCAGCAACGTCCATCAGTTTCTTCTGGGCGTCGATGAAAGTCTCCGTGGCCTGGGTGGCCAACTCTGTTATTTCTGTTGCCTTCATGTGCTTGGCGCCGTTTTTGCCGCTGGTGGCCTTGGTGGCTTCCTCAGCAACAACGTCCAAGAACTTCTTCTGTGACTTGACGAAAGTGTCGAAGCTCTCGCGAGCCGCTTCGACTAGTCCTTCGCCGTCATAGCCTTTGCCGGCCTTCACTGCGGTGAGCCAGCTGTGTGTCTGCTTGCTGGCGATCTTGAGAAGATCGTGCTGCATCTCGACAAACGTATCTAGGCCGCGACGCGTGAAATCGGTCAGGGCCACGGCAATAGGTAGACCGCCAACGCGTTCTTTCAGGCCATTGGTGACCAGTTCATATTCCTGCTGTGCCAGGTTGAGAAGTAGCTTCTGACCTTCAATAAAGTTGGTGACGCCCTCGCCGGTCAGCTCGGTCAAAATTGCGGCCGGGCAATATGCAGGATCGGCCAACCGCTCCCGCAGCATGTTCATCGCGCCCGCATTCTGACGCGTGACCAGATCGACTAGGATGCGCTGCGTGGCAAAGAAGTTTTCGACCCCCTGCTGCGCCCATCCGGTCAACAGGGAAACAAAGGACGACTCCCGAGAGTGGGCCATAGTGGATTCGTGCTTAACAGTTCTAGGCATGATGACCTCCGTTTTGCTGCAATGCAGCATCAAGTAAAACGTAGTATTTGTTGCGTTCATTGTCAATACAAAAGTACAATTATTTTGCAATGCAACAAGGGAGGCAACCGTGAGCCCCAACAAGGTCGTGATCAAGAAATACGCAAACCGCAGACTCTACGACACTTCTGGGAGCCGCTATATCAACCTGGAGGACATCGCCGCCTTAGTCCGAAATGGGAAAGACTTGCAGGTTGTCGATGCCAAGACCGGCGAGGACCTGACCCGAGTGACTTTGACGCAAATCATCGTGGAAGACGCGAAAGAGCAGCCCACGGGACTGCCGCTGGAATTACTGCGGCAACTCATCGTCGCCTCCGACCGCGTCGGCCAGGAATTCATCATGTGGTACTTGAAGTCGGCATTCGACGCTTACAAGAAAGTGCAGAACACACTGGAAAGCCGACTGACCAAGGTGCAATCCGTGGCCATGTCTCCACTGCAAATGATGAAGAATTTCATCCCGGGCGCGTCGACAGAAGAAGCAAGCGGACCCAATGCGGAATTGCAAGAATTACGTGACCGCATCGCGGAGATGGAAGCGCGTCAAGCGAAACCCAAGCATCCGAAGAAACGGCGTCGCACTACGGCATAGAAGCCGCGTGCGCTCTGCCTTCCCGACGCTCAGCCAGTCCTTGACAATCGCACTCTGGCGGCTCACGATTCGCAATAGACCAAATCCTTATGTCGCAGACTGCAAACATCGTGCAGTTGAAGCCTCGCACCCTGGAGGCATTCGAAGCGTACATTCGCCAGGCCGAGGCGGCGATGGAGCCGTCGTTGCACGGGCACGGAGCATTCTTGTGGTCCGACACTGATACCCAGATCGCTCAGCAAGTGCGGCATGGAGAGATCGCCGCGCAATTGTGGTCGGGGGACGCGTCCGTCAAAGTGCCGAATGGCCTGATTCATGACTGGATCGCCGCCGCGTTCATTCCGGGCACAAGCGTCGCCGACACCCTCGCGCTTATTCAGAATTACGACCACCACAAGGATGTTTACAAGCCCGATGTAATGGACTCGAAGTTGATCGCGCACGACGGCAACGATTTCAAGATATTCCTGCGGCTTCTGAAAAAGAAGATCATTACCGTAGTGCTCGATACCGACCATGATGTCCATTATTCGTCCGTGGATCCTACTCGTTGGTGCTGTCGTTCGCACACCACGCGAATCGCCGAAGTGGAAGATGCCGGTACGGAAAAAGAGAAGGTGTTGCCGGCCGACACCGGTTACGGTTTTCTGTGGCGTCTATATTCATATTGGCGCTTGCAGGAGAGGGATGGGGGCGTTTACGTCGAATGCCGGGCAATTTCGCTGACGCGCGACATTCCGATTGGCCTGGGATGGGTGATTGAACCGATCATCCGTAAGCTGCCGAAAGAATCGCTGATCAACACGCTGAGAGCTACCCGCGATGCGCTGAGTGCGGCGTAACGGGCTGCCGGGAAATCTACTGATCGCACGCGGGGCAGACGGCATCGTCGCCAACGGTCCAGCGGCACCGCTTGTCTGGTCTCGGGGCATACAATCGACTTTCCGTCATTCCAGTTCCTGAATCTGCGCCAACGTGATGATACCGCTCGTCCTCTTCGTGCTGCTGCTTTTCTTGTACTCCCTCGTGTCGCAACGACTTGAGCAAACCGTCCTTACCGCGCCAATCGTCTTTACGGCTGCTGGAATACTGCTGTCGCCTGCTTTGCACCGGATTTTAGCGGACACCGTCAATTCGGAGATTTTCCTCGGCATTGCCGAGGTCGGTCTGGTGATGCTGCTTTTCACGGACGCCAGCCGTACTGACCTGAACATACTGCGGAGCATTCGCAACCTTCCTGCGCGATTATTGAGTATAGGGCTACTGCTGACCATCTTGTTGGGCGCAATCGTGGCGCGACTCATCTTTCCAAGTCTCTCCGTTTGGGAAGCGGGGATTCTGGGCGCCATTCTCGCGCCGACCGATGCCGGCTTAGGACAGATCATCGTGAGCAGCCCGCGTGTGCCCATGCGCATTCGCCAGGCGCTCAATGTGGAAGCGGGTCTCAACGACGGGCTTTCCGTCCCGTTCCTACTGTTCTTCTTCGCCCTGGCCGCAGCGAGGACGCTAGAGGGCCAGGCCTCGCACCTGCCGCGATTCATCTTGGACCAGTTGGGAATTGGCGCCGTAATCGGGGCAGCGATTGGCCTCGCGGGTGGCTGGTTGCTTGGCTATGTGCGTCGCAGGGAGTGGATGGCGGAATCGTTTCAGCAGATCGGCTTGGTGGCGCTGCCGTTGCTCTGCCTGGCGGCGTCAGAGATGCTAGGTGCAAGCATGTTCATTGCGGCTTTTGTCGCTGGCCTGGCCGTGCAGATCGGATTCAAGGACGCCGGTAAACACAGCGTCGAGTTCGCAGACGAATGGGGACAAGTGCTCAACCTTTCGGTGTTCTTTATCTTCGGCCTGGTGGTGGTACGCAATTGGTCGCAGATCAGAGTGGTTGATTGGCTGTATGCAGCCCTGAGCCTCACCGTGGTGCGAATGCTGCCCGTGGCGATCGCACTCATCGGTACGCGATTGAGCGCAGCGAGCGTTATCTTCATGGGGTGGTTTGGCCCACGAGGGCTGGCTTCGATTGTTCTGGGGCTGGTGTATCTGGAACGAGAATTACACTTGCCAGGTGAATCCACCATCAAGCAGGCGGTCATGGCGACGGTGCTGCTGAGCATCGCTGTCCACGGATTGAGCGCGATGCCGGGCATCGGCCTCTACGAGCGAAAGATTAAGTCGCTCGGCGACGCAGCACCCGAGCATCAGGCAGTCAAGGGATGAAGACAACGCGATACCATCGAGTAATCGCAAGCTTTAGTTTGGCTTCGCGCCGGTAGCGTGCTTTGTGGGAGCCTTGGTAGATCGCGATGCCGGTTTGGGGTTGGCATCCTCTTTGATCTGCTGATCGACTCTGTCGGACTCCATAACGAATGTGATCATGACCGCGTCAACCGCGAAGTGACCGCCATCGGCTGCCAGAGGAATCCCCTTGAGCTCGGGAAGCGATTTGCCGACCTTGTACAGGGTGACATCAGTCAAAGCCTGAAACTTCGCGGGATCGAGGATTACTCCTTTCGGAAGGGAGGCAGGTGGCAGGCCGCCGCTGTTCGGCTCCTTCACCTGCGTGGGAACGGTGTAGAGAATGTAGTCACACTGCTTAGAGAGGGCTTCGGTCTCGACGTCGGAATGCGGACCTTCGCTGTCGAGCGGCACGGCTTCATGTTGATGGCGGCCGATCTCGCTCATCAGGTTGAGGCGGAGGCTATCCGTGGGCAGGGACTGGCCGCTCATATCCTTGATCTTGACCACTCCGATGCGGACTACCCCAGCGGCCTTGGGTGCGACCACGGGTGCCGGAGGCTGCGCAGTTGGAGTTGCCGCTGCTGGTGCAGTTGGATTCGCTGCCGGCGCGGGAGCCGTTTCAGAATGCGCCGTCGTGGGGGCACCGCCCATCATGGCGGACATGTCCATGACCCGGCAGCCAGGCGGCATATCGAACAACGGGGTCTCTAAAGTTGTGTTAGTCAGCTCCACAACTTCGGTTACGGTGGTGAAGGTCCGCTGGTCCGACGTGATGGTAGTGGTTTGTTTGAGTGGATAGCCCAGCGCGCCGCCGCCTCCACCCTTCATGACGATGCGGTCGCTGCAACCGCGCTTGCTCCCGCCACCGCAGGCCATGGAGCGATACGATTCATCGGAGCAGGAAAATCCCGCGGACAAATCGGCGTACCAGCCGTCCATTTCCATCTTCATATGCGACTGGTTGCACGCGTCGGGGCTGGACTCCATCATCATCGATGTCTTGATGTGGCGCGCCTTGTAACCGAACATCTCCTGGCGCTCGCCGGTGTCAGTGGAAGTGCGGGTGATGGTTAAAATGCCACCCTTACGAGGTGCCGTGGGTTCGCCTCCTGCCATCTCACGCGCCATGGCTCCCATGTTCGGCGTTGAAGGGCACGATGCATCCCCGCCCATCGACATGACCATGCACTGATCGCCGGTGATGGTGATCATGCGCTTCTGGTCGCACTGCATGATGGTGACAGCGCCGCCGTGACCTCCGAAGCTCATCTCGTTGCGCTCGCGGGATCCCTTGATGTACACCGTGCTCTCGGTGGTGTGGCCCATTACCGTGGTGCGGGTCTTGATCTTCAGGTCGGCTGACGCGACGGTCGAAAGACAGATTAGGGTAATTGCAAGAACGCACGAGTAACGCAATAGGCGGGTCACGGGAGGCCTCCTGATAACACTGCGAGTGTTGCTAAGTGAAACGATGTCCGGGCGCAATTCTAAACAAACGCGGACGGAATACAACAGGTCTGTTGCCTCATTGGAGTTTGTTCGCTTCTTCGATGTTCCGCAGGCAGCGTCGGGCAACCTGATCCTTCAGGCTGCCCAGTTCCTGCCGCACCCTTTTCAACTTCTCCATTGCCATGCCACCGCCATCGGCCCTCCCTGCGAAATAGCACATCTTTTCTTGCGTTGCTCTAGGGAATCTGCCGACAGCACCAAGGAAGTTATCCGGCGAATTTGTCACCAGATCAGAAAAGAATTCACCGAGAAACTCCGATCCGGTCGCATTGTAGCTCTTGATACTCGCTCCCAAGAGCGGAACCAGGATCTCAGGATGGCCATGCTCGAAGAGATAAGCGAGGTATTCGCCGGTCATGTCATCGCAACCATTCTTGGCTTCAGGGACGTCGCAGCCGTTCAAAACCCATAAGAGATAATCGCGATTTTGTTGGTATTCGACATCAAGGGCGGCGAGAAGGAATGCGATTTGTTGGGCACGTTGTCCTCCCGCTTCATGCTTCGCTTTTTTAAGCTGCTTTATGGTCGATGCTTTTTCCGAGGGGCTGGGAAGAACGAGCGCTCGAACGCTTCCATCGGGTAGAAGCCTCGCCACAACATCGTCGTCACCGCTTCTGCTCACGGTTTGTGCGAAAGAGAAAGCCGAGACAACCAGGATGTACACCAATATGATTGTTTTCATTGGGTAGTTCATGGTGGAAGCGCAGGGCTTCAGGGTGCGCGAGAACATCCGTCGCCCCTACGGGACTTGGATCAATTTTCCACGTTACCCAGCATTCCGCCTGCGGCTCCATGCTGGGCTAGACTCTTTCGCCCCTGCGGGGCTTGTTTGTAAGTAATTCGTTCCACTCACAGACACTAAAGCCCAACGGGCTCCGTGGCATCTTTAGCCGGCGTAAAGCCCGGCGCTTCCACCCCAGCGACCGGAATCTTTTTGTTTCTTGCTTTCCGCTTGCGCGGCCGCAGCCTTGCGGTATTTTCCGCGACCGGGGTCTTCGTATTTGTCATCGGAATCTTCCCGTTCGGCCGTATACGTTTGCGAGCCTGCGGCTTGGCTTTGACCTCGGGCGCGACTGTGGCTGGATGTGCAGCTTCGGTTACGGCGCCAGCACCCGCTTTCAATTCGGCAAAACTCTGATCCACGAACTTCTCCAGATTTTCGAGGTCGGGCGCTGCTTTCACGTCGCCGGTAAAGCCGAAAAATGCCGTGCCGTTATAAGTAAGAATGGCGGAGTTGATGCCCATCAGACCGCCGATTGGAACCCAGGGATACCAGGCCAGCAACTTGTGCCCCATGAGGTAAATCGGAACCTGTGGGCCGGGCACGTTTGTGCAGATCGTATTGCACAGGCTTATCGGCAATTGGCTGGCCACCGGTCCAATATTTTTCCAGAAGGCATTTGGCAGGGTCGATAGCACGCCGCCGAGCAAGCCGACAAATTCGGCGGCCCGAGTACGCTTGAGAAACTCGACGCGTTCCGTCACCACCGCCAGCAACTTCACGGGATCGCGTAAGTCCAGCGGGAGGGGCACCGGCACAAAGGAAATCTGATTGCCCAGTTCGGTGGCGCTTCCGTTACCGCGCACGTTTACCGGAACCACGACTCGCAGCGACCGCCCGGTCAGGTTCACGCCGCGATGCTCGGCATAAAGGCCAAAGGCGAGAGTTACGACGGTGAGAACGACATCGTTCACCGTTCCTCCGCAGGCGTTCTTGATCGCCTTGATGTCGGCCAGCGGGACTTGGGTCCAGGCAAACTTCTGTGGCCCCTCGCAGACGATATTGAAGGGCAATCGCTCTGCCGGGGTGGCCAGTTCGGACACGATCCGCAGCATGTCGGCAGGCGCCTCTGAAGGATTGGCAACAGCCTCCTGCGCCATGCTGAGCAATCCGGTGTGTAAAGTCAGCGCGCCGTTGAATAGGGAGAGGTAGGACTTCGCCAGCCCATCCAGTAAGGCCGCCCCTACGTCCCTCGGTGGCGGCGCGAGTGGCGAAGGCTCTGCCAATTGCTTTTTCTTATGCGCGATCGGAGGCACAGCCGGCGACGCATCCATGATTACATTCATCGCGCCTACGCCACCAATTCCATCCGCCAGGCAATGATGGATCCGGACCACCATTCCAGTGCGGCCACCATTTAGCCGGGCGAAGGTGAAATCCCAAAGTGGCCGCTGCCGGTCCAAGCTCTCGCTGACGATCTTCCCTGCCAGCGCCTTGAGTTCGTTTTCCGTTCCGTGCTTAAGCTTCACTTGTCGAACGTGATTGCGAATGTCGAACTGCGGATCGAACTCCCAATGGGGAAGGCCGAGATCAAACGACGCCGGGGCCACGCGCTGACGATAGCGGGGGATCAGCGGAAGCTTCGATTCGACAAACGCGCGACAGTGCGCGAGATTTATTTCGCCTTCGAATATGCTGATCCCTGCGATGTTGAGCGGCTGACCTGGGCGTTCGACATGCAGAAACAGCGCGTCTCCCCAAGAAAATGAATTGTTGCCGGCGCCATTCGTCATAGTGACATCCTTCTTCAAGTCGATTACGGTCGGCCCATGCGGAGATCGCTCAATGGCGGCCGTGGTCCATTAGCTCCTGCGATGCCAGGTGTCACGCCAAGAACGAGAATCGCGACGTCAGCTTCACCAGTTTGAGCACTTTGTAAATATCGACGTTAACGCCACGCAATACGACCTTGACAGCCTTCCCGTCGGCTGCGCCGGCGAACTTCTCCATGGCTCGGATCACGCTCGGATCGACGCGGCGCACGGATGAGAAATCCAGGACCACATCTCCCTTGACGCTGTCCAGGGTTTCGCTGGCCGTTTGCAAAGTTTCGACTACACGCTCTCCATCAATCTCAAGACACTCAGCATTGGTTGTCATACGCACGACCATTCCTCAGCGATTTGTTGTTGCGATACCTTGTCTGCTGTGGGCAGAGGTCGCCCACGATAGGCGCTCCAAAACAGCTCGGCTAATTCAGTCAATAGAGGCATGCGAGGGTTCGAGCGCCAGGAAGGATCATCGAAGGCAATCTTGACCAGCTCGGGCATGGCCCGCTCGAATTCCTCCTTCGAAATCCCAAGATCAGCGATGGAACGCGGAATCGCCAATCGGTCAAGTAACTGCTCCGTAGCGACCACCAGGTTCTTCACCTTCTCCTCGATGGTTTCACCGCCCAACCCCAGCAGGTCCGCCACCATCGCATATTTCTTGTGTGCGATATATCCACGCTGATTCGGCGATGGCATGAACTTGGTGGGCACTCCTGCATTGAAGGCAATGACATGCGGCAACATGAGCGCATTCGCCCGGCCATGTGCAACACCGAAGCGCGCGCCGA
This sequence comes from uncultured Acidobacteriaceae bacterium, assembly GCA_963709045.1. Taxonomy (GTDB): domain Bacteria; phylum Acidobacteriota; class Terriglobia; order Terriglobales; family Acidobacteriaceae; genus Bog-257. Next base: position 21,617 of record CAVPUX010000011.1, on the reverse strand, counting down.
AGGCGTGAGCCAGCGCGTGGTTCACTCCCACCGCGGCGTTGGAGAAAGCAATCGCCGCTATGCAGGCGGCATTGTGCATCATGGTGCGCGCCTCCTCATCGTGCGGGTGCTCATACGCGATCGGCAGGTACTTGAAATACCATTCGAATGGCTTGCATGGCGTTGGAGTCGGTGTAGGGGGAAGCGAAAATCGATACTCCAGCTTCCAGCGCATGGGTCAAGCAATCGACGCCGGTATCGGCGGTCAGTCCTCTGGGCATCGACATAACGAACTGCGGATCGACGATCGCGACGTCCGGAGTCAATGAGTAGTCGGCGAGCGTCACCTTGCGCCCTTGCTCTTTATCCGTCAGGACTGCGAACGGAGTGACTTCGCTCCCGGTTCCGCTGGTGGTCGAGATGGCAATCAAACGTGCCTGGGTAACTTTTTCGGTCGGATATTGGACGACGCGCTTGCGCAGATCCAGAAACGGCGCTGCCAGTTCTTCCAAGTCGGCCTGCGGCGACTCGTACTTGAGCTTCATGATCTTAGCCGCGTCGATTACGGACCCACCGCCCAAGGCGATGATCTGGTCCGCCTTGTAGAAATTGAGCGCCTCCACCCCTTGCATCACGACTTTGACCTCAGGCTCTGCGTCGGGAATGACCGAGACATGAACGAGAGTCTCCGGCCGAAGGTGGCGACGGACGGTATCGGCATGGCCGATTTGTTCCATCGCCGGATTGGTAATGATGATGGTGGAGCGCGACGGGAATTGGCGCAGATTCTCTACGGCGTTCAGGTTGAAGTAAATCTGATTGGGAACTCGGAACCACATATGGGCTTGTGTCCTTCGCGCCACGCGTTTGATGTTGAGGTAGTTGTAGACATTTACGTTGTCGGTGGTGCTGTTACCTCCACCGGTCCCGCATCCGAAGGAGAAGGTGGGCACCATATCGTTGTAAATGCCACCCAAGGCGCCGATCGACCCAGGCGAATTTACAATGATCCGGCCTGCGTTCATCATGTCGCCGAACTTCTGGATGATCTCGTCGTTGCGCGAAAAAATGACTGCGGTATGTCCAATCCCACCGGCATGATTCACGTCCACGCATACCTTGAGCGCCTCATCGACTGATTTCGCCCGGTAGACGGCGAGCACGGGAAAAAGCTTCTCGACTGACAGCGGATATTCACGACCCACACCTTGAATTGGCGCAATCAGCAGCTTGGTGTGGGGCTTGACCTTCAGCCCAATCATGCGAGCGATGTCGGTGGCCTTTTGACCAACCGCCATAGGCTGCATGTATCCGGTCTGAGGATCGATGACCGTTCGTCCCAGCAGTTCCGTCTCTTTCTCATTGCAGATGTGCGCGCCCAGGTCGGAGAATTTCTGCAGCACCGAGTCATAGATCTCGTCGTCGATCACCACCGTCTGCTCGGAAGCGCAAATTGTTCCGTTGTCGAAGGTTTTGGAAGTGATGATGTCAACCACGGCCATGTTCAGATCGGCGGTTTTCTCCAGATAGACAGGGGTGTTGCCGGGTCCAACCCCTAAAGCCGGTTTGCCGGAGCTGTAGGCGGCTTTGACCATGCCGGGCCCGCCGGTGGCATCGATCAGTCCGATGTCTTTATGGTGCATCAGGTAGGCGTTGTCCTGGAGCGTGTGCGACTCCAGACAAGTGAAAACGCCCTCGGGCGCGCCGTGTTTGAGCGCCGCCTCATACATGATTCGCACCGCCTCGTAGCAGCAGTGCCCCGCGGCGGGATGCGGACTGAAGATCACCGCGTTCCGCGTCTTGATGGCCATGATGCATTTGAAGAGGACGGTCGAAGTGGGGTTCGTGATTGGGGTGAGCGAGAAGATGACTCCGATGGGTTCCGCCACCTCCACCACTCCGCGCTCTGGAAACTCGCGAATGGTGCCAACGGTTCGTTTGTCCTTGATGTAGTTGTAAACGAACTCCGTGGCCACCATGTTCTTCAGGGCCTTGTCTTCGACCACTCCAAGCCTGGTTTCCTCAATCGCCAGCCGGGCGAGATATTGCGCCTGTTCCAATCCAGCCAGCACCATCGGTTTGACAATGCGATCGACGTCTTCTTGGGTGTATTGCGTAAAGACAGCGGCAGCGGTTCGTGCTTGACTGACGAGTCCTTCCAGGTAAGCAATCCGTTCTTCACTGAGGGTTGCAACAGTCTCTGGCATGCTTCTATCTTCCTTTCAGACCCACGCGGTGATTCCGGCTCAGCATTCGCTGGTGGTCATCCAGAATCTCAAGTTCCCATCATGGGACAGACACGACCCAAGTTGCAGTGACGAGCGAACCCTTCGGGTGTGATTCCCGATACGGGAATGCACAGCTCCAATTCGGCACGGACACACAACGAATAGATCGCGCGAGATGAACCGATGTCGGCGAACGGTGAGATAATTCGCTGCAGATCGAGATCAGCCAGCAAAACCAGCACCGAACCCACCCTAGCAGGGGACCCTTTCATGACACCTCACCGCGACGAATACGATTTCGACTTCATCGTGATCGGCTCAGGTTTTGGAGGCAGCGTTACTGCTCACCGGCTTGCCGAGAAGGGATACCGGGTTGCGGTGATGGAGATGGGTCGCCGATGGACCCCCGAGAACCTGCCCCGGACGAGCTGGTCTATTCATCGCTGGTTTTGGCGACCTAGTCTTGCGTTGCGGGGCTTCTTCAGCATGAGGTATTTCCGGCATGTCACCATTCTGCACGGCTGCGCGGTAGGCGGCGGATCGATCACCTACGCCTGCACGCTGCTTCAACCTCCAGACAAAGTTTGGGACCACGGATCGTGGAAAGATTTAGCGGAGTGGAAGTCGGAGATGCCGCGCCATTACGAGACTGCCTCGCGCATGCTGGGCGTCACCGAGAACAAGATCCTGGGACCCGCGGACCGTCTGCTGAAGAGGGTTGCCGACGCCGCGGGAATCGGAGGAACGTATTACCGGACAAGAGTTGCCATCTTTCAGGCCCCTGCTGGAGTGCCAGGCGGCCAGACATTTCCCGACCCATATTTCGGCGGAGAAGGACCGGAGCGGACGACCTGCACGGCCTGCGGCGGTTGCATGATGGGTTGCCGCCACGGCGCCAAGAACACCCTCGACCAGAACTATCTTTACCTGGCGGAGAAACACGGCGCGCGAGTTTTCGCGGAGACCAGAGTAGTGGATGTAAGGCCGCTCAATGGAACGAACGACGGCAGCCTAGGCTATGAAGTTGCCACGGTGAAATCCACGGCCATGTTTAGCCGGCATCCCCAGCGCTTTACTTGTCGCGGCGTGGTCTTTTCGGCTTCATCGCTCGGCACCATGGAATTGCTCTTTCAACTGAAAGAAAAGCGGTCGCTACCGGCGATCAGCGATCAGTTGGGCAGGCGCGTGCGTACCAATTCCGAGTCGCTCATCGGAGTACGTGTGCCAGGTTCCAGCGAAGACTTGTCCAAGGGTATTGCCATCGGATCGGGAGTTTACATCGATGAGCACACCCACATTGAAGCCGTCCGTTATCCGGACGGCTCGGACACGATGGGCATGCTGGCAACAATCCTGACTGGCGGTCGCCCCGGACCCGGGCGGATTGGACTGTGGATCCGGAATCTCTCCGTCTCCTTGCTGCGCCACCCCTTCAAGACCTTGCGCTTCCTTCAGCCCGTGGGCTTTGCACGAGAAAGCGTGATTCTGCTTTGCATGCAGGCGCTCGACGGGCACATTGACATGCGATGGGAACGGCACTTTTATTGGCCGTTCAGGAAGTTTCTAGTCAGTCGCGGGCAGAGGGTGCCCACGTTCATTCCCAAGGCCAATGAATTTGCCGAGAAGTTCGCGCAGATTGCTGGAGGCACAGCAATGAGCATGCTGCCCGAAATACTATTCGACGTTCCCGGCACCGCCCACTGCCTGGGAGGCGCCGTCATCGGCAGCTCGCCGGAGAACGGCGTGGTAGATCATCGCAACCGCGTTTTTGGGTATAAGAACATGTACGTCTGCGACGGGTCCGTGGTCGCAGCGAATCTCGGCGTCAATCCCAGCTTGACCATCGCCGCCTTGACGGAGCGGGCGATGAGCTTTATCCCAGCGGCCTCCGATAACACGTGGAGCGACGCTGCCGAGTGGGCCGAAGTACAGAGCCGATGACGAACCGCCATCTCCCCAACTACTTCTTGATTAGGCAATACTCGCCAAGCTTCTGGGCCGTCGCCGGATCAGCCGAACTGGGATAAAGATCGACGTCCGTACAGTCGTACATCCCCCAATTCTTGGGCAGCCGCACCATCAAGTAAGTCCCTGCTTCCAGCGCCTTGCACTCCGACATGCCTTTATTGCAATGCAACACGAAAGACTCTGCGTCTTGCCCAGAAGTAGCGGCCTGTTGCACGGTGATTATCACTACACCGTTGTTTAGTTCGCTACCTTTCACGGTGACGGTGGACTTGTCCTGCGCCATGACTTGAATCGCAGCCAAGAGTCCGAAGAGCGAGAAAAAAATGAATGCTTTCCTCATGAGCGTACCCCTCATTCGAAGGTTCACGGCGCAGGCTCGCAAGCAGGTCGAGTGGTTGAAGGTATCATTCGATCCGTAAGATCGAGCGCCCAGCGCAATCGGCTTCTGCGGATGAGCCTGCCCTCAGCTTCATGTTCCAGCTTTGAGTGGTAGGTTGTCTGTGACGCGTGATGCAGGACGCTGGTTAAGAGGTGGAATCGAAATACTCTGGTTTTGAAGTGAATTTAAGGCACACTTGGCAACTCTGAGTGTGAGAATCGGATGCCGATTGCCGATACGGGGACCTATCGTCAGCAGCTCAACGTTTGCGTATGATTCTGAAGACGGCACTGGCTAAGGAACAGGGCCAGGCGACTCGAATTACGCACCTGCTATTGCTGGAACCTGAAGGAGACCTTACATACCGATGCTTTTCAAGCGCAAGCGAACCCACACATCAGCTCCTGCTGTAGAGACAGCGGAAAAACCGTTATCGGACCCGAAAACATCTGCGCTCAACTCGAAGCCTGACCTGGAACACACGACTCTGCGTGATTGGCTGCAGGCCCGGATTCAGGAGGAGCCTTATTGGTTCCTCAAGATGCAGCTGCCAGGCGGATTGATTACGCCGGGCTGGAGCGATCCCAAGCGGGACAAATTACCTTATTACGGATTGCCCGAAGACCTCACTGGAGCGCGGGTTCTGGATATCGGCCATGCGGAAGGGTTTTTCAGCTTCGAAGCGGAACGCCGGGGAGCGGCGGAAGTCGTCGGCGTAGAAAATTATCCGCCGATGGCGCGCAAATTCGAGATCTGCCGGGCGGCCTATGGGTCGCGTGCACGCTCGCATTTGACTAGCGTATACGACCTCAATCCCAAAACCTTCGGGACCTTTGATCTGGTAATGTTTTTCGGTGTTCTCTACCACTTGCGCCATCCGCTGCTGGCGCTGGAGAAAATCCATTCGGTTTGTAGCGGGACGCTGCTGATGCAAACCTCGACGTGTGGTGATCGGAGCCAGAAACCCATGGCGGAATTTCATCCCTTCGGTATCACCAGTGGGCCCAAGGACAATCCCAGCCGCGATCCTACATGCTTCTGGTTTCCGAACATAGCCGGCTGCATCGCGATGCTGCAACATGTCGGATTCAAGGATGTGCAGCGCATCTCGCCGAAGAGCTTTGCAGGTGGCGTCTTCCGCGCGAAAGCAGCAGCTCAGGCGAAGGGGCAACCTCCGTTAGAAGAAACGGCTCCCTGGTCCTGAGAAATAGAGAATTCACAGGTCATCGAATGCCGAACGCTTTCATCGGGGGCAATCAGGCTGAAGCCGCCCAAACGAATGGCACGATTGGTGGGGCCTCGAACCCGCGACCGCATAGTTAGTTCCCTGAAACAATCGATTCAGCCCCTCGATCGTGCTCACGACAATTCGTCCTATCTGACGACCTTTTTTGCGAGCCCCTACAATATTCGCACCCCCCAATTCGTCTACATCTTTAGATGAAGCACGCGGCGAGCCTGGAGCGGATGAGCCTCGAACAGGATCGACGGATCTCCGAAGTGGTCAAGCGGGAGCAGTCCCGGCTGGGCAACTTCATCCGACGGCGGGTGCCTGATCCGCGCGATGCCGAAGACATCTTGCAGGAGGTCTTCTACGAACTGGTCGAGGCGAACCGCCTGCTGATGCCGATCGAGCACGTTACCGGTTGGCTCTTCCGGGTCGCGCGTAACCGCATTACCGACCTCTTCCGCAAGAAGAAGCCAGAGAGCTTCAGCGATGACGCCGTGGCCAACGACGAGGAAGAGTCGCTGCGGTTGGAAGACGTGCTGCCTTCCCCTGATGCCGGCCCCGACGCTCTTTACGCCCGCAGTGTGCTGCTTGACGAACTGGAGCTTGCGCTCGACGAGCTACCGGATGAGCAGCGCGAGGTGTTTGTCGGGCACGAGATCGATGGGCGCAGCTTCAAGGAGATGGCCGCCGAAACCGGTGTAAGCGTGAATACATTGCTCTCGCGCAAACGCTACGCGGTGCTCCATCTGCGTGACCGATTGCAAAGCATTTACGACGAGTTTACGAAAGCATGAGGGACGAAACATGAGACCAAGATTGAAGAGACTGATTTGGATTGCTCCGCTGGCGATTGTGGGGATTGCGCTATTTATCGCCATCGGCGGCGAAATCGTGATGCATCTGTGGAATTGGCTTCTGCCGATGCTCTTCGGCTGGCGCCTGATCACCTTCTGGCAGGCAATTGGCATTCTGGTGCTGTGCCGGATCCTCTTCGGCGGGGTTAGTGGCCGCGGACTCCATCGCTCCTACTCTGGCCGGCGCATGGCCGAGCGCTGGGGACGCATGACTCCCGAGGAGCGCGAAAAATTTCGGCAAGGTATGCGTGGGCGTTGCGGCTTCGGCACGCCAGCGAGCGAGAGCAAGGAATCATGAGCCATCTTAGGCGAACAGCCTCAGGACGATTGGCTGGGCCACGCGCCCCGGCGCAGTGGCGACCACGTCTTTCGATTTTCGTTCCTTACTTCTCTCGACCTTCGCATCGGCGGACTTCACGGACGGCACCGCCGTAAACAACGGAATCAGCTCCTCCACAAGCGTCGGGTGAGTCGGCATCGCATCGTGCAGCGCCGTGTGCGGCAACCCGGCGAGCATCGCAATCTGCACCATAGCCCAAAGGAGGCTACGGACGTCCGGAAGAGATCGCCGACCTGCTCGCATTCATGGGGTCGCCCGCAGCGAAATGGATGACTGGCACATCCGTCCGAATGGACGGAGGTGAAATAAAGGGTGTCTAGCCGAGAAAGGGCCTTGCAGGTTTTTGGTTGCGTCTGATATTCACTTTCCCGGGTACTAATGCGCTTCGGGTTGCGAGGAGGAGGTACGGATGGCTCGGTTGCTCTCAGTGAATGTCGGTGTTCCACGCGAAGTGCCATGGAAGGGCAAGACGGTCCAAACCGCGGTTTGGAAATCACCGGTGAACGAACGGAGGATGGTGCGCAAGCTCAATATTGATGGCGATGCGCAAGGGGATCTCGGCGGTCACGGTGGAGAGCAGCGCGCTGTGTTTGTTTACCAGATGGACTCCTACCACTATTGGGAGCGCTTTTTGGGCCGCAATGATTTTAGTTTCGGTCAGTTCGGAGAAAACTTCACGGTTGAGGGACTTGCTGATAACGAGGTCTGCATCGGTGACCGATACCGTATTGGAGATGCCATCTTTGAAGTGACCCAGCCGCGCGTAACGTGCTTCCGAGTCGGCATCCGCATGAACGAGCCTCGCATGCCAGCTCTGCTCGTGGCACATCGAAGACCAGGCTTCTACTTTCGGGTGTTGCAGGAAGGAGAAGTTGGTGCGGGCGATGACATCGTAAAAGTCGCCGATGGCCAGGAGCGGATCACGGTTGCAAACACGGATGCTCTGCTGTATTTGCCAGGGCATTCTCGCGAGCAAATTGAGCGAGCGATTCGGATACCCGCCCTCAGCAAGGGGTGGCAAGCATCGTTTCAGGCGATACTTGCGCAAGAGTCAGCGGCAACAACCACGGAGGGGAATCCCGGACTCGCAAATGAGGAGCCGGCGCCGGCATGGCAAGGATTCAGGCAGATGAGAATCGCACGCATCCACAAGGAAAGCAGTAGCGTGACCTCCTTCATTCTGGTACCGATCGAAGGAGAACTCAGTTCCTGCCGCCCAGCCGGGTCAATTTGTTGTTTTGCGGTTGCCAGTGGAACAGGATAAGCCGCCGGTTCTTCGCAGCTATTCCTTGTCCGATCTGCCAGCAGCCGATCACTTTCGCATCAGTGTCAAGAGTGAATCGAACGGGATCGGAAGTTCGTTTCTGTGCAACCGCGCGCGCGAAGGCGATGTATTGGATGTCAGCGCACCGCGGGGAAATTTCGCTCTACGACCCGGCGAAAATCCTGCTGTTCTGCTAAGTGCCGGCGTCGGTGCTACACCAGTACTATCGATGCTGCATGCACTCGCCGCGGAAGGATCGCAACGGCAGGTGTGGTGGATCTATGGAGCGCGCAATCGCGCCAATCATCCATTTGCGCAGGAATCGCGCTCTCTACTGAAGCAGCTACCTCGCGGACGAAGCTACATCGTGTACAGCAATCCCGATGCAGACGACCAGCTAGAGGTGGACTTCGATGCTTTAGGGCACGTGAACGTCGCTTTGCTCGAGAAGCTTGGCGTACCAGGGAATAGTGACTTCTATCTATGTGGTCCATCGTCATTCTTGCAGAGCATGCGCGAGGGGCTTCGAAACTGGGGTGTGCCCGCCGAGAGCGTACACGTGGAAGTCTTCGGTGCCCTGGACGCTATTACGCCTGGCGTCGCGCGGGTCGATCATACTCCGCACCTGCCGCAAGGGGCCGCCGGGCCCGGCCCCTCGGTGTCATTCGCGCGTAGCGGAATTACTGTCCCTTGGGATCCTAAATTCGCGAGCCTGCTCGAGCTAGCTGAAGCGTGCGATGTTCCGGTCAGATGGTCGTGCCGGACTGGCGTGTGCCACACCTGCATGACTGGTCTGATCAGCGGCTCGATTAGTTATCAACCCGAACCACTCGAGAGACCGGCTGCAGGGAATGTGCTTGTATGTTGCTCACAGCCGAACTCAAATGTGACTGTTGATCTTTGACAGAAATATTCCGGGCCGGAGGTCTGCTTCCGGGAGGTCAGCTGCGCAGGTTTGACTCCTGCTCGCGAATGTCGCTGCTAGACGAACGGCTCTTTAGCGCAAGACTCAAATTCAATCGCCGCTTACAACCATTCACAAACAATTAATGCGCGCATTACGACGTTAGCACCGTTACAAGATATTCACGCGACCTTCAACCAATCTTAATGTCGGGAGCCGCTCGCTCGTAATAGCTTCCGCACACGAAGTCCTGTATCTCGATCCGCATATCGCCGTCACGGCCCCGGAAAGTTGACGGCCTAGAACGAGCTTGGGTACAGCGGTGCGGAGAGATTTAGTTCGACAGCTGTCCCTATGCCGACGTAACAGCTGGCAGAAACAAAAAGGGCACTCCGTTTCCGGAATGCCCTTAGTTTAGGTGTTAGCCACTTGTTGACCAACCCGCCGAGCCGCGAAGCTCAGAGGATGTTTCGTTCTAGTGGCAGCCCGGGAACTTGGCCGAGACCATCTGGGTGCTCCAGTCGAAGGACTGGGTAACCATGTAGTACTCGGTTGTGTACCAGAAGGTGCAGTTGTCAACCGGATCGATACGCATGGAGCTGTAATCGCCCCAGCGGTTCGAGGTATCAGGCTGCGATCCATTGTTGTTGAGGGTAGGCAATACTTCATCAGACAAGGTGCTGAGCGGATCGGTTACTTCGCGTCCCGCAAGCCCGATCGCCGGATGAATGGCGGAGCTGGATTCGCTGTAGCCGAGCAGGATGTCGCTAACATTATCGCGGGTGAGAGAACCCATCCAGCGATACTTGCTGTCGCCGGTTGTGCCAGCGTACGTCTGCTGTTGGAACGGTGCGGTCGCTGCCAAGGCAGCAGCGGTGGTCAGATGCTGGATTCGGAGTTCATACCACCGAACGCCCATCTGGCCGCCACTGGACTCGACGTCGCCGTTCACGAACCAGTGCTGATAAGGCTGGTTCCGCACGGATTGGACTACGCCCTCTGCCTGCGGATCATTCCAATAGGCAAAGCGATACATCAAGCGATCGCCCAGGGAATCCATAGGGAGCGCCGCCAAGGCTGCGGAACGCAAGCGCCGCCAAAGGAACCGCTGCAGGAGCCGCTATAGGTGGCAACCGCCAGAGTTGGGTGTTGGGGCTTCCGGTCATGCTGGCGACAGGCGGGTTCCAAGTGGTGACATGGAACGAATACAGGGACAAATGGCTGTTGTCCACGTCGCCCACGCTGCCAATGTAGAACTCATCCTGTCGCCGGAGGAGGACCAGTTGGCGAATCGACATCGCCAGGTAACAAGCTGTCTTCGCTCGAGCTGAGCTGGAAGCAAATCTGTTCGGCCGAGGAATCACCTACGAGCAGCTTCGCTCTGTGATAGCCGCAGATCTGCGGACCACGGAAGCCGCTGCCGCCGGGACCGAAGTTGTTCACGGCTTCGAAGTAGCCGTCGCTGGAGCCGCCGCTGGACCATATACCTAGCTTCGGATAGTCGGGGAAGCCGTTGCCCGGAACCGGGAATTGGTACACAAAGTAAGTACCATTTGCGTCATTGCTGGTGGAAACCGCGATGCAAACCGCATAAGGCGAGGCAAATACGTTCTGGCTCAGCACCCAGCGATCAGCCTGCCGGTCAAACTGGGCAAGAATGTCGCCGTCGTTGTTGTTGGCGCACACGGTGCCAGGGAGGCCGTTCCGCCAAAGCGTGTTTCCAAGAATCGCAGGACCGCAGGAGCCGGTCTTGCTGCACACCGTCAAGGAAACGTTTACCCACTGCAACACCTGAGTATCGCCAACTGCCATGTTGGTGTCGGGTGGAGCGTCAGGCACGGAATATCCCGGGAACCCGTTGCCCACTCCGAGGAAGTTCTGGCCAACGGAGAATTCGGCAGGATACGCCGAAGCCCGCTGGACTGGATCTACGTTGTTCCCAAAATTGCGTTTAGGAAGTAAGCGTAGCGGAGGCGCTTCATGGAAGCCGATTTGAGGTGGCGGGGGCAGCTTGGCGAGTTGATCCAAGCGCGCGGTGACCCCAAAAGCTTGCGCATGGCTGGATGACATTTGCGGGGACTGGGTGTCCTGCGCTGACAGTGGCAGGCCACAGAGTAAGAGCACGCCCACAGCTAGTATGGACGATCCGAAAAATCTTGCTTTACTTCTCATAATGATCCCATTCTCCTTTTGCTCTACTGGACGCATTGGGTATCGCTTGCGCGCAGTAGTTTCGCAACTCGGCAGGTGTGGTTGATGAAACACGACGTTCGTGTCTATTCAGTTGAGCAATTTGGTTTAGTTGCCTGTTAACAGTGTTCTAGGCAGGTGGGAGGATTGGAACACAAGAAACGACTTAATGCAACTATTATTCACGTAGTTACTATGTGGCCGCTTCGTGCTAAGCCCGGTTACTTTGGCGCTGATTTGCCAGACGCAAAGGCATAGCTAACTTGTAGGTTCATAGGGCTTTAAGCAAGGGGACGCCGTGATTACTCCATTTCGGGAAAGCGAGTACCCTAAGATTCGGTTACAAAAAATTTACAAATCGTTACAGATATGAGGCGTCGGAAAGGCGAAATGAGCTCCATGCTAAACTAAGAAATTGACCGTCCACGGGAAGCCCCATGCTGTGCCTAGTAATCGGAGGTTTCCCATATTTTGGCTTCCCGAGTTGCAACTTCATCAATGACAAGATTCTGGTCAAGGGGACGACACGTGCGACAAAATCGCGGCATTTATTTCCCGTCTATCTGGCTCACCTTATTTTTCTTCGTGTTCATAGCATACGCAGCGCCATCGTTCGCGCAAAAGACCGAAGTGCGGGATGCCGGAGGTGGCAGAAAGCTCGAGTTCCACTACAACGCCTCTGGCCAGGTGACCGAGCAAAACACCATCGGCGCCGACGGCAAACTAGAGCAAAAAGTCGATTACGAGCATCGGCCTGGATATTTCGTTGCCGACGAAACCACCACGTTTTATTGGCCGGACGGCAAGGTTCACAGGATCACCAAAGATACCTACGACGCCAGCGCAAATTTTACAGGTGAGTTTGTCCAGGAGTTCGATGAATCCGGCAAGCAGATCGCTGGCCACCGGTTGACGCACGATCCCATGCACAACTTCTATTCGTGCAACTCCTGGGATACTGCGACCCAAAGTTATAAGCCAATCGTCTGCCCTTCAGGCGAAGAGTCGGGCGAGAAGGCTGAAGTCAAAACCTTCACCTACGACGAGGTGATGCAACACCTGAACGCTGCTCGCCAAGCGCAAAAGCCGCTAGCCTGCGATTGCTGCGAAGTCGACCAGCGCGGCGAAGCCGGAGGTCGGCTTTGTGGTGCCTGCGCAGGTCTATCCCGGCCAGCGAGTTTCCGGCAGCGCGGTCGCAAACGCCGGCGAATATGACGGTGTGGCAGGAGTGGTAGTGACCCGGGTTGCGGTGCCACTGGAACCCTCGGGCGAAGCTTCGACCCTCGCAGGGTGGACCGTCGAAATACCGGGAGAAGCGGCACAACGCGCGGACGGGCCAATCGTCTTCACGGTACCGCGTGCTGGCTCCGGACTCAACATCACGTTCCGGCAAACCAATAATTCATCTCAATCGGTTTCGAAGCTGGTAAGTTTTTCCGCAAGCGCGTCCAAGAAGCAGAGAGCGCCCAGCTCGTTTGAGGCGGCGGCGCTGTGCCTGAAGGGCCAACTGTGTACCGTTCGTGGGCCGTTCAACGGAGACGGCAACAAAACCTTCGCAGCGTTCGAAGACCGCCCCGCGATGGTCGTGGCCGAAACGCCTGACATGGCTTATATCCGCATCCCCGATCTGACCGAACCTGGCGCGCGGCCCTTGTTTATTGCGGAGGGCTCGAAGACTGCTTGCGTTGCCCGGTGGCGGTAGGCGAGTTTGAGCTCAGGAACGGAGACAAGGAACTGCAACCCGGAAACAGCTTAGTGACGTTTCCACTCTTAGACGGCCCGAGCGATATTTTGGAGGCTGCCTGGCGAGGGGGGAATTTTCCGGCGACGAACCTCGAAGAGGCGCGCAAACTGATACCCGGATTCCAGTTGCCACGAGCAAACCGTGAGGAGCGCGAGAAGCGGGAAGCGCAAGAAAAGGGAGAGTCAAAAGAAAAGCGGGAGGCCGACGAGAAAAAAGGAGGATTGATACTGCTTGTCCTCAAGAATATGACGCCTGAACAGGTCTCGTTGCGAGGCGCCAAGAACCAGATGATGATCTTCCACCTGACTGATGATTCGTTCAGCCGAGGCGAGTTCAAGTACGACCTCTTGGTTGAGGCAATCAAGCCCGGTCATTTTGATGTGCGCGGCTATGTCTTTCCCTTTCTGGCACCTGTGCCGGCCCAGGAGTTTCCCAATAAATCCGGCTCGGCAGGGAAGTAGAGATTTCTAAATTGACAACCATTCCGGCAGGTCTTAACCTGCTCGTGCAGGAATAATCGTTTGCCCATTGACACAACAAGCCGTACCAGCCAGCAACTGGTGCTTGGTCCGCTGGAAATTCGCGTGATGGAAGTCCTCTGGGCCGACGGGCGGAGCAGTGTGCGTGACGTGGTCGAGAAATTGGAGCGTAAGCTTGCGTACACCACCGTGATGACGACGCTCGACCGATTGTTCAAGAAGGGAATGCTCGATCGGCAGAAGTCCGAGCGTGCGTTTCTGTATCTCCCGCGCCTGTCCAATCAAGAGTGGGAGCGCCAGCGAGCAGGAGACTTGGTTGCTGGTTTTCTTGCCGGTCCACAACCTGCCCGCGAGTTGTTGTTGTCGTCTCTGGTTGATGCTGTTGGGCAACATGATGCTGTTCTGCTCGATCAGTTGGAAGAGAAGATCCGGAAAAAGCGCAAAGAACTGTCTGCGGGGAGGAAGCTATGAGTCTCCCATACACTTTGCGATTGCTCTGTCTGTGTTGCGCCTCGTTTTTCATGATTCACTTGGCGCTCGCTGTGGCGACCCGTTTGAGTGCTGGCACCGCGTTGCGCATGGCGAAACGCTTGGAGCCAAGTTCGGCGGCGCGGCTGCTGTTTGCGGTTCGCCTGCTTCCATTGACACTCACGCTACTTGCGGTACTGGCTTTCTGCATTCCCAGCTATCTATGGCTGGAGCCGGAAGCAACCGGCGAAAAAGTTGGACTGGTCTGCTTCTTGATGGCGGTGTTGGGAGTCACGATCTGGGCGCTCTCGATGGTGCGCGTGGTGAGAGCGGTGCGTGGCACGGCGCGTTATCTGCATCGCTGTGAGCGTCACGGCGAGCAAATCAGTGTGCCGGGAGAAAGTGCGCCGGCGTTGCTGCTTAGAGATAAATCGCCGGTGTTAGCGGTGGCGGGAGTAGTTCACCCCAGGCTGGTTATTTCGCGTCGCGTCATGCGCGCGCTTACCGCAGAACAGATTGATGCTGCCCTCAGCCATGAGCGTGCCCATCGTTCATCGGGCGACAACCTCAAGCGCTTTCTAATGCTGCTGGCCCCCGATGTGCTGCCTTTCATGCGCGGGTTCGTAACTCTGGAACGGAGCTGGGCGAAGGCCATCGAGTGGGCGGCGGACGCGCAAGCCAGTGCCGGCGATCCTAATCGCGCGCTCTCACTGGCCGATGCTCTGGTAAAAGTGGCAAGAATGGGCAACAAGCCGCAGCTTTCTTATCTGTCCAGTTCGCTGATGGCGGACGATCACGACCTGTCGGAGAGGGTTGACCGCTTACTGCGGCCGCAGCCGCTTCCCGAAAAGCCCGCACAGGAATTGATTCCTTTGATCAGCGGAGCCGCTGCGCTGATGGCCACGGCGTTACTGATCGTGACTCTTTGGCCGTCAAGCCTGAGTATGGTACATGGCGCACTGGAGCAGCTCGTCCGCTAGATTTCATTGTTCCGAACGCTAATGCCCGGATGAATCCGGGCATTGCTTTTTGTTCCGACGCCAATTGCCCCGCTCCGAAACGTCCTAGAAGGTTTCGTTCTAGGCAGTACAGATTCTCCGAAACCTCATCCTGGAGCGCTCATTCCCCAGCCTCGTTTCCGGCTTCGTGCGAGAGATATCGCTGCACGCAATCTGGCAAAGACTGCGCAACGGCCGATGCCAGCGCACTGGCGCGTTCTGTATCGGGTGAGCGGTGGCTGCCTTCATAGTCATTGTCGATGAAAATGGTGCGCATTCCCAGCCGAACGCCCGCCTCAACATCACGCAAGGAATCGCCGACCATAACACTGTTCTGGGCGTTTGCCGCAGGAAAGTCGCGGAATGCCTGCTCGAACAACCCTGGCAGCGGCTTGCGACAGTTGCATTGCCCCTCATCGTGGGGGCAATAGTAGATGGCATCCAGGCTCGCCCCTTGGGGTGCAAGTTGCCTCTGCAAGCGGTGGTGCAACGCGAGTAGATCTGCCTCTGAGCACAGCCCCAGAGCAACGCAGCGCTGATTGGTGACCACGATGACCTTGCGGTCAGAGCGGTTAAGCTGGGCAAGCGCGTCAGCGACGCCCGGGAGAATCTCGAACTCCTCCCAGCGAGTAACAAATCGGCCGTCAGGTAGGTTACGGTTCAAGACTCCGTCCCGATCTAGGAATACATATTCAATATCGGAAAAGTTGATGGCGTTGTGCTCGCCCATAACGTCTATAATTCCACAGTAACGGCTCCCTTAAAAGGTTCTGCGAAGATCCTCGAAACTCATTGTTGGAAACGGGGAATCGTATGTCGTCTTCGTTGAACCTGGCGGGCGTCTTTAGTGACGCGATCGCCGATCACCTCACCATCATTCGACAGTTTGTAGCGCAGGAAGACTCGTTCGAGCGCGCCGCTGTTCGCATAACCGACTGTCTGCTGGCGGGGAACAAAATTCTCTGGTGCGGCAATGGGGGGAGTGCCGCCGACTCGCAGCACCTCTCTGCGGAACTCGTGGGACGCTTTCGTCGCACCCGCCGCGCTTTTCCTTCTATCGCCCTCACCACCGACACTTCGGTCCTCACTGCTATCGCCAACGATTGGAGTTATGAGGAGGTGTTTGAAAGGCAAGTTGAAGCCCTCGGTCAGACGGGAGATGTGCTAGTCGGCATCTCAACATCGGGAAACAGCAAGAACGTCTGCGGTGCTCTGACGAAAGCCCGTGAACTCGGGATCTTCACCGTAGCCATGACCGGCCAGAGCGGAGGACGGATGGCAACAATTGCGGATGTTTGCCTACGTGTTCCTTCGGCGGACCCAGCCCGCATTCAGGAAGCCCACATCCTTTGCGGGCACATTCTGTGCGAATGGATCGAGCTTGCCACCTGTATCACGCAGGCGGTGGGGACGAGCGAGGCTAACCAATGATTGCCAACTTGCCAGAAGTGATCAAGCTCCTCGAATCGGGATGGGGCAACGCGCGGGTGCTGGTCGTCGGCGACGTGATGCTGGACAAGTACATCTGGGGCAACGTGGAACGCATTTCGCCGGAGGCGCCAGTGCCCGTAGTCCGGGCTACATGGCAGAACGAGCGACCAGGCGGAGCGGCCAATGTGGCGATGAATCTTGCAGGATTGGGCGCCTGCGTCACAGTCGCCGGTTTCGGGGGCGGCGATGAGGAGCAGGAGAGGTTGGAATCCATGTTGGCCGAGGCCGGTGTAGAGCCGGTTTTCACGGAAGTCTCGGCCATTCCAACCACCACCAAGTTGCGCATTTTCTCCGGCAATCAGCAAATGATGCGACTGGATAGAGAGGCGCTAAAGTCGCCTCCTGATGCGGCCTATGCGGAGCTGCTGGAACGCGTCGAAGCTCTGCTGCCGCAGGCTTCCGTGGTTGTACTCTCTGATTACGCAAAAGGTGTCGTGACAGAATCTCTGTGCCGTTCCGTCATTGCGACAGCCGGCAAATTTGGGATCCCCGTACTGGTAGATCCCAAATCTCGAGATTTTTCGCGTTATCGGGGTGCTACAACAATTTGTCCCAACCTGAAGGAACTGTCGGCGGCTACCGGCGAGCCCGTCGATGACATAGATGCACTGCTGGCCGCAGGCCAGGCTCAACTTGTACTGCTGGACATTGAGTTCATGATTGTAACCATGGGCGACAAAGGCATTGCCGTGTTGCGCAAGGACTCTCGTCTGCACGCACCTGCGGTCGTCCGCCAAGTCTACGATGTTTCGGGCGCCGGCGACACGGTCATTGCAGTGCTGGCGTTGGCACTGGCTTGCGATATCGAGATCGAGACTGCCGTCCAAATCGCGAACATGGCAGCGGGAATCGTGGTGAGCAAAGTCGGCACGGTTCCAATTCAGCGGGAGGAGTTACTGGGCACCTTGTCCCAGGAACTCATTTTGCACATGGACGAGAAGGTCCTGCCCTTAGAGCGCCTGCTTTTCCGCGTGGCGGCGTGGCGATCGGTCGGCGATCGCGTGGTCTTCAGCAATGGATGCTTCGACATCCTGCACATCGGCCACATTACCTTGCTGGAGCGGGCGCGTCGCCAGGGCGATCGCCTGGTTGTCGCAATTAACAGCGATACGTCGGTGCGATCGATCAAAGGACCATTGCGACCGATCGTGGGAGAACATGAACGCGCGCGTATTCTAGCGGCACTCAGCGCCGTGGATGCGGTGGTGGTCTTCCACGAAAAGACACCCCTGAAGCTAATCGAATCGATTCGTCCTGATGTTCTGGTCAAGGGTGGCGACTACCGTGAAGAAGAAGTTATTGGAGCTCGCGAAGTGCAGGCCTGGGGAGGACGTGTCGAACTCATACCTCTGGTCGAGGGAATCAGTACAACTCGCTTGATCGCCAGGGCGACGCCGGAACCTCCGCTGAGCTCGACCTCTTCCGCCGGGATGGCTTGATTTATGGCTTGGAAAGGATTGATGCTACCGCCATCGTTCTTCTCCCTTCGATTGCCAACCAAGTTGGCGATCTTCTGGCGCGCACACTTGGCGCCCGAACGCTCCAAAGGAGCTTTAACTCGAGGTCCCGTCTCGTTCTTGGTCATCCGGCTCGATGGCTTGGGCGACGTCGTCTTGACAACTCCTCTGTTCCGGGAGCTGAAGCGCGCATTTCCCGAATCGCTCTGTACCGTTGTTGTGCAGGATGAATTTCGCCCTCTTCTCATAACTAACCCGTGCATTGACGAAGTCATCGGCTTGCCCCAGTTGCATGCGGAATGGTTGTCGGCACCGGTGCGGCATTTGCTATCGGTCATGCTGTTCTATCGGAATCGATTGCGAGGGAGACGCTTCGATGTTGCCATCTCTCCGCGGTGGGACATAGATGACCGGCTCGCAACATTTCTGTGCTCGCTGGCCGATGCTAAGGATCGGGTAGGCTACAGCGAAGGAGTATCGCCCGCCAAGCAGTTGCACAATCGTGGATTTGACGCGGCATTTGACACATGTCTTTCAGCCGGGCCTGTGCAACACGAAGTGTTGCGCAATCTTGAAATCGTAAAAGCCTTGGGCGGAAAGGTGGAAGACAGCAGGTTAGAGATCAGGCTGACCCAGCGGGACCGTGCGTTTGCGTCCAAGATGCTGATGAACGTGGACGCCTCGAGTACGGTGGTCGCCGTTGGCATCGGTGGTCGAAGCCCGGGTCGTCGATGGCCCGTGAAAAACTATGCCGAGGCCTTGACGCGGCTGGGGAAGGAGCGTCGGGTGCAGCCAGTAATCATTTGCTCGCGCGAGGAAAGTGAAGGAGCTAGCAAGCTTGCGACCCTGTTGCCCGGGGGCGCCATCGTCGTCAGCGGCGCGCCACTGCGCAAGGTGTGCGCCGTCTTGGAGCGCTGCAATCTGTTCATCGGAAACGACAGCGGCAGTGCGCACCTGGCCGGTGCAATGAACTGCAAGGTCATCGTAATTTCACGGCATCCTGCGGACGGCGATCCGAACCACGCCAACAGCCCTATCCGCTTCGCACCATTTTGTGATCTAGTGCAGGTCCTGCAACCCGCCACCGCTTTGGATCCGTGTACCACCGAGTGCCATTTCCGCGAGGCGCATTGCATTACCGCCGTGACACCTGAGCAGGCGGTTGTCGCCGCGCGCGAGATGCTGGCAAAGGACCACTCCTCGGCGGATTGGGCGAACATGGTGCCTCCGCATAACGACGATTCGTGTCCGGCAATCGATCGTGTCCCCGCAGTTGCTCGCAAGAAGGTGGCGGAGGTCTGCCAGGTTGTGAAGAACAGATCTGAGAACTCGCTGTGAAGCGGGGACAAGCTGTGTTTCCTTCGTGCTCGCCGCAGTCTCGTTTTAGCCGAATCGTGAAGGCGGTGTCGTCGGGCGCTGTTGCGAGACTCTTGTCCGCGGGGCTTACATTGTTGTCGTTGCCGCTCGCGGTACGTTATCTGGGGGCCGAACGCTATGGGGTGTGGGCGACCATCACCACGACAGTTGTGTGGATCAACCTGCTCGACCTCGGCATCGCCAACACATTAACCAACAGCATCTCGCGGGCTTACGCGCTCGACGACAAAATCTCCGCGGCGCGCTATTTCACCAATGCGCTGCTGGTCACCGCAAGCATTGCGACAATTGCCGGTGGCACCTTCGCGGTCATTTGTTCTCGCGTGAACTGGACAAAGCTCTTCAACGTCAGTGCAAACGTACCAGCGTCGGAGGTGCGTGACACAGTTGCAGTTGCTGCCGCCCTGATGTTGTTCGGCCTGCCCTGCAACCTTGGGGCGAAACTCCTGGCCGGCTATCAGGAACTGCATCGCAACAACTACGCCGTGTGTGCGGGCGCAGTCGCCAGTGTGGTCGGCCTTGCTCTGGGTATCTCGTTGCGCGTTTCGATGCCGGTCCTGTTTGTGATGTCGCTGGGATGCCTGACCTTCGGCAGCTTCGCTAATCTGGTGCTTGTGATCGCTTGGAGCAAGCCATGGCTTGTACCACGTCCAACGCTGATCGACAGTTCGACCAGCAGGGAACTCTTTCGTTCTGGCTCTTCGTTTTTCCTGATCCAAGTGGCGGCGGTGGTCGTCTTCAGCTCCGACAATATTGTGGTCAGTCATTACCTTGGGGCCGCCGAGGTCACACCCTACAGCGTTACATGGCGATTGGTAGGACTCACGGCGGTGTTGCAGTCGCTCATCTTTCCCGCGCTTTGGCCCGCCTACGCAGAAGCTTACACTAAGCGGGATTATGGCTGGATACGGCGTACCTTCTCTTTCATGATGACAGGCACGGTCGTGCTGAATCTGTGCTGCGTGGCTGTGCTGGTGGTTTTTGGTCGTGTATTGATTCGCCTGTGGGCGGGACCCGCCGCAGTGCCGACATTTTCTCTGCTGCTGGCGATGGGCGTTTGGGCCTTAATTAACGGATTCATGAGCGTCGAGTCCTGTTTGCTGGCAGCGTTGAACCGGACACGTGAACAAGCATTTCTGTCGATGGTGGCCGCAGTTGTGAATATTGCATTGTCCGTCGCGCTGGTTCGGCATATCGGCTCCGTTGGCGTGATCGGTGGAACCATCGTGTCGTACGTTTTTGTTCTGGTGATTCCGCAGAGCGTGATCGTGCGCAGTTTGTTTAAGGAATTAGCAGTCGATGGGGAGCGCTTTTCGCCTTTCGCTCTACGCTCTTCGCCAAAACAAAATTCCTCTACAGCCCGTCTGAGGTGCGGAATTCAAATGTCGCCAAAGGGGCAGCGTTAAGCGAACCTGAGGAGACTAGCAGGAGAAATCCTGCGCCCGCGAGCTCCGACAACAAGTGAATAAACGACAATGCACTTTCGAGGGGAAGGCAACCAAGCGCGGAGTCCGGCGAAAAGCGAAAAGCGTGTTATCTCAAAGTAACAAGAAAGGATTGCTGGCGCGCTCTTCGCCGATGGTGGTGAGTGGACCGTGTCCTGGTACGACGATAGTCTCGTCAGGCAGTGCCAGCACCGGACCATGCAGCGACTGCATGATCTTTTCGTACGAACCGCCCGGCAAATCAGTGCGCCCAATGGAACCCGCGAACAAGGTATCTCCTGCTATCAATTTCTTCTCGGGAGCGAAATACAGACAAATGCTCCCCTCGGTGTGACCTGGGGTGTGGAGGACCTCTCCCACCAGGCTGCCGGCACGAACTTTGTCGCCCGTGCTAAGGCTGGCATCGATCACAACCTTTTCCGGAGGACGCATGCCGATCCACGTCGCCTGCACGTCCAGCATCTTCAGCAGGGCATTGTCGTTCTGGTTTAGCAGAATAGGAGCGCCGGTCAGCCGCTTCAGCTTAGTCGCTCCGCCAATGTGATCGATGTGCGCATGAGTCACGACGATTTGTTTCACCGTCAATCCGTGACGTTGTATTACGGCCATCACGTCGTCGATGTCATCGCCGGGATCGATGACCATGGCTTCTCTCGTCTGTTCATCGCCGATTACCGAGCAATTGCATTGCAGCGGGCCGACCGGGAAGATCTCGTGGACCATGATTCCAAACTATCACGAAGCGGGGAGCGGGCCCGCTTTCTCCGGAAGCGGCTGCTTGAGTCACCGGGACGTTCTGAAGTAAACTGCGCAAACTTGGG
>CAVPUX010000010.1:0-222963 GCA_963709045.1 uncultured Acidobacteriaceae bacterium | reverse complement strand
GTCTGGACTGACCAGCACGGCGACAAAATCTATAGCCAGTTGCAGGGTGAATTCCTGTCCACCGGGAACCACATCGTTGGCACGTTCCTGGGAGGGACGGGCCGCTATGCCGGTGTGACCGGGGAGTACTCCTTCCAATGGGAATACGTGGTCGAATCCGAGGAGGGCAGCGTTAGCGGGCGCGCCATCAACCTTACTGGCCGGGCGCTGTTAGGCTCGGCGGCGGCCGCTCCCAGCGGAGAACAGAGCCAATGATGACAGCCACCCGCTTCCGCAGCCTGCTCAAACAAGTCTTGTCTTTCGGCGTGGCGTTCGGCATTTGGTTCGCGCCTATACCCGCTGGGCTGACGAAAGAGAGTTGGCATCTCTTTGCCGTATTTGCGGCCGCTATCTTCTCCGTCATTCTGAACGCGTTTCCACTCCTGACGGCCTCGCTGTTGGCAGTATCGGCCGCAGTGCTTACTCGTACCGTTGATCCCGCCAAGGCCTTTGCCGGTTTCGCCAACGCGAGCGTGCTCCTCGTTGTGGTCGCCTTTCTCGTCGCCAATGCGGTGGTAAAGTCGGGACTGGGACGGCGCATAAGCCTGCTTGTTGTGAGTGTATTCGGGGGGTCCACGCTCGGGTTGGGCTACAGCATTTTTCTCACCGATGCCTTGATCGCACCCGCATTCCCGAGCAATACGGCGCGCGGTGGCGTGCTCTACCCCATCATTCTTTCGTTGGCCCAAGATTCCGGTTCCATGCCCGACCAAGAGAAGAACCGCCGGATGGGCGGCTACCTCATGTTCTGCGGGATAGCCAGCCTCAGCGTCTCGTCAGCTCTCTGGCTCACCGCCACCTCCGGCAATCCAATCGCGGTAGGGTTGGCGGAGCACTATGGTGTGAAGATCAACTTCGGATCGTGGCTCGTTGCGTCGTCGATTCCGATATTGACGATGATCGGCTTGCTTCCCCTGGTCCTTTATAAATTGTTTCCACCCGGCGTGAGCAAGACCCAGGATGCGCCGAAGGCGGCACGCGAAGCCCTGCGCAGCATGGGACGGCTCACCCGGGACGAGTGGATCGTTGCAATAGCATTCGCATTCATGGTGACAGGATGGATCATGGCGGGGACCCTGAACTTGAGCCTCGCTGCGGTCGCCTTTGCCGGCCTAGGTGTGCTCCTGGCAACGAATGTCCTTACGCTCGACGACATTAATCTGCAGGGAGGTACCCTGGTCACCTTTATCTGGCTCGCGGTGCTTTTTGCATTGAGCGGCCAGTTGAACGAGCTCGGCTTCATGGGCTATGTCGGAGGGCGGCTGACGTCCCTGCTTGGTGGCATCAGTTGGCCGATTGCTTACGTCGTTCTGCTAGTGCTCTATGTATTGATGCACTACATGTTCGTCAGCCAGACGGCCCAGGTATTGGCGCTCTTCGACGTCTTCCTGAGCGTCGGCGTGAAGACCGGCGTTCCCGCACCGTTAATGGCTTTTGCCCTGCTCTTTGCCAGCAGCTACTTCTCGACGATCACTCCGCAGGGAGGTAGCCAAAACGTCATCTTCGTTGGAAGCGGCTACCTCACTCAAGGTGAGCTCTACCGGCTTGGCCTGCTGACTACAGCTTTCTGTGTGCTCGTGTTCCTGGTGATCGGAACGCCATGGTTGCTTTTCGTCGCGCGCTAACGCAAGCCCAATGGCCGAAGATTTGAGACGTCCACAGCAAATGCGGTGTCCAGAATTAGGCGGCATTCCCTAACGTTCCTCCCGACGGAATTTGTGCCGATTGCGTGCACAGTGGGTGCAGCAGAACGTGCACAAACAACAGCATCAGTAGCCATCCTCGAAACTTCACGGGAGTCGTCGTTGGGCTATTCTGACTTAGAGTCGCGGGAGATTGTAAAGCTACCGCACGGCGATTCATGAACAACTGCTTAACCACCTCGCGGCCACGCGTTCCCAGCGGCAGGAGCAGTTCGTGTTGAAGAGCTCCAGCCAACGCTGACAAGAATCGAAACATTTTGGGTGGTTCGTGTTTCGGCTTATGGCTGAGAGCCGACAGCCGTAAGCAAAGAGCGAAGCGCGAAAAGCGGCCTCTAAACCTCCAGCGTGTATCGGTTCGCCGCCAGGCGATACATCCTCCGCCACACCAGGCGGTTCACCGTCACCACCACGATCGCCATCACGATAGTCGAAGCCAGCAGCAGATCGAAGTTGCCGGCATCCGTTGCGCGCGAAATCGTTGCGCCCAAACCGACGGTCGTGTACGTCTTGTCCTTCAGGCGAAAGTATTCCGCCACGATGCTGGCGTTCCACGCGCCGCCCGACGCCGTCACCATGCCCGTCACCAGATAGGGGAAGATGCCCGGCAGAATCAGCTTGCGCCAGCGCTGCGCGCGATTGAACTTGAACAGCGAACTGGCTTCTTTCAGATCAGTGGGAATCGCCATGGCGCCGGCGATCACGTTGAACAGGATGTACCACTGCGTTCCCAGCAACAGCAGCACGATTGATCCCAGCCCCAGGCCGCCGCCAATCCGGATCAGCACCAGCAAGACGATGGGAAACAGCGCAGTGGCTGGGACTGACGCAGCGATTTGCGCCAGCGGTTGGGCGATGCGCGCCAGCTTCGGATTGAAGCCGATCGCCACCCCTGCGGGAATTGTCCACGCGGCTCCAATCGCCAGCGCTGCCAGCACGCGAAGAAACGTCGCTCCAGCACCAGTTAGCAGCTCCCGATATTCCCAGCTGTTCAGGCCGGTCAACATCGCGATGGCCCGGGTCACGGCATAGAGCACAGCGACCACGGCAATCAGGGCGATGGCTCGACCGGTCCACACCTTCCACGCAACCGGCGGGGCATCTTCCGACCCGCTGTCGTGCTGTCCGGCGAAATGCATTGCCAGCCGCTCTTGTAAAGGACGAATCGCGCGTTTGCGCAGCCGGATCAATCCTCGCGAGCCTTGGATGACGTTGAGGAACCAGGAGTGTGGCACGTCGGCGCTCTCGACCTGTTCCATCTTGAACTTCTCGGCCCAGGCGATTACCGGACGCCACACGATCTGGTCAAGCAGCACGATTACGGCGATCATGACGCCGACGCCCCAGAAAATGGCTTGCGTGTCGCCGGCGCTCGCCGCGGTCTGCAAATACGAGCCCAGTCCCGGCAGACGAAAGTCGCGCGAGCCCAGCACAAACATCTCGCACGCCATCAGGAAGAACCAGCCGCCTGCGACCGACATCATCGAATTCCAGACGAGCCCGATCGCAGCGTAGGGCAGTTCGAATTGCGTGAAACGCTGATACCAGTTAAAGCGGTAGATCTTGGCGGCCTCGCGCATGTCGCGAGGAATGCTCTTCAGCGAAGAATAGAAGCTGAAGGCCATGTTCCACACCTGCCCGGTGAAAATCAGCAGGATGGCCCCCATCTCGACGCCAATCTGGTGATGCGGAAACAGCGCCACCATGGCCAGCATCACTCCCGGCAAGAAACTGAGCACCGGTATGGATTGCAGGATGTCGAGCAGCGGAACCATGATGCGCTCGGCTTTGGGGTTATACGCAGCGACGTACCCATACACCAGCGTGAAAGCGAGCGAAAGCACGTAGGCGACCGCAATGCGCAGCAGCGAGTAAGCCGCATACATCGGTAGCTTGGTGGGGTCGCGGGAAATCTCAATGTGGGGATTAAAAGGGCCGAGCCACGTGCGCCCCAGCACAAGGATCACGTAGAAGACCGATAACCCGGCCGCGAAGATGACGAAGTCGGTCAACACGGACCAGGTCTGCGCGGGCAGTAATGACCACGGGCCTTTGCCTAGAATTCGAATCGGCTGCCAGGTGCGACCAGCCATCAGTGACTTCCCGGCGAGGGAATGGTATCCGCCTCTTCATTGTGGAACAGGCGCTTAGATTCCGAGTCGTAGTCGAAGATTTCCGCGTAGCGGCCCCAGTTCAGCGCGGTCTCGAACTGGCGCTCCACTTCAGCGGCGCTGAAATGCTCATCGAGGATGTCGCGGAAGAATTCCTCTCCGATGGCGCGGTCGCGTTTGGCGTGCAAGGTGTTCTCGATCAGCCGCAGGAGCGCGACATGCTCCAGCGCGGCCTTGCGGAACGATCGTCTTTTGCGTTTGAATGTCGGCCTCACCGAACGTGCGACCTGCCGGCGTGATGGTAACATCGCCTTCTTTTATGACTGCGAACCCCAGCATGACTGAGGCGTCCACAATAGGGAGAAGATCGTCGACATCCATCGACAGTTCATCGGCAAGTTTGTAGAGGTCCTCAGCTCCGTTACGGTCGGCCAGCAACTCCATGAACCCGGCAATGCCTCCCGGACGCGCGTGTGGCAACATCTGAAACTTCGTGCGCGTTCGAGGCTGGCCATCGGCTGCTTGCCCCCCGGTCTTGCCGGGCGCGGACGCTTCCTCATCCGGACGCGTCAGGGTCTTGTAGATGTAATCCACATACGCCAGAAAGCGCGGTGACTTGCGATCGCGATACTGTGGTATGTCGATCTCGAAGTCCGACCGGATACGCCCGGGATTGCGCCCGAGCACAATCACCCGGTCCGCCAGTAGAACGGCTTCTTCGATATTGTGGGTCACGATGAAGATGGCTGTGGTCGGCATCTTCTTGCTGAGCCACAACTCCAGCAGTTCGGAGCGAAGATTTTCCGCGGTCAGAACATCAAGCGCGGAGAATGGTTCGTCCATGAAGAGAACTTCGGGCTCAACCACCAGCGCGCGCGCGAAACCTACCCGCTGCTTCATCCCGCCCGACAGTTCCTTCGGATAGGCAGTCTCGAACCCGTCGAGACCGACCGTGTCGATCATCTTAAGCGCCCGCTTGTGCCGTTCAATCGCACCAGCGCCGCGAGCGACAAGCGGAGCTTCCACGTTCTCGAGAACCGTAAGCCATGGAAAAAGGGCAAAGCTCTGGAAGACAATAGAGACATTCGGAATCTGCCCGTCCATTGGCTTGCCGTGCCACAACACATGCCCCGAAGAAGGCTTCGACAAGCCAGTCAGCATGCGCAGCAATGTCGATTTGCCCGACCCCGACGGACCCAGCAGGCCCACGATCTTCCCCGGAGACACGCTTAGATCGGTAGGGGCGATCACCTCGATGCGATTGCCGTCCGCCTGCGGATAGTACTTCTCGACCGCACAGGCTTGAATGATGGTCTCCGCCAAATTCCTCTCCTTTGCCGTGGCTTTCCTAGTCTATGGGTTGCTATGGGTGCAGACAATGTGTCAGCCGACGATCCGTGTTAATGGAGTGTGAATTTGAGGATTGCAGCACAGATGCAATATGGCCGCCTGGTGACGGACTCGTCCGGTCATGCTGGCGACGTGGAGTTCCGTCCCGTGCCCGCGATCGCATCGCTCAGATGGCAATCCGAGCAAACCCGACGCACGAAGAATCAGGCCAGCGCTAACGGTGTTTGAGGAGAGCTGCGCTGGTCTGGTCTCTATTTCTTCTTCTTGTTTTCGGCGCTGCTGGGCACAACCCGCAGGTTGTTGGTGACCTGAAACGTCCCTGGAACCTGGTTAGCGCGCATGCCCGCAAGGTTCTTGTCGGTTTCGTTGTCCACGACCCCATCAAGTGTGATACGTCCACTTTTCACGATGATGTGGATGGGAGGAACCGCCATGCCTCCGTACTTAAAGAGCGGACCATAGCTATAGATGCTGCGGTAAACCTCCCGCCGAATGCGGTCGTCCATTGGGCTGGGCGGAAGCGTCTCAATGTTGTTGACCACCTTGTCCACGCCCTCGATGCGCTTCACTGCGTTCCCGGCATCGGATTTCAGAACTGGCTGTACCACCTGTCCTTCCAAAATCACGGTACGTCCGTCAATACGGAAGGCCAGATTGTCGAAGACGCCGTAGTAGGGCAGCATGATTAACTCGTGTCGGACCTCTTTGATGAGCCGGTCCTGGCTCTCCGGGCTCAGGCTCTCGTTTGCTTCCTGAGACTGCACCGTGCCGTTCGACTGGGTTTGGGCAGACTGGTCGCTCGACTTTGCGGGCGGCGCCTGTTGCGCTATCGCCGCCACCGCAAGACACAATAGGATCACCAAACCTCCGCCCAGATTTCGGGGGCCTCTCAACATAACTTCCTCCTAACGCGTCAGACACTCTATCGCAGAATTTCGCTGCTGCCAATTACGAAGCATCGCGAATTGGATGCCAAAAAACGGCAAGACCGTCGCCTTGCGCGTCAGTCTATTTGAAATTCGCATCGGACTCGGCAAACGAAAAGAATCCACGTATCATCTCCACTCGTATGAACATCAAGTCGATGATGGCGATGCCCGGCAAGCACATCCGGTTGAAAGACTTCGACCCCGCTTTCAAAGGCGGTTATCAGTCGCACGCCCACGCCCGGTCTAAGTTAAAGTCGAACGTGCAACGCCTCGCCGAGTATCAAGACCTGCTGTATTCTTCGCACACCTATTCTGTTCTGCTGATTCTGCAGGCTATGGATGCCGCCGGGAAGGACGGCACCATCAAACATGTGATGTCGGGAGTGAATCCCGAAGGCTGCCAGGTCTTCAGCTTTAAGACGCCGTCTGAGCACGAACTGAGCCACGATTTCATGTGGCGAACCTACCGGGAATTGCCGCAACGTGGCCAGATCGGCATCTTCAACCGTTCCTACTACGAAGAGGTGTTGGTCGTGCGAGTTCATCCTGACTTGCTTAAGCACGAACACCTGCCCGGCTTCACCAGCCCCAGTAAGAAATTTTGGCGGCATCGCTTTGAGTCAATCAACGACGTCGAGCGCCATCTCGTCCGCAACGGCACCGTGATCTTGAAGTTTTTCTTGCACGTCTCCAAACAGGAGCAGGAGAAGAGGTTCCTGGAGCGCATGAATGACCCGAGCAAGAACTGGAAGTTTTCAGAGGCTGACCTACACGAGCGCCTGCGTTGGGATGACTACATGGCAGCCTACGAGGAGATGATCAACCGTACCACCACCCGGCACGCCCCCTGGTACATCATTCCAGCCGATCACAAGTGGTTCACCCATCTGACCGTGTCCGACATTGTGGTACAGACTCTGAAGGGCATGAGGCTTAAGTATCCGAAGGTGAATGATGCTCAGCGTGTGCAACTGGCACTGGCTCGGGAAGCCCTGGAAAGCGGCCAATGAGCACCTAGATCCCTCGCAATCCAGACAATGCGGCGCTGTCTACTAGTAGTTCCATGC
The DNA here is from genome assembly GCA_963709045.1 of uncultured Acidobacteriaceae bacterium. Classification (GTDB taxonomy): domain Bacteria; phylum Acidobacteriota; class Terriglobia; order Terriglobales; family Acidobacteriaceae; genus Bog-257. Next base: position 215,767 of record CAVPUX010000010.1, on the reverse strand, counting down.
ATCACCGTTAGACAATCCGCTGGCTCCTCGTACTTCGCCTTCCAGGTGGGTGCGAGGGCCTTGCAACGCTCGATGAGCTGCTGCCGCTGCATAGTTTCGCGTTGCGGTGAAGCCGTATCTTGTGCCTGTAGCGCTGATGGGGTTCGCCGGCTTGCCAGACTTTTCGTTTTTGCATCCCATTGCAGCGCAGAGGTGTCGAACTCCATCACCTGTTCGCCTGCCTGATAGAACAACGCCTGTAGCTTTACGTGCTTGGCTTGCTTGATTGAACTGAGGAAAGGTCCATAACCTACGATGAAAAGAATGTTTGGCGATCCATCGGCAGCTCTAACCGCCGTGAAGTTGCGTGTTGGCTCGTTGTCGAATTTGATCTTCACGTTGCAAGCATCAAAACCACACTGGAATTGACCTTTATCGATCATAACGTAGGCATCGCCGTTCTTCCGGCTGCGAAGACAAATTAAGGCTTGGGAGCCGCCGTTATAGGGGAAGCCAAATTCAAGGCGATTGCTGGAGAGTAGACAGGCTGTCTTGACCGGAGTTCCCGACATCTCGTCTGTTTGGCTGGTGTACTCCCAACGGGAAGCTGCATTCTGCGCTGTCGCAGTCTCGGTCGGATGGTAGGCCCGGTGGATTGCCTCCAGGGATGGGGTTAAGCCTTCCGTGAAGGCGTCCCAATGGAAGGTCACAGCACTGATAACCCAGACAGCGACCAACACCAGAATAATTGAAATGGTGACTTTGAAGGTGGTCGAAAAGACTTCTCCGAACTTAGCCATGGCCAGCCTCCTTTCCTCGGGCAAGCCGTCCAGCTCGGCCTCGGACATGGGCCAACTCCCCTCGGACTGAGCCGGACGCTGCCCTAGAGAGAGGGTGTGTACGCGACTGTGCCGTCTCTGAAGGGACTAGACTCGGACTTATTTCCCGGTTTATCCCGCACTACGTCTGCTGCGCTGGAGCTTCGCCCATCCAACACATTGGCGAACACCAAGTATGGTTCTCACACGCCCTATGAACACTCCTACCCGGGCGAACGGACACATCCGATCTGGAAACCCCTAGGATAAACGTTAGTTCGACTTTTCACGCCGCAGCTAGGCCCGGGATTTTCAGTTGACAATTACCAGCCGATCAGCACTCTTCGTCGACCGGTTGCCAATAGGGGGAACGTACTCTTGACTGGGCCTTCGTCTCCGTGACAACCGCCTTGGCGCGATAGCTGAAGCGCTCAGCAATCGCCTGTTTCATGTCCTGCTTTTTAATTTCGGCAATCGTCTCTGGGGTTATGGCTGGGGCTGACGTCTCGTCAATTGCAAAACCGCTACGTAACATTGCATCTCCCGTTATGTTCGTTTTTAAAGAGTTATTAATGCTGCAAAACCTCGCCACGCACCGTCAGAACCGGGCAGGCGGCTTCCCGCACAATTTCGTAGGCATGAGGCCACATCACCCGACCGAGCAAACCCGACGGAGGACGCACCCCCATCACCAACAGGTCGGCATTGATCTCGATCTGAGTCCGCAGAATCGTGGCTACAACTTTGCCGACCTCGACGCGGCAGCAAAGCCGCAGTCCTTCCGCGTCTTGCCCGATCAGAGCTGACAGTTTCTTTTCGATTCCCTGCATGACCACGGCACGGTCGGCAACGCCCTTTAGCTCGACCTGGTCTAACACATGTAGCATGGTCAACTTCGCGTTGTGCTCCTTTGCCAGAGCGACGGCGTAGCGGGCGGCATGTTCGGACGCTGCCGTGAAGTCGGCTGCGAGCAGAATATTGCGCGGCGCAAACTTCTTCGTCGCGGGACTGAAACACGGGCCGACCGTCATTACAGGTACACGGGATTGGCGAAAGACTCGTTCCGCCACAGAGCCCAGTAGCATCTTGCCCAGGCCGCTGCGGCCATGCGTGCCGACCACGACGATATCGACCTTCTTTTGTCGGGCGCAGTCCAGAATTGATTCGGCGACGTCGCCTTCCATCAGAAACAGTTGATAGTCTTCCCCTTCCCGGTAGGAAAGGGTTTGCCGCAACCTGGTCTTCAATTCCTGCAGGTCACGCTGAGCAATTTCTTTAGCGGCTACATACGCGTCGGGACCGGCAATAAAAAACTCGTCAGGATGGAGAACGGATACGACATAGGCCTGGGCATGATATTCATGCGCCAGTTCGAGACCAAAGGTCAGGGCGATATTGGAGCAGCTGGAAAAGTCTGTCGCGATGAGCACGCTGTGGATGCCCACCCGGGCTGGGTTAAGCCGTGCGGTCACCATCTTGTGCGACCATTCTCCCCACACGGTGGGGTCACTAAAAGAAGCTTTGCCCCGGCGAACAGAAGTACGCTCTCCGACTCCGCCGGCAGGATGCTTCCATAACTTTTCTGGCTTTATTTATAGTCCCATGCGCACTGGAACTCTGTGACGTACGTCAACTGGAGAAGTGACGGGAGACCTTCAGTGGGCCAGTTTTCGTTTCCCGTTTGGGGTCAATTGATGAGTATCTCGCGGAATTCCCTGTCCCAACCCGGCCGTCGAGGTCCGCTTTTGCTTTTTCTGGCACCGCTCACATACGCCGTAAATCTGGAAACTATGGCGGGTAGGTAGATACTTGTTCTTGCGGCCAACTTCCTGCTCAATGCGTTCGATGTCGCTGGAGAAGAATTCCACCGAACTGCCGCATTCCGTGCAGACCATGTGATGGTGGTTGCGGCGATTGTACTGGTGTTCATACCGCGTCACGCCGTCGTTGAAGGCCACTCCACTGGCCAGCCCGCACTCGGCCAGCAGCTTTAGAGTTCGGTACACCGTAGTAAATCCAATGCGGTCGTCGTGTTTCTTTACCAGCCGATACAGTTCGTCGGTGGAAAGATGGTCGCGGGTATCGAGAAATGTGCGCAGAATGACGTCACGCTGCTCGGTAAGCTTCAGGCCCACTCGCTTCAAATGCCGGTGAAAAATGCCTTCGGCTTCACGCACCATTTCGCGCGAGATGGTCGGCTGATCGTCAATTCTTTTCTGGAGCATGGGGGCCTGCTCACTCCCAAACGCCTCTTCATCCAACCTGGGAGTTCCACACGAATTGCCTTCAGGATAACACTGGAATTGCGGGACCAGTCACAGGATTAGTTTCCGCAATCAAGCGGGCGAGCGTAGCCGGTCATCTCCAAATATCCCACTCCGCTCGCGGATGCACCGTTACGTTTTCCATTGATCGTGATGGCTCCTTCCCAGTAGGAAAGGGCTGCATTCCCGGGAGTCACCAACTCTTGCGAGGCAAGCGGCGTTCCGATTTGCACATCCAGACCCAGGGACCGCACGGTCACTCGCCATGCAACCGGGTAAACGGCATGGGTCTCTGGGCTGGCATAGGATTGCGTGCCCGGCTGCATCGAGAAATCGGAAACGCCCAGGAAAGTCGATTGTCCGTCCGCATTCACGAAAGTTCCGGCTGAGAACGGATCGGCGCTGCCATCCTTATGCCGGAACCGATACAGCATTAGCTCGGTGTTGTCGTCGAATTGCAGGCTCAGCCAGTCCCATTCGCTTTGACGCGCCTCGCCCTGCTGGGTAAAAAACTCGTGGTCCATCCAGGCGGTACCTTCAACCTGGTAAGTCTTCCCGTTCAGCTCAATGGAGCCGCTCGTCAACAAGCGCGTAAACGAGATGTAGTGCGAAGCCTGTCCTGCGCCTGCGGATTTTTGGCTGACACTATTCTTGCCGTGAATGACAGGAGGCTTGCGCGAGCTCATGACAAAGCGCAAGGTGAAGTTGTCGCTAATCGCCTGCAGCTGCTGTTGTCCATTCGTCCACTGCACCTGCCAGTTGCCGTTCCAGACCTTTGCCAGTTGTTCGCTGGCCCCCGCCAATCCCGGGCCTGCCCGATTAAGGCGCTGGGTGTGATAAAAGCGTCCGCCATCTAAGTCGCTGAGGGCAAGGTGGGCCAGATAAATGTCCTGTATGTCCCAGTCGGTAGTTCGTGGATGTCCGCGATCGATACCCTGGCGAAAGAACGTCAGCTCAAAACCGAACCGGTGGCCATCTGCCGCTTTGAGGTTACCCGTGTAATACCACCACTCGGTCTGATAGTCAGGATGATCGAAGTGGTCGCGAGGAAACTGGTAGTGATAGCCCGGAAGCGCGACCTGGTACTGCGCTGCGAGCTGCATCGGCAACGCGATCAGCAGGAGGGTAATCAGCCAGCTACTCTTCATGCACCACCTCGATCGGCTTCAACCGCGTCGCGACTCGCGCGGGATAGAAACCGGCAAGCACCGTCGCCAGGTACACCAGGGTCAGCGATCCTAGCAGCACCGCAACCGGCCAGTGGAATTGAATCGTCCACCCAAACGACTGCTTGTTGATCACGAATATCAATAGCAAGGAAAGCACGATGCCGAGTGCTAGTCCCGCCGCATTGGCCAGCAGCCCGATCAATCCAGCTTCTACCAGGATGAGCTTGCGTATCTGCGAGACGGCTGCGCCCAGGAAACGCAACAGCCCCAGCTCTCGTCTGCGGTCAATCACCAGCGCGAGCAGCGCGCCGGCAATTCCGATGATGGCAACGATAATCGCAACCAGTTCGAGCGCATAGGTAATCGCAAACGTTCGATCAAAGATCTGGATCGCTTCCGCCCGCAAGTTGCGATTGGTAAAGACCAACACATTTCTTCCTGCCGCGGTTTTTTCCACTTCCGCTCTCACCGTGTCAACGTTCGCACCGGAGGCAACATAGACACCAATGCTGGACGGCGCGGGGTCCGGCAGATAGCGCAGCAAGGTAGAGCGTTCGACAACGATGAATCCCTTCTCGCTGCCGTAGTCGTAGAAAACATCGACCACGCGGAAGGTTACTCGCGCTTCTCCCAGCGGAAGCGTGATGGAGTCGCCTGCACGCACATGATGTTTGTTGGCGAACGGCTCGCTGACAACTGCATTGTTCCCGCTGCGCAGCTCCGCGTCCACGACGCTGCTGGGGCGGCCCGATAGAAAGTGGATTTTCGCCAGGTCGTGGCTGCCGCGAGTGTCAGCAGAGCCCAGCGTTGCGGGCAGACCCTGGTAGCTGATGTCGTAGCCACGAAAACGATCGACACCGGCCACGCTCGGCAAGGCTGCGATCTTATCGGCGAGCGAGGGGTCGAGCGTAGGATAGCGATCGGAAGCCGGGTCGCCCGCGGGTCGCAGAAACAAATCGGCTTTGAGTTGATCGTTCATCCACTCCACCACGGTTTGCCGGAAACTGCCGACCATGATTCCTACCGCCGTGGTCATGGCAATGGCTGTGGACAACGCTCCCACCAGCACCGAGGTACGACGCAGCGAGGACGCCAGGCTGCGCGAAGCCAGCATCGCTTCGATCCCGAGCATGCGCCGCAGAAGTCCGGACGACAGCCTTGTCAGCCCGCTCACCAGCGCCGGTATAGCGAACGCCGAAGCGCCGATCATGAGCAGCGCTGCCGCATAGCCGAAGAACGGCTTGCCATAGATTGGCGGTGCCTGCGAGGCGGCTGCGCCCAGCAACGCCAGGACTACAGCGATCCAGAGATCGCGGACTTTGTGTACCCCCGCCGCGTATTCGCGCTCGCCGCGAGCCATCGCTTCGACCGGCGAGACCAACGACGCTTCGCGAGCCGGAGAAGCCGCCGAAGCGAGTGACATCCCAATCCCAATCAGCAATCCCAGAGCCATGATTCCCGGGGTTACCTCGATCGCTCCAGGGCGACTGCTGACGTACAGATTCTGCACGGTTGCACCCAGCAGACGCACCGCTCCGGTTGCCATCACGCGTCCCAAGACGATGCCGAGTAGTCCGCCTGCGGCCCCGAAGCACATGGCTTCGCCGAGAAAAGCCGCGAGCACGTCGACTCGGCTCGCGCCCAGCGCACGAACAATTCCAATCTCCGGCCGCCGACGCACCACCGAGACCGAGATGGTGTTGAAGATGAGAAACGCTCCCACCACCAGCGCCACGTAACTCAGGATGCGCAGGTTCCAACGAAACGCGCTCAGCATGCGCCGGTTCTCGTCGGTCTGCGCGCCCTCGCGGCGAAGTTCTACGCCCGCAGGAAGAGCTGAGCGGATGCGTTGTTCCCATTCTTCAACAGGGGGAGTCGAAGGCACTTTCAGCAGCACGCGGTCCACTCGGTCAGGGCGCTGTAACGCTCGCTGCGCGGTGGCTATGTCCATAATGACGAAGCTGCCACTGTCGCCGGAATCTTTGAGTACACCGCGAACGGTGTACTCGTTGGTGCGGTCATTGATTTGCAATCGCAGCTTGTCGCCAGTTTTTGCTCCCAGACGCTCGCTGACCCAAACACTGGTGCCTCGCGCGGCCTCGTGCAAAGCCTCGCCAGTAGTCAGGTTGCGGTCAGCTGAGTTGAGATCGGCAGGGTGGTCGGCGACGAGATCCAGACCAATCAGCGGAATGGTTTGACCGGTCGCTGCTACTACCGCGTAATCGTCCATCCGAGGTCTAACCTGGATGGCGTACGGCAGCGTTGCGAGGCGGCCAACAACTTCGTCAGGCACTCCGCCGATTGCCGTGACTTCCAGGTCTGTGTTCCCGGTGAGAGTTTCGATGGACGAACGGAATGATCCAGCGGCCGAGTTGCCGGCGAGTTCAATGGCAATCACGACCGCGACACCCAGTGCTACAGCCAAGACAACCAGCGCGGTACGAAGCGGCTCGCGGAAGAATGGTCGGATGATCAGCCAGTGAAAGATACGTAAGCGCGGCATGCTAAGACCGCACCATCTCTTCGATCTTGCCGTCGCGCATCCGCACCACGGTGTCGGCGAAATTGGCCGATTCCGCGCTGTGAGTTGCCATCAAGATCGTGGCCTTGTGCTCGTCGGCAATACGGCGGAGCAGTGCAAGAATCACATTTCCGGTAACGGTGTCGAGATTGCCGGTCGGCTCATCGGCCAACAACAGCTTGGGAGCATGCACCATTGCGCGGGCGATGGCGACACGCTGCATCTGTCCGCCGGAGAGTTGATACGGCATCCGGGAATGCAAGTCAGCGAGTTCGACCAGTTCGAGCTGCTCCAGCGCGCGCGGTCGCGTATCCGTCTTGCCCGCCAAGAGCAAAGGGAGTTCAACGTTTTCGACCACCGAGAGCGTGTTCAGCAACTGAAAGGATTGGAAGATGAAGCCGACTTTCTCGCGGCGGAGATTAGTCAGTCCCATTTCGTTCAAGGTCGCGGTAGAGACACCGTCCAGCAATACACGTCCTGACGTCGGGAAATCCATAGCCCCGGCGAGATTCAGCAAGGTTGACTTGCCGCAGCCGCTTCGCCCGACCAACGCGATAAACTCTCCAGCCCGCGCGATGAGCGAAACACCATTCAACGCGTGAACGCTCTGCCCGTCGGTGACGATAGGTTTTCGTGACCTCTTCCATGCGCAGAAGGTCTGTGCCAGGTGGGGATACACTAAGCGGCGAAGATTCGGTTTGTGATTCGATCAGGCCCATGAAATGTGTACGGGAAATAAGACGACACTAAACACTAGCGTGTTGGATGTTCGCGGTCAAAGGAAGTAGCAAGCTTCATATCCGATCGGCGGTCTTCCCGCGAAGATGCTCCATTTCCCAATGGCGAGAACGCCGCGGGGGATTTCGACTGGTCAACCCGAGTACTTCCCCGGCAGATCATTCCGCAGCAACACCTTTTACTTGCCGCTGTCCATCGCCATGAACAGGTTGTTCAGCGATTCCGTCAGCGTAGGGTGGGCGAAGACGCCATCCTTCAGCACGGTATAAGGCAGCTCGCCCATCATGGCAATTTCGATCGCCGACATAACTTCTCCGCCTTCGAGGCCCAGCACCGCAGCGCCCAGGATCTGTTTCGTTTCGGCATCTACGATGGCTTTCATGAAACCGCGGGTCTCGTCCACCTCAAGCGCGCGCGCGACCGAGGTCATCGGCAGCTTGGCTATCCGAATCTTCCGCTTCTGCCCACGGGCTTCTGCCTCGGTCATGCCGACGCGCCCAAGTTGCGGATCGATAAAGACGGTGTAGGGCACCAGTCGTCCGTCCGTGCTGGCACTTCCCTTCTCGATGAGGTTGGTGCGGATGATGCGAAAGTCGTCGTAGGAAATGTGCGTGAACGCCGGACCGCCTTTGATATCGCCGAGCGCGTAAATGCCATCGACCCCAGTCTCCAAACGATCGTTCACTTTGATGAAGCCGTGATTGTCGGTTTTCACTCCAGCCGCAGCCAGGTTCAGAGTGTCAGAGTTCGGCACCCGTCCGGTGGCAACCAGCAAATGCGAACTGGCGACTGTGATCGAACCGCCTTGTTGCTGGACCTCCAGTCGAATGCTCCCATCCGACTGGCTCACGCGGTTCGCCGTCGCCTTTAGCAGGACTTCCACTCCATCCTGCTGAAGTATCTTTGCGACTTCGTCCGCGACATCCTGATCTTCGCGGTTCAGGAGCTGGCTACCTGCCTGCACGATGGTCACGCGACTGCCGAAGCGCCGAAACATCTGCCCAAACTCCAGGCCGACGTAGCCACCGCCGAGAACGAGCAGATGTTCCGGAACGCTGTCCAACTCCATGATGGAAGTGCTGTCGAGAAAAGGTACGTCCTTCAAGCCATCGATGGGGGGAACAGCCGGCCGCGCACCCGCATTGATGAAAATCTTCTCTGCCGTGAGCGTTCGCTGGCCGCCGTCCTTCAGTCGAATGAGCAAAGACTTGGCGCCGGTGAAACTGGCGTCGCCGAAGATTAACTCGACGTTGGCGGCCTGCTCAATGCGTGCCTGACCAGCATCACGGAAGTCCTTCACGATGTCGCGCTTGCGCTGCCGGACCCGTTCCATATCAATGACGACATCGCCAGTGTGGACCCCATAGTCGGCGCCTCGCCGCGCCAGATAAGCGACCCGCGCGCTCGCCACCATGGTTTTGGTGGGCGTGCATCCCACGTTGATACAGGTGCCGCCAACATCTTTGCGCTCGATGATGGCGGTACGCATTCCGGCCTCAGCCAGCGCCGTGCAAAGCGGTTTACCAGCCTGCCCGGTACCGATGACGATGGCATCAAATTGCTGTGGAGTGGTCATAAGGGCGCCCCAAAATTGAACGTATCCCAAAGGCTAAGTGCGGCGGAGAATCCGAGCCCGTTCATGATAAAGCCACAGGCTCGGCCAAACGGAAAATCGGTGATATCAGAACCGCGTGACGGTAAGCAGCCCCAATCCAATCGCGATCAGATCTTCGGGGACCGCGATGGCAACGTCCGGAGCATGAAGTGCCTTCACCAGGCCGACGCGAGCGCGATAACCTCCAAATGTTCCCACCAGTGCGCCGATCACGGCCATGATCGCTCCCAGCCAAAGCGATGCGCCTCCGGCAATGCCCAGGCATGCGCCGCAAAGCAAAGCCATCACAATTCGGGCGCCCAGTCCGACAGGAGCGGTACGCGCCGGGGTGCTGGGAAGTTGATCGGCAACCAATTCGACTAGCGCCAAAATGGTGAAGAGGCCGACTGCCCACATCGAGCCCATGAAGGCCAGTGGTGAGCCGGAAAGATTGATCCAACCTAAATGGGCCGCCCAAGCCACAACCGCGGGTGCCGTCAGGGACCGCAGTCCCGCCACGATGCCGATACAGAACGTCAGCAACAGCACGAATCCAAAACTCATGAAGTTCTCTCCTTCACAACGGTAGATTCAATTGCGGGCCGACCGAGAGATGGTGGAATGGATGACCGCTCCGCTTGGGAGATTCAAATTTAGCGCGGGAAACGGTTCTTCAGAAGCATCATTGAATAGGAGTTGAAAAGGTGTGTTTGTGTGTAGAGAGGTGGGTTTGTTCTATAGAGTTTTTGGTGTGGCTATTGTCTCCGCGTAAAATGAATAGTTGATCATTCGCAGCTTCCATTCTCTCAGCCATCTCGAGCAGCCCCATGACGCTGTTCCAGTTTCTGCCCGTTCCCGGCGTGTTCAACGTCTTCTCAACAACGGCCCACGACATTTTTGGCCGCGCCATGCCGTTGGGAAAATAAATGTAGAGTTCTCGGCCGTGCATCCGCAACTCCTCCGGGTCGGTCTTGAGCTGGAGGACTTTCTCGCGAATCTCGGCGCCGGGATCGCTGGCGAGAAAGTCGACGAGGAGCTTGCTGGGCTCGAGATCGCTCCGCTTTGCGAACGGATTTCTGGCAATTGCATCCCGAAGTTCGGAAGTTGTCCGAAGGATTACCGCAGGGCGAAATCCAAACGCTCTTTTCGATTGCGGCCTCGATGCGCGTGCCGAGTGTAGCCAGGTCGCGCTGGTCAGTTCGGAAAACCACGTTGCCGCTTTGCACGTAGGTTTGCGGGTCGCGTAGCCCAATGGATTCATAGAGAGCGCGCAGCGCTTCCATCTTCATCCGATTGTGTGCCCCGACGTTGACGCCACGCAGCATGGAGATGATCACGGGCATGCCAACCCCACTTCCTGCCCGCTTTGCGCAGCACAGCGAACAGCCGCTCGATGTCGTCGGCATCGTTATACAAATAAGGCGCAACGCGGATGGAATCTCCGCGCACGCTCGCGAACACATTGGCGTCATGGAGAAGCTGCGGCAGCTCGGCCGGAATGCCACGTGCGGGCCGGATACCAATCATGTGCGCCGATCGTTGCTCGCGGGGCAGAACCGCGTAGTCAATCTCCGGAGCGAGTTGCGCAATTCTCTCCGTCAGCAAAGAGAGCGTTCGCTGGATTCGTTCCACGCCCCACGCCAAAATCTGTTGCAGGGCGGCGATCGCCATCGGCGCCAACACGAATTGCGGAGACTCGCCCATATCGAAGCGCCGCGCCCCGGGCCGGTACGCATCCGTGTGGTCAACCAGCCGGGAAAAATCGTCACTGCCGGCGCGCGCAATCCACGACTGCTCCAACGGCACGCCCGCTTCCCGCCATTTCGGGGCGACATAAAGATACCCGAGCCCATAGGGACCGAGCAGCCACTTGTATCCCACAGCCGTCAGGAAATCCGGCTGCACGCGCTCGAGATCCAGCGGACTTGCCCCCAGCGATTGGCTGGCATCAATCACCAGGCCAGCGCCCACCTCGCGCGCACGCTGGCCGATGCGCTCAAGATCGACTCTGCTTCCATCCGTCCAGTGACATTGCGGCACCGCGACGATCTCCGTGCTGTCGTCGATCGCCCGCATCAGCGCTTCGGTCCAATCCATGCCCGGCTCCCGCTGCGCCACCACCACGCGTCCGCCAGTTTTCTTCGCCAGCTCGTACCAGGCATAAACATTCGATGGGAACTGCTGGTGCAGGATAACGATCGTCTGTCCGAGCGCAAGCGGCAAATTCGCTGCCGCCGTCGCAATTCCATAGCTCGCGGCCGGTACCAGGGCGACCGCATCGCTGTCGGTGCCCATTACTTGTGCGGCAAGAGTTCGCAGCTCTTCAGAGGCCGCAAACCACTCCGGGCCCGACAAAGTCCAGGGCGATGCTTTGGTGCGAACCGCGCGCAATCCGGCCTCGGTGACGCTGCGCAACTGTGGCGCCATGCTGGCGCAGTTCAAATAGGTGATTCCATCCGGAATTTCAAACAGCTTCCGGATCGGCTCGATTATGTCGGCAGTAGTCGGCTGAATTGGTGTCATGGTGCTGCATTTGAGTTTACCCGCTCAGCAAGAATGGCAGTTATGCCGTCAGCTCATCGGCTGCACGACCCCGCATCACTCTGGCCGGGAGCGGACAACGGTAAAGTGTTCTTTGAGCTTTAGAAATGGCTTCTCGAAGTAGCGGTAGGAGAGGCCTGCACTGGCGATGGTGAGGACGAGAACCAGTGTTGTTCCGAGGTCCGGCACGACGGACGTTGGCAGATGCAGCCCCGAAGCGCTCCGCGACAGCCAACGTCCTGCCGCTTCGAAGACCAAATAGAACATCAGCGAATGAAAGATGTATAGCCCGTACGAAATGCGGCCCAGGTAGGTAAGCCAACGCGGAATGTAGTGTTCTGGCGTTCCCAGCGCAGCCAGAAAGAATAGTGTCGAGCCCAGCAGCACCAGCAGCCATCCTCCTATTGCACCGGCGACCGTCGTATGCGCATCGTAGCTCTTCACTCCCGGACCCAGCACAGCGTAGATCCAGCATCCGGCGGCAGACACAAACACGATTGTCCGTATCACCATCGGCCAGCGCGGTACTCTGCCGCGCAACGCAATCGCCAGCAGCGCACCTGCGGCGAAGAACTGGAATTGAAACCAGCTATTGACCCACTGCCCGCTCTCTCCCGAATAAACCAGGCGAGCATAGTGGACGCTGGTGAGATACGACACGATCAGCAGTACGACACTGACGACGGCGAGAATTCTACGTCCGCCGAGACGTGCCAGCAGCGGCACCGCGATATAGAACTGCTCCTCGACCGCGATGCTCCATAGCGGATCGATGGGCCCGGCAATCCAGCCATGGCGCACGATGTACCAATTTCCGGCGAACAGCAGAAAGGCGAGCCAGGAGCTATAGGTCTTGGGCCCGACGCCGGGCAGGTAATGTCCCAGTGCAGCAAGTCCGAAGAAAGCTGCGAAATACAGCGGCCAGATACGCAATATCCGTCGCACATAAAACGATTTGATGTGGATGCTGCCGGTCTGCTCGCGCTCGCGCAGTAGAAGTTCGACGATCAGGAACGAGCTCAACAGAAAGAAAATGGGAACGCCGAATGCTCCCGCAGTGCCGATAGCGTAGGCCAATGGCTGGCTGGCCGGATCGACCGCCACATAATCCATGCGATGAAACGCGAACACGCAGAGAAACGCGAAAAATCGCAGGGCATCGAGTTCCGGACGGTAATATCGCTTGCCGGAATCTCTGCGGTCCATTGTGCTGGTCACCTCGGTCATCTACAGAGCTCCACCAGGTCTATATATAATCGAGCTTTCCCATGGGAGCTTCGACTATTCTTACTCCGGCCCGGCGATCCCACTCTAAATTCATCTTCCGTGCGGTAGTGGGAGTGCTGATCCTGCTTCTGGTGGCCTTCCTCGCGTTCGACTTCTGGTTTTACCGGGCAGTGCGGGCAGCACTGCCGCAAAGGGAGGGCACGATTCATCTTTCTGGCCTGGCTGGTCCGGTCACCGTGACCTATGACGCGCTCGGTGTTCCCAATATCGCGGCCGCGAACCTGCCAGATCTCTTCTTCGCCCAGGGTTACGTCACTGCTCAGGACCGTCTGTGGCAGATGGACATGACCCGGCGCTACGCGTCCGGGGACTTGGCCGCCATTTTGGGGCCGGAGTACGTGAAGCTGGATCGTGAGCATCGCATCCTTGGCCTGAGGCAGGTCGCAGACAGAACCGTCGCCAATATGGATGTGACCCAGCGCGCCCACTTCGAGGCCTATGCCGCCGGGGTAAACGCTTACATCGCACAGCACCAGAAAACCTTGCCGCTGGAGTTTCGCTTTCTGACGTATTTTCCGCACTACTGGACGGTTGAAGATTCGGTGCTGGTCGGATTGTCGATGACCGAATTTTTGAATCACGGCATGTACCGGGACGAGTTGGAAAAGGAGAAGATTCTAGCCAAACTTGGCCCGGAGTTGACTGCCGAACTGTTTGTGAATTCTTCGTGGCGCGATCATCCGCCGGGGGCCGACACCAATTCCATCGAAAACGAAATTCCAGGCGAGACGACTCCCGATGAAGAAGAAGCTCCGCCGCCCCCAAAGCACGGAAAGAAGACCAGCCGCATCACGCCGGAGGTGGGAGCCCCCCGCTTCAGCGGGGGGGAGCTGGACTTTAGTCCAGCGGGAAAGAAGTCAATTTTGAAGTGGGCTTTAGCCCCGGCTTTTTCGACCAGCGCTAGATCACGTGATCAACAGGCGAACTTTTCCTGGAGCGCCGCCGCGCCCTTTCAAAGCGACCCCTTTGACGACGACCTTCATCCCGGCTCCAATAACTGGGTCGTTTCCGGCGCGCATACAGCATCGGGAAAGCCGCTGCTCTCGAATGACATGCACCTCGACCTGCATATTCCCAACGTCTGGTACGAAGCCCATCTCACTGCGGGAGACTTCGACGTCGCCGGCGTAACTCTGCCCGGCGTGCCCTTCGTCATCTCCGGGCACAATCGCTATATTGCGTGGGGCTTCACCAATCTTGGGCCCAACGTCGAAGACCTCTACATAGAGAAATTCAACGACAAGGGTGAATACCTCACGCCGCAAGGCTGGAAGCCGCCGGAACATCGCAAAGAAATCATACGCGTGAAGGGCAAGCCCGAGGTGAACGTGGATGTCGAGATCACCCGCCACGGGCCTATCATCAGCGACATTATTCCGGGAGAGAAGCGCAAGCTCGCTCTCAAGTGGATCGTCTATGACCCGCAATCGTGGCGGGCGCCTTTCTTTGCCGTGGACTCGGCCAAGAACTGGCAGGAGTTCCGCGCTGCGTTTTCGCAGTTTGGCGCGCCTGGGCAGAATGTTGTTTACGCCGATGTCGATGGGCATATCGGCTACCAGGCAACTGGTATGGTCCCGATCCGGGCGGCAGGCGATGGGTCGGTTCCTGTGCCGGGCGATGACAACTCGCATGAGTGGACCGGCTATGTTCCGTTCGACCAACTTCCCAGCGTGTACGATCCGCCTGGAGGCATCGTCGCTACGGCCAACGGACGCGTCACACCCGACGGATATCCCTATACGCTGAGTATCGAGTGGGGATCGCCCTATCGGACAGAACGCATTTACAAACTGCTGAATGCGAACAAGAAGCTTACTCCGGCCGACATGCTGGCGATTCAGACTGACATTGTCTCGGCATTCGATCGCTTCTGCGCCGAGCGTTTCGTGTACGCCGTCGATCACACCGCAACCGCATCGCAGCGCGCCAAAGTCGGCCGCGGATCTGATGCGCAATTGGGACGGCACCATGAGCATTGACTCGGCGGCGCCGACCGTGGCGTACTTCTCGCGCAAGAAGCTGGAAGAATTGCTGCTCAAACCAAAGTTGGGAGATGACTGGCAGCAATACAAGTGGTTCATGAGCCCAGTGTGGCTGGAGAACATATTGTCGCATCAACCTGCGCGCTGGCTGCCCGAAGGCTACGCCAACTACGACGCCTTGCTGACCGCCGCCGTGGAAGGCGCCGTCAGCGACGCGGAAGCACCCCATGCGCTCTCCATGTGGAGGTGGGGTCGCGTTCATCGCGTAGACATCAAGCACCCCTTCTGGAGCAACTTCCCTATCCTCAAGCGTAACGCAGGTCCGGGCCCGCAGCCGTTATCAGGAGATGGTCAAACGGTGAAGCAGGTCGGTACGCATTTTGGGCCCTCCGAGCGTCTCACGGTTGACTTCTCCGACCTCGACAACTCGACCCTGGATATTGTGAATGGACAGTCCGGCAACATCTTCGATGAGCACTACGACGATCAGTGGGATGCCTACTACCACGGCCGCACATTTCCTTTGCCATTCTCGGCAGCATCGGTCCAGCGAGCGGGCGTGCATCACCTGAAGTTGGAACCGTAAAAACAGGGGCTAGGGGCTAGGGTTAAATACGATAGCCACCGTGTCATCTCCAGGAAATGTTCCGAACCCTTGTCCTTAGCTGACGGCTGACAGCCGATAGCTGACTACTGATCCACCTGAACAATCGAGTAGAGCGCTCCGCTAAATATGACTTGCGTCTGTTGAGGCGTGTCGGTCGTGGTGTCGTAGATGACTTGGTAGCCCCCCTCGATCACGTAGACCACGTTTCGGCCGGAAATCGCAAGCATGCCAGTCACATTTCCTTTGGGCGGCAGCGGTGGATCGGCGACATTATTGGCGACGTTCACCACAGACAGACATCCTGTGGTGACATTGTTGCAGGTGCTGGCGCCAATGTAGAGCTTGTTGTTGGTCGATAGCGCCATGGTGCTGTGATAGCCCTGGGCGATGGCGACCGAGTTCGCGGTCAGACGCGTCATGGTATTGACGTTCACCGCATCGTAGGTCCCAGCGGGACCGGGATTTCCCGCGACGTACAAAGTTCCGCTGTTAAGCAGCCCGACGCTGGCGCCTCCGACTGGCACGGTAGCCTTGATGGTTTGTGACGGAATATCGAGCTGCTGCACTGATGCACCAGAACTCGATCCGCATTCAACTCCGCAACTAATCACATAGGCGGTATTGCTGTCAGCGGTGAAGAAGGCATTAACCGGCCTGGCAAATCCGGGAATTTCCACGGCCGCAACCGTAGTAGCTTTCAAGTCGATCAGGAAGACTGAGTCCGAATTGTCTGCAAATACCAGCAGATATTGTCCGCTAGGACTGAGGGCGATATAGCGAGCTGAAGGCACGGGATAGCTCGCGCTGATGGCTGCGGTGATGGTGGACGAGGGAACTGTTATGACCTCCACCGCGCCATTACGTGCTCCGGTGACAGGTACGTTCCGCACCGGTGCGTACACGGTGCTGCTGTCTGGGGAAAATAGTGCCATCCCCGTAAAATCCGGAAGAGCCACGCTGCCGGTGGTCATCTCGGTCGCGTTATCCACGAAATAAATTGCGTTGCCATTAGGGTCATAAGCCAGCGTGGCGGCCCGGCTTGGACTCTCCACCTCGAAGGTCAACGAGCTCGCAACCGTCACGGTAACAGGCACACCTGGTACCAACTGGCCGGCAGAGTTGGTCGTCTGTGGAGTGAAGGGAGTGGTGTCGTTTTGGGTGTTCATCACTTGCAAGTTGCCCGAAAACGTATTGGTGACGAAAGCACGGTGTTGCGCCATGCTGGGTGGCGGCGGGTTGGGATTGCTCCCTCCGCCACAAGACGTGATGAAAAGCACGGCCATGCAGGTGAGAAAAAGGAGGAATGCGACCCGCTTCAAACGTTTACCCCGAACATCATGATGAATTGCAATGATATGTTGGAATCCGCTGAATTATAACAGAGCGCGGCGGACCCTTCGGCGACGCGAATGACGATGGCGAATTCACGCCGTTTGCGATAAAGTTCAATCAACCTTCAGCCTCCTGGATATCCATGACTACGGACCTAATTTCGCGATTGCAGAAGGGTGCCGTCTTATGCGACGGCGCCATGGGTACCTTGCTGTACGCCAAGGGAATTTTCATCAACCGCTGCTACGACGAACTGAATGTCTCGCAGCCTGACCTCATCCGCACGATTCATCAGGAATACCTGCAGGCTGGGGCAGACATCATTGAAACAAACACCTTTGGCGCAAATTCGTTTCGCTTGTCGAAGCATGGATGTGTCGATAAATTGGCCGACGTTAATCGCCAGGGCGTGCGCTTGGCCAGGGAGGCGGCAAAGAGTTTCGACGCCCTGGTTGCCGGCGCTGTTGGGCCCTTGGGGGTGAGAATCGAGCCGTTGGGCAAAATCTCGCTGGCCGAAGCCCGGGCGGCCTTCCACGAGCAGATTGCCGCCCTCAACCAAGAAGGCGTCGACCTGCTCATCCTGGAGACCTTCGGATACCTGGAAGAGCTGCATCAAGCCATTCTGGCTGCGCGGGAAGTGAATCCGCAATTACCCATTGTGGCCCAAGTGACGATCGACGAAGACGGCAATTGCCTCGATGGATCGGCCCCCGAACACTACGGCCCGCAAATCGAAGCCTGGGGCGCCGACGTAGTGGGCTGCAACTGTAGCGTGGGACCGGTCGCGATGCTCGACGCCGTGGAGCGGGTGCGCGCCGTTACCACTGCACCGCTTTCAGCGCAACCTAACGCCGGCATGCCGCGTTCGGTCGAAGGCCGCAACATCTACCTTTGCTCGCCCGAGTACATGGCGGAGTTTGCCAGGAGGTTTGTTGATGTCGGCGTTCGCCTGATCGGTGGGTGCTGCGGCACCACGCCCGAGCACATCCATGTCATGAAAGCCTTCCTGCGGGCGGTCTCCGGCGGAACGATGGCGCGCAAGCCAGCTGCGCTTGCCAAGGCCCAGCCGGTCGAGGTACCGCCGCTTAGAGAACGTTCCCTGATGGGCCGCAAGATCGCCGATGGCGAGTTCCTCACCATGGTGGAAATTGTTCCGCCCAGAGGCACCGATGGCAGTCGCGAGATCGACGGAGCGCGCTTCCTGAAGTCGGTTGGTGTGGACGGCGTCAATATTCCGGACAGTCCCCGCGCCTCGGCCCGCATGAGCAACCAGGCGCTGTGCCTGCTGGTGCAACAACAAGTTGGGATTGAGCCGATCCTGCATTACACCTGCCGCGACCGCAACGTGCTGGGAATCCAGTCTGACTTGCTGGGCGCAAGCGCGATCGGCATCCGCAACCTGATCTGCATCACCGGCGATCCCCCGAAGATGGGCGACTACCCGGACGCGACCGCAGTCTTCGACGTGGACGCCATTGGTCTGGTCAATATTGTCCACAACCTGAACCGCGGGCTGGACATCGGCGGCAACCCCATTGGCGCTTCGACGAAGTTCGTAATCGCCGTGGGCGCCAATCCCGGCAGTCCCAACATTGATGAGGAAATCCGCCGCTTTGAGTACAAAGTTGAGGCGGGCGCCGAGCTGGCGGTTACCCAGCCCGTCTTCGATATTCGGCTGCTGGAGGAGTTTCTCCGCAGGATTGAGCACTGCCGCATACCCGTGGTCGCCGGCATCTGGCCCCTCACCAGCACGCGTAATGCTGAGTTCATGAAGAATGAACTGCGCGTTTCCATCCCCGATGAGATCTTCGCGCGTATGGCGAAGGTGACCACCGTCGATGCCGCCCGCGCTGAAGGCGTGGCCATCGCCCGCGACATGCTTGCCGCCGTCCGCCACATGGTACAAGGCGCGCAGATCGCCGCACCTTTTGGGCGCTATTCCTGTGCCGTGGACGTGCTCGAGGCGCTGGGTACGCAAAAGCGC
Source organism: uncultured Acidobacteriaceae bacterium (assembly GCA_963709045.1). Classification (GTDB taxonomy): domain Bacteria; phylum Acidobacteriota; class Terriglobia; order Terriglobales; family Acidobacteriaceae; genus Bog-257. The sequence goes on along the minus strand of CAVPUX010000010.1, from coordinate 196,951 downwards.
GCCGCGGTATAGCGGCTGCGGGAAAAAGATCGGATTTCAGGCTGCGGAAAAGAGGCCTTCCGTACGCTGCGCTTCAGCGAAGCGTAGAATCGCTCAAGTCAGAGAGGGGAACAGATTATGCTTAGGCGATGCTGTCGCGTATTAACCCTTCTTATTCTATATAGCGTTTCGTTAACAATGAGTGCTGTAAATCTGCCGACGACAATGACATCGACGACCGACAAGAATGGTAACCAACACCCAGCATCAATTGGGTTTAGCGGATCAGCGACTGCCGCGTGCACATCGGCGACCGGGCAACGTGGCACGCCCACCTCTTGCACCATAAACGGACAAATTGTGAATGTAAAGAATAGCGTCGGCGTAACTTCTACTGTGACGTTGACCTGTAACGGCCAGGCACCACTACGGTGCACCGCGCAAGTAGCACGCTAAGAAATGCTATCCTTCGATCCAAATTTTCCCGAACTCGCCTGGGATTGACCGCACTCCATCCCTTGGGGCTTTGCGATGTGGCGCGGTGACGTGCTGACACCGCGAAACCCGATCTACATCTCATCCCCAACCGCAGAACCTGCCTCTGAGGTTTTCCGCAGCCGTTGGACCGCGCCGCAAGGGGATTCCACAATCCTTGAATTTCCTGCTGAGAAAACATTTCCTGCCCCAGTCGATTTATCCCCAAATTTTGACATTCGCCGAACGCATTTTGCTCTAGAATTGTTCACTACGGAGTTCAAGTTTGCCTAAATTCGAAGAGTGCCTCCAACGACTGGAAAAAATCGTGGCCGAACTGGAAAAGGGAGACGTTCCCCTCGACCACGCGCTGGAGCTTTTCGATGAGGGCATGAAACTTTCCAGTTCTTGCCGCAAGGAATTAGAGGAAGCCGAAGGCAAAGTGGAGATCCTGCTGAAGCGAAATGGCAAGCTGCAGCCGGAGGCCTTCGAATCTGCAATGCAGCCGGGCGACGCCGCGAAATAGCTGTCGCCCCTGATCGCCAACGATCTGTCCAGCGCCGTTATGTGGGGTGCTTGTTTTATTGGATGGCAACTGCTGTCCCTTCAACCAATCCAAAAGGGGTTTGCCATGCGGCCTATCAATGTTGTTCTCGCTCACCACGATGCTGTTACGGCTGATCGTCTAGCTGCGTCGCTTAATAAGCAATTTCGCAACCTTGCGATCGCAAAATCCGCTGGGGAAATTGCTCCTGCGGTGGCGCGCCTCCGCGCCCCATTTGCAGTTGTGGATCTGGAGTTGGTTGGCCTCCCAAAGCTCAAGAGTCTTTGCTCGGAGTTTCCCGCGACTGCTTTCGTATGCGTTCACCGTCTGGCGGACGATCGCATGTGGTCGGAAGCGCTGGCTTCGGGTGCGGTGGATTGCTGTCACTCCAGCGACCTGCAAGGCATCCTGCTGGCTTCGGAGCGCTATGTCGTGCTCACGCGTACGCGGTCCGCGGCGGCATGAATGGCGGAACAAGGACGGGCGATTAAGGCTTAAGGACGGCCTGAATCCGTTCCTCGCGAACATTGTTTAGTACTCTCTCCCAATTCGCGCCGGGTTCAGCCGCCCCTTGATGAATCCAAAGTCCATCCACTTGGATCGTGGATGGCCGCTTCGTTCCAGCCGTGTTCGCGGGGATTTCGGAAAAAACGACGCGGCCCGACTTACGCTTTCGCAGTTTCATGCCATTCAATCATGCCATTTGCCACCACCCGTGGCAACAGACGCTCCCTCAGAATGGGATCACCTCTTACGCCGTCGCCCCAGCCCTCTTTGCCGTTTTCGCCGCCGCCTTCTGCTGTCTCTGCGCGTCCGCAAGCAGCTTGCGCAAAGTGCGAATCCCGCCATCGACGTGCTTTTCTTGGAGAAGGAATGGCGGCAAGAAACGCAGCACTGTGTCCTGCGTGACGTTGATCAGCAGACCTTTGGCGAGCGCCCCATCCAGGATCGGCTTACCCGGGACCGTCAACTGAAGCGCCTGAATCGCGCCCACACCGCGAACTTCCACCGCGATATCGAACTTGTCCACCAGTTCGCGCAGCTTCTGCGAAAAATACGCACCCACGCGACGCACCTGCTCCAGCAGGTTTTCGTCCTCCAGGATCGCGAGATACTCGAGCGCAACGCGGCAAGTCAGCGGACCTCCGCCAAACGTCGTCCCGTGCTTACCCGGAGAGATGTGCTGGGCGAAGCGCTCATTCGCGAGAAATGCGCCCAGCGGCAAACCGGCAGCGATGGGCTTGGCAATGCACACCACATCAGGCACAACGCCGAAGTGCTGGAAGGCGAAGAGCTGGCCTGTGCGGCCGAGGCCGCATTGGATTTCGTCGAAGATGAGCGCAGCCTGGTGCTGGTCAGCCACCTCGCGACACGCCCTCAAAAACCCGCCTGACGATTCCTGAATGCCGCCCTCGCCCTGAATGGGCTCCAGCACAATACCGCAAACTTTATCGTCCATCGCTTTAAGCAGCGCTTCCACGTCGTTTCGTGGCACAAAGCGCACGCCCTCCAGCATGGGATCGAAGTCCTTGCGATACTTCGCTTGCCCGGTGAGCGCAAGCGCTCCCATTGTGCGCCCATGGAAGGAGTTCTCCAACGCGATCAGAATGCACTTCTCAGGACCACCTGTGGCATGTCCGGCGGCACGCACCAGCTTCAACGCACCTTCGATTGCCTCGGTACCGCTGTTAGAGAAAAAAGCGCGATCCAATCCTGACTTAGTGCATAGCTTCTCTGCCAGCAGTCCCTGGTACTCGTTGTAATACAAGTTCGAGACATGGATAACTTTCGCTGCCTGGTCGCGGATGGCCTTCACGATGCGGGGATGAGCGTGGCCCAAGGCGTTGACGCCCAATCCGGTGAGGAAGTCCAGATAGCGCCTGCCGTTGACGTCGTAAACATACACTCCCTTTCCGCGTGCGATAGCGAGCGGGTAGCGAGCGTACGTGTTCAGCAGATATTTCTCTTCGAGCGTAGCAATCGCTTCATAAGTGAGCACGATAATGACCTCGCAAAGAGTTCATTGTAACGCCCGGCGAAAACTCGTCCGTGACCGGAAGCGCTTTTTGCAGTGAACGATGCGTCATGTGATCGACCTCACAAGCGATTGTTTACGAGCTTCGGTACACTTAGTCATATGTTGAGCGAGAAACAATTCCGCGAGCGTGCGCGCAGCGAGCTTCGCGAGATCCGCAACCAAGTCCTGAGCCTGGCGCGCGACCGCGACGTCTACTGGAAGGTGGAACACGACGTTATCCAGCGCAACCCTGAACTTCACGGCATTCGCAATGCATTCCTCGACATGGTGAGGGCCGCCTACGCGGACGCTATGTCGGCTCGCGTGCTTCGACTGCTCGACGCGGAGGACGTTGATCTCTCCTTGCGGCGAATACTGACTCAACTTGAGGACTATCCCCATCTGCTGCACGACAAAGTGAGCGAGCGGGAGTTTGCCGACGATCGCGCCGAGTTAGATCGTGCGGCCAGCAATTTGAGGCAGGTCTTGAACCCGCATTTCGGCCATCACGAGCGGACCCTCTCGGCTTTGGCATCCACGAATCGGGAGCTCGACCAGACGATTGACGCAATCATCTCTACCCTAAAGACCTACTACTGGATCATCGCGGACGCCTACCTGGATTTCGAGGTGAGCTATCCCGAGGACCCGCTGGCGATCTTCCAGTTCGCCTGGATCAAGCCCGAGTTGGTGAGCTAGATCATCGCGACGCAATCAGCGCTACCGAGATCAGCGCGCCCACAATGCCAGCATTCTGCGTTGCCGACAGGCGCTCCTTCAGGAATACCCGTGCAAGAATCACCGTGCTGGCCGGATAGAGCGACGACAACACTGAGGTGACGTCAAGGCGTCCGTGTTGCGTGGCAGCAATAAAGAGCGCATTAGCGGAGGTATCCAATATCCCCGAAAATACAATTGGAACAAAGGCGGGCCGTAGCGGCCGACTGTCGCGAGGTGAAAAAGCTACGATCACCAGCATAAGCAGCGTGGACGCTGTGCGCGCCGTGACCAGAGGCCATAACACGGCGTGATGCCCGGCTTGCTTGCACGCTAGGAAGAACAGGCCGAACATCACTCCCGCCACTACCGCCAGCCCCAGACCGCGATGCGTATCGATGGCTCCGTCAGGCCGCGCAATCATCCAGATGCTGACCAGTGCCACCACAAAGCCCACCAGTTGAACAGGCGCGGGCATTCCCTCGCTGTATATGCCGGCCAGCACCGGCAAGACTCCCGTAATGACCGCAGCGACCGGCGCGACAATGCCCATGCGTCCGATGGCAAGCGCCCGATACAGAGCCGCGACGCCAATAGCTCCGGTTATGCCGGCAGCTACGCCCCACCCTAACGTTGAACGCGGCGGAATTGGCTCTCCAGTAACCCAGACCAATAACAGCATGAGTACCAAGCCGCATGCGTGAGCCCCTGCGACCACGCGAAAGACATTGGCCCGCTTAGTGGCGATGCCGCCAGCAAAATCCCCTCCGCCCCAAATAGCCCCCGTACACAGAGAGAGACCAGCGCCGGTTAAAGTTCCAGAGTTCATTGGATTGTAGGACGTGCTACTTTGCCGCGGAACTCTTCTCGCGCAGCACGATCGAATTCTGATCGTACGGCACGATTGTCACGTTCAGGTCTTTGCGAGCGCCAAACTGCTGCTCGGTGACGGGGAACGATACCAGCACGCTCCCCTTTTGCTCCGCGCCTGGCATGATCTTCGTCTCCACCGTCAATGGTTGCGTCGCGTGTTGACGAAGATCAGGGTAGGCCGCGAAGTACCGGTCATAGTCGGAAGGAGAAGCAGCGTCATCGGACTGATCGCCCTGGTCAGTTTTCAAGTTGGCGGAGATGGACTTTATGTAGAGCGCCTTGTCGCCCACGTTGGTGACTGTGACTTGAATAAGAACCATGGTGTTGGCCATGTTGGCAGGCTGGCTGGCGTACACCGCGTCGATACCACCCTGGGCCACCGGTTTGGAGCGCTCCACGAAAGCAATCACGCCTACTACGATGGCAACCACAACCAGTGCGATCGCAACCGGCACCGCAGGCGGCAGGCTGCGCTTGGGGCTGTCAAACTCCTCCGTGATGGGAACGTGCGCGGCGTCATATTGCGGTTCAGGCAGTTTGGGCGGAACTTCATTCTCAGCCATAGCTTCCTCTTAATTACATCCTACCGGTTGGATTCAGATCCTTTTCCCGCGTCTGGGTTCGGCGTGACCTCAACCGCAAACCAGGGAATCCCGCGGATTCAGCAAAAGACCCTTATCGCGGGTGTGCTCAACTTTTGGGTGGCCAGTCGATTGCAAGGCAGGGCTGGCCGCTAACCTCTAACCCCTAGCCACTGCTTCTGGCCACTGATTCTTCATCGCCTTGCGAAACTCTTTCTCCGGCAATGTATTCACAACATCCTTAGGGGTGAGCCATGCGCGACGCGCCTGAAGGATGCCATACTTTATCTTTTCGAAATGCGAAGTGTGGTGCGCGTCCGTGTTAATCACGATCTTCACTCCGCGTTCTCGTGCCATGCGCAGGTGCACGTCGTTCAAGTCGAGCCGATCCGGATACGCGTTCAGCTCCATCGCCACTTTGTTCGTCAGCGCCGTCTTCAGAATTGCATCCATGTCGAAGGGATAAGCGTCCCGCCGCAGAAGCAACCGTCCCGTTGGGTGTCCGAGAATCGACACGTTTTTGTTGTTCAACGCGCGCAACAAACGGTCGGTCATTTGTTGCGGCTCCTGATTGAACGCTGAATGTACACTGGCGACCACAACCTCCATCTGCTCCAGCACCGAATCAGACAGATCGAGCTCGCCATCGGCCAGAATATCCACTTCGATGCCCGCCATGATGGTGATCCCCTCGGTTTGCTCATTGGCGGTACGAATACGGGCGATGTGTTCCTCAGCGCGTTTGTCATCCAACCCATTCGCAAAAGCCAGGTTTTTCGAATGATCGGTGATAGCGATGTACTGGTAGCCGCGCTCTTTTGCCGCCGCCGCCATCTCGTCAATCGTGCACTTCCCGTCAGTTTCGACGGTGTGCATGTGCACTTCGCCGCGCAGGTCTTGCACGCTGATCAAGTGAGGCAACTCGTGCTTCTCAGCAGCCTCGATCTCGCCGCAGTTTTCCCGCAGCTCGGGCGGAATGCAATCGAGCTTGAGCTTGCCGTAGATCTCACCTTCCGTTGCACCGGCAACGCGCTGATTATCGTCCAGCCGAAATAGCCCGTACTCGTTCAAAGTAAATCCCATCCTGAGCGCGCGCTGACGCAGTGAGACGTTATGGTTCTTCGATCCGGTGAAGTACTGCATCGCCGCACCGTACGATTCCGATGGCAACGTGCGCACGTCCACCTGCATTCCTTTGCGCAATCTGAAACTCACTTTGTTGTCGCCTTTGGCCAATACTTCGACGATCCCCGGAAAGCGTAGGATCTCTTCGATCAACGCAGCCCGCTGCTCTTCGTCAACGCAGCACGGTCCGGTGATTAGCACATCGAGATCGCCAACCGTTTCCCTGCCACGACGCAACGAACCGGCCGGCGTGATCTTTTCAATTCCTTTGATGTGCTGTAGGTGCTCGATCAGCTTCTGCGCGGTGCGATCCGCCTCGTCAAGCAAGAAGCGCCCCGAAATACGACGGTAGTCTTCAATGGCCTTCAGAATTTTCTGCTCGCTCTTTTCGCTGAGGCGCGGCAGTTCGCGAAGTTTGCCTTCGCGCGCCAGCTTCTCCACGCCGGCAAGGTCACTTACCTGGAAGGCGCTCCAAAGCAGAGCGATGGTCTTGGGTCCAAGTCCCTGGATCTTCAGCAGCTCCAGCATTGAGGGCCGGTACTTTCCCAACAACTCCTGATGGGGACCAAGTTTCCCGCTGCGACACAGCTCCTGAATGTTGGCAGCCATGCCCTTACCGATGCCGGGGATCTCAAGCAACTTCTTGGGTTCGTCGATTAATCCTGAGACCCGCTGAGGTAGTCCTTCGAGAGCCTCGGCCGCACGACGATAAGAGCGGATGCGGAAGGAGTCATCACCGTTAACCTCCATCAGATCGGCGGTTTCGTAAAAGACATTGGCAATGGCTTTGTTGTCCACGCGAGAATACCCGTGAGGAATTGTAACGTGAGCGAACCTGCTGCGTGTAAGCCTCAGGCCCGCGTCTCGAAATGACACCCTACCATGGGAGCTCCACACTCCGGGCCGCTCTTGGGGTTAAAAAAGGGCCACCAACACGGGAGCAGCAAACCATTGCGGCCCTCGCGTCAACTCATGCGGCCCGAAGTCGCTGGCGTGCTCGGTATCCTCGAGTACTTACTACCAGCTGGCATATTCCTATGATCAGAAGCGTCCCCCAGCTTAGGGCAAGGAGATACGGCCAACCCCACGGTCGATAGTGAAATTGAACGAAATTATCTCCCGCTTCCACTTTCACGGCGCGAAAAACGAAATCCGCACCCAGCACCTCTTGCGGTCTTCCATTTACCGTGACCTTCCAGCCGGGAGCCCAGCGATCCGTAACCATCAACCAGCCAGGCTTATCCGCTACGTAATGGAACGCAAGCGAGTTCGGCCAATAGGAAAGTCCGGAAATGCGCGCCACGGAGGCCGAACCCAACGAGTCGGGGGTTATAGTCGGCAACCATTGTTCCTTATCGTCAGCACGCCTCCGCGAGATCTCCTCCATCTGTGGCCCAGAATGAATCACGATTACCGGCTTCTGCAACTGCTGCATTCGCTTCTCGAACACAACAAAATTCCCATCGTTGGCAGGCGCAGTTGCAGCAGACTCCGTGAACCATATACGATCGTCGCCCAGTGCCATCTGGCGAAGGAATGGGTCATGTTCAATCTGCATGTAATAGCGGTTCCATAGCGTAATGTCATTCTCAAGCGTGGCAAGCTTTAGCGGAAGATTCCTGTTGGTAGGAAAACGGCTGGGCGTAATGTTATTCAATGGCGTCGGCGGATCAAGGGCGCGAAATAAGTCGCCGGCTGAGAGATCCAAGCTCGCGTTGTGCCCTCTGTTCATGATGTGCCAAAATCCCCTCGCGGCAGGAGAATGGGTAGTGGACCGCGATATGCGCAGCGTAGTAATGCCGTCAAATACCGCGACAGCAATAAGTAACGCAAAGACAGCAGATGGAGATAGCTTGCGTGTCCACAGCAGAAAAGCAAGCGCGATAATCGAGCCCCAGGCTATGATTCCATGCTCGACTGCCAACTTAAATGTTGGCAGCCGGACCGCCGCGAAATGAGTAACGATCTCAAATGTCCAGGCGGATGCTATCGCGAGAATGGTCGCCGATATAAGTAGCCGCAACCTGCTCCGATTGTCGACCCCGGTGTTTGCGCCTTCTAAGTCCCTGGTGCCGAACGCGCACAAAACAACCCCTAAGAGTATGGCATAGGTGCGAAAGCTGGAAGCATTCCGAAAATATCGGGTTGGAGGAACGAAATCGTATAACCACCCTCGCAGTGGAAGCTGGTAGCCTGTCGCGCAGCATAGGAATAAGATCGCCACTGCAAATAACCACCAGCGCCGCCTTCCGCCACTCAGCAGGCTGAAGAATGCAAAAGTGATCACGGCACAACCCATATAAATACTTCGCATGGATATGTCTGCCCAAGGCCAAAAATAACCATGATTAATATCCAATAAGCTGAGATATGGACTACTCAGAGTCGTGACTTCGCCGGCAGGAAAAATATTCTCTCTAAGCGCCACTTCTCTAGATCTGGTTCCAGTTCGGTCGCTGTAACCTTGCGTGTCTTTAAAAAAGTCGATATATGCAGGAGCCATCACAGCGGCGCCTATAACGCTGGTCAGTATGACCGCCGCCACTGAATGGGTGATTTGTTTGCCTATACCGACAGATCCGTTATGCTCGGCATCCCAAAGATAGCCAAGTGACCATAGCAAGAGAAACGCGGGCGTAACGATGGTATACACCGGATAGCCGCCTAGTGCAGACACTCCATAAATAGCGCCAGCTTGCACGGCTGCCCAATAGCTCCGGCGCAACAAAGCTATATCGAACCGCCATAGTATCCACGGAAGCAACGAAACCGAATAGATATGCGCGGTATGCTCTGCATGGCCGGTATAGAAACCTGAGGCTGCAAAACCTAGGGCAGCTATTAATCCACCCCAAACTGGACATCGCAGGTGACGGCATAGTACCAGGATGCCTATCGGACCTAGAGTCCAAATAAACATCCAATACATAACAAACCCGGCTTGCGGGCTCGGGGACAGTAGCCCTGCCGCCAACACAATGGGTGAGGTGGTGCCAAACTCAGGCTCAGCGGAATCAGGTGTGCCGGCTGCAATCCAGGGATCCCAGAGCACCAGCCTTCCTGCTTTAATATGATCCGCTACCAATGAGAATTCCGGTCCAAAGTAATCCAGGCCATCCCACTGCGGCGCCGACTTGCCAGAGAGTAGATCGAGATTGCCGAGACAGAGGACCGCGGTAACGATACAACCGGCCAGCCACCAATTAAGGACCGTAGAAGCTGTAAACCATCGCGGCCCGCCGGAAAATGCTTCCGGGCCGGCCTCGACAATTGGTTGCTTGGCTGTGGGCATCGTATGTGGGGGCCTTGATCTGCGTACCATCAGTACGTCAGGCGGCGATGCGTGGACGTAGAAAGTCTAACATGGAGCATCACATTCCTACGCCGCGCATTCCCACTGCGTCCAGGCTAAGGTCGCATACAATAAATCATGGTCCGATAAAGCGTTCGCCATACAACGGCAGGCCGTCCTCGTTGCTCTAACACGTATAATGTGGCCTTCGGATGCGCCACTTGAGGTGAATCATGCAGAACTGGAAGAAAGCGATAGCCTTTGGCTCAATCGGCGCCGGCGCGGTGTTGCTGTTCACGCGTCGCCGTCCTGTAGGCATGGCCTTTGCCGCGGCCGGCCTGGCGGTTTTGGCTTCCGAGTATCCCGAGAAGTTCGAGGTGGTGTGGGAAAACGCCCCGGAATACTTGCAAAAGGGCATGCAGATTTTTGCGACTCTGCAAAAAATGGGAGAAGGCATTGCCGAAGAAGCGGAACGTCGCAGCGTCAGCGCCTGGCGCGATCTACGCGCGCAGCGTAGCTCCTGATCCTCAATACCCGTGCCAGCACAGCTATTCCTGCCGCTTGCCGGCCGTGCATACGGCGGTGAACTTCACTCGATGCCTAACTGCTTGCGCGCCTCAGGACTCAGTCGCTCGGGCGTCCACTCCGGATACCATACGATGCTAACAGTGGCGTTGCCCACGCCCGGCATTCGCAGCAGGCGTTGCTGAACCTGATCGCTAATGTATTCGTGAGACGGACAGCCCGGCGCGGTCAGCGTCATTTCGACTTCAACGTCCTGGCCTTGCAGGTTGGGAACCTCTGTTGGCTTCAACCGGACTTCATAAATCAACCCAAGATCCACAATGTTGACCGGGATCTCGGGATCGTAACACTCTTTCAAGGCTGAGATGACGTCTTCTTGGGTCAGTGCCATGAAAACCTCTGGCTCTAGTTTAACGGGAATCTACTGCGCCCGTCTCGATGCTCGCGGTCAGCCTTGGCTATAACACGACCTGAGACTGGAGTGCAGTCAGAGTTTCGAAGCTTCAGGCGCCTGCTTATTGTGCCGTTCGGCCGTCCCAGATGATTCCTCGAATCGCGGACCTGGATGGATGGTTTCGAGACGGCGATGATGCTCAGCGTCGCTAGGCACCGTCCAGTTATTTTCCTGCTCGACCACGCGCACGATGGCGAGACTATTGCTGGGCAGAACCAATCCGCCGCTGGTCACCGACACTTCGTCCCGCTCCCAGATACGTGCCAGGATGGTGTTCTGCGTTTGCGATACCTCTCGGGGAGCGTCGCTGGAGGCGATCACAACACCACGGTCAGCTTGCCCGGCGGGCGTCAGCACGACGAAACGTGCGCTCAAGACCTTCTCATCGAACCGCCCAAAAACAAACTGAAAAACCTCAGGATGCTCCGCAATGCCGCCGTCGCCCGCGTAGTTCACTACATATTCTTCGTCGATCGCATCGCCAGGCGAGAGATCGGGTAGCGAGCTTCGCAGACCTTGTGCATCAAGCTTTATGGGAGTACCACTTCCGTCGGTATGTAGAGTTCGCAGCTGCAATAATTGTGTCCCGTGCGGAAAATTTGGTCCTTCGATCCCGCGAATGTCCTCCAGGCTTGAAAAGCGGGTCGCCGTGTGAACGTAAAGCGAGACACTACCGTCGGGCCGCAATATGGCAACTCGATCACTTATCAGCACCACTGGTGCACTTGGAAATTGTGTAGCGGTGACCTGCAGTATTGCGGAGGCAGCATCGCGGCGATAGGGAACGTAGAACGGTTGCGTGTCTGAAGTCCTGTCGTCGCTGCTGTTAGCGGCTGCAAGCCGGCGGTACTCGGAGGCGTTTGGTGCAATCCGCAACCATGCGTCGGCAGCGCGTTCCGCGCCGGAATCGTCTCCGGCAAGTTGCAACTCACGTATCAACATCAGTCGCGCGGCGCGGTTCAATGGGGCTGCCGCCACCAATTGCTGAAGCGCTCGTGCAGCTTCAGCATGACGCCCTTGATTGACTAGCGACTGCGCGTACGCTAGTGATTCGGCGGCGCAACCGTCCAACTTCTGCTGCACCGCTGCGGCCTCTGCGAATTGCCCCTGGTTACGATAAAAGATCATTGCCCGGTTGGATGTTTCGCATGACGGATGTTCCGCCAGGCGCCGTGACCAAATCATCCGCGATTCTTCTTGGAAGTCTGCGAGGCTCGCATCGCCGTCGATTGCACTGCCCAAAATGTCCAACGCCTTCGCGGCATTGGGACTGGCTTCCAAGACACGCCTGGCAAACTTTGCGGCCTGGACCAGGTGACCGTCTGCCAAGGCCCACTGAGCCAACCCCTCATCGGCCGCTATCGCTCCGGGCGAGAGCGACAGGACGCGGCTCCATGCCTGGCGAGCTTCGACTGCGGTCGAATTCTCACGGCCCCACGACTGAGCCAAGAGAAATTGCAATGCCGCTGAACCAGAGGCTGATGGCAACGCATTGATTTGCGCGATTGCCGCCTTAAACTGTCCCGCGGCATAGGCCGAGGAAGCTAGCTCGTAAGTTGATTCTTCGACCGGTCGCTTGGCCTTTACTGGAGTAGACGCGTCCGACACAGACGGGGATATTGCAATCCTAAGCGGCGCTACCGCCCCGGCAAATTTCGCAAGTACGCGGTGAGGACCAGCCGGGATTTCGAATGTGGCAGAAGCGAAAGCGGGGGTTTTGCGAAGGCCGGCATCTTGTAGCAACGGCCGCTTGCCATCCACATAAATTTCGAGCTGCCGACCGCCTTCGGCCCGCACCGTCCAAGTTCCCGCCACCAGAGACGCAAAATGGGCCACCGCATAAAAGGTTCCGCGAGGCGACAGATACGAAGGTAGCCCGATGATGCCGTCGGGGAACTGGAAATTCTCGACCGCATGGTTGTCATAAGACGCCTGCGCCAAATCATCAGTTGGCGATATTGGCGGCCGGTCCATCTCAAGCAACGGATGCCGTCCCAGTGGACCCACAATGCGCCACTCAGTCAAGATGCCCGAGGCGCGTGCAATGGCTTGGGGGTCGAGTCTGGGAACCCCATCCATCGCGGCATTCAGGAGGGCGGTGTTTAGTTCTGGCCAATCCGACCTGGAATTTGCCAGCAGCGTTTGCAGCCCAGGAATGACGGCGCGAAACTCAGGTGTATTGGCGGCCGATTCGCGCACGCGAGCTGCGGCTAGCCGAATTCGCGGGTCTTGCTTTGCTCCGCCGCCGAGTTCGCATAGGTGAAGGGCGGCATTCAACATGGTCGTTTCGTCGGCTTGCATCGCCGCCACTTCCATCAGCACAAACAATGCCCCCGCGTCGCGACGGTCGTGTCGCAAAGCGCGTTCGGCAAGCTCGCGCGCGCGAATCATGTTCGCATTCACAAATAACGCGGTCGCAGCCGAACGGGAAAGCATCGACTCCGAAAGCGGTTCGGAATGGGTGGCGACGGTTTCAGCGGAGCCACGCGCCTCGACGCGCGGAGGTGTAACCTCCGGCGCGCTCTCGTGGTTCAATCGTGCGAGCGTTCTATTCTGTGCAATTGCCGGCGCACTAAGCGCTGTTGCTACGCTGAGAATCGATATCGCGGCCCGAACCTTCATGCTGTGCTTTCAGGCGTCTTGCATTGCTGTGGACATTGGCATGCCCACTCGCGGCGTATCTTTCTGACAACCAAGTTATCTCGCAGGAGATGATGAAGATTAACCGACAGGAACAGCGCGGGCAAAGAGATTTTTTGCCCCTCGTCTACCACTTCCCGGTAGCAGACGCTTCTCGCCGCAAGCAGCGGCGAATGAGCATGGAGATGAGTCAGACGATTCGTTGGCGCTTCCAGTAACTAGGGTGATTGCAGTATGCATCCGGGGCCAGACAAGCAATATGGAGCAGATGGCTTAGTCGGCCCGCGAAAGAGACCTTAGGCGCCGTTGAAAAAATTGTCCCGTAATCCGGAAGAATTCGCGTTCCCCAGAGGCCGCTGCCGTGATTTCTGACGAGCTTTCGGTTCGGGCTCGACTTCTCTGGCACTGGATTTCTGCATCCAATTCCGCTTATAAGACACTATGTCGAGAACCAGCAAGATCGTCCAGATTGTCTTGCTCGTGGCATTGCTGGCCGCGGGCATCCGCTCATATCTCTACCTGCGCGAGCGTAACTCCAGCATGGCAGAAACCAAGAAAGCTGAAATCGCTCTCAATCCCGACTACTATGTCACCCTGAAGAAGCTGCATCCGCAAGATCTGAAAGACGCGAAAGAGCTGACCCAACAGCCGGTATGGGTGCGCGAGGGATATCGCTTCGCTTATTATCCGTATGCCGGTCGCACGGATTTCATCCATCCCGCGGGAACGCTGGGGCCGATTGAGAAGCTGAATATCAAGGATGTCGTCGTCGAACGCCCACCCGACTCTGGGACCGAAAGGCAGGTGATGGCCATCTTCGAGAAAGACGGCAAGCGCTTCGCATTCCCCATTGGGTTGGTCACAAACGGCGATTACAAAATTTACTCCGACGACATCCTCTTCATTCAAGATCCGCACGAACTGTACAAGCATTGGCCCCCCGACGTCTGGAAGCAGATCGGCGACCACCAGGTAAAGCCGGGAATGGATGAACTGCAGGCCTCGTTCGCGATTGGCATGGGAGTGCCCGAAGGCACCGGTATGTCGAATCCACGGATCGTCGATTACCCGAATAATGGTCATCCCTTACGCGTGACCTACACGGATGGCAAAGCCACGCAGGTTGAGCCCGGCTCGTAGCGACTACACATGCAAACTTAGCCGCCTCTGCGTAGAATTTGATAGGAATTTGCGCGCTGGAGGAAATGATGAAAGCGATCCGTGTCCACGAATTCGGCGGTCCTGAAGTCATGAGGTTGGAGGAGGTCCCCGACCTGCAACCTGGTCCCGGACAGGTGCTGGTTCGCATCCATGCCGCGGGGGTGAATCCCGTTGACGCATACATCCGCACCGGAACGTACGCGATGAAACCCAGTCTGCCCTACACTCCAGGAAGTGACGCCGGTGGCACGGTCACGGCTGTCGGATCAGGCGTCAAGACGGTGCAGGCGGGCGACCGCGTCTATGCCACCGGGCCTAACAGCGGCACTTACGCTGAGCAGGTTCTGTGCGGCGAAGCCCAGGTGCATCGCTTGCCGAACAGTGTGAGCTTCGAACAAGGCGCGGCCATGGGCGTTCCTTATGGAACGGCGTATCGCGGGTTGTTTCAGCGCGCTGACGCCAAACCGGCGGAGACCGTTCTGGTTCACGGCGCAAGCGGCGGAGTTGGCAGTGCAGCCGTGCAACTGGCGCACGCCACTGGCATGACCGTCATCGGTACGGCTGGCAGCGATCGTGGGCTTGAGTTGGTAAAGAAGGAAGGCGCGCATCATGTTCTCAACCATTCGTCCGACGGCTATCTCGACGAGCTGATGAAGCTGACGGATGGCCGAGGTGTGGATGTCATCGTGGAATTGCTGGCGAACAAAAATCTGGGTAAAGATCTGACGGTGCTCGCCAAAAAAGGCCGCGTCGCGGTAATCGGAAGCCGAGGCCCGATCGAGATCAATCCGCGCGACGCAATGGCGCGCGAAGCGGACATTCGCGGCGTGACCCTCATGGCCGCTTCCGAGCAGGAATATAAGGCCATGCACGCGGCGCTGGTCGCGGGACTGGAGAATGGAACGTTGCGCCCGGTGGTCGGACAGAAGATTCCGCTCGCCGAAGCTCAGCGGGCTCACGTTGAAATCATGAAGCCGTCGGGCGCTCACGGCAAGATGGTGCTGGTACCGTGACCGGAGTATCGCCGATTGGACAGACCGTAGCCTCGCAGGCACAAAGACTGGCCCGGCAAACAAACCCCAGACATGTCGCGTCAGCCGGCTTCAGGACGTCGAGTGTACCGGCACGTGCAGCTTGTCGATGATCCTCTCCAGCACGGTGCAACGATTACGCAGTCCGTTCCTGAATTCGTGGTGATCAGCTTTGGCGATCTCTCGCAATAGATGGGTCTGATGCTCCTGCAGGAGATCCAGAAGCAAGTTCTCTTCTTCCGCGGTCAACCGGAGTTCCATCATGGCGGCCTCCATTTAATTAGATGTTGACAAGCTCATTGTAGGCTCGTCCGCACAACTTGCAACTGCGTAGTTGAGACATGCCCTCGCGCTTGCACTACGCCATTACAATCGAAGCATGCCCTACCTGAATCTGGCCTGCCGCTGCTGCGTCGTGATGGCCCTTTGCCTCGCAGCATTGCCGCCGGCAGCCGAAGAGTCTGGTACCTCGACGTTGCAGAGTACGGTTGTGCGTGCAATGGCGAGTCGTCGTGGCGCTGCTGTAGTCGTCGATGTGCAGTCCGGGCGGGTTCTCGCTGCTTACCATCTCGATGTCGCCGCGCGACGCGTGGTGTATCCCGGCTCAAGCATCAAGCCGTTTACGCTGCTGGCGCTGCTGCAAGCGGGAAAGCTCGACGCGCATGCTGCGCTCATGTGCAAGCGTACGGTCTCCGTCGAAGGCCGCAAGCTCGATTGCACGCATCCGGCAACTCCGGAGCCTTTGCTCCCCAGCAGCGCGCTGGCGTATTCGTGCAACTCCTACTTCACGACGGTTGCAACGCGCCTTACGCCCGAACAGTTGCGCGACAGTTTTCTGCGCTCCGGCTTCGGCGCTCGCACTGGACTGGCGCCAAACGAAGTGGCCGGCAATGTTGCGCTCGGCCGCTCGTCTGAGGAAGTGCAGCTGCAAGCCATTGGCGAGTGGGGAGTCAGAGTAACGCCGCTGGAATTGCTACACGGCTATCTCGATCTCGCCAAGCTTGCCCAAACTGATCCGAACGGAAAGCTGTCTCCGATCTTTGAAGGCCTGCAACAAGCGGTCGCCTACGGTATGGGCCGGATGGCGCAACCGGACGCGCCGATGAAAGTGGCCGGCAAGACCGGGACCGCCCCGGCGGATGAAGGTCCATGGACACATGCCTGGTTTGCCGGTTATGCGCCAGCCGAAAATCCCCAGATTGCGCTCGTCGTATTTCTGGAAAAAGGACATGGTGGTTCGGACGCTGCTGCCGTCGCACACGAGATGTTCGCAGCGTTCGCAGCTAGCCAAGCAGCACGCGTTGATACGACCGCGAAAGGAGCGCAGAAGTGAAGCGCCGGTTGGCGGCCATCAGTCTGCTGTTCCTGCTGTGTATAGCGGGGGCTGCACAATCGGGAGATCGCGACGTCGACAAGACTTCTCATAGCGGGTTTCCACAGACCGTGCGGGTGCGGCTGTGGTATCTGCATCCCCCACACGAGTTGCGCATTCGCGCCGATGCTGGCCGGGCGCAGATGCGAACTTGCACCACTTGTAAGATGACCGCGATCACGTCCGTCGCTGTGCGCGCCACGGATTCGGGGATTGTGATCGCAGGGGACAAATCGTCCTTCTCTGAGCTTCGTGTGAGTGGCACATATCAAATGAATGCCACCGGCGATCCACCGCTGCATGTTGATTTTCCTATCAACATTCACGCCAGTGACAGTCGCCTGCTCATCACCGCGTTCATGCCGATGGAGGAGTACATAGCGGGTGTGCTCGCCGGCGAGACCGGAAACTTCAAGTCCGATGAGGCGCTGAAGGCCATGGCGGTTGCAGCACGTACCTACGCGATGCACTTTGGCAGCCGCCATGCCTTGGAAGGATTCGATTTCTGCGACACCACCCATTGCCAGGACCTGCGTATCGCCGGTATTGATGCCCATTTGCGCAGCATCGCCAACGCCACGGCGGGCGAAGTCCTCTGGTACGACGGCGAACCGGCCGCCACTTACTATCACGCCAATTGCGGCGGCACCACCGAAGACGGGCGCTTTGTTCTCGGCAACAATGAGCCCCGTGCGCCGTTCCTGGTCCAACATTCCGATCAGTATTGCGTGCGCAGCGGAAGCACCCAGTGGCGCTCCGAGATTGCGAAGATCCAACTGCAGCACGCTCTCGCCGCTGACGGCGTCGTTGTTCCCGGCGTTCTGCGTACGGTTTCAGTCCTGCATCGCACCCCTAGCGGGCGCGTGGAGCTCCTGCGCGTCACCGGTAGCAGCACCATCACGGTAACGGCGCTGAACTTCCGCTCCGCTATTGGCCGCCATATTGGGTGGGATCGCATGAAGAGCAACTGGTACGACATTAGCGACGATGGCGACCGCCTCGGCTTTCACGGTCGAGGCTCTGGACACGGAGTGGGCCTGTGTCAGGTGGGCGCCGAAGTAATGGGCGAGGAAGGTCATTCTTATCGCGAGATTCTCAGTTTCTACTATCCGGGAACGCGACTGGGCATTAACTCGCAAGGCATACCTTGGCAACAGCTCGCCAACGAGGATGTCACGCTGCTCACCACTCGTCCCGATCGTGACCGTTCGCTATTACCTCTGGCAACTGGGTTTGTGCATGAGGCCGAAGAAAGTACAGGGCTGGTCTACCGCGCTTCCCCGCGGCTGAAGATTTATCCGACGGTTGCAGCGTTTCGCAACTCTACGGGCGAGCCAGGCTGGATAGCAGCCTCCACTCGCGGGCGCACTATCCAGATGCAACCCTCCGACGTATTGCGCGAAGCGGGCACGCTAGAGAGCACCCTTCGCCACGAACTTTTACACATGCTGATCGATTCCTACGCGCTGCCGGGAACACCGCTCTGGTTTCGCGAAGGATTGGTGCTGTACCTCACCGCGCCGAACGCCGCGTCCCAACGAAGCGAAACCCTCCACGACGTGAAAAGTTTGGAGCGAGCGCTCAGATCTCCGGCGAGCGAGGAAGAATTACGGCGCGCTTACGCCGGCGCCCAAGCACGCGTGGCTCAACTGGCGCAGCAGCATGGCAAACGAGCCTTGCTCGATTGGGTGCAGAACGGGTTGCCGCCTGAACTCGCAGTAGCCCCAATGCGGGGCAAAGGTCGGTCATGAAGTCTCAACTGCCCCGCCCTAGCCAAAAAGGGGTTCGTCGGAATCACGCCCCTAGCTAGGAGGGTGGTGACATTGAGGAACCGTTTCGTCGTGCGCGCGTTCTTGACCCGCGACTAGACAACTGCCAGAATAGCTAAAATCGTGAACTAACTAATTAGTTCACACAAGGGGAGGGATTGCCATTAACAACAAGGGACGCCGTACCATACCAGTAGTAATCTCGGCTTTGGCTGCCCGCACCCAGTTTGGCCAGATTATGCGGCGAGCTAGCCAGCAACAGGAACGATTTGTGGTCGACAAGAGAGGGGAGCCGCAAGTGGTGATTATGGGAGTCAAAGACTTCTTGAAGGCTGTCTCTCCGGAACCGAGCCTCATGGCAGCGATTCGGGCCGAAGCCAAACGGAATAAGAAGTCAACTCTCACCATGCGACAGATCGACCAGGAGATCGCGGCCTTCCGTCGAGAAAGAAGACTCAGCAATGCCACGTCCAAGCGTCGTGCTTGATACGAACGTGGTTGTTTCCGCCCACCTTAGACCCGACGGTCTGGAACGGTTTGTTCTCGATCTGGCTCTTGCTGGTGCCATCACCCTCTACATGTCGCACGAAATTCTCGAGGAGTACAGCGGCGTGCTGCGGCGTGCAAAGTTTGGGATTTCGCCTGATCTGGTGGCAAATTCGTTGAACCTTGTCCGGAGGGCAGCGAAATTCGTACGACCCAAGCAGGTCCTCAGCATAGCTTCCGATTCGGACGACAATAAGTTCCTGGAGTGCGCCGAGGAGACCGCGTCCGATTATCTCGTAACGGGTAACAAACGCCACTTTCCGAAGGCTTGGGGCAGGACTCGCGTTGTCAGCGCTCGCGAGGTATTGGAAGAGATTATTCCTACGCTGAAAAGCTGAGGTTGTTTACAGCGCAATCGACCCAGGATCTTCCTTCTCCACCCGCGTACCAACGACCAACAGAAGCGCGATCCACGCAGAAATCAGGATCACATACGCCAGGGAGAATCGCAGACCCATGCTCCATGCCTGCTTGCGCAGGTCACTGAGGTCGGGGATCCACCAGACCAACTTGTAGGGAACGTAAACTCCGACCAGCATGAGCGCGCAGAACCATAACCAGTACGCCGGCCTCCGCAACACACGCAGGGAACGCACCATGCGCTTAAATCTAAATCCGGCGGCCGCAACGGTGGTGGCGATGGGCAGCCATACTGCAGGTACCAGCACCCACAGCAGCAACCACAGTATCCAATCGGCAGCATGGAAGACCTGCTTGGGTGTACCGAAGCGTAATGACGGCGCCTTCTGCCAGAACCAAACCCCAAACTGAGGCGCATATTTGCGAAGAGTGATCAACAGCCACGCAATCGCCGCCAGGAGAATTCCCCAGATCGCCAGCGCGACGATGTGTCGCAAGGCATGGCGGAAGGCACGCCACACAGTTGCATTGTCTCGAAACTCGGCAACCCGAAAGTAGGCGAATGTCCCGGTACGCAGCCACAGGCCCAAAAATATGACGATAACCGCGTCCAGCGCAGATGCACCAACCTGCCAGCCATGCGCATCAGGCATCAGCAGCCATGAATACACAGCACCCAGTAACAGAGCATTGCCGACCACATTCAGCAGCCACATCTTCGCCACGCCACTATGTTTCGCCGTCATTTCACCGTCACCGTCAAGGCATCGCTGGTCGAGAGATATCCCGGTTGGTACATCGGCTGCACGCTGGTCGGGCTCACGCGGAAGATTCCGGGATTCACCACCTTCAGCAAGTACACGTATTCATGCTGCCCTTGCGGGAAGTACATATTGAAGAAGGTTGTACGGTCGTCGCGCAGCTCGCGATTGCTGTACCAGCGGCCCCACCAATCCGGCCGCTCATCCAGTTCGTACAAGTCGTCGCGCGTGACGGACTCAGTCCCCGAAGGAATCGGGTCTTCGATCATCAGATACTTCCAGTCATTACCGCCGACGGTCAGCCGTACCGCCAGAGTATCGCCGACTTGCACCGGTCCCGCGAGCGTGTCGAAGTGATACACCACGCGGCCGTCCTTCTGTTGAGGAGAGAGCCGGTAGTATTGGCGCACTACGCTCAACTTGAAGCTGCCGGTGTTCACTACTTTCGATTCGCTCGAGTAGTACTCCCCGCGCAGCGACCAATACAGACGGCCGTCGCCAGACTTCGCGATTCGAATCTGGTTGGTTCCATCCGTCAATTGCAACTCACTCAGAGCAACCGTTGTCGCAGGCGCAAGCGCATCGGCGGCGGTGAATTGCTTGGTTGCCACCGTCTTGCCATTCACCTGGACCGTAACGCTGTAGTTCGGCTGCAGCTCTTTCGTCCGCTCCAGGTAGTCGGTGAGACCGTAGATCACCATCGCCGTCTGCTCGGTCGATTCCCAGTAGTAGCCTTGATCGCGATGGTTCACCAGGTAAATCGCGGCCTTTGACAGCAGTGGGCTTGACTGGTCGGTGCGATCCAGAAACTTCAGCGCATATGCCGTCGTCTCCGGAGTGGTGTCGCCCGAGAACTCCATCAGATAGTTGGTATCGCTTGGCCACCAGGCCTGTGAGTCGTCCTGTTTCGCCTCGCCTTCAAGTTGCTTGGTCAACTCATTCGCCCTGCTGTCGTTCATCTCCAGCATTGCGAGTCCGAGCAGCGCCTGCCCATACGCGGTCAACGTCGAGCGCTGGTTCCACACGGAATCGAGGACTGCCGTCTCATGCGTTCCACTCAGGGCCAACGCGTATGCCATGTAGGCGCGCAAGTCGGTCTTTACTTTTCCCGACTGATCGAATTGCGGACGCAACCATCCACGGCCGCGATCAATCGCGTCCTGCTTGACGTCAAATCCCGCTGCCTTCGCCTGGCTCAACCCGGCCAGGACGTATGCCGTCATGAAGGCCTGGCTGTCATCCGTCTGCCACCAGCCCCAGCCGCCGTCCGGATGTTGATAGTTGTAAAGCCGGTCGAGACCCGCCTGCACCTGCTTGTTCAGCACTTGTGGATCGATGTTCGATTTCACGCCCAACTTCTTCATCGCGTCCGCCACCAGCACATCGGGCAGGAAGCTCGACATGGTCTGTTCGGTGCACCCATACGGATACGAGGTCAAGTAATCGAGCGCGGCGAAGACCGTGCCTGCGATTGACGGCGTCACCTCGATCGTCAGCTTGCGAGTTCCCGCCTCGGCACCTGGCGGGAAGGTCAACGGCAGCAGCGTGTCGCTCCTGCCCGCCACCGCGACCGATCCCGATTTCGCCACCGCCAGCTTCACGCCGAAAGGAACCACGGGCAGCGTCAGTTCCATCGCGTCGCTCTCGACGTTAGTCAGCGCCTTGCCCAGTACTCGCGCTGAATCTACATCACGCACGCGTACCCGATAGTCCACCTTCATCAGCCCGCGGCTCGGAACTTTGACATTCTGCTGAGCGCCATCGAGCACCTGGAGGCCGGTAAACTCCATTGAGACCTGTGCGACTTTTTCCGTCGGAAGATAATTTTGAACGATGGTCGAGAGCGTTATCTCGTCGCCCCGCCGGAAGAAGCGCGGCACTACCAATCGCACCATCAGGTTCTTGCGTACGATGGTATTCACCACGGCGCTGCCGACTTTGGTATCGAGGGTGACGCCGCGGGTGGTCGCGCGCCACGAGGTTATGGCGTCGGGATAGTTCGAAGTGCACCGTGGCTTGTCCGTCGCTACCGGTGTGCACGTCCGCCATCCAGTACGCAGTGTCGGGAAAAGCTTTGCGGACCTTGGGCTGCACCAGGCGCTCAGGTTTCAGTTGCGCCATCGCCTTCGACGACCGGACATTCGCCAGTTGCATCGCGCGCTTCCCGGCCTGTCCGCTGAAGTAATACGTCAGAGAGGTCTCCGTGCTCACGCGGGAATAGACGCGACCATAAAAGGCACTTACGATGCTGCCTACTGTCTCCGGCTTGATCGCGTAGATCGCTTCGTCCACCACGCCCAAGCTGAAGTCGGCCTGCACTGGCTTGCCGCTGGAGTCCGTCGCCTTGATGGTGTAGCTGACCGCTTCGCCCGGCTGATACTGCGGCTTCGAGGGCAGCAGTTGCACGTTCAACTCGTGCTGCACCGGTGGCACGGTGAGACTCTTCGATCCCTGATAAAGTTTGTTACCGCGAATGAAAACCGCCGCCACGTAGAAGTTCGGCGCGTACTCGGGCTTGATCGGAACATCCACGGTGACGCTGCCGCCGCTGCTCTTGATCACCTGACCTGAGTAAAGTCCGTTGCCCTCAACCGTGACCAAAACCGAAGTCGGCTCCTTGCTGGTAACGATCAGCACATGGGCGGTGTCACCCGGTTGATATGTTTTCTTGTCTGCAACGACTTGCACCCGCTCCTCGGCAGGCCCGCTCCACCACGGGCTCTCGCCGGGGGCCCACAAATAGGCGACGGTCTCGACCGTGCGATTCTCTGGAGTCGTCGCAGTTACGCGAACGCGAAACTCGCCAGCATCGGGAATGGTGAGCTTGACTTGTGCTTTGCCGCTGACGTCCGTCTGCCCTTGGGATGTCGTTACCACTGGGCCCGCGCCTGTGCGCCAGTCCCAGCGATTCATTTCAACACGGAACGACGTCGCCACAGGCTTTTTGTCGTAATCCTGGGCGGTGATGGTGACGGTCGCCGTGCCGCCCTTGGTGTAAACGTACGAGTCCGGCTCGGCGGTCAAGAAGAAGCTGCCATAAGTCGCGAGCGCGAAACCGTGCCCCGCGATTTCGCGATTGCCCTCGTCGGTCACGCGCGCCTCGATGCGATACGTCAGGTCACGTTTCTTGCTATCGACCTTGGTCGGAATCGTGATTTGCAACTTGCCGTCGGCATCGAGCGTGCCGCTCTTCTCGCTCTCCTGTTCCCCACCGTACGTGTCATCAGCCCCCTGATTGTCAGCCTCGGAATTGTCACCCTCCTGATACGCGCCGGCCTCATCGTCGCCTTCGTCGCGCCCCATCGGCCAATATGTCGAGGTGTGCACCACCCATGTGACCTTCGCATTCGCCACCGGCTCGCCGAAGTAATAGCGCGCGTCGATGGTCGCTTTGATCGGTTGCCCTTGTAGCACGCGCGGGGTCTGCGCCGTCACCTTCACCTGGTACTCAGGTTTCTTGTAGTCCTCCACTGAAAAGCTAGTGCCCTCGACGTAACGCTCGCCCATCTGCATCGAGAGGTAATAGAACCCGAGATTCGCGTCCGCGGGGATGGCGTAGTTCCATTCCGCTGTGCCCATGTCGGACAGCTTCACCGTCTGCTGCCAGATGGTTCGGTAATCGCGTGGATCGCGCATCTCCAGTCTGAGGTCGCGATCTTGCGGAATAATGTAACCGCTCGGCGTCTGCGCGCGAATAATGGACTTGAAATGCACCGTGTCACCGGGCCGATAAACAGGGCGGTCGGTATAGGTGTAACCTCGCAGGCTGGCATTTGGATCATCGCCCAGGTTCCACGCCCCGGGAGTGTTGATAGCGAACTGATCTGCGCTTGTTGCCAGCACCGCAACGTTCTCCGGCTTCGCCTCAGTTAGCGTCGTGTCCAACAAGCCTTGCTGATCGGTCGTTTTGGCGGCAACTTCTTTCTGGTCCACCCACACCCGAACCATGATCCCCGCGATAGGATCGCCGCTGCGCCGATCGACCACGAAGCTCATCAGGCGGCCCGGCGCGCCTTTGGTGATGACCGCAATTTCGGTGACGACGATGATCGTATAAGCGCGCAGCGTGCCGTTGGTCGCCTCCACCAGGTACACGCCCTTGTCGCTTACCGGGATCGTGATGTTCTGGCTCTCCCATCTTTCATGGGAGGGCACGGTCCAGTTCCAGACCGAAACCACCTGCTGTTGATTGAGCACGGGCACCTGGGCGTAACTTTCAACTTTGGCACCCGATTTCTTTTCGCCGCCGCTCATCTCCCACAGTCGAATCGCGTGGCGCGACTCGGGCGAGAATTGCGCGCGAATGAAGTCGCGTATCCACGCCCACATGCGGTGCTTCCAGGCGTGAAACTTCTCCAGCCAGGTGCGCGACTGCTTAGGCAGGCTCGGCGCACGACCACCGAAGTTATGCAACTCCTGCATCTGGCTGAAGAACTTGACCGGGTCGTTAACGCGATAGACCCTGAACTCCAATGCGTTCACGTTGTGGGAATAGACCGAGACTTCTGGCTTCTCTCCGGGCAGGTAGGTTCGTTGGCTGGTCAGCGAAAACGAGGCGCCAGTGTCGGTATCCTCCTGGGAAAACAGTGGCACCGCCAATATTTGCAGTAGGAGGAGGAGAGCAGTCCAGCGAGCGCAGCTGACTTTGAAGGGGCGTACCTTCAGGTACGCCGTCGTGAGTTTCTTATATTTGTCATCACGAGCGGGCTTCAGCCCGCGAGGGATCTGCTTTTCCCTGATGGCGTGGCTTGCCCGCATCACTCGGCACTCCGCAAGATGTTCCACCGATAGACCCCGAGAAAGCCCGGATTGTCCGATATCGGCCGCCAGCGTGCGTCGGGATAGTTAACAAGTTGCGCCACCGCGACCCGGCGAATTTCCCCCGGAGTGCGCCCGCTGGGACCGGTGTGATAAACGACGTAAGTTTCCGTGCCGGGCCCGATCTGACTTCCCCCCAGAAAGATCATGGCGTGGAATGGCATTCTCTGGCCATCCTGGCGGAAGAACAGCAGGTCCCCTGGCCGGGCGCGATTCACATCGCGACCGACTAAATGGGTGTTATGCCTCCAGAGAGTTTCCACATCCGCAAATTGCGCGAAGGTACCATCGCTCAGGTCGCTGGATTGAAAACTCCCATCGCGCACCCGGAAGATTGCTGCTGCGAGCGGAGTGTAGGGATATTGATATTGCCCAACATCGCTCGCCGAAGCCGGAGCCGGCAATGCCATTTCGCGTGCCCACGTGGCGTCGTGCGGGCGCAAGGCTTCTCGGTAGGCAAAGCGCAAGAGCGCTGCACAATCGTCAATCTCCGTTGGCAACGCCTTTCCGCGATAATACTGCGCCTCGGCTAGAAAGGTAAACCACCGCCGGAAGGTAACGCGGTCGGCAGGATCGTGCAAGCGCAAGAAGTCAGGAGTTCCGTCTCCGATCATGTCACCGGAATCGAGCGTCGTGCGTAACGCAATCTCCTGCGTCGTGAATCCGCCAGCCGCGATCCGCACCTTCGTCTCGCCCGGCAATACACCAGCGCGCAGCGACGCGATCGCCGCATCGCGCTCAACTGTTACCGACTCCAGCGTTGCACGGTGCGGATCGTCGACCGTAACCTGCAACCCGCGCATTTGGCGGCCGTTGGTTGGTGTGATTCTCAGTTCGGCAGAAGTGAACCCGTCAGCGGGAATTGCGGATTGGGAAAGTTGCAACACAAAGGTTGCAGGCGCCATAGCGTGTCGAACGGTGAAGGCGCACACCCCCGCCGCGCTCGCGACTACAGCCAACACTGCCACCCAGCGAGGCATGCCGCGCATCGCGGTCCTCTCCTTTAAGGGATGCGCGGATTATAAATCAACGTCGGGATGCCGATGCAGCGGCTTTAGCTTTTGGCACTTAGCTGTGCGCTTTTAGCTTTTAGACCAGGCAGGGGCACCTCCCGTCGTTAATGGGTAGACTGCACTGCATTCAACAGATCGAGCAGTCCCCATCCATAGACATCATTGGGAATGAAACCCATTCCGCAGAATTGTGAAGGTATCAGACGGTGAGCTGACTGGGTAAAGGCTGCTTCCGTGGCGGTGATGTTGCCGATCAGGTGAGGTTTTGCCTGCCACAAAAGAGCAACTCCGCCAGCCAAGTGCGGTGCAGCCATCGAGGTTCCCGACCAATATCCCTGGTACAACGTGGCCCACGGAACGGCTGCGCGAATGTTGACACCGGGGGCGGTCAGGTCTGGCTTCATGCGGCCGCTGCCATCTACCGTCACCGGGCCACGGCTGCTGAATAAGGCGACATTGTTGTACGTATCGGTCGCCCCAACGCTGACCGAGCTTGCGTAAAATTCGGGAGGATCGGAAACGGTGGAACAACCGGGGCCGGAATTACCAACTGCCATGGCAGGAAAGATTCCGGCCGCGCGTACAGCGTCAACCACACTCTGCAGGGTGGTAACCGTGCAGCCCTCGCTTGCCGGGCAGGCCCAGGAATTGTTGATCGCATCCGGAGCTTTCGAGGGATCACCCTGGCTCGGGTTCCCGTTCACCGGATAAGGGGCCATCAGGAACTGGAAACACTCGATATACTGCGACGGAGATCCGGTGCCATGTATATCCATATTGCGACAGGCAATCCATTTCGCTCCCGGGGCCACTCCAACCTGGTTGCCCCTCCCGTCATCTCCAACCATCTCACTGAGGGTAAATGTGCCATGCGCATTGGGGTCAAGCGGAACCGGAGAGTGCTGGCTGGTGGCGTCGTGCCAGTTGTAGTCGTGATTCACCGTAGAACCGTTCCAGCCACGATACTGTGATTTCAAGGCAGGATGAGTCCACAGTACGCCGGTGTCATTGCCAGCTACCACCATACCCTCGCCGCGATACCCTAATGCCCACACCTGCGGGGCATTGACTCGCTGCACGTTCCACTCCGGTCCGCTGGTTGGTGAATCCATACCTGTGCCAGGCGTCCCCAGGATAGAGCTCTGAACCTGCGGGTTGGCGTCGATATGCGCCACGTCGCTACGGGCCGCCAATTCCTCCAACAAGCCACGGTCCACAGTCAGTTTTAGCATGTTGACGATATAGAACGGCTGAAATGGGATGCCTCGCTGCTGCAGCAAGCTGGCCAGGGAAGTTTGTGCGCTCTGAGCGACACTCTGCAGCGCCTGGAAGACGTAAAGTCCCTTTTCCAATTTGGTGCCCAAGCCTGAGGCCCCACTTAGATCAGCCTGCTCGGCGAGCACTACGAGCGCTTCAGCCTTGCCACCATTGGCCGTCTCGAAGAGCAGCCGCGCCGAAATCTTCCCTGCTGCTGAAGCGTCGGCAGCAGACAGTGGAGGAGCCAAGAATGCGAAAATCGCTACTAATAGTGCGATGATGAGAAGCCGGCGACTAAGGCTTCTTTGATTACTGAAAAGAATAGGTTTGGCAGACCAAAGGTGGGAAGCGGGGAGGCCCGAAAGTTGCATCTATCTATCCTCGTTTCTTCGTGATCTTCTGTTCGCGAACCATTCCCGAAGGATCGACTGCACGTCTAACTAAATGCCTTGCATGGTTCGAGAACGCTTAATCCTACAGAACTAAGGTCAGGTTGGCTAGCACTTTTCGCCGATGTTGCCGGTACTTTGGTAACCGCCAGTACTCGCGCTGTAAGGCCATGGGTAACAATGATTTACGGAAATAGGTGGGGCCAGCCATTGAGAACAGCTTCTGAAATCCGAGCTTCCCGACAACGTTCTCGGGACTCTGAAGGCGTGCATCGCTACTCACATCAGTCGCCGCTCGCCTAAGCAAGTTTCAGCCAGGAGGACTTGAACCGCCCTCAGACGGGAGGTGCGTTGCGCGCCGCTTGCGCGTCCTTAAAGTGCCAGCGCGACCATGTCCGGCGTGATAGATAAGTCGCTCGGTTCAAGGCTTGTAGTGAGGTAGAGTTGGGCGGCAGCCTGAGGTCACCTAGTGAAGACGGGAGCAACAAACCAGTTTGGCAAGCCCGCGAACGATCACATGCCTGATCCGTATCAACTCGCCATGAGAAAGGATTTCATAGTGCCGCAAGTTGTCTGAGGTCTGATCTGAGACTGAGAAGGCATGAATGGAGAACAAAAAACCGACGGATGGTAGCGTATCCCCAATGGCTCGCCCGCCTCATCGACGAACTCGTCGATTCAGGCAACCTGGGGATCCTGCTACCACCCGTCCGAACTGCAATCTACCGAGGGGGCGCGATAGCCCAATGCTCTAGCTGCGAACTCCCAAGCGCAATTTGCGCCAGAAACCTCCAACGACCATCAACCCGCTGCCAAGCAAGCCGAGGGAGGACGGTTCGGGAGCGGCGGAGGGCTGGTAGGCGCGAGCAGAACCCGCGGTGCCATCCTGTGCGCTCAGGAAGCCATTGAAATTAAAGTATCGGGCGTTAGTCTCGATCACCAGGAGGGGGGTTGTCTCTCCGGGGAGAATTTCATCCCCGGGATTGTAGTTGAAGCCAACTACGCTTCCCGACATGCTGCGATCAATGTTGGTTGGGTCGTGAAGTCCGAACGGGTTCGTACCGACATCAAGGCTCCAGTTCGACCCGTTAGCAAAGTCGGACATCGTGTACCGGGCATTGATGTCGGGACCGAGATCCGTAAACTGGTATACGAAGTCCAAGCATCCTGAGCACCAAGTATTGCCCGGATCCGAATACACCCACTGGGTGTAATTCGTCGAGAAGGTTGGGGTAGTAATGGTACCCGAAGTCATCGCCTCTAAAACCCCCCCCGGAAATAGCGGACTTGGCGCAACCGACCCGCCGTCGCTAAGGGTAGAAGCGTGAAGCAGTGGTACCGCAAGGCTGAATGCCAGCACAAGCACGAAGTTTCTGGCAAATTGCAATTTGCAAAACTGGTTAGTCACGTCCATGCCTCCAAATTCCTGTCCCAAGATACTGAAGCCTCCAAAACGGCGACAATCGAGAGTCTACGGCCATAGACTGTCGCAGCACATCCCAACGGGTACGTGCAATCGGGAGTCCATTTGTCAACACGCCGTATATCCAATAAATACTGTCTGTTAGCGGGTTATCCATCCAAATCGTGCAAACTGGACTGCAATTTTTTGCAACATGAGTCTGGGGTTTTTCCGAGTCTTCGTGGGGAGGTCATGCTACACACTTTACAAGAGATAGCACCGCTATCATGATCCACTTTAGAGTAGTTAATGTACCCGAAACATGCCGGTCCATGCCGTCAACTTCGACCGTCTAAATCTTATACAGAGGAAATGGTTATCCCCAATATCGCAAACGATTGCAGTTGAGGTATTAGGACCGTAACCTAGCATGTTACTTAGGCACGACTTAACGGGTACTACGTTGGAGTCCAAATTGCACCATGCTCCCACGGACGTTGTTTGCTGCGCCACTTTTCCTTGGGGAATTCCGCAGCCGGCAATGCCGAGCAACGGGAAATGGGCTTGGGAGGATGACAAGAATGCTTAGAAAATGGTCGCCACTATTGCTGTTCGTGGTTCTGGTTTCGCTGACAGCACTGGGTTTCGGCACGCCGACCACCGTGATCTTGGGCGATAGCAGCCCCGGTCAGGTGCTCATCACCAATACAGGTTCCGATACGGTTCTGTCTTTCACGGGTTCGTGCGGGGGACCGGATTGTCTGACCGGACTCGGATACTTTGGAACGAACGTCGGTACTTACTCGATGTGGTTCGCCAGTGGAGGAAGCGGCAATCTAGTGCTGGAGTCCCCGATCGGTGATTTATTTCCGCTTAACATGGATGGCAACACCATTGACTTCACCTTTGGTTTCGGGTCCAGCTTCCTCGACGGAACCGTCATTCTGAATAACGTCACAGACGGGACTAACGCCCCGCGGTTCATCGGTGGCCTGTTCATTACCAGCACCAATCTACCCGGGTTCCACGACGGCACCTACGCGGATTTGGATTTCAACATTTTCCTGGGAACCAACCCGACCATCGATCAGGTCTTCTCAGGGCAATTTCATTCCACGCAAGGTCCTCTATCGTCTGGGGAAATCGTGCCCTCGACACCGGAACCCAGTAGCATCGCGCTCTTCGGCTCTGGAGTGTTGGGCCTCGCCGGATTGCTGCGTCGCAAGCTAAACCGTTAACTTCAACTTGTCCCCCTGGGTCCTCAGAGCCGGAGCCAAGCGCTCCGGCTTTTTGTTGCGTATGCAAACCAAGTTCGACAGCTACGGACAAACGCGGGAACCTTTAGCCTCACATTCGATGACGAACGCAGTTTCACCTGCATATATAGGGTGGAGCACCGCTTCAGCGTGCAATTGAGATTTGGAAATGAGACGACTTTAGCCGCTGAGGTAACAAACTGTTACCTCAGCGGCTGAAGCGCGATCCCGGAATGGACGGCAGTTACGTACGCCTAAAGGCGCACTACACCCGTGATCTATACACCGGGTGTGAAGCCGCTTTAGTTTTGCTGCCAACAATGTCCTGTTACGTTGTGTCTGGTGCGCCACACAAGTTTTACGGAAGGCTGTTCAGCGTCAATCCCAGCAGACTTTCTGGGTCGAGATATGCGCCCTCCCAGCGAACGCCCATGTGGAGGTGCGGTCCGGTCGCTCTGCCGGTAGCCCCGCTCAGACCAATCTCCTGACCTTTAGCCACTTTCTGTCCCGCCACCACTTCGAATCGAGACAGGTGCATGTACAAGGTCATGAATCCTTCTCCGTGATCGATGATCACGCAGTTTCCTTCGTAGAACATTTTGCGAGCCAGCACTACCTCGCCGGAATTCGCTGCCAGCACGGGCGATCCTGGCTTAGCCTTGAAATCCAAGCCACGATGCACGCTCACCAGCTCGCCATTGAAAACCCGCCGCGTGCCAAACGAATCGGACACGACGGAAGCGATCGGTGCAAGGAAATCTCCCGACCATTCCGGAACCGGAATCTCGTGCGAGAAAGCAATTTTCTTAGCCTGTTTGTCAGATTCGATCTGACGCAGAGTTGCAGCGTTCGGCTTCACAAAGCGGTCAGGCACGCGGAGCGATACGGTCTGATAATCCGACGGGCCAACCGGAATTTCACGTACCAGGTGAATGATTTCGCCATCGGGCATGGTGGCCACCACATCGAGCCGGTAGGCCCCAGGCGAGGCTTCCACATCAACTCCCGCTAAGCCATACCACTTGTGGCTATTCCGTCCCTGGAAAAACGAGACATCGTGATCCATCCACTTCCCGCTCAGCCTCACGGGCGCGCCTTCGACTTGGACCTCGAATAGGCACGCTGACCCGCTTTGCAGCGCTTGCGGAGTCCAGGTGACATTCTCGGAAGAGATGGCCTTGGTGGCTGCAATCAGCGGCCACGCCTGGACTAAAAGAAGGAGCACAGCAAAGTGAATGCGGTGGCGCATGTTGGCGTCCGACACGGCGTCGCTTTAACTTTTTCAGAATGGTTGACGCAGTCGGGACGTAAGGAAGTCTGTACTGGAACCAACAGTTATGCAAGCAAAAACTGAGCGTGAACCGCGACCTGCAACACAAAAGCCTGGGACAAATGGCCCACAGTCCGTAGGGTCAGTTTGGTGATCGCGGCACTATTTTTCGCGAGCAGATCCCCGATCGATTAACTCCGTCCTCACTTTGCCGCCACGATCGGCGGCACTTCCCTGCCACCATGCCAGATCGCGACCATCTTCCGGGTATTGCGAATGTCATCCAGCGGATTGCCATCCAGAACGATCAAGTCTGCCTGCTTCCCCACCGTGAGCGTTCCCGTTGTCTTCGCGATGCCGAGAAGCTCGGCATTGGTCTTGGTCGCGCACATGATGGCCTGCATCGGCGTCAGTCCCGCAGCGACCATCATCTCGAGTTCATGATGTTCGGCGAAGCCTGGAATACGCGACGGAATGGCCCCAGAGTCCGTACCGAAGCCAACCTTCACGCCAGCATCATAGGCCAGCTTGAGATTCCTTTGATCGTTGGCGAAGTCGCGCTTGTGCACAGCCAGGGTTGGATCGTGCTCGACGTTCTGCCGCGTCGCCTCGCCGGTAAGCGCATCGAGCAACTCAGGACTCATGCCAGCCTGCAAGAATGCGTCGTTTTTCCATTCCGGATGTTCGGCATAATCAAAGAACGATTCATCCACCGTGAGGGTTGGAATGTAAAACACTCCGCGCTGCTTCATGGCAGCCAGCAGCTCCTGATCAATCGTCTGGTCCCGAACACTGTGCGCCAGAACATCCACGCCATCGTTAACCAGCGCCTTAGCGTCGGCCAGATAGTAGACATGCGCGGCCACGTGCAGTCCGTCATGATGACCTTGGTCGATGACGGCGCGATAGATAGCTGGATCCATCGACGGCTTTGTACCGTGCAGGTTGTCCACCCAAATCTTGACGAAGTCGGCATGGCGTGCAGCCATCGCATCGATGTCTGCCCTCGCCTCCTCGGGCGTCTTCGGCGTGTAAAGCTGATCCGGGGCGTGCGGCAACGGCGGCGCTGCGCCTGGCACTCCAATGCCACGGTCCGCGCTGTAAACGGTCGCACCATCCAGTTTGCCGTCTCGCTGTTCGTCGCGGACTTCATAGATCAGGTCGCGATTGACGCCCAGCGACAACATGCTGGTCACTCCATAACGTTCGTACTGACGCAACTCGGCGATGACATTTTCCTTTGTGTAACAGGTCGCTGAATTCTGCAGCCCGCATACTAGGGCCAGATGTCCGTGAGCGTTGATCAGCCCCGGAATGATGGTCTTGCCGAAGTAGTCGAGGACGCGAGCACCGGCCGGAATCTTTGCGCTGTTATTAGTTGTGACTGCGGTGATTTTTCCATCGCGAATGATGACGGTGGCGTTTTCTCTCGGCGACGCACCAGTGCCGTCGATGAGCCGCACATGAGACAACACGATGGTCTGTGAGCCGCTCGCGCCAGCCTGGGAAATACCCTGCTGCGCTAGACCCAGCACCAACAACGGAAGGGCAAGTAACAAAATGCGCACGCGAAACTCCCTGAAAATCTACTGCCTACAATCTTATTAGACGACAGGCACACTCTTGCACTCTTAACCTGTCGTGCAATTCCTCCAGCGCGCTGTCGATTACACTCGCTCCTCCCCGCTGGTTTGATACAATGTCGCCACGAGCGCAGCATGGGGATAAGGGCGCTCGCCGCAACTTTAAACCTCATCTCCTACTGAACTCGATATGAACCTTGACCGGCAAGCGACTTATCGCTCGCTTGGCGCGGCCGTAACGTTTAACAGGAGCTTGTTCTGACCTCGCGACCTGGCCTTATCAGCTACAACCCGGCGCACCATCGTTTCGCAGTATTTCTGGCCTGGGCCACTTTCCTGTTAATCGTTGCCGGCGCCTTAGTCACCAGCAATGATGCCGGCTTATCGGTCCCGGATTGGCCAACCTCCTTCGGTTCGCTTTACAAACTTCCGCCCATGGTCGGTGGAGTGCAGTACGAGCACACTCACCGCATGATTGCCGAGTTCATCGGCCTGCTTATCATTGTCATGGCCGTATGGACGCAGCGTGTCGAAACCCGAAAATGGATGCGTGTCCTCGGCTGGACTTCGCTGGCGGCCGTCATAGGCCAGGGGATCCTTGGCGGTATCACGGTCCTGAACCTGCTGCCGTGGTCCATCTCCACCGCGCATGCCACGCTGGGACAGATGATCTTCTGCATCGTCGTTGCGATGGCCCTGTTCACCAGCCGCACTTGGTTGCAAGACGAACATCCGCTTCCCGAGCGCGACCTCACACCCAGCACTCCAACTCTCGCCGCATTCGCGGCCGCTTGCGTGTGGGTGCAGTTGATTCTCGGCGCGGCCTTCCGTCACTCCGGCATAAAACTTCTGCCGCATCTTATCGGGGCGTGTGTCGTCACGGCAGTCGTCTGCTGGACAATCGTCCGCGTGCTGACGCGCTACGGCAACGTCGATCACCTCCGCCGGCCTGCGCAATTGCTGTTGGCGCTGCTTGATGGTCCAACTTGGCCTCGGCTTCGCTTCCTATCTGACTCGGCTGCAATGGATGATGAACGCGCCTCAGCCGATCACCGGCATTGTGATCAGCACGGTATCGCACGTCGCTGGTGGCGCGCTGGTATTGGCCACCTGCGTAGTGCTGGCGATCCAGACCCGGCGCATGATCAACGTTCACGCTGAGCAAGCAGCGGTTCACTCCGCACCACGAAAGGCCGTCACTGCATGAGCAGCGCCACGCAGCCGCTGGCTGTGCCACGCGAAGGATTTTCCGCGCTCGCACGCGACTACTCCGTCCTCATCAAAGCGCGGGTCACCACGCTCATCGTAATGACCGCGTGGGCAGGCGCGTATTTCGCAGCCGCCAAGTCGGGCGTGTCGTCGCTGTCGTGGACACTGTTGCACGCGCTGATCGGCATCGGCCTGGTCAGCGGAGGCACCGCCGCCATCAACGAAGTAGTCGAGCGCGATCTTGATGCGCTCATGCGCCGCACCTCGCAACGTCCGCTGGTCACCGGCAGCATGAGCCTGATGCACGCGTCCGTGGTCGCTTTCGGCATGACCATCGGTGGCGTGCTCTATCTGTGGGCGACGACGAACTGGCTCACCTGCCGCGCTGGCCGCGCTCACCTCCATCAGCTATCTCACGGTGTACACGCCGATGAAGCGCGTCCACCCGATCTGCACCTTCCTCGGCGCGTTTCCCGGAGCCATGCCTCCCGTGCTGGGATGGACGGCGATTCGCGGCCGCCTCGACAGCGAAGCCTTCGTCTTGTTCGCGATTCTGTTTTTCTGGCAGTTCCCGCACTTTCATTCCATCGCGTGGCTCTACCGCGAGGACTACGAGAACGCGCGCATCCGCATGTTGCCCGTGGTCGAGAGCGATGGCCGCTCCACCGCATTCGCCATCGTGATGTACGCTCTGGCGCTGGTTCCGGTCTCGCTCGCGCCCACCCTGATGGGCATGGCGGGCTGGACGTACTTCGCCGGCGCGCTCTTGCTCGGTGGCGGCATGTTGTGGTTCAGCCTGCGCATGTGGACGATGAAGCTCACCCCCGCCGCTCCCGATTCGAAACTGCGCGCGCGTCACGTGCTGCAGGCGTCGGTGATCTACCTCCCGCTGCTGTTCGCGCTGATGATGCTCAACCGCGCGTAAAAGCAGGCTGTCGGCCATCAGCTGTCAGCTAAGGCTCGCTGCAACTCACCACTGACAACTGACTACCGGCTACTGACAACTGGCTACTGACAACTGACAACCGCTTCTTGTCATCCCGACCGGAGCGCTGCCCCTCGATTTGTCATCCCGACCGCAGCGAAGCGGAGTGGAGAGACCTGCCCTGAGCGAAGTCGAAGGGGACCTGCTTTTTCTGCCGTCCGCTGTCAGCTCTCTGCCGTCGGCTAAGGCTCGCTGCAACTGACACTGACCACTGACAACTGCTGCTTGTCATCCCGACCGGAGCGCTGCCCCTCGATTTGTCATCCCGACCGCAACCTTCCTTAAATTTGTCATCCCGACCGCAGCGAAGCGGAGTGGAGGGACCTGCTTTTTCTGCCGTCAGCTGTCAGCTCTCAGCCGTCGGCTAAGGCTTGCTGCAACTGACAACTGACCACTGACAACTGCTCTTGTCATCCCGACCGCAACCTTCCTTAAATTTGTCATCCCGACCGCAGCGAAGCGGAGTGGAGTGGGACCTGCTTCTTCTGCCGTCCGCTGTCAGCTCTCTGCCGTCGGCTAAGGCTCGCTGCAACTGACAACTGACAACTGACAACTGCCTTGTCATCCCGACCGCAGCGAAGCGGAGTGGAGGGACCTGCTTTTCTGCTGTCAGCTATCAGCCGTCAGCTCTCAGATCGCTAACCGACGCTGTCATCCTGAGCGACGAGCATAGCGAGGAGTCGAAGGACCCCTATAGGGCAAAACGAACCACGCCGCATCTAATCCCTAACCCCCAGCCCCTGCTTTCAAGTCCTTCACCAGCCGCTGAAAGGCCGTCTGATAGGAATCGTGGTCCTTCCAGTTGCTGAAGTCGGGGATGAAGTACTCGCGTATCTCGCGGGCCGAGTCAATGCCGATGTCGGCATCGAACAATTTCCATTGCTTGATCGCCTCAAACGGGACCAGCGTGATGGGAAACAACAACTGCTTGCCTTCCCGCTTCTCCCGCTCGCGCGCATTGGCAATTTCGGTTTTGACCCAGTTGCTGCTCATGCTGTGCTCGGAGAGGATCAGCAGCAGCTTGTCATGCAGGCGGATGGCCTCGTCGATTTGCTCGTGCAGCTTGCGGCCTGCCTTCATTTCCTCCGGCGCGAACCAGCAGCGCACGCCTTTGGCTTGCAGGTCGGCATGGAGCCGCTCGGCAAACTCCTGGTCCTTGGTCGAGTAGCTGATGAAGCAGGAGTAGAACTCGATGGGCCGTCCCACCATCGAGCCGATGTAGGCGATGAACTCGTCGGGAACGCCGCAGCCGCGCAGGAATACCTCGGGAATCTTGCCGTGGGATTTGTAGATGGTGTCGATGCCGATGGTGGAGGGCCCATCGTGTTCGATGGTTTCGAGACCCTTGGCAGTGCTCAGATCGACATCGGCAAAGCTAGTTGCATTCCAAGCCCTGAGTCGCCCGTCAAGTCTGCTCCGCTGAGGTCGCCCAGCGGAGGTCCGCCCCACTGAGGTCCGCCCAGCGAAGGTTCGCGCGTCGCTCGGAGATTCGCCTCGGTGAGGTCTGCCCCGGTGAGGTTGCCGCTCGAGGTCGCCGTAGAGGTTCGCCCTCAGATTGCGCGTAGGTTCGCCCCGCTGAGGTCTGCCGCACGGAGATCGCTGCCTAAGATTCGCCCCGCTGAGGTCTGCGCCGCTGAGATCCGCCCCGCTGAGATTCGCCTCGCGGAGGTTCGCCCCGCTGAGGTCCGCTCGACTGAGGTCCGCCTCGCTGAGGTTCGCGCCGCTGAGGTTCGCCCCGCTGAGGTTCGCCAGCGAGGTCCGCCCCGCTGAGGTCCGCCCCGCTGAGGTCCGGCTTGCACGCTCAGGATGTTCCTCCCTCCACTTGTTCCATTGCTTGACCCCTTGCTTGAGGATTTCGAGATGTTCAGGGTTCGCCATTGCCGCGTGACCTCGCTTGCTTCCGGGATGCTACGGATGATCTTACCGGGGCCCCAACGAGCCCGTGAGCCTCCTGAGCAAAGCCGAAGGGCGCTCGCTGGGTAAGGCCACACTCTATGCGACCCAGCCAGTCAACGCGCAAACGTGTGCCGTCCCTGAAGGGACTCGGATCACTTTATGACGATTTCCCAGCGCTTACGCGCTGGGCTACGATTGTGCCGCCCTTCGGGCTGCATCAAGCCCCATCACGGAAGAGCCAGCCCGTCAGGGCGGAACAAGATTAGACTTCGACTCCAGGACGCGAGTCCTGGGTAACGCTGACAATAAAATCCCGAGCCGGCTTCAGCCGGCGACACTATGACCCGTCTTTCCCCCGGCAAAAGGCGCGGACAAGGATGCGGCACATGGTACATGTAGTGTCCTATTTTTCTTCTATGTTCTCGTCAGTCTTCTGAGTTTCATTCGCACTTGGGGCGCCCGTTTCGCCTTTGCGCGGTCTAAGCTTAACTGGCGCATCCTTAGTCCCGATAGTCCCGCATCACAATGTCGTCAACACTTCGTAGCTTTGGATGGGTCCAAGTACCCGACTGGTCCACTGAGACCGTACAGCAAGGCGGGGTCCGTTGTAGGGTAAATCGAAAAAGTTTGGTTTTCACGGACTCGTAGCAGGTAAATTTCCTTGAGAACACTTGTGAATTGATTCGGCAAGCGTCAAAAGTAATCACCCTTTGCTGAGAGCGCGCCAGCTCGAGCAATTCCTCAAGGATCTCGTTCGGGTCGCGACCGGCCTTTTCTTCGCCTGGCGCTTTGCTCAAATCTCTTCCTGGATCTTTAGAAGGTCTTCTGCAAAGCGTGGCCACCATACGTCAAATGACTTTCTTAGAGCGGTAGCTTCCAGCTTGTGTTCAGAATCCACCTTTGAATTGATACTGATGATCATCTTAAACACGTCATCTTTATCGTTGACGACAGACTGGAACTGCACAAGAGGGCCTTCGACATCAGAGGGCTTGAGGTTGAACAAAAATGGTGCTACATAGGACTTCTCAATAGCCTTGGCCAGTGCTCCGGCTTCGAAGTTAATCCATGGTGCATTGAGGTTGTCTTTCGTTACGCAGATAATACCGTAGGTCGAGACTTCCAGTTCCTTCGCGATGTCCGTGCTCCATCGCGCTCCCTTGTCAATGTCTCCTCAGATGAAACGTAGGGCTTTACCGACTGAATGACAGACGGAAGCCATTCCTTTAGCGCGATTGCGACCTTATGGCTCAGTGGACCCGACCAACTTATGAACAGTTTCATTCGCATTTGCCTTTGAACGCCAGCGAATTCCGAGACAAATTCCTGTGCCGTCCCGGAGGGACTCGGCTGTCCTTTTCACTCTACCCACCGTTGAAACGGTGGGCTATCATCTTTCGTCCCGCTGGGCGGGACTGGAGTGTTGGCGGTGCGGTCGGAAGATCAGTGGGTAGTGGTTAGTGGTTAGTGGTTAGTGGATAGTGGAGCAGCGCAGTTCGTTCAGATGTTCAAGCCCTTGGTCGATCAGCGTCATTCCCATTCTGGCACTCGAGCGAAATAGGAGCGCCATTAGTACCTTCGTAACTTGACCGCGGTGGCGGGCAGAAACATACTTCCTGTAGGGCAGGAACCGCCGGAACCAGTTGTCAGTTGCCGGTTGTCAGTAGCCAGTCGAACTTGAGCCGTCGGTACCAGGCGCGACAGAAACATCCCGGCATGAGTAGGGCAGGAACCGCCTCGACTCCGCTTGCTCCGGTCGGGAGGCAGTCAAGGAGGACAGTAGTCAGTGATAAGTCCTTATTCCGCAGGATCTTACGTGTAAGTCTAAGGGGCTCAGGATCTTGGCCGGGAATTATGCAAGATATTGAAAATACGCGAGTTACTAGCGAGCCTAACTCCTGTAAACACAGGATCTTACGAGCAAGATCCTGATATCAAACGAGTTACAGAAAGGGGGGGACCCCGTGAGTCTTCCTACTCTAGAAGCTACCGATACGAGCCTTTATGCGATCTGCGAGCACATCAAGTCGAGCGGCGAGCGTTGCGGTTCGCCCGCATGGCACGATGAGAAATACTGCTATCACCACACCGAGGTGCGCAAATGCGCTCCCAAGACCAACCTCTTTGTGCGGCTGTTTAACCCTCATCCGGAAAACCATCCTGATTACCGGTACGAGTTGCCCTATCTGGAGGACGCTGCGGCCATACAGATCGGCTTTATGCAGTTGATCCATGGCGTGGCGCAAGAGCGGATTCCCCCGGACCGCGCCAAGCTGATCCTGTCGGCGCTGCATGGGGCGGCGGCGAATTTGAGATTGATGGAGGCCAATAGTGCGGCGGGCGAGAAACTTTCCAAGAAATCGCCGAAGAACGTGAGGGTCAGTGAAAAGAAAGAGGAGAGTGCATGAGGCCAGTGGATAGTGATTAGTGGATGGTGGATAGTGATAGTTGACCAGCAAGCCTTAGCCGACGGCTGACAGCTGAGCAGCTGACGGCTGATAGCAACATCCTCAGGCAGCCGTTCGCCCCGCTCCTCCCCGCGTAATACAATCATCTATGGCTTCCTAATGGCAACTTCTGAAACGATCGATCATGCAATCGCGACAAACTCTGGCGAAACCGCGGCGGCCGTAATCCAACTGCAAGACCTCCGCCATCAATACGGAGATCGAACCGCCCTGGCTGGTGTTTCCTTCGACGTGCGTCCCGCCGAAATTTTCGGGCTGCTCGGCCCCAATGGCAGCGGCAAGACCACGACCTTCCGCATTCTCTCGACCTTAATGGTTCCCTCGGGCGGACGCGCCCTGATCATGGGCCATGACGTAGCGCGCGAGCCTGCGCTGGTACGGCGCAACATCGGCGTCGTCTTCCAGGAGAAGAGCATCGACATCAAGCTGTCGGCGGAAGAGAACCTGATGCTCATCGGCCATGTTTACGGTCTGCGCGGCGCCGCACTCAAGAAGCGCGTCGCCGAAATGTTGGGCCGCGTTGGTCTCGCCGACCGCGCCAAGGAGAAAGCGGAGACCTTTTCCGGCGGCATGCAGCGCCGGCTCGAACTTGCCAAGGGATTGCTGCATCATCCGTCAGTGTTGTTGCTCGACGAGCCCACAACGGGCCTCGATCCCGGCGCGCGCCGCGATTTGTGGCAGTACCTGCACATCCTGCGCGACGAAGAACGCGTGACCGTGCTGGTCACTACGCATTTGATGGAAGAAGCCGAGCGCTGCGATCGTCTGGCGATTTACGCCAATGGCAGCGTGGTGGCGTTTGGCACGCCTGCCGAATTGAAGAGCGAGATTGGTGGCGACGTTATTCTGCTTGACTCGGATGAACCCGACTCATTGGCGCAACGCATTGAGCAGCGCTTCGGCTTGCATCCCACTGTGCTTGATCATCGCGTTCGGCTGGAGATCGAGAACGGTCATCGCTTCGTCACCGAAGTAGTCGAGGCATTCCCTGGCGAGATCGAGGGCGTCTCAGTGCACAAGCCCAGTCTGGAAGACGTGTTCATCCGCCGCACCGGTCACCGCTTCTGGACCGAAGACAATACTGAAGACGGCGAAGGGGAAGGAAAGTAGGTTCATGGCAACTCGCGAAGTTACGGCTTTTCCCTCGACGACTGCCCCTGTCAATGCCGGTTGGGTGCTGCCATCCTGGTCGCTATGGTGGCGCGAAATTGTGCGCTTCTACCGCCAGCGCGCCCGTGTGGTCGGCGTCATCGCTTCCCCGCTGCTGTTCTGGGTTGTGATTGGCTCGGGCTTCGGCACCTCGTTTCGCTCTAATGGAGCGGCGGGCGGCCAGCACTATCTCGATTATTTTTTCCCCGGCGCTCTCATCATGATCGTGCTGTTCACCGCCATCTTCACCATGATGTCGGTGATTGAGGATCGCAAGGAAGGGTTTCTGCTTTCCGTGCTGGTGGCACCGGTGAGCCGCTCGGTCATCGTGCTGGGCAAGGTGCTCGGCGGCGCGACACTGGCGACCGCGCAAGGACTGATTTTTCTGGTCTTCGCTCCGGCATTGGGTGTGCATTTCACGCTCGCCAGTTTCGGACTGACGGTGCTGGCGATCTTCCTGGTGGCATTTTCGCTGACCGCGCTGGGCTTCATCATTGCGTGGCCGATGGATTCGACCGCAGGCTTTCATGCGGTGATCAACCTTTTTCTAATCCCGCTGTGGCTGTTGTCAGGATCGCTGTTCCCACTTTCTGGCGCGTCCATCTGGATTCGATTGCTGATGCGCATCAACCCGTTGACCTACGGCACCGAAGCATTGCGGAGTCTGCTCTTCCCCGGCTCGGCTTCAACCGGACTATCGCTCAGCGCTAATTTTGCCGTGCTGGGTCTGTTCACGTTGATTATGTTTGCACTCTCGTTTCTGATAGCGAACCGTCGTAGCACGAAGCCTGCAGCCTGATGCAAGTCAGCCTAACGTTCTATCCGGCCCTGAACGCCGTCCTGAACGGCAGCAGCGCAATTTTGATTGGCTCCGGACTCTATCTCATCAAGCGCCGTCGCATCAACGCTCACAAGCGGGTGATGATCGCCGCGTTCATCACCTCAGTCCTCTTCCTCATCTCGTATCTCTATTACCATCTGGTGTTGCGAGCCGGCATTACTCGCTTCCAGGGTCAAGGATTGTCTCGTCCGGTATATTTCACCATCCTGATCTCGCACACGATTCTGGCTGTAGTTGTCGTGCCATTCATCCTTGTG
Organism: uncultured Acidobacteriaceae bacterium; assembly: GCA_963709045.1. Taxonomy (GTDB): domain Bacteria; phylum Acidobacteriota; class Terriglobia; order Terriglobales; family Acidobacteriaceae; genus Bog-257. Next base: position 154,937 of record CAVPUX010000010.1, on the reverse strand, counting down.
ACTCTTGTGCGCGCACTCAAAGGCAATTTCGCGCGACACAAAGCCATCGCTCCCTACACCTTTGCAATCTGGATGTACGTGTCGGTAACGGGCGTGGTGATCTACCTGATGCTGTACAAGATTTTCGTGCCCTAGAAAGATGTCACAAGTGGTTTTGTATGGAGAGTCAGCCGGCTTCGATGGCGCCGACTAATGCCGCGGCCAGTTCGACGAGCCACGCAGCATGATTCAACGCTCTCGTGTCCGTCGTTATGTACTCCCGGGTTGGCTGGATAACGCGGGTCCGTGCTAGGCTGCCGTCGCAGACTTTTGCTGGGCGGCCTCGTTCTGGCCCTGTGCCGCGTTATCGATCGAACTTACCTGATGCATCTCGCGATACCGTTTGGGAGTGACCGCCGACAGCCGCCGAAAAACGCTGGTAAAGTGACTCTGGGTTTCGAACCCTACATGAGTAGCAACCTCGGCCAGCGGTGTGCGCGCTTCGCGCAATATTTCCTGCGCGCGTTCGACCCTTTGCCGCATAACGTACTGGTGAGGCGTGGTACCTGTGCTCAACTTGAACAGCTTAGAGAAATAATACTGGCTCATACCCACTACTTGCGCCAACTCGGCTACCGTCAATCCCTGTGCAATGTTTTCGCGTACATGAGCAAATACGCGTTGCAAACGGCGAGGCGGCAAGCCTCCCACGACTTCTACTGGCGCAAGAGTTGACTCCAGGTACGCATTTACCACCTCTTGCGCATGGTCTTGTGCCAACGAATGCAGAGACAGCACCAACACGTTCATCCCTTCAGCCTTGGCTCCAATGGACGCCGAATAAGCGTCGTGACACGCGGCCGCTCGAATGCCCGGGACTCGATTCGCTGCCACCGACGCTCCCACCACTCGACTGGTGACAATAATGCCGCGTTCCGCGTTGTGGCGCAGCACCAACATGGCCACCTGCTCGGCGTAATCGGCACTGCCATGCGGCTGGACAGCCGCGGTGGCATCCGTCACTTGATGTCCAACTTCGATTAACTTAGCGGCGATTTGCTCTTTCGTCGCGCGGCCTGCGTGATCGGATCCGATTGCAATGTGCACTTTTACTCTCCTCACTTATCAAAGCTGTCTAGATTCTGTGTGCCGGCGGAAACGGGAAAATTGGTCGACCGCATTTATGGGCTCTTCCAACAAAGATTCACACGAACTTGGGGAAAGGTTCCGACAATATGCCTGGAAATTGCGACATCCATAAGCGAGCCTTGCAGCGATATATACCGTTGTGTAGGTTTCCGTCATCGCAGCACAACGTCGACCGATTTCACGGTCTCATTGCTGAATTGGATGCGCAGGAACTGGCGCAGGCGTCCACTGACTAACCCCACCGCCAATAATTTCGGTATCACTCTACCCCAACAAGGCACTCGGAAAGCGCCCCCTTGGTTTGTAATGATAGCAAGCAGGCGCCGCCATGAGACTATCCGGCAGCATCATTCATCCTATATTTACAATTATTTACAATCGGAGATTTTGCGGCAGAATAGTTGATGCTCGCGATACACTGCGAAAGCTTGGACCAAAGTGATGTCACGTAATCGAGAACTGCTAAACACCATGATCGGCAGCAATATGGCGCCTGGAGGACCGGGCATAGTGCCTCGTTGGACGCGCGGCGCTAAAGACGCTGTGGGGACAGCCTACGCCGTTTCCAGCCGTGTGTGGTACACCATGGCGAGCGGGGTGGTCACCGAGGTTTACTATCCCACCATTGACACGCCGCAAATCCGCGATCTGCAATTTCTGGTGACCGACGGCGAAACCTTCTTCCACGATGAACGACGGCACATGTCCACTCACATGGACTGCTTCGGCGCCTTCGGTCTGGGGTTCAAGGTCACCAACTCAGACCCGGACGGGCGCTACTCCATCGAAAAAGTGATCATCGGCGATCCCCACCTGAGCTGTCTGCTGCTGCATACAAAATTTAATGTTGCGCCCGCCTGGCAAGGACGCCTGCACCTCTACGTCCTCTGTGCCCCCCACATGCAAATCGCCGGTTATCACAACAACGCCGTGGTGGTGAAGGCGCGCGGTCGAAGGTTCCTGATGGCATATCGCGATGATGTTTTCCTGGCAATGGCAGGTACCGCACACTTCTCCAGGACGTCGTGCGGGTACGTGGGCGTAAATGATGGCTGGACGGACCTGGCGCACAACTTTGAAATGAACTGGGAATATGACGCTGCGCTGGATGGCAATATCGCGCTAACTGGTGAAATCGATCTCTCGCGCGGCACCGAGTTTACCCTGGGTGTCGGGTTCGGCCATACCGGCCATAACGCTGCCGCTATCTTATTTCAGTCCCTCAGCATCCCATTCGATGCCGCGCAGAAGAGCTTCCTCGATCAGTGGCAGCGTACTAACAAGCGACTTGGCTTGATGGACAAGCTTGACCACCGCGATTCGTCGCTGTTTGCCCGCAGTGTAAACCTGCTGCTCGCTCACGAGGACAAGGTCTACCCCGGAGCCATGATCGCCAGCTTAAGCATTCCCTGGGGCGAAGACAGGGGTGACGACGATCTCGGCGGCTATCACCTGGTATGGACGCGCGACATGGTAAATGCGGCGACTTCCCTGCTCGCCGTGGGAGATACCGCAACTCCGCTGCGAGCGATGATTTACCTCGCCATAACCCAACGTGAAGATGGCGGCTTCTATCAAAATTTTTGGATTGATGGACGTCCTTTCTGGACTGGAGTGCAGCTCGACGAAGTTTCTTTCCCCATCATTCTGGCGTGGAGACTATGGAAGGCTAACGCACTCGGCAACTTCGATCCCTACGTGACCGTGGTCCGCGCCTGCGGCTATCTCATCCGCGAAGGACCCGCAACATCTGAGGAGCGCTGGGAAGAAGCTGCGGGCTATTCTCCCTCCACCCTGGCCAGCAACATCGCCGCCTTGATCTGTGCCGCGGAATTTCTCGAGGCGCGCGGCGACAAGTGTAGCGCCGAATTTGTTCGCGTCCATGCCGACTTCCTGGAGTCGCACGTAGAGAAGTGGACGGTCACGGAAAAGGGAACGTTGGTTCCCGGCATCACCCGTCACTATATTCGCATCAATCCTGCTTCTAGCTCGAAGAACGACCCTGGCGACGAGGATCCCGACACGGGCGAACTCGTGCTGGCCAATCAGCGACCGGGAGAAAGCTATCGCTTTCCGGCCAACCAAATCGTCGATGCGGGATTCCTCGAATTGGTACGCTTCGGCGTGCGCAAGGCTGGTGATCCTCTTATCGAGGACTCCTTGAAAGTCGTGGACGCGGTGTTGAAAGTGAATGCGCCTAAGGGGCCTTGCTGGAAGCGTTACAACCACGATGGATACGGACAGCGCGATGACGGCAGCCCGTTTAACAAATGGGGCGTGGGACGTCCCTGGCCGCTGTTGACCGGCGAGCGTGCAACTTACGAACTTGCAGCGGGACGCAACGTGGATGTTTACTTGCGCGCCATTGAGAATTTCACGACGGGTATCGGACTTATCCCAGAGCAGATTTGGGATGGGCCGGATATGCCCGATAATCTCTTGACCTTTGGTGGCGCGACGGGATCGGCTATTCCCCTGATATGGGCGCACTCCGAGTATGTAAAATTGTTGCGCTCGGTTGTGGACAACCGAGTATTTGATTTAATTGACGCGGTGGCCCAGCGATATCGCAACGATAAGCCGCGCCCGGTAATCGAAGTATGGAAGATGAATCGGCAGGTCCGCAACATTCCAGCTGGAGGTTTGCTGCGTGTCCAGGCTTCTTCTGCGTTCACGCTGCATTGGAGTGACGATGAATGGAAGACGGTGAAGGACACGGATTCCACCCCCACAGCTGTAGGAACGGATTACGCTGACATCGAGGTCGCTCCGTCACAAACGGCGCCGTTGCGCTTTACCTTTTTCTGGCGGCAGCAGAACGAGTGGCAGGGCAGCAATTATCAGGTTAACGTTCAACCAGCAACAATAACGGTCATGGGTAGCAGAAAGGCGGCAACGGGTGAGTAGCCAAGTCGAAGTCACCGCACGGGAAAAGGAACAACTGAACACCAAGGGCCTGCGCAGCCTCGATCGTAGTGGGTCCTAAAGACGGATTCGGCGACGAGACGAAGGAACAGCGTCAGCTCAATTGTCTTTGCATTAATACGATCCGTACCCTCTCGATGGACGCTGTGCAGAAAGCCAACAGCGGACATCCGGGAACTCCGATGGCGTTGGCTCCGCTGGCGTTTACGCTGTGGACCCGCTATCTGCGGCACAATCCCAAGAATCCGCATTGGCCGGGCCGCGATCGCTTCATTCTTTCTAATGGCCACGCCTGCATGCTGCTGTACTCCATGCTCTACCTCACCGGCTATGATCTTTCGCTCGACGACATCAAGCAGTTTCGGCAGTGGGGCTCCAAGACTCCAGGCCATCCTGAATACGGACTGGTGCCCGGAGCTGAAGCTACCACTGGCCCGTTAGGTCAGGGCGTCAGCAATTCGGTCGGTATGGCGATCGCAGAGCGCTGGCTGGCTTCGCAGTTCAACAAGGACGGACATAATCTTTTCGACTATCGCGTTTACGCGTTTTGCGGTGATGGCGACTTGATGGAAGGGGTGAGCAATGAGGCGGCGTCAATCGCCGGGCATCTTGGACTCTCAAACCTGATCTGGTTCTACGACAACAATCACATCACCATCGAGGGCAGTACGTCGCTGGCATTCAGCGATGACGTCGCACTGCGTTTTGAGGGCTGGCACTGGAATGTTCTGCACGTCAGCGATGTGAACGATCTCGACATGGTCGACGTGACCATTCAGGCTGCGCAAAGGGAGACCAGCCGCCCTACGCTCGTTATCGTCGATACCCACATCGGCTACGGCGCACCTCATCGGCAAGACACCAAGGAGGCCCACGGCGAAGCGCTGGGAGAAGACGAGGTGCGCCTTACCAAGATGGCTTATGGCTGGCCGCCTGACGCCCATTTCCTGGTGCCCGACGAAGTGAAGGCCTACATGAGCGAAGCCGTCGAGCGCGGCGCTCAATGGGAGAAAGACTGGACGAGCCGATACGCCGCGTGGGCAAAGCAATTCCCCGATCTTGCGAAGACATTCCAGCAGATGGCCAAGCGGGAATTGCCCGATGGCTGGGACAAAGACATTCCATCTTTCCCCGCAGACGTCAAAGGTCTCGCGACTCGCGACTCGGGCGGCAAGGTAATGAATGCAATTGCGAAGAACGTGCCGTGGCTCCTGGGAGGCGCAGCTGATCTGGATCCGTCAACCAAGACGAAGCTCAGCGACACAACCAGCTTCGAGAAGGATAGCTATTCGGGCCGCAACTTCCACTTTGGCATCCGCGAACACGCCATGGGCTCCATCCTCAACGGCATGGCGCTATCCGGGCTGCGTCCTTTTGGAGCCACCTTCTTTGTCTTTTCCGATTACATGCGGCCGGTGCTTCGGCTGGCGGCGATGATGGACCAACCGGTCATCTGGATCTATACGCACGACTCTTTCTGCCTCGGTGAGGATGGCCCCACCCACCAGCCCATCGAACACCTGATGGCCGTGCGCGCCATTCCGCGGTTGCTGCTGATTAGGCCGGCGGACGCCAATGAGGTCGCCGAAGCCTGGCGCTACATCATGCCGTTAAAGACTGTGCCGGTTGCGCTGGTGCTTACTCGTCAGGCTGTCCCCACCTTCGACCGCACCAAGTATGCATCGGCGGCAGGCCTTGCCAAAGGCGCATACGTCATGGCTGATTCCGGAGGCACTCCGGACATCATCTTGATGGGAACCGGCTCGGAGGTGCAGCTTTGCGTGGGCGCTTATGAAAAGCTGACCGCCGAGGGCGTCAAGGCGCGCGTTGTGTCCATGCCCTGCTGGAGACTGTTCGAAGAGCAGCCGGACGATTACAAGCGCCAGGTTCTTCCACCCCAGGTGCGAGCCCGCGTGGCCGTGGAAGCAGGCACCGCTTTTGGGTGGAGGGAATACGTTGGCAATGATGGGTATGTTGTGGCCAGGAATGACTTTGGCGCATCTGCTCCTTATAAGGAGCTGCTCAAACATTTCGGCTTCACGGTGGAAGACGTCGTGACCAAGGCCAAGGATGTCATGAAAAAAATCAAAGGCTGATAGCGCAGGCGTACCATGAATATGAAGATAGCCGTAGGCGCCGACCACGCCGGAGTTCCACTCAACGAGACTGTCATTGCCGAGCTGAAACGGCTGGGGCATGAAGTTGTTGACTGCGGTACCCATGATCCCAGCAAGCCAGATGATTATCCCGATTACGCCGAGGCCGTCGGCCGCGCCGTACTCGAAGGCAGAGCGGAACGAGCGGTGCTGATCTGCGGCAGCGGAGTTGGCGCGTCCGTCGCGGCTAACAAGCTGCCCGGCATTCGCGCTGCGGTTTGCCACGATTGCTATTCGGCGCATCAGGGCGTCGAGCATGACAACATGAATATTCTTTGCCTGGGCTCCCGCATCATCGGACCGGAGCTGGCGTTGGATTTGGTACGAACGTTTCTGGGTGCGAATTTCACCGGGGAAGAGCGTCATCGCCGGCGGCTGGCGAAAATCACCGCGCTCGAAGAGCACGATCTGCGAGGACTGAAATGAGCAGCAACCCCTTACTACAGCTTCATGAACTGGGCCAGAGTGTTTGGCTTGATCAGTTGAGCCGCTCTCTTTTGACGACTGGAGGGCTGAAACGCCTCATCGACGAAGATGGCCTCCGCGGGGTAACGTCGAACCCGACCATCTTTCAAAAGGCGATCAGCGGCAGCCAGGATTACGCCGAGCAATTGGAAAAACTGGCGCGTGGCGGAAGCGACGTCTCGCAGATTTACCAGGAGATCGTGCTGCAGGACATTGGTAACGCTGCCGACGTCCTACGCGGTGTGTACGACGCTAACGACGGCGCCGACGGATTCATCAGCCTGGAAGTTTCTCCTCTCCTGGCCAACGACACCAAGGCTACGATCGAAGAAGCGAAGAAGCTGTTTGCCCACCTGAATCGGCCCAACGTCATGATCAAGGTACCGGCCACACCGGCCGGCCTTCCTGCCGTTGAGGAGCTGCTCTTCTCCGGGCTGAACATCAACATCACCCTGATCTTCGCCGTCGATGTGTATGAGCAGGTTGCCGAGGCCTACGTCAAAGGACTCGAGCGCCGTGTCGCCGCCGGCCTCCCGATTGACCGCATCGCTTCAGTCGCAAGCTTCTTCGTCAGCCGCATTGACAGCATGGTGGACAAGCAGCTTGGACAGCTAGCCCAGGAAGCCACCGACGATCAGCAAAAGCAGCGCATCAATGCCCTGATGGGCAAGACCGCGATCGCCAATGCGAAGCTGGCCTATGAATCGTTTAAGCGCATCTTCGGCGGCGACCGTTTTGCCAAACTTAAGGAAAAGGGCGCCAAGGTACAGCGGCCACTCTGGGCTTCGACCAGCACCAAAAATCCGGCCTATCCCGACACCATGTATCTTGATACCTTAATCGGTTCCGACACGGTTAACACCGTGCCTCCCGCAACGCTGGATGCCTTCCGCGATCACGGCACAGCTAACTTGACCCTGGATACTGGAATCGAAGAAGCCCACCACATCTTTGACGAGCTGAAAGCCGTGGGGATTGACATGACGGCAGCCACCACCAAACTCACCGAAGAGGGCGTGGCATCCTTTTCGGAATCGTTTGACGAGCTGTTCGAAGTGATTGAAGCCCGTCGCGTGGAGGTAATTCGGTCCATCATTGCGCGTCACAGCGCCGTCCTTGGCAGTTATCAGCGCGATTTCGAAACCACCCTCAAGGACCTCGACAAGCAGAAGGTCGTCAGCCGCATATGGAAGAAAGACCCTGCAGTGTGGAGGGACGAGCCTGATCATGCGGCGATTATTCGCAGCGCCCTGGGCTGGCTAAAACTCGCTGAGATTATGCAACCGCATATTTCCGAACTAGTCGCGTTTGCCGACGACATTCGCAAGGCAGAGTTTGAATATGCTGTCGTGCTGGGCGTGGGCGGATCGAGTCTGTGTCCTGAAGTGATCGGCCGCACTTTCGGCAGGATAGACAATTACCCGCAGCTGTACGTTCTCGACTCTACCGTGCCGACGGCCATACGCCATCTGGAGCAGAAGATCGATGTCGGCAAGACCCTGTTCATCGTGTCGTCGAAATCGGGCGACACAACCGAGCCGCAGATGTTTCAGCGCTATTTCCATGACCGGGTAAAGCGGGTGAAGGGTGACGCGGCGGGTGGAAACTTTGTAGCCGTAACCGATCCTGGAACTCAGCTCGCGAAGGATGCAGTGCACCATCACTTCCGCCGCGTGTTTATGAACATGCCCGACATTGGTGGGCGCTACTCGGCGCTGTCGTACTCGGGCATGGTGCCATTTGCCGTTATGGGCGGCGATGTGAAGACGTTCCTCGAACGCGCTCTGCAAGGTCAGCATGCCTGCGTGGGACCGGTCGGCATCAATGAAAATCCGGGTGCGCGTCTGGGCGCGGTTCTCGGCTCGCTTGCAAAAGCGGGACGAAACAAGCTGACGTTGGTGACGCCGGCGCCCCTCGACTCGCTGGGTCTCTGGATCGAACAGCTCATAGCCGAGAGCACCGGCAAAGATGGAAAGGGCATTGTGCCGGTTGCCGGCGAGCCGCTGGGTTCGCCCGACGACTATGGCGACGATCGCGTCTTTGCATTCATTCACACTGATTCGTCAAAGACCGGTGACATCGATGCCAAGCTGGCAGCGCTTGAGGCGGCCGGCCATCCTGTGCTGCGCCATGTGCTGAACGATACGCTCGACTTGGGCGAGGAACTTTTCCTGTGGGAATTTGCTACGGCGGTCGCGGCTGCGCTGCTGGCTGTCGATCCATTCGACCAACCCAACGTGCAGGAATCGAAGGATAATACCAAGCGCCTGCTTAGCGAATATGTCCAGAACGGTTCACTTGCCCAGCAGAAGCTGATCATCGCCGAGGAATCGATGCGCGTCTTTGGTGACGAAGCTACCCGCGATTTATTACGGCGTGGCGGTTCGTCCATGCAGGAGATCATCACCGCCCATCTTTCACGTATCAAGCCGGGAGATTATTTTGCGGTCACGCAATACATTGAAGAGTTGAATAACTACGAAAGCTTGCTCCAGCAAGTTCGCATCGCCGTGCGTGACGAAAAGAACGTTGCCACTACTAGCGGCTATGGACCTCGCTTTCTCCATTCCACCGGCCAGTTGCACAAGGGGGGTCCCGATACCGGAGTGTTTCTCCAGATCACATCCGAGGACATCAACGACATCGAGATTCCCACCGAGAAATTCACCTTTGCCGTGCTCAAACAGGCGCAAGCGCTGGGCGATTTCGAGTCGCTGGTGGCGCGCGGTCGCCGCGCGATTCGCGTCGACCTCGGGCGCGACATCGAGAAGGGTCTCCGCCGCCTGCTCGTGCTGATAAAGGAAGCGGTCTCGCAGGCGACTGCCGCCGCTACAGAAGCAGGCGTTCGGCAATAAAGGAGCGCTTCATGCGCGCGACGAATTCCATCCCCGAGTTTAGCGGAGGCGGAAGAATATGAGCACTCTTGTCCAACCCAAGCCACACAAACTTACGCAATCCTCCTTGCCCATGGGTGAGTCATGCCTGCTCGTTATTTTCGGCGCCACCGGCGACCTCACCCATCGCAAATTGATTCCTGCGCTTTACGATCTGGCCTGTGTGGGTTGCACCAACCGCAACTTCGACGTGCTCGGCATCGGTCGCACCAAGCTCACTGATGACGAGCTTCGCGAACGGCTGCGCGATGGCGCTGCAAATTCGAAAGATGCACACAACTTTACCGACAAGGGCTGGAATGATTTTGCCAAGCGCCTGCACTATCTAGTCGGCGACGCCAATCAGCCGGACTTTTATCCTCGCCTGAAGGCGAAGCTGGAAGAAATGCAGAAGAACGGCGCCAGCAAGAACGTGCTGTTCTACATCTCGACTTCGGCTTCGCTGGCGCCCCCAATTGTTGAAGGCCTCGGCGCCGCAGGACTGGCGCGCAATACTGAAGGCTGGACGCGAATCATCCTGGAGAAGCCCTTCGGACGCGATCTTAAAAGCGCGCACGAGTTGAACGAAATTGTTTCGCGCGTCTTCGACGAACCATCCGTTTACCGCATCGATCACTACCTGGGTAAAGAAACTGTCCAGAACATCATGATGTTCCGCTTCGGTAACTCGATGTTCGAGCCGGTGTGGAACCGAAACTACATCGAGTACATCGAGATCACTGCCGCCGAGACCCTCGGAGTGGAGAGTCGCGCCGCGTTTTATGAAGAGACCGGCGCGCTACGCGACATGGTCGCGAACCATCTCCTCCAGTGCCTGACGTTGACTGCGATGGAGCCGCCGGTCGCCTTCGACGCCGAAGCCGTGCGCGGACACAAAGTCGAAGTGCTGCGCGCCATCGCTCCGATGTCGAAGGACGAGGTGGCTCGGCGTACGGTTCGCGGACAGTACGGACCTGGGCAGATCGATGGCAAGCCGGTGCCCGGTTATCGTCAGGAAAAAGGCGTCGATCCGAATTCACGTACCGAGACCTATGTTGCCGTCGAGTTCCGGGTCGATAACTGGCGCTGGGCAGGAGTTCCCTTCTACGTGCGGGCCGGCAAACGGTTGGCCAATCAGTTGACCGAGATTGCGGTCCACTTCAAGCGTACGCCGCAAGCCCTGTTCTCTCGCAATCCCAAAGACGTCCACCACAATGTCATCACCATGCGCATTCAGCCGAATGAAGGTATCTCGGTGAGCTTTGGCGCCAAGCAGCCTGGGCCGCAGATGCGCGCCATTCGCGTCGACATGGACTTTTCCTATCGCGACGCTTTTGGCGGCGAAAGCCCCGCAGCTTACGAGACGCTCTTGCTTGATGCCATGCGGGGTGATGCGACCCTCTTCACGCGTCGTGATGAGGTGGAGGCCGAGTGGCGCATCATTACTCCAATTGAAGAGGCCTGGGCCGAGCTGCCGCCACCGCAATTCCCCAACTACGCCGCTGGCAGTGAAGGTCCAGAGGCTGCCGACGGGCTGATTCAATATGATCGTCATTGCTGGCGCCGACTAAAGCGGGATGGCTCTGAGGACCTGTAATGGCTGGGACAAACGCCCAGCCTAAGGTGAGATTGGTCGTGTCGGATGTTGACGGCACGCTGCTCGATCCTGGGAAGAACCTCAGCCCTGGTGCGCCAGCGGCGGTGAAACGCCTTAAGCAGGCAGGCATACGCTTTACCGTTGCCAGTGCACGGCCGCCACGGTTGACCGAGTCACTGCTACGCGATCTCCATATCTCCGAGCCATCGGCGTGTTTCAACGGGGGGTTGCTGATTAGTCCCGACTGCAACGTCCTCCACCAGTTGCCAATGGCTTCACCGGACACGCAGGCCGTCGCGGATCATATTTGCAAGAGCCCTCTCGATCTATGGGTTTACACGAGAGCAAGTTGGTATGTCAGTAATCCAGTTGGTCCGCACGTCCTGCACCAGGAAGAACTCATGCAGTGCAAAGCCACGCCCCTGCAAACTTACGACATGTCGCAGTTCCACGTGCTAAAGTTGGTCGGTGTCAGCGACGATTACGATGCCGTGAAGCGTACGCAATCCGATCTTGCCTGTTTGTGTTGCCCGGCAATTTCGGCCACTTGCTCCTCTGAGTACTACCTCGACGTGACCCACGCCGACGCTAACAAAGGTATGGTCATCGCCACCTTGTCGAAGATGTTGAACATCCCACGGGAACACATTGCCACTATCGGCGATATGCCGACCGACGTATTGATGTTTCGCAACAGCGGCGTAAGCATAGCCATGGGCAACGCGACGGACGACGTCAAGGCGCAAGCTACCTATGTTACGAAGGAAAATACCGAAGATGGTTTTGCATTCGCGATCGAACACTTTATTCTTGGTGGAAATCAGAAGTGATCCCACATAGTTTTTTGGGGGCATCCCGGGCAACAAGGGCCTTTAGGTTTGTCATCCTGAGCGACGAGCGGAGCAAGGAGTCGAAGGAACCCTATCGTCGACGGCACCTTTCTTGCCGTGAGAGACATCTGCAGTGTAGGTTATAGAGATCCTTCGGCTCGCAACGCTCGCTCAGACAGAAAAGCACATTTTCGACTCTGAGCTCGACTCCCATCACTCTCAACATCGGGCAGAAGGAATGATCGTTATTCTCATGGGCGTCAGCGGCGTAGGCAAGACCACCATCGGGAAGGCGCTCGCCCAGGAACTTCACTGGCGCTTCGCCGAGGGTGACGATTTTCATTCTGCTGCCAACATCGCGAAGATGCACGCGGGTATTCCACTAACCGATGAAGACCGTGCCCCATGGCTTCAGTCCCTACGCAGCGCCATCACCGGGTGGTTGGCGGCGGGAGAGAATATCGTGCTGGCGTGCTCGGCACTAAAGACTTCGTACCGCGAGGTTTTGCAGGTCAGCCCGGAGGTCAAGTTTGTTTACCTGCGTGGCGGCTACGAGTTGATTGCCCAGCGACTAGCTTCGCGCCACGGGCATTACATGAATCCTCATCTGCTGCGCAGCCAGTTCGACACCCTCGAGGAACCAAAAGATACCGTCACCATCGACGTTGGCCCGCCGGTGGCGCAGATTGTCAAGGAGACTCGCGCTGCACTCGGAGTGTAGCCACCAGAAGTCTTCTGCGTTGCCCCGGTTCAAATCCTTTCCAGCACCGCCCTCAAATACTTCCAGAAGCTCTCGACGGAAGAGATCTGGACGCGCTCGTTGGGGCTGTGCGGATCGACGATGGTCGGCCCGAACGACACCATCTGCATGCCAGGATACTTCTCGCCGATCACGCCGCATTCGAGGCCCGCATGCATGGCGATGAGTTTGGCGGGCTCGCCGAATAAATCTTCATGTACTGCTTGAAGTTTTCGAACGATATCGCTGCTAGGCTCAGGTTTCCATCCCGGATAGCTGCCGCGATGCTCGACCTCGAAACCCGCCAGCCGACACGCGGTGGCGACCATGCGTGCGGCCGTCTGCTTGCTGCTCTCGATCGCGCTGCGCTGGCTGGTGACAATCTCGATCGTGTCGCCCTTGATGGCGATGATCGCCAGATTGGTCGAGTTCTGCACTAGCCCGGGAACGTCGGGACTCATCGCCAGGACGCCGTGCGGCATGGTGACTAGAAGAGCGACCGCGGCCTTTGCGTCAGCAGCGTCGAGAACCTTTTCCGGGCGGTCGGCTTTCTCGACCGTGATCTGCAAATCGGGATCGAAGCTGCCAAGATCGGCTTTGTATTCCTCTTCCGCGGTCGCAACCAGTGCCTTCAGTTCTTTTTCCTTCGACGCGTCCAGCACCACGATGGACGACGCCTCGCGGGCAATCGCATTTTGTGCGCTTCCGCCTTTGATGTCGGCAACTTCCACCGGCAGATTTTCGAGCGCTTTATGAAGCACGGCGCCCAAGACCCGCAGAGCATTGCCGCGGCCTTGATGGATATCCACGCCGGAGTGCCCGCCCTTAAGGCCAGACACCTTGATGCGCCAGCTTGCGCCTGCACTTGTCGGACTTAGTGTGACCTTGCGGCGAGCCGTCGTGGTCATTCCACCCGAGCAACCTATGCACAGAGTTCCCTTCTCTTCGTTGTCGAGATTCAGAAAGTAACTGGACTTAAGCACGCCGCCCTGGAATTCCGCGGCACCGGTGAGCCCCGTCTCTTCGTCGATGGTGAAGACGAACTCCAGCGGACCGTGCGCAATGTCTGTGCTCTCCATTACCGCCAGTGCGGCCGCCACGCCAACACCGTTGTCGGAGCCGAGGGTGGTGCCATCAGCCTTCAGCCAGTCGCCACTACGCACAACTTTGATGGGATCGGTATCGAAGTTGTGGGCTGTGCCTTCGTTCTTCTCGCAAACCATGTCGAGGTGACCCTGCAACAATGCCATAATCGCGCCCTCGCGGCCTTTATGTGCGGGTTTGCGGACAACGATGTTGCCGGCTTTGTCCTGAACGACCTCAAGACCAAGGCGAGCGGCTTGCGCCAGCACATATTCGCGTGCGGCAGCTTCTTTGGTCGAAGCGCGCGGGATCGCGGCCAGCGCGTCGAAATGCTTCCAAACCGGCTTGGGTTCCAACTCTGCAAGTGCAGGTACCATGACATCCTCCGTAGTAATTGCGTGCAATGACATGGTACAGCGACGAAGGATGCGTGGCGAGGCGCGGGGACTTATGGCGAGCGGAGAGTTGACGATCCCACCCTTTCGCAAAGCCAGCGAAAGGATGGGTACCTGCGGGTGACGGCCTAATGGATTCTTAATCGAGCGCGCAAGCGGGATGCTTGCAGTCGCACTGGATCTCGGTTTCCTTTTCGATGTGGGCGTCGTGGCAATATTCGCTGCAATACTTTTCGTTTTGTGGAACTACACATTGGCACATCGTGTGGGCGCACTTCTTGTCGTCAGCCATGTAGATTTTCCTTTCTTGCGTTGATGTTAAGTTGCAAATTGGATGCGGGCCAGACCACCTCTACCCGAGCAGAATCAAACCTTCAACTCTTCCCTTTTGCCCCCTTCGCCTTTTGACCCTCCAGCGCCAGGTCTTCAACCAGATTCTCATCGTGCTCTTCGAGTTCGGCCATTAGGCCCTCGTCGGTCAAATCGAGAGGGTGTGAGTTTTCCCAATCATGATGAACGACCTCGTGAAGCCGCTCCACGATATCTTCGTCCCGCACCTCGATAGCTAGCTCGCGCCGACTGTCGAAGCTACCCGGCGCAATGTTAATGGAACCGATAATCGCTCGCACACCGTCGGCAAAAAGCAGCTTGGCGTGAAGTTTCAGCCCTTTCAGCTTGTGCACCTTGACGCCTACATCATCAAGAATGCGTAGGCCGCCGACGCCTTCGATCAACTTCTCTTTCTTCAATTTGTGTGGCGGCCGTGCCATCAGATGAACTTTCACGCCCCGGCGGTTGGCCCGCACCAGGCGCTCGATGATGACCGGGTCCTGATAGCGTTCGTTCTGCAACCACAGCGAATGCTTGGCCTCGTCGATGAATTGGCCGATTCGCTGCCGCCCATTACCAACGCACCAAATCAGATGGGAATGTTCTCCGGGCCCGAATGCCTGGCGGTTCCAGTCCGCTTCAAAGCACTCGGAAATTTCTTTAACCTCATGGGCATGCGCCGTGATCACGGCATAGTCGCGAGTTTCCGTCAGGTTCTTGGTCTGCCAGTTCAGCGACTTCACAAACGCCATGTCGTCGTCGACAATCATCGACTTTTCGTGGGTGAGGTCGAAGGCGGGATTGCTATCGATGACCTCGACTCCGGCGGCAGTGAGCTGTTTCCTGGAGTCCTCGTTTTCGGCCTCTCCGCTGCGGCGAGCGGGGTTGAGCATGATGCGCACCTTCACCCCGCGCTGGTGCGCGGCGATGACCGCTTGCAGCAAACTTGGGTCGGAGAAGACAAACATCTTGATACAGAGCGATTTCGACGCGTTGTTGATCGCGTCTAGAATTGGCTTAGCAGTATCGTCAGGTAATACGATCAAGGACCGGGACATTAAGAGTTACCTTTCATCTTGGCCGGCGGAAGCGTTTGCGCCGATCCGCAAAAAGCATTTCACCACAAGAATTGTTTTCACCACAGAGACACCGAGGACACAGAGTTTTAGTTTCTACAGACTGAGTTGTCATCACGAAACGGCTCTAAAGCCGTGAGCGACCGAGTTTCCCGAGCCGCTCTTCAGCTGCGAACAAAAGTAGATTCCTCGCTTCGCTCGTAATGACAATTCCTAAAGATGAACGGTGAAGTCCGATAGCTCGCATGGGACATCACTCATGCTGCCATCTTACGGCACCGCTTACACGCCGGTTTTCGCTGAAGCGGCGTCTTCAAACTGCGTACGATGGAGGTCGGCGTAGATTCCGTTCCGCGCCATCAATTCGTCATGGTTCCCTGACTCGGCGACCACGCCACCGGCAATCACGATAATCTGGTCGGCATCGCGAATAGTGCTCAGGCGGTGCGCGATGGTCACTACGGTACGGCCTTTCATCAATCTTTCAAGCGCTTCAATCACGCTGCGCTCCGACTCGCTATCGAGAGCGGCGGTTGGCTCGTCGAGCAAAAGGATCGGGCTGTTGCGAACCATCACCCGGGCAATCCCGATGCGCTGGCGTTGACCTCCGGAGAGAGTCAGTCCGCGGTCACCAACCATGGTGTCATAGCCTTTCGGCATACGCGAGATGAACTCATCAGCGTTGGCCAACTTCGCCGCCTGCTCAATTTCCTCTTTAGTTGCTTTGGGACTACCAAACGCGATGTTGTCGCGGATGGTCCCACGAAACAGCACCGTGTCCTGTAAGACGTAGCCGATCTGATCTCGTAACGGCTGAATTTTGTAATCACGCACATCGCGGCCGTCGATCTTCACTATACCCGCGGTGGAATCGTAAAAGCGCGGAATCAAGCTAACTACCGTGGATTTCCCGCTGCCCGTCGGCCCGACCACGCCGACCATTTGACCGGGCTTAATGGTAAAGCTGACATCCTTGAGCACCGGAGCGTCGGCGGCGTAAGCAAAAGCAACGTGCTCAAAGACGATCTCGCCCTTGATAGCCGTCGGCTCGATCGCGTCGGGCCGTTCGGGAATAATGTCGTCGGTATCGAGAATGGCTCGAATACGATCGACACCCACCGCGGCCTGCGCAATTGCATTGGTGGTGGTGGCCAGATCTTTCACCGGCTTGAAGAACTTGCTGAGGTACGACAGGTAAACGGTGAGGGCACCGACCGTCATGGCTCCCACCAGAATGAGGTGCGCGCCGCGCCACAACACCACCCCGGTGCAGAGCGCCACAGTAACCGCCACGATGGGCGAGAGCATTGACTTCACACGCCGGGCGGCGAGCGCGGCATTAACGGTCGCGTGACTCACCTCGGCGAGGTTCTGTTCCTCCAGATCCTGACGTCCGAAAGCCTTGACCACCTGCATAGACTCCAGACCTTGCTGCACCACGGCGACGATCTGGCTTTGTTCTTTTCGGACCTCGTGGGTGGCCTTCTTCACCGCCTTCTTGAAGCGCGATACGAAGAACAGCAGAAACGGCGTCACACCTACGGCGATCATGGTGAAATCCCAATTGAGCCAGAACATGAGGCCGAGCATGCTGACGATGGTTAGCAGATCGACGAAGATGTTGAGGGTGGACGACGACGCAAAACCCTGGATCGTCTGGATGTCGGTGGTGATGGTGCTGAGAAGAGTGCCGGTCTGATGAGTGTCGTAATAGCCCAGCGAGAGGCGCTGCAGGTGATGGTAAGTGCGCAGGCGAAGGTCATTGGCCACCCACTGCCCTACGCTCTCGGTGTAGTAGTTGTCTACATAAGAGGCGAGCGCGCCTAACAGGGCGATGATGACGACGGCCAGCGCCGCCAGACCTGCAACCTGTAATTTGCCACCGCCCTCCAGCATCGGCCGCACCATTTGGTCGAGCCAATGGGGTAGTTTATGCGTCCCAACCACGTTATCGATAATGACTTTAAGCGGCCACGGCGCAGCCAGGCTCATGGCCGTTTCGACCATCATCGCGAGCAGAATGATCAGCAGCGTGCCGCGATAGGGTCGGATCAATTCGCGGATCAGGCGAATCATGACGGGGCCTCGCGCTCAAAGATACAACAGCTGTAGCCTGAAGCGATATGCAAAATCCACCCTAGAGGAAAGCCCGCCAGGTACCGTTGGTCTGTGCATCGCCTGGAGATAGCGACAGCATCATTTCCACAGCCAGTCAGTCCCGCCGCTGTGCAATGTGCGCCGTTTATTTTATTGCGCGGCGCCCGGTCCCTGCTGCATCATGCTCGCCGGCGGTGGAGGAATCGTAATATCCACGTCCTGCACCGGCCCGAGTGTGCTGAGCCCTTTGCCGAATTCGGTGTCATTACCCACTACCAATACGGCCATGCGGTCCTTGTGAACATACTTGAGCGCCACGCGTGAGACGTCGTCCGCAGTTACCTTTTCAACTTCCGTGCGATATCGCTCTAGAAAATCGAGTGGATAATGATAGAACTCGTAGGCCATCTTCTCGCGTAGGACCTTTTCCGGTGTGTCGAACTGGAAGATGAACGAGTTTAGGATGTCGTCTTTGGCGCGCTTTAGTTCTTCCGGGGTTGCCGCATTCTTATGCAGGTCATCAATCTCACCATTAAGGCCCTCAATGCCTTCCACGGTACTGGCACTCTTGGTTTGCATGTCAATATTGGTCACACCTGGATGGTCCCAGCTAGAACCGATACCTCCGCCGACGGCGTATGCCAGGCCTTTTCCTGACCGCAGATGGTTGAACAGCCGCGAGGAAAAGCTGCCTCCAAACATTTCGTTCATTACCGTAACGGCGAAGTAGTCGGGATTGCTGCGCTCAATGCCAAGGTCGAGCATGTCGATGCTGCTTTGGTTCACATCGGTCTTGCGGACGAAGTACAAGCCCGGCTTCGGCTCGGTGAACTTGATGTCGGGCTGCTTGGCCTCAGCTCCCTTCGGCCACGAAGCGAAGGATTGCCGCAGCTTAGCTTCCATCGCCTTCGCATCGAAGTCGCCGGTGATGCCGAAGATGATGTTGTTGGGGTAAACGTATTGCTGGTGCCAGCTCAGCAGGTCCTCACGGGTCACGGCGGCGACAGTCGCGTACTCCGGAACGCGCGCGTAAGGATTGTCTTTGCCATAGGCAATAATGCGGCTTTCGCGATGCACAATGGAATCGACGTTGTCGTTGCGCCGCGAGATCTCCGTGTACATCTGCTCCTTTGCCAGCTCTAGCTTGTCGGGGCGGAACTCAGGATTGTGCAGCAGATCGAGAAACATCTCGAACACGGCATCAAAGTCGCCCTTCAGACAATTCAGTGAAATGGTTGTCGAGTCTGACTGGTTGTCGGTTTCAATCTTGGCCGCACGCGCTTCCAGGAAGTCGTCCATCTCGTCGCCAGTCTTTGTCTTGGTTCCACCAGTGCGCCAAACCTCACCATAGAGATCGGTCAGCCCGGTCTTGGAGGGTGCCTCCGAAATGGAGCCGCCACGAATGCGCGCTGTCGCGTCGATCAGAGGCAGTTCATGATCTTCCTGCAGAAAGATCACCATGCCGTTTGGTAACTGAATCCGAACTGGCTCCTGAGGCTTGAACGCAGGCAGGGGCGGAGGCTGAATCTTGTTCCAAGGCGTGATTTGGGCGCTGCCGAGGGCGGTAAAGAGAAGCACGAAGGCAAAACAGCGGCAAACGAGAAATGACACAGGGCTAGAACAGCAGATCCTTCGACTCCGGCGGCGCCGCGCCGCCTCCGCTCAGGATGACAACAGAGAACGGGGTTCTTGAATACGCTCATTGCTGTTCCGCTCCTTTGCTTGCCGACGGGGCCTGACTACTTGCCGTCTGGGTCTGGATGACGCCGACCGTGCGGTTGCTGTCAGTGAAGACCTGGTTCGACACCCGCCGGATGTCAGCCTTTGTGACTTTATCCACTCTGTCGAGATAGCGGAATAGCTCGCGCCAATCGCCATAGCGGGTTTGGTAGGTCGCAAGCTGTTGCGCCAGTCCCTCGTTGCTTGCGAGCCCGCGAATCAGGTCAGCCTTGGTACGCGTCTTGAACATCTGCAATTCGTCGTCGGTAACGTCTTGCGTCTTCAGCTTGTCGATCTCCTCATGCACGGCCTTTTGCAACTCTTCGTTGGTGTGGCCGGGCAACGGAACGCCATAGAACGCAAACAGGTGGCCGTACTTTATTCCCGGGAAGCCGGTAAAGCCCGCGGCGAAGGCGGCAATTTTCTTGTCGCGAACCATCGACCGGTACAAGCGTGAGGTCCGCCCGTTCGACAGAATATCGCTGATCGCGTCGTACACTGCGTCATCCGGCGCGAGATAGCTCGGCCGGTGGTAGCCCTCAAGATAGAACGGCTGCGACGGATCGTGCAGCGTGACCTCGCGCACCGAATTCTGCGCGGGCTCGTCCGTGAACAACTCTTCCGGCTTGGGCGTGGTGGGAAGCTGGCCGAAATATTTCTCCACAATCGGAAAGACCTGTGCTGGATCGAGGTCGCCGACCAGGCCGATCACCATATTGCTGGGCACGTAATGTCGCTTGAAGAACTCAGCCGCATCGGTGGCGGAAAAGCTTTGCAGATCGGAGGCGTAACCGATGGTCGGCCGATGGTAGGGATTGGCCATGAAAGCCGTGCCCAGAAACTGCTCGACCAAGCGCCCCGTCGGACGGCTGTCGGTGCGCATGCGGCGCTCTTCCATCACCACATTGCGCTCCTTGTAAAACTCGCGCATTACCGGATGCGCCAATCGGTCCGACTCCAGTGCGGCCCATAGCTCGATCATGTTCGACGGCATGGAATACATGTAGCCGGTCTCGTCGTAGTTGGTGAAGGCGTTGACGCCAACTCCGCCATGGCTTTCCACGATCTCGCCAAATTGGTTCTGCACCACGTACTTGTCGGCGTTCTTGATCGCTTGCTCCCAGGCGGTTTTCAGTTGCGCCAGCTTCTGCGGATCCTGGCCTACACGCTTGATGCGCTCGGCCTCATAGGCTGCGTATGTCTGCTCAACTTTTTCAAGCGCCGGCTTCTCGGCGGCATAGTCGGTGGTACCGATGTCAGGCGTACCCTTGAAGGCCATGTGCTCCATCATGTGGGCCAGACCAGTCTCGTTGCGGGGGTCTTGCGCCGAGCCGGCGTCAACCAGGGTGAAGAACGAGAACACCGGTGCTTCGGGACGTCGCCAAAGGACGACCGTCAAGCCGTTGGGCAGGGTCTTCACCGAGACGCGTTTCTCGTACGACGCCAGGTCCTGCGCCGCTAGCGGTAAAGCAGCTACCAGCAGGAACAGACAAGTCAATTTGGCAAACCAGCGCTTCATCGTGCCTCCAGAGGGGCAGACCGGATCATGCATAAGTTAAAAAGTTACAGATAAGGACGCGCAAGTCAAACCGAGGAGAGCAGCCACCCGATACTGCAAGCAACATTCGGCGTTGAGGTTGCATACTTGCTTGCTGAACCTGCATCATTTCTGTGCAGCGGCGAGGAGACGATGGGCAAAGAGACCGTGGTTGATATCGAGGGAAGGCACCTGAAGCTTTCAAATCTCGACAAGGTTCTGTATCCGGCAGCCGGATTCACCAAGGGGCAGGTGATCGACTATTACGTGCGCATTGCGCCGGTGCTGCTGCCGCACTTGCGCGGACGGCCGCTGACCATGAAGCGCTATCCCAACGGCGTGAGTGGCCCATTTTTCTACGAAAAAAATTGCCCCGAGCATCGTCCCGAGTGGGTGCAGACGGCGCGCGTGTGGAGTTCCGGCAATAACAAATGGATGAACTACTGTCTGGCCGAGGACCTTCCGACACTGGTATGGGCGGCGAATCTTGCCGACCTGGAACTGCACACCAGCCTGTCGCTCGGCAAAGACATTTTGCGGCCGACGTTTCTCGTCTTCGATCTCGACCCCGGTCCGCCCGCCAACATCGTGCAATGTTGCCAGGTCGGACTATGGGTGCGCGACATTTTCGCCAACCTGCAGCTGCAGAGTTTCGCAAAGACTTCAGGGTCGAAGGGTCTGCAGATTTACGTTCCGCTGAACACCGCCGTTACCTATGACCAGACCAAGCTCTTTGCGCATGAGTTGGCACGTCTGTTGGAGCGGAGGCATCCGGACATGGTCGTCTCCGATATGAAGAAAGCGCTGCGCACCGGCAAGGTTCTGGTGGACTGGAGCCAGAACGACGACCACAAGACGACAGTCTGTGTGTACTCGCTACGAGCCAAGGAGCGACCAACCGCGTCCACGCCGGTAGATTGGAAGGAAGTCGAGAGCTGCCTCAAGAAAGGGGACGAGAACTTGTTGGTGTTCACCTCGGACCAGGTATTGGAGCGAACGAAAAAGTACGGAGACCTGTTCGAGCCAGTGCTGAAATTAAAGCAGAAAATGCCGCCATTGGAGGCTTTACAGCAGGTAAAGGCCGCCGTCGCCGCGAAGTCAACACCGACGAAGACGAGGCGCGTAGTCGCGGCCACTAACTCTAAGAAGAAGGCAGGAAGCAGGAAAACTACTACGCTCGGAAAGCCCCCTTCCAGTGCCCGCAAGCATCGCTCCAGCAACTGAATTTGGCCATTGGCCTTAGCTCTTTAACCGCGCCACCACGGAAGACAACCGCAGCGCTGTCCTTGGAGTTCTAACCCAGTGGAGCTGGCGACGGTTCGTGCAATTCAGCAGGAATCGTAACGGCTCCGCAGGAGCTAAGAAAATGAAGACGGCGATTTTGTTGCTGTCGATGCTAACGTTGGCGGCGACCATAGCAACGGCGCAAACAACAACTCATTCGAACTATGCCTCCTCCTCCGGGAACCAAGCTGCGGCAACAACCAGCCAATCGGGTGACCTCCGAGGGTGTCTCAGTGGCAGCCAAGGCAATTACACACTCCTGGATCACCAGGGAAAAAGCCACAAGGTAGTCGGCGATAATCGTGAGCTCTGGGATGATGTGGGTCACGAGGTTGACTTGACGGGCAAGCCGAACTCGGGCAACGCATTTCAGGAGACGGAGATAACCGACATCGCTTCGCGCTGTTGGAATTTCAAGTTGAAGTAAGTTTTGGCCCGACCTTTCAAGTGATGCTCGGCCACCGAATTCCGCCGTAACAAAAGTAGGCGGAAACTTTTGCGGCGCTTTTACTCGTTTGTTGGATCTGCGAATAAAATGCAAACGTGACCACTGCCCTGATTTTGGCAGGCGGCCGTTACCTTGCTAAACGTGGGAAGGCTTGGCCTATGATCCGCGAACGAACTGGCGCTGAATCGAGGGAAATTCCGCTCTTTGTAGGCACCTCGGGATGGGCGTATACGATCTGGAAGCCCGACTTCTACCCCAAAGAAGTTTCGTCGAAAAACTTCTTGAAGTATTATGCGACGCAGCTCACAGCCGTCGAAGTGAATTACACCTTCCGCCGCCATTTGACGGAGAAGGCCGCGACTGCCTGGATGGCGGATGTCGGCCCTAGTTTTCGTTTCGCGCTGAAGGCTAATCAATACATTACGCACATTCGCCGGCTGCAAAACGTCGAAGAGGCGATGCAGCGATTCCTGCCCACGCTGCAGCCCTTGGCCACGCAACTAGGGCCAGTGCTGTTTCAGTTGCCACCAACCGCCAAGGCGGACGTCGCTGTGCTGCGCGATTTCCTCGCGCTGCTGCCCACCAATTTCAAGGCTGCATTCGAGTTCCGTCACCAGTCGTGGTTCAGCGACGACATTTACCAAGCCCTGCACGATCGCAATGCGGCGTTGTGTGTTGCCGAGACGGAGAAACTCAACACGCCCGAGGTCCGCACCGCAAGCTACATTTATTTTCGCTTTCGTCAGCCCAGCTATTCGGCTGAAGATCTAAAGAAGCTGATCGATCGCGTGGGACATTGCGTCGCCGATGGCTTGGAGACCTATGCGTTCTTCAAGCACGAGGAAGATCCGCGCAGCCCGCACAATGCAGTGGAGATGCTGAATAGCGTACGGCACTAGGCCCGATAGCAGCCTTTGACGGCCCTGCCGCTTTCGCGCCCATGAAACCGCCGTCGACTTTATAAGAGAAGTGACAGTAGGACTTTGCAACGGCCCGCTAGACAATTATGGAGCGGGCTTTGGGCGTCGTCCAACGTTGCCGCGGAATTTATCATCCAACCTTCTTGACCCGGAGACAGGAAATTCCACATAGCGTCGCAATCATGTTCGATGGAAAAATGAATTTGCGCTGGCCCTTACTACCGGCGCTTATTGTAGGTTTGTTGATGGCCACAGGCTGTCAGCATGCCGCTGTGCGTTCAAGTCTGGCAGCTAACCATTTTGTCGGCGGCTCAAGCAATCCGATCATGCTGGCGGCCTACCAGCCTTGGTTTGGCCGCCCTGGACACATCAACCCCGGCTACTCATCGCAGGATCGGGTGGAGATCGAGAAGCAGATCGACCAGGCCAAACAGTTGGGTATCACTGGCTTCGTAGTGAATTGGTACGGCGCGCATCATGATTTTGAAGACAAGGCGTACTCGCTGATGCAGGAGGTTGCCGCCGAGAAGAGCTTCAAGGTTGCTCTGATGTATGACGAGGACGACAGCGATCCCGCTGCCGCCACCGACGCCGTCCTCGCTGACCTGCAATATGCTCACGACCGCTATCTGGGCCCGCAGGCCGTGGTTCCGCGCGATTCGTACCTGCGCTACGATGGTCGCCCCATGATTTTTATCTTCCCCAAGGCCGGACATACGGACTGGAACCGTGTGCGCCAGGCCGTTAACTCTTGGGAAGAGCCGCCATTGCTGATCATGAAAGACATCCACCCGCAGTATGCGAGCGCCTTCGATGGTTTCTATGCCTGGGTTTCACCGGGCGGTGAAGGGTGGAAGCCCGACGGCAGCAATTGGGGCCAGCCATATCTCGATAACTTCTACCACACCATGATTGCCAGCTATCCCAACAAAATTGCGGTGGGCGCGGCGTGGCCGGGCTTCAACGACTCCAAAGCCAGCTGGAGTCAGAACCGCAAGATGAGCTATCGCTGCGGCAAAACTCTCGATGATACATTGCGCATGTTCCGGCGCTATTACAACGAGCAGCGCCCGCTTCCCTTCCTCATGATTGAAACGTGGAACGATTACGAGGAAGGCACGGCCATCGAAAACGGCGTGGCATCGTGCAAGTGAGAATGAGAGTAGGGTCAGAGTCGCAGTAGCTAAAGTGCGACCGTTCGGAAGGATATTGAATGTCCTGGATTAGTCGCTCCGCTAGACGATTTGAAAGGGCATGGCTTCAGCCATGCCGTAACGAGGTCGTCGAACGTTGGCTTTAGCAACTGAGGGATTTCGGCCTTTGAAGCGAACTGCGAATTCCCTCAGGGGCTGAAGCCCAACTTCCCACTTGCATCTATCGACACGGCTGAAGCCGTGCCCCTTCAAGGCGCAACACCCGCAGGTTTGGAGTGTGGCAATTCTGATCTTGAATTCTCAATACACCTCATAACCTGGCGGCGGAGACTCGAAGTCGGGCTTGCGCGCGATCAGCAGCAACGCACCGATCCGCTTGAAGTCACGCAACTCCTCCGCGTTTTTGAACCACTTGCCGCTGTACTCCTCCGGCGTCGGCGTCAGATCTGGCACCCGCACAGCCCGCACATCCTCAAAGGTGTGCTTCTTCAGCAGCTGAACATACTCTTCCTCCGAGCGCGCCTGCACTGGCACCTTCAGCTCGTCGACCCAGCGCAACGAATAGGGATTGTCCTTGTAAAGATTGATCAGAATGAACAGCTCGCCACGGGGAGCCATCACGCGAAAAAGTTCGGCAAGAGCGCGATCCTGGTCAGCGTAGTAATAAAAACTTTCCACCGACAGCACCTTGTCGAAGAAGTTCTCCTCCCATGGAATCTGCTGTGCCGACCCGACGACGAACATCAGGTTGTCATAGCTCGTCGAGGCGGCACGCGCGTGCCGAATCATTTCGTCCGACACGTCGAGCCCGATCACCTGTCCGGGCTTTTCGCCGTCGGCAACAGCGTCGGCCATCAGGCGGCTGGCCCATCCCGCGCCACAGCCGAGGTCGAGTACGCGGTCGCCCGGCTTCAACTCCATCCGCGCCAGCGTCTGTTGGGTGATGCTGATGTGGTGGTTCTCCATCTCCTCACCGCGGCCCTGCTCTGCCCACTGGTTAAACTCCTGGCGCAACCGCTCGTCCGCGGCGATGGTCTTCTTGTCGATCATGATGTCCTCGGGAATTGAATATACACTCGCAAGAAATCCCACCGCGCAACCAGCGACGGGCAGCACCGCCGTCCACCGGTAGCCGACCGTGCGACCGTCCCTGCTGCCTTTTTTTCAATTGTGAGCAATTTTGCTCAGTCTTATTTTTTGCAGGCTGGCAAGATTACCTACTTGCGAACCTGTACGGACTCGTTCGCCCGTGTTCCGACTGTCGGGCGAACGTGAGAGCAGGGACAGATAGCCAACGCTGGCTTTGACAACAAAGTCCCATGCCGGAGTCGCCGTACTCGTATCCGGAAAGGTCGGAACCTATGAGTGTTCATCTCGTAAATCCCAGTGACAATTCTTTCGGTACGGCCGTCATTACGCCAAGATGGTTGTTTGTCCTTGCGGCGGCGACACCGCGAGTAGCGGGGGATCCTATTCTCGTCGATGAGTCGCTAGAGCAGATTATGCCGGAAAGCATCATGCCGGGAGACATCGTCGGCATCAGCGTTCATACGGGGAATGCTTTACGGGGATATGAAGTCGGCCGCATGGCGCGTGAACGCGGCGCGTGGGTAATCTACGGTGGCATCCACGCTACGCTGTATCCGGAAGAGGCTTTCGACCGCGGTGGCGCGCACGCCGTCGTGAAGGGAGACGGTGAGATTGCGTGGGGCAACGTGGTGACCGATTGCCTCGCTGGCAAACCAATCAGTATCTACGAAGGCGGGCGGATTGAAGGTAGCCAGTTCCTGGCCGCGCGATGGGACCTGATGCCGCGCGACAAGTACATGTGGGCCTCGGTCCAGACCATTCGCGGATGCCCAAAGCATTGCTCTTTTTGCAGCGTGTGGCGGACCGATGGACAAAAGCCGCGCCAACGGCAGTATCAGAGCGTCATCGACGAAATCGTTGAGCTGCGCCGCATCGGCTTCCGGTTTATCGCCCTCGCCGACGATAATTTCTATCCCGTTACGTTGACCGATCTGCGGCTCGCCCGCGAGCAAAACAATCTCGCCAAACTTGAGGACTTAACGGCTATCCGCGCGGAGCGTTTCCAACTCCTGGAAGAACTGGCAAAACTGCCGCAAGACATGGTGTTCTACACACAGATCACGATGGAGGCAGCTGAGGACGCCGAGTATCTGGATGCTATGCGGAGGGCTAATATCAAGGGTGCTCTGGTGGGGATTGAAGCTGTGACTCCGGAGGGACTGAAAGCGGTCTTCAAAGACTTCAACCAGTCCGGCGAGGCCCTAGCGAAGCAGTTGCTTACCTTCAAACAGCATGGGGTCCATGTCCTGGGTTCGTTCATCTTCGGTCTGCCGACAGACAATCCAGCGACATTCGATGCAACAGTTGAGCTCGCACTGAAGGCGAACATAACTTTTGCCCAGTTCCTCATGATGACGCCGTTTCCCGGAACCGTCGATTTTGCACGCTGGGAAAAAGAGCAGGCAAGACAGCCGACGCTCGTCGGAAATGTCCCGATTACCCGCTATTGGCTAATTCCGACGGAGATTCGGCCGAAGATGTTCACCCCCCATCCCTCGATGAGCTCGCAGGAGATTGGGGAGCGCACCCAGATGGTTTGGGACAGATTTTATAACTGGAGCGCCATCTGGCAAAGGTCAGCCTGCGCTCCACGTCTGCGCTCCAGGATCGCTTTCGTGTTCCTTTCCAAGCTCTACCGGCAGATGTATGCAGGAACTGGAATTTCGACCGATAGCGCCCGCAGAAACAAGTCCAAACGGTGGGCACGGTGGACGGCGAAACAGTGCAGGAAACTGTTTCAGGCAAAGCCCATGCCAGAGCTTCGGTCGCCACTGTGGGAACTTGCGTTTGCATCTCCTCCGCTACATCGTCCCGCGTTTTTGCAGAACGAGCGCGACAATGAGACAGGGCCCTTCATGGTCATTCCGAACAGCTGAAGCCGTTGCGGGCTGAGGATTGGCAACATAGACCATTGACTATCCTGATGAGAGCGTACGGCAAAGGTTGCTCCTCGGAAGTTGGCCGCAACTCGAATCGATCTGCGATGTCCGAGTGACGAGTTACCCGGAAGTGATCCAGGGTTAGGTAACGGCAAACGCCCTAGACGTCGCTTTGTTTCCAGTTGGTCGGCAATGCTGAATTGCGCCGCTACCGACCCGTCGTATTGTTTCTCCCCAACCCATCTGTGCTACAGTCTCCGGAATAGATGGCTCAGACTCCCGAATCACCTACCAACGGCTCGGCGCATTCGTCCGAATTGTATTGTCCTAACTGCGCGCGGGAAGTGGACGATCCGCTCACCTGCGGCGACTGTTCCGCGGTGATCTGCCGGACGTGCGGTACCCCGCTCGAAATGCCCGACGACCTCGGAATCAGCTGATCCATGGCGCAGCCCACCACAGCGCAGCCCGCCGTCGCGGTGCAGCACGAGCCCACACTGGTGCGGGGCCTCTCGCTGAGCGACTCCGTGATGCTGCTGGCCGGCGGCATCATTGGCTCTGGTATCTTTCTCACCGCTGGGCCAATTGCCTCCGCCGTACACAAGCCGCTGTTCTTCCTTGGAGTCTGGCTGGCAGGTGGCCTGATTTCACTGCTGGCGTGCTTCGCTTTCGCAGAGATGGGAGCGATGTTCCCCGAGGCGGGCGGGCAATATATTTATCTTCGGGAGGCCTACGGGGAGTTCCCGGCATTTCTCTACGGATGGATGATCTTCACCGTCGGCCAGAGTGGCACCATTGCAGCGCTCGCCGTCGGCTTCGCCGAGTACTTCGGCGCAGTGCTGCCCTTCGCGGCCGCTCATGTTCCGGTAGCAACTATCTTCGGATGGACTCTCACGCGCGGGCACCTTGTGTCCATCTGCTCCATTGTTCTGCTTACTGCGATTAACGTGCTGGGACTGAAACGCGGCTCGACGCTGATCAATGTTGCGACGTGGGCGAAATTTGCGGCTATCGGACTTTTCATCATGCTCGGCCTCACGATCGGCCACGGCCATTGGTCGAACTATACGGTCAGTATCCCCGTAAGCCAGCCGATGTCGCTGGGGGCCATGATCTCGGCATTTGGCGTCGCGCTGATTGGCGTGTTCTGGGCCTTCGATGGCTGGGTCTATGTCACGTGGGTGGCGGGCGAAATCAAGAACCCGCAGCGCGTGCTGCCGCGCGCCATGGTGATGGGCGTGCTCCTGGTCGGCGTCGTCTATCTGGCAGTCAACGCGGTTTATCTTTACGCCCTGCCGATCACAACTATCGCGAAGGAAGAGACCATCGCCCACGCCGCCGCGACCAGCCTGTTCGGAGGCACGGCCGCGCGGTGGCTCAGCGCCGTGATCGCTCTGTCCTGCTTCGGGGCAATGTCGTGCGCCATCCTCAGCAGCGCGAGGGTTTCGTTTGCCATGGCCCGCGACGGCGTCTTCTTTCATGCCATGGGACGCGTGCATCCGCGTTATCGCACCCCGGCCTTCAGCCTGATTTCGCTGAGTGCATGGGCGGCGGTGTTGGCCCTTAGTGGCACCTTCGATCAGCTCTACACCTACGTGATGTTCATGATGGTGCTGTCGTACACCGCGGCGGTAGGCGGGATTGTTCGTACTGCGGCGAACGCGGCCCGATCTGCCGCGTCCATATCGTTGTACGGGGTATCCTTATTTGCCAGCACTGTACGTGCTGGTGGCAGGAGCCTGGGCGCTGAACTCCGTGGTCGCCCGCCCCAAAGAAACGCTGATCGGCATCGCGATCGTTTTTCTCGGTGCGCCTTTCTATTTCTTCTGGCGTCGGCAGTTGAAGCGCAATCCGCGAGAGCTAGACGAGTTCAGGTAGACGAATCCCATGCTCACCCTCACCGAAGCCGCACAGCAGATTCGTACCCGCAAACTTTCTCCTTTGGAGCTCATGCGCACGTGCCTCGCACGCATTGAGCAACTGAATCCGACCCTGAATGCGTTCATCACCATTACGGCGGAGATCTGCGCTGGAGCAGGCACGCCAGGCTGAAGGGGAAATCATGGCCGGCCGCTGGCGCGGACCTCTGCACGGCATTCCGATTGGCCTGAAGGATCTCCTTGATACGGCAGGAGTTCTGCACCACAGCGGCCAGCAATCAGTATCGCGATCGGGTCCCGATCCGAAGATGCTGAACTGGTTACCCAGTTGAAGCAGGCGGGCGCCGTCATCGTTGGCAAGCTGAATCTCCACGAGTTTGCGTTTGGCGTGAGCGGCATTGTGAGCGCGTTTGGCCCGGTGAAAAATCCTTGGGATCAAGCGCGCATCACCGGAGGATCTTCGTCAGGTTCGGCCGCAGCGGTTGCGGCGGGGCTCTGCGTTGCGGCGATTGGAACTGATACGGCAGGTTCGATACGGTGTCCGTCAGCGCTGTGCGGGATCGTCGGACATCGCCCGAGCGCGCGCTTGCTGAGTTGCAAGGGAGTTGTTCCGCTCTCCACATCGTTCGACACGGTTGGACCGATGACGCGTACGGTGCGAGATGCAGTGCTTCTGCTCGGCGCGCTGGTGACCGATGCTGGGTCTAGCGCGCCCAACGACTGGGCCGCACTCGATGACAGCGTCGCTGGACTCAAGGTCGGAGTTCCTCGCAAGGGTTTCTATGATGAACTCCAGCCCGAGGTGGCCGTCTGCATGGAAAGTGCGCTCGCCGTCATCAGAACTTTGGTGGCGCAGGTTGCGGATGTTGAACTGGAAGCCGGTGCGCATCGCACTATCTTCAACGCAGAGATCTACGAATACCACGAAGCCATGGTGACGAAGCATCCGGAGCTTTACCAGGCAGGCACGCTTCCTCGAATTCTGAAGTGCGCAGGAATTAGCGCGACCAACTACATACGAGATTGGCGCAACCTGGCCGAAGAAAGGCACAAGGCTGAGGAGCTATTCCAGCAAGTGGATTTAGTCATAACGCCAACCGTTCCGGTAGCTGCGCCGCGCATCTCGGATCTGGAAGCGCTGGGAATCAATGGGCTGCGGCCATTCGAAACGAAACACCTGCTGCGCAACACGTCGCCCTTCAGCGTATTGTTCTGGCCGAGCGTATCGGTCCCCTGCGGATTTACGCGAGAAGGGCTGCCGGTGGGATTGCAAATTTCTGGCAAGCCCGGCGCCGATGCGACCGTTCTCCGGCTCGCTCATGCGTACGAGCACGCAACAGAGTGGCATAAGCGCACGCCGAGCGAGTGAAGACGTTGCTGTCATCGCGCAGCAAAGAGTCCCTATCGTGCCGGGAGATTTTTGCTTACACAGGGTTCCTTCGACTCCGGCCCCCAACAACGAGCCGCCTCCGCTCAGGATGACGACGCTCAGAACCCTACAAACACCGGCTCGGGTTGCAACTCAATTCCAAACTCACTCAGTACGCGGGACTGGATTTCGTTTTTGAGCGACACGATGTCAGCGGCGGTTGCTCCTCCGCGATTGACGATAGCCAGCGCGTGTTTTCGCGAGATACCCGCCGCGCCATTATGGTAGCCCTTATTGAAGCCGGCTTGTTCGACCAGCCATGCGGCGGAAAGCTTGCGAAAACCATCAGTAGCGGGATAGCCGGGCAGTTGCAGCCCGCGCAAATGCATCCGCTTCGACAGCTCTTCGAAGAAATCCTGCGGCACGATGGGATTCTTGAAGAACGAACCAGCGCTGCGCGCATCTTCGTCACCGGAAACGATCAGCATAGCCTTGCGGTGGCGAATTTCGCGCACTGCCGCTCTGACATCCGCCAGGCTCGGATCGCTGGCACTGGCAAAGAAGTTCTGTAGGTCGGCGTATCGAACGCTCGGCTTCCCGCCCTGACGCAGCGCGAATGATACCCGAAGGATGATGTACCGATCACGCTCAGTGGTATTGAAGATGCTGGAGCGGTAGGTGAACTCGCACTCTGAGTTGGAGAAAGTTCGCACCTGGAGAGACTCGCGGTTGAGGGCCCTCACCTCGCGAATTGTCTCGGCGACCTCCTGCCCATATGCCCCTACGTTCTGTACTGGGGTGCCACCAACTGTACCGGGAATTCCGCTGAGACACTCTAGACCGGCGCAATTTGCCTCCACTGTATGTGCCACCAGAGCGTCCCATTCCACTCCCGCACCGGCGGTGAACAGTGTCTCCTCCTGCGAGGTACTGACGCTCGACCAATTCGTGATGCCAACCTTGAGCGCCAAGCCAGCGAAGCCTGAATCGGCGACAACCACGTTGCTGCCGCCACCCAAAACGAAGAGTGGCAACCGTCGCGAGCGGGCGAATTCGACCGCTTCGGTCACCTCGGCTTCGCTCATGGCCTCTGCGAAGTAGCGGGCCGGGCCGCCAACGCCGAGCGTGGTGAACGGGGCCAGAGCAACGTGTTCGCGAATCAGCATTAGACCAAGTCAATATATATGCTTTGACGGCTCGCCGAGATATCGTAGCCGGAGTACCGATAGACTT
Source organism: uncultured Acidobacteriaceae bacterium (assembly GCA_963709045.1). Lineage (GTDB taxonomy): Bacteria > Acidobacteriota > Terriglobia > Terriglobales > Acidobacteriaceae > Bog-257. The sequence continues at coordinate 122,730 of CAVPUX010000010.1, read as the reverse complement.
GACATCCCGCGTAGTGAGATATCTGCTCTTTTGAGCGGAGATGGAAAAACAGATTCCTCGCGCCACTCGGGCGCTCGTAATGACAATTCACGAATTACAATCGAGTCTCTCCGTCGGGACTTGGAAATCAGCTGCGGTCTTCCCAAATCTCACCGTTTCGTCCCTCCGACCTGGAACGCCTTAATCACGATATCGTTGGGCTGGTTGCCAACCGGAATAAGCGTGACCAGCGCGCGCTCCGCGCTAATTTTCGAATTGTCGCGGGTCTTTACTGTTCGCACGACTGCGACATCTCCGGAGCGCGAATTCACTACCAGCAAATGCTCTTCGTCCGGGCTCAGCGCCAGTCCATCGGGATGGCTGCCCACCTGTACCGTGCCAATTACGCGGCCTTCGTCGATGGCATAGACGCTGACCGTGTCGGCGCCGAAATCGCTGACATAGAGCAGGCTATTGTCAGAGGTGACGATTCCCCGGACGGGTTTGTCCCCGATGAGGTAGCTACCGCCCACCTCGTTGTTTCCGGCCTCGACAATGGAAAAATTATTGCTGCCGAAGTTACTCACGAACAGCTCACCACCGTCGGGCTTCAGTGCAAGCTGCACCGGTGTCTTGCCGACGTCCAGCAGAGCCAGCAAACGGTCCGATGTGAGATCGACAGCGGCGATCTGGTTCGACCCGGGGCAAGCCACGAATGCCTTGCTCGAGTCGGGCAGGATGACCAAGTCCTGCGGCTGCTGGCAGACCGGCACGGTGCTGCGCACTGTGAGCTTCTGCGTGTCGACGATGGAAACCGTGTTGTCGGCGCGATTGCTAGCCACCGCCAGCTTTCCGTCAGGCGAGACTCTCGCCAAGCCCGGCCCGCCACCGACCCGTATGGTCGAGATCACCGCCCGCTTGCTGAGATCGATGACTGAGACATTGGCTGAGCCGGAGTTGGCCACATAAGCACGCTTGCCGTCGGACGAAACGGAAACGAAGTAAGGCGCACGATGAACGCCGATAGTCGCCGCGACTACATTGCGCTCCGCATCGATAATGCTGATGTTATTGGATTCGGCATTGGCAACGTAGATTTCGTTGCGCGTCGGATTGGCAGCGACGCCGGTTGGACTCGCGCCCACTGGGATCGTCTTAACATTACGAAGCTGCAGCAGGTCGAGAACGCTGACGGAGTTGCTCTGGCCGTTGGTGACGTAAGCGTATTCATGGTAGCCAGGTTCGACAGTTGGACGCTGATGGCAGGCGGCGGAGCTCAGGGCCACGACGAGCACGCATAGAGCCATACGCCATTGCCGCGTCGAAAATTGCCGCAGCCATAACGAAACGATGTGCATTAGCGAATGGTCGCCGATCCAGCGGTTGCATTGGCGCGACGTACCGAGTTGGCAGCAGGCTCGGCGACAAAGCGACCGAGCACGTTGGCGATTTGGCGAACCTCAACCATGAGGTCGTCAAACTGCTGCGGAAACAGTGACTGATTGCCATCGCTAAGCGCGCGGTCAGGGTCGGGATGAACTTCGATGATCAGCCCGTCCGCGCCGACCGCAACCGCGGCGCGCGACAGCGGCGTCACCTTGTTGCGTTTGCCGGTGCCATGACTGGGATCGACGATGATCGGCAAATGGCTAAGCCGCTGCACCGCTGGCACGATGCTGAGGTCGAGGGTGTTGCGCGTGTGATCGGCGAAGGTCCGCACACCGCGCTCGCACAGAATCACGTTGTAGTTGCCTTCGCTCATAATGTATTCGGCTGCCATCAATAACTCTTCCAGCGTGGCCGCCATGCCGCGCTTCAGGAGCACCGGCTTATGCGCCCTGCCCGCCCGTTTTAACAGCGAATAATTCTGCATGTTGCGGGCGCCGATCTGGATGACGTCGGCGTACTTCTCTACCAGTTCGAGCGATTCATTGTCGATGGCCTCGGTAACGATCAGCAGGCCGAAGCGATCACGGATTTCCGCCATGATCTTCAGGCCTTCCTCCGCCAAGCCTTGGAAGGTGTAGGGAGAGGTGCGCGGCTTGTAGGCGCCTCCACGGAAGAAGCGAGCGCCAGCGCGGGCCACACACTCAGCAGTCGCGAACGCCTGCTCGCGGGATTCGATGGCGCACGGGCCGGCGATGACTGCGATCTCGTCGCCGCCAAAGGTAGCGTCAGAATTGTGAAAGCGCACTACGGTGTCTTCCTCCTTCAAGTCGCGGCTCACAAGTTTGTACGGCTTGGTGACGCGGATGACCTCCTGCACCCCTTCCATCTCGTCGAAGGTGCCGGTCTCAACCTCCGTCTGGTTGCCGGTGACGCCGATGGCGGTGCGCGATGCTCCGGGCATGGCATGCGCGCGAAAGCCCAATGATTCAATCTTTTCGCATACGCGCTCCACTTGCTCTTCGGAGGCGTGCGCCTTCATGACGATAAGCATCGAAGACCCCTTGTTTCCGTGCCCCATAGTGTATCGCGGATGCTGCGCCGCTGGGAATGAACCGGCAGACATCCGCCCGGCACCGACATTTAGAATCACATCTTCATGGCACACGATTCGGAGAAGAAAGAAAAAGACATTCTGAAGTTGCTGCCTCCGCCGAAACAGGCTCCTAAGCTGACGGCGCGAAGGATCGGCATCCATACTTCAACTGCAGGCGGAGTGGAAAATGCAGCGGAGCGCGCTTATCGGCTGGGCTGCAACACGTTTCAGATTTTCTCTTCCAGCCCGCGGCAATGGAAGCCTTACGACCTGGCGCTATCGCAGTGCAGCGAAATGACGCGCTTGCGCGAGCGGTATGGACTGAGGCCACTAGTCATCCACGCCAACTATCTGGTGAATCTGGCAGGGGGCAATCCTGAGTTTCATGCCAAGTCCATCGCTGCGTTTCGCGGTGAGGTGGAACGGGCGCTGGCTCTTTGCGCTGAATTCCTGGTGCTGCATCCCGGTTCGTTCCGCGGAAGCAGCCGCGAAGAAGGACTGCAGCGAGTAGCGCTGGCCATCGAGCAGGCGGTGGATGGGCTTGACCTGGCGGGCAATTTACGCATCCTCTTCGAAAACACCGCCGGATCGGAGTTTTCCCTTGGCGGCAACTTCGAACAAGTTGCAGAGTTGCTGTACCTGTTAGGCAAGGTCGTACCCTCCGGCGCGTGCATTGATACCTGCCATACCCATGTTGCCGGTTACGACATTGTGAGCGAGGCAGGATTCGCCGAGACGCTCGACCAACTGGAGCGGACGATTGGCCTGAAGCAGGTGTATGTCTGGCATTGCAACGATGCCAAGGCCGAGCGCGGATCGAAGCTTGACCGCCATCAGCACATTGGCAAAGGGAGCATCGGCCTCCCGCCATTTCGGTGGCTGTTGAATGATCCACGTCTCACCCAAGCTGCATTCATCGCCGAGACGCCAATTGACGAGCCGCTGGATGACCTGATGAACGTGAATGCACTGAAGGCGCTGGTTGGCGAGACGAGGTCATCGCCAAGTCGCAACCAGAAGCCACACGCCTCCTCATTGTAAAATCAACGTTTACCCCAATCGCATCTAAAGACACTTATGGCCGACTCCAAAACTCAAGAGCCGAATACAGAATCACAAGCCCAGGTTGCCGCTCGTGCCGAGCGCTACGAACCGCAGACGATCGAGCAGAAGTGGGCCGATCGCTGGGCGCAGAATCCTGATCTCTACCGCGCCGAGCCTTCGACCAGCACACGAAAGAAGTATTACGTGCTGGAGATGCTGCCGTATCCCTCGGGCAAGCTGCACATGGGGCATGTGCGCAACTATGCCATCGGCGACGCGCTGGCTCGCTACATGTGGATGCAGGGCTACAACGTGCTTCACCCCATGGGCTGGGATGCGTTCGGCCTGCCCGCCGAAAATGCGGCCATCCAGAACCAGACTCCGCCCAAGGAATGGACGCTGCACAACATTGCCAGCATGAAGGTGCAGATGAAGCGCCTGGGCTTTGCCTATGACTGGTCGAAGGAAGTCGCCACTTGCCTGCCCGAATACTACCGCTGGAACCAGTGGTTCTTCCTGAAGTTCTTTGAGCAAGGGCTGGCGTATCGCAAGAAGAGCAAAGTCAACTGGTGCCCCGAGTGCGCGACCGTGCTGGCCAATGAACAGGTGCTGCCCAACGGCTGTTGTTGGCGACATGAGAACACGCCCGTCGAGCAGCGTGAGTTGGAGCAGTGGTTCCTTCGCACCACCAAATACGCCGATGAACTGTTGCAAGGTTTAGACACTCTGCAAGGCTGGCCGGAGAAGGTGCGCACTATGCAGCGCAACTGGATCGGCCGCAGCGAAGGCACGCTGATCGACTTCAAACTAGATGGCGCGGCTGGGCCCGCTGGCGACATCATCTCCGTGTTCACCACGCGCGTGGACACGATTTACGGCGCGACCTCGTTGCAGTTAGCGCCTGAGCATCCCGTGGTCACTGACTTGATCGCCAATAATCCTCACCTGCTCGCCAAGGTGGAAGATCTGATGGCCGAGCAGCGCAAGGCAAAGGAAGTCGGCGACATTGGCGCCATCGAAAAGCACGGCGTCTTCACCGAATGCTATGCGCTGAATCCGTTTAACGGCGAACAAGTACCGATCTGGGTGGCGAACTATGTCCTGCTCGACTACGGCACGGGCGCCATCATGTCCGTCCCGGCGCACGACGAGCGCGACTACGAGTTCGCCAAGAAGTATGACCTCGACATCCGCGTCGTGATCTTGCCTCGCCGTGAGGGAGACGCGCCCGATGGCGAGCCCAACGAGCCGGTATTGCCCTTCACGGAGATGAATAGCCTGGTAATCAACTCCGGAGAGTACACCGGAATGCCCAGCCAGGATGCGATTGTCAAGATGTCAAAGTATTCGGAAGATCATGGTTTTGGAAAGGCAACTGTAACGTATCGCTTGAAGGATTGGGGAGTGAGCCGCCAGCGCTATTGGGGCACGCCAATCCCCATGATTTATTGCGAGGCATGCGGCATTGTACCGGTCCCGGAGAAGGATCTGCCAGTGCTGTTGCCGGACAACGTCGACATCACGTTGGCTGGTGGATCGCCGCTGGGCAAGGTGCCGGAGTTCGTCAATGTGAACTGTCCGAAGTGCGGCGATCCCGGACGGCGCGAGACCGATACCATGGACACCTTTGTCGATTCGTCCTGGTACTTTTATCGCTACACCAATCCCGATCTCGACACCAAGCCACTCGATACAGACACTGTCGCGTACTGGTTCCCTATCGACCAGTACATCGGCGGAGTCGAGCACGCCATCCTCCACCTCATCTATTCGCGCTTTTGGACCAAGGTCATGCGCGACATGGGACTGGTGCAGAATTCCGAGCCGGCGCAGCGCCTGTTCACGCAGGGCATGGTGATCAAAGGCGGAGCCAAGATGTCGAAGAGCCTGGGCAACGTGGTGTCGCCCGACGACATGGTCGCGCGTTATGGCGCGGACTCGACGCGCATGTATACGCTGTTTGCCGCCCCGCCCGACCGCGATCTCGATTGGCAGGACGCAGGAGTTGAAGGCATCAGCCGGTTCCTGTCGCGCGTGTACCGTTTCGTCGCACGCAATGCCAAGCCAAACGGAACATCATTGACGACTCGTGATGGCGGACAGTTGTCGCCGGCGGCGCGCCAGATGCAGCGCAAATTGCACCAGACGATCCGACGGGTAACCGAAGATTTCGGCGGACGCTGGCACTTCAACACTTCTATTGCCGCCATCATGGAATTGCTGAACGAGATGCACTCGTACGAAGACAGCGTTCAACGCGGCGAGCCCGAGGCCCCACCAGCGTTGGTCGCCGATGCGCAGCACAAGCTGGTGCTGATGTTGGCGCCGTTCGCGCCCTATCTCGCGCATGAATTGTGGGAGATGCTGGGCGAGACTTCCGACCTGTTGCGCGCGCCGTGGCCGCAGTATAATCCCGCGCTGGCCAAGGAAGAAGAAGTCGAGATCGCGATCCAGGTGAATGGCAAAATCCGTAGCCGAATCGTAGTTCCCGCCGATGCCGAGGAGACGCAGGTGCGCGAACTGGCGCTCGCCGACCCCAAGGTCAAAGCCGCTATCGCCGACAAAGAGGTCGTCAAGGTTCTGGTGGTGAAAGGTAGGCTGGTGAATATAGCAGTGAAGTAGAAACAACTACTGCTTCTTCTGTTATCTTTTCCCTTCACACCACCCGAGGCCGCCTGGATGTCTGTATCTCAAACGCTGGTCGATACCCGCCCGTTGCCGAGCAAGGCGTATCGCTGGTTAGTGCTGATTTTCGTCAGCCTGGCCGCGTTCGGCAATTACTACTTCTACGACGCCCTCAGCCCTGTGGCCGATCTGCTGGTGAAGCAACTGCACTTCACCGATGGGAACATCGGATTGTTGCAGGCGGCCTATAGCTTCCCGAACATTTTCACGGTAGTCCTGGGCGGCATCGTCATTGACCGCATCGGCGTGCGTCGCGCGACCCTGATCTACGGGGTGCTATGTTTCGTCGGCTCGGTGATTACGGTACTGACCAGCAATCTCTGGATCATGGCTGCCGGACGTCTGGTCTTTGGCATGGGAGCAGAGTCTCTGATTGTGGCCATTACCACTGCCCTGGCGCAGTGGTTCAAGGGGAAGGAACTCAGCTTCGCGTTTGGCGTCAACCTGACCATCTGTCGCATCGGATCGTTCGCCGCGTTAAATTCGCCCAGTTGGGCGAAGGCGGCTTACGTTAACTGGCGCTACCCATTTCTCATTGGCGTGGGCATGTGCACCTTGTGCGTGGTCGGCGCCGTCATCTACTGGGTCATGGACGCGTACGCCGTAAAACACTACGCGCTGGGCGAGGCAGGTGAACCGGACAAGGTCGTGTTCAAAGACCTGTTCCAGTTTGGCGTCTCTTATTGGTACATCGTGGCGCTCTGCATTGTGTTCTACTCGGGAATCTTCCCTTTCCAAACTTTTGCCGTGAAGTTCTTCATGGACGCGCACGGAACCACCCGTGAGTTCGGCGGCTTTCTATCGAGCATGTTGACTTTGTTCGCCATGATCGCCACCCCACTCTTCGGGTTAATGGTAGACAAGATCGGCAAGCGCGCCATGTTCATGATGTTTGGATCGCTCATGCTGATACCGGTGTACCTGATGATGGCTTACACGAACGTGAACCTCTACGTTCCGATGGCCATGATGGGAGTCGCTTTCTCGCTGATTCCGGCCATCATGTGGCCGTCGGTGGCCTACATCGTTGATCCCGCCAAGTTGGGCACCGCTTACGGACTGATGACTATGATCCAGAACATCGGCCTGTTCGGCTTTAACCTGCTGATCGGCTGGGCCAATGACTACTCCCACGCCAGCGCCAGCAACCCGCATGGTTATCGGCTGGGCATGCAGATCTTTTCCATCCTGGGATTCCTGGGCATGATGTTCGCCTTCCTTCTGCATCAGAGAGAGACCGGACCACACGGCCACGGACTGGAGACCATTACCACCCACTCGCAAGCGTGACAACGCGTACGAGCAGAGTGGCGGCGTTCATGTCTGATTGAGGCGGGAACAATGCGACCCCCGCGGCGGCTTTGACCAAGGTGCGGCAGGCAGACATTGGAGTCGTTTGTCCAGCAATTGAACCTTACTCTGGCGGGCCCCTTGTCCACGAATCTCGACAGTGCTCTAATACTTGTCACCGTGGGTGACGCAGGCAACGTGGTGTCCATAGTCTTGCATCGAAGTGCCAGTAGCTTGAGTGCAACAATTTGACGACTGCCAAGAAAATTCTAGCCAACGGCATCTCTGAGCACGAAGCCATTGACCGCGCCAAACAGGGCGATGCCGAATGCTTCGAAGCTCTATATGGTCTGCACAAGCGACGCGTGTATTCGCTTTGCTTGCGGATGGTAGGCAATACGGCGGAAGCGGAAGATCTGACGCAAGAGGCTTTTCTTCAGCTTTACCGCAAGATCGCGACGTTTCGTGGCGAGTCAGCGTTCTCCACCTGGCTGCATCGTTTGGCGGTGAATGTGGTGCTCATGCACTTACGCAAGAAGGGGCTTCCTGAAGTTTCGCTCGACGAAACCTTGGAGCCGCAGCAGGAAGATGGTCCGAGAAGAGACATCGGCGCCCGGGACAATGTCCTGGCGGGTTCGATTGACCGCGTTAACCTGGAGCGCTCCATTGAGAGTTTGCCACCCGGATACCGCATCATCTTTGTGTTGCACGACGTGGAAGGTTACGAACACAACGAAATTGCCGAGATGATGGGCTGCTCCATCGGGAATAGCAAATCGCAGCTTCACAAAGCACGGATGAAGCTCCGTGACCTTCTGAAGTTGAGCCAGGCTGAGAGAAAAGCAAGGCGATAGACGGCCGGCCAGCGAGGCCGGATCGCAAGCGCGAGAGCGAGGAATCCTAGCCGTAAGTTCTCAGGGCAGTGTTGGCACCGCTCCCGGAAAGACGACGGTGGAGGGAGTACATCCCATCCGGATTTCCCACGGGGAGAAAACGAATGACGTGCGCAGAGTTTCAAAAGGTCCTGCCATATATCATTGACGGAGGCGGCAGCGCTGAGGAGCAGCAGCATCTTGCGACCTGTCACGTCTGTTCCGACCTGGTAGCCGATCTGCGCTACATCGCAGAAGCGGCAAAGCTACTGGTTCCAATGGAGGATCCGAGTCCCCAGGTATGGAATAACATCCAGGATTCGTTGGAGCGCGAGGGCTTGGTGAAACGGGCCCGCAAACACATTTAGCACTACTTCTTAGCAGTCTGGCGGAAGCGGCCTTTATAGCTTTCTCCATGAAACGCTAACGGTCGAGAGCCGAGAATTCCCGCCCGAAGTCCTCGTTAAAGCACAGCTATTGCCGGTTCGAAAACCATGCTGAATACTCTTCGCTAAGCGCACATTTTTTGCTGCCGCGAGCCGGGCTGCCAGTGTTAGTATTGCACTCACGTCAGTCACTGCGATGAGTCTTGTTGCTCGAGGCAGAACAATGTCAACAGTAACCCCGTCGCTCGGCGACCGCCTGGTAATCTCTGCTAGTAAACTGATCTACGCCGAAACGGCTGGTTCTCCTCGTCACGACTTCGCTCATCTAAGTAACCGGCTACGTCTTGATTCCTCGGGTTGTTACGGTATGAATGGAGGATACTGTGACCCTGAATAATGCCTCCTGGATCGACCGCTCCCTACTCAAAGCGGTCCGTAGGGCCGTGGGTACGGCTCCCATATCGCTGGCTCTTCCCCACATTGAGAACCGCCCGGACACGTCTTCATCGCCAATTGGCACGGTCCGCATAGCGGATCGCGCTACCCTGGCCGGGCTGGTGATGAATCCTGAGGTCGTCTTCGGTGACGCCTATTCCGATGGGCGAATTGAAGTTGAGGGTGATCTGGTTCGCGTCCTCGAGTCTCTTCACCCGTCAGCCCGCATCGTGCGGAACTGGCGCTGGCGGCTGATGTCGAAGTGGCTCGCATGGGTGCAAGCCAATACCCGCTATGGCTCGACGCGAAACATTCGTCACCACTACGACCTCCCCACCGAGTTTTACAAGCTCTGGCTGGATGAGCTTATGGTGTACACCTGCGCTTACTTCCCCAACGAAGACACTTCGCTGGAAGAGGCCCAGGAAGCCAAGTTTGACCTGGTATGCCGGAAGCTGTGGCTCCGGCCAGGCGAAACGGTGGTCGAAGCTGGATGCGGCTGGGGTTCACTCGCCATGTATATGGCGGAGCACTATGGCGTGAAGGTGAAGGCCTTCAATATTTCGCATGAGCAGATTCGAGTGGCCCGTGAGATGGCAAAGCAGAAAGGCCTCTCTTCCATGGTCGAGTTCGTGGAGGATGATTATCGCAATATTACGGGCCGCTACAACGCATTTGTGTCCGTTGGTATGTTGGAGCACGTGGGACGGGAACATTACGCGGAGTTAGGCAAGGTAATCCACCGTGCGATCGGTGACCAGGGTCGAGGCCTGCTGCACTTCATCGGTCGTTGCCGCAGCCTGCCATTCAGTGTCTGGATGCGAAAGCGCATATTCCCGGGCGCCTATGCACCCAGTCTTCGCGAGTCGATGGAGGTTTTGGAACCGCAGCGCTTCTATGTGCTCGATATCGAGGACTTGCGTCCCCACTACGCCAGAACCATTGAACACTGGCTAAACCGGTTCGAGCGCGCTTATGACCGTGTCGTCCAACTGCAAGGGAAGACTTTTGCGCGGATGTGGAGACTCTATCTTTCCGGATCCATCGCCGCCTTTCGGGTGGGTACCCTGCAGTTGTTCCAGGTAGTGTTCACGGGAGCAGAGTGTCAGTCGGTTCCAGAGACGCGCAGCCGTCTGTACAGCAGCATCAGCCCGGATCAAGATAAGGCAGACGACGAATTATGGACTCCTGCGATGTCTTAATTGTCGGCGGCGGCCCGGCGGGCTCCTCTTGCGCCTGGGGGCTTCGGCAATCGGGGCTCGACGTCCTGGTGATAGACCGCAGCATCTTCCCTCGCAACAAACTTTGCGGAGGATGGATCACTCCGCTGGTGCTCCAGTCGCTGGAAATCGATATTGAATCGTATGCGCTCGGTCGAGTTCTGCAAACCATCAGTGGCTTTCGCATGAGCGCCATCGCAGAGCCGCAAGTTGATGTCTCCTACGGACGAACTATCAGCTACGGCATCTTGCGCAGTGAGTTTGACGAATATCTCCTGCGCCGTTGCGGAGCGCGGGTCTGTGAGGGTGTCCCGTTCGACTCCATCGAGCGCATCGAGGATGGCTGGCTCGTCAATGGCAGCATCAAGGCACGACTTGTGGTCGGCGCTGGCGGACACTTTTGTCCAGTCTCCCGCTTTCTGGGTAATAAAGCCTCGGCGCCATCGGTTGTCGCACGAGAGATCGAGTTCGAGATGCCGCCATCCCAGGCGGCCACGTGCAGCGTCGCGGGCGAACTACCGGAGCTTTATTTTTGTCGCGACATGCGCGGCTATGGATGGGTCTTTCGCAAGCAGAATGTGCTGACGGTCGGAATCGGCCGCGTGGATAATCACGGCCTCTCCCAGCATTGCAGCCAATTCCTTGGCTTTCTAAAGCGAAGCAGAAATATCGAAGTGCCCGGCAAAGGTATCTTGGGACACGCCTACTGGCTTTTCGGGCATTCTGAGCGGACGATCGTCGATGACTCTATTCTGCTGGTTGGGGACGCCGCCGGCCTGGCATACCCGGAGAGCGGTGAAGGCATACGTCCGGCGATTGAGTCGGGATTGATCGCAGCCCACACCATCCTGTCGGCGCAGGACGATTACAGCGCTGCGCAATTACAAGTTTATTGTGACCTGTTGTATGCCCGGCTGCGTCCGAAGCCGAACGCACTTGAGTCGATGGCGCGTTTCATTCCCCAATCCTTACGCGAAATTTGCGGTCGCGCTCTGCTAAGGAACCGCTCTTTTTGCCGCAACATTGTTATGGAGCGCTGGTTCCTCCGCATGGACGAGAGACCGCTGGCCTTCGCGTCGAAGATGACGCCGAAGCAATTAGCAATTAGCAGGTAGCAATTGGCAATTGGCGGCTAGGGGTCAAAACAAGAGGAAACGAAAATCCTACGCTGCGGCTGGGGGGTACGGCCCACGATAGCCAATCTGGTGCGAGATGCGGCGAGCGGCGTCCTTCACCGTCTCCGCCAGCCGGGGCACAGCGTCACGGGGCACGGCATTGATGGTCCCGGTGGAAGCGACGCTGGCTTCAACCAACCCTTGGCTGTTAAAAATGGGGGCTCCCACGCAGCGGGCGCCCAGACTGTTCTCCTCGTCATCAACCGCATATCCCAGCTGGCGAACTCGCTCGAACTCTTTCATTATCTTGGACACGCTGGTGATGGTGTGCGGTGTCAGCTTCTTCAGTCCCCGCTGGCGGATGATCGCCTCTCGCTCTTCTGGGTCAAGATAGGCGAGCAGCGCCTTGCCCACGGCAGTGGAATGTACTTCCATGCGCCGGCCAATCCAGGTGTCCATCTTGATGAAGCTGGGCGCCTCCACCTTCTCCACATAGACCGCCTCGCCGTGGTCGAGGATGGCAAGGTGCGTGGTGATGTGGATCTGATCAACCAGGTGCTTCATGACAGGTAGAGCCACGTCGCGCACGTCCACCCCGCTCAGGGCGGCGCGGGACAGGCTCAGCACCTTCATGCCCAGCCGGTACTTGCCATCGTCGCGATCGCGACGAAGGTAGCCATGCTGCTCCAAGGTCCGCAAAATATAGCTGGCCGAACTCTTGGGGATCTTGAGCTTACGACTGAAATCGGCGTTCGACAGGCCACTCTCGCGTTGCCCGGCCGCTTCCAGAATCAGCAGCGTACGCTCCACTGCCGTCGAGGGATTCTCAATTTGACGCGCCATGACACCAGTCTAACAGCGCGAGCGGTGTTCGACATAATGAATTTGCGTTCACAATCCCGGCCATCGCCGGGTAACAATCAAGACCCACCTTAAAACTCTGAAGTGAGCTCTATGTCACAGACAAGGCCCCGACGGCGAGTTTAGCCTTGATCTCAGGAGACTGACCAGATTTACCGTAGCGCCGGGCAACCCGCGTTCCAATACGGGAAGTCCAATGTCAGGTGCCAAATAACGAATTTGTGTTCAGTATTCTGAACAACGTTATTGCCGGAGCCTCGGGCGTGCGGCTAGTCTGTACATCCTATGGAATGTATGTTCGGGATGCTGAACACCATTCCAAGAAACCCGTAGTCGGCACTTAACTGTGGTCGTTAGACCCTACTCATTGTCCGAACCCGAGAGGAGATCACGAATATGGCGGCGCATCAAACTGCTGCTGAACTTGCAAAGTCCTGGAAGACCGATCCGCGCTGGAAGGGGGTCACCCGGCCCTATTCCCCGGAAGATGTGGTGCGCTTGCGCGGGACCCTTCCCATTGAACACACCCTCGCCCGAGTAGGCGCGGAACGCCTGTGGGAGATGCTGAATAGCGAGAAGTACGTCAACGCCCTCGGCGCCATGAGCGGCAACCAGGCGGTGCAGATGGTTGCGGCCGGGCTAAAGGCCATCTACGTGAGCGGTTGGCAGGTCGCCGCAGACGCTAACAACGCCGGCCAGATGTATCCCGACCAGAGCCTCTACCCTGCCGACTCAGTTCCAAACCTTTGCCGTCGCCTCAACAATGCACTCACCCGCGCCGATCAGATCCATCATTCCGAGGGGAAAAATGGCATGAACTGGTTTGCGCCGCTCATCGCCGATGCTGAGGCAGGTTTCGGCGGCACACTGAACGCCTTCGAACTGATGAAGTCGATGATCGAAGCTGGTGCCGCTTGCGTGCACTTCGAAGATCAATTGTCGTCAGCTAAGAAGTGCGGACACCTCGGCGGCAAAGTGCTGGTTCCGACGAGCGAAGCCGTGCAAAAGCTGGTTGCAGCCCGTCTGGCGGCCGACGTACTGGGTGTTCCGACCCTGGTCCTGGCCCGCACCGATGCGAACAGCGCACATCTGCTGACCAGCGACATCGATCCTTACGATCGCATCTTCCTGAACGGCGAGCGTACCACCGAAGGTTTCTTCGGCATTCACGGAGGTATCGACTCGGCGATTGCGCGCGGTCTGGCCTATGCACCGTACTGCGACCTGATCTGGTGCGAAACTTCGGAGCCGAACCTGAAGGAAGCTGAGTTCTTCGCCGACTCCATCCATGCCAAGTATCCGGGCAAGCTGCTGGCCTACAACTGCTCGCCTTCGTTCAACTGGAAGAAGAAGCTGGACGATGCCACCATCGCGCGCTTCCAGCCCGCGCTGGCCGAGATGGGCTACAAGTTCCAGTTCATCACGCTGGCCGGCTTCCATGTGCTGAACCTTGCCATGTTCGAGTTGGCGCGCGCCTATAAAGACACCGGCATGACCGCCTACTCGCGCGTGCAGGAGAAAGAATTCGCTCGCGAGTACAGCCACGGTTACTCGGCGGTGAAACACCAGCGCTTCGTCGGCACTGGCTATTTCGACGAAGTCACGCAGGTAATCGCGAGTGGCAAGTCATCTTTGTCGGCGCTGAAACACTCGACCGAAGAGGAACAGTTCGCGGAGGTCAAGGTACCGGCGCAGATGATCGAGGTGGGACAGGATCCCTCCTGCCGTCCGATCCTGGGCGAATGTCCGCTGACGTGCGAGCACGAACACGAGCATGTGCGCGGCGGCAACGTCTCAGCTAACGACTAAATTTCTCCTGGCAGGCAGCATCGAACCCTTAGGCACGAGATTAACCGATCTCGTGCCTGTTTTTTTGCTGCACTCGCCACGAAATTTTGGCCATGAGCATGTACCGCCTCCAATCCAGAGCTACGTAACGGCCTTCGGCTGTCTTATCACTGCTATTGACTGCGAGCACCCGCCAGTTTACCCTTTAGTTAAGCGAACAAAAGGCGAATACTACTTCTCATGTTCCCGCACTGGATCGATACCGACGAAGGCAAGCCAGCTCCGCTGGTTGGCATCGCTAAGCTTGCCGCGCAGGCGGACACCATCCGTCAGGGCCATCTGGTGGAGTACTTCACGCTTCCGTCGCGGGGGCTGCTGAACCGCTGCACCTCGCGACGGGTACCGTTCGCCTGGACTATCAATCCATATCGCGGCTGTGAGTTCGCCTGCAAGTATTGCTATGCGCGCTATACCCACGAGTTTATGGAGATGCGGGACGGAGTAGACTTCGAACGGAAGATCTACGTCAAGCAGCAGGCAGCGTGGCTGCTGCGGCAAGAGCTGAAGAAGGTAAAGCGCGGAGAGCAAATCGCCATCGGCACGGCGACTGACCCCTACCAGCCAGCGGAAAAGCGGTTCCAAGTCACCTTAGGCATTCTCGAAGAGCTGGCCCTACACCATGGGCTCGAAATCGGTATTGTCACCAAGTCAGACCTCATAGTGCGCGACATTGAGCTGCTGCGCCAGATCGCGGAGCATAACGCCCTTTTCGTCAATGTCACTATCACAACCATGAGTGTGAGGCTGGCACGCATTCTTGAGCCGCGCGCGCCGCGTCCGGACTTGCGCATGAAAGCGGTGCGCGAACTGAACAGCGCAGGTCTCAACACCGGCGTCATCTGCGCGCCTGTGCTGCCCGGCATCACCGATTCGCCTTCGGCGCTGGATGCCCTCGTCCGTGCGACCAAGCTAGCCGGCGGAAAGTACATTTACGCCAACCCTTTGTTCCTGAAGCCATGCTCGGCCAGCGTCTTTCTGCCGTTTCTGGAGAAAGAATTCCCGGAATTGGTTGAGGACTACCGCCAGCGCTTCGCCGACCGCGCCTTCGTGAGCAAAGCCTACGGTAGGCGCATTTCGGAGCTGATGTCCACCCTGCGCAAGAAACACGGATTCGGAACGGAGTTCAGCTCGCGGAGCCAAAGGACCCATCCGGAGCAGCACAGAAGCAGAGCAGATGAGCCTCTTCAGATGACGCTTGGGGTGTCGGGTCGAGGTTACCCGCAGCTAGTGTCGAACGTCACAGACAGGGGGGTGAAACCGGCGCTAAGTTGGGCTGTAATGGGGAGGTGTGTATGGCAGCGCCCTGGGCACATCGATACGCACAACGCACAAAGACAGCCAAAAGCTCCATCATCCGCGAACTACTGAAGCTTACGCAGCGTCCAGAAGTGATCTCGTTTGCGGGCGGCCTGCCGGCACCGGAGATTTTTCCGGTGGAACGTTTCCGTGAGGCTTGCGAAAAAGTTCTCTCGACGAATCCCTCGATCGCGCTGCAATACGGGCCAACCGAGGGCTACCGTCCCCTGCGCGAACTGATCGTTGCGCACATGGCGCGGTACGGCATCCTCGCCACCGTCGATAACATTCTCATTACGTCGGGCTCGCAGCAGGCGCTGGACTTGATCGCCAAACTGCTAATCAATCGCGGCGATCGCATCCTGGTCGAGTCGCCGACTTACCTGGGTGCGTTGCAAGCCTTCGATCTGATGGGCGCTGAATACGTCACCGTGCCCACCGACGACGACGGATTGCAGACCAGCGAAATGGAACGCGCGCTCCGCTCCGGTCCGAAGTTCATGTACATTCTGCCGAACTTTCAAAATCCTGGCGGTACTACGCTTTCGCGCGAACGGCGTGATGAACTGGTATTGCTCTCCGATAAGTACGGCATTCCGATTATTGAAGACGACCCGTATGGGCAGCTTCGTTACGAGGGCGAGCACATTTCTCCGCTCGTCGTGCTGGACCGCACCAACCTGCTGCGCGACAACGGATACCTGCTCGGGAACGTCATTTACCTGAGCACGTTTTCCAAGGTGTTGGCGCCGGGGCTGCGACTGGGCTGGATCGTCGCCCCGCCAGACGTGATCACGCGGCTGGTGCAGTTGAAACAGAGCACCGATCTGCACACCAGTAGCTTTACGCAAATGGTAGCGTACGAAGCAGCGCGTGATGGCTTCATGGAAGAACACGTGAAACTAATTCGCAAGGTATATAAGGAACGTCGCGATACCATGCTCGAAGCCTTGCACGACTACTTCCCGTCGGAAGTCTCGTGGACGCACCCGCGTGGTGGATTATTTCTCTGGGTCACAATGCCTTCTGGCATCGATAGTATGAAGCTGCTCGACACGGCGTTGCGCCAGGACGTAGCTTTCGTGCCGGGCGATCCGTTCTATCCGTCAGGCGATAGCGGCTCGCATATGCGTCTGAATTTCTCTAACGCTCAGCCAGAGCAGATCCGGGAAGGCATTCGCCGATTGTCCATAGCGGTGGCGCACGAGTTGGAGCACTGCGTGGCCGCTACGGTGGCGTGAACGCATGGTCCGGTTTGTCACGGCGGCCTGTAGCGCTGGTCACCGCTAAATTGCCGGATTGATTTCAAACTGATGTTAGCGGCAGAGCCTGGAACAGCTTACCGTTCCATTCGAAGGTCAGGAGGCAGCTTATGTTCGCCATCAGGCTGGTACAGCTCATCGAAACACATGCCGACAAGCTTTCTGAGGTCTTGATCCACAGACTAAAGGAGACGGATGAGTGCAAAGAGCTCCTGAGCGAAGTTCCGGCTCACGAACTCAAGCACCGAAGCTACGAAATTTATTGCCATCTCGGCGACTGGCTCCTCTCTAAGACGCCATCAGAGATTGAAGAGCGGTACATCGGTCTCGGGGCAAGGCGTGCGCGCCAGGGAGTTCCATTCAGTCAGGTGATGTTTGCCGTGCAGATGACTAAGCACGTTCTTTGGGATTATTTGTTGCTGGAAGGTCTGCTCGAACCGGAAGATCTCATCGGCGAAATGGAACTGGTTCGCTGCCTGGGGCAGTTCTTCGATCGCGCCCTTTACTGCGCTGCGACGGGCTATGAGCAAGTATGGAAGCGGGAGCCGTCCGAAGCCTCTTCACACCAGGCCACCGCGCTCCGTTAATTGCGCGAGGGAAAGTTGGGACTGGGAACGCGACGGTTCCTCAACTCATTTGCCGCCGCTGAAGCGGTGGGCTTTCTTATTTCGTCGCGCAAGGCGCGACTGGGACCTTGCAGATTCACGGACCGGCAAGGCTGGTGGTTGCAACTATCCACCATTCACTAGCACGAGCCTCTTACCCCTAGTTCCCTGCTCTTAAAACGAGAACAGCATCTGCAGATCAATTCGGCGGTTGGCCGAACCTGAGGAGAAGGGGGCACCAGCCAAGGCGTTCGAGGTTCCAAACAACGGCGAGTCCAGGTTGCCGATAGGCGGAGCGTAGTTCACGTTGTTCAGCAGATTGCGGGCACTGACACTAAACGTCAAGTTGTACTTGCGGCTGGTCTCACCGCTGAAGATAAAGGGCCCGCCGCCAGGGCCAGCGAGTCCGCGGCCTCCAAGGCCGCCACCATGGCCCCCACCTCCCGGCCCGCCATGCATCCCGCCCGAGGCAGCATGGCTCTCGACCTTGGGCCCCAGGCCAAAGGTCTTGCTGAGGCGAAGATTCAAAGTGAACAGGCTCTGCGCGGATCCGTAGTTTATGGGAGTTATGCTCTGTCCAGGAATTGGCACGGTGTTGAAAGTTCCGTACGGAGTGACTTTGACAGTTCCACTTGAACCGGCAGCGCTGACAAGCGCAGGACGATCGTTGAAGATGGAGTCGCCATTAAGGTCTTGCCCCACGATGATGTTGAAGGGCGAGCCAGAGTCAGCCAGAATGAACGGACTAAGACGCAGGGCGTATGGTAGCGAGATCGTGCCCCCAACAAACATCCGATTACGGACATCGAAGGCTGCTCTGCCGTAGTCTTCCATGGGATCATACGAATTCGTAAGGAACTGAGGCGAACCTCCTCCGCCCCCGCCAAAGAAGCCACCGAAGCCTCCTCCACCTCCGGCTATCGCGATGGGGCCGCCGGAACCGAGATCGCTATTGGCGTATCCCAACGAGTAAAAGCCAAACAACGATAGCTTGTTTCCTATACTGACCCTGCCGTTCACGATCAGTTGGTTCTGCTCGAAAACTCCGCCGGAGTTGTACTGGTAGACATTGGTATTCCCGCCCAACGGCCGGATGATCGGATTGTCGGGAGGATAAGTTCCCGGCAGAGGCGCGTTGGCATTGCGCAGAAAGAGCTGATGCACTCCACGAGAGTTGAGATAAGTGACCGAAAGTGTCGCATTCTTCGTGACCTGGCGCTCGACGCTGAAGGCTGCCTCCATCGTGTAGGGAACATGCAGGTTTGATTGCACCTGATAAACCGTCGGGGAAAGCTGACAAGGGGTAGGAGGCTGGCAAAGCTTGCCAAGCTGGCTCGGCGTGGGGATCAGCGGATAAAAATTAGGATTAGCAACGATGTACTGCTGCTGCGTGATCCCGTTGTAGCGTTCCGCTTGCAGCAGGTAATCGTACGAGAAGCGATCATAAAAAATTCCATAGCCTCCGCGCAGCACGGTTTTCGGTTGTGCCTTGCCGTGTCCAAGTCCCCAAGCCAGGCTAATGCGCGGCGCCCAATCGCCTTCATACGGAATGCCGGTCTGGGTCTCGTAGCGTACTCCATAGCTGAGCGAGACGTTGGGGCGAATCCGCCATTCGTCCTCCGCGTACAAACCGACGTCGATCATAGAGACGTCGGAAAGCGGCTGGCCAGCGACCAGTGAGAACTGGCTGGCCCCACCACCCATCTTGCGAATCTCGGTGGGCGGCAGACCTTCCTGTATTCCGACCTCGGTGATCTGGTATGCGGTCAGCGACGAAAAGTTATAGGAGCCGTTGAAGCCTGAGTCCTGTGTGCTGGAGAACAGGGTACCCCGCAACCTTCCGCCAAACTTGATGAAGTGTTTGCCATGCGCGATCGACGTGTAGTTCTGCAGCTCATAGTGGTCCTGATTGCTGACGACCGTACCTTGTGCACTTCCACCACCAGTGAACGCTCCTTGCACGATGAGTTCAGGGTCGGTGCTCAGGGGGACTTGATTGTCGCTGTCGCGGATGTATTGGAAGCGCGTCTCGTTTACCATCGTCGGACTGATCACCTGGGTGTCGCTGATCTGTACCGTCTGCTCGGTGCTATTGGAGTTGTACCCAACCGAAGGCAGCGAGAACTGGCCTATGCCTTCGTTGTCCTGAATATTCCGCACGTACTGGTATCGGACAGTCAATGTGTTCTTCTGGGAGAGCTGGAAATCGAGGCGCGGGCTGATGTTCAGCCGTCTCGCCGGACTCGGCACGGTGCCGTTGAAAGGAACGATTGTGTTACCCGGTCCCAGCACTTGTGCCACGATAACGCTCACATTGTCGATGTCCCGCTGTTGTGCGGTGATGAAGAACGACGCATTCTTGCCCAACGGTCCGCTAATGTTTCCGTTGAAGATTTCTGAGTAGTACCCCGGCGTTTCGGTGACAAACGGATTGAGTGCATTGAAGGCCGAAGAGTTTCCATTCAGCATGAACTGGCCGTGGTATTTGTCGGTACCGGGCTTGGTGAAGATTTCGATGCGACCGTAACCGAGCTTGTCATACTCGGCGGAGAAGGGATTCTGGTTGATGCGGATTTCGCGTATCGCGGATTTTGGTGGTAGCTGGCCGGCGGTAAATCCATCGACATAAATCTGTCCACCGTTCGGCCCGGCCGATGGACCAGCGAGCGCTTGCAGTTCTGACGACAATTCGTCAGGGTCATCAGAGAGAGCGTCGAGGTCTTTGCCTTTCAATATCAGCGTGCCCGCACTATTTTCCGGGCTTACATCAACCGTGGGAGATTCCTCCTGAACTTCCACATTTTCCTTTTCCACAGCAATAGAGAGCGCGATGTCAAACTGCTCAACTTGTCCGGCTGTAACCTTCACCGCCTCTTCCTGATCAACCGAAAAACCCTTTGCGGTCACGGTAACGGTGTAATCTCCGGGCGCCAGCCCCTTGAATTCGTAAACTCCTTGAGCGTTGGTGACTGTCGTTGCCGTCTTTCCGTCGGCAGTGGTCGCCGCGATCGTCGCCTGCGGAATGACCGCTCCGGACGGATCGGTGATCCGGCCTCGCAGCGCGCCTGAGGCAGTTTGGGCCGGCATAGCGGGCGCAAGAGCTGCAAACAAAAGAACAACGAAGATGGCACAAGCGCGCATAGAAGACGTTCGTACTCTCACAAAAGACGACTTAGGGCGTATCTCCCATAGCGCCGGCCGCGCCGCCCGCCGAGAGATTCCACGGAGAAAGAATCGTTCCCACCTGGCTGGGCGCAGCGGTGAGAATCGGCTCGACGCCGCTCAACAGAATAATTGCCGTCGATGGAGAATCGGCGCTCCCTTCGGTGGCGACGATCATCAAAGCATCGCCCTTCCGCAGATCGGCGAGCGTAACTCCCGGCATGCGATTCAGTATCTGCTGAAAGTCAGGGGCGCCAGCGGCGCGCTGTCCCGGCCCGTTTCCGTTTGTTGGTGTCGCGCCGCTACTCCCCTGCGGTGGTCCCCCAACTGCTCCACCGCCGGGACCGACACCTTTCAGTCGCATGGCAATGCGTTGCGCCACCATCGGAGGGAGACTATGAAGTTGCGAATCGGCCGTTATTTTCAAGGTCACCGGTCGTCTGCTCAACAGGTCCATAACCGTGACCGAGCTATTTCCCTCATCCGTTGTGACCACGGTACCCGCGATGTTGCGAAAGGCGCCGGAAACAATTTCGTCAGCCGTTAGTTCGCTGCCATCGGCGCTGCGTGTGCCGCGCGCGCGAAGCTGGTCGCCAGGCTTGATTTGGTCGAGCGTGCCCGGCTTGGCGTCATCAAACTTCACCGAATCCGGCGCATAGCGGCGGATGATAGTGCTCTTCGAGAGGTGAATGGTGAGGCTGTTTGCGGCCAACGTGCCGGTGGAAATCTTGATGGTTTCCGTTCCCGCGTCGACTGTTTTTACCACGCCTCCAACGCCATGTTTCTGCCACTCCTCGCGGTCTTGTTGTTGCTTCTCGGCGATGTCGGTCTTCTTCATGACAATCGCCGTTGTGGCCAGAACAGACTTGCCATCCTCTGAAGTGGTTCCGCCAGCCAAGAGCCGGTCACCCACTTGCAAATCCTGCAGCTGAATTGGGGACGCGCTCTTCAGGTCATTCTGACCGGGAACGCTTCGCACTAAGCGCGTGGACGGCTGGATGATGACGTTGACCTCCGCTCCCGTGTCGCTCGTGATCGTAATGGTATCGCCACTTATCGACTTGATGGTCCCCACTGCCTTAACCCTTGATTTCGGCGCGGGCGTCTGTTGGGTTCCTTCTTTTTGCGCTGCGACGAAGAGAGCAACCGACAGTACGACTGCGAATACCTTCAGAATCGCAATGGGTCTATGCATTGGAATTAGGGATGGCATCTGGAGTCAATAACAACCTAAACACACCCGTGATAGCCGGGTTGTTAAGAAAACATAAGATTTGTAAATCGCTTACTGGCCAGCAAAATTGAGATGTGGTTTCGCGATCGAATTCACGGGAATGGTTCAGGCGTGTGCAAACTGCGCGCGCTCATAGGAGCGGGTGAGTTGAATCTGGAATCGGCGGAGTGAGGAGATGCATCTGCGCGAACCCACATGACCCGCAGATATAGTTTCGAGAATAGGCCCGGCGATTACTTCCCGTCGACTAGCTGCTGCGACAGATACGCTCCAATACCCATCTCTTTGACGGAGTGCAGTTGGGCCTCCAGGAAGTCGGCATGGCCTTCTTCATCCTGAATCATCCGCTCGAACAGGTCTTTGGTTCCGGCGTCGCCCGCCTCGCGGCAGATCTTTGCCGCCGCATTATATTGTCGCACGGCGTCGGCTTCATCGGCGTAGTCGAATTCCAGTTGCTGCTCAACGGTGGCGCCAACCTTGGGCGTTAAGGGGACATTGATCGCCGGGGCTCCGTCGAGGAAAATGATGCGCTCGATCAGGCCTTCGGCGTGGTGCATTTCCTTGATCGCCCGCGTCTTTGTAATTCCCGCCAGCCGGTGATAGCCCCAACTCTGACACATTTCCGCCTGCACCATGTACTGTGCAATAGCCGTTAACTCCGCACTGAGGGCCGCATTCAACTGCTCGATAACTTTATCGTCGCCTCGCATTTACACGCTCCTCTTCACTCACAAGGGTCGTCCCATTCTACGGGAAACGCTGCGAGGCGCGTCACAGCCGCGAGTGACGATCGCCTGGCCTTACTGCGACACCAACGATTCCGCATCGTGTTCGATCTGCGAAATTTGGAGAGGAGGAACACCCGCCTTTTGCAACGCGTTATTGAGTCGAGGTAGCTCGGTGCTTTTCAGCTTCGCCCACTCGGCAGTGCGCGCTTTGGCTGCCTCATCCGACTGCCGAAACAGCTCGATCGCTTGTGAAGGGGTTGTGCGGTCGCCACCTTCGACAACGCGGAGCGCCGACGCCAAGCCACTGTTTGCCGCTTCGAGTCCCATTGTTTCCGGCGTTGGCGGCGCACTTCCCTTCTCAATTTTCGTGATCGCCGTCTGCAATTCTGTCACCTGTTTGAGCAGTTCTGGATGGCGGCCGGCAAGCGTCTGAGGCACCTGGTCGAGATGTTTTTTGACCGCACTGATTTCGGCTACCGCCTTCCTAGCTGCGCCGCACTTCGCCAAAGATTTCCAATCCGAGACGAAGCTGTTCGTCCAACTGGGCCGAAGTGGCAGAGGATCGGGGATCCATTTCCACCTTCAAGTTCTGCGTGAAGATATCACCGTCAACTGTAAGTTTAAGTTGATAGATACCTGGCGTGACACGCGGCCCGCGAGGAGCTCCGTAACCCTCTTCTTCCTCGATCTCTTCAGGGCTTCCAGAATTGCTCCACCTGAGATCCCAAACAAAACGGTGCATGCCGGCGGTGTTTTCCAGCACCGCGGGCTTAGGCAGCCAGCGCGGGGCAATCGGCAGAGGAGGATAGGTTGGTTCCTTAGCACCACTGGCAAAGTGGCGTACTAATTTCCCGCTGGAATCGTAGATTTCGAGGGTCACCTTTTTCGCGGGCGCCTCGAGGTAGTAATCGACCACGGCCCCGTCAGGCGGGTTCTTCGCAGTAGGCTCTTCTGGAGGAAGGGGCGATCCAAGGAAAACATCGTTGTCAATCCGAATAGCCGTGGCCGGCTGATACAGCCTGACGTTTGCGCCCTGCGGCTGGCTGGCGACCTGTCGCAATGGGGTGATGTTGTCGAGAATCCAGAAAGCTCGACCGTGTGTAGCCACGAGCAAGTCATCGCCATGAATGGCGATGTCGCGGATGGAAGTGACCGGCAGATTCAATTGCAATGGCTGCCAGTGGTCTCCATCGTCGAATGAAACGTAGATGCCCAGCTCCGTTCCGGCGAAGAGCAGTCCCTTCTGCGTCGTGTCTTCGCGAATCGCATTGACGAAGGATTGCCCACCGATGCCACCCGCAATCGGTTGCCAGGTCTTGCCGTAATCGCGAGTGCGATAAATATACGGCTTACGGTCGTCGAGCCGATGCCGATCCACCGCAACGTAAGCCACGGCGGGATCGAAGTGCGACGCCTCTATCATGGCGATCTTGCTCCAGTCGCCGACGCCGTTGGGCGTAACGTCTTGCCACGTCTTCCCGTCATCGACCGTCAGATGGAGCAGCCCGGTGTCGCTGCCAGCCCAGATCTGGTCAGCCTTCAGCGGCGAAGGCGCGATGCTGAACACCACGCCAAAACCGCGCTCCTTCGCGTTCTGCACTGTCGCAGCTCCCACGGGCTTTTCGGTCGCGAGGTTCGCTGCAGTACCCGTGAGGTCAGGACTGATCTTCTCCCAGTGCAATCCGCCGTCGGTGGTCTTCATCACGTACTGCGTTCCCAAATAGAGCGTGTTCTTCTCCACCGGCGAGAAGATGAGCATCGGCGTCCATGGATCGCGATACTTGCGTTCGTTGATTTCGCTGCCAAAGTTTTGCGCCGGCCAGGGAGTGATGTCCTGACTCAACGAGGTGCGACGGTCCCAGCGAACCACGCTCCCATATACGCCGGTGGCGTAGAGAATGTTGGGGTCGCTGGGATCGGGAGCGAGCCATCCACTTTCGCCTCCACCAACCATGTACCAGTCGCGAGCAGTAATCTGCCCGTGATCGGTTCGGCTCAACACCGCAGCGCTGCCGCTGTCTTGCTCCGCGCCGTAAACGTGATAGGGAAACTCGTTGTCAGTGATCACGTGGTAGAACTGCCCAATCGGCTGATTGAACCAGGAGGACCAGGTCTTGCCGCCGTTGAGGCTAATGGTTGTTCCCTGGTCGACGCCGAGAATCATTCGCGCAGAGTTCTTGGGATCGATCCAGATTTGGTGGTAGTCGTCCCCGCCGGGCGCGCCGCGAACAATGGAGATGGTCTTACCGCCGTCTTCGGAGCGATAGAGCGCCACGTTTGGGATGTAGATCACGTCGGGATTGTTGGGATCAACCGTTATGTCGCTGAAGTACCACGCGCGGCTGGTGAGGCGCGGATCGCCGTTGGCGAGAATCCAGGTGTCGCCCCCGTCGTCGGAGCGATAGAGTCCCGATTTCTTCCCCGCGTCCAGCGACGCATAAACGCGCTTGCCGTCCGGAGATACGGTAACGCCGACGCGCCCCCAATCTCCATCGGGCAATCCATGACCGGTCAGCTGTGTCCAGGTCGCTCCGCTGTCCATCGATCGGTACAGGCCGCCTCCCGGTCCTTGCAGAGGTGCATAGGTGCTCCACGGAGGACGATGCGCATTCCATGTACCGGCAAACAAGATATTCGCCGTAGCCGTCGCAATGGCCAAGTCAGAGACCCCGATGTTTGGCCCTTTGTCGAGCACGTGCGTCCAGGTCTTCCCGCCATCGGTTGACTTGTAAACGCCGCGCTCGTCGTTGGGGCCATAGGCGTGACCAAGCACTCCGACGTAAACAATATCTGCGTTGTGAGGATCGACCACGATGCGACTGATCTGACGGGAATCGCGCAGACCGATGTTCGTCCAAGTGGCGCCGCCGTCCAGAGTCTTGTACACGCCGTCGCCGGAAGACAGACCGGAGCGGATGGACGACTCACCAGTGCCGGCGTAGATGACGTCAGAGTTCGATGGCGCGGTGGCCAGTGCCCCAATCGATGCCACCGGCTGTCCATCGAAAATCGGCGTCCAGGTCACGCCCGCGTCGATCGTCTTCCAGATGCCACCACCGACGGAGCCGAAATAGAAGGTAGCTCCGTCACCCGGCACACCAGCGACGGCAACCACGCGGCCGCCGCGAAACGGGCCAATCATTCGCCATTGCAGGCCGCCGAAAAGATCGGGAGAGACAGATTGCGCGGTGGCTGAAAGACCAAAGGAACAAATGATCAGAAGAAAGAGCAGCATCTGACAAATGCATCGTGCACGATGTTTCAAGCCGGAATCCTCTACCCTGCAAAGATGTGTGCGAATAGATTACACTTTCGCGGTGCTTGAGGAGAGCGAAGCGCAGGGAGTTGTTCAGGTGACGTGCTCCGTAAGGTCAAACAGCATATGAAAGCTTGGGAACGCCTGTCGTCCCTACAGGACTTTGATAGTTTTCAATCTTACCCAACATTCCGCCTGCGACTACGTGCTTCGGCTCCATGCTGATTTCATGACAACGTCGGCTCCCTCGCAGCAAGTACATTGGTTGCTGAACAATGACCACCGTGGTGGGCATGGAAGCGACCGGCGGGACGGGCTGGTTCCGCCAGTTGCTGAACAAGTGCGGCCATCGCTTGCAGGCGGCCGATGCCGCCCAGGTGCGGGCGCGAGCGACGCGCCGGCAGAATACCGATGAGCGCTATGCCGAGCTGTTGCTGGAGCTGCTGGACCCGAACTTTGTCTGGCTCACGCTGCCCACGGCCGAGCAGCGCGACCGGCGGCAACTGCTGCTGCATCGCTATCGGCTGGTGCAGATGCGGACCCGGGTGAAGAACCAGTTGGAATCGCTGGCCATGGACCAGGGAGTGCGGCAGCAGAAGAAGCTGTGGAGTGCGAAAGGGTGGGCGCAGTTGCAAGCCCTCTCGCTGCCGGCGTGGACCGCGAACGCGCTCTGAGGTACCATCTACCGTCGTCCCAAGAACCCTTCCAGCTTGCTGATCTCGGCGTTGGCTTGGTCGAGGTAACGCCGGGCCCGCTCGGTATCTGAGTTGTCCAGCGCCTGCTTCGCTTTCGCCATATCGGTGCGCATGCTGGCGCGGGACGACACCATATCTCCGCGCAAGCCAAGCCCGCTTTGGTGCATCTGCGCCTCCAGGGCCTCCAGGCTGCTCTCGACCGCGGCCGCCCGGCTCTCCAAGTGATCGTTCTCTATCTCCATCGCGTCGAGCAGCTTCTTCTGTTGTTCCAAAGCGGCTTGTTCCTGCTGCGCATTCGCGTTCGCCGCGGCCGATGCCGCTGCCATAGCGTTCGTTCTGGCATGATTTGCCTTGCTCTCGGCGGCGGGCGGTTGCGGCGCCGCAGCTTCGGCGGTGGGCTGGCTAGCCGGCGGCGCGGCTTGCGGCGGCGCGGGTGCGGGAGCGGCCGGCGCGGGCTTCGGCGTCGTCGGCGGAGGATTGCCTTCATTCATCGCCACCATTGCAGCTGCGGCGGCTTCATTCTGTTTGTGGATGCGATAGGCGCGGGCCCCGGCCAACGTAGCCACTAGCAGCACAATGGCAATGGCCAGGATCAAGAATGGATGGCGCGATCCGGCATCGCGTTTCAGCTGAGAATCCGTCTGCGTGGCAGCATTCGCAGGCGACACGCCAGCCCTCGCTGCGGATTGACCGACTGGCGTAGCCTGGCTCACCGGCGTTTGCCTGATCGCAGGGACAGCCTGGACACCAGTGATCGTGGTCGCATTCCCCACCGCATTTTTCTCTGAACTCGGGGAGCCACACGATTCCCTGATCTGCGACAACGCATTGCGGAAGGCGTCGGCCGTCTGAAAGCGCTCTGCTGGATTCTTGGCTACCGCCATCACAATCAGGTCGCTCAACGGCTTCGGCAATGATGCCTGCACTTCAATGGGTGGCCGTGGCGTTTCTTTGATGTGCGCCTCCATGATGGAATAGCTGCTGGTGGCGCTGAACATCCGCTTGCCGGTCACCATTTCGTACAGCGAAACTCCAACCGAGTACAAATCCGAGCGCGCATCGGTCGGTTGCGACTGCACCTGCTCGGGCGACATGTAGTCCAGCGATCCCAGGGTTGTGCCAGTCACGGTAAGCCCGAGATCGTTGCCCGAACGCGCAATGCCGAAGTCCATCAGCTTCAGGACGCCGCGCGGCGTCAGCATCATGTTGGCAGGCTTGATGTCGCGATGAATGACACCCTGGGCATGGGCGTAACTCAAGGCAGCCAGCACCTGATCGATGTAGTTCAACGCCTCGGCCGGCGGGAACGGCCCGCGCTCCAGGCGATGAGCCAAGGTGTCGCCCTCAACGTACTCCATGACCATGATGAACTGGTTGTCGGCGGAGAAAGCGGTCCGAAGCGCCGCGATGTTGGGATGATCGAGGCTGGCCAGCAGTTTGATCTCGCGCGAGAACCGGGCGGCGAGGTCGCCCTGGTTGGCCAGGTCGGGAAGCAACACCTTCATCGCCTCAATGCGATCGGAGATGAGATTGCGCACCAGGAAGACCTGGCCCATGCCTCCGTGGCCGAGTTCGCGGATGATTTCGTAGTCGCCAATCTGCTTGCGTACGGGTTCGGTCATACTAAACCTCAAGCTCCGAAGAGAGCAGCCCGCGAAATTCAGGATTGCATACGGATTTGCAATCGGGCCGGGACGGAGTAGCTACGTTGGGGGACACCGCATGCAAGTTCGCTTGCACAGGAGCGGCGTAATTATGCGCTGGTCGCAGATCAGGGTCAAGCCGAGAGTGCGCCCTCGCCGGGCCAGCGATTTGGGCAAAATCGTATTGCTCCACTAGAATGAATCAGAATTCCAGGTGAGGGCTGTTCCATGAAGAAATTTGCGCTGCTTGTTCTGACTGCCGCGTTCACCGTTGTTTGTTTCGCGCAGGGTGACCACGTGCCCGCTTATCATGACCACGCATTGCAGGCCGGAGACGCCACGCCCATCCTGCCTAAAGACCAGCTTTGGGGAGAGTCCTTCCAGTATCCGTATCAAGTGAAGAGCTATCAGCTGGCTGCCAAGATTCCCAGCGTGTTGTACCAAATGCCGTGTTATTGCTATTGCGAGCGAATCGGGCACGGAAGCCTGCACAGCTGCTTCGAGACCACCCACGGAGCGCACTGCGGAATTTGCATGAAGGAACTGTTTTACGCGTATGAGCAGACGAAGCTGAAGAAGACGCCGGCCGAGATTCGCGCCGGCATTATCAAGGGCGACTGGAAGTCTGTTGATCTTGAGGCAGCGGCCAAGAACGACTGATTTGGAAAGGCTCCGGCCCTCCACTTTCCTGAGTTGACGACATCACAACTTGCGGGTATAACTCAGCACAACCAGCCCATTTTATGATTGGGTTTTGCGCAGCCCTGAGCCAATTCCCATCGCGATCAGCCCAAGGAAGCCAACGGATGAAGAAGAAGACCGCGGAGAAAGGTAAGCAAACGACTGCTAAGCCAAGGGGCAATAATGACTTACGGTCATCCGCGGCAGCCGCAGAGATACGAGCCCGGGGAAGCAAACCAATGAAGTTGACCGACGATCCTCGTTTTGCCCAAGCGGTACAAAACTATGAAGCTGGACTGAAGGCGCTGCAAGCGCACAAGTACGATCGCGCCAAGGCCTGCTTCGAGAAAGTAGTGGGTGGTCCGAGTCCCGAACTCTCCGATCGTGCTTCGGTCCATCTGAATAGCTGCAACCAGCAACTGACCCGGGCTGTCACCAACTTCAAGACGCCAGAAGAGCAATATGACTATGCGGTGTCGCTGATGAACATGGGCGATTACATGGGCGCCCGCGAGCATTTTGAAGCTCTCACCAAAAATGCGCCGAAGCTGGACTTCGTGTGGTACGGGTTGGCTACGCTGAACTGCTTGACCGGCCACTTCCCTGAAGCCATCTCCAGTTTGCATCAGGCGATTCGGCTGAACCCGGCCAATCGGTACCAGGCCCGCAACGATGGCGACTTCAAGAACCTGGCCGACGATCCCCGGTTCACCGAACTGCTTTATCCTGATACCAGTGCCGGCACTCCGTCTGCGCCAGACCAGTGGAATTACTGACCGCATAAGGTCTGGCCGATAACCATGCAGAACCACTCCAATTCCGCTGCGCCGCAGGCCCTACGAGTTGTCGCCATGGGCGGCGGCACGGGACTGTCCACGCTACTGCACGGTCTTAAAGAATATGTCGCCACCGCAGGAGAAGCTTCGCCTCCGCGTACGCTGCCGCGCATCGATGATCTGTCGGCCATTGTCACGGTGAGTGACGACGGCGGTTCCAGCGGGCGTCTGCGCAAAGAGTTGAACCTTCCGGCTCCGGGCGACGTACGCAACTGCATAGTGGCGCTCTCGGAGGACGAGGCCCTGCTGTCGCGGCTCTTCCAATATCGCTTCCCCGCCGGCGAGGGTCTGGGCGGGCACAACTTCGGCAATCTTTTCCTGTCGGCAATGACGGCGATCGCCGGAGATTTTAGCCAGGCGGTGAAGCACTCATCGGAGATTCTGGCGACCCGGGGACATATCTATCCTGCAACCACCAGCAACGCGCAACTCTACGCCATCATGGACGATAGCTCGTTTGTCCGTGGGGAAACCAATATCACGGCGAGCCACCGACGGATTGTCGAGCTGCGCATGGCGCCGGCGAATGCCAAGCCTTTACCCATGGCGCTGGAAGCCATCGATGGCGCCGATCTGATCACCATCGGTCCGGGTTCGCTGTTCACCAGCCTGGTGCCGAATTTGCTGGTGCGGGATGTGTCGAAGGCGATTGCCAACAGC
This sequence comes from uncultured Acidobacteriaceae bacterium, assembly GCA_963709045.1. Classification (GTDB taxonomy): domain Bacteria; phylum Acidobacteriota; class Terriglobia; order Terriglobales; family Acidobacteriaceae; genus Bog-257. Next base: position 92,455 of record CAVPUX010000010.1, on the reverse strand, counting down.
CGCGCAGTAAAGGTCTTTGTGTGCAACCTGATGACCCAGGCTAACGAGAGCCTGGGGCTGACCGCTTCGGACCATATTCGCGCGCTCTATAAACACGCACGCCATCAGTTTTTCGATTACGCAATGGTCAACCGCACTCCTGCCTCACCGGCACTCGCGCTGAAATATGCAGAGCAGCAGCAGTCGCAGATCGAAACCGACGTGGATGCTATTGAGGCGCTCGGCGTGAAGCCGATCCTGGGCGAATATCTGCTGGAAGAAATGAATGCGCGAGAGGGATTGGTTGCCCGTCACGATACGCATCAAGTGGCTCACGACTTGTTACAGCTGATGATGGAACTAAGCGAGGCGCCGGTGACGACAGCGCAGCAGAACCGGTGAGAGTGTCTGAGGCTGAAATCCCCGGTTGGAATTGTCATTACGAAGTGTTAGATGGGACTGCGACACAAATACAGAAATGAAAAGCCTTTTCGCCTGTCATCCTGAGCGAGCGTAGCGAGTCGAAGGACCCCTATGCTGCCCATTCACTCTCGCTCGACACGATTTTCGAGCGGAGCGCAACGAGGAATCTGCTGCTTGAAGGGGCACGGCTTCAGCCGTGCCGTAAGCTGCTGTCTTTAGTGGTGGCTTTAGCCACTGAGGGACTTCGTGTTGTGACGAAGGGCGAGTTCCCTCAGGGGCTGAAGCCCGCCACGAATAAAAAGCCTAACGGCACACCTAAAGGTGTGCCCCTTCAAAACGCTCTACAAACCGGCTTTTTTCCGCAACCCCTGAAGCCGTGCCCCTTCAAAGCTCGGCTGCCAGACGGATAAATACCAGACTTGCGGCTTCTACTACCGCAACGCAAGACCGAAAAGTCTGCTGTTCGGCACTTTCTGGGCGGCATGAAACATCCTCCTGCTATTCTCTTAATCGAAAATGCCAAAGCCCACTTCCAAACCCGTCAAGTCCGCCACCAAGAAATCCCAGCACTTCGCCATCGCCATCCTGGCGGCAGGCAAAGGTACGCGGCTGAAGTCGCGCCGGCCTAAGGTCTTGCATGAGATCGCCGGAAAGCCCCTGCTGGCGCACGTGGTGGCCGCCGCCAGGCAGGTTGTTCCGCCCGGGAGCATCTTCGCCATCATCGGCCATGAGGCCGAGCGTGTGCGCGAAGCACTGGCATCCACCGGCATCAACTTCGTCCTGCAACGCGAACAGCGCGGTACCGGACACGCCATGATGGAAGCGCGCGATGCCCTGCAAAGGTTCGAAACGGTGTTGGTGCTCTCGGGCGATGTCCCACTGATCCGCGCGGAGACCATCAAGCGGGTTTGGGATTTCCATAACGCTCACCATGCCGCGATGACCATGCTGACCGCCGAACCGGCTGATCCCACCGGGTACGGCCGGGTATTTCGCAAGCTGGTCAAAGGCAAGCAGAGTGACGAGGTCGAGCGCATCGTCGAACAGAAATCGCTGCGCGGCAAAGAGGCGGAGCAAGGCGAAGTTAACTCCGGCATCTACGCCTTTGCAACCAAGCCGCTCTACGCCAACATCGGCAAGCTCAAGACAGACAATGCTCATCACGAGCACTATCTGACCGACATGGTCACGCTGCTCGGCAAGGCCGGCGAAAAAGTGCTGGCATTACCTGCCGCCGACTCCAGCGAAGTACTCGGAGTGAACACGCGGATTGAGTTGGCGGAACTGGACGCCAAGCTTCGCGACCAGAAGGCGCGCGAGCTAATGCTGGCCGGCACAACCATCTTTCGTCCCGAGACCTGTGATATCGACGCCGACGTCGAGATCGGCCCCGACACCGTGATCGAGCCCTTCGTGCAACTCATTGGCACGACGAAGATCGGCGCCGACTGCCGCATTCGCTCGTACTCGGTCATAACCAACTGCGAGATCGGCGACGGAGTTCTCGTTCGGCCAGGCTGCATCATGGAAGATTCCGTGGTACGCAACGGTGCGCAACTTGGACCCTACTCGCATCTGCGGCCGGGTAGCGACATTGGCGAAGGCGCACACGTGGGAAATTTTGTAGAGACCAAGAAGACGAAACTCGGCAAAGGTTCGAAGGCGAATCACCTCACCTACCTCGGCGACTCCGAAATTGGGGAAGGCGTGAATGTGGGGGCGGGTACCATCACCTGCAATTACGATGGCGTCAACAAGCACGCTACGACGATTGAAGATGGAGCGTTCATCGGGAGCGATGCAACCCTGGTGGCGCCCATTCGAATCGGCAAGGGTGCATACGTCGGCGCGGGATCGTGCATCACCGAAGATGTTCCGGCCGATGCCCTAGCTGTCGGCCGTGGCCGACAGGTCACCAAAGAGGGCTGGGCGGCCAGGCGGCGGGCAAAATTACAAGCCGATAAACAGCCGCCTAAATAAAGTCCCGCACAAAAAGGAGGCCCGCAGGCCTCCTTGTGATTCCCACATTGTTGGCTATTGGGTGGGAGCCATCTGATCCTGCGACGCTTTGGGTGCTGGCCGCTGCACCGTAATGGAATTGCCGAGCTTAAAGGTGACGGCCGACTCGGCCGGAATCACCAACTCTTTGTTACCGGTGAACGCCGCGCCTGCCGTACCGGCGCCCGCACCTACGAGACCGCCGATCAGCGCGCCTTTGCCGCCGCCCGCAAGACCGCCAATCAACGCGCCCGCACCCGTTCCGCCGCCGACTGCAACCGCCGTCCGCTTGCCCTTACCCTTTACGATCTGGGTGTAAGTAGAAGTCTGAATCGGTACTGAGCCTCCTCCAACGTTGACAGCCGTCAAAGCAATCGACAGGATACCCTCCCCCTTGAACTTGCCGGGCGACTTAGCATCGACGACGGTTCCGCTGACTCCGGCTCCCGACCGAATTGCGACTACGCCGTCCACCGTAACCCCATGCGCCAGCGATCCGGTAAAGGTGTCGCCCGCAGCCGCGGTTTTCGATGAGATGCTATTTGCCAGCCGGACCACCAGGCTGGTTCCAGCCGGAATCACGAGCGGTGGAGGCGGAGGAGGAGGCTCTGGAGCCTGTGCCTGCTGGGTTGGTACGGGCGCCATCGGTTGGCTCTGCGCCGGCTGTTGCGCCATCTGGCTCTGCGCAGGCTGGCTAGGAGCAGCGGCTTGATTGGACTGGGCCGCAGTCGAGGTGTCGGTCGCCGGCGCTGCCGTGTTCTGGCTCTGATCTTTCTTGCTACAGGCCGCAAAGCTCATCGCCAAAATCGCGCCGAGCATAAGCGTAAGTAATCGAGAACGCATAACATTATCCTTTCTTTGTGACGCCGGACGGGAATGCATCCAGCCGACTACTGTGGACTAAAGTGATTCGATCCTGCGCCGCCCGGAAGCCCGGGTCCCCGACGGGCGCTGCAGTTGCGCGGGCGGGGTGAAAGCGAAGGCCAGCAAGCTTACGTGAGACGAATGCGCTACCGCTCTGCGAGAACTAACCTGACGCGGTTGACTTTCGTATAAATTGTATCGCGTTCTACAGAATTTAACTCTCGCTGATAGGGGAGCGGGTTTCATCTGCGGCGGGATTTGGCCGTCCGCCTTGCAGCGCAAAATATCCCACCACCCCGGCCAACAGTGATGCCGCCAGCACTGCGGTCTTCGCTTCCAGTAGATGAGATGGGTCGTCGAACGCCAGCGAGCTGATAAAGATCGACACAGTGAAACCGATACCGGCGAGAACTCCCACCGCGCTCAACTGCCGCCATGTAACTCCGTTGGGGATTTGGGCCAGGCCGGTGCGCACCGCGACCTTGGCGAATCCTATGATGCCCAGCGGCTTTCCGATGACGAGCCCCAGCAGGATTCCCCAGGCAATTCGGCTGGTCAGCAATCCACCCCACGCACCTGCCGAAAATGTCACTCCGGCGTTAGCCAGCGCGAACAATGGCAACACCAGGAAAGAAACCCAGTCATTCAATTTGCGAGTCAACAGTTCGGACGGCGCCTCCGTCTCCTGCGCTAGCTGCTCGAAAGAGCCCAGTAAGTTTTTCGCCGTTTTCTCGTCGCCTTCAGCCAGGGCTTCTCGGAATCGTTTTACAATCCCCGCGCTAAGCTCCTGGAACTGGCTTAGCGACAAGACCGGGGTAGTGGGAACCATGAATCCCAGAATGACGCCCGCAATGGTGGCATGAATACCCGAACGCAGAATCGCTACCCAGAAACCCAAGCCCAGCACAAAGTACAAAACCGGCTGCGAGATTCCCACCTTGCGCAACAGGTAGATAACGACGAGCAGCAGCAGACCTATAACCAGGGACTCCAATCGCAACGAGCTGGTATAGAAAACTGCAATCACGGCAATGGCGCCAATGTCGTCAGCAATGGCCAGCGTCAAGAGAAAGATCTTCAGGTCTTGCGGGATGCCCTTGACCATTCCCAGCACACCCAGCGAAAACGCGATGTCGGTTGCCATGGGAACACCCCAACCGTGCTGCCCGGGGTGTCCAAGATTCAGGGCCATGAACAGCAACGCGGGAGCAATCATGCCGCCAAGAGCGCCAGATATCGGCAGCGCCGCGCGGCGCATGTCGGCGAGTTCTCCGTGCACGATTTCGTGCTTGATCTCCATCCCGACCAGGAAGAAAAAGATCGCCATCAGCGCATCGTTAATCCAGCCATGCACCGGCAGGTTCAAGCGCGAGAGGGAAAGTTCCATCTCCCAGATATGGTGGTAAGAGTCATGCCACGGCGAATTGGCCCAAACTAATGCGATGATGGCCGCGCCCAGCAACAGCACGCTGCTGATGCCTTGAATGTGAATGAACTGCTGGATGGGCAGGACCAGAGCCCGCGTCACCAGCGATTCACGCAGCCTGACCTGAAGGGCACCGAATGTGCGAGGTGGGATTCCCATAAGCAGTGAGTGTACGCGAACCGCACACGCGCACTAAACATTCAACCTGCAAAACGCCATGTGGTCAATATGATGACAAGCGCCGGGCGACGCCTGTGGTTTATCCTGTGTGTCTTGCATGAATGCCATCGTAAAGAACGTGCTGCTGGTCTTTGCCGCGCTCCTTCCCATCGTTAACCCGCTCGGCATGGCGCCCATCTTCGCGGAGATGACGCTGGGCTACGACACCAGCACGCGCCGCACCGTCGCCATGCGGGTTGCCGTTAACGGCGTGGTGCTGCTGGTCGCGTCGCTGTTCATCGGCTCCTACATTCTGCAATTTTTCGGCATAGGTTTGGACGCGGTGCAGTTCGGCGGCGGCCTGGTGGTAACCGTCGCAGGCTGGCAGATCCTGAATCGGCGGGACGACGTAAAGGACAGGCAACTGGACGCACCGCCCAGCCGTGAACGAATCTTGTCGCAGGCCTTTTATCCGCTCACCATGCCGCTCACGGTCGGACCGGGATCAATAGCTGTCGCTCTCACGCTTGGCAGTAACATCCACGAAGAGACTCACCTGCAACTGATTGTGAGCGCGCTGGCGGCCGTGCTTGGAACCTTGCTGATTGGGGTGACCATCTTCCTGTGCTATCGCTTCTCGGACGAACTGGAACGGTTGTTCGGGCCATCGGGTACCGGCATCGTGATCCGCCTGTCGGCGTTCATCCTGGTCTGCATCGGGATACAAATCATGTTCAACGGCCTGAAAGATTTTTACGACGTGGTGCATGCGGTGGCGAAGTAGCGGTGGCGTTGAAGGGGGCGGTTTCAGGTGGAAGCCCCCGCATTTCATGCGGGGGAAGGAGCGCTTCAGCGCTCCGGAAAAAGGTTGGGCTTTTAATCTTGCGCTTTAGCGCCGACATCGAAAAACCGGGGCTAAAGCCCATTTTAAAATCGCACGTTTTCCCGCTGGACTAAAGTCCAGCTTCCCCGTGCTGAAGCAGGGGGCTCCCACCAAAACGTGCACTTGAGTTTTTCAGCGGCCCCTCAAGCCGTACCCAGATACAAACAATGAGATAGGTTGATAGCTTCTTGGTTTTCTTCTCCCCACCTGCACACAGGTCGCAGCTTTCGTAGAATGAACTTACATGAAGATCCCGGTAACGCCCCGCCGTCTCACTTACGGCCGCAGTCTTTTCGCACTGCTTGTGCTGCTCACCTTGGCCGCCTGCTCCAATGCTCCCGCCGCTAAGCGCTACGAATTGGAAGGCCGCGTGGTCGCCGTCGATCGCAACGTCCGCCAGTTGACCGTCGCTCACCAGGACATCCCCGGCCTGATGAAGGGCATGACCATGCCATTTCCCGTGGCCAAGTCCAGTAACTGGATCTTCCAGTCGATTGCGCCGGGCGATGAGATCCACGCGACGCTGGTCCTGGGCACTCAGGCGGAATTACAGGACATCAGTTTCACGCGGACCAGCGACAGCGGAAAAGAAAGCAGCGGCATCTCGGAACTGCGGATTCCGCAACCCGGTGATGACGTGCCCGACTTCACGTTGGTCAACCAGAGTGGCAAGACCATTCATCTGCAGCAGTTCCGCGGCAAGCCACTGTTGCTGACGTTCATCTATACACGTTGCCCGTTCCCGGACTATTGCGTGCGCATGACTAATAATTTTGGCCGGATCATGCAGCAATTGCAGAAGGATCCTAGGGCGTTCAACGAGGCCCAATTGCTTAGCATCAGCATCGATCCGGAGAACGACAAGCCCGCTGTGCTGCGCAGCTATGGCGAGCGTTACGTAGGACGTGTCGATCCCAACTTCAGCCGCTGGGAGTTCGCCTCGGGCTCGCCGCAACAAGTGCGCCAGGCTGCCGACTTCTTTGGCCTGAGTTACAACCAGAAGGACGGGCAGATTGTCCACGGGTTGCGCACCGTCCTGATCGGTAAAGACGGAAAAGTGGTCAAGGTGTACTCTGGAAACGATTGGAAGCCCGATGACGTGGCCGCCGATTTCATCGCCGCCGCAGGCGCGTAGGGCACCGTGCCCCTTCAAATCTCCGAAGGTCATGAATAGTCCGGGTGAAATGCCGCCCACGAATACGGGACGAACTGCAAAATTATTTAACCGCTTCAAAACATCAAGGAGCTTACATGGTGCAGACGTACGACCCAGTCGCCAAGCTAAACGAATTAACAAGAGGCATCGATTTTGCGATGCTGACCACCATTCGCCCCGACGGCAGTTTGCATAGTTGCCCAATGGCAACCCAGGCAGTGGATGCCGACGGCATAATCTGGTTTTTCAGCCATAGCAATACGGAGAAAGTGGAGGCCCTACGCACCGAGTCCCGTGTCAACCTGGCTTATTCCGATGCGGATGGACAGCAGTATGTCTCGATTAGCGGCAAGTGCGAACTGGTGCGCGATCACGCTAAGGCAAAGCAGCAATGGAAGCCGGTCTATGAAACCTGGTTCCCCAAAGGCATCGACGATCCCAACCTCATCCTGTTAAAGGTGCACGTCCAGGCGGCAGACTACTGGCATACCGACCAGGGCCGCATGGTGAAGCTAGACGGCTTTGCGAAGGCGAGGATCTAGCGCCTAGCGGTCAGCGGCGAAAGCGGGGAGCGCCCGAGCAGGCACTCCGTCACCCCATTGCAGCCCTGCGTGTTCTGAATTAGCACATCCCGGAACCTTTCCGGCTTATTCGCATCCAACTAACTCTGTATCGCTTCGTCTGTTTTTTCCCAGGACCACATGACTGATGTTCTCGAATTCGTAGTTCGATACGGTTATGCCCTGCTCTTCGTGTGGGTCCTGATCGAGCAAGCCGGACTGCCGATCCCGGCCGTGCCTCTATTGCTGGCTGCCGGTGCGCTCGCCGGACAAGGCCGCATGCATCTCGCGCTGGCCATGCTGATTCCGGCATTGGCTTCTCTGTGCAGCGATACCTTCTGGTACTACTTCGGCAAGCGGCGCGGCGCTGTGGTGCTGAATCTGTTGTGCCGCATCGCGCTCGAACCGGACTCCTGCGTCCGCAGGACGGAAACAACGTTCACCAAGTTCGGCCCGCGAACTCTTCTGATCTGCAAGTTCATTCCCGGTCTCAATACCGCGGCGCCGGCGCTGTCGGGAATGGTGGGCGTGGATTTCCCGCGCTTCGTCCTCTTCGATTTTCTGGGAGCCCTGATGTGGACCGGCGCGTTTGCCGGACTCGGATTCCTGTTCAGCAAGCAGCTGGACCGAGTTGCCGCCGATGCCTCGCGCTTCGGAGGATCGCTGCTCCTGCTGTTCGCCGCCGCCGTGATTGCGTATGTGTTCTATCGGTGGAACGATCGCCGGCGGTTCATTGAAGAGGTCAAGGGAGACCGCATCACTCCCGACGAACTGAAGCACAAGTTGGAAGCGGGCGAACTGGTCACCATCATTGATTTGCGGCACCCGCTCGACCGTCTCACCGATCCCAGGACATTGCCCCATGCTCTGCAGATATCGCCCGAAGAATTGGAGGCGCGGCACGGCGAGATCGTTCGCAATGGCGAGATCGTGCTGTTCTGTACTTGACCCAACGAAGCGACCAGCGCCCGGGTGGCGCTGCAATTACGCAAGCACGGCATTCGTCCCGTCCGCCCGCTGCTGGGTGGCTTTTATGAGTGGAAGCGTTTGGGGTTCCCACTCACTGAGCCCAGTGGCGACGAAGACGAAATTGTTCCCAAAGCCGGTTCCTCTTGGGCTGAAGAGTCTGTGTAAGAAGGTCTGCCGTTCCTACCGGGCACGGATTAATTTCTACGTTACCCAGTATTCCGCCTACTAATCGGCCACCTGCTGCTTGGTTTCGGCTTCCGGAGTAGTGGCTGCGTCTACGGCGACAGCCTCGCCATTAGGTTTTGCCGGCGGAACGGGAGCGCGAGCCACCGGCTTAGCCGGCCGGCTGGATTTTTCAAACGGGCCAATGTGCCAGATGTCGCGTGCGTACTCGGTAACGGTGCGGTCGCTGGAGAACTTTCCGATACGCGCCACGTTGAGGATGGCCTTGCGCCACCAGATTTCTTCTTTGCGATATTCGCCGCTGATAAGTTGCTGGGTCTGGATGTAGCTGGCGAAATCGGCAAGGTGGTAATAGCGATCGCCGCGATGCACGAGTTCGTCGAAGATCCAACGAAACAGCCCGTGTTCATTGGGACAGAATCGGTCCGAGGCCAGCGCGTCCATTACTTCGCGAATGTCGGCGTCACTATCGTAGAGCTCCTTCGAATTGTATGAGCCCTTCTTCTGCATCTCCTGAATTTCTTCCGAGCGCAAACCGAAGATGTAGATGTTGTCGTCGCCAACTTCCTCCGCGATCTCAATGTTGGCTCCATCGTAGGTCCCGATGGTGAGGGCGCCATTCATCGCCAGCTTCATGTTGCCTGTCCCCGAGGCTTCCATGCCCGCCATTGAGATCTGTTCGCTCAAGTCAGCGGCGGGCATGATCAGCTTGGCCAGGGACACGCGGTAGTCAGGCAGGAAGGCGATCTTAATGCAATCCTTTACCTTCTCGTCGTGATTTACCACATCAGCGACGCTGTGGATGAGCTTGATGATCTGCTTGGCCGCCCAGTATCCGGGAGCGGCTTTGCCCGCAAAAATGTAAGTGCGCGGGACATCCGGCATCTCGCCGCGCTCCAGGATACCCAGGTAGTCGTGGATGATGCCCATCAGGTTCAGCAGCTGCCGTTTGTACTCGTGGATGCGCTTGATCTGGACATCGAACATGGAGTCCGGGTCCACCACAACGCCGGTCTGGTCCTGAATAACTCCGGCGAGCTTCAGCTTGTTCTGGCGCTTGACCTCCTTGAAGGCGTCGCGGAAATTCGCGTCGTCGGCAGACTTTTCCAGCTCATGCAGCCGGTTCAGATCGGTAATCCACTTGTGCTCGTCGAGGGTGTGGCTGATCAAGTCGGTGAGTCCGGGATTGGCTTCCATCAGCCAGCGGCGGGGCGCGACTCCATTCGTCTTATTGTTGAACTTCTCCGGCCAAATCTTTGCAAACTCAGGCACTAACGAATTTACGATCAGGTCGCTGTGCAGCTTGGAAACGCCGTTCACCGAGTGGCTGCCAACGATGCAGAGGTGGGCCATGCGCACCTGCTTCTCATACCCTTCCTCGATGATCGACATCCGGCGCAACTTCTCGCTGTCCAGGAAGGAATACTGCTGCATTTCGCGCAGGAATTCATGGTTAATGTTGAAGATGATCAGCATGTGCCGGGGCAGGACCTTCTCCAACAGCGTCACCGACCACTTTTCCAGCGCCTCGGGCAATAACGTGTGATTGGTGTAGGCCAGGGTGCGTCGGGTTATGTCCCAAGCGTGGTCCCACTCCAACCGATAGTCGTCGAGCAAGATGCGCATCAGTTCGGCGACGGCCAGGCTGGGGTGGGTATCGTTCATCTGAATCGCGACCTTGGACGGCAGCAGCTCGATGTCCTTATGCTGCTGGCGGAAGCGGCGCATCAGATCGCCGAAAGCGCAGGCGACCAGGAAATATTCCTGCACCAGGCGCAGTTCCTTGCCGCTCATCACCGAGTCCGACGGATAAAGCACGCTGGAAATATTTTCCGAGTCAATCTTCTGTTCGACGGCACGAATGTAATCGCCGCGATTAAAGATCTCGATGTCGAAATCTTCCGAGGCACGCGCGGTAAACAGCCGCAACCAGTTGACCGTCTGCCCCAGATAACCGACGACCGGCATGTCCGCCGGAATACCGACGACAATCTTGGGATTAAGCCAGTTCTGCTTCAGGTTTTCGGCGGCATTGCCGCTACCTTCGACGCGACCGTAGAGAGGAATGCTGACCGCCTCTTCTGGATGCTCGATCTCGAAGGGCGTGCCGTTTGCCTTCCAGCGGTCCGGCTTCTCACGCTGAAAGCCGTTGAAGATCTCCTGCTTGAACATCCCGTATTCGTAGTCGATACCGTAGCCGTAGCCGGGCATGCCCAGGGTGGCCAGCGACTCCAGGAAACACGCCGCCAGCCGGCCCAAACCTCCATTGCCCAGCCCAGCGTCGGCTTCGCTGTCGAGCACTTCGTCGAGGCTGATGCCAAAACTGGCGAGCACTTCGCGGCACAGTTCCTCCAGCCGCAGGTTCGACAGGTTATCGGCCAGCGACCTTCCCATCAGGAATTCCATGGAAAGGTAATACAGCCGCTTGCTGTCCTTGTGGCGATACCGCGACTCGGTCTCCAGCATGCGGTCGACAATCCGGTCGCGAATGGCCAGAGAAACCGGCTTCAGATAATCGGAGGCTTTCAGTTCGGAGGTGGGGCGGACCAGGGTGTAACGTACATGCCGCAGAATGGCTTCGCGCAAAAAATCACTTGGCTGGCCCTGCGTAAAGAACTCGGGGGATGACATAGAAAGTCGCGGCCTGTGTACTTTACCGTAAACCGTCTCCCGGACAACAATTGCGCTGGGTTCTGGGCAAATCAGGCTGCAGCGTGCTTGTATTCGGGGGCACGCCACAGTCTACGAACCTGACCGAGCTTGCTTGCTCGGCGACGGTCGCCTGACCTGACGCACTCTCTTCCTGAACATTCTACTGCATGATTCAGCCACCGGAACATCAGAGTTCTCCACTCAGCTTGACCGGCATAACTTTGCCGGCACATCTTTTCCACGCGCAATCTCGACAGAGGACAGCAGGCGGCGCGCCTCCTATAGGTAAATCGGCAACCCCGGGATAATCTTCTGCCCAACGTATGGAAGTTCGGGAAAACTAAGTGGTGGAACCACACCCATACCATCCATCACCGGGCCAGGATCTTATTCGTCGCGCCGCGGCTTGGGGACTGGGATTTATAGCATCATCATGATCGCGCTGGTCGCCTTATTTCTAGCCGGGCTGATGATCGGACGAACACCGGCATATTTGGGAAAGCGAATTCGGGGGCCCGAAAGTAAGATGATCATGCTGTACATCCTTGCAGGCTCGACCTCGATCCTCTTATTCACTGCGTTGGCGGTCTTAACCAAGGCAGGGCTTGCAGGTCTTGTCACCAACACCGGCACCCACGGCTTCACGGAAATTCTGTTCGCCTACGCCTCGGCCAACGCAAACAACGGCCAGAACCTTGCCGGCTTGAACGCAAACAGTGCTTTTTACAACCTGACGACGGCAATAACGATGCTGGTAGGACGCTTCGCCTTGGCGATCCCGGCGCTCGGTTTGGCAGGTCTTTTCGCCGCCCAGCAGCCGCCTGCCGAGAGTGCCGGCACTCTGCCCACAGACTCCTGGGCGTTTGCCATCCTACTGACTTTCACCGCGCTGATCGTCTCCGCACTTAGCTACTTTCCTGCATTAGCGCTCGAACCGCTGCTGGAACATCTGACAATGGTGCGATAGGCCGCCGAGGCCGAAACCTCGAAATCGTCCCATACGGATTGTTCCGACAAAGGGAAATTTCTCGAATTCGGTCGGCCTGCGTCAGCCGTTCAGCAGCCGTAAGTGCTTCATCGTACTGACTTTCGTCCCCAGTGGCCAAATTCCGGCCTGAAATCGCTTACCAATTTTTCCTGGTCTGGTCTTTATAGAAAATTTACGAACCCTTTAGGCGGGCCTTACGGGCGGAGTGCTTCAATCCTACGGGTGTAGCCCCACACGGGCACACGGGTGGGGAGGGAGATATGAACACTTTCTTCATGGTCATCTGCGCGGCGAGCATCTTGTTCTTCACAGTATTCCTGATCGCGTGCATTACGGATTCACGGCGGAGGTTGTCAAAACATCCTGTTGTCCAAAAGCTAAACACGACCGAGGCTGTTGATTCCCTAGCCGGACGGAGATGGCTGATCCATCTCGAACAACAGATGGCCGAGTTTCTGTCTACTCATGCCCGTAAGAGTGTAGCGCTGTTGCTTGCGATGGGTTTGGTTTTCACCGACACGCAGATGAAGGCGCAAAGCAGCGCCTCGCCCGTGCCACCAACAAACGCCGCCAATGAACAAATATCGCCTGCCATTCAGAAGCAGCTCGATGCCATGCGAGAGAACAACGAAGCCATGCAAAAGCGTATCGAGCAGCTGGAATCTCAGCTGAATAGCCGGAGCGCCCAAGGACAGCCGAGCGCGGACGTAGCGGATAGTTCGCTCCCTGGGCATTCCTTTGCTGAGCAAGCTTCGGGCGCGCAGACGACAACAGCCGTGAACGCATTGCAGACCTCTGCGCCCGAAAAGAAGGGCAAACCCGATCCATTTTCATACGCCGACTGGACCTGGCTCAACGGCAACTCCCGCGTAAAGGATCTGCCCTTTGACTCGAAGTTCTTTACCCCGGAGGTCAGAGTCGACACCTCGTTTATCGAGAGTTTCAACCATCCGCAAGATGACACCCTTGGCGGATCGACCGAGATCTTCCGCTCCAACGAAGTCCAGCTGGATCAGATCAGCTTTGGAGGCGACTTCCACTGGGACGACGTCCGTGCGCGCATTTTGACCATGAACGGACTGTTCGGCGTCACCACGCCACGAAATGATGCCAGCGCCGGTCGCGGCCAATGGTCTCTTCGCGGCGCGTACCGCTACGTGTCGGAAGCATGGGGCGGGTACCACTGGAATGTGAACTATGGCCTGAACGTTGATGCTGGAATCTTCGTCTCCTATATCGGCCTGTTCAGTTACTACAACTTCGATAACTGGGCTTACCAGCCATCGTACGTGTCGTCGAACACGCCATGGTTCTTCAATGGTGTACGCATACAGTGGTTCCCCACCGAGAAGCTGAAGATTGAACCTTGGATCATCAACGGATGGCAATCTTATGGCAGGCTGGGCAGCAAGCCTGGCCTCGGAGGACAGATTTTGTGGCGTCCGAAGCCGTGGCTTTCGATGGTCTTCAACAACTACGGTATGGGCGAAGATACGCTTGGCAACGGGTATGGCCACTCTGGCCGCTCGCGCATACACACCGACGACAGCATCGAGATCAAGTACTACGACAACCCCAATAAAGTCCTCGACAAGATGGCATTCTCCTTTACGGGCGATCTGGGATGTGAATATGGCAATACCAACAGCGTCGTCCAAGGAGTGAATTGCTTCCACAATAAATACAATCCCGATGGCACTGTAAAAAGCTACAAGCAAACCTTCGCGGGTTGGATGCTCTACAACCGCTTCTGGTTCAAGAAGGACTTGTATGGCCTCACGCATCGGCGGCGGCGTGATGGACAATCCGGGACGCTACCTGGTGCTGCTCCCGCCCATCGATGCGAGCGGATGCGGTTTCCGGGTCACCCTACTTCACGCAGAACCCGGGGGATCCCTACAAAGCTTGGGACACCAGCATCACCTTTGATTACATGCCCAAACAGTACATTACCTTCCGCGCCGAGTATGGTTATCGGCACTCGAACGTGCCGTATTGGAGCGGTGCAGGAGGCATAACACCTCCGGGCGGAAACACTGGCTCTCCCAGTGTCTTCGCGGGTGGCAACAGCGGCAGCCCCGGCCAAGTGGTGCCGGGGACGACGTTTGTACCCGGCCCGTTTCTTATCTGCTACGCCAGGCTATACGTGTGTGGCAGGAGCGACAGGCTGGTGCCCCGACCTGCGGAAGGATGAACCCAGTCTGAGATTTGCCATCATGGTCATGTTCTAGTTCTGGTGTGAAGCGGGCGTGCTGCCTGCGGCTACAAAGGCACGCCCGCTTTGATTACTGGGAGCTTCGAATGTCTGCTGCTGCAGATGGGACTTTGCTTCATAATGAAACACCAAGGCCTAAGAGTTGGTCTTTTGCTTATCTCTCTTTCTTCATTGCTGCGAGTCTTGGCGGCTGTAGCCGGGCCCATGGAGATCCTGCGGCAGAGGCGCCGCCTCCCGCGGACGTCGTTTCCGGCGGGGACGTCAGCCTCTTGACGGTGGACCATCCCGAGCAGTATCCCGTTGCCGCGGCAGTCGAGCGGGCCTCCGCCTCCGAGTTAGTCGTTACCGGCACGGTAAGTCCCGACGTCTCACGCAACGTTCCAGTCATTTCGCTGGCGTCCGGCCGGGTTGTGGGGATATACGCACGACTCGGCGACAACGTACACAAGGGGCAGTTATTGCTACGCGTGCGCAGTGACGATGTATCGGGGGGCTATTCCGATTACCGAAAGGCTGTCGCCGACGAGGCCCTGGCGCGCACTCAACTGGAACGCTCCCAGGACCTGTATCAGCACGGCGCAATCTCAACGAATGACTTTCAGGTCGCCCAGGACACTGAGGAGAAGGCGAAAGTTGATCTCGAAACGACAGCAGAGCATCTCCGGTTGCTTGGCAGTAACCCTAATCGGATGAATGTTGTCGTGGACATCAATGCGCCTATCTCGGGAGTGATCACCGATCAACAGGTCACGAATGCGGCGGGGGTGCAGGCGTTGGGCGCTAACCCTTTTACGATTTCCGACTTGTCCTCCGTCTGGATTGTCTGCGACGTGTACGAAAACGATCTGGCTAATGTGCGTCTCGGTGACACTGCTGAAATCCGCTTGAACGCCTATCCCGGCCAGGTCTTGACGGGCACGATCAGCAACATCGGCGCGATTCTCGATCCCAGTATTCGCACGGCCAAAGTTCGCATTGAAGTTCGCAATCCCGGAATGATGCGCCTCGGGATGTTTATGACCGCAACCTTCCGAGGCTAGAAGAAGGAGGTGCACACAGTGGTTCCGGCCACTGCGATCGTGCATTTGCACGACCGCGACTGGATTTTTGTCCCCACGCTAGATAAGAAGTTTCGCCGCCTCGAAGTCGTCAGTGGAGAAATGTTGTCGAACCAGATGCAGGAGATCAAATCGGGGATACAGCCAGGCCAGCAGGTAGTCTCCAACGCGGTGGTGCTACAAAACACGCTCGACATCCAGTGAAGGTTTAAGGACAGGACTCTCCGCAAGGAACCGTAGATGATTCGCGCCCTCGTCGACTTTGCGCTCAACAACAAGTTCGTAGTGCTGGCAATTACGGTTCTATTGCTCGCTTGGGGAGCAGTGTCTTTTCACAACCTGCCGGTCGAGGCCTACCCCGATATTGCGGACAACTATGTGACCGTCATAACGCAATGGCCAGGACGGGCAGCCGAGGAAGTGGAGCAGCAAGTCACGATCCCCATCGAAATCCAGATGAACGGGATCCCTCATCTCTAGCATCTGCGGTCCGAGTCAATTTTCGGTCTCTCCTTTGTGATCATGATCTTCGACGACCAGTCGGACAACGACTGGAACCGGCAGAAGGTGCTGGAAAGGCTCTCGCAGGTCGATCTGCCCGAAGGTCTTCAGCCGCAAATGGGAACGGACTGGAGTACGGTCGGTCAGATCTACTGGTACACGCTGCGCAGCACCAATCCCAAGATCGACCTCATGGACCTAAGGTCCATCCAAGACTGGACAATCGTAAAGGAACTTAAGTCCGTTCCCAATATCGTTGACGTCAGTACCTTCGGGGGAACGACGCGGGAGTATCAGGTCCGCATTGACCCGAATAAGCTGGTGTCGTACGGATTGAGCATCGGCCAAGTGGAGCAGCAGCTTTCCACGAACAATGTCAACGCGGGCGGTGGCTCGTGGAGACGGGCTTGCAGCAAATGAATGTCCGCACCCTCGGGCTCTTTACGAATGTGCAAGACATCGAGCAGACCGTCCTAACGACAAAATCCGGGACCGCACTTCGAGTGAAGGACATCGCGGAGGTGACCCAGGGTCCGAAAGTTCGGCAGCCAGCGGTCAAGTGCTGACGGACGTGCGTGATGCCTATGAAAACCTGCAGACGAGTGATCACATTTTGCAACTCTACCGTTCGGGATATCTGGAGCGGGCGAAGAAAGACCGCGACATCAGCGAATATGCTTACCAGCGGGGCGCGGTCAGCCTCCTCGATTTTCTGGATGCCGAGCGGAGTTATCGCGCAACCCAGCTCGCCTACCGCCAGGCACTTGCCTCATGGCTTCTCGCTGTAGAGCAATTGCGCCAAGCCGTGGGCGCCAGGAGCCTTCCGTAGTCCCGATGAGTCGCTCAGTGAGGTGCTAAGAGCAGTGAGAAAGGCATGTAACCGTCCGACAGATGAACCCGGAGGAGACGACTAGGTGAAGAAATTCGAGGTGCGTGGCTGGATCGAGGAGACCGGAGTCATCGCCGCGGTTCGCGTGTACTCCGAGCAAGATGCTCTTTTCGCCGCCGAGGCGGTCGCCGGCAGTGGGATTCCGGTCGTCGAAATCACCTTGACCGTGCCCCAGGCTACTAAGGTCATCTCTCACCTTCTGAAGAGCATTCCAGGGATAGTGGTTGGAGCCGGCGGGGTGACTCATGCGGCGGCGGCTCTGCAGTGCGTCGATGCGGGAGCCCAGTTTTTGACCAGCGATGGATTCCATCCGGCGGTGATTGAGTTCGCTGCAAAACAGGGAGTGATCGTGATTCCAGGGGCGCTGACCCCTACGGAGGTGATCACCGCATGGGGGGCAACTTCGGATTTCATCAAGGTTGTTCCCTGCGCCCAGATTGGCGGTGAAGCCTACATTGGCTCCCTCCACCGAATGTTTCCGAACATTCCACTGATCGCCTCAGGTGGCGTGAATCAGCAGAACGCGTCCAGGTTTATCCTCGCTGGGGCCTTGGCACTCGGCATAGGCCGTGAACTGATTCCCACGGAGGCGATTCGGCTTCGCCAGGTTGACCGGATTGGCGAATTGGCCCGCCGATTCTTGAGCTTTGTGAAAAGTGGTCGAGATCACGTAGCGGCGCGCTTGGCAACAAAGAGGCCCGTTAACGAAGACTAGCCGGCCAGGCAACCGGGGTGCACTAACGGAAGGGTTTACCGTTCCCAAATTGGTCTTTACGAAAATTTTATAAATTTCTTAGCCGACCTTTATGGGCCCAGTGGTCCAATCGATTGGAGCGAAGGCGCGCTGGTACCTATACGGAAGGGCGTTATGAATGTTCTCGTTCTTGTTGAATCTCACTAGCGCGCAAACGTTCTTCTCAGGCACCGGGACGGAGCGGCCGTCGTCATCATCTGGTGGTTTGGCCGCAAGCAAGGACCGTGGTAACGAGTCAGGAGTCAACCCATGCAAGACGTTTTATTCGTCGCAATCACCATCGCTTTCTTCGCGCTGTCGCTGGGCTATGTGCATTTCTGCGACCGCATTAAGTGAAAGGGACCCATGCATACACAATCGGTAGTAATGCTGACAATCTGCGCGTTGACGATGGTCTATCTCTTCTACGCGCTGCTGCGACCGGAGAAATTCTGACATGACGACCAACGGTTGGCTTCAAATCGCGATCTTCCTGGCGCTGATTCTCCTGGTCACGAAGCCGATGGGCGTTTTCATGACCCGGGTCTTCAATCGCGAGCGGACCTTCCTGGATCCGGTCATGCGGCCAATTGAGCGCCTGCTCTATCGCTTGACCGGCGTGGACGAGAACCATGAGATGCGCTGGACAGAGTACGCCTTCGCCATGTTGCTGTTCAGCGTCGTGTCCATGCTGTTGCTCTACGCGGTGGAGCGGCTCCAGGGATTCCTGCCGCTCAATCCGCAGAAATTCGCAGCCGTGCCGCAGGCGCTGGCCTTCAACACGGCAGCTTCGTTTACCACGAACACCAACTGGCAAAACTATTCGGGCGAAGTCGTGATGAGCTATCTGACCCAGATGGCTGGCCTGGCGTACCACAACTTCGTATCGGCCGCGGTCGGCATCGCTCTGGCGATTGCGTTTATCCGCGGCATCGCTCGCCGCCAGATGCAGACCATTGGCAACTTCTGGGTTGACATGGTTCGCTCCTGTCTGTGGGTCCTCCTGCCCTTCTGCGTGATCGGCGCGCTGGTTCTGGTCTCGCAAGGTGTGGTGCAAAACCTGAAACCTTACGACACGGTGAAGTTGCTGGAGCCGCAACAGGTGCAACGTGTGAATGCCGACGGCAAGCCCGCGGTGGATGCTGCCGGTAAGCCAGTGATGGATACGGTTGCAACGCAAACCATTGCGCAGGGGCCGGTGGCCTCACAAGAGGTGATCAAGGAATTTGGCACCAATGGCGGTGGTTTCTTCAACGCGAATAGCGCGCATCCCTTCGAGAATCCGACGCCGCTCTCCAACTTGATCGAGCTGTTTTTGATTTTTGCGATTGGCGCAGGACTGACCTACACCTTGGGACGCATGACCGCCTCGCAGCGGCACGGCTGGGCGGTCTGGGCCGCCATGGCCATCCTGTTCCTCGCCGGTGTGACCGTCGCCTACTGGGCGGAGGCGCAAGGCAATCCGCTGCTGTACGGCGTCAATCAACACGCGACTACCATGCAGGCCGGCGGCAATATGGAGGGCAAAGACGTCCGCTTCGGCATTACCAACTCCGCTTTATGGGCGACGGTTACCACCGACGCCAGCTGCGGCGCGATTAATGGCTGGCATGATTCGTTTATGCCGCTTGGCGGCATGGTGCCGCTGGTCAACATCATGCTCAGCGAAGTCATCTTTGGCGGGGTGGGCGCCGGAATGTACGGCATGTTGATCTACATCGTGCTGGCGGTGTTTATCGCCGGATTGATGGTAGGGCGCACGCCGGAATATCTCGGGAAGAAGATCGAGGCCTATGACGTGAAGATGGCCATGCTCGTCGTGCTGGTGTTTCCGCTGGTGATCCTGGCGTTCACCGCGATTTCGTCGGTGCATGGATTTGGCACCTCCAGCATTCTCAATCCCGGGCCGCATGGGTTGACCGAGATCCTCTACTCTTTCACGTCGCAAGCCGGCAACAACGGTTCGGCCTTCGCCGGGCTGACCACCAACACGCCTTGGTACAACGTCGCCGGCGGATTCACCATGCTGATCGGGCGTTTCCTGATGATCATTCCCATGTTGGCCATCGCCGGCAATCTGGCGCAGAAAAAATATGTGCCGCCGTCACTGGGGACGTTCCCGGTAACCACCCCGCTTTTCGCCGTGCTCCTGATGGGCGTGATCCTCATCGTCGGCGCGCTGACCTTCTTCCCGGCGCTCAGTCTGGGCCCGATTCTTGAGCACCTGCTGATGGCAGCGGGTAAGACATTCTGAGGATTTTGCGATGGCAACCACAATGGAACCCAAAATCGTTTCGGAGCCAAAGATGGTACGGCTAGGTCATTCACCTATGAAATCGCGCAAAAAAGCAATCTGGGAAGGAAAAATCGTATGGCGTGCCATCCTGGATTCCTTCGTCAAGCTCGATCCACGCCACATGATGGGGAATCCCGTCATGTTTGTTGTCGAGGTCGGCAGCGTCATCACTACCGTACTGCTGGTCCGCGGCGGCACGGCATTCCTGTTCAACCTGCAGATCACGTTGTGGCTTTGGTTCACGGTGTTATTTGCCAACTTCGCGGAGGCAATGGCCGAAGGACGCGGTAAAGCGCAGGCCGACACATTGCGGAAGGCGCGCTCCGAGACCATCGCCAATCGCGAACGTGAGGATGGCCAGATCGAGCAGGTCGCCAGCTCCAAGCTGCGCGCGGGCGACGTGGTGGTCGTCACCGCCAGCGAACTTGTTCCTTCTGACGGTGAAATCATCGAAGGCGTCGCTTCGGTGGACGAGTCGGCAATCACCGGCGAGTCAGCGCCGGTCATCCGCGAAGCGGGCGGCGATCGCTCAGCAGTCACCGGTGGTACACGCGTGCTCTCGGACCGGATCCGCGTGAAGGTCACCTCGAATCCCGGCGAAACGTTTCTCGACCGCATGATCGCCCTGGTTGAAGGCGCGGAGCGGCAGAAGACGCCCAACGAGATCGCGCTCAACATTCTGCTCGCCGGGCTGACCATCATCTTCCTGCTGGCGGTGGTTACCCTACAGCCATTCGCCATCTACTCCGGCGCGCCACAGACGGTTTTCGTGCTGGTGTCTCTGCTGGTCTGTCTGATCCCGACGACGATTGGTGGCCTGCTGTCGGCCATCGGTATCGCCGGAATGGATCGCCTGATTCAGCACAATGTGCTGGCCATGTCAGGACGTGCAGTCGAAGCCGCCGGGGATGTTGACACTTTGCTGCTCGACAAGACCGGCACCATCACCCTTGGCAATCGTCA
Organism: uncultured Acidobacteriaceae bacterium; assembly: GCA_963709045.1. Lineage (GTDB taxonomy): Bacteria > Acidobacteriota > Terriglobia > Terriglobales > Acidobacteriaceae > Bog-257. Next base: position 71,560 of record CAVPUX010000010.1, on the reverse strand, counting down.
GGCGGCCGAATTCATTCCGGCTCCGGGCGTGACCGAGGCTGAAATGGCGGATGCTGCCCAACTATCTTCCTTGGCCGACGAAACCCCGGAAGGCCGGTCGATCGTCGTGCTGGCGAAGGAGCGCTACGGACTGCGGGGGCGAGAACTCAGCTCGCACGAAATGGAATTTGTTCCGTTCACCGCCCAGACCCGCATGTCGGGCGTGAACATGAACGGCAACCAGATTCGCAAGGGCGCGGTGGACGCGATCACGAACTACCTGGCCAGCAATGGAAGCGAGATGCCTCCCGAGGTGCAAGCCGCTGTCGAAAAGATTGCCCGCTCCGGCGGCACGCCCCTGGTAGTCGCAGAGCGGGGACGGGCCCTGGGCGTCATTTATTTGAAGGACATCGTGAAAGGTGGAATGCGCGAGCGCTTCGATCAACTGCGTGCCATTGGCATCAAGACGGTCATGATCACCGGCGATAATCCTCTGACCGCTGCTGCTATTGCGCGCGAGGCGGGCGTGGATGACTTCCTCGCTCAAGCGACACCCAAGGACAAGATGGACCTCATCCGGCGCGAGCAAGCTCAGGGCAAGCTGGTGGCGATGACCGGCGACGGCACCAATGACGCTCCTGCGCTGGCTCAGGCCGACGTGGGTGTGGCCATGAACACCGGGACCCAGGCTGCGAAAGAAGCCGGCAACATGGTCGATCTGGATTCCAACCCGACCAAGCTGATCGAAGTGGTCGCCATCGGCAAGCAGTTGCTGATGACCCGCGGTTCGCTGACCACGTTTTCCATCGCCAATGACGTGGCGAAGTATTTCGCCATCATTCCGGCAATGTTCGCGGGAACCTTTCCGGTGCTGAACGCGCTGAACATCATGCACCTGAAGACACCCGCAGTCGGCCATTCTTTCGGCAGTGATCTTCAACGCGGTAATCATCATTGCGCTGATTCCGCTGGCCCTGCGCGGGGTTAAGTATCGCCCCATGAGCGCAGCCGCGCTGTTGCGCCGCAATCTGTGGATTTACGGCGCAGGCGGAATCATCGCCCCGTTCATCGGGATCAAGTTGATTGACATGTTCATCACTGGCGTCGGGCTGGCGTAAGAAGAGGGCTTATGAAGCAGAATCTCAAGATTGCAATTCTCATGACCATCGTGACAACCGTGTTGCTGGGGATTATTTATCCGCTGGTCGTCACGGGGCTGGCGCAAATGCTGTTCCGAGACCAAGCTAACGGGCAGCTGGTCTACCGCAATGGAGAAGTCGTCGGTTCGCGAATTATCGGACAGGCTTTCGTTGGGCCGGGCTATCTGCACTCACGGCTATCGGCGGCAGGTGCAGGGAATGGCTACGACGCCGCAAACTCCGGCGGCAGCAACCTAGGTCCAACTAATCAGAAGCTGATCGATCGCGTGAAGGCCGATGTTGCCCGTCTGCAAGCCGAGAATCCGGGGCAACCGGTTCCCATCGATCTGGTGACTACCTCCGCGTCAGGGCTTGATCCCGATGTCTCTCCTGCGGCAACGGAGTTTCAAGTTCCACGCATCGCCCGCGAGCGTGGTTTGAGCGAAGCTCAGGTCCGGCAGATCATTCACCAGCACACGTCTGGACGCCAGATTGGGTTCCTGGGCGAGCCGCGAGTGAATGTGCTGGAGGTGAATCTCGCCCTCGACCAGTTGAAGTCGATGGCGAGGAAGTGATTTGCGGCAGCGCGAGGAAAGGATCTTCGCATAAGCGCTTGGCGGAAAACTAAGGGAATCAGCAGAAAACTCGATTTCCAGTCCTCTTGGATTCTGTGCGCCGCAGACGACACAAGTGGGATTCACTGGTGCACGGCGTCGAGCGGTCGGCGCTGATCCCGGAACAGCCGATGTCGCTCTTAGTCGCCGCAGCTTCTCCTCACCAGGGCGACTGTACCTCGGCCCAGAAATGCTGGCAAACAGTCTCGAAGCGACATTATCTTCGGTCATACCTTCGGTTCCTTAGCTCCAGATCGCCAAAGGACGTCCGTCAACCGTGTGATTCCAAAAATCGCGGTCATCGATCCGATGCAAAACCCGACTGTAGGGACTTTTGTAGGCGGTACGGGCTTCTAGGAACTTGTATCGAGTGGGACTCTCCGGCGAGCTAACCAGTTTTTACGCGCCCTTCCAAGCCGCACCAAACGAGGCTAAACTTACAAACTAAGATTATGAGTCCCCTGCTCTAACCGTTGAGCTACAGGCCAGTTTCGAGATCGACCCCCTCATTCCAAACGGGTCTCTCCCTGCTTCGTGATAGGAGGCAAGAAAACTCGCGCGAGAGAGGATCTGAGAAACTTCGGGAAGAAAGCCGGTAGTACAGGAGGACGAGAGAACTACCGAGATGGGGACTGAGAGCTGCGGAGAGAACGACCTCGGTGCCTGCCCGCAGAGCGCCGATTGCGCCCGTCGCCCTAGTGGAATGCCTTGCGCATCGCGACACTGGTGGGCCACCAGGTCAGTTGGATGGAACTGGTGAAATCTGTTTGCCGAGTAGGGGCCAACACCGGCACCCACCAAGTCTCGTACTGCAGGAAGGACTTGATCTCGAGGTCTTTGCGAACTCGCAGCATGGCGGAAACGTTCCAGTCCCATTGCGTGCTTCCACCCGGGATAAAGTCATTGGCGATCTTGCCGTTGCGGACCCCGACTTGAATGCTGCTCTGAGGGCTGAGATGGTACGTGCTCCACGCCTGATAACCCTTGCCTTCGCGGCCAATCCAATTTCCCATCAGGAATCTATTGTTCAGGTACAGGTCGTGGTAGACCACCTCCCAGTAGATGAAGTGCCCACCAATGCTGGCGGGAGTGGGAGGGTCTGTGTACACCGCTTCGGCCCGGAAGTCGAGCTTGGGGAGACACGGGACATGCGTGAGATAGATTCCTGGGTTGACGGCGGATCGCCGAGGCGCGCTGACCGGGGAAACGTCATCGTGCACCAGCGAATCGCTATAAAACGTCAACCAACGGCGCACAAAGGGCAGCCTGTAGGAAAAATCGAAGCTGGCGTGACGTGCGCCCGGATCGTTGCGAGAAAACTTCACATTGGCAGGAACGTCGTTGAAGCTGGTGAAGCTATTCCAAAACGAGCCGAAGGTGATTGGGACGTGACCTTGGCCGCCGAAAACATCGTTGCGGGTAAATCCGAATTCAAGATTTTCGGTGGGCTTAAAGCTGACCTTCTGCCCGAACATATATGGCCCTACGGGAAACTGATGGCCTGCGAGCGCTCCGAAGTAATTGGACACCTCGAAAGGCCCCAGAACCTTCGACAATCCTGGAACATTGGTCGGTTCCGTACGGTTGATTTGCAGCATCCAGAAAGGGGCGGCGTTGTTACTCATCAACATGGAGCCGCTTTCGCCCGGCCCCCACCACATGCTTTGTTTGCCCACCGAGAAATCCAAGCCTCCGTATTTTGCCAAGGCATAGGTATCCAGCAAGCGGAACTGATTCGTCGAAATTGGCGTCGGCGGTTGCAGAGGATTTATATCGACATTAGCGATCACCTGCCGAACCGACAGCGGATATCCCGGGATCGTCGGTGCGTACTGATATTCCCCATCGACATAAAATGCGAAGCGGCCATCATTAGCGCTGGCGCTGAACCCCGTGATGTTGTTTACTCCCTGCCAGTAAGGGCGGCCGTAATCGTTGATCAGGGTCTGCCCGAAATGATAGCTGTCGTTCACTGGTGTTCCAGCGATATCCGTCACCCGCGTGTAAACCGAATCCAGTTGGATGGAGTCCACCGGTCGCCCATCCCATGCCGCCAGTTCATCCGCGAATTCCGCGTCCAGGGTCTTCTGGAGCTGCAATATTTGAGGCGGAAGATCTGTATGGTATTCGATGTTCTTATGCATTTCGATAAGCATGTGAGCGCACGACATCCGAGTCCACGGGCGAATGCCGATGAAGGCCGTATTGACGTATCCGCGGGCGACTAGCATCTCCATCGCGGGATAAATCCAACTATCCAGCGGAACGTAGGTACTGCCGACGTTGCCAGGCCGCGGCGCTGACGTCTGTTCCGCGACGATCTTCAGATCGTCATCCAGGCTTGCATTGTGCCGTGTCTTGTAAATGTGCCGCCCGATTTGATAACCGAGAAGGCCTCCAACGAAGACGTCCGACAAGAAGTGCTGCTCCGATGCAGCCCTTGCCAGGCTCACGCCCAGCGCCAACCCATAGGCTCCGAACTCAGCCAGGGGATGGGGATACTCCTGCGCGATCACCGAGGCGAAGGCCCAAGTCACGGCGGCGTGATCCGACGGAAACGAGGTACCTCCATGAAAAAAAACATTTTGGAAGTTTGAGGGAAGAGGGCGCTCGCGTCCGAACGCGAATTTCATGGCATAGTCAACCCCGATGGCGTTGATCATCGCTTCGGTCGCCAGCACACCGGTTTCTCGGGCGCGCTCATTGTGGGTGAGATGTCCCCAGAGATACATGGCTCCGGTCATTCCGGCCGCCGACGCTACTCCCGCATCCGACGCCACTCTGAGTAAGTGCAGGTTGTCCAGACGCATTGCGTAGGAGCTTTGGGGATCGGTTACGAAAAGGCCGGTCGCAATGCCGCTCGTGGGAATCAACCACTTGGCGTCTCCGGTCTTCAAGTGGAATGGGCTGCTCCAGATATCCTTCTGGTCTTCAGCTAAATGTCGTAGGAAGTTCGATTCGTTGGGATGCGGAATTGAGCCATCGACCGGCGCGACGGTGGCTTGAGAGGGCGATGCCTCTATGTCCGCAGAGGCTGATGGCTGCTGCGCGTTCGCAGGAATGCAGGTACAGCCGAGCCAGAGGGCCACTACCATGCCAAATGTCCTCACGGGGTTGATCAAACAGGCCTTCTGGCGCAGGATTCGCGTCCTTGATCAGGTGAAAACATCGGCATTGATGAGTTCGCTGATGCGGTTCCGGATCACGCAGAAGTTGCGTAGTAGCGGAAGATTCGTGTCAGCGCTGTGGCAACGTCGTCCACATCTTGCTGCGAAGTTGCGGAAGAGAGTGGCAGTGAAATGGTGCGCTCTCCTACAAACGCTGCGTTGGGGAAATCTGAATCAACAAAACCACATTGCTGCCGGTAGAAAGGATGCTGATGCACGGGAATGTAGTGGATGCCGACGCCAATGTTTTCTGCATCCAGCGCCGCGATGATCGTCTTTCGGTCAACCCCGAGCTCCTCCAATTCCAGCAGCGGCGTAAACAAATGGCAGGCGTGCCGTGAGTCAGTCGCCGACGCGGGCGGCAGCACCATCGGCAACTCCTTCAGACGTTCGGTGTAGATCTGCCAGATTTGCTCTCGCTTTCGCCAGCGTTCCTCGATAGTTGCCAATTGCGGCAACGCCAGGGCAGCAGCCAGATCGGTCATGTTGTACTTGAAGCCGGCGGCAATAACTTCATATCCGGTGGGGGCGCCGACAAACCGGCTCCACGCATCAGCCGTCATACCATGCAAAGAAAGTATCTTCACCTGCTCAAACAATTGCCGGTCGCGAGTAATCACCATCCCGCCGTCACCGGTGGCGATGTTCTTGGTGGGATAAAAACTGAAGCAGCCCGCATCTCCCATCAACCCTGCCGGGATCCCGCGATAGGTCGCTTCAATGGCGTGCGCACAGTCCTCGACAACACGCAGGCCGTATCGGCCAGCAAGTTTGAGGATCGAGTCCATTTCACAGCAACGGCCACACATGTGGACGACCAGTATGGCCTTAGTGCGCGAAGTGATTCGCTCTTCGATTTGCGCGCGGTCGATGTTGAAGGTTGAACGGCTGCAGTCCACCAGAACGGGTTTCGCTCCCGTGTGGACGATGGAGTGAATGGTGGAGCAAAACGTCATAGCGGGAGCAATTACTTCATCACCGGCGCCAATTCCAAGCGCCAGCAATGCCAGATGAATAGCAGCGGTACCGCTGCTCACTGCCGCGGCGTAGGGTGCGCCTTTATAGCGCGCAAACTCTTGTTCGAAGCGCTCGACTCTTCCGCCAAGACCGATCCAATTGCTGCGCAAACACTCGGTGACCGACGCAATCTCGGCATCGCCGATCACCGGGGCCCCGAAGATCAGCCGGCGATCACGCAGACGGACAGGTTTGCCACCTGCTATCGCCGGAGTGCCGTTGGTTTCTTCAACTGGATGTGATTGCCCGCCTGTTAGCGGAGCGCGCTTCATAAAGAGTCAGTCTTGAGGTGCTACCTGTGTATCGATTGTAATTGATTCAAGAACCACTGTAGCGAGTAGTAGAGGTTGGAATCGAATCGAACCCGCGTGAGGCGGTCAGATATACTGACGCAGCGGACTGAAGTGATCCCGCGCTAGCGACCGCCGCTTTTGGAGTCCTGACCGGTTGTTTCAGGAAGCTGCAGACTTAGCCACGCTTGTTCCAACCTATGCCCTTCACCCTATCCCACGCAGCCGCGGCCCTGCCTCTGCGCAGACTCAACTTGGTGTGGTCGGCGTTCTTGATAGGCAGCATGGCTCCAGACTTCCCGTATGTCGTCGGGAACACTGACTATAGGAGCTTGGGCCACGCGTTCCCTGGCGTTATCGAATTCACCCTTCCGGTCTCCATCCTAGCGCTATGGATGTTTCACGTCGCCATCAAGCGACCTGCCTCAACCTTGCTCCCTAGAGGGGTGCGGCAGAGATTGGCGGGTCAGCTCGGAGCCTTCAAGTTTGGCGGTCCTGCTCGTTTCCTGGCTATTCTCTTTTCTATCGTGCTCGGCATCGCAACGCATCTGGCTTGGGATACGTTTACCCATCCGCTCAACTGGCTATGGTGGCGGTGGGCCTGGATGCAGAAGATGGTGAAATTTCCGGTGATAGGACAAGTACCGATGTACGAGACTCTGCAGTATGGTAGCTCGCTGATCGGGCTGGCCGCCCTGGGGATCTGGGTTGTGCTCTGGTATCGCAACACTGCACCCACGCCCTCGGCTGGGTCGGCGAATGGCAACTCCGGACCGCTCATCGCACTCACCATGATTGCGGTGGCTACGGTGGTCGGCTTCGTACGTGCCTGGTTGGTGATCGGCATGCCGAAGAACCTCGACATGGCAGACACCTTCATGCTCGTCTTCGGAGTTACGGGTATTGCCCTTGTCTTTTGGCAGGCACTTATTTACTGCATAATGATTTCGTCCCATCAAACATGGACGCTCAGTTAAGCTCGAAACGCATCTCTTGAGATTGTCATGCCTTCCGTCAGCGTCATCATGAATGTTCGCAATGGAGCGTCCACCCTCCGTGAGGCGGTGGAAAGCGTGACGGCGCAGAGCTTCCACGACTGGGAACTAATTATTTGGGATGACCGGTCCACCGACGAAAGCGCACGAATCATCGCCGAGTACAAAGACCCCAGAGTCCGCTACTTCCAATCGCCGGAAGAGATCCCCGCTAGGACGCGCTCGAGCTAATGCCATTCGCCAGTCGAGCGGAACATGGCTGGCCTTCCTCGATCAAGACGACATTTGGCTGCCCCATAAATTGGAAAAGCAGATGGCCTTAGCCAATGAAAACATCGGCCTGATCTACGGTCAGGACCGTCAGGTTCTATCCCAGTGGCTTGGAACGCGATTACGATCAGGCGCACGAGTTCAAACCCTTGCCGGAAGGCGAGATCTTCCATCAACTCTTCACCGATTCCTGTTTCATCGCCATGAGTTCAGCTGTGTTCCGGCGTGCAGCGTTTGAAGCCATCGGCGGCATACCAGACGCCATTCAAGTCATCCCGGACTACTGGCTTTACGTTGCCGTCGCTCGACGGTACCGAGTCCAAGCCGTGCAGCAGGTGATCTGCCGCTATCGCATGCACGCTGCAAACATGTCGCGGCTGACCGCCGTCAAGATGAATGAAGAAGTCCTGTGGCTGATTGACCAATGGGTCTCCGATCTCGATCCGCAAACTGTCGCGCGCTGCCGAAAGAGGCACGTCACCGCGATAGCGATGCAGGAAATGCGAAACGCGAACACGGCCATGAAAGGAGTTGTTCGGCTGTTCACCCAAGGGTCGGTCGTTTCACAATTGGCCCGGCCATTTTGGTTCGCATTTCATGTCCTCCGGAGAAATGTTCGGCGCCCTTACTGGAGGAGCCTGGATAGTAGCCGAAACATCGAATCGGCTGCACCAGCCGCAACGTTTCCACCGGACGCAGAACACAAGTAAGTCACGCCCAGACCGCGCTCGTTTCAGGTGCTCCGCTTGCGGGCGCACTCGATAGCACCTTGTTCCTCAGCACGAAAATCAGCAGCGCCGAAAACAGCAAGGCATAGCCGCCAACTGTGGCCCAAGCTGCAGCGTTGGCTTGATAACGCGGGATGAACACCAAATTCAAAATAACGTCGAAGGCGGCGGCTGCTCCAAGGGAATACAGCACAGGCCGTTCGTAGCCTCGGCTTATGAGGACGGTCCAAAGCAGCGAAAAACAGAAGTCAATGGGCAGTGCGATCAACAGAATTCGAAAGAGCCCTGCCGCGCCCAAGGTCGATCCATAGATCAGCGTCAGAATTTGTGGAGCGAGCAAGCCGATGCCCAGCGCGACAACGGACGACACCGCCGCCAGCCCGACCAATGCGATCAGCAGCATCCTATAGGCATGCGCGCCAGCTTCCACCTTCGCGAGGTGAGGGTAAAGTACATCCGTCAGCAGCCAGAAGGCGGTGAAGATGATGTAGAGCGGCTTACAGGCCGCACTGTAGCGTCCCACCTCCGTGATGCTGGTCATTGCTCCCAAGAGCAGGACATCGACATTCATGAACACCAGGTTCAGAAAGTTCGATACTCCGAGGGTTGCAACTCGGGCCGGCCGTAGCTCCTCCGCAGCAAGCCTGATGTCTTGCGCTGACACGCCGGCATTGAGCTTTTTCCAACGGCGCCGCCACATCATCCATAAGAACCCGGCCCCCGCCAGCGCGCTCAAAACATTTGCGCCTGATATCGACGCAATCGGCCGCAGAGTAAGGCGCATAGCCGTAATCGCTATGGCTACATAGAGAATGCTGACTCCGCTGCGCCAGATTGACAGCACTCCAAAGTGGCCTAGTCCCCACGCCACCCAATCGAGCGCGAAAGCGTATGGGATAACAGCAACTACGAACACCAGCGCGCATGTGCGCGCCACCGATGGCATAGGACCGATGACGGCATAAATCGCGCCCAACACAATCGCAATCGCGGTGAGCGCGCCACGCCGTCTCAGAACAAACGGAACCAAGAATGTGGCCAACGCATGATTGCGCGCCAAAAGCCGCGCGCCGATAAGTTTCAGGCCTTGATCGGAGCCCTCCATCACATAGGCGGCAACGGTCTGGGCGACGGCCACAACTCCGAGAATCTGCACCCCGAATTGGCGGGACACGTATGCGAACAACGCAAACGTGGCCATCCTCCCGAACACTTCGCCGGTAGCCAGCCTGGCAAACGAGAAGAAAACATTTCTGATCTTCATCAGGGTGCGGAGATCGCGGGCGGGGTTCAACGGCAGGCTTCGGGTTTCGAGTTGCTCTCCTCGGCAAACGGTCTCAGCTATACTTCGAGGCTGAAGACCACCGACACTCTATGCCCCGGGTCAGCATCATCATGAACGTTCGTAACGGGGCTTCTTTTCTGCGCGAAGCCTTGAATAGCGTGACGGCACAAACCTTCCAGGACTGGGAATTGATCGTCTGGGATGACTGTTCCACGGATGACAGCCCCAGAATTGTTTCGGAGTATCAGGACCAACGGATTCGCTATTTTCTTTCGCCCGAAGACACCCCGTTGGGTGAAGCCAGGAATAGCGCCATCCAACAGGCGAAGGGAGACTGGTTGGCTTTTCTCGATCAGGACGACATCTGGTTACCCCAAAAGTTGCAACAGCAGATGGTACTGGCAGACAACAACACCGGCATGATTTACGGGCGCGCTATCCAGTTTTATGCTGACGGCAGAGAGCGGGACTACGACTATGCGCACGAGTTTCAACCCTTACCCGAGGGCGACATTTTCGCTCAGCTTTTCATTCACGGTTGCTTTATCGCCATGAGCTCGGCAGTGCTTCGCCGCTCAGCTGTAGAAGAAGTTGGCCCTGTTCCGGAATCGATTCAAACCGTTCCGGATTATTACCTCTATGTCGCCGTGGCGCGAAGATATCCGGCTCGAGCGGTTCAAGAACCCGTTTGCCGTTATCGCATACATGCTGGCAGCATGTCGCAGTCAAAACGGCACTGCCTCTACGAGGAGCCCCTCTTGATTGTCAATCAGTGGGCGAACAGCTCGATCCGCAGATCGCCGCGTATCGCCGGATGACATACTCCACGGGATTGGCCCTGGAAGAGATGCAACATTCGGCCAGCTTCGGGCGAGGGTTTACCCGCCTGTTCACGGACGGATCGGTGGCTTGGCTGATGTGGCGTCCGTTCGTCCATGCCTTTCGCGCGCTCCGCCGAAAAGTTCGCCGCCCCTATTGGCTGGCAACGGAATTCGCGTCTGACCCTGACTGAGAAAAAGAAACATAGGCGGCATCCCCGAGCCCTTTATCGCTGGCCGGTGTGCCTGCCTCCACCATGAGCGCAGCCTGTGCGGCAGTCTCTTTCTTGGGAGCGCCGGGACCTTTGATGACTCGCTTATCGGAGCTCAAGTAATATCCCAATACCTTGCTGTAGTAGCGCGCCCGAATTCCCCATCGCACAATCGCTTTGATAAACCAGCTTTTGCCGAAGTAGTCGTAAGTGTCGCTGAAATCGATCAATCCCTGGCATTGTTCTCGAAGGGCCCTCAGCACATCTTGACTGGCTGTCTTACCGCCAAAGTGAACCACCGCCGCACAGGGGGTGTAAAACACCTTGTATCCCTTTCTATTCAGGGTGAGGTTGTACGCCAGATCGGGCATCGCCCAACGGAAACGTTCGTCCAGCATGCCGATGGTTTCCCAAGTGGAACGGCGAATCACGTATACCGATGTACCGATACTTTCTACCGGCTGTGCTCTGGAATAATCAAAATCAGTATTGTAATAACGGTTCATCAACTTGCTTCGGGGAAACAGCTTATGCCAATTGAGGGTCTGAAGAAAAAAGACAGCCAGATTCGCAAAGCTGCGAATGTGATGCTGAACGCTGCCGTCGGGGTTAAGCAGCTTTGGACCGCAAATCGCAACTTCAGCATGTTCGTCCATGAACCGTACCAGGGGTTCAAGGGCGTTCTCAATCATTAACGTGTCACTGTCCAGCAGGCATACATAGCGCCCTCGCGATCGGCGAATGCCCTGGTTTACGCTCTTCGCATACGACTCGTTGGCCGTGTTCCTCACCAAAATCACGCCGGGAAAAACTTGGGCCACCATGTCGGCGCTTCCATCCGGGGAATTGCCGTCAACACATATCACTTCAAAGGCGATTCCGTCGGTGAACCTGTAAATCGAGTCGAGACAGTTCTGCAGCAGCTCTCGAGTATTGTAACTGGGGATGATGACCGTAAGATCGAGCAGAGGCTCTGTCATTCCATTGTCCTTGCCGAGGATGGTACTACCCTTGCTGGAATGCTGAAAACGGGTTGACGTACTTATATGGGATTGAGAATAACGGAATTCCCCCACCCGGTCACGTGGTTAACGGCGCAAGTGCCTCGACGATATTTGCATCCTGTTTTCATCATGGCGCTATCCCCAATTTCGTGCTGTTGGCGGGCGCTCTGCTCACTTGTCGACTATCAACCTAAGCTCTTCTCCAAGATGTCTTCCGGATTTCAGGTTGGCCAGCTCGACCAGCATCATCCAGCATCCCCGCAGGTTGATACCGGCACCGGCGCCGCTCCTGGCCGTAAAGTGTGCATTGCGAGCGATAAGCTCGCTGGCGCCATAGGCAAAGGGCGCTCCTAGGACCGTGAAACATTTCAGCGGCTTCTGGAATCGCGATCGCCGAACGATCTCGGTCAATGTGTTGACCCCAAAAAGATACAAATGGCGCGGCGGATCGAGGTGGACCCAATATTTCCCGAACTTCAGATGAAATTGACTGCCGACATTCGGTGTGGCCAGGATCAGACGCCCTCCCGACTTTAGGATCCGGTGGCACTCCTGGAGCACACCAATTGGATCGGAAAGATGCTCGACCACGTGATTCATTACGATCGCATGGAATTGCTCTGCCTTGTAGCCCAGGCTAAGCAGCGATCCGAGATGGACGTTTAATCCGCGACCGCGAGCAAATTCGACGCCGGCGGCATCAAGATCTATGCCTTCGGCGTTCCATCCCCGGTCTTGGGCCGCACAGAGGAGGTCGCCGTCGCCGCATCCCACATCTAGCAACCTGCCCGGCCTCCCCGCGGGCAGATCGTCAATTAAGGGTGGGAACATAACGCTGGTCAGGCGACGGAGTCCCTTGAGGGCGAGACCGGGTTCGCGCCTCTCCGCGCCTGTCCCGGGCAAGTATCCGAACTTCACAAACCAGCGCAGGCGGGCGGCAAAGCGACCGTCGCGGTTCGAGTGTTTCGGAGCTCCCTCGTGGGTGTAATACGACTCATACAGTTTGCCCAGATCCGATTCCACCGGGCAGGGATCGAGCCACAAGAGTCGACATTGGGAATTGGTGCAACGCTGGATGTTCCAAACCCCGGGCGTATCGAAAAGGCGGTCTGCCAATTCTTCGTACAGACGCGCCCCAGGTTGTCCACACAGGTAACAGCTTGTCCGCTGAGCCGATCGAATGCCGCCGGGCGCCATGCGTTCTATTGGCACTCGCGGTACAAGGACAGCGTTTGCTCTCCGCATTTTTGCCAATCGTATTCCGCAGCCACTTCCCTGCCCCTGGCGACGCCTTGCTGCCGGTGGTCGTCATCATGGACGGCCCGCAGCAATGCGCTATTGAACGACTCCGGTTCGCCAGGATCGAAATAGAAGGGGGCGTCGTGGCAGACTTCGGGAACGGACGAGCGATTGGTCGCCAGGACAGGACAACCCAGCATCATGGCCTCCAACGGCGGAAAGCCAAAACCCTCGCTCAGAGATGGATAAACGAACAGCGTGGCTCCGGCATAGGCTTCCGCGAGCAAGCCATCGGAGACCTTCGGCATAACGATGACGCTCTTGCTCATCTTCCGCTTGGCAATCAAGTCCTTCTCCTCCGGCGTGAGCGGACCGCCGCCAAGTACCAGCAAGTCCATCGAGTCCTTGAGCCCAGTTTCGTAAAACGCCCGCAGCAGGCCGTTGAAGTTCTTGAAGCTGGGTCGCATGCCGACGTAGAGCAAGTACTCGCGCCGCAGTCGTTGGTGCAACGTTTTGGCGTCTTCCGGGGAGCGCTCGAGGGGACTAACGCCATGGTAGATGACCCGCGTCCTGGCCGGATCGACACCATAAAAATCCACCAGATCTCGTCGACAAGATTCGGACACGCAAATGATCGCATCCATTTGGGGAAACAGTTTCTTCCTTGCCCAGAGGACTTTCTTAACGTCTGGAAACAGGTGCGGAAAACGCTCATGGGTGCAATCGTGATGGGTGGCGACCAGGTGACGCGCGCGGACCAGAGGCATGCGCATGAATAACGTGAGATGGTAGATGTCCATTTTGCCGCGGCTCAAGGCCGCGAAATTACTTAGAATCTCATTGGCTACATAGCGCAACATCCCGGGGGGCAGCACTTCCCTAACCTGAGTTACACGGGCCTTGGCTGGCGGTAGACTCCGAAACGGATATACTGTGCCACTGATCCCCATCAGCACTTCGGCTTGCACATCCGGCACAGTGGTCATGAAGCGGATGATCTCGTAGAAATACCGCGACGCGCCGCCGGCATTCTGCAGCGAGAAAGTCTGGTGATCGTACAGAATTCGCACCACAGCCCTAGGCAATCAACTCAGGTGACAATTCTGGCTGGGAAGTAAGTTCTTTTGCGAATCGCCCAGCTAGGGCCAATCCAGCCAGAAAGATCAGGTATGAGACCAACGTATTCACGGCCGCAGCGGTGGCGCCGTATGCTGGAATCCAAATTACATTCAGCACGACGTTGCTTGCCGCTGCAACCACGGTGCAGAGAAGGATCTTTTTTTCCATGCCCCAGGCAATGTAAGCGTTGCTCAAGTACGAGGTCAGAAAATCGAATGGTATGGCCCACGCCAGCAGCAGGAGAAGCACCGCTGCCGGCAGGAACTGGGGTCCGAATAAGATCGCCCAGCAGAGGGCGGCGCAAAGCCGCCAGTACGGCAGCCACGGCAACCCCGGCACCCAACAAGAAACAGAAGGATCCGAGGCCTCAGCATTCGCACCCGTTGCGGCTGATCTTGCCGGGCAAGTTGAGGGTAGAGAACCTGAGTTAGCAAATAATAGGTATATAAGACCTGATTCACAACGCGATAAGCGGCGCTATAAAGGCCAACCTGTTGCGGATTCGACAGGATGCCGAGCATCAGCATGTCGATGGTTACAAACGCCAGGTTGCACAACGTCGCCAATCCCATGATGCTGGTGCGCTGCCACGCCAGGGATTGACGGATCACCGCATAGGAGCAACTAGTTTCTCGGCGGCGGGTCTGCCGCTTCCTCCACCACATCCAGAAGATGGTTGCCTTGCAATGCCATTGCCGATGGCGCTGCCCAGCACAACCCACCAGAGAATATGATTCGGAATTTCTGGCCAGCAGCAGAACGCAGATCAGAATACCGGCAGGAGCGAGGCTTCTGGCCAGACCTATGAGGTGGAGCTGCTCCTTGCCCCAAGCCAGCCAGTCCAGGGAAACCGAATATAGAGAGCCCGTCAGCCGCAAAGACAAACAGAAAAATTTTCAGTTCTACCGGCACGTTTTGCCGATACCGCGTAAACCAGCAGAAAGGGCAGCAGAATCGGCCTGTCATCGTCAAGCGGCGCTTCTGCACCTGATCGACGATCTCCTCGGCGGCTTGCGGATACTGCGCCACCAGCCGCGCCCCCACATGGCGCAAGCCGAAGTCGATAAACGGCAGCGAGTACTGCACCATGGTCTGGGCCAGGGCATAAACGCCCACCACGATCACCCCGTAGCGGTGGGCCAGGAACAAGGTCGTGGCAATACCGCACAATCGCGCCAAGGTCTCGCCAGAGCCGAGATTGAGAATATACAGAAATAGAGGAACAAAAAAGGTTTTCATTGAGACAAGGTTTCACTTACGGACTGACGCACGAACGTTTCCCTTGTTCGCAGCTGGCGCGATCATATCGTCACATCCTGGGTTGGGTCAGGTTCATCCGGGCATTGTCAGGTCGGCGAGAGTTGCTGTTGACGTTTTCTAGGACGCAGCACAGATGTCGCCAACAAATTGACCTGTCCCGCGTAATCGGTACGTCTACGCCAGGGCAATATCGCCACTGAAAAAGGCCGCTCCTGCCCCACCCAACGAACGCATAACTTGTCCAGCGACCAGATGGATCGGATAGTTGTGGAATGTTAAAACATAACCGGCACCCAAGGCAAACCGATAAGACTTTTTTCGGAGCCGCTCAATCGAATGAAGCAGAGGTTGGTGCACTGTGAGCGATGATTCGCACCACATTTTAAACCCGTCCTCGAGGGCGCCCAGAACATAGTCCGTCTCTTCGCCAGATTGATAGTTGGAAGCGGCACCGATACCGATTTTCTCGTTAATTCACCGACCGCATCACAACCAAAGTCCGCATGAAAATTGCCGGAGGAGATGGCGCAATTCCATACGTCCACCCTTGTGCAATTGCGGGCCGTGGCTGGCCACTTTGGACCGACAAGTTGTTCTCGGCACTCCGCTTTACCACGTTTAATATCCCTATTTCAGGATCTGACGTGCAGCATTTCGTCACCTCTCCGAGAAGGCCTGCGGATACCAGCAATCATCGTCAGGATCGAGACAATTTACTCACCTTCGCAGCGGCGAGACCAATCTCTGCGAGCTCGGGAGTGCCTGGTTGCGACCGAAGGTGCTTTATCGCTAACCCTGGGTGCCCCTCGAACAACGGCGCCAGACGCTCATCCTCATTCTGGTCAACGACAACGACCTCAAATTCCTTGTCGATCTGACCATCCAGGCTGGTCAGCAAACGGTCGACTTCCATTACGCGGTCAACAGTGCCAACGATCAGTGAAACCACTACTAACCTCCGGGCGGCCCCGCTTTCGAGCTAACCACAGGATCATCAGTGCTCCCTCAAACTGGATGAGCTCGACGAAGGGAAGTGTACAACCACCATCCTAGTGCCAGCAAAACAATAGAAATCGAATTTCTCATCATGACGGATGCCCAACCAAGAAGAGACCCTCGCGACATCCAGAGGACCTCAGGAAATATTATGGCAACCACAAAGAGGCCCAGCACCATTCGGCTACATATGTACAACAGATGCAACCCCGCACCGATCAAGAGTGATATCACCACGACACCGAAAAACCCTCCTACGACATATGCCTCTGCCAGATCGCTCCCGCCTGAACCGTCGCCGACATCGTAAAGCTGCGGGTTCAGAGATACCGCCATGTCGGCATCGAATCGTTTCCCGACAACAAAGTTCGAAGCGTCAGCCACCTCGAAAGCAGCCAGCAAATCATGAAAGAGATCAGAGATTACGTGAGGGTCGAAGACTTCTCTGTACTTGACGGCAACTTCAGTGACTGCAAGAGACACTCCCTGCTGCGTGATGAAGGTTGCAGACCGACCTCGCTGAAGTCTTCGGCACCAGATCCGGAGCGCGCGAGGTCGTTATGTTGGCGACTAACATCAGAGCCACGATTAACAGGGCCAGGCGGACGATTCGAGGACGCGCCATGGATTTCATTCTGGCCACGTACCACAACGTCACCGCCAGGGTAAAGGTAGCGCCTCGCGTGCCCAGCAGCAGAATGACTGCAGAAGTGCCAAAGTAAGCCCGTAGTCACCCAAACCAGCTTCTTGTTCCGCTCAAAAACAAAAATCGCCACAAAAAACCGGAAAGGTTATCAAGGAGATCGCGCGAACATACAGCGGAACACTGGCTGCCATGGCGGCGTGATTAACATACAAGAATAAATAACCACCATGTTGCTGCGCATATTGGAAATACTGGTAGTTCTTAAATAGCTGGATAGGACTGCTGCAGATCAGAAGACAGTAAAGATATGGCAAATAAACGCGGACCTTAGTGTCGTCTGGTGGCAATATACGCCGGTAGTTCCATCGCGACGGGGCATGAACAGATTGCCGAAGCCAGATCAGAAGCAGCACAGCCCGGCATCATTGCGCGAAATGGTGAAAAATCAGCCATCATGAACTCGATCTGGAACGGGTTTGCCAGCCATCCCAAACAATAAGCGACCAGCCGTCCACCCTGAAAAAGCATCAGCATGCCCAAGAAAAGAAAACAGAGATGCCGTCCAGCGTCGAAGCGATACCACGCCAGAACACTCAGCCCCACCAGCAGTGCCGTCTCCTTAGACGACCGCCGCATTGATGCTCAGCCACCCCAGCAGATAGCAAGCATAGGCCGCGACGACCACAAGGTGCAGCAGCGCCTCGAAGGCAGCCGGGAATAGTCAGAGAAACGGGCGCCAACCCGGTAAAGGTTTGACTGGAGGCAGCATAAACTGCGCCGGTTCGCTTTCAGGGAGTCCCGAAGTAGCGCCAGACGTGCTCGCTCATTTGGATCTTGTTGCCTGCGACGCAGCAATTCCGTCAGGAGCACAGCCAAACAAGCCAGCAGGAAGGCGCCGGCCGCATGCGCCGACACGATGATTCAGTCTAGCGGGGCGGACTTCCGTTCCGGTACGACTGCTTTATCGACTACTTGCACGAGGATGGCATCCTTGGCTTCATCGATACGGGCCGCTTCCAGTTGCTTGCCCAGGAATTGACGCGAGCCTCGTGTACTGCGGCCGCGTGCCCGCGGATGTTCTCCAACTGCGCTTCCGGCAACCGTGTTGTTGGCACCTCGAGTTTCCGTTGCCCATTTCTCCAGTGTTATGCTGAAGCTTCGCCAATTGGCTCCGCAAACCCGCCAATTCCAGCTCGCTGCACTCATTCATGGCAGCCGTCATCGCTTGTTCCAGCGCACCTGAGCGCTGGTACCTGCCACGCTTATCGTCATTCTGGATGATGGCTCTCCCCTGAGCGTCAGGCTGAATCAGACCGCTCGTCTCCTGAGCTTGCTTGAGACTAGCGCGACCAGCGAGATCTTCACTATCGCGCAAGCCTCTGGTGGAGGAAGAGCGTCGATGCGGCCACGGTGATGGCCGGATTTGGTCAAACAGGAAGTGATCGAGTACGCAATGGCCTGTTCTGCGCACGCTTCGGGTCTACGATCGGTAACAGCTATTGAGATCAAGCCTTCTCTTTCAGCAATAATGTCGCTACGGCTCTCGAGTTCCTTGCGGGCATCCTGATAGCGTTTCAGCGAGTAAACTTTGCGCAAATCAAAACGGTCGATATGCGATCTTCAACCGTACAAACTCAACATTGCCACGAACAGATCGCCTGGATTCTTCAGTTCTAAGTCTGCCGAACCCAACCCCGTGATCGCGCCGAGCTGCCCCAGCATTGACGTTAGAGACGATTGATTTTGCTGCGGCGGCAAAATAGCGGCGTGGCGGTGTACATCTGGGGAAGCAGCGCAGCAACAATCAGGGCGACGAGCGCGGCTGCCAGAGTGATTTTCAAGATTAAGCAACTATCTTATTTGCCAGTACCAGCAACACGGCAATCGCATCGGCCTCTGCGGGGCCCTTGATTGCAGGCGTGGTTCGAGGCAACATCCTGTTGGTACAGCCCGGCATCGCTATTATTCCCACTAGCGTACAATTCCGATATTTTGAGTTTTACAGTCATAGGCCTCCCCGGGAGATTGACTTAGTATCGGCGACAGGCGCGCTGCTACAGCGACCGCGGCAGCCATTTTTGGCTCACTCTGTCCGAGTATTGGTGGGCGGCACTTCAGGTCATTGATCCCTGCCGCTCCTAATCCAAGTTCGCCAAGATCTGTGACCAGTCCTTGATCCCACGTAACAAACTGCCTTTGTTGGTCTGCTCTGGAACCACCACGGTGTCGCCTGGCATCAGCACCATACTGTCGAATCCTCCTGACCAGAAGTACGACGCTGCATCCTTGCTGACGACAGCTCCGTTGGCGCGGACCACGAAGATCCTGCCCTTGTCCGCATCCCGGTAGGTCCGCCTGAACTTCGCAAGTAGGTCGTAACGTCTTGCCGAGTTGTTGGATGCAGGAGCCCTGGTTGTAGACATCGCCAACGACATTCACCACAATTGGCCGGCTTGGCACAAAGAATTGATCACCATCTTCAAGAGGGATGTCGGGAATGTTATCCACCGTATGGTCGTTGGGTGCAGGTTCAGAACGATACGGCCACTGGCCCGTAGTTGACGAAGCTTTTCAAGACTGGCTTGCTGCAACTCCACCGCTAGCCCTGGCGGCAACCGCCTCATCGTTAGATCTTAGCGTTCAGCGACGCTTGCGCCGCCTGCCGCGCGAGCTGTTGCTCGGTCTGAGCGATCATCATGTCCAGCCGTTCTTGCTGCTCGACGCGTGCCGACTCGCGGGTAAACTCGGCACCATAAAGATAGGCTGAGGAAGTAAATCCCCCCGCCTGCATCACCAGGTCGCGAAGCCTCTCGCCTGGCTTTGCCCGGTAAATTCCGGCGACTTCAAACTCGCCGACCAGCCTCACCAGCTTGGTTTGTTTTCCCTCCGGAACCTGCAGATCAGACTGGGAGAAAATGGTGACGATGTCGCTGGGCTGGAGTACAAGATTGCTGGCTTCGTCGTTGTTTAAAATCGCCTTGCCCAGATTAAAGGGTAGTAGTTGAGTCGAAAGATCCTGCGGACTCAAACGCTGCACAACTGCATAGTCCCAGTTGATCTCGGGGGCTTTGCGGCTAACTTCGTTGGCAGTACCGCTCGGCGCACCTTGGGCTTCCGTCGCCCGCAGAGCTACGGAGTTCTGCTGCTTCCAGTATTCCATGGTGATAAGGAACTCGCGGCTGGGAATCAAATCGCTGATTCGCATGCCTTCGTGCCAGGGATAGCGTCCCGGGGAGGCCACGTTGCCGCGCAAAGTCACGGAATTTTCAAAGCGCGGAGAGACCAGGGTGACATTCACCACATCGCCATCTTTGATGGGATGGGCCAAGCCAGTCGCATCCAACCCCACTCGCTCCACAACGTGCACCTGCCTGTCCTTGATGTGCTCCAGAGAAACTTTGCCGCCCGATGCCGTCGTCGACAGCCCGCCTGCGAGGCGGAGCGCTTCGGCTAGATCGGTCGCTCCCTTGAGCTCATAGATGGCGGGCACATTGACCTGTCCGCCGATGGCAACCTGAGGCCCTATGGGAGCAACGTAGATCACATCCTCTGGCAACAGAAGGACATCTTTGGTCTTGTCGCCGTTGAGCAATAAATCGTAGAGATCAAAATCGGTGACCACCGTGGAGCCGCGCTTCAACTGGATGTGACGCATCGAGCCGGTGGGCGACGGGCCGCCTGAGGCAAAGACTGCATTGGCCAGCGTGCTCAGGGAACTGACCGTGTAACGACCCGGACGACGGGCCTGACCGACCACGAACACGTCGATTGACCGCAGCTCGCCCATGGTCACATTCAGATCAAAATTCTGGTAGATGCGTCCGATGTGCGACTTGAGAAACTCTTCAATCTGAGCGTACTTCAACCCGGCCACGTTCAGGTTTCCAACCTTGGGGAGAAAGATACTGCCGTTGCGGTCGACTCGAGTATGGACATCCAAGTCGATCTGTCCCCAGGCCCGAATTAACAATTCATCGCCCGGACCGATGACGTAATCCGCGGTGACGGGAACGCGATCCACGGGCGCGAATGTTGTTGGCACATTCTCGAAAAGGCTCAGGCCATAGATGGGCAGTACCTTGCCCAAGGAAGAAACGACCATCTGTTGGAAATCGGTGAGATCCACAGCCTTTGCGGAGTTCGTCGAAGTGGCAGCAGCCTTGAGCGAATTCGCACTTGGCAGAGTTTTGCTGTCATCCAGGACCACGGTCGCGGCAGGGGAAGAGGTTTGCGCCCCGGCGGGTGTTTGTCCTGCCACCGGCATCTGGGTTGGCGGCGACGCCGGGGTTACGGGCGCAGCAGATCTGTCCTGCGCGTGGGCGCTCGGCAAAGCCGCCAGTGCGGTTACGAACAGTACAACGGCAAAGAGCTTCCAGAAACTTGGTATATCGGCGTTCTTTTTCGGAAGAGCCTTCAATCTCGATCTCCGCAAAATCCAGGTTGGGTCGCTTATGAAGTGGATGCCTGCTGTGAAAAGACCAGGTCAACGGACGGCCAGACGGAGCAGCTGGAGATGGCTCGGCGAACTACTCACCGCTATTGGCGATCCGACGCGCGCCGATCGGCTGGCGTAAAGCGTTGAGCCAGAACTGAGCATAAGCTGGAGCTGCCCCGCCGGCGTCCCACGGCAGGTCGCGGCCGGTGAACAGGTGATGAAGGTTTTGGTGAGCACTCACTGCACCGGCCAACCCGAGCGTGGCAATCGTGGGTTCGAGATCGTAGATTACGCCACGGGCCGCACACCTGGCGAAGTAGGCATTCACCGCATCGAAGATCGGTCCCAGATGTTCGCGAAACATGCGGTCCGCACCCGGCAGCTCAAAACCCGCAACATACAAAAGACGCATCAGCTCCGGATACTCGGACATAACTTCTACGACAAATGTCGCCAGCATGGGAACTACAATTGCCGGATCTGAGTCAGTTGCCAGGCCATGTTGCAGCTCTCGCCCCAACTTCAAGCGGTTTAACCGCGATTCGGCCGCCGCCCAGAAGAGGTCGGCTTTTCGCACAAAGCAGCGAAAAAGGGTAGCTTCATTCACCTCGGCCAGATGAGCGATCTCCCGTGTACTGGTACCCTTGTATCCCTGACGAGAGAAGAGCTGAACAGCGGCCTCGACGATACGCACTTCCGTGACACTTCTTCCCGCTGTTTTTTTCACGATCTCTTATCCTTACGGTGTGTATTGGAACTTACGACGTGGAATCTCGATGGCAGGCTGACTTCAACGATGCCGACATCGGCAGCAACGCTTTGCGTTGCGGGTTGTTGTCCGGCGGTTATATTGGTGGCGCGGATTTATTGGCGGTAAGAAGCGCTGACCTCTGAGAGCAGCCAACGCCCGCGATTCGCTTTGAATGAAAATGTCGGCAAGGCTCTGCCATCCTCAGTTAGGTGAGGTGTTTCCTAAGTTCCGGGACGGTCCTGCAATCCATCGCCTCGCCAAGTTCATCCCGAACGCAACTCGGTCGGGGTCGTTATTGAATCCCGCAAAGATCCACAAAGCAAGCGCATACTTACTCCGCCCCATGGCAGTGCTGTTGAGTTGCGACTCGACCCGACGCACGCAAGCATAGGAAAAGCTGCTCGATTGGTCAAGTAAAAACGCGCTAAATTCATCATTCGATATTTCAACGATAGTTTCCCGACATTTGCGCCGCAGTTAGGTCGCGGCAGCCCGCCAGGAAGAGCGAGAGCGAGTACTTCGACTACTAACCAGAACGCTAGCCTGTCAGGAATCCGAATACGAAATGCCCTGAGGACTGAAAGCAGCTGTAGGAAAACGCCGCCGTACGTGTCACGGAGGCTTTGCGTTTGCTTCGGAGAGATGGAAGTACGCAAGGCACCTGCATAGCAATAAAAATGGGGAGCCCGAAGGCTCCCCGAGTACCGCTATACCTGCTTAGAACAGCAGCTTCAGAGCAAACTGAATATTACGCCGCTCGTCGGGCACCGTGCAGAAAACGCATCCGGCTGAGGGTGTTCCTCTCTCCGCCTGGATTTGTTGACTGGTTCCCGGCTCGATGTCCAGATTGCTGCCGAGAACATAGTTGTTGTGGTGATTGAACAGGTTGTAGAACTCGCCGCGGAACTGCAAGTTGAACCGCTCGGTCAGCTTGAAGTTCTTCATGGCAACGAAATCAATGTTCCAGAAGCCTGGAGACTGGAAGTCGTTGCGCGGCGGGATGGCCTGACCGTTATTGCTATATGCACAACCGACCCCGTAAAGGCCACTGCACACTGGAACGGCAAGCACATTGCCGGCTCCAGCGACGGTGCCTTGCGGTGTCATGGGCAGATTCATATAAGCGAACAGGTTGGGGCCTATATTCTGGAACCCCGCGTTCCCTGCTCCCGGAGTGGGCGCACCCGGAATCCACCGCGGACAGGTATAACCGGTCGCTCCCAGGTTGCTGCAGTCGTAGATCGAGAATGGATATCCGGAATGGGCCAGGATGATCGGAGACATGCTCCAGCCACCAAGTGCCTGTCGGGCGAACGCATTGCTCGAGTTCTTCATCCACGGCAGATCCCACACGCCGCTGACGACGAAGCGATTCCTGACGTCATAGTCCGAGCTGCCCTTATCCAAGCTTGGATTGAAGGCATTGAGATACCCCAGTCCATAGAAACTGGAATATCCATCGCTAAACGTAGACGACAGGTTGTCAATGGCGTGCGACCAGGTATAGTTCGCGACCAACTGTAAGCCCTTGTTAAAGAGATTGCTGGTCGAGAACTTCACATTCAAGCCGTTGTACTGGCTAAAGCCTTGGTCACTCCGGTAATTAATGTTGCTGTACTGGTAGTTGATGCGGTTGGGGACCCGGGCGTCGCCCAGGAAGGCGGAGCCATAGCCGGCAACATTGAGGTTGGCGATGTCGTACAGACCGCTTCCCTTGGAGCCGGAGTACTCGAGTGACAGCACCGAGTTCCGCATGACCTGGCGGTCAATCGCCATCGACCAGAACTGTGAGTAGGCGGTCGCCAAGTTCTGGTTGACTGCGCGCAAACTGGTGGCAGGCAGGGCCTTGGTTCCGGTACCGGCCAACGGACCAGCGTTGTCGGTGAAAACCGGCATCTGGGGAACATCTACACCGCTAACGATACTAACCACTGCGTAGTTTGGCGGGTTCTGAATCACGTTAAAGGTGACGTTGCCGAAGTTACGCTCGTAGCCAATACCATAGCCGCCGCGGAGACTGGTGCTTCCGTCCCCAAACATATCCCAGGCAAATCCGACGCGAGGAGCAAAGTTGTCCTTATCCGGGGCCCAGAGCCCACCCACGGGACTTTGCTTGGCAATCTGCACCGTGCCACTGCGAATCTGTTGATACAGATTGGATCCGGCCCCCAGATAGAAGTTGGAGTCCAGACTCGGGTTAGCATTGTGTTGAACACCGTAGTACTCCCAACGCAGGCCCAGATTGAGGGTCAGCCGTGGGGATACTTTCCACGAATCTTGGGCGTAAAACGCGCCATCGTTGTAGCGGTTGTTGCGGTTGAACGCCGGCTCACCCACGGGTAGTTGCAAAGTGCAAGCAGGAGTAACAATGGTATGACCCGCCTCATTCTTGCTGCAGGGGAACTTGCCTTGCGGGTAGCTAGCTCCTTGGAACTGGTATATCTGGCCCGCCAGCAAGTTTTGAATCGAGGTGGGTATGTCACTCGGACCCAGTGACTCGACCGCATTTTCATAAGCACCGAAAACTCGGTTGTCGCGTGTCTGAATGTAGTCCCCACCAAACTTGAACTGGTGCTTGCCCTTGGTCCAGTTGAGGTCCTCATAGATCTGATATAGGTTTTGGGGACCGCCAAACGGAATGGCGTTACCGGGACTGAATTCGTTGTATCCCGGATAGATCAGAGAGCCATTGGTGCCAGGGAGAGTGGGAACGGCAACGCTGGAGGTATAAAGGGTGGGAGCTATCGGCGCCACACCCAGCGGTTGGAGGTTGTTGAGCCGGTTGTAAATCAGCTTGGTCGAACTGACGAACGTCGGGGTAAAGACATGCGTTAGGTTCAGGGTGAGGTTCTGGTTAAAATTTGTCTGGCCGGTGTCATACCCAATGTAGGGACTGTTGTTAACCGTGCCTGCAAACTCATCCTGGCTGTAAAGCGCATAGCGGCCATAAATGGTGGTCTTGTCGGTAATGTTGTAATCAATGCGCGCCACAGTGCTGTAGGTGTTCTGCGGAAAGCCGGCACCCGAGTCCGTCGGTACGACATACTGCCCGGCCAAAGCAAAGGGAGCGGAACAGGACAGGGGAGCGCACATTGACGGGTCAGTGGTACCGAGCGACTGGCCCCAGTTGACCTTGGAGATGGCCTGGAAATTAGAGCCGATCTTGCCGAACTGGTTGAAGTACGCGGTCGTGGCAGGGTTAACCTGCGGCAATGCCAACCAGGCCGGATCGACGATATCTGCCTGCTGTTGAGAACTGCTACGAATCCGGGTCCATTCGGTGCTGCTGAAAAAGAACAGCTTGTTCTTTATGATTGGACCGCCAATCGAATAGCCAAACTGGTTACGGGTGAACCCGAAGTCACCCACACTGCAGGGCTGCCCGACGACGCAGGTGCCATTTTGGAAGGCAGCAAATCTTTGGGCATTATTGTTGTAGGTGTTTGCCGCCAGGGCCGACACGCGGTTAAATTCATACAGCGATCCGTGAAAATTGTTCGTGCCCGACTTGGTGGCAACGTTCACCACGCCGCCGCTGGCGCGGCCATATTCGGCCGTGAAGTTGTTGGTAAGGACGCTGAATTCCTGAACCGAATCAAGAGGAACGCTCTGCCCAACCGTCGCGGTAAACAGGTCAACGTTTTCTCCGCCGTCAAGCAAAATGTCGGTATCGGACGAGCGCTGCCCGTTGATAGCGTATCCTGCGCCGCGATCGCTATTGTTGTCCTCCGAGACGTTGCCGGAAGTGGCAACCAAGTCGTAGGGATTACGGGTCAGGGTAGGCAGGTTTACAACCTGTTGGGAGTTGATGGTCTGCGATAGAGTCTGGTTCTCGGTGTTGACGGTGGCCATTTCCGCAGAGCCTGTCACTTCCACGGTAGTGGAAGTACCAGTCACGGAAAGCTTCGCCGAAACGTCGTTCATGGATCCGACGCCCACCTTAACTCGCTGCGTGTACTTCTGGAAGCCTGGCGCCTCAATAGTAACGTCGTACGTCTTGGGCGGGAGGTTGGTTATGGTATATTCACCGGCTGACTTCGTGGTCGTGGTGCGAACCAAGCCGGTATCGATTGAATTCGCGGTTACCTTAGCGCCTACGACTACTGCGCCAGTTTTATCGGTGACAATGCCATTGATTGCGCCTGTTTCGGCCTGGCCAAAGGCCCATACCGAAAACAGCGCCAAAATCGCAAGCAGGGATAGCAATCTTAGTGTGTTTCGTCTCATCGCACTCTCCGCACGAAATTGTTTGGAAAGGGGAATATATGAATTCGCCCCGGATTACTTCATGCAAGAGAGTAACCACTAAGGACTCATTGATTACAGACAAGTTACAGCTATCGAACACCTGTGGCTATTTCTTTTTGTAGAAAAACGGGCTTCCATATTCTGGATTCAGTAGAATTCAGGCGGGACGAAACGCAGCTTGCTACGACTGAAGTTGTAGAAAAGAGGGATGAAGTGCTCTGCTTTGTATTTTGATAAAAGTTATATTCCCGGCTTCGCTTGATGACTAAGTAGTACATTAACCCGGAGGACCCTTTGCTGGTTCGGTGTCCCGCTTACCGAGACCAGAAATGTCAATCCAAGGCATCTTTCGGAAATGAGCCCCGGAATCCTAGTCTCCCCTCCCCAAGGCTAATGTTAGAAGCGTTTTCTGCTCCAGTTCGTGGGCCTTCGCCGACCCAGTTGCTGGCGTTGCATTGGCCGCCCGCTTAATGCTTCGCAGTTTCGAGCCAACGATTCGTTTCAATCGGGGGACAACGAATGTGAGCGCGCCCATGTTAGCCGGTTCTTCCTGCACCCAGATCAATTCGGCCGCATGTTTGTAACGTCCCAGAATCTCACGCAGTTCGTCTTCCGGGAAGGGATACATCTGTTCCAGAGAAATGATCGCTGGTCCTTCCATCTTCATTTTTCTGCGTTCCATTCTCAATTCATGGCCGATCTTTCCGGTGCACAGCAGGACACGTTTCGCCTGCAGGGCAGTTTCGTCGGGAATGACATTCTGGAAGCGCGGACGCTCCAGTTCACTCAACGGTGACATGGCTTCGGGATGACGCAACATGCTCTTGGGAGTGAAGCAGATCAAAGGCTTCCTCCATTTGCGCAACGCCTGGCGGCGCAGCAGATGGAAATACTGTGCGGCGGTCGAAGGCTGGCAAACCTGCATGTTGTCGCGGGCACACAGCTGCAGATAGCGCTCGATGCGGGCGCTGGAGTGCTCCGGGCCCTGGCCTTCGTGACCATGCGGTAACAGCAATACCAGCCCACTAAGCAGGCTCCACTTGTCTTCGCCCGAAACAACGAATTGATCGATGACGATCTGCGCCCCGTTGGCAAAGTCACCAAACTGCGCTTCCCAGGCCACCAGGGTCTCGGGATAGTCGCGCGAATATCCATACTCGAAACCCATGACCGCGGCTTCGGAAAGCTCCGAGTTGTAGATCTCAACCCTGGCCTGATGCGGAGCCAGATGGCACAAAGGCACGTATTCCTTCTCGTCAACGATGTCGATCAATACGGAATGGCGCTGGTTGAAGGTGCCGCGGCGACTATCCTGGCCACTGAAGCGAATGGGCGTATTCTCCAGCGCCAACGATCCGAGCGCCAATGCCTCGGCCATGCCAAAATCCAACGGACGCTTGCCGTAGCCCATCTCGCGGCGCTGCTCCAGAAGCTTCTGCACCTTGGGGTGGATGTTGAAGGCGACGGGATACCTCACCAGCGCATCAGTGATCTGGTGTAGTCGCTCGGCTGTGAGCCCGGTATCAACTTCGTCGGCTGGATTGTATGGGCCGCCGTGATATGGGGACCAATAGCTGGGCAGTTGGCGCATCGCCGGCTTTTTGACCATCTCCTTGCCGGCTTTCTCCGCCGCATCAAGTTCGGCCTGAAACTTCTCGACGTGCGGTTGCGCGTCCAGACCGACATTGCCGGAATAGATCTGGTAGAGCATGGGGTGGTCTTTGATCTTGCGATACAGGATCGGCTGGGTAATGGTTGGATCGTCCACCTCGGAGTGGCCGTGGCGACGAAAGCCAATGAGATCGATCACTACGTCCGCGCCGAAGTCGTAACGATAATCGAGCGCCATGCGACCGACGCGCACCACCGCATCGGGATCCTCGCCGTTGACATGAAAAATGGGTATCGGCAGCCGTTTGGCTAAGTCGGATGAAAAGCGGCCGGAATAAGCATCACTGGGGTTCGTGGTGAAGCCGATGAGATTGTTGACGATGATATGCACCGTGCCGCCGACGGTATATCCGCGCAAGTTGGCCAGGTTCAAGGTCTCGGCGGTAATACCTTGTCCGGCAAAGGCTGAGTCGCCATGCATCAGAATCGGTAAGATCCTGGTCTTGCCTTCGCGTCCGATTCGCGTCTGTTTGGCGCGCGCACGTCCGAGGGCCACAGGGTCGACCGCTTCCAGATGGCTGGGATTCGACACCATGTGAATGCGCACCTGTCCGCCGCTGGCGCCGGTGAAAATCCCAGTCGCACCGATGTGATATTTCACGTCGCCACCACCGAGCACGCTGCGGGGATCGACATCTTCGAAGCCGGCGAAGATTTCCGCCGCGGGACGGCTCACCACATTGATGATGACGTTGAGGCGTCCACGATGGCTCATCCCCAGCACAGCCTGCTCCGCGCCTTGCAACGAGGCGGAGTTGAGAATCTCGTCCAGCAGCGGGATGAGGGCCGTGTTTCCTTCCAGCGAATAGCGCTTGGTTCCGATGTAGCGGGAGTGAATGGTCTGCTCAAAGATGTCGGCGCGCACTAATTGGTCGAGGATTCTGGTGCGATCGACGGGCTCCTCTTGCTGCGACTCCATCCGCTCCTGGATCCACTGGCGTCGCTCCGGATCAGGAAGATGCATGAACTCGACGCCGATGCTGCCGCAATAGATGCGGCGAGCTACCTCGACGCCGTCGCCAGTGATGTCCAACTCAGGATGGGAGAGCGGGGTGAAGTGCCCTAGAGGATCAAGATTAGCTTGCAAATATCCCCAGCGCCGGAATACATCCAAGACTCGTCGTTTTTTCCAGTTTTTCGTTGTCGACGCTGGTCGGTTGGCTCGATATGGTTACGGTGGACAAGGATGACAAACTCCCTGGCCGGGCCCCGGAGTGCGGATCGCCTCGGCCTTTTGCGTATCAAATGTATAAGTTATAGATTCGCTATCGGCCGCATGGATGCGACCACTGATTCGCGGATGAGAAACCAGTGGCGACCGAACCACCCAGTATATAGAAACGCGGTAGGATTATGTAACCAAGTGGGGCAGCTGCAGCATCGTCCGGACGTGACTCGTGCTGCTGATCAAAATCACGGCAGGTGAAAAAGCTAACCACCGAGCAAACCCAGAACCACTTGTGGCAAGCGGTGGACTGGAGCAGCGACAGCAAATACATTATCGCCAACCGCGTAAATGTTAGTTTCACCGACTCGAGTGTGTACCGCATTGAGGTCGCCAGCGGCAAAGCGGAGGACCTCACTCCTCATAAGGGCGACGTGATATTCACAGCCAGTGCGATTTCGCCCGACGGCAAAACCGTGCTGATCACCTCCAATCAGAAGGGCGGATATCAAAACGCCGCCTTGTTGGATACCGCAAGCCGGCAATTGAAGTGGATTACTGACATGCAGTGGGAGGCCTCCAGCGGAAACTTTTCGCCGGATGGCAGGTACGCCACCTACGAGGTTAATGCCGACGGCCTCACGACCCCGTACCTGTACGAGATCGCAGCGGCGAAAGTCTTCACGCCGTCACCATGCCTCAGGGTTTGACCAATGTCGCCGGGTAATCCCACCGCCTTCTCGCCGGATAGCAAGTCGCTGCTGCTGAGTCATCAGAGTTCGCAACGACCTTCGGATTTTTGGGTGTACGATCTGGCGACACGGAAGCCACGCCAAGTTACTTACTCTGCGGTTGCCAGTCTCAGCCCTAGCGATCTTACCGGCGGCGCAGCTTGTCCATTACAAAAGCTTCGACGGGAAAATGATCAGCGCATTTCTGTGGATGCCCTTCAACCTCAAGCGCGATGGCATCCAACCCGGCGGTGGTGCTGCCGCACGGCGGACCGACCGGACAAACGGTGGACTACTTCAACTCCATCGCCGCCGCTCTCTCCTCACGCGGATACATCTGCATCGCGCCCAACGTGCGCGGCTCGACCGGCTATGGCATGGCCTTCCAGAAGGCGAATTTTCAAGACCTCGGCGGAGGTGATCTGCAGGACGAGGTTTATGCCACGAAGTTTCTCGTCGATACCGGCTATGTGAACGCCAAGAAGATCGGCATCACCGGTGGCTCCTACGGCGGATACATGACGCTGATGGCGATCGGCAAAACTCCCGACATCTGGGCAGCCGCGCGTCGAGATGTTCGGCATCATCAGACTGGTACACCATGTTGCAACACGAAGATCCATTGCTGCAACAGTATGAGCAGAACGTTGCTCGGCGATCCTGTGAAAGATAAGACCGTGTATGAGAACGCTTCACCCATTAAATACATCCGCAACGAAAAAGCGCCCTTACTGGTGCTGCAAGGGGAGAATGACATTCGCGTACCTAAGGAAGAAGCCGAGCAGGTCGTTGAGATTCTGAAGAAGGAAGGCCGGACGGTGGATGCTCATTACTAT
The DNA here is from genome assembly GCA_963709045.1 of uncultured Acidobacteriaceae bacterium. Taxonomy (GTDB): domain Bacteria; phylum Acidobacteriota; class Terriglobia; order Terriglobales; family Acidobacteriaceae; genus Bog-257. The sequence continues at coordinate 40,945 of CAVPUX010000010.1, read as the reverse complement.
CCCGCAGAAGGTCACGGATTCTCCAAGCGCGAAAACCAGATTGATTCCATCCGCCGCACGGTGCATTGGTTTGACATGTGACTCAATGGAACGCAGCTCGCCGCCCCGACTACCAATGACTAAGCCTCTTTCGCCGCAGGATCGCGTATTCGTTCTGACGGGAGCAGGCGTCAGCGCCGAAAGTGGACTGCCGACTTTTCGCGGCGCCGACGGACTGTGGCGAGGACATCGCGTGGAAGAGGTCGCCACCCCGCAAGCTTTCCGTTCCAACCCCGAACTGGTGTGGCAGTTTTACTCCGAGCGGCGCAAGCGTCACGCCAATGTAGCTCCCAATTCCGCCCATCGTGCCTTGGCAGCCCTGGAGCGCGTGCTGGGGGAGCGCTTCTTTCTTTGCACGCAGAACGTCGATTCCCTGCACGAACAGGCTGGTTCGCACCACATCATTCACATGCATGGACGACTGATGCAGACCCGCTGCTCGCGCGAGGCTTGCCACAGTGCGCCCTTTGACGACGAGCGCTTGTATCTCTCGCGCGCAGAAATTCCAACTTGTCCCGAGTGCGGTGCGATGCTGCGGCCTCACATCTGCTGGTTCGGCGAAGTACCGTTTTCCATGGACCGCATCTTCGAGCAACTGCGAATGTGCACCGTGTTGTTGACCGTCGGCACGTCTGGTGTGGTCGAGCCGGCAGCCAGCTTCGTACGCATGGCGCGCATCAACCGTGCCCGAGCCATTTACATCGGCCCGGAAGAGCCGGCGAACGGCAAGTTCTTCGATGAGGTGGTGCTGGGCAAAGCAGGAGAGGTATTGCCGGGGCTGGTGAAGGAACTTGCCGGCGCGCGCAAGAAGGCTTGAGGGGTTCAGCGACTCGCCTGTAACTCGCTCCAAAGATCGTTAAGACGCAAGAATATCGGGGAACCGGTGATGCGAAATTCTTCAACCGGCAACCAGGCTGCAGTACTGCAGTCGTAGCCCACGCGGCACGAGCCATTTACATCGGCCCGGAGGAGCCGGCGAACGGCAAGTTCTTCGATGAGGTGGTGCTGGGTAAGGCGGGAGAGGTGTTGCCGGGGCTGGTAAAAGAACTTGCCGGCGCGCGCAAGAAGGTCTGAGGTTTCAGCGACCTGCCTGTAACTCGCTCCAAAGATCGTTAAGACGCAAGAATATCGGGGAACCGGTGATGCGAAATTCTTCAACCGGCAACCAGGCTGCAGTACTGCAGTCGTAGCCCACGCGGTTCGCCGGATCAATGACCCAGACATTAGGAATGCCCATTCGGCGGTAGTCGGCGAGGCGTTCGTTGTAACGCGAAATGCGATCTTCAGGAGAAAGGATCTCGATGACCGCTAGCGGGGGTTTTGTAAGGACCTGTTCGATGGGCTGGCTCCTCGCCATGAGGCAAACATCGGCGATTCTCACCCGTATGGGGGATACTCGAATTCGCATTTCGGGGAGAACATGCAATCCCCACTCCTGACGATGCTGGCCGAACCAGCTGGCCAGCAGCCCCTGAATCGCAGCGTGATCAAATTCTCCCAAATTGCGCTCCTGCACCTCGCCATCGACGTAGTCACGGTCAGGGCGGTAGCTTGTCCGCAGATACTCCGATAAAGATGTCTGTAGAGTTGCCATATGTGAATCCCCAGCTAAGAGGATTTTACTCTCACCCGGGCAAGCGGAAAATTGCTCAGCTGACGAAGTGTCCCACGACGTTGTAGGCCGCAAAGGCAGCAACGTAAGCGACCACAGTCATGTAGCTGAACTGCAGAATCGGCCACTTCCATCCGTTGGTTTCGCGACGCACCACCGCAATGGTTGACATGCATTGCATGGCGAAGGCGAAGAAGACGAGCAGAGCCACCGCGCCAGCGGGCGTTAATTCATGCTTCAGCGCCGCCTGCAAGTCAACCGCGTGCGACTGAGGATCGATTCCGTTCAACGTGCCTAACGTGGCGATGATTACCTCACGCGCCGCGATCGAGGTCAGTAGTCCAACTCCGATCTTCCAATCGAAACCTAGCGGACGAATCGCCGGCTCGATGGCATGACCCACCCAGGCAACTACGCTGTCTTGCACCGCCGGGGGTTGTCCATGATGCATAGGGAAGTTCGTCGCCGCCCACAGCAGCAGCGAAACCAGCATGATCACCGTTCCCGCGCGATAGAGAAATGCTTTGCCGCGATCCACCAGCCGCAATCCCAGGGAGGTTAGGGTGGGCCAACGATAGGGTGGCATCTCGAGAATGAAGGGCGCGTCCTTGCTCTTCAGAATCGACGACTTCAACAGCCGCGCCGTAAACACCGCCATCAGAAAGCCGAGAACATATAGTCCCAGCATCGCCAGCGCTCGCGTTCCCAGAAACACGCCGAGCACAGGCCGGTTCGGCAGGAACGCCGCGATCACCATGGTGTAAACCGGCAGGCGCGCCGAGCACGTCATAAACGGAGCGATAAGAATGGTGGCAATGCGATCGCGTTTGTTCTCGATGGTGCGCGTCGCCATGATCGCCGGCACGGCGCACGCATACGCCGACAGCAGCGGTATGAAGCTCTTGCCATTCAGGCCAACGCGCGACATGGTACGGTCAGCGATGACCGCGGCACGCGAAAGGTATCCGGAGTCTTCGAGAATTCCGATCACGAGGAACAGCAAGAGAATCTGCGGCAGGAAAACCAGCACCGAACCGGTTCCCTTCCACACCCCATTGACGATAAGCGAACTGAACATTCCCTGCGGCAGATGATTTCCGATCTGCAAGCCGCTCACGTCGAGGAAATGTTGTAACAAGTTGGAAAGTGGCTGGCCAATCGCAAAGATCGTCTGAAAGACCCCGATGACGACTACGCCGAAGATGATTGCGCCCCAGGTGCGATGCAAGAAGATGGAGTCGAGCCGCTGCGTCCAAACCGGAGTGGCGGGACGGCGATACTTCGCATTCGTACCCACCTTGACGGCCCACTCGCGATAACCGCGAGTGCCCCCTACTACGGGCAGTTCCAACGGTTCGGGACTGGCGCTTGCCGAGGACAAAAAGTTTTGCACGGCGACAATGCCTTCGCCTGTGGTGGCGCTGACGAGCGCAACCGGCGTTCCTAACTGACGCGCAAGGGACAACACATCCACATGGCCGCCCTGCTTGCGTAGTTCGTCGGCCATGTTCAGCAACACCAGAGTCGGCAGGCCAAGCGCAATGACGCGTCCCGCCAATACCAGATGGCTGTGCAGATTGGTGGAATTCAGAACCACGATGATCGCGTCCGGACGTGGCGTGCCGGGCATTTCTCCGTTCAAGACATCGACCGCCACCTTTTCGTCTTCCGACTTGGGAGTCAGACTATAGACGCCGGGCAGATCGATCAGCGCGACTTCGTGGCCATCGGAATCACGCACATATCCAGTGTGGTGTTCAACGGTGACGCCGGGAAAATTGCCGACTTTCTGGCGCAAACGAGTGAGGCGGTTGAAAAGTGTGGTCTTACCGGAATTCGGAGGTCCAACGACAGCTACCGTGCGATACGGCGCGCCGAGCGATTCATCCTGGGGCCGGGCAACCGCATGGCAGCTCATTGTCGTGGCTCCCATGCATCAGTCTCCAAACGCGGGTGCCCCAAGCAATTCGACGTGGATGTGGCGGGACAGGTCGCGGCGCATGGCCACTTCGGTCCCTTCCACGCGGTAAACGCGGGGATCGCCACCCGGACTGGTGCGTGCGACCGTAACTTCCAGGCCGGGCACGAAGCCCAGGTTCATGAGGTGCTCCGCCACGGGAGGGGCGAGCTCCATGTCGCCCAGGATGGCGCTCTCTCCGACGCGTAGATCGGCAAGCGCGCCGGTCTTGCGCTGGGCTTGCTTGCGGCGACCGAATATGAAGTTGAAAATCATTTTCAATTCCAACTCTATTCTAACTCTTTTCCGGGGATGGGCAACGACCAAAGTCACAGCCGTTTGTGACAAGCGAACAATTAGGGAACAGCTGCCGGTAAATCCTCCCAAAGTGGCCCACAGCGGCGATTCGCCGGCCCGCAAACGCTGATTCAGCGCGCATTTACCTGGACGCTGAAGGTCTTGGCAGGGCCGGCAGTGTACTCCCAGGGCCGGCGGTATTCCAACGTTAAGGACGCCATGCCAGCGGAAGAGGCTGTCAGACGGAACTCCTGGATGACCGGAGCGCCCACGGCGTGCCCGGTTTGACCAGTCTTCTTGGTCGAGGTCTTCACCAGCCGCAGAATTGAAGGACCACGCTTTATCGCCCATGTATAACCGGTTGACGGGTTGCTCTTCAAGCGGACCACCAGCGTGTCGCCTGCGGGAAGGTCAATGTCCTTTCCATTGTCCTGGTCCGTGATGACAACGGCAGGGGAAGCTTTCTTCTGCGCAGGACCCGACGATTGCGGCGGTTGCGCGACGAGCATCAAAGCGAAAAGCAGCAAGGCCACGAAGATGATTGAAAGACGAGTCATAGGACGGCTTCCTTTTGTTATAACGTTTTGATCGCTGGCGGCCATGAGGGTGAGCGACCGGAGAGAAATTGTCAACTGAAACCACAATTACCCAAGCCCTCTCGCACGGGCACATGGTCATCGCGTGGACCATCTTCCTGGTGAGCTACTTCGTTTTCGCTGTCGGCCGCCTGCCGGGGACGAAGATCGACCGGCCAGCGATGGCGGTAATCGGCGCGGTGCTGATGTTTGTCTTTGGTGTCCTGGGCGGCGCCCAGGCCATCGCCAGCATCGACTTCGCGACCATCGTGTTGCTGTTCGCCATGATGCTCATCGTTGCCAGCCTGCATCTGGCCGGATTTTTCCAGTGGGTGACGCATCAGGTGATCGAGCATCTTCCGCCTCGGCAGCTTCTTCCGGGTGTCATTTTTACCAGCGGTATCCTCTCAGCGTTTCTGGTGAATGACGTCGTCTGCCTGGTGATGGCTCCGCTTGTTTTGGGTATTTGCAAACGGATGAAGCTGCAACCGCTGCCCTATCTGCTAGGCCTGGCGACGGCTTCCAACATCGGCAGCGCGGCCACCATTACGGGCAATCCGCAAAACATTTTGATTGGATCGGTGTCAGGTATTCCCTACCGCGACTTCGTGGCACACCTTGGACCTGTGGCGGTCATCGGTCTGCTGGTGGATTGGGCGTTACTGCATTTGATCTTCCTGCGGAACCGCAGCCCAAGCGCACAACCATCACCGGACAAAATTGTCATCCAGAATCAAGCTCCCGAAACTTTCCTGGCGTGGCCGCTGACGGTCACACTCGGTGTGTTGGCAGGCTTCCTGTTGGGATTTTCACCGCCGCTAGTTGCCGCCGCGGGAGGTGCACTGTTGCTGGTGCAGCGCCACCGGGAGCCAAGAGCGATCTACGAGGATGTCGATTGGTCGTTGTTAGTGCTTTTCCTGGGATTGTTCCTGATTCTCGGAGGAGCTGAACAGGCTGGAATCACGCATGAGCTGTTGGGTTTTGCCGAGCGCCTCAATTTGCATAACTCATTGGTGTTCGCCACGGTCGTGACCCTGATGTCGAACATCGCAAGCAACGTGCCCACGGTGATGTTGTTGAAGGGGCTGGTACCACAATTTCACGATGCCCATGGCGCGTGGCTATTGCTGGCGATGTCGAGTACGCTGGCGGGCAATCTGACCATTACGGGTTCGGTGGCCAACATTATCGTGGTGGAAAAAGCCCGGGCCGAGGCTCACATCAGCTTTGTTGAGTACATGAAAATTGGAGTACCGGTGACCGTGATCACGATGACGATAGGCCTGCTATGGCTGCGCTTTGTGCATTACTGACGCACCCGGCAGCGACTAGGCAGGCTCTGGAGAAGGTGCGCAGCAACGGCTTATCGGCGGTAACTTCCAGGTTGGATTCTGAGCTCGCGAACGCTACAACTGTTGAGCCGCTGCCGTCATTTTTCAATGACTGCAGCGGCTCAAAGAACTCCTCTTGCGTCGCCAAGGTGGCGTTGGATCGTCAACCGCCAGCACGGCCAAAACTACCAGTACCGGTGCCTACTCGACGTAGGGCTTCCAAACGCCGTTATCTGACTCCATCAAGACAATGCTGGACTTGGTGGGAGGCGCACCGTAAAAGTCTGCACCGTACGACTTGATTAGAGTGGCGCGGTCCCAACTGCTAAAGCTCTTCACCAAGGCGCCCGAGGCGTCAAACTCGATTCCCAGGCGATTAGGCTCCCATTTCCAGGAATATTCCACGCGAGCCAGATGTGGCTTGATCATGTTGACGTTGGCGACTTCTACAAGTTTGCGCTCGGCCAACGGAACCACATACGTAACCGTCCCATCGCGATTGCTCGCCTTCTCCACACCTTTGATCGTGTTGAATAGCTGTTCGCCCGCGGGCGTGAGGGCAACAATCAGCGAACTGTAGCCTTTCGGTTTGGTTACGATCACCCCGGTTTTGGCCAGCAATTTGTAGTGCGGATCCATCGGCTTTTCATTGACGTTGGAGACGACGGTCCCGGTGCTGAAGCGGATGGTCGCTGGGCCCTGGGCGTTCAGAATACTGGTGACCGAGCTGGTGGCAACCGGAACGGTTAAGACGTCGCGAGCGCCTTTCACAAAGTAATAAATGGTTCCGCCCACGACCAGAATGAGTCCGGCAATCAACAACAACGGGATGAAGCCAGAGTTCTTGCCCTCCATCGCAACTTCCGCGGCAAACAGCTCAGGTTCGTTGTAGACGGGTGTGACGGGCTGCGATTTTGCATCCTCGTTAACTTTAGGTTCAATGACGGTCGGCATTGCTGAGACCTCCGATGCAGACATGCTGTCAACCGCGATTGCCGAGGCAAGCCTTGGGGGAGGATTGCCGATGGCCTTCGCAAGCGGCATAGTTCTTATGCCGGGTTTTGGGCAGCCATAAACAGTTCCAGTATGAACCCTATAAACCGGGACGCAGTGAGCGCGATCACCTCGTAATGTGAGGATTGAACCTCATGAGTGGATAGTGGTTAGTGGATAGTGGATAGATCCGGAGAGTTGCTGTAAGCCTACCCACTATCCCCTATCCCCTAGCTGCTGCCTTGCATCACGTGGCATGAGTACGTCTTGATTACCAGCCACACGCAGTCCCCCAGCTTCAGCCGTAGAGCGTCTCGCGCGCCGAGGGTGAGATGCACCTCGAAGACCGGCCCGCTTGCGACAACTGCAATCACCTTCATATCTCGCTGCTCGAGCGAAGTAATTGTTCCGTTAAGGATATTGCGGGCGCTGAGTCCCTGCGGCTGGGAGGATGCCAACAGAATGTCTCCCCCTCGAATCCCGACTCGCAGTGGCAAGGCAGCATTCACCCGGGTTAACGGAACCTCCAGGTCGAGGGCCGAACCGGCGATGCGGCAAGTCATGGTCCCGTATTCAGGATGCGAGCTGATCACGGAACAGTCAAAGATGTTCTCGAAGCCAACCAGTTGGGCGACCGTTTCCGATTGCGGGCGCTGCAAGACTTCGTGTGGCGAGCCCTGCGCGACGATGCTTCCTTCGTGCAGCGCTATTGCGCTCGCACCTAACGCGAAGACTTCGGCGCGGTCATGGGTGACGTATAGGATTGGAATCTGATTTCGCCCGTTCCAAGCACGCAGATCGTCGAGGATGCGGGCTTTCGTGACCGCATCCAGCGCGGTGAGCGGCTCGTCCAGCAGCAGCAGGCGGGGACGAGTTACCAGCGCACGGGCCAAGCGCAACCCGCTGGCGTTCTCCGGCAGAAATTTCGGCTGGACGGCGCGCCACCAGCGAGGAGATGCGAAACGATTCCAAGACTTCTCCACTGCGGGCATCGCGTTCCGTAGGGCTGAGAGTGGCCAAGCCGTACTGCACATTCTGCTCGACCGTCATGTGCGGAAATAGCGCCAGGGACTGCACCAGATAGGCAACCGCGCGCCGGTTCGGCGGCAGATTCACCCGCGACTTGGAGTCGAAGAGAACCGATTCGCCGACCGCAATGGTTCCCTCGTCAGGAGCTTGCAGCCCGGCAATACAGTCAAGCAGGGTGGTCTTCCCTGCACCGGAGGCTCCGAAAAGAATGGTAAAGCCGGCAGCTACGATAAATTCAACGTCGAGCCTGAATGCCAAGCCGGTTTCACCACGAAAGGATTTTCGTAACCGGGCGGTCAGCGTATCGACGCGTGGCGACTCGTCGCTCATCTCCACTCCCACATACTCCGCCCGTTATGGCGGCGCAAGGCGTAAAGGATTGCCAACAGGGTGAAGCAGAGCGCCAGAAGAATAAGCGCCGTGCGGTTTGCCGTGGCGTAATCGAGCGCTTGTACCTGGTCGTAAATCAGAATGGAGATGGTCTGGGTTGCGCCGGGAATATTCCCGCCGATCATGAGCACCACGCCGAACTCTCCCAAGGTGTGAGCGAAACTCAGAACCACTCCGGTCAGCACGCCCGGCAGTCCCAAAGGCAGCACAATGCACCAGAACGTGCGCCACCGCGATGCCCCCAGCAGGGCGGATGCGTCCAACAATTTGCGGTCGATGGCAGCAAACGAAGTGGCCATCGGTTGCACGGCAAAGGGCAGGCTGTACAGGACAGATCCCAGCACCAGGCCTTCGAAGGTGAACGCAAGACTGTGCCCGGTCAGCGCATGGTACCAGCGTCCCAATGGCGTGAAGGGACCAACGGCAACCAGAACGTAAAAGCCGAGAACAGTCGGCGGCAGCACAATGGGCAGCGAGACAATGGCTTCGACCAGAAACTTCCAGCGACGATGCGAAAACGCCAGCCAGTAGGCCAGTGGAATACCTATGACCAGCAGGATGGCCGACACCAGAATGGCCAACCGCAGCGTAAGCGTGAGTGCCTGAAGGATCATTTGCCTGAAGGTACGTGAAAGCCGTACTGCTGAAGCGCTGCGGCACCTGTTGCCGAACTAATGTAGTCGATAAAGGCTTGAGCGGCGCGTTTGTGCCGGGATGAGGAAAGGACGACGACTCCTTGCCGCAGCTCAGGATAAGAATCGGTTGGCAGCTCCCAGTATCTACCGGCGTCCTTCATGGGAGGTGACACGGCCAGGGACAGCGGAATCAACCCAGCCTGAGCGTTTCCCGATTGCACGAACTGGGCAGCCTGGCCGACATTTTCGCCGAAGACCAGTTTGCCGGCCACTTTGTCCTTCAATCCGAAATGATCGAGTGCGGCCATGGCCGCCCGGCCATAAGGCGCATGTTGCGGATTGGCTATGGCGATGCGCTGTATCGAAGGCTGGACGAGCAAATCCATCTTAAGTTTTTGCGGATCGAGGCTGGAACTGTTGGGGACCCAGAGCACGAGTTGGCCAACAGCATACATGCGCAAGGAAGAACGATCGACCAGTCCAGCGGCGGCGAGTTTTTGTGGATACTCCATGTCGGCGGAGAAAAACACATCATAAGGAGCGCCACCCTGAATCTGCGAATACAAGTTTCCCGAAGAACCGAAGGAAAGCGTTACCTTATCGCCGGTCTTCTTCTCGAAGCGCGGCAGCCAAGTCTTTGAGCGCGTAATTCAGGTCGGAGGCGGCGGCAACAGTGATGTCTTCCGCATACACTGCGGAACAGCAAATCGTCGTTACCAGAAACAACAGCAGTAGGATCCGCATATCGTCGCTGCAAGAGAATGGAGCCGAATTCATTGCTAGGTTACACGAAAACCGCGAATTGTCTGCGATTCTGGACGATTCAGGCGCGTCAGACACCCAGTTCGATAAGCACCAACATGCAGATCTTCAACTTCCCGTCCGCCCGACCTGCACAATCTCGTTAACATGCGCTCGTTGGTGACCCGAAAGCACGGCCCGGAAACTTGGGCGGCTTTGGGATGACACTATGGGAGAAAGCTTCGATCCACTGTGTGACGGTTCTTGACCAACCGCAGCGCGTCCACTCGCGAAAACTGTGCACACCCCACAAAAATGCCGGGGGATGTCACAGTTTTGTGTATTCCCGCTTGACCCGATCACGCTTTTCTGTAACAGTAACCCAGCGTGAGTCCTGTGGGAGATTGGCCATGCAGCAACCCAGCTGTTTACCAAGGGTGGACTTCGATCGCAGCAAACTAATGATACGTATTGAGGTCACGCTCAACGCCGATTCCACGGCCATAAGCCCCGTGGTTGAGGGCATCATGGAGATGGCGCGCAGGCTGGAATGCGCCTCCGGAAAAGAATTCGAGATTGAAACCGCCCTGCGTGAGGCCCTCGCGAACGCCATTGTTCACGGCTGCAAGAGCGATCCCAGCAAGAAAGTCCAATGCTGCGTAGGGTGTGACGACGAGCGCGGTATGTTGATCGTGGTACGCGATCCGGGCAGCGGCTTCGATCCTTTCGCCATTCCCGACCCCTGCCGCGGAGAAAATGTATTCTCCAACCACGGCCGCGGCATTTATCTCATCAATCAATTGATGGACGAAGTAAAGTTCGAGCGCAACGGCACCGAAATCCACATGCGCAAGTACTAGACAGCACCGCCGCATCCCCTCTTCTTCTTCTTTCCTTCCCTTGTAACGAACCCTCCCCGTAACGAAAAAAATCTTCCCCAGGTGTGAGATATGCTCCGTTTCTGCGAATCATGGTGTAGACAGGGAGGTTCACGGGCCGAAGATGGAGATTGCCGGCTATACCGAGGAGAGTGCCGTCGCGATGCACGACAAAGCTCAGCAGGACTTCGAAGACCTGCTCAGTTCCAACCGTGGCATCGTATTGAAAGTTGCGCATACCTATTGTTTTCATGCCGACGACCGTGCTGACCTGGTTCAGGAGATCGCCGCCCAGTTGTGGCGCGCCTGGCCGCAGTACGATCCGCAACGAAAGTTCACCACGTGGATGTACCGCATCGCGCTGAACGTGGCAATCAGCTTTGTCCGCAACGAGGTGCAGCGCCGGCACCATACCGTCCCGTTGGAAGAAACTTTGCACGACACGGCAGATCCCAGCAGCGCCGATCCGGAAAGCGAGGCCCGGGTGCGACAGCTCCTGGACTACATCAACCGGCGGCCGCCACTTGATCGCGCTCTGCTCTTGCTTTATCTCGAAGAAAGAAGCCAACGTGAGATCGCGGAAATCCTGGGCATGACGGAAACCAATGTCTCCACCAAGATTGGCCGGCTGAAACAACGTATTCGCAACGAAATGTAGTGCCCTAAGGAAACGGAGAGAATGATGGAACTCGACGAACTCAAATCCGCGTGGCAGGCCCTCGATCGCAAGCTCTCGCGCGAAAGCACCATTAATTTGGCGCTCTTGCGCGACCGGAAGCTTGACCAAGTCCGCTCCAGCCTGCGGCCGCTCCGCCTGCAACTGGTCACCCAGCTACTAGTAGGCATCGGCATTGTGCTATTTGCGGGATTTCTGTGGAGCACACAGCCGACGCCTATGTCCATCATCCTGGCTGGCGTCGCCGTTCAACTCTACGGCATAGCCTGCATCATTTCCGCGGGTGTGGTGTTAAGCGGTATCAGGAACGTTGATTATTCGGGTTCGGTGCTGCAGATCCAGGACAGGCTGGCGCGAGTGCGGAGAGCTTACGTCCTCGCGGGCATTGTCGCCGGCCTGCCATGGTGGTTCATGTGGGTGCCTTTTCTGATGGTGCTGGCGCACTTCGGCAGGGTGAACCTGTATGCGAACGCACCGTCTGTAATTTGGAGTGGCCTGGGGGTCGGCGCGGTTGGCCTGCTCGCAAGCTGGTGGCTCTATGCCTACTCGCGCGATCGGTCGCGGCCAAGGCTGAATCGATGGGTGGACGACGCGATGACCGGTCGCTCCCTGCGGAGGGCCCAAGCGCAACTGGAAGAAGTCCGACGCTTCGAGCAGGATTGATTTCCGGAACGGACACAGTGCAAGAAAAAAGGGCCGCCAGGTTCGGCAGCCCTCCGTGCGACCAATGCACGAGTCGCACTCAACGCAATTCTTCTACGACCTTCTTGATCCGCTCGAAGGCCCAGAAGATCTCTTCGCGACTAATCACCAGCGGAGGCGCGATACGGATGACGTGTTCGTGGGTTTCTTTGCACAGAATCCCGAGCTTCTTCAGCGCTTCGCAATAAGGACGCGCTGCAACGTCCAGTTCAATTGCAATCCACAAGCCTCTGCCGCGCACCTCGCGGATGTGCGGGCTGTTCAGTGTTTTCAACTTGGTAAGGAAGTAGTCGCCGAGCTCGGCGGAGCGGTGCACTAGGTTTTCCTCCACCAGCACTCGCAGCGCAGCGCGAGCAATCGCACATGCCAGCGGATTACCTCCGAAGGTGCTGCCGTGGTCGCCAGGATGAAATACGCCCAGAACTTCCCTGGATGCCAGCACTGCGGAGACGGGATAGAACCCGCCCGACAGCGCCTTGCCTACGATTACGACATCCGGGGTGATGCCTTCATGCATGTAGGCAAAGAGCTTGCCCGTGCGCCCCAGACCGGCCTGAATTTCATCGGCGATGAGGAGTACGCGGTTCTCACGGCAGATCGCGGCGGCCTCTTTGAGGAATCCCGCAGGCGGGATGATGATGCCGGCCTCGCCTTGGATTGGTTCCACCAGGAAAGCGCAGGTGTTGGGTGTGATCGCCTCACGCAAAGCTTTGGCGTCGCCGAAGGGAATGACCTTGAATCCGGTCGTGAACGGTCCGAAACCGTCACGATACTGCTCGTCGGTGGAGAAACTAATGGTGGTCACCGTGCGTCCATGAAAGTTATTGGCGCAGACGATGATCTCCGCTTTGCCATCAGGAATGCCCTTGAGCTTGTAGCCCCACTTGCGAGCCGCCTTGATGGCGGTCTCTACCGCCTCGGCGCCCGAATTCATGGGCAAGGCCATCTCGAATCCGGCAAGGTCGTGAAGCTCTTTATAGAGCAGCGGCAACTGATCGTTGCGGAAGGCACGTGATGTGAGCGTGACCTTACGTGCCTGGTCGATCATGGCCTTCAGAATTTTGGGATGACAGTGTCCCTGGTTCACGGCGGAGTACGACGCCAGGCAATCGAGATAGCGAATCCCTTCGACGTCATAAACCCAGACGCCTTCGGCGCGGTCAATAACCACGTCGAGGGGATGATAATTGTGCGCGCCGTACTGGTTTTCAAGGGCGATAAAATCGGCGGTTCGCAATTGTTCCATAGTAGTAGGCATGGGTTCCTCGAGTAAGCACTTAGCAATTAGCGCCCGGCACTTAGTGGGCTGCGTCGTATCTAAATGCCAAGGGCTAATGGCTAACAGCTATTCCAACAGCATCGTCAGCAGCGCCATGCGCACATACAGACCGTTCGCCGCTTGCCGGAAATAGAACGCGCGCGGATCGTCATCCACTTTCTTGTCCAGTTCCACGGTTCGAGGCAGAGGATGGAGAATCATGGCGTCAGACTTGATGCGCTGTAGCACGCTCGAATCGATGGCATAGCGTAAGGTACCTGTCACGCGCGGGAGCCGGTCTGGCCTGATTCGCGTCTGGTAGATGACATCGACCTCCCCGACTACGCGATTGATGTCTGGCTCCAACTCATAACGGACACCGTGCCGGTCGAGATACTGCAGAATGTCGGACTTCATCTGCAGCTCGGGCGGGCTCACGAAGAAGACCTTCACCCGTTCGAATTTCGCTAACAGGTAAGCCAGGGAACGTACGGTGCGGCCGCGATCCAGTTCACCGATGAAGGCCACGCTGAGTCCATCCAGCGGACGTTCGCGGTAGATCGTATACAGATCAAGCAAAGCCTGGGTGGGATGCTGGCCGCCCGCACCATCACCGGCATTGATGATGGGCACCGGCGAGACCTTGGCCGCGCGGCCCGCTCCGCCCGGCTCATGATGACGAATGACGATAACGTCGCAATAGCTGGCGATGATGCGGATGGAATCCTCAACCTGTTCGGCCTCGATCTCGGAGGAGAAAGCGCGCGCATGTTCGGTGGAGAGCACTCGTCCGCCCAACCGATGCATCGCCGCTTCGAAACAGAAGCGCGTGCGGGTGGACGGCTGATAGAACAGGCTGGCCAGAATTTTATTCTGATAGTCGAGGGTTCCGCCGCGAGCCACGATTCGCTCCATCAGGCGCGACCGGTCGAACAGCTCCATCAACAGCGGAACCGTGAACTGTTGCGACTCGACAACGTGCTTCAAACTCATACGAGAACGCCCTGGCTTGGCTTCCTGCAGTCTAGTGGTTCTGTCCGTCAAAAGCATGGCTCACCGGATAACCGGCACCTCAAGTTCCTCTTCCTGCGGCACGTTCTTGCTGCCCGCCACGGGGTCTGCCACGATGTGCGTACCTGCACGGCCCTGCACCGCTTCACACAAATGTTCGTAGGAGGTAATCACCGCTTCCCTGCCTCCGCTGTGCAGGAAACGCAGCACCGACTCCACCTTTGGCCCCATGTTTCCCGGGGGAAAGTGTCCTTCTTGCAGATAGTGTTCCAACTGTGCCGCGGTGACGCGAGTGAGCGGCGACTGATTAGGCTTCTTATAGTTCAGGAAGACATATTCGGTATCGGTGGAGATGGCAAACAGGTCCACTCCCAATTCAGCAGCCAGCAACGCGGACGCACGGTCCTTGTCGATAACCGCTTCCACGCCTTGCAGGCGGCCATCCACGCGCATCACCGGAATGCCGCCGCCGCCGGTTGATACCACCAGCACGCCGCGATCGACCAGCGAACGAATGACGTCGAGTTCCAGTATCTCGATGGGCTCCGGCGATGGAACCACGCGACGATACCCGCGAGCGGCATCCTCGACAATGTGCCATCCCAACAAGCGCTTTTTCTCGTCAGCATCGACGCGAGAATAAAAAGGTCCGATCGGCTTGGAAGGATGTTGCATGGCGGCGTCATCTGCCGAGACAACGGTTTGCGTCACCAGGCTCACCACTGGAACATCGATGCCAACGGTGGCAAGCTCATTTTGCAGCGATTGGGCGAGCAGGTAGCCGATCTCGCCTTGGCTGGCGGCGCCACAAACATCCAGCGTCTGCCCATAAACCACGTCGGAGGCGCGCTCCGAGCGCAGCAATTGCGCACCCACCTGTGGCCCATTGCCATGCGTGATGACCAGGTGGAATCCCAGACGAATAAGCCCGACGATGGCCTGGGCGGTGCGGCGGGTGTTGGCTAATTGCTCGACAATCGTGCCTTTTTCGCCTGCACGAATGAGAGAATTGCCACCAACCGCGACCAGCGCAGTTCTTGACATAGAGGGTCCTCGCAAACGCTCTTCGCCATTCGCTCTTCGCTTTTCGCCTTTAGCTCCTAGCTCGCGCGACTTCGGCTTTCTGGCAATAGCGAAAAGCAAATTCTTGCGCCGCCCGGCGGATGGCAGACTGCTCGCTGCTGGTTTGCGCGGGCTATGTCTCCCATCCACCAGTACTTTGGCGGCTTACCTCACCAACTCCAGTCTCCGGTCCAGTGCCGTGTCGTGTTCGGCGCCCCGGTTCTCCTTCATCAATTCCAGCATGATTGCCTTCTGAGCATGCAGCCGGTTCTCTGCCTGCTGGAAGACGAATGAGCGCGGCGAGTCGATTACGTCGTCGGTAACTTCATCACCCCGATGGGCCGGCAAACAATGCATGAAGATCGCATCCGGCTTGGCCTTAGCGAACAACTCGGCGTTTACCTGATACGGCTGGAAGCAGTTGCGTCTCGCTGCCGCCTCAGCTTCCTGGCCCATGCTTGCCCAGACGTCGGTATAGACAACATCGGCGCCGGAAACCGCTTGGCTGGCATCGTGGGTAATCGTGCAGCTTGCGTCAGTGGCGGCGCTGCGGTCGGTGGCCCAGGCAATGGCCTGGCTGTCAGGCTCGTAGCCGGGAGGCGTGGCGACCCACACATGCGCACCGAGTTGCGCACCTGCAAACATCAGCGAGTGCGCCACGTTGTTGCCGTCGCCGATGTAAGCCACCTTCAGTCCGGCAATTCGACCCTTGATCTCGAGCATGGTCAGGTAGTCGGCCATTGCCTGGCAGGGATGACTGTAATCGGTGAGTCCGTTGATGACCGGAATGCTGGCGTGCCGGGCCATGTCCACGACAATGTCGTGGGCGAAGGTCCGGATCATGATCCCCTGCACCATCCGCTCCAGGTTCTTGGCGACATCGTAAACTGACTCCCGCTTGCCGAGACTGATCTCGGCCGGCGAAAGATACAGCGGATGTCCACCCAGTTCCTCGATGCCCACGTCGAAGGTGACGCGCGTGCGCAGCGATGGTTTCTCGAAGATCATAGCTAGCGTTTTACCCTTCAGAGCGCGGCTGTACGCGTCCGGACGGGCCTTCAGTTGGCAGGCGGTATGGAGAAAGTGCCTGATTTCCAGCGGCGAGAAGTCGCGAATCGAGAGGAAGTCCTTTTGCGGCATGCTACCTCCCAACTTCGACTAACGCCGGTTTGTGCGTCTGGGTGAACTGCTCCAGCATCGTGGTGATGGCAGGTTTGCCGATCTCCTCGACCTCGTAGGACACCCGCACGCTGGGTTTGTCGAGCTTGATGGTGCGCGCCAGGTCAATCGGAGTAGCCACCAGCACCAAATCGCAGGGAACGCGCTTGATGGTCTCTTCGAGTTCGTGCCGCTGCACATCGCTGTAACCCATCGCCGGCAAGACCCTCCAGAGGTGGGGGAACTTCTCAAAGGTCTTCTGGATGGAGCCAACCGCAAAGGGACGAGGATCGACCAACGCGGCCGCATGGTAACGATTGGCTGCAACCACGCCAGCTCCATAAGGCATCTCGCCGTGCGTGAGCGTCGGACCATCTTCCACCACCAGCACCCGCTTGCCATTGACTGCTTCCGGATCGGCAACCGTCACCTTGCAGGCGGTCTCGATGACCTGTGCTTTCGGGTTGTACAGCGCGATGTTCTGCCGCACCGTTTTCAGTCCATCAGGATCGGCTGTATCAACCTTGTTGATGATGAGCACATGCGCGCTGCGGAAATTCACCTCGCCGGGATAATAAGCCAGCTCGTGTCCGGCGCGATGCGGATCAAGCACCACGATGTCAAGATCGGGACGATAGAACGAAGTGTCGTTGTTTCCGCCGTCCCACAGGACAACATCGCCTTCTTTCTCGGCTTGGCGCAGGATTTCTTCGTAGTCCACTCCGGCATATACCGTAGTGCCCTCGATGATGTGAGGTTCGTACTCCTCACGCTCTTCGATGGTGCATAGATGTTTGTCGAGGTCGGCCAGCGACCCGAAGCGCTGCGCATGCTGCACCGCCAGGTCGCCATAAGGCATGGGATGACGGACCACGACCGGATTCCAGCCGAGCTTGCGAAGCTCAGTGGCAATACGACGCGAGACCGGACTCTTGCCGCATCCGGTGCGCACGGCGCAGATCGAGATGACCGGCACCTTGGCGACCAGTTGCGTGCGTTCAGCGCCCAGCAGCCAGAAATCGGCTCCCGCGGCGACCGCGCGCGAGGCCAGGTGCATCAGCGTGGGATAGGCAATGTCGCTGTAGGAAAAGACCACTACGTCCACGCTTTCATCGTGGATGATCTCTTCCATCTTGTTTTCTTCCAGGATGGGAATGCCATCGGGATAGAAATCGCCCGCCAATTGCACGGGATAACGACGGCCAGCAATGTCGGGAATTTGGGTTGCGGTAAAGGCTACGACGTGAAATTCAGGATTGTTTCGGAAAACTACGTTGAAGTTGTGGAAGTCTCGCCCAGCAGCTCCCAGGATAAGCACCCTTTTCATAGTGCATAAAAAGCGTCATTAGACCCATGAGGTGGGGACACTTTTCTCCTGCACCCATGGTGAACGTTGCCCGAGGAAATTGCTGTGAGGAAGGTCACGTGGCAGTGAGACAAGGGAAAGCTGGGTCGGGGTAGATCTAGCCTACCGCCTTGGCCTTTGGCACTTGCGGAAACCGGAGGATTCTCGGCCGCATCGCGCATCTTGCGCAAGCGCTTAAAGTCGGTCTTGCCCTGCGTCCTTGAGGTGGTTTGCGTAATCTTGCCTTTCATCGCGATGTGCCCTCCTTGCTGAAATAATCCGACACCGGGTGTCCCACCAAGCTTCTTTTTGCTTGGGTGGGATAATTTGCGAATGACTCGCGCCACCCACAGCAGATTGGTAAACTCTTCCTGATGACACACGCGAACGAAAAACAGCAAGCGCACCAACTCCTGGAGCAGCTCGATGCCGGCCAGCTCGCCGCCGTGATTCACCTGCTGCAGGTGATGACCGATCCGGTGGCCCGCGCCATCGCCCATGCTCCGGTGGATGAGGAGCCGCTTGCGGGGGAAGAGATCAAGGCGCTCGATGAATCTCGTGAGTGGCGCAAGCACAATGAGAGCATTCCCCACGAGCAGGTACTGGCGAAACTGGGAATCACCCAGGAAGAGATCGACCGCTGTATCAAAGCGCGATGAAGCGGATTGTTTGGACTGAACCGGCCCAGTCCGATGTCCGCCGCCTCGATAAGCCCACCGCCATGCGTATCTTTGCGACCCTGCAACGTTTCGCTGAGACGGGCGAGGGCGACGTGAAGGCGCTTCAGGGACGCGACGAGCTCCGGCTCCGCATCGCCGATTACAGGCTCTTCTTCGTCGCTTCCGCTGACGCCATCGAAGTCCGCCGCGTCCTCCATCGCAGCGAAGCCTACCGCTGAGGCAACGTCAGGTCCTTTCCCGAGTGTTTCTCGCACATAGCGTTCCTTATGTCCGGCGACCCCTGCTTCCCTCCGATTGCGCGTTCATGTACGAGCGCAAAATGGCGTTAATGCGGGTCTGGTAGCCGCTGCCCTTTTTCTTGAGCCATTCCACAACATCATGGTCAATCCGGATTGTCAGGCGGTCTTTGGGCTCCGGCATCGTGAGCTTCGCGGCCTTCCAGAACGACTTACCCAGCTTGGGAATATCGGAGAAGTCGATGTCCGCATCGCGCATCTGGCGCAAGCGCTTGAAGTCAGTCTTGCCCTTGGTCCGCGCTCCTGAGGTGGTTTGCGTAGTCTTGCCTTTCATCGCGATGTGCCCTCCTTGCTGAAATAATCCGACGCCGCTTGCCGCGCATTACGTAGATGACCACGATTTCAATGTCTTCCAATAGGCCGATAGCGACTGTGCGATCTTCACCCTGGCGGCTTTCCATTCTTTCGAACACCGGGCCGTCAAACAACCGTTTGGCATCCTGAAAGTCGATATGATGCTTTGCGAGGTTGGCCTGCCTTTTGCTCTCGTCCCACTCAAAAAGCATCTTCGCCCCTTAATGGAGGTGGTTTTTATATATGCACAATGTGTACATATAGTATCACGGGGTTGCCGAGTACCCGCCGAAAAAAGCAGGTCCCTCCACTCGGGCTGAAGCCCTCGGTCGGGATGACAGCACCGGAGAACCGAAGAGCGAATGGCGAAGAGCGAAAGCGAGCCCGCTGAGGGCTGATTGCCGACGATTTCGCCCCGTGTCCCACCTCACATGGTCATGTGACCGCTGTCACTTCGCCTTGGGCCATACCTGATTAAAAATCGAACCATCGTTCGGTAGGTGGGTGAGCCTCTCCAAGCCGCCAAACGTAACGTTGAGGCCCCAGCCAACCGCAACGTAATTCCAGGTGCCGCCAATTAAGGAAGATGCCGCCGTCAAGGCTGCCACTCCCCAGGCGTAGCGCCAAGAAGAAAGGGCAGCAATGGCCAAAGGTTCGGTGCAGATCGTGGTCGAGCGCTGTAAGGCCTGCGGATTCTGCGTAGAGTTCTGTCCCACGCACGTTCTGGCGCTCTCCTCTGCTTTTAACGCCAAGGGTTATCACACTCCTTACATGGTCCATCCCGAGAAGTGCAGTGGCTGCGATTTGTGCGGCATGTATTGCCCCGACTTCGCCATCTTCGGACACAAGGTGGCGGCGCCGCCCAAAGAAAACGTCGAGGCCACGGCCCCCGCACCGGCTGCCGAGGCCAAGGAGGACCAAGATGCACGCTGACCCTGCTGGTGTCATGACCGGAACACATTTCCTGGACGGCGATCACGCCTGCTGCGAAGGCGCACTGGCGGCGGGCGCGCGGTTCTCGTCCGGCTATCCCATCACTCCCTCGACCGAAGTCGTCGAGCGTTTTGCCGCCCGAGTGCCTACCGTAGGCGGAACATTCATTCAGATGGAAGATGAATTGGCGGCCTCGATTGCTCTGCAAGGCGCGGTGTGGGGCGGAGCCAAGGCATTCACCGTGACCTCCGGCCCTGGATTCTCCTTGATGATGGAGCACATCGGTCTGGCGGTAATGACGGAAACTCCATGCGTCTTCGTCGACGTGCAGCGCGGCGGACCTTCCACCGGATTGCCGACTCTGCCCGCGCAAGCCGACATGATGCAGGTGCGCTGGGGATCGCACGGCGATTACGAAGTGATCGCGCTGTGCCCGAACTCTCCGCAAGAGTGCTTCGATCTGACTATCACTGCGTTCAACTATGCCGAACAGTATCGCTGCCCGGTGTTCGTCATGATGGACGAGGTCGTCGGCCACATGACGGAGAAGGTGGTCATCCCTCCCCCGGAGCAGATCGAAGTTACTCCGCGTCGCTATACCACCCTTCCACCTGAGGAGTTTCTTGCATTCAAGCCGAGTGAAGACCTGGTGCCCGACATGCCGCGGACGGGCGAAGGCTACAACGTCCACGTCACCGGCCTGACCCACGACGAGCGCGGCTATCCCGACATGACGCCCGCCACGCAGGACAAACTGGTGCGGCGGCTGCAGGACAAGATCAAGAAGAATGTCGACAAGATCACGCTGTACGAAGCCGAACAGCTCGAGGGCGCCGAGGTTGTCGTGGTGTCGTACGGCATCACCTCGCGAGTGGCGCAGCGTGCTATCGAATTGGCGCGAAAGAAAGGTGTGAAGGTCGGAAAGTTCCGCCTGATCACTGCATGGCCTTTCCCCGAAAAGCAGATCGAAGAAATCGCCAGCAAGGTGAAGGCGATTGTCGTTGTGGAACTGAACCTGGGACAGATGGTGCGCGAAGTAGAACGCGCCGCCGGGCGAGCAAAGGTCCGTTTTGTTGGACACGCTGGAGGCAGCGTACACCGTCCGGAAGACATTCTACAGGCCATCATGGAGGCGGCACGATGAGTGAGCTGTGTGAACTAAACGTCCAAAACCCAGTGGAGCAATTCCTGCGGATGGACCGCATTCCTCATATCTGGTGTCCCGGCTGCGGCATTGGCACCAGCGTCAACTCCTTCGCCCATGCGCTCATTGACGCCAAGATCGACACCCGAAATGTCGCGATCGTCTCTGGTATCGGTTGCACCGGACGCGTTGCCGGCTACGTGAAGCAGGACTCGTTTCACACTACGCACGGCCGCGCAATTCCATTCGCCACCGGACTGAAGCTGGCGAATCCCAAGCTGAACGTGGTGGTTTATTCCGGTGACGGTGATCTGTTCGCGATCGGCGGCAACCATCTTATTCACGCCGCACGCCGCAATGTGGACATCAAGGTTGTCTGCATCAATAACCTGATCTATGCCATGACCGGTGGACAAACGGCGCCGACCACCCCGGGCGATGTCATCACTTCGACCAACCCTTACGGGACATACGATCCGTCGTTCAACCTGCCGTACCTGGTGGAAGCAGCAGGAGCGGTTTACGTGGCGCGCTGGACAGCGTTTCACGTGAAGCAGCTGGCGCGCTCCATGCAGGAGATGTTCGCCAAGAAGGGTTTCAGTTTCATCGAGGTGCTGTCGCCTTGCCCGACGCTGTATCAGCGTCGCAACAAGATGGGCGACGGCCTCGACACTATGAAGTTCTACAAAGAGGTCAGCAAAGTCCGCAACGGGGCTGCGACCAAAGATGTTGCGCTAACCAAGAGCGGCGAGATTACCGTCGGCAAGTTTGTCGATCGTGAGCGCAGCGACTATCGCGATCTCATGCACGACCAACTGTTCGATACTCTGGGTGACGATTACGTGGAAACGGAGGCCTGTTCATGTCAGTAAGCGAGATCCGTATCGCAGGATTTGGAGGCCAGGGCGTTATCCTGTCGGCCATCATCATCGGCAAGGCGGGCTGCATCTATCAGCCGGGCTACTCCACCATGACGCAGAACTTCGGGCCGGAAGCCCGCGGCGGAGCCTGCAGCGCTCAGCTCATTCTTTCCGACACGCCGGTGCTGTATCCCTACGTGCCGCGTCCCGACATTTTGGTAGTGATGTCGCAAGAGGCATACGGGCTGTTCGCTCCGCAACTCAAGGACGAGGGCACTCTCATCATCGAAGAGGACCTGGTTCGGATTGGCGAGTTGCCGGCAGGAGTGCGCGTTTATAGCGTCCCCGCAACCCGCATCGCTGAAGAACTCGGCAAGAAAATGGTGCTGAACATTGTGATGGTCGGATTCTTCGGAGCCATCACCCAGGTAATTGAGCGTGAGGCGCTGCGGAACGCCGTGGGCGATTCCGTGCCTCAAGCTTACCGGGAGCTGAACCTGAAAGCCTTCGACCGGGGATACGAATACGGCGTCAAGGCGCTGACGGAAGTCATCGTAAAGCAGGAATCGCAAGTCGCAGTCGGGGCCCTCGAAAACTAGCTTCATTCATACTTCATACCTAAGCCGGCAAAAGATCGCCGGCTTTTTTGTTTTCTTACGAGAGCAATGCTTTGATCCCGGACAACGCGGTTCACACGACGAAGCGGAGGTCCCTCCAGTCGCCCCCGAAGCCGGTTCCGTCGCGATGACAACGGGGGCGATATCAAAGGCCCTACTGAGCATTCGTGCAACATTCCCCACTTATCCGTCATCTCTTAGGAGAAATCATGACTATCAACAGACCAGACACTCGTGATGAAGACATCGGCAAGGGCGCGGTGGAGCAGAACGAGCCCGGCCAGGCGACCAACGTTTCTCGCACGGGAGAAATGGGACACCGCAATCAGGATGCGCTAATAAAGTCTTCCGATAGCGACTTCCCCGAACCAGGACAAAACGAAGAGCATACTGGCGAGCCGCAAGGCCGCAACCAACTCCGGCGCGACACAGATATCGCCTGTCAGGATGGCAAATATCCGCAGCCGGAAGACCAGAAACAGAACCAGAACAAGGAAAAGAACGATCCGCTAGCTTCTTGATTGACTCATCGACCATTTCTGATTATGGAAACGGAATCATCCCTAGCCTAGGGACTCGGCTGGTTGTGGAGTGTGTTGATGGCGAACTGAAAGCCCTGCGGCGCCACCGTCACATTACCCTGATAAGGTTGATCAATGTCAGCAATGGCCACCAGCACCAACGCGATCAAGAAGCTGAGCACCGCCACCTGCAACAAATGAAAGCGAAAGCTGGGTACTCCAAAGAAGCAAGACGACGCAATCGTGATGACGCCACCAGCCAGCAGGACGGCCCAGAGAATGTTTGGCAGGGCTTCGCGAACCTGCATCGCCCGAATACGGCGGTATTGCGTCAATCCTCGTAATTCCTCCATCAGTTGGTAGGCTGCGATGGCGTCGGGTTGCGCATGCGCCTGGACCGTCCCCGCCTGCACCCAAAGCTGATTGATAATAGCGCCGCCTTCGGGCGGCATCTGCTCCTTCATCATCGCGGGCCACTCCCGCTGCAAAGCATTGTCGGCATAGCGGACGCATAGCTCCTGGATTGTCTTGGCGTTTGGATCGTTGAGCTGCGAGGCAATGCGAAAGACGTTCACCAGCGCGTTGGCCTCTTGCTCTTCGTTGGCCTGGGCCTGCTGAAACATTGCCCAGACGCCGGCCAGCGTAAACGCCAGAATCACCGCGTAGGTAGTGCCGATAACGGCAACGACGGCGCCGGTAAAGTCGTTGGACTCTTTGCGCGCGTGTGCTGCGGAGCTGCGGGTGACCAGGAAAAGAAATCCCGTTGAGGCCACAACACAACCGATGATGATGAGAATGTTTACCAGCACGACTAGTTGGTCCGGTACGAGACTACGAAGATTACACCCTGTTCAAACGTTCGGGAAGCAGTGGTAACGCCTGAGGGGGCGCCAAACACAAATTATCGCGGTTCTGCACGGCCCTCAAGCGATTCCCAGGCGTGTAAAATTTGCAGAATTTTGTATTACCACACCTTCCCCTAAGCGCCTGATTTATTGCATCTTAACTAATGGCACGGTGTTTGCACCAGCCTCTGTTGGCGGCCAGGAGGGCACCACATGATGGCAAAGCGTTCTCTCGTTCTAAGCATTTTAGTTTTTTGCTTGGCGCTCGCTGGCTGCAGCAAATCGGCAAAGGCGCCGAGCTCTGCGACCCAGTCTTCTTCCTCTGACACCAGCGTTAATCCAGCGGCCCCAGACAACAACGCGGCGAACCAAGCTCCAACGATCGCAAACAGTTCCGTCAACCCCAACGCGCAGACGGCTGCCAACACCGTGCCAGCGCCCTTGATCATACCGGCCGGAACCGCCATCACTGTCCGACTTCAGCAGGGACTCTCGAGCGCGTCGGCGGTGCCGGGCGAACGCTTCGACGCGGTGGTTGACGAACCCATCGTCCTCGACGACCGCACCGTCATACCGGTGGGTACTCCCGTTAGCGGCCACGTCGTGATCGCGCGACGCTCCGGGCGGCTACGCCATCCCGGCGAACTCGGACTAACTTTGGACAGAGTGGTCATCGACAATCAGGAAGTTTCCCTGACAACCTCGCACATCGTGGCGCGTGGAGCTTCGCACAAGAAGCGTAACCTCGGCTGGATAGGAGGTGGCACCGGCGGGGGCGCCATCATTGGTGCACTGGCTGCCGGCGGCAAAGGTGCCTTGATCGGGAGCGGAATCGGAGCGGTGGCTGGCACCACCACGGCTTTCGTGACCGGCAAGAAAAACGTTGGATTCAGCGCGGAACGCCGACTGACCTTCCGATTGAATCGCGACATCAGCGTTGCTACGTGATCGCAAGGGGTGGAAAGGCCGCGACCTCCAGGAAATCGCGCTATCCCATTACGCAAACAGCATCTGCTTAGGAACCCAGCCGCAGCACTTTGTGCTCGGGACAACGGGTTTGGGCCAACTCGATCAAGCGATCGATCAACTCCGGACCGTGGTTGGCGTAGAAGCAGATGCCTGCGATCTCGCGCTCTTGAAGTGACTTATTGGGATAAAGCGCGTTCTCGATTTGAGCGGCATGTCGGGACAGAATGTCTGTCCTGCGCAGCTCCGCCTGCGCGGCACGCTTCTCCAGCCGGTCCACCTGGTAGCGCATCTTGCTGGCCGCGCGCTCGGCAGCTTCCACCAACGTTGGATCCAACTGCTTTAGCGACTTGCTAATCCGCGTCATGGCCGCTTCAACCGATTGCCTCGCATCCGCGATCTCTTGCTTCAGCTCGGCAGGCAGTGAGCGGGCAGCAAGACAGTCGCGAAGCTGACACTCGCCGTGAAACAATTCCGGCAACTCCACTTCGTACTTGTTAAGCAACCGTTCGATGCGCGGCTCGATCAATGTCGCGCTCATGCGTGGCAGGATGGGAGTAGCACGCCCCAACAGCTTCTCGTACAGAACCTCCGCTTGGGCGAAGTATGCGATCTCCGCCGGGCCGCCGATGTAGGCCAGCGTGGGAAGCCAGTAATCCTGAAGCACCGGACGAAGCAGTACGTTAGCACTGAAGTTTTCGGGCGCCTCTTCAATTCGCTTCTGCAGCTCTTCCGGGGTAACGGATTTCCTGGCAATCGTGAAAGCCCCATTGGCACGGTGCACGGGCACGCGCGCGCCGTCCACCAGGGTAAATAGCGGCGTGGACTCTCCGGTGACCTTAACCTGTTCGTGATAGCCGGCCTCGCGCAACTCACGATTGCGCTGCAGCACCGCCTGGTCAAGTTCGGCGGAACGTCGCAGCGCATCCACAAACAGTGGCGCGGCGATGCGATGCAGTTGCGGGTCAGCCGGGTCGAGAAAGATAAGCCCGCGCCCACTAAAGATGCGCGTGCAGAGTTTGGCGAACGCGTTGGAAAAAGTTTCGCCCTCGGTGTAACTCTCGCGCAGGTAGTCGGCGGCAAGCGATTCGCCCAGCAGCTTCGCCGCCTCGGCCGCCATCTCGTTGGTCCCTTCCGCAAAGCGAATGTGCGCGACGGGAGAACCAGCCACTCCGGCGGTATCGGCCTTGAACGGAACCAGATGAAACTCGTGTGTCAGGAACAGAGCTTGATTGACTTCGTCGAGGTCGTGATCTTCCGATGCCATCCAGAACACGGGAACGCAATCGATGCCTCGTTGCTCGAGTTGTTTTGCCAGCGCCAGCACCGATGCGGCCTTGAACAGCGACATCAGCGGGCCACCAAAAAGTCCAACCTGCTGGCCGGTGACTACGGCAAAGGCGCCATCGCGCAGCCGCTGAATGTTGCGTAGCGTTTGCTCCGAGGCTCCCCATGCCCGGTTCTGCTTTTCCAGCGCATCGGCGACGCGAGCCTGCCGTTCGCGATTGCGGGGCACAGACTTGGCGAAGGCGGCGACGTGCTCCACGTCTGGCTGTGTCGAGAAAAATTTGCGGATCTCAGGAGGGTAGGAAAGAAAGTCGTTGAAAATTCGGGTCGTGTGGGGGATATCGTTGAACGAGATGCAGTCGGGAATCACGCCATCGTCTCCCAACAACAGCCCGCTGAGTAATGGGGAACGAGGCCAGACTTCCGGGGCTCTCTGTAGTCAATTGCAGTCAGTTGGTAGATTAGTTCGGCCATTCGCGCCACTCGTATGAGACTAACAGGCAGGCAAAAGGTTTGGATGATCCCTGTGTCATCGGGATGCAGGAATCAATGAATTGCGTATGATTTCGACAAGCTACAGGCGTGGGGACATTTCGCCGCTGTCGAAATTCGCGGCAAGATCGCGCTTCGCTGCGAACTCGCAGGGATTGCACCGCAAAGAATCGGCGCCACAGGGATCGGCATCTATATGACTGCGATTGACTTCCCTGCCATGACTGGTAGAGTGAAAGAGATCGTAGTTACTTCGGGGGCGTCACGGCTTCGACGGAAGTGATTGCGGTAAAGAGGCATACCGGAGTGCACGCATCCGTAATCGTGTGCAAAAACACAATTGCCAATCAAAACCTGGCATACGCAGCTTAATTAGTTAAGTTGCCGTCCTCCTCGGCTTTGCTCATGGGTTGAGAAAGGGCGTCGCACAGTGAGCTGGCTGCGAACTCTCCGCCTGTGAGTTCGCGGCGAGATCATCAGGCTGGCCTGGCTGCGTTTCTTGTCCGTTCTGAGCGTGGCTGGCGAGAGTGCCGGGTAACTCCGGCGCATGAATGTGACTAAGTATGTAGGCTCTTTGCCGGCAGCATTTTCGGACGCGGGTTCAACTCCCGCCGCCTCCACCATGTTTCTTATCTTCAACATCTTACCCGCGAATCAGTGGGCTTCAAACCGCTGATTCCAATTCCAGAAATCAAATTGGTTTAGCGCGCAGTTGCCACGCTGCGGCCGGGTGCCGCTCTGTGCGACGGAGAGCTCGGATGGGATTAATTCAGGATTGCCCTTGACTCGGGAGCAAAACGGAGAAAGGTTGAGCTTGTACGAAGCTCAATGAGTACATTGGCGATTTGCGTCAACCGAGGATGCGCTCTGTTGTCCAGATTTCAGAGGCACGACCTGGGCACTCTGCATTGATCCGCCATTTGCCAAATTGATTCGGGGCAGCTGGTTTGCTAAGGTCGTCGTCATGGCCGAGCGTTCCACCGAGCCGATACGCGAATTGCTCGACTCCCTTTATCGCGTGGATTCGGGGCGAATCCTGGCAACTCTGATCCGCTTGCTGGGTGATTTTGATCTTGCCGAGGAGGCGATGCACGAAGCCTTTGCGGCTGCGCTGAGCCTGTGGCCGAGTAGTGGAGTACCCGGCAACCCGCGACCATGGTTGATTTCGACGGCCCGATTCAAAGCCATTGATACGCTGCGTCGACGGGCAAGATTTGATGCGTCTCAAGACGAGCTCGTGCGATATCTCGAAGCGCAATCGAGTTCGGCGGAAAGTCCAAGGAAGAGGACAGCCTTGAGGGATGTTGAAGACGATCGGCTGCGCCTGATTTTTACCTGCTGTCATCCATCTCTAGCGCCGGAAGCGCGCGTTGCACTCACCTTGCGTGAGGTGTGCGGGCTGACAACCGAGGAGATAGCAAAGGCCTTCCTTACCACTCCGCGTACGCTGGCGCAGCGCATTGTGCGCGCCAAGGCAAAGATTCGAGAGACACGGATTCCGTACGAGGTGCCGACGCCCGAGGAATTGCCGGAGCGACTGGGCGCGGTGCTTCAGGTCATCTATCTCGTCTTTAACGAGGGTTATTCGGCTGCGGCGGGAGCGGAGGTAACGCGGGCCGAGCTAACCGGCGAGGCGATTCGACTGGGCCGGTTGCTGACCGAACTCCAGCCAGAGCCGGAAGTGCATTGGGGCTGCTTTCCCTGATGTTGCTACAGGAATCCCGTCACGCCGCGAGAACCTCTCCGACCGGAGAGCTGATTTTGCTGGAGAACCAGGACCGCTCGCTCTGGAACCGCGAGCAGATCGCGGAGGGAGTGGCATTGCTGGAGAAAGCCCTGAGAGTGGCCCGCCGCTTCGGCGCCTTACACACTGCAGGCTGCGATTGCGGCCGTTCATGCGGAGGCGGAATCGGTCGCCGCGACCGACTGGCGGCAGATTGTTGCGCTTTACGACCGATTGCTACGAATTCAGCCTTCGCCAGTTGTAGAGCTCAATCGTGCCGTGGCCATTGCCATGTGCGATGGTCCAGAGGCCGGTCTGGCGCAGATCGACGCGGTGTTGGAACATGGCGAATTGGCGAATTATTACCTGGCGCATTCAGCCCGTGCGGATATGTACCGCAGGCTCGGCAGGACAGCTGAGGCTCGGTCCTCTTATGAGAAAGCTCTGGCGCTGACCCAACAGGAACCGGAGCGGCAATTCCTGCAAGAGCGGATTCGGCAGCTGAAATAAATGTCCGGTGGCGTATCGCTAGGGAAAAGAGGAGTCCCATCCCGTCTGTCCCCGCATTCCCCCCAAGGACCCGCTCATCGCGATAAAGCCGCGATGAACGGGGCACAGCTCCCGATACTAGGATGAATGGGCCACCCGCCCCGATTTTGTTGACGAGTTGCTGACGAGTATAATTACCTTGCGTCGGTTGGTGCTTGCACCTGTTCGGAACGAATCGAACCGCCGCCATCGCAGCCGCGATGATCTCAATTGCCGTTGAGGGATAAGATATGTCTCCGAAAGAGCCCGCTCAGGTCTCTGCGTCTGAACGCGTCCAAAATTCCTATAAACAACTTAGTGCTGCCGCTACCGAGCTGAACAGTGCCTCCGATGGACTGAAGGAGGCGATGTCTGTGCTGGATGCGGCACTTAAACGCCTGAACCTTGGGGTCGCCGCTTGGGTGCAAATAAGCGGCGGCGATGATGAAGATGGAGATTGGTGGGCTCGAAACATCGGCTACGCGAAAATCGGCAAGGAGTGGACCATTGCCTTATCGACCGGCGAAGGCAACTACCAGGAGCCGGATCGCGACCAAGGGGAGGAGTGGGCCTTCAATGACGCGCCTCGGTGGATGCGGCTCGAAGCAATCGCGAAGGTGCCGGAGTTGCTGGAAGCACTGATTAAGCGAGCCACGGAGACTACGGAAAAGCTCAAGAAGCGCACGGAGCAGGTGCTTGAGTTGGGCGTGGCCATGAGTACGGCCCTTGATGAGGTCAAGGGTGAGCAGAAGGGCGGCAAAAATGTATAGCGCCCTTCACCAGCTTCCGGACTGGATTAACCTAATCTTCAATGCTCTTGATTTGCTCGTTGTGAGATCGGCTTTGCTGATCCTTACAATTGTCGGAACTTGGTCGCTGGTTCGCAAGCAGGAAGGTCGTCGCCCGAAGGCATAGGCGGAAAGGAAGCTAATCGATTAATTTGCCCTGCTCATTCAGGAACAGAATGTGGTTGCCGAATTTTGGCAGGAACCATACGCCGTCGATGCCGACGAGGGATTCCTGTTCTTCGAATCGTTCGAGCTTATCGACAATGCCTTGGTAATCCTGATTGGTCAGGTAGATTGACTGTTCGAACCAATTGACGACACATACGAGAATTTTGACGGAACAGGAGAGGTGGGACGCCGTCGCCGCGAGTTGAGATGCCGCCTTCCTGGCCGTGTCTACGATCTTCAAGTAGAGTTGTTCCTCCATCCATTCATCTTTGCGCCCGGTACTCCGTTTCGTAATCGCCTTGATTTCGAAGCATGCTCGATGCCCATTCCGTTCGGCGCTGAGGTCGGCACCGGACGCGTGGTTCGGTGGTGTTACGAGGGCTATGTTTTGAAAATTGGATGTGGCTAGGAGCTGGACGACGCGTAGCATGGCAATGCCGCTTTCAAGATTCTGAGCATTCCCGGAATCGAAGTTAAGCTCCGAGCGCTTTTTCAATTTGTCCTTGTTTGTCCTGAGAGCGTCGATGCCACGCTGAAAGATAGCCTCGTAACGATCAAACAATTCGGGGTATTGGTCCGGCGGGAAGTTGGTGGGGTCGTTTGTCTTCTGCAAGTAACCGGACAGAAAGTATTCGCACAACGGATATGCGGTCAGGTCCGGCAGGATAGACATGCAAAAAAATGTATCACAGCGGTTTTAGAATTACTGGACTTTGTCTGCTTTGTATTGAGGAGCATCTGAACGAAATACGAATTGTCGCTGTCGCCGGGTGCCGCGAGGCGGAATACGTTATCCTCAGCAGCCATTCCTGACAATTCACTTTCCCCAAGCCCTCTTCGCCGCAAGCATACGTCCGGAAGCTGCTCCACTTACACACTCGTGGCACCCGGCTCAGGAGCGGATTCGGCAGCTGAAATAAAACAAACATTCGCATCAGCGGTTGATGTGGCTTATGGCTGCGGGAATCCGAACATCAACCACGACTGGTTGGCTACCCAATGCGGGTATAGCTCCGTCATCTGATCGAACAGCTCCTGGTCGGACGTCGCGGTTTTCTGTAGCCGATCGAAGTCCTGCAGGTAACGCTTGGTGTCTTCAATCGCCGAGAGAGAGTCGGGCGCGCCAGGCTTCTTGTGACCGGCGACCACAATCGCCGGCTTCAGCGCCGCCAACCGGTCTAGCGCCGCGATCCAATTCTTTCGGCTCTCGGGGGTGGTGTCGCCGACGTACATGTGGCACTGGTTGTACACCACGTCGCCAGCGACGATCAGGCCGATCGATGGAACGTATAGAGACGTCGAATCGGGACTATCGGTGCGGCCCTGCTCGATGATGCGCAATTCGTGGCCCTCAAGCGTGAAGGTGTCGCCCTCATATGGCTCAGGTGAGACCAACTTCGTCGGCACTTGCCCAGGAAACAATTGGCGGGCGAATTGGCTCAGCGGAGGAACAAACGACGACTGCATGGCCTCCACCGTCTTCGGCGTTGCTATCGCCCGAGCGCCCGGGAAACGTTCGAGCAGAATGCTCAGACCGTAGAAGTGGTCGAAATGAGCGTGCGTTATGTAGATGGTCTCCAGGTTGCGATTGTGCAGAGCAACCCAATCCGCGAGAGCCTCCGCCTCAGCTACTGTCCCCATTGCGTCTACCAGTACCGCGTCGTGCTCGCCGAAGATTAAAGTTGACGTGATCGGGTCAAAGCCGAGCGCTTCTCCGAAGGGCCTTGGCCGCTCGCCGACCATGGCCTTTCCCGGGGCGGTAAAAACGTTCACGCCGAGCGTGTTCGACGCGACCGGCGGGGTCACGCGCGTGGTCTCTTTCAGTTCATTTGTGCCGCCCATTGGATACTCCTTTCGATGTCAGAGCGAGTGACTGTTCAAGGCCGGGTGGCCCAGGTCTCGCGATTTTCGAGACCTGGGGATTTTCGTGATCGGTCACTTTCACAATGTGCCCTAGATCACAGCGCGAAGGCAATGGCTCCTTTAGCCTACGGTTATGCCTTGAGGCTTAGAGCGCTGCCGGGTGGCCCGTCATCCGCGCATGACCCGCCAATTCGGCCGAGGGGACCTCTTGTCCTCGAAACCGAACGAACGAGGGAGGTATGGGCTCCGCACAATGGATCAAAGTCTACGCGGAAACTGCTGTGGCGCTGAGTCGCTTGTGCCAGACCTGCTGCTCTACCGGTCCGACTAAGAAAACCCAGGATGCTGTGCCTGTCAGAGCGACAGCCGTCAGGATCGCGAAAGCCCAGTAGAAATGCCCGGTTCGGTCCAAGACGAATCCAGTGATTGCGGGTGCTGCGACCCCTGCCAGATTGCCGATGAAATTCTGGAAGCCTGTCCATCTCCCTGCGGCTTGCGGACCCGCAAGCGTCTGTGTGATTGCCCAGACGTTAGAACTGCAAACACCGAAAAAAATCACACCCAGCACAAGCATTGCTAAGCAAAGGATTGGCCCGCTGATCGCCGACAGCCCGAGGGAAATCCCGGCGAGTGCTATCCCTGCACCAGTAAATGTCTTGCGTACTTGAGTGGGACTTCCTCCGGACATAATCCAGCGGTCGGAAAGCCAACCG
Source organism: uncultured Acidobacteriaceae bacterium (assembly GCA_963709045.1). Lineage (GTDB taxonomy): Bacteria > Acidobacteriota > Terriglobia > Terriglobales > Acidobacteriaceae > Bog-257. The sequence continues at coordinate 8,538 of CAVPUX010000010.1, read as the reverse complement.
GAGAGCATAGAGAAGCCGGCCCCGAGCAGGTAAGCCGTCCCTCCGACCTTCGCCATCGTGTCCATTGAGAAATGTCGCTCGCGCACCATATAGAAAGGCAGCCAAGTGATCAGGAAATAGTTCACGTAATTGCCGCAGAACAGACCGACGCAGGTTCCCCAAGCCGAACGCAGCCGGAGAAACTCCGGAAGACTCGGGGCGCCCGTGATGTCCAGATGAATTGGGTTTCGCTCTACCGGCATCCACTTTATCCAAGGGATAAGCCAAAGCAGGCTGGCCGATCCAAGCACGATGAAGAATGGGCGCCAGCCGAATCTGGCCATCAGCATCCCGCCTATCAACATGCCAAGCCCGGGGCCCAGCAGTAGTCCCGCCGAAACTACTGAATTGGCCAGTCCTCGATGTTCTTCCGGGAAGTGGAGAGCGATGATCTTGGAATAGGAGGGAAAGGCGACCGACTCCCCCATGCCGAGTACCAGACGCAATCCAAACAGCATCGCGAAGGTGTGTAGCATCCCGGTCGCGGCGGTCGCGGCGGACCAGAGAAAGAATCCTCCCGCAATGACCCAGTTCACGTTCACGCGATCTACGAACCATCCGGATACGGGTTGCAGACAGGCATAGGTCCAGAAAAACGCGGAGAGCAGAACTCCCAGCTGCGACGCGGAAATGCCAAGCTCCTCCTTCAACATTGGAGCTGCAATTGAGAGATTGCCGCGATCTACATAGTTTATGAAGACCGAGATTCCGAGCAACGCGATAATCACCGAAAGCTTGCCCGTGAGTCTCTGGGACTCGTGGGGCGTGGTAGTTGTCATGAGAGGCACGATTCTCTCCTGAAGGCAGGATTTTTACAAGACGCCAGGATGGAACCTGGCCGGAGGGCTGGGGAGTAGTTGAGGATTTTTCGGGCCGGGTGGCCCAGAGCCTGCCCTGAGCTTGCCGATGGGTCTCGCGGTGTTCGAGACCTGGATGAGTACGATGTATCCCCGGGGGAAGTTTCACTCAGTCGAACCGGCCCCGCCTCCTGGTAGGCGTAAGCGCGGAAGCTGCTCCAGCGTCACCGCCCCACTGTGTTTGAGAGCTGACTGTTGATCGATGACGAAATCCCCAGGTCTCGAAAACCGCGAGACCTGGGCCACGCCACCCGCCGATTTTTAGGAAGCCGGTGTTGCACCGTTCGCGCCAACGGGCTAGCACTAAGCGGACATCCGTAAGCGCTCAAATCCCCGTCCCGGCCGGGCCGAGCGTTAACCGTACTTGAGAGCGGTGCTCTGTCCGACTTCGATGATATAGCCGTCAGGATCGCGGATGTAGCAGCGTATCTCGCCGTACTTGGGTATTGGCTCCGTGATGAACTCGGCTCCTCGACTTTTCCACAATTCATAGCACGCTTGAATATCCGCAACGCGGAAATTCATAAAGCTGTTGATGTGATTGGGGTCGGGGACGCTGAGCGTTACCGTCGGCTTATCCGGGGTCGGCCCGCCTCCAACGTTCAGAATCATCCAGATATTCGCCAGCTGAAGGTACGCAGGCGCGTTGCCGTCACCCAGGGTCAGAATGCGAGCGCCGAAGACCTTTTCGTAGTAGCGAGCCGATCGCTCGATGTCGGCGACGGTGAGAAAATGCGCGATGCTGATCCCCTCTCGCGGGGGCATCTCATAGCTCTTCTGGTCGATTTGTACGCTGTTCATTGACGCCTCCCGTTGAGTGCCGCTAGAAGAAGTTTCAGAAGCGCTTCATCAGAGAACGGGTTCTGACCTGAGATCAGCTCGCGATCTTGAAGGACGTAGCTCTGCCATGGAGCGACCACACTTACGTCACCGCCCGCCGTACGCAAGGCGAAGTCCGGGTAGAAGAGAACCTTACCACCAATCTCAAGCGGCTCCCGCTGCTGCTCTTCCGCTGTCGAAAAAATAGTCATCTTATATCCGGAATAGATCCAACCTTGAGCCTTTGCCTGCGCTCCAGCGGCATCGCCCGCCGCCAGCGCGGCGACCACCTCCGTCGAATTCGGAAGAGCCGAGAGTAGTGAAATCGGGCCATGGCAGAGCACTGCCGTAGGCTTCGATGTTTTATGAAAGTGTCTCATCACGGTGCCAGCGTCGGGATCATCGAGAAGATCCATCATCGGGCCATGGCCGCCGGGGACGAAAACAGCGTCATATTGATCCAGGCCTGATGCGATGACATCCGAGATACGAGTTGGATTTTTGAGCCCAGTCAGGCTGTCGCGGAATTTTAGATAGTCCTGAAGCTTAGCCTCGTCCCCACCGAAGAACTGGGCTATAGCTGAATTGACATCCAATTGCGGCGTGTTGCCTTTGGGGTTGGCGAAGGTGATTTCGTAGCCCTCCTTCATCAGGGCGCGAACCGGAACCGTCAACTCGTTGAGGTAGTAGCCAGCGCCGGCATAAACCTTGCCATCTTTCAAGGGCAAGCCGTGACCGCTCGAGACTAGTACCAATACTTTTCCTTTTTGTGTCATTTTGTTCTCCTGTATTCTTCGCGACGCGCATCCCGATTGAACCGAGCGACGGCTATCATAACCAGTGGGCGTCGAGCATAAAACTGGGGACAGACGGAACGTTTCTCCAGTCTTTCGACCAATGGATTGCGGTGAACATCCGGAAGAAGCAAAATTTCTTGGACGATGTGTCGAATTCCACCCCGGCCGTTCGACTATATCGTGAAGGCAGGGCAACCGGCCCGCCGAAGGCCGTTACAGAAACAAGGAGAAAAAGTCATGCCACAATATCTGGTTTGTAACTACCTCCCCGACGACTTCGACCCGTCCACCGTAACCGAAGCGATGATGGAAGAGATCCACGCGCTCAACCGCGAAATGATTGCTGCCGGCGTGAGGAAGTTCGCCTGCGGCATTTCCCCGGCCGCCAACGCCAAGACGGTGCGGAAGCAGTCCGACGGCAAGGTGCTCGTCACCGACGGACCGTACACCGAGACCAAGGAGCACATGGGCGGATTTTGGATACTGGAAGCTGCCGATATGGACGAGGCGCTGGCGTGGGCGAAGAAGGGTGCCATCGCCTGCGATGTGGCCGGCGAGGTGCGCGAACTTCTATTCTTCCCGGCTCCGGAATAAGGACCCGGCGGAAGCAAGTAAACAGCCCGGGCCGCCGCGACTTCGGAGCTGCGCCGTAGCGTCCCGCTCGCTTTTTCGAACGTTAACCTGGGGATTGGTGAACGACCCGCTCCCAGTGCCCACCGCAGGGCGAACTGTGGCCCGAAATAAAATTCGTCGTCCTCGGCTGTCGATTTTTCTGTGCGCGACGGCTATAGGATGAACGATGCAGCGCGCGAGGCTGTTGACTCTCACACGCACTGGCACATAAAGGCAGGACGATCAAATGAGAAATGTAATCTTCGCCATCAACATCACCCTGGACGGCTGCGTCGATCACACCCCAATAAATCCTGACGACGAAGTACTTGAATATTTTACGCACCTCACGCGAGAGGCTGACCTGCAAGTCTTCGGGCGTAAAACCTACCAGTTGATGGTTCCTTATTGGCCAGAGGTCGCCAAGGACCAGTCCGCGTCCAAAGCAGACAAGGAATTCGCTCAAGCATTTGTCTCTCTCAACAAAGTGGTTTTTTCGCGATCCTTAGACAACGTTGAAGACAAAAACACGAGAATTGTCCGCACGAATCTTCGCGACGAAATGCTTAAACTCAAGCAGGAACCAGGCAAGAATATTTTAGTCGGTGGAGTCGATATTCCTTCCCAACTTATCGAGCTTGGTCTGGTGGATGAATTTCGCTTTGCCGTTTGGCCGATCATTGTCGGCGAAGGCAGACGGTTGTTGGAGGGTGTCAGCCTGCAAGAGAAATTGCAATTGAAGCTTGTTGACTCAAAGATTTTTAAATCAGGATGCGTTGCGCTTCGTTATCGGAAACCGTGACATTCATGCTCGTCGCCGGGTGCCCCGGGTCTCGCGCTGTTCGAGACCCGGGAGTTTGCGTCGTACCTACCCAGGTATCGAAAACGCCAGATCAGGCCACCCGCGTCGTCTGCCGCAGCCGAGTGCAAATCCGTATTAAAGGAGACAACATGAGAAAGATCAAGATCATCGAACACATCACGCTGGACGGCGTGATCCAGGCGCCCGGCGGCCCGGACGAAGACGGCGACTATCCCTACGGCGGATGGGCAGGGCCGCATGCCGACCCCGATGGGGGAGCGGCCATCGTCGAGGGTCAAGGCGAGCATTTCGATCTGCTGCTGGGCCGGCGAACCTACGACATCTTTAGCGGCTTTTGGCCGAAGGCCCCGAAGAGTCCGATGTCGGACAGTCTGAACGCGGCGACGAAATACGTCGCCACCCACAGGCCGGACAGCCTTGCATGGGGACCGGCCGAGGACCTTGGAGCGGACATTGTCGAGGGCGTTCGCCGCATTAAGGAGAAAGACGGGCCGCAGCTGATCGTCTGGGGCAGCTCGACGCTGACACCGGTGCTGCTCGAACACGAACTTGCGGACGAGGTCATGCTGCTCGTCTTTCCGGTTCTGTTAGGCAAGGGCAAACGTATCTTCTCGGATGGAACTCCGCCACGCGAACTCGCGCTCGTCAGCACGAAGGCCGTGGGCTCGGGCGTCATCATCAGTACCTACAAGCCGAACGGTCCTTTGCGCACCAGCTCCTACGCCGACGCGGGGGGTAAGCCGACGTCTTCGCCCAACCTACGCAACCCGCGGGTTCGGGTCTCAGTGCCGCGTGGGCCCGAAACAGTGACGCGCACAACGCCTCGTTGACAGCATAGACTCGCGCTCCTAGACTGGCAGGCATGGAAGTCCATTTCACCCCCGAGCAGGAAGCGCAGTTATCCCAAATCGCCAGTCATGCCGGTACGGATACCGAGCGGTTGGTGAAGGATGCCGCCTTGCGTCTGCTTGAGCAGGACGCCCGGTTTCGCGCCGCCGTGCAAGCGGGCATCGCGCAGGCCGACCGGGGGGAGTTTATCGAAGAGGAAGAGATGGAAGCACGCATCGAGCGGATGCTTAACTCCTGATGCGTATTCGCTGGACGCCCACGGCCGCAGCGGACTTGCAAAACATCTACGATTACCTCAAAGAACACGAACCTCATTTAGCACGGCCCACTGTCATTGAGATCCGTAAATCTGCCCGCTCATTAAAAAAGTTTCCGCTGCGTGGACGCAAGGGACGTGAGGAAGGCACCCGCGAATTATTGCAGCGGCGCTTGCCGCATATCATCGCCTACCGCGCGAAGGACGATGCCGTTGAAATTCTGCACATCTGGCACCCAGCACAGGAAAGGTAGCTATCACCAGAATCCTGGAATTTTCACTTGAAAGCCCGGTACGTTGTGAATTGCTAAACTGCCGCTGCCAGTTTTCGCGCTGGCCGTCGCGCGCTTGCCGTGGTCTGGATTCTCACCCGGCGGCCTCGCCCCTCTATGGGCCGTACTGCGATGCTCGTCTGCAAATGCAGCCGGTCGGCATAGCGCAACAGCTTCTCGATGCTCACTTGCGAGATTCGGCCCTTGAGCAGGTTGCTCACCGACGGCTGGTACTCGTCCAGAATGTCTACAAGCTGCGCCTGCGTGTAGCCCTTGGCCCGCACATGCTCAAGGATGGCGGACAGAATCTCCGCCTTGATTTTCAGCGCGCTGGCTTCCGACGCAGAGAAGCCCAAGGCGTCGAAGATGTTTCCCTTTACGATATGGGTCGGCTTATTTCCCGCTGCGCTTTTCATGTGCCCTCTGCTCCTGCAATCGTTGCCTGACTAGCTTAAGGCGCTGCCTGGCAACCTCAATGTCTCTCCGGTCAGTCTTGCGGCTCTCCTTCTCAAAGCAGTGCAACACGTAAATCGTGTTCCCCACCTTCGACAGGTAGATCGCCCGGTACCACGCGCGCTCATCGGCCTCTTTCAATTCGTAGACGCCGGAGCCGATGGAACTCATGCTGCGCGTCTGCGATGTCGGCTCCCTGCCGATTTGAAGCTGCCGCAGCGAGAATCCGAGCGCCCGTTTGACCTCATCGGGAAAGCCCGACAGCACCTCCAGCGAGTCCCCTTCAAAGTGGAGTTCTGCGGCTTCTTGAGATTCCTCTCGGAGCGCCATCACGTCCCGATGGTATCGCATCGCTCTTATTTATACAAGATTTGCTATGAGTTGCCGGCCTGATGCCGCGACGGCGTCCCGGCGGGTTCCGTCGGAGTACCGCTGCGTGGACGCAAAGGACATGAGGAAGGTACCCGCGAATTATTGCAGCGGCGCTTGCCGCATATCATCGCCTACCGCGCCAAGGACGGTGCCGGGTGGCCCGGGCAAGAACCCTGCTGAACAAAAGAACATCGGGTGCCCCATCCAACCTTCTTTGGGTTGGGTGGCGATTTTTGACTTTCACTTCGAGGGGGGAGAGTGGTGGCTTGCAACACCATCGCGCATCCCGCAAAACCCCCACCCAAGCAACCCCGGCTTGGATGGGGCACCCGCAGATGGTAGGCTGGGCCACCCGCCTACTTGCCAAGGTGACCGGGACCCTTCCTAAACAGGTTTCAACAAATACATTGCATGGCCATTACGCGACGCTTAACTCAGGCGCGCCGCCAGGATGTCCCCAGCGCGATCGGCAACCGCCATGATTGTTCCAACCGGGTGGGCGGGCACAATTGTCGGGATCAGCGATGCATCCACGACAGCCACGTTACTTGTTCCGCGCACGATGAGTGTCGCGGGATCGACACCGCCGGCGCCATCGCTCAGCGCAACCGTGCCGCCATAGTGATTGATGATCAGCCGGTTAAAGTACACGCCGTCAACCGGCGCTGGTCCGGTAACGTACGTCCGGATGTCGGCCATGGAGTTCGGATTCAGCTTAGGATGGCTTGCGCCGCCGGGACCGAACACAATCTTCAATCCCGGATCTTTGGCAAATAGCTGGATCATGTCGAAAACAGCCTGCGTCATCAGTGTGGTGTCGGCTTGGCCATCCGGCGTGTCGGGCAGATAAATACTCGGGTAGTTTACGTTGCCCTTGGCATCGAGCGTGATCATTCCTCGCGCCTGGGGATTGAGCAACATCAGGAATGCCGACAAGGTCCTGGGCCCATAGTAGGGTCCGCCCGGTGTGCCGGCCCCATTGGGGTTGAGAAAGATTTCGACGTTAGGGACATCGCTTCCCAGTTCGTAATTCAGGATTGATACCGGCTGATACTGCGCATACGGACCACGTCCGCCGTCAAGGTATTGCTGCAGGTCCGCGCTGTTTCCGGCGTAGTCACCGTAGTTGTAAGCCTGGTAGGGCACAGGCCCGTCGTAGCTGTACGTGACCATTGTCATGACATGGTCGTACAGCCCGACCCCCACCGCGGGTTGTCGATGGCGAAGGCGGCGACGCGATTGACCGGGAAAAATCTCGGACTCGCGGCCGCGCGGGCCAACTCCGCTCAGCAGCAGCAGTCTTGGAGTGACAAGCGCTCCCGCGGCCATGATCAGCAGACCGCCGCTGTTCAAGCGTGACGGTTCCGGCTGTGCCCGTCTGCGACTGGTCCAGACCGCTGCGTTGGTTGTAGTGCACGGCAACCGCTTCTCCGTCACTAAAGTCAATCTGCGTGACCTTGCTGCACATCAGGATTTCGAGATTCGAAACCGGCGCTGCCGCCGGGATCGACCGCCTCGAAATAGCCGGTGAGCGGTCCCGCGCGCCGGCCATCAGAAGCGGCAACGTACGGACGACTATAGATACCTGGGGCATCAAACGGCTGACTGGTATCGCCCTCGATCCAGCCATTGCCGGCATACAGAGGATGAATAATCTGCGCCGGGCCGGTGTTCTGCGGAAGACCATCGGTCGAAGGCGTATTTGTAACCGGAACTCTTCTGCCGCACGCGATCGAAGTAAGGAGCCATGTCTGACCAATGCCATCCCGCCGGCCAACTGCGATCGAAGACCTGCGACGGATTGGTCTGGAACAGCATGCCGTTGAACATGCTGTTGCCGCCCAGCCCGATGCCCTGAAAGGTAAATCCAGTTTCCCTAAGCTGATAGGGCGCACCAAGCGGCTGAAATGCCATCAGCGAATACTCGCCCGGCACATCGAAGATGGTGAGATCAGTGCGTCCTGCGGGCAACCACGGCACGCGGAGCTGTGCCGCCAATCGCTGCCGAAGTCGGGCCTCCCGCTTCGATGATGAGGATCCGCTTGCTGCCGCCGCTGGCCAGTCGCAGCTTCGAGGCTACGATCGCACCTGCCGTACCGCCACCCACAATGATCGCGTCGTAACCATCGAGAGGCGGGTTGACGACACTACCGCCGCAACCGAGCAGTCCAGTCAACGGCGAGGCGACAGCCAAGGTCAGCCCGGTTTGAGCCACTTGACGGCAAAAGTCTCGACGGTTGACTCGTGACACAGGAAAACCTTTCTTCATCAATTCCAAATCGCTGTCATAGTCTACTTTGCCCGGGCTGACAGCAAGTAAAAACCGATACAAGGGGTGATTTGAACCCAGCACCACGGGCTCCGGCGGGTGGCCCAGGCAAGAACTCTG
>CAVPUX010000009.1:0-186666 GCA_963709045.1 uncultured Acidobacteriaceae bacterium | reverse complement strand
AGATTTCAAGCGAACATTCTGACCGGAACGGACAGCCAAGGACAGTCATACCAATCCACCATCGCCGCTGGCGAAGTGTTTCCAATACCCACATTTCCACCACTCGCTCGATAAATCACGGAACTCAGCAAGTAGCTAAGGTGTACGCCGAATGGGAAGGTAGTTGGCTGTGCCATCCCCGCCGACTACCGTCCCGTCGATTCCTGTCTGAGAAGTATCCTGCCTTGAGCGTGCTTCCTTTTTATCACTGGTTGATGTTTGCTGCGCGGAGCAGATGGAAACAAGAAACAGGGTGAAGAGAGCGAAAGCGGTGTTGATGCGGCGCATGTGGCGCTCCCTTCGGCAGCCTAGGGTGGCAGACCTCATCGATCTGACTCGTCGCTGGGATTCTGTTCTTTGAAAGCCGCTGTCAATCCGCCATTGTCGTCCACGTAGACCGGGACGCCGTTGTGGTCAATCGTCGAACCGTAGATGCCTGAAATGTAAGCAGCTGTCTGCGGGCCATAGCCACTCTCATCCTCCCCAGATCACTAAAGCAACAAAGCCCTTCCAGAAGAGAGCTGATGACACCGGCCCGTATCACGCTGAGCTGTGATTGCTGGCACCAAAGGATCAGTCTGCGCCGCAGCATAATGGGGGCTCCCAACGGTTCGCCGTCACACTCGCAGTCTGAACGTCTTATGCGATATACCCATCGCCCTCCACGTTCGACAAGCTCTTCCGCTCTGCTTGAAAGGAGCACCCATGCGCCGCGTCAGCATCACCCTTGTTCTCTCCGCCTTCTTTCTAGTTTCCATCTGCTCAGCCCAACAAACCTCTCCCACAGCCGTTCCCAATCTCATCCGATACGGGGGAACGCTGAAGGACGCCAGCGGAGCGCCCATCGCGGCGGCTACGGGCGTGACCTTCGCTATCTACAAGCAACAGGATGGCGGTGCCCCCGTCTGGATGGAGACGCAAAATGTCACGCCCGATGCGGGCGGTCAGTACAGCGTGTTGTTAGGGAGCACGACCTCCGACTGGCTTGCCCAGCGATCTATTCTCTCAGGAAGAACAGCGCTGGCTGGGCGTGCAGGTGCAAGGACAAGCTGAGCAGCCGCGTGTACTGCTGGTAAGTGTGCCGTATGCCTTTAAGGCGCATGAGGCAGAAACGCTGGGCGGCAAGAGCATCTCCGACTTCGTGCTGGCGAAAGATGTGAACGCGGAGAATTCTGCGCGCTGGCGTCGCGTCAGCTTCTGGCTCTGCCTCGACGCAGAGCGGCATCGGGAAAGAGCTAACGCCAAGTCGCCGTCCAACCTCGCCACTGCTCAGGGTCCCACCAACTTCAGCGGCACGACCACTGACCAGATCGTCAGCGCGGTGCAGAGCGGAACGGGCAAAGCCATCGTGGCTTCGACTTCAACCGGCAACGCGATCGTTGCCAATACCACGAGCGTAACGACCACCACGTACGCGGTCTCCGGCACCATACCCGGGGCGGGCGTGGCTATTCTCGGCCATGCCTCGTCAGCTACGGCGCAAGGCTACGGCATTCAGGGCACGTCAGACAGCAACATCGGAATCGGCCTGCTAGGCTTTGCCACGGCGACCACGGGATCGACCTACGGATTGAAAGGCTACTCGAGCAGCACCGGCGGAACCGGCGTGCGCGGACTGTCGACGGCCACGACCGGGTGTCACCACCGGAATAAGCGCGTCTGTGGCCAGTCCAGCGGGCACGGCAGGAGTGTTCAACAACACCGCGGGCGGCAAGATCCTGAGCGGGCAGAATAACGGAGCGGAGAAATTCTCCGTGGACGGCAGCGGCAATGTGAATGCGCGCGGTACGTTTACCGGCAGTGGCGCTGGGCTGACGGGCATTCAGTTCTCGCAACTGGTTGGCAATTTGGCGAGCTCTCAATTCAGTGGAAGCCTACAGCAATGCGGTAACCCTGTCGAACACCGTCGAACGTGTACTACGGGAACGGCTCGAACCTTACCGGGGTGGTTGGCGGCGGGCCGGGTTCGCCTTATTACATTCAGAACGGAACGGCACAACAGGCCAGCGCCAACTTCAACATCAGCGGCACCGGCTCGGCCAACAGCTTCAATAGTGCCACGGCGTACCAGATTGGCGGCAGTAGCGTGCTGAGTATTGGGAGCCCATCTGACTTTAATCTGTTTCTCGGTATCGCAGCCGGTTAATGTTGATGTTTCGGGATCAGGGCAGTACAACGTCTTTTCTGGCTTTGGAGCCGGCCCAATTGAACACCACCGGTAGCCAGAATGTTTTCGAAGGCAGCTGTCAGGTTGGCGTTTCCCAACACCACCGGCTCCACTAACACGTTCATTGGGGAAGCTTCGCTGGCAACAAACAACACCACAGGCAGGCGGCAATACGTTCATCGGCAATGGGGTTGGATACTCGAACACCACCGGCGGTGGCAATACGTTCACTGGCGATCGGCAGGCTCCCGCAAACCTACGGCTCTATCAATGTGTTCATTGGCTTCGAAGCTGGCTCCCGCAACACAACGGGCTTCCGCAACAGCTTTTCGGGCGCTTTTGCTGGCGAAGCCAACACTACCGGCGGCGACAACACTTTCTCGGGCGCCTCTGCCGGCGAGTCCAACACCTACCGGCAGCGTACAACACGTTCTCCGGCTTTCTGCTGGCGCTGCAACACTACCGGCAGTCAAAACACTTTTTAGGGCGAAGCGGCTGGGCTGCAACACTACCGGCAACACAACACTTTTTTGGGCGCGGTCACTGGGTCCAATAACACCACCGGTTATGACAACACCTTCGTCCGGCATTGGATCTGGCGTTATATAACACCATCGGGCAGCAACGACATCTACATTGGTAATGCGGGCCCTACCTCCGGCACGGAAAGCAACACGATCCGCATCGGAACACAGGGTAACGGCACCAGCCAGCAGAACCTCGCCTACATCGCGGGCATCTACGGTTCAACCGTCGCCGGAGTTCCGGTCTACATCGACTCATACCGGCCAACTGGGCACGCAGACCTCCTCTCGCCGCTTCAAAGAGCAAATCGCCGACATGGGCGACAGCAGCAGCCGCCTGTTCCAGTTGCGTCCGGTCACCTTCTTCTACAAGCCGCAATACGACGATGGCTCGCACCTGCTGCAATACGGCCTGATCGCCGAGGAAGTGGCCAAGGTCTATCCCGACATGGTGGCCTACGACAAAGACGGCGCGCCCTACACGGTGAAGTATCAGTACCTCGCGCCCATGCTGCTGAACGAATTGCAGAAGCAGCACGCGGTAGTCGCGGCGCAGCAGGGCATTATCAAGACTCAGGAGGAGCAGATCCAATTGTTGCAAGGGAGAAACGAGGAGTTTCAGCAGCGTCTGTCCCGCCTGGAAGCCCTCATCGGGCAGCAGCCTGCGCGGAACTGAGCTGGGTTCTGGCAAGCCCGGAACAGGAAAAACGCATTTGGCGTGTTCTACGGCGAATTACATCCTCGATACCGGGCGGAAGGCGATTTACCAGCAGGCTATTGAACTGGTGCGCGCCATTCGCGATACATGGGCGGCGCGACTCAGACAAACGCGAAACCAACGTGATTGAAAAGTATCGAAGTGTAGGACTGCTGATCCTTGGCGGGATCGGTGTTTCGTTCGGACGCGACGCTGAGAAAACCCAGATATTTGATGTTCTAGATGGCAGGTATCGCGAGATGCGCCCCACCTTGATCGTCTCCAATCTGAGCTTGAAAGGTTTGCAAGAGTGCCTCGGGGAAAGGATGTATGACCGACTCATGCAGAATGGTGGTGGCTGCCTGCCCTTTGACTGGGGCAGCTATCGTTCTTTAGCCGCTGCAACCCCGGAGCCCGGCGCGGCGCAGCGCGCGGAAACCGCTGCGGAATTGAAGAGTCCACCTCAGCGAATGGCCGAAGTGGAACGAATGGCCGAACGCGAAAGGGCTTGAAATGAGCAGCGTCGAGCAGGGAAGCACACAGAGATTATGAGCACTTCTGAACACAAACGGCAAACTGCGTGCGTGCAACTGATCGAAAATGGTAGCCCTGGGCAGAGTCGAACTGCCGACCTTCGGTTTAGGAAACCGCTGCTCTATCCATCTGAGCTACAGGGCCAGAAGAGGCTAAGATGCTGGACTGTAGCATCTTGGTTGACACTTTAAGCTTCTCTTGCTGATGGCTCAATATCAATTAACACCAGGTTAGGTTGAATGACCATTTTAACAGCGTTGCTACTCTGCGAGACGCATCCGTCAACTGGTCAATGGATGCAAGACCACGGCTGCGTCGGGTTGTCGCAGACACTCCGCCGCGGGGATGAAGTAGTAGGCGCCGCTGACCGGACGGGTGTAGCGAGTTAGCGCGTCTCTGACTCCGGTCGTACGACCCACCATGCTCTCCAACATGGCTGAAAGGCGTTGCTGGTCGGCGCTGAATCCTACGAACATGGTGCCGTGATTGGTGACCGTACCGTAAGGCATGTTTCGACGAAAGATCTTCCCGAACCTATCCTGGTCGGTACTGGCCACATGCGAGTCCGCCGGCTTGTTCTCAAGCTCGACGCTGTCCAGTTTCTTCCGTCCGATTACCTGCTCCTGGGCGCAGTCATCCAGTGACTCCCATTTCGCTCGATCGTGCGGCCACTTCTGCAGAAGCAGAATTGATCCGGCCGCACCAGGACTTCCTTCTGGTATCAGAGCGATCTCCGGCGCATCGACCAGGCTGGGGTTCTCACTCCCGTCAATAAAGCCGGTAAGATCACGATCGTGCTGATAGGGCCAACTCGAGGTCTCATCAGCAACCGAGGCCAGGTCCTTCAACTCGGCGATTGCGCGGTGGGAAACGTCGAAGATCACGTCATAGGCGCTCCCAGAGAGCCAGAGCACCGCGTCATGCTGGGTGGCCGGCATTTTGAAGCCCTCGATCCCAACCAGATCTTCATTGAAGCCTCTGATGCCTGCTGGCGCGTCGTTCGGCGCAACGTCGCTCCAGAGTTCAGGCCTGAACCCGACCACCAGGTTGACTCCGCCAATGGTCGACCTCGGCTCACGGAACGATGAGATCGCCGCCACCAGTTCGCGGCCACTGCGGCCAGCCAAGACATCGAACTCCAAGTAGGCATGGGAAGGATTTCCAAGCGCGAAGATTCCGGTTTGAGCAGTTCTCATAGAGCAACCTTCTTATCGAGACCTCGCCGCAAAAAGATTTCACAGCCGTGTCGGCTTCTGGAGCGCCATTAACCGTCGCACGGTACGGACTCATGTCTGTCCGCTGAACCGGAAGAGCATTGGCGAGGTTGGGATCCAAGAAAAAAGCTCCTGCCGGTATAGCTGCAACGGCAGGAGCAATCTATCAGTTTTGTATATGGCTTGCACACCGCAAGCCTAGCCAATACTCAAATTATCGATCGTTAGCTACTGCCAACTAAATGTCGTAGTACATCTGGAACTCATAGGGATGCGGACGCAAGCGCATAGCGTTCACTTCCTTCTCGCGCTTGTAATCGATGTAGGTGTTCAGCATCTCCTCGGTGAAAACGTCGCCTTTGAGCAGGAACTGATAGTCCCGCGCGAGTGCGTCCAGTGCGTTCTCCAGCGATCCCGGCATGGACGGAACCTTCGCCAGTTCCTCTGGACCCAGATCGTAGATGTCCTTGTCGAGCGGCTGGCCAGGATCGATCTTATTCTCGATGCCGTCAAGTCCTGCCATCAGCATGGCCGCAAACGCGAGATACGGATTGCAGCTCGGATCAGGTGGACGGAATTCTACGCGCTTGGCCTTGGGCGAGGCCGAATACATCGGAATTCGGCACGCAGCCGAACGATTGCGGCGGGAATATGCCAGATTCACGGGAGCCTCGAAGCCCGGCACCAGACGCTTATAGGAGTTGGTGGTTGGAGCAATGATCGCCGACAAAGCCGGCCCGTGCTTGATCAGCCCGCCTATGTACCACAATGCCATCTGCGAGAGGCCCGCATAGCCGTCGCCAGCAAAGAGTGGCTTCCCTTCTTTCCATAGCGATTGGTGGGTGTGCATGCCGCTGCCATTGTCCTGGAAGAGCGGCTTGGGCATGAAGGTAACCGTCTTGCCGTACTGGTTGGCAACGTTCTTGACGATGTACTTGTACAGCATCATTCCGTCTGCCGACTTGATTAGCGAATCGTACTTCAGATCAATCTCGGTCTGTCCGCCGGTGGCGACCTCATGATGATGGCATTCGACCGTGAGCCCGCAGCTCCCCATGGTCATTGCCATCTCACTGCGCAGGTCCTGATAGTGATCCGTGGGAGCGACCGGGAAGTAGCCTTCCTTGTAGCGCGGACGATAGCCCAGGTTATTCTCGACCCGGCCCGAATTCCAGCGGCCCTCTTCGGCGTCGATGAAGTAGAAGCCCTCGTGCTCGTTCTGATCGAAGCGCACATTGTCGAAGATGAAGAACTCGGCTTCAGCGCCGAAGTAAGCGGTGTCGGCCAATCCGGTGGAAGCCAGATACATCTCGGCCTTCTTGGCGATGTAGCGCGGATCGCGGTCGTAACGCTGCTTGGTGACGGGATCGATGACGTCGCACACCATCACCAGAGTCGGAATCTCGGTGAAAGGATCGAGGATGTACTTGCTGGCGTCGGGAATCAGCAGCATGTCGCTCTCGTGGATGGCGGCCCAGCCACGGATCGACGATCCGTCCATGCCGAAGCCTTCTTCGAACGAAGCTTCGCTCAGTTGAGCGATCGGATAAGAGACGTGATGCCACAGTCCAGGAAGATCAGTGAAACGCAGGTCGAGCACTTGGACGTTGTTCTCTTTGACAAACGCCAAAACTGCTTTGGGATCAGGCTTGGTATCAGCCATTCGGATTCTCCTTATCCGTCGCTCGGCCGGATGCGCACACGCATACATAGTGCGAGGACGGCGGTTGTGTTGCGGTGACGATTTTGCGGAACGTCGTGCCCACGCTGGCCCCAACTTGCCCGGCGGAGCAGTGCGGCCTTCCGGTGTAAGATTTCGGAACTGCGAACTGCATTGGGTTAAGAAGTTGGCGTGGCTGCGGGCCCTCACCCGAAGCGCACACAATCAAGCATACGTGGCGCCCCAACGGGTGGCTAATACAATGTTTTTATAATTGGCATAATTCCCATTTATGAACTGCAACTGCATGATTCCGCTGACGAAAGGCATCGCGACTCGTACAATCGAGGTGCACCGATACAAGCCGGATGCGGGTAACTTTGTCCGCCGCAGAGAAATGGCCCCAACTATTGCGATTTGGCAAGGCTGAATGCTAATGGCTAACGGCTAATTGCTGCTTTATGGACTTCGATCAGATCGAGACATTTCTGGAGGTCGCACGGCTCAGCAGCTTCTCGCGAGCAGCTGAGCGGCGCTTTCGCACCCAGCCAGCGATATCGTCTCAAATTCGCGCATTGGAGGAAGAAGTAGGCGCTAAGCTGCTCGATCGCAGCGGTGGCAAGGTAGCCCTCACCGGGGCAGGCAAAGTTTTCCAGAAGTACGCCGAAGATGCCCTGGAGCAGCGGCGCATCATGTTGGTCGCGCTGGCGGAGATGCATCGCGTACCGCGCGGCGAGCTGGTCGTCTCCGCCAACGAAGGCACATGCCTGCATATCCTGCCCGAGGTCTTTGCCGAGTTTAAGCGGCAATATCCAAATGTCGCGGTCAGCGTTAAACGGCTGGAGCACAATAAAATTCTGGAAGCCATCATTGAGAACTCGTGCGACTTCGGAGTCGTTTCCATGCCGGTGCCTGACAAGCGGCTGACTGTGGTGCCGATCCATCGCGATGAGCTGATCGTGATCACGCCGCCACATCATCCGCTGTCCGGACAGACTCGGGCGACGGTCGCGGAGGTGGTGGAATACCCGTTGTTGCTGCCGAAGCTGGGCCGCACTCGCGATGCCCTGGAAACGCTCTTCCACGAGCGCAAATTGAAGCCCCGAGTGTCCATGGAACTGGACTCCAGCGAGTTGCTGAAACGCTTTGTTGCAGCCGATGTCGGAATCGGGTTCATTCCGCGTTCCAACGTGGCCGAGGACCTGCAAGCAAATGCGCTAGCCGCGCTCACACTGGCGGATGCAAGTATTCAACGCGAACTGGCACTAGTCTTCCGCAAAGACAAGGCGCTCAGTCGAGCGGCGCTGGCATTCATCGACATTGCAGTAAAGTTGAAGACGGCACTGCCCGCGGCGATCATGACCCCGTGACCTCACACAGTTTTTCCGATTCCTATCGTTTAATGCTGTTTTCACACAAGCGTCCGACTCTCATGTGTTATTTTTGACGATCCGGTTACAACCACTTCTGCTTTGGAGAACGTAAATTGGCGAAAGACATGGTCCCTAAGCGAATTTTCCTCACCAAGGGGGTGGGGAAACACAGGGAGCGCCTCACCTCTTTCGAATTGGCGCTACGCGATGCCGGTATTGCCGCCCAGAATCTGGTGCGGGTGTCGTCGATCTTCCCTCCCAACTGCAAGCTGGTTCCGCGCAAAGACGGATTGCAGTACTTATCGCCGGGAGAGGTCACGTTCGCGGTGGTGGCCGAAAACTCCACGCGCGAGCCACATCGTCTTACGGCAGCCTCGATCGGCGTGGCCATTCCGGCTGACCACAGCACTTACGGCTATTTGAGCGAACATCATTCCTTCGGCGAGACCGACGACGTGGCCGGGGACTACGCCGAAGAGCTTGCCGCTGAGATGCTGGCCACCACGCTCGATGTGGAGTTCGACGCCGACAAGTCATGGGACGAGAAGAAAGAGGTCTATCGGCTGTCGAACAAGATCGTACGCACCGCCAACATTACGCAGAGCGCCGTCGGCGACAAGCGCGAGCGCTGGACGACAGTAATTGCGGCAGCGATATTGATTTTCGAGTAGTGTAGGAAGCAACTAGCCGCTAGCAACCAGCAGCCCGCAATTAGCTCCTGGCAATCAAAGGGATTCCGTAATGATTGTGGTAGCGCGGGCCTTTTGAGGGTCTGTGTGAACCAGACTTGTACCGCGCATCCGGCTAGCGCCGGTACGCGTTGGGCTGGGGGCCCTTCTCCAGCATCTCGCGGTCCCAGATAAGCCCTTCCCTGCTGTAGTTCGCCATCTCAAAGTCCTGAGTCAGCTCCAGTGCGTCCACCGGACAGGCGTCCTCGCAGAGTCCGCAGAACATACAGCGGCTAAGGTCGTAGGTGAAGTCCGTCAGCTCCTTGCGACGAGTGTGAGGATTGCGTTCGCTGTTCACCACGATCAGGTGCTCGGGGCAGGCCAGTGCACAAAGGTCGCAGGAAATGCACAAGGTCTCATTGGTGTCGGGATTGTTATTGAGGCGAGGGGCCCCACGGAAACGTTCGGCGACTTGCGGCCGCTGCAAGGGGTACTGTTCGGTTATCACTTCTGCCGGGTCCTGATTGCGAAAGGTGACCTTCAGTCCCTTGATCAGGTCCACGAACAGCAGCTTACGTAGAACCGTCTTCATTCCCATCCTCTATTTGAGTGAAGTGTAGCACACGGAGCTTGCCGTGCGACCCGGCACTGGAGCAGGTCAAACCAGTGCGGACCGGCGCGACAAGCTACAACGCACTGACATACAATTTCAACACTGATGCGTTTTTTGGCCGGGATAATATTCGGGCTGGCGCTGGCGAGCACGCTGGCTGGACAGCAGGTCGCTGCGCCCACGACGACTGCTGCTCCTCAGAAAGAAGCGGCCGCCCCGTCTCCGACGCAAGCCCCTCAAACTGGCAGCGCTTCCACGGCGAACCAGCCATCGTCAGAGACCAATCCGCCTACTTCAACGCCTCCGTCGCAGGATGGTGCGGCGGCTCAAAGTGTCCCAGCACAGCTTGGCCCGCCAGCTGTTCTGCCTGACGATCCCAAAGATGTCGCCAAGGCTAAGCGCGAGTTCAAAACTGGCATGAAGTTGAAGTCGTCCGGCAATCTGGATGCCGCTTTTGAAAAATTTGAACTTGCCGCTAAGCTTGCGCCCCACAACGCGGTGTATCTCACCGCGCGTGAGTTCACCCGCGAGGAACTGGTGATGAAGGCCTTGAAACAGGGCAATCAGGCGATGCTCGACCACAACGAGATCGTTGCAATGGCGGCCTTCCGGCGCGCCCTGGAATTCGATCCCACTAACGAATATGCACTCCAGCGACTGACTGACTCGATGCCGCTGGACGAAGAGCCCCTTACCCGCAACATGCGCGTGGTGGAGCAATCCACGCCCATCGAGATGCAACCCTCTGCCGCGCACCACGATTTCCACTACCGTGGCGATGCGCGGGCGATGCTCACCCAGGTGACACAGGCTTATGGGATAACCGCGCAGTTCGAAGATTCGGTGCTACAGAAGCGGGTTCGATTCGACATTGACGACGTGAACTTTGCTACCGCGATGGAAGTAGCGACGCGCGTCACTAAGACGTTCTGGGTGCCGCTATCGACGAAGCAGATACTCTTCGCGGCCGACACAGTCGAGAACCGGCGGACCTACCAGCGGATGTCGCTGCGCACCTTCTATCTGCCGGACTTGTCAACCGACCAGGAGCTGACGGAGATGACCAATTCGCTCCGCGTGCTTCTCAACTTGCGCTACATTGCGGCGGACAAGGCGCAATCTACGATCTCGATTCGGGCGGAAGAGCCGGTGGTGGAAGCGGCGGGACAGCTGCTGGAAAGCCTGGCTGGAGGCCGTCCTGAAACGCTGCTGGACATGCGCGTCTATGAGATCAGTTCGAACTTCCTAAGTCAGCTCGGCACTACTCCGCCGGCACAGTTTACGCTGTTCAATATCAGCCCAGCGCTAATTGCGGGTCTGGGACAAAACTCCCAGAACCTCATCAACCAGTTGATTGCTTCCGGCGGGATCAACCAGGCCAATTCCCAGACGATTCAGATGTTGCTGGCATCGCTCTCCAGTCAAGCCAGTTCCATTTTATCTACGCCGTTCGCAACCTTCGGCGGCGGCGCCACCTTGTTCGGACTGACCGGGGGCACTGGAACGACCATAACCTTTAATCTGAATCAGTCGGATATCCGATCCCTGGACCACGTGACCCTGCGTGCCTCGCAGAACAATGCTGCGGTGTTCAAAGTAGGTGAACGCTATCCCATCGTGAACGCAACCTTCGCCCCGATTTACAACTCCCCGGCGATCTCGCAGGTGATCGGCAACCAAAGCTTCATTGCGCCCTTCCCGTCTTTCAATTTCGAAGATCTGGGGCTGAACCTGAAGGCCACTCCCATTATTCACGCCGACCGGGATGTCACTTTGAAAATAGAGTTGAACATTCGTTCGCTCGGCGCGCAGACGGTCAATGGCATTCCCATCATCAACAACCGCGAGTATACGGGCAGCATTACGCTGAAGAACGGCGAGTCCAGCGTGATAGCAGGACTCATCTCCTCCGCCGACAGCCGTAGCATAGCCGGATTGCCGTTCCTGGCTCGAGTGCCGGGACTGTCCTATGCGGGCTCGGAGCATACCAAGAACAATATGGAAGATGACTTACTGGTAGTCATAACGCCCCATATCCTGCGCCTGCCAGAAGCCACCTCGTTCGCCGTGCAGTTACCCAACGGGCACTGAGCAAGTCCCCCGAGCCCAACCGCTGCGCTACTTGTCCTGGATTCGCAACCTCAAAGTCCACCATGGACTTCACCGCGTCGTAAGGAACATTTGAACTGAAACCCACGATTTTGCGTCCGTTGAGGAAGAACGTCGGCGTGCTGGTAATACCGAGTTTTTCTCCCAAGGCCACCGAATCCATCACCCGCTTCGCCGTGTCCGGCTTGGCAACGCAAGCGGCAATGGCATCGGGATCGCCTCCAGCGTCCTTTACATAACCCTTCAGCATCTGGTCGACGTTTTGTTCGTTCACTTCCGACTGATGTTCGTAAACTGTGGCGATGAACTTCCACGCTGCATCATTATTGGCTCGGCCCAGGCAATCCAGGTACTTGGCCCCCGTCATCGCCCACTTGTGAATCTGCGGTAGCGGGAAATTCTCGAACACCAGCCGGACTT
Organism: uncultured Acidobacteriaceae bacterium; assembly: GCA_963709045.1. Classification (GTDB taxonomy): domain Bacteria; phylum Acidobacteriota; class Terriglobia; order Terriglobales; family Acidobacteriaceae; genus Bog-257. The sequence continues at coordinate 174,648 of CAVPUX010000009.1, read as the reverse complement.
TAGGCTCCTCTTGCATCAGCTTGACGATGTTCGGCTGCGCCGCTTTGCACGCCGGGCATTCCAGATCGCCGAATTCCACGATGGTTATGGCGGCATCTTTCGGTCCCTCGGAGGGGCCATTGACGCTCTTCAGTTGCTCACGCGCTTCGGCAAACGGGTCGGCGCCAAAAGGCACCAGTTCGCCGGTAAAGGCATGCTTCTGGTCCGATGTCACATAAATTCGCGTCGCCTGCTGCCCCTTCGGCGTATTGAAAATAACTGTTGCTTCCGAAAGCCCAGCTGCCTCCGACGGCTTAATATCTACCACCTTCCAGGTGAGGTCCTGGTTCCAGCCAAACATTCGTTTGAGAAATGCGTTGAAAGTGGCTTCGCTGGGAAGTGATCCTTGCGAACCGCTTGATGCGCTGGAAACGGTCTTCGCAGGAGCGTTCGGCGTGGGCGTTTGCTGCGCGTCAGAGTAGAGGCTGGCGAAAGCCAGACCGGCAGTCATCAATACAACGGTGCAACGGTTCATGTTTCCTTTCTCGAAACGAGTGAAATTTTACCTGCGGGGTAGGTTTACATCTCCGCTTTGGCGGCGATGGGATAGCGACGTCCAAAGCCAAAGGCTTTCTCAGAAATCTTTACACCGGGAGCGGCTTGCTGGCGCTTGTATTCACTTTTGTCCACCATGCGAATTACTTTCCGGACCAGGTCTGGATCGTAGCTGTGCTGGGCCGCAATTGTATCCGGATATTGGTTGTCTTCAATGTAAGCTTCCAGAATCGTATCGAGGACCTCGTACGGCGGCAGCGAATCGCTGTCTTTCTGGTCGGGTCGCAACTCCGCGGATGGAGGTTTTTCTATCGTGGACTCGGGAATCACCGGCGAACGGGAGTTCACGTAGCGGGCCAGGCGGTAGACCAGCGTTTTAGGCACGTCGGAGATGACTGCCAGGCCTCCGCACATGTCTCCGTAAAGGGTGCAGTAGCCAACCCCGATCTCCGACTTGTTCCCGGTGGTCAGCAGCAGAGCGCCGAATTTATTAGATACCGCCATCAGCAATGAGCCGCGAATACGCGCCTGAATATTCTCTTCCGTCACGTCCTGCTCCCGGCCTCGAAACATCGGCGTCAGCGCTTGCAGATACGAATTGAAGATGTCGCCAATCGGGACCAGGTCAAACGAAATGCCAAGGTTTTTGGCGAGAGCGACAGAATCCTCAATGCTCCCCGCGGAAGAATACGGCCCTGGCATGCCCACTCCAATGACGTTCTCGCGTCCCAATGCATCGACCGCAATGCAGGCTGTGATCGCCGAATCAATACCTCCGCTAAGCCCCAGCACGGCTCGCCGGAAACCGCACTTGTGCACGTAATCGCGCGTTCCCAATACCAGCGCGGAATAAGCGCTCCATTCCAATCCGTCCTGCGCTGGATGAACATCGCCGGTGAGAGAGTCCGTGTCAAAGCAGACGAGGTCCTCCTCGAACGACTTCGCTTGCGCAATCACCTGCCCGTCGGGGCCCAATGCGAAGCTAGATCCGTCAAACACCAGGCTGTCATTTCCGCCCACCTGATTCACCAGAGCAACAGGAATGCGGTAGTGCTTCGCAATCGTGGACAACATGTCAAGCCGCAGTTCGCGTTTGTGCAGATAAAACGGAGAGGCCGAAATGTTCAGCAGGATTTGTCCACCCGCGCCAATCAAGTCTTGCACAGGATCCACACCGTACAGTTGCCGGTCCCAGAAATTCTTGTCGTTCCAGGCATCCTCACAGATGGTAAGCGCAAGTTGTTTGCTATCCAGCGGCAGCAACTGCTGCCGCTCGGCAGGCGCGAAGTTACGCATCTCGTCGAAGACGTCATAGCTGGGCAGAAGGCGCTTGGATTGGATGGCGGCGATCTTTCCGTCACGCAATAGCGCTGCCGAGTTCAACACAGACTTGCCGGTAGAGGAATTGGCTGGCGTGACCAAGCCACAAATCACGGCAATGCCTTGCGTCTCCGCAGCAATGGATTCCGCAGCCTGGCGGTTGCGTTCCACAAACCACGGCCGCTCGACCAGATCGCGCGGCGGATAGCCACAAACACTTAACTCGGGAAAGAGAATGAGATCGACGCCAGCGCTCTGGGCGCGCCGGGCGTAAGCGATGATCTTTGCGGAATTGCCCCGAAAATCGCCTACAGTAGGGTTAATTTGGCCGAGCGCAATCCTCACCTTAACAGTGTAACGGCACGTATGCGGCGACGCCAAATGAACGATGCATCAAAGGGTTGGGACCCAGTGCGGCGGCGCTCCCGGATCGTTCCCAGGAGGCCCACCGGTGCCGGTAGTGCCCGGAGCAGGATAAGGCGGAGCCGGGTCCGTCTGGCTGGGCTGCGGGTATTCCTGTTGCTCTCCCGGACGGCGCAAGCTGGGAGCGTTCGCCGGCCTTTCCGGCTTCTTCTGGGCAACTTCGGTATCGGCTGCCTTCAGGTCCACTTCCTTTTCGGTGCGGACGACCTTCTGTCCATCCACGGTCATGATTTCTAATCGCGCAACCACCGCACCCTGGAAACGAACGAAGTCAACTTCCTGCGGAGGTTCTCCGTAGATCCATTCCTCGTAGTCCTCCCCTTTGTCGTCCTTGTCACGGATCTTCTTGGGTGGACGTCCTTTGGCGTAGATGACCATATCTCGGTCCATACCGACCAGAACTTTGTGATTCTTGATTGCCTCCTGCACCTTGGGTGGCAGGGTTTTCGCATAGGCCTCGGCTTGATTGAGTGCTTTGAAGTCAAACACAGGGGACAGCATGTCGCGCACTTGTTCACCGGTTATCTCCGGCACGTATTTGTCGAACGCGAGCGTTACCTCCGAACCTTTCGCTTCCAAACTCTTGGGAGCTCCGCCCACAGTGCTCATTTGACCTTGCGCGCCTATTTGGACGTGCTGATACCACTTCTCTTTCTTCCTGGGACCGCCATTGATCTCGAGGACAATTGACTTTTCCTTGATGATCACGTTGGTAATGACCACCCGGTCGCCGGGCCGGGCTGCGGCGCCATGTTCGCTTAGCAATTGCGCAACCTGCTGATCACTGGGAGTCACTACTCCGTTCTTGATCTGCAATCCCTTTTCACCTATGGGAAACATCTTGCGGGCAAAAACGCGTTCGGAACTCAAATCGCGGATCACCAGCATGCGAGTTTGCGGCGTCATTTGTTCAGAGGATGGCTTGGCCGGCGCCTTGGCGTCATCGGCAAACGCAGATATCGCTAGCAGCAAAAATGCGGTAGCGAATAGGGGGAAACAGTTGCGGCTCATGGAAACACCCAGATTGTTTCAAATTATATGCTTATCCGGGGAAGGCATAAACCTCAGGATTGGATGCCCGAGGCATTGTCAGGGTGTACTGGCTCCGCCGGTTGTCCCAGCCTTGCCAGCGGCAACTTCCAAACCATCACCGCACCCAGCAGAATGACGGCTACGGCCGTGGCGCTGGCCTCCACTCCATAGCTACCGCCGGTGATCCACCGCGGCCCGCTGGTGGTGGTCCGCACCATGACGTTGAAAAGTCGAAGGCCGCTTACCGGCAGGCCAAAGAGAAATCCCAGCGAGAAATTCCATCCAAAGTGGATGCCCCACGGTAACCACAAAGCGCGGGTTCGCAGGTAGGCTATGGAGAGAAGCACACCTATCAGGATTGTGTTGATCAGCCCCCACCGGGTAGCGCCAGGGTTTGCCAAATGCACCACCCCAAACACGACCGAGAAGACCATGACCGCGCCGACGGCCCCGATGCCTTGTTCCAAATGCTGGAAGGGATAGCCGCGAAACATTAATTCTTCCGCCAGAGCGCCGCAGATGAGAACGAGCAGAACAGCTCCCACCCTCGGCATGCGGTGCAGACTAAGCCGAAGATTGATGCTTGCGTTCCCCCAGATCACAATTGGAACCGCCGCCAAAACGGTCAGCGAGAGTCCCACGGCGCAACCGATCGCGAATTGCTTGAACCATCCTTTTACCCGCGGCAATCCTGAGGCAGCAATGCGATGGTCTTCAATGTGATCATTAACGGCAAGAAGCCAGACGAACAGCGCGATCAGCAGCAACGCTAACAGCGGACGAAAGATCACTTCGAAAAGCAGTATGCGATCGCCAGCAATCGCTCCAGCGGTATAGGCGGCCACCAGAAAGGCCAGTACCGAAAACAGACCGGACACCACGAACGCCCAGACCGGATGCAGGCGTCCTGTGGCGGTCGTGAACATTGTTAGACCTTCTCGGCCGTCTCCACCTGCTGCGCCGGGTGAAACGTCAATCCCTGACGGGCTACAGAGAAGTTCAGCGGCTGGCCGCCATTCTTGCGAATTGCGTCTTCGACTCGCTGGCGTGAACCTTTTTCAATGAAGACGATCACGCAGCCTCCGCCTCCGGCGCCACAAACTTTGGCCGCCCGCGCACCATGCTCGTGGGCCACGCCGATTAACTTGTCGATCAAAGGAGTGGTGATGCCGGGAGCGTTGGTCCGCCGCAGCTTCCACTCTTCGCGGATCAGGCGCTCCACATCGTCCCATTGCGCGTCACTCATTGCGCAGTGCATGGCCTGCGCAATCTGGGAGATCTCCTCGAAGTTACGGATCACGCGCTGGTCACCGTCAATGTGCTGCTTGAAGACCTCCCAATTGTTGATGCCCGACTGCCTCGGGGCGCCCGTGTAGAAGAGGACGAAGCGTTGATCGATCTCGTCGAGCGAAACCGGCACGGGCTCCCAACGCACACCGTCGGGATCCAGATGGATCGCGCTGACGCCGCCGTACATCGCGGGATAATAATCCTGGCAGCCAGTGGGAACTCGGATCAGTTGCGCTTCGACGTTCTGTGAAATCACGCGAATCTGTTCGATGTCAATGTCGCGCTTCATAAACCGCGCCAGTGCCGCAGCGGTGGCAATCATGAGTGCAGAAGAACCGGAGATGCCCGCGCCCGCCGGAGACTCTGAACGTGTCTCCAGCGTGAATCCGGCATCTGGCTTGAAGAAGCGCACCAAGTAAGCCGCCAGCGGGTGTTGGTACCTTTTCGCTGCCAGCAACTCGTCGAGATCAGAAAAGCGCTCGTGCCGCCCCATGTCCTCTGATCGGAGAATGATCTCGCGTCCGCTTCCCGGAGTGATTTTGCACGTGGTCTGAATGTTGAGAGCAATGTTGACACTGACCGCGCTGGGATGGAAAAGGTAAAGCGGCCAGATATCGAGCGTCCCGCCGGCCAGATCGGCACGGCATGGGGCCGTGGCGATTATCTTGTGAGCACTTGGTTGAGGTGCGGTTGGCATAATCGCCGTCTAGGCTCCGAATCGAACAAGAACTTGTATTACGTGACAATCGCGGAAAGTTCCCCGCCTACTGCGAGCACCTCGCTTACCACCTGCTCAATGTCGTCGGGTGTGGTGCGATGATTAACAACGCACGCACGCAATGCGAAGCGGCCATGAATCGTCGCGTTCGACAAGAATACCTTTCCTCGCCGATTCACGCGCTGCAGAATTTCCTGGTTAAGCGAGTCACTGTCGCGATCGGTCGCCTCCCGCGCTCGATACCGAAAACAGACTGCACTGAGAGGGACAGGAGCCAGGAGTTCGAGTTCGGGCCGCTGGGTAATGAGTTCGGCCAAGAGCTGCGCATGCGCCAAATCGTTGCGTATGGCCTCGCGAAATTTTGCCAGCCCGTGATAGCGCAACGATAACCACAGTTTCAACGCCCGAAAGCGCCGCGACAGCTCGACTGTCTCCTCGAAGAAAACGAAGCCCTCGACGGGATCGTTCACCAGCGATTTGGCGTAGTCTCCGGTATGCGAGAATGCGCGACGTGCGGCACCGGCATCGCGGTAGAGCAGGCATCCACAATCCAGCGGCTGATACAGCCACTTGTGGGGATCGAGCGACAGCGAATCGGCCTGGTTCAATCCGGCAAACTTCTCCGGGTCAGCGATCGCGGCCAGAGCGCCGTAAGCTCCATCCACGTGAAACCAGGCACCAGACTCACGCGCGACTTCCGCCAACTCGACCAACGGATCGATGCTCCCCGTAGAAACGGTTCCCGCTGAACCAACAATCGCGATGGGCGTTAGTCCAGCACGGATGTCGGCTTCCACACTCGCGCGCAACAGATCGATGCGAATGCGAAAGTTGTCATCGCACGGAATCAGTCGCAGGTGCTGCCGTCCAATGCCTAGCAAAGCGATGGCTTTCGGAATCGACATGTGGACTTGCTCGGACGCATAAATCGTTCCCGGCCGCACACCGCTGTCGTTGGCCGGTAGCCGCGCTTCGCGGGCCATGGCAAGGCCCATTAGATTTGCGGAGGAACCGCCGCCGGCTAAACTTCCCGTGAATCCGGCGCACCCGATCGCTTCCGCCAGCCAACCGACCACGACGCGCTCGATGGTCACTGCCGAGGGCGATGAGCGCCACGCTGTCACGTTCTGATTCAAGACGCTGGCCAGCAGATCGGCAGCAGCTCCGACGGGTTCTCCAGAGCCAAGCACATAACCAAAAAATCGCGGACCGGTAACCCGTACGGAGCGGATCACAGCCGCAAGGTCGTCAAGAGCACGATCTCCCATTCCCTTATTTGGCAATGGCTTAGCAAATAAAGCTTCAGCTTCACTTCCAGTTATCTTAGGGAAGGTAGGCCGCTCATCTATCGACGTTATATATTCCAATGACAGCTGCGCGATGCGGTCGAAGACCGCTTTGTAGTCGGCGTCGGAGAGTACGAGTGGATTCATGTGCTATGTTTCCGCCGCGGTTCGGTCGGATTTGACGGGACAGCCATTGTAGCGCGAGGCGCGATTGCTGGTTACAGCTCACGATAGGTAATTAGCTCAATCCCACGGCGCTGCAGCGCTTCTTTCGCTTCTGGGGAAGTAAGCAGTCCGAGTTCCTGCACTCGGGACTCCCGCAACCGCGTTTGGATCTGATCGAGGTCAGCATCGTTGTAACCTGGATGGCAGACGAGTTCCCACGTCCCGTCGGGGATGCTATCGACGATCATGGTGAAGAGCTTCAGGTCGAGGAATCCGGTGACCAGCACGGCCAGCGATCCGTCGGTTGTCCGCAGGCCGTGGCCCTCGACCTCGCGTCGAAACCTGGTTGCAAAGTTGCGTAACACGTTCAGTTGGGCGAAACGTCGCCACAGTTTGCGCTTTCGTAGCAAGTCTCCGACTGGCAACGGCCACACTTGGCCAAAGGGGTTGCGAACGGCGGGAAGACCATGCTCTCGCGCGGCTCGCAGCAGGGGTCGCAGCACCGCCGGAAACATGTGGGCATGCTTGTGGGTGTCGAAGTGAGACGGCCGCAATCCCGCAGACTGCAACCGCTCGATCTGAGCACTCGCCTCAGCTTCGATTTCGACAGGGTTGAGTTTGTTGCGGAACGAAGCCATGACGAAGTCATTCAGCTTGACGCGAAACTGGCGGCTGCCGTTTTGCGTGCCTGGCTGCAGCAGACTCGTGACTTGGTCCGCCGGCAACAGCGGTTCGCCGTCAAGAAGCACCACGTGGCAGCCAACGCTGAAGCGGGCCTTGCGGTCAGCGAGCGAACGCGCCAGAGTGGCCGCTTCTTCGAAGGCGCGGGCGTTCGCCATCAGCGTCGCCGAAGTGACAATTCCACGCTGTTGCGCCTCGACGATGGCGCGGTTCACTCCCGCCGTTAGACCGAAATCGTCGGCATTGACGATAAGCCTGCGCACGGCATCAGTGTAGCGGAAATCAGACGGGCGTCGCTCAAACCATGGCGCTCTTGAACTGCCCTAGTACCACGTATAGCCCAGCATGAATTGCAGCGACGCGTTGATGCCGGGATTGTGGTTGCCGATCGAAGCGTTGGAGAGGTGATACGCCTTGAGTGCCAAGTCCCAGGAGGTTCGGTTCTTGCCGAATATCTGCACACCAATTTCGGGCCCGCTGGTGAAGTTAACTTGCGCGGTGTCGGGCGCCGGTAAATCGTGAGTACTGAATAGCACGCCTCCCACAGCGGCAAAATAAGGCGCGACCTTGCAGGGGCTGGTGAAGTTCCACTTCGCGATAAACGGATTGATTCCTCCGGCGTACTGGCCGCCATGGATCCAGAACTCGTTCAGCGGAATGACGTCGCCAGCCATCTCGAAGGTGCCGCGGAGAAAACCCTTGCCATGTTCGTTAGTGAGCACGCGACCGAGGCGGAATCCGACGAGAAATGAACCCCCACTGGGTGAACTAGCGACGGAGTGGCCGCCCCCGATGAACACTCCTTTGTTCCAACCTGGATGACGCAGCACGTCAACCGGGCTATCGGTGGGAAGTTGTGCCAGCAATGATGCAGTGGCGAGGCAGCAGAACAGTGCAATACGAATGGCTTGGTTCATCGTGTTTTGAAGGTAATGGCAAAAGCTATCAGGTTTCGGTTCAACCACGCAAACCGTTTTGGTGGCGGCCCATCAAGACTAACGGCGATTCGTCCAATTTGCTTTCACGGGGGGCCGGACTTTTCCTATACTGCTCCCTGTTCAGAAACGATGTAACGGTAAAGGAGCGCTATGAGATTTCTGGCACAATTGCTGTTTGTGTTGGCTTGTTCGGTAGCGTTATTGGCGACAGATGCAACGCCCGGCGCGGATGTTTTGAATCAGTGGGTCGGTGGCAAATGGGTCGGCAGCGGCCAGTTTGTTGATTCCGATTTCAGCAAAGCCAACAAATCGAGTGCAGTCACCACCTGCGCCTGGTCGCCCGACCACATCTTCGTCATCTGCGATCAGGACATTAATTTTGGCGGGACCCCGATGCGCGATCTGTCGGTGTATGCGTTCGCTTCGAAAACAACCAAGTTCTACTTCTACGGTATTTCACTCGGCCAAGAACAGCCGCGCCATACCAGCCTGGAAATCAGCGACAACGGCCAGCGCTGGGTCTATTCCAGCTCTGACGACATCAAAGGCAAAACCGTTGAGTTCCGCACCGTCAATCAATTTCACGGCCATGACGCTGTAGAGTGGCAGTCGGAATTCTCCACCGATGGCGGCAAGACTTGGACAAAGACAGGCGACGGCAAGGAGACCCGGCAGCGGTGAAAGACAGGGACTAGGGGTCAGGAATAGGATTCTTCAATCCTTACGTTTTGGCTGACGGCAGATGGCTGATAGCCGACAGCTATCTCGTCAGCAGCCGAAAGTACCGTCGCGCCTTGTGCACGTCTTTGGCTATCTGCTCGCGCAGCGCTTCCACCGATGGAAACTTGATCTCAGGCCGCAGTCGCTGCAAGAAAACCAGTTCCAACTCCGTTTCCGGCAGCAACTCAATAGGGTGAAAATTCAGCAGGTGGCTTTCGATAGCGAACGAGTCCGCCCCAAAAGTCGGACGGTTGCCCACGTTGGTCACTGCGTCAAAACATTCGCTGCCGACGCGCAGCCAAGCGATGTATACCCCGATGGCGGGAACCAGCTCATCGTAACGCGCCAGATTCACAGTCGGGACGGTGTATTTGTGTCCATAGCCGCGTCCGCGTCCGGGGTTCGAGAAGATGCCAAAGGGGCGTCCGAGCAGAGAGCGTGCCCTCGACATTTTTCCTTCGGCGATCAATTTGCGAATTTCCGTGCTAGAGACGTGATGGCCGCGCAATAACTGCTCGGGATAGATGGTGGTGTCGAAGCCAAACTGCTTGCCGAGATCGGCGAGTGTGTTTACGTTGCCTTGGGCTTTGTGGCCGAAGTGAAAGTTATAACCTTCGTGTACGGCGCGAGCCTGCAGGACATCGACCAGCACGGTCTTAGCGAAGTCCTGCGCCGACATCAATGACAGATCGCGAGTGAAAGGCAACACCAACACGGCATCCACACGAGTCTGTTGCAGCAGGCGCAATTTGATTGGCAAAGGCGTCAGCAGTTTGGGTGCAATATCAGGACGCAAAATGCGATACGGATGCGGCTCGAAGGTCACCACCACCGCTTTGCCGTGCAGCGAGTGAGCGCGGTCCGCCATGCGCTGCACTACTTCCTGGTGAGCGCGGTGGACGCCATCAAAGTTCCCCACGCTCACTACGGTGGGGCCAAAATCGGACGGCACTTCCTGAAGGCTGCGGAATACTTGCATGGCGAGTTAGTGTCCTAGAGGTCGAACTCCAGTTTCAGTCCGTCGTGTGCCAAGCGCACGTTAGCGGGAAACGCCGCGTTGGTCTCCCGATGCGGCAGGTCGTGCGAGATGTGCGTGAAGTACGCCTGTTTGGGTCTAAGCCGGTCCACCAGCTTCAGCGAGTTCTCCACCGTCGAATGCGTAGGATGAGGATGGTGCCGCAAGGCATCGAGAAACAAAATGTCGAGCCCCTGCAACTGTTCCAGCGATTGCTCTGGAATACTGCTGAAGTCAGTGAGATACGCCGCCGACCCGAAACGATAAGCTTCAATAGGGGCGTCACCATGGAGCACCTGCAGCGGGATGAAAGCGGCACCGAAAAGCTCCACCGGTCCGTTGACGGCTCGCAGTTCTACTTGTGCCAGGCTGCCGTACTTGTAATCCGCCTCGAAGATGTAGCGGAAGACGTTACGCAGGGTCTGTGCCGTGGCGTCGCTGGCATACAGGGGAATTTTCTCGCCGCCAGTGATGCGGGGAAAGCTGAGCGGGCGAACGTCATCGAGCCCCAGAATGTGATCGGCGTGGCCGTGAGTGTACAGCACCGCATCAATTTTGCGAATGCCTTCGCGGATGGCCTGCTCGCGGAAGTCGGGAGTGGTGTCGATGAGAACAGTGTGGCCGTCCCACTGCACCATGATCGATGGGCGCGTGCGCCGGTCATGCGGGTCGGCCGACGTGCACACACGGCAGTCGCAGCCGATGGTAGGCACGCCCATCGAAGTTCCGCTGCCCAAAACCGTGAGCACTGCTTTCATCAGGCCTTGCCGTCTGTGCCAGGTCCGCCTTGCGGCGGATGGGTAAGCATATTGGTGACTTCAAGGTAGGCCATGCGCAGTTCGTAGAGACAGTTCTGCAGCATGTTCTGCTCCGCCGGCGTCAGGTTGCTTTTGGTCTTTTCTTGCAGGATGGCCAGCGTGTCGACAGTTTGCCGAGCGCCTAACAAGTCAACCTCGGGCTTGGCTCCCTGCGGCGCCGCCAGACCAAGCTGCATAAGCGCGCTCATATAAAGCGAGGCAACAAACTTTTCGAAGGTTATCTCGAAGTCTTGCGCGCGATGCGGCTGTCCCTGCTTGCGCATCTCCTTCTCGATGCGATCGTCGATCTCGCGGGTGGACTCCCGGTAAGCTGTCGCCGAGTCGTGCTGTTCCTGAGCGCTAGGCCCTTCGGGAATTGCCTCATCGGTCACGATGGGGGATGTTGGCACGGCGCTGGGAGGCTCCGTTTGTTGTTGCGCTGCGCGTTGCTCGTTGACGAGCCGCTGCGCTTCACTCTTCTCGCGTTCGCGCTCGGCGCGTCGCTCTTCATCTTCCACCACGTCCTGACGCAATTCGCCATCGGTGCTGAACAAGCGGCGGTCGGTTACTACGAATTCAGGTTTCTTTTCTTTGTCGGCCATAGATTATTTACTCGCTGAATGGAAGGGTTTGTATGGTGGCGCTTTGCTCGTCGATCTGCACGGTAGCGCCGGGAGGTGCGGCTTCACGGCGCACATAGCCGAGCGCCAGCGTCCGCTCGCCGCTTGGAAATGGAATCCGCGCCGCACTGGTTATTTCTCCCACATCTTTGTCGTTGACCCGGACTTTGCTCCCTGGCGCCGGAGGCTCGGCCGCTAGGATTTCCCTGCACTTCGAAGCCGGTGAACATGCGATGCACGTTGCCACGCGAGCGAATTCGCTCAACGATCTCCTGCCCGATGTAGCAGCCTTTGGCGAAATTCAACGCGTGCTGCTGTCCCGTTTCCTGCGGCAAATCGCGTTCCCGGAGATCAACTCCAAAGCGCGGAACACCTCTGACGATGCGATAGAGTTCGAGAGCATCGCTGCCCACGGGGGTGGCGCCCGTTGAGACCAGAGTGTCCCACACGGTGTCCATATTCTCTGACGCAAACCAGATCTCGAATCCGTCCATGTGCGGCTGTGCACTGCGCGCGATCGAGACGCCAATCTCGCGCCACACTGCGTCGATCACTTGCCCAGGGTCGAGTTGCGATACCTCGACACCAGCCGCGGCTAAAAGCTCAGGCGACTTAGGACCTGCCACACCGACGGCGGCAAGTTTGTCGCTGATGTCGGCAACCTCGACATCATCCATGATGATGTAACGATCGAAAATCTCGGCAATCACAGGCGCCTGTTCGCGGTCGGTGGTGACCAACAGATAGTCGCCGCGGTTGTAAGCGACCAGGTCTCCCTGAATGCGCCCCTGCGCGCTAAGGACAAAACTGTAAACGCCGTGCCCTGGCGCGAGATCGCGAACGTTGTTGGTGACCATGCCATTCAGCCAGCGGACACGGTCTTCACCGGCCAGCACCAGCTTGGCCTGCCAGCTCATGTCGAGAAGCGCGCAGCCCCCCAGCAGAGCACGAAACTCGTTCGGCGAATCACCAAAATCCGCCGGGGTTTCCGCACCCCGATACATCCCAAGTCGTGCGCCACTGGCCGCAAGCTTCTCTTGAAAGGTGGTAACACTCATACAGAATCTTTGATTATAGCGAAGGAAGTGAAGTAGCAGTCAGCCGTCGGAGGGTATCTGTGAACTCGGCGCGGTGGAACGATAACGCAAAATCCAACCCCGCAGCCGGGTCCCCTTTCGCAACTCTTTTGCGCGAAATGGGGTGGAAGAAGGGCGGAATTGCTTTTAGCCCCAGGCGTAAGCCCTGGGTCAAGCAGGAAGAAGTAACGAGTCCGTTCAGGACGGCACAGCCTTACACACCGACGTTGGCGCGACGTACCGACTTAAGTTCGCACTTCGCGCACGAACACTGACGTCTTGGCTGACGGCTGATAGCTGACGGCTGACAGCTTCCCGCTGAGTGCTACTATTTTCTCGTGGCTACCAAAAAACGCATCGCCGTTGTTCCCGGAGACGGCATCGGTAAAGAAGTCATCCCCAACGCGCTGGAAGTAGTTCGCGCCAGCGGAGCGGCCGTCGAATTCACCAGCTTCGACTGGGGCGCCGACCGCTTCCTGATCGACGGCACCACCATTCCGCCGGACGGCTTTCAGATGCTGGCGCGTGACTTTGACGCTATCTTCGTCGGCGCGCTGGGCGATCCGCGAGTTGCAAGTAACATTCACGCCAAAGAAATTTTGCTGGGCATGCGCTTCAAGATGGACCTTTACGCCAATGTGCGACCGGTGCGCCTGCTCGACGCATCGCTGTGTCCGCTGAAAAATGCCACCCCTAGCGACATCAACTTCACTGTGATCCGCGAAAACACCGAAGGCGTGTACATGGATATGGGCGGCCACTTTAAGTTCGGCACGCCCGATGAGGTGGCCACGCAAGAAGACATCAATACGCGCAAGGGTGTGGAGCGCGTTATCCGTTTCGCCTTCGATTACGCGCGCAGCAACGGCCGCAAGAAAGTGCTGATGTCCGACAAGTCAAATGTGATGACCTACGCCGGCGGCCTGTGGCAGCGCGTCTTCAAGGAAGTAGCCAGGGAATACTCCGACATCCAGACGCAGCACATGTACGTGGACGCGCTCTGCCTGCAGATGGTGCGCGATCCGCGCTCGCTCGACGTGATTGTCACCAACAACATGTTCGGCGACATCGTCACCGACCTCGCGGCCGCACTGCAAGGGGGACTTGGCATGGCGGCTAGCGGAAATATCCATCCCGGACGCACTTCGATGTTTGAACCGGTGCATGGGTCGGCTCCGCCGATTGCCGGAAAGAACATGGCCAACCCCATGGGTTCGATCCTGACCGCCGCCATGATGCTGGAGCATTTGGGACTGAACGCTGAAGCGCAGAAGATCGAGAGCACGGTGCTCGAAGCTGTTCGCGCGGAAAAAACCACAGTAGATGTTGGAGGCTCGCTGGGCACGCGCGAGTGCGCGCAGTGGATTGCGGAGCGAGTGGCGAAGTAGTTGCGATTGCTATACTGCCCTTTCATGCTCAAAGACACGCTTGAACAAGGCCGCCTTGTTGCCGACCAAGCGCTGGAACGGCTGCTTCCGGCGGTTTCGCAGTATCCAACATCCATTCACCAGGCGATGCGACACAGTGTGTTTGCCGGCGGCAAGCGCCTGCGGCCCATCCTGTGCATGGAAGCGGCGCAGATGATCGAAGGCTGCATTCCCGAAGGCGTCGAAGAGCTGGGAGCCGCGCTGGAAATGCTGCACACCTACTCGCTGATCCACGATGACCTTCCCGCGCTGGATAATGACGACCTGCGACGCGGTCGGCCCACCTGCCATAAGGCGTTCGGTGAGGCGACGGCCATCCTCGCGGGCGATGCTTTGCAAACTTACGCCTACGAAGTACTGGCAAAGTTACAGTGTTCGGCGGAAGCGCGAGTTGCCATCATTGCCGAAATCGCGCATGCCACCGGAACCATCGGCGGCATGATCGGCGGCCAGGTGATGGACCTGGAAGCCGAGCACACTCGCGCCGACGCCAAGACGCTGGAGTACATCCATCGCTCGAAGACGGGCGCTCTGCTGACGGCCAGCGTGGTTACGGGCGGCATGTATGCAGGAGCGAATGCAGAGCAGATCCAGAGCCTTCGCGACTTCGGTCAAAATATCGGGCTGGCGTTTCAGATCGTGGATGACGTTTTGGACGTGACCCAGACTTCAGAGCAGTTAGGCAAGACCGCAGGCAAAGACACCGCGACCGAGAAAGCAACGTACCCGGCGCTGTTCGGAATCGACGCTTCGCTGAAGAAAGCCGATGATCTAGTCGCCGCCGCCGAGGCTTCGCTGGATCAGTTTGGCGAGCGCGCCGTCGACCCTGCGCGAGATTGCGAAGTTTTTGGTGGAGCGGAAGAAGTAAGCGGCAATGCCCGGCCTAACACCTAATGAAGCACCATCTTCGCCGCCATCGCTGCAAGGACGAGCGACCTCCTAAAGTCACGCCCTCCACGGATTAACCACAGGAACCTCAAGATCGCCGAAGTGCACCGTATTCCGTGTGGCCAGGGTGGCGCGGTGAGAGAGCGCAATTCCGGCAATCATCGTATCGCGCAAGTCACCGGGACGCCCTTTCTTATGCCGCGATGCCATCAGGTCACCTGCGTGTTGCGCGGCAGCGGTGTCAAACGCCGCAACCCGTTGGCCAATCTTGTCCAGAAGGGCCCCGAATGCCTGCATCAGCAATGACCGGCGTCTGCCCACAGGCATGATCTGCAGCCCATAGCGAACTTCGAGGACGCTGATGGAGGTTGTCCAGATGGATGATCGGGGCTGCTGGTCAAGCCACGCGACGACGGCTTCGTCGGGTATGTGGCGCATCAGTGCCGAGAGCACGTTGGTATCCAGAATAGTCATTATTCGAATGTGGCAGGCTTGATCGTACGCCCTCGCAGTTCAGGAATGTCTGAAGCCAGGCCAGCCTTGGCAAACAACGCGGCGATTTCCGTCCCCAGTCCGCCAGCCGGCTCTTCATCCTGGTTGACGGCGCTGCGCAGGATCTCTCGCACTTCTTCTTCCATGCTGCGGCCATGTCGGGCGGCGCGGCGTTGCAAGCGTTGCTTCACGGTATTTTCGATGCTGCGAACAACAAGCTGGGCCATGTGCATCCCCTTCGGTAGAAGTGATATCATGATATCATACGTCGGACGCAAACCGATAACCTTAGTGGCAGGGCGAACCATGTCGATGTAGAAGGTCACGGATCTATAGCGACTGCACTGCCAGGGTCAGTAAGTCCTCCACCAGCCCGACCTCCTTCTGCACGAACGGCTCCGCGTACCGGACACCCGCGAGCAAACCATAGAACCCGGCCATGGCGGCGAGGCGCTCGCGGATCTCCGCTTGGCGCGGAAAGAGTCCGCTGCCGGCCGACTGGTCCTCGTATTGGGATTTGTAGGCCATGAGAGCTGCGAAGCGCGTCTCGAACTGCTCGGAGATGTCAACCACGAACGACGGTCGCACGTCGGCGTAAAGGCTGGCATAGACGATCTTGTAAGGGCGATGGGGTGGCAAAGAGGTCAATCTTTGTAGACTTTCAGCCGGAATATCCGCGGTCGCGATGGTGCGGCCGAGTTTCGTCAATCCCGCCAGGAATGCGGCTTCATAGCCGAGTGTCGATGCAGTCGCGTGGTCCGGATGGCGTGCCTGCCAATAAGGGAGTATCAGCACCCGCGGGCGTAATTCGCGGATGACGCTCGCGACCTTCACACGGTTGCCGAAGGTGTTCTCGACACGGCCATCGGGGATATCGAGGGCTTGCCGCCAACCAACTTTCAGGATGCGCGCAGCCTCAGCAGCCTCGCGAGCGCGGTCTTCAACGCTGCCGCGAGTGCCCATCTCGCCCTGCGTCAGGTCGAGGATGGCGGTCCGGTGTCCGCGCTCGGCCATCTTGAGCAAAGTGCCGCCGCAGGTCTGCTCGACGTCGTCGCGGTGAGCGGCGATGGCCAGGATGTCGCAGTTTGGCGCGTCGGGCATAGGGATCTACAGCCGCAACGCCACCGCGACGCCGTCGCGCAGCGGAACGATGGTCGTGAACCAATCCTTCGACGAGTACAGCAGCCGGTTGAATTCCACAACGCCTTCGGTGTATTTGTCAGGCTCCTCGCTGTTAGCTAAGGTCGGATTGCCGGCCGCATATGCAACTCTGCCCGACCACAGCGTGTTATCGGTAATGAAGAGCCCGCCCTTGCGCACGCGCGCTGCCGCCATGTTGAAGACGCGCGGATAGTCATGCTTGTCCACGTCATTGAATACGATGTCGAATCCCTCTTTGCGCTCCGACAAAACTTCGAGCGCATCGCCGACGTGCACCTGTATGCGATCGGCAACGCCCGCCTGCTCGAAGTAGCGACCCGCTTCGTCGGCGTTCTTGCGGCTGCCATCGGTGTAGTGGACCTTGCCACCTTCACCCACCGCCTTCGCCCACCAGATGGTGGAGTACCCAATCGCTGAGCCCAGCTCGAAGACCGTCTTCGCGTTGATCAGCCGCGCATACTGATAGAACAGGCGGCCGACCGCCGGTCCCACGATGGGGATGTCGCGCGCCTTCGCCTGACGTTCCATTTCCTGCAAGACAGGTTCGCGCTCAGGGAGCATCGCATAGAGATAGTTTTCGACCCGTTCATCGGTAAAACTTGTCATTGAGGGTATTCCCTCCTCAGCTTAAGGTTTGCCCCGGTTTCATTTCGACTACATCCGGACCCGCACCTGCCAGCAATTTCTTCAGATCATCCGGGCGGCCGGTCAACATCGGAAACGTCGCGAAGTGCATGGGGATGACAGTTTTTGGCTGCAGCAGTTTGCACGCGTAAGCCGCTTCGCGCGGACTCATGGTGAAGTGGTCGCCGATCGGCAGCATCGCGATTTCGGGCGAGTAGAGATCGTGGATGATCTGCATATCGCCGAACACGGCGGTGTCGCCTGCGTGATAGAGCTTCACTCCACCGGGCAACTCCAGAACGTAGCCGCACGCCTCGCCACCATACACGATGCTGCCATCGTCATCCTGAATGCCGCACGAGTGCACGGCTTGAGTCATCGTTATCTTGATGCCAGCGACCGTCTGCGTTCCGCCCTTGTTCATGGGGCTGATCTGTTTGGCGCCCTTCTTGCCCACCCAAGTGCAGAGCTCGAAAATTCCGACCACGATGGGATTGTGCTGC
Source organism: uncultured Acidobacteriaceae bacterium (assembly GCA_963709045.1). Taxonomy (GTDB): domain Bacteria; phylum Acidobacteriota; class Terriglobia; order Terriglobales; family Acidobacteriaceae; genus Bog-257. The sequence continues at coordinate 156,938 of CAVPUX010000009.1, read as the reverse complement.
TTGGCAATCTGCACGGCGTCGCCGATATGGTCATTGTGGCCGTGGGTGCAGATCAGGACGTCGGCCTTTTTCACTTGCTTCTCACTCTCCGGACAGGCGGGATTGCCCATCACCCAGGGATCGACGTAGGCGGTGACGCCATCTTTGGTTTCAATGCGGAACGTGGCATGACCCAGCCATGTAATGCGGTTTCCTTGCAGATTCATGATTGTCTCGCGTAAAGGTCTCGACAGACGTTCGATGAGACCGCGTCAGTAGGTGTCGCCTTCGCGCCAGTCGCGATAGCCGCCCGCCAGCGAAAATACATTACGGAAGCCCATCTTCTTGAGATTGAGGGCAGCGAGCGCCGAACGGCTGCCTCCACCGCAATATAAAACCAGCTTACGGTCTTTGTCGGTCGTGATTTTATCGATGTTCACTTCCAGGATGCCGCGTGGCAAGTTGACGGCGCCGGGGATAATTCCCTTCGCCTGTTCGTCGCGCTCGCGCACGTCGAGCAAGGTGAAGTCTTCGCCCGATTGCTGCATGCGTCTGAGATCGTCGGGGCCAATCTCGCTGATTTGGGATCTCGCTTCGTCAACCAGTTGCTTGAACTCCGGTAGAGGCACGGTGATCTCTCCTTAGCAGGCTGCGCGAATTGATCAAAGAGTCCCGGAGCCGAGCTCACGACAAACTCTAAAAGGCAATTCGCAGCTCGCTGAACTGTGCTGGACATGGTACCAGTATCGAAGCTGGATTGCTGTTCTGAGTAGCGCGCAACGGGGACTGAATGCTAGCGCGCAGCTTTCCGCTCCAGCGAGACCGCATAAGCGCTGCGCGGTGGCCGACGCGTACCTTTGCGCAAACCCTTGGCATCCAGCTTGAGGTCGGCGATGGTGCGGCTCAGGGTGTTACGGTGCATACCCAGTTGGCGTGCGGCCTTGCACTGGTTTCCCTTGCAGTCCTGCAGTACCGCAAGAATGAATCGCTTCTTGAATTCACATACGCCTTCGGAATAGGTGATGCCGTTCTTGTACATCTGCGTAACCAGCGCTTCCAGTTGATCTTTCACAACGCCTCTCTCTGTATAGCTCATAACTTCGACAACGGAGCGAACGAACCAAATCGTCACCGACGACCATCACTGCCGCCAGGTTGCAAGGAAACATGTTGCGGAACGGTCCGTAACAGGTCCCAGCCTTCACGGAAGCGCTGCCGCAATTCCGCTGGCGCAGCCCAAATCAAAGCACGTCCCCCGACCAACATGAATGGCGCGATACGCGATTGCTGCAACCACCCCCACTGCGGCGCAAACGAGGCCAGAGCCAGCACAACTACGGTGCAGAGCACCGCCCCTCGAAGAAATCCGAACACTCCCCCCAATAGGCGATCGAACCAGCGCAGTCCCACCCCGTGGACGGCCCAGCGTGCGATCCGCCCCACCACTCCGGCCAGCAAGACGACAACAATAAAAATAGTAAAGAACGCAGCGATATCCGCCGCCCACTGGGAGTTCACGTGAGGCGCGTACCACGCAGCCACCCGCCAGTACTCCCATGCCGCCAGCAGATATCCGACGATCACGCCCGCCAGCGAAAAGAACTCGTAGAAAAATCCCTGCGCGATCGCCTGTAACACCGACAACAGAATGATGAGCAGGATCACCCAGTCGAGAATGGACATGCCCATCATTCGGCTTTGCTTAGGCCGGCAACGGATGCCCGGTCATTTGGGTGTAAGCCTCCACGTACTTCTCACTCGTTCTTGCCGCCACCTCGGGGGGTAACGCCGGGGCCGGCGGCTGCTTGTTCCACTTGATAGCTTCCAGGTAATCGCGGACATACTGCTTGTCGTACGAATCCTGCGGTCCGCCTGGCTGATACTTGTCCTTCGGCCAGAAGCGCGATGAATCCGGCGTGAGCACTTCATCCGCAAGCACCAACCCGCCTGGAGTACGGCCAAATTCAAACTTGGTATCGGCGATGATGATGCCACGCGTTTCGGCGTAGTCGGCCGCTGTCTGATAGATCTTCACGCTCAAGTCGCGCAGTTGTTCGCTCAACTCACGACCCGCCAACGACACCATGCGCTCGAAGGAGATGTTTTCATCATGGCCACTACTGGCTTTGATGGCGGGAGTGAAGATCGGCTCCGGCAGTTTGTCCGATTCGCGCAATCCCGCAGGCAGCTTGATGCCGCACACCGAGCCGTCGGCCTTGTATTCCTTCCAGCCCGAGCCGGAAAGATAGCCGCGCACCACACACTCGATGGCGACCATGTCAGCACGCACCACCAGCATGGAGCGGCCATGCAATTGGGCGGCATACGGTTGCAGCTCCGGCGGGTACTTGCGGATGTCGGAGGTGACAAGGTGGTTGGGAACGATGCCCTTCAGGAATTCGAACCAGAAAAGCGAGAGCTGAGTTAGCACTCGCCCCTTTTGCGGTATCCCCGTGGCCAGAACATAATCGAATGCCGAGATTCGATCGGTGGCCACGAAGAGCAGATGATCGTTACCGACCTCGTAAAGGTCGCGAACTTTTCCGCTGGCAAACAGTTTCAAAGCAGAAAAGTCAGTGCGCAAGAGAACTTCGGAATTTTGAGTTGAGTAGGTCACGGCGTCGCAAATCGATTCGGAGAAGTCGTCGGGTATTCTAAATTTCTGTTCGGGTTTGTCAACGGCTGAGAAAAATTAGTTGCAGCACGCCCGTAAAAATCTGTGGAAAAATTCTTGACAGAATGCCGCATCTCGCGGAACCCTTGCGCGTAGAGGCTTTCAAGCAACTCGAAGCAACGCCCGCGCAGCCCTAAGACCGCAACCGCGACCGCAGGCTAACGGGAATTTGGAGACCAAACCTCCCGCTGATGTCAAGAGCCGGAGAAAACATTTTCGAAAACTAATGTCGAGCAGAGTCTAATCGGCTGACGAGCGATGAACCGTTCGGACGTCCTCGATGTACTGCACATCGGGGGCGCCTTCCACTCCAGCTTGCTGCATGGCCTTGCGAAGATCCTCAGAGTTTATGAACTTGCGCGCCTGCTCGACGCCATCCCAATCGAGAAACAAAACAACTTCGCGCGGATCGTCAACGGTATGGAAGATGCGGCACCCGGTTTCGCCGGCATGCTTGCGGGTGTTGAGGTGAGAATCGAAAGCCTGCTTCCAGCGGTTGTAATCCGTCACCTTGTGGCGGATCAGGACATGCACCATGAGAGCGCCTCCCAAATAAAGTCGTCTCCTTCAAGATACGAAATCTCCAGCCGAATGTGAACCGGGAAATGCAACAGACCTGTGTGACAAGGGGTGTTGACGGTGCCGCGCGGTTATGCGCTCAACCGACGAGAATTTCTCTGCGCTTATAACGTCCGCCGGCGTGCATCGCGCCCAATTTGTTATACGTTATACTGCAAACCAAACTCACCGGGAGCACTTCTTCGTGCCACGCCTTATTATTCGATCCTCTGACATTCACGCTGCAGGCTGTTTCACCCTCGAAGACATTCCCAAGAATGCTCGCGTCCTGGAATACACCGGGGAGCGGATCACCAAGGCCGAAGGCGACGTCCGTTACGAAGGGCGTCCGTTCACCTATTTGTTTGGCGTGGGCGATGGCGAGGTGGTGATCGACGGCCATGGGATGGCGATGTTTGTAAACCACTCTTGCGATCCCAATTGCGAGACCGACGAAGAGGGCGACCGAGTTTACATCGCGGCGATTCGCGATATTGCCGCCGGCGAAGAGCTTACCTACGACTATTGTCTCTACGACGGCGACGACGACGCACCTTGCTATTGCGGCAGCAAGAGCTGTCGAGGAAGCATGTACTCACCCGAGGAGCTGAAGAGAAAAGCGCGCCTCGCGGCGCGCGAAAAGAAAAAAGCCGAACTGGCAGCGAAGAAAAATGGCGCAGTAAAGAAAGCAAAGGACGCGAAGCCAGGGAAATAGAGCACAGATGCGACGCGCCGAGCCCTCCGGTTTCATGCTGCCCGCTTCTGCTATATTTGGCTTTCGATTATCCGCATTTCCGCAGCACAGGAGCAGCTCTCATGGCTAAGAGCGTCAATAAGGTCATTCTGATCGGCAATCTTGGAAAAGATCCGGAAGTGAAGTACACCCAGACCGGCATGGCGGTAGCGCGCTTCTCATTGGCGACCACGGATCGCGTCAAAGACAAAGACGGCAACTGGCAAGATCGCACCGAGTGGCACAACCTGGTCGCCTTCCAGCGCACCGCCGAGATCGCCGCCGAGTACCTGAAAAAGGGCGGCAAAGTTTACATCGAAGGCCGCCTGCACAGCGACTCCTGGGACGATAAGGAAACTGGCCAGAAGAAGTACAAGACCGAGATCATCGTCAACGACCTGGTGCTGCTAGGAGGACGCGATGCCGGCGGCGAAGGCGGTGGTGGCTATAGCGGGGGACGATCAGGAGCTGCCAAGTCCGGCGGCTTCGACCAGCGCACGGCCGAGCCCGAGCCATCGCAGGCGCCGGCGGGCGCGGAGATCACGGACGAAGATATTCCGTTCTGATTTGGTGGACCTCATTACTGCTGGCGTCGTTAGCGAAAATTTCGTCCCGAGCCGAGGTTGGAAGTCTCGCTTTGCTTGGGATTGTCATTACGAGCGCAGCGAGGAATCTGCTTTTGTTTTGCGTCTGCATGCCAGGAAAACAGCAGGCCCCTCACGGCGTAAAGGCCATTCGTGATGACAACTCGGAACTCGCGAAGTCAGACATTATTTTTGCAGTACTCAATATCTGCGGTGCTCAGCATCTAACGTCACGGCATGAGCTTTCCACGATCCAGCGGCATCCTGCTACATCCGACTTCTCTTCCGGGACCGTACGGCATCGGCGAACTGGGGCCCGAGGCGCATCGCTTCGCCGACTTTCTGCGCGATGCCGGTCAGCGTACCTGGCAAGTTCTGCCGCTGGGGCCCACCGGTTACGGCGACTCTCCATATCAGTGTTTTTCGGCCTTCGCCGGCAATCCTCTGTTGATCAGTCTCGACGCGCTCGTGGAGCGCGGTTATCTCGATTCTGGCGAGTTGAGGTCACGTCCGGATTTTCCGGCTGACCAGGTGGACTTCGGCGCCGTGATCGCATGGAAGATCCCTTTGCTGCGGCGAGCTTTCCAGGCGTTCCGGCGAAATTCGGCGTCCGAGCGCGAAGCATTCGACGCCTTCTGCGAAAAACATTCGACATGGCTCGAAGAATTCGCCGTGTTCATGGCGCTCAAGGAAGCTCACAACAACGTCGCATGGACGTTTTGGGATGCTGACCTTGCGCTGCATAAGCCCGACGCCATCGAGCGCGCGCGCAACCAATTCCGCGACGAGATTGAATGCAACAAGTTCATCCAGTTTGAATTCGAGCGGCAGTGGTGCGATCTGAAGGCGCATTGCGCGCGCAACGGCATTCGCATCATGGGCGACGTTCCCATCTATGTCGCCCTCGATAGCGCCGACGTGTGGGCCAACCGCGAGTTGTTCGAACTGGATGAGTCGGGCATGCCCACAGCGATATCTGGCGTGCCGCCGGACTACTTCAGCGCCACCGGACAACTGTGGGGCAATCCCATTTATCGCTGGCAAGTCCACGCGAAGACCGGATATGCATGGTGGATCGCGCGCCTGCGTCGTTCGCTGGAAATGCTCGACATGATTCGTCTCGACCACTTCCGCGGCTTTGAGGCATACTACGAAATTCCTGGCGGCGAGACGACGGCTATCAACGGAGCGTGGGTGAAAGGGCCGGGAGCCCCGCTGTTCGAAGCGATCGAGGGCGAGCTGGGAGAGTTGCCGATCGTCGCGGAAAATCTCGGGGTAATCACGCCTGAGGTGGAAGCGCTGCGTACGCGCTTCGGATTTCCGGGCATGGCGATTCTCCAGTTTGCTTTTGGCAAAGACCCGCAAGCACCGCAGTTCAAGCCTCACAATTATCCACACCACTTGGCTGCTTACACCGGCACGCACGACAACGACACCGTTGTGGGCTGGTGGACGAGCACCGCCGGAGCAGGAAGTGTTCGTAGCGCAGCCGAGGTGGCTGAAGAGTTGGAGTACGCGCGGCGTTACCTGAACACCGACGGCCGCGAGATTAATTGGGTGATGATTCGCACTTTGTTGGCATCGGTCGCCGACACTGCGCTGTTTCCGTTGCAGGATGTGCTGGGCGTCGGCAGCGAAGGCAGGATGAACCTGCCCGGAACCTCGTCTGGAAACTGGCGCTGGCGCTTTCGCCAGGAAGAGCTAACACCGGCGATGGGCGCACGGCTGAAGCAGTTGGTGGAAACCTACGAACGCTAGGGAAATATCTGAATAGGCCGTTGGACATCCATCAGGGGCTAAAGCACCGGGGTCATATTAGGCATTTACGGACGGCCGGAAGGCCGTCCCCTTCAGCCAAACCTAATCAGAGCTGCCCTAAGCTCACTCGGCGATGCCCGTCAAAATTTAGGTGAATCGCAGCCGGATGTGTATCATGTTCCCCGCGGAGTGGACAGATATGTACTTCGAACAGTTCTACCTCGGTTGTCTAGCGCATGCTTCCTACTTGTTCGGATCGGAAGGCGAAGCCGTCGTCGTCGATCCGCAGCGCGATATTGAAATCTATCTTGAGGCGGCTGCGAAACAACACCTTCAGATTCGCCACATCTTTGAGACCCATCTGCACGCCGACTTCGTCTCGGGACACAAAGAGCTGGCCGCCCGCACGGGCGCAACTATCTACATCGGAGAGGCGGCGGGCGCGACATTTCCGCATGTCGCTGTCGGCGATGGCTTCGAGTTGCGTGTTGGCAAACTGCGCATCGACGTTCTCTCCACACCGGGCCACACGCCGGAGAGCATCTGCCTGGTTGTCACCGACGAAGAGAAGTCGCCGACGCCATAGGCCGTGCTCACCGGAGACACGCTGTTCATCGGCGACGTGGGAAGGCCCGACCTGTCGCCCACGCATACGCCGCAGCAGCTCGCAGGCTTGCTCTACGACTCGCTGCACACCAAGCTTCTGGCGTTGCCGAACGACGGTGCAGGTGTATCCCGCGCATGGCGCCGGCTCGCTTTGCGGACGCAACATGCGCGCCGAGCGGTCGTCCACCATCGGCACCGAACGACTGACCAATTACGCGTTGCAGATCAAGAGCCGCGACGAGTTTATTCGGCAGCTGACGACCAACCTTCCCGCTCGTCCGGACTATTTTCTGGAAGACGCTGCCATCAACCGCGCTGGAGCCGCGTCACTCACAGATCTACCGGAGCTCGCTCCGATCTCCGCGACCGAACTGAAGAGCATGCTGGAGCGAGGCGCGATCGCGCTCGACGTACGGCCTGCCGAGCAGTTCGCCGAGGCGCACGTGCCTGGCTCCATCAACATTGCGCTCTCCGGTCAGTTCGCTTCCTGGGCAGGAGCCGTTCTCGGCACCAGGGCGCACCCGGTGCTCATCGGCGAAACGCCGGAGCAGATCAGTGAGGCACGCATGCGTCTGGCGCGGGTGGGCATCGAGGACCTGCCCGGTTATCTCGACGGTGGTGTAGAGGGTTGGAAGCGAGCGGGATTCCCACGTCGCGCAGTTGGAGCAGATTACGGTGCAGGAACTCAGCACGCGACTGCAAAGCGGCGGGCTGCAAGTGCTGGATGTCCGCAGAGAAGGTGAATGGCAAGCCGGACACATCGACGGCGTGGACTGGTATCCGCTGGACCGCTTCAAGGCCGCACTGCCGCAACTCGAACGGAACGCGCCCATCGCGGTCCACTGCAAGAGCGGCTATCGCAGCATGATCGCGTGCAGCCTGCTGCAAAAGGCGGGCTACAACGTCATCAACGTGATCGGCGGATTCGATGCGTGGGAGCAGGCAAAATTGGGGGTGGCCACCGGCGCGGCCGTCGCAGTGTGAGTGGTATCGACCTTAGATAAGCAGAAGAAAGCGCCAATGTCTCGTTACCCATTGGCGCCTTTGAGTTTCGAACGGCCGTCCGCTCAGTACCCGTGCCCGCTGCCTTCGTCCAGGTTTACCTTGCCCCGGAACATGCGATAGACAAAGATGAAATATCCAAGCGCGAGAATCATCCCGATCGTCCACCACACCAAGCCGACACTCAAACCGTGCGCACCAGCCTCGGTGTTGTAGATCGTCAGGCTCAAGTCGGAGCCCGTGCTGGCGGGCAGAACATTGGGATAGAGCGCGAATGCGGCTCCCACCAGCATGGCCACAATGTAGACACACGACGCCAGGAACGCGCCCTTCTCGTTTCTCTTCGCGTGCGCATAGTACAGATAGATCAGGCTGCCGATCACCAGCACTGGGACCAGGTATCCGATGGGCCACTTGCTGTAATTGTCCAGCACGTGAGGAACGACGAACACGGTGGCGATCAGGCTGGCAATCGTAATCAGCACCTGCACCGGCCAGAAGAGGCTGGCCACCTTGCGCGCCCGAAAGTTCAATGGTCCTTCGGTCTTAATTGCCAGGTAAAGCGATCCGTGTACAACAAGCGTAACCAATGCGACGACGCCGCAGATCACGGTGTACCAGTCGAGGATGCCGTTGTGCGCTCCGACACGCCAATTCGTCCACAGCGGCTCGAAGAAATAGCCATCTGCTTGCAGCGGCACGCCGCGCACCACGTTGCCCAGAGCGGCTCCGAAGAAGATGGCCAGCAGGATGCTCGAAATCCCAAAGATGACGTCGAAGAAGCCCTTCCACACCGGTTCTTGAATGTGGGTGCGGAACTCGATGCCGATTCCGCGCAGCATCAGCAGCCATAGAACCATCATCAGCGGCAGGTAGAACCCGCTGAAGCTGGATGCGTACAACAGGGGAAAAGCGAAGTAGAGAGTTCCGCCAGCGGCCAGCAACCACACTTCGTTGCCGTCCCATACCGGCCCGATAGCGCGCAGCACGGTGCGGCGCTCGGCGTCATTTTTCGCGATGAAGAGGTGGACCGCGCCGGCGCCAATGTCGAAGCCGTCAAGCAGCACGTAAACCGCAACCATTACCGCAACGATCATGAACCATAAGGTTGACATGGCTAGCTCACCTCCACGGGATCTACCGCAACTACACTAAGTTTCTTGAGCAAGGGCTCATTGTCGGGATCAGGCTCTGGCCCGTGCTCGATTTCACGACGCACCAGGAAGAGGAACAGGACCGAAAGCACGGTGTACATCCCAAGAAACCCGAGGAAGCTGAACCAGGCATTACCGGCGGAGACCATCTTGGAGTAGCCGTCCACGGTGCGGAGCAAGCCATACACGAGCCACGGCTGCCGGCCAAGCTCGGCTGTCATCCAGCCCGCGGTGTTGGCGATGTAAGGCAACGGGAACAGCAGCAGCAGCACCCAAAGCATCCAGCGAGCACGATAGAGTTGGTTCCGCCAGAGCAGGAAGCACGCGATGGCCGAGACTGCGATGAAGATCGTCCCCAGTCCAACCATCATGTGATAGGCGTAATAAAGCAGAGGAATGCTGTCGGGCCAATCCTGCTTCGGCACCTCGTTGAGACCTTTCACCTGCGCGCCCCAACTGCGCCAGGTAAGAAAGCTCAGCATTTTGGGAATGATGATCGGGTTGTCGATCTTTTGGGCCGGAATGTCGGGCTGGCCGAGAATCACCAGCGGCGCTCCGGGCTGCGTCTCCCATAAAGCTTCCATCGCGGCCAGGGTGACCGGTTGGTGCATGGCAACCATGCGGCCCTGGGCGTCGCCCGTCGGGAACAGTTGTAGAGCGCACACGATCAACGCCACCACCACGCCGACCCGGACATAGATTTTTCCCTGCTCTATGTGCTTCTGGCTGAGCAGGTAGAACGCGCCCACCGCCGACATCACAAACGCCCCGGTGATCGCCGCGCCACCCATGTTGTGGGCATACTGCCACCAAGCCCAGGGATTCAGCACCAGTGCCCAGAAGCTGCTCAGCTGCAGAGAACCGTCAGCCGCGCGCTGATAGCCAACCGGGTGCTGCATCCAGGCATCCGTCGCGACAATGAAGTAACCCGACAGCCACGAACCGACGAAGACCATCAGCGCAGCAAACCAATGCATGGTTTTGCTCAGACGCTTTTCGCCATAAAGAAACAGGCCGAGGAATGCGGACTCCAGGAAGAAAGCGAAGCAGCCTTCCATGGCGAGCGTCTGTCCGATAACGCCTCCGGCGTAGCGTGAAAAATGCGACCAGTTGGTGCCAAACTGAAATTCCATCGGAATTCCGGTGACCACGCCGATCACGAAATTGATACCGAAAATCTTGGCCCAGAAGCGGGCGGCCCGGTCGTAGCGCTCGTCTTTGGTCTTGAGCGCCAGAGTTTTCAAGATGACGATCAGCGGGGCCAGCCCCATGGTCAATTGGGGAAACAGGTAGTGATAAGTTACCGTGAAGGCAAAGTGCAGGCGGTGGATTAAGAGTGCGCTATCCATGCGTGGACCCTCGGTAAAACAATGCTTCTCCCAAAAATCACGCGCCGTGTAACGCGCAATGGGAGAACGTACAGGTTATTGTTCAGCAGAAGAAGCACATCGCGCCGTGATGGGGGTCACAAGGTGCTGTGAAAGAGCTAGCTCCTGAGGTCGAGCGTCATGACCAAGTCTTCTTTGCGGCTTTTGGGTCTAAACTAGTGCCGATGTCTCGTCGCCTTCTGAATACGCTCTGTTCGCTGGCATTGCTTGCGACACCCACGGTCTTGCTCTTGCAGCATCCGATCAACCTGCACGCGCAACAACGCACTTTGCGCCTGATTCTGAAAGATGGCTCCTACCAGTCGGTAGTGAAATACGAGATCCAGGGCGACCGGGTGCACTATCTCAGTGCAGAACGGTATGAGTGGGAAGACATTCCGAGTTCGCTCATCAATTGGGACGCAACCAAGAAGTACGAAGCCGAGCTCAGCAGCGGCAAGATGCACAAGGTACGGGAAGAGACTCCTGAAGAGAAAGAGGAGCGCGAGAAGGAACAGGCCAACTCGCCGCAGATTGCGCCAGGTCTGCATCTGCCCGGAACCGGCGGAGTATTCCTGTTCGATCAGTATGAGGGGAAACCAGAACTGGCGGAAATCGTACAGAATGGCAGTGAGCTGAACAAGAACACCGGCAAGAGCGTGTTGCGGGCCACGATCAATCCGATAGCCAGCTCCAAACAGCCATTTGAACTAAAGGGTGAACACGCGAAGATTCAATCTCACGTGCCCCGTCCTACCATCTACATTGACATCGACGAAGGCCCACAGAGTGACACCGCCATCGCCGACCGCTTCCGACTGGTGCGCACCGAGATCAAGAAAGACACACGCGTCGTCGCCAGCTTGAAGGTTACCTTTACCGGCAAGGTGAGCGAGCAGAACATTGGAGTGCCTGCCACTGTCGAGAAAACAGGAACTGGAGAGTGGATAAAGGTGACTCCAACGCAAGACTTGGCGCCCGGCGAGTACGCGGTGGTAGAGATGCTCGGCCCGCAGGAAATGAACCTTTACGTGTGGGACTTCGGCGTCAATCCGAAGGCGCCGGCCAACCCGAATACGGTGGCTCTCGACACAAGTAGTACCCAAGACCCGACAAAATAACGACCGGAGACCAGGGAAGATTTTCCTGTCGAGAACCGAGAGGGTCAGCAATTGGAAGCTTTTTCTTCGGGTCCCGCAATCCCCATGCCTGCTACCGCAATATTATCGCGCCCGGCATCTTTAACCTGGTACATCATCTCATCGGCGCGCTGCACAATCGTCTGCGGAGAGACGGCATCGCCCGGAAAGCTTGCAATCCCGATGCTAGCCCGCAAATACAGAGGTACACCCTCCGAGGCCAGCCATTTCCGAGAGCGAAAAACCGACATCAAGCGGCGCGCCGCCAACAGCGCCGCCTCCTTGGAAGTTTGAGGCAATATAATGGCGAACTCGTCGCCACCGTAGCGGAACGCGGCATCCACCAAACGAAGATTCTCGCGCAAAGCCTGCCCTACCTGGCCCAGAAGCCTGCTGCCAATCAAGTGTCCATGTTTGTCATTCACCTGCTTAAAGTGATCGAGATCAAGAAACAGCAGGCTGAACTCGTACCCAAAGCGTTTGGAGCGGTGCACCTCTTCGGACAGCGCGGTGAACAACTGCCGCGCGTTGTACAAGCCCGTACAGTCATCGGTAATACTGAGTTCCTGAATGCGCTGAACCGCGCGGGCATTCTCGATGGCAATGGCAGCATAATCGGCCAAGGTCCGCAACAACATTTCGTTGCGGCTGTAGACCTCCATGTCGATGTTCACCATCTCGATGATGCCAAGGACCTTGCGCCCGGTGCGTACCGGCATGCAAACGGCGGAACATCCTTCGACAAAGAAATCGTCGTCTGCGGCGTTCCGAACCCGTTCGTCCCGGGCCACGTCAGGAATGATCAAGGGCGCGCCATGATTGATCACCCATCGGGCCAGGCTTTCACCCGACGCCATTTGCAGCGCATTGAGTTTCTCGCAACCTTTGCCAACCGCGGCGGCATAATAAAGCTCGTCCGAAGCGTCATCCAGCATGAGCAGCGACCAGGTAGCGGGCTCAAAGTACGCCGCCATTTTTTCCATGATGGTTTGCAGAATGGTGTCCAGATCGAGCGACGACGTCAGGGCTTTGGCGACGTCGTGAAAGATTTTCAGCTCGTAAAACTGCTGGTCGTTCGCAGTTGAAAGCGACATGTAAGAACCTGGCGCAGATCTCGTCTCTGGCCCCGGAAAAGTGTTTCAAGGCCAGCGGCCACTGACTCCAAATCGTTCAGGCTCAAAATACACACACCCGGCTGAGGTGTATTTTACCGGAAAGCACCGATGGTTCCTATCCCCACGAATATTCCCGCGAGGCGGGGACGGAACACCATCAGTGGGCCGGGCCGGTTTGACACTGCCTGCACCACTTTCTATGATCGGCAAGGACGCTCGGTAAATTCAGTTGCAAGACTCATTAGAGCAGACCGAGGGTGGAATGGGTACTTTCGGCGAACGATTGCGTCGCGAGCGGGAACTGAGGAACATCTCACTTGACGAGATCGCAGCCACCACCAAAGTTGGAACTCGGCTGCTGCGCGCCTTGGAAGATGAACAATTCGATCAACTTCCGGGCGGCATCTTCAACAAAGGATATGTCCGGGCCTACGCCAAGTACGTCGGGATCGACGAGGAACAGGCGGTGGCAGACTATTTGCACGCCGCGGATGAAGCCACCCCCGATGTACATGGGAATGCCGAGCAGAATGTCTCCAGCCGATACGCAGGCGAGCCATCGGATGAGGTAAATCGATCCATATTTCCCGTTGTGCCCGTGTTTATAGTTCTTGTGCTGATTGCGGCAAGTATTGGCGGCTGGCGTCTTTACCGGCAACATCAGCTCGATCGGCAATCGCAAAGCACGAGCGCCCAAATGAACGCATCCGCCCCGGACAATTCGAGCGCCAATAATCCAAACACAAGCGTTCCCGTCGGCGCTTCTGCTCCTATCCCGCAGACCGTCTTCGGCAGGAACGTCAGCCCACAGCAAATCACACCGGCGAGTACACCGGGAACAGCCGCTACACCAAGTACTGACAGTTCTGGAGCGGCTGCGGAGTTCGAACTCACAGTGCGCCCCACGGATCGCGCCTGGGTCTCGATCAAGTCCGACGATAAGTTCGTGGTCCGGGGCATCATCAAGCCTCCGGACGTGAAGACGATTCGTGCCACCGGCCAGATAGTCTTCTGGACTGGCAACGTCGGCGCAGTGGAAGTTTCCTTTAATGGCAAGAACGTTCCGCTTACGGGCGGCGAAAACGAAGAGCGCGTACTTGTCTTCAATTCCCATGGCCTGCTGCCGGGCACAACGCCACAATGACGCGGCCCGCCGTTCCACCTCCATCGCAGAGCACCGCAAAGAACGTTGGTGAAAACGTTGTGCGCATCGAGGCCGAAGCCCTGCGCGCACTTGCCGACCGCCTGGCGGGACCCATGCTGCCCGACTTTGAACGGGCGGTGGAGCTGCTCTACTGCTGCGCGGGCCGCGTCGTCGTTACCGGCATGGGCAAGAGCGGACTGATCGCGCGCAAGATCGCAGCCACGCTCACCTCAACCGGAAGCCCGGCATTGTTTCTTCATCCCGCCGAAGCCCTGCATGGCGACCTTGGCATGGTGGTCCGCGGCGATGTGGTTCTCGCTCTTTCGGCCAGCGGAGAGACCGACGAAATCCTGCAACTGCTGGCCACCGTGAAGCGGCTGGGCGTCCCGCTCATCACCATGACCTGCGACGACCTTCACTCTTCTTCAGAGCAGCCGCGCAGCCTGTCAACGCTGGTGCAAGCGGCCGACATCGCGCTGGACTGCTCAGTCGCGCACGAAGCTTGTTCCCTGGGACTTGCACCCACCGCCTCGACCACTACCATGCTCGCCCTGGGCGATGCACTGGCGGTGGCGCTCTCGCAACGCCGTGGATTTAAGGAAGAGGACTTCGCCAGCCTGCATCCCGGAGGCAAGCTGGGCAAGCGGTTCGCGCGGGTCTCCACGCTTATGCACGCCGGGGATGCGCGTTCCCAGTGTGAGCCCTTCAACTCACATGACTGAGGTCATCTACGAAATGTCGCGCAAGGGCCTGGGAATGACAACCGTGGTCGAAGGCGAAAAACTTGTGGGACTGATCAGCGATGGCGATCTGCGCCGCCTGCTGCAACAGTACGGTAAGAAGGTCTTCGACCTCTCAGCGGCAGAATGCATGACGCGCTCGCCGCGCACTGTCGGCCCTGACGTGTTCGCCATTGCCGCGCTCGACATCATGGAGCAGAAGAAGATTACTTCGCTTCCAGTAGTGGACGCCGCCGGCCACCTGGTAGGCGTTTTGCACCTGCATGATCTGTGGGGCACGCAGATGCTGTGAGAGCCATTGGCTGTCAGCCGTCAGCTATCAGCCATCGGCTAAGTTCAGCTCCAGGCTCCAGCTTTAATCTCAAATTTTCATCCCGACCGAACGCGCTGTGGCCGGTATCTGCCCGGCGAACCACGTCGGTAATACCTAACCAAGTTCTGACCAATTTCCCTCGATTCGACCGCGCTATACTCGCGTACTTATGGATCGGCGCGCCGCATTAAAAGCACTTGGGTTGCTTGCCGGCACGGCTGTGCTGGAAGGCTGTACTGCCCGGCACCTTAGTCAGGCTGCGACTCCTCCGCCCCCGATATCGCCGCTTCTGAAGCTGCCGAAGGTCAACGTCCAACCCGATCGCGAGATAAGGACCATCGTCGGACTGCGGCCGTTTCGCCCTTCCGGATTCGTGGTCAACGCACAGAAGTTCGACAACAAGGTGGTGGTGCACAACTACGGTCACGGTGGCGCGGGAGTCACGCTCTCGTGGGGAACGGGCGAACTCGCTTGCCGCGAAGTTGACCGTACTGGGGAAAAGAACGTCGCAGTACTGGGATGCGGTGCCGTCGGCCTGGCCACCGCACGATTGCTGCAGGAGCGAGGATGCACCGTCACCATCTACGCCAAGAGTCTTCCGCCACACACAACCTCTAACGTGGCTGGTGCGCAGTGGTTTCCGGTCATGGTCTTCCACCGAGGAAATGAGTCGCCTGATTTCATGGCGAAGTTTGTCGAGGCTTCACATCTCGCCAATGCGCGCTACCAGGTCATGGTGGGAGCGCGCTACGGAATTCGGTGGCTGCCTAACTACCTAATGACCCGGGAACCCATCTCGAACGGCGGCATGCATAGCCTCGACAGCCCCATTCGCGACCTGCTGCCCGAAATGCGCGACCTGTCACCCGCCGAGAATCCATTCCCTTTCCCCGCTGTCCGCCAGTTCCAGACGATGCTGATCGAGCCGAACACGTACCTGCCTGCGGTGATGGAGGATTTCCGCATCGCGGGTGGCCAGATCGAGGTTCGCGAGCTTAGAAGTATCGCTGATCTGCAGGACTTGCCTCAACCGGTGATCGTGAATTGCACCGGTCTGGGCGCGAAGGCGCTGTTCCAGGACGAGGAGTTGACCCCGGTAAAAGGCCAGCTAACGATCCTTCTACCGCAACCGGAAATTCAATACTGCACGCTGGCGGAAGACCTTTACATGTTTCCGCGCAATGACGGCATTTTGCTGGGCGGCACGCACCAGGCTGGGGTGTGGTCGCTTGAACCTGACCTTCAAGCCAAGGCGCGAATCATCTCTGAGCACGCGCGAATATTCCGGGAAATGCGTTCGGAGTGAAGTCTGCGACTATGTTGTCTCCACGAACGCCATCACCATCTCGCGCTCGCGTGGCCCGTCCAGTTCGACCAGAATGACCCGCTGCCAGGTGCCTAACAACAGCAGCCCGCGATCGACCATCAGCGCCAGTGAAGTTCCGATCAGCGTGGAAAGGATGTGGTCGGGCGTGTGCTCCGGGTTGTGAGGATGGCGATACGGAAGCTTGGGAATGAGGTGCTCGAAGGCGTCGAGCATGTCGAGATCGGTTCCGGGATCGAGATCGGCTGTGGTCAACGCCGCCGTGGTGTGAAGCACACTCAACTGGCACACGCCGGTCTTGTCGCCATACTGCTTCCACAGCAGCGTTTCAAGGTGCTTGGTGATATCGACAATCTCGCGCTTCTTGTGAGTTTTGACCGTAAGCCGATGCATGACTCACCTACTCAGCGGGCGTGAACAATTCCAGGCGCACCCGCCACGACACCGATTGCCCCGGTTGCAGCAACACCATGCCGGTGTCGGCGCCTCCCCAATTTTTGTTGTACGGGTCAGGCAGATTGAACTGCGGTTCGATGGCGACAAAATTTTTCTGCAGCGGGTGCATACACCTGAATTGACGTGATCTGGGGTGAAAGCGTAATCAGCCGCAAACCGTACTTGGCCGCAGGATCGATGATCTCGGAGACCGTGCTTCCGTTAGGGCGACGGTTCAGCTCGGAGAAATTGTCGTCAAGATATTGCGAGCCGAGTGGATGTCCGCCGTGCTGCGCTGAAGTCATAGGGCGTCCCTTTGACCGGAATTCGCTGGCCGGTCGTGAACGAATCGTCGTAATTATTCATGACGGCGCGAGTAACGCTAGGCAGCTTCAGCCTGACCTGTTGACGGTCGCCGCTGGGTAGAACGAAATAGGGATGCCAGCCAATACCAATCGGTAGCGGATCATGGCCGACGTTCTTGGCTGTTACTGTCATTTCGAAGGCATTGTTCGCCAAAGTCGTCTCGACGCGGACATCTGTGTCGGAGAGCCAATGACCATCGAAGTTGCCCGCGTGCAGGACGGCGGCAACGCTTGACTCGGTGGCTCCGTTCTTCTGGGTGACATCCTCGAATTTCGAACGCAGCATCAGCCCGTGGATGGCATGCTTTTCCGCGCCGGGATTGTTGCCGCTCCAGTTCGCCAGCAGCGTAACGGTTTTCCCAGCTACATCCGCGGTAATGGTCTTTCCATCAGGCGAAACTTTGCCGCGAATGCGATTGGCGAACGGCAGCAGAATGGCTCCGCCCATCTTAAATACCTGATTGCCAAAGGCATCATCGTTCTTGTCCAGCATTTGCTCTGATTCGGATAACGACGGCGAGTTCAGCAGGCTGATCTCTCCCTTGCCCGGCAGGTACGCCTTGATCTGCAAGACCGCCATTCCGCGGCCGGGCAGTATCGTGGCCTCCAAAAACTGGGGCTGGGTCTTGTTGCTCGAACTTGGCCGTTGCAGCACCACCACGGGCTCGCCTCCAATGGAAACTGCTTGCGGCGGTTGAGATGCATGGCTGTCAGCCATGGCTTGGCCGTTCGCATCGCCAGAGCTCCAACCGCATGTCAAGAAAATTGCAAGGCACAAACTCAAACCTGTCCACGAGGGTTTGACCATCCACATTGGCGGTTCACCTTTCTTTGCCACATCGTTAGTTTATCTGCTAGTGGGTGCAGTTTGTTCTTTGTCATCCCGAGTGAGCTTCTTTTGCGAAGCGAGGGATCTGGGCGTGCCGATTCGCGCCGGTGCGCGAAAGGCACGCATCCCTCTCTCCAAACTGCACCACTACCGTTCATCGGCAAAGGTTTGCTCGATGGGGCGGCTTCCGGTAGAATCATGTATCCGGCTCACGTCGAGATTTCCTACAAGGATCACAACAAAGTTATGGCAGACCATTTTTCGGCGCTCAAGCGTGCGCGTCAAACCGAGACCAAAACTACGCGCAATCGCGCCAATAAGTCGCGCCTGCGCAGCGCGTTACGCTCCCTGCGCGAGGCCATTGCCAAGGGCGACAAGGCTGCCGCCCAGACCGCCTATCGCGCCACAGTCTCCGTTTTGGACAAGGGCACGCAGAAGGGCATCCTGCACAAAAATACTGCCAGCCGCTACAAGTCCCGGCTCAGCAAGCGGGTGAAGGCCGTGGGCGCGGCGAAGTAGTTCAGATTTCAGCCAAAGATTGAAGGCGGGCCATGCGCCCGCCTTTGTGTTTCAGAAACCCCCGCTTAGCATTGACCGTTACTTGCGAAATGGCGATCTATCGCCCGTAATCGATGACTGTCGTTTGGATGATGCCTGACTCTGGCTCTCAACGTGGATTAGTTCCGAGTTGCGGCTTACTGCAAGGATTGTCCTTGCTCGACGACGAGCTTATACGCGATGTAGTACTTGTAAATATTGCTGACGTATTGGACAGTCGTCTGTCCCACCTTTTGCGACACGAGCAACTCGACGTTGCCGAACCACTTGTTGGGATCGAGTCCTTGGGCTGGTGCTTGCTTCCGAATATCGGCGATGCGATTGGGGCCCGCGTTGTACGCTGCGAAAGTGAGCAGCAGGCGGTCCATCGGATCGATCTTCGGGTCGTCGAAATACTTCTCCGCAATAGAGTTCAAAAGCTTCACTCCGGCGTGAATATTGTTTTCGGCGGTCCCTATGTCGGGGATGCTGATGGGTGGCGCGGACGCGGTTGACGGTTTGACCTGCATTATGCCAACCGCACCGCCGGGACTTCTCGCCGATTGATTCAGCATCGACTCCTGGTAGCCTTGGGCCACTACCATCAGGTAGTCGAAGCCATACTGCGATGAGTACGTCTTGAAGAAATTCGCCAGCTCATTGAACCTCTTGATTTGTTCTTCATTGGTTGGGTTTGTGATCCACTGGTTGCTTTCCAGGTATCGCCGCATCAGGGTGTTGCCGAACGACGTTCCGGCGGCGTGGGTCTTGACGAATTCATCCACCAACTCTTTGAACTTCGGATTGTTCTTGCGGACTGCCCACGCCAGGTCCTCCTGGTTCGCAATGACGATACTGGGATGAGGAGTGATGTTATGAAAAACGCTGGCCCACAGTTTGGCGCGCTGCGTGATCGTAACGGTTGCGGGAAGTATGCCGGCGTTCACCATCTCCATCAGATCTTCGTCCAAAAGGTTCTTGTCGGCGCTCTCGATCAGGATAGGCGGCTTACCTTGCTTCCGTAGCGAGTCGTTTACCTTTTCCAAGTTCCCGTAGTACGTAGTGACGGGATTGACGAAGACTTTCTTCCCGCTCAGGTCCTGCAACGACGCAACTGGACCGAAGTCCCTTCCCGTCACAAGAATCTGCTTCACACCGGTCTCAAGCGGGACCGAGAATGCGACCTGCTTTTCGCGCTCGGGAGTCATGGCCACCGGGTACGCGATCAAATCGCCGATGCCGTCGTTCAAGTACGATTCAAGTTGATCGGGGCGCACTGGAATAAACGTAACCTGGATGTGTTGCCGAGTATGCAGCTTCTGATTTACAAACTGCTCGAAGTATTGCAGCGCCTCATAAGAAATGCCCTCCGGCTTTCCATCAACGTAGAAGAAGCCCGAGCGGCTATACAAGACGAGGGCCCGAATGGTGCCGCGCTTGACCATTTCATCCAGGTCGCCGGTATGGCGCTCGAAGTTCAGAGGCAAGCCGCTGACACCGGACTGAGGTGGAGTCTTGTCCACCGCAGCCAGGCATACTGACGCGGCGAGGATGAAACTCAGGGCAGCCCAACGCATCTCGTCACTTTACCACTGCAAAGGAGCACCAAGAAGGGGGCGGCGGGAAAACAGTCAATCCATTCCAACACGAGTTCGCTTTGGCTGATAACTGGCGATATCAGGCGTGGGTGTTGAAAAAGTCACTGTGATTAGTAGGCCGAAACCAGGCAAAAGCATGTTACAAGGAAGAAACTCTACCCATGCTTTGCTGGATTTCCATTTTCGGAGGCCTACTGATTATGATGGGACAACACGCCCGCTCAGAAGCATTGTTCTATTACTTCCGTCTGGAAGACCAGATTCCCGAAAACCACCTGCTGCGGCTTATCGATAAACACGTCAGCTTCAGTTTTGTGCGCGAGCAACTGCAGGATAGCTACAGCGATACGGGGCGACCATCCATCGATCCCGAGCTTCTGCTGCGCATTCTACTGATTGGTTATTTGTACGGGGTCACCAGCGAGCGCAAGCTAGTGGACGAGTTGCGCATGCATTTGGCGTGGCGCTGGTTCACCGGGCTGGGGTTCGATCAGGAGATTCCGCATCACTCCACCTTCTCCAAGAACCGGCACGGGCGGTTCCAGGAATCGAAGTTGTTCGAGCAGTTGTTTGAACAGATCGTGAAGCAGTGCATGGACGTGGGACTGGTGCGCGGGGACAACCTGTCGGTGGATGGAAGTTTCGTCGAGGCCAATGCGGCCAAGGAGAGCCGGATTCCGCGCGAACAGTTGGCCGAAGCAGCCCAAGTCAACCATACGCTGCGCCAGTATCTTTCTGAACTAGAAGAACAGAATCCGGTGGAAGAGCCAGTGCATGAACAAGAACAAGTATCGACCACCGATCCGGACTCGACCTACGCTACCAAGGGTGGCACCCCAGCCCGGCTGGGTTACTACGATAACTATCTGGTGGACAATGCCAGCTGCGTGATCGTAGGGGTGCAAGGGACTGCGGCCCGCATGAGCCAGGAGACAGTAGCCGCTCAAGACATGATCGCTCGCTTCGCTGAATGGCAAGGGTGCAAACCTGCAACGGTGGCCGCCGATGCCACCTACGGCAACGGCGAGTTCCTGCAGTGGTTAATGGAGCGGGACATCACACCGTACATGCGCACGCGCGACAGTGCGCTACGAAAGAAAAGTCCGCTCTATGGCCCCGAGCGATTTACTTATCTTCCCGCGAGCAACAGCTATCTCTGTCCGGCTGGGGAACAACTTAACTACGTTGGCCTGAACGTGCGGAACCGGGCGCACGCTTATATCGGCAGTGGCAAGCGTTGTGGGGCATGCTCGCAAAAAGCGCAATGCACCAGTGGACGGTACAAGTATCTCGCCATTCACATGCATGAACCCGCGCGACAACGCGCCCGGGAGCTAGCCGCGACACCCGCCTTCGCCCAGGCGCAACGGCAACGTAAGAAAGTAGAGGCGCTGTTTGCCGAACTGAAGAATCAGATCGGGTTGCGCCGGCTGCGATTACGCCGGATGAAGTTTGTTCGTGAGCAGTTCTTGCTTGCAGCAGCAGCCCAGAACATGAAGCGACTGGTGCGGTTCCTCAGCCAATCGCCAGGATCCATACGGGAAGCCACTGCTTAAGATGAGGAGAGGTGAACAGAGAGAAGGCTAGATAGCGGGCGCACTTGGAACAAAAGATCTTCCGTTAATGCAGTTTTTCAACAGCCACAGGCGATTACACTCAAAATCAAAGCCTGCGGATCTGGCGGAGGCTCCGAAGGTCAGCGCGGAAGCGGAATTCGATGACCTTTGAAACCTGCGTGTTCTCTGTGCCTCTGTGGTGAATACCCTACTTCCCTGCCGCCTCGCTCTGCGGCTTCCAGCGCAGGATCGGCTTTCGCGCCGCCATGGTCTCATCCAGGCGCGAGATGCGCGTGTTGTGCGGCGCTTCGAGGACGAACTCTGGGTTCTCCTCGACTTCCTCGGCGATGTCCTTCATCGCCTCAATGAACATGTCGAGCGATGCCTTCGACTCGCTCTCCGTCGGCTCGATCATCAGCGCGCCCGCAACCACCAGAGGAAAACTCACCGTGTAGGGATGGAAGCCGTAATCGATGAGCCGCTTGGCAATGTCGCCGGTCTTGATGCCCTTCGGCGTTTGCAAGCGGTCGCTGAACACCACCTCGTGCATGGTGGGCGTTTTGTACGGCAGATCGTAGCTGTCTTCCAGCCCCTTGCGAATGTAGTTCGCGTTCAGCACTGCGTCTTCGGTGGTCTGCCGCAGGCCATCGGGTCCGTTGGCCATGATGTACGCCAGCGCGCGCACGTGCATTCCGAAATTGCCGTAGAACATGCGCACGCGTCCGATGGATTGCGGCCGGTTGTAGTCGAAGCCCAAAGCGCCGCCTGCCTTGGTCACCAGCACGGGAATTGGCAGGAACGGCTCGAGGATTTTCTTGCAGGCCACCGGCCCTGAGCCCGGACCGCCTCCACCGTGCGGCGTCGAGAAAGTTTTGTGCAGGTTCAGGTGCATCACGTCCGCGCCGAAGTCGCCGGGACGCACCTTGCCGACCAGCGCGTTCATGTTGGCTCCGTCCATGTAAAGCAGCGCGCCTTTGGCGTGCAGGACGTCGGCAATCTTGTGGATCTCCTGCTCGAACACACCCAGCGTGTTCGGGTTGGTCAGCATCAGTGCAG
This sequence comes from uncultured Acidobacteriaceae bacterium, assembly GCA_963709045.1. Classification (GTDB taxonomy): domain Bacteria; phylum Acidobacteriota; class Terriglobia; order Terriglobales; family Acidobacteriaceae; genus Bog-257. The sequence continues at coordinate 134,372 of CAVPUX010000009.1, read as the reverse complement.
CCACATCTTCATTGACCTGCGCCACCAGCGATGCGATGTCCACCATGCCGGCGGCATTCGACTTGAGGTTTTCGACGCTGTAGCCGGCCATCGCCGCGGTCGCCGGATTGGTGCCGTGCGCCGAATCTGGAATCAGGACCTTCTTGCGCGGGTTGCCCTGCGACTCCAGATAAGCGCGCACCAGCAGGATTCCCGTCAGCTCGCCATGCGCGCCGGCCGCAGGCTGCAAAGTGATCGCATCCATGCCAGTGATTTCAATGAGTTGCTCGCTCAGCATCTTCAGGACGCGCAACGCGCCCTGCGAAATGCGCTCCGGCTGATAGGGATGCGCTTCTGCCAAGCCCGTCAACCGCGCCACTACCTCATTGACGCGCGCATTGTACTTCATGGTGCACGATCCCAGCGGATACATGCCATGATCCACGGCATAGTTCCACGTGGACAGCCGCGTGAAGTGGCGGATGATTTCGATCTCGCTCACCTCGGGCATGTGGCCAAGGTCCTCGCGCGCCTGCTCGCCCAGCAGCTTTGCAGGATCGACCTCGGGCACATCGAGCGGCGGCAGCTTGTACGCCTTCTTGCCCGGCGATGACCGTTCGAAGAGGAGCACTTCATTCTGGCTGATGTGAGTGGTAGCTTTGCGGATCTTCGAGTTCACAGCGCCACCTCCTTCGCAGCCGCGTCAATCGACGCTTTGGTCGTGGTCTCCGTACAACACCAGAGCGAAGCATTCCCCAAGTCGGGATAAAGCTTCTTCAGCGGAAAGCCGCCAATGATTCGCTGGCCGAGCAGCTTGTCGTTGATGGCGTAGGGATCGGTCTTCGTCTGGATGACAAACTCGTTGAATCGTGGCGCACCCTCAAACAGCACGGTTGCCCCGGCCTTCTTGAACTCGCCGGCGGCGTAATGCGCTTTGGCGAGATTCTGCTTTGCCAGGTCCTTCAATCCCTCGCGGCCATAGACGGTCATGAAGATGCAACACATCAGCGCGACCAGCCCCTGGTTGGTACAGATGTTCGAGGTCGCCTTCTCGCGGCGGATGTGCTGCTCGCGCGTGGAGAGGGTCAGCACGAATCCGCGTTTGCCATTGCGGTCGTTTGTCTGACCGACTAGGCGCCCCGGCATCTGGCGCACGAACCTGTCACGGGTGGCCAATACGCCGCAATACGGTCCGCCGAAGCCAAGCGGCACGCCGAACGACTGCGCCTCCATGCTGACAATGTCAGCCTCGGTCGGAGGCTTCACAATGCCCAGCGAAACCGCTTCCGCGATGGAAACGATCAGCAGCGCTCCTTTTTTGTGCACAATGTCGGCGATGGTCGCAATGTCTTCGACGGTGCCGAAGAAGTTTGGCGACTGGACCAGCACCCCGGCGGTTTCGTCGTCGATCATCTCATCGAGCGCATCAAGGTCCACCCGGCCATTCTTCAGGTAGCCGACAGTCGAGATCGGCATCCCCTGATAGCGTGCGTACGTGGTAATGACCTCGCGATACTCGGGATGCACGCTGGTAGCGACCACCGATTTATGCCGCCCGGTCAGACGGGCCGCCATCATCAGTGCTTCGGCAGCGCCGGTCGAGCCGTCGTACATGGAGGCGTTCGCCACATCCATGCCGGTCAGCTCGCAGATCATCGTCTGAAATTCAAAGATGGATTGCAGCGTGCCCTGGGCGATCTCAGGTTGGTAGGGCGTGTAGGCGGTGAAAAACTCGCCGCGCGACACCAGCGAGTCGATGACCACCGGACGATAGTGCGAATACGCGCCCGCGCCGAGGAACGTCGCGTAGCCTTGCGCGCTGCCGGTCGCACAATCGCGAAAGAACTCCACGATTTCGCTTTCCGCATAAGCGCGCGGGATGTTTAGATCGCCCTTGAGGCGATACTCGGGAGGAATGGCGGCGAACAGATCGTCGATGGACTTGGCGCCGATCTCGCGCAACATGACTTCGCGGTCGGATTCAGACTTAGGAAGATAGCGCATGGGTACCTGTATGTTCTCTGGGCGAATGTATGAAGAGCACCGCCGGCGAATATCCGGAGGCAGAATAATTCAGGAGCAATACACCGGAAAATTGTCATCCCGAGCGAGGACTTTAGTCCGAGTCGAGGGACCTGCTTTTATTCCAAATCTATGAGACTTGCCGACGGGGGCGAATTGACGGCACCCCCCGCCTCAATGACCGCCCTCTTCGGCGACAAACTTCTCGTAATCGGGCGCCGACAACAAATGGCTCGCCTCGTTCGGATCTTTGAGCGTGACTTTCACCATCCACGAGCCGTGAGCGTCTTTGTTCACCTGCTCGGGCGAGGTGTTGAGCGCTTCATTCACTGCGGTCACCGTCCCCGAGACCGGCGCAAACAAATCCGAAACAGCCTTCACCGACTCAACCGTGCCGAAAGTCTTGCCGGCCGTAAGCTCGGTTCCTACCTTCGGCAACTCAACGAACACAATGTCTCCCAGCGATTCCTGAGCGTGATCGGTGATACCAATCGTCCCGGTGTTGCCCTCCACTTTGAGCCATTCGTGTTCTTTGGTGTACTTGTAGTCCGCGGGATAAGCCATATGACTGCCTCCTCGCACCGAGCGTATGCCTCGGCGAAAATTAAATTGCCAACCTAGAAACCAAGCGTGTCGTCCGCCGAAGGCCCATAAATCGCCGGAACTTTTGCCTCGTTCATGCGCAGATAAACGCCAAGTTGCGCCCGGTGGTGCACGATGTGGTTGAGAAACATCTGGCGGTACGCCAGAAAGCGCGAGCCGTCGAAGAGGCTCTTGCCCTGCATCATAAGTTTCCAGTTATCGTTCCATGCGTCATCCGGCAACGCGGCAAGGGCGCTCCGCGTCTTGGCTGCGCCTTCATCGAGCGCGCTAGCCAATTGGGCGCCCGATTCAAACGGTACCGGTTTGAAGCTGCCTTTCGCGAAGTCCAACTCCGGAGTCGTCAAGATGATTAGGCCGAAGCCGCCGAGCTGGGCGACGTGGGAAGCCAGCCGGCCCAGCGGCATAGACCTGGGATGCGGCGCGAAGTCTGGCTTGTCCACTGGGACGCGTTCCAACGTAGTACGCGTCTTCTTCATCTCTTCATCAAACTCGACCAGCAAGAACTCGTTGATACGCACAGGTCTCTCCATTCCCCTCAGGACTGTTTCTTGGGACGCTTGTAAAACGGCGTCGGAACTACTTTGCACTTCACCGGCTGGTTTCGAATCTCGACAGCTACCTCGCTGTCGATCGCCGAATGCTCAATAGGCACGTAAGCCAGCGCAATGTTCTTCTTCAGGAACGGCGCGTACGATCCGCTGGTGACGTAGCCGATCTCCTTACCATTCAGATCGAGCACCTTGTAGCCATCACGCGGGATGCCGCGGTCCACCGACTCCAGCCCAACCAATGTACGTTTGATGCCGTCGGCCTTCGCGCGCTCCAGCGCCGTGCGGCCGGTGAAGTCGCCCTTCTCCATTTTGAGGAAGCGCTCCAGTCCGGCTTCCCACACGTTGATCGTGTCGGAAATCTCATGCCCATAGAGCGGCAGCCTGCCTTCCAGTCGAAGCGTGTTGCGCGCGCCCAGCCCGCACGGAACAATGCCGAATTCCTTGCCCGCTTCCATCACCTCGTGCCACACGCGAGCGCTGGTCGCCTCGTCGGTAGGAACGTAAATCTCGAAACCGTCCTCGGCGGTGTAACCCGTGCGCGCAATCAAGATGTTCGGCAGCCCGCAAACCGTCCCATGCGTGAACCAGTAGAACTTCACCTTCGACAGGTCGGCGTCGGTCAGCTTCTGCAGCGTGTCCACGCCCTTCGGCCCCTGGATCGCGATCTGCGTGTAGTTGTCGCTCAGGTTCTCGACCTTGCAGTCGAACTGGCGGGTGTTGTCGGTCACCCAGTTGACGTCCTTCTCGCGCGTGCCGGCGTTGATCACCAGCATGTAATCGTCTTCGCCGAGACGATGCACAATCACGTCATCGACGAACGTTCCCTGCGGATAGAGCATGGCCGAATACCGGCACTGGCCGATGCCCATCCCCGCCGCGTCGTTCATGGTGATGTGCTGCACGGCGGCCAGCGATTGCGGCCCCGAAATCCTGATGTCGCCCATGTGGCTGACATCGAACACTCCCACGCCGTTGCGGACCGCCAGGTGCTCCTTCATCAGGCCGCCGACCGGAGGGTATTCCACGGGCATGTCCCAGCCATTGAAATCGACCATCTTCGCGCCCATCTGGCGATGGACAGCATTCAAGGCAGTCTTGCGGATGGGCGTGGCCGCCACGGTCTCAGAGGACAAGCGGGAATCCTTCAGCGCACAGATCGCGCAAATGAGGTTGGTGTAACTAAGTACGGTACCATGCGCGATTTGGGCGGTCAACGCGGGCGAGGCCGCGCGCGAATCATGATTTCTTGGCAGTCAAATTCTCTCTTCCGACTGTCATCCTGAGCGGAGCCGCCCTCTTTTGGCGGCGGAGTCGAAGAGCCTGCCCTAAGCTTGCCGGAGGGATCTGCGGTCACTGGCTACCGACTACTGACTACTGCTTTTTCCCCTCTTCGAGGCGGAGGAAGTGAAGGTGGCCGCCGGCGTCGCCGGCGACGATGAGCTTGAGAGTATCCGAATATGCGCAGCAATACACCGCGCTATCGCAGGTGAAGGTGGCAAGAAGTGCGCCGGTTTCGATGTCCCAAACTCTCAGCGTCTGGTCCTGAGAAGCGGATATCGCCAGCAGTCCGCCAACGCTCACCGCCACGCCGCGAACTCCGCCAGTGTGGCCGGAGAGGGTACGCAGTTCGCGCCCGCTCTCCACTTCCCATACCTTCAGGGTTTTGTCTATAGAGGCAGAGACAGCAATCCGCCCGTCAGTACTCATTGCCACGTTATTGACGCCGGCAGTGTGGCCTTCTAGTGTGCGTAGATGTCGTCCGCTATCCACCGCCCAGACCCTGAGTGTTTTGTCCTCAGAAGCGGAGACCGCCAGCCGCCCATTCCTACTCAGCGCCACCCCAAGGACACTATGAGCATGCCCCCACAATGTGCGTAGCTCGCGCCCGCTTTCGACATCCCACACCTTTAGCGTATGATCATCCGACGCTGAGACCGCTAGCCGCCCATCCCCACTCAGCGCTACTCCATCGACAGGACTAGTGTGCCCCCCCAGGGTATGCAGCAGGCGCCCACTGGCCACGTCCCAAACCCTCAGCGTCTTGTCAAAAGAAGCGGAAACCGCGCGCCGCCCGTCCCCACTCAGCGTTACTCCATTGACGGGCCAAGAGTGGCCTTTCAGGGTGCGCAACGCACGGCGGCTCCCCACATCCCATACCTTCAGCGTGTGATCATAAGAAGCCGAGACCGCAAGTCGCCCATCCTCAGTCAGCGCCACCCCATATATCCAGTCGGCGTGACCATTCGAAGTGTGCAGTTCTCGGCCCCTCCCCACCTCCCATACCTTCAGGGTGAGGTCGTGAGAGGCGGAGACCGCCAGCCGCCCATCCTCGCTTAGCGCCACACCATTCACCGTACTAGTGTGTCCTATTAAGGGGCATAGCTCGCGTCCGCTGGCCACTTCCCACACCTTCAGCGTGTTATCGGCCGACGCGGAAACCACCCGCTGCCCATCCCCACTCAACGCCACGCCATTCACAGTACTGGTGTGACCCGCCAAGGTGCGCAAGCCCCGTCCACTCTCCACATCCCACACCTTCAGTGTGTGGTCATCCGAGGCGGAGACCGCCAGCCGCCCATTTCTACTCAACGCCACGGCGTTGACGGAATCATAGTGGCCGCTGAGAGTGTGCAGGTTTCGTCCAGTGGCGACTTCCCACACCTTCAACGTATTGTCATAGGATGCGGAGACCGCGAGCCGTCCGTCCCAACTTAACGACACGCCGTTAACCAAACTAGTGTGGCCTGCGAGTGTGCGCAGGTAGCGCCCGTGGGCCAGGTCCCATACCGTCAGCGTCTTGTCCCAAGAAGAGCAGATTACTAGCCGCCCGTCCCCACTCACCGCTAAGCCACTAACATGGCCGGAGTGGCTTTCCAGTGTGCGCAATTCCCGCCCGGTGGCCATGTCCCACACTTTTAGCGTGCGCTCCCCAGAAGCCGACACCGCGAACCGTCCGTCCAAGGTCATCGCCACAGCATTGACACCACCAGAAAGTCCTGTGAGCGTACGCAACTCGCGCCCGCTTTCCACGTCCCACACCTTTAGGGTCTGGTCATCCGATGCGGAGACCGCCAGCCGCCCGTCCCCACTCACCCCCACCCCATTGACGTGACCCGTGTGGCCTTGCAGAATACGGATCAGCGAGGTGCCCGGAGGGAGAAGCGCAGGTTGCAACGATCGCAGCCAGCGCGTTTGGGTGCCCTCCGCAACTCTTGTAGTGAATTCGTCAATCGCGGGCTTGTCGCCGTATGACAACAGCCGCCCCACCATTTGGGACGAGAACTGTTCGGGATCTTTGCCCATCACGTGCGCCGAGAGCCGGAGCGCTCCTTGCACCATCCGCAGAGCGCTGGTCTCAAGATCGTCAGTGACAGCGCGATCAGCCTCCGCGCGAAGCCTCGGGGAGAGAAGATCCAATGCGAGATCATAGTCGGCGAGGGTAGGTACTACGCCGGCGATCTGAAGCTTGGCCTTGATCCAATCCGGATTAAGCAATAACGCCTTGAGCTCCGCCTTCCTCCGGCAAGCAGCAAAATGGGACGGCGCATACGTAATGCAATAACGCCCCATCGTATTCACGCCGTCCCGATACTCCCTCCAAGCGAGATCGGCGAGTCGCTGCTCTTGTGCACTGATATCAATCCAGTAGGGGCCAGAACGATCGGGATCAGTTAGCCAGTCACGGACGGATTGGTGAAAGGGACGCACCCGGCCATCAGCCAGGGGGAAGAGGGATCCGAGCCTCGTAATAAGCGAACGCATCTCGTACTCGGGCCATTTCAAGAGCAAGGCCAGGTCGCGGCGCTCCAGAGGCTCGCGCGCGGCGCAGATGGCTTCCAGCGCCGGTCTGCACTCTGACGCGTACTCACGCGAGTCGGGGAAATACCGCTCGAAGAAATCGGCATATACGCCACCCAATCCCTGCGGGAAGTCTTTGACCCGCGCTAAAGAAAGGCGCCCGTCTTGCAACTCCTGGCGCACCCAACTCGCGTACAGAAACAGTCCCTCGGTCTTCTCGACAATCGCGTCCACAGTCTGCTCCGACGGCACGCCGTCGCCCGTGAATGGTTGCAACTCGCAGCGCAGGTATTTTCGAATGTCATCCAGGTTCTCCGAGCGCCCAGCATCCAGCTTCCATGGGTCTAGCGCCTGAAGCGTGAAGTTGATCTCCTGCTCGTAAGGACGGCTGGTCACGATCACCCGAAGCCACGGCGGCAACCGATGGAACTCAGCGCCGATGAGCGAGGCAAGGTCGTTCTCGCCGTTTCTGGTCGCCTCGTCGAGGGCGTCGATGAGGACGACTTGGAGCTTGTCTGCGACCGGCACAACGTCGCTCAGGAGGTTCACGAACAAGCGATCAAAGACAGCGGGAAGGTTGGTTTCGACAACCGTCTTGTCGAGCTCCGAGGCATTTAGCCGATCCTGATAGACGGGAAGCTGAGTGCTCAACTGGTACGCAAGTGAGAAAAGGCCTTTACGGGCATCCACGCGATCGCTGTTGCCGAAGCGGCAAAAATGATAGGCCGCGATCTCAGGCCGCTTGTCGCACAGCCACGCAGCCAGCGCGGACTTGCCGACGCCAGCTTCACCAGTGATCCACAGCACGCGGCGTGAACTGGCGAGCCAATCCTCCACCTCGTTCATAACCCACTCGCGTCCGGTGAAACGCGCAAGGTGGCGGGTGAGGTCGTCGCCGTAGGAAATTGGTTGAAGGGAGTTCAGCAACCTCTGCTGAACACCTTCAAACGGCACCTGCTTTTCTTCCAGCGACTTCAACAATTGTTCGAACTGCTTCGAGTACTGCTCTTCATGTTGCTCGGCGGGAAAGCAGTTGCGCATGTCGAGCCACTGCAGGCGGCAGATGGAAAGCGGCGCTTCGATAGTGGAGACCATCACAGGGATGACGGTTAGGTTGCGACCGAAGGCGCGCGCAAGCTCATTCAGGCAATATCCATCCGGACGGCGCACGGAATGAGGCGTGAGAAGGAGCAGAAAGCGCCCAACGTCGGGAACGGCCGACACGAAGTCGAGGCCGTCCTCGATGTAGCGCTCCCAATCGCCGCCAGGCTTCAGACGCTCGACATCGAACCACACCTCATGCCCTTGCCCCTCAAGGTCTCGCTTAATGCGCGAAGCCAGCGAAGCGTGGCCATCGTGCCCGTAGCTGAGAAAGATGCGCACGAATTAACCGGCCCCATCCCTGTGGGCATACGAGATGAAGACGCGGCTTTGTTCAGACGGTGGCATGTGGTGGCTGCGTCATTATCATCCAGAACCTTCGCCGCGCCAAGATATCTGCGCAACATTCTTACGTCATCTGCGAGCGGTTCCTCTATTCGACACGCAGCCGCCATTTGCCGCTATGTGCCCGCGATGCCCTTGTTCTGCAGCACCCTGACTACGACGCGCCGATTTTGGGCCTGGCCTTCGGCCGTCTTATTGCTATCTACCTGCCGGCTTTCGCCCATCGCGCCCGGCGCCAGCATATTGGTCAGCGGAACATGACCCTGCTGCTGTAGAAACTGAGTCACGTTGTTGGCCCGATCTTCGCTGAGCTTCTGATTCAACGCCGCGTTGCCCACCGCTGAGGCATAGCCCTTCACCTGGATGGTGTAAGCCGTTATCGTCTTGGCCTTCTCCGCCAATTGCAGCAGCTGCGGCTTGTACTTGGGATCGATGGTGACCTTGCCATTGGCGAAGTACACCGTCACCTCGTCGAGGATGTTGTAATCGTCCAACTGCCCGAAGCGCTTGTTGGCCTCCTCGATGGCGGCTTTGTTGGCATCGATCTTGGCCTGCGCCTCCGCCATTTTCTGTTGTTGCTCCTGCATTTCCTGCTGCTGTCGCGCCAGAGCAGCTTTCTGCGCCTCCAACTCCTGCTGGCTCTGCTCTATCTGCTCCTTCGCCGGTTGCAGCCCGGCTTGGATGGTTTGCGCGTCCTCCAGGTCGTTGCCCTTGAACTTGACCGAGGTCGCTACCAGCTGGTTCTGCGCGTTGTAGCTGCCCTCGACCTGGACCTGCAAACCCGGTACCAGCGCCGCCATCGACATTTGCTTGCGCCGCGCTTTGAACACTCCCTGTATCTGGGACACGTTCGTCGTGTCGGTCAGCACCACGACCACCTTCGTCGAATCCGGAGTCTGTATCGTCATGGTGTCCCCGCTGCGTCCGGTAATCAGTCCCTGGGCCTTTGGCCGCCTGAGCGGTGGCGGCACTGCAAAGCAGAAGAGTTGTGAGTGATACGGTCAAGGCAAATGCAATTACTGCGAGACTGCGTCTTTTCATGATTCCTCTTTCGTGATGATGGAACAGTTTGAACTTAGCTGTAGCGCAGGCTTTTGCCTGCCTCAAAAATCGGTGACGGTTATTGTGTGTGCAACTGCATTGTATCTACCGGACGGCGCTTAACAATCCTTTCAATACTTCGGCGAAGGGAATCTCCGCCAGAATCACCGGGAGCATCGGGATCACGACCGCCAGCACGACCGCGAAGAACGCTCCTTTGTCGAAAGGAAACGGCTTGAGGTCTTCGATGTTCTGATAGCTGCTGGCAAAGTCGGTAAGCGCGCTGATCTCGGGCGCGGCGAGAAAATCTTCTTCGTGGCCGGCGCGCTGCAAGACCCATTTCTGGTGAAAGTCCTTGCCATGCATCTGCGCCAGGATGCCGTACTCCAGAATGCCTCTGCGCCGCAGCTGTCCGAGCCTGGGAACAAAGAAGACCAGTGGTCCGAAGGCAATCATCAGCACGATGATCAGCAGGACGATGCCTTCGAACTTGAAGTCCGTAAGGTGCATCCCGCCGCGAAGGATCAGCGCCCGCCAGGTTGCGCCGATGGCCGTCGCGGTGACAAAGATGGTGGGAGCCAGCGCCAAGGGCGACATTCCCAGAAAGCCAATTCCGCCATGCCGGTCGGGATGCGTAGGAACCAGTTGCAAGTCGAGTCGCGACAGCTTGAAGAGGAACATCGTCCACAAGAACCACTTCCACAGGCTAATGCCGAGAAGAAATTGATAGAACAACTGGCTCACCAGGACGTAATACCAGGCCGCGGCCGACAAGTGCACGTCCGCGCCTGTTCCCACCAGCGCCCAGGGTCGCGCCAACTGCAGGTGGGTTTGCACTACCTGGAAGACATGCGCGTACGCCGCCACAATGATAATCAGCTCGGGGACGACGGAATCGCGCAGCCGAAGCAGCCGCACCAGGGTTTGATCCATGCGATCCGTGTCGGACGGCGTAAGCAGTCCTGCATCGCGTATATGTTTCAGGATGGTACGGAAGGCCGACTCCATTACCAGTTGGCCCACCAGCAACACCGGAACGCCAATCAGCATTCTGGCGTTGATGAGATAGTCGCTGATCAATCCCCAAACCGCGCGCGGATTGAAGAGCAGCGTGATGAGGACTAGCGGAATCCAGCCCACGGCAATGGCGAAGGTCAACCTTCTGCCGAGGTTCCAGCGGCCCTCCTGGATGAGGCGCGCTGCCGCTTGCGCGCGGTAGAACGGGCCTCCGCGAACCAGGGAGATTTCGCCACTGCGATCGAGCGCTGCCGCCGCTGCGGTCCCTGCGCCGCCGGTCCCTGCGATTGTTGCTTCCTTTGTTTCGGCCATATGTCCTCCAAGGCCACCCCGACGGCACCCGACGCCTGCGATGGATGCTGCGCGGGTAATGCTCCTGGCGTGCAAGATTGCGGTTGCGTCATTATCAATCCAGAAGCTTCTCCGCGCGAAGAATATCTGCGAACCTTCTGGAGGTGAGGGTACTTCAAGCTTGGTGGCATGCCTGCAAACATCGCTCTGCATATCTTCTTGAGGAATCCGTTCGGAAAAACGAAAGTACAATGTCTTCCCTTTTCGGTATTGGACTTTCGTGATTCCCAAATCACAGACGGCTCACGGCGGCAACCCTCAACCTGTAGCTGAGTTGTTCTGCTATGGGAAATCTGCCTGATCAGGGAATTCGTCGTCCGCTCTCCGCGATTCGCTTCCTTTACCTCTGCATCGTCCTGTTCGCTCTGTTGGGCTCAACCCTTCCGCGCCTCGCGCTCGCTCAGGATGGGTCAACTTCGTTGCAGGGTGTAGTCGAAGACATCAGCGGTGCCCGCATTCCCGCCGCCGTCATCACGGTCGTCGATCCTGCGAAGGGTTTTCGGCTGGAAGCGGTGGCCGATGCGCTCGGCCAATTCAACTTTGGCATGTTGCCGCCGGGACACTACGACGTCAGCGCTTCAGCGCCCGGCATGATCACAAAGACGACCCATGGCGTGGAGCTCTACGTCGGCGGAGTGTCGGTGGTGCAGGTGCGCCTGCCGCTCGCCGGGCTCACGGAAACGGTCACAGTCCGCGAACAACCGGAGGCCGTGGAGTCGCAGGCCAGCGGTGTTTCGCAGGTCATCACTCAGCAAGCCATCCAGAGTTTGCCGCTGAACGGAAGACGCTTCACCGATCTGGCGTTGCTCACCCCCGGAGTAACCCAGGATCCACGTGGGCTGACCTCCAACTCGAATGGCGATCTATCGTTCGGCGGAACTCGGGGATTTCAGAACAGCTTTCTAGTCGATGGCACCGACAACAACAACTCCTTCTTCGCCCAGGCCCGCGGCCGCTATCGCGCGCCGTATCAATTCAGCAATGAGGTCGTTAAGGAGTTCCGCGTATCGTCCAACGCCTATAGCGCTGAACTGGGGAAGGCCGGAGGCGCGGTTTTCAACGTGGTCACCAAGTCAGGGACTAACGAGTGGCACGGCGGTGGCTTCTACTATCTGCGCGATCGCATATTCGACGCCAGCCAGGCTTACGTCACCAGCGAGCCCGACGATCGTCAGCAGCAATTTGGCGGCACCCTTGGAGGACCGATTCGCAAAGATCGGGTGTTTTTCTATGCGGGATTCGACCAGCATCTGCTGACCATGCCTTCGGTCATGCAGTTTGCCAATGGCGCCAGCTCGGTGGTGGCGACGCCCGCCGACTACGATTACACCGACCAGCAACTCGTCAGCTCTGCGGTACAGCGACTGAACGCGATGGGCGGCGCTTTTCCCACCACGATGCAGGGCAATGCCGGATTCGGCAAATTGGATTTTACGATCTCGCCGAAGCAGTTGGCCTTCCTGCGGCTTAGTACCTCGCGCTATAGCGGCACCAACAACGTCTTCTTCGATCCTTCCAGTCCCATAACGACCTATGCGGAAAGTGCGAACGGAACCGAAGACGTCAAGACAGAAAGCCTTGCTGCCTCGCTAACCAGTACTTGGACCAACAATCTGGCTACGACTCTGCGGATCCAATTCTCGCGCGACGTGCAGCAGTCGTTCACGAACTCGGAAGCGCCACGGACCAAAATTTACGACGTGATTGCCGGCTTTGGGCGCTCCAGCATACTGCCGCGCGATACCCGCGAACACAAGCTGCACATCGCCGATACCTTGAGTTACGACACCCGACGGGTGCACTGGAAGTTCGGAGGAGATTTCATTCAGGCCTGGATTTACAACGACTTTCCGTCCATGTTCGGCGGAGAATATTACTTCGACAACGTCAAGGTGAATCCCTGGACTTATGCCCCAATGAAACATGGCGAGCCGCTGACGCCGCTGCGTGCCTTTGCCCACGATGTACCACGCTATTACATGCAGAACTTCGGTAGTGCCGAGTCACATCCCAATTCCCGTTCTTATGCTGCGTTTATGCAGGACGCCATCCGCGTTACCGCTCGGCTGACCTTGAATGTCGGGGTTCGCTATGACTTGCAGACCTTTGAGGCAGGAACGCTGATGACAAATCCGCTATATCTTCCGTCGGGGAAGATTCCAACCGTCAACAACAACGTCTCGCCCAGAATCGGCTTCGCCTACGCTACCGGCGGTCGTCAGGCACTGGTGATTCACGGAGGCTTCGGCCTGTTCTATATGCAAATTCCGTCCATGTACGCGGCCCAGGTGGCGAGCGACAACGGAGTTTCCGGAGGCCAAATCTTCCTCGATAACATGATTCCGGCACAGGCGGCCGTTTTCCCCAAGTATCCAACGCCTCTGGTGAACTGCCCGTCAGGCACACTGGTATGCACACCGCCCGCGTCGATAGCGAGCTTTGTCACTACGCAGATTTCGGCCTTCACACCGAATTTCCAGACGCCATACACGGAGCAAGCGAACCTAAGCATGGAGAAAGAGCTCGGCGCCAAGGTGGTAGGTTCTGTCAGCTATCTCTACGTTCACGGCGAGCACTTACTTCGCTCGCTCGATGTAAATCTTCCACCCCCAACCATCACCCAATATCCGGTGTACAACGATGACGGATCTGTCTTCCTCGGCAGCTATTACGACGTCGCATCCTTTGCGACATGGCAGACCACGCGTTCAGTGAGCTGTCCTTATCCTCCCTGTATCAATCCCGTACAAAGGCCAATCGCGCAGGTGGGCGCCATCAATTCTTTCGAGAGCGCGTCCAGCAGCGTTTACAACGGCATGACGGTTTCCCTGAAGCGGCAACTCACCCGGGGCATGTTCTTCAGGGTCGGCTACACCTTGTCGAAAGCTCTGGACGATGGTCCGGATGCGCTGGTGGTCGGCCGTTCCGGAAATGTCCAGAATTCCTATAACACCAGCGCAGAGCGGAGTTTTAGTAACGACGATCAGCGACACCGGTTCGTCGCGGCGTGGGTTGCCGAACCCAAAAAGCTTCATTTCGACGAAGCGTGGCTCAGCTCTCTGCTCAACCACTGGAAATTTTCCAGCATCGTCACCTTCGGGTCAGGTCGCCGCCTCAATGCCGTCATGGGGGGCGATCCCAACCAGGACGGCAATACTTACAATGACCGGCTGCCCGGCAATAGCAGAAATACTTTCACTGGGACCGATTTCTTCAGTACCGACTTTCGCCTCACCCGCAACTTAAAGTTCAGCGATCGAGTGAAGTTGGATCTCCTGCTTGAATCGTTCAACCTGACCAATCGAGACAACAAACGCGTGCAGATCAGCGACGATGGCTTTTTTAATTCGTCGGGTCAATTCGTCGCCTACTCCACGCGGATACAAGCAAACGGGAAGTATTATCCCGGTCAGTATCAGGTCAATAAGACCTTTCTGGACCCCACCAACTCTTACGCGCCTCGTCAGTTACAGGTAGCCCTAAAGCTAAGCTTTTGAATAACATAAACGGTGTAGCATGTTAGTGGCGATGGCCCCGTCACTTCAGGGATCGGCACGAATCGGCAGTCTTTCCTTGACTTCCCCTAGAAACATTGGGATAACTACTACTGTCCCTCCGGACGAGTTTGGGGGTGTTTCCTGTTTGGCAGAAGTTCGCATTCAAGAGGGCGAATCATTAGAGAACGCTCTGCGGCGGTTTAAGCGCAAGGTCCAGCAAGAGGACATTATTAAGGAAGTGAAGCGTCATTCCTTCTACCTCAAGCCGGGCGAAAAAAAACGCGTGAAAGAAGCTTTAGCGCGCAAGCGTAGCCGCAAAAAGGCTCGCAAAGAGCAGGACTAATTCAACGTAGGGCCGCCGTTCCGAAGGCGGCCCTTGCTTTTTTCCTATCCTGGTTAGGAATTCGTAGTTCACAGGACCGCAGTCTTACTGGTAGTAAACCATGCATTGCATGGTGGGCCGAACCCCGGGGATGTGCCCGAGCTTTGGAAATTTGCCGCTGGCGACGAGGATGCTCAGTCCGGTTCTCTCGCCGATTGCAACTTTGCCCCTTGTCCATGGCTTCGGATCGCGGACTGAAGGGAGCAACTCTCCATGGAATTCCAGGACAAGGTTCTGAAGTGTATTGACTGCGGCGCCGACTTCGTGTTCACAGCTGGGGAACAGCTGTTCTTCCACGACAAACAATTCAAGAACGAACCCAAACGTTGCAAAGCCTGCAAGGCCAAGCGGGCGTCCACGGTGGGGGCCACACCGACGGGCAATTATCCAAAGGTGGAGACCCGGACGAATTGTTCGGGTTGTGGCAAGGAAACCACTGTCCCGTTCAAGCCCAACCAAGGACGGCCAGTCTTCTGTCGGGAGTGCTTTCAGCAGCGGCGCACTGCTTCTGCCACTGCCTGACCTGCCGAATCTCAGTCCTCCAATAGCGCCAGCCACGACTTACTGTGGACGCCGAGGGATTTTTCTGTCTTCACGTTTTGCGCTTGGCAGACAACTTGAATCACCGCGTCAGAAGTGCAGGCGTGATCGGGAATTGAACGGCATAACAGGCTAGGGAAGGATGTTGAGCGAATCCCAAGAGTAGGTACTTCGGTGGGAATCCCTCGCTTATGCAGGGAAGGAGCGCTTCGGAACTGAAGCCCAACTTCCCCGCTGACTCTACATTGCCTTTTCGCTCGCCGCAGCGGGACGCTCTTTCTTGGGATTGTTGAGGCTGGCCGCCTTCATGGCGTTGGCACTCATTCCCAGCGTCTTGTGGTCCTGATGAGTAATCAAGAGCGCTTCAATCTGGCGTAGCAGTTCGGCTGTGTTCACCGGCTTCACCAGCAAAGACTGTGCCCCATGGTTTCGCCATTCATTGCCCAGGGATGGATACGCCGTCAGAATCGCCGTGGCCGGGTTGTAAGGCATTTCACGCGCCGCTCGAATCACATCGTAACCGGCGGTCTCCGTTTCCATGCGCATATCGGTGATCACCATCTCGAAGACGCCATTCTTTAACTTCTGTGCAGCTTCCTTGGCGGAGGAGGCGGTGTCCACTTCAAAATCGTTCATTTCGAGAATTGCCCGCAGCGTGAGCAGAATTGCAAGTTCATCATCGACTAACAGGATGCGACGTTTCATCTTGAACTCCAGGGGAAAGCCTCGTCATCTACGTGCGGCTGGTGTGATGCAAATTCTTGCCGCGAAGTTGCTGAGAATCGAATTCTCATTCTCCCGCGCCTTCCATTCTGCGTGTAAGTCGATTTCCATAACGCCGAACCCGCAGCCAGCCTCACCAAGTCTGCTCAGTATAATAGCTTCGTGGCGACTTATCATGTCGAGAACTTCGGATGCCGCGCGACCCAGGCCGATGGCGCTGCCATCGAACGCCAGCTGCTCGGTCGCGGGTTGCAGCGGGCCTCCGCCGCCGCCGAAGCCGAAGTCGTCGTCCTGAATACCTGCACGGTCACCGCATCCGCTGATCAGGACGCGCGGGCCGCCATCCGCCGCATCCATCGGGAAAACCCCGGTGCGCGCATCCTGGTCACCGGATGCTACGCCCAGCGCGCGCCGGAAGAATTGTCGGCCCTGCCTGGCGTCAGCCTGGTTGTGGGAAATTCTCATAAGCACGAACTGGCAAGTCATGTGGCACCTTTGGCGAGCGACGCTGGGTGCCCTACTCATCCCTTCCTTTGGGATGAGTGGGGAGCTGCTAGTACCACAGGCAGTCGCGCTTCGAATTTTGTTCCCTTGGCGCAGCTTAGCGCGCGCGCCGCCACCGTAATCGTGGGCGACATCTTCGCCCACACCGAACTGATGGCCGCTCCCGTCTTCGAAGCAGGCTCCTTCGACAAGACGCGTCCCAATCTCAAAGTGCAGGATGGCTGCAATAATCGCTGCTCGTTCTGCATCATCCCATCGGTGCGCGGCCGCAGCCGGTCGTTAAAGTTGGACGAAGTACTCCGCGAAGTCGATGCACTGGTCGCCAACGGCTATCGCGAGATTGTGCTTTCGGGCATCAACCTGGGGCGCTGGGGACGCGAACTCACACCGCGAATGAATTTCGCCGCTATGTTGCGCGCCATCCTCGAGCACACGACAGTCGAGAAGATTCGCATCAGCTCGGTCGAGCCGATGGACTGGACCAACGAAGTGATCGAGTTGGTGGCGTCGTCGCCGCGCATCTGCAAGCACGCGCACGTGCCGCTACAGTCGGGCAGCGATCGCATCCTGCGCAAGATGCATCGCAAGTATCGCCCTTGGCATTACGCCGATCGCATCGAGCGCATCCGCCGCGCCATGCCGGATGCCGCCATTGGCGCCGATGTTATGGTGGGCTTCCCCGGCGAGACCGACGACGACTTCGAGCAGACGCGCGCGCTCATCGACCGCCTGCCGTTCACTTATCTGCACGTGTTCACGTATTCATCACGACCGGGAACTCCGTCCGCCGAAATGCCGGAGCAGGTTCCGGTGCACGCCGCACGCGAACGCAATCGCGTGCTGCGCGAGTTGGCCGCGCAGAAGAAACGCGAGTTCATGCAGTCGTTCATCGGACGCGAGCTGGAAGCGATCACGCTCACCCACTACGATGGCGAGTTTACGGAAGCTCTTACGGATAACTACCTGAAGCTGCAAGTGCCCGGCCGCCATAATTCAAATGAGTTGGTTAGACTGCCGGTCACTGGAGCACGAGTGGATGCTCTAGTCGCTTCGCAAAGTACCGCATAACCTAAGAGTGTCATCCCGGCCAAGGACTTTAGTCCGCGCGGAGGGACCTGCTGTTCGACTGCAGCGTAACGATGCGCGAAGAGAAGCAGGTCCCTCGACTGCGTGAGCCTGCTTGCTTCGCGAGCAGACTCACTTCGCTCGGGATGACAAACTAAGGAAAGGGACACAACGGGCACGGCTGAAAGCCGTGCCCTGATACAAATCGACGAGGCCTGCAGCCGGGGGGCGGCGCTTACAATAGAGGAACGAGCGGCAGGTTATGCACGTTCAAAAGAAGAGGCGCAGGCGTTCACTAGAGGGCTTGATGGCGATCAATGGAGCTCGCCTTTCGTGGCGATTGCTCAGCGAGCCGCAGTGGACGAGTGAACATGGATACAAAGGCCTCTGCATCTCTGTTCGCACAGCAGATGAGGTGCATCGGGAGCTTATCCTGGAATATCCAATGCCGAACAAACATACTGGTAACGGGCTACCGCAACTTCCACAGCGCCCAAAATTTTCTGCCAACTCAATCGAGGATGGCGTTCGTCAAGCAATTGCCGCAGGATGGGAACCAGAATCGCGTGGGAAGGCTTTTGTCTTTCAAGTGTCTTGATTTCAAAGTTAAGCTAACCTACTCACTCTGATCGTCGCGCTGCCCCATGCTATACTTTTGAAGAACAACAGTTACCGCGGAGGACTGTATCGATAAACGTTTTATCCGCACGAATGAACGCATTCGTGTCCGTGAAGTTCGCGTGATCGACGACGAAGGCAACCAGTTAGGCATCATGACACCCTTCGACGCGCTCAAGATCGCCCGCGAGAAAACCCTGGACCTGGTAGAAGTCTCGCCCACCGCCCAACCTCCTGTTTGCCGCATCATGGATTACGGGAAATACCTGTACCAGCAGGAAAAGCGCGAGCGCGAAGCCAAGAAACATCAGCACCAGATCGTAGTCAAGGAAGTGAAGTTCCGCATCAATGTGGACGATCACGACTACGACACCAAGAAGAACCACGTGCTGCGCTTTCTTGCCGAAGGCGACAAGGTCAAAGCCACCATCTTTTTCCGTGGACGCGAGATGACGCGCCAGAGTTTAGGGCGTGGAATTCTCGATCGCCTGATTCAGGACTTGGGCGACAAAGCGATCGTGGAGTTTCGTCCCCGGCAGGAAGGCAACACGTTGCATTTGATTCTGGCCCCGCCGAAGACGCAAGCACCCGTGAAACCGCCCAAGGAAGCCAAGCCGCACGCGCCCAAGCCAGACAAGGCCCCGGCACCGCAGGCGCCGCCACCGCAACAACAGCAGCCGCAGTAGTCTATTAACCGCGGATTTCACGGATAACACGGATTGTCTTTTTGCTTTTCGATTTTTAAGAATCCGCGAAATCCGTGAAATCCGCGGTCAAAGATTTTTTGACGTGCCTCTGTGGTGAACGCACTTCCTCTGGTCGAGTTTACGCATTTATGTTGTAATAGAAAGACGTTATGCCAAAGATGAAGACCCACAGTGGAGCGGCGAAGCGCTTCAAGAAGACAGCGACCGGCAAGATCAAGCGTGGACATTCGATGAAGCGCCACATCCTGACTTCCAAGGCGACCAAGCGCAAGCGCCAGCTCGATACCGATACCATGGTGGATAAGGCCGACCAGAAGCGCATCGCGCGCATGATTCCCTACGCCTGATCCCCAACCAGCCGCATGGTGCGGCACCCGGCCAGCGTCGTCAGCTTGACGGGCAACAGCGTGTGAAGAGGCTATCCTGGGCCCCTCTGCCGATTAGGCGAGCGTGGTCGAAGTCCTTGCCTCCAGCCGCTTAGCAATTCGCAAAAAGGAGCAACATGCCTCGCGTAAAACGTGGAACCAAGCGCCGCGCCCGCCGCAAAAAAATACTTGAGCGCGCCAGTGGCTATTACCTAACAAAATCTAAACTGTACCGTTCGGCGAAAGAGTCGGTCGAACGCGGCCTGAAGTTCGCCTATAGCGGCCGCAAGCAGAAGAAGCGCCAGTACCGCTCTATCTGGATCGTGCGCATCGGCGCCGCCGCCAAGTTGAACGGCACCAGCTACAGCCAGTTCATCAATGGCCTGAAGAAAGCCGGCATCGAGTTGGATCGCAAGATCCTCGCCGACCTGGCCGTGAATGATGCCGCCGGATTTGCGGCGCTGTGCAAGCAGGCGCAAGCCGCCGTCGCATAGTCCGCCCATCCCAGAAACATAGCAGTGACTTCCGATGGGCGGCCCGCGTGGCCGCCCGTTGTGCTTTCTCCATCAACATGTACACCGTCCCCAAACTCGACGACTACTCGCCCGACGCGCTCGACCGTGCCGTGGCGGACCTGTTGGCCGCGCTCGACGCCGAGAGCGGCGATCTCCACAGCGAATCCGACTGGAAGACTTTCCGCGACCGCTGGCTCGCTCGCAAGAACGGCGTCCTCACCCAGGTCAACGACACTTGGCTGAAAGCCGCGCCCAGTCACGGCAAAGCGCGAGGTCGGCCGCCGCGTAAATGAACTGAAGGCTCGCGCCGAAGCTGCGATCGAAGACGCGCAAACCAAAATCCACGCTTCTTCCGTCGACGTCAAGCTCGCCGCCGACCGCCTCGATATCTCTCTTCCCGGCATCCAGCGCCCCATTGGCGTCAAGCATCCCGTGCTGCGCGTGATGGACGAGATCGTCGCCGTCTTCAAGGCGATGGGCTACTCCGTCGGCGAAGGCCCCGAGGTCGAGACCGACTACTACAACTTCGAGTCGCTAAACTTCCCGCCGAACCATCCCGCGCGCGATACCCAGGACACCCTGTTCATCGCCGGCCAGGAGAACAAGCCGGCGCGCGATCGTCTGCTGCTGCGCACGCACACTTCGCCGGTGCAGATTCGCACCATGGAGCAGCAGCCGCCGCCGGTGCGCATCGTGATCCCCGGCAAGGTGCACCGCAACGATCCGCTCGACGCCACCCACTCGCCGGTCTTCCATCAGGTCGAGGGCCTGGCGGTCGACACCAACATTACCTTCTGCGATCTGAAGGGCACGCTCGACCACGCCATGAAGGCGCTGTTCGGCTCGTCGGTGAAGACGCGCTTCTATCCGTCGTTCTTCCCCTTCACCGAACCCAGCGCCGACATGCAGGTGAGCTGCATCTTCTGCGGCGGCAAGGGCTGTCGCAAATGCAAATTCAGCGGCTGGATCGAGCTGCTGGGCTGCGGCATGGTCGATCCCAACGTCTTCGACTTCGTCAAGCAGAACGGCTACGACTCGTCGAAGATCTGCGGCTTCGCCTTCGGCATGGGCGTCGAGCGCATTGCAATTCTGAAGTACGAGGTGGAAGAGATCCAGTTGTTCTACGAGGGCGACGTGCGGTTCCTGGAGCAGTTCGGGTGAGGAGCACGAGATGTTAGTTGTAAGGATCATTGGGGCGGTTCTTTTCGCTGGGGGTATTGGATGTGCAATTGCCAGCTCGATCGTGCTCAGTGACATGATTGGAGACATTAACAAGGTCTCTTCACGGGAGGACCAGGAAAATCCTCTTGGGATTCATTTGGGCAAGCTGCTTCGAATCAGGCGCAAGTATCGGGAGGCATACCCGAACGGTGTTCGTAACAAATCATTGAACCGTTTGATGGTTGTCGCCCCGCTCTTGTTGTTGGTGGGCACTGAGTTAATGTTCGGCTTTCGGTTCCCAGTGAGTCTGCAAGCTAACTGACGATACTATGAGAATCCTTCCCGCATGGCTGCGTGAGTTCGTCAATGTTGCCGCCGACGACCGCCAACTCGCCGAAGACCTCACCTCGGCCGGCATCGCGGTGGAGTCCGTCCAGGAAGAGAACGGCGCGACCGTTTACGAGATGGACCTCACGACGAATCGCGTGGACGCCATGAATCACTACGGCGTGGCGCGCGAGGCGTCGGCGATCTATGACGTCGAGCTGAAGAAGGTTGAGCCGAAGCTGCCCGCCGGAACAGCAGGTCCCTCCACTCCGCCCGCTGCGCGGGCTCCGGTCGGGATGACAGGCAACATTTTTCCTATCGTGATTGAAGATGCCGACGGCTGCGCCCGTTACACGGCGCGTATCGTGCGTAACGTCAAGATCGGGCCCTCGCCGCAGCTTATCGCCAAGCGCCTCGAACTCCTCGGTTCGCGCTCCATCAACAACGCTGCCGACGCGACCAACTACGCGATCAACGAACTCGGCCATCCGACGCATGCCTTTGATCTCGATCTGCTGGAGGGCGGCACGATTATCGTGCGGCGCGCTCACCAAGGCGAGGTGCTCAAGACCCTTGACGGCGTCGATCGCAAGCTCACCACTGAAGACCTCGTCATCGCAGACGGCAAGAAGCCAGTGGCGCTGGCTGGCGTCATGGGCGGATTCGACACCATGATCACCGAGCGAACCAAGAACGTGCTCATCGAGTCGGCGTGGTTCGACCCGGCAACGGTCCGCAGCATGGCCAAGCGCCACGGCATGCATACCGACGCTTCTCACCGCTTCGAGCGTGGGGCTGATTGGGGCATTACGCCGCTGGCTTGTGATCGCGTCGCCGAACTGATTCTCGCGAGCGCTGGAGGCGAGTTGCACGGCGGGCAGATTGATACCGTCGCTCGCAAACCGGAGCACGCGCCTCTTACTCTGCATCGGTCTGAAATCAGGCGAAATCTCGGCATCGATATCGACGCCGCAGAAGTCGAGCGCATCCTGCGGCGACTCGGGTTTGGGGTCACGATTGCTGGAGATGGAACCGCACTTGATCGGTCCGAGTGCTGGGAAAGCAGGTCCCTCGGCTGCGCTCCGCTCCGCTCGGGATGACATGTCCTATAAGGAGGTCGCAGGTGACTTCAGCGTCCAGATTCCCACATGGCGTCTCGATGTCGAGCGCGAGATCGATCTGCTTGGAAGAGCTGGCGCGCATTCACGGATACAACAATTTTCCCAACACGCTGCCGGCGTTTGTCGGTGCAGTGGTCGCGCTGCCCGACGAGCCCAAGAACGCCAAGGTCCGCGACACTATGCTCGCGCTCGGTTACGACGAGAGCATCTCGATCACCTTCATCTCCGAGCAGGAAGCCCGAACGTTCGGGACCTCCATCGTGACAACGATTGCGGAAATCACCGATTCATCAAGAACCGGATTAGGTGGGGCACCCGCAACGTCGGTTGAGCCTCTTCCTTTGGCCAATCCGCTGAGCGATGAGGCAGGATACATGCGAGCGTCGCTGCTGCCCGGCCTGCTCAACATGGTGGGCTACAACCTCAATCGCGGCACCTCGAACCTGCGCCTCTTCGAGGCCGGCGAGATCTTCGAAAAGCTGGGTGATCGCCACGACGAACGGCGTCACCTCGGCTTCGTCGCAACGGGTGATGCTATCGCGAAGAACGTCCATTCGCCAGCGCAGCCGTACACGTTCTTTCACATGAAGGGCGACGTCGAAGAATTGCTAGCTGCCTTCGAACATCAGAAGCTGCAGTTCGACGATCAGACGCCGCCGTACTTCCATCCCGGCCGCTCGGCGCGCGCGGTAATGGACGGAGAGACCGTCGGATATTTTGGACAGCTGCATCCTAACCTGGCGACGGCGCGCAAGTTGCGCCAGGAAGTCTACGTCGCAGAGTTGATGCTCGACCGGCTGTATCGCCATTCGTTGCGCGAGCCGCGTTATCAGCGCATCTCGAAGTTCCCCGCAGTCGAGCGTGATTTCTCGTTCATCTTCGATGAAGCCGTCACCTTTGAGCGCATTCGTTCGGCCGTCGATGAACTGGGGCTAAGCGACCTCCAGCAATTTCTTCCGGCAGAGATCTATCGCGGCGAGAAGGTTGGTCCCGGCAAATATTCGGTGCTGCTCCACGCCGAGTTCCAGTCTATGGAGCGCACGCTGCGCGACGACGAAGTCGCGCAATGGTCGGAGAAGATCATCGCGAAGCTGCAATCGCTGGGCGGCGTGCTGCGCACGCAGTAACCCCCGCAACCAAACACACGTCTACGGCTGCGACTGCGCCCAGTAGCTGCTGCGCGCCAGGACGGTCGCGTCACCAGGTTCTTTGAGACGTACGTTCAATCGGTGCAGCCCGGGATGCGGTTGCGACGGCTGAAAGCTCAGCAGATACCGGCTGTGCAGGTGGTTGTCGAAGTTGGTCATGCGCGCGTCGAAGCCCTTGCCCGTATCGAACATTGCAAACTCCCCACCACTGAGGGAAGCAATCGTCTTGGCGGTGTTCTTCCGCATGGCCTGTGCTGCCAGCACCAGGGGCGCCAGCAGGTCCGGCCCCTCATGGACCTCGGTCTGCTCAGGATGCAGATCGGGATTGTTCTTGCCACGTAAGGTGTCCAGAACGTTCGACTTTGAAGGCGAAAAAGCGAGCGTGTAAACCACCACATTGCTGTTGCCGATCGCTTTGATTACGTCATCGATGGTGGCCGTGTGGCTGCCGTGATCGCGAGTTTCGCTGATCAGCAACAGCACTCGCTTGCGATTCTTGGGCACTGAGTTAAGCAACCGCACCGAGTAGTTCACCGCATCGAGAATCGCAGCTCCATCGTCGCCCGCCTGCAGGCTCCGCAGATCTCGCGCGACAGCATCCTGGTCGCCGGTGAAATTCTCCAGCGCGTGCACCTGGCTATCGAAGGCGACGATTGCCACCTTAGTCTGCGGTTGCGCCATCAACGGCTGCAACATTGCGCCCAGACCCTGCATGCGCGGGAGCTCATAGTCGGCCCGCCGCCCACATTGGATGGCGACGACCATGGACACCGGTTCGGACTCGGCGGCTTCGTCCAGCTGAACGGCCTGGGCGGCGCCGTCATCCTCAATGATGAAGTCCTTGGCTTGTAATCCATAAACCACCTCACCAGCCTTGTCGCGAACCAGCGCCGGCACCAACACCACGTTCGACTGCGTGCGGAACGTCGGTTGCTCCTGGCAATCTGCAATTCCCGCCGGCAATGAAAGAAAGAAGGGGACCACAATTGCGAACAGGAGGGACGTTTTCCAGCAACCTGGCATCAATTTGCCTTCCAGCAAAACAAACCCCGTAGAGCAGTTTAGTTGCATTCGCTGGTCGAGCGCGCGCCGGACGTATGACAACGACCTCGAATCATCAAACTTGGTCCATCTGCACCTTCGACGTTGCACATTCAGGTTCGCCAACGACGAATCGCAACGGAATCGTACTTTGCACCGTCCAGCACGTAAAATTCTGCGATATACTGCGCTCGCGAGATCAAATTTTTTCGAGGTCGAGTCTTTTATTATGCCCGCGAATGCAGTCGAAACAGCCACCCCGTCCAACGCCGATTTTAAGTCTCTGGAAGAAAAAATTCTGCGCACCATCGACCTGCTGAAATCAGCGCGCGAAGCCAAGACCGTCGCCGAGCGCGACGCCGCCCGCCTGCGCCAGCAGCTAAATGAGCGCGAAGAGGAAGTCGAGACCATGCGCCACGAACTGGTCGGCCTGCGCCGCGAGCGCGAAGAGGTACGTACCCGAGTAGAAAAGATGCTGGACCAAATTGAAGCTTTGAACTCGGAAGAGTCGGCAGGATAATCGAAAGCAGGTTTTGGGGGCTAGGGATTAGGGGTTAGTAACCAAGAATGCTGAGTGGCGAGGTTCTTCTGACCCCTAACCCCTATTCCCTAAGCCCTGAATCAGGAGGCGGCGCTTGAGTCAGTCTAACGGCAACGGTAATGGCGCGGGCAGCATCCGCGTTGAGATTTATGACCAGACCTATCACCTCCGGGGCTCGGACCCGGAGTATATCGGCGAGTTGGCCGACTATGTCGACACCAAGATGCGACTGATCTCCAAGCAAGCCGCTACCGTCGATTCCCTACGGGTCGCGGTGCTGGCCGCGTTGAACATCGCCGACGAGTTCCACATGCTGAAGCGGAAATACGACTCTATCGCCACCGACTACAACGAGCGAGCCGAGCAACTGGCCGGCGCACTCGACGAAGTGCTGGCCGAACCCCGGCGCGCTGGGTAACCGTTAGAGTGCTTCCCCCCGAACAGCTGCGAACGAATCGGGGCAGGGACGTTTCGCGGCCGCCAAACCAAATGTCCAGAGTTCCACTTCTGTGCCTCACGGTTCAGATTTCCTCCGCACTTAAGTCTCCAACTATTTGCCCCATAGCTCTTGTCATCGCGGCCCGTTTTTCATAGCATCTGACCATAAAGCCGGCCTGCAAAGTTGGTGTTGGTGGCAACCGTTTTTTGAACCAATGCTCAATGAACAGGGGACTCTACTCGTATTCGGCTCGGTGTGCAACGTTCCGCCATGCGGAAATGCCTAAAGAGCTGCGGAGGGTTCCCACCGTATAGGACGGGTTCATTGACGGCCCACTGAACACGGCCCCGTGGGTCGGCTTTTTCACTAGCTGTCAGCTATCAGCCGTCAGCTTTCAGTTAGAACCGACACGCCTTTGATTCCACCCGCACCTTATTTTGCTACACATTTTTCCGAATACCTTCCCGATCCCTCGGACGAGATTTTGGCTGATAGCTGACGGCCGATGGCTGACGGCTGCCGCGCCGTGAAGCGCGCGCGGCCTCTTTGCATCTAAAATAGAACCGTGTTTCCCCGTTTATTTCACATTGGCAACTTTGGCCTTCCCACCTATGGGTTGATGGCCGCTCTGGGCCTGATCTTCGGCCTCATGCTTATCGTCAAGCTGGGTCGCGAGCAGGGTCTCGATCCCGACAAGCTTTGGAACCTTGGCATTATTGCTATTCTTTCCGGCATTGCCGGCGCCAAGATCCTGATGATTCTCGTAGATGTCAGCTACTACCGCGATCATCCTGGGGAGATCGTTAGTCTGTCGACCTTTCAGGCCGGTGGCGTGTGGTCTGGCGGGTTTGTGCTGGCGCTCATCATGTGCGTCTGGTACATGCGCCGCAACAACATGCCGGTGCTTCGGACGTGCGACGTCTTCGCTCCCGGACTGGCGCTGGGACACGCGTTCGGCCGCGTCGGCTGCTTCGCCGCGGGCTGTTGCTGGGGGCGCGAAACCCACGTGCCCTGGGCAGTGACCTTTCATAATCCGCTGGCCAATGCGATCGTCGGGACCCCACTCGACGTGCCTCTGCATCCCACACAGCTTTACGAGATGGTCGTCGAGCTTGCCAACTGCCTGTTTTTGGTATGGCTCCTGCGGCGGAAAAAATTCGAAGGCGAGATCATCGGCACCTATATGATCATCTACGGCGTGGCCCGCTATTTCATCGAGTTCTTCCGCGCCGATCCCGGCCGCGGCGAGTTCTTGGGGTTCATGTCAGGCACGCAGGCGATCGCCTTGTGCCTCGTGATCTTCGGCGGACTGCTGTGGATGCGTCGCGCAACGCTCGCTCCGCCGGTAGTGGTCAAAGCGGCGAGGTAGCCAGTTTCAAGTTTCAGGTTTCGAGTTTCAAGCCGCCCGCAACCGACGATCACTTTGCCTCCCGGAACTTCCGGTTAAAGTCTGGTCTTGACGGACTTCCCCCTTGATCCGCAAACTGGAAACTCGAAACTGGAAACTCGAAACTTGTTCCCTGTCACAATCTCCGTCGCTCCCGATGCTGCCGGCCAGCGGCTCGATCAATTCCTCACCGCGCATATCCCAGACATCAGCCGCGCACGCGTGCAGCAGTTGCTGGCGGAGCAGAAGGCCCTGGTCAACGGCGGCGTTGCCAAGCCATCGCTTCGGCTGCGCGGCGGCGAGCAGATCAGCATCCTCGGCGACCCTGAACCACCGCCGTTGCGTGCGATCGCGGAGGACATCCCTCTCGACATCGTCTATGAAGATGACGACCTTGCCGTCATCAACAAGCCAGCGGGAATGATGGTGCACGCCGGAGCAGGCGCTACTGATGATGATCGCAATCGCGGGACTCTGGTCAACGCACTGCTGCACCGCTTCGGCAAGCTGTCGGATGTGGGCGGCACGCTGCGCCCGGGAATTGTGCACCGCCTCGACAAGGAAACCAGCGGGCTGATCATCGTCGCCAAAAACGACGTGACGCACCGCAAGCTTGGCGAACAATTTTCAGGGCGGCAGGTGAAGAAGCGCTACGTGGCCTTGGTACATGGCTGGCCGACGAAAGACCGTGGCACTATCAACACCGAGATCGGTCGCGACGCAGTGCGGCGCGTTCGCATGACAACTCGGGGCAGCGGAGGACGCGCGGCGATCACCCATTATGAAGTTCGCGACCGGATAGCGTCGCCGTTTGGCAAGTTCGCGCTGGTCGACGTGCGCATTGAGACGGGCCGCACGCATCAGATCCGCGTACACATGTCATCGATTGGCCATCCGGTGGTGGGCGACTCGCTCTACCGCGCGCCAAAAGAACTGCGCCGGCCTACCGCACTGCAAAAGGCTTCAACCAAGGCCACCTCTCGAAGGACAACACAGGCGGAAGCCGCAACGACGCCCAGCGTTCTCGCCCTCGATCGTAACTTCCTGCACGCGGCGGCGATCGAGTTTACCCATCCACGAACCGCACGGCCGCTTTCGTTCAGCGCACCGCTGCCAGCGGAATTGACGCAGTTTTTGGAACAGATTCGAGGATGAATCTTGATCGTTCGCGAACTCGGAAGTATCACTCGGAGCGCGAAATCAATGGACCTGCTTCTCCGTCTGTCATCCTGAGCGAGCACTGCGAGTCGAAGGACCCCTATTCGGGGCGCTGGACCGTACTCGGCCCGCACTGCAAAGAACTTGGGATTGCTGGCGGGTATAGGGTTCCCTCGACTCCTCGCTGCGCTCGTCGCTCAGGATGACACGGTACTGATCTAACAACGAACTAGATCAGTACCGATGACACCTGCTGATCTCCAGTCAGCCTGCCAACAGCTATAATGGAATTTCGAATGAAAACTTGGTTGATCCTGGTTTTGCTGGCGGCACTGCCGTGGGGGCTCGCCGCCCAAGACTCCACACAGCAGCAGCTTCCTACCGCGCCATCGGCGACGAAGTTCCCTCCCCAGCAGTCCGCTCCGCCGCCATCCTCCGGGACCGGCCAATCCGGAACTCCAGCACAGTCAACGGCGCCGGCGGCGCCTGCTACTAACCAAAATGCTCCGCCACAACCGAATCCGACGCCATCAGCGCAGGCCCCTGCGGCTCAGCCAACTAATCCTTCGCACAGCGGCGCATCAACGGGATTGGACAAGACTGGTAGCCCTCCCGCGACATCCGCCGAAAACTCTTCTGGAAGCGGCGACAATCCAGACGAGAATCTCACGGTCATCCGCAAGCGCGTGGACGAGGTCAACGTTGTGTTTACGGTCACCGACAAGCGTGGCCATTTCGTAAAAGACCTAACGCAGAGCGATTTCAAAGTTGTTGACGACGGCAAGCCCGCGGCTGTCCGATTTTTTGGCAAAGAAACGAACCTGCCCCTGCGTGTCGGATTGCTCATCGACGCCAGCAACTCGGTACGCGATCGTTTCAAGTTCGAGCAGGAAGCGGCCATTGAGTTCCTGAACCAGATCATCCGGACTAAATATGACGAGGCGTTCGTCATCGGCTTCGACACCACGCCTGAGGTGACGCAGGACTTCACCGACAACACCGAGGCACTGTCACACGGCGTGCGCATGCTGCGGCCGGGCGGCGGTACTGCGATGTACGACGCCATTTACTATGCCTGCCGCGACAAGCTGATGAAGGAAGACAAAGGCCAGACGGCCACCCGGCGCGCCATCATTTTGCTGAGCGATGGCGAGGACAACCAGAGCCGCGTCTCGCGCGAGGAAGCCGTGGAGATGGCGCAGCGCGCCGAAGTCATCATCTATGCCATTTCAACTAACACCAGCGGGTTGAAATTGCGCGGCGACAAAATCCTGGAACACTTCGCCGAGGAAACCGGCGGCAAGGCGTTCTTCCCTTTCAAGATTCAGGATGTGGCCGACGCCTTCTCGCAGATTCAAGACGAGCTTCGCAGCCAGTACGCCGTTTCGTACAAGCCGGCCGACTTCATTGCAGATGGAAAATATCGCAAGATCGATATCCTCGCCGACAATAAGAAATACAAGGTGCGCGCCCGCAAGGGATATTACGCCCCCAGGCAGTAAGGCAGGGGCTAGGGATCAGGGGCTGGGGATTAAGGGCTAGAGGTTAGTGCAAGAACTTTGCCGTTTCCGGTAAGACTGATTGTGGGGGCGGCAAGTGTTCGGAATTGCAGTTGGATCGATCTTTCGCTAACGTCTGTCTAAGGGCCTTCTTCAGCTTGGCAATTTGGCTCTAGCTTGATGCTTAGTATTCCTCCGTGCCTCTGTGGTGAGCTGTTCGCAATACCTCCGGCAATAGCCAATACGGACAAACCCCTAAGTGAGGCCGCTTAAATGCCATAGGGGAGACGATCGAACCCTAGTACTAACCAGGCCAGGCTTATGGCGCCACCAGTTCGTACGAGATGATCTTCCATTGGCCATCCACCTTGCTCCACAGGAACGTAAGAGCGGCAGGATGGTCCCCGGGCGTTCGTAGCGCGAAGAGCGTGGCGTAATACTGCCCATAACTTTTCGCCTGCGGACCGTCTGAGGCAGCTTTGTACGGCTCCTTGGCCGTCCATTTCTCGCACGAAAACGCTTCCTCCAGATAATCCGGAACAGCGACCACCGTATAGGCGTCCTGCGCCGATTGCCGAACCACTTTCAGGTCGTCATGATAAGGAACAACTGGTTCGATCACGTCGCGAAGGTGCTGCGCCGGACCCACGTCTTTGCCGACGATCGAAAGACCTTTGCGAATCCGGGCAATATATTGCTCAGGCGTTTGGGGCGCTTCTTCGTCGACTGATAAATAAGGTGCGATACAGGGATAAGAACGCGACGAGAAATACTGGGCGGCCTGGTCGAAATTGTCGCTTACCAGCCAGGAATGCAGGAACTGGTTAGCCGCATGCAGAAAATCAGCGTCACCTTGAGTGCGCACCTCGGGAGCAGCGGCAGCGAGGGTACGGGATCGCGTGTCGGGAGATGCATCGGGCTTTGCGTCATCCGGTTCAACATCCCAGGCAACGATCTTCCAGTACTTACCTTCTTTCGTCCATAGCAGGGTGATGGTGTCACCTTTCTCCTGTTTCGCCTTTAACTGAAAAACGGACGCAAAATAACGGCCGTACTTCCCTTTCGTCCCCGAGATTCGCGAACCGTCGTAGTCCTCGAATGCGCGCTCGGGATCGCATTCAAAATCGGCAGCTACCCCATCTGACACCTGGTAGAGCGCGAACGTCGCCCCGTAATTCTGTTTGACGGGCTTCAAACTGGAATCGGCGATGGGTGACGCCTTCACCGCATCCTGCAGGCTTGCGGACTTACCCATCAATCGATTCGTGGCGGCCATGTCCCTGGCGGCAAGGTAGGGAGCGACGCCGGCATTGATTTCCGTGCCCGCTTGCGGTCCGTACTCCTCCAGGCAGGCGAAGGATCGCTTCGACAGATAGGCAGCAGCCACCTCGGGCTTTTGCTCTATCAACCACGAGGTCAGGTAGTCGGCGACGGCATCCTCAAGCTTGTCCGCGCCTTTGCGTGGAACCGGAGGGACTTCGCCGGACGCGGCGGCGACTTCCGCGGGAGTCTCCTCCTCGGAATCCGCGAGACCGAAGAGGTTGCGCCACCAATCGGTCAGGCCGTTCCACCGCTGCAAGTGCCTCTGGGTGTTGTTGCCCGCCCGAACATCTGAATTGGCCGCGGTAAGATGGCCGTTGATAAGTGCCGTAGGAAACCTCGACGAGCGATAGTCCACGTCAATATCGGCATGTCTGCCATCTTTTGCGATCGAGACTTGAATTGACGGAACGCCGCCGTCTTGCCGGTAGTTCATCGGGTAGCCGTGGTGATAAACGGTATTGTCGCGGTCACGAAAGAATTCGCTGGAGTCTTTGAGTTTTTGCAGAGCGTCCGGCTTCAACACCACATACATGCGGAACTGCAAATCGCCTCGTGCCTTGGGCACCTTCCCGTTGATCGTTTCAATCGACTGCACCAGGTCCAACGCATTCCCCTCGGGTTGGCCGGCTTTGTTGGTCATCTTGGTCGTCAGCAGAGCATGGGTAACCGCCTCAAACGTGGTGCGAGTGGAGAGGGACAACTGGTCGTAGTCGGCGGGATCGTCGTGGGTCTTCATCATCTTGTTGTATTCCGCATACCAGTCGTCGATCAGCTTTTTCTGCGCTGGCCGCAGCTGCGCATACGTTCCGTAGAACTGCTGCGACGTGGTAGCAGCGTTGTCCTGTCCGCAGGCACACAGCGCCCACAAGATAATGAGTCCCATTCCGATTCTCATAACCATCCCCCGGGTCAACCATGCTTTCGTCGAGGGATAAGTATGCCTCAGCTCTCAGCGTTTTGCATGTTGTGAGCTCAGTCTATGTCGGGAAGAATCGCGGATCGCCTTGTTGTCACGGTCGCTGGCGGGAGGTGTGCCCTTAACTGGGGTTTGAGGGGGTTGAGGAGCGACTTCACAATCCTAGTTGCTCCTCGCGAATTCTCGTCCAAGCTAGCGGTCTAGTTGCTCCCGCCTTTCGCTTTACGAAAGGGCGGAGGCTCGGAGAGAGCCAACCATTGCCGCCTGCGACAAGGGTTGGCCGCCCCATCATGTGCTCATTCTTCCGAGTCGTCATTAGCCTTGGAGTACCTGACTACGAGCTTCGGCTGGTTGCCATCATGATCGCGCGAGAAGTACGCGCGCATGGCGTTCCTGGTCACCGCCAGTGTGATTCCGACGTGCGTTCCTCCACCCCGGTAAACGGTGCTCACGTACGCTGTAATATCTTGTGGCGTTGAAAACGGGCATCGGCCATCCGCGGGTCCGGCAATACGGTTGGTTTCATCCGTAAAGTTACCGGGCGCCTGAATTCTTCCCGTGCCCGCATAGCCATAGGCCACGATTCCGGCGTCATCGCCCCGGCCGCCCGCACAAGTCAGGACGAACGAGGCACTGTCGATCTTCTGGCCCGCCGGAATTAATCCCAGAGAAAATTGCATCGTGCAACGTTCTTCCGGGAAGTTCTCACGGGGACCCATCGACGGCTGATAACGATCTCCTATCGGAGCGAAGGTTTGTCGATAGGGATTTACGGCACATGCGTCGGTGACGGGAATGACCTCGAGCTCTCCGGCAAACAGCATGCCGCCGAAGAACAATACGGTTAGAAAGGGCAGTAGGCGTGAGCAAGTTCTCAGTGTCGATTTCATAGTGACCTCCTTTTGGTCATGGGTTGTGGCGGCGGTGGATCGGAAGGGCGAGGGACAACGGCCGCGCAGTTGCCCCTCCCCGGGAGCGCGGCTTCGGCCAGCAAGTGGGTTCGCGCTCCCTAATTGGCGGCGCTCATCGCGAGACGTAGCGCGCCGCTAAGACCGCTCCGCGCGGCGTCGTTGCGACCTGCCACCAACCGCGTTCGATCCACGAACTGCGGTTGTGCAAGGTCAGCAAGAGCGTCAGGAACGGTCCTAAGGTCGTGGCATGTGTGAAGACATGGGGCGACACCCTGGCGCCCGGACTGTCTTTCAGTAGCTATTGGGGATCTGGAGTGCGGCTCCTGGTCAACGGGTCTTTGCAACTCCTGCGCCGCCTCGGCTTCGCACTCTAATGTCAGAGTCAGAATCAGTCTGAGGAACGGACCCAACGTCGTAGGGGTCCAATCAACTACTTGCGTTTTCATGGCGACCATCCTTCTTGCTACCCGGAAGCGGGATTGTTTCCCCGCCTCCGGGAGCGTCCCCCTGAGAGCAGTTGGTCGAGATCAACTCAACTTCCGCTCTCGAGCGCACAATGCGCCCGTTTGCGGTCGGCTTCAATGGTTAGGCCCTGATTTGGGGATGATTTGCAGATGATCGTCTAAGCTTCTGACAGAGCGGAGGTTATGTAGGCAGATGATCAATCTTGCCAACCTTGCATAATTGCAATCGAGATATAATCGCTAGCGCCCGCTCCTTTTTAGAGGTGGTTACGCTTGGGTGCCACGCAGAAACTGCTCCGTTTCGGAGTCTACGAGCTAAATCTCGCGACCGAAGAGCTGCGCAAAGGGGGGACACCCCTTAAGTTGTCGCCGCAACCCTTTCGGCTTCTTGCCTTGCTGGCCAGCCACGCCGGCCAAGTGGTGACACGCGAGGAAATTCAGCAACAAATCTGGGGCGAGGAGACCTACGTTGACTTTGAGCAGGGGATGAACCACTGCGTCAAGCAGATAAGAAATGCTCTCAATGACAATGCGGATACGCCCCTCTACGTTGAGACTCTTCCCCGGCGCGGATATCGTTTCCTGGCGCCCGTAACCTCCAAGGAGGTTCCCGCGCCCGCGCCACGCGTAACGGAATCCAAGTCTGGCTTGCAGAGCGGAATTGCAGCCGCTGTGCTGGCGAGACAGGCCAGCACACAGCCAGCGCCTGCAACCGCAGCGCCGCCGACCTCACCACCTGGTGCGACGACAGCGACCGTCAGCGCCACGCCTGAAGTCAGTGTTGCAACCCGCCCTCCCGAGGTAACCCCCATCCCGGAAGCCCGGCAAGCTACTCCGCGAGTTTGGCTGGTCTGGGCCGCGCTCGGCTTGGTGGTTTTGCTCGGTGGTGGACTGGGTTATAAATTGTGGCGCAGCTCGACGATCAGCAGCCAACCCTCCCGCCCATCCGCAGTCAAGCAACGACCGACGGTGGCCGTGCTCGGCTTTCAGAATCTCTCCGGGCGTCCCGAAGACGCCTGGCGCTCCAAGGCCCTTTCTACTTATCTCAATACCGAACTCGCCGCTGGTGACAAGCTACGCACGCTGCCTGACGGAGACATCAACCAGATGAAGAGTGACCTGGGCTTGAAGGATGAGAACGGCTACACCCTGGCAATGCTGGGCAGAATTCGCAGGAACTTGAACGTAGACGATATTGTGATGGGTTCGTACAGCCCGTCAGAGGGAGGTGATCTGCGGCTGGACGTGACGCTCCAGAACGCCACGACCGGAACCGTGACATCTTTCTCGGTTAAGGGCAGCGAAGGTCAGATGGATGAACTGGCGGTGCGCGCAGGGGAAACGCTGCGCGAGAAGTTGGGCGTGAAAGCCGCCATGTCGCAAGAGGAAGTCGCTGCGGTAAGCGCCTCCATGCCGGTCAATCCGGAGGTCGCGCGTCTTTATGCGGAAGGTCTGACGAAGTTGCAGATATTTGATGCGGCCTCCGCGCGAACTCTTTTGGAGAAAGCAGTCGCCGCGGAGCCTGACTATGCACTGGCACATTCTGCCCTGGCGGAAGCCTTAAACTTCCTCGGCTATGACAAGCAATCCCAGGAGGAAGCCAAGAAGGCTGTCGATCTCTCGGACAAACTATCGCGCCAGGAGAAACTCTTAGTACAGGGCCGTTATCTCGAGATGTCGAACCAGTGGCCGGAGGCGATCAAGCTGTATCAAAACCTGTGGCAAGACTATCCCGACAACCTGGAATACGGGCTGCGCCTGGCGAATGCGCAGAATAGCGCCAGCCAGGGAAAGAACGCCCTCGCTACAGTGGACCAGTTACACGCGCTACCGCCGCCCAGCCGCGAGGACCCGCGCATCGATTTGGCCGAGGCCGCTGCTTACAAATCTTTAGGCGAGTGGAAACTGCAGCAGGCGGCAGCAAAGAGAGCCGCGGAAAGAGCTTCCGCCCAGTCGCGGAAACTGCTACTGGCCGAAGCGCAGTCCATGGAAGCGGGCTCTCTGCTGGAGCAACAGGACTTCTCCGCCGCCCTGCCTCTGTATAAACAAGCGCTGGAAATCTACCAGCGAAGCGGTGATAAAGCCGCCGAAGCTTCTACGTTGAACAATATTGGAGACGTGTTCCAAGGGCAGGGCGATCTGACGGCAGCAGAAAGCAAGTATCGAGATGCGATAGCGATGTACCGCGCAATCGGGGCCAACGGACTCGCAGCTAATACGCTAAGCAACCTGGGGGCCCAGTTGCAGCGGCAGAGGAACTTGGCTGGCGCGGAAAAGCTGTACGAACAGGCATTGGAGATGTTGCGGGAGGTGAAAGACAAGAACAACGAGGCCACCGTGCTCAACAATATGGGCGAGATCCTGCATGACAAGGGAGACTTGGCCGGCGCCGCAACCAAGTATCGGCAGGTTCTGCAGATGTACAGCGAACTTGATGACAAGTCAGGCGCGGCATACGCCCGCTCGGACCTGGGAGAAGTTTTGGCCCAGCAGGGCGATCTTGCCGCGGCGCAAAAGATGCAGCAGGAGGCGCTGTCGATCCGGGAAGGTATTGGCGAACCGACGGCGGAAAATCGGCTGGCGCTCGCGGTGTTGTCGCTGGACGAAGGACGACCGGCGGACAGCGAAATCAACGCCCGAACCGCCGCTGACGAGTTTCGAAGCAAGGGCATCGTTGACAAGGAGGCGCGCGCCGAGACCGTTCTTGCCAGATCGCAACTGGCACAAGGGCGGCTTCCCAAGGCAAGCGAGTCAATCGCACATGCCGGCGTCCTCGCCGCACAAATTAAGGACCCCGCCCTTCGTCTCCCGGTTGAGATTGAAGTGGGCATCGCGGCGGCCCGCATACAAGCGGCCTCAGGCAATCAACGCGATCAGGCTCAGGCCATGGACAGCTTGGCGCGAAGACTCACGGAAGCGACCAGAAACCATCTGATCGGCCTCCAATTTGAAGCCATACTAGCTTTGGGAGAACTAGAGATCGAATCAAAGAAGGCAAGTGCGGGACGCGCCCGCTTGCAGACCCTGGAGCAGGATGCCACTGCGCGCGGCTACCTGCTGATTGCGCGAAAGGCCGCTGCGGCGAGACAGCAATCGGTAAAAACAACTTGAAGTGACGTCGCTTCCGATGCTTCAGAGCTTCCTAAATATCCTCCGCGCCAACAAAGGAGTCAGGCCGGTAAGGAAAAGCGCCAAGCTGCCAGGCTCGGGAACAGGATTCGCGAAGGCAAGGAATTGTTCACCAGGCTGCCAGCCGGAAGGTCCAAGATCGATTGAAAAGTCCTGTCCGTTCGGGAGTCCGGGACCGCCGAAGAAGTCGATGATGGTGAAGCCATCCACTGGTCGGGGCTGCACCAGACAAGTGGAGAAGAAGGTGCCGCCTCCACATAGGATCGTATTCTCGGGCGGAGTCCCGCGCGTCTCGATTTCGAGGAAGTGCCAATTATCGCCACTATCATTCGTGAAGCAGAATTCGCCACCGCCGGAAGCATTAGCGGTGAAGCTGAAATCATTTCCCACCGGCGTCGGCGTGCATGTGCCAAGCGGATCGTGAGTGTTGTTAACGATAATACGGGGATCGCCGGATTGGGGGGTGGCGCGCGCCTGAAGCACGCAGGACATAACCAGGACAGTCAAGATCAGTACACGGAAACGCATCGTCCGAGCACCTCCTGGGCTGGATGCCGAGGTAAGTGCTGGTCAGTATAACCTCATTTAACGAATCCCCACGAAATAAAACTTGTCGCCCGCGCTTATCTCATATCGTCGAGATGCTCGCGGCTCGACGCGCTTCTTTGCCGTTACCCGGTGATTTCTTGCACCTTCTCCTGCTTTCCCGGTACCATGACGGGTTTCACACAACGGAGGATGTCTAATGCGTCGCCGGCTTGCGCTTTGCGCGATTATGCTCGTGTGTTTTGCAGTGAATGGCCTTGCCCAGGTAAATCCGGTAATTGTGGGTGGCATGAAATGGCGAGAGATCGGGCCCTTCCGTGGCGGTCGGGTGCTGGCCGTTACCGGGGTTCCAGGCGATCCGAACACTTATTATTTTGGCGCAGTTGCCGGAGGAATTTTCAAAAGCACGAACGGCGGCCTAAGTTGGACCCCAGCTTTCGACCATCGAGGCCATCTCTTCCATTGGCGCCATCGCGGTGGCAGATTCCGACCACAACATTCTTTATGCGGGCAGTGGCGAAGCCTGTCTGCGCGGTAACATCAGCTACGGCGACGGAGTTTACAAGTCAACCGACGCCGGCCTGACGTGGAAGAACGTAGGTCTGAAAGACACGCGGCACATCGGAGCCGTGATCATCGATCCTCGCAATCCTGACATTGTCCTGGTCGCGGCCTTGGGACACGCGTGGGGCCCGAATGCTGAACGCGGTGTTTTCCGCACCGCCGACGGCGGCAAGACCTGGCAGAAGGTCCTCTACAAGGACGACAATACCGGCGCGGTTGAAGTGGTATTCGATCCCAGGAATTCCAGCGTAGTTTACGCTGCGCTATGGCAGGTTCGGCGCCAGCCCTGGTACTTCAACAGTGGCGGCCCGGGCAGCGGCCTCTACAAATCGGTGGACGGCGGACTCACCTGGAAACAACTGACCGGCCATGGTCTGCCGGAAGGGGACCTCGGACGCATCGGCATTTCAGTTTCGGGAGCCGACTCCAATCGCGTGTATGCGCTCATCGAAGCCAAAGCAGGCGGCCTCTACCGCTCTGACGATGCCGGCAACACTTGGACGCGCGTCAACGACGACGAACGCTATCGACAACGCGCATGGTATTTCAATCACGTCTTTGCCGATCCAAAACAAGCCGACACGGTGTATGTGCTGAACACGGGCGCATTCCGCTCGACCGATGGCGGCAAGACCTTCACATTGCTGCCGGCGCCGCACGGCGATCATCACGACCTGTGGATCGACCCCACCAATCCGCAGCGCCTTATCAATAGCAACGACGGCGGGGCGACGATTTCAGTGGACGGCGGAAAGACCTGGACGCAGCAGAATAATCAACCGACAGCGCAGTTTTACCATGTCGCCGTCGATAATCACTGGCCCTATCGCGTATACGGAGCGCAACAGGACAACAGTACGGTCGCCATCGCCAGCCAATCTGACGATGGAGTGATCGCACGCCAGGATTGGTACGAAGTTGGTGGCGGCGAGAGCGGATATATCTCGCCCGATCCGCGCGATCCCGAGATTGTCTATGCCGGTTCGGACGGATCTATCATTACCCGCTACGATCACCGCACCAATCAGATGCAGGATGTCTCGCCGTACCCGCTGGATACTTCGGGCAACGGCGCGGGTGAACTCAAGTACCGTTTTCAGTGGACCGAGCCGGTGTTGGTGTCGGCCTACGACTCCAACGTGATCTACAGCGCGTCGCAGTTCGTGCTCAAGAGTAGCGACCAGGGCCGCAGTTGGAATCCCATCAGCCCTGATCTGACGCGCAACGACAAGAGCAAGCAGAAACCCTCCGGCGGTGACATCACCCTGGACATCACCAGTGTCGAGTATTACGACACGGTATTCGCGCTCGCCGAGTCGCCCCTGCAGAAAGGAATGCTCTGGGCGGGAACCGACGACGGATTGATCCAGCTCACGCGCGACGATGGTAAGAGCTGGGAGAACGTCACTCCGAAAGATATGCCGGAGTGGAGCATGGTCAGCATCATCGAGGCTTCGCACCACGATGCCGGCACCGCGTATGCGGCGATCGACCGCCACAAGCTAGACGATTTCAATCCGCTGATTTACAAAACGCACGACTTCGGCAAGAGTTGGACTCGCATCACTGACGGCATACCGGCCGGCGCTTACGTGCGATCGGTGCGTGAAGATCCCAAGATGAAGGGCTTACTTTATGCGGGCACCGAAACCGGAGTATATTTTTCCGCCGACGATGGCGCTCACTGGCAATCGCTGCAGTTGAACCTGCCAACTTCACCAGTCCACGACTTGGCCGTCAAAGATGATGACCTGATCGCCGCGACCCATGGCCGTGCGTTCTGGATACTCGATGACGTCAGCCCGCTGCGGCAAGCGAACTCCGCGATTGCCGCTGACGATTCTCACCTTTATCAACCTTCCGCGGCAACCCGCCTCCACTTCCCTGACGAAGTCGATCGCAAACGTCCGGTGGGTGAGAATCCGCCCAAAGGCGCGGTCCTTTATTACTATCTGAAATCCAAGCCGACTGAGAAGGAAGAGATCACCATTGAGATCTTCGATGCCCAAGGCAAGCGGGTGCGGAGGCTGTCCAATCACAAGGAGAGCAAAGAGGAGCAGCCGCCCGAGTGGCCCGACCGCGAGAAACCGGCGGACCTGCTTCCCGACGAGGCGGGTATGAACCGCTTCGCCTGGGACTTCCGCTATGATGCCCCCGTTCAAATTCCAGGCGCCTTCTACACGGCCGATCCGCCACGCGGTCCGCTGGTAATTGCCGGCACCTATCAGGTGAAGCTCACCGTCAAAGGCCGCAGCCAGACTGCGTCGTTGGAGGTGAAACTCGATCCCCGGATACAGAGCTCGGTGACCGCCGCGGACATGCAAAGGCAGCTCGACCTCGCTTTCAAAGTGCAGCAGGATATCGACGCGCTGCACCGGGCGGTCAACCAGATCCACGAACTCCGCACCAACTTGCAGACTTTGCAGAAATGGGCGGGAGCAGGATCGTCGAGCGGTGAGGTTGTTGCGGCCGCACACGCGCTCGATCAGAAGATGACTCCGGTCGAGGAGGCTTTAATACAGGTCAAGATGAAAAGCTCGGAAGGTAACCTGCGCTATCCCAACCAGCTCAACGAACAGTATGCGAGCTTCAATGACCTGATACAGGGAGTCGATGGAGCGCCGACCGCGCAGCAGTTGCTGGTGTTCGATGAACTACATTCTCGACTGAGTACCCAACTGGCAAGTTGGCAGGAGATTGTGCAGGCAGATGTGCCAGCGCTAAACAATCAGATGCGCAAGAACGGAGTTCCGACGCTTGCCGTCGGCAGTGGGCAGGGGGAGTAGGGACTCAAGGTCCTTATACATTGTCATACCACATTGTAGGAATCTCACATTGTGTCATAGCAACGAGATCAGGGCTGCGACTCAGCAAGCAGTTCCTGCAAATAGCCCTGCCAGATTGCCGGCAGCGTGTGGGTTCCGTGTCCGCGAGTTTGATCGGTGATCGGCAGCAGGACATATTTACCTTTGGGAACGCGTTTGATCTGGACTTCCATGATGCCAAGCTCCGGCGGGTTAATGAAATCGTCGGCGGAGTTGACAGCCATCACCGGCACCCGAACCTTTTCCAGATTAGGTGACGGATCGTAGTTGCGTGAGGCATTGAAGGCATAGAGAAAGTCGTTGGCATCGGTTGAAGCAAAGCGGGTGCGAATAAAGTTGTCCAGAAACGCGTCGGCTGCGTCGCGTGTGGGATATTGCTTCTGCATCTGGAGTGGGCTGCTGCCCATGACCAGCAGCACGTCGAGTGCGGTCTTCAGCCCTGGCGGAGGCGACTTATACTCGCCATTCTGCCACGCCGGGTCCTCGCGGATTGCATCCATGGCCATCTTGCGCATCATGCGATTGCGCCCGGCAATCTGCACCGGCAAGCATGCTAGTGGCATCATCGCGTCCATGAAGTCTGGATAAGTCTCGCCCCATACCCAGGCGTGCATGCAGCCCATCGAGGTACCGATGATCAGGCGCAGATGGTTTACCTTCAGCCCGTCGACAAGCATTTGATGCTGCGCCGCCACCATGTCGTCGTAGTCATAATGAGGAAAGCCGGCATGCATCCCATCGCTGGGTTT
Organism: uncultured Acidobacteriaceae bacterium; assembly: GCA_963709045.1. GTDB lineage: Bacteria > Acidobacteriota > Terriglobia > Terriglobales > Acidobacteriaceae > Bog-257. The sequence goes on along the minus strand of CAVPUX010000009.1, from coordinate 93,399 downwards.
GCTGGACTTCCCGTGGCCGATCCCATCCGGCAAGATGATGTAGTTGCGGGTTGCGTCGAGCAATTCCCCCGGCCCGAAGAGCACGCCCGCGAATTGCGGAGAAACGAATTGCTTGCCTGACCCAGTGGTTCCGTGAAGGACCATCACGGCGTTCGTCACTTTGCCGCTGGCGTCACGTCGCGGCGTGCCGAGAGTGGTGTAGTGCAGACGCAGACTTGGCAGTACTTCTCCGGAGTGGAAATGAAAGTCTTGCGCGACAAAGTCGCCTTCGGTAGCGACGGGAGTGCTCTGGCCCGCTGCATTCAGAATGCAGCCGAACAGACAGATCCAGAGATAGACAAGGAATTTAGACATAGAGAATCCTCAGTTGCGCGACGAAGCGTCGATCGAGCACAGGCTTGCACCAAATGGCGCCAGCCTTTGCTGTTCCATCCGGCTCAAAGATTCCACCAGCAAACGTCGGCGAGCTGTTAAGGTTTTTGCTGTGGACCCGGTGGGCTCTGGGCGGAAGCGTTCTGCGGTTGATCGAGATCGACCAGTTGCGATCCCGGCGGCTGCTGCAAGGCGAACTGATCATCCTTGAGCGACTCATTGATCACCAACTTCTCAACCGTGAGCCGGATCGAATATTCCTCGCGGGGACGATCAATCTCAATGACCGTTGGAAAGCTGACGCCACTGTAGTCTCTATAGACCTGATAGGTAACATCGGTGGCGATCTCACCCTCGGTGTCGTAAACGACCTGATGATGCGGGACCAGGTTCACGCGCTCGAAGATGATCTTGCGGTACAAGTACCAGCCAGTGTCTGGATCGGAACGGCGGATGATATCGATGACATAGTCGGGTTGCTGGACCAGTTTCTTAGTCTTTGCGTCCACGATAGTTTCGGTGTCGTTTTCCAGCACCGCAATCTCGTTCTTGTCGATCTCAGGCAATAACAGAGCATTGTAGATGACCTGCGGCCGCAGGTTTTCCAGAGGATTGCTCGCAGGTTTGGTGACTTCGGCGCTCCCGACGTAGAACTTGTTTTTTGCCGGTATGGACAGTTTGAAGCGGTTCCCGTCACTCACCATGTCAAAAGCTTTGTTGCGCACGATGGGAAACAGACCGATCATGCGCAGCATGTCCGGCTTGCGCACCAGAATGTAGCCGGTAATTTCCTGGTAGTCGGTGACTTTGCCCTTCTTTTCTCCACCCACGGAGGGGGCAATCTCTACCGTAGCGTTCAGGGTCTTGATTTGCGAGGCTTCCTTATTGATGCGGTCCACCAATTCCTGCTTGGTGGCGATCTGCAATTTGGCCGTGCTGGTCCGCATCTCTACGACACGGGTGCGGAACAGACATCCCGTTCCTCCAGCCAGAAGCGTGGCAAGGGAAATCGCGGCGAGGATTTGGGATCGTCTCATCGTGAGATCGTGGCGGACCGACCGACAGGAATCATCAGTATATAGCGCCGCCCAGATTTCAACAGGCTTTCGCGAAACAACGGGAGACTCTCAGCTTGAAACTTCCCTCCCTTCATTCAGTTCCCATCAATGGCTTGTCCGAATGCAAGCAGGTTCCCGTCCGGCGCAAGCACCAAAAGCTCACGCTGCCCGTAGGGCTGGTTCACCGGCCCGTAAACATCGCTCTTGGGCAGAGTATCGAGCTTCGGCTTTAATTCAGCGTAAAGCTGATCGACGTCGCGAACATCGATGTAATAAGCGAAGCGTCGATTGCCGGGCGGAGCCCCGTCAGGCCCCTTCTGCTCCAAGATACGAAAACCCACCGTCTCACGATGCAAATAGGCATAGTCGGCGGCGCGCAAGAGTACTTCGAATCCCAGTATGTCGGTGAAGAAGGCGAGCGCCCGATCGATGTCGCCGACATGCATGAACGGCGTAATTTGGATGAAGTTCGACATGACCATTCTCCCGGCGGGAGATTACCATAACCCGGCCCTACTCTTCGCGCGCGGCATTACTGCGCGCTGGTGACCGCTCGGCGATACGCTGCCACATTGCGCGCATGTTCTTCCATGGTGCGGGCGAAACGGTGGTGGCCATTATTGTCGCTGACGAAGTAAAGGAAATCGCTCTGAGCAGGGTGCATTGCCGCTTGCAAGGACGCGATTCCAGGATTCGCGATGGGTCCAGGCGGCAGACCAGGATATTTGTAGGTGTTATACGGCGAATCGAATTGCAGGTCTGACTGGTAGATGGTGCCGCGATAACGTCCGGTCAGCAGGGCTGCGTAAACTACACTGGGATCGGCGCCCAGAGCCATGTTCCGGGCGAGCCGGTTATAGTACACGCTGGCCACCAGTGGACGCTCTGCAGGTACTGCGGTTTCCTTCTCCACAATCGAGGCCATGGTCACGATGTGATGGGTATCTACGTTTCCCAGCAGACCTATTTTTTGCGCTTCCTGGCGAAAACGATGCACCATCGCCGCCGCCATGTCATGAGAGGTATCGATGCGCGTGAATTCATACGTGTCGGGAAAAAGATATCCCTCCAGCGACTGGGCAGCGGGATCGATTCCGCGAAGAAGGAATGTATCCCCCTTAACCGCAGTAAGGAAATCAGCGGCTGGACCCAAGCCCGCCTGCTCGACGGCGGCCGCAATGTCGAACATGTTGTAGCCTTCGGGCACGACAACGGTGCGCGCATAGACATCGCCGCGCACCAGGCGCCGCCACACCTCCAGCGCGCTGGCTGGTTCGTCGAACTTGTACTCGCCGGCCTTGAGGGTCTTCAATCCCTTGGCGTACTGCACCATGAGAAATGCGGCGGAGCTGCGAATGACGCCTTGGCGCTGCAGATCCTGCGCAATGTGGCGAGTGCTCCACCCGGGACGCAGCAGGACGAACTTCGTCTCCGCAGGTTTCAGGGGCAGCAAGGCCGCCCACCCAAACCAAAGAGCGAAGGCGAGCACCAGCGCCGCCACGAGTGTGAAAAACGTTCGCATGGAATACAGCAGTTTAGATGAAAGAACGGTATGTCTGCGCTGCTCGGCAAGGCACGTACTGGCAAAGATCGTATGAGTCTGGCGCTTGACACTTATTTTCCCGCATCATACTCTCAAGGCCATGGAAGTAGATTTCACTCCGGATTTGCAAGCCAAACTTACTCGGATTGCCGCTGAGCGGGGCCGGGACACCAAGGCAATCGTGCGAGAGGCCGTAGAGCGTTTCGTGGACTACGATGAATGGTTTCTCCGGGAGGTAGAGAAGGGCTTGGCCGCCGCCGACCGGGGCCAGTTCATTGAACACGACGAAATACGCAAGCTCATTGATAGCCGATATCCGGGCTGATGCGCATTCGCTGGACAGAACCCTCAGCGCGCGATCTCACTCACATCTGTGACTACATTGAGGAACGAGACGGCCCGGCAGCGGCCCGGCGTGTAGCCCTCACAATCCACCAACGGGTTAGCTCCCTCGCCCAGTTTCCCTACCTTGGCCGCCCCGGACGCAAGGGGGACACTCGCGAACTGGTATTTCCGGGTTTGCCCTTTTTGGCGGTATACCGAATCCGCGCAGGTCATTGAAATCAACCGCGTCCTGCATGGCGCGCAGAAGTGGCCTTGAGGGTGACCGTCGTCTAACGAGAATCGGTAATCATTCCTGCCCTACGAATTTCTATTTTTCCGGAATTCCAGGAACGATTGCAGGATGAGCACGGCTGCCAATTGGTCCACCACACCCGCGCGACCGCGAATGCTCATGTCGGTTTCACGTAATAGCCGGTTGGCTTCCACCGAAGTCAAGCGCTCGTCAAAAAGGTGGACAGGCAGCTTGAACTTGCGGCGCAACTCCTCGGCAAACATCTGCACTTTCTCCGCCTGAATCCCTTCGCTCCCGCTCATGCGCAGAGGGAGTCCCATCACCAGTTCAGCGATGTGGTATTGCTTGATCATTCGCCGCAAGTGGTCCAGGTCGTTGCGCTTGTTGCTGCGGCGTAGGGTTGGCAGGCCCTGGGCCGTGATTCCCAGTTCATCGCTCACCGCCAGGCCGATGTTGCGCGCGCCAAAGTCCAACGCCAGGATGCGGCCGGGTTGATCAACTGGCGACGCTGCCGTAAAAGTATTTCCCATCTTCGACACAGCAAAAGTATCATGTTCGGAATCCTAGGGTTATACGAGTACCATAGGCGAGATGGCAGAGCTACTCGACAACGTGGAGCCTCACCGCGCAAGCCATGACGATCCCGATGTGGACGCCAACGCGGCGGGCGGACCTGCACCTATTCCGCAGGTGTCGATCAACCGCTCCACGGTCGCCGAACTGGAGCGCCGCCGCATTCTGCGCCTGCAGGCGTCGGCATTACTTATCCTGGCGATCGCGGCCGTATTGACCATGTTGTATGTCGGCAAGCTGATACTCAGCGTCATACTGGTTGCCATCCTGATTGCATTCGTGTTGGCGCCGCTAGTCGACTTGCTAACCAAGTTTGGCATACCGAATGCCTTGGCGTCGCTGGTCGCCGTGCTGCTGCTGGTGATCGCCATGGGCGCAGCCACGTATCTCTCTTATAACCGGGCTTTGTCGTTCATGCAGGAGTTACCGCAATACAAAGCCAGGATCCAGCAAATGATGGGAGGGTTGCGCGAGGAAGCCGAACAGATCCAGCGCACCACCGAGACGGTGCTACCTTCATCGGAGGCCGACAAGAAGACGGTGACGGTCCGGCAGTCGAGCGACTGGACCGACATGGTCAGCCGCAATGCCAGTTCGGTATCGGAGATGGTGCTGAGCATCACCTTTGTTCCCTTCCTGGTGTTCTTCATGTTGAGCTGGCAGGACCATGTGCGCTCCGCTTCGGTCATGCTGTTCAGTATGGAGAATCGGAATACCGCCTACGTGATGCTGGGGTTGATTGCGCGCATGATTCGCTCCTTCATCGTGGGCAATTTCATCATTGGCGTTTTCCTGAGCGCCTGCAGCATCGCCGTGTTCGGAATGCTGGGTCTGCCGTACTTCTACTTCCTGGGGGCGATCAGCGGTTTTCTAAGCCTGATTCCCTACCTCGGCGTTCTTCTTGCCATCATTCCGCCGCTCATCGCCGACTTGGGGCACTTGAACATGGGAGTGGCCCTGGTGATCATTTTGGTAGTGCTGGGGCTGCACCTGGTCGGCATGAACGTGCTTTATCCCAAGATTCTAGGCAAGCGTCTGCAATTGAATCCCTTGGCGGTCACGATCTCTCTGCTGTTCTGGGGATGGCTGTGGGGAGCGATGGGGCTGATCCTGGCGGTACCGATCATGGGAGCTTGCAAGATAATCTGCGACCACATCGAGCGGCTGCGGCCCTATGGTGCCTGGCTCGGCGAATAAGACACGGGGACTTAGTAGCAAGGGCCGCTCTAGTAGTAATCTTCTGGACCAATCCTACGCTGGCAGCGCCGCGGTGCTTAATTCATCGGCAAGGCCGTGCGCTGGACCCGGAATTTTTCCACTGAGCAGCACTTCGAAGAATCGGTCCACTGCGTCGAGGATCTCGATCTCGCTCTTCGACTCGTACACCGACTTGCGTAGCTGAGCACCATGCGGCACGCCATGGGTGAACCATGCCGCGAACTGCTTCATCTTCCCTTCCGCGCCGCCCATCTTCTCTTCCACCAGCATGCTGAAGTAAGTGCGGATCATCTGGTAGCGGTCGGCATCGCTGGGAAGGTCGTACGAGCCGGTGCGCGTGTACTGTTCGATCTGCCGGAAGATCCACGGGTTCGACGCTGCGCTGCGCCCGATCATTACCGCATCGCATCCGGTCTGGGCCACCATGGCGGCGGCATCCTCGGGCGATCGCACGTCGCCGTTGCCGATGACCGGAATCTTGACTGCGTCCTTCACGGCGGCAATCCACTCCCACTGCGCCTGCCCGCTATAACCCTGCTCGCGTGTGCGCGCGTGTAACGCTACCGCGGCCAGCCCGCACTCCTCGGCCATCTTCGCCAGGTTGACGTGGACGATCTCCTTGTCGCTCCAACCCGCGCGAAACTTCACCGTGAACGGCACCTTCACCGCCGCCCGCACCGACTCGAAGATGTTCTTGATGAGTGGCAGATCGCGCAGCAGCCCCGAGCCACCATTGCACTTGACGACTTTCTTCGCTGGGCAGCCGAGGTTGAGGTCCACCAGATCGAAGCCAAGGCCCTCGACGACGCGCGCTGCTTCGGCCAGCGTCGCAGGATCGCTGCCGAACAGTTGCGCCGAAATCGGATGCTCGTTGCCGTAGAACGTGAGGTACTGCTTGGCTTTCTTGTCCTTGTGGCGGATGATGCCGTCGGCCGAGGTGAACTCGGTCATCATCAGGCCGCAGCCGCCCAGGTTGCGGATGAAGCGGCGAAACACCGTGTCGGTGATGCCAGCCATGGGCGCCAGCACGGTGGCGGGCCGAATTTCGACCCCGCCCAGCGAAACCGATGCGGGCACGCGGGCGTCAGGCGGCGCAATGCGCTCAGCCGGATTGGTGAAGTACTTGTGCATTGGTTACTCGGCGGATTCAGATTCGTACTTCTATGTCCGGACGCACTTTCTTGTTGTTGATCAAGTCCTTCTCGATCTTGCTCAGCTTGGCGCCGTCAACACGAAAGCGCTCGGGAGCAATCACGATCTCAGCGCTCGGAGGTTCTTCTCCCTGATCATTAATCGAGATAATCCCGATTCTGCCGATTCCATCAGGAGAATACAAATCTCCGAGCTCCCCCATTACCGAATCGCAGCTTTCCTTTTCGATGGCTAAATATCTGTAATGGGCTGGCAAAGACATGAGCCGCCCGCGTACCTCTCCAATTCTTTTTCTGAAGTGCGCCCGCCATTCCCTATTCAGTTCATTCAACGCCTTGGGGTCTGCCGGCTTCTTACCCCGCTCCATCTTGAAATCGTTCTCCAGCTTGATGCTGACCGCGTGCAAATCACCTGCCCCTGCACGATCTACCGCCAACACATCTACAGCCAGAGAGTGAGAGTGCGTCTCGAGATAAATATTGGGCACCAAAAGCTTCTTCCGCAGAATCTCGGCCACGGCATTCACGACGCGCCCTCTCTGCTGGCGATGCGTCACCCTCCGGTGTTCAGGCTTGACGATCATTGTCATATGCTTCCTTCATCCTTCAATAACGGTTCAACCCAGCCATAGAACTGCTCCGCGAGCAAGCACAGCTTATGAACCCTCTCATTATCCACTTCCTCTTCACCATACGAAACGCGGTTTTTTTCGTCCACCAGTTTCTTCAGGTCGTCGATACCGTCTCCCAGTATTGCCGCTTTGTTGCAGGCTTCCTTAATAGCCTCGACGGCTTGCTTGTGGTTCCGGCCGCGGGGCCGTTTGCCGGTCAACTTGACCAAGAGAGCGTCGTTGTAGGAAATCGAGCTATGCACCGCTAGCAGCGCCGCGGCAGCCGCGTAGGATGATAAGTCGGCCCAGCACACCTTCATCGCCTTCGCCAGCTGCAACGCGCGACTGTGATACACGCCTACGCTAATCTCGTTCATTTAGTAAAGACCACACGAGCCTGTTCTCAATTGTAACGAACCGAAATCTAAAGGCGAGCCGCGGGACGAACATTGCTCGACAAAGCAAAAGCCCCCGCCGCAGCGGAGGCTCTCGCCCAAACCATTGCTAACGTTAGTTCTTTGCGGCTTCGACTTTCGCCGCCTCGGCCTTCGCGGCTTCGGCTTTGCCCGCATCGCTCTTGGCGTACTTGCGGCGGAAGCGCTCGACCCGGCCCGCGGTGTCCACCAGCTTCTGCTTGCCGGTGAAGAACGGATGGCACGCAGAACAAATTTCCACGTTGATGTCGCCCTTGTGGGTCGAACGGGTCATAAATGTGTTGCCGCATGCGCAGTGCACGCGTACTTCGTCATAAGCCGGATGGATGGCTGCTTTCATAGAAACTCCCTGACTCGCTGGTGGCAAACCATTATTGTAACGGAAACCCGACAGTCGCGGCAATCGCGACCTTGGCGCATTCAGCAGTCAAACATTGGATTCACGACACGCGCTAACGATTCGCAGTAGTCGCAATCGGCTCGCTGATGATAGTTATGTTGCCTGGGGTACCGCTGCCGGAAGTGTTAGCCAAGACAAAATGCGGCAGAGCTTTCACACTGCCGCCAGATCAGAAGCCTATTTGGCATGGGCAACAGTTACTTCTTGTTGACGGCCTTCTTCAGATCGACGCCGGGAGTAAACTTGGCAACCTTCCGCGCCGCAATCTTGATGACGCCTCCGGTCTGCGGATTGCGTCCGTTGCGCGCCTTGCGCTGGGAGACGGAGAAGGTGCCGAATCCCACTAGAGTCACACGGTCACCTTTTTTCAGCGCCGCAGTCACCGCATCAATTATTGTGTCAATCGCGCCCCCCGCAGCGGTCTTGCTGATCCCGTGGGCGGCTGCGATTTTTTCAACCAAATCGCCTTTGTTCATGCTCGCTCCTCGCCACGTGAGAACCTGTGGAGCCTGTATTTACTTGCGAAATCGGGCGCGTGTCAAGAAAAACCGGAGAAATCGCGCAGTTTTCAGTAGTTCAGACCGCCCAACCAGTGAGACAGTAGCGCAACGACGTAGCCGCTCGCTTCCTCCACCCTTTCAACGTTCGAGACCGCGTAGAGCCACCAGGGTAAGATCGTCGCGCTGGTCGCTCGCGCCAAACCGGCAAACCTCTTGCACGCATTGTTGCAGGAATGCAGACAGCGGCCCGCTTTGTGCCTGCAATGTCGCCAGCAATCGAGCCTCGCCAAATTCCTCGCCAGCGTGGTTCGTCGCTTCGGTGATGCCGTCGGTGTACACCAGCAAAGTGTCATCTGCCTGGAGCTGTACCTCGCCAATCGAACCCTTCCAATCGCTAAACAGGCCCAAGACCTGCGAGGCCGTATCCAGCCGCGAAACGCCATTACGTCCATAGAGCAGAGGCGCCGGATGTCCGCAGTTTACGTAGCGAATCGCGCGCGAGGCTTCGTCATACTCTGCGAAAAACAGAGTGGCGTACATCGGCTCAGGCGTACTTTCGAATAGCAGATGATTCACCAGCTCCAACGACTGCTCAAAATCATCGATACCCAGCTTGGACACAGTTCGCAGGCTGGCCTGGAGGGTCGCCCTTATCAGCGCCGATGCCATTCCTTTGCCCGAGACATCGCCAACGACGAAGCCCAGACGATGCGCACCGCGGTCGAAGAAATCGTAGAAATCTCCGCCAGCGTGACGGGCCTCGACGCAAACCGCCGCGTAGGTCAGGCTCGCCAATTGTGGCAGATTGCGGGGAAATAGCCGCGCACTCACGCGCCGAACCTCTTCTACCTCGCGAACCCCCTGCCGTCCTGGGGCGAACAAGAGAGCGTCAGCAAATTTCTCGTTCGCGCGGCTTTGTGGATCATGGCGTAGCTCCACTGCGGGGAGCATTTCGGGTCCGGAGATCGTCGAGGCTGGCGTAAGCGCTCTGATATTTGGTTCGTACATGGCTTCTCTCCGAGGGTCTGTCGGCATCGCTCCCACAGTCTCTCTTCCCTCACTGATATGTCGTTCGGAGATCTGCCAAATCGACAGGCGAAAAGAAAATTTAGCGGTACGCGTCAATTTGGCCGGGAGGATAACCCGTCTGCACAGGTTCGGGCGCGCTCCAGCAGCAGCGCGCGCTCCCTGGCATTGCTCGTAAGCGCCGCAGCGCGCTCGAACTCTATCCGCGCCTCGTCCAAGCGGCTGAGCTTGGCCAGCAAGTCGCCACGCACGCTCGGCAAGAGATGGTACTTCTGGAGCGATGGCTCCGACGTCAGCCCATCGACGATCTCCAGTCCGTCCGCCGGACCGAACGCCATGGACACCGCAACGGCACGGTTCAGCTCGACAATCGGGGATGGCGTGAGTTGGGCAAGTTCCAAGTAGAGCGTCGCGATGCGCTGCCAGTCGGTTGCTTCGGGAACATGCGCGCGTGCGTGGCAAGCGGCCAGCTCGGCCTGCAATGTATATGGGCCCAGTGCTTTGCCGAGTTGCTCAGCGCGCTCGAGCGCCGCAAGACCGCGACGGATGAGCAGTTGGTCCCAGAGCGCGCGATTTTGATCGAGCAGCAGAACCGGCTCGCCCGAAGGTCCGGCACGTGCTCGTGAGCGCGACGCCTGTATTTCCATCAGCGCAACCAGGCCGTGAACTTCAGGCTCTCGGGGAGCAAGGCCAGCCAGAATGCGTCCCAAACGCAGAGCGTCTTCGCACAGCGCAGGCCGCATCCAGTCCTCACCGGCGGTTGCCGTGTAGCCTTCATTAAAGATGAGATAGATGACCTCCAGCACCGACGATAGACGCGCGGCGCGATCGGCCCCGCGCGGGACTTCGAACGGCACGTGCTCGGCGGCAAGGGTCCGCTTGGCGCGGACGATGCGCTGCGCGACAGTCGGCTCGGGCACGAGGAAGGCGCGCGCGATCTCTTGGGTGGTGAGGCCTCCAAGCATCCGCAGCGTGAGCGCGACCCGGGCCTCGGTGGGTAGCACCGGATGGCACGCGGTGAACATCAGGCGCAGCATATCGTCGCCTATATCGTCGTCAAGGGCCGCATTGAAGTCCGGCACCGCCATTTCCCGTGCCTCAAGTTCGCGGCCGAGTTCCTCGTGCTTGCGCTCCAGCCGCGCTTTTCGCCGGAAGAGATCAATTGCACGATGTTTCGCCGTGGTCATCAGCCAGGCGCCGGGGTTGTCTGGGATACCTGACTCCGGCCACTGTTGGAGCGCGGCGACCAGGGCATCCTGTGCCAGGTCCTCGGCGAGACCGATGTCGTGCACAATGTGCGCCAGGCCGGCGATCAGTCTGGCGGATTCGATCCTCCAGACTGCATCGATGGCGCTGTGGGTGTCGGTAGCCGTCATGGCTACCGATCACATCATGTTTCAAACCGGCAGTGCAAGCGGGACCCGATGTGTAGGGTGGAGCACCGCTTCAGCGGTGCAGTTAGGGTTCGGGATGAATCGGCTTCAGCCGCTGCGGTGACGAAAAACATTACCTCAGGCGCTGAAGCGCGATCCAACAAGCACTCCGTTCATGTACGCCTGAAGGCGTACTCCACCCATCGAGCACTCAACCCATTACCCACACACTTCGCGCCAAAGATCATTCGCATACTCCACCCACCGCGTGTGACAGGCCTACGGTTTGCAAGGAAAATCGTCGGGGCCGAACATCTGACGGACTTCGGTCTCGCCCTCCCAGCCGGGCCAGTATTTCTTATGAAGTTCCATGAATTGCACCGCTGATTCGATCGCCTCTTGCTTCGAGTTCAATTCGAACTGCGCGTAACCTCCGATGATCTCCTTGGCTTCCGAGAAGGGTCCATCGACCACCTTGATCTGCCCGCCGGAGAGTCGGACCCGAGCTCCCAGCGCGGTTGGGCCGAGTCCACCGCTCCCCAGCATCGTTCCAGACTTCGAAGCCTCTTCGCCGGCCTTGGTGATGGCATCGATCAACTCTTTGGGTGGAGGGACCGAGTTCTCAGCGTGCTTGACTATCATCATGAATCGCATTGTCACATCTCCTTTTTATTTTTTTTAGGGAGCCAAGTTCTGCAGGGTAGCCTTTGGCTGAACTCAGTCTCTATTGAAGCGTCGAACGACAGGCATCGAAATCGACACGGTGCGACATTTTTCTTCCACCGTGTCGCAAAAAGGTAGAAGCACGGCATCCGCTTATGGCTGCTGGTATGCATCCTGCAGGCGCTTGATGTCGATCTTCTCCATCTGCAGCATGGCTTGCATGACGCGACTCGATTTTGCGGGATCAGGGTCGCTCATCAGTTTCATTAATACAGTTGGAATGATTTGCCACGACAAGCCATACTTGTCTTGCAGCCAGCCACATCTGTCCGTTCGTCCGCCGACCAGGAGCTTGTCCCACAGCTCATCCACTTCCTCCTGCGTCTCGCAGTCCACGAACAAGGATATGGCGGGTGTGAAGGTGAAATGTGGGCCGCCATTCAATGCGGCAAATTTCTGTCCTTCCAACTGGAAGGTCACGACCATGACCGATCCCTTCGGTCCGGGGCCCGCGTCTCCGTAGCGGCTGATGGTGTCGATCTTTGAGTTCTTAAAAATGGAGACGTAAAAGTTCGCTGCCTCCTCCGCTTGGCTATCGAACCACAAAAATGGGGTGATTTTCTGCATACAATCATCTCCTTTGATTTGGGGATTTGCCGATGATCTCCGCGGATTAAACGAAACGTCCGTCACCCTGAGCGAGCGGCCGATTTTGCCGCGAGTCGAAGGGCCCCTATTCCAGCCATGCATCGTGCTGCTATAGGGGTGCTTCGACTCCACCTGCCAAAAACCGGCAGGCTGCGCTCAGCATGACACTCAACTGTTTGCAGCCGACGAAATTCTCTACGGCGCGACTTCACTTCACTACCTCCTGCAGCTCAGGCGGGAAGTCGCAATGCTCAAATACCTGGCGAATCTCCATCAGGCCACCCTCGGGCAAAGGACACCGTTTGGCCCACTCCATCGCTTCCTCCTGCGACTTCGCTTGAATGATCCAGAAGCCGGCGATTACCTCCTTGGCCTCGGCAAACGGGCCATCGGTCACCACCGGCTTGCCACCTGAAACCCGCAGGCGCTTCCCCTTGGACGGCGGATGCAGCCCCTCAGCGAGAATCAGCACGCCGTCCTTTCTCATCTCATCGTTGTACTTTTGCATCGCGGTGACCAATTCTTTCGTGGGTAGGCCCTGCTCCAAGGCGTACCCGGGTGCGGGCAGCAACATCATGAATCGCATCGTTTTGTCTCCTTGATCTATTAATTTATTTGTCCCACCCACTATTTTTTGCTTGCGGCTGTGATTTCGCGAAAGCGGTCCACCGCGTCGCTGGGAGCGAAGTCATCCAGCTCGAACAACTGACGAACCTCGATCTCTCCCTCCGCTTCGGGCCGAAGGGAGACGGGAACCGCTTGGCCCATTCCAGGGCCTCTTCCCTCGACTTCACCTGAATCAGGGTGTAGCCGGCGATGAGTTCCTTCGACTCGGCAAAGGGGCCATCCACCACGGTGTGCTTGCCGCCGGAGTACTTGATGCGCCAGCCTTTCGAAGTCGGCTGCAGTCCGGAGGCGTCGAGCAGCACACCGGCTTTCGCTAGCTCCTCGTGGTACTTCGCCATGGCGGCAATGAGCTTCTCTTCGGGCATGACACCCGCTTCCGAGTTCTTGTTGGCTTTGACCATAATCATGAATCGCATAATTTCTCCTCCTGCTTTGGATTCGGAGCCGGACTCCCAGTATCGACCGGCTAATTCTGGCTCTCTGCTTGGACGTCGAACGGGAGGCGGCGAAATCGACAAGGGAATCGTTTTTCTAAGAAAAAAATACCAGGCGAGAGTGAGTGGGCAATATAGGGGTCCTTCGACTCGCTACGCTCACTCAGGATGACAAGCGAAGCGACTTTTCATTTCCATGGGTGCGCCCCAAGTGCCAGCCGGCCAAGCTATCCGCTCTCCAGGAAACGACCGAGCTGTTGTTTCACGTCTGGCCACTCCGAGGCAACAATCGAAAAACGCGCCGAGTCGCGAGCTATGTAGTCAGCAGCCATGCGATGGGCCCGAAGAATGCCCTCGAACTTTCCACCAATGCGTTCCAACGCCGCACGCGAGCGCTGATTGCGCGCGTCGGTGTGGAAGCAGACACGCAGGACCTTCCAGGTTTCGAAGGCATGGGTCAGCATGAGCAGCTTGGCTTCGGTGTTGGCTGCGGTGCGAATTGCCGAGCGGGTAAACCACGTGTAGCCAATCTCACAGGCGTCGAGTGCGCAGCCGTGTCGCGGATGGCTCGTCGGCCACGCCCATCGCTCGATATTCCAGAAACGACTCGACCCGATGACTGCTCCATCATCGATGCGGAGGATCGCGAACGGCACCGCGGTCCCGGCATCGCGCCAAGCCAAGGCAGTGTCGACATAGTTGGTCGCCTCGGCCTTGCCTTGTGGGATGGGGCTCCATTGGTAGAGCGAGGGATCTACTGCCGAGGCGGCTACCAAGCCATCGACGTGACGATGCTCAAGCGGCTCGAGACGAACGTGTTTGCCTGACAGTACAGGATCTTCGATTCGCACCCATTTAGTATGCAATGAGTCCCTCCGCGGCGGCAAAGCAGTGCACGAATCACGAAACGGTAAATGTCCGCCAGCGGAGATCGATTTTGCCGGGCATCCTGAATGGTGCCGACTTATAATGAATTCTCACACCCTGAAGGCTCTCTATTAGTTACGCAGCGACGCAGGGCACTTGCCACTCCAGCGTGCGCAGCTGCGATATAGATCTTCCGCGTGGAAGCGGCCACCTATCCGGTGAATACTGTAGCGAGGTGAACCATGACGCCTGCCGAGGTTGCTGCCGCCGTAAGCGAACTGAAACCACGATTTCTAGATGGACTGGCGCCGCCTGAGGCGGAGGCCGTCCTGGCAACGGCAAAGCTGCGACGATACCTGGCAAACTCCGTAGTCACCAACCAGGGCCACCCCGCCGATCATCTGTTTCTTCTGGTGAGTGGCCGCGCGCGGTTTTTCTATATCACTCCCGACGGCCAGAAAACCCTGCTGCTTTGGCTTCCGCCCGGCGAGACCTTCGGCGACGCGGCCTTCTTGTCAAAGCCCGTTCCGTACCTCGTCAGCGCCGAAACGGTAAAAAATAGTTATGTATTGGTTTGGGACCGCGCCACCATCCGGAGGCTGGTCGCTCTCTATCCGCGATTAGTCGAGAACGCATTGTTGATTGCCTTTGACTATCTGGTCGCCTATCGCGCTATGCATGTGTCGCTGACCTGCCACACCGCACGCCAGCGGCTTGCCACCGTGCTGGTCAACCTCGCCAGCGGAATCGGCCAGCAAGTCCCGGGAGGCATTGAACTCGATGTCAACAATGAAGAGCTGGCCAACGAGGCCAACGTCACCCTGTTCACCGCGAGTCGCTTGTTGAGCGAGTGGCAACGCAACGGTATCGTCGTAAAGAATCGTGGTAAGGTCCTGCTTCGTTCTCCGGAACAGTTGTTGTCGCACACAGTCTGATCCGGCACCGCTCTCTCCTGCCCTTTCCGTCATTGCTCCCGAGCAAGCACAGCTTTGTTCTCGGACAACGACGGCATCTGCCTCCCGTGTCATCATTTAATCAATTTGTAACAAAGCAGTTCAGCACCGCCCGTCAGTGGAGTGGTTTTGAACTTTCACTGGCGGGAGGCTGTTCGTAAGTGGTATCAGTTCGGATTCTTATTGCGGATGACTGCGAACCCTGGCGGCGCATGGTCGTTGACCTCCTCCAGGAACACCCGAATTGGCAGGTCATCGGCGAAGCTTCGGATGGATTGGAAGCCGTTCAGAAAAGCCGAGAGCTGCAACCTGACCTGATCTTGCTGGATATCGGGCTTCCCGGAATCAATGGCATCGAAGCTGGCCGCCAGATCCACGAGATAACTCCCACCTCGAAAATTTTGTTCTTGAGCGAGAACCTGTGTCCGGAAGTGGTGCAGGAAGCCTTATTTATCGGCGGCCGGGGCTACGTAGTGAAATCTGACGCCGGACACGACCTGGTGGCTGCCATGGAAGCAATCATTGAGGACAAGCAGTTTGTCAGCGCCAGATTTTCGGGTTGCAACCTCGCCGTTCGGATACCTAGGCCATCCCTGTAACTAAATGTGTTTTACAACCTCGGGGCAGGCAGCAAGGCCGGCACCCCGGGATATAAGAAGGAGAATTTCCGTGTCTAATCCAACTGTCATCTTATGCATTAATGATGAACCCACCATACTAATGTTGCGCAAAGTCCTGCTGTCGATTGCCGGTTATACGGTCTTGACTGCAACCAACAGCGAATCGGCTCTCCAACTATTCAGCCTTAATCATGTGGATCTGGTCATCACCGACCGATTGCGTCCCAGTGGCACTGGCGCGCAACTGGTTACTGAAATGAAGCGCCTGAAGCCCGAAGTCCCCGTGATTCTGTACGCGGCATCGCAAGAGCTTCCTCCGGCTACCGCACAAGCTGACGCAATTCTCGTCAAGGGAATTACTCCCCCCGATTTTCTTGCGGCAATTGCAAAGTTGGTGGCGAAATAGCAGCCCTCCCGGGGGAGGAGCCTCTAGCTGAAAAGCGACACCAGAATTATCCTGTGCCGGCGCGCGGGCAGGCGTCGCTCCACTGGATTACTTACGACCCCCGTGGACCCTTCGCAAATCTGTGCCTGCGGAAGGGCACAACCTGAGGACAACCAAGCTTGACCCCGGGATGGAGGATAGGTAGCATAATAACAAGTGTTACTAAGTAATTTTCGGGTGCCAGATGAGGACCACTCAAACCATGACCGTTTCATTGCCGCCGGCGATGGTTCGCCAATTTGAGGCGGTTCGGAAGGCGGAATCGCGCACTCGTTCTGAATTGGTTCGCGAGGCGCTCCGCGCCTATTTCGAGAGCAGGTATCCAGCTGTTCAGCCGACGAAGGCGGAGTTGGCTGCCTTACGCAAGGGACGCGCTGCCTTCCGCCGGGGAGATGCTGTATCTTTAGGCGAATTCCTCCATGACATGGAGTCTCCAACTCGCCGGCCCCGCGCAAAAAGACTTCCGAAGATTGCCACCAAAAGACCAAGCCCGCGTTAGAGCCGCTCTTCTGACGATGCAGAACGATCCCTTCCAGGGTGATATCAACCGCCTGCAGGGTCAGCCCACTGGCTGGAGACGGCGCGTCGGGAGCTATCGCATCCTCTACGACATATATTTCGAGCAGCGTCTGATCGTGGTCGCAGGAATTATCCGGCGCTCCTCGACGACATACTAAAGCCAAAACCGTATACACCAGGCTGGAAGAAAGTTTTCATTCATCCGTCGCTGACACCGACAAGTTCGTTGATCAGGCGGACACGGTGATGAGCGGCTTTTGCTTGGCGATGACTTCGCCAATTTCGACGCCGCCGATCCCCGCGTTGCACAGGGCTGCAACTAAGCGCTCGGCATCTTTCGCTGCCACCGAAATCAGCAAACCTCCCGCCGTTTGCGGATCGAAGAGCAGGGTGCGAACGTCTTCGGGCACAGCTTCGTCGAACTCGACGCATCCCTTGGTGAATTCGCGGTTCGCCTTCAGGCCGCCGGGAATGTAGCCGGCGCGCACGCATTCGAGGGCGCCTTCCAGCAGAGACACGCGTGACGCGTAGAGCCGCAGGCTTACTCCCGAACCAATCGCCATCTCGCGTGCGTGACCGATCACGCCGAAGCCGGTGACGTCCGTCATGCCATGTATCTCGAATCCGGGCGAAGAAGTCACGACCTCTGCCGCGGCTTTGTTCAGCGTCGTCATGGAGCGCACCGCGTCGCGGATCCAGGCAACTTCGGCTTTGCCCTTCTTGATCGCCGTCGAGATTACGCCGGTTCCGATCGCCTTGGTGAAGACGAGTCGGTCGCCCGCCTTCGCGCCAGTGTTGGCCAGTATCTGACCCGGATGAATCGTCCCAGTCACGGCGTATCCAAGCTTGATCTCATCATCGCGAATGCTGTGGCCGCCGATGAGGGCACAGTGCGCCTCGATCATCTTGGAGAGCCCGCCGGCCAGCATCTCTTCCAGTATCTTCAGGTCGCCACCGTCGGGAAAGCAGACCAACGCCAGCGCGCTGATCGGCCACCCGCCCATGGCGTACACGTCGCTGAGCGCATTGGTTGCCGCGATCTGTCCGAAGACGAAGGGATCGTCAACGATCGGGGTAAAGAAATCGACGGTCTGAACCAACGCCAAGTCAGGCGTGAGTTGATACACGCCGGCGTCGTCGGCAGTTTCGAAGCCGATGAGCACGTTGGGATCGTGTTGCCGGGCTAATTTCCCAAGCACCGAGTCCAGCACCGCCGGACTTAGCTTGCTGGCTCAACCCGCAGCTTTCACCATCTCCGTGAGGCGCGTTGTTTTGATGTCGGACATGCAGGTTGATTGTAGCAATAGCAATTAGCGGTTAGCAGTTCGCGGTTCGCAGTTAGCAATTAGTACTTGTTTTGAATTGTCATTACGAGCGAAGCGAGGAATCTGCTCTTGTTTGCGCTTGGAACAACCGAGGCAACAGCAGATCCCTCACGGCTGAAGCCGTTCGTGATGACAACTCACGAACCGACCGCCAAATGCCAAGTGCTAGTTGCTATTCCCAATCCGCTTATCCGTGAAATCCGCGGTTGCGTTGCTTTCACTTCCCGTACAAAAACAGCAGCGCGTCCGGCAAGCGCCGCGACCAGGCTCCCTCATTGTGGACCGCATTCTCTTCCACCACCACCTTGAGTCGCGTCGGCCCCATGCCTTTTTTGCGCAGCACCTGCTCCAACGCTTCCACGCTCTTAACGATTTCATCGCTCGGCTGCTGATCGGTGGTCTCGCTGGTGCCGATGCCGAGATACATTTTTGGCGGAAGCTGCTTGGCCTTCTCGCAATCTTTGATCAGTTGGTCATCGCCGATCCACAGCACCGGGCTTTCGACGAGCACATGACCGAAGATGCCTGGATGCTGAAGCACGGTGTAGAGCGAGATGTCGCCGCCATACGAGGAGCCGCCGATGCCGGTGTTGGCCGCACCGCGCGAGACGCGGTAATGCTTCTCGATGAACGGCATCACCTCGGTGAGCAGAAACTTTACGTAATCGTTGCCGTGAACTTCGTTTGCATCCCGAGCGCGCGGTTGCTGGCTGTGAGGATTCGGGTACGGCAAGTATTCGAAGCTGCGTTCGGCTCCGGCATAATCGATGCCCACGACGAACATCGGCGGAATCTTGAAGCTGCCAACCAGATGCTCCACGGTCTCATCCACGTGCCACTCGCCGGAGTTGCTGGTCGCCTCGTCGAACAGATTCTGCCCGTCCTGCATGTAGAGCACGGGATAGCTGCGGTGCGTATTATGCGGAGAGGCATAGTTCGCCGGCACCAGCACACGCAGCATGCGCGTGTTGTGGAGGATCTTGCTCTCGAAGGGAATGATCTCCAGCCATCCGACGACGGTGTGGTCCTTGTCGAAGGACGTAATGGTCGTGATTGCTCCGGCTGAGTTCGGCACGTTGGCTTTTGCTTTGCCCTTTTGCTGCGCCGACGCCGCCCCCGCAACCACGCAGGACCAGGCGACAAAGCTGGCAATCCAGAGTCTCAGCATGGCACCCTTATTCCGCTGGCCGCATTCCCAAATCGGGAGCTGAATTTGACTTCTGACGCGTCGCCAAAGCCCGGATGACCCAGAGGTCGTCCAGAGGGTTGATCGTCGATCCTGGGGCATGCCAGGGCCATTGATGGCACCTATGGATGAGCACTGATAGCTAAATAGTCTTAGAGACAGTATAATTTAATGGCACTTAAGTGTAACTGCTAACTTTCAACTCGATCCTAGCCCAATTACAAGCCTTATTTCAGCTTCAGATTCACCAGCTCAATTGCCGGGTAGCTTTGGTTCCAGTCGGCGGAGATGTGTTCCAGGGTGACGCGAACCGTCTTGGTCTGCCCCGGAGCGATCGGCGAGCGGCTCATGTCCACCAGATCGGGATATCCTCCCATCTGGTTTTCCACCAGCACGTGTAAGGGCAGAGTCTCGGTTTGCACGACTTGGTCCATGGTGTTCTTGAACACGGCGTGCACGTCGGCGCCGACCAGAGCTTTGTCGCCCGTGTTCGTGATATCGACGTCGAGATAGGTGACCGTGCCACCGACATAATTCTCCGCGGCACTCAGCTTGGGATTGGAGAGCTGCAGCTTGGCGGCATAAGGATTGATCTGCGGGCCCGCCGACGGGTGGTTGCGAGTGAGGACAACGATGATCCCAACCACCACCAGCACAGCAATCAAGCCAATGATGATCGGCGTCCAGTTGCGCTGTTGCGCCGGCGGTTGCGCGGGAGTAAAAAGGTCGGCCATGGCTGTCAGAGATTTTACTCCGCCTGACGATCTTGCAGTAGCACCCGACGCCACCCGCAAGCCGTTTCTTCGGCGATTGTGCACTCTTGCCGCGTTATAATGTTTCTGTTCTTAGAAGAGCAGCAACAGCCTGCTGTCCGTCAAGCGTGGAGGCTCTGATGAGACACAAAGTGCTCGATTCCCTTCTTGTCTTCCTGTTCGTCTTACCGTCTTTCACGGCAGCTCAGCAAGTACAGCAAGCAAAGGCGGTACGCGTCGGAGTCGTTCTTCAGCACTCTATCAACGGGCCGGTTGTAAATTCGACGTCCAATGCCCGCTGGCAACGCGATATGCTGGTCAGCTACCTGAACCACCACAAGCCCGGCAAGAACAGTCAGGTCCGGTTGAAGGCTGTCCCGCTGACTACATTGTCTCCCCGCGACATCTACTCCGAGGCGCGCGACAAGGGCTGCGAGTACGTCGTTATTATGTGGGACAACAGTCCTGCGTCTCATGGACCAGAGAACTCATTTGAGCCGGAGACGAGCTTTCTGGAAGCCTATTCGCTGCGCAGAGTCAGCGATGGCGCGTGGCCCCCGGGCAGCGTGACCGGCGAGTGGATTCCGGACCGCCAGGCCCTGTACGACGCTATCGTGAAAGCGTCCACACCCTAATCGGCTCGATTCGAGACTGACCGCAACTTCCACATCGTTATCGCAGACCTCAGCCGCCTCAGCTGCGCTCCCAGGCGTATAACCGCCGCCGCTGATTCCACTGCCGCAAACAGAGCGCAATCTCTGAAGGCCCGCGCTAACCGTACGTCCGAACCTAGCTCTGTCCTGAGATCTTCAGCTTCAGGTCTTCCGGAATGCGGTCACGAATCTCTTCCGGCAGTTTTTCCAGCCCGCGGCGGGCGCCGATCATGGCCACATCCTTCATGACCAACGGAGCCGGGGTTGCAACGGCAACCAGCAACCACAGCAGCATGGAGAGCAGGAATCCACCTAATGCGCCGATTTCCAGCAGAAAGGCATGTGTGGGTTTGAAGTGACGAATCACACCGTAGGCAAGCAGAAAGACGAACATGGATATGGAGGCGAGCGCCATGAGGCCGATGTCGATGCCACGATGCAGTCGCTGACGAGAGCGGCAAAACTCACACTCGGCCAGGTGCGCCTCGTAGTCACCGCGCATTTCTGGAGCGATGCCAGAGATGTCGTAGCGCCATCCGGCAAGAATTTTGCCGATGACGCGGTCAGTACATTGTTTCATCAATGTCGCCGAACCCTGTTCGTCCGAAGCAGCCGGCTGGCAGGGCGGAAACTACAGTCGAACCGCAGGCAGCGGTTCATGCTGTGCCGCGAGCATCAATCGGTTATGCAACAAGCTGCGCTGCTCGCCCAAGGCACGCTCAGCTGTCATCCGGGCGATCTCCGGATGATTATTCTTCTCCGAAAGGTGCGCCAGAATTAGGAACTCGGCACCTCCATCATAGTCGCCGGTGAGGAATTCCGCGAGCTTGCCGTTGGACAGATGGCCGACCTGGCTCATCACGCGCTGCTTGACACTCCACGGGTACGGACCGCCGCGCAGCATCTCCAGATCGTGGTTCGATTCGATCATCAGCACGTGGCAACCGCGCAAGTGATGGCGAACGCTGGCCGGCATGTAACCGAGATCGGTGCAGATGCCGACTTTAATGCCGTCGCACCGAAAGGTGAACCCTACGGGATCGACGGCGTCGTGTGGAATGGTGAACGGACTTACCGTGATGTCGCCGATCTGGAAGCTGTTGCCGGAGCTGAACAGCTCCAGGCGATCGAGGGTGACGCGTTTGCCGTGGCAGTCGCGGGCAAATTTCTGGTATGCCTGATAGGTCGCGCCCGTGATGTAGATGGGCACCTTCAGCCGCTTGGCCAGCACCCGCAGTCCGCCGATGTGGTCGGTATGCTCGTGGGTGATGAGAATGGCATCGATGGCGGGCGACTCTTCTCCGCACAGCAGCATGCGCCGCAGAAGCTCTTTGCAGGAGAGACCGGCGTCGACCAACAGCCGGGTGCGCGAACTGGCGACGACGGTGCCGTTGCCTCCGCTACCGCTCGCCAGCACCGTAACCGACACAGCCATTCCGCGAGCATAACGTGAACGCGGAGTTCGCGATAGTAACAAAGTGGTTAACTGGGAGGCAGTTGTCAGTTACCAGTAGGCAGTTGTCAGAAGTCAGTTGTCAGTTGTCAGTTGCCAGTTGCCAGTCTGCCAGTTGCTGGCGATCAGCATTGAGGCGTCACTCTTTAGACTGTCATCCCGACCGAGGACTTTAGTCCGAGCGGAGGGACCTGCTGTTCGTCGCACACGCGCAAAATCATTCCCACCGAAGATTCCTCTCCGTAATCCACAACCGCACACAGCTTTTCGAACGAAATCTTCCCGCGACTCTCCGCCGAACCTCCTTCGGCATTGCCAGCCTCCGCGACCGGTGACTAAATTGAATGTAACGACCGATGGCAACCACCGACTACAGTCTGGAACGCGGCCTGCCCGTCAGCATGGAGGCCGAGCGCTCAATCCTGGGCGCGATCCTGCTCGACAACTCACTCTACGATCAAGCCGCCGAACATCTCACGCCCGACGACTTTTCCCTCGACGCGCATCGCCGCGTTTATTCGCGCATGCGCGACTTGCAGGAGTCGGGCCGTCCGGTGGACATGATCACGCTGGTCGAGGAACTCGACCGCCGCAAAGAAGTGGAAGCGATCGGCGGCGTGGCGTATCTGTCGTCGCTGATCGACGGCGTGCCCGACCGGCCTTCGATCGAGCACTACGTGCGCATCGTGCGCAACAAGGCGCTGCTGCGCGGCCTGATCAACCTGGCGCAGAACGCCATCGCCGAAGCCATCGAGCACTCCGACGAAGCCGAAGAGGTGCTGGGCCGCGCCGAGCAGGCCATCTTCCAGCTCTCGGAGAACCGCATTGGACAGGGATTCATGAACATCCCGTCCATCATCAAAGGCTTCGTTCGGCTCGCTGGAAGAGTTGTACGCGCGCGGCCAGGAAATCACCGGCCTGGCGACGCACTACACGCAGCTCGACAAGCTGACCAGCGGGCTTCAGCCTTCCGACCTGATCATCATTGCCGCGCGCCCCTCGATGGGCAAGACCGCGCTGGCCATGAACATTGCCGAGAACGCGGCGGTGCTCGACGGCAAAGTGGTGGGCGTGTTCTCGCTGGAAATGTCGCGCGAAGCGTTGCTGATGCGCATGCTGGCCTCGCACGCGCAGGTGGACTCCAAAGATTTGCGGCAGGGCTTCCTCACCAAGGACGACATGCGCAAGCTGACCCGCGCCACCGAGCAGCTCTCGCAATCCAAGCTGTTCATCGACGATTCGCCGGGCATCTCCGTCAGCGAGATGCGCGCCAAGGCGCGCCGGTTGCGGCAGACCGAAGGTCTCGATCTGCTGATCGTGGATTACCTGCAGCTCATGTCGGCGGTGCCCATCGGCGGCAAGCGCTTTGAGAACCGCACGCAGGAAGTCTCGGCCATCTCGCGCGGCCTGAAGGCGCTGGCCAAGGAGTTGAAGGTGCCGGTGATCGCGCTGTCGCAGTTGAGCCGCGCCCCTGAGAGCCGCGGCGGCGATCATCGGCCGCAACTTTCCGATTTGCGCGAGTCGGGCTCCATCGAGCAGGATGCCGACGTGGTTGCCTTCATCTTCCGCGAAGAGGTGTACAAGAAAGACGATCCCGACCTCGACGGCATCGCCGAACTCATCGTCGCCAAACAACGCAACGGTCCCACCGACATGATCAAGATGGCCTTCATCAAGCGGTACACGCGGTTTGAGAACCTGGCGGCGGGGAATGCCTACCCGGGCTAATACCTCCAACTCAATGTCAAGAGTAGCCGCCGGGTGCCTCGCTCAAGCTTCTCTTGCTTGGGTGGGTTAGTTCGTCATGGGCAAATACACTCCACACGATCAGTTTTGAGGGGATCAGCTAATCCTGTTCCTCAATCTGGTTTACAAACGTAGGGCGAAAACTCTCCGGACCACCAGCGGTTAACCCAAATGGCCTCCACTTGGCGCTGGATCCCCTAACTTGGTGATTGCAGATGAAAGGCAAAGCGAGTATATTTGGGCAGTAAAAATTCAGGATCCGGAGAGAGGTTTTAATATTATGCCTTTCTGCACAAGTTGTGGCTCGGCGTTATGCGAAGGAACAGATACTTGCGCCAAGTGTGGAAATACCACCTCCGTCGGAAGCGGTCTTCGAGACGTTCAACCAGCAGCGCGTCTAAATGTAGATCGGGACCAAATTGCAGTGGCAAACCAGATTGCGACAGGGGCGGCAGCGTCAATGCAGTATCAAACCGCCGTGCAAAGACAGTGCCCTCGATGCACGCACGCGATGATAGTCGTGTTTCGCCAGGCGAAAGCCCTTGGATTATTACCACTATTGGTTTTCTGATGTTGTTTATTCCTGTTGTTGGATGGGTTTTTGGGCCCTTTTTTATAATCGGAGGGTTGATCCTGTGGTTCGTTAAGAGAGGGAAGGCGCGCTACCAATGCCCGAATTGTAACTACTCAACTTGAGCTGTGGCCATTCAGATCTCAACTTCAGCGTTAAGGCGCTGGTTGGACGGGAGTTCTGCAATAATTTTGACGGAGGTTGCTCCCCTCCTTGGCCGCCGAACGGCGCGAAGAGTCATGGCGCACACAACGGTATTCGATCGTTGAGTAACTATTTTGGGCTAGTCCCATTTCGATTGATTTCCGCCTCCCCGCTTAGGCCCCCAGAGCTGGGGATTAGGAAGTAATAGAGGAGGGAAGCAGATGCCGGGAAGCACTTGGTTCTGTTTGCACAGGCGGTATTGTTGCTGACGGCCGTTGCCGCTGTGGGCCGCGAGCGAAATGAACTTCCTGCGAGATCGAGCAAAGTATCTAACGCACACCGGATTGACCGTGTGCGCATAACCGAAGCCGGTACCGGTGTTTGTATTGCAGATCGGCGGCGTCATGGCTACCCCAAGCAGCAAGATGACGATCCCGACCAACAACATCGATGCCGCTGGCGGTTCAAACCAAGCGAAAGGCCTGCGGCGCATTTTGGGCGACCTAATGGAAAACCAGGCCAGCAATAAAACTCGCAAAGGTCACCCCTGTATCTGATCAAGGCGGAAGTCTAAGGCGGAAACTTCATTATTGGATACTGACGGCGGACACCTCGGATATCACGGAAGGCGGCAACTCAAAGCCGATCCGCTTTAAGTCCCTGCTCAATTTCGGTCCCGGCTTCGAGGGCCTCACAGTTGACGAAGTTGACAAGAAACTCGCATCCGTCATCGCGCCCGAGTCGTATCTTGCGACCAGGCGAAGGCTGCCGAGGCGGCAGCCAGTGCGCCTAAGACCGCCAATCTTGGCATGTCAAGGGAGGAGGTAGTCAAAGCGCTCGGTCAACCGACGAAGATACTCACTCTCGGAGAGAAGAAAACAATATTAGTGTACCCGGACGTGAAGATCACCTTGGTCGACGACAAGGTCACCGATATGCAGTAAGGTAGCTTTGGTATCCTCGGCACTCATTGGTGGGGACGGTTGCTGGATCGCAGCTTCTCGCCCCAACGCATTCCCGTATGGCAGGTGCCCCGGCCAAGCGATTCGCGTCGTCGAAATAACTCTTAACATGGGGTGCCGCGTTCTAGCCTGTTTCTGGCTTGGGCCGGGTGCCCCGAGCCCGGAGGGCGAAACAATCTTAGCCCAGCACCCTTCGACTCTGCTCAGGGCAGGCTCCGCGCTGGGTAAACGTTGTAGCGCACCGGAGTCCCTTCAGCCTGGATTATTCATCTGTTCTCGCAGCAGAAGGCAGCAAGCTTTGAAGGGGCACGGCTTCAGCCGTGTCGTAAGCTGCTCTCATCATGGCGGCTTTAGCCACTGAGGGACTTCGGTGCGGACACGAACTGCGAATTCCCTCAGGGGCTGAAGCCCAACGCTCCACGCCCACGTAACGGCACGGCTGAAGCCGTGCCCTTTCAAAGCGTGAGTTCCTCGTGAATAATCCAAGCTTCAGGGACGGCCCATTGCACTGACGGCAGGGCGCAAGGTGCCAGCGTGTTTCGTGTGCCGTCCTATCGGAATCGCCTGCTTGCCGTAGCCTACTTCTTTACGTAAACCAGGTCGTACTCGGTTGCCCAACTCTTGCCGGCGTCGGTTGAGCGCTCGGAGAGCTGACGCACATTGCCATCCGGCAGCTTGGAAAAGGTGAGATGGCGGATCAGCGTTCCCCCTGACGATGTGGGCTGCTCATAGACATAGCGCATCTGGCCGTCCACCAGCGAGCCCTTAAAGTAATTCGTGGTGCCGCTATCGGAAACCCAAAATTGCTCCCAGCGGTGCGCAACGGGATCATATTTATTGAAGCTCTTACCGTCGCCGCCTTGTAAGCCACTCCAATTTTCGAAGACAACACAGTCCTTCAAGATGAGTTTCACACTGCTCTCGCCAACTTTTTGCTTTCCGCTGAAGACATTCCACTCGCCAACCCAGAAATCGAGTTGCCGATATTCGGGGTTCGCCTTGGCGTCTTTGCAGGGTTCGGCAACCCGCTGCGCCGCCTTCGCCAGCGCCTGGAACCTCGGCTCGCCGACCAGGCTCGCCAAATCCGGGTCATTCGCGATGGGAGCCGGAAAACCCGCTCCGGCGAGAGATTCGAGCAAATCCAACGCTTTCTGCTTATCGCCCAAGCGGGCATAGGCACAGGCCAGGTTGTACTTGCCTATTTGTGGCGGAAACCCCTTGTCCAAGGCCTTCTGCAAGGCGGTGACGGCATCCGAGTACTTCCCGGCCTGAAGATCGTCCGTTCCAAGCTTCTCCCAACCGTTTGCATCCATGGGCGCGCTCTGCGCATCTGTTTCATTCGCCGCCACAGTCTGCGCCCGTTCGATTGGAGCGGGAGCACCTGCCGCATTCGTTTGCCCCGCACAATGACCGACAGCTCCGATCAGCATTAATAACGCACATCCCCAGCCGAGCCCATAGCTTCGCGCCATTCGAGTGCCCCTTTCAAGCGCCAAAGTCGCAGTCCTTGTCTTTGACGGGGGCGTAACGTGTTGGTGAGGAAGTGATTTCTGAGTCTCGAGACATGAACGCAATGGTGGAGTCGATCGGAGTAGATGGCCCGAAATCGTGATTTGCAAATGTTCGGAGGGCCGCCCCAACCTTCCTATGCCCAGGTTGGCGTCCAAACAAGGACGCGAACCTGATGGGATAAGAACGAAGGCTTCAGCGGACTCGGTATGCTTGGTTTGTGAGGACCAGCTCGGAGTCAGGAGAAGCCTTCATGATGATTGTAGGGTGTGATTTCCATCCGCAGTGGCAGCAAGTTGCGATTTTCGATCCGGCCAGCGGCGAAATCGTGGAACGCAAACTGGTCAACGGTAGCGGCGAGGCCAAGGAGTTTTACCGCGGCTTACCGGTACCTTCGTTGGTGGGCGTGGAGAGTTGTGGCAACAGTCAGTGGTTCGTAGAGTTGCTGGAGCAGTTGGGACACGAGGTATGGGTGGGCGATGCGGCGCAGATTCGGGCCAGCTATGTGCGTAAGCAGAAGACGGATCGGCGCGACGCGGCGCACATTCTGAAGCTGCTCATAGAAGGTCGTTTCCCACGGCTATGGAGGCCGGATGCCGAGGTGCGCGATCTGCGTCAGCTGCTGATCCATCGTCATCGTCTGGTGCAGATTCGTACGCGAGTGAAGAACGGGTTGCAGCACTTGGCGATGAATCGCGGAATGCAGAAGAAGAATAAGCTGTGGAGCGCAGCCGGACAGCGGGCTTTTCTGGCGTTACCGCTGCCCGGTTGGGCGCGGTGCCGGCGGGAAGATCTGCTGGCGCTGTTGGCCAAGCTGGACGAGCAAATCCGGCCCCTGGAGGCAGCGGTGGAGAAAGCGGCGTTTGCCCACCCGCAAGCGCGGCTGCTGATGACGCAGCCGGGAGTGGGTGCGATCACGGCGCTGGCGTTCGTGGTGACCATCGGCACGGCCGACCGGTTTCCGCGGGGCAAGCAGGTAGCCAGCTATCTGGGATTGATTCCGCGCGAACACAGTTCGGGCGGCCAACAACGGCTGGGGGCGATCAGCAAACAGGGCAACGGGTTCCTGCGCATGTTGCTGGTGGAAGCGGCGCAGACGGCGGTTCGCCTGGATGAAGGGCTGCGCAAGAAGTATCAGCACCGTTGCCATCGCAAGGCCAAGGGCGTAGCCAAGGTGGCGGCGGCACGCAAGTTGGCGGTACGACTCTACTGGATGCTGCGCACCCATACCCCGTATCCAGAGATCGTTCATAACGAGAGTAGCTCGCGGTGCCCCATGGCCGGCACAAGCTAGGCCGCGAACCTGATTGGGCGCTCTCGCATCCAGCGGACCGGTGCAAAAGACGCGCTGGCGCGCTTGGAAAACGAAACAGCCGTTTTCCACTTTCGCACCGGCGACGGCGGCTGGATGTTCGCAAAAAGCATCATGGCTGAAAGCAAAAGCCGTATCGATGGGTGGTGGAACGAGTGGTTCCACCGCAGATGAGCAGCGAGTCATGTTCCAGAGTCTTGGTCCTCACAACCCAACTCTGGCGTCTCCTCCAGCGGGGCTCGCGCACCGCCCAGGAAAAGCTCGCGCTTGACAACGCCTTCGTTCTTATCGATGGGGCACCGAGCTCGAACGTACATTATTTCTTCGGCGCTGGCTGGGTCGGCTGCTCGCTGCTTGGAGGCACGATGCCCTTCATCCGCATGTAAGTGACGAGGTTCCCGTAGTGTTCCATGTTGTGCATGTTGTTGATCGACAGCACGCCTAGCTTCGGCGCATCATTACCAAAGAGCTTCACCATCTGGGTTGCGGACGCGTCGGTCATGCCGTCGTAGGCCTTGTCGCAATAGGCGAAGGCGTCCTTGAGGGCGGCGATGAGATCGGCTTTCGAAGTCTTGCTCTGCTCGATCTTCAAGCCGGGATTTTTCTCGCCGAGTGCGATGGAACAAAACAGGTACTGTGCGTCGGCCACGTGTCCGATGATCTGGCCGTAGCTGCGGACCGTGTCGATAGGCTTAAAGCTGTAGTTCTCCTCGGGCATTTTTTCGGCTGAGCGCAGCAGAATGTCCTTCACGTGTCCGTAGACGTGCTGGTTGAATGTGCTAAGTGGATTGTCCTGAGACGCGGCGGCGGGCTTATCTTGGGACACGGCCACACCGGCGGTCGCAAAAAGGCAAAGCAGAAGTGTAAGCGTACGCATAGGTTCTCCTCCTCCACAAGCATTACGCATCATTGGGAGAAAAGTTTCAACTGCGGGTCCTCTCGGAGACTGGCGTGAAGGCATTTCGAGGCCATCTTCCATCTTGGGGTACTTGATTAGGTCATTGACTGCACGTCCACACTGACATCGCGCAGATGGCGGGTCGTAGAGCACCACGAAATTGAGGGGTTCTCGCTCGAAGCTTGTGGACCTTGCCAGATGCTTATGCGGCGGTGCTGCGCGCGCCCTGACTCTGGCTGAGGTAGACCACAAAAACTGTTCCGCTTTTCTCCGCGCGCGCCCGGCTGCGGAAGTGAATTCTTCCACCGTGGTTCTGGATAATTTCCCGGCTGATCCAAAGTCCCAGTCCGGTGCCAACATCTTTCTTGGTGGTAAAGAACGGTTCGAAAATCTGAGCCTGGGCGGCTTCCGGGATTCCGGGGCCTTGATCGGCGAAGGCGATTTGGACCCTGTCGCCAGCTTTTTTGATTCGAATCCTCACCTGAGAGCCCGAAGGGGATGCGTCAATCGCGTTACTTAGCAGGTTGGAAAAAACCTGTCGCAACTCTCCCGGCACGCCGTATAGAGAGACCGTGTCGTCGGTCTCAATTGTCGCACTGACATTGCGCGAGGCTAGCTTCCGGCGGAAGACGTCGACCACGCCTCTCAGTATCTCGGAGGCGTCAATCTCCACTGGAGAAGTCGTCTCCCGATAAAATCCGAGGGTCTGTCGCGTGATATGACCCATTCTTTGCAGTTCATGGTCTGCAGTATCCAGTAGACGTGTCCTGACCTCGAGCGACTGCTCCAGGCGGGCGAGATAAATCAGATTAGTTACGGCCTCGAGCGGGTTATTGATCTCGTGGGCGATAGTTGCCGCCAATCGTCCGGCAGCGGCCAGCTTCTCGGTTTTGCGCAAGGCTTCTTCGGTATGTTTTCGCGTGCTGATGTCCATGGACATTCCAGCCATGCGCACTGGCTCGCCACTGGTGTCGTACTCGACGGAACCACGAGAAGTTGTCCAGCAATAGCGCCCATCCGGCCGGCTGGTACGATACTCAAGCTCGTATTCTTTGTGGTTTTGCACCGCATCTTGTACTGTCGCCAAGGCCCGTTCCTGGTCGTCGGGATGAATGGTCTCCAGCCAATTTTCCAGCTTTCCGCCGAATCCACCACGGGCCACACCGTGCATATCTTCCACTTCCGGGGACCAGCGCACTTTGCCAGCTCGAATGTCCCATTCCCAGTCGCCCATGTTGGCAGCTGCCTGGGCCACAAAACGTCGTCGCAGGCGGTCTAACTCCTGGAGCTTTTCATTCGCTCCACTCAACTCGTGGTTGGCTCGTGCAAGTTCAAGCGCCCGAGTCTCAGACAGACGGATGCCCTCAATGTTCGTGAGAATTCTCGGCAGCACCAGCGGAAGCGCCACCGCTGTCGCAACCGAAGCCAATGCCGTAATGACTTTTACATAGGCCGAGGCCCAATACACCGGGTGCCAGAGGGTGACAGCCTCCATGAAGTGCGTGCCGCCACATGCGATGATGAACGTTCCGAATGCCAGAAACATCCAGTGGAACGGAATCGCTCCTTCACTGGCACGAACCAGATACAACAGCGTCAGGGAAATCACGACATAGGACGTGCCGATCAGGAGGTCGGAGAGGAGATTGACGCTAATCAGGGTCGAATTGCCGAGATAACAAAAGACGTGAGGCATGAACTGAATCCGCTCAACCCCACGACCCAGGACAGGCCATATCAACGCGCTCGCCGCCAGAAGAGCCAATCCTGCAACAAAATACTTGATTTGAAGAGCTTGCTGTCTTTCAGGACTCTCGCCACTTGCAGACAAACGGATCCGGCCAGACGTGGACATGGATACTCCGTTGAGATTTGGATGTGCTGGCGACTGAGCCCCACTGCGCAGCCGCGAGCGTGGCGATTGTGGCGCCCGCTGGCCTGCGTCTCGATGATTGGAAGCCCCTTTGGGACCGCCTGACAGAGAGTCGACACGCACGCCTGATCGGCTGATTAGATGCTGGTCGGAATGTCGAAGTCAAGCGATGACGGCGCCAGAGTTTAGGAGCAACGTTTTTCGGTATCCTGACCGAGCCCCTCAAACTTGGCCAGACGCACGCTCCAGGCAGGTGGCTTCCGTCAGGAAAAACGACCTGGTGCGCCATTTGAAAAACCCATTCAAACACGCCTCATCGACTAAGACGAGCTAGCCAAGAGCGAGAGAGAACTCGTGGTTGTGCTTTGCGCGCACGACTCCTCTGGAAGCTTGAAAATAAAGGAGTAGAGATTTGGTGGACCTGGCCGGGATCGAACCGGCGACCTCTTCCATGCCATGGAAGCGCGCTCCCAGCTGCGCCACAGGCCCACTTCTTGAGAAAGGCAGACGCCCTGATGCGGGCATCTCAAGTATTTTCTCCCACCGGCATAGCTTAGTCAAACCTCCATGGCGCCGGGGGGGGTGCCAGTTGACGTGCGTCCCGCGCCGCGCATATCATTCCGGTTTCGCGCACCCAATTTTCCGTCGGGGATTTTTGGAGCCTCGGCGGAGGGATCGGCAGGGGACGAACCTATGGACAAGAAAAAGCTGGAAGTTTTTAAGAAGCGATTGGAGGAACGGCAGCGCGAACTGCGCCAGACCATGACTCGCACTGCTCAGGATGGGCGCGAAGCGGACGTGGAGTCGGCACAGGACATCGCCGATCGCGCGGCCAACTCGTACAACAAGGAGTTCTTATTTCACCAGAGCAACAACGAACGACAGCTTCTGCAGATGGTGGAGAGCGCCCTAGACCGTATCCGGGAGGGTACGTTTGGCGAGTGCATCTCGTGCGGCGCCGAGATCAACCCTAAGCGCTTGGAAGCAGTCCCGTGGACGCGGCATTGCATCGAGTGCCAGGAGAAACTGGAAAAGGGATTGCTGGAGCAAGCGAGCACGTAGCAGCAAGGTCTTCTTCTGCGAAATTAAGCCGCCCATCGAGGGGCGGCTTTTGCTGGAGTAATCTCGCAGGTTACTTCTTCTTGGGGCCCAGTAACTGGTTCAGTGCATCCCCAAGCGGATTGGCCTGCTGCTTTTGCTGGGCAGGCTGGCCAGGTTTTGCAGGCTGCTGCTGGCCACCTAGTAAGCCACCGACGAGGCCGCCGAGATTATTGCCACCCTGCCCGTTCAGCAATCCCCCCGCCGTGGGCAGCAGGTTCTTCAACTTCATCTGGGCGATCTGTTGGACGTCGGGGGCCACAATCGGATGGTTCATGTTGCCGGTGATGATGACTGGCAGTACCAGTTCGCCGTTCTTGTTGGCCAACGCCGTATTCAAATAGCCGCCTACGCCGGTACCGCCCACCGACTGGCTGAAGCTCTTGTTGAGCACGGCGGTGACGTGCATGTTCAGGTCTTGGTTGACCAGATTTACGATACCGTTAGCTGCCATGGTACCCATGTCCAGTGCGGCCTTCAGATCGTTGGTCTGGGCGACGCCGCTGTGTACATTGAACGTTCCGCTCATTTGCGAGACGGCGGTGTAGCCTTTGGCCGCTCCTCCTCCAAACTTACCGATCTTCGACAATTCCTTCAGCAGATCGAGCTTGGTGATCTTTCCGTTGGCCAGGTTCATGGCGATCACGCCATTCAAGGTCTGGACCACATCGCCCGATGGCGGTGTAGAGAAGGTGATGTTGGCGTTTGCGCCGAGCGAGCCGTACACCGTGTCCTTCACCGACGAGATTGACGATAGCAGCCGATTTGCATCCACCCCGGTGAGCTTCGCGTTCACCGCAAATGCCATGTTCGCGGGGCGGGTATCGACGGTGATGCTACCGTTTTCCTGTCCGCCATCAATCTGGGCGGTCAGCGGGTTGAGCTGAATGACTCCATGGTTCAGCGTGACGTTGGAGTGAACGTTGGTCAACTGAATTTGCTGATAGAGAATGGTGCCCACTGCGATAGTGCCCGTCCCAGTCGCATTGGCAAGCAAACCCGGCTGCGCTGCAGGTGCGGGCGCTGCATCGGCGGCGGGAACCAGACTCCAAGTGGATTCCGCTTTTTTCTTTGCGGGAGCTGGCGCGGAGCTGCTAGTTATTTTCTGCAACTCGTCAACGTTTAATTTGTCGGCGGCCAGCGCAAACGTCAGCCGCGGAGCCTGGAAGTTGGCAACGCTGAGATTACCGCTTGCACTCGTTGACCCCAGCGATGCCGCCAGGTTCGTCAGGTTCACGGAATTCTGCGTGAACTGCATGTTCACATTGCGAATGTTCACCGGTTGAGTGAGCGATGGCATCTTCAGTGAGGCATTTTGTAGAGCGCCGCTGCCACTGAAGGTCATGGCGTCGGTATTCTTGATAGGCCCGACCGCGTGGACATCGAGCGTGATGTTGCCGGTGCCGGTAAAGCCTTCAACCGCGCTAACCCCGTAAGCCTTGGCGATGCCCAGTAACTCATTTACTTTGCCATTGACCGTCTTCAAGGTCGCATCCACGTTGGGCGAATTGCCGGTATATTGCGACACCGTC
Source organism: uncultured Acidobacteriaceae bacterium (assembly GCA_963709045.1). Lineage (GTDB taxonomy): Bacteria > Acidobacteriota > Terriglobia > Terriglobales > Acidobacteriaceae > Bog-257. The sequence continues at coordinate 59,773 of CAVPUX010000009.1, read as the reverse complement.
ATCTGCGCCGCCAGGGTCGTTGCGCCGGATGTGGCAGTAAAATTGTTGGACTGAATCTGCTGCGGGTTCATGGTGAGGTCGATCGCAGGCACGCGCACCGCCTGCGGGATGTCGCTGCCCGTGATCTCAAGATTACGTCCATTGACATTGCCGTTGAGCGCCAGATGATCGGTCGGGCCCTGGGCGTGGACGTTGAGCGTCAACTGCCCAGCAATTTTGGTGTTGGCACTGAAGGCCACGCCGAATGCCGCGGCCAGTCTTGCGACTTCTTGAATGGAGGCATTCGAGGTGCTTACATTTACGTCCACCACGGACGGATTGGGCCGGGTGTTGAGTGTGCCAGTCACTGCGAGGGGTGTCGAACCCAACTTGAGCGACGCCTTCCTGATCTGGATGACATCGTTGGTCAGGTCGTCCGTCACGTCGAAGTCGGCGGAGATGGGATAGCCGGCCTGAACTCCATGAATGACGGCGTTCTCCAGCTTCAGCGAGCCATCCGCCGCCATCTTTCCGTTGGAGTTGGACAGATTGGTCGATCCGGAGATCACTGCGTCGGTGTTTTCCAGGGCGGCAGCGTTCAAGAATTTCTGCGCTGCCGAAAGCGAGACTTGGTCGAATTTGACGGTGCCCTTGAAAGGGGTCGCGGTGAAGTCGGCATTGTTTACAGGGCCTCCGTTTCCGGTGAGGCGAAGCGTTTGCGAACCGTTGCCCGGCAAGTGCGCCGTGGCATCAATAGAGAACGGTTGGCCGGGAGCATAATCCTTCAAACTTATGTCGATGTGATCGTAAACCTGGCGCGGCTGACGCTTCTGGTAGTCCGTGATCGCGATTTGGCTATCAGTAATCTTCAATTCGCCGAGAGTGAACTGCTTCTGCTCGGAGGGCGCACTCGGGGCGGCTTGCTTGACAGGCTGGGATGGCGTCACGGGCTTGGCCGCAGGAGATGCTGCCGGAGCATTCCCGGCCGTCGAGAAGTTCCACACGCCTTGCGCGTTGCGGATCAACTCGATCTTCGCCTGCTTCAGCTCCAGACTATTCACCTCGATGTTGCCGCTCAGGAGTGGGAACAGTTTCACGCTGACGTCGAGTTCGCCGACCTGGGCGAACGGCATATTATTGTGGAAACTGGGATCGTCCCCAATGACAACGTTATTCACATCCACCCTGATGGGGAAACACCCCGAGCGACATCTCTCCCAACTGTACGGGGCGGTTGAGCCGTTGCTGCAACTGTGCCTGAACTTGCCCGCGGTACTTGTTGACATCGATGAGATGAGGCAACGCTAAAAGCAAGGCAATTACGATAACGACGATGACTCCGATTACGATAACGAGCTTTCGCATGGGTCCTCCTCCATTTGAAGTGGCGAGGCTGGATTAATTGTATTTAAATTCGCCTACTGTAGATAGAAGCGGCGCGGTAGGCCGAGTTGCCTTGCTAATGCCTCTGTTTTCGCGGCTCATCAATACTTCGGCATTTTAGGATCGACGCGCTCTGCCCAGGCGTTAATGCCGCCGGTGAGGTTGTGCACCTTGGAGAAGCCAGACTGGCGCAGAAAGTCCACAGCCTTCGCGCTGCGCCCGCCTAGTTTGCAATGGACGACGATTTCGCGTCGTGCGTCCAGTTCGCTCAGGCGTTTGGGGAGATCGTTCAGCGGAATCAGATGCCCGCCGAGGTTGCAGATCTGGTATTCGTGAGGTTCGCGCACGTCGAGTACGAACAGGTTGTCGCCGGCGTCGAGGCGCCGTTTCAATTCTTCGGGTGTCATCTCTGGCATGGTGGTAGTCGCAGACTTTTCCTCTCTGCCAATTCCGCAGAACTGATCATAATCGATCAGTTTGGTAACGGCTGGATGGTCGCCGCACACAGGGCAATCAGCGTTCTTGCGCAGCTTGAGCTCGCGAAAGCGCATCGCCAGCGAATCCACCAGCAGCAGCCGGCCAATCAGCGGCTCGCCCACTCCGAGAATCAGCTTGATCGTCTCGGTGGCTTGAATCATTCCTACTAGCCCCGGCAGAATGCCCAGCACGCCACCCTCAGCGCAGGACGGAACCAGCCCTGGCGGAGGCGGCTCGGGGTAAAGGCAGCGGTAGCATGGGCCGTCTTTGGCGGCGAAGACGCTGGCCTGGCCTTCGAAGCGGAAGATTGAGCCGTACACGTTGGGCTTCCCGCTGAACACGCAGGCATCATTCACCAGGTAACGCGTGGGAAAGTTGTCTGTGCCATCGACGACGATGTCGAAATTGCGAATCACTTCCATCGCGTTGGTGCTGGTCAAACGCGTCTCGAACTTGCGAACTTCAACGTTCGGATTGATCGCCGTGATGCGTTCAGCCGCCGAGTCCAGCTTCTTGCGGCCGACGTCGTCGCTGCCATGCAGGATTTGCCGCTGCAGATTAGTCAGATCGACAATATCGAAGTCAACGATACCCAGAGTGCCGACACCGGCGGCGGCCAGGTATAGCGCTACGGGCGAGCCCAAACCGCCAGTTCCGATGCACAGCACACGGGCCTGCTTAAGCTTGAGCTGACCCTCCACTCCGACCTCGGGCAGGATGAGGTGGCGCGAGTAACGCAGCGTCTCATCGTTCGTAAGCACGGTGGTGGGTGTTGGCGACTTTTCGACGATACCCATGATTGTTACTTGACCGATTCCCCAACGCCTGGAGTGGTCACGGGCGAAAGGCGAAATCCTCACGACGCAGAATACCAAGAAACCGCTGGCGCGGAGTTGATTGTATACACGATGACCAATAACTAGAGCACTAATGACTATTATATAAGCGAGGAAACTGATAAGATCCTATGTAATTTCGGTGGTAAACGCGTTAATCAGGTAGTACTGCCATCCTGCCGTAACTTCCACCGCATCAACATCTTTGTAGGCCCAGAAGACTATGTCTCCGTTGCTGCCTCTAAAAGAATCTTCACGCGAGCTGGTGGTCGAGGTGACTCGCAGCTTGCAGCCGTACTTTCCGGAGATTACGGCTGCCTGGCGGCAGCAGATGTTTGCCGAATTCGACTGCGACGGACGGGCCATGGCGGCCTTGGAGCGGCTGACCATCGGCACCGGTTTCTCCATCTTTTCGCAGACTGATTTCGCCGCGTTTTACGACAGCCTGCAGTATTTCGGAAAGCGCCTGGCCAAACTGAGGGTGAATGCACGCACCGTCTCGCGGTCACTCCAAATTTATCAGGAGCTCATCGATCCTTATCTGGAGAAGATCTTCCTGCCCCAGCGGTTGGGGGAAGCCCTGGCCGCAATGGAAACCCTTTCGTGGGCCAGTTACGTGGCGGTGTCGGGAGCCTACTTCGATGCCCAGAAAAATGAGTCGGAAGCGCTGTTGTCGGTGCTCGATGCCGAGCTTTCGGCGGGCAACCTGAATGCGTTACTGGATCGGGTGCTGGAGATCGCTACTCTCACGTTTAGTGCCGCGGTGGGATTGATTCTCCTGAAGGAACCGGAGCAGCAGCTTCTGCGAGTACAAGCGCAGGTGGGCTTTGGCGACGATCTCGACGATCCCACGATGGCCATTGCCATAGGCGAGGGGTTCTCAGGCAAGATTGCCGAGACCGGCGAGCCGGGAATTTTGCCGGACTTGAACGTATCGCACGGGATACTGGGTCCGGTGCTACAGGGCAGAGCCAGAGCGCTTTGGGGAGTACCGCTGAAGTCCAGCGAGGCGGTGATTGGGGTGCTGTTGATTGGATTTTCCGACCCCCATGATTGGCTCCCCACGGAACGGGAACTGCTGAAGGCGATTGCCGACCGTTCGGCGCTCGCTATTGATCGGGCTGGCATGACCGATGCCCTGCGCGAACGCGAGATGCGTATCGCCGAACTCTCTGGCCATCTCTTGCGGGTGCAAGAAGAAGAGCGTAAGCGCATCAGCCGTGAGCTGCACGACGAAACCGGACAGGCGCTGATGGTGATACGGCTTTACCTCGGCATGCTTGAGAGCAGCGTGGGGGCGCGCAACGCGCGGGCGAAGATCCGCGAAACCCTCGATGTCGTGGATCGAACAATCGAAGGTATCCGCCGCATCATCGGCCGGCTGTCTCCCCTGGTATTGCAAGAACTGGGACTCATCGCAGCGGTCCGCAAGGAAGCCAAAGATTTAGCCAAGAGCAGCGGTGTGAAGGCGCGAGTTACGGTTTCGCCCGAGTTCGGCAGGCTGTCCCCCATGGTGGAGACTGCGGTTTATCGCGTGGTTCAGGAAGCCTTGCATAACGTCGCCCAGCATGCTGCCGCCAGCACGGTAAGCATTGAGATGAGACGCGATGGAGAGTCGGTTTGTCTGGTAGTAGAGGACGATGGGGTCGGCATTGTCCCCAGGCCAAACCCCGGGCGCCAGACCTTCGGCTTGGCCGGAATGCGCGAACGCATCGGAAATATTGGAGGAAAGGTGAAGGTTACCTCTGCGCGAGGCAAGGGCACACGCATCGAAGTAAGTGCGCCCATTGCAGCCGGAGGGTTTGGCCACCCCAGCGGGCTTCCGGTGAGCGACGAAGGCCCCGATGCCTTAGTGGCGCGAGGGGCCTGATGAGAGCCTTCCGGGGAATTACGGGGATAACAAAACCTCGTTGAGACGAGACTTATTGATGGAGGCCGACCTGCAACCTTGGGGGATGCGGAGACCCGGCCTTAGGTGAAACATGCCGAAGATCAGATGTGTGTTGGTGGATGACCATACGTTGTTCCGGCAGGGTGTACGACGCTTGCTGGAGAGCGAAAGCGACTTTGAAGTGGTGGGTGAATCGCCGGACGCGGGCGAGGCCGTCGATAAAGCTCGCGAGCTGCGTCCGGATGTGGTGCTGATGGATATTGGAATGCCCGGGCTCTCACCTTTTGAGGCCGCGCGGCAGATCAAGAAGAACCGGCCCGAGACCAAGATCATCTTCCTGACGATGTACGAGGACGAAGACTACCTGGTGCAATGCCTGGAAGTTGGCGCTGCAGGATACGTGTTGAAAGACACCCCGGCGCAACAGTTGGTGAGCGCCGTCCGCGACGTGTACAAAGGCGGTAAGTATCTGAGCTCGCGAGTGCTGGGCAAACTGGTGGAGGATTTTCGTGCCCGGGTCAAAGATGCCAGGATGCGCCCGCGGATGTCCACCCTTACGCCGCGCGAACGGGAGATCCTGAAGCTGCTAGCCGAAGGCAACTCGGTAAAAGAGATTGCGGTGCTGCTGGGGTTAAGCGTGAAGACCATTGAGGCCCACAAGTTCAACCTGATGCGCAAACTCGACATTCACAATAAGGCGCAACTCGTGACTTACGCGATCCAGAAAAAGATCATCAAGATCCCCATGGCGCAATAGGTGACGGGCAGCACCTTAAGGCTTTCCAAGCCAGAACCGGTCGATTTCTTATTCGCTTATGAGCGGGTAACTCTTCTCTCGCCATTCGCGAATGCCGCCATCCATGGAAACGACATTCGTGTATCCCATTCTCTGCAAGGCGTCAGCCGCCAATGCAGAGCGAAATCCACCACCGCAGTACAGAACCATGTGCGTGCTCATGTCGGGCACGCGTTGCTCGGCGTCGCGTTCAAGAATTCCCTTGCCCAGATGCACGGCCGTTGGCAGGTGGTCTTTCGCCCATTCGTTGTCTTCGCGAACATCGATGAGAAGAAAGTCGGCTTTGCGGTCCAGCATTTGCTTCACATCGTCCACAGTTACTTCGCGGACCCGTTGCTTGGCGTTGTTAACGATGTCTAGAAATCGCGGCGAGTGATGATGAGCCATGCGGAACATGATAGCGCGAAAAATAGCGCCGAAGGTCAGGCTTTTCTGTCCCGCGAATCAGTGTTCCGGAATCGCGTGTTGTTCCTGGAAGCACGATTCCAGATTCTTAAGGTCGACCGGGACGCGCGCATGGGAGCCTTCGGGAGCAGCCCGCAGATACTGGATAGGCCACGAAATCGACTGTCCCAGCTCACGGGCGGCGCGCAATGGGAAATAGGGATCGCGCAGAAGCTCGCGCGCGATGATGACCGCATCCGCCTGGCCACTTGCGACGATGTGCTCGGCCTGAGCAGGAGAGACGATCATTCCCACCGTCCCGGTCATGATCTCGGCTTGGCGTCGAATCTGCTCGGCAAATCGGGTTTGATAACCGGGACCCACAGGAATTTTGGCGTGGGCCACATTGCCGCCGGAAGAGCAATCGATCAGGTCCACGCCAATGTCCTTCAGTCTTCGGGCAAGTTCAACCGACTGCTCGGTGTCCCAACCGCCATCGGTCCAATCACTCGCGGAAATGCGCACGAACAGCGGTGCTCCCTCTGGCCACGCGGATCGAACTGCAGTCACCACCTCACGCAACAATCGAGTGCGATTCTCAAACGAGCCTCCGTAAGCATCCTGCCTGCGATTGCTCAGAGGCGACAAAAATTCATGAATCAGATATCCATGCGCCGCGTGGATCTCAATCACACGAAAACCGGCCTCACACGCGCGACTTGCAGCCTCTGCAAAAGCGGCAACCACCTCCTGGATGCCGTCGCTGGTAAGTGCTCGCGGCATGGGATAGTGTTCCGCGAACGGCATAGCGCTGGGAGCGACAACATTGGTCCATCCGCCGGCATCCTCGCCCAGCTTCCCCTGTCCTTCCCATGGCCGGTAGGTGCTGGCTTTGCGTCCGGCATGTGCCAACTGCATCCCGGCCACGCTTCCCTGCTCATGAATGAAGCGGACGATCCGCGCCAGCGGCGGAATGTGATCGTCGCTCCAGATACCCAGATCCTGCGGACTGATACGACCCTCGGGAACAATTGCGGTCGCTTCGGTGAACACCAATCCAGCTCCGCCGACGGCGCGGCTCCCCAGATGCACAAAATGCCAATCGTTGGCGTATCCGTCGGTGCTGGAGTACTCGCACATCGGCGAGACGAATACACGGTTCGGAAAGGTGACATCACGAATCGACAGCGAATCGAACAGGTGGGCCATGGCTCTTGCGGTGCCTCTCTGGTCTTAAGGTGAGTCTGATCGGCGTGGGCCTGAAGGCGGGCGCAATTTAGAGATCCTCGTCCTCCTCCTCATCCAGTTCGTCGCCGGGATACTGGGCCTCGTAATAGAACTCCAGATCCTTATCCAGCTTAGCCCAAAATGCCGCATCCTGGACGGGGGGAGAGTCGTTGCGCAAGGCATGCTCTCGAGAGGTAGCCCGGAGGGTAAGCATCTGGTTCAGCGCATCCAGCAGCCCCCAGTCGTCGGCCCTCCAGCCGGCCACTGGTTTGTTTTTGTAGACCATCATCTTCCGGGCGAGTTCGTCGGTCTTGATGTTGCGAAGCACGGGGTACAACTCGGCCCAGAGCCGCGGAGTGTACTCGTCATCCACAAAACGTAGGGGCATCTCCATAATGTCATTTTCCTTGCCCTTCGCGAAGACGGCAAGCTTTATGTTGGATCCGCGCCTTTCGTGACAACCGGGCGATAGTTCGTGTCGGACAATCCGGAAACCAGGCAAATCAGAACAAATAGATCAGGTTGATGGCCGACGTAAACTGATGGCCGACCCAAGTGTCCCCGCTTTGGAACACGTCTTTGTTCGACAGATCGAGACGAACCTCACCGCGAATTACAAACTTGCCATCCAGCTTCTTCAGACGCTGGTCGATGTTTGAGAGCTTCGCGATCATGTCATATTCCGGAGTCAAGGTATAACCCCGGAGAGTCTGAGACACACCGGTGCGGGTACCTCCACCGTCGTTGAAGACCTCGCCCCGGAAAGCCAGCGAGAATGGTTTGGTCAGGTTGTACTTGGCGTAGCCGGCGACGCTCTTCCAGATGGCATCATGCCCAACCGCTACGCCGTTCTCTTCGTGGGCGTAGAGCGAATCAAAGCCCAGGTTCAGATTCGGAGTGGTTTTCCAGCTGCCCACCACTTCATAGGCGCTGCGCTGGTCATGATCGTCCTTGGGTCGGGCCGGGCCATGAATGAAATTGAAGTACAGCGCTGTGGTCTTGGTGGGAGTTAACGTGATTTGCCCGCCGATCGAGTAACCGTGATTGAAACGCTGGAACTCATCCCAGCCATTGGTGACCATCAGCATTCCCGAGATCTTGCTGGTAAAGGGGTAGGTGGCCTTTACGCCGGTGTGGGTAAACGGAACACCAAAGCCGAACAGAAACCCGCGGCTGAATTCGTCGTTGTAGCCGTCATAGCCGCCGATGATCTCCGACCCCATGTGGGTGGCAAATTTACCGGCATCGAATCGCAGACCTTTCCCCAGCGGTGCAATATAGCTGAGGTACATCTCGGGAATATCAACGTGGTGTGCAGTCATCGTCTCGCAATTGCGGAACAGACCGTAAGCCGCGGTGACCTCCGGAACGCCGGAACCGGCGATCAGGTTGAAACGGAAGCCGAGTTGGTTGGGATTTTCGATGGCCCGCTGGATCACAAGCTGGGCCATATCAAGCTGTGGCTCGTTGTAGTTGAAGTCGAAAACTCGGTATTGGTTCTGGTGAGAATCGGGCTGGTTGGTGTTGTAGCCGTACGATAGGGACAGAAAGCCGTTGGTGGTGATACCCCGCCACCATGTGTGGGTTTCGGGAGCGCCAGCAGGATTGGCGGATGCCAGACCGGTAGTTACGGGGTCATCCTGTCCGCGCAAAAGCAGGGGTGAGATTAGTATCACCCCTGCCAACGTAATGCTTCCCAGGAACCGGCCCAACGCCCTGAGCGGCGCCGTCATCGCTAGTCCCTGGTGCCGACCAGGTGTTCCTCCTCGTCGACCCGTTCGATCAGATCGTGAGGCTCACCGTTAAACAACTCTTCGACTTCAAGGGTCTCGTAAGCGTGCTCGCCATGGATGGATTCATCCAGGCCAAGCTCCTCGCTCACCTCCGTGACCTTGACTGGGGTGAACAGGTTGATGACGCACAGCATGCCGTAGGTGAAACCGAATGCCCATACCGACGAGAAAAGCACTGCGACCACCTGTTTCATAAAGAACGAAGGATTGCCATACAGCAAGCCATTCGTGCCGGCGGGATTGAAGGCTTTGTTGGCGAAAAGTCCCAGCATCAGGATGCCGAGGAAGCCGCCGACTCCGTGCACGCCCCAGACATCGAGCGCGTCGTCCCAGTGCAGTTTATTCTTCATCTCGACCGCGAAGTAGCAAACCACGCCTGAAACCAACCCTATGATGACGGCCGTGGTAGGCGAAACATAACCTGCAGCCGGAGTGATGGTCGCGAGTCCAGCGACTGCGCCGGTAAGAAGCCCGAGGAACTTCGGCTTTCTCTCCCGGAACCAGGCCACCGCCAACCAGGCCACAGCGGCGAACGACGCGGCGATATCGGTGTTAAGAAATGCGGTCGCCGTCACCGAGTCAACCCGCATTTCGCTGCCGGCATTGAAGCCGTACCAACCGAACCACAACAGCCCAGTGCCCAAGGCAACCAGGGGAATGCTGTGCGGTCCGCGATCAAGTATCCGCCGCTTGCCGACATACAGAACCGATGCCAGTGCGGCCAGTCCGGCAATGTTGTGCACCACGATGCCGCCGGCAAAGTCGAGCACGCCCCAGCGCTGCAGGATTCCGCCGCCCCAGACCATGTGCACGAAGGGGAAGTAAACGAAGGTCAGCCATCCGGTCAGGAACAGGCAATAGGCCTTGAAACTGACGCGATTCGTGAACGCTCCTGAAATCAGTGCCGGAGTGATGATGGCGAACATCATCTGATAGGCGATAAAGACCATCATGGGGATGGTGTTGTTGGGCGAAGCGGTTGTGAGATCGATGCCGTGCAGGCAGGCATTGTGGAAATTGCCGATGATGCCGTGCCAGTCACCGCTGAAGCACAGCGAATATCCGTATAAGTACCAGATGACGGTGGTCCAGCCCATCGAAACGAAGCTCTGGATCATGATGGCAAGAACGTTCTTCCGTCCTACCAGCCCGCCATAAAAGAAGGCGAGGCCCGGGGTCATCAGCATGACCAGGCTGGTACACAAAATCATGAAACCGGTATTACCGGTGTCGAGGTGAAGCATTAGAACCTCCAGGAGATGAAATGCGACACGGGATTCGCCCGTCGTCCCAACAGCAACGGAAGTCGATGGCCGTGCTAGCGCAATGAGTGCCGGAAAATCGGAAACCGGAAAGAACGTCTGCGGCCCTTTGGCGAGGCAATTCCCTCTTCACGTTCGCGACGATCAGGTTATGAAATGCATTCGCGTATAAGGGCGAGGGTAGCGTACCGTGCCTCGTAGCAACGTCCACAGAGCGGCATCAAACGACCGCCTTGTAAGTTTCTTCTTGTTGAGCAATAGAATCTGTGTGACTCGTCACAAGGTGGGGTGACGAGTGGCCGGGATGGCTAGGTGATAGGGCCCTTCGACTCCCCCTCACCAGGTCCGGGGTCGTTCAGGACGACAGCGAAGCATTCCTCCCGCCGGGAACCGCCAACTCCGCCAGCTTAGCCAGATCGGGCACCTCAAGGTCGGGGTGGGCCTCGACCAACTTCGTCGCCGCGGCGTCTTTGCCCTGCCGGCGATTGACCCAGACGGTCGCAATCTCCAGCGCATGCGCAGGTACCACATCGTGGTACAAGCTTTCGGCGACGTGCAGCAGACGCTCACGCGGAATCTGAAAGCGGCGCAATAGCGCCTCGAAATTATTCAAGGACGGCTTGTAGCTGTGTACCTGTTGCGCGGTTACCATAGCATCGAAGCAGACGGTCAGTTTTGGCGAGGTGTAGGCGAACAAATCATCGTCAATATTAGACAGGATTGCCAGCTTGTAGCGCGACTGCAAACGGCGCAGTGCGGTGTCGGTGTCGGCAAAGGGCTGCCAGTTGCGGATCGATTCCGCCAGCCCGTCGGCCTCAGCCGTGCTGACCGAGAAGCGCAGCTCGCGCGCGAAGTCACGTACCACCTGTGCCAACACCTCGCGATAGGAGCGGTAGGGACCACTCTGGGCGCGCGGCTCGAACTCCGAATACAGGTTCAGAATCCGGGCATCGGTGAGGGAGTGGCCCTTGCTCATCAGCAACGGCCGCAAGTAGCCGAGTAGGCCGGTTTCCCAGTCAATCAGGGTGCCGTAGCAGTCGAACGAGAGCCATTCAAAGCGGGCAAAATCCAGCATCAGGACGACGATTTTCCAGTGACGGGCACCGGCGTCACCTTGTGCGAGGCAAACTTGCGCTCCAGAGCTTCCAACGGCGATAGCTCGGGCTCTTTTTCAGCCGGTTGGGCGGGAGCCGAGAGTTCCGGTGCGGCCTCGAAGTTGTTGACGGTGGTGAATTCTGCTGGGACGTTATCCCCGTTACCGGCTACGGCAGCGGCCGTTCGCAACTCCACCTCGCGCGCCGCTGCCAGCCCCTTCTCGAGAAATTTCTTTGTGTTGAGCAGTGGACGTGCCAGCGATGGGTTGTAGCTGGTCCAAGGGCTGTCGAAATCGGCCTCGCGCTCGAACTGCGCGCGCATGCTCTCCATCTTGGAGTCGAGATCGTCGAGATAGTGCAGCATGAGCGCCTCGGGAAACATAGGCAATTTGGGCGAGCCGAATTCGTAGTGCCCGTGGTGGCTGATGATCATATGCTCGATCAGGATCTTCAACTCGGGAGGAAAGCCGGGCAGATGCGTGAGCTTCTGGTGCAGCATTTCCAGCTCAATGATCATGTGACCCAACAACTGACCCTCGGTGGTGTACGAAATCGAGCGCTGGTACGCGAGTTCGTGCAGCTTTCCGATGTCGTGCAGGAAGGCGCCAGTCAACAGCAAGTCGCGGTTCACATAAGCATAGTTGCGCGCGGCAAGGTCGCAGACGGTAAACAACGAGACCACGTGATCGAGCAGCCCACCGACGAAGGCATGATGCAGCGTCTTGGCCGCAGGCGCATTCTTGTACGCCGCGACGATCGCCTCGTCGGCCATGAATTCCTTCAGCAGCGATTTCAGCCAGTGATTCTCGAAGCTCTCGACGAAGTCGCACAACGTACGCCAGAGCTGGTCGATATCCTTCGAGGTCTTGGGAAGGTAGTCGCTATAGTCGATCTCCGAGTCGCCCAGCTTTCGCAGCTTGTGAATGGTCAGTTGCCAACGGCCGTTGTACTTGTGAATTACGCCCTTCACTTTGACGAAGTCATCCTGGTCAAACGCGTCGAGGGTGTCGGCGACGTTGTCCCACATGTTGGCTTGCAGTTGCCCACTACGGTCGGCCAGAGTAACGGAAAGGTAGAGTTCACCATTTTTCTTCGACTTTACCTGCTTGGAGGCGACCACGAAGAGCGAGGTGATGGTCTGGTTCTCCAGACGGGCGCAATCGCAGATGTAGAATTCCTTCATAGTGGAACCGTGGACACATCGCGGCAAGACAAATGCGGCCAGGAGTTCATGGTATCGCACTCTTCAACTGGGCGCTAAGCAGAACCGCTAATGCGGAGGAAAGACCCCGCGAGCTGGTGGAGAAACTGAAAGGTTGGGGCACCAGGTCCGCTAGGATAGTCCATCGCATACTTGGCACACGGGGTCAAAGCTTACAGCTTCGAGCGCTTGCGCAACATCTCTGCATTGAACTGCTCGCTTTGGCCTTTGGGTACGCTTAACGATTTCCAGTCTGCGCCCTTCCAATGCTTGGCAAGATAAACGATCTGCCCCACGTGATAGGCGTAATGGGTGACCTGGCGATTGATGGCTTGCAGCACGGAGTGGGGTTCGCCGCGGATGGTAATCGTACGGCCGAGATCCTCAGGGAGCAGCGAGTTGACGGCCTGAAAAACCAGTTCCCAATTCTCTTCCCAAGCGGCCAGGACTTCGTCACGCTTGGCGTCAGGAGCCATCACAAATTCGCTATCGCGATTGCGATCGGGCTTCTCGCCGTCGGTGGTAAGAAAGTCGGTGAAGCGTGAGCGCATGTTCCCGGCGATATGCTTCACGATGACGGCGATGCTGCTGGATTCGGCGTCGGGCGTCGCGAAAAACTGCTCCTCGTTAAGCTGTGCGATAGCAGCATCGGCGAGACGCTTGTAGCCGCGCAGGCTGCGGAAAGCTTCGTCGAGGTAGAGATCGTAAGCGGCAGGCATAAGTTTTCATCCGTGAACGCGGAGGTACGACGATTCAACTGCGGCGGCACAAAAATAACACGAACTAATATCAAAAGGCGCGCCGCAGCACGCCTTTGGTTAACTGCTTCTCAACTTAGAAGAGTCCGAATTTCTTCTTCTTCTTGGCCTTCGACGAACCTTCGGTGGTCGCCGTCGTATATACCGGCTTGGTTTCGTTGGGACTGGCGCCAGTGTCAACGTAGCCGGCCTTGATATCAATGTAGGCATCCTCGCGCAACTTTGTCAGATAATCGCGCAGCGCAGGTTGCATCTTGGTCATGTAGATCTGTTCCTGGATCCGGTTGTCCACTTCTTTTAAGGGAGGAACACCGGCGGTCTGATGTTCGCTGACTTTCAAGATGACCCATCCCTGATTGGTGCGAACCGGCTCGGTGTAGCCGCCGGGATTCATTGCAAATACCCGTTCTTCGAGCTCTTTGGAAAGCGTGCCACGCTTGAAGTATTCCAAGTCTCCACCCGCCGCCGCCGTCGGACCGTCAGAGTATTGTTTGGCCAGGTCCTCGAAGTTGCCGCCTTTCTTGAGGAGGTCGTAGACCTTGTCCGCTTTGGCTTTGGCTGCGGCGACCACTTCCGGACTCGGGGCCTCAGGCAGTACTTCCTGTCCCTTCTCGGTCTTTACCGCCGGCGTCTTCTGCGTCGAAATCAGAATCTCGCTCATGCGGACCTGTTCCGGGCGCTCCATGTCGGCCTTGTGCTGGTCGTAATATTGTTGGATCTCCTGCTGCGACACTGTAATGTGTCCGCCCACTTCCTGGCTGATCACGTGTTGGGTAATGATGCTGTTCTTCAGGTTCTGCTTAAATTCTTCCCATGAGACACCCTGCGCTTGGGCGGCCTTCTCCAGGTCTTCCATAGACTCGGCGTGCATTTGTTTGCGCAGCTCGTCGAGCCGCTTGACCACGTCGGTGTCGGCGGAGATTCCCAGTTCCTCGCCTTTTTGCAGCAGCAACTGCTGATCGATTAGATCGCGGAGCAAGTCCTGCTCTTTGGGTCCGGACGCAGCAGAGGGGTCGGGCTGGCGGGAGTCGGCCTGCAATTGTTCGCGGCTGCGGCGCAGGTCGGCGCGGGTGATGATGTTGTTGTTGACGCGGGCAATGATCTCTTCGACGACTGTCTCGTCCTGTCCAGCCGCCTGGTCAGATTGGGCAATCGCCAGCGGAGCACCCAGGAATACAAGTAACAACAGAAGCACAGCAAATTTCTTCATCAAATACCTGATCAGGCGGGCCTACCGTCGCGACATCTCACCTGGGATCAAAATCGTTTACTCGTTAGGAATTATTCTACCGCGTCTGGCTGGGTTCTGCTGGGGCGAGAGAATGCTGGCCGCCTTGCTGGCGCCAAGCTTGGTTTGCGGAACCGCACCGCATCGGGTTCGCTGCTCTCTCATTTATCATGACCTGTTTGCAGGAGATTGATCCCATGAAGCATCTTGCTCTTCTGGCAATGGTAATGATGATGGGTTCGGTTCTAGCATCGGCCGCCGATCAGCTCGCCACCAAGGTCCCCGACCTCGCACAGCTCCAGAAGATGACCGCCCGTTTCGCTCCCACGGAGTTGAATGTAGACGTCAGCGGCCTTTCCGAAGGCGATCGCAAAGCGCTGGTGAAGCTGGTGGAAGCCGCGCGCATCATCGACAACATTTTTATGATGCAATATTGGAGCGACGACCTCGCGCTCTACGCCAAGCTGCAGAAGGATTCGACTCCACTGGGCAAGGCGCGCCTGCACTATTTCTGGATCAACAAAAGTCCCTGGTCGGAGCTGGACAATAACACGGCGTTCATTCCCGGTGTGCCCGAACACAAGCTGCCGGGCGCAAACTTCTATCCCGAGTCCATGACCAAGGAGCAGTTCGAAGGCTGGGTGAAGACACTGCCCGCAAAACAGCAAGAGCGGGCCAAGGGATTTTTCACCGTCATTCGCTCAGACGGGAAGAGCGGATTCAATATTGTTCCTTATAGCGAAGCTTACAAGAGCGACCTCATGCGCGCGGCCAATCTGTTGAAGGAAGCGGCGTCGCTCACCGACAATGCCACGCTGAAGCGATTCCTCAACACACGCGCCGCGGCTTTTCTCTCCAACGATTACTACGAGAGTGACGTTGCGTGGATGGATCTCGACGCACCGCTCGACATCACCATCGGCCCGTACGAAACCTACAACGACGAACTGTTCGGCTACAAGGCATCGTACGAGGCCTATGTCAACGTACGCGACGAGGAAGAGAGCGCTAAGCTGGGTGCGTTCTCCAAGAATTTGCAGGAGATCGAGAACAATCTCCCCATCGATCCGAAGTACCGCAATCCGAAGATTGGCACACAGGCGCCCATCCGCGTGGTGAATGAAGTGATGAGCGCGGGAGACGGTAACCACGGCGTGCAGACGGCCGCCTACAACCTACCTAACGACGAGCGCGTGATTGCCGAGAAGGGCAGCAAGCGGGTCATGCTGAAGAACGTGCAACGGGCCAAGTTCGACAAGACGCTCATTCCCATTTCCCGCGTCGTGTTGGGCGGCGACGAGCAGGACCGGGTAGAGTTCGAGGCATTCTTCACTCACATTCTCACCCACGAGTTGTGCCACGGACTCGGCCCGCACCAGATCACGGTAAATGGAAAGCCGACTACGCCACGCGAGCAGCTGAAGGAACTCTATAGCGCCATTGAGGAGGCAAAGGCGGACGTAACTGGCCTGTTTGCGTTGCAGTACATGCTCGATCACGCACAGGCGATGGGCCTGGCCGATGTTCTGATACCGACTCGCAGCTCCGAGAAACAGTTGTATGCCACCTACCTCGCATCGTCGTTCCGCACCTTACGCTTTGGTTTGAATGACGCGCACGGCAAAGGCATGGCCGTACAGGTGAACTACCTGATAGACAAGGGCGCGATCGTAATGCGTCCCGATGAAACCTTCGCCGTAGATTATTCGAAGATCAAAGATGCGGTGCGGGACCTGACGCATGACTTACTTACGCTTGAGGCGGAAGGCGATTACGCCGGCGCTAAGAAGATGCTCGACACTCTGGGGGTGCTGCGTCCCGAGTTCAAGCGGGCGCTCGATAAGCTGGGCGACATTCCGGTAGACATCGAGCCGATCTTTGTGACGGCGGAGAAAGTCGCACCGCACACTGTTGCTCCGCACCGGCAGTGAATGGTTGCGACAGCAACGGTTCAACAGTGGACTAAACGCTGGGCGCTACTCGACCTCGACCTGAAGCATCATCTGGGTCCCACTATCCAGACTTACATTTTTCCCACCGGAGATAAGCACGGAATTCTGGCCTAACTCAAGATTGTGCATCCCGATAACGCCCTTCGACTGCCCGTTCAGCAACGGGCGACCGGCTTGCTGAGTCGCGGGCATGGTCGGCGCCGGGGTAGGCGTCGTGCCGCCGGAATTGCCGCCTCGGTCATTCCCGGCCATCATGCCGGGATAATTGACGCCGCCGGCGTCTTGCGTGCCCGCATTCGGATTCGGCGCGACTGCCTGTATTTCACCCTTAATGGCCATCTCCCTGTCACCGGGCAAACTGATCTTGTCGAAGATTATCCCGAGCGCCGACTGCGAATCACCCCTGGATCGTGCCTTTGCTTCCGTCACGTGGCCAGTCACCTTGCTGCCCTGCGGAATATCCGTTCCGTCTTTCATGTGCACATTAGCCGCGATGCGACCCGTGACCACGTCACCTTCCTTCAGCTTCTTTGAGTCCAGCGACTTAGTTAGCTCCACCGGCATGACGCCGTGGCCTTTGGCGCTATCTGCGGGAGCCATTGCCTGGGAAGATGACGATGTCTGCGTGGAAGATTGATTCGCCTGAGCGAGCGTTACACTTTGTCCCAGACACAGGCAAGTGGCGAGGATCAGCGCTGTCATTACCAGGAACACACGGTTGGTAGTTCGAGCCATTTTTTTCTTCTCCTCCCATCGATATCAAGAACAACTCTGAGAACAAGGAATATCACGATCCTGTCGAGACACAGGTTTTACCACCGGAGCGGCTGCAGCACCAAGGGTAGCTGTTGCAGGCAAGAATCTCGCCCCATTCCACAACGCCGGGCGCGTTACTCGACCTCGACCTGAAGCATCATCTGCGTGCCGCTCTCCAGGCTCACATTCTTGCCGTTGGAAATGAGTACGGAATTTTCACCCAACTCAAGATTGTGCATCCCGATAACACCCTTCGACTGCCCAGTCAGCAAGGGGCGACCTGCTTGCTGAGCTGCGGGCGCGCTGGGCGCTGCCGGAGCCGTTGTGCCCGCGCCCGAACCGTCATGTCCGGGCATCATGCCGGGATAATTGACGCCGCCGGCGTCTTGCGTGCCCGCATTCGGATTCGGCGCGACTGCCTGTATTTCACCCTTAATGGCCATCTCCCTGTCACCGGGCAAACTGATCTTGTCGAAGATTATCCCGAGCGCCGACTGCGAATCACCCTTGGAGCGTGCCTTTGCTTCCGTCACGTGGCCAGTCACCTTGCTGCCCTGCGGAATATCCGTTCCGTCCTTCATGTGCACATTAGCCGCGATGCGACCCGTGACCACGTCACCTTCCTTCAGCTTCTTCGAGTCCAGCGACTTGGTTAGCTCCACCGGCATGACACCGTGGCCTTTGGCGCTGCTCGCTGGAGTTGTCATCTGCGACGAGGAAGTTTGTTCGGGAGTTTGCGTTGGCTGGGCTGTGCTCACACTTTGTGCCAGACAGAGTGAGGCGGTGAGAATTGCAAAGTAGAGAGAGTTGTTAAGTCGGGCCATGATTGCTCCTCTTGGAAGCAGCGGGCGAATGCGGTCCCGAGGTTCCCGGGCTCGCGCGCACCTCGCCTCCCGGTTGAAGTTTATCCCTATCCTCGTGTGCAACCAATGTTTAATTGTCCGATTGCAGCGATTGTTAGTTTGTGGACGGAAGTCATTCAGATGCGATCCTAGCGCTCATTCTCGCCACATCTCGCACGTTTTTGACGGCGAGCCGGGAAGGCGTCTGGGGTAGTAGTAGTGAAATTCTCCCAAAAAATGGAGATTGCGAAGCTCGAAATCTGTGAAAAGTAGTACTTTGGTGTCGGATACAATACCGTAACAGATATAACATCCTTATATTCAAACACATACATACTAAGTCCTAGGTTGGAAAATGGCAGGAGGCTTGCACTAACTCTGTCTAGAAAGCTGCTAATGACCAGAAATTGGGTCGTGGCACTTAATGAGGAAGATTCTTAGTGCGAGGAGAAGAGGTTCGCAACATGAAAAGATTTAAAAGCTTCTATGCGCTGATGGCGTTGCTACTGGCGACGTGTTTGATGGCGCCCACGGCCTTCGGACAGTCGCTGGTTTCAGGGGACCTGGTAGGTACGGTGACAGATCCCAGTGGCGCGGTTGTATCGAATGCCACGGTAACGCTAAAGAGCAATGCCACGGGCGAAACCCGCACCAGCACAACTAGCTCGAGCGGTCTCTACCGGTTTTCTCTGTTGAATCCGGGAAGCTACACGGTCAGTGTCTCCGCCCAGGGCTTCACCACCGCGTCCAGCGTGTTTTCGGTTAACGTTGGCCAGTCAACCGTCGCTAACATGAAGATGGCGGTAGGCGCCAGCTCAACCACGGTGGAAGTGACCGGTGCTCCACCCTTGGTGCAGACGGATAATGCCAACCTGTCCACCAATTTTGATTCGAGCATAATTCAGAACCAGCCGAACGGTGGTAACGATCTCACCTATGTGGCGCAGACTGCGCCTGGCGTGACCATGAACACCGGCCAGGGATATGGCAACTTCAGCGCCTACGGCCTGCCTGCCACTTCCAACCTGTTCACCGTCAATGGCGAGAACGATATGGATCCGTACCTGAACCTGAACAACTCGGGTGCGACCAACCTGACGCTCGGCCGCAACGAAGTGCAGGAAGCGACCGTCATCAGCAATGCCTACTCTGGACAATACGGTCAGCAGGCCGGCGCCCAGGTCAACTACGTGACCAAGTCGGGCACCAACCAGTACCACGGCGACGTCTTCTACCAGTGGACTGGCCGGGCCATGGATGCCAATGACTGGTTCAACAATCACACCGGGACACCTCGCCCCTTTGCCAATAACAATGCGTGGGGAGCGAATTTTGGCGGGCCGATCAAGAAGGACAAACTGTTCTTCTTTGTGGACTACGAAGCTGTCCAATACATCGTTCCTTCCAGCGAGCCGGTATATGTACCGTCGCCGACCTACATGAGCCAGACCATAGCCAATCTGCAGGCAACCGCTCCGGCCGAGGTGGCAAGATACCAGAACCTATTCAGCATCTACAGCAACGCGCCCGGTTACAACGGTACCAACTACGCAGCGTATAACGGGACTAACCCGGCGTCGGCAAACTGCGGTGCAGCGATAACTGCGGTTAATCCGTTGCTCAACGGCAACTGCTTCTCGTCCTACCAAGCGACGCCAGCGCTGCCCGGAAAAGAATGGATCCTGCCCTTTAGGATCGATTGGAACCAGTCAGAAAAAAACCAGTTCTACTTCCGCGCACGTATCGATCATGGCATTCAGGCAACCTTGGCCGATCCGTTCAGTCCTGACCTCAGTGCTGCCAGCAAACAGCCTGCTTACGATGGCCAGTTTGGTTGGACTCGCATCTTGAACTCGAATATGACCAATCAGTTCAGTGCGGACCTCAGCCACTACCAAGCCATCTTCTCCCAGGTCAACCCGAGTGTTATGCCTTTCGGCATCGTTTCGACCGGCTTCAACCTTGGCGATCCGAGCGGAGTTACCGGCTACTCGTGGGACTTCCCTCAGGGACGTAACGTCACGCAGTATCAGTTCATCGACGACTTCTCCTGGACCAAGGGCAAGCACAACCTGAAGTTCGGCGCCAACTTCCGTCGCTACGACATCAGCGACTTTACCTTCAGCGTGCGCAACAATCCCGAAATCCTGATCGGCGACGTCTCCGGCAACGGTGATGGCGGCGTTCTTGACTTCTACAACGGACTTGGGCTGCAAACCCGTCAGGCATTCCCCTCCGCGTCGGAGCAACCGGTCGCTCTGTGGGGCATCGGTATCTACGGACAGGATGAGTGGAAGGTCAGCCATAATTTGACCCTCACTCTCGCCCTGCGTTTGGAGAAGAACTCCAATCCGGTCTGCCAGAATGACTGTGGCTCCTTGCTGAAAGGATCCTTCAACAACCTTTTGGCGGCGGGCCTGCTCACTCCAACAACTCCCTACAACTCAATCATCAATGGACATAACCACCAGCTTTACAATGCCACCGACGCCATTGACGTGGCTCCCCGGTTCGGCTTTGCCTGGTCGCCGTTGGGTCCCAACACCGTGTTTCGCGGCGGTTTTGGAATCTTCGACGATGCGTTCCCGGCTGTGGTGGGTGATGCATTCATGACCAACCTGCCTGGCTTGGTCAACGTTCGAATCAACGGCACGCCCTGGGGCGATACCACGACCCCAGCGAGTCCCTACATCCAAGGTGCGAACAGCGCCGCGGCTATCATGTCGGGATTCGACAACGGGGCATCCTTTGCCAGCCTGAAAGCGCAATTGGGATCCCAGTTCCGGACCCCTGGCATCAATAACCAGATCGGAACGTTCCACACTCCGTACTACGAGCAGTGGAGCTTTGGGATGCAACAGGCGTTGGGTAACCTGACCACGCTGTCGATCAGCTATGTCGGCAACCATGGAGTTCACATCCCGATCAACAATGAGGGACTGAATGCCTTCGGTACCGGCTTTTCCCCATTCCCTGACACGGTGCCTACTCCGATCTTTGGCACAGTTCAGCAGTACTCCTCGAGCGGCATCTCCAACTACAACGGCATAACCAGCAGCGTGTCGATGCGTCAGTCCCACGGCCTGTCACTCCAGTTCAGCTATACCTGGAGCCATGCCATGGATGATGTCTCCAACGGCGGCATCAGCGCGACTCCCTATAACAATCAGCAGTCATTCGGGTCGTTGGTCTATCAGATCAACCCGGCCTGTCTGTCCTGCAACAACTACGGCAACGCTGATTACGATATTCGCAACAGCTTCAACGGCAGCTTCGTGTATCAAACGCCGTTCAAGTTCAGCAACAGCTTTGCTAACGCGGCTCTGGGTGGCTGGATGATTTCCGAGAACTTCTTCTGGCGCTCGGGCTTGCCACTATCTGTTATTGATGGCAACACTTCCATCACCAACTACGGCCCAACCAACACCGTTGCCAATGTGCTTTCTGACAATGGCCAACAGGGTTGTTCCAACGGCAACAGCCAGTGCTTGAACCCCAATTCCTTTGGTGCGGCGAACTTGACCCCCAACTTCCCGAACCAGCGCCGGAACCAGTACCGTGGCCCAACGTTCTTCGATTCCGATGTCACCATCGGCAAGAACTTCAAGCTGACGGAGCGGTTCCTGTTCAACTTCTCCACCAACTTCTACAACATCTTCAATCACCCGAATTTTGCCAACCCGGATCTGAATCTGGCGGACGGAACCTTTGGTCAGCCCCAGATCACGACGGCGCCACCGACTGGCCCGTACGGATCGTTCTTCCCGGGCTTGCCTTCTGGACGAATCATCCAGTTCGCTGGCAAGATCACCTTCTAAGCAGTTACTCTCTGCGTTACTTTGGCGGCTCCCTTGGGGGCCGCCATTTTTTTGCCTGCTTGCCAATTTTCAATTACTGGCTGTAGCGAAGACTTGGAGTTCGCTAGCCCGCGAATCGATCGCGTCGACAACGCAATCACCCATGCTTGCCGGCATTCACGCACCGCCTTTTCTGCTTCGATTGAGTGTCGCGATCTTCGGAAATCTGGAGGTGTTGAACCGCGAAATCTGTGAAAAATGATACTTTAGTGGGGGTAATAGTCTTATTACTAATGCAAGCTACCTAGTTGCTATAACTTCAAACAATCCTTTCCTGGCAGTTTGCTTGCCTTAAGTCTCCACGTTGCCATGATTTGTCCCTGCGAATCTTTGGTAACGCGAACGATTCGAAGTCACAAACAAAATGAAGAGAGGTTTGCACATGAAAGGACTGCGTTTGTATGTGCTGCTAACGTGCTTGCTAGCAGCGTGTCTAATGGCACCCACAGCATTTGGACAGTCGCTGGTTTCAGGGGACCTGGTAGGTACGGTGACTGATCCCAGTGGCGCGGTTGTATCGAACGCCACGGTAACGCTAAAGAGCAATGCGACGGGCGAAACCCGCACCAGCACAAGTAGCTCGAGCGGTCTCTACCGGTTTTCTCTGTTGAGCCCGGGGAGCTACACGGTCAGTGTCTCCGCCCAGGGCTTCACCACTGCGTCCAGCGTGTTTTCGGTTAACGTCGGCCAGTCGACCGTCGCTAACATGAAGATGGCGGTTGGCGCCAGCTCAACCACTGTCGAAGTGACCGGTGCGCCGCCCTTGGTGCAGACGGACAACGCCAACCTATCCACCAACTTTGACCAAAACCTAATTCAAAACCAGCCGAACGGTGGCAATGACCTCACTTATGTGGCGCAGACTGCGCCTGGTGTGACCATGAACACCGGCATGGGATATGGCAACTTCAGCGCTTATGGCATGCCCGCCACTTCCAACCTGTTCACCGTCAACGGCGAGAACGATATGGATCCGTACCTGAACCTGAACAACTCGGGTGCGACCAACCTGACTCTCGGCCGCAACGAAGTGCAGGAAGCGACCGTCATCAGCAATGCCTACTCTGGACAATACGGTCAGCAGGCCGGCGCCCAGGTCAACTACGTAACCAAGTCGGGCACCAACCAGTACCACGGCGACGTCTTCTACCAGTGGACCGGCCGGGCCATGGACGCCAATGACTGGTTCAATAACAACACGGGAACGGCGCGCCCCTTTGCCAACAACAATGCGTGGGGAGCGAATTTTGGCGGGCCGATCAAGAAGGACAAACTGTTCTTCTTCGTTGACTACGAAGCCGTCCAATACATCGTTCCTTCCAGCGAGCCGGTATATGTACCGTCGCCAACCTACATGAGCCAAACTCTGGCGAACCTGCAGGCAACCTCGCCGGCCGAGGTTGGACTCTATTCCAAGCTGTTCAACCTGTACTCCAACGCTCCGGGATACAACGGCACCAACTACATCGCGGGCAGCTGCGGTGGATTGTTGCCAACGATCAACCCGGCATTCAACGCCAACAACTGCTTCTCGACTTACCAGGCGACGCCGGCCCTGCCCGGAAAGGAATGGATCCTGCCCTTCAGGATCGATTGGAACCAGTCTCAAAACAACCAGTTCTACTTCCGCGCCCGTATCGATCATGGCATTCAGGCAACCCTGGCCGATCCATTCAGCCCTGACCTCAGTGCTGCCAGCAAACAGCCTGCTTACGACGGCCAGTTTGGTTGGACTCGCATCTTGAACTCGAACATGACCAACCAGTTCAGTGCGGACCTCAGCCACTATGACGCCATCTTCACCCAGGTGAACCCGAGTGTGTTCCCCTATTCCATCATCTCGACCGGCTTCAATATGGGCGATCCCAGTGGAATCACGAGCTTTGCCTTCGACTTCCCTCAGGGACGTGACGTGACGCAATACCAGTTCCTCGACGACTTCTCCTGGACCAAGGGCAAGCACAACCTGAAGTTCGGCGCCAACTTCCGCCGCTACGACATCAGTGACTTCGCCTTTAGCGTGCTTAACAATCCTGAAGTCCTGATTGGTGACGTCTCCGGCAACGGTGATGGCGGCGTAACCGATTTCTACAATGGACTGGCACTGCAAACCCGTCAGTCATTCCCGTCAGCCGTGGAGCAACCGGTCGCTCTGTGGGGCATTGGCATTTACGGACAGGATGAATGGAAGGTCAGCCATAACCTGACCCTCACTCTCGCCCTGCGACTGGAGAAGAATTCCAATCCGGTCTGCCAGAATGACTGTGGCTCCTTGCTGAAAGGATCCTTCAACAATCTGCTGGCGGCGGGCCTGCTCAGCCCGACCACTCCCTACAACTCCATCATCAATGGACATAACCACCAGCTTTACAATGCCACCGACGCCATTGACGTGGCTCCCCGGTTCGGCTTTGCCTGGTCGCCGTTGGGTCCCAACACCGTGTTTCGCGGCGGTTTTGGAATCTTCGACGATGCCTTCCCAGGGGTAGTGGCTGATTCCTTCATGACCAACCTACCCGGATTGGTCAACGTTCGAATCAACGGCACGCCCTGGGGTGATACCACGACCCCAGCCAGCCCCTACATCCAGGGTGCGAACAGCGCCGCGGCTATCATGTCGGGATTCGACAACGGTGCATCCTTCCAGAGCTTGAAAAATCAATTAGGCTCTCAGTTCCGGACCCCAGGCTTCAACAGCCAGATCGGGACCTTCCACACTCCGTACTACGAGCAGTGGAGCTTTGGGATGCAACAGGCGTTGGGTAACATGACCACGCTTTCCATCGGCTACGTCGGCAACCACGGAGTTCACATCCCGGTCAACAACGAGGGATTGAACGCCTTCGGTGCCGGCTTTGGACCATTCCCCAGCACGGTTCCCACCCCGATCTTCGGCACTTTTCAGCAGTACTCTTCGAGCGGCATCTCCAACTACAACGGCATAACCACCGCCGTGTCGATGCGTCAGACCCACGGCCTGTCACTCCAGTTCAGCTATACCTGGAGCCATGCCATGGATGATGTCTCCAACGGCGGCATCAGCGCGACTCCTTACAACAACCAGCAAACATTTGGGTCATTGGTCTATCAGATCAACCCGGCCTGTCTGGCTTGCAACAACTACGGCAACGCTGATTACGATATTCGCAACAGCTTCAACGGCAGCTTTGTGTATCAAACGCCGTTCAAGTTCAGCAACAGCTTTGCTAACGCGGCTCTGGGTGGCTGGATGATTTCCGAGAACTTCTTCTGGCGCTCGGGCTTGCCACTATCTGTTATTGATGGCAACACCTCCATCACCAACTACGGCCCAACCAACACCGTAGCCAATGTGCTTTCTGACAATGGCCAAATGGGGTGTTCCAACGGCAACAGCCAGTGCTTGAACCCCAATTCCTTTGGTGCGGCGAATTTGTTCCCCAACTTCCCGAACCAGCGCCGGAACCAGTACCGTGGCCCAACGTTCTTCGATTCCGATGTCACCATCGGCAAGAACTTCAAGCTGACGGAGCGGTTCCTGTTCAACTTCTCCACCAACTTCTACAACATCTTCAATCACCCGAACTTTGCCAACCCGGACCTGAACCTGGCGGACGGAACCTTTGGTCAGCCCCAGGTCACAACGGCGCCGCCAACCGGTCCGTACGGATCGTTCTTCCCAGGCTTGCCATCGGGACGAATCATCCAGTTCGCTGGCAAGATCACCTTCTAAGCAGTTACGCTCTGCGTTACTTTGGCGGCTCCCTTTTGGGGGCCGCCGTTTTCTGTAGTTGCCGCTCGCCACTGTCCTCCCCGCATCCACTTATCGGGGTGGAAGTTCATCCTCATAATTGGCCACTTGCAGCCTGGCAACTGACTACCGGCTGTTGTTCTGCTACACTGCGATTTCCGCTTGCCAGTGGGCTGGTCTGACCACCGACGACTGGCAACTGACAACTGCTTTTCGAGGTCACCATGTCGAATCCTCCCTCCCAGCCATCGATTCAGCTGACTAATACCCCGGACTACCGCGAGAGTTACGCCAACAGCGTCCAAGTGCGGGTAAACGTGTGGGACTTTTTTCTGATATTTGGCACTTTGCAACAGCAGGATGAAACCCGTGTGGACGTACGTAACTTTCAGGGAATTTATTTGAGCCCACAACAGGCGAAAGCGTTGTACACCATCCTGCAGCAAAATCTGGTGAACTACGAGAACACCTTCGGCGAGATCAAACTGGATCCGCGCATGGGCCCGGGGACCGGACCGGTTCACTAGAAGCATGTCCTTCCAGACGCGAATTCTTCAAGGCGTATCCCGCCTGCGCGAGTATTTGTTCGCCTACGCGCTTATCTTCACCTTCCTGTTCGTCACGCATGCACCTCTGCTCCGCCTGCCGTATTTCTGGGATGAAGCCGGCTACTTCATTCCCGCGGCACGCGATCTTTTACTTACCGGCTCGCTGATTCCTCACACCACGCTCTCCAACGCACATCCTCCACTGGTGATGCTATGGCTGGCGTTCTGGTGGAAGTTCAGTGGCTTCACCCCGGCGGTGACGCGAACTGCAATGCTGTTGATCGCCGCATTTGCTCTGCTGGGGCTATGGCGGCTGGCGCGTGATGTCGCCAATGAGCAGGTCGCCGCCGCCACCGTCTTGTGCACAGCGGTTTACTCTGTATTTTTTGCGCAGAGTTCGCTGGCTCATCTCGACATGATGGCTGCCGCGCTGACGCTCTGGGGACTCGCCATGTACGTGGAGCGGCGACCGCTGGCCACTATCGTGTTTTTCGCCCTGGCGCCTGTCGCCAAAGAGACTGCCATCGTAACGCCTATGGCACTGCTGGCCTGGGAGTTGCTGTGCCCCGCGCTGCAAAGCAACGCGTATGGAGGAGGAACCCTCTGCCTGTATAAGCGACGACCGCTGGCATCTTTCTCGTTTCTGCTGTGCCTGGCGCCACTGGCGGCCTGGTTTCTTTATCACCATCACCGAACCGGCTTCTACCTTGGCAATCCAGAATATCTGCGCTATAACCTGCAGGCAACGCTCAGCCCACTTCGCATCCTGCTTGCCATCGTGGTGCGGTTCTGGCATACGCTGGGATACCTGAACCTATTCGTACTAACCCTCGCCGCCGCCTGCGTCATGAGACTGCCTCCGCTGCGTGAGTCCGATGGCACGCTTCGGCCCCGCATTGCCATCAAATTGCAGCTCGTCTTCGGAGTTGTCATCCTGGCACACGTTGTGGCGCTATCAGCGCTGGGAGGCGCTGTGCTGGCTCGCTACATGCTTCCGGCTGTGCCATTAGTCATTCTGATTTGCGTTTCCACGTTGTGGCGTCGCGCCCGGCATTGGCCGTGGTGGATCGCGCTTGTGTGTGCAGCTTTCATCTTCGCGTTGCTGACTCCGCCACCCTATCGGATCGCTCCTGAAGATACACTGCTTTACCGTGACTACATCATTGTGCACAAACAGGCGGCCGATGAATTGTCTACGCGCTTTCCGCACTCACGAGTGCTCACCGCATGGCCTGCCAGCGATGAGCTTACACGCCCGTTTCTGGGCTACGTTCAGCAGCCGCTCGCAGTCGTCCCTATCGAGAACTTCTCAGCACTCGAAATTGCGCGGGCCGCGCAAGCGACCGACCAGTTCGACGTCGCGCTGCTGTTTCCAACCAAGTGGCAACCTCCGTACCCTTTGTTTCGCAGCTTACCCTTCGGAGAGAGGCTCCAGGAGCGCTTCTTCGACTATCGCGAGGAATTGCCGCCACAACAGGTAGCAAATATCCTCGGCGGGCGAACAGTGCGCTACCTGAATCGCAACAACGAATGGGTGGCAATCGTGGCCATCGAGAAGGTGGAAAACGCGGCCCTTCACGACCGGAAATTGCCATGTATTCGATGATTACCGGGTGTCTCCTTTCCTTGTCGCCCCGCCGAGGAATCTAGTCCGAGCGGACCAACCAGTTAAACTGTCAGCAGATGGCACGAACCACCATCCTGGAATACCTCGACAACTTTCGCCGCCACGCTCGCGAGGTCGCCTACGTTCACCATCGCGGTTATCGTATGCAGCGATGGACCTATGGCGATGTGCTGACCAACGCATACCGCTTGGCGCGCGAGCTTGAACAGCGCGGCATCGGTAAGGGCGACAAGGTCGTCATATGGGGCGAGAACTGCGCCGAATGGGTGGTTGCATTTTTCGGATGCCTGCTCCGTGGCGCCATCGTCGTACCCATCGACAAGATCGCAGCTCCGGACTTCGCCCAGCGTGTCGCCCAACAAGTAGATGCCAGGCTCTGTGTTGGCTCAATCCAGAATCACATCTCTGGCGTCGCACAGATCAATCTGGAAACCCTGCGCGAGCAGATCGCCGGTCGGTCTGCCGAACCAGTCGCTCTGCCGCCCCTCACGCGCGACGACATCGTGCAGATCGTCTTCACTTCGGGCACAACCGCCGAGCCGCGCGGCGTCGTCATCTCCCATGGGAACATTCTGGCTAACCTTGAACCGCTGGAGCGCGAGATCGGGAAATACCTTCGCTACGAACGCATATTTCCATCCGCTGCGCTTCTTGAATCTGCTTCCGCTAAGCCACGTCTTCGGACAGTTCCTCGGGATCTTTCTGCCGCAATTGTTGGCCGCCACAGTGCTTTTTCAGGACACGCTGAACCCGACGGAAGTTCTGCAGGTCATCAAGCGAGAACGCGTGTCGGTGGTGGTCGCGGTCCCGCGCCTGATGGAATCGCTGAAGGACAAACTCCTCCGCGATTTTGAAGCGGCCGGCCGGCAGGAGTGGTTTCAACGCCAATTCTCCAGCCGCGAAGGACCAGCACTTCGTACGCCGCTGGTGGCGCTTTCGAAGAATTCACAACCAATTCGGCTGGAAGTTCTGGGCCTTCATCTCGGGAGGCGCCGCCCTCGACGCCGAGACCGAAGAGTTCTGGCGGCGGCTCAGCTTCGTCGTCATCCAGGGCTACGGGCTCACCGAAACAACGTCGCTGATTTCCCTGAACCATCCGTTTCACACCGGCAAACGATCGATTGGCAAGGTACTCGAAGGTCGCGAGATCAAGCTCGACGAAAACGGCGAGATCTTGGTACGCGGCGCAAACGTCGCTGCCGGTTATTGGCAAGGAAAACAATTGCAGTCGGTATTGAGCGAGGAGGGTTGGTTTCGCACTGGCGATCTCGGCGAACTTGATTCTGAAGGGAATCTCTATTTCAAGGGCCGCAAGAAGAATGTCATTGTTACGCGCGAAGGGATGAACATTTATCCCGAGGACTTGGAAAATGCCCTGCGTCAGCAGCCCGCGATACGTGACTGCGTGGTCGTCGGCCTGGAACAGGGTGGCAATGCCGAGCCTTGCGCCGTGCTCATCCTGCGCGACTCCGCTGACCCGGAGTCAGTGGTCAAGCGCGCTAACCAACGGCTCGCGGAGTATCAGCAGATGCGTCGCTGGTTTGTGTGGCCCGACCAAGACTTCCCACGCACGCCCACGCAAAAGCCAAAGACCGCGGCCATCCAGCAGGCGGTGCAGCAACATTTCACCTCGGATGGGGACGGAACGCGCGTCTCGCAGGGCGCCTTAGCAGACCTGATCTCTCGCGTCACCGGACGGAGCATTGGCCCGCTCGCACCGGATGCCAAACTCGACGGCGACTTGAACCTGAGCTCGATGGATCGCGTCGAGCTGATGAGCGCCCTGGAGGACCGCTACCAGGTCGATCTTAACGAAGCGAACTTCACCAGCGTCAGTACGGTTGCCGATCTCGAGCGTCTGCTGCGAGAGCCTCAGAAATCGCTGCAGCGCGGATATCGCTATCCGCGCTGGGCGCAGCGCTGGCCAATCACGTGGATTCGCAGCTTCATCTACTACTTGCTTACCTGGCCGGCGACCATGATCATGGCGCACCCCAAAATCGTCGGTCGCGAGCACCTTCGCGGCATCGACGGGCCGTTTCTCATCAGTTGCAACCACGTAACCTACATTGACGTTGGCTTCGCGCTGATCGCGCTTCCGCCCCGTATGCGGTACAAGCTGGCGGTCGGCATGTGGGGAGAGATGCTGTGGGAGATGTGGCGGCCACCGGCAACCTGGACTCCGTTCCGTCGCCTGTCTTACAAAGTGGGATACTACTTAGTCGTAGCATTGTTCAATGTCTTTCCGCTGCCGCAGCAATCGGGCGTGCGTGAGAGCTTTGCTTACGCAGGTGAGTCGGTGGATCGAGGCTACAGTGTTCTCGTCTATCCCGAAGGCGTGCGCACGCCGGATGGCAGGCTTGTCCATTCCGCTTGGGCGTCGGCATGCTTGCGGCACGGTTAAATATTCCGGTCGTTCCGATGCGGATTGACGGCCTATACGAGATGAAGATGGCCGGCCATAAGATTGCGCGTCCGGGAGAGTTGACGGTGGTGATCGGCAAGCCAATGCAGTTCGCGCCGGAAACACCAGCGGAGGAAATCACCAACCAAATCGAGCACGTCACGTGGACCATGGGGTAAGGAAGAGTCGAACGAGTTTATTTGCCTGACCCAACTCTCCAATCGCTTCGGTTCCCAAGTGTCAACTGGAAGAGCTGGACGCGAGCGTTTTCGGTATCGGCGACGTAGAGACGGTTACTTGCATCGATCCACAATCCTCTCGGAGCACTGAACTCGCCCATCCGGGAGCCCGCTTGGCCGAAAGAAGCCACAAGCCGGCCCTCTGCGTTGTACATCCTGACCTCCGAAGTGCCAACGTCCGAAACATAGACGTTGCCCTCATTGTCCAGCCCCAGTCCGTCTTCCCTATCAGCCTTCCGGTAGGAAGCATTCAGAACACTGAAACTTCCAAGGAGATTGCACTCCAAGTCCATGATTTGAACGCGCGTTCCGGCCGTATCCAGAACCGCAACTTCGTGATCGCTGACCGCAATCTCCGTTGGATAATTAAAGGCTTCCAGGTCAGGGTTGTTCCTGCACTTCAATTCTCCGGTGCCGGTATCGTCCGACTTTTTTCCCACACTCTTAAGGAGATTGCCTTCCAGGTCAAGCATGAAAATAAGATGACGGGGGCCGTCGGCAAGATATAAATGGCCCGCCTTGCGATCGATCGCAATTCCGGTTGGGCGTTGATACATGTTCTCTCCGTGGAAGCTCCCGATGTAGCGGATGAACTTTCCGTATCGGTCGTAAACCAAAACCATTCCACGCTTGGCGTCGGCAACGTAGATATTGTCTTCCCCATCTACGGCAACTCCGGCTGGCGACTGGAGCCGTCGACCTTGGCCGCCGAGAATGCTGAAGGAGGTTTTTCTCTTGGGGTCCAGTACGTGTACGGCGGGAATGCCGGGGTCGCTGAGAATGACGCGCTGTCGGGAGTCGGTGGTCAGGCGTTGCGGTGTCCGCAATACTCTTGACGGGCCGTAAACGAAGGAAACAACCGCATCACGAATGTTACCCGCCGGGGAATGCGCTTCCGCCACGGCGACTGCGTGGGCGGGTGGCTCAATATCGTCTACGACTCGCTGGTTGCAAGAGAGCATCCAGGGAGGAACGCCACTCTGGCTTGCGGCTTGCTCCGATGAACCTACCGGCAGCCCTACGTCTGGACGAGGCACGTTCATCGCGTCAAGAAAACGGCTGAACTTCGATGAGCCACGAAATATTGCGTCGGACGGAAACATGCCGACATAGACCACTTCGCTACCGCTGCCAAGGCTCAGCCGAGACACAACGCGGCCATGTTGGCTAGGATCCTGAGTACGCAACTGCGTAGACGGGCCACTGGCACGGAAGGCTTGGGCTTGGGCTTGGGCCGGACGGGCTAAGGTAACCGTTACCGCAAGTGCAATTGCCAGGGCAGCTGTCACCGCGCGCGAGCCCGTAAGGAACAGTAAGTTGCAAACTTGCTGTTTGTGGCGCATTGGTCTCACCTCTGTGCTATTCGAAAGAGTGAAACGGCCCCTGGGCAGGCGCAGTTAGAAACCTGGAAGAAGGAAGTTCGAGGGTCTTGTTTCTCGCGCGGACCCGACGAAGCAGGCGTGGGAAAAAGGCCGGATGTCCTCTCCCGGACACCCACTAGAGATTTCACTCTGTGTCCGGTGCCTTGTCAGTGACCTGTGCCGCCTGGGGAAGTGACAACCAGATTGATCCCGACGTTTGAGTCGTCATGCGTCCAATGGGAGGCCGAGGACAAACTCGCGAATCCCTTTTTCCTGGGATCAGAAGAAACCGAGCAGAGAGAAGAAAACTCTCGCAGCTAATATGGCGAAAACCCTAATGTCTTATCGTCATTCTGCACCCAGATGTGCGCCTTGTCGCTAATCCTTTCATTGACCGTAACCACTACAACTACTCCACTGGCGGTGGCAAACGGCGAGCCGCTATAGCCTTTCGGCACTGCCGCGCCATCGATGTGATGGCTCTTGACGATGCCCCATTCGCCGCTCGGCCCCCAATCCTTCAAGAAATCGTTGTACGGGTAACGCGAATACCTATCGGGATGTTGCTTCCATTCGGGGTCGTGCATCCAGACGCTGTAGGCTTGTTCGTAGTTCTGTTGCTGGAGCGCATCGAAGAATTGATTCACGACATGCTCTTCGGGCCAGAAGCGAAATATCCACCACAGGATTCCGATCACAATGACGGCGCCGACGATCGCGAATATTAGCTGACGTTTCTTCCGGGCGCGCGTCGGATCATAAGGTTGAGCTTCGAACAAGGTCATGGCAACCACAGTTTAACGCGTTGTGAGGGGAAGCTGCACAAGCCCCGAGAGGTTACCCACCAAGATGAAAACTGGCTTCGCTCGTTTTTGAAATCCAACAACATTCGGTGTGTAATCGGAATGCAGTCTGCAAGCGATGCCGCAAGCAAGAAATCAAACCAATGATGCGAACTGAACGTCGTGTGCTTCACTATCTATTTATCGCGGCCATAGTCTTATCTGCTTCTACGGCCCGGGCGCAACAACCCACAGCCTTACCAGTCGGTCCTCGCGTCAACGCAACTCCCACCGGTTCTGGGACAAACGATTACCCTGACGCCAGAAGCCGGTTTCCATAATGAGCCTTCCATTGCGGTAAGCGCCACGAATCCTTCGCAGGTTGTCGCCGCCTATCAGGTTCCGGCGACTGTGGCTTTCTCGCGCGATGGCGGTAGTTCGTGGAAGGTGGCGACCGGCACGGCCCCCGCTGACTATCGAGTGTCAGGCGACGTCTCCGTTACCTACGACAAGCACGGCGCGGCAATCCTCTGCTACATTGCGTTCGACAAGCTCGGCACGGAAAACTACTGGGCGCGTGGCGCCACGCGCAACGGCATCTTCGTGCGTCGCTCGCCGGACGGAGGCGCCACATGGGACGCGCAGGCCCACGCCGTCATCGCGCAACCCACCCAGCCGGGTATTCCCTTCGAGGACAAACCATATATCGTCGCTGACAACACAAATAGCAAGTACGCCGGCAACCTCTATGTAGGCTGGACCGAGTTCCGCATCGACGAGTCTGTAATCCTTTTCTCGCGCTCCAGCGATGGCGGCCTGACATGGTCGGCTCCAATTGAGATCAGCACGCATCATGGGCTGCCGCGTGACGACAACGGCGCAGTGGAAGGCTTCACCGGAGCGGTCGCCGCGGACGGCACCTTGCACGTGGTCTGGGCGGACGGCGATTCCATCGTGCTTGCCTCCTCGCATGACGGTGGCAAGACATTTTCCAAGAGCCGAGCCATTCTCAAAACAGCGCCGCTTTATTTTGCGTTGAACGGACTCGACCGCGCGAACGGCTTTCCCCAGATCGCTATCGATCCGCGCCACGACCGCAAGGGGCTTCTGTATGTCACTTGGAGCGATTATCGTGACGGCGACATCGGAGTGTTCTGCGCGACCTCAGATAATGGAGGCAAGTCGTGGAACAATGCGGTGCGAGTGAACTCGAATCCCGTTCACGACGGCACCGATCAGTTCTTCCAATGGCTGGCAGTCGATCCTGCGACCGGCGCAGCAAACGTGATCTTCTATGATCGGCGCCTCGATCCGAATAATCAGAAAACCACTGTTACCCTGGCGCGTTCGGTTGATGGCGGTCGCACCTTTACGAATTATGCGTGGACCCATGATGCATTCGTCACGCGGCGGGAAGAATTTCTGGGGGACTACATTGGAATTGCGGCCGCTAAACAACAGCGTCTATGGCGTCTGGGCGGAGATTCCGCCACCCACTGCGCCGAAGGACAAGAGCGACACCACCGCCAACCTCGTTTCGCCCTCACACCATGGTTCGAGTGGGCGTGGCCGACTTCGGGAATGCGCCCCACTAAGTGTGGCAGTTAGGTCTTTGCTCTTCCGCGTCC
The DNA here is from genome assembly GCA_963709045.1 of uncultured Acidobacteriaceae bacterium. Lineage (GTDB taxonomy): Bacteria > Acidobacteriota > Terriglobia > Terriglobales > Acidobacteriaceae > Bog-257. Next base: position 25,738 of record CAVPUX010000009.1, on the reverse strand, counting down.
TTGTTTCGCTGGGCGAGACACCGGCGGCGCCGCGGCTACTTGGCCAACGCGAATAGCTCGCGTGAACTCGTCGTAGTCCTTGGTGCTCTGATCGGCGTAGGCGACGCCGAACTCAACCATCGCCTTATCGAATTTGTCGCTGTTGCCGAGATATCCCGAGATCGCGCATGAGTCGCCCGAGCGGGCGTGTCCCTTGGAGAGCAGTTCCCCGCAAACCCGCGCGTACTGCACCAATCCACTACCTTCCAGATCTTCGTTCTCGATGCCAGCCTTGTGATCGCGCAACTGGCGAACCAGGTAATCGCGTCCGGCGATGGACGTCCATCCCAGAAAAATGTCGGATTGCACTTGCATGGCGCGCTGCCCCTGGGCCGTGCGCTGTCCCTGGTTCATCAGAATGCCGCTCTCGGGAATGTAGGGAGAATACGCAGAAGCGTCTTCTTCCTTGATCTGAATAAACAGCGGATCGCTCGCCGTTCGTCCGAACATTAGAACGATATAGTCGCGTATGCCGACGCTGCCGGTTCCGACCACCCGAAAGGCGACATCCTCGACACGGTACTGCGCGAACCACTCTTGCCTCTCGGGCAGAAGCGTCTCAATATAGCGGCGCAATCCTGCAACAATCTCCATTGCTGTACGGCGGGGCAGATGGAATTGCAAGGGCCTCTGCTCGCGGAAGCGATACTTGCCACCTTGCCGCACGGTCAACCGATCGAGATTGTGTTGGGGGGTTGCGCGCTCCGCCTTGCGGAGCACAGCCAGCACCGGCGAAATGTTCAAATGGCGGAAAACCTGGTAGCGCGCGAGGTCAAGCACCGTCATCTCACAGAAGTGGCGCATCGATTCGCGATAGCTGCGCGCGAAAGCGAGTGCCGCCTCCTTGCATTCCTTCTCGGTATTGGCGGCTTCGCGGCCAGCCAGCATTAAGCTGGCGGCCATGCGCTTTACATCCCATTCCCAAGGCCCGCGGATGGTTTCGTCAAAGTCGTTAATGTCGAAAATGAGCCGTCCATCCGGGCCGGCAAAAGCACCTAAGTTTCGCACGTGCGCGTCCCCGCAGATTTGCGACCGAATACCGGTATTGGGCAACTTGGCCAGGTCTGCGGCCATCACCGGAACGGCGCCGCGGTAGAACCCGAACGGCGAAGCAGCCATGCGAGCAAACTTGATAGGCAGAGAGGTTAGATATGCGACCGCGCTGCGCTTTGCGTAGCAGATCCACAACATCAAAGTCGCGGCGTTTGGGGCTCCAGTCGCCTTGGCTGACACGGCTGACTTCGTCGCGGCGAGACTGGCCGAACTTCCGCCGCTCCTCGTGCGTGGATGACGGTTTCTGCTTTTGGAGACATGGAACTGACGCATCATACCCCAAATGCAGCCTGGGCACGGATATGAAACAGCGCCAAGGGCATAGCGACGCCCGGTCGCCACTCTCACGTCTGCTACGATTGCAGCGCGTCACAAGCGTGAGGCGACAACGGCTTTTGTTATGCGCTTAAGGGCGGCAGGTTGAACTCGTAATTCATGGGAACGCTGAAACAAGACTTCCTCTACGGACTACGAATGCTGCGCAAGAGCCGCAGCTTCACCGCTGCTGCGACAATTACGTTGGCTCTGGCGATTGGCGCCAATACCGCCATCTTCTCAGTGCTATATCCGGCGCTCCTGCGTCCTTTGCCCTATAAACAGCCCGACCGACTGGTGACGCTGGGCGAGAACCGTCGCCAGCTTCCCTGCTGCAGCTACGCTTCGTCGTATCCTGATTACCAGGACTGGAAACGCACCGCAAAAAGCTTTGAGTCGCTCGCGGGATTTTTCGATGACAGCTTTATCCTGACCGGAAATGGCGATCCCAAAACGATTTTCAGCGTCATGGTGACGCCAGACTTCTTCTCCACCTTGGGAGTGAGACCTCTCCTGGGCCGCGATTTTGTTGCCGGTGAGGACCTGCCTGAGGGTTCCGGTCCGACCGTAGCAATTATTAGTTACGGCTTCTGGCGAACTGACTTTGCCGCCGATCCGCACATCATTGGTCGCACCATTCGCCTGGACAATAAGCCGGTCACGGTGGTCGGGGTCTTGCCGCGTGACTTCGAATTTGCGCCCGAGGGATCGGCGCTGCTCTGGGTTCCCTTGCACATCAACGCATACACCGCAGCCGCTCGAAATGCGCGGTGGCTTAACGTGATCGGCCGTCTTACGCCGGGCGTCAGCCTGCAGCAGGCGCGCGCGGAGATGGAGGGTATCACCGCCCAACTGGATCGGGAGTACTCACGGCAAAACGCTTCCGTCTTCGTCAGTGTAGGAATGTTACGAGACGAAATTGTCGGCAACATTCGGCCACTGCTGTTGATTTTGTTTGGCGCAGTGAGCTTTGTTTTGCTGATCGCCTGCGCCAACGTTGCCAATCTGTTGATGACTCGCGCCATTGATCGGCGGAGAGAATTTGCGGTGCGTACCGCGCTGGGCGCAAACCGCTTCCACTTGCTGGCCCAACTGCTTACTGAAAGCCTGCTACTTTCGACTCTGGGCGCAATCCTCGGGGTGCTGGGTGCGATTGTGGGCGTGCGTCTGCTAATTGGTGCGATCCCCGAGGAACAGCTTCAATCGATGCCGTTCCTCGCTGATGCCGGTATCAACCTTCCGGTGCTGGGGTTCGTTTGTGGCATCAGCATTCTTACGGCAATTCTATTCGGAGTGGGCCCTGGCATGACGGTTCCGCAAACTCCTCTGAGCGAAGTATTAAAGGACGAATCGCGGGGCGGGACGAGTAGTGCTCACGCGCGGCTTCGCAATGTGGTGGTGATTGGTGAAATCGCGATTTCCATGGTGCTATTGGTGGGTGGCGGGCTGATGTTGCAGAGCCTCCGCAAACTGATGCAACAAGACCCCGGCTTCGATCCGCGACATCTGTTGACGTTCGGCGTCAATCTTCCTGGTCTGTCTTTTCCCACCGCAAAGGTATGGCCATTCGCCAATCCCAACGGTCTCCGTTTCGAACATGAATTTGTCGATCGGCTTCGCAACTTGCCAGGAGTGCAAGGCGCCTCGGCCGTCAGTGCCCTGCCTGTCACGGAGAACCGCAGCAGGAACCGCTTCGTGGTGGAGGGCAGGACCGCCGGGGAAGGCCAGGAAGAGGAGTGCGTGAGTAGGCGCGCGGGCGCAGACTACTTTGCGGTGATGAAGATCCCGCTCATTGCGGGTCGGTCATTTACCGCGTCGGACACGCAGGACTCACCGCCGGTCGCCGTCGTCAATCAGGCTTGGGTGAAGCGTTACGCCGGCGGACAGGATCCTATCGGTCAGCGCCTGCGGCTGACGTTTTCGCCCAATGAGCAGTTCCGTCAGATTGTCGGCGTGGTTGGCGATGTGGCTGAAGTCAGTCTGGCATCGCCACCTCCACCGGTCATGTACTTCCCACTGGACCAAAATTCCGGATACACGGTTTTCCTGGCATACGTCGTTCGAAGCACACAGGACCCGGCGGGTTTGGTCAGTGCGGCTCGCGCAACGCTGCGCGAACTGGACCACCAACTGGCCCTCGTGCAACCGCAGTCGATGGAGCAAGTCGTCAATCAGTCGCCCGCCGTCTTCCTGCGGCGCTATCCGTTCTATCTGATCGGCACCTTCGCCACACTTGCCTTGGCGCTCGCCATGATCGGCTTGTACGGGCTGATCTCGTACTCCGTCCTGCGCCGCACACGCGAGATTGGTATTCGCCTGGCGCTGGGTGCGCAGCGCGAAGACATTCTGCGGCTTATTGTTCGCCAGGGAGTAATCGCCACCGCCGCGGGAGTTGGCATCGGCCTGGTGGCGGGTTTGGCGTCGATGCGAGTCATGGCCAGCCTGCTCTACGGCATAAACTCGAGCGATTGGATCATCTTCGCCTGTGTCGCCATCCTCCTGGCGGCAATCGCCACTACCGCCTCCTATGTTCCCGCTCGGAGGGCAACGCGGGTGGACCCGATAGTTGCCCTGCGCAACGAGTAGACGAAGGCGATCCCGCTATGCGATACCATGTCCAGCATGTCTCGAACGCTAACCGTCTTCACCGTTCTTGTGCTGATGAGCTTTTTGCTCACCGCCACCGCGTGTGCCAAGCACCGTCACGGGGCCGCAAGCTCGGCTGACAACACACCGGGCGAATTCGACTACTATCTGCTCACGCTATCCTGGGCGCCGGAGTTCTGCGCCACGCATGCCGGCAACACGTCGTCGAGCGAGTGCGATCCCAAACGGCACTTTGGTTTCGTCGTGCATGGCCTGTGGCCGGAGAACGACAGTGGCTCCTACCCTCAGGATTGCGCTCCGGCGCAGCCAGTAGCACAGCAGACCGTCCAGCACATGCTGGCGATCATGCCGGCTCGCGGACTCATCCAGCATGAATGGGCAACACACGGCACTTGCAGCGGGCTGGCGGCTCAGGATTATTTTGCTGACATCGAAAAAGCGTTTCGGGAGGTCCAAGTCCCGCCGGAGTATCGCGCACCCGCACACGCCGTCCAAGCCAGTCCGGCTGAGATCGAGCAGAAGTTTGCTGCAGCCAATCACGTAGCAGCGGGCGACTTTCGGGTGTCATGTACTGGGACGGAATTCGTCGCCATCGAAGCGTGCCTGACGAAAGACTTGCAGTATCAACAGTGCGGTCCAGGACTGCGCGATTGCCGCGCGGCGCAAGTCACGATTGAGCCGACGCCGTAGCATGGAAGAGATGGTAGGCCCGGCTGGAATCGAACCAGCAAATGTCACACGAGATTAACAGCAGAGGAACGTTAGTGTTTATCGCTTTTAGGTTGTGGAGGTAGAATCTCATAGTGCGGAGGCTTAACCCGCAGTGGTTCTTTCGCTCGTTCCTTCCATCCATTTGGAAAGACTAATTCGTATCGGTCGATACTGTCGAATATCGCAAAACCGTCGACATTCCCTAATTCATTTGTAATATATTTTGCCAGCTTAGTACCCCAGTCATGCTTTTCATCATCAGTAGCTTTGTCGTCATACTTCTCCGAATACGGATAGGTGATATGAATGCCAAACCTGGCTCTCCCATGTGCTGGCACAAAAATTGGAAAATCTCCTCTCATTAAGTTATCGTCACCCTTCGCCTCCTGAGAAATGCTATTCTCTCTTGCCAACCTAATGCTCAAATCCACATCGCTACCATTACTTACTCGATAGTCCAATTCTGTGTTGTTTACCAAAGTGTAATAAAAGACGATGCTATTTTTCTCGCCTTCCGTTGATACATAATCGTATTCTGCGGTAATTGCTTTTGTATTCCATGGCTTCGGCGGTTTCGGACGGTCATACCACCAAATCGCGCCCCCGATAATTATGACAAGAATAAAGGCAACTCCCGCCCCAAATCCCGCGCTGCGCCAGAACCATTTTTTCCAGCCCTCAACCATGCCAACAATTTACCACGCAGGCGACTTCCTCCCTCGCGCAATAACGGGCACGAACGAAACACAGTGATACTCCCAGCGAATAGGAAGGAAAGAGATGGTAGGCCCGGCTGGAATCGAACCAGCAACCCTCAGCTTAGAAGGCGTAATTCAGTGATTTCTGCGGTTATCTATTGAGTGATGTAACTGCTACAAAATCACCGGATTACGCCCTAGTTTTAGCAGGTTCTGGCTTTGCCAATTTCTATGGCTTTCTACCCAGACTACCCGCAATTTTCACCGCAGTGAGTTCGTAGCGACCTGCGTCGAATCCGCCCGAGTCCGACCAGGCGAGTCTGACGGTTTAGAAAACCGTCGTCAAGAATTCGGCAAATTTGCCAGATGTGTCCCCCTACTTCCCGATGCCACTCTCTGCGTCCTCGGTTATCACATTGCACCTTGACCTAGGTCACCGACAAATGATGACTGAAAGGCTTGCAATCTTTGGGGGCGATCGAGAGGTGCTGAACGATGGCCACCCGAAACGGTTCCGATCCTTGCAGACGTTGCCACATCGTGCTCGTACCGGGGTTCGGCGGCTTCGACGCGCTGGGACGTGTCGAGTACTACGCGGGCATCACGCGCCTGTTTCAAAACTGGAAAAAGGCCCATGGCTCATTGCCAGTGGTACTTCACTATTTCGATAATCTCCCAACTGCAGCAGTAGTTACTCGCGCCACGCGATTGCGAAACTATCTTGCCAAGCGCATGGCGCGGAGCGAGATTCTGGAAAGCGACAAAATCGTGTTGGAGCGGTGTTAAGAGCAAAACGGAAATTCCGGGCAAGAGGTGTTCTATGCTTCCCCAATGCTGCAGTACTGTTTCCCTCCGTCTTAACCTTGTGATCATGCTGAGCATCGCGATGGTCTCCACTCTCGCTTCTGCCGCGTACTCCCAGCCTGCACACGCTACTCTTGTCATCAACATCGACGACACCAAGAATTACGAGTACGAGGGTATCGTCTGGACGGTCCACCTAGAGGTGAATGCTCAGGCACTTGTCGGGTTTGGCGGGACAGAAGAGTATTCAGGATCGGCGGTGGCGGCAACCAGCGTTCAAGGTGCGTTCCAAGAGATCACTATTTATCAGCCATCAAGCAACGACAGTGGAACGGTGGATTTCGTGCTTCGTCCTAACATCAGTTGCAAATATGAGATAGAACCAATTGGAAGCCAAACTGACCACACGTGCTGGGCTGCCGGATTAGAGATGATGATGTCCTGGCGCGACAACAAAACATATCCGATCCAAGAAGCCGTGGATAAAGCTGGTCCTGAAATGCGCATGAAGCTGGATCGTGATGATCCTGTCGTCGACGAAGATTTCGACACTCTACTTACACCCGTAGGCATGACTACAGAGCCAGCGACCGGTTACGATATTCCAAGCGAATGGACGGTTAGAGATATTCAGGGCATGTTGGAGCAGTACGGTCCCTTAATGATTCTTCGTGGTCCAGGTGATGCAGAATTGTCAACGGATGTCATAAAGGCGATTGAAGGTGATGGTACGCCTGAAGGAACTAGGATCACCTACAACGCCGCGGCCGTCGGTTTGGAATATTCTGGGAGTGCGGGGGATTTTTTGCCCTCAATCAACAATTCGACAAATTGGATGATGAAGATCAGTCACTTCAAAGAGAAGGCTAAATCTCCTTGTCCAGGGATTAAGTACCAAGGGGATGGTCACCTGAGGCTTCAGGCTCTTGCTCCTAGAGAAACCGTCATGACAGCACCGAACGCGAGTGCGACCATTGAGGAGGACCAGAAGGCTGTAACCGGGGTTGTAACCACGGAGGATGGAACAACGACCGTGCAGCTTCCCGCGCAAGCAGGGGGCGTGGAAATGCCCATTGCAGTAAGCGTCCAAGGAGGCCTTGCAACCGTCACAGTCTACATGGACCCCGTTCCACTGACGTTCGAAGGCACCGCCAAAGTTTTGCAGTCGGACTGATGACCCTTGGGCTGGTGGGCGGGGTCCAGGTAACCCTCCATTCAACTCAAGAAATCTCCACTGAAAGACCAGCCTGTTAGGGTTGCGGCCGAATCGATGCATACCGCGAATCTAACGTTGGTAGGCCACTCGACCGGCGGGCTCGACATCCGCCAACTGGTTTGCTACCTGCACGACCCCAAGAAACGCCGGATTCCCGTCGACGGCGGATTGACTGTGGACGCGGACAAAATCCGCAATTGTCTGGACGGAGTTGTATTTCTCTCCGTTCCCCATTGGGGCACCAACGTCGCCGATTGGTTGTACACCCACCCCATTCTGCGCAAGACCGCGATCGCTGACTTGCGGGCTGCGTTCGCAGGTTCGCAGATATACCTGCTCGATCAGATCGAAGCCGGAATCGCAGACAGTGCTGCCACGCTTACCGGCGCAGAGCTGCTTCTGGCTTTGAGCGACGCGCTGACCGAGGCCAATGACTACTTGAGCGGACCAGATCCGACGCAGATCGCCGCTGCGCAGGAGACCGCATCCGACCTCGAATTGTATTTTCGCGAGATGGCTACCGACTTTCGGGTGATCAACGATCTCACCTCTGAGCCTTATGAAGGCGAGAAGAGCCCGGCGCATTATACCGATGAGGAACGCGAGAAGGAACTCGAGTCCTGGAAGGAGCCACGACCGATCCGACCGTTGTCGTATGCGACCGTGGGAGGCCGCCCGTTTCACTTCCGTTCGCGCTCCGGATGTCCCGCGCCCATCTTCAGTCTGACAAACCCAGTCGACTACCTTGACATTGCCCAAGGCTATGGGCTCAGTGCAGGCACCGACATTTCCTATCGGTTCTGCTACCGGGCGTGCGCCGGTGGGCCACTCAAGTGGCCGAAAGTGCCCGGCAAAGTAACCAGAGTGCTGGGACCGCTTCCGCCTCAGCCGATCGAACTGTGGGACAACGACGGTATCGTTTCCTACGATTCTCTCAAGTCTTCACCACTATTTAAGACGAACACCTTCGACAAGGTCTGGACGGAGATCTTCTTCTTCGCCGCCATGCCAAAGGTGTTTGCCCAGAACAGGGATGGTCAACACATTCCCGTGAAGATAGCGGCTGCGGCAGCTGTCGCCTGCTGAGTTTATCGATTTCGACATCGATAAGAGGACGTCAGAATGAGTACATCGACAGCGTCTTCCTTCACCTACGGGGACGACAAAAGTATCATTTCATCGAGATTCGCAGCCATGAGCCTCACCTAAGCGCGAGGCGATACAGCCGGTATTCCTCCCCGTCCCGTACCAGTCGCGAAAGCTGTCGAGAAATACGGCGCCGAACTTGGCGTTGAGCGTCTGGCTGCGACCAGGACGCGCATGGCCGTAGACGGTCTCGAACCCCTCACCCGCAGCCAGTTCCAACCAATGGCTCTTCAGAATCGCTCCGAACCCTTGGCCCTGAAACGCGGGAAGCATCGCGTTGGAGTAGCAATAGATTCCCGTTCTCTTTTCATGGTCGGTGAGATGTTTCAACCCCTCGATTGGCTCGTCGTCGGCGACGAGCGGACTGCCATAGCGCTACTGACAAAGAGACAATGGTCTCATGGTTCGCGGGTGCCCTCATGCGTGGCTACGATGAGCGCCACTGGCAGACGCTCGAATATGCGCGCCAGGTCCGGCGTGCCGTATTCCCTTGGTTGTTGGCGACACTGGGCGGTTGCAGACTGGTTTGTGCCAAGTCTCCGAAACCGCTGGAATATCACCCTCTGAGAGTGCAGCCCCCATGCACCCGGTGCATGAGGGTGCCGTGTGAAGTACCAGTAAACAAGGATGTTAAGGCTACACGGTCAGCCTGTCTGATGGTTTAGGAGACCGTCGTGCGCTAGGGGTTGTGGTTTTTCCTCCAGGATGAGCTCCGGGAACCGCAAGATGTGGTGGTTTGACTGCGGGATTAAGCTTTAACCACGCCCGACCAGAAGTGGTATTCTACAGATAAGAACCCGGCGCTAGACACCACCTGCCCGGTATGCGCGCCGCCGTGGATTTCCGCTGCACCAATCAGCGGAGCCACCTGGTTGCACCTTTAGCGCGTAATTTGATCCTCGTACGCGTCGGGGCTGGGGGGCGTGTCTCTATGCGACTTCCCCGTAACCCCACCACCGCGCCTTACTACGTGTGGCGCATCATCTTCACCACGCGCGATCTGCCCAAGCTGCGCGTCATCCAGTACGTGCCGGCGTTCACCCACACCGCGCGCGAGATCTACGTCAAGCAACGCCAGATTCGCGACCTGCTGCTCGAGATCGACCCGGGGGCGCGCTATGAGAAGCACGAAGCGCGGAAATGTCCCTGGTGCCACCGTTGGCGGCTGGGTATTCAGGCGCAGATGATGCGCGAGCGCGAGATGGTGGCGCGGCTGAATGGGAAAAAGTTAGGACGATGCGGCGATGGTTGCGTAGTCACTTAAAGACTCTTAAAGATGTAAAGATGTAAAGCACAACTTTACATTCCACCCTTCACCGGCCCGCTTGCGCGGCCCTGCACGGCATCAGAATCCCGAGATCATTTACCGCGACTCGTTCTCGCAGGATCACTCGGGCGAAGAAGAGAAGTATTCGTTAGTTCTAGCGAATCCGCCATTCGCGGGTTAGTTAGATTACGAGAACACCGCCAAAGACATCCCTTCTTGTCCTGGTCTTCCTACTCATCACGCCAACGGCACAGGCGCAAACCTACCGCGTCCTCCATAGTTTCACCAACGGACTGGATCGCCGGTCATCGCGGGCCGAAGCCGGCTGGGTGAATTGCGACCTCTTCCGCCGCCGTTAGCCTCCCGTTCTCTTCTTTGGCGACCTGACAAGATATGGCCGCGTGCGTTCTGGACAATCGGTCGCTCTTAGGACGCTGCCTTGAAGCAGGGTTGGTGGGAGCGCGGTCACGTTTCCTCGAAACGGACTTCGGGCTCGTGATCGCTTTTTGTGTAATCTTTACAGCTTATCCTTGGCTCCCTTACCCTGCGCCCTCATAATGGTCAGTCAACCTCATGCCACCGTCTGAGCAGCCGCGCGTCTTCATCTCCTACGCCCGCAAAGACGGAGTCGCGCTCGCCCAGCACTTGCAAAAAGACCTAAAGGAACAAGGCTTCGACGCCTGGCTCGACACGCAGCGCATCGCCGGCGGAGCCGTCTGGACCGACGTGATCGAATCCGCCCTCGACCAAGCCGAGTATGTCGTCGCGCTGCTCACGCAAGGCTCCTACGTTTCGGAGATCTGCCGTGCCGAGCAACTGCGCGCCCTGCGCAAGCACAAGTGCGTCATTCCGCTCATGGCGCAATCCGGCACCGACGTTCCGCTGCACCTCGAAGCCAAGAACTACCGCGACTTCACCGCTGACAGCCGCTACCCGCAGGCCTTCACCGAACTGCTCGCCGACCTGCACGCGCGCAACGGCATTGCACTCAGACCCGAGTTTCGCGAAACCAGCTACGTCACCGTTCCGCCTCTGCCGGTCAACTTCGTCGAGCGGCCCGAGGCGCTGGCCGCCCTGCGCGACGCCCTCATCACCGACGACGGCGGCCGCCACATCGCCCTCACCGCGCTGCAGGGCATGGGCGGCATCGGCAAGACGGTGCTGGCCCAGGCCCTCTGCCACGACGAGGTCGTGCAGCAGGCGTTTCCCGATGGCGTCGTCTGGATCACGATTGGCAAGGAATCGGCCTTCGATGCCCTCACCCGCATGCGCGAGGTCGGCAAGGCCCTGGGCGACGACCTCTCCCGCTACGAAAACGAGCTGGCGGCGAAGAACCAGTACCGCTCCACCATCCGCAAGAAGGCGGCCTTGATCGTGGTCGATGACGTGTGGCGCTCCAGCGACCTGGAGCCACTGCGGGCCGAGGACTCGCCCCGTTCGCGGCTGCTGTTCACCACGCGCGACGCCAGTATCGCGGCGGCGATCGGCGCTCGCGAGCACGTTGCCGACCTGCTCACCGAGGAGCAGTCGCGCGAGGTTCTCGCCCGCTGGTCGCGCACAGAGATTACGAATCTGCCGCCCATCGCTGCCCAACTCATCCACGAGTGCGGACGGCTTCCGCTGGCGCTTTCCATGGTGGGCGCCATGCTGCGCGGCAAGCCGGCAACTTACTGGAAGACGGTCCTCGAGCATCTGCGTAACGCCGACCTCGACAAAATCAAGGCCCAGTTTCCCGACTATCCCTACACCGATGTGCTGCGCGCCATTCAGGTGAGTGTGGATTCGCTGGACGAGACCTCGCGCGCTCGTTACCTCGCGCTGGCGGTTTTGCTGGAGGAAATGGCGGCTGCTCCGCCGGTGCAACAGTGTCTGTGGGGAGTGGATGAGAACCAGGCAGCCGAAACTGCGGAACAGTTTGTCAGTCTGTCGTTAGCGCAGCGCGACCAGCCCGAAGGCAGTATTCGCCTGCACGACCTGCAACTCGATTACGTGCGCGCGCAGTATCCGAAAGAAGACAAGGAAGCTCTGGATCTGATTCACGGCGCAGTTCGGCTGTCGTCGCAACGTGATTGGCAAAGATCCCGAGCAGTTCGCGTCGCAGATGGTGGGACGGCTGCTGCCGTATCAGGACATGCCCGCCATTGACGAATTCACCAAGCGAGTTGCCGAGGGCACGCGAACACCCTGGCTGCGGCCGCTGCAACCGGCGCTTCATCCTCCGGGAACGGCGCTGGTGCGCACCCTCGACGGCCACACGAGTGCAGTCACTGGCGGTGGCGGTGACGCCGGACGGGCAGCGCGCGGTCTCGGCGTCTTGGGACAAGACGCTGAAGGTGTGGGATCTGGCCAGCGGGCGCGAGCTGCGCACCCTCAACGGCCACTCGAGTGCGGTCAATGCGCGTGGCGGTGACGCCGGACGGGCAGCGTGCGGTCTCCGCGTCTTCTGACCAGACGCTGAAGGTGTGGGAGTTGGCGAGCGGGCGCGAGCTGCGCACCCTCACCGGCCACTACGGATTGTGTCATGGCGGTGGCGGTGACGCCGGACGGGCAGCGCGCGGTCTCGGCGTCGGATGACCAGACGCTGAAGGTGTGGGACCTGGAGAGCGGGCGCGAACTGCGCACCCTCACCGGCCACACTGATTCTGTCATGGCGGTGGCGGTGACGCCGGACGGGCAGCGCGCGGTCTCGGCGTCTTGGGACAAGACGCTGAAGGTGTGGGAGCTGGAGAGCGGGCGCGAGCTGCGCACCCTCACAGGCCACGCAGATTGTGTCATGGCGGTGGCGGTGACGCCGGACGGGCAGCGCGCGGTCTCGGCGTCCAGGACCAGACGCTGAAGGTGTGGGAGCTGGACAGCGGGCGCGAGCTGCGCACCCTCAACGGCCACTCGGATCGTGTCAAGGCGGTGGCGGTGACGCCGGACGGGCAGCGCGCGGTCTCCGCGTCTGGTGACAAGACGCTGAAGGTGTGGGAGCTGGACAGCGGGCGCGAGCTGCGCACCCTCAAGGCCACGCACGATGTAGTCTATGGCGGTGGCGGTGACGCCGGACGGGCAGCGCGCGGTCTCGGCGTCTGGGGACAAGACGCTGAAGGTGTGGGATCTGGAGAGCGGGCGCGAGCTGCGCACCCTGCACAGGCCACTCGATTGGGTCACTGGCGTGGCGGTGACGCCGGACGGGCAGCGTGCGGTCTCGGCGTCTGATGACAAGACGCTGAAGGTGTGGGATCTGGACGAGCGGGCGCGAGCTGCGCACCCTCACCGGCCACACGAGTCGTGTCAATGGCGGTGGCGGTGACGCGCGGACGGGCAGCGTGCGGTCTCCGCATCTGATGACAACACGCTGAAGGTGTGGGACCTGGACAGCGGGCGCGAGCTGCGCACCCTCACGGGCCACTCGATTCTGTCAATGGCGGTGGCGGTGACGCCGGACGGGCAGCGCGCGGTCTCGGCGTCTTAGGACAACACGCTGAAGGTGTGGGATCTGGACAGCGGGCGCGAGCTGCGCACCCTCGCAAGGCCACACGGATCATGTCACGGCGGTGGCGGTGACGCCGGACGGGCGGCGCGCGGTCTCCGCGTCTGAGGACAAGACGCTGAAGGTGTGGGATCTGGCCAGCGGGCGCGAGCTGCGCACCCTCAACGGCCACACGAGTACTGTCAATGGCGGTGGCGGTGACGCCGGACGGGCAGCGCGCGGTCTCGGCGTCTACGGACAAGACGCTGAAGGTGTGGGATTTGGGCAGCGGGCGCGAGCTGCGCACCCTCACCGGCCACTCGGATATGGTCACAGGCGGTGGCGGTGACGCCGGACGGGCAGCGCGCGGTCTCGGCGTCTGATGACAACACGGTGAAGGTGTGGGACCTGGAAACCGGAGAAGTCCTGGCCACCTTCACCTGCGACAGCGCGGCGCATTGCTGCGCATTTTCCGAGGCTCTCAAGCTCATCGTCGCCGGCGACGCCGGCGGCCACCTTCACTTCCTCCGCCTCGAAGAACCGAAACCGAAGAGCTGACCGCTCGCCGACCGAATATTAGCCCGAAACCGGCTTGTAGGAGATTACTCCCGGGAAGTCGGGCAGCATCCGGCAACCGCATTGGCACCACCACTTGGACGTTTTTCTGGGCCGCCTGGTGTGGTCCTTGCCGGATGGCAGCTCCTGAAGTGACGCGCACTGCCGCAGAGATGATCGGGCGAGCAATCGTGCTGAGAGTGGATACGGAACGGCATCCTGACCTGGCTTCCCGCTTCAATGTGCGTGGCATTCCAAACTTCGCCGTTTTCTACCGCGGTCGTCTCGTCAAGCAGCAAGCGGGACTGGTGGACCATGAGCAAATGGAAAGTTGGCTGGAATCCGCAGCTCAAGGCTCTATGGGCTAGTTGGTAAGAGAGAAGGGCGTTCCTTGAAGCTGTGAGCCCGTCAGATGGACGCTCCGGCGTTTAACACGACTAATCTGCTTTGATCGGCACAACCGCTTCGATCATCACGATTTCAGGGTCATGGCTGCCGGCACATCGACGGTATGGGCGTTATACGTCCACGTGGGATAAGTTCCGGTTTGCCCGTCATCCGCTGGGAGACAGAAAGGGCCCAGCGGCTGGGGCGCTGTCTTCACTTTTCGGAGGTCGCGCCGAGCTGTGGTTAAGCACCTGGCGGTAGCAGGGTCAGACCGAACGGTCGAGCCAGTTCAACCAGCTGTGGGGGATTGGGGGCTGGTGAACATTTTGCCACCGCCAAGAAGTACTCCTCTAGTCCGCCGGGAGTGATAACGAATACCAAACGGCTGGGCGTGGACGCCACGTTGCGGAAGCCGTGTGGAATGTTACGGGGCAAGATCGCGGAGGCACCAGCGGAAACGGTCCGGCGCTCATCCCCGACATGCAACTCGTAGCTACCATCAAGAATATAAAATATCTCGTCCTCACGTGCATGGATGTGACGCGGTGGACCCCAGCCAGGCGGCGTAAGCTGCTCGATCACTGTATATCGTCCTCCAGTACCGGCGGCGGTGGCGATCAAACGCATTGTGGTCCCGAGCATCGTGAATGTGGGCCCAGCACCGGCATCAGTCAGAATCGGATGAAAAGGCGGTGCGGCGAAACCGGCCATAGCGTCTACCCTCAACTTAGCTTCACGCATCAGTTTAAGCTCCTTCCAGGGTCAAATTGCATCAGTTGTGCTACGGGTATGGGATGGGGTCCAAGCAGGTCGGAGAGAGCCTCCGAGAGCGTGGGAAAGCGAAACTGAAATCCGGTGGAGAGTGCCACTTGTGGCACCGTGCGATGGCTATCGAGAAAGAGGTCTGCACGCTCTCCCCACACCAGCTTCATCATTCCCCTGGACATGGGAAAGAGCCTGGGGCGATGAAGGGTGTGCGCGAATATTTTGGCGAACTCGCGACTGGTAACAGGATTGGGACTGGCGCTGATGAATGGGCCTGTAATGGTTTCCTGATCCAAGGCGTGTAGGATCAAGCGAGCGGCATCATTGATATGAATCCAGGAGAACCATTGTCCCCCAGGACCAAGCGTGCCGCCAAAGCCGCTGCGATATACGGGGAGCAGGGCAGCTAACGTCCCTCCTTCTCGCCCCAGCACCAGGCTCTGGCGCAACAGCACCAGCCGGGCGCCAGTTTCGCGCACGCGCTGCGCTTCGGCTTCCCACACCTGGGCTAGTTCTGCAAGGAAGCCTCCAGTCCCAGGTGCCGCATTCTCATCGACCCGCCGGTCTCCAGTATCGCCCGCGTATATTTTCGCTGTCTTTACCATCGGAGAACCATAATTTGCATTCTGGTGACACTTGAAGTGTGAGCCGATGCAACTCTCGCATGTCACTGCGTTTTGGCTCCGGTTGGCTGGTAATATAGTTCTTGATTTGTTCTTGTACGTTCATTTGTTCTGCTCCCTAGTTGCGCGCACGAGATTATACGATGTTTAGTCCTACTCCCCCTTGCAAGGGCGGCCGGATCTGACCGTTGAGGTCGCTCGACCGCAAGGGCCCCCGCAAGCCGTTGTTGCGTGGTGGCTTTTCAGAATTCCCCAAGGCTTGAAATGTGTGGAGCGCCGAGAAGCGGGCAGAGGGGCTGGAGTACATGCACCCCAAGCCGAGTTCACCTTCCGGACGTATTGTCGGCATGTCGGACAGTGGCGTGCCCGGTAGTTATGAGCTGTCCGGAAGTTGTGAAGTTGATGTAGGGAATCGGACACACTCGATTTCATCCGACAGCCAGGCTGCAAGACCAAGTCCGGGCTATCACAACTTTACTCTCTTTGAGTGCAATTCCTGCGAGACACGTTTCTTTCTCCAGGACGAAGACCGTCGGCTCATGGTTCAGCTAGCGACGCCAGAGTAGCAGCTGTCAGGTCAGTGGGAACATAGCCCCGATTGTGGTGTGACCACACCTGGAAATCTGTCTGCTGAATCGTCCGGAATCTGGACTATTGCTCCCTTTCCAAGGACCGTCAGATGGCCCTGCGGCCTACCACTAGGGCTGCCAGGTTTCTCAGGGTGTTGCACAAGTGGGCCACAAATGGGGCAATTCTTGGGCTGTGCTAGTGGGTGACGGCACACCGTCGGGAGTGCTCCCGATGACAAATCGTTTCAGTGTCGCCAACAGGCGAGACGGATGTACTATGGTGCCGTTCTTGAGGCCAAAGAGGAAATTCCGGGTTATGGCTATTCCTCGCCAAGCGGTTCTAAAGGTGATGCTCGGTTTGATGGGTGTCGCCGTCGCCATAGTGGCGCTGTTGGCGAATCCTGACCGATATCGGCCCCAGATGATTGCCTACCTGGAGAACAAGACTGGAAGGCAGATAGAAATCGGCCATTTGGGGATGAGCTTGTTCCCTTCACTGTCGCTTCGTCTCTCTGACTTCGGATGGAAGAATCCTCCGCCCTTCCCTGCGGGATACGTCGTCAAGGCCCTTGTCGTCGATGCGCAAGTCGATGTCCATGCCTTGCTCCGGGGCCACATCGCCATCAAGCTCCTCGTCCTCACCGACCCTGTCATTAACATCATCGACGATCCTGACGGCCTGTGGAACTTCGAGATTCCTGCTGTCGCGGGGCAGCTAAAGCCGTCTCCGAACCTTGCACCTTTCTCGTTGGGGGCGATTACCAGGGTACAGATCAGGGGTGGACGATTGCTTGGTTCAAGCCTTATCGACCCCTCGGACCGGCCTGGGCCCATCGTCTTTGACGCCAATGACATTTCAGCGGGACTGCGACAGCTTGATGCCGGCACAGCTGCGGGCACTCCTACGTGGGTCGTAGAGCAGGGCGGCTTCAAGGCTGCCTCTGTACGTTTCGGGTCAATCCCAACTACCAATGTCAGGTCGAGGCTGCGAATCGAAGGTAAACAAGTGTTCTTCGACAACTTCAGTGTAGACGCACATGGCGGCAAGGCTATGGGGGACTTTTCGTTTAATCTGGCGGACGTGAACCCTAGCTTTAATAGCGACACGCAGCTGAGCGGCGTCGATGTTGCCTTTCTGCTGGCACAATTTCCCGATGGCCGGGGAAAGATGACAGGCAAGATGCAAGGTACTCTGAAGCTGGACGGAGAGATAGAGCACACTAGGGATCCGCTGCAGCATATTCATGGAAGTGGTAACTTGACGATTCGAGATGGCGAACTGCCCACTCTGAGCCAAAACAAAGACATGCAGAAGATGACACGCTTCCGTGATCCGGCCGCCGCCTCGCGGACTCCTTCTTCGTTTTCATCGCTCTCTGCCGACATGAATCTGGCAAACCGCCGGATATTTAGCCACGAGATCAATGTTGCATTCTATGGAGTCGATGTTCGCTGCTCAGGCAGTCTGGACCTCACCGACGGCGGAGATTTGAACTACAAGGGTGTAGCGATGGTAATCAAAAAACAGGGAGTCTTCACCAATATTTTTAGCAAACTAGAAGGAGCTAGACTAGAAAATGGTAAGCTTGCCTTTCCCATCCAAATAGAGGGAACATTAGAGAGCCCGAAGTTTTCCGTAGTTAATTAAGTTATTAACAACTTACCGGCGGTATGCCGTTCGGAATGTTTGAGTACTGGCGAAATCTTGGTGCAAAACCAGGGGGAGTAGAGGATCTGAACCTCCGACCCCTGTCCCGAACCACCGGGTCGACCTGAGATCTTGAGGCCGCGACCCCGGCCCCGCACTGAGGATGTATCCCAACCCATGCCTTTTGTGCGTAGATCAATCGGTTACCAGTTTTCATTCAGTTGCGGAAAGGGGCCTCCCAGACCACTTTGTTGCTAACGCTGTTTGATCGCCACCGGCGCATGTGGCCGTTTCTCGCTCGGTAGCGAATCTACGCGATCTATGCCGTCTTCTTCCTCTTCGCCCACCTTGCCTTCATCATCGCAGACAGCTTCTTTCTCATAGCCACACTCATTGGCTTCCGACCAGTGGATTTCTTGGAGACAGGCGTAGCCTTCTTAGGCCCAGGTTTGCCTTTCTGCCTTGCCCACCAAGCCTTCTTTGCAGCGCCGATTCTGGCACGTGCGGCTGCGCTCATACGGCGACGTTTCTGGCCGATCGCTTGTTTAGCCTGACTCGCCTTGGGTGGACGGCCTCGGCGTGCGGGTTGGGAACCGAGTCCCACAAGAGCTGCAATTGCCTGTTCGACACGGTTAGCTTCCTGTCTGAGTTGTGCCACTATGCTTTGAATGTCCACGTTGTCCTTTCTTTGATTGTGATGGCTAGGTTCAGCAGATCAAACGGTCAATGTTATCACTCCGGCTTTGGTTCACACGGGGGTTGGCCATTGAACATGGTTGGCCGATTCCTGCCTTCACGGCCGTAGCTAATAAGTCGCAGGTCCTCTCCCCACCGAACACAAACCCGTCGATGAGAAAATAGCTCGTCAACTAGATGAATAGATGAATGCCGCAATTCCTGAACGGGAGGGCGATCGCCGAGGAAGTCTCCGGCCTGGCGGAGCGTGTCACTTTCTACAACGACGCCAACGGCTTCTGTGTGCTTCGGGTACTTGGCAGCGGTTCTCCCTGGGCTTGCCGATCTCCCGATCCAGCGTCTCCCAGACCTTACTCCCGCTGTGTGGGTCGCCCGGCATTCGTAGACGCAAGCGACCGGGGTAAACTTCTGCCAGGGATCTATCGTTTATCATTACTAATTCTCTTTGAGCTTCCTAATTCGTTCCTTGATGAGTGATTGGCGGGTAATCATACAGCGAAGTCTTCGTCGGCCACGTCCCTCGATTGACAAGGGCTTAACGGGCAGTTCCCCACATCTATCATTAACTAAGCTCAAGGCCGCAGCCCAATGAATATCCAGTTTGGCCCTGTATTATGGACGTGCCCGATCACGGAAATCGTTTCGTTGCTCTCAGACGGACCAGTAAACGACGTGGATATTCCATCGTAATGCCAAGCTTGAAGACTGGCCAAGATGCCGCTCGCCGCCGATTCTGGTTGGCGATGTCGGGGTTTGTCATGGCGCTTGCGCTACTGCCCTTTTCTTACAAAGTCGAACGTCGCCTGGAGACAGCGGTTCACATCCAGGGCGGAGAATCGGAAAAAGTTGACCGGGAACTGGCGCAGCGTTTCCAGTCTCCGTACGCGAACCGCCTGGTTCTAGTGATCAGTGGTATTCCCGATCCGGATTCAGCAAAAGGCGCGGATGCATTGGGCTTCTTAACCAGTTCATTGCGTAGTCTGCCTGGAGTTTCGGGTGCCGTCTCGAGTCTGGATTGGCCAGATGCTCTGTTCACTGGGGACAATGGCGGGGCCTTGATCATCGTCGGGTTGGACCCGCACGATGACAATGTCGAGGCGTTGGTCCCCAAGCTGAGGGCAAGAGCAGACTGGATGGAAGGTCAGCTTAGGTCGCAATACCCCAATATCAAACTGGAGATTACGGGTGAAACGCCACTGACCTTCGATCTTCGCGAGATCAGTGCAGAGGAAGTCACCCATGCCGAGGAACGAGCCATGCCGGTAACTCTCTTGCTGCTGGTGCTGGCTTTCGGCAGCCTTGTGGCCGCGCCATTGCCGCTAGGCGTTGGACTGCTCTCCATCTCGATGGCGCTGGGTGCGGCTGCTCTACTCGCGCATTATCTGCACCTGTCGATTCTGGTGCAGAATCTGGCGACGATGGTCGGCTTGGGCTTGGGCATCGACTATGCCTTGCTGATGGTGAGCCGCTTTCGCGAAGCATTGGCCGAGGGATATGATCCCGGCTTGGCTGCCGATATTGCGGCCGGGCAGGCGGGGCGGACGCTGATCATCTCGGCCACGACCGTTGCCATCGGATTTTCAGCGCTGCTGACTGTGCCCATCAGCGAACTGCGCTCCATCGGGATAGCTGGCCTGCTGGTAACCGTTTTTAGCGTCATGCTGTGTACGTTCATTCTGCCTTGGGTGCTTGGTCTGCTAGGTCATCGCATCAATGCCGTCAGAGTGCGTCTGCCAGCCAGGCGATCCAAAACGCGGGACCTGTGCGCAGCGAATGAGCGGTGGGTGCGGTGGGGCAGCCTCATAACCGGCAGGCCCTGGACGGCTCTGCTTGTTGTTGGGACTCCGCTATTGATCCTTGCATTCCAAGGTCGAAGGATCGCTCCCGGGATTCCCGAACATAACGCGCTCCCGGCCTCAGCCCAGTCGGTGCAGGCACTGCGCACGCTTCAAGGCATGGGGCGATCGGGTATTGTGGAGTCTCTGCGCGTGATCTTGGAGTTGCCCCCGCAGTCTCCGCCGCTCTCGCCGGCTGGCTGGCTTGCCGTCAGTCGCTTGACGAAGCGTTTCCAAAGCGACCCTAGAGCGCAAGAGGTCTTATCTCTTGCGACTCTTACTTCAGAGTCTGACACGGCGGATGCTGTCAACGATCTGCCCGAGGCAATCCGCAGGAGTTTCCTACGCAGCGATGGCCAAGCAACCTTGATTGAGTTGCTGCCCACCGCCGGGCTTTCGCCCAACAAAGAGATACGATGGGTACGAGAGGTACGTGCTTCCGATGTCGCGGCGATAACCGGAGTACCTGGTGCTGTGCTGCGCGTCGGCGGCATTTCCGCACAGGACGCAGATTATGACTTGGTGGTAAAAGAGCGGCTGCCTTGGGTGGTTTTGTTCGTCGTCTTGGGAAGTTTGCTGGCGCTCCTGATCGGGTTACGTTCTTTGTTTGCGGCTGTCAAAGCGATTCTGCTCAATCTACTCTCCGTTGGCGCTTCGTTCGGCTCGTTAGTTCTCGTTTTTCAAGAGGGTCACGGTAGCAAACTCTTTGGGCTCGACGGACCGACTGGCAACGTATACCCGATCGTGCCAATTCTCTCGTTTGCCATCGTCTTCGGATTGAGCATGGACTATGAGGTCTTCCTTGTCACCCGAGTCCTCGAGGAACGGCGGGGCGGCCTATCCGAGAGATCAGCGGTGATAGAGGGCCTGGCCCGGACGGCCGGGCTCATCACGAGTGCCGCGGCAATTATGATTGCCGTCTTCGCGGCATTCACCTTAGGAAGCTTCTTGGTCATTCAAATGCTGGGCTTTACGCTCGCCGTGGCGGTGTTTTTTGACGCTACAGTGGTGCGGATGGTTGTCGGTCCGGCACTATTGCAACTTGCCGGTGACTGGAATTGGTGGCCCTTTGGCTTACGTGGGGCCCCGGTAACGTCTGAAAAGGAGCTTATCCCAAGACGCTGAACACCGTGGATGGTCCAGGGACAGCCCAAGGCCTCGCAACAGCCTAATTAAGCGATTTGATCTATTGCACTTTCTCTCCGTGAGCGCTGGACTGGCTGAGATCAAAGTCCTTGCGTCCAAGATTTGCCTTCGCTGAGCCCCTTTCGAATGTAAGAATCGAGGAACCGGGCTTGCCCTGCAGCTTTGCCTCCACTCGCGTTGCAGTCCAAACGCCGCTAACCTGCCGCAGTCCATAGGAAATGAATTCCTTCTGCTGTTTTGTTCCGCGCAGCGTCTTCACCACATGGACGGGGAACGAAATGCTGCGGTCAATCCACGATGTTACCGAATCATAGTAAGTCCGGTCCTGAGAGCCGGGCATGCTCTTAAGGACAAAGCAATCCCGTGCGCCGTATTTCTCCGGCGCCAGGAGTTCCTGATTCTTCCAGAAGAACTGGCTCTCTACCATGTCTTCATAGGAGAAGTCTGTTCCCACTAGGGAGTCGTTCCAACGTTCGAATGGCAACGTGCTCGCGGCCTTCTCGCCAGGAAGAAGCGCCTCGATCGTCAAGTGCCCACTCACGTTCATATGCAGAAGAAGAGTCGTCTTCTCTGGGCCAGGCCCAGAGATCTCGCACAGCAGACGAAGACCATCGGGAAACCAATGGGCCTTGGCGGCAAACTTGTAGTTCGTGCGCTTGCCGTTAGCTTCCAGCCGTGTGAGTCGCCCGCTCGCGCGGTAGTCCAATTTCTCAATACGCTGGCGCGAGCCAGTCAGCACAGTCTCCAGGTCAGGATTCGCCGCGAAGGCCCGCGATGGATGCACCAGCGACAACAACACTAGCAAAACGATGGACGCTTGAATCGTCCCAAAGGCGCAATTCGCCCATCTGGCCTCCTGATACCGGACAAACTTGCGGGTGCGAGAGAGCATTACGACGCGGCGCAGGAAGGTCATGGCTATGTTATACAGGCAAAGTCCGTATCAGGCCCATCGAGGGCGACGGCTAGTGATTCTCGAGCCGTGGTACGGCCGAATGAGCAGAGTCTACCTTCCGCGATCGGCCTGTTACAATTGACCACCTCCGAGCAAACATTAAGTATCGTAGTCCAACCGCTGTTTGGGATTCACTTGGTTGCTTTCATGGCAACTGGTGGGAGGAAGTTCATGTCTAAAAGACGCGCACACGGAAGCATACGATTCGCTGTTTTCTTCTTCTTGGTGTCCGCCGTGTTTCCGGCACTAAGCCGAGCGCAGGTTCCTGTTTTCAAGATTACGACGGCAGACAGCTCGGTTAAATTCTCCGTGAAAGCATCGGTGGCCATAAACGGTACTTTCGACAAGTGGGATGCCACTCTAACCTTTGCGTCTACTGATGTGACGACTGGCGTTTTGGACATCAAGATTCAGGCAGCCAGCATCAACACCGGAAGTGGTATGAAGGACGACAAGCTGAAGGGGCCAGACTTCTTCGACGTCAAGGAAGATCCTTTGATCACATTCCTGTCAAAGAAGATTGTCCAGACCGGCCCCCACACCTACGATGTGCAGGGCGACTTCACGATTCGTGGAGCGTCTAAACCCGAGACGCTGACGCTAACCGTTTCCGGCGAGGGGACAGGCTCAGGCGAGATTCATGGGACCATGGCCTTCAACCGTAAGGACTACGGGATGACCAAAGGTATTCCCTTCGTTAAGATCGCCGACACCGTCGAGGTGACTGTCGACCTCAAGGGGAAGCGAGTCAGCGGGCCTGCGTTGGTCTTTAAGAAATAGGCAGCCTGCCACTCTCCCGACTGCCGCGCTGCGACGGGACTATGGAGTGTGGTGAACAAGGAGTCTGTGAACGCGGCAACCGAAACCACAAACCATCGTTGGTCTGCTGTAAGCCCTTTTGCGGACCCTTTGAAAATGGAGATCCAGTGACCGGTCGCTTTGTTTTGAAAATCGGCGATCATCTCGAGAATGCCGAGACGAAGAGATACTATACCGAAAGGAATTTTTCCGAGGTCGCGCCCCGGTACGACTTCATCACTAGAGCACTTTCTTTCGGACGCGACCCGGCATGGAAGCGCACTCTGATTTCATTGCTTCCCTCTCACGAGTCCCCTGTTTGCGTTGATCTTGCCTGCGGCACCGGCGACATCGCGTTTCTGCTTGCCGGCAAATACCCGCGTGGCCGCATCGCCGGAGTGGACATCACCGAGCCGATGCTGGAAATCGCCCGTCACCGCAATACTCATCCGAATGTCAGTTTCGCCAACCAGGATATGGGATCGCTTGACATCGTTTCCGAATCCGTGGACATCGTCACCGGTGGCTACGCCCTGCGGAATGCAGCGGACCTCGGAACAGCGATTGACGAAATCAGCCGCGTTCTAAAACCCGGCGGCGTGGCGGCTTTTCTCGATTTCTCCAAACCGGGCGGAAAGATCCCACAGAAGATGGAATACTGGGGTCTGAAGACATGGACCGGACTGTGGGGTACGCTTCTGCACCGCAATCATGAAGTCTATAGCTACATAGCCGAAAGCCTCCAGCGCTTTCCCGACCGCCCTCGCTTGCGGGATATTTTCCGGGACAAAGGATTTTCTGTGATCGATTCCCGTCTCTTTTTTGGGGGGGTCACCGAACTGCTAATGGTCCAAAAACTGCGGCATGGCGAAGCGCCATGACCGATGCCTGTCAAAATCGTATCGCCACTGCTCTGCCCCAGCTTCGATAGGGTGCGATCGGGTCTGCTGAACTAAACAACCACGTACCTTACCATTGCAGAAGTAGAAGCTCGGAACAAAAACCGGGCCCCATGGCGGCAAGCAGACCCATCGTGCCCGGCTCAGGACGGCGATGCTTGATTACATCTTCGAGCACAACCAGCACTGAAGCCGAAGACAGATTTCCTACCTTACGCAGGCAATCCCAGGAGGCATCCAGCTGTCCATCGTGCAACCCGAGTGCTGTAGCGCAGGCCTCGAGCACCTTCGGTCCTCCGGTGTGTAGAACCCAGCTTTGAAGATCGCTTCGCCGGTATCCGTTGTCCGCTAGAAACGCGTCCACGTCCCGCCCCAGGTTTTGCCGAATCAGCTTCGGAACCTCGGTCGACAGCACGATGCGGAAGCCTTTCTCGGAAATATTCCAGCCCATCATTTCCTCTGTACCGGGATAAAAAATCGACCGGGTCGCGAGAATCTTAGGCCCAGAAATCTGAGGGCCCGAGGACTCAAATTCCGCTCCTGTCACAATGACGGCGGCAGAGCCATCGGCGAAAAGACCCGACGAGATCAGGTTCGCGACCGACAGATCTTCGCGCTGCAGGGTGAGCGAACAGAGCTCCACCGATACCACAGCCGCCGCCTGCGAAGGGTAGGCGCGAACGTAATCTGCGGCGCGCGCAATTCCGGCGGCGCCAGCCACGCATCCCAGGCCAAAAATCGGAGTGCGGCGGATGTTGGCCGGAAGTCCCATACGATTGATCAGCAGAGCGTCGATGGACGGGCTTGCGATTCCGGTGACTGTCGTGAACAACAAGGCTCCCAAATCGTGTGGCTTCAGACCGGCATTGTGCAGTGCGAGGCAGAGCGCCTGCTCCCCCAATTCTTGTGCGACCTTGATCCAGATGTCATTGGCCTGACCCCAAGTCTTGATGTCCAGGTACTGCTCTGCGGGGATGGCGAGGTAACGGCCATCGACGGTCACGTTGCGGTGCAGCCGTGCCAGCAACAGAGGATTCTTAAGTTGGTCTCCCCAATAGTCCTGGAGGCGTTCCAGAAGAAGCTTCTGGGAGTAGTAATGCTTCGGGAATGCGCTCGCCGCGCTTGCGATCCTCATGGCTTCTGAGTCCATGAGGATGATATCGTACATTGATCGGATTTGATTGTCGGTATGTAATCCCGCAGAAGAGTCTTCAATGCCTCGCTCCTGTGTGGGTTCTGGGAGACTAGAAGTCTTGTCTCGCTGAACGAGCGTGAAACCCGGCTAACCGGCAGTAATCCGCCCTGGACGAAGGGACGAAGACCAGCCGCCTGAGAATTTGCTGATCAAGTGGCGAAGTCACGCCGACTGCGGATTCAATCTGTCAACCATGCGTTTGCTCTGACACTTACAAACGATCAGCGTGCTTGATCAAACGATTGCGCAACTACTGGCCGCTGCTGGCGAGAAGGACTGAACGGCAAACGATGCCGGGTCAGGGCGGCGGCTCCCTTCGACGCGGGCCAGAAGTCTTGTTCGGGTAGTCACTTGGCC
>CAVPUX010000008.1:0-23279 GCA_963709045.1 uncultured Acidobacteriaceae bacterium | reverse complement strand
ATGAGAACCTGGAGAAGGTATTCGAGAGTTAGGCGACCAAGCACGAAATGGTCAACGATCTACACCTATCATGGCGGCCCCTACCTCCTCCGCCACCCGCTCGACCACCTCTTGCACAGCCTGTTCGACCACCGAGGACAGTCCTACGCCCGCGGCAAAATTTTCACCCTCGATGCCATACACCACAAGATGAGGAGGCAACTGGTCCAGAGAACGCGCCAGTTCGACGGCTTCGGCCACGCTGAAGGCATGGGTGGAATAATGGAAGAACCCTCTCGGTACCGGTGCCTTCGTCGCATCGAGACGATGAATGCTTCCCGCGGGCGCGCCTGACCGAACCGCATCCGCCAGCACCGCCCAATCCGCACCTTGCCACGCTTGGATCAACGCGGCGCCCTCGCCGCTTTCTTCGAGGATGGTGGCACTGTTAGACAGTAGAGCTCGAAGGCGACGGGCGACGATGATTCCGGCTCCGTCATCGCAGCGATATTCGTTGCCAATACCGATGATGACGATCCGCTGCGGTACGGCGTTCATTCCGGCTCAATGTGCAGTTTGAGGAAATGGGTGGAGCACGAGATGCAAGGATCGTAATTGCGTACCGCCTGCTCGCATTTCCATTGCAGCTGCTCCTTTTGTATCAGGAGGTGGCCCTGGACGAATTGCCGGAGGTCGATCTCGATGGTCTTCAGGTTCTGTGAGGTGGGCGGAACGATTCTGGCATCCACGATGAGGCCGCGGTCGTCGAGACGATAGCGGTGGTAGCAGATTCCGCGTGGCGCTTCAGTGCAGCCGTAACCGGTGCTGACGCGCGGTTCAACTTTGATCGCAGGTTGGTCCGGCATCTGGTAATGCTCGATGATGCGCAATGCCTCGTCGCAGGCGTACACCATCTCCACGCTGCGCACGATAATGCTGTGGAAGGGGTTGCGGCACACCAGGCCCAAGCCCGCGTTGCGAGCCGCTTCCTGCGCCACGGGTGAGAGCTTGCCGAAGTTCAGGTTATAACGAGCCAGCGGCCCGACAAAGTAGGCCTCCCGCTCCTTGAGGTGCGACTGCAGCGCAGTGGAATGAGCGACGTGTTCCTCGACGAAGTTCAGGTCGTACTCGCGAACCGCAATGTCCAGCCCTTTGTTGGAGACCAGGCGACCCTCGTTAAAGGGATATTCATCAGGATGGCGCAAGGCAACGAATTCGTAGTCGCGTTCGAACTCAGGAAACGTGAAGGTCGCCACCCAACGCACAGTTTGGAGGGCAGCTTCGCGAGCCCACTTCAACTCCTCGGATAGCGCTGAGAAGTCTCTCTTATGCGGCAACTTGTAAAAGCCGCCAACGCGCACGTTGATGGGATGGATTTCGCGACCGCCGAGTATGCGTACGATCTCGTTGCCGGCCTTTTTCAGGCGCAGACCACGCTTGACTTCGTCCGGGTGGTCTTTGGCCATGCGGATGGCGTCTTCGTAACCGAGAAAGTCAGGCGCGTGCAGTAAATATACATGCAGGGCGTGGCTCTCGATCCATTCCCCGCAGTAGATTAACCTTCGCAGGTCGCGGATGGGGCCGGTTATCTTGATCCCACATGCGTCTTCGATGGCATGACATGCGCTCATCTGATACGCAATCGGACAGATACCGCAGATGCGGGCGGTTATGTCGGGCACCTCATAGAACTTTCGACCACGGAGAAATGCTTCGAAGAAGCGTGGCGGCTCAAATATCTTGAACTTTACGTCCGTCACCTGCTGGCCTTTGATCTTCACCAACAGGGCGCCTTCACCTTCGACCCGCGCGAGGTAGTCGACTTTGATGGTCCTACTTTTCATGCGCTTCGCTCTCTCTGCGGAAAGGCTCAGCGTAAGCATTGAATCCGCGGAAGGCCCGCATTAGATCTCGCTCGCTTACCCCTAGGCCACTCCACCACGCGCTGAGCGCCTCGGTGTTTGGCGTTTCCTTCGGCCCGAAGCATCCGTAACAGCCACGGGCGTATCTCGGGCACAAAGCGCCGCAACCAACCTGGGTAACCGGGCCGAGACACGGTGTGCCATGCGCGACCATCACACAGACCGTACCGCCCTGTTTACATTCGACACAGACACTGTGTGGCGGGGTGTTGGGTTTTCGGCCATTCAAAAACGCGCTGAGTACCTCCACCAACTGATGCTTGTTGATGGGGCAGCCGCGCAATTCGAAATCAACGAACACGTGATCGGTAATTGGGGTTGATTTCTTGAGGGTTTCGATGTAGTCGGGCCTGGCGTAGACGATGGAAATGAATTCCTTCACGTCCTTGAAATTGCGCAGCGCCTGGATACCGCCGGCGGTTGCGCAGGCGCCAATTGTCACCAGGAATTTGGAGGCACGGCGGATGCCATGGATCCGTTCAGCATCATGCGGCGTGGTGATGGAACCTTCCACCAGCGAAAGATCATAAGGGCCTTTGACCACAGCGCGCGAGGCCTCGGGAAAATTCGCGATCTCGACCGCATCGGCGATTGCGAGCAGTTCGTCCTCGCAATCCAACAGGCTCAACTGGCAGCCGTCACAGGAGGAGAACTTCCAGACGGCGAGTTTAGGTTTACGCAAAGCCATATCAGATCTCCGACTTGCCAAGGATTGCCGCCAGACGAGGAAACGCAAATACCGGACCGTCCTTGCAGACGAAGGTGGGGCCGTACTGGCAGTGGCCGCAAAAGCCGATCCCGCATTTCATATTGCGTTCCGCCGACAAGTAGGTGCGCTCAGGCGCCACGCCGCGCTTCAGCAGTTCCATCACCGTGAAGCGCATCATGACCTCGGGTCCGCAAACCATGGCGAAGGTATTGGAGGGATCGAAAGGAGCCCGCGGAATCATGGTTGTCACCACGCCGACGTTGCCACGCCAAGTGCTGGCTGCGCGATCGACCGTGACCTGGATTTCCAGATCGAACTTGCCGCGCCACTGCTCCAGTTCGTGACGGTACAGCATGTCCTCGGGAGTTCGCGTGCCATACAACAGGACGATTCTGTGAAACTTCTCCCGTTCGGCCATCAGGCGGTAGAGCGCGGGCCGCAAGGGAGCCAGCCCGATTCCGCCCGCCACAATCACCACGTCCCGGCCAGCCGCTTCTTCTACGGGCCAATGGCTCCCGAAAGGTCCGCGAATTCCCATGACCTCGCCACGCTTGAGCCGCCGCATGGCTTTGGTGACCGTACCCACCACGCGGGTAGTGTGCTTGAGCAATGGAACATCGTCGGGATCGCTGCTGATCGAGATGGGCACTTCTCCCACGCCAAAGACGTAGAGCATGTTGAACTGGCCGGGCGCGAAGGAGAACGCCTGGCGCGAATCTTCGGGGAGAATCTCGAGTGTGAAAGTGTCGTCGGTCTCCTGCCTTACGCGCTGGATGCGGTAAGGCACGGGCAGCATTGGGTCTGAAGCCAGAGCCGCGGCCACAACCTCGGGCTGCTCAAGCATGTTTGCCATACATATCCAACAACTGCAATCTGGTTGCTTCCAGGCGACCGGTTGCTACTTGCATGAAGCGCTTATATATCTCGTAACCAAGGTCGTGGTCCTCGTCACACTTGGCGCGAAGACACTTGCCGTCGAAAGCCAGCGCGTGCGTGGGTTGCTGCACCCTCGCATCAAAACGCCAGCGATACGGGGGAAACAGCCACGACCAGCCCAGTACTTCGCCGCTACCGACGGTAAGGATCGTTGTGAGGCCGTTCTGAGGGATCACGAACTGCACGGACACCAGCCCTTCGCGAATCAGGAAAAAGTGCTCTGCCGTATCCCCCTCGTGGAAGATGACATCTCCTTCGTCGAAGCGGACGTTCTTGGAACATCCGGCGATCAAACGGATATGTTGCTCCTCCATCCCATGAAAGAACGGGTGCTGCCTCAGAATTGGTTCTAGTGTTTGAATCATGCCGAGTCCTTGCTCTGGTTTGGCGGCGCCTTGACGGAATCGCTCTCGCGGATGGCGCCAGTCTCGACTGTAATATCAATTCCCACCGGACACCACGTGATGCAACGGCCACAACCTACACAGCCGGAAACACCGAACTGGTCAATCCAAGTGGCCAGCTTGTGAGTCATCCACTGGCGATAGCGCGATCTTGGAGTGGCGCGCACGCTTCCGCCGTGGATGTATGAAAAGTCCACCGTGAAGCACGAATCCCATCGCCGCCAGCGTTCAGCGTGTTCGCCGGTCAGGTCGGTCACGTCTTCCACTGTGGTACAGAAACAAGTGGGGCATACCATCGTGCAGTTCGCACAAGACAGACAGCGCTCCGTCACCTTGTCCCACTGGGGATGCTCGTAGTTGCGGTAGAGGAGTTCCTTGATTCCACGCGTGTCCAATCGGCGTCCCATGCGACGTGTAGTATCGTCGAGGACACGGTCAGCGTGCTGCCTGTCAGCGTCGTTGGCTGGTTGATGCGGGACCGCGGATAGAACCTCGATGCCACGCTCCGATCCCACTTCCACCAGAAAATAGTGACGCCCGTCAGTCAACAACTCGGTGAGGGCGAGATCGAAGCCAGAGGTTGCCTTCGGCCCGGTATTCATGGAAGCGCAGAAGCAGGTGCCGCCAGCTTGTCCGCAATTGACCGCCAGGAGAAACAGGTTTTCGCGACGGGCTTTGTAGCCAGGATCAACGAACTGACCATCGAGGAAAACCTTATCCTGGACTGCGATAGCGCTCAGTTCACAGGCACGCACCCCGAAGAAGGCGTATTTTGGTGCGGCTTCCTCTTCCGGCAGGATCCGCAAGCCCTTTCCGTTTCGCGCTGCTTGCCACAATCGTCGAGGAAGTGGATATAGGAATTTTTTCCAGGAGTGCGGACCGACAGCGTATCCGAATAGGGCGTTGTCGTCGCGGCGTTGCAGACGATACTTTCCGCCAGCCTGTTCATCGGTCCAACCGACGGGGAGGTCAGCAGTCGAATTCAGGTGATCGTAAACAATCGCGCCTTCGCGAAGGGTTGGTCCAACAACCTCATAGCCTCTGGCAACCAACGCCTGAAGCAGTTGCTCGAGGTGCTCGAGTTCTACAACAACGGTGTCCCCAACCTGCAACGACCCTTTGCTCATGGCTCGCGGTGTTCCGACGAACAAACCTTCATTGTCAGGTTAGCGAATCGTCCCTTTGGTGTCCGTGACGTGGGTCACGCTTGTGCTGTAAGTTGAGGCGCGCGAACCGGCGCTGCGAACTTCGAGGAAGAAGGGTCCTTTTAGAATTTGGGAAAGCGCAGACTTCGCGATGAGACCAGCCAGATCACTTGCTGGCAGCCTTTCCGGCCGCTACCGGCTCCGGTAATGGCCATACCACAGACATGACCCACGCAACCAAAATTCCGACGACGCAACCGAAGAGCACCTCGCTCATTCGACCCACTCCCGCGATGAAACCGTGTTTCCGGGAGTGATATTCCAGCCCAGCCGAGATGACGAATGCTGCACTTATCGGCGCCTGTCGCCACATGGTCTGAATCCGCACCACATACGACGACAGCAAAACCGTTACCGCCATGGCCAGCGGCAGGGTTATCAGTCTTTCGCCCCCGATGGCAATGAACAACAGTCCAACGGCGCAGCCTACCATCGTGTTTATGATTCGCGAGCGGAAGAACGCCAGAGCTTGCTTCATCAACGGATCGCTGGTGGCAACCATGGAACTGATTGCCCAAACTGGGTTAGCCTTAGCCATCATGTGAACACAGACCCAGAGTATTCCGGTCGCAAAGAAAATGCTCACCGCATAATGGATACCGTGCATGTCACCCTGGATGAAATGGTCTAGAGCCTTCCTGCCTCGGCTCGCCCGCCGTTCCTGCGGATCTTCAGTATCGGCCATGGAGTGATTCTAGCCGCATCGTAAGGAAACCGTAAGCGATAAAATCGCCCTGCATCCGGAGTCAGGTCTTGCCAGAGTGACTTATGGGCGCGCCGTGTGGCGTGGCATCGCTGTGGTTGGAGTTATTCGCTGCGCGCACAGATTTCAGGTGCGTGCTCTTACGATGATGAGAAACCGGCGGACGAAGCTCAGCCTGCACCTTGCGCTCCGCGGCACGGGGATCCTGATCGTAACTCGGATCGAACATCGCGATTACGGCAATGGCCCGACTACGATAGTGCTTGGCCCACTGGCTTTGGATGAGTGTGCTCTGCACAATTTTCCAGTGATCGGTTGCTGGTTCCGTAGCGCTCACGGGCTGGAGGGAATCGTGATAGCGGACGTCATCGTTTATCGCCGCGAGAAACTGGGTGAATTCCTCGAGATTTACTCCCATCTGAAAGACAAGCTGGCTCAATGCCATCTGCTGCGACCCGGTTAGCTGGTCGAAGAAGCGGCAGTAGGCCCGCGCATTGTAGGTGGCTTGAATCGCAGAGATGCGCAACAACTTGGTGGCATCGTCCTCGGTTATTTGCGGCGGCAGGGCATGGGTTCTGATCTTCTTGCGAAAGTTTTTCTTCTTCCATGCGGCCAGATCGCGATCGAACTGGTCGAGGATGCTTTGAAGTTTTGCCGAGTCAAGCCCGGCCGCCTGCCATAGCTGGGCAGTGGAAGGCTCGAGAAATGAATGGGAATTGAGCGGGTCGCGCTGCGAGTGCTCGGTGGCCGGAACATCGAGACCGAATCCCGCGCCGATCAGCGGGCGGCTGGTTTTCGGGTCGGGATAGGCCGCCAACACCCAGCCTTCATGGCGGCTGTCGCGAAGGACCGTCATCAAGCTATTCATGTTGAATTTGACATCGGAATCCCTGAAGTCGAATAACGGAGCAGGATTTTCCTGTGGTGCCTTTGGTGATGTAGGCCCGACGGATGGCGACGCTTGCGAGGGTCCCAGCGTCGCGGGCACCACTTGGGCAAAGGCCCGGCCGGAACCTCCCATTGCGAACACGACTGCCGCTAGTAAAACGTAATGTCGTGTGAACGTCATTTTTCGTGGCGCTTGCTGATTTAGTTTTTGGCGCTATGGAAATACACAATACCCGAAAATGATCGCGTTAGGAATAGACAGATTGAAGCGACGCCAGCCGGGGAGATTACCTTTCGCCTATTGCGTCCCCTGCTCCTCTCGCCGCCCCTTGATATGTATATACAACAGAGGTATGATGTATATACAAGCGAGGATGAAATTTATGGCTGTGACAATGACATCAATCAGGCTGGACACGGAGCTGGCGGACGAGGCAGCGAAGGTCTTGGGGGTGAAATCCCGCACCGAGGCGGTCCATGTGGCGCTAAGGGAAATTGTGGCGCTGCAGCGATTCAAAGATTTGATGAGAAAGCATAGGGGAAAGCTGTCGTTCGCGGGGTACGATGAGTGACCTGATCCTCTTCGATACTGCCATCTTTATTGACGATCTGCGGACGGGGCGCCACCGGCAGCGCATCGAATCGGTCAGCGGATTGGTCAGAACCTCATCCGTTGTGTTGGCGGAGTTGTGGCGCGGCGCGAGAAAGCCGGCAGAACGCGAATTTCTGCGGGCCCTGCAGCGCAATCATCCCGTTCTAACTCCAACGGCGGGAAACTGGCTGGAGTCGGGACAACTGCTGGCAAAGATCAGCGCGGAGAAAGGATTCACCCCGGAAAAACTTTGCGACATGCATTTCGATGTGCTGATCGCCCTCACGGCTCGATCAAATGGCGCTCGCGTGATTACCTCCAATCGCTCCGATTTCGAAATGATCTATAGCCATTGCAAGTTCAAGCTGGAAATATGGGCGATGTGAGAAAACCAACCTTTGACCACGGATCGACACGGATGCGCGCCGATTGATCGAGAAGAACGCAGTTGGCATAAACCAGAAACCCAATCGCGTCACGCGGCTACTGGGTATCAAAGAAATCCGTGTCGATCCGTGGTTGATTCGTTTTTGGTCGGTTGCAACGCGTAGCTCAGTTCACCCAAGGCGGCGTGGAGTCGCCGTTTTTCTTGCGCACGTCGCGGGTACTGGGATCACGGAAGTTGCCGTGCTCGTCGAAGTAGTCGTCGTGGCGGTAGTCGCTGCGATCGTGCTTGCGCATATAGACCTCGAACTTGCGCGCGGCGCGTTTGCGCTTCCAGCGGTAATAGGAGTTCCGCAATCCGAAGGCTCGCTCGGAGGCGGCGTAGCCAAAGCCGCGGCGAGGGATGAACTTTAGCCAGATGTATCCGAAGAGCGCGCCTCCCAGATGCGCCATGTAGGCGATTGACTGGCCTCCGCCGTGTGCAGACGACAACGCGCCATACAGGGCCAGCGCGATGATGCCCATGACGAAGTACTTGGCCTTGATGAGGAAGGGGAGCGGGAAGAGCATGACTTGCGAGTCGCCGTGCAGAATTCCGAAAGCCAGCAGCAACCCATAAATGCCGCCGGATGCGCCGACAGTTGCGGTGTACGGGCTGATGCCGAGCAACCCGGTGAAGGAAACGACGACCGTGACCAGCGCGGCACCAATCACGCAGAAGAAATAGAACTGCATGAACAGGCCATAACCCCAGTCGGTTTCGAGCTGCGCGCCAAACATCCAGAGTGCCAGCAGGTTGAATAGAATGTGCAGCACACCTGCGTGCAAGAAAGCGTAGGTCACCAATTGCCACAGCCATCCGTGAACGACGGCGATGCCACGAAGCTGAAAAAGCGCCTCGCCTACGCCGGCGGCTCCCGGTGCGAAGGCTCCCAGCAGGGCGAACAGCAGGAAAATCGCGCCATTGGCGATCATCAACTGCTTCACCGCGCGGGTGAACGGCGGAAAACTCATGGACATGGTCGAGCCGCGTGGCATGACTTACTCCGTTCTTAAAATCGCCGGCGTTTAGCGTTCCGGCAGCGGTATGATCGCCAAACTGCGATGACCCTTGGCATCGAGGGCACGTACAGCAAAGACTACATTGTCCTTGGAGAGCGGCAAAGTAGCCTTGGTGACATTACCCACCGGCTTAACATGCTGCCAGTCGGCCGCAGTGGTGTCGCGCCACAGGACTTCGTATCCGGTGGCCAGTCCACCAGGCGAAGGCTCCCACACCAGTGTGGAATCGTTCTGCAACTCCTTGGTCAACAGGCGTACATTGGCCGGCGGCGCCGGAGCGGATGCCAGCGACGCCAGGGTCGCGGCATTCAGTCGCGCCACATTCGCGGTGTAATCGTAGTCCACGAATTTCGGCAGATCACCGTATTCGATGCCATTCTCGGTGCGCACGTTCTGGTGCTGATGGTTGTAGTTCTCGCGAAATTCGGTAAGGCGCACGGCCGCGAATCCCTGCTCGTTAAACGAGAAATGGTCTCCACCGCGTAGATAGCGATCGTGCCGGAACACCAGCAAAGGACTGAACGTGGTCGGGGACATGTATTCTTTAGCCACCGAGGCGACATAGCGTGCCAGTTGCCGTGAAGGGCCATCGCTCTCACCGCCGAGCGACCG
Organism: uncultured Acidobacteriaceae bacterium; assembly: GCA_963709045.1. Classification (GTDB taxonomy): domain Bacteria; phylum Acidobacteriota; class Terriglobia; order Terriglobales; family Acidobacteriaceae; genus Bog-257. The sequence continues at coordinate 13,883 of CAVPUX010000008.1, read as the reverse complement.
AATCAGATGCAGTTCTTTGTCCGTCGCCGTCGTGGAGATACCCTCGGAAAAGACTCGCACAACATGCGGATCCCGTAACGTGTCTCCCGGAGTGCGGTCTCCGCCGACGATATCGTTGTTCAGCACTGCCTCAAGGTCCCAGCCCGCCCCCTTGGCCATCTTGGCGAAATGAGCGCTGCCGTACAACCCTTGCTCCTCTCCGGCCACGGTAAGAAAGATGATGGTGGCAGAAAAACGATGCTTGCTGAGCACACGGGCGCACTCCAGACTAACTGCGGTGCCGCTGGCATCGTCATTCGCGCCCGGGGCAAGTCCCTGGACATCGTTGGTCTCGCTATTGCGGGAATCGTAATGCCCACTCACCACGAAGATGCGGCCAGCATTTGCAACATCGGTGCCGCGCAGAACTGCATAGACGTTGGTGATTTTCGTGGGTGCCGGAACTCGCGGCCCAGGCTCTTGGGTAAACTCGTCAGTCTTCACTTCCAGGCAGCCGCCGCATTCTTTGGCATAGCCTTCGAATTGACTTCGGAGCCACTCTGCCGCGGCAGTCGCGCCCTTTCCACTGGAGGCTGGCATATCTGACGAGAGCGTCTGGCGGGTGCCAAAGCTAACGAGTTTCTCGATGGTTTGTTGAATGCGCCGGGCAGAGACGTCGCGCAGGGCCGCGTTGATCTGCGGGTCAGAGGTCGCGGGACGGATGTTGTCCGACTGCTGAGAAAAAAGAGCAACCGCGACGACAATCGTCAGCATCAAAACCGCGATTCCATTTAGGATCGAATTGTGAATGAACATCGGAACTCCAGGAACGTTAGGAAGGCTTAGGCGTCTATTACTTGACGCTGCTGCAAAGAGATTCTAAATATAAATGCATGACGGCGTAGATGTAATTCTGACGGCGCGGTGAAATCGAGAACGGGAGACCAATCATCATGGTTATTTGTCCTGAATGTGAGAGCGATCTGGATATCGAAGAAGACGAGGTAGACGAGGGAGAAATCGTTTCGTGCCCTGAATGCGGGACAGATTTTGAAGTGGTGGCCGTGGAGCCTCTTGAGCTGACTCGCGTCGAGGATGAGGACGAAGAGGAAGACGAGGACGAAGAGGAAGAGGAGGACGGTGATTACTGAGTTGTATAGGCGCATTATCCCTAGGCGTGGAACGGTCGCCAGTAGTGCTTTCCTTCTCTTCGCGCTTCCGGTGGCTGCCTTCGGACTTCGCACCATCCAGCCCTTTTTTCACTTGCTTCAATCCGCTTCGCAGGCCCCGAAAAATGACTATGCTCTGATTTACGGCACAGTGTGGGGAGTGGACGAACATCCCCAGGCGGGTGTTCCCATCACCATTCGGCGGGCGTCGGGTAAGAAGGCGAAGTGGGAGCTTATATCCGATAGCCGCGGTGAATTTGCCCAACGTGTTCCAGTCGGAGGTCAGGATTACATAATCGAAGCCGACATCAAGATGCCTAAGGGCTATTCCAAGCCTGCAATCACGGTCCACATCGACGATAATGAGCGGAAGGATGTTAGTCTGCATCTGAGCAAGTAGACACTCTCTGCCGAGAGGAGACCGCATGAAGAAAGCACTCGGGACGATCGCGGTACTGCTGATTGCAGCAAGTTGCGTCGCCTGGCAATTGACGCTGCCCATGGGAGGCTCGGGATCTTCGTCTTCAGACAGCCATAAGGCGACTCGCGTGACCACACGCACTCTTACTGGCGTAGTTCTCGACAAGGGCGACGACGCTCCCGTGAGTAATGCCGTGGTCTACCTAAAGAACACGAAGTCGCTCGCAGTGAAGACTGTCATCGCCGGGAACGACGGCAGCTATCGCTTTCCAGAGCTTTCACCCAATGTGGATTATGAGGTGTATGCGCAGCGCGATGGAAAAAAGAGCGATACCAAGGTATTGAGCCAGTTCGATGATCGTCAGAAGGCCAACATCGTTTTGCGCATCAATATGAACAAGTAGAGGAACTGCAAACGTTAGTTCCCAAAATCAAAGGCCGCCATCTCCGGCGGCCTTTTGCACTTTCAATTCACTCAGACTAGTTGTTCTCGTTGCTGGCACGCTTCCACGACATGAACTCGCCAATCGTCGAGCCAGTCCCGGAAGAGGCGGCAGCGGGAGCCTTGTAGGCCTCGACATCATGGCGCGTCGCTTCTTCGCCACCCACCGCACGAATGCTGAGTCCTACTTTCTTTTCGGCAGGGTTCATCTTAATGATCTTGAAATCGAACTCCTGACCGGGTTCCAGCTTGCTGGGAGTGCCGTGAGCGTCCGCCGCCTCGGAGTTGTGGCATAGACCTTCGACGCCATCGGCAATCTCGACGAAGGCACCAAAGCTCGCCAGTCGCAGGACCTTGCCGTGAATAACATCGCCGACGCGGTGCTGCTCGAAGAAGGTGTCCCAAACATCGGGCTGAAGTTGCTTGACGCCCAGGGAGAGGCGTCGCTGGTCTGGCTCGATTGCCAGCACGATTGCTTTCACCTTGTCGCCCTTCTTCAGCACCTCGGAGGGATGCTTCACGCGCTTGGTCCAGCTCAGATTGCTGACGTGGACCAATCCATCGATTCCGTCTTCGATTTCGATGAACGCGCCGAAATCGGTCAGGTTGCGGACTTTGCCCTCCACTACCGCTCCCACTGGGAACTTTTCGTGCAAACTTTCCCAAGGGTTCGATTCCAGTTGCTTCAGGCCCAAACTGATACGGCGCTCCTGCGGATTTACGTTCAGCACCACGGCCTCAACCTGGTCGGCGATATTGACCAGCTTTGAAGGGTGCTTCATCCGCTTGGACCAGGTCATCTCACTGACGTGAACCAGCCCTTCGATGCCCTGTTCGAGTTCGACGAACGCGCCATAGTCGGTCACGCTAATCACTCGCCCACGAACATGCGCCCCTATCGGGTAACGTTCCGCAGCGTCGAGCCATGGGTCTGGCGTGAGTTGCTTAAAGCCCAGGGACACGCGCTGTTTCTCGCGGTCGAACTTCAACACCTTCACCTGGATCTGATCGCCAACCTGCACCAGATCGCGCGGGTGTGTCAGGCGACCCCAGGACATATCCGTGATGTGCAATAGACCGTCAATGCCTCCCAAGTCAACGAAGGCTCCGTAGTCGGTCAGGTTCTTGACCGTTCCTGTGAGAATTCCATCTTCGTGCAACTGCTCCAAGGTTTTATCGCGCTTTTCAGACTGTTCCTCTTCCAGCAGCTGCTTGCGCGACGCGACGATGTTGCCGCGCTTCTTGTTCAGCTTGATGATGCGGACATCGATCTCATGGCCCTTCAGGCCGTCGAGGTTGCGCACTGGGCGCAGATCCACCTGCGAACCGGGAAGGAAGGCGCGAGCGCCAAGAATGTCAACCGTCAGCCCTCCCTTGATGCGATCGATGACGCGTGCTTTGACCGACGCCTTGTCGTTGTACGCCTTCTCGATCTCGTCCCAGGCGTGCAACCGCTGGGCCTTTTCGTGGGACAGGTTGATGTACCCTTCTTCGGTGTGGCCGGGCTCGCGCATGACGGCGATCTCGTCGCCACGCTTCACAGTGACATTGCCCTCGTGGTCCGTAAATTCCGCGACCGGAACAACGCCTTCGGACTTGTAGCCGATGTCCACGACTACGTACTGCGCCGTCACCTTCAGCACCGTACCGGTGACGATCTGCTCTTCGTTCAGCGCAGCTTCGGTTTGAGCTTGTTCCTGCTCAAAGGTCTCGAGCGCGGTGGCGAAATCTTCCATCGTGGGCTCTTTTTCAGAGCGAGGAGTTTCAGGGCGAGGAGCGGCTGCAACTGCCGGTTGAGGGCTGGGCTCAGGTGTTGGTTCGACCTGAGGCTGAGCAGCAGCGCCGGTCTCAGAAACTTGTTCCACGGGAGGCTGGGGAGGCTGACTGGTCTCCGATGCCTGCTGGGTTTGCGGCTGCTCGGGAGCGCCGGAGTCTTCGGTCTGGGTAGAGGGAGCGTTGTGGGTTTCTTCGAAAGACATGTGGTTGCGTTTGTACACTCGCGCGCTTTAAAAACGCGCTGAGAGCCTTAAAAAAAACGGACTGCTGGTTTGAATCTTCAGGTGTGATTGCCCGCCTATAGCGGGTTTGGACAACCCAGCGGCCGGATCCTATGGAGCGAGCTTTGCTTCCATGGAACTTATTCGAATATAACAACCGTGCGGAGCAGTGTCAAACGTCTAAGTTCAATATTCGCATTGATTTTACAAGCTTTTTTAGAATTTTTAACGTCCGCGTCAAGTCCGTTGGACACAGGGCAATGTGACAGCGACACGCGAACCGTTGGGGATGCTGAGACGGTTTGTTACCCTGCTGATGATATGGATTATCTGTGGACTCCCTGGCGTTACACCTACATCACTGCTGGCGAGGTGCCCGCTTGCATCTTCTGTGAACTGCTGCGTTCGGGCGATGACGAGAAGTCGCTGATTGTGTATCGTGGTGAGCATAACTTCGTCATCCTAAACGCGTTTCCGTATACCTCTGGCCATTCGATGATCGTGCCGTACGAGCACCTTAACCGTCTGCATAAGCTTTCGCCACCGGCTGCGAGCGAGATGATGGCCCTCTCCCAGCGCTTGGAAACAGCCCTCATCGAGCTTTATCGCCCTGACGGCGTCAATGTTGGCATGAATATTGGAAAAGCTGCCGGCGCCGGCATTGCCGACCATATCCATATGCACGTCCTGCCTCGCTGGGTGGCCGACGCGAACTTTATGACCGTGGTGGGCGAGACTCGCGTATTGCCGGAATTGCTGGAAACCACCTACCGCCGTCTGAAGGAGAAATTTTAGGAGCTGTCGGCCATCGGAGCGAACTTTCGGCCCAGCCCATATCGCAGGGTTTCATTTTTTCTACCCTTGTCATCCACGCGGAGGACTGGCCTCTTCGCCAGCTCATCCCACTCGTTTGAATCAACCCTACTCTCCGGTAAAATCCGGTCAGGTCATGAGCGCTGCAACCCAGACAATGGTTTTGTCGTTTTCCGAAGCCCGCAGGACTGTCGAGCACTACGCTTTGACGCTATCTCCGACTCAGCCTGAGATGTTACCGCTCATCGAAACCCTCGGACTTGTGCTTGCCGAAGATCTGCGCGCTGACCGTGATTTCCCGCCGTTCCCCCGCTCCACCCGCGATGGTTATGCGGTTAGGACCGGGGACGTGGCAACGCCTCCAGCGCCCCTGCGTTGTGTCGGGGAGATTAGAGCCGGAGCAACCACAGAGCAAAGTGCGATCAAGATTGCCGCCGGAGAAACGGCTGAGATCATGACGGGCGCACCAGTACCCACGGGTGCCGATGCCGTCGTGATGCTGGAGTACGTCGAGCGGGACGGCGCTGTAGCGATTGTCCAGCGCTCGGTGCGAGCCGGCGAAAACGTGGTACCGGCTGGATCGGAAGCCCGCAAGGATGCAACCATGGTCACGCGGGGCACGCGCGTGAACCATACCGTGGTGGCCATCGCTGCCGCCGTCGGACGCCCAGAGGTCGCAGCTTATCGCCGCCCACGAGTCGCTATCCTTGCCACTGGCGACGAACTTGTGGACATTAACCTGCCGCCTGGGCCGAACGAGATTCGCAACTCCAACAGCTACTCGCTGGCCGCGCAGGTTTACGATGCCGGTGGTGAACCAGTTATTCTGCCAGTCGCGCCAGACAGCGCAGAGGAGCTAGCACTGCTTTTGCGGAAAGGCTTCGAATCCGACCTGCTACTGATCAGCGGCGGAGTCTCCATGGGCAAGTACGATCTGGTCGAACAGGTCCTGGCTTCGTTCGACGCTCGATTCCTGTTCACCGGGGTTCGCATTCAGCCGGGGAAGCCCGTCGTGTTCGGCGAGGTTGCGCTTCACGGCCGCACCGTACCGTTTCTTGGGCTGCCGGGAAATCCCGTCTCGACGATGGTCACGTTTCAACTCTTCGCTCGGCCAGTGCTCGACTCGCTCTCGGGCGAGAAGCCCCAGCCGTTGGCGTTTGCGCAAGCCAGCCTAAAAGCAGAGTTGACGACGAAGACAGGGCTTACGCGATTTCTTCCGGCGAAGCTCGGCGGCACGCATGAGCGTCCGGAGGTGGAACTTGTGCGCTGGCAAGGTTCAGGAGACTTGATGGCAGCCTCCAGTTCGAACTGCTACATTGTGGTACCACCTGATCGCGAGCGGTTCGCTGCCGGAGAAGCGGTGACTGTGCTGTTGTTCTGATTCGAGCGATGGCAAAAACCAGTAACAAGTCGAAGAAGCTGTCGCACTACGATGCAGCAGGACGTGCGTCGATGGTGGATGTTTCAGCCAAGCAGTCCACTCTGCGCGAGGCCGAGGCCCGGGCTTTCGTGGCGATGAGCCGGGCGGTCATAAGGGCGCTGCCGCAAAATCCCAAGGGCGATCCGCTGGAAGTCGCGCGGGTGGCCGGTATTATGGCGGCCAAACGCACGGCTGAACTGATTCCCATGTGCCATCCGGTGCCGTTGAGCAAAGTTGATGTGCAGATCGAGGTGGGTAAGAACGGAGTCGCCATTCGCAGTCTCGCCCGCACAACAGCCGTCACTGGCGTTGAGATGGAAGCCCTGGTCGCGGCGTCGGTCGCAGCGCTCACGGTTTACGATATGTGCAAGGCGCTGGACAAAAGCATAGAGATTCGCGAGATTGTGCTGGTGCGCAAGTCGGGCGGAAAAAGTGGCGACTACCAGCGCGACGCATCAAAATCGAGATAAGGAATTATGAGAACTGCTGCCGTCTTAACTGTCAGTGACTCCTCCGCGCGAGGCGAACGCGCCGATCGCTCTGGGCCAGCCACCGCCGAACTGCTTCGCCAGGAAGGCTTCGATGTCGTCCATCAGGAGATTGTTCCCGACGATCAGCCGATGATCGAATCGGCCTTGGTTCGCTTGAGTGAGCAAGTCCAATTGATTGTGACCACGGGCGGCACCGGCATCGCCGATCGCGATGTCACACCTGAGGCGACCCGCGCAGTTTGCTCGAAGTTGATCGATGGCATTCCCGAAAAAATGCGCGCTGAGGGCCGGACGAACACTGCTTATGCGATCTTGAGTCGCGGCGTTTGCGGTGTGCGCGGGCGCACTCTCATTCTCAATTTGCCCGGCAGTCCTACCGGGGCATCGGAGTCGCTGCTGGCAGTGATTGAGATTCTGCCTCACGCGCTCGATCTACTGGCGGGTAAGACCGTGCATGACGACGCCCATCCGCAACACGACAAGTAGGCTCTTGCATCCGTCCATCTGCCGGCCTGCGTACAATAGCTCTCTTGCTGTGCCAAGCATCACCCGAGGAAAGACTTGGATCCTGTCACCCATTTTCTGACCGGCGGCTGCCTGGGACGCGCCGGCTTCAACCGCAAGAGCGCGTTGGCCACCGTGACCATGGTGCTGGCCGCCGAGGCTGCCGACATCGATGTGTTGTGGGCGCTCAAGGGCTCCATCGCAGGCCTCCAGCATCATCGCGGAATCACTCACAGCTTTGTGGGTGTGCCGTTCATTGCGGCCGCGGTCCTGCTTCTCGTCTATCTCTGCCATCGGTTGAAGCTTCGGTTCCGCCCACCTCGTGTGCGCCCGCCCGATGCTCCGCCGCTGTTACCAATCCGGTGGGGATTTCTCTATTTCTGCGCGGTCGTGGCCGCCCTCAGCCATTTGCTGCTGGATTACACCACCGCGTATGGTATTCGCCTGTTCGAGCCGTTCAACTTTCGCTGGTACTCCTGGGACATCGTGTACATTATCGAGCCTCTGATGCTGCTAGCGCTTGTCGCCGGGCTGGTTGTGCCTTTGCTATTCGGGTTAATCAATCAGGAGATTGGTGCGCGCAGCAAGGGACCGCGAGGCCGCTCGGGAGCAATTTTCGCTTTAGTGTGCCTCGTGATCATTTGGGGCGTCCGCGATTATCAGCATCGCCGCGCGATCACGGCGATGAATTCGTTTCTCTATCATGGGGCAACACCATTGCGGCTGGCGGCTTACCCATACATGATCGATCCTTTTCACTGGCACGGCGTGGTGGAGACTGCTGACTTCTTCGAAACCATTCCGGTGAATTCGCTGGCCCCGGATATCGATGACTCGCGTGGGCTCCTGTGCTACAAGGCGCCTGAAACCGATGCCAGCCGTGCGGCGAAGTCTTCATATTTAGGACGGGTATATCTGGATTGGGCAGTATTTCCAATTGTGGAGGTACGAGAGTTTCGAGGCGAGACGAGCGGCTATCTCGCGGAGTTCAAAGACTTGCGCTACACCTATCCGGACAGTCGGGGCAGGACGCCCTTGGGTGGATACGTCGTGCTGAGTCCCAACCTGCGCGTGCTGGACGAGGGGATGAACTCTAGCCGCTCGCCGTCGGTGGACAGTTTGGAGCACGGCCCTGACCGCCAGTGATAAAATCTCTTCGCTGCCGATGCTCTCTCGTCGCAGGATAACTCCGCTTGACGAATGGCCACGCGACGTACAGAATCAAATGGCAGTCTCTGATCGAGGTCGATATGTTGGCATACATCTTCGTGCTTGTGGCCGTGGCCGTACACTTGCGTTTTTTCGCGATGCCTTTCAGCTTCACACCTGTGGCGGCTGCTCTGCTGTTCTTCGGGGCCCGCATGCCACGCAAGCAGATGTGGATTCCAGTGGCGCTGCTGGTCGCGTCTGATGTGTACCTGACACGGGTGACCTACGCCTATCCGCTCACGGCGGATCATTTCGTCACTTGGGCCTGGTACGCGGCCATGCTGCTGTTGGGTGGAGTGATGATCAAGGGCTTCTCAGCGCTGCGCATCGGCGCCGCTTCATTGACCGCCTCGGTTTCGTTTTTCCTGATCAGCAACTTCGCGGTATGGATGGTCTGGCGCGATATGTATCCCAAGACCGTCAGCGGCCTGATGGCATGCTACGTAGCTGGCCTTCCCTTCTTCCGGCCAGAAGTCGTATCCGACCTGCTGTTCTGCGGAATCTTCTTTGGAATTGGATACCTGGTAAGCCAGTACGGGACGGAGCCAGCTTCGGTGACTATCAGACGCAGCCTTCGCTAAGATTGCCCCGTCAGCGCGGCAAACAAAAGCCGGACAAATCGTCCGGCTTTATTTTTGGGGGTTACTTTCGCTGCCGCCGATCACCCGCCCCCGAGATCGCAGCTTTCGGGTCCGCCAGACCCACCAGCCGACGAGACAAGCCGTAGCGATTGCGGCGATCACGTATCTCCAGTGGTTATGCACCATGCCGCCGATAAAGCCCACGATCTGCGGGCCGTAGCTGATCACCAGAAACGAGAGCACCACGAAGCGCAGAAACCGTCCGGAGAAAATCGCGATCAGGAAGTGGCTGAACCGCATCTCCGCGACACCTGCGGAGAGCACGAACAGCTTGAAAGGCGTCGGCGGGGGCAGCATGGACGGCAGCATGATCGCGAAGAATTCATGGCGATCGAAGGCAGCCTTGATTTTGTTGAAGCGTTTCTCGCCCATGCGCTTTACCAGCAGCACCTCGCCGCTTTTGTATCCGATCACGTAGAAGACGATGCTACCCAGTGCCGAGCCGGCGGCTGCCATCGCCGAATACAAAACCAGGCGATGCGGGTTGCCCCAGACGTACCCGGCGACAATGGCGTCGAGCGGCATGCCGAGAAAGGCTGCATCCACCGCGGCGAATCCCAGCACACCCCAGATGCCAAGCGGCTTCAGAACCGCCAGGATCAAGAGAGTCCACTTGTGGAGAAGGTGATTCAAGTCAGGGGCTAGTGGTTAGTGGCTAGTTGCCAATCTCTCGATTCTACGCGAAGACGCCATTGGGTTTCGCCATTGGCTTTTTGCTATTCGCTCCTCGCCCTTTGGCTTATGATTGGCGACCCCAGCATTCACATCCCAGCTTGTCACAAAGGCGGCGAAAGAATGAGACACCCAGCCAGACTGCTGGTACAGGGGTATCTTCGACACTAGCCACTAACCCCTAACGACTAATCCCTGAGCGATAATTGCTGGATGCCTGTCGCCAAGGATATGCAGCGCCAGATCGATACGTTGCGCGATAAAATTCGCTACCACGAGCACCGCTACTACGTGCTCGACGATCCCGAGATCAGCGACGCCGACTTTGATCGCCTGATGAACGAGCTCAAGGCCTTGGAGGCCCAGCATCCCGAGCTGATCACTCCTGATTCGCCCACTCAGCGGGTCGGCGGCAAGCCGCGCGAGGGCTTCGTCAAAATTCCGCATTCCACGCCGATGATGTCGCTGGACAACGCGTACACCGAAGCCGAGTTGCGCGATTGGGAACGGCGAGTGCACGAGTTGAGCGGCGAGTCGCGCGTGGACTACGTTTGCGAACTGAAGCTCGACGGCATGTCGCTGGCGTTGCGTTTTGCCGGTGGAAAGCTGGCGCTGGGCATCACCCGCGGCGATGGCTCTGTGGGTGAAGATGTGACTCTCAATGTGCGCACGGTGCGCAGTGTGCCGCTCACCATTCCTGCTAAGACGCTGACGAAGGCTGGCTTGCCGCCGGACTTCGAAGTGCGCGGCGAATTGCTGATGCCCCTGGCTTCCTTCCAGCGCATGAATGAAGAGCGCGAGCAGCAGGAGCTGCCGAAATTTGCCAATCCGCGCAATGCGACAGCTGGAACGGTACGGGTGCTGGAGCCGAACATCACCGCCCAGCGGCGGCTGGATTTTTTCTCTTATGCGCTGTTTGCCAAAGGTCGTACCATCTTCGATCGCCACTCAGAAACTTTGAAGGCGCTGCAAACCGCCGGCTTCAAGGTCAATCCCAATCACCGCCTGGTGCACAACCTCGATCAGGTGTGGGAATTCATCCACGAATGGGAAGCCAAGCGCGACAGCCTGGCTTACGAGATCGACGGCATCGTCATCAAGGTGGACCGCATTCGCTTGCAGAAGAGCTAGGCTACACCGGCAAAGCGCCACGTTGGGCGATCGCGTATAAATTCGCCGCGCGTTCAGGCGTTACCCAGATCGAAGACATCCTGGTGCAAGTGGGCCGCACCGGCAAGCTGACGCCCGTGGCCGCCCTGAAGCCGGTTGCCATCGGCGGCACCACGGTCAGTCGCGCGACATTGCACAACATGGACGAGATCGATCGTCTGGGCGTACGCATCGGCGATTGGGTGATGGTCGAGCGCGGCGGCGACGTTATTCCGAAAGTTGTGAAGGTGCTGGATGACAAGCCACGCGGCCATCGTCACTTCCACATGCCGGAGCGTTGCCCGGTGTGCGGCGGGCACGTGGTACGCGCCGAGGGCGAAGCCGACCATCGCTGCGTCAATGCCAACTGCCCGGCCAAGCTGCGGGAAAGCATTCGCCATTTCGCTTCGCGTGGAGTCATGAATATCGAAGGCATGGGCGACGCGCTGGTGAATCAGTTGGTCGAGAACGGCATGGTCAAAAACATTGCCGATATCTACGACCTGACAGAAGAAAAGCTGCTTACCCTGGAGCGCATGGGCAAGAAGTCAGCCCAGAATATCCTCTCCGAAATTGAGAACTCGAAGAAGTTGCCGTTGGAGCGCGTCATCTACGGGCTGGGCATTCGCATGGTCGGCGAGCGCACGGCGCAGTTTCTGGCCGAACATTTCGGATCGATGGATGAACTCATGAAAGCCAGCGAAGAAGAGCTGCAGCAAGTGAATGAGATTGGCCCGCGGGTTTCGGCGGCCATCCGCGAGTTCTTTGACGAGCCAAAAAATGTCGCGCTGGTCGAGCGACTGCGCAACGCGGGACTCGTCTTCAAAGGTCACAAGAAGCAGCGCGGCACAACTCTCAACGGAAAGACATTCGTTCTTACGGGAACTTTGGAGCGGCATACTCGCGACGAAGCCAAAAAACTAATCGAGGATGCTGGCGGTAAGGTGGCTGGATCGGTGAGCAAGAAGACCGACTACGTTGTCGCCGGAGCAGAAGCCGGATCGAAGCTCGACAAGGCGCGCAAGTTGGGCGTCAGCGTAATTGACGAGGACGAGATGGAGAAGCTGGTGAGGGGATAGCGGCAACCGCAGTAGGTCAGCAGTCGGCAACGTCTGCTGAAAAAGTTGCCGCTTCGGACGTTGCCTTAGTTGTGTAGTTAACACCCGGACATCAGCACACGGCAGGGCCGCACTGATGGAAACCAGTCTGCCGCAGACTATTTCGTCCCGTTGGGATACACCAGAATCTTGCTGGCCTCGCCGGTCTTCAGCAACTCCATGCCGGAGGCGAAATCCTTCATTGGTATGCGATTCGTGATGACGGGATGCAGGTCGAGTTTGTTCGCCTTCAGCAGCGCGGTCATCTGATACCAGGTCTGGTATATGCGGCGTCCGTTGATGCCCTGCACGGTCGCGCCTTTGAAGATGACTTCTTCAGCGAGGTTGAGTTCGACGGGCTTCAGGGAATTCCGAGGAGAGACATGCGGCCGCCGAGACGCAGAATTTTGAAGCCTGTTCGGATAGCTTCGGTGCGCCCGGCCATCTCCAGCACGACGTCAACGCCGGTGCCGTCGGTGTTGTCCATCACGATCTTGTACACGTCGTCTTTGGTGGGATCGAGGACGAAGTCGGGCTTCATCTGCTTGGCAATCTTGCGGCGATGCTCGTTGACTTCCAGCGCGTAAATCTGGGTAGCTCCGCAGGCGCGCGCCACCGCGATAGAGAACAACCCGATCGGCCCGCAACCGGTGATGGCCACACTTTTGGCGGCGATCTCGCCCGCCAGCACGGTGTGCACCGCGTTGCCCAGCGGGTCGAGGATGGACGCGTACTCCTGGCGGGATCGACGGATCGAGCTTCCAGATATTTGACTCGGGAATGACAACGTACTCGGCGAAGGCGCCGTTGGCGTCCACGCCGATGATCTTCACGTGCTGGCAGATGTGCGCCTCGCCAATGCGGCATTGCAGGCACTTGCCGCAGGCCACGTGCATCTCGGCGGAAACGAAGTCGCCTTCCTTCACGCTGGTGACTTCATCGCCAACGGCTTCGACGGTGCCGCAGAACTCGTGGCCGGGGATGAGCGGCGGATGAATGCGGCGCTGTGCCCACTGGTCCCACTGGTAAATGTGCAGATCGGTGCCGCAGATGGACGCCATCTTGACCTTGACCAGTACATCGGTCGGGCCATATTGCGGCTATAGGAACCTGGCGGATTTCCGTGCCCGGTGCGGACGTGGGCTTAACGACGGCAAGCATAGTATTCGACATGAGGATGGCTCTTGGGGTTCGGTTTTCCCACCCTTACGCCAAAGGCCAGTGCGAATAGGAAGCGGTGGGCACACCAGCAAGTCTGGCACGCAGTGAGATTAAGAAGCGGTGGGCAAACCGATGACAACTTCTAGCCACGCGAACAAGCCGCTAGCGATACGCTGGTCGATGGACGCCGGCCTCTCGCGACTCGAAAGCTTGCTAAAATGTACAGCCCTTTGGAGGGAAACACATGCCTCCCACGCTTGCGAACGGCAAGATCTGCTACATCGAGGTTCCCGCCACCGATGTTTCCCCGCTCAGCCCGACTTTTACCGTCCAGGTCTTCGGCTGGCACATTAGGCAACGTGGTGATGGTTCCACCGCATTTGACGACTCCGTTGGCGAAGTGAGCGGCACCTGGGTACGTGGACGCTCACCTGCCATGTGTTAGCACGGTCTTCTGGTTTACGTGATGGTCGACAGCGTTGCTGCCACTCTTGACGTCATCGTTGCCAATGGGGGCGAGATCGTGCAGCCGATCGGCGCGGACGCGCCCGAGATTACTGCCCGGTTCCGTGACCCGGCTGGCAACGTCATTGGCCTGTATCAGCAACCCGCCTGAAGCAACACCTGCGAAAGCGTTTTCAAGGTTCGCGACAAACGCGGCCCATGTGAGCCCAGGTGTAAAGAAATAGCAACTGGCAAACCAACAACTCTGAGGCCCG
>CAVPUX010000007.1:0-191848 GCA_963709045.1 uncultured Acidobacteriaceae bacterium | reverse complement strand
AACAAGTACTTGCAGGCGACCTCGAGGGCCAAGCACTGGCGCAGGACAATCTAGTCGATGCCATCCTGCCCACGGGCTTGTTGCCCGCGCCAAAAACTGATCCAATGAAGCTAGCTGGGGAACAAACTCGCGGTGGAAAAATCGCGGTTTGCTGTTATCGTCCCCTAATGTCCCCTGATCGGGAAGGAGGTAAGTCTGTAAGCCATTCAATTTAATGGCGGGGTCGACGGGACTCGAACCCGCGGCCTCTGCCGTGACAGGGGAACCCGCGGCCTCTGCCGTGACAGGGCAGCGTTCTAACCAACTGAACTACGACCCCGCTTTTGTTCGCTTAGGGTTAAGCGGAAACCCTCATAAGAGACATCTGATCGGTTGAGTGCAGGCGTGTCGCTCTCAACCGAACGGTTTTGATTGTAACAGATTGCGCGTTACTGCGAGACGGTGGTGCCGTCTTGATAGTCGGCCAATTTCCGATATCAGCCCACTCCAGCCCTCTTCGATTGCACATCCCTCTCTCCAGATCCAAACTGCCCGCGGTGTGCATGCTGCCCCATATCAGTGTCCCTCAACTCATAGGCCTTTGCTTCGCCGGCAAAGTTCTTTTCGTGTCGGCTTGCGGTACGGCGCTCCCTGACCCGGTCGCTGCCATTCCTTGTCACAACGGTTGCTTCGTTCGAATGTTTTCGGGCGAGTGTATTCGTGGTAGGTATCTTGTCCCTCCGCGACAGCCAGGTTAGAACCTGCGGACCGTCATCAAAGAAGCAAAATCTCGCCAGAGCAATTGGTTCATCGCCGCCGCGGAAGGCCGAAACATCCCTGCGTGAATCATGCGCAACTAACGACCTAGGAACTTGGCTTCCGCTCCTCGTTTTTTCGTTGGACGAATCTCTGGCGTGCGAGGCTGCGTTGAGCTTTTCATCGAACCATAATCTAATCGACAAATCAGTGCGGAGGTGAACACATGACAAAAGACTCGCTACGCGACGTTTACATCGACGAACTTAAGGACTTGTACAGTGCCGAGAAGCAATTGACCAAGGCATTGCCAAAGATGGCCAAAGCGGCCTCTTCAGAAGAGCTGCGTGAAGGTTTCGAGGAACACCTGGAACAGACCAAAGGGCATGTGCAGCGTCTGGAGGAAATCTTCAGCATGCTCAACGCGAAGGCTGGTGGAAAGAAGTGCGTGGGCATGGAAGGGCTGGTCAAAGAGGGCGCCGAGATCATGGGAGAAGACCTCGAATATGCACTAATGGATGCGGCGCTGATTTCCGCCGCACAGCGAGTAGAGCATTACGAAATTGCTGCTTACGGCACAGTGAGCGCCTACGCTGATCTGCTGGGAGAGCCGGAACAGGCGTCTCTGCTGCGGCAGACGCTTGAGGAAGAGAAAGAGACCGACCAGAAGCTGACCGAGCTTTCGCGGCAGATCAATGTTCAGGCCAACGAGGGAGTTTCCGAAGCTCAGTCCAGAGAAAAGAGCAAACGCCGACGCGCTGCTTAGATGAGTCCATCGCTATGGGAAGGAGGTACCAGGCATCTCTTTCCCATTCTCGATAAGAAGATAAGAACAGGCTACCTGCTAATGACTTTAGTGCGCGACGGGAGCCTTGATGCAAGAGATAGTTGTGCGGATCGTTCTTGGGGGGCTGATGGTCTCCGCTTTTGCCATGGTGGGCGAAGTGGTGAAACCGAAAAGCTTCGCCGGGCTGTTTGGAGCCGCGCCCTCGGTAGCGCTCGCGAGCCTGGGACTGGCTTTGATCCAGCACGGCAAAGCCTATGCGAGCGTGGAGGCTCGATCGATGATAGTGGGGGCGGTTGCGTTCTTCCTTTACGCATCCTTGACGAGTCGGCTACTGATTCGCAAGAAGTGGGCCGCATTGCCGGCGGCCAGCCTATCGCTGCTGCTGTGGGTGGGCGCGGCTCTGGGTTTGTGGTACGGGCTGCTGGGCTAGGGTTGTGAAGATCAAGATCGACACCGCAGCGCTGAGACGTTCGAAGTGGTCCGAGTATGCCGTTCGCTTCCTGTTCGGCGGTCTGGTTACGGTCCTCACGGGCATTATCGCAAAGCGCTGGGGGCCTGGGATTGGCGGACTATTTTTGGCATTTCCTGCCATTTTCCCAGCTACGGCTACTCTTCTAGAGAAGCACGAACGGCAGGAGAAAGAGCAAGCTGGAGAGCACGGGAGGATCAGGGGACGTACCGCAGCTGGAGTGGACGCAGCCGGGGCCGCGATGGGAAGCGTCGGTCTGGCGGCATTCGCAGTCGTTGTCTGGTTATGGATCCCCAGGCGCCCGTCTGCCATTGTTCTGGGCAGCGCCACACTGGCGTGGTTCCTGGTAGCGGTACTTACGTGGGAAGTTCGCCAACATTTTTGGAGGAAATTACGACTCGCACTTTTCAGAAGCACGCAGTCAACGTCGGCCATAAAAGCCTGTCAACCGCCGTCAGGACGCAGGAGGTCAGATGAGTAAGAACGGAAGCGGCCGAAGCGCTCTGGCTGACCCTTCACGGTTGCGATCTCTGGATGAAGACGATAAGCACATCATCCGCGTGGTGATTGAGACACCCAAGGGCAGCCGCAATAAGTATGCTTTCAATGATGAGCAAAAAGTGTTTGAGCTGAAGAAAGTGCTCCCCGCCGGCATGACCTTTCCCTACGATTTTGGTTTTGTGCCATCGACCAAAGCGGAGGACGGAGACCCTGTGGATGTGCTGGTGCTAATGGACGAGCCTGCGTTCGCCGGCTGTGTCCTGGGATGCCGGCTGGTCGGCATTATCGAGGGCGAGCAGCGCGACAAGAAAAACAAGCTACGAAATGATCGCGTGGTCGCGGTCGAAAAAGACAATCATAGCTTTGCCGACATTAAGCACATTGACGATCTCGGTAAAGAGTTCCTCCGTGAACTGGAAGAATTCTTTGTGAACTACCATGAACTGTCCAGGGAGAAGTACAAGATTGTCGGAGTAAAAGGACCTGCTGAAGCCAGGAAGCGCATCGAGGAGGGAAGGCGCGCGGTAAGACGTAAATAGTCATGCGTACTTTCGGCTAGGGGCGTGCCTGTATGGATTCCCAAGGCTCGGTCGCACTCATGCCATACGCCGTACCAGGCAGGCGGCACGCATCGATAAAAAAAGCCCGCTCCTCGCGAAGCGGGCTGCAGGGAGCAAGCTCGACTAGCTGCCGTTCGAACACACCGACAACGAAGCGTGCTGAAACGAGTACCAATCGTTCACCGACGTGTTTAGAGGCGCTCCGAAATAGGGCAGGAAAGTGAGGTCCTGCAGGTGATACGTGAAACCGTTCACCGTGTACGGATAATCTCCATAGTTGGGTTCGCCCTCCAGCGGATCGCCATCCTCGAGGATGCCGCACGGCGTGTTATTGCCGTTGTAGTTGACGGTCAGTGGATCATCCGCCCATTCACCTGCCTCATGCGACAAGGCTGAAACATCCTGCGCAAATGTGCCGGAGTGGTCAATGTAGGTGAAGTGCGCATAGGCCTGCAGACTGCCAATGTTGCCTTCTGAGCTGTGGTAGCCCCCAATGCAGCACTGCCGGCTCTCCGTCAGGTAGACGTCGTAGGTGAGGAAGATGGGCAGACTGTTGGGCTGGATCTGGCTGAAGCGGCTGATGATGCTCTGTATTTGCGCATCGAAGTAATTGATGTCCACCAGCCCTACCTGGTACCCGAATGGGGAGCCGACACTTCCATAATTCGATGGGACTGTGAGTGTCTGTTCGGCCAGCACCGTCGGCGATCCGAGCAGCAGATGATAGTTCGGAGCATTCTGCACCGTGCCCCAGAAGTTGGCGCGCTGGAAAGCGTCAATGTACTGTGTCTTCCCTACATTCACCCCGCCTTGAATATAGGTTGTGGACGAGTCGAAAACCGGCGACGCGATCGTGTTGTTGGTTACGGTCTTGCCGTTCGGTAATACATGCGACGGGTCGTAGGTGTACCGCGTCCTATGCGATGTGACTATGATTTTGATCGGGATGATGTAGACAGGAACCGTCGTCGGGGTGTTGGTGGATGGCGCCGTGCCGACCATGTTGTAGGTGTACTGAGTCCCTCCGTAGGTGAAGGAACCATTCCACGATTGTAGTGAGGCCAAAGGTAGCGGCACGTCTGCGCGCATTCGAGCCGGCAGCACCCGATACATCGGTTTGGCGGGTTCATTGCTAATTTGCGTTGCAGCGTCATCGTCCTGCGCAACAGCGAGGCCTGACAAGAAACAACATGCCAGTAGAGTCATCCCAATGGCTACGTAAGGGCGGGCAAAATGTCTCTTCATCGTTCCACTCCTCGCCCGGGAAGTTAGGGTTCCTCAGCCCGGGCAGGCGGACATTCTACAACGCAGAAGTAAGCTTCATGGGTCACATAGGTGCCAGGAATGCTAATTTTTCTGAGGCCTTAGTACCATCGGACCAGGCACTCATCTGTAGCTTGGGGATCGGACTGCCGTGCTGAATTTGAACGAACGACGCGGACAACTCTGAATTGCTGACATATCCTTACCCGATGGATTCCGCGCCCGTCACGATGTCAGCCCTACGTTGACCGACCGATTCCGATTCGCGTACCCTTGGTGGTTCGTCCTTAGGTGTCCATGAAGACTGCTGAAATGACTTCCCTGCGAGTCGCCGAAGACATCACCCAACTGGTCGGCGAAACTCCAATCCTCCATCTTCGAAAAATCGTTCCACCCAATATCGCCGATGTCTATGCCAAGCTTGAGTACCTGAATCCGGGCGGCAGCATCAAAGACCGCGCCGCGCTGGGGATGATCCTCAAGGCCGAGGAAGCAGGCTTACTGCAGCCCGGCGCGACTATCTTTGAGGCAACAGCCGGTAATACTGGCGTTGGGTTGGCGCTGATCGGCTCAGGTCGCGGATATAAAACCGTGCTCGCCGTGCCGGAGGGCTTTTCCCAGGAGAAGGTCACTCTCATGGAAGCGCTGGGCGCGGAGGTGATTCGCACGCCTCAGGCTGATGGCATGGAGGCCGCCATCCGCTACGTGAAAGAGCGCGCCGCCAAGACGCCCAATTCGTTCGTCGCGGGACAATTTGAGAACCAGGCTAATCCCGACTTTCACTACGAGACCACGGCACGCGAATTGTACGAACAGATGGGTGGGCAGATTGACGCGGTGGTGATCGGCTCCGGCACCGGCGGCACCTTCACCGGCGTGGCACGCTATCTGAAGGAGCGCAATCCGAAAGCATTAGCCATCGTGATCGAGACTCAGGGTTCCGTGCTGGGTGGAGGGCCAAAAGGCGAGCATCAGGTGGAAGGCATCGGCGCCAGCTTCATTCCCAAGACCTGCGATCTATCGCTTGCGGACGAGGTCATGGCCGTCAACGATCACGACGCCTTCGACATGGTGAAGAAGTTGGCCGCGATTGAGGGTGTGCTGGCGGGCTCGAGCGCAGGGGCGGCGGTGTTTGGTGCGATCGAAATTGCGCGGCGACTTGGGCCGGGCAGACGGGTGGTGACGATCATTCCCGACTCCGCCGAGCGGTATCTATCGAAAGATATCTTCCACTTCAACGAGCAGCGTTAACCACCGATTGTTTTTTGAACCACAGAGACACAGAGGCACAGAGAAACTAAGAACTCTCTTTTCACCACGGAGGGCACGGCGCTCACGGAGTTTCTGTGCTTATTTTCTACCTTTTTTTATCGCCGTTCTTCTTGATTTTTGTCTCTTCTCTGTGGCTCTCGGTGGTGAAAGAGGAATTCTTCTCTGTGCCTCTGTGTCTCTGTGGTGAAATGGTTTTCTATGCCTAAACGCAACGTTCCTGGCTTTTCTACTCGCGCCATCCATGTCGGCAACGATCCCGACCCGTCCACTGGGGCCGTCTCTCCTCCCATATTCGCGACCTCGACCTACGCTCAAGAAGAGCTGGGCGTAACCAAAGGCTACGATTACTCGCGAGCGGGTAATCCCACGCGCACGCGTCTGGAGCAGAACCTCGCCTCGCTGGAGGGGGGTATCGCTGCGCCAGTCTTTGCCAGCGGAATGGCTGCGGTCGGGGCGCTGTGCCAGTTGATGAAGTAGGGCGACCATGTCGTGGCCTCCAATAATCTCTATGGTGGCGTGCCCCGGCTGTTCAACCAGGTGATGGTTAACTTTGGTCTGGAATTTACCTACGTTGATACGACCGACCCGCGCAACGTTGAGCGTGCCATCCGCAAGAACACGCGATATGTGTACATCGAGACCCCGACCAATCCGCTGATGGGCTTGACTGACATCGCGGCGGTCAGCGCAAGCGCGCACAAACGCGGTTGCGAGGTGGTGGTTGACAATACCTTCATGTCGCCCTACTTTCAGCAGCCCATCAAGTTTGGCGCAGACATGGTGCTGCATTCGACCACGAAGTTTCTTAACGGCCACAGCGACGGGCTCGGTGGCGTTCTGGTGTGCACCACAAAGGACCAGGCCGAGAAGCTGGCCTTCATTCAAAAGGCCGTGGGCGCCATCATGTCGCCGTTCGAGTGTTGGCTGGTATTGCGCGGCGTGAAGACGCTGGCGGTCCGCATGAAGCAGCACGACGAAAGCGGGCGCGTCATGGCCGACTATCTCAGTGGCCATCGCAAGGTGAAGCAGGTCTTCTATCCTGGGCTGAAAAGTCATCCGCAATACGAGCTGGCATGCCGGCAGATGTCGGGCTTTGGCTCCATGATCACCTTTGAGACCGGCTCGCTCGCCAATGCCAAGCGGCTGCTGAAGCGGGTACGCGTATGTACCATGGGCGAGTCACTGGGCGGCGTCGAGACGCTCATCTCGCATCCGGCCAGCATGACCCACGCAGCCATCGGGGAGAAGGGAAGAAAGGCGATTGGGCTCACCGATGGGATGGTGCGGATTTCTGTGGGGATCGAGGATGTGCAAGACCTGATTGCGGATCTGGAACAGGCGCTGGGGTAGCTATCAGAGCCGCCGGTTTTCAACAATCCCGTGTGAGGCTTTCAGTTATCAGCTGACGAACCGCTGCTCCAAGGGTTTTGACCTGATGTTCCGTGTATGTGTTTGTTGGCCCATACGTGAGACCCTTATCCACCACTGCCATACGAAACCTCTGATCAAGTATCTGCTTTTGACAGGAGAGTCCTCAATCTCATAGTGATTCCAGGCTTTCATTGCCGCATAGAAAGAGTCATATACAAGGTCACTACCTCCGCCATTGCGATAAACACCTTCGTTCCTGAAAGTTTTGCAGACGTAAGCCGCGAGCTTACCGGCATGACTTTCTTGCCCTTGCCCATCAGGCGAGCGGGGACCCAAAGATCGTCGACTTCTTATGCCAACAGGCGTATCTCCTTGCGTTCGAATTTTGCACAATGACGATGAGGTCTGGTAACCGAAGCTGACAGCTTTTGACAGGCGAAGCTCCATTCTTAGCTGCAGCGGATCCTGCCCAACTCCGACCGCTTGCCCGACGACCTGATATTGCTCTTTGTGCCCCTGCGCGTTGATGACGGTCGCTTTGTTTCCCTTCACTTCGATCTGAACCGTGTCGCCGGGCTGCATCTTCGGCTTGGTTTCCTTCTTGCGGGCGACCTGATAGGTGATATTCGGATCGGTCTGGATGGAGTAGACGACCCACTGCCCCACTTTGTTCTTCTTCTGCTGATAAGTGGAGTTCTCCCACTTCACGACTTTGGCCGTCTGGTAGGTGTCAGCGGCTACGGCCACGCAGGATAGGAACAGCGTCATCAACAGTGCAAAAGCAACTTTTCTCACGATGTCTCCTCGGAATGTACGTCAGTCAGAAATCAGCATTGTGGCAACTATAGGGGTCCTTCGACTCCGGCGGCCAAGGCCGCCTCCGCTCAGGATGACAAGACAAACCATAAGGGGTAGAGCTGATAGCTGACAGTGCCAACTGCCAACGTTACTCAAAGAACTTCGTCACGCCCTCTTCCAGCACGCAAATCTTCTTTTCGATGCCGCGCCGTTTCGCGTCGGTCATTAGACGCTTGACCGGCTCGTCCACCGGCTCGTACGAGAGGCGAAATGTTCCGTAGTGCATCGGAACCATCCAGCGCGCACCGAGGTCCAGGAACGCCTGCACGGCATCTTCCGGACTGGTATGCACCCGGCGGAACGAATCGGGATGATAAGCGCCAATAGGAAGCAGCGCAACCTCCGGCTTCAACCGCTCGCCGATCTCGCGGAAGCCGTCGAAGTACGCCGTGTCGCCGGCATGATAAATCGACTGCTTGCCTGAACGCAGAACGTATCCGCCATAACCTCGGTGCACATCGCGCACGATGCGCGCGCCCCAGTGGCGCGCTGGAACGTGTGTGACCTCCACATTGCCGAGCTGGAAGTTCTGCCACCAGTCCAACTCAATGATGCGCCCGTAGCCCAGGTCGCTGACTAAATCGCGAACATGACGGGGCACGATAATCGTTGGCCGCTTGCCGGTCTTGCGTCGCGTGAGCCACGCAATCGCACGGAGCGAGGGACGATGAAGGTGGTCGAAATGGGCATGTGAAACCAGCACTGCATCGATTGCCGGCAACTCACGCAGCTTCAATCCCGGCCGACGAAGCCGCTTGAGAACGAAAATCCAGCGCGCGAAGTTGGGATCAACCAGGATGTTCTTGCCTCCGATCTGGAGGAAGAAGCTGGAATGTCCGATGAAAGTTATGCCTAACTCGCCCCGCCGAGCGAGTACGGGCTTGCGAGCCACGCCGGTGCGAGGCGTCATAGCCGAGTGGCGCACCAAAGTTCCAAACTGCGTGGCTTTACGACGAACTGTAATTCCTAACATGGGTTGTAGTCATTAGACGCTGTCAGGGGCGTTGGCGATGCGGCAACGCGAGCTTAGGTTCGACCTTTGCTTGACCTTAGCCAGCTACTCAGCTTAAATCAAAGGTTCGGTTCTCAGCGCTGGCGAAGCGCCGCTTCAGTGCTGGCCAGGGAACCCCTGAACGAAGGAGCGGCGAATGAAGATTGCCTTTCTCGGGTTGGGCATTATGGGACGGCCGATGGCCTCCAAACTGGTCGCGGCCGGCCATGAAGTCTCGGTGTGGAACCGCAGCGCCCGGCAGCACGTCGATGGCGCGACCACGGCTGTTTCTCCCGCCGACGCCGCCAAAGACGCTGAGGTTGTGTGGATATGCGTGGCCGACACCGCAGCCGTCGAGCGCGTTATGTTCGCCGAAGACGGAGCCGAACAGTCGTTGCGCGAAGGTATGATCGTCGTTGACTCCAGCACCATCTCGCCTTCAGCGACATTGCGCTTCGCCGAGCGCGTGAACGCGCGCGGAGTCCATTGGGTGGATGCTCCCATTACCGGATCGAAGATCGGCGCAGAGAGCGGACAGCTCATCTTCATGGTCGGCGGTTCGAGCGAAGCCGTCGAGGCGCTTCAGCCGCTGTTTAAGGCGATGGGCAAGCAGGTCATCCACATGGGTGACACAGGCAAGGGACAGGCGGCCAAAATCAGCATGAACCTGATGATCGCCCTGATCTACGAAGGTTTCGCCGAGGCGTGGGTTCTGTCCGGCAAGCTGGGTGTCGACCCGCATAAGCTTATCGAACTGATCCAGGCGTCCATGGTGCGGTCGGGGGTGGTGGATTACAAAGCGCCATTCGTGCTGCGGCGCGATTACTCGCCGAATTTCCCGCTGCGTCTGATGCACAAAGACATCCACCTCATGCTCGACACCGCCAAAGAGAATCGCGTCAAGCTGCCGGCGCTGGAGACCGTGGACGAGATCTACGAGTTATCGAGCGAAGAGGGCTGGGACGACCTTGATTACGCCGCGACCCTTGCGCTGCTGGAGAAGTGGGCGGGATTAGGCGGCCAGCCGAAGTAACGCATCGCTCTAGTAAGTTGAGGCGGAGGCGATGCTGGCCAGCTCGCGCAACACTTCAAACATTCCCGCCTCGTGGGCTTCGGGAGACAGCGACTCCAACGGGGCCGTCACCACAAAGTGTGGATCCTGCCGGCGAAATGCCACGCGCAAGAAATCGCAAGTGCGAGTAAATGTCTGCAGGGTTTCCAGCATGTGAATTGAATCGTTCTGCCAATTGGGTTTGGTGCTGATCAGCATTGGAGTAAGACTCACAAGATGCCATCCTGACAGTGAAGCAGGTCTTCTCTGCCGCGTGCGGCCCGACCAATAGTGTTTCTGAATATGAAGGTTGTGGCTCGGCCGATGGTCAAGTTCCGCCTCGAAAGTGACCGTCTCTTTGCCCTTGCGAACGCGGTCCAGCAGCCAGCTTAGCGGCAATTCCCGAGGTTCAAGCTGGACCGCCAGCGACGCCCGCCGAAAAACTGAAGGGCACAGCCGGAGATCGACGCGGAAGTGCGATGCACCGCGCCAACGCGCGCCAGAGATGGAGCCGTGCCCGGAAAAAGCGTCCTCGATCCACTTCAGGATCTGCACAGCCCGGCGGTGATTCGCCCGTCGAAACCACCAATACCAGCCCGCCAACAGAAGGGCCGCCGCGAACACCTCAATGGCGAATTTCTCCCACATCCTACGAGTAGGATGCGAACGGAAAGGCCGCAAGATGCTAGCGTCAGCTCGGCTTGGGAGCGTCCACGACGTACCACCGGTTGGGATTGCCCGGCTCGATGTGATTTTTTTCGAAGCAAGCCTTAATCCGCCGCCGCAGCTCGCGGCTGACTGCGTACTGCGATCCCGGCCGGGTCTTCACCAACATCAGGTAATCCACTTCGCTGCCGCTTACCCTCTCGATTCCGGGGACGTCAGGCTTGGCCACGATCATCTCGGCGTAGTGGGGATCGCTGGTAATCTCCTCGCCAACTTGCTTCAGCAAGCTGATTACCTGATCGCTGTCGGCGCCGTACGCCACGGAGATATGCATGGGCAACTGTGTCCAGTCGCGCGTGAGATTGGTGACAATGGTGATCTGTCCATTGGGTACGGTATGGACGCTACCGTTGTCGTCGCGCAATATGGTGCGGCGCAGGGTCATGTCCTCAACCGTGCCCTGCACAGCAGCAATCTTGATGGTGTCCCCAATGTCGTACTGGTTCTCCACCAGAATGAAGAAGCCATTGATGAAGTCCCTGACCAGGGTCTGCGCGCCGAATCCGATGGCCAACCCGGCGATACCGGCGCTGGCTAAAAGGGGGCCCATGTTGATGCCCAGCAGCGGCAGGATTTGCAGCGCGGCCAGGAACATGATGACGAATACTCCGACGCTGTAGATGACGGTCGTCAACGTGCGAAGTTGTTGCGACCTGAGCGCGGAGGGCAGGGTCGCGCGGTTGCCGAGTTCTGCCAAGTGCCTGGACGCTATCTTGAGCAGCCGAGTCAGAATGAAGGCGATGATCAGGACGCCGATGATTCGCGGCACCTGGTGACGCACGAAGCCGACGGTGTCATCTCCCCAGTCGGTAAACATGTGGATGAGCCCATCTCGGCCGTCGTGCGGGAATGTCAGCATGGCTTGCAAGGCTTGTCGCACTGAAATCAAGATTCTCCCTGGGTTTAGTTGGACTTCAGAGTAGCGGATGACCGCACGGAGGGCAAAGTTGCTCCTCCCGGAGGAGGTGTCGGCAGAATATAATCCTGATACTTCTATGAGACACCCATTCGTTTTGTTGAGCAGGTTGAGAAACGCGGCCGTGCTTGCGGTTCTTCTTTTCTGTTTCACCTCTGGAATTGCCGGTTGGGCGCAAACCGCCGACCAACCCGCCGTCTCTCCGCTGTGCGGCCGGGTCTCAGCAAACCCCCGAGGAGCGAGGCATGGGAAGCTCAGCAAAGACAAAAGTTGGCGTTGGAAGCAAATGCGAAACGCCTGCAAGAGCTTAAAAAAGACACCGCAAAGCTGCTGCAACTGGCAACCGAGCTCAAGGAATATGTCGACAAAACCGACGAAAACAAGCTTTCGGTCGAGGTGATCAAGAAGGCCGAGGAAATCGAGAAACTAGCTCACAGCGTCAAAGATAAGATGAAGGGGCCGTAAGATCGTGCGCGTCGGTCAGCCCTCTCTGACTCCAATCATCCTCAGGCCGTCGCTACCGGGTTGGCTTGCAGCAGCCCGACGTCGGATGCAATCTTCTCCAGCTTCGCGCGAGTTTCTTTTTTCATCGGCACCAGGGGCAGGCGGTAGTTTTCCTCAATGCGGCCCATCATGGCCAGTACGGCTTTGGCCGGCCCCGGATTCGACTCGATGAAGTTCGCCTGCATCAGCGGGAGATACTTGCGGAAGAGCAGGCGAGCGGTGTCCCACTTGTTGGCAAGGGCGGCTTGGGTCAGGTGCGCCATCTCCGCCGGAATTTCATTCGATACCACCGAAATAATGCCCACCCCGCCGAGTCCAATCACGGCGAGCGTGACGGCATCGTCGCCGGAGAAAACCATGAAATCTTCCGGCATTGTGGCGCAGACCTCAGCGATCTGCGAGATATTTCCGCTCGCCTCTTTCACTCCGGCGATGTTGGGAATTTCGGCCAGCCGAAGCAGCGTACTGGTTTCGATGTTGGTCCCGGTCCGGCCCGCGATGTTGTATAGCACCAGAGGTTTCGCCGAGGCCTCGGCAATAGCTTTGAAGTGCTGGTACACGCCTTCCTGTGTCGGCTTGTTGTAATACGGCGTCGCGGTGAGAACGTAATCGACTCCCGGACGCGCCGAGATTTCCTCAGCCTTGGCCACGGCTTCGCGGGTATTGTTCGAGGTCGCACCCGCCATAATGGGCACGCGACCCTCCGCGGTCTCGATGGTCAAGTCAACGACGCGCAGCCACTCGTCGTGCGACAAAGTCGGCGTTTCGCCGGTGGTGCCGCACGGGACCAGGAAGTCGATGCCCGATTCAACCTGCCAGCGCACCAGTCCACGCAGGGCCGCTTCGTCCAGACTGTCCATCTGATTTGAAGGGAGTGACAAGGGCAGTACCGCATCCACGCAATGTCATTTCAGCAGGATAATCCTCTGGGCTGCGAATCTCAAAAGCTAGTTTTCACCACAGAGGCACAGAGAACACAGAGAAGAAAAACCCCTTTTCACCACGGAGAACACGGAGGGCACGGAAAAAGAATGGAAATGAAAAAAGAAATAAAAACTAACAATAGAAGCTCCGTGATCTCCGTGTCCTCTGTGGTGAAAGCAAAGGCTTTTCTTCTCTGTGTTCTCCGTGTCTCTGTGGTAAGAACACTTCAGAGCTGATTGAAAATGTCCTTGAAGTCGTAGAAGCCTGTTCTTCCCGCGATCCATTCCGCCGCGAGCACTGCTCCCTCGGCAAAAGTGCGGCGCGACTTGGCTTCGTGCGTGAGCACAATACGATCGCCGGACGAACTCAACTCCAGCGTATGAGTACCCGTGACGTCGCCTTCGCGCTCCGAGGTAATCTCGACGCGTTCTCCCGATGCCTGCTCCAGTAACCGTTGCAAGGCGGCCGCTGTTCCAGACGGCGCATCTTTTTTGTGAATGTGATGCCGTTCGGTAATGTGTCCACGGTAGTTGTGCGTCAACGCGGGCGCCGCTGCCTGCACGATCTGAAAGAAGAGGTTCACTCCGTAAGAAAAGTTCGCCCCGAAGACAAACCCAATATCGGCTTTCTCCACGGCCTGGCGGACGCGATCGAGTTCACTGTACCAGCCGGTGGTCCCGACGATCATAGCTTTGCGCTCACGCAGGCACGCCTCGATATTCGCCAGCACTGCGTGTGGCGTCGTGAAGTCCACTACCACATCGAAGCCGAGCAGATGCTCGTGCGTCAGCCAGGCTGCGTCGCGATTCTCATCCGATGCAAGGCTTTGCACCTGGTGCCCGCGTTCACGCGCGACCTCGGCGACCAGACCACCGGTCTTGCCGCATCCCAGCACGAGCAGCCGAAGAGGTACAGAATTCAATCGAACACCTCGGGATCGACCTCGGCAAAAAACTTGGCGTGCAATCGACGCACCGCCTCCGGTACATCGGCTTCGTCCACCACGAAGGTCAGGTTGATCTCCGATGCGCCTTGCGAAATCATGCGCACGTTGATGTCACCGATGGCGTGAAACACCTGCGCCGCAACTCCCGGCGTGTCGCGCAAATTTTCGCCTACCAGGCAAACGATCGCTTTGCGGCCGGAGTACTTCACAAATGCCAGCTTCTCGAGGTCGGCGGCAATCTGGGGAATGGCTTCATTGGAATCGACGGTGAGGGAGATGCTGACTTCCGAGGTCGACACCACATCTACCGCACAACGATGGCGGGCGAAGACTTCGAACACCTTGGCGAGGAAGCCGTGGGCCATGAGCATCCGTGCGGCAACGATTTCGACAATGGTGATGCGGTTCTTGGCCGCGATTGCCTTGAATAGCGAATGCGAGCGCGGTGTTCTCGACAGGATGCGCGTACCTTCATTCGATGGATTGCGCGAGTTCAGCACCAGGACAGGAATATCCTTTTCGACTGCGGGAAGCACGGTCGCAGGATGCAACACCTTGGCGCCGAAGTATGCCAGTTCGGCA
The DNA here is from genome assembly GCA_963709045.1 of uncultured Acidobacteriaceae bacterium. GTDB lineage: Bacteria > Acidobacteriota > Terriglobia > Terriglobales > Acidobacteriaceae > Bog-257. Next base: position 177,392 of record CAVPUX010000007.1, on the reverse strand, counting down.
GCTTCCTCGAAGCTGATGACCTTAATCCGGCGCGCCTCGGGACATATACGTGGGTCAGTGGTTTTCATTCCATCCACGTCGGTCCAAATCTCGATGCGGCCGGCGTTCAATCCAGCGCCGACCAAGGCTGCGGAAAAATCGGAACCACCGCGCCCGATGGTCGTCGGAATACCTTCGCGCGTCGAACCGATGAAGCCTCCCATGATCGGTACCTGCCCCCGTTCCAGCAGCGGCGTAACGTGGCTTTGTAAACGAGCGTTGATCTCGTCAACCTGAGGTACGGCTCGGCTATGCTGCGAGTCTGTGACGATCACTTGGCGCGCGTCCACTAGCCTTGCCGGAATCTCGCGCACTAGAAAAGCAGCAGTTACGATCATGCTCGAGAGACGCTCGCCAAAAGAGACTACATAATCGGAGGTGCGCGGCGTGAGTTCCCCCACGGCGGCAATCCCACGCAGCAACTCGTCGAGCGAGTCGAACTGCTCCCCCAACTCACTATGTAACTCGGTATGCAGTCCGGTACCCAGCAATTCGCCGGCGACCAGATAGTGGCGTTCGCGGAGATGGCGGCAAATATCGAGTGCTTGCTCACGCTCACCTTTTCCCGCTGCCGCCGCCATGGCCAGCAGCTGGTCGGTCACTTTGGCCATGGCGCTCACGACCACGAAGGGCTGCTCGGCTAAGCGTGCTTTCACTATGGCCGCAACGCGATCGATAGCGGCGGCATCTTCCACCGACGTGCCGCCAAACTTCATAACGATCACGATCTCACCACCGATGAAAGAAGAGGAAGCTCTTGCGTCACGACAGGAAGCCTTGCACCTTGAGGAGTTCGGCGTTAAGCAGAGCGGCGCCCGCGGCGCCACGGATAGTGTTGTGCGACAGCACCGTGAACTTGTAATCGAGCACGCCGCAGGGACGAAGCCGTCCTACACTCACCGTCATCCCATTTCCCCGGTCCACATCGAAGCGCGGCTGCGGCCGGTCAGGTGCGGAGTCGTAAAAGACCGGTTGCGCAGGGGCCAATGGCAAGTTCAGCTCCTGGGGAGTTGAGCGAAACTCGTTGAATGCGGCAATCAGTTCGTCAGCATCAGCCTTCCGCTTCAACTTCACTGATACGGATTCGGTATGGCCGTCCTCGACCGCAACTCGGTTGCAGTGCGCCGTCATGCGAAACGCTGCTGGCTCTATGCGGTCCCCAGCCAAATGTCCGAGAAGCTTACGCGTCTCTTCCTCCATCTTTTCTTCTTCGTTGGCGATGTAAGGGATGACGTTGCCGAGAATGTCGAGGGAAGCGACGCCGGGGTATCCCGCGCCGCTGACCGCCTGCATTGTGGTAACGAACAGAGACTCGATGCCGAATTTCCGATGCAGCGGCGCCAGTGCCACTACCAAACCAATCGCCGAACAGTTTGGGTTGGTGACAATGTAGCCGCCCGACTGCTTGCGCCAACATTGCTTCTCAATTAAGGCAATGTGGTCGGCGTTCACCTCGGGCACCACCAGGGGAACGTTTTCCTGCATGCGAAAAGCGCTGGAATTACTAACGACAGCGCAACCGGCTGCGGCAAACTGGGGTTCAAGATCGCGTGCGATGCCCGCATCCAGTGCGGCGAAAATGACGCGTGGCGCACCTTCCGGAGCGGCGTTCGACACCGACATTCCCAGCACGCGCTCGGGGATAGGAGTCTTCAAACGCCAGCGCACAGCGTCCCCATAGGCTTGTCCAGCGGAGCGATCAGAAGCCGCCAGCCATGCAGCTTCGAACCAGGGATGAGACTCAAGCAACTGAATGAAACGCTGGCCGACAACACCGGTAGCGCCAAGAATTCCGACGGGGATTTTCTGCTGGGACATGATGGTGAAAGACAAAGTTATATCACGTCTAAGGCGCGGCAGTGGCCCGCAGCCAACGCCCGAACCTCATTGCAAACGAGGAGACAGTTGCAGATTCAAGGCAATCTCGCGCGCCAGCTCTTCCACCTCCTTGCCGGTCGCGTCCACGGTGATATCAGCGGTGCGGTAGTACGGCAGGCGCTGGGCATAGAGAGCGTGGAAGGCTTCGGGCGTTGCGATCAGGGGCCTGGGGTTGAGGGGCAAATGCTGATCCGCCGCCCGGCACCGTTGGAACAGCTCGCCGATATCGGATTCGAGAAAAACCACCCGTACTCCTCGTTGTCGCAGCAATTCCGCATTCGCCGGCTGGACAAACGTGCCACCCCCCAGCGCAATCACAGTTGGCCTGGGGGCCTGCTGAAGCACAGAACGCAGGGCGTCACTCTCGATTTCGCGAAAACCCGCCTCGCCATGCAGGCGGAACAACTCGCTGATCAGCAGCTTCTGTCTCAGTTCAATTTCGTAATCGAGGTCAAAGAACGACCAGTCGAGAAGAGTTGCCAGCACGCGGCCAACTGTAGTCTTGCCGACGCCCATAAAGCCTGTGAGTGCAATCACTTCAGGGCGCTGACTTTGTCGGCCGGCTTGATCGTCTGTGCACATAATAATGGAGGGCCAATTCGTGCTGTTATGGCTCGGTGCTCACGTTGCAAACCGTTCGTTGACCCTGAATTCTAGCATCCACACGGACACAGCCTTGGAGATCAGAGAGTGTGACACAGAGGTTGTAGAGCGCCTGCGACCCTCAGGGGATGATCGACATTTCAGCTTCGTATATTGTGTGCAGCATGCAACTCATACAGATTGGCGAGACCAAGCAGAAGACGATCATGGACCTGATCCAAGAGATGGCGGCAAATCAGTTTTCCGAGATCGAAAGACTGAAGGCATCTGCGCGGGCCAAAGCTACCGACAGGCGCATTCGTTACGGACGGCAACGCTGCGGTTCTTCTGATCGTCAGCGGTAGTGGCTTGGGCGGCTAGCAGCGCGCTCCAGCATTGTGCCAATTCTCTCACTATTTCACTCGCTTGACGTGGCGTCTCACGAGCTTCAGCACAAATAAAGAGTTTCAGGGCCGACGTTGCGACGCAGTCGTTTTCTGCTCGTTTGATATTCCACCCTAAATGTCGAATGCGAAAGACACCTTAGCCGTTCTTGCTGTGATGTCGGAAGAACTAGGTAGAAAAACTAAGCCGAGTTGAGGGGTTGACGGGGGATGCGTCTGTGTCGGCCGACTCTATACTCACCCAGTTCCATAACAGGTCTTCCCAGGGGTCCATTACACCACGCGTGGCGGTGGGTTAGAACCGTGCGTGCCGGAGCGCTCTGATGTCGAAGATGCTCGCCGTCTTTCTTGCGGCCTTCTTAGTTCCATTTACAGTTCAAGCGCAAGTCAACCACCATCAAACAGCTCGCTATCAATCCATCATTCCTAACACCACGTTAGCGGCGGAGACCGCAAATAATACGGCCGCGGCCAATTCGTTCCCCGGATGCGAGGTCACAACTGTTACCCACGGCCAATGTGTCAATAATGGCGACCAGCAGGCCAGCAACGTCAGCAAAGTAAATATCCACACCCTACTCTCGCCCTCGCAGCAGGGGGCCAAGGTCTACGCCACTTACATTCCATATTGGGGACACGGTGCCCATCCCAACATCGGATACAGCTCCCAGGATCCACATCAGGTCGCAAAAGAAATAACCGACCTGACCAGTCGCGGCTTCGACGGCGTCATAGTTGACTGGTATGGGCAGGGAAGCTGGGAAGATGGCGCTACTCAGGTCCTGAAGACGCAACTGGAACAACAGGACACACTGACCTTCGCTTTGATGATCGATCAAGGCGCCCTCGAATGGTTTTCATGCTACCCCCGTTGTTCAGCTACCCAGGCCCTCTTAAACACTATTACTTATGCTCGCTCGAAGGGCTATTTCAGCTCGCACATGGCCATAAAGAATAGCGATGGTAAGACGATTGTGACTCAGTTTGGCATGGAAGCCTACAACATCGACTGGAATACGATTCGGAGCGCTAATTCCGACCTGGAATGGGTCTTCGAAAACGCTGGCGGCTTCACCAGTCCCTACACGATCGGCGCCTATGGTTGGCTGTCTCCCAAAGACCCGCTGCAGCAGGGTTATGAAGGTCTGGACTATACCCAGCACTTCTTACAAACCGCCACCCGCCATCCTTCTATGAAGAACTGGGCTTCCACCTGGAAAGGGTTCAACGATATTGTTGCCAGCTGGGCGCCTCCTGGCGGCCGTCACATCCAACAGCTCTGTGGCCAGACTTGGCTCGATTCCTGGGAGACGATTCGCGCCTTCACCGGCAGACTCGATGCCGTGCAAGTCGTGACCTGGCACGATTATGAAGAGGGAACTGAAATCCAAAGCGGCATCGACAACTGTCAGACTATTTCGGCGAACGTCTCCGGCCACCTGTTGAGCTGGTATGTAACCGACGAATCGACGCTCGATCACTATACCGTCTACATCTCCGCTGACGGACAGAACCTGATGTCGCTTGGTGACTACCCAGTTGGTACGCACGTACTCGATCTCTCTCCGTTCGGTTTTCCTCCCGGAACCTACCAGGTATTCGTGAAGGCTGTGGGCAAGCCGAGCATTGTCAATCACATGTCGTCCCCGGCGAGCTACACAGTGCGTCAGCAAGGCTTGCCAACCGTCAACATCACCAGTCCCTACAATGGTCAGCAATCTGGCCCGTACACCAATCTCCGCGCCAATGCCTCAAGTCCTAACGGGGAGATCATCCAGTACCAGATTTTTGTAGATGGCAACTTGGTGACACCGATCGCAGGTGCTCCGTCTTTCCAGGCCTGGATTGAGACCCCTATGGGGGACCACACCATTGTCGTCAAGGCCGAGGATTCCGCTCAGCAATGGGGGAACGCTCAGGTTTGGGTGGATCGAACCTACTGAGTCAGCCACAGGAAACAGCATCCATTAGGAGGCCGGAGAATTCCTTGCGGCCTCCACGCTGCTCGACAGTTGATTTGCACCTGCGGTTGTTGCGAGTTCGCTAAGCCAGTTCGCTTCCGCAACATTCTTTCGATGAATGCTGTAGCATCGTGGAGAGGTGCTGACCATGTCATTTCGTAACGGTGATAAATCACGCGAGAACCGTCTGCGCAAAGCGCGGCAAAAAATGCGCTTGAAGAGGCATGACTTGCAAACCAAGGAAGAGGCCAAGAGCCAACCAGCAGCCCGCAGCGCCGCGAAAAAGTAACAAACGCTACCGGATTACGAGCCCGCCACCGCGACTCCATCGCCCGTCTTTGCGGGTTTAGCGCCATGTAATAGCGCCACGATTGCCTGGTAGAGACGAGTCCTAACCTCGTAGCGATCATGCGCATGCACTACGTAACGCACCACCAGGTTGATGCCCAGGTTCGTGGGCCGCACATCGATCGCGGGGGCGGCTGAAAACGATTGGGTTACCGAGCCATGGGTGGCACGATGCCATTCCTGCTCTGCCTCGGTCGCATCCGATTTGGTTTGCTCGGCCACTAACCTCAGCACAGAATTCAGCAGGAAATATGGATCTTCTCCTGCGGGGATCAGCACATCGAGTTCGTCCCATAGCCATTGCCCCGTGGTCGTGAAGTTGAAGTAGTGCCCTTCGATGGCGAAGCTGTTGACGAACGAAACTTTTCGTCCGGTGGGGTGTCCAGCATCATTCCAGTTTCCAGTTTCCAGCAGGATAGTGCGCAGTACGCCAATCTCTATCACCTCACCGCCAATTCCGTTGATCTCGACCCAATCGCCCTGCCTGATCCCGTGCTTGCCGATCAGGATGAACCAGCCGAAGAACGCGACGATGAAATCTTTTAGAGCGACGGTCAAGCCAGCGCCCGCCAATGCCAGTACCGTCGAAAGTTGACTCGGCATTCCGAACAACACCAGCAAAATGAACAGTACACCAATTAGCTGCGAAACCAGGCGGAGCACCAGTCGCATGCTACTGAGCTGTCGTCGATCAGGGCCCAAACTCATGTAGAAGTGCTCAATCAGTCCTTCGGCCACAACCAGGAAGAGAAGTGCCAGCAGGATCCAGAGCAGTGAACGCAATATGGCGTGCAACGCCACCCGAAGTTGATTCTGGACAATTGCGTCCCAGCGGCCGTACATGTCCGCCAGTTGCTTCTCGGCCTGAATGCGTTTGTCGTACTGGGACAGCATCCTTGTCTTCTGCGACAGGGTATTCAGGTTGGCGATGGTTGCAGCCTGCTGCGACTCCGCTTGAGGGGCTGGGGCGGTGTCGTCGTTGGCACCCGATCCTAAGTCGTCCCCTTCGACGCTCTCGCTTAAGCCTTTTTCCAGAATCTCGTGTTTGTGAGTCAGCGTTTCGGCGGCAGTATTCGCCTGCTGTTGGGCTTCCCGGAGACGCTTCCGGTTTTCGCGCAGCCGTTGCCAGGTGCGGTACTGCGAAATCAGGCTGCCTTCCGCCTCGAACGAAGCCGGCTTTGTCTGCGGGGCAGCAGTGTTGTGATGTTGGAGAGCTTCATGCTCATCCAGTTCTTGCTGTATCTGGGCTTGAGGATCGCCGCCGGCCCGGATCAGGTCCTCTTTAGCATCCTCGAGCACGTCTTTTAGAAGCGTAACTCTTGCCTGGGCAATCTCCAGTTGTTGCTGAGTGGCGTTGACGTCAGTTTTGCCCGGATGGCTGACCAGATTTGTCAGTCGAGTAACGTTATCTTGTACTTCTTGCAGACGAGTCCCGAGCGCGCGAATCCTGGCATTGATCTGCTGGATCGCGCCCTTTTGGGCCGGAGGATGCTGCTGCGCCTGCTGTAAGGCCATGGCAAACGCCAAATCAACCTCGTGATCAGCGACCCGAATGGCCTCCGTGGATATCTGCTGCTCCGCAGCTGTGTTGGCGGCGCTAGCGAGGCTTAGTGCCGTTTCCAACGGTGTCTCATTTACCAGCTTGGCTTGCGTCGCGGGACTTGCCGTGCCAGTTGGCTTAAGGGTTGGTGTCGCCGGCTGTGTCGTGACCGTAAACCCGATAAGGGCTGCGATGACCAAAACGCCAAGCCCGATGAGGATCCATTTCCTTTTGCTGTCATGCATGGCGAGAACCAGTCTGATTAACGTAAATATATTCTCATCTGGATTGGCGAGCGAGGAAGATATGCATAGCGAGGCGGACGGTTGGACGGCCTGCCTCGTATTTCACTTGCGGAAAAAGATTGCTGAAGATAATTTGGCGGAAAACTTACGGCGAGAGAGCGCCTGTGCCTAGGCGCTCATAGCCCGCTCGGCGCTGGTCGCGGCAATCGTGTGATCCCGCTCTTCCAAACCATCAAATTTCTCGCAACCGCCAAGTTGAAGCACAGACTGCAGGTTGGTCAGGGCGATCAGCCGGCGTACGCATAACGAAGGCTGTGCGATTCGCAATACCTTTTTCTGGCGGTTCGCCCAGCATTGCAATTCGACTAACAATCCCAAACCTGCGGCATCGAGGGCGCGGATTCCACTGAGGTCAAGAGTGAGGCAGTTCTCCGTGCGCGACGTCGCCATGCAGCGCAAGGTTTCCGCTTCAAGTCCGAGCACAATCCGACCGCAGCAACGCAATGTGACATTTGGGGGTGCAGCTTTGATATCAATTCTCAACATGATTCCATCCCGACCCGCACTTCGTTGCAGATAAGAAACCTGGAGATGTTATTCATCAGTAAGTGACGTAGACGTCGGTGCATTAGTTAGCCCAGTATGCATGAACTTGATTGCGATAAGATGAAAATCGGGACAAACGACTCTTCTTGCGCAACAAGAGTCGAATAATCACGCTGCGCGCGGAACACCTGCCGAGTTTGACGTCAATATTCACGTGAGTCGTCGGTCCACTGGCACACGATGTCGCGTTCTTTTGCCGTCGGTCGGGCTCGCCTGTGAAGTAACGCATATTTTCGATCTGGCATCTCCCCGTTGTTCAGTTGCTCACAGATTTCTTCAAGCTTGTTGGTCTTCTTGTTCGACGAATAACTGCCCCATTCCGACAAATTCATTGCCTTACGCGCTTGATGAACGTCGTGTGCGACCACCCACGATACGGGAGCGACGTAACTGTACCAAGGCCAGGAGGTTTGGTCGGAGTGGCAGTTCTTGCAGGATCGTTCGAATACCGACTTCACCTCCGCAGGCATCGGCAAGCTTGCGTAGATGGTTCGCGACGGATTCACCCTGGGATTATTTCGGTTCACCGGAATGAACTGGACAACGACCAGCAAAATCACGGTTGTAACACCAATCCGCTTTATCCAAGGCGCAGCCAAGCTTCTCCTCACACGTGCTCCCGGCATGCTCAATGCAACGACTTTACATAGCAGATGACCTGCCAAATCTGAGGATCGCCCAGTTTGATCCAGGAAGGCATGCCCTGGCTCCGGTTGCCGTTCACCAGCAACCAATGAAGGTCTCCGTCGGTGGCCTCTTGTTGTACCCGTGAGCTCCTTAGCGATGGTCGCTTCTTGGTTCCATCCGCGTCGTTGCCATGGCAGTGGGCGCAGTGGTCGATGAAGATCAGGCGGCCGGCAGCTACTGCGTCCGGCTGGTCACGGTAAGGGTTGACGCGCTCGCGATCGCGCTGCGGAACGTTGTTGAGCCACGCGCCATTCGATGTTGCGAATCCAGCCAAGGACGACGCGATGATGACAATCGCGACGACGAATAACCCAGTCCGCGTCATTGTCCACTCCTGTGGAAATGGCTAAAGAATTGTTGAATTTCGTAAGACACCGAGAAGCGATACAACATCGGAATGCTGTAACCATTCAGTCCAAACTGCGGCGAAAACGCGATGGTCGTCCCATTCGGAGCCGTCCAATTAACGGTTGGACCCAGGTATTGCGAGGTAAGGTGTAATCCAAAACTGTCGGAGTCGCCCAAGCCACCGTACATTTCAAAGCCCGCTTGGAATTTTTCCGCGCAAAAAGCGCATTCGTGAGCGCTGGCGGCAAGCCGCAAAGGTCGACTCACTCCAAATGCATACCCGAACTCCCATGGATCGCCGGCAAAGTTTTTTTCCGCAATGAAGTTTTCGCTGATATTCCAACCATGAGTGTTACTGCCTAGAATCAGTTTGAGCTCCAGCTCGCGCTCGATGTCCATGTGGGCTAGCCGGTTAGGCACCAGAAAATCAGGCAGACCATCGTGACCTACGACCTCGCGTATGGTTTTGTCGGCACTGGTATCTTCGAACTCGGCATAGAAGACGGGATTGATCCAGTGCTCTCGCGGAAGCAGACTAAAGCGATTCTCCCAGCGGAACCCGGTAAAGATGGTGCTTTCGTTCTGGGTCGCTTGTCCGTCAAGATAAAATTCCGTTGTCCACCATCCCTTCAGGCCATACTCAAATTCAATATCCGAGCCAATAAAGCTGTTGCCACCCTGAGGATTGCCGACCGCATTGAACATTTCGATGTCGAGGTTTCCAGGTTCTTCCATTTCCTGCGAGTAGGTAACGAAGTAGGGGTATTCCTGAGCATGGGTTTGAACGTAGGAAGGCACCAGCACCGCAGCAAGAAGCAGGACGGCATAGCCAATTCGCGTCACTCTAGTCCGTCCAAACAACAGCAATGTGCCGGCTAGGTGATCAAACATGATCGCGAGACGCCTGTCAGAGTTGATTTGTTTGGCTTCTAATTGTCGTCTCCGAGTCAGCCTATAAGAGGTCTAAGCTAAGAGGTCTAGTCGTGTTTGGGTTTTCTAGTTGCGACTCGGTCGCATCTAGTGTTAACCTATCCATGCTGGCGGTAAGGCTCGCTCGCTGTCAAGTAAGGGACCAAGATTTCGTCGCAGTCTTGTTGCGACCAGTTGCGACACCCGGAGGAACTGGGACTATGCCTCTACCGGAAACCGAAATTCCAGGCCGTCTGCAGGCCTACTTCAGCGACCGTGGCATTCGTATCACCCAGCAGCGTCGCGCCGTTCTGCGCGTGATCGAGACCGCCACCAAGCATCTCGATGCCAGCCAGATCTTGCGGAAGGTACAGAGAGTGGACTCTTCGGTGGACCGCAGCACGGTGTATCGCACACTGCAACTGCTTAAGCGGCACGGGCTGATCGACGAATTCGACCTAATGCATATTCGCGGGGAAGGCCATTACTACGAGCGGAAAATGAACCGCGAGCACATCCACATCGCATGTCTGCGCTGTGGGAAGATCACGGAATTCGTAACCAGTACCTACGAGAAACTGAAGCAGCAAGTAGAAAAGGAATGCCACTTCAAGATTCTAGTCACCCGGCTAGAGGTGGGCGGCTATTGTTCGGCCTGCCGGCAATAAGCGCGAAATGCGCGGCGTGGTTCTTTATGTCGGCGCCGGGCAGGCCTTCTTAAAGTTGTAACTGACTTTGCTCCGCTGAATTGCTCTCTTGTGAATGCTCGCCATCGGACCTGCCGCCATCTGCCGCAAACCTGGGCCACACGAAGCGAAGCGGCTCCTTCACCGCATCAGCGCAAAGAAAGCGCAGAATCTGAAGCTGTTCCGCCGGTCCGACGTCGTAGGCTCGCAGCGCCACGAAAGCCGCGATAGTGAAGCTCACAAATAGATTCAAGACAAAAATGACTGCGATGCCTTCCACGGCGTGGTAGAACCAGGCGCGTCCCAGACTCCATGTTCCATAGCGCGCAGCGGCCAGAGCGAGCGTTCCGGTCGAGAGCGTAACATGGCGCACATCCAGCGGTATTCCGAAGAAACGCCCGAACACGGGGGTGAAGCCGAGCAGATATCCCAGCACAATGCTGGTGCTCCATCCTCCCAGGTTGTTTTCCAGCACGCTGGCTATCTTGCCCATCCAGGACTTGCCAACTCGCAATCCCAAAGGATGCTGAGCGACCGCATCAGTAAAACGATAATAAACGGCGAAGTTCTCGAACCATCCACCCGCCAGCGCTGCCATCCACAAGATCACGCCCGTGACCGCAGCGTAGAAGGCAGTACCGGAAGCAAACGGATGCAGTGTTTCGTAAACGTGAGTAGCACTCTCGGGAGCCAGATAGGACCTGGCAAAGATACCGCGACCATATCATCTCGAAAAGTACCGCCCCAGAACTGACCGCGACCACATTTCCGATTGCCGCTGCTAATTGGGTGCTGGTGATGCGGGCGACGAAGTCCGTCAACTTGCTCGAGCGCTCAACGCCGCGGTTATTACGGATAATTCCTGCAAACGTCGCCGCGGTTGCCGCGGGCTGCTTGGTGGCCAAGCACCAATCCGAAAACCTGGAGCAGTACGAAACTCACGGCATAGTTCGTTCCGGCAGCGAAGCCTTCAATAAACGGCGGCAGGTGAGCATCGACGATGCGCATTTTCAGCGCGGCGGTAATGACCGTGAGCAGTCCGCCGCCGAGCGCAGCTCGCCACATCTGCCAATATTCGGTTTGGTTGGTGGCGATGTAATGCTCGCCACTGTGGCCAGTGCGCTCCACCATTTTGCGCGCGATCAGGTTCAGGTTCTCGCGCAGTAACGACCTCAGGCTTCGGTCGGATCGCCTTCCTTCGATCAGGTGGCCTAAGAGCGTCTGCACCGCCTGAGTTTGCTCGGCCGTCGTCGCGGCGGCCAGCACATCAACCAGGGCCGCCATACGAAGCAGACGCGCTTCGATTTTCTTAAGGTCGAAGATCAGTTCGACACTGACTCCGGCCGACTCCATGTGGCGATGGACCTGTGCCATCTCTGACCTGCAACCATCAACGACATCTCGCCAGGCAGCTACGGCTGCCGCCAGATCGGCTTGGGATGTGTGCCCGATCAAGTCCTCCGTGCTTTTGACGAGCCGATAAAAGGGCGATTCGGAGATTCCGCCAGATGTACTGCGGTCTCGCATTTCGGGTTCGAGTCCGATCCCGCTGACGCGGGCTGCCAGGAGACGCAGCGCTTCCTGCAAGTCCCGCTGCTGAGGCCGCCAAAAGGTGGGCGAGTCTTGCGGAGATAACACAGCAATAAGCCGTTGCAGTAGTTCGGTGGGACTCTCCAGGAAACTGCGGACATCGCGCTCGGATGAATACAGCGTTACCAGCAGCCTCGACGTGTCCGATTCCGCGCGCGCCGCAGGAATGAACCTGCCGGCGATTCGTTGCGTGATTTCAGATGAAAGACTGTGGTCGGATGGAATGCCGGCTTCCGCGAACAGAGAAATGGAATGCAACTCGGCGAGCAAGCTGCCGAATGACGATTGAAACTTGAACCGCACTGTCTCGTCGGCTTCGAGATAATCCACCAACGTGATCAGGCGGCCCACATTGCGGTGGGAGCGCTTGTCCTCTCGAGTCCAGTGGACCAGACGGATTAGCCCTACGTTACGATCGCCTAGTGTCGCGGCCGTGCAGAACTCGTCCACCAGTTGGACTAAGTCTGGCGGTACGTCCCGCGACAATGCTGTCCGCGGCTCCTTGGATTCTCCTGATAGCTCTGTCGCAGGCCCACCCATCTACGAGATGATAGAACAGTACTGCGATACTGAGGGAGCGTGATGGACTTTTGGGTGGTAACGCCCGTGTTGCTTACGGTCTTGTTTGTGGGAATGATGTTGTTCCTCGAGATCGGCCGTCGCGTAGGACTGCGGCGGGCGAAGGATCCAGATGGGGCGGCTGGAGCGGGTTTTGGCGCCGTCGAGGGTGCCGTATTTGGGCTGCTAGGCCTGCTGATCGCTTTCACGTTTTCCGGCGCTGCCTCGCGTTTTGACGGGCGACGCCAGTTGATCGGAGAAGAGGCCAACGATATAGGTACCGCTTACTTACGAATCAATCTGTTGCCCGTGGAAAAACAGTCAGCCATGCGGGACTTATTTCGCCAGTATCTGGACGCACGGTTGGCGGGTTACCAGAAGATTCCTGACATGCGGGCCGCGAAAGTGGAGTTTGCCAAGGCCGAAGCCCTGCAGAAAACAATCTGGACCGATGCTGTGTCAGCCAGCCAGCAAACGAATACCACCACGGCCTCTATGCTGCTGCTGCCAGCCCTGAACCAGATGATTGACATCACCACTACCAGACAGGTAGCGACGCAAACCCATCCCCCAATAATCATCTTCATCATGCTGGGTGTTCTGGCGCTGGCGTGTTCGCTGCTGGCGGGATATGGTATGGCGGGCCGGAAGACCCGTAGTTGGATTCACATGCTCAGCTTCGCCGCTATACTGACGTTCGCCGTCTATGTCATCGTTGACCTCGAGTATCCACGTTTGGGATTCATACGGGTGAACTCCGCCGATCAAGTGCTGGTGGATCTGCGCCGCAGCATGGACTAACTACGCGATTAGCATAGAAGCGAGAGTGGACGAGCGAGACCTACGAACGGCGTTGGATCGATGGTTTCCGCTTCTAACAAGGCACATTCCACGAGGTGTACTAATGCGCAACCTGGTTCTATTCGCCCTCCTGTGTAGCTCTCTAACGTTTGCACAAACCAAGGACGCAACCAGCGTCGCTCCCTTTGTGACGGTCAGCGCACCGGTCTTTGTCATCACGCATGTGCGGATCATCGATGGAACGGGCTCAGCACCGCTGCAAGACCAGGCGATCGTGATTGCAAACGGCAAAATCCAGTCAATAGGGCCAGCCGCAACGATTCAGGTACCCGCTGGTGCGCAGGCCTTCGACCGCGCGGGATACACGGTTATCCCCGGCTTAGTCGGAATGCACGACCACCTCTACTACACGGACTCAATCTCTGTACAACGTGGGGCCGACGGCAAGATCGGTGAGCCGGGACTTTACATTGCAGAAATTCCGTACACCGCGCCACGACTCTATCTTGCCGGAGGTGTCACCACCTTGCGCACCACCGGCAGCGTGGAGCCGTATACCGATCTCAAGGTCAAGCAGCGCATCGACGCGAGCTTGATGCCGGGTCCAAAAATCGATGCGACCGCACCTTACCTTGAAGGCGCACCTACACTGTTCGCCCAGATGCATGAACTCACCGGTCCCGACGACGCGAAGCGCCTGGTGGATTACTGGGCCGCCGAGGGAATGACATCATACAAGGCCTACATGAACATCACGCGAGAGGAACTGGCGACGGCGATCCAAGAGGCACACGCCCACAAGTTCAAGCTGACGGGACATCTCTGCTCGGTGACCTGGCACGAAGCCATCGCCATGGGGATCGACGATCTGGAGCATGGACCGGTTTTCACCGCTACCGACTTTGTGGCGGACAAAAAGCCTGATGTTTGCCCTCAGGGACCCGGCAGTCGCGACAGTTGGGCAAAACTCGACATCAACGGTCCTCAGGTGCAAACGCTGATCCACGATCTTATTGCCCATCACGTCGCGGTGACATCCACGCTGCCGGTGTTTGAGGCAGGCGTTCCCGGGCGGCCAAAATTGCAGCAAAGGGTACTGGATGCCATGTCGTCCGAGTCGGCACAGAGTTATCTCGCCGCTCGTGCTCGCGTTCCAATGGATTCACCGATGACCACTTTGTTCAAGAAAGAACTGGAATTTGAATTTGCGTTTGCGAAGGCTGGTGGCTTGTTACTAGCGGGGCCGGATCCGACTGGCAATGGGGCCACGCTGCCCGGCTTCGGCGATCAGCGCGAACTTGAGCTGCTGGTCGAGGCTGGATTTACTCCTGTTGAAGCTATCCACATCGGAACCGAAAACGGCGCCGTCTATCTGGGCAGGCAGGACCGCATCGGTACCGTCGCGGCCGGCAAAGACGCGGACTTAGTTCTGATCAAGGGCGACCCCTCCAAGAAAATTGAAGAGATAGAAAACGTCGAAACCGTGTTCAAGGATGGCGTCGGCTATGACTCGGACAAGCTGATCAATAGTGTGCGAGGACAGGTCGGAATCCGATAGCGAACAGCTTTCGAACGTGCAGGGCCGCGGCATCGAGATTCCAAAAATCCCACCCAAGCAGAGCCTGAGTGGGATTTCCATTTCTAACCGTTCACCCGGCTTACTGTCCCAAAATTTGGAAGAAGCGAATGATCGACTCGATACCACGATAGAAGTTCGGGATGTGGAACTTCTCATTGGGAGCATGCAGATTGTCGTCGGGCAGACCCATGCCCATCATGATGCTGGGAATCTTCAGGTCTTCCTCGAACTGAGTCACGATCGGAATCGAACCGCCCGAGCGAATGTACACAGTATCTTTCCCGAAGATTTCGTGCATGGCCTCCACTGAAGCGCGCGCGTACTTGTTGTCGGTATTCACCACGCACGCGGGCCCCTTGCTGTGCACCTTGATGTTGATCTCAATGCCCTTGGGCGTCAGCTTCTTTATGTACTCGGTGTATTTCTTCAGGATGTCGTCCGGATCCTGCTTAGGTACCAGCCGCATCGAGACCTTGGCCGAGGCGCGGGCCGGAATGACCGTCTTTGCGCCGGGGGCCTGGAAACCTCCGACTACGCCGTGTACTTCCAGGGTCGGGCGGGCCCAGGTGCGATACATCACCGAATGGCCCGGCTCGCCGGTCAGCACGTTCGATCCGACTTCAGCCTTGCGATAGTCCTCCTCATTGAAGGGCAGGCGGTCCCAGGCTTTCAGTTCGTCGTCCGTCGGTTTCTTTACATCGTCGTAGAAGCCTGGAATAAGGACCTTGCCGTCTGCATCTTTCAGTTTGCTGATGATCTCGATTAAACCGAAGATGGCGTTAGGCGCGGCGCCACCGTACACGCCGGAGTGTAAATCGGTCTTTGCACCCTGCGCGTGAATCTCGGTATAGAGCAGGCCGCGCAGACCAACGCACAGCGTGGGAAGATCGGGAGCAAACAGTTCGGTGTCAGTTACCAGCGCGAAGTCGGCCTTCAGTTTGCCCGAGCCGGCGTTCTTCTTAACGAACGCTTCGATGCTCTCGCCGCCCACTTCCTCTTCGCCTTCAATCAGCACCCGGACGTTAATGGGCAGCTTGCCATTGCCCGCTTTGAATAGCGACTCAAAAGCTTTGAGTTGCATCCAGAGCTGGCCCTTGTCATCGACGGCACCGCGAGCGTAGATGTTCTGATTGCGCTCGGTCGGCTCGAACGGCGGAGTGTGCCACTCGTCCAGTGGTTCGGCGGGCTGCACGTCGTAGTGCGCATAGCACAGCGCCGTCGGCTTGCCCGAGGCGTGCAGCCAGTCGGCGTAAACCAGTGGATGGCCTTGCGTCGAAATGATCTCGACATGCTCGAAGCCGGTGCGCTTCAGATCGTTGGCCACCACTTCGGCAGCTTTGCGCACATCATCTTTGTGCTCTTCGGCGGTGCTGACGCTGGGGATGCGAAGCAAATCTTTCAACTCATCAAGAAATCGTTTTTGGTTCTCGCGTGCGTAGGAAACGGCTGCGGATGACATAGGGAAAAGTTCTCCTTCCAGAATTGGACCAGCTTGCCTGCTACTGCAGGCAAACAGCGGTGGGCAAACCCCAAAGTATATCCCAACGGAGGCCGAGGCTTTCTGTAGCGGCACAGCCAGGAAGCAATCCCGCGGGTCATTCTTCAACTCGAAAAGCTCACCTATTTTCGCGCGGATGGCGATCCCCGGAACGACACTGAGTCTTCCCCCTGGCAGTCTACAAACGTAGCGCGTCCCCTGGTGGCAAGGACGCGCACGAAATGGCAGTTTTGCTTCCGATGTCTCTACTTCTTAAGGATATTCTTGCCGAACGAAAACTTCGTTCCCACCACTACCCGCACGCTGTTACGACCGCCATCCAACAAATTCGAGAAAAAGTTATAGTGCACAAAATCAGAGGCGACACGAAGACCAAAGTTCGGCGTGACCTCCCAGGTAATCCCGCCTCCAAAACCGTAAAAAACTACGGTGTCAGATTGCGACGTCTTCCCGTTCAGAAGACCATTGACAATCGCCGCTGTGATTGGGTCGCCCGGCTTGGCTGTGAAGTCCGCGTGCAGTGCCCCGAGCGCTGGACGTGCGAAAAGCGTCACCTTCTTAAATCTGCGGTAGTTGAATTGCGGTCCCGCCTCGTACGTATAGGTCGAAGAGTTGTACGGGACCTTCAATACGAATCCCGGCGGCAGAAACGGGAGAAACGGCGCTAACTTCGCCTGTGTTGTCGCATTCAGATCGCCCGGCACCAGCGAACTGTGGCCGCCAGCGTAGCTGAAGTCGCCACCCAGCGTCAGCCAACTCCGCACGTTGACGCCAAAGTCGCCATCGAATCCGCGCTGGGTCAGATTCAATGATGGCGTGCTGAGATAGGAAAAGGCGCCAAAAGCGCTGAACTGCCTGATGTCGGTTTGTTGTGAAAAACAAGTGAGAGAGGTAAGAAGAACCAATAAAAGCACGACGGAGAGAGTTCTAGGCCGCATTGCTAAATCTCCTTTTGCTCGCCCCAAGTGGAGCAGGGCGGCCAATTACACGTTTTCAGCGGGTCGTAAACCGTGGCCTCCTTCGCCTGACTGGCTCCGTCCCAACTGTCCTTCAACTTATTGTGCCCCATAGAGTTGCTGCTTCCGCAACAAAGTGGGGATGTTTCGCTGTCTATTCCCGAAATGGTACACGAACCGAGATCGTCCACAAAGCCGCGTTATCACAGCCGCAATGTGATGGGCCTCGTTGGCAAATTTGGAGGAATGTGCTGTAGACATGGAGGGACGTTTGCGAACCTCTCACATGATGGGTGAGTGGCGACGTCGACCAGGTGGGGTGTCCTATCGCGAGAGACTGCCGCAGCGCGGTTTCGCCTGAACGGCATGGCCGGCAGTATCATCGAGTTCATGCCGAATCGATCTGCCTATGTGGAGCCTCGTTGGCCTGGCATTGTCGCGATGGGGGCCGTCGTAGCCCTTCATTTCTCTTTGCCCGAAATACTGAGCTTTGGACCAAACTGGCTGTTAGTTGCGGTGTTTGCCGTGCTCGCCACGTTTGTCTCGATTTCGCATCACAGGGGGGCTGATCGGATTGCGTCCATGGGCGGGCTGATTCTGATTGCTTCTGTCACCGCCGCGGTGGTTACATCTCTTATCCTCCTGATACGTTTTCTGCCGGCACACAAAGAGTCTCCCGTTCATCTACTGCAGTCGGCGGCCTCGCTTTGGATCAGTAACGTGCTGGTGTTCGCTGCGTGGTATTGGAAGTTAGACGCCGGAGGCCCCATCCAGCGGGAAAGAACGAAGAGGCATGAACTGGGAGCATTCCTCTTTCCCCAGATGGCGCTGCATGAGCAATCCCCGCTGCGGCCAGACAACTGGCACCCGCAGTTCATGGATTATTTCTTTCTCTCTTTCAATACCAGCACCGCTTTATCTCCGACGGATACACAGATTCTTTCCCGCTGGGCCAAGGCGTTGATGATGCTGCAATCGCTGATTTCCCTAACCATCATCGTGTTGCTGGCGGCCAGGGCGGTGAACATACTGTGAGCCGAGCATGTTCAGTAGCGGAACCGGTACTTCACCTGGACTGACAACATGCGTGCATCGGCCCAGTGCGTTCCACCGAAGGTATTGCTGTTGTCCACTTGGTAGCGGTTGTTAGTGATGTTGGTGCCGATCAAACGGACGGTAATACTCTCGCCGAAGTTTTTCCCCAGTGCCAGATCGAAGGTGTAATTGCTCGGCAGATGAGCGGGCCCATCACCGTTCAGGAATCCCGAGCCATAGTTGAAGGTGAGGGCGGCGAAGCTGCGCCAGGGCAGATCGCCCTCTGCGCCGGCGGAGAGCGTGTTGCGCTGATCGTGATCGAGATAATAACCTCCAACCGGCGGCGGAGAAAAATCCGTCAGCCCGCCCGTTACCGCTCCAAAGCCTTCGGCTTGCTGGTTCGAGTAAACCAGATGGGCATGATAATGACTGAAAATCATGGGCGAGCGAAGCGTTGCTTCGAAACCCTTAATGCGGGCCGCTTGAATAGTAAGAGGCAGGAAGATGTTCGAACTGCCGATGGCGTCATGGTCAAAAAAGTTTTGCGCTCCGGTGTGAAAGTACGTGAGAGTCGTTACCCAGTTGCGCAAGGGAATGGTGACACCGTACTCCTGCTGGATGTCGCGCTCGCCCTTCAACGGCAGGAAAGAGAATCCCTGATTGGCGGCAAATTGAAGCAGCGGGCCTGAGACCGTGTCGAGCGGCGGTGGCTGGTAAAAATACGAATAGGCAGCCCGCAGAATCCAATTGAGCCTGGGAATGCGGATGGCCGCTCCCATGCGCGGGTCGGCAGCATTCTCGGTCAGCTCACCGTCAAAATGCGTGAGCCGAATTCCTCCCGTCAAGGTCAGCCACGACGTCGCCTTGAACTGATCTTCGAGGAAGACGGCTTCGAGATTTCCGCCTGGGTACGCGCGCTGACTAAATTGGTCTCCCGAACCATTGTTTGCGATCACCGAAAAGAAGGCGTTGTCCTGCTGCGCGAAGGCATAGATTCCGACGCGCGCATTGTTGCGCGTATTGATGGCCGACAGTGTTACCTGGCCGCCTTCATAGTTGGAGGCTCGATTGTCGGTGGCGATGGGAACGTCGTTCGGGCCGCCCTCATAGGCGGCGCGATTGAAGTGATAGAAGGGCGATGCAATGAGCATGAGGCCTGGAGAATAGGTGTGGACCCATGTTGCCGTTCCGAAGACGTCTTGTTCGCGCTCGCGGTCGTCAATGCCGGCAGCCTGCATGTCGGGATCGTTCGGAACCTGGTAGTAGTTGAGGCGGAGGCCGGCGTCGAAGCGAAACTGATCTTTGGAACTCGCATTGTAGATGAGGGAAGTAAATGCGCCGCCGCCATCCGCTTGATTGTGCAGATTAACGGCGGTCGGCGGCTCCAGACCCCAGTCCGTATTATTGCCACTGACGCTGACGTAGTACGCGAACTTTGCGGTGTGATCGCCAAAGCTTAGCCAGTCGTCGGTTTGGTTGTAGTTGCCGTAGCTGACTATCAGCTCGGCTTCCCGGTTGCGTTCAAAGCCGTTGTTAGGGGCGACGTTGAAGACGCCGTAGGTCCGATCGCCGTACTCGGCCGCATAGCTTCCGGTCTCGGCCTGGAGATATGAGACATCCTTGGGGTTGAACTGAAGGCCGACGTTGGAGGCAATGTTGGTGTTCGGAACCGGTACTCCATCGATTGCCCAGGTCACCTGATGTCCGCCGCGGACATGGAGCTGATCGTGCACCATGTACGCCCCGGGAACAAATTCCGTGATGATCTTGAAGCTGTTGCTGGAATCCACGCCCGCGTAGCGCGAGATCTGCTTCTGGTCGATCATTATGTCTCTGCGTGGGGAGTCCGGATCTAAGTCCTCGGGAGACGCGGTGACTGTGACTTTCTCCTGTGCGGCGGCGATAGCGAGCTGGTAATGCAAAATTGGCGCACTGCCGGAGACGACAAGCAGTACCTGCTCCTGAGAAGCGAACCCCGCAGCTTCAACCATGACGGTGTACTTGCCGAGCGGGATGGCGTCGAAGTGGAACTCTCCGTCGGTCCCAGTCTCCGCAGTCAATGAGAAGTCAGAGTCGCTGGCTTTGAGGGTGGCGTGTGCTCCGGTAACCGGGTGGTGTTGCGGATCATGCACCACGCCTCGCACGTTGCCGAACACAGTCGCTGCCGACGGCGGGACGGCCGTAACCAGGAATGCGCCGATGAGGAGCATGACCGCGGCTGTCTTTACATGCAAATTCGTTCTCTCACCGAATAGCTGTTAGCTGTTTGAAGCTAGAAGCGTGGCGTGACCTCCACGCGAACACCATGGCGCTTAGCAATGAATTCAGCGCATGGGCGGAGTCTGCTGCATCGTGACAGCAGGGCCTGGCCTACGAGTTCGTCGAGAGGGAAAGAACTACAGGGCGGGAGGGCCACGCTTCTGGGCATTGCCGCAGACGAGCAGCGCAACATGGGGAGATTCTGGTGATGCTGAGTTCTCGCACCGCAAGCTGATTGTCAAGGCAGCAGTTGCCGCGCGAAGTGGCGTCGAATGTGACGTCAGCGCGAAACCGTGGTACGGGCAACTGGCCGCTAGGTTTCGGAAGCCGTCGCCTTGGGGAAGTATCCCGCAATGGTGTTTTCCACTGCGGCGGCAGCAGGCGGGAACACCGGCGTCATGTGCCAAAACCAGGGGAATAGCCAGTCCTGCGCAAAGCAGGAAGAGCAGCAGACTGGCGGCAAGACGGCGCATGAGCAGAAGGATTCTACTACATCACACGGGTTTGTGATGACGGCGACGACTTGCCGGAGAGACACGCTAACATCGCTTCCTGTTTACTCACACGCTACAATTCAGGCGGGAGAAATTTCTTGCGCTATTTCATTCTGCTTCTTGCCATCGCGGGTATCGTGGTTTCGGCGCTGGCCCTGAAAGTACACTACGACACTGGTTCCGAGCCGTGCAGCATCAATGACAAATGGGACTGCGGAGTGGTAAATCACAGCCCTTACGCCATGATCCACGGCGTGCCGGTGGCAGCCATCGGTATTGCCGGCTATTTGCTTATAGGTGTTCTAGGATTTATGCGCCGACGCGGTCTGCTACTCATTAGCGTTCTGATTGGACTCGGATTCGCTCTCTACTTGACCAACATCGAGGCCCACGTCCTGGAGATCTGGTGTCTGTATTGCGTCATATCGCAAGGAATTATTGCCGTGATCACTGCGCTCGCGTTGGTGTGGATGGGGTGGGCGAACCTTCGAAGTAAGGCTGCGTGATCGCACTTCGCGAACGGTCCTGTCCCGCGGGACGGCACTCTGTCGATATCATATTTGGACTTCCATATATGATGTCTACTTCGAACGATTCGTCCTACTGCCGCGTAGTTTCACGTGCTGAACCGGCTCAATCCTCGTTATGGAAATGACCCACATCTTCGGTTTGCTGGCCGCTTTGCTGATGTTGGCTTACGTTGCTAACCGGCTGTCAGGTTTGACCCGGGTCCCCGATCTGATTGTTTTGCTGCTGATTGGCGTGATGTTAGGGCCGATTCTGCACTGGGTTCCGTCCACTTCCTTCCAGGGCGTTATCGATGTCTTCGGAACGCTAGCTCTTATCCTCATTCTTTTTTCCGGCGGAGTGGAACTCAGGCTGCGGCAAGCTGCCCGCCATGCTCCCGCTGCGTTGTTGCTGATGGTCCTGAGCTATGGACTGAGCCTGGGATTGATTGCGCTGATGGGCAGGGCGTTTCTGCACCTGCAGTGGAGCGATTGCATACTTTTGGGTGCCGCTCTTGGGTGTACGAGCGGAACCATTGTCATACCCGCGCTGGAACAGATTACTGCTGCTCAGCCGGTGAAGATCGCCTTGACTTTGGAGTCAACCCTGGGCGAGGTGATCGCCGTCCTACTCATCGGCAGCTTGCTGGACACGGGAGTAAGCCAGTCGCTGGTGTTCGGTGTGGCCGCCAACTTCTCCCATCACATCGTGATTGCCTTGCTCTTAGGCGTGGCGACCGGGGCTATTTGGTCGAAGCTGTGGCCCATGCTGGCCAATCAACCCAACACAAGTATTCTGAACTTGGGAGTGGTGTTCGGTGTGTACGCCCTGGCACGCTACTTCAACGGGAGCGGGCTGCTGGCGGTCCTGATTTTTGGCGTTACTCTGGCAAATTTGCCGCGCACTCCCCACACAACTCGACAGGGCGCGCGCCTGCTCGCCTTCCATGCCGAACTTAGCTTTCTGGTGCGATCGTTCTTCTTCGTCCTGCTGGGGATTGTTGCCGAATTTGCCAGCCGAACATACCTGCTTCCGATCGTCGGCATTCTGGTGGCCCTAGCTGCTGGCCCGCTTCCTCGCCGTGCAAGGCAGCCGATGGGCGGTACGGGACGTGACGCGCAGGCAGACGGAGTTATTGTTCTGGATGCTGCCGCGCGGGCTGGTGACCGCTGTGCTCGCGCTGGAGATTGTCAGCGCCCGCGGGCAGGTGTTTGCCTTCCTGCCGGCAATGGCATTCACCGTCATCCTGGTGACCAACTTGTTTGTGGTGGTTGGAGCCGTGAGATCGGCGAAGATCTCGGCGCTCGCGCCGTCTCCGGCTGCGAAGCCTTACGTGATGGAAGAGTTGAAACTCCCAACGGCTGATGTGCCCACTCTTACCCAGACCTCAGACGCCGGCCAAGGCGCAAAATGAGGGCCCGTGCCGCTTCACTCTTGGCGGAGTTGGAAACCGCGAAGCTTAACTACGGACCCGGCGCTGCTGCGAGAATTGAGAAGCAACTGGCTTCAATGCGCGATGTCCACTTCGACAGCGCTGAATCGCTGATCCGATTCCATGATGCCCTCCTGTTCCTGCGCGCGTTTCCGCAAAGTCGCAGAGTTGCGCAACTGACCGACCAGTTGCTAGGCGGCATTGTGCGCCAAGTGGAGAGACTGCAATCGTCGGGCGCCGACATGGAGCTATTCGACGATGAGCAGTTCTCCGGCATTGCGGGCACGGTGATTAACGACATCTTTACGTATGACGTTGCTCGCTGGCTCGTGCAGCATTATCGGCAACAGCTCAGTGTCGAGTGGGACTTCGACGAGCAAGGCCGTCAAATGGGGGTGACGTTACCGCGTTTCGCTCCGCTGCTGGCGGACGATTCGCTGGTCGAAGCCGACACGCCGTTTCTTGACTGGATGACGAATGCCGCAGGCGGCGCAGAGAAAATACTGCCATGGCTGTTGCAGCGCGTTGCCAGTGCCCCCCTTGGCAGTTTGGAGAAGACGTCGCTCTATGATTCGTTGGCGGTCAACGTCTCTTGGAAATTGGGTAATTCCGCGGCCAGCCGAACGCTCGCCCGCCAAAGCGTGTCGTCGACTTTCTATCACCGGCAACCGCTGCTCCGTCGTAATCAGATATCGTTGGCCGCCGAGCTGAGTTCGCCTCCGCTGCCGTTTCGCAAGCTTTCACGGCGCGAAGGTGAAGAAGTTTTGGACCTGACGCGCGCGGTCCTTACGGTTCGCTATCGCGAACTGTATGGCACGACCCGTGGCGATCCGAATCGTGTGTTCCAGGCGGACGTGGGACGAGGTGTGCAGATTTTCCTCTGGGGATTGCCGCCCGACCGGCGCTTGCCGTTGCGCGCCTACCATGCGGGTCTAACGATTAAGAACGGAGTTCCCATCAATTACATCGAGGGAATTTCGCTGTTTGACTGGATGGAGGTTGGGTTTAATACCTTCTACGCCTTCCGCGATGGGGAGACCGCGTGGATTTATTCCAAGGTGCTTCATTTCTTGCATCAGCTGACCGGCGTCACCTGTTTTTCCGTCTATCCCTATCAGCTCGGCGATGAGAATGAGGAGGCCATCAAGTCTGGGGCTTTCTGGTTCTACCGTAAGCTGGGGTTTCGCCCCGGACATCCGGAGCTGCTTGCCATCACCAAGAAAGAAGAAGCGAAAATGGCCCGCGACCCGGCGCATCGGACCTCTGCGCGAACGCTGCGAAAGTTGGCAGCAGAGCATGTCTTTTATGGATTTGGCGAAGGACCGCGCGGTCAGTGGGACACCTTCTCAACCCGAAGAATTGGGTTGGCCGTGCAGCAACGGATGGCCGAGGAATTCGAGGGCGATCCTGAAAGAATGCGGCGGGCCACGAGGAAGGGGCTGGCTCAAAATCTTCGGGTTGATCCCAGTACATGGAGTCCACTTGAGCAAGCGGCGTTAGAGACTTTTGCAGCGGTTTTGTGGCGAGCGCCCGAATTCACACAATGGACGGCTTCGCAGAGGCAGACACTGGTGGACCTCATCCGAGCCAAAGTATCCGCCGATGAGAGGACGTACCTGCGTCTGCTCCAGCAACATCAGGCGCTGAAGGAGATCGTTCTTAGATTGGGGTCGGAAGCCCCGACAGTCAAAATCGGTCCGTACAAAAAGAAGAGCAGCTTATGAGAATGGCTCTGCCGATCAAGATACTGATACTCGTATGGTTCTTTGGATGGGGATTCCTGATACTTCGGTTTCCCGTCCAATGCTTTCGTTTGCTCGCATAAGGACGTGTACCGACCCCAAAGCAATTGAAGCGCGAAAAAATCGTCGGCTACATGGGTGTCGGGTTCGGCACTCTGTTTCTTGTCGAACTTGCTTTCCGGATTATCCGATAATTTCAAACTGACTTACTATCCAAGACCGCGAGCCTTTGACACGACGCTAATGTCCTCGGTCATGCCAGCCGCCTAGCAATCCCTCAGCTGTCGCTGGTCATCATGAAGAGCGGCTTGTCCTCAAAACTCTTGTAGTACGGCCTCAGTCTTTCCGTGTTGTACTGCTCCTTCACGTTGACGACTTTTTTCGACGCCACCACTGCATCGATTGGCACGTTGCTGTAGCGGCCATTTCTGAGGACAACCAGCCGGCCGTGCGTCTGCTTCAACAGGAGATCCAAAGCAAGATTTCCGTAGGCCATGGGAACGATGGAATCGATTGCGTCGGGATCGCCGCAGCGGACCAGGTAGCCCAGATTCTGGCTGATGGTGTCCAGCGCCTTGCCGTTGTTGTATCGGGGAGAGAGCTCCTTCAGCTTGTCGGAAACCAGGTCGCCGATCCCGCCCAGTTTCTTGTGCCCGAAGGCGTCCGCAGTGTCGCGAGCGAAGATCATTTCACCGCTCTCGAACATCGCTCCTTCTGAGATCAACACCACCGCATACCGGCTCGGATTCTTGTGCCGGTCGGCAATCAGCAACTCGGCCAGACGTTCCATGTTGAATTTAAATTCGGGAATTACGCAGCGATTCGCGGCGCCCGCCATGGTGGGCACCATCGCGGTAAAACCCGCATAGCGGCCGAAGACTTCGAGCACCAGCAACCGCTCGTGGGACCCTGCCGAAGTTCGCAGCCGGTGCGTCATCTCGATGGTGCGCGTGACGCATGTACTGAAGCCAATGCAGTAATCCGTGCCCGGAACATCGTTGTCCATCGTTTTGGGGATGGCGACAACCTTGACCCCTTCCTTGTGCAGCCGAACTCCATAGCTGAGCGTGTCATCGCCACCGATGGGGATCAGGTTGTCGATTCCCAGCCAGTCGAGGTTCTTCAGCACTTCCGGTGTGAGATCGTTCAGCTCCGCCGCATAAGAGCCCTGCAGGTGAGCTGGAACGGCGGCTCGCCTCACTCGACCCGGATTCGTGCGGGAGGTGTGAAGGAATGTTCCGCCGGTGCGGCCGGCACGGTTCACCAGCTCTTCACTAAGACTTTGGAAGTTGTCGCTGTTGTCGTAGTCCTCCTCCCGGATCATGTCAACCAGGCTGGCCCAGCCGCGGCGCAAGCCGATAACCTCGTAGCCTTCGCGCAAGGCCCTGATCGTTACCGCCCGGATGGCCGGATTCAAGCCGGGTACGTCGCCGCCTCCGGTGAGAATGCCGATGACGCCCTTCTTCGTATTTACATTAGCCATAAGAATTGCCTTCAGTATGAAATTGCGTTACCGCATAAGCCTGTGAACAGTCTAGTCGCTGGCCGTCGCAATTGCGCAGGACAATCGGTGAAACGATGTCGCGGTGCTGATGGCGGGCGCATGATGAGTCGCGAGGTCTACACTATGATCCATGCTGCAAACACACAAGAAAGCCATGGCTGCGATCAAGGATGCGCGGCAACGGGTGGAGAAGGCAACGCGCGAGCGCGACAAGGCGAAAGCAAAATTGAAAGAAGTCGAGGCCCGGCTGGCATTGGAGAGGGACCGGCTTAAGAGGAGTCAGGAGCAATTGGAAAGTTAGATTGGTTTGAGAGTTAGCAAAAAGCCCGTCGCGGGGCACGGCCCAAAAGGCAGATGCTCAGCCGAGTACTGGAGTTCACAACTCGCCGGGAAAAGCAGGCGCGACTAAGTCGCGGAGTCTCGCATTTCCGCCACCCTGATAGTAGCCGCCATGCGGTGCTGCTTTCCGGACGCGACTTCCACGGCGTAATCCAGGACATTGCTGGCTTCGACACAGAACATCTGCGTCCACTCGTCATCGCCGAGGTCTGGCAGAGCGCGCGCTCCTTCGACCCAGGGATTCCATACCACCGTGGTGCGCGAGTCCTCTTTCGCGATGTGAATGCGGCGGCGCAAAACCGGATCTTCCAACACCACTTCGGTTTGGGCGGTCAGGTATGCGCGATCGGTTTGGGAGGAGATCACGACGTCCCCGTCCTGCACTTTTTCTCGGTTGGTGTCGGTGTTGTCGAGATAATAAACCTTGTCCAGGCCATGCAAACGAGCACCCTGAACATGTCCCACTCTGTGGTAGGAATGCAAGGCCTCCTGGAATCGCACTGTTGTTGTTCCGGCGTTCGTCAGTTCAAGTTCGAGGAGCAACTCCGGTCCGAATGTCGCACGGAGGACGAGACGAAAGTCTGCCGGCCACCAACGCTTTGTGCTCTTGTCGCTTTCCGTGAACATGCTGACTGAAATTGCATTTCCATGCTGCGTGATGGCCTCAACCTCCCAAGATTTTGTGCGGACAAATCCATGGGCGGGGGCATGGGGATCGTCGGACTTGGCGCGAAACCAGGGAAAGCAAATGGGGACGCCTCCGCGAATGGCTTGGCCGTCTTCCCATCGCGATTGTGAGCTGAGAAAGAAAACCTCCTCGGCGCCGGCGGGCTTCCATGAAGTGACTTGTGCGCCATGCAGGTACATCTCTCCAGCGGCGTTAGGGGATGTGATTGACACCTTCGGCAGTCCCCCGTTACCGGCGACAACTTCCGCAAGTCCAGGGATTCCAAAGCGACGATTCAGTTCGGTTATTTGGCTGGCAGTAACCATGTAATTATTTCCGGCGATGCCGTAACTTCTCGATCCTGCGGCCCTAGCAAAGATGTCGCGTAGAGGCCCACTGGTTCGGCATTCCACGCCTTCGCACCAATTGCCGGATCTGGACAGAAAGGCCAGCTACTCAGACTATAATAGCCGCTAACTAAGATTGAATTGCGCGGCTTCTGCTGAGCACTGCCCGGACTCGATCGAGCAGATCCATCATTGCTCCGTTTTCCCGCATTTGTCTCTACCATGCGATTTTGGGGCAGAACCGCCACAAGAATTTACCAGTTGTAGGTTTGAGCCGGGGCTGATAATTTTCCAGCGCGGCAAATTTGAGGAGAAAACGATGAAGGCGACCCAACTGCTTCATGATCTGGGCCAGAGTTTGTGGCTGGACAATATCACGCGCGACTTGCTGGACAGCGGTACACTCAAGCGCTACATCGACGAACTGTCGGTGACTGGACTCACATCTAATCCCACCATCTTCGATCATGCCATCAAGAACAGCGCTTCCTATGATCCGGCGATCCGACAGAAGCTAGGCCAGGGCAAATCGGGTGAAGGGCTGTTTTTTGAGCTGGCTATCGAAGATCTTACCCGGGCCGCACAGTTGTTCCGGCCGATCCATGAGCAGACCAAAGGCGTGGACGGATGGGTATCGCTCGAGGTGTCGCCCCTGCTCGCTTATGACACCAGTAGCACCCTCGCTGCGGCCAAGGAGCTGCATGCTCGCGCGGGACAGCCCAACCTTTTCATCAAGATTCCTGGTACCAAGCAAGGTCTGCCTGCGATTGAAGAAGCGATTTTCGCCGGCGTTTCGATCAACGTGACGCTGCTGTTCTCGCGTGAGCATTACCTGGCAGCCGCTGAGGCGTACTTGCGCGGCATCGAGCGGCGCGTCGCGGCCGGCTTGCCGACGAATGTGGGATCGGTGGCGTCGGTGTTTATCAGCCGATGGGACGTGGCCGTCGCGAAGAAGGTGCCAGCCGAATTACTCGACCGTTTGGGGATTGCGATCGCTAAGCGCACGTACAAGGCATATCGCGAATTTCTCGCCTCGCCACGCGTCCAGGCGATCGCGAAAGCAGGGTTCAATCCGCAGCGGCTGTTGTGGGCAAGCACGGGCACGAAAGATCCTAAAGCTTCCGATGTCCTTTACATCAAGTCGCTGGCGGCTCCGAATACGGTGAACACTATGCCGGAAGAGACGTTGAAGGCGCTGGCCGATCACGGCGACATTGGCGGGGTGTTGCCTGCCGATGGCGGTGACTGCGAGCAGGTGCTGGCGCAATTTGCCAAGGCGGGTGTCGATATCGACGCGCTGGGCGCGCAACTGCAGGAAGAAGGGGCGAAGTCGTTCGATGACTCCTGGAAGGAATTGCTGGGGGTAATCGCCTCGAAGAGTGCGGCCATCGCGAAAGGGGCGTCGTAATGGACGTGCTCGCGGTGGATGTTGGCGGGACCCACGTCAAGATTCTGGCCACCGGTCAGGAAGTGCCGCGGAAGTTTGTTTCGGGGCCGACGATGACTCCGCAACGAATGGTCTCGGAGGCCAAGAAGCTGGCCAAGGACTGGAAGTACGATGTGGTATCGATTGGTTATCCCGGGGTGGTGACGCAGAGCCGTCCAATCTCAGAGCCGCATAACTTGGCGTGTGGATGGGTGGGTTTTGACTTCGAAAAGGAATTCGGGGTTCCGGTGAAGGTGATTAATGACGCGGCCATGCAGGCCCTCGGCAGCTACGTAAAAGGGCGGATGCTGTTTCTTGGACTGGGAACCGGCCTGGGATCGACGATGATTGTGGATAAACATGTGGAGCCTATGGAGCTGGCCCACCTGCCCTACAAGCGAGGAACCTACGAGGACTACGTTGGCTTGCGTGGACTCGATCGAATGGGCAAGAAAAAGTGGGAGCGCCACGTTTTTGACGTGGTGGCCCGCATCTCTGCCGCCTTGGAGCCTAACGACATTGTGCTCGGCGGAGGCAACGTCAAGAAGCTGAAAGAGCTGCCTCCTGGTTGCCGGGCGGGCAACAACGCAAATGCTTTTCTCGGCGGGTTCCGCTTGTGGGGCGATGGCGTTGAACATATGCCTGACAGCGTCGCCCCAACTGCTCCCGCTTCGGCTGTTAAAGCGGAAGACTTGCCGCGGCACGGCAAGAAGAAGCACAAGACGCACAGCAAGAAGAAGACCAAGAAGGCAGCAAAAGCAAAAGGAGAATGAAACATGGCAGGACGCCTGAAATCGCTCACCCGACGGCCCGCATGGAAGGCCCTGGGTGCCCACCACAAGACGATGCGCGACACGCAACTGAAGCAGCTGTTTGCGGATGATCCCAAGCGTGGCGAGCGTTTCACGGCCGAGGCCGCGGGGCTGTTCCTGGACTACTCGAAGAACCGGATCACCGACGAAACCCTAAAGCTACTGCTGCAGTTGGCGGAAGAGTCGGGACTGCGCGAGCACATCGATGCCATGTTCCGGGGAGACAAGATCAATGTCTCCGAGAAGCGGGCAGTGCTGCACGTCGCACTGCGTGCCCCCAAGGGAGAAAAGATTGTTGTCGACCGCCAGGATGTAGTTCCGGCGGTGCATGCCGTGCTGGACAAGATGTCTGCCTTCTGCGATCGGGTGCGCAGCGGCGACTGGAAGGGCCATACCGGCAAACCTATTCGCAACGTTATCAACATCGGCATTGGCGGCTCTGATCTCGGTCCGGTCATGGCGTACGAAGCGCTCCGGCACTACAGCAGGCGGGATATGACCTTCCACTTTGTCTCGAACGTGGACGGCACGGATTTCGCCGAGGCGGTCCGCGATCTCGATGCCGCTGAGACGCTGTTCATCATCTCATCGAAAACCTTTACCACGCTGGAGACCATGACCAACGCACACACCGCACGCGATTGGTCACTAGCGGGACTCGGTGGCGATGAGACGGCGATCGCCAAGCACTTTGTTGCGGTATCGACCAACGCGGCCGAGGTGAGCAAGTTCGGTATCGATACGGCGAACATGTTCGAGTTCTGGGACTGGGTAGGCGGACGCTACTCCATGGACTCGGCGATCGGCCTTTCGACCATGATGGCGGTCGGCCCGGAGAATTTCCGCGCCATGCTGAGCGGCTTTCATCAGATGGACGAACATTTTCGGACGACGCCATTCGAACGCAACCTGCCCGTGCTCCTCGGACTCTTGGCGGTCTGGTACAACGATTTTTTTGGAGCACAGACCGTAGCAGTGTTGCCTTACGAGCAATATCATGAAGCGCTTTCCGGCATATCTGCAACAGCTCACAATGGAAAGCAACGGCAAGCACGTGACGCTTGCCGGCAAGGAAGTCAATTACGATACCGGACCGATTTACTGGGGCGAGCCGGGCACCAACGGGCAGCATTCGTTCTACCAGTTGATTCATCAGGGTACAAGGCTTATCCCCTGTGATTTCATAGGATTCTACAAGACCCTTAATCCTCTTGGTCAACACCACACGCTGCTGATGTCGAACGTGTTTGCGCAAGCCGAAGCACTAGCATTCGGCAAGACGCCTGAGCAAGTGAAAGCCGAAGGCACGCCGGATTGGCTGGTGCCGCACCGCGTGTTCGAAGGCAACCGTCCCTCGAACATAATCCTGGCGGACCAGCTCACGCCAGAGAACTTGGGCAAGCTGGTCGCGCTTTATGAGCATTCGGTATTCACGCAAGGCACGATCTGGAGCATCGACTCGTTCGACCAGTGGGGAGTGGAACTGGGCAAAGTGCTGGCTAAGAAAATCATTGGAGAGCTGGAGAGCAAGACCGAACCGGAGCTGGCGCACGACAGTTCCACCAACAGCTTGATCCGGCGCTACCGGCAAAACATGTAACGCTTTAACTAAAGCTTGAACAAATATCTGAAACAAAGGGAGTGAGCTATGCAACTGGGAATGGTAGGTTTGGGAAGAATGGGCGCCAACATGGTTCGGCGGCTCATGAAAGCGGGCCATGAATGCGTGGTCTTCGATATGTTCCCCAAGTCGGTGGAAGAGTTGGTGAAGGAGAAGGCGGTGGGGTCGTCTTCGCTGAAAGATTTCTGCAGCAAGCTAACCAAACCGCGCGCGGTCTGGTTGATGATCCCGGCGGCAGTAGTGGACGAGACCATCGCCGGTATCGTGCCGTACCTTGAAGCCGGCGACATCCTAATCGATGGTGGCAATTCCTACTACATCGACGATATCCGCCGCGCAAACCAGCTCGCGCCGAAGGGCATTCACTACGTGGACGTCGGTACCAGCGGTGGCGTGTGGGGTCTGGAGCGCGGATACTGCATGATGATCGGCGGCCCGAACTCTGCTGTTCAACACCTCGACCCAATCTTCAAAACCATTGCTCCGGGTATCGGCGACATTCCGCGGACGCCGGGACGCGAGAAAATGGGTGGCACCGCCGAACAGGGCTACCTGCATTGCGGGCCAAGCGGTGGCGGGCACTTCGTCAAGATGGTACACAACGGAATCGAGTACGGAATCATGGCCGCTTACGCCGAAGGGCTCAACATTATTCGCTCGGCCAATGTGGGCAAGCAGACCCACGCGGCTGACGCCGAAACCACTCCCTTGCGCGATCCGGAGCATTACCAGTACGACTTCAACCTGCCCGACATTACGGAAGTGTGGCGTCGTGGCAGCGTGATTGCGTCCTGGCTGCTGGATCTAACCGCGACCGCCCTGGCTGGAGATCCTCAGCTCTCAAAGTTTGCCGGACGAGTGTCGGATTCGGGCGAGGGGCGTTGGACCATCAAGGCCTCGATCGACGAGGCCATACCGAGTCCGGTCCTCACCACCGCACTGTACGAGCGCTTTAGCTCGCGCGGCGAAGCTGATTTCGCAGATAAACTTTTGTCGGCGATGCGTTATGAGTTTGGCGGACACCTGGAAAAGGCAGCGGGGAAGTGAGGCCACACAATGACTAATATCCAATCCGATGCCCTGGTTTTCTTTGGCGCGACCGGAGACCTGGCGCACAAGAAAATCTTTCCCGCGCTGCAGGCCATGGTCAAACGCGGTCACCTCAATGTGCCGGTCATTGGCGTCGCCAAGGCCGGCTGGACCCTTGACCAATTGAAAGCGCGCGCACATGACAGCCTCACCCAATTTGGCGGAGTCGATCCCGCGGCGTGGGAGAAGCTGAGCAGCTTACTGCGCTACGTCGATGGCGACTACCTCGACATAGCGACGTTTCAAGCTGTTCGTAAAGAACTCGGCTCAGCGGAACATCCGGCGCACTACTTGGCGATCCCGCCAATGCTGTTTGAAAAAGTGGTGGAGCAGTTGATGAAATCGGGCTGCGCCAAAGGTGCACGCGTCATCATCGAGAAACCGTTCGGCCACGATCTGGCCTCGGCGCAGGAACTGAATCGGATCCTGCTCAGCGCCTTTCCCGAGTCTTCCATCTTCCGCATCGACCATTACCTGGGCAAAGCGCCCGTCCACAACATAACGATCTTCCGCTTTTCCAACGCTTTCATGGAGCCGTTCTGGAACCGCAACTACATTGAGAGCGTGCAGTTCACCATGGCGGAAGATTTCGGCGTGCAAGGCCGGGGCGCGTTCTACGACCAGACCGGTGCCATCCGCGACGTAATCCAGAACCACCTCTTTCAGGTGATGTGCAACCTGGCCATGGAGCCAACCGTCCGAAATGACAGCGAGTCGATTCGCGATGAGAAAGCCAAGGTGTTGAAGGCGATTCCTCCGATTGACACCAAGGACGTTGTACGCGGACAGTTCCGTGGCTATCGCAAAGAGAAGGGAGTGGCAGCCGACTCCAAGGTGGAAACGTTTGCCGCGGTCCGGCTCGAGATCGATTCCTGGCGCTGGAAGGGTGTGCCGTTTTATATCCGGGCAGGGAAGTGTCTGCCGGAGACTGCGACCGAGGTGATTGCGCGCTTCCGCAAGCCTCCAACGATGATTCCTGAGAGCGAGGTGCTGACTAACTACATGCGTTTTCGCGTTAGTCCTGAGGTCACAATCGCAATTGGCATGGCTGTTCCCGCGCTGAAAAACGATCGTGTCGGGCAAATAACGGAGATGCTGGCCAGTCGTACTCCCAAACCCGGCGAAATGGAAGCTTATGAGCGGCTGCTTGGCGACGCCATGGCGGGAGACTCTACGCAGTTCGCGCGTCAGGATTATGTCGAAGAGGCGTGGAGAATTGTCGATCCGATGCTGAAGGCGACCACTCCGGTCTATGAATATGATCCGGACACCTGGGGTCCGAGTGAGGTTAGTCAGGTGACACCGCCGGGTGGCTGGCAAAATCCCGCATCGACGGAAGTGGAACCGTTGGCAGCACCAGCGAAAGCTCGGTGAAGGTCGTGGCCGGGTAGTTAAGCCGAGTATGCGGTGAACGGAGAAAGCTGAATGAACCTGGAAGTATTTGAGGATGACGAGGCCGTAGCAAAAGCTGCGGCAGCGACCATTGCAGCGGATGCTCGCGCTGCCGTCGCTGCTCGCGGACGCTTCATCATGGCGGTCAGTGGCGGCAAGACGCCGTGGATCATGCTGCGCGCATTGGCCAACGAAGAGGTCCCTTGGAAAGACGTGCATGTCTTCCAGGTCGATGAGCGCATTGCGCCGGCGGGGGACCCCGATCGAAACCTCACGCATCTGCGCGCCAGCCTGCTGGAACATGCGCCGCTGCCTCCGGAGCAAATCTATGCCATGCCGGTGGAGTCGGCCGACATAGTAGCGGCTGCCCAACAATATGCGAAAACGCTGGAGCAGGTCGCAGGTTCGCCACCGGTGCTGGACCTGGCGCATCTTGGCATGGGACCTGACGGGCATACCGCCTCACTGGTTCCCAACGATCCTGTCCTCAACGTGAAGGATGCGGACGTTGGCCTGACGGGTGTGTACATGGGAAGACGCCGCATGACGCTGACCTACCCTGTCCTGAATCGTTCGCGGCGCATCTTATGGCTGATGACGGGTGCTGAGAAGGTCGCGATGCTACCTCGTTTGCTCGAAGGCGACACCACAATTCCTTCCGGACACATCAGCCGGGACCAGGCCGTGGTGATCGCCGACCGGGCGGCCGCGGCGAATGTGCCCGCGAAATATCGGACCTCGTAGTCGAATGTCGGGTGAGTCAAACGGGAAGGCGACGATCTCTCCTCTGGCAGGCAAGCCTGCGCCGAAGGAGATGCTGGTCGATGTTGCGCGACTCGAGCGGGAATATTTCGAGCGTACGCCCGACCTAGGCGATCCCACCCAAATGGTCAGCTTCGGGACGAGCGGCCATCGAGGCTCGTCGCTGACCGCAACCTTCACCGAAGCCCACATCCTGGCCATTACTCAAGCCATTTGCGATTACCGCCGCAGCCAGGGAACCGACGGTCCGCTCTACATGGGCAAGGATACGCATGCTCTGTCGGCGCCAGCACAGCGCACAGCGCTTGAGGTACTGGCCGCGAACAACGTTGAGACGATAATCCAACAAGACGACGGTGTAACGCCGACGCCTGTCATTTCGCGCGCCATTCTGGTTTACAACCGCGGTCGTAAACAGAATTTAGCGGACGGTATCGTTGTCACGCCGTCACACAATCCGCCAGAAGACGGCGGCTTCAAGTACAACCCGACCAATGGCGGCCCCGCCGATACGGACATTACGAGTTGGGTTGAGAACCGCGCCAATGAACTGCTGCGAGCTTCAAATGCCGGGGTGAAACGCGTGGCATACGCAACCGCCCTCGAGGCAAGCAGTACGCACCAGGAAGATTTCGTTCTTCCGTACGTCGAGGATTTGCGCAACGTCATCGACATGGAGGCCATTCGTTCGGCGGGGCTGAAGCTGGGTGTCGATCCGCTCGGCGGTGCTTCGGGTCCTTACTGGGAACCGATCAATTCGGCATATGGATTGAACATCGCGGTTGTGAATCCAAAGATTGATCCAACGTTCGCATTCATGACTGTGGACCACGACGGCAAGATTCGCATGGACTGCTCCAGTCCATACGCAATGGCTGGATTGGTCGGGCTCAAAGATCAGTACCAGTTGGCATTTGGCAACGACCCTGATTCAGACCGGCACGGCATTGTTACGCCCTCCGCCGGACTCATGAATCCGAACCACTATCTGGCGGTTGCGATTCAATATCTGCTCACGCATCGCGAGAGTTGGGCAAAGAACGTTGTAGTTGGCAAGACTCTTGTCAGCAGCAGCATGATCGACCGCGTGGTAAAAAAGCTCGGCAGCAGCCTGTGTGAAACGCCGGTAGGGTTCAAGTGGTTTGCACCTGGCCTATTCGACGGTTCGTGCTGCTTTGGTGGAGAAGAGAGTGCCGGGGCGAGCTTCCTGCGCCGCGACGGCACGGTGTGGACCACCGACAAAGACGGCGTGATCATGGCGCTGCTGGCGGCTGAAATTACCGCTCGGACCGGCAAAGATCCCGGCGAGCACTATCGCGAGTTAACAGCGGAGTTCGGCTCGCCACTGTACACGCGCATTGATGCACCGGCGACGCCCGAGCAGAAGGCGAAACTGGGAAAGCTTTCGCCTGAGTCGGTGAAGGAATCGAAGCTGGCAGGTGAGACGATTGTCGCGAAGCTTACGCGCGCACCATGCAACGACGCCTCTATTGGCGGACTAAAAGTTGTTGCTGAGGGTGGTTGGTTTGCAGCGAGGCCATCCGGGACCGAAAACGTTTACAAGATCTATGCCGAGAGCTTCAAGGATCAATCCCATCTGGACGCGATCGTTGCTGAAGCGCAGCAGATCGTGAATAACGCACTGGCGTGACCTAGGGCAAACATATCCACGTGAAGCCAATCTAGGCAGGATTAGGGCGTCTTCACCGTATCCGCATCGGAGTGGAGATCGAGAGACTTTTTTGCCGTTACCGGCGACTTATGACCGCCGCCCGGTTCGTGGAAAACATCCGCGCGCCCAACGCTAATGTAGGTGAATCCATGAGCTGCCATTGTGGCCGGGCTGAACATATTCCGTCCGTCAATCACGATCGGGTACTTCAGCGATTCGCGCAAGCGGTTGAGATCGATGGTGCGAAATTCTTCCCAATCGGTGAGCACCAGCAAAGCGTCGGCATCGCGCGCCGCCTCCATTGCCGAGGACACGTATTCGATGTTGTCACTACCCAAAATTTCACGCGCATTCTCGACCGCGGCCGGATCGTACACTCGAACCTTGCAGCCCTCATGAACCAGGGAGCGAATAACCGAAATGGCGGGCGACTCTCGCACATCGTCGGTGCCTCCCTTGAATGCCAGTCCTAATACGGCGAGCCGCTTGCCCTTGAGAGTCCACAGCACGCTCCGCACTTTCCGCAGGAAGCGCTCCTGTTGCTCGTTATTGATTCGCATGACTTCCTCCAGCAGACGAAAGTCGTAACCGCATTCGCGGGCCACCGCACGATATGCCGACAAGTCTTTAGGGAAGCACGAACCACCATAGCCCAGGCCAGGGTTCAGGAATTGACGGCCGATGCGCACGTCAGAACCGATGCCTTCCCGCACCTGGTCCACATCGGCCCCCACCGACTCGCAGATAGTAGCCACTGCATTGATGAAGCTGATCTTCATTGCCAGAAAGGCATTGGAGGCGTACTTGATGAGTTCGGCGCTCTTCGCTGTGGTTACGATGAAGGGCGGGGGCTGCTCGACATTTTTGTGCAGGAGCGAGTCGGCCCGCCGGTAGTAGCTGCCGTCGAGCAACGGTTCGTAGATTAGTCGCAGGCGTTCAGCACAGGTTTCATTGTCAGTGCCAATAACGATGCGGTCAGGGTAGAGGAAATCAGTAACGGCCGTTCCCTCGCGCAGAAACTCAGGATTTGAGGCGACGTCGAACAGGCTGGCGGGAGCGCCGTTGAGTAGCATAACCTTACGCACCCATTCGCTGGTGTACACCGGCACCGTGCTCTTGCCAACGACGATTGTGTATTCCTGAATGCTGGCAGCAATTTCACGCGCGACCGATTCGACGTAGGACAGATCAGCCTCGCCATTGACGGTAGGGGGTGTGCCGACTGCAATGAAAATCGCCTCCGACTGGCGGACCGAATCAGCGAGTGCATCGGAAAATATCAACCTGGTGCCGCGGTGGCGCTCAAACAGTTCCGGCACATACTGCTCATGAATCGGGCACACACCCCGTTGCAGGGCACGATACTTAGCCGGGTCATTGTCGACCAGAATGACGTCGTGGCCCAGTTCTGCAAAACACGCTCCCGAGACCAGTCCTACGGGCCCAGAACCGACTACCGTAATTCGCATGAATTAGCTCCAGCCAGGGAAAATCGCGAGACCAAGCGTAACAAGTACATGGCGCTGATAGTCGGGCCCACCGACCTTACTAGTCCAGCGTGCATCCAGCCGCCACCGCTGTGCAATTGTGCTTATTCTGGTGATGCGGCGCAACCGGCGGCAAACCTCAATAGTAAGGTTCGCTTGGGTTTAAGGCAATCACGGCATGCAGCTTAGTGCGCTGATCGATTTCATGGCGCACCTGGGACCAAGATGAAGAGAATGTCATCTGCACGCTAAGGTAATTCCACCTTGCTCCCCTACAATGTAAACAGCATCCTTGTCATCTCATCTGGGGGAATCTTTTGAAATCCGGGCTGGTTACGACTCGCTCGTCCTACGCCGAACATGTCAATCCGCAATGGGTTCGCTTGTTGGACCTGCTCGACATGAACGTGCAGTACAAGCGCTGCCAAGGCGCGGAGTTGTTTGCCGAAAACGGCGATCGATATCTGGATTTCCTCTCGGGTTATTGCGTCCACAATACAGGGCACAATCATCCGCGCATCGTTGAGGCGCTGAAGAAGGAGCTGGATCGGTCAGGCCCCGCGATGTTGCAAAGCCACGTGCCGGAACTCGCTGGCGAGCTGGCAGAGCGGTTATGTAAGCTCGCTGGCGGCAAGCTCAGCCGGGTCTTCTTCGCCAGCTCGGGAAGCGAAGGGGTCGAGAGCGCCATCAAGTTTTCTCGCGCTGCCACTGGCCGCGATGCTTTGTTATATGCCCAAGGGGCGTTTCATGGCTTGACCTGCGGCGCCCTATCGCTGATGGACAACGAATTCTGGCGTTCAGGATTCGGCCCGTTATTGAAAGACACCGAAGCTATTCCCTTCGACGACATCGCCGCCGTGGAGAGCAAACTCCAGACCAAGAAGTTCGCGGCCTTCTTTCTCGAACCCATCCAGTCGGAGGGCGGAATCCGAATACCCGCGCCGGACTATCTGCGGCAAGTGCAGGCCCTGTGCAAGCGCTACGGCACCTTGTTCGTTCTGGATGAAGTGCAGACGGGAATGTTCCGCACGGGTAAATTTCTCGCGTCGCACCACTTCGATGTTCAACCCGACATGGTCATCCTGGCAAAGGCCTTGAGCGGCGGACTGATTCCGGTCGCCGCTGTGCTGATGACCAGCGAAGTCAACGACGCAGTATATAGCTCCCTTAAGCGGGCCATCGTACACACCTCGACCTTCAGCGAAAACGGTCTCGCCATGCGCGCCGGGCTCGCGACGCTGGACGTGCTTGAGGATGAGCGGCTGGGAGAGCGTGCCACCTATCTCGGAAAACTCTTGCGCTCGCGCCTGACGGAAACACTGGCACCTTATGAAATGTTCAAGGCCGCCCCGGGCCTCGGCCTGTTAAGTGGCATCGAATTCAAACCTCCGTCGAAGGTTTCGTTGCGACTGTCTTTCGAAGCATTCCGTTCGATTCATCCTGGCATGTTCGCGCAGATGCTGGTCATGAGACTTTTCCGTCGCGAAAAGATACTGACACAAGTGTGCGGCAACAACTTCATGGTCCTTAAGTCTGCTCCGCCGTTAGTAGCCGAAGAAGAGCACATCGAGATGTTCGTGGAAGCGATGGATAGAGTGATCGGCGACATGCATACCTCCTCCGCGTTTTGGACCGAAGCGATCGGGCTGGCGCGACGCACCATGGATATCTGAAGTTCGTGCGGTCAAGCTCTGCGCTATGCTCTAATGAATCTCAAGAATTCTCGTGCGCGAGGAGAATTGTGCGACTGCTTGTGGTGGAAGACGACGCAGCGATTCGCGAATTTTTAAATCGGGGTCTCACAGAAGCGGGCTATCAGACGGACACCGCTGCCGACGCGAAGACAGCGTTAGCGCTGGCCGCTGAGGAAATTTACGACGGGTTCATCATCGACCTCGGGCTACCCGACATGGACGGCCTGGACCTGATTGGCCGGTGCCGCGCTTTGGGCCATACTGCTCCGGTGCTGATCCTTTCGGCGCGGCGCTCGGTGGATGAGCGGGTGCGTGGGTTGGAGCAGGGCGGCGACGATTACTTGACCAAGCCCTTCGCTCTGGCAGAGTTGCTGGCGCGCGTCCGTAATCTGATGCGCCGTGGTGCGGCGCCGCAAACGGAAGCGGTGCGGTTGCGAGTTGCGGACCTCGAACTGGACCTGGTTCGACGTGAAGCTCGCCGAGGACGCGACCTGGTACAACTGACGACGCAGGAGTTCGCGCTACTCGAATATCTGGTCCGCAATGCCGGACGAGTGGTGACACGTACGATGATTCTCGATCGAGTGTGGCGCATGCGCATCGATCCGGCAACCAACGTGGTGGATGTGCAGATCTATCGTTTGCGCAATAAGGTGGATGCCGAAGGCAAGCGTCCCTTGATCCATACAATTCGCGGTGTTGGTTATGTTCTTAAAGAAAGCTAAATCGCAGGGACGGTCGGCGGCGTGGCGCATTGCCATCTGGCCAACTGTGGCTTTCGCTGTGGGAAGCGCGGTGGCTTTCGCGATCATGTATCTGCTGATCGCTCGAGACATTCGCCAGCGTAGCGACGCGTGGCTGAGCGGCGAAGCCGAAGTGCTTGCCGATGTCTCCGCCAACACTCCGCGCGATGCG
The DNA here is from genome assembly GCA_963709045.1 of uncultured Acidobacteriaceae bacterium. Taxonomy (GTDB): domain Bacteria; phylum Acidobacteriota; class Terriglobia; order Terriglobales; family Acidobacteriaceae; genus Bog-257. The sequence continues at coordinate 136,981 of CAVPUX010000007.1, read as the reverse complement.
CTCTATGACCGGCTGGTAGAGGAAGTTGCAGAACTTGCTTCGCGAGAGGTGCCGGATACCAGCGATGCCTATGGAAAACACCAGGCTTCTGTCTTCTTCCTGAAGACCGAACCGGGGCAGGACCCAATCTGGGTGGGACCGACTCCAAAGAAACTGTTCATCCCGGCGGTAACCAGTATGGCGCTGGTTCCGGGAATCCCAGGCGATGTTCGTGTGCAGGGTTGGAAAAAGGCATTTCGCGTTGTCTATCACGCACAGAAGGACGGGGGAGGTTTGTATCTAGGATTTGCCGACCTCGGCGGCGCCCAGATGCTCGATCGTCTGACCCAGCGTTGTCTCATGGTGTGGGGCGTTACTGTTGCGCTGGGATTCTTGATTACGTGGCTGGCAGCACACCGCACCTTGACCCGGGTGGAACGCATCAGTGAAACCGTGTCTCGCATCGGCAGCGAAGACCTGGGCAAGCGGCTCCCGGAAGGCCGCCACTCGGACGAGATTTCGCGCCTCTCCCGCACCTTCAATCGCATGCTCGACCGCATCCAATCATCTGTCAACCAAATGCGAGTCCTGACTGATTCGGTGGCGCACGACTTGAAGAGCCCGGTCACCTCAATTCGCGGAAGCCTGGAAGTCGCGCTCTCCGATGCCGATCAACGACAGTGGCGGGAGCGCGTTGCCGAAGCCATTGACGGCTTGGATCGACTCTCGCAAATGTTGAACACAACGCTGGATTTGGCGGAAGCGGATGCAGGAGCCTTGCAGTTGCGCAAGGAGCCACTCGATCTTTCCGAACTGGTGCGACAGCTGGTCGATCTTTATCAGCCCGCCATGGCAGAACACCGGCACGAAATATCGACGCAACTCGAGCCGGCACGGATTGACGCTGACGTATCGTTGTTGAATCGCAGCATCGCGAACCTGTTCGATAACGAAATAGCGCATCTTCCGCCCGGCTGTCGCATCCATGTCTCTGTGAGGGTGGTTGAAGGTCAGGCTGAACTGGCCGTCGAGGACAGTGGCCCAGGGTTCCCTCCCGGTTTGCGGTCGCGTGTTTTTGAACGCTTCGTAAAAGGACAGCATTCCACAGGACATGGTTTGGGGTTGGCATTTGTGAATGCCGCTGTGCAGGCCCACGGCGGTCATGTTCAGATCATTGACAGCAAGCACGGCGGTGCCATGATCGTGATGTCCTTGCCGTTGGCTGAAGTTTTGACAGAGAAGGTGTAACGTTTGCGGGTACTTCGACGGTTGCGCACTTGTGTAGGTCTTGGATCGCTGGTGCTGGCGCTTGCCAGCTCGGCGGCTGCGCTTCCTCCGAATGGCGGGGCGTCGCTGCCGTCCCTCGATCGCGGTTTTCAGCAAATGTACAACCTGGATTTCTCCGCAGCTCACGCTACCTTCCGCAGTTACCAGCAAACTGATCCAGCGGACCCCATGGGATATGTATCCAACGCTGCCGCGTATTTGTTTTCCGAGTTCGACCGATTACACATACTGGAAGCTGACCTGTTTACCGATGATAAGAAATTTGATGGACGCCAGAAACTCACGCCCGATCCGGCAATCAAGACGGAATTCGAGAAGGAGTTGGCGCAGAGCGACCAGCTCGTAGCCAAAATTCTGGCGCAGAAGCCCGACGACAAAAACGCCTTGTTCTCGCAAATCATGGCGAATGGCCTGCGCGGCGATTATGCCGCATTGATCGAAAAGCGAAACCTGGCCAGCCTGAGTTACATGAAAACCTCGCGGGCTATCGCGCAGAAACTGCTTACGATTGACCCGACGTGCTACGACGCTTACCTGGCGGTGGGCGTGGAAAACTACCTTCTCGGACTCAATCCTGCTCCAGTACGCTGGGTGCTGCGAATGACGGGTGCGCAGACGGACAAGCAGGAAGGCCTGGATCGCCTGCGTCTCACGGCTGACAAGGGTCGCTACCTGGCGCCGTTTGCCCGCCTGCTTCTGGCGGTGGCAGCCTTGCGCGATAAGGACCGGCAGGGAGCCCGAGTTCTGCTGGCTGGCCTGGCGAAGGAATTTCCCGGGAACCAGCTCTATGTTACGGAGCTGGCGCGCATTCAGTAGGTCGACTCCGGCCTCAAGCAAAATCCCAATCTAATGCACGGCGGGCGCGCTGTTAGCCTGTGTCAGGCGGCCTGCGGTTGACACATTCACAGCCACCTTCTTGTCAACGTGCAAAAGGAAGTTGCCAGGATCTTTCATGCCCCATTCCTGATAGGGCACGGTAAAGCTGATGTTTGCCTTCATCTGGTTGCCATTGACTGTAATCGGGATCGATAGCGTGAGATCGTGATCGGAGCCGTGGATATGAAATAGGCCTTGAACCTGGATGGTAGAGTTCCCCGTCTGTGGGACACTGCCAATTACTCGCTGCGGAATGAAGGTTATCTCTGCATAACGCTGGCTCTCCAAAACGTCTTTGTGCATTTTGTTGTCACGCGCGTGGTTATCGCTGTCGCCGCTGGTTGCAGCCACGATGATCAAGCCACTTGCAGTCCCTGATTTTGGGTCGAAACTAATCGTTCCGCTTTTCATCTTGAAAGTACCGTGGACGGTGTGCAGGGTAGTGACCAGCGTCCATTCGATGGTCGTTTGCGCCGGATCCAAAGTGACCTGTGTCTGCTGGGCGATTGCTGAAAGGGGCGCCAGGAGCAGCAGAGGGAGGACGTATCCAGCAAGATGCGCCCGGCTAGACCGAATTGCAGGTTTGATCTTCAGAGTATGTCCCTTTTAAACAGTTCCGTTTCAAGGCTCTAACGGCCCGTACCATCCGTTCGGGCGAATACATCAATCTTAGAACTGGTACAGCAGATGCCATCCCAGCGACAACGACTCTCGCCAGCCGAAGTCCGTGGGCGAGTTGGCCCCGGTATGCATGGCCAGCAAGCGGCGGAAGTAATCTGGTTCTGCCGCAAGCGCACGGAACGCCCGACTTCGCAAGCCAGGATGATTGTCCATCGCCAACATCAGGCGCGACATCAACCGGGGCAGCCGCGCGATTCGTCGGTGCGCAACTTCATATCGCAGAAGGTCGCCGGCCCGCATTGCTTCCGCAACTGCAATTGCCTGGCGAAAGGCCATCGAAAGCCCTTCGCCGGTCACCGCGTCCACCGAACCTGATGCTTCCCCTAGAAGCGCTACGTCGCCCAGCTGTACCGTGCTGATGTTGCGGGTCACACTCAGAGCTCCCAAGTCCCGATTCTCCGGTGCCGCGGTCTGCAAGCGCTCCGACAGCTCGGGAAAGTATGCAAGCGCTTCGTCAAAACGCAGGCCATGACGACGGGTGATCAGTGCCACACAAATTTCGTTGGCTGACACCGGAGTAATGTACATTTGCCCGCAGTCGCTCCAATGGACTTCCACGAAATCCGACCAGGGGGCGACCTTGTAATGCCTGCGAAATCCGAAACGCCGCAGGGTCGGACGCCCCACATCGAGGCCTGTAAGATTACGCAGCAGCGAATTGTGGCCGTCGGCGCAGAGCAGCCAACGACATGGGACGCGCTTGCCGTTCACCAACACGCCGTTCTCGCAAATGCCAGTGATGCGCGCTCCCCAATGGAGAGACGCACCAAGATCCATCGCGCGATCAATGAGCAGTTGATGCAGAACGGTGCGCTTAAGGCCGTAGCCCAAACCATGCGCGAACCTGGCTTCCACATGAGTAGCGCCGTTTATGAAGCGAATGCCGCGAAACTGCGCCGCTGTTTCAGGATTCACAGTCACGCCGAGCTCGGCCAGGACTGAGAGCCCATCGGGCATGATGCCTTCGCCGCAGGCCTTGTCAATTGGGGGCTGAGCGCAATCGACGACAGTAACAGCAAAGCCTGCCATGCGCGCTGCAATGGCAGCGGCGAGTCCGGCTGGGCCACCCCCGCCGACGAATACCTCAGTTTCGTGGATCGATTCGTGCATGGCCCCTACCAGCGCAGCAGCACCAGTTCCGAGCAAAAGCCCGGACCCATAGCAGCCAAAATGCTGTAGCTGCCGGCCGCGGGACGCCGGCGATTCATGAATTCCTCGAGGACGAGCAGCACGGATGCAGACGACAGATTGCCAACCCGCCGCAGGCACTGCCACGAGGCATCGAGTGAACCTTCGGGCAGGTCCAGGCTCTCGGCGGTTGCTTCCAACACCTTGGGGCCTCCGGTATGCATAATCCAACTGTCGATGTCGCTGCGGTCGAGATCGTAGTCGGCGAGAAATGCGTCCACGTCATGTGCCAGATGTTTGCGAACCATGTCGGGGACGCCGGGGGAGAGCACGATCTTGAAGCCTTCCTCGGAGATGTCCCAACCCATTACCTCTTCCGTGCCGCGGTAAAACGATGACCGTGTACCGACCACCTCGGGACCGGCAGCCTGGCGTTCGCTGCCCGCAAGGATGACCGCGGCAGAGCCGTCGCCGAACAAGCCAGCGGCAATGAGGTTGGCGACCGAGAGATCATTCCGCTGCCACGTTAACGAGCAGAGCTCGACGGAGACCAGCACCGCACAATGGTCAGGGAAGGCGCGGACATAGTCAGAAGCGCGCGCGATGCCGGCCGCACCGGCAACACAACCCAGGCCGAAGATCGGGTTGCGCTTAATGTCAGTGCGCAAGTGCATTCGGTTCATCAGGCGAGCATCAATCGACGGACTGGCCACGCCCGTGACCGAAACGAAAAAGATGGCATCGAGGTCGGCTTCGCAGAGGCCGGCCCGGGTGAGAGCGCGACAGATCGATTGTTCCGCGAGCTCTTCGGCGACTTCAATCCACGCGTTGTTAGATTTCCCCCACGTGGTGAGATCGTCATACGCATCGATGGGGAGCGCCAGGTATCTTCCGTCAACGCCCACTCGCGTGAGTAAGCGCTCGAGTACCTTGGGAGTCTCAAGCCCCTTGCCCCAGTGCCGCTGGAGGGCCTGGGCAATTTCTTGCTGGCGGTAGTACTGGCGTGGAAATGCGCTGCCTACGCCTGCGATTCGCGTCATCTGTGCGCTGCTTCCTGGTCGTGTCAAACTTTTCGTGGGAGGGGAAATCCCTCAGTCTGTCTAGATTAGCGGTTCGACATGGAATGGCAATTTCCCTGGCATGACAGTTTGGTCATGTGTGAACGCGGAAACACGGCAGATGCCTGCGTTCCTATAACCGTTCGTGACGACAACTCGCAAATCGGTATGCCTGTTACCTGCGTCCCTCAAGAATCGACAAACAAAATACGCCGGATGAGTTCGGCAATCCGGCGTATCAGTAGTACTCAGTGCATGGTTAGCCAAGTCTATTGATCGGTGCTATCCGCTGTGTCTTCCTCATCGTCGCTGTAGGCTACGACCCAGGTCTTATCTGGACTATAGGCCTTCATCGCGGAAGCAATGTCAGCAGTCTTTGGGCCCAGATCTTTCTGATAGACCACTCCGGTTGCGTCGATCAGGAAGGTCATGACTCCGGAGTTGCGGTACTCGGCCGGATAGGCAACGAAGGCGAAGCCGCCGGTCATCTTGCCATCTACGATGTAGCTCTTAGCGCCGCCCTGAGCGGTCGGACCTTGCCCCGTCAGAATGTGGTAATAGTAGCCGTGGAAAGGCTGCGGAGTATCGTGTTTGCCGCCGTAGCCTTCGCCCGTAGCGTAGGCCACAAGGGGACCGATCGGGCTCTCGGGCTGTCCCTCGGCAACCTTCCAGTACAGACCATTCTGCTTTCCCTCATCGCTGACGAACTTCTGCGCGTATTGGTGGACGGTGTCGCCGTCATGCGTCCCGTCAAAATAATCCTGCTGCGCGTCGGCCAGGACATTGCACACGCGAATGGAGGCCAACTCGTTCTTGCCGATACGACGAAAGAGAATTTCTTGAACTCCCGCCTTGGTGTCGAAATACCACTGGCCGGCATTGCTTTTGAGCGGAATGGGGAACGGCCAGTTTTCCGCGCCGATGTAGAGGATCTCGCTCCCGTTCACTTCTTTCGCCCAGCGATTCATCTGTTCGAAGCGTTTGGTGAAGAATTCGCGATTACTGTTGTCTTGAACCTCGTCGCCAGAGGAGATGATGCTGGCGGCGGACTTCCCCAGGACCGCTTCCATAGCCGGCTTATCGCCTGACTTGACGGCCTCATACAGTGCCTTGCCGGCATCTTGCGGCGTAGCAAAAGTCTTCTGCCCGGGCTCCTGAGCATTTGCTATAGCGGCAACTAGAGTCAATAAGATTGCGAATATCGTCGCTTTAATCAGCCTTGCGTGCCTCTGCATCGAAATACCTCGCAAATTTGTCTGAGACATCGGTACTCTCTGTCACATCAAGTCGGCTGCCAATTCCATGGCGCCCATTACGTCAGCTTTCGGCAACTGGCTAGCGTTTACGACCGCCACCGCCACCACTGCGAGCAGGCGCGCTGCGCTGTCCGCCGCCCATACTCGATTGTCCACGATTGCTCTGTTCCCGCGCGTTTCCGCCTGAGCTGTATCCGCTGAACGCGCCTGTCTTGGTTCCAGTGGCAGGCTTTTGGCCATAGCCACGGTCAGGTGATGCGGACGGGCGATTCGCGTTGTTATTCCCCGGGCGATTGGCGTTGTTGTTATTCCCCGTGTTTCCCGTGCGATTGGTTCCGTAGCCAGCATTGTTGTTTGGGCGATTGGCATTATTCGAGCGGTTGCCATTGTTGGCGTTGTTGACGTTGTTGCGATTTCCGTTGTTCGCGTTGACGTTGTTACGGTTGCCGCCATTGTTGACGTTGACGGTATTGCCGCTGACGTTGGTGTTGCGGTTGCCATTACGATTGACGTTGGCCGGATAATTAGCCGGGCGATTGTAGCTATTGCCGTTCGCGTATCGGCCGCTGTTGTAGTTGTAGCGATTGCCGTTGGCGTACACGTTACTGCGTGACACGTACACGTTGCGGTTATAGGTCACGCTTCCGCCGTGCCAGCCGCATCCCCAACTATTCCATCCCCAGCCGCAGCAACCATTGTTGCTGATAGCGGCGCCCACTGCCATGCCGACACCAAACGAAATCAGCCCTGTGGCCACCACCGCGCCAGTGCTGTAGCCTGGCGGATAGTAAGGCGTCCCGTAAACCACCGTGGGGTTATAGGTAGGCACATAAACCACGGTTGGGCTCGCAGGCTGGATCACGATGGTTTGCGGACTCTGCTGGACTACCGTCATCTGCGAGGTTGACTTCAGATTGCCGGCATCCTTCGCCTGCTTTCGCAGCCGCTGGATGGCCGCCATCACATCCGCCTGCTGGTTGTAAGACACGTCGCCGAGCGCCGAGGTCCAAGACAGGTTGTTCGCCATGTTGTCGAGAACCGAAGGAAACTCGGTCAACGCTTTCACGCTCGGGTCCCAAGGTTGCTTGTTGACCGCCTGCATTAGGGCATCGCCTTTGAGGCTGGCATTGTCCTTCAGCCACTTGTCAGCTTCGGTGATCTGGTCGGGATAAGTCGCAGCGGCCAAGATCTGGGCCACCAGCGCGTCAGGATAAAGAGCGATTGGCGCCACGATGGCATCGATATCGGCAGCCGGAACATTGGCGGGCGGCGCGTCCTGTATGCCGCTGACCGGCGGATACATGGCGGCTGACGGTTCCGCGCTTGCGAGGGACGGGGAGGTTGCAATCAACATCCCCCAAGTTAAGACGAACGCCAGGACCTGCTTAAATTGGACCATAAGTGCTCCAAATCTATGACAAAGATTCGCAGTTAGCTCTGCCAGAGTGATATTCAAATGTTCGATTGTTTACACCCAAGAATAACACTTGCGCGCGGTGATTCTGAATGACGCGAATGCCGGAGGTAAAATTGTGCGACAAAAGTTGTAGCCACGAGCCGGCCGCAACTAAGGTCTTGGCAGCCAGCCGCAAGCGGAGATTCCAATGAAAGCCGCGATTCTTCCCGGAGCCGAGGACGTTTCGAAGCGCCCACTGCGCATCGTGGAAATTCCACGTCCGACGCTGCAGGCAGGGTACGTGCTATTGAAAGTGCGCGCCTGCGGCGTTTGCCGCACCGACCTGCATATCGTGGAAGGCGAACTTCCTCCTCGCCGTGAGCAATTGGTCCCCGGACATCAGATCGTGGGTGACATTGTGGAAGGCGCCACCGCAGACCTGGCAGTCGGAGCGCGCATCGGAGTTTCATGGATTGGCGGCACTGACGGAATCTGTTGGTACTGCAAGCATGGCATGGAGAATCTCTGCGATGCTCCCGTGTTCACCGGCTATACGGTAAATGGTGGTTACGCGGAATATGCGCTGGCGCGGGCCGATTTCGTATTTCCGTTGCCGGCGGCGCTCGACGACCTGCACGCGGCGCCGCTGCTCTGTGCCGGCATCATTGGTTTTCGCAGCTTGCGGGTTGCGGGTGTTGAGCATGGCGAGCGTGTTGGACTATTCGGTTTCGGAGCGTCGGCACACCTTGCCATCGAAGTCCTGCATGCGTGGGATTGTGAGGTTTACGTTTCAACGCGGGGGGCTTCGCATCGTGAGCTGGCAAAGTCACTCGGGGCTGAATGGGTCGGAACGGAAACGGAAAGGCCACCCGTGGAGCTTGACCGCGCCATTACCTTCGCACCCAGCGGAGACGTCGTGGTCGCCGCGCTCGCCAGCTTGCGCAAGGGAGGAGTCGTCGCCATAAACGCGATTCACCTCGATCGCATTCCGCAGTTTGATTACGATCGCCTGCTGTGGGGCGAACGCCAGATTCGCAGTGTTGCGAATATGACCCGCGCCGATGCACGCGATTTCCTCAAGCTCGCTGCCGAGATCAAACTTCATCCTAAGGTCACGAAGTTTCCGCTCGATCAGGCGAACGAGGCGTTGCTGGCGATCAAGAGTGATTCGATCAATGGCGCGGCGGTAATCATTCCGTAGGAGGCCCTTGCCACGCTTCTCATTGACATGGCCGCGTGCCAGAGTAGACTGTTCAGGTTTCGATTACAGGTAGGCAGATAGTTCGGGACTGCGGAGGAAAACTGTGTCTAAACGTAACAAGATAACGATGGTAGTTGTGTTTCTGGCGTTGACTGCTGGCGCGATCAGCGTCCAGGCGCAATGGGTAATGGTGGCGCGCGCCGTCGCCGGACGAGTCCAACAGATGAGCGATCGCTCCAAAGATGGTTCAGGCTTCGATGTCGCGACCGTTGTGCTGGAAGCCAATGCCGACAAGGTGTATCAGACCGCGATCAAGAACCTGTCCGCGCGCACCGATCTGAAGATCACCAACCAAGACGCGAAGAAGCGGACGGTGCAATTCACCAATGGTACGCAGGTCGCCAGTTTGCAGGCCACGCCGCTGGGGGACAAGATAACGCAACTGGTAGTTGCGTCCAATCTGATGCCAGCGCCGGGAACGAACTCTCTGGTGGTGGACGGCGTGCTCAAGGTCTGCAAAGAGATGAATGTGGAATGCACCCTGGAAAGCCAGTGAGAAGAGAGTGGGTAGTGATTGGTGGATAGTGGATAGATCGAGAGTCGCGCCATTTCGCGCAACTGGGTGGAGCACCGCTCAGAGGTGCAATCGCCATTTAGCCGCCGAGGTGACGGAAAACATCACCTCAGGCCCTAAAGCGCGATCCAGTAATGACAACGCCTGAAGGCGTCGCCATGATCTATTCATCCGGTGTGAAACTGCTACAACTCCAGCTTCCCCGCTGAAGCAGCGGCTTCCATCAAAAGCGTTCACCTACTGTGTCAGCTTGCTGTAGTTGCTGTTATTGGTTGTTACCTGAATCTGCTTGGACGTTGCATTGAGCACGGTTTGCGCCGCGTAGTTGGTACCGTCGGGCAAGCTGGCGAACTGCACGGCCAGGGTTATCGCGTCCTTGGCCTCACCCATATAGGTGTTGACGTTGAGGGTCTGAATTTTCTTAGTCGCCATGTCAAACGCGATCGTCATCTGGTCGCCGGGCTGGGCATAGTTCTTGAAGACAAGTTGCGTCGCGCCGCCGCCGGGCACGATCGAAACATTGTGCGCTTGGAAGGCCTTCTGCATGCGTTGAGGGTCAGGAGGAACATACAGGCTTATGATCGACTTCACCTGCTGCATGTAGGTCTGCATCTCATCGGTCTTTTTCTCGATGACGCGTTCCTTTAATCTGCCCTGACGTCCACTCTGTTGTGGAGCCTGTTGTTCACCCATCGGCACCTTCTGGACCTGGCCGTTCGGACCGTAGCTGCAAAGGAATGACTTCTGCGGCTTAGGCTCGCCTTTGAGAGTGAGTTGTTGAGTTTCCACCCACTGATACTGGTGCAGTCGTTGTTTGTTCGCGGCCGCAGACTGTTTCAGGGCGGCGAGTTTCTGTTGCAGTTCCGCGGGGCCTTGACCGCCGGCCATCTGGGCAAGCGCAGGCGTTGCCAGCATTGCGGCGACCAGTAGAATTCCGAGTTCCAACTTGCAAGAATTTTTCATTTTCATAACCTTCTCCAGTACGGCTTCATTGTATTCAGTTGAGGCTAGCGACTATAGCAGTTTCCCCTCAAATGTATCCCAGATGTGTGGCGAACTCTGCGCTTCACGGTGGGAGCCCCGCATTTATGCGGGGGAAGGAGCGCTTCAGCGCCCGTGGCAAGCTTCGCTTCCAATCTCGCGCTTTAGCGCCGGGGTCGGAAATCCCAGGGCTGAAAGCCCATTTCATAGAATGGAGCTCCTCATCGCTGGACTGAAGTTCAGCTCCCCCTGCTGAAGCAGGGGGCTCCCACCAAAAGCTTTACACCTGTTTTTTTGCGTTCCGAAAGCGTGCTCCATCGCGATACCGCAAAAGTGAAACTCCTCTAATCGCCGGATGTCGCAGTCGCGGAAGATGGACTTGGAACTGGTATAACGGGTCCGGGACTCTCCTGCCTGGTATCCCACGAGAGAATTTTCAGGTCCAACACAAAAATGGCGTAGAAGACCGGAACCATGAGCAAGGTTATGAACGTTGCCACCGTTAGTCCACCAATTTGTGCATAACACAGGGGCTGCCATAGCGGTCCGCCATGCATTGCCAGAGGGAACAACGCCAGCACCGTGGCTCCGACGGTAATCATAACCGGGCGCAGGCGGATGATTCCGGCATCGATGACCGCTTCCTCGAAGGGTTCTCCCAAGGCGTGCCTCTCCTCGATGAAATCGAAGAGCACAATCACGTGGCTGACAATGACGCCGATGAGGCTGGCGATCCCCAGGAAGGCCATGAACCCGAACGAGGTGTTCATGACCCAAAGCGCGGCGATAGCGCCGGCCACGCCGTACGGGGCCGCTGCAAAAACCAGTAGCGGCTTGATGGCATTGTTGAACTGGAACAGCAGCGCCAAGTAGATGGCCGACACCGATATCATCAGCACCAAGGCCAGGTTGCGAAAGCCGACCTGTTGTTTGTCATACTCGCCACCGACGGTTATTTTGTAGCCCGGAGGCACATTCTGCTGGAACTGCCGCAGCTTGGGCAGCACAACGCTGGTGATCTCCGACGCCAAGTGACCCGGCGCCGGAAAGGCGAAGATCGACATCTCGCGGAAGTGGTCGATGCGGATGATTCGATTCGTGGTCATGCTGTTCTGAAGATCGGAGATCTGGACCAGCGGAATCTTGGTTGCGTCCTGTGAAGAGGAGGAGTACACGTAGAGATTCTGAATGTCAGAAAGCCGGGCGCGTTCGTTCATCTTCAAACGTGCAACCACGGGAATGTTCTTATCGCCGTCCTGCAAGGTCGTGACGGTAGTGCCGCTCATGGCGCTGGTAGCCGAGTTGGCCACGTCCAGATTGGTAATGCCGGCCAGATTCGCTCGATCGGGATTGATGTTGAGCGTGACCTGGAAGCTCTCTTTTTGCCACTCGTTGCGGACCCGATCAGCTTCCGGCGCCGAGCGCACGATGTCTTCCACCTGAGAGGCGATGCGCCGCAACTCGGCGATGTCCGCGGCGCTTTGTGCGGTGCCCACATCGGCCTGGCTCACCACTCGAATTTCCACCGGATAGTTGATCGGATTGGTTTGCAGCTGGCGGAAATCGCAGCGCACGCCGGGTAATTTGGCGGACAGCACCGGTTGCACCTGTCCGACGAAGTCGGGGGTAATCTCCTTGTCCGTAAGTTGTACCAGGACCTGCGCGTAATTGAGTTGCTTGGCCTGCGGCGACGCGGAGAACCAGAAGCGCGGACTGCCACCACCAACCCAGGTGGTGACGTATTGCAGGATGTGGGACGGAGAACCGTCCTTGCCGGGATGCTTCTTGCCCCATTCGTCAGCCTGCTCGCGAACGATCTGCTCGACTTGCTGGGCCGCCTGATTGGTCGCCTCGAAGTTGGCATCGTTCGGTAGCCAGACATCGATATAAGACCAGTACTGCACGTCGTCGGGGAAGAACGAGGTCTTTAATTGCGAAAAGAAAAACGCGCCCAACACTAAGAAAGCCAGCGATCCGATCGCCACCTTCCAGCGATGTTCGATGGCAAACTTGGCCACTGCCGCATATCTGCCGGTGAAGCCCGTGGTGCGGCGCTCTTCGATGGGGGCCTCGGGTTTCTTGTCCGGCCGCAGGAGGTAATAGCCCAACAGCGGGATAAATGTCATGGAGACCAGCCGGGAGCAAACCAACGCGGCGGTCATTACTACCGGCAGGCTGAAGATGAACTCGCCGGTTGTGCCGGTGATCATCAGGAAAGGAAGATAGGCGACGATATTGGTAATCGTCGCGAACATGATGGCGGTGGCGATCTTCGTGGGACCCAGCCAGGGCGCGACGATGCGTGGCTGCCCTTCGGCCAGCATTCGCTTGATGGAGTCACCGGCCACAACCGGATCGTCAACCAGCAGTCCCAGGGCGATGATCAGCGACGCCACCGAGACCTGTTGTATGTCGATACCCAGCACGTAAATAACGCCGAACGTCATGGCCAGCGTGATGGGAATTGACATCGCCATCAACACGGCGGAACGCCACTCCCAGAAGCCGATCAGCGAGACAATCACCACCAGCCCGATCGCTTCATAGAGCGCATCCATGAACAGATCGATCTGCTCTTTCACCTGCACCGGCTGGCTGGAGGTGGGAACAATCACCAGATCGTCGGGCAGATAGTGCTTGATGCTGTCCAGCTTCTCCTGCACATGGCGCCCGAACAGGTCGATCTGCTGGCCGGAGCGCATGTTGATGCCCAGCGAGATTGCACGACTGCGAATCCACTGGCCCTGCGGATCGCGCCACGTCAGATAGTTGAGAAACGTGGGTGGGCTCTGATAGGTCCGCGAGATGTCGACCAAGTCGCGCAGGTAGACCGGACTGTTCGACGAGGAAACGCCGATGATGACGTTGCCGATGGCCGGCGCGTCAGGAAACAGGCCCGAGGGATTGATCACCAAATCCTGCGGCCCGACATCGAGTGAACCGGCCGGCAAAGTGATGTTTTGCGCGTTCAGAATGTCTTTCAGCTTGGAGGGATCGTATCCGTACTGGGCCAGACGCTGCTGGGAGTAGTCGAGGTAAATCTGCTCCTGCAGCACGCCCGACCGGCTCACAGTTGAGGTCTCCGCCACGCCTTGCAGCGTGCGCTGCATCAGGTCGGTGTAGTTGTCGAGCTGGCGGTAGGAGTATTTTGCACCGGCGACCTTGGCGAGTTCCTTCTCCGTGTCTGCCGGATCGCGAATAATCGCAGGCGACCAGGCATCGGGATACAGCTCGGAGCGATGAAGGTTGTTCTTGATCAACTGCTCGCCGCGCTGGCGAATGGTGTTGTCGTCGAGGTTGCTGCTGGCGTCGAGGCCCACATAGCCGGGACCATCGAAGAAATGGAGATCTTTCAGCGTGCCGTTGCGACGGGCGATTTCAGCGATACTCTCAAAGTTGCTGCGCACCGGCCCAGCCGCCACCGAAAGCGGAAAAGCGTAGATGACGCTGATCCGAGGCTGCGGCGCATTCTTGGCCAGTTCGGCGCGAGTTTGTTCGATAGCCTTGCGAATCGCAATCGCACGAAGCGCTACCTCGGTGGGTGTCACGTTGGGGCTGGCGACTGTCAGCATCAGCGCCGCCGTGTCGCCGAAGTTGCTATTGAACTGAATGGGCCCGGCACCGCGCGGCAAGTTGGCATTCAGCTGGTTCAGCTTCAGGTTAATATCGCTGAACTCTTTCTGCTTGTCCTTCACGTTGTCGTCGAGCTGGATGTACACCACCGCGAGTCCCGGAAAGCTCATGGAGCGGATGCCGAAGTTGGACGGGCTGGGCGGGCGGATGGTAGTGTTCTGCGCGGCGGCCTGCTCGATGGGACGGGTCACGAGCTGCTCGACCTGCTCCGCTGTGGCGCCTGGCCACTGGCACTGTGCCGACGCCACACGCACGGGGATGTCTGGGTCCTTTCGCTTGGGCATGTTGTGATAGCCGTACCATCCCCAAAAACACGTAGCCAACAGCAGAATGAGCGCGACCTGACGATGCTCGGTGAAGAACCGGGCGGTGTTGTGCGTCGTCGCAACTATCTCGGCATCCGATTTGTGATGAGTTGCCATTGCGCCTGTCCGAGAGCGTTACGGAATCACCCGAACCTCGTCGCCATTCTTGATCATGTTCGTTCCCGACGTTACGACGCGATCTTTCGTAGTCACCCCGTTCACGACTGCGATCATATTGCCGTAGGTGTCGCCTAACGTGACGTCCTGAGTGTGTACTTTCGCGGTGTCTCCGCTGGCCTCGGCCACATACACCGCAAAACCATTTGGGTTGGCGGGACTACGAATCACCGCGGTCAAGGGCACAACCGTTACCCGGCCAATCGGTTGTCCGGATCCGATCGAGATGGAAGCGATCATTCCCGACTTAAGCAGGTTTTGCGGATTGTCGATTCTGACCTCGACGGAGTAAACGCGACTCTTCGGATCGGCTGCCGCCGAGATGGATGTTACGTGACCGGAAAATGAGTTGGGCAGAGCTTCGGTGGTAACAGTCTGCGGACTTCCAAGTTTGACCCTGGCGATTGCCGTATCCGGAACCCCGAACACTGCCTTGACGGAACGAGTGTCGGCCAGAGTGAAGCCGCTGGTCGCCGCGCTCACCAACATCCCGACATCAACATTCCGTTTGAGGACCCAGGAGTCGAAGGGGGCCTTGAGCTGGCAGTAGCCGAGGGCAATCTGTGCTTCGGTGACCTGTGCTTTGGCTGCGTCCACTGCAGCCGCTGTGCTCTTGTTCTGCGCATCGGTATCGTCGTAATCGGGTTTGGTGGCAGCACCCGCGGCATAGAGTGTTGACATACGCCCAAAGGACAGGTTGGCTCGCTCGTGCTCGGCCTGCGCTTTGTCCAGTTGGGCCTTGGCCTGGGCAAGCTTCTGCTGGAAGTCGTCCTGCTGTACCGTGGCGAGCACAGTTCCCTTGGTGACATAGTCTCCCTGGTCGATATTGCGCATGTGACCGTCGGCGTCGCGCACCTGGCGAATACTGGCGAGGTAGCCGCTCGACTTGAAGGCAAGCTCAACCTGCTGGTAGGGCTGGATATTGGCCGAATAGGTATTGCCGACTCCGGTGTCGATGGTCTGCACTTGGGCGGTTCGCACCGGCGCCAGCGCGCTTTGTTCCGAGGTTGCCTTACTGCAACCGGCAAGCATGATCGCGGCTACTGCCGTAATCAGGGCCGGCACCCCGATCGATTCCAGCTTCACCTGTCGAGTTCTATGCATGGGTTTCACTCCGAGCCGATTGCCTTTTGAAAGTTCGCCTTGGCCGTCCAGAAGGTAGCCATGGCTTCGTTGTAATCGGCATTAGCAGCTTCAACTGCCGATTGCTGTTGCAAGACATCGCGCAGCAGCGCCGTTTTCTGTCCGTACTTGCTGGTGACTTCGCGCAGCTTCTCGGTGGAAGACTCTCGCTTGGCGATGGCCACGCCTACGGCAACTCGCGCCTCGTGCAGAGAGCGGAACTGGTTGTCCACATTGATCAAGATCTGGGCTTTGGTGTCGTCCAGGGTCAGCTTGCTCTGTTCCACGGCGATGGTTTTCTCATCGACCTCGTGCTTTCGTCGCCCCCAGTCGAACGGCTCCCAGTTGAACTCAAGACCGAGCGCCAGAACGTTGGTGGGAACAAAATTTACTCCAAAGGGCGAGAGATAGTGGAACGATACGCCGAGGTCAGGCAGATATTGCGATTTCGCGAGGCGTCTGGCGTTGTCAGCCTGCTTCACGGCTATTTCGGCTTCTTTCACCTTCGGCTGCTGCTCCAAGGCCTGGGCTTGTGCGGCTGGCAGATTCTCTTCCGTCGGCGACAGGTCGGTTACGTCAAGCGCATGAAACTGGGTGTTGATGTCGCGGCCCAATAAATTGTTGAGATTCTCCTTGGCCGATTGCAGCTTGTCCTGATACTGCAGGAGCTTATACTGCTCGTCCGCAAGTTTGGCCTTGACCTCGAGGTTTTCAGACTTCAGCGCGACTTGTTCGGCGACATACTCGGCGGTGATCCGATCCAGTTCCTCGTACTGCTTGATACTCGCTTGGGTTGCCGCGATAGCGTTCTGGATCTCGACAATCGAGTAGTAAGCCTGGCGCACGTCATCGACGATGGAAATTCGCTCCTCGCGCACGTTTTGCGCGGCCTGCTCCACCGACAACGCCTGTCCGTGAATGTAGAGATTGATCTTGTAAAGTGTGAGGAGCGGTTGAGCAGCAGTAGCAAAGATGTACGCGGTGGGTTGGCTGGGAGTCGTAATGTTTGTGTTGGTAGCCGGAATCGGTCCGATACCAGGGTAGGTCCCAAATTGGCCGGCTTGCACCGTGAAGCTGATAGGTTCGAGCAATTGGGAGCCGAACACGTAAGTATTTAAAGCGGGATAGCGTTTGGTCTTGTCCGCCAGCAATTTCTGTTTGGAAATATCGAGGCTGAGGGAGACAATCTTCAGATTTCGATTGTTGGCGAGCCCCAATTGGACGGCTTGATCGACGGTCAGAGCGTCGGTAGAGTCGATTGGTGCCTGGGCCGCGCTGCCGATGGTTCCCAAACTCAACACGAACAGGAGGATGCAACCCAGCGCTATCTTCCTTGGGGTTGGCCAATTGATCCCTTCCACGCAGACCTCTCCGGTTCGCACGGTAAATCGACGCCAGAAGATGAGAAATTCGTCACGGCAGCATATCAGACTATTCGGCCGCCAAGAATAGGGTATTTATGGTGGCTAGCGAATCAGGATCGGCCCACCGCCTCGCTCATGGCAGCTTCCAGGGGAACGGTTACCTTGATTTCGGTGCCGTAATCGCGCTTGGACAATATCGCCATGGTTCCATTGACCGCATGGACGCGCTCGCGCATGCTGATGAGCCCGAGTCCCGTGGCCTTCTGTGCCGCCTGGACGTCGAAGCCCACGCCGGTGTCACGCACCGTGAGGTAAAGCTTTCCCGACGAGCCCGAAAGCTGCACCGCGAACGATGTCGAACCGCTGTGTTTCACGGCATTGCTCAAGGTTTCCTGCAGCACTCGAAACAGGCACAGCGATACCTTCTGCGGCAGAGCGGTAGGCACGTCATGATGGACAAAGTTGACTTCTACCTGTTGCTGGGACGAAAACTCGGTGCACAAACCTTCCACCGCCGAAACCAGGCCCAGATAATCCAGTTGCGACGAATGCAATTTGTGGGAAATAGCATGGATGCCGGTAGCGATGTCCACTGTGCGCTCGTTGAGATCGCGAAGCCGCTCCAGCAGTTGCTCTTGCGAGAGCGGAAGGTGCCGCTTCAATGCGCCGATCTTGACACCCAGCAACGCCAACCGCTGGTTGATGTCGTCATGGAGGTCGCGCGCGATTCGCCTGCGCTCCTGTTCCTGCGCCTCGATCAAGCGACGGCTCAGATTATGGAGCATCTCTTCGGCCAGCTTGTGGTCGGTCACGTCCATGCATGAGCCCAGATATCCGGCGAAGGAATTGTCAGCGTTGAACCGTGGTACACCCATGTCAACAATCCAGCGGTACTCTCCGTCATAGCGGCGCAAGCGAAACTCCATACGAAAGCGCTCCCGCGCGTCGAAGGCCGCCTCGTAGAGTTGGTGGCATCCCGGCACATCGTCGGGATGTACGGAAGCCACCCAGCCAGTTCCCAGTTCTTCGGCAAGTGATCGCCCGGTGAAGTCGAGCCAATTCTGATTGAAGTAAGTAGCCCCCATGTCGGGGCCGGCCATCCACATCAGGGCTGGCGTTGTATCAGCCATGCCGCGAAAGCGCACTTCACTTTCTCGCAACGCCGCTTCGGTCTCTTTAAGTGCGGTGATGTCCTTGCGTGATATCACCACTCCACCCTCCACGGTGTCGAGAGGGGTGACCGTCAGCAGGTACCAGTGTTGCCTGGCAGCAGACGGACTTGCGTATTCGCGGAAGAAGCGCGGGACCAAACGCTCCTGTACGGCCTTGATACCGGCAACTACTTCCGCTACATCGGTCGAAGTGTCAACCAAAGTCTGGCAGGCGGCGAGGTAATTAGCGCCGGAACCAAGACCATCGGGTGAGCCGGGATTTTCCAGCCCGAACCGCGTCCAAGCCTCGTTGACGGTCACGATGAAGCCATTCTTATCGAGTACGGCAATTTCATTGTCGAGCGACGACAGGATGGCGCTTTGTAATGCTTCTGTGGATTCAACCTCGCTAATCAGCTCACGGTTATCCAGATACTCTTTGACGAAGATCGACATTGCGAACAGAAAAATAAAAACCAATGCCACTGCCAGCTGGGTTCGGTGAATTCCGGGCGTGGGCTCGAACTGAAACAGCTCCGCCAGAGCGATCAGTAAGATCGCGCCGACCACGACAATAGCGAGCAGCGGAGTGTATTTAGCGTCGCTGGTGTCAGGGCTGGTCTTCCGCACCGGATCGGGGGTTAGCTGGCGGGCCCTCAGTAGCGCCCATACGAACCAACAGCGCGACGCCAGCAATCCTAGACCGTAAAGCATCTCGCCGTGATAAGAGTTCGAATCGATGTCAAGGTTTATAAACCAGGAGCAGGCGGCATAGAGGCCGGAGGCGATGAACAGGTGACCGTAAATAGACTTCCAGGGATTTTTTGTGCGGAATACGAGAATGCCTAGCGCGGCTATCCAAGCCAAAGATTCGAAAAGGTAGAGCCGGTCATAGCGAAAATTGTAGAGGGCGCCGTTACGGAACTGCACCTGATAAGGAAATACCAGGTATGCGTAGAGAAAAACCCAAAAGAACAGCAGAAGGACGAAGTTAAGCGTGGTGCGATAGAACTTCTGGTCCCGCAGGTTCAGATGCGGTCGGGTGGCCAAGGCGGCCATGAAAGGCACAATGTGGAGGAACAACGCCGCATCCGCGACCGACCCATCAGGAATGTCTTGGCCGCGGATGGTGGGGTAATACACCCAGAGCGACGCGTCGACGGCCCACAATCCAAAACCCACGGCTAGAAGCGCCCAGAAGGCTCGGCTGCCTTGGGTCTTGGACACGGCGTTGAGCGTGGCGATTCCGGTACAGAGAAGGAGTAGAACGAAGACCAGCAGGTTGTTGTAATCGTCGAAGGCAGTCCGCTGTAGCGCGTGCGAGAGCATGACGCGCAGCAGCAGAAGGACAACAGTCACACTCGGCCAGACGTATCGGCCGAAGCCGGAGGGCCGATCTTGAGCTATCTCCATGAGATTACAGGGGCCGACTGGGCGCTGCCGCCTACTACAGCCTAAGCATACCCGGAGGCAAGCCCGAAGACACGCAAAAAGGTGCGGAAGTGATCAGATCATTAGTGGTTACTGCGCCTTCGATGCGTAGCTACCGTGCCTCGGAAGCTCCTCTAGCACCGGTGGTGTACAGCTGAACCAGAAGCTCAGCGACGACCGCGCGACTGCGGTTGCGAACTACCTGCCCAACACAGCTAAAGGAACCTGCCGCAGATCCCTCATCAGTATTCCCGATTTATCCCGAAGCGCAATACCGGTTTTCCCCGTCTGTTAGATAGGCCCCTTATTCGCTACACTGGTAGCGGCGAATATTTGTGCTATATTCCGGGGCGCGCGTTTGAGAAAGACGCGTGCGACTGTCTGATTTTCCGGGTGTATTCGCGCCTCGTCTTCGCAAGTTGGACTTCGCCGCTATGGCGACTACGATAAGTCCGTTGCTAATCCGCAAACAGATACGTGTGCGCGGTATTGTGCAGGGTGTAGGGTTCCGGCCATTCGTCTACAACCTCGCGCGTGAACTCTCGCTGACAGGATATGTTTTCAACTCATCTGCCGGCGTGAGGATTGAGATTGAGGGCGCCGAGGAGAGTGTCCAGAAATTCCTGGACGCACTGCAACACCGCCCACCGCCGCTGGCATTGATCGCGGAAATTGCCGTGGCCGACCTCGATGCGATCGGCGACGACGACTTCGTAATCCAACCCAGCCACTCGGAAGCCGGCGAGTTCGTCCTGGTGTCGCCCGATATGGCGACGTGCGACGAGTGCTGGCGCGATTTCGGCGATCCTCGGAACCGCCGCTTCGGATATCCCTTTACCAACTGCACCAATTGCGGACCGCGCTACACCATCATTCAAGACATTCCGTACGATCGCCCGATGACCACCATGTCATCGTTTCGCATGTGCGCGCTTTGCCAGGCGGAATACGATGACCCAACCAACCGCCGCTTCCATGCCCAGCCGAATGCCTGCCCGGTGTGTGGCCCGGCTTTGGCGATTGCGGAATCGGGATCGGCCTTTCCTGCATGATGCGGACTACAACCCTGCTGGATCGGCCGCGATTATCCGCCAGGCGCGCGAGCTGTTACGCGAAGGAAAAATCGTAGCGGTGAAGGGGCTTGGCGGTTTTCTGCTGGCATGCGATGCGCAGAACGATCACGCCGTGAAGCTGTTGCGCACTCGCAAACGCCGTAGCGACAAGCCCTTCGCACTGATGGCGCGAGATTTGGAATCCGTCGAGAGTTTCTGCATGGTCACGGACACGGATCGCGCCGCACTGCTCAGCCCACGACGGCCCATTGTGGTGCTGCCTCGCCGCGAAGACGCGAATATTTCTCCGGTCGTTGCTCCCGGCAATAACACGGTTGGCGTCATGCTGCCCTACACGCCGCTGCATTACCTGTTGTTCAGCGACTCGCCGGACGATCCGCCGGAGTTCACGGCGTTGGTAATGACCAGCGGCAACATCAGCGAGGAGCCCATTGTGACCTCGAATCAGGAGGCTTGGGAGCGGTTGCAGCCGGTAGCCGATTGGTTTGTATTTCACAATCGCGATATCTACATGCGCACGGACGATTCCGTGGTGCGCACGCTTGAGGGACGCGAGCGCGTGCTGCGGCGCTCTCGCGGATACGTGCCGCATCCGGTGGATCTCGGCGTCCCGCTGAGCGAGGTCCTGGCCTGCGGCGCCGAGCTGAAGAATACGTTCTGCCTGACCAAGGGCAGCTACGCAATCCTGAGTCAGCACATTGGCGACCTGGAGAATTACGAGACGCTGGTGTTCTTCGAGGAAACGCTGGCCAACTTGAAGAAGCTCTTCCGGGTGGAACCCCGGGGGGTGGCCTACGATCTGCATCCCAACTACATGAGCTCGCGCTACGCTTTGAAATTGCCGTTGGAGCAAAAAATCGGGGTGCAGCATCATCATGCGCACATTGCCAGTTGTATGGCCGAAAACCACCTCAGCGGCAAGGTGATCGGCGTAGCGTTCGATGGAACGGGCTACGGCACCGATGCGAAGATCTGGGGCGGGGAGTTTTTGGTTGCCGACTTCGCAGGCTTCGAGCGGCGAGCGCATTTACGTTACGTTCCGATGGCGGGCGGCGATGCGGCGGTGCGCCAGCCATGGCGGATGGCGCTCAGCTATCTGCACGACACTTTCGGTCCGAAGTCTCGACCGCCGGGCTTGCAATTCCTCGAGGCTATTCCGGAAAAACAAGTCGAGCTGGTAGACGCCATGCTCGTGCGCGGCATCAACAGTGTGGAAACGTCTTCCTGTGGCCGTTTGTTCGATGCTGTTGCCGCCCTGATTAATTTGCGGCAAGAGGTCAACTTCGAAGGGCAAGCGGCGATCGAACTGGAAATGATTGCGCAAACCGACTTCGAACAGCAGTATCCTTTTAACGTGGACGATAGTGAGCCCACGCAGGTTGACATGCGGCCGATGATCGAGAGCATTGTGCAAGACCTGGCGCAGTCGAAGCCAGCCGGATACATCGCGGCCCGTTTCCATAACACCATCGCCGCAGCGATCTTGGAAGTGTGCCGGAGTATCCGTGAGCGGGAGCCATTAAACCGCGTGTGCCTCAGCGGAGGTACCTTCCAAAACATGTACCTGCTGCGCCGCACTGTCGAAGGACTGCGGCGCAATGGCTTCGAGGTTTATCTGCATGCCCAGGTGCCTCCCAATGACGGAGGGATCTCGCTCGGCCAGGCAGTGATTGCCAACGAAAGTTTGCGCAGAGGAGACTGAAATGTGTTTGGCGATTCCCGGCAAGGTAGTCGAAGCCTTCGATCAGGGCGGAATGCGCATGGCCAAAGTTCAGTTTGGCGGCATCGTGCGCGAGGCCTGCCTGGAATACGTTCCGGAGACGCAGGTCGGCGACTATGTTCTGGTCCACGTGGGTTTCGCCATCAGCCGGGTGGATGAAGAAGAAGCGCAGCGCACCTACCAGCTACTGGAGGAAATGGACCAACTGACCGAACTCAATGCGCCGGTGGTGAATGAAGTTGGCGATGGGGGACGCAAGCAATGAAGTACCTGGATGAATATCGCGATGGACGGCTGGCCGGCAAGATCGTCGATGAAATCCACCGTATTCAGACCAAGCCATGGGTGATTATGGAAGTTTGCGGCGGGCAGACGCATTCCATCGTGAAGCACGGAATCGATTACCTGCTGCCGCCGGACATCGAGTTAGTGCATGGACCGGGCTGCCCGGTTTGTGTCACGCCCCTGGAAATGATCGACAAAGCGCACGTTATTGCGAAGCGCCCTGGCGTGATCTTTTGTTCGTTCGGCGACATGCTGCGCGTGCCCGGCTCGGAAGGCGATCTGTTTACCATCAAGTCGCTGGGCGGCGATGTTCGCGTTGTGTATTCCCCGCTGGATTGCCTGAAGATTGCGCGCGCTAATCCCGACAAGAAAGTTGTCTTCTTCGCGATTGGCTTCGAGACGACTGCGCCCGCCAACGCCATGTTGGTCTGGCGAGCCCAACAGGAAGGAGTGAAAAACGTCTCCATCCTGGTCTCTCATGTTCTGGTACCGCCATCAATTGCTGCCATCCTGCAATCGCCGCTGAACCGGGTGCAGGGTTTCCTAGGCCCGGGACACGTTTGCGCCGTCATGGGATATCGGGAATACGAACCACTCAGCGCCCGCTTCAAAGTCCCCATCGTAATAACTGGGTTTGAGCCTCTGGATATTTTGCAAGGAACATTAATGGTCATCCGGCAGCTGGAGACCGGACGTGCCGAGGTCGAGAACGAATACTCGCGCATCTTGGATCGGGAAGGGAACAAGCCGGCGCAGAAGCTGGTCGCCAACGTGTTTGAAATCGCCGATCGCAAGTGGCGCGGAGTAGGCACCATTCCAAAAAGCGGTTACAAGTTGCGCTGGGAGTTCCGCGATCATGATGCGGAAAAGCTTTTCGACGTGAAGGAGATTGACACCCACGAGCCCGAGGTTTGCATCAGCGGTCAAATTCTGAAGGGCATCAAGAAGCCGCACGATTGTCCGGCGTTCGGCGCCGAGTGCAATCCCCAACATCCGCTGGGCGCCACCATGGTTTCAGCCGAGGGTGCGTGTGCCGCTTACTACGCCTACGGTCGGCACCTAAGACGAGACAAGGACGACGTCAAGTTAACCGCGATTTCCACCGGAGGAACGGCATGACCCAGCCTGGCACTTCCGCGAGCGACACCCGGAATCCGTCGCTGTCGCCCGATCCCTGGCGCGAGAAGGTCATGCACAAGTGCCGGGAATCGGTGGAGGTTAAGCAGAAGTTCTTCGAGCACTACGCTGGTTCCATCGGCGAACTAAGCCAGAAGATGGCAGAACGTTTTCGCGAAGGGCATCAGCTCTGGGTGATGGGAAACGGCGGCAGCGCGTGTGACGCGCAGCATGTCGCGGTCGAGTTCATCCATCCCATCATCGAAAAGCGGAAAGCATTGCCGGCGCTGGACCTGGTCAGCCAGATACCGGTGCTCACGGCAATTTCCAACGACAAGGATTTCGCCCGGATTTTTGTGGACCAGATCGACCTTTGGGGCAAGCCGGGGGACATGGCGCTGGCCATTTCCACCAGTGGCAGCTCGCCAAACTTGATCTACGCGTTAGAGGCGGCCCGCCGTAAGAACATGCTGACCATCGGCTTCTCCGGCAAGGATGGCGGCCGTATGACGGATGCCTGCGATTACTGCTTCATCGTGCCCAGTTTCAGCATTCATCGCATTCAGGAGTCGCATGTCGCGCTGCTGCATATTCTTTGGGACCTGACCCATGTGGCGATGGGCGAAGAGGACGTAATTTAAGCAGCTACTTCGAGGTGCTATGAGCGAAGCTGTAGTCTTTGGTTCCTGTCCGTTGCCGATCTTCGAGCACAAACAAATCGTGCTCGGCCACGGCAGCGGCGGCAAGTTGACGGCCGAGCTGATCGACAAGGTCTTCAGGCCGGCATTCGCCAACCCCATTCTCGACAAGCTGGACGACCAGGCCGTTGTCCAGGTCAACGGCACGCGGCTGGCGTTCACCACGGATTCGTTCGTGGTCACGCCAATTTTTTTTCCCGGCGGAGACATCGGACGACTGGCAGTCAATGGCACAGTGAATGACTTGGCTATGAGCGGCGCACGCCCGCTGTACCTGGCCGCAGCTTTCATTCTGGAAGAAGGGCTGTCCGCCGACGATCTGTGCCGCGTGGTCGAGTCGATGCGCGACGCAGCCAGCGAAGCCGGAGTCCAACTGGTGACTGGCGATACCAAGGTCGTCAATCGCGGCAAGGGCGACCAGATATTCATTACGACGACCGGGTTGGGCGTGATCGAGACGCCAGTGGAAATCTCGGCCGATCGTGCGCGTCCTGGCGACAAAATCATCCTTAGCGGATTCATCGGCGATCACGGCATGGCGATCATGTCGCAGCGCGAAAATCTGGAGTTCGAAGGCGCCATCGAAAGCGATTGTGCACCGTTGCATGGCTTGGTCAGCACAATGCTGGAGGTGACGGGCAGCGACGGACGGCCGGCAATCCATTGCCTGCGCGACCCGACCCGCGGCGGTCGTAGCGACCACGTTGAACGAGATCGCCGCCCGCTCGCAAGTCGGAATGCTGCTGCAGGAGCACGACATTCCCGTGCGCGAGACGGTGAAAGGCGCCTGCGAAATTCTGGGACTGGATCCGCTTTATGTGGCCAACGAAGGCAAGTTGGTCGCGATAGTTGCCGCGGAGGCAGCGGATGAGATAGTCCAGCACATGCGCCGGCACCGGTTGGGTGTGGCGTCCGTCGTGATTGGCGAAGTCGTTGCCGATCATGCCGGCATGGTACTGATGAAGACCGAGATCGGCGGTACTCGCGTCCTGGATGTCATGTTCGGCGAGCAACTGCCAAGAATTTGTTAGCGGGGGCAACCATCCGGCAAATGGTTGGCATCGCATCGGGGTTGAGCCCGAGTTGTGGGGATTCGAGCTCAAATTCTAAACCGTAACCATCTGCTCTAAGCGCGTTGGAGTTCAGAGCACTTCAACTCGAACTTCGCCGTGAGTTCGAAACGTGGGGTTAAGGGATGTTGGTTGGCCTGCCAAATCCCGAAGTGTGCAGAAGCATCCGCGATATCCGTGTCTGCACGATCGCAATCTTCCTAAAAACCAAGCCACAAAATTTTTCCGTTGCAATGCCTCAAGATTTGGAAGCGAGCGCCGCTGCCCTCCCGGGTCGTGACGTCACCTCTGTGTCTGTCACCCTCGACATGCCTCGTTTGAGACGTGTTTTGCCGCAGTAAAGAAAGGAGAGCTTATGCCGGAAGAGCCGACTTCCATTCGTAAGGGTCAACCGCATTCGTCACTGACGAAAGCCTCGCCGGTCAAGGAAGTTCATATTCTGTGGATCACAGCAGGCCTCGGGTGCGATGGCGATAGCGTGTCGGTCACCGCCGCCGAGCAACCTAGCGTCGAAGATGTAGTCATGGGCGCGATACCAGGTCTGCCGAAGGTGCATCTTCACAATCCTGTGCTTGCCTACGAAAATGGCGACGAATTCATGAAGTTTTTCTATCAAGCCGAAAAAGGGGAACTCGATCCGTTCGTGCTGGTGGTGGAAGGGTCCATCCCCAACGAGCGCATTAAGAGCGAAGGCTACTGGGCCGCAGTGGGGACCGATGACCGAACCGGCCAGCCCATCAAGACCTGCGACTGGATCGACCGGCTCGCGCCCAAGGCTCTCGCCGTCATCGGCGCCGGAACTTGCGCAACCTACGGTGGGATTCACGCCATGGCCGGAAATCCAACCGGATGCATGGGACTGGCGGATTACCTGGGTTGGGGATGGCGCTCTAAGGCTGGATTGCCCATCGTCAACGTACCGGGATGCCCGGTACAGCCCGACAACTTCATGGAGACGGTGCTGTACCTGTTGTTCCAGGTATCGGGACTGGCTCCGATGATTCCGCTGGACGATCAGCTGCGCCCGACCTGGCTCTTCGGCAAGACCATTCACGAAGGCTGCGACCGTGCCGGCTACTACGAGCAGGGCGACTTCGCGCTGGAGTACGGTTCGCCAAAATGCATTGTGAAGCTTGGATGCTGGGGGCCGGTGGTGAACTGCAACGTCACCAAGCGCGGCTGGATGCGCGGCATCGGTGGCTGCCCAAATGTAGGCGGCATTTGCATCGGTTGCACCATGCCTGGCTTTCCCGACAAGTTCATGCCGTTTATGGATGAACCGCCGGGCGCTCGTATCTCCAGCCTGGGCATCAGCAAGTACGGCAAAGTGATACGCATGCTGCGCGGTATCACCAACAACACTGTCAACAAAGAACCGAAATGGCGGCATCGCGGCGCGTCACTCACCACGGGCTATCGCCCCTCAGCACACTAGAGGAAAGGATGAACGAGATGGGCACAACTACCGAAGTACGGCCGGATATCTCGACCAAGAAGCGAAACCTCGTGGAGATGCACTGGGACCCGATTACCCGTATCGTTGGCAGCCTGGGAATTTTCACGAAGATTGATTTCGAGAACCGCGAAGTCGCCGAGTGCTACAGCACGTCGTCAATTTTCCGCGGCTACAGCATTTTCATGAAGGGCAAAGACCCTCGGGACGCGCACTTTATCACCAGCCGCATCTGCGGCATTTGCGGAGACAATCACGCCACCTGCGCGACCTACGCTCAGAACATGGCGTTCGGAGTGAAGCCTCCCGCGCTGGGCGAGTGGATCATCAATCTCGGCGAAGCTGCCGAGTACATGTTCGACCACAACATCTTCCAGGACAATCTGGTGGGCGTGGATTTTTGCGAGCAGATGGTCAAAGAGACCAATCCCGGCGTGTGGGAGAAAGCGCAGGGCAAAGCCTGTCCCAACGCCGATAAGCACGGTTATAAGACCATCGCCGACATCATGCGCGCGCTGAATCCGTTTAGCGGCGAGTTCTATCGTGAGACTCTCGCCATGAGCCGCATGACGCGCGAGATGTTCTGCCTGATGGAAGGGCGCCACGTGCATCCTTCGACGCTGTATCCCGGCGGCGTTGGAACCGTCGCCACGATCCAATTGTTTACCGACTATCTCGTGCGACTGATGAAGTACGTGGAATTCATGAAGAAGGTGGTCCCGCTGCACGATGACCTGTTCGACTTCTTCTATGAGGCTTACCGGGTTACGAAAAAGTTGGACAGCGTCGAGTCCTGCTCGGATGCTGGGGCTCGTTCAACGATCCCGATAGTTGCGACTACACCTATAAGCGCATGTCCGAATGGGGCAAGGCCATGTACGTCACTCCGGGAGTCGTCGTCGATGGCGAACTGGTGACCAATGAACTGATCGACATCAACTTGCAAATACGAATTCTCCTTGGCAGCTCTTATTACGATGACTGGGAGAACTCGGAAATGTTCGTGCCTACCGATCCATTGGGGAACAAGGTGGACCGCAAGCATCCGTGGAACCAGACGACGATCCCGCGCCCGCAGAATCGCGACTTCAATAAGAATTACACCTGGGTCATGTCGCCGCGTTGGCTCGACAAACGCACCGGCGATCATCTTGCACTCGACACTGGTGGCGGCCCAATCGCGCGCCTGTGGTCAACAGCGTTGTCCGGACTGGTGGACATCGGCTACGTCAAGGCCACGGGAAATAGCGTGAAGATCAATCTGCCGAAGACAGCGATGCTGCCCGAAGCGGAGTTCGAATGGAGGATCCCGAAGTGGAGTAACGCCATCGAACGCGATCGCGCGCGCACCTACTTCCAGGCCTATGCCGCAGCGACCGCGCTGTATTTCGTCGAGAAGGCGCTCGACGAGATGAGGGCCGGTCGCACCAAGACGTGGTCGGACTTCAAGGTGCCGGAAGAAGCCATCGGCTGCGGCTTCCACGAGGCAGTGCGTGGTGTGCTGTCGCACCACGTCGTGATTCGAGACGGCAAGATCGCGAACTACCATCCTTATCCGCCAACGCCCTGGAACGCGAATCCCCGCGACATCTACGGAACTCCGGGTCCGTACGAGGACGCGGTGCAGAACACGCCGATCTTCGAAGAGAATGGGCCCGACAAGTTCAAGGGGATTGATATCATGCGCGCGGTGCGCAGCTTCGATCCTTGCCTGCCGTGCGGTGTTCACATGTACCTGGGAGATGGCAAGGTGCTGGAGACGCGCCATTCCCCGATGTTCGGAGTAGGACACAAATAGCGAAGTGTTGGAGCGCGGATGACAGAAAAACGAGAGTTCCACGCACGCTCGGAACGCATCGAGGAACTGGTCAACAAGCTCGAGCGGGTCAGCGACCCGGAGTTGCATACGGCGGCGATCGAGCTTGTCCAGTCCGTTATGGAGCTACACGGCGCTGCTCTCGAGCACGTGTTGGAGCTCCTCTCCCAAAGTGCCGAGGGCGAGCGCATCACCGGCAAACTACTCGAAGATGACCTGGTGGCGAGCGTGCTTCTCCTGCACGGACTTCATCCCGAGGACATGGACACCAGGGTGCTTCGCGCGCTGGACAACGTGCGTCCCTTCCTGCAATCGAATGGAGGAGACGTTGAACTTGTCAGCGTCGTGGATGGTGTAGTAAGACTCCGGGTGCAAAAAGAAGCCGGGGGATGCGGCTCGACAGCCGCGAGCATGAAGAGCGCCGTGGAGGATGCGGTGACCGAAGCTGCTCCCGACGCCGAGCAAATCATGGTGGAACTCGTGCAGCAACCAAGTTCGTCAAAGCTGGTGGTGATTACCTGAAACATTGAAAGGAGGCATTTATGGCGCGCCAACATACCACGCCGGATAGTCCGTCGCACACCCCGGGAGTGCACAAGGGGGAGGAATGGACCTTGAATAAACAAGAGCCGGGCCGCAAGGGCGAAGGCCGTACTTCGCGAGACGCCACCGGAATTAATGCAGATAAGCGCAGGCCAATCGATCCGCGCATGCCAAATTTTCCGCCCGCGTAAGTGATCGCAGAAAAGGGACACAATGAGCGATGCTCCGGGGAATGGGGTCGAGCGCGAGAATGCCTTCGCTGTCTTGCGGACAATTTGCGCGCAAACGGACTCCTGCCGAGCAATGCGAATTATGCAGCGCAGCGGTCGCGCCGGAACATGCGCATTTGCTGGAGCCGGCGACGCGACAAATTCTTTGCGCCTGTGAACCGTGCGCCATCCTGTTTGACGGACAAGCCGGCGGCCGCTACCGGCGTGTCCCCAGACGCGCCCTGTTACTCAACGATTTCGACGTCTCGGATGCGCAGTGGGAATCGCTGATGATTCCCATCAACCTCGCCTTCTTCTATCGCGACGGAGCCTCCGACAAGATGGTGGCCATGTATCCCAGCCCGGCGGGTGCAACCGAGTCGCTGTTGAGTCTTGAGGCATGGGATGACATTGCTGCGCACAGCCCTGCCTTGCAGGCGATGCAGCCTGATGTCGAAGCGCTCTTGATCAACCGCGTAGGTCCCGCACGAGAATACTTCGTCGCTCCCATCGACGAGTGTTATCGCCTGGTCGGCCTGATTCGTATGCACTGGCGCGGCTTATCCGGCGGAACCGAAGTGTGGAAAGAGATACAGGGCTTCTTTGCGGCGCTGAAGAGCAGGTGCGTTGGCAAGTCGGAGACCATGCATGCCTGAGCTGAGCTTCCGGATCGAAGGGGCGGAAGCAGTACCGTACGCAGCGATACCGCTGCTCGCCTTGAAGCTTCGCATCATCAACCTGCCCGCCGACGAAGCTGTACATAGCTTGAGCCTGCGATGCCAGGTGCAGATTGAGCCGACGCGTCGAGGCTATGCGGCCCCCGAGAAAGAGAAATTACATGACCTGTTCGGCGAACCAGAGCGGTGGGGCAGGACCGTTCGTTCGCTGCTGTGGATGAATACCAACGTTTCGGTGCCCGGTTTCACCGGCGGAACCATTGTCGATCTGCAATTGCCCTGCAGCTTCGACTTCAATGTTGCCGCCACCAAATATTTCCATGGCCTGGACTCCGGCGAAATACCGTTGTGCGTGCTCTTCAGCGGGACGCTTTTTTACAACGATGTCAACGATCAACTGCAGATGACCCAGATCCCCTGGGACCGTGAAGCCAACTATCGTTTGCCGCTACAGATTTGGCAGCGGATGATGAACGAGCACTATCCCAACAGCGCATGGCTGTGCCTGCACCGCGATGCTTTCGAGCGTCTGTATCGGTACAAGGTGCGGCACGGCATTCCCACCTGGGAGCAGCTTGTCGAACAGAATAGTCCCGGACGAAGACCTCGCGTCCTCGGCTGCCTCGGCAAATGAAGATGAGGTCAAGGCATGAACTTCGATAGCGTAGAGAAGATTGCGAATGCTGTGTTGTATGAGGGATACATCCTCTATCCCTATCGTCCATCGTCAACCAAGAATCGTCAGCGCTGGAACTTCGGAACTCTGTACCCGCGAGATTTTGCTGAGGCACAGCGTCCTGCCGAGGCTTACCGGCTGAGCAGCGAATGTCTTATCGCCGGGAGTGCGGAGGCGAAGCTGGATGTGCGCGTTCGCTTCTTGCAACTGGCACAACGACAGGAACGGGCTGAAGGGGCTGTCAACTGGGAAGAAGGCGTCGAGCGCTCGGCCGATCGGAATGATCTGCTGGTCGCCGACCTGGTCCGTAGCCCGGCGACCTTCGAACTACGATTCGACCCGGCTGCAGCTGAGCCGGTCAGCACCCATCTCACGGGTCGTTTGGAGGCCCAGGCGGAAGTCTTGCAGGACGGGCTTTTTCGGCTGCATCTTGAGTTGGTGAACTTCAGTGTCGTCGGGGACGCTTCCCATTTGGAGCGCGAGCGCGTGTTGGCTTGCTCGTTCTCCTCGGCACACTTGCTTCTCGGTGTGCGAGGTGGCGAGTTCGTTTCACTGCTGGATCCTCCGGAAAAATTTCGTGCTGCCGCCGCTGGATGCCAGAACAAGGGTGTGTTTCCAGTTCTGGTTGGGGAGGAAGGTCAGCGCGACATGCTGCTATGCTCGCCCATCATTCTCTACGATTATCCGCAGATCGCTCCCGAGAGCGCGGGCGACTTTTTTGACGGGACCGAGATGGACGAGATGCTGGCGTTGCGCGTGCTCACCCTCACTGACGAAGAGAAGCAGGAGATGCGCCAAGGCGACCTTCGCGCACGCGCTATTTTGGAACGCACCGAAACTCTTCCGGCCGAACATCTGATGAAAGTTCATGGCGCCATTCGCGGTATGCGACGCGTGCCCAATAACGAGGAAGGATCATGAGCGACAACTGGGATCCCTTTCCGGAGCGGCCCGCGGTCGAAAGCGTCCGCGTTTTCGGCGTCGAGTTGAAGAAGGGAAACCGTGTCCGCCTGTGGCCGCAGAAGACTGCCGACATCATGGACATGGCGCTGCAAGGACAGGTCGCAATCATTGAAGCGATCGAACAGGACTTCGAAGACCAGATTCAGCTTGCCGTGGTGTTGGAAGATGATCCGGGCAGAGACCTCGGAATGCTTCGCCAGCCCGGACACCGATTCTTCTTTGCGCCCGAGGAAGTTGAACCGTTGGCACTGAGTGAAGACGCCGGAGGGCCGGCATGAGCTGTCGCATTCTGATTGCGTGCGTGGGGAACATTTTTCTCGGCGATGACGCGTTTGGGGTTGAAGTCGCTCGTGTACTTGCGACCCGCCAATTTCCCGAAGGCGTTAAAGTAGTTGATTTCGGTATTCGGGCCTTCGACCTGGCGTATGCGCTGCTCGATCCCTGGGACGCGGTGATTCTGGTGGACGCGGTTCCGCGCGGCGATGCGCCGGGCACGCTGTACACGATTGAGCCTGACCTGAGCAATATCGCTGCGCAGAATGACGACGGCCCGCTCGACGGTCACAGCATGGATCCGGTGAAGGTAGTGCAGTTGGCCCAAGCGATGGGTTCGATTACAGCCCGGCTGCTAGTAGTGGGTTGTGAGCCGGCTGACTGCGGTGGCGACGAGGGCCGCATGGGATTAACCGAACCGGTACATAACTCAGTCGCAGCAGCGGCTGACATGGTGGAAGAGCTTGTGGAACAGATCGCTGCCGCTAAAACGGCATGATCTGCAATTTTCTATTGGAGGAGAAAACGAAATGTTAAAGAACTTGATTTTGATAGCGGTCGCAGCGACAGTGGTTGGAATGCTGGTTTCAATGGCGCCTGACCTCAAACGCTACGTCAAAATGAGCGCGATGTAATTGCTCGCATAAATTCCCCATTCGGTGGTCCGCTCGAATTTGTTTGGCGACAGGAAAGAGTTCCTGGGTCGAAGTCGCGCGGACCCAAATCGCAGGCTCATTGCTTCAAGGCTGCATGCAATATGCTGTTAGCATGTTTGCGTTAGCTGCTTTGCTTCGATTCCTGCCTTGCTCGTGCATGGTCATCCGACGTGGCAACTCGGAACGGTCCTCACGCGAACTCCCAAAAAAGCGGCGCGCGGCCTACGACCACAGTGGCATCCTACCTGTGACCCAAATCACAACATTTTCGGGCACACCTGATTCAAGCTGTTTCCATCGTGCTCCGGCCGGCACTTTCTTAAACTACTAACCGCCGGCCCGTGAATTTGAGATGGTTCACGCCATGAAAGCAGTGAGGTGAGCACGAGGCAGTCAGGAGGACCGCTCATGCCCACAACTGAACGCAGCAAGTGGTATCACAGTAATCAGTACAGCGCGGATTCAGCCTGTGAGCACTGTTCGGGTGTCGTTCGTCACGAACCCTGGTGTATCACGCGCAATCAATCTGTTTCCTATGCCTACGAAGCAATCCTGGATCCTGGCAAGTTAACCATGGAAGATGAACTTATCCTGCACGCCTTAGGCGTTGCCTGGAGCGCCAAGCCCTGTGATGGCAGGTGCCAGCAAGTGAACTAGGAGCTCCGTTCGGGCTGACCTGCCGCGCCACGCCGCGTTGTATTGCGTATCAAATCCGTAGTATTGTACTCACACTTAACCTAAGTTTGGGTGATGGATAGCATGGCGCAAACTGGCACGACGAAGAGCAGCGAAGAGATCCGGGAGATCATGGTCGAGGTGGCCCGTACTCAATTGGCCGCGGTGACGGCGGCACTGAAATTCTGGGGTGGATGGGTGGAGTCGGCGGAGAAGTACACGCAGAAGGTCAGCGCCGAGCTGACGCGAGTGAGTGAAGGCACCGACGATTCGCAGCAGTTCGTCGGGCGGCTCACCGATTTCAGCCGGGAGTACCTACGCGAAATGATCACGCTTCCCACGACGGCTGTGGACCACTTCGCCAACGAGATTGAAAAAATCTCCAAGCCGGTCGGCAAACCAGCACCTCCGCATACCCGCAAAGCCAAGGCGAAAGTCTGAGCGTCAGATGACGCCTTTGATTCGCGGGTCCGGCAATCGCTTTCTCATGATCGAAAGCGCATGAATCCACTTGCGCTGAACGTCCATCGTCCAACTGGCATGCCAAAAAGGATCACTCAAGAGTGATTCCCACGAGTCGATTATCCATCCCGCCGATTCTTGAAGTGTAAGTGCGCCGCCATCGTTCTGGCCATCCACCAGCTCCAGCATGCTTTGCGGACCAATGTTGAATAGGTTCTCCGCCGTCTTCATCCACATCTCGGCGAGAACTCCTGCTGGATTGATTTCCATTCCTCCGAAGCAAGCGCCTGCCGTCGCTGCGAATTTCGAATCTCTTTGAGCGAGAGCACAACCACGCTCGAGGGCTTTCTTCCACGATCCCCAATAGTGTGGGTTGCGCAGCGTGGCGGCACATAAATCCACGAAGATCATCGAAGGATCGAAGTAATTGCGATACGCGGTTTCGTACGCGGAGAACGACGCAGCATCGAGGTGTTTCTTTGGGAGGGCGTCCAGGATAACCCGCGCCGCGATGAGGGCCGATTCCATCGCAGGTGTAATGCCTTCGCCGGTCATGGGATCGACAAAGCTTCCGGCGTCACCGATCAGCAGCCCCTTGTCGAAATAATTGGCGCCAGCGCCGCCGTAGGTCTTGACGATGCCGCCAATCGGAGGTCTGACCAGTTTGAGTTTTTTGCAGCGCGGATGGCTCCGCTTCAGCTTCTCGAAGAAATCGCGAAACAGTTGGGGAACGGCGATGCCGTGACGCCGGCAGGTTTCTTTCAAGACGCCGACCCCGAGATTCACCCGTCCGCCGCTCATGGGGAACATCCATCCGTAGCCTGGGAAAAAATCGCCGTCGAAAAAGAATGCGGCTTCTCCAATGCCGCCTTCGTAGCCGTCAGCGTAGGCACGTTGCGACAAAGCAATGTGCCGTGGATCGTCAACCGGCAAACCGGCCTGGCGCGCAACGACGGAATTTACTCCGTCAGCGCCCACGATCATGCGGCCGCGATAGACAACGTGATTTCCGCGACAAGTGGCTTCGACCGTCACTCCACTTCGGTCAGAGCCGAAGCCTGTGACGTAAGTTTCCTGGCGAACGATCGCGCCAGCTTTAACGGCTGTTTCGAGAATGACGTTATCCAGAATGTCGCGAGGAACGATGTACCCGTGCGGCGGCAGGTGTTTATGCACGCCGTAGAACGGAATGCGGCCGACGTAGCACCGCTTGGAATCGACGTAGGTAGAAGAGTAGATGATGGGAAGAGGGACGGTTGCTTCCAGCGTTGGCAAGCATCCCATCTTGTCCAGCACGTGCAGGCCACGAGGCTCAATGTAGTCACCGCAGACCTTCTCGCGAGGGAAGCGCGCGCCATCGAGGACGAGCATCTTGACGCCTGCAGATGCCAGCCGCCATGCTAAGGTGCTGCCTGCCGGGCCGGCGCCAACGATGATCACGTCGTAGTGAACGGCGGGTTTTGCCGATGGTTTGATTTTTCGCTGTGAGTGTTTTCTCGTGGTCACCCGTTTACGCCCTCGACAGCAAGCGCGTGTCATGAATCAGCGAAAGCAGGCGCTCCGGGTATTTGCTATTGGCCAGCGCCTCGGCCTCGGCTTCGGCGGCAAGTTGGTCGAGATAGACTTCGGCCTCGGGCAAGGCCTCTACCAGCTTCTGGGTAAGCGCAGTCCGATTTTGTGGGTTCGCATTCCGGAAGAGGGCAGCGGTTTCGGGATCACGAATCGCGATCGCGACCGGCAACGTCAAAATCGCGTCCTCGATATCTTTCGCCGAGCCTCCGCCTAAGGCGGTGGTTCCGCGCACGTCGGCGACGTCATCGCAGCCGTGATAGAGCATGCCCAACGTCTTGCCAAACTTCTGCAGTCGGTTATCGCGAGTACCGAGGCGAGCACAGATTTCGAACATCGAGCCAGTATCTTCGCCCGCGATCATCCGCCAATCTTCCGTGCCAAGAGCATGCCGCCGCAGCCGCCATTGCAGGCATTCCGCAACGCCGAGGCGTTGCATCAATTCCGCCAACAAGCCGACTGAGTAGGCATCGGCGGCTACCAACTTGGAAGCCGCCGCCATGATGTATCCCGAGGTCATCAGGCCGGGAAGAAAACCGTAGCGGCAATGCAACGACAAATTCCCGCGGCGATAGCGTGAACGGTCCAGGATGTCGTCAACAATCAGGCTGACATTGTGGAGGAGTTCGAGACCGGTAGCGGCGATCACCACTTCATCCGGCGGAGCCTTGTCCACCATCGAGCGATAACAGGCAAAAATCGTGACTGGCCGAAAATATTTGGCCCGCCCCGAGAGCTGAGTCTGAATCATGTGGCGTACTTCAGGGTCCGTCTCCTCGATCCAGGTGGAGAGACACGTACGCAGCCGTTGGAGGTCCGCCGTCAAGCCAAGGCGCTGGGGAAGTTCCCATACTGGGCTGCTTTCAGTGACAGGTTCGGCGGTCGCAGTCATCGTAGGCCTATATGGGTTTGGGGATCTCGCCGGGTTCGATTCCTGACAGCCGAACTCCGGCGCTTAGCGTTTACGATGTGTGCTTACGCGGCGAGCGCTGACGGCCAGGAAGCAGCTTCTTCGTCGCGTCTGCGTTTGCTTGACTCTCCATGACGGCGACAGCTGCTGATTTTGTTCTCGGCACCCGTCTGACGATGATGGGGATGCGCGCGCCTGCAATGCCGGGAATACTGATCTCTCCCTGGTAACGAACGCCGGCGGCCAGGCCTCGGCTGATCTGTGCGCTCACTCGGGCAACTACTTGCTCGCCGGGCGCCAAAGTGATCACGCCTGGTTCAAAGCGCAGGACCGACGGAATCTCTTGACCGTCGGGATCGACCAAC
The DNA here is from genome assembly GCA_963709045.1 of uncultured Acidobacteriaceae bacterium. Lineage (GTDB taxonomy): Bacteria > Acidobacteriota > Terriglobia > Terriglobales > Acidobacteriaceae > Bog-257. The sequence continues at coordinate 100,172 of CAVPUX010000007.1, read as the reverse complement.
GGTCCAACTTCGACATGGGTGCAGACTTCTTTTGGCAGCTTGTTTTCTACCACAAACAATCCGAAGGCGCGGCTTCCGGCCTCGCCCTCAAGCACCATGGCCGCGGGCGACGGCGCCGGGGCAGGGGGAATGGATGTCACGCGATCAACCTCCTGCACAGCAGTTGTAGTTGATAGGATTTGCGGGCCCACTTCTGAAACTGCCGTCAGCAGCAACTCCAGGCTTCGGCCTGCCAATTCGCTGAGCCGCGCGGTATAGCGAAGATTCGCGTCTAACGCTCGTCCCCAGGTTTTGGTAAGTTGCGTTACTTCCTTCATCCACGTGTTCCCGGGACGGTTCCTCGTTCTTCGAGGCACGGACGTGGGCAATAGAAGTGGTCATACCAGTGGTGGATATAGTCGGGACAATCTTTCACGTCCACCTCGAAGAAGGTGTTCGCTCCAATCGATGCGACCACGACTGTCCAACGAAGGAAATGCAGCTTGCACCCCAGGACCCACATCAGGATCTCACGCTTCGAACCAACTGGAGCTGTGGTTGGGATGAGATGAGAAACGCGAATCTCCCCGCGCTCCATCGCCGCCAAATCCAGGCTGGCCGAACTGAAGGTCAGTCCGGCGTTCTTGGTGGTGGTAAAGACCGTCACCTTACGCAGCGCCATGGTGCAGTTGGTAATCACGAATCCCAGACTCGCGGTGTCGCCCGGGCGTCCAACGCTGGTCACATCGCACAACGGCTTGGGCATCCAGCAGGGAGGCGGAATATCGCAAGGACTGCAGTGAGACAACGGTCCGCCGGCCGAGGTTAGATTGCCGAGACTTTTCAGGAGCTGTGGCGAACTGCTCGCCAGTGACTCGACGAAATCAATGCCCAATTGCGCGCTCTGCTCGATCAGTTTGGCAAGAGCCTGTAAAGATGCAGTAAGCGCCGCATTGCCGCTGCTCATCGGCCCGCCTCCTCACGATTGGATTCTGCAACGACCTCGATCTCAACGTCCAGACTTGCTGCTGAAACTGGCCAGGTCCCCCGGTAGGTGTGTCCCGCAACGAGCCGGTGTGAAAAGTGCAACTCCACCGTCAGCTCGCGAACTTCCTCGGGTGCGAGAGACCCCGATCCCTCCATCACTGTTACGCGCACTAATCCGCCGTGCGCCTTGGCCAGTTCATCCATGATGCGGTCCAGCCGCTGCTTGCCATCGTCTTCCTCTTCTACCAACCCGCGATACATGGCGCGCGCGATTCCATCGTCGGCGAAAACGCAGAATGTATCCTCGCGCGGAACTGTGACCTCCACGTTGCCACGATTCAACAACGTCAGTTCAGCAGTGGTCCGCGCGCCGGGTTTTTCACGGCAGACGATCTGCGAGCGCAGGAAGCGCAGGCTGGTTCGCGATTCCACATCGATTATGACTGGAATGCGTTCCTCGCCCAGTTCGACGTTGCCTTCGTAGCGGCCGGGCGGGGTGAATCGAGGGAGCCGAAAACTTAGCGTGGAAATTCCGGGAGCAACGGAGCGGAGCTTACGAACGCTGAGCGGCAGGGAGCCAGTATCTGGGAAGATCACACGGCAAGCTCTCGCAGGCGGGAACTCCGGGCGTTCCAACATCGCCAATAACCGGTTTGGTGTGCCACTGAATCGCAGGGGCCCTGACTGAGTCTTCATGCCCTCACTTGCCCCTTCTCCTTCGCGCCGCCGCAGTTGTAGGAACACTGGTTGGCGGCTCGGGGGTTGTGGGCTCGGGAATGAGAGCAGGCGGAAGGATCACGCCCCCACCACAATGCTCGCAGGGATTCGGCACGTACGGCTCGGTAATGATCTGAGCTTCCCCACACAGACGAATGCTCGCCACTTGTAATCCCAACACCGAGAATCCCACGGTGAAAGCGGCAGGAACGTGAGTCCGAATCGAAGGAATTTCCTTCACGTGTACGTTGACGTCCAGCGGCTTGAGGGTGATCGGCTCGATCGTGATATGGTCCAATGCAATCTGGATTTTGGGAAGGGAAGTGATGTCGAAACTTGTTGGAATCCCCATGAGGTCCACCGGCGAAATCAGATCAAGCTCCACGGTGTAGTTACTGGGTATGCCGCCCAAGGGAACCTCCTGTTAGTTGCCATCCGGATGGAATTGAGCAGAACTCTAACCGCGCCGGAAGGCCTTGTCAAAGCAATTTTGAGGTAAAAAAGGTCTCTTTCAAATGCATGTACACACCAACGTGGTGTGCTGCGCTAACCTCTCCCTGGAGGCTGCGGATTGTAAAATGGCGATCTCAAACAGGTGAGAAGGAGGAATGTTTTTCACGGCTCAGCGTGCTAGCATGAGAACCCGACAGGTGCCGCCATGAACGTTAGTGATCCAGTTGAATCGCTACTAAAGCAAAAAAACAGCAATGCGGTTTGGTCGGTAGGCCCCGATCAGTCCGTTTACGAAGCCATCGAGAAAATGGCCGCACAAGGGATCGGAGCTTTGCTGGTAGTGTCAGAGGGCAAACTCGTCGGCATTCTCTCTGAGCGTGACTACGCCCGCAAAGTGATTCTCAAAGGACGCTCCTCGAAGGAGACTCCGGTTCGCGAGATCATGACCAGTCCGGTGATCTTCGTGACTCGTCAGAACACGGTGGACGAATGCATGGCAATCATGACGAATCACCGCTTCCGGCATCTTCCCGTGGTTGAAGAAGGAACGGCCGTTGGAATGGTGTCGATCGGCGATCTGGTGAAATGGATCATCTCAGGTCACGAGGAGACCATCAGGCACTTGGAGGGCTACATTACGGGAAAGTACCCGGCATAACGGGCTGTCCGACGAGCGTTCCCGTTTCGGTAAAAAGCTTGTCAAGCCCCACATAGGTGCTTAAATTGCCGTAAAGTAGTGAATAAAAGCATGATATAAAGTTGCAAAATCGTGTCCAAAACCAACCGAAACGTGCTATAATGTAATTAGTAGAGTCGGAAAGGCAGAAATGCCGTCTCCGGCTCTTTTTGTTTAGCCAGCAGGTTTTCTGTCGCTTCCGTGATAAGTCGCGAGAAAAGCACAGAATCTCAGACTTCCAAGGGCACAAGTCCGTGTGGTGTCGTCTATCTCCGGATTATGACAGAATGAAACGGTACTCTCATGTCCAACCCAAGCATTCCAGATTCTCAATCCACTGCCGAACCTAACGAGTCATTCGGCGAAGTCCTCTCCCAATTCGAGCGCAGCCATTCGCACAAGACCGAAGACGGCAGCCGGCAAATCGAAGGCACGGTGATTGCCGTCTCGGCCGAGTCGGTTTTCCTCGACATCGGTTTTAAGAGCGAAGGCATCTTGCCGCTGGCGGCATTCCAGAGCGCCGGCGAAGAAGTGAAGCCTGGCGACAAGCTCACGGTCTCGGTGAAGGGTCGCGATGCCGACGGCTACTACGAGCTTTCTCGCTTTAAGACCGCGGTGCCCAAGGACTGGTCAGCGCTGGAGCGGGCCTTTGCCGACAAGTCAACCATCATGGGCACGGTCACAGATGTCATCAAAGGCGGACTGAGCGTGGATGTGGGCGTACGCGCGTTCATGCCAGGATCGCGCAGTGGGGCGCGCGATGCCGCTGAGATGGAGAAGTTGGTGGGGCAAGAGATTCGCTGCCGCATTATCAAGCTCGATGTGACTGACGAAGATGTCGTCGTGGATCGCCGCGTCGTGACCGAAGAGGAAGAGCGCAGCGGAAAGGAGCGTCGCTACTCTGAGGTCAAGGAGGGCGAAACGGTGCATGGCACGGTCCGTAGTCTTACCGATTACGGCGCATTCGTTGATATAGGTGGAGTGGACGGTCTGCTGCACGTTAGCGACATCGCCTGGAGCCGCGTTTCGAACCCTGCTGACGTGCTGTCGGTGGGGCAGGAAATCGAAGCCCGGGTGCTTAAGGTCGATCCTGAAAAGCGCCGCATTTCTTTGGGCCTCAAACAGGTTCAGCCCGACCCATGGCATTCGGCCGCCGACAAATACAAAACCGGTGAGCGCGTGCACGGCGTCGTGACGCGTGTAGTCGATTTTGGCGCGTTTGTGGAATTGGAGCCCGGGGTCGAAGGCTTGATCCACCTTTCCGAGATGTCGTGGGCCAAAAAAGTAAGGCAGCCAAGTGATGTGGTGAAGCCCGGCGAGACCGTCGAGGCGGTGATCCTGACAGTTGGCGCGAGCGAACGCCGCATTTCGCTGGGACTGAAACAGGCGCTAGGTGATCCGTGGGCCGAAGTGACAGAGAAGTTTGGCGTCGGATCGGTAATCGAAGGGCCGGTAACCAGCATTACGAACTTCGGCGCTTTTGTTCAGTTGTCCGACGGCGTCGAGGGAATGATTCATATCAGTGAAATCAGCGCCGAGAAGCGCATCAACCATCCGCAAGAAGTGCTCAAAGTTGGACAGGTGGTGAAGGCGCAGGTGCTGGCGATCGACAAAGAAAGGCGGCAATTGCGGCTCGGGATGAAGCAGTTGGTCCCCACCGGTCTGGACGAGTACATCGCCGAGCACAAGCCAGGGGACACGGTCTCGGGACGCGTAATCGAGCTTGCGGACGGGCAGGCGCGCGTTGAATTGGGGGAAGGTATCCAGGGCACGTGCCCAGTTATCGCGAAAGGTGCAACGCAGGACGACGCGCCAGCGAAATCGAAAGCCGATGTGTCTGCACTGACCTCCATGCTTAAAGCCCGATGGAAGGGTGGCGTCGAGAGTGGTGCATCCAAGCCGGAAGCGATCCGCGCCGGACAGATACGCAGTTTTCGAATTGCGAAGCTGGACGCGGCTACGAAGAAGATTGAACTGACGTTGGCTTAGGCGCCGCAGCGGCGAAGCGACAACAAGAACGGAGCAGCACACTGCACGCGGCAGAAATGCGCTGACGCGCCGCACAACCTGCACTGCACGTGTTACACCGATTTTGAAACCGATCAACTCTATGGCAGCTTCAATTTCTCCCCCGAAGATCAGCAAAGCCAGCGATCACCTTGCGAACGAGCGTACTTTTCTGGCATGGATTCGCACCAGCATCAGCATTATCGTCTTCGGCTTTGTCGTGGCGAAGTTTGGGATCACTTTGCGCGAATTCTTGCGGATGCAAGGTAATACCCAACATGAGAGTGGAATGTCGTTGGCGATCGGCGTGGGGTTCATGGCCATGGGAATCTTGATGGCGTTGGTAGCGTTGATACGATACCGCACCACCATGAAGCGACTAGACGCCGATGACTTTCAACCCGCAGGTCCGATCGTTATTGTCATGGGATTAGTCGCTGCACTCTTTGGAACCATCCTGGCGGTATATCTGATCTACACCGCCCAGACACTTTAGAGTTCGCGACCGGGAAATATTCGCCAATGGTTTATGCTGCCGTGTTGCGGGAGAACCCCGCCGTGATTGATTTATGGAAAGGCGCCTTGTGAAAAATCCAAACGGCTATCGCTGCTTGATCGGTGTCTTCGTAATCTCAGGTGTGCTACTCCTGCCCGGCCGCTGCGCGCTGGCAAGTGGATTGGCTGGATCCAGTGCGGCTTCGACACCGCAAGCGCAGGCCCCGTCTGCGACTGACTTGGCGCCCGGCAGCGCGCAGCTGATCGATCCCGAAGACATGCTTAAGATTCTTCAATCGCCCAAAGGCGAAAAACCGTTGATCCTGAACGTCGGTCCGCATCTTCTGTACATGCAGGCGCACATTCCCGGCGCCGAGTATATTGGGGCGGGTTCGGATACGCAGGGAATCGAGTCTTTGCGCCGGCGTGTGAAGTCGCTGCCCCGCAAGACGTTCATCGTCCTTTACTGCGGATGCTGTCCCTGGAGTCACTGTCCCAACGTTCGTCCTGCGTACAACGAACTGCACAAAGCGGGCTTCACCAACGTGAAGGTGCTCTACATCGCTGACAACTTCGGCGCTGACTGGGTAGACAAAGGCTATCCCACCATCAAAGGCCAATAGAGTTGATGAGAAAAATCGTCCTGGTTTTAGTGGCGATCCTTCTGGTGTTCGCCATGTACAAAGCGAGCCGGCAGACCCCCAGACCTGCCAGGCTCATTATCCGGTCGTCCAGCGTCGGTTCCCCCGCGCCCGATTTCTCGCTGCAAGATTTAGATGGGCAGCCGCTGAATCTCGCCAACTACCAAGGGAAAGTCGTCCTGCTGGACTTTTGGGCGACATGGTGTGGCCCCTGTCGAGATGAGATTCCGCATTTCGTGCAACTGCAGGACAAGTATCGCCCGCAGGGGCTCCAGGTGGTTGGCATTTCGATGGACGATGGGCCCAAACCGGTGCGCGAGTTCTACCAGCAGTTCAAGATGAACTATCCAGTCGCCATGGGAAATGAGAAGGTCGCGGAGGCGTATGGAGGCGTTCTCGGATTGCCGATCGCCTTCCTGATCGGTCGCGATGGCCGAATCCACACGAAGTATATCGGCGAGGTGAACATGTCAGTTCTCGAGCAGGAGGCAAAAACGTTATTGCAGGCGAAGTGAGGTCCAGGCGCTAGCACCAGTCTTCTTACCGGACGCCTTAGCTGGTATTGTGAGGCTCGTCGAAACCGTGAGCTAGCGTGGCCTACTTGTGCTCAAATGACGCATCTTGTTTACTTGTGAAAGAGGAATCGCAGTCGGTGGCGGCTGCTGACTCTGCGCGAATATTCCAGCACCGCTTGCGATTGAGAAGCGGGACACCGATCTGCGGCGAGATCTCGAGGTTGTCGACCACACATGCACGCGCAAATAAGACTTGGCCGAATCGCCGGTATCTCCATCGGGCTGCATTACAGCTGGTTTATCATCGCCTTCCTGATCACCCTGTCACTGATCGATCACTTCAAGTCAGTTATGCCTCAATGGAGCAGCGCTACCTTGTGGTCAGTGGCCATCGTTACGGGAATACTTTTCTTCATCACTCTGCTTTTGCACGAATTGGCGCATTCGTTGCTGGCAAAATCCAGAGGTCTACAAGTACGGGCCATCACTCTCTTCGCTCTGGGAGGGGTATCGCAGATCGAGTCGGAGGCTCCGGACGCGAAATCCGAGTTCTGGATCGCCATTGTCGGCCCGCTATCGAGTCTTGTGATTGGCGGCGTTTGCCTGCTGCTGGCGCGGTCCACAGGATGGATACCCAACAGCGAAGCCCGCACTCCGATTTCTGCAATCCTGGTTTGGCTTGGCTATATCAATCTCATGCTGGCCGCCTTCAACATGATCCCCGGCTATCCGCTCGATGGTGGCCGGGTGCTGCGCGCCCTGATCTGGTGGAGCACGCACAGCATCGACCGCTCCACGAAAATCGCAGCCAGAGTCGGGCAAACCGTCGCCTTCCTGTTTATTTTCATGGGACTCTACCAGTTCTTTGTCGGAAAGAACTTTGGTGGTCTGTGGATGGCATTCATTGGCTGGTTCTTGCTGGATGCGTCTCGTAGTAGCTATGCTCAAGTGGAACTCACGGCGGGACTTCGTGACCGGAAGGTTTCCGATATTATGGATCGTGATTTTTCCACGGTCGAGGCCCATTTGAGCCTGCAGGACTTTGTCCACCAATACTTGTTGACCAGTGGACGCCGGTGTTTTGTAGTCGTGCAAAACGGTAATCTGGCCGGACTCATTACCAGCAATGAGGTCAGCAATGTGTCGCGCGACCGCTGGCCGCAAACCAGCGTGCAAAGCGTGATGCGGCCGCTGAGTCAACTGAGTACGGTCACCCCTGATGCTTCGGCGCTCGACGCGCTTGAATCCATGACTCGGCTAGACATCAATCAATTGCCGGTTGTCTCGAATGGTCAACTGGAAGGGATATTTTCGCGGGGCAGTGTGATGGGCTTTCTTCGCAACCGTGCTGAAATATTTCGGCGTTGAGCCCGGCGCGAAGCGAGATGAATGCGACAAAACAAAAGGGAAGAAAGGTGCAGCCTTATGTCATTTCAATCGTGGAAAGCTATTAGCGCTGTTAGGTACTTGATGGCTGGAGCATCCATTGCCGCATTTCTACTGCTCATTATGGGCAGGCCTTATCCCACAACCGCACAGGAAACGAAGCAGGCAAAAGAGACCGCCCAGGCTGGCGCCAGTGGCGGTGCAGTCGCCCGTGGCAAATACATTGTGACCGAGGTTGCGAAATGCGGTAACTGTCACACGCCGCGCACTCAGAACGGAGAAATCGATTACAGCCGATGGCTGGCGGGCGGGCCGGTGCCGTACTTGCCAGCTCAACCTGCATCGGATTGGCCGCTGCTGTGCCCACGCATCGGCGGCTTACCGCCGGCAAATGACGCTCAGATGATCACATTGCTGATGACCGGAATCTGGACCACGGGCAAACCGCTTCGCTCTCCCATGCCGGAATTTCATATGACGCGTGCGGACGCTGAGGCAGTCCTCGCTTACCTGAAGTCCGTCAGGTCCGGTCGCAACATGCCCGGGCAGCCAACAGACTGAGCCGAATAGCCGCAAAGTGCAAAAAATTGCAGTCCGGGAGTCAGGCAAACCGCCAACATCACAATTCGCCGGCAGCTTCACTCATTGGCTGCCGGCGCAATATGTCTTCCGTGAGATCGCTAAACATTTCTTCCACGCCGTCTCCACTCTTCGCGCTGGTCAATTTGATCTTCCATCCTTCAGTGGCAAGAGCTTCCAGGTCCGGAGCCGTGATCTGCCATTTGTCCCACAGGTCCTTCTTGTTCACGATGAGCCGAAACGGAATTTCGCCGACTGCTTCCTGCACTCGTTTGTGAATACTCTTCGCGGTCACCAGCGATTCCGACCACGTACCGTCAACCACCAGGAAGTATCCGGCAGCACCCTTCAGATAAGACGTTTGCACCTGCGAACGGGAGTCTTCTCCCGCAAGGTCCCAAAGCATCAACAACACATCCTGGTCCCCAACCTTCATTTCGCGCTTGTCGATTTTCACACCAACGGTGCTCTGGTACTTGGTTGAAAAAATTCCCTGAACAAAACGTGCTACCAGACTCGTCTTTCCTACACCGAAAGAACCCAGCATGCAGATCTTCTTCTGGATCATGGCTTGTCTCCCTGGTGTTGCGACTGCACCTTGAGTGAAACACTGCGATTGACTTCCAACTGGTATGCGGGCGTTCCGTGTCGAATCGGCTCGCTGTCTCCCAATCCGACGGCGGTGAGCATGTCAGACGGAACGCCGCGCTCGCGCAGAGCTTCCAAAACGCGCTGGGCCCGTTCCTTGCTTAATGCAGCATTTTTGGTTTCGGCGCCGGTCTGGTCGGCCCGTCCGTAAATCGTGATATGGATTTGTCGACCCAACTCACCAGCGATTTCCTGCAACCGGTTGATATGGTCCTCAATGGCATCCAGGCGCATTCCTTGTTCGGACGCCAGTGTACTTGAGTTCACGGGGAACAACACCACCTGCTGCTCCAGTTGCTGCTTCTCCGCCTCAAACTCGCGCGGGCGTGCAAAACTGGCGTCGAGCGATTGATACGGCTCGAACCGGGCCTCCAGTCTGCCGGGTGCGATACCAAATTGAGCGGCCACCTGCACCGGGTCAGCAGCCAACGGATCACGCATGCCCATTACGACGTAATGTCCCCACTGCTTCTGCGAGCCGGTGACCACAATTCCCGGCTCGCGTTGGAGCTTTGTCAGGTATTCGTTCCAGCGAGCGTTCCGGCGATTTGCCCAGAGCCCGACCGCCACCAACGCGATAAGCACCACAGCCAGCGCGGCTAGCCACCATGCAGACTGCTTCTGCGGCCGATCCGTTTGACCCAGCAGACAGCTTTGCAAGTGCGGGCGGGCGCCATCAAATATGCTGGCATCTCCGCTGAACGACGCGAGCGCCCCGGCAAACTCCTGGTGGATGAGTTCGTTTTCGCGCGCGAAGACATTCTTCAACTCTGGTGGAGGCGTGCCCAGAATTGTCGCCGCCAGCAGTGCCTGCGGTCCGTAATGTACCCAAAGCTTGAAGTCGCCAATATCCACCGCTTCAAATTCCTGGGACCGCTTGGCGTTGAACGAATCGGCGATGAAATCACCCAGCGCCGTCAGCATGCTGGATACCAGCTCAGCTTCTTTGATCCCCTCTCCCGGCGCCTTCACGTACTGCAATACCGATCCCGTTTCGCGGTGGATCAAGACCACCTGCTGCACTTTATAGCGGAGGCTGCGCAGCAGGGCAATCTCGCCGAACGATTTGCCGGTGCGCAGCGCCTCCAGACGCCACTTCACGCTCTCCCATGAGAGGCTGCGCTCCATCAGGAAGTTGAGCGATTCGGCCATGCCGCGAAACGCGTTAGCCACGGCCTTGCGCACCGCGTCACCAATGATGGGAGCAAGAGAGGTGGCAAGTATGCCGGGATTTTTCGTGATCGAGATCTTCAGCGCGCGCTCTACGATGGGGTAAAACGAGCGTTGCAGTCCGCCGTCGCGCTTGATGGAAAGCGCCACCGCCTGGCCGAGGATTTGGCTGAGCTCTTCGGCGCGTAGTTCAGGATCGTCGAGCCGCTTGCGCAGCGCCTCCAACTCAACCAGTTGCTGGCCGAGCAGTAAGGCCCGGAGTTCGGCCAGTTCATCAGGGCGCTGGTCGAAGTCAGGATCGCGCTTCAGGTCAGCCGGCGTCGAACCCATAGGATCCTCATGCTTCAGTGGCACTGCGGATCGGCTTGGGCCGCGGCTTGTTGTCGTCGCCCTCGTCCTTCAAACGGACCGCGAGTTCGACAAACAGCGCAGCTAAGGCAGACCGGTCGGTTTTGGCGTGGCGCAATTCCTGGACGCGATTCTCCAGCAGGCCGCTGAGGGATTCATGGCGTTGCCGAATTTCGTCGAGCAGTTTGCGCGACTCAGTCATCAACTCCTGACGCGCCGCGCTGCGGTCCTGGGCGGCCTTGTTGTCGAGGTCGAGGATTTTCTTGGAAAGCTGCGCCGCCGTCGTCTTCAGCTCACGCCCGATGGTGTTCAGCGTTTCCTCACGCTCATCGCGCTCTGCTTTCAAGCGCGCCGCCAGCGACTCAGTTTCGCTTTTGAAGAAGGCTTCCAGCGAGTCCAGGCGCCGGCGCATGGTGTCTTTGATCTCGGAGGTCTCTCGCGCCAGTGCTTCTTCCACGCGGGAAAAACGTGCCTCGTAGTTCTTGATCTGGGAACCAAAGAGGATCTCGCGGATCTTCTCCACACTCGCGCCGCTTGCCTCCGCTGTTTCGGCGACAGCGGTTTCAACCGCGTTGGACTTGTGGGCTGGCTTCTCTTTTTCCTTCTCGCGTACCGGGACGGGACTCATGTTGGGCTTCCTCCGCATTTTGGCTGCAATAAAGGGTCGGAGCAACATGCTATACCGAAATGAGGCAGGAGAGAACAGGGTTTAAATGGCAGAAGGCCGTCGGGGTCGACGACCCCAGCGGCCTATGCTGGTTGTGTAGCGCATTCAACGCGGCGATGAGTTTGGATCATTACTCTGACTTCCGTGATTCGAAGGGCGCGGCTTAAGCCAATGTCAATGAGAGCTGCACTCGGCGCGGCTGAATCCGCGCCCCTTCATTCGAACTGCGAGGCTCTCATGAATAATTCGACGGAAAGCGCCACACTATCGGAACTGCTTCAGCTCTTCACGAACGCCAGCGACGCCGAGTTCATGCAATAGCGCAACCCAGTCGGCTTCGGGCCATCATCGAAGACATGCCCCAGGTGCGCGTCACATTCAACGCACCGCACCTCGGAGCGTTCCATGCCCAGACTGCGGTCGCTATCGGTCTTGACGTTCTCTTTCGCGATGGGAGCCCAGAAGCTGGGCCATCCGGTGCCCGAGTCGAACTTGGTCGTCGAGCTGAACAGGGCATTCTGGCAGCACACGCAGCGGAAAATCCCCTTGGCGTGCAAGTCCCAATACTGTCCAGTGAAGGCCCGCTCGGTTCCGGCGTGCCGGGTCACGTCATATTGCTCAGGTGTTAACTGGGCGCGCCATTCGGCGTCGGTCTTGACCACCTTCCTCACGCGCTCGGGGCCAATCTTTTCTCCCGAATCCTTGAACCCAACCACCTCTACATAATCCGTAGCCGCGGGTGCCGCATCGGCTTCCGTACTCTTAATTACGCTCATGAACGCTACTCCTGAGAGGGATAGTAAAGCTGTTTTGAGAAAACTTCGACGGTCGCTCATATCGATGAACCTGCCTGTTTCAAGTTTCAGTTTCCCGTAATCGACGTGCGATACAGGTTGGGAAACTGCTGTTGAAGGTTCGCCACCTTAGGAAGATCGTTGTACATGATGTAAGGATTATCCGGATGAAGCGTTGCGTAATTCTGGTGATAAGCTTCCGCCGGATAAAACGCCTTCAACGGCACCACCTGGGTCACGATCTTGTGCGGGAACACTTTGGCCTGGTCCAACTGCGCGATGTACGCCTGCGCAATGTTCTTCTGTTGATCGCTGCTATAGAAAATGACCGAGCGATATTGCGTCCCAGAGTCGGGGCCCTGGCGATTCAGCTCCGTGGGATTATGCGCAACGGAGAAGAATACCTTCAGCAACTGGCCATAGCTGATCTTCGACGGATCGAAAACTACCTTGACGGACTCGGCATGTCCCGTGGTTCCGGTGCTTACCACCTCATATTCCGCGGCGAAAGATGGCCCCCCGGAATACCCTGAGGTCGCGCTGATCACGCCCTTCACGTGCTGGAACACTGCCTGCACACCCCAGAAACATCCGCCGGCAAATACGGCAGTCTCCTGGCCACTCTTCGTTGCCAGTGACTCATCGGTCGTGGGATTGGGCAGAACCACGGCCTTCTCGGCCGCGGTCGCAAACATCGCAACCAAAAGAAACAACGCAGAAATTAACAGACTGAAACGAAACTTCGACATAACCTTCCTCCCCCGGACGTTGCTCCGAGGATATCCATTACGTTAGAGTCGCGTCTCCCGCGAAAGTTACAGCCAATCGGGAGCTGCAATTCGCCCTAAAAACGGCTAAGGGAATTGACATTAAGTGTACGCACCGGAGTAGCCATTGGATTGCGACGCCTTAGAAGGGAAACCTGCTTGCGTTGGCTCGCAGTGCTGGCATAGAGTAACGCCTTGCCGTGCACGGTCTTACGAAATCTGGGCATTTTATCGATATCCTGCACTCAGACGCCATCTGCAATTGAAACCAACGCTAAAGTTATGCGTCCTTTCCTATGTCATGAAGAGTGCCTGTCGGATGCTGATCGCGTGCCTCGCTGTTGGACTGTGCTGCTTGTCGCCCGCCTGGGCACAGAACCCGGTTGTCGTTGAACTGTTCACCTCGGAAGGTTGTTCCAGTTGCCCGCCGGCTGACGCGCTTCTGGTTCAATTGAGCCAAAAAACTTCACCTGGGGTGAGTCTCATCCTCTTGGGTGAACACGTCGATTACTGGAACCATGACGGTTGGAGTGACCGCTTCTCGTCGGCGCAGTTCACCCAGCGGCAGATCGATTATGAGAAGCGTCTTCAGGTCAGGGAGCCATACACCCCGCAGATGGTAATCGATGGCCATCTGCAGCTGGTTGGAAACAATGCCGCAGCTTTGAACCACGACTTGCAGTTGGAGTCGGCGCAGCCGAAAACCGCTCAGGTGTCGCTTCAGTGGGAAGCGGGTGGTCATCTAAAAATTGCTGTGCAAGCGCCCGAGACCAAGCATGCCCATGTGCTGCTCGCGGTAACCGAGGACGGACTGAGCACCGCAATCGCCGGCGGCGAGAACAATGGCCGGACCTTGCAACATGCAGCTGTGGTGCGACAGTTGCGCGACGTGGGCAGCGTGAAAAACGGCTCGTTCGACAAGACCGTCGAGGTCGCCCCCCATTCCGGCTGGAACACCGCTAATCTGAAAGTCGCGGTATGGGTGCAGGATGCGGACGGCGGACCCATTGTGGGGGCAGCTTCCTCGCATTACCAACCGTGAGCAGGGCAGCCCTGTGACCTCCTGACGTATAGTCTTTCGGGAGGCTGTGCAAATGAAGCATGCAATCTTGGGATCTGGAGCCGTGGGCGGACTGGTTGCCACGGCTCTGGCTACGCTGGGCGAAGATGTCACGGTGATCGTACGGGCGGAGCGGCTAGCTGAGTACCCAGCGCAATTGTCATTGGAGCGGCCGTCCGGAACCCTGACCGCGCCCGCGAAAGCCGTCTCCAGTCTGACGGAATCGGTTGACGTGCTGTGGATCGCGACCAAAGCCTTTCAACTGCAAGCTGCGCTGGAAGCCGTGCAGGCGGCACCCAACTGGATTGTTCCCTTGCTGAACGGTGTTGACCACGTAGCGGTGCTGCGTTCTCGCTTTGGACATGACAACGTGATTCCCGCAACGATTGCGGTGGAGGCAGAACGGCTCGCGCCGGGACGCTTTATTCAGCGCTCGCCATTTGTCGGCCTTAACTTCGCCGCGAGTGCTGAGCCTCTGTTGGGGGCGATCGTCACCCGCCTGACCGACCTGGGCTTCACCTGCCAGTTCATCCAGAACGAGAAAACGTTGCTGTGGAGTAAGCTGTGCTTCCTCGCGCCGTTTGCGCTGGTAACGTCAGCGTCAGGAAAGAACAAGGGCGAGGTCTATGCCGATCCGGCGTGGAAAGACAAGTTGTGGTCCGCTGTGGCTGAGGCATGTGCGGTGGCGAAGGCCGACGGGGCGGAGATCGACGTCTCGAAGCTGCATGGAACTTTCGACAGTTTTCCACCAACCCTGCGCAGCTCGGTGCAGAAGGACCTCGCCGCCGGAAGGCCACTCGAACTGGATGCCATCGCAGGCCCGGTCGTGCGCGGCGGTGAACGTTACGGCATCGCGGTTCCGACCACGAAGGAGCTGATAGCTGCAATCAACTCATTGGTCAGGTAGCGCGCCTGAGCGACTGATAGGTAGGAGGTCGCGAACCCCGAGAAAATCCGTATCGATCGGTGGTTCCAGGTTTCCGTTATCCCAAGTATTCCGGATCCCGCTTCCACCCGGTGAGCATGGAATAAAAGTTATTCCACCCGTGAAGAAGGACCATGATGAGGTGGCCGGGGATAAAGGCCAAAAATCCGCACATCGACAAGAAATGCCAAATGCGTGCGAGATGGAAACCGCCCATCAGCCACGTCAGCCACCAGAACTGAACCGGCTTGTACAGCACCAAACCAGTCAGCGTCGATAACATGCCGAAGAAAATGGTGGAGGTGTAAGCCAGCTTCTGCAGCGGATTGTAGGCGGCGTCAATCACTGGTTTCTTTCCAAAGAGAAAGTAATAGCGTGCCATCGGCCAGACGCCTTTGATGTCACGCGGACTAAACAAAACCTGTCGCCAATGGCCGGTGACAATCTGGTAGATCACGTACATGAGCCCGCTGGCAACGAATATCCACATGAAGGTGAAGTGCCATTGCAGTGCGCCACCGAGCCAGCCGCCTAACGTGATCAACCTGGGGACGTCAATGAAGTTTTTCTGTGGAATCTTGGGACCGAAGCTGGGAAAGGCGCGGAAGATCTGCAGGCCCGTACCCATCAGCACCAGCACAGCCACGGCGTTCACCCAGTGGGCGAAGCGCACTACCCAGGGATGCTCGTAGGCGATGGTGGCCGGAGCAGCGCTCTCTGCCGCGTTTCGTTTTCGCAGGTTTACGGTCGTTGCCATCGGCACTTCCTCAGAGTCCGCCGTACCAGCTATATCCCTGGTCTTCCCAATAGCCGCGCTGGCCATCTCTCAGCACGTTGGTCACGCGCAGGCTGACCAGATACTTCGCCTGCTTGTAGCCAATCTTCGTGGGCATTTGCAGACGGAGTGGGGCGCCATGCCCTCGGTCTAGCGGCTTGCCATACATTTCGTAACAGAACAACGTCTGGGGATGCAGCATCGTCGCCATGTCGATCGATTCGTAATACTCGTCCGCACAGTCAACCTCAACAAAGCGAGCGCTGGTATCGGCGCCAATCGCTCGCAGAAAATCGGAGGCGCGGGTACCACCGAAACTTCCGATAACGTCCCAGCCTTCCACGCAGATATGGCGGGTGTTCTGGGTAAGTTTGGGTAGTGCCTGAATCTGCGCCAGTCTGTACTGACCGGGATGCTGGACCAATCCCTCCACTGTCAACGTCCACTTCTCCAGGTCCACTCCGGGGTCGGCGACGTCGTAGAAGTTATAGGGGAAGCGCTGAAAAGCGACAACATCACGATCGGGAAAAGTTGGCGCCAGTCGATGGCGGCTGAAGAGTTGCTCCGAGGCCCAATCGCTCAGGTGAAGTCCATCATCCAGCAGAGCGTCGCGCAGCTTGGGCACCGCAAAAGCTCCCAGTGCCAGCACCGGAACCAGTTTCAACAGTTCGCGGCGATTCATGCGCTTGCGTTCGATAGGGCTTAATCGACGCACTTCTTCGCCGGCAGGGCCTAGCGTACGCAGCACCGCGGGAGCGGCGACTTCCTCTTGCTTCGCGGCCCTGACCGCTGCAGGCTCTTTTTCTTGCGGATGGCTCTGCTCGGACGGCCCTGCCGAAGACTGTGGGCCGTTCTCAGCAGGCTTTTGTTCCTCGGGGACCTCGTCGGGCATTCTTACCTCTGTACGAACGCGCTCAGTAATCAGATTGGCGTGCCGCAGCAAAAGTTACACGGAGAAAGGATTCGGTGCAAATTTCTGTGAAATCACTGTTGATTGGTGCTGAATGCTGAATGCTGAATGCTGAATGCTGAATGCTGCTCCTAATCCCTAGCCCCGAGCCCATGGTCTCCCCCGGTGCCGTCTTTGCCAATTGACCGTCGTCATCATCCATCCCATAATCTCTGTGCCTGACGAATTTTGCTGCTCATAAGGTGGCCCCATGGTGCAGAAAAAAAGCACAAAGACCGACCGTCCTTTTCAGAGAGCGGGCGCGCGGTTAGACGACGTATTCGGCGATGCATCGAAGCGCATCGAAGAGGAAACGAAGCAACTCATCGCATACATTAACGACGAACTGGTGCCTGCCATTCGCGAGCACTCCAGCACCGGTCTGCGCGTGGCCAGCGAAAAGCTGAAGCAGGCGGCCGACATGATGGATGCCGGCGCAAAGCAGAAAAAGGGCTGACCCTGCGAGTCCCGCCTCTCATCTTCGTGGGCGTGGCGTTACTGCTGCTCTCGGCCTGCGGCGGGCATAAGACCGCTCGTGCTCATCCCGTTCCTCCTCCGCCGACTGTCGGTCCGGCTGAACCCGCGCCACCCGCGAACACCGAAGCCGACGTCAAGCCACCTCCCGTCCCGCGCGCCGCGAAACCCATTTATGTGGAAACTGGATTGGCCAGTTGGTACGGACCTCCGTACCACCACCACCGTGGCGCCAACGGCGAGATCTACGACCAGAACGCGTTGACGGCGGCGCACCGCACTCTGCCCATGAATTCGGTGGTACGCGTAACCAACCAAACCACCGGACACGCGGTCGTGGTGCGCATTACCGATCGCGGGCCGTTCGTCGAAGACCGCATCATTGACCTGTCGTTGGCGGCAGCGAAGGCGGTGGATGTTTGGCGGCCGGGTACCGCGGAAGTGAAGGTCGAGGTCTTATCCGCGCCGGCTCCGATTGCGGAAGGCGGTCGCTGGTGCGTGCAGATCGGCGCTTTCCAGAGCGAGAGTGAAGCGCGCAAGTTGAAAGAGAAGCTGCAGGACCACTATGAAGGCGCCAACGTCATTCAGTTCACCGGGCCCACCGGAGAGTGGGTGCGCCTGCGTCCTCCGGGCGACGACAAACATAAGGCGCAGGAAGTCGCCAGCAAGACCCACGTCAAAGAGGGCGGAGTGTTTCTGGTAAGGCTGGATTAAACGCAGTTGTCAGTTGCTGGTTGTTGGTTGTCGGTTAACTCAATCCAGCCCTCAGCACTGACTCTTCTCGCTGAATGTTTCCCATCAGAAATTGGAGGCTGTCATCCTGAGCGCAGGCGTGCCGCTCTTGCACGCCAGAGTCGAAGGACCCCCTGTCCCTGGCATTCATTCTCAATCCGCTCTCTCGAATGTCATGTGTGCCTCCGGCCTGATTTCATCCGCTTATACTCTTCCCAGCAATGAAGCCTACCGAGACAAATGGTCAAAGCGCGCCGGAGACGCCTGACCGCAGCGCCCTGGTCGCGCGCGGGCGGCGACTGGAATACTTCACCATTGCTTGGAATGCCTTTGAAGCGGCTGTCGCACTCGTCTCCGGATTACTTGCCGGCAGCATCGCGCTGGTGGGCTTCGGTCTCGATTCAGTGATCGAAACCATTTCCGCGGGAATTCTGCTGTGGCGCCTGCGCGCCGAAAATGATCCCCTGCGGCGCGAGCGCACCGAACTCATAGCGCGCCGCCTGGTCGGAGTCTGCTTCTTGCTGCTGGCCGCTTACGTTGCCATCGAAGCCGTCCGCGCGCTTTGGGCCAAATCCACGCCAGAGCGCAGTATTTCGGGCATCCTTATCGCTGTGGCCGCGATAGTGGTGATGCCGGTGCTGGGCCGCGCAAAACGTGGTGTGGCCACGCAAATGGGCAGTCGCGCGCTTCATGCCGACTCGCGCCAGGCCGATTTCTGTGCTTATCTGTCTGTCATTCTGCTGGCTGGATTGCTGATGCACGCGCTGCTGGGCTGGTGGTGGGCTGATCCGGTCGCTGCGCTGATCATGACGCCCATCATCGCGAGCGAGGGCGTGCAAGGATTGCGCGGCGAGAGGTGCGACGATTGTGGCCGCTAAAAATGGCATTCCCCTTTTCCAGAGAAGTTCACCCTCACCACAGCTAATTGCTAAGTGCTGGTTGCTAATCGCTAATTGCTAATCGCTAATCGCTAGTTGCTCCTTCTGTTTTCCGCTATTCTGGATCGAGCAGCAATTGCGATTTTGCATATGGCACGCAAACCGGCAAGCTCCTTCGACCGCAAGTTCGTTCCGCTCTCCACCCGCTTCGATCACGCGCTGCTTTTCGCCTCCCAAGTCCATCGCGATCAGGACCGCAAAAAGAGCGGAATTCCTTATATCTCGCATTTACTGGGCGTGGCTTCCATCGTGCTCGACTATGGAGGCGATGAAGAAATGGCGATTGCCGCGCTTCTGCACGACGCGGTCGAAGACCAGGGGGGGCGTCCCATGCTGAGGATGATCGAGCAGATATTTGGAGCTCATGTGGCCAAGATTGTGGACGGCTGCACCGACTCCTATTCAGAAGATCCAAAAGAGAAGGAGAGCTGGGAGCGCCGCAAGTTTCGCTATCTGCGCCGGGTGCGCCACGAGGATGCCGCGACTCGCTTCGTCTCCGCTGCCGACAAGTTGTACAACGCGCGGGCCGTACTGC
Organism: uncultured Acidobacteriaceae bacterium; assembly: GCA_963709045.1. Classification (GTDB taxonomy): domain Bacteria; phylum Acidobacteriota; class Terriglobia; order Terriglobales; family Acidobacteriaceae; genus Bog-257. The sequence continues at coordinate 80,955 of CAVPUX010000007.1, read as the reverse complement.
GCGATTTACGCTATAACGGCGACGCCGCGTTCGCGCGTTTCTCCGCCCCCAAGACGAGAATTATTTGGTATTACCGCTCGCTGGTAAACGAATTCCGCGCCGGCGGCGTGACTCGCCTGTTGAAGCCGCTGCTCGATGACCTCGATCGCGTGGTGATCGAGGTGGAGCACCTCTCAGGGTTATTGGCGGCGTCCCCCCGCCCGCATCGCAGGTTGACCACCAAGCTCAAGAGCAGACGCTAGTCACTGCGACCACAGGCGGAGCACGTTACAATCGCAGGTTCGATGCCAGGAGATGCACGTGCCCCCAACCGAAGCCGAGCGCATTACGGAACTGCTGAAATCCGCTAAGATCATCGCCGTCGTTGGACTTACGGACACTCCCATTCGTCCGAGCTATGGTGTCTCTCACTACATGCAATCGCAGGGGTACCGAATTATTCCGGTGAATCCCAACATCACCGCATGGCAGGGCGAAAAAGCGTACGCGTCACTGCTCGATGTCCCGGAGAAGATCGACATCGTGGATGTCTTTCGGCGGTCCGACGCTGTACCTGAGGTGGTCGAACAGGCAATCCAAATTGAAGCGCCGGCGATCTGGATGCAAGAAGGCGTGGTACACGAAGAAGCTGCGGAAAAGGCGCGCCAGGCAGGCATCTTCGTCGTCATGGACAAGTGCATTTTGAAGGAGCACATCAAGAGGCAGTGATAAGATTTCATCGCCGAGACGAGGAAACGACTCGATAGAACTGCGATGCACTTCGGCCCATGCCGGACGTGCTCACGGCGGCGGTTGTGGTGTTTGGTGCGCAGGAGAACGCGGCTTGCCCCAATCGAATCTTCGCCCAATGATGGCCTTGACCAACATGTGGTCTGTCCCGGCGGTTATCCCTACACCCACTCCAAAGTTGATCTCCCACTTCGGCGAAACATCCAGATCGAATGCCGGCACGAACTGCTGCGATTGCTGAGGGAAGGGATCGAAATCTCCTACAGGTCCCAAGCCGCTGTAGTATTCCAAACCGAAGGCTACAGCCTTGGTAAAGTTCCAGGAAATCTTCGCGTCGGGAGCGAACTCCCATCCTCGTCGGGCTTCAGGGCCCGTGTAAGCCTTCTCCAACGCCGGGTTGACGGACCAATATAGGCGTCCTTGCTGTTTGTCCACGATCGGGCGAATCTCCAGGCTCCAGACAGAAGTGGAAAAGTTGGGGCGAGCATATCCGAATTCCACTGATAAGCTGGCGCCGACTGGCCAGTGCCAACTCTCCGGCGCTCGCACTCGTGGCCGGATGTGATCGCCCACCCACTGCCATCCCTGGTTATTCGGCACTGCGGTGAAAATGTAGAAGCCGGTCTCGAACCAGGGCGTGATGCCTTGTGTGATCTCGACCGTCTCGTGCAGTTCGTGTTCGGTGGGGATGACACCTTCCTCGGTCGTCTTCGATCCCTGAAAGGTGTAGTTGCTGTGCAACTCCACCATGGTTGTTCGTGGCGCTTCCGTCTCCGACCCGTAAACCTGAATCTCGTAGTTGTCTTGCGCTTGACAGACAAAGCAGCCAAGACTGAGCCCCAGCAGGCAAAGGCCTATCGACAGCAGGGAACGGAGCGCCATCGCAAACAGCTTTGCGTAGATATTGCGAGCGCATGTCGTAATCGCGGCCACAGCTATTGCTTGAAGATCACCATTCCGAGCGGCGGTATATCGAGCAACAAAGAATAGTCGTGGCCATGAGTAGGGATTGCTTCTGTGTATCGGCCTCCGAAGTTGCCCTCGTCGGTACCACCATAAATGGCAGCATTGCTGTTCAGTACCTCGCGCCAATGCCCTTCCATGGGGACACCGACGCGGTATCCCCGCCGGGGCACCGGAGTGAAATTGCAAGCTATGACCACCGGGGCATTCTCATCTTTTCCCAAGCGCATGTAGGTCAAGACGCTGTTGTCGGAATCGTCGGCATCGATCCAGCGCCATCCGTCCGGGCTGAAGTCGTATTCATATAGTGCGGGCTCGCTGCGGTAATAGGCATTCAGGTCGCGCACCCAGCGTTGTATTCCCTGGTGCGGAGCAAATCCGAGTGAATGCCAATCAACGCTGCTGTCATGGTTCCACTCGCTCCACTGGCCAATCTCGCCCCCCATGAACAACAGCTTCTTGCCCGGCTGAGTGAACATGCAACCGAACAGCAGGCGCAGATTGGCATACTTCTGCCAGTGGTCGCCCGCCATTTTGCCGAACAGCGAACCCTTGCCGTGTACCACCTCGTCGTGTGACAGCGGCAGCACAAAGTTCTCGGTGAACATATACAGTCCCCGGAAGGTCAGCTTGCTGTGGTGATACTTGCGGTGGATGGGATTCTTCGACATGTAGAGCAGCGTGTCGTGCATCCATCCCATGTCCCACTTCATGCCGAAGCCCAGACCCCCGATGTAGGTGGGCTTCGAAACCATGGGCCAGGCCGTGGACTCCTCCGCGATGGTTTGAATATCGGGAAAAGCCTTGTAGGCGTCGGTGTTCACTGTTTTTAGCAGTGATACGGCTGCCAGGTTCTCGCGACCCCCAAACTGGTTGGGGATCCACTCGCCCGCTTTTCGCGAGTAGTCGAGGTAGAGCATGGAGGCGATAGCATCCATGCGCAGGCCATCGGCATGATATTGATCCAGCCAAAACATCGCGTTGCTCAGCAGGAACGCCCGTACTTCATTGCGGTCGTAGTTGAAGATCGCCGACTTCCAGTCAGGATGAAAACCCTTGCGCGGGTCAGCGTGCTCGTACAAATGCGTGCCGTCGAAGTAAGCCAGGCCGTGTTCATCATTGGGGAAATGCGATGGCACCCAGTCTAGGTACACGCCGATGCCACGCTGGTGCAGGTAGTCCATCAGATACATGAAGTCCTGAGGCGTTCCAAAGCGCGCGCTGGGAGCGTAATAGCCAGTGACCTGGTATCCCCACGAACCGAAGAACGGATGCTCCATCACGGGCATGAACTCGACGTGGGTGAAACCCATATCGTTGACGTAATCCGCCAGCTTTGGCGCGAGCTCGCGATAAGTCAGTGAGCGGTTACCCTCTTCGGGAATCCGCATCCAGGAGCCGAGATGGACTTCGTAAATTGAAATGGGTGCGTCGAACTTGTTGTGATCGTGGCGGGTGCGCATCCACTCGTCATCGTTCCACTTGTAATCGAGGTCCCAAACGATGGAAGCAGTGCGCGGTGGAATTTCATTATAGAAACCGTAAGGGTCGGCCTTATTCACTTGGTACATGTGATAGCGCGAACGAATGTGATACTTGTAAACCGTCCCCTTGCCCAGGCCCGGCAGAAATGCTTCCCAGACACCTGAGTTTCCCCGTGGCGTCATGGGGTGCGAGTCGGGGTTCCAGCCATTGAAGTCGCCGACAATGGAGATGCGTTCGGCGTCGGGAGCCCACACCGCGAAGTACGTGCCCTGCTTGCCGTCGAGCTCGGTCAGATGTGCGCCAAACTTCTCGAACAGCCGGTTGTGCTTGCCTTCGTTGAAAAGATGAAGATCAAAGCTGGTCAGAAGCGTGGAAGCGTGTTCCCCGGATGCGGTAGGTGCCATTCGTTCGTTCTCCTTATGGCTTGGATGCACTCCGCGCGAGAGCGGCGGTCGAGCCTTCCTTGCTGCCGTAAGAATGCAACAAGTGTAGAGGAAATGTCCGTGGTACGTCGAAATTGTGTTCGCGACTACGCACACACCTACGTGACGCAGGTTACTGCCTTTCTGCCCGCCCGGTGCTTTCATTAACGTGGCGACGTGCGCTACCCGATTCGTACTATGGCAGACATGCTTTCTGCCGCCGCGTCGACCGCACCGTAAGGAGAAAATCATGGCTGACAAGAAGGCAGATCTGGCTGGTCCCGGAATTGGCGACTACACAGAACTGAACAAAGTCCTTCCCGAGGATTACAGCTCGCTGCTGTCACCCAAAGAAACCCAGAGGGCAATCTTCGAGGTCAAGAACTATATCGAAGAAAACCTCTGCAAAGAATTGAACCTGATGATGGTCACCGTCCCTCTGATCGTGGATGAGGAATCGGGCGTTAACGACTATCTTGACCGGGACGGGTCCCGCACTCCGATCCAGTTCCACATCTCCAACGATCGCGATAAGCACCCCATCAATGCCCAGGTGGTGCAGGCTGCGACCAAGTGGAAGAGAATGGCGCTGAAACAGTTCAATCTGCAACCCGGCGAGGGGCTCTGCACCGACATGCGGGCCGTCCGCAAGGACTACTTCCTCGACCACGATCACAGCGCCTACGTGGATCAGTGGGATTGGGAGCGCGTGATCACGGCCGAACAGCGTAATCTGAGCTTCCTGAAAGGAATCGTCAGCAATATCTGGAAGGTGATCGTCGGCGCCGAGCGTCACGCGCAGGAGCTTTTCCCGCAACTCAACAATCCGAGATATCCGAATTTGCCGGAGAACCTCACCTTCCTGCATGCCGAAGAAATTCTCGACATGTATCCTGACCTGCCGCGCAAGCAGCGTGAGACCGCCATTCTGCAGAAGTACCCGGCGGTGTTCATCATCGGTATTGGCTGGACGCTGAAAGACGGCTACCCGCACGAGATGCGCGCCGCCGATTACGACGACTGGGTCACGGAAACCAAGGATGAGGGCCACGTGCGCCACGGGTTGAATGGCGACATTCTGGTGTGGAACCCGATGACGCACCGGCGCCATGAGCTGACGTCGATGGGTGTCCGCGTAAATGCGGAGTCGCTCAAGAAGCAGCTGGAGCTAACCAATCAGCTTGACTTCCTGAATTTCCCCTACCACAAGGCCATTGTGAATCACGAGATTCCGTTGAGCGTGGGCGGTGGCATTGGGCAGTCTCGAACCTTGATGCTGCTGCTGCGCAAGGCGCACCTTGGCGAGGTCAGCGTGACTGTGTGGCCAAAGGTGCTGAAGGAGATGTGCGAGAAGAAGAACATCCATGTATTGAACTAACGTCCTGACCCTGGGCGTAATCCCGAGCGCAGACCCGGTAAACTGCCGCGTCTTGAGTCAAGGGATGTAGGGTTCGCCACGGAGACACCGAGGCACGAAGAGCGCATTCTCAGCTAGAGAATAGGGCAACCAACCCAATCGACTCCGTGCGGTAAGTGTCTCTGTGGCGTTGTTGGATGGAAACCACTCAGCTTAGCAGTGAATTATGGGAAGCATCAGCGTAACGGCGCCTCGCATCACAACGAGACGTAAGGAAGAAATTGTTACGTTATCGGATGGAACGGCGTAACGAGTACCGCGGGTCGTGTTCCCCCCTGGCTTGAAAGTATTGCTTGAAGTTTTTGTTCAACAATTACCGGCCCCTATTTCCCGCTGACATAACAGCGGAAGAGCAATTCCGTGTGCACTTGGGACGGGAGTTAACTCCTGAGGAGAAACATTACCTGACGCTTTCGGAGATCGCGCTGGGCCCGTTGTCGTGCGATGTGCCGGACGAACGCAGGTCCGACGTGACAACATTGCCGCTGAAGAAAAGCGCGTAAGCAGTTGTCGGTTGTTGATTGTCAGTCGGGTTCTGCTCCGACGGCTTATGGAAAAGCCGGAACAGCAAGTCCCTCAGCTCCGGTCGGGCGGCAAGCTGTAGAAGCTGCCTATTTCTTCTTTGGCTTCATCATTTCCCACGCCGCATCCGGCATCTTGCGGCCAATCAGGCTGAATGTGCTTGCTCCCGCCAGCATCTCGCCGCCGTCCATGTAAACCATCTCGCCGTTGATGTATCCCGCTTGATCGCTGATCAGAAACGCTCCCAGGTTGGCAATCTCTTCTAACGTTCCGAAGCGGTGCAGAGGATTGTGGTCCAGCAAGCTTTTCTCCATTTCTGGCGTAGGCAGCAGGCGCGAGAAAGCTCCTTCGGTGCGAATCGCGCCGGGAGCGATGGCCACGAATCGAATTCCGCGGCCGCCCCACTCCACCGCCAGGCTGCGCATTAGAGCAACGACGCCAGCTTTTGCGACCGCGCTCGGCACCACATAAGCCGAGCCCGTGTCCGCATAAGTGGTCGCAATGCTAAGCACCACGCCCTTGTGCTTAGACGCCAGCCAGCGCCGTCCGCAAGCCAGGGTCATGTTGATGGTGCCTTTCAGCACAATGCCGATGACAGCTTCAAACGCATGTGCCGATAATTCTTCCGTACGCGCCAGAAAATTGCCCGCCGCGTTGTTCACCAGCACGTCGAGCGGGCCTTTCGCCCATATCTGCTCGATAAGCGACTCGACATCTTCGGGATAACGCACATCACATGCAAAGCCCTCGATGGCTCCACCAGTCGAAGCTGACAGCTCGGCAGCAGTCTTCTGCACAACCTCAACGCGCCGTCCGCAGATGAAAACCGATGCCCCCAGTTGCAGAAAGCGCTCGGCCATGGCCCGGCCGATTCCCGTGCCCCCGCCGGTGATGAGAATGCGTTTGCCCTTCAGAAGATCGTTAGTGAACATGGCGCTCCTTCAGAAAGGTACAAACCTAACACCGGTAGGGGGTAATTGTCTGTGCGGTCGGCTGAACTGGCGTGCGAGGCCGCGCCTAGGTTGTTGTGGTGGTGTGAATCAGGCGGTGTGCGCCGGAACCACGGGTCGGCTGTGATGTCGAAAGGATCGGCAGCCGCAATTCAACTTCAAGCCCATGAGGCGCAACGTTTTTCGCGGAGACGGTGCCGCCGTGTGCGATTGCGGCATTGCGCACAATCGCAAGCCCCAGTCCCATTCCGCCCGTGGTGGTTCCCCGCGAATCATCCACCCTATAGAAAGCCTTGAACAATAAGGGCAGAGCATTTTCGGGAACTCCCGGCCCGTTATCCTGGACAGAAACCAGCGCCATGCTGTTGTCTTTGTCCAGCCGGACTTCAATTTTTCCGCCTTGGCCGGAGTAAAAGATCGCATTGCGCACAATATTTTCGATGGCGCTGCGTAACATTCCGGCGTCGCCATTAATCCGGATATCGCCATCGCCCTGGAAAGCTATAGTCGCACTAGTTGCGGCAGCTTCGAAGTTGGCATCATGCAATACGTCGTCAACGATTTCGTTCAGCGACAGCGGTTCGAACCGGGGCTTGTGCTGTCCGCTTTCCAGACGGGCAACCGTGAGAATTTGCTCCAGCATGGAATCCAACTGGATGGTGTCCTGCTCAATGCGATCGAGCATCTCTGTCCGTTCAGTGTCATCGGTGTGGCGCGCCAGCGTCAGTGCCAGCCGTATGCGGGCAATAGGAGAGCGCAGTTCGTGGGAAACGCCGCTCAGTAAGTTCCGCTCGCTTTGTATCTGGGTCCGCAACTCGCCTGCCATCGAATCAAAATCACGCACTAGGTCAGCGATTTCGTCGCGCCGATTGCCCAGATTCTCCCCAGCTCGAATGTCGAGGTTTCCGCGCGCGAGTTCATGGGTCGCATCGCGCAAGCGTTCGATCGGCTTGCTCAAGTAGTGCGCAATCAAGAAGCAAATTATTGCCGACAAAATAGTGCCGTACTTCAACGTCCACAGGATGTCGCCAGGGACGCGCTCCGACAGCTTGGGCGGTACCAGTCTCGGCAATCAGGACGTAGCGGCCTTTGGTCGTGGCTGTCGAGGCCGCGAGGACGTTGGCTTCAAAAGAACGATGAAGGCCCTCCGACTTTTCGGCAGCGGAAGCATCGCGAAGAACTGCGATCGGGAATAGGCCGTCCCGAAAGCTCTTGACGATTGGCATCGATCAACCAGAACTTTGACCGGTTCTGCAACGACAGGCTGTCCAGTAACTGCGCCAGGCCGGGCTGCACCCTGTTTTTCGTAAACTTTCGCTGCATAGTCGGCGAGCACCGGCATTTCGCGGCGCTCGGGCTGTATCCACCATGGATGTTCAGAAGAAATGCGATAGTGAATGCGGAGGTACAGCGCACCCAGCAGTACCGCTTGCGCAAGCCAGAAGGGGAGAAAGATCTTCCAGAACAGGCGCCGATTCATATCCTGCTCTTCTCCGGCGTTCTAGCCGCCAGAAAATAACCGGTACCGCGAATCGGCCGGATCAATTCCTCGGTTCCAGGACAAGCACCCAACTTCTTGCGCAGCCGGCTGACATGCACGTCGACGCTGCGGTCGAATATGTTCAGGGGCCGACCTAACGCCACCTCTGCGATTTGCTCTCGGGTGACAACGTTGCCGGCGTTGCGTAACAGCAACTCGAGAACATTGAACTCCACCGAGGTAAGCTCAACGGGCGTATTTGAGCATGTGACCGTACGAGTTCCAAGCGACATGCTGATGTCGCCGACTCTGAGAATCTCTTCATGATCGGGGCGAGCGGTCGCCGCCACTGGGGTTTCGCGTGTCCGGCGAAATATGGCACGTATCCTGGCCACCAGTTCGCGGGGATCGAATGGTTTCGCCAGGTAATCATCAGCGCCGATTTCAAGGCCGAGGATGCGGTCAACCGCCTCTCCTCTGGCCGTCAGTAACAGCACAGGAACTGAGGATTCGACCCGCAGCGCCTTAAGCAACTCAAATCCCGTTCCGCCGGGAAGCATCACATCGAGGATGATCAACTCGTGCTCGTTGGAGCGTGCGGCGCTCAACCCCGACGCCTGATCATAGGCTGCATCCACGTGAAAGCCTTCGCCTTCCAGAAATCGCTTCAGCAGATTTACCAGGCCGTGGTCATCATCGATGATGAGCAGACGATTCACCGGATTCATTCTGCCCTTTCCCGCGCGCGCCTGCGGTGAAGAATTGTTTCGCGATGTATTTGTATCCTTCACAAATCTTAACTTTCCTTCACCCTCTCTTAACGGCTCCCGCAATCCCCGTCCGGTCTAATAGTATGAGTTAATAGTACTGCAACTTAAGAGCAGGGTTGCATTTGTGTGGCGAGGACGCGCGCCCTGGCATCTCTCCAGGGGTGGGTACGAAATTATTCAGGAGGAGTTAGTGAAGACAGGGGCATTCTGGGGGCTGGGACTGACGCTGGCTATTTGCGCAGTGCTCGCCGGTTGCAGTTCACAACAGGCAAAGAGCGCCAAAGCAAGCGGTCCGCCGCCGGCAGTTCCGGTCGGGGTTGCTACCGTCAAGCAGGGCAATTTCAATGTCTATCTTATTGGATTGGGCTCCGTGGATGCCTTCTACACGGTTTCGCTGAAGACCCGCATTGACGGGCAGATTATGCAGGTGAATTTTCGGGAAGGTCAGGACGTAAAGAAGGGAGAACTGCTGATCGTAATTGACCCGCGTCCCTATGAGGTGGCGTTGGCGCAAGCCAAGGCCAACTTGCAGAAGGATGAGGCTCAGTTGACGAATGCCAAGGCGCAATACGAGCGCAACAAAGTTCTCTACGAAGAAGGTGTGATTGCAAAGCAAGATCTGGATACCCTGCAGGCCTCGTTTGGTACCTACGAAGGCACCATCGCTTCCGACAATGCCGCTATTAAGAATGCCGAGCTTAACCTGACCTATTGCTACATCAAGTCTCCGATTGACGGCCGTGTGGGACTGCGCCAGGTCGATCCGGGCAATTACGTTACCGCGGCCGGGGGTACCGCGATGCTGGTCATTACCCAGCTTCATCCTATCGCCGTAATATTCACCCTTCCTGAAGACCAGTTGCAGCAAGTCCGCGAGCACATGCGCCAGGGTACTTTAGGGGTCGATGCCTACAGCCGCGATGATCAAACCAAGCTGTCCACCGGTAAACTGCTCACGATCGACAACCAGATCGACCCCACAACAGGCACTGTCAAGCTGAAGGCAGTCTTCGACAATCCGGACAACAATCTTTGGCCCAACCAGTTCGTTAATGTTCACCTCTTACTAGAGACGCGCAAGAATGCCATCACGGCACCGGCCAGTGCCATGCAACGTGGTCCGGATGGCACTTTTGCCTATGTGGTGGATGCCAAAAGCACGGTAGAGATGAGGCCCCTGCAAGTCGCTCTTACTCAAGGCAGCACCGTGGTGATCACGTCCGGCCTGCAAGCCGGCGACAGAGTTGTTACCGACGGGCAGGAGAAGTTGCAGGCGGGAAGCCGCGTGACCCCGCAAGCTCCCGCCCGTCAAAATCAGAATACCGGCAACATCGGATCGCAGACATGAGTATTTCGCGGCCATTTATTCTTCGGCCCATCGCCACCTCGCTGTTGATGACGGGGTTATTGCTGGTAGGTATTGTCGCCTATCGCCAACTGCCGATCTCGGCGCTGCCGCAGGTGGACTATCCGACCATTCAGGTCGTGACCTTTTATCCCGGCGCCAGTCCCGACGTGACCGCGTCTTCGATCACGGCGCCTCTGGAGCGTCAGTTCGGTGAGCTTCCGGGCCTGAGCCAGATGACCTCCAGTAGTTCCTTCGGGGCGTCGGTCATTACGTTGCAATTCACCCTCGAGGAAAACATCGATGTCGCCGAGCAGGAGGTGCAGGCGGCGATCAATTCCGCGCAGACCTACCTGCCCGCCGACTTGCCCACGCCACCGATTTACAGCAAGGTGAATCCGGCCGACGCCCCCATCCTGACGCTGGCGATGACGTCAGACAGCATGCCGCTTCCCCAGGTGGAAGATCTGGCAGACACCACCTTCGCGCAAAAGATTTCGCAGTTGCCCGGCGTTGGGCTGGTAAGTATCAGCGGAGGACAAAAGCCTGCGGTGCGTATCATGGCGAACCCTGTGGCGCTGGCTTCCTACGGTATGAGCCTGGAGCAACTGCGTACCGTGATTGCCCAGGTGAATGTCGATCAGGCGAAGGGCCAATTGCAGGACAACCGCCAGGCCTTCACCATCGGCGCGAACGATCAGTTGCTCAGCCCGCAGGGCTACGCCGACACCATCGTTGCCTACAAGAACGGCAATCCGGTGCGCTTGTCGGATGTCGCAACGGTCGTTACCGGTCCGGAAAATGTGAACCAGGCGGCGTGGATGAACAACACGCCGGCGGTCATTCTGAACATTCAGCGGCAGCCGGGCGCGAACATCATCAAGGTGGTTGACAGCATCAAGTTGAGGCTGAAACAGCTGCAGTCGAACCTGCCCGCCTCGGTGAAAGTCACCATTCTGACCGATCGCACCAATACCATCCGTGCCAGCGTCAAGGATGTGCAGTATGAATTGATGCTGACCGTCGTGCTCGTAGTGTTGGTGATTTTCGTTTTCCTGCGCACCTTGGCGGCGACCATCATCCCGAGTATTGCCGTGCCGCTTTCCCTGGTTGGCACCTTCGGTGTGATGTACCTGCTCGGTTATTCGCTCGATAACCTTTCCCTGATGGCGCTCACCATCTCGACTGGCTTCGTTGTGGACGACGCCATCGTGATGATCGAAAACATCGAACGCTACATTGAGGAGGGCCATACTCCGCTGGAAGCGGCGCTGCAAGGCGCGGGGCAGATCGGCTTTACCATCGTATCGTTGACCGTTTCGCTGATTGCCGTTCTCATTCCGCTGCTCTTCATGGGCGATATCGTGGGCCGGCTCTTCCGCGAGTTCGCGGTGACCCTGAGCGTGACCATTCTCTTCTCGGCGATCATTTCGCTGACCCTCACGCCGATGATGTGCTCGCTACTGCTGCGCCAGAGAGACCAGGCGAAGCACGGACGCCTGTACGAATGGTCGGAGCGTGCCTTCGCCAATACCATCGCGCTGTATGGCCGCACCGTGCAGTTTGTCTTGAAGCACCAGACCGTAACCCTGCTGATTACGATCGGAACCTTAGTAGCCACAATCTGGATGTACATCGTGGTGCCCAAAGGCTTCTTTCCGGTTCAGGACACCGGCGTAATCATGGGTATTACAGACGCTCCGGAGAGTATTTCCTTCGCCGCCATGTCGCAGCGGCAACGCGAATTGGCGGCGGCGATTCTGAAAGACAAGGACGTGGAGAGTCTGTCGTCGTTTATTGGAGTCGATGGCACCAATACGACGCCGAACAGTGGACGCATGCAGATCAACCTTAAATCGCGCGACGAACGCGATGATGACGTGACTACCGTCATGAAGCGGTTGCAGCAGGAAGTGGCTGGCGTCGCAGGCATCACGCTTTACATGCAACCGGTGCAGGACCTGACGGTGGAAGACCGCGTCAGCCGCACGCAATATCAGTTCAGTTTGGAGGATGCTGATCCCAAGGAGCTGGCAACCTGGACAGCCAAGATGGTCGCCAAGCTGAAGGCTCTGCCGGAGCTGCGCGATGTTGCTACCGACCAGCAGAACGAGGCAGCGCAGGCAAATCTAGTGATTGATCGCGATACTGCTTCGCGATTAGGCGTAACCGCCAGCGCAATCGACAACACTTTGTATGACGCTTTCGGACAGCGCCTGGTGTCGATCATGTTCACGCAGTTGAATCAGTACCACGTCGTGCTGGAAGTCGATCCCAGCTTCCGTGCTGATCCCGATTCGCTGAAGAATATCTATGTGCCCGCCGGCGGCGGGCAGAGTCCCGCGGCCCAGGGTGGAAACGCGCCCGTTGCGAACACACCCAGCGTGGGCGTGCTAGGCGCTACCGCCCAGCAGGTGCCGCTCAGCGCCATCGCACACTTCGAAACCACCACCGGGCCGCTGACCATCAATCACCAGGGACAATTCCCGGCAGTCACCATTTCTTTTAACCTTGGCAATGGGGCATCGCTAGGCGAGGCCGTTAAGGCGATTGAGCAGGCTGCCTCTGAGATAGGATTACCGCCGAGTATTCAGGTGGCCTTCCAGGGCACGGCGCGGGCCTTCCAGGCTTCCCTGGCCAACGAAGGCTGGCTGATTCTGGCGGCCATCGTGACGGTGTACATCGTGCTGGGAGTGCTGTATGAAAGCTACATCCATCCCATCACGATTCTTTCCACTCTGCCATCAGCGGGCGTAGGCGCCATTCTCGCGCTGATGCTGTTCCATATGGACCTGGGGGTGATGGCTTTGATCGGCATCATCCTGTTGATCGGTATCGTAAAAAAGAACGCCATCATGATGATCGACTTCGCTTTGGAAGCCGAGCGTAAAGAAGGCAAGAAGCCGATGGACGCTATTTACGAAGCGTGCCTGCTGCGATTCCGCCCTATCATGATGACGACTTTTGCCGCCTTGTTTGGCGCAGTGCCGCTTGCGCTCGGTTCAGGAACGGGATCGGAACTCCGGCGCCCGTTAGGCATCACGATTATTGGCGGCCTCATATTCAGTCAGATGCTTACCCTCTACACGACCCCGGTTGTGTATCTATGGTTCGACCGGCTGGGCGAGGCCTTGCGCCACATACGCGCGCACAAGCCCGCGGAGGCACTCGGAGATTAAGCGATGAACATCTCCGCACCAGCTATCGAGCGGCCCGTCGCGACTACTCTGCTGACCGCGGCCCTGCTTCTGGCGGGCATCCTGGCGTACGCGCAGCTTCCGGTTGCGCCATTGCCACAAATCGACTTCCCGGTCGTTTCCGTCGGTGCGGCCCTGCCTGGGGCTAGTCCAGAGACGATGGCTTCCTCGGTGGCAACTCCGCTGGAGCGGCAGTTTGGCCGGATCGCCGGCATTAACCAGATGACCTCGTCGAGCCAGCTAGGCTCTACTGGCGTCACCATGCAGTTCGACCTGGACCGCAACATTGATGCCGCGGCGCGCGATGTGCAAGCTGCCATTAATGCGGCCCGCGGATACCTGCCGGCCGACCTGCCCAGCAATCCAACCTATCGCAAAATCAATCCTGCGGATGCGCCGGTGATGATTCTGGTGTTGACCTCCGACGCCATGACCCAGGACCAGATGTACGACGCGGCCGACTCTATCATGGGCCAGAAGCTGGCGCAGGTCGAAGGAGTCGGCCAGGTCTTTGTGTGGGGCTCATCGCAGCCAGCGGTGCGGATTGAAGCGAATCCCAACCTGCTGAACAAACTCAACATTGGATTGGAAGCGGTACGCTCCGCGGTAGCAGCCTCGAATGCCAACATAGCCAAAGGGTCGCTGGACGATGGCAATAAAACCTGGATGGTCAGGGCCAACGATCAGCTCAAAAAGGCAGCGGACTACAGGCCCATTATCGTCGCTTACAGAAATGGCGCCCCGGTTAGGTTGAGCGACGTTGCCGACGTCCAGGATTCTTACTCCAACATCAACAACTCCGGCAGCTTTAACGGTAAGCCGAGTGTGTTAGTGGTCATCTTCCGGCAGCCCGGCGCAAACATGATTGCTACCGCCGATCGTGTAGCAGCGGCGCTTCCGTTCCTGAAAGCATCTCTCCCCGCGAGCATCAATATGGTGGTTGGTCTTGACCGCACTACCACCGTTCGCGCGTCCGTGGCCGACGTTCAGCGAACTCTGGTCATCTCCGTCATCCTGGTGACACTGGTCGTTTTCGTCTTTCTGCGGGAAGTGCGCGCCACCATGATTCCTAGCGTGGCGGTGCCCCTGGCCATTGTGGGGACGTTCGGGGTGATGTATCTGTGCGGCTTTTCCCTGAACAATCTCTCGCTCATGGCGCTGACCATCTCTACCGGCTTCGTCGTGGACGACGCCATCGTGGTGTTGGAAAATGTGATGCGCCACGTTGAGGGCGGCATGAAACCCTACCCGGCTGCGTTGCTGGGCGCCCGCGAAATCGGCTTCACCGTGGTTTCCATGAGCACGTCGCTGATCGCCGTGTTCATTCCTATTCTTCTGATGGGTGGCATAGTGGGGCGGCTGTTTCGCGAATTCGCCGTCACCCTGAGCGCCGCCATCGCGGTTTCTCTGGTCGTCTCTCTGACCACCACCCCCATGCTTTGCGCGCGGTTCTTGAAGGCTCACGATCCCGGCAGCCACGGTGCCCTGTATCGCATGAGCGAGCGCGGATGGCTGTGGATGACCCGTACCTATAAAACCACGGTTGGCTGGGTGCTGCGACACAAGCGGTTTGTTTTCGCGTTGGCCATCGTCATGGTCGTAGTTAATGTATGGCTTTATATAATCGTCCCTAAGGGATTCTTCCCACAGCAGGATACCGGACGCATGGTCGGCGTCATCATGGGCGATCAGGATGTCTCATTCCAAGACATGAACGCCAAGACCAACGAGTTCATCCGCATCGTGAAGCAGGATCCGGCGATTCAAAACGTTCTCGCTTTTGTCGGCGGCAATGCAGCTCAGAACCAGGGGCGCATGTTCGTCACGCTCAAGCCGCTGGCTCAACGCAAGATCAGCGTGGACCAGGTGATCGCACGCCTTCGCCCCAAGTTGGCTCATATTCCCGGCGCCACGCTGTATTTCCAGGGAGTGCAGGACTTGCAGATAGGCGGACGCCAATCCAACGCCCAATTCCAGTACACGCTCTCGGGTGAGAATCTGAATGAACTATATGAGTGGGCGCCCAAGCTTTTACAACGTCTTCGCAAAATTCCGCAGCTCAAAGACGTCAACAGCGACCAACAGGTCAGCGGCCTGGAGGAAACCGTCATCATCGATCGCGATACCGCCTCACGGCTGGGGATCACGCCATCGCAGATTGACAACATTCTTTATGACGCGTTCGGCCAGCGGCAGATCTCGACTATCTACCGGACTTTGAACCAATATCACGTGGTTCTGGAAGTTGATCCTCGGTATCAACTGACCCCTGATGCCTTGAACAGCGTGTATGTCATCACCAGTCAGGGCGCCCAAGTACCGCTGTCGGCCTTTGCTCACTTCGGCCAGGCGGCCACCTCGCTAACTGTCAATCACCAGGGACAATTCCCGGCCGTCACCATATCGTTCAACCTGGCGCCTGGCGGAGATTTGGGGACAGCTACTCGCGCCATCTCTAACGCGGAATTGGAAATGCGAATTCCTGCCACCATTCACGGCAGCTTCCAGGGAACTGCTGCCGCATTCCAGGATTCGCTGTCGTCGGAACCCATCCTAATCCTCGCAGCATTGGTCGCCGTTTATATTGTGCTCGGGATGCTTTATGAGAGCTACATTCATCCCATCACGATCCTTTCCACGCTGCCCTCGGCGGGCACGGGCGCGTTGTTGGCTCTGTTGCTTTTCCACCTGCAACTCGACGTGATCGGCTTGATTGGCATCATCCTACTGATTGGTATCGTGAAGAAGAATGCCATCATCATGATCGATTTCGCCTTGGAGGTAGAGCGTACCGGTAAGACCGCGGAGGAAGCGATCCATGAGGCGGCCCTGATCCGCTTCCGCCCCATCATGATGACGACCGCCGCAGCTATGCTGGGCGCATTGCCTCTGGCGTTGGGCACGGGAGTTGGTTCTGAGATCCGGCGTCCGCTCGGCATAGCTATCGTGGGCGGCCTTATCGTTAGTCAGGCGCTGACCCTGTACACGACCCCCGTGGTCTATCTCTATATGGACCACTTCAAGGATTGGGTGGTGCGACATCTTCCCGGGAGCCGCAGAAAAGCCGTTGCCAAGGAAGAGGTCCCGGTCTTCGCCGACTAGGGGATACCACGAGCTGCTGACTTGGACGGCGCCTTTCCAACCTGAGTACTGCATAAAACTACACGTCAGTTTTGCGCATCTATGTTGAAGGCAGGCCTTGGCTTAGTAGGCACTCCTCTATCCAGAATAAGAAGAAAAGGCAGCCGCCAGATCCAGAGAGCGCGGGACCAATGACTCAAAGGCACAAGAACTTCGGGCAGGCATGGCGGGAGCGCATGTCTGCTTTGCGCAATTTGCCACCCGTGCTCGCGATTGTTTGGCAATCCGGTCCGCTTGTGGTGACACTCGGACTGGTGTTCCGTCTGCTTGCGTCGTTACAACCGATTGCTCTGCTCTATGTCAGCAAGCTGATCATCGATTCGATCGTTACCATTCTCACCCATCACCAGCCCATTCCGACCCGGCTTTGGTGGCTGGTGGCGGCCGAGTTCCTCATCGCCGTTCTGGGCAACGTGCTCACCCGCATTATCGACTACCTGGACTCGCTGCTCGCCGACAAGTACATGCGGCACGTAAGCATCCAGGTGATGAAGCACGCGGCGGAGCTCGATGTGATCGCCTACGAGGACCCTGTCTTCTATGACCGCCTGGAGCGGGCCCGGGTGCAAGCCACAGACCGCCTGGCCATGATCCAGATGCTAGGACGCCTGGTGCAGCAAGTGATCACCACGATCACGCTTTCGGCGTCGATCATTTACTTCTCGCCGTGGTTGCTGCTTCTGCTGATTGCAGGTGTTCTGCCCGCTTTCCTCGGCGAGAGCCACTTCGCTTTTCTGGGATATGCCAAGAATTTCCGGCAGACACCGGTACGGCGGCAGCTCGATTACCTGCGAGTGCTTGGCGGCAGCAAAGAAGCAGCCAAGGAGTTAAAGCTTTTTGGCTTAAGCAAATTCCTCACCGAGCGGTTTACCCGGCTGTCCGACGAGGTCTATGAAGAAAATGTTGCCTTGTCGCGGCGCAAGCTGATAGCCGGGGGATTGCTTTCGATTGTTGGAACGCTCGGCTACTACTCAGCTTATGTCTACGTGATTTGGCGGACGGTAACGGGAGCGCTCACGATTGGTTCGCTGTATTTTCTGGCGGGCGCGATCCTGCAGGCCAGCACGAATATCCAGCAGATCTTTTCGACCCTTTCGGGCGTCGCCGACCAGGCCTTGTTCCTCACCGACCTGCTCGCATTCTTTGAAATGCAACCGACCATCCGGTCTAAACCGAATGCACTGCCTGCGCCGCGGCCGATCATGCGAGGGTTCGAGTTCCGCAATGTGTCATTCGCCTATCCGGGAAGCTCCAGGTTGATCCTGAAGAACTTGGACTTCACCTTGCATACCGGCGAGAGGGTGGCGCTGATTGGCGAGAACGGACAGGGCAAGACGACCATCGTGAAGCTGATTACACGTCTTTACGACCCCACTGAAGGGCAGATTTTGCTGGACGGCATCGATCTGCGGGAGTACAGCCTGGAAGATCTTTACCGCGAAATCGGCGTCATCTTCCAGGATTTTATGCGTTATGAGATGACGGCTCATGAGAATGTGGCCGTGGGACGCATCGAAGAAATAGCAGATATGAACGCGATTAAGACGGCAGCTCATAAGAGCCTTGCCGACGAAGTAGTCGCTAAGCTGCCAGGGAAATACGAACAGATGCTGGGCCGGCGTTTCGAAAACGGAGTCGATCTGTCGGGCGGCGAGTGGCAAAAGCTGGCCCTTGCCCGGGCATATTTGCGCGACGCGCAATTGCTCGTCTTGGACGAGCCTACTGCGGCGCTGGACGCACGCAGCGAATATGAAGTGTTCGAGCGTTTTGCGGAACTGACCGAAGGCAAGATGGCGCTATTCATCTCGCATCGGTTTTCAACGGTGCGAATGGCCGACCGAATTGTGGTCTTGGCCGATGGGCAGATCGCCGAAGATGGCAGTCACGAACAACTGATGGCGCTGGGTGGCTCCTATGCGGCAATGTTTGAAATGCAGGCCGCGAGCTATCGCTAAGAATTGTTTGGAATTTCATGATGGCCACTAACAGTTTTCGGGGCATGTTGACTGAAATAACCGAGCGCGTGTGTGCACCGGCCGCCGAAGTGCCTTCGCACGACACCGAGCTGGCGCAGCACGCCCAGGGTTCGGCCCGAAGGCTGGTTTGGCTCCCCGCAGTCGACGAATCCCTGCACTTTCAGGAACGCCTCAAGGTCCTTAATCGCAGGCTGGACGCAGTTCTTTCGGCAGTCGAGGCTCGAAGCCAGTCCGCGAGTAGCCTTCCGAACGACTTGCAGTGGCTAAGCGACAATTCGCGGCTTGTACGCGCCGCGCAAAACGAGTTACATGAGGCAGCCAATTCTTTGCGGCGAGTTCCTCATGTTCGAACTCCCGATCAAACCCTTATGCCTCGGGTGGTCGCAACCGCAGAGGGTTTACTCGAGTCGATCAAGTACCGGTATTCCGACCACTCTTTCTCCGCCTACATGGAAGCGTTTCAGACGGTGGCGCCCCTCAATATGCACGAAGTCTCCCTTGTGGTGCCATCTCTAAAACTGATATTGCTGGAAGAACTCGCGGCGCGTGGCGAGAAGGCGCTAGCCGACTCGAATTCGCCGCGACAGATTAGCGAGTTGATCTCGAGTCTGCGCGATGTAACCGAAGCGCCTTGGAAAGAATTGCTGGAGCCATTGGTCGTCTTCGAGCGAATACTCGCCGCCGACCCGGCCAGGGTGTACGCGCGCATGGACTTTCAAAGCCGGGAGCTTTACCGGCGTTCGGTGGCCCATTTCGCGGAACATTCGGATTGTTCGGAGTCGGAGATTGCTCAGCTTGCGCTCGACCTTGCCCGTGATTACCAGAACCATGGTGTTCGGGACTCGCGTCTGGCGTTTCGCAAATCCCACATTGGCTATTACCTGATCGGCGAAGGTGCGGATGAGCTACGGCGGCGGGCTGGCGTGCGACTTCCATTCGGAGAGCGATTACAGGCGTTTCTGCGCCGCCATCCCGAGGAGTTTTATCTCGGGGGAATTGAGGTGCTCACACTGTTGATCGTGATCGCGATCATGAGCCCGGTTTATGGTGCTTTCAACTCGTTCTATGGACGGATTCTGACAATTTGTTTGCTTCTGTTGCCGTGCAGTCAAAGCGCGGTTGAAGTGATGAACTATCTCACCACTGCCTTGCTGCATCCTCGAATTCTTCCTAAGCTGGACTTCTGCGAGGGTATTCCCGACGATTGCGCGACCATGGTCGTGGTGCCCACGATACTGCTCGATGAAAAGCAAGTCCATCGGCTGGTGGACGATCTGGAAGTACGCTATCTAGGCAACACCAGCCCCAACCTGCACTTTGCTTTGCTGACAGACTTGCCCGACTCTGCGGAGACGCCCAACCATGACGATCCCTTGGTGGACCTGTGCCAGCAGCTAATTCGGGGACTCAACGAAAAGTATTCCGGCAATCGATTTGGCAGTTTCGCGCTCTTCCATCGGCACCGGGTCTATAACCCGCGTGAGGGAGCCTGGATGGGATGGGAGCGCAAGCGTGGCAAGCTGCTCGACTTCAACCGGTTGATCAAGGGAGCATATGACAGTTTCCCGGTCAAGGTTGGAGACCTTGCGCTTCTCCGCCGTGTGCGTTTTGTTCTGACCCTTGACACGGATACTGAACTGCCGCGCGGCACCGCTTATCGCCTAGTTGGTGCTATGGCGCACCCGTTGAATCAGGCAATCATCGATCCGCGAGGGAATATCGTCACAGCGGGCTATGGGATCCTGCAGCCCCGCGTTGGCATTAGTGTGCAAAGTGCGGCGCGGTCTCGGCTGGCAAGCATCTATTCCGGCCAGACCGGATTCGACATCTACACGCGTGCCACATCCGACGTCTACCAGGACCTCAATGGTGAAGGTATCTTCACCGGAAAGGGTATATACGAAGTTCAGATCTTGAACCAGGTACTGGAACATCGCTTCCCGCGTAACGCGCTGCTGAGCCATGATCTGATCGAAGGTGCCTACGCTCGTGCAGGGTTAGTCAGCGACGTTGAGGTCATCGACGATTACCCATCACACTACAGCGCCTATAACCGCCGCAAGCATCGCTGGTTGCGGGGTGACTGGCAAATTGTTAACTGGCTTTTCGGGCGCGTGCCCGATGAGAATGGCCGTCGCGTTCCTAATCCCATTTCCTTCCTTTCACGCTGGAAGATCCTCGACAACCTGCGCCGCAGCTTGGTGGAAGCGGGAATGTTTCTGCTGTTTGTGCTGGGGTGGACGGTGCTTCCGGGTAAGCCGATCTATTGGACCTTGATCACCGTCGCGATCCTCTTTGTGCCGCCATGGTTTGAGTTTGCGTTCTCGATCGTTCGTGCACTGATGTCGCTCCGGCTGAATCCGATTCGCGATGCTTTCATCGCACTGGGTACGGCCACGTTGAGCGAGTTCCTCACTCTTACATTTCTGGCCCATCAAACCTTGCTATCTACTGATGCCGTTTTGCGGACGTTCTATCGCCGTGTGGTCTCACGGCAACGTTTGCTGCAATGGGAGACAGCAGCCGAGGCCGAGATGGGAACCGGCAAGCTCACGTTCGTAGATGTCCTGCTCAACTGGACGCCTGTCGTAGCCTTGATCGTTGGCGTGATCGTGTACTTCTCACACCGTCATTCCTTCGTTGTGGCGTTACCCGTGCTGGTTCTCTGGGCGTCTAGCAAACCAGTTTCCATATGGTTGAACCGTCCACCGAGGCCATTGCAGAAGGCTGCCACCCCGCAAGACAAGAGATTTTTGCGCCATGCCGCGTTATACACTTGGCGCTATTTCGCCACACATTGCAACGAAGAACATAATTGGCTCATTCCAGACAATGTTCAGGAGGAACCGGCCAGGATTGCCGCCCGCGTATCGCCAACCAACCTTGGCTTGCTCCTAAACGCCCGGCAAGTAGCGTGTGGGTTCGGGTATTTGACCGTTCCGGAATTTGCGCTACAAACCCTGCGTACCATGAACACGGTAATGCGTTTACCCAGAGAACACGGACACCTGTTTAACTGGTATGACACGCGAACGTTACAGCCGTTAACGCCTCGTTTCATCTCAACCGTGGACAACGGAAACCTGGTTGCGTCGTTGATCACCTTGAAAAACGGTTGCCTGGAACTGCTTCAAAGGCCATTGCTCAGTCCCGATCTTCTGGAAGGCTATGCCGATCACTTCTGCGTGTTGGCGGAGTTGAAGGTCGTCCCCAAGCGAGTCGCCCATGCCTTCGAGCAGGACTCCAAGGTCCCGTGGCTCGACCGTTTGTCGGTTGTGGCGGAACTGCCGGAGGTTGAGGGGAACCGCGTGAACGTGGAGGACGCACGCTGGTTCGTCCTGCAAACTAGCGATCTGATTGAACAAGTGAAGCAGGCAGTCACTAATCACAGTCCATGGCTGCTCACGGAGTATCAACCCCTTTACTCTGAGCGGGCTCTTCAGGTGACAGGGACGGAGGATCAAATACCCCTTGCCCGCTTGCCAGATTTCATTGAGCGAATGCAAGGGAAACTCGAAGGAGCGGGGCGCGACGCGCAATGGGAACCTTTGGCGAGAAAACTGTTGACGCAACTCCCCGATGCGCGGCGTAGCAGTCTGCGGCTCATCGACGATCTGCTGCGTATAGCCTCGCTTTGCGAACAACTCATTTGCGAAATGAACTTCAACTTTCTGTTGGATCGCCGTCGCAAGCTGCTGTCGATTGGATACGATGCCGAAGCCGGAAAGCTGCAATCGGCATGCTATGACCTGCTAGCGTCCGAGGCGCGACTCGCGACCTTCGTTGCGGTTGCGAAAGACGACATTTCGCAGGAGAGCTGGTTCCAGATGAGCCGTTCGCACGTGGTCGTTGATGGCCGTCCTGTGCTGCGCTCGTGGACCGGCACAATGTTCGAGTACCTGATGCCTGGGCTTTGGATGCGTGCCTATGCCGACACCATGCTTGAACGTAGCAAGGAAACTGCGGTGCGGGCCCAGCAGATCTATGCATCCGAGAAACATGTGCCTTGGGGAATCTCGGAGTCGGCGTTTGCCGAAACCGATGAAGAAGGCAACTATAGCTATCGCGCCTTCGGAGTGCCGCAACTGGCGCTGCAACAGGATGAGGACCGGTTGGTGGTCGCGCCTTACGCGACCATGCTCGCACTGGGAATCGATCCTTCGGCGGCCATCGAGAACCTGCGCTGGATGACAAGGAAAGGGTGGTTCGGCGCCTACGGCTTTTACGAATCGGCCGACTTCACTCTCCATCTACGCAAGAAATGGCGTCAACGGTATGTATTGGTGCGTTCCTGGATGACCCACCACCACGGCATGAGCTTGTTGTCGATTGGTAATTTCCTAAAGGGTGGGGTGGTGCAGAACTGGTTTCACCGTGATGCGCGAGTTCAGGCTACCGAGCTTCTGTTGCAAGAACGTCCAGTGCGTCACGTTGCCGCTCCTCCCAAGAACCGTCGTCGTTCCAGAGCGAACGGGCGCAACGGTTCCGGCAAGGTGACACCGCCGGTCGCTGCCTGAGATCGCAGATAATGCCATGTCCATATTCGGACATCGCATTTACGTTTGTGGGCGGACCTCCAAGTGACAAGGCTTGTAACTCTATCATGCGATAGGAGATATTGACGTCAACGTATTGGAAGTCGATCTGCAACATCATCCGCAGACCTATATGGCTGCCCGTCTCGACCAATCGACAATCCTGATCGCTGAAGATCAGGAGCATGTGCGAGAAGCATTGGCAATGTTGCTTCGCGGCCACGGGTATTCAGTTACGTTGTGTTCTTCTCCTGCTGAGGCAATCGCGTCGGCGGATCAGCAACCGCCGGATCTTGCGATGGTTGACATGAACTATCAGCGCGATAGCACATCAGGTGTGGAGGGTTTGCAGTTAATTGAACGGCTGCGCCGGGCCGACGGGACAGTTCCGATCATTGCGCTCACTGCCTGGGGCAATGTTGACCTGGCGGTGAGCGCGATGAAATATGGCGCCTCCGATTTCATCGAGAAGCCGTGGAGAAATGATTCTCTGCTGGAGAAAGTAGGCTTGTTGACCCAGCGTGTCCAGCAGCTCCGGTCCTCGCAACGCATCTCCGACCACCAACGCGAGGATGCGCAGCAACTGCAAACCCGGATCGTACCCAGGCGCCATGTTGTTGCCGAGGGAATCGAACTCTTCGGCGAAAGCATCCCGGCCGACGATGTGGGCGGTGACTACTTCGGAGTGTGGCAACCTGCACCCGACTCGCTACATTTCTGTGTTGCCGACGTGTCCGGCAAAGGTACGCCAGGCGCAATCATCGCAGCCATGTTGTATGCCTCGGTCAGTACGTTATCGACTTCCAATGACAGCCCCGACCTCATACTCGGCAACGTCGAGACCATTCTGCGAAGCCAGTTGGGCGAAGGCCATTACGTCACCATCTTCTACGGCGTGTTCAACCTGAAGACGCGCGCTCTGAATTTCGTCAACGCCGGACATTGTGCTCCCATCCTGCGGCGTGCCGATGGATCGATCCAGTCGCTCTCGTCCACCCGTCCGGTGCTGGGACTGATGCTAGAGACAGGTTTTCCTTCGGAGCGATTGCGACTGTCGGCTGGCGACCGTTTGCTGCTCTATACCGACGGCGTCACTGAAGCGGCTAACGATGCTGGTGAGGAGTTCGGCCCCGACCGCTTGGCCGCATTGCTGGAACACCTGCCAGATCGATCACTGCCCGACGAATGCGCTCATATCATGGGGAGAGTGCGGGACTACTCCGGCGGGAATTTTGGTGACGATGCGACGCTCCTGCTGGTCTCCGTATCCCGTTAGCTGATTGAACCAGGCTTTGGCTGCCGCTCGACATTAAACGCGGCGCTCCCACGCGGGACTCCATCGGTTGTAGATTCCTCATCGCGGAGGAGCTTAGTTCCTTCCGCCAACGGCGACACGAAACGCAGAGATGCCACCGAACGGCGAAACGACAATCTCCGCGGCTCTCGCGGTCCAGGTTCGCGCACTGGAGCATCAGGCCCAACCACCGGCTTGTCAGGCGGTTCCTCGATGGGGGGAGGCGGTTCCTCACCAGGCGGAATTGGAATTGGCGGATCCTCGTCGCTGCGCGCTTTGATCAAATAATTGAGCATGTTCGACACTTGCATTCTTCCTCCGAATCGCGAGAGCAGGCTCGCAGTGGATTTGTGGATTTTCTGTAGCTCGCTGAGCGAGCCTGATCACTCAGGATTTCTTGTTTCGCGAGGTCTTCTGGATGGGCGACTGTTTCTTTCCAGAGGAGACACTCGCCACAACCGCGACAGATTTCTTGTTGACGTTGCGTGAGCTGGCGTCGTGCTTAGCATCCCTTTCTGGTTTGCCGTCAGGTAGAGTTGCGATTGCACCGGCTGCGCCAGGACGTCGCGACCGTCTACGCGAAGCGCTTCTTCCTTTTCCACCGACGGCGACTTCGACCTCATCCACGATTTCCCGGCCAACGAGTTTATTGAAGCTGCTCTTCTCCCCGCCGGCGGTGAGATCCTGGTAGAGGAACGCGAGCTTGCCGGCATCGAACTTTTTGAACCAGTCCTCCCAGCTAATCTCGTGCGACGAATTCTGGCTCCGATCAGCCGGGAAACAAATGCGTATGAGAGCATCGCCGTCGCCACTGGCACTCTTGGAGTGGTTCGTGACTGCTGGTGTGCCGCTGCGCTCTGCTGCCCAGCGCCGGATCTCTTCATGGTCAGTTGTAACCTTGGACTTGGTGCCTGCTGCCATATTCACTCCCGGTCTTATCGTATGCGTTTTTGTCGGGACATCCAGTGTGTTCGTGGTATGTCCATATAGTTGCGAGGCCGGTTGATAACGAGGCGGATGGACCCGTGCACTTCTCGTCATCTGCTGCGGTGAGCAACGACGGCTACGTTTCGCCTGCCTTGACTTGACCGAAGTTTAAGAGAGTAACAATCAGCACACCACCGAGGATGTTGCCCGCTGTCGCCAGCGACAGCCAGTACAAGTAGTGCGCGAAAGCGACCGATCCTGCAAACACCGCGGACATGATCTCCCCACTGCTCGCGATGCAATGCGAGAAGTGTCCAATGCCAACTACGAAGGTCATTAGCCAGATGACCGCGATTTGGCCGATGGTCCAGTGACTGGCGGTTACCATCCACGCCACCAGGGCGATAATCCATCCGCCAATTACTCCGCTCCAAAAGATATGCGCCGCTCCTCCCTGGATTCCCAGCATTCCAAGTCGTACTAGATTGTCGTGGATGCCGCTATTTAGCGCGTTCGTGCGCGTCGCCAGCGCTGCAAAAGCGCTGGCCCCGAGGATGTTGAACAGAAACACCACACCCCAAAGCCGTGCCGTGTCGAGAACATGCCGGCGCTCACTAAGGATAAGGGCTACGGGATAAAGAGTGTTCTCAGTGAATAACTGCGCGCGCCCAATGATCACAGCGATAAACCCGATGGGGTACAGGGTATAGGCCAGGAATTGGTGGCCTGGCGTATCTCCCAAGGCTGCCAAGGCGGCGGAGACGCTCAATCCCGTCAGGCCCATCGACAGTCCTCCGGCAAATCCGGAGAACGCCAGTGCCTGGGTCGAGCGGCGTAGTTCCTCGTGGGCATTGTTTTCGACATGCTCAAAGATCTCTCGCGCCGTACGGCGCAGGGATTGGTCGGACGGTTCTGCCATTCCTTCGCGCTTCCTCCGTGCTCCGGATTAGATGCGGATTGCGGGGGTGGCGAGGGAGTTGGCTCCAGTTAACTCATCTTCATAAGTGGGACAGCAAAAGATGGTTTTCATCATGCGGTGGGATTACGTCGGGGGCATATTGGGAACGTCGAGCAGGCCCAGTTCTTGCTCGAAGGGCAAAAATACTGAAAAAGCAGTTCCGCTTTTTCCGGCGCGCCTGCGGCTGGCAAGATGGATGGTTCCCTCGTGTTTTTCGATGAGGCCACGGCTTACCCAAAGACCTAACCCGGTGCCTTTTTCACCTTTAGTGGTGAAGAAGGGAGCGAACAGGTTTTTGCGGACGCCTGGTGGGATGCCAGCGCCGGTGTCGAGGACGGTTACGCGCACTCCCCGGCGCTCGGGGTTAGACGCCAGGGTGGATTCGCGCACGTGCAGAATTAGCCTGCCGCCATCAGGCATTACGTCGAGGGCATTGCCCACTAGGTTGGAGAATACCTGCCGCAGTTCGCCGGGAAATCCTCGTACCGGAGGCACCGGTTCAAAACGTTGATCCACATTGATGTGAGCCTTGCGAATTTGCGGTGCAAACAGAACCAGCACGCTCTCCAACACCTCGGAAAGATTCACTTCGACCGGCACTTGCGCTTCACGATGGAAGGTCAGGAGTTGTCCCGTGATCTGGGCGATGCGGGCCAGTTCGTCGCTGGCAAGCTCCAGGTACTGACTGGCAGTGTTGCCCGGCGTTTCCTCGTGGCGTAGAAGGTAGACAAGATTTGAAACCGTGTCGAGAGGATTGCGAATTTCGTGGGCTATGGTGGCCGATAATCGACCCGCCAGCGCCAGACGCTCGTTGGAGCGGAGAGTCTGCTCGGTTTGTCTGCGCTGTGTGATATCGCGAAAAACGACCACAACTCCGACGAGTTGATCGCGATCGTTTTGGATCGGCGATCCGGTGAGTTCGACTGGATATTCGTGGCCGGAACGGCTGATAAGCGCGACATGGCTGGTCACGTTTACAACCGGCTCAAGTTGGCGATGCGAGGGCACGGGACTCTCAATTTCGGCACGGGTCTTTTCGTCGACGATGCGCAAGACTTCTCGCAGAGGGCGACCAATGGCTGACTGGTAGTCCCAGCCGGTGAGCTTTTCCGCGACCGGGTTGATGAAGGCCACATTCCCCGAAGCGTCAGTGGCGACCACCGCATCGCCCAAACTGGTGAGAGTGGTCCGGTAGGATTCGCGGCTTTCCTGTAAAAGCCGCGTTTTGTCAGCTTCCGCTCTCAGATGTTTATCGTAGGTCGAGGAAAGTGCGAGCAACTCGCGGCGGGTTAAGGTAAGAAGCAGGACGGCAGTCAGCAGCGACAAGACAACCGCTGTACCGATCACAGCATTGCTTAGCGTCTCGGCCCGGCGGTAGCGAATGTGATGCAGACGATCTTCCGCGTCAAGAATTTCGCGTTGCTTGGCGCGAATTCGGTCCATCGATTGCTTGCCGGCAGTGAATTCCTGGGACGAGAGCGATCGCGTACCCGGCTGTTGCAACAAGTGTTCCGAATATGCGATCCAGCGAAAATCAAGGTCGCGAAGTTCTCGCAAGAGGCGCTGCTGGCTAGGGTTGTCACTTGTCAGGCGATCCAGCACTGTCAACTGCTCAGGTACTTCCTGCTTCGCGGTTTTATAGGCGTCCAGAAAAGACTGGTCGCCCGTCAGGTAAAAGCCACGAAGCCCAGACTCCATGTCCACCATGTAGCGCGCCAACTGCCTGACGTTGACGATGACTTGGTCGGTATGATCGACCCAGCCGAAGGACGTAGTCAGGCCAAGGATCTCAACTACCAGCGTCGCAGTGAGCAATAGCAGCAATACCACCGGTATTAAAACCGTGCGGCGCAGCAGTTTTTGGAAACTGCGTTGGTCCATATCGACTCGTTGGTGTGAAGCAGTCTACGGCGCGAAAGTCCTGATGATACAGCATCTTCGTGGGTCGTCAGAAGAAGATGTAACCTTGCCGCCAACCGCAAGGTTCCAGTCACATTCGCTGAATGCGATCGGCGGTGGCGCCGGATCATGAGCTGGTTAGCGAAGCAAAGTGGTCGGATCGGGGTCAGCAGGAGTTCCATCCGGCAGCACGGCAGGGGCTTCTTCAGCGATGTCGCCTTCTCCCGGAGCCAGGAAGAGATTCTCTTCGATTCCATGTTGCTTGGTGTATAGCTCGTAGTAGCGGCCACCAAGCTGGTATAGCGATTGATGGTTACCATGTTCGACGATCCGTCCTTCCTCGACCACTAAGATCTGGTCGGCGCGGCGAATGGTGGACAGCCGGTGCGCGATGACAAACGTGGTGCGCCCCTGCATCAGATACGAGAGCCCTTCCTGGATGAGCGCTTCCGATTCAGAGTCGAGACTCGAGGTGGCCTCATCGAGAATCAGGATACGCGGGTCCGCCAGGATGGCACGCGCTATCGAAACCCGCTGACGCTGGCCGCCGGAAAGCTTCACGCCGCGTTCGCCGATGATGGTGTCGTACTTGAGCTCGAATTTTTCCGCGAACTCGTCCACGCGGGCGATAGCGCAAGCGCGGAGGATCTCCGCTTCGGTAGCATCGGGCTTGGAAAAGGCCACGTTTTCGCGAATGCTTCCGTCGAACAGAAACGAGTCCTGCAAAACCATGCCCAACTGTGTGCGGTAAGACTCCAGCCGAACCGTGGAGAGATCGACCGAGTCCACCAGAACCTTGCCCTGGTTGGGGGTGTGGAAAGCGGCGATCAAGCCGATGATGGTGGATTTGCCCGATCCCGAGGAGCCGACCAAGGCCGTTACCGTGCCAGGGCGCGCACGAAAGGAGATATCGTGCAGCACTGTTTTTTTCTGCTCATAGGCGAAACTGACATCCTGGAAGGCGATGTCGCCGCGTATCTCAGGAAGTGTGACAGTCCGGTTGGGATCTTCGTTTTCGGGAGTTTCGTCGAGGACCTCGCGAGTACGCTCCAAACCAGCGAGCGCTTCGGTGAGTTGGGTGCCGATGCCAACCACTTGAAATAACGGCGCCGCAAGGTATCCGAGGAACATGGTGTAGGTGAAAAACCCGCCCAGTGTCAGCTTGCCCGCGAGAATCTGACGGGTTCCCATAAACATGACAATTGCCCCGATAATGCCCATGAGAGTCGAAGATGACAGGCTCATCACCGATGTCGCGGTCAGGGTGCGAAAGACATTTTGCAACAGGCGCTCGACTCCTGAGCTAAACACTTCGTGCTCGCGTTGCTCGGCGTGATAACCCTTCACCACGCGCACGCCGCCAAGCGATTCCGTCAAACGCCCGGTGACCTCGGCGTTGATCTTGGCGCGCTCCCGGAAGATAGGGCGAATAGTCTGAAAAGCCTTGCGCAAACCGATCCCGAAGACGGCTAGAAAGCCGAAGGCGATGGCGGTCATGATGGGGCTGATGCGGATCAGAACCGCAAAGGCAATGACCGCGGTAAGCAGGCCGCCGGCGAAGTCCACAAGTCCGGTGCCGATGAGATTGCGCACCCCTTCGACGTCGC
The DNA here is from genome assembly GCA_963709045.1 of uncultured Acidobacteriaceae bacterium. GTDB lineage: Bacteria > Acidobacteriota > Terriglobia > Terriglobales > Acidobacteriaceae > Bog-257. The sequence goes on along the minus strand of CAVPUX010000007.1, from coordinate 51,338 downwards.
TCATGATGCGCGAAACCAGCATGCCGGTTTTGTTGGCGTCGTAATAAGAGACCGATAGGCGCCCCACGTGCTCCTGCACCCGACGGCGCAGCTCGGCGATGAGCTTCTGAGCCGCCTTAGAGAGCGTCTGGGTCAGGGCAAACGACGTGAGGCCTTGGATGATCGTCGCCATCAGGACAACTCCCACCAGCGGATACAGCAACTTGAAGTGCCGCTTGCCGATGATGTCGTCCACCAGATACTTGGTGGAAGCCGGAAGCACAAGACCCGAAACGCGATTGATGACCATCAGTCCCAGGCCAAGTGCCAGCAAGGCCCGGCGCGGCCGGATTAGTTGCCAAACTTCGGGCAGGGCTTTGAATATCTCTGTCTTCTTGGCCGGCTTGGGAGGAATGTTATCCATGGTGGGGTAAGTCTTTGGATTCACCAGACAGAGCTTTGGGTTCGGAAGCCAACGAACGCTTCCGCCCGCTCGGCGGTTGTAGGATAATCCACCGCGCAGGAGTCCCGATGAAAATCGCGCTTGGTTGTGCCGCCGCATTGCTGATTTCGCTTCCGCTGGTAGGGCAAGACAATCACCAACTCAGACCCGATGCAAGCCTGCTGGACGAAATCAATCACATCCAGGCGATCGATAACCACTCGCATCCCCCAGCCCTAGACGAAGCAGGTCAGCCGGACGACGACTTCGACGCGCTGCCCTGCTATCCGCTGGAGCCCACAGCGGATGGGCTGATGTTCCGCGCGGACAACCCCGTGTACATCAAGGCATGGCAAGCGATGTTCGGCTACAAATACAACGACGCCACACCGGAGCACGTGAAGATACTGCTGACCGCGAAGGAACAGGTGAAGCAGCGGGAGGGCGAGAATTATCCCAACTGGGTGCTCGACCAGCTCGGCATCGAAAGTGAATTGGCGAACCGGGTGGCCATGGGGCGCGGTTTGAAGCGGCCGCGCTTCCTATGGGTGCCATTCGAGGACACTCTGCTGTTTCCCCTGAACAACTCTGCGCTGGCGGCGCAATCACCCGATCGCAAGATTTTCTTTGGCCGCGAGGAGACACTCTTCGCGCGATATTTGCAGCAGCTCAACCTGAACAGTGTGCCGCCCGCGCTGGCGCAATACACCGCCAAAATCGTCACGCCCTTGCTGGAACTGCAAAAGGCCGACGGAGCTGTGGCCATCAAGTTCGAAGCTGCCTATCTGCGAGCACTGGATTTCGCTCCCGCGAAGGAGGTTGATGCCGCCCGCGTCTATGCGCGCTACGTTAAGGGAGGCGTTCCCAGCGACGCTGACTACAAGTTGCTGCAGGATTATCTGTTTCGCTATCTCGCGCGCGAGGCAGGACGGCTGGGAATGGCGGTCCACCTACACACGGGTGGTGGTTGTGGCGGATATTTCTACCTGGAGGGAAGCAATCCTCTGCTCTTGGATTCGATCTTCAACGACCCGACCCTGCGGAAAACGAACTTTGTCATGCTCCACGGCGGCTCCGGCGGTTTCGAACAACTGGTCCCGTATCTACTGATGAAGCCGAATGTCTATGCTGACTTTTCCGAGCAAACGTGGATGACTTCGCCGCGCCATATTGCTGCCAGCATTCGCTTCATGCTGGAGTTCTATCCGGAGAAGGTGTTGTTCGGCACGGACTTGTATCCACTTGAGCCGCAGGTGAACTGGGAGGAGACGGGCTACCAGACCGCAACCGCCGGACGGACAGCGTTGGCCATTGCGCTCACCGGAATGATGCAGGATGGAGAGGTCACGCGCGAGCAAGCCGGCGCCATTGCACACATGGTGATGCACGATAACGCTGCGAAGCTCTATGGGTTGAGCTCCTCGCCGAGTCACTGATTTGCGATCACTCCTTCATCGCCGACATCAGGTTGCATCGGCGATGGTGCGATCTATCCATTGCTGGCATTTCTACGAATAGAAATTCGATTCCTGCTTGCGAGAGATGGATAGTCGGACGAGCAAGTTCTGTTGGAGCAGAACTTTTATTTGTCGCGATCGAAATTCTCGTCACTGAGCGAATTGACGCAAACGAAAAGGCCACCCGGCAACAGGGTGGCCTTCTCTTCAAGGGAGAATAGTTCCAACGGAGGCAAAACCGTCAAAACTTTCTGCACAAATACTAGGGTCACGGAAAACCCCGTGTCAAGCAATTTCTATGACTTAAATCACTGTGTTTTCAACAATTTACAAGATGTTAGGGGAATCACGGGAAATAGGCCGAAAACTGCCGAGTTTTCGTTATAACGATCTAACCTTCTTATTTTTAATAAGTTACAAGAGATGCGTCTTATCGCAAGTGCAGCTGAATGATCTCGACATCTTCGGGGCGGTCGAAGACACGGTCCGGAAAAAGACGCTTCATTAGGATGCGAATGCCTCCAAAAAAAACTCCGAAGATGAGCGAGATCAAGAGAATGATTCCAATAAGCGCAAACACTCCGACGACCAGATTGCCGATGTTGTCGCGCTTGCTCATGGAAGTTGCTTCGTTCCAGGTGACCTCGGCTTCGTAATTTACGGAGTTGAGGAGCGCTTGCGCCTCGCTGCTTCCGACGGTGCCTGTTACCACGTCGACCAACGGTCCGCTACGTCTCACAAGCAGCGTGTTTGGAGCCGACTGTTCAGCGCTTTGCAAGGCGCGCAAGCGTTCGCCCGCGATCTGGGGCGTCGGATACTGAATCAACGTGAGAGTGAGAGGCCCGCTTTTTGACGAATAGTCCTGAATCAGAATTTCGGGATCGTGGCTGAAATCAACTTGCTCAGGCGTGAGCGGTGCCTTCTCGGCAAGCAACGCCTGCGGGCCGAGAATGTATTTCGCCGAGTTTTCCACAGCGTCACTCTTCGGTAAGTACTCCGGCAGACTTGGCAGGTTGGCGGCCGAAGCCTTCGCAGCGGGAAGCATACCGGCAAGCTCCCGCAATTCAGCTGCGGACATTTCCGTCAGTCGATCAAAATCCGCGTCCACGAGAATATTGTCGCGGAAGAACAGGATGCGCTGGTTCGCCGATGCAGCCTTGGTACCGATGCGTTCCGTCTTCATGGCCGGCTGGCGATAAAAGGTGAAAGCCCCATAGGCACCGGTGGCGTCGTTGAACCTTGCTGCCTTCACGGTCAGCTTGCGCCCGTCTGTGCGGGTGTAGGTGATCGTCTCGGATTCAGCGAAGCCATATTCTTTCAGGACTGCGGGATAGGCGGCATCGGCCTTCGCCGCGTCGCTGGTTGACTGCATGGCACCCGACCGCGTCCAGCCAGCGAAGGATGGTGGCAGGAAGTCGCCAGGGTCAGATGCGAACGCAAAACTTCCAAACGCGAAAAACAAAACGGCGGTGATGAGGAAACGCTTCATGAGATGGAACCGCATTGAAGGCCAAAGGCCCCCTGCAGAATTAGACTACTGCCATGGAGGTAAAGTTTCCAGGAAGCGAACGGGAACGACCAGTCAGCAGTCAGCATTCAGCCAGACTTGGGATGCGGACCGTCACTGGGCACCCCCGACTCGCATTTCAGCCGGTTGTTGATTGCGGGATTCTGAATGCTGAATGCTGATTGTTTGGAAACTATTCTCCGGTGGGTTTGCTGAGTTTCGACGCCACCTTGACGCCGCTGAGTCCGCCCGCGTACTTCGCGATCCCCTTGTACAGCGACTCGGCGATCTTCTCTCGGTATTCCGGAGTTTCCAGCTTCTCGGCATCGGTGGGATTGGAAACAAAGGAGATCTCTGCCAGGATGCTCGGCATGTTAGCCCCGATGAGCACCACGAAGGGCGCCTTCTTGACACCGCGGTCCCGCAGAGTGGAATGCTTGCCTGCCAAGCCGCCATACAGCGACCGCTGAACATCGCTCGCCAGTTCGTGCGATTCCTCAATTTTCTCCTTCAATGTGATCTTCTTTACCAGGTCCTGGAGTTCAAAGATCGATTTTTCGGATACGGCATTTTCACGGGCGGCGACTTCCAGCGCATCCGGATTTGAGGTGAAGTTCAGGTAGTAGGTCTCTACGCCGCGGGCGGATGGGTCGGAGCTGGAGTTGGCATGCACTGAGATGAATAGGTCAGCCTGGTGTTCATTGGCGATGGCGGTTCGAGTCTCCAAGCGGGATGAATGTGTCGTCATCGCGAGTATAGAGAACGTCGGCACCGAGCCGAGTTTCCAATAACCGGCCCAGGCGCAAAGACACATCGAGAACGAGATCTTTCTCCAGGAGGCCGTTCGGACCGATGGTTCCGGTATCGTGGCCGCCGTGCCCGGCATCGACAACAATGCGTCCAATCTTAAGTCCGAGAACGCGGGTCAGGCTGCGGTCTCCAGCCGAGGTGGGTTCCGCCTCATGGGCGGAAGACACATCGGTCGAAGCGGCCTTGCTAGTCTTCTTGCGATCCTTGGGACGAGGAGCCACGGCCACCGCGGTTGGCGCTGTCGTAGGTTCGGTTGTGGCCTTCAGTTCTGGACCCTTGGTGTCTCCAGGGTCCACGAAAAGCGGGTCATTCGGATTAACCACTCGGGCGACCGGGGGCGGGGACGCCTTCGCCGTGTGCGGTTTTGCGGTTGAGGCCATCCGTGGCGGCAGGTCATCGGTGCTGACCTCGTCATTTTCATCCACGACGATTTTGCCATGGGAAGGCTTGGATTCTGCGGTGGTGATGGCGGGGGCTGAATGGTTTGGCGATGGGGAAGTGCTGGCGCTGTTGTCGCCATCGTCTGTTTTGGGAACACTCTGCTTCCCGTTACGCTCGACACTCGATTTTGCAACGCCTTTTGCTGCTGTGCTCCTGCTGGGAAGCGAACTTGCAATCTCTCTGCTAGGAGGTCCGGAGTCATCGAAGGCGGAATTCGCTGAATTGTCGAGTTGGGCCACCTGCGTTTTAGTTCGAGGCTGGCGGCCGTGGATATCAATGATGAGGCGGTACGGGTTCGGCAGAAGGAATGCCGAATAGTCGGAGACCTCCGCCACTTCGAGAACGACACGCGTGTATCCCGGGTGGTACTGTGCGACTCGGATCTTCTTCAGGAAACCATCCTGCACGTCAAAACTCTTCCCGACCAAGACTGACGCAAGCTTGGTATCCGGCAGATCGAAGAAGATGCGGTCGGGGTGGGGAACACGTCCCACTTCGTACTTCACCTCCTGGTCAACATCGATCGCAACCCTCGTGTAGTCCGGAGTAGACCAATGGCGGATACCGGTGACTACGGGCAGCCCCGACTTCTTCGAAACCGCAGGTTGCGAAATGGTCTCCGCTACCGGTGCTTGCGGCTTAGGGGCAGACGCCTCTTCGACCGGCTGTACGCTGGTCTTGGGTTGGTCCAACTCAGCTAGCGCTTGTTTCGTCTCTCGTGCCAGCGCCTGGCGTGGATATCGATGCAGGAATTCCTCAAAGGTCTTGCGCGCCTGGTCGTTATCTCCGAGGTCTTCAGCGTAAATTTGCCCAATCGTGAACAACGCCTGGAAGCGATATTTGCTTCCAGGATATTCACGGCGCAGGAACTCATATTCGCGAATCGCCGAACGCAGGTCCTTCTCGCCAGGTTCGAATTGGCGGCCCATGGCGGCCAGTATCTCGGCTACGGCGATCACACTGGCATCAGCCTTGCTAGAAGCGGGTGCCACGTAATAGACCTTGCGATATGCGTCCGCTACGTGCTGGTAATCGCGATGAGTGCGCTCCTGCACCGGGCGGCCGTTAAGCGCCTCGCGCATCTGTTCGGCTTTCTCAAATTGGTCGGCAGCTTCCTGCTTGCGAGTGGCAGCACTCAAGGCGTAGCAGTTGCGGCTTGCGGCGGCCAGTAGAGACAGTAAAACCACTGTACTCAATATTTTGAGATAGGGGCGCAGGTGAAAACGACAGGGTGAGGAAAGGCGTTTCGCGGATGGTACCGCGCGGGGTGCGGATAAGCGCATCGCCATATGGACATGCTTCCGGATGCCCGTCTGCCATAGCAGCGAATTAGGCGCGACTACGGTCGGGTGCAGTCCGGCGGAGCTTTGGTCGTCCAGAGCACTTTAATTATAGGTGTGGAGAGACGGCGTACAAGCGTGAAAGCGGACGGAATCAGGGGAGTGACCCCACCCTGAATCGACTACCACGGAGGCTTGACGGTTACATTCGCGGTAGAGCAGGCGACGCTCCGTCGGAAAAGAGATGTGACCTGCGGCTGCAGGAGATACCAGATGATTGCAATGCTGATCGCTAACTTGATCAGGCGATACCCGCCCAGGAAGAATCCGAAGTGGAGGCCCATGAACAGCAATCCGGGAAGCGAAAACAGAACGGTGATGCCTGCCAGCACGATGCAGAGAATGCGGCCCCACTCACGAAGTGTCCAAACTCCGTAGCCGGCAAGCGCGGCAACCACGGCAAAGCCGAGCATGAACGTAGCTCCCACGACGCCTACAAAAAAGCCCATGCCGCCAAGCGGGATGCTCTTGCCGGCGGCGAACATGGCCCCAAGGACGCTGCCACCAATCGCGAGGGCGATTGCCACGCAAACCAAGAGCGCGGCAGTCAGGAAATGGTAGATCGCGATCAGCACGATTCCCGTGGGACGCATGTTTGGTTCTCCTTATGATTGGATTAAGGCGGACGGTAAGCGAACCCGCAGAGTAAGTCAAGGGCAAGTGTTCAGGTATATTCTTGTTACACATGCCCACTAAGCTGGAAGAGATTGTCGCTGTTACCCGCCAGAGTGTTGCCACCGCCAAAGCGTCGGCTGATCTGCGAGCGCTTGGCCAGGCAGCGGAGCGGCACCAGCCACGCGGATTCCGCGAAGCACTGCGTTCTGGGGCGAATTCTGGTATTGCAGTTATCGCCGAGTTAAAGAAGGCGTCACCATCAAAAGGATTGATTCGTCCCGACTTTCCGGTAGCCCAACTTGCCGCTGAATTAGAAGGTGGCGGGGCCGCAGCCCTCTCGGTACTAACCGATGAGCGATTTTTCCAGGGCTCGCTGGAAAACCTGGAGATCGCATCACAAGCGACCCGGCTACCATGTCTGCGGAAAGACTTCATAATCAATGAGTTCCAGCTGCTTGAAGCACGGGCGCATCGCGCTGATGCCGTGTTGCTCATAGTCGCCGCGCTGACGCAGACGGAGCTCGCCAATTTGCACCGCGGGGCCAGTGAGTTGCACCTCGATGTCCTCTGCGAAGTGCATGACGGCACGGAGTTGCAACGGGCGCTCGACGCGGGCTTCGAGATAATCGGCATCAATAACCGCGATTTACATAGCTTTCGAGTGGACCTGAATACTTCGTTGCAGCTAGCCGAACTGATGCCGCCGGAAGTGGTCAAGGTCGCGGAAAGCGGTATCGAAACTGGCGACGATATCGCAAGTTTGCGACAGGCAGGATTCGACGCATTCCTGATCGGTGAATCGCTGATGCGCGCGCCCCATCCCGGAGAGGCGCTAAGAGGCTTGCTGAGTGCGGCGAAGGCGTCCGACACGAGAATGGCTACGCCTCCGAAGAGCCTGTGTGAAAGGAGAACGGTATGACTCGATCCGGCGCGAGAACCTGGATAAAAATTTGTGCAACGACGAATCTGCACGACGCGCAGATCAGTCTAGCTGCCGGAGCCGACGCCTTGGGATTCATCTTTGCCCCGAGTACACGGCGGATTGAGGTCGAGACGGCGGCGAAGATCGTCGCGGCACTTCCAGCCGAGATAGACAAGATCGGTGTCTTCGTGAATGAGACGCCGACGCGAGTCGCAACCATTGTCGAGGAAGTTGGATTGACTGGGATCCAGCTTCACGGCGATGAACCGGCGGATCAGATGGAGCAGTATCGGCAGGTGGTTGGACAATGCAAGATCATAAAGACGCTGCAGGCGTGCGAGTTGCTGAGTTCGCCAGACACATTCGACGGTTACGAGCAATCGAGTCAGAGCCTTGACGCGATTCTTCTGGATGCGGGGTCGCCGAGCCAGCGAGGTGGAACTGGCCAGAGGTTTGATTGGACTGCTGCGGCGCCCATCGTGTCCAGGGTTCGGGTGCAAATGCCGGTGATAATCGCGGGAGGCTTGAATCCCGAGAATGTTGCCGAGGCCATGCGACTATTTGCGCCTTGGGGAGTGGATGTGGTCTCGGGTGTTGAGCGCGAAACCGGGAAGAAGGACGAAGGCAAGCTGTACGACTTCGTTGGTGCGGTGCGTCAGGCACAGACGGCATAGCGGTAGAAGGGAACCATGGAAGAAACGACCGGCAACCTGGAGAATTCCACAGCGGATGCGGCGCTCGACGACGGGAATAACAAGCCCCGCTCCCGTGCCGTCGCTGGACGCTTCGGTTCTTATGGCGGTCGATACGTTCCGGAAACTTTGATGGCAGCGCTGCAGGAGCTTGAGGCTGCCTACGCGGCGGCGCGCAAAGATAAAGCGTTTCGCGATGAGTATCACCGCCTGCTAGCCGATTTCGCGGGACGTCCGACGCCGTTGTTCCTGGCTCAGCGGCTCACCCAAGAGCTAGGCGGCGCGAAGATCTATCTAAAGCGAGAGGACCTGCTGCACACCGGCGCGCACAAGATCAACAACTGCATTGGACAAGCTCTGCTGGCCCGCCGCATGGGCAAACACCGCATCATCGCCGAAACGGGCGCCGGCCAGCACGGGGTTGCGACCGCGACCGTTTGTGCACTGTTCGGCATGGAGTGCGTCGTCTATATGGGGACGGAAGATATGCGCCGACAGGAGTTGAACGTCTTCCGCATGAGGCTGCTGGGCGCAGAGGTGCGCGGCGTCGACTCGGGTTCGCGCACTTTGAAGGACGCCATCAACGAGGCCATGCGCGACTGGGTGACCAATGTTCGCACCACGCACTACCTTCTGGGCAGCGTATTGGGAGCGCATCCCTATCCGACGATGGTGCGAGACTTCCATCGCATCATAGGCCAGGAAGCACGCAAGCAGATACTGAAAGCGGAAGGGCGGCTGCCTTCCGCGGTCATTGCGTGTGTGGGCGGAGGTTCGAATGCGATCGGCGTTTTCTACGAATTCATTAAAGACCGCGAAGTGAAACTCATTGGCGTAGAAGCCGGCGGGCGTGGCCACTCGCTGGGTGAGCACGCGGCGCGATTCGACGGCGGCGGTCCGGGTGTGCTGCAAGGCACTTATTCTTATGTCCTGCAAGATCCCGGCGGGCAGATCGCATTGACGCACTCGGTTTCAGCCGGACTTGATTATCCTGCGATCGGTCCCGAGCACGCCGCCTTGCATGACCAGGGGCGTGCAGAGTACGTATCAGCCAGCGATCAAGAAGCGCTCGACGCCTGTCTAAAGCTGGCGCGGACGGAGGGCATCATTCCTGCTCTGGAGTCGGCGCACGCGATTGCGGAGTGCATCAAGCGCGCTCCGAAGATGGAGCAAGTCGGACATGGTGATCGTGAATGTGTCGGGTCGCGGCGATAAGGATATCGGAATTTTGCGGGAGAACCTGGCGTTCTGACGGAAGACTGACTAAGGGGCGACGTGGCAATCATCTTCAACAAACGGCCTGGGCTGGTGGCCTACATCACCTGCGGTGATCCTGATCTGGATACCTCGCGAGAGGTGGCTTTGGCCGCAATTCGCGCGGGCGCAGACGTGATCGAACTCGGCGTGCCCTTCAGCGATCCCGTCGCGGATGGTCCCGTCATTCAGCGTGCCAGCGAGCGCGCCCTGCAACATGGGACTAACCTAACCGCTGTGCTCGTGCTGGCGCAGCAACTCAGACAACAATCAAACGCCGGATTGATTGTCTTCTCGTACCTAAATCCCGTTTTGCAGTTTGGTCTGGAAAAGTTTTGCGCGGCTGCCGCCGACGCTGGCGTTGATGGTGCACTACTGACCGATCTTCCGGTGGAAGAAGCTGGCGACTACCTCAAGGCCATGAAAGCACACCGTCTGGCTCCCATATTTCTGGCCGCACCGACCAGCACAGAACAGCGTCTGCGCGATCTAGCCCGGCATTCACGAGGCTTCGTATATGCCATTTCGCGCACCGGCATTACTGGTACGCGGCAAGAGCTTGCAGGGGACGCGCGATCCCTGGTCGAGCGGCTGAGGGCGCATACCAGGCTGCCGATCGCCGTGGGCTTCGGAGTTTCGACTCCCGAACAATTCGCCGAGGTCGGCAGTTTCGCCGATGCAGCTGTAGTAGGAAGTGCGATTGTGCAGACGATCGAACAAAATCGAGGACGGGAAGCAGCGGCTGTGTCAGAATTCCTGTCATCCCTTACTGGAACAGCGCAGGAAGCCGTCGGCAAGAGTTAGCTTTGTGTAGTTATGCGGCTGCGAGGCAATAGGCCATGGACATCGAGGATTGGCGCCGGAAGATCGATGAGGTGGACTTGCAATTGGTGCGGCTGATCAACCAGCGCGCCCAATGCGCTCAGGAGATCGGCAAGCTCAAGCGCGACTCAGCCATGCCGATCTATGAGCCGGATCGGGAGAAGATCATCTTTGAGAATATCGCGCGCGCCAATTCCGGGCCATTGTCGGACGTGCAATTGCGCCAGGTCTATGAGCGCCTGGTGGATGTGATGCGGCAGCTTCAGCGTGAAGAGATGGCTCCCGAAACCCCGGTTGAGGGAGAGATCAGGGAACTGGAGCCTAACGATTGAAGAGCAGTGGCTAGGGGCTAGTTGTTAGTGGATAGTGGATAGTTTGAACGCCCGAGAGATACCGCTGTTGGTTCGGATTGCTAAGAGCTAAAGGCTAATAGCTGGGAGCTGTAAGCGAAAGGCGAAGAGCGAACACCATGATTGTTGCGATGTTGGAACATGCCAGTGAAGACCAGATCCAGCGGGTGACCGATCACCTGATGAAGATGGGTTTCGCTGTGCATCGCACTACCGGCGCGCGGCAGAGTGTCCTTGCTGCAGTGGGCAAACGTATCGACTTCGACACCCGTGACCTCGAGGTGTTGCCGGGGGTGGAGCGCGTGCACCGTATCAGCGCGCCTTACAAACTGGCGGGGCGGCAATTCCACGAGCACGACACCGTGGTGAAGCTGCCCGACGGGACGGAGATCGGCGGCAAGGAAGTGGTCGTGATGGCCGGTCCGTGTTCCGTGGAGTCGAAGGAGCAACTGTTTACCGCGGCTGAGCTAGTGCGCAAGGCAGGCGCCAAGGTCCTGCGTGGCGGCGCGTTCAAACCGCGCAGCTCGCCTTACACCTTTCAAGGCCTCGGCCTGGAGGCGCTGAAGCTGCTCCGCGAAGCTGGCGACCGCTATAGCATGGCGGTAGTTAGCGAGGTCATGGAGATCTCGCAGATCGAAATCATGTTGCCCTACATCGACATCTTCCAGGTGGGCGCGCGCAACATGCAAAACTTCAACTTGCTGCGTGAAGTAGGCAAGGTGCGGAAGCCGGTGCTATTGAAGCGCGGCATCGCGGCGACCATCGAGGAGATGCTGCTCTCGGCCGAGTACATTCTGTCAGGCGGCAACTACCAGGTCATCTTCTGCGAACGCGGCATTCGCACCTTCGAGACCTACACTCGCAACACGCTCGACATTTCGGCGATTCCCATTGTGCACAAGCTGTCGCACTTGCCGATTACCTCCGATCCTTCGCATGGCACGGGATTGCGCGACAAAGTTGCGCCTATGGCGTGCGCCTCGCTGGCGGCCGGAGCCGATGCGCTGTTGATCGAAGTGCATCCATCGCCTGACGAGGCGCTGTCCGATGGCGCTCAGTCGCTGTATCCGCAACAGTTTTCCGAACTCATGGATCAGTTGCGGATGATCGCTCCGGCGGTAGGGCGGACGATTTGAGTTGTTCTCGCTTTGAAGGGGCGCACCTTCAGGCGCGCCGTTAGAAGTCTGCATATTTTTGGTCATCCCGAGCCGGCTTCAGCGGCGAGGGATCTGCTTTTGAGACTTCTTCCTCAGCTTGTTCAGCCGTGTTCCGCTATATAGGAGTGAAACTTTCCCAGCCATGGCTATCCGGCAGATCACGATCGTAGGAACCGGCTTGATCGGTGGCTCTCTCGGACTCGCCCTTCGCCAGCACGGGTTTCGTGGAACGCTTATTGGCTGCGATCGGCCCGAGGTGCTGGACGCTGCTCTCGTTCGCGGCGCCATTGATCGCGGAGACACAGACGTAAGGCAAGCGGTTGAGGGCAGCGACGTCGTGGTCCTCGCCACCCCGGTTGGCGGCATACTCTCCGCCTTCGAAAAGCTCGCTCCCACTCTTCCTGCCGACACGATCGTAACCGATACCGGCAGTACCAAGGTTCAGTTCGTGGAACGCGCGCGCATGGTGTTCGGCGCAGACGCCGGAATGCGCGTGCTTCCTGGGCATCCAATGGCAGGCAAGGAGCGCGGCGGAATCGAAAATGCCGAGGCTGGCTTGTTCCGCGATGCGGTGTGGTTGATCACGCCGATCAATGCAGAACAGCCGCTACACGCCGCGACAGCAAGAATACATTGAACTGCTGGCGTCTATCGGGGCACGGGTGATTGCGATGGATCCGGAACGGCACGATCGCCTGTGCGCCTGGATCAGTCACCTGCCGCAGATGATGGCCACAGCGCTGGCGTCATCACTTCGTGATGAATTGGGAGAGGACGAAGCAGTCAAGGAAATCGGCGGCCGCGCTTTGCGCGAGATGACGCGGATTGCCAGCAGTCCCTACTCGATGTGGCGCGACATCGCACTAACCAACAGCCAGAACATCGAGGAAGCCCTGCTGCGCTTCGAGCAGCAACTGGCGCATCTGCGCGAGAACCTGCGCGGACCGGGGCTGCGGGAGATGTTTGAAAGTGCAAACAAGTTTGGGAAAGGCAGGGGCTAGGGGCTGGGGGCGAGGGCGTCTCGTGCTCTTGGCACTATCACTCCGGCGGTTCACGGATGCGTGTTGGATTGGGCAGCGGCGGCGCGACGTTTTTCCTTTATCCTGCTCCTGAGGTATCCCTGAAAATCAAGCATTTTATCCGCCCATCTGACCACAACAACGAGCGGGAACAGATACCAAAATCGCTTTCGCAAATAGGTGTTCTGTCCCTTACGTTTCCACGTCTCCGCTACGTCTTCCTTTTCCTTGAACTCTGGGCGGTGTTGCGCATGAATGTGATGACCAAGTTCATGGAAAAATGTCTGTCCGAGTTCCAGTTCTCTGGTCACTTTTAGTCTCAACAAATATCTTGGATAGTTCTGGAAAATTGAATCAACATGCAATTCGATCCATGCAGGGTTGCTACCCCACTCTGGATGATAGAGACCCCTCGCCTCCGCGGCAGACACTTTCTTGCCACGCGACCAAGTCATTCTTCGCGCACGCTTTCCAGTTAGGGCGTCTTCGCAAGTGAGAACGATCGATCCCAAGCCTGTCAGGTACTTATCGGGAACAACGCCCACCATTCGTTTTACAGCGCCTTTGACATTGAACGGCGGCTTGTAACTGTCATATTGTTCGTAAATCGGGATATTGGGAGGTTTGGACATGCACCAAAACGATTATATCTATCCCAGATGGCGGGAATCGCTCTTCGTGATCGCTGTCGTAAAATCTCCATATCACACGTAAGAGACGAAACAGCGCAAGCATTTGGCGTGAACTGGACGGCGTTGAACTGCTGGACGATTGACTTCTTTGCGCCGAGGCGACATGCCCCGGTACAATCGGCGGTCGGAATCAAATCCTATGGCAATGAACAAAGTAGTTGCGAATGCAGACGAAGCCATTCACGACATCAAAGATGGCGACACTCTGATGGTCGGCGGCTTCGGGCTGTGCGGGATTCCCGAGAATCTTATCCGCGCGCTGGTCAAGAAGGGCGTCAAGAACCTGCACACAATCAGCAACAACGTCGGCATCGACGACTTCGGCCTCGGACTGATGCTCGCCGCCGGACAGATCACTTCGCACAAAGGCAGCTATGTCGGCGAGAACAAGCTGCTGGAAGAGATGGTGCTGACCGGCCGCATCGATCTAGAACTGATCCCGCAAGGCACTCTGGCGGAACGCATTCGCGCCGGCGGAGCAGGAATTCCGGCCTTCTTTACTCCTGCAGGATTCGGCACGGTTGTCGCCGAAGGCAAAGAGACGCGCGACTTTGACGGCAAGCCGTATGTGCTGGAGCTGGGATTAAAAGCCGACTTCGCACTGATCAAGGCGTGGAAAGGCGACCGTTGGGGCAACCTGGTGTATCGCAAAACGGCGAAGAACTTTAATCCCATGATGGCGACCGCAGCCAAGGTGACCATCGTCGAAGTCGAGCACTTGGTTGATCCTGGAGAGATCGAGCCTGACCAGGTGCATACCCCGAGCGTTTACGTGCAGCGCATCTTCCAGGGAACCGGCTACGAGAAGCGGATTGAACGGCGAACGCTGCGCAAAGCGTGATGGCGAAAGGCGAAGCAGGAGAACCCATGCCCGACGAAAAAGCTGCTAAGCAGAAGGACACCGAAAAGCGCGATCGCATTGTGAAGCGGGTCGCCCGCGAATTACGCGACGGCTTCTACGTCAACCTGGGAATTGGCATGCCCACGCTGGTGGCCAACTGCGTGCCACGCGGCATGGATGTTGTGTTGCAAAGTGAGAATGGCATGCTGGGTGTCGGTCCGTATCCTCTGGCGGGCGAGGAAGACGCGGACCTGATCAATGCGGGGAAAGAGACGGTGTCGGAAATTCCCGGAACAGCTTATTTTTCCAGCGCCGAATCATTTGCCATGATTCGCGGTGGCCACATTGACCTGAGCGTGCTCGGCGCTATGGAAGTGGATGAAGAGGGCAACCTTGCCAACTGGATGATTCCCGGCAAGATGGTGAAAGGCATGGGCGGTGCGATGGACCTGGTAGCCAGCGCCCGGCGGGTCATCGTCGCGATGGAACACACCACTAAGAGTGGCGCGTCAAAGATCTTGAAGCGTTGCACTTTGCCGATCACTGGCCTGCGCGTAGTAAACACTATCGTCACCGAAATGGCGTATTTGCGGGTGACGCAGAGTGGGCTGGTCCTGGAAGAAATCGCACCTGGGCTGACTACGGACGACGTTCAGGCAGCCACGGAAGCGCCGCTCATCGTTAGCCCCGAGCTGAAGACAATGGAGTTCTGAGCCTCCTCTCGTGCCGGCCAACCCCCAATCTCAAAGTGCCAAATTGGGAACGAGATGAGGCTGATTACCCCTGCCTGTGATGCGTGTCGCTGCCCCACGCAAGCGCACGGAACATAATGAGTCTGGCAGCAATGCAATCATAGAAGTGGAAAGCAGGGTGTCATGAGTTCACGTCTCGCGTGTCTGGCGACTGCTCTGGTGCTGGCACTGTCGATTTCGCTTACCGCGCAAACAAATTCAAGCGCGAACCCAAGTGGGACCGCGCAGGCCTCGCCTTCGCAAATCAAGAAGGTCCCCGCGCCTTACACAAGTTCGTCTTCAGGCAAGGACATGTACGTCGCTTACTGTGCGTCATGCCATGGTCAAGGCGGCATGGGAAACGGTCCGGCAGCTACGGCCTTGAAGGTGAAGCCATCTGATCTGACGCTGCTCGCGGTGAAGAATGGCGGGAAATTTCCGGGCGCCCACATTGCGGAGGTCATCAAGGGCGATAGCCTGACAGCGGCGCATGGTAACAAAGATATGCCCGTGTGGGGGCCGGTATTTCTTACCCTGGGGCGGCATGATCCGGCGCAAGAACAAATGCGAATACACAATTTGACGACTTACCTGGAATCGATTCAGCAGAGATGATCAAGTTGGCGAGAGCGGTTATTTGCCACCGACTCTCTCGCCGGCCCCAACCTCGAGCAATAAAAAGGGCGCATTGGTTGCGCCCGTCTTTCTTCTGCAGATGATTTTTGCTATACCCCTACCGGCTGCTTCGCCGAAACTGGAACTGCCGTCATCCAAGCAAACCGGTCCTCGGCTGTTCCGTTGACAATGCCATAAAACTCCTTGCGGACGGCCTTGGTGACGGGGCCAGCAACGCCGTGGCCGACGGTGATTTTATCGACCGAACGGATCGGCGTGATTTCGGCGGCGGTACCGCTGAAGAACACCTCTTCGGCGATGTAGAGCATTTCGCGGGGAATAATCTGCTCGATCATTGGAATTCCAAGCTCCTGGGCGATGTGGATAACGGAGTTGCGCGTAATGCCCGGCAGAACGCTGTTCCCCAACGGAGGCGTGTAGATGCGGTCTTTGTGCACGATGAAGATGTTCTCGCCGGAACCCTCGCTCACATAACCGTTCACGTCGAGTGCAATGCCTTCGCTGTAGCCGTTCACGATGGCTTCCATCTTGATCAGCTGCGAGTTCATGTAGTTAGCACCGGATTTGGCCATAGTCGGCATAGTGTTGGGCGCCAGCCGGGTCCAGGACGAAACACAGACGTCCACACCGTCCTCGCAGTCGGCACTACCGAGATACTTGCCCCACTCGTAGTTGGCGATGTAAACCTCAGTGGGCGAGTTGAACGGGTTGACGCCAACCTGCCCGTAACCGCGCAACACGATGGGGCGGATATAGCAGGGCGACACCTTGTTGGTGGCGACGAGTTCGACAGCTGCCTGGCACAATTCGTCGAGCGAATAGTCGAGCTCAATGCGGTAGATTTTGGACGACTGGACCAGGCGCAGCATGTGGTCTCGCAGACGGAAGATGGCCGGGCCCTTGGCGGTTTTATAGCAGCGAATTCCTTCGAACAGCGACGAGCCGTAGTTGACCACGTGCGCCATCACGTGGAGCTTTGCGTCATCCCAGGGAATCAGTTGTCCGTTATGCCACACGTAGTCAGTTGCTTTAATAGCCATGCTGGCGCTCCTTCAAATATTCGGAGTAGTACAAATTGTTACGCTGTCGGGCCGGACGTGCAGGAAACAGAAGACGCTCACTCAGACAACCAAAGCCACGGCGCTCGATGATGGTGAGCATCAGGGAATCAGCTTAATTCAGAATTATAACTGACGTTCGACCACCCCGAGCCAAGGTTTTCTTGACCCTGGGTGGCAGCCGCCAGCCTACCAAGAATGGATGCTCGTGGATTGCCATGGGCTCCCTAATTCGTGGGCAAATTATAGCCTCCCGTCCCTGATTAGCGCCTAGGGAACCGCCAGGGCATTTACAATAAAAAATACAGCCACTCTCAGCCTGGAGACACCCGCATCCGGACCTACAACCTCTGCATCGTGGGCTTCGGCAATGTCGGCAAGGCCCTCGTCGCACTTCTTCAGAGAAAAGAAGAGGAACTCCGTGACCGGTACGGCGTGGCTTGGCGGATCGCTGGAGTGGCTTCGCGCAGGCTTGGCTGGCTGGCGGCGCCGAATGGCTTCGATGTCGAGAAACTGCTGGCGGAAAATTTTACTGGCGCGCAGGTCGTAGGCGACGTTCAAGAGTGGCTCCGTTTGGCGGGGGCCGACGTGCTGTTCGAGGTTAGCTCCCTAAATGCGACGACTGGGCAGCCAGCTATTGACCACATTCGTGCGGCGCTCGACGGGGGAGCGCATGCCGTCAGTGCCAACAAGGGGCCAGTGATCCACGCCTATCGGGAGCTGAGCGACTTGGCGGCGGGCAAGGGACGCCGGTTCCTTTTTGAATCGGCGGTCATGGATGGCGTACCGATCTTTTCGTTGTTTAGAGAGACACTGCCGGCCATCGAAGTTCGCGGCTTTCGTGGCGTACTGAACTCCACGACCAACGTGATCCTGGAAGGAATGGAAGCTGGGATGACGTTTGCGGAATCGGTACGTAAAGCGCAGGCATTTGGGGTGGCCGAAGCTGATCCGGCCGACGACCTCGAAGGCGTGGATGCCGCGGTGAAAGTAATTGCATTGGCCAATGTCCTGATGGGCGCCACACTAAGGCTGGCCGATGTCAGCAGGGAAGGGATTCGCGGAATCACTGCGGAACAACTTCGCGAGGCGCGTGCCGGCGGCGAGGCTTGGAAGTTAGTCTGCAGCGCAAGGCGCGCGGAGGACGGGCGCGTGGCGGCGTCGGTCGCCCCCAAGCGCCTTAGGCTTTCGGATCCGCTGGCACTGGTGAAAGGAACATCGTCGATCGTCAGCTTTGAAACCGACGTTTTTCCGGAATTGATCATTACCGAGCAGGACCCCGGGCTGGAGGCCACAGCGTATGGTTTGCTGGCAGACTTCCTCACCGCGGTCAGGAGTTCCTAAGTATGTCTTCGAGCGCAAGAACTGCCGTACCAGCACGCAAGCTGGATGTCGATTGGGTGCGTCAACAGTTTCCCTCGCTGCATCAGCAGGTGAATGGGCAGCCTGCCGTGTTCTTTGACGCCCCCGGCGGGACCCAGGTCCCGCAGCGGGTGATTGATGCGATCGCGGGTTACCTTTCCACGAACAATGCGAATACCGGCGGCGCTTTCGTTACCAGCCAACGCACCGATCAAGTGATCGCTGACGCGCGCGCCGCGATGGCCGACTTTTTCAATTGTGCAAGCGATGAAGTGGTCTTCGGCGCCAACATGACGACGCTGACCCTCGCGTTGAGTCGGGCGCTTGGCCGCGAATTGAAGAGCGGCGATGAATTGCTGGTGAGCTGTCTGGACCACGACGCGAATGTCTCCCCCTGGGTATGCCTGGAAGAGCGCGGGGTGAAGGTGCGCACGGCCGACATCAAGCCGGGCGATTGCACGCTTGATATGTTTGACCTGTCGGCGAAAATTCGCCGCAACACCCGGATGGTAGCAGTTGGATGGGCCGCCAATGCGGTTGGCACCATTAACGACGTCAACGAGATTGTGCGGCTGGCGCATGCGGCCGGCTCCATGGCGTTCCTTGATGCGGTGCATTACGCGCCGCATGGGCCGATTGATGTACAGACGGTCGATTGCGACTTCCTGGCGTGCTCAAGTTACAAGTTCTTCGGACCGCACCTGGGAATTCTCTACGGGAAGCGGGAGCAGTTGCAGCGACTGCGCCCCTATAAGCTTCGCGCGTGCACCGAGAAGTTGCCGGACCGCTGGGAGACAGGCACCCAGAACCACGAATGTCTCGCCGGGCTGATCGCCGCCATTGACTACATTGCCGATGTCGGTCGTCATCACAACACTGAGGTAAAGACGCGGCGTCAGGCGATTCTTGCGGCGTATGAGGTCTTTCAGCAGCACGAGCGCGAACTGGTCGAGCGATTAATCTCTGGATTGCTGGCCGATTCCGGGGCTCACGTTTTACGGCATCAAGGACGCAGCAAAGTTCGATCAGCGGACGCCGACGGTAGCTATCCGCATGGAAGGCTATACGCCGCGCGAATTGGCGACCCGCCTTGGCGAGCGCGGTATCTTCACCTGGGACGGAAACTACTACGCGATTGACCTTGCCGAACGGCTGGGCGTGCAGTCCTCGGGTGGCATGTTGCGCATTGGATTGGCGCACTACAATACCGCCGAAGAAGTGGAGCGGTTGCTGGCGGAGTTGCGCGGGTGCGTAATTAGCAGTTAACTCTTAAGCTTTTAGCCCTTTGCTCTTACCTTTTGTCGGGGTTAGATTCTGCACATATTGGAGATACCGCGAATCGGTCAACCGAAGTAGCCAAAGGCCAGTCTAAGGTGAGGGTCGTTCCGTCGAGGCTCCCGCGACGGCAGACTGACACCCTGATCGGTTCGTTCCACCCGGGCTTCTTGTGCTTGGGTGGGATAACCTTCAACGCAAGTGCATTTGCTCGCCAGTTCGCTCGGTTCGTATCCTACTGAATCTCAATCACGCTACCGCTGTCCGCTTCCTGCAATTCCTTAGTGCGCTCGATCACGCGTTGGGTGAAGGCGAACAGCGATTTGGCATGTGGAGACTGATCGCCCTCCAGCACGATGGGCTGGCCGCTGTCGCCGCCCTTGCGGATGTCGGGATCAAGTTCGATGCCGCCGAGAAACGGCACTCCGAACTGCTGCGCGGTGCGAGCGCCTCCGCCTTTGGAAAAGATGTCGATCTCCTGATGGCAGTGCGGGCACACGAAGTAGCTCATGTTCTCGACGATGCCGAGAATGTCCACCTTCACCTGCTTGAACATCTCGATGGCTTTGCGCGCGTCCTGGAGCGACACGTCGCTGGGGGTGGTGACCACCACCGCGCCCGTCAACGGTACGGTTTGCACCAGGGAGATCACGACGTCGCCCGTGCCGGGTGGCAGGTCGACGACGAGATAGTCAAGCTGTCCCCACTCCACCTGTCCTAGAAACTGTTTAACGATGGAGTGCAGCATGGGGCCGCGCCACACCAGGGGTTTGTCGCCCGGGCTAAGGAACCCGACCGACATCACCTTCAAGCCGTAGCGTTCCGGCGGCAGAATGCGATCTTCGCCGACGACGCTGGGAGCCATCGTCGTGCCTAGCATCAGCGGAACGTTGGGGCCATATACGTCGGCATCCAACAGCCCGACCTTGTGGCCCAAACGCGCCAGCGCAATGGCCAGATTCACGGCGAGAGTGGTTTTGCCGACGCCGCCTTTACCAGAGCCCACGGCGATGATGCTGTTGACTCCCGGAAGCGGCTGCGGACCAGCCTGCGGCTGGCCGGGCATATGCGTATGCTGATGACTCACGTGTGGTCCTGTGGTGATGGGAATGAAGTGCGCAAACCACGATTATACGCTGCGAACAAGGAGCAGCCTCAGCGATACACCTCGTGCCGATGACCTATCCGGGCTATGAGAATTAAGAGTCGATCATCTTCGATTTTGCTGACGATCCGGTAATCACCAACTCGATACTTCCAGTATTTCCCGAATTTCGACCCTTGAGGGCCGCTCCGATTGCTGATGCTGCCGTGCCACTCACTGTTCGACGACCTGGAATACACCGTTCAGGGACAGATCGTGATCCTGAGCGGGAGCCTTACCAGCGAGCACGCTGTGACTAAGTCCCAGGCCGAGAATGTGGTAAAGCGCGTCGAAGGCGTGGACGAGGTAATCAACGACATAAAGATCCTGCCACCGGCGCCGCTGGACCAGCAGGCACGAGTGCAGATTTATCGACGCATGGCAAACACCGGAGATTTGTCTCGGTATTTCTGGGCGGCGGCCCCAAGTATCCACATTATTGTCGACAATCAGCATGCAACGCTGAAGGGGTTTGTCAATAACGAAATGGACAAGAACTTGGCAACCATGGCTGCCAATCAGGTGCTTGGCATTTTTCAGGTGACCAATGACTTACGAGTTGTAGAGTGAGCCTATCGACAGCTTGCAATACAGCGGCGGCACTATCCGGCGCTGACTGATTTTTCGGCATAAGCGTGGCGGATGTCCTAGCGGCACTGTCCTTTGAGTTGGCCCCGCGGCAGGCACCCTCATTCCAGGCCTTCAAACCTGTTAGAATCTACCCCCGCGACCTCGGCTGGCAGGTCTAACAGGTAGCGTACAGGGCCCTATGCGCAACGGTCTGAAATCACTATGGTTGGGAATTGTTCTTCTCCTGATCGTTCTGGCCATCAACGGCTATGTAACTTTCTTGTCGTTCGAGCGGGTGAGCAGGGACAACTCTCTGGTTGAGCACAGCCAGCTGGTATTGCTGGAAACAGAGCGACTGAAATCGTTGCTGGTGGATGCTGAAACCGGGCAAAGAGGCTATCTCTACACCGGCGACGTCCATTATCTGGATCCCTACAATCGGGCTGCTCAAGAAGTTGACGAGCAACTTAATCGAGTGGCGGCCCTTACTGCTGACATTGCATTGCAACGGAGCCAGGTTCAGCGACTTCGCGATCTCAGCCACGCCAAGATGAAAGAACTAGCCGACACGATTGCCCTTGCCAGTTCGGGGCAAAGCGAACAGGCCAAGGCCCGAGTCCAGTCGAACGTCGGCAAGAACATCATGGATGAGATTCGCACTTCGATCTCGGAAATCGAGGGTGTCGAGGCCGGTTTGCGGGCCAGCAGAGTTTCCGAGATGAAGTCAGCTACGCGCTCAGCGAGGTCGGCGTTTGTTATTGCCACCGCGATTGCAGCGGCGGCTTTGCTGGTTTTCGGGGGGCTGTTGGCGCGCGAGGTGCGCAAGTCGGAAACAGCGGCGGCAGCGGTGCTTGAGCAAAAGGAGTGGCTAGATACCACGTTGCGCAGTATCGGCGATGCCGTGTTGGCAACCGACACTTCTGGCCGTGTCGTGTTTCTTAACGAGGTGGCGTCGACCCTGACGGGCTATAGCAGCAGCGAAGCTCGGGGCCGGCCGCTGAGCCAGGTCTTCCCGATATTCAACGAAATTACGCGCGAGCAAACGGAAGATCCGGTAGCAAAGGCGATTCGTACTGGCACGGTTATCGGTCTTGCCAATCACACGGTACTGTGCAGGAGAGACGGAACCGAGATCGCCATCGACGATAGCGCGGCTCCCATCCGGAATGCGCAAGGCGAGTTGATCGGGGTGGTGCTGGTGTTTCGGGATGTCACCAAACAGCGCGAGGTGGAAGCAGCCCTCCGCAATGCTGAGAAGCTAGCCACCGCCGGAAGATTCGCCGCCACCATCGCGCATGAGATCAACAATCCGCTGGAGGCGGCGATAAATTCGCTGTTCCTGCTGAACCACAATTCTGGATTGAGCGGTGATGGCCGACGGTATTTGTTGCTGGCGGAGCAAGAACTGAGCCGGGTGGCAGCGGTGGCCCGGCAAACGCTGGCTTTCTACAAGGACACTTCGACTCCCGCACCAGTAAATATTCCGCAGCTACTCGACGAGATCCTGACGGTGTACGGCGGGCGCATCGAATCCCGGAAGATACAAATCGTTCGCAACTATCAGGAGCATGCCCAGTTTGTGGGATCGGCCGGGGAATTGAGGCAGGTCTTTGCCAATCTCATTCTGAACTCGCTTGATGCTCTTCAGCCAGATGGGGTGCTTACTCTCAATGTAAGCAATCACAATGATGGGCGTCCTGCGGTACAGGTCGTGGTTGAGGACAATGGCAGCGGCATTCAACCCGACTATCTGAACAAGATCTTCGAGCCATTCTTCACCACGAAGAGAGACGTGGGCACCGGACTGGGTTTGTGGTCCGCAAAGAACCTGGTTGAAAAGCACGATGGCCAACTGCTGGCCGAATCCTTCGCGGGGAAGACCAGACTGATCGTGCTGCTGCCGGCAGTGCGTGAAGAGGCGAGCCAAGCGGACGCGAGCTGACAAGGTTCTGAGCGGGTCCGTACTTCGGGTTTGGACTCTCGGCTCTGAAGCATTTACGGTAACGCATGACGCTTCCGCAGTAATTTACGACCGATCCACTGGATCCTATAGGATTGCCAGTTCCGCCCACCATGAACCCATACTTTGGAAGGCTGGTCTAATGCTGATCATTCCCACCTATAACGAGAAGGGGAATATCGCGGTCCTCGTGTCCAGAATCCGTCAAGCGGTGGGGGAGGAGCCAATTTTTTTTGTGGATGACAACTCCCCGGACGGCACGGCGGATGAAATTCGGCGGCTTCAGGAAACTGACAGTCACATTGACTTGATGGCCCGGCCGGGCAAGGGCGGCTATGGATCCGCATGCCGCGATGCGATGAAAGAAATCCTGAGAAACGACCTCGCCAGCTATGTCATTCAGTCCGACGCCGATCTATCGCATCCACCCGAGTTGCTACCGCAGATGATCGAGTTGCTCAAGGTGTGCCCAGTTGTGATTGGCTCGCGTTATGTGGCCGGTGGCGGGGCAAAGAATTGGGATTTTTCGCGGCGTGTGCTCAGCTTCGGCGCAAATCTTTATGCCCGCACGCTCACTGGGGTGCCGGTGCGCGACATGACCGCAGGCTTTGTGGGATATCAAGTTGCGGCACTCCGCGGCGTGGACCTCGACCGCATCCGCTCCGAGGGATACGCCTTCCTGATGGAGATGAAATTCAGCCTGCACCGGAGTGGGACGCGCTTCTGCGAGTTTCCCATCATTTTTTCGGAACGCGAATCCGGCAAGTCCAAGTTCAGCCGGAGGATCTTGTTCGAAGGAATCCGATTTCCGCTCAAGGCATTGGGGCGGAGAATCCGCGGATCGTAGCCCTATCGGCATTCCACGATCACGTGTTCCGCGCCGGGATAGCGGCCCAGTGTCCGCGGCCGGCCCGGTTGTCCGAAAGCGGCGATAGACAAGAGATGGCCGCGAGTTAAGTAAAATCGGGCGCACAAAAGTTCTTGACAAACCACTCGGGGGCAGCAATCATCCCGTCACCGAAGAAATCTCGGTCGCCCGTGGGGGCAGAACGCTAGCTTTCAATTTCTACAGTTAACCTGACGATTCATTCGTCACCGACAGCCGGGAGACTAGTGTTTTGAGCTTTGATCCGGGAACCGGAAAATTGTTTCGCAGCGCTTGCGCTTGGCTGTGCCTGGGAGTGGCGAACGTGGCGTTGGCGCAGTCCGGCGCGGCTCCGGCGACGCCGAACATGTTTTCCCCGGTTTCGACGCCCGCTGATTCCATCTACCATCTCTCACTGTTCGTGCTGGCTGTCTGTGCGGCGATCTTTGTCACAGTTTTCAGTCTGCTCCTGTACTCGGTGGTGAAGTACCGGCGGCGCGCCGGTGACGACGGCCGCGAGCCACCGCAAGTCTATGGCAGTAATCAGGTCGAGCTTGCCTGGACGGTGATCCCGGTCCTGATTGTGGTGGTTTTGTTTTTGGCAACGGCGCGAGTTATCCACGCGATCGAGGATGCGCGCTTCCCGGTGGGCACAACGGAAGTCACGGCCGTGGGGCATCAGTTCTGGTGGGAGTTTCAGTATCCGCAGCAAGGGTTCATAACCGCCAACGAGTTGCACGTTCCGGTCAGCGACCCGAATCATCCGACACCCACTCATCTCACGCTGCTGTCTGCCGACACCGATCACAGCTTCTGGGTGCCAAAACTGGCTGGCAAGACCGACCTGATTCCCAACCGCACCAACAGCATGTGGATCGATCCGCGCGAAGCCGGAGTTTACGTGGGCCAGTGCGCGCAGTATTGCGGCACGCAGCATGCCAAGATGTTGTTGCGGGTGATTGTGCAGTCGCGCGAGGATTTTGATCGCTGGGTAGCGGAGCAGCGGCAGCAGCCGGCGAAATCGGACAATGTCGGCAGAGGCCGTCAGGTTTTCGAGTCCACGGCTTGCGTCAATTGCCATACCGTTACCGGCACCAACGCGCGCGGAACCTTCGGGCCCGACCTGACTCATCTGATGAGCCGCGAAACCATCGGAGCGGGGGCGGCGTTGAACGATGGGGCGAACCTGCGGCAATGGATACAGAATCCCGACAGCTTCAAACCGGGCTCACTGATGCCCGCCATGCAACTGGATGATCGTGATTTGGACGCCGTCACCGACTATCTGTTGACGCTGAAGTAGGAGAATAAGGGAACGACCGATGTGGGATGCTGAACCGATTGCGAAACCGCTGGCGGTGCCGCCCGTAGGCGAAGCCGTCCAGCCGCTGTTCGACCGGGTGCATGGCTGGATCACGACGGTCGATCATAAACGGCTGGGGATTCTGTACATCGTGTATGCCCTGTTTTTTCTGGTCGTCGGCGGGATCGAAGCCACCATCATGCGGATCCAGTTGATTCGCCCGCACAACGATTTCGTTTCGCCGCAGGTCTTTAACCGGATGTTCACGATGCATGGAACGACAATGATTTTCTTCGTCGCCATGCCGATTGTGTTTGGCTTTATCAACTATGCGATTCCCCTGATGATCGGGGCGCGCGACATGGCATTCCCGCGCCTGAATGCGTGGGGGTTCTGGATGACCGCATTCGGCGGCATCATTCTGTACTTCAGCTTTTTGGGAGGAAGCGGTCTGTACGGCGCCGGCAGCGCACCCGACGTGGGCTGGTTTGCCTACGCACCCCTGACCTCTCCGGCATTCTCCGTGGGACATAGTACCGACTACTGGATAATCGCACTGCTGATCAGCGGCTTCGGCAGTATCGCCACGGCAATCAACGTTTTGACCACAATTTTCTGCCTGCGCTGTCCAGGAATGACGCTGGGTAAGATGCCGCTTTTTGCGTGGCTCAACCTGGTGACCGCCGGACTGGTGGTGTTGGCTCTGGGGCCGCTCACCGCGGCGCAGCTCATGCTGCTGATCGATCGCTACCTGGGCGGCCACTTCTTCGACACCCAGGCCGGAGGGTCAGCCGTCATCTGGATGCACTTCTTCTGGGTCTTCGGACATCCCGAAGTTTATATCCTGGTCATGCCGGCATTCGCCGCCGTCTCAGAGATTATCCCGGTGTTTTCCCGCAAAGCCATTTTCGGTTATCCCATTATGGTGGCCGCCTCCGTTTCGATTGGTTTTATCAGCATGAGCGTGTGGGCCCACCACATGTTCACGGTGGGCATGACCTCGTATGGCAATGCTTTCTTCGTAGCCTCAACCATGGCGATCGCAGTGCCGACGGGGATCAAAATATTTAACTGGCTGGGCACCATGTGGGGCGGCAAGCTGATCTTCAAGGCGCCCATGCTTTTTTGCGTCGCGTTCTTGTTTCAGTTCCTTATCGCAGGGCTGACCGGCGTCATGCTAAGCGTGGCCCCATTCGATTGGCAACTGGGCAATTCCTACTTTGTGGTGGCGCATTTCCACTATGTCATCGTGGGCGGTATTCTGTTCGCCATCTTCGCCGCTTTTTACTACTGGTTTCCCAAGATGTCAGGACGGATGTATGACGAAAGCCTGGCCAGATGGCACTTCTGGCTGTTCCTCATCGGCTTCCACCTGACGTTCGACTTTATGCACATTCCCGGGCTGTTGGGCATGCCACGCCGGATTTATACCTATGAGCCGGGACGCGGCTGGGATACCTGGAACCTCATCGTCACTATCGGCGTGTTCTTTCAGGCCGTCGCTATTCTGATTTTTGTTTACAACCTGATCTCGTCGTACTTCAAGGGCAAGCTGGCGGGCAATGATCCCTGGGACGCGTGGACGCTGGAGTGGAGCACCAGTTCCCCGCCGCCCGACTACAACTTCGCGAAGATCCCAGTGGTGCGCAGCCGTCGTCCGCTGTGGGACTTGAAACATCCCGAAGATCCTGACTGGAAGTACGAGTAACGCCCCAGGGCCGCGCAGAGCAGCGCGGTTGCAGACCGAAGGTTAAGGAGACTCTCGCTTGGCAGCTACAACCATCGCGTTACCACAACCCGAAACACCGCTCTCGTCCGAATTGCGCGGGCGCGTGGGAATGTGGTTTCTGATTGCCGCCGAGTCGGCGATCTTCAGTATTTTCGTGGTTGCGTATTTGTATTACGCGGGCAAGAGTATTAGCGGGCCAACACCACGCGAAGTTCTTCATGTCCCATATTTCAACTCCATCTGCCTGTTCTCCAGCAGCTTCACCATCGTGATGGCCGAGCACGCTATTGCGCGCGGCAAAACCAAGCTGTTCGGGATCTGGTGGTTGTTGACGATTGTCCTGGGCGGGATCTTCATCGTGGGTACGGCGCGCGAGTGGTACGGGCTGATCTATCACGATGGCCTGACCATCAGCTCCAGTCTGTTCGGAACCACATTTTACTCGCTGGTGGGATTGCACGCCTTCCACGTGCTGGTGGGACTGACCGGGCTGTCGATCATCATGATCCTCACCGCCCTGGGATTCGTGAGGCAGGAGCACGCGGAACGGGTCGGGGTGTTTGCCATGTACTGGCACTTCGTCGATGCCATCTGGGTGGTGGTGTTGTCGGTTGTGTACTTCATCACGCGCTGAACGAAACGGAACGAACAGGCAAAGAAAGTATGCAAATGCAGGAATCGCAAATGGATAATGCGGAGCCCACAGAGGTGATGCTGCCGGCGCCGACTGCCTGGCCATTTGCCCTCGCGCTGGGACTGGCGTTGCTCTTTGCCGGGCTACTGACGAATGTATCGATCAGCATACTGGGTGCGGTGCTATATCTGGCCGCGGCAGTAGGATGGTTCCGCGAGGTGCTCCCCCATGAGCGCCACGTGAGCGTGTCTTTGGAACCGGCGGAAGAGCCAGCAGTGCTGGCTCCTCGCGAAGTGATGCGATTGCCCGTTGCCCAGCAAGTACAGCGCGCCTGGCTTCCCTTGAAGATCTATCCCGTCTCGGCGGGGGTGAAGGGTGGATTGGCTGGCGGCGTTGCCATGGCGGTGCTGGCCATGCTCTATGGCGTCGTCTTCTTCCGCAGCGTGTGGTATCCAATCAACTTGATCGCGGGCAGTCTGTATGACGCTCCTGCGATTCCTTCCATCCAGGAGTTGCTGCAATTTCACGTGGGATGGTTCTTTTTCGCGCTGGCCATGCACATAACGATGTGTGTTCTCGTGGGACTTCTGTACGGTGCGATGTTGCCTATGCTTCCCACACGCCCCATCGTCCTGGGAGGAATCATCGGACCTCTGCTGTGGACGGGATTGCTGTACTACATTTTGGACTACATTAATCCCTTGCTGGACCGGCAAATCAATTGGACCTGGTTTGCGGTGTCGCAGGTGGCCTTCGGAGTGGTGGCGGGGCTGGTGGTGGCGCGACAGAGCAAAGTTTGGACAACGGAAAACTTACCGCTGGCCATGCGCGCTGGCATTGAAGCGCCGGGCATCATCGATGAGCGCGATGGCGAGGACACTCGGCGATGAAGGTGTACTCCGCATTTGGGGCCGGCATGTTCGCCGTGTTGCTAGTGCTCACCGGTTGTACGCTACGAGGCAAACCAGGTCCTGGTCCTGAAGTTCCGCGTCCGGACTCTGTGTTGGATCCGGTGGTGCTCTATCGCGAAAACTGCGCGGCTTGCCATGGCGCCGAGGGCAAACATGGAGCGGCGATGACGCTCGCTGACCCCGTTTATCTGGCTATCGTTGATGACGACACTCTGCGAACCACGATTTCCAAGGGACGGGAAGGAACGGCAATGTCGGCCTTTGCGCAAAAAGAAGGCGGCATGCTGACCGATCAACAAATCAGCGCCATCATTCACGGCATCCGCGAGCGCTGGAGCCAGCCCAATGTTCTGACTGGCGTGGTGGCTCCGCCATACGCAGCCAAAGCGGCTGGTAATCCCCAGGCCGGGCAGGCCGCCTACAACACGTTTTGCGCTTCCTGCCACGGCAATGGAAATCAGGGCGGACCCAAGGCGGGCTCCGTCAGCAATGGCGCTTATCTCAGCCTGATCAGCAATCAAGGACTACGCACGCTGGTTATCGCCGGGCGGCCCGACTTCGACGCGCCGGATTGGCGAAACAATGTTCCCGGACACCCTATGACCGATCAGGAGATTTCCGACGTGGTGGCGTGGTTGGCGGCGCAACGTCCCCAAGCGTCACCCACGCCTTCTGTAGCGAGTTCATCTTCTACCGCAAACTCATCTTCGCCTGGAGGTGTGCATTGAGTGAGGTGCCCGGCAAGGCCGCCCAGCCTGACGCTTCCAACGCCAAGGCTGATGTTTCACGCCGCGATCTGTTTGCCAAGATTGGCATGCTGCTGAACGGCATGGCAGTGGTGGTGCTGGCTACTCCGGTCGTGGGTTATCTGTTGGCTCCGATTCTACGCGGCGAACGCGGCCAGTATCAGCACTGGATCACGTTGGGCGATCTTGATGAGTTTCCCGAAGGCCAGACCCGGCTTGCCCAGTTTCGTAATCCGATCTCCAATGCCTGGGATGGCGATACCGATAAGATTCCCTGTTGGGTACGACGGCTACAGGGCGAACAGTTCCAGGTGTTCGCCATTAACTGTGCTCACCTCGGCTGTCCGGTCCGCTGGTTCGCGCAATCCGGGTTGTTCATGTGCCCATGCCATGGCGGGGTCTACTACCAGGATGGCTCGCGTGCTTCTGGACCGCCTCCGCGCGGCCTGTTTCAGTACTCCTACAAAGTGGAGAACGGCAAGTTGATGATTGAAGCGGGACAGATTCCCACTCTGTCGACGACCGCGAGCCTGCAGACTAGGAGCGGTGGATGTCAAGGCTGAAGCAGATCGGAGACTGGTTTGAGCAGCGCCTGCAGATCGCTGGCGTGGTCCGCGACACGGCCACGCATCGGGTGCCCCGCAATTCGGCGAGTTGGTGGTACGTCTTCGGCAGCGCCGCGCTTACCGTTTTCATCTTGCAGGTCTTCACCGGCATCATGCTGGCGCTGATCTATGTGCCTTCAGCGGGCGAAGCCTGGAACAGCTTGCAGTATCTCAACCACGGCGTTACGTTGGGATGGTTTCTGCGCGGCGTCCATGGTTGGGGCTCCAACTTCATGGTCGCGCTGGTGCTCATCCACATGGCGCAGGTGTTTCTGTTCGGCGCCTACAAGTTTCCCCGCGAGCTGACTTGGATTGTGGGTGTGTTTCTGTTGCTGATGACTTTGGGAATGGCGTTCACAGGCCAGGTTCTGCGCTTTGACCAGGATGCGTATTGGGGGCTCGGGATTGGAGTCGCCATCATGGGCCGTGTTCCGATTCTCGGAGCAAGTCTTGTGCATCTGCTGCTGGGCGGACCTATCATCGCCGGCGACACGCTCTCCCGATTCTTCGCGCTGCACGTCTTCGTGATTCCCGGCCTGCTCATTGGCTTCGTCTGCGTGCATCTGCTGATGGTGCTGAAGCTCGGGATCAACGAGTGGCCCATGCCAGGACGTATCGTCCGACGCTCGACGTATATTCAGGAATACCACGAACTGGCGCACCGCGACGGCGTTCCCTTCGTGCCCGACGCTGTGTGGAAAGACATGTTCTTTGCCGCCACCATCATCGTCAGCGTGATGGCGTGTGCTGCTTACTTCGGACCGTTCGGGCCCAGTGGCTATCCCGATCCAACCATCATACAGACCATTCCCAAACCCGACCTCCCCTTCATGTGGATCTATGCCATCTTGGCTTTGTCGCCGCCAGAGCTGGAGACTCCCATCCTACTCATCGTCCCCGTAGTCGTGCTGGGATTTCTGATTTTGCTGCCCTTCCTATCGGGCGAGGGAGAGAAGAGTTGGAAGCGGCGCCCCATCGCCGTGATTACCGTTCTGCTTATCGCGGTAGCGTTAGGGACCTTCACCAAACTTGCCACCTATTCACCCTGGAGTCCTGTAATGGACGGCTGGAGCGGCGACCCGGTGCCGGTGGAATATCTCAAGGGAAGATCGCCGCTAGAGCGGCAAGGCGCGCTGGTCTTTCAGGTCAAGCAGTGTCGAAACTGCCATTCCGTCGGCAACTCCGGAGGTAAGCGCGGCCCTGCACTTGATAGCGTCGCCACCAGGCTCACCCGTGATCAATTGGTGCGCCAGGTTATTCAAGGCGGCGGCAACATGCCGGCCTACGGCAAGAATCTGAATCCGGCGGAAGTAACAGCTCTGGTTTCGTTCCTGGAAACGCTGTATCCTCCCGGCCATCCGCCAGCCCGTGACGCTGCTCAGGCGGTCGTAACTAAGCAAGAAAGTCCTGCGCCTGCCAGCAACCGTTGAGGCGCCCATGCAATCGGTTTTTCAAGCGGCGCTGCGCTCTTGGTCGATTCCACCAGCCGCTACGTTCGCACTGCTGCTGACGGCGCTGGTTTACCTCCGCGGCTGGATCAATCTTCGCCGCGCGGGCTCCATCGAGCTACCGCCGTGGCGTGCCGCTAGTTTCCTCGTGGGACTCTTTTCTCTGTGGGTCGCGCTGGCTTCCCCTCTCGACACCTTCTCGGGATTCGTGCTGACGGCCCACATGCTGCAACACATGCTGCTGATGATGGTGGCTCCGCCCCTCATTCTGCTTGGCGCGCCGCTTATCCCTATCGTGCGCGGGTTGCCCCGCTTCGCCGCCCGCGAATTCGCGGGACCATTTCTGAATTGGCCTGTCGCGAATCGAGTAGGTACCGCACTAACGAATCCGATTTGTGCGCTGGTACTGATGGGCGTGGTGATGTTCGCCTGGCATACGCCAAGGCTGTACGAGCTGGCTTTGGGTTCGAGTT
Source organism: uncultured Acidobacteriaceae bacterium (assembly GCA_963709045.1). GTDB lineage: Bacteria > Acidobacteriota > Terriglobia > Terriglobales > Acidobacteriaceae > Bog-257. The sequence continues at coordinate 19,548 of CAVPUX010000007.1, read as the reverse complement.
CTTGGCATGAAGTGGAACACGCATGCTTCTTTGTTACGTCGATAATTTTCTGGTGGCCCGTGGTGCAACCTTGGCCGAGCCGGCCACAGTGGCCGAGATGGGCGATGGTGCCCTATCTGTTCGTCGGTGATCTTCAGAACACCATACTGTCGGCTATTTTGGTTTTCTCCGACCGCGTACTCTATCCTTCCTACGCCCAGATACCTCGCCTGTTCGGCCTGTCGGCACAAGCTGACCAAGCCGCGTCGGGAGCCATCATGTGGGTTCTGGGAGGATTCGCATATGTGTTTCCGGCCGTTGTCATTGCCATAAATTGTCTCTCTAAGCGTTCTGGGCAGCACAATATCGTGGCAGCACGCAGAGAGCGCACTACTGATGAAGGCCTGTCCTTTCGTAGCAAATTTCAGGTGCTTGGCGATTTGCTGCGTCCGAAACTCGGCGGCAAAACCGGAGAGATGATTTGGTTTGTAGCTGCATTCGTGGCAACCGGATTGTGCTTTTCATTCCTGATCGCAAACTCGTCCGACGATGACGATCAGGTACTCCGAGTGTGGAAGCAAACTGGACCGTTTAGTATCGCTGTCTTCGCACCATCAGGTGACCTTCAGGCCGGTCCCACCAACCTCGGCGTTTTGGTGCAGGATCGAAATACGGATGAGATCTTGCTCGACTCGGCAATTGAACTGACCGCGCGTCCGGCCGATGCCGACGTCGGGATGCCGGGTCAGGTGGTTCGCGCATCGAGCGAAGACTCCGACAACAAGCTGCTGCAGACTACGGAACTCGATCTCCCCGCCGCCGGTAACTGGACCGTAAACATTTCTCTGAACCGCAATTCCGAAAAGGCGGAGGTCTCACTGCCACTTCGCATAGTGAAGCGTGAAAGTGGCCTCGGCGATATGTGGCCTTATTTTATTTTTCCCGCTTTTGGCATGGTCCTGTTCGGGGCGTATGTCCGGAGGCACCGCGAGGCAACCGTTTCCCCGCTGGAGCATATGGCGTCGTAAGTAACCGCGAACGACAAGGGCGGCGTGCCCTTGATCGGAGACCTATGGATCGAGCATTTCATCAGCGCAGCATTCTTTGTATAATGAGGGTCGCGAGAGAGCATCCCATTGCTTTCCGCACTTCTGCAGGTTCCCAACTTCGGGGGGCTATAGCTCAGCTGGGAGAGCGCATCGTTCGCAACGATGAGGTCGTCGGTTCGATCCCGACTAGCTCCACCAAATTAAACACCTTTAAAATCAATAACTTACAGACAGCACCTTGAAATTGTACCTAAATTGTACCCATGACGGTACAATGAGCCTGCTTTTGTTCACGTCCCAGGGAGGCTCAGTGCTGTTTGTTTATGCTCGCCACACGCCCGATTGCGACCACCGCGACGACCCGAAATACCGCCGTTGCCGCTGCCCCAAATGGATCGATGGATATGTGGACAACCAACGTCTGCGCCAGTCTGCGAAGACGCGCAGTTGGGAAAAAGCTGAGCTGACAGCCCGCTCAATTCAGGAAGCGGCTGACCCGATGAAAGCCGCGCAGCCAGTCATCACGACCATCGAGGATGCAATCGACGCTTATGTTGCCGACGAGAAGGGTCGCAATCTCTCGAAGGAAACGACCAAGCAATCGAAGACGCTTTTCGAGAAGCAACTGCTTCCCTGGGCGAAGCACCGGGGTCTCATTCGGCTGCGCGATCTCACTGCCCCAGAACTCGTCAACTTCCGCGCGACTTGGGGAAATAACGGTTTGACTGCAAACCGCAAGCTGTCCCGCCTGGCCGGCTTCTTTGCGTTCTGCATTCAAAACGGTTGGTTGACTGAGAATCCCGCCGCGAGAGTGAAACGCTCAACCGTCGGCTCACTTCCGACGGGCTGGTTTCCCAAACCTGAGTTTCAACGGATCATTGACGCAACGTACGCATACGGAGACTGGCGTGGAGGTCGCGACTTCCATTACCGAGCTGACCGGCTTCGCGCCCTCGTGTTGCTGATGCGATGGTCGGGACTCGCCATTCAGGATGCAGTCACGCTAGAGCGCGAGCGCCTGAGCGACGACGACAAGCTCTTCCTCTATCGCGCCAAAACCGGCGTGCCGGTACAGGTTCCGCTCCCCCCGGATATCGCTGCAATGCTTCGAGCACTTCCCAGCGATAACGCGCGATACTTTTTCTGGTCGGGAAACGGAGATCCTCAGACCGCTTGCAAGGGCTGGCGTCGCTCGTTGACTCGTCTCTTTACTGTCGCCAATATCCGTAAACCGGACGGCACTTTGAAGCGCTGTCACGCGCACATGTTCCGCGACACGTTCGCCGTTGAGTTGCTCAATAAAGGCGTGCCGATCGATCGCGTATCGCTGTTGCTGGGCCACAGCAGCGTCAAAGTGACGGAGAAGCATTACGCTCCGTTCGTGAAGGAGCGCCAGCAGCAACTGGAAAATTACGCGCGAATGGCATGGGATGAAACAGTCACGCGCGTTCCACCGCCACCAAAGACGAAAAGGTCGAGGCCTTTTCTGCTTAAGTCGCGTAACGAAAAATCAGCCACGGTTAGTGTCTCAACACCAGCATAACGACCCTACTGTACTCACACGTGTGAATAGCGTTATGGCTCCTTCGAGTAAGTACAAGACGACTTAAGCGGTATCAAGTTGGGTTCCGTAATAGACCCAAGTGGATGCTAAGCCCGTTGCAATGAGCCCAATTTCAGCCGTGACGGTATGGAGTGGTGGACGCCTCCACCGGGAAGGGTTGGAGAATAAAGTCGTCGCAGTAAGCAATTTGAGCGAGGTTTGTATCTCGGGGGCTGTAGCTGATCGCTGGGCCTATCAGGGTGTGCACTGTGAACTTCGGATCGGATTTGTCTCTTGCGATCCTGAGTTCGAGATACGGAACGATGCGAGTCCGTCCTTCGCGCAAGCGGATAGGTCTCTTAGTAAGATCCACCGGGTCCGACACCAGTCTCCATTCAGACTCCCTGACGAAATCAGGATGTTTGATGAGCGGAGCGAGCGTGTCGAATATTCTGACCGCTTCGTGGACGAGGTCGAGCATTCCCTGATAATCCGATCCACCTACTGTATGTGCATGACGATGACCCCTGAATTCCTGAAGTAGGCTGTCGACAAATTGCTGGCATAAGGATGCGCTGTGCGCTTCGTCGTAAAGGCATTTGCAGAGACTGAAGCGCGTGTCTGTGTTCTTAGCGATCGCTGCGACGAGCCTCTCAGAGTTGAAACCGAGTGCAAAGCTTCCTGAGCTACCTCCGTATGCGCGCCATTGGCTAAGCTCATTCTTCTCGGCTGACAAGGAAGTTACGAAGACCGGTCGTGTGAAATTGCTGCCGATGCACTCGCAGAGGAGATTCAGCATCTCGTGTTCTTCTCGGTTTATTGCATTGGATCGGACGTTGTTGACACCTCGCAAGACAAGATGCCTCGCATATCGCATCTCCGATGCGTCGTTCAGGTAGTCAGTATTTGTTGCCCAGAGCGTTCCCGACCGAAAGATCCCGAGAAATCCAGTAGCGTTTGTATAGTGCCACAGGACTTCTGGCGGCGACGCTGTTTGGTCTTGAAGAAACCCGCTTACGAGTCTCTCCAGCGCGTCAATGGTCTTCATCTGGAATCTCCTCTTTCAGTCCTGATTCGCTTGAATTGTACCGGTTCAGCTGGCAGATTGGACCGCGCTGGCCGGCAGTAGGTATGGTCGAGAGCAACTGCTCTTCTCATGCCCCATTGCGCTTTCCCGCCACTTTCTCGGGTAAACAGCTGCTCGGTTTTCGGAAGGTTCAACCCGCTCCGTTCTCACGGCTAGAATTGGCGGCGGTGTGTTTCTCCTCCAGATAACCCTTAGGCGCCGTCGACATCAGAACGCGCGTGCTAAGATTCCGGCGTGCACTGTTTGGCCCCTGGTCGGTCTTACTCGCCCTCCAGATTCTGCAAGGTCTTCTCTCGGTCGTCACAGGAGTGACGACGCTGTATCTCGCGCGGCAGTAGTGGAAGGCGAACCAGCGGAAGGCCATTCTTGACCGTTGAGAACGGACGCTTCGAATCTACCAGCACGTGATCGGAAATCTCGTCTCATCGTCAGGTTTTCAAGCCAAAAATCCATGACCTCTCAAGGTTCAGTGTGGACACAGCCGGAAGGAGTTCACAAAATATCTCGGCATCAGCAGGTGATTTGAAGAGAAAGAAAATGATGAAACCTCTGAAAAGGATTGTGATGCTTGCCACAATTCACCAGCATCAGCAATCCGGAAGCGCGGGCTGTGCAAACTTGGAGGCTCGTCTTGAGTATCTGAGGTCCAAGTTCAACATCGAGGCAATCGTCGAAGAGTGGTCCGACAAAAAGCAGTCGTGCGCGAACGATTTTGCGCTGGAGAAATCTCTTCACTGGGCGAACGTCGGAACTCCCGACGAGCCACAATTTCAAACATATTGGGGACTCATCCACTATCCGGGACACAACGGAACGCTGCCACATGACTCCGACGCTCCCTCCCTTGATGAGTACGGTCCCTTCGAGAATCAAGAAAAGCGCGAAGATTGGATGGTCCACAGGGTTGAAGACGAAATGGCTAACTATGCCTCAGGACTATTTATCGTCGGCGTCAGTTCCGGGACGGAGTAATGCTTTTCGCCGGCCAATTCCGGCCCGAGGAGCGCGTGCTTACCGATCTCGCGTGAGGATTCGACGGGTTTCCTCGCAAAACTGGCCACAGTGGAACTCCGGTTGCGAATTTCGCAGAATCTGTCGCAACAACGACCGCGTATTCGCCGTGTCGCGCCAACAAGACTGTTAACCACTTTGAGTCCTTCCCGCCAATCACGTCCAATGACTTTTCGTCTGGTCATTATTCCTGCCCGTCATAACAGCGAATTTCTCCCTGCTCTCCGGCCCGAGCTCCATCGGATTCAGTGCACCACCTCGAATAGATCCGTCGCCCTATATCCGGTCCATCCTGCGGTTGAATTCGCAGTTTCACCGGCTTATACTGTCTATACAAAAATGTCATGACAGGTCCTGCTGCTTGCAATTCACATGGGACGATCGAAAGAACCGCGCAAACCAGAGAAAACACGGGATCAGCTTTGAAACGGCGATCTTGGTTTTCGATGACCCTTACCAGATCTCGACTCAGGAGCGTGAGGTCGAAGGCGAGTTGCGATGGCAGACCATCGGCATGGTGAAAGGCATACAGATGCTGCTGGTGGCGCACACGGTCTCAGAGTCGGGTGATGAAGAGCTTATCCGCATCATCTCCGCACGAAAGGCGACACCGCAGGAACGGAGTATCTATGCGCAACAGAACTAAAACCGCTCGCACAAAACCGGCACCCGAACAGGGGCTGACGGCCAAACAGAATCGAGAATTGGCGGCCATCGCCGCTTTGCCCGATGACCAGATTGACACTTCGGACATTCCGGAGCTTCCACCGAGCGCATGGAAAAACGCTGTTCGGGGGCGCTTCTATCGCCCTGTAAAACAAGCGGTTTCGCTGCGACTGGATTCTGATGTTGTTGCCTGGCTGAAGAAACCCGGCAAGGGTTATCAAACACGAGTAAATCACATTCTTAGAGAACGGATGCTAGCCGACATACGAAAAATGCGAGCATGACTTCACGACATGCTCGTCCCTTATTACCGGCAGGAATAATGCCGTGACGAGAAGTCATTGGACGGCAGCGACTCCGCCGATTAGTTTGAGCCAAAAGCAGCGACCTGACGGCTGCTGCTGGAGGCCCAAATGCCGAACGCACCTGACGCTAATCGCCAACTCCGGCGGCCACCTGTTTCTCGGTGGAGATTAGCAAGTTCAACAATCGCCGTTGCTACGTTCCTCGCCTTAGTTCCACTCGCAGCCTACGCCCAGGGCGGATCTCCCTTTGATACCGGGTTCACTGCCCTGCAAACCCTCTTCACCGGCACGGTAGCGAAAGTCGCCAGCCTTATCGCCATCGTCATTGGTGGATACCAGTTTGCACACGGCGAACCAGGAGCCAAGAAAGCGCTCGCTGGCGTCGCCGCGGGAAGCGGCATCGCCGTACTTGCAGCAAATGTTCTGACTTGGCTGTGGGGCGTTTAATCCCTCGCATCAACAAGACGACCTTCATCCACCATTCCGACCCAATTGAGTAGAGGGGGCTTTCGTGCAGGAAATCAATCTCAAACGTCGCAATCGCGTCTTCAAGAGCTTGCATAAGCCCCTCACCTATCTGGGCGTGGAGCGGACTCTCTTCTATTTCGTCTGCGTCGGAGCCGTCGGCGTCTTCAATCTCTTCGAAAGCCTGCTGGCTGGGAGCATCGTCTTCATTGGCGGCTATGCGTTTGGTCGCTGGATAACCGGTGCTGACCCGGCCATGCTGCGCATCCTCGCGCAAAGCGAACGCTTCCGTCCGCGCTATGACGCGTCCAAGCAGGAAATCCCTGCCGTCGAGGTGCGCTAGTGCTCCGTATCGACCGTATCATCAAGCCGTGGAACGAATCGGGAGCGCTTAACGCCCAGATCAACCTCTACGGATTCTGGAATGAGGAAGCATTCCTCACCAAGAGCGGTGATCTGGGAATGGTGCTCCGCGTCCGTGGTGTCGATTACGAGAGCTTGGACCAGGCGGCGCAGGAGTATGCCGTTAAACGCCTCGAAGCCGCGCTAAAGATATTCGGACCCGGCTTTCACATCTATCAGTACTTGCTTAAAACGAACCGGCCCGACATTCCGTTCGAACATTCTGACGATCCCGTTGTGCAAGCCGCAATTGACCAGCGAAAGGAATTCTTTGGCCAGAAGCTTGACCGCTTGTTCGCCGTGGAAATCTTCTACGCCATCGTCATTGAAGGAACGCGATCAAAGACTGGTATTGCAGCAGCCCTTGCGCAACTGCCGACCGACCCAATGGCCGGGCTGCGCGAGCTGAGAGCGCAGTTCTCCAACGACAAACTAAAAGTGCTGTTACGCGATCAGATCGAAGCAGACTTGCTCCGCCTTGAGCAGCGAGTCCGCAGCTTCATGCGGCAGTTGACGATGCTGCGGGGTGGAGCCGAGCGCAGTAGAGACACCCCAACTCAACCTGGATGTCCCATCCGGCCTTTCTCAGATGGACCGGGGCAGTTGATAGATGAGCATCAGCTTTCTTTTTATGACTTCGTGGCGCCCACAGGCTTATTCCGCCGGCTGCCAAGTGTTGTCAGGATCAAATGCCGACATCGCCGCGGCCAATTTGCCCGTATCCTGGCCAAGGTCTTTTTCGTACACCACGCCGTCCTGATTGACGATGAAGGTCATAACGCCCGAGTTGCGATACTCCGCTGGGAAGGCCACGAACGCGAACCCGCGCGTGAGCTGGCCGTTAACCATGTAATCGCGTGCGCCGCCCTTGGCCGCGGCTCCCTGCTTAGTGAGGATGCGGTAGTAGTAACCATGGAAGGGCTCCTGCTGGCCCTGCCTCATGGCATAACCTTCACCCGTGGCGGCCACCAGCAGTGGCCCGATTGGACTCGGACTCTCGTTGTCACTGGTCTTCCAATAGAGCCCATTCTGCTTGCCTTCATCACTGATGAACTTCATGGCGTAATGCTTGGTCTTGTCGCCGTCATGGGTCGCAGAAGCATAATCGCGCTGAGCGTCAACCAGCGTGTACAGAACCTCGATGGCGTCGTTCTCGTTTCTGCCGATCCGGCGGTAAAGGATTTCCTGCTTCCCGCTCTCAGTGTCGAAGTACCAGGCGCCATTGTTGTTCTTGACGATAGGAATTGGCATCGGCCAGTTGTCCGCGCCGACATAGAGGGTAACCGTCTGGTCCGGTTCTAGCACGACGCGATGCATCTGGTCGTAACGGCGAATGAAGTCCGTCCCCATTTTCTTGTCGGCAACCTCATCTCCCGTATGGAGGATCGGGCCGGAGTTGGAACCGAGGATGGCGCTCAGTGCCTGCGCGTCGTTGGACTTGACGGCATTGTATAGGGCCAGCACCGCGTCACCGGGGGAAGCGAACGTCTTCTCATTTCCCTGTTGCGCGAATGAGCACGGGGCACTCAGCAGACTCAGCAAACCCACGGCAAACGTCGCCAGCGACCGCCGGAGGGTAAGTACTCGCAAAGATTGCGCGATGAATTTCACAGTGCGTGTTCTCCTTAGATTTCGGTCCCGCGATCCGGGGTCGGCCATTCGCCGCAACTACCGGCGCCGGCCTCCTCCTCCTCCTCCTCCTCCACCGCGTGCACCGCCGCCCCCGCGCTCGGCGCCGCCGCCCCGGTTTCCAGCGAGGCTTTGCTGGCCGCGCGCGCTGTTGGTTCGAGCGTTGCCGCCCGTACTGTAATCGCCAAATGCGCTATTGCCGTGGCCGCGGGTGCCTTGCTCACCGTAGCCGCGTTGTGGCTGCCGCTGGTTCTGATTGAAGTTGTTGGCGCGGCCTTGGGCCTGATTGTTTCCGGCGCGGTTTTGCTGCTGATTCAAGCCAGCACGGTTCTGGTTCTGGTTGAAATTGGGCTGATTGCCGCCGCGCTGTCCCGCATTGCCACCGCGTTGCCCCGTCAGGTTCTGTGCGTTTTCATTTCTGAATTGCTTCTGGTTCAAATTCTGATTGAAGTGGGGCTCGTTACCGCTGTTGAAGTTGTTGGCGCGATTATTGACGTTATTGCGATTGATATTGTTGCGGTTGACATTGTTGGCGTTCAGGTTGTTGCGATTGATGTTGTTGGTATTGATGTTATTGCGGTTAACGTTGTTGAAGTTCGCATTGTTGCGATTGTAGTAATTGTTCCGGTTGACGAACGTATTGGAGTTCGAAATATAGGTGTTGTGGTTATAGACGACGGTGGAGTTGTGCCAGCCACATCCCCACGAGTTCCAGCCCCATCCGCAACATCCCCCGCCGCCGCTGATGGCAGCGCCGACCGCAATGCCCACTCCAAAAGAAAGCAGGCTGGTGGCGACCATGGCACCGGTAGAGTAGCCGGGATAGACAGCCACCGGAGCTCCATAGACCACCGTCGGGTTATAAGTGGGCACATACACCACGTCCGGCTGCGCTGGCTGAATGATGATGGTTTGCGGTGGAGGCTGCACGATCGTAGTCTGCGGTTCGCCGGACGAGGCTTCAGGAGGCGGAGCGGTTCCCGGTGCCTGGTTCTGCACGGTGACGTTCTGCTGCTGGGTGGTCTTGAGATTGCCGGCCTGGTAGGCGCGCTGTCGCATGACCTGCACGGCGTTCATCACGCTCTGGGGAATATTGTAGTAAGCGTCACCCAGAGCGGAGGTCCACGACAGGTTCGTCGCCATCTGGCTCAGCACGTCAGAGAACTGGGTCAATCCCTTGACACTGGCGTCCCATGGCTGCTGATTGACGGCTTCTAACAGCTGCTGGCCCTTGAGGCTCGAATTCTGTTGGAGCCACTGATATGCAGCGCTCACTTGGTCCGGGAAGGTCGAAGCCGCCAGGACCTGGGCCACCAGGTTGTCGGGAAACAGCGCAATGGGAGCGACCAACTGGTAAAGCTGCTCCGGCGTGGGTGTGGCATAGGTCGTCGCGGGAGCTTGCTCCTGCTGCTGCGGCTGTGCCTGTCCAGACTGTGCCGGTTCCGACTTCTTGCTGCACCCGTCGAGGCCGAGGACACCAAAAATCAGACTAGCACTGAGAAAAGAAGAAAGACCTTGTCGAAAATATGACATGGGGACTCACTCGTTGCGCAGAGGACCGAATCGCGCAGTTAGGCTGCCGAAATGAGTAATATATACACCGATGTCGCCGCATAGCAACTCAGATGTGCAGTCGGAACATCGCGTTCGTTCCTTATGGGGGAATGTCCAACCCTTCTTGGGTTTGGCTTCCTAAGCTGGCTTGAGTCTGAGAAATTACCTGGCAAAGCGGTCAATCAGCAGGCCATGCCGCAGCCCGCGATCGCTGACCGACAGCTTATCTTTACGGAGCTTATCCATCACGGTCGCAACGATGCATGCACCCGCGAGAATCACGTCAGCGCGCTTTGGCTGTAGGCCAACGATGCTGCGCCGATCCTCCAGCGAACGAGTACGGTAGAGCTCAATCTGGCGTTCGATCTCGCTGCTCTCGATCACCGACCCTTGAATAATATTGGGATCATATTTCGCTAACCCATGCTTCACCGCGGCGATGTTGGTGACGGCGCCACCCATCCCAACCAGCACGTCAGGCGATGGCTTGTTCTCAATGCGGACGAATTCAGCGGCGATCGCTGCGCGAGCGGCGCGAAGTTTTTCAGCCGACACCACTCCGTCCAGACCAAACTGCTCGGTCAATCGAACCGCGCCGATGTTCAGGCTAAACCGTTCTTCCACCGTAGAACCGCGACCGAAGGTGAATTGTGTGCTTCCGCCTCCGGTGTCGAAGATCGCTAGTGAGCCTTGTGCCAGACCAAGGCCGGATTTGACGGCAAGATATGCCAGTCGCCCTTCTTCTTCGCCGGAGATGACTTCGATCGTGATGCCACGATGCTCTTCTGACCGCATCAATAAACTGTTGGCTATTGCGAGCCGTTCGCAATCCCATGGTACCGACGGCCGCGATCGCCGTCACTCCATGCTGATGAGCTTCCGAAACCATCCCGGCGATTGCATCAACGGTGCGGCCGATGGCCTCGCTGCTGATTTCGTTGGTTTTCTCCAGTCCCTCGCCGAGCCGGGTGATCTCAGCGCGATCGATGATCGTATGCCATGTCCCATCGTCGCGACGTTCGCTGATATTGAATTTCACCGAGTTTGTGCCAACATCGACGACCGCATAGCTTGGCATAGCGAAGCCTCCTCAGTTCGTCATCCCGACCAGCCGTTTCAGGCCTCGCGGGTAGCTAATGTTTTGAAACTGGTCCAGCCCGAGGTGGCGCACGGTGGCAATCACGAGAGCCGGATCTTCCGATTCCAGCGCCACCGTGCGTATCTTTCTGCCGTCCGCCTGCACCTCGGTCATCTCAGCCATGCAGCCTTCAACCTTGTAACGGGCGCGCTTCTTGTGGACCTTCACGACACGCAGTTGTCCGCTTGACTCCGCCAGTTCGGTAACAAATTGTTCAAGCGTATAGTCTGCGCGGGCCAACGGCGGGGACTGTAGCTCAAGGGCGATAAAGACTTTCTTCACTTCCGCGGCGGGCAATGGAAAACCGGCTTTCATGACAGGTTTCCATTGTTCGAGACCATCGGCGTTGACCTGTTCCAGTGTCTTTATGTCCATCAACTGATCGCGAACCTTGACGTTCTGATCGCTGACGGACGAGAGCAGGTAAACCTCATCACTATCCTGCACGCCTCCAGGTGTAAGAGCGGCGAACCGGCGATCGGCGTCGCCAAAGTTCTCCCCGAAAGTCCTCCATTCCCAGCGAGGAATGACCTTCTCCATGATGACACTCCTGTCAGTTGCCATAGTATTAATGTTCGCCATCCATTTCACCATTCAGATGATAGTCAATCAGAGCGGGCGCCAAGCGCCCAAGGGTCCAGCAGTCCATACATGTCCACCTCGTCTTGCGTCCCCACAAATATCAGACCATCGTGGCCGAGAACCAATGCGGCTCAGCGGGCGAAGAACGCCGAAGTAGCAGCTGCGAACCGGGTCCTCTCGTATCAGTTTCACTTCACGTGCGCGTGCGATGGATCAGGGGAGTTCGCTGTGTCAACATCAACGTGCACCCTGGTGCTGGCTGACATGTTTGGGGGATAGCAGTTGCCGTCTGCCGCATAGGTTGCGCGGCAGGCTGCGGTCATCTCTGGACGACGAGGCGATTGCGCGAACTGCCATGCGTCGGCAAAGGGCACGGCACCCGCGGCAGGAGCCGGCGCCGGTTTGGGAAAAACACAGCCTGGCGAAGGTCCGCACTGATCGTTACTCACAAAGAAATGGATCTCGCGGACGCCGGCATGATCGCGAATGTCATTGGCGGTCACCACGGAGACGGTAGTCGATTCGCGAAACGGAATGCCCGAACAGTAGACGCCAGCACGATAGCCTCCCTGCACCACACCATCGATCCAAGCATGAATATAGTCGCGCTGCTCGGGCAGCATGCGACCGCCCTGCTCCTGATCGAGAAACAGAATTGCGCCCTTGGGAAAACCGTCACCAGCAGCCGCCTTCAGCGCCGCAGCGGCATCGCGGCTACCGACGCGCGCCGCATTTCCCGCAGCCTTCAGTTGCAGATATTCCCGCCCGTTGAATAGCAACAGAAATCCGTAACCCATCGCCTCAATAGTCTTGCGCTTGCCTTGCCAGGTATTAGCGTCTGCCCCGGGCGGGTTGTTCAACCAATATCCCGTGAAGGCAAATGTCTTGCGCAGCGTGGCCATGTTGGCATCGCCGGGATAATCATTGCGGTCCATGCCCAGGTAGGTCGCTTGTGATTGGGCTGACATTCCCGCAGAGCAAGTCGTAATCAACACAATAACGAGCGACACGAGACGCGTTAGGAGCCGTACTTTCACGCCCGTCGAATATCGCATATCTTGAATGCACCATAACACTACGAAGTTCCGATCAGGATACCGGTGGCAAACACCAGCGCTCCACCGAAGGCCACCTGAATTGCCGCTGACAGCGGCGGGGTATCCATGAAGCGATTGCGAACCCAGGTAATGGTCGCCAGCTCAAACAGCACCACGATGATCGCAATCGTCGTGGCTATTCGGAAGTCATGAATGAGATATGGCAAGGTGTGGCCGATACCGCCCAACGCCGTCATTGCGCCACATACCAAGCCGCGCAACCACGGAGTGCCGCGCCCGGTCAGGCTGCCGTCGTCGGACAGTGCCTCGGCAAACCCCATGCTGATGCCGGCGCCCAGCGAGGCGGCCAGTCCGACGGCGAAAGCGTCCCAGGTGTTCTTGGTGGCGAACGCGGCCGCGAAGACCGGAGCTAGAGTCGATACCGACCCGTCCATCAAGCCGGCGAGCCCTGGCTGCACGATCTGCAGGACGAAGAGTCGACGTTGCGCTTTTTCTTCTTCCTCCCGAACCTCAGGCTTAAGTTCGGTCTTCTCCAACTGCTCGGCTCGCTCGACATGCGAAGCCTCTTCGACCGCCAGATCGTCAAGCAATTGGCGAATGCCGGCATCTTCGGCACGCACGGCTGCGCGCTCGTAGAAGCGGCGCGTTTCCACTTCCATGGCACCCACTTGGCGGCGGATCTGTTCCAGACGAAGCGGGGTGTTCAGCCAGATGGGCTTGCGCTGCACAAAGCCGCGTATGTCTTGCCGCCGGATGAGGGGAATGTGATCGCCGAATTTCTGCTGATAAAGTTCGATCAGGCGGCGGCGGTGGCCGATCTCTTCCTGGCGCATTTCTTCGAACACCTGGGCCGTACCGGGAAAGTTCTCCCGCAGATTTTCGCCGAAATCGGAATAGATGCGTTCGTCTTCCTCCTCCAGCGAAATAGCCAGGGCCAGGATTTCCTTTTGCGACAAACTATTGAAGTCTCGCACGGGGCAGCATCACCTCCGCAGAGGATGATAAATCAGGGTTGGAGGCCCGGCGATGGGTCCGTACTGGGCTAGTTCACGGTGGCCGCGCGTTGGGCAGGCTGAATGACAATCACTTCCGTAGCCGGACAAAGGTTGCGATAGGAGCAAAAACGGCAATGCCGGCCCGGCTTAGGATCGAAGTTTCCCTCAGCAATATTGGCTGCGGCGCTGCTAACTCGGGCTGCCTCGCTGTCGAGCTGCTTTTCTGAGCGCCGCGACTTAACTGCGCTGCAATCGGCTAGATTGACGATCACCAGCGACTCGGCGACAAAACCCATGCTTTTGGCCGCCAGCGCATAGATGGAAAGTTGCAGGCTCTCGTCGGCATCATCCTGTGTCTTCGGCTTTCCGGTTTTGTAGTCGACAATGCTGACACGATCACCGTCAATCCGTTCCAGTCGATCCATTCTTCCCTTAAGCATGGTCCCGCCGATGGCGGCGCGAAAGGACCGTTCGTTGTTAAGAATCTCGCCAGTCGGGTTTGCCAGCTCGGAGCACAGGAACTGGCGTAGTTGCTCACAGCCACCATTCTCATAAAGCTCGCGTTGTGCGTCCTCCTCGATCTTTGCCTTGCCGAACTCATCACGGAAACACGCGATGACCGCATCTTCATTAGGTGGATGCCCAGCCCGCACACCATCGAAGTACGCCTTGAGGGCGAGATGCATAGCCGAGCCGAACTGCATCATGGCCGCGGGTTCTTCGGGGATACACCAGTCGCGGCTAAGCTTGAACGCCAGCGGACAGCGCTCATACTGCTCGATGGCGCTGGCGCTCAACTCGCCGAGGGGCGCGTCGCAGCGCGGGGGAAGTTGCACCCACTGCGCGATCATCGGCTGTGGTTCTGCCGCGGCATGTAACATTGGAATAACCTCAGATGCCGGCAACAAACGGCACTCGATCGCACCCTTGAGTGCGGACTTTCCAGCATCCACCAGCTCCCGCACGTACTTTGTAGGAGCGGGATTATTTTTCGCCTTGCTGACCTTTGCGCAAAGATAGAGCTCATCCTTAGCGCGTGTCATGGCGACGTAGAACAAGCGACGCTCTTCTTCCTCGTGAAGAATTTTGGGCTCGCTCTCAGCAGCATTATCCTTGCTGCGCAGTTGCTGCGGAAACTCAACCAACGGCTCAGTGTAGCTATGTGGAAACGATGGTGAAGCGACGCGTAAAACGAAGACGCAGGGAAACTCCAACCCCTTAGCAGCGTGCACCGTCATCAATTGCACCGCGTCTTCCAGAGGCCGCTTGCTGAAGTCGGTGGGCGCCAGCGCCGCGACCGGATCGTCCTCTCCGCCATCCTCGGCAAGGCATCCGCCTGCCTCGCGAAATAGCTCGACGTACTCGAGAAATTCGCGCAGGGATCCCTGCCCCACCAGTGGCTTAGGTTTGCTGCACCAATGCTCGGCCAATTCCTGAAGTCGCCGCAAGGGAAGTGAATCGGGCAGTTGGAATGAGCGTTGCGCAATCTGCATCGCCGGCTCCAGCGCATCGTTGGCATTGGCAAGGTCGTGTCGCGCCTCACGCACCGATTCCATCACCGCGAAGCCACCGGGTACTTTTTCCAGCAACGGCTCAATCGACGCTTTCTTGCCGGCGAGGGCGAGGGCAGCTCGAAACTCTTCCGCATCCACGTTGAACTGGGGGAATGCCGAGACCCGAACCAGCGCAATAGGACTGGAAGACCCCATGATCTGCAGAGCCGCTAGGGCATCGCGGATCTCTGGCGTGTCGAAGAGATCGACGCCTTGGACGTGCACAGCAATGTCGCGCCGGCGAAGTTCCGCCAGGACTTCTTGTCGATGGGCGTGCCTGCGGTACAGCACAGCGATGTCGGAAAACTTCATCGCAGGTCGCTGCTGGCGCATGGCCTCGATCGTATCGGCGATGAACTCGGCTTCTTGCTCGAAGCGATTGTGCACCACCGCCTGTACCGGCAAAGCGTGCGCCAGAGCCGGATCGTCTTTCAGACGGGCGCAGCCGAGGGGTTCGCGCGGCCAACCGCCATCACGCAGCTCGATGCTGGCGATTGAGGGATTGCATGCAATTGCCTGATAGGCACAACGCAAGATTGGCGGCGTAGAACGGCGATTCTCCGATAGCGTGACGCCCTTGACCCGTCCCGGGCCGAAGGTCCGGAGAAACTGATCGAATGCTCCACTGGTAGCGCCACGGAAGCGATAAATTGCCTGATCGGGATCGCCCACCGCAAACACGTTGGCCTCGTCGCCGGCAAGCAAACGGGCAAGTTGAATCTGCGCGACGTTGGAGTCCTGGAACTCGTCAATCAGAATAAAGCGGGCATGCTTTTGGGCGCGTTGCAGCACCGATTGGCGACGGCTGAGCAAGTCGACAGCGCGCGTGATAATGTGGCCGAAAGTCCCCAGACCTTCCTGCTTCAGCAGGTCTTCGACGTAATGAAAGACTTGCGCGATCTCGTGACAACGCTCGAGCACTTCGTCGTGGCCCATGGTCTCGGCGTCTTTCGACTTCCCGACCCGTGGCAGCGAAATCTCGCCGCGCTCCAGGCGCGTGATGTAGGCGTCGTAATCGTCGGGAGCCCGCAGCTCGTCATGGCAACTGCGGAAGAATTCCAACAAATCCTTGAGGAACTGCCCCGGGTCGGACGCTTTGATGAAGCGCTTGAGCGGCAGATCTTGAATGTGGCGCCGCAACAGTATTTGCAGGTCCTTCTCATCCAGAAGCGCGAATCGGATGTTGGCGTCGTGCAGCAATCCATAGCAATAGGAATGAAAGGTGTGAGGGCGCAGTCCACTGGCCATCAGTTTGCCAGCCGCGCTCGCCTGATCGAGATGCGGATAGAGGATCTCCCCAACTCGAGAAATCAACTGGGCCGCTCCATTGCGGGTGTAGGTGACAGCCAGAATCTCTTTCGGCTTGGCTGTCTCGCTCTCGATGAGATGGGCGATACGGCGCGACAGCACAGTCGTTTTTCCGGTGCCTGCGCCAGCCACCACCAGCATAGGACCGTGCAGGTGTTCGATGGCACGGCGCTGTTCGTCCGTAGGCTCGAAATCGAATGGTAGATAGCTCTGCACCGGGCGTCCTTTTGTAGCGCGAAGAAAAAGCGAATATGCTATTATTATGCTCGGTCGGCGGGCAGCTGACAAGAGGATTCTGTTTGCCCGTCTAGTATCCTTCGCGCGGAATCGCGCTATAGTGTGGACGCCGCGCTTGGGCTATCATTCTCTCAGCGGGAGGAGTGGGGTAGCAGCCGATGTTCAGAGTCATCACAGTTGAACGCGAGTACGGGGCTGGTGGCAGCCTGGTCGCCGCGCAGTTGGCGCGCCGCAAGGGATGGCAACTGCTTGATCAGCAACTCACCTGCGAGATCGCCAAGCTCGCCGCAGTAGACGAGAAGGCGGTCGCTTGCCGTGAAGAGAAATGTGATCCGCTAATGCATCGTCTGGCAAAAGTATTCTGGCGCGGCAGCTACGAGCGGTCGCTACCCATCTCCGACGACAAACTCTTCGGTGCCGACGAAATGGTGGAACTGGCGACCACCATTATTGAGAAGAAAGGCGAAGAAGGGAACTGCGTTATCGTCGGCCGGGGCGCACCCTACATCCTCAGAAATCGGCAGGACACCTTTCACGTGTTCGTGTATGGCTCGCGCGAGGAAAAAATCCGCCGGCTGATTAGTTTGAAGATGGATGGGAAATACGCTGAAGAGATGGTCGATACGATTGATCGCGAACGCTCGGCTTTCATTCGGAAATACTTCAACGCCGAGTGGCCATGTCGTCGGCTTTATCACATGATGTTGAACTCCGACGCGGGAATTGAGCTGCTAACCGACACCATCCTGGCTACGATGGACACGCTGGAGCGGCAAGCGCAACCGGTAGGTTAGATCCTCGCGGATTCCTTTTCAGTACGCCATCAGGATTCGAAGATCCCTCACGTTGTTGCCGGTCGGCCCTGTCATGATGGCTGTCGCCGATGGCGTCAAAAAGAGGGTAGGCATTGAAGGCTGCCAAAGCGGTGGCAGTGTCCAACCCGCGCAGCCCGGCCCGCTCAACTGTCGTTCCGTCCACCACCGCTCCTGCCGCAGGGCTGTTGCCATCGATGCCGTCCGTTCCTGCGCTCAACACGGTGATGTTTTCGCCGGCAATTTTCTGCGCGCAATAAAGCGCGAACTGCTGGTTACGTCCGCCCAATCCCGGCTTGGTCCCCACTTTCACCGTGACCTCGCCACCTGAGATTAGACATACCCGCGAAACGCCTTGGCGTAACTCACGCAACCGTGTCAGCAGGTGATCGGCGGCGCGCTCGTAGCTCCAATCGTCGCAGCCGTTGTCCACCTCGATGGCGAAGCCGCTCAAAGCAGCGCGTTCCACCGCGGCGTTCACTGCAGTAGCGTTCGAGAGCACCGTGGTGTAGCGCGAGCGTTGAAACGCAGGATCGATTTGTTTAGGCGTCTCCTCCAGTTGCTCGCGTTCGAACAACGTACGTACGGCAGGAGGAAAGTTTTTCAGTAGGTTAAAGCGCTTCGCGATGGCATAACAGTCGTCGACGGTAGTCGTGTCGGGCATTGTGGGACCTGAGGCCAGCGCATCGAGCGCTCCGTCGGGCACATCGGATACCAGCACCGACGCCTGATAGGAAGGCGCAGCCGCGCGGGCCAGGCGTCCGCCCTTCAACGCCGACAGGTGTTTGCGGATGGCGTTGATCTCGGAAATGGGTGCCCCGGAATGCACCAGCGCCTTATAGGTCTCCACCACATCGGCGAGCGATATGGCAGCGCTGATGGGCTTATCCGCGATCGCCGAAGCGCCTCCGCTGATCAGATACACCACCAGAGTTTCCGGAGACGGTGTGCTTAGCAGGCGCAAGATGGCATCGCCGGCGCGTAATGAATCCTGGTTAGGAAGTGGATGTCCACCCAGGAAGTAGCGAAAGCCAAATAGTTGGGCGGGCGGCGCGTTGGGACAGGCAACGATTCCCATCAGGCCGCTGCCGACAATATTGACCAGGGCCTCTGCCATGGTATGTCCCGCCTTGCCGATGGAGACAACGATCGTCCGCACGAACGACCCCAGGTCATAGAGATCGTTTCCCAGGCGGAGCTCGCCATGCTCGTAGAGCACGTGTCTGGAAAATGCGCGCGGGATACTGCACTCGGACAAAGCATGCTCGAAGATCTCTCGCGCGCGGTCTCGCATTTCGCGGGCTCGGATTTCCGTCGTAGGGTTAGAGGGTGGCGGCGCAGGCTCAGACATGTGGGGGGATTATAAGCTCGTGTCAGTAGCGTTCGCTCTTGCTTCAGCCATTCTGATGGAAGAATATGGTCCGCGTCCCACTACTCGAGCCAGCTTCACGGGTGTGTTGGGAGCAAACTGAACGTCGAGAAAAAACGATGTGCCTTTGGAAGTCCTCCTTCTGGGCCAACTCCAGCAAGCATTAGAAAAATGTCGAATTGACGTTCCCCACAATGGCGGGAACCGTTCCCGCCAGGCGACGGATGAGGTTTCCTTGTTTCCTGCTCTGCGGGCGCACGCCAATACGAGTCAGCCTAAGCGTTTGGCGACGCCGAACGAAGCATGCGGGCTACGCGTTTTCCTTAAGCACAGTGCTCACCTCGCGGCGTACGCACGAAGTCAGGATTCGCGAAGGGCCGTCGTTCATCATTCCCGAAATATTTTTCGCACGCAACCAGCCGAAGAGCTGACAGCCGCAGGGACGGCCAACCGCACACAGCCGAGTGATGGATTACCATGCCCAATTCGTTTCCGGTGTTTATACTGGAGGCATCACTCTAGCAGGAGATACATAATGGCTACTACCACTTTAGAGAAGCCCGCAATCATGAATGAAATTTCTATCCATCCTCCCAAGCGTCTGTTGTTTGGACCGGGCCCCAGTCAGGTCCATCCTCGGGTTTACCAGGCGATGGCTCAACCCGTCGTCGGCCACCTCGATGCTTATTTTTTCGAGATCTCTTCCAACATTCAACGCCTCCTCCGTACCGTTTTCGGCACCAAGAACGAGTTGACTTTCGTCATCTCCGCCACCGGCAGCGGCGGCATGGAGACCGCAATTTCCA
>CAVPUX010000006.1:0-407246 GCA_963709045.1 uncultured Acidobacteriaceae bacterium | reverse complement strand
ATCTCCCCCTTCGCACGCCAGAACTTCGTCGATCACACCATGACCGACCACAGCTCGATCGTGCGGTTCATCGAAGACAATTGGCTCGGCGGCCAGCGGATACTGGGCTCCTTTGATGCGATTGCGGGACCGCTTAACAACATGTTCGACTTCAATCAGAGTGGAAGCGATCGCGTAATCCTCGACTCGCAGACGGGCGAGGTGAAATTAGCCGATCGCACGGCGAAACAGCTGCGAAAGTAATAGGGAATTGCTCGGGGCGCACTTATCGCCTTGAGGGATTATCTAACAAGGCAACGGCAGGTGTGCGTAATGTTCAACGTACATGCACCTGCCGTTTTGTTTTGTACAATGTCCCATCGCGGGTAGATGCACTCGCCAACGGACTTCCTCATGACATTGCCAGACGTTCGCAATGAGTTTCCCGCACTGCAGCGGCAGACATTCCTAGACTCTGCCTGTGTAAGCCTGGCTCCGCAACGCGCGGTAGAAAAGCTGCGCGGCTTCCTCGACATGGCGGCGTACTGCCCGTCAGGATCCTCGACGCAGCATCATCTCGATATGGACGCCATGCGCAGCCAGGCGCGTCCCCAGATTGCGAAGCTCATCAACGCGGACGAAGACGACATAGCCTTGGTTGAAAGCACCACGCATGGCTTGAGTCTGCTGGCGAATGCAATCGCTCTCGAGCGCGGCGACCGTGTAGTCATTTGTGATCTGGAGTTCCTTGAAGTTGCGGTGCCGTGGATGCAGAAGCGGGAGGAACTTGGCATCGAAATCGACACCGTTCGTAATCGTGATGGACAGATCTTGATCGAGGACATCGACGCCGCGATCGGCACGTGGACAAAAGTAGTCGCGATCAGTTCCGTACAGTGGAGCAATGGTTTTCGGTGCGATCTGGAAGCGTTGTCCCGACTGTGTCGTGAGCGCGGAGTCTTTCTCATTGTGGACGCAGTCCAGCAAATTGGCGCGATTCCACTCGACGTACAGAAAACTCCGGTCGACGCCATTGCCTGCGGCGGCCACAAGTGGCTCATGGCGCCCTTTGGCTGCGGCTTTCTTTACCTCAGCAAGGAGTTTCGCGCGAAGGTGAAGGCGCCGACTGCCGGGTATCTGTCCGTCACCGAACCGGAAGGTGGATGGGGCAAGTACTTCCAGACACCATCAGCCACTCCCGTGCGTGACTACGAGTTTGTCGGCGGTGCGCGCCGTTGGGAGACTGGGGGCACGGCCAACTATCCGGGAGCGATCGGACTGGCGGAATCGGTGGGGCTGATCAATGAACTGGGCGCCGCGAACATCGGTGAGCACGTGCTATCGCTTACCGACTCTCTCATCAGCGGCCTGCAGCAACACGACATTCGCGTGGTTACGCCAGAAGACAGGCACTGCCGCTCTGGCATCGTTACCTTTACGCTCGGCGACGTGAAAGAGAATATCGCCCTCACGAATTTCCTACAGGAGCACAGAGTCCTGGTAGCGGTGCGCTACACCTCTCACGTTGGCGGGGTGCGAGTGGGCTGTCACCTCTTCAACAACCAGGACGATCTCGACCGCCTGCTCGAACTTGTGGGCGTGTACCGCCACCAACATGCGAAAGCTGCGGTGTAATGACCGACCTCCGGGCGAGCACGCCACCGCATCACCATCAAGCGATCGACAAAGAGCAAGGCCTAGCGCGCCAACTCAGCGAGCGGCAGCTGAGCATGATTGCCCTAGGTGGCGCAATCGGCACGGGATTGTTCTTGGGCAGCGCACTGGCGGTCCGGACTGCTGGCCCCGGTGTCATTCTGAGTTATCTTTTCGCGGCAGGAATTGCGTTACTTCTCATGCTCTGTCTCTCGGAGATGGCGGTGGCGCATCCCACGGCAGGATCGTTTGGAATCTACGCCGAGCTTTACGTTTCGCATTGGGCAGGCTTCGTGGTGCGCTATACCTACTGGGCGGCGCAATCCATCGCCATCGGCGGAGAAGCCGTGGCTGCCGCCATCTACACCCAGTGGTGGTTCCCACACACGCCGGCGTGGGCGTGGGTCGTCTTCTATTCGGCGGTCCTCATCTTTGTGAACGCGCGCAGCGTCGGCGCATTTGGCGAGTTTGAATACTGGTTCTCGGCCATCAAGGTAAGCGCCATCGTCGTGTTCATCGTGTTGGGAGCAGCCATTTTGTTCGGCGTGCACCAGCAGCGGCCGATCGGACTGGAGAACTTCCGTGCCCACGGTGGCTTCCTGCCAAACGGATGGCTCGGCGTGGGGCTTGCCTTAGCTTTCGTGATCTTCAGCTTCATTGGAACCGAGACGGTTGCAGTTGCGGCGGGAGAGGCGAAAGACCCGGAGCGATCAGTGCCGCGTGCCATGCGCACCATGCTGGCGCGGCTGATCATCTTCTACGTCGGCGCGATCTTCATCCTGGTGGGAGTCATTCCATGGACGCAGATCCAGCCGGGACAGGGAATTACCGTCAGCCCATTTGTGCGCGTCTTTGAGGTGATGCACATTCCCGCGGCCGCGCACATCATCAACTTTGTCGTGCTGACGGCGGCGCTGTCCAGCATGAATTGCAATCTCTACCTGGCCACGAGAATGGTCTTTTCGCTGTCCCGCAGCGGTTATGCGCCCGAGGTGCTCGGGCGTGTGTCAGAGCGAGGAACGCCCATTGCCGCATTGTTGATGTCAGCGGGCGGCTTGGGCGCCGCCACGCTACTTGCGATCTGGTTTCCTGGATCGGCCTACGTTTACATGTTCGGCATCGCATTGTTCGGCGGCCTGTTCGTCTGGATGATGATCTTCGTCACTCATCTAAGCTTTCGCAAACAGTGGCACGCGCAGCATGGCCGTCGTCTGCCGGTAGAAATGCCGCTGTTTCCCTTCACCACCATTGCGGGAGGCCTGGCTGTGTTGGCAATTTTGATCTCTACCTGGTGGGTCGAAGGAATGCGAGTTACCTTGGAAGCCGGAATTCCCTGGCTGGTGCTGATAACGGTGCTCTATTTCGCCATCGGTCGACAGCGCGAGAGAGCGGCTGCTTTTCGACTGGCGAAGACACGCGAAGAACCGGTGGGGGAATGACAGACGACTGGCTAGCGGCGATTAGGCACTGATTCGACTCGGGTGTACCATGTTGGCTTTGTTTGCCGGAGGTGCTCGTGCTCGACCGTCGCCGCTTCCTCGCCACCAGCGCTGGACTCGCTGCCGCCGCCCTGAGTCTTCGCACCGATCTCTTCGCGCAGCTCCAGAATGTTCCATCTTCGCTGCCCGATCCGAAACTATTCGCCGGCAATGAGGAGGAATACTGGGCCGAGGTACGCAAGCAATTCCTGATCCCTGCGGACGAAATTTATTTGAACAATGGCACCGTGGGTTCCAGCCCTGCGCCGGTGCTGCGCGCGATCTTCGACAGCTACACCTCGACGGAAAAGTTGGACGAAGTCGATCCCGAAGACTATCCCATCTGGGGCTACGCGGCGTGGAATGAGTTTCGCGATCCGCTGGCAGCCTTCGTGGGCTGCAATCGCGACGAGATCGCCCTGCTACGCAATGCTACCGAAGCCAACAGCTACATCGCCAATGGCATCGACATGAAGCCCGGTGACGAAGTGCTGATGACCGACCAGGAGCATCCCGGCGGTGAGCAGCCGTGGCAGGTTAAGGCAAAGCGTTACGGCATTGTGGTGAAGAAAGTCGCGCTGCCCATGCCGGTCAAAGACGCGTCACAAGTCCTCAATCTGTTTAGCGACGCCATCACGCCGCGCACACGTGTC
The DNA here is from genome assembly GCA_963709045.1 of uncultured Acidobacteriaceae bacterium. Taxonomy (GTDB): domain Bacteria; phylum Acidobacteriota; class Terriglobia; order Terriglobales; family Acidobacteriaceae; genus Bog-257. The sequence continues at coordinate 403,483 of CAVPUX010000006.1, read as the reverse complement.
ATCTTCTTCAGCCACATCACGACTGTTACCGGCGTGGTGTTGCCGGCGAAGGAGCTATGTGCGCTGGCGCGATCCAAGGGCATTCTCTCGGCAATTGACGGCGCCCACGTGACCGGCATGATGCAGCTTAATATCCGCGACCTCGGCTGCGACATGTACACATCAAGCCCCCACAAATGGCTGCAGTCACCAAAGGGGTCGGGTTACCTCTACGTGCGCGACGAGGTTATCGACCGCATGTGGAACACGATTGCGACAGAAGGTTGGGATGAACCGAAGCTGCGGGCCGAGCGCTTCCAGCGAATCGGGTCGTCCAACGTGCCGTCGCTTTGCGGATTGCGTGCATCCATTAAGATGGCGAACGACATTGGCATGGATCGCATTGAGCGGCGTCATCGCGAACTCGGCGATTACATGCTGGTGGAGATGCAGAAGCGTGGTGTGGAATCGTGGACATCGCCCGACGCCTCTCTGCGTTGCGCCATCGTTACCGTGAATGCTCCTCCGATTGTGCGCACCGACCTGGAAAGCTGGCTGTGGACGACGAAGAAGATCCGCCTCCGCGGCGGCTCACAACCCTCGAAGCTGCGACTCTCTACGCCTTACTACGTGCAGAAGAAAGAAATTGATCGCTATCTCCAAGCGTACGACGAGTACAGGCAGGAAAAGAAGATTGCGTGAGAGGGAGTCCGAGTCCTTGTCAAGGCGTGACATCGGTCGCCGCGGCGTGGTAGAGAAAGCGTGTTCCGCCAGGCAATTCTGCGCGCGCCGTAATCCGGAAATACCGCTGCAGATAGGACTCAAAGGCCTCGCGGTTGTAGTCGCTGTACGTGTCGTCCTTGTTGAGCAGTAAACGCTGCACCATGGCGTCCTCTTTGTTGATGAACTCGATGACGACTTCCTGCGTGACTTCCGACAGCCACTCCATGATGGCGGCCAGCGGAACGTTGGCACTGATCACTAGATGATGGACGAGAGCCAGTGCCAGCGTCAGTTCTGGCTTGCCTCGTTCGATCAGCGATGCGCGTTCGCGGAAAGCCCAACCCTGTGCTGGCGATGGATTGGCCACATTCATCAGCAACGGCAATATGTTGATTCGGCCCTCTTTGCGCAACTCGGAATAGAGAAGATTAACACTGCCCGCATCGGAGTCCATTGCGACCACGGTGTCAGCCGCATCGCCGACGATCCTACTGAATCGGCCGTCGTTGCAACCAAAGTCCCACACTAACTTAAAGTGTCTTCCGGCAATGCTCTCGATGACGAAGGCCTCTTTGCGAGCGAGCGCATCATCGGCGTAGTGGGTGCGCGAGTAATTGCTCCAAATGGTGTCTTCCTTGGGCAAATGTAGGTCGGCAACCAGTTTCCTCAGCTTGCGAACATTGCGTGAGATCATCTCCGGAGTCATACCCGCTGACTTGATCTGACGGCGTACGCTGTAGTCCGCAGAAGAAAACTTGCGTTGCAGGTACGCCTGGGCGAGGACGTGACTCAACACGCCCGGCCGGAAGCGGTCTCGCCCGCGAAACATGCGGCCAAACACGACCGGGTCGATGCCTTCCAGTTCGCTGCGCAACCACGGCTGGAAAGGGATACGCTTGTAGGCCTCCAGCATTAACGGGTAGAGCATCAAGCGGCAGAACTGGTTGTAACCGGCCCAGGGCTCGCCCTGCTGCAAGGGCGCAAAGGAAAGCACATCAATAAATAGCGGCGTCACGCCTCGAAACTGGAGGTTGTAAGCGGTCGCGTCCTTCAGTATCCACCCGTGCTTTAGCGAGCGCTCGACGATCTCCAATTGCAACAGTGCCGCGTCGCGCAGCATGTCGAACGTCCATTCGTATGGATAACTGACAAAGGGAATCCGCTCGTGCTCGAGCACGATGGAGCCGCCGGGAAGCGGCAAGTCAGATGAGAGTACATCCGCCGCGACTTCATGCGTGGGTATTAGTAGTCCCGCGGACTGAAGCTCTCTGGCGAGACCAGACGCGGCAAATTGCCGCCAAAGTTCCACCGCGCGGGGCAGCACAACGCGAAAGATTCGTTCGTCCTGTCTGACAATGAAGCCGTCGGGGTCGCGAAACGATCCTTGATCGCGGCGGAAGCCCGGAGCCAGTAGATCCGGCTGCATCGCTCCTAAGCGGACCGCCTATGGGGATCTTCATTCTCCGCGGGAACCGGGTCGGTGAGAGGGGAGCCAGTTGACAGGCTGGTTTCGGTTCGGATGCCCAGCATTCCTAGAATCCTCTGCTTAAACAGACGGAAGATGACATAAACGCCGCTGACGCCACCGAGTAACAGCTGAAGGATCATGCTGCCGGAGCCGGGATCAACGTAAAATGCGATCGGCAAAACGAAATGCAAGGCTACACCTTCTCCTCGATGAAACTCGCCCTAGAGATGGCGCCCGCTGAATTCCGGTCGGCCAAGGGCGCTTGCAGTAAGCGACTAACAGCCTGCCCAAGGTTGAACTTAGGCACAGAAAAGTATGGCGCGCCCTGAGAGATTCGAACTCCCGGCCTTCTGGTTCGTAGCCAGACGCTCTATCCAGCTGAGCTAAGGGCGCGGACACTAAGCAGTCAGTAAATTATACCAAAAAGCCGCCAGCCCACTTTCCTGATTAGCCACAACGCAAATGCAGAGATACCCGCATCCGCCATCGGGGACGTTGCGAGTGTCCGAGAAGACAAGCCGCCAGTGTATGCCACTTCAGTGCCTAGTAAACTTTGCGCGGTACCGGGAAAGTTCTACAGCCTATGCCACAACTGGTTCTCCGTAACCCTTTACTTTTCAATAGCCACCATTTGGCACGCCGGATGCTACATACAAGCACAGACGAAGTGGCGCAATAGGGGGCCGTTCAGAAAGGAATTTCGGCCAGAGTTCCTTTCGCTGAACGGCCCTTTCTTAAGTTTGGCCTCCCCTAGAACGTCGATTGTGCCGGAAGCCCGCCGAAGTGCCTCATAAGATTGGGTGCAGGCCGCAAACCGGCAAGATTGCAAAAGGCGAAGTGCTTTCATCCGGCACTTCGCTTTTTGCAGTCTCAGATTCTTGGTGCCGTCGCAGGTTACACCAGGGCCAGCTTCTCGCGAATGTCGAAACCGGCGCTGCGCAACAGCTTTTCCACGGTTGAATCGTTCAAGCGCGTAGCGTCGTATTCCACCCGGATCGTATGATCGGGCTCACTGAAGCGCACGCGGCGAATACCATAGACATCGCTCACCTGTCCTAGCGCTCCCATTTCCATCTCGCCCGGCGGCATTCCATAGCGAAACAAGACTTCGACTGCGGTCATCGATCAATCCTCAAGCAAAACGTGCAATGATAATGACAAGGACAAGCGGCGGCGGACTTCTTCGCATCGACAAAGAGTCTCGGCCTCCGCGCCCAACCCGCATTCAATATAGAGCATGGCCGACCTAATGAACAATGCAAGCACGTACCTCGTAAGAGGGAGGGCATGAACGAACCCGAGGAGAGCTTGGAGAATCGCATTATCGATATTTCGGTGATCGATCCGGTCTGTGGGATGGCGGTGAACCCGGTCGAGGCTCGCGGTAAGGCGCAGCATGACGGGCAGACCTACTATTTCTGTTCGCCCGGGTGCATGCACAAGTTTGGACTATCTCCAACCAAGTATCTTGATGCCGGGCACAAGGCTCCGCCCAGCCCTCCGCCCGCAGTGGTAGCTCGGAAGGGCGACAAAGACCCTGTTTGCGGAATGGATGTCGATGCCTCAAAGGCCGCTGCTTCGGTGGAATACGAAGGCAAGCTGTACCACTTCTGCTGTCGCGGCTGCGCGGAAAAATTCAAAGGTTACCCGGAAAAATATCTTTCGCCCAATTACAAGGCTGGCGGCATGGGTGCGACAGTCCAAATTGGTGGCGCCCCGGTGCAGATTGTCGCCGCTCGCAAGCGGGAGAAGGACGTGGTTTGCGGGATGAATGTCGACCCGGCTAAAGCTACGGCCACCGCAGTGCATCAAGGCAAGACCTACTACTTCTGCAGTAAAGGGTGCGGGGAGAAATTCAAAGCCGATCCCGAGAAGTATCTCGCGCCAAGTCCGCCTCCCAAGATAATGGCAGTCGATGTAGTTACGGAGAGCAAGACCGCTCCGCTGCCGTCGGGCACGACATACGTGTGTCCCATGGACCCCGAGGTGCGTCAATCGCGACCCGGAGCCTGCCCCAAGTGCGGCATGGCGTTGGAGCCGGACGTTCCCGTGGTCGCAACCAGGACCCAATGGACCTGCCCAATGCATCCGGAGATCGTTCGTGATGCGCCGGGTGCATGCCCCATCTGCGGCATGGCGCTGGAACCCAAGACGGTCACGGCCGCGCAGGAAGAGAATCCCGAACTGCGCGACATGACGCGACGCTTCTGGATCAGCGTAGTCCTGGGTGTCCCGCTGATTGCCTATGCCATGCTGCGCATGGGACCGTTGGCGCACATTTTCACACCGCTTGCGGGTACCTGGTTCGAGTTCGTGCTGGCGACGCCGATCGTGTTGTGGTGCGGCTGGCCTTTCTTCGCGCGCGGCTGGGCGTCGGTAAAATTCCGCAGCCCGAACATGTTTACGCTGATCGCGATGGGCGTAGGCGTGGCTTATATCTACAGCGCCGTTGCCACTGTCGCTCCGGGAATTTTCCCGCCCTCCCTGCGCGTTATGCACGGCCAGCCGGATGTGTACTTTGAAGCGGCAGCAGCCATCATCGCCCTCGTGCTGCTTGGGCAAGTTTTGGAGCTTCGCGCCCGCAGTCGCACCAGCAGCGCTATCCGCGCGCTACTCGACCTCTCGCCCAAACTGGCGCGCATCATGCGCGACGATGGCAGCGAGTACGACGTTCCCCTGGACCAGGTGAAGGTTGGCGACAAGCTGCGGGTGCGGCCGGGTGAGAAGATTCCGACCGACGGCATCGTACTCGACGGGCTAAGCTCGGTGGACGAGTCCATGGTGACTGGAGAAGCGATGCCGGTGGAGAAGCGGGCCGGCGACAGGGTTGTCGGCGCCACCGTCAACGGTACGGGGTGGCTACTGATGCGGGCGGAGCGCGTGGGCAGCGAAACTCTGCTGGCGCAAATTGTGCAAATGGTGAGCAACGCGCAACGCAGCCGGGCACCAATTCAGCGACTGGCCGATAGAGTTGCGGCTTGGTTCGTTCCGACGGTGCTAGCGGCGGCCGCAATTACGTTTGTGGTGTGGTTCATCGTGGGACCCGAGCCGCGGTTGGCCAACGCCATCGTGAATGCGGTTGCGGTGCTGATCATCGCCTGCCCATGCGCATTGGGTCTGGCGACACCGATGGCGATCATGGTAGGCACCGGCCGTGGCGCGCGGGCTGGCATTCTCATCAAGAACGCGGAGGCGCTGGAGACTCTGCAGAAAGTTGACACGCTCGCCCTTGACAAGACCGGCACGCTCACCCAAGGCAAGCCAGAGTTGATGTCGGTGGTCGCGGTCGGAGGCGAGACCGAAGATCGCATTGTGCGGCTGGTGGCCAGCCTGGAGCAGGGAAGCGAGCATCCATTGGGCGCGGCCATCGTCGAAGCTGCCAAAGCCAACCAGTTGCACCTGATGCCTGCGGAGGAATTCCGTTCGTTGACGGGACGCGGCGTCGTGGGCAGAGTCGGAGGGCATGAAGTTGCGGCAGGCAATGAAGACCTGTTGCAAGAGTTGGGAGTCGATGGCGCGGAACTGAAGCCGAAGGCCGAAGCCATGCGCCGCGACGGCAACACTGTGGTCTTCGTCGCCGTCGATGGTCGCCTCGCAGGGCTGCTGGGTATCGCCGATCCGGTGAAGCCCGAGGCGGCACAAGCCATTCGCGATTTGCGAAAAGAAGGCCTGAGAGTGGTCATGTTGACGGGCGACAGTCAAACCACCGCGCAGGCGGTTGCCAGACAGTTGGGCATCAGCGACTTCGAGGCCGGAGTACTTCCCGGCCGCAAAGCCGAAGCGGTGAAGAAGCTGCAAGAGCAGGGAAGTGTGGTCGCGATGGCGGGCGACGGCATCAACGATGCTCCCGCCCTGGCGCAGGCCCAGGTTGGCATCGCCATGGGCACGGGCACAGACGTTGCGATGGAAAGCGCCGGCATCACTCTGCTTAAGGGCGACCTGGCAGCGCTGGTGCGCGCCCGACGCTTGAGCCGCGCCGTGATGCGCAACATTCGCGAAAATCTGTTCTTCGCGTTTATCTATAACTCGCTGGGAGTGCCGATCGCAGCGGGAATCCTGTATCCCAAGTTCGGCATTCTGCTAAGCCCAATCTTCGCGGCCGCGGCCATGAGCTTCAGCTCGGTGTCGGTGATCAGCAATGCGCTCAGGTTGAGGAGGGTGAAGCTGTAAAGTGGATCGGTCATATCTTCCCGTTTAGGAACCGTATTTAAACGCTCCTCGTCATTTTGATTGGACTTCGCCGCTCGTTCAACTACATTTCGATCATGCGATATTGCAGGCAACCTCTATTGCCGCTTTCCGCTTTCATGATTTATCGAGGAGAAAAAGCCGTCTCCAACCGAACGCATCGTCCCTGAACATTTGGATCTGGGCATCGCCGTGTTGTTCTCGAACCAGTCACAGACAAGTGATCTGGTGAACATTCCTTCGAGATAGCAGAAGCCAAGCTGGAATGTACACCTCAAATAGGGGAAACCGACCAGCGGCGCCATATGTGGTTGTGCCGACCATGCGGTACGAGCATACCCATTGACAGCATGCGGCAAGCATGGCTGATCTCGTGCTGAATTGCGTGCCGGCTTCAAGACGGGCTCGTGATTTAGCGGGTCTGCTGTGACCGCATGGTAATGCCGTTCAACACACACACCATCGAGATCAGGACCTTCCAATCCGCTCGCAGTACAGCGCCATTTGCAGACATGCGAGAGGTGGGTGTTTGGTTGATGAGCTATTACGCCGCACCCGATCCGGCGCAACTATTGCCCGCGCTGCGAGTCGTATCTGCGGATAAAGAAGCCCGCACAGCTCTAAACATGATGCAATTCTTTGTCATCGCCCTTAAGAGAAGTCCTTTGGCAGCGCAGGAACTGATGAACCGACTGGCGGCAGAACAGCCAGAGGTGCGGATTTACTCGTTGCCCCTGCTGGCGCAGGCGGGTTACTCCACTGAAACACTGCTAAAAAGTTTGGGAGAATTGGAAGAAAAAGACAAACCTGTACTAGCATCGGTCCCTCTCCCGGACCCCTTTGACTTCACTCCGGAGCGGCTGTTGTTCCAGAAGATGGATATGCTGTGGTCGATCTTCTTTGCCTCCGGGGACATTAAGCCGGTCGAGGCCATAGCATCGATGCTCGCTTGGAAAAAGGATTACGAAGACTTCGAGAAAATCCGCGAGGCACATCAGAAAGACCCGCAACAACGTGCTGAGTTGAGTGACAGCATCATTCGTGGAGTTGTGTATCAGGCAGCTGGCTGGTCTTTGAACTCGATTTCGAGACAGAGTGGTCTGGTCTTGGACTACATTGACGTATTCAAAACCTCTGCAAGTCTCCCCGCCACAGAGAAACGTGAATTGGACGAGCTGTATACAGATCTTGCCTTCAGAAGGAAGTGAGCATGTTCGTTCGTCGACCGCGGCAACCAAAGAGCAGGGTATTTTCAGCCGCGGCGGGCACGTTCGCGCAGGCTCTTGATCAGTCCTCTCTTGCGAATCTTTGTAATGGAAATTTCTATCAGTCGCCCCTTTGCGCCAGCGAGCAGTCCTGTTCCAGAATCGCCAAGCGCCGTTTTTTGTCCTGGTGGGTCAACGTAAACTCCCCAACAGCTACATCTTCTTTAAATAATCCACAATCTCCGGGCTGGTCCACTCCTGTGCGCCGATGAACTTGCGCACAATTTTGCCGTTGCGATCGATCACAAACGTTTCCGGAAACTTGAAGGTGCCGTACAGCGCGTTGGTCTTCTGTCCGGCATCGCGGACGGTGAGCAGATCCACGTTGTGGTCGTGGACGAACTGTTTGTAAGCGTTGTCGTCGTCGTCCTCACTTACAGCGAGGATGGTCACCTTGTCGCCGAGTTGCTTCTGCAATTGCACCAGCGATGGCATCTCCTGGATGCACGGCGGGCACCAGGTCGCCCAGAAGTTCAGCACCACGGGCTTGCCTTGAAATTGGTTTAGTGAAACCGTCCGCTGCGAATCGGTGATGGTGAACTGCGGGAGCGGCGCTGCCGATGCGCGGAGGATGCGAGCCACTATTGCACGCGGCGAGCGAGAACAAACAGACAAGGAGTATGGCCAAGAAGTAACGCTTCACCCTCCTATAATAATGGAAGCCGCAGACCTCGTGACTTTTCAACCGCAAAACGGCATCGGTTCGACCTCTCCAGCCGGGGATGGCACTCCCGAAGTGTCCGTCATCGTTCCTGCGCGAAACGAAGAAGCCTGTCTGGCTGATTGCCTGCGATCGCTGGCCAGCCAAACGGGAGTCGCCTACGAGGTCATCGTGGTGGACGACCACTCGACCGACAATACGCGCGCCATTGCTGGAAGCTTCTGTCCTCAGACCCTTTCTCAAACGACGCCAAAGGGTGGGGCGCCCACGGTGCGCGTGCTCAGCGCTGGTGAACTGCCTCACGGTTGGAGCGGTAAGTGCAATGCCGTCTGGAGCGGCGCCAAGGCAGCGAAAGGGAAGTGGCTGCTCTTTACCGACGCCGACACCAGGCACTCGCCGGATTCAATTGCGCGCGGTATGCAGGAGGCGCAAGTGGCCGGCGCGGACATGCTTTCGTACTCGCCCAAACAGGAGGTGCACGGATTCGCGGAGCGCGCGCTGATGCCCGTCATCTTCGCCGAGCTGGCGAAGACTTATCCGCCCAAGGACGTGTGCGACCCGAAGTCGCCGGTGGCAGCCGCAAACGGACAGTACTTACTTATTCGGCGGGATGCGTACGATGCGGTCGGAGGACATGGCGCCGTGGCAACTACGCTTCTCGAGGATGTGGAACTGGCAAAGCGGTTGAAGAGAGCGGGATTCGTTCTGCGCTTCGGAATGTCCGACGCTGTCAGCACCAGAATGTATCGTAGCTTTCCGCAAATGTGGGAGGGGTGGACAAAGAATCTGGCGCTGCTGTTTCCCAATCCGCGGCAGCTGGCGTTGTGGCGTGCTCTTGAGTTTGTCGCTATCGTAACCCTCGCAGCATTTTCGATTGTCGCGCTTACCCAAGGCCATATAGTCATCTCCGCGGTCCTGGCGGTAGTGGCTGTACTTGGGCTGTGTCTCTTGGCAAGGCGGATCGGGCGTGCACATTTTGATCGGCTGTCAAACATGCTGGCGTTCTTCGGATTGCCCCTTTTCGCGGTACTTTTGCTCAATTCCAGCATCTCTCTTAAGCGGGGATCAGTCCGCTGGAAAGGGCGCGAGTATTCCGGTAGTACGGAAACTCAACCATCCGGCGAAACAGAAGTCGTTGCCGAAAAGACATTCCTCTAACCCAACACGGTATGTTTGCCGTAGGTCCGGCCAGGAGAACATGGTCTACTTAACTCGCAAGTGTGAGTTTTCTGCGTCGCACTATTACCACAACCCCGAGTTCTCGGCGGAAGAAAACCAGCGCATCTTCGGCAAGTGTGCAAATCTGAATGGCCACGGTCACAATTACACCCTCGAAGTAACGGTGAAGGGCGACATCGATCCGAAAACCGGCTTTGTGGTGGACCTGAAGGAGCTAAAGGAAATCTTGAATCGCGAAGTGCTCGAGGCCCTCGATCATAGGCATCTGAACAAAGAAGTGCCAGAGTTTTCGCAGCAAATTCCCACGACAGAGAATCTCGCTATTGCCATCTGGAAGCGCTTGCAGGGCAAATTGCAGGTGGCGCAATTACATCGGGTGCGCGTATACGAGCTGCCGGATCTTTTTGTCGATTTCTATGGGGAAGCATGAAAGTCCACCTGACGCGGCGTTACCTGTTTTCGGCGTCTCATCGCTTACACTGCGAGGGGCTTTCCCCTGCGGAGAACCTCGCGATTTACGGCAAATGCAATAACCCGCATGGACACGGCCATAATTACGCGCTCGAGGTGACGGTGAGCGGGCCAGTTGATCCGCTGACCGGAATGGTTTGTGACCTTTCTGAGCTTGATCGCTCTGTACAGAGGGAGATTCTTGAGCGCTTTGATCATGAGAATTTAAACGTTCGTCAAGAGTTCGCAGCGATCGTGCCGACTTCGGAGAACCTAAGTGAGGTCATCTTCAACATTTTGAGCCAAAGCTTTACAGCAGCTCATCTGGAAAAAGTAAGGCTCGAAGAGACCATGATGAATAGCTTCGAGTATGCAGGTGGAGCGGAATTACGGGTGTGAACCCTGGGAGCATAATGAGAGACCTGACGGAGACGCCAACCTTAACCAGCGCCACTTTCGAGGACCTGGCGCGTGAGATGCTGGTCCGCCTGGGCGAAGAGCCAGACCGAGAGGGCCTGCTGAAGACTCCAGAGCGCTTCAGCCAATGCCCTGCAGTATCTGACCAAGGGCTATCGAGAGGACCCCGAACAGATCCTTAAGGCTGCGCTGTTTACCGTCGATTATGACGAGATGGTGATCGTGAAGGACATCGAAATGTTCAGTCTTTGCGAGCACCATGTACTGCCATTTTTCGGTAAGGTCCATGTGGCCTATATCCCCAAGGGCAAGGTGATCGGACTCAGCAAGGTTCCGCGGCTGGTGGAAGTGTTTGCGCGACGTCTTCAGGTGCAGGAGCGTTTGACCGTGCAAATTGCCGAGACGATTCAGAAAGCGATTCAGCCTTTAGGGGTTGGAGTGGTCATCGAGGCGCGTCACCTCTGCATGATGATGCGCGGCGTCGAGAAGCAGCATTCGGCCACGGTTACCTCGTCCATGCTGGGCGCGTTCCGCGCGCAACAAACCCGCCAGGAATTTCTGTCGCTAATCCACGCCAGAAACGCCAACGGAACCTAACCTATGACTGCGAAGAAGCCGCAGTCTCATCGAAAAAAAAGCGGCGGAGCATCGCGACTGGGCCAGCCTCGACTGCTCGGCAAGGTTGCGGTTGTAACGGGTGGCAGCCGAGGCATTGGTTTTGCGATTGCGCGAACGCTCGCCGCCGAAGGCTGCAGCGTTGTTATCACCGGCCGCAATCAGTCGACGCTCGATAAGAGTGCGGCGGACATCCGTAAATCATTATGTGGGCAGAGCAAGGCCGTGCAGGTTCTGCCTGTTGTCTGCGACGTACGCGATGCAGACTCCGTGTCATCGTTGTTCGGTGTCGTCAAGAAAGCCTTTAGGAAGGTTGACGTTCTGGTGAACAATGCAGGTATCACGCAGCCGACGGTGACCGTCGAGGAGACGACACTAGAGATGTGGCGCGAAGTAATGGACACGAATCTCACGGGCATCTTTCTATGCACCCGGGCTGCGTTGCCGATGATGCATGCCGGGGGAACCATCATCAACAATCTGTCGGCGGCGGCCGAACAAGTATTTCCTAAGTATGCGACTTACAGCGCTGCCAAGAGGGGCGCATTGGGGTTCACACTCTCCTTGCGCGAAGAGCTTATCCCACGCGGTATTCGGGTGATGGCGCTTATGCCGGGGGCGACGTCCACCGACATGTGGGACCAGATCATGCCTGACGCTCCGCGCAAGCGCATGATTGACGTGGAGAGCATCGCCCAGACAGTGCTCTGCGCAGTACTGCTGCCGCCCAACGTCAATCCTTCACAGATTCGACTCGACCCAACTGGCGGGGCGCTGTAGGAACGCTTTTCGCTTCACTATTGAGAGTTAACTCGGACGCCGTGCTCCGTTGCCAGTTCCACATAGCCTCGGGGAACTGAACGTCGATTCATACGAGCCAGTAGCGAAAAGCGAGAAGCGAACAGCGAGTGCTACAGCCCGTAGTGATATCGCCGAGTCCGCGCAGGGAAGATTTTGATCAGCAACATGCCGGCAAGAAAGCCTCCGACGTGGGCCCAAAAGGCAATTCCGCTCGAACCGCCCGTGCGCGACGCGATCGATCCCGCGGCTCCGCTCAGGAACTGCGCGACAAACCAATAACCGAGTACGATCCACGCCGGCAACCACATAAAGAACACGAAGAAGAACGGCACCAGGGTCAGGACGCGTGCGCGAGGGTATAGGAGGAAGAATGCGCCCATCACCCCGGCGATGGCTCCGCTGGCCCCAACGCTGGGTACCGTCGAGCCAATGTTGAAAAGCGTATGTAGCAGCGCGGCCGCGATTCCGCTCAGAAAGTACAGCACCAGATACAGCGAATGCCCAAGATAGTCTTCCACGTTATCGCCGAAGATCCATAGTGCCCACATGTTGAAGATCAGGTGCAACCATCCTCCATGCAGAAACATGGACGTAATAACGGGCAGAAAAGCCTGCAGAGGAGAAATGTACCTCATACCCAACCCTGAAATCAGGTCCCAGGGTACGTAGCCGTGGTTAAAAATGACGACGGAAAAGCGAGCCGGGATAACACCGAAAACTGCAAGAAAAATCGGCCGGGGCTCCGGGGGAAACAAACGCCAATCCAGAGAAAACAGGAAAACGAGGACGTTCGCCACCACCAGCACATAATTGATGTACGGAGTGCCAACCCGGGGTGCGTCGTCTTTCAACGGAATCATAGGCTGTCGTCACGCCCGCCGCACGGCAGGGAACTGAATTCCCTTCAATTCCTTGCGGCAATTAAGGTTCGGCCTGCGATTTGACCAAACCGGCAGCGAACCTACACGATAGCAGAAGGATGCCGTGTAACGGTGTGATCGTGGTGGACAAACCCGCGGGCTGGACTTCGCACGACGTTGTAGCGAAAGCACGTCGCATTTTGGGCGAACGCTCGATTGGCCATCTGGGAACGCTCGATCCCATGGCAACCGGCGTGCTCCCTCTAGTCCTCGGCCGTATGACGCGCCTGTGTCAGTTCTATACGTCTTCCGAAAAGGTCTACGAGGGGAGCAATCCGCTTGGGTCTCGCCACCGACACGTACGATTGCGACGGCGACCCGGTCGGGCCCGCGCGGACAGTTAATGTAACGCTTGAGGAAATTCAGGCTGTCGTCCTGGACTTTGTCGGGCTCATCCAGCAGACTCCGCCTGCATTCTCCGCCAAGAAGATCAAGGGAGTCCCAGCCTACAAGCTGGCCCGCAAGAAGCAGGAAGTGGAGCTTGAGCCGGTCGAGGTGAAGGTAAAGGAGTTTACCGTTCTAGGCCTGAACGGCGACCTGGTCGATTTCCGTTGCCAAGTATCCTCAGGAACCTATGTCCGCAGCCTGGCTCACGAACTAGGACAGAAGCTGGGCATCGGAGCCCATCTGGCCGGCCTGCGCCGGACGCAGGTGGCCGAGTTTGCCATCGAGCACAGCCGCACCTTGGACGAAATCGCCGAGGCCGCCGGTCAAGGGCGGATTGACGAGCTACTGGTGCATCCGCGCCGCGTCCTGCCGGACATTCCGTCGGTCACGGCCACCGACGAGGATATCGCCAAGATTCGCCACGGCCGGACGGTAAACCTGCCAGAGATGTCCCGCTCGCCCTTCGTAAAGGTTTTCGCGGGCCAGTCGGAGCTGATCTGCATCGCCAGCCGAGTGGCAGGGACGCTTTTCCATCCGAAAGTGGTTCTATGCAGCTGAGGCGGTGGCAGCAGAGCCTATCTAAGGAAACTGTTGAAGACGGGTAGAGCCGCGTCAAATACGGCGGTGCACGTGTTCTGTTTATCCAAGAGTTGCGGAATGTCCGATAACAGATATTATGTTAACTCCATTCTGGTCACCATGAGCCTCGGTGCGCTCCGTGTCTCCATGGTGAAAACAAGCCCTCACGCCGTCGCCGTTAGCAGTCGCTCCAGATCCTCCCGGAACCGGCGCAGCGCCTCCAGTTTCTCGGATGTCGCTTCCACGATCTCGGACTTGGCTTGGAAGACCTCGCGTCCGTCCTTCTGCACGAGCACGCCGAGGACTTCCCCCATCCGCCATCCGGGAGTTCCAATCATCTGCAGGCCGACTGGCGTCGCCCTCAGCAGCGCGATGCAGCCATCACGAACCACACCTATGGAGCTGGGATAGCGTTCGAAGGTTTGCAGCTCAAAGCCGGCCAGATAAATGCGTTGGAGTTGTTCGGCGGAATCCATAAACCAGGTGTTGGGTGTCAGGGGCTTGGGTCTAGGTGTAAAGTACTCGGAGCTGGGCCTTCTTCACTGGTCCCTGGCCCCTAACCCCTGCAGCTACATCTTGTAGCGGCCCAGGTCGTCCTCGCCGAGGTTCTCCAGCCACTTGCGAAGTTCATCGTTGTTGACCCGGTCGCTGGTCGCGTTGGCCTGCTTGCTGGACTTCAGGACTTCATCCTCGACGAAGATCGGGCAGTCCATCCGCAGCGCCAGCGCCAGGGCGTCTGAGGGGCGAGAGTCGATGCTGATGGCCTGGCCATCGCGCTCCAGCCAGATGACTGCGAAGAAGGTGTCGTCGCGCAGCTCTGTAACAACCACCTTCTGCACTGTGGTTTCCAGCCCGACCAACAGGTTCTTCAGCAAGTCGTGGGTCATCGGGCGTGGCGTCGTCACCTTCTCAATCTCAAGGGCAATGGCATTGGCCTCATAGACCCCAACCCAGATCGGCAGCACCGTGTCGCTCCCCTGGTCCTTCAGGATCACGATGGGCATGTTGGTCACGGGATCCATCATCAGCCCGCGAATCTTCATTTCAACTTCCATCATGGTTCCCTCCCCAGGTGCTTGACTGTTGATACTCCGTCTTGCGTACGAAACGCAAACACTTTCTGAATGTTTAGACGGTCATCTCGCCCAATAGGCTGTTAGGAAATGTCTGCGTCACTTGCACTCGGACGTATTCCCCGATGCGTGGCTCCGGCTTACCGTTGACCACGAAGTTGAGCGTTTTGTTCTGCGACGTGCGGCCGGTGATCTGTCCGCGCGCTGGATTCTTCCCCTCCACCATGACTTCAATGATTTGCCCTAAATGCCTGCGATAACTGAGCCTTTGCAATTCTCGCTGGTGCTCCTGCATCACCTGCAAGCGGTGCGATTTCTCGGCATCGGGAATAGAGTCGGCATACTGCAGCGCCGGAGTATTCGGTCGCGGTGAGTACTTGAAGGAAAAGACGCCATCGTATCCAACTTCGTCCAGCAGGCTGAGAGTCTCGTGAAACTCGGCTTCGGTCTCGCCGGGAAATCCGACTATCACGTCGGTGGTAATACTGATTTCCTTATTGCGGGTGGCTTTCATCCAAGCGATGCGCTCCAGGTACTGCTCGCGTGTGTAGTCGCGGAACATCGACTCCAGCACCCGCGAAGAGCCGCTCTGCACCGGCAAGTGCACGTGATCGCAGAGGGTCGGCACGGCATCAATGACGTCCACGATGTCCTTGGTGAAGTCTCGAGGATGCGAGGTCGTGAAACGGACGCGGCGAATACCCGGCAATTCCCCAACCGATACCAGCAATTCCGCGAAGCTTTTCTTCCCTGCCGGATCGCGATAAGAATTCACGTTCTGCCCGAGCAACTGAATGTCGGTGTATCCCGCATCAGCCATGCGCATGGCTTCGTCGATCACCGACTGCGAAGTGCGGCTGCGCTCCTTGCCGCGCGTGTACGGCACCACGCAGTAGGCGCAGAACTTGTCGCAGCCCTCAATGATCGTGATGTATCCCCGATGCGGGTTGGTGCGGGCGGTGAACTCGGTCTCGAAGGTTTGATCAGTCTGGCGATCATCGAGCCCGGTGACACGGTCGGCGCCATTCTCGATCTGGATTAGCATGCCCGGCAAGTTGCGATAGGAGGCCGACCCAGCGACCAAAGAGACGTAAGGCGCACGCTCGAAGATCTTCTCGCCTTCCTGCTGGGCGACACAGCCCAGAACGGCGAAGCGCTTCCCTTCCTTGTGCAGCTTCTTGAAATCGTTCAACCGATGGAACACCTTCTGCTCAGCCTTATCGCGGATCGAGCAAGTGTTGTAAACGATGAGGTCAGCGTCCTCTTCGCGCTGTACTTGCGCATAGCCTTCGGAGATCAGCGTTCCCACGACCTTCTCAGAGTCGTGGAAATTCATCTGGCAGCCGAAGGTCTCGATGTAGAACGTCTTTTGCTGAGAGCTCACAACCATCCTCGTTACTCATCAGTATAGCGGGAACGGGAAGAGGATTCACCACAGAGACACAGAGAACACAGAGAAGAACCTAAGATTCTTTCTCATGTGTCTTCAGGCTAGGGATTTGTGGGCGCCCAAAGTCCTCTTGCCTGAGGCACGTGAGAAAGACCAAATTTCCTCTGTGTCCTCTGTGCTGTAGCCTGCCCTGAGCGAAGTCGAAGGGTGGTGAAATAGCTTTTTATTTACCCAGCAGCTTGTCGATCTGCGGCTCGATCGACGCTGGCGGTGTGGTCGGCGCGTAACGCTCGACGACGTTTCCCTTCTTGTCCACCAGGAACTTGGTGAAGTTCCACTTGATGCTATCGCCGAGCAGACCGCCTTTTTCGCTCTTCAGAAACTTGAAGACCGGATGCGTGTCGTCACCATTGACGTCGATCTTCGAAAACAACGGGAAGTCGACGCCGTAGTTGACCTGGCAGAACGATTTAATCTCATCATCGGAGCCTGGCTCCTGGTGCCCGAACTGATCGCAGGGAAAACCCAGCACCTCCAGCCCGCGGTCTTTGTACTTTTCGTAAAGCGATTGCAGCCCCTCGTATTGCGGCGTAAATCCGCACTTGCTGGCAGTGTTGACGATCAGCAGGACTTTGCCCTTGTAGTCGGCGAGTTTCTTGTTGCGCCCGTTGTTCAGCTTTGCGGACAGATCGTAGATGCTCATGAGTCCTCCTGCAAGGGGGGCTAGGTGTTAGGGGTCAGGGGCTGGTTGACACAGGCGGTAGTGATGCCAGCGGTTAACCCCTAATCGCTATCCGCTAAACCCTTGCCCCTGCTTTTCAATACGCTTTCGCCACCACCACGCGCCGGTCAACCGGTTCGCCGGTGACGATGCACTTCCCTGGCCCGTCATGCTCGTCCACCAAAGGAATGCAGCGGATCGTAGCTTTGAACTCCTTGATGCGCGCATCGCATCGCGGATCGTCTTTCAGGTGCGCCATTACGAACTTGCCGCCGCCCTTTTCGGCGGTGACATCTTTGAGAATAGACTCGACCTCTTCGATGGAATTCGCCAGCACGGTGTTCGCCTTCAGGCGTTGCTTGGCTGAGTCATACATGTTCTGCTGCATCTGCGCCAGCACTGCCGGTAATTTGGCGGCGACATCCCCTTGTGGCATCGGTTCCTTGACCCCGGTGTCACGACGCTTCAACACGATGCTCCCTGAAGCCAAATCGCGCGGTCCCAGTTCGAGGACCACCGGCACGCCGCGCCGCTCCCAGTGAAAGAACTTCGCGCCGGGGGACTGTCCTTCGCGATCATCCAATTTCGCGCCCAGGTCTTTCGCGATCCGATGGGAAGCCTCGAGTACTTTTTCCTTCTCCTCGTCTTTGCGATAAATCGGGACTAGCACGGCTTTGGTGGGCGCGACCTTCGGCGGAAGCACCAGGCCCTTGTCGTCGGAGTGGCTCATGATCAGCCCGCCCACCAGCCGCGTGCTGACGCCCCAACTGGTTTGCCATACGTAATCAAGCTGGCCTTCCTTGCTTTGAAACTGTACGTCAAAGGCTTTGCCGAAATTCTGCCCCAAGTCGTGGCTGGTGCCAGCCTGCAGCGCAAAGCCGTTCTGCATCATGGCTTCAATGCTGTAGCTTTGCAGTGCCCCGGCGAACTTCTCCGATTGGGTCTTCAGGCCCTTGATCACCGGCATCGCCATGACGTCCTCGGCAACCTCGGCGTACACGTCAAGCATGCGCAGGACTTCCTGCACGGCTTCATCATGATTGGAGTGCGCGGTGTGGCCCTCCTGCCAGAGAAATTCCGTGGTGCGGAGGAACATGCGGGTGCGCAGCTCCCAGCGGATGATGTTGGCCCACTGGTTGACCAGCACCGGCAGATCGCGCCAGCTCTTGATCCACTTGGCAAAAAAGTGGCCGATGATCGTCTCCGACGTCGGACGAATGACGTACGGCTCTTCCAGTTGCTTGCCGCCCGCCATCGTGACCACCGCAAGCTCAGGCGAGAAGCCCTCCACGTGCTCCGCTTCCTTGTGCAGAAAGCTCTGCGGGATCAGCAGCGGAAAATACATGTTCTGATGGCCTGTGGCTTTGAAGCGGTCGTCGAGTTCGCGCTGGATCAGCTCCCATACCGCGTAGCCGTTGGCCTTGATGACCATGCAGCCTTTGACGATCTCGGCGGGCTCGGCCATGTCGCCTTGCAGAACCACGTCCTGATACCAGGTTGCAAAATCCTGAGTGCGGGCAGTAATCGGAGATTCGGCCATGAATGAGTGCTTTCTTTCCTATCTGTTGGTGTGAATGCTTAGTCTTAGATTATGACAGGTGGGTGGTTTTCACCACGGTGACACAAAGAGCGCGGAAGAATTTCAGTCAAGGCCGTTCAATCACTTCGTCCCGTTCTTCACCAGCTTCAGAAATTCTGCATGCACGCGCTTGTCGTCTGACAATTCCGGATGGAAAGTCGCTGCCATCACACTTCCCTTCCGCACCAGCACGGGATCATTGCCGCGTTTCGCGAGGACTTCCACGCCCTCGCCGACCCTTTCGATCAGTGGTGCGCGGATAAATACCATCTCCAGCGGATCGCCGCCGAGCAAGCTGGCGGCCACAACAATGGTCGAGTCGATCTGCCGCCCGTAGCCATTACGTCGGATTGTGATATCAAGAGCGTCTAAACCAGGCTGATGCGGGTTTTCCACTTGCTTTGCCAGCAGAATGGCGCCGGCGCAAGTGCCGAAGGTAGGCTTGCGGTGCACAAAATCGTTGAGCTTGCGAAAAGTGTCTTGCCCGAGAAGCTTCAGGAACGTGGTCGACTCGCCTCCGGGAATGACCAGACCATCGATCTCGTCGAACTGCTCAGCCTTGCGCACTAGTACGACTTCCGCGCCCAGTTCCTCCAGGCGCCGGCGATGCGCATCGAAATCGCCTTGCAGGGCAAGGACACCGATCTTCATAGAGAAGTTCTCAGTTGTCGGTTGTCAGTTGTCAGCTAAACCTGTTGCAACCTGGAACCACGGTCACGATCTATTCGAATCAGATGTTAGCGTACAGCAAAAAGGCGCGGCTTTCGCCGCGCCCCGCTGACAACTGGCAACTGAGAACCGACAACTGCCCCTTACCACCCCCGTGTCTGCAGCAGATCCTTTTCCGCGATAGCGCCGACCGCCAGGCCTTTCATCGCTCCGGTCATCTGCTCGCTGACTTCGGCCAGCACCTTCGCATCGTCGAAATGCGTGGTTGCGATCACAATGGCTTTGGCCCGCGACTCAGCTTCTTCGCGCTCGGCCTTGAGCGTCAGATCCAGCGGTGTTGCTCCGCCCTTCATGAAGATGCCCGATCCAACGAAGACAGCTTCGGCGCCAAGTTGCATCATCAGCGAGGCATCGGCTGGAGTCGCAATGCCTCCGGCGGAGAAGTTCGGCACTGGCAACTTACCTGCTTTGGCGACAAGGCGCACCAACTCGTATGGCGCCTGGTGGTTTTTGGCCGCTGCAAAGAGTTCTTCTTCGCTCATCACCGTAAGTTGACGCATTTCTTTAACTATTTGCCGCATATGCTTGACAGCATGGATAACATCACCCGTTCCAGCCTCGCCCTTGGTGCGGATCATGGCTGCGCCTTCGGCAATGCGCCTCAGAGCCTCGCCTAAGTTCCGCGCCCCGCAAACAAACGGCGTCTTGAACGCGTGCTTGTTCACATGGTGTTCTTCGTCGGCCGGAGTCAGTACTTCTGACTCATCGATATAGTCCACGCCGATCTCCTGCAGTATCTGAGCCTCGGCGAAGTGGCCGATGCGGCATTTTGCCATTACCGGAATCGACACATTCGACATGATCTGGCGGATCAGCTTGGGATTGGCCATCCGCGAAACGCCGCCCTCAGCACGAATGATGGCAGGCACACGCTCCAGCGCCATGACGGCGGTGGCGCCGGCCTTCTCGGCAACCTCGGCCTGTTCGACGCTCATCACGTCCATAATGACGCCGCCCTTGAGCATCTCGGCCAAGCCGGTCTTCAGGCGCAGGCTGGTGTTGTTGCCATTGTTCTCTGACATAGATTTCTCCCCGGATCGAGCAGTTGCCGGATAGCAGTTGGCATCTAGCATTTAGCTTTGGCTACAGTGCCTCAACTAAATGCCGCCTCTCTGCTGTCAAGGCAGCGTGATCCTAACACTTGCGGAACCTTTTATTTTACTCTGCGGGGATGCGCCGCGTAACCCCGTGCTGTGCCCGCCATCATTTGCTCCAATCTCCGGCGTGACAGACCCTATACTTCCTTGTGGGAACACCAATATGCGGACCCTTGAGATCGTGCGCATGGCAGAACTGGACTGGGAGGCCGCTCGCGAGATCTATCTTCAGGGAATCGCGACAGGCAATGCCACGTTCGAAACATCCGTTCCGGACTACCGGAAGTGGGACGAACGCCACCTATCCACTTGCAGGCTAGTCGCGCGCTGGAATGACAAGGTGCTTGGCTGGGCCGCGCTGAGTCGGGTCTCCAGCCGCGAAGTTTACGCGGGCGTCGCCGAGGTAAGCATCTACATCGCGGAGGAAGTTCGGGGACGGGGAATCGGACGCAAGTTGCTGCATGCCTTGGTGGAAGCCTCGGAGGAGAACAGCATCTGGACGCTCCAGGCGGGAATCTTTGCCGAGAACGCAGTCAGTATCCGCTTACACCAGCAGGCGGGGTTTCGCGTCGTGGGCATCCGCGAAAGGATTGGCTGCCTGGATGGGCGCTGGCGCGACACCGTGCTGATGGAGCGCCGCAGCAGGGTGGTGGGCGTCTGACACTTCCTTTGTTGTCATCCTAAGCGGCAAAACGAACTACGTGCACACTCCGCGATTCCTCCTACGTCGCGTCGCTGCCCGTCTCCTTCAAATATTTCGCGAACATACGATGGGGGTCGATCTCGATGAATGTTCCTATACTTTCGGCCAGCACTTCTCCCTTGCCATTGCGAATCTCGGCGGCATGGATGTGCTCGCGGCCGGCAACCCGCACCTCCCAGCCCTCGACGATAAGTGGAGTGAACAGTGGCGTTGGCCGGATGTAATTGACTTCCATGCGGCCCGTCAGCGCGATCACATTGCGCAGCTTGCTGACCTTGCCCATGGCCTCGTCGAGGATGGTGGCAATGATGCCGCCGTGAGCGTGGCCTGGCGGCCCGACGAAGCGTTCCTCCAGTTGAAAGTGGCAGACAAATCGCTCGTGCTCTTTGTCGAGGACGAACTCCAGCCGCAGTCCGGCTTCGTTAGCGGGGCCGCACCCGAAGCAGTTGTTGGCGATTTGCGCCTTCTTTACCTCGTGGCCATGAACTCGTTCGTGCTGGGGCATGTAGTCAGGATGAGGCAGAGTCGATCAGGATGCAAGAGCCTTTGCCCTCGATTAAGGTAGCCGGGAGCCCACTTTTAAAACAAATGCGGATTATTCGGATTGCCGGAGTCGATGTTGATTTGCTCATCGGTATGCCGGCTGGCATACCAGCACGGTTTCACTCCGAACTGCGGCAGTAAGGAATTTGAGCAACTTACGTCGTGGTCGCCCGCGTAGTCGTACTCGGTCTTGCCGTTTTTTAATTTGACAACGTAGTACGTGTGCATTGTCACCGTACCAAAGGTGTCGCGGGCAGGTATGCGGAAGCGCACCGATAGAAAGTCAGCCAGATAGAGGAGGCCCGCAACGACAATCACGATGATGACAATGCGTTTCATGTGCTGACCATCGCTTTTGATCTCCGGCCCCCACAACTTCCCTGCCCCAAAATATACCGTCACAGATCAGTTGAGTTCCGTCGACGTCGCGTGCATCATAATGTCACAAGGCGTTGTGACGCGAGGAAAAGTGGGTGTCTCGCGTTTCGGTATCAACATTGGCAATCGGGCGTTTAGCTTGCACGCCGGCAAGGCGCAGGTAAACGGCGACTCAAGGGTATCGCAGTTGTGAGCCGGGGAATCAGTATTCGGGTACCGAGGACCTCGCAAGGCGGGGGAGGCCGAGGCCCCGTTGCGGGCTGGCCCGGTGACGGCGGCGGTGGTGGCCGCGGCGGCGATGACAACACTCCCAACTATGGCGAACGCCTGCGGCGCTATCGTCTGGGACTGATGTTGGCGCTGTCTTCGGTGGTCATGCTCTTCGTCTCGTTCACTACAGCCTATGTAGTGCGCAAGGCAGGCGCCATCTGGGACCCGGCGAGCAATGACTACATCAGCAACTGGGTTCCTCTCACACTCCCCATTCGTATCCTGCTGGTAAATACCGTTATTCTCCTGCTCAGCAGCTTTGTCCTGGAGTTTGCACGTCGGCGTGCCGCTGAAGATGTCGCACTCGCGCCTATCGTGGGCATGCCCGGTATTCGCGTGAGCGCCAGTCATGCCCTTCCGTGGGTTTGGGCGACGATCGTTCTCGGTCTCGGCTTTCTCGCCGGGCAGGCATACGCCTGGCACATATTGCGGTTGACCAATGCGACCTTCGCTACGAATACCAGTAGTTCGTTTTTCTTCATACTGACGGGTGTGCACGCCGTGCACCTGGTCGGAGGAATTCTGGCCCTGCTCTATGCCGGCATGACGACCTGGATGCACCGTCCGCCGGAGACTCGCCGTATTGTCATCGATGTGACCGCGTGGTACTGGCACTTCATGGGCATTTTGTGGATCTATATCTTCGCGCTGCTGTACTTCGCGCGTTAGGGACGCCTCACGCGCCACGCTCCAAACAGATATAATCAGAGGTTTCGGCAGTCATCTTTAGCCGGATCTGTGTGGCTCGACAGGCGAAATGCCGCCGCACCGCCGATTTTTACCTTGCCGGAAACCTGGGGCCCATGTCGAACGAGAGTATCGTCGTACGCGGAGCACGCGTCCACAATCTGAAGAACATCGACTTCGAAATTCCACACAATGCCATGACAGTGGTGACTGGGGTTTCGGGTTCGGGTAAGTCGTCGCTGGCGTTCGACACCGTTTACGCCGAAGGCCAACGTCGTTATGTGGAGTCGCTTTCCGCCTATGCACGACAGTTCCTGGAACGCATCGAGAAGCCAGATGTCGATGTCATCGACGGCATCGCCCCTGCGGTAGCCATCCGCCAGAAGAACACCACGCGCAATCCTCGTTCGACGGTGGCCACGGCGACAGAGATCTACGACTATTTACGATTGTTATATGCCCGCGTGGGGCGTACCTACTGCCTGAACTGCGGTCGGGAGGTTAAGAAGGACACGGTGGACGAAGTGGCGGAGCAGCTTCTGGCGCTCGGCGAGGGAGCCCGGGTGCAGGCATTCTTTCCACTTCAGCCTCCACCCAAGCCTGCCGAACCGGAAAAATCGAAGGGACGCCGCACAGCGAAAAAGAAGACCCCGAAGCCAGCGGACGATTCCCTGCTGAAGGAACGTCTGTTCGAGCTGCGCAAGCGAGGGTATAACCGGCTCTACCAGCATGGCAGGGTGGTCGAATTCTCAACTCCCGAGTCGTTGCTCGACCTCAATTTTGCCGAGCCGGTGTTGGTGTTGATCGATCGCATCGCGGTTTCGCCCGAGGCGCGAGCGCGCATCGTGGATGCGGTGGAGCAGGGTTATCGCGAAGCCGGCGAAGTGCTCTTCGAAACGGCGCCACGTGACGGTGAAACGCCACAACGGCTACGCTTCTCGCAGCGCTTCGAGTGCAAGCAGTGCAACATTCGCTACGAAGAGCCGGAGCCGCGGCTGTTCTCGTTCAACAATCCATTCGGCGCGTGCCCGCGCTGCCAAGGTTTCGGCAACACTATCGATTTCGACCTCAACCTGGTGATTCCCAACAAGTCGCTGACTCTTGCCGAAGGCGCAATCGAGCCGTGGACCAAGCCAAAGTACCGGCCGCTGGCGACGGAGATGCGCCGCTACGCGCGCGCGGCAGGGATTCCGCACGATGTCCCGTGGCAGGATCTGACTCCTGACCAGCAAAACTACATCATCAACGGTGACGGCAAATTCTGGGGGGTGCGCGGATTCTTCGAGCACCTGGAACGCAAGAAGTACAAGCTGCATGTACGAGTTTTTCTCAGCCGGTACCGTGGTTACTCAGTGTGCTCCGATTGCGAGGGCCTGCGCCTGCGCCGCGAAGCGCGCCAGGTAAAGATCGGCGGTAAAGACATCTGTCAGGTGTCGGCGATGACCGTGGAGGAGGCAACGCAATTCTTCTCGCGGTTGCAACTGACCCGGCAGGAGGCCGACATCGCCGGCAAGCTGCTGGATGAAATCAACGACCGGCTACGGTATCTAAACGACGTGGGACTGGAATACCTGACTCTCGATCGATTGTCTTCTACGCTGTCCGGGGGCGAGGCGCAACGTATTCAGTTGGCGACATCACTGGGCTCGCGTCTGGTTGGCACGCTCTACGTGCTGGACGAGCCATCGATCGGATTGCACCACCGCGACACCAGTCGGCTGATCAAGATACTGCACGACCTGCGCGACCTGGGAAATACGATTCTCGTGGTGGAGCACGATGCTGAGATCATGCGCTCGGCCGATCGCATCCTCGACCTTGGTCCGGGAGCAGGCGAAAACGGTGGGCGCGTGATTGCTGCCGGGACTTACGATGAAATCGTGCGCAATCCCGCATCCCTGACAGGCCGTTACTTGAGTGACGACCTTCGCATACCGACGCCGTCGTCGCGGAGAACTGGAACCGGACGGCAAATCAAACTGATCGGCGCAAGAGCACATAATTTGAAGAAGGTGAGCGTCTGCATTCCGTTGGGCATGATGGTGTGCATTACTGGCGTGTCTGGCTCGGGAAAATCGACCTTGGTGCATGATGTGCTCTATAACGCGATCGCCGCGCAAACGGGCCAGCTTACCGGCGGCCCGCAGGCTGAATTAGATCGCGTGGAGGGAGCGGAATGGATCGACGAAGTAGTGCTGGTGGATCAATCGCCGATTGGCCGCACTCCGCGCTCGAATCCAGTGACCTACATCAAGGCGTTCGACGCTATCCGCGAACTCTTCGCTTCCCTGCCCGAGAGCAAGAAGCATGGTTACACGGCAGGGCATTTTTCCTTCAATATCCCTGGCGGGCGTTGCGAGGGCTGCCAGGGCGACGGTACCGTCACGGTGGAGATGCAGTTTCTGGCAGATGTTGAATTGGTGTGCGAAGAATGCAAGGGCATGCGTTACAAGCCGGAGATTCTGGAAGTCCACTACCACGGCAAGAATATTCACGAAGTGTTGAACCTCACCGTCAAGGAGGCCCTACACTTCTTCTCGGGCGTGCCTAAGATCGTGGAAAAGCTACGCGTGCTGGAGGAGGTCGGCCTGGGCTATTTGCGGCTTGGCCAGTCGGCGACCACGCTTTCCGGGGGCGAAGCGCAACGGATGAAGCTGGCCGCGCACCTTCAGCCGAAGCTGCGTGACATTGGCCGATCGCAGACCGAACGCAATAAACGCCACCCGAAGATGCTGTACATCTTCGACGAACCCACCACGGGGCTGCACTTTGATGATGTCAGCAAGCTGTTGGCAGCCTTTCGGCGATTAATTGAGGCTGGCGGATCGATCCTGGTTATCGAGCATAATCTCGACATCATCAAAACCGCGGATTGGGTGATCGACCTGGGTCCGGAGGGCGGATCGCGCGGCGGCCACGTTGTAGCCGTGGGACCGCCGGAGGTCATAGCCAAAGCCCAGAATTCCTACACCGGTCAATGGCTGGCGCGCATCTTACCGCTGAACGGGAACTCACAATCGAATGAGCATCCATAGGCACGCCGCGGCGGTATTTCTCTCCGCGGCCCTGACTGTAGCAGGCGCGGCGCAGGTTGCCGCGCAAGAAAGCAAGCCGACGATTCGTCATCATCGCGTGGCCGAGGAGGTCCCAGATGACGCCAGCTCACCCGAGGTGGACCAGGCGGAAACTGCGATGCAGCATGGCGATTTCACCACGGCGGAATCACTGTTGCAGAAAGCCATAAGCGCCAAACCAAACGACTATCGCGCGTGGTTCGACCTGGGCTATGTGTATAACGCTACCCAGCGCGGCGCGCAGGCAATCGACGCCTATCGTAAGGCGGTCGCGGCCAAGCCGGATGTGTTCGAGTCCAACTTGAACCTTGGCATATTGCTGGCCGGGCAAGGTGACAGAGTTGAGGCTGCCAAGTATCTGCAAGCGGCCACGCAACTGAAACCCACTGCAAATCCTGACGAGGGATTGGCGCGCGCCTGGCAGTCGCTGGGTCGTGTTGAAGAGGACAGCGATTCGCAACAGGCGCTCGCCGCCTATGCTGAAGCAGCCAAACTCAATCCCAAGTCTCCTCAACCACATCTCTCAGCCGGAATCTTGCTGGAGAAGCAGAATAACCTCGACGCCGCGGCGCGTGAGTTCCAGGCTGCCGCGAATCTCGATCCCAAGTCGCCGGAAGCCCTTGCAGGTTTGGCGAATGTCGCGATGAAGCAGAAGAAGTATCCTGACGCCGAGGCGGCGTTACGCAAGCTGCTGGCAGCCGATCCGCAGAACAACAACGCGCGTGTCCAACTGGGGCGCGTCTTGGCAGCCGAAGGCAAAAGCGACCAGGCTGCCCAAGAGCTCCAGCAGGGTCTGAAAGCTGACCCCGGTGATCCGCACGCGGCATTGGAATTGGGTACGCTCTACGTACAGGCCGGCAAGGACAGCGAAGCGGAGGCGCAGTTTCGCATCGCGGTCCAGAAGATGCCGCAGGATGCGAAGGCCCATTACGCCCTCGGCTCTTTGTTGATGCACGAGAAGAAGTATCCTGAGGCACAGCAGGAACTGTTGCTGGCCGTGAAGTTGAAGCCTGACTTGGCCGATGCCTATGGCAACCTTGCTGTGGTGGCTTCGGCAAACAAGAACTATGAACTGGCGTTGAAGGCGCTTGATTATCGCGCCAAGTTCTTGCCCGAATCTGCGGCCAGTTATTTCCTGCGAGCTACGTGCTTCGACAACTTGAAGGCGGCAAAGCAAGCGGTGGAATATTATCAACGTTTCCTGGCCGAGGATGCTGGCAGGCTTCCCGAGGAAGAATGGAAGGCCCGCCACCGGCTGATGGCGCTTGACCCACAACATGCTGAGAAGTATCAAATCAAGAAGTAATATGCGGCGACAGTTACGAAGCGCGGCGATTGTATTCTTGCTTACTGGCATCGCGCTGGCGGCGAACGAGTCTCTGCCTCAACTTAAGACACGCGCCGATGCGGCGCACGGAGGAGAGCAAGCGAAGCTCTGCCTTGAATATGCTCATCGCGTACTGGAAGACGCCAATGCCCAGTTCACCAACGGCGATGTGGACAAGGCCCAAAGCGAAGTTGGTGAAGTGGTGGAATACGGCCGAAAGGCAGCTGACGCGGCCTCCGCGTCGGGAAAACATCTGAAGCAAACGGAGATTGACTTGCGCAAGCTGTCCAAGCGCCTGCACGACATTGCCGAAACTCTGGCGGTGGAAGACCGCCCCCCCGTGCTGAAAGCGGTGCAAGACATCGAACAAATCCGCTCTGACCTGCTGGCCAGAATGTTCGGACCGCAAGCGGAACCGAAGGAGAAACCGTGATGCTGCGTAGGACCCATTGGTTCATCGGGCTCGTGTGCCTTATATGCTTTCTTCCTCCACTCGCCCTGACGCAAACTCGCAGTCGAGATCCGCTGAATGAGAAGGAAATCGACCAGATGCGCGAGGTGGCGGACTATCCTGACAAGCGCCTGGAGTTGATGATCAGTTTCGTCCGAACGCGCGTGAACTCGATCGATCAATTACGCACCGACGCGAAGACTGCGAAGGACCGTCCGATGCAAATACACGATCTGCTGCAGGATGTTTCTTCGCTGCTGGACGAGATCGACGATAACGTGGACATGTACGCCTCGCACAAAACCGATATGCGCAAAGGCTTGAGGTTGCTGATTGAAGCTGACAGCGAATGGGCCCTGAAACTGCGTGAGCTAAAAGAAAAGTCTCCTCCGGAAGAATTGGAACAATATTCTTTTGTCTTGACCAACGCCATTGAGGCAGTGAGCGACGGTGCTGGCAGCGCCCGTGAAGAGCTTCAAAAGCAGAATGAGCTGGCCAAGGACAAGAAACTTAACAAGGTTTACTCGGAGCGACCCGACTAGTCTTTCGCACGACGACTTCCGTGCTACGTTAGTAACACTTTGCTTCCCAAGCTGCAGGAAATCTTCCAGAGGAGCTACCGCGAGCTGCGGCCACGTGCGCCCATGCCGCAATTCCGCGTCGAGTTCTACCCTTTCGCCAATGTGAACAGCACGATTCGGGTGCGCGAGACCATCGTGCACGCACGAATCTCTGACCTGCTGGAGGGTGCACCTGACACTGTCCTGGAAGCGATCGCGCATATCCTGCTGGCGAAAATGTATCGCAAGCCCATCGCGCCACTGCACTCGACGCGCTATCGCCGCTATGTTTCCAGCCACGACATCAGCGCCAAGGCGCAAACAGTGCGACGGTTGCGTGGGCGAAAACGGATTGCCTCCGCACAAGGAGAGGTCTACGACCTGGAGCAGATATTTGAAGAACTGAACCGACGGTTCTTTCACGGTTTGCTGGGCCGGCCGCAGATGACATGGAGCCAATCTCACGCCCGCCGAAGCCTCGCGCATTATGATCCTGCTCACAATGCCATCGTTGTCAGTCGTGCCTTCGACCACCAGCGAGTGCCGCGATACGCTGTCGAGTACATCGTGTACCACGAAATGCTTCACTTGAAGCATCCGGTCAGGCTACGCGGTAGCCGTCGCTGCGTGCACGGGGCCGACTTCCAGGCAGAAGAAAAACTATTCCCCGAGTTCGAACGGGCCAAGGCGTTTTTGAAGAAGCTGTGATTAGCTGTCCGTCGGCCCCACCGGGTCGTCGGTATTCCTCGCCACCGTTCTTTGGTCCTTCCAGTTCTCTTGCACAAACTGAACCAGCGTTTGCGGAGTTATGACACCCTCAACGCGATTCACGTGGCTGCGGCTCACGACCGGCAACAAACCGGGATTCTTGGCCAGCCGCTCCAGCACGCGTTCGAGCGTATGGTCAGGGTGAACATGGGAGTAGTTATCCGTGACAATGGTTGTGATGGGGGCCTTCGCGGCGTCGGAGTGGAGCGCGCTCTCGATTTGATCGCGCGTCACAAGACCCGAATAAACCCTATTATTTCCCACGAGAAAGCTCTGCGCATCGGTTTGCGCCGCGATCCTGGCCGCCTGCTCGATTGGGCTGTCGGGCGGAATCATTGTAAATTCCCGAGTCATGATGTCACGAGCACGCCAGACGCCGGTCGGCAGTCGAGTGCCCGGTTGCGGCATGTGCACGTGGTCCTGCTCCAGCAACGCGTGGTACAGCGGAACCGGCTGGTATCGCTTTGAGATCAGGAAGCTGATCATGTTGGCAATCATAAGCGGCACCAGCACTTGGTAGTCCTGCGTGAGCTCAAAGATCATAAACACCGAAGTCATGGGGGCGCGAATGATTCCCGCAAACAGCGTACCCATGCCGACCAACGCGTAGGCTCCGACATCACCCGTCGGAAAAGGAGCAAAGCGGTGCATGAGAACACCGACGGCCCCCCCCGCCATCGCCCCAAGATACAGGCTGGGTGCAAAAATGCCGCCGGCATTTCCTGAAGAGTAGGAAACAATGGTCGCCACCAGCTTCGCCAGGCACAGCAGCAGCATGGTTTTCAGCAGCAACCCGCCATTCAGCGCCTGATCAACGTACTCGTAGCCCACGCCCATGACCTGAGGAAAAAAGATCAGGATTCCGCCAAGGATGAGGCCGCCCATGGCAGGCTGAAGCATCCTGGTCCACCGCGGCATTCCGAGAAAGAACGCGCGGGCGCGAAGCAGTCCCTTGCAGAACGCCAGGGAAACGACGCCACCAGCCACTCCAAGAACGACATAGGCAATCAGTTCCGCTGGATGGACCAAGTGATACTCGGGGACATGAAAGATGGGGCTGTTACCGAGAATGGAGCGTTCAACGATGACCGATGCGACGGAGGCCACGACCGTGGAGCCTAGCAGAGTCGCGTTCATGTCTCCGATGATTTCTTCCATCGCAAAGATGACGGCTGCGACCGGAGTATTAAACGCTGCCGATAGAGCGGCGGCCGCGGCCACCGGCACCAGACTTTGAGCCCGCGCAGGCGAGAGATGAAACCACTTCCCGATGGGAGACGCGATACCGGCGCCGATCTGCACCGATGGGCCTTCCCTTCCCATCGAATGGCCCGACCCAATACAGAGCGCGCCAGTCAGAAACTTCCCAAACGCGACTCGAAATGGGACCTCTCCCTGGTTGAGATGATAAGCGGCTTCAGTTTGCGGAACTCCGCTGCCGCGAGCGTCGGGGAAAAACTTTGCCAGCAAAAAGCCTGTGACCAGGCTCATCAAGGTAGGGACCATGATGTAGCGCAAATACGAAGGCGCTATTCCGAACAGCAGATGGGTGGTGCCCTTGATGGCCAGGGTGAACAAAACCGCGGCTAGACCGGCGAGCACCCCGATGATCATGGTCAGCGCCAGAAATATGTGATTCTCGCGCAGGCGCAACCGCTGTATGAACGGCAAGTCATGAGTGTTCATTGCTGTGCACCGCTGTGCTTGTGCCCAATCAACAGCAGCGCCTGATCCAACCCTTGGGCCTCTCCGCAATGGGCTGATGCCGCCTGCTCAATTTTGTAGGCAAGTTCCACTCCGGACCGCGTCAGCTCAGAATCAGGAGGAGGGTTGGAACGCAGCTTGGACTCCACCGCCAGAGCTTGTTCTTTAAGGGCAGCCAGTTCTGCAGTCCCTTGGCTATCCGCAGTTTGACTGAGGCAGTTCTCCAACCGCTGGCGAGCTTGCTCGAAGGCCAGAAGCAGGCGCCGCTGCCTCTCCTCCTTTTTGAGATGCGGCTCCAGGGGATCGTCCGATAGCACCATTTCAGTAACCGACAAGAGCTGGTGCGTCTTCTGGGCTTCCGGTTTTAGGTCTAGTGCGGCTATTAGATAGTGATCAGCCTGCTGGTAATCACCCAACCGGAAGGCCGTTTCCCCCGCTTCTGTCAGGGCGTCCACATTGTTCTTATCCAGTGCAATCGCTTCAGCGTAATTCTTCAAAGCATGTTGCGCGTCTCCGGCCTCCAAGAAAAGGCGTGCCGCCTCCACATGGGCAGTGGCCGATTGCGGGAGATCAGTTTCCAAAATGAGCAGTTCTGAGAGTGCGATGTTGCGTGTCTGGTGCAAAAGCAGGAAGCGAATCAGCTCAATTCGCAGTTGCCGTATCCGCTCATCCACCTGGTTCCCGGCCCAGCGGCCATAAAGAGCATTCTGGTAGTAGTGCACGGCGTCATCAACTTCTCCGCGCTTGGCAGCCAGCTTGGCCAGTTGGACGTTAATCGCGGCATCTTCCGGATCGGAGTCCCGCAAACGAAGCAAAGTCTGCTCAGCCTCTGCGTTGTGATTGCCGGCTGCTAATGCGTTGGCCAGCGCGAGCGTATAGGTCCGGTCTCCAAGGGCGTTGGTGGTTGCCTTGCGAAAGGACTCGATTGCTTTTTGTACCTGCCCAGAGCTGAGTTGGCGCTCACCTTCCGTGTACCAAATGGCAGCCATTCGAGCGTCCACTTGCTGTTCTTTCACTGCCATGCTCTTGGTGAAAGCGAAAACTCCGACTGCACCAAGCGCGAGAGCGATCAACAGCAAAAGCTCTTGGTTCAGAACCCGGTATGTCTCTCCTTCATCCACGGAAAGCTCTCTCGGAACATGGCCTACACACCCGGCAGAGTTCGCAACCTCGCTCCACTCTTCCCGGCTCAAAACAACTCATGGTTGCCCGGACGGCCATTTATCTCTATGCATGCAGGGGGATGGCGGGCGCATCATGAGGACTCGTACAGGAGCCCTTTTCTATACTGACAGATGCGCTGACCCGGCGCAAAGCGACGGACGTGAGGCTCCAACGAAAAAAGAGAGGCCGCTTAGCCTCTCCCTTTCAATGTCGCCCCACCGGCATCTTGTATGAGATTTGGAGCATGAGTCTTGGCAGGTTCTCCGCGACTGCTCCAGCCGACTGGGGCTCGGTTAACACCTTTAGCTCCAGGTTAATAGAGCCGAAAGTTCACCTCGACGTTGATTTGCACTGCTACTGGCTTGCCATCCTTCATCGCCGGTTCGAACTTCCAGTTGCGGACTGCCTCGATCGCTTTCTGATCAAGACCCATGCCCAGCGCTCGCGCCACCTTTACGTCGCGCGGCTTGCCATCGGGACCGACGATCAGCCACAACACGCAGGTTCCCTGATACTTTGCCTTGCGCGCCTCTTCGGAATATTCCGGGTCGGGCGTATCCAATGCGCGAGGCGCCGATACGCCACCACCCACGCGGAACACGCCACCACCAATGCCTCCGCCGTGACCGGGACCGACGCCAGGACCCGTTCCGGAGCCAACGCCACCGCCCGAGCCCGAACCGATGCCTCCGCCGCTGCCCGTTCCATTAGACGGAGGGCCCGAAGGAATTGCCGCCATGGGATTGCCGATGGAAGGCATGTTGGAGGCAAGCTTGATTTGGGGCGGCACTACCACCGTCGGCTCGACAGCGAGTTTGGGATGATCGTTACGAATCACAATAGCCGGAGGAGTGATCTGCTCCATCGCCAGCTTGGGCAACTTGCCCTTCGGCGCTTGCAGCTTGTCTCGATCGCCTCCGCCGCCACCGCCGCCGACGGTGGTGCTGCTCTTCTTTGTCATGGGTAGCTGGGGCGTCAGATCAGGTGCAATCAACGTAACAGTTTCCCGCGGTTTCTCCGCCTGCTTGACCGCTCTCGCACCCATGATGGAAATTGCGATCAGCCCCGCCACCATCAAAATGTGTACCACCAGGGAAACGCCGGCACTCTGTTTTTTGTAGTTATATTCGCCCCAGATGTCACGCACCTGCACCGGACGCGAGGTCAACTGCAGGGGAGGCAATATTTCAGGAAACAAGGCAGCACGGATGTTGCTCTTCAACGAACTGAACAAGGACTCGTCCATGTTGGTCCGTGGCAGAAGATTCAGTTCATCCTGCTGGGATTGGGGAATCAGCGCCTGATTAGCCATAATGCTCGTCTGTGTCCTTCAGTCTTGCTGGTTCTAGGGTCTGCCCACGATGTATGCCGCTTGATTACGCCGAAATTGCCGAAGACGTAAAGCCAACATGCTTCAAAGTTAGATGCAGAGGTTTTCCCACCGTTGTTTGGGGTTCGCACTTTACTTGTGACGTATACGGGAAGTAAAGGCGAGCCTCCATGCAAGGCGCTGATAGACGCGAATTTACCCGCTCCCTATAATGAAAAGATAACTTGCACGATTTTCACAATCCAGTGACCAGCTGGCGGGGGACATAGGGAGTGCCGCTCGATCTGAAATCTACGCTGAATCTGCCCAAGACCGACTTTTCCATGAAGGCGAATCTGCCCCGGAACGAGCCCCTGATGCTCGACCGGTGGGAAAAAATGCGGATTTACGATCTCATTCGCGAGGCGCACAAGGGACAGCCCATTTACGTGATGCACGATGGCCCGCCTTATGCCAACGGTCCCATCCATCTGGGTACAGCGCTTAACAAGACGCTGAAGGATTTTGTGGTGAAATCGCGCAGCATGAGCGGTTTCGATGCTCCGTACGTGCCGGGATGGGACTGCCACGGACTGCCCATTGAGATCAAGGTGGACGATCTGCTGGGCCGCAAGAAGCTCGACATGGACCCACTGGCGGTGCGCGCGGAGTGTCGCAAATACGCGCAGAAATTTCTCGATTTGCAACGTTCACAGTTCAAGCGAATCGGCGTCTTCGGCCGCTGGGACAAGCCTTACTCGACGATGGATCCCAGCTACGAGAGCGTCGTGATGGAGACCTTCTACTCGTGCTTTGAACAGGGCTTGGTTTACAAGGGCCTGAAATCGGTGTACTGGTGCGTGCACGACAAGACCGCGCTGGCTGAGGCGGAAGTTGAATACGAGATGCACACCAGCCCCAGCATTTGGGTGCGGTACCCGTTGACCAGCGATCCCGCAAAGATTGATGCCGCGCTGGCCGGCAAGAAGAATGTCGCGACCATCATCTGGACCACAACTCCGTGGACGCTGCCTGCGTCGATGGCGGTGACCTTCGCCCCCGACGCGGAATATGTCGCGCTCGATGCGGGCGAGTGGATCTACATCGTCGCCAGAGATCTAGCGCAGCAGACGATCGAGAAGTGCAATCTCGGCGACGCCAAGGAAGTCGCGTCGTTTCCTGGTGCGAAGCTGGAGTACGCAACCTTCGCGCATCCTTTCCTGGAGCGCAGCATCCTCGGCGTGCTGGGCGATTACGTCACCATGGACACCGGTACCGGCGCAGTGCATACCGCTCCTGCGCACGGCGCTGACGATTTCGTTACTGGGGTCAAATATGGCCTTGATCTGCATTGTGATGTTGACGAGGGAGGCATCCTGCGCAACGGGCTGCCCGAATACAAGAACCAGCAGGTGTTCAAGGCGAATCCGCTGATTGTCGATTTACTGAAGAGTCGCGGCGTACTGCTGGGTTTCGAAAAAATCGAGCACTCCTATCCCCATTGCTGGCGTTGCCACAATCCCATCATCTTCCGCGCCACCGAACAGTGGTTCATCGCCATGGAAGGCAAGCTTCCCGGCGGCACCTTGCGTAGTCGCGCCCTGGAAGAAATCAAGAAGGTGAAATGGGACCCGGCGTGGGGCGAAGAGCGTATCTCGAACATGGTGGCCACGCGCCCCGACTGGTGTATCTCGCGACAACGCATCTGGGGCGTGCCCATCGCGGTGTTTCAGTGCGAAGGCTGTAAGGAATTTCTCAACGATCCGGCTGTGAATCGCGCCGTCGTCGAGCTGTTTGCCCGCGCGGGAGCAGACTCCTGGTATAAGGACTCGGCGGAAGAGATTTTGCCGTCCGGAATCAAGTGCGGCAAGTGCGGCGCAACGAAGTTTCGCAAGGAGATGGACATCATCGACGTATGGTTCGAGTCGGGTTCCAGCCAGGCGGCGGTACTGGGACGCGAGCCCGGACTTTCTTGGCCTGCTGACCTGTACCTCGAAGGCGGCGATCAACATCGCGGATGGTTCCAGTCTTCCCTGCTCTGCGCGGTCGCAACCAAAGGGGCAGCACCTTATCGCAGTGCCGCCACTGCGGGGTGGACGCTCGATCCGCAGGGTCGCGCCATGTCGAAATCGCTGGGCAATACCGTCGATCCGGTGGAGATCGCGGACAAGCTGGGCGCTGAGATCGTTCGGCTGTGGGTGGCGTCGGTGGATTTCCGCGAAGACGTCATGGCGTCTGACGAGCTCATGCAGCGGATTTCGGAAAGCTATCGCAAAATTCGCAACACATTCCGCTACATCTTAAGTAACTTGTCGGACTTCGCTCCGGCGGAGGAGGCAGTCGGCTTCGCCGAAATGCAGCCGCTCGATCAATACTTCCTGCTGCGTGCCGCCGAGGTAACGAAGGATGTGCGCGGGCACTACGACGATTATGTTTTTCACCGGCTCTACCACCGACTCAAAGATTTCTGCATTGTCGATTTGAGCGCGATCTACTTCGACGTACTCAAAGACCGGCTGTACACGTCGGCGCCGAAATCGCTGGCTCGCCGCTCGGCCCAGACCGCACTGTGGCGCCTCGGCGAGGCGTTGGTGCGGCTGCTCGCTCCGGTCATGAGCTTTACGGCGGACGAGATATGGACATTCTTGCCATCCGTCGCGGGGCGTTCCGAAAGCGTGCATGTGACGTTGTTCCCACAGCCGGAGGAACTGACTGGCGCGATACCTGGCGATCTGAATGTTGCCGCTCTGAAAAGTGATTGGGACACCCTGCTGACCGTCCGCACGGAAGCTTTGAAGGTGCTGGAGACCGCCCGCGCGGAGAAAACAATCGGCGGCAGCCTGGAGGCGCAGCTTCACGTGGCCGCTCCCGCGCAGCTCTTTCCCGTGCTGGAACGCCATCACGATCAGTTGCGCTATTTGTTTATCGTTTCGGATGTGGTGTTGGAGAAGTCACCGGCCAGCAATG
Source organism: uncultured Acidobacteriaceae bacterium (assembly GCA_963709045.1). GTDB lineage: Bacteria > Acidobacteriota > Terriglobia > Terriglobales > Acidobacteriaceae > Bog-257. The sequence goes on along the minus strand of CAVPUX010000006.1, from coordinate 367,357 downwards.
GCAACACGGGAATTGCGATTACGGTCAACCGGGCACCGGGCCAGAAGTGCGAACGTTGCTGGAACTATTCTATTCACGTCGGAGAAGACCAGGCATATCCGACGGTGTGCGAGCGCTGTAGTAAAGTCCTGTCGGAGATTGAGGCGACGGCGAGCCCGCGGTAATTAGCCAGTCGCACGTCATGTCGCAAAACAGGCTTTCCGGTGCTCCTTTCGGCCGGGTGGCAGCGTCTAAGAATTAGCAACAGTGTCGACCTCAGACCATGCGAAAGTATTTCTTCTTCATCGCGGCTGCCGTATTGGTTTTGGATCGCCTGACGAAATGGGCGGTCGCTAGCAATATCCGTCTGCGTGAGCCCATCACCGTGATTCCCGGCTGTTTTCAACTCACCCACGTGGAGAACACCGGCGCGGCGTTTGGCCTGTTTGCCGAGTCCACAGCCCAATGGAAGATCGGCGCGCTGGTCAGCTTCTCGATCATCGCGCTGATGGTGGTTTCGGCCTTGCTGTGGAAGCATAGCCACTCTATGAGCACCACGACCATTGGTCTGTCACTAATTCTGGGCGGCGCAACCGGCAACCTGTGGGACCGCATGATGACCGGGCACGTCGTGGACTTTCTGGACTTCTACGTTGGCAGCTATCACTGGCCGGCCTTCAACGTGGCCGACAGCGCGATCGTAATCGGCGCAATTCTGTTGGTGTCGGAGATTGTCTTCGCCAAGTCTGGCAATGAGGCCGTGAAAAGCAGCTCGTAGAAGAGCTTTCAGCCGTCAGCTTTCAGCCTTCAGCCTTCAGCCAAGAAGAAAAGCATATGCCGTTTGCCGTCAATGATGATGGGGTGCCGCTGGACGATTCCAAGCGTCCAGTAGGTGAAACTAAAATCCGGATCATAGTGCCAGAAGAATTCGTTGGTGCCTCCCAACAGGAACTGACTGCCCGTCAGGGTTTGATCACCGGCATGGAAGCGCAGGAACACAGCGTGGTGATTTATGCGTCATTGCCTAGCGAGAAGTATGACGGACTGGTGGAAGCGATCGTCGCTGACACGCAGGGTCGCGGCCGGGGTGGACTTGGCTGAGGGCTGATAGCTGACAGCTGACAGCGGCCTTCCTACGGTGTCCCGTACACCCTTTTGTAAACTTCGGCGTTGCGCACGATGGCCTGGACGTACTCACGGGTCTCGGTGAATGGGATGGACTCGACGAACTCCTCCACGTCGCGAAAGTTACCTGACGCCCGCCAGTCTTCGACGCGATCAGCGCCCGCGTTATAAGCGGCCAGTGCGTACTCGGTCTGCCCGCCAAAGTGGTCGATCATCTGGCGGAAATAATGAGTTCCCAGCTCGATGTTCATCGTTGGATCGAGCAGCGAGTCGGTGCTGAAGTGATGGAGTCCTTCTTTCTTTGCCTCGTCTTTACCAGTTCGAGGCAAGAGTTGCATCAATCCATAAGCGTTGGCACGCGAGATCGCACCCGGGTTGAACTCGGATTCCTGGCGGATAAGCGATGCCACTAAATAAGGATCAAGGCCATTCTCTTCCGAGTAGCGCCGCAGTGCATCCCAATAGGGTCGCGGAAATAATCCGTGCCAGTAAGGTGCAGGCAGTCCGTCAACATCCATGGCGAAATATCCCGCGATAGCTCGCTTCAAGGCCTGCAGCGCGCGGTAGTAATCGCCACCACTGGAGTAGATGCGCGCAATCTCCAGCATCTCCCATGACGGACCAGTCGAGCTTCCCGCCTGCAATTCCCGCACCGCCAGATCGGTCATGCCAGCATTCTCCAGCAGACGGGCGCGCATGTAGTGAAGGTCGTCCTCGGGCGGGTCAACCACCTTTGAGTCGTCATCGTAGGCCGGCGGCGAACCAACGTGTTGCAATGACGCCACCACCACAGCAGGAGCCACTGGTAAGCTCGCCAGCCGCTTGCGCGCCAACACGCCGTAGTAGTAGTTGTGATAACGCTCCGCGAGTTTCTGGTAGTACGCCCGGGCGGCACCGTACTGACCCTCGTCCTCGGCCATGCGTCCGCGCCAGTACATGGCGTTAGGCACTTCGTTGGTACCGGGATAAAACTCGATCTGCTCGTCAAAGTATTTCTTGGCCTGATCCTTGCGGCTCTGGCGATAGGTCAGCCAGGCGCACTTCCAATGCGCGTAGGCCGCTTTTGTCCCTGTCGGAAAGCGCTCATGCAGCTCGCGATAATAATCGATCGCGCGGTCGTAATCCTTGCGCAGCAAGTACATATTCCCCGCCGTGAATAAGGCGGACTCCAGCCACGGCGATTTCGGAGTGGTGCTGCGCATGTGTTCCAGAATGGTGGTCAAGGCCGCGTCATCATTGGCGTTGCGGGCGATCTCGGCACGTTGATACCACTTCTCCGCGCTGGCCTCGCTTCCGTCATCGGGAATGCGATCAAGCGCGGCGCGGGCATCGCGCGTGTTGCCGTCTTTCATGTAGCAATTGGCCAGCTGAATCAGCGCCGCCGATTGCTCGCCCGCCGGAGCGATATCCACCAGCGCACGATACTCATCGGCAGCCGCAGGATAACGACGCGCCTTGTAGAGTGCCTCAGCACGTTTCTGATGTTCGGTGTAAGTTGCGGGCGGAAGCGAGGCCGCCTCCGGAATCCTCTTCAAATCGGCAGCGGCATTGTCGGCGGTGTAATTGGTCGCGTAGTTGTAGTAAACACGCCGCAGGATCTCCGCTCCAGCGCGGCCCTGGCCGTCCTGCACATAGGCTTTTCCCAGGAAATATTCGGTCTCGGCGCTGGCGGGCGTGCGGTGCGCTTCCAGCAGCCGAACAGCTTCGCTCGAGCGATTGGTCGCGAGCAAAGCCCGCGCGTACGAGATCAATGCGTCATGGGCATAGAGTGAGTCCGGAAAGCGAGTGCCGAAGTCGCGCAGATACGCCAGCGATTCCTCCGGGTTATTGCTGGCCACATAGGAATTGCCGATAAAAAACGCGACGTAATCCTTCAGCTCGCCAATCTGGGGCTGCGCCTTTTGCATAGCAGAAATGGCGGCGGGATACTGCGCGTCGAGATAATGCGCGTATCCGATGGCGAACCAGGCCAGCGCTCCGGCCTCGGTTCCAGCATGGGCGTGAGCGTACGTTTCTACCCCAGCGTAGGCCGCAGGAGTACGAAATTGTACGAGCTGCTGTGCCATGGGACGCAGATCGCTGGAGGCCACGAAGGTCCGCTTCAGGTTGTGGGCGCGAGCTGCGGTTACCTTCTTGCGAGGAGCGTGGTGGGTAGATGCCGATCTTCTTGCCGCTCGACTTCGTCGACTTATGGGCGGTGGTACTGGAGGCAGACTTCTTTTTGTGGGCCGTGGAGGTGCTGTCTTGCGCGCGGGCTCCGTTGCCCAGCAGGGCCAATACGATGGCCAGTACAACGACTTTGGAAGTGGCTGTGGGGATTCACCGAATTCAGTGTAGCGCGATTTGTTCGAGGCCGGGCGCAAACAAATCATTTACGAAATGGATTCCCGACCGTGACATCTGCCGGACTCGCCCGTCCGTACAATAGACGTAGTTCCACCAGAACCGTGTTTCAACGCAACAGGCAGCAGTCGCAGGATAAGTAAAATTTTGTTGCCCCGGCTTTCCCGAATCCACGGCCTTATAGGTACAATGGCATCGGGAATTTTGCGGGGCGTAAACCACTCCAAGTCGACGCAGGCAGCGCTCTTGGGAGACGCCGGACTAAAATCCTGAATCTACACAAACATGGGAACCATCCAACCAAAGGTAGAACCGGCTAGCGATGAACTTTCGTTAGTCCACGCGGCCAAAGCCGGCGACATCAGCGCTTTCGAAGAGCTGGTGAAGCGGTATGACCGCAATGTGTTCCGGATTGCACAGCACATCACACAGAACCGCGAAGACGCGGAAGACGTGGTGCAGGACGCTTTCCTGAAGGCGTACCAGAACCTGGCAAACTTCCAGGAGCAGTCGAAGTTTTACACCTGGCTGGTGCGGATTGCGGTGAACGAAGCGCTCATGCGCTTGCGCCGCAGGCGTCCCGAGCGGATGGTGTCGCTCGATGAAGACATCAAGACGGAAGAGGATTCCATGCCGCGCGAAGTCGCGGATTGGTCTCCGAATCCGGAACAGCTTTACAACCAGGGTGAACTGAAAGAGATCCTGGGCAAGACAATACAAGGGTTGCCGCCGAGTTTTCGGACGGTGTTTGTCTTGCGCGACGTTGAGGGGCTCTCCACCGAAGAGACGGCGGATGCCTTGGATTTGAGTATTCCCGCGGTCAAGTCCCGCCTGCTTCGGGCTCGGCTGCAGTTGCGTGAACGCTTGAGCAAGTACTTCAAAAATCGTACTGGTGGAGATGGCAAACAGTGACCTGCTCTGATTTCCTGAAAGAGCTCACCGATTACCTTGACGACTCGATGGATGCTCAAACCCGAGCGGAATTGGAAGACCATCTTCAGTGGTGCCACAACTGCTACGTGGTCTGCAACACAACCAAGATGACCATTGAGATCTACCGCGACTCCCATCTGTACGAACTTCCTGAGGACCTTCGCACCCGCCTTCGCGCGGCTATCGTCTCCAAGTGTGAGTGCCACAAAGGGCCAGCGAACGATCCTGCCGGACAAGGCGACTCTCCTCCCACCAAGTAGGTGTTCGGCAGCATTCACTCTGACATCGAAGACGCTGGTCTTTCGAACCCAAGGCCCCAAATTCGTCTCGGGGAGACCGATTCAGGTCCTGCACGGCATCACACTCATTCCTTCCGGCCATCTGCCGATATGCAGGTAAGTACTTCAGCTTTGCAGTAGCACTTTAGACAAGGCACCTTAGTAATCCCGATGTCGTCCAAAACGGGAGCTGAGAGGCTTGTATGTCGAACCTTTTTCGTAGCCTTCGAATCTAAAGATTTAGAAATGGGTTAGCTACAGTGAGAGGGTTGACCCGACTTTGGCGCCACGACCAAACGGAATCCCCGGTTCTCCTTTATTGGGGCGAGAAGGTGCTTATGAGTCTATTCGAGTTGGTCTTCGGTTGTTCTCACCAGCGTTGCAGCTTTCCCATCACGGTCAGGGGAAAACTTCGCCGCAGCCCAGCGGCGTCCGTCACGGGAACCTATGTAGTCTGCTTGGACTGTGGCAAGGAATTTCCTTACGACTGGAAGGAAATGAAGATGGTGAACGCCAAGCCGCAGAATTCGGGCCGCTCCGAGCCGGTGATTGCACCGGGCAACAAGGCCGCATAGTTGCCGACCGCAGCGCGCTGATTCGCGTTGGAGGAGGCTTCTGTCTGAATGTTTAAGGGCGCTCTGGTCGAGCGCCCTTTGTTGTTGTTGGGCCTCACAGATCACGCGGACTAAGCCGCAGCGGCGTACTCCTGCAACCTACCGCTTGGTTAAAGCCTGCCTATTGAGTGGGCCGCAGTTCCAAATGTTGCCAACCGTTCTCGTGCCATATTGCACGATCAACGGCTCCCCGCCAGAAAGGCTGGCAAACTCCGCATCGGTAAGTGAAAACACTACCCGATGCAAGTCTCCCCCTACGTAGCGGCTAAGGGTGAAATACTTTTCGCCGATACGTAACGTGAGCATGGCGTCGCGCACCGGAAAGATGTCAGAGCTGGCGATCTCAATTTCCACACCGGAGGCGCCACCGAGCTGGGGCACGGCCGGCAGCCGGCGCAACGAGGTAATCACGCCGGAATGTGTAATCACTCGCGGCACGGCTGGTTCGGATTGCTGCATTTCCTCAATCACGTCTGCTGTATCCTGTACCGGCACGCGGGTAACAGGAGCGTTGGAAAGGCGAATGTTAGCTACGTAGATGGCACCCTGGCCGGTCTGGTCAAAAGTGAGCCTGATGCCATGTACCTTCGTAGCGATGGAGTTGCCATAACCGGGAAAGTCCGTGAGCGGAATGCGCACCGTCTGCAAAATCGGATGCAGTCCGCCGTCTGACGATCCCACAGGTCCCTGCAATACCGACTGATGGCCCGACTGTCCTACGAAGTTCGGGTCCGTATAGTGGCTTAGTTTTACCGATCCGGTCGCTCCATTGCCAGATCCCCTGATGGAAATGGAAAAGTCAGTCGGAGTAGGTGTGTTCAGACTGCTGCTTTGCCGCGAAACGCGCAGTTCGAGCGTTGTGTAGCGGTGCAATCGACATGCCCGTACCCGATGCCGTCCAGTTGGTTTGGAAGTAGGTGTCAGAGCCAGCGGCCGTCCAGCTGATTATCCCCGCACGCAAGCTGGGATCATGGTTGGGCACAGACCCGTGCACGATCGTAATGTTCGACGCCAGGTTGGGAAATCCATAGCTGCTGGTTCCGGTCTGCCCAGTAAAGTCTTCAAAGACCTCGATGGGGACTGGGCGGAGTGAAACCTCGATCCGCGGTTGTTGGATAAGGCTGCATCGTACCGGTCTCATCGGTCACGGTAGCCGGAATTCCCCACCAGGGACTGAAATTGCGGTTGAAGGTCGGGTCGGCTCCGCTACCGACGTTGCCGCGGAAAAATGCCAACAGCGACGTCATGGTGGTAAGCCGTTGTTGCGGAGAACCCGGCGACACCGGAAAGAGTGGTGTTTGCCCCGCGCCAGTGCAGTCTGCGGGGTAAGGCGGAGTCAGACTGCTGGCGTCACTGATTTGCCATTGGGAATTGAAGAAGTTGTGATTGGCGCCCCAGATCATGATGCTGGACTTCTGCGTCTGGTTCCTCTCAAATGGCGGCAGGATGTCCCGATCATAGGGATGAATCCCCTCAATGTCGGATACGTCGCCGTCACAAAGTCCGGCAATGATGTTCCATGCCACGCCTTTCGAATTGTTGCCCAGGAAATCCACCGGAGCAATTTCGAACACTCCCTTGAAGGTGACGGGATCTTCGATCATGCCCGGCCAGATGCTTCCGGTGGCGATGTAGTCGTCGTAAGCAGCTCGTACGCCATCCCCGCCGCGGGAATGCCCCATCATGCCGGTGTTGCTGAAATCGAGATGGCCCTGCAGCTCAACCCCAACGCCAGCGGGCGTTCCACCGTGCCGGTTCCACATGCTCAGGTTCTGAAGATTGCGCAGCACCAGGATTCCTCGCGCCTTGATCAGTCCGCTGTCGCCAGACAGACCCGGTCCCGCCGTGATGCCGCGATTAGCATCAATGGACGCCACGATGTATCCATAACTGGCCAGCCGAAAGGCCATATAGTCGTACCCGAGATAGCTGGGGGATTCGACATAGCCCGTAGGACACGTGCCAGTGCCGGTGTAGTCTGATCTGTCATCATCGCGAGGATTACCAGGCAGTGACGTATCGAAAGTGCCGCACGTTCCGTGGTTGCCGTGCAGGAAAATTATCACCGGATAAGTGCCAGTGAGCGTTTGCGGATAATAAACGTGCGCGCGGACATCGACCTTGCAGTCATAACCAGACCTGGGCTGGCAGCCCGGCAGCACTAAAGGATCTACTCTGCGCCCCCAGATCGTATTCACCGGAGGCGGTTGGCAGGGGTCCAATGGGAGTTGCGTCGGGTGCTACGTGCTGGGCAGCGACATACACACCGAAACAGCAGAACAGCAAGACACAGCAAAAAATGCGCAGTTTCATTACACTCTCTCCTGGCCAGAAGGTTATAAAGCGAAGAGCCATGTTCGACCGCTTGGAACAATGGCGGCAAATTTGTGTGTGGGCGGTCGCGGCATTCGACTCACATTCGGACGGACGAAAACGGAGCAATGCGGGCTGCCGGGCATAGAAGGTGCATTCTCTAGGGTCTCCCTGAGATCGTAAGAAAAGGACGCTACCATCGCCCGGCGAAAGTGTACTCCGGTACGGACGCTTGCGCCAACTCCTTTTAGAGAAACGTTCAAGTGGAGTTGCAATACGGAACTCGCCACATGGTATTCCGTACGTTCGGCGGCAAAGAGCGGGAACCTGGCGGTCGCATCTAAATTTTCTCTATGGGGGCGACTGGACCGCCGCAACAACAGTAGGGGCTGCGTACAATAACTTCATGACTACCGGTCCCAGCACGCCTGCCTTCCGGCAGCCGACGACAATAGAACGCGGGTTCAACCGTCTGTTCGGGTTCCTGGTTGGGCTGGGCTTCGGACTGAAGCACAATTATCTGCTCCAGGTCCGAGGACGAAAGAGCGGCCGGATTTATTCCACGCCGATTGATCTGCTGGAGATTGGCGGCAAGCGGTTTCTGGTGGCGCCTCGTGGACGGACTCAGTGGGTTCGCAACGCCGAAGCAGCAGGCGAGGTTACGCTCAAGAAGGGACGGTCGCGGCAGAACTATGGCTTGCGGCCGGTTGCCGATGCAGAGAAACCTGAGCTGCTGAAAGCTTATCTGGAAAGCTTCAAGACGACCGTGCAGCGTTACTTCCCCGTTCCCGCCGGTTCGGCAGTTGAGCGTTTCGCGAGTATTGCTGCAGGCTATCCGGTATTTGAGCTGACGGAGAAGTGATCGCTTCGCCCCTCGAATCTGCCCTAAAAGCAAACCGGCGGCATGCGGCCGCCGGCATAACTACCCCTGAACGACGCTACCATTGCCCGGCGCTGGCGATGAAGTCATCATCGCGCCGCTGCAAGGTCGGATGATCGTCCCCATCCTGGCCGGGCTGGCCTTTGCCGTTATCGGCGGTTTGGGTGCGCCGTAGGGTCGGCTTAGTGTCGTTCGGCTCTACAGCCTTCTTGCGGTTCTCCAAAGCGGCCAGGCGGGCCTTCACGTCGTTGAACTCGGAAGTGTTAAGGATGTACTCCGGACGCGCGGGCAGCACGTTCCGTATCTCTTCCTGGGTCTTGAGAATTCGATCGGGAGTTGGCGGATGTGAAGCGAACGCTTTGGCCAGCGTGCCCGGCTTATTTTTCTCTTGCGCTCTGATCTTCTCAAAGAAAGAGACGAAGGCTTGTGGATCGTAGCCTGCCTTATACATGTACTGCACACCCAAATAATCGGCTTCTGCTTCGAACCCACGGGTGAACTTCATGAACGTCAACGGCAGCGCCAGACTCATCGCCACGTTTACGGCTTCGTAGATACCCCAGCTGTTTATAAAAATGAGGGGGATGGAAGCGAGACTAACATAGTTGGCGCGAGTCATTTCGCGGGTAGCATGGCGGGCCGCTACGTGGGCGATCTCGTGCGCCATCACGCCTGCCAGTTCGGCTTCATTGTCGGCGGCAAGAATCAGGCCGCTATTTACATAGAAGAAACCGCCGGGCAAAGCAAAGGCATTGATCTCGTCAGAGTCGATGACCTTGATGGTGAACGGTACCTTGGCGTCGGAGTTGCGTACTAGATTCTGGCCGATGCGGTTCACGTACTCCACGATGACCGGATCCTGGATCATGCGCGCGCTCGACTCGACCATCATCGCGTACTGCTTGCCCATCTTGATCTCGGTGTCGTACCCGTACCAGTCCCCAACTCCCTTGCCCGAGCCGACCTTGCGATTGCCTATGTCATCAATGTCATTCTTGCCTTTATCGTGAGTGGCTTTGGGCGCATCCTGTGTCGGCGCGGTAGAGGACGCGCTGTCGGCGGGAGCACCAGTGTTGCCGTTGGTATCCGCCGCTTGGTCGGTTTGATTTTGTGGAGTGCTTGGTGCCTGCGCTGACGGTGCCTGAGTTTGCGTGGTGTTCTGCGCGAACGAAGGAACAGCGAGCACGACGCTCAGCAGCATTGCGGTTGCAACGGCGAGAGGGCGTGACTTCATGGAATACTCCAGTGCCGAACGCTGAGCCACCTTGCCAGGGTGGTACTTGCGCTCATTATAGACTTGGAGCCACTTTCTAGCACGTTGGATTCCCGGAAATCTTGCCGGACACAAAGATTTCTGCAAACCGGGTTAGAATGAGCGGTTCGTCCCAGGAGGTCGCCTTGGAAACGGTTACATCGGCAGATCGTGTACTACAGCGGGTTTCGCTGCAGCACTTCATCGACGGGTTGCACAAGCTCCAGGAGGCCGACTTCAGCGGCGTGAACGGCACCCTCCAGTATTTGCGAAAGAATGCAGTCGATCCGGATTCGCTGAAACCGTACTTGTTCTGGAATGCACAGCACTACACCCGCAATCTGATTGACAAGACCGATCTATACGAACTCCTGGCCATTTGCTGGGAAGTCGGGATGGCGAGTTCCATCCACAATCACCAGGGACAGAATTGTTGGATGGCCGCCCCTATCGGCCGGCTCGCCGTGCAGAACTTCCGTTTGATCTCCGAGGACCTCGCAGCCCATCGCTGCAACATTGTTCCCACTAATGTCGTTGAGATCAGCCCAGGCAACCCCGTAGCGGTTGATCCCCTCAATCCGGTACATGATGTGCGCAATCCGCGCGAGTGGGGACAGCGCGCCGTGAGCCTGCACATTTACTCGCGTCCGTTCGACAGTTGTATTGTTTATTCGGTGGAACAGGGTAGCTGCGGCCAAATTGCCCTGAACTATACGTCGATGTTCGGGAAGCTGGTGCAGAGCTCATAGCCCGACCTTCTCCGACGCATCGTCGCGAAGTTCAGATCAGGGAGTTCACGCTCCGACCGCCATGCCGGGGCATGCGGCGGGTCCGCACGTCGATCAGTTCCTAGTCCCGCGAAGCAAGATGAAATCAACCCGAGTGAATCTGCGGATTGAACCTCACCTTTGCATAAACCAATAAACTAGTCCCGCTAGCGGATGGAAGATGATAGCCCACTGCTTCAGCGGTGAAGATACGAGTCTTACGTCAAACAGCGGATGAACACTGGGAAGGTTGCTTGGGAGCATTACTGGGCCGTCTCGGCAAATCATCGCGCGCATGGCGTTGTGTACGGGAGGAGAAAATAATGCAAAAACGCAAACTTGGAAAAAGCAATCTGGAAGTATCGGCCATCGGGCTGGGATGCATGGGGATGAGTTTTTCTTACGGCCCTCCCAAAGATAAAAAGGAGATGACCGATCTTCTCCATGCTGCAGTGGACCGGGGCATCACGTTCTTCGACACCGCCGAGGTATACGGTCCCTTTACCAATGAAGAGCTTGTGGGCGAAGCGCTGGCTCCGTTCCGCGGGCAAGTGGTGATTGCCACCAAGTTCGGGTTTGATCTGGGTGGCCGCGACACTCGGCCGGGAGCACCGGGCGTGAATAGCCGACCCGAGCAGATCAAGCGGGCCGTCGAGGGCTCGCTTAAGCGGCTCAGAGTCGAGACGATCGACCTTCTCTATCAGCATCGGGTTGACCCGAACGTGCCCATAGAAGATGTTGCCGGCACGGTGAAGGAACTGATTCAAGCCGGTAAGGTCAAGCACTTCGGACTTTCCGAGGCAGGGGCAAAGACGATTCGTCGCGCACACGCCGTCCAGCCGCTCACTGCGCTTCAGAGCGAATATTCGCTTTGGTTCCGGGAGCACGAGAAGGAAGTGCTGCCGACCATCGAGGAACTCGGAATCGGTCTTGTGGCCTACAGCCCTCTGGGCAAGGGCTTCCTTACGGGCAAGATCGACGAAACCACGACGCTCGACAGCACCGACTTCCGGAGCACTCTACCGCGCTTCACCCCCGAGGCGCGGAGAGCCAATAAGGCCCTGGTCGATCTGATTGGATCGATCGCGGAGCGGAAGAAGGCCACCCCGGCACAGATTGCGCTCGCCTGGGTGCTGGCGCAAAAGCCGTGGATAGTTCCAATTCCAGGCACAACGAAGCTAAACCGCCTGGAAGAGAACATCGGAGCGCTGGCAATACAATTGAGGCCCGAAGACCTGCGCGACATCGATGCTGCCGCATCGAAGATCACCGTGCAAGGAGACCGGTATCCCGAAAAACTGATGAAAATGACTGGGCTGTGAACCGCGCCGGAGCTTTCTTCGGCCTGGTGTTAGGCGAGAAGTGCAAATGCCAATGCAAAACGATGCTCTAGAAGACCGGCTTTCCCGGGACCGCGAAGTTAAGATTACCGTCACCGGCCGAAAGTCAGGACGCACCATCTCCATACCAGTCTGGTTTGTGTGGGAGGACGAGAACCTGTATCTGCTGCCGGTTCAGGGGTCGGACACACAGTGGTACAAGAATGTGCTCAAGAACCCGCTGCTTCGAATCGCCGCGCGGGATGCCGAAGCCGATTTCAAGGCTGTCCCTATCGCTGACGCCAAACAGGTGTCGTCCGTGGTTGAGAAATTCCGAGCGAAGTACGGGGCCAACGACGTGAAGAAGTATTATTCAAAGTTCGACGTTGCCGTCCTTGCGCAGATGCATGGATGGTGCGTAGATAAGGCTGCCTGGCCCATCTTATGACACACTTGCTATGCAGGAACAGAGTCTCCGACTTTGCAAAGTGGAAGAAGGTGTTCGACTCGCACGCGCACGCCCATCGAGAGGCCGGGCTCAAGTTGCGGCATGTTTGGCGAGGCACTGAGAACCCGAACAATGTGTTCTTCATGTTTGAGGTCGTCGACATGAATAAGGCGCTGGCATTCATCCAAGCACCCGAGGCAGCGGAGGCAGGAAAAGCTTCGGGCGTTATCGATGGCGAATATCATTTCGTCGAGGACACTGCTGGCTACTGATTTTCCCAGCAGCTTTTCAGTTGGTAGTCTTCGGCGGCGTGGGCGAGTCCTGCGGTGAATCAGCCGGTTTAAGCACCTCGATGCGTGTCGCGCGCCACTCTCCATCGCTTCCCTGCTCCGCGGTCACTCGAACCTCAGCTCCGGCGATCAGGGCCGCCTGAGCTTTGGGCCGACGGCCCACGGCAGGGATGCTCTGGTCGTACTCCACATGCGCATGCGAAATTTCCACGCGACGAATCATTCCGTTGCGCCCCTGTACGTAAATCCAGTTGGGATCGGCCGCGCTCTGAGCGCCTTCCACAATCTCTCCCCGAAACGAGCCTGAAATAGCCGCGCTCGGGAGAGTAAACAGAACCAGTATGGCTGCGAATACAACGAGACCGAACTGAGGAAAACGCATGGTTTCTTCGATGCAGGAATGCGAACGGACGCCTAGACATTGGAGTTTCATATCCCACGTTTGGGGAATGCCGATTCCTCTGCGATCATTGAATTCCCTAGGTGCCGTGCATTTGGGTTCCTATAATTGACTTGTGGGCGTTTGCCCGGACTCTTACGTTCTTTTCTATAGCGAGGCGGTAATGACAGTCATCAAGCAAGACGATCTTATCCAGAGCGTTGCCGACGCTTTGCAATACATCTCGTACTATCATCCGGTCGATTTCATCCAGAGCCTGGCGCGGGCCTACGAAAAAGAACAATCGCCTGCCGCCCGCGATGCCATTGCGCAGTTGCTGATCAACTCCCGCATGTGCGCCGAAGGTCATCGGCCGATCTGTCAGGACACCGGCATCGTGAGCGTATTCCTGAAGGTCGGAATGAATGTGCAGTGGGACGCGACCATGAGCGTGGAAGACATGGTGAACGAAGGCGTGCGCCGCGCGTATCTCCACGAGCACAACAAGCTGCGTGCCAGCGTGCTGGCCGATCCGGCCGGTGAGCGCAAGAACACCAAGGACAATACTCCTGCAGTCGTGAACATGACGATTGTTCCGGGCGACAAGGTTGACGTCATCGTCGCGGCAAAAGGCGGCGGCTCGGAAGCCAAGTCGAAGTTCGTCATGCTGAATCCCTCCGACTCCATCGTCGAATGGGTGCTGAAGACGGTCCCCACGATGGGCGCGGGCTGGTGTCCTCCAGGGATTATCGGCATCGGTATCGGCGGCACCGCGGAAAAGGCCATGCTGCTGGCCAAAGAAGCGCTGATGGAGCCAATTGATATTCAGGATCTGATCGCTCGCGGACCGAAGACCACGGCTGAGCGTCTGCGGGTTGAGCTGTACGACAAGATCAACAAGCTGGGAATCGGCGCGCAGGGATTGGGGGGGCTGACCACCGTGCTTGATGTGAAAGTGAAGGACTATCCCACGCACGCTGCCAACCTGCCGGTGGCAATGATCCCGAACTGCGCGGCCACACGCCATGCCCACTTCGTGCTTGATGGCTCGGGCGCGGTCGCATTGAAGCCGCCGTCTCTCAAGGATTGGCCGGAGTTGACCTACAATCCGGCGGGCGCGCGGCGCGTGAACTTGGACACCGTCACGCGCGAAGACGTGGCAACGTGGAAGACTGGCGAAGTGATTCTGCTTAGCGGCAAGCTGCTCACCGGTCGCGATGCTGCTCACAAACGCATGACGGAGATGCTGCACGCGGAAGGAATCGCTTCCGGTGGACTTCACCAATCGCTTTATCTACTACGTGGGGCCGGTTGATCCGGTGCGGGACGAAGTAGTCGGCCCTGCTGGTCCCACGACGGCGACGCGCATGGATAAGTTCACTCGCCAGATGCTGAAGGAAACAGGTCTGCTCGGCATGGTAGGAAAATCCGAGCGAGGTCCGGAAGGCATCGCAGCCATTCGCGACCACAAGGCGGTTTACCTGATGGCGGTCGGCGGTGCCGCTTACCTGGTCTCGAAGGCGATCAAGAAGTCGCGCGTGCTAGGCTTTGCCGATCTCGGCATGGAAGCCATCTACGAATTCGAGGTCGAGGACATGCCGGTCACGGTCGCAGTGGACGTGAACGGCAACTCCGTGCACGAGTCCGGCCCGAAGGAGTGGCAGGCGAAGATCGCGGAGTTGGTGGAGATCGGGTAGCAATTAGCATTTCGCATTTAGAGGGTGCCCCACCCTTGTCGCCTTCTTTGGCGACAGGGTGGGAGTTCCTTCACTGGACGGAACCCACCTCCTCGCAGGATCATCTCTATCTGTAGAGGGGTGCCCATGCCGACCGAAGCTAAAAAATCCACCCGCACCGAAAAAGACTCCCTTGGCCTACAAGGAAATTCCCGGCCACGTTTACTACGGCATCCAAACCGCGCGCGCGGTCGAGAACTTTCCCATCAGCGGCATTGCGCGCGCATCCTTCGCTCATCCGCGCCATCGCGATGGTGAAGGAAGCGGCTGCACTCGCCAATCGTGAACTCGGCTTGGTAGATGAGAAAACCGCCAATGCCATCATCGAGGCCGCCAAGGAGGTTCAGCAGGGCAAGTGGGACGAGCACTTTGTGGTGGACGTCTTCCAGGCGGGCGCAGGCGTCAGCTTCCACATGAACAGCAACGAGGTCATCGCCAATCGCGCCTCCGAGTTGCTGGGCGGTAACCTGGGCGAGTACAAGCACGTTCATCCCAACGATCACGTCAATTACGGCCAATCGACCAACGATGTCTTCCCTACCGCGATGCGTCTGTCGGCGCTGCTCGAACTGGACAAGCTGTATCCCGCGCTCGACGGCTTGGTTGCCGCGCTCGACGAAAAAGGCAAAGAGTTCCATCACGTTCTGAAGTCGGGGCGCACGCACATGATGGATGCCGTCCCCATGCGGCTAGGCCAGGAGTTTCACGCCTACGCTGGCGCAATCAAGCGGACGAGGAAATCAATTGAGCAGCAGTCCGAGCTATTGCGCGAGGTGGGACTGGGCGGCTCGGCGGTGGGCACTGGGATCAATACGCATCCTGATTATCGCGAGAAGGCGATCGCAAATCTCTCCCGCATCTCGGGACAAAAGCTGCACGTCGTGGACGACATGCGCTACGCCATGCAGTCGAACCTGGCGATGTCGTCGGTCAGCTCCGCGCTGCGCAATCTGGCGCTGGAGGTCATCCGCATCTCCAACGACCTGCGGCTGCTATCTTCGGGACCGAACACGGGGCTGGCCGAGATCAATCTACCTGCATTACAGCCCGGCTCCTCCATCATGCCGGGCAAGATCAATCCGGTGATGGCGGAACTGGCGGCGATGGTGTCGTTTCAAGTTGTCGGCTACGACACCACGGTGGCGCTGGCGGTGCAGGCCGGGCAGCTCGAACTCAACGTGATGATGCCCGCGATGACTTACAGCGTGCTGACGTCGATCACCATCATGACCAACATGCTGCGGCAGCTCACCGAGTTTTGCATCAAGGGCCTTACGGTCAACGAGAAGCGCACTGATTACTACGTGCAGAGCACGGTGTCGCTGGCCACGGCGCTAAACCCCTACATCGGTTATGCCAAAGCGGCGGAAATCGCCAAGGAGTCGGTGAAAACGGGCAAGTCCATTATTGAAATTGCGCGCGAGCGTGGCGAACTGACGGAAGCGCAAATCAAAGAAATCCTCGACCCTGCGCGCATGACCGAGCCGGTGCGTCCGTTGGACGCAGCGAAGGAGCGGGAGAAGATCAAGGCGAAGTAGGTGACGATTTGGTTGACAGCGCGAGGGGGCAAAATTAAGGTGAGAACAGATTCACAAGATCGAAGGAGGCCACTGGCCGATGACCGGAATACAGTTCGTAACCGATGAAAAGGGCCGCAAGGTGGCCGTTCAGATTGACCTGAAGAAATACGGAGCGATGTTGGAGGATTTTTGGGACGGGCTGATTTCCGAATCGCGCCGCAAGGAAAAAGGAATACCACTCGAGAGGATCAAGGCGGACCTCATAAAACGCGGTCGCTTGCGTGAGTAGTTATTCCGTTGAGGTAAAACCTCGCGCGCGGCAAGAACTCGAAGCGTTACCGAGTAAGGTCCTGACCCGTGTTGTGCAGAAACTCGAGTCTCTGGGCAATACTCCACGGCCCGCAGGATGCAAGAAACTAAAAGGCTACAAAGACCAGTGGCGCGTCCGGGTCGGTGACTGGCGAGTGGTGTACATCATCGATGATGACGCAAAGCTCATCAGTATCACGCGCATTGCCCACCGCCGCGAAGTGTACGAGCGATAACTGGGCGCGCCGACTACCGGCCCGCCTTAGCCAAACCTCAGTTGGAAGGGGAACCACCAAGGTTTATTGTGACCTCCCGGCGAACCTAGCTAAGGACGAACAGCCAATCGCGAAGAGCGGCCTCTAGTACGCCCACTTGAGTAACGTCGCTCCCGAAGTGAACCCCGCGCCTACGGCTGCCAGCAAAACCGTGTCACCCTTCTTCAGCTTGCCTTCGTCAATTGCGGTCTGCATCGCCAGGGGGATCGTCCCCGCCGTGGTGTTGCCATAGCGGTCGATGTTGATGATGACTTTCTCGATAGGCATCTTGAGCCGGTCGGCAGTTGCCATGATGATGCGCATGTTGGCCTGGTGAGCGATGAAGCAATCGACGTCCTGTCCGGTGAGGTTGTTCTTGCGCAGGACGCGCTCGGTCATCTCCGACATTTTCTTCACCGCATACTTGAAGACCTGCTGTCCATCTTGATGAATATAATGCATTTTATTATCTACGGTTTCATGGGAGGCTGGGTTCAAACTTCCGCCACCTGGCATGTATAAATATTGTCCACCCATGCCTTCGACCTGGGCTTCAGTGTCGATGATTCCTTCTTCCCCATCTTCCGCAGGTTCCAGAAGCACCGCCCCGGCTCCGTCGCCGAAGATGATGCACACGGCGCGGTCGGTAAAGTCAGTCATCGAAGAATTCACGTCTGCACCAATTACCAGGACTTTCTTGGCCCGCCCAGATTCGATGAACTGAGTGCCGGCATTGAGCGCGTACACAAAGCCCGAGCATCCCGCGGAAACGTCGAAGCCCCAAGTGCGATGAATACCCAGCTTGTGTTGCACGAGGCATGCGGTCGAGGGATACATCATGTCGGGAGTAACGGTTCCGACAACGATCAAATCCACTTCCTGAAGATCGAAGGGATGCGACTGGACGAGCTTCTTGACCGCTTCGACAGCCAAGTCACTAGCGGCTACGCCTTTGTCTACCAAGTGGCGTTCGCGGATTCCGGTACGTTCCAGGATCCATTGATCGGTGGTGTCGACCATTTTTTCCAGGTCTTTGTTGGTGAGAACGCGAGGCGGAACGTAGGTACCCAGCGCGGTGATCTTGGCGCGACGAGTATTTGACAATAGAGTTCTCCGGTAGCTATGGCGATGGCGCGAAATTTCATTTTCGACGATACGAGTAGGAAAGTCTATGCTCAGGTGCTCAATGCGTAACGGCACGACCGGCTCTGGTGGGCTCGCAAATGGTTGTGGTGTGAGATACCTTCAAAAAGCAATCAACTTCCAGGAGGAGCAGCTTGGAGAGCTACGAACGGCGAGTACGCGAGAGTTTTGCCCGTCAGGCGATGATGCAGACGCTGGGAGCCGAGATGGCGTCGGTGTCGCGCGGGGCCACGGAAATCCGCTTCCCGGTTGCGCCTTCGCTGCTGCAACAGCACGGCTATGTTCACGCCGGGGCGGTGACTACCGTTCTGGATTCGGCCTGCGGCTATGCGGCGCTGACGGTAGCCCCCGAAGGCTCAGAGGTGCTCTCGGTCGAGTTCAAGGTCAACTTACTGGCTCCGGCTACGGGCGACTCGGTGGTCGCGCGCGCCCTAGTGAAACGCGCCGGAAAGAAGCTTGCGGTTTGCACAGCCGACGCGTTCGCGGTGCGTCCCGAGGGTGAAAAACTGGTTGCCACCATGCTCGGTACGATGATCTATGTTCCGCTCGAAGGATGACGCGACGCGGCAAATAGAAGGCATTCTAAGAAAAAAGCCAGGCGCCAGTTGACCGCTGCACCCGCACTAGCCTGCTACCGTTGCTTCCTTCCGGACCTGGCGGGATTCACAAGATTGCGTTGCGCGGGACCAGCGCCCGACCATTCAATATAACATTGCTTCGCGGCTGCATGCAGGATGCCGGAAGCAGGGGCGTTCAGATCTCGCTGTGCTGGGAACCGCGAAAAACAATGGTAAAATAGAGAAATTGCATGCATCCGAAAACCGATTCTGTAGCCTTGCTGGACATCCCTAACACTCCCATCTGCGCAGATGCGTCGCGTCTCGACGATCCCGGAGGCGACTCGAACCCTGCGCCTCCTCCCAAGAAAATTGGATTTGTGAGTCTGGGCTGTCCCAAGAACCTGGTGGACAGCGAGGTGATGATGGGCCTGCTCGCCCAGGGCGGAGCGCAAATCACCGCCCGCGCCGAAGATGCTGACATCATCGTAGTGAATACCTGCTCCTTCATCGACTCGGCCAAGCAGGAATCGGTGGATACGATCCTGGAGATGGCGCAGCACAAGATTGCGGGAAGGGCCCAGAAGCTGATTGTGGCGGGCTGCCTGGTAGAGCGCTATCGTAACGAAATCCAGAAAAGCATTCCCGAAGTTGATGCCGTGGTGGGCACGGGCGAGTTGCAGCAGATTCTCAATGCTGCGGGAATTGCGCCGCCATCGCCTTCCGGATCGCCATTTGTAATTCTGAATTCGCGCTCCGAGGGCGATGCTCGCGAGGCTGCCGGGCGATTTTCGAAGGCAGAGTGGGATGGCGCGATTGCCGATCTGCCGAACTATTTGTACGACGAGAACACGCCGCGCATATTGGCGACGCCCAAATATTCGGCTTATATCAAGATTGCCGAAGGCTGCGATCATCCCTGCTCGTTCTGCATCATCCCGCAATTGCGCGGGAAGTTTCGTTCGCGGCGGTTCGAATCGGTGATCGCTGAGGCGCAGCATCTGGCAGATCAAGGCGTACGCGAGATCACGCTCATCGGACAAGACACCACCTGCTACGGAGAAGATCTCGGCCTGAAAGATGGTTTGGCGCTGTTGCTGGAGCGGTTGGCGCAGATCGAGAAACTGCGCTGGGTGCGTTTCCTTTACGCTTATCCCAACAAGATTACTGGCACGCTGCTGCGGACGATCGCAGCGCATGACAAAATTTGTTCCTACATCGACGTGCCATTGCAGCACGCCTCACCCAATGTTTTGAGGCGCATGAAGCGCGGGGCGGGAGCGGACATATTCTTACGCTCGGTGGAAAAAATGCGGCGCGAGATTCCCGGTGTAACGCTGCGTACCTCGTTCATCGTGGGCTTTCCCGGCGAGAGTGAAGAAGATTTCGAACAGCTCTGCCAGTTCGTGCGAGAAGCGCAGTTCGATTGGCTGGGAGTGTTCGGCTACTCCGACGAAGAGGGTGCAGGGGCATTCGCGCTGGCTGACAAAGTTCCGCAGAGAGAAATCGAGAGACGCCGCAAGAAGCTCATGTCGCTGCAGAAACAAATCAGCCGCAAGAAGAAGCGAGCGCTGGTGGGACAGCAGTTCGATGTGTTGCTGTCAGGTCCGTCGGCTGAAACCGAACTTCTGTGGGAAGGCCGCACCGCGATGCATGCTCCTGAGATTGACGGCACGGTTTACGTGAACGATTTTGGCGACCGCGAAGACATTCGCGAGGGCGAATTCTATCGCTGCGAGATCACCGAAGCGCACGACTACGACCTGGTAGCGCGGATTGTGTAACAGTTGTCAGCATCCAGTAACCCTTGAACCATAAGATTGGATTCACCTTTTCTGTTTCGCCCGCGGGCTTGTAGACATCAAATCTGGCAATTGAAGAGTTTCCGTGGGATGGTTATCCTTCAGAACTGACGCCTGAGCACTGATAACTGACAACTGCTTCATGAAGAAAAAGATTCGCAGTTTACGTTGTCCAACTTGCAGAAAGATCGTGCTGGCCAACGATCCCGAGTATCCTTTCTGCAGCGAACACTGCCGTGCGATTGACCTGGGCAAGTGGGCAAGCGGCGGCTATGTCATCTCCACTCCACTGAACGATCCGGAGACCGACGATTCCAACTACCCGAGCCAACGAAGCAAAAAGCCACAGTGAACCGGGGTTGAGCGGTCCTGCACCGCGGTGGGCCACTTTGGTCGCTACCTTCTTTGGCGCCGGGCGATTGCGGCCGGGGCCGGGAACGTGGGGCTCGCTGGCCACAGTCTTGTTGTGGTGGCTGCTGGCGTCGCATCTTCCGGCATCGATGCAGATTCCCGTGATTATTCTGCTGATGGCGCTAGTGGTAGCGATTGGCATACCCGCTGCAACCCTGGAGGCCCATGGATGCGGCAAAAAAGATCCCACAGCATGTGGTAATCGACGAGGTTGCCGGGCAACTGCTCACCCTGATTGCGTGTCCCATCGTGTGGCAAGCACTGCTCGCCGGCTTTATACTTTTCCGTGCATTCGATATTGTTAAGCCGCCTCCGGTACGTAGCCTAGAAAAGTTGCCGGAAGGAACAGGAATTGTAGTGGACGACTTAGGCGCAGGCGTTTATGCCTTGATTGTCTTGCAGTTGTTGCTTCACTTTGGGATCGTACGCTGAAGCGCGTACGGATGATCCAGATCGGCAAATGATGGAACGGAAAACGGGCGCAAAAAACGTGAATGGCAAACCCCACATCGATTCCATCGATCCCAGATGCGCTCTGCCCGGAGGCGAGATCCGCATTAGCGGCAGCGGTCTGCGGCCGCAGGAACTGCGCCGGCCGCAGGTGCGCTTTGGCGACGTGGACGGCTCGATCATCATCAGCGCGGAACAATTCATCGTGGCGCGCGTGCCGGATGGCGCAGCGTCGGGCGAAGTGGTGGTGGCAACCAACGGCCACAAGAGTAATCCCGGAGAAGTGCGGGTCGGTGTTCCCATCGCCGAAAACCTGCACCCGGTGGCCAATCCGGCCATCGATCAAGACGGCAACATATACGTCACGTTCTCCGGATCGCGCGGACAGAAGGTCCCGGTTGCCATCTATCGGATCGACAACAATTACAACGTGAAACCGTTCGTGCACGAGATGATGAACGCCACTGGAATGGCTTTCGACCGCGCAGGTAGCCTATACGTCTCCTCGCGTTACGACGGGACTGTGTACCGCGTGGCGCAGAACGGCACCATGACTTCTTACGCCGAGGGCATGGGCGTGGCGACCGGGATTGCCTTTGATCCGGCGGGCAATCTCTACGTGGGCGATCGCAGTGGGACCATCTTCAAGATCGATCGTGACCGCCAGATCTTCGTGTTTGCCATGCTGGAGCCGAGCGTCTCTGCCTATCATCTGGCATTTGGCAACAATGGAAATCTCTATGTCACCGGCCCCACCACTTCGAGCTTCGATGCCATTCAGCAGATCGATCCGCACGGGGCGGTGAGCGTCTTCTACCGTGGACTGGGCCGCCCGCAAGGACTGGCGGTTGACGTTGACGACAACGTATATGTTGCTGCTTCGCTCAACGGACGGCGCGGCATCGTGCGGGTTACGCCCGATCACAAGGCGTCGCTGGTTGTGTCGGGGCCAAACCTGGTTGGGCTGGCGTTCGCACGCGGCGCCTCTGCCGTGCTTGCCACCACCAGCGGCGTGCATCACCTTTCCTGGGACATCGAGGGCCGCGAGCTGATTCCGGAAAGCTAGCACACCGCTTAGCATTTAGCATTTAGCGCTTAGTGGCTGGCATTCCGCACTCCGCGTCTGCCCTTGTACAAGAAAGTTTGGCCCATCGCCCCTATTGTTCGTTACAGCTGGAGTAGCAGGAGTCACGGCGAATTGCTAAGTGCTAACCGCTAACGGCTGAATGCTAGACTGAATCCGTGATTGCCGAAATCATCGCTATCGGCTCGGAGATGCTCACCCCGTACCGGCAAGACAGCAATTCCCTCTTCCTCACCGAGCGCCTTAACGAGCTTGGCATCAGTGTCGCATTCAAGACGGTGGTCGGCGACAATGGCGAACATCTTACCTCTGCGGCCCGCACCGCGATCGGCCGCTCCGACATTGCAATCTTCATGGGGGGCCTCGGACCGACAACCGACGATCTCACCCGCGAGTCTGTTGCCGCCGCCCTTGGAATACCGCTGAAGCGGGATAACGAGATTGTCACTGCGCTGTACAAACGCTTCGCCGAACGCCGTATTCAGATGCCCGAGAACAATGCGCAGCAAGGGGACGTGTTGCAGGGCGCCGAGATACTGCCGAACTCTCGAGGCACGGCGCCGGGTCAGTGGTTGCAAACCAGCGTCGGCGGACAACCAAGGATTGTCGTGCTGCTGCCTGGGCCTCCGCATGAGCTGCATGAAATGTGGGACAAGCGGTGCATGGATCGGTTGCGCGCTCTCGTGCCGCCAGCGGCGATTGCCACGCGCGTCCTGAAGGTCGCAATGATGGGCGAATCTGCAGTCGATGCGCGGACCGCGCCAATCTACAAGAAGTATCCCCATGTCGAAACCACGGTGCTGGCGGGCCAGGGACAGGTGGAATTTCATCTGCGAGCGACCGCAGCCACAAAGGACGAGGCACAGGAGGCGGTGGATAGGCTTGCGGACGAACTGGCGGACGAACTCGATGAGGCGGTCTTCTCCTCGGCGGGCGAATCGCTGGAGGAGATCGTCAGCTACTACCTGCAGATGCGCAATGCAAAGCTGGCGGTGGCCGAGTCGTGCACGGGCGGAATGATCGCCGAGCGCATCACCTCGGTACCGGGAAGCTCGCGCTACTTTTTGGGCGGAGCGGTGGTGTACTCCAACGACTTGAAGACGCTGTTTGCCGACATCCCTCCGCTGATGATCGAAGCCCATGGCGCCGTCAGCAAAGAAGTAGCGCTGGCGCTGGCGGAGAATATTCGCGAGATTTGCAATGCCGACATCGGCGTCGGGGTCACCGGAGTCGCAGGTCCCGGAGGCGGCACGGAAGAGAAGCCGGTTGGCCTGGTGTATGTCGCAGTCACCAATGGTCACAAGCAGGAAGTGGTGCAGCGGCGTTTTTTCGGAGATCGTGATCGCGTCCGGCGATGGGCGAGCCAGCAAGCGCTCGACCTCGTACGGCGCATGCTCATGTAAATTATGCGTCTGTTCGTAGCTCTCGACATCGATGCGGACATCCGTCAGCGAATTACCGAATTCCGCAGTCAAATGCGGTCGTTGGCGCCGGATGTTCGCTGGGTCAGCCCGCAGACGTTCCACATCACGTTGCAGTTTCTGGGCGAGACCAAGGAACTCGACGAGATTCAGCATGCCATGCAAACGGTGCGGGGTGCGGCCATCGATCTGAGCTTTCGCAATGCTGGATTCTTCCCGTCCCCGAAGGCCCCGCGCGTATTCTGGGTCGGCATCGAGGCTGATCTGCGGCTGCAAGAGTTGGTGAACGCAATCGGCCAAGCTGTTCAGCCGCTGGGATTCGAACGGGATGCCGGTCCTTTCAAGCCACATTTGACACTGGCGCGTGCCGGTAGCGGTCGTCCGCGGCCGGTTGCGGGAGAACACAGCGCACCGGCGCTGCACCTGGTGAGAGCCAAACTCGAAACCCTCGGACAACTGGAGTTCGGTACAATGACCGCGCACGAGTTCTATCTCTACGAGAGCAAGCTGTCTCCGATGGGCGCGCGATATACGAAGTTGTCGCGCTATCCGCTGCAATAGGTAGAGTGTCCGGTCCTTAGACTTGACGAAACTTTTTCTCATTATCGTCGTAGTTTCCTACCTGCTAGGCTCGATACCCTTCGGCTACCTCCTAGTGCGTGTTTTTCGCGGGCAAGATGTTCGCGCAACCGGCAGCGGAAACATCGGTGCAACCAATGTCGCCCGTACGGGGTCGAAGGGGCTGGCGATCGCGACCTTGCTTCTCGACGCGTTGAAAGGCTACATGGCGGTGGCATTTGCCTTCTGGATTGCGGAGTCGCACCGATTTGCGCCGAGCAATATTCAGGCCAGTCTTTACGATTCTTCTCCGCAGCTAATCGACAGCCGTACGGTTTTTCTATTGGCGTCGGTCGCTGCCTTTTGCGCGATCCTGGGGCACATGTTTACCGTGTGGCTCCGCTTCAGGGGCGGAAAGGGAGTAGCAACTGCCGCCGGTGCTTTTCTCGCGCTGGCGCCCAAGTGTCTGCTGCTGTCGCTTCTTTTGTTTGCGGTTGTGTTTGCGCTGACGCGCTATGTTTCCCTGGGCAGCATCGTTGCGGCCGCGTCATTTCCATGGTTCGTTCTATGGCTCAATCCGGCGGAACGAAACGCCGCTCCTATTCTATTGGTGATTACGGCTGCGTCCGCGCTGGTCATCGTGCGCCACAAAGACAACATCCGGCGCCTAATGACGGGCACCGAAAACCGTTTTCGTTGAAAGAGACCTGCTTGTGAGCGAGATCGCAGTCATCGGTGCGGGAGCGTGGGGCACGGCGATAGCCACCGTTCTCGGACGCAAACAGACCCACCACGTTCGCCTGTGGGCGCATGAGGCCGAGGTTCGCGAGAGCATTCGCCAGCGTCACGTCAACGATTTGTTCCTGCCACAACAACCGATTCCAGTAGCGGTCGAATGCACCAATAGCCTGCAAGAGGCGTTACACGGCGTTTCGATTGTCGTCAGCGTCATGCCGTCGCACCACACCCGGCGGGTATTTCAAGCCATGCTGCCGCATCTCAGACCGGAGATGATTTTCGTCAGCGCAACCAAGGGCATTGAAAATGATTCGCTCTTGCGTATGACAGAGGTGATCACGCAGGTGCTTAGCGCCTCGGCCGGTTTTGTACCACGTATCGGAGCCTTAAGCGGACCGAGTTTTGCCAAAGAAGTCGCCAAGGGAGACCCGACTGCAATCACCATTGCCTCAGCCGATCGCGAACTTGCGAGAACGGGGCAGACGGAATTCAGCGATCCCAACTTTCGCGTGTACACCAACGACGATGTGGTTGGAGTGGAGTTAGGCGGGGCCCTGAAGAATATTGTCGCCATCGCCGCCGGCGTTCTGTTCGGCATGGACCTCGGCTACAACACCGTCGCGGCGCTCATCACGCGGGGACTGGCTGAGATTACAAGGCTGGTGGTCGCCTGCGGCGGCAGGGCAGAAACCATGGCTGGCCTGGCCGGACTTGGAGATTTGGTTCTCACCTGCACCGGCGGCCTTTCGCGAAACCGCAGCGTCGGCGTCGAACTGGGACGCGGACGCAAGCTCGACGACATCATCGCAGGCATGCACGGCATGGTGGCGGAAGGAGTGCTAACCACCAACGCAGCAGTCGGCCTGGCACGCAGGACAGGCGTGGAAATGCCGATCACGGAACAGATGCACGCCATTCTGCAACAAGGAAAATCTGTGCAGGAAGCGATACGCGACTTGATGAAGCGCCCCTCGACCAGCGAGGTGGGGCTGTATCGCAATTAGCCCGCGCGTTCAGGATGCTTCGGCGAGCAGCGCTGGATGCCGATTTTACGCAACGCCAATACGTTGAAAGACATCTAATGCGATGACTCAGACGATTCATACATGCGTGTATGTGCGTATTAACTACAACATGGAACGACCTGAAAGCAATCCACTCAAGAAGGTTTGCGCTGCCCGCTACGCGGGACTAATCGCCATCATTCTGCTGCTGGCTTGGTCTTATGCAGTGGGCCAGAGTTCCGGGCAAGCGTTGTATTCGCTGCCCTCGGCTGAGCAGGTTGTCAATCGCAATCAGGATCCTTATGCCGGCTCGATTCCTCAAGGTAAGGCCACGGCCGAGACCATCGATCTGACCATCGAAGACGCGCTGCAGCGCGGGTTGAAGTATAACCTCGGTTTGTATTTGGCTGAGCGGGTCACGGAGCAGTCGCGGGCATCCCACCTACGCGCTCTCAGCGACATGATGCCGATGGTTAACGGATCGTTCGCGGAAGAAGAGCAGAAGCTCAACCTTAAGCAGTTTGGCTTCACGTTCCCGGGAATTCCGACTGCAGTGGGACCCTTCGGCATCACCGACCTGCGCGCTACGGGGTCTTGGAACGCAATTGATCTACATACCATCGATAACGTTCGGGCCGCCAGCCAAAACGTGAAGGCCGCGCAATTCACCTACCGTGACGCGCGCGACACCGTGGTGCTTGCGGTAGGGGCGAATTATCTTCTCACTATTGCGAACGAATCGCGGGTTGCGGCCACGGAAGCGGAGCTGAAAACCGCGCAGGCGTTGTATCAGTTGGCTTCGGACCAAGAGACGGCCGGGATTGCGCCTAACATCGATACCCTCCGAGCGCGGGTGCAGCTACAAGCCCAGCAGGAGGCGCTGATCCAGGCACAGAATGAACTCGAAAAACAACGCATCGCGCTGGCACGCGTAATTGGATTGCCGGTAGGCCAGAAGTTTCGCCTGGTGAATCGAGTTCCCTACCATCCCCTGCCCGAAGCGGAGATAGCAGACGCTTACACCCGCGCACTGCAGACGCGTCCCGATTATCAAGCCGCACTGGCGTCGTTGCGCGCAGCGCAATTGAGCCGGGAGGCGGCATGGAAGCAACGCCTGCCATCGATTGATTTTGCGGGTGAGTACGGGGTGCTGGGGACGACTCCCGATTCCATGTCGCCTAATTGGACGGCCGCGGCCACCCTCCGAATTCCGATATTCGAAGGCGGAAAAGTAGAAGCCGATGTGCAACAGACCGAGGCCATCTTAAAGCAGCGGCAAGCTCAAGTCGACAATCTGCGTGGCCGCATCGAGCAGGACGTGGAGGATGCGATCCTCGATTTGAAAGCAGCGGCGCAGCAGGTAGATGTGGCAAAGCTAGGCCTTGATTATGCGCAACAGGCTTTGGGCCAATCGCAGGATCGCTTCGCCGCTGGAGTAACCAACAACGTTGAGGTCATTCAGGCGCAACAACAACTGGCTGCGGCTAACGACCGCTTCATCTCCAGTTTGTATGCACACAACATAGCCAAAGTCCTGTTGGCACGCGCCATCGGCAACGCCGAGCAGGCGGTGCAACAATATCTGGCAGAGCCGGGCAGCACGCTGCCGGCGAACGGCAAAGGCCGGACCCGGGCACGCAAGTAACACGCCCGAAGCGCTACCCGGGCGACGTCCCTGCATCGGCTGGATATGGCCGCGGGAGTCGATACTTCCCTGCCCCAGCAGCAAGCGGGCTCCGATTCTACGGCGACGCAGTCGAGCCCAGGAAATGGAAACGCTTCGGCGGCTACAGTTCCGCACGAGTAATTCTTGACAAGGTGAAAAGATGAGTCCGAGCACGACTGATGAGAACGAGTTGGAACGGCCCGGAGCCCCGCATCAACCGGAAGAAGAGCACGTTGATCCGGAGGTAAAGCGCTACCAGGAAGACCGTCGCGGCTTCTTCCAGAAGCATCCCGCTGCCAAACCAATTGTCTTTCTGATTGCCATTGTGGTGGTGGTGTTAGTGGGTTGGTTCTGGTGGGAGAGCCGTCACTGGGAGGACACCGATGACGCTGAGATTGACGGCCATATCTATCCGATAAGCGCACGCGTGGCCGGCCAGGTTACCAGGGTGAACTACGATGACGGTCAAGTGGTTCACAAAGGCGATGTGCTGGTGCAGATTGATCCCACGGATTACCAGGTGGCGCTGGCGCGAGCGCAGGCTGACTACCAGGATTCGCAAGCCCAGGCAGAAGCCGCGCAGTTTGGGGTGCCAGTTTCCAGCGTGGGTTCGCTCAGCCAAATCCGTTCCGCCAGCGCCGACATGGACTCTGCGCAGGCTGGCGTGACAGCGGCCCTGAAGCAAGTAGAAGCGGCCCAGGCCCAGGTGCAAGAAGCGCAAGCGGATGCGCTGAAGCTCAATACCGACGTCGAGCGCTATCGCCAACTATTGGGAAAGCGCGAAATTGCACAGCAGCAATTCGATCAGGCTATCGCGGCGGCAACTGCAGCCAACGCGACTGTCAGCGCGCGTCAGGCGGCATTGTTGGCCGCCCAGGCACAAGTGAAACAAGCACAATCCCGCATCGAGCAAGCCACCGCCGAAGTGCGCAACGCGCGGGCAACACCGAACGCAGTGGCGGCTACCCAGGCGAAGGCAAAGTCTGCTGATGCGCTGGCGCAACGCTCCAAAACCGCACTCGACCAAGCGCAACTCAATCTCTCGTACACGACTATCGTGGCCCCTGTAGATGGCGTGGTAGGCAAACGCTCGGTGCAGGTGGGAGAGAACGTATCCAACGGTCAGGACCTGATGGCCATCGTCCCGCTGAATGATATCTGGGTGACCGCCAACTTCAAGGAAACCCAACTTGCCCACATGCGGCCGGGGCAGGCCGCGAAGATTAAGGTTGACACTTACGGCGGGCGCAAATGGAACGCCCACGTCACCAGTATTGGCGGAGCAACCGGAGCAAAATACAGCCTGTTGCCGCCGGAGAACGCGACCGGTAATTACGTCAAGGTGGTACAACGCATCCCGGTGCGAATTGATTTTGATGGTAACGATAAGCCAGACTTCAACAAGGATGGGCTGCTGCGGCCGGGCATGTCGGTCGAACCAGACGTTAAGGTACGTTGAGCAGAGAGCTTGCCCGGGTCATCCCCCGGAGCCAGCAACGAACAATATTTCGCGGGCTTAGTGCCTTCTTTGATCTACTAGATACGACGTAGTTACTAGCTTATGCACGCCCTATGCGCCTTTTGTAGTATCGACCGACTTCCAATTTTTTCTTAGAATTCCTGCGTAATCACTGTCATACTAGTGAGCACCAAGCTTACGTTATGAACTTTAAGGTTTTGCCCAGTCTGATTGCGCTCGCAATCCTGGTCGGGGTTTTCCGGGCTGTTCTCCGCCAAGCTGCCGCCGAGCGGCTGCACCTCTGGCTGACGGGGTGGTTTCTTGTCCTCATACATTTCGTCGCCGCATTTTTCGATGTAGGCAACGGTCTTTGGGACCGTGTGACCACGGTCATCAGCTTAGGAGCGCTGGAACTGGCGGGTATATCCTTCCTGATCTCCATGTCGCCAGGGGCCACCAACCGTCGCCGTCAGCTGCTGTTGGGAGCGATTCTCGGTATTCCCGCACTGTTGTACACAACTGCGGTGGTTTGGGCGTTGAGCGCGCGCGGCTTTTACTATCTGGTCGTGGTCGTGGCCCTCGCGGCTACTTCAGTATTGGCTTGGAAGTGGCATCGCGACTCGCCCACCTACCTTGCCGGGGTGCTGCTGGCATCGGTGGTTTTCTCGTCTGCATTAATCTGGGTGATCGCACGCAACCACGCTAATTTTGGACTCGAAGTCATTCTGGCGGGTTTCAACTTCGTGGTCGCCTTCCTGTACTGGCGCCACTTTCATCGCGGTACGGCAGGCGTGCTGACCACGGTTTTTGGTTTCGTTGGCTGGGGCGCCGTCTTTCCGATCAGCGTGGTTCTGCAACTCTACTCTCCAGCGACAGTCGTCGAGTCCGAGATCTGGAATATCCCCAAGTACTTTGTGGCCGTGGGAATGATCCTGACTCTTCTCGAGGAACAGGTCCACAAGAACGAATACCTGGCCTATCACGACGCATTAACCGGCCTGCCTAACCGGCGGTTGCTGGAAGATCGGTTGGAACAAGCCCTGACACGTGCCGATCGAGGGGGGCGCAAGGTGGCTGTGTTCCTGATCGACCTCGACCGCTTCAAGGAAGTGAATGATACCTTCGGCCACCGAATCGGCGACTTGGCCTTGCAGCAGGTGGTGTTGCGGCTCTCCAGCCGAATGCGCGCCGCCGATACCCTGGCACGCTCGGGTGGGGATGAGTTCACGGTGGTGAGCGATGTGTCCGATGAACACGGCGCTGACATTCTGATATCGGCGCTGGAGTCGGCGCTGGCGGTTCCCTTACGAGTGGAAGGACAATTAATTCAAACCGGAATGAGCATCGGCGTGGCGCTGTATCCCGACCATGGGCGTACCCCCGATGAACTACGAGCGGCCGCTGACCAGGCCATGTATCTGGCGAAGCGCGGCTCCCGAGGCACCGAAACCGAAAACGTTATCGTCTTTCCGCAATCTCCGGCTTAAACAAAAACGCAGATCATTCCTTGCTCGGCTGGTTGTGGGTTTCCGCACGGCTGTTGTAGGCTCGAAGGCAGGCGCGTTCATCGGACGCGTCGATGCTTCCCTTGCCGGGATGGCGAAACTGGCAGACGCAGCGGACTTAAAATCCGCAGACCCGAAAGGGTTGTGGGGGTTCAAGTCCCCCTCCCGGCACCAACTAACCAGTTGCTGTGATGAAGACTTCCGCAGCGATGCGTCGGCGGAGAATTGGGCCCTTTTCCTCACAGCCCATCCCATGGTGGTTTGGCGCCATTACGGGCAGTCAGGCGGCGTCCTTCATGAAAAGAGCCGCCCCGAGGAGCGGCTCGATAGACTCAGTGGCTGCGCCAGGACTATCCCATTAACTTCCGTCGCAGCACGCCCGCAATGCCGAGAATGCCGGAACCGACAAGCATGAAGCTGCTGGGCTCAGGGGTGGGCTGAGGAGAGTTGTCCGCGCTGCCGGAGAGCGTGAAGGACTCCCCTCCGACTCCGCAGTTGCCTTTGGCACTTCCTACAACAGGGCCGCCGTTGTCCCTGAAGTCGCAAATCGCGGATCCGCCGAGGCCACCGTTCGGTACGTCCCACGCACTCGTCCCCGAGTCACCGCTGTCGTTGGCATTACTCAGGGAGATCCAGTACCTGTGGCCTGCTGTCATGGCCAGGGAGGTAACTGGGATTGTAACGTCCCATGTGCTTCCCGGCCCTGCAACGTAGTTGGAAGAGCTTAGAGCAACGGTTCCGCTGCCCAGCTGAGTGCCGAACGCCGTGGTGCCTATCTCATAGCTGATCGTCGTCGGGAGATCCCCGAGTCCTAGCCACAAACCGTACTCGAGGGTGGTGGGGGTTGCGGAGTTCACCGCAACGAAGCCGTTCGAAATGTCCTGGAAAGACCCCGCAATATTCTGGTACAGCGGACCGGTGATAAACAACCCATTGTCAAAACCATCAATCGGACCCTCGCTAAAAATGGTAGATCCTGCGAAGGCCGAAACAGTCAATGCAAAACACAAAATTGTGAGCAGTGACAGACGAGCGATACGAAGTTGCATTTTCATGGCGACCTCCTTTTGGTCATTAGGTGGTGGCGACGATCTGAGCCGAGGTCGTCGCTGGTTGGTCTGCGGTCAAGTGCTCCCCGCGGGGAACCGAATTCACTGATCCGGTTTAAATTCGTGCCGAGTGTGCGCTAGTTGGCTTGCGCAGACAATGCACCAGCGGTGATTTGTAGGTGATCTAACGGTGATTTATCGGTGATCTGGGTAACCGACTGATTTCAACTTACCTTAGCTCGTCGCTTGGAGTGGCGTTCTATGGCGGCGCTAACATTTGACACCACCCTACAGCCGGGCTAGGGTTCAAGGAACACCCATGCCTACGCTCCAGGAGCAATTTGGCCAGATCGACATCTATCTTTTCGACCAGCTTTTGAAGGGTCGCATCTCGCCGGGCATGCGAATACTGGACGCCGGATGCGGTTCCGGTCGAAACCTGGTGTACTTCCTGCGGGAAGGGTATGAAGTTTACGGAGCGGATTCGGACGCACGGGCCGTGGAGAGCGTGCGTTTCCTCGCGCGGAGGTTTGCGCCCGCTCTTCCGGCGTTGAATTTTCGAGTCGAACCCGTCGAACATATGTCTTTCGACGATGCCTGCGCGGATGTGGTCCTCAGCAGCGCTGTCCTCCATTTCGCCAGCGACGACGCACACTTCGAGTCGATGCTGCAGGGATCATGGCGCGTTCTTAAGCCGGGCGGTCTTTTTTTCTGCCGCCTCGCATCCACGATCGGCATGGAGAGCCAGTTCAAACGCGTTCAGGGACGCCGCTTCCAATTGCCTGACGGCACGGAGCGTTATCTGGTGGACGAAGCGCTGCTCGCCTCGATGGCCGAACGGCTAGGCGGTAATCTGGCGGAGCCGTTGAAGACTACCGTTGTGCAAAATCAACGCTCGATGACCACTTGGGTATTGCAGAAGAAGCTGCGGTGAGGAATCGGGCCTCACCGTGTTCCTAATTCTTGAGACCTCACATTGTCAGAACGACGCGAAACTGTGCCTTGCCGCTCATCATGCGGTCGTAAGCTTCGGCTGCTTTTTCCAGCGGATACGTTTCGATCATGGGACGCACGCCACTCAGTTCGGCGAAGCGCAGAGTGTCCTCAGAATCGGCTGCTGTTCCGGCGGCCCAGCCTTGAATGGTTCGACTGCCATTGATGAGCTGGATCGGCGTGACCTCAATCGGCTCGAATGTCGCACCAATCACCATGAGCTCGCCGTTCGGCCCCAGACCGTCGATCAGTTCGGACATCGCTTTCGAGTTTGGGGCGGTCGCCAGAATGACCCGCGCGCCGCCCAGCTTCTGCAACTCCTCGGCTGGTTTTGTCGCTTGGCTATCGATGAACACACTGGCTCCCAGTTTTTTGGCGAGCGAAGCGTTTTCCGACCCGCGTCCGATGGCCGCTACGTTGTAACCAAACTTGTTTGCGAATTGAATTCCGAGATGTCCCAGACCGCCGATGCCCTGCACCGCGACCAGATCGCCAGGTAATGCGCCACTGTGCCGCAGCGCGTTGTAGGTGGTAATTCCGGCGCAGAGGAGCGGTGCCGCGTCGGCGTCATTTAGACTTTCCGGAATGGCGGCCAGCGCCTCGATAGGAGCGACCATGTATTGCTGATATCCGCCGTCATAGCTGATGCCCGGAATTTGCAGATTCTGGCAATTGCGAAAGTCTCCCCGCCGACATTCGCGACACGTGTTGTCGTGGCCGCCATGCCAGCCGACCCCGACACGCTGCCCTTTCTTCCACGCGGAAACGCCAGCACCCACTTCATCAATGATGCCTGCAACTTCGTGTCCTGGAACGCGCGGATACTGGATTCCAGGCCACAAGCCTTCCTTCGTGAGCACGTCACTGTGACAAACACCACAGGCCTGCACCTTGATGCGCACCTGTCCGGCAGCCGGATCGGGAATCTTCCGCTCGACGACCTGAAAATCTGCTCCGGGCTTGGAGACTTGCGCCACCTTCATCGTTGCTACTGCGACTGTCGTTGCCATGAATCCTCCTATGAATGTTTAACCATCGTTGAGAAGTACGCACTGCGACTCAGTAAACTGCGCGCCGTTGAGCCGCCATTACCTTTGGGTTGACTTCCAATTCGACCGGGGGCCGAAGGGAAACTGCAACGCGATACACCAGGCATCGAGGACGCTTGGTGGGTTGATGCGGCAAGTTCCGACGCAGATTCCCAAAAAACGGCAACCTGAAATCGACAACACGGGGAGCTTGAATCTACTTCTTGACGGTTTCCTTTTCCAGCTTCTCGAGTTCTCGCGCCAGTTGTTCGGCTTGATCTCGTAGCTGGTGGAGTTGCTCAGCGAGTGAGGGTACATTCTTCTGGCTTGCTGGCAAGACTGGAGAGGGAGCGGGAGGCGTTGCTGCCGGCAGTGGCGCCGCAGTCAGGTCGGCCAAGGCCTGGTCGAAGGTGTCGCGGTAGATCAACCGGTCGCCCATCGCCAGCACCACCTTCTTGAGCTGTGGCATACGAGCTTCGCTTGCCTGAATGTAAATGGACTCAAGGTACAGGAAGCCACCGGTCACGGGCAGAGCGATGATGTTTCCGCGCAGCACGTGCGAGCCCTGCTGGTTCCACAGCGTGAGGTCCTTGGAGATGTTCTGGTCCTGGTCGATGCGCGATTCAATCTGCATGGGACCGTACATCAATTGCTGCTTTGGCAGTTGATAAAAGATCAGCTTTCCCAGCTGGTCACCGTCGCATCGCGCGGCCATCCATCCAATCAAATTGTCCTTGCCACGCGGAGTAAACGGCAGAATCAGCAAGTACTCGGCCTGCTTCTCCCCGGGCAAGGTAGCGACGACGTAGGTTGGTGTGACCGGTTCCGGTTGTCCCGACTGGCTGAAAAGGTCGCGGGCGATCTCCCAAATATCTTCCTTGTTGTAGAACACCTGCGGATCGCGCATGTGAAAGATCCGGTAAGCCTCGGCCTGCGTCTGGAAAAGAGCCTCCGGGTAACGGGCGTGCCGGCGCAGATCGGCGGGCATCTCCGACGCGGGCAGGAATAACTTCGGGAACAACTTCTC
Source organism: uncultured Acidobacteriaceae bacterium (assembly GCA_963709045.1). Lineage (GTDB taxonomy): Bacteria > Acidobacteriota > Terriglobia > Terriglobales > Acidobacteriaceae > Bog-257. The sequence continues at coordinate 332,723 of CAVPUX010000006.1, read as the reverse complement.
GTAAGCTTGGATAATGGGATCGCTGGGATCGAATACGTATAACGTCATCTTCCCCGTATAGGCATCGACGGTAGCTTTCACTGCATTGCGAATGTAATTTGCGCCTTCATCAAGGCCAGCGACAGGAAGCACCGCCGAATACGGATGCGACAGTGACGTTGTGTAGCCGTCCGCCATCCAAACCAGCCTGCCGTCATCGGTGATCACCAGGTACGGATCCGGATCCCAGTGCAAGAAACCCGCCAGGTGCGCCAGTCTGGCTTTCACGTTGCGATAAATCATCATGCGGCTCTGCCCAGTCAGATATCCCGTGAAAACGATGTTCGGCTCGCCTTGAGAAATCGCCGCCGCAACCTTCAACGGAAAAGACCCAACCGGGAAGCCGCCTGTGCCCTGATAGGTGGAATACTTGTTCTGATCGCCGGAGGGATAATCGAACTCTTCGCGGGCGGTGTGAACGAAAACCGGGTCCTGGGTCCTCTCGCCAAAGTAAATCTCCGGCCGGGTGAGCTGAAAGCCGGGCGACTTGATCTCCGGAGGAGCGTTCTCGACCAGCAATACGGGCAGGCCGTCAGGCGTAATCTTGTTGACCTCGGCCACCACCGCGCCAAAGCCGTGGGTATAGATGAAGCGCGGATTGATCCAGCTCTCGCTCGCCTCGGCGGACAACTGGGTGACATCAATTTCGCGGGGGGACAACAGGACCTGCTTGATGCGGCCATTAATGAAATAGCGATCAACGTCAGTGTCGGGAAAAGTGTAGTAAGGGCGCAGCGCTTGAATCTGCGTGATGGTTGCGTTGTAGGCGCGCAGGTCCCACAGCCGAACATTAGCCAGCAAGGTTGCGTCTTGCACGGGATCGACCACGCCTTGTCCGGACGGTGTGAACGGGCTTTCCGTGGCGTTGCGATTGAGGCCGAAGGCAGCGGTGGTTGCCTGGATGTGGCGCTCGATGTAGGGCCGTTCGATCGAGATCTCATTCGGCCGCACATAGACGGCGCGAACGATGGCCGGCAACGCCAGTTGCAGGATGAAGCAGGACATCACGAGAACGACGGCCTGCTTGAACTTCGACAGCCAAACCAGCGGCAGCGCCGCCAAAGCGGAAATAATGAGGAGCCAGCGCAGAGGAAGCGTGACCTTTTCATCCACGAAATCGGCGCCGGTCATGAAGGCGTGAGAGTTGAACAGCAGCTCATAGTTGCCCAGATAAACCCAGGCGGCAAATCCCAGCAACAAAATCACGGCAATGATGCGGAAGAACGGGGTGCGCGTGGCGCCCGGCAACCGTAAGTAGTCGCCAATGTTGATAGGACCCGCCTGTCGATCGATCAGCCGGTAGCGGACCCGTTCGAACAATTGCCATCCGCGGGCTGTGACCCAGAACAGCAGGGCGGAAAGAATCGCCACCACAAACAGAAATCCCAGCAAGTCCGAATAGAAAGGCAGATCGAACAGATAAAACGGCAACGCGTGCGAAAAAACCTTGTCCTGCCAGGCGTCGGGAGGCGCGGTCAGCCCACGTGACCCGAAAAAACGCATGACCGTCCAGAAGTCGATCGAGGCCGACGCCAACAGCAATGCGATCACGGCCAGCCCGACCGGAACCAGGCGGAAGTAGAGAGGGTAGTCACGTTGACGGATGCCGGCAAAGTGCAAACCGCGCGCATGTGCTACGAATAAGCGCGATGAAGGCCACCAGGGCACCGACCGCTACGGGAGCAATGCTGTACCACAGCATGCTGAACCAGGTGTCAACCTGCGCGACCTCTTTCCACCAGTTGTACTCAATGATGAAGTTCGCGGCCGTGGGGACCGCCCAACCAAGAAATGCCAGCGCCACCAATACCAGGATGAAAACGCGAATCTGTGAAGGACGCATAAAAGCGATCTTTGAGTGTCCAGCAGTTGCACCGCTCCGACGCCAAGAGGACACATCTTGAGCGACAGGGTTTCACTCTTGTGCAGGTGGGCAAATCGTATCACAGGCGAGGTTGAGCCTCTGCGGCATGGATCGCGCAAGAGGAAGTATCGACTGAGACACTCCGATGACTGCCTCGGGTTGACCGGATTTCTGGCGCAGCCTAACATAACCGCCAAATGGAAACCGTGGCCCCGGGGATGATCGGCCAGACCGTTTCTCACTACCGCATCGTGGGAAAGCTTGGCGGTGGTGGCATGGGCCTGGTATATGACGCGGTCGATACACGCCTGGGCCGCCACGTCGCGCTGAAGTTCATTCCTGAGAGTCTGCTCAATGATCCCAAGGCCCTGGACCGCTTCGTACTGGAAGCGCGAGCGGCTTCGCAGTTGAACCATCCCGGCATTTGCACCATCCACGATATCGAGGATTTGGACGGACATCCCTATATCGTGATGGAGAAGCTGGAGGGGATGAGCCTGAAAGACAGGCTGCACGGCGAGCCTATACCAGTGGACGAGCTGCTCGACATCGGCATTCAGGTAGCGGATGCACTGGCTGCCTGCCACGCCAAGGGCATCATTCATCGCGATATCAAGCCCGCCAACATCTTTCTGACGCAGAGCGGGCAGGTGAAGATCCTCGATTTCGGCCTGGCGAAGTTGTCGCGTGGAATCGAGACGGCTGCAGGCACGCTGGAAGATCCGCTGTCGGTGGCCGGCGACATTTTCGGCACAGCGGTTTACATGTCTCCCGAGCAGGCCCGCGGCGAGGAACTCGATCCGCGCAGCGACCTGTTCTCCCTGGGTGTAGTGATCTACCAGATGGCGACGGGTCAGAAGCCCTTTGCCGGGACTAATGCCGTAACCACACTGGAGGCGATCCTTAATCGCAAGCCTGTCTCTCCTCGAAAACTGAACCCTGCTCTGCCCGCGGACCTGGAAGGCATTTTGGGCAGGGCCATGGAAAAGAACCGCGGCAATCGCTATCCCACTGCATTGGCGCTGAAGGGTGACTTACAGTCGCTGAAACGGGAGACGGAACCTGGACTAACCACCAGCGGACGGTTGCGCGCCGCTTTGCCATATCGCATCCAGACCAGCACATTTCAAACTACGAACCGAACGCAAACTTACATCTTGTTGGGAGTCATCGCGCTGCTTCTGACCCTGTTGATTCCGGTGGGAGCGTGGTGGCTCAAACACCGCCTCGGAGGCGGTGGCGCCGCGAAGAATACCATCGCTGTGCTGCCGTTGCAGAACGTGAACGGCGATATCAGTGTGGACTTCCTCCGCTTCGCGCTGGCCGACGAGATCGCCAATGTGCTTACTTACACGCGCACGCTGGATGTCCGCCCTTCTTCGAGCACGCAAAAGTATGCGGGCAACAATGTCGATCCCGAGCAGGTAGGCCGGCAATTGCATGTGGCCACCCTGCTAACCGGACATTTTCTGAAACAGGGCGACAATCTGCTGGTCACGCTGGAGGCGATCGACGTCAACAGCAATCGGCTGCTATGGCAGACCACCTTCGCCGCACCGACCCAAGACCTGATTGCTTTGCAGAGCGCGATGGCCGCCCAGGTACGTCAGGGATTGCTCCCGACACTGGGCGTCGCTGGCGGACCCACCGAGGCGGGTACTCGTCCCAAAAATGCGGAAGCGTATGACCTCTATCTGCACAGTGTTGCTCTGCCCCATGATCCGGCAGCCAACAAGGACGCCATTGCCGTGCTGGAGCACGTGGTTCAGATGGACCCGACCTACGCGCCCGCGTGGGAGCAGTTGGGTCTGCGTTGCTATTATGACGCGACTTATTCCGATGGTGGCGAGCCTATGTTCCAACGCTCTAACCAGGCTTACGAACATGCTCTGGCGTTGGACCCCGATCTCAGCCTTGCAGCCGGGCAGTTGATCGCCAATCGCGTTGAGAGAGGCGAGTTGGGAAAGGCCTATGCGGCGGCGCAGGCCCTCCTCAAGCGCCGTCCTGACAGCGCCGAAGCCCACTTCACCATGAGCTATGTTTACCGCTACGCAGGAATGCTGGAGCAATCGGCGAGAGAGTGCGACGCTGCGCTGGCGCTCGATCCCGGCAACTATACTTTCCGCTCCTGCGCATGGGCCTTCATGGAGTTGGGGAATACCGCACGCGCCAGCGACTTTGTTCGCCTCGATGCCGGGTCGGAGTGGGCCGCGTACGTGCTGCCGTCCATTCTTCTGCGCGAAGGCAAAGTCGCCGAGGCGAAGGAAGCTGTCAAACGAATGCCGACTGCTCCCCGCTATCATCGCGATCTGCTGGAAGCTTGCCTGCAACTGCGGCCACCGTCAGATCTCGACCGGATTGCGCAGGACCTGAAAGCCAACCAGGCGGCGGAAGGCGACCCTGAAATCCTGTATTTTGAAGGAGCCCTTCTCGGATACTGTGGCAAGAAGCAAGCTGGACTCGACCTGCTGCAGAGTGCCGTCGAGCGCAACTATTGTGCGTACTCGAATATTGTTTCTGATCCGCTGCTGGCAAAGCTGCGCTCCGATCCAGGGATTGACCAGGTGCTAACGCTCGCCCGAGAGTGCCAGGACGCAGTGCGGTCATCGAGTAGCGCGTCCGGACGATGACCTAACGCTCGTGCTCATCCCCAATTTTGTTGTGATCATTGAGAGCGGAACTATGACTAGGTCGGTTGACCAGTTGTGTCCATTGCGTGTTTCTCTTATTGATCCCTCGCTCGCGAGGCATTTCGCGACGTAGTAAGATACGGAATTAGCGCTACTCATATTCAGAAATCATTGAGGCAGGAGAAGAAGGTGACTGCTCGTCATACCGACCCAAGATCGCCGTTGCCAGGCAAAATTCAATCGAAACTGGCGTCAGCCGGGAGAGTCCAACGGCTGATGAGGCGGGGCCCCGTGTTGGGTACGGGCCTCTCGATTGTCCTCTGCCTGATGTCGGCGAGTTGCACCGGCTTCTTTATCAATCCTTCCATAAGCTCCATTTTTATCACTCCCGCTGCTGTCACGGTCGCGGTTAGCGGTACGCAGCAGCTAGCTGCAACCGGTACCTTCTCCGACGGAAGCAGACAGCCGCTTTCGGGATCCAATGTCGGCTGGTCAAGTTCGGATGACACAGTGGCCACGATCTCCAACGGCGGACTGGTCACGGGAATTGGCACTGGCACCGCGACCATGACCGCTACCGATCAAGGAGTCAGCGGGACCGCCAGCGTCACCGTGACAGTGCAGAACCTAACCAGCATCATCATTACCACTACGCAAGGGAGCACCAATCCCCCCCAGACTGCGACGATTTCCGGGGTGCCGGCAACCCTGCAGTTCTTCGCTTACGCCAATGGAATGGCGAGCCAGGATATTACCAACGCTGTGACCTGGACTTCGTCTAACACGAGTGTGGCTACAATCAGCAGCGGTCTCAGCAGCGGCAGTGGATTGGCCACGAGCGTGGCGACAGGGACTACCATCATCAAGGCACAGTCCGCGGGCAGCACTGGCACGGTCACCAGCAACAGCATCCAGCTGATCGTGCAATGAACAGCCGGGCTACTTGCCTGGGAGCATTTCCGGCTTCTCTCAATAACGGGAAGCCGCACTCTTCAGGGGGCTTTGGCCGCAGGCATAACGAGCTTTCTCGTTGATGATCTTCACGATTCACAGTATTGTTGCGTCTCCCGGGGCCGATGCCTCGCACCGCACGCCGTGGATCATCGACCTAAACTCTAACTCTTTGGGATGGAGTGGATGATCACCGTGCAACGGCTCACCCTGAGCGCCCGAATCGCAGGCGCGCTCCTTTTTGCTTTGATGCTTGCCAGTTGCGGAGGAGGGTTCTTCCCTTCCTCTGACACCATCATCTCAATCGCGCTCTCTCCGGCGAACGCCCAAATCGTGCCTACGGGCACGCAGCAGTTCACGGCCACTGGGACATTTGGCAACAACTCGGTCCGAGATGTGACGTCGCAGGTAACCTGGATATCGTCTGCCCCCAATGTCGCCACCATCAACGCAGGCGGGCTCGCGACCGGGGTTGCGCTGGGCACCACGAACATCACGGCGAAATCCGGTAGCGTGACTTCCCCGGCATCGGTGCTGACCGTCAGCAACAAAACCATCAAGAGCATCAGCGTCAGTCCGCAAAGCCAGACTTTGACTGCTGGTTCGCAGCAACAGTACACGGCCACAGCAAGCTACTCCGACGGCTCGTTCGGCGACATCACCTCTTCGGTGACCTGGAATTCCAGCAGTACCGGGGTGGCGACGATCAACAGCTCCGGCCTGGCCACCGCGATATCGTCCGGCACCACAACCATTACCGCTACTTTGAGCGGCGTCATCGGAACCGCGACTCTCACAGTGCAATAAGCTGCGCTAATCCGGTTGGAACTGGATCGGTTGGCACCAAACCAGCCTATACCGGGTTTTCCAAATCCGTTGGTTACACTCTCTGATCCCATCCGTCTCATTTTAAGGAGGATATCCGCAGCCAGACGGGAAACCGTGTGCCTTCCAAAGGCACCGCGCTCGGTCGAATTTTTCTTGATCCAGGGGAAAAACTGAGGTATAGTACGGGGTCTCTAGGCCTTCTGTAGGACCCTACCTTCGTACTCCGGCCCTTGGGACGACGTGCCCTGAATCGTTGTAGAAGTGTTGTGAATCCAATTGGATAGACTGGGCCGTGTAGACATCATTTGGGACCGTTTACGTCATCCAGATATTAAATCCCGAAAGCGGAAAGAGCGCAATATGGCAAAACGTCGTGGCAATCCTAACTGGGGCAAGCCGGAACCGATCGGACCGGTTGTACCCACGATCACAGAATTCGAGCAGGTGGTGAAGGAATTTAAGCTCCAACCTGACCAATACATTCGTTCCACCAGACTGCGGGAGTGGGCCCGGAAGAACAAGAATTCGAAGTACATTCCGGAACCGCTACTCGAGGCTTGGGGATTCGAAATAGAATCTACCCTGTAAGCCGTTCGATTTCTTTCGGGGCCGCCTTAGTGCGGCCCTTTTCTATTCGAGGTGTCTTTCCTCACAATCCCGAAGGCCTCATAATCCTGAAGGCGTTTCGTCTCACCGGCGCCGAAAACTACCGTGACCTTCAACACCGATCAGACCGTGGCTATGTTGACCGGCACCAGCTTTGCGGCCGGACTCAACGTTTATGCGACGGTGGCGACGCTGGGACTACTGTCACGGGCGGGGATCGTCAGCCTGCCGGCAACACTCGACGTTCTGCAGTCCTGGTGGATCATCGGCGCGGCCCTCGTGCTGTTCGGAATCGAGTTCTTCGCAGACAAGGTCCCGGCGTTCGATTTGCTCTGGAATGCGTTGCAAACTTTCGTTCGCGTGCCGGTCGCAGCCCTCATGGCCTATGCCGCGACCTCGCATCTATCGCTGGGGATGCAATTGGCCTCGGCTACGCTGGGCGGACTCATCGCCTTTGCCGCGCACGGCGGCAAAATCGCATTGCGCACGGCTGTGACTCCATCGCCGGAACCGTTTTCCAACATGGCACTCAGCCTGGGCGAGGATGCCGGGGCGATCACACTCTCTTGGTTTGCGGTTCAGCACCCTTACCTGGCGGCAAGCGTGGTGGTGATCCTGTTGATAATAATTGGGTTGCTGATTCGCTGGGTGGTGCGCGCTTTGCGGGGACTGTGGCATCGCGGCCGCGTGGCAACAACCAGCAGTTGAAGATTCACCCTCCTATTCTGTCAATCACATCGTGATGTGATACCGAGCCAGGCGGCGGTTTGACCGTCCTTCCGGTGACATGCGATAGTTACCTGTTTCACCGAATTTTAATATTCTCGCAATCCTACTTTCAACGAGTTCTGAACCTCCCATGACCACGGCTGCAGGAGCTCACCATCGTGCGCTTTATTCCACGTGAAGCCAAGTTTTTCGATATGTTCGCGGACATAGCGAACAACGTCGTCGAGGGCGCCAAAGTCTTGGTGGACCTCCTGAACGACTATGACTATGAACGCATGCCCGCCGCCGTCCAGAAGATCAAGGACATCGAGCACCGCGGCGACGACATGACGCACAAGATTCTGATCAAGCTGAACCAGACGTTTATCACACCGTTTGATCGGGAAGACATTCACCTGCTGGCCTCCTCCCTCGATGACGTTCTCGATTTTGTTTACAGCGCCAGCGACCGATTGCTCACGTATAAAATCACGCAGCCCTCTCCGTCGGCCAAGGTGCTGGCTGGCATTATTCTGAAACAGGCCCAGGAATTGGGGAAGGCAGTCGCTCTGCTCAACAAGGACAGCCACGTGCTGGAGCATTGCGTGGAAGTGAACCGCCTGGAGAACGAGGCCGACCAGGTCAGTCGCGACGCTATCGGCCGGCTGTTTGACGGTGGTTACGACCCGATCACGCTGATCAAACTGAAGGAACTGCTGGAGATCCTGGAAGAAGCCAGCGACAAAGCTGAAGATGTCGCCAACGTACTAGAGACCGTCGTTCTAAAGAGCGCTTGAGACACTCGGCCGTGCATTCGAATAACAATCCAGCCGTGGACGTGCGCCCATGAGCACTGGGCTGATCCTGCTGATCCTGACCGTCATCACGGCCCTCATTTTTGATTTTTTGAACGGCTTTCACGATGCCGCCAACAGCATCGCCACGGTCGTCTCCACCAGAGTGCTGTCCCCCAGACTAGCGGTAGCCTGGGCGGCCGTGTTCAACTTCCTGGCCGCATTCCTGCTGGGCACTGCCGTTGCCAAGACCATCGGCAGCGGCATGATTCGGCTGGACATCGTCACACAGTATGTCGTGCTGGCCGGGTTGCTGGGCGCCATCGTTTGGGATGTAGTTACCTGGCTATTAGGACTGCCGACGTCGTCATCGCACGCCTTGATCGGCGGCTATGCCGGGGCAGCCATGGCGCGCGCGATTATCCTACATGGCTGGAGGACCGCGCCCAGTGTGATCATTCCCGGCGGCTGGACCAAAACCCTGATCTTCATTGTGGTCGCGCCACTGATGGGCTTCGTCCTCGGGTTCGGATTCATGGTGGCCATCTCCTGGATCTTTCAGCGCAAGTCACCCCGCCAGGTGGACAAGCTCTTCCGCAAGCTGCAATTGCTGTCGGCGGCCGCCTACAGTCTTGGTCACGGCGGAAACGATGCGCAGAAAACCATGGGCATTGTGGCAGGCGCGCTCTACACCGCGGGCGTCATGAAGCAGAGTGACTTCGCCGCCAACTGGGGCGTCTGGCATTGGCCAATTATTCTCGCCGCTCAGACAGCGATCGCACTGGGTACTTACTTCGGCGGCTGGCGAATCGTGCACACCATGGGGTCCAAGATCACGAAGCTGAAACCGGTGGGTGGCTTCTGCGCGGAGGCGGCGGGAGCAATCACGCTTTTTGGTACGGCACTGGCGGGAATTCCAGTGAGCACGACGCACACCATCACGGGTGCGATCGTCGGTGTCGGTACGACTCAACGTCTCTCGGCAGTGCGCTGGGGAATTGCAACCCGTATCGTGTGGGCGTGGGTGCTTACCATCCCCGCGTCAGCAGCCGTGGCTATGCTGGCGTTCTGGCTCATCCGAATGTTCAACCCGAATGCGTGAGAAAGGCCGCTCTTCGCGGTTCGCTCTTCGCTCGGCAGCTGTCATCCCACTAAACTCTGTGCCCTCTGTGTCTCCGTGGTGAACGCTCTTGGACGCAACGGAGTCGAGGCATCTGCTGTTACTAACAATCAAAAATGATCGCGCAGGTGACCGAAGCTCTTGACCTGCAACAGGCGCCCATTGCCGACTTCAGGACGAAGTTCGTCGCGCTCCAGCATCCAGGTATTGTCGTGAGGAACGAAGACGGCATGCAGTCCGGCTTCCAGTGCAGGGTTGATGTCGGACTTGGGGCTGTTGCCGATCATCCAAGTGCTCTCGCGCAGCAATCCGTACTTCTCAACCACGGCGTTATAGGTAGCGGCATCCTTCTCTGCCACAACTTCGACAGCCGTGAAATATTGCTGGAGCCCGGAGCGCTCGACCTTACCCGTTTGTTCGGTGATGTTGCCCTTGGTCACCAGGAACAGATGATGGCGCTGGGCGAGGTCGGCCAGCGTCTCGGGCACCTCCGGCAGAATTTCCATGGGATGTTCGGCGATGGCGTAGGCAAAGCCGCGGATGGTGTCGTGCAACGCGGGCGTAAGCGGCTCCACCGACAACTGCTCGAAGCATCGCACCAGGGCGAGCGCGAAGCTGTGCATACCGTAACCGTGGGTGCGGATGTTCTCGCGCTCCACATCGTAGAGGACGTGGCGCACCTGGTCGGGCGTGTATTCATGGTGATTCAGGAACGAGATGAAGTTGGCGATGGCGCGTTCGAAGTAAACGTTGTTCTCCCAGAGGGTGTCGTCGGCGTCGATCAGGAGGTGTTGGCCAGGCGGGACGCGGGGCTGCATGGGCATAAATCTATCTTAACGAGTAGAAGGTTCGGCCGCATACCAGAACGAAGCCTGAGCGTTGGGTGTTCCTGAAGACGATTATCCCGAGCCGCAGAGCGACGAAGCAGTACTTGGGCGAGGAGGCCGAACACGATGAAGCTCGACGGAGCCGAAAAAGAGATTCTCGAATCGTACGACCGGGGTGAGTGGCGGCCAGCGAAGGGAGCCAAACGAAACGTGGGCCGATACGCCCAGTATGCCAAGGCAACATTTCGCAAGGACCGTCGGCTCAACATCCGCATCTTGAGCAAAGACCTGGAGGCGATCCAGAAGCGAGCACTGGAGGAAGGCCTTCCTTACCAGACCCCGATCTCGAGCCTGTTGCACAAGTAGGCGTCTGGACGGCTCCGGGAAAGTTAGCGGAGAACGACACAGGCATTGGTGGGGAAGAAGCTACGGACGCTTACGAATTTCGTCCCGGTTGAAGCGCCATCCGCAAGAGTGGCCCCGACCCGATAGACGCTTAAGCTCGCTGAGGCCTGAAAAACTTCCCGACGCCTCACATCTTGGCGCCGCGATGGTCCTACTGGGAATCCATGTTCCCAACTGCGACCGCCTGCCTACTCGCCGCGAACTGGCCATAAGGCTCGCGAGATATGCCTTCACGGTTTGGCGCACCGACTAGGAGCATCGCAGTCGAAAGCGACAGTATTGGTCCTACACAGTTGAAGATAGAAGGAACGGTATTACCTGCCGCGTTATTCCAGGCTCCCATCGCCAGTGCTGCTATCGCTCCCGCTCCCGAGGCCCAAATCCACGGCTTCGGAAATTCTCGCAACCTGATAACTCCGAGCGGGAGTAGCCAAATGAATGTGTACGTGAAATAGCGGTCCCTGAAACATCCGATCAGCCCGCGAAACAAGCTCACGTCTCGCTGACGTATAGTAGCCGCGAACTGCCACGGCCAAACTATGTGGCCGATAATGCTCGCTTGCAGTGCGACAATGGTCGCCAGCCCGATCACGATCATGGTCGCGGACCAAGCAGCCGGTTTCCATACCCTTCTTCCTTCCCGATACTCAAAGAGTAGCCATCCTGCGGCTATCAATGTGCACATCGGAATGACTGACTCCTTAGCAAGACCGCCCAACACTCCAATAATTGGCAGGAGATAGAACTTCCTTCGAAAGAGAACGAAGAACAAAAGCATCACGAAGAAGGCTTCCCCTGACTCGACCAAGCCGAGTCCAAGCTGCCGATTGTGGACCGTGAAGTTCGCCAAGTACAGAAGTGTTCCCGTGAATGCGACGGGAAAGCCGAGCAGATCGGATCCCATAAGCAAGAGAAGCACGCCCGTGCCGGCGGTGAATAGTGAATTCGAGATGAGCAATCCAAAGGCTATCGGATCCCAGTGTCCTATATGACCTCTACTGATTCTGGCGAAAGGCTTGGCGACCCAGGGCACTAATACTCGATAACGAAGCAGGTCAGAAGCGTCACTCGGCCGTCCTGCCACCAGCTTGTAATAGTCAACGGAATCGGGATCAACTGTGCGCGGATCGAAACGGCCAACACCGGGGTAGCCAATGCCAAAGCATATGAGGAACAGCAACAGGAAGATTATGGGGAACCGGAACACCCGTGAAAGCATATCCCAGCAGAAAAGAATGTCAAGAGCGAATTTACACCCGGTCGCGAAGCCAGAATAGATTGAGTTTTTCAGCAGTCTATGAAAGGCGTGCTCCGCCCGTCGCCTGTACCGAGGTGAAACCGCTTAGTGGACAGCGGTCGGTTCGTTCACACCAAGGCCAATTCCTCAGCCCTTGGCAGCGGGGTATTGTTTGAACATCTTGAGGATTGAATTGTTGACCTGGCTCTCCAACTTCTGGGGATTGGCGCTCAGGTTGTCCTGCGCCATACCTCGCCACACCAGTTTCTTGTTGGCTACGTCCAGAATATCAACCACCAACTGCCCTTTATGGATGGTCACGGTCGTTCCTCCCCACGTGCCTGACAGCGCCGGACCAAACGCACTGGGATCGAACGGCGGGATACCTCCGGTTGCATTGTAGAGCGGATCGTTGGAGTAGACCGTGCTGTCCTGATCGATGGAGCCGTAAACCTGAATGACGAGGTCGGGCTTGTCGGCGGTTAGTTGCAGACCTTTAGCTTTCATCTGGTCTTCGATGGCGCCGACGACATCGGCGGCAAGCAGAGGATGCGCCACCGCGCCATGCGGCGCCCAGGCGTAGGTCTTGAACTTGGAGAAGTCGAGAGTTTTGTCGTAGCTGACGTGAATCTTCTGTGCCTGCGCGCCGAGTGCGGCGAGGAGGACGAGCAGAAGTAGGTGCAAATAGCGAGAAGTTCGAAAATTCATGTAGTCCTCCGTTTACGGACGGCCTAAAGACCGTCCCCTTCAGACAACCAACCTCACTGAGGCCCGGACGTGCTGCTACCGTCTGAAGCCGCCACCCCCATAATGTGCACCGCCGCCTCCCCAGCGATCTCCTCCTCCGCCGCCCCAGCGGTCGCCTCCACCACCCCAACCACCAGAGCCCGAGTGCTGATACTGCGAGAAGCGTTGGCTTTGTTGTGCACCGCGTGAACGGTCCTGGGCTTCCTGGTTTAAGTCGCCATACGATCCGCCGCTCGGAGGCTTATACCCGCTTGCCGATGAACCTTGCTTGTAACTCTGCGCCTTTTGCTGATCGGCGGAGTAGTTGGGATTACTCTGCGCTTTCTGCTGGGCCGACGCGTAGTTGGGATTTGAGCTGGCGGGATGCTCCTGATCGTAACTCTGCGCTGAAGTTGTGGTCGGCTTGGTTACCGTGTTCCAACTGCCGTTGTCGTACTTCTGCCAACCGGAGCCGGTGTTCTTGTACACGTTGCCATCGTGGCCGGCGTACATGTCGCCGCTCGACGTCTTACCGACGGCTGAGTTGCCATAGGCGGTGCTGCTGGCCGCAGCCTTGCCTCCGCTGGAGGTCTGCGCAGTACCCACCGAACCGTATGCGTTGCTGGCATGCTGGGTGTAAGCGGTCTCGCCGTTCTTGCTATATACCGATTGTCCCCACGAGCCATAGGCGTTGGAACCCTGCCGCGTGGCAGCATAGGCTCCGGTGTATGGGTTGTAAGCTTGACCGACGGCGCGGCTGCCGTATGCGGTGGATGCCTCAGCGCCGCGAGCATACGTACCAGTGTTGGGATTGTACGAAGTCCCCCAATGCGCGCTGCCGTAAGGACCGTAGGCCGAGCCTCCGTATCCGTAGGCACCGGTGTATGGATTGTAGGTGTGATAACCGTAGGTAGCACGCATACGGATAATAAAATCCGCCATAGATATAGGGCGGATAGTAGTAGCCGGTGCCGCTGGCCACGATGGCGCCAACCGTCGCGCCCATGACGAACGCCCCCATGTATCCGGCGGTATAGCTGGAGGTAACATTGCCGTCCGAGGCCGGAACCTGCACCACATAGGTTACGTTGTACACCGGCGAAGTCGGGGGAATGGTGTAGATCACCTGAGGCACGGTCTGAGTCAACTGCCACGGACCTTGCGCGCTGAAGGAAACAAACCACGCGCCTTGATAGCACAGGTAATACGCGTTGCCGACCTGGATCACCTTGTTGGGCGTGTTGACCGCATAGAACATCGTTGTGCCTGTGATCGGCTGGAACTGCGGCTGGCCCACATAAGAAACCTGGACCTCCTTCGCGGCAGCGGGCGTCACGGTTGCCGTCGTGGGAATCTGCGCGATCAGTACGGCGTCTTCCGCCTCCGGCGTTCCCGGCACCGAGGCAAGAACTGCGCCGGGAGGACTGTTCGGAGGAATATGCGCGAAATCGGTCGGCAGGTTGTAGGTGGTAAATGTCCAGGGACCAAGCGGCCGGGTAGCGGTGAACCAGCGGCCCGAGGTCAGGTAGTAATAAGCTCCCGTCGGCGTGTACTTGAACACCGCGCTCGAAGTATTGGCGCCGTAGCTTAGCTGCGTACCCGGAATCGCGGTCCATTGCGGCTGGCCATTGAAGACCACGATTTCCGCGGGAGTGGCGCTGTAATACACAACCGGAAAGCTGGCCGCGCTGCCGGGTGGCGGCGGGATGAATGCCTTCAGGCTGGCGAAGTTCGCGTTCTCCGGGACCTTCGACATCTGCTTAGGCAACTGGTTCGTGGGCGTCCACGTACCTTGCAGACTGGCGCAGGTAAGCCATCCCTTGCCGTCAAACAAGTAGTAGGTTGACTTCCCTTCCTCGACGAACAGCGGCCAATTAGCGTTGACAACGAATTGCAGATTAGAGTTTGCGATGGGCGCAGTCGTGGGCGCTCCATTCACCAACAGCAGGATCGCCGGCCGCATGCTGATAAAAATGGTGGGCGGATCGTTATTGAGGGCCGCGGTGGGCGGAGCTGTGTCTTTCTTCACGCTGGCTACCAGGCGGTCCAGGGATATCGTCATGGTGGCCGCCGGGTTCAGAAACGTCCTGATCAGCTGGTCCATCTGGGCGGTCGTCGTGGGATCAAGCGACGGGAACGCAATACTGGTTATCTGAGGATCACTGAGGAACACGGTGTGGGCATCCATGTTAACGGCCGACTGCATCTTGACCGCCAACACACCGACGTGGCTCTTGCCACTGGTCGGCGTCAGGGTGAACGCCATCCGCGCGTCCACCTCCTGATAGTTCTTCCAGTCGTCAACTTGGGGTTGGTAAAGAACCAGGGTGCCGCCCGGTTTGGTGATGGTGCGCGGCCATCCGGTATCCTGCGCGATTGCTGCGGCAACGAACAACACAGCTAAAGCGAAAAGTAACGACAATTGCTTCGCGGTCTTCAACACGCGATTGATTCCGAAATTGCTCATCATGGGATACAACCTTCTTGTGGAAGTCTTTTAGTTCGGGTCGGTCGTAGCGACTCCTGGAACGCCACACCTCTTCTCCAGTCTCCCGGCATCACCGGCAAAACCACGACCAGAGCGAAGAGAGTTTTGGTGGCTTCCATATTATGTCAGAGACCAGTTTTTCCGAAGCTCTGTTTGCATGAGGGCATTCCGGCGGCGCATCGGTCGCTTGAGGCCACGTTAGCCGACGAGGAAGGTTGACGAATACTATCAACTTTGTCAGGTGGAGATTGAAAAGTTACCAGGCATAGGGGGCAAGTCCCTCTGAGCAGCAGCAAACGATCCGGCGTATTTCGGAAGTAACGCCAGATTGTTCTCTTGGGCGACATTTGCATCGCTGGATGCAGCTCCAGCTCTGCGAGACGCCGCAGTTGACAAGACTGGCGTCGGTTGCAGTCGTCGGCTTTCCGCAGATCGTCCGTTACGGCGTGATCTCCCAGACGACACCGCAGGTGGCGCCCTGAGGACCGCACCACGCGCCGCCATACACTGTTGTGCCGTAGAGGTTGCCATTTGCGTCTAAGCTGACGCCGCCGTTCGGATTGTTCCCGTCATTGATCTGGGCTCTATTAAAGTCGTGTAAGTCGGTATAAGCCCAGACGCCGCTGGTTGGTGTCAGCTTGAAAACCGAGCCCGCCCCAAATGCGCCATCGCTGATGGCCGCGCCATAGAGATTGCCGGAGGCATCCATGGCGAGGTTGCTCTGAGGACCGCCGTTGGCTCCGCCCCTTAAGCTGTACAACAGCTTAAAGGTCCAGCTTCCGCCGGAGGGCGACAGCTCGAACACTGTTCCGCCACCGGCCAAGCCTCCACTTGTGGTTGCGCCATAGAGGTTCCCAGCTCGATCAAAAATCAGCGGGCCGACCGGGTTTGTTCCCTCGCTGCCCCCTTGAAAGGAAAAAAGATTGGTCAGCACCCAGCCTGAGCCGGAGGGGGACAAACGAAACACGGAGCCCTGCCGATAGACGCCTCCGGTCCACGTCGTCCCATAGATGTTCCCGGCACTGTCAGAGCTCAGGCCACCGCCGCCGGCGCCGTCATCGCCGCCAGTGAAGTTATAAGCGACACTTTCTATCCATGCGCCGCTGGAGGGCGTGAGTTTGAAGATGACACCGTTGCCAAGCGAGCCTCCTCCCGCAGTTCCGTAGAGGTTACCAGCGGGGTCGAAGGCGAGATCGCCACCGGGGTTAGCTCCACCCGCGCCTCCCGCGAAGCCATAAAGCTCGGCTTCGCCCCAGTCGCAACGTGTGCAAATTGGCGGTGTCACTTCGTAAACCGAGCCACATCCGAATTCGCAAAAAGGTGGTGGAGATCCTCCCGCCGCCGTACCGTACAGACTGCCGTTGCGACCGAATATGACTCTGCCCATGGGGAAATTTTCCTGCAAATCAATGGTAGTCAGGATCCAGCTGCCACCTGTGCGCCTCAGTTGAAAGACCGTTCCCGTATCGGGGAAGTCGCCTGCGGTTGTTCCATACAGGTTGCCAGCCCTGTCAAGAGTGACACCACCATAAGGCCAGAATCCGTCCTGTCCGGTAAATGCGTGTATAACACGGAAGGTTTGCGCCTGGGCGCCTGGTGCAAGCATGAGGGTGAAGACCAGAAGCGCGATACCTGAAATCAGCGTGACGTTTGCTGCCGCGTGAATGATAGTGGGGAGCTTACCGACTTGTGGCTGCCTGAACCCGTGCATAGGAATTCTCCTCCTCTGCGACAAGTTGCAACTAGCGCAACAGGCGAGCCGTAACTGTATCTCTTAACTGGTCGTGGGTCAAAGCGATTCGCGGCGATCAGCAACTAAATTAACGGTATCCGGCAGGCAGGAACGCTTCGCCACGAAAGGCGGCGTTGATAGCATCGACCAGATCCGCATCGGCACGAGATTTAAATACGTATCCGGAGGCGCCAAGCGCGACCGCAGCGCGAACAAAGTCCACACTCTCGTGGACCGTCAGAAACACGATTTTGGCGCGACAATTCATCTCCCGCAGACGTCTGGCTACCTCAAATCCGGTCATGTCGCCTAATGAGATGTCCAGGACAATTACATCCGGAGTTGACTTCGCCACCGCGATGACAACGGACTTGCCGTCCGGCACCGCGGCGGTTATGACGAAGTCTTCCTGCAACATCTCAACGACATTTTCCAGAACAGCGGGGGAGTCGTCGGCAATTAGGACCCGCACAGAGGGCACGGCAAAGCTCCAGTCAACAAATGCACCGGCAACGAGGGGGAGGAGTCGTTGCTTACTACAAGGCTAATCGGCCGCTGCAAGTGTGACTACTGGCAAAAATGCTTGTTCTGTAACCCGAAAATGCGAGGTTGGGATAAAAATTGGACTTCCGTATTCAGGACGGGTTCGTGGAAGAAAGAAAAGCGTTCCGCAACGCGAAAAGCCGGAGCTCTGAGCTCCGGCTTTAGGGTCAAACGTGCGGAGGAACTAGCGATGCAACTTGCGGCGCACTACGCCCGCCAACCCCAGAATTCCAGATCCGAACAGGGCCAGGGTGCCAGGCTCGGGCGTTGTGCCCTGGCTGACTCCCGTAAAAATAAAGGAGTCATCGTTGTAGTTGAAATCGGATTGGCCGTTTGGCAGGTCTTCCATGCCAACGTACGTCCCCGCCGGAAACACGGTGCCATTGAGGATGCCACCACTAAAATGCGTGGCATAAGCGTGATTAACGCCGTCTTCGCTAAGACTGGGTTGGGAGGCAAAGATCTCGCCGCCGAGGGAGACATTTTGAAGTTCAAAGACCAGCGTATCGCCGGCATTGGCAAAGCCGAAATCGGCTGTGTCGCCAGGCAGTGAAGTCTGATTGTTGAACAGCCACGGGCTCATAGTGCCCGTAGTGATGTCCAACATGCGAACGAAATCAAGATCACCCGCTCCACCGCCGCTGGCCGCGCCACCTTGAACGAAGTACCCAGTGATGTCGCCCGTGGTAGCTGCCATAAACACGTTGGTGGGCGCGATCGTACCGGGATTGCAATAAGGAATACAGCCATCCGCAAACGCCGGCAAAGCGGCCGCGGCAAGAATGGCCAACAGAAACACGCCTAAACGAATATTTTTCAAAGTGCTCTCCCTTCGTTGTGACCCGGACGGGGGATCGTGAGGGGCCCCACAGCTAAGTTCTTTAGGCAGGATTTATGCATTTCGGAGGCCAAACGTCGGGCGAATCTAATCCAGTGAATCCAACAACTTAATCCCCTTTTTCTTTTCCTTGAATTGCTGGCGCTGCAGACTATTGCACACGCGAGCGAACTACATTGGCCAAGTAAGACGGCATCTGGAGCTTGGGGGGAGCGGTGAGACCGGTGAAGATGCGGTGATAGAGGCCGGTTCAGCAGCCCTGAGATGGCCCAGCTTAGACGGTTCGGCCTAGGTTGAGGATGTCATCTGCCGCTTGATGGCGTACTCGAGCAGTTCCGCATTGCTTTTTACGCCCAGAGTCTCCATCATCCGATACTTGTGGAAGGCCACGGTGCCTGGTTTCACATCCAGAACATTGGCAACCTCCTTCATTGACATGCCTTCGGCCAGAAGCTGGAGAATCTCCGTTTGCCGCTTGGTGATGCGCTTCTCTTCCGTCTGCACTTTGCCCTGGTTCAGCAAGAAGGTTACCGTCTCGCGAGCAATCAGCGGCGACAGGTAGGATTCACCCTGAACCACCTTTCGCAACGCGGTCACCAACTCCTCGGCTGCGGAATGCTTGAGGACGTAGGCCGAAGCGCCACGCCGAAAGGCTTCGGCAGCCACGTCGGCAGCCATGTTCATGGTGAGGAACACCAGTTTGACTGACGGCAACTTGTGTTTGATCTGTTCGCCGGCGTCCAAGCCATTCAGCTGCGGCATGCTGATGTCGAGGATGATGACATCAGGATTCAGGGTCGTGGCGGCCGTAATCAGGGTACGGCCATCGGTTACGACGCCAACTACCTGAAATTCGGGTTCCAGCAGACTCTTGCAGGCGTCTGCGACCAGCTTGTGATCGTCGGCAATCAGCAGTCGTGGAGCAGACTTGCGTTCCATAGCGTTACTCGTTTCTGGCTATCGACCGTAATTGACGCACACAACGCCGCCCCAGCGTCGTCCGTAGCCGCAAAACCTCTAGGTGCTTTTAAGTCTTGTACCTATTGTGCACGGAAGGAGTGCTTTAAGTCGAGTCTTACATGAGATTGTCGGAGTTGAACAGTCGGCGGAGTACGTCCAGATTGCGGAAGCGAGGCTCGACTGGTGGCAGTGGGCGATGGGCGAATCGCATTCAGCAGATTCGGGCGCGATACTCGCTCGCTTTGATACCGCGCCCGAACCAACCGAAGGACAGCCGAATCTATTCGCAGTAGAACCGGCTAGATGAGGGGATGCACGTTGATGATCGCTTTCGCCGTTGTGGGGTTGCCTCCACAGGTGACGGTAAGCGATACGCTATAGCTGACCATTGGCTGGTTGTGCCCTGCGGGCCCGGTTGCGAAATAGGCTTCCGTGGGATTTCCGGCCGGTGCCCAGAACGATGTGCCAAACTGGCCAGCATTTGCTGACCAAGTTGCGGTGGAAATGTCGCAACTGGCGTCAATGTTGGCGTGGAAGGCTTGCGTCATGCCGGTGGAGTCCGACACAAACAGTGGGTTAATGGTTACGATTGGCGTGGCGGCGAAAGCGGTCGTCGCCAAGATCAGCACACTTAGAGTTACCAAAGTATATTTCATCCGAAATGGCTCCTGTCATCGTTCGATGCGTTAAACCTGGAATTTCCTTTTTGGCCAGAAAACGGCATCATTGTACATCCGTTTCGCCTGTTCGCGACACTGTGAAACCGATTTTTCATCGGGAGCACTCCCGACGGTCTGCCACCACCCGCACCGGCACACTAACGTGATGGAAGATTTCCAAAAATGGAATGTCGAAGTTGCGCTCGGCTTGCAGACTAATGGGTTGGCAATCTGTGATCCTTCTCTGTCGCGCTGCTTGGACGCGCCCCAGGTTCGCGTCCGTCTAGTGCTGCGGACGCTAAACCCGGGGCCACGCGGACATCCAGCCATCGGATCGTTTATGGGTGAGGTGTGTCCAAGGCTGGAAGATAAGCGGCCGAGGGTACCAGATCGCCGCCCAAGGCACAGGTGGCACTCTTGGGGCCGCTCCCTCCAACTAACTGGAACGGGCCATAGAACACGGGACACTTGCACTGGGCGGTGGAACCATCGGAGTTAAGCTTACATGGCGCGGTCATACAGCCAGCGTAAGGTCCCTTTGGACAAACCGTGACCGGGCTCTGACCTTTAAGAGCCTTCACGATATCGTCGTGCGACGAGGGGTCGAACGTGGAGATCACGTCCGCACCGGGGATCAGCGCTCCATCAGTCAGGTAGTTACAAACCGGTGCCTGGTCGGTTCCTGCGCACAGCGAACCATCCGAACCACAGAGGCTGACGGTGTCAAGGTAGACCGATCTGTTCAGAATCGCGTTCATCAGCGTGTAATTCATCTTATTGAGAACCATGCACTTGCAATCGGCGGAGAGACCATCGGGCGAAAGGTGGCAGGGGTAGGGCTCAGGGCCCGAGTGAAAGCAGAGGGCGAACTGCGGCGAGCATGCCAACATTTGTGAGGGTTGCTGGATAGTGTCGCGGTAGGCGGGTCCGTAGTTCGTCGTCCAATTTTTGGAGTTGTCCCAAAAAGGACGATAGTCTGGCACAAACTGCTGCACCCAACTAATTGGAATATCCGATAGGAACTGCTGTTGAGGTTTGACCGATTGCGCCGCCAGCGGACTTGCCAAGCTACAGGCCAGAAGCACTGGGAGGACGCAGGCCACTATCCATCTTAGTCCTCGCATAACACTCTCCTTTAGTCATCCGGCTCGACTCTATCGCCGGAGCCGGGAATTTTTGTTTTAGTTGGATTTGTTTTGACCCCGACAACCGCAACATAGTACCCCGCCTGGCTCGTTCGCGACACCATAAATCGATTTGTAACTGCCGACAGTGTTCCACCCGTCCCAGTACAGCCAACTAGGTGGCGAATCAGAAATTCGTTTATGCAATTCGCCGCGGCTTTCGACTTCGCCTCAGGGCCTAAAGAGCGTTTGTGAGAACCGTGCCGTCCCTAAAAGGACCCACAGGTCATGTGGTTTTTGACTACCACTATTGTGGCATCGCGAAAAGCTAATCTCCCGTGCAAACTAATTGTAAAAGTCACATAACCTGCTGTGTCTTGAGGGTCTTTGCCCACCCCAACTACCTAGGGGAGAACAGTAGTACGCACAAGTACGATAGGAGATATGTATGGACTTAGGAGCAAGTGTTCGAAAACTCACGGCGGGAGCGATCGCCGCGTCGAGTTTATTAGTCGCCGCTGGCGCGATTCCCGTTGTGGCACAAAACAAAAAGCCCAACGTCGTCATGCTCATGAGCGACGACGTGGGCTGGAGCGACTACGGTGTGTACTTCGGCGGCGCGTCTCTTGGGCATCCCACCCCGAATATCGACCGCATGGCGAGGGAAGGCGCGATGTTCACGAGCTGGTACGGCCAGGCCAGTTGCACGGCCGGCCGCTCCTCGTTCATGACCGGGCGCATTCCGATCCGCACAGCCCTGTCGGTCGTAGTCGTTCCCGGCGACGCGAACGGCCTGCGGGCGGAGACGCCGACCATCGCCGAGTTCTTCCGGAACAACGGCTATCAAACCTACTTCTCCGGCAAATGGCATCTTGGCGACGTGCCTAAGTTTTATCCTATCGAGCACGGCTTCGACGAGATGAAGCAGTACGCTGCCTACTATCCCGGCGTCTATGCCTATGAAGACACCGCGCCAAACGCACATCCCTGGTTCCCGAAGTACAACGAGGAATATTGGGCGATGTATCAGAAAGTCGTGAACCAGTACGAATGGGAAGGTAAGGCGGGCCAGCCGGCGGTGAAGGGCAACAACGGAGAGAAAATCACCCTGGAAAACCTCGCCGACTTCGACGTCCGGCAGACGGACTCAGCGGTCGCCTACATCAAACAGCATGCGAAGGATGGCAAGCCGTTCTTCATGAGCGTGAACTTCATGGGCATGCATCAGCCGACTAGTCCGAACAAGGCGTTCGTGGGCAGGTCGCACCTTGGCAACTATTCCGACAAACTAATTGAAATGGACGCCAACATCGGCCGCATCATGGACGCCATCCGGGCCGAGGCACCCGACACCATCGTCATCCACACGGCTGACAATGGCGCGTGGCAGGATGCGTGGCCCGACGCCGGAACTACACCGTTCCGCGGTGAAAAGGGGACGGGCTTTGAAGGCGCTTTCCGCGTGCCTGGCATCATGTGGGCACCCGGCAGGATTCCGGCGGGGCTGGTTCTCGACGAAATGATGTCGCATATGGATGTGTGGCCGACGGCTGCCACCATGGCCGGGCTGACACCGCCGCCCCACGGCGAATGGAAAGACAACAACGGCAAGCCCATCTATTTCGATGGCATTGACAACACCGCCTACGTGACCGGAAAGACCAAACATTCGGCGCGCAGGGGATGGATCTATACCGATGGCGAGAAGTTCCTGGGTATGCGCTACGACGAGGCGGGTGACAAGAACAATCCCGACCTGAACATCGCGTGGAAGCTGCTCTACTCGTCGAAAGACACTTGGCTGGGTCCAACGCTGGACCTCGGTGCCATCGGCTCCACTTACAACCTCACGATGGATCCGTTTGAGAAATACGACATGACGTTCAACGGCGCTGTGTCGACCCGCAACCCAACCTCCTCGCCGGGCCGCTACGCCGGCATGGACAATGGTTGGGCCATCTCTTTGTTGGATATTCCCCTCACTGAATTCAATCAGTCCATCGTCAAGTATCCGAGTCTGAAACGATTCCCGGGCGGAGCTTCAAACGACATGATCCCGAATCTACAGAACCCGGAAAACCCGCTGCCATACGATCCGATGAAGATTCCGCAGACCATGGGGGCGCACTAGACAGGGCCCGGCTCTGTGGGTACGCGTACTTGACTACGCGGACTTGAGATAGTCCGCACAACTGAAGTCGGAGGCGAGGAAGGCGAAACGATCTTCCTCGCTTCCCACCCGGTGACCACTTTGGACCGCAGAGGAGGAGTGATTCCGTGAAGTTGTCACTACAACCTAGCTCGGCCCAGCCCGACCGGGCTTCAGGCACAAGCCCTCAAGTTTTTCTTGATCTGTTTCGCAACGCGAGTTCGCAAACCCTCGCATGGACTGCCGTGGCGGTCGCGGTCGCCTGGGTGCCGGTAGCAGTTCTTTCGGCACTTCGTGGCGGCGGTACGTTTCCCTCTTTCTTGACGGACTATGCGATGCAATCTCGGCTTCTCATCATCATTCCCGTGCTGATTCTATCCGCGCCAGCCCTGCACGAACGGCGCAGTCAGGTTGCACAACACATCGAGACCTTCCTTGTCCCTCGTAACCAACACCCCAAGTTTCATGACGACTGGACCTCGAACGACGAACTCCGGAATTCCTGGTTCGCTCGAATTCTGATCGCGGCGCTGGTTTACGTAACGGTGATTTGGCTGGATCGGTACTTGAGCCCCAATGGCGCTGAATTTACGGGTTGGTGGAAGGGCGGCGGTGGTTTGCGATTTATGTCGCCGGCCGGTACGTGGGCCGCGTTCATTAGCTATCCGGTCCTCTTTTACTTGGGTCTTCTCTGGCTATGGCGGCAACTGCTTTGGTTGCGATTCCTGCGGTCAACCACGCGCTTGGATCTTCAGCTGGTTGCGGCTCACCCCGATGGCCTCGGAGGTCTGGGATTTCTCGAAGGCGCGTTACGGGGACAACTACCTTTCGCCTTCTGCCTGGGAGTGGGGCTGGCGGGCGCCGTCGCCAATCGCGTCTTTCATGATGGACAGAAGCTGGTTGCATTTCGCCATTTGCCTATGATCCTGATTGCGGCTGTGCTTCTGGTCTGTGCAGCGCCTTATTTCCTGTTCACCAACACGCTGATGCGGATGCGGCGTCATGCCATGTTGCGTTATGGGGCCTTCGCCCGCGCCGTAGGTGAGCAGTTTGAGAAGAAGTGGCTCCATCGGGCCGACAGTTTAGATGAGGACGTTTTGACGGTTCCTGACTTTTCCACCACGACTGATCTCTATGGGGTGGTGAACAACATCAACAACATTCGTGTGATCCCGGTGGGCCTAGTCGATCTGTATGCGCTCATATTCGTTGCTTTGATACCGGGAATTCCGGTCGTGATTGCTGCGATCCCCTTCGACACTGTCATTCGCGACTCCATGAAGCTCATGTTCTGAACGCGGTGACTAGGGAAACGGAGAGAGCTACCGAAAGGAAAATGAAAATGCAAACCGCCGCCGCGTTGTCCAAGGCCGAAAGACGCAAGCAAGGGAAAGCCCTTCGCGAAAAGTGCCCTCGCGCTTCCCAGGCCGAATGGAAACCTCGCTCGAAGTCACAAGACATAGTCAAGCTCCTTGAGGAGTCGGATGCCGATCGAATTCCCGGTCTGATCCCGGTCAAATATCAGAGAATGGGCGTGTCGCCTTTCACGTTTTATCGCGGAGCAGCTATCATTCAGGCGCGGGACCTGGCGAATGCGCTCGTGTCAGGCATCGCCGTCCAGGCATGCGGCGATTGCCACCTGGCAAACTTTGGCGGCTTTGCCTCGCCCGAACGAGTGTTGGTCTTCGACATCAACGACTTTGACGAGACCTTCCCCGGTCCATGGGAATGGGACATAAAGCGCCTGGGGGCCAGCTTAGTACTGGCAGCAAGGGACCGTAGCTTTTCTAAGTCCATTGCGGACCAGGCGGTTCGAGCAGCCGCGGCGTCGTATCGGCAGCGGATGTCTGAGTTCGCCGAAATGACGGTGCTCGAAACCTGGTACGCGCAAGTCAACTATGACGCCCTAAAAGAGCACTTCCGCAAGGATCCAGACATGTCAGGGCGGTTATCGGCGAAGAGAAAACAGGCTCACTCCCGAAACTCTGAGGCGGTAATTCCCAAACTGACTGCGGTGGTGCATGGACGCCGGAAGATTAAGGACGATCCGCCGGTCATCTACCACTTCGACGAATTCTCGCGTGACTTTGAGAAGCAGCGCCTGAAATTCACCGAGGAGTACAAGAATTCCTTGCAGGCTGATCGACGAAGATTGTACGAGCGCTATCGCTTTCAGGATGCTGCAATCAAAGTTGTTGGAGTGGGCAGCGTGGGAACGCGGTGCTATCTTTCGCTGCTGATGGCCGATGAAGACGATCCGCTCTTTCTTCAATTCAAGGAGGCGCGCAGGTCGGTGCTGGAGCCTCCGCGCGGCAAGAGCCGCTATCCGAATCAGGGTTACCGCGTGGTGGAAGGGATGCATGTCATGCAAGCCGCAAGCGACATCTTTCTTGGATGGGCGCGCACTAAGGGGCACGATTACTACGTCCGACAGTTCCGCGACATGAAGGTCTCCGCCGAAGTTGAAACGTTCAAGCCCAGCACCCTGATTGGATACGCCACCATGTGCGGATGGGCGTTGGCCCGCGCCCATGCGAAGGCTGGGGATGCTGCAATGATTGCCGGGTATCTGGGGTCGACCGATCAGTTCGACGATGCCTTAGCCCAATACTCGGAAGCTTACGCTGACCAGGCCGAGCGCGACTACGAGACTTTTCGCTCGGCCCTTCGTTCCGGACGCTTGCCAACGGAGCCGGCGAAGGGAGCAGGGCTTGAGTTCCTTCTATAACGGAGGTGCGGAGTCGTAGTTAAGGTGAGCGCGGTGTTGAATCGAGAATGCGACATTTCTTCAAGCCCGCAGTGTTGGCTGCTCTCACACTGGCTTGTCTCAAGGTGGTGAGCGCGCAGGACCTCTCCCCGCGCGCCTACATCATCACTCCTCTGCATTCCAACGCGGTTACCCTGACTTGGTCCTTCTACGACGGCAACATTGACTACAATGGCGCACTCCCCGTCAGTGGCGCTACCGGCAGCTACAGCGTACCGATCTTCAGCTATTACCACGGGTTCGGATTCTTTGGCCGATCGGCCAACTTCGTCGCTTCTTTGCCGTATGGAGTAGGACATTTTGAGGGAACGACCCTGGGGGCGGAGAGACACCTTTACCGTTCCGGTCTTCTGGATTCGGCCTATCGCTTCTCGGTGAACCTCAAGGGCGGTCCGGCCATGCCGCCGGATGAATTCGTGAAGTGGAAGCAAAAGGTCCTGCTGGGAGTCAGCCTGAAGGTGGCGGCTCCGACGGGCCAGTACGATCCAACGAAGCTGATCAATTGGGGTGCCAACCGCTGGGGCTTCAAGCCGGAATTTGGCTATTCCCAACGCTGGGGCAACTGGATACTGGATGGGTACTTTGGAGCGTGGTTCTTCACCACGAACCCAGACTTTTGGTCGCGCAATTTCTACTACGCAGGCACGAGGTCCCAATCGCAAAACCCAATTGGTTCCTTTGAAGGGCACCTGAGCCACAGCTTTAAGCCGCGCCTGTGGGCCTCTCTCGACGGGAATTTCTGGTTTGGTGGAAAAACGACCTTAAACGGCGTCCAAAACCCGCTCACGCGTGCGGCGAATTCCCGCCTTGGCGGCACCGTTTCGGTTCCCATCACCAAACACCAGTCTCTGAAATTGAGCTATAGCGATGGCACGTATATACGGTATGGCGGGAACTACCAGAACGTCTCGGTCGCCTGGCAGTACTCCTGGCTGGGAAAGCCAAAGTAGTAACCTAAAGACAAACTGGACAGCGAGGAAGCACTTATTGCGCACGAGATGCGCCCGGGGCTGGGCAACGTCAGCAAGCACACAAAAATAACTGGCGCCGCCATGAAGGCGACGCCAGCGAGTTATATGCGGAGGAGGGATCGAACCGCTTACTTACCGCCGAAAGTTAAGTTGATACCAGCTACGTACTTGAAGTTGTTCTGCCACGCCGAGTAGTTAGCGACGTGGTTAGCTCCAAAGTGAGTCGCCAGATAGTCCACCTCGACCGGCCGGATCTGAAAGGTCTTCCCGATCGGGATATCAAGGCCACCGCCGAACTCCATGGCGAAGCCGTTGTTGTTGCCGTTACCAGAAACGAGCTTACCCTCGCCCGTCAGGATAGTGGCATATGCATTGGTATGGGCCGCTCCGAACAGGGCCTGTCCGAAGGGCTGGAACATGCCGGAGTGCTTCTTGAACTGCGGTCCGAACATGTAGGTGAACGCGTTACCGTTCACGTTGCCCGCCACCAAGCCATCCTTCTTCAACTGGTCCCGAAGGCCGCTGCCCTGGGTGTAGCCAAAGAAATCGGCCTTGATACCAATCAAGGAGTTGACGTTGTACACGAAGCCGCCGCCGCCACCGAACATATTGAAGCTGGTGATGGGAGCCAGGTTGGGGTGGACGTTAACGAACGAGAAACCTATTGGGACTTCAAACTTGGGATAGTCCTGCGCGAATGCCGTGATACTCAACAGCGATACAAATGCCAATACCAAAACTAACTTACTGTTTTTCACTTAAATTCTCCATTTTGCGTTAGGTTGAAATTCGATCTCACTTCTTTCATCGCCCCGGCTATCTCTTTGACGATGCGTTCCCCCCGGTGTCACCCGGTGGATTGTCTTTAATGCTATCGGCAACTATGTTCGGAGCGTAACTGGTAAAAGTGCGAGTGGCATAACCGAAAATGTGTAGGAACTAATAGGTAACTCTATTGGTTCCTGCTGGATAGCTAGAGCCGCAGAATGCTAGAAAATTGGGACGAAAAGATGTTTGCGCACTACTTCTTCCCTTTTGGGGAATTCCCTGGAGACCTATCCGCAAAGAAAGCCGAGAGGCTGGTAGGTTGAGCTTCGTGTGGCAGGATGGTTTCGGCGGCAGTGCAAGGCGACAAACAGGTTCGCGGAACCGCGGCGATAGTTGTGCATCCGGGACTCTACCTCGGCCCATACCTCAGCTAGGTCGGGACATCTCGATTCTCCCTTCTTGTGGAGAGTTTCGTCGGCTACGCCACCTAAGGTCTTTTAAGAGTTGCAATCATCAGACGAATGTGCGACAACGTGTGCGGCAGAAATTCCCAATTTGGGCTTGACGTCGGGGACTCTAGTTCCTCGGGCCCTCGTAAGATCCCCGATATTTGCAGCTTCCCGAATTTGTCCAACCCGTAAGCACTAGTTCCGCTGGCTGATCGATAGTCAGAGAATTTGCGAGGATTGTATGCGCCGAACTTCCCTGTTGAACCTTGCCCTTGTCCTTACGGTGCTGCTTGCGGTCGTAGCCCCGGTTAGCGCGCAGTGGACCACGCCAATCATCGATGGCACTATTACTCCCGGCGAATATGGCAGCAATAACGAGTACGACAATGCGGGCGGCACCAGCCAGACCTGGTACATGACCTGGGACGCCAACAACCTCTACATTGGCATCGTGAACGCGAATCTTGCCGAAGGCGCGGTGATTTATGTTGCCGGTAATCCGCAGACTCCGCCGACCTGTTGCAGCAATGCCGATGGCAATCTCAGCGGGTTCAACTATGACGGATCCGATATCACCTCCCTGCCCTTCCGCGCGAAGTTTGTGACCTACGTCAAAGACGGCTACCGCGAATATCGCAACTCTGATGGTAGCGGCGGCTGGACCGGACCCACGTCGAATTACGGCTCCTATGCAAGTAACTCGGCGGCCTCAAACACCCGCGAGGTGGCGATACCCTGGAGCGCCATCAACAGCGGGGGAATTCCTTCATCCTTCGTCTTCTTCGGCTACCTCACATCCAGTGGCGGTTATATCTATGGCCAAGTCCCAACGGACAACAACATCGGAGGCGTCGGGCAGGGCACGGCCACGCAGTACTTCGGGATTACGAGCACCGGCGATGGCAGCAGCACGCCGCCCTTTTCCAACGAGCAGCCGTCCGGTTTTAGCGGCGCCGATAAAGCGGGTTTCTACCACAATACGTTCGACCCGTTTTATCGCGATCAGGAAGGCGCGGTTCCAGAGAATACGCAAGTCACGCTGCGCTTCCGTACGCTGCACTCGAGCGGCATTTGGGGCTTGACCGCGCGCGCGTATTTGTTCGACACGGCGTCAGGCACGACCACGGGTCCATTCGATACTTCGATGCCGTTCGACCAGAACATTACGATCAGCGGCACGGAGTATGACGTGTGGAAAGCCACGCTCAGCATGCCATCCACCACAACGGTTTACTACTACAAGTTTAAGATCAATCGCGACCAAACCAACGGCTGGTACAGCGACGACTATGTGGACGACAACGACAATGTCCACAAAGACGGCACCGGCACAGCTACCGATGGCGAGCCATTCCCGTCATTCCAGATCACGGTTTACGATCCCAGCTTCCAGACGCCGGCATGGCTGCAGAACGCCAACGTGTATCACATCATGCCCGATCGCTTCCGCAATGGTGACCAGACCAACGACTACTGCCGCACAGGAGGAACGACGGGCTGCCCGGTGTACTACGGTAGTCAGCAGGCGTTCACCTATAACCTGTGGAACACTCAGATCTGCGATCCGCGCAACCCGGCGTCGGGCTGCTACAACGAATTCAGCAACCAGTTTTATGGCGGCGATCTCAAGGGTGTACAGAACGAACTGGACTACATCCAATCGCTTGGCATTGACACCATCTACATGAATCCGATTTTCTCGGCGCGTTCCTATCACCGGTACGATACCGATAACTACCTGCATATCGACCCGGCGCTCGGCGGCGACCAGGCATTCTCTTCGCTATCCACGGAGCTGCAACGGCGCGGCATGCAGGTGATTCTGGATGGCGTCTTCAACCACGCATCGTCGGACGGCATGTACTTTGACCGCTACAACCGCCTCGGCGGCACGCCTCCGGACATTGGCGCATGCTTGTCGCTGCAGTCGCAGTGGCGCACCTGGTTCAACTTCACCGACAGCAATGTGCCCTGCCAGACGGGCGACTACATCGGATGGTTCGGGCTCGACAGCCTGCCAACGTTCAACCACGGAATCGACGCGGTGAAGGACTTCTTCTATCGCGCATCCGGGAACGTAACCCAGTACTGGTATGGACAAGGCGCTTCGGGATGGCGCTTCGATGTTGCCGATGATGGCAACTTCCCGCACTCCTGGTGGGTTGACTACCGCACCTATGCCAAGTCCTACAACGGCAACGGTCCGCTGATCGGAGAAATCTGGCCGAACGCCAGCCAGTGGTTGGCCGGAGATCAAATGGATGCGGTGATGAACTATCGATTCCGCAAGAACATCACCGGCTTCGTCCGCAATGCCGAATGGCACGACGACAATAACAACGGGACCAACGACATTCCGGGGCTCACGCCCAGCCAGTTCGACAATGCCATCCGCGCGGTGCGCGATGACTATCCACCACAAGCGACGGCGGCAATGTTGAATCTGCTCGATTCGCATGATGTCAATCGCGCGCTGTTTGTGATGACCGAACTGGGCGACAACGGGTTAATGCAGGCAAAGCTGCGGCTCAAGTTGGCGGCGTTGTTCCAGTTCACCTATGTTGGCGCGCCCATGGTGTACTACGGCGATGAGGTCGCGGTGAATTCGCCATCGCTGTCCAGTAGCGGCAATGGCCCCATCGGCGACCCCTACACCCGGCCACCGTACCCCTGGCTTGATCAGCCGGGCGATCCCACGGTGTATGGTCCACCCGACACCAACGTTGAGAGCTACTACACGACGCTGGCGCATCTTCGCAAACAGTACCCTGCCCTGCGCAACGGATCGTTTGTCACGTTGTTGACCGGCGATACTCAGGAGGCGGGTGCTGCTCCCAACACCTACGCCTATGCGCGCGCGCTCAGCGGATCGGCAACCGCGGTAGTAGCGCTAAACAATGGTTCGGCCAGCAACTCTGCCACCATCCCAGTGGGCGGTCTGTTCAGTGACGGCACACAACTGCAAGATGCCATTAGCGGCGCCACTTACTCCGTCAGCGGAGGCAATGTGGCCCTCACGCTCGCGGCGGACACTGGTGTCGTGCTATTGCCTTCGCCAGTGAACGTGGACCTGACGCCCCCAATTGCATCCATCACGACCACTCCTTCGGCGAACGGAAGTGGCTGGATCAACACCAGCCCGGTCACCGTGCACCTGAGCGCGACCGATTCAGGCAGCGGCGTCGAACAGCTGCGCTACTGGATCAACGGCGGTCAGGTGACCGTCGTGGCGGGGAGCACGGCTTCGACACAAATCAGCGGGCAGGGTACGAACACGGTGAGTCTGCGTGCGCTCGACAACGCCGGCAACATCAGCTCGCTGGTGACCCTGCCGGTGAACATCGACCTGACACCTCCGGCCATCAGCGTTTCCGCTAACCCGTCGTCGCTCTGGCCGCCAAACGGCAGGATGATACCCGTTACTGTCTCTGGAACAATCACCGATAACTTGTCGGGAGTGAACCCGAGCTCGGCCGCTTTTGCGGTGCACGACGAATACGGGCTCGTTCAACCCAGCGGACCAGTGACACTGGGAAGCGGAGGAAGCTACTCGTTCGTGGTCTCACTGCAGGCGTCACGAGATGGCAGCGACCAGGATGGACGGCAGTACACGATCACCGTCAGCGCCAGTGATTTGGCTGGCAACCTGGGCTCGGCGTCGACGATCGTCACCGTGCCCCACGATCAGGGGCATTGAGGCGCGAAGCATCTAGGTGTCATCCTGAGCGCCGCGCCCGCAAAGAGTTTCCGACTCGGCGCTTTTTCGGGTCGGGCGGGCGGGAGCCGAAGGATCCCTATGCCCGCGGAAAGTTACCGTGTGGACGCCCAGTCAGCAAGCAGTCTTGGATCGCGGCGGCCAAAGGGGTCCTTCGACTCCTCGCTGCGCTCGTCGCTCAGGATGACACCTCAAGAAACACATGTGCTCATGAATAATTCAACTGAAGGTCTATCGGTCCTGACCGACACATCAATTTCAACATCGACCTACGGCTTGATAGCTGGAAGTTGCGAAGCCATCTGCACGTTCATCAGGTAATCCAGGCGGCGATCCAGCTGAAAGAACAGCGCCGCCTTGGTGCTCCCGGGCAGCGCTTGTTCGAACTTGGGAAGATATTCCACTCGCAGATTGATGATCGCCGTGTCCGCGTCTGCCAAGCTGCGCAGCAGAGTGTCGGCCTGCTCTGGCGTCATGGTGGGATAAATATCCGCGTACTGTTTCATCAATCCGAAACGCTTGTCATTGATCTTGCCGACCTCGGCTGCATACTGGTCATACACCGGCCAGAAGCTTGCCGACTGCTCGTCGGTCAACTGCATATTCTTCGTAATGATCTGCTTCGCCTTGGCCCGCAGGTCCTGCCGCAGCAACTGCACGTCTTTGTCGTTCACTTTGGGAAGAGGCGTGTTGTAGGTCTGGGCCGGTAGAGGCTGAGGCTGCAGCAAGAAAGCGCCGACCAGAATGAAGGCGCCAACGAAACTTCTTTTGAGCATACTTCCCCCAGGATGAAAAGCGCCGGGTTTGAGGCGTTGACTTTCCACTCTATCCCAAGACACACGCAATTGAGCCAAAGCCACCGGAGTTCTTCGGTGGGAGCCCCCGCATTGATGCGGGGGAGGAGCGCTTCAGCGCTCAGGACGAAATTTCGCCTTGATCGTGCCTTTAGCGCAGGTTCACATTTGGTGGATGGGGTGGAGCACCGCTTCAGCGGTGCAGTTAAGATTTCGGAAATGAGCCGGCTTTAGCCGCTGAGGTGACGGAACTATTACCTCAGGCGCTAAAGCGCGACCCAGGAACCAACGCAATTATGCACGCCTGAAAGGCGTGCTCCA
Organism: uncultured Acidobacteriaceae bacterium; assembly: GCA_963709045.1. Lineage (GTDB taxonomy): Bacteria > Acidobacteriota > Terriglobia > Terriglobales > Acidobacteriaceae > Bog-257. Next base: position 299,710 of record CAVPUX010000006.1, on the reverse strand, counting down.
CCCTTCGCTATACACCATCACTGAGGCTGTTGGGCGCGCTTCTTCTGAATCATCTGCTCTATTTCGTGCTGCCGGATTTGCTGCAGCTGCTCATATTGCTGCGGCGACAGAATTGCCTGGACCTCGGGATTCGTCTGCTCATGCAACGCCCGCAGTTGCTCCATCTTCTGCAAGCCCGTAAGCGACGTGTTGGCCTTTATGGCCTCGACCTTAGGAGCTTCGTCGGCGAGGATCGGCATGAGTTTCACTTTTTGTTGCGGCGTGAGATTTAGCTGCTTGGCCACCATGGCCAGTTTCTGCGCCTGCGCGGAATTTTGACCTTGCGCCTGCGACGCCGGGGCCGTCACCAGCAACATGCAAATGGCGAGGGCCAGAACCGTGAGAACCATCGTGCGGTGTTTCATTTGGAATGCACCTTCCTTCTTCAGACTTTCCGATTGCCTGGGGCGACGGATGTCGAGTTTACAACAAAAAGACCCAGGCGAGGCCGTCCTCGCCTGCCGGGATGCCACCCGATAGCAATTACCCTTTTACTGCTTAACCATGGGAATCGCGGAAGCCAGTTGCAGGTCAATCAACAGGCTGATACGCCGGTCGAGCTGAAAGAACAACGCCGCCTTCTTGCCCGGCAAGACCGCTTCAAACTTGGGCATGTACTGCATGCGCAGATTCATGCCGGCCTGGTCGGTGGCTCCCCATCTCTTGATAAGGCTCTTCGCCTGGGCGTCGGTCATGGTGTCATACGTTTGCGCGTACTCCTTGATGAGAGCCAGGCGGGTGTCACCAATCTTCGTAGCTTCGGCGGTGTAGGCATCGTAAACCGGCCAGAACTTGGTGGCCTCGGCATCGGTTAGTTGCAGGTTGGCAGCGATGATCTGCTTCTTCTCCGAGCGGACATCCTCGCGTAACAATTGAACGTCCTGATCGGTGCCTGCCGAGCTGGCTGCCGGCTGTTGCTGTTGCGCCTGTGCAAACGTCGCGGCCGGCAAGATAAGTGCACCAGCCAGAATTAGTACTGCGGCAATATTCTTCTTCAACAATTTTGCCTCCTTGTTAGTAAGTGTTTCCAGTTACGAACTTTGATTCTTCGACTGCCAGGTAATCACTTCCATAGCCACTAATCTAGCAATGAGGACCGCCAGGTACAACTGTCCCCCCAGCGCCTCCCCCATGGAGAGGGCGCGCGCGATCGGCCGCACGGGAGTGATGTCTCCGTAGCCTACCGTACTGAGCGTGATGTAGCTATAGTAGGCCCAGTCCACAACGTTGGTGAGGTTGCCGGAGGTGCTATTGAACGATCCGGGATGCAACATGTTGGTGATGTGGTAAGCGTGGGCCCAACCCACTCCGAAGAGCAGGTAAACCGCAATGGCGCCTTGGACGCGGTACGCCGTCACCGGCCCCTGGCGAAAGACCTGTGCCAGCAAAACCAGGGCTATCACAATGACGGCCGCCAGAGACCAGATGCCAGACCACACTTGCAACGCAAGAGTCGGGGTGAAGAATGCCATCCAGCGCACAGCGATAGCGACGCTTCCAACAAACGCCGCCAGCGGAAATAGCCAGCGCCGTCCCCAGCCAATTGCGACTCCTGAAACCAGCAGCAACGAAAAGGCGCAGTCGCTGTACCGCTGCTCGTCGTTTTTTCCAAATCCCAGGGAAGGAAGTACGAAGCCAACCGCTATCAACAGGCCGAGGAAAAACGCCAGATTGGCCTGTGATTGCCAGCTCTCCTTGATCAAGCCGCGAGCTTTCTCGCTGACTGCGCTGCGCGTTATGTGCCGGGTGGGTTCTGCCATTGGGGCTCGCTAGCTATGCGCCAGACGCCTTGCCGCCAGACTCATCATCAGGCGCGTGGTTCCGGTCATGATCATGCTGATGCCCACTAGCGTACCGATTACCCAAAGTGAACTCGACGGCCACTGACGCCACACCAGCAATCCGAGCAGCAAGGTAACGATGCCGTCAAACAGAATCCATCCTGCTCCCGCGGCTTGCCGGTTCTGGAAGTAGGCCACCAAATCAAATACGCCCTCGACGACAAAGAAGACCGCCAGCGCAAAGGTGAATGCGGCGATTCCGATCAGCGGATGCAGCAAAAAATAGATGCCGACGATCAGATACAGAATCGCGACCAGCACCTTCCAAATTATGTGTCCCACGCCATGCGACTGGAAGGCATGGATGAATTGAAATCCTCCGCTGAATACAATAAGCCAGGCGATGACAACAACCACACCCCACGACGTAGCAAATGGTAAGGCAATCGCCAGAAAGCCGAAGATGATCAAAACGATCGCCCAGATGATTGAGCTTCCGGAACCAATTTTGGAGAGTCCTGCTTGTGCCATGTTTCGAATTCCTCCTTGCAGTTAGGAACTACGGCTTACAGCACCTGAATTGAGTATCGCGTGGCGGCAATCCCACAACAATCGCCATCATGTTAGCAGGCGGCACCGCGACCATGATTCTTTCCTAAGGTGGGCCCTAAAGCTGACCGCGCTCTTTTGATGTTCCCAACAACATGACTGAAATCCATGGCTCGGTTGCTACTTGGGCCTGCCCAGCCAAGAGTACTGCCATGCCACCGAGACGTTCTGGTAATTGCCGCCGAACCGAATGTAAGCGCCGTTGCTGTACGAAATCTTCACCGACTGATACTTAGAGTAGGGCAGCGAGATCGTTCCTCCAATGCGGGAGCTGGTTTGCTCGCTCTGGAGGTTGCGTATGCTGTTCACCGCCGTGATGCCGCCCCACCAGAAATTGCCATCGAGAGAGGCCCAGCCTCTGCTTCCTTTCAGCCATCGAAATCTGTGGAAGTCATAACTGAGGTGACCTTCGAGGCTGCCGATAGGCGCTTGGGTTTGCGGCAGCGGGTTGGGAGGATGGTAAAAGGCCTGATTCGTCGTATAGAACCACACGCCGGCATAGCCATCGAGAATCACATTCCCCCAACGCTGCGAATAACCAAACTCGGGCTTGAATGCCCAGCGGTTAATGCCCCAGTTGATTAGCTTGGTTGGATCATACTGGCCTGTAGGAGCGATCACTCGTAGGCTCGCGCCGAGCAGCACCTTTTGCTTCCACTTGGGAAATTGCTTCGGCTGTAGTGCTCGACCGCCGTACAGGTTAACCGATAAACGCGCACCAAAATCCAGCAATCCAGAGCGGTAGATCGATCGATTCTGGCTCATCACTTCGCCGGTGAAATTCCCAAACGCATACGGCAGCGACGCGGTTACGTTGGCCGATCGTCCGAAGAAGCTGAACGAGTGGTAGAGGCTCAGAACGGGAACGTTGTAGCTTCCCTTGGCGTCTTTAACCGGAATCGTGCCGTTGAAGTCCAATCCGCCGTTGTAATAGGACCACGTCACTGTAACCGCGTTGGCGTGCCGCGGCGTGATGACGTAGGCGCGGGGGGCGAGGTCCTGGGCGCAAAGGACCTGAAGCGAACATATTGCGATTGCGGCTGGCAACACGAACTTGAAGAAAGACCACATGCTCGATTAGCGACATCTCCGACGAGTTGCTGCATCGAACTTGAGCCGGCCGCCGACCGGCATTTCCGAAGTGAGAGGAATTCTTAGCCGGCGCCGGGCTCTAGATGTGAACAGACCGGGACGGATTGTCGCCGTCCCGGTTGGATGGATTTCAGTTACTTTGCCTCGTTGATGGCCGGCGGTTTCCAGCTCCCATCGATGATGGAAGGCGGAGTCTCCTTCGGCCAGTACAGCCGCAGCATAGGAACAAACTTAGCCTTCGGTGCAGGCAGCCAGTTGGCTTCCTTTGCCTTGCCGGGTGAATCGGCCTGGAGATATAGGTCCACCGAACCATCAGCGTTAGTGATGAACTTGTTGCGCTGGCTCAGGGTGTAGCGATTGAGTGGGTTCGGCACGAAGAAATAAGACGCATCGTACATAGTGAGCGACCAGAAGCCGTTGACTGGAGGCATCTGACCCTTATCGAAGTGCAGGACGTATTTCTTCGAAGCGGCGTCGAAGTCGTTGCCGCTCGCGTCTTTTTGCCCCGCGGGATAAATCGCGTCCTGGGGCCGGTTGGCGCCGAGACCGATGGCGGTGACAAGCGCCCGATCCAGATAATCGGTGCCGTAGAGACCCGCCTTCGGGAGGATTAGCCACCCGTTTACAGGCTCAACTTTCTTGGCGAATTCTATGATCTTCGCCTGGCCCAGCTTCGGCACAGCCTTTATGGCTTCCTTATCGAATGCGCCCAGTTTGCTGGGATCAAAATCCTGCCCCGGTACCAGCCCGATCTTGGCCATCTTTGCCACCATCGGCGCATCTTCGGCCGCCGGAGGATTCGTCTTCATCAGTTTTGCCAGGTAGTTGAAAAAGGCGTTAACGTCCATCGTATCCACCTGGTCACGAACCGCTGTCTTCATGTCGAAGTTAGGGTCAACCTGACCTGCAGGAGGGGTGTACGGCTTGCCGTACGAACTAAGCGGAACGAGTGAGAACTTGTCCTGCGCAGCGTGTACCGCAGCGTAGTCAGCGGGAGTGCCCGTGCAATAAATTCGCCCGAGGAGCCACACCATGGCAGTAGGCGACTTGTATTCCGTCACGCCTTCTGGCAAAGTGCCCGACCATCCCGGCCCGGTGATGGCGTACTTCTGAGGCTTATCGCCGGTGGTGCGCTTGCCGGGAACCTGGAACACGTCGGTCCATCCGTCCAGCATCGGCATCAGGTAATAGCGGTCTCCCATGTCGGGAATGCTGAACACCCACGGCTCCTTCGAAACGTCGATCCAGGCGGTCGTGTACAAGGTATCGGCGTTGGGAGCGGTAACGGTGTGCATTATCGCCGGCGGGATATGTGCGGAACTTAAGATTGGCCCATCGGCGCGTGTGCCGCGTCGGGTGTGGCTACGTTGGTAAATTGCCTGCGGGTCATGTCCATCGTGACCAGCGGGTAGCCGTAGATGTACGCGTCGACCGCGGTGCCGACCGCTTCTTCGACACCGGGTTGACCGCTGGCGGCCGGCTTCGTGCCCGAATCCGAGCACGCGATCAGCGCCATCAGCGCAACAGTAAGAGTCAATAGTAGAAGAATGCATTCTTGCTCTTCATCGGGTTCTCCACATCTTCTTCGGGACAGTAATGCGGTAATAGTTGTTATTGCACCGTCGTTACGGCTGTGGGATCGCCAGTGCCAGCGCCTAACCTTGGAGCGGGTCTCTACGTGCCAGATGTTGCTCATTATTCTACAGTCATCGATTTTGGTCCGACCCAATACGGGATTTCAGCGAGTCATAATTCCCAAAACGGGAAACCGCTCATAGACCGCATTCGTAGCCCCTCGAGCGATCGCGAGTCTCTACGTTGGCCCCAAAGTAATCTCCGCAGATCTACATCGTGCCTTCTAGGGAGTCCCTAGGCGCTCAGCAATGGCTATTTCTTGCTGCGAATCTAATCGACATTTCGAAGCTATGCCAATAAACCACTGAATGAGGCCGTCAATATAATAACATTAAGTGTCGTACTGCGCCGGGAAGCTAGCTTCGGCCAACTCGTCAGCCACCGCTGAGATGACGCCGGGCTGGAAATTACCAGCCCTGGCGACAACCAGAACGAACGTCTATGTTCCGGCGATGCCCTTGTTCTGCAGAACCCGCACGACGACGCGGCGGTTCTCGGCCTGGCCTTCTACCGTGGTGTCAGGCGCAACCTGTCTGCTGGTGCCCATCGCGCCCGGCGCCAGGACGTTGGTCAAAGGAATGTGGCACTGCTGGTCCAGAAAGTCGGTGACGTTGGCCGCCCGCTCCTGGCTCAGCTTTTGGTTGAGGGCCGCAGATCCAACGGCGGAGGCATAGCCCTTCACCTGAATCACGTAGCCGGTGACCGTTACAGCCTTTTTGCACAGCGCCTGCAATTTGGGAAAGTATTGCGGGTCAACCTTGACCTGGCCGTTTCCGAAGAGCACCGTAACCTCATCCCAGATGTTGTACTCGCCCAGCTCGCCAAAGCGCTTGTTGACTGCGGCAATGGCCGCCTGCTGGGCAGCGATTTCCTGCGCGTGCTTGGCCTGCTCCGCGTCGGTCGCCGCGATCTGGGCCTGTTCCTGCTTGAGCTTTGCTTGCTGCTGGGCCAGTTGCTGCTGCTGGGCCTGCTCCTGCTGCTCCACCGGAGTCACGCCAGCCTGAATGTCGGTAGCGGTTTGCAGGTTCTTGCCGTTGAACTTGACGGTATTGGCCACCAACTGATTTTGCGCGTTGTAGTTTCCCTGCACGTCGACTTGAAGGCCAGGCACCAGAGCAGTGAGGCCCATCTGCTTCTTACGCGCATGGAATATGCCCGAGACGTCCTCCACCTGCGTATTGTCTGTAAGAACGACAACGGTGTTGCCGACGCCGGGACTCTGAACCGTCATGGTGGCGCCGTTGCGTCCGTTGATGACTCCGCTGATACTTTGCGCAGCGGCGACGCCACCCAGCAGCATCAGTGCCGCCAAGCTCAGACTTACAACTAATGCGAACTTCACAATTTTCTTTGTGCTCATGATCTCTTTTCTCTCCTTGTGCTTGTGTTGTTGCAGAAGGGGCACGGCTGAAGGCTGTGCCCTTTCAAAGCTACCTAAACCGGGGAATCATCCAGGTTCAGGACCGCACTACCCACGCGAAGCGAATACGCCAATCCGGGAGCCGTCCTAGTTGCCGGCGATGCCCTTGTTCTGCAGGATCCGGACCACGACTCGCCGGTTGTCCGCCTGACCTTCCGACGTGGTGTCGGGCGCTACCTGCCGGCTGGTGCCCATGGCGCCAGGCGCCAGAATGTTGGTCAGCGGAATGCCGCCCTTCTGCTCCATGAAATCGGTTACGTTGTCGGCACGCTCGGTGCTGAGCTTCTGGTTCAAGGCAGCCGAGCCCACTTTGGACGCGTATCCCTTGACCTGAATCATGTAAGCATTGATGGTCTTGGCCTTCGCCGCCAGATCCAGCAGGGGTTGTTTGTACTGTGGCTCAAGTAACACTTTGCCGTTGGCGAACAAGACAGTTACCTCACCCAGGATGTTGTATTGATCCAGTTCTCCAAAGCGCTTGTTGGTGGCCGCGATGGCTGCCTTCTGGGCGGCGATCTCCTGCGCGTGCTTCGCCTGCTCCTCCTCCGTCGCCTGAATCTGTGCTTGTTCCTTCTGGATTTGCGCTTCCTGCTGCTGCATCTGCTGCTGCTGCGCCTGGATTTGCGCCTCGGCCGGAGCTACGCCCGCCTGAATGTCGGAAGCGGTCTTAAGATCGGAGCCCTTGAACTTGATGTCGTCCGCTGCCAGCTGGTTCTGGGCATTGTAGGTCCCTTTCACCTGCACGGGCAGGCCAGGCACCAAGGCGGTCATGCCCATCTGCTTTTTGCGCATGTGGAGCCCGCCTTCGACTTCTTCTACCTGAGTGCTGTCGCTCAGCAGGACGACAACATTGCCGGCGTCCTGAGTCTTCACCGTCATGGTGGCGCCGCTGCGTCCATCGATCACGCCCTGGATTTGGGCGCTTTGCGCGGCAGCGACGCCGCAGGTGAGCATAACGGCTGCGACTGTCACTGCAACCATGAAGGCAATACTTGCTATCCTGCTTCTGTTCATACTTTCCTCTCGTAAATACGGGTATGGCCGGCGCGAGCTATCTGTCCGGGCCGCCCGGGTTGAGCTAAGGAACCAGCACGCCACGAAGTATGCGTTACGCGAGAACGGGAATCCGCGAGGATGATGGTCCGCTTAATCTTGTTTCAGGGAACGACAGGATGATGGTATTCCTTAATGGATTTCTGGACACTGGTAAAACTAGCAGAGGTGGCAAAAACCTTTTGCAGAGGCCCTCTATTAGTTGAACCTCCCAGCGCCTGATCGAGCGGGGCTGTTGGCAATTGGAACCGGGAAAGCGGCTTTTCCGCTCGCCACTAACTGTTTTTCATTGACGTACAGGTACTTTTCATAGTTATCTTCTCGCTAGCCCTCAACGTACCATTCGTCAGTCTGACAACAGTTGCTGCCCTAGCGCGGCGACGAGGAGAGAAATATGCGCACCAAATCAGGTTTTTCCAGGGTTGTCTTCAATGTTCTGCTTTTAGCCAGCGTGTTGGTCCTGGCAAGTATTGCGGGGTTTGCCAGAGACAAGTATGAAACCATCGACGCCACTGCCTGGGGCACCAGCACCCAATTGGGGCGCAGCATCGGTGTCACGCTCATCATCTACGAGTGGTCGACACCAGACGATAAAGCCACTCTTACCGAAGCTTTCCAGAAGGGTTCAAACAAGGGATTAGTGAACGCTCTGGAAAGGATGAAGGCAGTGGGCCACGTCAATATCACCGGCACACTGGGATATGACTGCAGCTATATCGCGCTGATCCCGACCCCGACGGGACGCAAGATCCGCTTCGTCACCAACCGCCAGATCAAGTTCGCAGAAGCTTATTACGATACGCAATCGCAATCGTTCGACTTGACTGCCGGCGAGATCGACATCAATGATCAGGACAAGAGCAAGAGCGCGGGCGTCTTGTATCCCGCAGCCCAATTAGGGATCGGTGATGATGGGCAGTTGACCCTCAACCTCCTGCAAAATCCCTGGAGACTGGGTAACATCATCGATTGGAAGGGAACGACCGAAAACTAGCGAGTGGTCTGGACGGCTTCCCGCGCAGTCCGAAAAGCGGTTCGGCGGAAGTTTCTGACAGAAGCTTGCGTGGCCGTAGTCATTGAATTTCATTTCGCATGAGGTGCTTATGAAGATTCCGCGCTTTACCATTCATTGTGCCCTGCTGTTGCTGCCCGTCCTGCTGATTGCCAGCTTTGCCATGGCCGAGGACAAGAAGAAAGACAGCAACGATGTTTGCGCAAATCCTAACCCGGCGAGCATGTGTACCGCCGACAACACCTGTGGATCACCTTCTTCTCCGTGTATGGTGAACATCAAACGGACGTCGTATTCGTCCTCTGCTACCCCAAGCATTCCCGGCGCAAAGGGAAACGACCTTTTCTGTGTGAAGACTGGCACCACGGTGACCTGGCAATCCGATTCCAAGGGGACCGGGTTCCTGGTTGATCCTGGAAAGGCTTCGCCGTTCAACCCGCCCGGCATCATCATGGGAGGCAGCGCGAAGTCGGTGTCCGTCGTGGCCCAGAAGCCGGGATGCCTGAACTACCACGTGAGCGCCACCGCGCAAGGTGGAATTTACGGTAAGAGCAAGTCAGCCCAGGTGACGCTGATTGTGATCGGCGGCCAATAAGGATCGCGAGCCACGCCTCGGCAATCCAGACTTGGAAGCCCTTGGATGGTTGTGCTTTGGTCGTAGATCACCACCGCAATTCCCGCTTCAGCCGCTGAGTTCGACAACCTTGGCGGCTGAAGCAAGTTTTCTTCCTGCCTATCACTGCGAATCCTAGCGGCGCGGCTAAAGAGGCTGCTGAAACACTCGGCTAGCGCACGATTTGTGTCAGGACACGACTTGAGGTCGTGCCCTTTCAAAACTGGCTCCCTCAGTTGCTGAAACATTGAAGAATCCCTCCGAAGCGGCGCTCCACGGCGGCAGCGTGAAAATTGCTCTAGCGGGCCGGCGATCACGATGTGCGCTAGCTCACAACAGGAAAGTGATTGATATCACCGCCTTGGTGGTCGAGGAATTTGTACATTGAGTCTGGCGAAACAAACGCCAGCTGTCGCGATGAGGGTGGCAGCAAGAAACCAAAATTGGAGATCGCAATCATGGCATACATCATTACCGACACCTGCACCAAAGACGAACTCTGCGTTGAAGCTTGTCCGACGGATTGTATCCATCCCAAGAAGGACGAAGAGAAGTTCGAAGCCGCGACCCAACTGTATGTTGATCCGGAAGGCTGCATCGATTGTGGCGCCTGCGTCCCAGTATGCCCGACCAATTCGATTTTCATCGTGGATGAGGTCCCGGCCGATAAGCAGGAATTCATCGAGAAGAACGCCGCCTACTACGCGTAAGGCGACAAGTTGCTAGTTTAGTCGGGTCCGCGGCGATGGGCGAGAGCGCGGATCGCGAAGGTCTTGGATTGCGCGATTGGGAGCATCCAATCGCGGACCATTGACAGGGTTGAATTTCTGAGAAGCAGTACGCCGCGGAATAGCGAGCGCCAGGCGCGCGACCGTCGGCATGATGTAAGCCACTTTGCATGAGCAACAGAAAGGCACAGTTCGTCACTGTGCCTTTTTGTATTGCGGGCAGCGTGCTTTGAAGGGGCACAGCTTTAGCTGCGCCGTTGGATCCCTTTATTTTTGTCATCACGAGCGGGCTTGAGCCCGCGACGGATCTGCCTTTGCGAATTTTTCGAATCCTGCGCTCCCCGTTGCGAATAGACGCGAGTGAAAATGCGCTTAGCTCATCGAACCTCCGCCGCCGATTTCGCATCTCATCGCCATGGGCACGAAGATCGTTTTGCTGGCGCTGGTCCTGAGTGGCAGCCAGATTATTCTCACGGGGTGCACCGCGTGTAACGCCCCGCCATCGAATCCGGACCAGGTGCGAGAAAAAACCGCGCAAGCGACCGCGGACCTGAAAGACAATGCCAAGGCGGTGGCGCAAGGCATACGTGAGGGGCTGAACCGGCCTACGTCCGATCATCCTCTCGATCTGAATTCGGCCTCGAAGAGTCAGTTTCTGAGTTTGCCGGGGATCGATGACGCCGCGGCTGACCGGATCATCGCTGCGCGGCCTTACGACTGACACCCACCAGTTGATCGATAAGCGAATCATCTCGCGCGAGGAGTACAGCAAGATCGCCGACAGCATCACGGTGAAAAGGTAAGCGTAGCATCACATCCTGAGGTTGCTTGAGAGAGAATCACCGGCGGAGGCAGCTATCATGGTTCACACAGTAGCTGATGGAACGTATCGGCAAACCAACTTGACCAACGAACCTTCCGAGTATCTGACCAAGCGCGAGGAGCTTCGCCTTGCCGAAATCGAGCTTATGCGTCAGCGCGAACGCGTCGCTGAGCTGCGCCGCGGTCTTCCTGAAGGTGCTCCTATTCAGGACTATGAATTTGAAGAGTATCCACGTGAGCTCAACGCTGGTGATGCGCCGGTGCGCACCGTCCGCCTCAGCGAACTCTTCACCCAGCCTAATCGCTCGCTCGTCATCTATCACTTCATGTTCGGAAAAAAGCAGACTAAGGCTTGCCCCATGTGCACCGCCTGGCTCGACAGTGCTAATGGTGTCGCACATCATCTTGCTCAGAATCTTGACTTCGCTGTGGTCGCTGCCGCCGATCTCCCGACACTGCGCGCCCACGCTCGCGAGCGGGGCTGGGACAAGCTGCGCCTCCTTAGCGCCGGCAACAACACTTTCAAATACGACTTAGGCAGCGAAGATCGCGAAGGCGGTCAGGACTCAACCGTTTCTGTTTTCACGCGTGACGCTAAGGGTACCGTGCATCACTTTTACACAGCGCATCCCAGAATGGCGCCCGACATTCAGGAGCGTGGCATCGATCTGCTTACTCCTATCTGGCACTTCATGGACCTCACGCCGCAAGGCCGGGGCAGTTGGTACGCCAGCCTTGGCTACGGTACCAAAGTCCAAGCCCCCTCTACGTAGTCATCTCGAGCTGGGTTTAAACAGGAACGGCCACTTCAACGCTGAGTATACGAGTCGCGTTGGCTTGCATGGCGGGGCCAGCTGTGACTCGTGAATCCCACTCATTGGAAACCCGCGAATGAGTCCGGCACCCGGCCGGGCTGCACCTCCAACTCTCGCACCTAATTTAGCTGCGCTCAGCGTAACCTGCAACACGGAGCCGCTTCCATTCTTCTTCGACACCCCGTTCATATGCTTGGACATGTTCACGAACAGCCTTTAATACGTTCAAGTAATCGTCTCGCCCGACCATCAGTGTCGCATGAGCACTAGCATCAAAGAGCAGACTGTAACGATTTCCGATTTCCAGTGCCCTGTTCAAGAGCGCGTCCATATCAGCAAACGATAATGGATACTGAGCATCGAACTTCTTTGGGTTTAAGGCGAAATCGCTGTTTCGGTGTGCGACGTAGTTGTGACGCCATATCACGAGTTTTTGGACGAGAGGATCGGAATCGCTTACCGCCTCGATGTCTTTCCGAAGCTGCCCTCGATCCGGTGGCTTAAACTCAGCCGCGAGCGAATCGACGAAGGCATTTCCCTTCAAGCGCTGCCGAAAGTTTGGCTCATCGAAGATCACTAGATTGGCTTCGATCGTGTCCAATAAATTTCGCAGACTAAGAGCGGAATTCTTATAGGTGTCGTAGGATCTGCAAAGGCGAATCATCACGGCATCCATATGAGCGCCAAACGTAAGCCCCCAGAACGTGGCTGACTGCCCGAATTCTGTCGCGTACTCCTCAGTTGCTTTGGCGAGCTTTTGGTGCAGGCCGAAATGAAAGCGAGCATCAACCAAATCATCGAGGAGGGCCGTCAGCAGACGACGGAACTCCTCGGCATTGTTCAACTTGAGCTTCATATGTCAATGCTAACAATAGTGACTCGCCATAACCAGTGCTGGGTGGTCGGCGGGGTGGCCCAGGTTTCTCGGTGTTCGAGACCTGGGAAGTTGATCACGCTGACACTATGCTCGCAAGTACACGGCAGCAAGGGTACAGGTGACAACGTTCCCGGCAATGACGCGGCGCCTTCGCAATTAGTCTGTCTAGCGGTTGCCGCACACTCGGCTACGGTTTATACCTCCAGCGATTCCACTTAAGTACTCGCTGTATTTGCCGATGCGTCTGAACTCCAGTGGTCCGTGATGATCTACCATAGACAAGATATCCCAAGATAGCCCCTGCAACAATGAGTTCAAACCCCACCATAGAAGCTATAAAAGTGATTGTCATGTCGTGGGAATAATAAGCATATAGAAGGGCGATTCCGAGCAAGACCCCAAAGGCAATACCGAGTCCCAAAACTGCTTGAACGACCGTCCAGAACCACCACCAAAACGTCCGCCAAGCATTGTGTCGATCCACTAGGTAGAGACCGAAGATAATGAATATGACTATCCACAATGGCATAACTTCTGCACCTTAGAACGAGCGTCCAACCCCGGGTGCCCCACTCGATACCGCCTTTGCTTGAGTGGGTGTTTTTAGTCGTGATCAACGATATCCTCAGTCAGCGAAATGATTCTTGCAGACTGGGTGTACGACCTCAATCTAGTTAAAGCTCTGATCCCACTCATTCCAAAATCAGGAATGAGTGGGGCACCCAAAGTTAGATTTGGTCTGCGAACGGCCGGGCCAACCCGCCAATCGTCAAATTCGTATCGACCAAAACTCCTCAGAACAACCGTCCCACCCGGAAGAAGAACTTATGATGGCCGGTATCGCCGTAGGCGTAGGCCGCTTCCACCGGGCCGAAGATCGTGTTCACGACGATGCCAGCCGCCGCATCGGTGGGGAAACCCGAGGCGGTATTCACCATGGTGTGGGGCGCGCCGTACACCTGCGCGGCCTCGTAAAGACCCAGGGCGTAAATGCCGCTACCCAGCAGAGGTGGCAGCTTCGCCAATTGCCGGATGTATCCCACCTGGAACAGGAAGTACTTGTCCATCAGCAGTTCATTGGTGCCGTACGACACCAACTCCCGCGAGCCTCCCAGGGAGAACTGCGGCAGGCCGGTTTCGTGGTTGAACGTGGTCCCAGCAGATCCGCTTATAAAAACCGAGGACGGTTCGTTCAGCCTGAAGAAAGCCTGCCCGGTACCTTCGAGCACGGGATACGGTTTGGGGGCTTCCGGACTGGCGTTGTACCAATAAAAATCGCCCGGTGAAGCTTTGTCCCGCACGAGGAATGACAGGATCATCGAGGCGGTCCAGCTTGTATTGGACTTTGCTGGCACCGTAGCCGCCGGAGAAATTCGAGAGCTCGGTCGCGTTTCCGATTTGCCGATCGAACTTTTGCCAACCACCTTCGTAGCCGACGCGTAGTTCACCCGTCGTCCCGAACTGATACCCCACATCTGCTCCGCCACCCAAGGTGGTGCGCCGGTAGATGGAAAACAGTGTGTTGTTGTTATACAGATAGAGTGGATTGTTATCGGCCAGTATCCGGGGCGCAACGAACCAGTGAGTTAACGGAGTGAAGGGATGGTAATACTCCGAATGTAAGCCATACTCGGAGAATAGGATGATGTCATTGCGCCATTCCGAGCGGAAGCCGCCAAAGTCGAGACAAGGTTACGCGGGCTCCCAGGTTGAAAGTAACGTTTTTCAGACTGGATCCGTCGATGAGGATGAGCGGCCGGACGATCGGTGGCCCATAGGTGTTTTCCTCGGTGTTTATCAGCAGGCCCTGCTGGCCGTTTCGCTCCTCGAATGAATAGCTGAGTACCGAAAATCGCCCAAACCCCTTCAGGTGCATGATGGCCTGGTCCAGTTGGTCGAAGTCAAGAGGCTTGCCAACCAGGTCGGCCATTTGCTCTTGCACCCGCCGCGAAAGGTCTGCATTCACGCCATTCACGGCTATGAACGTCGGAATAGGATCGGTGCGGCGCCGGGAAGCGCGATCGGCCATGTATTGTTTCCAGGTAGCGTCATCCACCGCAAGGGTCAAGAGGACCTTGGACTTCGCGGCAGCTGCGTCGTATCCGGCCTTGATGATCGCGTCCGCGGCGTCGAAACTTAACGCTCCCCATTTCTGCACCGGGACCGAGACGAGTATGTCAGCGCTTTCCATGTTCTGCAGTTCATTGGCAGAGATCATGACCGACAGCGACTGGCCGAGCACCGAGAAGGTGGAGAGATTCGCGTTGGGAAGCATCGGCGCTTCCGACAGATGAATCGCCACCGTCAGATCGGCTCCCATGTCTTTCGCGACATTGACCGGAATGTTATTGAGCAATCCGCCGTCGGCGTAGACGGCATCCTTGGTGCGGACGGGGGTGAAGATTCCAGGCAGAGACATGGTGGATCGCAGAGCCAGGGACAACGATCCGTTGCGGAATACCTTGGGCTTCTCGGTGACCAGGTCGGTGGCTACGCAGGCGAATGGAGTGGGGAGATCGTTGAAGCTCTTGATCTCCGAGTAGGGAGCCGCGACTTTATCGAGAACCAGCGAGACCTGTTGGCCGGAGTTGAAGCCCTCGGGAAACTGTATGCCTTTGCGTATCCCAAACTCCAGGCTGTTGGGATATGCGCGGGCATCCTCTTTGCGGCGGAAGGCGAGGTCGTTAAACGGAGTCTGCCCCGCCATCACCTCGTCCCAGTTGATGCCGTTCACGATTTGGCGCATCTCCACGGCGTTGTGTCCGGTGGCGTAAACGCCGCCGACCAAACCTCCCATGCTGGTGCCGGCGATGTAGTCAATCGGGATGTGATGCTCTTCCATCCAGGTAATTACGCCGACGTGGGCAAGCCCCAAGGCTCCGCCACCTTGGAGCACCAGACCAACGGTTTGGCGCTTGGATTCTGATGGTCTCGGAGGTGCCGCGCCGGTCTGGGGAGTTGCCGGCTGCTGCTGGGCGATGCTGGGGATGACACAAAGTATGAGGGCGATACTTAGAAGTAAGGCTCGACTGCGCAGGTACATGGTTCTTCTCCAAACTTCGATTGCGTGCCAAGGTCGCTGAGGACCTCGCGGCGTCAATCGTTCAAGTGAACGAACGTTTTCCACTGCGGATTAGGTTGTAAGATTCTATCCTCGTTATTGATGAAGCAGAGATTTATTCCCGGATATCCGACGGTGCCTGCGGCACATCTCTGTCCTGCGCCGCGCCACATCTCCCTAGGCACGGGCGAAGTCGTTGTAACCCTCGATGATGTGGAGGCGCCAATGATGATTGAGGACCCCGCGTCGCGCTTATTGCTTGACCCCTAGCCTGGCGAGATCCGCCGAGTACTGTTGCTGCGTGTAGGTGACGGAGTTCGGGCCATACTGCGCGCCTTCGGCCCAGGGATAGGTTTTCTCCAGATACTGCAGCAACTCTGGGCTCATCCGTGCGGCCCTCCACCATGCGGAGTGAAAGATATAAATCCCACCGAATTGACTTATTCCGCTGAAATTCGCTCCCTCCAGGCTCACCCAGGAGAAGTAAATGTTTTGTATATTAGCCCCACCGAGGTCTACCCCGTCCCAGCTCGCGTCGTAGAAGCGAGTGGCAGTCAAGTCGATCACATCACTCGAAGGCCGCGGTGTTCTCAGAACGGGACCCACCTGCTGGGAAATACGCTGGACTGCAACACCGCAGTAGCCAAGGAGCGCTGCTTCGTCTTTGCTCAGTTTCGACGTGTCCTCGGGCGCCGTGTCACTGATGAAGGCCTTCCCCCAAACCGCTCCACACTTCGCGGCGAGCGCCCGATCCAACTTAATGAGGTAGTCCACGTTCGACCAACGGAGCGGTACGAAGGTGGATTCGAACAGGTCATCGAACAAATTAGTATCTCTCGTCGTTGCTAGCAGTCGAACGACTGTCTCTCTGGCTTGCTCACCATATTCTCTGGAGTCGAGGAACGGACGAAGGGCGATCGCACCGGCTGACAGTTTCGTCTCTTCTGTCAGCGACTTAACCGCGGCTTGCCACTGAGCGGCTTGGGAGTCAGCCCTCTTGCCGGCTTCCACCTGGCGAAACTGCCAGCTTTGAAACATGAGCGTGGCAGCTAACGTCACGACCGTGACAAACGGTGCGAGCACTGCGACCCTGTCCTTCCAGCGATCCGAGCGTTCTCGACTCTTGAAGCTGCTGATTTCATACTCCAGCTTCTTCTCTTCTAAAGCCAACTTTCTCAGCTCAGACTTGCTCAGATCGAGGTCTGCGGCGAGCTTCTGAACGCCTGTTGCCTTCTCCACGGCGGCGGCGAGTTCGGTGACTGTCCCTTGCTGTGCCTTCTGAAGTAACGCCGCTGCTGAAGCATTGAGCTGTTCGAGAGGATCCATGTGAGTTGAGCACGCCTAATTTGTTAGGAACATATCGAGAGTCTGCGTTTCAGCATCGGAAGTCAAGCCAAACGGCGTGCGAGTAGCTCTCAGGCCATCCCCCACTGCTCATTTCTGGATGGAGTGCGCTCGCCTGCAGTTGCCGCATCCGCCGTCGACTCGAGCGGACTGCCTTGCTCGATCAGCAGACTCGGAAATCAAAACTCCGGGCTGCAACCTTAATCGTCGCCCAGAGGTTGCTGCTCTCGATCAAAGAAAAAGCCGGCGAGAGACCATCCCTCGCCGGCCTGAGTTCAGCCAGGGCACAGGACTATTGCGCTGGAGGCGCAGCAGGCGCGGCCTTAGCTTTGTGGTGCTGTGCCGGAGCTGCAGGTGCATTACGCGACTGCGGCTGCACTGCGGTTTCGTCAACCGTGGTCCCCTCTTCCAGTTGCCCACCGCACATGTTGCCTTCGGGGACAAAGTAGAAGTGAGTGGCCTGACCCTTGGCGCCGCCCTGACGCGGCTGCACACGGGTGGCGTCAACCTTGTTCGGACCATCCGTGGTCAGGTAGTACTTGACGTTGACCGAGCGCTGCGAACCCAACTGCTGCACGTTGACGGACTCTTCCTGGTTGGTATAACCAACGACGTCCAGCTTGCCATTGGGCATCTGTTGCAACCGTAGAGAGAGTTTGTCGAGCGTGTCCTTGCAGTCGTTATCCACGCGCCACGGCTTCTTGGGGTTTTTCTCGAAGGTACACTCGCCCCAATCCTCGATCATGGCGCACTTCTGGACCGCGGGCACGTTGACGCTGGCGGTGCAACTTGCAGTCAGATTGGCGCGTGCATCCGTCGCGGTGCCCGTGACGGTGATGGCGTTACCCGCGTCCGCATTGGTCGCGGTCACGGTGACGGAGGTGCCATTGCCGCTCAGCGTGCCACCGCTGTTCGTCCAGCTGTAGGTCAACGGCCATCCCTGCGGGTCGCTGGCCGTCATGGTGACGGTGGCCGGCTCGTTAATGGCGATGGTGGTGGGACTAGCCGAGCAGCTCACCACTGGAGGCTGAGGCTGCTTGATGGTGAAGTTCGCCGTGCACGTCGCCGTGTTGTTCTTCTTTTCCTTAGGATCGGTGACGGTGCCGTTGGCAGTGTAGCTTCCCGGCGCGAGGCCGGTGGTGTCGATGGTCGAGCTCTGAGTGCTGGTGCTCGACAGCTTGCCGCCAGTGCCAGTCCAGGCGTAGGTCACGGTGTGCTTCGGGTTGAAGTTGGCGCCGGTGGCGGTAACGGTCACGGGATCACCAGACCAAACCTCCGTCGGTGACGCTGAACAGCTGGCGGTCACCGGAACCGGTGGCTTGCCGCCAAAGTCGTACGAGAATCCCGCCAACGCGCCACTGATGACGGTGTCGTAGACGATCAGGTGAGTGCTAGGGCGATAGTCCACATCCAAATAGCGCCAGCCCAGCCCAAGACCGAAATGCTGAGTGAGCTTGAGGTTCAGGAGGCCCAGAATCTGATAGTCCAAATTGGCTCCGCCGGCTCCTGCATCACCCGATATGATGATCGCCGCCTTTTCGCTGAGGGGCACTGTGAACCTAGCGCCGCCAAGACCATCGACCCAGTTGGCCGATCGCGATCGGCCGATGCCCGAGGGCTCCACCGTGAGGTTTTCGCCTACGTACCAATAGCGAATTCCGGCCAGCGCATCGATCTTAAAGTGCTCAGCGTTAACCAGCCGGTACCCGACCTTCGGCGTCAGGATCGACTGTGTCAGATGGATATTGACCGAGGTTTGGTTCAACTCGTTAAACGGGATCCCTTTGTCGTCACCCAGCTTCATCCAGAGGAAATCCACCGGCATGACGAAGCGGCCTTTATCGGCCTCGACAGCGACCGGTATTATCCCTTTCAGGTAATGAAAGAGATCGGAGAAGGGGACGTGGATGCCGGCCTCATGGCCGAGCGCGCCGACGGTTCCATGCACTCCCGCAAACCACCCGTAAACCGCGATCGTGCCGCGCCAACCGTCGCCGGGGTCAGCTGCCGCTGATTGCTGTGGCTGAGGGGCAGGCGGGAGCCCGCCGGAGGCCGCGTCTGGGCTAGCGGTCGGGTCCGTCGCAGTAGTCGCCGGCGTTGCAGCTGCCAAATCTGCCGGCCCTTGGGCAAGGGCGGACAAGCTGAGCAACAAACCCAACATGAGTGTTGCGGACGCTGCAAAAAATGTTTTATAGTGCGAATTCATTGCTTCTCCTTGCATCTGGCGATTGCTTGGCATCGCTTTCTCCATGGTCGTCCACTGCTCGCGACAATTGCGGCCGTCTGATTGCACTTTTTGTGCTTTTGTAGAGACCATAGTCGACTCTCCGCACCTTAACAACTGGCAGAAGTCCTAGTTTTTAGCGTTAGAAGCACGAGGCCCGTCGCCGAATTCCGCTGTCATCACCCAGAAGTCGCACACAGGATTGAGAGATCAATCACTGCAGGGCCGTGCGCCAGCCTGCGAGCCTGATGCGGTAGCTCACGAAAAGTCGGAAGACGCTTGCGAGGACTTGAAAACTCGCAGGAGAGAGAGTCTGCGCAGCTGAAGGTGAAACGAGGAAGGAGAGATGGTCTTCCTTGCTTTCTGCTATAGAATATCGCCGCTAGCGGGGAACACCCTTGCTCGTCCAGCGAGAAAACCTAGTAAGGAGAATGGAAATGCCTGCAATCATTCGAAAGCTGTCATTGGCCGTGCTTGCCTTGTCAAGCCTGGCTTTGGCGGGGCAAGCTTCTGCCGCCGACAACATCAAAGGCCAGGTCACGGGCGGAGGCGCGCCCATCGCCCAGTCAACCGTAACCCTATGGGCGGCGAGCGCGGGAACACCGAAACAAGTCGCGCAAACCAAGACAGACGCCGACGGAAACTTTTCAGTGGATGGAACTGGCGCTCAAGACGCAAACCTCTACTTCGTCGCCACGGGTGGCATCCCCACGGCCAACAAGGCGAGCGGCAACAATTCCGCCATCGCGTTGTTGAGTGTGGTGGGCAGCAAGCCCCCCTCGCGCATCGTCATCAACGAGTTCACCACCATTGCGTCGGTGGTCACGCACGCGCAGTTTATTGATAACACCACCATCAAGGGCTCGCCGCTTCAACTGCGGATTGCCGCCAACAACGTTCCCAACTTTGTCGATCTTGAAACCGGCAACTGGGGGACGGTCATTCTGGACGGCCTCAACAGCGCCCAGACGCCGACGATGGCAAACTTCGGCACGATGGCCAACATCCTGGCCGGTTGCGTCACGCAAGTGAGGTCGGATGCCTGCAGCAGTCTGTTTTATGTAGCGACTTCGCCGACTGGCGTCTATCCAAAAGACACGCTGGCGGCCACCGAGACCATCGTTGTTTATCCCTCGCACCAGGCTGACAAGCTTTTCGGCCTGCTCAACTATTTCTATCCACAACCGAAGTTCGAACCCGGCAAGCTCCTGCGGCCCACGCCGTTCCTGCCTTATCTGACCTTCGCTCCCAGCGCGTGGATCTTCCCGCTCAAGTTCACCGGCGGCGGCGTCAGCGGAGGCGGCAAGCTGATGATCGACAGCGAGGGCAATGCGTGGGTCGCCGACAACTTCACGGTCGGCGCACAGAATCAGGATGCTTCCTGGACCGGCGGTCTCTCCAAGTTCGCCCCCAACGGTAAGCCGCTCTCCCCCAGCCCCCTGGGCTTCAGGGGCGGCGGCATCGCAGGCCCCGGTTTCGGCTTGACGCTCGACGCGCAGGACAATGCGTGGCCCACCAGCTTTAGCGGCCAGAACATCACCAAGTTTGACAAGAACGGCAAACCGCTCTCGCCGCCGGAAGGCTGGAATTTCAACCACCAGATCAGCCAGATGCAAGGCATCATCGCAACGCCAAGCGGAGATATCTGGGCCCTCGACCTGCTCAAAGGCCAGGTCGTGAAGCTTCCGCAAGGCGATCCGTCCAAGGTCGAGTTCTATTGCCAGAACAAGACGGGCGATCCGCTGAAGAACCCCTGCAAACTGGTCGGGCCGTTTGCTCTGGCCATTGACCAGCAGGACCGCATCTGGATTACGAACGCCATCGCGGACCACGTGGTTCGTTTCCCCGCTTCTGATCCCAGCAAAGTCGAAACCTTCAAGGTGGGATATTCCGCCAGTGGTCTCGCCGTGGACAGCCAGGGCAACGTCTGGATCACCAACAAATTAGGCAGTTCGCCCCGGGGTGCATTGAAGTTCGCCGAAATGCTGGCCGCGTTCAAGTTCGATTTCGATGGCGTTACCGATGCTGGAGAGAGAGCGACCAGGGTGCTGGTTCCTGCCTTGGCCGCGCAAACGCCGGGACGTGAGTCGGGCGGCAGCATCACGGTGTTGCGGCCTGATGGCACTGAGGCGCCGTTCTCCCCGGTGTTCGGCAATGGTATCGCTGCGCCCTGGACAGCTACCGTCGATGGCAACGACAACATCTGGATCCCCAACTTCAACAGCTGGTCGGCTGGAATCGTGGAGTTGTGCGGCTTTCGCACCGAGCACTGCCCGCCCGGCGTAAAGACCGGTGAAGCCATTTCGCCTCCGAGTGGCTATGTCGGCGGTGGATTGCAATTGCAGGTTGACCTGGGAATCGGGCCGGCAGGAGATGTCTGGGTTACCAACAACTGGCAGAACTACACGGATGCATTCGGCAAGGTGGATGAAGCACTACAAACCCAAGGTGCGGGGCAGGGTGTGGTGGTCTTCTACGGCATGGCGAAGCCGGTGAAGACGCCGCTGATTGGTCCGCCGCGACCGTACTGAAGAACACGAACACGTCCCCGACGGTCCCTGGCAACAAGAAAGAGAATTGATTTCATGAAACGGCTTTTGTTCTTATCCCTACCGTTAATCTTATTGTTGAGTCTGCCTGTCTCAGCGCAGGACAAAACCGATCCGACCGCGCAGGCTGAGCCTGCCACCGTGCAGAAGTTCACTTCAGAACAACTCCCCGCCCACCGCCCGCGCCGTGGATGCCGTCATTTGGGCGCTGCCGCTGGTGGGTGAAGACTCAGTCAAGCAGGCCGCTTTCCGCGATGGCAACGCGACCTACAACGACATCGTGTGGTGGCCTAAAGGCGGCGGATGGAAGAACCAGTCGCCCACTCCCAACGTCAACACTCGCTACATGTATTTCTTCATCAACACGAAGCAAGACGGGCCGGTGGTGGTCGATCTGCCGCCGGCCGTCCCCGGCGCTAGCTTCTACGGCACCATCGAGGATGCCTGGTACGTGCCGCTCACGGATATTGGCTTCGAGGGCAAGGGAGGCAAGTACCTTGTGCTTCCGCCTGGAGGAGAAGTAACGCTCCAACCGACCGAAGAGTCACGAAGGAAGTCGGGAAAACCTTGCGGCCGAGCGAACTCTAATTGGTAAAGTAAACTGGGCTTCAGAGACCTGGAAGGGAGCGTGCCCTGAAGCGTACGCTGCGTTGTCATCAGCGAAGCCCGCCGGCCCGATCGAAAGATGCTCATAATAATTCTCAGCGCGTGCGTTCTGACCGGCCTCACTATGGGAGTGCATGCCACCGGTATCGCCGTGCTGCTGCGGAACTTGGCCAAGATACACCGCCGCCCGCCAACCGGCGTCTGGCTTACCACCCGGATGCTGCTCCGCATGCTCTGGTGGTTGATCCTGATCCATGTAGTGGAGATTTCGATGTGGGGCTTGTTCTATCGATGGCACGGGTTCTTGCCCGATATCGAAACGGCGTTCTACTTTTCCGGGGTCACTTACACCACGATTGGCTATGGCGATGTGGTGCTGACGAAGCCATGGCGGCTGCTCGCACCCATTGAGGGCTTACTTGGCATCCTGATGTGCAGCTTGTCTACCGGCTTCTTCTTCGTCGTGGTGAGCCGCATCTATCAATCGCAGCCCGCGAAAGCCAGCGATGTGTCCAGCATGGACGGCAGCTAACTCTGAAACCATCGACTCATCGGGACTCGCCGACCTGCCATTCCAATTCAACCTGAGGTAAACTCGACAGCTCGATCTTCAGTGTTAAGGTGCTCCTGCGCAACAAATCGTAACGTGCAGACTGCTGGCGATTGGCAATGCATTTGCTGTTTATCCTCTTATTACTCCTGTGAAGCCAGCCAACTTGTGGAAATATCGACCCGCCGAAGCCCCGCACCGGGTAATTTGTGCATCCTGGGTGGGAATTCTCGACCGTCCGTAGCTTCCGCTATAATCGATATCCGCTTCGCTAACTCTAGAAGGAGCCAGGAAATGCACGCCGTCAAGAAACGGAAAGTTCTGGTGGTCGACGATGAGCAAATCATAGCCGATACCTTGGCTAAGATTCTCGATCTCAATGGCTATGACGCTTCGCCGGTTTACACCGGAACAGCGGCGGTAGAGAGCGCACGCACTCTGCAGCCGGACCTTATTATCAGCGACGTCATCATGCCCGATATGGACGGCATCCAGGCGGCCATCAAAATCCGCGAATTTCTGCCGAGCTGCAAGATTCTGCTCTTCTCCGGACAGGCAGCTACGGCTGACCTGCTGGAGAATGCGCGCGCGCAAGGACACGAGTTCGAAATCCTTGGCAAGCCCGTCCATCCTTCCGATCTGCTGGCAAAATTGAGGGGTTAAACGCGTTCCTCTCATTTGCCGATCCGCACCCTATTGGACAGGCAGAGCATCCAACCATAAAACGCCTCTTTAGCCTAAGGACTTGATGAAAACTTCAGAAGTTCTACATGCGTGGGGCGCTATCCTCGCGGGACGCCGCCCCTCATTGTCGATCGAACTGACCCGCGAGTGTCCGCTACGCTGTCCCGGCTGTTACGCCTACGAAGACGCACACCTGAACGCGGGGGGCGTCACCCTGCGCCAGCTCGTCGACAGTAAAGGCAGCGCTTTGGTGCAAGGCGTTCTACGCGTGGTCGAAGAGCTCCGCCCGCTGCACGTGTCGCTGGTAGGCGGAGACCCGCTGGTACGGTATCGCGAGTTGCAAGAGCTTTTGCCGGAGTTGCAGCGTCGCGGTATTCACGTCCAACTGGTGACCAGCGCCTTCCGCGAGATTCCTGCCGAATGGAATGCTCTGTCGCACTTGAACATTGTGGTCTCGGTGGACGGATTGCAGCCGGAGCACGACGTCCGCCGCAAGCCGGCTACCTATGAACGCATCCTGAAGTGCATCGCTCACAGCCATGTCAGCATTCATTGCACCATCACCAGCCAGATGATGCGAGGCGAAGGCTACCTGGAAGAGTTCGTCAAATTCTGGAGCTCGCGACCAGCAGACCAAACGCATCTGGTTCAGTATCTTCACGCCGCAAAAAGGCGCCGTCGATCCCGAGATCTTGACTCGCCAGCAGCGGCTCCGCGTTATTGCCGAATTATTGCGTTTGCGCGAACTGTATCCGCTCCTCGACATGCACGCGTCCGCAATCAAGGAATTCGCTCATCCGCCAGCTTCGCCACACGACTGCATCTTCGCCAGTACCACCACAACAATTTCGGCCGATCTGAAGACGCGCGTCACGCCCTGCCAATTCGGCGGCGATCCTGACTGCTCGCAGTGCGGCTGCATTGCCAGCATGGGTCTGGCGGCGGTTGGCCACCACCAACTCCTGCCCGGCCTTACCACGGGACAAGTCTTTTCCGTATCGAGGTTGATCGGGCGCAAAGTAAACGCTCTGCGGTCTTTCGGCCAGCCAGAGGAAGCTGTCGTAGAGGTAGAGCCTGAGATTGAAGAGCAGACTCCGGCCGCCTAGGCTGACCCCATCCTCACGACAACCCCCGGCTGGTGATTTCTTGCGCAGGTGAGCCGCCGGTCATGCCCTGCGCCAGCACCAGATCGCGGGTCTTCGCTCGCAGCGTTGGCATGTGTTTGCCAAACCAGATCGCCGCGGCGATGCATGCCACTCCTCCTGTCGCAACCGTCCAGGGAGCGCCCAGACGATGCGCCAGGGCGCCGGCCGAGAGCGCCCCTAGCGGTGCCATGCCCATGAACATCATGGAGTACACCGACATGACCCTGCCCCGCAGGCGATCGGGAACCATGGCCTGAATCAGCGTGTTGGAAGAAGCCATCTGCACCATCATGGTGAAGCCCACCGGCACGAGCAATACCGTGGACAGCCAGAATATTTTCGAAGACGAGAACAGAATCAGGCTAAGCCCAAACCCTCCCGCCGCGAATGCGATCAACTTTCCCAATCCCTTGACGCCCACTCGCGCCGCCAGGCTGGCCGCGCCGAGCAGCGCTCCAACACCGGTAGCTCCCATCAGAATACCCAGCCCCCTGGCGCCGCCGTGCAGGATCTTGTCGGCGAAGACCGGCATCAGCACGGCGTACGGCATTCCTACAAAGCTAACGACCCCCAGCAATACCAGGATGGCGCGGACTGGCCCCGTGTTTCGCACGAAGGCAAATCCCTCCAAGATGTTCTCCAGCGGCGATCCCTCGTTGGCAAGATTCGCCGGATGCGCGATTCGCATCAGCAGCAAGCCGACGATCACTGCGATATAGCTCACCGCATTCGCGAAGAAGCACCAGCCTTCGCCAATGGACGCGACCAGTATGCCGGCAACCGCGGGGCCGATAATGCGCGCCCCGTTGAACATCGACGAGTTCAACGCGATCGCATTGAGCAGGTCTTCCCTGCCGACCATGTCGATCAGGAACGCTTGCCGCGCTGGGATGTCGAACGCATTGACCACGCCGAGGCCCGCGGCCAGCACCATGATCTCCCAGACCCGAATGCGTCCCGAGAGTGTCAGTGCCGCAAGTATCGCTGCCAGCACCATGGCCACGCTTTGCGTACCAATGACCACGCGTCGCCGATTGTTGCGGTCGGCGACGATGCCGCCAATCGGGGCCATGATGAACACCGGAATCTGGCTGGCGAAGCCCACCGTTCCCAGCAGCAACGCAGAGCCGGTCATGCGATACACCAGCCACGACTGGGCCACCGTCTGCATCCAGGTACCAATCAGCGAGATCGCCTGGCCGGCGAAGAACAATTGGAAATTACGATGGCGCAGGGCCCGCACTGCCAGTCCCAACCTGGATTGGCGCGACGCGGGCCGCGCAAACTCCTGCTTCTCCTGTTCCACAGTGGAGCGCAAAAGCTCGCGTTCGGATTCCCAGAAATCCTTGGCCATAAATCGAGGGGTGCTGCGGGCCGCAATCGTGGCCGGACCGGCTCTGCTAACCAGAATACTTCAACTCGCATTAACTCAATTGCAACGTGATGAATGTAAAGTGACTCTTCCGGAAGAAATCTTCCCGGAAAAAACAGTCCCCAAGCGGGACAGTTGCAAAGTACGGTGGTGGCATCTATCTTTCTGACTTTGTGAATCACAGGGCGGGCGAACACGAGAATGCTGCGCGCTGAAGGACTACATTAGTGAATTCCATGCCAACCTTCGCCGCGGTTGATATCGGTTCGAACTCGGTCCGGCTCAAGATAGCCAAGGCCGTGCGCGGTCGCCTGGAGACGCTCCACGACGATCGCGAGGTCACGCGTCTCGGGGAAAGCGTCTTTGCCACCGGCACGCTTGACCCGCAGGCCATGTCGCAGACCTTGCAAGTGCTGCGGCGTTTTCACCGTGCTGTACAGACTTACGCCGCTGATCGCGTGCGTGTGGTTGCGACCAGCGCTTTGCGTGACGCGCGCAACAGCCGCGCCTTCCTGGATTGGGTGCGCAGCGCCACCGGCTGGAGAACCGAGATCATCTCCGGACTGGAAGAGGGCCGCCTCATCCATCTCGGCATACTTTCCAATGCCCGCATTGCCAGCAGCCGGGCGCTGCTGATCGACTTGGGCGGCGGCAGTTGCGAGTTAACCATCTCCATCGCGGGCCACATTGACGACATGGTCAGCCTTCCCATCGGAGCGGTGCGGCTCACGCAAACGTTTCTTCATCATGATCCGCCCAAGAAAAAAGAGTTGCAGCAAATGCGCGGTTTCATCCAACGCGAAGTCTCGCGCATTCAGAAGCGGATCGCTGATGCGAAGCTGCAGATCTCCATCGCCACCTCCGGCACGCCAGCGGCGTTATCCGGTTTGTATGCCGCCAAGATCCGCGGTTACAACGAAAGCAAGCCGCAGACGGTGCCTAAAACCGCAGTCGCAACCCTGTTGAACACATTAAGCCGCCGCAACCTGGCACAGCGACGCGTACTGCCCGGAATCGGACCGCGACGCGCGGAAATTATCATCGCCGGCTCCATGGTGTTCGCCGAACTCATGCAACTGTGCAACCTGCGCAGCTTCCGTTATCTTCCGCTCGGACTGCGTGACGGCCTGCTGGCGCAGATGATGGCCGACTACAACGGCAGCGCTGTCATGCGCGAACGCGTGGAATCGGAGCGGCATGACGCCCTGTTGTCCGCAGCCAAACACTATGGCGCCGATCTGCCGTTCGCGCAGCGCATTCGCGACCTCGCAATGCAATTGTTCCGCCGACTGCAAGCCGTCCATCAGTTACCGCCGCAGTATGCCGACTGGCTGGAAGCGGCGGCCATGCTGCATGAGGTTGGCGCTTATATCAATCGTTCGGGACGCCGTCGCCACACCTATTACGTCATCGCTCACTCGGAAATCTTTGGATACACACCGTTGCAGCGACGCATCATCGCCGCCATCGCCCGCTACGTGGGCAAATCGCTGCCTGCGCCCAGTGATCGCGTCATGGGCCTTCTCCCCGGCATCGACCAGATTCATGTTGCCAAAGCTGTGGCGTTGCTGCGCGTGGCGCGCGCCCTCGATCAAGGACGCCGTGGCGCGGTACGCCAGTTAAAGGTCCGCGTTCATCAGGACGGACGGGTTCGCCTGATGCTGACACCTAGCCCAGCAGAAGGGATTGAACTGGAATTGTGGGCAGTGGAGCAGGAGAAGAACTACTTCCGCAATGTCTTCGGGCGTGAACTGCTGGCTGAAGCCTGTTGAATCGAGCGTACTACCTTGGGGGGCATGCACCACCTCAACACCGCCGGCTTACGCCCATCCTTTTCCACTTTGGCTACCGCGCCCTTCTTCAGTTCGATGGCGTTCACCGCGCCACCACCGTGAGAACTTGATTCAGGAACAGCGTCATGCTGGGATTATGGCCGACCACCAGGATGGCATCCCGCCGGCTGTGGCGGCGTAGCAGCTCCAGGAACTTCTCATAGCTCGCCTCCGGACGAAGCGCGGCATCGGTAATGACTTTCTCTTCGTGACCCAGTTCGTTGGCCACCACCGCCGCGGTTTGGGTCGCACGCCGCAAGGGGCTGGAAATGATCACGTCAGGACTCACGTCAAGCGCCGCGAGGGCACGTCCCACATCGTGGGATTGCTCGATTCCCAACTTGTCGATCGGTCGTTTCTCATCCTTGGCCGGGCTCATTTTCGGCTCCCCAGCATTGGCGTGCCGCAAGAAATAAATGTCCATGAGGACTATTGTGCCCTAACCGTCCGCCGAGTGCTACGTGAG
Organism: uncultured Acidobacteriaceae bacterium; assembly: GCA_963709045.1. GTDB lineage: Bacteria > Acidobacteriota > Terriglobia > Terriglobales > Acidobacteriaceae > Bog-257. The sequence goes on along the minus strand of CAVPUX010000006.1, from coordinate 271,381 downwards.
CGACGAGTAGGCAGCGCCGGGATGGCATCCAAGGTGAGTTTGCCTTCGGAGAGCGCAATCAGAAATTCCTGCGCACTAAACCGGGCGCTGCGTTTTCCGGCACGCGGTGTGGCATGGGCATGCACGTAGGAGCCATCCGATTGCAGCAAACGCGCCTGCGCGTTGTCCGCCAGGTAGGCGTCCAATATTTCGCCCAGAATGCGCTGCTTCAACATTGGGTCCTTGATGGGAAAGACGGTTTCGACGCGTTCGTAAAGATTTCGCGGCATCCAATCGGCGCTGCCCAGGTAGATTTCCTCTTCGCCGCCGTTCGCAAAGTAAAGCACCCGACTGTGTTCCAGAAAACGTCCCACAACGCTGCGAACGCGAATATGATCGCTGACCCCGCGCACCCCAGGCCTCAATCCGCATATCCCACGCACGATAAGATCGATCTGAACCCCTGCCTGCGACGCCCGGTACAATTCGCGAACAATGTTGAGATCGAGTAGCGAATTCATCTTGGCGATAATGCGGGCAGGACGCCCGTGTCGTGCGTGATCGGCCTCGCGTGCGATCAGGTTGATGGAGCGCTCCGCCAGATTACTCGGCGCAACCAGCAGCGGATCGTAATTCGGCCGCTCCGCATAGGCAGTCAAAAAGTTGAACACGCCGTGTACGGCGGAGGTGATTTCCGGGTCGGCGGTCAGCAAGCTCAGGTCGGTGTAGTAGGTCGCCGTAATCGAGTTGTAATTCCCCGTTCCCAGGTGAGCATAGAGCCTGGTCTCGTTATCCGGATCCTTGCGCACCATCAGCGCCAGCTTGCAGTGGGTCTTCAGGCCAACCAAGCCGTGAAACACCTGCACTCCCGCGTCCTCCAGCGAGCGCGCCCAGCGGATATTGCTGGCTTCGTCGAAGCGCGCCTTCACCTCGACCACTACCGTGACTTCCTTCTTGGCGGAGGCCTCAATGAGCGCACGCACGATCGGCGAATCTTCACTGGTGCGGTACAGCGTCTGTTTGATCGAAAGCACGTCGGGATCGTCGGCGGCAGCGCGAATGAATCCCACCACCGAGTCGTACGAATCGTACGGGTGGTGCAACAGAATGTCGCGATGGCGAATTTCTTCGAAGATATCGCGCGACTTGCGGTTCAACTGCAGCTCGCGCGCCACGAACGGCTTGAACTTCAAATCAGGCCGTGGCGTCTCTTCGTAGAAATGAAACAGTCGCGACAGGTTGACCGGCCCCTCGGTGCGGTACACCTGCCAGTCTTCCATCTCGAAGTAGCCGCGCAGCCGGTCCACCATTTCCGGATTCGCATCGGCCTCGATTTCCAAACGCACGGCATCGCCCTTGCGGCGGTTGTGCAATTCGGTGCGGACCGATTCCAGCAGGTTGCGCGACTCTTCCTCCTGCAAGTACAGATTGCTGTTGCGAGTGACGCGAAACGCCGCCTCGGAGATGATCTCGTAGCCGCGATACATCTCCATGGTGTGCGACGCCACCAGGTCGGCGAGGAAGATGTAGTCCTCGCTGCCATTGCGGGGCGGCAACTTGATCAACCGCGGCAAGACGCGGGGTACGGTCACCACTCCCATGTAATTTGTGGAGGCGCGCCGCCGTCGTCGCAACAACAGCGCCTGGCACAATGCTTTATTGATCACGCGCGGGAAAGGATGAGCGGGATCGACCGTCACCGGAGTCAGCAGCGGATCAAGCTCGCGCTCGCAGTATTCAGCAACAAATCCCCGCTGCTCTGCCGTCAGCTCTTTCATCCCTACGACTCGGATGCCTTCCTCCGCCAGTTCGGGCCGCAGGGCATGGTTCCAGCAGTGATACTGATCGCGCATGAAGTCGTGGGTGAGGCGCGCTACTAATTGCGCCTCTTCCTGGGGAGTAAGTCCGTCCGGACCTGGATCGGTCTGGCCGTCCTCAATGCGCTGCATCAGGCCGCCTACCCGGATCTCGAAGAACTCGTCGAGGTTTCGGGCGGTGATGGCAAGGAACTTGACGCGTTCCAGCAACGGATTGCGCGGGTTCTCGGCCTCCTCCAGAACGCGGCGGTTGAAGGCAAGCCACGAGGCTTCCCGATTCAGCACTAGGGACGAATCATCCAGGGAACGGCGGACCATACGATTTTCTTGCGGAAAGCACCTGTAATAGCGACAGGTTCCATATGTTACACCAAGGTTAATGCTTTTATTATCAGGAACTGGACCGCTTGGTCGTAGGAATGCGAAACCTGGATTTGTCTGTTCAAGAAGTATGCCGGGATCGACGAATCGCTAGCGGCGTGGTAGAGAAGAAAGTTAGGGGGCAATCTCTCTCATGCTAAAGGAGATAACGGACAGGACACTCGATCGCCAAGAGCCGATTTCCGTTTACGGAAATTCTCGGTAGGCGTATGCTCGTTGTATCCCCAGGAAGGCTACGGTAACATGTGCGGCTGGTATCGACTCTGTACTGGTCTGTCACAAACTCACTCTCAATGGCATGCCAATCCGAACATCCCAGATCAGCGATTGCGCGTCAGGTTCTGGATCTCGCTCCCCGGAGGACTGTGAAAATCCGGATCGTAGTCGCAGACACGAACCTGTTGTCCTGCCGTTTGCTCTCCGAGTCTCTAGAGAGTCAGCCACAATTTCAAGTGATAGCGTCGGTCGTGGACAATGACAGCTTGATCGAATCGTTACGCGACCTGAGTCCTGACATAGCACTGATTAGCGCTCACCTGCAGGAAGGCGCGCTTACCGGGCTGGCCAGATTAGGTGAGATCCGCAAGCAGTTTCCCAACCTGCATGTCATAGTTCTGCTTGACCGCTCGGATCCTGACCAGATTGTGCAGGCGTTTCGCGCCGGCGTACGTGGAGTCTTCTGCCGCTCCGAGTCGGAGCCCAAGGTACTTTACAAATGCATTAACTGCGTGTTCGAAGGACAAATCTGGGCTGACAGCACCCAACTGGGCTATGTCCTGGAGGCGCTTGCAACCAGCAAATCTACACTTGCGGCCGTGGGAACATCGGACTCCCCGCTGACCGCCCGCGAGAAGGATGTTGTGCGGTTGGTTGCGGAAGGAATGGGTAATCGCGAAATTGCTCAGGAGCTGAAACTGAGCGAACACACCGTGAAGAATTACCTGTTCCGAATCTTCGAGAAGCTCGGATTCAATAATCGCGTGGAGCTGGTGCTTTATGCGATCACTAATCTAAATCAGTCTTCGTAACGAAACCTGGCGCTGATCAGGTTGCATCTCAATCCCCGTCGACGATTTTTTCCTGAAATACGTTATCGCCTTCCCTTACTGCCCCACAGCCAATCAATCGCGATAGGACCAGCACCGCTCCAAATCAGCGAGAATGCGATCGCAGCACACACCATGGGAAACTCGAAGCCGCCATTCTTGCCAAACAATCCATTGTGCAGATGCACCTTGAAAATGGCGACCAGCATATCGATGAAAATAGCGAGGGCGGCCAATCGCGTCAGAAATCCCACCACCAGCAAGATGCCGCCGCCAAACTCCGCTGCAGCGGTGAGGTAGCCCATCCACGCCGGAATTCCCATGTGCGACAGCATTCCCATGAACTGCGGCATGCCGCCAAAAACCTTCTGATAGCCGTGCGCGATCATGACCGTGCCCAGCGCTAGCCGGAGAATCAGTAGTCCCAGTGGCTGTAGTCGATTCAGAAAGTTCAATCAGTTCTCCTGCGCCGTGGCCAGAGCTTCTTCGCAGAGCTCTTCAACCGACTCGATACGGTAGCCAATCACCACGTCGCGCAAAGCCATCTCGTTGAGGAAGTGTTGTGCCGGAATATCGACTTCCTGGCGCACCGCTCCGCGCTTGCCAATCTCGCCGTCAACCAGCATCTGCAGCACAATCGAGGCCGGCCACGCCGTGGTCCGCATCATCGAGGTCGTTCCCGTCAGTGGATCGGTGTAGTCGATCATGCTGAAGGAGGCGACGATGCTGTCGTGATGCACTTCGACTCGCAGTAGAGTGACCTCTGGAGCGTCGCTGCTGAACTTCTCCTCGAACAAGCGCGACATCACCTGGCGCGGCGCCACTTCGTTGCCGTTCACCATCCGCTTCACGCTGGAGAACAAGCCTAGATCATAGAGCGATCGCAACATCCGCACATGTCCCGGATAGCGCAGGGTCTTCTCGAAGCATTCGCCCACCTGCCCCTGAAAAGTTTCCGGCAACGTCGACGTGCCGCCCGAAGTATGGAATGCCTCCAACTCAGGGAATCCTTCCATGTGAAACGACTCGACTTCGGTCAGCGGCTCGACGGTCGCCATCTTTCCGTCACGCAAAATCTTCGCCGGCTCGCTGTATTCGTTGATGAGCCCCTCGACGGAGAAGACCAGCTGGTAGTTGAACGGTGGGCGCGGCTGCTGCGGCAGGCCACCAACGTAAATCTTCAGTGCGTCGGCTTTGCCACCGATGCGGCGCAGCAATTCGCCGCAAAGGATGGAGGCCATGCCTGGCGAGAGTCCACAGTCGGGTGCAAGCCCTACCCCGGCGGCCTGCGCTTGGGCATGCAGCGCAAATTCCTGCTTCACCACCGTGTTGTTGCCTCCCAGGTCGGCGAAATGACACTTGGCTGCAATCGCGGCCTTGGCCAATTCCAGGTTGAAAAAGTACGGAACAGCAGAGAGCACGCCATCGTGACCGCGCATGATCTTCTGCATTGCTACGGTGTCCGCAGCGTCAGCCGGCACTGCGGTGACCTTATGATTGCCGGTCAGTTTCTCGATGCGAGCGACGGCTTCGCCCAGACGTTGCAAGTTGGAATCTGCGAGTGTAACTGCTTCTACCTGGGAGCTTCGAGCCATGTCAAACGCTGCGGCCCAACCCATCATGCCTGCACCAATCACTAGAATTTTCATGATGCCCTCTATGAAACAGAATATGAAGATATTGCAGAAATGCGCGTACTTGATTTGTACATTCGGACCAGAATCAACAGGATAAATCAGTAGGAGGATTTGACAAAGCCTGACGAGGGGCTCGCAGCGTGACGTTGCTCACAATTGGCAAGGAACGCGAGGTCCTCTGCTTGCGAATTTGCGAACGGTTCTTGAGGTTGAATCTTTGCCTACGGAATGTGGCGCGCTATCTCCACACCTTTTTCAGCGGGATTACTTCCGTTCTGATTGACGGCGATGAATAGCGTGAGGTCCTTCGCGGGATTTACCACGATGACGCTGCCAAAACCGACCGTGCCGCCATTCTTCAAAATCACCGGATGCGTACCCGGGCCCCCGACATTGTTGACCCAGGCCATGGCCTGCTGATTTCGCCCGTTGGGCATCGTGTAGATCGGCTTCTGCGCAAGTTGCATCGCCGCGATCAATTCAGCCGAAACCGGACGGCCATCGACTTCCTTGTGCCCAAGATTCGCTTCGCCAAAGCGCACCATGTCGCGGGCTGTGGAACGCAGTCCTCCTGCGGCATACCAGGCGAAGATCGGCCACGAGGGAGCGTCGCTGCCGTTAGCATGGTGACCCTGAGCCAGTCGCTCTCGCTGCTCAGGAGTCGGACGCAGAGTAGTGTCTTGCAGGTTGAGTGGCCGCACGATTTCTGCGTTGAGTTGATCTTCCCACTGCTTCCCTGTCGCATCGGCAATCAGGTAACTCAACAGGCCAATTCCGGCGTTGGAGTATAGATACGGTGCGGGAGGCTTGCTGGTCGGGGTCCAATGCGACACCCATCTCAGAAAATCGTCGGTCGTGTAGTGCTCGATGTTCCGCTTCCACAAGGGTCCGCCCGGCAAATTCGTTGGGTCGTCAGGCATTCCCGATGTAAAGTCCGCCAATTCAAGCGGAGTCACCAGCTGGGCCCGCGGCCGAAGCGTGAAACCGATAGGCACGTATTTTTGCGCGGAGGCGTCGGCCTGCATTTGATTGCGATTGAGCGCCAGTGCAAACAGCGTGGTCGTAAACGTCTTGGTGCAGGAGCCGATTTCGACCAGGGTGTCCGCAGTGAATGGAGCACCCGCGTCAGTAGCCTTTCCGTAAGCGAAGAAGTAAGACTTGCCGTGTATTGAAACTCCGACGATTGCTCCCGGAATGTGATGCTCGCTCAGGAAGGGCTGCAGGATTCCATCGACGATTTGACGGATGGTGGCTTCCTGATCGGCGCCAGCGGGCTTCTGCTGAGCAACCACCATCATGGACGCAAGGCAGACAACGATTACCATTGCCACGAGACGCCCAGAGAATCTATACACGGGATCCCTCCGGTGTTCACTTGCGTGCGCGCATATCATAAGACCATCTGCCGCTGCCCGCAACTTTGTTCGCGAGTCAACCTGGTCAACCAGATTTCCGCTCGAGCCTGCTGCTCGCACAAGCCACAATTCCGCGAATAGCCCAAAAAATAGCAAGAAATAGCAACGTTTCTCCTATCGCGGTAGTTGACTAACTAGGATGACCACAGCCTCCGTTCTCGTAGTCTATATTCGCTAAGTAAGAAGCTATCTAATTCCGTCCACGCAAACTCTCCTGAATAGAGTGCCCGTCAAATACTATCGGCAATAGTAGATTACATCTCTGTAATTTTACAGTTTCGAGGCAACCGTTTGTCCCATTTTCATAGACGAGATACGACGAGTGCGATACGATGCTGTCACTCAAGTACCACCCGTTGGGGAAACACCTTTGCTTGCCAATACCTGAGATGCCCTAAACATCTGGTTATAGTTTTGCACTCGCATGTCTAGTGGCCAGGTCTGTGCCAGAAAGGTCGAGCCCCTTACGGTCGCGCTTGAAATCTGAAAATGAGAAATGTGGAGTAAGGAGAATCTAACCGAATGAAGACACGTATTGCAGGCTTGTGTCAGCTGATGGCGCTGGCACTTATAGTATGCTTCTGCTTCTCAGTGTTGGCGTCAGCTCAGGGAAGCGACGAGAGAGTTACCCCACGGTTTGTGGTGCTTCCGCCGAAACCGGCGGCTCCCGGAACCGAAGCACCGTCAACCACCCTGGCTACCTGGAATGGTTCGTTCACCTACAACGGACACATGTACAACTACTACATGGTGGGCGCAGCCCCCGCTACGGACACCTCGGTTACCGTGCCAACGTTTATCATCCCCATCAAGATCGTCGTCAACTCCGCTGGTACGCAGTACACGTTTGACCCGCTAGCCACCCCGGCCAGCGATGTTGCGTCGGTTGCAGGCCAAGGCGTGGCTAACACGACCGTCGGCAGAACCATCACCTCGCCAGTCTTTGATTCCACCACCGATTACGTCCAGGGTGGGGTGGATCTTGGCGCCACGCAGTACATTGATGCCTTCCAGCGCGGCAACTTCTGGAGCATCGTACAGACCAACACCAACACCCATGTTCTCCTGGGAGGTCCCACGATCCTGCCGGAGCAGACTCTGATGGTGCCGCCCGGACAGGGTACCGTCGGACATCCGTTCGGAACTTTGGCGGGCGAGGTTGACATCAACTACTTCGACGCTCAAATCAATAACATCATCACCCAGTTCTCGCAGATCCAACCCAACACCCTCCCCATCTTCATGACTTCCAACGTCTACCTGACCGAAGGCGGTTGCTGCATCGGTGGCTACCACAGTGCGACCGGCCCGCAGAGCTACTCGCACTTCACTTTCATCAACCATACCGGCAATTTCTCGATGGACGTTTCGGCGTTGTCGCACGAAATCGGGGAGTGGATTGACGATCCAGGGACTAATGGCGCTTTCAACCCTGTAGCCTGCGGAATCCTGGAAACAGGCGATCCGTTGGAGGGCGGCAGCTCCGGCCATCCCTACGGCACCTGGGTCTATCCTCTACACGGCTTTACTTATCACCTGCAGGACTTGGTGTTCTTGCGTTACTTTGGAGCACCGACAGACACATCCGTCAATAGCTGGTGGAGCTTCCAGAACTTCCCATTCACCACGGTATGTCAGAACGGCGGCTAGATCATTAGCTCGTCGCAGTACAGCCCGCTTCTCACGAGGCGGGCTTTTTTGTGTTCATGAGAGTAACAGCAATGTCCTCTGGGAAACGAATCGAAGGGCAAGCTGTAGGCCGCTCTATGATCGCGGTAGTATCAGTGGACTATAGTGGTGGTAGATCACAAAGGTGCTATGCGGACGATTTTCGTAGACTTCACATCCTAATCGCGCTACAATCCCGCACTCAAAGAGCTTCCCCCCGGAACAAATTAGTCGCTCGTTTAGGACGTACGGTGCACGACAGATCTGCGCTCGCGTATTTCTAGTCGCCGGGTACCTACGTATCCGATCAAGTCCCCGATGAATCGCACTTGATCACCACCCAGTCACCTTAGAGGAGAATTGAAATGAAGATGCGTTTTGCGAGTCTTTGTCAGCTAATGGCACTGACTCTGGTCACTTGTTTCTGTTTGTCAGCGCTAGCTGTGGCGCAGGACACACCTACTACCGATGAAAACGTGCGGGCAAGGTTCGTGGTGCTTCCGAAGCCAATTGATCCCAACATGCGCACCCCCACGCCTACATTGCAGGAGTGGAACGGTATGTTCGTCTACAACGGACATACCTACCCCTACGTCATGGTCGGGGCAGATCCCGCCACCAACCAGAGCGCCACGGTTACGACGTATGTCATTCCGGTTAAGATTGTGTTGTCAACCGGGGAGAAGTTCGATCCCCTGGGGAGCCCATCCAGTCCCTTCAGTCCCTACGCCAGAACATTGACCTCTCCCATCTTTGATTCAACCACGACCTATAACCAGATGGGTACGGATGTGGGTACTACACAGTATATTGACGCTTTCCAACGCGCCAATTTCTGGAGCATCGTGACGGCCAACCCGAACTCGCACTTGCTGCTAACAACGCCGATAGGAGTTTCGTCGGTCTTCCCGGAACTGGTGCTTAATGTGCCTGCCGCGGACGGACATCTCGGCCATCCCTTCAACGGGCATGCGGCCGCCGAGGTCGACATCAACTACTTCGACGCCCAGATCAGCGCCTACATGGCCGCTCACAGCCAGATAGACCCTAGTAAGTTCCCCATCTTCGAGACCACGGACACCTACCTCACCGAGGGCGGCTGCTGCATCGGTGGATACCACAGCAATAACGGTGCTCAGACCTACGCTCACTTCACCTACATCGACCATCCGGGAGATTTTTCGCAAGATGTCTCTGCCTTGTCACATGAAGTTGGCGAATGGGCCGACGATCCGTTGTATCCGAACCAGAACAACACACCTTGCGGAATCCTGGAAGTGGGCGATCCCGAAGAAGGTCACCCCAATTACGGTGGCACACCGTACGTCTTGCACGGCTTTACCTACAACCTGCAGGACTTGGTGTTTCTCCGTTATTTTGGGGGCGACCCGAATGGATCTGTCAACAGTTGGTGGACCTTCCAAGGCTATCCGTACATGAGCATCTGTCAAGAAGGCTCCTAGCTATAGCTAGCTATCGGATCGCGGTACAGCCCGCTTCTCACGAGGCGGGCTTTTTTGTTGAGCGAGAGAGAATAAATAGGCCCGGTAAATTGGTGATTGCGACGGTGGATGGTATGTAAGGACAATGGCCATTGCGGGGTCGGATTCGAACAGGATCGCTACGCGCTTTGCCGCCACTGCGGAGCCGTGGCCGGTTGTGCCGCCGATAACATCGCAGCTGCGTGGGTCACGTCCATATCACTTAGGCGCAATGCCAGACATTTGGCCGCGCCGCCGGCTTTCAAGAACTCGCTCAGTAGCACCTGTACGACGCAGAACCCAAGCTCCTCCAGGAGCTGGCAGAGCCTGCCGCTGACCTCATTCAAGATAATTACTCGACCGATGTTGACCGCGTTGCAGGCAAAGCGCAAGGCATCTGCATCGTCAACACAAAGGCGTCTCTCTTGGGGATAGCGCTCTTCAATCTTGGCTAGCGAATCCGCATCGAAGGCTTTCGGGAAGTACATCACATAACCGCCGAAGAGTGGACAAAAACAAGTGTCAAGATGATAGAAGCGAGGATCGACAAGTCGCAGTGAGACGACTTCCATACCCCAAAGGTCCGTGAGCCACGGATGAGCAGACTGCAGTGTGCGTACCCCATGTCCCGCCCACAATCGCGAACCATCCCATTCAAATAGTGCGTCTCCCTCACCCTCGAACGGTGGTGCTGCGTGGCATCTCGCGAACGGCGAAGCCGGAATCGCCGAACCACTTGCCGAAGTGCGGTTCTTCCCCTTGCCGCTCCGGATGAAGAAAGCGGCTCAGGGCTACGACCCCATGCCGTACCAAACCAGCGTTCGCAGTGAAGACCATGTCCGGCGATCCGGGCTGCGGTTGCACCAGCTCGATGCGGGCGAACCGTGAGATGGCGCAGCGCAACTGTTCCCATTGCCTCGCCGCTTCCCTCTTCGAAGAGGCATGCACATTACCCGCCATCCAGGGATTGATGACATAGCTCACCTCGTACAGATCAGGGGGACACATCAGGAAGGTGGGGCCACCGTTGGCTAGCTCGCCCCGAGATTGCGGGACAAGGTCTGCCGAGCTCATGGGGAAATCTCCTGTGCAAGTTTGTCCGGGGCCCGGGAAGATGTCCAATAGAAAATTCTTATGTTACGTATGGGTGAACGAATTATGCCGTCCATTTCGGATCGACTTTTAACTCGGATTAATCGACAGTTCCGCTAGCGGAAGGCAGCAAGCTTTGAAGGGGCACGGCTTCAGCCGTGCCGTAAGCGACCTCTCATGATGCTGGCTTTAGCCACTGAGGGACTTCGTTATCCACGAACTGCGAATTCCCTCAGGGGCTGAAGCCCAACTCTCCACGCACACGCAACGGCACGGCTGAAGCCGTGCCCCTTCAAAGCGCGAGCTCCGCATGAATAATCCTATTTCACACCGTCGTATAATAAAGAGATACCCACTCGACGAAATTGCCTTCTGTAGACCCCGGAAGCGACTTTGCGTGGTGAGGATCAGGCAGGATTATGGAATTCAGGTTAGTCAGTTCGTACAAGCCACAAGGCGATCAGGGAAAGGCGATCGAGTCGCTGACCCGCGGCATCCTCGACGGCGACAAGCACCAGGTGCTGCTGGGAGTAACCGGTTCGGGCAAGACCTTCTCTATTGCCAAGGTCATTGAGGAGCTGAATCGCCCCGCTCTGATTATGGCGCACAACAAAACCCTAGCGGCGCAGCTCTACCACGAGTTCAAGTCGTTCTTCCCCCACAATGCGGTCGAGTACTTTGTCTCCTACTACGACTATTACCAGCCGGAAGCCTACATTCCGGCGGGCGACGTTTACATCGAGAAGGAAGCGACGGTCAACGATGAGCTCGACAAACTTCGTCTGTCGGCGACCAAGTCGTTATTTGAGCGGCGCGACTGCATTATTGTTGCGTCGGTCAGTTGCATCTATGGCTTGGGATCGCCGGAGGCCTATTACGGCATGCTGCTGTTCCTGGAAAAGGGACAGAAGATCAAGCGCGACGACATTGTCCGCAAGCTGGTCGAGATTCTCTACGAGCGCACCGATGGCGATTTCCGCCGTGGGACGTTTCGGGTGCGCGGCGACATCATCGAAGTTTTTCCTACCTATGAGGACAACGCTTATCGCATTGAGTTATGGGGCGATGAAGTGGAATCGTTGGCGCAGATCGATCCCCTGTTCGGAACCGTAAAGCAAAAGTATGGGCGCCTGCCCCGTGTATCCCAAGACCCACTACGTGATGAAGCCCGAGCGCAAGCAAGCCGCGGTGCAATCCATCCTGGAAGAGCTCGCGTGGTGGGAAACGGAGTTGGAGAAGCAGGGGCGAATCGTCGAGGCGCAACGCGTCCATCAGCGCACCCGCTTCGACCTTGAGATGATCAAGGAAATGGGCTACTGCCACGGCATTGAGAACTATTCGCGCCACTTCACCGGGCGCCTGCCGGGCGAGCCTCCGCCAACCCTGCTGGATTACGTGCCGCGCGACTACATGCTGTTCGTCGATGAATCGCACCAGACGATTCCGCAGGTACACGGCATGTGGCATGGCGACCGCTCGCGTAAACAGAACCTGATCGAGTACGGATTCCGGCTGCCGAGCGCGCTCGACAATCGTCCCCTCACGTTTGAAGAATTCGAGCACCGCGTGAATCAGGCGGTCTATGTGTCCGCGACCCCGGGCCCTTATGAGCTGACGAAGTCGGCGGGCGTGGTGGTCGAACAGATCATTCGCCCCACGGGCCTCATTGATCCGGAGGTGGAAGTGCGTCCGGTAAAGGGACAGATTGATGACCTGCTGCACGAGATTCGCCGGCGCGCGGAAAAGAATGAACGTGTGCTGGTCACCACACTGACCAAGCGCATGGCCGAGGACCTGGCCGAGTACTACAGCGAGGTGGGCGTACGCTGCCGCTACATGCACTCGGAGATAGAGACCCTGGAGCGCATCAAGATCCTGCGCGATCTGCGCAAGGGAGAGTTCGATGTGCTGATCGGCATCAACCTGCTGCGCGAAGGCCTCGATTTGCCGGAGGTCTCGCTGGTGGCGATTCTCGATGCCGACAAGGAAGGCTTCCTTCGTTCGGCGGGATCGTTGATTCAGACGATCGGCCGTTGCGCGCGTAACCTCGAGGGCCGCGCCATTCTTTACGCCGACAAGATGACCGACTCCATGCAGAAAGCGTTGGACGAGACCAACCGTCGCCGCGCCATTCAAAGCGCTTACAACGAGGAGCACGGCATCACGCCGGAGAGCATTGTGCGGCCGCTCGACATGACGCTAGTGGGCGTTGCCAACGCAGATTATGTTGATCTGACCAATGAAGCGGAAGGCCTGCCGGAGTTTCGTTCTCAGGAAGAATTGGACGCTTACATTGTCAAGCTGGAGAGTGACATGCGCGAGGCCGCCAAGCGCTTCGAGTTCGAGCAAGCCGCCCGGCTACGCGATACCATCCGCGATCTGCGCACCAAAGAATTCATGTTCACGTAGCTACTGAGTTATTGCCATGATCGGCTGCTGCAGAGCGCACGAGCCGGTGCAGGTAGGATCTTGCGCAGGCGCGGCTATCACCAAAGAAATAGTGTCATTCACGGTCTGGATGATGCTGGTAGAAAAACTGCCTTTGTTGGTTATGTACACCTTGCTCGACGTTGGATCAGCTGCAACGAAGGTAGGGTTCGTTCCCACCGGAATGATGCTCAAGACCGCGAAGCTGGTAGCGCTTACCACGGTTACGCTGTTGGAGCCGGAATCCGCCACATAGAAGCGCGAACCATCCTGTAAGGCCGCGATCCCTGTCGGTGAGGTGCCCACGGGCACAGGGGTAGTCAGGGATGGAATGGGCGGCGTATTGGCAGGATTCACGTTGGAGGCATCAAATACGCTGACCGTATTGTCGCCGGTATTGGTGACATAGAGCCGGTCCAGATGTGGGTCGAGATAGGAGAACGTGGGGTTCACACCCAGAGGAACGGATGCTGCCACGGTTGGAGTAGCGCCGGTTGTCAGGATGTCGAGTGTACCGGGATTGACCCCGTCGCCCCGAGTGACGACGAAGACGTATGTACCATCCGCAGTAGAAGTCGCGTAAACGGGATGAAGTCCCAGCCCATTCGCCGAGGTCAACGTGGTCACCAATCCAAGTGACGGAGTATTCAGCACCGAGACGGAGCCCTGATTCATGTTGTCCGCCTGATTGAGGACGAAGAGCTGCCCGGCGTTCGCCGCCTGAACCATGTTGATCGGGTTCTGTCCAACACAGGCTGTATTTGTAACGGAGCCGGTTGTGACCGTCGTGACACTGACGGAGCCACTGTTCGGACAGGCTGAATTGGCGCCTGCATTAAGTACGTACATGTTTGCATTTTGAGACGCCGTCAGGAACACGGGATGCGAGCCCGGGAGCAGTCCGACGGTGGTTACCGCGCCGTTGGCGAAGGCTGAATATTCACTCACCGTATCGTTGCCGCTGTTGGCGACAAAAAGCGCGGTCGAACTGGGAGGCAAGGCCTCGTAGATGGAGCCTACACCGAGGGCTTGCACGAAGCCGACGCTGTCTCCGGAAACGTCAATCTTGGTGACTGAGCCATTGCCATTAGGGTTGTAGTTGACCACATATGCAAAGTGGGTCGCCTGCGGCTGGCCGCCCGGGCCAACAATCGGGTTAGCGACCGGGCGATATTGATCGCCACACCCCAGCTCTGCCAACAGTATGAAAGCAGTCAAAACGAATAAAACGGCTCGGCGGAAAACCTTCATCCACGCTCCTGATGGTGAACTGATACTCCCACGAGAATGCAAGCAGGAAAAATATATTGTATAGGTGCGCCTCGTGCAGGTATAGAGCGAGAATCCATCTGCAGTGTGAACCCGTGCAGGGCGGCTAGGTTGCGGCTGATCTAAGAGTGCGCAGGCAAACCGCTGAGCGGCGCGCAGGAATTCTTGTCGCAAGGCAAAGCCCTGTCGCTGACGACAGGGCTTTTCAAAATTCACGGGTTCTGCGGTTACACGCTGAAAGACGATCCGCAGCCGCATGTGCTCTTCACGTTCGGATTGTCGAACTTGAAGCCGGCACCTTCCAGGGTCTCAATGTAATCGACGTTCACGCCCTTCAGATACATCAGTGAGGTCGCGTCAACATAGACCTTGAGGCCTTCGAAGTCGAAGGTCTTGTCCATCATTCCAGCGCCGTTCTCAAACGACATCGAGTAGGAGAATCCGGAGCATCCGCCTCCGACAACGCCCACGCGAAGTCCCGCCGGAACCGGGTTCTGTTGCGCCATGATCTCTTTCACCTTGGCAATCGCCGTCGCGGTGAGGCTGAGGGGCTTGGTTTCGACAATGGGTGCAGTACTTGTGGTCGGTGTGGTTGTGGTGGTAGCCATTCTGTCTCCTCTGAAACTAGCGGGATTATAGCAAACTGCAGCAAGTTTGTGGTCAACCGCCGCACCTGGCGGTTGGCACAAGAGTGCCAGTATGTTGGATGCGACCTAGCCGCCCTTCGTCGCAGGACTTATCCGACAGGCGCCCTACAAGCCTTGATCACACCAACAAGCAAGGATGGCACCCGCTGCGATAACGTCCCTACTGCCGTGCTTTCACTCATCATCCCGGGACGCGCTTCTCTTTGCGACATTGTGACCGACTTGTCGAGGCGACCATTCCGGCGGCATTTCATCACTTTCAAGGGTATTTTTGTACCGTTTACCATCCAGTGACAGCCCCCGGAAGATACGGTAGCTGGCGGGACTGGACCCTTTACTGACTTGCAAATAATTGCTCTTGCCCTCTCCAGAGGGGAGATATAATGTACTCCAGTGAGGGCCCGTCTGGTTAGGCGCCGCAAGCAACTAACACGAGGGGCCGGTTCAGCATGAGCCGAGGTGGCCGATGTCAATGATGACGATGTTGCTGGTCGTATGGGGTGTGTTGACGGTAGCATTGGTACTGCTGCTGATTTACCGTAGCACCCTAACCTTGCACGAGGACGATCAACTCTTCCTGGACGAAGCCAGTGCCAACCTCCGGGCAGAACAAGAAGAGCTTCAAGTTCGGATGAAGAGAGTGACTCCCTATGTGCGCATCCTGGGCGCAGCGTCCGGAATATTGATCCTGTTCATCGCTGGCATGGCAGTGTGGCAGCAAATGAACAAGGTGTACTGAGTCCTCCAGCTGAACGCCGGCACGTCCGGCACTACTGGCATGGCGATTCGTCCCGCATCCAAATTTTAGCGGGACGCGAGTGCGCTTGAGCCTGAACAAGAAAATGTGAATTAAACAACGCGCAACCCCTGGTTGCGCGTTTGCTTTTCCCAACTGTCAAATTTGCGAGTACATGACTTCTCTTTCCCTCCCGCATCTGGGAAAACACCTGGCACAACGTAGTTTCTCGTTCTGCTAGAATTGACCCATCGTTTTCAGGGTGGCAACAAAACGGGAAGGTGCTCCTGACGGCGTTTCCGCCCGCTCTCCTCAGCTTGCATGGTACAACCGATCCGGCCCTAACGCAGTCAGCACGCACGAGACATCATTACGGTTGGGGGTTCGCGCGGTCAGAGACCCGCTGGCATCAACATTCTGGAAAGAAGAAGCGATTCGCAATTGTGCGCATCTTTAATAATCTGGGTCCGAGCTTTTCCTTATATCCAAGCGGCACAGCTGCGCCTGCAGTGCAGCTGTAAGTTCGCCCATCATAGAGGTCAATGTGGCAACGCAAGAAATCAATAGTCGAGTATTGGAGTTTCCGTTGAAACCCGAGGCTGATGCAGAACAGGAAGTCGGGGAGTGGTTGGAAGCCTTTGATCAGGTCGTAGAGAACGAAGGCACCCACCGCGGATGCGAACTTCTGGAGGCCCTGATCGACCGCGCGCGTGAGTCGGGAGTGGAGGTTCCGGTGCAGTTGAACACTCCCTACGTCAACACCATCCCGGTGGAGGACGAAGTTCCCTACCCTGGCGATCGTCTGCTGGAGCGGCGCATCAAGAGCCTGATCCGCTGGAACGCCATGGCCATGGTGCATCGCCAGAACAAGAAAGATGCCGGCATCGGCGGACACATTTCGACCTACTCGTCGTTGGCCACACTGCTCGAAGTCGGGTTTAATCATTTCTTCCATGCCAAGTATGGCGATCAGCCGGGCGATTTCATTTACTTTCAGGGACACTCATCTCCAGGCGTGTATGCTCGGGCATTTCTCGAAGGACGTCTGAGCGAAGAGCAGGTAAAAAACTTCCGCCACGAATTACGCGGGGCGCCGGCGTTGTCCTCGTATCCGCATCCCTGGCTGATGCCGAACTTCTGGAGCTTCCCGACCGTCTCGATGGGAATCGGCCCGCTCAATGCCATCTATCAGGCGCGATTCATGCGCTATCTCGAGAACCGCGAGATTATTCCCCGTACCCCACGCAAGATTTGGGCATTCGTGGGCGATGGCGAAACCGATGAGCCCGAGTCCATGGGTTCGCTGACACTGGCCTCGCGCGAGCAGCTGGACAATCTGATTTTCGTCATCAACTGCAACCTGCAACGGCTCGACGGCCCGGTGCGCGGCAACGCGAAGATCATCAATGAACTGGAGGCCGCCTTCCGCGGCGCCGGTTGGAACGTGATCAAAGTTTTGTGGGGTTCTGATTGGGACAAATTGTTTGCCCGCGACAAGTCTGGCATTCTCATCAAGCGCATGGAAGAGGCGGTTGACGGCGAATACCAGAGCTACAAGGTTAAGGGTGGGGAGTACATTCGCCGCGAATTCTTCGGGAAGTATCCCGAGCTTCTGGCGATGGTCTCCGACTTGAGCGACGACGAGTTGCATCGTCTTACTCGCGGCGGGCACGATCCGCAAAAAGTCTACAACGCCTACAAGCGTGCCATGGAGCATCACGGTGGACCGACCGTCATCCTGGCACATACGGTAAAGGGATACGGTCTGGGTTCGGCTGAGGCCCGCAATGCCACGCACCAGGAGAAGAAACTCGCCGACAAGGCCCTCACCGCCTTCCGCTCGCGCTTTGAGATTCCCATCCCGGAAGAAGCCGCGCGCGACGGATCGCTGTACCGCCCGCCCGACAATAGTCCTGAGCTCAATTATTTGCGTGAGCGACGCAAAGAACTTGGCGGCTACATGCCGCTGCGGTCGGTACCCGAGTCAACCTTCGAGGCCCCGCCGCTCGATGAGTTTGCGGAGTCGCTCGCCGGATCGAAGGGCCGCGCTGTGTCCACCACCATGGGCTTCGTCAGCATGCTGCGGCAGTTGTTAAAGCATCCGCACATCGGCAAGCTGGTCGTCCCCATCATTCCCGACGAAGGCCGCACCTTTGGCATGGAGTCCATTATTCGCCAGGTGGGCATCTACGCCAGCCGGGGACAGCTCTACAAGCCGCACGACCAGGACATGTTGCTGTATTACCGCGAAGAAAAGAACGGGCAGATTCTGGAAGAAGGCATCACCGAGGCCGGATCCATGGCCTCATTTACCGCGGCGGGCACGGCATACGCGAATTACAAAGTGCCGATGGTTCCCTTTTTCACCTATTACTCGATGTTCGGCTTCCAGCGTATCGGCGACATGGTGTGGGCCTTCGCCGACGCGCGCGGTAAGGGCTTCCTGATGGGTGGCACTGCCGGAAGAACCACCCTCGCCGGTGAAGGCTTGCAACACCAGGACGGACACAGTCTGGTGCTCTCCAGTACCGTTCCCACCTGTCACAGCTACGATCCCGCCTACGTATACGAGATTGCCGTCATTGTGCAGGACGGCATGAGGCGTATGTATCAGGCAGGCGAAGACCGCTTCTACTACATCACCCTGTACAACGAAGACTATGCGATGCCGGAAATGCCGGCCGGACGGAAGAAGGAATTCTCCGCGGCATCTACAAGTACCGGTCATCCCCGCAAGGACAGGCTACGGTTCAGTTGTTCGGCAGCGGGCCAATCCTGAACGAGGCCTTGCGCGCCCAGAATATTCTGGCCGAAAAGTACGGCGTGCACTCCGACGTATGGAGCGTAACCAGCTATAACGAGCTGCGGCGCGACGGGCTGGCAACCGAACGCTGGAACCGTCTGCATCCAGCGCAGGCGGAAAAGCGGCCTTACATTCTGACTGCACTTGAGGGAAGCGACGGCCCCATCATCGCCGCCACCGATTACATGAAGGCGGTTCCCGATCAATTATCGCCGTGGATTCAAGGACGGTTGGTCACGTTGGGGACCGATGGCTTTGGGCGCAGCGATAACCGCGAACATCTGCGGCGGCACTTTGAAGTCAATGCCGAGTCGATTGTAGTGGCGGCGCTGTCGCGACTGGCCCGCGACGGAAAGTTCGACCCGCAGCGTGTGCAGCAGGCGTTTGCGGAACTCGGGGTCGACAACGAAAAAATCGACGCAGCGATCGCGTAAACTTCCCTTCTTTGTCATCCCGGCTTCAGCCCTCGGCCGGGATGATCGGCCCGAAGTGGGACTAATTGGCTTCCCCCGGAACTTTCCACTCGCGCACACTGACCTTCTAGCGTTACCATAAGCAGCAACTCCTGTCATGAAGCGTCGCGCACGGTGCGGCCGTAACCGCATTGGCCGGAGAATGATGCACGTAAGCAGCTCTCTCGCAGTGCACTTCCAGTTTTCACCGATCCAGCGTGTAGAATGCCTGTCGGCTTCAGTGATTGGGAGTGGCCGAATTATGCAACACAGGTCCACAAGGAGATTCAATGAGGTCAGTTAAGGGGTTCGTAGCAACGGGGTTGGCACTTATTCTCTGCGTGTTCCTGGCGGCTTGTGGCGGTGGGGGCTCCAAACCTACTCCGGCCGGTGCGCCGGTCGTAATACCGTTGAGTTTGCCCAACGGTGCAATCAACGTCCATTACAGCACCCGAGTGGGGGTCGCCCAAGGCACCGGAACAGGGCCGTTCACGTTGAGCATTTCGGCAGGCAGTTTGCCCCCTGGACTTAGCTTCAACAGCACCAGTGGCGCCATCACGGGAACCCCGACCACCATTGGAAAATCAAGCTTCACCGTAACCGCAACCGACGCGAAGTCCCTCACCGGAAGCCGAGATCTCAGCATCACTATTCGCGGTGCAATAAACATCACACAATCCACGCTACCCCGAGGCCAAGTCGGCATTCCCTATACCGCGACCCTAGCGGCGACGGGCGGAGTAGTGCCGTACGTCTGGACCATTAACAGTGGTTCCCTGCCGGCAGGACTTACGCTGACCTCTAATCCGGATGGTACGGCCACCATCTCGGGGACGCCCACGGCACTCGGCAGCTCGACCTTCACCGTCCAGGTCGCCGATTCGGAGAGCCCCCCCGCTACGGGAGTCTCGGCGCCGTTCAGTATCTACATCGAAGGCACTCTGACCATTACAACCACGTCGTTACCAGCTGGCAATGTGGCCATCTTCTACGACTCCCAACTCATGGCCACCGGCGGACTGGCGCCATACACCTGGACGATCAGCAGTGGAACGTTGCCTCCAGGATTGACTCTGACTCCCAGTACCGGTGTCATCTCGGGAACGCCCACAACCGTTGGAACCTCAATGTTCACGGTTCAAGTCGCCGACTCGGAAAGCACTCCGGCTACAACAACCGGATCGTTCACGATCACCATCGCCCCGACGCCGCCGCTGCAAATTACAACCAGTTCCTTGCCGGCAGGCACCCAGGGCGTTACGTACTCGAGCACGCTCGCGGCTACGGGCGGTGTCCCGCCTTATTCCTGGACCCTTGCCTCCGGATCCGGGCCCTTGCCTGCAGGCTTGACGTTGAGCGGCACCGGCGTGGTTGGCGGTACTCCCGTCGGCAATACTGGCAGCTTTCCTATCACCGTGCAGGTGACCGATACGCTGATGAGCACGCAGACCGCCGCCTTGACGCTTGAGATTGACGCCGGCGCGCTGGTGATTACCAACACCGGGTTGCCTGGAGGAACCGTGTCGGTCCCCTACTACGCCACCATCGGAGCTGCAGGGGGAACTCCGCCTTATTCCTGGGCGGTAGTCGGGGTCTTACCAGCCGGCTTAAGTCTGAACGGAAGCACGGGCCTCATCTCGGGAATGCCGTCAACTCCGGGCACTTCTCCGGTTCAAGTGCAGGTGCAAGATTCGGCTTCACACATGGTTGTGTCGCGGCCGTTCACCGTCGCGATCGCTCCTGCTTTGACCAATGCCGCTCTGACCGGCGATTACGCCTTCTCGTTTAGCGGCTACAACAACAATGTCCCGGTTTTCATGGCCGGCCGATTCACAGCCGACGGAAGCGGAACGATCAGCAATGGATTGCTCGACATGAATAGCTCCAGCGGCCCTCCGGCAACCAATGTGTCATTCACTGGGACTTACTCGATCAATGCTGACCTAACTAAGGGTAATGGTTTGGGCACGATGACCTTCAATCCCGCCCAGGGTTCTCCGCTCGTCTTCGCGGTAGCGATCACCAGCAATGGCTCTGGCAGGCTGATCCAAAGTGATCCAGCCGACTCGACAGCTTACGGTTCGGGCGCCATCGAGGTGCAAACCATCGTCAATCTCTCGGGAGGTAATTTTGTCTTAGGTTCCACCGGAGTTGATTCCGCCGGGGGCCGATACGCCAACGCTGGGAACTTCCAGGTCAAAGCTTCGGGTTCCTTGAACAGTGGAGTGATCGACATCAACGACGCGGGAGCACTAACTTCAGGAGCGTTCCTGGGCGGGTCCTACTCCACGCCTGATCTCACCACTGGCCGCGGCACGGCCAGCCTGATTGTCAACAGCTCTCAGGCGGAAAACTTCAGCTACTACGTGGTATCTTCCACCGAGATAATCCAGATCAGCACCGATCAGCTCTCGGGCAACTCGCCTCTGACTCTGGCTACGGTCTTCCGGAGCGGCAGCACGGGGGTGACCTACAGTAACGGCATCTTGAAGGGCACGAGTATTGTGGAAACCAACGCAGTAAATCCCAACAGTGGAAGTCCGCAAGCGGTTGGCACGGTCGGGACCTTCACCGGCGACGGCACCTCCGACGGAAATGGCTTTGGAAATGCCACCTTCCTGGTCGATCAGAACACCGGAGGGACGATCTCCCAGCAACAGGTGAGCGGCGGCCAATATAAAGTGAACGGGTTGACTGGACGTGTGACTCTTAACGGCTTCGGTGGCACTCCTCCGGTTCTGTATGTAATTAACCAGAGCCAGGCGTTTGTACTTGGCACCGATGCCAATGCCACGTCCGGACTCCTGACGCCACAAGTCAACAATAGTGTCTCGGGCACGCCCTTCAACAACGGCTCCCTCTTCGGCACGTATATCGGAGGCTCGGTCACGCCAGCTTTGCCGAGCGTAACGAATCAAGTTGACTGGGTGTCCGCCGACGGGAATACCAACATCAACGTTTCGCAGGATAGTAGCGGCCCTGGTGGTCCCCAAACGAACCAGTTTGCCGTCACCTACGAGGTGGATGCTGCGGGCAGGGCTCTCATTTATTCCAACCCGGGCGGCACGCTGGAGGGAATCCTGTTTGTGGTATCGCCGGCCAAGTTTGTGATTCTCTCGCCCGATATGAATCCGGTGTTGTCAACCTTCGTGAGCGGAAAGGCGACGAACTAGCGGGCACTCCGACGCATAGGCGACAGGTGGAGCACGCCCTCCACGGGCTGGTGAAAAACTCGTTCATGCTCGATTTGAATGAATGCTGGGGTTTCCACCAAGTAATACGTTCCGCGAGCTATGTTCTGTGAGTGTTGGGTCTCTGTCTTACCTGCCTGTTGCAGCGGCAGCGGTCGGGCGGAAACCCACCAACTTCATGGCGCGCCGCGCCTCACGGTTCTTCATGAAGTTCTCCCAGATGAATCCTGTCCGGTAGTTCTCCGCCATCAGCATCGTGATACCCAGGTCGATGCCGATTACGTCCACATCAGTCCAGCCGGTGAGGGGATTGAAGGCATCAACAAACCCGTATCGTTTCCATGCTCGCAGTCCATGTTGGTTGTAAAGATTAGTTAGGCAAGCAATGGTGTCCTGCGGCCGGAAAGGAATCGAGCCACCCGCGGCGCAGGGTACGATGGTGCCGTCCGGATATCCGATCTCCGGCGGGCCGCCCCAAATCTGATAACCCAGGCGCGAATCGGAGGCAGTGATACCCCACGTATTCTCGTCATAATCCGGAAAACGCCAACGAAGCGAGCGGCAGAAAAGCTGATGAACATAAGTCGCGGTGGCCGAGTTCTCGAAGTAATCGGCATATTCATCCCGCTGGTTATGAAAATCGAACCAGGCGTGGGAGTACTGATGCACGAAGAGCGGATCGGCGCCACTGATGTAGCTGTATCCTTCAAATTCCTGCGTCGGCCGTGAGAACGCGTCCCATGACGAGGGACTGATGTTGTAAATGGGCGCCGCAATGGCGAGCAGGTACATCATCATGAGTTCGCAGTAGGTGTCCCAGCGCGCGCCGGTGAACTTGTATTCCGGCGTCCAACTCAGCGCAAAGGTCTTTCCGCCATTCAGCATCCAGTGCCAGTTCACCCGCGTGTAGATCTCCGTAGCTAATCGTGAAATCACCGGATCGTGAAAATAGGCGCGCGCGGTCAGCACTCCGCATAACAGGATGGTCGTGTCGATCGGCGACACCTCCGACTGACGCACCCGTTTTCCGGTGTTGATGTCGATGAAGTGATAAAAAATGCCGTTGACGTGTTCGACATGGTTCAGCAGAAAGCTGAGAGTGCTGACCACTCGCGCCCCGATTTGGTGCGGCGGAAGATATTGTCGCTGATGGCCAATGCACAGCGCGCTCAGCCCAAATCCCGTGGCGGCGATACTGGCGATGCGCCGCTTGTCGGGACCGCCATCGGCCAGCGCGCGGTCCCGCACCAAACCAGTGTGCTTTCCCGCCTCGTCCCAAAAAAACAGAAAAGCCCGGCTTACGATCTCTTCTAAAACTTCGTCGCTGGTTAGCTGCCAATCCGGTGGGACGGCCTGCGACGACACCTGTGCCCCACCGGCCAAGGCGCTCAGCCCGGACGCCGCCAGTGGATAAGTCAGCGCACCTCTGGCCAGAAGCGACAGCATCTCACGGCGGGTGAGACCGTGTTTTTCCCTAGCCAACTTGCCTCCGAATTCTGCCTGCATTGGGAGTGTGGAGATTCCAGAACGAGCGAGTTTACTGCGAGAGTAGCAACAAATTAGGAGAAACAGACGTAGACCATTTCCCATAAGAATGCCCCGCCCCGTTTTGGTGTTGCTCGAAACGAAAGGCGGAAGGCAAGTTAGCTGGCATCGGACTCCAAAATCTCTCGCCGTCGTCTAGTACACATTATGTAATTTCAACAAGTTAGAGTGATTTTATTAAAGGGTTGCTGGATAGGTTCTCTTGTTCTCCGATTACTGGCGATTTAAATTTCCTATCCTGCAATTTGCCGCCAGCCGCACAATTTCGTTCCGCCCGTGACAGAAGTCATAGTAGCTGCGCCGCCGGACCACTACTCTGTATTGGAAGGCGGGCATGAGCATCATGCTTCGATACTCGCAGGAGGACATAGGAAATGACAATCGCAACCACCAAAACCGTAGGCGAGATCGCCGCTGAAATACCTTGCGCCACTCGCGAGTTGGAAAAGCTGGGAATTGATTACTGCTGTGGCGGAAGCCGCACCCTGGGCGAGGCCTGCGCTGAAGCCAACATCCCGGTGGACGAGGTGCTGGCACGCTTGCAGAAGGGCCTGGCATCCGCTTCGCCCGACACGGGCAAGGACTGGAAGAATGAGTTGCTGGCCGACCTGATTGGCCACATCACGATCACCCATCACGCCTTTGTGCGGGAAGAGAGCCCGCGCATCGCAGCTCTCACCATAAAAGTGGTTGGCGTACACGGCAAAAACCATCCGGAACTCCTGCAGGTGCAGCAGTTGTTTTCCGCACTTGCCGAAGAGCTGAGCGTTCACCTGATGAAAGAAGAACAGGTGCTCTTCCCTTACGTGGTTCGCATGGAAGAAAGCGTGCTCGCGAAAGAACCCGCACCTCCGGCAATGTTCGGCACGGTTGTGAATCCAATCCGCATGATGATGCAGGAGCACGATGGCGCCGGCGATGCGCTTCGCGCTTTGCGCTCTGTCACTCGCGACTACGCGCTCCCAGAAGACGCGTGCATCAGCTATCGCACGCTGTATCAGGCGCTGCAAGGCTTCGAGTCTGACCTGCACCAGCACATTCACCTCGAGAACAACATTCTGTTTCCGCGCGCCGTCGCCATGGAAGCGAAGCAATAGGCGGGCCGAGGAGAAAGCCTGGCAGGTTAGACCGTGTTTCCGCTCGCCCCTCAAAACATTTGCCGAGTGTGAGAGCTAGAAGAACTGCTGGATTGCCGCAAAGTCCCGTTCCTGACCTGGCTTGCATTGGGCGAGGGGACTGGAGGAGGCGTTCCGATGATCATAGCGGCACGCCCTGTTTTGAATTCCCGAGTAATCGCGGTCTATCCCATGTCTTCTGTGGCAAGTATCGCCACCGGTTTTTTCGCTCTCGTCGTTGTGATAACCACTACGCTAATCAGAACGAACAACGTCCCCAGAACCGTTCGCAAGCCAAGGCTTTCGCCGCCCAGAAAGTACCCAATCAACACGGCCACAACCGGATTCACATACGCATAGGTTCCGACCTTGGTGGGCGATTCATGATGGATCAGCCAAACGTAAGCGGTAAACGCAATAATCGAGCCGGCCACAATCAGATAGAGCAAGGCGAGCCAGGCCGCGCGTGAGACCGCAGCCGGATGAAAATTATGAAATTCTCCCAGCGCCGCAGCCGTGAAAGCGAGCAACACTCCTCCGGCGAGCATTTGTGCCCCGGAACTCATGACTTTGGAAGGCGGCAGCGGCAGTTTGCGCGTCAACGCCGATGCCACCGACCAGCTCATCGCCGCGATGATGAGCGCGATCGCACCCGCTCTGTCGATCGGCGTTCCGCCCAGGTTCAAGGAATGGCTCATCAGCACTGCCACGCCCCCAATGCCGACCAAGAGCGCGAATGCCAGGCGAACCGTGAGGCGCTGAGTTCCTAGAAAGGCGATTTCTGACAGCGCCATGAACACCGGAATCGTCGCCATCATGACCGCGGCAATGCCTGAAGGGACGCGCTGTTCGGCCCAGAAGAGCAGTCCGTAGTCGAGGACAAAGATCAGCACCGCGAGCAGGAACGCCGACATCCATTGGCGCCCGCTTGGTGAGCGCTCGCCCCGCGTGATCATCCAGCCATAAAGAACCAGTCCGGCAACCAGGAACCGTATTGCCGCCAGCAGAAACGGCGGAACTTCGCGGACACCAATGCGAATCGCAAGAAATGTGGATCCCCACACCAGGTAGATAATCGCGAAGGCCAACAGAATCTTCCACGTCGGGCGATGGTTTTCGTCTTCCATAACGGATTCCTAACACTGTATCAATTCCCTTGCCCGTGCGGTGCGGGCTGCCGCTTGTTGACCCGGAGCCCCGCCCGTCACGTCTTTTGCGAAAGGGTGGGAGCCAAGCTGCTGGCTGACAGCCCAAAGCTGATAGCCGCCGGCTAATTGCTAACTGCTATTCCTCCCCTTTACACTGCTCACGTCCTCTGGCAAAGTAAATGGTGGAAACGCAAGCGATCGTCGTCCTCGACTTTGGTGCGCAGTATTCGCAGCTCATAGCGCGCCGCATCCGCGAACAGAACGTCTTCTCCGTCGTCCTGCCCTGTACTGCTACCCTCGACGAAATCAAGAGCTACCATCCCGCCGGCATAGTGCTGTCCGGGGGGCCCTCGTCCGTCTACGATCCCGATGCGCCACCGGCCGACGAGCAGGTGCTGCATCTCGGATTGCCGGTGCTGGGCATCTGCTACGGCCTGCAATTCATGGTGTACAAGCTGGGCGGCAAGGTGCGCGCCGCCGACAAGCGCGAGTACGGCCACGCGCAGGTTGAGTTGCTAAGCAACGAGTCCCCTATCTTCAAAAGCCTGCGAGGACCGGTGGCGGTGTGGATGTCACACGGCGACGAGGCATTGGAGCTTCCGCCCGGCTTTGAGTTGATCGCCACAACGTCAAATGCGGTGGCCGCGATCCAGTACCCGGCCAAGAAATGGTACGCGGTGCAATTTCACCCTGAAGTGCATCACACGCCACAGGGCACAGAAATCCTGCGGAACTTCGTCTTCGAGATCTGCGGGCTCAAACCGAATTGGTCAGCGCAAAGCTTTATCGACGAGACCGTTGCCAGCGTTCGTCAGACGGTCGGCAATGGCCGCGTGATCTGCGGTCTCTCGGGTGGCGTGGATTCCTCAGTTGCGGCTGAACTGGTGCATCGTGCGATTGGCGATCAGTTGACCTGCATCTTCGTGAACAACGGCGTACTGCGCAAGAACGAGTTCATCACCGTGCAGCAAAACCTGCGCGAGAAACTCGGCCTCAACATTGACGCGGTAGACGCCAGCGAGCGCTTCCTCAGCAAGCTCGCCGGCGTCAGCGAGCCGGAGAAGAAGCGCAAGATCATCGGCAACGAGTTCATCGCGGTCTTTGAGGAAGAGGCACACCGCATCGAGCAGTTGCACGGCAAAGTCGATTGGCTGGTGCAAGGCACGCTGTATCCCGACGTGATCGAGTCGCGCTCGGTGCGCGGGCCGTCGCAGACCATCAAGAGCCATCACAACGTCGGCGGCTTGCCCGACATCATGAAGCTCAAGCTGATCGAGCCGCTCAAAGATTTGTTCAAGGACGAAGTGCGCAAGATCGGCCGCGACCTCGGCATGCCGGAAGAGATCCTGCAACGCCAGCCGTTTCCCGGGCCCGGGCTGGCAGTGCGCATCCTGGGCGAGGTGACCGCCGAGCGTGTTGCCCTGCTGCAGGAAGCCGACGACATTGTCGTCACCGAAATCAAGCGCGCCGGACTGTACAACAAAGTCTGGCAGTCGTTCGCAGTGCTGCTGCCGGTGATGTCGGTGGGCGTGATGGGCGACATGCGCACCTACGCGTACACCTGCGCCATCCGCGCCGTGCACTCCGAAGACGGCATGACCGCCGATTGGGTCCCTCTGCCACACGAAGTGCTGAAGACCATCTCCAGCCGGATCGTGAATGAGGTGAAGGGCATCAACCGCGTGGTGTACGACGTGACCAGCAAGCCGCCGGGAACGATTGAGTGGGAGTAGGAACGCCGTCAGCCATCAGCTTTCAGCCGTCAGCCGTGGCAGTCAGCACTCAGCAGTCAGTAACGCATTGTCATCCTGAGCAAGCCCGCCGCGGCGAGCGAGTCGAAAGGATCTCCGGTTCCGGCAGCTGGTGAGTTCCCTGAGTGAGCGACCATGTCCGAACCTATGTGTCACTTGGCGGTTCGCGGGACGGAACAGTTTTGCCCAGCCCCTTCAGCTGTGCTCAGGGAAGGCGATGCGGCGCTTGAAATCAAACTTCACCGCGTACACAGCGGGGGACTCGGCTCGCCTCGTTTCCTAGCCGTCAAGGAACTGACTGCCTCTGGAGAGGTTTAGCATGAACTCTGCTGTTGACATATTCAAGATCGCAAGCGCTGCACAGGCTACAGTGGGTCTCGCGATAACTATTGCACTCGGCGTCATTACGCTCCGAATCCAGCATCAGCAGGTCCACCCATTAACGGCCTTGGTGATCGCTGTATCGATATGCTCGGCTATGGCCGCTCTGACAGGGTCCACAATAAAAATGGGCGTTGGCATTCGTGTCAATAGAATCTATTACTTCCGGGGCCAGGGCAAGCCGTGCGGCGGTTAGGACATGACCGGAAGATGGAGTAGGTCAAAATGTCGACCCCAATCGCACAGGCGCACTCAAGCCTTTCGGCAACGCCGACTTAAGAAGGTGCCGGGCCTTCATTGTTCTGTATCGAGGCGCTGAGATGCGAAAATGAGGTACTATTCTCTGTCGCCCCGAAGCAGTTCTCATGGCGCGGTATTAGTGCAGTCTGCGCGAATGATCCTCAAACTCGGCCAGCACAGGTTCAATGTCCGTATGCATCTGCTCGATAGGCCACTCGTTTGCACGCTCGTGTCGGAGGGTCGTGCAGTGCTGAAGAAACTTTGAGATCTCGGCATAGCAGGTAGTCGCCTGCCTATCTGATTCAGTCTGTATCACGCTCCATACTTTTTACTTTCCCTGCGAGACATCAAGAGAGCGAGATCTGGCTGTTCGGCGAAGAAATCAAAGATTACCTCGGTGAAATATCCACAAGGAAGCGGAGATCGATCTGCACGCCCTGAGACAACGTCTGGAACGGCAGCCCGAATTAATAGAACCGGAAACGGAACTGCTTCTATGGTATCAGCCATGCCAGTTCCTCCATAGCCACCCAGAAATTTCTGAAGTACCTCGATTTTAGGCGAGCCATAGGCAGACTCGTAGATGACTGGAAAGGTCGCAATCTTACGCCGCCGACCGCGGCTTGATCTTGCTCAGGGGCGCGCGGGCTGCTGCGCGCCGCAGGTCGTAGTCGGTTTGCAGATTCATCCAGAACTGCGGCGTCATCCCAAAGTATTTGCCGAGGCGGAGAGCGACGTCTGCGCTGATGGCCCGCTGTTCGCGCACGATCTCGTAGATTCCAGGGAAGTGCAGGGCCTTTGCCAGTTGATACGCAGTAATTCCCATGGGCTCCATGAATTCCGTGCGTAGAATCTCCCCAGGATGAGCGGCAATCGTTTTTTGCTTCCGCTGGGCCATGTTTTTCTGTCTCTTCAGTTCGTGATTTCGGTGTCGTACCGATCGCTTATCGGTAGGTCTTCTCCGACCGGATGAGAATGGCGGAGACCGCCACCGCCAAAGCCTTGCGGTCGACCGTAAAGATAATCCGATAGGGTCCGACGCGCTTGCGGTAGCGTCCCTTCCACTCGGGGCCTTGCAGGGCTTTGACGTCACCGGCAAAGGGATCTTCTTCCAACTCGTCGATCGCACGCTCGATGCGTGCCTGCCGGTCGCGCGGGAGGCGTTTTAGGTCTTTCTCGGCAGCCGCGGAAAGCTCAACGGCCCAAGTCATTTTTTATCGCCCGCCACGGTTTTGAACGACCAGCTTTCAGTTGGGCCTCACCTTGGCGCACCTTTACCGCTTCGCCTTTGGTGAGGAGTTCGCTCACGTCCACCAATCGCTTGGGTTGCATTGCGAGGCGTCCGCGCTCAACCGTTACCTCAACAAAATCACCTTCCCGAAGCTGAAGGGCTTCGAATACCGCCTTCGGGATTACGACCTGGCGTCGCTGTCCGATCCGGCTGACTGCAGTAGCCGGAGATGCTGAGTTTCTGATTACCATACTTTCAGCATAGCGGACACGCTGCAATTGTCAAACCCCGAGAGTAGGGTACAGACTCCTTTTTTCCCCGTCACCGCCCCTTGTGACGCTCGCCATTGTCGGGCTCATCCGCTAGGGTTATCATCGTGAGTTTGGTTTTCTTGTTCCTTATGATCCTATGAGCCATCATTTCGTTGTGCGGGACATTGCGCCCGCTTCCACCTGGCCCCGGAGGGCGGCATGTTAAGGTCGCTCTTCATCGGGCTTTCCGAAAGCAAACGATTACGCCATTTCGCCGAGCAGTCACCGATGGGGCTGCGCTTCTCCCATCGCTTCGTTGCCGGCACGCAACTTGACGACGTGATTCGCGCCGCCGAAGTCGTCAACGGCTGGGGCGCGGGCGTCAGCATCGACAACCTTGGCGAGAACGTCACCAACGCCGATGAGTCCAAGCACAGCGCCGAGTTATACCATCGCATGCTCGACGAAATCTCCACGCGCAAGCTGAACGCCAACGTCAGCCTCAAGCTCACGCACATGGGCTTCGACGTGAGCGAGGACCTCGCGTTTGGGCTGGTGACCGAATTGGTCGACCACGCTGTGCGCATCAACAATTTCGTGCGCGTCGACATGGAAGGCTCGCCGTACACCCAGCGTACGCTCGACTTTGTCCGCGGGCTGCATCGCGAACCGGGACACGCCGGGCGCGTCGGCACCGTGATCCAGTCATATCTCTACCGCAGCGAGAAGGACGTGAACGAGTTGCTGTCGGAGCGCATTCGCATCCGCCTATGCAAGGGTGCGTACAAGGAGCCTGCGGAGATCGCATTCCCTAAGAAGGCCGACGCGGATGCGAACTATGTGAAGCTGGCGCGCACGTTGCTGAAGAGCGGTGTCTTTCACGGTATCGCGACCCACGACGAGAAGATCATTGCCGAGATAAAACAGTTTGCGCTTGCGGAGAACATCCCGGCCTCGGCGTATGAATTTCAAATGCTGTACGGCGTGCGCCGCGATCTGCAGCAACAATTGGTAAGGGAAGGCTACGGTTTGCGGGTCTATATTCCGTTTGGGACCGAGTGGTATCCGTACTTTATGCGTCGCCTGGCCGAGCGGCCCGCCAACGTGATCTTCATTGCGCGAAACATGTTCCGGCAGTAGCCATTCGCAGGGCACAATATCTGCGCAACTTCAGGTGCCAAGCCTTTCGCCCAACATCGGCCAACACTCGTCGATGTTCCACTCGGGCGTCGCACCGGGCCGACTTGCAACCAGCGCGCCTACCGCATTGGCGAAGCAGCCAAGGCGGCGAGTGTCCCATCGCTGGTCGAGACCGTGAAGCAAGGCCGCCGCAAAGGCATCCCCAGCGCCGACCGAGTCAGCTACCTGCACCTTGTAACCCGGACTCTCCCAGTATGTGCCCTGATTAAGAATGGCGCAGCCACGCTCGCCCAAGGTCACGCAAACCGTTTTGCACCCATAGCGTTCGACCCACCTCCGGCACAGATACTCAATCGATCCCTCCTCGCCACCTGCATTGAGCAATCCATCGAGAAACTCCGCTTCGCTGTCGCTCAACTTGATGACGTCGGCGTGCGATGACAGCTGCTCGACCAGGGCCAGACTCCAGTTGCCCTCACGCAGGTTGACGTCGTAGAAGTGCCGGGCGGAAGGCGCCGCCTGTAGCAGCTTTAGCGTCGAATCCAGCGCTTGGGCCGACATGTGATAGAGCGTGCCAAAGTAAATCCAGTCAGGCTGCAATTCGGAGATGGATCGGAGCTGTTCGCCGGTCAAGGTGACATAATCGTATGCGGCCGGTCGCACGATCCGGAATGTGGGCTTGCCATCACAGTCGAGCTCGACTTGTGCCGTGCCCGTCTCCTTGTCGTGTAGGACCTGCACAAACTCTGTCGAAAGACCCCACTGCCGGAGGCGATTGAGGGTGTGCCGGCCGCGATCGTCGTCGCCCACGGCGCTTACCAGGAAAGCTTCGTGGCCCAGCTTCTGGGCGTGCGCGGCAAAATTCAGGGGAGCGCCACCCAGATACTCGTGCTCGCCGATTACATCCCATAAGATCTCGCCGACCGTAACGATTCGCAACTGTTTGCCCCCGTGGCCCCAGCTATCCTACCGTGTCGTCAAGCAATTTGTTCAACCCACCGGAAATTTCTCGGCGACATGCCGCTGGATTTCAGCTATGATTAACCGCCCTTATGAAGCTAACTTTCCAACGTGAACGCGAAGCGCCCTCTCGATCTGTTCCGTCCCAGGCAGATTTTCCCGCCGTCTCTGGTGCTGACATCGCCGGTATATGTCATGGCCAGCGAGTGGGCGGCGACCTCTACCACTTTCTTCGTGCCAATCCAAACCGGGTGGTGTTTGGCCTGCTCGACGTCGCGGGAAGTCACGAAGAGAACCAATCGATCGTGTCGGCGGCACGCCAGACATTCCAGCAGTTGGGCTGCGACAGATTTGCCGACCCTGAGATCAACGAGGCCGACGCCATGATGGAGTTTTGCCTCGAGTTGAACCTGACGATTCGGCGCGCCGCTGCGGGAGTCCGTTCCTGTGCGGCCTTTTTGGGCTGCTACAACGAGGAGCTCGGCACCATCTGCTACGCCAACGCAGGACATACTCCGGGATTGTTGCGCGACCCTTCGGGAATTACCGAATTACCGGCTACCGGCCTGCCGCTGGGACTGTTTTCCGCGTCCACCTACGAAGCTCCGACCGCAGCGTTGCAACCTGGCGCGTCGTTGCTTCTGGTGTCGCGGGGAGTGGTCGAGGCTGCGTACAAAAAGGAAGAGTTTGGCCTGGAACGCGTCAAGCAGCAATTCGAGCGCTCCTCGGACGAAAGCGCGAACACTATGGCCGCCGCGATCCTCGACGGTGTGCAGCAGTTTATGCAAGCGGCGCCGGCACAAAACGACTTCACGGCGCTGGCGCTCGTTCGGGCGGCAAAAAACGGGGCCGCCATCGGAGCGTAGGTTAATCTCGAGCTGTTCTGTACCCGCTTGCAAAAAGGTTGGGCCCGACTAAAGAAACCTGCATTGATAAGCCGCTTAGGCAGTAAGCGGCTTAAGGTGGTCGTGACCCTCTGTCTACTTCCGCTCTCCTTTCCCGAAAAAAGCTCTGCAACAGGTCCATGCACCGTGCGGCCAACACTCCTGAGCTGACTTCGACGTTATGATTCAGCTTGGGATGATTGAGGACCTGCAACATGGAATGGACCGCGCCCGCCTTGGCATCTTCCGCTCCATAGATCAAACGGCGCACCCGCGCGTGAGTGATGGCGCCCGCACACATCGAGCAGGGTTCAACCGTCACGTAGAGGTCACAGTTGAGCAGGCGATAGTTGCCGAGGGTCGTCCCTGCTTCGCGAAGCGCTAGGATCTCAGCATGTGCTGTCGGATCGTTGGAGGTGACAGGACGATTGCATCCCCGGCCCACAATTCGCCCTTCGTGCACGACGACGGCTCCGACAGGAACCTCGCCCAGCGCCAGCGCGCGCTGCGCCTCGCGTAGCGCTTCTTCCATCCACAGTTCGTCGGAGATAGACATAGAACAGCAGTCAGCAACTAGCAGTTAGCATTTAGCGAGGACTTCTCATTTGGGTCGTTGGGCTAAAGCTCGCTGTGTTGACCAAGCTAAACGTGTTCGTGCCGCAGAATCGAACAAATGAGATTCTTTGGCTAAATGTTAAGGGCTAAATGTTAAGGGCCAAATGCTAAGGGCTAAGTGCTAATTGCTAACTGTTAGTTGCTGCTTTCACTCCTGCCGCAGCATGAGGCGCTCGATCGCCGTTGCCCGGCCGGTCGTGGGATCGCAATCGATCAGGGTTGCGCATAGGCGCACATCGTCCGTCGCAGCCTCAAAGCGGCCCGGCATATTCGTCAGAAAACGAGCCAGGATTTGTTCTTTTTGCACACCGATCACGCCTTTGAACGGACCCGTCATCCCTACGTCGGTTTGCACCGCCGTGCCGCCTGGCAGTACCTGCTCGTCGGCGGTGGGCACGTGCGTATGCGTTCCCAGTACTGCGGTTGCTCTTCCATCCAGATACCAGCCGATCGCAATCTTCTCCGACGTGGCTTCGGCGTGGAAGTCCACCAGAATTACCTTGGCCGTGATGTGCTTCAGCAGTTGATCGGTAAAGCGAAAGGGGTCGTCGCTGCTGGCCATGAACACGCGGCCCTGAAGGTTGATAACGCAATAGGCAACACCGCTGCGCGTGCGCCCCTCGTACCAGCCGAATCCCGGTGACCCTGCGGGATAGTTGGCCGGACGCAGCACCCGACGGGCCAGGGACGCCTCGTTTCCATTGGCGGAGTTCATGTAGTCGATGATTTCGCGCTTGTCCCACACGTGGTTGCCGGTGGTAATGACGTCAACGCCAAGCTCGAATAGTTCTTCGGCGATTTGCGGAGTGATGCCAAAGCCGCCGGCGGAATTCTCTCCGTTGGCAACCGTCAGTTCAACACCGTGTTGCCGTTGAAGCTCCGGCAAACGTTCCTGAACGATAGTGCGCCCGGGGCGCCCGAAAATATCACCGACGAAGAGTATGCGCAAGGTGTCGCGGTCCTTTGTTGATGCTGTATTTTGATGTTATCACGCGGGCGAAGGCTGACTTCCCCGTCGCCACCCATCAAAGGCGAGACCGCTCTAATCTTTAAAACGATAGCGTACGAGGTGGTACACCGCGACAACGCCATCGGTCCAGCTGATCTTCTTTCCCTCCGCATAGGTGCGGCCGTGATAGGAAATCGGTACTTCGTAGATACGAACTCCCAGCTTCGCCAGTTTTACCGTCATCTCGGTTTCCACGCTGAAGCGGTCGGAGCGCAAATGGATCTGCGAGAAAATTTCGCGGCGAAACACTTTGTAGCAAGCGGTCACATCGTGAATGCTCAGGTCGGTCAGCACGTTGCATAGCATGGAAAACGCGCGGTTGAGCACATAGCGCCAATAACGCGGCACGCGGTGCGGGCCATCATGAAAGCGGTTCCCAAATACCGCATCGGCATGCCCCTCGAGAATAGGAGCGATGAGCGCGGGATAGTCGCGAGGATCGTATTCCAGGTCAGCATCCTGGATCAGCACCAACTCCCCATTGGCATGCTCAAGGCCGCTTCGGACTCCTGCGCCTTTACCCTGGTTCTTTTCGTGCAACACGAGCTTTACAGTGTTGGCTCCGTTGCCGCCCAAGAGCTTTTGCAAATCGTTTTCCTGCAAGTATTCGCGGGTCCCGTCGGTCGAGCAGTCGTCAACAATGATTAGCTCTTTATGCAGACTCAACGGCTGTCGCGCCACCTGCTGCAAAAGCTGCATTACCGTTTTACGTTCGTTGTAAACCGGGACAATGACGGAGAGCGTATGAAATTGCGGCAGAGCGCGGCCTGGCGAGAGCTCTGCAAACTCTTCGGCGCCTTGATGGGCCGTCTTCGCGGATCGAGTTTCAGAGACCAGATAGACTCCAAGGATCAGAAGCTCCGGATCGATGGGATGCCGGTAGCGCAGCTCGGGGAAGCATACATAGTAAACCAGGGGATAAAAGACTAGCAGGGCCGCAAACAGAAACACCCCGTGGATCCGTCGCTTCCACGCCAGCAACAATCCCCATATCGCAAGCACGGAAGTCGCCAGGAAGAGCACATTCTTGGCCGCGATCAATCCTTCGACGTCGGAGACTCGAGGCATGCCATCCCAGAAAAAGATGAATCGCCGAAACGTCAACACCATAAAGCGCCCGGGATTTTGCTCGATCCATTCTCTGGCCAGACTTCCCTGCTCCGCGCAAAACGCCGCCTCGCCCATTCGCTTGTACTTTGCGTATTGATTGACGCTATCCGCAGGATGGTACGCGAGGACGTAGATCCCTTCAGCCAGTGGGTTATTGCCGATTCGTAGCTCGACTCCGAAGTTGTCGCGGATGAATACAGGTTTCCCAAATACCTCGTAGTTGCGCACGAGCCACGGCATGATCGTCATCCAGAAAATGACGGCGCTCAGCACAGCTGGAGCAATCCACCGCTTTCCGCGGCGGTGCAACTGATAGGCCAGCCAACATCCCGAGAACGGGAGAAACGATAGCGCCGACGGATTGGTGAGCGCCACGACGCCCCACAGCAAACCGTAGCCGATCCACGACGAGAGCCTCTCGTCGCCTTCCATCTCCGCCGTCAGCATGAACAGCAGGCTGAGCAGGAACGCGGATACGCTGGTTTCCCATATCTCGCGTACCGACCAAAAGATTGTGTAAGGCAGCAATGCCCAGATCCAGCCCGACCACACAGCTACGGTTTCGTTGAATAAGCGCCGAGCAGTGCGATAGATGGTCCAGCACGTCAGCGCGCCAAATGCGCTGTTCCACACCAACAGCCAAAATGCCGCGGCACGAGAGTAGTTGCCGAAGAGCCGGAAGGCCACGGACACCAACCACGGATAGACGGGCGCGGTCCACGCCGAGGGCCCGGTGTCTCCGCCAAACGGCGAGCTGAACCCGTGGCCGTTGGCGAGTGAATATCCCAGGCGGCCGATCTCCCAGCCAAATCCCCAGTTATCTTCCGAGGTGCGAAGACGATAGGTGTGCGCCACAATGATCCACAAGACGCGCACCAGAAACGCGATTAGTACCATCCATCCAACGGAGTGGATGAAGCTCCGCCAGCGCGAAACGGACGCGGATTCTGCCGCGCCTATGGTCGGCGCCGTCCGCGCCTGCTGGGTCTTCAAATGCATGGAAATCACGCAAATTGTACCGTATGCGAGCCGCTCTCAGTCGCGCCACGCCGGCTACGTGCGCCTTCGCAATCCGCTTGAATACGCTCCCCAATCACGCCTAGACTGAGCTTAGCCGCCACTGTGACGCTCATCACAGCTTGGACGTACAGTGATCGGCGAAGATATTGGGTCAAAGCAGGCTCCTCCAGGTTGCCGCGGCGGCCTCCGTCGGGATGAGAATTTGTCAGCAAAGCTGGGATCGAGAGAAGGCATTCATGGGATGGATTGATAATAGGTTCGAAAAGAATTTTCTGGTCACCACCGTCGATTATGTTTTCAATTGGGCGCGCAAGTCGGCGATCTGGCCCATGACGTTTGGCCTTGCTTGCTGCGCGATCGAGATGATCGCTGCCTCTACTTCGCGCTTCGACATCGCACGCTTCGGGTCAGAGGTATTTCGCCCCAGCCCGCGCCAGAGCGATCTCATGATTGTCGCCGGAACAGTGACGTTGAAGATGGCCCCTGTGGTCAAGCGCATCTATGATCAGATGCCCGACCCCAAATGGTGCATCTCGATGGGCGCCTGCTCATCTGTCGGAGGACCATTCAATACCTATGCCGTGCTCCAGGGTGTGGATCGCATTGTGCCCGTGGATGTGTACGTCGTGGGTTGCCCGCCGCGGCCGGAGAATCTTTTCTACGGATTGCTGCGCTTGCAAGACAAGATCGACAAGATGACCATCGCCAAGAAGCCCACTGCAGTTCGCTTACACGAAAACATGATGGACGACTTCAAGCGGCAGATCCGCATCGCCCAGGCTGCGACGGAGAATTCCGATCAACTGGTACAACCGGTCGAGAACGGTGTGGTCGCCGTCGGCCGTTAGAGCTTCCTTCGCAATCGTCCTGGAACAGATTTAGTACGGCGCGATGATACCTCCCATATTGCGCGACGTCGGCAGTTTAATCGCAGCCGCGAATGCCTCTATTCCCCAATACTTGGCAAACACGTCCAGGTATTTGTAGCCCGACCCGGTATTGAACAGCACCACTTTGTCGCTGCTCGCAAGAAATCCGTTTTGCAATAACCGCCTGTAAGCGGCAAGCGCAGCGCCCCCTTCGGGAGCCGCGAAGATGCCTTCCGTCGAAGCCATCGCCTTCACACCGTCTATGAGCTCGTGATCGCTGACGGCGACCGCCGTTCCGCCACTCTGGCGCACGATGTCGAGAATGATGAAGTCGCCATACGCCTTGGGAACGCGCAGTCCAGCTGCCAGAGTGTGCGCATCCGGCCATGCCGCCGCCGTATTCTTTCCTTCATGTAGCGCTTTAGGGATTGGCGCGCAACCCTCTGCCTGCACGCAGATCATCTTGGGGCGCTTCCCTTTGCTGATCCAGCCCAGCTCCTCCATTTCTTCGAACGCTTTCCACATTCCAATCAGCCCGACGCCGCCTCCCGTCGGGTAAAGAATGGCGTCCGGCAGAGTCCATTCCATTTGCTCAGCCACCTCGTATCCCATGGTCTTCTTGCCTTCCACGCGAAACGGTTCCTTCAGCGTCGAGACATCGAACCAGCCTTCCTTGTCTTTGCGCTCGGCGACCATTCGCCCGCAATCGCTGATGAGCCCATCCACCAGCGTGAGGTGTGCGCCACTGGCTTCGACTTCCAACCGATTCGCGATAGGCACATCCTTCGGCATAAAGACGTATGCCTCCAGCCCAGCCGCTGCTGCATAGGCGGCCAGAGATCCTCCGGCGTTTCCTGCCGAAGGCGCTGCCAGCTTTTTGAGGCCATAATGCCGCGCCATCGTCAGTGCCGCGCTCATGCCCCGCGCTTTGAACGAGCCTGTCGGGTTCAGTCCTTCGTCCTTGATGAGCAGATTGGGATACTTGCGGCTCGGCAGCATCGGCGTAAGCCCCTCGCCAAGCGTCACCGGCTGTGCATCAGGAAGCACTGCCGCATAGCGCCACATACTTTTTGGTCCGGCATTCACCGACTCACGAGTGAAGTTGCGCCGAATCTCCGCCAGATCGTAGCGAACGTAGAGCGGACCGCCGTCTTTCGGGCAGACATTTTGAGCTGTCTCCGCCGTGAATGTCGCGCCGCACTTGCTACATTCGAAACCGATAATCTTTGCCATGAAATGATTGCCTCACAAAAACCTCGCAGTGTAACACTCATTACCGCTCTTGGGCTGCGATCTACGTTACCCCCGAGTGTTATAATCCGCGCAATTCCCGCCAATCCGATGACTGAGCCGTCCACCCCACTGATGCGACAGTATGCCGCGATCAAGAAAGAACATCCCAACGCGCTGGTCTTCTTCCGCCTGGGCGACTTTTACGAACTTTTCTTCGAAGATGCCGTGGTCGCGTCACAAGAACTGCAAATCACGCTGACCTCGCGCAATAAAGAAAAGGGCATCGCAATACCGATGTGCGGCGTGCCCTACCACTCGGCGGATGGTTACATCTCCAAGCTGATCCGCAAAGGATTCAAGGTCGCCATCTGCGAACAGATGGAAGATCCGCGCGTGGCCAAGACGCTAGTCAAGCGCGAAGTCACACGGGTGCTCACGCCCGGCACCGCGGCCGACGCGCACCTCGGCTCGGAAGAGAATAATTTCCTCGGTTGCGTGGCGCGAGCCGGAAACTCCTTCGGCTTTGCGGCACTGGACCTCTCCACCGGCGAATTTCGTGCGACCGAATTTCAGGGGGATGATGCCGAACGCCGTGTGCGCGAGGAACTGCTGGTGCTTCGTCCGCGCGAAGTGCTGTTCGCCTCGTCTCTTCCTCTCTTCGATCAACCCAGCAGCAACGCGGCTTCTCCCGCAGCCGCTTCGGCACCG
The DNA here is from genome assembly GCA_963709045.1 of uncultured Acidobacteriaceae bacterium. Classification (GTDB taxonomy): domain Bacteria; phylum Acidobacteriota; class Terriglobia; order Terriglobales; family Acidobacteriaceae; genus Bog-257. Next base: position 232,130 of record CAVPUX010000006.1, on the reverse strand, counting down.
CGTATCACCTCGTTGGAAAATGCCTCCTGGGCGGAGACTCCTCTCGACGACTGGGTGTTTTCTCCCGACTACGCCATTCCGCAGGTGGAAAACCATTTCGGCGTGCTCTCGCTGGAAGGATTCGGACTCGCGAACCGATCGGCAGCCGCCACCGCGGCGGGAGCCATCTTGCATTACGTTCGCACCACGCAGCGCGGCTCGCTCGATCACGTGGACCGCATTGGCTTCTACGAGCGCCAAAACTGCTTGGTGCTTGACGCAGTCACGGTGCGCAATCTGGAACTGATCGAGCCCCTGTTCGCCGGCGCAGCCGATAATGCCACGCTGTTTCGCTGTCTGGACTGCACCATCACCCCGATGGGTAAACGCCTGCTAAGGGCCTGGATCCTGCGCCCTTCGATTGATACCAGGGAGATCAACCGGAGGCTTGATGCAGTTGAAGTCCTGGTAAAGGACGTAGTTGCGCGCGAAGAACTCCGTCGCTCCCTGGAGGGCATTCTCGATCTGGAGCGGCTGCTCAGTCGCGTAACTCTAGAGACAGCGAACCCGCGCGACCTGCTCGCGCTCTCAATCTCTCTGGCAAAGCTGCCCTCTGTGCGGGCTGCCCTGTCACACTTCCCTGCTGAGCGGTTGCTGGCTCTTCATGAGCAATGTGACGAACTAGCTGATCTACGTGATCGCCTCAGGTCGTCGCTCGAAGATGAGCCCCCGCTTACCCTGGTCGACGGCGGCGTCATTCGCCCGGGAGTTGATGCGGGGCTCGACGAACTTCGCAACCTGAGCCGTAATAGCAAGCAGTACATCGCGCAGATTGAACAGCGCGAACGCCAGCGGACAGGCATCGGCTCGCTGAAGGTCAAGTTCAACAGCGTCTTCGGCTATTATCTCGAGATTTCGAAAGCTAACCTGCACCTCGCTCCGCCCGGGTATGAACGAAAACAAACCCTGGTCAACGCCGAGCGCTTTACCACGCCGGAGCTGAAAGAGTACGAGGTGAAGGTACTCGACGCCCAAGAGAAGATCGTCGAGATCGAGCGGCACCTGTTTGCCGAGTTGCGCACTGCAATTGCTGCCGAAGCACGCCGCATCCGGCAGACCGCATTGGCGCTGGCGGAAATTGATGTGCTGGCTTCGTTCGCCGTGCTCGCCGCCAATCGCAGCTACTGCCGGCCGCTGCTCAAAGATGGTGGAGACATCGAGATCGTCGAAGGCCGTCACCCCGTGATCGAGCAGATGGAAATTCCCGGGACCGCTGTTCGCTTCGTCCCTAACGATCTCTATCTGAATGGAACAACCCGTTCGATCCTGGTGATCACTGGGCCGAACATGGGCGGCAAATCCACTTACTTGCGCCAAGCCGCACTGATCGTTCTGATGGCGCAGATGGGATCGTTCGTGCCCGCGCGGTCGGCAGCGCTGGGACTGGTGGACCGCATCTTTACCCGCATCGGCGCGGCGGACAATCTGGCCCGCGGGCGTTCGACGTTCATGGTCGAGATGACCGAGACCGCAGCGATCCTCAACACCGCGACGGCGCGCTCGCTGATCCTGCTCGACGAGGTTGGCCGCGGGACATCCACCTACGATGGATTGGCGATCGCTTGGGCCGCTATCGAATATATCCACGCCAACACCCGCGCCAAGACGCTATTCGCCACGCATTATCACGAGCTGACGGAGCTGGCCGACCGGCTCAGCGGTGTGAAGAACTATCATGTCTCGGTGAAGGAGAGCGGCGGCGGGATCGTTTTCCTGCGCAAAGTGGAAGAAGGCGCAGCCGATAAGAGCTACGGCATTGAGGTCGCCAAGCTGGCCGGGCTGCCTGCCGACGTGGTGAATCGCGCGCGTGAGGTGCTGGCGGAACATGAGAGCGCCGAACGCAACGCGGTCAAGCATCTGGCACACGATGAAACTGCCGAAACTGCGCCGTTGCAGCTGACCATCTTCACTCCGCTGTCGCAGAAGATCGTGGACCGCATCAAGGAGACGGACCTAAACCGCATTAGCCCCATGGACGCGCTGACCCTGTTGCATGAACTGAAGAAGCAGATGGACTAAGACGTACCTCCCTATTCACCTGAATTTCTCTGTCCCTCGCGTTACACTCTTTTATATTCCCAATGGCTTCGAAGAGCACACTCGAACTTCGCAAGCAGGTTGGCCAGTTGCTCATCATGGGCTGTGGCGGGACCACGATGTCGGCGCGCCTGCGATCGATGCTCGGCACGCTACATCCCGGCGGCATCATTCTCTTCCAACGCAACATCGAAGAGGCCGCCCAAACCCACGCGCTGCTGCGCGAGTTGCAGAAGGCGGTCTCCACTCCTTTGTTTCTGTGCGTCGACATGGAGGGGGGAACGGTCGATCGCCTGCGCGATGTAATCGCTCCCGCGCCAGCCGTCGCCGAGGTGGCCGCCACAGGCTCAAAGAAGCTGTTTCGCAAGCATGGCCGCATCATCGGCGAAGAAGTACGAGCGCTTAGGCTTTAACACCGATTTCGCACCGGCGCTCGACCTTCAGCTTGAGGCTTCGAAAAATGTGCTCACCTCGCGAACTGTTTCGCCCGATCCCCAAGAGACGATCCTGTACGCTCGCGAGTTCCTGCGCGGGCTTCGCGACAGTAAGATCCTCGGCTGCGGCAAGCACTTCCCCGGACTCGGCGAAGCGAATCTCGACTCGCACAACGAACTGCCCGTGATTGACAAAGGCTGGAAGCGGTTGTGGAGTGAAGACCTGCTTCCCTATCGCCAGTTGCGGCGAGACTTGCCATTCGTGATGGTGGCACACGCGGCTTATCCCCAAGTTACGGGTGATCGCACTCCTGCGTCGCTGTCGAAGAAGTGGATGAGCGACATCTTGCGCAAGAAGATCGGCTATCGTGGGTTAATCATCACGGATGATCTTGACATGGGTGGAGTGCTGGCGGCAGCGTCAATCGAGGAAGCCTCGGTGGCAACGCTTCGCGCCGGAGCCGATATGTTTCTCGTCTGCCAGAAAGAAGAGAGCGTGTGGCGCGCGTTCGAGGCGGTTTACAAGCAGGCCGAGAGCGACAAGAAATTTGCCAAGCTCATCGCCGAGAAGTCGCAAAGAGTACTGGCGGCGAAGAAGAAGTCGCTGGCGCGTTGAAGTCACGCGCGCCGGCCGTTCCGACACAGAAAACCGTAGACAAGCTTTGCCGCAACATCTGGGGGTTCAGCGAAGAAATACGCGCCAGTACTCTTGGGGCTCGCCTTTGAAGATACAGAATTCGCGTATATCGATGTCGACAGAACTGGGCTTCGACGGCCCTTGGAGCTAGCTTGATTGTCGCGGGAGTGATGAGCGGCACCTCGGCCGACGGAATTAACGTGGCGCTGGTGCGGATCCAGGGGCGCGGCTTCCGCTCCCGCTTCGAGCTGCTGGCGCATTACGAGTTTCCCTATCCGGCCAATGTTCGACGAGCCATCCTGGCAACCATGAACGCTGGAAAGGCCGGCGTCGCCGATCTTTCGCGGCTCGGCTTCCTGCTTGGTGAGCTTTACGCAGACGCAGTTCGCGCAGCACAGCGACGCGCACGCCTGGAGTGTGAACTGGTCGGCAGCCACGGGCAGACGCTCTATCACCAGGGAGTTCCAGCGGACTTCCTTGGCCGCCGGATTGCTTGTACTTGGCAGGCGGGCGAGGCGGCCATTATCGCGGCGAAGATAGGTGTGCCGGTGGTCTCCGATTTTCGCCCCGCCGACATGGCCGCAGGCGGCAAAGGCGCGCCGCTCGTGCCTTTTCTCGATTACGTTGCTCTACCGGCATCGCCGCTACGGACGCATCGTACAAAACCTCGGCGGTATCGCCAATCTCACCGCGATTCCGCCGCGCGCGCTTCCCGAAGATGTAGTCGCCTTCGACACTGGTCCCGGCAACATGGTGATCGACGCCGTAACCGAGCACCTGTTTGAGCGGCCGTTTGATCGCAACGGACGAATTGCCGCCCGCGGAGAACCTATCGAGCGCGTGCTGCAACCGTTGCTGCGGAATCCGTTCTTCCGCCAGAAGCCGCCGAAGACCACGGGTCGCGAGCAATTCGGCCGCGAGTTCGTGCGTGAGTTTCTCAGACTTTGCCGCCGTGCTGATGAAAATGACATTGTCGCCACGGCGACTGCGCTTACCGCGCGATCGATTGGCATCGCCGTACGCAAGTTTGTGTTGCCCCTGGTAGAGCCGCCGGTACGGTTTCGCGAACTTGTCGTCTCTGGCGGGGGAACGAAAAACCTGACCCTGATGCGAATGATTCGCGAAGAGCTGGCGCCTGTGAAGATGCGCGTGCGCACCAGCGACGATTTCGGACTTCCCTCGGAGGCCAAGGAAGCGGTCGCTTTCGCAATGCTGGCCTATCAGACCTGGCGTCGCCTGCCGTCCAACATCCCCTCCTCGACTGGAGCCAAGCGTCCAGCGGTCCTAGGCAAAGTGAGCTATGCGTAGGCTCCCCTTCATCACGGAGAACACGGAGGGCACCGAGAAAATCCAGAAGTCCTTTACCACAGAGACACAAAGGCACAGAGAAAAACCACCTGAAGCAAGAAACGAATGCAACATAGAGAAGCTCGGGCCGGAACAGAAAGAGTGGCGATTAAGACATTCCATAGCTAGCTTTTCTCTGTGCCTCTGTGTCTCTGTGGTTTTGTTCCTCGCCGGCTGCTCTAGCAAGCCCGATCCCAACACGCTGGTGATGGTCATCGAGAGCAGTCCGACGAATCTTGATCCACGCGTTGGAGTCGATGCGCAGTCAGGGCTAATCGACACGCTTCTCTTCGATTCGCTGGTTCGGCGCGATGACCACTTTGACCTGAAGCCATGGCTGGCCGACAGTTGGGAAATCCCCGATGCGCAAACCTACATTTTTCATCTGCATCATGGAGTTCACTTTCACAACGGGCAGCTCCTGACCGCGCGCGATGTCAAGTGGACGTTTGATTCACTCCTCAGCGGTAAACTTCGCAGCGCTAAAACAAGTACCTACGCACCCGTTGACCATGTGGACGCTCCCGACGACCACACCATTGTTTTTCATCTGAAAGAGCCCTTTGCGCCGATGCTGTGGAATCTCTCCGATGGCACAATCGGCATAGTGCCGTACGGCAGCGGCGAAGACTTTAATCGCAAACCCATCGGCTCCGGTCCATTTCGCTTTGTGCGCGCACAGATGGACAAAGAAGTGGTGATTGAACGCAATCCCAACTACTGGGCAACGCCGGCCAAGCTGCAGCGGGTACAGTTCAAGGTAATTCCCGACGCCACCACGCGCGCGCTTGAACTGCGCAAGCAGAGCGCCGACGTCGCCCTGAACTCTTTGGTAGCCGACACTGTGGTTGCTCTCGAGCGAGATCGCGATCTGACAGTCGCGCAGTCGGACGGTACGATTTACGCCTACCTTGCGATGAACCTTCGCGATCCGATCCTGAAAGACGTTAGGGTGCGTCGCGCTATCGCATATGCCATCAACGTGGAACCAATTATTCATTACCTTCTCCGCGATCAGGCACGCCCTGCGTACAGCGTGCTACCGCCCCAGCATTGGGCCTATGATGCCGACGTGACGAAGTACCCTCACGATCCGGCACGGGCACGCGAGATTTTGGATGAAGCAGGCTACCGCGCAACCAATGGGATCCGATTTCACATCACGATGAAGACTTCCACCGACGAGTCCACTCGGTTACTGGCAGCAGTGTTGCAGCAGCAATTGCGTGAAGTCGGCATCGCGTTGGACATCCGCACCTTCGAATTTGCGACGTTTTTTGCGGACGTCACCAAGGGCGCTTACCAGATCCATTCTTTGCGCTGGGTCGGTGGCAGCAATCTCGACCCTGACATCTTCGAACACATCTTCGATTCCGGTAGCTTCGCGCCCAAACGCGCCAACCGCACCTTCTACTCCAACCCGCAGGTGGACGAACTGATCCGTGAAGCTCGCGGCACAGTTGACCAGGAGAAACGCAAACTCATCTATGACGAGGTACAGCGGATTATTGCGAACGACTTGCCGTATATTAACCTGTGGTATCTCGACAACGTCCTGGTGCACACCAAACGAGTGCGGGGAATCGAGCTAAGCCCCTCGGGCAACTATGATTTCTTGCGCACGGCTGAATTGGCGCGCTAGGGTTGCTTCCCGAGTTGATGTGTCAGGGCGGAGCACTCTCAGCGGCGCATTCGAGGGTTGCCTCTGAATGCGGCCTCAGCCCCGCGGTAACCAAGGATCCTGCCCCAGCGGAGCTCTCGGCTCTCAGCCGGCCACATTCTGCCGGTTGGGCTGGTTGGTCTTGGTGAGTGCGCCTGCGATGTGGTTCAGCGTGACCAGCCACGGAACAATCAGCGAGAACAGGAGCCTGGCGCTCAGCAACCGAAGGGAAGTTTTTCCGGGGAAGCTTTTCCAGTCCAGGCGAAACGCGAAATAGATCTCCAGAACTACCACACATCCGAGTGGGATAACGGTGCGAGTCAGAAGCGCAACTGCGATCAGCTCCGCAACGCAGCGCGCAAGATTTCGGAACAGACGCCCGCGCCTGATGTCCATCACTCCGTCGAGGGTAGCGTAACGCCCAAGATCTCTGAGGGCGGTCTTCAAGCTATGACGCGGTCTATAGCGGGCCTTGGCGCGCTCCGGAAAGGCTGGCTCTACTATTGTGCGGACGTTTTGATCGAAGAGACTGTCTTCCGTAAGGCTGGTCTCGGGAAAACCGCCAACCCGCCGCCATAAATCTTTCCGAAACGCCATGGAGCGAGCGGTGCATGACTTCGTCGCTTGGTTTGGGTCGAGCTTAATTCCGAAAAACGGCGCTGACGCAATGTCCCACACCGTGGGCCCATCAGCATCCAGGCAAGATCCACCGAGCGCATACTCGGCCTGCCCGTTACGAATAGGTTCTGTAAGCCTCGCCAGCCAGTCGGGATCGTACACACAACCGGCGTCCGCACAGGCAATCACTTCCGAAGATGCGGCTGCGATGGCAACATTTCTTCCGCGGGCGATCGGCCCCGGCGACTCTTTCAAGTTGCAACTCGGGTCGCGAATCGCTTTCAAACTTGGGTACGCCGAGGCATCAGCCTGCAAACGCTCCCATGTGCCGTCGGTAGATCCGCCATCGACAATAATGATTTCCGCAGGCTCGAGGGTCTGATGGACAAGGCTCGACAGGAGCCGGTTAATATCTTCCGCCTCGTTCAGCACCGTCGCAATTACGCTAACCGATGACATTCTCAGCTTAATTTCGCCTTCGCGCTATTCGTCCAGACCCGCTTAAAACAAGTATATCCGTGGCACGAGGTCGACACCTCGCCTTGGACTGGCTCCCAGACCTCAACACAGATTGAATTTCAGAAGTTCAGGGTTCGTCTTTCGCAGAGGAACCTGCTTTGGTCAGCTCCCACACCTTGGCGTACTTGTTGGACACGTATACCGCATGGTAAAGGTGCAGCAGCAGGCCTTCACGGCCGTCGAGGAACCCCAGGCGAAAAAAATAGTTGTAAATGAATGTCGTCATCGGCCGTAAAACAATGTCCAGAAAGCTGAAGCCACGATAGCCGTTTGCCACCGCTCCTTTCGCCCCGGCCGAAGAGTAACTGTTCATGTGCGCCATGTAAGTGGAGAGAGTGGGATACGCATCGTGAACCATCGGGTTCTTGAGGCGTCCAGTCTTCTGGTCGAATTCCGGTTTCAAGTCGATGCGGGGATGCGGCTCCGCGCCCGTCATAATTCCGCGACCACGGCGAAAGAGCCGCAACTTAGGATCAGGATAAAAGCCTCCGAATCGCGTCCACTTACCAAGGAAAAGGTTCTTGCGCGGTATCCAATACCCGTTTAGCGCGTCGGGCTGCCCAATGACGTTCCGAATTTCCTCCGCCAGTCCCGGCGTAACTACCTCGTCGGCATCGAGCGACAATATCCAGTCTTGGGTACAGTTCTCGAAGGCAAAGGTTTTCTGCAAAGAAAATCCTGCCCACGCCTTCAGCAAGACCTTGGCGCCGTGTTCACGCGCGATCTCACAGGTTCGATCCGTCGACCCAGAGTCCACCAGAACAATTTCATCGGCCCAACGCACGCTTTCCAAGGTTTGGCCGATAATGGCCTCTTCGTTCATGGCGACAATGGCGACTGACAGACCCATAGATAGCAGAACAGGCTCAAACAAGTCCCAGGTGACGGAGCACGATTGCCTTGGAATTCTCGTTTTGGACTGCCGAGTATACAGTATCTATGCTTGGATTTCCGATCGAGCCTCCTTCCTTATGGGGCCGTCGATCGTTGAATTACCAGAACAATTAAAGCTAAAGGGTACTCATGAGAATTCTGGTTACAGGTGGCGCCGGTTACGTTGGCAGCCACGCCATTCGCTCGTTGGCGCGACACGGGCATCAGGTCACCGTGTATGACAATCTGTCCACTGGCTACAGCTTTCTCGCCAACGGCTTCGAAATGATCGTTGCCGATCTCGACGATGCGCCCCAGCTTTCACGCGCCCTCTCCAGCGTAGACCTGGTAATGCATTTTGCAGCAAGCGCGTATGTCGGAGAGTCAGTGCAAAATCCGCGAAAATATTTTCACAACAACGTACAGAATGGCTTGGCGTTGGTCAACGCAGCGATAGACGCAAGGGAGTTCGCTACTTCATCTTCTCTTCCTCGTGCGCGGTGTACGGCATACCCGACAAAGTACCCATCAACGAAGAAACTCGCTGCCAGCCCGTTAACCCGTATGGTGAAACGAAGCTATTTTTTGAGCGCATCCTCGAGGCCTACAGCCGCGCCTATGGCTTGCGAGCGGTTGCGCTGCGATATTTCAATGCTGCCGGAGCAGACGAGAGTGGCGAAATCGGTGAACTGCACGCTCCCGAAACCCATTTAATACCTCTGGCGCTGGAGGCTGCTGCCGGATTGCGTCCTGATCTTGAGGTGTTCGGCAATGACTATCCCACCTCCGACGGCACCTGCATTCGAGACTACATCCACGTAACCGATCTCGCCGAAGCGCACGCGATGGCCGTTGACTTTCTGCAAGGCGAGGCGGGCAACTCTTTCACCGCACTGAATCTCGGCAGCGGCGGTGGTCATTCGGTTCAACAGATTGTTACCACAGTCAAGAATGTCACCGGCCATTCCGTCCCTCTCCGAATCGCTGCCCGCCGGTCCGGAGACCCTCCAAGTCTGGTCGCTGATCCCAGCCGGGCTCAACAACTCCTCGGCTGGCGTGCCAAGCTTTCTCTCGACGATGCTGTCGCCTCGGCGTGGAAATGGCTTAACAGCAGCAAACGTCAGCAAGCCAGTGCGGCGGACAACGTAGCAGCCACCACCTTGACCCAAAACGTAAAGTCAGCTCCATAGAGAAAGGCCGTACGGGCCGCTTCGAGGCGGCAAACAATTTCATAACGATTCATGCCGATTCCCCGTCTAACCTGCGACAGGAGGCAACTATGTTCGATCCTCGTAAACAGGCAACCTGGTGGGCAACGCTTCTAGGATCCTTGCTCGTGATGCTATTGGCGCGCCCCGTCCTATGCCCAGGTTACTCAAGATTTCCATCGTACCGTTCCTCTCTCGGCCACCGGCCGGATTTCGCTGGACAACATCAACGGCAATGTCGAGATCACAGGCTGGGACCGCAGCGAAGTGCAAATTGATGCCGTGAAAACCGCGCGCGATCAGCAAAAGCTGGACGAAGCGCGCATCGACGTCAACGCCTCGAGCGATTCGGTGGAAATTAAGACCCATTATCCGGAGGGCCATACCAACAACAATCCTGCGTCTGTGCACTACCAGTTACACGTGCCGCAGAATGCCCGCCTGGATCGCATCAATCTGGTAAACGGTTCGCTTGCCGTGCAGAAGGTCAGCGGTGAGGTCAGCGCAAATCTCATCAACGGCAAGTTGCGAGTTGACGACCTGGCCGGGCGTGCCGAGTTGTCCACCGTCAATGGCGGAATTGAAGCCATGTACGCTTCCTTGAACAATGTGCGCGAGATCAGACTCAAGTCGGTGAATGGAGCTATCGAACTGGGCTTGCCTGACTCGCCGAATGCCGAGGTCAAGGCCAGTACGGTGAGCGGCGGCATCAGATCGGACTTCCCTCTCCAGGTGCAAGGTGGGTATGTCGGTAAAAATCTTAAAGGCACCCTGGGCAGCGGCGGAACGCAAATCGAACTGAGCAACGTAAACGGCAGCATTCACATTGGTCAGGGACGCGGAGGCTTGTAGTGGCTAGGCGAGCGATATGTCTAACTGGCTGGTAGGCTAAAGGCTGTTTTACGGCTTGCTCAGGTCTTGTGGAAACGATTTGAATTCCACCTGGCGCGGGTTGGCTTTGTCTTTATTGCCGGCATCAGCTGCGTGCTGCACCAGTGTGCCCTTGATCACGCGATAGTCTTCCTGGCCGGGCTGCTTGCCCGGCGTGGTCGTGATCACCCCGGTGAAGTCATACCAGACTCCGTGAACTGTCTTCGTATTGAACGACAGATGATCGCCCGCCAGGCTGGCCTTGTCGAAGAACTGATCAATGAACTGGCCCTTATCGCTATCCGCGTCCCCAAAGCGCGAAACGTAACCCGACACCTTCCCATCCTCCATGGTGAGCTGCACGAACTCGCCTTCGCGCAAGAAGGTGTACATTCCGGATGGATCGTCTGCGGGAGCCGTGGCTTTCGTCGTCTGCTGGGTCACCGCAGCGGACATCGGCTGTACCGGCATAAGGGGCACCAGCCACGCGACAACCGCCAACACCAAACATCTGCGGATCATTTTCGCTCCCGTGGTCATCCATCATTGCACGTCGACGCAGGTTGGCGAAAGAACAACTTTCACATTCCTGTTGACCTCCGCCGCAGGTGCCGTTTTCCGCTATAATCCGATTACTTACTCCACGGTTGAGGATGATGCAGCACAGTACCGCAACCAGGCCCCAGCGTGATCCTTCAGCGAGCGATCCCGCCACGCCAGAGGGCGCGCCCTCAGCGCTCGCTGGACCTCCAGAGTTGCTGTTCGAATTGGAACCGCGTCATCGGGTCTTCTTCCGCAACCTCGGCGACCTTCTCCTGCACCGCCAACCAGCTCCCGTCGAGATCACGGCCCAGCCCGTGCCCGTGCGGCCGGGATATTTCATTCGCACCGGCATCGATGCTTACCGCTTCGCCGAGTCGTACGCCGGCCACATTGCGTTCGTCATTGCGCTGTATCTGGTCTGCACACTGCCGTTTTTCAACCACGCGCCAAACCTTCAGTCGCCGTTTCAGAACACGAAGGTCGAGTACTACCCCGTCAGCGAGTATCTGCCACCCATTAACACCGCCAGTGAAGCGCCGGTGAAGCCGCGCAAGGGCGAGCCTAAGTTGGCGAAACAGGAGATCCTGTCTGTCCCTCCGGAGCCCGACAACAATCACCAGACAATCGTTACACCGCCCAAAGTTAAGCTGGACCATGACGTAAAGCTGCCGAACATCGTCGCTTGGACACCGGTACCCGCAGCCCAGCCAATCGCCGCTTCGGCGCGTTCAGTTTCGCAGTTGAAGGTTCCGCAGTTTGAAACGCAGGTGGTTGCACCCACCGCTGACATTTCGCAGCTGAAGTCGAAGTTACAACTGCCCACGCTGCCGCAGCCTTCCGTGGTTGAGCCGCCGTTATCTCCGGACCAGTTGAAGTTGCAAAAGGGGACGCTCAACATGGCGCAAATGCAACCGCAGGTGTTGGCTCCCAAGCTGCCAGTGCCTGTGCAACGGGCCAGTGGAATCGGCGACAACGGCGCGAAGAACGTTCCGCCGCCACCCAACGTGCAGAATCTTCCGTCGCAGGGGCAAGGGCAGTTGATCGCGCTGGGACTGGCTCCTGCGGATGTCCGCGGGCCGATCAGCGTACCCAATGGCAATCGCAGCGGAGAGTTTCATGCTTCGCCAGGTGGCAAGCCAGACGCGCCGGGCACACCCAACGTGGTCGGTACCGGCAACGCCCCCAGTGGTGGCACCGGCAAGGGTGCAGGAAATGGTCTGCCGCCGGGCATCACCGTCGGAGCGGCTCCGCCGGGGGCTGCGACTTCCGCGGTCGCCGGAACACCCGCCAAGCCGGCTGCCTCGAATCCCGACGCAGAAGCTCGCAAACGCATGATCGCTGAGGCCATGAAGCCTTCGCTGCCCAGCATTCACGACCGGCAGCCTCCTGCGCCACCTCCTACATTGTCAGATGACCCTGACGTCAGTATCGAGAAGCGGGTCTTCGGCGCGCGACGCTATTTTTCGCTCACCATGAATATGCCCAACCTTACTTCGGCCACCGGAAGCTGGATCATTCGCTTTGCGGAGTTGAAGGAAACCGCAGACAAGGGTTTGATCACTGCGCCCGTGGCTACCACGAAGGTTGATCCGGCCTATCCGCCCGAGGTTCTGCGCGACCACGTAGAGGGCACGGTGACGTTGTATGCGGTGATCCGTGCCGACGGAACGGTGGACGATATTAAAGTGCTCGACAGTCTGGACTCCCGCCTCGATGAGAACGCGGTGCGCGCGCTCGCGCGCTGGCACTTCCGCCCCGGCACCAAGAATGGCGAACCGGTCGCTCTGGAAGCGGTGGTGCAGATTCCGTTCCGCATGCGGCATTTGCAGTAGCGAGCAACTAGCTCTTAGCTCTTAGCGGGCGGCCCTCAATGTTCCCTGGCGAGCTACCGTCCTGAGTTAATGAGTTTGTCGTCATGCACTAATGATTACAGTTGATACACGATTCCTGAGACCAATAACTGACGGCCGGTTACTAAAGGCTAAGTGTTAAGTGCTAATCGCCAGTTGCTACTTGCTATTGCCTCCCCTCGCCTTGGCAAACTCATCGCCGGGATGCCAGCTAACAACTCCTGACTGGTTCGCCGCCTGCCATCCCAGGGCAATTCCAAATTGCGCCATCACCACATCGCCACGGAAATCCATCTCCGGATGGTACTCATCGCTGGGCTGATGGTAATGCTTAGCAACATAGTCGCGCGCTTGCTGTTTGCCCCACTCGGTGTCGTGTCCCCGATACTTGTCACCTTCGTCGATAGAGAACGCCGGCACACCTGCTCGCGCAAAGCTAAAGTGATCGGAACGATAGTAGTGTCCGGCCCCGGGCTGCGAGTCAGGCACAATCGCCAGGTCAAAATCTTTGGCGGTACGCTCGACCGTGGGATAAAACGTGGTGCGCTCGGCACCCGATACGTTGACCTGCTCAGGCACTCCAAGCGGCGGCACGTCATCGTAGTTGAGGTCGAGTGAAATGTCTTTTGTCGGAATCGGAGGATGCAAGCCCAGATACTCTGACCCTCGCAACCCCTGCTCCTCTGCCGTGACTGACGCGAAGTAAACGGAACGCTTCGGCGCCTGCGGCGCTTCCGCAAAGGCGCGCGCAATCTCCAAAAGAATGCCGACACCCGTGGCATTGTCCTGCGCGCCGTTGTAAATGTTGTCGCCCGACATGCCAGGCACGATACCGAGGTGATCGTAGTGTGCGCTGTACATGACGGCTTCACCCTTCAGCGCAGGGTCGGAACCCTCGCGCTTAGCGATCACATTGCTGGAGTTGAACGGCCGCACTGTGCTGACGATATGGGCCTTCAAGGTAGCGGGCAGTGGAACAGCTTTGAAGCCGGGCTTCTGCGCCGCAGCCATCATGGTGTCGAGGTTCATGCCGCACGCTGCTGCAAGTTTGGTAGCGGCATCAAGCTGAATCCACGAGGCAACCTTCAACTTGGGAGCGGGGTCGTCGCGCAGGTAGGCGCGCTCACCTGACCATGAGTTGCGCACCACGTTCCAACCATAGCTGGCCATGTCGGTCTTGTGAATCAGCATGACACCGACGGCCCCCATGCGTGCAGCTTCTTCGTACTTATATGTCCAACGCCCGTAGTAGGTCAGCGCCCCGCCGCCGAAATACTTGGGATCGTTCGAGGGCGGCTGGTTAACCATCATCAGCAGCACCTTGCCCTTCACATCCACACCCTTGTAGTCGTTCCAGTTGAACTCGGGAGCGTCGATGCCGTAACCAATCCATACGATGGGAGCGTCGATGTCGCTCACCGTCTTGGTGGTTTCGTCCATGGCAACGAAGTCCACGCGGTTGCGTAAATTCATCGGCGCGCCCTTGTCGGGGACGAGAGCAAAGGTGCTGTCATCCTGGGTGGCAATACCCAGCATCGCCACCTTCTGCAAGTAGCCGCCATGGTCGCCGGCGGGTTCCAGCCCGAACAGGGCAAACTGCGTGGCAATGTATTCGGCGGCGATCTCGCCTCCACGCGCGCCCGTGCCCCGGCCCTCCAGTAAATCGCTGGCCAAAAACTTCACCTGGGCGCGAATCTTCTCCGGATCGACGGACGCCATGGCTCGCTCCGCGGCCGGAGGAAGCGCGGCAACGTGCGGTACGGGGAGTGTAGATTTCGAGGCATTCTGGCCGAGCGATAGAGATGCTGCCAGTGAAATGATGAGGGCCAGCAGTACAGTTGTGCGCATGAAGTCTCCGGTAGAGTAAGAGATGAGTTACGAAACCCTTCATTCTACGTGAAAAGGGCGAAGTGGAATGTGAGGCGGAAGAACGGGTAGTGCGCTACTTTAGCGCACTACCGAAGAACGAAGTGTGCGGAGCGTAGTCGACAGACGTGCGGCCACCGTTTTCAGTAGGCTCGAGTCTTCACGGCAGGATGATTCCACCCAAGATCTTTGCGCTTGGGTGGAGTGGTTGCGAATCAACCAGAGACATTCGCTAAGTTGCACTCAGGGACGGTAAGCCTGCCAGGCAGTCCCCGGCAGCTCCCGTGATGCCATCTAGGACTGGGCCGGTGGCGTCGGCCTGCGAAACCTGAAGAATTTCACTGGTTTCCACCGACACGATCCGCAGGTTGACGTGCACCTGGTCTTCGATAATCTGCACCGACCCATTAATCATGTACATGGCTCCCTGCACGCTACCCGGCGGTAGATTGCTGGTGTCGTCGGGGACCTTTGGCATCGGATTGAAACTGTTGCTCAGTCGAACCGCGAGATGATACATGCCCTCCGATAACGTTACTTTCACACCATCGTCATCCATGGGCACCTCGTGGTCCTGAAAGGCCTTGGCCAAAGCGCCAGCAACATCGTCCTCGCTCGGCGGCGGAAGAGATTGTCCGCCAGAGGATCCGCGGTCGGAAGAAGAGTCGCTTGAGCTAGACGAATTGGAACTGCTGCTCGATTCGGTCCCGGAGCTGTCACCGCTGTCGGTCTCGGCCCCGCTGTCGCTGTGCCCTTCGTTGTCTTCCAAAGGCTTGTCGCTCTGGTCGTCGCTTGACGAACTCTCGCCCGCAGGAGCCGGTTCGGTGTCGTCACCCGCTGGGGGTGGTTCACTCTCGCCAGTGGAGCTTTCGCCTTCCGGAGCGGGTTCGCTGTCGCTGTTTGAAGAAGAATCCTGAGAATCAGATGGGGCCTCGTCATCGTCTGCCATGAAGTAGCTTTCTCCTGAGAGTCTTGGCTTGTCAAAACGTGGCGGACAGACTAACACGGATTCGCAAAGATTGGGAGAAGCTGCGGCGCCTTCGTACCACGAGGTTCAGGCACCCCGACTCGCACGAGTCCGCCGTGGCGCCTCGTTGTGCACTAAGGAATACAAGTAACGACTGATGAACTCTCAGATCCGCGACCGCGGATCAATTCTTGGAGCTTCAACCCGAGCGGAAGTCTTGGATATCTTCACCCTTGCGCCAGAGCAGTACAGGTGGTTGTTCGCGATGTTCGGCCAACCTCTGGTTGATGGCTTCTACCTCGACCTTGGACCAGCCAACGCAGGAGACTTCAATCTCACCGCCCGAGGTGACATAGAAAATAGTGGGCACGTTAGTCAGACCATAAGCGTTCGAGACTTTATAGTTTGCCGGTTCGTCGAGCGCGACGGAAAATGTGACGCTATATTCACGAATGAACGCTTTGGTATCGTGGGCGTTATCCTGGGAAATGCCGAGCACGGTAACGTTTGCGGCTCGATTCGCCTGGTATAGGCGCTCAAGCAAAGGAAGAGCATATTGGCAAACCGGGCAGCTCTTCTTGAAGAAGACCAGCACTGCCGGACCTTTGGCGAGCGCCTCCCGCAGTGACACCCTTCCGCCTTGCACGGTCGGTAGAGCGAAATCTGGAGCCAGTACGCCCGCGTTCAATGCAGCCATCGATTAGACCTCCGAGAATTGCAGTACAGTTTAGATTCATCCCGATTCACCCTGGACTCAGCCAGGCAGACGACGCAGAATCTTGCGCGCCAGTCCGGTTAGCGGCAAGCGTTCCCACTGCCGCCGCGTAAACCAGCGCGCATTGTCGTTCGACCTATGAAAATTGCGGGCCGGGACTGTGAACACCGACACTCGGTAGTCGGTATCGGTGATGGAATGACGCAAGGTTGCCAGCGGCTGGTCACCGTTGCAGTGCGCCTTGGAAACCCTAGGCAGCTCCCACATCCCCGCCATGAGCGACGCATTCGCCGGACGCTGTACCAGCAAGATGGAGCCGTTCTCGCAGACAAGCCTGTAAGTAAGCTGCTTGCGTTTGCGATTCGGTCGCGGAGTCGCATGCTTGGCGCCTCGTGAGGCACACCATTTACGCAATGGACAAATAGGGCATTGCGGCGCACGCGGCGTACAGAGGGTGGCGCCCAACTCCATCATTGCCTGATTGAAGTCCCCCGGCCTCTCACGGTCGAGCAGCAGCTCAGCACTTTGCCACGCCGCTTCCCTTCCTTCGGCTGCTCCAAACATGCGATCAAGGACGCGCTCTACATTGCCATCCACTACAGCGACGGCCTCCCCGAAGGCAATGCTCGCAATGGCCGCCGCAGTATAGCGCCCTACGCCGGGAAGCGTGAGCCATTCTTCCGCCGTGCGCGGGAAGACTCCCTTGCGCTCGCGTGCGATGACCTTCGCCGCCTGGTGCATACGCCGTGCGCGATGGTAATAGCCAAGGCCGCTCCACGCAGCCAGCACGGAGGCCTCATGCGCGGCAGCCAAAGTTTGCACATTCGGAAATTTCTGAAGGAAGCGCCCGTAGTGGTCGATCACTGCCGCTACCCGGGTTTGCTGCAACATGATCTCCGACAGCCAGACGCGATACGGATCGGCGTCACGTCGCCACGGCAGGTCACGACGATGAGCGTCGTACCAAGCCAGCAAAGCGTGGCGCAGTTTGCGAAGTGCGGCTGGGGTGAGACTCAGGTCCATGCTGTGGGTTGATTGTAAGGGAGGAGGGCGTTACTTGGAGTGTCATCCCGAACGACGAGCACAGCGAGGAGCCGAGGGACTGTTTCGCCGAGGCCAGCAGCAAAGCAGATCCTTCGACTACGCGCCCGTCCGACCCGCAAAGACAGCGGGTCGGGAAATCTTTGCGGGCGCTCCGCTCAGGATGACAAATCCGTGTCTCGCGAAACTCGAACTGCGTTGAACTCACTTCCCCGGCGCACTGTGCCGCACGAAGAACTGTTCCTTATCCACATTCGCGGGAACGGCGACGTCGAAGAAACCGACCATCATCTCCTCATAGGTCTGGCCGCCCCACATCACAGTCTTATTAGGATCGGGATTATGCGGGTTCTCGTCTGAATTGTCGTACCAAGCTACCGCCTGAAGTTGCGTTCCGGCCTTCAGAAATCGAGGTTGCGCCAATCGGTAGCTCATTTGCCAATGAAAGTCATAGTTTACGCGTAACAACGTTTCGACCGAGCCGTCCCGATGGACGATGTTGTACTCGAAGCGCTTGCCGCGCAAATGCATGTGCGGGAAAAAGCTGAGCAGCGTCGCGTCATTCGGCAGTGTACCGGAAACCTCAACGCGATAGTTGTCTTCACGCGGCGGAATGACGAAGGTGTGGTTGGTGAGCTGCAACGTAAGAACTCTTTGCCGCGGCGTTTGCCTGGCGAACACCATGCCTACGCTGGTCTGGTCGGAGGCAGCATGGCCGTTGGTCGTGTAGTGCATCTGGAAGACGAGGTCCGAGCCGGCGGGAATAAGCTTCGCCATGCCGTCGGGCCAGCGATCAGGTTCGCTTCCCGGGGCGTAAACCAGCAGCATGTCGCTGGTCGTTGCATGGGCTTCGGCACGTTCTTCGGCGTCGGAAAAACTTGACGGCGTGAACGGCACGCCGACGGGTGCCTTGCGCAACCATGTCGAGTTCGGCGGACGGATGTAAACCACCGCGTGGTGCACATGCTCGCGGCTCGATGGCCGAATCTCCGACATTTGAACCCACTTGTCTTCGGTGAATCCAGTGGGAACAATCTCGTAGGTGTACTCGACATCGCCGGCCGCCGGAAGGTTGACAGCTTTCGGTAGCTGCACCACTCGGTCAGGCTGCGGGATATTCCAGCCTTCGGCCCAGCGACGCGCCGGTGGCGCATCCTTCGGCGACCCAGCAGGCGCTCCCGCGTCAACCCAAGCAGCCAGTAAGGCAATCTGAGCAGGCGTGAGTGACGGATCGTTGGAGAATTTTCCACAGCCTGGGTCGGCAAACCACGGCGGCATATGTTTCGACACTACCGCCGGCTTAATGGCCGTAGCCCATGGATGTGTCTGCTGATAGGTGACGAAGGCCATGGGCGCAATCTCGCCCTCGCGATGGCAGCTCTGGCAGTGGTCCTGCAGAATGGGTAGAACGTCTTTATAGAAGGTCGGCTGATTAGGCTCGGCACGGGCAGCGGAAGTTACCGCCGAGCAAATTCGACGATCTCGCGCCTCCCAGCAACAGGAGAGACATCGCCATCACAACGAAGGCTATGGCTGGCTTCGCGAAACCGGACGTACTACCTGTGTTCAACCGCTTCGAAGCCTACTGGCCGGACTCGTGCAATTCTTCTGAAGCCGCATGGCGCCGCAATATTTGCGCCAGGTTCTGTGAAAATGCCGAGCGTGGCACAACCATGTCGCATCCGGCTTCCTGCGCCTTCATCTTCAGTTCGCCCTGCACGTGCGAGAGGAACCCGATGATGTTGGTGGCCTTCTTCAGCTTGGTCTTCAATTTTGGAATGATGCTGAGCGGCTTGGATGAGACATTGTTCAGGTCGAAGATGATGAGCGCGGGCTTGTCATCGCCGTTCTGGCCCATGCGTTCGTTCAGGTCCTTCTCGGTCTTGACGAACTCGACCTTCACATTCATCTTCCGTGCCGTCTCCTGTATCTTCGCCAGGAAAAATAAGTCGTCAACAAACGCGAAGATGCGAGTGGGCGTCTCATCCGTAGTCACAGGCAGGGGTTCGGGATCGGGCGGCAGAAACTGCTTGCCGAAGTTCTGGCCCGGACGGCCGCCGCGGTTAGGGCGATGTGTATTGCCGTTGTTGGCACCTTGGGCCGCACGGTAGCTGTGATCCATGGGCGCGGTGTAGATCCCTCCTCCCGGCTGGTTCTGGCCAGCCTGCCATCCACCGGGCTTACGTCCATGGCGCTTGGGAGGGCCGTGCCGTTGCTGTCCAGGGTGTTGCCCAGGTTGTGCCGGCGATCCGTGCGTGACGGGTCCACGGCGGCCGCGCCGCCGTCTGCGTCCTCTCCCTCCTGGCTGTCCGCCGGAAGGAGGATTCGATCCTTGATTCATGTTTCTCTCTTAATCGTTATCACCCGCAGGTGGCGGGCTCCCACACTTGTGAACCGCTGTCATTGGCCAGGCATTCGCACGTTTCCCGCGTGCCGGCTCGGCGGTTGATACTTCGATGAAATCTAATCAGTTACGTCCGTCTGGCGCCTGGAACCGTTGGCGCGAGGGCCGCCTGCACGGGAAGTGCGGCGATTGGAGGACGTCTCTATCGTACTCAGCTTTAGGGCTGCAATGCAAGCCCAAAACCTGCTCGTGCTTATGATGCAACTTGTTGGTAACCCGGCAAGTTATTTTTTGCGCCGGGGAAAGATCGCATTTCGGGCTTCGCTTTTCGCCGTTGCGGTTCGCATTTCTTGCCGACCGTGACTCGATATTCAATCTGACTTCCTGAGCCTGCAACACCAAAGTTCCAGATACTTGCCTAAAAGTCGGTAGAGAATTCGGGGACGCTCCCAACCGGGAACGTCTCTTCGAAAAGCGAATGGCGAAACGCGAACAGCGGTCTTCCTCAATTCATCCGCGACACCATTTGCCTTACCATGTCAAAGGTTTCGCGAATAGCGGGAGCGTCAGCGGCCTCCGGCGCCAGCTTCAGGTACTTGCCCAAATCCTGCGCTGCCCCGAGGTATTGGTCGAGGTTCAACCGAAGTAGGGCGCGCTCGCGCAACAGTTCGGTTGCAGCAGGCGGAATCGCTAACAGCATATCCAACACCACAAGCCCCTTCCGCCCGTTCCGTTGCGATAGATAGATCTGGCGCAGATTATTCAGCATACGGCTCAGTATCTCGCGATGTGTGACCGGCTGCAGATACTCGGTTCGCATTTCAACCTGCGCGCCGTATACTTCGTCCAGGCGCCGCTGACAATCGTGAGTAGACAGAATGCTGCCACGGTTAAACGCGTCAATGAACATCTCGCCCGCCACCACATCATAGTGCTTCAGAAGAAAATGACCCGGCAAGCCTACGCCGGCAACCGGGAAACCCACCCGCCGCGCCACTTCCATGTAAACCACCGAGAGCGTGATCGGTATACCGAGCTTGCGATCCAACACGTCATTCAAAAACGAGTTACGCGGATCGTAAAAGTCCTCACGATTGCCGCGCAGGCCCTCCTGCTGAAAGAGAACATGGTTGAGTAACGCAATGGATTCGCGGGCTGTCGGGTTCTTGCGCATGCGACTTTGCACCTGGTGGGCCATGTCGTCGAGATGTGCCAGGTAAAAAGCGTCATTGAGCCCGGGATACTCCATGCGGGCAATAGCCAGGGCAGCCACCGCCAGCGGAATAGATTCGTCCTCGCGAGTTGGCTCGACCAGCGCGGCAAAGTCTCGAAGAGCGTCATCGGATGGAGGATCGCACGTCATGGCGTGCTGCATTGGATGCCTGTGTCGGGCACGGCGATTCCGGTTTCGAGGTGCTCTGCGCGCCTAGAAAAGCGCTAACGAGGCGTCCGCAAATCCGACAACGAGGGCACAGCTTCAGGCGGCAGAAAAGCGAGGTTCGGTAGTGTCCCGCTTCAGCGCGGCCATGAAGACGCTGTTAGGGCACTGGCAATTGAATATTGACCTTCTGCACTTCACCGTGGAGCTTCTTCAGCTTTAATTCGCTTCTTTTTTGGGATTGTAGATGTAGGTGACAAACGTGTATCCCCAGGGGACAGCCACGATCGGTAGTATGACCCAGAGAAATCCGGAGGTGATGCCTTCGGCTGGAGACCCTGTCAGCATGCCTTTGGACCAGAGTGGGTAGGCGACAAGGTATAGCCAGAGGAGTTTGTAGAAAATTTCGAGGAGTACGATCGGTAGCATTTTGAGGGGACGAATGATTCCGAGGACAGCCACGGTCGCGAAGGCGGTCCAGACGCACCAGGCTACGGCGTTGAATGGCTCCCATGGCCCCTGGTGGGTGAGGATATGCGTCCAGGTTTCTTTGCCCAGCACGAAGAACATCAGGATATAGAGCAGACGCAAGAAGTAGATATTGATCGGGCGCACGCCTTCGTAGCGGTCGGCTCGTTGAAAAACGGCTTTGGGGTTGAAGGTCATGGAGACCATCCTAAGTAAACGCTGGTCGCGAACACTCTGGGGCAATTGTCAGCCTATTTAGTTAGGACCGCGCCAGCCTTGAAGGGATTCGTTCGTTTCTTGCCATGCTGTCCAGGTCCTCGCTCGCGTTACTGCGCCTGTTGTTGCGTGAGCAGTACCACATCGTCATTGGAGCGTCCCCGCGCGACTGCCAGCCTCTTGTTCTTCCAATCGTAGTCGAATCCGTAAATGCGAAGATCATTGAAATTGGTGACAATGGAGCCGGACTCGCTGCCGATAGGCTGCACAATCAGGTTGGACACCCCCTTGTTAGTGACCCCATAGTAAAGGGACTGCCCATCGGGAGAATAGCTGAAGGTGGTGGAAATAAAGCGGCTGGGCGGGAAGCTCTTCACCGGCAACCCTCCCTGCGAGGGAATAATCTCTATCATGAGTTTACTGTTAACGCCGGTGCCGAAGACGGTGAGCGCGGCGATTTGTTTTCCATCCGGTGAGATAGCGGCAGAGCTTACAAACTTATCGCTTATACGCTTAGCTTCTCCGCCAGCGAGCGGCATCTCCATCAATACCTGCTTACCCTTTTCCAGCGTGGTGTATAGAAAGTATTTGCTGTCGGGCGAGCAGACAGCGTTCTGATCGACTTTCCCATTGGTCAGCGCCGTTGCGCTGCCGTTCTGCAGGTCAAGACGCCAGATATTGATTGCCTTCGTCTGCTTGTTAGCCATGAAGAAGAGGGCATGCGCTCCGTCCGGACAAGCCGAGAGACCCCCCATCGGCAAGCGCTCCTTGTAGATCACGTTGCGGTTGCTGCCATCGGCGCTCATCACTGCGATGTGGCTGTCATAGTCCATCGTCAGCAAACGTCCATCCGGTAACCAAGCCACAGCAACATCGCCATGGTCGTCCACCTCGGTTGCGGTGGAGCTGGAGTTTGCCTCCGAACTCATCGTGTACACGCCGGCTTGGGGCGTAACTTGAATTGCAACCAATTGTTCCCCGTCCCGGGTCAGGCCGAGCGTGAGATTGCTGTAGACAGTCAGATCGTTGGTAATGCGATGGATCTTCTCTCCGGCGAGAGAAATCGCCCCAATTTGTCCATTCCAATCGCTGGATATGTCATGAAAGATAAGAACCAGATGACGTCCGTCGGGCATCCACATGGGCTTTTGCAGCAAGGCGGTTCCGGCGTATACGGTTTTCTCTTTCCCGTTTGCCGGATTGAGGACCACGATTCTACCGAGATTTTGACTGCCGGGGTCAAGCACCGCAGCGGCGATGGACTTGCCATCGATCGACCAGGCCGGATCGGAGTATCCCGGTAGAGGAAGCGATGCTAGGACGCGCTCGCCGGTGCCGTCGGCATGGGCAATAATCAGCTTAGAATTCGCTTCTGAAGAACTGTCGCGCAGATAGACCATCTGTTGGCCGTCCGGCGAAAAACTGACGGCGCTGTCTACATCCTCAACCAGCTTGCGCGGCGTACCTCCCAGCACTGGAATCTGGTACAGAAATGCCACGGTAGGTTTGTCGGGTTCGATCTGCACGAAGTACAAAAAGTCGCCGTTCGGTGTGAAAGTGAGTCCGGTGTAACGGACCTCCGCGGGAGGCCTGATTTGGGTGTTGCTGCCGGTGGCGATGTGTCTCATCCACAGACTCTGCTGGCCGTGCCCCTCATCCGTCACATTCACCACGTACTTGCCGTCCGGAGAGATGGTCGCCAGCATCGCCCGCCCGGAGCTGGTGATCTTCTCCATGCTCATATTTTGAAAAGGCACGGGGCCGGAGTCGCCCAGCCTCTGGGAAATCCAGGTATAGAAGCCATACAATCCGGCGACAATCATGCCAAGGCTTAGAACCAGGATGAGACCAGCACCACTCTTGTGACGCTTGGCGGCGTCGAGGATGACTGCGCTGCTGCTGGAGTGCATCGCCGGACTGGTGCCTCGTACGGCGGGGTAAGACGGCGACGCAACTGCGATTCCTGTCGAAGAGTGTCCGCTACCGTCCCGCTTCAGCCGCTTTAGGTCGCTGCGCACTTCCGCCGCACTCTGATAGCGCAGCTCCACATCTTTCTCCAGTGCCTTGGAGATAATCTCCTCCAACTTGAATGGCACAGTTGGATTCAATTCGATCGCCGGCCTCGGGTTGCGGTCGAGAATGCCCTGGAAGACCACCGCGGATGTGTTCCCTTCGAAAGGCAGCCTTCCGGTGGCCATTTCGTAGAAAATTGCGCCCAAGGAGAACAGGTCGCTTCTTCCGTCGAGCTCTTCGCCGCGAGCCTGCTCAGGGGACATGTAGGCGATCGTCCCCACCGCGGTACCGGGCTGGGTCAGGTGTGACGGAGCTACGGTCACCGCCTCGCCAGCTGCGGTTTCAACCACGGCGCGGCGGTCATAGGTCAGCTTTGCCAGACCGAAGTCCAGGATCTTCGCCTGACCCCGGGTGGTGATGAAGATGTTGGCCGGCTTCAAGTCTCGATGCACGATGCCCTTGCTATGGGCGACATCGAGGGCGTCGGTGATCTGAATGCCGATGTCAATCAGCTTGTCCACCGCAAGCGGATGCCCGTTGATCTTCTCGTTCAGGCTGTGGCCGTCCAACAGCTCCATCGCGATGAAGTGCTGTCCATCGCATTCTTCGATGGCATAGATGGTGCAGATGTTGGGATGATTCAACGCCGAGGCGGCGCGCGCCTCCAGCTGAAAACGCTCCAGCGCGTACTGGTCCTGCTCGATGTCCTTGGAGAGAAACTTCAGCGCGACGTGGCGCGCGAGCCGAGTGTCCTCAGCCTCGTAAACCACGCCCATACCACCGGCGCCCAGTTTTCTCACGATCGTGTAGTGAAGAATACTTTTCCCGACCAGGGTATCCAAGGCTCAAATCTCCGGATGTTTCGACTGTATTGTCGCACGCAAGCGGCCGTCAAGGACGTGCGGAGACTTGGTTCGTCTGGCCAAAGAAGTAGCTGAAATCATAGGTTTCAGACTTCCTCTTCCAGACGGGCAGGTCGAGGGGACAGTCCTTCGCCAGGCGGAAACAGCGGGCGTACCCTTGTAGGCAAACCCCGCCTTGGCCACGCTGGGAGGTTCCAACTGGTTGCCACAAATGCGCGCAAGAGGCGCCCTGCTTGCGTATCCGGAACATCAAGAGGTACGCCTGTTCGCTTACTGCGTTATTGTCTTTACAGCGTCGCCCACTTTGAAATCGGAACCAGAAACCGGTGTACCTACCGCGGAGATTTCATCCACGTCGGTCAGACGAATCACTCCGACGGGCGAAGTCAAGCGGCGAATCACCTGGCCGGTTGACGGATCTTTAATCTCCTTGGTCACTCTCTGCACGGTGAGCTGATCGCCCACTTTCAGCCCCGACTTGGACCCGACGTTGAGCACGACTTGGCCTCCGTCGACTGCCGCAACCAACCCTTCAACTGTAATCGTGCGGGCTTCCAGTTTGGAGTTGTCCGCCACCAGTTCGCTGGTCATTTGGATAACTGCGGCGTTCGTGGCCTCGCCGATAATTGTGCTTTGGAAATCGCTGCTGCCAAAATCCACGGCGCCGCCGCCAAAACCATGCCAATTGCTGCCACCGCCCAGCATTGAGGTGCTCTCGCGAGTAGATTCGCCCTTGCCGGTCGCCACGCCCATGATTTCCGCCGTGTCTATATTGACCAGACGGGCGTCCACAACCACCACAGCCTTGCTCTTTTTGTGGGAGAAACCGCCGAGACCATATCCGCCCCAACCACCACCGCCGCCACCTACCTTGGTGTCCTTGTTGTCATTTCCGAATTGGGTAATACTGCCGACGACAATGGCGTCCACGCCCAGGATCTTTCCGATCTTCGCCGCCGAGTTCGGATTGGCGCGATCGCTATTAGAGAAGTTTTGCTCGCCCAGAATCTTGTCCATTGCTTTGCGTTCGATTACGGAGTACGTACCATCTTTGACCAGATCTCTCACCAGCAGGTCGGAGATACCCTTTCCGATGTCGACATTAGTTCCAAAAACCGCGGCCGAGGAACTCTGGACCGTCGCGTAGTCAAAATCGAAGATAGCGATCCGCTTTTTACGCGCGTGCGGCGCCTGTGCTGTATCGGCGGTTTGCGCGGCCGCTCCGGCCACCAGAAAAGCTGCTACACCTAGTATCACCAAGAAGATTCGTTTCATTGCCAGTCTCCCTGTCGCTGAATGTCCTTGTTCCTGCCGTCCGCAGAGTCTTTCTCCAGATCGCATGCGCTCTTGTTCGCGTTTGCCGACCAAAACTGTGAGTTTTCTCCGGGGTGCTTGCGGCGAGATTCTACCACTAAAGCGTTGGTTCTAACGCGGAAATCAGGCGAACTTTGGAGTTTCCGTCCCATTTCGCAACACTTTGGATTTCGAGTTCGAAGGGATTTTGAGGACCCGAGATGCCGCGACTGGTTTGCACAGTCTTAAATTCCCCCATCTTCTCCATAGCGTCGCGTTGGCAGACAACTCATCAGAGCACTGCCTCCACGGCCCCGCTCCGGCCGCATCTTGTGCGATCTGATATCCTGAAGTCCTGTGGTGATTAAGCTATTTTTTGCACTTTTGGTTCTGTGCACCGCAGCGCTGGTCATCGTCGGATTGGCAATCCATTTCCGCGTTAAGCGGCACCTCCGGCAGGAGCAGATGGATGCCCAAGTCCGGGCCGCAATTCAAGGCGCTGCGGAAAGCACTCCCGAAGAAAAAACTTCATAATCAGGTGGTCTTGATCGCGAGGTAGAAAATGCTAAGAACTGCACTACATACCGAAACAAGCGTCGCCGAATCGTCTGCCAGTTGGATTAAGAAGGCCGGCATAGTCATTGGCGCCAGCGCCGTCATCGCCGTCTGTGCCCGACTGGTCCTGCCTCTACCGTTTACCCCTGTCCCCTTAACCCTGGCGAATTTTGGAGTGTTGTTGATCGGTCTCACCCTGGGAAGCCGGCGCGGATTTGCCGCCGCAGCGCTGTACCTGGCGTGGGGTGCCATGGGTTTGCCTGTGTTCAGTCCGGTCGGTCCGGGAGGTTTGGCCCAGTTGTTTGGCCCTACCGCCGGTTACCTGTGGGCTTATCCGGTAGTCGCCTTCGTGGCTGGATGGATCGCCGAGCGCGGACCCTCTGGCTTCATGCGAAACGTGACCGCCGCCGTGATCGCTGAGCTGGTGCTGTTCGCGGGAGGCCTGAGCTGGCTCGCGATCATGACGCACAGTTGGCAGCGCGCTGCATTTTTCGGCTTGTATCCGTTCCTGGTTGCGGAACTTCTGAAAGTGACGGTCGCCGCCACCGCCGCACTTCGCTTGCGTCGTAGTTTGTAATCGCCAGTTGAGCGCGGGCCTTTATTCCACCAGCTGTCAACCACTCTGGAATTGCTCCAGTGTCACTACTTCTATGAGCCGCAATACAGCCAAGAACGTACGCGAAATCACGGTTGCGCACAGTCCCGACTCCGACGATGCCTTCATGTTTTACGGCATGGCGACTAACAAGATTCGCATTCCCGGCGTGAAGTTCACCCACACGCTTTGCGATATCGAAACCCTGAATCGCAAAGCCATGGACGGCTTCTACGACATCACTGCGATCTCCTTCCACGCCTATCCTTACATTCAGGACAAGTACGCAATCATGCCCAGCGGCGGAAGCGTAGGTGAGGGCTATGGCCCCATGATTGTCGCCTCGCGCAACATCCCGCTCGACGAGATCACGCATTGCAAGATCGCGGTCCCGGGCACCATGACCACCGCGTATCTCGTGCTCAAATTGTTCGCACCCGAGACCGTTACCGAGACCGTACCCTTCGACCAGATCATCCCCAAAGTGCTCGAGGGTAAGTATGAGGCCGGACTGATCATTCACGAAGGCCAACTCACCTTCAACCGCGAGGGACTGCACCGCATCCTCGACATGGGTAAGTGGTGGCGCGATCAAACCGGACTTCCCCTGCCATTGGGCGGCAACGCTATTCGTCGCTCGCTCGGCCCGGAGCTGATTAGTTCGTGCAGCACCGCTCTGCGTGACAGCATTCAGTACGCGCTGGATAATCGGGAAGAAGCATTGCAGTACGCAATGCAGTTTGCCCGCGATCTCGATCCTCAAATGGCGGATAAGTTCGTGGGTATGTACGTCAATGAGCGCACCCTCGATTATGGCAAGGATGGCCGCGCGGCAATCGCCAAGCTCCTGGAGATGGGCCACCAGGCGGGCATCATTCCCCAGAAGCCTAATGTCGAGTTCGCCGGCGATGCTGCAGTGACTGCCATCAGCTAGCTTCCGGTCACGCGTTTGATACCGCACGCCAGCGCTCTATCGGCGTCCGCCGCGTCTTTCGGCTTGGCAAAATTCCATCTATACTTTGACGACTTCGCTCACTTCGCCAGGAGGGTGTTTTGATTCGCACACTAGTCTCCCTTTCATTTACGGCCGCTTTAATGCTGCCGGCTTACGCGCAAAGCCAGCCTGCCGATCGCAGTTGGATCGCCACCAGCAACCGCTACTCCAGCATGCTGATCGAAGTCTACTTCAAGTACCATCCTGAGGCCGGCACGCAGCAGGGTTTGAGCCAGTTCGACACCAAGGTTTCGCAACCCACGCTCGCCAATGAAGACAAGCAGCGGCAGGAAACCGAGGCGGTTCTGGTCAAGCTGAAGAGCGCCGCGGCAGAAAAGCAGCAGGAAGACGTCGCCGAAGACCTGCAGATCATGATCCGCAGGGTCAACCTCAACTTCAGGCAGCAGGATTTCCAGCGCGCCAACGAAGTGCCGTTTTACAACGCGAGCCAGGCGGTCTTCGGCGGCCTGCAGGTTCTGCTCGACGAACAGACTCCCGCCGATCGCCGGGCCGCTGCCGTCGTTCGCATCCGCGAGTATGCCGGACTGGAGCCTGGCTACACCGCGCTCACCGAGATTCTGAAGAAGCGCACGACTGAGCAGATGGCCAAGCCCGGTGTCATCTATCCCGCGCGCGTGGAGATTGAAACTGAGATGGCGCGCAATTCCAATTACGTGGACGGCATCGCCGCGCTTATGCAGAAGTACAAGCTGACGGGATGGGAAGAGCCGTTTGCCAAGCTCAAGACACAGCTGGCCGACTACGACACATGGGTACGAGCGACGGTGCTGCCTAAGGCGCGTAACGATTTCCGCCTTCCGCCCCAGCACTATGCGCTCGACATGGAGAACTACGGCATTGACATTCCGCCCGCGCAGCTCGCCGCCATGGCGCATCAGGCTTTCACCGAGATTCAGGGAGAGATGAAGTCCATTGCGGCGCAGATTGCCAAGCAGCGCAACCTGCCATCAAGCGATTATCGCGACGTGATCCGTGAGTTGAAGAAACAGCAACTCGTCGGCGACGCCATTCTCCCCTTCTACCAGGAGCGGCTGAAGCAGATCGAGAAGATCATCGTCGATGAGAAGATTGTGACCCTTCCCGACCGGCCGGCGCGCATTCGTATCGCGACTGCGGCGGAGACCGCGCAGCAGCCTGCACCGCACATGGTGCCTCCGCCGTTCATCCACAACACTGGCCAGAAGGGCGAGTTCGTTCTCCCGCTCAACATTCCCGCTGGCCCTGGACAGACCTCGACCGAGAAGTATGACGATTTCACCTACGACGCAGCCGCCTGGACGCTCACCGCGCACGAAGCCCGGCCCGGTCATGAGTTGCAATTCGACTCCATGCTGGAGCACGGCGTGTCGCTGGCGCGGGTTCGCTACGCCTTCAACAGCACCAACGTCGAAGGCTGGGGATTGTACGCGGAATATCTCATTAAGCCGTACATGCCACTGGAAGGTCAGTTGGTCTCACTGGACCTCAGGCTGCAGCGAGCGGCGCGCGCATTTCTCGATCCCGAGCTACAAGCCGGGAAAATTACGCCAGCGGATGCGTTTCGCGTGCTGGAACAAGATGTGGTGCTGTCACATGCCTTTGCTGAGGAAGAGGTCGAACGCTTCACCTATCGCGCGCCCGGGCAGGCGAACAGCTATTTCTACGGCTACACGAAGTTGATCGCCTTACGCGAGGACACCGAGAAGGCGCTCGGCCCCAAGTTCGACCAGAAGAAGTTCCACGACTTCATTCTGGCGCAAGGCCTGCTGCCGCCGGACTTGATGCGCAAAGCGGTGATGGAAGATTTCGTTCCCGCGCAGAAGGCGAGCGTGACGCAATGATTGCACGGCGGTTCTTAACCTGGATCATTCACGAGGACCCACGTTTTGAAGGGCACGGCTTCATAGGCTGCGGAAAAGTCGGTTTGAGGAGGCGGTTTGAAGGGGTACACCTTTAGGTGTGCCGTTCGGTCTTTATTTTTGGCGGGCTTCAGCCCCGAAGGGAACTCGCCCTTCGTCACACCGAAGCCCCTCAGTGGCTAAAGCCACCCCAAAGACAGCAGCTTACGACACGGCTGAAGCCGTGCCCCTTCAAAGCTTGCTGCCTTCTGCTGCGAGAATAAATAAATAAAAGCCCGTGTGGCGGGACTGCAGCAAGCTGCACGACGATTCGTATCGTGCAGCTTGCCAAGTATGGAGTGCTTCGACAGAACGACGAAGCTACTTTGACTCATCGGCACCAACAGCTTACTTCTTCGCCATCTGGCTATAGCGGCGTTGGATCTCCTCCGGCGACACGTCCTCCACGTGAGTAGCGATCCACCACTGATTGCCCTGCGAATCCTCGACAGCCGCCGCTGCGGTCGCCATAGGGCTGGTTCGCCGGTTCCTGCATGGATTTGCCGCCCGCTGCAACGGCCCGCTTATACACATGCGTCCGCATCTTCAACGTATAGATAAAAGCAGCCTGGCTTTGGCGTCCACTGATCGCGGGCCTGGCCAATCATGAGCATTGAGGTGCCTACGCGCACCTCGGCATGGCTGACCTTGCCCTTGTCATCGGCGTGACGATAAGTTTCCTCGGCGCCCAAAGCTTTCTTCAGGAAATCGATCTGCGCCTCGGCATCCGCCACCACCAAATAGGGCGTGACTGTGTGGTAGCCGTCTGGAATTGGTTTGACTGCCATAGTTTTTCTCCTCACAAGGTAAATTACCGTTCCCGGTATTGTGCCCGATCTTGGCACCCTATGAGATGTGAGTATTGTAAAAATTTGACCTACGCGGTCAGCGGAACGTGATTCAAGTGCCGGGTACGTTGCAGTAGATAGGTTGCCGGCGTGATTCCCGCGAACGACTGGAAGTCGTGGATAAAGTGCGCCTGATCGTAATACCCGCAGTCAAGCGCCAGTCCGGCCCAGTCGATCTCATCTGCGCCATGGGCAATCTGCACAACGCGTTGGAAGCGGCTCACGCGGGAGAATACCTTGGGGGTGAGGCCAACCTGCTCTCCGAATAGCTGAATGAAACGCCGCTGGCTGATTCCTGCCTTGTCCACTACCTCGGCCACCGACAATCCATGACCTCGCAACTGCTGTATGCCAAAGTGAACTGCAGGATGCCGTTCCATCGGCTTGGCTAACTGTTCCAGCAGACAAGTCTCCAGGACGCGGAACTTGCCTTGCGGCGTCGGAGCCGCCAGCAAGCGCTCGCGCAGCTCAGATGCCGCCGATCCCCAAAGTGCATCGAGCGCGATGGATTGGTCAACCAGTTCGCTGGCAGGCACGCGGAAGAACGGGAACGCTCCGCCAGACCGAAAGTGCACGCCCATGGTCGCGATCTGGTCGCGCGTGTCGATGACGAAGTACTGGGTGCGCGGACCGGAGACAATGCAACCCGGCGCGCTTCCGCAACGGTGAAAATCGTCGCGGTCGTAGAGATGAATGAGGTCCTGGTGAAGATTGATGACCAACTCCACCGTGCTGTCGGGCAGTAGCCGCTCCATCGCATGAGCGGGCGCATCCCCATGCGATAGCCAGAGCTTATCGACAAAATCCGCTAGCGGCGGCCGCGGTCTGTAGCTCAGAAACTGCATGCTTTGCCACTTCAGAAGCTTGAATAGTCCATTGATATTGGCGTCACGGTCGCAGAACCAGCATTTTACTGCAGTTTCGAGTTTCAGGTTTCGAGTTTCAAGTCGGAGGCGTTTGCATGCATGCGTTTGATACTCGAAACCAGCAGCGCCTACTTCACCAGTCGCAGACGAATGTATCATCGGTAGCAGGTTAGGCAGCAGGTCGCCCGCAGCGTGGATCAGGACGACGGCGAGAAGTTGCGCGTGCGCGCCCACAGCACGCCGAGAAAGAATCCTGCTACCGAGGTCACCACGATCGAGTAGCCGACGGCCATCAGGAAAGATGGATGTGCGCCTAGACCCTCATGCGTAAGACTGCTGCGCAGGTAGAGTCCGGGTGCGTGGGCGAGCCCAAATAGCAACGCCATCAAAACGATGCCCCCGAGTTCGGAGCGCAAGACGGCAGTCAATCTGGCTTGCAGTAGCACGCGGAAGAAAAACTCTTCGACAACTCCTGCCTCCAGCGCCAGCCACACGAAAACCAGCGGGACACCGACCAGTAGCTTTGCCGTGGGCAGGTGCGCATTCAGAATGTCGCGCAATCCGGAGCCCAACGCCGCCTGAAAGCCAAGCAGGAGCGCTGACATCGCAACCATGATCATCAGATGCCTCGGCCGCAGCGACACTGGCGCCAACTGGCGAAAGCTGTAGCCGAACAACCGCCACATCATGATCGCGGGAACAACGACAAGAACCAGCAACTTGGCGGCCAGTAGCGCGAATGCGTCTGCCGGATCGGCCGAAATGTAACGATGAATCGCGCCCAGACCCCACGTCAGGAAAGCCACCACCGGAACCAGGTACATCGCGATAGCGGCGAGTTCTTTTTGCGGCTGGCGAATTGTGTACGCCAGTGGCTTGACGCCAATGGTCAACAACCATGCGACCAGGCTGAATCCGATGCCAACAATCGCCACCACCAGCAGCGGCTCGGCGATGTCGAAGTTGCCGGCGCGCTTCATCGCCAGCAAAGTTGCTGTATAGAGCACAAGGTATCCCGCCAGCAGCAAAACGCCCCTGCGCCGGCTTTCGGAAAGGGAGGCTTTGTCGGTGACCGCCAGAGTTGGCATCATGAAAGTTGAATACGAAAGTCTCCATCCGCTTGTTCCTGCCACTTGAAACTTGCAACTCGAAACCTGAAACTGTTCCCATGCACTTATTCATCAATGGTAACGAAAAGAGCTTTGCCGATTCCCTGTCGCTGGCCGAACTGGTCGAGCAGCTTGGCATGAAGGGCGACCGCGTCGCCGTCGAACTTAATCACGAGATCATCTCGCGCTCCCAGTGGGCCGAGACGCCACTCAATAATGGTGACCGCCTGGAGATCGTGCACTTTGTCGGCGGGGGATAAAACAGTTGTCGCTTGTCAGTTCGCAGTTTGCAGTTCGCAGTTGTAAGTTGGCGGTCCTAAGTGCTAAACGCTAAATGCTAAGTGCTAGTTGCTAATTGCTAGCCACCAAGCGCCAGTTCGCCAACTCCGAATGCCGATTACAAACTGCCGTTCTCACTGGAAACTTGAAACTAGAAACTCGAAACTCCGCCATTGTGAATTGCCGATTAACAGCCCTGTCGCACGGTTGACAATCAGCGTTAACGATCACTAAACTCAAATGTTTACCTGCTCTTGCTCGAAAGTTTCTGAGTGCTTGCGCAATCATGCCGGACTTTTATTTTGCACGATACCTGCCTTTGCTGATTCACGTCCTGGTCGCCGGAGGCGTGGCCTCGGCGATTGTCCTGCTCTCCTATTTCATCGGCCAGCATAAGTACAACAAAGCAAAGATGTCTCCCTATGAATGCGGCATGGAGCCCGTCGGCAACGCCCGCCAGCGCTTCACCGTGAAGTTTTACCTGGTGGCGATGCTGTTCATCCTCTTCGATGTGGAAGCCGTGTTCCTTTATCCCTGGGCGGTGGTGCAGGGAGATCTGAAATCCGCAGGCATGGGCATGTTCTGGTTCTGGGAGATGCTGGTGTACATCGGCATCGTGCTCGCCGGTTACTGGTATTGCTGGAAGAAGGGCGTACTCGACTGGAACAAGCAGGGTAAGGCCGAGAGGATCTAGAGGATGGCACTGGAGCCGGCGATCACCGATATCGAGCAACTGAAAGACCGTCCTGAAGTGGCGCGTCTGTTGGCGTGGAATGCCGGCGCGATTACGGGCACGAAGTTTGACCGCAATGAGCTGACGATCTGGGTTGATCGCAACTTGCTACGCGAAGCCTGTCTCACCGTCAAGAACGATCCGCAGTTGCAATACAACGCCTTGGCCGACATCACCTGCGTGGACTGGTATCCCAGGGATCCCCGCTTCGAGGTTGTGTACCAGCTTTTCTCTACTTCGAACAAGACCTACCTGCGCTTGAAGGTGAAGGTCTCAGGTGAGGATGCCAGCCTTGACTCGCTGGTGCCAATCTGGCCGGGCGCAAATTTCTTCGAACGCGAAGTCTTCGACCTGTTCGGCGTTCGCTTCGATGAGCATCCCGACCTCAAGCGCATCATGATGCCCGAGGACTGGGAAGGTCATCCCCTGCGCAAAGATTATCCCGTCGAGGGTTACCGCTAATCATGGCCCACATGACTCCAACCCCGGTGCTGGATCCGTCCGACGATAAGACGATGATCCTGAACATGGGTCCGCAGCACCCTTCGACCCATGGCGTGCTCCGCTTGCTGCTGGAGATTGACGGCGAGACCATCGTGCGCATGATGCCCGATATCGGGTATCTGCACACCGGTATCGAGAAGACCTGCGAGGCCAAGTTCTACCAGCAGGTCGTCCCCATGACCGACCGCATCGACTATCTCTGCCCCATGACCAACAACCTCGCCTATTGCCTTGCGGTAGAGAAGTTGCTGGGGCTGGAAATTCCTCCTAAGGCGCAGTGGATTCGCGTCATGTTGAACGAGCTGACGCGCATCAACTCGCACCTGGTATGGCTCGGCACGCACGCCATGGACATCGGCGCCATGACGGTCTTCCTGTATTGCTTCCGCGAACGCGAAGACGTGCTGCGGCTGTTTGAAGCAGTTTCTGGGCAGCGCATGATGACGTCGTACTTCCGCATTGGCGGATTGGCGCTGGAGCCGCCGCTCGGCTTCTTCGACCGGGTCAAGAGTTTCAACGACCGCTTTCCCGCGAACATCGACGAGTACGAAAGCCTGTTGACTAGCAATCCCATCTGGACCGGACGCACCAAGGGGGTTGCCTACGTTTCAGGGGAAGATGCGATCGCGCTTTGTGCGACCGGACCGACGCTGAGGGCCAGCGGCGTCGATGTCGATCTGCGACGCGACAAGCCGTACAGCGGCTACGAGAA
Source organism: uncultured Acidobacteriaceae bacterium (assembly GCA_963709045.1). Lineage (GTDB taxonomy): Bacteria > Acidobacteriota > Terriglobia > Terriglobales > Acidobacteriaceae > Bog-257. The sequence goes on along the minus strand of CAVPUX010000006.1, from coordinate 197,238 downwards.
ATTTCAGTTCAACGTTCCAGTGTCGAATGTTGGCGATGTATTTGCCCGGTACATGGTGCGGGTGGCCGAGCTTCGCGAGTCGCAGAAAATCGTGAAACAAGCTCTGGAAGGCGTTCCCGAAGGCCCGTTCAAGGCTGACGCTCCGCATGTCGTGCTGCCCGACCGCGAGAAGATGAAGACGCAGATGGAAGCGCTCATCTATCACTTTAAGATTGTGACTGAGGGATTCACCGTGCCGGAAGGCGAAGTCTATATGCCGATTGAGTCGCCGCGCGGCGAAATGGGCTACTACGTGGTCAGCGACGGCACGGCCAAACCATATCGCGTGCACATGCGTTCGCCGTCGTTTGCGAATTTGCAGTCGTTGCGCAAGATGTGCGAAGGCCGCCTGATCGCTGACGTGGTCGCCGCCATCGGCAGCATCGATATTGTGCTGGGCGATTGCGACAGGTAAGGCAGTGGCTAGGGATTAGGGGTCAAGGGTAGTGTTTAGCGAATGCGTCTTGCCGTTGTGGTTTGTCATCCCAAGCGAGGACTTTAGGTCCGAGCCGAGGGATCTGCGGTTCGAACTGACGGCTGATAGCTGAAGGCTGACGGCTTCTTACATGAAATTCTCCGACCAACTCGAACAGCGCTTCTCAACCATGGTCACGCACTATCCGACCAAGCGCTCGGTCCTTGTCCCGATGCTGCTGTACATCCAGGACGAGGTCGGCGCGTTGACGGACGAGGCCATCCACGAGATCGCGGCGCGCACGGAGCTGTCGGACCTGGAAGTGCGCAATGTCATCAGCTATTACTCGATGCTGCGCACGCGTCCGGTCGGCAAGTACAACCTGCAGGTGTGCACCAATGTGAGCTGCCTGCTGCGTGGGGCCGACGATATCTTCGAACACTGTAAGAAGAAGCTGGGCATCGGCAACAAGCAATCGACTCCTGACGGGCTCTTCCATCTGGAGGAAGTCGAATGCATCGGTGCGTGCTCGTGGGCACCGGCGCTGATGATGAATTACGAGTTTCACGAGAACCTGACGCCCTCGAAGGTCGACGAGTTAATTGACGGGCTGAAGAAGAAGGAAGAACAGTAGTCGCTCTCCGCTTCTCGCTGTTCGCTTTTCGCCAGAGGGCGCCAAGCGGAATGGCTAGAGCGAAGAGCGAATGGCGAAGAGCGAATGGCGTATTTAGTGTCCCATCCCGATGAGGTAAAAGTCGTCTCCAAGCGCTTCGGCATGGGTGCGACCAATCTCGATCGCTATCTCGAACTGGACGGCTACAAGGCCGTCCAGAAGGCCATCTCGATGGGAGCGGACGCCATCATCAACGAGGTGAAGGCGTCGAACCTGCGTGGTCGTGGCGGCGCCGGTTTCCCCACGGGATTGAAGTGGTCGTTCGTGCCCAAGCAATCGGCCAAGCCGAAGTACGTTTTGTGCAACGGCGATGAGAGCGAGCCTGGCACTTGCAAAGATCGTCTCATCTTCGAACATGATCCCCACGCGGTCATTGAAGGCGTGATGATTGCGGCGCTCGCCGTCGGCGCCAAGTCCGGCTACATCTATTTGCGCGGCGAATATCGCTACCTGATCGATATTATGGAGAAAGCCGTGGCCGACGCCTACGCGCGCGGCTTCATCGGCAAGAACATCTTCGGTTCGGGCGTCGACCTCGACATCTTCACCCATTCCGGCGCAGGTGCCTACGAAGTCGGTGAAGAGTCCGCACTGATGGAGTCGCTCGAAGGCAAGCGCGGCATTCCGCGCATTCGCCCTCCGTTCCCGGCGGTCGTCGGTCTTTGGGGCGGACCAACCGTAATCAACAACGCTGAGACTCTGGCCAGCGTGCCGCACATTATCCTGGGCGGGGGCGAATGGTTCTCCAACTTAGGCACGCCGAGGAATGGCGGAACGCGCCTGTTCTGCATGAGCGGCGAGCTCGAAAAACCCGGCGTCTATGAACTGCCGATGGGTTACAACCTGAAGAAGATGATCTACGACGTCTCGGGCGGCATGGCCAACGGCAGAAGCTTGAAGGGCGTAGTACCCGGCGGATCGTCGGTGCAGATTCTCACAGCGGACGAAATCGACGTCGCGATGGACTTCGATTCGATGATGAAGGCAGGCTCGATGCTCGGCTCGGGCGGCGTGATCGTGCTCGACGATCAGATGTGCATCGTAAAGTTTGCTCTTCGGGTGACCAAGTTCTATCAGCACGAGAGCTGCGGCTGGTGTATCCCGTGCCGCGAAGGTACCGACTGGATGAAGAAGACGCTGACGCGATTTCATTCCGGCGGCGGGGTGGCCAAAGACATCGACAACCTGAAGTACCTGGCGGAGAACATGCTTGGGCGCACCTTCTGTCCGCTGGGTGACGCGGCGGCAATGCCGATCATTTCGTACATTCAGAAGTTTCGTAAGGAATTCGAAGACCATCTCGACGGCAAACCGTGCCCGTACGAGAAGGCGCAGGAGGCGGCGCTGGTGTGACTGGAGACGAAAGAGGTCCTTCGACTCCGCATCCGCAAAAGCCGCGAATGCTCCGCTCAGGATGACAGGACGTATGGTAGCAACTGAGAGCTGACGGCTGAAAGCTGACAGCCAGTAGAAGGCGAACAGCGAATAGCGGTTTTTCCATGGCTGATGTGACCCTTACTGTCGACGGCAAGAAACTTACCGTTCCCGCGGGGACGCTCCTCATTGAGGCCTGCAAGAGCACGGGCATTGAGGTGCCGTCTTTCTGTTATTACCCCGGCCTCTCGCTGCAAGGCGCGTGCCGCATGTGCCTGGTGGAAGTCGAGAAGATGCCCAAGCTGCAGACGGCCTGCACCACGCCGGTCGCCGAGGGCATGGTGGTCACCACCGAGAGCGACAAGATCAAGCAGGCACGCAAGTCGATGATTGAGTTGCTGCTCGCCAACCATCCGCTCGACTGCCCGGTGTGCGACGCCGGTGGCGAATGCGAACTGCAGGACATGACCTTCAAGTATGGCGCGGCCGAATCGAAGTTCATGGACATGAAGAACCACCGCGACGAGCAACAATGGTCGCCGGTGGTGTACTTCGACCGCCCGCGCTGCATCCTGTGCTATCGCTGCATTCGCGTTTGCGGCGAAGGCATGGACGTCTGGGCGCTCGGCGTTCAGAACCGCGGCACCAGCTCGATCATCGCACCCAACAAAGAAGACCACCTGGAGTGCGAAGAGTGCGGCATGTGCATCGACATCTGCCCGGTTGGCGCGCTCACCTCGGGTGCTTATCGCTACAAGACGCGTCCATGGGAGATGAAGCACGTCGGCACCGTCTGCACGCACTGCGGCGACGGCTGCAAGACTACGCTGGGCGTGCGACGTGCTGATACTGGCATGGAGATTGTGCGCGGCGACAATCGCGACAAGAGCGGTATCAACGGCGACTTTCTCTGCGTCAAGGGACGGTATGCCTTCGACTTCGCCAACAACGGCGACCGCATCCAGCAACCGCTCATCAAGCATGAAGGCAAGTTCGTTCCTGCGACCTGGGAACAGGCGCTGGAGCTAATTGCCTCGCGCTTCAAGGGAGTGTTGACCAGCGACGGCCCGAGCGCCGTCGGCGTCATCGGCTCCAACCGCACTAGCAACGAAGAAAATTACCTGTTGCAGAAATTCGCGCGCGTGGTGTTGCGCACCAATAACCTTGATCACCATCGCACCGCCGACTTCCCTGCTTTCGCTTCGGCGCTGGCCGGCAAATCCAATGCCACTGCTTCGATGCGCGATGTTTTTGATGCGCCTGCGATGCTGCTGATCGGCAACAATCCGACCGAGCAGCATCCGCTGCTGGCGTGGCAGATTCGCACCAATGTCCGCCTGCATCGCGCCAAACTTTACGTAGTGAATTCATATCCCATTAAGCTGCGCCGCCAGGCGACTGCCTTCGCGCAGATCGCTCCCGGCTCCGAAGGCAGCCTGGTGCAGTTCCTGGCCGGCAATGACGCAGCCGGCGACGCGGTCGTATCGCCGCAGTTCTCGCGCGAATCCCTGTCGCAGATGCGGGAAGCGCTGAAGAACGAAAAAGGCCTGGTCATCATTTTCGGCTCGGAACTGCGCGGCAATGACGTCACCGCGTTGGTGAACTTCGGCCTAGCTCAGGGCGCAAAGTTCATTTGCCTGGGCGATTACGCCAACTCGCGCGGCGCGGCCGACATGGGTCTTTATCCCGACATGCTGCCGGGATACGCACCCGTGTCGAGCGCGACCAGCTTCCACGAGGATTGGGTTGATGAGATTCCCCCTTCGCCTGGCTTGAACCTGCTGCAAATGATGGACGCGGCCAAGGAGGGCAAGCTGAAGGCGCTGTACATTGTCGGCGCCAATCCGGTCGCGCGCTACAACGTCGATCCGTTCGCGCTGTCGAAAGCATTCGTCGTGGTGCAGGACATGTTCCTCACCGAAACGGCCAGCATCGCGGACGTGGTACTCCCGGTCGCGAATGCCTACGAAAAAGGTGGCACCTTCACCAACACGTGCGGCGACGTGCAGATGTTGAAGAAGGCCGGCGAGTTCTCCGGGGTACGCAACGATTTCGAGTGCATTGTGCGTGTCGCCCTGGGCATGGGATACGACGTGCACAAGCTGGTGCCGTTTGGCGGCGGAGGCACGCGCGCCGACATGGGGCAGACCCGGGGCGCGCAATCCGGCGAGGCCGACCGTCATGCGGTGTGGCTCAGCCAGCACAACCTCGAACCGAAGATGAGTCCCTACGACCCCACCGCGATGCTGGACGAAATTCAGCGGCTAGTGCCGGGGTACGACATCTCGCGTCTCGGCCTGCTTAGCGGTCACGACGAACACACTCAACTGGTGCAGATAACCGGCGTCACCGGTAGCGGACATCCCGAACTGGTGCTGCCATCCAACGACACGCTGTTTACCTCGGGCACCTTGGGCCGCTATTCCCCGACCTTGAACACCGTGATGGAGCGCTATAGTACGTCGCCGCCGGATTTGGAGATTCCGGCAGACTACGACCCAACGGCCAGGCAAGGTTAATGGGTAGCTTTTTTGACTGACGGCTGATAGCTGAGAACTGATAGCTAAATGGGCATTGGAATCTACATCCTGGTTTCGCTGGTCAAGATCGCGCTCGCGCTCTTCATCCTCCTTACTGCCGTGGCCTATACCACGTTGCTGGAGCGCAAAGTGGTGGCCCACATTCAAAACCGCTGGGGGCCTTCGCGAGTCGGCCCGTTCGGCATCTGGCAACCGCTCGCCGACGGCCTGAAATTTATCTTCAAGGAAGACATCACTCCGCCATACGTTAATAAGCCTCTGTATCTGCTGGCGCCGGTGATCGCCTTGACCACGGCGCTCACTTCGATCGCCGTCATTCCCGTGGGCCCGTGGATCAGGCTGGGTAGCGTTAACACGCCGTTGCAGATCGCAGACGTCAACATAGGTCTGCTGATTATTTTGGGCGTCACCTCAGTCGGCGTTTACGGAATTGCTCTGGCAGGCTGGTCTTCCAATAGCAAATATTCCATGCTTGGGGGCCTGCGGGCATCGGCCCAGATGGTGAGCTACGAAATTGCTCTAGGCTTGTCACTGATCGGCGTGCTCATCTATGCCGGCAGCTTCAGTCTGCGCGATATTGTCGACTCGCAAGCGGGGGTATGGTTAGGCTTCATTCCTAAGTGGAATTTGTTTAAAGGACAGTTCGTCGCCTTCTTTATTTACATCATGGCGGCCTATGCCGAGACCAACCGCATACCCTTCGATCTGCCGGAGGCGGAGACTGAACTGGTCGCCGGATATCACACCGAATACAGTTCGATGAAGTTCGCAATGTTCTTCATGGCGGAGTACGCGAATATGTTCACGGTGGCATGCCTGGCATCGATCTTGTTCCTGGGCGGATGGTCGGGCCCGGTCTTCGGCCCACCGATCCTGCACTCGTTGATACCAGTGTTTTGGTTCGCAGTGCGCGTGTTCATCTTCATGTTTATTTACATCTGGGTCCGCGGCACGTTGCCGCGTTTCCGCTATGACCAGCTCATGGCCTTCGGCTGGAAGTTTCTTCTGCCGCTGGCCATCGCGAATATTGTCGTCACTAGCCTGGTCGTAGCGCTGAAGTGAAGCAGCAATTAGCAATTAGCAATTAGCAATTAGCAATTAGCAATTAGCAGATTGCGGTTTTCGGCGTTGAGAAGTTCCTACAAGGTTTTGCAAGACTGTTTTTGCCAAGTGCCAAATGCTAATTGCCAGTTGCTTGATTTACTAACGGATCGTCATGCTAGCTCTTATTCTCTTCTTCATCTTCGCGGCGCTGTGCGTGGGAGGCGCGATCAACCTGCTGGTGCAGAAGCACCCCATCAACAGCGCGCTGTCGCTGATCGTGGTGATGGGTTCGCTGGCCCTGCTGTACCTGCTGCTGGGCGCGGAGTTCGTGGCCGCCGTGCAGGTCATCGTTTATGCCGGAGCAGTGATGGTGCTGTTTGTTTTTGTCATCATGCTGCTGAACGCTGGAGTGGAAGAACGCACCGAGCACGCCAGCCGTGTCGCCATGGTACTGGGTGTTCCGGGGCTCGATTATTGGAGTGGGCATTGCTGTCTGGGTGGTCAGCCATCTTGCCGGACTGGATCGCATCGCCATCGGCGGCCCCATGGTAATGAACGGCAGCGATGTGTTTGGCAATCCGCAAGCCGTTGGGCATGTCCTGTTCCGCAACTTCCTGCTGCCCTTCGAGGTGACGTCGGTGCTGATCCTGATCGCCATCATGGGCGCCGTGGTGCTGGCGCGGAGGGAGGAATAATGGTCCCTCTTTCCTACTACCTGGTGTTGAGCGCGATCCTGTTCGCCTGTGGAGTTGCCGGCTTCCTGATCAAGCGCAACATCATCACCATTTTCCTGTCGATTGAGTTGATGCTGAATGGCGTCAATCTTTCCTTTGTGGCCTTTGCCGCGCAACTGAAGTCGCTTGACGGTCACATTTTCGTCTTCTTCGTGATGGTGGTGGCTGCCGCGGAAGCGGCTGTGGGACTGGCCATTATCATCTCGGTGTTCCGTACTCGCGAGACCCTGAATGTGGATCGCGTGAACCTGTTGAAGTTGTAGGAAAGCTGTTCGCTCTTCGCTTTTCGGCAGAGTGGCACGCGAACCGTATTTGCGAGGAGCGAAAGGCGAACGGCGCTAAATAAGCGAAGAGCAAGCTATGCACTTGTGGATCATTCCGATACTGCCGCTGGCCGGGGCCGCCATCAATGGGCTGTTGGGTAAGCGCTTCTCCAGAGGCCTGGTGAACGCCATTGCGCTAGGGTCCACGGCAGCGTCGTTCGCCATGGCCTTGTGGGTGGCTGCGCAGTTCGCCGGATTGCCGCCCGACCAGATTCCTTACATCGAGCGTTATGCGACATGGTTGGCCGCGGGTTCGTTTTCTGCAGACTTCGGTATTTATCTCGACCAGCTCTCGCTGGTGATGATGTTGGTGGTTACAGGTGTCGGCTTCCTCATCCACGTTTATTCCGCCGGCTATATGGAGCATGAAGGCGGCTATTACCGCTATTTTGCCTACCTCAACCTCTTCATGTTCTTCATGCTCACCCTGGTGATGGCGAACAACTATCTGCTGATGTTCGTGGGTTGGGAGGGCGTGGGTCTGGCGTCGTACCTGCTGATCGGATTCTGGTTCCTGAAAAAGTCGGCAGCAGATGCCGGCAAGAAAGCGTTCATCACCAACCGCGTCGGCGACTTCGGATTTCTGATCGCGCTGTTTCTGTTGATCAAGCACTTCGGCACGCTGCAATACGAAAGTCTGTGGCCGCTCATCAGCAAGTATCCGTCTGAAACCGCCGCTGCCGGCCTGTTGACCGCGATCGGCCTGCTGATGCTGGTCGGCGCAGCCGGCAAGTCCGCGCAGATCCCCCTGTACGTCTGGCTGCCAGACGCGATGGAAGGCCCCACTCCGGTCTCGGCTCTGATTCATGCGGCGACCATGGTGACGGCTGGTGTCTACATGGTCGCCCGGTCGCACCTGGTGTTTAATCGCGCACCCGATGCGCAGATGGCGGTCGCGATCATCGGCACGCTGACTGCGATCTTCGCCGCGTCCATCGGCATCGTGCAGACCGACATCAAGAAGGTGCTGGCGTATTCCACGATCTCGCAGCTCGGGTACATGTTCATGGCTTGCGGCGTGTTGGACTACGTCGGCGGAATTTTCCATCTGGTAACCCATGCCTTCTTCAAGGCGCTGCTGTTCCTGGCAGCAGGCTCAGTGATTCACGGCCTGGGTGGCGAGCAGGACATGCGCAACATGGGCGGCCTGCGAAAGTATCTGCCCTACACCTTCTGGTGCATGACGATCGCAACGTTCGCGATCGCCGGCATACCGCCGTTCGCCGGCTTCTTCTCCAAGGACAGGATTCTCTGGTCGGCTTGGAGCAGCGGTAACCACGTTCTGTGGCTGATCGGCGTTATCACCGCCGGCATGACTTCGTTCTACATGTTTCGGCTGTGGTTCCTTACATTCTTTGGCAAGTATCGCGGGCCGAACCCTGAGGCCGCCGGTCACGGACACGACGCCGATGCGCAGCATGCCGGACTCGTCGGCGCGGTCCACGACGCGCATGATGCCCATGCCGGCGGCAGCCATGGAAACGGCGCTCCCCACGAGAGTCCGTGGGTGATGGTCGTCCCATTGATGATTCTCGCGCTGCTGTCGTTCGTTGGCGGATGGATGGGTGTTCCCCACTCGCTGAACGGCGGCGACCACTTCGATGCCTTCCTTTCTCCTGTCTTTCACGCCACAACGACGGTGGCTGAAGGAGCTGAAGGCCAAAACGGATCCAGCACCGAGTTGGCCTTCACAGGGATCTCGGTAGCGATAGCTTTGCTTGGGTTCCTGAGCGCCTGGTGGCTGTATTACAAGCGGCCAGAGTTGCCGGGGAAAATGGCGAAGGCTGCCGGCGGACTCTACACCTTGATCCTGGACAAGTACAAGATCGACGAACTCTACGGAGCGGTAATCATTCAGCCGCTGATCGCGCTGTCCTCCAACGTGTTCTGGAAGGGCATTGACCGCGGCCTGATCGATGGCGCAGTGGACGGCAGCGCCGCCGGAGCACGCGAAGTTTCCGACGAAATGCGGCACATGCAATCCGGTAATATCCGTTCCTATGCCGGCTGGGTTGCCGTCGGCGCGGCGGCGGTGATCGCCTTCATGGTGTGGCGAGGGGTGCGATGAATTTCATCAACAACAACATCCTCACCATCGTTGTGTTTCTGCCGCTCGCGGGAGCCATTCTTCTGGTGTTCTTCCCGCGTCGCCATCGCGACATCCGATGGTTCGCCCTGGCGGTGTCGCTGATCTCTCTGCTCGCTTCGCTGCATCTGCCGTGGTACTTCGTACGCGGCCAAAGCGGCTTCCAGTTCGAGCAGAACATCCCGTGGATTGCGCACCCCAACATTCATTACCATCTCGGCATCGACGGTATCTCTATGTGGCTGGTCATCCTGACCACATTCCTGATGCCGATGTGCGTGCTCATCTCTTGGAAGTCCATCGACGACCGGGTCAAGGAATTCTTCATCCTCATGCTGGTGCTGGAGACGGCCATGATTGGCGTCTTCGTGGCGCTCGATCTGTTCCTCTTCTATTTCTTCTGGGAAGCCACGCTGATTCCCATGGCGCTGATCATCGGCATGTATGGGCACGGGCGAAAGATTTACGCCTCAGTAAAATTCTTCCTGTACACCATGATTGCCTCGGTGTTCATGCTGGCCGCGGTGATCTGGCTTTACGCCAAGACCGGAACGTTTGATTTTGTGGACATCCAGAGCAAGATCCAGTCTGGCCAAGTGCCGGGATTCGAACACGCCGCCTTCTGGCTGTTTCTCGCCTTCTTCGTAGCCTTCGCCGTCAAGGTGCCTCTTTTCCCGTTGCATACCTGGCTGCCCGACGCGCACGTGGAAGCTCCTACCGCGGGTTCAGTGCTGTTGGCTGGCGTGTTGCTGAAGATGGGCACTTACGGTTTGTTGCGCTTCAACCTTGGGCTCTTCCCCGAACAAGCCCGGCGAAATGCTCCCTGGATCATCGCACTCGCCATCATCGGCATCATTTACGGCGCGCTGGTGGCCATGGTTCAGCCCAACATCAAGCGACTGGTGGCATATACCTCGGTCAGCCACCTCGGCTTTGTTGTATTGGGCATTTTCAGCTTTACTCAGCTCGGAATGGATGGCGCGGTGTACCAGATGCTGAGCCACGGCATTTCGACCGGCGCGCTGTTCATGCTGCTTGGCATGATCTACGAGCGCCGCCACACTTACGACATCAGCGAGTACGGCGGCCTGGCGACACCTATGCCGGTGTACGCAACCTTCTTCGCGTTCATCATGCTGTCATCGGTAGGTCTGCCATTGCTCAACGGCTTCATCGGCGAGTTCATGGTACTGAGTGGCGCCTTTCAGGCGAAGCAGCTTTACGGCATTCTGGCGGCAACCGGCGTCATCTGGAGCGCGTGCTATCTGTTGTGGATGTATCAGCGCGTCTTCTACGGGAACGTGACCAACCCGGCAAACAAATCGTTGCGTGATATCGATGCCCGCGAGCGAGTCTCATTGTGGCCGCTGGCGATTGCGGCGCTGGTCATGGGAGTTGCTCCCATGCTCTGGCTGCACTCGATCGATCCCGCGGTCGCTGCGACATTAAGACGATTTTCCAGCGAAGTACAGGCGCACGCAGCCCATGCTTCAGGGTCACTGCTGCACGCTGACGCTGCGCGTAACGGAATGGAGGCTCTACTGCAGGTGATCGGACGATGATTCCGGCCGTCGACTACATTCGGATCCTTCCTGAAGTGGTGCTGAGCATCTTCGGCATCATCGTCATGATGGTGGACCCGATCCTTCCCGAGCAGGGATCGAAAAAAACGCTAGGCATCGTGGCCCTGGTCGGCACCATCGCCGCTCTCGCCGCCACCGCCTACCAGACGGGCTTTTACGGCGACGGCTTCTATCACATGGTCAGGGTTGATACCTTCAGCGTGTTCTTCCACGTGGTCGTGCTGATGGTGTCGCTGGTCGTGATCCTCGCTTCCTACGATTACCTCGATGTGCAGCGCATTCGTGCGGGCGGCGAATATTATGCCCTGATTCTCTTCGGTACCGTGGGCATGATGCTGATGTCTTCCGCCGTCGAGCTGGTACTGATTTTTATTGCCCTGGAAATTTCTTCGATCTCGACTTACATTCTGGCAGGCATGCGCCGTCGTGCCGCCGAAAGTGCCGAGGCCTCGCTCAAGTATTTCCTGCTTGGCTCCTTCGCCACCGCGTTCTTTCTATACGGCGTGGCCATGATCTATGGCGCCACCGGAACCACCAATATCTACGACATCGCGAATTTCCTGCATACGCAGCAGTCCATGCTGGCGTATCTGGCAGTGGGGCTGATGTTTGTGGGCCTGGGCTTCAAAGTGGCCTCCGCTCCCTTCCATGTGTGGACGCCCGATGTTTACGAAGGCTCGCCTGCGCCGGTGGTGGCGCTGATGTCCACTGGTCCCAAGGCGGCGGCATTCGCCGTGCTGCTGCGCGTGCTCTTCGCGACCGGCGCTCCTGGATGGTTCTGGATGGTGTGGGTGTCGGCAGCGCTCTCCATGACGCTCGGCAACATCGGCGCGCTGGTGCAACAGAACGTCAAACGCCTGCTCGCCTATTCGTCGATCGCCCATGCCGGATACATGCTGGTCGCTTTCGCGGCCGGACAGCAGACCGGCATCTCTGCCGTGATGTTCTACACTGCGTCCTACGCAGCCATGAATGTCGGCGCATTTGCTGTGGTCAGCCATTTCGCGTCGGCCGGTGAGAAGTACGTCACCCTCGACGATTACGCCGGGCTGGGACGCCGCTCGCCTGTGCTCGCTGGCGTTCTGACCTTCTTCCTGCTTTCGCTGATTGGCATTCCCGTCACCGGCGGCTTCTTTGCCAAGTTCTATGTCTTCTCCGCTGCCTTGCAATCCAACCTGGTTTGGCTCACCATCATCGGCGTTATCAACAGCGCGATTGCCGCTTATTATTACCTGCGCATCATCGTGTATATGTACATGCGGGATGAACGGACCGAAGCACCGGTGGCCCGTATTCCAGCAGGACTGGGAATTGCATTGGCCATCAGCCTGATCGCAACCATCTATCTTGGTGTGTTGCCGGGACGAGTCCTGGAATACGCACTTCGGGGTGCGCAGGATTTGCTGAAGTAGGCGAGCAAGTTTCGTCGCCCCAATCAAAACTTCTCTGTGACTCTGTGTCTCTGTGGTAATTCACTTTACTCGACTGGCACCGCAATATCCCGATACGCAAATACCATTACTGCCAGCCCCCAGAACAACCCAGCTTCGAGCAGCGTGATTATCACGGCGCCCCAGTCGGTAGTCCATCCTCCGCGAAAGTGAAAGCGAAGAATGTCGAGCAATACCGGCAGGCCAGGAACCAATCGGAACCATGGCTGACGCTCGGCATGGATCAGCGCCGGTGCGCCGAAGATGGTCACTGTGAGTGCGATCGCCAGGTATGGATTGAGAAAGGTAGAGAAGAACATGCCGATTGCGGCCGCGATGGCCGAGGCTGCCACCACCAACACCGCAACGGACCACACTCCATTGGCCGGAAGGCCCGCGCGATGTGCCAGCCATCTGCAACAGGCCACGAAAAGCACGTCATAAACGACGGACATCGTGAGGGTGCCGATCAGCATAGCCAGAAGGTATTCGCCGCGGCTTACCGCCTTCGACAGCACCAGTAAAATGCGCCGCGATTTGCGTTCGTTGTGAATGGCGTTGGCAGCGAGGAACGCGCTGAACGCGCAGATATACACCGCCTGCTGCTGCACGAAGAAAACCACGTCATAGGGCAGCACGCGTTCCCGGCCAAAGCCTCCGGTAACCACCGTGGTAAAGATGATCCAGGCCAAGAGGATCAGCACCGGCCAGCGGTTTTCGCGAAGGAAGTTGCGCGCGATCGACCAGGTGGCCATCATGCTCCCTTCCCTTCCGTCCACGACACGAACACTTCTTCGAGTGTTCGCCGCACCGGGTTCACACTGAGCACTTCCCCGCCCAGCGCCCACACGCGCTCCAGGGCATCGCGTTGTGACGAGGCTGGCACGTTGAAGACCACTTGTCCGTCGCGAAGTTGCGAATGTTCGAAGCTGTCCGCTGCTATCCCGCGTGCGGTCACCTCGTAATGTTCCCGCGACACCAGCAGTTCCGCAGTGCGACCCACTTTCACCAGCCTGCCTTTGTTCAGGATGCCGACACGATGGCAGATTAATTCGATCTCCGACAGCAAATGCGAGCTGAGGAAGATGGTTTTGCCCGCACGGTTGGCCTCCAGCAAAAGCTCGCGCATTGACACACGCGCCAGCGGGTCAAGCGCCGAAGTTGGTTCATCGAGAATCAGCAACTCAGGATCGTTGATCAGGGCTTGCGCGAGACCGATACGCTGTTGCATGCCACGAGAGAACTTGCCTACATTGCGGCCAGCCTCCATCTCTAACTCGACTTGACGTAGTACCTCGTGGCATCGCTGTCGGAGCAGTGGATCGCGCATGCGATTGAGAGCGCCGTAAAAGCGCAGCAGCTCGGAGGCGGGGCGATGATACAAGGCGACGCTCTCGGCCAGAAAACCCACACGCGCTCGTGTGGGCGCGTCGGCAAACGGCTTCGCCAGCAGATGGCCTTCGCCCGACGAGGGGCGCATGAACCCCAGCGCGAGGTGAATAGCGGTGGTCTTCCCTGCCCCATTTGGCCCGAGGAAACCAAAGATCTCGCCGCGCTCGAGCGAGAGGGTAAAGCCATCGAGAGCGCGCACCCGCCGGCGCGACCATGGCACGCCATAGTCTTTGGTCACATTCTCGTAGTCCAGTACTCCAGCCATTAACGACCCAGGAAAATTAGACGTCCAGCGATTCTATTTCAGGCAGCCTTATGCTTGCGCAAGGGCCAAACAAAACGCCCCATCCGAAGACAGGGCGTTGTGATGCCGTCGAAGACGAACTAGACGACCTTGACGAAGATGATCACGAGCGTGAACAGCACCAGCGACTCGATGAAGGCCAGGCCAAGAATCAAGGCCAGCTGGACGGCCGGCCGGGCAGCAGGATTGCGCGCCATGGCTTCGCAAGCGGCGCCACCGACTCGGCCCTGACCGAGTGCGGCCAATCCGGCGGCAATGGCCATGCCGAAGCCGGAGGCTATGGGGACCCAATTGGTCGCCGGAGCAGCGGCGCTTCCGCCCTGCGCGTACGCTGGCATGGCCATCAACATCATGGCTCCCAGCGAAAAGAGTACGGTCATCAGTTTCTTCATTTCCTTCTCCTTATGAATCGCTGTCAGTGGGTGGTTGACGTTCACCGAGCTGACGCCCTCACGCTGACAGCAAACTTGAAAGCAGCCTTTAGCTTTTAGCCGTTAGCTCTTAGCCCGCGGGCATTAGCTGAATTTCGCCTGCTAAAGGCTAATAGCTAAAAGCTAAGGGCTGCTTCTCTAATGCTCGTGTGCCACTGCTTCTCCGATGTATACCGTCGCCAGCAGCACGAAAATATAAGTCTGAATCACCGATACGCCAATGTGCAGCAGGATGAACACGACCGGCAGCGCCAGCGGCACCAGCGAGAAGAACACCAGCGTCACCAGATCGCTGGCAAACATATTGGCGTAAAGACGGATAGTGAGCGAAAGGATTCGCGCCAGATGACTGAAGATCTCAATCGGAAATAGCAGGATCGCCAGCCACGGTTCCGGACCCATGAAATTCTTTACGTAGGCGAAACCGTTCGACCGAATACCCTGGAAATGGTAATAGAACCAAGTGACCAGTGCGCAACCCAGCGGCACTGACGGAATCGCGGTCGGCGACTCAAACCCGGGTATCACACCGAGGAGACAGCCCAACATGATGAAAATTCCCAGGACAGTCAAATAGCCTACATAGCGTTCGTAGCCGTGACCAATCACCTCGTGGCTTTGCTTGGTAACAAAGGAATCGATCTCCTCCATCAGGTGCTGCATCTTTCCCGGGTCGTCGACCGAGAGGCGCACCCGGACCACCGCGAAAAACAGTAAGATCAGCACAAATACTACAAGCTGGGTTGCCACATAGTTTGGGATCGGCGCACGCGGATAGGAAGCGTGCAGATGAAAGATGCCCAGAATCGCATTCGCCAGACCAGCGAAATATTTATTGAGAAGGGCCGTTATCCAAAGTTGTTCAGGCATGAAGGCTTGCTCGTAACAATATGATTCGATGATTGCGATTACTGCTGTTTGCACACTCCGGCTTCAACCGGTATACCCCAAAAGCTAGTTGGGAAATCAGAATTCGCGCCGCAGGGTAACAACCAACTCCACTGCGACTTCGCAGGTTACGGCGACGATCGGAAGGCAAACGCCACCCAGGAAGCCGTAAAGACCTGCACGGGAAACATTAAATATAACATAGGCCCCCACGGCGATGAAGGCGTATCGCAGCACCGCGCGGAAGACGATTCCCCCTCCCCGCTCCTTGCTGTCGCCGCTGGTAAGGCGCTCACCCAGGGCATCCACGGCCCGCTCCAGCCAGCGCTGATTGACGATGGAGATGATTGCGCCAGCCAGAAATCCCACAGCCACCGGCCAACGGGAGAAAACCAGGCATACTGCCAAGCCGGCCACCGATAACACGACCATGTATTTGCGGATACGCTTTAGCGCTCCCGCAAAAAACACGTCCGCAGCCGTGGAGGTGGGCTCTGGCATCGCGATGAGCACAAACCAATGTATCGTGTAGAGCGCTTCGGAGTTGCCGATGGCTTGTAATTCTCGCAGCCAGGCAGCCGCCACTCGCTATTCCGTCGGCTTACTCACCATCCGAATCATCTGCACGAAGCCTAGAACGGCCCCGACGATAACTCCCGCGATAAGCAGCCAATGAGTGTGCAGCCAGTAATCGAGCAGTTTGCCAACCACCCACCCAACCACGATTGCGGCCGGAATGATGAAGGCAATCTCCGAGTAGCGCGCCCACAAGATGGCCGCGCTCTGTATTTTGTCGTCCCGGTGTTCATCAGCCATGAAGAGAGGCTATCACCAGTGGTCAAGCGCCGGACAGGACGTTTGGCGAAGGCTACTGCTCTGGTGGAGCGGGCCGTCAAACTGTCACCCAGGCAGGCGCGACTTTTGACGCTCACGCGCGTTTCAACGTAGTGCCAGCGCGCCGAATTATAATGGAAAGACACATGAGAGCAACGGGTATTCTATTTGTCGTTTTTCTCACCGCCGCGACGATCCTCGTGGCGCAAGACGAGGATGCCTCGCCGCAACTCACCTCACACGCCGCCCAGGCCCCACAGAACAACGACCCTCCGGCCGCAAAGGGCGACGCAATCACCGTTCCTGCGGGCACGCGAGTTCCGCTCACCATGAAACAGGGTCTCACCACCAAAAACGCTAAGCCGGGCGACCCGGTTTACGCGCAAACTTCGTTTCCCATTGTGTTGAACGACCGCATCGTCATTCCACCGGGTACCTTCGTGCAGGGAGAAATCCGGCGCGTGCAGCGCCCGGGCAAGGTGAAGGGCCGCGCTGAATTGCAGATGAGCTTCACCTCCATGATCTTCCCCAACGGCTACACTTTATTGCTGCCCGGAGCGGTACAGGGAACGCCTGGAGATGCCAATACCGCCGGAGTTAAAGACAAAGAAGGAACCATTCAGGGAGACAGCAGTAAAGGCAAGGATGTCGGGACCATCGTCGGCACAGCCATACCTGGAGCCGGTATTGGGGCAATCGCCGGAGGAAGCAAAGCGGCAGGTATTGGGGCAGCCAGTGGTGGCGCACTCGGATTGGCCACGGTTCTGTTCACTCGCGGCCCTGAGATTCAGCTTGGGGTGGGCGATTCAATCGAAATGGTAATCGAGCGCAGTCTGACGATTGACGAAACCAAGGCCCACAGGGCCGCTCAATAGATCAAGTACCTCTTCCTGACCTGCATGAATTGCTCGATCCCGTCACGCCAGTCGTCGGCAATACGGCGCGGATCCTGTCCCGCCTGCAATCCTATGAAAACGGCCTGATTCACCAGTAATGGTTTCATATGGGCGATGTCGAATCCGGTTGGAGCCGCATTGTGAAGGGCGGCCGCTAACTCGATACCTAGCTCGGGCGCATCGAGCACCTCGCGGTTGATGACGACAATTTGGACCCCTTCACATTCCTGGTGAACGTAGGGTCCACTCGTCGGCATAAACATGATTGGCACAAACCGCACCCCAGCGATGTCGCGCTCATTCAAATACGCAGCCAGCCGCTTAGCGCTGACCCACGGCGCTCCAACCACTTCGAATGGAGTGTCCGTGCCCCGTCCCACTGAGACATTCGTTTGCTCGATCAGCGCTACTCCGGGATACAGCGTCGCCTGATTGAGGTCGCGTAAGTTAGGCGACGGATTTACCCATAGCGCCCCTGTGGAATCGAACCAGTCACCGCGCATCCAACCCCGCATCGGAACTACCGTGAGATTGGCGTTGATGTGCCGCTCGGCGTTGTACAGCTTTGCCAATTCGCCAATTGTCATTCCGTGCCGTACCGGCACAGGATAATAGTTCACGAAGCTTTCCTGCCCCGTATCTGAAACCGGACCCTGCACATAGGCACCGTTGAGCGGGTTGGGACGGTCGAGCACCACAATCGGCTTCCCAGTTGCTGCCGCAGCCTCGAGAAAATACCCGAGCGTCGTCTCGTAGGTGTAGAAGCGTGCGCCAGCATCCTGGATGTCGAACACCAAAATATCGAGCTTGCGCACAACGTCGAGCGGCGGCCTGCGCTTGGCATCGCTGTCGCCATAGACGCTGTAAACCGTGACTCCCGTTGCCCCGTCTTTCGTATTGCCAATGTCGCTGCGGTCAGAGGTACCCTGAACACCGTGCTCAGGGCTAAAAATGGCGGCGAGCTGCAAACCCCTGGCGCGGGCTAGAACGTCGATCGTGCGGAGGCCATGACTATCGACGCCAGTCTGGTTGGTGACGAGCCCAACCTTCGGCGTCGCGACGCCGGAAATTCTCAAGGCGTCGAAGTCGTGCGCCTCCAGTTCATCAATTCCGTTGGACACCTGCCCGTTGCGGATCACCACCCGGCGACTGGCGACTGCCGCTTCGTTGTAGCCGGTAATGCGAGCCACCCGCATCTTCTGCTCTTCGCTGGGGTCCAGTTGCAATGCAGCGGCCACCGCGGTGGCTACTTCGGTGCGCAACGTGACCACGTTACTGTCTTTGATGTGTACCGCATTGGTGAGCAGAATGATGTAGGTGTTCGTGGTCGGATCTATCCACAGCGAAGTGCCGGTGAAGCCGGTGTGTCCGAAAGAGCCGACAGGCAAGAGTTCACCGCGATTGGAGGAAAATGGCGAGTCGATGTCCCATCCCAGTCCGCGCACGTCCGTCAGGTTGGGCGGCTGTTGCGGAGTGGTCATCTTCTCGACGATCCAGGGGGAAAACACCGGCGCGCCACCGTTCAGCAGCGCTTGCGCAAACTTGGCAATGTCATCGGCAGTCGAGAACACTCCGGCATCGCCGGCGACTCCTCCCATCTGGCGCGCCGTAGGATCGTGTACGACACCGCGCAGCATCTGTCCGGTTCGCTCATCGCGTTCGGTGGGCGCGATGCGCGGCTTCCACTCTGGCGGCGGAAGAAAGCGCGTTGACGTCATGCCCAGCGGACCAAAAATGTAGGTCTGCGAATACTGATCGAGCGGCATGCCGCCGACCCGTTGCACCAATTCGCCCAGCACTACGAAGTTAATGTCGCTGTAAACGAACGTCGAACCGGGCGGGTTGATCAACTTCTCGGCATTGGCACGCTTATAACCCTCCTCCAAACCGCTCCAATACTGCTTCAGGTCCAGATCGGGCCGCAGACCGGAGTAGTGGGTCAGCAACTGCCGAACCGTAACCTCATCTTTGCCGTTCTGCGCGAACTCGGGAATGTACTTGGCGACCGGGTCGTTGAGCTTGACCTGCCCAAGCTGCACCAGGCGCATCACGCAACCGGTGGTAGCGATCACCTTGGTGAGCGATGCCATGTCGAAAATCGTATCGACAGTCATCGGCTCCTTGGGATCGAGCGAGCGATAGCCGAACGCCTTGCGGTAAACAAAAGTTCCGTTGTGGCCGACGAGTAGAACTGCTCCGGGCGCATGGCCTTTGTCAACGGCATCCTTGAGCAGTGCGTCGAGCGGAGCAAAACGATCTTGCCCCGCGGCGGCAGGGGCGGGCGGCGTCACCGCCGGAGCCGACGCCTTCTGCGCTGGAAGAAGAATGCTGCTACCGAGGACAAGACAAAATAGAAGAAGCGCTATAGCTGGCCAACGACGAAGCCTCAATGGGTTCGAAACCTTTCTTTGATTCAGGGATCTGCCGCGCCATTTCGCGGGCAAGTTATTATAAGTTGCGCCAGTATCCGATCTCATTATGAGGTGGGTTTGAACCAATCATCGCAACAGTCCACTGATCTCTCGTTTGCGTTCGATCTCCAGGACAGGCAATTTTCGCGAGCGTTCTCCATTATTACCGAAGCCATTGGGCAACACGCCTTCCCCGCAGCGACGCTCGCTGTTACTCACCGTGGATCGCTGATCGCGTTGCGCGGATTTGGCCGCTTCACGTATGAGGGCGATGCGCCGATGGTTGAAGCCGACACTATCATCGACCTGGCGTCCGTGACCAAGGTCGTGGCGACGACTGCTGTAGCCATGCTGCTGTACGAGCGCGGGAAATTGCCCCTCGACATCCCCGTCGGACACTTCCTTCCCGATTTTGTGGCGCGAGCGCCCCGCCATCAGCAGGCGACGCGCGAGGCGGTTACCCTTCGCATGCTACTAGCCCACTCCAGCGGATTGCCTGCCTACGAGAAACTGTTCGAGTTTGCCGGCTCTCGCGAGGAACTGGTTCGGTCCGCACTTACCACTCGCCTGCTTGCCGCGCCTGGCACGCGCGCTGAATATAGCGACGTCGGCTTCATCCTGCTGGGTGAGGTACTTGCGCGTCAAGCTGATCTAGCACTCGACCTGTTCGCGCGGCAGGAGATCTTCACCCCGCTCGGGATGAAGCATACGCGATTCAACCCTCCAGCGGAGTGGAAGCCACTGATTCCGCCCACCGAAGACGACCGCAACTTTCGCAAACGCGTCATTCAGGGCGAAGTGAATGACGAGAACGCTTCGGTGATGGGGGGCGTCGCAGGACACGCAGGCGTTTTCGCTCCGGCGATCGATGTCGCGCACCTCGCTGAGTGCATGCTGCGCCGCGGAGCGCCCATCTTTAAAGCGGAAACCGTACAGCTCTTCACGCGAAGGGCTGAATCGCCCGCCGGTTCGTCGCGAGCGCTGGGTTGGGACACTCCATCTCCGGAATCGTCCTCGGGCGCTCATTTTTCGGCGTCGTCATTTGGTCACCTCGGATTCACCGGTACCTCTCTGTGGATCGATCCCACGTGCCAGCTATCGGTAACCCTCTTGACGAATCGCACCTGGCCCAACCGCGCATCCCAGGGTATTCGCCGGGTCCGACCGCTGGTGCATGATGCCATCGTCGAGGCGCTCGAGGAGCGTTGATGGTCGCATGAAGCGCGTCCCCGCAGCGTGCAGGCTCTCTCCAAGATCGTGCGGTAACGTCTCCGCTGCGATCCTCATGCTGAAGAAACACGTCAGCAGGGCCGATGCCGAGCGCCAGCTAAGGACAGCCAGAGGCAACGTGCGCGTAGCCTTAAAATCAAATGAGACGCCAGAGGGTCCTCCCCATACCTTTCGCTCTTGGCGAAAAATTTGCCGCTTGAACAAGACCTATTGCCGGAGCCCCTATTGCTCACCAGCAGACAGAAGAGTAAAGTTCCCAAGATCAGAGCGGAGCATCTGACATGTGCGAGCAGAGACCGCTTTCGATGCTGCTTAAAATCGTAAGTTTTTCTTGGATTCAAGGTTCGCCTCTGTAATTGTCGCCACAAGTTCTCCGGGACTCCGGCCCCCATTCCTCGTAAAATGAGGTCAGCGCTGTGATTCATAAATTCGGTGTTCGCAGCGTGGGTTTAGGACATCCCTACATGGACAAGTTTGTCATTCGCGGCGGAAATCCGCTGTTGGGTACGGTGCGCATCAGCGGCGCCAAGAATGCCGCGCTACCGGCCATGGCCGCGGCACTGCTCACGGAAGAACCCGTCATCCTGGAGAACATTCCCCAGGTACGTGATATCGAGACTGAGCGCAACCTGCTGGCGGCGATGGGCGCCGAAGTGGAACTAGGGTACGGCCGCGCCCAGCACCGCACCACCATTTGCTGCCGCAATCTGGTGAACCCTGAGGCTTCCTACGAACTGGTCAAAACCATGCGCGCCTCCACTCTTGTGCTGGGACCGCTTCTCGCCCGCATGAAACACGCGAGAGTCTCTCTGCCGGGCGGATGCGCCATCGGCGCACGCCCGATTGACCTTCATCTTAAGGGGCTGGAGAAACTAGGGGCGAAGATTTCGCAGGAACATGGCTACATCGAAGCTCAGGCGCGGTGGTTGAAGGGCACGCGCGTCGTCTTTGAAAAGATCACAGTGACTGGGACTGAGGACCTGATGATGGCGGCCGCGTTGGCCGAAGGCGAAACCGTACTGGAGAATTGTGCCCGCGAACCGGAGGTGCTTGATCTGGCGACACTGCTCAATAAGATGGGCGCACAGATCGAAGGCGCGGGTACGCACACCATTCGCGTGCGTGGCGTGGAGAAGTTGCATGGCGCCCGCCATCGCATTATCCCTGACCGAATTGAGGCCGGCACTTACATCGTCGCGGCCGCACTCACGGGAGGAGATTTGCTGGTCTCCAGTTGCGATCCTCATCACCTTGGCGCGCTGCTCCAGAAGCTGGAGGAGTGCGGCGTACAGGTACAAACGAACGGCGATTCCGTCCGTGTGATGGGTGATGGCCCCCTGAAGGCGGCAGACTTAGTCACCGAAGAGTATCCCGGCTTCCCTACCGACATGCAGGCGCAGTTTATGGCGCTGGCGACCCAGGCCGAGGGGGTCAGCATTGTCACCGAGAATATCTTTGAGAATCGCTTCATGCATGCCCAGGAACTGGTGCGCATGGGCGCTAACATCAGAATCGAAGGCACTCGAGCCGTGGTCCGAGGCAGAACGCCGCTTAGCGGCGCAGCGGTGCAGGCCAGCGACCTGCGCGCTTCCGCATCGCTCGTCTTGGCGGCGCTCGTCGCTGAGGGCGAAACTATCATCGATCGCGTTTACCACATTGACCGGGGCTACGAGCGAATCGAAGAAAAGCTGCGGGGAGTGGGTGCGCAGATCCGCCGCATCGGCGAATTGCTTCCCAAACGTGTCGCGACGCCGGTGGCGGCAGGGTGAAGGCGGGGATTCGAGCTATCTTTCCAGCAGCCGCTCCAGATCGGCAAAGAAGCTGGGGTAAGAAATCGCGACACATTCCGAATTGCGGATAAGGCTGTCTCCTTGCGCCCGGAGCGCGGCGATAGTGAACGCCATAGCGATACGATGGTCGCCGAACGACTCGATTTCCGCGCCATGCAGTTGCTGACCACCCGGAATGCGCCACCCATCTTCGGTTTGCTCGACCTGCGCTCCCATTGCCCGCAGGTTCTGAGTGACGGCACTTAAGCGATCCGACTCCTTAACCCGCAACTCGCCCGCGTCTCGGACTTCCAACCCCGCCGTATAGGGAGCTATAGCCGCCAGCACTGGCAACTCGTCAATCAGCAGCGCCGTTTGTGCTCCGGCAATCGTCACCGGCTTGGCCGTACCGGGAACCAGCGTGATGGTGCCCAACAGCTCGCCGTGCTGCTCTTCCACGCGGACCATCGAGATGCGGCTGCCCATCGCGGTCAGCACATCGAGCAAAGCCGAGCGAGTGGGATTCAACAGCACGCCGTCAATCACCAGGTTGGACTCCGGAAAGATGGCGGCAGCGCACAGGAAAAAGGCAGCAGACGAGCTGTCGCCGGGGATGTAGGCCTCCAACGGATGCAGCGCTTGACCGCCTTCTATCGTCACTGTATTTCGCAGCCGATCAACCGTTGCCCCGAAGGCACGCAGCGCGAGTTCTCCGTGATCGCGAGTGCGCACCGGTTCCGTTACCGTTGTATGCCCCTCGGCGAGCAATCCCGCAAACAGCAACGAGGTCTTGACCTGAGCGCTGGCGACAGGCACCAGATACTCGATACCGTGCAGCCGGCTACCCGTAATGCGGAGCGGCGCGCAGCCGCCTTCGGTCGAACGAATCTGCGCACCCATGCTGGCTCAGCGGCTCGATGATGCGCCGCATAGGGCGGCGCGAAAGTGACTCGTCGCCGATCAGTTCCGTGCTGAACGATTGGCCCGCGAGTATGCCCGACAGCATCCGCATGGTCGAGCCGGAATTGCCGCAATCGAGGGCTGCGCTGGGAGATCGCAATTGCGGACCCAGCCCGTCGATTACCACCGTGCCCTGTTCGTCGCGCTCTACATTGCACCCGAGAGCACGGACGCATCCCAACGTGCTGGCGCAATCGGCGCCGGGTGAGAAGTTCTGGAACCGCGAACGTCCGGCCGCCAAAGCTGCCAGCATGGCGTAGCGGTGGGAGATCGACTTGTCGCCGGGGACGCCGACGCTTCCGAGGATGTTGTGCGCGGGATGTACGGTGACGAACTTGGTGTGGTGCATGGGTCCGGTTGAAGGCAACTCGCTGTTCTCCACATTGCCGCTTGACAGGAAAAATAATTTGTGATTAAGCAGCCAACTATCCTGATCAATTTACATCTCACGAATAGCACAGCACGATGCGGTGCCCAACGCGGCGCACCCTGGATTTTGCCGAGGGGCAAATCGAAAGGTAAAGACGCCCCGATGAATTCACGATCCAGGTAGCACCATGTTTCTGCGGGCCAGGTTGGCAACACTGCTGCTCTCGTTCTTCTTCGCCTCCCAGGCCAACGCGCAATATGGCGCTCAATATTCGGAACTGCTCACCAATCCAAACCGCATCGGCTCCAATGCCGGTTCGGTGAGCGGCCGCGTTCTGGGTCCGCAAGGAGATCCCGCAGCTGGCGTCCGGGTGGAGTTGCAAGACGCCTATTCCCGGTCAACCGTTGCCAGCGCCTTCACTCAGCAAGACGGCACCTTTGAACTGTACAACATCCCAGCCGGGCGTTACCAAGTGGTGGCGCAATGGGGTGTTTCGCAGGCGAGCGATGTCGTCAGTGTGCAATTTGGCCAGGCCAACGTGGCGCTGCGATTCTGCAGCACTGGGCAGGGGTATGAAGACGGTGACACCATATCGGTCGCGGAAATGCTCGTCCCCCAGAAGGCCCGCAGTGTTTATGTGAAGGCGCGCGAAGCGTGCGCCAGAGGGAAACTCGACGACGCGCAAAAATTGTTGGATCGGGCCCTGCAAATCTATCCGCAGTTTGCTGAAGCCTTGACCCTGCGCGGTCTGTTGCAAATGCGGGACAACCACATCGACCAGGGCCGTCAGGACTTTGAGCAGGCCATCCAGTTCGATCCGAACTACGGGCCGGCCTATTTCGCGCTAGGCGCGGCTTATAACGCCCAGGCCCGCTATGACGACGCTTTGCGCACCCTTGAACTGGGAACCGGCATCTCTCCGACGGCATGGCAGGGATATTACGAGATGGCTCGGGCCTCAATCGGAAAGGGACTGTATGACAAAGGCCTGCAGCTTGCAGACAAGGCCGAGGAACTGAATGGCAATCACCTGGCCGCCATCCACCTGTTGAAGGCGTACGCCATGATTCCGTTGAAATTTTATAGTCGCGCCAAAGAAGAATTACAGGCGTATCTGCAGCGCGAACCTAAAGGCGGGAACGCAGAGCATGCGCGACATCTATTGGCGCAGCTAAACGCCGCGGAAGTGGCGATGACGGCTAAACCGCAGTGAAGTTTGGGGGTGCGGCTAAACGAGGCCGTGCAAAGCATGGCCCTTGTCTGGCTGGCTAGCTGCGGGTACTGGCCTCAGCTTTGGCTTCCTGCAGAGCTTCTGGAGTCACCTCGCGAATACGGACGCCACACACAAACCTGGGTGTCGTCGCTCCACGTCCCCAGCGATTGACGTCCCAGTGCGCGCGAACAAATTTTGCGTTCGGAGCAGCCGTCAAATCCACCAGCAACGGATAGTCACCCGGGTAAAACTTCTGGGTCAAAGTAGCTACCGGTTTCGCCTCCCAGGTTGTGCCGTCAGCAGAGGTGAACATGGTGATCTCGATTGATTCCTGTTCAACTACTTCATTGACGGTAAGAGTGACGAGAAAAACAGGATTGGCGACGCCACTGACATCCAGCGCTTCGCTGTCACCCTTAGCGGTGATCACGGTCTTTTCCGGTACAAGAAAGGCGTCCAGCATGGCGAATCCATTGTACCGAAGGGACAAACTGGAGATGGTGACAAGCGTCACACGACACGGCGCGTTAAGAGGCTAGCGCCGCAGGACCTCGTCGAAGAATGTCCGCAGCAACGTGCCGAACTCGCTGGGCTTCTCCCGAGCGGCGTAGTGACCCACCTGAGAGATGACCTGCAAGCGGCAGCCTCGAATATGTTGCCGCATTAGCTCGAATTCGCTGAGCGGAATGCTGTCTTCGTTGCCAGCGATGAGTAGAGTGGGCACATTGATGGTCGCTAGAGTTGCGACTGAATCGGGTCGGTCCGCCATGCCGCGCTGTACGCCAGCGATATCTTCGGCGGACATGCTTTGCATCATTTTGCGCGTCACATCCACCAGGTCAGGACGGTTGGTACGAGTCGCCTGCGACATCAGTTTGGCCAGCATTTCCTCAATGAACCCGGCTGTGCCTTCGCGCAGGACTCGGTCGGCAAGCTGCAACCGGTTCGCCTTGCCCTCGGGTGTCTCGGCCCCCGGGCGAGTATTTGCGAGTACGAGCGCTGCGACATGCTCCCGGTATCGGCGCCAGAACTCGAAGAGCAGATAACCGCCGATGGACACTCCGACAAAGAAAGCTTTGCTGATGCGTTCCTGGCGACATAAACCGGCCAGGTCGGCGGCGAGCTTTTGCATGGTGACCGGCCCTTCGCCCTGTTCGGATTCGCCATGCGCGCGCAGGTCGGGAAGGACCAGCCGATATCGCGAGGTGAGCTCTGGAATGACTCCATCCCAGAAGTAGTGATTTAGAGGAAACGGGTGCAGTAAGACCACGTCAGGACCAGCGCCAGTGACTTCGTAGAAGAGATTCGCGTCGCCGCTGCGGAAGGTGGGCATGGGAAGAAGAAGCAACCAGCCGCTGGCAATTAGCCGTCAGGCCGTCCATGGTCCTATCATACGGAATGTCAGATGGGTTAACCGAGAGGGCGCGATCGAAACCACAGCTCCGCGCCCTTCGTGACTCAGTGGTAAGTGATTTTAGCCGAAGCGATCGACGAACATTAACCAGCAACAAACCGCACAGACCCAGTCTCGCCTCACGACCCCTGGTACGGCTGGACGTTTGCGGGGGGAGCAACCGGGACGTATTCCGGCTCCTCGGGCATCACGATCCACGCGATGATGTAGGCCAGTACGCCGCCGCCGCCGAACAAAGCGACGATCAGCCATACCACGCGAACCACGGTGACATCGAGGTCGAAGTACTCGGCAAAACCTGCACACACGCCGGCAATTTTGCGATTAGTCCGCGAGCGCATGAGCTTGCTACGGCCCGCCACCGCGCCGATGCGGCGCCCACAATACGGGCAAAGGTTGGCGTCGTCCTGGATCGCTTTTCCGCAATAGTTGCAGTACATACAACCTCCCTACACAAGTAATACGAATAGCATAGAACGAAGTTCCCAGGTGTGCCAATCCAGCTGAGAACAAGGGGATTAAGGGCTTTTGTAGGCTTGTTTCATATAGCGGCGGGCCAAGTCCGCTGTGCCGGAGCTGGAGTCCTCGGCGATGACGGTTCGGTATTTCTCCAGCGCGGTGTCACGTTTTTGCAGCACGTCATACATTTGGCCGGCAGCCAGTGTCGCCTTCTGGCGAAGCTCGGGATCATTTCCATGGGTAGATGCTAAATCGTAAGCCTCGGCAGCTTCCAGATACTCACGCTGGCCGCGCAGAGCTTCGCCTAATCCATAAGCCGGCACCTCGATACGGCAGCTTGAATAAGCATTCGCGCGACAGCCCGCTAAAACCTTGCGATAGGCGGCAATCGCCTCCTGGCCGTGCCCGGCTGCATTCATCAGGTGAGCGTACTCAGAAGCCACGAGAAAGTTGCGGGGGAATTCGGCCTGCATTCCGCCAACGACCTTCAGGGCTTCGTCATATTTCTCTTCGCGACGCAGGAACAACGCCAGCACGATTTTGCCATCGCTCGCCACTTCACTATGCGCACCCGCCACCACTTCGCGCAGATAGTCCAGCCCCTTTTGCTTGTTGCCGCTGATTCCCACCACCGACGCCGCCACCTTAGCTGGCCAACTAAGGCTGCCAATGATGTAGAGGTCGGTGCCCACCAGGAGCTTGGCATCCACGTACTTTGGATCCAACTCCAGCACCCGCTCGTGGTCGTGGCGCGCGCTCACGGCGCTGCGCAGGGCAGCGAACCAGGCCTTTTCGCCCATGCCCATGTAGGTGGCGCGCAGCCCGCGCGTAATACCCCTGGCATACAGGGCGTCGACATTGTTGGGGTCCTTGTCGAGCTCGGCTTGCGATAGCGCCAGCGACTGGTCGCTTAACTGCTTAACCCGATCGTGCACCTTGGGATCGAGCGGCTCCGGATGCTTCTTGGTGAGAAAACTGTCGGCCGCGTAAGCCTCGGTATCGAGCGCGCCAATGCGGTACAACTCCCTGAAAATTACGGTGGACAACACATGATTGACTGCAAACGGATCGCCGGGATGGGCTTGCAGCGTGGCCTCGAATTCACGGAGTGCCTTGTCATATTCCAGGTTGTAGAAGTAGTCGAAGCCCTTGCGGGTAGCCGGGTCGTTGTCGGAGCGAGTGGGGACAGGAACTTGCGCGGCTTGGGACAAGCAACTGCTTGCTACGATGAAGCAGTAGAGTGCTAGGAAGCAAAAGTACAATCGGTAAGGTTTCATTAACAGTGCTTACTGAGAAGTTTACCTGATATGCCATCTGCTCAAAAAGAGCTACAAACGTTTAGGTACTTCTGGTCGCGCCACATGACAAATCCGAACCGACACCTCAAAGAAATGTACAGCGAGGCGGAAGCCGCAACCGCCTTAGGCATTACCGTCGCTCACCTGCATGAGATTCTGGATCAGCACATCTTTACCCAGGGCAATACGCGTCCAGAATCCATTGAATTCACCTCTAACGACCTGCTGCTGCTGAGCTTCTGGAACAAGAATGTCAGTCTGTCCCCTCCAGCGGGCCGAATCCTGAGGATGCCCAAGCGGAAGTGAGCCATACCATTGTTTGGCAATTCTTGCATCCTTTGCGGTAAATCCTGCGCAAGGTGTGTCCATTCCAGGTTGACTTCCCGTATAAGGGCGAGTCCCCAACCCCCTAAGATACTTTCACTTAGGAAAAGAGCTGAACTTTGGATGGTCGCTTGCGGAGAATAAACCTAAGGAGACCACCATCCATGGCACGGTTGGCGCGCAGCGCGAGTCAGGAATACTGGCGCCCGGCCGATCCAGCAACTGCCCGTATCGCGCGCCCCATCCTGGCGAATGACCTCTGCGCTGATTGCGGCACGGAATACTCGACCGGAGCGCGGTTTTGCCACCTGTGCGGCAAGGAACGCTACCGCTCCCAGGTCGCTACCCCGAATCCGATGACCTTTGCGGACTTTTTCGACGTGGCTATGATTCGCCAGCGCATGGGTCTGTCTGTTCTGTCCCTGCTGTTCTTTCTCGCCGGCCTCGCCTGCCTGGCCGTTACCCTAAGCATCGGCATCCTGTACAGGCCGGAAAGCCTCGTGCAATGGCAGGCCTTGCAGTTCTGGCGTGTCGAATGGCTGCTGGGGGCAGCGGCGGCAATGCTGGCGGGGATTCTGCTAAAGAAAAAGTAAGGCAGCGCACCCTATTGCACCTTGGCTTGGCCTTCCTTGTCTCGATCTTCAGAGTTCGCTTTCTCGATGCGCAGGTTGCTCGCCCTGTATTCCTTCCCATCAAAGACAGCGTGCGCGGTAACTTCAGACCCGACCTTCAGCTGGCGAGAATCTTCCATTGCAGCCGGGTTGAAGTGGAGTTCGTACGTCGTTTGATCACTGGAATTTTCCAGTGCGAGCGTATCAGAGCGCATATCCAG
Organism: uncultured Acidobacteriaceae bacterium; assembly: GCA_963709045.1. Lineage (GTDB taxonomy): Bacteria > Acidobacteriota > Terriglobia > Terriglobales > Acidobacteriaceae > Bog-257. The sequence goes on along the minus strand of CAVPUX010000006.1, from coordinate 167,972 downwards.
GTTGGTCACTACCCCAGAAAAGACATAGTCATCGCCAGGCTTAGCCAGAACGACGATCTCCTGCGCGACATCGCGGTTCGATCGGTCCGCCGAAAACTGTACGTCGACCAACGCGCCCGGCTGCAGGTCGCCTGAGTTTGCATTGCCCTTGAATGAGCTGTATTTGGTGGCGGGGCTCACTCTGAAGGAGACCGGCCTCGCGGACAGCTGGTCCTGCACCCGAATGGTCCCCTTCTGCGCGTCGGTGGCAACCACTTGTCCCCGCACCTCTGCGATTCCAAGATCTGTAATCACGCGAACATTCTTTGCAAATACCCTGCTGCCGTCGAGCATGGTGTCGGCATAAACACGATCACCCTTATGGATGGCCAGCACCGTGGTTTCCGTACCGTCGCGGAAAATGTGGGAGCGCTCGTCCATAAACAGCTTCACCTTCGCTCCTCCACCGAATGGAGCAACGGTCAAGCGATATCGAACCTGATCGACATGGGTGGCTGTACCGCCTATCAGTGTTGGCTTGCCCTTCGGCAGGGGCGGTGGCTCCATCACAGGGTCGTAGGGATTGTCGTCGTTGTTATTCCCGGTCGCACGGGTACCGGACTTCGAGGTTGCCGTCGAGCCGGGATTGGTTGAGGTCTTGGTATCAGCCAGCGCATTGGACGACCCGCCGCTGACGTTCGCAGGCTGCGACGCCTGCCCCGCATTTCCGCTGACACGCTCCCGTGTTCTGCTGTGCCGCACTTTGCGCAACCCCTATGACGATAACCAGCAACGCCAGGGAGAGAATTCCGAGGACTGTTTTGAGGACCGTTGATGTCATGAGTTCCGGCTCGAAGTCTTGATTTCTGCTTAGGCCGCGCCTTGTACCCCAAGGGACGCTGCCCCTCTCGACGAAGTTGGATGCAATTTGGCGCGGCGGCGTTCAGTCGGGCGACATAGAAACAGAAAATCGGAGCGACTGACGGATGACTGCCAACAAAAACACCTTAGATCCCATCTAAAAACTTGCGAGGCCGCTGCCTGGGTTCTTTGCTTGGATGGCAGGTAGCGCAATGTCCCGGAGGCTTTAATGTTCCCTATCAAGCCGCGCCGACACTGGATTGGCATTGTGGTTCTACTCGGCGCTTTCAGCGTCACCGCCGTTGCGGGCGATGTGCGAATCAGCATCCCCAAACGCACGAAACCAACGCCTGTCCAGAAGTTGAATCAGGAAGGCGTGAAGGCGGTCGAGAAGCACGCCTACAAGCGGGCGAAAGCCTTGTTCTATAAGGCATACCTCATCGACCCCAACGATCCCTTCACGCTGAACAATCTGGGATACATCGCGGAACTGGAGGGTCAAGTCGATCGTGCCCAGCGTTACTACGCCCTCGCCCAGGACCAGGCCTCCGACGCGGTAGTGTACAAGTCCACCGACCGTGCGGCGGTCGGGTCAGCCGGTCGATAAGGTCGCCGGCGAAGCCGCCGACGCCAAGATGCAGATCAATCGCATCAATGTTTACGCCATCGGATTGCTGCAAAAAGACCGTGCTCCCGAGGCCGACTTGGCCCTGGAGAAGGCACTGAAACTGGATCCGGCGAACCCGTTCACCCTGAACAATCTCGGCTACGCCAAAGAGGAGGAAGGTGAACTGGAAGAAGCCTACAAATACTACATGCATGCAGCCAGCCAGCACTCGAACACTCCAATTGTCGTAACCATGCATCCGTCGTGGCGCGGTAAGGGCATCAGCGAAATCTCTGCCCAGAACGCCGCGAAGGTGAAGAACCTGATGGAGCGCGAACAGGACGTCGCGGCCCAGATCGCGCGCTTAAACACGCGTGGTGTCGCGGCCATCAACCGCAACGATTACAAGCTGGCACGGCAGTATTTTGAGCAAGCTTACAAGCTCGATCCCAAGAACGCATTCGCCCTGAACAATATGGGCTACCTCGCGGAAATGGACGGCGACCGCGAAACCGCCGACTATTACTACGCTAAGGCGCGAGAAGCCGATCAATCCAGCATGAAAGTGGCTTATGCCACGCGCAAGGATGTTGAGGGCATGAAGCTGGCGGCGGTAGCAGGCGACAGCGACGACGCCGTCATTAAGGCGACGGAAGAAGCTGCGGCAGTTCGTCGTGCCGAAGGAGGTCCGGTGGTCTTGCGCTATCGCAACAACCAGCCCGTGGCCGAACCGGCAACGCCACCCAAACCTCCGCAACCCGAGCCGACCGTCTCCGCCCCTCCCAGCGACAACCAGTTGCTGCAACCGCTACCCGACAACCAGCAGCCTAGCGATGATAGCCAGCCGCCTCCTGTGGTCCACCGGCCACCCGAGTCGCAGCAACAACCTCCTCCGGCTGTGCACAGGCCGCCGGAGACGCAACAGCAGGCGGCGCCGCAGGTCGCGAATCCGTCAGGCGGACTGCTAATGCCCCTGCCGGATGACCAGCAGCCTCCGGCGGCCCAGCAGCCGCAGAACAACCAGCCGCCGCAGTAGGACGGTTTCGCTTTTCGCTAAATCCTCGCACTTCGTTCAACCCGAACCGAGAGGCACTTCTTAGTGAGCGGCGGACGGCGACGAGCGAAAGGCGAATAGCGACTAGCGACACTCACACCCCGTGATTGATAGGCCCGCAGCCTTGCCCAAGCGGATACGCGCCGACGATCGCCTTCCGAACGTATTCCTTCGCGGCTCGAACCGCCTCCGGCAGTGTATTTCCGTGCGCCAACTGGCAAGCGACTGCGGTTGCAAAGGCGCATCCTGTCCCGTGGGTCGATCGGGATTCCAGATGCGCTCCAGGGAAGACTTCCTCCAGGACCGACTCGCCCCTCCCGTAGAGAAGATAGTCGTTGGCCGGTCGCAGGTGCCCGCCAGTGATGACCACCGCCCGGCTGCCGAGGTCGCGAAGCCTCCGGCCATCGCCCGAAGCCGCGGAAGCGCCTCTTCCCATGGGGTATTAGCAGCCAGTGGCTCGGCTCCCGTGAGCCTCGCCGCCTCATCAATATTGGGAGTAATAACATCGCAGAGCGGCAGAAGCCTCATCACGAGAACATCCAGCCCGGCCTCGTCCAGCAAACTATTGCCCGACGACGACCGGATTACGGGGTCGAGGACAACGTTTGGTAGCCGCCTCTCCTCTAGGAAGTCGGCGACCGTAGCTGCCACCGCCCCAGAGCCCAGCATCCCTACCCGCACTGCGGCGATTTCCAGGTCGTCGGCCAGGGTTGCCAGTGTTCGGGCTACCAGATCGGGAGCCAGCGGCTGGACTCCAGAGACTCCTTGGGTGGACTGGACCGTCAAGGCCGTAATACAGGTAACGGCATAGCAATTTTGGGCGGCCGCAGTTTTTATATCAGCCGTGATTCCAGCCCCGGAAGAGGGGTCGTAACCCGCAATGCTCAATATGACCGGTGGCTGGCTCACCGGACGACTCTACCGCACTCTCTCCGCGAGGGGATAGTTCGCAGCGCTAACGACTAGCAGGATCAGCCGGACCTACAGAACAGGCAAGGCTTTCAGAATTTCCGCTTCTTGCCTCATAAAGCGCTGCAAATAAACAGCTTATCTTTTTTATGCCTGCCGCCAACCCTTGGTAAACGCCGTCCATCTCATAGAAAGCGCCTCCGTCAAATTTCAGGTTTTTGCCTGGCAGATCAAGCCTGTACATTGCCGTGCTTGCCTGCGAGGGGCTTACGGCGTCCGGAAACGGCTCCTAGCACGAAACGCGGCGGATGGCAAGGACAACGGTCACACTACGACCTTAGTCGGGTTGACTGTTACTTCTTGTGCTGGATAGACTTATAGCACTGTCAGGAGGAACCAACTTAACGATGAGAGGTGTTTAATGTTACGAGTACTCAGCCAGGTCGCGGTGACCATGGTTTTTGCCACCGCACTAGGCGCGGCACCCGGTAATAGCACACCGGATTCGAAGCAGGAAAGGGCCCCAGGACAGATTCAGGACACGGATACAGTGAAGCCCATTAAGACCCGGAAGTTTCAGGTTGGAAAGGCTTCCTGGTACGGCCGCATCTTTCAGCACAAGCAAACCGCTAGCGGCGAGCCGTATGACATGTATCAATTCACAGCGGCGCATCGAACCCTGCCGCTGGGTTCCTGGATCAAGGTTACAAATTTGAAAAATGACCGGTCAGTCGTCGTCCGCATTAACGATCGCGGGCCCGTACGGAGAAGCCGGATCATAGACCTGTCCTATAGTGCGGCCAAAATGCTCGGCATGGGCCACGATGGCGTGGATCCAGTCCGGCTTGACGTCGTCCAGACGCCAGTCATAGCCGAGAACGAAGGCCCACAGTAATCCTGTCTTAATGCGATAAAATGAAGCCGATGAAGGACAAAGATCGGCTCATAGTGGCGCTCGATGTCCCGGGCGCCACGCAAGCCCGCCAAGTCGTCCAGGCGATTGGCGACGCCGCAACCACCTACAAAATCGGGAAACAACTCTTTACGGCCGAGGGGCCACAGGTCGTCCGCGATCTGGTCTCCTCGGGCCGGAAGGTGTTTCTCGATCTGAAATATCACGATATCCCCAACACCGTGGCCGCCGCCGTCAGGTCGGCTGGGGAATTGGGCGTAAGCATGCTCACCGTCCACGCCTCGGGCGGCAGCACCATGCTGAGGGCTGCGGTCGAGGCGGCCAGCCAGTGCCCTGCCAAACCAATGGTGCTCGGAGTAACGCTGCTGACAAGCCTCTCGGATTCCGACCTGGAGGAAGTGGGGATAGCCGGAAATGTACTCAACGGAGTGCTTCGCTTGGGAGCGCTGGCTCGCGCGGCTGGATGTGGAGGGTTGGTCGCCTCGGCCCATGAAGCACGCGAGCTGCGCAAGGCGCTGGGCGAGGACTTCGCCATCGTAACGCCGGGAGTGCGGCCAGCCGGGGCGGCTGCCGGAGATCAGGCCCGAGTAGTCACGCCGAAGGATGCCATCCGGGCAGGTGCTACCTACTTGGTCGTGGGTAGACCGATCCTGGAAGCTCCCGACCCAGCTAAAGCTGCGCAGGAAATCCAGGATGAGATTGAAGAGGCCTGCCGGCAGGAAGCGGTGCGGTAGTCGCCGACGGGTGCCCGGCTCAACGTTCCTTTGGTTGAGTGCGTGTTTCAATTTCGCCCCAACCACGAAGCTCACTTCGTGAGCACAATTAGTTCATTCTTACTTTCCTAAGAAGTTGTCGCTGCCCGAATGAGGACGTTTTGCAATCATGCCGACTGGAAGGATTGGATTGCCTTGGCTTCGTCTTCCTCGACGTCGAACACGGTGTAGAGCTTGGTGATCTGCAGAAGATTGTGGACATTCTTGCTCAGGTTCATCAGCTTTAGTTGACCGCCCTGATTGCGCACCGAGGTGTAGCAACTCATCAACTCACCAACACCCGCGCTGTCGATGTGGCGTACGTCAGCCAGGTTCAGCAATATGGCTCTTGTAATTTTTGCCCATCAGATCGCGAACCAGGTCACGAACCACATTGGTTCCCTCGCCCAGCCGTAACTGACCGATGATGTCCACTATGACGATGCCATTCACTACCCGTGTACTGGTTTTGAGATTCACAGGGCCGCCTTCACCTTTGCAAAGAGTTTAGGTGCTGTTCCGGCAATCGTTACGAGATCGGCCGGAAACCCATGGTACACCGCAAGCGAATTGCGGGAAATAGCGATCAGAGTGTCTAAATTGAAAAAGCGGCCCGCAGGCCGCTCAGACGTCCAAGCTTCCGTTACACAAACTTGAACATGGCCACAATTAAGAAAACAGCTTCCGCAGCCGCCAGCCCAATCCAAATTCTTCGCCGAAAGCGAGTACGACCCAAGTCGCGAACCAACTGCATTCGGGCCGCGAATAGCACCGGATCTGTGGCGGGCGCCTGAGCCACGGGCTGCTCTGCCTCTTCAATCCTCGATATCAGGACTTCTTCCCGGGGCGCATCTTTCAGGAAGACTTTTGGAGTACTGATCAGCGTGGACCAGTCCAGAATCTGCAGGCTCGATTCAACTCCGAAAAGCGCCACTGGCTGAGAAGTCAGCTCCAGAGGCGGGAGGTTCTCGGGGGCAAGCCGATCACGAAGGCTGGCCAACAAGGTGTCCCACCAACCCCGGCTCAAGTCATCGCCTAGAAGCTCACCGACATCAACCGGGCGGGATTCCAGTTCCAGCGGAGGCAGCATCTCAGGAGAAATTACGTCGGCCAAGTTGGTGAAAACCGTCCGATACCACGGCAGATCGACCAGATCGCCCACCAGGATTCCGACCGGCGCGGGTTTGGAGGTGAGCTGAAGCGGAGGCAGACGCTCGGGCGAGACCCGGTCAATAACATTGAGCAGGAGGGAACGCCATAACGATATGGTCAGTTCCTCAGGAGGAGAAAAATCGAGTTCGGACATCCAGTATTCCGCCAGCTCCTTAATGTTTCACGCTTGCCGTCACCGGTTGGGTATCTTTCACAGTATAGTCCGAGGGCACTTGGAACAACTGTGCGAGGGGTTCCGTACGCACGATGTTGATCAGCTTCGTGGTGCTGTGACCGGATTGGCCGTCATCGGTTACCGTCAGCACCGTCATCTTCAACTCTGAGGAGAACCATGTCTCGGTGACAGAGACGATCGGCTTATCGTTGCCCATCGATCCAGCATCTATAATTCGCGTCGTACGGGTGCCGGTGGCGTTGACCCCTTCGATGTATCTGTTGCCCAGCACTTCGGTTTTGGTTTCGACGGGCGTTGTGCTCAGCCTCGCTGGCATCTTCGACGTCGTAGTTGCCCCTGGAGCCGTATTCCGTTCTGCCGGTTTCAAGCCTGGTTGTAGCGGAGCGACGTTGACCGGCGAGCCTGCGACATTCGCCATCGCTATCGGAGCCGTCGATCCCATACTCTGCCCTAGATGGAAAATCGTCGCTGTCTTTGTCTTGGGGTTAAGGTTGACGATTTCTCTCTGCACCGGATCGTTGATCGTGACGTGCTCAACCTTATCCGCGCCGGGTTGGAGAGACGGAGTTCCACTGTCGGTGCGCATCCGCCCCTGGCTGTCGCGATAGACCTTGCCTCTGGTTTCGCGATGAATATGACCGGAGTTGTCGAGGGTGCGATCGTATTGGGTAACCACCTCGGCCGAAAATGGTGAGTTCTTAACCGTGGCTGCCACGGTTGCGTTCGTAACTCCAGTCGCGCTGGCAAGCGCGTGTCCGCTCACCTGTGCAACGGCAATTCCTGTCATTAGGAGGAGCAATCCAGCAAGCGTCCACCGCAGTCTCATACATCCCCTTTTGCTCGCCCCACCACACACAACGAGACACCAATACTTGTTATTGTGTGCCGGATTCGATGGCAATGCAACTTTATGCGATCCTCATCAGTTACTTCTCGGGATCAGGTTAACTAAAAGCAGCCGCGGATTTCACGGATGAACACGGATAAAGCCCAAGTACTTCTTAAGTGTTTGATCTGCGCTCATCCGCGTCAATCCGCGGTTAGATTTTAGAGGCTCCAGCGATCAGGCCGAATGTGCCATACCCGCGGCGGCGGTCCGCACCATGTAATGCTGTTCCGGCACCTCGAAACCAGCGGTTGTAAAGGTCTCCTTGATCAGCCGGTTCGTATCGAAGTACACCTGCCAATAGTCCTTGTTGTTGCAATACGGACGTACTGCAAGAACCGGTCCGGCGAGTGTGAAAGTAAGGATTTCGACGTCAGGCGCAGGACTTGTCATAACGTTCGGAATCCCCGCTAAGGCCTTCTTGAGCGCCGCCATCGCAATGTGCACATCGACTCCGTGCGCCAGTTGCGCGGTAAGGTCAACCCTTCGGTACGCGTTGGTGGAATAGTTCTGAATTACATCGCCGAAGATTTTGCCGTTTCCGACAATGTGCCGCACGTTGTCCAGGGTGTCGATGTAGGTCACGAACAACCCGATCTCGTGCACGGTGCCCATGATTCCGCCCGCCGTCACGAAATCGCCTACCTTGAACGGCTGCAAGATGACCAGAAATACTCCCGCGGCAAAGTTGGCGAGCAATCCACTCCATGCCAGACCGATGGCCACACCGCCCGCGGCGATTAGCGCTGCCAGACTGGTGGTCTGAACGCCGAAGAAGCCAAGGATGGCGACGACCAGTACGATGTTGAGGATGGCGCCGACCGCGTTCTGGATATAACGAATCAACGTGGGGTCGATTTTCTGACGCGTCATGCCGCGGCCGATGACCTTAAGAACAAAACCGATCAGCCAGCGACCGACAATCCACAGCGCAAGGGCTTCCAGCACCGATATGCCGAGCGCGATCAGCCCGTTCCAACCTGCCGTCATCAATGCATCCATCTTTGTTTGCATAGCTAGATTCCTCCCGGGAGATGACACTAAACCGACTGCAAGCCGCCGCCGATGGCGGTTGCTCGCCGGATGGTAACACAGCGACCTGTTACGGTTCAGTGACAGAGCTTTTAGGAAATTCGGTCAGCGAAACGTGCTTTGGTCCTATAAGAAAAAGCGGCCCGTAGGTCGCTCTTCCCTGTTGATGTTGATGTTGATTTTGATTTTCAATACTCAGAATCCGCCACGTCGGGTGGCTCGCCTTCGTCAGGCTCGATGGGCAGTTCCTGCCGCGGCTCCTCCTGTGGAGCGCTTCCCTCGCCCTTTCCCTTTAGCCTGACAACCGTAATCTTGGCAAAGCCCTCTTCGAACTTTGGGGGACGCAGCTTGGTCGCCATGCGCTGCATAACGTCTTCGGGCACGTTGCGTTCGCGACGGCGATTACGTTCGATGCAAACCTCCGGCGGCACATCGAAGAAGACCGCATGCGCCTCGTATCCGAAATCATGCGCCAGCTTTATCCAACTGCGGCGTTCGTGCGGAGACAAATTGGTGGCATCCACGTAGTTCCAGGGGCGCCGGGCCAACAGTCGCCCGCGCAGCATGGAACGCAAGGTCGAGAACACCAGGTCCTGATACCGCTGTTCGGTCACGTCGTCGAACAACAGAATACGAACCATGTCACTGGACAGCGGAAGGATGTTGTGACGTTTAAACCAGGTGCTCTTGCCAGATCCCGGAAGTCCGATCGAGAGCACCACTGCACCCTTCGACTTCCTGGTCTCATGAGGTGCGGGTGGACGAGGCGCTGCGGGAGCAACCGCTACGGGTTCGCTAGTCTCTGCTGGTTCCTCAGCCTCCCCAGCTTCTCCGGTGGGGCCACCCGGGCCAGGCAAAGCAGGGGTCTGCGCTGCCTGCTGTGGACGGCCACCACGGCCACGTCGGCCACGGCGGCGGTTCCGATCGCGCCGCAATTGCTGCGAGGTCTCTTCGCCTCCACCCGCCGGGGCGGTTGGCTGCGGCTCTTTCGGGGGAACCTGAGCTTCCGCTTGGGATTCGGACTGCATCGCGGAATCGGGCTGACGATTGCCGTCAACGTCAGCAGTTGCGGGGTCAGGGAACTTGGGTTGTAGGGGGGCGGGATTCTCCTGCCCTGGCTTCTCGTCTTGCGATTTGCGCCGCTTGCCGCGGTCGCGCATCCATCTGCGCATGTTGCACTTGTAACATGCCTGCCTAGGCGGTAGCAATCGCCCTTCATCAACGGCACGAAGATGCCGATGGACGAATTACGGTGGCGTATGCCATTGCCTCGCCTACCTCCGGATGCTAGGCTTTGGTTTCGGCTCCCTTTCGTACTTAATGGTTGTGGAGCGCAGTTCGCATTTATTGGATTTCAATTTGATGTTTTCTTAGCGAGGCAAAATGGCAATTAAAGTAGGTATCAATGGCTTCGGGCGCATCGGACGCAATATTCTACGCACCGCGCTCACCGACAAAAATCTGGAATTCGTAGCCGTCAACGACCTGACCGATCCCAAGACGCTGGCGCATCTTCTGAAGTACGACTCCATCCTCGGCAACTTGAAGAATGACATTTCGGCCACCGCCGACTCCATCAGCGTGGACGGCAAGAGCATTCGCGTTTTTGCCGAGAAGGATCCGGCCAAGCTCGATTGGGCGTCGGTGGGCGCGCAGGTGGTCATCGAGTCCACCGGCAAGTTCACCAAGGCGGAACTGGCAAAGCAACATCTGCGGGGGCCGGTGAAGAAAGTCATCATCACCGCGCCGGCAAGCGGCGAGGACATCACCGTCGTTTTGGGCGTCAACGAAGACAAGTACGATCCCGCAAAGCACCACGTAATCTCCAACGCCTCCTGCACCACCAATTGCCTCGCACCCATTGCCAAGGTCATCAACGACAACTTCAAGATCGTATGCGGCACCATGACCACGATCCATTCCTATACCAACGATCAGGTCATTCTCGACTTTCCGCACAAGGACTTGCGCCGTGCCCGTGCCGCCGCGCTGTCCATGATTCCGACCTCGACCGGCGCCGCCAAGGCAGTTTATCTGGCGATTCCCGACTTGAAGGGCAAGCTCGACGGTTTCGCCATGCGCGTGCCGACGCCTAATGTTTCCGTGGTCGACCTGGTGGTTTTCGTAGAGAAGAAGACCAGTGTTGAAGAGGTGAACGGTGCACTGAAGGCCGCGTCTGAAGCAGGTCCGCTAAAAGGCTATCTGGGATACGAGACGGCAGAACTGGTCTCGATTGATTACCGCGGCGACGATCGTTCCAGCATCGTTGACGCGCCCATGACCCGTGTTGTGGCCGGGAACTGCGTCAAGGTTATCTCGTGGTATGACAACGAGTGGGGCTACTCCTGCCGGGTGCGCGACCTTATCCATTACCTCGGCGAGAAGGGGCTGTGAAGGCAGGGGCTAGGGGTTAGGGCGTCAGTTGTCGAGCCTGTGCTTTTGTCATCACGGGGGCGGCTTTTAGTCGGCGAGGGATCTGCTTTTCGGCCTCTCGCATTGACTACTGGCGACTGACTGGCTACTGACTACTGGTGCAAGCTATGTCGAAATTATCTATTCGCGATCTTCCGCTGAACAATAAACGGGTTTTTATGCGGGTTGACTTCAACGTTCCGCTCGACGACGGCCGCGTCATGGATGACACCCGCATCCGCGAGACGTTGCCCACCATCGAGTACGCCCTGCGGCATGGTGCTCGTCTGATATTGGCCTCCCACCTCGGGCGTCCCAAAGGCAAACCCAATCCCAAGATGAGCCTGAAGCCGGTGGCCGAGCGACTGCGCATTTTGATCGACGACGTGTTGCGCCGAGGGGAGAACGTTGGTTTTTCTCCTGACTGCATCGGCGTACAAGCGGAGGAGATGGCCGAGAAGTTGGAGCGCGGCCAGTCCCTGCTGCTGGAGAATTTGCGCTTTCATCCGGAGGAGGAAGCGAACAATCCGGAGTTTGCCCGGCGCCTTGGGAAGCTCTGCGACTTCTACGTGAACGATGCGTTCGGTTCGGCGCATCGTGCCCATGCTTCCACCGAAGGCATCACCCATTTCGTGGAGAAGAAAGCCGCCGGGTTGCTGATGGAAAAGGAACTCGAATACCTCGGCAAGGCGCTGTCTCATCCGCAAAAGCCCTTCGTCGCAATTCTCGGCGGCGCCAAGGTGGGCGACAAAATTGGCGTCATCACTCACTTGATGACCACGGTGGATACGCTCATCGTCGGAGGAGGCATGGCCTACACCTTCCTCAAGGCGCAGGGGCATGAGATTGGCAAGTCGTTGCTGGAAGCAGACAAGGTTGGGTTGGCGTCGCAAATTCTTGCGGACGCCAAAGCCCACCACGTGAAGTTTCTGCTGCCCGTGGACCACGTGGTCGCCGACAAGGTTGCCCAGGATGCGCGCATCCAGCAGGTTGGCGTCGGCAAGCCCATTCCGGCCGATATGATGGCGCTCGACATCGGACCGGAGACGGTAGAGCTGTTCTCGGGAGAGATCAGCCTGGCACGGACCATCGTGTGGAATGGCCCCATGGGCGTGTTCGAGATCGAAGCTTTCGCCAAGGGAACGAAGAAGATCGCCTATGCCGTGGCGGACAATGGTGCGGCGGTTTCCATCGTCGGTGGCGGAGACAGCGTGGCCGCGGTCAAGGCCGCCGGCGTCGCCGACAAGATCACTCACATCTCAACCGGGGGCGGTGCGTCGCTGGAGTTTCTGGAGGGCAAGAAGTTGCCCGGCGTGGAAGCGCTAAGTAACAAGTAGCCGCCATGCATGCCAGCCCTCAGGCTCATGCGAGTAACGATCGGGGACCGCGTTCTTGTGATCTTCGGTCCTGGCGACATTACCCGCCAACAGGCCGACGCCATCGTAAACGCCGCCAATTCTTCCCTGCTCGGAGGGGGTGGCGTGGATTTCGCCATCCATCGCGTGGGCGGTCCCGCCATCCTTGAGGCTTGCCGCCAGATTGTTGGACGCATTGGCCGTCTTCCCGCCGGACAAGCCGTCGCCACACCCGCGGGACGCCTGCGGGCACGCTACGTCATCCACACCGTCGGCCCGTTCTGGAATGGCGGCGAGCACGGTGAGGCGGAGACGCTTGCCAGTTGCCATCGCGAAGTCGATTCGCATTGCCGACGAGCTGCACCTGGCATCCATTGCCTTCCCTGCTATTTCAACGGGAGCCTATCGCTACCCCGTGGACCAGGCATCAGAGGTCGCCATAACCAGCGCTGCCGAGGCACTCGAAAAAGCCGCCCACGTCCGCGAAATCCGGTTCGTACTGTACGACTCCGAAACATTTACCCAATACAGCGACGCCGCTCGCGCCTTTGCCACAAACTCATCCTTGAAAGTGGAACTAATCCATGACACGTAAGAAACTCATCGCCGCCAACTGGAAGATGTACAAGACGCCGGAACAGACCACCGCATTCTTCGCCGAATTCCTACCCACGGTCGCTGGTCACTCACGCGACGAGATCGTCGTCTGCCCGCCATTTGTTGACCTGCATGCCGCCGTCAAAGCCGCGGCCGGGTCAAATGTCGCCGTCGGCGCTCAGAACATGCACTGGGAGAAAGAGGGGGCCTTCACCGGCGAGGTCTCTCCCGTGATGTTGACCGCGATCAATGTCACCCACGTGATCATCGGGCACTCAGAGCGGCGGCAATACTTCAACGAAACCGACGACACGGTCAACCGCAAGCTAGAAGTCGCCCTGGAAAATGGACTGACGCCCATCGTGTGCGTTGGCGAAGTACTCGAGGAACGCGAGGCAGGCCTGACCGAAGACGTGCTGCGCCGCCAATGCACCCGCGCTTTCAATGGCATCTCGGCAAGAAAAGCGGCGAAACTCGCGGTCGCCTATGAACCGGTATGGGCCATTGGCACCGGCAAGACCGCAACACCTCAGATGGCGGTCGACGCGCACATGGTGATTCGCCACGAGGCCGAAAAGGCCTTCGGCAAAGATTTCGCCCACGCGCTGCGGATTCTTTACGGCGGCAGCGTCAAGCCGGATAATGCCTCCGTGCTAATGGCGGAAACCGAGATCGACGGCGCGCTAGTTGGCGGCGCCAGTCTGGATCCCGTGAGCTTTACGAAGATTGTGAAGTATTAGAGAGCCCTCTTCTGGCAGGTCGCCCAAAAAGACGTTCCAGTCTTTATTCCGATGGTGTCACGTCGGAGAGAACTCCCAGCACCAGTGGCTGGTCATCGTTATAAACGGTCTTGCCACGGATCGAGAACACGTGAGTCTCCGAGCCCAGGCTCATTCGGAATTCCGTCACGAATTCCTTGCGTCCGGTCCGCGCCCGCTTTAGGGACGCCAGCAGCCGGTCGCGGTCACCAGAGTAGGGCATGATCGCCAGGAATTGCGCCAGCGGAATGCCTCCCGCCTGCAGCCGCAGCATTTGCGCGGCCTTCGAGGAAAAGGAGAGCGTTTCCTCCAGCAGGTCCATCTCCCAAGTGCCGACTCCAGCCGCCTTCTGAAGAAGGAGTATCCGTTCCTGGCTCAGCCGGATTTCGTTCGCCAGTGCGCGCGTCTTTTGCTGCAAGGCCGCAACCTTGCGGCGGCGCTGCCCTTCACTGCCGTAGTCTGGATAGCCCTCAGCTGGATTTACCTGTGAATGTTCGCCACAGATGTTGAAGAAGAGTTTGCGGTGCTTTTCCTGGTCGAAGCCAGCCATGGGATACGCACAGAAAAGGGCGAAAGAGTGAATTTGAGCAAGGTCGTTCCATATCTGTTCGAGCCGTATCGCGGCCTCGCGCTTTTCTTCCGCCCACAACAAAGCGACCATCTCACCGAATACGGCTATGCCGGCAGCACCTTGGGCCGAGGTCGCAACACGTTCGATGAGCTTAGACAATACCTCCCGGCATCGCACCTCGTCGGGCCAGCCTTCTATCATGAACTGGGCAAGAACCGCAGCGGCGTCCAAGGCTACATAACGCCCTTCTTGCGTGGCAGCTTCGATGTTCAAGCCCCGGGCCTTTAATTCGTCGGCCAGCGAATCCCTGTGCGCTTTGGTGGCAACAACCAAAGCGACTCCGCCCGCTGCCAGGGTGGGATCTAGAAAACGGGCCACCGACTCCACCAGAAAATCGTCCTTCTCATAAAACTGGACGATGTGTGCCAACGGGCACGGCGGCAATTCAATTCCGGATTTGTATTGTGTGGGAGTGGCGGACATAATCTATGGACCTTCTCGGCTGACGTCCAACAAAACCTGCCAATTATATGTCAGAAAAGCGTGGATCTCGGTAATCAATTCGATGCCACCGCCGCCCAGCAGGTTGGCCCGATCAGTACATCTAGCCGGGTCGGGCGAGGTGGAGTTCAGCTTCCAGGCGTTGCATCCAGGCTTTCCGAGCCAAGACGTGTCGTTTGAAGCTGCGGGCTGCTCAGCGTCTGCACTTCGCCTCCGCCCTTGTCTTTGCTATACTTAGTTGCTTCTACGTTTCTGCTTGGAACCCGCGATGCACCGCATCCGGTCGGGTGTGCGGAAGTGGTGAAATTGGCAGACACACCATCTTGAGGGGGTGGCGCCGAAAGGCATGGGGGTTCAAGTCCCCCCTTCCGCACCATGCCTCACCCAAGTTGTAAGTAACGTAAAGAGTTACGACTTTGCCCATGCCGTTGCGGCTCCGCGTAAACTTGCGCAACCGCCGGATACGAGGATTGAAAACTACATGGTTGTCCTGATCACCGTTGTTCACATTGTCGTTTGTCTATTCCTGATCATTGTGGTGCTGCTGCAAAGCGGCCAGAGTGCCGACATCGCCGCTGCCTTCGGAGGCATGGGCAGCCAGACGGCCTTCGGGACTCGCACCGCCGCGACCGTGCTGTCGAAAGCCACCACCTGGGCGGCAATCATCTTCATGATCACCTCCATCACGCTGTCGGTGTTCGCCACTCGCCATGCCAACCGCAGCGGGTCGGTGTTGGAAGGCTCGCGGCCTGCGCCTACACGGTCGGCACCTCTGCAACAGAAGTCCCCCGCACCGGCACCGCCAACTCGTTAGAAATAACTCTGGATCTGTTCCGAGCCCACAGAATTCCACACCTGCGGGCTTGGTTCGTTTTTACATCTTCTTCTCTGTCGTACCGCCGGTCTTGGTGTACGTGATGGTCATCGCCTTCTTCATACTGCTCGCATCCGGCCCCATTTCCATGGTCATGACGAACGAGTCGGGTTTGAAGTCAGAATAGGTAAACCGGGTCACCATTTTCTGGCCGTTCATGTCGCCCTCCATCATGCCCACGAGCTTGTCGCCTTCCCACTTTGTGGTTCCGCTGCTATCGCAACCGTTCGGGGTCATGTTGTCGCACCATACACCGCGGTATAACTGTGCCTTCGGATCCCACCAGAACGTTCCCATGCCGGTGAAGTTGGGACCCATCAGTCCACTGGAATGATACTTCTCCACCAGGGACAATCCGCCCGGCCCAGGCGTCAGTACGGCGTTGCCCTTGCCTGCGCCGCCGTTAGGAAACATGGCATTGGGATCGCTCTTCTCGGTCAAGGTCCAGTTCCCCGCCATCATCTTGATCATCTTCGTCATTTCAGGCGCCGGCTTTGGCATGGGCATGCCCATTTGATCTTTCGGCTTCGCCGCCTTAGGCTTCGCGGACATTGCCGAGTCCTGCGCCGCTAGCGATATGCAGCAAAGTCCGCCTAACACTATCAAAATCGTTCCCCGTAAAATGGTCTTCATAGCGCTCCTCTTGGAAGTAAGTTGGTGCGGCAAGAATCTTATACGATATGAGGAGTTTCGCAATAGGTTTGCGAGATGCCTGTGTTAAACAAGTTTCATTAGATGTCGCGCTACCTGGAGTATCACCTTGACCGACCGCCTTTACTACAGCGACTCCTTCCTTGCCGAGTTCGACGCTCGCGTGATGACCGTCACCAGCGATGCGGGAAACGTTACAGTCACCCTCGACCGCTCGGCGTTCTATCCCACGAGTGGCGGCCAGATCTTTGACACCGGCTGGCTTGAACTGTCTGGCGCGAGTGAGCTCCCGCGAGTGCGGGTCAAGGAAGTAACCGAAAATGAGCGGACCGGCGACATCCTCCACATGGTTGAAGGTGACGCGCAAGGTCTGCAACTTGGCGCGCTCGTGCACGGTAGCATCGACGTCGACCGCCGTCGCGATCACATCCAACAGCACTCTGGACAACATGTACTGTCTGCTGCCTTCGAAAAACTTTATGGATTCCCCACCGTCTCGTTCCACATGGGCGACGAGAGCTGCACCATTGACCTTGCCAGCAATGCGGTCACAGCAAAGCAACTGGAATCGGCGGAGAAGTTGGCCAATGACGTAACCGCCGAAGATCGTCCGGTCGAGATTCGCTTCGCCACACCGGACGAAGCGCGCGCTATGGGCGTCCGCAAGATACCTGCCACCGAACGCGACCAGCTCCGCCTGATTGATATTCGCGACTTCGACCTGAACGCCTGCGGTGGAACTCACGTGCGTAGCACCGCACAGATTGGCGCTATCCTGCTACGCAAAACTGAAAAGGTGAAGCAGGCAGTGCGCGTCGAGTTCGTTTGCGGGCTGCGTGCGGTTCGCACAGCACGTCACGACTTCGAGACGCTCACCGATGCCGCCGCTGTGTTTTCTACGCACATCTGGGAGCTTCCTCAGCAGGCGCGTAAGTCGCTCGACGAGATCAAGTCAGCTCAGAAAGCGCAGCACAATCTATTGGAGGAAGTTGCGGAACTTCAGGCCAATAACATTCTGGAAACGGCGGAAAACCGAGGCGAATACAAGCTGGCGGTACAGTTCTTTCCCGATCGTGATCTCGCTTATCTCAAGATGCTGGCCCAAAAACTCACCCGAAACGGTAAAGTGGTGGCGTTGCTCAGTTGCGGAGGCTCCCAACCGTCGCTGGTATTCGCGCAAACCCCTGGGCTCGCGAACGACATGGGAGCGTTGATGAAGCATACGGTACAGCAGCTCGGCACTCGCGGAGGCGGCAATCAGGACATGGCGCAGGGTGGCGCTCCCGACGGAACAAGCGCGGAACAGGCTCTGCGTCATGCTGCCAGCGCGCTAGGATAGTGGTTACTGACTACTAACAATGGACCATCGCCTCATCCTCGTGACCTTGCTGATCCGTCTCGGCGTCGCTGCGGCCATCAGCAGTGTGCTGGTGCGCGCGCGACGCTTTCGCGTTCTGCTGTTTCGCGAGGAACGCACGCTCAGCGAGAAGATCGAGATCGTCGCCATCGTCGGCACGCCCATAGCTTTGGGCGTTCTAATCCGTCACTGGGTCCCCAGCTTCTACGCAGCCGACATTTCGTTCGAAGGCGCCATCCTGATGGGCGTCATTGGCGGGCGCCTGGTGGGAATCGCGGGAGGCGCTCTGGTGGCTCTACCGGCGGTAGTTTTCGGCGAGTGGCTTACGCTACCCATGTATGTTCTTGCCGGAGCACTGGCTGGCGTGCTGCGCCATCTGGGTCCCGATCGCGAAGCTATCTGGTCATTCTCGCCGCTCTTCGACCTCAGCATCTATCACTGGATCCGACGCAGCATCCGCAAGTCCTTCATCGACTGGCAGACCTCGTTCTTCTTCCTCATTCTGGGTCTCGAGTTCGTCCGCATACAACTGCACCGCGCCTTTCCCCGGCGTATCTTCGCGCTCGATGCGAACAATTGGCTGATCGATCTGGCCATTTACGCTGGCACGGTCATGGCCGTCGCCATCGCATTGAAGGTGCTTAACAATGTCCGCATCGAGATGAAACTGGAACAGCAGGAACGGCTGCTGTTGCAAGCGCGCATGGAAGCTTTGCAAAGCCAGATCAATCCCCACTTCCTGTTCAACACGCTGAATTCTGTGGCTTCGCTGGTGCGCCGCGATCCCGATTCCGCCCGCGAAATGATCGTCAAGCTGGGCAACATCCTGCGCCGGTTGTTGCGCAAGGGAGATTCGTTCGTCCCGCTGCGCGAAGAATTGGAATTCTTGGACGATTACCTCGACATCGAGGTCGCACGCTTTGGCCGCGACAAGCTGAAGGTGGTCAAGGAATTGGAGCCTGCCTCGCTTGAACATCTGGTGCCCAGCATGATCTTGCAACCTCTAGTTGAGAACGCGGTCAAGCATGGCTTTGCTTCCAAGGTTGACGGAGGCAGCATCTACATTCGCAGCCGTTGCGCCGAACAGCGCGTGGTGATTGAAGTGGAAGACGACGGGGTCGGCATGTCCGTCACCGGGGCCAGCGCCTCATCCGGCACCGGCATTGGAATGATCAACGTGACGGAGCGCCTTCAGGTGGTTTACGGCGACGCCGCTGAGATCACGGTGCAGAGCCAACCTAATCGCGGAACCTTGGTGCGCCTGGTGCTACCCGTGCTGGAGGCCGAAGAAATGGGAGGCTCGGTAGCGGGTGCCATCTACGAAGAGCGGTCCAGTACTTCGCGATAGTAACGTTCGTACATGGGAATGATCTTGCTGGCACAGAACCGCGCCTGTGCACTGGCGCGGGCGTCCTCCCCCATTTGTCTTAATTTCTTTTCGTCGGACAAAATTTCAATCGCATCGCCTGCCATTGTTTCCACGTCGCCCACCGCAGCGAGGAATCCGGTCTTACCGTGGTCCACAACTTCCGGAAGTCCGCCTTCGTTGGTTGCGATCGGCACAACTTCACAGGCCATTGCCTCCAGGGCCGCAAGTCCGAAGGACTCCAGTTCACTCGGCAACAACAACACATCCGCCACCGCCAGCTTCTCGTTAATCCGGTCCTGCTTGCCAAGGAACTCCACCTTCTTGTGAATTCCCTTCTTCACCGTCAGCCACTCCGCGCTGGAACGCTCAGGACCATCGCCGATTAGAAGTAAGCGCGCCGGAATTTTCTTCTGCACTCGATCGAAGATCTCGATCACATCGCCCAGTCTCTTTACCGGCCGAAAGTTCGACAGGTGGACCAGAATTCTTTCGTCTGCGCTCGCGTACATGGAGCGCCGCTCCAGCAATTCCGGAGTGCGGTGATAGAGATCGCAGTTGACGAAGTTGGGAATTACCTGGATCGGCGTCTGCACCGCAAACACCTCCAGCGTCCTACGCTTCAGATAGTCGGAGATCGAGGTGACACCGTCACTCTGGTCAATGGAAAAGCGGGTGATGGGTAGATACGACGGATCGGATCCAACCAGGGTGATATCGGTGCCGTGCAAAGTCGTCACGTAGGGTAACTTGCGTCGTGAGCGCGCATGATCGCAGCTCAACATCTGTCGCGCCAGCATTGCGCTGACGGAATGCGGAATGGCGTAATGCACGTGCAACAGATCGAGATCATAAATCTCGGCGACCTCAGCCATGCGCGTAGCTAGCGCCAGATCGTAAGGCGGATACTCGAACAGCGGATATCGCGAGACCTCGACCTCGTGATAGTGGATGTTTGGGTACGTCTTGGGAAGCCGGATGGGCTGTGAGTAGGAGATGAAGTGAACCTCATGCCCGCGATCAGCCAACTCCAGGCCCAACTCCGTGGCCACAACACCACTGCCACCGTACGTCGGATAACACGTGATTCCAATCTTCATCATGAATGGATTTCGCCCTTGCGCAGAATCGTCGTTCGCGGGACGTGATAGCGAGTAGCCGGTGCGAACATCGCCCGAAGGATTGGATGGATTTGGGGGTGCAGGGATTCAGGTGGGCATCTCTGCCGGCCAGCGTTCGCAGGAAACGTTCAGCAACTGGTCAGGTGGGAAGAATCATCGCGCGTTACCCAAGCAATAGAAAGTCTCGGATCGTTCGGGTTGTTATCGGATAACACAAGTGAGGGATGACATTCGAAACAACCCAGCTTCTACTGCGCCCGACTCTGGGTACCGTCGCCCGCTACTGGTGACTGATTACTCGTCATCGGTTTAAAGATCAGGATTTTCGATTTGCTCTCCCGCCCACCAGGAAGGAACACCAACTTCTTTTCGGCATCGTACGCAACGGTGTGTCCTTTCACATCGCTGGCAATTTCTTCCGCGGCGGAAAGGCGTCCGTTGGCATGCATCACAAGCAAAGACCCACCACCCGCTGCATATAGGGTGCGCGACTCAGGATCAAGCCACAGCCTGTCGACGCCCGCCGCGGCCGGCACGCGATTGATCTCGGCCCCGGTATCAGCATTGATCGCCAGCACCGCGAAGCGCGCAGCCACGTACAACTCACGCACCCGCGGGTCGTAAACCAAACCCGTAGGCTGCGATGCGTTCAAATCGAAGCGGGCCGTAATCTTGAGTTGCGGATCGATGGCAACAATCTCGTGCTGATCCTGGACGGTGGCGAAAACGATCTGCCGATCAGGATCGTCTACCAGGTAACGCGGCGCGCCACCCACCTGCACGGTACCGATGGTCTGCTTCGTACTGAGATCGAGCAGCGAAATTGTACCCGCTTCAGCGTCGCTCCAATACATCTTGCCGCTGTTGTCGAGTAACAGTTGGTCAGGCGAACCTTGCACGGAGATACTGTCACTGACTTTCCAGGTGTCGGTCGAAATTACCGCGATGGAGTTGCTCCCCGCGTCAGCTACATAGACTTTGCTATCCTGCTCATCCACAGCGATACCCCGGGGCGATTGCAGGCCGGTAATTTGTGCGACGACGCGGCGCCTGGTCGGATCGAAAATATCGACGGCGGAAGCAGCGGTATGGGTCATCACCAGCATTCCCTTGGCGAACGCAAGCTCGCCGAAGCCGGGCGAGCCCGGCAAATTTACCATTCCAATTTGGCGAAGCTGCGATGCAGCCCAAGCCGAGAGGCTGATCAGTGATATGGCAGCGATTGTAATGATGGTTCGGGGAACGCGCATGATCTGGGGCAATCCACGACAAAGGATTGCTTCAGCCAGCTAAGATGCGTAGCAGGATTAATTTGCTGCCTGTGTGTTGAAGCCGCGGCGGGAAAACACGGATCGACCTCGAGGGCTCGGCGGGTGACCGTCCGCCTACCAACAGAAAAGCCCGCCGAAGCGGGCCAGGGACAATAGCAATCGACCATCGACCTAAGCGGGCTCCAAATTTAGCGCTCGCCGGAACGATCCGCGCTCGTTCTTGATCTTCTCCTGCAGCAGCATAATTGCGTAAATCAGCTGTTCCGGGCGAGGCGGGCAGCCGGGGACGTAGACATCGACGGGAATCCACTGATTCACGCCCTGGACCAGGGCGTAATTGTTAAAGACGCCACCCGAGGTCGCGCACGCTCCCATCGAGATGACCCACTTGGGTTCCGGCATTTGCATGTAGAGTTCGCGAATCACCGGCGCCATCTTCTGCGAGACCCGGCCCGCGATGATCATCAGGTCCGACTGGCGCGGTGACGGGCGGAAGACTTCAGCGCCGAAGCGGGCGATATCGAAACGCGAGGCGCCCATCGACATCATCTCGATGGCGCAGCAGGCCAGGCCGAAGGTCATCGGCCAAATCGAATTCTTGCGCACCCAGTTCACGACCGCATCCATCGAAGCCATGAGGACGCCTTCATGCTGCTGTTCGCCGAAAGTGGCACGAAGAATCTGGCCGCGGCTCTGCTCCGATCCCACAAGGTTGTCGAAGCGCTCGGTACCAGGCTCAGGATTATCGAAGTGCGGAGGGCGATACTCGGTAGTCATTTGGGTTAATTATACCTACGTGTTTGGATGTACCGCCTGCGATTGCGGACGCAGTTTGGCTATTGAAAAGTTTAGTGTCTTGAAGGGCGCACCTTCAGGCGCGCCGACGTATGTCCCTCATTTTTTGTCATTACGAGCAGGCTCAGCCAGCGAGGAATCTGCTGTTACCAGCGCTTTCGCCATGCGGACCACTTGCAAAATCAATCCATTCGTCAGCGCCACGTCAATAGGCTCAATCTCGGCGTACCCATGGGCCCGGTAGAAAGGAACTCCGGTAAGGGTTGAGCCCAACTCAAAGCTCCTGAAACCCTCTGCGATGCCGGCCGCCTCGGACGCTTGCAAGATGGCTCTGCCAATGCCGCGTCGCTCCCACCCCGGCCGCACGAAGAAGGCTCGAATTCGTGCCGGGTCTGTTTCAGGGTCGAGAAGCGCATCTTCGCGGCTTGCATGATGGTCGCCGCCGTAAAGTGTCTTGCGCCGGCTCCATCCGCCGCAGCCTACGATTTTTCCTCCCGCTTCGACGGCGAAGTATGTCCCGTCGTGGATGAGCCGCGTGTCGACGCCGTAGACCATGCGCAGTGCAGTCTCCCGTTGTTCCACGGTGTAATCGGGCGCTTGCAGCATCCACACCGACTCCTTGATCAGTTGCTCCAGAGTCGGAACATCCTCTTCCGTCGCGAGACGAATTGTAAATGCCTCAACCTTCAGTTTCATTCCCGGTCTTGCAGCTAAGGCGTCACCACCACCTTGCCAAATTGCTCGCTCTTGGCCAGATATTCGTGGGCGGCGCGAGTTTCGCTTAGCGGGAAAGCGCGGTCCACCACCGGCTTCAGCTTGCCTGCGAAAACATGCTTGAGGACCTCGTCTAACTCACCCATTGCACCCATGTACGAGCCCAGCAGCGAGAGTTGCCGCGAGAACAGGAAACGCAGATCGATATCGCCCTGAAAGCCGGTAGTGGCGCCGCAGGTCACCAGCGTACCGCCAGGCTTTAGCGATTTCAGGCTCTCCTTCCACGTGGCTTGACCAACGTGTTCGAAGACGATGTCCACACCGCGACGATTGGTGATGCGCTTTACCTCGTCGGCGATCCTCTGCTTGTAATGATCGATAGTGTGGTCAGCACCCAACTCGCGAGCTTTCGCCAGCTTCTGCTCATCGCCGGCGGTGGTGATGACCTCGGCCGACAGCATCTTGCATATCTGGATGGCGGCTGAGCCTACTCCTGACCCTGCGCCCAAAACCAGCACCGTCTGCCCCGCCCGCAACTGAGCGCGTCCAACCAGCATGTGCCACGCGGTAAGGAAGACCAACGGCACACTGGCGGCCTCGACGAATCCCAGCGAATCAGGGATTGGGATGACGTTCACCCGCGGCACGGCGATCAGCTCGCAGTTTCCGCCGTCCACGCCATTGCCCAGCACCTTGAACTGCGGGCAGAAATTGTGCCGTGCGTTATTGCATTGTTCGCAATGATTGCAGAAGACCATGGGCGCCAGCAGCACGCGCGTGCCGGGTACCACGTCGGTAATATACTCGCCGCACGCCATCACCTCTCCTGCGATGTCGCTGCCAAGGATGCGCGGCAGCTTCACCCCTGGCAGGCCGTCGCGGACAAAGAGATCGAGATGGTTCAGCGCACAGGCGCGCACCCGCACCAGAACCTGGTCCTTGCGCAATTCCGGATCAGGAATCTCTTCGTACTTGAGAACTTCCGGACCGCCGAACTCATGAATGCGGACTGCTTTCATTATGTCTCCTGAGTATCCGCAGCTCTGCAGACACATGCAGCATTCTAATCGCCCCTTTGACTTAATGCTGGGGGGGCCTAATAATTGGTTTCGGTGAAAATCTACGAACAAATCGTTGAGCTTCGCCGCCACGGACGCCGCGGCGCGGTCGCCACTATAACCAACGTCCACGGTTCGATTCCATCGTTCCAGACTGCGAAGATGCTGGTGCGCGACGATGGCTCCATCGTGGGCACCATCGGCGGCGGATGCGTGGAGGCCGAGGTTTGGCAGGTCGCGCGCGAGGTGATGGAAGAGGAAAAGCCGCGCTCCTTGACGTTCAACCTCAACAACAATCCCAAGTACGACACTGGCCTGGTTTGCGGCGGCACGTTGGAAATCTTTATCGAGCCGGTGCTGCCGGCTGCGCTGCTTTACATTTTTGGGGCCGGTCACGTGGCTTACAATCTGTATAGAGTCGCAGCGATTGCGGGCTTCGATGTGGTCGTGGTCGACGACCGCGAGGCTTACGCTAACCGTGAGCGCTTCCCTGATGCGCGGGAAGTGATTGCCCGCGATTTCGAAGTGGCCACCGCGGAACTGAATCCGCCGGAATCGTCGTACATCGTCATCGTGACTCGCGGACATCGCGACGACATGCGTGTGCTACGCTGGGCCCTTAACGCCCACGCGCGGTATCTCGGCATGATCGGCTCGCGGCGTAAGACCATCTCGATCTACAAGGAGCTGGAAAAGGAAGGCATTTCGGCCGAAAAATTCAAAGACGTACACGCGCCGGTAGGTCTTGAAATCGGGGCAGTCACGCCGGAAGAAATCGCTGTAGCCATTGTGGCCGAGATGATTGCAGTCCGGCGGCAAGCGACAACGAACGTTCCGAGCAAGATGTATTCCTATGCTCTCAGCGACATTGCAGCACATGATGAACAGGATGCTGCCATCGAAGAAGGGCCACTCTAACTCTCTATCGCCGGTTGTCGGTCTGCGGCTCGGGATGAATCAGCACGCGAAACAATTGAGGGACTTCCTGGCGAAATCGGCTTTCCATTGCTGTTTGTATATCGTGGACGCGCGATAGCGGCAGATCGTCGTTCATGGTGCAGTGCAGCGACAGATAGAGTCGCCCGCCCACCTGTTTAAACATGAGGTCGTGCATATCCACGACCTCAGGGAATCCTTCCTTCACTTGTTGCAGCCGGTTTTCGAAGCCGGGAGCACGGACCAGCCCATCGCTGGTCTCGATGGTGGCGGGTTCGCTCTCAATGTGGGTAAGAATGCTCGAGATCTCACCGACCTCCTCCTTCATCTCGCTTTCCAAACGGGTGACTCGGTCGTGTGCCTCCTTCAGACTGAGCTTTTCGTCCAGCTCAACGTGCTGCTCTACATGCAGACTGCCGCCGACATCCTGCACGCTAATGTCATGCACATTAAGGTTGTTGCGCGTGGCGACCGCCCGAATCCGGTCGAATAGGCTCTCCTGCCGGCTAGCACGCGAAACCGTGTTCACTACAACGTCGGCATCAGGCAAAACCGCGCGAATGCGGGCAGCAACTTCATTGGAAACCTGCTCCGACTTCTGAAACGTCACAGTGCGCGACATGGCGATGGAGACGTCGGCAAAATAGTGGCTGCCGCCTCTCCGGATCCGCACCCGGCCAACCTCCAACACTCCATTTACGCGGTACACCTCTTCAATAATTCGGGTGCGCACACCTGCCGGAGCGGCATCGAGCAAAGCGTCAATGGTTTGCCGTGCCAGGCGCCAACTTACGTACACCACTATGCAAGCTACGCAGAGTGCGGCGATCGAATCCGCCTTCGCCAGCCAAGGCTGCGAGTATTGCCGTCCCGCCAATACCAGGGCCAATCCTATAATCACGACTGTGCTGGACCAGATGTCGGTGCTAAAGTGCAGCGCATCGGCGTGCAGCGCCTGGCTGTCATATTTGTCGGCAATGCGGCGCAGACGGCGTGAACGCCAAAAATCAACCACGATTGAAATACCCATGACCGCGAATGCCCAGAGGGTGGGCTCGATGTGGACGAAATGAAAGAAGAGACGACGGATAGCCTCGTATACGATCCAGATGCAGGTCAACAGCAGCAAACCAGTTTCGAGAAAGGCAGAAAAGCTTTCGATTTTCCCGTGGCCATATTGATGATCCGCGTCGGCAGGCTTATCCGAGACGCGAACTGAAAAGTAAGTAATCGCCGCCGCCACCAGGTCGAGACCCGAGTGCGCCGCCTCCGAGAGAATACCCAAACTGCCCGTCGTCACACCGACCGCAGTCTTCAGCAGCGTGATGGCCACCGCGGCATAGATGGAATGCAAGGCGACCGCCTTCTTCTCCCGCCTCATGCCAGCAGTCGTGACACCATCCGCCATATGTTTCGATTATTCACCTTCCGCTTAAATCCGCAAACTCTGGCTGGCCGCCAGCCACGGCCTCTGACGCAAGTCAGCCTCAATGTGGTACATTTTTGTATCCATCTACCCGCGCCACCTTAGGGCGTATTTACTCCGGAGGAACACCGCTACATGTCACGTTTTACTTATTTGGTCCTTGCGCTTTCGTGTGCTCTCAGCTATGCCACCTATGCCCAGGAGCCCAACTCAAATCAAGCTCCTACTCCTCCTGCGGCCACCACTCCAAACGGTCAGAGCTCGGCCCCAGCATCCGATGCTGCCGCACCTGTTGGCTACTCCGCCGACGCGACCAAGGTACCCATGAATCAGGTAGTCATCACGCTGAAGGGTGTGTGCCAACCTAAGGCTCCCGCCACCACGCCGCCCGCCGGCTGCGTGAGCAGCCTGACCCGCGAGCAGTTTGAGAAGATGACCAAGGCTTTGCAGCAACCGGGCAAGCCACCCATGCCTCCCGATGTGTTGCGCAATTTCGCCTCGCAATACTCGAAACTGCTGGTTTTTGCCGATGCCGCGCGCGAGCTCGGGCTGGAGAACGATGCCCGGGTGCAGGAAATTCTTCAGTTCGCTAGAAACCAGATCCTGACGGACGCGCTGAATCAACACATCGTCCAGGAGTACTCAAACCTCTCCGATAAGCAGATTGAGGACTACTACAACCAGAATCCCAAGAAGTACGTCGAAGCGAACTTGCAGCGCATCATGATCCCGCGAGCCGTCGCCAGCGACAAACCCAAGCCGACCGATGCTGAGCAAACAGCTTTCGCTGAAAAAATCAGGGAACGCTGGGTCGCGGGTGAGGACCCGGTAAAGCTGCAACAGGAAGTGATGAACCATGCCGGCCTCACGACAGCTCCGCCCGATGTCAACGTCGGAGGACGCCGTCCTGGCACCTTGCCAGAAGCCCATGAGGCCGTCTTTGAGTTAAAGCCCGGTGCGATTTCTCAGGTATTTTCAGATCCTGGGTCGTCCTATATCTACAAGCTGGTTTCCATTCGCCAGGTTCCTCTGAGTGACGTCAAAGCGTCCATCACGTCCACTTTGCAGCGACAAATGATCACCGACAAGATTCAACAGATCCAGAGCTCGGCGACCGTAGACCTCAACGAAGCGTACTTTGGACCTGAGAAGGCACCGAGCGTCCAGCACATGGTCCTCAACCCGAAAGGATCGCCTGGGGCGAAGCCAAATTCGGAATCCGCTCCCCCGAATTCAGAGGCGCCTCCCAAATAGTCATGCCGCCGGAACGAACTGTCCTGGTGACGGGAATTTCTGGGAACCTGGGCACCCGGTTATTACCGTTACTTTCCGATTTTTCCGTGGTGGGCGCCGATACGCGCCCGCCCGACAGTTCCACTCTGGCAAGATTCGAGCAAACCGACCTGGGGCGTGAGCCTTCTTGCCGGCAGCTCATCGAGCTGCTTCGGGAAACTGGGGCACGGTCCGTGATTCACCTTGCATTCGTCCTGGATCCCCTGCGCTCCGGCGTTCTCGACCCGGAACGCATGTGGCAGATCAATGTCGCTGGCACGGCTCGCGTTATGGAAGCCATAAGCGTTGTCAACCGCACCGGAGGCCAAGTCTCGCAGTTTATTTTCCCCAGCAGTGTCGCCGTTTATGGTCCAGAGACCGCGGGACCAGTCAACGAGGAAGCTCCGCTCCGGGCGCACACGCTGCCTTATGCCATTCACAAACGTGAATGCGACGAGGTGGTTCGCTATCGAGCCGAGAGCCTTGGCGATTGTCACACCTACATGGTGCGTCCGCATATTTTCGCGGGCGCCAGTGTGCAGAACTACATGATCGGCGCATTGCGCGGAATTCCATTGGGCAACAGCAAGCGCGCCGCTCGCATGCGAGCCTCGGGAAAGCGATTGCCCTGGTTGTTGCCTCGAGGCAACAAGTATCTGGAGAAGCGGTTCCAGTTTGTACACGTGGATGACATGGCAAGGTTGCTGGTGCATCTCTTGGACCGCCCAGCAAGCGATCCGTCGCTGACCATTTTGAATGTCGCTGGTAGGGGAGAGTCCATCACGGTTCAACAATGCGCTGAAATAGCGCAAGCCAGGATTAAACGCGCACCTACCCGGGCCACCTGCCGGGCTGTCTTCGGTTTGTTGTGGAAGCTGGGTATTTCTTCGATTCCCCCCGCTGCCCTGCCCTACCTGATCGGCTCCTACACCATGGACACCGCCCGGTTGCAGCGGTTTCTCGGCAAAGAGTATGAGAGTGTTATTCAATACGGCATTGAGGATGCGCTGCGGGACAGCTTCGAAAGCAGGGGCTAGGGACTAGGGGCTAGGGGCTGGTGATTATTCGCCGAGTTACGTTGCCATCTTGCATCGGATCATCACGAAGCTTCGAATACCAACCCCTGATCACTAGCCCCTAATCCCTGCCTCCTACTTCTTTCCCCGATACAGACCTGCGATCCCAAACGTATACGGCGTCCACGTGACTTCGAGGAAACCGGCGGCACGCATTCTCTGCAACATCTCTTCGGGGGAAGGAAAGCGCAATACGGACGCAGGCAGATACGCGTAGGGGCCACGTACGCCGGAGATGAGCGTGCCAATCGCCGGCAGCACTCGCCGAAAGTACACTCGATACAATTGGCCTACCAAACCCTTAGGTTCGCCGAAATCTAGAATGCCTACCTCGCCCTTAGGCGCAAGCACGCGATAGATCTCTGCCAGTCCGCGATCGTAGTTGGCCAGGTTGCGAAAGCCGAACGCGGAAGTCACAAGCTGGAATTGCTCCGAAGAAAACGGCAGATTCAGCGCATCAGCTTCGGTCCAGCGGATGTTCCTGCCTGCTGACTTCTGCTCCGCGCGAACTAACATGGCATGCGAGAAATCAGCTCCGAAGATTTGCGTGGGCGCTCCATTCAATCGGCGATGTAGCGCAAAGGTCATGTCGCCGGTTCCGCAGCAGAGGTCGAGGACCCGAGCATCGGGACGGCGCAGCACCTCGCTGAAGACGCGGGCGGTGCGGTTCCACCACACCCGGTCGATGTTCATGGAGAGGACGTGGTTTAGCAGATCGTACCGTGGCGCGATCGACGTGAACATGTCACGCACCGCTGCGGCAGCCGATGCTTCGTCCCGCGCCCCGGCCGGGGCCGCGCCCACAATGTGCTCACGCTTCGGAGAACTCGACGCTCCGACCCGCGACTTGTCTAGCCGAGTCAAAGCTGGGCCTTTGATAACTTCTTGATTTCTTCGACCGCTTCGATGATCGCCGGCGTCGGAATAGTATTCACCACTTCGACCTTGCCAATGCCGGTCGGCAGAATGAAGTGTGGCACGCCACCAACCGTCTTCTTGTCGGAGAGCAGTAGCTTCGCAATGTTTTCGCCCTCCACGTTCACCGTTGGCAACGACCCATACGCGCGAACTAATCCTAGGATTCGTTGCGCGGTGGGCGGGTCGGTCACCTTCATTCGGGTCCCGATCACGGTGGCTGCAATCATGCCCCACCCT
Organism: uncultured Acidobacteriaceae bacterium; assembly: GCA_963709045.1. Taxonomy (GTDB): domain Bacteria; phylum Acidobacteriota; class Terriglobia; order Terriglobales; family Acidobacteriaceae; genus Bog-257. Next base: position 138,365 of record CAVPUX010000006.1, on the reverse strand, counting down.
ACCGCTTCACCGTGAAGGAACTGCTTGTAGCCGGTTTCCGCCTCCAGCGCGTGCCCGATAGTGTGTCCGAAGTTCAGGATGCGGCGCTCGCCGCTCTCGCGTTCATCGGCGCTCACCACGTCGGCCTTCACGCGAATGCATCCGGCGATCAGGGTCTCCAAGAGAACGCCTTCACGACGCAGGAGGGCATCGCTGTTTGCTTCCATTAACTCGAAGATTGCCGGGTTGCGAATGACACCGTACTTCATTGCCTCAAACAAGCCGGAACGGTATTCACGCTCGGGGAGGCTTGCCAGAACATCAGGATCCACAAGCACGGCGAGCGGCTGATGAAAAGTACCTAGCAGATTCTTGCCCGACTTCAGATTCACACCCGTCTTGCCGCCGATCGCCGAATCGACCTGCGCGACGAGAGTCGTCGGTATTTGCACGACGGGAATTCCACGCATGAAGACGGATGCGAGGAATCCCGCAACATCGCCCACTACGCCCCCACCCAGCGCCAAAATCACCGACCTGCGGTCAGCACCGAGACTCACCAGCTTCGAAGCAAGTTTTTCCAGGTGCGAGAGGGTCTTCGCACGCTCGCCATCCGGCATCGTCACAATTTCGATCTTGCGTCCAGCTTTGTTGAAGCCTTTACGCAGCACCGGGCCCCAGCGCTTGCGCACGGGCGCCTGCGTGATCACAAAGACTTGGGATTCCGCCGGCACGACATCGCGCAGCACAGTCGACGCCGAGCGCAGCAGACCACGCTCGACCAGCACTTCATAGGATCGTGATGGAGTTTGAACCGAAATGCGAGTCAAACTTCTAGTGTAATGGATGGGAGTTGCTGCCGCATTCGCTCTTTGCAATTCCTGATTTGGTCTAGCCGCGTTAGATACCGGATTCCCCGCTCTGCCTGCGTGCTACCATGAACCCGTCAACCGGCACCGTTTGCGAGTATGAACGCTCTTCCCTCAGAAACCGATTTCATCGTCGTGGGTGCAGGCATCGCGGGTCTGCGGGCGTCGGTGGAACTTGCAGCCGCCGGCCGCGTACTGTGTCTGGCGAAGCGCGAGGTCACCGAGTCCAACACGCAGTATGCGCAAGGCGGTATTGCCGCGGCTCTTAGCGATGATGATGAAGTCCGCCTCCACCTCGAGGACACGCTCAAGGCCGGTGACGGACTGTGCAATGAAGAGGCCGCGCGAATCCTGGTGGAAGAAGGCCCGCCCCGCATCGAGGAGCTCATCGAGTGGGGTACGGAGTTCGATCGCGCTGGCGCCAAAATCGCCTTCACTCGCGAGGGAGCCCATAGTCGCAACCGCGTGCTGCACGCTCATGGAGACTCGACCGGACGTGAGATCGGTCGGGCGCTATATCTCAAAGCTGCAGCCCAGAAAGCAATCACCTTCCAGGAATTCGAGTTCACCACCGACCTACTTGTACGGGACGGTAGCGTGGTCGGGGTCCGCGTTCTCGATCAGTCGGGCCAATCGCACGAGATCTTTGCCGGCGCCACTTTGCTCGCCACCGGCGGCTTGGGCCACGTTTATAGCGACACGACCAATCCGTCTGTTGCCACCGGGGACGGTGTTGCCATGGCGCATCGCGCTGGTGCCGAGATCAGCGACATGGAATTCGTGCAGTTCCATCCCACTGCCCTGTATCTGAAGAACGCTCCCCGTTTCCTTCTGTCGGAGGCGCTGCGCGGAGAAGGCGCGTATCTGAGGAACGTCGAACTGAAGCGCTTCATGCCCAAGTATCACGAGGCTGCGGAGCTGGCCCCACGCGACGTCGTGGCGCGCGCCATCGCCCACGAGCTGGAGCTGGTTAAGCGTCCTGATGCCGCCGTGTACCTTGATCTCACACACCTGAATGCCGACCTCGTGCGCAAACGGTTCCCCACCATCTACTCCACCTGCATGCAGTACAACATCGATATCGCTAGCGAACTGGTTCCCATTCGACCGGCGGCGCACTATGCCATGGGCGGCGTGCGCACCGATCTGAGAGGACAGACCTCCTTGTCCGGGCTCTACGCCGCCGGAGAGGTGGCTTGTACCGGCGTGCACGGAGCCAACCGCCTGGCCAGTAATTCCCTGCTGGAAGGGTTGGTGTATGGAGCACGGGCGGCACAGGCGATGCGGGAGCACATGAGGTCAGGCCATGGATTGGCGGCGCGTGCGGGTACCGATAGTACGACGATGCCCACCAACGGACAGCCGGCACAAATCGAGGCGTTCATTAAGAAAGTGCAATCGACAATGTGGCAGTACGTTGGAGTGGTGCGCGACGGAAAAGGCTTGCGGCAAGTAGTCTCGGATTTGACCGCGTTGCAGAGCCAGCAACCTTCGTCGGGCGACCGTCGTTCGCACGAGGCTGCAAACATACTCCAAGCTGGGCTGCTCATCGCCCGGTCGGCGCTTGCGCGCGAAGAGAGTCGGGGTGCCCACTATCGCCTCGACTTCCCCCTCAAGAACGACGCGAAGTTCCACAAGCATTCTGTAGTGTCTGGCGAGAACATCCGCTTCCAATAAATGCATTATTTGCCTTTGTACTTTTTCTTCGGAAAGAGCAGCGACAATAGAATCGAAACCAGCAAAACCCCGGCGACCACGCCCAGTGCAATGCCGATCGGAATCTGCACGTAACTCGACGCCAGCATTTTTACGCCGATAAAGATCAAAATTAACGATAGGCCGTAATGCAGGAAGTGGAAGACCTCGATCATTCCCGCCAGCGCAAAGTAGAGAGAGCGCAATCCGAGAATTGCAAACACGTTGGACGTGTACACGATGAACGGCTCGCGCGTCACCGCCAAAACTGCGGGGATAGAGTCCGCCGCAAATAACAAGTCGGTAGTCTCCACCACGATCAGTACGACCGCCAGCGGCGTTGCGTAGCGCACCAGTCCCCGTCGCACAAAGAACTTGCTGCCCTCAAAATCTTTAGTCAGCGGAAAGAGCTTGCGAAAGCCCCGCAGCACCAGATTCGCCTCAGGCTTGATCTCTGCATCTTTTTGACCGAAGAGTTTGAACCCGCTGTAAATCAGAATCGCGCCGAAAACATAAATGAACCAGTGAAAACGATTCAGCAGCGCTATACCTGCGATGATGAAGATGGCCCGCAAGATCAGGGCGCCGAGGATACCCCAGAACAGCACGTCGTGCTGCAAGGACCGCGGGACGCGAAAATAGCGAAAGATGAGCAGGAAAACGAACAAGTTATCAACGCTGAGGGACTGCTCGATGAGGTATCCCGCGATGAATTCCAGGGACAATTGAGAATTCGGCCGCGCCTGAGTCCCCACCATGGTATGTCCGAAAAAGTAGATGAGGACGGCGAAACCCGCGGCCAGAGAAACCCAGACCAACGTCCAACCGATGGCCTCGCGAAAGCCCACCACATGTTTTTGGCGGTGGAACACTCCCAAGTCCAGCGCAAGGAGCGCCAAGACGAAGAGGTTGAATAGAATCCAGAAGAGCCAGTTGGAAGGCATGGGCAGAGTCTCGGAACAGCCATTCTATCTGGCGGGCACTAATCACCGCAGAGTTCACCAGAGTTCGAGCCGGGCGTTTAGCAGCAACTGCGTATCACCGCGGTCCGGGCATGAAGAATAGGGATGCTCTTAGCTGACCGGCAATCCCGCCATGGCCCAGACGCTTTTCAGATCGTTCTTGGCCATCAGATCTCTAGCTGGCTCAGGTGGACAGCCAACCGGGAATGACCCAATCATCTGAAAGTGCGGATCGTCGGTAATGGACACAAAGTCCGAACCGGAAAACAGACCCAGCGACTTTCCCACCTGCACCATGCGAGCATAGTCGGGAGTCAATTGGTCGTGCACTCGATCCGTCCAGTTGGGTTGCCACGGATTGGAGCCCCTGATTCCCGGTATGCAGTCCACAGCCAAGCCTCCATTGTGATAGCTATACCCTGGTTTGGCATTGGTGACGATCGATCCGGGAGCGGTGCGGCCCTTCGCGTACAACACAGCTTGTTCCTGATAGGTGCGTAACCCTTGCACCACGCGAATCTCAATTCCCTCTTGCAGCAGAGTCGCAGCCATTTGGCGGACTTTATCTGCAAGGACCGGGTGCACCAATTGCAGTCTGGCTTCGGAAGTTTTATCCATAACTTTCCTTCAGTCTCCCCGAAAGATACACCTGGATTGGTGACGAAGCTAGAGAAGTAATGGGCATCTCGCGAGCGCCTGCATCCGGTTTACAATACTGAAAGCAGTCTCGCCAGAGCTGTACCGGCTCCCCACAGGCGCCGTTCATTACTTCAGCCATCAACGAAAGGAATCATCATGGCCCGGCAACCCGGCGTTTATGCCACCCTGGACACCAGCGAAGGAACCATTGTGTGCCGCCTCTTCGAAGAAGAAGCACCTATCACGGTCAAGAATTTCATCGAGCTAGCGGAAGGCTCGCGTGAATGGACTCACCCGCACACCAAGAGCAAGAGCAAAGCTCGTCTGTATGACGGCACCATCTTCCATCGAGTAATTCCCGACTTCATGGTCCAAGGCGGAGATCCCACCGGCACCGGCATGGGTGGCCCCGGCTACCAGTTTCAGGACGAGACCAAGGGATCGCCGCACAAGTTTGACAAGCCGGGTAAGCTGGCCATGGCGAACTCCGGCCCAGGCACCAATGGCTCGCAATTTTTCATCACGGTCGCGCCAACGCAATGGCTGACGGGCAATCACACCATCTTTGGCGAAGTCGTCGAAGGCCAGGACGTGGTGGACAAAATCACCAAGCTCCCACGCAACCGCCAGGACAAGCCGAACAAGGATGTCGTGTTGAATTCCGTGAAGATTGAGCGGGAGTGACTTGCCACCGTTGCAGAAATCCGAGACCGCGGAAGGTTACGGCCGATCTTTAAGCAACCGGTGCATATTTCGCTTGCCATGCAGCACCGCAACAATTTGCAGCGGGGAAGTTTCTGGACGGTAAACAATGGTGTAGTTAGGGTAGCGTGTCAGAGTCCAGAAACGCAGCGACCTGGTTGTGAGATCTGGACGTGAATGACCGCACATCGGATCGTCGGCAAGAAAGGCACAAGCATTGTAAATCGCATGTTCTACTCGGGCCGCGGCGTCCTCGCTTTCCTTCGCGATGTACGACCAGATGTCAAAGATATCGGCTTTCGCAAGAGGTGTGAGGGCATATCCACTCATCGCTTGGAGGAATGCTCTCGGCGCCAACCGTCCTTCATCGTCTGGATTTCACTCGCTGCCTGTGCTCCATCAATAAGCTCCCCACGTTCGGCCTGCAAATAGCCCTCCTCAATGTGGGCCAACAATGCGCGCCGCTCGTCATCGGTCCAGTTTTCTTCGGCATCCTGAGCTTCAAGAGCACGGCGTAATACCTCTTCAACACTCGCGTAGCCGCCACTGGATAGGCGCCTTTTGATGAGCTTCTCAATATCCGGGGAAATCTCCAATTGCATAGCCCGTTCTCCCTGTTCTTGCAATCATTGTAACCTTTTGTCTGGCCGCCGTTTATTTCCCGCTGCTGATAAGTTCCTCGAATACCTTTTCATACTTCTCCGCAATCACATCCCAGCGATAGAGCGCGTCGGCTCGCTGCTTAGCGCATGCGGCCAACTGTTGGCGAGCGGCAGGGTCGTCGAGCAACGCTTGCAACTTAGCTGTCAGATCTTCTTCCGACTTCTCATACTTCACCCCGGCGTCGGCCGCCGTCTCGGCGTTCTCCGGGGTATCGAGATAAAGCACCGCATTGTTGGCGGCCATCGCTTCGATCAGCGCCGGATGGACTCCGCCGATCTCGCACGCAAACACGAAGACACCTGCGTGCTTCTGCAACGCCCAATATCCGTCGCCGTAGATCCCTCCCATGAAACGCACCCGCTCATCGCCTAAGGATTTCATCCGCGCCAGATAGCCAAGATCGTAGGGATTGTCGCCGACGATGACCAGCGGCCAGTCGCTACGGACCTGGCGCCAACTCCGCAGTACGAGATCGGGATTGTTCTCCGGCTCGAGACGGCTGACATAAAGAACATAACGGCCAGCCTCCAGATTGAAACCGCTCAGGCTGTAGTCGCTGGCTCCCCCTTCGGAGCTGTAATCGTTAGTCGGTGCTTCGGAGCCGTAGCCGATGACTGTGGACTCCCTGCCATATTTCGTGAGGTAGTAATCGTGAATCGCCTTGGCATCGGTTACCAACTGGTTGGAGCTGAACGATGACATCCATTCACAGAAGTGCAGCACCTGCGCGCCCAGACCCTTCCACTTCTCACGCTTGCGGTCAAGACCGTCCACGTTGAGCACTACCGGCTTTCCAAAGAGCCGCGGAATGTAGGCGAACGGGCTATTCGCCACATTACACAGCAGCACGACATCGCTGTCGCTGAAGGCGACCCTAATGGCAGCAAAAAATGTGCTGACCCAGGTATCGAGGTGCTTTTGATGAAGGCTGGGGACGATCACCCGACGCACGCGCCGGTCATACACATCGTCCGGTCGCACGAAGGCCTTGCGGCAGTACACGGTGACCTCGTGTCCCTGGTCGGCAAAGCGTGAGCTGATCTGCTCGGCAAAGCGCTCGAAGCCGCCATAGCGGTTAGGGATGCCGCGAGTACCGACGATAGCAATTTTCATGAGGCCGCTTTTCGCTGTTCGCCGTTCGCTGTTCGCCCTTAGCTCTTAGCTTTCAGCCGTCAGCTTTCAGCCAAACCATTGCAAACTGTCATCCTGAGCGCAGGCGTGTCCGCATTTGACGGACGGGCCGGAGTCGAAGGCCCCCTATTGCCGCAGAGAATCCGGCTGGCTACGGACGACTAACTATGCGTGTCGATCGCTCGTGGCGTATTACAAAACCACCATAGCAAATCGCGATCAGAAACCTTGCGGCGCGACTGAATGATAGCCCGCTTGCGACGAACGCTCTGTCGCACGCGCCACGGGTACGCCAGCGCCGAGAGCATATGCTGATCGCGCACCAGTGCATAGCCGATGGTCATCATATCGCGCCACACCACCGGCAAGAACAACCGCCAGCACAGCCCGCCCGAAGCATTCTTGCCGCGCATCAGGAACCGGTTCTTCACCGAATGCCAGTTGATAACCAGCGGCAGGTCCTTTCGCCGCTCAGGTGTGACTCGCCGAACATGCCATGCCACCGCCGTTGGCGTGTACAGGCATTTCCAGCCCATCACTTGCGCACGCCAGGCCAGGTCTCCGTCTTCCCGAAAAGCGAAAAAATCCTCGTCGAAGAATTCGCCTTCCACCGACACATCTTGGATGAAGTCGCGCCGGAACAGCACGGCGGCGCCACTGGCACCGAAGACGTACTGCGGGCTATCGTATTGACCTCGGTCGGTCTCCTCTGCTCCACGGTCGAGATGGCGCATGTTACGCGTGAAGTAAATTCCCGTGGAATCGATGACCTTGCTTCGATGCTGTTCGGCGACCGGATCCCAGCGCAACAGTTTTCCGCAGACGGATCCTGCATCGGGATGCGCTTTTGCCCCAGCTACAATCTGCGCAACGAAATCAGAGGAAAGCACAACGTCGGGATTAAGGCACAGCACCCAATCTCCTCGTGCCGCCTGAATCGCCTGGTTCTGCCCGGCCGCAAATCCGACGTTAACATCGTTAGAGATCACTCGCCATCGCGAATCGATCCCACGCAAGAGCTCTCGCGTGCTATCGGTCGAGGCGTTGTCCACGATTATCACTTCGAGTTCGCGATAGTCCTGCTGCTCGATCGAAGTGAAGCAGGCCTCGAGATATTGCGCCGAGTTCCAAGTGACGATGAGGACTGAGACCATCAGCCTCTAGTATGCACCGCGTCCGGACAGGACGATGGGGATGGTGCGCAGGAAGATCTTGAAATCGAGCCACAGCGACCAGTTATCGATATAGGTGAGGTCGAGTTGCATCCAGCGGTTGAAGTCGACATGGTTGCGCCCCTCCAGCACCCAGGTGCAAGTCAGGCCGGGCCGCATGCGCAGACGCCGCCGCTGCCAGTCTTCATACTGCTCTACTTCCTCGGGCACGGCCGGACGCGGTCCAACAAACGACATATCCCCTCGCAGAATGTTCCAAAGCTGCGGCAACTCATCCAGGCTGAAGCGGCGCAGCCAGCGTCCCACAGTGGTTATGCGGGGGTCGTCGCTGATCTTGAAGACCGGGCCATCGAGCTCGTTCAACTGGTGTAACTCGGCGCGCATTTGTTCGGCATTGTTGATCATGGAACGAAACTTGTACAGCATGAAGCGGCGACCGCCCAGCCCGCAGCGTGTCTGCCGAAAAAGCACCGGACCAGGAGAACTCACCCTAATCATGGCTGCGATGCATAGCAATACCGGTGAAAATGCCAACAACGCTGCGAAGGAAAGCCCCACATCGAAGATGCGCTTGAAAAACAGCCGCAACTCACTGTCGGGCGCGCTCGACAGGCTGAGCAGTTGCACATCACGAAACTTTTCCAAATATATCCGTGAGTAAGCGGCCGGCAAGAATTCGAGTTGGACACGAGTTCTCATTCCGACATCCGCGCAATGCTGCATCACAGGTTCGAGCCGAGCCAGCTCCTGCATGTTCACGGCGAAGACGATCTCGTCCACCACCTCCTGCTGCAGAAGGCCGCTCAAATCTTCGATTCGATGAACTCTGTAGCCGCCCAGGTTCTCAGGTTGAGCGTCGGTTGAGTTGGGATCGACGAAGCCAATCAGTCGCAGCCCCATGCCCCGGCTCTCCTCGATCAAGGCCGCCATTTCGCGCGCGCGGGGGCCGCAGCCGACGATCAACAGGTAGTAGTAACGCTTGAGGCGATCGCGCATCCAGGAAACACCTGAGTGCGTCACCGCGCGGCCCAATACGAGCAGAACAAAGTCCACCGCGCCGATCAGCAGGACATAGGTCCGGCTCACATCCACGCGGCGAAACAGATACAAACCAGCGTAGATGACCACCAGCACAACCCCAAGTTGGCTGACGATATTCAGGATCAATTGGATCGGATTGCTAAGTTCGAGATCGCGGTAGAAGGTCGAAAAATATCCCACCACCGCCCACGTAATCAGAAAGGCGGCCAGCAACGGTAAGTAATGGCTGAAGGGATAAATGCCGGGCAACCGCCGGCTGAAAAAATCGATGTGCACCAGTAGGCTGCGCAACAAGTACGCAACCGCGAAGGAGATACAAGTCACCCCTAGGTCGTGCATTAAGGTGACCGAGCTTAAGAGCTTGGAACGACGATCAAACACAGTAATGCCGTCGGTTACAGTTGGACGTTAGGACTCGGGCAATCTTCACACCGTACAGTGACGACAGCGAAGTTGGCACACAGAACAAATGGGGCATACGACGTACGACCCATGTCCCTTCTCTACTGTAGCAGCATTTCTAAGCCCTACGCCATTGGTGTAGGCTACTTGATTAACCCGGAAAGCTTCTTCGATGGTGCCCGGACAGCAATCTTCCATAACCGAAATCGTGCGGGCGTCAGATGGTGCGGTTCTGTCTCCCGAAGCCGCGCGTTGGGTACGGTGGCTGGAAGGCCTCATCTTTTTCTTCCTGATTCTGTTCGCTGTTCTTCTGCCGCATTCGATCAAAGGAGCACGCCATGCTTGGATGGCTGCGGGTTTCCTCTGGCTTGCCAAGCTGGCGATCGAGCGCAAGCGCCCTTTTCCGCAGGCTCTTTCCGCGCCCCTGTTGGCCTATATCGTTTTGAGCGGCATCTCGACGGCACTCTCGCCCGATCCCTACCTGAGCTGGCCTCGCATGAAAGTCGTGTGTCTTGTCCTAGCCGGAATCGTGCTGGCACAGAACTTGCAACGACTGTCACAGGTGCGCATCCTGGTGTGGTTCTTGTTGGTTTCGGGGCTCGCGTCGTCGGCTTTCACAGCCTGGCAATACACCTACGGCGTCGGCGTCAAAGTGAGGTACGTCGCGCCGACGTCAGATTTGCACCGCGCAGGCATTCGCGGTAGGGACATCATTACACAGGTCAACGGGAGCACAGTGCATACTCCGGAGAAACTGGTCACGGTGGTGGAACAAAGCCCACCAGGAACCATGCTCCGCATCAACTATCTGCAAGGAGAGCCGTTCCATAAGCGAGAAACCTTCCTTACTCGCGAACAATTTCTGCAGAGCGGATTGGGAACTCCGAACCTTCCATTGGCTCGCGGCAAGCCAGACCGTGCACAGGGCACCTTGGGACACTACATCGTCTTCGCGGAGATGCTGATGCAACTTGGCTGCCTGGCATGGGCCATGTTCCTGAGTACACAGCCGCGGAAATGGGGCATGAGGACGTTCTTCGCCATCGTGTTTCTGGGGCTGACGGCAACGCTGATGGCTACTCAAACACGGGCAGACATTGCGGGGCTGGCGGTTGCTTGCGTCGTTGCTCTATGGCTGCTGGGAAGAAAGCAGACCCGGATCTGGGCGTTCGCTGGCCTGGTTCTCCTGTCGCTCGTTGCGACGTTGTGGATCCACCACACCCGGAAATTGGACTGGATCGGCGCGGGTGACTCCGGAACACATTTCCGGGTCTTGATGTGGGAGGACGGAGTACGGCTGATCCGGCAGCATCCGTGGTTTGGGGTTGGAATGGACACGATCTTCAATCACTGGCAGGAGTGGAATATTCGAGGCTTCTCGCTGTATCGCGTGATCTATCACTTCCACTCCGATTACATCCAGATTGCCGTGGAGCGTGGACTGCTCACGCTGGCAGCGTGGTTATGGTTCGTGGTGGCGTACGTTGTCTACTTGTTCCGCTTGCTGCAGCGGACGCGCGAGCATAGCCGCTTCGCAACCGGCGTAGTTGTGGGCGTGCTCGCCGCCTTTGTCGGCTATCTGGTTCCGTCGGCGGTGCAGTATTGTCTGGGCGACGATCCGCTGGTGATGATCCTGTTCTTCTATTTCGGGATGGCCATCGCAGTCGATCGCATGCTGAAGACGCCGGGAGCGGTGGATGTTCCGTAGAGGGATTCGAGTGGCGGGTGCTTACTTCTTTGCCCCAATGGACTTCCATTGCCATTCGATCACGTCGCCGAAGTGGCGAATCACGAACTGCGGGTCGTGGCCTCCGGGATAGATGTGGAACTCGTGCGGTACGCCACGCGAAGTCAGCAGTTGGTCTAACTGCTGCGCTCCCTGTTCGAAGCCGTAGTCGTCGTTATTGCCGACGTTGAAGTAGATCTTCATGCGCTTCAGACTGGCGGCGCTGTCGCTTCGAGCGAAGTAGAAAACATTGTTGCGCTCGAAGTACCCGCGGTTAAACGGCGAACCGTAGACATCGCCCATCAGGGACCCGGGAGAGCCCGGTCCACCTGAGGTGAAGTCCTTCGGCAGGTCGGCAATCAATGCCGGCATCTGGGCGCTCACTGCGGCAAATTCGTCGGGATACTTGAAGGCCAGCCGTAATGCTCCATACCCGCCCATCGAAACTCCAGTAATGCCACGCGTCGTCCTCGCACCTTCAGCGCGATACTTCTTTTCCATCTGCGGCATAAATTCCTTCACGAAGAAGTCTTCGTATTTTATCTTGCCGTCAGCGGAATTGAGATAGAACGTATGTCCTCCGCTGGGTGCGAGCACGATGAAGTCGCCGACCTCACCCTTGCGCCGCAACTCGGAAATCACGTCCCAGCCGCCGAAATTTAGCAGGGACTGCTCGTTGTCGCCAAGACCGTGGAGGTAATACAGCACCGGATATTGGCGCGCCTTGTCCTGATCGAAGCTGTCCGGCAGGAATGCGCAGTAGCGCACCGGACGGGCAAGAATTTCCGATTTGATGATGGAGCACTCGGCGCGGCCTTGCGCGTGCAGCAGCGGAGTAAGACAGAGGGCGAGCAGCGCGACGGCAATTCGAATCAACTCTAGCCTGGATTTGGATGGGCTCATTCGCTATTCGTACTTCAACGTCTGCACCGGATCGAGTTTGGCCGCACGGCTGGCCGGATATAACCCCGCCAGCAGGCTCACTACAATCGAGAACGCAATCGCCGCACCGATCAACCACGGCGGCAGAATCCACACTGCCTCTGACGGCAATTGATGCCGATGCAAGTAGATTCCCGTTCCTAAATTGATTGCTTTACCGATCGCGAACCCCAATGCGATGCCGAGAATCCCGCCGAAGAAGCCCATGGCGCCGGCTTCAGCGAAGAACAGGCGCTTCACGTCGCCGTCGCTGGCGCCTATCGCCTTCATCACGCCAATCTCGCGGCGCCGCTCCAGCACAGCCATCACCAGCGTGTTGATGATCGCCAGCGTCGCTACAGCCAGCGCCAGCGAGCCGAATATCCCGAGGAAAAGATCGAGCACAGTGAAAAATCGGCGCAAGCTCTTGGTGGCATCGAGCACCGAGAACGTCCGGAAGCCCATCTTGTTAATAGCGTCCTGCACCTGCGCAACTTTGCCAGGATCTTTCACCCGTACGGTCAGCGTCATGTAGGTCTTGCCACCACCCCTACGCAACGAGCTGCGCATGTCGGTGAACTGAGCCATATTCAGCTTCTCAGTGAGATCTACCGGCAGAAAAATACGCCCCCGGGAAACCGTCCGCATGCCGCCGTAGGGCTCTTCTTCAATGATGCCTACCACCTTCAGCTTCTGAGTCTTGCGCACAACGGAGAAACCGTAGTCATCACCAGACGTTGCAGCGCTTCCTCCGACGGCCGCTCCTGAAAGCTCTGGCCGGCCTGCCGACTCTGCATCTGGCGTGAGCGCCTGGCGCTCTCCGTATCGCAGTGTCACTTCCTGACCGATTAATCCCTTGGGATTCTTCGGATCAATCTCTTTCGCAAAATCGTTCAGCAGAATGACTTCCTCCGCCAAAGGCCCGGAGAAAAATTTGCCTTGCAGATTATCGAACGCCTCATTCTCGCGTGCCGACATCGGCAAGCCAGTTACAAATCCGAAATGCGTCTGCCCACCGGAAACAATCTCTCCCATCACTCGAATCTCGGGTTCGACTTCGGTCACATACTGCAAATGCGTCATCTTGTCGCGCGCCGGTTCGTCAATGACGGGCGCATTTTCTGGATGCTCTGTCTTCTGGTCATCTTCCCGATCGAAGCCGCGAAAGTCCTGCTTCGAAGTCACGAAAACGGTGTCGAACATTCCTGAGCCAGCCAGACGCCGGGTCGCCAATTGCTGCAATCCCACGCCCAGGGAAAGCATGGCCACGAGAGAAGCCACTCCGACAGAAATTCCGACGGTGGTTAAGCCATTGCGCAATTTGGATTGCCGCAGGTTGCGCACCGCAAGCTCGAACAGGTCGTAGCCCTTCACGCCAGAGCCTCCTGCGATACCAGCTTGCCGTCAGCAAGAAAAACGAGTCGCTGAGCAAAGCGTTCAGCCAGGGCGCGCTCGTGCGTAACCATGACCACTGTCATTCCCAGTGAAAGACTCAAGTCGCGAATGAGATTCAAAATGTCTTCTCCGGTGCGGCTGTCGAGATTTCCGGTCGGCTCATCGGCCAGTAGCAGCGATGGACGATTGGCTAGCGCTCGCGCTAGCGATACCCTTTGCTGCTCACCGCCTGAAAGCTCCGATGGCCGGTGCTCCATCCGTTTACCGAGCCCGACCCGCTCTAGCGATTCGCGCACCCGTTGCCCGCGCTCAGTACGCTCCACCTCCGCGAAGCGCATTGGGAGTTCAACATTCTCGGTAATCGTCATTGACGGAATCAGGTGGAACGCCTGAAAGACCATACCGACATCATTGCGGCGATATGCCGCCAACTCTTCTGACGACATCTTAGCCAGGTCGCGGTTTTGCACGAGCACGGAGCCCGAAGTCGGGCGGTCGAGTCCTGCCAGCAAGTTCAGCAAGGTAGATTTCCCTGAGCCTGATTGCCCGAGCAACGCGACAAACTCACCGCGTTCAATCGTGAGCGAAATGCCGTCAACGGCGCGGATAATGCCGCCGCCCATCGGGTAGTATCGGCAAACGTCTGAGGTTCGTACTGCGGGCGGCACGTTGGAAGCTGGAATGGAAATCATCTGTACTCGATTCGATGCTACTACGGCACGCCTCGGCGCATATGCTCCGTCGCGCCTACTTGCTGGATACGAAAAAGGGAGCCCCTTCGGCTCCCTGATTTCTGTAATGTTTTGTAAAGACGATCCGTTATCTTTCCACTGCCAATCCCACAGCGTTACCGCCGCCTAAACAAAGCGCAGCAATTCCTTTGTGCACGTCACGGCGGATCATCTCGTACAGTAGTGTCGTAAGGATGCGCGCCCCCGTGGCGCCAATCGGATGTCCCAGCGCCACTGCACCCCCGTTCACGTTTACCTTGCTTAAGTCAATCTCCAACTCGCGGGTCACGGCGATCGCGGCTACAGAGAACGCCTCGTTGATCTCGTAAAGATCAACGTCCTCGTTCTTCCAGCTGGTTTTCTTCCACAGCTGACGGATAGCCTCCACGGGCGCCATCATCACCCACGCAGGCGCAATGCCGCTGGTGGCCTGCGCTACGATACGAGCCATCGGCTTGAGTCCCAGTTCCCTTGCCTTCCCCGCGGACATGACTACTAACGCGGCAGCCCCGTCGTTCACCCCAGGTGCATTACCGGCAGTCACGGTGCCGTCCTTCTTGAACGCAGGCTTTAGCCCACGCAATACCTCGACGGTCGTGTCCTCGCGCGGCCCTTCGTCTTTCGTGAACCAGGTAGGCTGCTCGCCCTTCTTCTTTGACGGCAGTTCCACCGGAACAATCTGATCTTTAAAGCGGCACTCCCGAATAGCGCTGAGAGCCTTACGATGCGAATTGAGCGCGTACTCGTCCTGCTCCTCACGTGTGATGTGGTACTTCTCGGCGACGTTCTCCCCGGTGTTGCCCATGTGGTAGTCGTTGTAAACGTCCCAGAGGCCGTCATGCACCATCGCATCGATGACCTTCTGATCGCCAAGGCGAAAACCCTTGCGTGCTTGCGGAAGCAGGTAGGGAGCGTTGGTCATGCTCTCCATTCCGCCGGCAACGACGATCCCCGAGTTCCCCGTTTGGATCGCCTGCTGGGCCAGCGCGACCGCCTTCAAACCCGAGCCGCACACTTTGTTGATGGTCATTGCGCTCACGCTGTCAGGCAGACCGCCTTTGAGTGCAGCTTGGCGGGCCGGATTCTGCCCCAACCCGGCGGAAACCACATTGCCCATGATGCACTCGTCCACGCTGTTAGGATCGATACCGGCGCGTTTGACCGCTTCCCGCACCACGATCGCGCCCAGCTGGGGGGCGCTATGATCCGAAAGAGAGCCTTGAAATTTTCCGATCGGCGTGCGTACCGCCGACACAATCACCACATCTTCCATAAGTGCTCTACCTCGCCAATGGTCGAACAACATCCGATGCCGAACATTATAAGATGGGTTTACTTTGCTGTCCGACGCACAAATCCCGGGTAACGGCGGGGATGCTCGCGCTCCCGAAAACCAGATGCTCGCGCCCTGGTGGCACTCTGCTCTGCTGATTATTGTGCTGCTGGTTGCGTCACTCAGTGGCACACGCGGCCGCCATCCCCTGGCCGATCACAGCAAGGTTCCTCAGTATCTCTGGGGCATGGCCTGGGAGTGGATCCTGCTGGGCTTTACCTGGCTTGGCATTCGCAAACGGATTTCGCTGCGTGCGCTGATCGGCGGGCGCTGGCGGACCGCGGAACAGTTCCTACGCGACGTTGTCTACGCCACACTTTTCTGGATATGCGCGTTGGGCGTTCTCGGGCTCGGCGCCAAGCTGATGCATCTCGACCAGGCGGGCAAGATTGAAAGCATGAGAAAGCAGCTCAGCTTTCTCACGCCCGGATCGCATCTGGAACTGGCCGTCTGGTTTTGCCTGAGCGCGACCGCCGGCTTTTGCGAGGAGATCATCTTCCGCGGATATCTGCAGCGCCAGTTCGCGGCCATCACCAAATCGACGCTGATTGGCGTGCTTCTCTCGGCGGCCATCTTCGGTGCTTCGCACGGGTATGAAGGCGTCTCGCGCATGCTCCTGATTGGAATTTATGGATTAATGTTTGGGCTCCTCGCATGGTGGCGAAAGAGCCTTCGTCCGGGGATGATGGCGCACGCGTGGCATGACGCGTTCAGTGGCACAGTTTTGCGAATGCTGAAATGAGCCAGTGTTTATGCGCCTTTCACGCATATGCGAAGTCGGCAACGCGATCGCGATACGGACAGTGCAAGAGCGGTTCATTGACGCGGGGCAGATCAGCGTGGTCGCGCGCCGTCGAGAGACCACCTTCACGGTGCGTTTTTTACTTGACTATTTTTTTCAATGACTCTATACAACTAACAAATTGCGATGAAATCTTTTGTCGCAATGTTCCATGACAAATGGAAGGGAGAATAGAAAACCATGGCAACCAAAAAGAAGGCAACCAAGAAGGCAGCCAAGAAGAAAAAGAAGTAGCTGCTTTTCCATCAACCGGGGGACGCGCAAGCGTCCCTCATTTTTTTGCGCACGCTGTGCCCTCACCTCCCCTTAGGCTGTGAGTGATTTGAATATGCGCGGCGGACTCGGCGAATTGACTGGCGTTCCGAAGACAAACGATGCGCAAGCAAGGCCGACGCGTTTTGGTGGCAGCTCTTTGGTTGGCAGTTTTTGATGGTTCATCCGACATCCCGCCGGGCGCACGAGAAAAGGCTTGCCAAACTCTCTGCCGCGGCTCAATCCTCGGTTTCGACGAGAGCTGGGCAACCCGGGCTAACGGGCTGTGCTTTCTCCCGTCTTGACCCGGGACGCGCTGGCTCAAGCACTAAGAGCCAAGATTCGCCTTCCCGTCAATCTGGCGAATTGGCTGTTTCAAGCCACGGCGCTGCTGCGCCGGTCGCTGGACCCACATTCAGATCTAAAACCACAGGTCGCACTTCCGCAGCCACTGCCGTTTCCGCCCTACGCAGTTGTCCCCGGGCTCCAGGACCAGGCGTAATGAACTGCAAGTGAAGCAAAATTCTGAAGTGTTCCTTCTACTGGATCGGAAGTCTCCTTTTGAGCTAGACTTCTGGCGCTCTCAGTATTCAATCTTTTCTTCGAGGTAAGGCGTTGCCAAGCCGGGTGCCCTCAAAACAGGTGGGGGGTTTTCCTTCAGTTTCGTCTGGTGGCGAGGTGACTCGCGACCAAGGCGTTGAGGTCAGGTTTGAAAAGCAGAGGGCGGCCCTTCGAGGACTTGCCTCTTGTCCTCTGGCGACCTCGTTCCTCATCTTTCTGCTTGCATTGAGTGCGCTGCTTTGTGTGGTCGGATGTGGCGGGAGCCCTGCGAGTGCTCCCACGGCAAAGAGCGATCCGGTTCCGCCGCCTCCAATGCCACCGCCCATCTCACCGCCACCGCCGCCTCCAATGCCACCGCCGGTTGCGATTGCAGTCATTACCTACCACAATGACAACGATCGCAGTGGTGCTAACACTCAGGAAATGACCCTGACTACCAGTAACGTAAATATGTTGTCGTTTGGGAAATTGCATGCATTTCCAGCATTAGGTTATGTGTATGCACAGCCGTTGTTTGTGCCGGGGGTCAACATTCAAGGAGCGCAACACGATGTCCTTTACATAGCCGATGAGCATGACACGGTGACTGCGTTTGACGTGCACACGTTTGCCCTCCTCTGGCAGACATCTTTTCTCAATAGCTCTGGGGGGTATATCGTTTCTGCTCTTTCAAGCGACGAGGACGTGAGTTGTGGTGATCTCGTTCCTGAGATCGGTATCACGGGAACGCCTGTGATCGATCTCAATCGAAATAATCTTTACGTGGTTGCCAGGACGAAGGTGACCGACACCCAGACAGGACAAAAGCAGTTCTACGAGACGCTGCATGCGCTTGACTTGGGGACAGGGGAAGACAGCCTAACGCCGCAGGTCATTACCGCAAGCGTTCCCGGCACCGGCGCCGGGTCCCAAGGGGGCATTCTTACATTCGACCCATTGTTAGAAAGTCAGCGGCCGGGCTTGCTGCTGGTAAATGGGCAGATCATCGTCTCTTTCGCCTCGCAATGCGATACAGGGTTCTATCATGGTTATTTGCTCGCGTTCGACGAGACCAATCTTCAGCCGACGGGAGCCTTCGTTACTACGCCCGACGGGTACGAAGGCGGAATCTGGGCAAGTGGAGCAGCGCCCGCGGCCGATTCCAATGGCAAAATCTACGTTCCCACGGGTAATGGCGATTTTACCGGCAACGTCGGTGGTCACGACTTTGGCGACACAATCTTGCGGGTTAGCTGGTCCAACAACTCGTTTGCAGTCGAGGACTACTTCACGCCTTGGGACTATCAGCCGCTGTGGGACCATGACACCGACGTCAGCTCGGGCGGCGTCATGCTTCTGCCCGACCAGCCCGGAACAGCGCATCCCCACTTGTTAATCAACTCTGGCAAGGAAGGAACGATCGACCTTGTGGACCGCGACAATATGGGCCACTGGCATGCGAATGACGACGGCCAGATCGTGCAGACCATCCCTTTTATCTTAAACGGAGTATGGGGCGCTCCGGCCTTTTGGAATAACAACGTTTATTTCGGCGGATATAGCGATCATTTGAAGGCATTCAAATTCGATACGACCGCAGAGCAGTTATCGGTTAGCGCGGTGTCTCAGTCTCCTCAATACTTTGCCTATCCCGGACCGACGGCTTCCATATCCTCGAATGGCCAGAACAATGGAATTGCGTGGGTTATACAAAGCGATGCTTTTGCTCGAAATGGCCCAGCGATTCTCCGTGCCTACGACGCTAATGATTTGGCGACTGAATTGTACGATTCCGATCAAAACCCGCAACGCGATGGCGCGGGCCCTACAGTCAAATTTACGCCACCGACCATCGCCGACGGTCTGGTATTTGTAGCGGCGCAAGGCGAAGTGGACATGTACGGACTCTTGCAGCCTTAGGCGGCTTTCGGCTTCTAGTAACCCCTATTGCTATGTCCAGGTATTCGCCAATGGGGTTGTTGTTGCGGCGATCCGGGTCGATCGCCGAAAAACCGGTCAACGAAGAAAGCTCAGTGCCATTCTGAGGGAATCGGAAGCAGGGCCCGATCCATGGCCGACATGCTCTGCTCGGGGCGCAAGCTGCGCACGCCGAATGTGGTGGATGACTATGCGCGCGAGTGCTCGGCGATTGAGATGGACACATCGCCGCCACGAGCGCGCGTGGTACCGGTGCTAGAGCGGCTGGTCGCCAGCGCAAACGACCGCGGCAGATCCGCACCGCTGATCCTGTAACGAAGCAAGACTACACGGGCAAGCCGCAGACTTCTAAAAGTACTGTTTTTGTCGCCCCCACCTGACATTTTCTGCTGCCTCGACCAGTTACCCCCAAACATTGTTCCTGCTCATCCGCCGTTGGATTTGTAGTAACCAGCTTCCGACATCATTGAAGCCATAATTAGAATTGACTAAGAATGCGGCCGGAATGGCCTTAATCGTAACCACCATGCGGTAGCTACTAGAGCATACGGCACAATGCAGTTTGGTCCAAATCCTTGATTCTGGTGTCAAGTACTACAAAGTTTTCAATAGCTGACACTAAGAATCTTTGGTTTTAGGGATGCAGATGCCAATGGGTGACAATCAGAGACCTATGCGACATCATCCAATTGAACGGCGGTGTTTGCGCCTTAGCTCTTGCATTATCAGTGGTCATGACCGGGTGTGGGGGCGGCTCCTCAAATTCCAGCAGCGGTACAACACCAGTCGCGCCTGTAGCCTCTCCGCCGAGTGCACCTTTGCCGGCTAAGCTTAATCTCGGCAAAATGCAGACGCTGATAGCTGGCGGTACAAGTCCAGACTATATCGCCTCGCCGAGCGAAGAAGAAGGACTCCAGCAAATTGGGACTCGGCGCTTGCGTTTGATTAACGTAGACGACAATCTTGTTGCCGTCGCACCAGACGGAACGCTACAACTGCACTGGTCTTACCGCCTTAATCAAAGCTTAGCGCTGTGTCGCGAGTACAAGTGGATACCCCATATCATCATTGGGCATGTGGTTCCTCTTCCGCTGGCTCTGAAAGGGGTGGATGGCCGGACCTATGGTCCCTCGTCGTGGACAGTCTACGATCAATACATTCAGGCCTTTCTGGACTACGTGGTCGTCTCTCAGGGGTTTACAGAAACCGAGTGGGAAGTCGGCAATGAGATGAGCATCCCGGCACAGAACTGGGTTGCGCCTCAGCTACCTACCTCGGCCACCGACCCGGCCGGTTTCAGCGCATACTCGACTTTGTATTCGCAAATAGCGACCGTGGTAGACAGTTTTCGGCAACAGCACCCTGATGCAATACTTCGCGTCGGAGGTCCGGCAGCCGATACAGGTTGGGCAATAAACTTTGTCGACATGGTGGGGAGCCAAAATGTTCCAGCGGATTTCGTCAGTCTGCATAGATATGGGAACCAATCGACGGGCACCGGCTTGCAGAATGACATAGCTAACATTCAGAAGGAAATGGCCAAGCAGCACCTGAGCCTGCCTGTCAGTGTCACAGAATGGGGGCCGCATGTAGGAAGCGAGCTCAATTTTGAGCCGATTGCTGGCGCTTTCGCCTTGGATTTTGCCTCAACCATCGCGCAGGCGGGAGTATCGGACGCTATTTTCCTGTCGCTTTCGCAGTTTCCAACCAATGATTGGGCAGTGCTTTACACTACAGATCAAACCCCAACCGGCGTCATGAGTGCATTTGAGGCTCTGGCCGGTCTCAACGGAACACAAGGGACGTGCACCGGCACTACAGGGCTCTCCTGTATCGCCGTGACCAGCACCGATGGTGGCGTGTCTGTGCTGCTCTGGAGCTTTAGCTGGTCAGGTAGCTACTTCCCAGATGTCATGCCGCAGGAAACCGAGGCGAGTACCCTAACGGTTCAGCCGGTGGGCACCCCGGCGATGTCTTACACCGTCCAGGCGGCACAGTTGGACTCTGGTCCATGGGATCAGGTTGCCAATCCCATAACTCTGGACTTAGCTGACACGAATATACAACTTATGCTTCGAATACCCTACGGCTCCTACGGAAAGATATCCCTGAGGCCGAATTGAGAGGATTTGTTTTTAAGCCTATAGGTTCGGTGTCTCTTGCAGAGTCACTGTCTCTCCGATGTGCTCCGGGCGACGTATAGCAGGAGAGTGCAATTCCGCAATCGCCGATGAACGAACAAGCCCGGCAGATGGCCCTGGCGAGCGAATACGCTCTGTTGATTCTCGACCTGAACCCGGTACTCACGGCACGGAAACGGGTAGGGCATCGTGTGCAATCGCTCGACACCGATGCCGACGATTGCCTCACGAACCATTTTCTTTTACCGAGCTTTCCGCCCGGGTCTGCGCGCTGCCACGCCGCGGACCTTGCGCCGTCGTGGAAGCTAGCCAAGATTACAACGAGAATGGCCCAGCCGTTTAGGGAGCGTCCGATTCTTTGTCCGAACTCGCTCGGGAATTTCTCGCCAACGGGAGCCTAAATCGGTGCGATACGGAACTCGCCCTTGTCTGCAAGAGTCCGTACATGTCCACTTCGCCTTGGGCGGCGACAAACACCAACCCGTCGGCAATAGTTGGCGGTGTGAACTTGACGGTGGGGCCGGCTCCGTCACGCAGCGGGCTCTGGCTGGAATCGTAAAGCTCAGTCGCCAAATTGTTGGCATCGTAGGCTCGGAGAATGGCCGGTCCCGACTGGCTAAATGCATCGCTTTGAACGATCCAAACAATTCCGTTGCTCTGGCCATTTGATGAGACGGATGGGGTTGGCCCTGGATAGGCAAAATATTGGGGGGACCGGGAGACAGGGCCGACGGAGAGCTGCTGCACATGTGAGTCGAATCGAAACGCTTTCAAATGGTCGCTATATCCCCCAAAATAGACGTTATTATTCCAAAACGCTGGAGCGCCCCATATGCCGTTCAACACGTGGGGGACCGTCTGCACGATCTGGCTGTCATCCCCGGCATGCCAGTGACCCAGATCGTCGCGGTTCAGAACATCGATCGTTCCCTCTTTGCCCGTTTGGACCAACAAATGAGGATAGGGTGTTCCTGACTGATCGGGAAGAAGCATGATACCTCCCGAGCCAAGATCAGTATCGAAGTCCCACAAAGGCTGATAGTCCCAAGGAGTGAAGTAGTCCTCGAGGGCAAACGAGTCATTGGACCAATTCAGCCGTAGTATGCTGTCTCCAAAATCATACCCACCGACGTTAGCAGTAAAATCTCCGTTACCCGTCGCAACATAAATTTTGCCGTTAGAGTCGGCGGCGGGGCCCGCGCCGCTTCCCCACATTCCGCCTTGGTAACCATTGGGCGTCGTGACAAATGCGCCCGTCGGTTGCAGATTCGTCTCGTCGAACGCCAACACATAACCATGGTAAGCGCCTAAATCGCAAAGAGATGCAAAAGTGGCAATGACCTGGCCGTTCACAAGCAGCAAAGCTGGGCGTTGACCCTCCAATAATGGGTCGAACGTAAGATAGCCCCCGTGCGACCCTTGGCCCGTACCGGGAACACTAGCGGTAATAATCTCTGGCGTTACTTTATCTACCCCCGTCCCCAAGTCCAGCGCATGCAGAGTCTCGTAGAACCCCTTTTGCTGTGTCTGGGTGTCCGTCACTTTGGTACGGGCAACCACGTACAGAGTATTTCGGCTGAGATCGATCACCGGTGTTCCAGTAATACCGATCTCGGGAACCAAATCGTCGCAATGCAGGTCGTCATCACTTGAGAGAGTGGAAACCACATATCTCCCGTAGTCAGCGAGGAAGGACCTCTGCCAGAGCATGGCGTACGTATGTACGTCAAATGCGGTAACAGCATCATGTTCATCCGCTACATAGAGAACGTCATGCTGCGTGCCCCCAACATTAACTCCTGGGACGAACAGTGGCTGGGCATACACGTAACCCTCCACAGGAAACGCGTGCAGCTTGCCAAAAGTCATCGCATTCACGTTGGATGGGGTCAGAGCCACCTCTTGCGTGTTCGCGCCCGAACGATAGTTGTCATTGTGATACGTAGTAACTGCAGTCTGTGCATAGGCTGAGCAGCAGAACAATACGGTAATCAACACGTCGAAAACAGCTTGGCAAGGCGCAAGATGCCGACCGTTCATGTAGATCCCAATCACCTTTCTTGCTTGTATTGTGACCGTGCTTATTCTCGGTTTGGCTTTGATTAAAGTGGGCGGATTATCGCTGATGAAGAGATGAAATGCAATAGTGCAAATGCAGCCTCGAATCTTGGAAGTATGACTTTATTAAGAGCTCATTGATAAACTCGTCCAGATCTCATCGAACGTCTGGCCAACTTTAGTGGCGACGGCATACGGCTCTTGGAAATGTTAATGCTGGTGACAATACCAACTAACGTGGCCTACGAGTCTTCCCCGGCTAGCTGCCCAATCAACTGCGCTAAACACGTTTAGAATCAGCAGAAAACGATTATCCGGCTTCGATTTCGGCCATCGGGAAGTCGACCCAAGCACGGCCTGGGGAACGGTGTACTATTCCCGATTTTTCCCTTGACCAAAGGCAGAACTCATGCCAGTATGAGTTTCCATAAAAGCACCTCCATTCGCGGGCAGCCTCCCATAGGAGACGGAAGGGAGAGTTGTACCTGTTGATGGGATGGGTAGCATTTATAAAACGCAGTTTTCAGTTAAGCTTCCTGGCCGTTCAGAGAAATAAAATACCTTGCTAAGCGAGGAGGGCGGAGCCTTGTCTTGTTGAGATCGCTCACGATACTTCTCGCTTGGACACTACTGAGCTAGGCTGGTTCGCGGGAGACGACGCGCATAGTTACAATTGAACTGCTCTAGCGCATCAGCGATCACACAGGCTCCAAAGCACCTGAATAACGGTAAAGTGCCAGTTAACCAATCAACCGACCTCTGCGACGCATGCTTGGTATCGCCCAGTGGTCTGAAACTGCAAGAGCGCCATCGTAGGTTTCCTAAGGCACATTTGAACTAGGTCTCAAGCATCTCCCTGGCTATGAGGATGCGTCCACAGCCGTCGCAAGTTCTGCGGGGAAATCCTTCCCAATCTATGAGGCCTAGTTGTAATGCGGCCGGAGTTCCGTGAACTTGCGCCAGCCCTCCACAGAATGTCGAAATCCGTCTTCAAAAGCCGTTATTGAAGAATATCGCAAGTAGGATCTCAGTATGGTCGTAGGGTCCAAGGGCAGGCTGATCCTGGCTGCGATTTTATGTTGTTGCACACTGTCTCCAGATTACGGAATGGCCCAAGCAAGCCAGCAAGGTTCGAGTAGTGACCGCTCACAACCGAGTTCGGTTGATGAAAGCGAGCCTCACGTTACCTTGCGCTCGTTACCGAAGAACCTACTGGAAGACCAGCAGGCTTTCTGGACGACTCCCTTCCGCATGCGCGCCGATGATTTATTTTTCCTGGTGCCGGCGATCGGCATGAGCGCGGTTCTTGTTGGCAGCGATACCGCCTTGGAGTCCCACTTGCCGAAGGGCGCCAATACCGTCAACCTGGCAGTCAAAGCCTCAGACGCGGGAATGGCCGCGCTCCTGGGGGCTGGTGGGGGACTTTTTCTGTGGGGACAAATCAGTAAGGATGAGCACAAGCGTGAGACAGGCTTCTTGACAGGGGAGGCGGCCGTCGACGCCTATATCGATTCCTCAGTGTTTAAATACATTGCAGGCCGAGAACGCCCGTATACCGGGAATGATCGTGGCAGTTTCTTTCAGGGCGGAGATTCTTTCCCTTCGAGTACCTCAGCCGTAAGTTGGGCAGCGGCCAGTGTCATAGCTCACGAATATCCTGGTCCGCTGACTAAACTGCTGGCCTATGGAGTAGCCGGTTCGGTAAGCGCGGCGCGTATTGTTGGAGAAAAGCATTGGGTTTCGGATGCTGTTCTCGGTAGTGCCCTCGGCTGGTACATGGGCCGTCAGATCTATCGAGCTCGCAGGAGTTACCCCGAGATCGATAGCTCGAACTGGGGCACGTTCGAAAAGGCGCCCGAAGATAAAATACGTAATCCAGGCTATATGGGATCTACCTTTGTCCCACTGGACAGCTGGATATACACGGCCTTCGATCGTTTGGCAGCCTTGGGATACTCACCCACTTTTATCACTGCTATTCGCCCACTTGCCAGAATGGAATGCGCCCGCTTGACCTTGGAAGCACAGCAGGAAGTCGGGTACCCGGAAGTGTCGAACACCGAGTCAGCCAGAGTGGTGTCTGAACTTCGGACAGAATTCGCACCCGAACTGGCGAAGCTAGAGGGTGCCGCAAACGTCGGCGTCGAACTGGAGTCGGTATATGCGCGGACTACTCAGATCAGCGGAATGCCTCTGCGTGACAGCTATGACTTCGCTCAAACGATCTTCGATGATTACGGCCGGCCTTATGGACAGGGACTGAACGCTGTCGTGGGAGCTTCGGGCCGCGCGGAAGCTGGACCTCTCGCCTTCTACGTGCGCGGAGAGTATCAACACTCGGCTGCAATCGCCGATTACAGTCCGGCGACAGCACAGGATATTGCCAATACGAACCACCTTCCTCTCAATTCCGTTCCTACGTTTCCCAGCGTCAACCAATTTCGCACCATCGAAGCATACGTTGCCTTAAATGTCGCCAATTGGCAATTTTCGTTCGGGCAACAGAGCTTGTCGTGGACACCCGACATCGGCAGCTCCCTCATGTTGTCGAATAACGCGCAAGCAATGCCTATGTTGCGTTTCGGAAGAGTCACCCCGTTTCAACTTCCTGGTATCTTAGGTTTGCTGGGAAAGATTCGAAATCAATTTTTTATAGGTCGTGTTGGCGGATACTACTATCTTCGGGGACCATATCCGGAATTCCCTCTGATTGGAAATGGTGTCCAGACTGTGAATCCTCAACCCTATACCTGGGGCGACAAGCTCGCATTAAAGTTTACGCCGAACTTCGAAATTGGGGTTACCATAGCGGTCATGTTTGCAGGAGAAGGACGGCCTGCAACTCTCGCCACCTGGCTACATACTTTCTCCACTCGCGGTAACGCTCAGCCCGTCGATCCCGGCAAACGTTTCAACGGATTCAATTTCTCTTATCGTATTCCTGGTTTTCGCAACTGGGCCACCTTGTACGCGGATGGCATGACCAACGACGAACCTAATCCTATCGCCTATCCCACCAAGTCGGCATGGGACGTCGGCTTGTACTTTCCACGATTGCCTAAGTTGCACAACCTTGATCTTCGAGTCGAAGGCCTCTATACCAACATCCCGAGCTACCCAGGCATTGGCCCTGTCTACCTCAACACTCACTATGCAAACGGATATACGAATTACGGGCAGATTATTGGCAGCTGGCTGGGGCGCCAAGGCGACGGCATCCAGGCTTGGAGTACCTACTGGTTCTCCGGCCAAAAGAAAATTCAGTTAAGCTATCGCCGGCAGTATAACGATCCTGTCTTCTTAGGCGGCGGTGGCCTGAACGATGTGTCGACCACAGTTGATTGGCTCGTTAAACGTGATATTCAAATCTCATCAACCGTGCAATACGAGCGCTTCAACTTTCCTCTGATAAGCGCCTCCCCTAAGGATAATGTGGCTGTGGGACTCCAGGTCATGCTATGGCCCATCCATCTCAAATGAGGTACTGGTCCAATGCGCATCGAGTTTAAGAGTAAGCTGCGGTTTAACTCCATTATCATCCTGCTGGCGATGGGCCTGGGAGTCTCGATTATGGGACAGACCTCAAAGCCCGCATACCTACAAGGGATGCGTACTGTGATCGCGGGCGGCACAACATCGGAAAGCGTGACTCCGGCGAAGATTGAAGGACTAAAGCAACTTGGGACACGCAGGTTGCGCCTGATGAATGTTGAACCCACCGCCCCTAGTTCAGTGTCAGCCGACGGTGCAACCGTGCAATGGCCAGTCACGCTGACGTACCCCCTTAAAGTGTGCCGTCAAAATCAGTGGATTCCTCACATCATCATTGGCCATGCGATTCCACCCCCGCTTGCCGCCACTGGGAAGGCTGGACGGAAGTTCGGTCCAACCTCGTGGACAACTTACGACAAGTTTATCAATACATTCCTCACTTACGTCGTTGTAGAACAGGGCTTCACAGAAACGGAATGGGAAGTCGGCAATGAGATGAATCTGCCTTCCCAAAACTGGGTGGCATCGGAGGCGCCCTCTGCCTCTACCGACCAGAACGGCTTCAATGCTTACGCCACGCTGTACTCCCACATTGCGAAGGACGTGGACGCTTTTCGACACCAGCATCCTGGTGCGACGCTCCGCATTGGTGGACCTGCGGAAGCGGAAGCCGGTCACGTTCTACCCCCGGCGGATTGGACGACCAGCCTGGTTCGCTACGCCGCCTCAAACCACCTACCGTTGGACTTCGTGAGCTTTCACGCATATGGCAATGCGGCTACTGGGACTGTGTACGAGAATGTCATTGATGGAATACGAAAAGAACTGGCAAATACACAGAGTACCGCAACCATCGCCGTTACTGAGTGGGGGCCTAGTTATGAAGATAAGGGTGGCTTGAACTACGATCCTATTGCAGGAGCATTTGCCTTGGACTTCGCAGCCAAGATGGCCCTCTTTGGGATTCACGATACGATGTTTCTGTCGCTTTCACAGCTCCCAAATGTGGACTGGCCAGCTTTCTATAAGCTCGATAGTTCTCCTTCGCATATTATGCTCGCATTTCAAGCCGTTGCAGGTCTCAAAGGCGCTGCAGCACCTTGCGTCGGTACTGCGGGCGTGTCTTGCGTGGCCGTAAAAGATGCGGACGGCAGCGTCGAGGTCGTTTTCTGGAATTTTAACTGGATGACCGATCGATTTCCGCTCGTCATGCCAGCCAAAAAGCCTGAGCAACATACGTTTACCGTGACTCAGACTCAAGGCAATTGGGCTGGTTCTTACGATCTCACTTCAGCCAAGATGAACTCCGCACCTTGGCAGGGAGGTACGTCGACTGCCAATTTCGCGCATGGCAATCAATCGACACTAACCTTCTCCATAGTTGTGCCGTACGGAAACTACGGTCAGCTTACGCTCAAACCACATGGTGCAACAACGCACTAGCAGAGTGCCGGTATGGGGCTCGCATTGCTAACTTGAGTCCCCAATAGTTTGAAGGCTGGAGACGATAAAATTGCGGTGTATCAAATGACATGGCACAATAGCCGAGCAAGGTCCGTTTTCGGACTTCATGAGCAACTGGTGGATTCGGAACGCGAGCGCAGTAGGACGCATGCCGCCAATCTCGTTCCGTGGCTGTTGCTTACGATTGTGTTCGCTTTCCCAGTTTTAGTCTGGGGACAAAACGATAGCGACCCGCAAGAAAGTCCTTCTGGCCAAGCGGCCTCGAGATGCGAGACTGAAGGAGTCTGCCCTCCTACTGACTATCCCAACTCCATAACAATGGATGATGGGAATCAAGGTTCTACTGATGTGAATCCGCGAAATAGGATGCCTCAATCCCAGCAAACTGGAAGTACGACCTATCCAGGCACGTCGAATTATCCGAGCGCCCCGAGAGGCACTCGACAGGGCGAATATCCAACAACTCAGCTTCCACGAACTAGGAAGACCCCCGAGCTAACAGATTTTCAGGAACTGGTGTCTTCGTCGGTCGGCAAAGTGCTGCCTATCTACGGTGAGAGCCTCTTCGAAAACGTTCCCACCACATTTGCCCCGGTTGAGCATATCCCGGTGACATCAGACTACGTAATCGGACCGGGAGACGAGCTGCTGATTCGGGGGTGGGGCCAACTCAGCCTGAATGTTCGCACCAGAGTCGACCGCAATGGAAATATCTTTATTCCGGAGGTTGGGAACTTCTATGTGGCAGGGGTCAAGTACGAACAACTACAACCGTTCTTGAAGGCCCAGGTAGGGCGAGTTTTCCAGAACTTCGATTTGAGTGTGGCGCTAGGCGAACTGCGCTCGATCGATATATTCGTCGTGGGCCAAGCACGGCGCCCGGGCCGCTACACCGTGAGTTCGCTGAGTACCATGACGAACGCAATATTCGCATCCGGAGGCCCCTTACCCACAGGTTCGATGCGGCGAATACAGTTGAAACGCGGCTCCGGAATCGTCATGGAGTTTGACCTCTATGACCTGTTGCTGAATGGCGACAAATCGAAGGACATGATTCTGAGTCCCGAGGATGTGATTTACGTTCCTCCAGCGGGACCTCAAGTTGCGATTAGCGGGCAGGTCAATGTTCCTGCCATCTATGAGCTCAAGAAGGAAACGGACCTAGCCGAGCTATTGCGCCTTGCAAGCGGGCTATCGACGACCGCGCTTGGCGACAAGGTCTGGATAGAGCGGATTGACGATCGGCACAGTCGTCGCATAGAAGAACTGGCACTCGATTACAACGGATTAACTCACTTGGTCAAAGACGGGGATGTTGTAACGGTGGATTCCATATCTCCCCGGTTTGAAAATGCCGTGACGCTACGCGGAAACATTGCCCGACCCGGGCGTTACCCATGGCGTCCCGGCATGCGAGTTAGCGATCTGATTCCGAGTCGCGATTTCCTTATTACCAGAGAGTATTGGAAGCACCAGAACCTAATCGCCAGCCAGGCGAAAGTTGAAGAACAAGGTGGAAAGGAGACGCTACAGACCGACGTTAAACAAAATGCCCCTGAAATTAACTGGGACTATGCTGTCATTCAGCGAATGAACCCAGACAATCTATCCACCCAGCTTATTCCGTTTAACCTGGCGCAGGCTGTCCTGACTCATGACCATACTAGCGATTTACCTCTGCAAGCTGGCGATATTGTAACCATCTTCTCGCAGGCTGATCTTCGGGTGCCGAAGGACGAGCAGACAAAGTTCGTCCGGTTAGAAGGAGAATTCAAAGCTGCGGGCGTCTATCGTGTTGAGCCTGACCAGATGCTTCGGGATGTTGTTGAGCGTGCGGGGGGACTCGCTCCGTCAGCGTATCTTTATGGGTCCGTATTCACCCGTGAAACGGTCCGGGCCGATCAGCAGGAACGCTTGAACACGATGGTCGCGGGGATGGAGCGCGATATTTTGCGTCAGGCTTCCCTGATGTCGCAAAACATAAAATCTCCGGAGGAAACGGCTGCCGCCAAGGCTTCCCTCGAGGCCCAACGTGCAACCATCGATCAGCTTCGCCGGCTAAGAGCTGATGGCCGAATTGTCCTGGATCTCGCCCCTGGCGCTCACGACGTCGACGTGATTCCTAATATTGCCCTCGAGGACGGAGATCGCTTCTACGTGCCCAGTCGCCCGGCCGTTGTAAGTGTAATCGGTGACGTCTATAACCAGGGAGCATTCCTCCAAAAGAATGGCAAGACCTTGTCCGCTTACCTGCAGAATGCCGGCGGTCCGACACGCGATGCTGACAAGGGAAGAGAATTTGTGTACCGCGCCAACGGTACGGTAATCAGTAAGCAAGCCACTTCCCGCATGTGGACGGGTGGCTTCGACACCATGCGCCTTATGCCCGGCGACACCGTCGTGGTTCCAGAACAGATCAACAAGGGAGCTTTCCTTAGAGGTTTCAAAGATTGGTCGCAGATCCTCTCTAACTTCGGCTTGGCCGCGGCCGCAATCAATGTGCTGAAGTAACAATTCCAGGCCACAACAATATCGACAACTAGAACCACCCGGACTAACCGGCAACCACGGTTCCTGCTAACTAACAACCGCGCGATGAATAAAGAATCTTCCATTGGCAGAATGCGGTATTACTTCGAAAAGCTGAAGTATGCTTATCGGACCGGTTCTCTTTGGCTAAAGCTCAAAAACAAGGCGCTGGAAGCCATATATGTGCCGGCAAAGGTTGCGTATGACTACTGCTTTAAGATTTCTTCCGCCGAGAGACATCTTGATATCGAGGAGGGCTTTCGAGACCACAGGAGCAAGTGCAAGGTACCGAGCCGGGCAACATTGGAGAGGTTGGTTCAAGCGTACAAATGTGCTTATTCGCAGCAGCCTGCCAGTA
The DNA here is from genome assembly GCA_963709045.1 of uncultured Acidobacteriaceae bacterium. GTDB lineage: Bacteria > Acidobacteriota > Terriglobia > Terriglobales > Acidobacteriaceae > Bog-257. Next base: position 107,430 of record CAVPUX010000006.1, on the reverse strand, counting down.
CTAGCTTCGGAGTCCGCGGCCTGTGGCGTGAGTGGATAGACATTAACTACGGGTCCATGATAGATGCAATTGCGCGGGAAGATCTGGACGTCTTGAGCTCTCTGATGATCAACTTCAATCGCGAACAGATGGCGATTGGAACCGGAGGCGCCTACGGTGACCTAATAAGATATAACGGCCTGTGGCTCGGGAAGCCTTACGTCAAGACGGTATGGTGCAGTTATCGGAAGCTATTAGCCGAGGCCGGGGTCGACCCGCAATCTGTGTCCTTTCCCATGATAGGGAACCCTGCCGGCGTTCCCGTAGGAAGCACCATCATCCAGAGTGAGACGTTCCGACATGCTTACAAAGCAAGCCGAATGATTTCCATGCTCGAGGACTTCCTGGACAATACCGTGGTCGAGATAGGGGCTGGGTTTGGCGGCTGCGCCTATCAGGTGATGCAGAGATCGAATGGCATCGTCGGAAAATACCTTATCTTCGATATTCCGGAGGTGGCGTTCGTCAGCGCGTACTTCTTGATTGAGGCATGTCCGCACCGGACGGTGAGGCTTTTCGGCGAGGGCCCGATCAATGCGAGCGACTACGACATAGGGGTGTTCCCGCATTTTTCATTTGAGCAACTTCCCGACCAGTCAGTGGATCTGGTGTTTAACAGCTGCAGCTTTTCCGAGATGGATAGGGAAACGTCAAGCCGGTATCTCAACGTTATCGAACGGGTCGGCAGGCGTTACTTCTTCCACGTCAATCATGACGTACGCCTGACTTTCGACTCGAGTACCGACGGACAGAGTGTGAACATATTGGGCTCGGAACTCATCCCGGATCCAAAAACATTCAGAGCTGTGTACAAGAAAGCGCGGGTCTTCGGAAGGCCGGACGACAGGTTCTACCCAGCGCATGAGTTTTTGTATGAAAGAATTCCAACACGCACCACGCCGCTCAGTACCAATACCAGCAGCACTTACCCACAACACGTCTGAAGGCGAAGGAAACGAGCAAGATGGTGGAGGGAATTGAATGATCATTAATGTCGCAAACCTAGCATCCCCGAAAGAAGCAGCTGCCGCCAACGCCTCCATCGAGGCCCAATGTACAATCGTCAACCAGCCTCGGCTGGTTGGAGGCTGACGGTCGAATTGTTATGGATCTCGACCTTGGTGTTTACGATATAGAGGTGATTCCTAATATTCCGCTGGCGCAGTTCCTATAGATCGAAATCAAATGGCGCTGTTCAACCAATTCGGACGCATCATCACACGTGGCCGCCGATTCGTGCCAGAGGTGGATGGCCTTCGTTTTGTTGCTATCACGGGCGTAGTGCTTTTTCATTTGAGCGGGAATACGCTCCTCAAGGATATGACTGGCGCCTCAGTCCGACCAGTCGAGGCTTGGCTCCCCAAGCTCTTCGGAATCGGGAACTATGGGGTGCAGCTGTTCTTCGTCCTCAGCGGGTTTCTGCTTGCCATACCATTCGCAAAGTGGAGACTTGGACTCGGGGCGAAACCGTCCCTGCGAACTTACTACTTTCGCCGCCTTACCCGGCTTGAGCCACCTTATGTGGTCGCCATGCTGCTCCTCTTCGTTGGCGGCGTCTTTGCCCTGGGAGCCCAGGCTGGGTGGTCGCTTTGGCCCAACCTGCTCACGAGTCTTGTCTATCAGCACAACTTAATCTATGGAGAACCCAGTCGCATCTCTAGCGTCGCCTGGTCTCTCGAAGTCGAAGTTCAGTTTTACATTGTTGCGCCAATCCTGGCGATCATATTCTCCATCCACAACGTCGTCACCCGAAGGGCAGTCCTTTTAGCTACGATGGTTGGCGTGCCGTTCGTGCGGAGCTTTATTCCGGCCCACTTTGGGCAAACTCTCAACAGCCTACCCTGGCACTTGGAGTTCTTCGTCGCCGGCCTGCTTCTTGCGGATTTTTATTTAGTGGACTGGAAAGAAGCGCCACACCGCTCATATAGATGGGATATGGCTTCACTCGTGGGCTGGCCAGCGTTCTTGACCCTCATGCTGTGGCAGCGGTTTTCCATCCTGATCGCGCCCGTGGTCCTCGTCGCATACCTCGGAGCATTTCGTGGAAAACTTTCAAGTTGGATCTTGAGCCGTCCGCTGATCACCGTGACCGGCGGCATGTGTTACTCGATGTACTTGCTCCACGCCGGCGTGATCTCAGTGACTAGCCGCATCGGGAGGCATTTCCCTCTAGGATCGAGTTTCATCACTCGATTTGCGGTTGAGGCTTTCTTTGGGATTCCAGCGGTACTGGCCGCAACCGCCCTCTTTTTTGTCCTGCTTGAGCGGCCATGCATGGATCCGACTTGGCCTGCGAAAGTCATCAAGCGAGTGCGTTGCTGGTTCGGAGCGCTGCCACAGACTGGGCGGCCCAATCTCGTGGATGAGGTCGCTTTGCAACCCTCCGCTGACAAATAACACTGGAAGAATTGGTGGCATCCCTTGAATCCGTCAGTCCCGCCGCAATCAACCTTCGATAGCGAAGTCGCCGGTAGAGATATCAAAGACTACGGCAGCGACTCCGACAGAGACATTCTGGCGATCGACCTTCTCCTATCGGTGGTCAAGCGAAAATGGTGGATCGCAAAGATAACGCTCGCGGTAACTATCTTGACCATAATCATTGTTCTGATTGTCCCGCGCAGCTATGTCGCCAAAACCAGCATCCTTCCGCCGGAGCAAAACCAAAGTTTGACGGCAGCGATGATGGGGCAACTGGGCTCGGTTGCGGCGCTTGCCGGCAAAGATCTCGGCTTGAAGAACCCGAGCGACGCATATGTTCTGGTCTTGAAAAGCAATGCTATCGGCAAAGAGCTGATCCGCCGTTTTGACTTGATGCACGTTTACAAGAAAAAGAACCTTGTGGATACGCTTAAGGCACTGGCCGACCACGCTGCGATAAGCGACGATAAGAGCGGGGTGATAACCATCGAGTTCGAAGACAAGGACGCGAAGCGCGCCGCTGAAATTGCCAATGGGTACGTCGAGGAACTACGACGAGTAATGAAGAGTCTTTCAATAACCGAAGCTTCCCAGAGGCGGGCGTTTTTTGAGCAACAGGTCGGCGAAGCTAAGGAACAGTTGGCCAAGTCGGAGATAGGCTTGGAGGGAGTGGAAGAAAAAACCGGTCTCATACAACTGGACAGTCAGGCCAAGGCTATCATTCAACAGATAGCTAATGTGAGGCAGCAGATTGCCGCGCGCGAGGTCAGATTACAAGGCATGCGAAGCTACGCTACCGCCGACAACCCATATTTACAGCGGACAGAGAGGGAGTTGGGAGCACTTCGAGGCGAGTTGAGCAAACTCGAGCGACAGAGTAATGCTGGGGCCGGCGACACCCAGATTCCGACTGCCGGAATGCCTTCGGCAAGCCTTGACTACCTGCGAAAGGCGCGTGAACTGAAGTATAACGAGATGGTATTTGAAGTCCTATCGAAGCAGTATGAGCTGGCCAAGCTGGACGAGGCCAAAGAAGCAACGATGATCCAAGTGTTCGATCCGGCTACGGTGCCGGACAAGCCGACGAAACCCCGGCGCAGCTTGATCGTACTGGGTGCTTTCTTCGGGGCGATACTGCTTACTTCGCTGTGGTCGATCGCAGCCGACTTGCATGCAAGGGCCAGGCAGGACACGCGCTACGCCGCCAAGTTGGATCTGCTCCGGGCATACGCGGTCGCCAGACCATCGTCCTCTTCAACCCCTCCCAACCGTGAGTTCTAGCATTGATAGCACGGATTCGTTCATCACGGTTGCGTTTGAGCTCGCTGTTAGGGCGGGCTCCAGTACGCCGCGATGCTAAGAGTGCCTTTTACAACGTTCTAGACTATATTTCACAGCCTTTCTTGCTTCTGGTTGCTACTCCCGTCGTAGTTCGCCATCTGGGTCTGGAAATGTACGGAATCTGGGCCGTGGTAAATGGTCTAGCTGGTGGCCTTGCGATATTCGGGCTCGGGATAGGCGATGCGACCATCAAGCATGTTGCCGCTTGTCGCGGTCGGTCAGATTATCCGGGAGCCGCGCGGGTTTTCGAAGCGACCTTGAGTCTCAGCGTCACGACCGCCGTCATCGGCGGGGGAATCGTATTTCTGGCAGCCAACGTGATCGCACGCTATGCATTTCACATGGGGGCTGGGGAGCGTGCTTTAGCTGCCGCTGCCGTCCGCGCTGGCGCTGTGCTACTGGCCTTGCGGTGGATAGAGTCCGCGTACACCAGCACTCTGAAGGCATACGAACGCTACGATATTTCGGCAAGGGTTTGTATAGTTATCAAGGGTCTAGGTGTCCTCAGCATGGTGGCCTTGGCGCTATACAGTTACGGGGTCGTTGCGATCCTTCTGGCCGCTGCAGGCTGGACCCTTGTAGGCCTCTTGCTCCTCGCATGGCAAGTCCGCAGGCTGGACTCACAAATGTCCTTCCTGCCCGTGCTGGACCTCAAGGAGTGGCGACGATTGGCTAGCTTCGGGGCATTTTCCGGTGTTCAGTCCATTGCCAACGTAATTTTTACGCAGGCGGACCGTCTGATCGTTGGTGCAACTATAGGTCCAGCAGCCGCCGGCGCATATTCGATTTGTCTACAGCTCGTCCAGCCTATTCAGACAATTTGTGTGCAGGCGTTCAATTTTGTGTTCCCGCGCATCAGCCACAACACTGAAGCCGGAGACCACGCATCTGCCCAGTATTTTGTGCGGACGATGCTGGCAATAAGCGTCTGCCTAACCTTGTTATTGTCGCTACCGTTGTTACTGGCTGGAAAACCGTTGCTTTCTTTGTATATGGGAGCAGAGTTCGCCAAGGCCAATTATTCGATATTGCCTGTGCTCACGATCGCATTCGCAATCGTGTCCATCAGCGTCGTCCCGTATTATGCATTGTTGGGAACAGGCCAAGTACGATTCGTGTCCCTGTTGAACCTGTTCGCGGGACTCGCGGCTGCGGCTTGCGCCGCATGGTGGACCCCGCATATGGGACCTCTTGGCGCCGCCTTCTCGCGCCTTCTGTATGCGGTGCATTGCTTGCGGCAGCTTTCTACGACTCGCGAAGACATTTCAATCTGCCGCTCGCCCCCGATCTTGGACCCCGCATCGAGCGCAGCCAAGCCATGATCGACAACGCGGTCCAAGGCCACACGATGTCGCTCCGAGCTCTTGTTGTCTGGAGCACGCTGCTCGGTCTCTTCAGCGAAGCAGCCCGATACAAGACCGGCATCGATATTAAGGCATTCTATTTCGTGATGCTGTTTAACACTGTTGTGCTCTTGTCACTGGGTCGCTTCGTCATCAACAAACCGCTCGCCATTTTCTACACTTATCTCGCATTTTCTGGTCTGGTAAGCCTTGCCGCGGGAACGAATACTCTTCGGGCCTTTTCGGAACAGCTCGTCGGCATTAGCTTCACGTCGCTGTACTTTTACAATTTCTTTCGTTTTGAGCGCTTCGATTTTCGGCGTCTGTTCCTCCTCTACACGCGCCTCGCGTACTACGTATGTTGGATTGGCATCCTCATGGTGCCTTTCCAGCGTGCTTTCCTTATTACCCAATATTTTCGCGCCCAAAGTGTACTGACCGAGCCCGCCCAGTTCATGATGATCGTAATGCCGGCAATCTACTATTTTTTTGAGGCAACGCTCTTCCACGGCAAGCACCGCATCGAATCAATAATTGGCCTACTCGTCGATAATTCTTGCTGACTCCGGCGTCGGCTACATGGGGTTGCTGCTCGTCCTGATCTTTCTCATTGCCAAGTCCCGACACAAGGTTCTGCTGGTCACAGTTCCTCTGATTCTTGTCCTTGGCGTTGGCGGATTGCGCCTCATTTCACAGAACTTCCGCCTGCGTTTTGACGACACGGTTACGGCTGTTACTGAACTGACAGTCGCTAATGTCAACACCAGTACTTACGCCTCTATTTCCAATGCCTTTGTAACCGCCCGGGTACTACAGGAAAGCCCGATTCTCGGGAATGGATTGGGCTCCCATGAGAGCTCGCACGACAAATATCTGCCTGATATTCCAGGCCTAAGCAGTTTTAGTGCCAGAGAATCAGCTCTTGAACAAGAAAGAAGCAGCATCGCTGTTCTTACGCACCGCATCAGACCTCGGTTTTGTTCGGCCTGTGCCTGGTTGCAATTTTCTTATGGAAGTTCCGCCTTTCCACTCCGGACGAGTCTGGCACAATCAATACCGCCGTTTTGATCTATCTCGTTCTGAAGCTGCTCAGGGCAGGCCACTACTTTCCGCCCGAGTTCTTCTTCTTCGTATTCGTATATGTATTCAGCTATCTGCAGGAGCAGGCTCGCCAGCGCAGTCTGGTATTGCCCGTACGGCTCGGGCCGTTACATCCCGCTCTATAGCACACGATGGCCATCCCAACACTCACTAGCGAAATCGCAGATGGCGGAGTGAATCGCCGAAAGCCCGTCGTCGTAGTCTCCGGGGTGAATCTCACCGAGATGGGCGGCCTTTCAATCCTGAGAGACTGCTTGGGATATCTGGCACAGCGCTCTAACGACTACCGCATCGTCGCTCTCGTTCACAAGAAGGAGCTGGTAGGTGTACCGGGTATTGAGTACTATGAGTTCCCCCATTCCAAGCGGAGCATCCTCGACCGCCTTTATCACGAATACTGGGTATTTTGGAAATTATCTCGGAGTCTCAAGCCCTTTCTCTGGCTTTCCTTGCATAATGCTACACCACACGTGCGTACCGAAAGACGCGCGGTTTACTGCCATAACCCAAGTCCCTTCTATGATCTCAACTGGCGGGAGGCGTTCCTGCAACCACGCTTTGCGATTGTGAGAAGGTATATGACTCTCATGTATCGAATAAACCTCCAACGGAATACCGCTATTATCGTCCAGCAAGAATGGATGCGAAGAGCGTTCCGCGCTCGCTTCGCAGTGGATAATGTTGTCGTCGCCCACCCGATAATTCCGGAAGCACAAGCTACCGCCAGTGTGCAACGAGGAGAGCGTCGGTCGTCGCCATTTATATTTTTCTATCCATCGCATCCAACTATCAAAAAGAACTTCGAGGTCATCTGCGATGCTGTGAGAGAGCTGGCGCGCGATGGTATAACTGATTTCGAAGTCTGGCTGACCTTCTCAGCATCAGTCAATCGCTATGCCCGGTACATCGGTAAACGCAGCGGCAATCTGCCGCAGATTCGCCTATTAGGCCGACTCTCTCGCGAAGAAGTATTTCGAAGATACAGTCTGACCGATTGCTTACTGTTTCCATCCAAACTGGAAACCTGGGGAATGGCAATTAGCGAGTTCGGGCCATACAACCGGCCGATGCTCATTGCTGACGCCGCTTATGCGCGCGAGACCGTTGGCGAACATCCCTGCGTCGCGTTCTTCCCCCCTGATTCAGCGAAGGAATTGGCGTTCCTCATGAGGGACGCGATACAAGGGGCTAAAGCTTTCGCTGCAGTGCAAGAACCGGAGGTCGAGCCTCCCTTTGCACGCTCTTGGGCTGAGTTGTTCGATATCTTGTTGGACAAGGAGCGGATGCCCTGCGCTGAGCAAGGCTCGTCCTTGCTTGGCAGTTCTCTGGTTCATGACGCATCCAAACCGGCCTGATCGTTACTCCTATCATGGCTACCTCACCCGACATTAAAATCTTGCGCTCACCCAGCACGACCGACGTAACTCCTTTCGGTATCGACGTGGGATCCGCGGCCTCACGAGGCCGGGTCCTTCTGATAACAGATACCTTTGTTCCCACCACCACGTCGACCGCCAAACTCGTTCACGACCTCGCGGTCGAATTGGCTCGGCGACAGCTTGCAATAACTATTCTCGTGCCTTCGGCCTCAGCCGAAAAGCCATGCGAAGTCTCGATCGAAGACGGCTTGGAAGTAATTAGAATCAAAACCAGCAGAACTAAGGGAGCTGGCAAAGTGCTCCGCGGCCTTCGTGAAGTAAGCTTTTCCCAGCAGATTTGGCGGCGAGCCAAGCAAGTCTTGTCCTCACGGAGCTTCGATCTTATTATTTTCTTTTCACCGACGATCTTCTTCGGCACTCTAGTGGAACGCCTGAAGGAGCGGTTTGGGTGTCCTGCTTACCTTGTGCTTCGGGACCTCTGGACACAGTTCATGCTTGATGTGGGAGAGCTCAGACCGGGATTAGCGTACAAATATTTGTTGCGCTTCGAGCAGAAGCAGTACTGTGCCGCCGACGTCATCGGTGTCCAGTCTCCGGGGGACTTACGATACTTCGATGACCTCTGCATCGCTAGTTCTCCCAAGATCGAAGTCTTATTTAACTGGTATGCAGCCCCCCACGCGGCGCCATCGACAACTAGTTATCGCGAACGCCTTGGGCTGGAAAATCGGATCGTATTCTTTTTTGGCGGAAACTTCGGTGTGGCACAAGATCCAGTTAACGTGCTGAGACTTGCAAGCGCCCTGAGAGGGCATTCCCATGTCCACTTCTTATTAGTGGGTTGGGGTAGCCAACTGCCGGAGATGCACAGCATAATCTCCAACCGCGACCTCAGCAATGTCACTCTACTCGACACTGTACCCCAGAACGATTTCATTTCGATGGTGTCAGAATTCGACATCGGACTGATCTCACTCGACCGGCGCTTTAAGATTAACAATGTGCCGGGTCGACTAATGGCGTACTTGTACGGTGGACTACCGGTGCTTGCTAGCGTCAATCCAGGCAACGATCTGTTCGATATCCTCAACCAGAATGGGGTTGGCTATTGCTGTACCAACGGGGACGACGACCTGCTTCAGGAATATGCACTCATTCTCGCCAGCGATGCGGCACTCCGTTCAACTTTGGGCCAGCGTGGCCGTAGCTTACTTGGCAATCTCTTTTCGCCGCAGCACGCGGCTAATCAAATCCTCAGAAACTTCTCACTGGGCGATGCATCGCATCTCACTGATCATAATTACAGGCAGCAAATACGTTCCTGAACGATACCACTAGACTTAGCGACCTCTCTCATTCAAACATGAGTTAGGTGGCAATACTCAGCTGTTCTCCACAGATCCGCGCTCGATTGGTTCCGCGAGAGCTCCCGAGGATTACCGGCCATGGTTCTAAGACTAAGCTACTACCGTTTCCTGATACGTCTTTGCTGTTACCCGCTTCCGCTATTTGCGTTTGCTGCGGGCGCCTATGTTCGTTACCTCTCCGACAAACTAGGACTCTCGCCGTTTGCCTATGACCTGCCGTTTTATGTGGCGCTGCTGGGATTTACGACTCTCGTATGGATTGTTGCAGTAGAACACTATCAGCTATGCAATATTGAGGAGTTTTTCCGCGAGTATACCGGCCTAAAGAAGACTACTGCGGCGTGCGTGGCTACTTGCATATTACAGCTGTGCGCGCTCTTCTTCTACCGTGGACACGATTTGTCACGTATCTTTTTCATTGCCACTGCAATCGCTCTTTTTCTGGGCACGGTGCTGATCAGAACCGTGTTTCGGCTTCTTCTGTGGAGCGAGGAGCACTCCCGCCGTCAGCTCTCCGTGTTGATAGTAGGGGCCGATGCTTATGCTGCCCGCATAGCGAGCCAGTTAGTGCGTGTCCCTTTCGCGCCCGCCGCGATTGTGGGTCATATTCGGCTATCTGGCCAAGATGCGGACATAACTAATGCCCCGGTATTTGACCTAGATATGCTGACTAGTATGAATCTGCACGTTGATGACATTGTCATTGCGCTGCCAGCTGATCGGCTCTACACGATTTCGAGCGTTGTTACGCCGCTTCAGATGCTCGGTGCACCAATTCACCTTGTAGTGGATACCGGTGACATGCCCCTGGTTCGAGAGCGCCTCTTCCAGTTCGGTCAACTCCACATGCTCGATCTGGCAACAGCCCCGGCTGAATCGCTCTATTATGCTTTGTCGAAACGGGTTTTCGACGTCATCTTCTCTGTCTTTGCGATTACTCTGACAGCTCCTGTCATGCTTCTAGTTGCCTTGCTGATCAGAGCCGCTTCTCGCGGTCCTATTCTGTTCCGCCAGGAGCGCGTCGGCCTAAACGGAAAGCTTTTTTTGATGTATAAGTTTCGTACCATGAAAGTGGACCACTTCTCAAAGAGTGATACAATCTGGACCGTACAAAACGATCCGCGTCGCACGCTTATCGGTTCTTTATTGAGAAGGACCAGCCTGGATGAGTTGCCGCAGTTTTTTAATGTCTTGAAGGGTGACATGAGTGTTGTAGGCCCTCGCCCCGAACGTCCGTTCTTTGTCAACGAGTTCTTGAAAGAGATTTCTCATTACAATACGCGTCATCGCCTTAAGGTTGGCATAACGGGATGGGCTCAGATCAACGGATGGAGAGGCGATACGTCGATTCACAAACGCGTGGAATGCGACCTTTATTATTTGCAGAACTGGAGTTTTTGGTTCGATATTCGTATTATATGTCTCACTTTTTGGTTTGGTATTTTTGGCAAGAATGCCTACTGAGACCATGTCATTGTCGCGATTTATGAGAGGGTGGATCTGCCTCTTAATTTTGGGCTTGAGCGACAGAAGCAAGGCTGGAATTAGCTCTCAAACTATCTTTAGGAGTGCGCAACAATGAACGTGCTTGTCGTTGGTGGCGCTGGCTATGTTGGTGGGGCGGTTACTGATTCGTTGTTAACCACCAATCACCGTATCCGGGTTTACGACGCCCTGCTTTATGAGGAATCCTATCGCAAGCCCGTCGACTTCATCTTCGGAGACGTTAGAGATGAAGACCGGCTCCTGCCACACCTCAAGTGGGCGGACGCGGTCATCTGGCTGGCTGCAATTGTGGGTGATGGTGCCTGCCAACTAAACCCGGAGATCACGGTTGAGGTTAATCAGGAAGCTGTGGGGTGGATGGCGCGGCACTTCGACGGCCGCATTGTTTTCATGTCAACCTGTTCGGTCTATGGAGCCCAGGATAACATCGAGCTTAATGAAGATTCGCCAACAGCCCCTCTTTCGATGTATGCCGCGAGTAAACTAGCGGCAGAGACCTACCTCCGCTCGACCAATGCCATTATGTTTCGACTTGGCACGCTTTTTGGCGTCGGCGATGAATTCTCCAGGGTCAGGCTAGATTTAGTAGTCAATACTCTAACTGTCCGCGCCTGGCAAAACGGTAAGATTAGCGTGTTTGGCGGCGATCAGTTTCGCCCCCTACTTCACGTTAGGGATGCGGCACAGGCCGCAGTCGACAATCTGACTACGGACGATACGGGCGTCTTTAACCTGCACCGGCAGAATGTACGAATAGTCGATCTTGCGTACCAGGTACGTAACCACTTTCCAGACGTACTTATCGAGCAGACACCAATGAAGTTCCAAGACTCGCGAAACTACAGAGTGCGTAGTGACAAGGCCAATCGGATACTCGCCTTCAAGGCCACCCATTCGATCGATGAGGGCATCGAGGAGATGAAACGTCTAATCGAAGATAATCGGATCAAGGATCTCTTCAACCCAAGATATACGAACCAGGCATTTCTTTCTATGTTCAATACCCATAAAGAACTAGCGAGGGGCGCTGCGTCCGGAGTGATTGGATGACATTGCAGAGACCTCTGCTAATGCGAGGAGGTATTGCGGTTGATGACCGCGGCTCATTGTCCTTTGTGAATGACTTTGCATTCCACAATGTACGACGGTTCTACGTGGTCAGCAACCATCGAGCTGGATTTGTACGCGCGTGGCACGCCCATCGCCGGGAAGCCAAATATGTGACCGTAGTGCAGGGCTCCGCCGTGGTTTGCGCTGTTGCTATTGACGACTGGGACTCCCCGAATCGCGCGGCTGAAATTGAACGTCATGTTTTATCCGCCATGCAGCCATCCATACTCTTCATTCCTGCCGGTTACGCTAATGGCTTTATGTCGCTTACTGCCCATAGCAAGCTCGTGTTCTTCTCCACGGCCACGGTCGATGAGAGTCGCAGTGACGACATACGTTATGATGCCCGCTACTGGAATCCGTGGGAAGTTGTGGAGCGGTGACTCACCAAGATCATGGTGAGGTCATGAGCAGGGTGAACGTCATCGTCCTCGGTGGCAGCGGCATGTTGGGTTCGATGATTGCGGATGTACTTAGCCGCGATCCTGAGATCAACGTCTCGGCTACGGTTCGCAACCAGGCATTGGCGGACCGATCTTGCCGCGTCCTACCGGAGGTAGAGTGGCGGGTGCTTGACGCTGCAACGGCGGATCGAGACCCTATCCAGAAAGCAATCAACGGTGCGCGGTGGATCATAAATGCCATCGGCATAACCAAACCGTATGTGCATGATGAGGATCCGGCGGAAGTGGAAAACGCGATCAGGGTTAACAGCCTCTTCCCCCATGAGCTTGCTCTCTGTGCCCAGGCTTCGGGTGCCCGAGTAATTCAGATTGCAACCGATTGTGTCTATTCTGGACACACGGGCTCCTACTGCGAGACCGATTTGCACGACCCCTTGGATGTTTACGGCAAGACAAAGAGCCTCGGAGAGGTACTCTATCCAGGGACGCACTGCCTTCGGTGTTCCATCATCGGACCCGAGCCGAAGTCTTATGTCTTCCTAGTTGAATGGTTGCGGCGGCAGCCGAAAGGCGCAGAATTAAATGGCTTCGTCAATCATCAATGGAACGGCATAACCACTCTGCATTTTGCGCGCTTGTGCGGCGCTGCCATCAAGTCCGGGACCGCATTGTCACGACTGCAGCATGTTATCCCGAGTGGAACCGTATCTAAGTACGAACTTCTGAAGATCTTCGCAACACAGTTTCAGCGGAACGATATACGAATAAGTCCTACTGAAGCCACAACTATCGTCGACCGCACTCTTTCAACCAGATCTGAAGACCTAAATCGCAGTTTGTGGAGCCAGGCAGGATATAGTGAACCACCAACAATACCTGCGATGATTGCGGAACTTGCGAACTTCAACTATCGCTTTGGAAGTTCAGGTCTATGAAGGTTATGACCATCCTGGGCACACGCCCGGAGATCATACGCCTGTCTAGAATAATACCTAAGCTAGATAGACTATGTGATCACGTCCTTGTACATACGGGACAGAACTTCGATACAAACCTCAACGACATTTTTTTTGAGCAGCTCGGGGTTAGAAGTCCAGACCACTATCTGGGTGCGAGAGGCAGTTTCGGTGAGCAGATTGCGACGATCCTCTCCGCTATTGAAAAGATACTCGTAAGTGTCAGGCCAGACCGGTTCCTTGTCCTCGGTGACACCAATAGTAGCTTGGCGGCCATCATGGTAAAGCGAATGGGTATTCCTGTCTTTCACATGGAAGCAGGCAATCGTTGCTATGACGATCGCGTGCCGGAGGAGACGAATCGGCGTTTGATCGATCACAGTAGCGATGTTCTGATGCCTTACACGGAGCGAAGCCGCAAGAACCTGCTGCGGGAAGGCATTGCAGGACAGAGAATCTTTGTGACTGGTAACCCCATTTACGAAGTGCTGGACTTTTATCGGCCACAGATTGACCGATCTAATATTCACGAGCAGCTTGAGGTCTCGTCGGGTAAATACTTCCTGGTCACTATGCATCGGGCTGAAAACGTTGACGTGGAAGGCCGTCTGCGGTCCATGACCTCCGCTTTCCGATCGCTTCACTCACAGTACGACATTCCGGTGATCGTCAGCACCCATCCCCATACCCGCCAGCGAATGCAAGCGGCGGGAATCTCTACCGACATATCCGGCGTTCGTTACATGGATCCATTAGGCTTCTTTGAGTTTGTTAAGCTGGAACAAAATGCCTTTTGTGTGCTGAGCGATAGCGGAACCGTACAAGAGGAATGCTCGATTTTTAGAGTACCAAATGTCACCATACGAGATACCACCGAGAGGCCTGAGACTCTGGAATATGGAAGCAATATTCTAAGCGGAGCTCGAGAAGATAGTATTCTGCGCTGCGTAAAGATAATTCTGGACCGAGGGGATCGTGGTTCTACTCCGCCTGAATACCTATGGGAGAATGTTAGCAGCACGGTCTGTCAGTTAGTACTGGGACATCATCTGAAGAGCATGTGCTAGCTCGCAGGTAGGTCGCCTAACGAATATCTTCTTTGCTGCCGCCATCCTGGCGGCATTTTAAATTGTAGTCGCGAAAAGCGCTAGTCGCAGATTGTCAAGCGTCACACCTCGTCTACCTCCATCAGAAAGGACAACGCATAATGCACCGCCTTAACGCAAGCATGGCCGTGGTCGTCTGCACTCTATTGCTGGCTTCCCTTTGTGTAGCACAACAAATCACCGGCACCGCAGTTCCTAACCTCATCCGCTATGGCGGAACGCTTAGAGACGCCAACGGATCGCCGCGGGTGACGACAGCCGGCGTAACCTTTTCGATCTACAGGGGGCAGGAGGGTGGGGCACCCATTTGGCTGGAGACACTGAACGTCACGCCTGATGCTAGTGGTCAATATAGTGTATTGCTGGGCAGTGGCGCAGATACAGGAGTGCCGGCTAATCTGTTCTCGCAAGAAGAGCAGCGCTGGCTCGGAGTACAAGTGCAGGGACAGGCTGAGGAAGCACGTGTATTACTGGTGAGCGTGCCCTACGCTTTCAAGGCTCACGAAGCGGAAACTTTGTCGGGAAGGAGTGTCTCCGATTTCGTTTTGGCGAAAGACCTGAATGCCTCCCAGATGGCATCCGGAACCAGTTGTGTAAATCGAGCAGGGTCTTCCAACAGCGATACTTCGTCGTTAGGACAGACAACAGGTAGCCTCACGGCTGGCAGTCAGGGCCCAACAAACTTCAGTGGCTCGACAAGCGATCAGATTGTGAAGATAACGCAATCTGGAACGGGATTCGGAATTCTCGCCACCACTTCGAGTGCTAGCAACTCGAATGCCGTGTTGGGGACGATCAGCGGGCCGGGAGTAGCCGTTTTCGGGCAGGCGTATTCGAACTCGGCCCAGGCTTACGGCGTGGAAGGCAGTTCAACCAGCACCATTGGCGTGGGGGCGCTGGGATTCGCCACGGCGGCCACAGGTTCCACCTACGGAGTGAAGGGCTACTCGAGCAGCACCAGCGGAACTGGTGTGCGAGGGCTCTCCACTGCAACCACTGGTACGACCGTCGGAGTCAGCGGCGCAGTGTCTAGTCCCTTCGGAATAGGCCTGTGGGGCCAAGCCACAGCAGCCAACGGAGGTACTGGAGTGTGGGGCCAGTCCGTGGCGACCACCGGAGTAGCCACTGGCGTGCTCGCCACCGTCGCCAGCAATGCTGGCGCTGGCATCAGCGCGATGGAATCATCTCTTACCGGCACCACCTACGGTCTGAGCGCGACAGTGCAGAGTCCGAGCGGCACAGCAGCATGGCTACAGAACACCGCGGGCGGGACCCTGCTTAGGGCGGCAACCGGACCTATCAATAACCCGATCACAAAATTTTCAGTTGATGGCAGCGGCAATGTAACCGCGGCGGGCATATTCACGGGCAATGGTTCGGGACTTACGGGCGTGCCGCTAACGGGTGGTTCCACCCTTTACATTCAGAACAGAACCACTCTCCAGAGCGGCACGAGCTACAACATCGACGGCAGCGGAACAGTGGGAGGCACGCTCACAGGAAAAGCCGTGAACGCGCAGACTACTTACCAGATCGGAGGAAACGCTGTCCTGAGCGTAGGCGTTCCCGTTAGCTCCGAGAAGAACTTGTTTGTTGGCCGCTTTGCCGGCACTAACAACACCGGAGACTTGAACCTGTTCGTAGGTGAAGATACCGGATATACCAATACCACTGGTTCGGGTAATACATTTCTTGGGGTAGAGGCCGGCTACAGCAATGACTCGGGCGATAACAACACCTATCTGGGCTTTCAATCTGGCCTCGTAAGTACTGGGAGTAATAACGTCTATCTGGGTCCCAGCATTGCTTACGGCGGCTACCCTGGGGATTCGGGAAATAACAACACCTATCTGGGCTATGCGGCCGCCTACAACAACACCACAGGCAGTAATAATGCCTATCTTGGCTACATGGCGGGCTTCAATAATGGAACTGGATCCAGCAACATCTATGTGGGTAGCCAGGGGACCAGCGGCGAGAGTAATGTGATCCGTATTGGCGCCCAAGGTAGCGCTGATGGTCAGCAAAATGTCGCTTTCGTAGCCGGCATCTACGGGTCGACCTCATCGTCAGGGGTACCGGTATATGTTAACTCCGACGGACAACTGGGTACACTGACCTCGTCTCTCCGCTTCAAGGAATACGTACGCGACATGGGTGACACGAGCAGCGATTTGCTGAAGCTACGACCCGTGACATTTTTCTACAAGCCGGAGTACGAGAAGGGGCCACGAACCGCGCAGTACGGTCTGATTGCGGAAGAGGTTGAAAAAGTTTTCCCGCAGCTAGTTGCCTATGATAGCGACGGTAAGCCGTACACCGTGCGGTACCAGTATCTTGCGCCGATGCTGTTGAACGAGTTGCAGAAGCAGTATCGCCGCGTCGAGCAGCAAGCTACGCTAATCACGGAGCAGCAGGAGCAGATTCACACACAGCATACACAACTGAGCGCCCAACAACAACAGATTGACAGTCTGCAAGAGCGGCTATCCCGCCTGGAGTCTCTCGTCGATCAGCAAGCAAACGCCAAGGGAAACAAGCCTTCGGACGACTCATTACCTAGCAGCAGTGGAGCCCAGTAAGGATTAACCTCTAAAACGACCCGACCGATCGGTCCGCATCACCTCGCAAACCGCGCTGTCCGTTGCGACACAGTCTCCGAAGCCCGCCGTAATGACGAGAATTAAGACACTCCCCATGGCGCCCTTGCTGTCCGCTGAGCCCGCTCTTCCGATAAACTAGAGCTTTGTGCGCATACTGACCCGCTACATCTTGAAGGAAGTAACCTCGCACGCCTTACTGGGCGTGGCGTTGTTCACCTTCATAATCTTCATGCGGGACCTGGGACGGCTGCTGGAACTGATCGTCCGCAACAGCGCTCCCTTGCCTAGTGTCGCGGAGATTTTCCTTTACACACTGCCGACCACGTTCACCCTGACGTTGCCCATGGGGGTATTGGTGGGCATCCTCGTCGGACTGAGCCGGCTGGCTGCCGACAGCGAAGTTACCGCGATTCGCGCCAGCGGCATGGGCGTAGGAATGTTCGTCCGGGCGATTTCGATTTTCGCTATCGGCGCATGGATGCTGGGCATGTTCAACACCATCTACGTGGCCCCCAAATCTGCAGCCGCGCTGAATCACTTGCAGGAGAAGCTGAAATCGTCGCAGGCATCATTTGAAATTCAGCCGCACGTTTTCTACGAAGACTTCAAAAACATCGTGCTGTATGTGCAGGATGCGGTGCCCTCCGGCGGCCGCTCGTTGTGGCGAGGTATTTTTCTGGCTGATGTCAGCGATCCGGCCTCTCCCAAGGTGACGCTGGCCAAGCGCGGTGCTCTGTTGAGCGACTCGCCCGATGAAGTGCGGCTGCATTTAGAGGACGGCACTCAGCAAGAGATCGTCCCGAAGGCCAAAGATCAGTACAACATTACGACATTCGACAGTACTGAGATCCCGATCCACCTGCCCAGCAACGCGGAGAAAATGCACGATCTGCTGCCCGTCCCTGAGTTAGGGCTGCATGAGTTGCTGCGCAATGCCGCACGCGAACGCCGCGCCGCTATACCGCTCAAAAACATCGATCCGGGAACCTGGAACTATGACCTGAGTAAGGCGCGCTACTACGAGATTGAGTTCCAGCGCAGATTTGCGCTTCCGGCCGCTTGCCTGGTGCTGGCGATGGTCGGCATCCCACTGGGACTCTCGGCCCGAAAAGGCGGCAAGAGCACTGGCTTCGTGCTCACCATTTTGCTGGTGTTTGTGTATTACTTCTTCTCGCTGACCGGGGTTTCTTTGGCGCGTCAGGGGAAGATGCCTCCGTGGGAAGGCGTCTGGATGGCGAACGCCTTCTTCTTCCTGTGTGGACTGCTCCTGCTGTGGCGCGTGGATCGGATGCCAATTGAGCTGGGCAGCGTGAGCGCCGGCTGGAAAGCAATACGCGATAAGGTCCAGGAATTTGCCATGCGCCGGCGTTATGCTCGTGCCGGCGCGCAGGCTTTGCAAGATTCGGCGCCTCACCGGAAACGCTTCAGCGCAAGGTTCCCGCTCATTCTTGATGACATGATCCTGCGTGACTTCGCCTTGTACCTGGTGATGGTCCTGGCAACATTTCTGATTCTGGCGTTGGTCTTCACCTTCTTCGAGCTGCTGACCGACATCGTCCGCAACAAAGTGCCGGTGATCATGCTGGCGGAGTACCTGCTGAACCTGAGTCCATCGCTGCTTTACCTGATGGCGCCGGTCGCGGTGCTGCTGGCCGTCCTCATCACCTTTGGACTGTTGGAAAAATCGAGTGAGCTGACGGCGATGAAGGCCACCGGCATCAGCATCTACCGGGCGGCGCTTCCGGTCATCGTGATATGCGGCATCTTCGCGGCGGCCATGTTTGTGTTCGACCAGCTTTATATCCCGCACACCAACAAAGAACAGGAAATTCTACGCAACCAGATCAAAGGAAAACCTCCGCAAACGTACCTGCAGGCCGACCGCAAGTGGATCTTCGGCCAGAACAACGATATCTTTTACTACCAGGTCTTCGATCCCGATACCAATCAGCTCGGAGGAATCTCCATCTTCGAGTTCGACCCGAACACCTTTCAGCTTACACGCCGCATTTATGCTGCCCATGCTCATTGGGAACCGAGCCTGAACAAGTGGGTGTTTGAGCAGGGTTGGATACGAAAGCTCTCCGGCACTTCCATTCAGGATTATCGGACCTTCGATGTTGCGACCTTCAATGAACTGAGCGAGGACCCGAGCTACTTCAAGAAAGAAGTGAAGCAGTCGTCGGAGATGAATTACGAAGAGCTGCAGCGCTACATCAGCGATCTGGAGCAGAGCGGCTTTGACACTGTGCGTCTGAAGGTGCAACTGGAGAAGAAACTGGCCTTCCCCTTGATCACGCTGGTAATGGCGGTATTGGCGGTTCCCTTCGCAGCTTCGGGCCGTAAAGGCGGAGCGCTGGGTGGAGTCGTGATTGCGATTGCCATCGCCGTGGTCTATTGGGTGACCGCAGGATTGTTCGAGGCCATGGGCAACGCAAACCAACTGCCGGCCATGCTGGCGGCCTGGGCGCCCGATTTTATTTTTGCCCTGGCTGGTGGCTATTTCCTGTTGCGGGTGCCGACGTAGAGCAGTTGTCAGCTTTCAGCCGTCAACTATCAGCGCAAGGTCACCGAATCCGGATTCGGGGCTGCGCATCTAACGCCTTGAAACCATGTGCCAAATGGAAGCAGCCGAAAGTGCCTGACGACGCTGACAGTAACTCTCCTGACAGCTGATGGCTGACAGCCGAAAGCTAACCATGTTCAAGAACCTAAGGCCGCTGTTTCCCTATCTGCGCAAGTACCGCGTGACTTTTTGGATTGGCGCGCTGTGCGTTCTCTGCAACAACGGCGTTTGGATTCTTTTCCCGCTGGTCATCCGCCGCGCCATCGATGACCTCAACATCGGAGTGACACGCCACAAGCTGTTCACCTACTCCGCTCTGCTTTTGGCTGTGGCCGGTACGAAGGCCATTTTTCAGTTTCTTACCCGCTGGATCTTGATTGGCGTTTCGCGCGAGATTGAGTTCGATCTGCGCAACGATCTGTTCACACATCTGGAGCGGCTGTCTTACAGCTTTTATCAACGGACTCGCACCGGGGACATTATGGCCCGGGCAACCAACGACCTTAACGCAGTGCGGATGTTGGCCGGTCCCGGCATCATGTACACCGCCAACACCGTGGTCTTCACCGCGGGCGCGCTGGTGTTCATGCTGAGCATCAGCCCCAGGCTCACCTTGTTCGCTTTCCTGCCGTTGCCCATCGTCAGCATTGTGGTGCAATACTTTGGCCGCAAGATTCACGAACGCTTCGAGCGCATCCAGGCCATGTTCTCCGATATTTCAGCCAGGGCGCAGGAAAACTTTTCCGGAGCGCGGCTGATCCGCGCTTATGTGCAGGAGCAAGCGGAGATTGAGATCTTCGAGCGCGACAACGCCGAATACATCGCGCGCAGCCTCAAGCTGGTTCGGCTGATGGGCATGCTATGGCCGACGTTGGAAACCTTACTCGGTGTCGCCATTGTGATTGTGCTATGGATCGGCGGCCGCGAAGTTCTGCTGCATCGCATTTCCGTTGGCAGTTTCGTGGCCTTCAATACCTATATGGTGCAACTCACCTGGCCGATTATCTCGTTGGGGTGGGTCATCAACATCTTTCAGCGTGGCACTGCCTCCATGGGGCGCATTCAGAACATGCTGGCCGAGCAATCCGACGTCACCGACGCTGCCGTTCCCTCAAGTGGAACTCCGGACGACGTTCGCGGTGAGATTGAGTTCCGCAATCTCAGCTTCCACTATGGGCACACATTGATCGCAGCTGAGCGAGGCATGGGCCACGTTCATGGCGACGAGGCGGTGCTGAAGAACATCAACTTGCGGGTGCCCGAAGGCACCAGCCTGGCGATCGTAGGTCCCACCGGATCGGGCAAGTCGACGCTGGTGTCGCTGATTCCGCGTATCTATGACGCGGCTGAAGGCTCGGTGCTGATCGACGGTCGGCCCATTCGCGAAATTCCTCTACACGTCCTGCGACGTCATATTGGATTCGTTCCACAGGAGACATTCCTGTTCAGCGACACCATTCGAGAGAACATCGCCTTCGGAGCGGAACACGCAACAGATGCTGATATTCGCCGTGCCGCCGAGGCTGCAAGCATAGCCGAGGAGATCGAAAGCTTTCCGCATGGCTATGACACCCTGGTAGGAGAGCGCGGACTGACGCTTTCCGGCGGTCAGAAACAACGCACGGCAATTGCTCGCGCTTTGATTCGCAGCCCGCGGATTCTGGTGCTAGACGACGCTCTTGCCAGTGTTGACACCCAGACCGAAGATCGCATCCTGAATCATCTGCGCGAGATCATGCAGGGGCGCACCACCATCTTCATCTCGCACAGAGTTTCAACGGTGCGCAACGCCGATCGCATTGCCGTGCTGCATGACGGCCAGATTGTGGAGTATGGCACCCACGAGGAGCTGATTGAGCGCAACGGCTACTACACCGAGCTCTACAACAAGCAACTGCTGGAAGAAGAGTTGGAGACGGAAGCGGTGTAGGGTGGAATACCCCGAAGAATTTCCGTGTAATAGAGGTCCTTCGACTTGCACGAGTCCGCCGCGTCGGACTCGTGCCGCGCTCAGGATGACAAGCGGAGGCTCACTCTACCTGCTGCAGCGCGGCTCTCAGAGCGTCAATCGCCAACTGCGCAGCGTGACCCGATGCCGGCGGCACGCCTCCAACCGCCTTCACCACCTCTGTTTTGCCGATCGCACTCGCCTCTTGCCAGGACTTCCCCTCTGCCAACTCCGTCATCGCCGAAGCACACGCCATCGCAGGCACGCAGCCCTTGGCCCGAAAGCGAATGCTCTCCGATCCGTCCTCGCGTTCATCTTGATCGCAAGCTCCAGTATGTCGCCACAAGCGGGATTTTCGATACGTACTTGAGCATCGGCATCGGGCAGCTCACCAGAGTTGCGAGGTCGCTCGAAATGGTCGAGAAGTTGGGGAGAATACATGCGGCAAAGACCGTAATGGATAGCCATCTCATAAATAGCGGTCGCGGGTCAAACCGGGATAGGTCAGGGCCTATTGATGGCTGTCATAGTAATGTCGCCTCCCTCGATTTTGAGTTGCCATCACGAACGGCCTTCGGTCCGTGAGGGATCTGCTTTTTCTTCCTCGGCCATTAAAAAGCAGATCCTCTCTTCGCTTGTAATGACAACTTAAGAGGCACACACTATCGCGCCGGGCGTTCACGGGTCATGCGGCCCTCCCTCGTATAATCGAACAGCCTTGAACGCCAATTACACTCCGCGGCGTGTGATATCTCTCCAGCCCAGCGCCACGGTCACGCTGCGCGATCTGGGTTTGCTCGACCGGCTGGTCGCTTGCACCAAGTACTGCGCGGACGTGTGCCCCGAAGTTGCTGACGGCTCGCGCCTGATTGTCTCCGACTCGTGGACGGCACAGACGGAACAGATCGTCGCCGCTCGTCCCGACCTGGTGCTGGCGTCGGTTCCCTATCAACTCGAAGCCGTGGCTGCCATCCTAAAGGCTGGCGCACGATTTCTCGGCTTGGCTCCACGAAGGCTGGCCGATATCTACACCGACATGGCCGCCATCGCAGGAGTAATGGGCGCTTGGGATGCCGGCCAGCGCGTAATCACAGCCATGCAAAATGACATCGAAGCCGTCCGCGCACGCGCATCGACGGCATCCAAGCCAAAGGTCTTTTGCGAAGAGTGGGGAAAGCCAATCATCGCGTCACAAGAATGGGTCGCCGAACTGGTGGAAGCCGCAGGCGGTGAGTTCATCGGTGCGCCCGGCAAGACGGTCACGCCCGAGGAAGTTGCGTCGGCGCAGCCCGATGTCATTGTGGCGGCCTGGTGCGGAGCGGGAGATCGCGTCCCCCTGGAGAAGATCGTGGAGCAGCGCGGCTGGGCGGAATTGACCGTAGTCCGGCATGAGCAGGTGTTCTGCATCAGCGATGAGCTGTTAAACACTCCGGCGACGAGCCTTTTAGGCGGACTGCGCGCTCTGGCATGGGCGTTGCATCCGGAGTTGTTTCCTCAGCCTCCCGGAATTCGCCAGCTTCACCGCCTGTGATATGAATGGAGGACGATGGAGACGAACTATCAGCAACTCGGCGAGGAACTGACAACGTTGGCAAACGCTGCCGGCAGCGTTGAGGACCTAATGAGCGTCGTGGTGGGGCGGTTGCAGCAACGGCTGCACCACTTCGATTGGGTCGGCTTCTACATGATCGAAAAGGGCCTGCCGGGGGAAGATCCCGGTTTTGGTGCTTGGCCCTTACGTCGGGGCAGAGACGCCCCACAAGCGCATTCCGCTCAATCAGGGTATTTGCGGAGCGGCGGCTTCGTCGGGACAAACCCTGGTAGTGGACGACGTCAAGTCCGATCCGCGTTACCTGGCATGCTCCATCGAAACTCGCTCGGAGATTGTGGTGCCCGTGATCGTGAAGGGCAAGGTCGTGGGCGAGCTTGACATTGACAGTCATACGCCGGCCGCCTTCGGCGAAGCGGACCGTAAACTGGTCGAACACTGCGCTGATCTGGTCGGCAAATACTTGGAGAGCATCTCGTGAGCGTCGGGCGAAGAACGGTGAGAATGAGGTCTGCGCCTTGATCAAGCAAGTGGTTGCTGCCTTGATGGTGCGGGGCGAGGAAATCCTTTGCTGCCAGCGGACCGAATATCAAGCGTTGCCGCTCAAATGGGAATTTCCCGGTGGAAAGATCGAGGCCGGAGAAGAGCCGCCCGCGGCCCTGAAACGCGAGCTCGAGGAAGAGTTAGGCATTCACGCTGAGATCGGTGGTAAAGTTGCGCAACTGCAGCACACGTATCTGAACGGCAATGCCGTAGAACTTCATTTCTTCAGGGTTGAACAGTACGAAGGCGAGCTGCAGAACCGCATTTTTCGCGAGATTCGCTGGGTGCATCGACGTGACCTGCCGGCGCTGGAGTTCCTCGATGCCGATCGAACGTTGGTGCAGCAGATTGCCGAGGGCGGGGTACTTTAGGTCGCTCAGCCCGTTAAAAGCAGATCCCTCGCTACGCTCGTGATGACAAATAGGAGCAGTACTTAGCTTCCGGCTTGGCCGGTGACGAACCAGGCCACCGTCAGGCCGATCATGATGATGGTGGTGGCCCACGCAATCAAGTTGAACCAAGTGCCGTTGACATGCTTACCCATCAGCTCGCTCTTGTTCACCAGCAGCAGCATGAAGATGAGTACGAACGGCAGCACGACGCCATTCACCACCTGTGACAAAATGCTGATCTTCACCAGCGGGATATTCGGCAGCAGGATAACTCCTCCGCCGGCGATGAGCAGCAGCGTGTACAGCCAGTAGAAAACCTTGGCCTCGCTGAACTTGTGTCCTACGCCAGACTCAAAGCCGAGCCCTTCGCACACGGTGTAGGCAGTCGAGATTGGCAAGATGGACGCGGCGAAGAGCGAGGCGTTGAACAATCCCGCAGCGAAGAGAATGTACGCGTACTCGCCCACCAAGGGACGCAGGGCCTGCGCCGCATCGGCCGCATCGCGGATCTGCCTCACGCCATGCGCATAGAGCGTCGCGGCACAAGCTACCACGATGAACCACGCGACCAGGTCGGTGAAGAGGCATCCCAGGATCACGTCCCAACGCGAGGCACGGTACTCGCGCGGCCCGATTCCCTTCTCCACGATCGACGACTGCAGGTAGAACTGCATCCACGGAGCAATCGTGGTACCCACCACGGCGATAACCATGTAAATGTACGCCGACTGGTGGAAAGCCCCGGTGTGCGGGGGTTTGAAGGTGGCGACGAAGGCCTCCTTCCAACTCGGACCCGCCAGCACCCCTGCAATGATGTAGGCAAAATAGAAGAACGATGCCGCCAGAAAAACTTTCTCCACGCTCTTGTAAGTGCCCTTCACCACCAGCAGCCAAACCACCACTGCGGCGACGGGCACGCTGATGTAGCGTGAGATGTGAAACAGCTCCAGGCTGCTGGCGACGCCGGCGAACTCGGCGACCACATTGCCGAAGTTAGTGATGACCAGCCCCAGCATCATGAAAAACGTGATCCGCAGGCCGTATTCCTCGCGAATGAGATCGCTGAGCCCCTTGCCGGTGGCCGCGCCCATGCGGGCTGACATTTCCTGCACCACAACGAGCGCGACGGTCATGGGAATCATGACCCAGAGCAAGAGGTATCCGAATTGCGCTCCGGCGGCGGAGTAGGTATAGATTCCGCCAGCGTCGTTGTCCACGTTGGCCGTGATGAATCCCGGACCGATAACGGCCAGGAACATCAGCAGGCGGATTCTCCAGACTCTAAGACGCCGGGTGTCGGTCATGACGTTAAGGGCTTACGGTGAGACAGTGGAGAACTGACAGGATAAACGCCCAGCGAAGAATGCGCCAATCAGGAGTTGGGAGAGACGATCTTCAGGTCGGGAATCTTCTGAAAGTGTCGCACATTGAGTGTGGCCACATCGAAGCCAAGATGCAATGCTGTCGCCCCGATCAAGAGATCCTGGAAGGCGATGCTGATACCGCGTGCCAATTGCTGAGCCTCGATGCGCCCGGCAAGCTGTGCGATTTCGAAGCTCACCGCATGCACAACCATATCGCGGAAAACTTCCTCGGCAAAAGCCCGACGTCGAGCGTAGTGCGCCTCGGATTTGGCCCGATAGATGCCGTGCGTCAACTCGATCACGGTCACAACTGAAAGCGCGGTTTCGGTCTCTCCGTGTTTCCTCCGGAGCTGATCAAGAAGCTGCCGAATGCTCTGATCGCGTCGCTCTCCTGCGATTAGCACACTGGAGTCGAGGATTAGTCCCATTCTGGAAGGTCACGCGGTTTGCGGTTATTGATGATCTCTTCCAGGTCAGCAGCGAACTCGGGATCCATAGTCGGCTCGTAGCCGAGCTCTTTGGCGTGGGCCTCGGCTAAGGCAATTGACTCGGAAAGCAGGCGGCCACGACTTGACCCAACCGGCCGCACGACCGCCACGGGCGGGCCACCGCTCCTGCTTTCGATGATAACCTCCGCACCAGCTCGCACCCGCGCCAGCACTGAGCCGAAATCGCTCTCCGCTTCCGCTTCCGAGATGTGTATCACCGTAGGCTCATGCCGAGATTATACCCTCGCCCTTCTGAGTTCCCGCTACAACTTGGCCCGCAGCATGTTAATCACGTCGTCAGCGGTGATGACGCCGGTCAGCTTACCGTCTTCATCCAGAACCGGCAGGGTGAGCAGGTTGTACTTGTCGAAGAGTTCGGCCACGGTCTTCTCGTCGGCGCCGGGATGAACCGTGGTAAGGTGTCCGGTGCTCAGCATCATCAACAGCGTACCGGGAGGAGCCAGCACAATCTTGGCCAGCGGAACGGCGCCCAGCAGCTTATTCTTTTCGTCGACGATGTAGACGGTGCTGACGCTCTCCACGCCGCCCTCAAAATTACGCAACATCTCGATTGAGTCTTCCACCTTGGCGTTCGGTCCGAGGGCCATGTAGTCGGTGGTCATCCGGCCGGCCGCGGTGTCTTCCTCGAAGTTCATCAGCCCGGTAACTTCGGCCCGCTCCTCGGGCTCCATCTCGGTCAGGATTTCCTGCGATGCATCGGGATGCATGTCGCCCAGCAAGTCGGCAGCGGCATCGGGATCCATCTCTTCCACGATGTCGGCAGCGCGGTCGGAGTCGAGTGAGGCCAGGATCGACACCTGCATCTTCGGGTCGATCTCTTCCAGGGTTTCGGCGGCGACCTCATCGTCCAACGTCTCGAAGATGGCTTCGCGTTCGGCAGGAGCAAGATCTTCGACGATGTCGGCAATATCGGCGGGGTGCAATTTGGCCAGGCGATCCAGCGAGATCTTCAGCTTGACCCGACGCGCCGGATCAATCTCGATGAGGTCAACAAATTCCCACGGAATCATCCGCGGCGGAATCTTAGCGAGCAGTAATTGCAACGCCGCGGCTGGAACCACGCCCTTGAGCAAACGGCGGATCGCTCCCCGTGCGCCCACGTCCACCGCGCCAACTTTGAGCACAATGTGGTCGTGGCCAAGCTCCTCGTGAATGTCAATGTCATTGACCCGGACTACCTTGCGGCCATGGACGTCGATGATCTGCTGATCGAGCAGGTCGCGCTCCAGCAGGAGCATGCCTTCGCCGCCGCCGTAAGGGCTCCACTCCGAGGCAGGAGTGGCAATCCGCAGGCCGCCGTTGATCAGGCTGAGCGAGTTGGTGGGCAGCAAACGATCGCCGTCGCGGGTTTTCACGACAAAGCCCGCGATGCGGCTGGAATTCTCCTGCGGCACCAGCGTGACTTCGCGCACCTTGCCGGCTCTCGCCCCGGTATTGTCGATGACCGGCGCGCCAATCAGGTCGGAAAGTGCGAGTGAAGGCATCGTTGTCAATATATTCGATGCATTCGAAAATGTTCAGCGAATTCGCACTCGCGGCGTCAATCGGCTCAACCCAGCGGTCCGTTCTGGGACGCCAGCAGTTTTGCCCGTGGGGATGTCGTCTGCGAAACTGAACCATGCCCTCATTTGCCTGCCAAGCGATCTTGTTCGATCTGGATGGAGTGCTGGTTGACTCCACGCCGTGCGTCACGCGTGTTTGGAGAGCATGGGCGCAGGAGCATGGACTCGACGCCGATTACGTCGTCCACGTAGCCCATGGCCAGCGCACGATTGAGACTGTCCGCAAAGTTGCGCCGAAACTCGACGCGCAGCGGGAAACTGATCTGTTGGAGCAGCGAGAGCTGAACGATACCAATGGACTGTGCGTCCTGCCGGGGGCAAAAGAGCTGCTGGAGGCGCTTCCCCCGGATCGCTATGCCATCGTGACCTCGGGCACTCGACAACTGGCGACGAAACGGCTGCAGGTGGCGGGCCTGCCGGTGCCGGAGAAAATGATTACTGCCGATGACGTTACCCGCGGAAAGCCTGACCCCCAGCCCTATCTTGCTGGCGCGGCCGCGCTGGGATTCGAACCGTTGGCGTGCGTGGTTTTCGAAGACGCGCCCTCTGGGCTTCGCTCGGCCAAGTCAGGCGGCATGACGGCGATTGGAGTGACGACGACGTATCGAGCCGAAGAGCTGTCGGAGGCGGACTTGATCATTCCGTCGCTGCAGGTAGTGCGCGTCGCGATTGCGCCGTCAGGGGAGTTCGAGGTTTCGCTGGGATAGCAGAGTGTGCGCCACAAACAGTGCGTGACCCTTGAACGACTCAAGGCGTCGCTCCCGCGCAAGCGATTCCGATCTCCGTTAAGAATTGTCATGACGAGCGCAGCGAGGCATCTGCTTCCCTTTACCCTACGCAAACAGCAGGTCCCTCGGCAGCTGAAGCTCGCTCGTGATGACAATTCCTAAAGGGTGATGATGGCAGGTCTGTAAAACTGAGAACTGTCTGCACCCGCACGCGGTCGCCTTAGGCTTGTAAATCCATGCGTCCCAAGGTATTCAAAACAAAATTGCCAAACTAGACATCTGCCCGGCGACCATCGGGAATCCAACCACCTGCACCGCCGTTCTGGCGGGAGTTCCCTCCGAGGTAAGCCCTAATGCCAAGTTTCGTGACTGATGTGGAAGAGATACGCAAGCGTGCTGCGCAAAAAATTGAAGACGGCGCGGTGACCGACACCTATGAAGGTGATGCCGAGCAAACCATCTCGATTCTGAACGAAGCGCTGGCCACGGAGATCGTCTGCGTGCTGCGCTATATGCATCACTACTTCATGGCGACGGGCGTTCATGCCATGGCCGTGCGCGACGAGTTCAAGGAGCATGCCGACGCTGAACGCGAACATGCCGACAAAATTGCGGAGCGCATCCAGCAACTCGGCGGCAAGCCGGATTTCAACCCCGCCTCGCTGGTGCAGCGTTCGGCTTCGCAGTACGCCGAGGGCAAGTCGCTCTCCGACATGATCAAGGAAGACCTGATCGCCGAGCGCATCGTGATCGAGGTTTACCAGCAGATGATTCGCCACTTCGCCGACCACGACCCCACGACGCGGGTCATGATTGAGGGGATCCTCAGCGACGAGGAGGAACATGCCAGCGATCTGTCGGACCTGCTCTTCATCACCGATCCCCGGAGCGGCGAGACTGAAGGCGAAGACCCGGGCACCCATCCTCTCGACATGCACCGGACGAGCAATCGCGACAGCAGCGCGGAGCCCAGCAGTCGAAAGCGCGCGAACGAAGCGGCAATGGTGACAGTGTAAAGCGGATGAAGAGCTCGCATCACCGCGAGCTTGATGTTCCGGCGACGCCACGCCCAGGCGGTGGCGAGAAACAGCCCGCAGCAGCCCAACCTGAGCGGCGGACGCAATCGCGAGGGAGTCGGCAACCTGATTAGCGGCGACAAGACGCTGATGGAAAGCCCGGAGCGGGGTAAGGCTCCGACGAAAGGCAACAACAAGAACCGCAAGAAGCGCGTGGCCTAGGCCTAATCAAAGGCTGCCTGCTCGTTAGTCGATTAAATCGGCAAGGCCCTGGTGACCTCGTCCGTACCCCAGTACGGAACAGGACCTTGCTATCCCCGCCGCGCAGCGACCGGTCTGCGCAGACGGGGCGCGCTGCCACTGCTCTTGGTATTTCAGTTTTCAAAAATCACGTGTCAGGCGAGGGCACTGGGCCAGCCTGTTTTGTTATTGCCGGCGGCGAGCACCGTCGTGCTTTCCTCTGGCAAAACAAAAGGCACCGAAAAAGGTACGTCTACCTTGTTTCGGTGCCAGCTTCAAGCTAGCACATTGGAGCGAGCGTGAGTAACACTTTCGCGAGATATCTTGCGAGGCAGTTCCAAAATGGAACAAAGGTTGGGTTGTGTCGGCTGGCGGAAGCCCGATGCAGGTAACGCAGGACTCGCCAGGTATAGGGGTCCTTCGCTCCGGCTCAGGATGACACATTTAAGATTTTGAAGTGAACCTGAGATGTGCTTGCTCGTCTCACGTTTGTCATCCTGAGCGAGCGCAGCGAGTCGAAGGACCCCTATCGCCGCTCAAAATCATCCTCGAACCGTAGTCCGCGCTCAGTTCCTGATGTTCTCCAGCAACTGCTCCACTTCGGCCTTCTTCTCGGCGGTGAGCGGCAGCAACGGCAGACGCGGGACGCCGCCGAAGCACCCGTTGAAATCCATCGCGTACTTCACGCCGGGAATGCTCAGCCCGCCGACGATGCGCTCGGCCGCTTTAGCAATGCGCTCCTGCTTCTCGCGGGCGAGGGCCGCGTCGCCCTCTTTCCACGCGGCGTAAATTTCGTAACAGGCGGTCGGAGCGCAGTCGGCGAATGCCAGGATCGCGCCGACGGCGCCGGCATCGAGCGAAGGATGCAACTTCTGCGCGGCGCCCACCAATACCTGGAAGCCGACTTCCTTCTGGCGAGTTTTCATCTTGCCGACCACGCTCACGGCGGACGAAGACGGCTTCGCTGCGGGTAAAGGCTTGGGCGATGTTAGTGGTCCGGTCTCCGCGGCCGTTCCAGCTAGGGCGCCAACGCTTACCAGTGCGCCTCCATCGGCGGAGGCCGAAGCGGCGTTTGCTGCGTTCACCATTCGCGCTGTCACCGCGGCAAAGGTCTCCGTCACGGTGGCGCTGCGCTTGATGTGCCGGGTGCCCTCAACCATCTTCTGCACCTTTTCGATTGAGCCGGACGACTCCTTGATGCCGATGAGATTGGGGTGCTCGGCGAGTTCGATCACAATTTCAGCGGGGATGTCGTATCCAGTTGCCTGAGGAAAGTTGTAGATGATCACCGGCAGCGGCGAGCGATCGCACACGAAGCGATAAAACGCGAGCATGTTCTGCGGGTTCGCCATCTGGCCCTTGTAGTAATGCGGCGTGCGCACCATCGCAATGTCGTAGCCCAGCTCAGCAGCGTATTCGGTCAGGCGCAGGGTTTCGATGGCCGACTCGATTCCGGTGCCGGCGATGAGGACTTTTTCGTTCGCAGCTGATTCGCGGGCGCACTTCAAGACTTCGCGGCGCTCTTCGTCGCTGAGCAGGATGGCCTCGCCGGTCGAGCCCAGCACGACAATGCCAACCACCGGCGTGCGCGAGTAGTACTCCACATTCTGTTCGAGCTTGCGGAAATAGATTTTGCCGTCAGGATAAAAGGGCGTGGTGATGGGAGGAAAGATTCCGTGCAAAAACATGGATGTGCCTTAGAGGTGATTATAGGACGGGGGTTCGAATCGCACGCGGGATTGCTGGTGATATGGCGATCTCGCGACAGCAACATCCTTGCGAATCGGGTCATCATCTCCATTTGTCATTCGGCACAAGGATCAAATCGCCCGGATACGATTGCAGTATTTTGAGAACGCCCATTGTGTGGAACGATCGAAGGTCCTCCCGTTCAGGTTCTAACCATCGGCGACCGTCCCCTACTGAGAACACAAGCCCACCGCGGGAAGCGAGGGGATCAGTGCTGAAATCCGGTACATCTATTTTGAAGCTCCCATCAGTGGTAATGGGGGCGCTGGCTATTTTAGCGATGGTCGGAAAGTTATCAGCACAGCTAATCGGACATCCGTTATCGCATGTGTGCAAGAGAAAACAGGTTGCCATCGCGGCATAATATCCGACCCATAACGTCGCAGCCTTCCCTGCTAAATCGATTCCGCGGACTTTCCCTGTCAGCGTCAAGTCGTTTAGCGCGGAACAGATGAGATGCTCCTCCACATTGCCCGTTACGTGTGGAACGTCGAAGAACGTCATCTTGCATCCCGGTGACCAGACCAAGGCTTGAAATCGCTCGATTGCCTTTCCATTTACAACCCCGTCAATTTCGTAGAAAGGCGGAGAATTCTTTCGGCTTACAAGATGCCCTTGGCCGTCGCGGGGAGGAGTCGGAAGAAGGTCAGTTTTCGCGCTAGGCCCCTGCAAGCCAATGTAGCTGCTTATGAGGCCGGGAGTATATAGGCCGTATGCCAACCAAACATCCTCCGTGGAAACTCCTTCAGCAAACAGAATTCTGAGTGATGGGGGCTGAACTGCAGGACCTGGAGCCTGAGCGGTTTGCCCCGCCGCGGCGACGGCGAATGATATCGCAAAAACGATTCCAGCGACGGCGGTTCTGAAGGAAGCGTACTGTCTGAAGTACGTCATGGCCAATAGGATAGTCCATCGCGACAAGCGAGTCTGTGATTACTGGCGGTACCAGCCCATTTCACAACGAATCGCAGATTACAGCGAAGCCGCGAAAGTTACTTACCGAAGCTGGTACCCGTTCTCCTGCAGGCTGTGGCGATCGTCGTAGTTCCGCATACAAGCTCAACGGTTTGCCAGGGTCCGGATCTCTCCCAGTCCCAGCAGGCGCTGATCAGCAGTGGCTAACACCAAATCGAGCACCTGGGCGGTAGCTGCAAGGAAACGATCGGCCGGGTCCTGGTGCAAGGAGAGCCGGCTGGCGGCCAGTGCTATCTCGTGCGTCAGCGGAGCTTCGTGCGTGGCCATAGTCGCGTTGCGTAGCCACTCGTCTACATCGCCGGGCAGACGAATTCTGCCTTTCTCATGCAGGGTCAAGGCCTCCCACGTGCTGATCGGCGATAACCACAGCTCGTTCGCGTGGTTGCGGAGCTCACGCAACAACCGCGGACCCAGGCGCCGCGGCTCGAGGTACGCCCACAGCCAGATGTGCGTATCGAGCAGTATCCTCAACCGCGCAGCGCCTCCCAGTCGGTTGGGTCATTGGCCGGAGAGATGATGTCCCCCAAAATCTTTGCTGTGCCTTTGCCAGAGCCAATCCAGGCATTGCGATCTATCTGAACGTCCGCTGGAGGGACAACGTCGGCAACCGGTTTTCCGAAGCGCGTTATACGAATCGGCTGCTTCGTCTTGGACACCTGCTGCAATAGGGAGAGGCACTTGGCCTTGAATTCGGAGATAGCAACTTGCTGCATAACCTTCTCTGACCAGTATTTTAGAGCATGGTCATAAAAGTGGTCAAGTTGCAGGAATTGTCATCTCAGCCTGATTTTGGTCCGCGCGGCCGAGCTGCTGTCCGTCTCAAACGGCTGCCGTCCTCACACTAGAGGGAGCGGGCCGAGTGCTAACTGCTAGTTGCTAATTGCTTCCTTCCCTACCCGCTCCGCATGCAGCTGTTGCAGCGCGTACACCTTGGCGTCGCCGCGTTGCAGCGCGGCGATGCCTTCGCACGCGGCGCGGGCCGCCGACAGCGTCGTGATGGTGGGAATGCGGGCGGTCACGGCGGCACGACGAATGGCTTTCTCGTCGAACCAGGGCTCGACGCCGTGCGGCGTGTTGATGATCAACTGAATGCGCTCGCCCTTGATGAGGTCAACCACGTTGGGCCGGCCTTCCTTCACCTTGTACACGCGCTCGACGCGCAGGCCGGCGTCTTCGAAGATGCGCGCCGTGCCGTGAGTGGCGACCAGGCTGAAGCCCAGTTCGACGAAGCGCTTTCCCAACTCCGCCATGAAGGGCTTGTCGCGATCGTTGGCGCTGATGAACACCGTGCCCGTCGTCGGCAGCACTTGTCCGGCGGCGGTTTGCGCCTTGGCGAAGGCCTCGCCGAAGTTGTCGGCCACGCCCATCACTTCGCCGGTGGACTTCATCTCCGGGCCGAGGACCGTATCGACGCCGGGAAACTTGCCCCACGGAAACACCGGCGACTTCACGAAGTAAAAGTTGCCGGTATCCAGATCGCTGGCCCGCTCGATATTCTCCGGCAGAAATTCGCGCAGCTTGCGCCCAGTCATCAGGCGCGCGGCTATCTTGGCGAGCGGAATACCTGTCGCCTTCGACACATAAGGCACCGTGCGCGAGGCGCGGGGATTCACCTCGATCACAAAGACCTTGTCGCGCTGAATGGCGTACTGCACGTTCATCAGGCCGACGACCTTCAGAGCGCGCGCCAGCCGAAATGTGTAATCGCGGATCGTCGCCAATTGCTGCGCGGGAATATCGACCGCGGGCAGCACGCACGACGAATCGCCGGAGTGAATGCCGGCCTCTTCGATGTGCTGCATGATGCCGCCGATGACCACGTCTTCGCCATCGGAGAGCGCGTCAACATCGATCTCGGTGGCCGACTCGAGGAAGTGGTCGATCAACACCGGCCGCTCCTGCGAATACTCAACCGCCTCCTTCATGTAGTGGATGACCGACTCGTTGTCGTAGGCGATGACCATGGCCCGTCCACCGAGCACATACGAGGGCCGCACCAGCACGGGATACCCGACGCGATTGGCGTTGGCGAGTGCCTCTTCGACGCTCGCGGCCGTGGCGCCCGGGGGCTGGGGAATGTCCAACTCCTCCAGCAGCTTTCCGAAGCGCTTGCGGTCTTCGGCAAGGTCAATGCTCTCAGGCGAGGTACCGATGATGGGCACCCCCGCAGCCTTCAGAGGCAGCGCGAGGTTGAGCGGCGTCTGTCCGCCAAACTGCACGATGACGCCGATCGGCGCGCCTCCAGAGGCTTCGTGCTCGTACACCGCCATCACATCTTCGAAGGTCAGCGGCTCGAAGTAGAGTCGGTCGCTGGTGTCGTAGTCGGTAGAGACGGTCTCGGGATTGCAGTTGATCATGATCGTCTCGAAACCGTCGTCGCGCAGCGCGAATGCGGCGTGGCAGCAGCAGTAGTCGAACTCAATTCCCTGCCCGATGCGGTTCGGCCCGCTGCCCAGGATGATGACTTTCTTGCGATCAGTTGGCGCGGCCTCGTCCTCGTCTTCATAGGTCGAGTAGAGATATGGCGTGTAGCTTTCGAACTCGGCAGCGCAGGTGTCCACGCGCTTATATACCGGCTGCACATTGTGCTGCTTGCGCAACTGGTGGATCGTCTCGCCTGCAGCCCGGCCTTCCTTCATCTTGCGGCTGTCCGCGACGCGCGCGTCGGAGAATCCCATACGCTTGATATCGCGCAAACGTTGGGCATCAATGTCGCCCGAGCCCAGCTTCGCCTGCTCGTCGGAGATTTCTTTGAGCTGGTGCAGGAACCAGGGATCGATGTTGGTCATTTGCGCGATCTCGCGCACCGACATGCCTTGCGCAAATCCGTAGCGAATGTAAGCCAGCCGCTCCGGATGCGGCGTGACCAGGCGCTTGGTCAAGATGCGTGGCTCGATATCGTCAGCGGTGGCTCGGCGCCCGGTCTCTAGCGAGCGGACGGCCTTCAGCAGCGCCTGCTTGAAGGTGCGGCCGATGGCCATGACCTCGCCCACGGATTTCATCTGCGGGCCGAGCGACTCGTCCGCGCCGGGAAACTTTTCGAACTGCCACTTGGGAATCTTGACCACCACATAGTCGAGCGTCGGCTCGAAACAGGCCGGCGTTTTGCGCGTGATGTCGTTGGTGATCTCGTCGAGGGTGTAACCAACGGCCAACTTGGCAGCAATCTTCGCGATGGGAAATCCGGTGGCCTTCGACGCCAGCGCCGACGAGCGCGAGACGCGTGGGTTCATCTCGATGACCACCATGCGCCCGTTGTGCGGATCGACAGCAAACTGGATGTTCGATCCGCCGGTCTCGACACCAATCTCGCGAATGACGGCGATGGCCGCATCGCGCATGCGCTGGTATTCGCGGTCGGTAAGCGTCTGCGCCGGAGCGACGGTAATGGAGTCGCCGGTGTGCGTGCCCATGGGATCGAAGTTCTCGATGGAGCAGATGACGATGACGTTGTCGGCGAGATCGCGCATCAACTCCAGCTCGTATTCCTTCCAGCCGAGCACCGACTCTTCCAGCAGCACTTCGTGGACGGGCGAAAGATCGAGGCCGCGCGCCAGCAGTTCCAGCAGCTCTTCGCGGTTGTAGGCGATGCCGCCGCCGGTGCCGCCGAGCGTGAACGACGGACGCAGAATGACCGGGAATCCGATCTTGCTGCTGAAGTCGATACCGTCTTTCAGATTATTGACCAGCGATGACTTCGGCACGTCGAGACCGATGGCCGTCATCGCATCTTTGAACAGCAGGCGGTCTTCGGCTTTCTTGATTGCGCCAAGCTGCGCTCCGATGAGCTGCACGCCGTACTTCTCCAGCACGCCGCCATCGGCCAACTCGACGGCGAGGTTCAGAGCGGTCTGTCCACCAACGGTCGGCAGGAGCGCAAAGATGCCATGCCTGCCGTTGGCGACCAGCATCTCAGTTTCGATTCGAA
Source organism: uncultured Acidobacteriaceae bacterium (assembly GCA_963709045.1). Classification (GTDB taxonomy): domain Bacteria; phylum Acidobacteriota; class Terriglobia; order Terriglobales; family Acidobacteriaceae; genus Bog-257. The sequence goes on along the minus strand of CAVPUX010000006.1, from coordinate 71,685 downwards.
TGATCTCTTCGAGATAAGTCCGAGTGAGCGGCTCGATGTAAGTGCGGTCGGCCATCTCCGGGTCGGTCATGATGGTTGCCGGGTTGGAGTTGGCCAGCACAACTTCGTAGCCTTCGGACTTGAGCGCCTTGCAGGCCTGCGCTCCGGAGTAGTCGAACTCAGCCGATTGGCCAATGACGATGGGCCCCGAGCCGATGATGAGCACTTTCGCGATGTCGTTGCGGCGTGGCATTACCCCTTCCACTCCTCCATCATTTTCACAAAATCCTTGAACAGATAGTGCGAGTCATGCGGGCCGGGCGCGGCCTCGGGGTGGTACTGCACGCTAAACAGCGGCAGCGAGCGATGACGCAATCCTTCCAGCGTGTTGTCGTTCAGATCGATGTGCGTCAGGTCTACTTCGCTTTGCTTGAGCGAATCAGGATCGACGGCGAAATTGTGATTATGCGCGGTAATCTCGATCTTGCCGGTCTTCATCTGCTTCACCGGATGATTGCCGCCGTGGTGACCGAACCTCAGCTTGTAGGTCTTTCCGCCCAGCGCGATGCCGATCAACTGATGTCCGAGGCAGATGCCGAAGATGGGCACGCGCCCCATCAAGTTGCGAATGCTCTCCTGGGCATAAGTCACCGGCTCGGGATCGCCCGGGCCGTTCGAGAGAAAGACGCCATCCGGCTTGAGCGCGAGTACGTCCTCGGCGCTGGTAGTGGCAGGAACCACGGTCACGCTGCAGCACTCGCCAACCAGCCGGCGCATGATGTTGTGCTTGATCCCGTAGTCGTAAGCGACGACGTGATGTTTCGGCGGCTCGTTCTTCACCCCGACCACTTCGGTCGGCTCATGCGAGCGCACGCCTTCATCCCACTGGTACACGTGGCGAGTGGTGACTTCTTTTGCCAGGTCGGTGCCATCCATTTTCGGGATGGAGCGCGCCTTGGCGACGAGCTTGTCAGTGTCGGTCTCGAGTGTGGAGATGACGCCACGCATGACACCGTTGTCACGCAGGTGGCGCACCAGCGCGCGGGTGTCGATGTCGCCGAGCACGGGAATCTTGTAGCGTTCGAGGTAGCCTTCGGCGACCTCCTGCGAACGCCAGTTGGAGCTGACGCGAGAGAACTCGCGCACGATCAAGCCTTCGATGTACGGACGCGTAGCTTCGGCATCGTCGGAGTTTGTGCCGTAATTGCCGATCTCGGGGTTGGTGAGAACTACGATCTGACCGGCGTAGGAGGGATCGGTGAAGATTTCCTGGTAGCCGGTGATGGAGGTATTAAAAACAACTTCCCCGTAACATTCGCCTTTTGCGCCGTAGCCTTTGCCGTGGAAGATCCGTCCATCTTCCAACGCAAGGATTGCCTGCATTGCATCTCCGGGGTTTGGATTTTATTGATTTTATCAGGGAATGCGCGGAAGCATAAGAGGGGGAGCGGAGGAAATTGTTCTGCACAGAATGTGAGGCATGCGCATCAAGGTGCATGTAGCAGGGATAGGGGTCCCCTCGGCTTCGCTCGGGGCAGGCTCTTCGACTCCGGCGGCGAGGCGCCGCCTCTGCTCAGGATGACAAGCGCTAAAACCAGCCGCTCGAAACAAGCATCCTGACCCAGGAGTCCGCCGTGCCCAAAATGACGAAGTGCGATCGAAGGACCTATTCCGGCGGGGCTGCAACCTACCGCAGCTTGCCCAGCTTGGCCACCGGCCAATATCCAAATACAGCTTTGCCGTAGATGAAGTCCTCATCCACCGGGCCAAAGTCGCGGCTGTCATTGGAGAGATTGCGATGATCGCCCAGCACGAAATAACAGTGCGGCGGCACGACGGTCTCAGGATAGGAGCGCACGTCCTCGTAGACGTCGGGGACATAGGCTTCGCGCATACGATGTCCGTTCACGAATACCACGCCGTCTTCGATCTTGACGCGGTCTCCGGCAACGGCCACTACGCGCTTGATGTAGCTCTTGGCAGTGTCGCGAGGGTAACGAAACACAACGACGTCGCCGCGTTCGATGGGCTCCAGCTTGTAAACAAACTTGTTGATGAAGACGCGCTCCTGATCGTCGAGCGTGGGCATCATGCTGGTGCCTTCCACTTTGACCGGCTGGTACAGGAAGATGATGAAGAAGGCGGACACTGCCAGCGAGATCAACATGTCGCGCAGCCAGCCTGAGATCACCGGCTTCAGCTTTTTCGGCGCGGCAGGGGGAGGACCGGGTGGTGGTAAGACCGTGGAATTGTCTTCGTCGGGCACAGACTTCATCTTAATGGTTTAGACGGCTGGCCGTCAGTATAGTTTCGGTCGCGCGACCCAGACCATGACCATAGACGTCTACTGCGTGGCAAACAAGTGCGAACGCAAGTTGCTTCGGGCTGGGTAAGAACACCTGCTGTCCCTGCGGGACTGAAATAATTTTTTTTTAGCTACCCAGCACTCCGCCTGCGGCTGCGGGGCAACTGTTTCGCCTTCCGGGCTGCATTTGCGTCTTGCAAATCCCGCAGGCCAATACCAGGCTCTTGGTATTCTGGAAGCCAACCTCGAGATCAACGAATCATGGTGACTCATTGATGACGCGAAATTCACCCGCAATTTCTTTTGTCCTTCTGGTTTCAGCCCTCACTTTTGCTCCCTTAGCGCGGACTCAACAAATCGATACCAAGCTTCTCGGAGAGATGCATTGGCGAAACGTTGGACCTTTTCGTGGAGGCCGCACGCGGGCGGTCTCGGGCGTGCCCAGCCAGCCGAATGTCTTCTATATCGGCGCGGTGAATGGCGGAGTTTGGAAGACCTCCGACTCCGGCCGGACATGGACACCGATCTTCGATCGCGAACCCACCGGCTCGATCGGGGCCATTGAGGTGGCGCCTTCCGATCCGAACGTCATCTATGTCGCCAGCGGTGAAGGGCTGCATCGTCCCGATCTTTCGGTCGGCGATGGAATATACAAATCCACCGATGGCGGCATCACCTGGACCCATCTTGGATTGCGCGATGGCCAGCAGATTTCGCAGATGGCGATCGATCCTCGCGATCCAAATCGGCTATTTGTTGCTGTCGCGGGCCACCCGTATGGGCCTAATCCCGAGCGTGGGATTTATCGTTCGACCGATGGCGGCCAGAGCTTCGAAAAAGCCCTCTACAAAAACGAAAACGTAGGCGCCGGCGATGTAAAGATCGATCCATCGGATCCGAATATCGTTTATGCCACACTGTGGGAGGCGCGGGAAGGGCCATGGGAGAACGGCGAGTTTAACGGCACGAACGGAGGTGTCTTCAAGTCGACCGACGGCGGACAAACTTGGCATTCACTGGCCGGAGGCCTGCCGGACGGTATTGTGCAGGCCTACGTTGCCATTGCGCGCAGCGATCCGAAACGCCTGTTCGCTTCCGTGGCGACCAAGGACAAGGTTGATCTCTATCGTTCCGCCGACGGCGGCGACACTTGGACAATCGCCACGACCGACTCACGTCCCGGGGGCCGTATCGGCGGTGGTGACTTGCCGGTACCGACGATCGATCCGAAGAACCCAGATGTGGTTTATATGACGAGCACAGTCACCTGGAAGTCCACCGACGGCGGCAAGACCTGGATTGGCTTCCGTGGCGCCCCCGGTGGCGATGATTACCAGAACATCTGGATCAATCCCAACGATTCCAACACGATCATTCTGACGAGCGACCAAGGCGCCATCGTGACCGTGAATGGCGGGGAGAGCTGGAGCTCGTGGTACAACCAGCCGACGGCGCAGATGTATCACGTGAACGCCGACAATGCGTTTCCCTATCGGCTGTGCAGCGGACAGCAGGAGAGCGGTTCGGTTTGCATTTCCAGCCGTGGCAACGATGGTGAGATCACGTTTCGCGATTGGCATCCGGTGGCAGCGGAAGAGTACGGCTACGTGGTGCCCGACCCGCTCGATCCTGACATCGTTTTCGGCGGCAAGCTGACACGCTATGACCGGCGCACTACGCAGGGACAGAATGTGATGCCGGTCGCGATACCAGGACCGGATTTCCGCGTGATTAGGACCGAGCCGATTGTGTTTTCGCCGATCGATCCGCACCTTCTGTACTTCGCGTCGAACACGCTGTGGACGACCCGAGACGGCGGCCAGAATTGGAAGCAGGTCAGCCCAGACCTGACGCGCAAAACCTGGGAAATTCCGGCGACGGTCGGAATTTTTAGCAAGGAGCCTTCGGCCCAGCCCAAGCAGCGCGGCGTAATCTATGCGGTGGCGCCCTCGTCGCTCGACATCAATCGCATCTGGGCCGGGACCGATGATGGCCTGATCTGGCTGACCTCCGATGCCGGAGCCCACTGGAATAACATTACGCCGCCGCAGTTGTTGGCATGGCAAAAGGTTTCGGTACTTGAAGCCAGCCACTTCGATCCGCAGACCGCATACGCAGCCATCAATACCTTGCGTCTGGACGATTTGCGGCCGCACATTTATCGCACCCGCGATAGCGGAAAGACATGGACAGAGACTACTAGCGGCATTCCGGAAAATGAAAATGTGAATTCCGTGCGCGAAGATCCCAAACGCAAAGGGCTGCTGTTTGCGGGCACTGAACGCGCCGTGTACGTCTCATTCGACGATGGCGATCACTGGCAGTCGTTGCGGCTGAATATGCCGGCAACGTCGGTCCGTGACCTGACGATCAAAGACAACGACCTCGCTGTAGGAACGCATGGCCGAGGCTTCTGGATCCTCGACGACATCACGCCGCTCCGCCAGATGGACAACAAGGTAGTCGCCAGTAATGCATTCTTGTTCGCACCCGAGTTGGCCTATCGCGTTCGTTGGGACACCAATCCCGACACGCCTCTGCCACCCGACGAGCCTGCGGGCCAGAACCCGCCGGACGGAGCAATCTTCAACTACTACTTGAAGTCAGCCGCAGCTGGTCCGGTTACCCTTGAAATCCTCGATAGTTCGGGTGGGCTGGTGCGACGGTACTCGAGTGCCGATCCTGTTCCTCCGCACGACCCCGAGCTGCCCATTCCCTCATATTGGTTGCGACCGCCGCAAACGCTGCCGAGCGCGGTCGGGCTGCACCGTTTTGTCTGGGACATGCACTATGCGCCGGTGCCCGGCATAAAGCCCGAATACCCCATTGCTGCCGTGCCGGAGAACACGGCCCCAGCGCCGACTTCGCCATGGGTCATGCCGGGCAAATACAGCGTAGTTCTAACCGTTGATGGACAGCGATACTCGCAGCCTCTGACCATCGAAATGGACCCTCGGGTCAAGACCTCGACTGCGGATTTGCGGAAGCAGTCTGAACTATCGAAACAGATTTACGAGGATTTGCTGGCTCTGCAGCCCGTGGTGGACAAGGCCGCTGCCGCATTGACCAAGCTGAAGGCCATGCGCGAAAAGGCAAGTGGACCAGAGACGACCAAGATTGACGCCGCCATTCAGGAATTGCAGTCGCTGGAAGGAACTGGTGGACGACGTCGCCGACGCGGGGCGCAAACCGACACGCTTTCGGGTATACGTGGATCGCTGATGGAAATGTTGTCCACGCTGCAGGACGTGGATGCGGCGCCGACGACGCAGGCGACGCAAGGCGTATCCCAGTTGAACCAGTCAACAACCTCTCTGCTGCAACGCTGGCAGGAGTTTGCGAGCAAGCAGCTGGCACCGCTGCAGGTACAACCGTGACGGCTATCCGGCCAGCAGCGCCTTGGTGATTTCGCGCCACTCATGTTCCAGCGAGCTTTGCGGTGGGTCCTTACCGGCGCGATGATACCAGTAGCCCGCATTTGAGATGTCGCCTTCTTTGCGATGGAGATAGGCGTGTACCCACGCGGCACGCGGACTTTCATCCTGCTGTGCCGATTCGTGGGCCGTCTTCCAGTCGCCCTTCGCGTCCCACCACAACGCCGTCAGGGCATGATCCAGCGCTCGTGGCGGACCATCACGCAACAAAGATTCTCGGAAGTCGTCGAAATTCATGTCCACAGCAATAGGGTATCGCAGATCGCCAAAGGAAAGTTTGCTTTCACGACATCCCGTGATTTGCCAATGGCGCCTTAGTGCAAACCCTCATGCCTCTTTGCCATCCAATGAAAAGTAAGAGATCACAGCAGACGGGAGACAGAAGTATGGCAGATCAAAAATATATTGTCGACGCACTAGAAGACTTGATTGAAGTTGCCCGCGATGGGCAGAACGGTTACCGAGACGGTGCCGAACATACGAAGGATCCGCAGCTACGCAAATTCCTGGATTCGGTGAGCCTGGCGCGGGCCAAGTTCGCGGGAGATTTGGAGAGCTATGCGGTTCGGCTGGGAAAAGCAGATGTTGACCGCTCCGGCAGCACAAAGGGCGCAATCCATCGGGGTTGGACCGACCTGAAGGCTAACCTCGGCGGCGGAGACGATTCCATTCTGTCTTCGATGGAGACAGGCGACAAGTACGCCCAAGACCATTACCAAAAGTACATCAACGACAACAAGCTTCCCGACGATATTCTGGAGACTGTACGGATTCAGGGGCAGACGATTGCCGCAACGCTGGACCGTCTTCAGGCGATGCGTCAGGAGCGCAAAGCAGCGTAAAAGAGAATCCTGCGAGGGCAGATTAAAGAAGGACGGGTTTGGCCGCTGAGGGAAGGAACGCTCTTACCTCGGCGGCTAAACAGTTTGCTGACAAAGCAGAGCAGATCCCTCGCCGACCAAAGTCGACTGCTAATGACAACACAAAACTCTCTCGACGACGTAGCTAAAGCGGCTCGCCTTCGAGCTCCGCTCCAAGTCAAATCTACAGCTTGTTCAGTCCGTCCAATGCGGCAACTTTGAAGGCTTCCGCCAAGGTCGGATAGTTGAAGACCGTATCACGGAAATACTCAATGGTTCCGCCCAACGATAGGACCGCCTGTCCGATATGAACGATCTCTGTGGCGCGATCGCCGATGATGTGAACGCCCAGCAGCTTCAGGGTAGCTGGATCGAAGATGAGTTTCAGGAATCCCTGATCGTCCCCCAGCATTTGCCCCTTAGCGAGTTCCGCGTAACGGGCGATGCCGGTTTCGTAAGGGACCCGATCGCGCGTCAGATCCTGTTCCGTCGCCCCCACCATGGAGATTTCTGGAATGGTATAGACGCCGTAGGGAATCAGGTTGGGAGCGACCGTGCCGGAGATGCCAAAAATGTGGCAACTGGCCAGCCTTCCCTGCTCCATCGAAGTACTGGCCAACGCGGGAAAGCCAATGACATCGCCAGCCGCGTAGATGTGCGGAATGGCAGTGCGAAAGTTGTCATCCACGGTCAGCTTGCCGCGATCGCCGGGCGTCAGACCGATGGATTCGAGATTCAGCTGGTCGCTGTTCGCCTTCCGCCCAACGGAATACAGGAGAGCTGCTCCGTGGATGGTCTTGCCGCTTTCCAGTTTGGCAAAGACGCGATCGCGCTCCGGGTTAAAGCCAACCGCAACAACTTTTTCGCCCAGACGAAATACGGTGCCCAGTTGGCGCAACTGGAAGCACAGGCTCTCGACAATTTCGCGATCGGCAAAATCGAGAATGGTGGGCCGTTGATCGAGCAGGGTCACCTTGACGCCCAACGCGGCGAACATGGAGGCGTATTCCAACCCAATGATTCCCGCGCCGACCACGATCAACTCACGCGGCAGCTCCTGCAACTCATGGACCTGGTCGGAATCGAAGATGCGCTTGCCATCGATGGGAATATCCGCGTCATGCGCCGGCCGGGTACCGCAGGCAATGACGAAATTATCTCCGCGTAGCGTGGTAAAGCCGTCATCGCTGGCAACCTCCATGGTGTGGGCATCGACGAAACTCGCATTGCCTTCGAAAACGGTCACGCGGTTACGGCGCAGTTGCGACTTGATGACCTCGATCTCGCGCGCCATGACGGCATCGGCACGGAAGATGAGGTCCTGCATGCAGATGTTTTCCTTTAGCGCGTAACCGCGCCCATAGAAGGTGCGCTGCCGCAGGCCGCTGAGATACAGGATGGCTTCGCGAAAGGTCTTGCTGGGAATGGTCCCGGTGTGCACGCAAACGCCGCCGATGGTGCGCTTACGCTCGATGACGGCGACCTTCTTGCGCAGCTTGGCGGCGCAGATGGCGGCTTTCTGTCCGGCCGGACCGCTGCCGACCACGATCAAGTCGTACGAATTGTTGCTGCTAGATTCGATCGAGGGCAACGCAGTAATCTCCTCTGTTAAGACTAACCGATTCGATCAAGTTGCCGGTTACGGGTTTGTTACTGGCGCCTTTTCCCTGACCGTCATGGACTTCACAATTACGTACAAGACCGGAATGAAGAACAAGTTCAGCACTGTAGATACGATCATGCCGCCGAAGACGGTCGTACCCACCGAGTGGCGGCTCTCCGCGCCAGCGCCGCTAGCGAAAACCAGCGGCAGAACGCCGAGGATGAAGGCGAACGAGGTCATCAGAATCGGACGCAAACGGATGCGGGCCGCACCCACGGCCGCCTCCTGAATCGAAAGGCCCTTGTCGCGCAACTGTTCGGCGAATTCGACGATGAGAATGGCATTCTTGCTGGACAGGCCAATCAGCATTACCAGACCGATCTGGCAATACACGTCGTTCAACTGCCCGCGCAACGACTGCGCAATCAGCGCTCCCAGCATGGCCATAGGCACGCTAAGCAGAATGATGAATGGCAGCACAAAACTTTCGTACTGCGCGGAAAGGGTGAGATAAACCAGTAGCAAGCCTAACCCAAACAACAACGCCGACTGGCCGCCCGACTTAATTTCCTCCAACGACAGGCCCGACCACGAATAGTTGAACCCCAGAGGCAGATCTTTCTTCGCCACTGCGTCCATGGCCGCAATCGCCTGGCCTGAGCTGAATCCGGGAGCAGCGGCGCCGTCGATCTCCGCCGAGCGGAAGAGATTGTAATGGGTTATCACCTGCGGCGCGGTACCCTCGGTAATGCTCACCACGTTGTCGAGTGGGACCATGGCTCCGGTGTCGGAACGCACATACAGGTTGCGAATATCACGCGGCTGTCGCCGGAATGGCTGGTCTGCCTGTACATAGACGCGATAGGCGCGATTGTTGAAGTCAAAATCGTTCACGTAGGCCGAGCCCATGTACACCTGCAGGGCGTCGCTGACCTGCTGAATCGGAATCTGCAAGCTGCGCGCCTTCTCGCGATCAATTTTGACGACAAATTGCGGGTCGTTCGCGGTGAAGGGACTGAACAGGCCACTCAAGTCGCGCCTCGAATTGCCCTCCTGAACCATCTTTTGGGCGACGCTGTATAACTGCTGCACCGTGTTGCCGCCCTCGTCCTGAATTTCAAAGGTGAAACCGCCAAGGCTGCTCACACCCGAAATGGCCGGGGGCAGAAAAGGAAAGGCTTGTATATCGGTGAGCTGGGACAGTGGTCCACGGAGGCGGTTTACGATGGCTGCCGCGGACTGTTGTGCTCCCTTGCGCTGGTCAATGTTTGCCAGGTTGAGAAAGACCATCGCCTTATTGGGGCCGTTGCCCGTAAAGCTGAATCCGACGACGGTGAATGCCCCTACGATGCTCTTGTCCTGGGCGGTAATGGCCTCGACTGCGCGCAAGGCATTGGCGGTGTATTCCACCGAAGCGCCCTGCGGGGCCTGCACCGTAATCATGAACCAGCCCTGATCTTCGTCAGGCACAAAGCCAGTCGGTACGGTTTTGTAAACGACATAGGTTGCTGCCAGGCCGGCAAAGAATATGACGAGGATCAGATATCGGACGCGGAGGGCTTTCTTGGCGAATACGACGTAGTACGCCGTGGTCCGATGGATCACATGTTCCACGCCGCGGAAGAATATATTCTTGCGTTTTCCGCTTTCTCCCCTCAGAAGCAGCGCCGACAGTGAGGGCGTAAACGTCAGCGAGTTAAAAGCAGAGATACCGATGGAGAAGGCGATGGTGAGGGCGAATTGCTTGTAAAGCAGTCCAGTGGTGCCGGGGAAAAACGCCACCGGCACGAAGACTGAAATGAGCACCAGCGAAGTTGCGACGACGGCTCCGGTCACCTCGCTCATGGCCACCGAAGCGGCGGCGTGCGAGTCGCTGTGCTCCTCACTCATGTGGCGCTGGATGTTCTCGATGACAACGATGGCGTCGTCCACCACCAGGCCGGTTGCCAGCACGATTCCAAATAGCGTCAGGGTGTTGATGGAGAACCCGGCAAGTTGGATGAAAGCAAATGCTCCCACCAGCGATACCGGAATCGCCACCGCCGGAATCAAAGTGCTGCGCCATTCCTGCAAGAAGATCAACATCACCAGCATGACGAAGAAGATGGCTTCCAGCAGCGTCTTCAGCACTTCGCGGATGGAGTCGCCGACGAAGGTAGTGGTGTCGAATGCGATCTGGTACTGCAGGCCAGGCGGAAACCGCGTTGACAGACGGGCCAACTCGGCGCGGCACGCCTTATCGACGTCCAGCGCATTGGCAGTGGGCAACTGGGTGATGCCGATGCCAACGCCTTCATAGCCGTTGAAGCGTAGCTTGGCACTGTAATCCTCGGCCCCCAACTCCGAGTGCCCAACATCGATGATACGAACCAGCGAGCCGTTACTGCCCGACTTCAGAATGATGTTGTTAAACTGCTCTGGCTCCGTGAGGCGGCCCAGGGCGCGAACACTAATCTGGAACATCTGCGTGGGCGACGAGGGTGCCGCGCCCACCTGACCGGAGGCGATCTGCACGTTCTGTTGCGACAGCGCCGAAACCACGTCGGAAGCCGTGAGCCCGCGCGCCGCGAGCCGGGCGGGGTCGAGCCACAGTCGCATCGCGTACTTACGTTCGCCAAAAATCTGCACATCAGCAACGCCGTGGACGCGTTTTAGGGCATCCTTCACATAGATGTCGATGTAATTGCTGACGAACTCATTGTCGTAGCGATTGCCGAGGCTGTAGAAGCCCGCGGCCATGATGAACGAGGTCGAGACCTTGTTCACCGTGACACCCGTGGTCTTGACTTCGTTAGGCAGACGCCCGAGGACGCCGGAAACGCGGTTCTGCACGTCAACTGCGGCGATGTCCAGAGGCCGGGTTAGCTCGAAGACGATGTTGATGGAGCTGCTACCGTCGTTGCCGCTGGTGGAGGTCATGTAGCGCATGCCTTCCACGCCGTTGATCGACTGCTCCAGCAAGGTCGTGACCGACGACTCTACGGCCTGCGCGTTGGCGCCGGTGTAAAACGCATTTACCGAGATCTGCGGCGGCGCCAGCTCGGGAAATTGCGCAATCGGGAGGAATGGGATGCACACCGCCCCGGCGATTACGATGAACAAGGACGTTACGGTCGAAAATACCGGACGTTTGATGAAGAAATCAGCAAACAAGCAAAGCCTCGTTTAAGTAGTGGTGCAGTTTGGATAGGGATGCGTGCCTTTCGCGCACCGACGCGAATCGGCACGCCCGGATTCCCTCGCTTCGCAAAGGAAGCTCGCTCGGGATGACAAAGAACAAACTGCACCACTACCCTCCTTTTAGGTTCGGCTGGCGAGCTATTGTTCGATCCTGATCGGAGCGCCTTCGGTGAGGTTCTGTCCGCCGGAGGTAATCACCTGGTCCCCCGCCTTCAATCCACTCAGCACGGTGTAATCGTTACCGGAAATCGGGCCTAACACCAGCGGCCTCTGGCGAGCGACACTCTTCCCGTCCTGCTGCTCCGCCACGAAGGCAAAGAATTGTCCGCTGACGCGCGAGACCGCGACTACCGGAATGGTAAGGCCGGGATGCGTGCTCCAGGCTATCCGGGCACGGACGAGTTGCATGGAACGAAGTACGTCCGCGGCCTGGTCAGCCGGGGCCTTGACCAGCAGTGCCTGAACCGTGGGATCGATCTGCGGCGAGATAAAGTCGATCTTCGTGCGCAGCAAAACGTTTCCGGCATTGTCCAGCACTTCCACGGGAGCGCCCATCTTGACTTCGTGGGCCCGCTCGGAAGGAACGGTGAGGTAAACCTCCAACCCGCTCCGTTCGTCAATTGTTGTCAGCATGGTGGTGTTGGTCACGCGGTCACCCACATGCACCGGAATATCGCCAACCTGCCCATCGGTAACCGCAAACACGCTGTAATACTTCAGCTGGACTTGTTGTTGCGTGATCTGGGCGTCCATGGATTTCACGTCGGCCAGCGCAGAATCATAGGTCGCTTGCGCCTGCTGCATGTCTTGTTGGCTTACTACTCCGGATTTGGAGAGAGCCACGGCCCGGTCCAACTGCAGTTTGGCCCACTGCAGGGCAGCTTCTTTGGAGGCGCGTTGCGAGTCGAAATTGGAAACCGCGGCCCGTTGACGTCGCGGATCGATTTCCATCAGGGTGTCGCCTTTGTGGACAAACTGGCCTGAGTGGACGCGAATGTCGAAGATCCAGCCTTCAACGTCGGACATGACGGTGGCAGAGTGTCGTGACTTGATGGTGGCGACGTATTCCGAGGTGTCGCCGACTTCGTGCGACTGCAGGGTCTGCACTTTGACAGGCATAACAGGAGGGCCCTGCGGCGCCTCCGCCTTACTACGGTCGCAGCCCCCAAGTAACAGCATCCCCGCCACCACGCAAACTACTGAGAGGCTCAATCCCAATCTAAGGCCAGCGTTCGGCCGTTTATTTCCATAACCACAGATCATAGATATCCCGGTCCACTTCAAATCGACAATCCTGACATTTAAATGGAATTACGGCTTGTTGATCTTAGATTCTAACCTGAGCCGAGCGATTCATCGCACGCCACAGATATGAAATGAAATGCTTGCACTTCAGAACGGGATGAGAGCCACCGCTAGATCTGTATTCGATTTGGGGACGAATACCAGGCTGGGTGTTGTGAAAGGGCGCAGCTCGAATACCTGCGCCCTGTGAAATGCCTGGCAGCTTCGCCGGGTGACAACCTAAGCAGCGTTTGCCGCCAGTCGGCGGAAAGCCATGGAGATCATCAGTCGAGTTACGCCCGACATGATAATGCTTATACCGAACAACGTTCCTACAACCCACTCGGTATTGAGCGGCCAATGGAACCAGATCAAGACGCCCAAAAGAATGGTCACGATGGCATCCACCAGAATCCAGACCCATCCTCGTAGCGGACGCATGTGAAATGCAAGTACCAGGGCCACGATGCCATACACCAGCAGGAAGCAAGCGAGCAGCAACGTCAGAGCCAGTAAGCCTCCGGCGGGATGCATCAGCAGGTAAATGCCAGCCACGATATAGATCAAGCCGAGAATGGCTTCCAGAATTGCGCGGCCACCGCTGTGCGCACGGAAAGCAAAGATGAGTTGCGCGACCCCGTTGAAGATGGCCGCCCAACCCACCACCAAAACTATGAGGAGGCCAAATTCCCAAGGGGCCAGGATCGCGATGATGCCTAGAATGATCATTAGCACACCCAGCGCGATGGACCAGCCAGAAGCTCGCTTGACGGCGCCAACAATTGCTTCAGCCATAATTCCTCCAGGGGGTTTCGAGTTCCAAGTTTCGAGTTTCGAGCTGTAACGATCTTGGTGTCATCATCAGCGCGGGGAATCCGCTCTTAAGCAAAGTGACAAAAACAGATCCCTCGCTTCGCTCGTGATGGCAATTCAGAGAAAGTCGTTCGCCCCCGCTCGTGTGATGACAACTTAAAGGTACGCTTGAACTTAAACCTGAAACTCGAAACTTGAAACTGAACTTTAGACCGCACCATTGTGCCCGCGCCGACGGGGAATAATCAACGATTTAATGCACGGTCGACATTCTCGACTCTGTCGACCCTCTCGACTTTGTCGAACAGACGCATGTCCACCGCGACCTTCCTGCTCTTGCCCTTGCCGTCGGCAAACTTCTGCGCCGCATCCAACATGAAAGCGCTAGCAAAACGGGCGCCACAGATGAGTTCGTCAGGCGTGTACGAGGTGCGTGTCTGAACGATGGTGGAGAAAATCTCGTCGAAAGCACTGAGCAGTACCAGAAATTCGGTTTGCGAACTGCGCATCGACTCCTTGTTCTCCCCATGCAGCGGGCTGGCTTCGTCGATCGGATGCACGACTGTCCAGGTAAGAGGGAGAAATACAACCTTCTCGCGCTCTAGCGGCAGTGGGTAGTATTGGCGGGTACGAACGCCGTCAACCTCCTCGAAGCGGCTGAGCAGCACGATGGCAGAAACCTGGATCAACTCGTTGGAACGGGCATTGGCCACGCGAAACTCGAACGCTGTGATGTCGCGGTAGGGGGCGATAACGGCATGATGGCTGAACAACACCTTTGCCGTCGGCCGGGAAAGGCGCGCGAATAGAAGCCCGGTCACAATCGCGAAGCCGGCCAGTCCGGTGAGTGCCTCGATGGTAACCACCATATTGGCTGCGACGCCGGTAGGTACGACATTCCCGTAGCCGATGGTGGACAGCGTCTCCACGCTGAAGAAGAATGCACGCAGGAACAAGTTGTGCTCGATGCCGGGAGTGGTGCTGGCTAAGGCGGCAGGGCCACAGGCGACATAAGCCAAAGCAAACACGGTGTTCGCCACCACATACCAGCTCACCACGAGGAGCGAAAACTGCCACCACGGCATAGTCAGCAGCGCGTGATAGAGACTGAAGGACGACCAGAAGTGCAGCCCACGGCGCTCGACGTTAAAGCTGCCATCGCGATTCAGCAGGCGCTGATGGCTCTCCCGCGAAACTACGGAGCCAAAACCGAGGTCGCTTAGATCTTTTTCGGTCAGAGACTGTGTCCGTGTCGCCATGCAAGTTCGATGCGAAAGCCATCGCCTCGTTGCAGAAGTATAACGGCATCGCCCGGTATTAGCTGGTTTCCACAACTGCGCTTTGATATCTTCGTGGCATGGCGATGTCCCCCAGTATCTGCGGAGTGATCCTGGCGGCCGGTTTTTCCACCCGCATGGGCCGTGATAAAGCGCTTCTGCCATGGCCACCCGTAGCCGAAGGAACGCCGGTTGCCAACACTTTCCTCGGAGCCACTATTGATCTTCTGCAGCCCATGACCGATCTGGTGATTGTGGTTGCGGGCAAGAACGCGGCTACGATTGGTCCGGTTACCTACGCGCACGGGGCATTTCTGGTGGTGAATCCCAGCCCCGAACTGGGGCAGTTTAGCTCTCTTCGGTTGGGAATGCGGGAGGTCCTGAATCACGGACGCGACGCCGCTTTTCTGGCGCTGACTGATCGCCCGCCGGTATTGCCGATCACGTTGCAAAAACTTCACGACGCGTTTCTGAACGCCCCTCCAGATATTTGGGCCGTCATACCCGAGGTCCGACGCGGCCAAGAGCTGGTACACGGGCATCCCATCCTGGTCGGCCGCGAAATGATTGAGACCTTCCTGCGCGCTCCACTGGATGCGACGGCGCGCGATTTGGAACACCGGCAGCAACAGCACATCCTGTACCTGGCGGTAGATGATCCGCGAGCCATAGCCAACATCGATACGCCCGAAGATTACGAACGCCTGTCGCGACTCGACATGATCTCTTCGGAGAAGCAGTTTTGAGCGAAACCGACTCCCCCAGCGCGGCACTCCAGTTCATTGAGTGGGTGCTGGCGCTGAGACCGGCCGTCGCGGTGTTTGATTGCGACGGAACGCTGTGGAGTGGCGATGCCGGCGCCGACTTTTTCTATTGGGAGATCGAGCGTGGAATTGTTAGCCGCGACGTTGCAGAGTGGGCGCGGGCGAGTTACAAGCAGTACAAAGCAGGCAAAGTCAGCGAAGAACGAATGTGCGGTGAGATGGTCACCATGAACCATGGTGTCTCCTGCAAACTGTTGCGGCGCGCGGTGAGGGAATTTTTCCAGGAAGTGGTTAGTCCGCGCGTCTTTCCGGAGATGCAGGAGTTGACGCGACGCCTGGCGACATCGGGCTGCGAACTGTGGGCGGTTTCTTCAACCAACAGCTGGCTGGTGGAATATGGCGCCCGGCAATTCGGCATCCCACGCCAGCACGTGCTGGCGGCATGTGTCGAAGTGGAGCAGGGATGCGCAAGCGATCGCCTGGTCCGGGTTCCGACCGACGAATTGAAGGCTGTGGCGATTCGCGATCTTATTCGCAAGCCGGTAGATGTGGCGCTTGGCAACTCGGTACACGATCAGGCCATGCTCGAGTTGGCGAAGCATCCCGTGTGTGTCAATCCCAGCCCCGATCTGGAGCAGATTGCACGAGATC
The DNA here is from genome assembly GCA_963709045.1 of uncultured Acidobacteriaceae bacterium. Lineage (GTDB taxonomy): Bacteria > Acidobacteriota > Terriglobia > Terriglobales > Acidobacteriaceae > Bog-257. The sequence goes on along the minus strand of CAVPUX010000006.1, from coordinate 55,535 downwards.
GCGGATGGAAGGCTTATTGGCCTGCGGGAACCAAGCATCAGGCCGACGTCGAGATCTAAGGAAGGTCTGATTAACCCAGTTAGGAGTGCCTCAGGGGCTATTGTGGAATCGGCTGGGATGGCAGCTCACGTGATGGAGAACCCAAATGGCGATTCCCGCTGAAATGCGCAGACAGGTAGCTGTCGTGCTTTACGTGGTGGCGATGGCAGCCATTATAGTCGGTGTGGATTTCATGTTCTTCAGAAACCGATTCTGGGAACGGCTGACAGTGAATGTCGGCATTGTCTTGGTGTTCGCAGCCTTCTACTTGAGATTCCTCAGGCGTCCGTGAACAAGTCGCTGTAGCACTTAACGGTTTACTTCTTCAGTCTGGCAAGGCTTCCAATCAGAGTGTGGGAAAGCGTCAAAGCAGACTTAATCAGAGTTTCCTAAGTTAGTCGTGCGGCGAAAAGCTGTAGAGGTTGGTCTCCAGTTCTTCCTGAGGCACCGCAAAGAGATCGATCCAGCCTTCCAGTGGTAAAGAGTCCACCGGCAAGCGATCGCGCCAGATGGCGAAGCGCAAACGAATGCGGCTTCCCAACTGCGCATTCAGCAGGGCAAACGGAATGCGGAATTCAAAAATCTCTGCGAGCGCCACCTCAACATCCTTGACGTTGGAATTGCCGTCGTCGGAGGAGAAGCTCGCAAGCCTGCGATGTTCTTCTCCGTTAGTCAACAGCCACCTTTGCAACGTCTGTCCCTCCGCGTCCACAGCCAGCCGATACGATTCCACCGCCGACTTGCGGTCATGCTCATCACGGCGAACTTCGAAGTTCACCAGCAGGCGATAGGCGCCTGCGGGTACACCATGCTGGAAGTCCAGACGTCCCGACACCGAATCGCCGTCGAGTCCGGCGAAAACGGCGTCAAGCAGAAACTGCCTGCCGTGCATGGCGCTGGTGCGCTGGTCCGACGTGTAGCTGGCAGCGCCCATCCACTCGAAGTATCCGCTGACCAAACCGTCCACGTGGGCGCGCACATAAGCCGTCTGCGGAGTATAGCTGGAGCGCACTACCCCACTCATAATCGGCGTATTCAACTCTTCCGGCGGAACGCCTTCGAGGGCGTGATACACGTTGGAAAGATGCTTACGATAAAGTTCGTCGAAGTCCTGATCGTTGGCCGAGTGATGTTCCGGGCCGTACCACCAGTTCCAGTCACTGCCTTCGGCGATGAGCAGCTCTTCCCACGCCAGATTACGTTGCGGCTCCGTAACCTTTTGCGCATGGCGCTCATAATAGTCGCGCGCTTCCGACAGCAAATCCCATGCCCGATTGTCTTCGGGGGCGCCAATCCAGACATTGAAGTTGGCGTTGATCCATGAACCTGGAACCAGCCGCTGCAGCGATCCAAAATCTTCGGGCTTGTGCCGGGCGATGGCTTCCGCGATGGTTACCGCTTCTATCTGCGGGTCACTCTGCACGGCATCGTAGAAGCGACGCAGAAATTCGCGACCCGATCCCGGGTAATACTCCCACGCATTTTCTCCGTCGAGAATGATTGAAACCACGGCGTCTCTTCCCTGGTCTAAGACCGGTCGCGCAGAATTCCTGATGTTCTCGAGCAGGTGATTGGCTGCTTCGTGAGCGGGCATTCCGGAGTACACAAATCCGATCAGATCGGACAGGCGATGGTCGCGAAAGAGCATATGCATCCGCGTGTCGCCTTTCTCGTAGCGGTAGATGGTGTACAAGCGCCCGGCGCCGTCGGCGGAAAGGTAGTTGCCGCCCTCTCGCGAAAAATTGAAGTCAAGCGATCGTCCCAGTACGCCTTCATCGGTCGCCATCCATTCAATTCCCTGCCGGGCCGCAAGCATGACGGCCTCTTCCGAGACACTACCCTCCGAAGGCCAAAGTCCCTTGGGACGAACGCCGAATAATGACTCGTGAGACTCCAGAGCCCTCTGGATCTGGAGGGTAGCGTCTTCTGGGCGACGGAAGCGTCGCGTGGGGAGGCCCAGCCCGGGGCTGGATTGCTCGCCAACGTTGGCATCGCATAGCAATGGAAGAATCGGATGATAGTAAGGGGTGGCGGAAAGCTCGATTGATCCGCGTTGCGCCGCGTCGGCGTACACGGGCAGGACCTTGGCAAGAGCTTCCCGCTGCCTGGCCATCACCCACTGCTGGTCATCGCGACTGAAGTCTTCCCCCTTCTGAATCAGGGCGGCGACATCCGGCTCCTCCAGGAAGTACTCGTCGAACCAGGCGAGCTGCGACAGGACCTGCAGATCTGCGTAATCGCGGGTGACGAAGTAGGTCTCTGCCCCTTCCGGACGGTCGCAGGTTGCACGATAGCGCTCCCACAATTCGCGATAGCGTGGGTAACGTCCGATCATGTTCACCGGGTTCGCCTGGAACAGATAGCGCAACGCGAAGTGCCGGTCGGCTGGACTTAGCTCCTCGGGAGGCTTGGAAACCAGATCGAGAAAAGGATCGTGCGCCTGTCCGGAGACATAATCCTGAATCTGGGCCACTAACGACGGGACCAGGTTGAAGTTCTGATGGACTTGGGGAAACTCGTCCAGCAGTTTCACCATGCCGTAGTAGTCCTTGAGGGCGTGGAGACGCACCCAGGGAAGGCGATACTCGCCCGTGACCATGTCTTTGTAAAAAGGCTGGTGCATGTGCCAGAGAAGCACCAACCGAATCTTCGGGGAACCGTTAGGACTCATTGGGGAGGTTAGCCGAACAAGTGTATCAGGAGGGTAGCAAGCGCGGAACTGGCGCCTGCCCCAGGATAGTCACCCGCGGACTTTGACAAGGTTAGGTGCGCGCCGGGTCAAGCTAAAGCGTCGTGACTTGTCAGTCCCACCGGGTCCAGCGCCTTCGTCGTCAGTCGAATATAAGAAGTCTTCGATTTCATCGATTCGCTCGCTGGCATCGTTGTAGCCTATGTCGATGAGGTCGTTGGTGTACTTGGGCGTGAACAGCAAGTAACTCATCAGATCTGAGCAGGATGCGGCATCTCGCCCTAAACCACTTACAAAGTACTGGATGAGATAGGGCAAATCTCCCTGATGCCGTCCAGCCAATTCCGACAAATCGACTGATGGAGTGACCAGGAAGGTTTTTAGCGGCCGCATTCTTTCACATCCCTCGACGCCAGCCTGACCAATCTGGCCTTCTTGGAGCAGTTGGTTCAGCCGTTCGAGATGTTCTACGTCGGTAGCCAGATTGTCCAAGAACATCACATTAAAAAGGACCCCCATCACTTGCGCGAGGGAGGGTTCCTTCGGCATGGCAGGTTCTACCTGATGTTCCTTATTTTCACAGCGGACACCGATTGCAAAAACCTTTCTGGCCCCCAGTCGGATAATCGGGCTGAGAGGTTGTTGCAGTCGCACGCAGCCGTCGCCAAAAAATGCTGTACCCTTGCTGGTCTTAAGCCTTACCGGCTGAAAAACCAAAGGAATAGCGGCCGACGCGCAGATGTGATCCACCGTGATCTTGGTCGCCAGTGTCACCCGCCGACTGCGGTTCCACATCGGGTGACCTTTGGCGCCTTGAATGAAGAGGTAGCTTTTTCCTGAGTTGTAGTTGGTCGCGGAAATAGCCAGTGCGTAAAGGGATCCACGCTTGATATTGTCCTGGATTCGATCGCAATTGAGGTGCCCGTGGAGATAGCGCTGCAAAGGGGAGGCGTCCAACAAAGAGCGCGCGTTACCTCCGCCAAGGACTGCTCCAAACGAGAGGTCTAATATCCAGGTAATGGAATTGCGGGCCTGGGAGATCACATCGCAGCGAAAAATGTCGTTAGGCTTCAGACGTGACCAGAGTCCGGCGAGAACCTGGGTCGCCAAAGCAAAGTTGTCGCAGCCTGCGGCAATGGCAGCCCCATTCACTGCTCCAGCCGACGCGCCTCCGATAATAGGAAAGGGATTACCCTGGCTCTGAACCCGCTTTATCTCGCCGATACGTTTGAGAACACCGGCCTGATAGGCGCCGCGGGCGCCGCCTCCTGTCATCACTAAGCCGAGTTTGTTTTCCATCTTCCTCCTGTGCTGGTAAAGACTATTACCCCGACAACGGAAGAATCAAGTGTTTATATTCTTGCGTGGTTGCAAGAATGCCTGGGTACTGGATCGTTCGGCGACTGCGTGTGTGTCGCAACATTGCGAGCCTCAAATTCATGCCGGGTTGCGCAGAACGGTACATACGGACGCACACATTGCGCCTCCAATATTGAAGGTCGCAGCCAGCTTCGGATCCCGCCTCTGAATCTCCTTTGATGCCTTTCCTTTCAACTGCCGGTAGCACGAGCCCAACATTGCGACTCCAGTAGCGCCCACCGGATGTCCTTTGGCGATCAAGCCGCCAGACATGTTGATGGCGCAGTCTCCATCCACATTGGCTTTGCCTTCAACCCAGTAGCGTGCGCCTTTACCAGGCGAAGCTTTCCCGATGACCTCTGTCCCAATAGCAGCTGCCACGGTGAAACAGTCGTGGATCTCCGCCACGTTCACGTCGGCCGGCAGCGCACCCGCCATTTCGTAAGCCCTTCTCATTGCCCGGTAAGCACCGTTGGGTACCAGCGTATTGCGCCCCTCTTTCTGCAGGGGATCGGTAGCCTGGGCATAGCCGGCGATCTCGACACACTCGGACTTTGGCACGCCAAGCTTTTGCAATCCTTGTTCCGTGGCGAGGATCAGTGCGGCATAACCGTCGGTAATCTGCGAACAATCGTAGGTCTTGAGCGGCAGGCCATCGACCACGTAGCGATTGATGCCCTCGATCTTCGTGGCCTGCTCCAGGGTGATCTGGACTTTGTTCATCTGGGCCCAGGGATTGTATTTTGCATTGCCGTATTCGCTGACCGCAATCTGCGCCAGATCGCTCTCGGTGACGCCATAGACCTGCATGTAGCACTGCATGATTTCCGCAAACAAATGCGGGAAGATAAAAACTTTGCCGGGACGCTCGTCCGGATGTGAATAGTATCCGAGCACCTCGCCTATGAGCTTGCCGTCCATCTTCCCTTCCCGGTCGCGCATCTTCTCGTAGCCGATTGCAACTCCTACGTCGCCCACGCCCCCCAAGAGCTTGTAGATCACCGACAGAACCGCCTGGCCGCCGGAGGCGCAGGCATTTTCGACTGATTCGATCGGCTTCCCTTCCAATCCAGGAACCGTAGCCAGCAGTCCCGAAAGCAGCCCCTGCTGATTCAAGGTAAAGTTGCAAGCCGAACCGACCGAACCTGTGTCAATGACGGAAGGTTCAACATTGATCTCCTGACAGACGCCAGTGATGGCATTGCCCAGTATCTGAGGCACCGTCATGTCCAAGTAGCTTGCCGAACTTGGATTGGTTAAAGGCGGCGATATAAATCGGCTGGTTCATGATCTCTCCTTGCGACATTTCCGGAATCGCTATATGAGCCGGGCGATTTCCGCGACGGTACTCGGCGCCAAGACGCGATAATCTCTGTTATCACGCCAGCGACGCCATTGTATGTGATTCAAATCACCCGCCGGTTGACCTGTGTTCCCGTTTCCCATTTTAAACGGCAGGGCATCGGCACTAGAACTTCACCGATGTTCGGGTCTGAGCCCAAGCCCGCTATCGCCAGGCAGGCACAAAAAACCGGAGCGCTAAGCGCTCCGGCTTTTGGACTCTACCACTCTGAGCCACGGAGGAGGGTTGGAGTTACAGGTTCATCTTGCGACGCATGAATCCCACTACGCCCAGAAGACCTGAGCCTAGGAGGATCATTGAGCTCGGTTCCGGCGTGGTGCCGGGGAGAATTTCCCGAACGCAATTGGGCGATGGCGAAGTCGCCTCCCGCGAGATCGGTGATGTCGACGCTAGTGATAACGGAGCCGGGTGTGTCGTCCTGCACAGCAAACAACAGGGCGCCGCCCTGGCCGTTCACGTCTTGCGTGAGCGTAAAAGACATCCCGTCGCTGGAGTGGAAGATCGCCTGGACTGTTTCTACCGCGAAATTATCAGGTTCGAGTTCGAATCCAATTGTGTTTTCGTGGTCGCTAGTTGAAATGGTCAGTGTGCTGAACCCTGCATTCCACAGAGCATTAGGAGTGCAGCTCTCGGTTGCCGGTGGGCAATTCCAGCTGGCCCAGCTGTTGGGCACATTGACTTCTGTCTGCAGATTGCTAAAGGTGAAAGGGCCCAAGGACCCGATCTGGTTCAAAGATCCATCGCCGCCGCCGAAGTTAGTCGTGAATGTGGAGTACCCACCTGATGTGGGTTGAGGAAATACTGTCCAGGTGTCGCCGGCAAACGCGGGCAAGCTGAGAAGCAGCAACGCGCTTAGCGCTACCAGTGTCGTGAGTTTGAGCAGTCGCATAGTTTCTTATCCTTTCGAGAAAGCTTTCTTTTCGTTTGTGCACTACGAGCCAAACATTCCCTGAACACGTGTAGAGCGGGGACTTCGATAGGCTCGTCAATGACAATGTTGCAATCCGGCGGCCATGTGACTGAAATCTTCGCATTGTCTATAAGTTATTGATAAAAAGCTTGATAGATTGGTTTATCGAGAACCTGAACACAGCCTTGAAGATGGCTGGTGCGCAGGATTTTGCATTTACGGGCGAGGCGATTTCCTTCGCAATGATTAGCACTTTCGTGTTTGGCAAATGGTCCGCTGACCTACAGAACGCATTGCCGATCGGCTTCAACCATTGCCAGCCGAGAGCGCACCCTGCCTTTGGACGGTGAGCGAGGCCCCTTTGCTCCTGAATGGTCGAAAACCCGGCATGCATAAAGAAAGCCGGAGCGTTATCGCCCCGGCTGTGGCTCTCAATTGCTGAACCAACAGAGAAGTGCTGGATTAAGAGTTCATCTTGCGCCGAATTGCACCCAGCGCGCCCAGAAGACCGGTACCAAGCAGAAGAAGCGTGCTCGGCTCAGGAGTCGTCCCGCCACCCGACCGCAGCTGAGCGATTGCGAAATCGCCCCCCGCAAGATCGGTGATCACGACGCTTGTGAACTGCCCATCGGTCTGCGCAGCAAATAGCAGCGCGCCGGCGGAGCCGTTCGGGAACAGATCAATGGTTCCAACCAGGTTGGCTCCATCGAAAAACTGCGCGGTAACCTCTTCCTGCGCAAAGTTGTCCGGCTCCAACTCGAAGCCCATGATCTGCTCGGGGGCGAAGGTGATGGTCAAACTGGAAAAGCCTGCGTTCCATAGAGCATTGGGAAAGCAGCTCTCGGTCGCTGGCGGGCAATTCCAGGTGGCCCAGCTGTTGGGCACATTAACTTCTGTCTGCGGATTGCTGAAGGTGAAGGGGCCCAGGGAGGTGATCTGGTTTAGCGATCCATCGCCTCCCCCATAGTTAGTAGTGCTGCCGGTGTAGGCAGCCGTGGGCTGCGCGAATGTGGTGAAGCTGTCTGCGAACACAGGAATACCAATCATCAGCAGCGCCGCAATGGTAATGAGGGTTGTGAGTTTGCTCAAACGCATAGTTCTCATCCTTTCCAGAAAGCTCTCGGTTAGGTTTTGAAAACTCGCGCCATCAGCGCAATGCGCTCCCCACACGGGTAGATATCATTCCAATAAGGGATGAATGGTTTGCTGGTAATAGTGCAATCCAGCTACCATGAATTCGAAAACTTCTCCCCTTCCTAGGTTGTTGATGGCACAGTCGCATAGAGGAACATTCCCGAAATGACACTAGCCTCAGCAGTGCCCAATGCGCAGGAGTTTGCGTTTAAGAGCTACGCATTTTCCCTGCGAGAGTTTGTGCGAAGCATTCGTCTTGCGATGCGACTGCCGCATTTAACAAGGGGCTCCTTAGCGCTCACCCCAGCTTTGCCGCCCAGGAATTATCCCATCTAGTCCGGCAGTTCTCCGGGAGAGAAGTTATCGACGTAGCACCACATCCATGCTTCTCCTGGTTCGATGGATCGGATGAGAGGATGCTGGACCGCATGAAAATGCTTGGTCGCATGTTTGTTCTTGGAGGAATCGCAGCAACCCACGTGGCCGCACTCCAGGCACAACCTCAGATGTACCCAGGTATCTCCAAGTTTGACGCACTCTGGGCAGACGTGTGTTTTGGTGTGGGTGATTTTGATTTGGTTGAGATGAGTACAGTTTTCTGCCATATCGTCCTTTCGCGATCGCTTCAACGCTCCAAAGCTTTGCGGTCCCAGTTCGCCAGTGTTGCAGCAGCGTCGTAGGTGGTTTGCAGGAACTCCATCAGTGCGGCTCTTGGGCGAGGCTGCGGCACGCACGTCGTCATATAGCAACAGGAACTCTTTCATCTGCGGATGGTAGAACGCCGCGGCTGGCCCAACATGCTGCTCCGCAAAGCCACTAGGCTCTGGCGCCGCATACGAATAGAACGCCGGTCCCTTGATATCGCCTCCACCGGGCCAGAATCCCGCGCTACTGACTTCGTGCGAGTAGGCTTCGCGAGTGACGCGATCGGCGCCTGGCCGCTCAGGCGCAGGTCTTCCGGAGAAGCGGGTCACAGCATGATCGAAGCTTCCCCACCAGAAGTGCACCGGGCTCACTTTGCCTATAAAACGCGCTCTGAATTCTTTGAACACTTCATCCACCCAGGTGAGGATGAGCCAAAAGCGATGCGCGGCCTCGGCATCATAGGAGGCGTGGGTGTGGTCGCGCTCGAACGGAATGGGATCGGGGATTTCGACCGGAGTGGTCCAGATCTTCACCTGCAATCCCAGTTCAGCGAGTGCCGCCATGAGCCCCCGGTAGAAATCGGCAACACTCTGCGGCTTCAGGTCGAGAACTCGTGAGCGGCCGTCGGAAGTCTCGACGATGAGCTTGTGATCGACGAAGTCGAAGCGTATCTCGACACCCCGGTCTTGATACGGCATTACCAACGTCGACATACCACGAGCCGTGACATAGAAGGTCACATTCCACCAGTGATTTACCAAGGGACAAAGGGTCAAGCGAATCTTGCCGACCATCTGCGTCCACATGTGCAAGGTGTGGAAAGTGTCTTCCCAACTCTCGAAGGGCAATGCGGGAAGAATGTTGGACTTGTTCGTAACCGGGGTGCCCTGCGGTGGAGTTGCCATGTGCCCTCTTTCGAAAAACAACGTACAACCGCCAGCCCTACATGGATGTCCTATTGCTCCCGTCGGATGCACTGCCTGTGTCAGAAGCTTGGCCGAGAGCTGACGGCTGATAGCCGACAGCTTCTTTGCCACCGATCACATCCCCGGCGTCCCACATTTCATTACAATAGACGCATGGACTCATTCATCATTGCAGGCAGGCAGTTCCGCTCGCGGCTCATCGTCGGTACGGGTAAATATAAGTCAGGGCAGGAGACGGCGCGCGCCATTGCGGCCAGCGGCGCCGAGATGGTCACGGTCGCGGTACGCCGCGTTAACCTCGACCGCAGCAAGGAGTCGCTGCTTGACTTCATCGATCCTCGGCAATACTTCCTGCTGCCCAACACCGCCGGCTGCTACACCGCTGACGAAGCGATTCGCACCGCGCGTTTGGGGCGCGAAGTCGGCCTCTCCGATTGGGTGAAGGTAGAAGTCATCGGCGATCAACAGACCCTGTTTCCCGACGTGCAGGCCACCATTGAAGCCACTCGCGTTTTGGTGAAGGAAGGCTTTACCGTTCTTCCGTATACCTCTGACGACATTGTTGTTGCAAAGCGTTTGATTGATGCCGGAGCGAGCGCTGTGATGCCGTTGGGAGCGCCCATCGGAAGCGGCATGGGCATCCAGAATCAGCCCAACATCCGCATTTTGCGCGAGATCATCACCGAGGTGCCGCTAATTGTAGATGCGGGTGTCGGCACGGCATCGGATGCGGCGATTGCGATGGAACTCGGGGTTGACGGCGTGCTGATGAACACCGGCATCGCGGGAGCACAGGACCCAGTGCTAATGGCGGAAGCCATGAAGAACGCGGTGGCGGCGGGGCGCCAGGCGTATCTGGCTGGCCGCATGCCGAAGAAGCTTTATGCAACCGCCAGCTCGCCGCTGGAAGGCGTAGTTCGGTAGTTCACAGGCTGCACTGGCACGTATAATTCCGGCATGGACGAACAGGATTTTCGCCGCCGCGCCGACGCGGCCTTGGAAGAGCTGAAGCGCAGTCTTTACGCCGCGGAAGGCGATGCCGACTTCGAAGTGGAAGAGAATGCGGGCGCGCTGCATATCAGCTTCGATGAGCCTCCGGGAAAGTTCGTCATCTCGCCCAATTCGCCAGTGCGGCAGATCTGGATCTCGGCGCTGTCCACCAGCTTCAAGCTCGACTGGTCCGACGAGAAGAATGGTTTCGTGCTCAGCAAAACGGGAGAAGAGTTGAAGCCGCTGGTGGCCCGCCTCATCAACGAACAAATAGGCGAAGGGACGGTCGCTCTGAGCTAGAAATTTGTCAGTGCCATCGGGTCTAATATCGACGGCGCATTCGAGGCTTCCATGCCGCTTGTAAGAATCGATCTTCGCAGTGGGAAATCGCCAGAGTATCGCCGCGCCATAAGCGAAGCGGTCCACCAGTGCATGGTGGAGGTGCTGAATGTGCCTATCGCCGATCGTTTTCAGGTTGTGACCGAGCACGATCCCGACTCCTTGATCTACGACCAAACTTATCTGGACATCTCGCGTTCCGACGACATCGTATTGATCCAAATCACCCTGAATCACGGTCGCACCTTACCGATGAAGCGCCGATTCTATAAGGCAGTCGCGGGGGCACTGGCACAGACCCCAGGCATTCGTCCGCAGGACGTGTTCGTCAATCTGGTGGAAGTAGCCAAGGAAAATTGGTCGTTCGGCAACGGTGTCGCGCAGTACGCACCCGAGAGTACGCCCTGAATTCGCCCGCCAAAACTGCAACCCCGGCAATTCGTATCGTCGGCCGAGTACCGCTAGTGCGGCGCTTCAATTCCATTATTCTGTTCGCCCCGCGGTTCGCCGCGAGAACCGCCCGCTGCCAGCACTTAGTCCCCAAGAACTAAGGTGAACGTTCCTGACGTACTACGATGATTTTGTTCAATGTTTTCGCTGGTATCCGCTGCTGCATACACGGCCCAGCCAATATAATTGAGCTTCGTCCCACTTACATAACCGGCCACACTCGTCTGAATCTCCTTTAGGAATGGAGCACGTTTAGCATGCAGTTTTGCTTGTACCCGAAGTCTGATCCAATCGTTTCTCGTCTTCATCTCAAATTTTGGTCACTCGCTTCGTTGCTTCTAGTGCTATTTGTTTTGACAGGTTGCGGCGGAACCCCTTCGTCATCCATCTCACAATCGCAGACTCCGGCCACGTCACCCCCGCAAACCTCCAGCCCGCCACCTGGCGATTCAGGTTCGACGACGCAACCCGCGCCTCCGCCTTCGCCACCAGCGCCACCGTCTCCGCCAAGGCCGCCCGGCGTGCCGCCCGGAGCCCAGATCATATCTTCGATCCAAACCCTTCCCAACTGGGATTGGTGCACTGCCAAGCTCCACGGCAAACCTTGCGCCAGTGGGTTGGGTAATGCCACCTCCAGCATGACCCGCGACCAACAATCTCCGTCACTGAGCGGGAAGTCCTCGCTGTTCACGCTCGGCGGCCCTACGCAGTATTCGAATGCCTTATGGTGGAAGTCGTTCGGACCGAACAGCACGCCGACACACTTTGTTTACGACGTGTACTTTTATCTCCGGGACCCGAACGCGCCTGAGGCGTTAGAGTTCGACGTCAACCAGAGCATGGGAGGCAAGCGCTATACCTGGGGCAGCGAGTGCAGCTACAGGGACACCGGGCACTGGGACATCTGGAATCCCGAGACTGAATCTTGGGAAACGACCTCGGTGCCTTGCCCGCCGGTTTCGGCCAATGCCTGGCACCACCTGACGTGGCAGATTGAACGCGTCAACGGACAGGTGCATTACATCAGCGTCACTCTAGACGGGAATGTCGGCACCGTCGACAAGTACTACAACCCGCAGCAGGATTACCACGGCAACGACGTGAATGTTGCGTTCCAAATGGACGGTGACTATCATCAGGATCCCTATTCTGTGTGGCTGGATAACGTCAGTCTATCGGCGTGGTGAGCAGTCGATACGGCAGCGATAGGCGCGCCTATCCGCTACACGCTCACCGTCGCCGCCCGTAACTTCTGCTTCAGATCGGCGGCTATGAGGGCGCCGTGAAAGCGTCCGTTCTCGATGAAGATCTCGCTGGTGCGCATTCCGGCAACAATCACGCCCGCCAGATAGATTCCCGGGACATTGCTCTCCAGGGTCTGAGGATTGACGACGGGTTTCTTGTCGGCTTCGCCGCTCAACTCGATACCGAGAGCGCAGAGGAATTCAAAATCCGGATGGTAACCGGTCAAGGCAAAGACGTAATCATTCTCCAGCGTCATCTCCCCTTGCGGCGTGTCGAGCACAACGTGCTCCAGCGTGATCTCGCGTACGCAAGTATTAAAGTAGGCATTCACCTGTCCCGCTTTGATGCGGTTCTCGATATCGGGCTTGATCCAGTACTTCACGGAATTGCTGATCCCCGGTCCGCGATGCACCAGCGTGACCCGCGCGCCGTGACGCCATAATTCCAGGGCGGCAATCGCCGCCGAATTCTTGCCTCCAATGATCAGCACGTTCATCCCAAAAAAGGGATGCGGTTCGCGGTAGTAATGCATGACCTTAGCCAGGTCTTCGCCTGGAATATTCATGTAATTCGGCCGGTCATAATAGCCAGTCGCCAGAATCAACTTGCAAGCCTGATATTCGCGCTGGTGGCCGTGCAGGTTGGTGGTGTGCACGACGAAGTGATTATCGCTCCCTTCAACTTTGGTTACCGGCTCGTACTGCCGCACATCGAGCTGGTAATGCTCTGCCGCTTTGCGGTAGTACTCCAGCGCCTCCTGGCGCGTGGGCTTCTGGTTGGGACTTGAGAACGGAAGGTCGCCGATCTCGAGCAGCTCAGGCGTAGTGAAGAACGTCATGTTGCTGGGGTAGTTGTAAAGCGAGTTCACCAGGCAGCCTTTGTCGATGTTGGCCACCGAAAGGCCGGCGCGCTTGGCATCGATGCCACAGGCGAGACCGGTAGGGCCGGCGCCGATCACCACTACGTCGAAGGAAAAGCTCTCTTTCGCTGAAGGTCCGCGATCCATCTAGAAAGCATACCTTGTCCAGCAGATTACTGGAGGAGTCCCCGGAGGGATGTGTGGAATACAGTTAGAGCAGGCCTGGATATATGTCCGAAGGCCTGCTCTAACCGGAGGTTTTAGCGGATGGTGCCAACCGTCGCAGCGCCTCCACCGTTAGAGGCGTTGCTATTGCCGTTCTGTTTCAGCCACGCAGCCAGGTTGTTCTGCTGCTGACCGCGCAATTCAACGCAACCGCTAATCGCCTCGACGGCCTGTCGCTGATCGCGTTCCGTGCCTGGGAACGGATGCTGCTGGAAGAACTGCTGCACCTCGTTAGCCTTCTGCGTATCGCAGAAAGCCTGGGCTCCATAAAGGAAGATTCCAACGCCGCCCAATCCGCCGCCCGTCTTCTTCATGAGTGGATCGAGGTTCTGTCGCATGAAGTCCCAGGCCGCATTCTGGCCTGCCGGATTTCTCAACAGACCGATAAGGACATACAGGTCCTGACCACGAACCTCGGAGGTCAGTGTCGAATCGAGTGTTTGTTGGATCAACGCAGGCTGTGAGAAGTCCGCTAAGGCATAGAAATACTGATAATACTCATGCGGAGATTTCACCTTTTGCATCCGGGCCTTGAACTGGTTGTAGAGTTCGGTATCGCCATGATGAGCAGCGACGGAAACCACCGCGCTGGCCAGCGTCGGATCGACCGAAGCCGGGTCCTTCATGTAGTCCTGCACCATGGAGTTTGCCTGCTGAACCACCCCGGGATCGTTGGCGTCATTGCCGAGAATTTCAAACACGATAGCGCGTTTCTGCTTTTGGTCGGGCGTGTCGCCGGGACGGGCAGCGTAACCCAGCTGCTGCATGAGAGGGGAGAATGCGCTGCTGAGCCATGCTTGAAATTCGGGCCGATCGGCATCGGTGACCAGGTGTTGGTTGATAAACTTGAGGTGGTTGCTGAACGAATCGAGCAATACACTGCCCGGCGTGTTCTTTAGCTGGTCGCCCAGCGCAAGATAATCCCCCACCTGGTGCTGCCCAACCCGCATCAGGGCCCATTCGTTACCCGTCAGCGCGATGCGCTCGTCAGGCGTGAGCCCCTTCTCCACTGAGCTGCCGAGTTGGCGCATGGCCGCCGAGTCGTAGTCGAAGCGGTAGTAGCCGAGCGCTCCGGCATCGGGGAAAACGAACTTCGAGCAGCCTTTCAACTTAAACTGCTGTTGCCTCTGGGTCATCAGAAAGCACTGCTGAGGCCCGGCGCCGGTTTCGCCCACGCCCTTGGCGCAGAGAGGGATTTGCCAGATCTGGTCGTTGGGCTGTTCAAACTCTTGCGGGGTGTCGAAGTAACGCTTTTGCGAGGCATCCAACACGGTGCTGCCGCCTTCGCACTTGGCCTCGACCGCCACGTACGGTGCACCCGGCTGCATAACGAAGGTTGGCATGATCTTGTCGATAGGCTTCTTCGAACTGCGTGCCATGGCATTCCAGAAATCGGCTGCCGTGGCGTTACCGTAAGCATGCTCCTTCAAGTACAGGTTGACACCGGCACGGAAGGTGTCAGGTCCGAGGTATGATTCCAGCATTTGCAGTACCGACGCCGTCTTGCCGTAGGCGATGCCGTCGAAGAGCTGCTCGATTTCGGCGCGCGTTTCGGCTTCCTGGTGAATGGGGCGGGTGTTCTTTACCGAATCAACCGCCAGGGACCGATCCGTGTTCTGGACTACACCCTGCGACAACATCCACTCTGGCTTCCATTGCTCGAGAGGGTGATTTGTCATCCAGGTGGCAAAGCCTTCGTTGAGCCAGACATCGTCCCACCACTTCATTGTGACCAGGTCACCGAACCACTGATGCGCCATCTCGTGGGCGATGGTCTCGGCAACCCCCTGCTTCGCACCCACGGATGAGGTCTTGTCGTCGATCAGCAAATCCGCTTCGCGGTAGATAATAGCGCCCCAATTCTCCATGGCGCCGGCCTGGAAGTCAGGTACCGCAATGTTGTCCAGCTTGGGAAGCGGATACTTGATCCCGTAATAGTTGTCGTAATAGTGGAGGATCGCCTTGGTGGCTTCCAGTGGGAAGTGCGTCAGATTCTCCTTGCCGGGAACCGTACACACGCTGACCTTTACGCCGTCCACTTTGTCGGACTCGCACTTCCAGTCGCCGACCGTCAGCGCCACCAGGTAGCTCGACATTTTGGGCGAGGTGGAGAACTTGATGGTGTGCTTGTCGCCAGGCCCGGGATTGTCGGAAACAATCTCGCCATTGGAGATCGCGGTGTCGCCTTTGTCAACGATGGCCGTGATGTCGAAGGTCGCCTTGTAATCCGGCTCATCGAAACAAGGGAAGGCCACGCGCGCGTCGGTGGATTCCATCTGCGACACTTCGTACTTCTTGCCCTTGTAGGTGCTCAGATAAAAGCCGCGCAGCTTGTCGTTTAGGTGTCCGGTGTATTTGATGTTGACCGTCGCCGAACCCGCGGGAAGCTGCTTGTCCACCGTGAAGGTCGCCATCTCGTTCTTCTCGTCGGTGGAAACCTTGGCGGCCTGCGTCTGGCCACCTGCAGTCACCGTCACTTGGTGGAAGTCGATCTCCAGCGCATTCAGCGTAATCGCGTTGCTGGGCTTGCTGAGGGTGAGATTGATGGTCTCGTCGCCGTCGAAAGTGTTATTCGCAAAGTTGATGTTGACGGCAAGCGAGTAATGATTGGGAGAAGCGCCGCCGGGAAGGCGTTGCGCGACAGCGGTGCAGCAAACCAACAGGCCCGCTGCGAACACAAAGAGGGTTCGTTTCATAGCACACTCTCTAGGAAATTTAAGATGCCCCAATTAATACGAAAGGAATTACGCGCGGAACCGAGTCCAAGTTCCACGAAAGTCGTACCAATTTTAGACGAATGCGGCAGAAATGCGTGAGCAGCAGGTCGGAGACGCTGAAGAGATGAGCCGAAATGGTCGCTGAGAGGGATGAGTGGAGCGTCGATCTCATTCTTGGCGCAACCTCGACTGATCTACACCGCTGTCTGCCGAATGCCATTCAGGATTGTTTCGCGGCAGCGGTTTACTCCAAACCAGTACGCAAGTTCTCGATAGTCCGAAGCCTCGAAGATCGGCGATGTCGGCGTCTTTGCCCGTCTCGAGACTTCCCTTCCTACCCTGCAGTTGTAGCGCACACGCGCCGTTATAGGTTGCAGCGACGAGCGCCTCCGCGGGCGACATTTTCATGTGCGTGCACGCAACCGATAGTACGAACGGCATGGACGCAGTCGGTGAGGTGCCGGGATTGTAGTCGGTCGCTAAGGCGACGGCGACGCCGGAGTCCAGCAACTTGCGCGCAGGCGGAAAGCTTTCCAGACCGAGAAAATAGTTGGCCGCAGGAAGCAGGGTCGCGACCGTGTCGAGCTTCGACAGTACCGCAACATCATCATCGCTGATGTAGTCAAGATGATCGAAGGAGGCGGGATGGAATTCCATCAAGGGCGCGAGTTCCGCGGGCGTAAGTTGGCAAACATGAGCGCGCACGCCAAGATTATGGTCGACCGCGACCCGAAGAATTCGCCGCGACTGCTCCATGCTGAAAGCGCCGCGGTCGCAGAAGACGTCAACGAAAGCGGCGAGTTTCAGCTTGGCGGCAGTGGGAATCATGTCCTCGCAAATGATCCGGACGTACTCTTCGGGATTTTCGCGGTGCTCCGGTGGAACCACGTGCGCCGCTAGCAGGGTTGCCACCACGTAGCCCGGCCACTGATGCGAGGCCTCGCGGATCGCCTCCAGCGATTTCATCTCTGCGGCGAAGTTCAGACCGTACCCCGATTTGCATTCCACCGTGGTGGTTCCGTACCTCGCCATCTCGTCCAGACCGCGAACCACGTCGGCGGCAAGTTCCTGTTGCGAGGCATCACGCACGCCACGCAAGCTGGCGCGAATGCCGCCACCGGCTTTGGCGATCTCTTCATAGCTGGCGCCGGCGATGCGTTTCTCGAAGTCGATAAGGCGCGGCGCGGTGAAAACCGGATGCGTGTGAGAGTCCACGAACCCAGGCAAGACGACTCTCCCGGAGCAGTCGATCTCGTCGATATGCGTTGCTTTCGCCGTGAGGAGTTCGTGCTTGCCGACCTCATCGGTCGTACCGACGGCGATGATCTTGCCGTCGGCGATAAGCACCGCGCCGTCTTCGATGATGCCGAGTTCGCGCATCTGCGCGCCGCGGCGTGGGCCGGTATCGCCGGACTCGTTGCGCAAGGTCAACAGTTGCGCGGCGTGGGTGAGAAGAGTGACAGGAGAATGCTGGTTATCGAAGTGCAAAATCTTTCTCGCTATTACTGCGAACGGGAGGTCCTTCGACTCGCCCGCAGCGGCGGGCTTGCTCGGGATGACAGCTTCATAGATTATGCCAGCTATAGGGGTCCTTCGACTCCGGCGGCCAAAGACAGGCCGCCTCCGCTCAGGATGACACAACCGCTACAACGATCGTTGACCGCTAGATACTGGCAGCTAAATGCTGACCGCCTTTCGGCTAGTTGCTAATTGCTCGCTGCTAGTTGCTTCCTCCCATCGGCACCTTGATTCCCTTCTCCTGCGCGAACTGTTTCGCCTCATCGTAGCCTGCATCCACGTGCCGCGCGACGCCGATGCCTGGATCATTTGTCAGCACCCGTTCGATGCGCTTGGCCATGGCGTCAGTACCGTCGGCGACGGTCACCTGTCCTGCATGTTGTGAGTATCCGATGCCCACGCCGCCGCCGTTGTGAATCGACACCCATGACGCGCCACTTGCCGTGTTGAGCAATGCATTCAACAATGGCCAGTCGGCGATAGCGTCGCTGCCATCCTTCATGGACTCGGTTTCGCGGAACGGCGACGCCACCGACCCGCAATCGAGGTGATCTCGGCCCATCACGATGGGCGCCTTGATCTTGCCCTTCTTGACCAGGTCGTTTATCGCCAATCCGAACTCGGCGCGCTCGCCATAACCAAGCCAGCAGATTCGACACGGCAATCCCTGGAACTTGATACGCTTGCGCGCCAGATCGATCCAGCGGCTGAGGATTTTGTTCTGCGGAAACATCTCCAACACCAGGTCGTCGGTGGTGTGAATGTCGGCCGGATCGCCCGAGAGCGCCGCCCAGCGAAACGGTCCGCGTCCTTCGCAAAACAGAGGACGAATGTAGGCAGGCACGAATCCCGGAAAGTCGTAAGCATTCTTCACCCCGTGCTCGAAAGCGAAAGTGCGAATGTTGTTGCCGTAGTCGAAGGTAACCGACCCCATCTTCTGCAGCTTGAGCATGCCCACGACGTGCCGCGCCATCGTGTCAAGCGAACGCTCGACGTAAGTTTTGGGATCGCTCTTGCGGAGCGCCAACGCGTCTTCCAGCGACATGCCGCTGGGCACATAGCCATTCAGCGGATCGTGTGCCGATGTCTGGTCGGTGAGAATGTCGGGCACTACGCCGCGCTCGGCGAGCTCAGGAATAATGTCGCCGCAATTGCCGACGAGCCCGACAGAAATGTTCTCCTTCTTGCGCACGGCGTTCTTCAGGATGCGCAGCGCTTCGTCGAGCGAATTGACCATGAAGTCGCAATAGCCTGTACGCAGGCGCTTCTTGATTCGTTCAGGATCGACCTCGATGCCGAGGTAGCAGGCGCCCGTCATGGTTGCGGCCAGTGGTTGCGCGCCGCTCATGCCGCCCATGCCGCCGGAGACGATCAGCTTGCCTTCGAGGTCGCCGCCCAGATGCTTTTCGCCGGCCGCCGAGAATGTCTCGAACGTACCCTGAATGATTCCCTGCGAGCCGATATAAATCCACGAGCCGGCCGTCATTTGCCCGTACATGATGAGGCCCAGCTTCTCCAGTTCATTAAATTTTTCCCAGTTCGACCAGTGGCCCACCAGGTTTGAGTTGCAGATGAGCACGCGCGGCGCGTATTCGTGCGTCTGAAAGACGCCGACCGGCTTGCCCGATTGCACCAGCAGGGTTTCGTCGTTCTCCAGCGACTTCAGCGAGTTGACGATGGCGTGGTAGCACTCCCAACTGCGCGCGGCGCGGCCGGTGCCGCCATAGACGACGAGGTCCTGCGGGCGCTCGGCGACATCGGGATCGAGGTTGTTCATCAACATGCGCATGGCGGCTTCCTGGCCCCAGCCTTTGCAGGAGAGCTGATTGCCGCGCGGCGCCTTCACGGGAACATAGTTAGAACTGGATATATCGGTTGCGACTGGCATGACAGGACGATGGTAGCAGTTGCCAGTTGTCGGTTGCCAGTAGTCAGTTGCCAGTTGAGCGATTCCGAAGCAACTGTCTTCCGCGAGCGGTAGGGTGACGATACACCAACTCTTCGAACAATCTCGAATATTGAAGCTGCCGGCTACTGACAAGCGACAACTGGCAGGCGCAAAGAAATCGGGGAGTGGCTGTTTGGCCATCTCCCCCTCTCTCCGATCAGGTTTGCAATTGAAGCTAGCCTACCTGCACAGTCGTTCCTGTACATCAGAGAACGATGAACAGCACGTGAATAGTTGGTGAATCCGCATTCCCTATCCAGAGGGACGACCGTCGCCGGCGAGCCAAGAGCTCGTGAGAATTGTGCTGCCGAAGGTACAGGGCTGCGATGGCAGAGCAGGAAATAGCGGAACCGCGTTCCTCGCCTGCCGGGAAATCTCTGTATGAGCGCGGCAAACTCCGGCGCCGTGCAGGGTTCCCGTAGAATGATGCACATGCTCGTCCGCGCGCGATTCCTCGCGATTTTCCTTGTTGCTACTACGATTGTTCCTATTTGTGCGAGCGCGCAGACCGAGGAACCAACTCGTCCGGCAGATGCGGCCAAGGGCCTGAAGAGCGATCCGCTGCATGTGTTTAGTCAGTCGGTGCAGGCGCTTTCGACCAGCGTAACTAAGTCCGTGGTGCAAGTGTTGACCAGCGGTTACGCGCTGAGCAACGAGAACCAGCAGACCGACACGGCGTACTTCGCTCCCGAGCATGACATCGGCGCCGGCGTGATTTTGTCGCCAGATGGTTTCATCGTGACCAATCAACACGTCGTGCAAGGCGCCCGAAGAATCCGCGTACGTCTGCAAGGCCTGGAGAAGCCGTCCGCCGCTGCGCGCTCTGAACCACCACTCGGCCCGGTTGAGGCCAAACTGGTCGGCGTGGATCGCCAAACCGATCTTGCAGTGCTGAAAATTGACATGACCGGCTTGCCGGCGCTCCAGTTCGCTAACTCCGACGATCTGAAACAGGGACAAATAGTTTTCGCCTTCGGCAGCCCGTTGGGATTGGAGAACTCCGTCACCATGGGAGTGGTCAGCTCGACCGCGCGGCAAATCGATCCCGACAATCCTGCCATCTACATTCAGACCGACGCTCCCATCAATCCGGGCAATAGCGGCGGACCGCTGGTCGATGTGGATGGTCACGTGGTCGGCATCAATACCTTCATCCTGTCGCAGTCGGGCGGCAACGAAGGACTCGGCTTCGCCATTCCGAGCGACGTCGTGCGTGCCATCTACGACCAGATTCGCACCACAGGCCATGTGCGTCGCGGCCAGATTGGTGTGTCGGTTCGCAGCATTACTTCGGACCTGGTCGAGGGACTGCATCTTTCGGTGAATCGCGGCGTGCTGCTGCAAGATGTAAGTCCCGGTTCCACCGCGGACAAGGCTGGCCTGAAAGTCGGCGACATCGTGATTCGCGTTGGCGGCAAGCCGGTTGACGATATACGTCAGTTCGCGCTCGACCTGTACGCCTACAAGATTGGACAGAAGGCCGAGATCGGCGTGCTGCGCGATGGCAAGGAAATATCCTTCTCGGTGCCGGTGATCGAACGGCCCGACGATCCCACGCGCTTTGCCGACCTGGTCGGCGGCCCCAACAATCTGGTTAACCGGCTGGGTGTCGTGGGCGTCAACGTCACCGGCGATGTGGCCGACCTTCTCGGCAGCGACCTGCGTATTCCTAGCGGCGTGCTTGTTGCCGCCAGAACTCCTACCAGTACCTTGATAGGTGAAGGTCCACAGCCTGGCGACGTCATCCACGCAATCAACGGCACTCCTATACAAGACCTCGCACAATTGAAGCAACACTTGCGCCTGATCAAAGCGGGACAACCTATCGTGCTGCAGATCGAGCGCTCGGGAAGCTTGAGCTACCTGGTGCTGGAGTCGGAATAAGATAGGCCGCTATTCACTTTTCGCTCTTCGCTAGTCGCTTTGCGCCTTGCATTTCTTGGTTTTCGCTACTTCCATATTTTGCTGTCATCCCGACCGAGGAGAGTAAACAAAGGTTGTCATCCCGAGCGACGAACGCAATGAGGAGTCGAGGGACCTGCTGGTGAAGGTAGTGTGCAGCCAGCAGTACCTGAGGGAGGGTAGTATGTGTCGGTAGTTGCCTATTCACAAAACAAGGGGCGCTTAATAAAAATAATTTATGACAATCCCCACTTCAGCGCTATTGACTTCAATTTGATCTAACCTTACCCTCTAAAAACTTTTACACCTTAGAAGTAAAGTTTGAGCCGTTTCTATCCCCTGAAAAGGGATCTAAGCTCTAGCATTACCCATTAATGTGGGTATAGGGTGCAAGCCACTTCGTCTTAGCACCGCTTGCTCCCGCACGTAGTAGTGTGCCTTGGGCACAACACCAGGACATGACACCAGGACAGTTGTACTGAAAGTAGGTTGGGTGATCTTCCCGCCGTTGCTTGGCACCGTCATCCCGGTTGCCGTTTTTGACGTGGCCGGTTTTCGAGCGCTATAACGCAATGCCTTTCTTTTTCGGAAATTACTATCGAGGTATGACGATGAGGCCGGTATAACATATGAACCGCAACGATAGATACCTTCGAACGCTCGCCCCTTACATCTGCGTCCTCGCATTAGCCGTTCTCGTCGCCCCCTGTCAGGGCCAGGAGGCTCGTCCGCAAGTTACACGTCCTCCTCTGGCGCCGCCGCGCCAAGCAGAGCTGCAACTGGAACACCTCAATGCCCTAGCGCCCAGCTCAGTCAGTAATACGGATCCCAGTATGTGCCCGACACCAAATGATCCCGACCCGAACGAAACGTCCATCGGTGGACTCAGCTCGCGTTCCGTTTACTTTTTTTCCAGCCAGCCCAACCTTCAGAATCTGTATGCACGGCTCGTTTATGAGACCCAGGTGTGTACTACGAGTATTCTCAGCTCCCAAGATGAAAAGGCATTCGAGAAAGTTCTAAATTTTCTCAAAGTCACGGATGCGCGCTCGTTCGCCGCTACTGTTTCCCTCACTGGAGATGGCCAAGGCGGCATCAAGTATCCCTCTATTGTGCCATTCAGCTACTCGTTTGACGAATCATCGAAGAAGTACTCCGTCACGACGATTGGTCAGGGGTTCATTCCTTGGCAGGTCACTAACGCATTTGACCTGCAGTACTCATACAACGCGAACAAGAGTCTCTCAATCAATACTGCAAACCTCTTTAGCAGCATTGCTACCACTGCCGCGGGCGCCGGAGGAGGTACTGCGCTCCTATCCGTAGCCGCAAATGCCTATCTCGCCGTCGGTCAGACAATCTTACAGGACCTGGCTCAGTCAGTGTTCACGGCGATAAACACCGCCAACGATTCGTTTACTATTGACATGCTCCAGCAAAAAAACCGCAGAGTTTATTATCGATTTCGAGACCTTTCCAATCCTCCGCGTCCCCTAGCTGCGGTGAGACTCACCGTGCTTTTTACAAACTCGATCGCAAAGCCGGTCCTGGTCGATCCGACGACGGATGATTCGACACACGTTCCGCAGTTCACTCAACTGCAAAATATTCTAAGTGTGACGGTGGGAGGTCCCTCTGGAGGCCAAACGCTATTGCAACAGATTTCTAAAGAGCAATCCTACCAGAACATACTCAAGGCCACTGCCGACACGGACACACAGAGCTTTACGAGCTCCTGTGATCAGCTTGAGGCTGCGCTGCAGGCTACGTATGGCCTAAATATCTACGACACCGCACTGACAATGGGCCAGATCCTCTCTCAAGAAAACACTCTTTATCTCAATTTGAAAAAGTTTTATAACAGTGGATGCTTTCGCAATCGGCCCGTTCTGAAAACAATGGGCATAATGGATTTCGAGCATGCGCCCACATCCTGAGTTGACACGGTTGGCGGGGTAGCGCATCTACTACAGCTCGGCGTTGCCCAGGGGTTTCGCTGTTGTCCGAAATGTCGAAATTCCGTGTCCGGAGGCGCTATGCAGGAGGTTTGCAAATGTCAGCGTCATCGACAATATTTAGGTATACCTTGCGGGCACTGGCTCTGGTAACCATTTGCGTCGGATATCAGCTAACTGAACTCCACGCCCAGCCAACAGGAGGGCCATCAGGCAAGTACTTCGAGCGGGTACTGATTGTCGTATTGGAAAATCAGAATTTCTCCTCCGCGATGAAAGATCCATTTCTCTCAAGTCTGGCTACGAAGGGGGTGTTTTTCACCAACTACCACGGACTGTACCATCCTTCCTACCCAAATTATCTCGCTCTGATAGCAGGGAGCTCCTTCGGAGTTGGCGGTGACGGCCAAAAGACGTTTCCCGACGACGGCGCTCATCGAACCGTCTCCTCGTTGCTGGATTGGAAGAACTATGCCGAAGACTATCCGACTTTCCCCCAGCCGTTCCTGGGCGACAAGGGAAAATACGCTCGGAGGCACGTCCCCTTCCTCAGTTTCGCTGCAATCCAGAAAGATGGATTCAAGAATGTCGTTTCGGTTGACACAAAAGACCCGCATAATGCGTTCGTCGAAGACGTCAGGCTATTTCGACAAGACAGGGCGAAGCATCCTCTTCCGCGTTACATGCTGTATACGCCAAATTTGGATGATGACGGGCATGACCCAACGCTCGACCCTCAGAAAGGCTTAGCAAAAGCTTCGAACTGGCTCAAACATTTTCTGACAGAATGGTTCCCATTGGACGAGACAACGAAAGGCACCCTAGTCGTGATCACATTCGACGAGTCGGAGGGTCATGAGCAAACAAATCGCATCTACACAGTTTTCCTGGGGGACATGATTAAACCGGGAGAAGTCGCCGCAACTTATACTCACTACAACCTACTGCGGACCATAGAGGAAAACTTTGGGCTTGGCACGCTCAATACCGGTGACAAAGCGGCCGCCCCCATTGTGGGGATCTGGAAATGATCAGAAATAATTTCCTGCCGGGTGCCAAGTGCCCCACCAAGCCGTTGTTGCTTGGGTGGGGATTTTCGTTGTCGCGTCATAGCTTCGATGTCGTAAGCAAATCAGGTGGTAGGCCAAATGAATTTGCGATACGTGAGCCTAAGAGAGCTACCCCACCCAAGCAGGATCAGCTTGGGTGGGTGTCCATCTTGTTCGCTCACGCCCCACTGCTCCCCCCCGCCGACAGCGCCTGCAGAATCCCCGCCCCATTGGGACTGCCCCAGCCACTGCAGGCGTCCCATCCGGGGCCGGCTTTGTAGTCGCCGTTATTACCCGACGTGATGTCGTTGAAGGTTCCGGTCGCCAGCGCAACGCTCTGGTACAGATTCGGATTGAGGTAGCCAACCGGCGTGCCGATACTCTGATTCAGCAGCGCGACCAAGCCTGCCCACAACGGTGCGACCGCGCTGGTTCCACCCACCACGAATTGCGAGCCGTCCACTTGCACTTGATAACCAGTCTGAGGATCGGCATCGCCTGAAACGTCGGGAACGCCACGGCCCGTGTTGCCCGTGTTTGCCGACGGCGGCACATTGGCATTTGCCTGATACGAAGGAAGCGGAAAGGTTGCACTCACTCCGCCTCCGGTCGCGCCGTCGTTGGGAAGATCGTTCCACACCACTTCGCTCGCGATCGAGCTGCCGCTGATATCGAGGGTGGTACCGCCGCACGCCAGGCTGTACGGGCTCGACGCCGGGAAGTCCACCTGGTCCGAGCCATCGGAGGAGCCATCGGTTGAGCCGTTATCGCCACTTGCGACACACACGGTCACGCCGACCGCCGCAGCCGCCTGCAGCGCGCTGTTGTAGTTCTGCAGCGATTGCGCCGTCCAACTCGATTCCGGGCCGCCCCAACTGATGGAGATGACCGAAGGCTTGTGGGTCTTGTCCATCGCCGCCTGGTTGATTGCGTCGAGAAATCCTGCGTCGGTATTCGGAGCGAAGTACACCACGATCTTCGCGCCAGGAGCGACCGCGCCTGCGACTTCGATGTCGAGCATGACTTCGGTGTCGGGTCCGCTGGTGTCGCCCGTCGGCTGATTGGTTGCGCCATCAACGGAAACCGCCGAGACCGACGGCGCCGGCGAGATTCCCAGCGACTTGAAATACGTAGTCAGATCGGATTGCGTGTATCCGCCGCCGAGTTCGATGATGGCAATGGTCTGGCCCTTTCCGTTCACGCTGGTTGGGAAGTTATAAGCCTGGGCGACCTGCAAGGCTGTGTATGAAGTTGCGGCCGCCGCGGCTGGCATTCGTCGCCGTGCGAAAGTGCGTCTGGGCTTGAGGGCGATTGTCGAGTCCATGCACGCCGACCACAACGCCGTTGAGCTCGGAGGGAATACTGACCGCGCCAGTGCGCCCTCGGTAGGTCTTGCCCTGGTATTGGTACGCCGCCAGTTCCACCTGAAACGCTTTCGTAAATGCATCGCAATTTCCCGTCAAGGCCACGGTGCGCGCCGGAAGATTTACCTGGCCCACTTTCAATCCGTGAGCATGAGCAAAGTTCTCCACTTCCTTCACGTCTTTCGGGTCGGCGCCATAACGTTCCGCGTATTCTTCGCGCGAGACGCGCTTACCACTCGCCACCAATTCAGCCAGTGACGGCTCTTTCCCGTGAGGCGTCCGTTCGCGCAGCACCAGGGTCACGTGCATCGGTTCGTTAGGATCAAGAGTGCCGGACTTCGCTGCGCCCGGCATCGGCTTGCGCTCGCTGCCCGGCAGTTTGACGTACTTATCGAATGCCATCTATTCCCTCCAGGATGTCGCTGGCGTCGGCGATGCCATCGTCGGCCCCACATCTAGTTTGAATGCCATTTTAACTGGAATTACTGTCTGACGCCGGGTCACGGCCGGCGGGTTGACGACGGGCGGAGCAGGTGTTTGGAGCGTTTAGGTCTCGGTTTGAGGCCGCTTCGATGTTACCATCGGCACGTCCCCGTAATTGCAGCGCGAATACAAATGCAGCCGTAACAGTCTCTGTTCGAAATAACCGACCCCCAGGAGTGCAAACATGGCCGCCGCTTCTTCCACGCCCGACACGATCACAATTGACGTAACCAAGGACCTCAAGAGCCTCAGTGATTTGAGGTCTTTTTTCACCGGCCAGCGGGCCGCCATCTTCAGCATTGGATCGGAGATGGCACGATTCGCCGGCCAGCCTGTCCGCTCGGCGGTCGGGTCCACTGCGACAAAACTGACAGTTCAGGGCGAGCCCAAGTGGACCATGAAGTCGGGAATCTGCTTGTCCCTGGGTGCGGACGCGAGCTGCACGATCGCGATCTGCAATACCAGTACGACCTTCTGCGTATCCGAGAACATTGACTCGAAAGACACTACAAATGTGGTCGCAGGTCCAACCGCCGGGATGGTGTACATCAACATCGACATGGATTTCGACATCAAGGGCAATGTCTCGGGCAGCTGGAACCGTGAGCGGCATTGGAATTGCCGGAAAGGCTTCGGGATCGAAGTCCGCGACCTTCTCTTACTGCCAACCGATCAGCGGTGAACTGGAAACGGCGAGCAGCGATCAAAGCGGCTTTTGACGGACTACTCTTTCCTTTTCAGCCGGACTGCGTCTTGAACATGCCGGTGGGAAGTATCGGCAAGGTGAACTTCGACGGCACGCTGAATTGTGCATTGGATGTCACCTATGGGCTCGGCAACTATAAACTTTCGGCGCAAGACTTAGGCGCGGCGCAAAACAGTGTGAAGGTTGCCTGGGACAAGCTTACCGCTCCCTCCGTGGACATCGACGCGGGAGCGAAAGCCTCGTTGACTTACAAGCACAGTGACCACTTCGGCGTAATCGTCAACAAGGTCGATGCCAATACAGCGCTCCTCTACCTGGTGCGGTCCGCTAACGACGAGACGGGACAGTCGGTGGGCGTAACCGTCGGTGTATCAGCGACGTCTGTTTCATGCACGGTCGACCCTAAGCAACTCACGGCCACCATCAAACAGGTGACGGGCGGCGGATCGCCAACCATGGCAAACGATGTCGCATCCTTGGCTGGGGATCTCCAGGACAGCCTCGTCGGTAAGGCAAACGACTGGCTTTCCGATCACGAAGGCGATGCTGGCTTAATGCTAAGCCTATCGCAGCAGAGCGGTCGCACCGTGCTGTTCAACTTCAAGGTCGACCTGTCGTCGGTGACTGCCCAGGGCCTTGCCAGGCAGAGTTGGGTCGCACTCATGAGTGGCGATGTTCTCCAGGCGCTGCAGATTGGTGGCTTTACGTTGCAGCCTGGTTCTGGTGTCTCGGAGAATTTGAAGGACTCTTCCTGCATTCAGTTGCACTTCTTCAATCTGTTCAAGCTGACCCAGACCAGCGACTTCTTCAAGAATTCGGTAACTAAACTGGCGCCGGATGGCAGCATTCGGATCTTTGTTGATATAGGACAGGAATCCCAGTTCTCGATTCAGTCGGCTAGCGAGACCGCCACGATCCACTTTGTAGCTACAGCGACGGAAGATACCAGCGGGGGCAACTATCAAAAAGCAGAGGTTGATCTATACATCGAGCTCTCCGAGACTAACAATCCAAAAGAGGCTAATAGGATCGCGAACTCTATCGGGTCGATAGCAGCAAACTCCACCGTGCAGTCTGCGCAACAGAATATGTCAGCATTTGTAGCCAACAATGGCAAAAAGAAACTAAGCTTGATCACCGTCTTTAAGCCATCTGCCTATCAGAAGCTGGCGTGTTCGGCCTATACCGTGGACCAGAACGGCAAGGCTCGTCCACCGGCTTTGCCTCAGGAACAAGATGAGGACAACTGGGAGATATTCCAAACTTCGGTTAAGCGCCTGATGAAAGATCTATCAGGTGCGGTGGCTGAACTGAACTACGATAAATGGATGCAGTGGAATGTGGCTTCTAACTACCAGATCGGTGATGTTCCGGATGACAACCATGTGCCGGATCGCCGAAATGTTGGGAGCTATATGGCTGCAGGACAGAGTCTTTTCGGAGATCGCTGGCCGACGTATCAACCATTTCTGCTCGCGAGTGCCGGCTTCATGAATCTTTGCGATGACTTGCACACGCTGGCCGGCGCCACCGCGCAAGCCGTAACGCCGGCAAACTGGCAATCGCTGATGGCGACCTTGCAGGATTGGGTGAAGTCGGATGTTAATCCCGACTGGTCGAAGCCCGCGCTTAGCGCGCTTTTGTATTTGTGCAGCATTGGCACAACTCCGGCTAACGTCAGTTCCACCCTGCAACCGGCAAAGGACAACAGCTGTTTTACCTGCACGCTGACGTTGTCCTGAGCCGAGGGTTATAGCCATACTCTAGCTTCTGAAAACCTGCACTTCGAACTCCGTGCCACTTTGCAGTTCGACTTGCTGCTTTTTGCTAAGGGCCTTGGACGCGGCTCCCGCGCCTCCGCCGGCGACTGCTCCGATGGCCGCCCCTTCGCCGCCACCAAAGATTCCACCCAGCCCTGCCCCGACTGCTGAACCTAGTCCGGCGCGCAGCCACGTGTATTTACCCTGTCCCGAGCTTTCAATAGCGCCTTCGTTTCCGACCTTGTCGCCATGAAGGTAAATCTGTATGACCTCGGCGCCCAGGTTGGCGCGCCGTCCGTCGCGCAGAACGATGCGGTCGAAGCTGAGCAGGATCTCGGCCGATCCCTTGAAGTGGCCGGATTGGCTAACCGAGCGGACCGTACCGTGGACAATCGCTCCCTTATACGGGCCGTCGGCTACGTCGGCGGTAAACTGGTCGCCGGGCTGCGAGAACTGTGAGGATAGCGGGGTGTTGAGCGTGAGATCGAGCCGGGTGCCCAGTGGAACCGGAAGCACCTGCCCTTGGGCAAAGCTGAGCAGGCAAGCCGTGGTCAGCAGCAATATAAGGGCAGCGAAGCGGGAAAGCGGGCGCAGAATCATCGCAAAAATCTCCTGGGTAGGTTGTCGTGCACGTATCTTTGACGATTCGGTACAGCGTAAAACATCGTGGCCGCAGCAACAACTGTCTGCAAAGTGAACCAAAATCCTACCGGCGGCTAGAGCCATAGTGAAGGCGGTTTAGCCGTGGCTCGTGGTACAACTGAAACTTGCCAGGGGATCGCTTGCAGTCGTACCAGGAGGGCTTCTGACGGTAGCGACAACGCGCACTTTCTACCCTCGACGGACTCGCCTATGAACGCCAAGCGCACTACCATCATATTTCTTTCCGCACTGTTGCTGATTGCGCTTGGGCTCACGTTTGTTATTACGCAATCCTTCCTGAAGCCGATCGCTTTTGCCATCATTCTCGCGGTCGTCTTTTATCCTCTGCACGAGCGTATCCTGCACTGGAACAAGGGTCGACCGGGCAGTTCGGCATTGCTGTCCACGCTGCTCCTGATCCTGCTGTTCGCGGTGCCGGGCTTCATCATTGCCGTGCTGGCAGCCAACGAAGCGCTGACGGCCGCGCACTACCTGGGTCGCAGAAGTGTCGAAGAGGGCGGGTTCCCGTCGCTGGTGGTGAGCCTGGCTAACGGCCCCATTCACTATGTTGGCCGTTGGGTCGACCTCTCCAAGTACGATCTGAGGGCCATAGTCACCGCCAATGCGCAGAAGGTCAGTGTCTGGCTGGTCGGCTTCGGCGCAAATGTCTTGAGTGGTATCGCGCGCTTCGTCATCGACGCGCTCATTACGTTTGTCGTGGTGTTCTTCTTCTTTCGCGACGGAGCGCAGTGGGCCTATCGCGCTGGGGGAGTGCTTCCTCTTTCGCGCGAACAGGTGGCACGCTTGTATCGGAACATCTCCGACACCATCATCGCCAACGTCTATGGGATTCTCTCGGTGGGGGTGGCGCAGGGCGTGCTTCTTGGTGTCGCTCTGCACTTCATCGGCATGCAGTCGGCTCTGTTGCTGGGCCTGGCCACCGGTTTTGCTTCCATCATTCCGGTAGTGGGCTCGGCGCTGATTTGGGTTCCCGTTTCAATCTACCTGCTGGTAACCGGCTCCATTGGAAAGGGCGTGTTTCTTCTGATTTATTGCATCGTAGTTGTCAGCAGCGTCGACAATATCATCCGGCCGTGGGTAGTCGGCGGACGCGTGGAGTTGCATCCGCTGGTCCTGCTCTTCTTTATCTTCGGCGGCGTGGAAGCGTTTGGATTTCTGGGATTGTTTCTGGGGCCGGTGGTGGCGTCAGTACTGGTGGCAGTCTTCGATATTTTGCGCCAAGAGGTGCACGACACCAAAACCCTGCCAGCCGCGAGTAGTACGTGAGGCGCTAATCGCCGGTCAGAGGGGAAAAGAGCTCGCCCTCTTTCCGCTCTCCGATGTCCTTTAGCGCGGTGATCGCGTACTGCTGAAAGTGAGGGGTTTGGCGATGGGCTTCTAACGCGGCATCATCGCGATACTGCTCGTAGATGAAGAAGCGCGTGGCGTCGGTCCGATGGCGATGCACGATGTACGTCAAGCACCCGGGCTCTTGCCGTGAGGCGGCTTGCAGTTTGCCGAATATCCCGGCCACTTCTTCTTGGTGTCCGGGTTTTGCCATCCAGGTCACTGCCAGTACAACCATTTCGTCCTCCACGGCGCGCGCAGGTCTTTTATGTCTTCCGCTGACGTTATCCAGACTCTTCGCGAACTCCGCGATGAACATGGTCTGCTCACGGTCGGGGCCAGTGGAAACGATACCGACCTTGGCGCCCGATTCCTTCTCAACGAATTCCAAATATTCTTTCGCCTTCGGCGGCAGTTGATCGTAGCTGTCCATGCCGAATGTGCGCGACCGCCAGCCGGGCATCTTGGTGTAGATCGGCTCGATCTTTTCGTACCCTGAAATCTGCGCGGGAATCTCCTGGGTTTCTTTCCCGTCGATCTTATAGCCGACACAGATCGGGATCTCCGGCTGATCATCCAGCACGTCGAGCTTGGTCACCACCAGCCAACTGGTGCCGTTGATCATGTTGGAATAGCGCAGCAGCGGCAAGTCCAGCCATCCCGTCCGCCGCGGACGTCCGGTTACGGCGCCGAACTCGTTACCCTTTTTGCGCAGCGCCTCGCCGACAGCATCGTGCGATTCCGTCGGGAACGGACCTTCTCCTACGCGCGTGCAGTAAGCCTTGGTTACGCCCGACCACCATGTTGATTGCCGTCGGCGGCACGCCGGTGCCGGTCACTGCGCCTCCCGATGTCGCGCTGGACGAGGTGACGAACGGATAGGTTCCATGATCGATGTCGAGCATGGTACCTTGCGCCCCTTCGAACATCACCGACTCGCCGCTAGCGATGGCCCGATTCAGCAGCAGCGCGGTGTCAGTCACGAAAGGCGCGACCCGGTCTGCGATCTCGGCGTAGTCGGCGAACATCTTGTCGGGATCGAGCGGCTCGCTGTTAAACAGCGCGTGCGCGATAGTGTTCTTCTCGCGGCAGGCATTCTCAATATGCTTCTTCAGCAGGGTCTTGTCGAGCAGGTCCTGCACGCGTAATCCGCTGCGCGCCATCTTGTCTTCGTAGGTAGGTCCAATACCGCGCGAGGTGGTACCGATTTTCACGCGGCCAGGAGCGTTCTCTGAAGCCAGTTCAATCATCCGATGGTAAGGAAGAATCACGTGAGCGCGGTTGCTGACGAACAGGTTGCCGTCGACGCGAACACCCGTCGCGCGCAGCGCGTCCACTTCCTTCATGAAGGCAAAAGGATCGAGCACGACTCCATTGCCGATCACGCCGCGGCAGCCCTCGCGCAGCACTCCGCACGGGATGAGTTGCAGGATGAACTTCTTGCCCTTGATCGTGACCGTGTGTCCGGCATTGTGCCCGCCTGAATAGCGCGCCACTACCTTGAAGCGTTCGGAGAGAACGTCAACGATCTTACCTTTACCTTCGTCGCCCCACTGTGCGCCGACAATCACTGCAGTCTTGCCAGGTCTCAACTTCATGCTCCGTTTGCGGACGCTCGGCATCGAGCGCGAACGACCGCGCAGATTCGCACACAACTCGCCTCTGGATTGCACAACAAGATCAAAAATTGGGGAAATTGAAGGAGACGAACCGCGTACTCTAGAGTTTACAGGCTAAGGTCTGGATGGCGCAATCTGCACCGCGAATATCGTGGTGCCGTATGTTGCTGTTTGTTCGAGCAAAGCCTTTGCCGAATACTTTAACAGTGCGTGAAAGTAGCGGGCGTTTGTCTGACTCCAGACAGACAACCAGACCCTCAGCAGCCTACCCTACTCACTAAGCGCTGTCGCCCCTCAGCTCGTGGAGCCCCTCCAAGCGGCTACAGCAGTCTCAGGTCTCCACGGGCTGTGCATCCCTGAAAGGCCGAGGCATGGCAATCACTACACCACCTCCGAGTTTTGAACACATCCCTAACTCGCAGAGGCCAATCCTGATCGAATCCTATTGCCGCATCTGCGGCGTTTTTGTCGGCACAAGTCCCGATCCTTACCTGCTGCTAAAGGCAGAGCTTTCGCACACCTGTTCAGAGTGGCTGAAAGTTTTCTAGCTGATAACCTCCAACTGCACTACAAGACAGCCGTTGTCTAGCTCGCATAAACCTCCCTCACCTTGAGCCACAGATACGCGACAACGCCGTACAGCGCAGCATTGGTCAAGGGCTCAGATACCACCACGTAGATGAGCTGTCGCTCAGCAGCAAGACCGGAACAGCACATAAGGAATACGTAGAACTGCAGCGAAAGCGCGGAACTCGATGGGTTGAGTTCCGCCACTCTTGCCTCTGGCATTGCTACTTTTTGTCGATGAGCGACTCCAACCTCGACAACCGCTGCTGCAAGTCGGCAATTTGTTGTCCCTGAGTTTGGATCTGCTCCTGCTGAGTCTTGATTATGTCCTGCTGCCCCGTGACGACCGAGTGTTGCTTCTGCAATTCGTTCAGCAGCATCGGCGCGAGGTACTGATACTTCACCGTGTAGGGTGCGCCGTCTCTGTCGTAGGCCACCATATCGGGATACACCTTGGCCACTTCCTCGGCGATCAGGCCATATTGCAAAGTGTGCGAGCCATCGTCGTATTGTGGCTTGTAGAAGAAAGTGACCGGACGCAACTGGAACAGGCTGCTGCTGCTGTCGCCCATGTCGAGGATTTGTTCTTTGAAGCGGCGAGAGGAGGTCGTCGTACCCAGCTGGCCGTTAGAGTTAATGTAGACCGGAATACCCGACGAAGAGGTTGAGCCGTAGATGCCCGCGATATAGGTGTTAAAGACAAAGCTAGTGTTCCCCAGACGCATGGTGTTGCTTTCGCTACCAAGCATCAAGCCAACCTGGCTGCCGAGATAGACGTTTCCGCTTCCTTCCGTCTCGTATCCGGCCTGTAGGCCTACATAGGTATTGGCTCCGCCGGTCATGTTCGTCCCGCCAGCGGCTTGCCCGATGAAAGTATTAAATCCTCCAACGGTGTTGTTTTGGCCAGCCCCTTCACCAACGAAGGTATTCTGAGAGCCGGTGGTGTTGCTGTTGCCAGCATAGGCGCCAGAGAAAGTATCGGAGCTTCCGGATCCATTTGCACTCCCGGCTCCCTGTCCGAGAAATAAGTCGCCATTAATGCCATTGCCAATACTAAGGACAACGCTGGGGCCGACCATAGTGACGGCCTGGTACGTCGTGCCACTGATGAAAGTATTAGCTGAGCCGCTGCCGCTTATGTTGAAGTTGGCGCTGGACTGCTGCGAGGTTCCATTCTGGATGTAATAAGGCGACCCTGATCCGGCGACCACTCCGGTTAGGTTGGAGCCGTTCCCGTAATACACGTTCGAGGTGTTCGAGAGCGTTATCGCACTGCCATAGGTCCCGCTCAATTGAGACCCGCCCAGAGTGCCGCTCAGCATAGAGAAGCTGTAATCGTTAGCGACCGGCACCACCGCGCCAGTGCGGCCATTCCATGAACTAACTCCCGCCCCTCCCGAAGAGCCGGTTCCAAGCTGTCCACTGGAATTGATCACTACGGGCAACGCCCCGCTCGGGGAGTTGCCGTAGATGCCCGCGACGTAAGCGGCAGTTTGATTTGCCGGATCGCCGATACGGATTGTGTTGGACTCACTGCCGCCAAATGGGCCGCTGTTGGCCAGGTAAATATCATTCGAGCCCGAGACGTTATTTTGTCCCGCCAGAGTGCCGAGGAATAGATCCTGGTTTCCGGCTTGGTTGTTATCGCCAGCGACACGACCAACAAAGGTGTTGTCATTCCCCGTCGTGTTTACGAAACCCGCTCCCTCTCCCAGGAATGTGTTGCGGATACCTGTGGTGTTGGATTGTCCCGCAACTGTGCCAATAAAGGTATTGCGACTCGCCGTCGTGTTCTGAAAGCCGGCGTTGGTGCCGACGAACGTGTTATAGCTGCCGGTTGTATTCGCATTGCCGGCATTGTAACCAAGAAAGCTGTTCACCGTGCCGGTGGTGTTGCTGTAACCGGCCTTCCCCCCGTCGAAAGTATTCTGTACGCCCGTCGTGTTGTTGAAGCCTGAGCTGACTCCAGTGAAAGTGTTCCCGTCGGCGGTTGTATTCATGTACCCGGCACCCTGCCCCGTGAAAGTGTCGTTGAAGCCGGTGGTGTTGGAGTAACCGGCACCAGCTCCAGTGAAGACATTGAAGCCACCGGTGGTATTGGAGAAGCCCGCACCGGCTCCACTGAAAACGTTGGCGCCACCGGTCGTGTTACTGTTGCCGGCCAAAGCTCCCAAGAAGGCGTTGTCCTGCCCAGACCCCGCAACGTTCACGGCGCCGGCCCCCGTGCCAAGAAACAAGTTGTCGTCAGCAGCACTGCCAATGCTGAGTGTGGCCAGATTTCCCCCGAACTTCACAGTGCCGCGTCCGTCTACGGAGAATTGCAGGACGGGGCTGGTGCTCGGGCCGGTGGTGGCCAGGATCAGTGGGCCTCCAGCGGTGTTCTGCAGCCATACCGCCGTGCCCGACGCGCTCTGCACCTTGGCATTTAATCCATAGGTTGTGCCGGTCGCGGCTGATTCCGTCGCCACGATGCCGGTGCCCGCGGTGCTCGCAGCGGTGGCCAGTACTCCCGTACCCGCGCCCGTGGTAGCCAGCGACTGACCCCACAAGCCGGTGCCGCCGTTAGCGGCCACCGTCTGCCCCCACATCGCCGTACCGTTAGGGCTCGACACCGCCCCGCTCACTCCGTAGGTAACTCCGGTGGTTGCTGTGGACAGCCCGCGCACGCCAGTTCCGCCCGTACTACTTGAGTAGCCCTTCAACCCGTAAGTGCTGCCCGTGGTCGCGGTAGCAAAGCCCAGCAATCCGACTCCGATGTTGCTATCTGACGTGCCCTGGATGCCATAGCCCTGCGCTGTAGCCGACGAGGCATGGCCGAGAATAGCCACCCCCGCGCCGGGTATGGTGCCGGAGACCGCGTACGTGGTGGTCGTTGCGCTCGTGGTATTGGCAACGATGGCGTTGCCGGTTGAACTGGAAGCCACGATAGCTTTGCCGGTTCCGCTCTGCACCGCACTCACGATCTGGTCAGTGGTGGTGCCGCTGAAGTTGGTCGGCCCTTGCGCCGTGGCCAGGTTAGACGGCGACTTAGCGTTAGTCTTTCCCGATCCGGTCTGCGTCGAGGCGGAACTGGAAGCGGACGCGACGCCAGCGCCAGAATTCGCCGCGTTCACATCTTTCGCCAGCACGAAGTCGGAGATAGTTTTGCCGCCCAGCGTTTCGGCTTCATGCGCTTTGAAGGCGTAAGGCACGCTCACCAACAGCACGCGCGGCTGCTCAGCTTGTCCTTGCACCTGCACGCCCAGCCAGCGCTGCTCTTCCTGCGAGAACAGGTCACCCGGTAATCCTGTCGCGGTCGTGCTTCCCAAGAGCACGCTGTACTGACCGCTAGCGTCGGAGGTGACGTTTTGCGTCTCCATCCAAACCGGCGCACCGCCATCCTGCTGCTTGTAAATGGAAAAGGTCACGCCAACCGCGCTGGAGGAAGAAAGGGCAACGCCCTGCGCATCCTTCAAGACCCCGCCGTAACGGATGAGATTGGGAACGGAGGTGGTCGACGCCTGTTGGGCTGAGCTAGTGGACACGAAAAACAAGTTGGCGAGTGCAAGAGCAACGATGATTCTGGTGCGGCGCATGTGGCGCTCCCTTCGAGCGTGAAGCTCATTCGATTGCTGTACCGTCTCCGCCAATACTCGAGCCGTAGAAACCGCGATGAACGCGGCCCCCTTGGCGGGAATGCGATTTCAATGTTGCAAACGCGCATTCAAGCTTTTGTCGCTGCTCGCCCCGAACAGCTCGGGATGCAGATAGGTACCACGCTCGCCCGTCGGTTTTTCTTCTTCGACGGGTCCACGATATGCTTCCGCAAACGCGTCGTGTCGTATGCCAGTCACCTGCCACGACACTTCCCCGTAAGGTTTGCCTCCTGCAACCTTGAAGCGATTGCCTTTTACTTTTTGTGCAATATAGAGAGTTGGCTGAGGCCGTGCCGAGGGCGGTTAGCACATACTGAAAATCGCGGTTCAGCGATTCGAAATAGGCCGGCAACTCAACCCACGCTTCGCCGCGAGCGTTCAGCTTGACGCTGCCGTTGTAGATGTTCAACATGTCCGGCGACTCGACGCTGGTATGGTAAAGGTACTTATTCGCAGGGTCGAGGGGGTGGTCGATCTTGAAGTCCTTCGTGCCCGCCGTAATCGCCCCGGTGACGTGGAGATTACCGGCATAGGAGCCGTTACCGCTGGAATCGACGGTGAAAACCGTGGCGCCGCCTCCGATGCCTTGCAGAAGAGTTCCGCCCGCTGCCGTCGTAAATTGACCGGCGGTTCCAGTCGTAGGGGTGCAAACGGAACCGTTGCAACTCTGATTGACTCCGGCAATACCGACTCCGCCTGGAGACCAGCCCACTACTCCAACTCCCTGGCTGCTGGCCGTCGAGCCTTGTACTCCAAAGGTAGATCCAGTCGTGGCGCTGGCAAAACCCGCCACTCCAACGCCGTCGCTGCTTGCCGTTCCTCCAATTACACCGAAGAACTTGTCCAGTGGTGGCGCCCTCGAAACCGCTTACCCCCGCAGCGCCTGTAGTAGTGCTGTTCGTTGACCCGTTCACGCCGAAGACCTGACCCGACGTCGCGCCTTCGTAGCCGTTGACACCAGCAGCGTAGTTTGTCGTGCTGTTTGTCCCTCCGGAAACGCCGAACACCTGGCCGGTGGTCGCGCCCTCGTAGCCGCTAACACCCGCGGCGTTGGTCGTGATGCTGTTGGCGGACCCGAAGACGCCATACACCTGACCCGTGGTCGCGCCTGCGTTGCCGTTGACTCCCGCTGCCCCGTTCGTGCTACTACTGGTTCCTCCGCTTACGCCGGAGACTACGCCCGAAGCAGCGCCTTCGTAGCCACTCACGCCGACCGAATAATCGGTAGTGCTGTTAGTCGATCCGTTTACGCCGAAGACTTGCCCGGTGGTGGCGCCTTCGTAGCCACTCACTCCGGCGGCATATTGCGTGGTGCTATTAGTTGAACCAGAAACGCCGTAAACCAGACCGGTGGTGGCGTTCGCAAATCCGGTGACACCCGCCGAGTTCTGGCCAGATGCATCGGTCAGGCCGGAAATCCCATAGGCGCTAATGGTGGTGCTGGTGGATCTGGCGACGCCAAAGATACCAGTACCTCCGTCGGCAGTGTTGACGCCTCGCACCCCAACCCCGCCATTACTATTGGTTCTTCCGCGCACCCCATCCGCACCGCCCGTGGTTGCATTAGCCAGGCCAAGCACGCCGAAGCCGTTGGCGCTTATACCATAGAGGGCAGCCGTGACGGCGGAGGCCGTAGCAGCGTCGTACCCGAATATGGCAACACCGCCGGCGGCGACGTCGTTCTCTCCATACACAGCACTTCCGTTGACGTCATTGCGAAGAAATCCGCCAATTCCGAAGGAACCGTTGGTGCTGGTGGTAGCTGTGTCGTTGCCAGTAACTGCAATCCCGCCGGCCACCGCGTTGGCCGCCGACAGCGAGCCGCCCAAGGTTCCCTTGCCGCTGATGTTAAAGTTGGCAGTCGATTGCAGCGCGGTACCGTTCTGAATGTAGTTGGGTGATCCGGTGGACGCCGCAAATGAACTCGGCGGGTTCCCTGCCAGCGTGCTCGCATTCAAGTTCGGCACCTGCGTGGTCGAGGTCACTAGAAAGGGCGCTGTGCCGGTTGCGACGGTCGAGATGAGTTGATGTCCGCTGACACTTCCGAGGCCGACGTAGTTACCCTTGGCGTTCACATCTCCGCTGCCGTCGACGCTGAACTTCTCGACTCCATTGTTCTGACCGCTAAGGACCTTGCCGCCCGCCACGTTGTTAAACACTCCCGCGGTGCCGGCCGGGCTGGCGACGGATGCGCTTATGCCAGTGGTGGCCCCGGTTGTGGCCGTGGATAGTCCGCGTACGCCAGTGCCGCCGGTACTACTGGAGTAGCCTTTCAAACCGTAAGTCGATCCCGTGGTCGCCGTCGCAAAGCCCAGCAGTCCGATGCCGATAGTGCTGGCTGACATGCCCTCGATGCCATAGCCCTGCGCTGTTGCCGACGTGGCATTGCCTAAAATGGCGACGCCCGCCCCGGGTATTGAGCCAGAAACCGCAGTCGTGGAGGTAGTGGTGCTCGAGGTGCTAGCGACGACGGCGTTGCCGGTTGAACTGGAAGCCACGATGGCTTTGCCCGTTCCGCTCTGCACAGCGCTCACGATCTGGTCAGTGGTCGTGCCGCTGAAGTTGGTCGGGCCGGCGCTGGCGGCCAATTTGGAAGCCGATTTGTTGTTACCATTTCCCGCTGTCACTGGCGTTGAGCCAGCGCCCGAACTAGCGTCGACACCAGCCGCAGAATTGTTTGCGCCCAGGTCTTTCGCGAGCACGAAGTCGGAAATGCTCTTGCCGCCCAGCGTTTCAGCTTCATGCGCTTTGATGGCATAAGGCACACTCACCAGCAGCACGCGCGGCTGCTCAGTTTGTCCTTGCACCTGCACGCCTAACCAGCGCTGCTCTTCTTGGGAGAACAGGTCACTCGGTAATCCCGTCGCGGTCGTGCTTCCCAACAGCACGCTGTACTGACCGCTCGCGTCGGGCGTGACATTCTGCGTTTCCATCCAGACGGCGGCGCCTCCATCCTGCTGCTTGTAAATGGAGAAGGTCACGCCAACAGTCGTGGAGGAAGAAAGGGCAATGCCCTGCGCATCCTTCAAGACCCCGCCGTAGCGGATGAGATTAGGAACCGACGTAGTGGATGTTTGTTGAGCTGAGCAAATGGAGGCAACCAACAACATGGACACAGCAATAGCGAGGCTGGTGCTGAAGCGGCGCATGGAAACTCCTTGTGACGAAGTGAAATGGCTGCTGCGCCTTGGCTCACAAAGAGAAGAGTGGCAATGCTGCGCCGCGAAGAGCCAAGGACGAAGAGAGCGGCGCTGAGTTCAGTGGGCCCCGGGGAAAGGCTTCCTTACTCCTGCTGGTCCGCAAACCATCAGCGGATACCATGCAGAAGCTCCCTGCCTGAGTTCCTAAGACTGACTGCTTGTTCGCCCCAGCCTCGAAACGGATTACGAGGTGTTGTGCGGTGAGAGTCGATACAGAAACAACATTTGTTTCGGCTAAGTGGCGTGATAATGAGGGCAAGTTGGCAAGATGTCAAGAACTTTCTGGCGGAGGTTTGGTAACAGTTGGTGGCGGAGGTGGGGAGGCTTCCAACTAGGCGGCCGACCCTCGGCAAGACTTCAGCATCATCCGCGCGGCTGCGGATTGGCCTTATGCCATTCCCAGGCCGAGCGCACGATGCTCTCGATTTCCGAATGCTGCGGACTCCATCCCAGCACCTGGCGAATCTTCTCCGAGCTGGCCACCAGCACGGCCGGATCTCCGGGCCGTCTCGGCGACTCAACCACTGCGATCTCGTGACCGGTAATCTTTCGCGCCACTTCAATAATTTCCCGCACACTGAAGCCGCTGCCACTGCCCAGGTTGCAAATTAAGCGGGAGTATCGCTCCAATCCGTCGAGCGCCAGTAAGTGGGCCGTCGCTAAATCATCGATGTGGATGTAATCGCGGATACATGTGCCATCCTTGGTCGGGTAGTCCGTCCCATAGATCGCAATCGACGGCCGCTGCCCCAGTGCCACCTGTAGCACCAGTGGGATGAGGTGGGTCTCGGGGCTGTGAGCTTCTCCGCGCTCAGCCGTAGCCCCCGCCGCATTGAAATAACGCAAGCTGGCGTAGCGCAGCCCGTGGGCTTTGTGAAACCAGCCCAACATACGTTCTACCATCAGCTTCGATTCCCCATAGGCATTGGTGGGATAGAGCGGATCGTCCTCCATGATCGGAATGCGTCGTGGCTCTCCATAAACCGCAGCGGTTGAAGAAAAGACAAAACGCGGCACTTGATACCGTAAGACCGTTTGCAGCAGGCCCAGGGTTTTCGCAGAGTTGTTCTCGAAGTACCTTTCCGGCTGATGCATCGACTCGCCCGCTTCAATGAACGCCGCGAAGTGCATCACCGCATTAAAGTGTCCCGTCCGGAAAACGTGGTCGACACTCTCCTGGTCGCCGGTATCCGCCTGGACAAACTCTGCCCTCGACGGAACTGCCTGTCGCCTGCCTTTGCTCAGATTGTCCAGTACAGTGACCGCGTGTCCCACTCGCAATAAACGGTCGGCGACCACACTTCCGATGTATCCCGCACCGCCGGTAACCAGAACCCGCATTCGGCCGTGCCTCCTAAAGGACAGATCGACACAATTTGATTTTGATTTTACTGCCTGGTGGGAAGCCGACCCGGAGCCGAAGACAACTACCTGGGCGCGCTTACCTTCTACGGTTGAATGCGCCTCGGAATACAGACGGAAATTGTCGCAAAAAAAAAGGCGGAGCCCACTGGCTCCGCCGACTGAAGAACTAGCCTAGGCTAGCGAGAGAAGCGACGACGAATAGCGCCTGCTGCCACCAGCAGTCCGGAACCGAACATAACCATCGTTCCTGGCTCGGGAGTTGTACCTCCTCCCTGGTTGTAGGTGAGGCCGTCGATCAGAAACCAGCGCCCTGAGCAAGTACCGCAGTCGTTGGTGAATACCAGCGACGTGACGGTATGACCGAAATTGGCGCTTATGAAGTTAAAGCTAGTTGAAGACAGATTTGCAACCACTGTCCCCTCTAGCGTGGTCCCGCTAAACCCCTGGATCTCAAGGGTCGTCGAAGAGAAGCTCTGGAACTGATCGAACTCCGCCCACGTGCTGGCGGAAACGCCATTAAAGGTGAACGGCACAGAGCTGCTCAACGTGATCGGGGAATCGCCAAAGCCGTTGTACGCAAAGGCACCAGACGGTGCGCCGTACGTGTTCGCGTAGCTTGAGTCGTAGGGGTCGTTGCCATAAGCGTAGAAGTTGCCGCCCCACACGAAGTTGGGATTGCCATAGCCGTCGGGAACCTGTGTCCCTGCGCAGGTGGTCCCGCACAAGGGCCCAAAGTTAACAATGTCGGCCTGTGATAGAACTGGCAGCGCAATAACCACAAGGAGCGCCGCAAGCCAGAATTTCCGCATGATTGGTCTCCTCCAAGGCAAAACTGAATTCGGACATCCATGCCTACAACGGCACGTCGCATACCATTGTGGAACGCGGGTATGTCAACTATTTGCAACAAATTCCTGCTTTTCTTTGTCACAACCTGCGCAACTCCTTGCAACTGACGGGAAATGATTTTCTTCTTTTGTAGGTCGCGTATCCCTGACAACCAGCACTTCCGGCCGCGAATCCAGCATTTGGACACTGATTGTCCATTTATTGGACGAGTCCTCTCCCCACCTGTCCTCGCCGTCTGACAGTCTATTGATAACACTTGGCTTGATTGCGAACCAGCGTGCAGAGATTTATGGCATGAAGATTGCACACTAACGCATGGCACGTTAGCACTACACTTGTTAGCACTCTAGTGTTGGGGTGCTAGCTCACAATCACGATTCGCAAGACTCCTCCATGGGACTGAAAATGGCGGAGCCATGCTTCCTCGTTACTCCAAGCGAAAGTACTTAAACCGATGGAAAACACACGATGCTGGCTGGCCGCTTATACGCGTTCTCGTCACGAGAGCCACGTGGCTAGCCAGCTGTCGTGCAAGGGTCTCGAGTCCCTCCTGCCGACTTATAACAAGATGAAAAGGTTCGAGATCCCCCCCGGAACAGGGCGCATCGCCGCGGATTAAGAACGCCCTGGCAGGAATCGTTCATCGCCAACTAGGCCAACCCGGGCTGCTCTGGGGCCATCTTTTACGATATAGTAACGGATTCGTATGTGGCCGCTAACCCGGTTCGAACAGTTCGACAGAGCATACCGCTCCCCCGACGTCACGTGGGACCCGGCAGATTCAGCCATCAGCTTGCGATTTCCCGAGGGCTTGCTATTCGCCCTTTTGTTGGTCACTCCTTTCTGGATTCTGGTTGCGTTCTTGCTTCATTTCCTGCTTGGGTAGATGGCCTTTTGTCGCTCGAGATCATAAACCGCTGAGAGCTTTTAGGCTTTGGACGCTCGAGCCAGCGCCGCCGCACGTAGACCGCTGGGCAACAGAAACGCCTCCTCTGGACGCTGAGCCTTGAGTCGTGACATGCTTTCTTTGTGCCTGGATTCGCCCTGAGGCAACATGGAACAAGTGAGTCTCACCTAGGCTTGTCAACCTGAGGAAATGCATGCGCGGCATTCTGCTCATCCCAGTAAAGAGCCTCACAACCGCGAAGCAGCGCCTCGCTGAAGCGTTGGATCAGGAGCGGCGCTCGCAGTTTGCGGAAGCGATGTTGCGCGATGTGATGACTGCGGCCGCTGGCGTTCTCGGCCGGATCGACATGGCGCTGGTTACCGGCGATGCCCGGGCGCGAGCGCTGGCCGGCGAGTTCGGTTTCCT
Organism: uncultured Acidobacteriaceae bacterium; assembly: GCA_963709045.1. GTDB lineage: Bacteria > Acidobacteriota > Terriglobia > Terriglobales > Acidobacteriaceae > Bog-257. The sequence continues at coordinate 12,424 of CAVPUX010000006.1, read as the reverse complement.
GGTAATCGAAGACGCCGGCAATGAAAGCGAGACGGCCGCCATCGAGATGGCTACGGCATGGTGCGAACAGCGTGGGTACGACACCACGATCGTCGTGCCAGGCGATATCCCGCTTATCACCAGCCAGGAACTACAGGCCGTGCTCGACGCCGCTCCCGCCGAGGGCGCGGTCTTTGTGCCTGCCTATGATCGTCGCGGCAGCAACTGCATTCTGCGCCGGCCGACATCCCTCATTCCGCTGCGCTTTGGTAATGACAGCTTTTTGCCGCACTGTGAAGCGATGAAGAAGACAGGCAAGAAGTTGGTTGTCCTGGAACTGCCCGGCATGGGACTCGACATCGACAATCCCCACGAATTGGATCTGCTATTGCAACGCGACGGCAACACCAACGCGCAACAAGTCCTGAGGTCGTGGGGTTTCGGCGCGGATGACGAGGCGCAATGGGAGGCAGCCGTTTGAGTCAAACCGGGACCGCCATTAATTCCGGCGAACTGCGCGCATTTCCCGTGCTCGGCATTCGTAACGTTTTTGCCGGCGACTCTGTTGCAAACCTGGTTGTCGATGCGCTGACTTTAGGCGGACGGCGATTTCATGAAGGCGACATCCTCGTGGTCAAGCACAAGATCGTATCGAAGGCAGAGGGGCGAACGGTTGTGCTTGGCTCGGTGAAGCCATCTGCTCCCGCCCGAAGTTTTGCCCGCAACAACGGCGCCGATGCTCGTGTCGTGGAACTGGCCCTGCGTGAGGCCAAACGGGTCGTCCGCAAGAAGCACATTCTCATCACTGAGACGAAGAACGGCCTGGTGTGCGCCAACAGCGGTGTGGATGTTTCCAACGTCGATGGCGGCAAGACGGCGGTGTTGCTGCCTGCGGACGCGGACCGCTCGGCGGCACAAATTCACAGAGAATTAAAGAAGCGCACCGGACTGCACCTTCCAGTGATCATTGCCGACAGCTTTGGGCGCCCTTGGCGCGAAGGTCTGTGCGAGGTCGCAATCGGCGTCGCAGGAATGACGGTGATTCACGATTACCGTGGCAAGCGCGATATCTACGGGTACAAGATGCACGCAACCGAAGAGGCAGTGGCGGATGAGTTGGCGTCGGTTGCGGGGTTGGTGTGCGGAAAAAATTCACGCGTTCCGGCTTGTATAATCCGGGGTTATCCGTATCGTCGCGGTAACGGCACCGCGCAACAGATGGTGCGGGCAAAGGAGAAGGACTTGTTTCGGTAACCTTGGGGAAATATGCACGACATCAGTTGGGCCAATCAGCAAACTCTGCAGCATGTGACGTGGGACGATGTGCAACGGCGCGCCTCTTCGCCGGTGCGGGTGGCGCTGAACAAAGCGCTGTCCTCGCTGGATGGCAGCGTCCTGACGCGCGAGGAATGTCTCACGCTCGCCAACTGCACTGGTGACGATCTTCTTGGTCTGGTGGTTGCTGCCAACGAAATCCGGCGCCAGCTAGTCGGGGATGTAGTCAGCTACGTGGTCACCCGCAATATTAATTTCACCAACGTGTGTTTCGTGGGATGCAAGTTCTGCGCCTTCAGTGTTGGTCCGCGCGATGAGACTGCTTATTTTCTTTCGCTCGACGAAGTCGGACAAAAGTGTCGCGAGGCTGAGCAGTGGGGTGCAACCGAGGTCTGTATTCAAGGCGGGCTCCCGCGCAACCTGCCGCCGTTTTACTACCGTGACATCCTGCGCGCGGTAAAGTCGGCGACGCCCAAGATGCACGCGCATGCATTCTCACCGATGGAGATGGTCTATGGGGTCGAACTCACCGGTATGCCGTTGCGCGAGTACCTCCTGATGCTGAAGGAGAATGGCCTCGACACCTTGCCAGGTACCGCGGCGGAAATTCTCGACGACAGCGTGCGTCACATACTCTCCGCCAATAAGCTCACCACCGCGCAATGGTGCGAAGTAATCGAAACCGCGCACGAGTGTGGCATCCACAGCACGTCAACCATGATGTACGGTCACGCGGAGACGCCGGAACACTGGGTCAACCAGTTATTGCTGCTGCGCCAGATCCAGTCTCGCACTGGAGGTTTCACTGAGTTCGTGCCGCTGGGATTCATCCATGACCACACCTTACTGTTTGCGCAAGGATTCGCACGCGCAGGTGCGACGCTCGAGGAGCATCTCAAGGTACATGCGCTGGCGCGCGTAATGCTGGCCGGCTCCATCAACCATATTCAGGTTTCGTGGGTGAAGCTCGGTCGCGAAATTTCGCAACTGTCGCTGCTGGCCGGTGCCGACGATTACGGTGGCACGCTGTTCGAAGAGAACATCTCACGGCTGGCGGGAGCGACTGCCGGACAGTACATCTCGACCGCAGAATTCCAGGAGCGAATTCGAGAATTGGACCGCGTGCCCGCCCAGCGCAACACGCTTTATACCAAGTACAGCTATCCACCCCGCCTCTCCGCTGCCGAGCCAGTAATCGTGGGCGGCGCCGCATGATCGCCATCGTCGGCGGCACGGGTCCGGAAGGTTCGGGGCTGGCGCTGCGCTGGGTGCGTGCCGGCGAATCGGTCATCCTTGGCTCGCGCGATGCAGAGCGCGCCAAGGCCATGGCAGCGCAGATCGCGGACAAGGTCGGCCCCTTGGGTAGCGTGGAAGGCGCGGATAACGCTACCGCCGTCAAGATGTGCGACATCGTCGTGCTAACCGTTCCGTTTGCTGGGCAGGCGGAATTGCTCAAGCAGCTCAAGCCCTCTTTCCGCCAGGGCACGGTCTTGATTGACGCAACGGTTCCTTTGGCGGCTGCCGTTGGCGGGCGTCCCACGCGCGTGCTGGGTGTGTGGCAAGGCTCCGCTGCAGAGCAGGCAGCCGAGATCGTCGGCAAGAACATCGCCGTCGCCGCAGCCTTCCACAGCCTTTCATCAACCGTGCTTCAAGGCGATCAACCGGTGGACTGTGACGTGATCGTTTGTAGCGACGACGAGCGGGGGCGAGAGGTCGCGTCAGAGTTAGCGACGAAGATTCCAGGCGTGCGCGCAATTGATGGCGGCAAGCTGGAAAACGCGCGCATAGTGGAAGCCATGACCGCCTTACTGATCACACTCAACATCCGGCACAAGGTGCACGGAGCGGGATGGAGAGTGACGGGGCTGGGAATCTAAAGGCAGGGACTAGGGACCAGTGGCTAATAGTTTCAAGTTTAGGGTCTTATCTTACAGCGCGATCTCAAGCGAGCGCCTGAGCTCACCTCTACGTTGCAATCCCGTTCGTTACTTCACTTCATTGGCGGCAGATACGGCAGATAGCGGGCAAACAGCCAGCACAAGAAAAACACTATTGGAATGTGCACGATCATTTGCAACACGCTATAGCCAACCAGATCGCGCGCCTTTAACTTGAGAATACCCAGCAGGGGCAACATCCAAAACGGATTGACCAGGTTCGGCAAAGCTTCCGCCGCGTTGTAAATCTGCACTACCCATCCCAGATGGACATGGTGCAAGGTCGCGGCCTGCAGAATGTAAGGCGCTTCGATCACCCACTTACTGCCGCCAGAAGGAACAAAGGTCCCAAGAATTGCCGAGTACAGTGCCACCAGCAGTGGATAGGTGGCCTGCGTAGTTATGCGCGCGAACAAGCTGGCCAGCCACGCGGAGATGCCGGTGCCGACGATCATGCCGAAAATGACAGCGTAAAACGGGAACTGGATAAGGACTCCCCCTGTCGCTGGAACCGAGTCAGCAACCGCCCGCATAAACCGTTTAGGTCTCCAATGTAAAAGTAGTCCCGCAGTAATAAACATCAGGTTGTAAGTGTTCAGATCCAAGGCGGCAAGCGCGCCTTGTGGCGAAGTGCGGAAGAAGTCGATCAGATACCAAATAATCAGCGCTGACACAAAGACCGTCAGCAATGGACTGTATTCCAGCCACTCCCCCGGCTTGGTCCTTTTCTCCAGGGGACGATCGACTGACTCGTACTCGATGCCGAAATCAGCAGCCGTCTTGGCTCGCTCCGGCGACGGCGCAGAGAAGTAGGCTACCGCGACTGAAACCACAATCAATACAACTGCCATGGCGATGCTTTGCCACAGAAAAAGTGATTGCCGGAGCGGGATCAATCCGGAAATTGTGAACAGCGCTGGAGGGATGGAGCCCTTCGTGGCCATCATCATGGCTGCCGAGGAAGACAATCCGAGGGCCCACACCGCTCCGAGTCCGAGGTACGCCGCAGCGCCAGCGGCACGATAGTCCATGCCTTTCACGCGGCGGGCCAGCTCGCGGGCGAGCAGCCCGCTGAAGATCAGGCTCAGCCCCCATGAGATCAGCGAGGTCAACATGGAGAACAGCGCGATCATCGCGATTGCGCTACGCCCGCTCTTCGGAATCCCCGCTAGACCGCGAATGAAACGGTTTACCACTGGCGTGGTGGCGACGACATACCCGCCAATGATGATCATCACCATCTGCATGGTGAAGGGGACGAGCGTCCAGAAATTCTTGGCGCCTTGAATGGCCAGTTTGCTAGCGGATTCGTGGAGAATCAAGCCGAAGATGAAAACGATGACAATTCCCGCCAGCGCGAAGACCAGAGGATCGGGGAACCAACGCTCGCTCCAGGTTGCCAAGGCCAATCCAAAACGCGCTAGACCACTGTCCCTGGCTGGGCGCGCTGAATTTTTTTCACGACCGGATGACACCGACGGTGATGGCATGGAGCCTCCTGCGCTTGCGTGCACCTGAGATTACCACCGGCCTTCGCATGTCCATAACTCATTTTCACAATGCAGGAGTCGGGATTGGACACCGCCGCCTGGAGCCGGTGCTTCGCCACCCTGGATTCCCTCGATTAACCTGCGACGTTTGGGTGCGCTGCTGAGGCCTTGGTAGCCGTAATCCCCCTCGCGAGATCGTCCTTCGTTTTGCGTCTGTGCTGGTTACCTTGCCTCAAGTACATGTCCTTTAGTAACTTCCGGTTCATCCTGAATTTCGGAGGCGTATTCCAAAAATAATACATCTCGAATGGCCGTTCATCTATAATCTTGGAAGCTGTTAATATGCCAAGGGTTAATGGACAGTCGGAGCCCGCTAGGCTGGCATCTAAGTTGCACAGTAATGATGCACTCTTAGGTGCGCTGGCACAGGTGCGTCGTGCCGAGCACCCGTCTGCCCCGATGGCCCGAGATCTGCAAACGCGCTTTTTTGCCGTCATCCTCGCCCTTGTGAGCGTCGCAGCGGTCGTCTTCGCATGGATTAACTTTCAGAAGGAACGTGAGTTTTCTGCCCCTTACGATGGCATTTGGTGGGTGGAAGACGGCGGTCATCTGCGGGCCGCCCGGGTAGATATCGACGGCCCCGGTCAGAAGGCCGGTATCAAGCTGGACGACCGTCTGGTGGCAGTTGACGGACGAGATGTTACCAACGTCGGCAGCCTGGAGCGACAGCTCTATCGCGCGGGAATCTGGTCCAAAGCCAACTACTCGCTGGTACGCCAGGGCGTAAACCTGGAGGCGCCCCTCATTCTCGCCCCGGCTGACCGGTCCCTGTATGGCGGACTGCGCCTAATCGCATTGGTGTACTTGGGTATCGGTATCTATGTTCTGCTCAGGCGTTGGACCGCGCCCAAGAGCACCCACTTTTACGTCTTCTGCCTGGTTTCGTTTATCTTTTATGCCTTTCACTACACTGGCAAACTTAACGACTTCGACTGGATTATTTACTGGTCCAATGTGGTGGCATGGCTGCTACAGCCAGCTCTGTTCCTTCACTTCTCACTGACTTTTCCGGAACGCAAAGGCCTGGTGAACCGCCGTCGGTGGCTCATTCCGGCGGTATATGTGCCGGGCGCCATCCTGCTGGCTGCGCATATTTGTGCAATCTCATGGCTGCAACCGAGTGAAGTCCTGCGCTGGAACCTCGACCGGCTGCAGATGTCGTACCTTGCGGCTTATTTCATATTATCGGCGGCGGTCTTGTGGCACACGTATCGTCACGCCGAGACAGCAATTTTGCGGCAGCAGATGAAGTGGGTGACTCGCGGAACCATTCTCGCCGTGGCCCCCTTCACCCTGTTCTATGCCATCCCCTACCTGATGGAAAGCGCTCCCAGCTTGGTGATGAAGGTCTCGGTATTGTCGCTGGTCTTTCTGCCGCTGACCTTCGGATATGCCATCTTCCGCTACCGCTTGATGGATGTGGACCTCATCTTCAAGCGCGGCATGGCCTACACCATCGCTGCGGGTGCAATTACGGGAGCTTATTTCGCGGCTGTGGGCATTGCCTCGGTGCTGTTCCATCAGCGCTTTCCAAGCGTCGGCCCGATCGGATTGATAGCAGCCATCGCGGTAACCGCGCTGCTGTTCGATCCCTTCAAGAATTGGGTACAGGATTACCTGGACAAGTTCTTCTACCGCAAACGCTACGATTATCGGAAAACTCTGACTGAGTTTGGCCGGGACCTGAACTCGGAAACCGATCTCGACAAGATGCTCACCTCGATTGTCGATCGGTTGTCACGTACTTTGCTGGTGGACCGGCTGGCCATTTTCCTCTCCGACCCGGAACAGCCGGAGCAGTTCTCGCTGGCCAAGTCGTACGGCATTTCCAACACCAGCGATCTCGACTTCGATTTCCTGCACGTCGAACGGCCCGAGTGGGAGTTGGGCCACCTGTTCTTCGACAATACCAACCAGACGGTACGCGAGACCCGAAGCGCGCGCGACACCATCCGGCGGCTGGAACTTAACTACTACATTCCCTGCACCGTGATGAATCGCATGATCGCAGTCCTCGGCTTGGGCAAGACGTCAGAGGGCGATTTTCTGTCCAGTGAGGATGTGCAGCTGCTGGAGACTCTCGCCGGATATATTGGCATCGCAGTGCAGAACGCGCGCTTGTATAAGTCTCTCGAGGAAAAGGCCGGACAGTATGAACGCCTGAAGGAGTTCAACGAAAACATTGTCGAATCCATCAGCGTGGGCGTGCTCGCCGTCGATCTTCAGGACCGGATTGAGTCGTGGAATTCGCAGATGGAGGTGATGTACGCTTTGCCGCGACTGCAAGCGTTGGGACGCCCCCTCGGCGAAGTGTTGTCTCCCGCATTTCTGGAAGAGTATTATCGCGTGCGCCAGACGCCGGGCATCCACAACCTGTACAAGTTCCGGCTGGGTACAACGGCTGGCGATACCCGGATCGCGAATATCGCGATCGCTCCCCTGGTCGCCAAAGACTTCACGGTCATTGGCCGTCTAATCATCGTAGACGACATCACCGAGCGAATGGAATTGGAATCGCAGCTCTCACAGGCTGAAAAACTCTCGTCCATCGGCCTGCTCGCCGCCGGAGTCGCGCATGAGGTGAATACTCCGTTGGCGGTTATCTCGTCCTATGCACAGATGCTGGCCAAGCAGGTTCACGGCGACGAGAAGCAGTCCGGCCTGCTGGATAAGATTACGCGTCAGACCTTCCGCGCTTCGGAAATCGTAAACAGCTTGCTGAATTTTTCGCGCACCTCAAGCACTGAGTTCACCAATGTTGACTTGAATCGCGTTATTCAGGACACGCTGACCCTGCTGGATCATCAGTTCAAGACCGCGCGGGTCAAAGTGCAGGCGGAGCTACAGCCGGAGTTGCCCGCAATCTACGGAAATACAGGAAAGTTGCAGCAGGTCTTCCTGAATCTGTTCTTGAACGCTAAAGACGCGATGCCTGCCGGTGGCACCTTGAACATCAGCACCTCGAACGGCCACCACGTGCAGGTGAAAGTTTCGGACACGGGCACAGGAATCGCGCAGGAACATATCCATCGCATCTACGATCCATTTTTCACCACCAAGAATAAACCGAAGACTGGACATAGCGGCGGCACCGGGTTGGGATTGTCGGTCACCTACGGCATTATCCAGGAACACGCCGGTAAGATTCGTGTTGCCAGCACGCCTGGTCAAGGCACGACATTCATTATGGAATTCCCCATGGTGAGGAAGGTGGTCAATGCCTGAACTAGCGGTCGGCCGCATGGCAACGGGACGCGACGACATCGCTTCCGCCGGCTCAGTGTTGATCATCGATGACGAAGCCGCCATTCGTGAGTCACTGCAGACGCTGCTTGAGTTTGAAGGGTACTCTGTGGAGATGGCGAGCGATGGCCAGGAAGGCTTGGCTCGCATTGCGGAACATCCCTTCGACCTAGTGCTATTGGATTTCGCCCTGCCCGAACGCAATGGTGTTGAGATCCTGCACGATATCCGCGAGCGCGACTCCGAGCTGCCGGTCATCATGATCACCGCCTACGGCACGGTGGAGAATGCCGTCAATGCCATGCAGGCTGGCGCCACCAACTTCATCCAGAAGCCCTGGGACAACGAGAAGTTACTGGCGGACGTGCGTACGGCTGTCGGCCGGCGGCGCGCCGAAGAAGAAGTAATCCAACTGAAACGCGCTCTCAAGCAGCGCTACAACTTCGAGCACATCATCGGCAAGAGCGAGCCCATGCTGCGTATCTTCGACCTGGTTGCGCAGGTGGCCCCGAGCCGTTCCACCGTTTTGCTGCAAGGGGAGAGTGGTACCGGCAAAGAGCTGATCGCCAAAGCTATCCACATGAACTCCACGCGCCGCGACCGCGCCTTCGTCCCCGTAAACACTGGTTCGATGCCGGCGGACCTGCTGGAGTCCACGCTCTTCGGTCACGTCAAGGGCGCCTTCACCAGCGCCATCGCCAGCAAGAAGGGCCTCTTCGAGGTGGCCGATCGCGGGACGCTCTTCCTCGACGAGATTGGCACCATGAACCTGGAGACACAGGCCAAAATCCTGCGCGTTCTTCAGGACCGCAAGTTCATGCACCTGGGCGGGGTCAGCGAGATACAGGTGGACGTCCGCATCATTGCTGCTACCAATGTCAACCTTCAGCAGCAGGTGAAGGACGGAAAATTTCGCGATGACCTGTTCTACCGTCTCAACGTGATCACCATTGACCTGCCTCCGTTGCGCCAGCGCAAGAACGACATTCCGATTATGGTGCAGTACTTCATCACTAAGTTTGCCGCAGAAAATGAGCGGCTTCCGCTACACCTGACTCCCGAGGCCCTGCGGCCGCTGCTGGAGTACGACTGGCCGGGCAATGTGCGCGAATTGGAAAACGTAATCGAGCGCGCCGTGGTATTGGCGACCGGCCCCAACCTCTCCGTGGATCTGCTACCGGAAAGTGTCATCGGACGTGGCGCCAAGTTCGCCACCATGGAGCACCGCCCCGATGCCTCACTGTTCGAAATTATTGAAGACTGCGAGCGCCGGGTCATCAATGACATGCTGGAAAAATGCAGCTGGAATCAAACCGAAGCTGCCGACCGCTTCCGCATTCCGCTTTCTACGCTGAACCAAAAGATCAAGCGCCTGAATATTGAGATCAAGAAGAAGAGCAGAGAGAACGGCAATAGCTAGGTTGAACGGGTTCCCGCAGGCAACGTTAGGCTCTAGCGCGCCGCTCTTTGGCGCATGCCTCTAGAACAAATCTTGCCAGTTCGACCTTGTCGTCCGTCGAATTCATGATGGTGTTCGTGCAAAGAACGGTCAGATTCTCGCCGCGCAAGGCCGCCGCTTCTCTTTCGTCAGCCCGGTGTGCAATCAGCACATCCAGAAAATCCTTGTAGGCATTGGCGATCCCCGCAATCGTACTGGTCCAGCCCATCATCCTCATCAGCGCGCCCGCCGGGCCGCTGATCGCCTCTCCCCCAACAATCGGACTCACTGCGGCAATCGCGGCCTTTGCTCGCCGCAACGCATCGCGAATTCCGGGAACCGAAAGAATCGGCCCGATGCTCGTAACCGGATTACTCGGAGCGAAAATGATCGCCTCGGCCGCCTCAATGCTTTCGATCACCCCGGGCGCCGGGCGGGCGCGGTGAGCTCCTTGAAAACGCACTCTGCGCACAGCAACCTGATGCCGCTCCCGCACAAAATACTCCTGGAAGCTCAGCGTGCCCTTCGCTGTGTCGAGCGTGGTCGAGACCGGATCGTCCGACATCGGTAGCACGCGTGCGCGAATACCCATCCCGCTGACGAGTTCGGCGGTAGCGCCGCTCAGCGACTTCCCTGCCCTAAGGATCGCCGTGCGTGTAAGATGTGTTGCCAGATCAAGATCGCCCAGGCTAAACCACGATGGCTGCCCGAGCTCTTTCATGCGCTCCAGACAACGAAAGCTGTCGTTGTCCACGCCCCAGCCACGGTCCTTGCTGAGAAATCCCGACAATCCGTACAGCACGGAGTCGATATCTGGCGAGATGTGCAGTCCCCACCACTCAATATCGTCGCCGGTATTGACAATGACAGTGAGGTTTTCTGGCGTGACCACTTGCTGCAAACCCTGCACCAGCTTGGTGCCGCCGGTTCCACCGGTAAAGACGACAATCATCTATGCCGCCCTCGCATAGCCGTCACCATCCGCCGCAGTCTGAAGCCGCTCTCCCAGCATTCCACCGCGAGCAACAGCCCCTGCAACGAATTCCGGATATACCGGCAGTCGCTGCTTCAGCTTCTGGCCAGCAGCCTCGCTACGGCGCTGCAGGTCGAGCAGATGCGGCCATGGCGCTTCTGGATTGATGTAGTCGGGTGTCAGAGGCGACACGCCCCCCCAGTCGTTAATGCCGCCGTCCAGCAGCTTCTCGTAACCCTTCTCGGTGAGATTCGGCGGCGCCTGGATATTCATGTCTCTCAGCAGTAAGCGCGTAACCGCCAGCGTGCGCAGCATGTCACCCGTATCGGGCTCAGGCCACGCCGCCATCGGGATGCGTGGCTTTGCGCGGAAATTCTGGATGATGACTTCCTGCACATGGCCGTGTCGTTCATGCAGACGTTTGATGGCCATGACCGACTCGACGCGATCTCTCATGGTCTCGCCGATGCCTATCAGGATTCCGGTGGTGAACGGCACTCCGAGCTTGCCAGCATCCTCAATCGTCTTTAGTCGGAGCGCGGGAAACTTGTCCGGCGTACTCCCGGCCGGGTGCGCGGCCGCAAGATGGGTGCTGGTGCTCTCCAGCATCAGCCCCAGGCTGGGATTGCTCTCGCGCAATCGTTCAATCCAATTTGCGCTCAGCAGACCGGGATTGGCGTGAGGGAGCAGCCGGGTTTCGCGCAACACCAGTTCGCACATGGCTTCGAGATAATGCAGTGTGCTGCGATAACCGAGTTTGCGCAAGGTGTCGCGCATCTCCGGAAACAGCGCCTCCGGCCTATCGCCTAGCGAGAACAGCGCCTCCGTGCAGCCCAGTTTCTCGCCCTGCTGCGCGACCGAAAGAACCTCGTCGGGCGTCATGGTGTGTGCACCGGGGTCATTGGGGTCGCGACGATAGGTGCAGTATCCGCAATAATCACGGCAAAGGTTGGTCAGCGGAATGAACACCTTGCGCGAGTAGGTGACGACACCTGGGCGAAATTGTTCTTTGAGTACGCGCGCAGTGGCCAGCAGATCGGGCAGAAGTTCATCGTCGCAGCACAAGAGCTGGCAAGCGATTTCCGCCGAGAGTGCGCGCCCATCACCCACTTCGCGCAAATAGTCAGCCAGAAATTCTCCGGACACGCGATCCGCGCCGATGGGCCGTACTCCATTTCCTGCTGGCACAAGATTCCTCACCATGACGCCTTATTATTCCTGCGACGCGCAGCTTCTTCGAAGGATAGCGCAAGCCGCCAAGGTCCGCACGTCCTAGCCCGGCAGCTGCAATAGGGGTCCTTCGACTCCGGCGGCGAAGCGCCACCTGCGCTCAGGATGACACGGCAAAAAGAGACTGCTCCCAAGGCTCCAATTGGATTGAAAAAAACAAAAGGTATGATGTTTGTGGTTTACGGAAGACCGAGTGCTGAATGCTAAGCTGACTGCTAGTCGGTAGTTGCTAGGTGCTTCCTCCCCATGCTTCTCGACGCGTTGCACAAGATCGCCAACCACCGCATTTCCCTCACCCGTGGGGAAGCACGCGAGGTCATGTCGCAAATCCTGCAAGGCAAAGCCACTGACGCTCAGATTGCGGCGCTTCTGGTTGCGCTGCATATGAAGGGCGAGACGGTCGAAGAAATCGTCGGCTTTGCGCAGGCCATCCGCGACGAAGCCGAAGCCATTACAAACCGAGGACGGCGAAGCGCTTGACCTGAGCGGCACCGAGCGCGATGCGCTGGTGGACACTTGCGGCACCGGCGGAGATGCCAGCGGTACGTTCAACATCTCCACCGCGACGGCGCTGGCTATCGCTGGCGCGGGAGTGCGAGTTGCAAAGCATGGCAACCGCAGCATCAGCTCCAAGTGCGGCTCGGCTGATGTGATGGAGGCACTGGGAGTAAACATCAACCTGCCGCCAGCGCGCGTCGCTGCCTGCCTGCGCGAAACCGGTGTCGCTTTTTTGTTTGCACCGGCCATGCATTCGGCGATGAAATATGTGCAAACTGCACGACGCGAGTTGCGGCTGCGC
>CAVPUX010000005.1:0-582055 GCA_963709045.1 uncultured Acidobacteriaceae bacterium | reverse complement strand
TCGCTCCCCAGAAGAACTCCTAAGGGCGCTTACGGCAAGATCGATATAATTCAGTACAGACGGGCTCGGAGGGTAACGCGATGCAATTGTGTTTCGTTCTTATGCCGTTTGGCACAAAGACCGGGCCTGACGGAAGGACCATCCAGTTCGATAAGGTTTATGAGCAACTCATCAAGCCGGCGGTTGTTGCGGCGATTCTTGAGCCGATTCGAGCCGACCATGAGGAAGCCGGTGGGTTCATTCAGAAACCGATGTTCGAAGCGTTACTGCTGTGCGAGTTTGCCGTGGCGGACCTGACCAACGCCAATCCAAATGTTTTCTACGAACTCGGTATTCGACACGCGGTGCGGCCTTGGAGCACAATCCCGATTATGGCGGAAGGCGGTAGGCTGCCCATTGACGTAGACGCCTTAAAAACTGTCTTTTATCAAATAGGTTCGGATGGCACGCCGGCGCCCAACAAACTGGAAACAACTCGAACTGTGATTACAGGAATGCTTCGTGAGGCGAAGAACGGCAATATAAAAGACAGTCCTATCTATCAGTTGATTGATTACTACCCGCAGCCTCAACTTGATCGCGAAAAAGCTGATATCTTCCGTAGCCAAGTCAAGTACTCCCGCGAAATGAAAGACAACTTGGCGGAGGCCCGACAACAGGGTGTCCACGCTTTGGTTGATATTGAGGGACATCTCGAACCGGTTGAGAGTGTTGAATCAGGCGTCGTCGTCGATTTGATGCTTTCCTACAGGTCGTGCAAGGCATTCGACAAGATGATCGCCTTGATTGAGAAGATGTCGCCCGCCCTTCGTCAGACGGTTATGGTGCAAGAGCAGTACGCACTGGCACTCAATCGTGAGAAGCACCCCGACAAGGCCGAGCGGGTCCTGCTGAACCTTATTAAGAAACGCGGGCCAAGCAGCGAGACCTACGGCATCCTGGGTCGTATTTATAAAGATCAGTGGCAAGAAGCATTGAACGCTGGCGACGATCTACTCGCACGTGGACTTCTGGATAAAGCAATTGGAGCTTACCTAAAGGGTTTTGAAGCGGATTGGCGGGACGCGTATCCGGGTATCAACGCAGTCACACTCATGGAACTTCATGACCCTCCTGATCCACGGCGTTTGCAGCTGATACCGATGGTCCGATATTCGGTTGAGCGGCGGATCGCGATAGGTGTCCCAGACTACTGGGACTATGCAACACTCCTCGAACTTGCCATGCTCGCTGGCGACCGGGCGAACGCTACCGCCGCCCTAGCCGATTCGCTGGCGGCGATTCGAGAGCCCTTCGAACCCGACACAACCGCTCGCAATCTGCGGCTTATTACACAAGCAAAGACCAGACGTGGAGAGCTGCCGCCATGGATGGAGGGAGTAGTGCAAAAGCTGGCGAAGCGAGCGAACGGATAGTGGGGCGCCCAAATATTCGATCCGGCCCCCATTCCAAATCCAAATCCGATTCCCGTGGGCCCGCTCACTGGCCTCGATTTCCCCAGATCGTTATCAGATATTATGATGTAGCTCTTTTTGAGAACCTCTATGACATCGTGCATTCACGTAGTCCCTTCACCCTCCCAGCAACAACCTTTGGCGTACGATCCGCTACTCGACGACGTTGGATACATGACCTGCATGACTCTGGTGCTGCTCGGAAATTACGCGCAGACCGGGCATCTCGGCGGACCGCTCGCCTACACACCGTACAATGTGGCGGCGCATTTGGTTGGCCCGGAAAATGGCGGGCTCCGTTACGATTACCGCCGGCCGAAGCATCCTTACTCCGACAAATTCATGATGGCGGCGGGCCACTCGGTCCCCACCTGCTACGCGCTGTGGATGATCATGGGCCAGGCGCTGTATCGCAAGTATCAGCAGACCGGGGATCCGCGTTATCGCGTCGACCCGCGCGTCGCGATGCTGCCGATCGACGCGTTGGGATTCCGGCGCGGCGCGGGCGCGCTAAAAACACTGCTGCACGAAACGGGTCTGGAAGACCATCCGCTGTTCGCGCAGGCGAAGGGCCGCGGCATTCGTGCCCTCATGGGACATGCCGAAAGCACCGACTTAACCAACGACGTGAACGGCGGGCCCTCAGGCGTCGGCATCGCAACGGCGGCGGGTAAGGCGGCGTTCTGGGATTGGGCAGGCGCGCCAGAGTCGCCGAAAATTATTGCGTTGGAAGGCGAATTCGCACTCACCGAAGGTCACGCGCAGGAATTGAAGACGCAGGCGCTCGCACTGCAGGTGGGAAAGCGGTTGCGCGTAATGCTTTCCGACAACAACGCCGGCATCGACGATTGCCTGATTGGCGGCAAGATTGGCGGCGTGATCGCCGCGCAGTTCTGCGACGGCTACGATCTCGTGAACCAATGGACGTCGTATGGATGGAACGTCTTCACCTTGTCGAACGGTAACGACTATGGCGAAGTAGCCGCAGCGTTGAAAGCCATGGACGAAGTGGACCCGCACGACCGCCGCCCCATCGTCGCGATCGGCAAAACCATCAAGGGCTATTGGCCCGCGGCCGCTGACGGAAAAATCCCCGGCTACGGCGGCGATCAATTGGTGAGTTACGCAAGCCATCCCTACGCGCTGAAGATGAACTCGGAGTATTTTGTCGCGCTGGCGCAGACGTTCGAAAAGCATTACGGCGTGGAGTTCGAAGGGATTCGCAAGGGCCCGGTAAGCGACAATCGCGAGCGATTGATCCAGTTCAAGACGAACATCGACGTGGTGATGTCGCTGCTCGATCGCAACGGCTTGGGCGATCGCCTCGCCGACCGCCTCGTGGAAATCGGCGATACCGTGCGCGACGACGTGAAGTTGCGCGTCTCGGCCTCGATCGATCCGTTCCTTGACGACCGCCTGCGCGTCGTGGCGCTGCCGGAAGAGCCGCAGAAGGTCTCGATTCGCAATGCGATTTCCGGTGGGGAGGAGCAAGTCAGCATTGCGCTGTTCAAGAAACCGGGCGAGGTGGCCGGAGCCCGGCGAGCCATTTCCGAAATCATCAAGTGGATGAATTACGTCACCGAAGGACGGTTCTTCACGGTGGCCGCCGACCTTTCGGAGTCGATCAACGTCGAGCACGGCAGTCTGTGGGGACACTACAGTCCTACGGACAATCCGCTGGGCACGCGCTTGAAAGCGCCCATTCAAGAAGCGGGCAATGTTTCCACCGCCATCGGGCTGGTGAGTCAAAGCGCTTCCGTCGATCCCGAAAAATTCGCCGGCGTGTGGGCTTTGAGCGGCACGTACGGAGCGTTCACCCCGCTGATGTACACTCCGGCGCGTGTTTGGAGTCAACAGAATCAGGACAGCAAATTCCGCGTCGGCGTGCTGCATATTCTCGCCGCACACTCCGGTCCTGAAACTGCGGCCGACGCGCGCACACACTTCGGCATCTTCGCGCCGCAAGTGTGGAAGTTGTTTCCGCGCGGTCAGGTGATCAATTTGAGCTTTTGGGATTACAACGATGTCGCGCCAGGCTATTTTGCGGCGGCGGAAATCGCGGCGCGCGATCCGCACGTAGGCATTATCACAATAGAGGTGGCGCGGCCCGATTTCCCAGCCGCGGACCGCAGCCATTTCGCCGACTCCGATCTGCGCGCTGCGGCCAAAGGCCTGTATGTGATCCGCGATTTCGCGCCGGACAAGCCGCGCCACGGTTACGTGATCGCGCAAGGATCGAGTTCCACGGTGAATCTGGTGAAAGTGCTGCCGAAACTCGAAGCGGCGGGTGTGAACGTGAAGGTGATCGCGGCGATCAGCGAGGAGTTGTTCGATCGCCAGCCGCAAGCGTATCGCAATTCCGTGCTGCCGCCCGAGGCCCGCTACGATTTGATGGTGGTATCAACGGGCACCCGACGCATGTGGCCGCTGCGCAACCTCGGTCCATTGACGGATGAGTATTCACTCACGTCCGACTTCGACAATTGCTGGAGAAGCGGTGGCCTCGAACTGGAAGTGATCGCGGAAGCGCATCTCGATCCCGACTCGATTTTCGCAGGAGTGGAGCGATTCGCAAACGAACGCGAGCGCCGCATCGGCGATCAACGCAAAATGATCGGCTAGTCACGGTTGCCGCTTCGCGAGTCATGCGCGATAGAATCCTCGACCTACTTTCTTGATATCTAGAATCGGGGGCGGGACCGCACGGTTGGGCGGCAACACCTGACAACAGAAACTCTGACAGCGACAAGCCCGCCAATGCGCCCGCCCCCGCCTTGAGCACCTGGCGGCGAGTTAGACGACTGAGCGCGGATTCCTCAGGCGGATGTTTATCGGCCCCTTTCTCGTCGTCCACTTCGCTAACCTCCCGGGCCTCTTGACTCTGGCACTGAATTATCAGGCAGACCTCAGCGAACTCAACACGCCCACCTAAGCAAAACCGGTTTTGGGTGGGGCACCTGGCGCCTATTTCTTACCATCCGACCCAGGTAAGCCAATCGCAGACGGGATAGAGTCGAGAGCATGGAAGTCCGGATCGCCAACACCCTCCCCTGCTTTCACCACAAGGTTTTGCACTGCGTATACTTCCTGCGTTTTGCAGTCAGGACAACTGCTGGTTACACGAATGAGGAAGTATATGGTGCGCGACCACGTAAGCTTCGTGCCGTCTTTCAGGGATTTGGGACCCCAAGGCCGGTCGAAAATCGTCACTTTCAACGGTTTTTCGCTAGGGCATGAGCTTTTCTTCTCTCTCCAACCTTTGTCGGCCCAGGATGGCTTCCGGAAAACCTTCCATCGCTAGGAACGATCGAATAGCGCCGCATCACTCTCGCTGCCAAGGCCAGAAAACGACGCCGGTCGTCCCACTCACTTTTCTTCACCTTGACCAGCCTTAGGAATGACTCATTCACCAGCGCGGCTGCAGAATGTGGCCGGGACGCCGGTATCGAAAAGAATACCTCGCAATCTTGCGCAGATCGGGCATAAGCGATCGGAAAAGCCGTGATTCCGCTTGCCGACCCCTACTCCGACATTGCCTTAACAGTATTGTGACGTCGCCAGGGCTGCCATCCATGATCTTGGACCCCAGAGATTAGGAATTATAGCCAAATCCTGCCCGCAGAAAAGACCTAACTGTGCATACCGATGTCTCCGCGGCCAACCGCAACAGATTATTTCGCAGAACGGGTGGCGGAGTTTTCCGCGCTTGATCGCCTTTGTAGGTAGAGCACAGTAACCAACGATTCCTTGGCCGGATGTTTGGTTTTGGGATTCTGTTCCCGGCGGTGAGCGAGTTGGACCGCAAAAATAACCAGCGCCGATCTCAGCTCAGACCGTCGCCACAACCAATGACCAAAAGGAGGTCAATATGAAAACGCAAATTAGCAACCGGTCCCTGCCCAGAACTGTCAACAACACGACGCTGGCACACAACTACGCGAATCTGTCTTCGCTAGCTTCCACCAGCTTGCGCAGGATCAGCTCCATGCTAGTCCTGATTACGATTTTCTGCCTTTGCAATTTCCAGCTTTTCGCCCAGGCAGCTCCGGAAAGCGGAAGAGCGCTCATCGTTCCACCCCTGGTGAACTATAGTGGCGTACTGAAAGATCCCAGCGGTAAGCCACTCAGTGGGACGGTGGGCGCAACCTTTTCCATCTACAAAGACTCCGAGGGTGGCACACCCGTGTGGATGGAAACGCAAAATCTACAGATGGATGCCGGCGGACATTACTCTGTAATGCTGGGTCTGACTTCGAGCCACGGCTTACCGGAGGACCTGTTCACCTTTGGTGAACCCCGCTGGCTGACTGTGCAGGTACAGGGACAGGAAGAGCAGCCGCGCGTTCTGTTGGTGAGCGTGCCCTACGCAATAAAGGCGGGGGATGCTGAAACGCTAGGCGGCAAGCCAGCCTCTGCCTATGCTTTGAACACGCCGTCGGTGCAAACAGGGTCTGCGGCGGGTGACAACGCCAACCAAACCGTCGCCAATAGCGACTCACCGAAAAACAGCACGAGTCGCAAGGGTCCCCTTTCGCTCAGCGGCGGCGGTACGACGAACTTCATCCCGCTGTGGACGAGTTCCACAAACCTGGGTAACTCGGCGCTGTATCAGGCGGGTAGCGGTTCTGCGGCCGAGGTGGGACTAGCAACTACCGTTCCCAAGGCCCGCTTGGACGTGCCGGGTAATGGAATTGAGACCCTGATTGGCGATGCGTTGTGCGGTTCGGGCTTCGCCGGCATCGGGTTCTCGGCGTCGGGGTTTTCCAATTGCGCCAACTACGCGTTGTTGGGAGACACGAGCGGTAATACCTATCTGAATACGACGGGCAGTGGCTCGTTCCACTTCCGCAACAACAATATCGACAAGATGGTTGTTACTAACGCCGGTGTTGGCATCGGGACCTCCACTCCGGCGGCGCTTATGGACGTGACTGGATCTTCCACAGCCGGAGGGGGCATTGAGACAACGACCTCAAACCTGGCGACCACGAGCAACTCCTTTGCTGCCTTTTCCGCACATGCTAAGGCGAGTGCGGTAGTCAACCAACTGGTGGCAGATGGATTAGGCACGGGACCGATGGGAACACCGAGCGGCTATTTCGGCACTTTCACGAACCAACCGATCGGTTTCGTCACCAATAATATTGAGAGGATGCGAATGACTACTTCGGGCCAGCTCGGCATCGGGACCACGCAACCGAGTGCTGCACTGGAGGTTAACGCTTCGAACAACTGGGGCTTATTTGTCGACGGCCCAGTTTCCGGGGCGGGTGCCGGAATTCAGCTGCGCCAGACGGGCAGCGGCGGGGTGCAAACCCAGTAGACTGGGAAATACTAAGTACTGGGGCCACCGCCGAGCAAGGCTGGGGCAAACTTAATTTCCGCGTCTTCGAACAAGGGCAGCAGTGGCACGAAGATCTCTTGACCATCGATGCCCGCGGTGGTGATGGCTACGACTGCTGGGATGCCCATCCCGTCGGCATGGGGTGTGTGGGAATCGGCGAGACATCACCCGTAAACCTTCTGGACTTGGTTCAAGGTGGGGGTGATGCCATCGCTGACGGCTGGGAATACTACACCTCCCGGAGATGGGATACCAATATTCAGACGCTCCAAGATGCACTGCAAAAAGTCGGACAACTACGTGGAGTCTCTTACACCCTGAAGGACAGCAACAAACACGAAATCGGAGTGATTGCCGAAGAAGTGGGAGCGGTTGTACCCGAGATCGTCAGCTGGGAAAAAAACGGCAAGGATGCCCGGGGCGTGGACTATAGCCGTCTCACTGCGCTGTTGATCGAAGCGGTCAAGCAGCAGCAGCAGGAAATCCAGGACCAACAAGCGCAGTTAGTGAAGACACTTCGTCAGGTTCGCAAGGATGAAGCACACCTCCATGCTCAGACTCTGGAACTGGCAAATCTCAAAACCCATGTACGCGGAACTCAGGACCACGTGGAGAAGGTGAAACACTACCCTGCAGGTAATGAGCCCAAATTGCTGGCAACCATGCAACACTGAACCGGGGTGGGTTTTCGGCGAATTACGAGGGCGGTGCGAGGTCTCGTACCGCTCTCTTTTTTGTCGGGTACCCCGTCCAAGCTTCTTCTGCTTTGGGTGGGGATTTTGTTCACCTCCCGAATATCAAGCCAGGCGTCCAATCTCACTGCCAGCCTAACGCTTCCAGTTTCTCGCGCCTGCGGCCGACGCTCCTGGTGCCGGGGTAGCTCGCGTGGCTTCGCTTATCCCACATTGCGACACATGGCGGATGCAGCCCAGCCCTCGGATGCGAAGCGCTCGGCGCGCATGGCCGTCAGCACGGTGTCGAACAGTCGAACAGAGAAGACTGCATTCGCTAGTCTTTGTAGTCAACAGCTTGCAATTAGTAGGGCGCCTGGCTTTTCCATCACATCGTTGTAGTCGATTTTGTAGACGGTGCTGCCTCGTCCGACAAGCATGGGTGCAATGTTTATGTGGGTCAGCACGCTAGAGCACCTGGGCCGAAACCAGCTGGGTCGCTCTCCGGCGCCTCGTGGCACCGCTAAGTTGTTGGAAGTAGTTGGTCGGGGAGAGAGGATTTGAACCTCCGACCCCCTGGTCCCGAACCAGATTCAGCAAGTTATGGAAATCTGTTGAAATTTATAGTTTGCAATTGATTGATATTGAATCTGTTGCACGCTCCTTGTTGAAAGTTGTTGGTTTGAGTTGAACGTTGAGGCTCTGACCGTCACAAAATCGTCTACAGTGCCAGTAGTGCTCCACGGTAATTCCAAAGTTATCGTCAAAGTCAATCATTGGGAATGAAGTTGCCCGACGCCACGGCTTCGTCATCACTTTGCACAAGCACTCTCGAGACGGCATTCACTTCCTCTTGCCCCGGTCAAGATCTCTGTAATTTCTTGAGCAACGGCGCAGCATCGCCATGAACATCGAAGTAAAGAAATCTGCGATCCGCCTCGATATCCTGCTGACTCAAGTACCGCAAGGGAAGAACTCTTGCCGGTGCCAGTCTTACCAAGGACGGCAATATATATCGCACAGCGGGCATTGCTAAGGCCCACATGCCACCGTCCAAGACACGAACTCGACGAGATTAGTCTCCTGCCAGTCCGCCGTCGAAGCCGGTTCCAGGGTGCTACAAC
The DNA here is from genome assembly GCA_963709045.1 of uncultured Acidobacteriaceae bacterium. Taxonomy (GTDB): domain Bacteria; phylum Acidobacteriota; class Terriglobia; order Terriglobales; family Acidobacteriaceae; genus Bog-257. Next base: position 573,462 of record CAVPUX010000005.1, on the reverse strand, counting down.
GAGTTGTTCGATGAAGTTGATCATCATGGTTTCAGTTTCCAGGGTGCCACGACAAAATTGGTAACAACCGGACGGTGAGCAACAAGCAGAATGAAAGGTCAGGGTGCCCATCACGGTTTTCATCTCACAGCCTATGCAGGTCACAGTGTTGGAGCGGGAGTCGTCGGGGGTGGGACCTCCCGATTCCGGTAATACAACAGTTTCAAACTAGGGACACCAACAGGCAGTCGCGGACAGCAATGACAGGGCAGCGATAAGGAAGTAAGAATTACAGTCACAAAATTTGAATTACTGGTGGTGAAATAGGCAGCCGTGAATTTTCGTCGGGTTCCACTCACAAGACGGGCTTAAACTTTCGTGGTTACTCTTTGCCATTAGCATGACTGAAAAAAAGTGCGTCTCACTGGACGCGTCACAGATATTCCCGGTGTGACAAACGTCGCACTGCCACATCATCCCCAGAACGGAGGTCGTCCCATGAAAGGCGGTGGGAGACGCAGAGGAGGAGGCTATGTTTAAGCCTGAGCAATTATCGCCTGGCATTTGAAGACTCCGAAGAGGACAGTGCGACGATAGGATGCTGTGCGGCACGCTGTCTATGCAATATTGCACACACTTCACGAAAAAGCCCGGATGAGACCTGTCTCTGCCAAGAACTCATTCCCACTGAGTCGACTGCACTTAGCGTGATGCTTCGCTGAGCGCCTTGACGGTAAGCTCGGGTCTGATCGCCTTGCTCAGCAATCGAGCTCACGCGGCAATGTCAATCCGCTTCGTCGCTGAGAGACTCGTCGCAGAGGTCAAGCAGCATCGAGTGGTGCTGCCACTCAAACCAACGACAGAAGACTGCGAAGCCGCGGTCTTGTGGCCAACCCTTCTCGTCGGTCCACCAAGCTGCCAACTGCTCGACGAAGATCTCTCCACACAGCTTCCGCAAGGCTTTATGGACATCGCCTTCCGTGTCACATTCGGGGATAAGGTAGATTGTCGGATCTTGCGATATCGTTCACCATCGCGGACAACTGAGCACGTACATTCGACCGATGGGCGGAAAAGTCCCGAGCAGTTATGGGCCTTCGGCCGATGATGCCGGCGAATGGCACTAATCGCTCCCGGATGACGCCAAACCCTGAAGTTAATCCCCAAGGTGGTTTGCTGACCATTCTGAAGTTATCGCCTGTGGGCGGGAACCGAAATGTCGAATGCGTGAGCTTGTACGATAGGCGCTCAGCGGCGGCGTGCTGCTTTCTTGCCGCACGCGATTTTCCGAGCGCCCGCGTGTAGGCTGCGATGGTTGCAGGAACGGCCTGGCTATAGACGAACTGCCCTTCGCGCCGGCAGGCGATCAGCCCGGCCTCGCTCAGAATTTTGAGATGGTGAGAGACGGTTGCGGGGGTCACGCCGCGCATCGAAACGATCTCGCCACAGTTCATGTGGTCGGTTGCCGAGATAGCCTCAAAGATCCTGAGGCGGGTCTCGTCGGCCAGGGCCTTCGATATTTTCTCAATCTTCAGAACGCTTCATGGTCAATCCTAGAGTGTAGCGAAGTCATTGGCCTTACCGCCAAGAAGAAACCGAGCCACTCGGCAACGACCTCGGCCGAAACCTGCAACCAATTACTTCGATAGTCATCTAAATATCTAAACCTGACCGCCCGGACGGCGGGAAGGCAGCGTACATGGCTGCCTCTGAGGGTCGGGACAGACAAATTCGACAAGAAGCAGGAGACTGACATGAAGAGGCTGGAAGGAAAAGTGGCGGTAGTGACCGGCGGAAACAGCGGCATCGGGCTGGCGACGGCCAAACGCTTGCAGGAAGAAGGCGCGAAAGTAGCCATCTCGGGCCGAAGCAGAAAAACGCTGGATGAAGCGGTGAAAACCATCGGAAATGGCGTGGTGGCGGTGCAGGCGGACGTCGCGAAGCTGCACGGACCTGGACAAGCTGTATGCGGAGGTTTCGCAGAAGCTGGGCAAAATTGATGTGTTGTTCGTGAATGCGGGAGTTGCGAAATTCGCGCCGCTTGCCGAGACGTCCGAAAGCGTTTATGACGAGCAGTTCGACATCAATATCAAAGGAGCGTACTTCACGATCCAGAAAGCGCTGCCGTTGCTGAATGACGGCGCGTCGATCATCCTGAATACCAGCGTGGCGGACAGCAAGGGCACTGCGGGCACCAGCGCGTATTCGGCAACCAAAGCAGCACTGCGCTCTCTGGCGCGAACGGCGGCGGCGGAACTGGCGGAGCGCGGCATCCGCGTGAACACGGTTGCGCCGGGGCCGATTGTTACGCCGATTTTTGGGAGGACCGGGCTGCCGCAGGAAGCCATCGATGAATTCGCGAAGGAGCTACTTGCGAAGGTTCCGATGAAGCGGTTTGGACAGCCCGAGGAAGTGGCAGGTGTCGGTGGCGTTTTTGGCCTCGCAAGATGCGTCGTACATCACGGGCGTGGAAATCAATGTAGACGGCGGGATGGGACAAATCTGAATCGCTCCGGCCAAGGGCGGAACGTGGTCCGCCCTTTTCTCGTTTAGAGCCTAGGCCCAAGGGGTATCGAAGTTTGCGGGGAAGGCGCGACTCATTCCGGCCGGGTGACGGGCAAACCAGAAGTTGATCGCCGGATAGGTAGCGATAAACGCCTCAGAGTCTACGAATGCTATTGGGCGCATTTCGCGGCGGCAATCCACTTGAGTGAGTAGTCGCCTATACGCCGATGTGGTCATCGCCAACGGGATCGCGAGTCGATAACGGGCTAACCGGCATCCCATTAGTGATCCGCCCTGGACGCAGGAACGAAGACTGACCGCCTGAGAATTTGCGGATTAAGTCGGGAAGTCACGCTGGCTGCGGACTGATCTGTCAACCGTGTGTTTGCTCTTACACTTACAAGAAGAACGAACCACAGGTTCATCGCGCATCAGCCGCCGTCGAACCCTTTTCAGGAGGAAATCGTCCTCGGACTTTGGCCCGAGCGTCCTGGGCTTTTTCCACGATGGAGCGGCGGATCTCCTCTCCACTAGCCGGCGCGAAGAGCATTCCGAGCCCAATACCAAGGCCGATTCCCGCAGCAAGACTGACCGCATTGCGCACGGTGTGGTCCTCTGGCCCAAGAATCGCCTGCCGCGTGCGATCAGTGAGGCCTTCAACTTGATCTTTTACCTGCTTCCGAATTGGTGCCGTCGCTTTGTCCGACTGCTCCAAGAAATACAGTCCGGTTTTGAGCGCCGTTCTAAGAAGTTTGTTCAGGTTCACAATGTACCTCCAAATCAAACGGCCACTAAGCCGTGTGACATCCTCTGCGATGCTTTTGTCCGGCCTCTTTGCCGTATGACGAAAACACATTTTGTTGAGGGTGCGGAAAACCGCTCACAGGATAACTACGTAAAATCGCCAAGTCACTCGTAATCCGCCCCGAAGCCCCGATTCAGGATTAGTTACGGAATGGCCTGTCGCAGAAGCTATCCAAATTTGAACGGAAGAATCGCTCCGCTTCGCGGGAGGGGGACGCTCAGTTTGACACAACTGAAAAAACTCGACGGGTCCATTGAAATCGCCGCCGCGCAATCGGCCTGGCGCAGTGCAACACCACAACCTTCGTGAGGGTTACGGGGCAGCCATGTATTCCTCGCAAAATCAGGCGTAAGATTCGGGTCAATAACTTCTGTCGCTGGCCGAGTTCTTCAACTGCACGGTTTGGGCGTTAGAACTAACCCGCTGGCGCGGTGGACGCTGCCGCGTGCCGCTGGTTGAGATTACTCCTGAAATAAGCCTTGCGCCCGGAGTTGCTAAGCCTTATGATTTGCCGCCATGCAGTCATCGATTATCAGGCGCGAAGGCACAGGTTGAGTCTTCCATTATCAAGGAAAACGCTATTGAAATCCCATAGCTGACCGCGTCCGCCGCAAGCACCAGCGGCTTCCTTCAAACGACCTTATCGAAAGTGCCCGCCTGCCAACTTGGGGCGTCGTTCCGCGGCTTTTTCAAGTCCGGGCACTTCCGATAAGGTTCTAGCGTTATACGTCAAGTTGAGGCCGAACAGCCAACCTTCGGTATTGGTCCATCATTTCGTCAAGGGCACGTTCCCTGATTAATGATTGACCGCCGGTTAGGGAGACTTGGGAAGCGGGCACCTCCTCGCAGCCCCTGGTAGGTCAAGGCTGGTGCCAGTCGGTGCGGACGGCGTTCTCTAACCGTCTGCCGTGCTCAGTGGAGCTTGGGGCGAATTGCGGCGGGCAGAAAACTTCCATCGTTCTTGCCCACTTCCTTAGCCATGAGCTGGTTTAGCAGCGCGTTCATGCGCAAGATGACTTCCTTATTGTTTCCCGAATCAAGGGCAAGATTGCGTGTCTCGAGCGGATCGTTCTTCAGGTCAAAGAGCTGGACGTCGTTATGACCCAGGATTTGTTCGAGCGTTTCCGGTGAATTGAAGTCGTCAGGTGCGTAGTAACGCGCGAACTTGTACTGGCCGTCGAAAGCAAAACTCAGGAATCCGCGCTTATCAAGTTTGGGCTGAAGTTCTGTCAAGGACGGGGCCGGCTTGTCCTGCATCAATTGGTTCATCGCCGCCAGCAGATAACCTGAATCAATGGTCATGGGGCTGACGTAGTTGAACAGGACGCCCGGTCGCACCGCTTGCGGCGATGCACCCTCGGCATTTGCCAGGACACTGGAAAAATCGTGGCCGGGCAAACCCATCACGGCCTCGCGGCGCTGGGCTTCGGGAACGCCCGCCAGCCCGGGCAGACTTGGCAACAAGTCCAGGTGGCTAGTAAGCGCAAAAGTAGATTGGCCGCGGGGATAGTTGGGGTGATCAATGATCAACGGCACATGGGAGTTGCCTTCATAGCAGAACGGACCCTTGCCCCGGAGGCCACCATGGTCGCCATCCATCTCACCGTGGTCTGCGGTGAAGATCACGACTGTGTTTTGCCAGAGATTCAACTCGTCCAAGCCATCCTCAAGTAGTTTCAGGCTGGCATCCGTATCGCGAATCATATTCAGGTAGTAGTCATTGAACACCTGCCACATGTCCGGGCGGTCCACCGGAATGTAACCGAGGACCCCGGACCAACCCGTGTTGTATTCCGTCAGCGCCCCCGGCATTCCCGGGGCTGACAGCGATTCCTGCATTGTCGGCGAGAGGACGGAGTTCCAGTGCCTGGCGTACAGCGAATTTCTTGGCGGCGCGGTGAGCACACCGTTCAGGTCGGCCTTTTGCGCCTGGGCTGTTCCCGGTACATTGGCGTCCGCATACATGATGTCGTGCGGATTAACGAAGCTCACGATCATGAAAAACGGTTGCCCGGACTCCCGCAGTTTGGGCACATTACCCCGCAGCCAGCGGACGCTTTCGGACGCGGTGTAAACGTCGGTCTTGTAGCCTTGGTCGGGCGCGCCGGTTTTGTCCCCGTCAGGCTGGTAGATGTCGAAACCGTAGGGCTGGAGCGCTTCGCTGTAGTTGACAGTCGGCTTGGGAGGGATAAGGCCAGCCTCCATTTCCCATTTGCCGAAAAATGCCGTCTGGTAACCGAGCCTCTTCATTAGGGAACCCATGTTGGGTCGGTCCTTTGGCAGATTCGGCACGTAGCCCGCCTCCATCTGGTCGAAGACCCCGTTCACCTGTGGCGGCTGCCCGGAAAACAGCGCCGCACGCGAGGGCGTACACATTGCCGACGCAACATAGTGGTTGCGAAAGACCACGCCTTGTTGCGCCAGACGGTCAAGGGCTGGCATGTTGTAACCCGAGGCGATGGGCAGGTCGTAGCGCGTTTGGTCGCGTATAACCAGGATGATGTTCAGCGGGTGGTTTGGTGCCGGGGTCTTCCCTGGAGCTTGGGCGTAGACGAATGGAGCCCATGCCACTAAGGCGAGGAACAAAGGCAGTTTGCCAGCCAACCTCGATCGGGTTCCGGTGCGGACCTGTTTTCTCGTGCCAGGAGAAGAATAAGGCATAAGGACTCCCTTTCCACTTCATGTGGATGATGTGAAAACAAAAGCTACCGGAGACACTTAATCGCAACCCCGTGCCGGCGAGACAGCAAGTCTACCCTCAGGAAGAAGCCGGGGCAACTAGCCGTATTAAAAGCCGTAAGAACGAAGACGGAAGGTTCTGCGCGTGTCGTCGGGGGTGTCGTCGGCGGTCTCAGCACCAATCCACACGAGTGAGAAGTCAGCGTGCCGTCCTTATGCCGCGACTTGGCAGAGTTCCTCAAAACCACGGGTTGGAGCTCTTAGAAGTCAAAGTGGATTACTTAATGGCATTATTGTGGGTAACTTGCCGCTGGAGCCCTGAGCATGAGTTGTGGCGTTATCTGATACCCTCCCTTACGAGTCTTCCGAGACTCCCGTTCGATCCGAAGGAGTTCATGAAGGCCCTGTCGACGTGGCTAGGGCGGGACAGCCCACTGCTGAATTGCATGAACGCCGCGCAACAACTCGCATTGCTGGTGGTGCTGGTGAGTGGTCAAGCCCTTGGCCAGTCAAGGCCGGGCATCGCATCCATCAAGACGCCGACATCGGCGGAGCGACCCTGGGCGTACACTCTGACGGTCGATGGCTTCATCGTGCCGGAGGGGACGTCCTACGTCGATCCGGTATTAACCGCGGACCACCGTTGGCTGCACCTTGAAGCACGCTACAACGAAGAGGCCCTGCGAACGGGATCGCTGTGGGCGGGCTACAACTTCAGCCGCGGCGAAGTCAGCGCCGGCGACAAGTGGGAGTTCGACATCACACCGATGATCGGTGGGGTTTTCGGGCGGCTCAACGGGATAGCACCGGGCTGCGAAGCCTCGCTTAACTACAAGAATAAGGTCGAGCTCTCGATCGGCAATGAATATGTATTCGATACCACCAGCAAGTCAGGGAACTTTTACTACGCCTGGCCGCAGCTCACGTACTCGCCGGTGCAATGGCTTCATGTGGGTGCGGTGGCGCAACATACCGCGGCCTACCACACTGCGCTCAACATCCAGCGAGGGTTCCTGGTTGGTTTCTCCCACAAGAAGTTGGAGTTCACTACCTATGTTTTCGGTCCCGGGACTGCGAGCACGACGGTAGTGCTTGAGACGGGAGTGAGCTTTTGAGGAGTCACTTACAGGTGTCGCCAAAAGGCCGTGACGGCGAATCTCCATGGCGACAAGGCGGTGGTCACCGGCCAAGTCCGAACTCAGTTGCCGGTTCCAGGCGAACCAACACTGCGAAAATCCATGGATGAACAGGATTGGGCGCGTTGATCGATCGTGCGACCCGATCAGCCCTTCTTCGAAGACGAACCGGATGATGACACGCTTCCTGTCTTGCCGAAGCCAAAACGAACGCCAGCTTCTTCTGGAGACGAGCTCACAAGGACCTTCCGCGCTAGGTCCACCCTATAGTGCTTGCCGGTTTCCAAACCTCCGGCTTCGATCGTGAAAACTTCGAGATGTTCCTGCGGCACTTTCTTAAAGAGGCGCCGCGCGCTCTTCTTGGCGTCATCTGCGTGCCCTGCGCCGTAGTGCACCCCAAGGATTTGACCGGAGCGCCTGTCGTAGCTGACGTAAGTATTTGCCATGGCAGAAGTCTCCTAGAAAACGAAGATGCTGATCTGGGCGTCGGCTGCGACCCGCTCGCCGAAAAGAATGAAGTTGATGCGGGCGCAGTTGTTTATTCCCACCGAGTTCTGGTTGAAGCCGCTACCCGGCTGGGGCTGCGACTCGCTTCCATCATCCTGGTAAAAAGTCCACGAATCGATGAAGGCGGTGATAGCAAACGTCGGGTCAGGAAAGTTGCCCGAGAATAGCGTGTCCACAAAGTTGAGAGAGATGCTGGCAAACACATTTGTTCCCGGCGGGAACGGATCGGTGGTGAATTCGATCAGGCCTTCAATGGGCGCGATGACGGACATCCAGTAACCGTCGATACGATTCAGCATATGCGCCAAACCTCCGATCACGCCATGGCTAGTGTCGCGCGGATTATTATATACGGAATTTCCATTTTGGCGTCCCAGAATGGGAAGAATGCATAAGCGAAGTGCCGATGGATTTTCACTTGGCCGTATAGTCGGCAAACCGTCGAAGTGGTCCGTGAAGTTCCCCAGAAACCACGCTCTGGACTCGCAACGGCGACACTCATGAGCGTTTTTAATTCAACAGTTTGCAATTGAGTAGGCCATCTGGTTTTTCCGTCACAGTGCTGTAGTCGATTTTGTAGACGGTCCTGCACCGTCCGATGGGCATGAAGTGCAATATTTATGCGGTTCGCAACGCTTGAGTGCGGGGTGAAATCTGGTGCAAAACCAGGGGGTCGGTTTTGAAGGTCTCGCTGCTGCTGTAAGTGCTTGAAAATAATTGGTCGGGGAGAGAGGATTTGAACCTCCGACCCCCTGGTCCCGAACCAGGTGCTCTACCAGGCTGAGCCACTCCCCGACGTGAAAACACATGCAAACGGTGCAAACCAGTTGGCACGCTGGAGCCACTCGACTAAGACTAGACGAGAGCGCCAGAGCTTCATTATAACAGAGCTATTTCGACCGCCCGCAGCTACGGCTCATGCGGCAAGTCGTAAGCAGAATAGATCACGACCGCCTCTTCAAGCGTTGCAATTCTATGATAGGCGCTTTTAAGACACTGTTGGCCCACTCAAATTTTCAAGATACTCTTGGCTCCGCCCAACATTAATGATGCACTCTTGTCTTTGGCATACGCTCACAGCATCGTAGGCTCGGCTGTCAAACGCATTAACCGGGAGCCGAGGCAATTGAAGATCAGAAGGGCGCGCTGCATGCTGGCCCTGGCGCCGACATCGCAGTAGTCCGTCCGTCGACGAAGCGTTGCGCGGAGTCAGAGTGGCCGCTTCACCTGCTTCCAACCTCTAATGCACCAGTTCGAAGCGCTCTTCTTCTTTCTTCATCCGGGCAATGGCGATCAGCTCGACTGCCTTCTGCGCGATGTGCTCGGCGCTGACTTCGAACTCCTTGATCAGCTCCCACGGTGCCCCAGAATCGCCGAAGCGATCCTTCACGCCGATGCCGCCTGTAATGACCCGCGTTCCCAGCAGTTCTGGACTCTCAGTGATTACGCTGCTCACCCGCCACGCCAGAGCGCCAATCTGATGCTCCTCGGCGGTGATAACTACGCCCGTCTCCTTGGCCGCCCGCACAATGGCGGTTTCATCAATCGGCTTCAGCGTGTGCATGTTAACCACGCGAGTCTCATAGCCAAACTCGCGCTTCAGTATCCACGCAGCACGCATGGCCTCGGGCACCATCGGTCCGCAGGCAAGAATGCTGAGGTCTTCGTGCTCGTTCTCGTAATTGGGAGCAAGCACAGTTTCGAAGGCGTCAATCATTTCCGGTGCTTCGCGGCGAAGTCGGCTGACATTCGCCACTCCAAAAAGGAATGGCGCATTTTCGCGAGTGACGATCGGCGTGGCTTCTCGCGCGAACCGAATGTACTTAGGCCCCACATGCTGGAGGAGTAAGTAGTCGGTGGCCTTGCGCGTCTCGATGGCGTCGCAGGGCACGACGACTGACATGTTGGGCAGTCCACACATGGCGAACAAATCTTCCAGCGCCTGATGCGTGGCTCCATCGGGCCCAACTGAAACCCCGCCGTGCGCTCCCGCGATCAACACATTGAAATTTCCGTAGCATATGGAGACCCTGATCTGATCCAGGTTGCGCGCCGCGGCAAAGGTCCCGTAGGTGCCGAAGACCGGCAGCTTCCCTTCCCGCGCCAGTCCAGCAGCGGCGGCAGTCGCCGACTGCTCCGCAATCCCCATGCTGATCCAGCGGTCCTTGCGCTCTGGTTTGCCGGCGTAGAAGTCGCTGATGGTGATGGAGCCGGAGATGTCGAGGCCGAGACACACCACGCGCTCGTCGTCGCCATTCTTCTGCAGCGATTGTCCGAAGCCTTTGCGCGTGGGTTCCATCTTAACTTTCATCTGGCCAGCTCTGTTCCACCAGTATTCGCGGGAGAAGCGCGGAGTCTTGGCAGCCAGCTTGGCTTCCACTTCGTCCTGGTAATCTTTCGCCGTCTTCAGCAAAGCGTCGTAGGCGATGGTTTGTTTCAGCCCGAGTTCTTCCAGGGCCTTCACCAGTTCGTCATAGGTGGGAGCCCGCCCGTGCCATCCGGCAATGTTTTCCATGAAGCTGACACCCTTGCCCTTCACCGTGCTGGCCAGGATCACGGTGGGCTTGCCGGAGACTGGGATATTCTTCGCTTTCTGCAAACCGTCCACGACTTGGGTAAGATCGTGGCCGTCAATCTCGATAACTTCCCAGCCAAAGCTGCGATAGCGCTCGTCCAGCGGCTCAACGTTCATTACGTCTTTGACCCAACCGTCGATTTGCAAGCGATTGCGGTCAACGATGGCGACCAGATTATCAAGCTTGAAGTGCGATGCTTCCATCGCCGCTTCCCAGATATTGCCCTCCTGCTGTTCGCCGTCGCCCATGATGCAGAAAACCGAATGCTTGCCGCCGTCGAGTTTGCCGGCCAGCGCCATGCCGACGGCAATGCTGAGGCCCTGCCCTAGCGATCCGCTGGAGACCTCGACACCCGGCAGCTTCAACCGGTGAGGGTGGCCCTGAAACGGCGAATAGAGCTTGCGCAAGGTGACGACGTCTTCGATGGGAAAATATCCGGCAAAGGCGAGGCCGAGGTACAGAGCGGGGGCCTTATGCCCTGCAGACCAGACGATGCGGTCACGCTCCTTCCACTCCGGATTGTTGGGATCGTGGTTCGCGATTTTTAGATATAGGGCCGCGACAATCTCCATCATGGAAAGCGTGCCTCCGGAGTGGCCCGAGCCGGCGGCGCAAAGCACAACCAGGTCATAGCCACGCATCAAACGGGCGGCGAGTTCGAGCTCCTCCAGACTGAAGTCGCGAACCACGGCCTTGGAGAAGGAGTTGACGATAGGCATGGTAAATCCTCTGGTGCGGGAGAGGGCGCGCCTCTGCGAAGACCCGCGACAAATAGGGCCGATAGTTCAGGCTAGGCGGGATAAAACATTGGGTCTGTGAGGTAAATCACGGGGAGGTGTGATGCACGCTCCCTGCGTTCCATGGAGCGACGACGAAGGAACCGCCTGGAACTAAGCCTGCATACCTCGGGGCTTGGCGCTCGACAGCTCCACTTCCAACGCGTTCAACGAAAGGATAATGTCGCGGATGGAGTAGTAAATGGAGATCACGAGTGAAATCAGGCACAGAGCAAAGAACGGGAGGCCGAAGAAATCGAGTGGTAGATGAAAGACCTGCTCCGCGAACAGAGACAGGATAGTAAGCGACACGAAGAAAATGCTGCACGAACTAGAGATCATGGAAGCGCGCAGCAAGCGCGCGCGCTGATGGGTGTGACGCAACTGATCTTCCAGATGCCTTACATCAGACCCACGGGAATCGGCATTTATATCCCGGATAAGCAGACGCGCACGGTCAATCGCCCGTCCATAGCGGTTGGTGATGCTGAGCAACAGCAGGCCGACACCTGAGATCACGATGACCGGCGCGATGGATGCGGTCAGGATTTGAACGACGGCGTAAATGGGCATGGATGGCGCGCTCCGGCTCTATGATGCACGAATCCACTCTTCCTCCGCCATTGTTCCGTTTGGGCGATGCACGTACGCCGCGGACTACAATATTCGCATCGGTCGAGGCGTATGAAAATGCAAACGGCGGAAGTAGTGATTATCGGCGGCGGCATCGTAGGTTCCAGTATTGCCTGGCACCTGACGGAAGCTGGCTGTCGCGATGTCCTGATCGTCGAGCGCGAGTCGCATCAAGGCAAGGGATCTACCGGCAAGAGCATGGGCGGGGTGCGCGCCCAGTTTGCCACCGCGCCCAACATACAAATGTCGCTCTACTCTATTCCGTTCTATGCGAGCTTCGAAGAGCGGATGGGCCATCCATCGGAATACCGCGCGCAAGGTTATTTATTCGTCGCCACGAAACCCACGCACATGGAATATCTGCAAACCAACCAGCGGCTGCAAAAATCTCTGGGACTTACGGGAGTACGAATGCTGACGCGGGAGGAAATCGTGTCGATGGTGCCGCAACTGCGCTCCGACGACGTTCTCGGTGGAAGCTTCTGTGCGACTGATGGATTTGTCGATCCCTACAGCGTGATGGTGGGATTCACCGCTCGGGCATGCGAGCAAGGAGCCACGCTCTGGCGCTCGACCGAAGTTAGCGCGATCCATCGCGATGACGAAGCAATCAGCGGAGTGGAAACCACGCGCGGCCCGGTCAGCACGCGAGTGGTGGTCAATGCGGCCGGTCCGTGGGCAGCCGAAGCCGCTGCACTCGCTGGAGTGGCGCTGCCGATCGAACCGCTGCGCCGCATGTTGATTCCGACCGAGCCGTTCGATGGCGTGCCTCACACCGTCCCCATGGTCGTCGATATGACCAATGGTTTTCACTTCCGGCCCGAGAGCCTAGGGTTCCTGTTGGCATGGAACGATCCGGAGGAGACCCCTGGCTACAAGACCGACTTCGATCCGGCGTTCATTGAGAAGGTGTTGACTCGCGCCGCTGACCGCGTGCCGTGCTTTGAGAACCTGGCGGTCAATCCGAAACGAGCGTGGGCCGGACTATACGAAATGTCACCCGATCATCATGCGATTCTTGGAGCTGTTCCTGAGGTGCAAGGCTTTTATTGCGCCAATGGTTTCAGCGGACACGGCGTGATGCATGCCCCCGCAACGGGAAAGATACTCGCTGACTTGATTCTGCGAGGGAATACAAACGTGGTGGACAACATTGAAGTGCTCAGTCCAGCGCGCTTCGCCAAGGGCGAAATGCTACATGAGACAGCGGTGCTATAAGTAGCCTCGAAAGCTGCTCTGCGGAACAGCTCCTAAATGCCGTTAGTTTGAGTCCTGCCTCGTTCAACTCCCAATGCACGTTGTACTCTCCTTCGCCCACTGCGTAGCGCGGCGAAAAGCTTCCGGCAGGGCTGCGAGCAGATCGGTAGCCACCAGCGAATGCTCGCCCATCTTCTCCGCGGCGACATCGCCGGCGAGTCCGTGAAGATACACTGCCGCGACCGCGGCCAGCGGAATATTATTCGGCATCTGCCCCATCACTCCTGCGGTCATGCCGGTCAGGATGTCACCGGTGCCGCCGGTTGCCATACCTGGATTGCCGGTCGGATTGACCCATCCGGTTCCATCGGGCAGGGCGACGATGGTGCGATTGCCTTTCAGCACCAGCACGAGGTGATGTTCGCGAGCGAAGCTGCGCGCGACGTTGAGCCGGTCGGCTTGCACCGCCTTGATCGTGGTACCGGCAAGGCGCGACATCTCTCCCGGATGCGGTGTCAGTACCAGCGGACGCTCGCGCCCGTCGAGCCATTCGGTATGGCCGGCGAAGGCGTTCAGCCCATCAGCGTCAATGACCATCGGGACCTTGGTTTGGCGCACGGCTTCATGAACGAAGCGCACAGTTTCAGGATCGCCTCCGATACCCGGGCCGATCGCCACCACGGTCATCGGCTTCACCAGCTTCTGAAAACGGCCGCTTTCGATGGCAGCCATGGCGATGCCGCCGCTGGCGGTTTGGGGCAACGGCTCAGTCATCAGCTCGGCAGCAAATGAGGCGACGCTGCTTAGCACGCTGGCAGGCGTCGCGACCGTGCTGAGTCCGGCTCCGGCTCGCAACGCAGCCATGCCCGCCATGCCGGCTGCTCCCGACTTGCCCAGCGATCCGCCGACGATCAGGACATGCCCGTACATGCCTTTGTTGCTGTCGGCAGGACGCGGCGCCAGCAGCGTTGCGAAGTCGCGTGGCGTGGTGAGCTCGAGCGCCAGCCTGCTCACAATGGCTTCCGGTGGCGATCCGATGGACGCAATCACGATGGGCCCACGCGTCAGGTTGCCGAAGACATGCGCCGGACGAGGCGCGGTGAAAGTAACGATCGCGTCGGCGCGCGCAGTGTGCTCGTCGGCTTGCACCGACATCGAATCGGAATCTGCACCCGACGGAATGTCCACCGCGACCACCGGCTTACCGCTACGATTCATCGCGGCGATAGCATCGGCGTAGAAGCCTTTCACCGGCGGCCGAAATCCTGTGCCGAGTATGGCGTCAACCAGCAGGTCACAATTGGCCAGGCTCCGCGACGACTCCGCCTGCAACTCCTGCGCGTTTTGCAGGACTATAGGACGTAGCGGCAGGCGCTCGAACATCGCTAACGCATCGCCACGCAACTCGGTGGGAGCGGCGAGCAGCAGCACTTCAACGACCCGTCCGGCACGATGCAGTTTGCGCGCCACCACGAATCCATCGCCGCCATTGTTGCCCTTGCCGCAGATGACGGCGACTCGCTTGGCGTGGCGATAGTGTTCGAGGATGAACTGCGCCACGGCAGACCCGGCATTCTCCATCAAGGTAATGGATTGCACCCCGTAGCGCGCAGTCGTGACGCGATCAATTTCACGCATCTCTTCGGCAGTGGTGATCTTCATGTGCGCTCCGCCGCGGAGTCTTCCAAGCGACGCAGGCCGTCGGGTTCGCCCATGGCGATAAGGTGATCGCCTAAGTGGATCACTTCGTCGGGCGGCGGATTGAAGCGCATGTGCGAATCTTCGCCCTTGATGGCGAGCACGATCACTCCCATCTCCTGGCGGATGCGCGATGCTTCAAGCGTCGCGCCGACGAAGCGTGAGCCCGCCTGCACCTGCACCTCTTCAATCTCCAGAGGCTTCTGCCGGTTCATAGCGGTGTCGAAGAAATCGACGACGTGCGGCCGCATGAAGGTCTGGGCAATGCGGTATCCGGCGAAGTTGTAGGGCGAGACCACATGGTTGGCGCCGGCGGTGATTAAATGCTTTTCGGCATCTTCTTCGCTGGCCCGCGCGATGATGTTGAGCTTGGGGTTCAGGCTGCGCGCGGCGAGAACGATATAGATATTGGTGGCGTCGGTGGTGGTGGCGGCCACCAGTCCGCGGGCATGCTCGATGTGAATGCCGCGCAGAACATGCGTCTGGGTGGCATCGTCGGCCACCGTAAGCCAGCCTTCGGCGAAGTAGCGCGCCAGCTTGGCATGGTCGGTGTCAACGACGACAAAGGGCAATGGTTTGCGCGCCAGTTCGCGCGCCACGCTGCGGCCGACGCGTCCGGCGCCGCAGATGATGTAGTGATCCGACAATCGGCTGATCTCGCGGTCCATGCGTCTCCTGCCGAATACCGATTGCAGCTCGAATTCTAGCAAAGCCTGGGTTGCGCCACCGAAGAACAGCAGCACCAAAGCGACACCAGCAACAATGATGAATGTGTTGAAGATGCGGCCAACGTGCGAAAGCGGATGGACCTCGCCATATCCGATGGTCGTGATGGTGGTCAACACCATGTAAACGCCGTCGAACCACGGCCAGCCTTCAATGAAATGGAACCCTGCTACGCCGATGAAGATCAATGCCAGCAGCGCCAGGAAGAGAACCTTCAGGTTGAACAGGGTCTTCACACAGCCATTGTGTCGCCTTGCGGTGCGTAGCGCAATAAAAAGCCCCTCCATTCAGGAAGGGCGGGTGACATCACGTGACGTGCATCTAGTCTCCGGCTACCTTCACCTCGTCAGGTACGGCGTTCTGCACTTTGCTGTGATGGCGTCCATAGGTGAAGTAGATCACCAATGCCGATGATGAGCCACACGACCAGGCGGATCCAGGTCTTGCCGTTCAGACCGAGCATCAAGGCGAGCGAGATGATAATGCCCAACAACGGTACGAAGGGCATCCCCGGCGTCCTGAACGGCCGATGCACGTCAGGTCGCTTGCGTCGCATCACCCAGACACCGGCGCAGACGATGATGAAAGCCATCAGCGTGCCGATGGAGACCATCTGGCCGAGGTCGCCAATGGGCACCAGGGACCCGGTGAAGGCGACGAGGATACCGGTCACGGCGGTCGACTTCCACGGCGTCCGGAACTTGGGATGAATGTCGCCCGCCCACTTCCACAGCAGACCGTCGTGCGCCATGGAGTAGAAGACGCGCGATTGGCCAAGCAACATTACCAGCATGACCGTGCTGAGCCCGGCCAGTGCACCAGCATTCACCACGTAGCTGCCCCACTTCACGCCGGTCTCGCGGATGGCCAGTGAAACCGGAGCGCCGATGTTCAGGCGCGAGTAGTGCACCGTCGCCGTCAGCAGGCCGGAGACGACGAGGTAGAGCACAGTGCAGATCACGAGCGACCCGAGGATGCCGATGGGCATGTCCCTCTGCGGCTCGCGCGCTTCCTGCGCCGCAGTCGACACTGCGTCGAAACCGATGTAGGCGAAGAAGACCACGCCCGCACCGCGCAAGACACCGGACCATCCGAACGAGCCGAAAGAACCGGTGTTTTTGGGCAGGAACACCGCCCAATTCGCGTGCGCGACCTCGGGACGCTTGATCACATACATACTGGCGACGATGATGAATACAATCACCGCGATCAGCTTCACGAAGACGATGGTCGTGTTGAAGTTCGCCGACTCCTTGATGCCGACGATCAGGAGGGTCGTGACAGCGATGATAGCGAAGAACGCCATGAAGTTGAATATGGTGGTGGCGTGCTGGGTCGCGCGCATCATCTGGTCCGTGCTGAGGGTCAAATCTGGCGCCCAGCGGCCGTCGACCATCGACCACTTCGCGCCCGGAACATCGCAGATCTGCGGCGGAAGATTGATGCCGTAGTCCTGGAGGAAGGCAACCAGCGTCGAACTCCAGCCGGAGGCCACGGTGGCCGCGCCGAAGGCGTATTCCAGAATGAGGTCCCAGCCGATGATCCAGGCGAAGATCTCGCCCAGCGTCGCATAGCCATAGGTGTAAGCCGAGCCGGCGATAGGGATCATGGAAGCGAACTCGGCGTAGCAGAGTCCGGCAAAGGCGCAGCCCGTGCCCGCCAGAACGTAGGAGAGCATGATGCCTGGGCCGGCGTACTGCGCCGCCGCCTGGCCGGTGAGCACGAAGATGCCCGCGCCGATAATGGCGCCGATTCCCAGTGTAATAAGGTTTACGGGGCCCAGAGCCCGCTTCAGACTATGTTCGCCGGTTTCAGACGCCTGTCGCATCAGCACGTCAAGAGGCTTGGTCTTTAGCAGATTTGTCATTCAGCTTCGTCTCATTTTTATTCTTCGGTAACCACTTGCGGGTTGCGCTTCGACCACAGGAAATACACGGGAATCCCGAGCAGAACGATAATAAGCCCCGGCCACGTATACTGCGGCTTGTATCGCAATAAGACTACATCAATAAAGACAGCCATCAAAATATACATCGCAGGCAGCACCGGATATCCGATAGCGCGATAGGGGCGTGGCTCGTCGGGACGCTTCACGCGCAGCACAAACAGTCCTGCGATGGTCAGGATATAGAACACCAGCACAGCAAAAATGATGTAGTCCAGCAATTGGTTATAGCTGCCGGAAATGCACAGAATGCAGGTCCAGACACACTGCATGACAAGGGAGTGCGCGGGCGTGCGGTACTTGGGATGCAGCCGGCCCGCGCTGTGAAAGAACAGCCCATTCTTCGCCATCGCATAGTACACGCGGGCGCCCGCCAGGATCAGTCCATTGTTGCAGCCAAAAGTTGAAATCAGGATGGCGATGGCCATAATCTGCGCGCCACCCGAGCCGAAAATCTGTTGCACGACCGCCGTTGCGACGCGTTCTTCTGGGGCATGTTGGATACCGGCCAGCGGCAACACGCTCAAGTACACGATGTTGGCCAGCACGTAGAGCAAGATGACCGCGCCGGTTCCCAGCGCCAGCGCGAGCGGCAAGTTGCGTTGTGGATTGCGGACTTCGCCGGCAGTGAAGGTAACGTTGTTCCACGCGTCCGCCGAAAACAGCGACCCCACCTGCGCTACCGCGATGACGGTGATCGTTCCCACCAGCGCGATCGGGCCGCCCACTCCCACCTGCACCGGATGCAAGGCGCCCCATCCCGCGTTGCGCCAGAAGTTTGCGCCGAAGTTGGCGGCGATCGCCGAGGCGTTGCGTCCCAGGAAAATTCCCAGCAACACCAAGCCGAGCAGCGCCGCGGTCTTGGCGAAGGTGAACACATTCTGCACCGCTGCGCCGGTCTTCACGCCGAAGATATTCAGCACCGAGAGGAAGATCACGATCAGAACGGCCATCAGGTTCTGCGTGTTCAGGCCGACATCCATGTTGCCCAACACCATCGGCCCGATGGGAATGGGCGGCACGTGTGCGATGTGCCAAATCCAATGGGTCGACGAGATCGAAGGAAAGAACACTCCCAGGAACTTGCCGAAGGCCACTCCGACCGCAGCAATGGTTCCGGTTTGGATGACGAGGAACAGCGTCCAGCCATAGAGAAATCCCCAAAGCGGGCCCAGCGATTCGCGGAGGTACACGTACTGCCCGCCCGCGCGCGGCATCATGGCGGCCAGCTCTCCGTAGGCGAGCGCACCGGTGATGGTCATGAATCCGGTCACGAGCCAGGCAGCAATGAGTAGCGCCGGCGAATCGACCAGCCGGGCGATCTCCGCCGAGACGATGAAGATGCCGGAGCCGATCATGGAACCCATGACCAGCGTGGTGGCGCTGGTCAGGCCAAGGCCCTTGACCCACTCGCTTTCATTGGAGGCAATCGATATCGTTTTCGTTTCAGTTGCCAAAGGGCCTCTGGTCGATGGAGAAACACTCCGAATTTACACCAAGAGGCGCAAGAATTCCTCAGCAACTTTGGTTGGGGAACTGAGCAGGTCGGAAATGACGGCTACGGAATCGGCCCCCGCATCCAGAACCGAGCGCGCGTTGGCACGAGTGATGCCTCCGATGGCGACCAGAGGCTTCTTGGTTGCAGCGCGGGCCGCGCGAATTCCGTCTAAGCCGACAATGGGATCGGCGTGCCTCTTAGAAGAGGTCGCGAACACCGGACCGTAAGCGATGTAGTCCGCCGGACCAGCATCCGCTTCCTGCAACTGCTCGAGGTTGTGAGTGGAGACGCCAAGAATGCGGCTAGAACCAATCACGGTGCGCGCGCCTTCCGCCGATAAGTCTTCCTGGCCAACGTGAACGCCCTCATAACCGGCGGCGATGCAGATGTCGGCGCGGTCATTCATGATCAGGGTCACGCCATCGCCGAGCGCACGGCGAATCTCACGCGCATGGTCAAGCATCTCGCGAGTATTGCCAACTTTATTGCGATACTGCAGCCAAGTCGCGCCACCGGCGGCAAGATCACGGGCGTAGTCCACGATGGCAGCGGTGGTGCGCAGGGGCGGTGCGAAACAGGCGACGTCGAGAATGGCGTAGAGCTTGGGCGGTTTTATCAGCATGTGCATGACAAGAACGTTCACCACAGAGACACAGAGGCACGGAGGGCGAAATTCAAAAAATCGAGATCTCTGTGTCTCTGTGTCTCTGTGGTGAAAAGACCATTCGTCCCCCATGTGCGTACCCTGCAAAAGGAATGAGCGTCACTTCGCGGCCTCCTTAGGCTGGTTGAGCAACCGCTCCATAAAGCTGGTGTCGAAGTTGCCGGCGCGGAAGTCGGGATCGGCCATGATGCGGCGGTGTAACGGAATACTGGTATAGATGCCTTCGACCACGAACATCTCCAGGGCGCGCGACATACGCGAGATCGCTTCTGCGCGGTCCCGTCCTCGCACCACTAGCTTGGCAATCAAGGAATCGTAGTAGGGCGGAATAACGCCTTCCGCGTAGGCCGCTGTGTCCACGCGCACCCCGGTGCCGCCGGGAGTGTTGAAGACCGTGATCTTTCCGGCAGAGGGAGTGAAGCGCTCGGGATGCTCGGCGTTAATGCGGCATTCGATGGCATGGCCGCGAAAGATCACGGGCGAGGTGATGATGGAGCTAAGCTTCTCGCCTGCGGCGATGAGGATCTGCGACTTTACCAGGTCAACGTCGGTAGTCATCTCGGTGACGGGATGCTCCACCTGGATGCGGGTATTCATTTCGATGAAGGAAAGGCTCCCGTCTTCGTCCATCAGAAATTCGATAGTGCCGGCATTCATGTAGCCGATGTTGCTCAGGGTTTTTACCAGAATGCCGCCAATGCGCTCGCGCAGCTCGGGAGTAACCTTCACCGAAGGCGCCTCTTCCACCAGTTTCTGATGACGGCGCTGGATGCTGCACTCGCGCTCGCCCAGGCTCATCACGTTGCCGTGCTCGTCGGCCAGCACCTGGAACTCGATATGGCGCGGCCGCTCGATGAACCGCTCCATGTAGAGATCGCCATTGCCGAAGGCCGCCGCCGCTTCCGATTGCGCCGCGTTGAACTGGTTGGGCAATTCTTCCTCGCTGCGGATGATGCGCATGCCGCGACCGCCGCCACCTGCCGAGGCTTTCACGATCAAGGGAAATCCGACGGTCCGCGCCCACTCCACCGCTTCGTCCGCCGAGGCGATGATTCCATCCGAGCCGGGCAGAATGGGCACGCCCTGCTTCTTCATGGTGGCGCGCGCTTTTTCTTTTTCACCCATCAGCCGCGTGACCTCGGGCGGCGGGCCGATGAACTTTATGCCGCAAGCCTGGCAGACCTCGGCGAAGTTGGCATTTTCGCTCAGCAGCCCGTAGCCGGGATGGATGGCTTCAACATTGGCAATTTCGGCAGCGCTGATGACTGCAGGAATGTTGAGGTAGCTATCGTGGAGACGTGGCGGGCCAATGCAGATGGCTTCATCGGCGAATCGCACATGCAGCGAGTTACGATCGGCCTCGCTGTAAATCGCGACCGCCTTGATGCCTAACTCCTTGCAGGCGCAAATCACCCGCAGGGCAATTTCCCCTCGGTTCGCAATTAAGATCTTCTTAAACATGAAATAAGTGGTGCGTGCCTGGGTTATTCATGAAGCTGCAAGTCATTGAAGGGGGCAACTTCGTCGCTAAGCTTTCTTGATGCCGAATAGCGGCATCCCGTATTCCACCGGACTTCCATTGGGGACAAACATTTTGGCGATAACGCCCGACACGTCCGCCTCAATTTCGTTCATCAGCTTCATCGCTTCAATGATGCACAGCACCTGTCCCTCCTTCACAGCATCGCCAACTTTGACGAAGGGAGGAGCGCCGGGCGACGGAGCTTCGTAATAGGTCCCGACAATCGGCGACTTCAGGATGAATAAATCGGCTTCAGGAGGCGCCGCAGATGGAGCCGGGGCCGCTGCCGGCTCTCCGATGCCAGCAATCGGCGAGGGAGCGGATGCGGCAGGAGCTGGGGGCGCGGCCGTGGCAGCAACCGCCTGCGCCGGGACGACGGCCGGCGCGACATGCACTACCTGCGCAGGTTGAGCGCTCGCGCCTCGCTTGACCAGCAGCTTCATATCGCCGCGTTGCAGTTCAAATTCGGCGATGTCCTTCTCGACCAAAAATTCGATTAGTTCTTTGATTTCTTTCTGGTTCATCGTTTTCCGTTCGGCAAGTAAAGGCTTTATCCTATCTTCCGGGCACAGCCGCTCTAAATCTCAATCAGTTCCTTGGTAACCGGGGTCAGCACGTCGCACCCTCGATCGGTGACCACGACCATGTCTTCGATTCGGATGCCACCCTTACCCGGCAGGTAAACTCCGGGCTCGATCGTAATCACCATCCCGGGCTCCAGCGTCTCGGACTGCCCTTTGCCGAGGCGCGGTGGCTCGTGAATCTCCAGCCCCACCCCGTGCCCGGTTGAATGCGTGAAGTAGCGGTCCAACTTGGCCCGGCGGAGCACCTGGCGAGCCGCTTGGTCCACTTGGCCTGCCGTTTTGCCCGGAGCTACCTCTGCGATCCCCGCTAACTGGGCTTCCAGCACCGCTTCGTACCACCGGCGCTCTTCCCGGCTGACCCGGCCCACGTGTACGGTGCGGGTCATATCTGAACAATAGCCCCGAAGTATAACACCGGAATCGACCACCACGAATCCGCGGCGGGGTATTGGTTGAGCCGAGGCCCGACCGTGAGGCAAAGCTCCGCGTTTCCCCGCTGCGACGATGGTCTCGAACGACATGCCATCGGCGCCGGACCGTCGCGCGGCATACTCCAATTTTCCAGCTACCTCGGACTCACGCACACCAGGCCGGATGAAGACCCGCGCCTCTTCGTAGACGGCAGCGCCCATATGCACGGCGGCGCGGATGATCGACAACTCCTCAGCGTCCTTGATCATGCGCTGGCGCATGATGAGGCCAGCGGTAGGCCGCCAGTGAATCCGCCGGTGGACCAGCTTTCGCATGGTCTCCGCTGTAGCAACTGTGGTGTAGTCGGCCTCGAAGCCGATTGCCGCTGAAGTTAGCTTGCCTAGGCTTTTCGCAGCGGCTTGCAGCAGCGGCCCTTTGGAGATGACCACCCGTACCCCGCCGACCTCCTCGCGCGCCTGTTCGGTGTAACGGCCGTCGGTGAAGAAGATGCCGCGTCCATCGAGAAACAGCAACAGCCCGTTGCTACCGGTATAGCCGCAAAGGTAGCGCAGGTTGGCGGGATGCGTGACCACGAAGCCATCGAGGTTCTGGCCGTTCGATGGTCTGCTGGAATTTCTTCTGCCGTAATCGATAGTCCATCGGTGTCTTTAGTTGAATCCATTTTGCAGCATTTTGGCAATCGTCATCGCCCCATATAATTCGCCGCTAGCATCTTAAGCAGTCGACCTTGCCCAACGCACAAAAAGGCCGGAGCGCTTGGCTCCGGCTTTCACAACCCAGGGGGACGAGTTGGAATTAGCGGTTCAGTTTGCGGCGCATCAAGCCCGCAAGTCCTAGGATTCCGGAGCCAAATAGTGCCAGGCTACCGGGTTCGGGTGTTGCGGCTGGCACCAACTCTCCAGACGAAAGAGGGCCATGCGTGGAACGCGATTCTCCTGAGTAGACTCCGTCGATTCTTGGGTTGTTTCCCAGGAATACGTTGAAATCCAAACTCGTAAGTCCACCATCAGGGAAGCCGGGAATATTGCTACTAGTGACGTCCAGGTTCCCCACGAATCGAGGCACATTCGTTCCATCGGTGACGTTGGACAGAGTTATGGTGCCGTCGAGAAAACTAGCTCCATAACTGAAGCTAAAGTCGATGGTGTTGCCGCCCATGCTGAGGGGATAGACACCACTCGTAGGGGACCCAAGCGCCAGATTGCCGCTGCCGCCGCTGACGAACCACATCGAGTAGTTGCCGACGTTAAGTCCATAGTATCCGTAGCCGGTTAGACAATCCGCATGTGCGCCGCATGTTCCGGTGAAAGACAAATCTGCGCTGTCGTGACCTGTATTGGTGATCAGTACCTGACCCGGACTACTGCCGCCCAGGATCACTGGCATGTCCGAACTGAAACCGATGGCCGTCAGTGAAAGCACGCACGCAAACAACAAAACGAGGAATGATGTTCTATACATTTTGTGACTCTCCAAGTCCACTCTGAGTTGTGCGGCGCTGCCTCCCACGACTCTTTGACGAAGTGTCGCTGCAGGCAACCCCTCAGCTGTAAATGGCAATCTCGGTTCCACAACGGCGCGCACTCAATCACTCATGAAGTGATGGAGTTCCACTTATGGTCCTATGGGTGTGGTGCAACAGTTTGCGCTAGGTGAGCAGGCTAGATTCCTCGCAGCCGCCTCTCACACGGGTCCGACGTCCCATTTTGGATTGATTCTTGGTCGCCGCAGTTTCGCCAGGAAGTCTCCCTTGCCAGCGGCGGACAACAATAGCGAGCGTCTTTCACCACTCAATGCTGCGTTATTGCCAATGTTTCTGAGGTCTGCTTACGAGCACGATAAATATGATGGCCGCCAGGATGATGCGCGACAGCATCGGCATGCACCACGTAGCTGCCCGGCCCGGGGGACGAACCAAAAGGGATTACCGGACTGGAGTTCTCTCCGGCAAGCATGAAGTGTTGATACCCGAGCGTCGTTGCTCTGCCAATGTTATTCACTGCGACTACCACGACGGTGAGATCGAAATCCTGTCCGGTGTGATTTGTAACCACCACCGACCCGGAGAGAGTGGTTCCCTGCACCTTCGGATGTTCCTTCCAGTCGATGGACAGTCCGGCAATCACGGTGATCGTCATGACGCGCTGGACTTGCAAGGGCGGCGCGCCGGAGTCAGCGACCGCGACTGTAAAGTGATACTCGCCTGCGGTAGTCGGGGTGCCGGAGATATCGCCTTTATGCGGGTGCAGCTTGAGGCCCGGAGGAAGCTGTCCGTCAACCAGATGCCACGAGTAAGGGGTGTCACCACCGGTCGCGGTCAAAGGGAAATTGAAGTTGCTCCCGAGAATAGCACTGGACCCGGCTGGCGTCGTGATCACTACCCCAGGCTGCTTCTCCGCCGTGGTGCTTTGCCCATGCGCAGAAAGAGCCGTGGCCAGTGCGACGAGCACAAGGCTACAACAGGTCACGAGGTTACGCATGGTGCGATCATTATAGTGGCTCGTCCGGATGGCGACCGGAACCGTGCACGCTATTCCACGGCGAGCAAGAATTGAAAATTCTCATCCCCAACCGGCACTGTCACGTGCACCCTTCGGGTTTGCGACGCCTTCCTCGCGGCGGGATCGCGTGCCAGTTTGTTCATCGGATAATAGAAGACGCCTTCCAGATCGGCCCGCGGTGGAATGGTGTTGGCAAGGAACGACGTTCGCTCCAGGTAATCAGGAGAAATCTGCCGCTGCAGCTGCATGAGCACGTCAGGCCGGGAGGCTTCCTTCGTCCGCAGATGCGACACTTCGTCAGAGATCGTCGCCTCTGGCGGAAGACCCGGCTCGGTCTGCCTAGTCCCCGTAGGTTCTGCGATGGACAGCGCAGATATTACGGGCGGAGGATTTGCCATTTGAATCGCCATCTGCTGCATGGCACGCATGATGTCGCTGTGCTGGTGGTCGGTCGCTTCGGGGTCGTCGGCGGTATCAGATGTTTGCCCAGCGGCGGCATTCACCGCATATCGCGACCAGTTGTAGGGGCGGCGCATGCGCTTCGCCAATTCCGTCCCTGAGATTCCCTCCAGATCGCGTCCCGCAACCGCGTCGGCGACCCGCACATCTTCCGGGCGTACAGTCACTGCGTGTTGGCCATTGTTGAGTATCCGCACCTTAAGTCCCAGAAACTTGCGATTGGCGACGGAGTGGCCTGCGACCACAACCGTATAGTTCGCTCCCGAGATGAAGTGATAGTCGATGCCGTTGACATAGAAGATCCCCTCCTCATGAGGCGGGGAGGACGACACCGAGGTCTTGTCTTGGGCATTGAGCACACTACAGAACAAAGCCGCACAGAGGATGTAGCGCATGAAACCTCTCCGTCCACAAGAAGGTGGAGGCTAAGAGGTAAATCGGCAAAAGCGGATACGGCTTAACCGGATGTGGAAAACGACGCTCAGCGCACGGTTGTTTCAGGGCACGACTATTAGTCGTGCCGATAAGTTGTCTATTTTTGTCATCACGAGCCGACTTTAGTCGGCGAGGGATCTGCTTTTTCGACTTTTTCAGCAGCCTCTAAAGTCGAAATCAGGCGCAACTCTCAAATGCACCGCTCAGCCGGTGCTCCACCGGATACACCAACCCAGAATCTGCCCTACGGCAGCAGTCCGAATACCGCTACCCCAGTCGGAGTGCCCACAAATACCTTGCCGTTGACAATCATCGGCGTGATGAACTTATTGCCCGCCCCAAACTGATCGCGCGATCCGGCCTGATTGCTGTTGTAAAGCTCGTGCGAAAGATTGGTTGCGTCATAGGCGTGCAAAACCGCCGGGTTGGTATTCTCAATCGCCCAGACGATTCCGTTGGACGTTCCATTGGCGGAGACACTGGGCGTCGTCCCAGGATAGGTGAAGGATGTTGCTGTGTGTCCAATTGGCGAAGTAGAGAGTTTCGCATTGGAAATGCTGAACGCCTTAAGCGGGTTCCCGACCGAACCGTAATACACGGTGTTGTTGAAGTAAGCGGGCATGGCCCACACGCCACCGGGAAGCACTCCATCGATCTCCTGATAGATGGCGCTGTCATCGTTGGGATTGAATTTGCCCATGTTGTCGCGATTGACTACGTAGATGTTCCCGTCTTTCCCGGCACCCACCGCCAAGTGATGGACCTGATGGCTGCTGTCCATGAGGTCGGGCAGTATCAGCGTGCCTCCCGAACCGAGATCTTCGTCACTATCCGACTCCTGCATGGTGTTGAACATGGTGAAGTAGTCGGCGACCGCAAGTTGACCGGAGAGCGAGAGCTTCATGAACGCATTCCCGTAGTCGCCATTTACCGGAAATCCGTTGGAGTTGAGCGTCGTGTCGAAAGTACCGTTGCCATCGAGGAAGTAGAGATACTGGCCATCGGAAGCCAATCCGCTACCCGCCATCCAGATTGCACCCTCGTTGCCATTGGGGGTAACGTCAATTACCGAACTCTGCGCCAGGGTTTGCGCGTTGTAGGCCATGACCCACCCGGTGTAGGGGCGCTCATCGCAATGGGAAGTGAAGGCGATGTAGATGGTTCCTCCCAGTTCCAGCAGTCCGGCACGTTCCGCATATTGACCGGGCGCGAATATGACCTGCCCGCCCTGGCTGCCGTCGCCACTGCCGGGATAGGTTGCTGTGATCTCCTTAGGGCCACCGAACAACTCTGCTCCGGTCTTGAGATCGAGAGCATGAAGACGCTGGTGATAGTGGCCCGAAGTATCTTTTGACATAGCCACTAAGTACATGGCGCCGTTCGGTCCCTGCTGGCGATCGATCACCGGGGTTCCCGTGATCCCGATTTGCGGTGAAATCTGGCTACAACTGTGGGTGTCGCTCGTGCTCTCACCCTGGCCGAGCACTGAAACTCTCCAAAACTGCGTCCCGCTGTTGGCGCCGAAGGAATAGACACTGTCATTCTCGGTGACCACGAACACCGTGCTGTCGCGAATGCCGCTGATGGTGTCGGTCTGGGTGTTCACCAGCAGAGGTTGCGCGTCAACTTTGCCATCGACGGAGAAGAAGTTAACTTTTCCGAACGAGCTGGAATTAACGTTAGATGGCGTCAAGATCGTTTCTTGCGAGTTTATGCCTTGGCGGGAAATGTCGTAGTGATAGGTAAGCACATCCGTCGGCAATGTCATGGTTGACGGGCCCGGACCTTGAGGCGAGGACGGCGACGATCCGACGCCGGCACTTGCTGACGAGGAAGGATTCGTTCCCCCGCAGTACAGCATTCCCAGGTTTAGTATGACGAGAAGGGACAGCGTGAATTTCAAATGGCTTCGCATGGTTCACCCCCAATCGCGGACTTCTACTTCTGATGGGGTGTAGATGAACAGGCCCGCCAGAAAGTTGTGTGAATTTCGGAGGTAAGCGCCATAAACATCTGGCGCTTTCGTGCTATCGCTCCATATCAGTGTTCGCCTCGCGCCGCGAACTTCGCTCCCAGCGAATAGCCGATGCAACAGAGCGTCGGCAGTGTATATAACGGCCAAGTCAATCCTGCGTCGCACTCCGTGCGGATGTAGAAGACGAATTCGCGCAGGAAGTACTGTGACCGCGACAGGCCACAGTTCTGGCCGACATAGGCGGCTACGTTGGGAAGCACGACCAACATCCACAGCACAATCGCCGGAATCCAGATCCAGCGTGCGACCGAATGATGGAACTTGCGAGCCACCAGGTATCCCAGACAAGATCGATGGCAGCAACGTCGTCACATCTTGGATATAGGCGGCAACGTGGGAGGAAAAGACACGAAAGAGTAACAAGCTGATCGGAGCGGCCAATATTGAGCCAACAACGGCTGCGAATACCAGGTTGGGAACAAATGCCAAGCCTTTAAGCAACGTATGCAGGACACGCCGCTTAAGACTCTCGCGCTCGCCTTCGACCACGCTCGCGGTCATGGCGAAAGAGTAGTCCTAAGGAACGGGGCTTGGCCATCCCCAATTAATCACCTCCCGCACTGACGCGAACAGCCTTGCCCAGTTTGCGTGGCCGGAATGCCTCGCTCCTGAAGCTTTGGTTCTCCATCCAACCGTCGAGGACGCTCTTCTTGAACTTCCAGCGATTACCCAGCCTGAACGCTGGGATCATCTCCTCAGAGACGTACTTATACAGCGTATCGGGCGAAACGCCCAGGTACTGCGATGCCTGACGTATGTTCATCACTTCGCGCGCATCGGCCAATATGGCTCCTTCCCGGCTCGGGGCTATTGTGGGCTGCAAGTGCGACGTGGGCGATGCCTCGGTCTCGTGGGGCTCGCTTTCGCGCGGCTACTAATTCTGGGCTCTCCCAATCGAACTAGCGCCCGCATATTCGCCAATTGTTCGCCTTGCAGAGTACTCGCAAAGACCTTCCCAACGCAAGTTATTGTAGGGCGATTCGAGCCGTTTAACCATGCGCTGGATGTTGACCGGCGCGGTACCCCGAGTGCTGGAAATGCCAATAGCGGTGTGGGAACAGAGCGAATTGCCCATTGCCATGTGGGCAGTGGTGTGCAGATTGCCGACGGCCCGGCTCCTCAGCCCAGCCTGCTGATCACGGACTGACTGGCAGTGTCAGCGCCCCTTGATCCGAGCTCATGCCACCCCCGTCGCGGTGCTCTCATCTGACCTGGAAAGGCCCTTATCATTTAGGATGTTCTCGGCTGACAGGAGGCGTCGTGGTCTGTAGCACTTGTGGATACGAGAATCAGGTTGGGAATCGCTTTTGCGGGATGTGTGGCACCCCGCTACCTCACCGGCCTCTGACCGCTCCAGGCGCCCAGGGCACGGCCAGCCTGACGCATGCGCTGGGGGAGAGCCGAGCGCGAACCGAACGCTGGGCCTCTGATCCAGCAGCAGTCAGCAGTAGTCTCGATGTGGCGCCGCCAGATGTGCGGGACGACGGTCAGTCCATACCTTCGTCGGACTCAGGCGACATGTCGGAGGAGCCACTACCGTCAAACGATCAGCCATCGAAGGTCGCCCCGCGACAATTCGACTTGGTGCCAGAAATTCCATTAGACGAATACGTTCAGAAGTTTCGCTACGTGCCGCCCAGCGATCCCGGAGAGTTTACGATGCGGGGCGACACGGCGGCGTTTGAGCCAGCGCCTCCTGCCGCGCCGGAAACTCCCGGTCACGGCTGTGGAGACGGCAAGTACGTCAGGCGAGATGGCGTCTGCTTCCGAAATAGCACCTGCCCAGCTGCCGGAAGACGTTCGAGAGCGACTGGGATTGGAAGTCACGACGGAAGAGCGCACCGACCGGCCGCGATTTCTGGATTTTAACGAGCCGCCAGTTCCGTCGGTCGCCGATAGACTCTAAGCCCGAAGATTCCGCGCCGACCATCGCCGGGCCGTCGTTCCTGGGGCTAAGCGATGCGCCACAAGAGGCCGCCACCACTGATGCGCTTGTTGTCGAAGAGCCTGCGCACGGCAGATGGAGAATCTGGCTGGCGACAGCTGTGGTGGTGGCCTTCGGCGCTCTGGGAGTGCTGGAGTGGCAGGCGCAAGTGCACCAGACGAACAACGGGCCTGTCGAAGTTATCAGGATGAAGATGCGGAGCCTGACCCGCGGCAAGCCGCCCGAGACTACCAGCACGGAAGCTGCGTCGTCCGCCGCCCCTGCTGATTCCTCCTCCAAGCCGGAGATGCAGGTCGCGCCATCGCCTCAGCCGCAGAACCAAAATCCGTCCGCGAATACGCCGACTACTACCCCGGCAACGACGGGCGCAGCAAGTGTTCCGACGACAGGTGCTGCAACGACAGTCCCTGGGAGTTCCGCTCCGGTGACGCCTTCGCCCAATGCGAATCAGCCTGCAGCCGGACAGCCTTCCGCCAAACCATTGCCAAACCAAACGCCGAATGCACCGCAAACAAATGTTGGGACAAACCCGGCGGCAAGAAGCACAACCGATACAAATCGTGCGGATGCCTCGAAGTTGACCGGCTCGCCCGCATCGGCATCAGCGCCCACCGTCGGCAAGGCTAAGTCATCACCACAAGCCGGAGACAATGACCAGGAAGTGATCGTCAAAAAAATAGTTCCTGGCGCCGATGAAGTGGCTAAAGCCAACAATGCCAGTGATTCGGCAGCGGAAGCAGCATGGTTATGGAAAGCCACCGCCAAAGGCAATCTAGCTGCGCCGGTGCAGCTCGCCGACATGTATGTCAAGGGCGAAGGCGTGCCTCGCAGCTGCGAACAGGCGATGGTGTTACTCAAGACTGCCGCGGAAAAAGAAAACTCCATGGCCCGCAACCGGCTGGCTTCGATGTATAGCTCCGGAACCTGCGTGCAACGCAACCGCGTGGAAGCTTATCGCTGGCTGAGTTCAGCATTGGCCGCCAATCCCACCAGCGACTGGGCGCAACAGCACCGCGACCAGCTCTGGCAGCAGATGACGCCGGAAGAACGCACACTGGCGCAGAAGTACAGGTGAAGACCTATTCGCTAATTCGCTTTTCGCTACTGGCTGTTCGCTATTCGCTATTCGCCCGGTAGCGGCCAGCTAAAGCCTGCTTCAGCAACTATAATGATCTCGGGGTGAGGCATTGTGTCTTACCCAAGTCTTGAAACCACTTATCGGTCCCCTGCATCAATCGCCAACTGGAGGAAAGAATCAGAATGGCACACGAAGTTCCTGCGCTGCCCTACGACTACTCTGCCCTGGAACCATACATTGACAATCAAACCATGCACCTGCATCACGACAAACACCATGTCGCCTACGTGACCAACTTGAACGCGGCGCTGGAAAAAGCTCCGGAGCTGCAAAAATTGAGCGCCGAGGAGCTGGTGAAGAGCCTGGAGAATGTGCCCGAGGCGATTCGCACCGCGGTGCGCAACAATGCTGGCGGGCATGTTAACCACACCATGTTCTGGACAATCATGGGACCGAATGCCGGTGGCGAACCCAGCGGCGCTATCGCGGATGCGATTAAGAACACCTTCGGCGACTTCAACGCCTTCAAAGAAAAGTTCAACGATGCCGGTCTGAAACAGTTCGGCAGCGGCTGGAGCTGGCTGGTGCGCGATCGCGGCGGCAAACTGCAAGTGATGTCCACGCCCAATCAGGACAATCCCCTGAGCCAGGACTTCTCGCCCATCATGGGCAACGACGTCTGGGAGCACGCTTATTACCTGAAGTACCAGAACCGCCGCGGCGACTACCTGAAAGAATGGTGGAACGTGGTGAACTGGGCAGAAGTGAACAAGCGCTTCCAGAACAGCCAGAAATAAAGTTTGGAGCGATCTCGAAAGGGTGCGTATCCCGCACCCTTTTCCACTGCTTGAATTCGCCTCAGTCTCGGGTTTCCAGCGGGGAGGATTTTCACACTACATCCCTTCGCTGAATAGCGGTGCGGGGCGCCCCTCCTGATTTTTGCTGCCGCGCACCACGCAAAATAGGTAGGATGGAAGTCGGGCACTATCGATTGGGACTAACTGCTAGCGCCTAGCTCGGGCTACAATGCCTCGCAAGCGAGGAGTTTGCTTTATGCCGGCTGAAGACCACAGGACCATTTACCGATTCACCGTAATTTTCGAAAAAGAGAACGAAGGTGGCTATCACGTCTTCTGTCCCACCTTGCCCGGTTGCCACACCCAAAGTGAGACGGTGGAGGAGGGTGTCTCGAACGTCCGTGAAGCGATCCAGCTTTACGTTGAGACTTTGCTCGAAGACGGGCTTCCGATTCCCCAGGAAGATATCTTTATCAAGCCGGTCGAGATTAGTGCATGAGCCCCAAGCTGCCGGCCATAAGCAGCAAAGAGCTTGCCCGCATTGCCCAGCGCCTGGGATTCGAATTCCGTCGTCAAAAGGGCAGCCATTCAATCTATGTGCGCCCCGAAGACAAGCGGCGTGTTGTCATCCCCATGCACTCCGGACGTGACCTTAAGCCCAAGACGCTGCGAGGCATCATTGAGGATCTGGGAATGAGTGTGGAGGAGTTTCGGGGCATGCTCTAACAACGTGGTTTGGAACAAAAGGGCTGGGGGCCGGGATGACCTTCGACGGCCATTCGCGGCAATTTTGTCCACCCCCTTTTCCCATCGCAGGCAACGAGTGGGTTTTGCGGAAAGCAACGCTGGAGGGCGAATGAAACATTGGATGGTGATAACGATGATGGCAGGACTACTGGCGGTGACGGCGGGCAATACCAACGCCGCCGCCGCAGGCAAGAGTAACTCCAAGCAGATCGCGCACGGCGAATACCTGGTGAAGTCCATCGGCCAGTGCGGCGACTGCCACACTCCGATGAACGAGAAGGGCGAGTTCGTCCAAGGTCAGTGGTTGCAGGGCAAGAAACTGGACTTCGCGCCCCTGGTTCCGATGCCGGTCTGGGCCGACACTTCGCCCAACATCGCGGGATTGCCGGGATGGGACCACGAGAAGGCTGTCCAATTCTTCATGACCGGACTGGCTCCCAACGGACAGCCGGCGCGTCCCCCGATGCCGCAATACAAGATGAATCGCGCCGACGCCGAGGCCGTGGTGGCCTATCTAGAGTCGTTGAAATAGTCCTCGCACTGGAACTATCGGCGGTCAGCGCTCGAGCCTATCGATGGCCGCTTTCATGCGGTAGGTGATCGAGCCCTGATAGGTCACGACCATGGCCGAGGAGACGGGCCGTCAACTAGATACGCCAGAGCTTGACTCCTGCGCGGAGGACACGTCGGGCATTTCGTCATACGTACGACCGTTGAGTTTTCGTCCTGCCTGTTTCTTTCGTACTCCGCCCCACTATTTGAAGAAGAACGGTACACCGTCGCGGCGACACTGCCGACGAATCGAAATCTCCCATTCACGTTCCATGGTTCGCGCCCCAAATCCATCAGGGCAGTCTCTGTCTCACCCGCCCGCATTCCCCTTCCGATGGAATACAATTTGCTTTGCTTAGCCCGTGGGCAGAAAGGAACAACAACAGATGCGATACAGATTCAATCTTGCGCTTGCTGGGATCTTCCTGCTGGGATTTTCGGTCGCAGCTTTCGCTGGCAACGTAAGAACGGATTACGACCACTCGGTGAACTTCGCGCAGTACAAAACCTACTCCTGGGGAAAGGTGCAGACCTCCAATCCTTTCTACGTCTCACGCATCAAGCAGGCCGTCGACAAAGACCTGCAGGCCAAAGGATGGCAGTTGGTTGAGTCCGGCGGTTCCGTGATGATCTTTGCCACCGACAACGTCCACGACCAGAAACAGCTCCAGACCATGTACGACGGTATGGGCGGTGGCTGGGGCGGTGGCTGGGGTTGGGGCGGCTGGGGCTGGGGTGGTGGCTGGGGTCCCGGGGGAATGGGTGAAGCCACAACCACGACCACCAATCAGCGTGTAGCCAACCTCGCCATCGACCTGTTCGACGCCAGCTCGAAGAAGCTCCTGTGGCGGGGCCTGGCTACGCAAGACCTCGGCAACAATTCGGAGAAGAACACCAAGTCTCTGGACGGAGACATCAACAACATGTTCAAGAAATTTCCACCAAAGCCCGGTTCTTAACAGCCCAAGCTTCGGGTGGCACCCCCCTTTCGATCTAATCCGAAGCGTAGCCTGATAGCTCGGGTTCTATAAAAGGGGATGTCAAGAGAAATCACTTTTCCCTCCGCTGGAGAAGAGATAGTTCTCTGACATCCAGCCCCTGGTAGTTAGGCTGAGTGGCGGAGATCCCCAGTGGTTTTGCCGTTTTCATGTCCACGCTACGACGTCGTTGGTCGCTGAAGCTACACAAGCCTGACGGTTGCGTTAAATGCCAACCATGGTTCTATCTGAGACTCGCGCCGGATTTGCTGATTGCAGGGAACAAGTAGCTGCCTTTCTGCATCGCGAGACAAACCCTGCACATCCTAGACTGGTAAGGAGAAAATTCCATGAAGATTACACTTACCACTCCTACGGGCCACATCGGCAGCAAACTCGCCAACATACTTCTTGACCGCAAGTCGGATGTCACGCTGATAGCCCGACATCCCGAAAAAGTGAAAGATCTAGCCAGCCGCGGTGCAAAGGTCATCGCCGGTGAGCACAGCGATCCCGCGGTTGTTGAGCAGGCGGTGCGTGGCGCCGACGCGCTGTTCTGGCTGACGCCTGCGGAGATGACCTCGCACGATCCATTGGGCACGGCCCGCCGCATGGCCGAGGCGGGAGCCAGCGTGATCCGCAAGCATCCGGAGCTGCATGTGGTTCATCTCTCGAGTGCAGGAGCATTCCTGCCGAGTGGCACAGGGCCGATTGTTGGACACTACGAGACGGAACAGACGTTCCGCGCTGCCGGGAAGAACATCGTCTCGCTGCGCCCAAACGAGTTCATGGAGAACGTGTTTTTCTCGCTGCCGACGATCGTCGCGCAGGGGGCCATCTACACGACGCTCCAGGGATCCGTGAAAGCGCCGATCATTGCCACGCAGGACATCGCTGAGGTTGCCGCTGAGTTTCTGCTCCAACCGATCGACGGCCATCACGTGGTCGATATCGTGGGCCCGCAGGAGATTTCGTTGGACGAGTGGGCCCGCATCGCCGGCCAGGCCATCGGGAAACAAATCCGCGTGGTCACCATCCCGGGCGACAAGTTGAAGGCCGCAATGAGCCAGAGCGGAATGTCGCCGGAGATGGCAGCGCTGCTGGTTGAAATGGAAGAGGCAATTCCCAAAATCCAGCAATTCAAAGGCGACCAAAAACGCACCGGCAAAGTTACATTCTCGCAATTTGCCCGGGAGGTGTTCGCCCCCGCATATAAGAGAGCGGTGCAATCGGCGGCGTAGTCAGCCCCGGTGCCCCAGAGCCTGCCCTGGGGCACCAGGCTTCTTTCGCACACCGCCCCACTATTTAAGGAAGAACGGTACACCGTCGCGGCGACAGTGCCGACGAATCGAAATCACCGATTCACGTTCCGTGGTTCGCGCCCCAAATCCACCGCCAACTATTACCAGTGGATGTGCGATAGATTGATGCTCTCTAAGCCTTCTACTGATGGGTACGGCGGCGGTCAGCTCTCCCGGAAAGCCAGCGAGCATAGGCAGCCATGTCGATGGCCGGGGCGGTGCCTATTCTTTGTAGCCGGGTGATGAGTTCGAGGAGAAAGCACGTAGTCGCCTTGTCATGTGGGGCCGAGGAAACGCAGTTGGCCCCCTCGCAACCGAAGGTCCCATAGGCGGCGATGCAGCCGAAATCGAGCCGACCTTCTTTCCGATCGGCGGCGAGGATGGGCGAAAGATATTTCCCGATGGTCGCTGGTTTCCATGAGTTTTCAAAAGCTAGAAATCCCGCCAGAATAGGCTGCGGCTTTGCCGTGCGACGTCCATCGATCGTCTGTACGGGCGCGCTGGTGCGATGGAGACGGCGTACTGTCGCGACCTTCTGCTGCGCATATCTCACGAACTCCGCCTTAATCTCCTGCTTCGCTTCGAACAGGGCGTAGACGGCTTCCGCCGGCACAATGATCTCATTCTGGTGCTCGAAAATCAGTGGCGTGTACTGGCGGTCGAAGAGCACTATGTCAATCTGATCGCTGAACTGGCCTTTGCTGTCCACGATTGTCGCTTTATCCACGGCATAGCGTTGCGGCAGATATTTCCTGAAAAGCGTAGTCCAAACCGCTTCGCTCCCGTCGCCTTTGGCAACCGGATGCCCAAGTGCCTCGCGGGCTGTTTTCAAATCTTGCGCTACGCGTTCATGTAGCGCCTGCATGAGTCTTGGCAGCGACCAATCGACTTTAAAGCTCATCGCACGATGTCCTCCCAGGACGATGCAGCGGCTTCCCTCGCAGCTTTGGCGGCTGCGCTGACTTTTGCCTTTTCCTGTGCCGTGAGATCTTCCGAAATAATGTTGTTGGTGTTTGCCGGATCGGCGATTCTGGCTGCCGGAAATGAGTCGCGGAGATAATCGAAGACCATTACGACGCGCTGCGCTAGCGTCGGCTGAGGGTTGTAGGATACGAGGCCCGGCAATGGTCTCGCCGACAGAGCGCGGATGACCGAGAGTTCAAGATAGAACGACGGGAAATCGAGCCCTTTCTGATTTCTCCAGAGCTTCAAAATGCGTATCTCGTTTGCTCGTCCCGCTCCAATAACCGTTCGGGCATGGGTAAGAACGTTGGTTTTGGTCCAGGTGTCGGCTTTGCGCCGGTACAGACTGTGATCGCCCGAAAGCGCGTTCTGGCGTTTCCCCGGCACCAGATCCACGGAGTACTTCGACACGCTTATATTCAGCGAAACGTTCTGGCGCTTGGGCGAGTAGCCAGCGGATGTCAGGCAGTCGAATAGTTTGTTGTATAGCTCTTTCAACGTTTCGCTCGTATGCTCCGACAGGGATAGAAACAGATCAATATCCGTCCCGCTGCGAACGGCAGTGCCTTTCATGAAAGAACCGCTGGGATAGACACCCAGCAGGTTGTCTCCTGCCCATTGCCGCAGGGTGGGCATTAAGGTAGTTTGCACGCCAAGCAGCGGTGAGTTTGGGCCCGCATCCACCGCTTCACGCAGAAGGATTCCGTGTAGATACTGGTCTGCGGTCATGGTCAAAGTGAATTGTAAGCTGGTGCCCCATTAGTTGTAATGGAATCCATTACAGTGTAATATTTTGGTATGGCTACTGCTACTGCAAGGAAATCGAAGGTCTACACCATCAGCCTCCCGCCCGAACTTGCACGAAAGGCTGAGGCGCTGGCTCAGAGGGACAGCCGCACTATGAGCGAACTATTCCGGGAAGCCTTTCGCGCCTATTCCGCGCAGCAGGCGCGGCAGACACTGGATGAGTTGGGCGAGTATGCGGCTGGCCGCAATCCGAAGGGCTACACCGAGGCCGATGTTCCCCGGCTCATTAAAGAAGTGCGTGCCGCGAAGCCGCGCCGCAGGGTGCGGTCTAACGGGTGATCGTCAGCCCAAAAGAAGGGGCGAACCTGGGTCACCCGCCGCCGATATCCTCTTGCTAGATGTCAATCCTACTTTACGCATCTTGACGGACAATATCATATAGGTAGTACTATTAGGCATGAGTATGACAGAAAAACCCGAGACCGTCTCGTTCACGACAAAAGGGCAGGTCGTGATCCCGCTGCGTCTTCGCAAGCAATTCGAAATCGAGGACGGAACCAAAGCGGTAGTGCAAGCAACGCCGGACGGCATCCTGCTGAAACCGGTGACGGCGGCGCTCATCCGGCGCGGGCGCGGCATCCTCAAGCGCGCGTCAGGACACAGGCCGCTGATCGAGGAGTGGGCCGAGCACAAAAAACGGGAGCGCGCGCTGGAGGAGCGCCATGTCGGCTAAGGTGCTGGACAGCTTCGCGCTCATCGCCTACTTCCGCGACCAATCGGGCGCGGAAGCGGTGGAGCAACTGCTCATCTCCGCCAGCAAGAAAGACGTCCCTCTCCACATGACCGACGTGAACTACGCCGAGGTGAAGTATTCGATTGTGAAGAAAGACGGCGCCGCAGCCTGGGCGGAAGCCGCAAAGGTCCTGGAGGGCCTGCCCATTGATTTTCATTCCACAACCCGCGCGCTGGCCGACACTGCCGCCGATTTCAAAGCACGCTTCAAGATGAGTTTGGCCGATGCCTTCGCCGCCGCGCTGACCAAAGAAATGAAGGCAGAACTCGTGACCGGCGACCCAGAATTCAGGCCGCTTCACCAGGAAATCAAAATCCACTGGCTGAAATAATTGCCTGATGCCCCAGAGCCTGCCCTGAGCGCAGTCGAAGGGTTGGCGTCCATCGTTTGGACGCTAACCTGGGCTCGGGAAGGCCTAGCGCACTGACCCCAGAGCCTGCCCTGAGCGCAGTCGAAGGAGCCTGCCCTGAGCCTGTCGAAGGGTTAGCCCAAAAGAAGGGCGAACCTGGGCACCAGGCTACTACCAATTGGGGGGAGCGCCCCGTCTGCTCCCCGGGTTTCGCAGGTTCCGCAACCATTCAAGGTTTTAGTCGACGCTGTCAACTGCTTTCGGTAAAATCGCCATCAACGGCGGCGACGCGGTACAAATGCCCGTTTGCTAGTATATCGAGGCGTTATGGCGGCACCTCAAGTAATAGGCGATTCATGGGATGGTGTACAAGGCCCGCGAATCAAGCCGGTGCCCATCACCAAAACGTGGCGTAACGACAGAGACCCAACGCGTCGCCGCGCCACATTTGGTGTCCCTTACCCACTCTGGGAAATTACTATCGAGAAATCGGCTGACTCGCACGCGAAACTTCCGGCCCGTTTTGAAAAGACAAAACGGCGTTCTGTTCCAGGCGTTCGCTTTGTTCTCCTAGCTCAAAATCTCATCTTTCCGATACGGATTTCCGTGAATGCAAGTTCCACTGGCCAGAACCGCGGGGCGAGTCGAAAGTTGTGGGTTCAACATTTAAGAACTGCACTTTCTGTCGTTGTCTTCTCGGAGGGACTCGTCTTTCGTCATGTCACGTTCGAGGGTTGCACGTTCTATCGATGTGATTTCGGGGGATCGGAATTCGAGGAGTGCCAATTCGTTGACTGCATATTCACCGAG
The DNA here is from genome assembly GCA_963709045.1 of uncultured Acidobacteriaceae bacterium. GTDB lineage: Bacteria > Acidobacteriota > Terriglobia > Terriglobales > Acidobacteriaceae > Bog-257. The sequence goes on along the minus strand of CAVPUX010000005.1, from coordinate 535,111 downwards.
TGCACTGCGGAGAACGCGAGCTTCGTTGCAACGGAAATTGATCCAACTGCTTTTCTCAGAGGAATGCCGCCTCCAGTCTACAACTACGAAAATCCTATTCCTGACGGAGAAGCAACCGCCGCCCAGGTCGCGGCAGATTGGATGGAGGTCCGGCGGAAACTTGCCGCTCAACTCCTCAGATCGAATACCGAAATTCACCATACCTTTAACTCTGACCGGGGACTGTTTGAGCTAAAGCGGGCTGAAGTTAAGGCACGTCTTCAAGCGCTTCGGGCGCCACCCTCTGAAAGAAGGTGGCGCCGTTTGCCGCTTCGTGCCATACAGGTTTTTCTGTCGTGGTTGGTTCTTCATGCAACCAGAGGAGGCACCTCTCTTTCTCGCCTTTTCCTCGCCGCGACATTCGCGACGCTGCTGTACGCGTCTTGCTTTCTCAGTTCCCACGTTACGTTCATGAACCAAGACTGTCACCTCAGTTCCTTCGAGCCATCGCTCGTGCTGCAACAACTGGCGCGTGCGGCGTCTCTGTTTCTTGCCATCGGCTATACGGCTTTTAGCGGCGGACCGCTCGCCACGGTCCTTCTCACCGTCGCGGCTTCGCTTGGCCTCTTCTGGTATGCGCTTGTAGCTGAAGTCGTAATCCACCGTGTTTACCGCTGACAAGGTGCGAGAGGTGATGGAGGTGGTAAGGCCGCCATTCACGGCCCTTTTTTTGTATGGAAGCCATGCAAGAGGCGACGCCGAGGAAACCTCTGACGTTGATATCCTCCAAGTGACGCCGACACATACTGCGCCCTATGCCGTTGGGCGCGTGAACGTCACGTGCTATACGCTCGAACAGCTATTACGTCTCGCCCGTCGCGGCGGCCTCTTTGCACGGCACCTCGTAGAGGAAGCACTTCCGCTCGACTGATCCACAGGACGTGCTGGGGGCCCTGAAGTCGGCCTATGTTCGTCCCCAGGCCTATCATGGAGTAAAGAAGGAAGTTTGTGGCTGTGCGCCATTGCTCGATGTCGCAGAGCCCCAATTCATCGAGAACGCTGAGGGCCTGAGTTTGCTTGTGAGTTATCTGATCCGAACTTATCTCTACGCAATGGCTTTCGATCATGGGGCCCAGTCGTTCGCCATGGGACACGTCCTTGACCTACTTGGCCAACATCGAGCCAGAATCATCACTCTCGAACGTTCGGTCGCAGCGCAACTTCCCAGCCTTTGCCGCCGCACGCACATTCTTCGAGGACCTCACGGGAACCATCTGTCAACGGAAGGAAGGTTCCTTGGAAGCCTTCATCGTCAATGCGAGTGCCCACAATGAGCTCGCGATGATCTTGGGGCTCCGACTTTTGGCGAGAGGACGTCCTTTCACATACGATGCACTCTTGGACGTGGAGTTCTAGCCTTGGTGGAAAGACTCGCATTCATAGGAGACATTCATGCGGACAGTGTCCGACTTTCGGCCCTTCTTGGAAAGCTTGGCAGCCGAAGACTCGTATTTCTTGGCGACTACGTAGACCACGGGCCGAATTCACGTGAAGTAATCGAAATCCTGATGGAGATTGCAAATCGCGAACCAAATCCCTTTTTCCTATCGTGGTAATCACGAGATCGGCCTTGCTTGCCTTTCTCTCGGGAAAGCTTTCTTTCCTCGAATACGCTTGGATGGGAGGCCTATCCACAATTCGAAGCTACGTTGGCAAAGCAAGCGAAGACGTTCGGAGCGAACTTTCAGCGGCCATGCCAAGGTCGCATTGCGAATTCCTATCGCAACTGTAAGCCGTTCTTCGAAACTGATCAATTAGTGGCTTCCCACGCTGGCATCAATCCGGCTTGTCCGGAGAGCCGTGAACTCGCGGAGATTGTACTTGGCCGCCATCCCTCGCTTTTCCATGGCGGCCTTCGGCTAAATAAGCTCGTTATATGCGGCCATTACCTCCAAACCACGCTAGAGACCGTTTGCGTGAAAATGGTGTGATCTGCCTGAACACGGGATGCGGAACGATTGGAGGCCCCGTGACAGCACTTCTTTATCCAGAAATGACTTTTCTGCAAGCGTGAACTGGTGGCGATGCCTGGTGTCTGGTGCCCAAAGGGTTCGCGTCCATCGTTTCGACGCTAACCCCTTCGGCAGGCTCAGGCTCTGGGCCTCGGCCTAACTTGGGCAGAGGAACACGCGGGGCTGGCCGCCCGTCACTTTGAGCTCGCGATCTCTTCCCGTCCACTCCGACTCAATCTCCACCACACCCATCTCGCGGAAGGCGTAGTGCCGAAAACTGCCTGACGCCGGGTGGCCCAGAGCCTGCCCTGACCTTGTCGAAGGGTCTCGCGGGGGTTGGGACTTGGGAGATATTCGGGGCTGCACCGATTTATGGAATGAACAGAAACTGAAGCTCTTGGATCTGACGGCTCTCCCAAAGTGAAGGCTCCTTCCTCACCCGGGTCTCGAACGTCGCGAGACCCTTCGGCAAGCTCAGGGCAGGCTCCGGGGCACCAGGCCCCGATTAACGTACGACTTGGCCTGTTTACGTAAACAATCCTAGGATAGGGCTGCGATTCGCTATAATCTGCTGCTGTAATGATCTAAGGTTGATGGTGAAGTCTTAACGGAGAATGAATCATGAAGAAGAGCGTCGTATCAGTTCTGGTTGTGGTCAGCGCGTTGCTTCTGTGCAGCGTATCCGTCATCGGTCAGCAGGCGGCGCAGCAGCCCGCAGCGCAAAGTGCTCCGGGAGCAGACGCCCAAGCGAACAGCATCAAGGACCAGGACATCGAGATGCTTCGGGCGAACCTTCGCGCTCAGCGCAAGCAGATCATGGCGGAGAACATGACCCTGACCGCCGACGAGGCCACCAAGTTCTGGCCTATTTTTGACCAGTACCGGCGGGACGCCATCAAACCCAATGACGAACGTTGGGCGGTGATTAAGGAGTATGCCGCAAACTACAACACCATGACCGATGCGCAGGCGCAGGATTACATGAAGAGAGCGACGGCAGTTGACCAGCAGCTGCTTGCCTTGCGCATGCAGTACGTTCCGGTATTCGAGAAGGTCATCTCGGCGAAGAAGACTGCCTTGTGGTACCAGATCGATCGCCATATCGACCTGATGATCAATCTGCAATTGTCCGCGCAGATTCCCATGGTCAATACCAGCAAGTAGGCCGGGCGCGGGAAATCAAACCGCGGTTCACCCACAGCTTCCGCTGTGGGCTAATTACTTTCGTCCCACAATGCGGGACTGGTAGCATCCTCGGGCGGCGCAATAATCCCAGCAGCGCAAAAAAAAGCGGGGCGCTCGTCGCGCCCCATCTTTCTAGCCCCTAATCCCTAGCCCCTGACCTCTGCTCAGTCGTGTACCCCGTCCATGAACGCCCGCAGCTTCCGCGAGCGCGAGGGATGACGCAGCTTGCGCAGCGCCTTGGCCTCGATTTGGCGGATGCGTTCGCGTGTGACCGCGAACGACTGGCCCACCTCTTCCAGCGTGTGCTCGGAGCCGTCTTCCAGGCCGAAGCGCATCTTGATCACCTTCTCCTCGCGGGGCGTGAGCGTGCGCAGCACCTGCGCCGTCTGCTCCTTGAGGTTGACGTTGATCACCGCTTCCGCCGGCGAGACCACGGCGCGATCTTCGATGAAGTCGCCAAGATGCGAATCTTCTTCTTCGCCGATCGGCGTCTCCAGCGAGATCGGTTCCTGCGCGATCTTCAGCACCTTGCGCACCTTGGCCACCGGAATGTCCATGCGCTTGGCAATCTCTTCCGAAGTAGGCTCGCGGCCGAGTTCCTGCACCAGCTGCCGCGAAGTGCGGATCAGCTTGTTGATGGTCTCGATCATGTGCACCGGAATACGGATGGTGCGCGCCTGATCGGCGATGGCGCGGGTGATGGCCTGACGAATCCACCACGTCGCGTAGGTCGAGAACTTATAGCCGCGGCGGTATTCGAACTTGTCCACCGCCTTCATCAGGCCGATGTTGCCCTCCTGAATCAGGTCGAGGAATTGCAAGCCGCGGTTGGTGTACTTCTTGGCGATGGAGACCACCAGGCGCAGGTTGGCTTCGATCAGCTCGCGCTTGGCATACTCGGCATCGACGTCGCCCTGCACGATTTCGCGTTGGGTGCGCTTCAGCTCGGCGAAGTTGGCGCCGGCATCGTGCTCCATGCGCTCCAGGTCGATGCGAATCTGCCGCGCCTGCTTGCGCAGTTCCTTCTTGGCTTCCTCGGCGCGTGTCTGATCGACCCGCTTCTCGAAGTTCGTCGCTTGCTTATCGAGACCGCGCATGCTGTCGACGGTCTTGTTGACCCGGTCGATCAGGCGCTTGCGCTCGGCGTTAGTGAAGCCTAGCCGGCGAATGACCCGCGACACCGCAACTTGCTGACGCCCCAGCGCCCAGCGATAGCGGCGGTACTCTTTCGGCCGCTTCTTCTGCGGAATTTCAATCAGCCGCTCGAAGAGCTGCATTGATTTCTTGTGGTGCTTGGAGAGCTCGTCGATCCTGCCCGTGATCTCCTTCAGGCGATTGAGGACCACCTCTTCTGTGATCTCCTCTTCGTCGAAGAGCACGATTTCCTTGATGGACCGTACGCCGCGCTTCAAATCCTCGCCGATGCCGACGATTTCGTGAATCACGATGGGCGAGCGCGACAACGCCTTCAGTACGCGCAGCTGACCGCGCTCGATGCGCTTGGCGATCTCGACTTCGCCTTCGCGGGTGAGCAGCGGGACCGTCCCCATCTCCCGCAGATACATGCGGACGGGGTCATTGGTCTTTTCCAGCGCGCCAGGCGTGAGGTCGAGTTCAACGTCCTCGCCAGCCTCGATCTCGGCGTCGAACTTCTTGTCGAGCGAGCCGGGGATCTTCGGACCTTCGAGCACATCGATGCCTTGCGTGCCGATGGTGGTCAGCAGGTCCTCGAGGTCGTCGGGCGAATGCATCTCGCGCGGGATAAGGTCATTGACCTCGTTGTAAGTGAGGTAGCCTTTTTCTTTTCCGGCGTCGATCAATTTTTTGATGTCTTCGAACTTATCTTCAAGAGCCAAAGCGGAGTTTCCTCTAAATGGCGCCGGTTAGGCGGCGCGCCTCTTCCATGCACACCACGGCGGGAACGGCACTGCAGTACCGACATGCGCAGAAACTTTCAGATTTTATCATAGGCTGGGCCCGCTCCCTAGCCTTATTTTACGAACCACAAAACTCTAGTAACCATTCGAACCTGAATCGCCTCGCAAATTCAGGCGTACGATTCACTCTACAGAATTAGATGTTGGCGGTTACTAGTTAGCTTCATCCTTTTGAATCAATTGTTTAAGAGCAAGCCCCGCGTTCAAGGAGGGCTTCAGCCGGCCCTCGGTGCTTCGACGAATCTTTACGTGCTTTCGACGGTAGTGCTCATGGCACGGCGGAGCTTTACCCGTTCTTGCAGTAGTCTCGCGGCCGATGCCGAATCCTGCTGCCGTTCAGCCTCTTTCAACTGCACCTGAAGATCTTCCAGTTGCCGGCGGAATACCCGGCGCCGCAACGAACGGATCGAACTCTCCAGCAATTCAGGTGTCAGCTCCTCGTGCTCGTCCATCAGCACGGTCGCCAGCAGGCGGCGAGCGTCCTCTTCCAGTGGCAACGACATAGCGTCGAGGCCTTGTTCGTGCGCCAGCAATAAGGCGTCCAGCAAACCTTCCGCCGCGGTTCCGCTGTGCAGGCGCTCGCGCGAAAGCGCGAAGTGTGCCTGGCGTGCGGGCTCAAAGTCCTGGTCCTGACCGCCGCGATCGCTGACCGGACTATGGGCCAACTCCTGGCTGGCCAGCGCCCGGATCAAGACGCGCTCGGCATCGGTCAGTCCCATCGCGCCGGGAGTATTCACTCGCGACGCAGAACGCGTGCCCGCGGCGTGGCGCAGTTCCTGGCGCAGCACCGCCGATTCGATTCCCAAGCGATGCGAGATCTCGTTGGCCCACTCGTCGCGCACGATGCGACTGGGCACTCGCTGAATGTGCGGCAGAAGGTAGTTCAGGGCTTTCACCTTGCCTTCGGGAGTGCGAGCGGGAAACAACGCGCGCGAGCGTTCGATCAGGTAATCGAAGTATTTCTGCGAGTGGGAAAGCGCCTCGCCATACGCTGCCGTCCCCTTGCGCCGAATGTACAGGTCCGGATCGAAGCCGGCCTCGAGGGTTAGAACTTTGATCTGGAACTCTTCGCTCACCAGCAGCGCCAGCGAGCGCTCGGCCGCCGCGGCGCCGGCGGTGTCGGGATCGAAGTTCACCACGATGTTCTTGCTGAATCGCCCCAGCAGCCGGGCTTGCAATTCGGTAAAGGCCGTGCCGGAGCTGGCGATCACGTTACGAAACCCAGCCGTGTACACCGAGATGCAGTCCATCTGGCCTTCCACCAGGATGGCGTACTCCAGCTTGCGAATTGGCTCTTTGGCCTTGTCGAGATTGAACAGCACCCGCGACTTCGAGTAGATCGGCGTCTCCGGCGAGTTCAAATATTTCGGACCAGCCTTCTCGTCGTTGGATAGCGTTCGACCGGTGAAGGCGATCACCTTGCCCGATTCGTTGGTGATGGGAAACATGACCCGGTTGCGAAACCGGGAGTACATAGAGACAAGGGGTGAGGGGCTGGGGGCTAGTGGGTTCGATTCGGCATCGCCTTCTGGCCCCTGATCCCTGGCCACTAATCCCTGTCCCTTCTCCTTCCACGAGAACAGACCGGACTCGCGCAGCAACGCTTCGTCATATTGTCCGCGCAGCGCGTCGCGCATGAGAAAGCCCGATTCGGGCGCGTAACCCATGCGAAACTCGGCGATGATCTCGGGGACGATTCCGCGCGAGGCAAGATATTCGCGTGCGTGTGCGGCTTCGGGACGGCGCAATTGTTCCTGGAAGAACTTGCAGGCGCGCTCGTGAATTTCGATGAGCCCGACACGCATGCCCGCCTGGCGCTCCTCTTCCGGCGAGGAGTAGCTCATTTTAGGCATCGGGATCTTGAGTTTCTCGGCGATCAGGCGGACCGCTTCCGGAAAGCTGATGTTCTCGATCTTCTGCACGAAGTTGAAGACGTCGCCCGAAGCGCCGCAGCCAAAGCAATGGAAGAATTGCCGCGAGGCATGTACGGAGAACGACGGAGTTTTTTCCTGATGAAAGGGACACAGGCCCTGGAAGTTTTGCGAGCCGCTTTTGCGCAGCGTCATGTATTCGCCCACAATGCGGACGATGTCGGCCTGCTGCTTAACGGTGTAGGCAAAGTCTCCGGGGTTGGCCATGTTATGTCAGTGCAAAGGGAAAAAGGGCTGTCTCATGGTAGTCGAATTGGCGTCAACTCGGTTCCAGCTTGTTGAGCGTAATTGCCAGCGGAGCGTGGAAAAACTGTGGGAAAGCGAGGTGGATCGGTTGAAGGAGGTGGAAAACAGATGCCATTCGCCTGGCGAGGCTGGGATGCCACTCCCAAAGGCATTGAACACTGGAGGCGTCATCACAAATCAAGGTGTCGAGGGTGCGGGTCCGCGGAGCGGACGGGATAGTCTAGCCCAGCGCAAAGCGCTGGGTACGTTGCCGTCCTGACGTCGAGCTCCCTAGAAGCGACGATCTGGAAATCAGCCCGATTCTTGGTTTGCTTCTGGGTCAAAGGCATGCCGTGCCTACGGCACTCCGGGGTCAACGCGCGATCCTACCCAGCGATTCGCGCTGGGCTAGACTATTCCGTCCGCTGCGCGGACTGGCATCGTTAGCAAAACACAGAGATCCTTGGGATTGTGCCCCGTAGGGGGGTGCACAAACCTTTGGGGGTGAGCGAAGTCACCGACGATCAACCCGATACCGACTAGGCTCAACGTCTATGTCGCATACCTTCTCGCACAATCTCGTGCACTGCGTCTTCAGCACAAAGGAACGCCTGAGCCTGATTCACAAACCCGAGGACCTTTGGCGTTACGTCGCCGTCCTGGCCCATGCAAAGAACATCCATGTGGTGGCGGCTGGCGGGACGGCAAATCATCTTCACTTGCTGATCCTGTTACCGCAGACGATGACGTTGGCCAAAGCCATGCAGGAGTTGAAGGCTAACAGCTCTCGATGGCTGCGCGAGACGGAGAGAAACTTTCAGTGGCAGGAAGGATATGGCGCATTCAGTGTCAGTCAGTCGCAAAGAGCCATGGTGACTGAGTACATCGCGAATCAGCGGGAGCATCATCGAACTCGAACCTTCGAACAGGAGTTCACCGCGATGCTGCAGAGGGCAGGGATACCTTATGACCCGCGATTTGTTTTTGGATGAGAGCTGCCGTGCCTACGGCACTCCGGCGTCAATGGGCAATCCTACCCAGCGCTTCGCGCTGGGCTAGACTATTCCGTCCGCTGCGCGGACTGGCTTTCTTACCAAAACGCGGATTTTAGGAATTATGCGAGATGGCTGAGCATTACTCGCCCGCACCCATCGTCAAAATCCGGGGAGAGCTGCCGTGCCTACGGCACTCCGGCGTCAACGGGCGATCCTACCCAGCGATTCGCGCTGGGCTAGACTATTCCGTCCGCTGCGCGGACTGGCTTTCTTACCAAAACGCGGATTTTAGGAATTATGCGAGATGGCTGAGCATTACTCGCCCGCACCCATCGTCAAAATCCGGGGAGAGCTGCCGTGCCTACAGCACTCCGGCGTCAATGGGCAATCCTACCCAGCGCTTCGCGCTGGGCTAGACTATTCCGTCCGCTGCGCGGACTGGCTTTCTTGGCTGATACCGTCGAGTTTTCGGGGTCGGGAGAGTCCGCTGAGAATATTACTCGCCCGCGGCTGCTTCGCCCATCAGCATGATCGGTGAGGTTGGCTTGTCAGAGCCTTCTTCGTTCTCCACGGTGATCGCGAAGGCCTTCGCTTCAACTCCAGCGGGCATCTTGTGGTCCATCATCATGGCGTTGCCATGCTCGTCGGGCTTGAAGACCCCCGCCGGCATCGGAGCGCCGTTCATGGGAATGATCCACAGCTCGTAAGCCTTGCCTGCCGGTACTTGAGGCATGTTGCTCGCCATGAACATCATTCGATTCCGGGAGGGGCTGAAGATGGCGGTGCCGTTGGGCTGCTTGGGCGACTTTTGCGGATTCAGCGAAACGTGAACTGCGTCGGGCGCAGTGAGCAACCTCATCTCTTCGTTCAGGCGGTCAAGCTGGATCGCCTGGTCCTGGTTGTGACCGGCCAGTTCGGCGAGTTGATCGTGCATGTAGCTGTTGTTGCGTGCCATCACGAAGACGACCAGCAACAGGCCTAACGCCGCGAAGGCAGGAATTAAAGTTGCCCACAGACTTCTCCGAGGAGCAGGATTGGGGGCGGACACGCCGCGCGGTTCATCGGCGATGGCCCGCATCAAACGGTCCTTGCTGCGGGCGGGCGGCTGCGGCCCGCTGCTCGACAAGCCAAGCAGTCCCAGGTCGCCACGCAGCGCCTGCAGTTCGCGACGGCACGCAGCACAGGTATCCAGGTGCGCCTCGAGTTCCTGGCGCTCGGAGCCGGTCAACTCATCCAGCGCGTACAGCGCCAGGTCTTCCGCGAATTGGTCGTGTGTCTTCACAGGTGCAAAGCTCGCTACTCGCCTTTCGCTATCAGTTATTCGCCCTTGCCTCTTCGCCGAGTACGCTCTTCCCGCCTTCCGAAAGGCGAACAGCCAAAAGCGAAGAGCGGTTTCCCTTCATCATGCAAACTTGGCGCGCAACTGCTGCAGTCCACTGCGAATGCGCGTCTTGATGGTACCCAAAGGCTCGCCGGTTTTCTCCGCTATTTCGGTGTGCGTCAGTCCCTGAAAAAATGCCAGCTCCATGGCTTGGCGTTGCTCAGGACTCATTCCTGCCAGTGCGCCGCGCACTTTCTCGATGATCAGGGCCCGCTCGGTCTCATCGCGCAAATCGGGACCACTGGCAATCACGCAATCCTCAATATCGGTCTCCGGACGGCGCTTGCGCAACCGGTCAATCGAGCGATGGCGGGCGATCACCGCCAGCCACGCGGCCAGGCTGCCCCGGCTGGCATCGAAGGCATCGGGATTGCGCCACAGCTGCAGGAAAACGTCCTGGAGCACATCCTCCGCGCCTCCAGCGTCTTGGAGCACCCGCAGCGCCACCGCATAAACCACCTTGGAATACCGGTCGTAAAGCTCGGACATGGCCTGCTGGTCTCCGGCACGGATGCGCGCCACCAGCCGCATCTCGTCCCCGGGATCGCGAGTCAAGGCGCTCTTTTCGATCGGCTCCATATCGTAATACGTTCCAGAAGGGCCGCCAGATTGGCTATCAGGTTCACCTGGCCGGCTTTAGATCGCAGAAAAAGAGTGTCTGAAAAAAATTTACCGTTGTAAAATCCACGGCCGTTTGGGCCACGTAAACGACTCAGCAAACGGAAACCACGAAAACATATCAGTAAACGCCCTCCGCGAACAACTAGCGCGATGGACATAGGTGCAATTTGGTTATGGATTCGGCTCTCAGGGTTGAATAAGCATCTGTCCTGCCGCGCATGAGTTGAGTAGCGAGGAAGCGAGTACTGAGTGCATCGCGGTGCCGGTTGCCATTCCACAACCTCAAGGAGACAGGGCATGAAAGGAAAACTTCTCGCAACAACGATGCTAATAGCCTTTGCTGTGATCTCGGGCGCGGCGCCCCACGCTGTGGCCGCGCCCCTACAGCCGGTGAACGCTCCCGCCGCAGGCGATTCGCTCTACACCCGGCTCGGCGGATATGACGCGCTGGTGGCCGTGACCAAAGATTTCATCGGCCGCCTGGCAACCGATCCCCAACTCGCCAAGTTTTTCACCGGCCTGAACGACACCTCGAAAGCCAGGGTCGAGTCGCATGTGGTCGATTTTTTGTGCGTAGCGACCGGCGGCCCGTGCATCTACACGGGTCAGGACATGAAGACAGCGCACACCGGTCTGCATATTACCGACGCTGAGTGGAATATCTCCGCAGCTCACCTGACGGAAACGCTTAACAAGTTCAAGGTACCGCAGAAAGAACAGGATGAAGTCATGGCCGCGATAAGCGGTTTGAAGGGCGACATCGTGGGAAAGTGATAAAGCAGGGGCTAGGGGCTAGGGGCTAGGGGCTAGGCGTCAGGGGCTACGGGTCAGGGGCTACGGGTCAGGGGCTACGGGTCAGGGGCTACGGGTCAGGGGCTACGGGTCAGGGGCTACGGGTCAGGGGCTACGGGTCAGGGGCTACGGGTCAGGGGCTACGGGTCAGGGGCTACGGGTCAGGGGCTACGGGTCAGGGGCTACGGGTCAGGGGCTACGGGTCAGGGGCTACGGGTCAGGGGCTACGGGTCAGGGGCTACGGGTCAGGGGCTACGGGTCAGGGGCTACGGGTCAGGGGCTACGGGTCAGGGGCTACGGGTCAGGGGCTACGGGTCAGGGGCTACGGGTCAGGGGCTACGGGTCAGGGGCTACGGGTCAGGGGCTACGGGTCAGGGGCTACGGGTCAGGGGCTACGGGTCAGGGGCTACGGGTCAGGGGCTACGGGTCAGGGGCTACGGGTCAGGGGCTACGGGTCAGGGGCTACGGGTCAGGGGCTACGGGTCAGGGGCTAGGGACCAGAGGCTAGGTGTTAGGGAACAGGTGTTAGGATCGCCGGTAACCCGTTTTCGATGTCTCCCTTGACCCTTCACTCTTGCGGACGCCTGGCCTTTAGTCCCTAGCCCTGTCTTTCTCCGCTCCTGCATTTCCCGCAGCATTTCCTCTCGCGCGCTTTCGGGCAACACTTCGCGAATCGCAGGGAAAATTACTTCTTCTTCCATCTGCAGGTGGGCGCGAAACGTTTGTTCCAAAGCTTTGGTGATGGAACACATTTCGCCGCCAACCTGGGGCAGAGTGTCGGGGTTATTTCTTACCAGCGCCAGCAATGGCAGTAAGCGTTCCAACAGTTCATCGATCGCCTGATGCTGGTCCGTCATGGCCACCAATGCGTGACGTACCTGCTCGCCGGCGACCGCGCGCAGGCGAGGTTGGAGGGTTTGGTCCTCGTCCGCTTCGTGTAATGGTAGCGAGACGCTGTAGTAACGGTGAACACTCGCCGCGGCTTGCACGATTTCTTCGGCGGCGGCGCCTTGTGCATGCGCCAGCTTGACGGCGACACCGGTGAAGTGGCGAATACGCTGATGGCATCCGGTGAGCAGATCGACAGCGTCCTCGGTCTTGGACTGCTGAGCGGAATTCTGAGATGTAATCTGGTTCAACATCGTGGTTCCATTATCGCGCAGAAGGCAGGAACCAGGGGCCAGGGGCTAGGGACTAGGGGTTAGGGATGAGGCCGAAAGCGAAAGCCGCTAGACGAGAGGAAAAGCGGGAAACTGACAGCGGCGCCGAAAAGCGGCCGCCGAATCGTTCGAAACTAACCGCTAGTCCCTGACCGCTATTCCCTAACCTCTAGTCCCTGACCTCTAACTCCTGGCCTCTAACCTCTAGCCCCTAATCCCTAGTCCCTGATTATTTCTCGAACTTCATTTCCACCGTGACCTGAACCGGTACGGCCTTGCCTTCTTTCTCCGCGGGACGAAATTTCCACTTCTTCACCGTGTCCACAGCCGTCGCCTCGAAGGCATGTTCGTCACTGCGAAGCACGCGGACCGCCTCGACATGGCCTTTGGCGCTGATGCCTACCAGCATGACGACCGTGCCGTGCTGTTCGGCATCGGGAGGCAGGTCGGGAAACTTTGGATCGGGCGCGTGGATCGCCTTCGGCGGCTTCATGCCGTTGGTGACACGCTGGAACGGCGAGAAAGTCTGGTCGCCGGAAAAGTCGGCAGGTGAAGTTGAGAGGGTAGAAGAAGATTCGGGCCGTGTACTACCGGACTGCGCCTGGGCGGTGGCGGCCGGAAGTGACAGAGAGATCGACAGAGCGATCAGTGTGAGAAGGCGCATCAAGGTCCCTGAGAATTTCGAACGGCTGCTTTGATTCTAAATCAGGGCGTAGGCTTTACAGTTTGCGTGAGAACATCTGGCGTCCCTACGGGACTCGGATTAACTTGCCACCTTACCCAGCATTCCGCCTGCGGCTCCATGCTGGGCTAGACTTTTTTGCCCCTGCGGGGCTCGCTCGTAAGTAATTCACTCAACCGAGCTAACTTGAAATGAGTTCTCACACCGACTCTTTAGCTGTTCTCGTCCGGGGCTTAGCGAACCAGGGCGAAAGAGTTGCTTCGCGCGCCAGGCATCCGGTGGTGGTCAATAGAGGCTGAAGCCCATTTCGACGTTTTCCTGCACAGCCACGGGTTTGCCGTTCTTAAGTGCGGGCATGAATTCCCACTGTTTGGCAGCATCGATCGCGTTCGGCTCGAATACCTGGTTCGAGGAGCGGACGATTTTAACGTCGTCCACATGGCCTTTGTCATCGATCGCCAAGGCCAGCACGACCGTCCCTTTGAGGTTGGCCTGTCGTGCGGGCTCAGGATAGGTGGGATCAGGCGCGCTGACAGGCTTAGGAGGACGAATGCCGGGTCCGTACGGTAGGTACTTGCAGGTATCGAACGGAGTCTTTGCCGTTGGCGGTTGGGGTTGACATGGCGCGATCTGCGACTCGGAGCTGAGGAACGCCTGTGGGGTTTGGTTCTCGGATTTGACAGGGCTCTCCTGTGCGGCCACGGAACCGAGTAACACCAGCGCAGATGCCAACCACACAGCAACCCTCGATATGGTCATCTCGGTCACGGCATTTCTCCTCCGTGCGCTCCGTGTCCTCCGTGGTGAATGAGTTCTACGCCGCGTATTGTAAACTGATAGCAGCCCTATTACCCCTCCGTTTGCCTGATCGCACGCGGTTTTCCCCAAGCAGGAAGGACGTTTGTTTTGAGCAAGAGTCTTCGCAACATCGCCATCATCGCCCACGTGGACCACGGAAAGACCACCCTGGTTGACGCCATGCTGAACCAGAGCGGTACCTTCCGCGCCAATGAGACCCATGTGGAGCGCGTGATGGACTCCAACGAATTGGAGCGCGAGCGCGGCATCACCATCCTGGCCAAGAACACGGCCATCTTCTATCACCCGGCGGCAGGCTCGGGTCATCCTGCTGAAGTCAAGATCAACATTGTAGACACGCCCGGCCACAGCGACTTCGGTGGCGAAGTCGAACGTGCACTGAAGATGGTGGACGGCGTGATGCTGCTGGTTGACGCCAGCGAGGGCCCACTTCCGCAGACGCGCTACGTTCTAAGCAAAGCCCTGGAAGCCAAGCTGCCTCCGATCCTGGTGATCAACAAGATTGACCGGCCCGACGCGCGTCCTCAGGAAGTGCTCAACGAGGTGTACGACCTGTTCATTGACCTGGACGCCGCGGAAGACCAACTCGACTTTCCCGTGCTCTACACGAACGCGAGAATCGGAACGGCGACCACCGACATAGATCGTCCCGGGGAAAATCTTCGTCCGCTGTTTGACGCCATCGTGGACACCATTCCGTTGCCGACGGGCGATGCCGACGGGCCGCTACAGGTACTGGTTGCGAATCTCGATTACAGCGACTACCTGGGCCGCCTCGCCATCGCGCGCGTTTTCAATGGAACGCTGCGCACCGGCGAAGACGTCGCCATCGCCAAACGTGACGGCTCGATGGAGAAGATCAAGATCACCAAGCTGTTCTCGTTTTCCGGCCTGAAGCGGACAGATATCGTTGCCACCGAATTGGGCGACATCGTCGCCGTGGCCGGGGTGACCGGCATCAACATCGGCGAGACCATCACCGACATCGAGAACCCTGCGCCTTTGCCGGTTACGACCATCGACGAGCCGACCATCGCGATCCAGTTCATGGTGAACACTTCGCCCTTCGCGGGACGCGAAGGACAATACGTTACCTCGCGCAATCTGCGCGATCGCCTGGAAAAAGAGCTGCTGACCAACGTTTCGCTGCGAGTAGAAGACTCCGACAGCACGGATTCATTCAAGGTGATGGGCCGCGGCGAGCTGCAACTGGCCATTCTGATCGAGATGATGCGACGCGAAGGCTTCGAGCTAGCCGTGGGTAAACCCGAGATCGTAACCAAGCACGTTGACGGCAAGCTGATGGAGCCAGTTGAGCGGCTGACCATCGACGTGCCCGAGTCGTTCGTCGGCGTCGTGATCGAGAAGCTGGGCGCGCGCAAGGCGCAGATGCAGAAGATGCACAACCACGGCTATGGCCGGGTGCGCATGGAATTCGTCATTCCCAGCCGCGGGCTAATCGGCCTGCGGAGCGAATTGCTGACCGACACGCGCGGCACCATCGTGATGAATTCCCTGTTCGAGGGCTACACCGAGTGGCAGGGCGATATCCCACATCGTGTGACCGGCGCTCTGGTAGCTGATCGCGGCGGGCACACCACGGCATATGCGCTATGGGGCCTGCAGGAGCGCGGCGAAATGTTCGTTGGCCCCGGCGTGGAAGTTTATGAAGGCATGGTTGTGGGCGAGAACTCGCGTGACAACGATCTGGTAGTGAACATTGTCCGCGAAAAGAAGCTGACCAACATGCGTTCTTCCACGGCTGATGATGCAATCCGCCTGGTGCCGTTCAAGAACCTGAATCTGGAGCAGGCGATCGAGTTCATTGCCGACGATGAACTGGTAGAAGTAACTCCCAAATCGTTGCGCCTGCGCAAGAAGATTCTTCAAGAGAACCGGCGTCCCAAGCGCAACGCCCAGCCGGCTGGCGTGGAAGCGTAGTGCTGGCGCGATGCTTCCAGGGAAAAGATCAAGGACCTAGCGGAGTTATTCCTTCGAGACACTATTTGCTGGCGGCCCAGCCGAGGATTCCGACCGCTGCTGCCTGGGACTGTTGAAGCCGAACGCAGCACTGATCAGGGCGATATGGGAAAGGGCCTGGGGAAAATTTCCCAATTGACGTTTTGCCTTGGGATCGTACTCTTCGGCAAGCAGACCAACGTCATTGCGCAGCTGCAACAGACGCGCAAACAGGCGCCGGGCATCATCGTTCCGACCCAGCATGCTCAGGGCGGTCACCATCCAGAAGCTACAAGCGAGGAAGGCGCCTTCCCCGGCCGGTAGTCCGTCATCCACTCTTTCTGTCCGGTAGCGCAGAACAAAGCCATCAGCCATTAGGTGCTTCTCGATCGCCTCAATCGTGCGGCGGACGCGTGGATCGGTAGCGGGCAGGAAGCCAACCTGCGGGACCAGCAACAAGGACGCGTCGAGTTCTTTGGAATCGTAGGCCTGGGTGAAGCAGCCGAGTTCGGGGTCGTAGGATTTCTGGCACACCTCCGCATGGATCTGGTCGCGCACCGTACTCCACCGTTCCACCACGCCTTGCAGACCGAATTTCTCCGCCGACGTGACCGCCCGGTCGAAGGCCACCCAGGCCATTACCTTGGAATAAGTAAAGTGCTGTGGTTCACCACGCACCTCCCAGATTCCCCGGTCCGGCTGTTGCCAGATGGTTGCCAGATGGTCGGTCAAGGATGTCTGCAACGCCATGTCGGTTTCGCTGGGAGGAATGCCGCCCAGGTGGGCGTGCAGTAGCGCGTCGGCAACTTCGCCGTAAACGTCCAACTGGAGTTGTTCGGCGGCTGCGTTTCCGACGCGCACCGGCTTGGAGCCCTCATATCCGGCCAGCCAGCCGACTTCCCACTCCAGCAAATTTCGTTCGCCGCGAATGCCGTACATGATCTGCACCTGGTCGGGACTTCCCGCCGCGGCCCGCAGCAGCCAATCGCGCCAGGCGCAGGCCTCCTCGAAGTAACCAGCATTCATCAAGGCGAGCAGGGTATCGGTCGCGTCGCGGAGCCAGCAGTAGCGATAGTCCCAATTTCGCGGGCCGCCTGATTGTTCCGGCAGCGACGTGGTGGGAGCAGCCACGATTCCTCCTGTGTGCCGGTAGGTGAGTGCCTTCAGCGTGATCAACGATCGTTCTACGGCATTGGCGTACTCGCCGTTCAATTTGGCGCGGCCGGCCCACTCCTCCCAAAAGTTGATGGTCTCGTGCAGCGCCTTTTCGGGATCGATGGGCTCGGGAAGATCGTCGTATGAGGGCCCGTAAGTAAGCACGAAGCTCAGTGACTCTTCCACGCCAACCGTGAATTCGCTCAGGGTCTTCAGGTTCTCGCCATGCAAGGGTACGCTGGTATTCAGGACGGCCATATCGGGGCCGGCAATCGCGCGCAGCTTGCCATCCTGCAGGCGAGTCACCCAGGGAACCGAGCGCCCATAATCGAAGCGCAAGACCAGCTCCATGCACATGGCAACGCTGCCGCGAACGCCGCGCACGATGCGCACCAGGTGCGGACTGCCGTTGCGGAGCGGCATGAAATCGAGCAGGACGGCGCGGCCGCCGTCGGTCTCAAAGGTGGTTTCGACGACCAGCGTGTGATCGAGATAGCGCCGCGTGCAGCGCGCCTTCTCCTGGGGCGCAATGGACCAGTGCCCGTTGTCTTCGGTGCCCACCAAAGCGGCGAAGCATGCCGGCGAGCCGAAGTGCGGCCAGCAGAGCCAATCAATGGAGCCGTGACGGCTGACCAGGGCTGCGGTCTCGCAGTCGCCAATCAGAGCGTAGTCCTCGATGAGAGCAGACATGTCGATTCAGCAGAGTGCAAGCAGGCATCCGCAGAAAGTTTGACGCTATTACTTCGTCGCGGGATACTGCTTAAACATCTTTTCGACGGCGGTGTTGACCTGCTTAATCAGCTTCTGTTTGTTGTCGCTGAGCTTCTCGGTGGCCATGCCTCGCCACGCCAGCTTCTTCTGGCCGGCATCGATGACGTCAACCACGAGTTGGCCTTTATGAATGGTGACCGCGGTGGTTCCTCCGGGCATGTAGCCCCACATCACGAAGGCGCTGCCAAACGGAGGGATACCCCCCATCCCCATATACAGCGGGTCGCTGTAGCTGACATTCATGTCGGAATCGACTGCTCCATACATCTGAATAAAAACATCAGGATTGCTTTCGACCTTGCGTAGCCCAAGTCTGTTCAAGTCCTCTTCGATGGCGCCCGCAATGGCGAGGGCCAGCGTGGGACGGGAGACCGCATCATGATGGCCCCAGGCGTAGGTCTTGAATTTGGAGAAATCGAGGTCCTTGTTGTATTCGACCTTGATTTTTTGCGCCTGCGCGCCGTAACTCAGGATGCAGATCAACAGAGATAATTGCGTGAAGCGCGACCTAATATGACTTGGGGACCATGACTTCATAGCACTCCTTCCGAATCCTGGAAAGGGGACCTTCCTCCATCGGATCCGCTCCCGCGCATCGCTCGGAGAGTATAGGCCTGAACGATACCTTGTGAAAGTCTGGGGCGAACCTGTCATCGGATACTTCCGCCAGAAACACCCCAACACACGCCTCAAGATGCAGCTCACACCACTGTCTCACAGCCCTGTGTTACTGTCTCACAGCCCTGTGTCTAACTACCGGTGATCCTATCCGTCCTGGTGGCTTCCAGCTTGTGACGCGCAACCCGCCGGCGCGAGCCGATGATCGTCATCCCGATGGGAATCAGGAAAAAAATAAATCCAGCCAGTCCGCCGGCGCTGGGAGGCAAGAGGGAAGCAGTCGCGGCACAAACGATGCCCACCGAGGCCAGAAAACCATCCTCGATCATGCTGGTGCAGGTGTCAAAGAGTTCGAACTGGTTCAGTTCCAGTTCCCGTCTGTTTCTCAGCGCGTGCCAGTGCAGCAGAACGAACACAAGGAAAACGGTTGCATAGCCCAGGCCGTACACGATCATCATCGTAGATCCCTGCCAAGGCTCAAGCCAGGGTTCGCCGCGTGCGCCATGGAATGGCTGATGGGCAAGCTGATTGAACAAGCCCGTGAACACGAACTTCAGCGGATAGGTATAGAAGAGCATGACAAACAGCAAAACGAAGTTCAGCGTAGCCGTGATGCCATCGTCGAGACCGTAGCGTCGAAAGAAGTTGTGGTGCAGCCACCACACCTGGGCGAAGATGCCGAAGCAGACTGCAAATGGCAGGAACCCTCGCATGTCGGCCAAGAGTTCGGTAAAGGTGTGCGGTACCTCGAGCGAAACCACAAGAAGGGTCAACGCGAAGCCAAAGACAACATCGCTGAAAGCCTCGATTCTTGTTACTTCTTGTCCCCGCTTGCGAAACTCCGTCGGCTTCGGGTCTTTCGTGCGTGTCATCATTTGTGTTCTGATCTGAACTATGCGATCGCTATTGAGTAAACCCGATACCGTTGCGGACGAAGTATTAGATCACATGAGCATTGCAGATACGAATCGCGGTCACGTCAACGCTCCTGACACACGCGAGCTTACGGCCGCCTACTCGTAGCGTAAGGCCTCGACGGGATCGAGACGGGAAGCTTTCACTGCGGGATAGATCCCAAAGAACAATCCCACGCTCATGGCCATCAACACTGCGGCCACCACCGCCCAGATGGGAACCGAGGTCGGCATGGAAGGAAAGATCAGCGGCAGCGCGGCAGACGCGGCAATGCCGAACAAGACTCCCACCAGCCCGCCCAATCCGGTCAGGACCACGGCTTCCGTCAGGAACTGACGAATCACATCGCCTCGCCGCGCGCCAATGGCTTTACGGATGCCGATCTCGTGGGTGCGTTCGGTTACCGACATCAGCATGATGTTCATCACGCCGACGCCGCCGACCAGCAAGCCAATCGAGCTGACCACAATGGTCATCAGCGCTACCGTGCTCATGATCTGGCGAAAGTTGTCGGCGATGGCTTCGGCGCTGCTGAGGCCGAAATTATCGGGCTTATCGAAGGGGACGTTGCGCCGCCGTCGCAGCAGGCCGCGGACCTCGTCCTCCGCTTCATCCTTGTAGCCGGTGTAGGCCTCGGCTCCCAGAAAGTGCTCGTCGGCTGCCGGGTAATGCTTCTTATAGGCGCTGTAAGGAACTTTGACCACGCGATCGGCGGTCTCATCCTTGAAGAGCTGCCCTTTGCGCTTCTCCAGCACGCCGATCACTTGATAAGGAACGCCTTCCACCAAAATAGTCTTGCCGAGGCCGTCGTGAGCGGGGAAAAAGTTCTTGTCGATTTCGTCGCCGATGACGGCGACGTCCATGCTGTGGGAGTCTTCAAACTCGGTAAAGAAGCGGCCTTGCGACACGTGGGCGTTGTACACATCAGGGTAAGAAGGGGTGGCGCCGCTGTAATCGAGGTTAGAGATTTCCTTGGAGCCGTAGCGCGCGACTTGTAAAGTCCCCGGCCCTCCACGTTGGTCGGGATTTATGCGGGGAAAAACTTCCGCGGTCACGTATTTGACGTGCGGGCACTCTGCCTGGATGGCCTTGGCGTCTTCCAGAGTCAGCGGCTTTCGCATGCGCTGTTCCGCGCTCATACGGCCGAAAGAAATGCCCATGTCCCAGCGAAAGATGAAGAGTGTATTGGTGCCGTAATCGTCGAGGTAGCCCGACACGTCGCGGCTGACGCCAACTAGGATAGAGGCAACGAAGATCATGGCGGCGACGCCGATCACCACGCCGAGCACGGTCAACAGCGAGCGAGTCTTGTGCTCGCGCACCGTCTGAAGAGCCATCCGCGAATTTTCGCCAAAGTGCAGCATAGAAAGCAGGGGCCAGGGGCTAGGGGCTACGGACTAGGGATCAGGGGTCAGTGCACTGAACTCGGTTCTGTCTCTAGCCCCTAATCCCTGACCCCTAGCCCCTAGTTTTCATACCGTAGCGCCTCAATCGGGTCCAGTCGCGCCGCTTTGCGCGCGGGATAGACGCCGAAAAATATTCCCACCGCCGACGAAATCACGAGCGCCGCAATCACCGCCGTGATGGGCACCTCCATCGGCACTGGGGTTGTACTGCGCACGATGGCCGACAGCATCCAGGCGATCATCACGCCGATGGCGCCTCCCACCACCGCCATCACCGTGGACTCAACCAGGAACTGCAGCAAAATATCGCGCTTCTTCGCACCCAGCGACTTGCGTATGCCGATCTCGCGGGTCCGTTCGGTAACCGACGCCAGCATCACGTTCATGATCACTACTCCGCCAATCACCAGAAAAATCGAGACCAGCCCTACCATGCCGGAAGCCAGCGTTCCCGTGAGACTCTGCCATAGGCCCATCAAACTGTCGCTGGCCAGGATGCCAAAATTGTCTTCATCATTCGGGGCCAGATGACGGCGGGCCCGCATCAACACCCGGGCCTCTTCCTTGGTGCGTGCCATCCACTCCGGCCCACGAGCTTGCACGTTGACGCTCAACGTATTATTGCGACCGTACATCTTCAGCCAGGTCTCGATGGGTATATAGACGAAGTTGTCCTGCGATTGTCCGAAGGTATTGCCGATTTTTTTGGCGACACCGACCACCTGGAACTCTTCCCCATCGACGGCGATGGTCTTGCCGATGGGATCGGTATTAGCAAAAAGCTTGTCAGCCACGTCGGCGCCAATCATGCAAACCATGTCGCGATGTTCATTATCGCTGTCGATAATGTAGCGGCCAGTCGCGACCTCTTCCACGTCCATGTCGCCGATGTTGGCCGTTACTCCCCGGATATCGACATCCTCAAGGTTTTGCCGCTCGGCGCGGACCTTTGCGTTGCGCCGGACTTCCACGCCAACCGCCTGCGCCAGCTTGAGATTGTCGCGCAGCGCCTCGTAGTCTTCCCAGGTGATGTCGCGGTTGCGGCGGGTCGCCTGCAGCAGTTCCTTGGAATCGCTGATGATGGGAAACTTATGGATGAGGAAGACGTTCGAGCCCAGGTTGGCGACGCGGCTGGCGAAATAGCCGTTCATCCCACTGATGAGGGCGACCACCAGGATCAACGTGGAGACCGAGAGGATAATCCCCAGCAACATGAGGAACGACCGCAGCTTGTGCGCGCGCATGGTTTGCAGCGCGATTAGGGTCGGCTCGCGAAAGAAGCTGCCGTGACGAAGCGTGCGCTTAGATGTGGAAGAGTCCATGCACCGAACCGCTGGGTTTGGCTATCGTTAGTCCGCCCGCCAAAGCGGGCACCTCTAAGTACGTAAAACGCCGCCAACTTGTTTCAGTGGAAACAGTTTAATCTTTAGACCGCGTAGAAAGAGAATCGATAGCCCAGACCATATTGGTGACGCAGCCTAATTCCGCCCGGCTCCGCCCATGTGGGCTTCGATAGCTGGCGCCGCGAGGGCATCCTGCTGTTCAACCTCCAGCTTTCGTCCTTCGGAGCTAAACCGTGGAGGGCGCATCAGCCCCCACCTGTTGAACGCGAACTGCAGGGTCGTGCCCATCACTCCCAGTCCGTAGGTCAAACTGCGGCGAAAATTGATGGAAGAAGCCTCTTCAAAATATTTCGTTGGGCAGGAGACTTCGCCAATGCGAAATCCGAAGTGCACACATTGCGCCAGCATCTGGTTGTCGAAGACGAAGTCCGGAGAATTTTCCAACAGCGGCAATTCGGTCAAGACCTTGCGGCTGAAGGCGCGATAGCCGGTGTGATACTCGGACAGCTTTACGCGCAGAAAGAGGTTTTCAAACGCGGTAAGAAAGCGGTTGGAAATGTACTTATAGATCGGCATGCCGCCATGCAAGGCCTGGCCGCCAATGATTCGCGAACCCAGCACTACGTCGTACACGTCGTAAGCCACCATGCTGGCCATCGCGGTAATCAGCAGCGGCGTGTACTGGTAATCCGGGTGCACCATGATGACCACATCGGCTCCAGCGGCAAGCGCCTCGCGATAGCAGGTCTGCTGGTTGCGGCCATAGCCGTAGTTCCGGTCATGCACGTATACCTGCAGGCCCAGGCTATGCGCCAGCTCCACGGTTTTGTCTTTGCTGTAATCGTCCACCAGGATGCGGAAGTCTACCAGGTCGGGAATCTCCCGCACCGTGGCCTCCAGCGTCTGCTCGGCATTGTAGGCAGGCATTACGACCGCGACCCGTTTACCGTTGATCATGAGGATGTCTCTTGAGAGGGCAGCTGGGCAGCCCTTGTACATCATACCGCGCTGGGTGGACGGCTAGGGAGTCGCGGAGGTGGCTGTCGCTCTGTGCGTTGGCGTGTTGCCGTGTTTAGGCGATACCTTCTGATTTTGCAGAGTTGTCATCACGAGGCGGGCTTTTCGCCACTGAGGGACCTGCTTTTTTCCTTTTTCTACCGAAAAGCAGATTCCTCGCGCCCAAACTCGGGCGCTCGTAATGACAATTTCCTAAATGACAGCCCGAGACAGGCTCGCCCACGTCAGTAATGGGTTGCACTCTGCTAATCTGGCAGCGCTCTCCATGCATTCTGCGCTCACTGCCGTTGCCGTGCTGTGCGATTTGCTGGCGGTGGCTGGCGCGGCGTATTTCGTGATGTGCATTGTGGCGGCCCGGCGCTTCCAGCGCGAAATATCCCACTTCAGCGAAACCCGTTTTACCCCTCCCGTCAGCATCCTCAGGTCGCTCAAGGGACTCGATCCCCACATGTATGCTGCTTTTCGCAGCCATTGCCTGCTCGACTATCCCGAATATGAAGTGTTGTTCGGCGTGAGCGACCCTAACGAGCCGGCGCTGGCGCTGGTCGAAAAACTGCGCGAGGAATTTCCGCAAACCAAGTTGCGGGTTGTGCATTGTCCGCAGAACGCTCGGCCTCAATGGCAAAGTCAGCAATCTTGCGCAAATGCTGCCGCAGGCCCGTTTCGAGCACATCATCATCAACGACAGCGACATTCTGGTTCCGCGAGACTACCTGCTGCGCGTGCTGGCGCCGTTGGCGCAGCCGAAAGTCGGCATGGTCACGACGCTCTATCGCGGACTGGCCGGCAAGACGCTGGGCTCGAAGCTTGAAGCGCTGGGCCTTAGCACCGACTTCAGCGGCGGCGTGATGGTGGCCCGCCTCATGGAAGGCGGCATTCGATTTGGACTGGGAGCAACCATCGCAACCACCAAGACGGTGCTGCGCGAAATCGGCGGCCTGGAGCCGCTGGTCGACTACCTGGGCGACGACTACGAACTGGGCGCGCGTACCGCGGCTGCCGGATACAAAGTGGAGTTGGCTGACATCATCGTCGAGACTGCGCTGCCCGACTACAGCTTTCGCGACTTCTGGGTGCATCAGTTGCGCTGGGCACGCAACGTCAGGGACCGGCGGGGGGCGCAGTATTTTGGATTGATCGTCAGCTTCGGCCTGGTTTGGGCTGTGTTCGCCGTTGCAGCGGCGCCAAGTGCATGGTGGACGTGGCTAATCCTCGTGGTTTCGACCACGCTACGTTTTGCAGCGGCTATCGTGATAGGCCGCGGCGTTCTCGGGGATCCACAACTCTTCGGCGAACTCTGGCTTCTGCCGCTGCGTGACCTGATTGCGCTGGCAACCTGGGTGGCCAGCTACTTCGGCAACCGGGTGGAATGGCGAGGCCTGCGGTTTAGGTTGCGCGATGGGAAACTGGAGCGGCTGTAGGGACCGTTTACAGAGTCCGAAGAGCAGATTTCTCGCTTAGCTGACCGGGCGTGGCAACGTCCCATATCGGGAAATCGCAGCCTATGCGTTTGCGAGCAAGACGGCTAGTCGTGACCTTGCGGCAAGCTGTGACTCAGCAAGCTAATGGAGCGCTGCTCGGGAATAATTCTTCCCTCGTTGCCAAACTGGTAGGTTTCGCCACGCCAGAAGAATGTTTTGCCGGAAAAGCTGGCGGCCCACACCCCAAATCCCAGCAGATCGCGCAGCGGATACAACCAGCACAGCCATAGCGCACGGCGGTCGCGCATGATGCCCCATCCCACGGCCAAGGCCAGCACCATGCGATTCAGCCACGCCAGGAGTAGAAGCTCGAACCCGGCGTGCAGACGATGGCTATTACTCAAGCCCAACAGCAGGGCCAGCAGGCCGAACGGAACCGCATAGGTGAGACCCGACCCGACATGTCCCAGCGGGCGCGAGAAGCGGGTGCTCTTCATCCAGCGCAATTGGTCGCCGAGGGTCCTCGACAGGGAGCGGCTTGCCAGCACGTGCCCCACTTTGTAATGCGACAGCACGACTTCATACCCGGCGTCCGCAATGCGGTTACCGAGCACGAAGTCGTCGGAATAAAAATGCGCGGTCTCGCGGATTCCACCGACGGCTTCTATCGCGTCGCGCCGCACCGCCATCACCGCGCCGAGGGCAAACTTCATGCCGTCCACCATCTCCGCCACGAGAACCCCGGAAGGCATTTCGATCGACATTCCCAGCGCGTCGAGCTGCGACCACAAGCCGGTGGCGGGAATGCCTTGATAGAGACAGGTCACCAACCCTACCTTCGGGTCCAGCAAGGGCGGAATCACGTTGCGCAGGAAGTCGGGGCGAACCAGGACGTCGCTGTCACTGATAACAAAAAAATCATCGGGAGAAGAAGCGATCATCTTGCTGAGCGAGTACACCTTGGCGTTGGGCCACAGCGGCTCGCCTGAAACGACGATTCGGGTTTGCACTCGCGGGTATTTGGCTTGCAGCTTATCGACCACGGTGAGCGCCTGGTCCTCGCAGTCGCGAACCCCGAAGACGATCGCAAAATCGGGATACTCCTGCCGGAAGAAGCTCTCCAGGTTCTCCTCGAGCTGAGGTTCCATGCCGTGCAACGGTTTCAGAATGGTTACGGATGGCAACTGTCTTGACGGGACGTGAAGCACTCGTTGCCGAGGGGTTCGGCAGCTCCGGAGGTAACGGATGGCGGCGAACAAGACCATCCCCAGAAAGATCGTCGAAGTCAGCGATCCCAGTAGGGCGATGGACCACAGCAATTGCCGCAACAGGTGCCACGTTGGAGCGGCACTCACCATGGCAAGCAAGACTGGGTCTACAGGTATCAAGTGTGATTTCTCAGACTGCTGCGTCTCGGCTCCCAAAAGGCCCACCGGGACGAAAGCCCATACCTGCCCGGCGCCGAATCCCAGGCGACGTTTGGCCAAAGCATTGTTGTGACGTTTGCCTGCCAGTATCTCTCAATTTGCCGCGCAAGGCTACTGATTCTTTGGCCAGGTTCGGTTCATGAGAATTTGCTTTCCGCCGCTGCGCGCGAGGTGATAACTGCCGCTCCGCTTGATGAACGCCGGTATGTTGTCTTCTTCCACCCACAGGAAAACGCGCTTAGGCCCTTTCCACAGGGCCTGGAGCGATGCGTCATCTTCGAAGATGGCCGGCGCATCCGGAAAGAGCGCACCGTAATACATGTTGCCTTCATCGCGTGAGTTCACAATGTGAATCGGCTGGCGGGTGTAAAAGTTTAGAGTGGAAGCGTCTTCATAGGTCCCATTCACGACCAGAACGTCGCCCGGGAGATACTCCTGTTCAATCGCATCCGCGAGTTTCTTCGAGGAGAGAATAGGCGAGAACATCACCAGCCCCTGGTGCACCGCAAATAGAACGAACACCATCATGATGGTCAATGCCCAGTTACCCGCCTGAGCAAAGTTGCGCCGCCTGTAGAACAGGTTCAGCAGAGTACCTGCCAACAGTGCAATCGAAAATATTGCCAGCGGCTCGCGGAAGAGTCCCAGCGCCCGCGGAGTGAGATCGAAGATATGCCCGAGCGCAAGGGCGTATTCGTTCGGATTCTTCTTGAGCAGGTCTGCGAGGTCGCTGTCGGCAGGCATGCTCTTGCTGTGGACCAGCAGAAACATCGCGATTACGAAGACGACAGCCGAGAGGACGAGCAACACCGTCGACCCGATTCGGCCACTGCGACGCAAACTCGAAGCTGCGGGCGATTCGTCTTCTTTTTGCAGCCAACCGCCGATCAGCAAGGCAAGCGCTGGCAGCGCCGGGATGGCGTAATATTCCTGGCGAGTCGAGAAGCTGAAGAACACCAGTATTACTCGCCGCCCAGATCGCGTAGAGCAACATCGCGCGTTGCCGCCGATTCATGCTGCTGCGCCATTCGGTCCAGCGGCGTGGGACCTGTGCGAACGACTGGATAACGAACGCCGACCAGGGAAATAGCCAGACCAGCATCAGTCCCCAGAAAACTATCAGCGGGACGGTATCGTAATCGGGCGGGATGCGCTTGTTCAGATAACGCAGGAACTGCTCGTTGACGAAGTAGAACCACAGAAAGCCTCGCGATTGTCCCGCGGGTGGGTTCGCCAGTGCCGCCGCAATATGCCATGGCGCCGCAATCACCAGCAGGACGGCGAAGCTCGAGAGCAGCCGCATGCGCAGCAGGTGCTTGAGATTCCCGGTCAGAATCAGATACAGGCCAATAATTGCCGCCGGAAATACCAGGCCGATCAACCCCTTGGTGAGGACATTCAGGGCGATGGTCGCCGCCAATCCCCAGCACGAAAAAATCGAGGGCGGCTCTTCGTCCAAGGTTCGCAGGAAAAAATCCAGACCAAGCGTAAGCCACAAACCCACGAGCAGGTCGGGAATGATGAAGCGGGTGAAGATGTATGGCCCAATCGAAACCGTGAGCACCACCGCCGCCCAGAAACCGGCACGTTCTCCCATGGTCCGTTTGCCAAGCGAGTACGTGACCAGCAGCAGCGCCAGGACGCCAAGCGCGAGGGGTAATCTCGCCGCCCAATCCTTGGCCCCAAAAATCGAGTAACTGGCGGCCATGCCCCAATACATCAGCGGCGCTTTTTCCAGGTAGCGTACGCCGTCAATGTAGAGCGTCGTCCAGTCATGGCGGACGATCATCTCGCGCGCGGCCTCGGCGTGGATTGAATCTGCATCGTCCAGCAGCGGCGGCGAAAATAGCCCGGGGATATACACGATGGCCCAAAGCAGCACGATCCAGATCCAGCGGCGTCGTGACGAGGGCGAGTATGTGGAGGCTTCGTTCGAACCGGAATCGACAACTGCTTTTCGAACCAGAGGAGAGTGCATTCTTCTTTACGAAAGATCTCCATTATAAGAGAGCCTGCACAGAGGCTGCAGTAAGCGGCATCGGTAGTGTCCTAAAATTAGTCTGCGGGTCACGCAGCGATGGAAGCGGGGATTACTGATTACATCGGGAGTGTGAAAGAATTGCTGCAATGACGAAGCGGTCTTTCACCCTCACGCTTGCCGGTGTCGCATTCACGGTGATTGGTGGTTTCGCTTGGCTCTTGTTGTATTGCGCCTTCCGATTCGTTTCGCCAATGAAGTACATTTGTGCCTTGTTGGGGCTCCTGCTGTTCTACCCGATCTTTCGACTGCTCCAGTTCATAGTCGCCACAGTGAAAGACATCTGGCAAAACCCCAATTTTCCATCAACGCAACTTTGAGGACACTACCCGGGCATGACGCTTGGCTCGCGTTCCCCCTGGTCTCGTTTTGACTTGAAACTTGTAACTGGAAACCTGAGACTCGGGGCTTGAGTAACCCAACCTTCGACGTGATCGTTCTCGGTGGCGGCGCCGCGGGCCTGATGTGTGCCATCGAAGCCGGCAAACGCGGACGCCGGGTCGCCGTGCTCGAGCATGCCGACCGCGTCGGCAAGAAGATCCTCATCTCCGGCGGCGGGCGTTGCAATTTCACTAATCTGTATTGCAGACCGGACAACTTCCTGTCGGAGAACCCGCACTTCTGCAAATCCGCTCTGGCTCGATACACGCCCGCAGATTTCATCGGGCTCGTCGAGAAGCACGGAATTCCGTATCACGAGAAAAAGCTGGGCCAACTCTTCTGCGATCGTTCGGCACAAGAAATCGTAGAAATGTTGGAAGCCGAGTGCCGCGCTGCCGGAGTACAGATTTTCGTGAAGACTCGGCCGCTTGAGGTTCAGCGTAGGAGCGGCAAGGGATTTGTAGTGCGAACCGAAGCTGGCGAATTGCAGGCGGATGCTTTGGTGGTCGCGACCGGAGGCTTATCGATACCGAAGATCGGCGCAACTTCTTTCGGATACGAAATCGCGAGGCAATTCGGGATCAACATTCGGGAATGCCGACCGGCGTTGGTTCCCTTCGTCTTCAATGCGCAAGATAAGCAAAACTACTGCGACTTGGCCGGAGTCGCAACCGAGGTGATCGCATCGACCGGACGCCAGCAGTTTCGCGAAAAGTTATTGATCACTCATCGCGGGTTGAGTGGGCCTGCCATCCTGCAAATCTCTTCGTACTGGAAGCCATCGGAGGCGATCGAGATTGATCTTGCTCCAGGGCAGAGGATCACGGATGCGTTGCGGCAAGACGGCGCCCGCCGCGACCTCGCGACCGCCAAGTCCGCACTGCACGCTGCCCTGCCCATTCGACTCGCGGAGCGCTGGCTCGAACTGCATCCGCCGCAGCGATGGACCAATTCCGCTCTCGACGAAATGGAGCGCCAGATTCATCGCTGGGAAGTTCTGCCGGACGGAACCGAAGGCTATGAAAAAGCAGAGGTCACGGCCGGAGGGATCGACACCGATGAACTTTCGGCAAAGACCATGGAGAGCCGCAAAGTACCCGGCTTGTTCTTCATCGGCGAGGTCGTCGATGTAACCGGCCATCTCGGTGGGCACAATTTCCAATGGGCCTGGGCTTCGGGATTCTGTGCCGGACAAGCCGTCTAACGGCTTCTGATCTGCTTTCGAGACCTCCAATCCCTTGCCGCCTTCTGGAGGATTGGTAAACTGTTGCAACAGTCTTGGGAACCCACAACCTCACTCAACAGCGGAGAGCCGTGAGCACGCCAGCAGACCTGATTGTCAACATTCGAGGCCTCGTCAAGACGTATCCCGGCAAAACGCCGGTTGAGGCGGTGAAAAACATCGATCTCTCGGTTGTGCGCGGAGAGCTGTTCGGATTGCTTGGCCCGAATGGCGCCGGCAAAACCACCACCATCAGCGTTTGCACCACTCGCGCGCTTCCAACCAGCGGCCAGGTCACCATCGCGGGTGTCGATGTCGTCGCGCATCCTGCCGAAGCCCGTCGCTTCATGGGGGTGGTGACGCAATTCAATACTCTGGATCGGCAGTGCACGGTCTTCGAGAATCTTTACTTCCATTGCCGCTATTTCGGATTCAGCCATTCGCAGGCCGCGCAGAAGACAACCGAACTTCTGGAGCTATTCAAGCTGACCGAGCGCAGCAAAGCGTTTCCCCGCGAGCTGTCGGGCGGTCTGGCACAGCGAGTACAGATTGCTCGCGCCATTGCGCACGATCCTCAGGTCCTTTTTCTGGATGAGCCCAGCGCCGGCCTGGACCCGCAAACCCGTCTGGCATTGTGGGACATCATTCGTGTGCTTCGCGAGAAGGGCATCACGATTGTCCTCACCACGCATTACATGGAAGAGGCCGATGAGCTGTGCGAGCGCGTGGCCATCATTGATCACGGCAACATCTTGGTATGCGACACGCCTGACCGGCTGAAAAGTGGCGTGGGCGCACAAAAGATCTTTGAGTTGCACCTTCAGGATGCGCAAGCCGACGGTTTGCGCGCTCGGCTGGGCGAGGTGCCTGGCGTAACTGCGGTGGAGGGCCAGGCTTCGGGGCTGCGAGTGTTCACCGACGGAAGAAGCGGTCTGCTGCCCGAAATTGTCGCGCTGGCTGGCGATAATCTGCGCGATATGTCGGTCAGCCAGACCAGCTTGGAAACGGTGTTCATCAAGTTGACTGGAAGGGAGCTGCGTGACTAACTCTGTCCTCTATTGGCGGGCCTTCTGGGGATTATTCCTGCGCGATATCAGCGTATTGCGCCGCGAGTTCATTGCCTTCCTGGTCCGCACCGTGATGAATCCGCTATTTTTTGTCTTCGTCTTCACATACCTGTTCCCGAAGGTTGGGCAGGGCTTTCAGAGTACTGCTGGCGCTAGCTTCGGCACGCTGGTGCTGCCGGGGCTGTTGGCCGTCGGCATCTTCATTCAGGGGATTATGGCAACGGCCTTGCCTCTGTCGATGGAGATCGGCGCCACGCGCGAGATCCACGACCGCGTCATGTCGCCGCTTCCTGTCACCTGGGTTGCGGTGGAGAAGATTTGCTTCAGCGCCTTGCAAAGCATCCTGGCCGCGCTGGTCATCTTTCCGATGGTTTACTTCATTCCGGTTTCACCAGTGCAGGTCCACGTTTCCAGTTGGCCGACGCTCATCGGCATCCTGCTGTTGGCTAGTCTGGTCTCGGGCGCAGTCGGTCTTACCATCGGGACGGTCGTGCGACCGGAACAGATCGCTCTGATGTTCGGCATTGTCGTCGTGCCCATCACGTTTCTGGGCTGTGTCTATTATCCCTGGGCAATGCTGGCACATGTGCGCTGGCTGCAGATACTGATTTTGATCAATCCCCTGGTTTACATGAGCGAAGGATTGCGCTCCACGCTGACACCCGGGCTGCCGCACATGCCGGCATGGACATCGTTTCTCGCTCTCACCATCGGTCTCGTGATTCTGGGTTGGGTTGGCATGCGAGGATTCCTGCGGCGGGTTCTGACCTAGCGACCCGAAAGGCCCGTCCAGAGGCGGTCGAGTTTGCATACGAAACGCACATTGACTCCGCGCAGATACACAAGATATATAGCACTACCATACAACAACAAATCACACTACAGCCTAGCAATGAAAACCGTAATGTATAACACGCACATTAAACACGTCAGCACGTCATTCGTGGAACGCCAGCGTCTCACGATGCGGATGGGAATGGGGATATTCAGCTTCGCTCGCCTGGCAAACAGATCAACGCAGCTGGAAAAAACACGGCACGCACTTGTGCTGCACTACATGTACTGCAGCTCCTGCCGGACCACAAAGCGCTGCAGTCACGCCAGCGATGGAAGCGGGGCCTAACAGATCATTTATGGAGCATTGAAGAACTCGTGGAAATAGCGCCTAAAATAAAAACGGCCACCTTTTGGGCGACCGTCGGCCCGACGTTACTCACGTCGCGCTGCTAGACAATTACGATTCTAACAGCGTACAAACGGTCGTCAAGACCCAATTCGGGAGAAACTGACATGCGTGTAATCAGCTATATAGACGCGTTCAATCTGTATTTTGCGTTTATAACTCAGTGCTGGCGGAAGTATATGCGGCTTTATCTGCCGCGCTTGTCTGCCTCATTGCTCCACCACTTCACCCTCCTCCAACTAAGTACTTTACTTCGCCCGCGCAACATCTAAGCAAAGCAAAGCCCTACCCGCCCTCGGAACGCTGCCAAACCTGAGTTCTACTACATCACCAACCAAGCATCAGCATTCATTCGCACCCCACAACTCAATCTACCCACTCACCACCACACATTCACCCTTCATACCCACCACCTTCCCCCCTACCCCCCCCACCCCCCCCCCCACCACACACACCCCCCCCCACCTCACACCCCCCACCCCCCATCGCACGTCCAAGTGCTACCTGAGGAGTCGGTTTTTGCGTACACTTACTAGACGGCGGCACTTTGTATCTCGCTGACTTTCATGCGCCACGGACCAGTCTCAATGTTTCGCGCCGGTGTGACCATGACTGTTTGCGTTGAACGCATTTGAGCGGCTTGGATTCGCACTCTCCCGCCTTAATCAAATGAAACTGAGACCCCAACTGTTGCGGCTGCTGCTTGTTCTGGCTGTTTGCGCCCAGGCTTGGGCCGGCAATGGGATGCATCCGGTGCACGCGCCCAAGGCGATGGTGGCCACGCTGCAACCCGAAGCATCCGAGGTGGGCGTCGCGATCATGCAGCAGGGCGGCAACGCCGTGGATTCTGCGGTCGCGGTCGGCTTCGCACTCGCCGTGGTTCTTCCCCAGGCCGGCAACATCGGCGGAGGCGGCTTCCTGCTCTTCCGCCGGGCCGACGGCGAGGTCCACTTCCTCGACTATCCGCGAGAAAGCCCCGGCCAAAGCCACCGCCAACATGTATCTGGACGCCCAGGGCAATGTGGTTCCGGGCATGAGCATTTTCGGCTACAAGGCGATCGGCGTACCCGGCTCGGTGGCGGGACTGGTGTACGCGCAGAAGCATTGGGGCAAGCTGACGCTGAAGCAGGTGATGGAGCCGGCGATCCGGCTGGCGCGTGATGGCTATGTGCTCGACTACGACGCAGCGCAGGTCGTTCCACGATCCCAACCTGGCGAAGTTTCCCGAGTCGCATCGCATCTTTCAGCGCGACGGCGACTACTACCAGCAGGGCGACGTTTTCAAGCAGCCGGAGCTGGCGAAGACGCTGGAGCGCATCGCCGAAAATCCTGACGACTTCTACCATGGCGCGATGGCGCGTGAACTGGCGGCGGCCATCGAGAAGGGCGGCGGCCTGATCACCGCCGAGGACCTTGCGCAGTATGAAGTGAAGGAGCGGCAGCCGATTCGCGGCACCTATCGCGGATACGAGGTCATCAGCGCTCCGCCGCCGTCGTCGGGCGGCATCACTCTGGTCGAGAGCCTCAACATCCTCGAAGGCTACGACCTGGCGAAGCAGGGCGAAGGCTCGGCGCAAAGCATTCATCTGACGGCCGAGGCGTATCAGCGCGCGTTTTTCGATCGCGCCGAGTTTCTTGGCGATCCGGATTTCTCCAAGATCCCGGTTGCGCAACTGATGGACAAGCGTTACGCCAATGCCTGGCGCGAAACGATCCCGCTGCGCCGCGCCACGCCCAGTAACGAGTTGCGGCGGCCTTCCGTCTTCTCGCAACTGGACAGCTATGCCAGCTCGCATCCGCAGCCGAAATCGTTGCTCGAGCCGGTCCACACCACGCACTATTCGGTGGTCGATCCCGAAGGCAACGCGGTGTCGGTCACGACCACGCTGAACGAGAGCTTCGGCTCGCACGTCACCGCCGAAGGCTTGGGCTTCCTGCTCAACGATGAGATGGACGATTTCGCCTCCAAGCCAGGCGTGCCCAACATCTTCGGACTGATCCAGGGGCCCGCGAATGCCATCGGCCCCGGCAAGCGGCCGCTGTCTGCCATGGCGCCGACCATCGTGCTCAAAGACGGCAAGCTCTTCCTGGTGCTCGGCGCGGAAGGCGGCCCCACCATCATCACTACCGTCGCCAATGTGCTGATGGGCGTAGTGGATTACGGACTGAACATTCAGCAGGCGGTGAATGCGCCGCGCTTCCATGATCAGTGGCTGCCCGACGAGATCAAGCTGGAGGAGGTGGGCTTCTCGCCCGACACGATCCGCATCCTCGAGCACATGGGACACAAGGTATCTACCGACGCGAGCCTGGATTCTGTGCCGGGACAGCCGAAGACTTCGAAGACGAATATTGGGGCGACGCGCAGTGCATCGAGATTGACCCCGAAACCGGCGAGCGCCTGGGCGCCAGCGACGGACGCAACAACGGAAAGGCGGTTGGATTCTGATGCGCCGCGCCATGTCCACCCTGATCTACGCGCAGGCGGGAGCGGCTGCATCCCGGCCTGCTCGACCAGATGGTCTCCGGCGGCGCGGAAGCCATCGAGATCTTCGCCGCGCGCGGGCACTTCAACTACACCGACCGGCAGCACATCCGGCAGATCGCCAACTGGTTTCGCAGCACCGGAGTGACCTTCCACTCCATGCACTCGCCCATGTACGCCGACGAAGATTGGGGACGCAGCGGCGCGCCGCCCATCAACATCGCGTCGGTCGAGAAGCTGCAGCGCGTCGCCGCGACGGACGAAATCAAGCGCGCCATCGAGGTGGCCGAGCAGGCGCCATTTCAGTTTCTGGTGCAACATGTCGGCGTCGGCAACGAAGAGGCCGACGAGCACAAGCTGGATGCCGCGATGAGTTCCCTCGAGCACCTGCACGCCTTCGCCAAACCGCTGGGCGTGCAACTGCTGGTGGAGAACATTACCAACGAGCTTTCCACGCCGGAGAAGCTGCTGGAACTGCTGCACGCCGGACGCTTCGACGATATCGGCGTGTGCTTCGACGTCGGCCACGCGCACATCATGTCGAGCGTGCCGCAGGCGTTTGAGGTGTTGAAAGACCGCATCCGCTCCACCCACGTGCACGACAACAACAAAGATCACGATTCGCATCTGTGGCCCGGCGCAGGCACCATCGATTGGAAGCGAGACGATGGAGCTGTTGCGGACCGCGCCGCACGTGCCGCCGGTGCTGCTGGAGATCGAAGGCGTGGAAGGCGAGAAGGTCGCGGAGAAGATGGCGGAGGCGTTCGGGAAGCTGGAGAAGGCGTTGTAGTGCGAATTCTAATCCAGATGGATTAGGCTTTGGCTGTCCACGAAGGGGCGCACCTTCAGGTGCGCCGTTGTGGATCGTTTATTGTTGTCATCCCGCAGCGGACTTTCAGTCCAGGAGGAGATCTGCTGTTATCGGCCTCCAGTTCTGAGCCGCGATGGGACTGGCACATCAACCCGGATACCGGCGGAGCTAATCATCTTGCCGATTGTCTGTCGTGTTCAATGAACTCGGCCACGATCGTGCGGCGGCACAGGCCTTTCTCGCACTGTCCTGCGATAAGACACGTATCGGGTCTCCGCGTCGAGGCTGCGAGCCGCCAATTCCAGCACGGCCTTGACCTGCTCGCGGGTAACGAGAAACTGTTCGATCACTTCATCGATCGTCATGCCGTCTTCGAGATTCTCGAACACGATGGAAACAGGCATGCGAGTTCCTCGGAAAACCCACGCCCCGCTCACCCTCCCGGGTACGCTTTCCACGGCCGGACATTGTGACCAATCCAGCGGCATAGTAAGCTCCTAGAGTCATTCTAACGCGGCTCTTAATTAGGAACTCATGGACTCATCAACGAAAATGGAAACCACGGAAACACCCGTCACCACCATCCGCGAGGTCGGCCAGCATGAAGGCCAGACCGTCACCATTCGCGGCTGGCTCTACAACCTGCGCGAGAGCGGCAAGCTGCTCTTCCCCATCTTTCGCGACGGCAGCGGCATCATCCAGGGCGTCGTCGCCAAGAACGCCGTCTCGCCCGAGCTGTTCGATTCCATCAAGGGCCTGACCCAGGAGTCCAGCGTTATCGTCACCGGCAAGGTTCGCGCCGACAAACGCGCTCCCGGCGGCTACGAGATGGACGTGACCGACGCGCAGGTTGTGCAGCGCGTCAATCCGGACGATCCTTATCCCATCTCGCCCAAGGAGCACGGCGTCGACTTCCTGATGGAGCATCGCCATCTGTGGCTGCGCTCGCCCCGGCAGGCGGCCATCCTGCGGGTTCGCGCCGAGATCATCAAGGCCGCGCGCGACTATTTCGACGATCGCGGATTCACCCTGACCGATCCGCCGATCCTCACGCCCGCCGCGTGCGAAGGCACGACCACGCTGTTTCCCGTGGACTACTTCGACGAGCAGGCTTTCCTGACGCAGTCGGGCCAGCTCTACATCGAAGCCACGGCGATGGCGCTGGGCAAGGTCTACAGCTTTGGACCGACGTTTCGCGCAGAGAAGTCGAAGACGCGCCGCCACCTGACCGAGTTCTGGATGGTCGAGCCGGAAGTCGCCTTCGCCACGCTCGACGATCTGATGACCCTGGCGGAAGAGTTCATCACCTTCATCGTCAAGCGGTGCCTGGAGAAGCGGCGTCCCGAGTTGGAGACGATCGGCCGCGACCTCACCAAGCTGGAGAAGATTGCCACGCCCTTTCCCGCGCATCACCTACGACGAAGCGGTGAAGATGCTGCAGGAAGGGCACGCCAAGGGCCTGGTCGAGAACAAGTTCGAGTGGGGCGGCGACTTCGGCTCGCCCGATGAAACCTACATCTCGTCGCAATTCGACCGGCCGGTGATGGTGCATCGCTATCCGGCGGCGATCAAGGCGTTCTACATGGAGCCCGATCCCGCAGCGGCCGGAGTTTGCCCTCTGCGTGGACGTGCTCGCGCCGGAAGGCTACGGCGAGATCATCGGCGGCTCGCAGCGTATCGGCATCGTACGATCTGCTGCTGAAGCGCATTCACGAGCACGAACTGCCGGAAGAGGCGTTCAAGTGGTATCTCGACCTGCGCAAGTTCGGCGGCGTGCCGCACGCGGGATTCGGCATGGGCATCGAGCGCGCCGTGGCCTGGATCTGCGGATTGGAGCATGTGCGCGAGACCATTCCCTTTGCGCGCACGCTGCACCGGCTGTATCCGTAACGTGTTGCGTGTTCCACATTGTGGTACCGCAATGTAGGATTCGTACTCGGAACTATCTTATGGCAACCAGTCCGATCACCAAGCCATTACAGAACGTCGAAACCAAACACATCCGCATCATTGGCGTGCCGCTGGACCTCGGCCAGTCGCGCCGCGGCGTTGACATGGGTCCGTCGGCGATGCGTGTCGCCGGACTGGAAGCCAAGCTCGAGGCCCTCGGCTACGAGGTCGAGGATGGCGGCAACGTGCCCGTCGCCCTGGCCGAAACCGAGGCGGAAGGCGATCCCAACGCCAAGTACCTGAAGGAGATCACCGAGACCTGCTCGAAAGAAGCCGAGCTGGTGGTGAAAACGCTTGGAGGCCGGAAAGATTCCCATTGTTCTCGGTGGCGATCACTCCATTGCCGCCGGAACGGTGTCGGGCGTGGCCGAGTTTTATCGCCGCAAGAACCAGCGCATCGGGCTGCTGTGGATTGACGCGCACACCGACATCAACACGCCCGGCAGCTCACCCAGCGGCAACGTGCATGGCATGCCGCTGGGCGCGATCATGGGACTGTTCGAGTCGCCGCTCACCGACCTGTACGGATTCAGTCCCAAGGTGCAGCCGCGAGAATTGCGTGCTGGTGGGCATTCGCGATGTCGATAATCACGAGCGCGAAAACATCAGGAAGTCAGGCGTGCACGTCTTCACCATGCGCGACATCGACGAACGCGGCATGCGCTCGGTGATGGAAGAAGCCCTGCGCATCGCCGGACGCGGCACCGTCGGCTATCATGTCTCGCTCGACCTGGACTGGATCGATCCCGAAGATGCTCCCGGCGTCGGAACCCCGGTCTGGGGCGGCGCCACCTATCGCGAAGGCCACCTGGCGATGGAGATCATCGCCGACCACGGACGCATGCTCAGCTTCGAACTGGTGGAAGTGAATCCGGTGCTCGACGAGCGCAACCAGACGGCGGAGCTGGCGGTCGAGCTGGCGCTGTCGGCCTTTGGGAAGAAGATCCTGTGACCAACGTATGTCTCGGCCTCTTCATCTTTCCTTCGCGCCTCTATTCATGTTGTACATGTATTCATGCTTGACATGATTATCGCGTTGCGATAGTGTTCATCCATTCGTGATCAAGTCCTTCGCCGATGCCAAAACGCGTGAATTCTGGGAGAGCGGCAAAAGCGCCAGGTGGCCTCCCACGCAGCTGCGCACGGTAGCGCAGCGATAACTAAAATGCTGGATTCAGCAACCCGGCTGGACGAACTAAGAATTCGCCTGGAAACCGGCTGCAGCTCTAAGGCAACCGCAAGGCCAGCATGCCATCCGGATAACGACCAATTCCGCATATGTTTCGCGTGGAGAGGCGGCGATACTTACGAAGTCGAGATCGCGGATTATCCTAGTTCGCTCGAATGGAGTGGTTATGGCATTAGAACGGCGGAAACCTGCAGCTTGGGCGGTCCATCCGGGCGAGGTCCTTCAGGAAGAATTCCTCAAGCTAATGGACATCAGTGGGTACAGACTTGCGAAGTCACTGGGCGTCAGGGCCCAATCCGTTAACGATATCGTGTTGCGGAAGCGTGGCATTAGTGCCGACATGGCCGTGCGGCTGTCGCGTTTCTTCGGAACCTGGCCGAGTTCTGGATGAACCTGCAAAGCGCATACGAACTGGCCAAGGCGCGCACGTTCTGGGGCAAGCTGGCGAAGATCCAGCCGCATCAGGCAGCAGCTTAGGGTCCATCGCCCACAGACCGCCTTTCCGAGAAAGCGCATGGGTCTCCTGTTTAGCGGTCGCAGCGGCGAACACGAGATCTCCCTGCTGTCGACCTTCGCGAACTTGGCTTGGACCGATACGGCTCCATCCTCAACCCGAACTAGCCCACCATCCCGCGGTAAATCCGTGCTATAGTTCGCTGCAGATTTGCGCCAGCAACTCCCTCGAAAAACCTTCAATCTGTCCAAGACGGTTGGGGAGATTCCCGCTGCACACCGGCCCTCGAGGCCTCAGGAGAAAACCATGTCGAAAAAAATTGTCTTCTGTTCGGATGGAACCTGGAACGACGAAGCCACCAATACCAATGTCTACAAGATTTTCAAAGCAATGAACTTTTCTGCCAGCCAGTGTCCTATCTACGACGATGGGGTTGGCTCCGACGGAAACACGTTGCTCAGATTGTTAGGTGGAGCGTTTGGTGATGGTCTCGACAAGAAGATCAGCGATGGCTACACCCGCATCTCTCATCTCTACGAAAAGGGTGACCAGGTATTTCTGTTCGGTTTCAGCCGGGGAGCCTACACCGCACGCAGTCTGGCGGGCATGATCGCGGCTTGCGGGCTGCCTACGCAAAACGTGGACGACAATCTGACTACCCTGGCCTTTCAGGCTTATCGCCAGCACGATATGGCACAGCGCCAGAAAATGCTCGCCTCCCTAAGCCAAACTTATGCCCTGGACGAAGCGCAAATCACCATGGTGGGTGTTTGGGACACGGTGGGCGCCCTGGGTATTCCCGCGATCTTCGGCGGGATTGACCCGCAGCGCTACGGCTTCCTCGATACCAAACTTCATCCCGACGTAAAAAACGCGTACCACGCGGTCTCCATCGATGAACGACGCCGGCAGTTCCCAGCTACGCTGTGGTCCGCACCGGCTCCCGGCCAGACCATTGAGCAGATTTATTTCACCGGCGTACATTGCGATGTAGGCGGCGGATATCCCGAGACCGGGCTCTCGGACATCACGTTGTCGTGGATGATGGGCAAAGCTGCGGCACTGGGAGTGGAGTTCGATCCCACGGTTTATCAGCAATACTCGAACATTGATGCCAAGCACTCTCTGGATCAGAAACACGAGTCCTGGTCGGCAAGATGGGGTTTCCCGTGCGCGCGCGTCATCGCGGACAATGCCGCCATCAGCAATAGCGTGCAGATACGCCTGCAGCATGACGCATCGTACAAACCGGCCAACTTGAAGCAGAACGCCGGAGTGCTGGCGCCTTCGTACTCGATTGTTTCCACGGTCTCGCTGGCAGCGGCCGCAGCCGCGGGAGCCGGCGCAGGCGGAGCGATAACCCCACCCGGCCCGGGAGGCGCGAAGTAGTCCGCTTCTTGGTGTACGCGGCGACAGTCATTCAGTCGATCAGTCGCACCTGCCGCATTCGCAGCAGATATCGAGGTGCGCACTATGACCCTTTCCCCCGGCGCTCGAATGCCCCGCCGCTGAAGTACACAGCACTGCACGGCCGCGTCGCCCTGCCTGCGCATGATCTGAGTTCTAAGCCAGCCGAATTCACACGACGAGTGGTGGAGTTCCTGCGCGAGAAAGCCACCGCGAAGCAGTGACACACGGTTCAGCACCGCCCCAAGTATTTAGGAAAGCAAGTGCCGTTCGCGGTTCCTATCGCCAATCCTCTGCTGCCAATTCTGGCCTCAATTTAAGATGCACTTATGCAGAAACTCCGGGTAGGCGTCCTGTTCGGCGGGCGCAGCGGCGAGCATGAAGTCTCGCTGCTGTCGGCGGCCTCGGTCCTGAATGCAATCGACAAGAACAAATACGAGGTCGTTCCCATCGGCATCACCAAAGACGGCCGATGGGTGACTGCGGCTCACGCCGAGCGGCTGTTGCGAGGGAGTGCCGCCGAGGCGCCCGAACCCCGTCACCTGCGCGCCGGCGATCCCGAGACCACCTCCGCCGCCGCGGTCCTAGCCAAAGGCGAAGCTGTGGTGGTGCCGCCGATGCCGGGCGAAAATCACTCTGCACTCATGCCTTTCGAGACGCACTCTCCTGAGTTGCACTCGGCGCCCAACTCGATCGACGTGGACATCATCTTTCCCGTTCTGCACGGTACCTTCGGCGAAGATGGCACCATCCAAGGCTTGCTGGAGCTCGCGGACATCGCCTACGTCGGCGCGGGCGTGCTGGGTTCGGCCGCCGGTATGGACAAGGACGTAATGAAGCGTCTCTTCCGCGATGCTGGTCTGCCCATCGTGAAGCACGTCACCGTGCTGCGCAGCACCTGGCGGAAGCAACCGAAGAAGGTACGCAAAGAAATAGAAGCCGCCCTCAAGTATCCGGTGTTCGTGAAGCCGGCGAACCTGGGCTCGTCGGTCGGGATCAGCAAAGTACATAACTCGGGCGAACTTGCCGCGGCCATGGACGAGGCAGCGCGCTACGACCGCAAGCTGGTGATCGAGCAGGGTGTCGGCGGCGCCAAAGGCAAGGCGCGCGAGATCGAATGTTCCGTGCTCGGCAATGACAATCCAATCGCTTCCCTTCCTGGCGAGATCGTTCCCATCAAGGAGTTCTACGACTACGACGCCAAATATCTGGTAGAAGGATCGGAGTCGATCATCCCGGCCAAGTTGCCGAAAGCCAAACAAAAAGAAGTACAGCGACTGGCGATTGCGGCCTTCAAGGCGGTGGATTGCGCCGGCATGGCGCGCGTGGACTTCCTCATGGATCCGCGCCAGGGCAAGCTGTATGTCAACGAAGTCAATACCATTCCCGGCTTCACCTCGATCAGCATGTATCCCAAGATGTGGGCCGCCACGGGAATTGACTATCCGGAACTAATGGACCGGCTGATCCAGCTTGGGCTGGAGCGCCATGCAGAGAAAAAGCAGAATCAGTACAGCCGGTGACGCTAACCCTTTTTCAGCAGCCGCGTCTATTTCAGCAAGCAGGGAGCGATGCTCGTGAGGGGCGTGCGTGAAGTTCACTCCGCTAAGTAACGCATGCCCCGGGCACCGCAAACTGCCGATCGAATCTCCTGACTCGCAATCACGGAACAAAAGCAGGGTCCTCCTCGTAACA
Organism: uncultured Acidobacteriaceae bacterium; assembly: GCA_963709045.1. Lineage (GTDB taxonomy): Bacteria > Acidobacteriota > Terriglobia > Terriglobales > Acidobacteriaceae > Bog-257. The sequence goes on along the minus strand of CAVPUX010000005.1, from coordinate 493,478 downwards.
ACCAACGAGGAGGAGTTCTGTGCGCAAAACCTTCCTAATTTCACTACTATGCCTGACGGTCCTCGGTGCTTCCGCCTTCGCCGAGGAATGGACCAAAACTTACCAGGTTGGCGACAAGCCCAGCCTGCGTGTGGACACCAACGACGCCGCGGTGGAGATTACGCGCGGAGCCAGCCGCACAGTTTCGGTTCGAGTGATCGCTAACGGCTACAGCATCGGCAGCAGCGGAGTGCGGGTCACCGAACGCCAGGACGCCGACAAGGTGGACCTGCAAGTCCACGTCCCCAATAAGGGCTGGGGCATGCACATCAGCATGCACGAGGGAGTCCAGGTCCTGGTACAGGTGCCGCCGGACACCGCTCTCGACCTACACTCCGGTGACGGGCACATTGCTATTGATGGCACCTCGGGCAATGCTCGCCTCGATACCGGCGACGGACACATTCAGGTACGCAACTTCAGTGGCGGCCTCCACGCCCACACCGGCGATGGACACATGACTATTGACGGCGTGCTGACCGACGTCGACCTGCGCACCGGCGACGGACACATCGACGTGACGGTGCGGCCAGGCTCCAAGATGAACAATGGCTGGCTGATTCACACCAGTGACGGCGGAGTGGAGGCCCGGTTGCCGCAAGACTTTGCCGCCGAGCTTTACGCCCACACCGGTGACGGACACATCCAACTCGACATGCCGGTCACGGTGAACGGATCCATCGAGCGGTCGCGCATCCGGGGCAAGTTGAACGGCGGCGGACCGCTACTGGAGATCGCCACCGGCGACGGCAGCATCCACATCGGCAAGCTCTGAGCCTGACGTGGGAGTCGAGGGCGCGAATGCTTCCCCGCGGTTGGCGGTAGTGGATGCCAGCAATGTTGCCGCCGCGCTTGAGTTTATTCGCACGCTTCGCGCCCAACAGCGCCCAGTGAACCTCTTCCTGTTCGAACGCACCGTGAAATTTCACGTCTCCAACCTACTCAGTAAGTTTGGAGTGCAGCGCCGCGCCGATCTTATCGTCTTGTGGATGCAGCGTACCAGCACCTTTCCCCATCCGCCGCGAGACCTGGCAAAGAGCACGCCGGCGCGAATAGATTAACGCACCGCGACAAGCCGCTCGCAAGTCGCTCGGCCTTGAGCCTGAAATCAAAGTCGGTATTGCGCGCTTTTCCGGCTATCTTCCGTTAGAATCCTGCTTTATTTTCGTCCTCTCGCATAACTCTAGCGGAAGGCCTACTATCGGCTTCTTTGGAGTCATTTCAGATGCATCGCAATTGTTGCCTTTTCTTGCTTCTCATTTCGAGTTTTGTATTTGGCCAGTCGCCCACTGCTCCTCCCGACCCCCACAAGCCTGTCCTCGACCGCTTGCAATCGATCACGACTATTCCTTTGCCAAGCTGGCAAGCGCACGCCGCCGATCTCGCGCATGGAGAAGATCCCGCGTCGAATGCGTCCGACTGGCAGCTGGTGAAAGTGAAAGAAGAATGGCAGGGTTCCCGCTGGCTGCGGCAGACCTTCGAGGCGCCAGCACAATTGAACGGCTACAGCCTGCAGGGTGCGCGCGTCTCTCTCGATCTGCACGTCAGCAGCGATGACGCCATCCAGATCAGCATCTTCGCCAACGGCAACATGGTGGCGCGCACCGACGAAGATGGGCAGGTCCCGATCACACTAATCGAAAATGCCCAGCCGGGACAGAAGCTGGTCCTTGCGGTGCGCGTGTTGGACTCAGGCGGTGGCGGCTGTTGCGGCGGCAACTCCACTCGCATTGAGCACGCTGTGCTGCAGATTGAGCCGCCTTCCAACCGTCCTGACCCAGCACTGATGCGGCTACAGATTCTCTCGGCGGAGCCGGTTATCGCCGCCTATCCTGACGGCAAAGCCGAACGTCAGCAGCAACTGGACGCAGCCGTGAAGGCCATAAATATCGGCGCGCTCGACCAGGGCGACCAGCAGGCCTTCGATGCTTCCTTGCGCGACGCCCAGGCCAACCTCGACGTGCTGCGCCCCTACATGAAGCAGTTCAGCATCGCCGCCGTCGGCAACAGCCACATCGACATGGCATGGCTATGGCCGTGGACGGAGACGGTCGAGGTTGTGCGCAACACCTTCGGCACTGCCTTGCAGCTCATGCGCGAGTATCCCGACTTCAAATTTACCGCCAGCGCCGCGCAGGCATACGAGTGGATTGAGGAAAAATATCCGGCAATGTTTCAAGAGATCCAGCAGCGCGTGAAAGAAGGCCGCTGGGAGGTGATCGGCGGGATGTGGGTCGAACCCGACCTCAACATGCCTGACGGCGAATCGCTGGTGCGCCAGATTCTCTACGGCAAGCGTTACTTCCAGCAGAAATTCGGCAAGGACATCAACATCGGCTGGAATCCCGACTCATTCGGCTACAACTGGCAGCTACCGCAGATCTACAAGCGCTCGGGCATCGATTACTTCGTCACTCAGAAATTATTGTGGGCCTCCGAGTTCACCAAGTTTCCCTACCGGCTGTTCTGGTGGGAGGCACCCGATGGCAGCCGCTTGCTGACCTACTTCCCCAGCGACTACGCCAACCCGATTGATCCGCAGAAGATGGCGCGTGACGCGTCCATCTACGGTCCCATGATGTGGAAGTACAACGGGGGGACCAATTCGGCGCCTGCCGGCGGCCTGGACACGATGTACCTCTACGGCGTTGGCGACCATGGTGGCGGACCCACTCGCGTCGATCTCGACACCGCGCTGCGCTGGCAGAAAGGCGATCTTGTCTATCCGCAAATCAACTTCTCCACCGCCGCGCAGTATTTTGCCGACCTGGAGAAGAATAAGAGCGAGCTAAAGATTCCGACGTGGGATGGCGAGCTGTATTTCCAGTACCACCGAGGCGTGCAGACCACGCAGTCGGAAGAGAAGCGCGGCAATCGGCAAAACGAAGAGCTGGTGTTGAACGCGGAGAAAGTCGCCTCGATCGATATGCTGTTCGGCGCGACATGGCCGCAGCAGAACCTTGATACTGCGTGGAAAGATATCCTCTTCAACCAGTTTCACGACATCCTGCCGGGCTCGGGGATCGCCATCAATTACGTCGACGCGGCGCGCAGATATGCCGTGGCTTCACGTATCGATCGCGACATCATTGAGTCCGGCTTGTCCGACATCGCCTCGCACGTGAAGTCGGATGGCGTGAGCGTGCTGGTCTTCAATCCGCTGTCATGGGTGCGAACGGAAGAGGTTGAGTTCGACGCGCAGTTTCCGGCAGCCGGTGAAGGATGTTGGGGCGATCGGCCCCGACGGCAAGGCCGATGCCGCTGGAAGTGCTGAGCGACGATCCGCAGACCGGCCGAATGAGGCTGCGCCTGCTGGCGGAAAATATTCCTGCGACCGGTTACAAGCTGATACGACTGGTACCGTCGAAGCACAGCGGTCCCATGCCTAGCGGGCACCTTCGTGAACCCAGGCCAGCGCCCTTGATCGCCACTGCCGACTCGCTGGAGAACGAATTCGTTCGCCTCAAGGTCGATCCCAAGACCGGCTGCATCACCAGCCTCTTCGACAAGCGCAGTAACACCGAAGCACTGGCGCTGCCGGTACAGAGCGAAGGCGCGCCGGCCGCGTCGCCCGATGGACTGCCGTGCGGTAACCTGCTTCAGACCTTTGTTGACAAGCCAAAGAAATGGGACGCGTGGAACATCGACGCCGATTTCGTCAAGCAGCATTGGGACCTGATGCAGGCCGACGAAGTGAACCTCGTGGAGAACACGCCGCTGCGCGCCGTTATTCGGGTAAAGCATCACTTCCAGAAGTCGAGCTTCGTGCAGGACATTACGATGTACCCAGGCGTCCCTCGGGTCGACGTTCACATGCAGGCCGACTGGCACGAGCAGCACATCCTGCTGAAGGTCGCGTTTCCCGTCAGTGCGCACAGCGACAAGGCGACCTTTGAGATTCCCTATGGCACCGTCGAGCGGCCGACCACGCGCAACACCCCGGCTGAGCAAGCGCAGTTTGAGGTTCCAGCGCTACGCTGGGCCGACATCTCCGGTTCTGGCGCCCCAGCTTCGACCGCTTCTGCATTACCCGTGCCGGCTTGTGCCCCATTCTCGCCTCTTGATGCCCCACACTTGTCTGCCGAGGCCCCACCCTCCTCGCCCCCTTCTGGCGACAGGGCAACTCATGGCTTCAGCCTGCTGAATGACAGCAAGTACGGTTACGACGCCAAGGACAACGTGCTGCGCTTGTCGCTGCTGCGCTCGCCGACGTGGCCCGATCCCGAAACTGATCAGGGACACCACGAGTTCACCTATTCCCTCTATCCGCATGGGGGCACCTGGCGCGATGCGATGACCGTGCATCAGGGCTACGAGCTGAACTATCCGCTGATGACGGTCACGACTGCGCAACATCCCGGTACGCTGCCGGCCGAGAAATCGTTCTTTGGAACAACCGAAGATAACGTTGTCATAACAGCCATCAAAAAACAGGCCCCACAAAAGCCTGTGCAAGCCATCTACGAAGGCCAGTCGCGAACCGTTCATCCTGAGGAAGGTGGGCTCATTATTCGCTTCTATGAGTGGGCGGGAAAGAAAGGCGACATTCATCTCAGCTTGCCGCAGCCGGGGACGGCAGCGTGGGAGATGAACCTGATGGAAGTCGCGCAGAGTCCGTTGTCACTGGCGGCGAACCCCAACGTGCTGACCGTGCCCACGAACCCGTACGAGATCAAGACGGTGAAGGTGCAGTTTGGAAATTGAGCAGCGGCAGTGCCCAGCTTGGACGACATCACTGCAACGGTGCCGCGCAAGGTCTAAAATTGCAATTGGAAAATCCTCCAAGCAAAAAACGGGGAGAGCTTTTCACCCTCCCCAGGTGCGACAGAGGCGATATCGATTTCTATGATTCTCTGACCGAACCAATTGGTTGCACGACATGCCAGAACTAGAGACCACCGAGCAGCTTGCAGTGATTCCGGAAGTCGCCAAGATTCCCGAAGCCGAAGAGTGCGGCGTGACCCTCGACGGGGTCAGGTGGCGCTATCTCCATGCCGGTTCCGGTCCGCCGCTGTTGCTGATCCACGGATTCATGGCCTATTCGTTTTCCTGGCGCTTCAACATGCAGGCGCTGTCCCGACATTTCTCCGTGTATGCCATCGATTTGCCGGGCTGCGGTTTCTCACAGCGTCCCGATGCACCGCAATGCGCGCTGGCTGGCGATGCCGAAGGCGTTCTGCGCTTCATGGAACATTTCGGAATGGAGCAGGCGGACGTGCTGGGCACCTCTCGCGGCGGCGGACTGGCGATTGTCCTGGCTGCTCTGGCCACGCAACGGTCGATGTCGCATCGCATCCGGCGGCTGATACTGGTCTCGGCGATCAATCCTTGGTCGAACTATGGACGGTTTTTGACCCGCATGCTTTCCACCGCGCTTGGCGGCCTCTTAGTCACCGACGTTCTACCCAAGCAGCACTGGCTGATGCTCCGCTACCTTCGCAAGCTGTACGGCGATCCAAAGCGTATTAGGCCGGGCACTATCGAAGGCTATAACGCGGGACTGGAGGTGCCGGGAAGCTTCGAGCACATCTTGCGGGTTGTGCGCTCGTGGCATTGCGACCTGGCACTCATCGAGGAAGTCTCTGCCGGCGATCAGCGACTTGCCCACATTGCTGCTGTGGGGTTCCCGCGATACGGCGGTGTATCCGTCGTCAGCCTATGAACTGCAGCGCCACCTCAAGAACAGTGCGTTGGTCATCCTCGATGGCGTCGGCCATGTTCCCTACGAAGAGGTACCAGACGAGTTCAATCGGGTAATTTGCGATTTCCTGTTGCATAATACGCCGCCGACACCGCTGGAAGCTGCGGCGACCCCGGGCATCCCTTCGCAGATTCAATCGGTACCGCTTCCGTGAAGGACCAGCCAGTCGGCCGTGTTGGGCCTAAAATCAATAAAGTGTGGTGACGAAGCGCTGACTTAAAATATAGTTAGGAACGTACTTATGGCTACTCAAGAAATCTCGAAAGTGTTGGCTGCCAGCCGCATGGCCAATGTGCGCTATGCGATTCGCGACTTGGCCGTTGTCGCCGACGAAGTGGCCCGCGAAGGCCACAAGCTTCTCTACCTCAACATCGGCGATCCCTGCAAGTTTGACTTCCCCACCCCGCCCCACATGATCGAGGCGGTGGTAAAAGCCATGGTGGACGGCCACAACGGCTATGCCGATTCGCTGGGCATCAAGCCGGCGGTGGAGGCCATTCATCGCGAAGCCGAGCGCAATGGCTTTCGCGATATCCAAAGCATCTTCGTCGGCTATGGCAGCGGCGAGGTCATTGACAATTGCATTACCGCACTGCTCAATCCCGGCGACAACGTGCTGACGCCCATCCCTGAATACCCGCTGTACGGCGCCATCATGGCCAAGCTCGACTGCCCGGTCAACGCCTACGATCTGGACGAAGACAATGGCTGGCAGCCCGACGTGGCCGACATGGAGCGCAAGATCAACGCGCGCACCAAGGCCATCCTGCTGATCAATCCCAACAATCCGACGGGCGTGGTGTATTCGAAGCGCACGCTGGAAAAAGTTCTCGAGCTTGCCCGCCGCCACGGACTAGTTGTTTTCGCTGACGAGATTTACGACAAGCTGATCTTCGATCCAAGCGCGAAACACATTTCGATTGCGACCCTGGCGCATGACGTTCCCGTGGTGACCTTCAACGGACTCTCCAAGGCGTACCTGGTTCCCGGCTGGCGGATCGGCTGGGCGGTCGCAACCGGACCGCGCGATGTGCTGCACCCCTACATGGAAGCTGTGCACCGTTTGCTGCGCGCACGCCTGTCGGCGCCGCATCCCTTCCAGCATGCAATCCGAGCGGCGCTGGAAGGTCCGCAGGACCATCTTATTGAGGTTTGCGACAAACTACGGCGGCGCGCCGATCTCACCGTCGAGTGGGCGAAACGGACTCCGCGGGTGAAGCTGGTCGCCCCCAAAGGTGCGTTCTACGCGCATCCGTCACTGGACATCCCCGAGGATGATCTTGCCTTCGTGACCGACCTTCTAAAGCAGAAACATGTGCTGGTGGTGCACGGTTCCGGCTTCGGCGAAAAGCCGGGGACGCGACACATTCGCATTGTGTTCCTGCCGCAGGAACCGGTGTTGAGCGCGGCGTACGAAGCCATGACCGACTTTATGCGAGAGCGCTACGCATAGAAAATCTTGAACCGCAGATTGACTCGGAACACGCGGATTTGGCTCAAGGCGCGGTGAGACAGATTCCATCCGCGAAATCTGTGAAATCCGCGGTTGAATTTCTTGCTCATGATTGACATCCACTGCCACATTCTCCCCGGCATCGACGACGGTCCCAAGTCCTGGGATCTGACAGCCGAAATGTGTCGCGTGGCCATTGGCGATGGCATTACGCACATTGTGGCCACCCCGCATTGCAATGATGTGTTCACCTACGACCGCGACCGCTATACCGATATGCTGGGCCAGCTCAGCGACTCGGCTGACGGAAAATTGACCTTCAGCCTGGGTTGCGATCTCCATTTTTCCTACGACAACATTCAAGATGCTCTGGCCCATCCACGCCGATATACCATTGGCGAATCGCAATATCTGCTGGTTGAGTTCAGCGACTTCGGCATACCACCCGAGGTAAAGCAGAACCTGCTGTTCATCTCCAGCAACGGCATGGTCCCTATCATCACCCATCCAGAGCGCAACCGGCCGCTGCTGAACAAGCCTGAGACGGTCCTGGAATTCGTGGAGCAAGGCTGCCTGGTGCAGGTCACAGCCAATTCCTTCACCGGACACTGGGGAAGCCGCTCACAAAAGATGGCCGAATGGCTGCTCAAGCGTCAGGCCATTCACGTGATCGCCAGCGATGCGCACGATCCTGCTCACCGCCGGCCGGTCCTGTCGGAGGCTCGTAAAGTAGTCACCGAACTCGCGGGAGCCGAGTGTCGCAGACGCGCTGTTTGTACAAAATCCGGCGGCCATCGTGGATGACAAGCGCTTGCCAAGTCCGGCCGGAAGCTAAGTTGGGCAGCGAAGTACAGTTTTTCGGGCAGTCTGCGATGGCATCACCACGCGAGGTGATGAAGGTCACGATCACGATAGCCGCCGGGTTGCTATAATGATCTAACTCTCAGGAACCGGTAGGTGGGAGCTTTAATGCCACCTTACAAGGTTCTATTCCTTTGTGATGATTGCGTCGCGAGTGCTCCTGTACTGGAAGCACTGCGTATCGGTGGATTTCGGCTGCGCATCGCCCACAACCTTCATCAAGTCAGTGCGCATCGCGATGAGCGAGCCGATGTCGTTGTCATCCTGAGCCCGCACCACGCCAACGGATGGATCGCGCGGCTGAAGTTGCTGCCTGGCGTTCCAGCGCCTGTTATTCTGCTTTGCAGCGGAACTGGTTCACTGACATCCATGCCGCCTCCGGTGGATGCAATCTGCCACATCGAGTCGCTCAAGTCCGTCCTCAGCGCGGTGCAATTGGCGGCCGCGTCTTCTTCGGCGCCGATTCAAATGCTTTACCCGCCGGTGGTCGCGGGCTACCAGCCCGGCTAAGCCTCTACTCCTGTTTCAGAAACACGTGGTCAATCATCTGGCGCATGAAGTGACCGCCAAAGCCGCCTGCACTGGCTGCCAGCAGCTGTAGAAATGCGCCATAGACCTGGCCGCGATCGTGCGGCCACTTCACAATGAAGTGATAATAGGCAAGCACAATCGGGACGCCTGCCCACACCAGCAACACCCAGCGCCACGGCCGCCTCGACTTCCACACTCCCAGCATCATGGTTGATGCGAGAACACAAAGCGCCGTGAGCAGAGCATCGTCGACAGTCTGATTGACCCAGCCGGAGAACAGGCCGAGCAGGATGGCAACTGCATACGCCACGAAGCTTGGGCGCGGGTGGATGGCAGACTCGGCCAGTCTATACAAAGCATTTGAGTGTAGCAGAATAGGCGTTCATGCCGAGCTTTAGCCCGCGAAGTCTTTACTCCGCAACTTCCTGATTTACAATGTGTTTTCTGCTTACAAGGTTTGAGTTACTCCGGAGAGGGCATTTGCCACTTCCATGGGGTGCGGCAGAGAGTAGGTCACGGTAGTGATAATCCGGGGGAGCTCACTACCGGTCCAGTTTTTCATTTCCAAGGCCTTGCATTTTAGATTTGAGTCCTATGCGTCCACGGCACTTCCGGATCACCATCCTGGCGGCTCTGGCTTGGCTGCTGCTTGTGCCCGCCGTCGAGGGACAAACCCCCACGCTCATTACGCTTGATCAGGCAATTAACCTGGCGCTCGCTCATAACCACTCACTCAAAGCCACGCGTACTTTAATTCTTCAAAACCAGGCGCAGGAAGTTACCGCCAACCTTCGTCCCAACCCAACGTTTCTGTTTGATTCCCAGTTCGTTCCCATTTTTGATCCCAGTTATTTCAGTGCCGACAACCTCAACCAGATTCAGCAATTCGACCTTGGAATCGGCTATCTGTTCGAGCGCGGTCACAAACGTCAACGCCGCTTGCAGGCAGCTCAGGACCAGACCGCCGTCACCCGCGCACAAGTCACCGATGCGGAACGCACTTTGACATTTAATGTGGCGCAGCAGTTCATTGCGGTCTTGTTGGCGGAATCGACGCTGCAGTTTGCCCTGCAAGACCTGAACAGCTTCCAGCAGACGGTGGATATCGGCCAGACCCAGTATCAGTCGGGCTATATCAGCGAAGGCGATTATCTGAAGATCAAACTGCAACTGCTGCAGTTTCAGACAGACGTTTCCTCCGCCCGTCTGGCGAGGGTGCAGGCACTTATTGCCTTGCGGGAATTGCTTGGCTATGACGCAGTCCCTGCCAATTACGATGTGGTTGGGGATTTATCGTATGAGGCCATTAAGGCGAAGCTGGAAGACTTGCAAATCAAGGCACTGCAGGAACGTCCGGATTATCGTGCCGCTGAATTGGGGGTGACCGCTGCGCAAAGCCAGATTTTGCTGGCGAAAGCCAATGGCAAACAAGATGTGAATGCTACCGTCGACTATACCCACGTTGCGGGTGAAAATACCGCTTCCTTCTTCGTGAATTTCGCATTGCCCATCTTCAATCGAAATCAGGGCGAGATTGCGCGCACCGGCTACGCTCTCAACCAGGCCCAGGAGCTGCAGGCGTCGGGTAGTGACACGGTTCTCTCCGATGTGAGCGATGCTTACGAAGCGCTGCGCAGCAACGAAGAAGTGGTACAACTTTATGCCTCGGGATATTTGAAGGAAGCGCAGGATTCGCGTGACATCAGTGAGTATGCTTACAAGCGGGGGGCGGCGAGCCTGCTCGATTTCCTCGATGCGGAACGCAGTTACCGCGCTACTCAGTTGGCTTATCGCCAGGCACTGTCTTCCTACATGACCGCGCTCGAACAGTTGAAGGAAGCCGTGGGAACGAGGAACCTGCCGTGAAGATATCCAAAGATTGCCGGCATGGCATGGCGGCATTGGCAGTTGCCTGTGCGATCATGCTGGGCTTGATCGGGTGTCATGGCGCGGGCTCTGACGCCGGCGAACAGAACCACTCCGCGAACAATTCAAACACTGCCGAACTGTTCACCATCCCGCAAGACCAGATGTCGCATGTCCAGGTACTGACGGTCGAGCCCACCACCCTGAAACGGACCCTGCGCCTGACTGGCTCGGTGGCCTACAACAGCTTCCACACGACCCCGGTGATTACGCAGGTCAGCGGGCCGGTCAGCCGGATCGTGGTCGTTCCCGGTCAGAGGGTGACCCCGGCCGAGCCGATGTTGTACGTGGCGAGTCCCGACTTTTCCCAGCTTCGCACGAATTATCTGAAGGCAAAAGCCGCGTACGTTCTGGCGCAGCAGGCCGCCGCGCGAGCGCGCGACTTGTACCAGCACCACGCCCTTGCCGAGCAGAACCTGGAGCAGGCGGAGTCGGCCGAGGTGCAGGCTGGCGGAGATTTGGCTGCGGCCGAGGCGGCGCTGAAGGTGCTCGGAATTACCAATCCGGATGCACTGGTGAAGTCTCCGCCCTCTTTTGAGGTCCCGGTGAGGGCGCCCATTGGCGGCCAGGTTGTCGAACAGAACGTGGCCGTGGGGCAGTTGATCCAGACCGGAGCCACGCAGTGCTTCATGATTTCCGATACCAGCAATGTGTGGGTGCTGGTGAATGTTTACCAGAAGGATTTGCCGAATGTGCGCGTGGGGGACCCGGTCACGATCCAGACGGACTCGTATCCCGACATTTTTCATGGACGTATTTCCTACGTGGCCGCTTCGCTGGATCCGAATACCCGAACTTTGCAGGCGCGCATTGAGACCAGCAACCCGGGCGAGAAGCTGAAGAAGGACATGTACGTGGTGGCCACGGTGGATGCAGGCAGCATTCAAAATGCGATTGCACTGCCTGACGCCGCGGTTCTGCGCGACAGCGAGAACCAGCCGTTCGTGTATGTCGAGGCGGCTCCGCAGAAGTTCGGACGGCGCAGCGTAACGCTGGGCGACAGCCTGAATGGACAGACCCAAATCACCAGCGGATTAATGCCGGTGATCAGGTTGTCGGGAATGGCAGTTTGTTCCTGCAGTTTGCGAACTCGCTGCAGCGCTAGCAGCGGCAAGGATTGGCGAGGAAGCGTGAAACGGACGGTGGCGTCCACAACTGAATGATTCATCGAATCGTACAAGCATCTCTGCGTCAGCGCTTCCTGGTGTTGATGCTGACCGGCTTCATTATGGTCGCCGGCATCATCTCGTTTCAGCGGATGCCGGTGGATGCTTACCCTGACCTTTCCCCTCCGCAAGTTGAGCTCATCACGCAATGGCCCGGCCACGCCGCCGAGGAAGTGGAACGCCTGGTAACTCTTCCTCTTGAACTGGCAATGAACGGTGTGCCGCACATGGTGGTGATGCGGTCGATCTCGCTGTATGGTCTTTCGGATGTCAAGCTTACTTTTGAAGAAAATACAGACGATTACTTCGCCCGGCAGATTGTTTTTCAGCGAATCGCCGATGCCAGCCTGCCTACTGGAGTGACCCCGTCCATGGCCCCGCTGTTTAGCCCCAGCGGCCTGGTGTATCGCTATGTGCTCGAAAGTCCCGACCGCAGCCCCCAGGATCTGAAGACGATCGAAGATTGGGTGGTTGAGCGGGCCTATCGTTCCGTGCACGGGGTTGCCGATGACTCCGGATTTGGCGGGACGACGATGCAGTACCAGGTGCTGCTCGATCCTGCGCGAATCTACGGATATCACCTGACCGTGCCGCAAGTCATGGCCGCCCTGACCGCGAATAATTCCAATGCCGGCGGGGGATTCTACTCGCAGGGTGGCCAATTCTATTACGTACGCGGCATTGGGCTGGTTCGCAACACGGATGATATCGGCAACATCGTTCTCGGCAGCAACAACGGTGCACCCATCCGGGTGAAAGATGTTGGCGATGTCGTGATTGGGCATGCACCCCGCTTGGGCGAATTCGGTTACCAGAAAAACGACGATGCGGTGGAAGGTGTCATTCTCATGCTCCGCGGCGAGCAGACGCAAAACGTTCTCAAGGGCGTGGAGGCCCAAACCGAGAAACTGAATCAGAGCATCCTCCCGCCCGACGTTAAGATTCATCCCTTTTACGATCGCAGCGATCTGGTCAAGCTGACCACCGATACCGTGGAAGCCAACCTGCTCCGCGGCATGGTCCTGGTACTGATTGTCCTGATCTTCTTCCTGATCAATTTGCGTGCGGCCATCATTGTGGCACTCACGATTCCGCTGTCTCTGCTGTTTGCCTTTATCGTGCTGCATGCCCACGATGGCGCCGCCAACCTGCTGTCGATTGGCGCAATTGATTTCGGCATCATCATCGATGGCACGGTGGTGATGGTGGAAAACATCTTCCGTGAACTCGCGCTTCGAGAAGGCCAGGATATACCGCCTGCAGGAAGTCATTCTGGCGGCGGCTAAAGACGTTGACCGGCCAATCTTTTACTCGGTAGCCGTCATCCTGGCGGGTTATCTGCCGATTTACGCTCTGAGCGGGCCCTCCGGAAAACTATTTCACCCCATGGCCGAGACCATGTCGTTCGCGCTGGTGGGTGCGCTGATCCTCACGCTCACATTGGTTCCGGTCCTGGCCTCATCGTGGTTCAAAAGCGGGGTTCGCGAGCACCGTAATCGCGCCTATGAGTGGATGAAGAATCAGTACGCGAAGCAACTGGATTGGGCCCTGGCGCGGCCCAAACTGATCCTGGTCATCGCGGCCCTGATTTTCGCTTCGACGCTCATGTTGATTCCGTTTATTGGCGGAGAATTTATGCCTCATCTGGACGAGGGCGCTCTTTGGGTGCGGGCCACCATGCCCTACACCATCTCGTTCGAGGAAGCGAGCAGCATTGCTCCGCAGATTCGCAAGATCCTGATGTCGTATCCGCAAGTCACGGTGGTGGGCTCTGAGTTGGGACGCCCCGACGATGGCACAGACCCTACCGGCTTCTTTAATTGCGAGTTCTACGTTGGACTAAAACCCTACGACGATAAGGCCTGGAGTGGCGACCTCAACACCAAAGAAAAGTTAATTGAATCCATCAACAAGAACTGACCGCATTTCCCGGAATCATCTTCAACTACACCCAGCCGGCGGAAGATGCCGTCGATGAAGCCTTGACCGGACTAAAAAGCTCTCTGGCGGTCAAAATCTACGGCGAGGACTTAGACGTTCTCCAGGACAAAGCAGTTCAGATCAAGAACACGCTATCCAAAACTCCCGGGTTTACCGACTTAACCGTGGTCCGCGAACTTGGGCAGCCCAGTCTCTTGATCGACGTGGATCGCGACAAAATTGCGCGCTATGGGATCAATGTTGCTGACGTCGAAGCCGTGATTTCGGCGGCGGTAGGCGGGCAAGCTGTGACTCAAGTCATCCAAGGCGAAAAAGTGTTTGACTTGGTGGTCCGCATGCAGCCCCAATTCCGCAGCAGCGCGCATGAGATCGGTGGGTTGCTGGTCGGTACTCCCGATGGGAAGCAGATCCCGGTTAGCCAACTCGCCGATATTCGCCAGGGTAACGGCGCGTCCTTCATTTACCGCGAGAACAACTCCCGCTATATCGGAGTTCAATACAGTATCGAGGGGCGGGATTTGGAGCGCGCGGTGAGAGATGGCCAGAAAGCCGTCAGTAAAGCCGTCTCTCTGCCGCAAGGTTATTGGCTATCCTGGGGCGGCGAATACAGTCAGCTTCTTGACGCGAAAGCGCAACTGATCTTGATCGGCCCGCTCGCCATCGTCCTCATATTCATGATCTTGTTCGCGCTGTACGGGAACTTCAAATTCCCCGTCACCATCGCGTTGGGCGTGATTATGACCGAACCGGTCGGTGCGCTGGTGGCGCTGAAGCTCACGCACACTCCCTTCAGCGTCTCGTCAGTCCTGGGACTGGTGGCACTGCTGGGCGTTTCCGTGGAGACAGCGGTCATTCTGGTGTCCTACATCAACAAGCTACGGCTGGAAGGAATGGACATCCCCACAGCAACGCGAGAGGCCTCACTTCTGCGGCTTCGTCCGATCATGATGACGGCCTTGGTAGCATGCCTCGGGTTACTGCCGGCAGCCCTCTCTACTGGCATTGGCTCGGCCACCCAGAAACCCTTCGCGATCGTCATTGTGGCCGGCTTGATTTCCCGGCTCTTCATTGGCTTCTTCGTCAATCCCGTGCTGTATCAAATGGTCGCACGCGAAGGCGACGTCCTGCAGGTATAGCGGGACAGGCCTGAAACTCGCATGGATTATGTCCAGCGCTAACGGGGCTCGCGCCGGAAGTGGTGGGTGAACGTCACGCCCGCATAAGACGGCTTCCGCACACCGACGATTCGCTCAAAGGGCGCCGGCTCGCCTGAAAGCTGCAAGGTCTCGAGTGTTTGTCCCGAGTAGCCGCTGGAGGACAGAAAGTAAAGACCCGCATCGAAGAGGTTATTGCGGAAATTTCGAATCACGGACCCGCGGATCTCGCGAACCGGCACGGCTGTGAATCCGTCTCCCAATGGTTTAGCACCGACGTACTCGAGTTCGCCTGAGGCTTGCATTTGCCAGGGCAAACGAAAGGTCGTGGCGGAGACATCCCAGATCAGTCGTGGCGCCTCCGGAACATCCAGGCCTGTGAGTCGGTCTGTCGCTTCTGCGCGCGCGAACGTCGCCTGTATCGAGCCAAAAGAAAACTGGCGCTGCGCCGACACCATTACCGAACGAACCAGCGATGGTCCCAGGTCTTCTTGCAGACCGGTGTCGGGATCGATCTTGGCCAACTCCTCTGAGTTGCTCACACGGCTCAACACCACCCGAAACTGCGTGTGAGCGACGACTTCGGTGGCCACCAACTGGTACGCTCGCGAGATCGCAATAGGAGTTCCTTCGCCCGTACCCAGACCGATTCGTGGATCGTTGGTATGAAATGCCTTGCCGTAACTGAAGGCGATAACGGGCAGAGCCGGCTTGTTCGGGAAATGGAACGCAGCCGTAGCGCGCGGCGAAGTAAGTCCGGAGTTTGACGCATAGGAGTTGCTGGCAGTGAGCCGGTCGGTGTTGTTGAACAGGACCTCATCTCTTCGCACGCCGAGACTGTAGCTGAAGATCGATGAGAACGTTCCATTGATGGATGCATATGGCGCGAAATCGCCTATGGTGAAGTTGTTCAAGGTGACGGGCTGAAAGATCCCATTGGAGTCGGCATGTGCGAGTTCGGCATTGCGGGGCGCGTCTTGTCGCAAATCCAGGCCGACACTGAACGACATCCTGCGATTAATTGCTTGCGTGTAAGAGGTATTACCGCCAACCACGGTGCGAAATTCCGACTGGCGGATGAGGCCGTCGCCAAAGTTTGATTGCAGGCTCAGGTTGTAAGTGCGGAAGAATCCCGAGAATTGTATCTGCCGGTTGTTTGAGATCTGCCATGTGTCGCTCGCCGCGAACAACGATGTGTAAGTGCGGTCCGATTGCCGCGGGTCGATGGTATCTCCGGGCACGGGGACGGCGATCGGCACCAGCCCGGGTATGCGCGAGTAACCGTAGTAGCCCACCGCAAACAAAGTAAGCTGATGGTGGCCTAGAGTGAATGATCTCTCGGCATTGAGCTTGTATTGCTTGCGATTTTCCGGAAGCGCCAGGAACCCGTTTCCGCCGGCGATTTCGAGTCCCACGAATGCTCCGGTTTGAGGATTGGCAGGACTCCAGCCCGCGACCATATCGTAATCATGCATGTCGCCGCCGATTTGCAGGAACGGTTCGAGCCGGGGACGAAGCCCGTAAGCCACGGCCAGATTCACTGCGTTGTTTCCATGGCGCACGTCGAAGGCGCCGGCATCGGTCTCGACACTGCCGATAGCTGCGGGAATAAGCAAGTTCGGATCGGCGTAACCGTTGCCATGCGCGTTGGCGGGAAGATTATTCGGAAGCAGGAAATCGCCGACCTGTATGTACTGCGCGATCGGCTCGCCATGATCTCCCGCAACTCCGGGCGCAAAGTATTGCGGCGCTTTCACTCCGCCGGATGCCGTCTCAGAGGGAAATCCCGGCACTGAGACTGGCGTCCCAGGCAAGCCGGGACTTGCCGCTTGTAACTGACTCGCGTCATAGACTCGGGCTGAAGGATCGCTGGCGAGTTCATCGGCCTTGGCTACAACGTCAGTATTGGAAGATGGGTTGAGCTGGAGTTTTAGTTCGGTGTCGGAGTTAAGAGGTACTGGCACGGTCAGTGAAGCATAGCCCTTGGCCGACACCTGCAATTGATAACCGCCCGTGCGTAAAGACAAATGGAAACTTCCGTCAACATCGGAAATCGTTTGCGCCTGACCGGCTTTGACCGTTGCGCTCGCAATGACGGTACCATCCCCGCTTACCACTCGACCAGACAGGTTGATCAGCGGGAGGCCCAAGTTGACCGCAGCCGCCTCGGTGTCTGCTGGCTGGCTCGTGCGAGAGTCCGCCCCCCGCGCCAAGCCCGCCAGCAAAACCACCACCGCCATACTTCGGAGCAGTTGCCGCACGATCAGCTCCTATCGCTGCACTGCAACTGGTGAAAGGCTAGCCAACGTTGTCTTAGCCTGCTCCGATCCCAGACTATTCAGTTCGGCACTTTGTCGCAGGTAACGTCGCCGCCGCTATCTTGTCTCCTGCCTTCAGGGAGATTTCGCCGGCATGATCAAACATCTTTCGCGTTGCGAATGCCCACGGCGAGCGCCGCCTCGATCTGTTTACGGGCTTCGTCGTACTGTCCATTTACATAGAGCGCCCAAGCGTAGGCATCGAGCGTGAAGGCGTCATGCCGGCGGGCGATCTCGCGCTTTGCAACTTCCAGGGCCTTTGCCGGATCGTTCGCGTGATCGGCATAGTAGAACACTAATTCGTGGTTCGAGTTGTCCGCGCGGTTGGTTTCGAGCAGTGACTTCTGCTCAAATTCAGCGAACGCCTTCTTCGCTTCGTCCGTGCGGCCAGCCAGTTGCAAAGCTTCGGCCAAGTCGTAAAGATTTTCGGCATGGGGTGCTGCCTGATAACGCTGTTGCAACAGCGCCACGGCTTCGCTATATCGCTTCTGCTGAATTCTCACCTTGGCAAGATTGCCGAGCGCATAGTGATAGCCGGGAAACATGACCAGCGCCTGATGAAGTAGCTTCTCAGACTGCTCCAGATTTCCGATGGTCAGGTTCAGGTGGGCCATCTGCGTCAGTATCCATGCGCCATCTTCGGCTTGATTTGGCGGAGTCGATTGGAATGCCATATTCATCAGCTCCAGTGAGCCATTGATGTCGCCGAAGAGTTCACGCAGGTACGCAGCGCGAGTTATTCCTGGCAGGTTTCCGGTGCGCAGATCCAGCATCCGCTGGCACGCCGTCTCCGCGTCCTTGTAGTTCCCGAGCTCGACGTTGGCGTCTGTCAAGAAGCCATAGACCATCACGTCATCAGGCATTCGCCTATTCAGCTTCGTCGCTTCCGGCAGCGCTTGGGCAAATTCGTGCTTGCCCAGCAGCAGCCAGACATGAATGCGTTCGCCGTCGAAATTGCCGGGAGAAATCTCGAAGGACTTCTGCAAGGCGGTTTCCGCTTGGGTGTAGAAGCTCACGTCCGAAGTTTCACGAGCCCGGCGCGAGAGTGCCAGCGCCAGGGCGTTGTAGGCTTCATAATTCTTGGGGTTCTTGTCGATCAGCTTGCTCGCGACCGCCATACTTTGCTCAGCGGGGGAAAGCTTGGGTTCCGAGGTTGCGCTTGTCTGGGCGAAGGCCGCAACTGCGCTCACGATCATCAATACCAGGGCAGCAAGTTTCTTCATAACACTCCTCATCTTTGAGAAAAGCCGGGAAAAACTCGTGGCCGCCATCTCACCGCTGAGAGCGGCCACGAAGCAGGGTTAATTAACCGGGCAGAGACCGCCGGGCTGGCCGCTGCAACCCACCTGGCCAGGACCGATGTGGTGACTGTCACGACCGCTGTGGGCCGGCATCACATACGGGAAGGTGGTACCGTAACCCTCGTCGTTGATGTTCACGCCGTCGCCGATTCGAGTTCCGTAGGTCACCGGGTTGACCAGGATGCCGGCGACAGCGCGCGAGGCGATATCCACCACGTCGTCAATCAACCGGCGTCCGTTGGGAAATCCCGCATTGTCGCCGACCAGGAAGCCCAGGCGTTTCTGCTGGGCCACTGGAGTTGGCGGAATGCCGGTATTCAGGCGCAAGAGGTCGGCAACCGGACCGGCGTCACCTGGCCCGCAGCCCGGACAGATTGGAGGCTCGTACTGCACCAGCAGCAGCAGGTCATTACGGGGCGGAGGAGGCACCGGAATGCCGATGGACGCGAAAAGCTGCGCCAGCAGGGGATCGAGAACAAAGTTGGCGAATTGGGCATCGCCCGAGGGATCGCTGATGCTGAACGTGTCTTTGAAGCCGGTCCCGATGATAAGCTCATTAATCAGCGGATTCCCTTCACGTTGGACTTGCACAAAAGGCAGCGGGCTGCCGGCGCGCACCGCTATCCTCTGCCGCGAGGTCGCCCCGTAGGTCCCGATCACCGCTCTTTTATCGCTCGCCGGATGTATTTGACCATCCTGTGTCAGCATGGTTATGGGGACTTCCAGCACAATCGAGTTCACGTTGAATCCGGCGACAGAGTCGGAAGCATAGTTATGTGTGTCGTCGTTATCTTCCTGCTCACTCATCACACCCCCGACTCCCATGCGAAAGTTCAGGGAGTCAAACGCAGCGCCCAGGTCGATGTAGAAGGGATCATCGACGGTCCCGGCAAACACTCGCACCCCGCTACCTAGGTCGTAGATCCCCTGCTGGAATAGGGAGTTGTAGTCGGGCATGGTGCGCGGCCCAACGTTGGAGGGCAGGGCAAACAAGGTTCTACCTCCGGTCAAGTCGGTACGAACCCCGTTCTTCACCATGGTCACGGTGTAGTGCTGTCGCAGGTTCAGGCCCTCGGAACCGGGGCCATCTAGCGTGGTGATGGGTGGAATACCGGCTATGCCACCGACGAATCCAGTGAACACATTCGGCATTCGGATCTCGGTGGTAAAACGGAATTCAAATGTGATGTCTTCCACCCCGTCCCGATTGTTGTCAATCTTCATCTGGTAAACCACGTTGGGATCGAAGGGGAAGTAGTTGGGTCCGTTGGAGGGTTCGAGAAACGGGTCGACGTTAAGAATCATTGTCACCCGGTCCGGATGGTCATAACTAACGAACGCGTACCAGTCGGTAACGTCCGCAGAGTGGTCCAGGGCGGTTATGGGCGCCTCGCGATGGCTGGACGCAAGCAGGTTGACGGGAACCAGCACGAGCAGAGCTATGGCGAACGCCACCATTGTTTTCACGCGCATCATAGATTTCCTCAGGGATTGGATTGGTGGACGGAGCCAATCTTTCGATTGGCTGCCAGGGCTCGACGCCGTGCCTCTGCAGGTACGATTGGCTCCGTCTACGAATTCAGGTACGCGTGGAATTTCGCAGCGGATTGGGTCTTTGCGAAGAATTCTTGCGTTCGAAATAATTGCGGCTGGGCTTCAGAGCATTAACTGTCGATCAAGGGAGCTGAGACGAGAGGTGAGGTCGATTGTGAATCGTGAGTTCCGAGGCCGACACGGTCCATCACTGCTGGCCGATCTTGTGGATTTCCCTCTGAATTGCGAGCTGGCTGAGGCTGGCAATCGGTAAGCACAGGAACAAGCCGATCCGGCGGTCTAGAGCCATGAACGCATCACGAAAGGCGCGCTCAACGTCGTCGGACGCCCCGGCGACTGCGGCGGGATCGGGGATCCCCCAATGCGCGGTCATCGGCTGACCAGGCCACAAGGGGCACACTTCCTTGGCAGCATTGTCACACACCGTGAAAACGAAGTTCATCTCCGGCGCGCCGGGCTGAGCAAACTCGTCCCAGCTCTTGCTGCGCAGTCCGCCCGTCGGCAGGTGAGCGCGTTCGATCTCGCGCAATGCCTCGGGCCTAACGCATCCTGCCGGATGGCTGCCCGCGCTGTATGCAGTAAAGGTCGGTCGTCCTTTGAAGTTCAGGATGGCCTCGGCCATGATCGAGCGAGCCGAGTTGCCCGTGCATAGAAAGAGCACGTTGTAACGTCCTTGCATATTCCTCGCCCTTATGGCCTCGTTTCATTCTGCGGCTTCTGCGCCCGAATAAACGCGCTCATGAATTTGCCGTCAACCTGCGGGGCAATGGCGTCTACGTCAACTCCCTGATCGTTCAGGAAAACGCGAGCATCTTCGATGTTGTGGACCCGAGTCGGTTCGATCTCAATCGCTTCGAAGCCAGCCGCCTCGAGCTTAGATTGGTACTCTGTATCCTGCAGCGCGCCGGCAATGCAGCCCACCCACAAAAGAACGTTTTGACGCACCTCTGCGGGCACATCGCCATGTACCACAACGTCGGATACAGCGAAGCGGCCGCCCGGCTTCAGCACCCGAAAGGCTTCTCTTAACACCCGATCTTTGTCCGCGGAGAGGTTAATGACGCAATTCGAGATGATCACGTCCACGGAATTGTCAGGCAGAGGGATGCTCTCAATCTCCCCACGAAGAAACTCCACATTCTCGACGCCAGCCTTACTCTGGTTTTCCCGCGCTAGCGCCAGCATCTCGTCGGTCATATCGAGTCCATAGGCCTTGCCGGTTGGCCCAACGCGCCTGGCCGAGAGCAGCACATCGATGCCACCACCCGAACCCAGATCGAGCACCGTTTCCCCGAGCTTCAACTCCGCCAGTGCCGTCGGGTTACCGCATCCCAGCGAGGCCTTCAGCGCACCTTCTGGGATCTGGTTCGCTTGCGCTTCGTCGTAGAGGTTCGTTGTGATCGGATCGCAACAACTGTCCGTGGCCGCAGATGCGCCACAGCAGGAACTGCCTCCGGAATGAACGCGGAGCGCCGCCTGGCCGTACTTCTCTTTCACCACTTCCTTGATATCAGTGCTCATGATGTTCTCCTATTTGCACAACGTAATGATGTGTTCCGGTTTGACTGCCTTGTTGCGGGTACAACATTCGGCATAGAGAAATCCGAGAAGCTCTTGCAGGGCTTCCGTGTTGGCCGTGTACCAGAGGAAGGTTCCCTCGCGGCGCACTTTCACCAAGTCTTCGTTCTTTAGCTTGTCAAGATGGTGTGACAGCGTCGAACTCGGGATATCCAGCTCCTCGCCGATGTCGCCGACGATCAGTCCCTCGGGATGCGCTGCCAACAACAATTGCATGATGCGCAGCCGGGGCTCGGTTCCCATCGCCGAGAGCATGTCGGCATAGCGGATAACCTGATCGATATCTTCCCTTTTGGACAGTTGTTTTACTTTCTCCATATTTCTACTATTATAGAAATACGCTTAAATGTCAAGCCCCCGGCAGGAAAATTGGCTCTGCCAATCCTGTCGAGTTCCAGTAACAACGGAAAGCTCACTGGCGACCGATTTGGCTGAAGGCTGATAGCTGAAGGCTGACGGCTAATTCACTCCCGAATTTGGCTGTGCGGAGGGCGTGGTATTGGCCACTGGCGGTTTCATCAGGCCGAAGTTCTGCAGGTAAGCCACCGTGCGCTGAGCGGCGCCATCGAACGTGAGTTGGCAGTTTACAAATTGGGTGTTCTCCCAGGTCACATCTCCACCGCCGTAGACAAGTTTGCAGTCGGTCAGGACGCATTTGACGAAGCGCTTGTCGTCCATATAAACGGTAACGCCCTGCGGGCTCCAATTTTCCAATACTTGCACGATTAGTTCCTCTCTGCTGATCGGATTAAGCTACCAGCATAACTGAATAAGCTCATGGATATCATTGCGTGGCGGGGGACGGGCTTGCCGATTCCGAAGCGTGGCGCTTACGGGCCGAAAAATCGCATGTTGGAAATGCAAAAAAGGCAGACAATGTGCTTGCCTGCCTTGGTGTGAAGCCTCGGGACGATTTAAACGCCGCTAGGTGAATGGCTCTCCGTGCCGGTGGGGTAGGTTACCTCGTTGGTGGCGGACCGCACCTTACCCATGGCGCGTTCGGCGGTGCCGCGAATGGAATGCACTCCGCGCTGCACGCGATCGCGATTCTGCTCGTAGGTCTCGCGGGCCGAACTAGCCAGATCGTTGGCGCGGTCGCTCAAATTGTTGCGTGTCTCTTCCCCGCTCATGGGAGCAAATAGAATGCCGAGGCCAACCCCCAGTCCCAAGCCAATCAGAAAACTCTTCATGCCGTCCTCCTAAGATGAAAAATCGTTATGTTGAATGATACCGGCTCCGCGCGTGACAGGGAAATCGATTCACTACTCAAGATGCCTTTCGCGGACGAGAGTTTGCCGCGGCCCCAGAATGTTTTTTTGGCGACACTCTGTGCGCAACGTCCCGGCGGGCTATAGTGTCCGCTTGAACAGCATGGTGGCGGTCGTGATCATGATAGCGGCGGCGACCGTCAAATACAGAAGGTCAGTGCGAATGGCCCCAAAGCCCGCATCCTTTAGCAGAATTGCCTTGAACCCGTGCACCGAGTAGGTGAAGGGATCAACATAAGCGATTCCGCGAAGCCATGCAGGAAATGCCTTAATGGGATAGATCGCGCCACTGGGGAAAAACAACAGTGTGTTGAGGATTCCAAACATCGCGCGTGGTACCAGAGGGTCCTCCACCCGGACCATCAGCAGGAACATCATGGTGTTGAATGTCAACGAGGTCGCTACCACCATCAGGAGAATGTAGAGCATGTTTTGCGGCGTGAATATGCTACCTAATCCCGCCAGCAATGATCCCAGTACAGTAATCACAATGCCCGCCAGGATGGCTTTGATCGCGCCCGCTACATTGAGTCCAGCCACCAGTTCGAACTTAGTTATCGGCGTCACCAGATAACCTTCGTGCACGCCCCGCGCTTTATCGTCGATGTACAACATGCCGCCGCCGATCATGACCGAGACAAACATGGCCAGCGCGATTGAGCCGGGCAGTAGATATTTCATGTACTCGATGTAGGGATACAGCTCAACTGTATCGAGCGTAATCTGCTGCACGATGCGCGACGGCTCGACGTCAGGATTATTCAACGCCTTGGTCAGGTCGCTGAACTCCTGTTCCAGCGTCGAACTCATGAAGTTGTCGGTGTTGTCCACCACCAGTGCAATCCGTGGATGGTTCTCCTCATAGACACGTCGCGAGTATTCCGGCGGAATGATGATGGCGCCGTCCAGCTTTCCCGTGCGTACGTCTTCCATGGCTTGCTTGTCGCTGTCGTAAGGCACTGGTACAAAGGTCCGCGCATTGGACTGCACTGCAGTCAATGCCTCCATCACCTTCACCGCCTGCGTACCGTGGTCTTGGTCAACCACTCCCAGCCGCGCATCTTTGATCTTTCCACCGAATGCGTTGCCCAACACGATAAGCTGCACCAAGGGAAAGACCATGGCCACCAGCATCAGCGCTGGCGAGCGGAAGAACTTCCGCAGCTCGCGTTCGACAATCGCCCACATCCTGTTCATGGCCGCATCCCCGGACGATCTGGCATCACAAAGTTGTAGGCCTTCACCTGCTCATCACGCAGCTGCCGCCCGGTATAGTGCACGAACACATCGTCCAAGGTCGTGTTCTGGACCGAGAGCGACTTGACCTGCACGTTGGACTTCACCGCAAGTTCTACCAGTTCAGTGGTGGTCTTTGAACCATTGCTACTGAGGATGCGATACATATCCGCACCCACCGGCTGCACTGAGGTGACGTCCTCCAGCTTGTTTAACTCTTCGTGCCAGTCCGGCGGCGCATTCAGGAACTGAGCTTCAATCACATTGGTTCCGGGAACACTTGCCTTAAGCGCCATCGGAGAATCTAGTGCCACCAGCTTGCCGTGGTCCACGATCGCCAAGCGGTCGCAAAGGCGGTCAGCTTCGTCCATGTAGTGGGTCGTGATGAGGATCGTCAGCGCGCGCCGGTTCTTGATCTCGGTCAACATCTCCCATACGGCCACGCGCGACACCGGATCGAGTCCGGTGGTCGGCTCATCGAGAAAGAATATCTTTCGGACTATGCACGAGTCCTCGCGCGATCTCCAGCCGCCGGCGCATACCGCCGGAGAGTGTCTTGGTCTGCGCATTGCGCCACTTCGTCAGGTCCACCGTTTGCAGCAGCTCGTCAATGTTGTGCCTGCGTTGCTCCGCAGGAACTCCATAGAGTTTGGCGTAGATGCTGAGATTTTCTTCGACCGTAAGATCGATGTCGCTGGTGAGTGCCTGCGGGATAACGCCCATGCAGTGACGCGCTGAGTCAGGATCTTTGGCAACATCGAATCCATTAATCAGCGCCCGGCCGCTGGTCAGCGGCAGCAGCGTCGTCATCATGCGGATCAACGTGGATTTGCCGGCGCCATTCGGCCCCAACAAACCGAAGATCTCGCCCTGGTGCACGTTGAACGAAACGTCGTCCACAGCGGTAAAGTCGCCATACTTTTTCGTGATGTGGTCCACCACGATGGCATCGCCAGCTGGCTGGCGCATCGCATCCGGCCGCGGGTTTCGACTTTGGACTGAACCAGCTCATCGCGTGCCTTTCGTCAGTTGTTGCGGAAGCAAAACTTCGGCGGTCATTCCCGGGACGAGAGAGCCATCAGGATTGTCAACTTTCAACTTGAGGCCGATAGTCTTGATGTCGCGCTTGCGACGGCTGACATCTCTCTGGGTTGCGAAGTCACTCTCTACCGCCTTGAAAATCACCGTACCTTCGATAGGATTGCCTGCCGGCAAGCGAACCTTCAGCTTGTCGCCATCCGATATGAACCGCGCCTCCGTTTCCGGAGCCTCGGCCCGGACCCAGGTGTCACCAAAATCGATGATGGTGACAATCGGTGTTCCGGTATTCACCACTTCACCTTGCCGGGTGGCGCGCACAGAAACCGTGCCACTCACCGGAGCGTAGATTTTCGTATAGCCGAGGCGGGTTTCGGCCTCGGCCAGTTGTGCGCGCGCATTGGCAACCTGCGCCTGGTTGGCGGCTACGTTGCTCGCCGCAGCGCCCTGCTGGTGGGTCCGCGCGATGGCAGTATTCATATCAGCCTGCGCCGCATCGACATTTTTCTGCGCACTTACGACCGCGGCCTGTTGCGCTTTTAGTTGCTGATCGGCACGCACCCGATCCTGTTCGGATTCAACGCCAACTTTGGCCAGCGCGATCATGCGCTGCGAGTCGCTTTCAATCCTCGCCAGGTCAGCTTGCGCCTGCACCAGCGTAGCTTTAGCCGCCGCCAGTCGAGCCTGCGCATTCACCACGCCGCTGTTGGTTTCACCCATGGTCTGTGCCTCGGTAGCACGCAGCGAAGACACTTGCGAGTCATAGGAGCGGATGGTGGCTGCCGCCGCATTCTTCTGTGCCTCAAGCTCGGCGGAATCGATCTCCGCGATCAGGTCTCCCGCCTTGACCTTCGATCCTTCATCGACGTACAGCTTCTCAATCCGGCCCATGACCTTGGAGCTCACGATCACTTGGTTCGCATCCACAATGCCGATCAGCACCGTGTCGGTGGTGCGATCGGTCGAGTAAAAGTAATACCCCGTAGCGATCACCAGCAGAACCAGTAGAAAAATAAAAAACTTGTTCGGCTTCATTTGCGTTTCCCTTGCATACTCAACCGGCGGCTTGGTGTGTTCGCAGCCTTCGATCCGATACCGGCCGGCACTTCGGCGCGCACTGCCACTTCCGCTGCCAGTTTCACGCCTGCGGATTGATTCGCAAACAGCGCCGCTGCTATGAAATCGAGGACTGCCGCGCGACGTTGCTGCAAGGCCTCCGGCGAGAAGGGATCTTTCCCGAAAAGCTTGCGTGCCACTGGTGCGACCACAAAGTAATGAACAATCATTCCCGCGATTGAGGGCGCAAATTGCATGGCATCCACATGGCGAAATTCTTTGCTCGCAATGCCATCCTGCAACACCGCAATCAGGCGCACCGAGATGGGCCGAATATATCGTTCCACCACCCGCGTCAGATGCGAAGGCTTACCCCTGCCGGCACTCATCAGCTCTCCCTGAAAGAGCCTGGCATAGTGAAAGGATTCGGCAATGCAATCAAAGTGGGCGCGGGCGTAAGTGAGCAGGCGCTCGCCAGCCGAACCTTGCCCATCCAAAGCTTGGGTGACACGCCCGAGCAGCCGAACGAAAAAGTCATCGAGTACCGCGCCGTACAGCGCTTCCTTATCGCGGAAGTAGTAATAGAGCAGGGCCTTATTGACTCCGGCAGCAGCGGCGATGGCGTCCATGCGCGCGCCAGCAATGCCTTCCTGGGCGAATGAAACCAGGGCCGCCTGCAGAATTGCACGCCGGCTCGCCTCGGGTTGGCGCCGGGTCCCTCGCCTCCTTGTAGCCTTGTGCCCCATTTTAATTAACCAGTTAGTTAGATTAACAGGTGGGCTTACGTGATTCAAGTTGTTTGTTTTTGAGAGCAAAGCTACAGATCCAACGGAGTCCGCAGATTATTCCATATCTACGAGAGCCACGCGGTTGCGCTCATACACCGCTCCTCGGACACATCGAAGAGCGCCGCCGCAACGTTCAAGGCAGAAATCTTCCAAGTTTATTGAGCAGAATATCAGTGGAAATAATGAGGCTTGGCGTCGAAGCGCTCAGCGCGGGACCGCAAATCTCACTGCGGGTCGGCTTAACCATTTTCCCGCAACGGCTGGCGCGTTCCCTTTTGCAGATGCACTGGAGCGCCGCCGTACGGATCGGCGGGGGCAGCGGGTTGTACCGGTTTGGCTTCCGGATGCTCGCCCAACAAGGCAAGAAGGAATGGAAGTCGCTCGGCCCATAAGCCTTTGCCAATTAGCACGAGCGGCAGCGCTAGGGCAACAGCAGCACCACAGACGTCGCCAACATCGGAGACGCCGTCACGATCTGAAGAATCCCGCGGCGTGATCACATCACCATGTTTTGGAGGATCCTTCGCCGGCGCGTTATACCGCGCGCCGGCTGCCGTAAGGCCAGTTCACGCGTTATGACGTTGGCCGCCGGAGCCGCATTGCAGCGACAGCCGCCCGACGAGTGACGTTATTGCAGTGACGCCAGGGTCTTCTGAGCTTCCTGCGCGTCAGTACCCTTCAGGTTCAACTGGAGCGCCTTCTGCAACTCTGTCTTCGCGCGATCTCTTTCGCCAGCGCTACTGAGGGCCATTCCCAAGTGGTAACGATAGTCAGCCTTCTGCGGATCCTTTTTCACTGCGTCCTCAGCCAGCGAAACGGAAACACGATAGTTTCCCTTCTTGTACTGGATCCATGCCAGGGTATCGCTGACCGCCGTCATATCGGGCGCCATTTGCTTTGCCTGGGTAGCGAGGCTGAGAGCCATATCAAGGTTTTCGCCTTGAACAGCGTAAACCCACGCCAGGTTATTGGCGGCGACTGGATTATGGGAATCCTGCGCCAAGGCTGCCTGGAAGTACTTCCCAGCCGATTTCAAATCGTCCTTGCTGAGATAAAGACTTCCAATCGCATTATTCACCATGGTCGACTTGGGCTGCAGCGCAAGTGCTTTCTGGTAGGAGTCAAGGGCGGCATCGGTTTGTCCCATAAACTGGTGAACCTGGGCCAGCCGGTAGTACGCCATCATCGATTTGGGATCAATTTCAAGGACCTTCTGGAACTCGGCGATAGCTTGATCGTACTTCTTGACCGTGGCCAAAGCCGAGGCGTAGATAAAGTGCGCAGAAGCACGATTCGGGTTGGCGGTAACGTACTGGTTGGCCAGGGCGAGTGCCTTGGGAGCTTGGTTGGTGCCAAACATCATTGAGATGTAATCGGCCCAAGCACCATCAAAGGTCGGATATATCTTTATGGTGGTTTGGAACTCGCGCTCCGCCTCAGCATATTTTTTCAAGCCGGCGTAAGCGAAAGCCATGTTGAGATGGACCATGGGATCGTTTGGCGCCACCTTCTGCACGTCCTGCAGCTCATTGAGGGCAGCAGCATAATCCTTCGCGCCGATATCGATGGTGGCAATCAGGAAGTGTGCCTCAGGGTTATTTTCATTCAACTTTTGCAAACGTGCCGCGTACTCTCTGGCCGTGTCGTAATCTCCCGAGTCACGATAAGTTTCCGCCAGGGCCTTGAGCACCATCGGGCTCTCCGGTTGGCCTCGAAAGGCCTGCTGCTTCACGGCCTCTTGTAATTCGCTCTTAGCTCCCGGCAAATCGCCGGTCTGCCGGAGCACCTGTCCGAGGATATAGTGCGCCTGAGGATTATCGGGCGCATCGTGGATGACGTCACGCAATGTGGTAATGGCTTCCGCGCTATTTCCCTTAATGGCCAGCAAGCGTGCGTGAGTGATTCGCGCGGTAATGTCCCCGGGCTTGTCCTTCAGCATGCGATCCGTTACCTTCGTGGCATCGTCGATCTTGCCGGTGTTGAGCAAGGTCTCCACTAAACGAAGTTCTAACTCCTCGTTCTTCGGGTCGTAAGTCAAACCACGCTGGTATTCCTTTATGGCGCCGTCAGGATTTCTTGCCGCCAGATAGTAATCTCCAATCGCCATCGCCACGTCCGCGGATGTCCCCTGCTTATCGCGCAACTGCTGAATCACCTGTTCGCCTTCGGCTTTTCGGCCCTCATGCAGCATCAGGCCAGCGAGACGCAGATAGGGGATGGGAGAGTCCGGATTGTTCTGGATGGCTAAACGGTAGACCTCCTCCGCTTTCTTGGGATCCTTTTGGTAGAGGTAATAGCCCGCGAGGTTAGCGTAGGCAGCCATTTTGTGCGGATCAAGACTGATGGCCTTATGCATGTCTGCTTCGGCGAACGCGTCCTGCTTCATATAGGCATACAACACCGAGCGGTTGAGATATGCGTCCACATTATCTGGCTTCAGCGATATGGCCTTGGTGAACGCGTCCACTGCCTCCTGCTGACGCTTCTGGCCAAGTAAAGAATTACCCAGCAGGACATATCCATCGGCATTCTTGGGATCGTGCAGGATCATGTAGTTGGCCTGCTCTTCCGCTTTGTCGAACTGATGCGCGGCCATCAACAAGCTGCCCAGCGCCAGCCGGGCCTTGAAGTGGTTGGGATCCAGTTCGACGGTCTGGTTGAGCTCTTTGTAACCCTCGGGATAGTGCTTCAAGTCCATCTCGGCATTGGCCAGTTGGTAATGCGCTTCGGCATAACGCGGATCAATTTGCAAGGCTTTCTTGAATTGAATCACGGCAGAATCGTACTTCTTCTGGTCCATGTACTTCATGCCGCTCTCCAAGTACTTACGCTTGGCGACTTCTGGGTTCCGAGTGCAACCAACGAAAATAATTGCCAGTAAAGCTGTTACAACAAAGACGATGTAGCGGTTACGCATACCTTACCTTCTCCTGGGTCACCGAGGGATGATCTGATCGACGTCACTTGCAATTTGTTTCGCGAATGCGACTGCCCGCGTACGTGCCCCCTGCTCATCACCGTTGTAGATTGGAGTAGTGATGCGAACCAGAGCAGCGTCAGTGCGGTTCAAGCGCAGCGCGTCATATACCAAATAGAACTTGCCCCAGAACTCGCTGGCCACCACACGGCCATGCGCCTGGTACCAATACAACACGAGCTGTTCGTCCAGATCCTTACGAATGACGTAAAGATTGATGGGAACTTTCCGTCCATCATCGAGCGGAAGTTGATAAATCGTTTCCGTCATCGGCGTCCACCCTGCTCCGGGCAAGCAATTCTTGGGAGAGTGAATGCTCTTGCCGGTACGCTGACTCCGGAAATAGCCGATGTACAAGGTCACGAGGCCTTCCGACTTCGACACATAGCCGCGGTTGAGATAGTCCGTGACTCCGAGCAGGTCGATGGTTTTTTGATCCAACGGCCAGTTGGCGCCGGTCGTGAATCCCGCTATCTCAGTTGGAAACTCGGAGAGCGGCTTGGCGGGCGGAGTAGCTTCCCCATGGGACAAGTAGCCTATTCCAGTGGTTGCACCCACCAGTACCGCAATCATGAGCCAGTAACGGCCGCTGGATTTCATCGACTCACCTTCACTGTTGCAGGCTGGCCTTCATCTTTCGGCATCCATCCGAACCATTTGCGAACCACAATCGTCAAACTGTGCAACGCCAGGAATAGGGCCGTGGCCACTACAAAAATCACCCAGCCTGAAAATTCATGCATGAATCCTTCGGCTGCCTTAGGACCGATGTAGTTCGCCATCAAAGCCGTTATCATCACCCGGGTTCCGTTGCTAATGATGGCCAATGGCACCATGGCCAGGAATAGGATCCAACGAACCACCGTGCTGCGCTCCGCCAGATATCCGTATCCTGCCGCTAACGCCAGAAGAGACATCAGCGATCGAATACCGCTGCAGGCCTCCACCACTTCTAGCGACATGTTCGGCAAGATCAGGACGTTGCCTTCGCGCATGATGGGAAACAGATTCAGCATCTCCAAAGTCGACGTGGCGAATTTCGACGCCAGGAACTGAAGCGGGAAGACAATTTCGTTGTAGATCAGGGCAGGTATTGGAATCGCAAACAGCAGGAAGACCAGGGGAAAGGCCAGCGCTCGAAGCAGGGCGGCACCGCAAAAATATACAATCAACCCGCAGATCGTGCCAATGATCGAGATACGTGCCAGAAAGAGCTCTGCGCCCAGGCTTCCCAGGAAGAGCAGCCCGATCGAGAACAATACAACTAACATCCCCCATGGCGACGGACGCCGCACCACTTGGCGCAATTTCTCCCGTCGCTGCCAGATCAAGTAAAGCGACAACAGCGGGACGAGGAATCCGTGAGAATAGTCGGCGTCGCTGTACCACTGATAAACCAGGTGCCTCAGAACAGGTGCGTACAGCGCAATCAAAACTCCAACTAAAAGCAGTCCCTGCCAGCCAAAAGGCTTAAGCGTTTGCCATAGAGACGACTTGACGGCGCCACTCTTCCCCGGCGAGACCTGGTCGTCCGCCGGATGGGTCAAGACAGAACTTGTCGGTTTGGTGCCGGCCAGCGCCACGATTGTTAACTCCCCCTTTGTTTCTGTTGCAATCCCGCCGTAGAGTGTGTGCAATTATTTGGCCGAGAATGCAAGATAGCATACTCGCCAACCAGCCTACAATCAAGCACTTCTAGCCGCTGCTTTGCGGAAACGCAAAACTTTGGATACAAGTAGTGCAAGAGTTTGCACATCTGGTCTAGCCGAGTTCACTTTTGTTGCGATTCTAGCCTGACAAAAACCATCCGTAGACCTTTGTGGTTGCCCCCTGCCCAGGGAAGAGCTCCTGCAGCCACAGACGCGTTATGCTCCCCAAGACAATGGTAATCACACTTCTGGCTCTTTGCCGCCCGCCCTCAGTTTGAGCCGATATCCGGCAACATCATAGGAACTGCGACTTCGGTGGGCCAATTTCCCTTCCAAGTCACGGCCACGGATTCATCTCAACCGCTGAGACACCAAGTATACCCTTATACGGTTACAGTGGGGACAGGCTCTGACCTCTACGGGGGTATGACCGCAGCTGAACGGATCGGGTTCTCGCGGCGCTGAAGCGCCGCACTACCTGGACACACCAAAAGCAAGACAGGTCTAATTCACGACCCTTCAATGGAAATGCACCAGCCGATCAAGCACAAAAAGTGCAGCCACTCCGATGAACACAACCAGGGCCATCTTGACTCCGGGTTCGCGGTTTACCTCGGGAATCAGATCGGAAGCCGCGACATAGATGGTCACTCCTGCAGCAACCGGTAATCCATAGCTGACGGCATGTTTGCCGATGGCCATGGTGAGCACGCCTGCGATGGTCGCCAGCGCCAACATCACCGAAGCGAACCACGACCGCGTCTTGCTCAACCCGCTGGCGAGCATCACCGACGTCACCGTGAAGCCCTCCGGTATCTTGTGAAGAAAAATTGCCAGGAAGATAATCCAGCCGAGCCACTGCGAAATGAGAAACCCGGCAGTGATGGCGATGCCATCGAAGAAAGCGTGGATCATCAAGCCGAAGAGTACCGACACGCGACGGTGTGAGTGCACATATTCGTCGGAGTGAGTTTCTTCTCCGTAATGAAAGTGCGGGGTGATGGTGTGTTCGAAAAAGTGGACCAGCAGATAGCCGCCCAACAACAGCAAGGCTCCGTTGCGTCCGGCGAGCGTCAGGCTTTCGGGCACCATCTCGACCAACGCAGTGGCCAGCATGAAACCTGCGCCCAAGGCGACGAAATAACGCAGGTAGCTGCGATCCCAGTTCTTCTGCACGATAACCGCGCCGCCGAAAACATTGGCCGCGGCAGCCGTCAGACCAAGCAGGATGCTGAGTACGATTGGATTCATGCGCCGCGAGCAGGATAGCAGACTGGTGAATAGTGGTCGGTTGATGGTGGCCAGTAAAATCCAAACGGCTTTACCCCCAAAACAGCTAACGCCCGATTCAGCACAAGCCACTAGGCACAATTCTCTAACCCTGGGTGACACACCCTAACGGCACCGGCAGTACAATCGGTGAAACTATGTGGTCGGAGGGACTCTGATGAACGCTGCGGTCTTACATTCGCTGGGGAAGCCGCCGCGATGTGAATCATTCCCAGAGCCGGCCCCCCGAGATGGCGAGGTACTTGTACATGTTCACGCGGCGGCGCTGAAACCTGTCGATAAACAATTGGCCAGCGGTTCTCACTATGCGAGTACGCAGGCCCTCCCGTTCGTCTGCGGTACCGACGGTGTAGGTCATCTCGACGACGGACGGCGTGTATTTTTCGGCGGAACACGTCCGCCCTTCGGTGCGATGGCCGAACGCACGGTGGTGCCCAAGGCGTTCACGTTTTCCGTACCGGATGGTGTCAGCGACGAAGTCGCAGCGGCCCTGCCGAACCCGGGTGTCTCCGCTTGGCTTTCGCTTGCATTCCGTGCCAAGCTGGTGGCCGGTGACAATGTCCTTATTCTCGGCGCGACCGGAGTAACCGGAAAGCTGGCGACAAGGATCGCCAAACTTCTCGGGGCGGCCCGCGTGGTTGCTGCGGGACGCAACCCAGAGGTCCTGAGCACGCTACCTAAGCTCGGTGCTGACGCGACCCTCAACCTTGACGCGCCCGACAACGAACTGACCGAAGCCTTGGTGCGCGAAGCCGGTGAGAAGGGCTTTCAAGTGGTAATTGATTACGTCTGGGGCCGGCCCGCTGAGGCGTTTCTGAAAGCGGTCACCCGTAAAGAATTTGCCGCGATCGGATCCGAGACTCGTTATGTCCAGGTTGGGGAGAGCGCCGGTGCGGCAATCTCGCTTCCAGCCGCTGTGCTGCGTAGCGTGCCGCTGACGATCATGGGGACTGCGGGAATTCCACCTCGCGAGATACTATTTGACGCTTTGCAACAAGTCATGGCCCGTGCCGCGAGCGGCGAACTTCAGATCGATACGGTGCGCGTACCGCTTGCCGAAATTGAGGGTGCTTGGCAACGCGACCAACGCGGTCGTCGGTTCGTTGTCATCCCCCAGCCTTAAGACTGGTGTACGGTGCCTCGTCTGGCCACTTTTTTTGGGCCTAGCGGCACCCGGTCCTTTTCCCCTCACTGAAAATTTGAACCTCGAAACTAGTCCCTAGCCCCCAGCCGCTGCCTTATCCACTATGTCTGATATGCATCACGTCGCCGTCCTTCACGATGTACTCCTTGCCTTCCAGGCGTAGGGTACCGCGGGCGCGTCCTTCGGCTTCCGAGCCTGCATCAAGCAACTGGTCCCAGTGGATCGTCTCAGCTCGGATGAAGTGATGTTCCAGGTCGGTGTGAATAGCGCCGGCGGCCTGCACCGCTTTGGAACCGCGCTCCACGGTCCACGCACGGCATTCATCTTCGCCGACTGTGAAGAAAGAAATCAGCCCTAGTAACTCGTAACTCTTGCGGATAAGCCTTACCAGCCCACTCTCTTTCAGTCCGTAGCTGGAGAGAAACTCGGAGGCATCCTCGTCGCTCATTTCGGCGAGTTCAGCTTCGACCTTGGCGCACACTGCGAGCGCACCGGTGTTTGGGCGCGCCGCCACTTCGGTCACTCCATATTTCGCGGCGGCCTCCTCAAGGTCCTTACCCAGCGTCGGACTCTCGCTGATGTTGAGTACGTATAGGATCGGCTTCTCGCTTAGAAACATGAAGCCGCGCACCCGCTTCTTGTCCTCGGGCGTCATCTCCATCTCACGCAGCGGCCGTTCGGTTTCCAGGTGCACTTTGGCGCGTTTCAGCAAATCATGCTCGCGCTCCAGCTCCGCCGTCTTCATCTTCTTCAAGTCTTTTTCAACGCGCTCCAACCGCTTCTCCACCTGCCCGAGATCGTTGACAATCAGATCGAAGTCGATGTTCTTGATGTCGCGCAGCGGATCGATAGGGCCAACATGAGCGATGGAGTCATCTTCGAAGGCGCGCACCACGTGAGCCAGAGCGTCCACGTTGCGCAGATTCGCCGCGAAGGCAGTTTCGTTCAGCGCCTCCTGGCTCAGCGCCGCCACGTCGGCGAACTCAACGCTGGCATGCACCAGCTTCTTGGGGTTGTAAAGCGCGGCCAGGCGGTCGAGGCGGTCGTCGGGGACCTTGGTCACGCCGAGATGCGCTTCGCGCGGATTTCCGCTGCGCTGTGCTACCTGCTGCTTGGTCAACATCACGAACAGCGACGTCTTGCCCACCTGTGGCAGGCCTATGATTCCGGTTTTCATGTGTGCGCTTTTCGCCTTTCGCGGTTCGCTAGGCTTTGCAGCTTTTAGCTCTTAGCCATTAGCTTTTAGCAGCCTCTTACTGAACTGACAACTGGCTACGGCAACTGGCTTACGTCATCCGCCGCGCGGTCAGAAACAGCAGCGCCAGCCCGAGCACCAGCACCGATCCCTCAATACGCGTCGACCACACGTGCAGGCGATTGAACTCGACGCGGCGGGCATCGTTCTGCGGCACATCGTCAATGACACCCATCTGCTGACGCAGAACCAGCATCCGCGACGCGATGCCAAACATGCCAACCAGTGTCAGGATGATCATCGCGTAAATGAGCAGATTTCTGGCGGCAAACGGGTCAACGACGCCATTCACGATCCGCGAATCGAGCATTGACGTCACGGCAAAAATCACCCCGCACGAAATGGCCATCCAGTGCATGATGCCCAAGCTACGATTGACCACGTTGCCGGCCAATTGCCGCGTGGGCAAGACAGCAAATACCGTAGGGGCGAGCACAAACGCAAAGAAGATCAGGCCGCCGATCCAGATCACCAGCGACAGCAACATTAGGTATCGAATAAGAGACATCACTACCTCGGAGTAAAGGCCATTGTAAACGGGAGGTATCGGAAGACACCCGCCTGTGCCCATCCCGCCAAAACTAACGACTTTGGAATTTCGGCACGGCTTGGAGGCATCTCCGGTTTGGCGGTTTCCATCGGACTAGAAGCGACCATTTCGATTCTTGATCCGAGGTGGAAAACATGAAGCGGAGACTACTTCTCTTAGCAAGCACGGTTCTGCTTTGCGGCTGCTGGGCGTATGCGCAGTCGACCGGTAATGGGACAGGTCAGTCCAATAGCCCCAGCTCGCAGAGTACGATGGGATCACACAGCTCGCAGAGCACGACTCCGAGGACGACAAATCCTCCAGCTGCAACCAATCCTAACTCGTCAACCATGCCAACCGAGCCGGGAGCGACTCCCGACGTAACCCCAAGCACGCCAGGCAATAGCCCCAGTGCGGCGCCGAACACGCCCAGCGCGGCGCCAAATACACCCAGCGCAGCACCAAACACGCCCAGCACTGTGCCCAACTCGAGCACAAACCCCAACTCGACGATGACACCACCGTCCAACACTCCATCAACTACGACTCCGGATTCGGGGACAAATTCGACCCCGCCGCCCAGCAGCGCGACACCGCCACAACTGTAAGAGTGACGACTAGTGACAGCAATACGGGGGCCCAGACGGCCCCTGTGCTATTCCCGCGAGGGACACACCAGCGCGAGCGCTATGATCCTACGCAGTGGTACTCGCTACATGCTTTGCGCAAACCAGTGATATGCCTTCGGTGGGATGTCCAAACAGCCCTTACTCTGCGTCGAATCGCAAGAGGCGCTGCAGCAGTCGCGCCCCGCGTAAACGCTATTACAGACTTTTGTCCAGTGCCTTCTCGATGACCTCGCGCGAAACATAACCGACGATCTGTTCGCGCACCTGGCCACCCTTGAAAACCAGTAAGGTGGGAATGCCGCGCACGCCATAGCGCTGCGGAGTCGAAGCGTTCTTGTCCACGTCCATCTTGCCAACCTTGACCCGGCCGTTGTAGCTCTGTGCCACTTCATCCACGATGGGCGCCAGCGCCCGGCAGGGGCCGCACCAGGCCGCCCAGAAATCCACCATCACTGGCTGCTCCGATTTCAGCACCAACTGGTCAAAATTGGCGTCCGTTACCTCTACAATTGTGTCGCTTGCCATTCATCCTCCTGAGGGGTCGTCGGTCGTCCGCCTGGCCATTGCGGCCAAGCCGGAAGTTTATCGTAACATCCCGACAGAGGTTAGATGCTGGCGCGCCCGCTGGGACGCAATCCTGGCTGACGGCAGGCGGGCGGGGTAAGAAGACCGGCAAAATCTTGCAGTTGCGGCGGAAAATTCGAAGGCGCTCGACGTGTTGAACGCCGAGCGCCAAGAAGGCAGCCCTCCCCCAGAACTGCCTAACTACAGACAAGATTGTGCCGCTAAAATCTGGATTTGTAAATAGACCTAAGGTTAATTAATTCTAATTGACCAACGTAACCGATAGTAGTCGCGCATCCCCGTCCGTCACGGCTTTTCGAGGAAGCACGCGTCCGAGCGCACGAGAGCGCGTCAAGTGACGGTGCTGGCCAGCAATTCAGCTGGGTGAAAAACCTTACGCCCCAGTCCTGCCCACAACTGCTCGTGGCACGAAGTCCCACTCGCCACCAGGATTCGGGGTCCGCTCTCCTGATCGGCGCGTCGCACCTGCGCAAACAGGTCTTCGCCGACCGCCATGCTCAACTCATAGTAGTCACGCTTGTACCCGAAGCTGCCCGCCATGCCGCAACACTCCACCGACGACGTAATCACGTCGAAGCCCGCCGCGCGCAGCACCTCGATCGTTTGCGTTGCGGAGTGGCAGGTCCTTTGCTGGCAATGCGAGTGATAAAAGATCTGCGTACCCTGCGGACACTTGCTTGCCTGAAATATCTGCGCCAGATTGAGATGTAACTCCTCTGCGACTCCCCACAGCAGTTCCAGCGGTTCAAAGCTGTTCTCCGCCAGCAACGCTTCCGTGCTCGGATCGTTGAGCAGATGCTTAAAGTCGACGCGCAGCATAGCCAGCACGCTGGGTTCCAGAACGGCGATTTTCTTGCCCTGGTCGACATAACGCTTGAGAACCGGCGCCAGCGCACGCGCTTGCTGTTGCGCCGTTTTCATCATTCCTTGCGACATGGCGGCACGACCGTCCGCCATTGCCGGGCTAAGCGCCACATCAAGGCCAACCGCGCGCAACACGCGAATCGCCGCCATGCCTCGTTCCGGCGCGCCATAGTTGGTGAATACATCCGCCAGCATCACCACGCCAGGTTCGATTGAACCCGGCTTCACGCCATGTTCTTCGCGGAACAACTGCTCCCAGGTTTTCTTGGGAAACGGCGGCAGCTTGCGCCTGTGATCAACCCCGAGCGCGCTTTCCATAAGGCCACGCACGCCCGGCAGCCCCACAGACGCATTCGCCAAGGACGCAAAGCGGGTACCCCACTTGCCGAACTTGTGATAA
Organism: uncultured Acidobacteriaceae bacterium; assembly: GCA_963709045.1. Taxonomy (GTDB): domain Bacteria; phylum Acidobacteriota; class Terriglobia; order Terriglobales; family Acidobacteriaceae; genus Bog-257. Next base: position 455,247 of record CAVPUX010000005.1, on the reverse strand, counting down.
TTCCCGAAGAACTGTTTCTGCAGCGGCGCAACGCGGTCCTGCTCCGCACTTCCAGTCATCGCGCCGAATGCGGATTTCACGGCCGACGCTGGCTGCTCCTGATTCATGCGCTGCCGCAGGTTTTCGTTGAGCCACGGAATATCGATGCGCACCGGGCATTGCGGCACGCAACGCGAGCACGCGGTACACAGTTCGCTGAAGCGCGCGTTCATCAGGGTACCAGTGCCTGCTTCCCACGAGCCTCCGATACCGCCGGAATACGTCTCGCCCCCAAAAGCATGGCCGCCGACCGTTTCAAAGTTGGCGCAGGAATTCAGACAGGCGCTGCAGCGGATGCAACGCAGGGCTTCGTTCAGCACCGGATCTTCGCGCATGCGGCTGCGCCCGTTATCGATCAGCACCAGATGAAACTCGCGTGGCTTGGCAGTTCCACCCGGAGCCACGAATGGCGTCGCCTGCAAAGGCGGGTGCAGAATGCTCACGTAGGAAGTCAGCGGCTGCCCCGTACCGCTGGCCGGCAGCAGCTCGAGAAATGGGCCAAAGTCAGTGCGGGACGGCACAACTTTTTCGATACCGGCAAGCGCGATGTGCAGCGGAGGCAGCGTCATCGTCATGCGAATGTTGCCTTCGCTCTCCACCAGCATCAGCGAACCACTGTCGGCGGCGATCAGGTTCGCGCCCGAGATACCCGCGTCGGCAGCGATGAACTGCTCGCGTAATTTTTCGCGCGCGAACTTCGTCAGCTCCTCGCCGGTATCGAGCGGCAGGTCGGTAGTGAACTTGCGCTTGAACAGGGCGGTAATGCGTTCGCGGGAATAGTGCAGCGCCGGTGCGATGATGTGCGACGGTTGTTCATCCGCAACCTGCAGAATGAATTCCGCCAGGTCGGTCTCCGCCACGGAAATGCCGGCCTCCTCGATCGCGTGGTTCAGCTTAATCTCTTCCGAGGTGATGCTCTTGCCCTTCACCACCCGCTTGACCTGGTGTCGCACCAGCACGTCACGAATGTATTGGTTGGCGTCGGCAGCGGTCTTCGCCAGAAAGAAGTATCCACCGTTGGCGTGGACGCTTTCCTCCAGCCGCCGCAGGAGTTGGGGAAGATTGGCGATAGCATTCTCTTTAATCTGGCGCGCGCGGTCTTTCAGTTCGTCGTAATCGGCGATCAGCGCGGTGGCCGCATAGCGGTTGCGATTAAAGGTCTGCGTGTTGTGCCGCACGGCGGCGCTCTGCACATCCAAAGTCATACGGATGGCATCGAGCAGGGCCTTCTTGTTGCTCTTGTTCGCCACCTGCCGCGGTTGGATGTCTGCGGAACGAACGGGCGTGGCCATGCTTCACCTCACCACAATGATGTGCAGTTTGTGCGGCCCATGTACGCCGCGCACCAGCGGCCCCATGTCGGCGGTAGCGCTGGGGCCGGTGACGAAGACAAAGTCGCGCTTCAGCCCCTTGCCATCCAGAATGTCGGCGCGAAACAGATCACGCGGCTTGGGCACAATGTTCTCAGCCGCGACCACCGCGATTTGCAGCGGGGCCAGCAAGCTCACCATCCCGGTGCGTTGGTAGCTGACATCGATGCAGACCGATCCCGTGCTGGCGACTCCGGCGAAGGCTTCCGTCACCCCAGCCGCCGAGTGGACCATCTGGTCAGGGGTTGGATCTGCGACCACTCGTGGATCCGTGGCGAATTCGCTGAACAGTGCACTGGGGAGGTCGTGTGGTGAAGCAAAGAGGATGCACGCCGCGTCACCTGCCGCGCGCAAGATGGCAATGCGCAACGCAGCGGGAGAGCGCTCGATGATTTCAACGGTGGCCACCGCTTTGACGGCTGCCTCGGCGAACTGCAAGACGGTAGGTTCCAGCGCCATAATCTGTTGCATAGGAAACTCGGAGCTTATACCGAATGCCGGTCAAAAGCACGGGATTCGTTGAAATTTTGTGGCTTTGCTTTCTCAGCCAAGGGCCATTCGGTCGAAAAATGGCCGCTCAGGCGAGCGGTCTGAGATTAGTCCGATGTGCTGCCCGCGATGCCAATCAAGTTTTCGCTAAATAAACCTAAAGCGTCTTCCCTACGGCCAGATACCACGCTCGACGACTGCCTTGGCCACACGGCTGATGGCGACAATGTACGCGGCAGCGCGATAGTCACAACCATATTTTTTCGTCGCGTCGTGTACTTCGTGAAACGTCTTCACCATCGCCTGCTCGAGCCTTCGGTTCACTTCGGTCTCATCCCAGAAGAGTTGTTGCAGGTCTTGCACCCATTCAAAATAGGAGGCGGTCACGCCGCCGGCATTGGCGAGGATGTCGGGCAGCACCATCACCTCTTTGCGGCCAAGCATGAGGTCGGCTTCCGGTGTGGTTGGGCTGTTGGCGGCTTCGGCGACGATCTTGGCGCGCACATAGCCCGCATTCTCAATCGTGATCTGGTTTTCCAGCGCCGCAGGAATCAGAATGTCGCACGGCACCTTCAGCACGTCATTGCTCGGAATCGGGCTGCATCCGGGAAACGCCTCCACACTGCCCGTCTTGGCTTTGAAGAGCAAGAGCGCAGGAATGTCGATGCCGTCCTTGTTCAGGATGCCACCTTTCGAATCGCTGACGGCAATCACTCTAGCGCCTTCGTCCCAGAGCAGCCGCGCCATCAGGCTGCCAACATTGCCGAAGCCTTGGATGGCGACAGTAGCCGCCCTCAGTTCAAGGCCTCTTACCTTGCTAGCTTCGCGTAGGACGAACAAACATCCCCGCGCACTGGCTTCGAAGCGGCCCAGAGACCCGCCAGGAAACGCCGCCTTGCCGGTGACCACAGCGGAAGTAGCGTGACGCGTGGTCATGCTGTAGGTGTCCATAATCCACGACATGGTTTGCGCGTCGGTATTGACATCGGGCGCTGGGATGTCCTGGTCAGGGCCGATCAGCGCCGAGATCTCGTACGCATAGCGGCGAGTGAGGCGCTCCAGTTCATTCCGCGACAGCTGCTTGGGGTCGCACCCAATGCCGCCCTTGGCGCCCCCAAAGGGCACGTCCATCAGGGCGTACTTCCACGTCATCCACGCCGCCAGGGCACAGACGTCGTCGAAGGTGACATGCGCGTGGTATCGGATTCCCCCCTTGCACGGTCCGCGAACGTTGCTGTGTTGCACGCGGTAGGCATCAAAGACGCGGATGCTGCCGTCGTCCATCTTGATGGGAAGCGTGAGCAAAATCGAGCGGCGGGGACGGCGCAATACCTCGCGCATTCCAGTGTCAAGCTTCAGGTAGTCCGCAGCAGTTTCGAACTGCTGGGCCGCGACATTTAGCGGGTTCAGGTCTTCTACAATCCTTGGGGCAGAAGCAGTGGCGGGCATGATAGCTGGCCTTTCCGGTGGTGGTCCACCGCGATCGGGCTCAGGCGGACCCTAACGGCGGTCCGGTTGCGACTGGACAGGGGCCGTTCCCGGCACCCGCTGCAGCGGACACCGGGCGGGCGGCTAGTCAGACTCGTTGCTGTAAACGGGCTCTTCAATCTCAAACGGACTGTCGAGACCGCCGGTGGCTCCAAACGCCGCTTCGTCGGCGATGGTCTGCAGCGCGAGTTCGAACTCGCGGCTACGCCAACGCACGACTAAAAGCTCTTTGCGTTCTCGACCATGACCATGACACAGAGGGCAAAGAATTTCGTCTTTTTCTGCTTGCATGATTATTGCAACCTCCCGGCAAATTGCCGAGTGCAAGAAACGCTTGGAGGCCAAAACACAATCAGCCGCAACCCGGAATCAGAATCTGTAGTTCCCTGTTGCTCTGTCGCGGATAGCCCCCTGAATACAGCTTGCGCCGCAGAGACCGCCTCTCTCAAAAGCACATTGCGGGCGCCGTTGAGGAACGCGAACCCTGCTCCAGCAGGCATCTGTATTGCAACTCGAATTGGTCGCCGACGCAGTGAGCCAGGTCACGCGCGACTGTGAGAGGGGCGGCAAGAATATTCACCCGTGCGTACGAATCCGGCCACGCGTATAGCATGCTGATGTCATTGCATGTGCATCTGACTTACTATGTCGATTCAGTCGGTCACCAGAGGCGAGCCTTTGCTCGTGGCTGGCCAATGCCGGCTCGCTCGCCTGGTCACCGATCACCCACTCTCCCGAGCTCGCGAATCCCAGCGGATCAAGACGCGCTCATTGCGACGGGGTATTGTTGGACGGCAGACCGTGCGGCCCCACCGGAGCCTCTCCCGGCTTCAGTTTGCGGCAACAGCCGCTCACCATGTCGCCCTGCGGCAAATTGACTTGCGCTGAGTAGGGAAATGTCTCCTTGCGCTCTGGGTCAGTACAGGATGCCTTCTGGATGGTCGCCGACAAAGCATACCCACCGTTCATAGGCGCAAGGCCATTTTTCCGCTGCCACGCCCAGACCTTCTGGTCCGGCACCCAGAAGAATCCGCCGAGGTAGTCCTGGTCCGGCTGATTGATGCCGAGATATCTTGCACCCCACGAAACAAATTGAATGCTCCAATTGGGTCCCTCGCCAAAACAAACCATGTCAGGGGGCTTCGGTGGAGGAACCTGGTTCGCCGGTTTCGCTGCCGGAGCCTGTTCCAAGGGGTTGGTCGTGTATTGCGCTTGGGCCGAAATCACCGTGAGCAAAAAGAGCGGAATTGCAATGCAGCCGACAAAAATACGCGACATTAAATCCTCCGGAAAGAGGAATGGTCTCCGCAAGACCGGCATGGCGTCAACTGATATTTTGCGAGATTGTCCGAAAGCCTTTGCGCACGACCTGCTCGATTGAGTCGCGCAACATCACCGCCGCCAGCTCGCGTTCTTGCACCCATCTAACCTCGCTGACGTCGCTCCCTGCTTTGGCTTCTCCCGAGACAAAGCGGCATAGATAGTCGATCAAAACGTAGTGGTACTGCGTACGCCCCTGCTCGTCGCGAAAGATACTATCGACAACCTCCAGAACATCACCCGGCTCAATATGGATCCCGGTCTCTTCCAGCACCTCCCGGCGAACGCCATCGCGAAGCTTCTCACCGAGCTCCAACATGCCGCCGGGAACTGACCACTCTCCCTTGAGCGGCTCGGTCGCGCGACGCACCAGAAGGACATGATCTCCATGCACGATCACCCCGCCAACTCCGACGATGGGCAGCCCGGGATAATCGCGTTTCATTGCGGGTCTCGGCGGGCGGGAGGAGGAACGGTTCGCTCTGGCCTCATTGGGTGAAGAAATCAGGGGGAGAGAATCCCACCAGCCTCCAACCCTTGTGGCCAAGGTTCATGCGGAAGCGCATTTGAGTTTCGCGCCGTAGCGTCACCTGCGAAGGGTCCGCAGGCGTGGCATCCACCTGGACCTCGGCAACCGCCGACGCGTGGTCCTTGTCGGATGTAACTTGGAGCAACTTATAACGGAAGCGGATTTCGTCATACTGATAGAAAAATGCCCGCAACTGGTCGCGTATCTGGGCGTAGTCGGAAGTCCCCTGCTCATCGAAGGTAGCCAGGACCTGATAAAGATTGTGGCTCTGCATTCCGCGCTGTAAAGGACCGAAGACGTCGCGTATGACCTGATCGTTGAGATCCAGTTCCTCTTCGTCCGGAGTTTGTGACTTGTCCGGCGGAGCCGCCGGAGGTGGCTGGCTCTGCGCCAGTAACTGGGTCAGGCCCATCAGACCGTTCGCGGCGTCCCAGTCCAGGCAGCGCAGACTGTCACTGCCCGATCGACTCGGTCCTGCGGGCTCATCCTGCCCTATCTTAGCCGCGCGGGCTGGAAGCCCAGGCAGGCCCAAAGGGCAATGCCACAATCAGAAGAACCCCTGGCAGAAGTTTGGAAAGCCAACCTTTAGGCGTCATGCATTCTTGCATCAAATGACTGGCTGGATGCCTGAATTTGGCCATTCATGCATAATACTGTTAACCCCGCTGGGATGCAGCAGGTTGCGACATGGCGACGGACAAGCCGAAAAGCGAATCGGGGATTCCTGATCCTTCCGATTGCGACTCCAAACGGCCCCATCCCAAGTTGAAACCAGGCTGGGCCCATCTCGCGCAACTTTCTGGAGGCAGAAGGGTTACGTCCTATGTGGGCAGTACCGTACTAGATCGAGTCATGCTGGCTGGGACAGCCGCTCAGGGAACGGCGGAACTACCAGCTACGCTGCGGGGCGAATTGGCGGAACCTGCCGTATTGGAGATGTTGAGCGACGCCGAGGTCATGCTGCGCGTGGCCACCGGCGACGATGTCGCTTTCGATTATCTGGTGGAGAAATATCGCCGCCAAATGGTCAGCTTCATGCACCGCATGACCCACAATCAGGCGGTAGCGGAGGAACTGGCGCAAGAGGTTTTCCTGCGCGTTTATCGATCGCGACAAAGCTACGCAGCGAGCGCTAAGTTCACTACCTGGCTCTATCGCATTGCGACTAACCTGGCGGTGAATCACGCCCGCGACACCAAGCACGAGCGTCCGGAAAACATCGTCAACCTCGATGAGCCCAATGCCGATACGGGTTTGACGATGGACGTGGCGGACGGAAGCCTGAACGCTGAGCAGACCATCCTTCGCAGAGAAAGGCTGGCGGCCATTCGCCGGCAGGTCGAGGCGTTGCCCGAACGCCAACGTACCGCGGTTATCATGCACAAGTACCAGAACATGGACTACAAGCAGATTGCGGCGGTCTTGAAACTGAGCGAGTCAGCTACCAAGTCATTGCTGTTCCGGGCGTATGAAACACTCCGGGAGACATTGAAACAGTTCTTATAAGTAGGAAGTAGGGTGTGGTTATGATGTGCGAAAAACTTCGCGACGATTTGATGGAGGCGGTACTTAGCGGGCCGCAAGCGGCTTCGCCGCAGTTGCAGGAGCACCTGCGGAGTTGTGCGTCCTGCGCGCGTGAATTGGCTTCGTTCCGGCATACCATGTCCGTTCTGGACGAATGGCAGGTCCCCGAGCCTTCGCCGTATTTCACTACCCGATTGCACGCGCAGATGCGTGAGTCGGCGGCGACGCAACCTAACGGATGGTTATCATGGTTACGCAGGCCGGCAGCCATGGCAGCGGCTGTGGTATTAGTTGCGGCCGGCGCCGGAATGCTGGAGATGGGCCGCGTGAATCGCGATCGCAACACCCTGGCCACTAACGACCAACCCGGCGTGGTGCGCATGAGCAATACCCCCGGGACCGCAGTTAGCGACTTGCAGTACCTGGACAAGAACGCCGATCTATTTGCTGATTTCGACGCCCTTGACGGGCAATCCTCAACGGAGTAAGTGGAAGTCGTGCGCGCCGCCAAGTCCATTCTCGTAAGCCTGGTGCTGATTTTCAGCGCATTGCCCGCGCTTGCGCTCTTTCCCGCGTGGCAGCGCCACGGTTCACCTCCCAGACCAGCACCGCAGGCGCCTCCACCAAGTTCTCCAACGATGAACAGTTCCCCGCCTTCTGCGGTGCCGAACTCCAACGCACCTGAGCTTCATCTAAATGGCCCCGGGCCGCATCGCGGCGACTGGCTGCGAAAGTATATGGCCCTGCCGCCCGAGCAGCAGGAGAATCAACTCCGGCAAGATCCGAGTTTTCGCAATCTTCCGCCGGAAAAGCAGAACCACTTACTTGATCGTTTACGGATTTTCAACAGCCAACCTCCCGAAAAGAAGGCCACGATTCTCAATAGGATGGAGACCTTCGAGCACATGACTCCGGAGCAGCAGACGACCGCGCGCAATCTGTTTCAGCGCTACAGCAATCTGCCCGAGGATCAGAGGAGTAAGGTTAAGCAGGCCTACCGGCGATTGCGCGGCATGCCCCCTCAGGCGCGGAGCCAGTTGTTGAGTTCTGACGAGTTTCGCAATAGCTTCACAGATGATGAGCGGGACCTGCTACGCGGAATGACTGATTTGAACGTGGAACCATCGCATTAAAACCAGACACAAATCGTAATTCCCGCCTATTTTCCTCTATGCTTGAAGCATCGCTTGGCAGAATAATTTAACATCAAACAGGCCCGTTGCCGCGCTGCTTTGGCAGCAGCATGGGCAAATCTCTTCTATGACCGAACTCATTCGCGAAAGTTATCGCTACCGGGAGCTAATTTGGGCCTTGGCCATGAAAGAGCTCAAGGTCCGCTACAAGCGGTCAGTCCTGGGCTTTATGTGGGCGCTCCTGAATCCCGCTCTGCTTATGGTTGTGCTGACGTTGGTGTTTTCCACCGTCATGCGCTTCAACATACCCCATTACGCGGTCTTTCTACTCAGCGTATTGCTGCCCTGGACCTTCTTCTCGCAATCGCTATCCTATGCCGTGGAATCAATCGTATCCAATGGCGACTTAATCAAGAAGATCGCGGTTCCCAAGCTGGTGTTTCCGATGGCAGCCGTGATCTCCAACATCATCAACCTCCTGTTGTCACTGATTCCGCTGGCAGTGCTGGTTCCGCTCCTGCGGCACCCGTTCTATTGGACGTGGGTGTACCTGCCGGTTCCACTGCTTGCCTTGGCGATCTTCACCTTGGGGATGACGTTCTTCTTCGCAGCCGCCAACGTGTACTACCGTGACGTCGCCCACATTCTGCAGATCGTGCTTTCAGCGTGGTTTTACCTGACTCCAATCATCTATCCCCTTGAGGCCATACCGGCCAAGTATCAATGGATTTTCAAGCTAAACCCGATTATTTATGTGATCAACGGATTCCGCTTGTCGGTGTACTACGGCATGTTGCCCAAGGCACCGTCAATCGCGGCATCGTTTGTTTGCGCATTCTTGAGCTTGTTCATTGGGTTTGCCATCTTCCGCAAATACCAGGACAATTTTGTTTTCTATGTCTAAGTTGCCCATGTCATCCAGTTCAGCCGCAATTCGCTTGCAGAACGTTACCCAGCGCTTTCGCGTGATTCAGGAGCGTCCAGACACGCTGCGCGAACTGTTCTCCAGGTTTTACCGCCGCCAAACCAGCTATCACGACTTCGAGGCGGTTAAGAACGCTTCCTTTGAAGTTCCGCACGGGCAGATGCTGGGATTGATCGGACGTAACGGATCGGGCAAGAGCACGCTTTTGAAAATCGTTTCTGGGGTATATCAACCCTCTGCGGGGACCGTATACGTGGAAGGCTCATTGGCGCCTCTGATTGAATTAGGAGCCGGTTTTCACCATGAGCTTACCGGGCGGGAAAACATCCTGCTCAATGGCCTTCTGATGGGCTACTCGAAGCGCGACATGCTGGAACGCCAACAGCGCATTATTGATTTTGCCGAAATCGGAGATTTCATCGACTCGCCGGTGAAGCAGTATTCATCCGGGATGTATATGAGGCTGGCGTTTGCAGTAGCGACCGAGGTGGACCCGCAGATTCTTGTGATCGACGAGATTCTTTCCGTCGGTGACACCGGATTTCAGGACAAATGCTTCGAGCGCATCAGGAACTTCCGTCAGGCCGGTAAGACTATCCTCATGGTCAGCCATACTATGGAACAGGTGTCACGGCACTGCGACCGCGTCATTCTTCTGGACAAAGGCTCTATCCTGGCCGACGGGCTGCCGGACGACGTCATCGAGGTTTACAAGAGTTTACTGACGCCGGAGGCCATCGGGGCGCATTGATCGGCGCTGCGCCGACTCACTGCATCCGGACCCGACCGTTCCCCCAGTCTCGTTGCATTCGTGTTATATTTGCGCCAATCTATGCTGCACGCATTCGCCGGCTGGCTTCACGAACACGCCTTGTTCTTTGAGGCGCTTTTGGTCATTTTGAGCGCCTTGGTGGCGCTGTATGCCGATACCATTCGGCATTTTTTCTCTCTGCCACCGCAGAAGTTATCCACTTGGATATTGAAAGCCAGACTGCTGTCTGTCAATTCCAAGCTCTTCAACCTTTGCGAGTGTCAAAATAACGCGTTCTCCACCCTCGTCTATGTTGCCCGTTCGCTGGTTTTTATATTGCTGCTCACCAGTCTTTTCATAGGCGGAATTTTCCTCGAAGTGGTATCGATCCGTCTGGAAAGCAGGGGAGACGCCGCCATTTATAGCCGCTTCCATGCGAATATCGACATCTCTTTGGCCTTGCTGTTTGTGGTGGTGGTCTGCTCGCGATTGCTGCTGCTGGGAGAATTTCTATTTCGCCTGCGAAACTTCAAAGGATATGACCATCGGCTCATGGAGCGGGTGGCGGAATTCGAGAGCAAACTTGGGATTTCCGACAACACCCCCGCGAATTCAATCACCGACTAGGAAACCTACGACATCATGCCAGCGCGGCACGTGACCTCCGTTCCGCCCATTTTTCGTAAAGGGTGAACACCGCGTTGATGGGCACCATCAGCGAAAGGTACACCAAGGGCATCACGTACACCTCGGTTCCCGGAAACCAATAGCGGGTTATATAAAAACAGATCACCACGCTCCGCATGCTGGTGCTGGTGGCCAGCACACGGCGCGATTCGCGGTCTGGGCCTCCCAGGAACCAACCTGCCACCATGGCCAGCACGATCAGAAGTATGATGGCGGCTAACGGATTGAGAGACAGCGATTTCATGGCTTGACGCCGAAACTCTCTGGTTTCCAACATCAAGGCCAGGAAGGTCACGGTGGCGAATATATTCAAGGGCATCACCAGCCTTGAAGTCAGCCGCGGGGCCCGATGCGACAGAGTAAGGCCTGCCCATAGCGGCAGAGCGAGGTAGAGGACCAGCGTCTCCACCAACCTGAGCAACGGTCTTGGGTGGTGCGATACGGCAGCTTGGGGCATCACCTCCAGCGCCAGAGGCGTGATGGCCAGGCTCACCAGGGTCAGAAGAAATATCATGCCTGCCGCAACTGCGAGACTGCTCTTTGCTTTGCGGGTAAACTGCAGCGCCACAGGTGTCCCGGGAATTGCCGCCAGGAGCAGTAAGCCCAATTTCTGGTCGGGTTCCATGGGCAACACCGCGGCCAGGAGAAATCCAAGAGCAGGCACGATCACGCAGTTCGCCAACAAGGCGCGCAGCAGCAGCCTGCGGTTGCGCAATGTGCTCATCAGATCGCTGCGGCTGACCCGGAGACCGATGGCGAACATCACTGTCACCACAAAAATGTCCAACAGCAAGAATGGGGAAACCAGCACAACTTCCTCGTTCGATGCGGATTCAGACGCGATCAAAAGTATTGCTTTATCGAAAGGTATACCAGAGAGCCCACGATGAGTTCACGCCATCGGACTTTTCTTCGCCGAATTGCACAAATAGATGAGGGTTGATAGGCTTTTGAAAGCCCATGCCCGCCATAGTGAGCGCTTCGAATTCCCTCGCACCAAAAGGAGTACGGGCCAGATTTCCAGTGCCGAATATTTGAGATCACCCTTGCAGAGCCTGACGAAAAACATCCGGCGCCAGAAGAAACGGCTTCGCACTCTGATCAGGGCATTTCGCCCCGCGAATGTGGAGGAGCGTTACCGGGTCCTCCAAGGTGTGTGCACCCGGTTGCCACTGCCGGCCCGAGCCAAGTGGCAGGTATGGTCCTGGTGCTTGGACCACATCGTGGGACGAAGGTGGAGCGCACGGCCCGCGGACGTTCGCCCCGCCCAGAAGACCTGGGACAAGCAGGGACGCGCGCGGTTGCTTCAACTTCTCCAGGGAGACGAACCACTGGTCTGTCCGGTGGTCGAGAATCCCACCGTATCTTTCATCGTAGTTTTGTATAACAGTGCGCACCTCTCACTGCTCAGTTTAGAGTCTCTGATTACAAATGCCGACACCACCTATGAATTGATCGTGGTTGACAATGCTTCCAGCGACGAGACGGGACGGATGCTGGAGCGGCTGCGGGGCGCGAAAATAATCCGCAACGAAACTAATGCGGGATTCGGCCCGGCATGTATGCAGGCCGCGGCTGCCGCTACCGGAAGGTACCTCTGTTTTTTCAATAATGACGCTTTGCTCGGTCCCACCGCGATCAGCGCAGCGCTCGCCAATTTCGCGGACCCCACCGTCGGCGCGGTCGGTGGAAAGATACTGCTCGCCAATGGCACGCTGCAAGAAGCCGGCGATATCCTGTGGTCGGACGGCAGCGCCTTGGGCTACGGGCGAGGTGACGACCCGCAGTCTCCGAGGTACGAGTTTCGCCGGCCGGTTGATTACTGTTCGGGAGTCTTTTTGCTGACTCCGCGGCAGTTATTCAACGACCTCGGCGGATTCAGTGCCGAATTTGCCCCCGCCTATTACGAAGACGCCGACTATTGCATGACCCTGTGGCAGCGGGGCTTTCAAGTTATCTATGAACCTCTGGCGGTCATTCGACATTATGAGTCTGCAGCTTCGGGAGGAAACGAACTGGCGCAGGCCCGGATGGCAGAGCATCAGAAAAAGTTTCTGCATAAGTGGAGCGCGGTGCTGCCACGGCATTATGCTCCTGATCCATCGCACATTTTCGCCGCGCGCATAGCTCGCGCTGTTGGCGGCTTGCGCATACTCTACATCGACGACCGGGTGCCGCATCGAACGCTGGGCGCCGGTTTTCCCCGTAGCAATGACGTGCTCTCGCAGCTGGTGGCTCTCGGCCATCATGTCACCTGTTCGACCTTCACCTTTGCCTTGTTAGGCGATGAGTACTCGGACATATCCAGAGAGGTGGAACTTTTTGATGGCCTCCGCGATCGGGCGGCGCTGCTTAGCGAATATTTCCCCTCGAGCGACGTGGTGTGGGTCAGTCGTCCGCATAACTTGCATGTCCTGCTCACCGAATGCCTGCCCCGGGAAGCCTCGCGCCCCTACAAACTAGTCTATGATGCGGAGGCGATTTTCTCCGATAGAATCCGGCAAGAATCGGAACTTGAGAAACCTAAGACGGAACCGGCTCTACGTTTTGATGAATTCGCCCTGGCTCGATCGGCAGACACCGTAGTCGTGGTTTGCGAGAAGGACAAAGCAGCGATGCTGCAGTCCGGTGTCCGTTCGGCGCAGGTGATTGGATTTCGCCTGTCTCCCTCGCCCACGTCCACCGGTTTCGCTGAGCGCCGCAGCTTTCTCTTCATCGGAGGGGTGCATGGTTCTGACAACCCCAATGCCGACTCGATTCGATACTTCTGCCGCGCTGTTTGGCCGGCTGTGCGCAAAGCAACCGGAGCAACCTTCGTCGTCGCAGGCTACGGAACCGACGAGATCCTGGGGGATCTGGCTGATTCCACCGTACGCGTGCTTGGAGCGCAGGAAAACTTGAGACCGCTCTACGAAGAAGCCCGGGTATTTGTGGTTCCCACCCGCTATGCTGCAGGCTTGCCGTTCAAAGCGTACGAGGCTGCGGCTTTCGGCGTGCCTCTGGTGGTCTCAGGCATCATTGCGGGGCAAATGGGTTGGCGTGACGGAATCGACTATCTTGTCGCCAACAGCGCCGACGCATTCGCACAACAATGTAGCCGGCTATATCATGACGCAGCGCTTTGGGAAGCTCTCCGCACCAATGCTTTGCAACGCGTGGTCGATGAACTCAGTCCGGACGCGTTCGCGAAGGGCGTACGCTTGGTGCTAGATGATGTCGCCGCCGACGGTCACACTAAAAATGCGGTCGAACAGATTGACTTAGGCTAGATCGCTCCCATTCATGACGAATTCCTTAACAGTACGCTTTCTCAGGGTCTTTCTCGGACTGCTGACTCTTACGACCTTTGCCATGGCGCAGTCGGTATATCAGGCGATCGTTGGCAATCCTGAATTCGTCCAGCTCAACCGGGTCACGCATGGCGATTTACTGCTGATCGTGCTTGTGTTCAATGTTGTTCCCGCAGCGGTCTTTGCACTGGTGTGGGCGTTTATCCAACGCTGGAGCAGCCCGCTGGCCGCTGGCTTTCTTAGCCTGTCGTTTTTCTCGCTGCTCACGCCTTTTCTCTTCGAACTGCACAAGAGGTACATATCACCGCGCCTGCATTTCCATCACAATACGATACTGCTGCTCATTCCTTTAGCAGTTGCGGCCATCATCGCGTTTCGCTTGCGGGCGGAGTTCCAGCGTTTTCTGCTGGTGCTGTCGCCTGTAGTCATTCTCTTCCCCGCTCTGTTTTTGTGGCGCGCATGGCGCGAAGTATCGCCCGTGATTGCTCCCCCCACCGCAGCCACGCAAACCGAGGCTGAAGCGACGCAGCCCGCGCCACCAATCTTCATTCTTGTGCTGGACGAGTTCACGCGGACGGCGCTACTAGACACTAGCGGCAACATCGATGCATCGCGATTTCCCAATTTCGCCAGGCTGGCGCGGGAGAGCACATGGTTCGACAATGCGACGGCCAATGCAGAGGCTACGACTCGGGCAATTCCGGTCATCGTAACCGGTAGTTTTCCGCAGGGTTACGATCCGTCGGATGCTGCGTATCCTCGCAATCTCTTTCGCCTGCTCGCACCCAAGTACGACATCACCATCCATGAAGAGGAGACGAGGTTCTGCACCAGCCCCGAATATCACTGCCCCGATGCAGCACGAGTGAGCAATAAGGAACATCTGTTGCGAGCTGTCGCTGATCTCTATCTGCTCCGTATCGCTCCTTTGTCGATCGTTCTTCGACTTGAAGCTGCCCAGTTGCAAGAAGAACGGCAACGCTTCCGTGATTTCCTGGCCGAGATCGGGCCGGCCTCAGGCGGCAAACCAGTGTTGGAGTTCATGCATCACGAACTGCCCCATTCGCCTTACATGCTAACCCCCGATGGTGTAATCCACCCCCGAAGCCCAAGTAGCTTCTACCCATCCTTGGCCGGGGATGGTGAGGTGATAGAGAGTCTGCGAGGCGCCTACGAGATGCAGGTTGAGTTCGTGGATCGCGAGCTGGGAGAGTTTCTCGATAGGTTGAAAGCGGCAGGCGTTTATGACCAGGCGCTCGTGATTGTAACCGCAGACCACGGTGTGAGCTGGAAGGTGGACGCTCCGGGACGCGTGTTGAGCGAGGCCAACGCTGACATGATCTTTGCGATACCGCTTTTCATTAAACTCCCAGGCCAGACGAAGCCAGCGATTTCAAATGCGGATGTGCAATCGATCGATTTGCTGCCAACCATTGCGGCAGTGGCGGGCGTTAAGGCTCCATGGACGATTGCCGGTCGAGATATTTACGGTACAAACTCGATACCGCGGAAGAAAATCATGATCGATGCAAATGGGCATAGCTTCGAATATTCGCCAACCTTCGCCGCAACTATCCCAAAGACCCAAGCCCCCTAAAGGGTCGTACTGTCTGAACCGATGGATCCAATGACCCTCGGCACTGGTCTAGAACTCCGCTTTAAGCCGGACAGCATAGCTGCGCGGAGGAGCAATCGAATTACCTGAGAAAAGTCCGGCGAAGTTTATGAGATTGAGGCCATTGTTCATGTTCTGAATGTCGAATTGCAGCCCCATCACAAGGTTGTCTTTTTTCCAGATATCGGCCCCTATGGACGCGTCCAGCGAGAACCAGGGCTTCACTCGATCACGCTCAAAATTCACGCGATCAATCACCTGCTGCCCATATTGCGCCAGTGCCTGTTCGTAGGTGCCATCGAAATCGACCGGCAGGCCGCTGCTGTAGCCTCCCCCAAGTGCGCCCCACAACCGCGGCAGGAACTGGTAGCGAAAGCGCGTCCGCACGGTATTACGCTGGTCCTGCGACACCCAGAAACGGCCGGCCAAGTTGGTCAGCGCATTGGTCGCCGACTGGCCGAGAAAGAGACCTCCGGTCACTGGAAAGTATGCCGATCCCACCATGTAGGAGTAGCTCACAAACCCTGATAAATGTCCCCAGACCGGAAGGTTCACTTTTGCTTCGGTTCCGTAAATCTGGGCCTTGCGGAAGGCGATCGGAAAGGTAACCGGAGTATTCAGGAGCAGGTCGTCATCGGCGAAGTTGTTCATGTCGCGGAAATAGGAGTTCACATCCAGACTGAACTTCCCCAGGAACCCTTTCGTCAGACCAACCTCATAGTAGTCGCCGTGTGATGGCTCGACCGGCAGGCGCAGCACGTTGGGGTTCAAGACCACGACAGTGGGAGAACTGGACAGCAGAATATTTTCAAAGGCAGGAGTTTGAAAGACCCGGTCATAAGCGGCATGCACCAGCAGTTGACTTTTTGCGAAGTAGCGCGAAACTCCCAGCCGGGGACTCACTGCATTTTGATTGACGATAAGCTGATAGTGGTCCCAACGAATCCCCGCGCTAACGGTCCAATTGCCGAGGCGGATCAAATCCTGAACGAAGGCGGACTGTTCCAAGTCAGGCCGGCTGCCTACGAAGCTGAACGTGGTCGGCGTGCCTGGGTCGAATTGCGAGGGGTCGGTGATGACATCGGCGAAATGCTCGTGCAGGAAAGTGTTGTCCGATTCGAAGCCGGCCCTCCACTCCTGATTGCCGTGATGAATGGAAATCGTTCCTTTGAAATATGCCTCGGTAAAGTGATTACTTTGGAAGGCAATAATTGGGGTCGACAGCAGATTCGAGGACAAGCCATTCGAATCGCTACGAACCATGGCTCCAAAATTGGCCACGACATTCGCAGAGAAAATATGCCGATAGGAGGCAATCCCCATGTTCTCGAAATTGTTGCCATCCTGCCGTTGGCCGGCTGCTTGCTGGACCTGCTCGTTGGGTATGTCGTAACGCGCCAATTCGTGCCGGAACATCAAAGTGAGCCGGTCGCTCGGGGTGAAATCCCGCTCGTATCGGCCGGCGAAATCCCCGGTAGTTCCAGTGTTGGTGAAGTTCTGCGGGACGGGAGGACTGAGATAGTAGCTCGTCATTGCGCCGCTGGCGCTGACACCAAACAGGTTTTTCCCATCGAGATACTGCAGCATGGTGTACGCGCCCGCCGTGTCGAAGCTGCCTCCCGACAAGACAGCTTGGCCGTGAAAACTCTGGCGGCTGTCCCTGGCAGTATTGACCTCTACAATGCCGCCCATCTTGCGTCCGTACTCGGCCGGAATGCCCGCGGTGTAGACGCTCATCGATTCGACACTGTCCGCTTCAATCTCAACGCCGGAACCAGGAGAGCGATTATCTGTAAGCGGAAATCCGTTGACCACGAACTGTGTCTGGTATTCGGATCCTCGCGGATGCAGGACCGCATTGCCTTCATAAAGCCATCCCGGCTGCGAGTTCACCAGGTCCTGCAATGAGCGCCCCGGCAGGGATGTGACGCGATCGGCAATCGCCTGGGAGCCAATCTGATTTACGGCTCCCACGCGGTCAGGGTCGATAAGCGTGTCCTGGTCGCGGACATCGACCGAAGTATTTACACCGGCGACACTCAGCGTGAGGTTGAGCTCCCGTGGTATGGCAGAGCGAATCTCCAGCGACTGCGAAACCGGAGCGAAGCCTTCGCATTTCACCTCCAGGCGGTACACTCCGAAGGGAAGATGCTGAGCGTCGAGCGCTCCGGTCTCGTCGGTGCGAAACGTCTGCCGAAACTGATTGGATTCGCTCACCAGCTCGACCGAACTCTTCAAACCAAGTCCGGCGGGGTCCGTCACGAGCAGGCGCAGTTCGCCTCTTTGGCTCTGCGCAAAAAGCGGTAGCGAACACAGGAGAACGATGAAGAGTGTCTTCATGCGGTGGTGCGGGACTGTCTGCTCAAGGGCGACCAGATGACCATGAAAATCATTGTACGGGAATGCGCTGCATTCAATTCAGTCTGCGGCCAAAGCAAAAGGGCCGTCCGCATGGACAGCCCTTGGTTGCGCTGCGTGGGCCCCGCTCACAGCGATCAGGTTCGATGCGCTGCCCGCTGAGCCTCAGTTTTATCCGACCGGAACCGTAGTCAGCACCTGCTCGCGCACTTCCTCGTCCTGCTTGACCTCCGCACGAGAGGTTGGCAGGGCAATGTCAAGCAACTCCTGAATGGTCTTGACGTAATGCATGTTCAGGCCCTGGAGTTGTTCCGGCGTCAGGTCTTCGTCAACATTCTGGCGATTATCCGCGGGAAGGATGATATCCGTCACCCCTGCGCGTTTTGCCGCCAGCGTCTTCTCCTTGATGCCGCCGATCGGAAGGACGTTTCCGCTCAACGTGATCTCACCGGTCATTGCGGTCAATGGGCGAACAGCACGATCGGTGAGCAGCGAGACCAAAGCCGTCGCCATGGTCACACCGGCCGAAGGTCCATCCTTGGGAATGGCGCCCGCTGGCACATGGATGTGAATGTCGTGGTCGGCAAAGAAGGCTTCGTCGATGCCAAGTTCCTTCGCATTCGAGCGCACCCAGGTCAACGCTGCCTGCATAGATTCTTGCATCACCTGGCCGAGCTGGCCAGTCATGGTGAATCCACCTTTACCCCTCATCTTGTTGGCTTCGATGAAGAGGATGTCGCCACCGGTGGGTGTCCACGCCAGACCTACAGCAACCCCAGATCGCTTGGTACGCTCGGCAATTTCGCCCTCGGTGCGAATCTTCATCCCACCAAGCATGTCGTGATGCTGCACCAACTCTGGCGTCACTACCAGTTTGTCGTGCTTGCCTTCGGCAATGCGGCGCGCCTGCTTGCGGCAAATGGTTCCGATGGTGCGCTCCAGGCTGCGGACACCGGCTTCGCGGGTATAGTGGCGAATGATAAAGCGGATCGTTTCTTCCGGAAACGCGATCTGCTCGCCGGTAATTCCGTTCTCCTCGATCTGGCGCGGAATCAGATACTGAAATGCAATGTGTACCTTTTCCTCTTCCGTGTAGCCTTGCAGCTCGATGATCTCCATACGATCGCGGAGTGGATCGGCTATGGGATCGAGCATGTTGGCCGTGGTAATGAACAGCACCTTTGACAGGTCGAAAGGCACGTCGAGGTAGTTGTCGCGGAAGCTGAAATTCTGCTCCGGATCAAGTGCTTCGAGCAATGCCGATGCCGGATCACCGCGAAAATCACGCCCCACCTTGTCGATTTCGTCGAGCATGAATACCGGATCGTTGGTTTCCGCACGACGAATGCCCTGCATGATCTGGCCAGGCAGAGCGCCAATATAGGTGCGACGATGTCCGCGGACCTCGGCCTCGTCGTGCACGCCACCCAATGACAGGCGTACAAACTTCCGTCCCAGTGCGCGGGCGATCGACTTGCCTAGCGATGTCTTGCCCACTCCTGGAGGTCCCACGAAGCAAAGGATCGGGCCTTTCATATTCGGCTTAAGACGGCGCACTGACAGGTAATCCAGAATCCGGTTCTTAACTTTCTCCAAATCGTAATGGTCGGAGTCGAGGATCTCCTTGGCCTTCAGAATATCCACTTCCACGCCTGACGATTTCTGCCACGGCAGTACCGCCAGCCACTCGATGTAGTTCCGGGTAAGCCCATAGTCGGCGGCCATTGGCGACATGCGAGCCAACCGGCCCAGCTCCTTCAGGGCTTCCTTCTTCACATCGTCGGGCATGCCGGCCGATTCAATTTTCTGCCGCAACTCTTCTGCGTCGCGAGTGGTTTCGTCCTGCTCGCCAAGCTCTTTCTGGATGGCCTTCATTTGCTCGCGCAGGTAGTACTCGCGTTGCGTTTGCTGCACGCGGTCCTGCACTTCGCTCTGGATCTTGTTGCGCAGTTGCTGAACTTCCAGTTCCTTCGCCAGATGCTGGTTGATCTTTTCCAGGCGCACATTCACGTCGGGCGTTTCCAGCACGTCCTGCTTGTCGCGCGTCGAAAGCGACGGCAGCGAAGAAGCGATGAAATCGACCATGCGGGCAGCGTCGTCAATGTTGGCGGCCACCGTGGAAAGTTCATCGGACAGTGTCGGTGACCCCGCGACGATCTGCTGGAACAGCGTCAATACATTTCGCTGTAAAGCCTCGAGTCCAGCACTTTTCGGAGCCGGTATCTCGGCAATCGTCTCGACCGTCGCATGCATGAACGGAGTTAATTGCGTGTACTCCGTCACCTTCACCCGCTCCAGGCCCTCGGCAAAAACAAATAGGCTCTGGTTGGGCATGCGCACTACTTTATGCACCACTGCCAGGGTTCCAACCGCGAAAAGATCAGTAGGCTGCGGCGAATCGACGCGGGCTTCGCGCTGCGCCACGACGACAATCGTCTTGTCCTCACCCAGGGAGTTGATCAACTGAACCGAACTTTCCCGGCCAACGGTCAGCGGCAACACGGCATGGGGAAACAACACGGTGTCGCGCACCGGCAGATACCGGAAGCGTCCGGGCGGACGATGCGTCGTCGCGCAATTCGGGATCGGTCGCTTTTAAATCTTTTATTTCGTTAGACATATGACTCCTTGAGTCAATCACACTCAAGCTTTAGATGAGGCCGCCCCCGCAAAAGATGCAGACCGCGCTAGCCGGGCGAAGCTCTGTGTGGCCCCGGAAAAACAGTACTAATACTGCACCAGCACATCGCCTCGCCCAAAAGATACATCGGCCATAACGCTGGGCTTCCTGAGGGCTCATTTTGTCGGCGCCTGACCTCGCAAGCGCACTGGATTGTAAACAAGCGGCGGACAGCCTACAAGCGCACAAGTCGCTTGCAGAATCGGAGACGATTGGCCGCCAACCATGTTACGCCCTATTTGGCCTTGCGGTTCGCCACCGGATATACGCCTAATATCTTTACGAATTCTGCAATCTCTCCCAGATGCCGCAGGGCGTTGCGCGCTGCGTCGTCATTGCCGCGCAGAATGTCCACAAAGAAGACGTATTCCCAAGGATGGCCACGCAACGGACGCGACTCAATCTTGCTGAGGTTAATATCTCGCAGCGCAAAAACGCTAAGCGCTTTGAAGAGCACACCCGGCACGTTCTTCAGCGCGAAACCAATTGAAGTCTTGTCGGCCCCTTTGCCGATCTTCTTAGACTTACTAATCAGCAGAAATCTCGTGTAATTTTGCTGGTCATCTTCAATTCCGGCCAGTAGCACGTGTCCGCCATATTGCCCGGCTGCCTGTTTAGGAGCGATCGCCGCCGCGTCATTCAGCTTTTCTGCAACGATGTGGCGAACGCTGCCCGCGGTATCGTAGAACGGCACCGCTTGGATTCCAGGATGCGAGCCAAAAAACTTCCGGCATTGGTCCAACGCCACCGGATGCGAAAATACTTGCCGTATCGCATTCTGCTTCACACCCGGCATGGCAATCAGGTTGTGGCGGATCCGCAGATAAGACTCGCGATGAATAAACACCTCGCGCGTGAGCAACAGGTCGAAGTGTTCGGCCACCGATCCAGCAAGCGAGTTCTCGATGGGGATCACCGCAGCCTGTACGGAGCCGCTCTCAACCCGGTCAAATACCTCCGCCGACCGAGCACACGGAACCACGGTCGCCTTCGGCAGCATGTTGCCTAAGGCCTCATGACTGAACGAACCGAGTTCTCCCTGGATCGCAACTTTCATGGGCAATGCGCAGAGGATAACAGAGTGGCAGCACTGCTGCGATAAGGTTGCCCGGCGAAGCAAAATTTAAATCGCTCCGTGTCATCCAGAATTTAAGCTGGCCTCACAACCATCAGACACCCGATTGCCTTCCAACTACTAGCTCAATAGAGTGAGCCGTTACAAAAGATCGAAGGGGTGAACATATGCTTTGGACGCTATTCGTGATCCTGTTAGTGCTGTGGCTGCTGGGAGTAGTAACCAGCTACACGCTGGGAGGATTCATTCACATTCTGCTCGTTCTCGCCGTTATAGCACTGATTTTCCAGCTGATTTCGGGACGCAGAACGGTAGTTTAGGAGCGCGTCGACTGCGCAGCGAATTGTTGAAACGTCTGAGGCGCCGTCGGAAATTGCCGCTCCAGTTAGGGTATTAAGATTTCTCAACCACGGAGGTGAAGGAATGGACAAGGACCGCGTGAAAGGCAAGATTGATGATGCCGCTGGGCGCGCCAAGCGTCAGGTCGGTGAATGGACTGGCGATAGCAAGACACAGGCGGAAGGTGCCGCACAGCAGGTAAAAGGCAAAGCGGAGGATGCGTGGGGCAAAGTGAAGGATGCTGCCCGCGACGCGACTGACAAGGCCAAAACCAAAATCGAAGACCAACGGCGCACGGACGTCGAACCAGACGAGCTTGAGACTGACGAAGATCGCAACGTCGCTTAACCTACAGCCGAGTGCATAACCCTTAACCAGGCGCCTGCTGAGGCGCCTGTTGTATTTGGTGCTTTGGATCACGAAGATTTGCCGCTCGCCTCATCGGCGAAGGCAGATGGAGAAACAACTGTCTTTGCCCTGTGTTCGGCGTGCGTTACAGGGCTTTGCCCATCAGGAATGCATCCAGCGAATGGCTGGAATAGTAGTCAGGCAGGGTGCGCAATATCTGATAGCCATGCTTGCGATAGAGCCGCAACGCCGGCTCGTTGTTGACGGCCGTTTCCAGATACATCTCTTTGCAACCGATAGAACGCAGCCGACGCTCACACTCGCTCATCAGCAATGACGCCAGCCCTCGCTGTCGCGCCGTAGGAATGATGTCGAGCGTCAGAATGCGGCCTGCTTTTCCTCGCGCAGGATGCGCAATCATGAAGCCCGCTATTTTCTCGGCGCTTGCGATAGTTTTGGAGATCTCAGCGGGAGGACCATCGGACTGCACGCCCTTGCCCGTTTGGTCTTCGAGGGCCTGGAACTTGTCCTGGTCAGAATGCAGGTCGAAATCAGCTACCAGGGTTATCGCGTTGCGCCGGGTGATGAACCCGTTCAGTTCCATTTGCGTGTAGGAGATGCCTTCGGGAAAGCACAGTTGATCAATCTGCCATAAGCGTTCGAAGTCGGCGGCACGATAGTCGCGGAGGATAAACTGCACGTCAGCAGTTTGCGGCCTGCGTGGGAGCTCGCGCAAGACCTGTTTCAAGACCTCTTGGTTGAGTCATGGGTCGGTAATGCGGAAGCAAAATTGCGCTCCCGGCGAGAGCCGCGGGAGCGCACAGGAAGGATCAATCACGCGACTTTACGGGACTTCTGCCGGCTCTCGGAAAACAGTTCAATCATGTTCTTATTGAACTGCGGAATGTCGTCGGGTTTGCGGCTGCTCACCCAATTGCGATCGCGCAGGCTCACCATGTCATTCCAAACGGCGCCGGCGTTCTTCAGGTCGTCTTGAATGGTGTAGTAGCTGGTCATGTGCCGTCCCTTTACCAGCCCGGCTGAGATCAGCAACCACGGCCCATGACAGATGACAGCGATCGGTTTGCCCTCGCGATCGAATGCTTTGACGAATTCCTGTGCCTTCTTCTCCATGCGTAATGCATCGGCGTTCATGGCCCCGCCGGGAAGCAATACCGCGTCGAATTCCTCCGGCTTGGCCTGGTCCAGAGTCATGTCAACTTTCACTTTTTGGGTTTTCTTGTCGTGCTGCACCGCCTGAATCTCACCAGATTTCGGCGCAATAACGAAGAGTCCGCGCGCCAGCCTCCTGCAGCGCTTTGCGGGTTTCCACCAGTTCAGCTTCCTCGAAAGATCGGTCGCCAGAATAGCGACGCGCAAGCCCTCGAGCTTATGCTCTGACATTGTTTCCTCCTAACAATTGCGGTTGATTGTGTGCTACCGAGTTGAAGTAATAAACGACTTAGTTAGTCCGATGCACAAGCTTGCGGGCTGGGTGGGAGCGATTCTGTCTAAATGATGGGATAGTTTTTCCATATAAGCGTGAAGCTGCGACCGTACCAGTCAGCGCGCGTGTGATCTTCAGACCACATCAAAAATGGTGCGTTCGTTTATTGCCGGTAGTGAGCGCCGCCGTGGCGCACGTCGGCGCCGCGCACCCAAAAAATCACATCTTCGGCGATATTGGTGGCGTGGTCGGCGATGCGCTCCAGGTTTCGCGAGATAAGCAGAACATTGAGCGCCGCGCGCGTGACCGCGGGTTCGTTGGACATTTTCTGTACTAGAACAATAAAAGCTTCATCCTTCATGCGGTCGATGATGCCATCCATCTGGAGAACAGCCTCAGCCACCTCGGCTTTGCCATCGAGGAAGGCTTCCAGCGCGCGTTGCACCATGGTGCTGACGCTGTCGGCCATGCGCGGAATATCAACCGGCAACTGCACCTCGGGTTCGCTGATCAGGTCGAGGACCCGCTGCGCAATGTTCACCGCCTGATCGCCCACGCGCTCCAAGTCAGCGTTGATCTTCAGTACGGCCAGAATAAACCGCAGATCGACCGCCATCGGCTGCTGCATGGCCAGCAGGTCGAGCGAGAGCTCATCGATCTCGCGTTCGGCTTCGTTAATCGCGTTCTCCCCGGTCAGCACCATCTGGCAATACTTGCTGTCGCGGGTGCGGTAAGCCTCGGTTGCGCGATCGATGGCCTGCTCGGCAAGGCCTCCCATCCGCAACAGTTTTTCTTTCAGTTCGTCCAGTCCCTGCTGGAAGCGGCTGCGCATTATCCAAACCTGCCTGTAATGTAATCTTCCGTCCGCTTATCGGCCGGGGTGGTAAAGATCTTTTCCGTCTTGTCGTACTCGATGAGACTCCCCATTAGGAAAAATGCCGTGAACTCGGCCACGCGCGCTGCCTGCTGCATATTGTGGGTCACGATAACCACGGTATAGTGCTGCTTCAACTGGAATATGAGCTCCTCGATCTTACTGGTCGAGATGGGGTCCAACGCCGAGGCCGGCTCGTCCATCAAAAGTACTTCGGGTTCGACCGCCAGCGCGCGCGCGATGCACAACCGTTGCTGTTGTCCGCCGGACAGGCTCGCGCCAGACTTCTTGTGCAACGAATCCTTTACCTCTTCCCACAAGGCCGCCAGCTTCAGAGAACGCTCCACCAGTTCGTTCATCTGCTTGCGGTTGCGGAAGCCGTTGAGCTTCAGACCTGCAGCGACATTGTCGTAGATCGACATAGTAGGAAACGGATTGGGCTTCTGGAAGACCATGCCGATTCGGCGGCGCACCTCGACCGGGTCGGAGCCGCTGCCATAAACATCCATCTCGCCGACTTTCACCGAGCCCTCGGCGCGTGCCTCAGGAATGGTCTCGTGCATGCGATTGAGGCAGCGCACGTAGGTGCTTTTGCCGCATCCCGAGGGGCCGATAACCGCGGTTACGTGGTTGGGGGCAACGGTCATGTCGATGGACCTCAGCGACTGGTTCTTGCCGTACCAGGCATTCAGTCCACGCACTTCGATTCCGACACCCATAAGGGCTCTTACGCTCCCTTCATCATTCCGCGGCTGGTGGTGATCCGGACCGCCGCAACCGCGCCCACGATCAAGACGATCAGGATAAGCGATCCCGCCCAAGCTTGCTTGTGCCAATCGTTATACGGCGAAATGGCGTAAGTATAAACTTGCAATGACAGCGCCGCCGTGGGCTGATTCACTTTCAAGTTCCAAAACTGATTCCCGAAAGCGGTGAACAGCAGAGGAGCGGTTTCTCCCGCCACGCGGGCGAAGGCGAGCATGCAACCGGTGATCACGCCTGCCGAAGCGGTGCGCAGCGAGATGGAAAGCGTCGTCCTCCACTTGGGAATGCCCAGCCCGTAGGCGGCCTCGCGGATCACGTTCGGCACCATCAGCAGCATTTCTTCCGTCGCACGCGCGACCGTGGGAATCATCATGATCCCCAGCGCCACACCGCCGGAGAGCGCCGAAAAGTGCTTTTGCGGCACCACGATCAGTGAATAGGCGGCTATGCCCATCACGATCGAAGGTACGCCGTTCAAAACATCGGCCGTGAAACGTATCAAGTCGCCGAAGCGGTTGCGCCCATATTCAGCCAGATAAATGCCTGATCCGATGCCCAGTGGCACACCGATAGCGCTGGCTATCGCAAGGATGATGCCCGTACCAACGATGGCATTCGCCATACCACCGCCCAGTTCACCCGGAGGTTTCGGTGTTTGGGTAAGGAAAGTCAGGTTCACCGAGCCAATTCCTTTAATCACCAAGTACACAAAGATCGCCAGTAGAGGAACGAGCACGAGAATGGAGGCTAGGACGGCAAACGTAGTCGCTCCCAGGTTTGTGAGGCGACGCCAAAGACCGACCTTCTGCGCTGCGGAGGGTGACAGGGAATCAGGCACGTACCCTCGCAGTTCCGCCGGTGATGCTCCAGACCAGGAGCCTGGCTAGCGCGTTGACGATGAGCGTCACAATAAACAATGCCAGCCCGATCTCCACTAGAGCACTGAGATACAGATCACCCGTGGCTTCGGTGAACTCGTTAGCAATCACGCTTGCCATGGTGTAACCCGGCGCAAATAGCGATTTCACGACCTGCGGCGTGTTGCCAATAACCATGGTCACCGCCATCGTTTCTCCTAGAGCGCGTCCCAGTCCGAGAATGACCCCGCCCACGATGCCGATGCGCGCATTGCGTAGCACCCCCATTCGGATCATCTCCCAGCGCGTGGCGCCCAGGGCCAGCACTGCTTCCCGCTGGTTCTGAGGAACGGCGGTCATCACCTCGCGGGTGATGGAGGCGATAACCGGCACTACCATGATCGCCATGATGATGCCTGCCGCCAGCATACCGATGCCGTACATGGGGCCGGTAAAAAATCCTGTCCATCCCAGGGTCTTCGCCAGAAAGGGCTCGACGTATTCGCGCAGCAGCGGGGCCAGTACGAAGATGCCCCACAATCCGTAAATCACGCTGGGAATGGCCGCCAGCAATTCCACCAGAAACGAGATAATGGCGCGTAGTCGTTGCGGGCACATCTCGGTCACGAACACAGCCACTCCGATCGACAACGGCACTGCTATCAGCAGGGCCAGGAACGACGAAACCAGCGTGCCGTAGATGAACGGCCAGGCACCGAAGCTACCAGCCACCGGGTCCCAGTCGTGCCCGTAGAAGAAGGCAATACCGAATTGGTGAAGCGACAAGCGCGACTTGTCGATTAACTCCCATGCCACCAGCACGACAATGGCAAACACCGAAATTGCGCTGAGAAGAATAATCACGCCAAACGCCGCGTCCGGAATGCGGCTGGCGCGGGGATGGCTGGTGCGAACCTTTTGCAGCACCGTAGAGGCTGCTGACTTCCGCTCCTGGCTCACCTGCGCCAGAGACGGGATCGCTGCCGCAGGCTTTTGCAGCTGTTCAGGCGATTCAGGCGGTTCGGTCGGATTCATTCGTTTGACGGTATCAGACATGTGTTACACGGGGATTACAAAGCGAGCAACTAGCCGCTAGCCGCTGGCGATTAGATCGAGGCATTCGCGTTCGCCGCACGTTGCATCCAGTCATTAGTAATTATCTCGAAGCCCGGATTTACGAGACACCTTCTAATTGCCAGTTGCTGGTATTAAGGCTTGACCTGCTTGGTGATGGCCGCCTTCTCCATCTCCACCACCTGTTTGGGCAGCGGAGCGTAAGAGAGTGCCTCGGTCATGGTCTGTCCCTTATCCAGCATCCAGAAGAGAAACTCCTTCAGGATCTTCCCTTTGTTAGCATCAGTCGGATTGGTGGGGATCAACAGCCAGGTGAAGCTGGCAATAGGATAAGCATCCTTCCCCGGAGGATTCGTGATCGAAACTCGGAAGTCAGGGGGCATCTTCACACCCACCGCGGCCGCGGTGGTC
Source organism: uncultured Acidobacteriaceae bacterium (assembly GCA_963709045.1). Classification (GTDB taxonomy): domain Bacteria; phylum Acidobacteriota; class Terriglobia; order Terriglobales; family Acidobacteriaceae; genus Bog-257. The sequence goes on along the minus strand of CAVPUX010000005.1, from coordinate 427,859 downwards.
GACTCTAGGCTGGCCTTAATGAAATTCTTCGAGGAGTTCTGCACGCTGCCGTACGGAATCTTGTTCTGCAGCGCGTAGATCAGTTCAATGTAGCCGATCGAGCCCGGCAACTGGCGGATTGAGCCAGCCACACCTTCGTTTCCCTTACCACCGATTCCTACCGGCCACTTTACCGAAGTACCCTTACCAACCGTATTCTTCCAATCGGAACTAACCTTGGACAGGTAATCGGTGAAAATGTATGTCGTACCGCTGCCATCGGAGCGGTGCGCAACCGTGATGTTCTGGTCGGGAAAATTCATGCCCGGATTGGCCGACGTGATTGCCTTGTCGTTCCACTTGGTGATCTTGCCAAGGAAGATTCCAGCCAGGGCTTCGGGAGTAAATTTCACTTCACCGCTTACTCCGGGAATGTTGTAGGCAGGCACCACAGAGCCCAGAACCGTTGGCACATGCAATACCTTGACTTTGGATTCCGCGATCTGTTGATCAGTCATGGGGCCATCGCTCGCACCGAAGTCGACCGTTCCAGCCTGCACCTGGCGTATGCCGCCTCCACTGCCAATGGACTGATAGTTGATCTGGATATCGGAATGCAGATTGTGGTATTCGTTGAACCACTTGGAGTAAATGGGATAGGGAAAAGTGGCGCCGGCGCCATTAAGCGTCGTCTGCGCAAGCGCGCAGCCGGCAAGCACAGCGATGCAGAGGAGCACCCTGAGAGAGCGGATCACGTAGTTTCCTCCTGAAATTGGCCACAGATAGGTTCCTTACTGCTTTTACCTTGGAATTGTTACAGTTCCGTTACACACGAGTGAATTTCGCATGAACCTAAATCGACGGGGCAACGGCATTCGGCGGGCCGCTGAGGCCTTTGGATAACTGCTCATCAATCCCAGCGCCGATGTTCCATTGCGCTTAGCACTTCAGCGATAAGGACCTGCCTCCAGGTTTGAAGCCATGCCACGATACTGTTCTTGGGCTGCCGGAGCGGAGGAACGGGCGCCGGCATGCGTCGCTCAATTTGCTGTACTTTGGCGCTAGCTTCAGACATATGGCCCTCCCTGAATAGCCTACGTAATTAGCTGTGCGGGCAAGTTACGGCGCGATGAATTTCGGATAAAATTCGCGACTCCGAAGTTTCATGCTGGCGATCTATTTCATGATTTTCTGCTGCCTTTTCAAGTCTTCGATGAACATCTGCTCCATGGGCTTGTCGTAGGTGCGCAGTACGTGGCGGACGCTGTGGCCGCTGACCAGATGGCAAACTTCCTCGGCAAGGTTCTTGGCGTGGTCGCCGGCGCGTTCCAGCGACTGGGTCATGAACAGCACGTGGAAACTTTCCTGGCGGGGGGCGCCATCGTGGTTTTCAATGTGCCGTAGAAAAATGAGGTTGCGCAGCCGGTCGAGCTCAGCGTCAGAACGCAGCACCGCCAAGGCACGATTCAGGTCACGCAGGCTGAAGGCATCGTGCACATCGGCGAGCATTTTTTCCAGTCGGGACGCCATCATCGTGAGATCGCGGATATCCTGCAACTCGATGCGACTGCCTACGGCGGCGGCGCGATTGCTGCAGTTCAGCAAGAGATCGCCGATACGCTCCAGGTCGATGATGAACTTCAGGCACGCCAGCAGTTCGCGGGCCTGTTCTTCGTCCACCTTGGTAATAATTGAGGTCACTCCCTGATCGATGAGGCGATCAAGCGTGTCGAGTTCCTTTTCGCGCTCGCGGACCCCGTCCGACAGAGAAGGCACGCCCGTGGCGATCCCCTCGGCGACAATCCCAGCTGCGATTCGTGCCAAACGACAGGCCTGGAGAGTTTGTTCTCGTAACTCTGCGCAAATCACATCCGGGCTGGGCGGTATCAATTCGGCTGAACTCATGATGGGTATCTCAACGACCGCCACAATAGACACGTCCGAGCCGGTCCCGGGCCATGGGGCCATTTGCGGGTGAGTGTGCGAGCGATGTAACGGAAGATAAATAGCGATTGTGAATTCTTGATGAAATCCACATGAAGTTCACTTGAATTCACAGGGGAGCGTATTCAACCTGCATACGCCGACGCTACTACGCGTTTACCGGCGCAGACTGGCGGGGCAGGGTGAAGTAGAAGGTGGAACCGTGATTCAATTCACTCTCCACACGAATGGTTCCGGAGTGGGCACGCACAACGTGTTTGGCGATGGCCAAGCCCAAGCCTGTGCCTCCCGACTCGCGCGAACGCGCCTTATCCACTCGGTAGAAACGCTCGAACAGCCGTGGCAGATGCTCGCTGGAGATACCTGAACCAAAATCGCGAACGTAAAATTGCACGCCGTCTTCGGTCTCGCACGCGCCCACCAGGACCTTTCCGCCAGTGTCGCCGTACTTCAAAGCGTTGTCGATCAAGTTGGAAAGCACCTGGTGAATGGCATCGCGGTCAACCGAGACGGTGGAGGTTGCTGTGCTCATCAATGACAGCTCGATGCCGCGACTGGCGGCAATATCCTGGAAGGTTTGTACCGCATCTTCGAGCAATTCGCGTGGCACGGCCGGTTGGAAATTGAAGTTCTGCTCGCCTGACTCGACACGCGCGAGGACCAGCAAGTCTTCGGTGAGCCTGGCCATGCGCATGGCATTCTTGCGGATAATGTCCACAAATTCGCGCCCACTCTCGCGCAGAGCGGGATTGTCGAGCAGAGTCTCGGAGTAACCCTGGATGGAAGTCAGCGGTGTGCGCAGCTCGTGCGAGACGTTGGCAATGAAGTCGCGCCGCGTTTTTTCCACTCTCTCGATTTCGGTCTGATCATGTAGAACCGCCACGGCACCGCCTCCCGGCATGGGCGCAGCGGTAACGTCGAAGATACGCCCTGAGAAAATCTTGGCGGCATTTGCCACCGCTACGTCGCGCTTGTCCAGCGCATACTGCACCGCCATCAGAATCTCCGGATCGCGCAACGACTGGACCAGCGGCGTTCCCAGTCGCACTCCACTCGGCAGCAAACGCTCCATACGCTGGTTGGCCCACAGCACGCGACCGTCCTGGGCCACCGCAATGACAGCTTCCTGCATGGAGTTCAGCAAGGCTTCCAGCGTCTGGCGGCTGTTCTCAAGGGCGCGGAATCCGTCCTCCAACTTGCGTGCTGTCTTGTCAAGCGCCGAGGCGACGTGCGCAATTTCGTCGGTTGACTCCTCTTGAATGCGCGCCGAAAGGTCGCCTGCCGCGACTCGTTCCGCAAAGTCGGTGATCCGAACCAGTCGCCGACTGATGGAGTACGTTGCGACGATCGCGAGCAACATGGCGATAATCGCCGCGACAACTCCCGCTTCCAGCAGATCGCGCCCGATGCGGCGATTGGCCTCCCGAATTGCTGACAGCGGATAGGCCAGGCGCACCGCGCCGCCAGGAACCGGCGCGGCCACATAAAGTAACTCCACACCGATGGTATGACTCAGGCGCGTGGAGCTTCCCATTTGACCATGCAAGGCGGCGATGAACTCAGGGCGCGTGGCATGGTTCTCCATCTCGGCCGGATTGGCCTCGGAGTCGGCCAACACCTTGCCGGAGGAATCAATGATGGTCACGCGCGCGTCCGCTGCTGCTGCGGCCTGTTGGGTGGTTTGGCTCAACGCCGCCGGGGGAGCGTCTTCGACACGGGAGGCAACCATCAGGGTCTTTTGGCGTAAGGAGGCCTCGATTTCACTACGCAGCATTCCTATCCACGCATGGCGTACGAGGACAGCCATGGTGACGGTGCAAGCGACGATGACCAACAGCGCCGCGAGGTACAACTTCAGGAAGATCCTGCTCTTCACGAGTGGCTCGTCACGATTTCGGAATTTCGAAGCGGTAGCCCGCTCCCCGTACCGTCCTAAGATAGCGTGGCTCGTCGGGATTCTCTTCTATTTTCTCGCGGATGCGGCGTACATACACGTCCACTGAGCGCGGGGTCACGTAGTGAGTGTCGCGCCAGACCGCGTCGAGCAACTGGTCGCGGGTGAATACTCGTCCGGGATGGCGGGCGAGGTATTCGAGCAGCCGAAACTCAGTTGCTGTAGTCTGCGTCAGCCGCCCCCGCACCGTCAGCGTCATTCCGCCGCTGTCAATTTCAATATCGCCGGCTTTTACAATCGCAGGCGCAAGTGGACGTTCAAATCGCCGCAGCACGGCCCGCACCCGCGCCACCAGTTCGCGCGGACTGAAAGGTTTGGGGACGTAGTCGTCAGCGCCGAGTTCCAGTCCCATAACGCGGTCGGCCTCGCTCGTCTTGGCAGTCAGAAAGATTACCGGAATCATGGCCAGCGCAGGAGTTTGACGAATGCGGCGGCAAAGCTCCAGTCCATCTCCTCCGGGGACCATGATGTCTAAAAGGAAGAGCGCCGGGGCTTGTTTCTCCGCTTCCGCAATCACACCCGCGGTTGCAGCAAAAGTCCGGACACCGTATCCGGCGGATTCCAGATGATGGCTTACCAAACGAGAAATGTCCGTGTCATCTTCGACGGCAAAGATGGTTTGCTTCACGGCTGTATTGTAGCCGACGGTAGGCGATGGACTGTCATGTGTAGGTATCACAACAATACAGTAAACACACCTCTGTTACAGGATGATGAACCAACGGGAGTAAATTCCTGGCAGTATCCGGATTGGCAAGGACAACAGCGCGAAAATCGCCGCTGGCGAGCTATTTTTTGATGGTCCCAATCCGTATCCTCAGTGCGCCAGATAGGTGGGCCACGCACGCGTCAGATAGTCGGTCATGGTCAGCGACAGCAACAGAAACAGGAAGAACATTGCCGCGACGACAGTTACCATGGTCAACTTCGTACTGTAACGCAGATGCATGAAAAAGAGGACGACGAGAGTACCTTTGATGGTCGCGATTACCAGCGCCACCACGATATTAAAAACACCCAATTCGACCGTCGCCGCGAATACCGTTAGGGCGGTGCCCACCATCAAAGCAGCCCAAATCGCCACATAAAGGCTCACTGGCACAAGGTGGGACATGGGATCGAAATGTTCTTCTTGTCGCTGCATATGGTTCATCGCTAACCGCCGTGTTTTTTACTGATCAAATAGAGCAACGGGAATAAGTAAATCCACACCAAATCGACGAAGTGCCAGTACAGGCCGACATTTTCCACCGGAGTGAAGTACGAAGGACTGTAAGCGCGCATCAGCCCCGCAATGACGATCCAGCTGACTAACCCGATGCCGATCACCATGTGCAGGGCGTGCAGGCCGGTCATCGCCCAGTACAGTGAAAAGTAGATCTCGGTATGCTGTGGATCGGTCGCCGGATGTGCCGGGTCGCCAGTTTCGAAATGGAAGTTAGGCCCGGGAAATTCGTGATTCACCCAGTGCTCGTGGTATTCCACCCCCTTGATGCCAAGAAATCCGAAGCCGAACACAATGGTAATAAGGAGCAGAACCACCATAAGCTTGGTCTTGCCCATCTGGGCAGCGCGGACGCCAAGCGCCATGGTCAGCGAACTGCAGATGAGCACGGCGGTGTTGGTGGCCCCAAGCCAGATGTTCATCTTCTGACTGCCTTCCACGAAGGCCTGATAGTACGAGGCTCGGTACACTAGATACGCGCAGAAGAGCCCGCCGAAGAACATAATCTCGGTGAGCAAGAACATCCACATGCCGAAGGTGGAGGTTTCCTGCTGCTGCTCCATGTCGGCAAAGTGATGTTGCAGTGCGCGTTCAGCGACTTGGACATCGCCTATATCGCTAGTGGCCAACGGTGACCTCCTCCTGCGGCTGATGTTCGTAGTCGTAAGCCTCCCAAGTCACAATTGGGGTCTCGTCAAAGTTGTGGGTCGGCGGCGGCGAGGGCGTCATCCACTCCAGTCCTACCGCGTTCCACGGATTAGGACCTGCGTCCTCTCCGTAGCGTAGCGACCAGACGAAATAGATCATCGGCAACACATAGCCCACAGCCAGGATTGAGGCGCCCGCCGTGGAGAGCACGTTCAGCACCTGAAATTCCGGCGGATAAGCATGGTAGCGGCGCGGGGCACCCATGTAGCCGAGAATGAACTGCGGAAAGAAGGTCGTATTGAAGCCGACAAAAACCAGCAGTGCCGACAACTTGGCCCAGGCCTCGGGATACATTTTGCCCGTCATCTTAGGCCACCAGAAGTGCAGCCCCGCCATATACGCCATCACCATGCCGCCCACCATCACGTAATGGAAGTGCGCCACCACGAAGTAGGTATCGGTGACATGTACGTCGATGCCGAGCGACGCAAGGAATACCCCGGTTAGACCTCCCACGGTGAACAGTCCGATGAAGCCAAAGGCGTAGAGCATCGGAGTGTTGTAGCTGATGGATCCCTTGTACATCGTCGCTGTCCAGTTGAAGACCTTGACCGCCGACGGGATGGCAACCAGATAGCTCAAGAGCGAAAACACCAGAGCCGCATAAACCGAAATTCCGGCGACGAACATGTGGTGTGCCCACACCAGGAAGCCCAGCACGGCAATCGCAATCGAGGCTAGGGCGACAAACTCATACCCGAAGACGCGTTTGCGCGAGAAGCAGGTGATGATCTCGCTGATGACGCCCATGCCGGGGAGAATCATGATGTACACGGCGGGATGCGAATAGAACCAGAATAGGTGCTGGAATAGAAGTGGATCGCCACCCAGTGCTGGGTTGAATACGCCGATGTGGAAAGCGCGCTCCAGCGCTACCAGCAGCAGCGTGATGGCGATGACTGGAGTGCCCAGCACCATGATGATGGCGGCCGCGTAATTCGACCAGCAAAACAGCGGCAGGCGGCGCCAGGTCAGGCCGGGCGCACGCATGCGATGAATGGTAACGATAAAGTTCAGCCCGGTCAGGATGGAGGAAAATCCCGTGATGAAGATACCGATGGCCGCTCCAATCACATGGGTATTGGAGTAGGTGGTACTGAAAGGCGTGTAAAAAGTCCAACCGGTATCCACGCCACCGGTCACCATGGCGACCAACGCCGTGATGGCGCCTGCCATGTAGAGATACCAACTCAGCAGGTTCACTCGCGGGAATGCCAGATCTTTGGCGCCGACCATGAGCGGGATTACAAAGTTACCAATCACCGCCGGCACAGACGGGATCAGGAAGAAGAAAACCATGATGATCCCGTGCATGGTAAACAGCTTGTTATAGGTGTCGGACGATACCAGGTCACCCGCAGGCGTCAGCAGCTCCAGGCGGATCATCATGGCGAAGAATCCGCCAAGCCAGAACATAGCGGTGATCGAGATGAGATACAGAATCGCGATCCGCTTATGGTCCGTGGTCAGCAGCCACGACTTGATGCCATAGTTCGAATTCAGGTAGTTCTCGCGCTCGACGGTCTGTACAGCGGTTGCCATGTCACACCTTTTGGGTCTGATACCTCATTGCACGTTCGACGTAGCAGGAACCGGCGAAGCGTTGCTCGCCGTTCCGTTCTGTTGCGTGTGCTCCAGCGACTTGATGTAGGCCACCAGGGCCATCAAGTTCTCTTCCGAAACCTGCCCTTGGAAAGTGGGCATGATGGGCTTGAAACCCGAAACAATCTTGGCGCCGGGATTAAGAATGGACTCGCGAATGTAGTTTTCGTCCGCGGTTACAGCGCGTCCGTCCTCGAGCGGCACCTGCTTACCGAAGAGACCGACCAGGTCAGGACCGCGCCCTTGGGTATCGGAGCGGTGGCAGGTCACGCATCCCAACTGCTGGAAAAGTTGCTGCCCATTGGACGCCAGCGAACCCGCGGAGGCGCCGCCACTCATCCATGCCTGGTATTCGGCAGGCTCCATCACGATGACCTGGCCAACCATGCCAGAGTGGTCCGTACCGCAATATTCCGCACAGAACAGGTGATATGTCCCCGCTTTCGTGGGACGGAACCACGTGGTGGTAAATCGTCCGGGAAGAACGTCGGCCTTGATGCGGAACGCCGGTACGTAGAAGCTATGGATGGCGTCCTGCGAACTCATCACCATCTTGACGTCGCGGCCCACCGGCACGTGAAGCTGGTTAATGTCGCGCTGCCCGTTTTCATATTCGAACTTCCACATCCACTGCTTGGCTACGACGTAGACCTCCATCGCCCCCTTCGGTGGGCGGGCCTCCTGGAAGTAGATCAGGGAACCCCAGGCGAAGAAGATCATACAAATTCCGAGTGGAATCAGCGTCCACGCCAGTTCCAGCGGCAGCGAACCTTCAATCTGCACGGCATGAGGATGGACCGACCGGCGATATTTGACCGCGAAGATCAGGATCACTACAAAAATCAGCAGTGTGAAAAACGCTGATACCGCGACCAGCAGGAAATAAAGTCCGTCCACCTGCCACGCCAGTGCCGAAGCACGCTCGGGAAAGAGTGGGAAGTTCTTCCACATATCTATCGGGCCCGTCCTGTTCCGTTCTTGCCGCCGTGAGACTCACGCCTGAACATCACGATGAGAAAGCCACCAAGAATCAACATGGTTGCTGCCCCGGCCAGCCGCATGATGTTAGTCACCACCGCGCCATATCGCCCGGTTTTGGGATCGTAGTGGTAGCAGTACAGCGTCACCTGATCAACCAGGGTGCCAATCTTGTCGCGCGAAGCCTCAATCAAGCCGAGGCGAATGTCCTTCGGAGAGAATTCAACTCCGTAGTAATACTGAGCGATCTTGCCGGTTGGAGTCACGATCATGATCCCAGCGGCGTGAATGAACTGTCCGGTACTCGGGTCGCGACGGTAGTGAAAGCCAACTGCATCCGCCAGTTGTTTGATCTCCGCCTGCTCACCCGTCAGGAAATGCCACCCATCACCATTGGTCTTGCGCTCCAGGTGTTCATTCATGCGCGAGATGTAAACCTGTTTCTTCTCGGCCGCATCTTTGGGAGTCTCATCCGGATTGAAGCTGACCGACACCACTTCGTATTCATTACCCGGGGTGAATCGCAACTCTGCCAGCGCGCTCGCTTCGCCTGCTAATTCCTCGCCACACAACATCGGGCAGGTGTAGTACACCAGGTTCAATAGAACGGGGCGCCCTGACTTGAAGTAATCGCCCAACTGCACCATCTTTCCCGTCTCATCTTTGAACGTCAGATGGAGCGGTACCTGCTGGTCGAGGCGCTGCTCGATGCCCACGTTCGACAGATCCGATGGGCTGACCTGGGAAGCTGCACTTGAGGTCTTCTCCCGAAAAGAAGAGGGTGGCTGGGCCGCCGCGAAAGCGCCCGCCGCCACCACAATCGCCAATCCTTTCGTGATTTCCCAACAAAAACGTTTCACTACTTTGAATCCAATTCCTGCGCACAGCGCATGTTGCGAGACGGCTCTTAGCAATTAGCAATTAGTACGAACGGCATGAACAAAGGTCGCATGCTTAAGTTCACCTGCTTTTCCGGTATCTTCCCAGGACCATTTCACGGCTGATCGCCCTCGATTTTCTGGTTCTTCATGCCGGACGCCTCGGGCGAAAGCGGCTTAACCTGGACGTCTACCATCTTTGGATTGCCAGCATCGGTTTGCGTGTTGATATCCGGTGGCGGGGCATTCGGACGAACCGGCAACCCACGCTGCTCAATGAGTTTCATGGCTTGCGAGATAGGGATGTGGACCGCTCCAGTCGAGTCCGTGAACGGTTGCCGCGGATCGAGAGTGTGCTCCTCCGAAGTCAAGAACTTTTCCATGTCAACCGCGTCAGCTACTTGCAGGCGCGGCTCCGGAAACAGCAGGGTGTCCACCGCGGGAGCGTTCTGCAGCACCGATCGGCCACTCGGCGCAGGCGGAAGCGTTCGCGCGTTCGCCATAGGGCTGGCCTGCGATGCGGCAAACAAGACCTCACTCTTCGCCATGAAATGGAACATTCCCCATATCACTAGCTCGATAAAAATGCCTACCACCAGCAGTCCCACAAGGAACAACACGATTCCGCGCGCGCTCAGGTCTGCGCGTTCGTAATCGACTTCCGGATTCCGCAAAGGATCGTATTTAGGATTCTCAGTGGCCATGGGACCTCTGGTGCAACAAGCTCGGTATTTGCGGCTCGTAGAGTGGTAACAGGGTTCGCTGCCGCAAGTTGTAAAAGAAGTACGTCAGCCACAGTCCGCCCACCCCAATTGGCGCGACGATGTACCAAATGCTGAGGTAGAAGTGTCCCTGTTCGTGGGCGAAATTCGGCACCACGTACCAGTAGATATCCACTACCCGCATGAACATGAGGAAGACAGCCAGGCCAATCAAGCGGCTGCCAGCGCGTTTGCGCTCGCGTGACAGCAGCAGCGCGAAGGGCAGTGCAAAGTGGAAGAGGATGATGATCAGCGCAACCACGCCCCATCCGCCACGGATGCGGTGCAGATACCAGCCAATCTCCTCCGGCAGATTGCCCGCCCAAATGATGAGCCACTGCGAGAAGGAGAAATACGCGAACAACATCACAAACGCCAGCATCAATTTGCCGATGTCGTGGAACTGCATCGGCTTAATGATTTCGCGATATGGGCTGTAGTGTGTAAATACCGTCAACATCACAACGCTGAACGCCAATGCAGACAAGCCTTGCCCTGCGATGAAAATAAGGCCGTAAATGGTCGAGCCCCAGTGGGGATCGAGCGACATGACCCAATCCACGACCGCAAAAGACACCGTCAAGGAATACAGCACCAGCCCCAGACCGCTTATTCCCTGGAAGCGCGGCCACGCGCCTGTCATCAGAGGACGATCCTGCATGTCGCCGCGACGGATGAGAGTAAACGCGAACCATCCCCAAATGACAAAGTAGAGGATCCAGCGGGCAATCCAGCCGCCGATGCCTGACGTATGCAGGTACCAACTGTTCCGTGCGGTCAGCGCTGGGTCAGTCATCCATGCGTAGAGATGGTGCCGCCCGAACAGGATGGGCAGAAACAATAGGAACATTAGCGGAAGGCCCTTGATGGCGGCTTCCAGTACGCGGCGGATCACCAGCCCCCACAGCCCGCCGGAAAGATACTGCACCATCAGCAAAGCCAGACAGCCGAGGCTAAGACCCAGCCAGAAGATGTAGGCGATCAAGTAGCCACGCAGGAACTGGTCCAGCGAGGTCACGGCGCCAACGACGCACAACAGAGCGCCGACCACACCGACAATCAGCGCACGCTTCTGCCACTGCGCCGCCGCGGCAGGAACAGCGTAATCGATCTGTCCTATTTGTGGAATCTCTCTGCTCATGGTTTCGCTTCGCCTCCGTTGGCCGGGGCCGGAGAGGGCGTCGGAGGAGCCGACGCTGCCGTTGTGGCCCCTTGCGTATCGTAGGGGGGCGAAACAATAACACCCGAGGGCGGCTGCTTAGCGATCTGCTGGCCGGGGGCAACATCGGCTTCGGTGGCGTGTTGGCTCAACTGCAAAGCACGAATATAAGCAGCGATCGCCCAGCGATCCTCCGGCGGAACCTGCTCGGCGTAGTCAGACATGGCGCCATAGCCGTTTGTCATAACGTCGAAGAAATAGCCAATCGGAGCCCTCCGCAGGCGTTCGGTGTTGTACGAAGGCGGATGCTTAAAGCCACGCTGCACGATCATGCCATTGCCGTCGCCGAGTTCTGAGTGGCAGGGCGCACAGTAGATGTTGAAGCGCTGCTGTCCGCGCGCCATCACCTCGGCCGTCACCGGGAAGGGCATGTAGTCGCCATCGTTACTACCGATCTTGCCGGTATAGAAGTAGGTGTCGGATTCCAAATGCCCACGAGCTACCGTCCCCGTAATAATGGGCCGCGCCGAACGCTTATCGGCGTAAAAATCGTTCTCGCGCAGCGGGCGATAGTACGGCTGGTTCTGCATGTCTTCGCGGCAGCCTGCGAGCAAGAGCAATGCCGATGCCAGCAGGATGTAAACCACTGCTTTGCGAGCCGGATTTCGCTATTGCCGGAGCGCCGGATTGCCGTCGATGCCCGGCTGTCGAATTTCGCTAACCAATTAATGGGGCACCTCCGAAATCGACAGCGGCTTCAGACTCTCCATAAATCGCATCGTGTCCACCAGATCGAACTTGGGGTCGGCGGCTTCCACGCACAGAAAGAACTTGTCGCGGGTGACAGCGGAAAAGCGATCAACGTTGAACAGCGGATGGTAAGGCATGGGCAGGCCGTTCAGCGCGAACATCCCGAAGACGCCCGACAGTCCAGCGAACAGGATGGTCATTTCGAATGTCGGAACAATAAACGCAGGCCAGGAGTCATACGGCTTTCCTCCAATGTTCAGCGGATAGGAAATCACGTTGATCCAATACTGCAAGCCGAAACCCGAAAGACCGCCGAGCAATCCGCCCAGCAACACAATCAGCGGTACGCGACTCTTGTGGAAACCGAGAGCCTCGCTGGCTTCCTCGATGGGAAACGGGCTATAGGCGTCCATCTTGCGATAGCCTGCGGCATAAGCGGCTTTGGTCGCATAGACAAGATCGGTCGACGAATCGAACTCGGCAAGAATGCCGTAAATGGCCGGTGCAAGCTGGGCGTGGCTCACTTGGCTTTCACCTCCGCCTCAGGCAGCAGCGCCCGCATTTCGAAGATCGAAATGGACGGCATGATACGAATGAAAATAAACATTGCCGTTGCGAAAAAGCCGATAGTGCCCGCCAGCACTGCATAGTCCCAGCGTGTCGGCGTGTAATGACCCCACGACGACGGCAGGAAGTCGCGGCTGAGACTTGTGACGATGATAATGAAGCGCTCTAGCCACATGCCTACCAGGATCACCAAGGAGATCAAGAACAACCATCTAGTATTGGCCCGAATCTTGGGCACCCAAAGAATCTGCGGTATAACCAGGTTGAAGAGAATCAGCGACCAGTAAAACACCGCATAGGAACCGAACCAGCGGTTCTGCATCATGAACCGTTCGTAGGTCGAGCCGCTGTAGAACGCGATGAATGCCTCGAAGAAGTAACCATAGGCTACGATCAATCCGGTCGCCAGCATGATCTTGGCCGAGTTCTGCAGGTGGCGCATGGTGATCATGGACTCGAGATGATAAAAGTGCCGGATGGGGATCGCGAGCACCAGCACCATGGCGAAGCCCGAATAAATCGCTCCCGCAACAAAGTAGGGAGGGAAGATGGTGGTATGCCAGCCGGGAAGGATGGCGATCGCAAAATCAAAACTGACCACGGTGTGAACCGACAGCACCAGGGGAGTCGCAATACCGGCCAGCAGAATATATAAAGCTTCGTAGCGCTTCCAATGACGCGCTGAACCACGCCAGCCCAGACCCAGAATCCCGTAGATCTTCTTGGTCAAAGGATGGCTGGCTTTTTCGCGCATGGTCGCAAAATCCGGAACCAGGCCGACGTACCAGAAAACCGCTGAGATGGTGGCATAGGTCGAAACTGCAAAAACGTCCCACACTAGCGGACTACGGAACTGAGGCCACACCCCCATGCTGCTGGGATAAGGGAACATCCAGTAAGCCAGCCAGGGTCGGCCCATATGCAAGAGCGGGAACATGCCGGCGCAAGCCACGGCAAACAGCGTCATGGCTTCGGCGAAACGGTTGATGGAGTTGCGCCAGGTTTGTTTCAACAGCAGCAGAATGGCCGAGATCAACGTGCCGGCGTGGCCGATACCAATCCACCAAACGAAATTGATGATGGCGAAGCCCCAAGCCACGGGGATTTCAATGCCCCAGATGCCGACGCCCACGAGAAACAGGTACGTAACCGCAGCCATCAGGAGCGCTACCAGGCCCATGCCGATAGCCAGGCCTCCCAGCCATCCCAAGCCGATTGGCCGGGTCAGGACCGCATCGGCAATAGTATCGGTCATTGAACCGAAGGTTTGCCCCGGGCCTAATACCGGTGGCTCATCTGGCCAGGGCACGTCTTGCAAAACCGTTTTTTCCTCTGGTCCCTGCTGCATCGCTAACTGGGCTCCGACTGCTCGAGTTCAGGATTCGGGTTCTGCACCACCGCCATGTACGAGGTGCGAGGACGCGTGTTCAGGTCTTCCAGCAGGTTGTAATTGCGCTGCTGCGCTTTGATTTTCGACACGCGGCTGTTGGGATCGTTCAAATCGCCAAACACAATGGCGCCCGCCGGACAAGCTTGCTGGCACGCCGTGATCACTTCGCCATCCCGGACTTTGCGGTTCTCCTTTCTCCGCGGTGATGCGACCGTGGCTTATGCGCTGTACGCAATACGTGCACTTCTCCATCACGCCGCGACTGCGCACGCTGACTTCGGGATTGCGCATCATCTTGAACTGCGGAGTTTCAAAATCTTGGAAGAGCAGGAAGTTGAAGCGGCGCACCTTGTACGGACAGTTATTAGAGCAATACCGCGTGCCGACGCAGCGGTTGTACACCATGTCGTTCAGGCCTTCGGTACTGTGGACCGTAGCGCCGACGGGACAAACCACCTCGCAAGGAGCATTCTCGCACTGCTGGCATGGAACCGGCTGGTAGTAAACCGATGGATTCTCCGTGCCCCCCTCGTAGTACACGTCCACGCGTAGCCACTGCATCTGCCGGCCACGCATGGTCTCTAGCTTGCCCACGACCGGAATATTGTTCTCCGCCTGGCAAGCTACGATGCAGGTCTTGCAGCCAATACACGAGTTCATGTCGATGGTCATGCCCCACTTCAACTCCGTGTACTGGTAGTTGTAGTAAAGCGTCATCTCCGGCGCGGGCGATTCGATTCCCTCGTGCGCGAAGTCCGGGTTCTTGATGAAATCCTGCAAGGTCGCTTTGCGAATGACGTGCCGGTTGCTCAGCGGCTCGGTGCCCTTGGGAAGATCGGAATAGTCGATGTACTGGAAACCTTGCGGGTGGGCGAACCCGTACCCTGAGCCGACTTTGCTGATCTTGGCGGTCGCCATCCATGCCGCAGCACTGGTACGCACCTGATAGAAATCGAATCCAACGTTATTACCAACCCGGCCAGCTTTGGTCCGCCCATACCCCAGAAATACCGTGATGGAATTGTCCGGATGTCCGGGCTGCGGCCAGATCGGACCTTTCTGCTTGCGACCGTTGACATCGATCTCGATGATGTCGCCAGTGTCGAGCCCCTGTTTCTTGGCTGTATTGGGACTCATGAGGACCGCGTTGTCCCAGCAAAGATTGGTGATAGGCTTTGGAGTCTCCTGCAGCCAGCCATTGTTGGCCTTGCTGCCGTCGTAAATCAGTGGGTCGCGACGGAAGATGACCTCCATGGCTTCGCCGTTGCCACCGTTATTGCTCGCAGGAATATTACCGCCCTTGGCCGAGACGTTCTTGGCCGGCAATACAGTGTTGGCGATAAAACCGTCGTTCAGCGCCTTGCGCCACTGGGTCTCAAAGTCGCCGCCCTGCATCTTGCCCTGCCAGTACTTGCGCACAATGTCGTAGCCCGCAGTCTCGAAAGAACCAACCAGAGAAGAGATGAATTCGTATTCGCTCTTGCCGTTGTACAGAGGCGCAATCAGCGGCTGCACGATGCTGTAGGTTCCGTCGAACGCCCGGGCGTCTCCCCACTCCTCCAAATAATGAGTGGCATTGATGTGCCAGTGAACGTGATCGCTGGTCTCATCTTTATACAGGCTGTGCTGCACGCGGAGCGGAACCTTATTCATCGCTGCAGCGAAATCGAAATCCGCCGGAGCATCATAGATCGGATTCGTGCCCATGATGATCAGCAGGTCAACTTTGCCTGCGTTCATCTCGCCAACCAGATCTTTCAACGCGGCCGTCTGCTCCTGCGGCTTGGCTTCGACCGGATCGGTATAGATCACGGTATTGCCGGCCGCACCCAGCGCCTGATTCATGGCGTGCGCCAGAGCATGCACCGCAGGCGGTTGATTGTCGCCGGGAATTACCACCGCAGCCCCGCGATGCGCTTGCAGATCTTTGACCAATGCGGCGACGAATTTCTGATGCTCGGGCTTGGCCGACTCTCCGCCGCCAGCGCCGACTCCCGCGGCAATAGCCCGCGCTAACTGCTCCACTTCTGACGCTCGCACCGGAAGCCGATGATCCGCCTTGCCGGCCGTATTGGTCGGCGTGCTCTCAATCGCATAGAAGCGCGCCATCTTTTCCTTCAAGTCGGGATTGCGCCGCGCGGCGAAAGAGCGCGCATAGTAAAGAAATCCAGGAAAGCCGCTGGAAAGGAAGTCGCCATCGAGCGTCAAAATGATGTCGGCCTTTTCCAGGTTGTAGCGCGTTTCCACATACTGCCCGAAGGCCAGCTTCGCCCCGGCTCGAACGTTGTCACGGTTCACGGGCTCATACTGAACCCACTTCGATTCCGGATAGGCTGACTGCACCTGGTCCATCAGCGAGGCCATCGTCGGCGAGCCGATGGTGTGGCTCAGAATCCGCAGCCCGCTGCCCTTCATGGCCTTCTGCGAATTCAGCGATCCTTTGAGGGCCGCACTAAATTCGCCCCACGTGCTCAATTGACCCAGATAGGTGAGCGTCTGCGAGCGGTCCGGGTCGTACATGTCGAGGATGGAAGCCTGCACGAAAACATCGCTCCCCCCAAGACCTGCCGGATGTTCGGGATTTCCGTCCACCTTCGTCGGACGGCCTTCGTGGCTCTCCACCAGTACCGGCGCCGCATAGGCGCCAAACGGCATGGCGCTGGCAAAGAAAAGCGGCTTGCCCAGAACGATTTCGTCTGGCTGCCGCACGTAAGGGACGATCGGTTCGAGCGGCTGCTTCACACAAGCCGATAACCCGGCCAAAGCGAGTGAGGCGCTCATCAGCTTCATGAAGTCGCGACGCGAAGTACCCTCGGGCAGTACCGATGCCTGGCGCGGGAACTCCCGATGCAACATCTCATAGAAGCCGTCGGTCTGAGCCAACTCCTCCAGGCAGCGCCAATACTGCGGTCCGCTTTTGGCGCGAGCCAGCTTGTCTTGAATCTGGACAAGCTCCAATTTGCTGGGACAGACTGCCTCAGACTTGTTTGGGTTATCTTTTTCCATCTTCTCGTCAGTTTCCGGAAAGAATCGTTCGTCAAACTACTGCAAGCCACTGTACGCGACTAGCGGTGACAGGTGCTGCAACTGGTAATGCCTTGAACACTGCGAATGTTGTAACGATGCTTCAACTCGTTGCCCAGTGCGATCTGGTCGGTGAAAACACTGCCATCCGCCAGCTTCACGGGATTATCTGAGCTAGGTTGTCGGTAGCTCATGTTAAATACTTGATCTCGCGGGCGCAGGAACTTCTCCGGCGCACGATGGCAGTTCAAACACCATTCCATCTGCAGCGAGTTGGCCGCGCGCATCAGCGGCATCTGGTCCACCGGCCCGTGGCAACTGGCACAGCCAACGCCCTTGTTCACATGAATGCTGTGATCGAAATAGACAAAGTCAGGCAGGTCGTCCACCCTCGTCCATATCAGCGATTGTCCCGTCCGATAACTTTCGCGCACCGGCTCCAGCATGGGCGCGTTCGTCCAGATCTGCGAGTGACAATTCATGCAGGTCTTGGTTGGAGGAATGCCTGCGAAACTTGATTTCTCGACCGATGTATGACAGTAGCGGCAATCGATGCCGTCGCCACCCACGTGGTGTTGATGGCTGAACGGCACCGGCTGCGCCTCGTTGACATCCTGGTAGGTGGCGTAGGGCGACCGCTGCACCTCGAGGGCTGCCCATAGCAACACCGACACGACTATCACGACCCCGATAATCGACGCCCGTGCAATTGTGTT
This sequence comes from uncultured Acidobacteriaceae bacterium, assembly GCA_963709045.1. Classification (GTDB taxonomy): domain Bacteria; phylum Acidobacteriota; class Terriglobia; order Terriglobales; family Acidobacteriaceae; genus Bog-257. The sequence goes on along the minus strand of CAVPUX010000005.1, from coordinate 410,224 downwards.
CGCACTACGATGGAAGACTTGGGCCATTTATGAAGCTTTCCAGTTTTGCGGGTTCGGAAGCCGATTACCCCATCGGCCCCAGGTTAGTGCGGTACTACGAAGTGCGCGTCTCAGCTTGGTGTGACGTGCATCACCCAAGCGAGTGATTATAACAAGGTGGGTTCACTGTTGTGCAAGTGGCAGGCGAGAGTCGGCGAAGAATTTCTCTCGCGAAGCAAATTCAGAGGAGCGTGTGCCGAGGGTGGAAGCTCTCGGACCCGCATAAAATCTGCTGGCGGGCACTCTCTACCCAAATCGGGAAATGTGTGCGGTCCCTAGAAGACACCAGAGATTGAATCCTCCAGCTCCGCCGAACAGCAAAAAAAAATGCTTGGCGCTACCACTTGCCGGCTGCGAGTCCCTTCTTGAAGGTGCGAAGCAACAGCATGGCCAGCACATACGCCACGGCGCCGCAGGCCAGTGTGATATTCAATCCGAACTGGATAGCAATCACCATCGCCAACACCGAGCCCAATACACTTGATGCAGCATTCATCGCCCACGCCCATTCCACGGCGCCGTGTTTAGCCGGGACACTCCCTGGCAGAAAATCCTGCGACGACAACGCCCGCAGTCCACTCGGAAATGGCATGCCCATCGCAAAGCCCGGCGGGATAAGCAGCAGAGCGCTGAGCAACAGCTTCACTATGAACGGGAGGCCCACCAATGTCTCCAGCAGGTGCGGTAAAGCGAAAACGTAGATCACCAGGGCCGCCACGATGAACGCCAGCGCCGAAGCGACTCGAGTGGGCTCGTTGAACCATCGGCGCGAGAACACGCTGCCCAACCCGCTGGAAAGTAGCATGAGGAATATCACGACCGTGAGAGCATAGGTCGGATTCCCCAGAAACAATACAAAGCGCTGAATGAACGCGATCTCCACCAGGATGTAGCCCAAGCCGATGGCGATGAAGTACAGCAGGCGAACGCTGCGGCCAGATCGGGCCTCGGACGAGAGCAGCATCGGAACGATGAGAAAGGCCACGACCGCGGCGACGGAGATCACCAGCACCAGTCCCAGAATCGCGATCCCCAGATTCACCTTCCAATCGATGCCGCCCCGATTCAGCCCGCGAAACACCTGCTCCGGCTTCAGGGTGAAGAAGAAAAAAGGCGCGTTATCGGTGACTGGCGAAACGTTGAATGCGTAATGCGCGGAAAAGGAGCGTGCGTCCTGACTGCGAATCAACTCTGCAAACGCGGGGTGCGCCATTCCCGGAGTGGCTGCGGTTGTGGGCAGGTACAGCACGTGCAGGTTGAGGTTCGATTCTGCGGGCGTTGCCCCCTGAATATGGTTCAGCGCCGCCTGCTGCTCTTCCAAAGTGAAAGGCGACTTCTTTGCCAGCACCAGGACGGGGCGCCCATCCACATTCAGCGCTCCATCGCTGATCACGATGAAATTCTGCGTACTGTCAGACACCCCGAGTTGACGCAGGGCTTCCATTGCCTGCGAGACCACCCGCAAAGCCTCACGGGGTTGGCTAAACTCCCAGCGCGTGATGGCGATCATGCCGTCCGGCTTCAGGTGCTCGAAGTACTCGCGGAAGGCCTCGACGGTGTACAGATTATTTTCGCTGAGGGCGAATGCTCCGGCCGCGGTGGAAGCCCAGGTGTCCACCAGAGTCATCTGCACTACGTCGTACAGGTCGTGGCTGTTGCGCACGAACGAGCGTCCATCGCTGACGTGCATATGCACCTCAGGAATCTGGTAGAGGTGATGAGCATAGTCGGCGAAGGCACCGCGCATGATGTCGGTGGCGATGATGGGATTGATCTCGATGCCCGTGACATTCGGGCTGCCGTTGGCGACGGCTCGCAGCACATCCACCCCGCCGCCGGGACCAATGATGGCGAAATCGCCGTGAGGACGCAGCACGTTGGCGATCGAGGATGCCGCCGACATGAGATTGCGGCGGTAGGCCTCGTCCCAATGATAGGGATCGGAGTTCATGATGTAGGTGCTGGCGTCGGCATCGATGACGATTGCCTTGGCATCCCCCCACTTGTCCACTTCCACTCGCGAGAGCGCATTCCACTTGGCATAGAGTGGCGCCTCGCGCTTCATGCCTTTGGCGTAGACAATGTCAATCAGCTTGCCGCGAAAGTTCGCCACGATCAGAACGAGCAAGGCCAGCGCGAGAATTGCGGGAACGCGGCGAGTACGTGTAGCCCCCCACGCTACGCCCGCCACTGCCACTGCAGCCGCGGCAAACAAGATGGTATTGGGCCCGCCGATAAAGTTCAGCAGTGGAACCAGCGCCAGGCATGCCAGCGATCCGCCGAGCAGATCGGCTCCGTAAAGCTGGGTCACGCTTGCAGGATGGCGTGCGAACACAACGGAAAACAGTAGGCCGGTGATGAAGAACGGCACGGCCGAAGCAAGGTAGAGCACAGAAAGATGGCGGAAGTTCGACCAGTCTAGGTGCAGCGAGACCGACGTGCGTACAACGATCTCCAATGCGACGAAGATGACCACGGCATTCGCGGCGCACAACCACGCGCCCAACTGTCCAACGCTCCAGCGCTGCAGCCACTCCCGCCGCAGATATGCGAAAACGGCCCCTGCGCCTAAGCCGAGCAGCGCAATGGAAATCGCTAGGAAAGCGAAGTGATAGAACAGCACCACGGAGAAGAGCCGGGTGAGTCCCAGTTCGAGCAACAAGGCAGAGAAGCTCATCAGCCCGATCGCCAGAGCGGCTCCGCGCGGCGAAACCGGGGAAGCCACTTCGACCGGAGTAGCTTGTTGAGTCGTTTCGATCATGAAGAAATGAGATTACTACGAAAGGGCCTTTAATTCGTCGTGCAGGAGGGGCCTTCGAAGACCGGAGGCGACGCGGCGGAGGGTATCGGTTTGCCCGTTCATCCACCTAGGGTCGATGCCAACCGCGGAGATCACTCTATAGGCCGACTTGTTGTCCGTTCACCTCCGGACAATCTGGCAATCCAGAAGCTGACAGATGATTCCGAAACCTTTAAGTTCTCTCCGCTTCCTCGGATTCCAGGATTACCTGCGCCATGGCCTGCTCCTCAGTATGCGTAATCGACAGGTGAGCGCGGACTGCCCCTAGTTTCCGGGCGAATTCTGCCGCTTTGCCATGAAAGGCCATCGTGGGCCGCCCGCCCGGGAAGCGCTTGACTTCGACGTCCTGCCAAGTGACGCCTCGGCTCCAGCCGGTTCCAATGGCCTTCATGGCAGCTTCCTTGGCGGCAAATCGTCCGGCGTAGCGCTCCGCCTTGTTGGCCTTGGATTCGCAGTAGCGGATCTCTTCTGGTGTAAACACCCGTTCTAGAAATCGCCGGCCAAAGCGCTCGATGCTCGCCTTAATGCGATCAACCTCCGCGATGTCGATGCCAGTCCCTACAATCACGACAGAGAAGCGTCCTTAACCCATTGGACTATCGCATAACCCAGAGCTCTCACAAGGTAACATATTGAGAAGACTAGGAGTTTTCCCCGATCGGCGCGAAACTGCTTTGGCTTTCTGCCACTGGCTGGTATGATGAAGTTGCTCGATTGATCGACGTTGTAAGCAGCAGTTTCCTGTCTAACAGCAATCCCTGCCTGCATCACATCCCGATCGAATTGCGCTATATCAACATCGAAGGAACTTGCATCACCATGGAACAAGGAACGGTTAAGTGGTTCAATGACGCGAAGGGCTACGGCTTTATCAGCCGTCAGAATGGAGAAGACGTATTCGTCCACTATTCTGCGATTCAGACCAACGGTTTCCGCAGCTTGCAGGAAGGCCAGGCTGTCTCGTTCAGCGTAGTCAAAGGGCCCAAGGGCTGGCAGGCTGAGAACGTACAGGTTCTCTAAGATCCCCGAGCGAAAAAATGTGGAAGAAGGCGGCCCAAGTGGCCGCCTTTCTTGCTTTGAGCGATCGCTCAGGCTCTCAGTTTTCGGCCGTCATGCTTGGAGTTTGGATTCCGTCTTCTTACAGTTTTCGCTTCGCAAGATGTCTCGACTCGAATTGGTCTCTGAGGTACATTCCTCTATAACCATAACCATTGCTGTTGGAGGCCATCAGATGCGGAGAGCACTGCTATTCGCCATTGTTAGCGGTTTACTTGGTTCGGCGATTGCGCAAAATCAGACAGCCACACCGAGCGGAATGCCGGCGACACAGGCGGGATCCACTGGCAAGATCAGTGGTGCTGATGTGTGGCAAATGCCGCCAACCTTCCTCGCTGCCGCTCACAAAGCCTGTGACAAGGCTCCGCAGCCACCCAGCTTTGCCCAGTGCTTCATCGCCCAGATGTCGAAGGCGGGAGCGCCAGCCCGAGCGGTTGCGTTCACCAAGATGCTCTATCAGAAGAGCGATGGTGATGTGGGTATCCTGAGTGGCTTCCATCCCGTGGGCCCAGTCGATGTTGCCTGGATCGTCTATCCCTTGCGCGCAAATACCAACAACGGGCTGCTGCTGGTGAACGGATCGCCCAGCATCGTGAATGCCGAAGATCTTAAGCTGCTTGACCAGAAGGGCATGGAGCAGAGCTTTCAATTCCAGGACTTACAAAATCAGTTTCCCAAGGTCGGCGTGTGGCCCGGCGACCGCGACGGCACAACTTGGCCCAATACGCAACAAGGATCCAATAACGGATTACAGTTTATCCTGGGCTATCCCCTCATTAACGGCTGCCACGCCTGTGCCCACGCGGGAATGGCGCTGTTCACCTGGAACTTTGACGCAATGGGAAAGTTCCTGGGGACGACGTTCATGGGACTGACTCCGGCTCCGCTGCCAAAGTAACGCCGGCAAGCCCTTCACACTCCCGCTGCGGCAACACCTTCGTAGTGCCGCTGGGTGCGCGGGAGCTTCGCGGCATAGCCCAGCAGAAGGAAAAGCGCCGTTGACAGGAGGCAGATCGCCAACCGCAGGCGGGCCAGCGGCAGAGGCGCCAGATCCATGAACTTGCCAAAACGCCAGGCACCCCAGTTGACGACCTGCGTCGGCACCACCGTCCAGATCGCGATGTAGAACCAGGCCCGCTCGGCGCCCTCGCCCACGGTGTCGCGGCGTGCGCGCGGTGTCCAGTCGAATACGGTCGCCAGAACCACCGCCAGCGCCAGCGGATAGTAACCGTAGCGGTAAAGATCGTGTAGGAGCCAGCGGCCATTGACGGAAGCCACGACCAGCCCAATGAGGTTTAGCGCGTAGGGGACGATGATGTCGACCCACGCCGCCGTGTAACACACCACCCGATACGGCAGGTTGGGCTGGTGCACTCCGTAATGAGTGATGTACGGCGCGGGTTCAGAACCGGGGATGCGCCCCTTGAAGCCGCGCCACGCGACGAATGCAAGTACGATGGCCAACCAAATCCAATGGCGGCGATCCGGACCGTGGGTGTAAAGGTCGTAGGTGAGCGGGTATCCCGGTAGTACCCAGAAGACCCAGATCCAAATAGGAGAATGCAGAACGCGATAGTATCCCTTGTTGCGTTCACGGAAGACGGCTTGTTTGGCCATGAACCATTGATAGTAGCGCAGGAAAGCCACGTTTCGCGAGTGAGCGGTCGCTCTTCGCTTTTTGCTTTTCGCTCTTCGCTCCGAAGCCTTAAAGCTGTCGACCGGAAGTCCTTGGTCTTCCCGGCGGGCATGGCGCGTGCCATTTTGTGAAAAGCGAAAGGCGAAAAGCGAAATTCAGAACGACTGTTGCGCGTCATAAATCAATTGCCCGTTCACTACCCGCGCTTCGGCCATCAGCTTGTGCTCGCGCGATGGGCGCTTGTCGTCGTCGATATGTAGCACGATGTGACCATGCGCCGTGAGGTAGTCGCTCACCAGCATACGGTGGCATTGGAAATACACGCGTTCGGCGCACATGATGGCGGTATTGCCTTCATTTCCCGCGGTTGTCATCCCGAGCGAAGCCGAGGGATCTGCGGGTCGTCGTGTGATTTCCAGCAACTGCTCAATACCCTCCGCGAACTCATCCGTCAGCATGTAATCGGCGTAGTTGCGAAACGAATCATTGCGCAGACCGGTGTTCGGCGAATCGTTGCGGGTCTTCTTGCGGCGCCCGCCAAGTTCTCTCATCCAGACGTACGCGATGCCATGTATTGGCAACTGGGCTTCCAGGAATTCGCGGTTGAAGTGAGGCATCCGGCGCGACATCGGAAACGAACGAATGTCCACCAACGTGTGGACGCCGTGAGCCTTAAGCGCTGCCACGAGGTCTTCGAGAGTGCGTGTGGAGTGCCCGATGGTGTGAACCGTGGCCACTTACTTCGAGATGCTCACAAGAGCGACGACGATGGCTGTATCCTGTGAAGGCTCAACCGTTCGCAGGTCGAGCAGCACCCGTTCGTCCTCCACGCGCGCGATGATTGGCAGTTCCCACTGGCGAAGATGCGCGCACAACTCATCCGCGTTCATGCCGCTGCTCATTACGGCGAGCACGCGTGTCGGCAGGGTTGATCCGGGTGCAGCGCCGCCGCCCAGCACTGAGCGCGATTTGACAACTTCGACTCGCAAGCTTGGGCATCTCGCCCGCAATTGCTCGGCTATCTGCCCTGCGCGTTGCTCGACAACGTCTTCGGAGATGCGCATCATGCGCAACGCCGGAATCGAGTCGTAGTCCTCACGCAGATAGGCGAGCAGTGTCGCTTCGAGAGCGGCATAGAACATCTTGTCGACGCGTAAGGCGCGGAAGAGTGGGTTGGCACGGACTTTCGCCAGCAAAGCGGGATCGCCGCTAATGATGCCCGCCTGCGGGCCTCCCAGCAGTTTGTCTCCGCTGTAGGTTACGATGTCCACGCCAGCGCGCAGACTGTCGGCGATCAACGGCTCACCGTGCACTCCTAGATTGCGCAGATCAAAGATCTCTCCGCTGCCCAGATCTTCCATCACCGGGATGTTGTGCTTGCGCCCGAGTGCGACCAACTCTTCCAACGACGGCTGCTCGGTGAAGCCGACGATCTGGAAATTGGAGCGATGGACGCGCAACAGCAGCTTAGTACGGTCACTGATTGCGCCTTCGTAGTCGGCGATGCGCGTGCGGTTGGTAGTTCCCACTTCGCGCAGCACAGCTCCCGATTTTGCCATGACGTCTGGGATGCGGAACGAGCCACCGATCTCGACCAGTTCGCCGCGGGAGACTAGCACCTCTCCGCTATCGGCAAGTGAGTTCAACGCCAGCAACACGGCGGCGGCATTATTGTTGACGACGATGGTCGAGACCTTGCGATCGGCGGTGTTTAATAGTTTCGCAAATAAGCGATCGACATGAATGTCGCGCCTGCCCCGCTCGCCAGTACTGAGGTCGAATTCGAGGTTCGAGTACAATTGCGAAACTTCGGCGACATGTTCCAAGGCTCCGCGGCTAAGGGGTGCGCGTCCGAGGTTCGTGTGCAGGATGACGCCCGTCGCGTTGATTACCGGCCGCAGCGAGTAAGCCAGCGACTCCTGCAATTTGCGCTCTACGTCATGCGGCAAATCATCAATCCGGGAGTTGAGTTGCGCCTCGTCGAGCGTGCCCGCAGCGACCTCGCGACGCAATTGTTCCAGTGTCTCGCGCCCCGCTTCCAGGGTCGCCTTCCGGCCTTCGGCCCGCACTAGCGCTTCCAAAGCAGGAGTACGCAGCAGCTCGTCAATCGACGGCAGAAGTCGAAAAAGGTCGGATTTGCTGGTCGCTTTCACGAGAGACTAGTGTGCGCGTAACTGCGAGAGTGGCGCAAGTGTGGGGAGTTCCCACCTGGCACGGTCGATGGTAAACGAGGATTGTCATTCCGACGAGCTGCGGCTTGGCGCGGCGAGTGGAGGAACCTGCTTTTCGGCCCGGCGACGGATCTGAGAGAAGTAGAGACAACAGCAGGTCCCTCGACTCGGACTAAAGTCCTCGCTCGGGATGACAGTTGAGAATGTGCTGACCGCCTACCGACAACTAACAACTGATAACTGACCACTACGCACTATTCACTATCCACTGTCTTACCCCACTTCCACCAGCCCGTACCTGCGATTCCAATGTCCGCGGAGGTGCTGCACAGCGCGGGCGATCTCCTCTTTGGTCAGATCGGCGTTGGGGCCGGCGAGCACGTACTTCGCCTCGCGGCGCGCAGCCTCCAGCAGCTCGCGGTCGCGCAGCAAATTGGCTACGCGAAAGTTCGGCATTCCCGCCTGACGTGTACCAAAGAACTCGCCGGGACCACGCTGCTGCAAGTCGAGTTCGGCAATCTCGAATCCGTTCTGAGTGCGCACCATGGCTTCGAGCCGCTGCTCGGCTTCTATCGAAACTTTGCCACCGGTCATCAACACGCAGTAAGATTTCGCGCTTCCGCGCCCGATGCGCCCCCGCAGTTGATGCATCTGCGAAAGGCCAAAACGTTCGGCGTGCTCTACGACCATGATGTTGGCGTTAGCCACATCGACGCCAACCTCGATGACGGTAGTCGAGACCAGCACGTGAATCTCGCCGCGTTGAAAACTGGCCATCGTGGCATCTTTTTCCTCGGCGCTAAGGCGTCCGTGTAAGAGGCCAACGCGCAGGCTCGAGAATTGGCGCTTGCGAAGCTGCTCGTACATCTTGATGGCGGCCTTCAACTCGCCTTCCATCGCGCCCTCTTCGATCACGGGATATACGATGTAGGCTTGCCGACCTGCAGCGACCTGTTTGCGCACGAACTCCCAGACCTCTTCTGAGCGCTCATCGCCGACGCGCCGCGTCGTGATTGGCGTTCGTCCAGGCGGAAGTTCATCGAGGACACTGGTGTCGAGATCGCCGTACAAGGTGAGCGCGAGCGTGCGCGGAATCGGCGTTGCTGTCATCACCAGCACGTCGGGCTCGGCTTCGTTCGTCTTCTTCATCAGGCGGAAGCGCTGCAAGACACCGAAGCGATGCTGCTCGTCCACAATCACGAGCCCTAGCTTGTCGAACTCGACAGTCTCCTGAATAAGAGCGTGGGTGCCGATCACCAGTTGGGCGTTCCCCTGCGCGATGTGATGGCGCGCCTGTTTCTTGCGTCCGGACTCTTGCGAGCCAGTGAGCAGCACAATTCGATACCCGGCGGGCTCAAGGATGCGCCGCGCGGAAAGGTAATGCTGTGTGGCCAGAATCTCGGTAGGAGCCATAAGTGCGGCCTGGTAGCCATTTTCCATCGCGATGACCGCAGCTTCCAGTGCCACGATGGTTTTGCCCGAGCCGACATCGCCTTGCAGCAAACGCCGCATGGGAACGGGTTCGGCCATATCATCGGCAATTTCTTTGAGCACACGCTTCTGCGCTGCCGTCGGATGGAACGGTAGGATTTGCTTCACCGCAGCCCGCACGCGATCGCCAATCTGAAACGCAATCCCCGTCTGAGCACGCATCTTACGGCGTTTGAGTTCCAGCCCGAGCTCGAGGAAGAAAAGTTCCTCGAAGATAAGGCGAATGTGCGCAGGGGTGCGTGCCACCTGCAAATTCGCCAGACTCTCGCCAACCTCGGGCCAGTGGGCCTGCCAGAAAGCGCGACGACGATCGATCAAGCCCATGCGCCCGCGTACCGCAGGAGGGATCGCGTCCGGCAACTCCTGATCGAGGCTTTCCAACATGCCGTGAATCACCCGCCGGAACCAGCGCGCAGTAAGGCGGCCACTGCCGGCGGTTTCGTAAATGGGGACGATGCGTCCGACCTCGAGCGATTGCCACTTGGTTTCGTCACTGTCGGCGTTGCCGTGGGTGGTAGTCGGATCGTGCAAAATTTCGAATTGAGGCTGGATGATTTCGAAGCGGTGGCCTCCACGATCGCCCGCTTCCACCTTGCCGTACAGCGCGAGTAACATGCCGGCGCGGAACTTGTCTTGCAGATAGGTGGCGTTGAACCACACGCATTTCAGCGTGTCACGGCCCTGGCCCACGGTCATCTCAAAGATGGGCATGCGGCGGGTGCGGAATAATCCGAACGTCCGCACCTCGGCGATGATGCTGGCCATCTCGCCGGCACGGAGTTCGCCAATGCCGCGGGGATTGAGCCGGTCTTCGTAGCGGAAAGGCAGGTAATAAAGCAGGTCCTCGACGGTGCAGATGCCCTTCTCAAGCAGGATTTGGGCGATCTTGGGCCCAATGCCTTTGACGAATTGTACGTTGGTGGAAAGGTCGAGCACAGAAGGATGGTAAATGAAGTAGCCGTCAGCTATCAGCCGTCAGCTTTCCAGTGCGGTTCCATTCGCTTTTCGCTTTTGGCTTTTGGCTTTTGGCCAACCAACCTTCCCAAATGTAGGTGATCGCGATCGAATGTGGCGCTATTTGATTGGTGTCGGTATTGCTAGATTAGCGAAGAGCGAGGAGCGAAGAGCGTACCTCCACCGTTTTCTGGCATCGCCTCAGCCTCTCGCGGTGTCCAACAGGTACGTGCTTCGAAGACTGCTCAAACAGTTGATTGCAGTGGTGGTGGGCAACCTGCTCTACTTCTTCATTCTGATGCCACACCTGCCGCTGGCGGGACGGCATCGGCCTTTCCGGATTGATATCGGCCTGCTAGTCGACGCTTGGGTGTGCCTCGTCCTTTATGGAGCTATCGAGTGGATCGATCGAAAGTGGCACAGCGAGAGCAATCCTTGAGCAATCGACGAAGCAGCTCAGTCCTACTCAGAATTCGCGCTCCGTCCCAAAGCCATTCATCATCTGCTGCAGGTCAAGCTTCTGCTGCTCCATCTGCTTTTGGAGTTCCTGCATTTGCTGCTGAAGCTGCGGCGTCCAGTTCTGCATTGACTCCTGGATATCATGGCGCATCTGATCGAGCTGTTGCTGGTTCAGTCGCGCCGACTTCGCGATATCGCCGGTCATTTTATCGAGTTGCTTCTGAGTTGGTTTCGCAGACTTTGCGATCTCGCGAGTCATCTTTTCGATGTCTTTTTGTTTTAACTTCATTGATTTTTCAATCTCACGGCGCATCTGTTCCAGCTCTTGCTGGCTGGGCTGCAATTCCGCCACTATTTCCTTCTGGCCGGCCTCGATCTCCGGGCGCAGCTTCTCCATTTCCTGCGCTAAGGGCTGCATCTGATTGTCAAAGTCTCCCCAGTCTGGACCAAGCAATCTCGAGGAATCCCCTGGTTTTGGAAGACGCATCACGACGGTTTGCTCATGTTTCTCGCGTACCACAGTGACGGATATCTGGCTCGCCTGAACGCCCATGGCACGCCGCCAGTCGGCCAGATCGTGCACAACTTCGTTATTCAACTTGACGATCACGTCGCCCGCCCTCAGCCCAGCCGCATCAGCAGGACTACCCTTTTCGACTGACCGTACCAGTACGCCTCTGCCTGGTGGAACATTGAAGAAATCAGCCAATTGCGGACACAGACTCTCCACCACCAAGCCATGACGTGAGGAAAGGACGGTAATAGACGGTACATCCATACCGTTGATCACTCCGGGAGCCGCCGGAGCCACCCAACGTGGAGCGTTGGCTACGAAGCTCTGGGCGTGAGACGTGGCGCGCGGCCACGTTCCCAGAGCGACTTTGACATCTTTCTTTTCCCCGTCGCGGACCACGGTAAGCACTGCTGTCTTGCCGGGAGACATCGCGTGGATCATGCTCCCCAGCTGCTCCGGGGACTCGACCTTTGAACCGTTGAACCCCACGATGACATCGTTCTCTTTCAATCCCGCGCGGCAGGCTGGACCATCCTGGTCGAGGTCGGTGATAACCGCGCCGTTGGGGCTGGCTAATTTGAATGCGGACATCTGCTGCGGCGTGACTTGGTCAATGTGCACACCGAGATAGGCAGAGCTTTGCGGATCCGGCCATGCCGCGTTACCCGATGGAGGTTCCGCCAAGCCGGGCATCGTCATGACAGCCGCCAAAAGAATTGTGATCAGCCCCTGCGTCGCTATCGTAATATTGCGCATAATTTCCACCCTTAACGTGACTGCCGGAAATCGATCTGTCCAATAATCGTGCGGACCTTCAACACTGGTCCGCCACCATTCAATACCCCTTCAGCGTACATGGACCGGGGGATGAAGTTACTGCCTTCCTTGGTGATCCGCAATCCAGAAAACTCGGAAGAGATGCCATGTCCGGTCGCCATATCGGACGAGGCGTGTACCGTGACCGGCAAGTCGGCCGGCAAATAAACCAGCACGTCGCCGGATGCGGTATGCAAGGATGAGGCGCTGAAACTACCGCGCTTGCCCACAAACTCAGCCGTAATGCCGCCCGCTCCCGTCTCCACCTGCACCCCTTCACCTAGGTTGAACAGTTCCACACTGCCACCGCCGGTTGAGACTCGCACCCGTCCCTTAGCGCTGTCGAGACGCACACTTCCGGCCGTAGTTTCGGCCTGTACGGCGCCGTTTACATCGCCCAAACTGAGGTTGCCACCACCGGAGCTTGCTCCCAAGTCACCATTGCACTTGCGAACCTCAATGCTGCCGGCACCGGTTTGAATACTGGCTCCCTTCGCGGAACCGAGATATACCCTGCCACCACCGATATTCACCTGCGCTTGTCCGGCAACGTTCTTAATGCGCACATCCCCGCCGCCGGTGGTCAGTGAGAAATCCGCGCCCAAACGTCCGACGTCCACATTTCCTCCGCCGCTGGTAATCTTCACGGTTCCGTCGAGATCGTCAAGCTTCACCCAGCCACCGCCCGTGGCGCCCACAACGGTAGCAGCGATGGAACTGAAGTTAAGCGAACCGCCCCGTGTTTCCACTTTCACCGACTCCAGTTGCCGCGGTATCTGCACCAGAAAGTCAGCATTGAATCGGTCCAAGTTCCGGTTCATCAGCCGGCCTTCAATGAAAGCGCCTTCGGCATTCTTGGTGGCCGAAATTCGCATCTGTTCAAATTGGCGGCGCGCCGCTTCTTCACTGGGAGCGTACGAACGCTTGCGGATAACATAGGTCACGCGGGGCGAACTTCCCTGCACCTGCACCGACCCCAAGTCAGTCGTAATACGGACCTGGCGCGAAGCGGGCAACGTCCCGGTGATTTCTTCCACCCACGAATTGCCGTCGCGGTAAACCCGCGATTGTTGCGCCCACAGCGGAAGCGCAACCGCCATCGCTAATAATGCGGCGGCCGCCGTCCACCTACGGCTTCGCGCGGCACGGCGTATGCTAAAGTCTTCGCGTCCCACCTTCCTCATAGCCACGCTAAATTGCCAACCCTGCGTCAACCAATCCTCTTTCCGGGAGCGAATATGCCAAGATATAGAAGCTGTGGTCTTGCCTAATAAATGCTAGGCATCGAGGCCAGCACACGCTTGGACTCGGTGCGAATATACTCACTGGGGTCCTCCTTCGACAACTGTTGCAAGGCCATCCGCACACTGCTGTCGGCGCGCACCGGCTCTAGAGCATGCAGAGCTCCGCTCCGTACACCCAAATTGCTGTCGTTGAGCAGGGCTTCCAGCACGGCATTGCGCACACGGATGTCCTGTTTCACGTAGGAACCCAGCCCATCCAACGCCATGAGGCGGACTCCCGGATTGCTGTCGTAGCGCAGCGCGTAGGTCAGGGTCTCACGTACGCGAGGATCATCAGCCTTGCTGGTCAGTACATCCACGGAATTCAAACGCACCCCAGAGTTCTCGTTACTCTTGGCGGCATACAGCAAAAGGTCCTGCACTTTGGGATCAGAAACCGAACCCTGCACTGACGTAGGGAGACGCGTGTCGTATTGAACCTTGACGTTGTCGGTACCAGGTTGTTTTTCGATGGAGGTAATGCCACCGATGGAAGCCTCTGGCCCAGGACCGGCCGGACTAACCGTACCTCTCATGCTGTACATTGCACCCAAGCCGCCGCCGAAGCCGACCATAAGGATGACCATGGCGAGTGCGGGTGAGAACCGCACCTGGCGCATCCACGCCATGGGATCGAAGGCGAGCCGATGGTACCAGGCGCGATTTTGCTGAGCAGTCTCCAGCGACTCCTGCAAACGCATCCGCGCCGCGGCCAGAAAGCTCGCAGAAGGCTCCTCCACCGGAAGCGTGTTCATCTGCTCCTGGAATTCCTGCTGCGCCGCAAGTTCGGCCGCGCAATCCGGGCAGCGCCGGAGGTGCTGCTCCAACTCGTGGCGCGCGTCGTCGGCCAGCTCGTCGTACAAGTAGAGTGCCGTGTTCTTTTGTACCCATTCGCAATTCATGATGACTGCCTCTTGCTACTTGCCAGTGGCCTACTACCGAATGCTCTTCAACGCGGCGCGCAGTTTCTGCGTTCCGCGAAACAGCGTGTTCTTCGCTGTCTCTTCGGTAGTATTCAAAATCTCGCCGATGGTACGCAGCTTCAACCCTTGGTAATGCTTCATCTCAAATACCATGCGCTCACGCGGCGTCAACTTCTGCAATGCCTTGGCGATATTCGCCGCCAATTCACGCCGCATCAGGTCGCGCTCCGGACTGGCCCCTGATCGCTGGTCAGCGACCTGGTCGAGCAAGTCGTAAGTGCCACCTTCTGAGTCGGTGCTCACCCCTGAATCTTCTTTTCGCACCTGCCGCTTACGCAGTAGATCGAGACATAGATTGGTCACGATGCGATAGATCCAGGTATAAAACGAGCACTCAAAACGAAAATTGCCGATATTGCGGTAGGCCTTGAGAAAGGCCTCCTGGTAGATATCCTGGGCGTCCTGCTCGGAGCGGGTCAGGTGATAGGCCAGGCGTAGCACCGCGCCGTCGTACTGGCGCACGAGTTCCTCGAACGCAGCGTGGTTGCCACGTTGTGCTTCCCGGATCAGCTCCGTGTCGTTCATGCGGCTCTGGGCCTGCCCCACCTTGAACCCTCGGTCAGAGGGACTAGAGGACGTTTTGTCCGTCTCCCGCCACGCTACGGAAGGACGGAGCCCCGGGCCAACCGTGAGAGGAACTGCTACCGCTTCGGCCGGCATGCTGGTTTCTACCTAGTCTGCAATTAGCAAGGCCAATTCGAGTGCCTGCAATTACATAGACGGGAGCGGGAGGAAACCGTGAGCGGTCATTATAGACGCCTCACTTAATAGATACGTAGCGGGAGTGCAACGGTTCACCCCGACAGGAACTTGCCGCCCGATTTGACCGCCATATCTTAGCTAAGTAGACTTAGCTAATGAGCTACACGGTACATCAGGCAAAGACCAACCTCTCGAAGCTGATCAAAGAGGCGGAGAACGGCAAGGAAGTGATCATTATGCGCGGCAAGAAGCCGGTTGCGAAGATTGTACCGATAGCCAGCACCGCCAAGAAGCGCGTTCCGGACATGCTTAAGGGCCAAATCTGGTCCGCACCGGATGCGTTCGATCCTCTGACCGACGAGGAAATGCGGGAATTGGGATTTGAATGATTGCACTGCTCGACACACATACCCTGCGGTGGTGGTTGGACGGCTCCGGCTCGGTTGTCGACCTGCGGCGCGAAGCGCGATAGTTGCAACAGCCAACTCTATGGTCATCTCGGCCGTGGTGCCGTGGGAGCTTGCGATTAAGACGAACCTTGGCAAATTCAATTCTCAAGTCGTGTTGTCGCAATGGCAGGAAATTCTCGACGCACAAGGCTTTTCCGAGTTGCCCATCGACTCCAGCCATGCCATCCGGGCAGGCCTGCTGCCTCAGGCATCACAACGACCCCTTTGACCGGGTGCTGGCAGCCCAGGCTCAAGCCACGGGCTGGCCGATCATTAGCGCAGATCCTGTCTTCGATCATTACGGCGTCCGCCGAATCTGGTAGGCAGCCTTGCAGAACCGCGATCTAGCCCTCCGCCGCAGCTTCTTCCACAGGAGCCGGTTCGGCGGTCGCTTCTTTAGCGATTATCACCTTTAACTGGACGGTCACGTCCTTGTGCAGTTTCACCGGCACATTGAACTCGCCGACATGCTTCAAAGGCTCGTCAAGCTGGATCTTGCGGCGATCGATGGGCACGCCCTTGTGCTCGAGCTCGTGCGCGATGTCAGCCGAGGTCACCGAGCCAAAGAGTTGGTCGCGTTCGCCTGACTTGCGGGTGAAGGTCAAAGTCACACCTTCGACCTGCTGCGCTAAAGCCTGGGCATCGCCTTTCTCGCGGGCAGCGCGCCGCACCGCCGATGCCTTCATCTGCTCGATGACGGCGCGATTGGCAGCTGTGGCTTCTATCGCCAACTTCTTGGGGATGAGATAGTTGCGGCCATAGCCCTCAGCGACCTTCACC
Organism: uncultured Acidobacteriaceae bacterium; assembly: GCA_963709045.1. Classification (GTDB taxonomy): domain Bacteria; phylum Acidobacteriota; class Terriglobia; order Terriglobales; family Acidobacteriaceae; genus Bog-257. The sequence goes on along the minus strand of CAVPUX010000005.1, from coordinate 394,091 downwards.
ACTTCGCCGCGAGAGCCAAGCTTAGTCACGTCTTCTTTCAGGATGACTTCCATGGATAAAACTCCGTCGAATCTTAATTTGACTTAGCCTCCAGGCTAAAAGCCCTTCGGTTCTACAGTGCCGTCCCTACGGGACCGGATCTATCTTCCGCTTACCCAGCGCCCTAGCGCAGGGCTAAACTCTTTCGCCCCCTTCGGGGCTAGACTTCTAAAATCATCGGTCCATTGGTGGCATCAGGCGTCGGCCTCAAGTCGCTTAATCATGCAGAACTGGTCACCGACAACTGACCACTAGACCACTAGTTCTACCTTCCGCCAAACGGCAGCAGCGCGATGTTGCGAGCCTGCTTGATGGCGTCAGCCAGGCGCCGTTGGTGCGGAGGGCACACGCCGGTCAGGCGACGAGGCACAATCTTCCCCGCCTCAGAGACAAATCCTGACAGAAGCCGAACGTCCTTGTAATTGATGCCGTCGATTTTCTCGACACAGAACTTGCAAACCTTCTTGCGCCGGAAGAACTTTCGTCCGCCGCCACCGCCACCGCCGGGACCTCCAGGACCGCCGCCGGGACGACCCCCGCCAGGACGAGGTCCGCGAGGCGCACCATAGCCACCACCGCCTTCGCGAGGAGCACCGCCATCCGGACGCGCACTGGGTGCGTCAGTCGTCGCGGCGCCAGCTCCGGGAGCCGCATTCTTATTGGATTCGTCTGCCATGATTCTCCTTTTTTGATTCTGCTGACCTCACGGAACATTTCGCCGTCAGGACACAGTCCTTACCGGACCGTGGTTTGATCTTCACAGAGTGCGCGCGGCAATCTCTGCGCACAAAAGTTACGCGCTAACCGGCTCTGATTCTGTACCCGCGGGAGAAGTCGACTCGGGCGCCGCTTCGGGCTCTGCCGGTACGGCCGCGTCCGCTGCGGCTTCGGCGGCAGCAGCAGCCGCCGCTGCCTGACGTCCTTTGCCGCGAACCTTGGTGTCACGGATGGCCTTGATCTTGGCCAGTCGCTTCTGCTCCTCATCGATACGCACAGTGATGAACTTGATCACCGGCTCGGTCACTCGCAGACGCCGCTCTACTTCCTTCACCATGGCGCCTTCACCTTCCAGGACCATCAGCATGTAAATGCCATCCTGGAATTTGCGTACGGTATAGGCCAGCCGGCGCTTGCCCATGCGCTCCATGCTTTTCACCGAACCACCCGCGCCGCCGACTTGCGTTTCCAGGCTCGATATCAGTTTGTCCTGGTCCTCTTCGAGCATGTCGGGACGGACAATGAACATCAATTCGTAAGTACGTTGCATTCTGTTCTCTCTCCTGAGCTGCCAGCTATCAGCTCTCGGCTGTCAGCCATCAGCTCTCAGCTGAATCGTTCTACTGTCATCCTGAGCGCAGGCAGCTCGTCGTTGGCCGCCAGAGTCGAAGGACCCATCTCGCGTGAATGACCTTTCGAGACCACTGCCGTCCCTACGGGACTCAGTTCTTTCCACTCGTTTACCCAGCGCGGAAGCGCCGGGCTAAGCTTTTCCGTCCCTCCAAAGCCGGGACTGGTTTATCGCGCTGCCAGCCTGGTGCTCTTAGCGTAGAGGCTCTCCGCGAACCGGAACTCATGAACCCGCCGTCCAATCAAAATCCAAAGCTCAAGGTCGCCTGCCAACTGCGCTTAACTAGCCACTAACCCCTGACCCCTGGTCACTGGCATCTTCAACCTTGCGATTAAAGCGGTTCATGGCCGCCTGCACACCTTCGCCGAGAATCACTCCCACCGCCTCCACCGCCGAGTCCAAAGTCTCGGCAACCACCGGAAGCTGCGACTTTTTGAACTGCGACAACACATACCGGGCGCCGTCGCCCACCGGATGATCGGGCGCAATTCCCATCCGGACGCGCATGATCTCCTGCGTGCCAAGCGCATCGATCACCGATTCCACGCCGTTATGTCCCGCCGAACGACCCCGTGGCCGGACTCGCAACGTCCCAAACGGCAAGTCCATCTCGTCGTACAGCAGCACCAGGTCTTGCTCCGGTTGCACTTCGTATTCGCGCACCAGCTCACGCACCGCAGCGCCGCTCAGGTTCATGAAAGTTTCCGGCTTGGCCAGCACCACTTCGTAACCGGCAATGCGTGTTCGCGCCGTTTGCGCGCGACAATTGCGATTGTTCACGCGCACGCCGCATTGTTCGGCGATGCGGTCCACCGCCAGAAAACCCATGTTGTGCGGTGTGAACTGGTATTCGATGCCCGGATTGCCGAGCCCGACGATCAGCTTCACAGCGCTTACTTCTTCTTCTCGGATTTCTCAGCCTTCTCCGGCTTGGCTGCCTTGTCGCCACCCTCAGCAGCTTCGCCTTCCGTCTCCTGCTTGCCCTTCTTGATGACCTCGGGCTCGGCCGCCGTCGCTTCCGCTTCCACTGCACCCTCGGCCGGCGCAGCTTCCACAACTTCCTTCACCGCGGTAACGTGGGCAACTGCCTGGTTCTCGTCGGTGATGAACTTCAGCTTGGCATCGTGCGCCAGATCCGAGACTCGAATCGTCTGACCAAACTCGAGCGCGCTGACGTCGGCAACCAGGTGTCCCGGAATGTCTCCCGGCAAACATTCAATCTCGACCTCGCGCAACATCTGCTCGAGAATGCCGCCCTGCAACTTGACGCCGGGAGCTTCGCCCTTGAGCACGATGGGAACACTCACGCGCAAAACTTTGTCCATGGCGATGCGCTTCAGGTCCACGTGCAACAGCGCGCTCTTGATAGGCTCGAACTGCCAGTCCACGATCATGACCTTAGCGGCTTGACCGTCCAGGGTCAGATCGAAAATCGAGTTGTGTCCAGTCTCCGAATTCAGGATCCGCCGCATCTGCTTGGGATCGACGGCGATGGCCTGGGCCGACTGGCCAGCGCCGTACACGACGGCTGGAATCATGCCGCTGGCGCGCAGCCGGCGGGCGTCATTCTTGCCGCCACCTTGCCGCGGCTTGGCTTCTACGTTTTTGTCTGCGGTTGCTGTAGCCATAATCTTGTCCTTTATAAAAACAATCTGCTGACCGAAGTCTCCTCGTGAATCGACTGAATGGTGCGCCCGATTAATCCCGCGATCGACAGCACTTTGATCTTGGGCTCGTTGCGTCCCGCTTCTGTCAGCGGGATAGTGTTGGTCACCACCACTTCGGCCAACCCCGACTGCGAAATCCGTTCGACTGCCGGCCCGGAAAGTACCGGATGGGTAGCGCAGGCATAAACCTCGCGCGCGCCCGCGTCCAACAATGCCTGGCAAGTTTTCACCAGCGTACCGGCAGTATCGATAATGTCGTCAAGAATGAGACAGGTGCGATTGGTCACGTCGCCGATGACGTGCATCACCTCGGTCACATCCTTTTCCACGCGGCGCTTGTCCACGATGGCCAACGCCGATTCCATCTTCTTGGCGAAGAAGCGAGCGCGCTCCACGCCACCTGCATCCGGCGAAACCACGGTCAAATCCGGGAACTGCTTCTTCCGGAAGTAATCCACCAACACCGGCGACGCAAACACATGGTCCACCGGAATGTTGAAGAATCCCTGGATCTGCGGCGCGTGCAGATCAACTACCAGCGCCCGATCTGCCCCCGCCGTAGTCAACAGGTCGGCAACCAGCTTCGACGAGATCGGCACCCGCGGCCTGTCTTTACGGTCCTGACGCGCATAACCGTAATACGGAATCACCACCGTGATGCGGCGCGCTGACGCGCGCTTCAGCGCATCAATCAGCAGCAGCAACTGCATCAGGTGCAGATCCACCGGGTCGCACGTAGGCTGCACCATGAAAACGTCTGCCCCGCGTACGTTCTCCTCGATCTGCACATAGGTCTCACCGTCAGAGAACTTGGAGATGCACGCCTGTCCAAGTGGCAATCCCAGGAAAGCGCAAATGTCCCTGGCCAGCGCATCGTTAGCGGTCCCGGAAAAAATCTTCCACTTGTCATCCTGGCGCGCCCGCACCGGTTTTGGCTTGGGATCAGCCGCAGGATGAGCTGCTTGTCCGACTGCTGTGCGACCGTTGCCGCGCCTTCCCCAGCTACGCTCGCCGTATGCACTGCGCTTGGTTTTGCCGCCGTTTCCATCGAATCAAATACCCCCGCTTAACCTGGTTGAGTTACACGCTGGGTCTTGAAAATTAGCCTTCAGCTATCAGCCGTCAGCTTTCAGTCAATGCGATCCATTCGCCGATGTTGGCCCGAAGCTCTTAGCTTTGCTTAGCCTGCAAATCCTTGAAACCTGATTCTCTACTGACAACTGACAACTAGCCACTGACAACTGTTTTTTGGCTGGGCGGCTAGGATTCGAACCTAGACAAAGTGCTCCAAAGGCACTTGACCTACCATTAGTCGACCGCCCAGTGAAGCAAGCTGTCAGCTATCAGCCGTCAGCTTCCAGTTGCAAACCTGAAGCTGGTTGCCCAATCCTCCGCCCGCCATTGGCGAAAGGGTGGGAGCCGGAAATCGAAACTCCCCTACACAAACATCTGCTGCCAGTACTCGTCGCGGTTGAGTGTCGTCGTTGCAACCGCCGCATGTCCGGAGGCGCTCATCCGTGAGGCCACCGCCTGTGCCTCTTCGCTGGAACCGAACAACCCGTATAACGTTGACCCGGAGCCCGACAGCGACGCATAATGCGCACCTTCGCGCTCCAAGACACGTTTTACCTCACGCAAATCGGGATACTCTGGAAAGACGACGCGTTCGAAGTCGTTCTCGATCCCGGCTCGGACGAGGTCGAGAAGCAGTGTCTCGGCCCGGTCCCCGCCTACCGCGGGAACACCGGATGCAGTTTCCCTCGCGGGTACAACTTGCGAAGAAACACTCAGCCATGCATCTACAGCCTGGCTGAACTTATTAATTGTACCTGTGGCTCGGTTGCCGGTCAATGCAGCTTCGCGTGCGACCAGCGCGTCCCATTGGGCGAACGCCTCTGGGGTCGAAACTCTGATCGGCGGAGTAACCACCACCACGTGCATAGTCGGCAGATCCTGCAGCGGATAAACTTCTTCGCCGCGACCGACCCCCAACACCGTTCCGCCGATCAAGAAGAGGGGCAGGTCGCTGCCCACCTCGGCAGCGATCCGCATTTTGTCTTGGGGGGAAATTTTCGTTGCCAGGGCACGCTCCAGCCCGAGCATGGTTGCGACCGCGTTGGATGAGCCTGCGCCCAGACCGCCTTGCACCGGCAATCGCTTGTCGATTTGGACGGTGACTTTGACGCGCACCTTCGCTAACGCCAGCACGCGTTCAGCAACTCTATAGCAGGTATTGGACTCGTCAAGCGGAACTCGCGGGTTGTTGCAGCGAATCTCAATGCCGGCGCCGGGCTGCACATCCACCCGAATGACGTCATGCAGTGCCAGCGTCTGATAAATCGTCCGCAGCTCATGAAATCCGTCGGCGCGCGCTGCGCCGATCCTCAGGCCCAGGTTGATCTTCGCGAAGGAGCGGATGGCAGTAAGCATGGAAGTCAGGGACTAGGGGCTAGTGGTCAGCGGTTAGTGTAGCAAGGCGCATTGACAGAAGTTTGGAGCAAGAACTCAATATCGGAGCGCGCCGCCGTTCACTGCACCTTGCGGCCCGACACACGCTTGATCGCTCCCGCCACGTCGCTCAACAACGAATTCGTCGTCTGTCCCCGCAACTCCGCCTGGAGTGACTTGTACTTCGACAAAGCTTCCGTGGTGTTTCCCGCCATTTCTGCGAGGAACGCAACGATGAATTCCCGCACCCGGCGCACGTCCTGATCGCCGGCGCTTTGAGTGGCCAGCCAGTCGTAGGTGGCTAGCGTCTCTTCGGGCTTTAGACCAGCCCCGGTGAGTACCTGTCGCAGCCCCTCCGGATCGCTGGTTCTGAAATAGAACACGCGGTTATAGATGTTATTGCAATAGGCCGCTTTGATTGGCTCCTGGTTTACTCGCATTTCGTTGGCTATGCGGAGCAGTTGTGCATCCTCAGTATCGGAATGCTCGTTATTGAAGGCGCTTAGTTGAAGCTCCCGGACAAATGTGCGCTCACGCCCGCTCGCCAGAGCAGCCGAGAACTCCCGATTGGCATCTTCCACCCTGCCGTTGTTCCATAGGATCCAGTGTCCCGCCATGGCATGCGCATAAGGATTCTGCGGATCGATCTTCAACGCATCGTGATAGCTTCTGGCGACCAAGTCGCGGTCGGCTGGGTTTTCGCGGTAGCGCAGAAAATTCGCCCAGCCAATATGAGCGAGAATGTCGGCCGCTGCTGGCCCCTTGGCATCGGTCAGCGCCTTGTCGAGCACCGGCACCAGTTGATTGGCGAGATCGGTGAAGCTCTTGTCTTTGGAGGAGTGCGCCGTCTCCAGCCAAAGCATGGCAGCCTGGGCCTCGCGCTGCTGCGCTTGCCGATCGATTGGGTCTAGTTCCGTCGCGCGCTTAAAGCTGTCGAAGGCCGCCGAATAATCTCCGCGCTCTTGCTGCTGTTCGCCGGCCTTCATCGCCTCGGAAAATTCTTTGTGATGAATCCGGAAGTTCTGTACCAGACCAGTGATTTGGTTCAGGGCCAGCAGCAAGGAGACCACCGCAGCCGCTCCCCCAACCCACTTCAACGCGCTTGCCACCGGCGTGCTCTTCCGGGAAGGCTGTCCGCTCTCGTTGGATCCGCTGGATTCCGGCTGCGTGCTTGCCGCCATAGGGCTGGATCTCCTAGCCAACCGTTCGGTGCAGCTTCAGCTTCTGCTGCGGAATTTAGACAGCAGCCGCAGGATCTCGAAGTAGAGCCAGATCAGCGTGATCATCAGCGCGAATGCGCCGTACCACTCCATGTACTTCGGAGCGCCCATGCGCGCGCCGTTCTCAATCAGGTCGAAATCGAGGACGAGGTTCAGCGCCGCGACCACGACAACGATCAAGCTGAAGCCGATGCCAATCGGACTTGAACTGTTGATCGCGGTGAAGTGCACGCCGAAGAAGCCAAGGATGAATTGCAGAAAATAAAACACCGCAATGCCGCCGGTGGCCGCCACAATGCCCATCCGCAGCTTGTCCGTCACCTTGATGAGGCCGGAACGATAGGCGAGCAACATCACCAGCAGCGTGCCAAAGGTCAGCGAGACAGCTTGGATGGCGATGCCGTGATACTTCAGCTCAAACATGGCGGAGATTGCACCCAGCACCAGGCCCTCAAGCAGCGCGTAAATCGGCGCCGTAATCCCCGCCCATTGCTTTTTGAAGATGGTAACCATCGCGACAATGAAGCCGCCGATGCCGCCGATGGCGAGCGCTGGCCCCATCGTCTGCATCGCCTCGTCGGGAGGCGCATTGAAGAAGCGGTTCCAGGTCCATGCCGCGGTGGCGACGCAGAGGATGAGCAGGATACCCGTCTTGTTGACCGTGCCCGAGACGGTCATGCTCTCGCCGAATGTCGCTTCGCCGGTGCGGAAGGCGTCCGAGCTTAGTGCCGGGTTCGAGGTTCTCATCAATTGGGCCATAGGATTCTCCTTGCTGGACTAGCTTACCTGCTGGCGCGGTGGCGCGCCAGCGCGAGGGGCATCACTCTTCGCTCTTTGCGTTTCGCGTTTCGTCTTTGCCTTTTGCTAGAACGGTGGCGATTTCGCTTAGCCAGGTTTGTCATCCCGAGCGCAGCGAAGCGAAGTCGAGGGACCTGCATTCACCTACGACTACACTTTGCTCTCACGTATGTCGTCATTCAAATGTCCCCAGTGCCACTAACCCCTGGCCCCTAAAACAACGTCTCCTGCCCAGTCGCATTCGTCCGCGGTCGCTTGATGCCGAAGTGTTCGTAGGCAAGATGCGTGGCGATTCGTCCACGCGGCGTGCGATCAAGAAAGCCAATCTGGATAAGAAACGGCTCGTAGATCTCCTCGATCGCGTCGGGTTCCTCGGCGAGCGAGGCCGCCAGCGTGTTCACGCCCACCGGACCACCCTGATATTTCTCGATGATGGTCAGCAGCAGCTTGCGGTCGATCTCGTCGAAACCGTGACGATCGACCTCCAGCATCGTCAGCGCCTTTTGCGCGGTGTCTTTGTCGATTTTGCCCGTCCCGCGCACCTGCGCGTAGTCGCGCACCCGCCGTAGCAGGCGATTGGCGATGCGCGGTGTGCCGCGGCATCGCGTGGCAATCTCAACCGCACCAGCTTCGTCAATCTTCAACGCCAAGAATTTCCGCCGACCGCTGCAGGATGATCTTCAAGTCTTCGTGGGTGTAGAACTCCAGCCGCAGCACGATGCCGAAGCGCGAACGCAGGGGCGACGACAGCAGTCCCGCGCGCGTGGTAGCACCGATGAAAGTGAACGGCCGCACCTCGATGGTGTGGGTGCGCGCCGACGGTCCCTGTCCGATGATGATGTCGAGCTTGTAGTCCTCCAGCGCTGAGTAGAGCAGCTCTTCCAGCGCCGGTTGCAGGCGATGGACTTCGTCGATGAACAGCACCTGCTTCTCGCGCAGGTTGGTGAGGATGGCGGTCAGGTCTCCCTTGATCTGCAACGTCGGGCCCGAGGTCTGCTGGAACGCCGCGTCCATTTCGTTGGCGATGATGTTGGCCAGAGTGGTCTTGCCCAGCCCCGGCGGCCCGTAGAGCAGCACGTGGTCGAGCGGCTCGCCGCGCGAACGCGCCGCCTCGATGGCAACCTCGAGATTGTCCTTGACCTTGTTCTGCCCGATGAACTCGCGCAGCCGCTGCGGACGCAGCTTGAGCTCGAAGGACGAGTCGTCGTCGACCGGCACGGCCGAGACGATGCGGTCGGGATGAGCTTTGTCGCTGGGCAAAGGCACGCAGGGCGATAGTAAAGCGAATGTGAAGGCGAAGCAACCGCAGTTGGTTGGCGGTTGCCATTCTGACTCAGCGTTATCCGCTCTTGCGAACGCGATTCGGAGAATCTCTATAGCTCCCAGTATTTTGCCGGCCATAGGGGGTCCTTCGACCCCGCTCGACCGCGTCTCGCTTCGCTCAGGATGACCGACTGTGGTGAGCACTGCGCACTGACAACTCGTGACGCCGCATTTATGATTCGCATGTCACCATGAAAAACCTTGGCATCCTGCTTTCCGGACGCGGCTCGAACTTTGAGGCCATCGCCGACAACGTCGCTACGGGCAAACTCGACGCGAACATCGCGGTCGTCATCTCCAACCGCGCGGACGCGGGCGGGATTGAGTCGGCACGGCAGCGCGGGCTGAAGGCGCTGGTGATCCCGTCAAAGGGCAACACACGCGAGGAACACGACCGCGAAGTTGTAGCCACGCTGCGCGAGCACCAGGTCGATCTGGTCTGCCTGGCGGGATACATGCGCCTGCTGTCGCCGTGGTTTGTGCAGCAGTTTCCCAATCGCATTCTCAACATTCATCCGGCACTGCTGCCGGCGTTTCCCGGCCTCGAGGCCCAGAAGCAGGCGGTCAACTACGGCGTGAAGGTGTCGGGATGCACGGTGCACTTCGTGGATGCCGACCTCGATCACGGCGCCATCATTCTGCAGAAGACCGTGCCTGTGCTGGATACAGACGACGAGCACACGCTGGCGGCACGCATCCTGGAACAGGAGCACATCGCATACAGCGAGGCGATCGGGATTGTGCTGGAGGGGAAGTACCGTATTGTGGGACGTAGAGTAGTTGGTGATGAGGTCTAGCTCGCACTGAAAAAAGCTATTACGGCCTGGAAGCGCGGTAACTTCGCGCACTTCTGGCAGGATGGCATAATTCGTTGCAATGGAGAATCGCATGGATCCCTACGACAACGTTCCAACTGCTGATAAGCCTGATCGGCCGCTGCCGCGGAATCTTCAGATTGCCCGCGAGTTTCTGACCGCTATTGAAAATGGGGCAACAGGCGATGCCCTCGGGCATTTCTTCGCGCCCGGAGTGCTGCAACAGGAGTTTCCGAATCGGCTAAACCCCAAAGGCTCGATCAACGGACTGGGCGAGATCCTCGACGCGGCTGAGCGCGGCAGGCAATCCGTCGCCAATCAACGCTTCGAAATACGCAATGCCGTTGTGGAGGGCGAGCGGGTTGCGATGGAAGTGTTCTGGACGGGCCGACTGAAGAAGGAGTTGGGAACCTTGCCTATCGGTGGCGAGATTAGTGCGCACTTCGCCGTTTTCCTGGAGTTTCGTGACGACAAGATCATTGCTCAGAACAATTACGACTGCTTCGAGGAGTTCTGACAGACCGAAGCTTAACTTCGCATCGCACGAGTCGGCCAGAAGACCTACGAGCTAGGGCACAGGCTCAGTGGTTGAAAGCAGCCGGCCCTCGACTCGGATTGAACTCCTGCTTCGGGTGACAATTCTGAGAGGGGGAAACGATCGCTGAACTGACAACTGGCCACCGACAACTGGCAACTGCTTCTAGTAGTGCAGCAGTGAGAGGACGTCGTAGCCCTTCAGTTTGTCACGACCTTTGAGGCCATCCAGTTCGACCACAAATCCCAGACCACAGATGTCAGCGCCCAGCGACTTCGCCATCTCGGCGGTGGCCCTGGCAGTGCCGCCAGTCGCCAGCAGGTCGTCGCAGATGACGATGCGCTGGCCCGGCTTGATGGAGTCCTTGTGTACCTCCAGGGTATCGTGACCATACTCTAGTTCGTATTTCCACTGCAGTACTTCGGCGGGCAGCTTCTTCGGCTTACGCACTGGAACGAATCCCGCGTTCAGGCGGTAAGCCAGCGCTGGGCCGAAGATGAATCCGCGTGCCTCAATGCCCAGAACCAGATCAATTTTTTTGGCGATATAGTGCTCGGTCAGGGCATCGATGAGGCGAGCGAAGCCCAGCTTATCTTTGAGCAGCGTGGTGATGTCATAAAAGAGAATGCCGGGTTTAGGGAAGTCAGGAATTTCGCGGATCAGCTTCTTAAGGTCGTCACAGTTATGCGAGTTGCTGGAGGGCATAAGTTACCAGACTCCTTCGATGCGAAATGATGACGTTTCCAACAACGACGCGGCCGATTCGCTAACGTGGTCCACACGCGCGGCGCGCGGGCCCTTGCTGCAAACTGAGACGCAATGAGATGTGCTGTTCGCGGGTACCGGTCGCCATCACTTCAACGTCGCCGTTTTCGCAGTTGCGCACCCATCCGGTGATGCCGTTCTGCGCAGCTTCGCGTTCGACGAACCAGCGGAAGCCGACGCCCTGGACGCGTCCCGAGATGAGGTAACGGCGGGTTTGGAGGTCAGGCATATGGAAGTAGCCCAGAGCGCGGCCAACGCATGACATCAAACGCCGATAAACTCAGCGGCTCCGAGACGTTGGCCCATTTTTCTCAAAACTGTATCGAAAGTGGCAAATGCGCACTCCGGCCCCGCCGAAGCTACATGCAAGCTATCACCAAAATCCATCCCCTTTTCGTACCACTGCATAGCTTGGGTGACCGCCGCCTCATCTTCCACTTCAGCGTTTCCCATAGCGAGGATACCGCGGAAGACCGCAAGGATTTCGCGCCGCCCGAGGCGGTAAGCGCTCCGAAGCACCCACTCCACTTCGAGCAGTACGGTTTTGGCCAGGAAGACGCGGTCCTGCTGGCGCAGAAATTCAGCGGCACGTGCCGACTGGGCCGGGTCGTCATTGACCACGATGCGCACGAGGACGTTCGTATCGACCGCGGTCATTTCCGGCTTCGCGCCTCGGCCGCAACCGCTTCGTCCATCTGCTTTAGACTCTTACGCCGACCACTGTAGCCAGCGCATCCGATCAGACTGGCCCAACTGCGGGATGCAGTGGCAGACTTCGGAGTAAGCAGAATGCCTTCGCCCCGCTCCTGCACGACAAACTCGGTCCCTGGTTTCCAGCGATGTGCCGCCCGAAGTGGCTTGGGAAGCACCACCTGGCCTTTGGTTGAAAGCTTGGTTATGTGGCTCATAGGTAAGACGCTCGGTAAGATTCTGGCAGGCTTTCGCGTCGGACGCAACCCTGAGCGACTATGCCCGGGACAGGTATGCGCCTTCCGAGGTATCCACGCGGATCTTCTCGCCTTCGTTGATGAATGGCGGCACCTGCACCACGAGCCCAGTCTCGGTCTTGGCTGCTTTGGTGACGCTGCTGGCGGTCGCCGACTTCAAGCCCGGCTCGGTTTCCACCACCGTGAGTTCCACCGTTTGCGGCAACTCGACACCTACAGCCTTGCCATCGAAAAACTCGATCTTGAGCTGCAGGTTAGGGATAAGATACTCGACCGCATCGCCCAGGATGTCGCGGTTCAAGTGGATTTGCTCATAGTTCTCGGTGTTCATGAAGTGATAATCGTCGCCGTCGGAGTAGAGAAACTCCATCTGCACCTCGTCAACCGTGATCTTCTCGATGGCATCGCCCGAGCGAAATCGGTGCTCGAACATGGCGCCGGTGCGCAGGTTCCGCAGTTTGGCCTGGATGAAGGCGCGCAAGTTTCCCGGTGTGCGGTGCTCCACGCTAAAGACCGAGTGCAAGTCGTTGTTGTGCTTGATAACCATGCCCGGACGCATTTGTGTGGCTGGAATTGCCATTTCGCGTAACTCCTTATTTCCTGGGAGAGCCGCCAGTCGGAAGAGCACCCATCACGCCGCGAGCGCGGGTGTGTTGGGAGCCCCGCAAAAAACGCGCGGCTCGAAGGACAGACACTTTAGATTTTAACGTGGGCCAACAAAATTGGGAAATGTACCAGGGCTGCCTGGGCTGTCGGTCGCAGTGGAATATATTTTTATTTGGCTTTTTCAGCGAGCTGCTCATGAACTTGGGCAACAAGAGCGATGATCCAGGTTTCCAACTACGCTAAGGCTGAACGAACACTCCGCGGGCGGATCTCAGCAATCTCAAAGGCGGCGAATGCATGCTGAGGCGCGGCAATCCGAATCGCGGTAGAATTTCCCGGAGGACAGACCCAATGAATGATGAAGTCAGAGATTTTGAACCAAACGGAGAGTATGAAGAGTCAGAGGGCAGCGGCCTGGCGATGGGCCTAACCATGTTGTTCGTTGGACTCGCCGCCGGTGCGTTGATGGCCTTGTTGTTGGCTCCGAAGACCGGCAAGCAGATGCGTCGCACGCTTCGCCGAAAATACGACGATGCGCGCGAGTTGATGGAAGATATCGGCGATCAGGCGGGCGATTGGATTGACAAGGGTTCGGAGTGGGCCGACAAGGCGAAAAGTAAGATGCCGCCGCTCAAGAGACCCTTCGGGCGATAACAGCCAGGACTTCCCTGCCCAGTCGAGACGATCAGTACAGCCGGAAGTTCACTTCCACGTTGATCATGACTGGGACTGCCTGCCCGTCTTTTCTGGCAGGCTCAAAGCGCCATTGCTTGACCGCTTCCACGGCCTTCTCGTCGAGCCCCATACCGAGGGGGCGCTGCACCCGAATCTGTTGCGGCTTTCCGTCGGCACTTACCACCAGCCACAACACAACCGTACCTTGATACTTGGCTTTGCGGGCCTCTTCTGAGTACTCCGGATCAGGGGCGTATAGCGCTTTGGGTGCGCTTACGCCGCCACCGACTCGGTAGGCTCCGCCGCCGTATCCGCCGCCGTGGCCGGGGCCAACGCCTGGGCCAGTACCCGATCCCACGCCTCCGCCACTGCCACTGCCAATTCCAGCGCCAGACCCAGTTCCGTTGGAAGGAGGTCCAATGACCTTCGACAGAGGATCGCCGAGAGCGCCAACTGTGGGCAGCTTCAGTTGCGGCGGCACTACCACGGTAGGCGGCACTGGCAACTTGGGATTGTCGTTGCGGACCACTATGGCCGGAGGAGTGATCTGCTCCTTGGACAGCTTGGGCAGCGCGCCTTTAGGGGCGTTGAGCTTGTCGCGGTCACCGCCGCCGCCGCCACCACCGGCACGCGTCTTGGAAACCGGCATGGGCAAGTAGGGGCTGATATCGGTCGCCAGGCCAATCACTTGTTGCTTGATCTCGTCCTTATGCTGAAACGCCCAGTGGCCGGACCAGATCAGCAGGCCCACAGCCAACATGTGGACGATAAAGGAGTAAACAAACGTATCTTTGCGCTGAGGATACAGCCCCTCCCCTTCGCCGAATAGCGCGGGGATAACCTGATCCTGTAGCGGAACGTTTGGAACCTCTTCGGTCGCCGGTTTGGACACTAAGGGGGTAGACATTTCCTTGTACTACAGTATAGACCCAGAGGCGGACGATAAGTTCCAGAAAAATGTCCGCGATGACGGTCCGTATCTCAGTTGTGACAATTCATCCTGGTGCCGCGCAGTGCCAGCCCGCAAGGTAACTTTCTGTGATGTTACGTCAACCGCCCAGAATCACGCGCAGCGTGTTCCGGCGCACCGCAATCTCCACTGGACTTTGGCAAATATACTCCCCGTCGGCGAAGATTTCGGTCACTGGATCGGTCTTTATGCGTACACGCGAGGCCCGGAAGTACTCCACCTCTTTCATACCGATGTGCGCACCACTATAGACGCTCCGGAAGAGCCGTAGTAAGCGAGGCTTGCTCAGCGTCCGCACAAAACAGATGTCGAGCAGGCCGTCGTCCATACGCGCTTCGTGAGTTAACCGCATGCCGTGCCCATATTGCGGCCCGTTACCGGCGGCGATGAGGAATCCGGCCTCGTCCACGCGCATCTCCCAGCGGCCATCCACTTCGACCGACAGCGTGATGTGTGGCGGACGAAAACCTCCCAGCGCCTGAAGGAGCCCGATCACGTATCCGCCATGCGCGCGCAACCATTGCGGCTGTTTGAGCGTTCGGCGGTTCACGGCGGCATCCAGCCCAGTGCCGGCGATGCAGCCGAAAAACGTGGTGCGCGCAACTTCGCGTTCGGCTTCGGCCAGGCGGCGCAACTGCGATTGCATAATGCGTGCGCCCAGTTCCTCCTTCGCTCCAGATACGGGATCGCGCCGTGGACCATCGGGCACAAAGTGCAACGACTCCAATGATTCATCGTGCATTCTTCCTCGATTGTCATTCCGACCGAGGATTTCAGTCCGAGTGGAGGAACCTGCTGTTTTCTTCTCTTCGCGATCCTCGTTGCCAGACATGCCGCGCTCGTCGAGTGCTTCGATAGTTCCCAGGTCGATACTGCGCACGTTATCGCCCGACGTGCAGAAACGCCGCCAGGCTGCAAGCGACTCATCCACGGCACCGATGCCGATGGAACGCGCAAAATCATTGGCGCTGCCGAGCGGCACAATCAGAGTGGGAATCTGCTTGAGCGCCAAGCCACCCAAGTGGCGATGAATGGTGCCGTCGCCCCCAAAGATCAATGCGGCATCGGGCTGGTCGGTGGGATCGATTTCATTGCCGGTAAACACATTGACGCCCGGCACCTCAAATTGCCGGACGTGGTGCTCTTTGGCGACAGGTCCAAGAAGGGCTACGGCGCGCACGGCGCTTACTCTCGCACATGGCAGTCCAAACGCAAAATGTTCTTCCTGACTGAATTGCTCAGAGGGGTGTGCATTGATGGTTCGATCGAAATGGCATTCCCTTCCTCACGCGAGACCGTGACTTCAGAGCGTTCGCCTGCGCTTCGGGTCCCGATCTTGTACTTGAGGTTGGAACGGATTAACCTCGCTCGCTAAAATACCACACATTCCACAGTCTTTACCCACGTTAGCGATAGGCTTCGCGGCGGTTGCGCACGGCGGTTACGTTGATGGTGTGCTCGTCCTTCTGATCGAAAAATAGCCGATAGTCGCCGCAGCGGAGCCGAAAGCCGTTAAGCGGAGGCTTGAGTTTCTTCACATCGCCAGCTGCGGTTCGCCAGGTAGCGATTCAGGCAATGAAGAATTTGCAGCGCGGTGTCACGGGCGACCGCGCGGATATCGGCGCGGGCCTCAGGCGACCAGATCACGGCGATCCGCTTAGGCGCTGGCGGTTCGGTCATTTATCCAGGCCGAACTCGCTTAGGATGTCTTGGTGGGTAATGCCGTCTCCCCGAGCGAGCGAAGTGCGGGCACGGTCCAGTGCGGCAGCCGTTTCAGGAGTGACTTCTTCCTCTTCCACGGGCGCCGAAGCCAGCGAACGCGAGAGCGGTTCCACCATCACTTCGAGCAAGGTGCGGACAGCGGTGAGCTTCTCCTGCGGCAGCATGTCGAGCAGCTCGTGGGCCTGCTGGCGTTCCTGTGTGACATCAGTTCCCATGGATTCCTTGTTCGTATTTTAGACCCGCAACGCCCCTGCGCTGTTAATGATATTCAACTTAACTTAGTTCTATCTGAAACCTTTGCCTCGTGTCGCAGGCCCTCAGCGCTTGGATGCCGAAATCATATGAAGCGTCCATTGTCTCGCCAGCCTTGGCAGTCTACCCCGAACAGCTCACGCCGCGCCGCTACTCTTCGGCGCGACACGTAGAATTTTCGCCAGCGTTTGCGGCCAGCGCTCCAAGAGTTGCTGTCCGAGGCGGCTGCCGGTTTTGTGAATATGCTGTTGCAGCAGATCGCGAACCAATGCTTGTTCTCTGGACACACAATCCTCCAGCAGATTGGTCTCCACAAACTCAGGATGAAACTTGCGCCCAGTTTCGAAAGTGTGATCCGGGTCCCAGACGTAAGCTACGCCTCCGGTCATGCCTGCTCCAAAATTTCTGCCTGTCGGCCCCAGGATGACGACGACGCCGCCGGTCATGTACTCGCAGCCGTGTTCTCCCACTCCTTCCACCACCGCCGTCGCGCCGGAATTGCGGATCGCAAAGCGCTCGCCCGCGCTTCCCGCCGCGAACAGGCAGCCAGCGGTCGCGCCGTACAGAGCGACGTTTCCCAGGATGACTTGCGCCTCGCTCGCCTGCAGCCAGTTTGCCCACCGGACGAAGAATCAGCTCGCCGCCAGAGAGCCCTTTGCCGACGTAGTCGTTCGCCGCGCCCTCCAGGGTCAAAGCCATGCCTTCTACGGCAAACGCGCCGAAGGACTGTCCCGCGGTACCACGCAGGTGCAACCGGATGTCCGGTTTCACCTCAGGTTGGTGCCGCCGCAGCAGTGCCAACTCGCCCGCCATTCGCGCACCGAGAGTACGATCTTCGTTCTTTACCTCCGCATTGCATTCGAACGCCTGACCCGCGACGCACGCCGTCAGCGCAGGTTTCACCCATGCATCGTCAACCGGAGCATGATCCTCCGGACGCGCATTTCGCTTGCCCTTCCCAATGCAGCGGACCTTCGCCCATACGCCCGAGCACGGGCCCGAGTTCGAGATTCCCGTCGCATCGAACCTGCTGCAGCAGGTCGGTGCGCCCAATTGCCGCCTCCAGGGAAGGCAGTCCCAAGGCGGCGAGCAGGCGCTGCAGGTCTTCGGCAATATTAAGGAAGAAGCGAACCACGTTCTCTGGTTTACCGCGGAATTTCGCCCGCAGGTCCGGTCGCTGCGTCGCAATCCCTGTCGGACAGGTGTTGAGATGACACTGCCGCGCCATGTCGCAACCGATCGCCACCAGGACCGCCGTGCCGAAGGAAAATTCGTCGGCGCCCAGCAGCGCAGCCATCAGAATGTCGCGCGCGGTTGACAAACCACCATCGACCCGCAGCCGCACGCGCCCGCGCAGACCGTTGTGCCGCAGCACTTGCTGCGCCTCCGCCAAGCCCAGCTCCCACGGACTGCCCGCGTGCTTGATGCTGCTCAAGGGCGACGCTCCTGTGCCGCCGCTGTGCCCGGCGATCACGATGTAGTCGGCGTAAGCTTTGGCGACGCCGGCGGCGACCGTCCCCACGCCCAGTTGCGAGACCAGCTTCACGCCCACGGCGGCGCGCGGATTGATGCGCTTCAGGTCGTAAATCAGTTGCGCCAGATCTTCAATGCTGTAGATATCGTGATGCGGCGGCGGACTGATCAGCGAGATTCCGGGTTGCGCGTGCCGCAAACGCGCGATGAGTTCGGTAACTTTGTGGCCGGGAAGCTGGCCGCCTTCTCCGGGCTTCGACCCCTGCGCGATCTTGATCTCCAGTTCCTCGGCGTGTGCCAGGTATTCCGCGGTGACGCCGAAGCGGCCCGAAGCAACCTGCTTGATCTTGTTGTTGCGCGGCAGAAAGCTGGGCGGAGCTGTCAGGCTCGCTGCAATACGCTCTGGGATCTTCGCCGCCTTCACCGGTATTGGAGCGGCCGCCCAACTGATTCATGGCGAGGGTGATGGTTTCATGCGCCTCGGGGCTGATTGAGCCGAGCGACATGGCGCTGGAGACGAAACGCCGCGCCAGACTGGACTTCTGCTCGACTTGATATACCGATAACGGCGGACCAGCGGGACGGAAGTCCAGCAAGTCTCGCAGCACTGCCGGCTGGCGTTCGCTTCCTGAGCCCGCGAAGTTAGACCATGCTTCGGCATGGGAAGGCGCTGTTGCCGTGGCTTGGGTTGTCGCCTTCGCGGCGCCGACAGCCACTTGAAGCTGGCGCGTCCGTTGCGGCTCCCAGGCATGTGCAGTTCGGCGCCTTCATCGCGGCGGAATCGCACCCAGCCGTAGTCGGGCAGTTCGGAGTTATTGAGCTCGCCTGCCCAGGAGGCGCGAATTGACGCCTCGATTTCGGCAAACCCGCGACCTCCAAGCGGCGACGGAGTTCCAGGGAAGCAGCGGTCCACTATATCCGGATCGAGCCCGAGGATGTCGAACAGTTGCGCGGCCCGATAACTGTCGAGCACGGAGATTCCCATCTTCGACATCACCTTGGCCAAGCCGGATTGCAAGGCCTTGAGCAGTCCGGCTTCACCATCTTCTCCGGCCAATGAGCGTGCGGTTTGCAATGCCAGCCACGGACAAACGGCGCCCGCGCCATATCCAATGAGCACGGCAGCGTGATGCAGGTCGCGACAGTCGCCTGCATCCAGGGCCAGACCGACCTTGGTGCGCAAGCCAGCTTTGACCAGTGCGTGATGCACCGCTCCGGTGGCCATCGCCATCGGAATCGGCAGCGACTGTGCAGAGGCCGCGCGGTCGGTCAACAGCAGAATGCGAGCTCCGTCCCGCACCAATTTAACGGCGGTGTCCCCCAAGGCTCCCACCGCGCTTTCCAGAGTGCGCACCGGCGCGAAGGTGCAATACATGCGAGCCAAGGGCAATTCGTCACGCAAGGGATACGTGCCTTCACGCAGCGCTTCCATCTGACCCAGCGACAGAAACGGCGATGGCAGCACCAGCCCGGGCAGAGGCGCATGCTTGTCGAGCAGATGCGGCCACGGTCCAAGCCGCGTGCGCAGCGAAACTACGCACGATTCGCGCAGAGAATCGATGGCGGGGTTCGTAACTTGCGCAAACCTCTGACGGAAGAACCCGTACAAGGGACGCGGCGTGCGCGCCAGCGGCGCGATGGGAGTGTCGTCGCCCATGGACCAGGTGGCTTCCTTGCTCTCCAGCGCCATGGGCGCCACCACCATCTTGATGTCTTCACGGGTATAGCCAAAGCCGCGCTGCAGTCGGGTGATTTCGTCTTTGGACAAAACTGGTACCGGCTGAGGCGCCGGCTCCAGTTGAATGTTGTAGATCAGCCCATCGTAAGCCGAGAGTCCGTCGATGTAGCGATCGAGAGCCTCGCCTTCCAACAACTGCTCCGCGCTCGATATCGAGCAGAAGCATCTGCCCGGGCCCGAGCCGTCCGCTGCGAACGATGGATTCGGCACTGACATCGGCGAGACCGACCTCCGAGCCGGCGACGATCAGGCCCGAGTCTGTGATGACGTACCGGCATGGCCGCAGACCATTGCGATCGAGCGCCGCTCCCAGCAGACGGCCATCGCTGAACACCAGCGCCGATGGGCCGTCCCACGGCTCCATGCAGTCGGCGTGATAGCGATGGAAGGCGGTCTCGTTGCCATCGGTGGCGGGCGGCAGAAGCATACGGATCGCCTCCGCCACATTGCGCCCATGGTTCGCCAGCAACTCGGCAACTTCGTCCAGGCTCATCGAATCGGAGGCATCGCCGGTGAGTATGGGCTCGCATTCGCGCGGCAAGCGTTGCGCGCCGGGCTTCCATGTGGGCGCGATTGCCCCAGATGGTGTTGATCTCGCCGTTGTGCGCCAACATGCGCAGTGGCTGCGCGCGATGCCACGAGGGCAGCACGTTGGTTGCGTATCGCTGATGGAAGATCGCGAACGGGGTAACGAAGTTCGTATCTTGCAGGTCGGGATAGAACTCGTGCAGCAGTCGGCCCGCGCACATCGCCTTGTAAACCAGGGTCCGCGTGGAGAGCGAGCAGACATAGCTGTCCGGCAGACTGGCGCTCGAAGGCTTTGCGCGCCAGATACAGACGATGCTCGACCTCGCTCTCGGTCCAGCGTACCGAGTCGGGAACCGTAATCAGCGCTTGACGGATGACGGGAAGCGAGTCGAGCGCAAGCTCACCCAGCACCTCACGGCGAATAGGAACTTCGCGCCACGCAAGCCATCGCAAGCCCTGGGCGGAGATGCACTCCTCGAAGCGCAGAGCGTCGCGGCTGGTTACTCCTTCCGGCGGCAGGAACAACATTCCCACGGCAAGTGGCTGTTCCGCAGGCAACGCGATGGCGGTCTGATCGAGTAGAAAGCGGCGAGGAACGGCAGTGAGGACACCAACGCCATCGCTGCTCTTACGATCGGCGGCGACCGCACCGCGGTGAGCCAGGCGTGCCAGCGCGGTGAGGGTCAACCGCAAGATGTCATGACTGGACGCGCCGTGCAGGGTCGCAACAAAGCCTACGCCGCACGACTCGTGGTCAAAGCGTGAATTGAGAAGGGTCCGGCTTCGGGAGCCCATCGAGTTAGGTCCCATACCCGAATATAGAGCACTGCGCGACTGATGGGACGGCGGGAGCGGACTAATTTCGCAGCCAATACCGAAAGGGGAAAACCGGGGGCAGCGCTGGCTAAACCTTCCGAACATCTGCGGAGAATAACCCTTGCGCATTCAGTGAAATGAGCGCGTTGGCAGGTAAACGCCGAGGCGGCACAGCGCCGTCACAAAACCTTCAGGCCGCAACAGCTGACTGATATTCCTCGTACGCGCCCTTGAAGTCAGTCACGTTATGATCACCCTCGAAGTGCCATATTCGCGTCGCAACTTCGTCGATGAGATCATGGTCGTGTGTGACCAGCAATACGGTGCCCTGATACCGCTGCAGCGCGATGTTCAGAGCATTGATGGCTTCCAGGTCCAGGTGATTAGTAGGCTCATCAAACACCAGCACGTTTGGTTTCTGCAGCATGAGCTTGCAGAACAGTAGCCGCGCCGCTTCGCCGCCGGATAGTACTTCGGTACGCTTGTTGCCATCGTCGCGGGCGAAGAGCATCTGTCCCAGCAGGCCACGAATTTCTTCATTCGCAGCGCCGGGATCCCACCGATGCAGCCACTCAAACGCGGTCATACCCTTTTCGATAAGCGCGCGGTGGTCCTGCGCGAAATATCCCGACCTGTGCCTCGTGCCCCCAGACGACTTCGCCGTCACTCAAGAACGGACCATCGTAGCCGCTGGTTTGGCGCAGCTCAGCATTCCGGCACCGTCGGCGAGTTCGCCAGCAGCGCGTTCAGCAGCGTGGTCTTGCCTGCACCGTTGCGACCCATCAACGCGATCTTCTCGCCGCGCGTCACGCTCGCCGTAAAGCTGCGAATAATTTCGCTCTCGCCGTAAGACTTGCTCACGCCTTCGAGCTCAAGGATGTGCTTGCCCGAGGGACGCTTCTGGTCGAACTTAAGGTATGGGCGTTGGATGTTCGACTTCGCAAGTTCGGTGACCTGCAGGCGCTCAACTTCCTTGCGCCGCGACTGCACCTGGCTGGAGCGGGTGCCGGCAGAGAATCGCGCGATGAACTCGTTCAGTTGCGCGATTTTCTTTTCGCGCTGTGCGTTCTGACCTTCGATCTGCGAGCGAATCTGCGTCTTGGCCATGACCATCTCGTCGTAGCTGCCGGTGTAGGTAATGATGGTTTCGTAATCGATATCGGCTATGTGCGTGCAAACGCTATTCAGAAAATGACGATCGTGCGAGATAACGATCACAACTCCTTCATAGTTCTTCAGGAAGTTCTGCAGCCAGTGGATTGAGTCCAAATCCAAGTGGTTCGTCGGCTCATCCAGCAACAACGCCTGCGGATGGCCGAAGAGAGCCTGCGCCAATAACACTCTCACCTTCTGCCCGCCCTGCAACTCACTCATCGGACGCTGATGCATTTCGTCGGGAATATCGAGACCCTGCAGCAGGAGCGCGGCATCGGTCTCGGCGGAGTATCCATCTTCTTCGCCGACGATGCCTTCCAGTTCGCCCAGCTTCATGCCGTCGTCGTTGGTGATCTCATGCTTCTCGTAGATGCGGTCGCGCTCTTCCATCGCCGCCCACAGCCGCTTGTTGCCCATGATGACGGTATCGAGCACACGATAGGCATCGAAGGCAAACTGGTCTTGTCGCAACACGCCAAGCTTCCGCGGACGCACCACGGTGCCCTTCTGCGGCTCCAATTCACCGGTCAACAGATTCATGAAGGTGGACTTCCCCGCCCCATTTGGACCGGTGAGGCCGTAGCGTTTGCCGGGCGTAAACGCCGTGGAGACTTCGTCGAACAGAACTTTGGCGCCGTAGCGCATGGATACATTGCTGACTGAGATCATGGTTTTTCTTAAGGGAACTGCGGGAAAATTGCCTACCAGGAGGGTCGCAGCTATCAAGATAAGAATATCACGAACGCGCGCGAACTCCGCGAGACAGAGGGGCTTGGTAGCGGTCCGTTTGAAGCCCCACTGCCAGGTGCTCGCGGTTCTAGCGCAAGGGTAGCCTGACGGGTTGTCTGGACGGCTGGCCTGATCCTAGCTCTTAGCCCTCGCCCCGCTTACGCAGGAAGGCCGGAATCTCCAGGTCATCCGTGTCGTAGCTGATGTTAATGCTGCTGCTCACGGTTTCAATTGTGGGCGGCTCATCTCGACCCGCCGCGGCGGCTCGCGCTTGAATTTGCGCCTCGTCCATCGGCTCGGCGTGGCGGACGATCTCGGAGTCAATGTCGTCGAGATTGTCGGGAATGTATGAAATCGGGCGCGGCCGTTCCGCTCCACGCTGCGATTCAGTTTCCGACGGCTTGACCGCGTCGAAGCGCGAAGGGGCAGGCTTCTCCGGTGCGGCTTGCGGTTCGTGCATGGACGGCACTTCATACGTCGCGTGCGCTGCGGAAGCGCGCGCGTGCTGCACTACATCAGCCACCGGGTTCGAGTGCTCGCGCCGGCGGGAAACATCTTTGAAGCCGGTTGCGATCACGGTAATCTTGACTTCGTCCTTCATCTTCTCGTCGAGCACGGCGCCGAAGATGATGTTGGCGTCTTCATGCGCGGCGCTCTGGATGATGGTGGAAGCTTCGTTCACCTCGGCCAGCCGCAGCGAGCTGGAGCCGGTGATGTTGATGAGAATGCCGCGCGCGCCGTCGATGGCACCGGCCTCGAGCAGCGGAGACGCAATTGCGGCCTGCGCCGCCAGCGTGGCGCGACCTTCGCCCTTGGCGGTCGCAGTACCCATCACGGCGTAGCCCATGCCCGCCATGATGGTCTTCACGTCGGCGAAGTCGCGATTGATGATGCCGGGAATGGTGATGATGTCAGAGATGCCCTGCACGGCTTGCCGCAGAATGTCGTCGGCGACGCGGAACGATTCGAAGAAGCCCGCATCTTTGGCGACGGCGAGCAGCTTCTCGTTGGGGATGACGACGGTCGTGTCCACCGAGTCGATCAGCTCCTGCAAGCCACGCTCGGCCTGGTTCTGGCGACGCTTGCCTTCGAAAGCGAACGGCTTGGTCACGACCGCGACGGTGAGCGCGCCCATCTCGCTGGCCAGCGATGCGATGATCGGCGCTGCGCCTGTGCCGGTTCCACCGCCGAGACCGGTGGTGACAAAGACCATGTCCGCGCCTTCGAGCGCTTCGATGATTTTGTCGGCGTCTTCGAGCGCAGCCTTGCGGCCGACGTCGGGATTGGCGCCCGCGCCGAGGCCGTTGGTCAGCTTGACGCCAAGCTGGATCTTCACCGGCGCATTCGACAGCTTGAGGGCCTGGAGATCGGTGTTGGCGACGACGAACTCCACGCCTTCGAGGTGCGACTCGATCATGCGATTGACGGCGTTGCCGCCACCGCCGCCGACGCCGATGACCTTGATCTTCGCGGAGTTCAGCAGCTCTTCGTTGAAGTGAATGCGAATGTCGTTTTCGGGCTGGCTCTTGTCGTTGAAATCTTCGATCATCTCGACTCCGATGAGCGCCGTCGCACGGCGCAGGTTAGCTCTGCAAAATTGTTTACGCGTTCTGTCGGGCGAACAAGCCTCTCAGCTTTGCTCGCAGTCCTCGATCAATGTTCATGCGCGCCTGGCGCGCGCGATGTCCGTAGAGCACCATTCCGATTGCCGTCGCAAACTCCGGCTCCAACAAGTTGGACGGCAACTTGGCGATCGGCACTGGATAACCGAGTCGCACTTGCCGGCGCAGAATGCCGTCGGCAACCTCAAGCAGCGAGTTGAGCCGCGATCCGCCGCCAGTGAAAACCAGTCCTGCGCCCAGGAGATCGTAAATGCCCGCTTGACGGAGGTGATCGCGAAGTAGTTCCATCAGTTCGCGCGCACGAGGCTCCAGAATTTCGCCAAGCATGCGCTGCTGCATAAGGCGCGACGGGCGATCGCCAACCGACGGCACTTCGATCTCGTTGCCCTCAGGAATGCGCGTGACGATGGCGCAGCCAAACATCTTCTTGATGTTCTCGGCGTCAGGAATCGGCGTCCGGAAGCCCACTCCGACATCGTTGGTGAAGTGATCGCCGCCAATTGGGATTGCGCCCGTATGAATCACGACGCCTTCGTAGTAGACGATGAGGCTTGACGAACCGGCCCCAATATCGACCAGGCAGACGCCGAGTTCGCGCTCGTCGGTCTGCAGAACCGAGTCAGCACATGCGAGCGCTTCAAAGACGGTGTCGTCGACGTGAATGCCAGCGCGGTTCATGGCCGAAACTACGTTCTGCGTCGCGGTGGTTCCCGCAGTCACCACGTGCACGCGGACCTCGAGCTTTCTGCCCATCAATCCCGCAGGATCGTGAACTCCACCTTGTCCATCGAGAATGAACTCTTGCGGCAGCAAGTGCAGAGCTTCGCGGTCATCGGGCATGGCGATGCTGCGCGCCTTCTCCACGGCCTGACGCACATCTTCGCGGCTGATCTCGCGCGAACGCGATCCCAGCGAGATGCCACCGTGACTATTCACGCCGCGGATGTGCGAGCCAGCCACTCCGACCACGGCATGCTCCACCGGAGCTTGCGCCACGTTCTCCGCATCTTCGACCGCTTTCCTGATCGAGTCGACGGCCTTGTCGAGATCGGCGATGACGCCCTTGCGCATACCACGCGAATCGGAGATGCCATGACCGCGATAACGCAAGGCATAGTCATTCACTTCGGCGACGATAACGCACGTCTTGGCGCTACCAACGTCAATCACTGTAAGCAAGTTCTCTGTTTGACTTCCCATGGTTTACGCGTGCTTTTTCGTCTTGTGCTTCACTGGCCTATTTTGCATAGCTGGTGGCGCTGCTGCTGCGTCTGCATTGCTTGCCCCGTTACCCGGCGCACCATCGGCTTTGGGAGTAACAGTTGCGGAATCGGGATTAACAATCACCTGGTGTTCGTATCGCAAATCCACCGACTCCAATCTTTGGAACTGCGCTCTCCACTCTTGGACGTGGGCTACGTAGATCTTGAATCGCTCCAGAAAATTCGACGATCCAAGGTGCACAAGCACGGCCCCCTTCGCGTCGGTCACGGTCGCCTTCACGTCGTCAGGATCGGAAAGATCGACATCGCTGAGGTCACGCGAATAATGCGCTCCGCCAGAGTCGAGGTCCTTCATCAGTTGAGTGTAGATCTTCATCCGCGCGGCGCGCGTCGAGAGAGGCTCGGTGTCTGGCATTCCAACCACCACTGGGAAGGAATACTTCGCCATCTGCCCCGCGGGAAGATCCATGACCACGCCGTGGGCGTCAATCAGCTCAATATGAGAATTGACTTCTACAAACGCAACCGGTGTGCGCTCCTTGACGACAATGTTCAAGCGGTCCGGGAGCAGGCGCATCACCGTGGCGGATTGCACCCAGGGAATTTGCTCCAGTTGTTGCTTGCGAAGATCCAGCGGAACAAAAAAGACGTTGCGATTGAGGTCACCCGCCATCACGTCCATCAGTTGCGAACGGCTGACGTTGCTGTTTCCCGAAACCTGGATGTTGTCGCTGGAATCGATGCGGAAGCGCCAGGATCGCGTGGCGTATTGATGAAGCGTAATCCAGATGAGAGCAACGCTTCCCAGATACCAGGAGCAGGATGAGCGCGATCTTGAGGCGACTCGGCAGCCTTGCGTGGCAGCGCTCCGCGCCGCACCGGAACGCGCTTCTGCCCGCGCAGGAATGGCGATTCGACCTCGTCATCGAGGTCGAGCATACGGGCGTCGAGCGGCGATTCGTCGAAGCCGCGCGGACGCACAGCAGCATCGCTAACCCGCGCTTCGAGTTCCTCTTCCTGCGTTGCTGATGAGCTTTTTCGAGCCATGAAAACCGGATGAAACGCCCAGAACTTCGGCCATTCGCCTCACTATAACCGTTTTTGTTGAGATTGCGGAGACGCTTTTCGTGTTGAACGAATGCGCGGTGGAACAGGAACCACAAAGGTAAACTTGCGAGCTGTAGTTAGGGACAAAATGAACTGGCTGCAGCCATCTGCGCAGAAGACAGCGGTTGCGTTATGATTTGATCGCTATGGTTGACCTAATTGAGGATCGCCGGGAGGAACTGGCGCACCTCTGTGCGCAATTTAATGTGGTTAGCCTCGGGCTATTCGGCTCGGCCACTCGCGAGGACTTCCACGCGGAAACCAGCGACCTCGATTTCGTAGTCGAGTTTGCGCCCGTGTCGCCCGACGAGCACGCTTGTTCTTATTTTGGCCTTCTTAAGGAGCTGGAGCAGTTGTTCCGACGCAAAGTCGATCTGGTTGAGGTGTCCGCGGTTCGCAATCCTTACATTCGGCGCAATATCGAGTCCTCACAGGTGTCCCTCTATGCAGCGTGACCAGAGAGCATATCTCTGGGACATGTGTAACTCAGCGGACTTGATCCGGAGATTCGTCACGAATCGAACATTGGCCGACTATCGGCAAGATCCGATGCTGCGCTCTGCCGTCGAGCGACAATTAGAAATTATTGGCGAAGCGTTAGCGCAGCTCGTACGGCGATTTCCAGAGAGTGCAACCCACATTAGTCAACATCTCGAAATTATCTCGTTCCGGAATTTGCTTATTCACGGGTATAGCTTCATTAACGACGAGATCGTTTGGAGCGTCATCCATACCGACCTACCCGTCCTCCGGGATGAAGTCAGCGGTCTCTTATCGAGTCTTGAGGGCCGATCGCTGTGACAGTTATCGCAACGTCGTGGTCGTCCGGCTCTCCAGTTGCTCCAAGACTTGCGGTCCGAGTTGCCAAACATTTCCCGCGCCAAGGGTGAGGATCACGTCACTTGACATTGCTGCGGTCGCCACTAGCTTCATAGCTTTGGCAAACGAAGAGACGTAGAGGGCTTCCTGGCCGCCGACCTCTGTGATGCGCCTCGCCAGCATCTCGCCGGTGATTCCCGGGATTGGTTGCTCACTGGCTGGATAGATATCGAGGACGATGACTGAATCGGCATCGCGGAATGCAGTCGAAAATTCCTCAAGCAGCAGCTGCGTGCGGGTGTAGCGATGCGGTTGAAAGATCACATGCACCTTGCCAAATCCGCACTGCCGCGCCGCCGCCAGAGTCGCGCGAATCTCGGTGGGATGATGTCCGTAATCGTCAACCACAGTGACCCCAGCAACGCTGCCGATGACCTGAAAGCGGCGATCGACTCCATCAAAATTTTGCAGCGCGCCCCGGATTGCCCCCACTGGGACGTCAAGCCCAATTCCCACCGCTATTGCCGCCGTGGCATTCCTTATGTTGTGTTCTCCAGGAACACGCAAAGCAAATTCGCCCAGCGGACTTCCACGATAGCTGACATGAAAACTGCTCAGCGCCGGAGAATTCTCGCGCGGACCACAACCCACGCTCGAAATGAGAAAGTCCGATTGCTCGTGCGTGCCGTAGGTCAGTATCCGCCGTTGCACCGCGGGCAGCAGCCGGCGCAGATCATCGTTGTCATTGCAAGCCACAACCATTCCATAGAAGGGCACCAGGTCCATGAACTGCAAGAAGGTCTGCTCCACATCTTCCATGTTGCGATAGCAGTCCATGTGCTCCCGGTCAATGTTGGTGACCACAGCGAGAATAGGCGACAGCTTCAGGAAGGAGCGATCGCTCTCGTCGGCCTCGGCCACCAAGTACTGCGATTTCCCCAGCCGCGCATTGGAACCCATCGCATCCACCCGGCCTCCCACGACCACGGTGGGATCGAGGCCGCCCGCAGCCAGCACCGCCGCAATCATCGATGTGGTAGTGGTCTTGCCATGCATGCCGCCAACGGCAATTCCGTATTTAAGGCGCATCAACTCCGCCAGCATTTCAGCGCGCTGAATGACCGGAATGTGCTGCTGGCGGGCGGCGTCGACCTCAGCATTACCGCGTGTGATGGCCGAACTGGTGATCACGACTTCCGCTCCCACCACGTTTTCCGGGCGATGCTCGCCACAGATGACAGCCCCCATGCGAGCGAGCCGTTGCGTAACCGCCGATGTCTTGAGGTCGGAGCCGGAGACTTTATAACCCAGATTGAGCAGCACCTCGGCGATACCACTCATGCCGATGCCACCGATACCGACAAAATGAACGCGTTGGATTTTTGCAAACATGCAGGAGACGAGTCTCTAGGCTACAGCGTGACGGCTTTGGACGCCAGCGGCGCGCACCGCCAGCGAAGCGATTGTAGCTGCCGCTCCGGGATGAGCAAAGCCGCGCGCCGCCTCCGACATCTTCGCTAGTTGCGCGTGATCACGTAGCAGAGCAGCGACCTCGTCCACCAGGCGATCGCCCGAAAGTTCAGACTGCGGCAATAGGCGGGCAGCGCCGCCCTCGGCAAGCGCCGCGGCATTCTGCGTCTGGTGGTCATCGGCAGCGGTCGGCAGCGGAATGAAGATAGCAGGTTTCCCTGCCGCGGTGATCTCGGCGACCGTGCTGGCGCCGGAGCGGCAAAGCAGCAAATCCGCGCGGGCAAAGGCTCCGGGCATGTCGTCAATGAAAGGCGACACCTCCGCAGAAATCATGGCACGCAAATAGACTGCCTGGGCATTAACGTAATCCTTTTCGCCAGTCTGGTGAATGATATGAATTCCAGGCACGGTGTCCATCAGCTTCGGCAGTGCGTCCAGCACGGCCTGGTTAATAGCGTGAGCGCCTTGACTGCCTCCGAAGACCAGCAGCGTTGGACGAGCATCCTTCGCGCGGGCGGGAACATGAAAGAACTCCTGTCGAACCGGGACGCCGGTCACATGGCAGTTACGAAAATAGTGGCATGTCGCCTCGAAGTGTACCGCCGCCACACTCACCATCGGAGCAACAATTCGATTGGCGACGCCCGGAATCACGTTCGGCTCGAAGGCAAGGGTAGGCACGTTCATCATGGCCGCCGTCAGCATCGCAGGGCCTGAGGCATAACCGCCGACGCCGATCATGACATCGGGTCGAAATTCGCGGATCAACTGGGCCGCCGCGATGAAGGCACGAGGGAGATCCAGCAACGTCTTGAGCCGTGTCGCCAGATCTACCCGGTTCAGTGCGCCAACCTGGATGAGATGCAGTTCGAATCCCGCGGCCGGAACCAGCCGGGTCTCTATGCCGCGCTGAGTGCCCACGAACATTACCTGCGCGTTGTAGCGCGAACGCAACTCTTGCGCGATGGCCAGCGCTGGAATAACGTGTCCGCCGGTGCCGCCTCCCGCCACGATCACGCGCATGGCTAGTCCGTCTGTTGGGTGATGTTAAGCAAGACTCCGACACTTGCCAGAGTAATAAAGAGCGACGAGCCGCCGTAGGAGATGAACGGCAGCGGAATTCCCTTGGCCGGCATCATGGCCAGCACCACGCTGATGTTGAACAGCGCCTGCACCACTACCATAGCGGTGAAACCGGTCGCCAAAAACTTCCCAAACATGTCGTCGGTGCGAAGCGCGGTCCGGACGCCGCGATACAGGAAGATGCCGAAGAGCGTGACCACCAGCAACGAGCCCCATAGTCCCATCTCTTCCGCGGTTACCGCGAAGATAAAGTCGGTATGCGGCTCCGGTAAGTAGAAGAGTTTCTGCTTCCCTTCCATCAAACCTAGTCCGGTCAGGCCTCCTGTGCTCACAGCGATCATGGACTGGATAATGTGGAAGCCTTTGCCCTGGGGATCCTTAAAGGGATCGAGGAACGCCTGCACTCGCCCCCAGCGCCAGGGCACGCGCACAACCAGAAAGTAGAGCGGCAATAGTGACGCGCCGAGCGCGTACCACAGATACTTCATGTTCATACCGGCGACGAACAACACGGCGGCGGAGATCGCCAGGCACGCGATCGCGGTGCCGAGATCGGGCTCTTTCACGATCAACAGGGCGAATAAGATGACCGGAGCAGCGGCAGGAAGCAGCACATTCTTCCAGTCGGTGATTTGCTGCCAGCGTGATTCCAGGAAGTAGGCGAGATAAAAGATGATGGCAGGCTTCGCCAACTCCGAAGGTTGCAACGAAAACCCGCCAAGCTTGATCCAGCGATGCGTATTGTGAGAATCGCGAAATAGAAAGACAGCGATCAGCAGTAGCGAAGTAAATCCCAGGAAGGTGAAAACCACCGACGCCCGCCGGTATTTCCGGTAGTCGATGTTCATGATGACGAGCATAGCCACGATGCCGGCGCCAGCCCATGCCATCTGTCGCAGCAGGAAACCATACGGCGATCCGAAGCGCTCCTTCGCCATTACCGCCGAGGCGCTGAAGACCATCACTAGCCCGATAAAGACCAGTAACAGCGTAACCGTGAACAGCCACTTATCCACGCTGACCCGCTTGGCCATTATTGCTTGCCTCCGCGACCGCCGATGCCAACATGCTCTCGCTGCTGTTCCTTCGATGCGAGTTGGCGAACCAGATCTTTAAAGGCCTGTCCGCGATGTTCGTAGCTGTCAAACTGATCGAAGCTGGCGCAGGCGGGAGCCAGCAACACAATATCGCCCAGCGTGGCGGATTCGCTGGCGCGCCTGACCGCGGCCTCCAGCGTCCCTACGCTTGCGATATCGGTTCCCTGCACTTGCGATTCGATCTTGGCGGCCGCCGCGCCGATGGTGTACACGCGTTTCACTCGCTTCTTCAACAGCGGATTGAGTACGCTGTAGTCGCTGCCCTTGTCCTTCCCGCCCAAAATGAGGTGAATGCCACCGGAAAAGGACTCCAACGCCTTGATTGTCGCGTCAACGTTCGTGGCTTTTGAATCGTTGTAATAGTCGACACCGCGAATCGTAGCCACAAACTCCAGACGATGCTCGACCGCTTTGAATTCGGATACCGCTTTGCGAATCTGTGCCGGCTCGATTCCGGCCAGCATCCCGACGCAGACCGCGGCTAGTACGTTTTCGAGATTGTGCGCCCCCTTGAGCGAAATCTCCGTATTGGGCATAATCTCGCGATCGCCTTTGCCATCGCGCCAGACTATGTTTCCGCCGCGAACAAACGCGCCGCTCGAGATCTCCTTCAGCCGACTGAACCAGCAAACGGAAGCTTTCGTGGCCGCGGCCATTTCACGGCAGGGCCCGTCGTCGGCATTCAATACGGCGAAATCGTTCGCGCTCTGGTTGTCGAAGATGCGGGCTTTGGCCGCGGCGTATTTCTCAAACGAATGGTGACGGTCAAGGTGATCGGGGGTCACATTCAACACTACCGCGATGCGGGGGTGAAAGCTCTCGATCGTTTCCAGTTGGAAGCTGCTGATCTCCAATACGACCCAAGTATCTTCGGTGGCACTTTCGACGAAAGTGATTGCAGGAGTACCGATATTTCCGCCCACCAACGTCCTGCGGCCTCCGGCTGCGATGATCTCGCCCGCCAGCGTGGTGGTGGTGGTCTTGCCGTTGGAACCCGTGATGGCGACGATCTGCCCCTTGAGGAAGCGCGCAGCGAGTTCCACCTCGCCGATGACAGGGATGCCCAGCGCACGCGCCTGCACCAGTTGCGGAACATCGAAGGGCACACCCGGACTTATCACGATCAGGTCCTGATCGCGGAAGGTGCGCTCGCCATGCTGTCCGGTTTCGACGGTGATGCCGTGGTCGAGCAGTAGAGGAATCTCGTGTCGAAGTTGCTCTTCCGATTTGGCGTCAGAAACGGCAACCCGCGCACCGAGCTTCTCCAGAAACAGAGCGCTGGCCACGCCGGACTTGCCCAGCCCTACCACCAGCACGCGTTTGCCTTTGACGTCCATTGAGAATTACGCTCGCGTCGCCATTGTGCCACGTTTGCCGCGCCTCTAGCGCAACTTCAAGGTGGTGAGAGCAAAGAGTGCAAACACCAGCGAGGCAATCCAGAAGCGAACAATCACTTTCGATTCGCTCCAGCCCATCAGTTCGAAGTGATGGTGGATAGGCGCCATCTTAAAAATGCGCTTCTTGCGCAGCTTGTAGGAACCCACTTGGAGAATGACTGAAAGTGCCTCAATCACGAAGATGCCGCCGATGAAGGGAAGCAGCAACTCCTGCTTGATGATGACGGCAACGGTCCCAATCGCACCGCCCAACGCCAGCGATCCCACATCGCCCATGAAAATCTCCGCGGGATGCGCGTTATACCAGAGAAAACCGATGGCAGAGCCGACCATGGACCCGCAGAAGATGGTGACCTCCGACACCTGGGGCATATGAGAGAGCTCGAGGTAATCGGCGAACACGGCGTGGCCGCTCACGTAGGTGAGTATTGTCAGCGCGCCCGCGGCAATCACCGTGCAACCAATCGCCAGGCCATCCAGACCGTCGGTGAGGTTAACGGCATTGCTGGAGCCCACGATGATAATGGCCACGAAGGCGAGAAACGGAAGAAATGCCAACGGCGAAAGGTAGCCATGGTGCAATCGGTCGATCACCAGGTCTGGCCGGAAATGCTTGAGAAAAGGCACGATCAAGCGCGTGGAATAGAGCCCGTGGGTCTCCAAGGCGCTCAAGATTGCACCAATTACAAAAGCTGCTAGAAACTGATAGCCCAGCTTGGCCCGTGCGGTAAGACCGAGATTGCGGCGGTGTACCACCTTCAAATAGTCGTCGGCGAAGCCAATCGCCCCGAACGCCAGCGTCGCCAATACGGCGATCCACACGAAGCGGTTACTAAGGTCGGCCCATAACAGTGTGGGGACAATCATGCCCACCACAATGAGCAAGCCGCCCATGGTCGGGGTACCGGCCTTCTTCAGGTGGTCCTTGGGCCCGTCTTCGCGGATGTATTGCCCTATCTGGAATTCACGCAAGCGGCGAACCACTGCCGGGCCAATGATGAGGCCAATGAAGAGTGCGGTTAGGCTGGCGAAGACGGTGCGGAAGGTTAAATAGCGAAAGATTCGGAACGGGCCGATATGAAAGACGAGAAATCCCTTCTGGTACAGCAACCAATAGAGCAAATTCTTCCCCGTTCTGAATGTTATGCAGGAGCTGCAACTCTAATGTGCAGCGTCCGGCATTGTGCCAACCCAACCGTCGAGCGCGCGCTCCAGGCGAACTCCACGTGACGCCTTTAGCAGAACCACATCGCCGGTTTTGACTTCGCGCCGCAGCCACTCAGCGGCCTCTTGCGGCGTATTGACGAACTCGGCGTTCATTCCGGCGCGAGTTGCGGCTTCCACCATCGCCTTCGCCAGCCCCCGCACCCCCAGCAGCCGGTCGATCCCGTAGTCCGCCATGTGCTCTCCGCAATCGCGATGCATCGCTTCGGCGGCGGGCCCGAGTTCCAGCATCTCACCGGCGACAACAATCCTGCGCCGGGCCGGAATCTGGGCCAGCGACCGGACCATATTGTCGAGGGCCTTAGGATTCGAATTGTAGCAATCGTTGATGATAGTCGCGCCCGCATAACTCAGAATCTCTCCCCGTTTGTCTCCGGGCGCCAGGGCGGCAAGCGATTCGGCGGCGGTGCGGAGCCCAACTCCGTACTGTAGTCCCACAGCGACTGCCGCCAGCGCATTGTAGATACTGTGCTCGCCCAACAACGGCAGCGCAGCGGGAACGTGCTCGGCATCCACCATAATTTCGAACACTGAGCCTAGCGGGCCACGCGATTCAATCCTCCGCGCCGATACGTCAGCTGGCTTGTGAAGTCCAAAGGTGACGACCTTTCCATGGAAGTCGCGCCCAAACTGCGAAACATACTCATCGTCGGCATTCAATACGGCGATGCCGCCGGCGTGCAGAGACTGGATCAGTTCGTACTTGGCACGCGCGATGGCCGCGATCGACTCAAAAAACTCCAGGTGCACGGGCGCTACCATGGTCACGACGCCGCAATCCGGCTGCGCCAGCTTGGCTAGAGCCGTAATCTCACCGGCATGCGACATCCCCATTTCGACCACCGCGATGTCATGCTCCGGTTCCAGCTTGAGTAACTGTAATGGCATACCAAAATGATTGTTCAGGTTACCCTGCGACTTCAGCACGCGGTACTGTGTGGCTAATACGTGAGCGATGGCTTCCTTGGTCGTCGTCTTACCGGCCGAACCAGTCACGGCTATCAGCGGTTTTCCCCATAGTCGGCGAACGGCAGCAGCAAGCCGCTGCAAAGCCGTAAGTGGATCTTCCACCGCCAACAACCGACTCTCCTGCGCGAACCGTGCCTCCCGATCTTTGGCAATGACCGCGGCTATCGCCCCCATGGCGAGCGCTGCTCCGACAAAATCATGCCCGTCCAGTCGCTCGCCGCGAACCGCGAAGAACAGGTCGCCCGGCTGCACGGTGCGCGAATCAATGGAATAGCCATTGGCAACCAAGGCTGGGGCAAACTCGCCAGCAGCCTGCATAAATTCGGCAGCGCGCGACAGGCTCAGCTTCATGATTTTGCCGAATGCGTGGGTGGCGAGGTTGAATAACCAACGTTCTGCAGCGCATTTCGCGCCGTCTCGATATCGTCGAATGGAATCGTACCTGCAGCTGTAACCTGGACCTTCTCGTGTCCCTTTCCGGCAATGAGAACAATGTCGCCGGCCTCAGCCTCGTGAATGGCCAGCGTGATGGCCTTGCGGCGATCTGGTTCCAATGTGTAACGAGTGCCGGACCGCTGCAACCCCGGTAACGCATCGTTCATGATGTCGAGGGGATTCTCGCGTCGGGGATTGTCGCTGGTCAGCACCACGAAGTCGCTGCCGGCGCCAGCGGCTGCGCCCATCAGGGGACGTTTGCTGCGGTCGCGGTCCCCGCCGCATCCAAAAACGGTGATGACTCGTCCCGGCCCTCCACGCTGCGCCAGGAACTCGCGCGCAACCGCGGTCAGATTACGCAGCGCATCGTCGGTGTGTGCATAGTCCACGATAACGGCAAACGGTTGGCCAACATCCACGCGCTCGAAGCGTCCTGGCACTTGGGCCAGTTCACTAGCCGCCATAGCGACTGTACTGGGCTCCACATCGCGTGCATAAGCAGCGGCGGACGCGGCAATAAGGTTCAGTACGTTCACCCGCCCTAGCAGTGGACTCCAAATAGGATATTGACCCGTCGGCGTCACCAGGGTGAACTTGGTTCCACTCTTCTCGATGCTGACATCTTTCGCGCGAAAATCACCAGCGTCGAAACCGTAGGTAATCAACTCCTGTTGTTTCGTGAGCAGCTTGACGATCCGCTGACCATATTCATCCTCAACGTTGATCACGGCAACTCGCGGCGGCTCGGTGCCTGAACCCGTGAACAGGCTCGCCTTAGAAGCGAAATACTGCTCCATGGTTCCGTGGTAATCAAGATGATCGCGCGTCAGATTGGTGAACACGGCAACGTCGAAACGCCACCCCGTAAACCCGTCTGCTGCTCCAACGCATGTGAGGACACTTCCATCACGGCCTCAGTACAGCCCGCGTCCAGCTGCGCGCGCAAAGAGCTGATTCAGTTCCAGCGCCTCGGGTGTGGTGTGGGGAGCGGGCAGGACTTCTTCACCGATGCGATACTCCACGGTACCCACCAGGGCAGCTTTACGCCCAGCCGCGCGCAACATGGCATTAAGGATGAACGCCGTTGTCGTCTTGCCATTTGTCCCTGTGATTCCTGTGATAGAGAGCCGCTCGGCGGGACGGCCATAGAAGTTTGCGCTGAGCCGCGCCAACGCTCGCCGCCCATGTGGAACCTGCGCCCAGGCAATGTCCGGACGTGGCGGCAATGAGTCACTGACAACGGCAACTGCCCCGGCATGAAGAGCCGTATCGATGTATTGATTACCGTCAGTGCTCTCGCCGCGGATGGCCACGAAACACCAGCCTGGCTGCACCCGCCGGCTGTCGTAATCGAGCCCGGCAATCTGCGGATTGCCTTGCTGCGCTAGATACTCCGCACCATCTAGAAGATCAAGGAAATTCATCTTTACCGAACAAAAGGGTCTGACTCGCCGGCTACGCGTTTGCTCCAGGACCGGCAATACCCAGGAAAACCAACAAAGCGCGGTTCAAGCACACCATGTCCTCGTCGGATAAGCGGCCAACACGCTTTCCGATCTTGGTTCTTGGAATGGTAATTACCTTATCCACCATAATGCGACACAGGGCGCGCAAGCCATTTCTGTCATTCGGTTCGATTGGTATGCGGAACAAAATGGCGCTCTCGGGATTGGTCGTGAAAGGGCAGACCGTTATGGACTTCGTGGTGTCGAATCGGTCATCCTGTACGATTATGACCGGGCGGGGCTTGCCTGCGTAATCCCTCCCACCAGCCACCGTCCAAATCTCTCCCCGTTTCACTCATCGCCCCAATCAGAGATTGAGTCGATGAAAGCCTGATCGTCCTTCTCTTGGGGGCTATTTGCAATTAGGAGCGACTGCCGGTGCGCCTCTCGCGCAAACTCCGGCGAGCGCACGTCTGGCACCCAAATCTGGATCGGACGTAGTCCTTGGCGGCGTAGCCGCTCCCTGTGCGCCCTGACCTTGTCCCGCGATGGCTTGGATCGAGTTGGTGTCATTTATCTTCTCGCCATGGGTTACATGTAACCTATCAGATTGGCGAACGAAATTCCAACTTCTGTAAAGCTCCGATCAATCTTTCGGCGTTTTTAATGCGAGAATCGCACCGTGATCTTCTGTCCGGAAGGCAAGTGACTGCCAGGTGCGGGCCACTGCTGGCGTGCGATGCCGCTGCCGATCGCATTGATCTCCAGCCCAGATTGCTCGGCGGTCTCCACCGCCGAACGCAGCGGCTTACCCAGGAACGACGGCACCACAACTCCACTGTCCACATCAAGAACAACCGTTCCTTGGCCGGCTGCCTTCTCGGCGAGACTCGGCTGCTGCGATGGAGGGACTGCCTGGACGACCTCCGTTCCAACCGAAGATTGAGCTTGTTGCACCGGCATAGCCGCGGCTGGCGCAACCAGGCTCGCATTCGAGATGCCCGACGACTTCACTCTCTCCACTGGCGCCGATGAACTTATCTGCGGTTTTGCATTGCCAGCCGCGTCCGCATCGGCCTGCAGCGGAGGACTAAGCCGATCCGAGGATTCATCGGCTAGATCATCATCCTTCACTGAGGCCTGCAGGTTCTGCCGCACCGGATTCTTAACATCCGCGTCGTGTGACACGTGCAGGTATTCGAGCACCTGCTCGGCGATGCGCTTGAAGACCGGCGCACAAACCTGTCCGCCTTGGTGTAGTCCCACTGGCGAGTCAAGAATCACAGCTATGGTTATCGCAGGGGTATTAACCGGGGCAAATCCGATAAACGAAGCGACGTATTTCGTCTTGGAATAGCCGCCCGTCGCCGGGTCAACCTTCTGCGCTGTTCCGGTCTTGCCGGCAACGGTGTAGCCGTTCAGAATTGCCCGTCTGGCGGTGCCGAATAGCACCACGCCTTCCATCATCTTCTTCATCTGGGCCGCCGTCATCGTCGAAACCACGCGGTGTTGCTGTGCGGAGTGGAACACCACGGGCTTGGGAGTTCCATCTGGCGGCAACTCCCCCGCCACGATTCGGGGAGGCGTATAAACTCCGTCATTCGCGATCGTTGACACTAGCGACACGGTTTGCAGCGGTGTCACGCCGATCTCCTGCCCCATCGAGATGGCGCCGATCGAGACCTTCGACCAGCGGCTTACCGGTCTGGCGAGTCCCCGCGTCTCACCCGGGAGTTCAATACCGGTCTGCTGACCGAAGCCATAGTTATGGATGTAGCTATAGAGACGCTCGTCGCCCAGCTTCATGCCGACCTTAATGGCAGCCACATCGCTGGAGTGCGCCAGCGCCTCCGCGATGGTGATCACACCCAGGCTCTCGTGGTCGTGAATCTTCATGCCGAACACGTCAATTGAGCCGTGCTGGCAGTCGACCTTGTCTTCCGGCGTCACCACATGCTGATCGATGGCAGCGGAATAGGTGACGATCTTGAACACCGAACCGGGTTCATAAATATCGCTAACAGCGCGGTTTTTCAGGGCCTCCGCCGGAACACTGTTGAACACGTTGGGATTGAAGGTCGGGCGATTGGCCAGAGCGAGAATCTCGCCGGTCCGAGGATTTTCCACCACCACGGTTCCAGCGATCGCTTTTGTATCCTCCATACCCTGCTCCAGTTCGCGCTCGGCGATGTACTGGATGGTCTGATCGATGGTCAATACCAGATTCTGTCCCGGATCGGGCGGCTTCTCCACGCGGCTGAACCACTTGCCGCGCGCATCGAGCGACACCAGTTCTTTGCCGGGAATCCCTCGCAGGTCGTCGTCGAATCCCCTCTCCAGACCGCCCAGTCCTTCGCCGTCCATACCGACATAACCGAGGACTTGAGCCGCGAGGTCACGCTTGGGATAGAAACGCTTCGGCTCTTTCCGAAAGCCAATTCCGCGCAGGTTCAGTTCGCGAATGCGAGTGGCGGTTTCAGCGTCGATCCGGCGTGCGATAAAGACGAAGGGACGCGCCATCTTCAGTCGCGCCAGAACGTCCTGAGAATCGAGATTCAACACCTTGCCAAGCATGGCCGCCGTGGTTTCCTTGTCGTGGACTTCGCTTGGCACGGCGAATACGGAATCGACGTCAATGGACATGGCCAGCGGATGGCCGTAGCGGTCGAAGATGTTTCCGCGGCGCGGTTCTACAGGAATGGTCCGCGTACGCTGCCGTTCGGCGAGGTCTTCGAAGAAGCCGAATTTCACCACCTGTAATCGGACCAGGCGAAAGCAGATGGCAAATATCCAAATGAAAAGCAGCACGGCGAAGATGTAGAGCCTTCGGCTTGGCGTCTTGGGAGCGCTCGCCCGCATTCCCTTTTCACTCCGTTCCGCTTGGCTTCGGCGTGCACCGAAGCTGAATAGTGGTGCTTTACTGCCGGCGCTTTACATGGAGAAGGCGGTCCGTTACTCGCGGACCGCCACTTTGCTTCCACCGAGCCTGGTTCAGCCGGTTCCGTTCGGCGCCTGGAGCTGCCTCATCCTATGGCAGCGCCGAGACCACCATGATTCCGTTCGCCTGCGCCATTACCGGGGTGGATGGATCTGCAATCGCGCTATCCATGGGTTGCATTTGCCCACCGGCCGGGCGTTGCATGCCCATTTGTTTGGCTAGCCTGTCGATTCGCGCCGGATCTTTCAATGACGCTTCTTCCAGGCTCAACGCGCGATTCGACTCGGCGATAACATTGCGCTGTGCCGCCAGCTGCTCGATGCGATAGCCGTACTCGATCGCGCTGAAGTGTTGCCACAAATACACCATCACGAAAAGGAACAGCACGCTCAAGGTGATGCCGAACGAAATCATCTCGCGGCGGCGCTTGGGATCGGACACTTTGGCGACCCGCGAGTTGTCGATGCGCTTGGCAAAATAAATTTCCGGCGTGCCAATGAACATGCCGCGCGGTTGCTCCGCCGCCTGCTCATTCCATTGCGCCATGGTTGGGTAAAGAACTCCGGCTGCCATTGCTTTCTCCTGCCGAACCGCTTGGTCCGGCCTGCATCTTTAAGCGGACGGGCCGAATTTCAAGGCCCATACTTATTCACATTCCGCACAGCTTTTTCCGCATTGCTGCGGAGTTTCAAAACTCGGTAGAACTAAACTCGTTCCGCAGCTCGCAGCTTCGCGCTGCGCGACCGCGGATTGCGATCGACTTCTTCCAGGTCGGCCGTTGCTGGCTTCTTGGTCAGCACACGATACATCCCATCGCGCGCTCCATCTCGCAGCGCATCTTTCACAATGCGGTCTTCCAGCGAATGGAAGCTGATGACCACCAACCTGCCGCCCGGCTTGAGCACCTGCGGCGCCGCGCCTTTACTCAGCAGCTCCCGCAAGTCGTCGAGTTCACGGTTCACCAGAATTCGGAGTGCCTGGAAAGTTTTTGTCGCTGGATGAATTCGCCGCTCAGCCTGGTTCATTGGCCGGGCCGCGGCCGAGATCACCTCCGCAAGTTGTGCGGTAGTGTGAATCGGCCGCGCCCGAACAATGGCTCTGGCGATTCTCCGCGACCTCCTTTCCTCACCGAATTCGTAAATCGCGTCGGCAAGCTCGCGCTCATCGAAGCGATTTACCACTTGTTCGGCAGTCTGCCCGGAATGCGTATTCATCCGCATGTCTAACGGGCCGTCTGCCTGAAAACTGAATCCACGCGCGGCATTCTCCAATTGCATGGAGCTGACACCCAGATCGGCCAGTAGCCCATCCGCGGTTGCTGACGCCACGTGCTGCGCAACATCCGCGAACGATGCATGCACCAACTCGACCTTCGGCCAGTCGGAAGCCAATTCCGCAGGCGGGTTTGTCAACTGCTCGCGCGCCCGTTCCAGCGCTGCTGGATCTTTATCGACGCCAATCAAATGACCCTTTGCGCCCAGGCGTTTTGCGATTTCCCAACTGTGTCCGCCTAAGCCAAGGGTGGCATCGATATAAGTCCCGCCGCGCCGTACGGCCAGGAATTCGATCGCTAGTTTTAAAAGAACTGGTACATGGCCAAACTCTTTGCTGTCGCCATGTCCGCGCCCAAGGGCGCTGTCCGTCTCTGAAAACCCGTTGTCCATTCACTTCCATTCCGAGATCGCGAATGGAACCCAAATCCTGTGTCTTGCTAGATCCCCAAACTGCTGAGGCTCGCGTCATCGTCCTCGGTGAACGGCTCCGCTGCGATTTCCTTGCGAAGCTCCTCGGCGTTGCGCACCAAGAGGTGCTTCAGGCTGCCCATCACCGCCACCTCGCCTTTGAGGTTGGCCGAATCGCGCAACGCGGAGGGGAGCAGCAAACGGCCCTGGCCGTCCATCTCCACTACCTGGCCGTAAAAGTTGGTGTATTTCAGGAACTTCTTTTTCACCGGATGCGAGTCCGGTGCGGCCGCCAGCTTGCGCTCGATCTCCTCCCATTCCTGCATGGGATACACTTCGGCAACAGTCCCGGTGCGACTGGTGATGTAAAATTGGGCACCATAGTTTTCGTCGATCTGGCGTTTGAAGTCCGCGGGCACCTTGAGGCGCCCCTTTTCGTCCAGTCGAGTTGTGTGCGTGCCGCGAAACATAATCTTTAGGCCCGTATTGGGCTTTCACCTCGGAGGTGACCATCAACAACGACTCCATGAAGCAGAAACGGTCTGGAAATGCGCCGTTTTTGGCGATGAAGTCATTTCGCGTAATTTCCCATCAGCCGGACGAAGGTTTGTACCACTGCATCCCACTTCTTACCACTTTGGACGTATCCTACTCCTAAACCGTTGCATGTCAAGAGGAAAGTGGAGATTTTTGCGACCCGCCTGTTTCAGAACGACCCAATACAATTCCTAGTGGCGCTCGGTTCGACGAGACCCAACAATTTGGGTTTACTTTGAAGGTTCCGCTTCGGCGATTTCCGGAGAAACAGGTACTAAGACATGAGCCAGCGGTTTGAAGCCGAACAGTGGATCGCGGCGCCCCTGCCCCGCGTGTTCGCGTTCTTCGCCGATCCCCACAATCTTCCACGGATCATGCCACCCAGCCAGGGCGCCCGCGTGCTCAAGTTGAATCTGGTTCGGCCGCACCTCGCCGCCGGCGAAACCACTCTCGGTGCCGAGCGGATGGCCGGAGTTGGCACGGAGATCATCTTCAAGTTTCGCGCCATTCCTTATCTTCCCTTCCACGAAAAATGGACAGGTCTCATTACCGATTTCTCGCTCAACCGGTTCTTTCGTGACACTCAGAAACAGGGACCGTTCCGCCGCTGGGCCCACACCCACTCCTTCGAAGCAAGAATTATGGATGGCGGCGAGGGCACTCTCATCCGCGATGTGGTGGAGTATGAAGTCGGCTTCGGCGTAATCGGGACTTTTCTGGAGAAGGTGATGTTCCAACGCATGATGCGTTCAACGTTCGAGTATCGAAAGCACGCGCTGGAGAAAATCTTGCAGACGGAGTAGCGCCTGATCGGTGCGCTGTTTCTTAGCCACCGCGGCCGACGGTCAAGCAAGGGCACAGCTTGGTAGTGGGTCAGTCTGATTTCCACGGGTACGGCATACGCTCTCGATTCGTGTCATCATTGCATCGGGCCTAAGCGAAAAGAAAAAACCGTGCATTCCACGTTGCGTATCGCTCCCGCGATGGAAGCGGGAATCAGCGACCACGTTTGGAGCATCGAGGAACTATGCGGGCTGTTAACACAGGCCGAATCCGCTGCCAAGCGGATTGACCAAGTCCTTATCCTGAAAGCGCTCGGAGAGAAAACAGCATGAAAGGCGACCACTACACAATTGTGAAGGGCTACAAAGTCTACAAGGGGGACCCCGTCGGTGAACCGATCGCCGAGTTAACCGAGCCGCAGTTATACGCTTGGTTGCGAGAGACCGGCAGATACTCCGCTGAAGAATCGGCGCGGATAATAGTGAGAGTCGATGTGAATGGATCTACTTTCATTGTGTTTCCGTAACGCCTGTGGAAATCAGACTGACCCGCTACCCACAGCTTATAATCACCATGGCTGCTGCGGTGGTGGACTTGCCGGTCACTGGGACGAGCTGGTTTCACGGGTAACGGTACCGGCGGTAGCACCGCTTCAGCGACGCAATTTAGGCTGTAGGCTGAAATCGGCTTCAGCCGCTGCGGTGGCGAAAACATTACCTCAGGCGCTAAAGCGCGATACAGTAACTTAATGCAGTTTGCACGCCTGACAGGCGTGCTCCACCCATCGCCTATTCGTTGGATGTGAAACGGGTATAGATTGGGGATGCCATGCAAACGTTGACTGCGCGCCGTCAAAACGTCACTGTCATGACGGTCAATACTTTGCGCGCCCACCTGGAGCGCATAAGCAGTCGAGCACGCCGGTTCACGATACACAAAGTGCATCGCGATCGCGTGTCCGTTCGAGGCGAATATCTTCTCGCCGGCAAGAAGAAACACTCGTACGTTCTGCTACCAGCGTATCCAACCGGATATCCGGACGATGCCCATTGCAACAATTTGAACGTAGTCCTCGATCCACTGGCTTTTGAAGATGTTGACAGTTGCACCGAACGGGAAGAATTCGCGCCGCTGCTAGGCGATGAAACGCTGGCAAATTACGAGAGAACGCACCCGCACGCTGGCATGCCCTTCTCACGCTGCTGCTAGGCAGTTGGTAAAGCCCAAATTTTCTTTGGATTCCAGAGCAAGTTCAGCATACCCTTGTGGATCGCGATTCATCCGTGGCAGTCTCTTCCTGTTCGGAGGATATCTTTGTGTCGGGTGCTGTGACATCTTCCGGTAAAGCTGCGACGGCTCCCCAGAAATTGCCGCATCGTTTTCTCTTGCTTCTGATCACCGAACTGGTGCTCATTCTTGGCTATCCCTTTACCGACGGGACCGCGATACGCGCGGAGATGTTTCGCCTGTTTGCGGTGCTGGTGTTCTCCGCCGCACTGTACGCGGTGCTAGGACGGGGGCGCGTTACCGTCGTTGCCTTTCTGCTGGGCGTGCCGTCCATCGCGATCCACATCGCAAATGCCGTGGGCTATCTTCTTCCTCTGCAGGTGACTTCACTCATTTTGGGCGTGATGTTCCTGGCGTTTGTTACTGCCATATTCATCTGGACGGTCATCTCCGCGCCCAGTGTGACCGGCGATACTTTGGCGGGAGCGGTCGCGGCATATCTGCTCGTTGGCATCACCTATGGCTTGACCTATGGACTGATCGCGGTCGTGAGTCCCAATTCCTTTCGCGACACCGTGGAACCGGGCAGGGTATTGCGTCCGTCAGAGTTTATCTTCTTCAGTTTTGTAACATTAACCACCGTGGGATATGGCGACATCGTTCCCTGGGCTGCACACGCCCGCTCATTAGTGATATTGGAATCCGTTACCGGAATCATGTATCCCGCGGTGCTGATCGGCCGCCTCATCGGACTGCACAGCAGCCGGGGCCCCGGCTCATCGCCCAGTTGAGCATCTCAGCGTGGCATAATAGCTCTTCATTCATTTTCTGACCTCTATACGACTGAATTTCCGCGCCAGTCGCGCTCATCGGGAGGAGTTTCAATTGCATCACGCGCTTCCTAAGCCAAGAATGTCGATTCTCTTGGCCGTCCTCTTATTAACTGGACTCTCCCATCTGGCATGGGCTCATGCCATCTTGATGGAGTCGACCCCCACAAAGAATTCCACAGTGGCCGGTCCCGACGTTTCCATCACGTTGCGGTTCAACGTGCGCGTCGATGGCAGCCGATCGCGTCTGCATCTGCTTTCGTCCGACGGCTCTTCGCAGACCCTTTCTCCTGGCCAAACAATCCGCCCCAGCCATACTGCAGTCGCAAGCCACGGGACTAAA
The DNA here is from genome assembly GCA_963709045.1 of uncultured Acidobacteriaceae bacterium. Taxonomy (GTDB): domain Bacteria; phylum Acidobacteriota; class Terriglobia; order Terriglobales; family Acidobacteriaceae; genus Bog-257. The sequence continues at coordinate 349,291 of CAVPUX010000005.1, read as the reverse complement.
GCCCGGAGCTTACAAACTGAAGTGGAGCGTGCTTGCCTCTGACGGCCATATGAGCAGTGGCGAAGTTCCCTTCACGGTGAAATAGTCCAGCCGCATGCAGCAACTAGTTGATCTCTTCGGGTTCTTGTCCGTTGTCCTGCGAGCCGGAACGCTCATCTTCCAATCGTTGTTGCTGGGCGGCATCGTGTTCATTCTGTGGACCGCGCGCGACGTGCCGGGCAATCCCGAATCCATCCAGAAGGTGCAATCCGGCTCGTGGACGCTGCTGCGCCTCAGCACCATCGGGCTAATCGTCATGCAGGTGCTGTACCTGTACGTGAACTCGGCTGTGCTGATGACCACGGCAGAGATCGGCTTCCGCGACGTGATCGGAGCGAACTTCTTTCTCTCGGGAAGCATTGTGCTGGTGGCAGCGGTGGCGACCTATTTGGTGGCACGCCAGCAGTGGAAGTTCGCACGCTGGCTGGTACTCCTACTGGCGATGGTCGTACTGGGCGCATCGGTCATGACGAACCACGCCGCTTCACGCCTTGACGGCCGTCCGCTGCTGATTACCTTGACCACGATCCACGAAGCGGCAACGGCGGTCTGGATTGGCGGTCTGCCATTTCTGGTGCTTGCGCTATTTCGCGACAAAGAAGAAGCGGCCCGTTGGCACATAACCGAGCGCTTCTCGCGGATGGCGCTGATAAGCGTTGGCGCGATTGTGTTCAGCGGCGTGGGCATGAGCATTCTGCTATATCGCTTCATGGCAAGCCGTGCTGGGCACCGCCTACGGCGTGATGGTAACGGCGAAGGTGTTGATGCTCGCGGTGCTGATGCTGCTGGGGGGCATCAACTTTTGGCTGCTGCGCAACACCAGCAAGGATCGGGTGATGCCCCGCTTGCGCCGACTCATCGAAGCGGAAGTTGGGATAGGGATCACGGTGATTTTGACGGCGGCATCGCTCACCTCGCAACCGCCCGCGGTTGACCAGCCCAACGACACGGTCACCTTTCAGCAGATCGTGCAGCGGATGAAACCGGCCTTGCCGCGCCTCACCTACCCGCAGGTGGCCGATGCAAGCATCTCCGCTTCCGGACAACAAGCTACCGTCAGCGACGCTCCGAATAAGCTTCCGGTTGCTTACAACGCCGACGGTGAGCCGCTGTCGCAACTGAAGATCGCATGGGCGATGGAGTCAGAGTCGAACCATCACTGGATGGGGCTGGTCGTGCTCGCCATGGGATTGCTGGCGCTGCTGGCCCGCACGGGCAAGGCACCTTGGGCGGAATACTGGCCGCTACTGTTGGTCGGCATCGCCATCTTCATCTTCGTCCAGGCTGATACCGAGTGCTGGCCGGTAGGCACCACGGGCTTCTGGGCGTGCTGGGCCAATCCCGAGGCGTTTCAACACCGGCTGGCCGCACTGGTGTGCGTCGCTTTTGCGATCTTTGAATTACGAGTCCGCAGGCGCAAATGGGAAAACGATCGCATGGCACTCATCTTCCCGCTTATGGTCGCTGCCGGTGGCGTGGTATTGCTGACCCACACCCATGCCATCACCAATGTGAAGGAAAACCTGCTGGTGGAGTTGACTCACGTATCCCTGGGCCTGCTGGCGGTGTTTGCCGGATGGTCGCGCTGGCTGGAACTGCGCCTGCCTCAGAGCGACCGCAAAATTCCTTCGTGGATCTGGCCTGTCTGCTTTGTGTTGATCGGAGTCGGCCTGCTGAACTACCACGAGCTATAGGCTGCCACCTAAGAGTTGTCATTACGAGCGAAGCGATCGCGTTTGGAGCCGGGCAGTGGATCATTTGCACAAACTCCAGCGAACGCATTTGGAGCAGCGCCGTAGACCAATTGCACAAACTCCAGCGCCGTAGGCGCGAAATAGTCTAGCCCAGCACGGAGCCGCAGGCGGAGTGCTGGGTGAGGTCGGAAATAAATCCGAGTCCCTTCGGGGACGGCACGACTCCCAACGAACCTGTTTGCCTGCTCGTCAGTTCCCTATTCACTCCGCAAGGCCTGCATAGGCTCAACGGAGGCGGCGCGGAAAGCAGGGATGTAGGCGGCAATCAAGCCTGCCAGTGCTACTGCGATGCAAACCAGCGTCAAGACCAGCGGGTTGCGCGATCCTGTTCCGTACAACATGCTCTGGAGCAGCGAGGCTGAAATCAGCGCTGCCGCCACCCCTACCGCAATTCCAATCGCAAGCAGAATCGCCGCATCCCGTAATACCATCTTCAGCACACCGCCCCGCCGTGCCCCCAGCGCCATACGAACACCGATCTCGCGCGTACGCCCTGTCACCGTATACATCATTACGCCATAGAGTCCAACGACGGTGAGGACGATGGCGAGTCCAGCGAAGGTACCCAGCAGTGCCATGGCAAACCGCGGCTGCGATAACCCAGTAAACATTAGCTCCTGCATAGTGTGGACCTGCGTCACCGGCACGTCTGGGTCAAGTGACGAAACCAACCGCCGCATGGTGGGCTCCAGGCTACGAGGTTCGACCGCCGTACGCACAACCGTGTATAGACAGCACCAATCAGACAGCTGCGCCTCCGGTAAGTACATGGCGGGCCTCATCTCACGCTGCGTCGCCGACAAGCGGACGTTTCCGACCACGCCTACGATTTCGCGCCACGGCGGGCCTTCCTTCGCGCCGGTCCCTGCTCCTGGCTTAAGCTTCTTGCCGATCACATTCTCTCCGGGGAAAAACTTGTCGGCGAAAGCGCGATTCACCATCATGACCTGCGAAGCATCTTTGTCGTCGCGCTCGCTAACGTCGCGCCCGGCCAATAGCGGAATTTGCATGGTGGCAAAGTACCCAGGCGAGACTGGGGTGAGATCCGCGAACGATTGTTGGGCCTCAGGGACCGGGTGCTCGGGATCCTCGAACGTGATAACGATGCGGTCTTGGGTCATGGGCAGAACCAGGACGCCGCCGACCGATTGCACCCCCGGGATGGCGCGCACTCTGTCGAAATAGCCGCGATAGAACTCCGTCCATTTCTGCTTATATTTTGAGTCGGGCAAATCGAAGGAGAAGGTCAACACGTTGTTTGGATTGAAGCCCTCTTCGGTGTGCAGCAGATTAATAAAGCTCGTGATGAGCAGGCCCGCCGCGGCAGTCAATATCAGGCCGAGTGCAACTTGCGCGACAATGAGCGCAGAACGCAACCAATCACGATGTGCGGTTTCGGTTCTTCCACCCTCTTTGAAGGAGGTCACCAGATCAGTTTTCGAAGCCGTTATGGCGGGCACGATCCCGAAGATAAGACCTGCGAGGAACGACAGCACAATGGCAAAACCGAGTACTCGCATATCGACACCGGCGTCAGCAGCGCGCGGAACGCTGTTGCCGATCAGCGATAGCATGGCCGGCGTGGCCGCGAAAGCCAGCCCGCAGCCCACCAGACCACCAATCGTACTGAGTACAAGACTCTCGACCATCAGTTGGCGGATGATCCGTCTGCGATCTGCGCCCAAAGCAGCACGCATCGCGATCTCGCGTTGGCGCTCGCGCATGCGTGCGAGGAGGAGGTTGGCGATGTTGGCACAAGCAATCAGCAGCACCAGGGCGACCGCTCCCAACACAACATTGAGCGCTGTTTGCGTATCGCCAACTAGCTCAGCCAACTCCGTTTGCACCGAAGCAGAGTCGTGACGCGAGTTGGAATTGGGGTATTGCTTCGCCAAGTTGCCGGCAATGTTCTTTAGATCCTGGTCGACCTGCGCGACGGTGACACCTGGCTTCATTCTTCCGATTGTGTCGAGAAGATGCCCGCCACGGTTTTTTATCAAGGAATGCGGATCGGTTGGGTCGTCATCGACCGCAAGGGTCGTCCAAACGCCGGTTTTCGGCGCAGTTACCGGGAAGAGAAATGAAGCCGGCATGACGCCGATAACGGTGTACGAATCGCCGCTCAGCTTGATGCTGCGACCCAGTACGGATGGGTCTGCGCCGAAATGCTCAACCCACAGCGCGTGGCTGATCAGCGCTACCTTGGTGCCTTGCTTTTCCTCATCTGCGGAAAACCCGCGGCCCAACTCAGGATTCACCCCCAATGCAGGCAGAAGGTCCCAGGAGACGATCTCGGCATCGACGTGCGTGGGACGCGTTACCCCGGTCAAGGTGTAGGAGTTGTCACGGTATGACACCAGGTGCTCAAGCGTGCGATTCTGAGCCCGCCAGTCGAAGAAGTCGGGGTAGGACATTGATTTCGGCCGTGTATCTTGTGTGCCCGCCGACTGCGCACTGATCAGCCGCTCCGGCTTGTCATAAGGCAGAGGACGCAGGATGACTGCGTCGACCACGCTGAATACAGCCGTGTTTGCGCCAATTCCTAAAGCCAACGTGATGACCGCGACTGCGGCGAATCCCGGCGCCTTCAGCATTTGGCGAATGGCATAGCGGAGATCAGTAACGAAACCGCGCATCCCGCCTCCTTCATATTGCATGCAGGACAGGTGCAATACTGCTACCAGACTGCGTTTTCTGTAACCTCCTGATTCTTACACCTATTGGCTTACCGATCAGGTGGGGGGCTGAACCGCACTGTTCGTAATTGGACGGCTATGATCGGGCATGAACAAGCCGTCCAGGTGAAAGCGAAACGCGATGCCTCGGCATGCGGGACACGCGAGTTGATCGCTGCCGACCCAACTCCGCAGCCCTATTGCTCATCCAATCACTGAACCAAGAACGCCCGTTCACAATCAAAACGCACGCTGGCCAAGGACCTCACAACAAAAATGCTCGATGCAAAAACGATTGGCTCACCGGATATTAACGCCCTTTTGCAATTGACGCTCGCCCCGCAAAAGTCAGAAGAAGCAGTTGGCTTCGTCGCCGGTCTCAATGACGTGCACCGCGATCGACTGGTCGCACTAGCTGACGCTAATCATGTCGTCATTCGGGCTTTCAGCGTAGTTGCGCAGAACGCGGGCGGGAACTCGACATTGAAGGATTGGGCAACCGGCGTGGTCGCCAAAGAAAGCCAGCGTATCCAGAACGCGCTCGCTTTCCTGCACCACATCTGCGGGGAATTGGAGAACGGGGCCTGTCCTACGACTGTAATGAAGTCTCTCGACCACTGGCCGGATCTGGGTAACGACTTGGATCTGTACACCACTGCGGACGAGCGCCGGGTGATCGATGTAATGCTTAACCGAATGGGTGCGCACATCGAACCCCGCAGTTGGGGCGATCGCCTGGCAAATAAGTGGAATTTTGCCATCCCGGGATTGCCCGAGTCGGTTGAGGTCCACGCAAAGCGATTGGGGCAGACTGGCGAACACACCGCCATGGCAAAGCGGTTTGTCTCGCGCCGGGTTCCCAAGACCCTGTTGGAGCTTACCTTCCTGGTTCCTGCTCCAGAAGAGAGTCTCATCGTCGCCACGCTGCAGCGCATGTATCGGCATTTCTATTTCCGTGTCTGCGATATCGCAAATACAGCGGCCTTGCTGGAATCAGGAGAACTGGATTTCAACGAACTGAAGCGCGCCGCCGACCTGGGAGGAATCTGGGCGGGCGTCGCAACCTACCTGAAGATCGTCTGCGACTACGTGCGTGAGTACCGTGGGTCGGCTCCTGCTCTACCGGCTGAAGTGATCTCTGCCGCCCGTTTCGGCGGCGAGGTGATCCATGTTCGTGGCAAGTTCCTCCGCGTTCCCATCCTGCCCAATGGCGCCGACCTTTACACCCGTCAGGTCACTCAGGTCGCTTTGCGGGGTGATGTTGCGGCAACCCTGCGTCTTTCGCTGCTTCCGTACCTTGCTTCCGCCGCCGCGGTGGCGTTCAGAATTACCGGTAGCGATAAAGGTATTTGGTAGCTGTATGTCTGATACCAGACATCGCTTGATTCGAGTGTCAGGACGTAAACGTTGCGGCTAGCAAATTAATTGCCAACAATTTTCCTCATTCTGCTTGAATCTTCGCCTTTAGTTGCATAATCTTGAAGCCATTGGGGAGAGCGGCAGCGCAGACCTTTTGTCGCTCATCGGTGTTAGCAGCAAGGTAAGTCCGATTTTGCATAGATAGTTTTTGCCGTGAGAGTTTTCACCTACTTCGGCCGTCTCTGCAATCCTCATGCCCCCCGTCTGTCCTGTTGGCCGCAGATCGCAAAGAATACAATCAAAGCAAGGAAACCGACACTTCATTCCGCTCACAGAGGAAGGTTACTATGCCCGTGACTCGCATCGATTTCCCCGTAGACGAACTGACCCGTTCCCAATCCTCCGAAGAGGAGATTCAACGGAAGCTGGCACAGGAACGTGCACGGCTGGCCAGCATGATGGGCCTGGACAGCGGTCCGGTGCGCCACTTCAAGCGCCCCGTCGAACGATCCTTCGGCGCCGAAGAGCGCGGTAAGGTGACCATCCTCTTCGGTGGCCTTACCTGGAAGCACGAACGGGTGATTCAGGCCGTGTTTGAAGGCTGCGGTTATCGCTGCGAGATCATGCCTGTGCCCAACGTCTCGGCATTTCAGTTGGGTAAGGAGTACGGCAACAACGGGCAGTGTAATCCCACGTATTTCACCGTCGGAAACCTGGTGCAGCATCTGCAGAGCTTGGAGGCGCGTGGCCTCACCAAGTCGGAGATCATCAACAATTACATCTTCTTTACCGCCGGCTCGTGTGGTCCATGCCGCTTCGGCATGTATGAGTCCGAGTATCGCCTCGCATTGCAGAATGCCGGTTTCGACGGCTTCCGTGTCTTGCTGTTCCAGCAGAATGACGGCGTGAAAGCCGGCTCGGGTGAAGCCGGATTGAAGTTTACGGTCGATTTTGGGCTCGGCATGTTCAACGCCCTCAACCTCGGCGACATCATGAACGAGATGATCTACCGCGTCCGGCCCTACGAGGTCGAAAAGGGCAAGACTGACGAAGTCTTCCAGGCATCCGTGGACACTTTGTGCGCGATGCTGCGCGAACGCAAACCATTCGAAGATCACGAAGATCTACCGGAGTGGATGGCGAAGAAAATTCGTGCCAACAAAGGCAAGAAATGGGAGCTTTGGGTCAACTCGCTAGGCAAGGTCCGCGAGCAGCTTTATGGCAACCCGTACAAAGAAGCTCTGGGTGCGGTCCGCGAACGGCTCGCAAGCATCGAGGTTGACCGCCTGCGGGTGAAGCCGGTGGTCAAGATCATTGGCGAATTCTGGGCGCAAATCACCGAGGGCGATGGCAACTTCCACATGTTCGAGTTCCTGGAGCGTGAAGGCGCGCAGGTGTTGGTCGAGCCGATTGGAACCTGGGTGATGTACATGATGTACCAGGCCAAGGCACGCGCCGCCGCTCGGCGGTCGCTCGATGCTCCGTACAAGAAAGTGGAGTGGTACGAGTTGCACAAACGGGCGGTGAACGAGCTGAAGTTCCGCCAGAAGCAGTGGATGTGGGGCGTGGGCGAGCACATCTACGCTCGCCAATACCATCGCGTCGTAGAGGGCTTGGGTAATGTCGCTCACCATCTCATCGATCAGAAGGAAATGGCCGATATGGCGAATCCCTTCTACAACCAATTCGCGCGCGGCGGTGAAGGACATCTCGAGGTCGGCAAGAACGTCTGGTACACCAAAAATCGTCTCTGCCACATGGTGCTGGCGCTGAAGCCTTTCGGTTGCATGCCGTCTTCGCAGTCGGATGGCGTACAGTCGGCTGTGGCCAACCACTTTAAGGAGATGATTTTCCTTCCCATCGAGACCTCCGGTGAAGGTGAGATCAACGCCCACAGCCGCGTGCAGATGGCACTTGGCGAGGCCAAGGTCAAAGCCCGGATGGAATTTGAGCAGGCGCTCAAGTCCACGGGCAAGCGACTGGAAGACGTCAAGAGCTACGTCGCAGAACATCCCGAGCTGCGCAACCTGTTTTACCCGGTGCCCCATGTTCACGGATACGCTGGGGTGGCCGCGAATTTCGTGCTGCACGTCAATGATCTGATGAACGGCAAAAAGCGCCTGGCGCGTGTGCCAGTCACACCGCCGCAGAAGTTGGAGGTGGCTGCGGCTTTCGGAGATTAGTAGGAGGTTGATTCTTTCGCTTGAACATTCTCAGGAAGGAAGGTCACAGGCCCCATGCCGGAAGTGCAGGTACCCGAAGGTACGCAAGCTGCCCCGACGTATCGTTTAGATGTTCAGTTGCACGAATTGTTGATGAAGCCGCCCGAGCAGCCGCGGCTGCTGCCGCCACCTGCCAGTGGCAAGGAGCAGAAGTTGCCCATTCCCGTGTTCCCGCAATATCCCGAGTTGATGTCGGCGCGGGACGAAGACTACTTCCCTAAGAATGGCCGCCGCAAATACAAGGCAAGATACGTTTATCGCGCAGCCAAGGGCTGGGCTTTCCCATTTTTCCGCTCACGGATTATGCCGGGCGAGTTTCATCCCATCATTGCGTATCTGTTCAACGAATGGAAGTGTAACCTCGACTGCCACTACTGCTGGGCGTTTGACAACAGTGTCCGCGGCATGACCGAGGACGTGGCCAAGCGCTCGATCGATTGGCTGCACGACACCGGGTGCCGGGTGTTGGCGCTGATGGGCGGCGAACCGCTTCTCCGCCCCGACTTCGCCCACAAGATCTGCTACTACGCTGCCAAGAAAGATTTCTGGATCTATCTGCCGACCAACGGTCGCCTGATGCGCGAGCAAGTGATTGACAAGTTGGCTGACGCAGGCGTCGCCACCTTCAACATTGCCGTCGATGCCTGGGATGTCAAACCTGGACTGCCGAAGGCAATGGTGCCGATCCGCTCGTACTTCGATTACCTCGTCAAGAAGCAGTACAAGTACGGCTACAGCGCTTTTCTCAACATCAACATCTGTCATAACAACATGGACGATGTGCGGCAGCTAACCGAACTGGCGCACGACAACGGCATCGCCACCGACTATCACATCTGCGAGTCGCCGATGACCGAGCAGCCGCACTTTAAGCACCTGTACTCCAACCCGACGTTCATCCGCGAGGAAGACCACCCGATGGTGTGCGAGTTGGTTGACTGGCTGATCGCGAAGCAAGAATCGGGATATCACATGGTGAATTCGGTGCAACGCCTGGCGCAGATGAAACAATTCATCCAGGGAGAACTGGAAGACTGGAATTGCCGCGCTGGTCACAATTCCCTAATTGTGCGCGTGGACGGCACCCTCGCGCCCTGTTTCCCTATGTACTCGGCGGGTTATGATTGGGGCACGATTGAGAACCATAAGTTCGAAAACAAGCAGTTGAAAGACATGAAGAAAGAGTGCCAGAAGAGCTGCTTCTCTACCCTGAACCATATCCTGGCGTTTTGCTACAACGATCAGCGGGTGATTCGCTGGCTGTTCACGCAGGCCAAGAATGGGTTCCAAGGGGTCAACGGTAATTTCGGCGACTGATTATCTCAGCGCCGGTTCGGTTTTTCGGGAGGACTAGTGAGCTCGCATTCTCACCAACACGGATCCTGCGACAACGCCCCGGACAAGGTTGACGTTCAACTCGACACGCTGCTGAATCCTGCGGCCGTCGCAGAGTCGCTTCCGGCGCGTATTCTCGCCAAGTCCCGCGAAGTCGCCGCGCAGTCGGGCCGTAAGGCCGTGTACACGGTCGGCATGGATGTTGGCTCGACCACGGTGAAGGCGGTCATCGTCAACGCCGAAACCGACGAGATGATCTGGCAGGACTACCAGCGGCACGAAACCAAGCAGCCGGAGAAGTTGCTGGAATTCCTCAAGCGCATGGAGGAGGAAGTCGGCATTGCCCCGCACAACTGTCGCATATTCATCACCGGCTCCGGTGGGGGCGCGCTGGCCAACTTGGTCGGCGCCAAGTTCGTACAGGAAGTTACCGCAGTCTCGCTGGCGGTGGAAAAGATGCACCCCGAGGTGAACTCTGTCATCGAGCTCGGCGGACAGGATGCGAAGATTATCGTCTTCAAGGAGGACGAGAATACCGGCCGAAAGAAAAAGATTCCTTCGATGAATGACAAGTGCGCCGGCGGTACCGGCGCCGTCATCGACAAGATCAACGCGAAGCTCAAGATTCCAGCCGCGGAACTCTGCGACCAGGGATACACTGGCATCAAGTTGCATCCGGTCGCAGGCAAATGCGGCGTGTTTGCCGAAACCGACATCAACGGCCTGCAAAAGCAGGGTATTCCCCCCGACCAATTGATGGCGTCCCTGTTCGACGCCATCGTTTTGCAAAACCTCACAGTGCTCACCCGCGGGCACACGCTGCGTCCGCATGTTTTACTGCTCGGCGGCCCGAATAGTTTCATCCGCGGCATGAAAGAAGCGTGGCAGCAAAACATTCCTCGCACTTGGGAGGAGCGCAAGGTCCAGCTCCCAGAAGGCGTCAAGCCGGAAGAACTGATCAAGGTTCCGGAGAACGCGCAGTATTTCGCGGCACTCGGCGCAGTGGAATTCGGCAAGGACGAAGAGTCCGAGGTCGGGATTTACATGGGCACCGAATGCCTCGAGGACTACATCTCCGTTGGCCGTCAAGCCGAGAAGGCGAAATCGGGTGCGGCTGGGCTCAGTACCTCCGAGGAAGAGCTAGCCGGATTCAAGCAGAAGTACACGATCCCGAAATTCATCGGCGCAGAGTTTGGTATTGGCGAAACCGTACGGGGATTCGTCGGCCTTGATGGCGGTTCGACTTCCACCAAAGCCGTGCTGCTCTCGGAAGCGGGAGATGTGCTTTGTAAGGCCTACCAGTTGTCTGGCGGTAATCCTATCCAGGACACCATTGACATGTTCGTGGCGCTGCGGCAACAAGTGGAGTCGCAGGGAGCCACCTTGGAAGTACTAGGGGTCGGAACCACCGGATACGCCAAGGACGTTTTGAAAGACGTACTCAAAGCCGATGTCGCGCTGGTGGAAACCGTGGCGCACACCGAATCGGCGATGAAGTTCTACAAGAACCCCCACGTCATTGTGGATGTCGGCGGCCAGGACATTAAGCTGATCGTGCTGAAGGACGGTCGCGTCAAAGACTTCAAGCTTAATACGCAATGCTCAGCCGGGAATGGCTACTTCCTGCAAGGCACCGCCGAGTCGCTCGGCTACAAGGTGGAAGAGTACGCCGACATAGCGTTCTCAGCGAACACCATGCCGGTGTTCGGTTACGGCTGCGCAGTGTTCATGCAGTCTGACATCGTGAACTTTCAGCGGCAGGGCTGGCGCGGAGAAGAGATTCTCGCCGGACTGGCGAATGTTCTGCCGAAGAACATCTTCCTCTACGTCGCCGGAATTCCAAATCTTGCGAAGTTGGGCTCGCGCTTCATCCTGCAAGGTGGGACACAAAAGAACCTCGCAGCGGTGAAGTCTGAAGTGGACTTCATTCACTCGCACTTCCACGGAGCCGGACACGAGCCGGAAGTCATCGTCCACGAGCATTGCGGCGAGTCGGGCGCCATAGGCGCTGGCGTCGAGGCCGTTCGTCTCTACAAGAACGGCCATCGCACCACCTTCATCGGACTTGATGCTGTCCAAAACATCGGCTACCGTACCACCCGCAATGAAGAGACGCGCTGCTATTTCTGCAAGAACAATTGTCTGCGCACGTTCATTGATGTGACTGTGGGCGACGTCGAAGCTCCATCACCGTTGCCGGTCTTTAAGTCGAAGGTGCCTCTGCAAGCCGGCGAACGGCGTTTGATCATCTCCACCTGCGAAAAGGGACAGGTTGAGGACGTCGGCGCGATGCGTGGCATTAAGGCGGGCTTGGATGCGATCAAGAACGCTAATCCGAATTTTGTGGACATCGCCGCTCACGAGGTATGGCGTTCGCGCAATCCGCAAAAGGTTGCCGATCCGCTGCCGACACGCGCGTGGACGTCTGCGGCCAAGCAGCGCATCGCGCTGATGAAGAAGCGTTCCAGCCTGCGCATCGGAATGCCGCGCGTCCTGAACATGTACTTGTACGCGCCCCTGTTCAGCGCGTATCTGGAGAGCTTGGGACTTGAGCCGGAGAATCTGGTGTACTCCGAGTTCACCGGCCAGGATATGTATCGCGCTGGCGCAGGCCGTGGCGCTATTGATCCGTGTTTCCCGTCAAAGATCGGCATTCCGCACGTCTATAACCTGATCTTCCAGAAGCACCAGAAGAAGCCGCTGGATGCGATCTTCTTCCCCATGATCGACACCATGACGCAGCCGCTGAAGAACTGCAGCGGCGCCAATGCGTGTCCAACCGTGACGGCGACGCCGAATGCGGTGAAGGCAGCGTTCATCAAAGAGAACGATGTTTTCAAGGAAAATGGCATTCAGTATCTCGACCCCATCTTGAACCTCGACGACAGGAAGATGCTCACGTTGCAGATGTTCCAGACGTGGGCGCCGATACTCGGGCTTTCCGAAGAAGAGAACGAACGTGCAGTGCAGGCCGGATTCAAGGCGTTCGAGGATTTCGACAGCGGATTGCGCAAGCGCGCCCGCGAAGTACTGGACACACTGGAGCGCGAGAACCGTCTTGGCATCGTGATGTTGGGCCGCGTCTATCATCATGATCCCGGCCTAAACCACGAAATCATGGAGGAATTCCAGAAGCTTGGCTACCCGGTCTTCTCGCAAAGCCTCCTGCCGACGGACGAGGACCTGATGGATCGCCTCTTCGGTGAAGAGGTCCGCTCGGGCGCCATTACCGACCCACTGGACATCCGCGACGTGTGGAAGAACGCGTATTCGGGTAGCACTAACGTCAAGATCTGGGCGGCGAAATTTACCGCGCGCCATCCGAACCTGGTGGCTCTGGAAATCAGCAACTTCAAGTGCGGACACGACGCGCCTATCTACAGTGTGGTTGAGGACATCATCGAGAATTCCGGCACGCCGTATTTCTCCTTCAAGGACCTCGACGAGAATAAGCCGACGGGATCCATCAAGATCCGCGTCGAAACCATCGACTACTTCTTGAAGCGCTACCAGGAAAATTTATCCAAGAAAGCGGATGCAGCCACGGAACTCGACCGCCAACTGGCCGAGTACGAGCGCTCTTTGCGTTTGCAGTTGACTCGCAAATCGCGGGTACATGAAAATATTGTTGTCCCCTCGACCGAGCACATGGTCGAACCGCAAACGGCTAGCGCGGCCGGAGACGACTGAGCTGCTAGACTGCGGTTCGTACCGCATAAGAGATGACCATGCCCCTGACGACCGACACCAAGAAGGTGATGTTCGAGATTTATCGTGAAGCCAATTACGGCGGCCGCTACAAAGTGGTGTACTTTACGGAACTCGGAGAACATGACAAGGAAACCGAGATCCAGGATGCCATGCGTGGCGAGCATGTGTACGATGGCTTTCTGCTGCACCGCGAGCGCAACCAGGCCAAGCAGCTTGTGGATGAGATTCTTGACCGCCTGAATCGCGGGGAACCGGTGGACGAAGGCACGATTGAGCAGCAGCTGCAGCCCTATCTCGCCTGACGGCGTATTCCGACAACCTGTCTACGGACGCCAAGCGCATGTAGCGCGTCTTCAAAGTGCAACGCGCTTCTGGGGCGGTTGGGCCGGCCGCCGGTGAGACAGAAAGTCCTTCGGCATGGCCGCTAGTGCGGCAAACGCGCGGCCCAGATTGCGTCTGGGTTCCCTCAGAACGATCTCATCTCCGCGGCGAAGGATTTCCACCTCATTGACATGAAAACGAAATTGCTTTGGTAGGCGCACTGCTTGGCTATTGCCAGATTTGAAGATACGAGCTGTGCTTATCACGATGACTATCCTAGCTTAAGCGTCGAGAACTGAACAGGGTAGGACGCCGGTATCAGGTCAAGAGTTGCGGTGTGAGGTGCGCTCGGATCACCTTACATCGCCTACCCAGCGCTGGATTATTCACAAGGAACTCGCGCTTTGAAGGGGCACGGCTTCAGCCGTGCCGTTGAGTACGCGTGGAGAGTTGGGCTTCAGCCCCTGAGGAAATTCGCCGCCGGGGCGGGTTTCAACACCGAAGTCCCTCAGTGGCTAAAGCAACCAACATGAGAAGCAGCTTACGGCACGGCTGAAGCCGTGCCCCTTTTCGAAGCTTGCTGCCTTCTGCCGCGAGAACAGATGAATAATCCCGGTGAAGCGCTGGGCATCTTATTCCGTCCCGCAAAGCGGGGCTGCTCTCGCGGGCACAATAGACGCTATCGACACCAGACGCAGCAGATCAGCGAAAACGACTTAGGAATCTTGCACCTGAGCTTGGGTAGCATGTCTTGGGAATCCGCATGGAATACATTCGTCCTCGGACCCGAATCTACCGCCGCATTGCGGACAGCGAATTGCACGGACTCGTAGCACCAGCCAAAAGGTGTAAACAAGAACAAGAAAGATCCAGACGAAGGACAGATACATGGGAATCGATGCAAACCATGCCCTCGACGTCGGGAAGAAGCTAGAGGTGATTAGCACGGCAATACCGAACGGTACGAAGACCAAGAGTCGATAATATTTCTGCATGAATGCCTTCCGCTTTACGAGAAGCGAATAGGTTTGCCAGTCGTCGAGGCACCTTAAGGTGGTCATGGTACCGTCGGCGTTTAGAACTTGCAGAGGGGGTGGATTAGATTCGGACTTTACCGGCTCTTGATCGAGACCACGCTGGGTTATCTCTTTTTTGAGGAGCTGCCTCGCCTCGTTCGTCAGTGAGGCTGACTCGCCACCCAGGTTCAGCAATTCGTCCGCTGAGAGATGAGCGTACTCTTCAGCTAGTCTTTCATCCGCCGCCTGCGACTGAGAATCACTTGAGAACGTCATGCTCCCGCCTGAGAGATACGGGGTAGAGAGACCAAATCTATTTCTTCTTCTTCGCCGTTTTCTTTGCGGGCGCCTTTTTACCTGCCGGCTTCTTCGCCGATGTTTTCTTTGGTGGGGCTTTCTTGGCTGGCGCAGCTTTCTTTGCAGCCGCTTTCACCGGCTTCTTCGGCGCTGCCTTCTTCGCTACCTGCTTGATTGATCCAGCCTTCTTGGCCGCAGGTTTAACGGCGGGAGGCGCCGCCACCTTCTTAGGTTCAGCAGCCGCTACAGCTTTCTTAGCCACTGAAGCCGGTTTCGGCTCAGCGGCTGGCGCCACCACGGCAGGTGCAACGGCTGCAACCGCTGGCGCTTCTGCACCCTTCGCTTTGCGCCCCCGCTTTGCGGGAGCCGGTGCCGCACCTTCGGGCGAAACCGCTTTTGCAGCCGCTGCCTTGCCGCGTCCACGCTTGGGTGCTGGTGGAGGTGGCGGCGGTGGCGGCTCATACGGCTTCAGAAAATTCATGATCTCCGTATGCGACCTCAACTTGCCGTCGAGCAGCAACAGAAAAGCTTCGTCCATCAGCTTGGGATATTCCGGGAGCAATGGAGTGATTCGCAGCTCCGCCATTTCGGGGAAGGGCAATTTCTCCTTCACCTGCCGCCATTTGGTGAAAAAGTTCTTCAGCTTCTGATCCACTGCCTGCTGCTTGGTGGTAAGGCTGAGAAACAGAATATTCTCCGCCACCGCATGCGATAGGATCTTCCACGACCTCGACGGCGTGCCAGCCTCTTTGCTGGTCAACTTCTTCGCCAGATCGTGGGCGCCGTTTTCCACATGCTTCCACTTGTCCACAAAATCACGGCGCGGAATCATCCGCTGAATGTCGGATGTGTCCTTGTCACTCATGCGCCGGGTCAGGAAGTACATCACGATCGGCCCGGTTTCCACCGAGTAGCCGAGGTCGTTCATCATCTGGCGCGTCTTCACCACCTGTCCCAGTTCGCTGGAATCAACCTTGGCCATGCTCCAGTGGGGATGCAGGATCTTCAGCCAGCCTTCTTTATCAAGCACGCGCATGATGTGCAGCGGATCGTCTTCGTGGGCGAGCTGCTCCAACTCATAACCCACCGCCCGCTTGCCGATATTCTCGATGTAGTTGCCCTCTTTGGCCGACTCGTAGCGCGCCTGCGTCCGTTCTTCCAGCGGCCAGTGGAAGCGTGCGCTCAGCCGGGTCGCACGAATCAGCCGCACCGGCTCCTCGAGAAATGCGTAATTATGCAAAACGCGGAGCACTTTCGCTTCAATGTCGGCAACGCCATTGAAGGGATCGAGCAATAATCCACGCGAGCCAGGATTCAGCGACAAAGCCATGGCGTTGACCGTGAAGTCGCGACGCCGAAGATCTTCATTGATGGTCGCCGAGCCCACCGTAGGTGGCTTGCCAGGCTTGTCGTACGCCTCCGAGCGAGTCATGTTCAGCTCGGCTCGCACATTCCCCGGCATCAGCAGGTGGAGGGTTCGCAGCTCCTCGTCGACACCCTGGACCGAGATACCCGCTTTCTCCAACTCTTTTTGCAGCTTGAGCGGATTACCCTGGACACTAAGGTCGATATCCCTGATAGGGAAACCGGTAATGAGGTCGCGGATGGTGCCGCCGGTGAGATAGAGATTCAAGCCCGCGTGACGGGCAATTTCCTGCACCAGGTTCACACCACTTTGTTGATCCGGTGTGAGCCGGGTTTCCATGCTATAGATGTAGTCTGCCATCTAAATGTATGTTTCTAAAAGGATAACCAATGACTGAGGGAGCCCAAAAAACGGGGCGCATCTAGGCTAATCACCCACTCACCCGATTCTTCCACCCGGACCGGAAGCGTGAAAGCGCCCTGCCCATCTCTTTACCCCAAAGGTGGCGTTTCACCTGCAAGCTACTCTGTCGGCACAACTTAAGCGACCTTAGTTCCTGCTAGCCGCAAAGCGAACAATAACACAAGGTTGAAGATTTGGCTACAGAGCACCTTCTTAGGGGCAGATTTCTAACAAAAGTGCGACAATCGGCTGAGCGATTCCATTCGCTTCTATGTCGACCACTCACAAGAAAGTGATCGTCCGCAAGATCGACCGCGATACCGTAAACGGGTACGTTGGTTCTGCATTTATTGCTGAGGGAAAGCTGGAATTACTGAACACGGCCGGGAATGTGGTTTCCATCGAGTTACGAGAGGTCAAAGGCGTTTACTTCGTTCGTGAGTTCGGCGATTCAGAATCGCTCACGCGCAAGACATTTACTTCCCGCCCTCGAATGGAAGGCCTGTGGGTCCGTTTGCGCTTCCGCGACAACGAAGTGATCGAAGGCATGATGCCGAACGACCTGTTGCATGACGGAACCGACGGCTTTTCCATCATCCCTCCCGATACCCGCTCCAACACCCAGCGGATTTTTGTGCCCCGCTCCGCACTGGCTGAAATGACGGTCATAGGGGTTATTGGCGACAAGAAGTCGCAGCGTCGCGGTCGGCGTCCGGAAGATACCCGTCAGGTGCCGTTATTTGGGTAAAATGCTGGCCAGTGGCGAAGTTCGCGATCGCGAAACGTACCAATTATGAAGCTTGCTGAAATCGCGTCCGCGCTGGGCGCCACGCTGGAGAATGGCAACCCCGACATCGAGATTACGGGCGTTGCCGGAATCGAAGAAGCGGGTCCCGGCCAGATTACCTTTGTCGCCAACCCCAAGTATGCCTCTGCTGCCAAGACTACGGCTGCCTCCGCCGTGATTGTCGCCGAAGACTTCTCCGCCGTCTCGACCGGCATGTTGCGCAGCAAGAATCCTTACCTGGCGTTCGCCAAGGCAATCGACCTCTTCTATCAGGCCCCGCAGTATAGACCTGCTGTGCATCCCACAGCCGTGATTGCAAAGACCGCCAGCATTGGTAAGAACGCGCACATCGCGCCCTACGTGGTGATCGACGAAGGTGTCGAGATCGGCGACGATGCTGTGCTGTTGCCGCATGTTGTCATTTATCGCGGAGCACGCATTGGCAACCGTTTCTTCGCGCATGCCCACGCTGTCGTGCGCGAGCATTGCACTTTGGGCGACAATGTCATCCTGCAAAACGGCGCTATTGTCGGATGCGACGGCTTCGGTTTTGCCCGCGACGGAGATCGCTGGGAGAAGATCACGCAATCAGGTCCGGCGGTACTGGAAGACGACGTAGAAGTGCAAGCCAACTCCTGCGTCGATCGCGCCAGCATTGGTGAGACTCACATTGGGCGCGGCGTCAAAATCGACAATCTGGTGCAGGTTGGACACGGCTCAGCGGTCGCGGAACATACGCTTCTTGTGCGCTCAGGTGGGACTAGCAGGGTCAACCGCGGTCGGCAAGAATGTCATTCTGGCTGGCCAGGTAGGCGTCGCTGGACATTGCAATATCGGCGATGGCGTCATCGTTACCGCACAAAGCGGGACCCATGGAGATATTCCGGCAGGCGCCATGGTCAGCGGGTCGCCCGCCTTCGATCACAAAGAATGGTTGCGATCAGTCGGCGTATTCAATAAACTCCCAGAACTTGCAAAAGCGGTCCGGTCGATTATGGCTACCCGAAAAGGAGCCTCCGATTCAGGAAAAAACGAACCGTGATTTCGTTCCACTGCGCACTTGTCTAGGGCCCTTTATTAGCATCAAATATCCCAGGGTTACCGGCACTCCCCGGGCTGCTTCTAAGCATGTAGCCATGAGCGAAGACATCTCCAACTCGGTATTGCCGCAGACGGCCGGACCTCAGGCCGTGGCTCCCACTCCGATCCGCGTGTTGTTGTTGGATGACCGCGAAGACAATCTGGTACTCCGCTCGGCCATACTTCGGCAGAAGGGCTACCAGGTCGTGACCTCGAGCTCCATTGAAGAAGCTGAAGCGAAACTGCACGGCATCGACATCGCAGTTCTCGATTACCACTTGGGAGCCGGCAAATTCGGAACCGACGTCGCCGAAACGCTTCGCCGCAAACGTCCGCACGTTCCCATCATCATTTTGTCGGCAACGCTGGAGCGCAAGTTCGGCGGCATCGCCGACATGCACCTGCTCAAGGGATACAGTTCCGTGGACGACCTGGTTTCCGCGCTGCGTTCCTTCGAAGCCAAGAAGCGTGGCCGCCCGGTCGTGGTGGATGCGCGCGATTTCTACTATTCCCGCATCTCGATGGCCATGGGCGACGACATCGTCCTCGAAATCCTCGATAGGGAAGGAACGTGGCAGTACGTGAACGATTACTTCGCTGCGATGAATAATCACAAGCGAGCGTGGTTTGCCGGCAAGAGCCTGTTCGAGCAGTTTCCGCAGCTAGGCGACGAATGGCGCGACATTGTGAGCACCGTAGCCGATACACGTGAGACCTACATTGATCGGCGCGGATTTCAAGGTGCCTCTCATCTGCCCACGCAGAGCCCGCATTGGACCTGGAACGTTCTTATCTTCCCTATTAAGCTGCATGACGATCGCGACGGAGTCGTGCTGGCCGCGCGATTGATTGAGAAGAAGTAACTCGCGGCGCTTCACCTAGTTGATTCACGAGACGCTCGCCCCGACGAGGCGTTGTGTGAGGCGGCCCGGCACCCGGCAAGCATCGGGCAGGGGTGCGAGAATACCGTCGTCCTCACTGGACAGCATTCGACAAAAAATCAGAGTATCAGTAATCGTAAAGCGGATGCACGGTCGGAAACACAGTGTTGTTCGCGCAAATGGGTTTCATGAAAGCGGCGACCACGCTGGAGACGCCGGTTACATCGATGGCCGATGCCAAGTTGACCTGATTGGTCGAGGTGACGAAGCCATCGGCATTCAGCATCAGGAAGATGTGCCGCACCCCCCACTCCCGCTTCACCTGATAGGCGCCAGTCTTTCCGAAGCGCTGATCAATCTGGGCGGCGATGGCGGGGCTGGTCAGCTTGTCGAAATTATCGGCGTACTCCCGCGAGTACAGGTCGATCTGCTTGTTGACCGCGCTGTCGGCCACATAGATTCGGCCGCCAACCTTAGCGACCATAGTTATCTTCTCTAGATTTTCCTCGCCGCCGACCGCCTGCGCCACGCCCCCCTTGACCGCATCCTTGATAGTTCCATAAGCCGTCTTCAGCTTGGCCGCGCTGGCTGCGATCCTCTCACTGACGGTGGCAGCCTCTTCTCCGACTTTCAATCCAGTCTCAACGCCTTCAGTCACCCCGTGGGCAGCGCCGGCTATTTCCCCGGCATAAGGAATCAAGCTCGCCGCCAACTCAATCGGAGTGAGCACCATGTTCAAGGTTCCGACAGCACACTTCTCCTGATTAGTCGAACAACCCACGCCGCACTCGAACGGTTGCTGCGAAGGACAATTCTGCCAACACACCGGACCCACCATATGGTAGTCCGCCTTGCACGCGGGATAACAGAGGGCTCCGGCCGGGTCCTTTTGCAGACCGGAAGCGCACATGCCCATGGCGAGCGGCTCACCTGCGCCTCTGCCATAACTCGACTTCTGGCAGGAGACGCCAATGTCATTCATGCCCGACGGACAATCGGGAGAGCAGACACAGCAACCGGCGGCATGGAAATTGGCCTTACATTTCGGATACCAAAGAGCCCCACTTTGCTCGCAACCCTGAGGGTTGTCTTTGTTGCATTGGTCCCCCTGCCAAATCACATAACCTGCTCCTCTGCCGTAAGACCCCGGCTTACCGCAGTAGGCTCCGTCATCACGGAAGTCGGCCGGACAGACCTGCCAGCACACCGGCCCATTACCCGCGAATCCATCTTTGCATTTGGGATAGCAAAGCAGTCCATTTCTATCGAAGCCATTGTTGCAGGTGTAGGGCTCGCCGGCGCCGTTTCCGTAGCTCTGCCGATAACAATAGGGCAGCTCGATGGCCGAGACTTGGGCGGCGGTCCATGTCATCACGGCATTCATTTCGTCGGGAGAAAGCGGAGCGATGCCCAGATCGATCATGCCCGGCGGAGCGGACTGGCCGGCAGCGGCGGGGTTGGGGTTGGGTTGGGGATTGGCAGCGGGTTGCGATGTACCTTGTGGCGCTTGAACTGGGGCAGGATTCGCCCCCTGGTTGGCCGCTGCCGACGCATCTTCGGTGGTCCCTTCAAGCGTGATCGTCAGAGTGAAAACCGAGCCGTCGGTCACTTCGATATCGCCTTCTTCATCGACTTGAAAACCTGGTACCGTCACGGTGACGGTGTAAGTCCCCACGGGAAGGTTCGGGAAAGAATACTGGCCGTTACTGCTGGTGGTGACGGTGGACTGGACGCCTGTGTCCTGATTGACGGCTTGCACTCGGGCGTTGGCAACACCCGCCCCGGAGTCGTCTGTCACCGAACCACCAATAGCGCCGGTGGGAGTCTGTGCGCTCACCATTGTGGCGAAGACAGCCACGAAAACTAATCCCAAGGCCTTGCGCATCATCGAAGACCGCCTTTCCTGCGGGACTACAGATTCAATTGTGTTCAAGTGCGAACTGCGGCCGGGTCAGACAGACCTGACCATGCCGAATCATGCCGCCCTGAAGATAAGCAGCGTGAAGATATTTGGTTTTGGTTCGGCGCAGAGAAGTGTATTTGGTTTCGCCGGGATGTCAAGCGAATCTTGCCGCGCGACTACTATTGGTTACAGGGCAGCTCTGCCTCGTCCTCACCGTCGGGTTAGATCCGCAAACGGCGCGCGCCCGGTGGTGGTGGATGCGCGCGATTTCTACTACTCCCGTATCTCGATGGCCATGGGCGACGACATCGTTCTGGAGATCCTCGACCGGGAAGGAATCTGGCAGTATGTGAACGATTACTTCGCGGCGATGAATAATCACAAACGAGTTTGGTTTGTGGGCAAGAGCCTGTTCGAGCAGTTTCCGCAGCTAGGCGAAGAATGGCGCGACATTGTCCGCACGGTGGCCGATACACGTGAGACCTACATTGATCGGCGCGGATTTCAGGGTGCCTCCCATCTGCCCACGCAGAGCCCGCATTGGACCTGGAACGTTCTTATCTTCCCTATTAAGCTGCATGACGACCGCGATGGAGTCGTGCTGACGGCACGGTTGATTGAGAAGAAGTAAGTCGCAGCGCTTTACCTGGATTGTTCATGAGAGTGTCTCGCCCCGTCGAGGCGGGATTTGCTTGGAGCCCGCCCTGAGCGCAGCCGAAGGGTGGGATTTCTGTTGTGCAGACGGAAATCCCCGCCCTAGCCAAAAGAGGACTAAGATAGACCGCCCGGCGTCCATGTTTCTTTGTACATCAACTCCCGGATTATTCGTTCTGCCTCGCTCCCAAATTCAGGCACTTTCGTGCTCTTCCACAAATTCCGCAAGTTGAGTACATTCTTAATCCAAAATGACGCGCTTGCATCGTCGGTCAATCTCGTTCATTTTCCTGGCCCATGTCCTATTAATTGGCATGGGGAGTCACGCTCAAGTGATGTTTGAAGCATCGCCAGGCGAGGTAAGTGGAGGCGGTGGCGTGACTCTCTCGTGGAATGCTCCCGGTGCGACAACCGTTACGATTCCTGGCCTCGGATCCCAGGCACTTTCCGGCTCACTCAGAATTCAGCCGGAAGCAAGTCGCTCGATATTACTAATTGCTGACTACCCGGCCAGCTCGGTTGTGAAGCACGCGGAAGTGAAAGTGGTAGGCGACAAGGGCGACTCAGAAGACTTTGAGGCCGACCTTCACCTATTTCGCTATCCGAAGCAAACAACAATTGGAGAGTTCGGACCGGCAGTTGACGAGATTAAGAAGCAAATCGAAGATCGATTCGGCTTTATCACTCGTTACAACGAATTCTCCGACGGACACGTGCAAATGCAAACTAACCACTGGCAAGTCCCGAATATACAGAAGAACCTTGCCCCACATTTTACTGGTCGTAGGATTTCTTATCTTCTTGATATGGCCCGCACAGGTAAGGCATCAACCGCAATAACCATTCGTTCGTTCATCGAATCACGTCGTGAGTTGGAAGAAACTTGGTACCCGGACGGTGATGACCAGTTATATCAAAGCGAGACGGCGCGGATCGTGGACGCCATACAGGTGAAGTGAGAGTGGAGCCAACCGCATATCGAAATATTTTCGTTTCTACGTGGCTCTTGTTTTGCGCATTTGATTTTTTAGTTGTGGGCGGCCTGTACTCTACGGGTGAAATCGGGGAACAAAGCCTTGAAAAGTTTCTCGCCTGCCTCACTAAAATCTTGGTTCCATACATAGGTGCGATCTTGAGCTTCTATCTTGCCCATCCGGTTGTCAAGAAAGCAAATATTGCCCCTCTGAAGGGCGGCGCAGTAATGTCATTCGTTGTAGCAATGTTCGGAACGTTGCTATGGAACGGGTCTGTTGCGACCTTTATCGCTCTTCTTCCGGTGCACAGAATCTCTGTCGAGGCCGCGATTCGCAACATCGATAGGTACAGCGCGATGCTCTCATGGATCGCAGCGCCGGGAGTCGGGTTTTTCTTGGGAACGCAAAATCGTAGGTAAAGCTTATGTGGCGCGCGCTCGTCTTCATTTTAATCGTGTCCTTGCCGGCATCCGCGACGGTGCGGCGACATGCGATTGTGATCGGTTTACACTATGACGATCTTGTGTATGGTGATCGCGACGCGAGTTCATTCCGTGACTTCTTATACCAGTCTCTCGGATTTGAAAACAATGATATCGAATTCTTGATTAATAAGGAGGCTACTCGCGATGGAATACTAACCGCAATTGCTAATGTCGGGCGATATGTCAGGAACGACGCGAATAACGGCGATCAATCGCTGGTATACATTTACTATTCTGGCCACAGCGTTACGGACGACGCAGGGCAAGCTTATTTTTTGACATACAACAGTAATCCCGCGATACCCAACACTGGGCTTGGTCCCGCTGAGTTTCTTCGTGAAATAAAAACCCGAATACAAGCAACACAAATTGTTTATTTCTTCGACACGTGCTACGCGGCTGCAGCTGAAAACGGCGGCCGGTCCAAATCGATACCAACCAACGCTTATTCTGCTATCGATGCGATCTGGGCGCAATATTTCCCGAAATCGCAGGGCCTTAGAATGGGATTTTTATCCTCGGCGGCGAACCAAAAATCGTACGAGTCAAAGGCGTTACAACACGGAATCTTTACATATTATTTGCTCGAGGGTTTAAAAGGTAAAGCGGACGAACCGCCAAACGGCAACGGCGACGGTAGGATTACTGCTGGAGAACTAATGGCCTACTTGAGTCATAATGTCGGGGTAAAAGCAAAGGCGGAAGGACATTCTCAGGACCCGATCCCAACACCGGTTTTTGATCCTGAATTTCCGTTAGCATATACAGGTGTTACAGAAGTAAAGAGGCTCTTCTTCGCGGCAATCCCCGTCGCCGCACTGACAACGCTTCGAGAATATTTGAACGCGGGCCAGAAGATTTTGGGAATTTCATTTGACCCGGCGGGTAATTGGGCGGTAATCGGAGATAAACAGTATTCGGCGCCTCAGGAAGTAGTTGCTGACGTTAAGAATTATCTGCAACAGTATGGAGATCAGAGCGTGTCCGGTATATCCCTATTCCAGGGAGGCAATTGGGTGACTTTCGGAACGAATGGAAGTTGGAGGCACAACGCCCCAGAAGCGTTAAAGAACCTTCATAAGACGGAGGCAATGGATAAAAAGGTTTCGGTCCGAGACTTGATTGTCGTCAACCAGCAAGAATACGTATTTCTCGTCGAGAAGAATGGCTACTGGTATTCCGGAATTCCACCTGAAATGGTTGCTCAATTGAAATCATTGAATGCGGCTGGGAAGGAGATTACCCATATCGCGGTCAAGGCTAATGGTGGATGGGTCGTCATCTATGATGGATACAAATCGGTCGGAAAAACAATACCACAAGACATGGTTGACGCGCTGACTCTCTTGGAGAACCACCGCCAGAATATCCAGGCCATCACATTCGATGCCGCCACGAATGGTTGGGTGATTGTTGCCGACAAGTAAGCAGCTGGCCGGGTGCGCGGCGCAGGGGAATACTGATCGTCAGCGGCCACTCCTGACAGTTGACCCTTACCAAGCCCTTTCCGCAAGCATAGGCCCGGAAGCTGCTCCACTCCCAGTCTTCGGGTTTTGTCCGCCAAGCCTCGCTTCACCGGGTTCCGATGCATCTACCACCCCAACGAGCGCAAAATCGGCGCTCGCCCGGGACCCCGGTTAGCGCAACTTTTCAATCCGCTTCTTCGCAGTACAGACGTTGAAATCATAGAAACGCTTTTGCCATATCGGACCCGTGCGGATGCCGCCATGGTGAAGCAACGTGGTGAATCGCTCCTTGATGACTTTCATCACAACGGAAGGATCGCCCCACATCTGGTTCGGTGATCAAGAGGTGAGAGTGCTCGGGGCACCCGGCTCGGTTCGGGGAACGAATCTGATGTTCAGACTGGCGATCGCTCCAGTAGCATGTAAGCCAGATCAACATGGCGGACCAACGGAGTGTCAAGCTAGGCAAGCTCGTTAGCAACCTGCAGTCCCTCGAATGCCTTCTTAGGGTGTACCTGTTGGGTATCGCTCAGAAGGGAGCATCGGCAACGTCCGGCCCAGACTACTGGAGCTTGAAAGTTGGAGTCATTATTGGTCTAGATGAGTTCACGAATTACGACAGTCTCGGCACACTGATCGAAAAATACAACGCCGACGTTGGTTCGCGGGACCCGTCTTTGACGATTGATTCAGACATTGTCGAAATTCGAGACCCCTGAGCCACGGGCGCGTCGTGTCACTCACCCCTAACATGACGGAGTTCAAAATCGTAAAGTTCGACCGACCGACCAACAACAGTGTCAAGGTGGTGGCCTGCGCGAGAATGGATGATTTGTGGTTTGACTCTGGCATTAATCTGGTCCGCGACCTGGCGATGAAGGTCCATGCTGCATATGAGAAGTTTGCTGTTTAGCGTCTGGATGAAGCCAACCCGCGCGGCAGACGAGGTAGGTGGCGCTTGAGTAGAGCACCCCAGCACGATCCTCCCCCTTGACGACTCTGGGTGGTCCCAAGCGGGCTATCCATTTTGGGAATTGGCGGTTACCTCCGTGCTCTGGAGTGCGTTTTCTTTCCGGTCCAACTCACCTCGGCGATCGTACACTTGCAGCGCGGGAGCCAGTCTCCCGCACCGCCAGTCCGCTGTTGGGGCGGCGGTATTCGATCTTTCAAAACTTGCCTGGTTGCCGGCAGAGACGAAGTGCTCCTCTGCTAAGTCCTTATTCCGGAGTATTTTACCTGTAACCCCTTTGTACGGAGGATCTTGCGAGCAATCGTGCAAAGTACTGAAAAACAATGGTTTACGCCGACGCGTAAGTCTAATGTACACAGTATTTTGCGGGTAAAATATTGAAAACAAAGATGCCAAAAATAAGGGGGAGGGGGTAGGCTGAAACCATCTGAAGCCATCAGAAACGCTCTAATCGTCTCGGCGGCGCTCCGCCGGTAGTGCGCTTTCTATCGTCGCAGCGACGGCCTTCATCAGCTCATCACGATCAGGGTAGCTCCGCGGATCGATCGGCTTATGAAATACCACGGTCGCGGTTCCCGGCCACAACGCAAAACGGGTCTTCGGCCACAGCTCGAAGGTTCCCAGGATCGTCACCGGAACTATGAATACGCCGGAATCGAGCGCGAGATGAAATGGGCCCTTCTTGAAGGGAAGCAGCCGGCCATCGCTGGAACGCGTGCCTTCAGGAAAAACCAGCATGTGCAATCCCTGGCGCAAGACGGCGACCGCCGCGTTCACGCTTTCGATAGCCGAACCTCGATCGCTGCGATCCACGGGTACGAGATTCGCCATCCTCATACCAACCCCGAGGATGGGGATGCGGAAAAGCTCCTTCTTCACCAGCACGGAACAGCGGCCCGGAATGGTGGGGAGCAGAACGGGAGGATCCAGGTTCGAAGTGTGGTTCGCCATGAAGATGTAGTTGTGACCGGGTTGCAAGTTCTCCATGCCGCGAACTTCAACCTTCACGCCAACCAGGCGAACCCCGAAGATTGCGAGCCTGGCCGATATGTTGTAAAGCGGGTTGATGTCGCCGCTGATGAGCGCATACAACAACAACGCCGGGCCGACAATGAGAATGGATACGCCCCAGAAAGCCAGCAGCGAGACGGCGCGGATCAAGGTGTCCCTCGGCTCTCGTCGTCGCCATGGATCCACGCCCTCCGATGAGCACGTTGCTCTGAAGTGACCGATGGCAAATCCTGAAGGTTATAGATCTGCTGCTCACGGAGACCCAGTTGAAGCTTCACCTCATGTTGGCCTTTTCGATTCTCGATGCGAAGGTGAACGGTTGTTCCCGGCTGCATCTGCGCGAGTTGGTCGTCGAGAGCGGCGTTGGCAGGCTGCCCATCGATGGCAACCACGCGATCTCCCTTGGCGATTCCAGCGCGGTGAGCATCGCTGTCGGGATCGACCTCAATGACTTCCGGTTGACCTCCGAGGTTCGCCGTGGTGGTGAAGCCCGCCCATGCTACGGGCGCCGTCTGGTTGACCACGCGCAAACCCACCCAGCGGAAAAAGTCGTCGTATGGAATCTCTTTCACGCCGGAAACGTAGTCACGGAAGAACTCGCGCAAAGCTCTGGCCGGCGACCGCCTCCGCTGCCTGCTCGACGCCTTCGGAGTCGGAAAAATAGCGATGCTGCTTGGCATAGTGTTCATTCATCCACTGCAGCAGGTCACGCAGCGATTTTCCCCCGTGGGTTATCTGTCGGATTTTCAGATCCAACAGGACGCCCAGAATTTCGCCCTTGTTGTAGTAGCTGATGCTCCGTTCCGGCGAGCGATAGTAAGGATAGCCCTCAAACCATGCGTCGAGGCTTGAGTCTTCAGCCGATTGCCAGCGATGCGCAGGACGTCGTTGCAATTCGGTAATTTCATCCGACAGCGACTGCAAATATGCTTTCTCGTCGATCAGTCCCGCGCGCACCAGCAACATGCTTCCCACTGTGCTGGTGACACCTTCACTGAACCAGAGAGCGCGAGTATCGTTCTCATGCTGGTAGTCGATCGGCTCCAACGATTGGGGACGAATTCGCTTCACGTTCCACAGATGGAAAAACTCATGCGCACTCACGCTCTCCAGTGGCAAAAGCGATTCCCGGAGACGTTTGGCGCGCACTTCAATAGCAGTGCCATATGCGTGCTCCATTCCTCCACCGCCCGGTCCTTGCGGCAGGTGATAAAGGAACGTGTATTCGTCGTAGGGACGGTCCTGCATCCAGTCCACCGCTGCGTGCGTGATGCGGGCCAAGACCTCGTCAAGCTTTGCCATGTCGTAGTCGGCTGGATTGCCATCTACCACAACGTGGTACGTCGCGCCGTCTTCCCTGAACTCAGACTGCCGGAAAGTACCGGCCTCAGCAGGGCTATCGACAAGCTCGTCATAGTCGTGGGCAACTCCGACCAACTTTTCTACCTTGCCCGGCTCCGCAGCTCCCAGCACATGGAGATCACGCAGACCCCACGTGGCAGGAACATCCATCAGCCGAAGGCTCATCGGTTCTGAGCGGAGGGAAGGAGCGTACATCAGCACCATGGCCCAATTGAAGAAGCCGCGGTCTGCGCTCAGCGAACTGCCAAAAGGGCCAGGAACATCAAGGTGAATGTCGTAGCCAACCACGACGCAACCCGGAGGTGCAGTAACTGTCCACTCGCTGGTCGCGGTGTTGCGGACGGCCGCAGCGGCGCCGCTACTATCCTGGGCGCGGACATCTTCCACGTTCGCGGCAAAGTTGCGAACCTGGTACAACGCATTCCAGACCGGCATAGCAAGCGTGCGCGACTTGTTTCACCATTTCGCAGTCTGATGCTCACGTGAGCCAGGTGTTCTGCGGGATCGGCCAGCGAGACGAAATACTCGGTGGGTTCAGGTTGAACGCTGACAGGCGAGGTGCAAGTTACCGGTGTGATTGCCCAGACATGGGCGCTGCCTGAAAATAGAAGTCCGCAACCCAGCCAAGCCACCGTGAGCAGTGCAAAACGCGGTCGGATCACGCTGGCGTCGAGACCTCGTGGAGCGCTCGAAGTCTCGCCGGCAGCTTCTCATAGATTCCGGCGAATCCTCCATTGGATAGGATCGCAACCACGTCTCCCGCAGCGCAGTTCAGGCCCGATCGAATCTACGATCTCATCTGCTGTATTGAGCAAGCAGGCGGACTTACCTGACGATTGCAGAGTCGCGATGACGGCGGCAGCATCCAACCGCTCGTCTTCAGGAATGGCTTCCGATTTGAAAATAGCCGCCACCACAATTTTGTCGGCCACAGCGAGACTCCGCGCCAGTTCGTCCTGGAAGACTTTGCGCCGAAGTGTATTCGATCGGGGTTCGAGGATCGCCCACAAACGCCGGCCCGGATAACGAGTGCGCAACGCCTTCAGGGTTTCAGCAATAGCGGTGGGATGGTGAGCAAAGTCGTCGATGATCGTGATCCCATGCACCTCGGCTTTGACTTCGAGCCGCCGCTTCACACTGCGGAAACTGCGGAGCCCATCCGCAATGGCGTCCTTTGCAATTCCATAGTTCGCCGCCAAGGCCGCCGCGGCAGTCGCGTTCAACACGTTGTATTCGCCCGCCAGCGGAAAAGCGAATTCGCCCCACGGCTCACCGTCGCGCAGATACGCTCCAGCTTGTCACGTCGGGCGCGTATTCGACATCGGTAACCCGCCACTTCGATCGCTCATTAAATCCATAGCGCTCGACCCGGCAGAATGCGCGGGCACGCACATTCGTCAACGTTGGATGTCCGTCCCATGCGATCAGCAGTCCGCGACGCGGAATCAGGTTCACCAGGCGCGCGAAGGCCGTCTTTACTTCATCAAGATTTTTGTAAATATCGGCATGGTCGAATTCCACCGAGGTGAGAATGACAGCATCGGGAAAATAGTGCAGGAACTTGGGCCCCTTGTCGAAGAATGCGGTGTCGTATTCGTCGCCTTCCAGAATGAACTCGTCTCCTGAGCCCAGACCAAACGAGCTGCCAAAATTCTCCGGGATTCCGCCGATCAGAAAACTGGGCGCACGTCCGGCTTGGTGAAACAGCCATGCCAGCAGCGAGGAGGTCGTAGTCTTGCCGTGAGTACCGGCCACCACCAGCCTCTCCCGCCCAATCAAGAATTCGTCGTGCAGCACTCTCGACATGGATTCGAACGGAATCCGCTGATCCAGTACGTATTCCAATTCAACGTTCCCACGCGATATAGCGTTGCCAACCACCACCAGGTCAGGGTGAGATTGCAGATTGCTCTCGCTAAACGGCTGAAAGACCGGAATGTTCAGCGATGCCAGGAAGTCTGACATGGGTGGATATGCCGCGTGATCGGATCCGGTAACCTGAAAGCCACGCTGCTTCAGCATCCCGGCCAACGAAGCCATAGCGGTCCCGCAAATTCCGATCAAATGAGCATGCTTCATGAGTGCAACACTCGGACCGATGCAGGTTCAAGCCGCACTGCAGCGTCGAAACTTAGCACGACATTGTGGCCAACATTGAGGGTGGCGCTTACTCCGATAGGCAGGGTAAAACTCCGGCTGGAAACGTGGCCAGACTTCAGTCCGAATGCGATTGGCACTTCAAGGCCTCCAAGAATGCGCATGATGACATCGTGAAGCGTCCGATCCGCTGCTTCTTGTTGGCCACAATCAAGCATCTCGCCAAA
This sequence comes from uncultured Acidobacteriaceae bacterium, assembly GCA_963709045.1. GTDB lineage: Bacteria > Acidobacteriota > Terriglobia > Terriglobales > Acidobacteriaceae > Bog-257. The sequence continues at coordinate 318,897 of CAVPUX010000005.1, read as the reverse complement.
GACAATTCCCGTGACTCCCTCAAACTTGCCGGCCAGTTTTAGCTGCATCAGCATGCGGTCGATCTTGTACGGCTTTTCTCCCCGGTCCTCCAGGAAGAGAATCGAACCCTCGGTATGGATCTCATACGGTGTACCGAGCGAGGCGCAGAGTAACGACAAGCAGCCGCCGTAAAGTACGCCTTTGGCCACTCCTTCTACCAGAGGCTCAACCTCGTCACGACGAAACGCTCTGGGATAGGCCTTCCCCGAGGAGACCGCCGCTGACCATGCATCCACGTCGATACCGTCATGCCGGGAAAAATCTCCGGCGACCATCGGCGCGTGAAAGGTGACCAGCCCGGCGTGATCGCATAGATAAGTAAGCAATGTCGTCACATCGCTGCAGCCCGCAAAGATCTTTGGATTTGCACGGATGAGTTCCAGATCGAGGTACGGTAGTAGATAGTTGCAGCCATAACCGCCGCGGGCGCAGAGGATAGCACGCACTTCGGTTTTGCTAAACATCTCGTGCAATTCGCTGATCCGCCGCTCGACAGAGCCGGCAAAATAAAGGTCGCGTTCAAAGATCGAGGGTAAATAGTACGGCTGATATCCCAACTGCCGCAGGCGGTCGCAGCCAGCATCGAAATCCTCTCGCCGAAACCCGCTCGCCGGAGCAACGATGCCAACGGTATCTCCAGGCTGCAAGGCTGGAGGACGTCGGCGTTCAGACTGTTGTGAAGAGATCATCCGGATGGCTTATCTTAAACGAAAAACTCACCTCGGCAGAGGATCGTAGCCGGACCGTTGAGAAACACCTCCCCGTCCCATTCGACCGTTTGCGCTCCTCCCGGAGCATGCACACGCACCGGCGACTTCACCTTGCCTGTATGAATGGAAGCGACTGCGGCGGCGCAGGAGCCTGTTCCGGAAGACATGGTCTCGCCCACGCCGCGTTCGCAGAAACGAACTTCAACTTCGCCCCCGCTTAACACCTTCACCAACTCAACATTCATACCGTGCTTGAAGTCATGATGGGTTGAGATTTGTCCTGCCACCGCCTGCCAGCCCAGCTCAAACTCCGGCACGTAAACCACGAAATGCGGGTTGCCCATGGAAACCGGTATGCCCGAAAACTCCCCATAGGTAAACTTGATAGAGAACTCATCGCCCACCTCCGGCTCGCCCATTGAGCTGCGAAACTCGAAGCTGTTTCCATCACGCGCGGTAAGGGTGCAAGTCTTCAGGCCAGCTCCCGTACGAATGACGACTGCGCTCTTATGGTTTTCGGCGCAATACCACGCCGCTACACATCGTGTTCCATTGCCCGAAATTTCAGCCTCGGAACCGTCGGCGTTCAACAATCGCACGCGCAGATCGGCGTCGGTGGCAGGCAGAACCCATTCGACACCGTCCGCGCCCACGCCATTGTGGCGATCGCAAATACGCTTGCTGAACGAATGGAGGTCGCTGGGAGCATAGGCAAAGTCAATGATCAGGAAATCATTGCCGCAAGCGGTCGCCTTCACGAAGGGAATTTCCGCCATTTCAGTCGCGCTCGGCAATCGTGCTTTTGGCCATAGTCATCACCAGCGGAAGCTGCTTAACTTCTTTCGCCAGCACCTCCTGCTGAGAAAGATAGGCCTCAACCGTGAATTGCAAGCGGCAATGGCTGTCGTCAGTCCTTCCCATGTGGATGCTTTGCATCGACAACCCTGCCTGTTCCAGGAGGCGATTGAGTGATGCAACCACCGGATCGGCACTCTCGCAGCTACTCGTGATTACGTCGTAGGCAACGGTGATCGGTTTAAGGTTGAAGCGCGTTTCCACCTGTCCCAGGACCAACAAACAGATGAGGGCCAGGATGGTCGAAAAAATCGCCGTTTGAAACAGGCCAGCTCCTGCGGCCATGCCTATGCCGGCAGCAACGAAGATGGTCGCCGCCGAGGTGATCCCTGAGACCGAACCCTTGTCATGCAGTATGGCGCCGCCGCCAATGAAACCTATGCCTGGAATGATCTGCGCGGCGATGCGTGTGTGGTCGCCGGTGAATTCGCCCGCAAGACGCTCCGACAGCAGCGTGAACATGGCTGACCCAAAGCAGATAAACATGACCGTGCGCAAGCCCGTCGGCCGATGCTTGAGTTCGCGCTCCAGTCCTATGGCCCCACCTAAAATTGCGGCCACGATTAGCCTCAGCAGACTGGAGGAAGCGCCACTGGAAATCGGCCACCAACTCGGAAGCGCGGCCGCGAGTTCTTGATAGGCGTGCATGGTCTGATGCGCGGATTGTAACAAACACTGAGGGGTTGGGCTGTTAACTGTAAGTGTGCGGACGGACTTGGCGGGGCGTTCGTTGGAAGGTCAAACGCAGCGGTTGTTGGAGATGCAAGAGTGATAGGCTTATTACCAAATTGAGGGTCAGTTGTGAAACTCGAAGACTACAAAGCGGTCTTATACCGCCAGCCAGACGGCGCATGGGTTGCGGAAATTCCCGCCATCCCGGGATGCTATGCGCTAATGGCGACGCGCGAAGAGGCGCTGCGGGAGTTGGCTAGCGTGTTCCAAATGATTGCAGAAGAGTATTTGGAAAAAGGTATCCCCTTGCCGGCCGACACCACCGAAGTCGTACATGCCTAGCGGCACATCCCGTGAGTTCCAGAGCGCAGCGCGTAAGTTGGGCTTCTCCCGTACCAGACAGGCAGTCACGAGCGTTCGAACCATCCTGACGGACGTGCAGTAACCATCCCCATCCATGGCGGTCAGGAGATTGGTCCCCCCTTGTTCTTTAAGATTCTCCGACAGCTTGGCATCACACAAGAAGATTTCCAAAAGTTGCGATAAGGCCGGTTGCTTACGGTCGCCCGCGCTTGTAGATCGTGCAGCGCGATTGGCCCGGAACGTTGATTGCCAACAGCTCTGTCAATTCTGCATGCTGAGGGCGCACCGCTGCCCACACCGGATCGCCCTGGCAGGCGACTATGTAGTCCGCCTGCCGCGCCGGATCGAGCAGGGCCCAATCCCAGTCAGGATGCTCGCCTTCGGAAATGACGCGGCGCCACGGGATCCCAGCCTGCTGCAGCGCCCCTGGATGCTCGGCTCCATACATCAGCAGCGTGGCCGGGCTCGGCAATCCCTCGAGAGCATCGGCCAGCGCTCGCTCCATAACGATGCGCCCACGGGAATTCACTTGTGCCTCCCGCAGCGTGACAGAAGCCTCGTAGTATGCCGATACGTAGCTGGCAAAAACGATCATACTTAGGATCGCCCACGACGCAACCTGGGTGGCCTTCCTTCTTGAGCGCTCCACCGCGAGACCGGCCAATATTGCGGGAAACACCGCAAACACGGGCAGTAGTTCAAGTCCATAGCGCACGTTGTAGTAAGAGAAGGGATACCAGACCGGCACATAGATCGGCACGCTGCCGTATGCGACGGAAAGGGCATAGAACGTCAGCGGAAGCCAGAGCAGCAGGAAAATTCCGTACCTGCGAAACCTCCACACTGCTACAAAGGTTCCAGCCAAAGCCAGCGCAAACAACACCTGTCCCCAGAAGCCGGCTCCCACATTCAGTTTGGCCGACTTCAGAAAGTAGAGTGCGGCTACGAACAGGTCATGCTGTCCGGGATAAGGCTGTGCGCCGTTGGCTGTCGATCGTAGAGCGATCGCTTTCGCCGAGTAAGGGCCATTGAGGAAATCAAGCCCATATCCTGAAATACAGTAGGTATAGACAAACCAGTAGACAGGGACCAGCGCATTCAGTACTAGAACCTCGACAAGCGATTTCGCCATCGCACGTCGCCGCGCCTTGTTCTCTGTTCGCTGCCACCAGCGTGCGAAGATAAACAGAATCACGACCATTACGATGACGGCGACAAACCATCCGTCGTATCGCGTGTACGCCCCGCCTGCCAAGACCATTCCACAAGCTTCCAGTGCGCCTTCAGGCTTCATCGGCAACGAGGCCAGCATCAAGTGCTGGTCGCTCGTCTGCGGCGAAGTGGCGCGAAGGAACTCGTCGAGATAAACCACCGTCCAAATGAAGAACGCCAGGAAGATGGGCTCGTTCATTGCCGTGGTCTGGATGTAGAGCAGATTGGGATTGAGCGCGTAGATTGCTGCGGCGAAGTAAGCGACCAGGGCGGACGCTCGTCCTTTCACCAGCCTGAAGATTCCCAGCGTGCCGACGATGTAGGCCACCATGCTGGGAATGGATCCAGCAATTCCGCTGCGCCAGAGCGGGTCAATCCACACAAACGGCAGCATGGCAATATGCTGCAACGGAAGCCAGACGGTGCCCAACTGTCCATAGGACTGCAGCGGATGCCGGTTGTCCAGAACGCGGCGCGCAATATTGATATGCGCCACCGCGTCACCGTAGAGCAGTAGTTCTTGATGGGCGTAGTAGAAGAAAAGCGCTGCTATCGAAAGCACTCCAATCAGCAGCGTGAAGCGGGCCTCATTGCGCTGCTGGCGATAGCGCTCGCTCAGGGCTGCTTGATTAGAATCCTTCACAGAAAATGGGCGTCTTGCGGTCTGTCTCGTGTGCCTTCGCCTTTACGGCCATCGCTGTGCTCCATGCACAACGTTGAGAACCATGATCCGCTCCTCAAGAAGTCTGTAAACCAGAATATAGGGAAGCCGTGGAACCAACAGCTCACGTGTGTCCCTGACACGCCCTTCGCGCCCGCGATGTGGCATGGCTCGTAAGCTTTGCACCGCATCGTAAATCGTTCGCGTAATCCGGTTGGCAGTCTCCAGGTTGCGATCCTGCTCAATGTATTCGGAGATTGCTTTCAGATCCGAGACTGCACGCGTCGACCATTCGACTCGCATTCAAGAACGCTCTCGATGTTCCATCCACGTCCGCACGTCTTCGTCCGGAACGACCTCGCCCCGTTCTGCCGCCGCTAGGCTGTTCTTTACTTTGCGCTCGAACCACTCGTTATAGGCGATCAGGTGATTCACCGCTTCGTCCAGCAATTCCTCTTTGCCCCTGTGGGTGCGCTCTGCCAGATCGTTTAGCTTGGCTTCGGTCTCGGGGGTCATAGGTAATTCCATGGACGCAAGTTTACGCCAGGCAGCGCGGCGATGCCCAGCGATGAAAGCCGGCTGGTGCCGCAACCTTGGCTGCTCGGGATCGAGGCGATGGGTAGAGCCGGAATGGCGATCGACCGTACCCTCTAACTTAATCGAGGTGCGTCAACTCGCGAAAGACCTGAAACCGCTTGTCAATCTCTTCGCGGGTCAGCGATTGCAGACGCTCCGTACCAAATTTCTCCACCGAAAATGATCCCATCACGCTCCCGTAAAACATGGCATGCTTCAGCACCTGGCGGCTCACCTCACCCTGTGAGGCGATGTAGCCCATAAAGCCCCCTGCAAAACTGTCGCCCGCGCCGGTGGGATCGCGGACTTCGTCTAGTGGCAATGCAGGAGCACGAAATGGATGATGCCCGCCGGCGAATTCCCCGTCACGAAAGAAAATTGTCGCGCCGTACTCACCATGTTTGATGACTAACGCGCGCGGGCCGAGTTCCAGCACCTTCCGCGCAGCGCGCGGCAAGCTGCTATCGCCTGCCAGCATCTTGGCTTCAGTGTCGTTGATCAGCAGCACGTCCACGCGCTTCAACATCTCGCCCAGTTTCTCCCGATGTCCGCTGATCCAGAAGTTCATGGTGTCGCCCCCCACCAGCTTCACGTTCTGCATGGCGTCGCGCACCCGCGTCTGCAGTACCGGATCGATATTCGCGAGAAAAAGGAAGTCCGAGTCACTGTACGGAGCTGGAATCTGTGGCTCAAATTTTTCGAACACGTTTAACTCTGTGTTCAATGTCTTCGCTTCGTTGACGTTCTCTCCGTATTCGCCGGACCAGTGAAAGGTCTTCCCTTTCGCATGCTGAATTCCGAGCAAATCGACGCCGCGACTGGTCAGCACGGCTTCGTTTTCGGGGGTGAAGTCTTCTCCCACGACTGCGATCACGCGGACATCGGTGAAGTAGCTGGCCGAAAGCGAAAAATAGGTCGCTGCGCCACCCAGAATCTTCTGGCGTTCACCGTAGGGAGTTTTCAGGGTATCGAATGCCACAGAACCAACGACAAGAATGGACAAATCCTATGTTCCCGCTTTCTCTTCGGAGTTGAAATACTTGCCAACCAGCAGCTTCAGGCGCTCTAACGTGGCGGCCGGTACCACGTTCTTCTGGGTGATCATGGCGTTCTTCAAGGCCGACCCACACTTGCAGTTACGCGTCTTTGGCATCGCCGCCACTGCTTCTCGTACCACGTTGCACGCATGCTCTGCATTCTTCAGCAGCACAGCAACAATCTCGTCCACCGACACGTGGCCGTGCTCCTCGTGCCAGCAGTCGTAATCAGTGACCATTGCAACCGTGACGTAGCACAGCTCAGCTTCACGAGCCAGCCTGGCCTCCGTGAGGTTGGTCATGCCAATTACGTCCATACCCCAACTGCGATATAGATTCGACTCGGCTTTCGTCGAGAACTGCGGCCCTTCCATATTCAGGTATGTGCCGCCCTTCTTGACATTCACGCCAGCGCGCCGGCATGCCCCTGCGACCACCTCGGCCTCTTCCTCGCAAATGGGATGTCCAAGTCCAACATGGACGACCAGCCCATCACCGAAGAAGGTGTCAACACGGTGGCGGGTTCGATCGACAAACTGATCAGGAATGACGAAATCCAGCGGCCGATGTTCTTCCTTCAACGAGCCGACCGCAGACAGCGAAATGATTCGTTCGACACCGAGTTGCTTCAATCCGTGAATGTTGGCCCGGTAGTTCAGTTCCGTCGGCATGAAGCGATGTCCGCGTCCATGACGAGCCAGAAACGCGACGCTCCGACCGGCCAGGGTGCCAAGGACGTAGGCATCGGAAGGCGCCCCAAACGGCGTCTCCAGCGAAACCTCTCGCACCTCGCTTAGGCCAGGCATGGAGTAGAGCCCACTCCCACCGATAATGCCAATCTCCGCCTGCGGCACAGATTCTCCTCAAGGATGCTGTACAAACCAACGATTATACAAAACGCGACAGGACGGCCCGGCGAGCAATCAGTCCCCTAGTCACCCGGCTCGAAGCGATATCCGACCCATGGCTCGGTGAGAATGTACTTCGGCCAACTCGCGTCAGGCTCTAACTTCTTCCGCAACTGGCCAACGAAGACTCGCAAGTATTCGTTTTGCTCGACGCTGTTACTACCCCATACGGCATTCAGGATTGCGCGATGAGTCATGACTTTAGATGGATGTTGTGCCATGTAGACCAGCACATCGAACTCCTTAGGAGTGAGACGCACCTCCTTGCCGGCGACAGCGATGGAATGCGCGTCAAGATCAATGTGGAAGTCACCAAGGTCTATCTTGGTCTGCGGGACGCTAGTACTTGGCGGAGAACGCCGAAGTGCCGCGCGAATTCTCGCCAGCAGTTCACCGGTGCTGAACGGCTTCGTCACGTAGTCATCGGCGCCTGAGTCGAGCGCCTCAATCTTGCTGCGCTCTTCGCCCCTCACCGAAAGTATCAAAATCGGCACCTGCGACATTTTGCGTAACCGGCGGCACAGCTCGATGCCATTCATGTTGGGCATCGCCAGATCGGTAATGACCAGGTCGGGGGCGAAATCCTTCACAATCTCGAGCGCGGTTTCACCATCGTTGGCCACCCGGATTTCATAGCCTTGCGCGGCGAGACTAGTACGTAGCACGCGAGTAATTTGCGGCTCGTCGTCCACCACCAGGATGTGCGGGCGGGTGTGCATTTTGCCTACAGTTTCGAGTTTTCAAGCGTCAAGTTTCAAGTTCTCGAGTAATGAAACCTGAAACTTCAATTCGGCTGCTGCTTCACAATGTGAACATCCACCGCCGGAGCGTCGCGCAGGAAGCGATGCACGGCCGACATGAACAGATATTTTCGCCAGCCGCTGGTTGCAGAATGTCCGAAAATCATCTGCGTGATGTGTTTCTCGCGGACGAACTCGGCCATGGCTTTGGCGACGTCCTTGCCCTTGAGCCGCACAATTTTTGCGCCAAGGTTTTCCGCGAAATGAAGATTTGCCTGTAACGATCGCTGTCTCTCCGGATCGTCGGCATCGACTCCGGTATCGATGTAGACGACGAACAGTTCGCCATTGATTGCCTGCGCCATGCGAGAAGCCCGTGCCACTAGATACTGCGCGGCCGGATTAGAACTGACCCCCACGCCAATGCGTTCGGCTACGTTCAAGTCGCGGCCTGGTGAGGCCTCTGCCTCCAGGTAGGGTTCCAAGCTGCGATCCACCACTTGGGCTAAGTGGCGCAGGGCAACCTCGCGCAAGGCAATTAAGTTGCTGGAACGAAAAAAATTGCCGAGCGCACGGTCCACGCGCTCCATGGGATAGATATCGCCGCGGCGCATGCGGGTTTGTAGCGCCTCGGGCGTGACGTCCGACATCACAATTTCGTCGACTCGCTTCAAGACCCAGTCGGGCACGGTCTCGCGCACCAGCACGCCGGTAATCTTGTGCACCATGGGAGTGACACTCTCGAGGTGCTGCACGTTCATGGTCGAAACCACGTCGATTCTGTTGTCGAGCAACTCAAAAACGTCCTCGTAGCGCTTATGGTGCTTGCTGCCTTCAATGTTGGTGTGTGCCAGCTCGTCCACAAGTACGACCTGGGGATGGCGCGCCAGGATGGCATCGACATCCATCTCTTCAAAGAGCGTACCCTTGTAATCAATTTTCTTTCGCGGTACCGTCTCCAGGCGCGAGGCGATCTCCTGTGTCGCCTTGCGTCCGTGGGTCTCGACTACTCCAATCACCACATCTTCGCCGCGACTTTGCCGCCGAATGGCTTCGCTCAGCATGGCATAGGTCTTGCCGACCCCGGGCGCATACCCCAGGAAAAGCTTAAAGACAGCGCTCTTTTTTGCGGGCGCTGTTTCTTCCAGCCACTGCTCGGGGGTTTTTTGCATGGCCACACTATTCTGCGGCAGGGACACGCAAAAGTCGATTCGATACAATCATGGCGTGAATCCGCCACAACCGGAAGACCGGCAGCCCGGGCGACATTCCTTTGCCGTCTCTTTGCAGCGCTTGAAAACTGTTCTCTACCACTATGCGGTCGCGATGGGAACGATCGCCATCGTGGTGGTTGCATACCGTCGCCTTCCTGACGTGAATCCTACTACCGTAGCACTCACATTCTTGCTGGTCGTGCTTTTGTTAGCCAGTCGTTGGGGACTAACTCTCGCAACGACTACGGCGATCGTGGCAACCCTGGCATTCAACTACTTTTTCCTGCCTCCTCTCCACACTTTCACAATCGCCGAACCGCAGAACTGGATTGCCTTGCTCGCGTTTCTGACCAGTGCCATTGTGGCGAGTCGGCTCTCGGAGCGCGCCCGGCGCGAAGCGCTTAACGCAACCCGCCGCCGCAAAGAAGTGGAGCGGCTTTACTCCCTGAGTCAGCAATTGCTCGCCACCGACAATGTGATGGAGCTACTCAACTCCATCCCGCAGTACGTGCGAGATGCTTTTGGACTAAAGGCGGCAGCTATGTTCCTGCCCAAACGCAAAGAGGTCTATCGGACTGGGGTGGATCACCCTGAACTCAGCGAGGAGCAACTCGAAGCTGTGAGCGGACGGGGTGAACTAGTCATGGATGAGCAACACCAGTTGTGTTTCGTACCTTTGCGCATCGGAGTTAAGCCGGTCGGTAGCTTGGGCCTCGAGGGTGCCGTCCTATCGCGTGAAACCCTGGAAGCCGTTGGCAGCCTCATCGCGATTTCCATCGAGCGCGCTGGTGCCGTCGAAACCCTCACCCGGGCGGAAGCAGCCCGCGAAAGCGAAAAACTGCGTTCCGCGCTGCTGGACAGCGTGACGCATGAATTTCGGACACCGCTTACCGCCATTAAGCTTTCGGTGACGACGCTGCTCTCGACGCCGCAAATTGAAGCGGATGGAAGAAAGGATTTACTTAGCGTTATTAATGAAGAGGCCGACCGCCTCAACCGGCTAGTGGGCGAAGCGGCGGAAATGGCCCAACTCGACGCACAGCAAGTGGAATTGCGGCGCGAGACCTACACCGTCAGGCAGGTCGTCGAAGCCGCGCTGGAAAGATCAAAGCAGGGGCTGGTTGGGCGCGAAGTGAAGCTCCACCTTCCCGAGTCGTTACCTTCCGTACGCATTGACTTGGAGCGCATCGCCGAAGTGCTGGTGCAGTTGCTGGAGAACGCGGCCAAGTACTCTCCTCCCGGAACGCCGATTACCATCAGCGCTGAACCAGCCGGGAAAATGGTAACGCTCAGCGTGGCCGACCGTGGTCCCGGCATTGACGATATGGAGTTGTCGCTAATTTTCGAGAAGTTCTATCGGGGACGCGACCAGCGTTATCGCGTGCAAGGCACCGGCATGGGACTGGCAATAGCCAAGGCCATCGTCGAAGCTCACGGAGGGACCATCGGCGTCACCTCGCAAGTCGGCAGCGGCTCAGTATTCCACTTTACGGTGCCCACTGCTTAGAGGACGGTACCGACTGCCAAATGGCGGCTGGTTCTCGGTAGAAAGCACGAAATTCGACAAGCTGCTCCCCGTGAGTAGGCGCTGGCTAAGATCCGCATTACTTCCGCGTTGCCGATGACACACCGCCCGTAATCCCTCATAGGGATACTGCTCTCACTGATAACACCAACACATTCATCAAACCATAACAATGCTGTAACCGCAGTGCAAACCCTGGCTGAGAACATCGGATGACAAATCCCGTGAGGATCGGCTCAATCTCTGAGCCTTCCGAGGAGACTTTCGATGACAGCCAAAATGAGAAAGATGGATCATCTGCGTGTGATCGCTAAATATTTAGTACTGGTTTCGATGACTGTTCTGGCCGGCTTAACCGTTACGTCCGCGCAAAGCATCGGTCCCTACTTCGATCCCGGCAACCTGGTGATCAGCCGGAGTGTATACGATAACGATCCTAATAACGTCACGGTTGGCCAGCTCCTGCCGCCGGGCTGCGAGATGACACAAGGCGGATGCGCCGGAAATGCCACCAATGACGGCACCTATCCCTATGTTTGGAATAATGATTTAGTCGATGGCAGCTTCGGCATCACGTCGAAGATCATCCTTGACCAGTTCACTGTGGCCGGCACCTTGGTCAACTCGCTCGAAATTCCGAGCTTCAAGGGAACTGAACGTGCGCCTGTCGCGGACTATCTGGTCACCAGCTTCTCGTCCAAGTCAGAGTTAGCATTAAACCCATCTCTTGACGGTCGGTTTCTAACCTTGATGGGCTATGTCTCTCCCATTGATGCGATCGACGTATCGAACTCCAATACACCGCTGATCGTTGATCCCACCAACCCCGTTGGAGAGAATTTCTATCGGGCAGTTGGGCTTATCTATGGTCCGCACAAGATGAACTTTACGGAAACCAATGCCTATAGTGGAAACAACGGACGGGCCGCCATCTTCAACAACATCAACGGCGCGAATTTCTTCTATACGGGCGGCAATGCCGGCAACGGGAGCAACCCTCAGCCCAACGGCATTATTATCGGAGCAGGCGCGCAGTTCCTGACCCCGGTGTACCAGCCTGAAGGTCTACAACGCCCCGGCCAGCCAGCTCCGCTGGCGAGCTTCAATATCACCCAGCTCGGCGACCCGCACGACAAGATCGGGAAAGACGACAACTTCCGCGGGCTGACGATCTTCGACAACGTGCTCTACTACAGTAAGGGTAGCGGCAGCAATGGCGTTAACACGGTGTATTGGGTCGATCCCACTCTCGCCACCTGCAACGACTCAAATGGCGTCGGCGTTCCTCCGGCAAATGCAACGCTGCCCACCGCGCCGCTCGATTATGACCCTTCCCTGCTCCAAACCAAGGGCCTCGATCCCAACAATATGTGCGTGCTGAAGGGCTTCCCCACGGCCACGAGGTCCACGACTTCGTTCCCATTCGGAATCTGGTTCGCGAGTGCCAACACCGTCTATGTCGCTGATGAAGGCAACGGTGACAACACCTATTCCGATGGTCTGTACACGGTGGCGGCCGCGCAGACCACGGCAGGACTACAGAAGTGGATATTCGATCCGGGACAGGGTCAATGGAACCTGGCCTACGTTTTGCAATCCGGACTGCAACTGGGTGTGCCGTACACGGTCGATGGCTACCCAACCGGTAACAACACTGCTACTGGTTTGCCGTGGTCTCCCGGAACGGATGGCGTGCGTAACATTACCGGGATTGTAAATGGCGACGGCACAGCAACCATTTACGCCGTTACCTCCACCGTGAGCGGAAACGGCGATCAAGGGGCAGACCCAAACAAGGTCGTGGTAATCACAGATCAATTGAATGCCACCAGCCTGCCTCCCAACGAAAGTTTCACGACCTTCCGGGCTGCTGGTTTTGCGGAGGTTCTGCGCGGCGTCTCCTTCGCTCCGGGGACGGGAGGCGCGCGCTAGCAGAAATCAAGCCATGTTTATCTGTCTTCTACGCCGGGCTATCGGTCGATGCTCTGCTAAACGCAACTAGGAACGGCGGCCGAGTCGTCGATTACCGCCGTTCCTGAAATTGTTGTCCCAAGGATGGCGGAATCCCCCTTCCCTTAGAGCTGCGACAGGCGGCCGTTTCGCAGCACTGATCACAAGCACAAGAATGTGGTACCGACCCCTTAGAACATGGGCCGAATGGCTTTTCTCAAAGGATCCTGGCCGACAATATCGCGCGAACGAGCGGCCATCAAGGCGTGAAGCGACGCCGACTTTAGCCTATACGTAGCATTACTTTCGGGATGGTGCAAGTATTTGAGGTTTGGTAGCGCTACCGGGAATCGAACCCGGGTTTGAAGATTGAGAATCTTCCGTCCTAACCCCTAGACGATAGCGCCCCTTCGGAAAGGCTTCTGCATTATAACAAAATCGCCAGCATTTATAAGCGTTCGGCGCACCTCGCCGTGTGGTTTATGACCCATCGGGAGGGCTTCTTCAGGCAGCAGCGATTTCGCTGGGTAGGGAGCGACGAAGTCTGGCGTCTACCTGAAACAAGGTGAGGCACAGCAGAAGGGCTACCGTCCGGCTTACCATCGGTTTTGGCCGATAACAGCATCCCAATCCACGAGATCCATTCGTAAAAAATTACGAGATTCAAGCTTTTAGAACGGTTTCGCAGAGGGGGTTGACAACCCTGGTTCTCCGTAGCAGAATCCTATTTGTAGGCGAATAAAAAGCGAAACTAAATCTTACCCAATACTCCCGCTTCGCCCACCTGAGGTACCTATGCCGCCTGCTGCCACGCTTCGTGCTCGCCTTGAGTCTTCACTAGGCGAGCATCTTTCCTCCACGTTATTGTTGCGCGAGCGAGCGGCACCGCTGATGGTCTTAACCGGACTGGCTGCGCTCGACGCGCTCACTGGAGGTCTGCCCCGGGGAGCACTCAGCGAAATTACCGGAGCAGCTTCTTCGGGACGTACCGGAGTGATGCTGGCGGCGTTGGCAGGAGCTACTCGCCGGCGGGAAGTGTGCGCGCTGGTGGACGCCAGCGATAGTTTCGATCCCACTTCGGCGGCGGCCGCTGGCGTGGATCTCAATCGGTTGCTTTGGGTGCGCTGTAGTGAAAGCTCGACTTTGCCATCTCGTAAAGATAATCCACCGCGCACTGCGCTGGGCCGCCTTGAACAAGTGTTGAAGGTGACGGACCTGCTGCTGCAAGGCGGCGGCTTCGGCATGGTGGTGCTCGATCTTGGGGATATTCCCGTCGAAAATGCGCGGCGCGTGCCGCTCACCTCGTGGTTTCGTTTTCGCCGCGCGGTGGAACCTACGGCGACCGTGCTGTTGCTCATCGAGCAGGAGCCCTGCGCGAAAACCTGCGCTTCCCTGGTTGTGCGATTGGAACGTAAAGCGGTATGCGCCCGCGATTCCGTAACAACTCCCATGCGAGTTGGCTCTGGAGGCTGGCAGATTGTGTCGCCGCGCGGCCCTTGCATTCCCGAGAATAACGTGGTGGGCCATGCCGCGTTATTGCACGGAATGCAATTGCAGGCCGAGATCGTGCGCTCCTCCATCCCGCCGAGCGCAAGAACATTACTCGATGGGGACCCTGGATCGTGGACGCAACGCAAACCGGCGCAGCGAGCCAACGTCAGTTTTGAATTGTGCGCCGGCTGGTGATTCTCAGCTTTCGATTTCGAGATTGCGATGTTTGCTTGTATCTGCATTCCCGATTTTCCCGTGGAGGCCATCGTCCGCGTGGAGCCCTGGTTGCGCAAACAGGCGGTGGCCGTGCTGGAAGGTAAACCTCCACAGGTGCGCGTGGTCGCGCTCAACGAAAACGCCCGCAGACTGGGAATTGAAGTGGGCATGACCAAGCTGCAGGCCGCTGTTTTCTCTGCTCCTGAAAACGGAACACCTCCTTTCGGCGAAGCCGCAGTAGAAACTTTCGAGACTACGCAGATCGAAATCTCTTCCCGGCGCAGGAGAGGCAAACCGAGGCCCAGTCTTGCGATCTTGCGTCAGCGCTCCGCCGAGCAGGAAGACTCAGCACATGCTGCGCTGCTCGACGTTGCTCATGCTTTTACGCCACGCGTGGAAGACACCGCCAGCGACACTCTGCTGCTCGATTTGGCCGGGCTGGAACGACTCTATGGCGCACCTGCAACCATGGCGCGCAGTTTGGCGTCGCGGGTAAACGCAGTTGCACTGGAAGCGAATATCGCGCTGGCCAACAATCCTGAAGCCGCCTTGCATGCTGCGCGAGGATTCAGCGGGACTACTGTGCTCCCCGCCGGAGAAGAGGCGCGTCGCTTGGGAGTGCTGCCGTTGCGGGTCTTGCTGGATGCATTTGATATTTCGCTGAAAGACAGGGCGGCCTCCGATCGCGAACGCCAGAAGCTGTGTGAACAGATGCTCGACACCCTGGAACGATGGGGGGTACGCAATTTCCGCGCCCTGGCGCTACTGCCTGAGCATGCGCTGGCTTCACGGCTGGGCGAAGCGGGGACACATTTGCAGCGCCTGGCGCGGGGAGCAGGTATGCGCACGCTGGCGTTGTGCGAGCCAGCTACCAATTTCGAAGAGGCCATGGAGTTGGAATCGCCTGTCGAGACGCTCGAGCCACTGTCGTTCGTGTTGAATCGGCTGCTGGAACAACTCTGTGCCCGGCTGGAAACCCGGGCCTTGGCTATACAGGAACTGCGCTTGCGTTTGCAGCTGGAACGGCGAGTTGGAGACGAGGAAACAACAACCGTTCAGGAGCTAGCCAGAGCTGTATCCCACATTGTGGGAAATCTGGATACCACGGAGCACACTTTGCGCTTGCCAGTAGCCATGCGCGACACCAAGCTTTTTCTCAAACTGCTACAGTTGGAATTAGCAGCACACCCGCCAGGCGCTCCTATCACAAAAGTATGGATCACAGCCGAGCCGGCACCTCCCCGTTCGGCCCAGCGCGGACTTTTCTTGCCGATTACCCCCGAAGCAGAAAAGTTAGAGATTACGCTGGCGCGGATTAACGGCATCGTAGGCGAAAGACGGGCCGGAATCGCCCGCCTGCTGGATACCCATAGGCGAGATGGCTTTCTTATGGAGCGCTTTGTGGCTTCGGTAGAAGAAGCGAAAGAGGTGGTACCTCCCACACCGTCAGACCTCCAAGAGCAGGCGCGGTTGGCTTTGCGCATGTTTCGCCCGCCTTGGCAGCTAAAGGTGAGGCTGGCAGCAGGACGTCCGGTCGCTTTGACAGCCGTGACGAAATCAACTTGGCGCGGAGAACTGCAGGGAACGATTTTGTGGTCGGCAGGTCCATGGCGCTCCTCCGGCGACTGGTGGACCGCAAACGCGAAGGCGGAAAGCGCTGGTAAAGATCAGGCGTGTTCCTGGGACCGTGAGGAATGGGATGTAGCGCTCGCCAATGGAAACAGCGGCCGTGTGGCTCTCTATTGCATATACCGCGATTTGGCGAGCGGGCACTGGTTTGCGGAAGCGAGCTATGACTGATGAGTGGATTAGCAATTAGCGCAATTCGTAACTCGCAACTGAACACTGACAGCTATGTACATTGAGCTTCACGCTCGCTCCGCCTTCAGCTTTCTCGAAGGAGCTTCGGTTCCCGAGGAACTGGCCGAGGTATGCGCCGCGCCCCAGATGCCGGCAATGGCATTGCTCGATCGCGATGGAGTGTATGGTGCGCCGCGCTTTCATATGGCGATGAAGAAGTTAAATATCAAGGCGCACATCGGAGCAGAAATTACTTCCCTGCTGCCACCCTGTCATGAGGCCGCCGAACCTGCGACTTCGCGCGTGTCCTTATTGTGCGCCTCGCAGGTTGGCTATCAGAACCTCTGTCGCCTGGTGACTCGCATGAAATTGCGTGCTCCCAAATATCCGGCTGCACTGCCTCACCGCGCAAAGAGGACGCGCGATGATGAGGTCATTCTTGGTTCACAAGCTATCGCTTCCGTGGCCGACCTTAGTGAATATGCCACTGGTCTGATTTGTATGACTGGTGGCGACGAGGGTCCTCTGGCGCATGCCCTAGCCATCGGCGGCCTGAAAACTGGCCGCAACACACTCGAACAATTGATCGCGATCTACGGGCGCGAGAATGTTTACGTTGAACTGCAACGCCACTACAACCGCGCGCAAGAGGCTCGTAACCAGGCGGCGATTGAACTAGCGCGCAGCCTGAGCTTGCCATTGCTGGCCACTCAAGGGGCACAATATGCAAAGCCCGAAGAGCGCCAGATTCTGGATGTCTTCACCTGCATTCGTAATCATCGCACGCTTGACACCGCCGGCCGCTTGCTGGCGCATAACAGCGAGCGCTATATCAAGACGCCGCAGGAGATGCTGCGTCTCTTTGCCGATCTGCCGGAAGCCACTGCAAATACCCTGACGTTGTCGTCGCGCCTTCAATTCACGCTGAACGATTTGGGCTATCAGTTCCCCCGCTATCCCGTGCCCAAGGGCGAAACCATGGACTCGTTTCTGCGGACACGCACCATGGAAGGCGCTCGCGACCGCTATCTACGCCCCGGGCAAAGCGAATTGTGGCAGCGCGCGCAACGGCAAATCGAGCGCGAGCTTGCACTCATCAAGAAGCTCGATCTGGCCGGCTACTTCCTCATAGTTTGGGACATCGTGCGCTTCTGTCGCGAGCAGGGCATCCTGGTACAGGGTCGAGGATCGGCGGCCAACAGCGCGGTTTGTTATTCGCTCGGTATCACCGCAGTTGATCCCGTCGGCATGGAGCTGCTGTTCGAGCGCTTTCTGTCGGAGGAGCGCGGCGAATGGCCCGACATCGATCTCGACCTTCCCAGCGGCGATCAGCGCGAGCGAGCTATACAGTACGTCTATCAGCGCTACGGCAAACTCGGCGCCGCCATGACGGCCAACGTCATCACCTACCGTGGACGTTCGTCGGCGCGCGAAGTTGGCAAGGCGCTCGGGTTTGACGGCGAATCCCTCGATCGCCTCTCCGGGCTGGTGAGTTCCTGGGAGTACAAGGACCCGGATGACACACTGGAAAGGCAGTTTCGTGATGCCGGCTTCGACCTGCGGCATCCGCGCATGCGCAAATTCTTCGAGCTTTGCCTGGCGGTACAAGACCTGCCTCGACACCTGGGACAGCACTCTGGCGGCATGGTGATTTGCCAAGGTCAGCTTGACTCCGTGGTTCCGCTGGAGCCCGCAACCATGCCCGGCCGGGTCGTGGTGCAATGGGACAAGGAAGACTGTGCCGACCTGGGCATCGTCAAAGTTGACCTGCTTGGACTGGGAATGATGGCCGTGCTGGAAGATTCCATCACATTGATACGCGATCATTACAGAGAAGAGGTTGATCTTGGGAAATTGCCGTCCGACGATCCCGTGGTTTATAGCACGCTACAGAAGGCCGACACGGTAGGAATGTTTCAGATCGAAAGCCGCGCGCAGATGTCGTGCCTGCCGCGCCTCCAACCCAAACGCTTCTACGACATTGTGGTACAAGTCGCCATCATACGTCCGGGACCTATCGTCGGGCAGATGGTAAACCCTTTTCTGCAGCGCCGGCAGGGGCGGCAGGACATTGTCTATCCGCATCCGTCGCTGGAGCCGGTGCTGAAACGCACACTGGGGGTACCGCTCTTCCAGGAGCAACTACTACGCATGGCGATGATTGCCGCCGGCTTTAGCGGTGGCGAAGCGGAAGAGTTGCGCCGCGCCTTCGGCTTCAAGCGCAGCGAGAAACGCATGCGCGATATCGAGGTAAAGCTCCGCGCGGGCATGGAACGCAACGGTATCTCGCCGGAAGCCCAGGAGCAGATCATCCTTTCGATTACTTCGTTTGCGCTTTACGGATTTCCCGAGTCCCACGCCGCCAGCTTTGCGTTGATCGCGTATGCCAGCGCCTATCTCAAGTGCCACTACCTGGCGGCTTTTACAGCAGCGCTGCTGAACAATCAGCCCATGGGGTTCTATCATCCTTCAACGATTGTGAAGGATGCGCAGCGCCATGGATTGCGAGTGAAGCCGGTGGACATTGCGCGGTCGGCGTGGCCATGCACGCTAGAGAAGGACTTCACCCTGCGCATGGGATTCCGTTATGCCAAAGGATTGCCGGAAGAGGCGGCACGCGCCATCGTGCGCGAGCGTAGCAAGCGGCCATTTGAATCCATGGCGGACCTTGCGCACCGCGTGCCTGAGTTGCGGCGCAAGGAACTGGTGCTGCTGGCTTCGATTGGCGCGCTCAATTCGATTGGCTGCGCTCACCAAGAAGATTTGCTTGCGGATCTTGACTCAGCACGCAAAACTGGCTCCGGGCAGCGCTTGCATCGCCGCGACGCGTTGTGGCAAGTCGAGCGCGCCGTGCGCTTTGCCGGCCCGCTACTGGAAGGGATTCCAGAGAGCGATGCGGCTTCGCCACTCGCGCCCATGACTGCCGAGGAGCGCCTGATCGCCGACTTCCGCGGCGCCGGATTAACCGTGGGTCCTCATCCCATGGCGTATCGCAGGGCCGATCTGCGCCGGGCACGAGTGCTTTCCGCGCAAGAATTAACCCAGGTTGTACATGGTCAATATGTACGGACGGCCGGATGCGTGATTGCGCGGCAGCGGCCTGGCACGGCCAAAGGCTTCGTCTTCCTCAGCCTCGAAGATGAAACCGGAATCAGCAATGCGATCATCTCGCCCGATGTAATGGAGCAGAACCGCATTATGATTCAGTCGGAAAAGTTTCTGCTTCTGGAAGGCGTTCTGCAAAATCAGGAGGGAGTGATTTCCGTGAAGGTCGACCACCTTGCTCCCATGCGCGAAGCCTACGCGGCCGAGACGGCGGATATCACAGACGCCGATGTCCGGTCGCATGACTTTCACTAACGTCGTCCCATCCCTCCGTCGCCTCAGAGAAGAACACGCCTCACACATCAAAGACGCGGTACACTCGACCAGCAGGCTGTGCCTGATTGAGTCCCATAGCCACGTTGTAAACCGGACAGCCGGCGGTAGTTTTGCCCTCAGGAGCGCCCGAGTGAGCATGGCCGTGGACCACAAGGTCGGCGCCGTGGCGGTCAATGACCTCGGCCAAACGTGAACTGCCGAGGTAAGGGTAGATTTCGGGCGGCTCGCCTGTAACGGTTGCTGCCACAGGCGCATAGTGCAATACCACCACACGCTTGGGCGTACGCAACTGTGAAAGTGCCCGCTCCAATTTCAAACTCTCATCGATGGCCCCCTGCACGAACGCCTTTACCTCGGGCTCACCAAAGGCCGTAAGGGCGCCTCGCCCGAAGCCGCCGCCAAACCCTTTTGCACCAGCGAAGCCAATGCCGTCGCGCTCGTAGGCTGTGCCGTCCAGCACCTTGACGCCTTGGTCGGTCATCATCTTCATCAGTTCAACCGCACGCCCGCTCTCATAGTCGTGGTTGCCGAGCACGGCAACGGTGGCAATGCGCAAGCGCACCAGCGCATTCATCAGTGATTCCATCTCGTGTAGCTCGCCAAAGTTGGTGAGGTCGCCAGCTAGGACTAATACATCAGCCTCATCGCGCACGTGGCTCATCTGCTCGCGAAAGCGATCATATCCCTGGTGGCTGAAGTGCAAATCGGCAATTGCTGCAATTCTCATTTCTTAATTGACGCATCCACAGCAGTCGCATTGCTGGGCTCACCGATCTTGGGTTCTCGCTGCTTGCGTTCTTCTTCCAGCAAATTCTCTAGGCCCCACTCCTGTACATCGATGGCGAACATTTTTTCATCGATCAAGCTGCCACGGAATGCGGGCTTGGTTAAAGGCGAGTCAAGCTGAGAGCGCAGGCGTGCGAGCAGATCGTTCCAGACATCGCGAGGGACATAGTGTTGGTGCGACGGGTAGACATAGTGGAACAGGATTAGTTCCCACAACAACAGTTCCCAGTGCTCACCCACAAGTTGGCGAAGGCGCGTCCAGTCAAGTCGACCCTTGGTCCCATAGATTATGTGGACTATGTCGGCGCCATCGAAGCGCTCGCGAAAATTCACAAACAGCTTGGAGGCAATCAACTCTTCGGCGGCCAGCACCCGGGCCCTTACGCCCAGCACGACCGACTCGGCCCCGCGATCGATCCAGGATTGGTCAACTGTGATGACGGCATTGCTCATGCCGGTGATGAAGTCGACGTAATATCCGTTGCGGTGCGCTTTCGCCAGCCACACCGGATCGCATATTTCAATTTCAAAGCCCTCTTCCTCAAGGTGTCGAAGCGCCTCGGGCACAACCTGCGCTGGAAGAAAGAGATCGAGGTCCTTTGTATTGCGCCATATGCCGGTGTGCTGCTGCAATGCAAAGGCTCCTGCAACAACATAAGGCACACTCGCGCAGTTCAGGTGATCCAAGACCTCGCAGAAGAGCGAGCGCATCTCTGGCGGGAAGTCCGGATGCACGGAGCTGCTGACCGGCAATTCTTTTTCAGTCGCCACGGCACAACGTTGGATGAGGAAATGGCGTCGGGCGTTGTTGCGCGAATGGCGAAAAAAGGCTGGAGCATATTTTCAGTTACAACGAGGTGCAGGGCTTTGTTATCGACCGGCCTTCCGGTCTTTTCGGGTGATCTCTGCGCGTTGCCACTTGCGATCACGCCGTGTGTACGGTATCTCCCAGTACCGCGACCGACTGGCCGCTACCGGCAAGACTCGAAGTCGCCGCCAGACCGCGGTTTCGCCGGTTTTGTGTCCTATACGGCAATTCAAAGTTGCGCCGTTGAATCCTCCGCAGCGCTTATGCCCTCTCGAGCACAAAAGCAACTTCGCATGTCTCTCGGATGCATCCTAAAACAGGTGGAGAAATCAACAGATTCGTTCCGTGATTCGATTAGCGGAGCGCCTGTGAAGCCCAAGTGACATTACCACTTTCCAGAAAATATGAGCCGATGGAAGCCTCGCCCGCCACGAGCCTTCCAGTTGGAGCGCAATGGCAGTACGAGCCCAAATGGGACGGGTTTCGCTGTCTTGCATTTCGCGATCAGAAGAAAGTTGATCTGCAATCCAAGTCGGGCAAGCCTCTCACTCGATACTTTCCTGAACTGGTCGCCGCTCTGGGGAAACTCAAGGCTGCAAAATTCGTTCTGGATGGGGAGATTGTGATTCCGTTCCAGGGAGGACTCTCTTTCGATCAATTGCTGATGAGAATCCATCCCGCAGCCAGTCGAGTAAAAGCGCTGAGCGAACAAACCCCGTGCGTCTTCATCGTCTTCGACTTGCTGGTGGACGACCAAGGCGAGTCACTGGTCAAACTCCCACTCGACGAACGGCGAAAGGCACTCGAGGGATTTGCTAAGAAATACCTGAAGAGCAATAAAATGATCCGCCTCTCACCCCTGACGCAGGACCTTTCGGTGGCGCGTAAATGGTTCCACATGGGAGTTGCTCTCGACGGCGTGGTCGCAAAGCGTCGAGATCTTCCCTATCAGAGTGGCGAGCGCAGCGGCATGCAAAAGATCAAGAAGCTTCGCACCGCGGATTGCGTGGTTGGAGGGTTCAGATTTCTCGAGAAGAAACCGCTTGTCGGCTCACTCTTGCTGGGACTCTATGACCAGGATGGCAAGCTCGATCACGTGGGCTTCACCTCTTCCATCAGCGCCAAAGATCGCCCGGGACTAACCCGAAGGCTAGAAAAGATGGTCAAACCTCCTGGCTTTACCGGCAAGAGTCCAGGCGGTCCCAGTCGCTGGAGCACCAGACGTTCTACCGAATGGCAACCCCTCGACCCGAAGCTTGTCGTCGAAGTGCAGTTTGATCATTTCACCGGAGGAAGGTTTCGCCATGGCACAAAATTCCTGCGCTGGCGCCCGGACAAAGATCCCGCCGATTGCACTCTAAAGCAAGTGGAACGCGAGAACCGTTCCGCGTTGCAGTTACTCTGATAGCAATGTTGCGCATCAGCGTCTGTTCTTCGACCGCCGCCCCGTCGAAAATCATGCTGGGTGAGAGTGAGTTGGCAGTATAGGGGTCCTTCGACTCGCTACGCTCGCTCAGGATGACAGCAAAACTACTAAGAAGCCGGCAGGAAGACCGCAAATACCGTCCCTGTGCGGCCCGGTTTCGTGCTGCTGCGAACTCGCAGCACACCATCATGCTTCTTGACCATGTCCTGTACAAGCGAGAGCCCCAAGCCGGTGCCGGCAGCTCCTTTGGTGGTGAAAAAGAGCTCGAAGATTCGGGGCAGATTCTCCGCGGCTATTCCCTCTCCATGGTCCGCGAATGTCACCCTTAAGCCCCGCCGCTCTTGACCGCTCCACTCGTGGGCCAAGGCCACTCTTGCGTACATTCTTCCGCCTGCGGGCATTGCGTCAGCCGCGTTCAGCAATAGATTCGAGAAGGCTTGGCGCAGTGGACCTGGATAGACGGCCAGTTCTCCATCAGGACAGTATCGAGTCTGGATGAATATGCCGCGCGCCTCAAACCGCGACTCGTAAAAGTCAACTACCGACCGGAGCAAATTCGGCACGTTGGTATCTCTGCGGACTTGCAACGCCTCTGAACTCGGTAAGTACCCGACGAGCGATTTGGGAAACACGATTTACCTCTTCTTTGGCGAGCGTCAGATAATGACGGCCCTTCGGCGTGAGCGTCGCTTCACATTCGGTAAGGTAGAGAAGATTCAGGAGTGAATCCAGAGGATTGTTGATCTCGTGTGCAAGGCAGGCAAGCAGCGCCGCAGCGTCTGCAGGAGTCTGAGCGCTTCGCTTTGTACTTTCCACCCGCATCTGGAACACCTGGGGACTAAACTCAGCCGGCTCACGTCGGGAAAGTACGTCACTTTAAGTCTGATACCAGACATAGGCAAGTGGTTGTCCTAAAAGCGTATAATTCAGTTACATCTTCATACGCACGTCCTCCGGCTAAGGGGCCGGTTCATTTGCGCATCCGGATGCGGCGTTTTTCGCCCATGAAGGAGCAAATATGAACCTGCCTAAACAGCAGCCCTATCGGAATCGTGTGTTAGCAGCCCTACCAAAAAGTGAACTTAACCGTCTAGAGCGCCATTTTGCCCCCGTAACCCTCCAACAAGAGGAAACCCTGCTGGATGGAAAGGCCGACTACGCCTATTTCCTGGAAAACGGGATTGCATCGGTTGTGGTGTCCGTTAAGAACGGCAACACGGTCGAGGTCGGCATAATCGGAATTGATGGAGTGGTTGGCCTTCCTATTTTGCTTGGCACTGATGGAGCCCCCGGGCGGACCTTCGTGCAGATCGCCGGTTCGGGATTCCGCATCAAGGCAGACGTTCTGAAAGAAGAATTTGAGCGGCCCAGCCAGTTGCGTCGTCATGTGCAAAGATATATGCAGGGCTTCATGGTACAAACCGCGCAAACGGCGGTCTGCAACCGAATGCACAATATTGAGGAGCGGCTCGCCCGCTGGCTCCTGAGCTGCCGCGACCGAACGGAATCCGACAAACTACACTTGACCCACGACTTTCTAGGGCAAATGCTAGGCGCACCTCGCACTACCGTGACGCTGGCGGCAGGCCTCCTGCATCGCGCCGGCCTGATCGACTATTCACGAGGCATCGTGACGATTAAGGACCGTCCGGCAATGGAAGAAACTGCCTGCGAGTGCTACTCCATCGTGCGGGACGAGTTCAAGCGGCTTTCCCTGCTTTAGGTCTGATAGCAGACAGACAACTCCCCCTCTTGCGGACTACGGTTAAACCAATTAGCAGGTGGGGTACCAACATGCAATCCCAACCTATGCCAGCAGGGTTTTCTAGCCCTGTTTCACGAAACGGCACCCGGTGCATTTTGTCTGTCGACGACGAGCCAGGAATTCTCTTTACCCGGCAAAAGCTTTTGGAAAATGCAGGTTACGAGGTGCTAAGCGCTGCCGATGGCGAGCAGGCGCTACACTTTTTCGCAACCCACTCGGTGGATCTCGTCCTTTTGGATTACCTAATGCCGGGAATGGACGGAGGTGTCGTCGCCCAGGCAATCAAGCAGCAAAAACCGCTGGTGCCTGTAATCATCGTTTCAGCCAGCCCAGTTGAGGAACAGACTCTAACCTGCGTGGACTGTTTTGTCAGAAAGGGAGAGGGACCGGCGTTACTTTTGGAAAAGATCAGGCAAATGCTCAATGGAATGGCCCATCAGGCCAATTTATAGCGGAGGTGTAGATGGTAGCAAATTGTGCTAATCCGAATTGCAATCGTAAGTTTCGGCAATTGAGTAAAGGACGGCTCTTCTTGCTCCCTCCATCTGACGGTCCCGCCGAGTTGATGTGGAGCGTCCAGAGGCTTTCCGACCATTGCTATTGGCTTTGCCCCGAATGTGCTCAAAGCCACACGATCAAGACAGGGACCGACAATAGATGTGAGCAAACTACAGCCTTCGATCCATTCCAGCGGTAAGCCGCGTCCAAACGCAGCTTGAGTTAAGGTGTGCAGGATCCATCCTGACCCGTCGAGATGAAGCTACCCTCCAGGCTCTAATGTGCAGGTGACCCGCCATTGCCTGTGAGCGTGCTCTCTTAGGAACTACTCTTCTTCTTGGGAACCTTGGCGCCCTTCTTGCGGGCTTCTGAAAGGCCTATTGCAATAGCTTGTTTGCGGCTCTTGACGGTTCCACCCTTGCCGCCCTGGCCCGACTTCAGGGTGCCCCGTTTCTTGCGGCGCATTGCACTTGCCACTGTCTTGCCCGCGGCTTTACCGTATTTCCGGCCACCGGCTTTTTTGCTGGAACTCTTTTTAGCTGGCATATGATCTCCAATAACTTAGAAGGAAGTCACCGACAACACGTTGTGTGATCAAGTAGCGACGCAATTCCCACTAACATTGCAGCCGAAGCAAAGCTTTGAAAACAGGTTTAGCGGAGGCGTCCTTATGAGGCCGCATAATCGCTCCGGCGGTCGCACAGACCTCTTCACCAGCATCGTGTGCATCCTTCCATGGAATGATGAGCCGAGTAAGCAGTACCGCCAGTCGTACGGAAGGTGCCGCACCGTTTGTTCCTGAGAAACATACCCTGCCTCTCCTGCGAGAGGCGGTCCAGAAGTGTCGTGGGTGTGACCTATACAAGAGTGCCACGCAAGCGGTGTTTGGTGAGATTGTGGCTGCTTCGTCGAGCGGCCGATCCAAGGCCGCCATCATGATGATCGGCGAACAACCGGGTGATCGCGAGGACATCGAAGGTCGCCCCTTTGTTGGTCCTTCCGGCAAGTTGCTCGACCGCTGTATGCAAGAAGCTCATATCGACCGGCGCTCAGTTTACGTCACTAACGCGGTCAAGCATTTCAAGTGGGAGCCTCGCGGCAAGCGCAGGATACATAAGAAACCTGGACTGAAAGAGATCCGCGCCTGTCGTCCGTGGCTCGATGCAGAACTCGACGCGGTGCGGCCAAGTCTGATTATCTGTTTGGGAGCCGTTGCCGCCCAGAGCCTCCTGGGGGCAGGCTTTAAAATCACTAAGAGCCGTGGCGTGCTTCAGAAGATCGAGGATCTGCCGCCGATCATCAGCACAGTGCATCCTTCATCGATTTTGCGCGCAACTACCGAGGAAGACCGCGAACGCGAAACCATGCTGTTCATCAGCGACTTGAAGCAGGCAGCCAAGTCACTCGCTACCCTTGAGTAGCGCTCCCCGACTTTAGCGCGCTTTCGCAGATTCATCGTTCACTCGCGTTTGGTCCGCAATAAAGTTCACTTCCCACGTTTTTCCGCCATCCTCCGAGAATGACTGTTCGAAGTGGGGCGAGTTCGTGTTCAGGTTCGTCCAGAGATATCGAATGAGAATGGTCTTGCCATTGATCGTGTCCTGAGCAAAAAACTCGCCGCGGCCATCCTTGAATTCGCCGACCTGAGGCGGGTCTATGACACCTATCTTGCTATTGGCCCAATAAAGCCTCCACTGATGGGATTGCGGATTGTAGGTGCGCAAGGTGAGACCTTCGATGTGGCCGGTTGGGCCATCGAGTTCGATCGTGTCCAGTTGAGCGCGGCCATCCCAAACCTTGTAGCAGGTCCCTGTACCGTCCAGTTCGACCCAGGTATTCGACCCGGTCAGTGGATTCACGCGGCGCTTCAGATGAAATTTCCATTTGCCGATCAGAGGATCAAAATCGTGCTGCCCATCGCTTTCCGCGGATGTTGCTTTCGCCGCTCCGGAATTCGGTTGAGTCACCGACGATTGCTGGACTTTGTCAGGATCATCGCTCACGCGCGTCTGGTCTGTAATCCAGTTGGTTTCCCAGGTCTTGCCTCCATCCCCGGTGAAGGACTGTTCAAAGTGCGGCGTATTCGTGGTGGTGCCTGACCAAATAAATCGAATAAAAATAGATTTGTCGTTCAGAATGTCCTGGGCAAAAAACTCACCGCGCCCATTCTTGAACTCACCGATTTGCGGCGGGTCCATGATGCCGTTCTTGCTGTTGACCCAATAGAGCCTCCACTGGTGGGTTTGCGGGTTGTATAGACGGAGGGTCAGACCTTCAATGTGTCCGGCAGCAGCGCTATCGGTTTCGAACTGCTCCAACTGGGAGCGGCCGTCCCAAATCTTGCGGGTGACGGAAGTACCGTCAAAGTCGACCCAGGTAGTGGATCCCGTCAAGGGATGCAGGAGGCGCTTGAGATGAATTTTCCAACTGCCGATCTCAAAATCAAAATCGTGTTGCCCATCTCGCTCCGAAGCCGGTTGAACGGCTGGCTTCGAGGCGTCTGAACTCTGCTGCGCCTGTCCCTGAAGGGGATGCAACACCACAAATAAGCTGCACACCATGAGATATGCCAGAATATTTTTGAGCACGTTCACGAGTCCCTCCTCTAATTCGCGCTGGTCGGTCGACACCCAGTAACTTTATCAAGTTAGTGGTATATCTCAATAGCCACTTCGAGGCACTACGATATGACCACTTTGGTGAATCGACTGAAACGAGTTCCTGCCAGTTTCTTACCCCCGATTGCGCTGGCTGACCGCACAAGAGTCCCGCTATATCGCCAGTTGTACGACTGGTTTCGCGGGGCCATCGTCGACGGTCAAATGCGTCCGGGACAACGAGTGCCGTCAACCCGGGGCTTGGCCGCCGAGCTAAGAATTTCGCGCATTCCGATCTTGAACGCATACGAGCAGTTGCTGGCCGAAGGATACTTCGAGACTTTCCGCGGAGCCGGGACGTGCGTCGCTCGATCCATTCCCGATGACACACTAAAGCCACCAGATGGGAGGACGAGGAAGGGGATTCGAGAGGTAGTCGAGAACCATGGCCCACGTCGGATGTCACGACGCGGTATGGCGCTGACGCTCATTCCAGCGCAGTCGTGGTTGGACAACTTAGGTGCGTTTCGAGTGAGCCTGCCTGCCCTCGACCACTTCCCAATTGGCGTCTGGTCGAAGCTGGTGGCCCGGTATTCTCGAAGGCCACCAAAGGCCATCATGGCCTATGACAATGCCATGGGATACCTGCCCTTTCGCGAAGCCATCGCAGATTATCTGGGCGCAGTCCGCGGCGTGCGATGTGAACCATCGCAGATTCTGGTGACAACCGGATCGCAGCAGGCGTTGCAGCTTTCGGCCCAGGTTCTGTTAGACCCTAAAGACGACGTATGGATGGAAGAACCGGGCTATCACGGCGCACGCCACGCTTTCATGATGGCGGGAGCTCAATTGATTCCGGTTCCGGTGGATCACGAGGGGATGAACATCGAAAAGATGATCCGTCGAGGTCACAGCGCACGTGCTGTGTATGTCACACCGTCGCACCAATATCCTATGGGCATGACGATGGGCGCTACGCGCCGTATGCTTCTCCTCAATTGGGCAAGGCGTACGGGTGCCTGGATCATTGAAGACGATTACGACAGCGAGTATCGGTTTGGAAGCCGCCCGGTCGCTTCCCTACAGGGCCTGGATACAGATGGAAGGGTCATTTATATCGGGACACTCAGTAAGGTCATGTTTCCTGCTTTGCGTTTGGGCTACGTGGTCATCCCCAGGGACTTGGTACCAGCGTTCTCCGGCGCTCGGGATGCCGCCGACGTCTTTTCATCGACTCTCTATCAGGCGGTCATGACCGATTTCATCCGTGAGGGACACTTCGCGCGTCACATACGTCGGATGCGAATGCTCTATATGGAGCGGCGAAGTGCGCTCGTGAAAGCGATTCGCGTCCAGATGGGAGATCTGGTCGAGGTGATGGGTGCTGAAGCGGGAATGCACCTGGTGGCACTCCTGCGACCTGGTGTTGACGATGTAGCAGTTGCGCGGAATGCCGCGAAGAGAGGCATTTCGGCAATACCCTTGTCCGTATGCTACCTGAAGCCGCCGACGAGAGGCGGCCTGATTCTCGGCTATGGAGGCGTGAATTCCCATGAGATCCGCGATGGCATACACAAACTCAGGATCAGCATAGAGGACCACAAACCAGACCGTTCCGACTAGGGCCAGTACAACCGGCCTATGTATGTGAAGGCACTGATCAGCAATTCTGGAGCGTTCGAAGCGCTAAGGCGCGGCAGACCCCGCCAAACCCTTCAAGACTGTGCTCGTCTTTGCTCCTTGGACGCTATTCAGCGATAGCCCCAGATGCTTAACAAGTTCTTCCAAGGCTGTATATGTCGCCGGTCCGGCATCGGCCCGCATCTTTGTGGACAATTCGAGGACCCTGCCCCCGGGCCACTCCCAAAGCTCCAGGGTGAGTTTCCGAAACTGCGGCTGAGACTTGATTTGCCATATCGTATAACTGATGGCAACAACTTTCCTCACTCGGGTCCAATCGATCGAGACCCGAGACTGCTGCAACAGTTTTTGTTGGCCGGCGCTGAGGATCCCAAGAATGTCGTTTCCTGTCTCAGGTATCTGCCCGCCGCCAGCGTACGGTCTCCGAATCGAATAAGAATCGATGGCGCCACTCCCGGTCAGGTCCACCTCGCACTTGTAGTCTTCGCGCCCCGCAGATGGATCAGGGAACTTTTGATCTGTCGCCGGACGCAGCTTGACTGTGAAATCATTGTCCGCCCCCTGACGCAATCTCAGGATCACGCCATGCGATAACAAATCAAGCGTCTTGATGTCGTAAAAGTAAACCTGGCCCGTGGCTTCTTTCTTGGCGTTGAGCGCTGCAACTGCAGCCTGGCTCTGATCGGGCGAAAGCAGGAGCTTCGCTTCGGAATCGCACGTTTCCTGCGCATGCAAAGCGCCGCAAAGCAACAGGAGACCGCAGATCAAGAAGCCCGCAATAATTCCGCGACATCTCGCAGAATTCTTCGACTCGCAAGATCGCCACATTGATCTAGGCACGATGCGCCCCGGCACCGCAGATCGACGCTACGACGTCAAGCGCCTGCGCACACTGTTCACGGCTCACGTCGAGATGCGTAACAAAGCGGATGAGCTGCGGACTGACTCCATTGGCCAGTACATGGCGCTCCGCCAACTTACGCGACAGTTCCGTCGAGGTCATTCCTGTACCCGAGATATCGCAGATCAAGATATTGGTCTGCACTTTGGAGGGATCGATCCTGATACCCGGAAGCTGAGCCAAGCCTTCAGCGAGAAAGCGCGCGTTCGAGTGGTCCTGCTTCAGCTTTTGTGGTCCCTGTTCAAGCGCGATCAAACCGGCCGCAGCCAGAATTCCCGCTTGCCGCATGCCACCACCCAGCGCCTTGCGATAGATACGACCGCGGTCCATCAAGTCCGCGCTGCCGACCAGCAAAGATCCAACGGGTGCCCCCAACCCTTTGGACAGGCAGAACATGACGGTGTCAGCCTTCCCTGTCAACTGTGCCACCGGAATGTCGAGTGCTACCGCCGCATTGAAGACGCGCGCGCCATCCAGGTGTACCGGCAGACCTGCGGCATGAGCGTTGTCGCAGACTTCGTCGAAGATAGCGGGCGGAGTAATGGTACCACCGGCCATGTTATGTGTATTTTCCAGCGAAACCAGTCCCGTCTTAGCAGCATGGTAGCTCTTGCTTCTGAGTTTAGACTGCACCTGCGGCCAAGTGAGAATGCCATCTTCCGCCCACACCGTGCGGGGCACCACGCCGGAGAAGTGCGCCATCATCGCCATCTCGTAGTTGAAGACGTGGCCGCGTTCTTCGCAGATCACCTCCTGTCCATGATGCGTGTGCAGTTTGATCGCGATCTGGTTGCCCATGGTCCCGCTGGGAACAAACAATGCTGCCTCACGTCCAAACACGGCAGCCGCCATCGCCTCCAGACGGTTGATAGTCGGGTCTTCGGCGTACACGTCATCTCCGACCTCGGCCTCGTACATCGCCCGCCGCATCTCCGCGGAAGGCTTGGTGACTGTATCGCTGCGTAGGTCGATCGCGGGGGCGGAGGGCTTGGCGTCTTTAGCTTGGGGTTCGGGAGCAGAGGTGTACATGCTTGGTCCTTGCCATCTAGTGTATCCAATCATGCGAAAGATCCGGCCTCTTTAGCCCTTACATTTTGAGCTTGTGCCCGCCCGGTTGGCATTTTCTGCTAGGCGCAGAGGAATAGTTGGTGTAGCGTGTATGCGTTTTCATACAAGTTCATAACCGTCACGCGCTGGATGCCGATGAACAGTCGCGAACGGACAAGCATCTGCCGGCGCACTTTGTCGCAGGGAGGGAAACATGGCCGATCAAGAACAAACGAGCGGATGGCTGGAAACACTGCTGGGGTTCGTGATTATCATCGCCATTATTGTAGGCGTCGTTTATCTGGTTCGTCTCAGCTACGCGAAATTCTACAAACCAGCGCCCGTCGTAGTTTCTCTCTCGGCCTATTTCGTTGATGAATCCGGCACTCTTGTCGGGCCCGAATCCCGGAGCTATGAGAAAGACAGCCACGTCAAGATTAAAGGGGACGTCTACCAGGCAGGGAAACCGATAAGCGGAAATGCTCGAGTGACCGTCACCAGCACTTCGAGAGACGATCTTTTCCAAGAATCGATCTCGATTCCATTTCAAAACGGACACTTCGAAACCGACGATCCTGCCTTCCGCGCCATCCGTCCCGGAGTGCCGGCGGAGATTAAGGCCGAAATAACCGGCCAGGGATCGAACGAAATTGCCACCATCAACCTGAACAGCAAACCACCGGTTGATAAATCTGCGCTGGAGTGGGCATTGGGCGCGGGATTTGTGGTCTTGTCCGTAGTTTTCTTTGTGGCCTTTACCGGGAAGAAAACGGCGTGGAAAAATCAGACTGCCATTATCTTTTCTTACGTAATCATCGGGATTTTTCTGGCGGTTCCGCTTCTCGCGCCGGTAATGCTGGTGCACACCTTTCCCGATGCGGTTGACGCCATGATCGGAGCGCCCGCCGGGCTGATCAATACCCAGACTCCCAATCAGCAGGATGGCGAAAGCCAGTGGGCACTGAATATTGGCGGGTTTTCCTATCGGGCAAAAGCGCCGGCCAGCCCCAAGAACCTGGTAATTACACCGGCCCCGGTCCCGGCACAAGCCGCAGCGCCAACCAGTAACACTCCGACAATACCAAACAGCGCTCCGCCCACGACAAGCGTCGCTCAACCACCCCTTCCTGATGCCAGCCAATCATCGGCAAAGGTAGACACCTCAACCCCTCCTACGCCAGTACGTACGACCCAGACTCTCAACCCCGAATCGTCGGCTCCAGTGGTTAAGGTCCAAGGCGGCCTTGTGATTCCTCTGTACGTGATTATCCTGTCCGTGATCGGCGGAGCTATCAATATGACCCGGAAGGTTCCCGCCTTCCAAAAAGAAGGAGAGGAATCGGATTTCAGATTGGGGCGCCCCGTCTCCAGACTGGGGACGGCGGTGATGAAGGTTGCGCGAATGGGTAAGACGGCGGTTGCCGCGACACACCCTGAGGACGGACAAGCAGAGCAGAAGGAAGATTCAACTCAACAGCAGGCAGGTATTGTCGCAAAGAACTTGGCCACAGCAACGCCGAAGCCTGACGATTCGCTCGAGAAGCAGGCTAGAGCCATCGAGGCGCAATTAGATCCGCTGCTGACCGAGCAAATTCAGCGCAACTGCGAATCGGACGTTGCGTTGGCGGATATTCGAAACCTGCTGTCAAAAATGGAGGAGCTCTACTCGGCGAGGAAATCGGGCGAACCCGTTCTAAAATTCAATTCCTTCGACGACTGGGCCGCCAGTCATCCCCGGCTGAGGGAACTGCTTCGCGGCAGTTGGCGGGTTGAGCTGCTGAATCAGTACATGTACTTGATATCGGCTCCGTTTCTGGCCATCGTGACCTATTACGTTCTCGACCTGCTGGGCCTTTCCAAAGCGGGAGTAGTGGTGGTTCTGTCCTTCTCAGTGGGATTGATTTCGGAGAAGATCGTCAGTTGGATATTGGGCATCGCCACCGGCTATATGCGGACGGACGCTAGCACAACCAAGGTTGCATGAATAAGACTTGTCACGCGAATCGTTGCCTTCACTTTCCTCACAGTTGTGTGTCTCTGTGGTCGACAGCGCTTTCTCGTAGGAATCGCTCAAACACTTCATTCGAAAGCAGGCGCCCTCTGGCTGTTAGCGACAAACTGTCAGCAGCACGTAGCAGTAAGCGTTGAGAGACTAGATCGGCGATTACTGTGTCGTAGTCCCCAATGGCGCGGTCGCCGAACTGTTTCGTCAGCGCAGCGAGCGAAACGCCACGATTCATGCGCAATCCGAGAAAGAACGACTCTTCGATTGCAGCCTGCGCATCGACCAGAGTACGCGACCCCAGAAGTTGTTCCGTGCGAAAAGCAACAGGGTTCGCGTCGCTGGCTGCGGCCGAGTAACTCTCCAACGAATCCGGAGTGGAAAAACGCACTGCCTCGAAGCCCCTGGCCCGCAACGTTTCATTTGCGAACAACATGGAGTGTGCATCTACTCCGAAGCCAAGGTACGGCTGGCGAGTCCAGTACTTCACGTTATGTTTCGAGTCGCGTAACCCGACGCCGTGCGTGACCGGCCGCGCGAAGTTGGAGATCTCGTACTGCTGCACTCCAGCTTTTCCCAGGCGCTCGCATGCGGCGAGGTACAAGTCGGCGGTGAGATCGTCGTCGGGAACAAAATGCGCATGATAGCGGCTGCCACCGGCCAGCAGTTCGGTGCCCAGGCGTGAGTCTTCATCCACTTCCAGCATGTAGACGCTGACATGAGGCACGCCGCTGGCGAGCGTCTCACTCAGTGAAAGCTCCCAACTCTCCTCCGTCTGATGCGGTAAACCTGCGATCAGGTCGATGCTGATGTTGCCGATTCCGCTGGATCGCAGCCGCGCAATG
Organism: uncultured Acidobacteriaceae bacterium; assembly: GCA_963709045.1. Lineage (GTDB taxonomy): Bacteria > Acidobacteriota > Terriglobia > Terriglobales > Acidobacteriaceae > Bog-257. Next base: position 285,230 of record CAVPUX010000005.1, on the reverse strand, counting down.
TCGTCCAGCGTAATGGCTTCGCGTGTGCAAGCGACCGACCGACGCGGATTCCTTGTCCACGAACGACTGCACACCCAGGCTGACGCGATTCACATCACAGCCAAGCAGGACGCCAATAACTTCGCTGCTAATGGTTCCGGGCGCACACTCGACCGTGATCTCCGCAGCGTGTTCGACCTCAAAGTTCTCGCGGACCGCCCGAAACAAACGCTGCAATTGATCGGGGGCGAGCACCGACGGCGTGCCTCCGCCGAGATAGATCGAATCAACGGAACGGTCCAACGTTTCCGCCGAGCTCGCGCGCCAGATCACTGGCGGAAGCAATCTCGGCGCACACCTGGCCGACATAGCGGTCAAAGAGCGCGTGCGAAAACACTCCCGAAGCGAAGTTGCAAAAACTGCACTTCGTGCGGCAGAACGGCACCGAGATGTAAATTCCTAGTGACAAGTAATTCGCGGAACACCCTTGCTGGTAATAGAGTAGCAGCCAGGGAAGCGCAGTTAGCAATTGGCAATTAGCACTTGGCAATTGGCAAAAAGCCACTAGCTGTTAATATCGGGTGACTCGCCGCGTGCGGCATTCGCGGGAGGACAAAGATCTCTCATGCTGTTTTGCTAAGTGCTAATTGCTCTCTTATGAAAAAGCGAGTCGTCATCACGGGAATGGGCGTGGTCAGCCCGAACGGCATCGGCAATGACGCATTCTGCCACGCCGTCCTGGCAGGAACCAGCGGCGTGAAGCGCATCCGTAGCTTCGATCCCAGCGACTTATCGGTGCAGATTGCCGGCGAGGTGCAGGATTTCGACGAGCTCGCCTGGGTTGACGCGCATGAGCGCAAACACGTTTCGCGCGCTGTGCCGCTGGCACTAGCGGCCTCGACCGAAGCGCTACGCGATGCAGCCATCGATACCTCGCAACTTTCCCTGGAGCAGCAACGTGAAATCGGTGTGGTGCTGGGCTCCGGCGGCGGCGCCCAGGAGTTTTCCGAAGAGCAGGTTCGGTTGTGGCTAACGGGGAAGGTGAAGCAGGTCAGCCTGTTCTGCATTCCCAGCGGGACCATGGGCACCCTCTCCAGCGAAGTCAGCATGCGCTTCGGCTTGCGCGGGATGAGCCACGTCATCACCACCGGTTGCACGTCATCAACGGACGCCTTCGGTTACGCGCTCCGGCAAATCCAGTTCGGCTTTCTGCCGGTGATGCTCGTCGGCGGCGTGGACGCTCCTATCGCGCCGGGCATCATGAAGGGCTTCACCCTGATGAAGATCATGACCTCGTCCTGGAACGACCAGCCGGAACGCGCCTCGCGGCCGTTCTCGTTCGATCGCGACGGGTTCGTCGTTGCCGAAGGTTCGTGGATGTTTGTAGTGGAAGAATATGAGCATGCTCGCGCGCGCGGGGCCCGAATTCTCGCCGAGGTCGCGGGCTACGGGTCCACGTGCGAGGCCTTCCATCGAGTGCGCTTGCAGGAGTGCGGCGAAGAGCCGGCCCGCGCAATCCAGATGGCAATCGAAGATGCCGGTATCGACGCGGGGGTCGTTGATTACGTCAACCTGCACGGCACTTCGACTCAGCTGAACGACCGCATCGAGACCCGTGCCTTGAAATTGGCACTGGGTGAAAAGGCGCGCCAGACACCGATGTCCAGCTTGAAGTCGCAAATCGGCCACCCCCAGGGCGCGTGCGGCGCGGCAGGCATCGCCGCTACAGTAGTCGCTATGCATCACGGCCAAATTCCACCGACAATAAATTTAGAGCAGCCCGATCCCGATTGCGATCTGGATTACGTCCCCGATATTGGCAGACGCGCTGAAATCGAACATGCGGTGTGCAATTGCATCGCGTTCGGATCGAAGAATTCGGCGCTGGTTCTGCGGAAAATACGCTAAGCCCTTTTGGGTGTCATCGTCACCTCAGCAACTTTTCCATCCCGCCGCCCTTCATTCTCGTCTATATGATTTCTGGCATTTGTTTACAATCCTCATAGGGCTCATGGCTTCCATCCACGAAGAAGAGGTATTAGGCAAGGCATATGACAGCAGGCTGATGAAGCGCTTGCTCACCTATCTGCGCCCTTATCGGGTGCAGGTGATCGTTGCCCTCATCTCCATCGTGCTGAAGGCCGGCGCGGATGTGCTCGGCCCCTACCTCACCAAGGTTGCGATCGACAAATACCTGGCCAGCCATACCGAATCGCATTCGCTGCTCGACCGTTTTCTCAGCTCCCGACCCCTGACCGGCATAGCGCAGATCGCCGGTATCTACATTGGTCTTCTGCTGTTCAGCTTCCTGCTCGAATTCACCCAGACTTACATCATGCAGTGGACGGGACAGAAGGTCATGTTCGATCTGCGAGCGCAGATCTTCCGTCACCTGCAGGGCCTGCATATTGCGTTTTTTGACAGGAACCCGGTCGGGCGTCTCGTAACACGCGTCACCAGCGACGTGGACGCGCTGAACGAGATGTTCACCGCGGGCGTGGTCTCGATCTTTGAGGATATCTTCGTGCTGCTGGGCATCCTGGTCATCATGTTGAACATGAGCTGGCGACTGGCCCTCATCACTTTCGCCGTGCTCCCGCTCATCTTCTACGCGACCTCGATTTTTCGCCGCAAGGTGCGAGAAAGCTACCGGCGCATTCGCATCGCTATTGCCAGGATCAACGCCTACTTGCAAGAACATGTGACAGGCATCGTCGTTCTGCAGTTGTTTAATCGTGAAAAGAAGTCTTACGAGCAATTCGAGAAGATCAACCGCACCCACATGGACGCGTATAAAGACGCGATCATGGCGCATGCTGTGTATTACCCAGTGGTGGAAGTACTCTCGGCGACCGCGATCGCATGCGTGGTATGGTTTGGCGGCGGCCAGGTGATCCGCAATATCGTTAGCCTGGGCGTCCTGGTGGCGTTCATGCAATACGCACAGCGCTTTTTCCGCCCCATTCAGGACCTCAGCGAGAAGTACAACATTCTGCAGTCGGCAATGGCGTCGAGCGAGCGCATCTTCAAACTACTGGATACGACACCGGAAATCGTCACGCCCACGTCACCGAAAGTGCCCGCCGGCCCAGGGCGGATCGAGTTCGACCACGTGTGGTTCGCCTATCGCACGATGGCACAGGCTGCAGAAGAAGCCGCCAGCAAGGGAGAAAAGCTCAAGTCCGCGGTTCAAGGAAACGGCAATCTTGCTCTGCTGGAGTACGACTGGGTGCTGCGTGATGTGTCGTTCACCATTGAGCCCGGCGAGACAGTCGCGATCGTCGGACATACTGGCGCAGGAAAGACCACGATCATTTCACTGCTGCTGCGTTTCTATGACGTGCAGAAGGGCGCCATCCGCATCGACGGCGTCGATATCCGCGACATGAACTTGAACGATCTGCGGCGGCGTTACGGTGTCGTGCTGCAAGATCCGTTCCTCTTCTCCGGCACGGTGGCGGACAACATCCGCCTGGGCTCGCACTGGATTGAGGACCAAGCTGTAGAACATGCCGCCGAGCAGGTCAATGTCGCCGATTTTATTCGCTCGCTTCCGGGCGGATTCGGCGAAGAAGTACGCGAACGCGGCAGCACGCTTTCCACCGGACAAAAGCAGCTCATCTCGTTTGCGCGCGCATTGGCGCACAATCCCAAGATCCTCATTCTCGATGAAGCTACATCGAGCGTCGATACCGAAACCGAGTTCCGGGTTCGCGAGGCGCTGACCCGCATGGTCGAAGGCCGAACCTCAATCATCATTGCCCATCGTCTGAGCACAATTCAGCGCGCCAACAATATCATCGTCATGCACAAGGGCAAGGTGCGCGAAATCGGATCGCATCAACAACTCCTCGGCAATCGCGGCGTCTATTGGAAGCTGTATCAGCTTCAGTACAAGGATCAGGAGATACCCACGCCAGCGGCAATGGCGCACGAATATTCCGAACCCAGCGTTAACGTCTCGGCGAATGACTAGCTGGAAGGTCGGACATCCAGCCGCGCTCAGGGTAAGCCAAAATGGCCGCCTGGTACGCGTGAAGCCGCCTTCAGACTGTGTGATAACCCTTTTCCTCCCCCGCAAAAGAAGACTACTGCCGCGGCCCGCGCAACGGCAGGAGAAAGGACACATGGACAGCGCCAATTGCTAGCGCCGGGCTGAAATTCAGATCTACGGGGTTGGAGAAACCGAAATGACGTGGATCGTGTTGTTATCCGTATCAAACAGGAACTTAACAGTTACTGACTGATTATCGTGGCCCTTCAGGGCGTTGGGATTATTCACCACATAACTGGTGTTGTCGCTGGTCAAGTTCCTTCCGCCGTTGCTGACCATACCCGACATGGTGTGTTGTGGTTGCGTGCTTCCGCCCGTCACGTTTTCCTGTGCCGCCTGGTTCGCTTCCTGCCGCTCATGCTTGTCATTTTGTTGTGGCTGCATATTCTGGGCGAATACTATCGCTGGAACCGCCAAAGCGACTCCGAGAAGAACTGTCATCACCGCTTTCATAACTCCCTCCTTTGGCAACCCGACGGGGCTCCTAATCGCATTTGCTTAGTGTGACGGGAATTTCACGGCGGAGGTTTGCTGCGGCGGGCATCGATTTATGCTCGGCGTCACCGGTCATCTGGGCCCGACTCGCTCCAGGATCGGGCATCTTGCACCGGTCCGCAATCACAACTCAATAGGTTCACACGGGTTTGAGGAATCATCGCGCGGAGATTGGGGCACTACGCTGGCCGAGCCGCGCACGTCGGCGGTGTCCCGCTGGCTTGCCGAAACCGTAGGCAGTCTCTACACTGAGGGCTTTACCTAGGAAATTATTTTTCCTTTCATGCGTCCGCCGGCTTCGGCGGGGAGGGTACATGCGGCAGTTTTCCCCGGTTCGTGTCCTGTTAGCACTCATTACGGCCATTTGTCTTTCCCTTCTCGCTGCTTGTGGAGGAAGCCCCACAACCAATCCGGCTGTGTCCTCCATCCTTCTCTCGCCCACCAGCGTTTCGTTGAACGAGGGGGATATAACCACTATTTCAGCCATCGCGCAAAATGCGACCGGCGCTACGGTCGCGGCCGACATCGCCTTCACCAGCAGCGATTCCAAAGTTGCCACGGTCTCGACCGGTGGATCGATTTGTGGCGGCGTGTGGGATTCGGGTTTCATCGTTTGCACCCCCACCATTGGACAGGCGGGAGTTGGTCAGGTGACCATTACCGCGAGTTCGGGCACCGCCAAAGCCACCATGACGGTGTACGTTCACGAAAGAGTGGATCAGCTCTTGGTCAACCCGCTGAGCGGTTGCACCACCATGGGACATGAGGTGAGTACATCGGCGTCGGCATTTAATACATCCGCGCCCGGATGCTCGTCCGCCTCGCCATGCGACATTACGTCTACCGTTGGCCCTATTCCCTTTACGTCAAATGATTTTTCGATCGCTGCGAGCTCATCGGGAATCCAGTCCACTTACTCCGGGACGACTAACAGTCCCACCTACACCTCGGGTGGCACAATCAGCGGTTCGGTGGGACAAACTTGCAAACTATCCGACTTCAACGGTGTCACCGGCGCCACCGCGTCAGTGGCACTAACGGCCGTCAATACAATTGCCAGCGGTAGTCGGTTGAGCGTCACGGACCAAGGCACTGGTGGGACGCTGCCTCCGACAACCGCTACTCTCAGCAATGGGACAGCCAAGTGCAGCGGTACAGCCAATGTCCTAACTTCGTTGGCTCCCAGTAACTCTGTCACTGCCGAAAATCCAGGATCCACCAGCCTGTTCGCCAGCGTTTCGGGCCTGAACAGCCCGGCCGTGCCGTATATTACCTGTCCGGTGGCAGAGATTTTTGTCCACAGCGCCGCCAGCCAGGACACTTCGTTTACCCTGACGACTGGCACTACCGTGGCTCTCACGGCCGATGTTTACGACAGCAATGGCCAGTACATTAAGCCGGTGCTCACCTGGGGTTCCTCGGCTCCCGCAAGTGCTATGGTGACGGGCACGGGAACGGCCAACAATCCCGGAACGATTACAGCGGTGGCGCCCGGAACGGCGTATATCACCGCCAGCTGCAACTACCCAAGCTGCAACAAGAATCTGCCCCCGCAATACAGCGACCACGTTGTCACTACAACCTTCAGCGGCACCACCTCAACTACCGTCTATGCGGCGAGCACAAACTCCACCATGCTCGTCCCCATCACCACCTCCAGCAACACCGCAGGCACGGTGATTACGCTGCCGCAGCTGCCAAACTCAATCATCTCTGACCCTGCCGGGACTATGCTCTATCTTGGATCCAGCGCGGGTCTGATGGTCGTGAACCTGAGCACCAACGCGGTCACCACTGTGGCAGTGAACGGAACGGTCGTGGCAGTTTCGGCGAATGGGAGCACCGTGCTCATATCGGACAGCGTGGGGAATACCATCAACTACTTTGCTGCTTCTTCCCAATCCGTCCCATTCGCTCACTCCGGCGCCACCACCAACTCGACTGCCTTTACTCCGGACAGTATTGTGAATGAATGGCTGGAAGGAAACCAGCTTGGCGTCGCAATTCCCGGAGTGTTCTTTAACCTGCCCACGCTCGCCTATACCGGAAATGCGCTCGACATCAGCGGACAAGGTGGGCTTACCTATGTCACCACCAGCAGTGCTCAACAGATTCATGTGCTCGCCACTTGCAACCAGGCCGAGGTGCAGTCGCCGCCCCTTAGTGCAAACAGTCCGACCTTGATAAAGGCGATTCCCAACGGAACCGGTGCAGTGGCGGCAGACTCTCCGGCAATTGACGTGGTGACGACGGGAACGGTTTCGGCGAGCTGTCCCACAACTGCCACAAGTTCGATCGCGAGCTTCGATCTGGGTGCAGGGCCATTCAATGCACAACAGATGTTTATGAGCCCTGACAGTTCGGCGGTTTGGATCATCAGCGACCTGCCGAAGTTGTTAAGTTTCAACCTTACGACTTCGACTCCGTCGTCCATTCCCCTCATCGGCGGGGCAACGCCTTTAAGCGGCGGCATCACCTTGGATAGCGCGATCATTTACGTAGGCGCCGACGACGCCACGGTGCATCGTGTCGCTGTGTCTGGCGGTGGCGACGTAGGGCAAATCGCGGTCGGGCTGAAGGATCCCAACGGGGCCGCGGTCTCGCCCAACCTGGTGTATGTGGTGCCCTAGCAAGCCGGAAGCTCAAAATCAGTTTCCCGGATAAAGACTATTTCGCAATGTTACGAACCCCGGGGACAGGTGTATATTTGGTGCGGTTTTCGCGGCCAACAAGAAGGAGATTTGCAATGAAGCGGCTAGCCATGCTGACCATGATCCTGACCTTGCTGTTTGCCATAAACTTCACCGCTCAGGCCCAAATGGAAATGCCCAAGCCCGCGCCGGAACTGAAGCAGCTCGACGTTTTTGCGGGTTCGTGGACCATAGATGTCGACATGAAGCCGGGTCCGATGGGGCCGGGCGGGAAGATGACCGAGGCCGAACATTGCGCGTGGATGGATGGCAGCTTCTTCCTGGTATGCCACTCCGATTTCAAGAGCTCGATGTTCAACGGTAGCAGCACCTCCTACTACGGCTATGACGTCAACGACAAGGTCTATACCTACGACGCGTTCAGCAGTATGGGCGAACCGGAACACGCCAGGGGCACGCTGGACGGCGATACCTGGAACTGGGCGAGCGAGTCGAAAATGGGCGGGCAGATGATGAAGAACCGCTTCATATTGAAGGTGTTGTCGCCGACCTCCTACTCGTTTAAGTTCGACGTGTCACAGGATGGAAAGACCTGGAACGCCGTGATGGACGGTAAGGGTACCAAGCAGAAATAAGGTAGGACCTGAGGTCCGCAGCGGTGCCCACTTTAGTATTCCGGGGATGCAACCCAGGACTGGCTTCCCGGTGGTAGCCCCCGCATTTATGCGGGAGAGGAAGCTTCAGCGCTTCGGACAAGTTTCGACTTCGATCATGCGCTTTAGCGTTGGCTTGAGAAAATCCCGCAGCTAAGTCCAGCTTTTCACTCCTCCGGCTTCTTGCCGTCTCCCAGTTCGCGGGCCACGCTGTCGAGCACCCCATTGATAAAGTGCACCGACTCCGGCGTGGAGAAGCGCCGCGCAATTTCCAGGAACTCATTGATCACGACCGCGCGCGGCGTTTTGGGAAATCCCAGGAACTCAGCCACGCCGGCCCGCAGCAGGTTTCGATCCACCGCGGCCATGCGGTCCATCCGCCAATGCTCGGCGTTGCGCTCAATCAACTGATCGATCCCCTCGGCGTGCTCGACGGCATTGCCAAACAAATCGTCGGCAAAGTCGCGCACCTTCTCGTCGAGGTCCTGGCGTTCGCTCCAGAACGATAGCCGCACCTGGTCCGGATTCTGCTTACCCATTTCCATTTGGAACAACATCTGCAGCGCCAATTCGCGCGACTTCCTGCGAGTGCCGGTCTTGCTCATGGCTTTCCATCCGTGGCCCCGGACACCTGCGGAGCAATCTGCTGCCGCAATGAAGCCATCTCCACCGCCGCCAAACCAGCTTCGAATCCCTTGTTGCCGGCCTTTAATCCGGCGCGGTCGATGGCCTGCTCCAGCGTGTCGCAGGTGAGCACCCCAAAAGCGTGGGGCACTCCGGTCTCCTGTGCCGACTGACCAACCCCGCGCGTCACTTCGTTGGCAATCACCTCATAGTGCAAAGTACCTCCGCGCAGGAGGCAGCCGATGCAGACGATGGCATGGTAGCGGCCTGTCTGCGCGAGCTGCCGTGCTGCGGCGGGTATTTCGAAGGCGCCGGGCACGTGAACGATGAAGATGTCGCCACGATTCGCGCCGCACTGGCGCAACGCCAGCAACGCGCCGTCCAACAATCGTTCGGTGATGAACGAATTAAACCGGCTCACCACGATGGCGAATCGGTTGCCCGCTGCATTCAGTGAAGCTTCCAGCCCGCGACTCTCGCCAGTTTTTTTTGCGTACGTCAGGAAGCCGACGCGAAGCCCGCTCACTTCCACCTCGAACAGACGCGCGCCGTAAGGTGTGTCGCCGATCTCGCGACGGATGGTCACGCCAAGTTTCTTGGCGATCTGCCATGCGCCGTCGGCATCGGAGACCTCCACCATGGCATCGACGCTGGGCGCATCCGCAGCGGCGAGGAACTCGATCCCTCCACTGGAAGCTAGCATCTCAATTCCGTGATTTCCGCCCTCATGCCACTCATTGCCGGGCGCGAAACCCAGAGCACGGAACAACTCCAGCGCGGGCTGCAAGTCCGCCAGCGACTTTCCAGCGATGCGTGGGAAGACAATCGATCGGATCATAGGGTTAGGTTTCTATTCTAACCGGGGCGAGAGCTGGAGGGTGATTTCCCTCGGATCGGTAGTGTCTGAGTGCGTTGCTCAGTCTGATTTCCACCGGGACTGTTCGCGAGACGCCTTCGCACGCGGATGGGTGATGCCAGTCACCGACGTTTGGCCTTCAGACTCGTAATTTTGGAACACGTCAAGCCACGGAAGGCCGCAGAGGCCCGCGTAGTTCCCAGGTGAACTCTTGCGGTCTATGGGAGTTTTTATGAGTGCCCCAGGAAACCCTGACCCTCAGTCGACGAGTTTTACTCGCAAATCTGAGACAGAAAGCACATGCATGTTCTGTTTCCAAACCGTACGTACCGACAGATACGTGCCCCTGGAAGAAGCGGAAGATATTCACGCAGACGTCTGCCTGGTAAAACCCGAGTCGTCGGTGCGCTACATGCTTTTGTGAAGACTGGCTAAAGAGTCCATTGATGCGTCGGCACCCCTTCAGGCAACGGATGGACGCCTGCACCTACTCGTATCTCAGCGCTTCGATCGGGTCGAGCCGTGACGCTTTGATGGCGGGAAGCATTCCACTCACCAGGCCCACCAAGGTCAGAATAATGGTAGCGATGAAGACGATCTTGGGGTCGATGATCAGCCGGATATCGGCGGCTTCGGCGTTCTTGGCGACGGCGCTGTAGAAGGTGAGACGGCCCACGCCAATCGAAATTGCATAGGCCATCGCAATGCCGGCAATGCCGCCGGCAAAGGTGATAGCCAGAGCTTCGGCCAGGAACTGAAACAGAATGTCGCGACGCCGGCCGCCCAGCGCCTTCTCCACGCCAATCTCGCGCGTACGTTGGGTGACCGATACCAGCATGATGTTCATCAGGCCCACGCCGCCAATGCCGAGCGTCAGCGTCCCGATGAAGGCCAGCAGCACCTGCAAACCCGTGATGATGATCTGGAATTGCTTCAACTGCTTCATCATGTTGAAAACGAATACGGCGCGCTTGTCATCGGGCTTGAAGTTGTACTGGTGGCCCAGAACTTCGCGCACCTGGTGCTCCACCAACTCGTACTCATTGCCTTCGTAGTCGAGCCAGATACCGTCCAGGTAATGCGTGTCTTTGAAATCGCTCATGGTGCTGAAAGGGATATAGATGACCTTGTTGACGCTGTCATCGCCCTCCTGCATATGCGGCGAGAGAATACCGATCACCCGATAGGCGATGCCGTTGATGCGAATGTATTGGCCCAGGGCGGGCTGGCCGGAGAACAGCTTGGTCTTGGCGTCGGAAGCGATCACCGCGACCCGCGCCCGCGACTGTTCGTCGTCCTCGTTCAGCAGGCGGCCGTCGCCCAGGCTCAACGCCTGGATCTTGAACATGCTGGGATACACACCGTTGATGGGCAGGGTGTAAGTGCGCACATCCTGCTGCACGACGCAGTCCTTGTTCACCATCGGGGTGATACGACCCACCAGCGGGGCGGCGTTCACAATGCGATCGATGTCGTCGAAGGTGAATCTGATTTGAGTGCCGGCCTTTTGGCCGCCGGCCTGCTGCGAAGTGCGCCCGGGAAAAACACCGATGATGCGCGTGCCCCAGTTGGCGAAGATGGTCTCGATGGCCCGGCCGAATCCCGCTCCGTAAGCCAGCAGCAGAACCACGGTCGCGATGCCCCACGCCATGCCCAGCATGGTCAGCGCGGTGCGCCGTCGATTGTGGCGCATGGCTGCATAGGCCTGTGTCATCAGATCTTTGACCATGGCTACTCCTGCCTCAGGGCTTCCACTGGCTGCAACAGGGAAGCTTTGCGCGCCGGATAAAGTCCCGCGAAGATTCCCGCCAGCGCTAGCGTCCCAATCGCCACCGTCGCCGACATGTACGACATGGTCGGAGGATCGAATCCTGGTACCTGTCCCATGCCGCTCATCGCGTGCATCAGCAGCGCAGCGCCGCCCATGCCGATGGCTCCGCTCATCAGGGTAAGAAATGCGCCTTCCAGAAAGAACTGCAACAGGATGCTGCGGTTGGTAGCGCCCAGCGCTTTACGCAATCCGATCTCGCGCGTGCGTTCGCTGACCGCAACCAGCATGATGTTGACGATGCCGATTGCACCCAGGGTCAAGGTGACCAGACCAACTCCGCCGAGAAAAATGTCCATGACATCAAAGATCTTGCCCACCGTCTCGGCGTTCTTGACGGTGTCCCAGTCCTCGAAGGCGTCATCGTTGCGCCAATCGAAGCCATGATTGCGGGCGACGATCTTTCGCACTTCCTCGCGGGCGATCGTGTGCTCTTCGCGCACCCGCGGACGGTAGTTCAAGAACGAGACGGCATCCTGCTGTTGTTCGCCCGCCAGCGGAAAGAACTGATGCATCATCGTGTAGGTGAGGAAGACGCGGTTGTTGGTGGAGTTGTCATCGCCGTGACCCACACGCTGTACCACTCCCACCACCTCAAAGCGAACTCCATTCAGCAGGATTGCGCTCCCCACTGCGGTTCTGCCGCCGGGAAACAGGTTCTTCACCATCTCGTCCCCGATCACGCACACGAATCGCTTCTGGGTATCGTCGGCATTATTCAGCCACCGCCCGCTATCCAGCGGCAGGTAACGAATGGTGTTGAAATGCGGAGGAACTCCGACAACTTCGCCGTTGGTATTGCCGTAGTCGCTGACCTCGCGAATGTCCTGCCTTCTCAGCACGGGAGCAACCGCCCGCACATGTGGCGCTTCGCGCTGAACGTCAAGGTAATCCTGATAAGTCAGGTGATATTCGCGACCGGAACTCATGTTGCCCGCGACCGCGGGAGCGCGTCCCGGGAACATGAACATGATGTCTTCCCCGAGCGAATTCAACTCGCGCCGGTTGCCCGAGCGGAACCCTTCTCCCAAGTCCCACCAGCAGCAATAGCGAACCCACTCCCCACGCAATGCCAAACATGGTGAGGAACGAGCGCAGCTTGTGCGCCCACAAGGTTCGTAACATCTGTCGCAGAATTTCGAAAAATACCATTGCGGTAGACGGGGACTCCGCTCCCTTTAGTTATACGCAGGTTCGGGAAGCTTGGTTCCTGCGTCGTACTCGACTCCTATTGGACAACAAAGTGGGCAGTAACGATAGCAACCTGTGATCAGTAACAGAATGTTCATTATGAGTTGCTGAAAGTTGTGGAAAAAGGTACCTGGCGCACCATAACGGGGCGCGATTCGTTTATAGTTGAAGCTGTAGTGATTGGCCGCGACTGTCAGTTGAGCGCGGACCGGCTGCAAATTTATCTGGGTTAGGAGTCAAGTACGATGCCGAAAGCAACACGAGCCAATGATGGCGCTGCGCCGAAAAAACGGAGCCGCAAGGGTACGCCCGAGACCGGGAATGGTACTCAACCTGAGAACGGCAATGGCACTCAGGTGGCGCCACCGGTGACGACGTCGCCCGAATTCGCTCATGGATCTGCGGCCTCGCCGGTTGTCGAGGACAAGATCCGCGCTCGCGCCTATGAGTTGTACCTGCAACGCGGAGGTATGGGCGGTTCCCCCGAGCAGGACTGGTTACAAGCCAAGGAAGAGATTTGCGGTCAGCAGTATACCGCTTAAGTCGTTTATTAGTAAATAGTTAGCTGCAAGGTTGGGTGGGTCAATTTTTAGTTGTCCTTCAGCCGACTGACCGCGTGCGCCGAAGAATGTGTGTCAGGTGTACGTTCATCTTTGGCTGAGGGGACTCACTTGGCAGGCATTTGGGGAAGTACGTTCCCTTCCCGATTCGCAGCGGAAAGTGGGCGGCAGAGGATCAGGCGTGGACATTTTGAAGCAAGTCCTGCTGGTTGACGATAATCCGTTGCAACTGAGCGTCCGCGAAGCCATTTTGCGGAAAGCTGGCTTCGAAGTGTCTGTAGCCACCAATGCCGAAAGTGCCCTGGCTACACTACGCGTCATGCGCGATCGCATTGGCGTAATTGTGACCGATCACTTGATGCCGGGTGGCGGCGGACCGCAGTTGGTCCGCAGAGTCCGCTCGGAAAACGATTGGATCCCGATCATCGTGCTCAGCGGCATGGCGGACGCCATGTCGGATTACATAGGGCTAGAGGTAGTCTTTCGGGCCAAGCCGTTCCCGCCTCCAGAACTCATTGAACTGGTGGGCTTAAGCCTAGCCGAGGCAAATCGCCATCGCGGCGCGGCTTAGCGGCCGACCCACGGCCAAAGACGCTCTCGTTTCTTGTCGTGCCCAATGGAAAAAGTCACCGAGCGATGTGATCTGAATCACATGGCGCTGTGCGCTCAAAAGCGCTATCCTTAAGCCATTCGAAAAAGAGATGTCTTGGCGCTTCCGCGCTTCGGGCATTCAGCAGTTCAGAAGGGTTTTGGTTCATGTCAGAACAGGGACGCAGGTACGCGCGCTTCGGCGCGGTGATCGTTGTAATTATTGTGGCGCTTGGCTATCTCGCCTACACCGGCGTACAGGACAGCAAGAGCTACTACGTCACCATCAAGGAATTGAACGGCATGGGCAACAGCGCTTACAGCTAAACGGCTGCGCGTGGCCGGAAACGTTCAGCCCGGGTCCATCAAGCGCCAGGGAACGCACCTTGAATTCCTGCTGGTGGAGCAGGACCGCACCCTGCCGGTGGTTTACAACGGTAGCGAGGCGCCGCCCGATACCTTCAAAGACAATGCGCAGGCGCTGGCGGAAGGCAAGTTCGGACGCGACGGGGTCTTCCGGGCCACCAACATTCAAGCTAAGTGCGCATCGAAGTACGCTCCCAAGCCTGGACAGCCTGGCGCTGCTCCGGCGGTACAGGGCAATCCGCAGAAGGCCCAACTAACGGGCCAGCCCGTTACGCCGGGCCGGTAATTCCCGACTGGAAGCGAGAGTCACGGACACGCTCAACATGACAGGCACAAGTAATGTCTCCTCTCCGCCTGTCATCGTTCTCAACGACCTAGTGAAATTCTTTGGCCGCTTCGCCGCCATCCGCGGCATCTCGGCCAGCTTCGCGCCCGGCCGCCTGTATGTAGTCCTCGGCGATAACGGTGCAGGCAAGAGCACCCTGCTGCGCATGGTCGCCGGACTCATGGAACCCAGCCAGGGCACCTTCACAATACTCGGAACAAAAAATCATCGCGAAGTCGCTCATCGCGTCGGATACATGGGCCACGCTCCTCTCCTCTACGACGAGCTAAGCGGAATGGAAAACCTGCGCTACTTTGCGGGCCTGTACGGTCTCGAGGATGACGTAGTCTGTCGCAAGGCGATGCAGATGGTCGGACTAGATCCGGAGCTGTCGCGCCGCGTTGGACAGTATTCGCAAGGTATGCGGCAGCGCTTGTCACTGGCCCGAGCGGTGCTGCACGATCCTGAGCTGATCCTGCTCGATGAGCCGTTCTCTAACGTGGATGTGCATTCGGCGCGCGAGATGGCGGCGGTGCTGGGCAGGGTGCGCGATAAGGGCAAGACCATCTTTGTGGTCACGCACCAGGCTGCGCTGATGGAGGGTGTGGCCGACGAATTCGTGCACATGACCGCCGGGCAAATTACATCTCGCGAAGAAGTCGTTCGCAAAGCGGCGGTTCCGAACGCGGAGTGGACGCCGCGATGACCACCCTTGGCGTAACCCGCACAACGCTGCTGAAAGATCTGCGCATGGAGTGGCGCTCCAAAGACGCCATCAACTCCATGCTGTTTTTTGCGCTGCTGGTGGTGGTGATTTTCAGCTTCGCCTTTAATCCCACGGCGGAAGAATCGCGCCGTATTGCTGGCGGACTGATCTGGGTGGCATTCCTTTTCGCGGCGGTCGTGGCGCTGAACCAGACCTGGGCGCGCGAGCTGCGCAATCAAGTACTCGATGCGTATCGCGTATCCCCCGCCCCACCGAATGCGCTCTTCCTGGCCAAGGCCATCGGCAATTTCTTCTTCGTGGTGGTGCTGGAAGCGTTGATGGCTCCTCTGTTCGTCGTTTTCTACGATCTGCGATCGGTTGGACCGCTCTGGCAATTGATCGTTGTAGCTCTGCTGGGAACGTGGGCCCTGGTAGTCAACGGTACGTTTTTCGCTGCTCTGTCGATTCGGACCCGCAGCCGCGAAATCATGCTGCCGCTGATTCTCTTCCCGATCTCGATTCCGGCATTGTTGGCGATGGTGGACGCAACCACGTCGATACTTACGGGAGAAGCTTCACCCGATTTCTGGATCAAGATGCTGGCGGTTTACGATGTAGTATTCACGGCAGTCTGCCTTCTTCTGTTCGAAAGTGTGTTAAACGCAGAGTGAAAAGGCAGGGGCTAGTGGCTAGGGATAGGCGCTAGGGCCTTCGGGTTAGTGGAAAGTGGATAGCGAATGGTGCCTGGTGAACAGTGTTTCGAGGGGGGTACCTTCGGTGGCATTTCGGGGGGGCGTACCTTCAGCGGCATTTGGAAAGGGCGTACCTTCAGGTACGCCCTTATTGAGTCTTTTACATTTGTCATCACGAGCGGGCTTCAGCCCGCGAGGGATCTGCTGTTTGCCTAGCTTCCCGGGACATAAACTAACAGGAAAATGTTGAATCAAGAATGAAAAAATTATTCATCGCATTTATCGTACTCACGATCGCGCTGCTGGCCTATAGCACCTACCAGGCACTCTACGTCGCTCCCACCGAGCAGACCATGGGCGATGTGCAGCGCATTTTCTACTACCACGTTCCTTCGGCATGGACGGCGGGCGTCTGTTTCTTCGTCAACTTTCTGGCGTCGGTGGTGTATTTGTGGAAACGTAATCTGGGTAGCGACGCGCTGGCTGCGGCTTCCGCCGAGGTTGGCGTCGCGTTCTGCACCATCGTGCTGATCACCGGCCCTATCTGGGCGCGTCCGGTGTGGGGCATCTGGTGGACCTGGGATGCGCGCCTGACGACCACGCTGGTGCTGTGGCTTATCTACGTGAGCTATCTGGTGCTGCGACGATTTTCAGCGGGCGGACAGACGCAAGTCCTGGCGGCTGCGCTGGCCATCTTCGGATTTGTGGACGTGCCCATCGTGTACATGTCGATTCGCTGGTTCCGCACCCAGCATCCTTCACCGGTCATGGGTGGCGGCGAAAACTCGGGTCTCGATCCTGCCATGCTGCATGCCTTCTTCTGGAACCTGGCGGCGTTCACCTGCGTGGGAATTGTGCTGATGGTGGTTCGTTACCGCTTGCAGATGCTGGAAGAAAAAGTTGAAGCCACGCACGCTGCACTGGCCTTACAAGGAGGCTCGCAATGACCGGCCCAGTCGCACTGAAAGCTGCCTACATCGTCACCTGGGTTATACTCCTCGGCTACCTCGGGTCGCTGCTTGGCCGCTTTCGCCGGGCGCGTGAAGAGATGAAAGACCTGAAACGCGGGAAATAAAACGAATCACCACTCAGAACACGGAGATCAGGGAGTACAACAAGCCAAAATTCAACTCTCAGTTTCTTCGAAAGGAACCAATTCCCCTAGTCGGCCAAGCACTATTGAAATGAATTTTCTTCCGTGCTCTCCGTGTCCTCCGTGGTGAGTTTGTTCTTAAAGATGCGCGCTGGAGTCAGCGATAGACATCGTGTCCTCATGCTTCTCGGATTGGCCGACCTCGTTGTGTACACTCTGTTGTCATGATCTGAGGTGAGAGGAAAACGAAATGTTTCACTCACGACGCGAGTTCCTCGCAGGAGCGGCAGGCGCAGCAGCGGTGATGGGGATGACGCCGTTGCCCGCGATGTCCCAGGGCAAACAGGATGCGTCTCCACAAACAATTTTGGCGCTGTTCAAGCCCATGCCCGGAGATGTTGCCGTCAAAATTTACGCGCCCGCGACCAATGGCAAGCCGGAGTTTCTGGTGGAAACGAACGCCTCCAAGCAAATGTTTGCCGGCAGCGCCATCAAGACTTTCATTCTGTGCGAGGCGCTGCGCCAAGCCGACTCCCCCGATGTCGTGAAAACCATCAGGACACAACAACTCTCACTCGATGCCAGCGTGTGGTCGGTGGATAGCGCAACCTTCAACCCTCCCAATATGATTGGCAAGGTGTCGGAGCGGACCGCGCTGGAAGCCATGATCATGCACAGCGACAACACTGGAACCGACATGTGCCTGAAGTATGTTGGTCCGGACAAGGTCCGCGAGTTTGTTGCTTCCGCCGGACTCAAGAGCGTCATGATCCCGGAAAGCACTCGCGCGTTCTTCGGCTATCTTTTGGGCTCGAAGAATTACAAGACTTTTAGTTGGGAAGACATAGGAGCCGCGGCAAACCAGTCGATGGTCAATTCCCCGATGAACAACGTCCAATCGCTGGCGGCTTCGGCGGACGATTTTGTCTCCTACTATTCGCGCGCCTTGCAGGGTCAATTCTTCCAGAACAAAGAGACGCTGAATGTATTCAGACAGATTTTGTCGATAGGAGACGCCATCTGGTTGGTGCCGCTACCGTTGGGGGTGAGCGCATTTGTCAAAGGCGGCAGCATCGACGTCCCCGGCTTTCATGCCTTGTGCGTTCCGGGAGGAATGCTCTTCGACGATCGCTGGGTCTATTTCTGCCTGACCATCAATTGGCCTGCGGCCGCCGAGACCGACCCGAAAACAGTCGCCGCCTTTGCAGCCGCGTGCAGTCAGGCGCTCGCTATGGCGAAGCAGGCGCTTTCGACCTAAGATACAGCAATGCAGCGCGGGGAATGAAGCGAATCACCACAGAGACACAGAGGCGCAGAAAAAACTTTATTTCAAAACCCGTGAAACCTTATCTGGAATTTGTTTCTGATTTTCTCTGTGCCCTCTGTGCCTCTGTGGTGAACACGATTTTCATGGTGCGCGCTTGACCAGCGAAAAACACGGCATCCTGACGTTGCTCGGGGTTGCTAATCTCATCTTGTGCACGCTGTGCGTCATTTTGAGCGCGCCCTTTTTCTGGCAGCAGTATCAGGTGTTGCGCATATGGCCTGAGACCGAAGCTCAAGTGATCCGCAGCGAAGTGGCCACGCAGCCCGCGCCCCCACACCAACAGCTATACGCCGCGAGTTTGCAGATTCTCTACACCGTTGACGGCAGACCCATCACGGCGGAGCTGATCAGCTTCCAAAGCCAGAGCTACCAACAAACCGCCGGTCGAGTTGCGCAGTTCCGGGTCGGCAGCCGCCATCTCATTCGCTACGATCCACACGACCCCAAACAAGCGCGCCTTGGGGCTGGCTGGAACTTGCGCTTCTTCATTGTGCCGCTGGTGATGCTGGGGATGGGAGCAATCTTTGGCGGGATAGCAGCCGTCTTGCTGGTAGTGGCAAGGTACCTTAAATCGCCGAAAACAATTCCATGAACTCTTAGCTTCGTGACACGCCCTCGTTGCCTGATTGACATTCCCAACCTCGCCAGAGTAGATTTTCAACGCCCCGTACTGAGTCGAGATGTAGTTGACTGCCAGGACAATCCTGACGATGTCGAAGGTCTGCATCGAAACCCATCCATTCCACTGACGTACCACTTGAGGAGAGAAATGAAGCTTTCGCGAATGCTCGGATTCGCTACAGGCGTGCTGTTGGCTGCGGTAGGTGTGGCCAGTGCACAATCGTGGCAACCCTTAGCCCACCAACCCAGTTTCACTGCTGGCCACGCCCTTCTTCTTACCGACGGAACTGTTATGGTCCATCACGAGGACCCGAATGACGGCTTTATCGATTGGTGGAAGTTAACTCCAGATATTAATGGCAGCTACGTAAACGGAACTTGGACGCAGCTGGCCTCCCTGCAGTCGAATTACGGCCCACTTTTTTTTGCTTCGGCGGTACTGCCCGACGGACGAGTCATCGTTGAGGGCGGAGAACAGAATTTTGCTCAATATGTTTGGACCAACAAGGGCGAAATATACGACCCGCATACACGATGCGTGGACGCCGGTGAACCCGCCCAGCGGATGGACGAGTATCGGCGATGCCCAGAGCGTAATTCTGAACAACGGGACATTCATGGTGGCTAATTGCTGCAGCACCCAGCAGGCTCTGTTCAATGCCAGCACCCTCACCTGGACCCCGACCGGTTCCGGCAAGTTCGACGAGAACGACGAAGAAGGATGGAACCTGCTACCCGGCGGGAAGGTGTTGACGGTCGATGCCTACGTCAACATCGGCGACCCCAATGGTAAGAACTCGGAAATCTATAATCCCAGCACCGGCTCGTGGTCAACTGCCGGCAGCACGATCGTGCAGCTGTGGGATTCGCATGGCTCCTACGAGGTAGGTCCGGCGATGTTGCGGCCCGATGGCACCGTCTTTGCCACCGGAGCCAATGGCGCGGGTGCTGGTCACACCTCCATTTACAACGTCAACACCGGAACGTGGACGCCCGGTCCGGATTTTCCCGGCAATCTGGATGTCGCTGATGGACCGGCGGCGTTACTCCCGGATGGCAACGTGCTGGTAAGCGCCAGCCCGGGCATATTCCGCAACGGTACGCAGTTCTTCGAGTGGGATGGGACAAATCTGAATTCGGTTCCCGCGACCCCTAACTCTCCCAATAATTCCTCCTGGTATGGGCGGATGCTCGTGCTCCCAAATGGGCAAGTCCTCTATACCGACGGCAGCGCCGATGTGGAAATCTACACGCCCGCCGGAACTCCCAATCCTAACTGGGCACCCAAGGCGTTCATCGCCTCAGGCGCGGCCGGTTTTAGTCGCGGCAGCAGCATCCTGCTTAGCGGTGGCAACTTCAACGGCTTTTCGCAGGCGGTTGCCTATGGAGATGACGCACAGGCGGCCACAAATTACCCCATCGTGCGCCTCACCAATGTCAGCACCGGACACGTTTTTTACTGCCGCACACACGATCACAGCACCATGGCCGTGGCCTCTCCGGGCATCGCGTCCACCCATGTTGACATACCGTCCAACATGGAAACGGGAGCCAGCTATCTGGAGATCGTAGCCAATGGCATCGCATCTCCCAGATACATTGTCCTGATCAGGTAGAGAAAATTAACTTGCCAGCCGGCGCCACGTTCTTCTTGCAAAAGGGAGCGTGGCGCTTTCTATTGGTAGGCGTGTTAAGTAAATTTTCTGCCGATGGCTTTGGCTTTGCTTTGTCCGCGCCTTCTACCACGGCCCCTTCTGTCCTGCCGGCGGATGCTCAACGCATTCCTGGCTGTGCGGGCGGAAGAAACAATTGACTTCCCGCCAGTCCCCATTCTTTGGTCCGTCGATGCGATCATGCCACTGGTCTTGAATGTCCTTGATCTGGGCGGGGTTCATTTGCCAGGACAAGGGCGGGTCATTACCTTGAAATTCAAAGGTGGCCAGACGGATCTTTACGTTCTGGTCTGACCAACGAGCCGCGAAGCTTAGGACTGCTTCTCGGTCACGAACCAACTGTCCCGCGTTCCGAACGTTCAGCAAAGCCGATACTGGCGCCTCGGCTTGATAAAACCATCCTTTGCTGGCCGCACTTGGGTTGTTGGCGCCTGCCGGAAACGATCGAATCTGAATGATGAGTATGTCCGGTCGTTTCTCCGAAGGGGTGGAGGCAAAAGCCTCGTCCAGCCATTCCAGAAGGCTATTAATCCCATAGTTGTCGTAGTATCCACCATCCACGACGTGGTATTGAGGGCCGTTCGCAATGGCCCGGGCTGCGGGCGTTACAAACGGAAAGGTGGCCGCCAGCCGCACGGCGGTGACTATTGGAATGTCATTGTTGGGAAACAGTTCGGCGAAGGTCCGCCGTTGTGGACCTTCAATCCGGTTTTGCTGAACGATGTTAGTCGTCGCCAGAAGTAACGGTTCGCCGCTCTCCACCAGGGTTGCGTTGAAGATGACCGCCGGCCGCCAGCCCTGTTGAACTCCCTGGCGCCATTCGCTCAAGGTTGAGGTGATCGGTCCACGGTTACGCCATCCTTCCTCCAGGGTCCATCCGCGGTCAATGAGCTTGTCTTTTTCGCTCTTGAGATAAGGCGCCAAGATGCGCGACAGGTCCGGGTAAACCATGGCCCACGCGATATCGTCGAGGCTGGGTTTCTCCGCGGCTTGCACGATGCTGGGAAGCTCGCTATCCGTCGCCGTAAATCCGTAGGGCTGCGAGTCGGCATGGTAACGGTTGACGAAGTACATTGTGCCCACGGCTCCGCCGGAGACCGAACTGATCAATGCGATGGAGTCGGCGAAGTTGACCGCCTGGTCCGGCGGCCCATCACGGAGTTCCTTTTGCAGGCCAGTGAGCACCTGTGCAGTCCAAGCCGCGGCTTGAATGCCTCCCCCAGCCGTCGCGATGACGGTCACGCGTCCACGCGGATGATCGGCACTCGGCGCCAGTCGATTTGCCGAGGTCAGAACCGCTGCTGGACTTGCCGCAGTCAGCGTCGAAGGCGGACGAAGCTCATAAAAGTGGTCCGATTTCGAGTACAGGTTACTGACGAATACAAATACCAGCAACAACAGCAGCAGTGGCACTCGGTAGCGATCCAGAAAAAAGGCGGCAATAGCCAGGCTCCAGTTCAAGAGCATTAAAAGCAGAACTACATAAGCAATGGCCGGAACGCCGAATTGTTGGCCCAGTCGTGCATGCTTGAACCATCCCAGTATCAGATACAGCGCAAGCGTGCACAGCAACATGATGAAGCTGAGCCACTGTCCCGGATAAAGCAAGCCAGTATGCGGGTCGAAATAGCCAGCCCGCAATCCCCCAGGCAAGCCTCTGCCCCAATCGCCGAGACTCCGGCGAGTCTCAGTGGAAACGACATCGTGACGGTAGGCCCATGCCAGCCAATCACGCAGGAGAGTGAAGTGCACCGGATAGCGATTCTGCGCAGGTATGTGATAGCGAGGCGACAACAGCACCGTCAGCCATAAAGCGCCATAGCCTACAACATGCACCGCGACGACGCCGGCTACGGCGGCGCCGATTCGCAGGGCCACGCCATTCTGTGCCTGCCCGTTGCTGAAGACAGTGGCGATCAGCATAGGCACGGCGAGCAACTCCGTGAACAGCAGGGCGCGATGGGAGACGTAGTCCTCGGTCAGAGCTTGCTGAATCCCGAACCGCTCCTTGCCATTCAACAACACCACCCGGAATACCACCAGGATGCTGAAGGCCAGGGTCGTCGTCGCGATCATGGTCCAGAGAATGTTCCATGGGTTGAGAAGAAACAGATTTCCCAGCAGCTGTCGATAGACGAACAAGGACACGATCGGCAAGGCGAACAGCGTGATGCCCACCAGGATAGGCACACGCAGCAGATAACCGTATTGCACCCATACCCCCAGCGGCAGCCGTTTCCTTGGCGGCTGGTCACTCTCTGCTGTGGCGATACTTCCTTGCAAGGCGTAACCTCCAGATCAACAGGCGAGAATCACGAGAGGTCAAATGCTACGATGCACTGACCCTGGATAGGCGTTGATGCCGGCTATCAACCGGCCCGGCTTCAATCTTCGCCAAATTCGCATACTATTATTTCTGGACGGAATAGAGAAGGATTTGGCCGCGCCGGTAATATTAGGGTAAAGGACATCCATGTCACTGTCTCTGGATTCACGCCACTGCGGCAGAGTATTTGTGATCAAGTGCGTCGGAAGAATCGTCACCGGCGAAGAGACTGCCATCCTCGAAGCATGCATGAATCGCGGATTACTGGAATCCACGCGCATCGTGGTGCAAACCAGCGATGTGACCCGCGTGGACAGCACCGGCATGGGCTTGCTGGTGCGGTTCCTTTCGCATACTCGAAACCGGGGCGGCGATCTGCGTCTGGCAGCTCCGCCGCAGCTCCTCCATAACTTGCTGCAGCTGACCAAGCTCGCCACCATCTTCCGCATCTACGATTCGGAGGACGAAGCTATTGTCTCGTTTCTGAAAGAGCCTGCTCTCCCTACCATGCCTGGCGACAAGACCGGCCCTTCCGTTCTCTTCGTCGATCAATCGCCCGACCTGTGCGCCTTTGTACGGACCTTACTCCAGCGGCACGGATACCAGGTACTATCCACCTGCCGAATGCATGACGCCAAGACCCTCTTGAGCGCCGGGAAAGTTGACTACATCGTGCTTGGTCCAGACAGTTCTTCCCTGCCGGCGGACAGAGCGGCAGTGGCACTGAAATCGCTCGCACCAAAAGCAGCTACCGTCCAGTTGCAAAAGGACTTCAAACATGGCGACGCTGAGCATGCGGGTATGGAGTTACTGCGGTTGATGCAGCACCGTGGGAATTCCTGATAACGTCACCGCTCGTCTCCCGGCCTTGAAATGCGGTATGCTTTCCTCCGACTTTGTGGGTATGGGGGAAAAAATGATACGAACCGCTTTTGCAGTTCTCATGTTGGCATTGGCGCCTGCCTTGATCGCGCAATCCAAGACACCAGCCGAGGTTGTAAGCAATCCGGTTGTCACCACCGTGCGCCAGATGGAACAGCGCTACGCTAAGAACCTGACTGGAGCCGCCGCCGAAATGCCGGCCGATAAATACAGCTACCGGCCAACACCCGAACAGATTACGTTCGGGCATCTAATGATGCACACCGCCGAAGCCAACAATTCGCTATGCGCGGCCGTTGCCGGGGAACCAGCGCGCAGTCTCAAGCTCAGCGAGACTGATTCCAAGGAGATGCTGACCAAAGTGCTTAAAGACTCGTTCGCTTATTGCGAACAAGTGCTGGCCAAAGCCGATGACACCGCGCTTGGGCAGACGGTCACTCTGTTTGAGAACCAGACCGGTACACGTGGATCGGCGTTGGTGCGTCTTGCGATGGGTTGGGCCGACCACTACAGCGCAGCCGCGATGTATCTGCGATTGAATAATCTCTTGCCGCCCAGCGCCAAGAAACCGTAAGGAAAGCAAGGGATGGAGGTCAGCTGAGTGCAGACGATGGCTTTGGTTGCCAACGCATCGAAATGGAAACTGGGCGGTGCGATGTGGGTCGCTGGCACGATTGGGGTTCTCGCCGCGACGTTCATGATGGTACCGGTTTTCCTATCGCAGCATCCTCCACGTAACCCTTTGCGGGTACCTGTTTGGGTAGTCTCGCTCGCCGCGTCTGCCCAGACGGCTTTATTCCTGGCACTTTTCATTTGGTGTGGCGTAGTGTTTGCATCGCGGGTCGGTCTGAGTGCACCGGGCTTCTACGCTATAGCCGCCGGCCGATCCTGGGCAGCAGCACTGCGTCCACAGCTCTTACCTGGCCTTCTCGGCGGGTTGGCCGCAGCCGTAATTCCGTGGTATTTGACCTCGCACGGTCTGATCTTTGAGATACACAGTCCGCGATCGCTGCTGATGGCGGTTTTTTACGGTGGCATCACAGAAGAGATCTTCATGCGCTGGGGCCTGATGACATTGTTGGTGTGGTTAGGCTGGCGTTTTCTGCAAAAGTCTTCCGGCCAACCCTCGACTGGTGTGGTCTGGGCAGCAATCGTAGTCAGCGCCGTCATCTTCGCAGCAGGCCATCTGCCGGCAACTCGCCTCCTGGTCGGGCATCTCACCGGAACCTCGATCGCAAGCGTGATTGCTGGCATCTCTGTATTTGGAGTCGTTGTCGGCTATCTTTACTGGCGCTACGGACTAGAGTCAGCCATGATCTGCCACGCCGTGTCACACCTCCTTGCTTATGGCGCGTACAAGAGCAGCTAAGTGAGCGATAACAGGTTAGCGCCTTGTCCTCTCACAATGTGACACTCCCACATAGCGAGACTCACTCCCCCTTCACCACGATCAATTCAAAGCTTCCCGGCACCATTGCCGGCCTTTGCCCCGGAGCAGGCGGCGTCGCCTCGCGCTGCGCCGTCACCAGATAGGCGGTATTGCTGGCGTAGTCCATAGCCATGGTGCGCGCACCCTTGGCGGTGGCCAAATTCTGCGTGACCGTGTACTTGTCAGGACTGTCTTCGTGGATGATGGTTAGCACGCCATCGCCGCCGCAGGACATGAATACCTCCTGCGTATTGGAATTAAATCGGCCGGCATCAACTCCCGCCCCTATCGGCACGGTGGTGACGACCTTTCCGGTATCGGAGTCCACCACCGCCAGCATCTTGTTGTCGCATCCGGCGAAGAGGCGATGATGCGCCACGTCAAACGCCAGCGCGCTGGGCTCCTGGCAGGGACTCACTGACCAACGATTCAAGACGGTGAGCTTCGTGGCATCGATCTCGGCAATCTCGCTCTTGTCTTCAATGTTGACGTACACCTTGCCCTTGCTGTCGGTGACCGGAAACTCCGGCTTGCCTCCGAGCGGCACCGCGCCCACCACCTTGCCGCTCGCAGCGTCCACTACCGTCGAATCATGACTGCGGGCGTTGAACGTAAAGACATGCTTGGTAAACGGATCGTAGAGTATCGCGTCCGGCCGCTCGCCAACTTTTACGCTGTCCAGTTTCTTCAGCGTCTTCAGGTCGAAGATCGTAACGGTATTGTCTCCGCCGTTGCTGACGAAGCCGCGGCCTAGTTCCGGAGCGAGCGCAACGCCGTGAATGCCGGAGAGATCGGGAATGTCACCGCTCACCTTCAGGGTATTCGCGTCAACCACCATCACGTGGCTTCCTCGCGTGATGAAGAGACGTTGACCGTCTTTGTCGTAATAGAGGTAATCCCAGAACCCTTCGCCACCTAGCTTGACGGTGTTGACTACCTTGTATTGTTTCTGCGCAAACGCGGGAACAGCAGACAAAAGGGTGACTGCAAATAACAGTACGAAAACTCGTTTCATAGCTTTTCCTCTTTCAATTCGTTTCTGTAAGGCTGGTTTCGTGACTCAGATAAAAATGGACAGCGGGAGTGATGATCAGTGAGAGCACCATCGAAATCGTGATGCCTCCGATTACCGCGATGGCCAGCGGTTGCAGCATCTGCGAGCCAGCACCCAGCGCCAGCGCCAACGGCAACATGCCGGCGACGGCGGCCATGGCGGTCATTACGATGGGACGCAAGCGACGACGGCCGGCCTGAATCATGGCATCGTGCGCGGAATAGCCGGCTGCGCGGAAGCGCTGGTCGGCATCGAGCAGCAAAATGCCATTCTTAGCCACAATGCCGATCACCATAATCAATCCCATGAATGATGCGATGTTGAACGTGGTACGGGTGATAAGCAGGGCGAGAAATACGCCTGCAGTGGACAACAGCGCCGACGCCAGAATTGCCAGCGGCGCGGCCAAGGTTCGAAATTCGAAGAGTAGCACCAGAAATACCAGCAGGATGGCGAGTATCAGCACCAGCACCAGGTCGTGAAACGATTGCTGCTGCTCTGCGTAGGTCCCCCCATAGATGATGCGGATGGACGACGGCACGTGCAGGCTATCGACCGCCTTCTGCACAGCTGCGATGCCACTTCCCAGATCGCGTCCTTCCAGACGTGCGGTGACGGCCACATCGCGCTGCAGGTTCTCGCGACGAATTTCCGTCTGCCCCGGCAGTTCCGTAACCGTCGCCAGCGAGCCCAAGGTGGCGGTGTGTCCACTCGCGCTATTCAACAGCGTGTTGCTCATTTCGTCCAGCGAACCGCGGTTCGCCTCGGGATAGCGCACGCGAATGGTGTAGGCGATATCTTGCGTGATGAGGGGCGTAGCCGCAGGCTCGCCCTCCAGAACGGCGGACGCATCGATGGCCACCTCCTCTGGCGTGAAGCCCGCGCGCGCAGCGACCGTCGGATCAACCCGGAAAACCGTTGCCGGCCCACTGATGGTGTTCTCGATTCCGTTCAGGAGATCGACCACGCCCTCCACTTTGCCAATCGCATCAGCCACGCGAGGCGCCCAGTGACTCAATAACGCGGCATCCGGCGAGAACATCTTGATCTGGATCGGCTCCGGCGAATTCGACAGGTCTCCGATCATGTCCTGCAACACTTGAATGAACTCGACATCCACCGCTGGTTCCTCTCGCTTAATCCTGGTCCGCAGGTCCGCCATGATTTCGTCCACGTCGCGGCTCCGCTTGTTTTTCAGAATCACTGCGAAGTCGCCGGTGTTGGCTTCCGTGACCGCGGCCAGCCCGAGTTGCAAGCCGGTGCGTCGTGAGTAGCCTTGCACTTCGGGAATCTCGTGGATCATCTCGCCGATGTGGCTGACCATGCGGTTCGTCTCTTCCAGCGAAGTGCCCGCGGGCGTAATGTAGTCCAACACAAAACCGCCTTCGTCCATAGCCGGCAGCAGGTCTGAGCCAAGCGCTTTGTAACAGAAGAAAGACGCAATCACCAACACGACAGAGAAAGCTGCAATCCACTTGGGGCGATCCAGCGCAAAACGCAGCCAGCGTTCGTAGAACTCAATCACGCGGCGGAAGCGGCCACTCAAAGCAGCTTCTTCCGCCGCCAGCAACTGGTCTTTTTCGCTGAGATCGGTACGTGGTGGGGCTTCATTGTTCTTGCCGTGAATGAAGTACTGGCTCAAGGTCGGAGTCAAAGAGAGAGCAAGACCCAACGACGTGAGCAGCGAAACGCCCACGGTTACAGCCAGCGCGCGAAAGAACACTCCGGTGACGCCGGTGATCGCGATCAAGGGAAGAAACACGACAATCGGCGTAATGGTAGAGCCGACGAGCGGAGCAGTGATCTCGCTCAACGCGCTATGGACCGCTTCCACCCTGTCTTGTCCTGCGGCACGATGCAATGCGACGTTTTCGACGACCACGATGGCATCGTCGATTACCAGACCCACCGCCGCTGCCAGTCCGCCCAGCGTCATCAGATTGAAACTCTGGTTCAGCGCCTTGAGTGCGATGAAAGTGACCAGTATCGTGACCGGAATGACTAGCCCCGCAACCGCCGAGGCTCCCCAGTCGCGCAAAAATAAAATCATGATGATCGACGCCAGCACCAGGCCGATAAGAATGGCGTCGCGGACACTCTTGATGGATTCGGTTACGATCTGCGACTGATCGTAGAACGGCTCGATGCGGATTCCCGGGGGCAAGGACTGCCGAATGCGATCGACCTCGGCGTGCACTTCGTCGGCGACTGCGACCGTATTGCTGTCGGGCTGACGGTTGATGTTGAGCAGAACGGCAGGCTTTCCGTTGGCGGTCACGATGGTGTACACCGGCTTCACTCCCGGCGCGACAGCAGCCACATCGCCAACACGGACCGGAATTCCAGCTGGCGTGGCCTTGATTACGATTTGCGAGAGTTGCGCCGGATCTTTTACCTGCCCATCCACCAGCGTCAAATAAAGCTGATGGTTCTCTTGCAGCAGGCCGGGCGAATCGATGAGGTTGGTGCGCCGGACCGCGTCAAGAATGTCGGCGACGGTCACACCAGCCGTCAGTAACTTGGCGGGATCGGGAGTGATGTGGAACTCCGGTTCCTGTCCGCCTTGCACCACCACAGTGGCCACCCCGTCGAGGCGATTCAGCCGCGGCTTCAGATCATAGGTCGCCATTGTCCAAAGCTGCGTTTGCGGAACGGTGTCGGATGTAAGGCTGTATCCCAGGATTGGAAAGCTGGCAAAGTTCAAACGATGCGACTGGATGACTGCGGTTGGCGGCAACTGGGTGCGAATGCTGCCCAATGCTGCATCCACCAGTTGAAGCGTTGTAACCATATCCTCGTGCCAGTCGAAGAAGAGGTCCACCTCCGCCGAGCCACGACTAGTAATGGAACGAACCTGCTGCAGTCCCGGCACACTATTAACCGCCTCCTCGATGGGACGCGTGATGGTGACCATCATCTGGTCGATCGGCATTACCCCGTTATCGACGCCGATCACGATGCGCGGAAAATCGGTGGTGGGAAAAACTGAAATTGGAATCGTGAACGCGAGATAAGCTCCGGCCACTGCGAGAACGACGATGAGGAAAACCAGCGACCTCGAATAGCGCGTGAACCAATAGCGCTGGTCGGACGGACCACTACTCCGCAGACGCTGAATCCAGGATTTCAGCCTCGAACTCACCTTAGTCCTTCCCTGCGTCGCGTTGAGAGGAGTCGGACTTCCCGGCGTTTGCTGGCGGTGTGGCGTTGGCAATTTTTACTTTCGTGTTATCGGGCAGACCATAAGCTCCGCTCACGATGACCGTCTCACCACCACTCAAGCCCTTGGTGATCTGCACGCGATCGCCCTCGCGGATGCCGGTCTCTACCGACACTTGGTGAGCACGATCATCCTTAACGATCATG
This sequence comes from uncultured Acidobacteriaceae bacterium, assembly GCA_963709045.1. Classification (GTDB taxonomy): domain Bacteria; phylum Acidobacteriota; class Terriglobia; order Terriglobales; family Acidobacteriaceae; genus Bog-257. Next base: position 255,891 of record CAVPUX010000005.1, on the reverse strand, counting down.
ACCGTGGTTTCGCCTTCTGGCGTTTTCAGCAGCGCGGATGCCGGAACGACCACGGCATTGCTAAGAGTTTGCGCGACCATTTGTACGTTGACAGTCGTGCCGGGACGCAGTCGCCCGTCGGGATTTGCGGCCTCGATCCATACCTCTACGGTCGTGCTGTTGGGATCGAGCGCCGGGCTTATTAAGGTGACTTTAGCTTGTGCGCGACCTCCTCCCGCCGCGGCGATGGTCGCCGCATCCCCCGGCTTCAGCGCGGCCGCGTCGTTCTGTGGAACGTGCGCGCGTGCGATCACCGACGACGTGTCCATGATGGTCAGCAGCGGCGTGCCCGGCAGCGGCGTTTCACCGGGATAGCTTGGACGATCCGTAACTACGCCATCAATCGGGCTGCGAATCTCCGTATAACCAAGCTGTGCGGCTGCGCCTTCGTACTTCCCTTTCGCCGACGTAAGCTGTCCTCGCGCCGACTTCAGTTGGTCTCGCTTGCCCGCCGATTGCAGCGCGGAAAGGTGCTTCTCGGCCATCTCGTATTGCGCCTTGGCTTGAACCAGCGCGACTGCGGATTCGTCGAGCTGCTTACGCGGCAGAGCGCCCTGCTGGAACAGAATGCTGCGGCTGTCATAAACCTTTTGCGCCGCGTCATACGCTTCCTTCGCCGTCTTACGATCAAGTTCAGCTTTCTGCCATTCTTCTGGCAAAGCCGACGATGTCTCTATCCCGTAGGCCGCCTGCGCCTGTTCATACGTACCCTTGTTCTCAACTTCGGCAGCGGCAAGATCGCGGTTCTCCAGCACGGCCAGGAGCTGGCCACGGGTTACGCGACTGCCGCGATTCACGTAGAACGTTCTTACCGGCGCAACAATTTTCGGAGTGATAGCCGCCTGATCGCGCGGAAACAGGACGGCTTCGGCACTGATGACCTGCTGGATTGCGCCGCGTTGCGCAACTGCAGTCTGCACTGTAACCAGCGGCTCGGTTTCCTCCGGCTTCTTGGAGCAGGACACCAGCAATGCCGAGATAAGGACGAGTGGCAGCAACGACATCACCACTTTCGGAACCCGTTCCGCTTTCATGGTTAGAACGCCCCCGTCAGCGTCTGCAGGTTGGCGATAGCCACGTGATAGCGGGCCTCGCCATCGCGATAATTATTGCGCGCCTGCGTCAACGTGTTCTGGGCGTCCACCACTTCCAGCGCGATGGCCTCGCCCGCCTGGTACCGCAGATTGGTCAGCCGCAGGCTGTCGGCTGCCAGGTCGGCGGAATCGCGCAACGTGTCCAGTTGCGTGCGCGCGGTTTCGGCCTCTGCATAGAACGATTGCAGATCAGCCAGTGCCTGACGCTGCGCCGCACTCAGCTCCACCTGCGCCTGGTGACGCTGCAACTCGGCTTGTTTCACCCGGCTCTCAATCGCACCCCAGTGCCAGACCGGAATGTTAAGAGTCGCGACGGCTGAGTAGCCTAGGTTGCGGATGCCGTCCGTGCTCACCGCAAAATGGTTCGCATCGATCCCGTAAAAATAATCGAGCACCAATGTCGGCAGATGTCCCGCGCGCGCGACCGTCACCTCGTGGTTGGCAACCTCGAGAGCGGCAAAAGCGGCGCCCAGTTCGGGGTTGTTCTTCTGCGCCATCTGTTGCACCTCGGCAATCGGCGGCAGCGAGGGTGCAGCAGCCAGATCGTCAACCAACGAGAAATCCTGAAAAAAGTTCGGGAACAGCAACACGGCCAGACTCAGCCGCGCATTCTGTTCACCGAGCTTTGCATCCTGCCAGGCGCGTTGCTGATCATTGGCTTGGATTTGCGCTTTGATCACGTCGGAATGCGCAACTTCGCCGCCCTGCTCGAGCTTGCGACTGTTCTCCAGGAAGGTCTGGGCCTCCTTGGCGGCGGCCAGTGTGCTCTTCGTTCTTTCCTGCGCAGCCAGCGATCCGTAGAATGCCCGCACCACCGTGACAGTCAGGCCGCGTGCTGCAATCTCGGCCTTGGCACGGGCCAGCGCTTGTGCCGCGGCGGTGCGCCGGTAATCTGCGACTTGTCCCAAGCCAACAACTTGCTGCACGGCGCCCTGGCTGATGTACTCGTGCGGGCCGTTGTTGGCGATAAACCGTCCCGAGGGCGTGCCGTTCCCCTCGGTGTAGATGAAACCGTTGTTGTAGTCCACGCCCGGGAGCAGCGCTGCGCGGGCCTGCACGCGATCTTCGCGAGCTAGTCCCAGCTGAGTCAGCGCCGCCTGGAACTGCGGACTGTTGGCCCTCGCGCGCGTAAGCGCATCGGCAAGGGTCAGCGATACGGTGGAGGCCGGAGCCTGCAGATTAGTTGTCTCAGGTGGAGGGGTTGGTGTCGGCGACATGGTTTGCGCAAACGATGCCACCGCGACGAGTAGCACGCCTGCGATGAGCGCGATAATCTTTTGGCTCATAGACACAGCTCCCTCACAGGGGAACTCAAGCTAGGATGCCGGAACGTACCTTAACGCAAGCTGAACAAGCGACTGTCTCTCTCCAAGGACTTTTAAGGCTCTCTTCAGCTTCTCTGCAATAGGCTTTGGCATAGGATAGAAACATTGTGCGCGTGCTAATCATCGAGGACGAAGCCCGGCTGGCAGAAAACGTCGCACGCAGTTTGCGCGAGAGTGCCGGCTACGCCGTGGATGTTTCGCTCGACGGCGAAGAGGGCGCCTTCATGGCTGAATCAAACCCGTACGACCTGGTGATTCTCGACTTGATGCTGCCAAAGCTTGACGGCCTTTCCGTGCTGCAGCGTCTGCGGGAGGGTGGCTCGGCCGTACCGGTTCTGGTGCTGACCGCGCGCGACGAGAAAGAGTCGATCGTCGCGCTGTTGAACGCAGGGGCCGACGACTACGTTGCCAAGCCGTTCGACCTGGGAGAACTGCTGGCGCGCGCCAAAGCCCTGATCCGGCGCGGCAAGGGACAGAGTGCGGCGGTGTTGAAGGTTGGCGACCTGGAAATCAACACGGCTGATCTCTCGGTGCGCCGCAAAGGAAAACTCGTCAGTCTCACGGCGATGGAATACCGCGTTCTGGAATACTTGGCGCACCGGCCCGGCGCAGTCGTGCCCAAGACCGAGTTGCTGGAGCATCTCTACGATTTCAACTGGGAGCGATTCAGTAATGTCATCGAGGTTTACGTTTCCGGTTTGCGTCGCAAGCTCGACGACAGCGGCGACGGCAAACTAATTCACACCCTGCGCGGGCAGGGCTACATGCTTCGTGGATAACATGCGTCAGACCTCTATTCAGCGCCGGTTGATCGCAGCGGTAGTGATCTCGCAATTACTGCTGGCCATCGGCATCGTCTCGGTCGCGGTGTATTTCACTCGGCGTCAGCTGCGCAACGCTTTCGACGCCGGGCTGCACGGACGGGCCATGAGCATCGCCGCGCTGGTGCGTTACTCCGAAGATGAACACCCGAAGTTGATCTTCGAAGGCGACCTGGTTCCGCCCCCGCTGGAGAAGCAGCATCCCGATCTCTACCAGGTGATCGCCGACAACGGCCGGGTCCTCGCGCGATCTCCGAATTGGCCGCACGATCTGCAGGCCATCTCAAAGAAGGACCGGCAGCACGCCGACTTTACGGTGGAGGGCGTCCGCTATCGCGCCGTGCGGTTAGAGAACGTTCCCGTCCTCGATCGCGAAGGCGATGCCCCTTCGACGGACGTGCTTACTGTGACCTACGCGGCGCCCACCGACGAAATGACCCGAGCGATCGCACGTGCCGGCATCTACATTGCAGCGGGCAGTGGCTTGCTGTTGCTGATGACTGTGGGCATTGCGGTTTTGGGATTACGGCGAGGCTTACGTCCGCTGGCTGAACTGGCCACCAGCGCCGCCCTGATCAACACTTCGAACTGGAAGCTGAATCCCAGCGAACGGGCGTTGAGCACGACGGAACTCGCTCCCCTCACCCAAGCGATGACCGCGATGCTGGATGGACTGCATCGCGCGTTTACTCAGCAACGCGAATTCCTAGCCAATGCCGCTCACGAACTCAAGACGCCGGTTGCGATCCTGAAGTCCACGCTGCAATCGCTGTTGCAGCGACCGCGAGCCGCCGAAGAGTATCGTGCCGGACTGGAACAGGCGCTTGACGACATGGCGCGCCTCGAACAACTTATGCATTCCATGCTTCGTCTTGCCCGCGCGGAGCAATGGGCCGCAGGCAGCACCCGCCGCGATCTGCAAAGAGTGGAAGTCGCGGCCACCTGCGAGAGCGCGCTGGAGCGCCTTGCACCGGTGGCACGCGAGCGTGGCGTGACCATCCAATTTGCCAGTAATGGCGCCATGCCCATGCGGGCCGATGCCGACGATCTCGAACTGGTCTGGTCGAACTTGCTAGAGAATGCCATCCGCTTCAGCCCAACCGGCGGCGAGGTACAGCTTCGCGCGCGTTCGAACGGCTCGCGGGGTTACGTTGAGGTCGAAGATAACGGCCCGGGAATTCCAGCGTCGGAACTGGCGCATCTTTTCGAACGATTTCATCGAGGCGATAGCTCGCGCGCGCGCAACACCGGCGGATATGGCTTGGGTCTGGCCATTTCCAAAGCGCTGATCGAGGCCTATGGCGGGACCATTACGACAGAAAGCGAACCCGGGAAAGGCACGCGCATGGTGGTTGAGGTACCGCTGGAGAGGTCCGCTCTTAGCTCTTAGCTCTTAGCTCTTCGCTATTTGCTATTCGCTATTCGCTATTCGCTATTCGCTTTTAGAGGATCCGCGCCATCCGTGAAATCCGCGGTTGCCTTGCCTTACCGATTCTCCTTCAGCCGCAATCGCAAATAAACATTCACCCCCAGCGGGTGGTCTCCGTAATACGGCTTGATGACATCCGGCAATCCGTACAGCGAGAGGTTTGCTCCCAACCCGGTTTCCACGTTATGGAAGGTCCCGATATCTCGCGTATAGCCGATCGTATAGGCGCTGATATCGAACCAGTGGCTGCCGGTTTGCTCGAATAGCTGTAGCGCCAGCGGGGGATCGTTGGCGAACAACTCGTCGCGTTGCGACCATTCATAGCGGCCGCTAATGAAATTCTTCTCGCTGAACGGGACCACGGTTTCCGCCAATACGGCGTTGGTAGCGTAGTGCACAGCCTGCTTGCCGTTGCGCCCCCAAAGCAACGTGGTTGCCCACGCATTCCCATGCGGACGCGGAACAATGTATTCCACCGATGCGGTCGTACGCACGATGACTCCCGGCTCCAGCGCCTCAGAGTTGACCAGATGACCGGCTGACACTTGTGCCAACCATCTCGCGGAGGGCGTGACGGTGAGGCGTGCGGAGTACGAGTTCATCGGACCAAAGTCGATGTTCCAGCGATTCTCATCAGGCTCGGCGCCGTGAAAGCCAGACGCCTCCAGCCGCACCGCCTTGTACGACACGCCCGCCGTGACCACGTTGTACAGGATATGCGTTGAGTCTTCCCAATGATGCCCGAGGGTGCTCTGCGGAATCTCCATCGCCGACGCACGATGCGGATAGGCCACCGGACCTAACGCCGGATCACCGACTGGCGCGTAGTAAAGGTCCCAAACCGCATGCGAACCTAGCCGGTGCGCATACTGCACGCTCAACTCCATCACAAAGTCATGCGGATGCTGACCGTTGACAATCGGCTTACCGTAGGCTGTCTCGCCAGTCTGGAACAGCAGCGGATAGAATTCGCCGCTGACCGTCGCCGGTTCCAGGCTAAGCATGGTGCGCAGCATTACGTTGCCGCCGCCGATCCGGTGCACCGCGCCTAACATGCCCCAATTGGTGGAGTAAAACTTGTCGGCGCCCAGCGGGCCGGTCTGTTGCGTGTCCACCAGAAACGCCTGCGCCATCCACATCAAGCGCCATTGGCCGACGCTGGTCATCACCATCGGCATAGGCCACGCGGAAGGCTGAAATCCGGTGCCTGACGACTCGCGCATCAGGAAGTCGCGGGCCGTGTCCATGTCGTGACTCATATGTTGCATCGAATCCGCCGGCATCGGCATGTTCATCCCTTCATGCTGATCGGGCTGCTGAGCGGAAATTGAGGATTGGGCGTGCGCTCCCGCACAGAGAATGCAAGCCAGCGTCACTAGCCAGCCAGCTCGGAGGATCGCGATGATGGGACCGTTGTGCAAGCCGTGCCCGACGGAGAGGTGCCGTGAGACCTCGGCAACAACCCCACTCAAGATTGTAGAAGAGGACTATTCACTGGCTTCGTTCAGAAGCTTGTTCAGGGTCGGCTTGTGCTTGTCGCCCTTGAGCTTGCGCTTCTTGCTGGCCGGCTCTGCTCGGGTGGGCGGCGGAGTTCCGATCGCATGACGGGCGGCTGCCTTCACCGCTGAGGCAGCGCGGAACGGCTTGGGTTTGGGTATCTTGGACGGCACGATTCGTCTCTCCAGTCAGTGCTCAGCGTCAACCTGACGACGTCCATAACTCCGCCACCACTGACCACGGATATCGTAAGTCAAAGCCTCGAAGAAAGTCGATTCAAGTCCGGCGAAACAAGGGGCGTGGAGGCCTTGCGTGGGTGAGAACCTCGGCAAGAATTCTCTTAGGTGGAGTCCGGAACTGACCTCGGAGGCTCCCTTCTTGAAGCAACGGGAAAGGAATGCGGCCCGGCAGTTTTTCCCAACCGGTACGGCAGAATAGGCGAAGGAGCTTCGGGACGCAGCCGCCAGCGCGCACTGGCCAGGAGTTGCTGGGTATACGGGTGCACAGGCCAGGTAAGCACGTTTTTCGTGTTTCCGCATTCCACGATTTCTCCGTGATGAAGAATTGCAATGCGATTACAGATGGAAGCAACCGACGACAAGTCGTGCGAGATATACAGAATGGCGCTGCCCATCTTTCGTTTGAGATCGGTAAAGAGCTTGATTATTTCCGATTGGGTGATGGCATCGAGCGCGCTGGTTGGCTCGTCGGCGATCAGGAGCGCAGGCGAGTGCATGACGGCCATCGCAATCAATACCCGTTGCGCCTGCCCAACGCTCACCTGCGATGGATAGCGCGAACAAAAACCCTGCTCAGACGGCAGCCCGACGCCGCTTAGTGCTTTGTTGACCGCCGTCGCCAACTCCGCCTTGGTTCCCGCCGCATGCGCCTTCCAAGCCTCGGCCAACTGCGTTCCAATCTTTAGCGCCGGATTCAAGCTGGCCAGCGGGCTTTGCAGAACCAGACCAATTTCGCGTCCGCGTACCCGTCGCATCTCGCGTTCGGATAGCATCATCAGGTCGTGGCCGCGAAACCAGATATGCCCGCTAGCGCGACCGCCCTTGAGTCCCAGCAGCCGCAGGATCGCGAGCGCGACGGTGCTCTTCCCTGACCCACTCTCCCCCACCAATCCAAGCACTTCGCCATGATTGATCTGAAAAGAGACCGCCCGTAGCGCCTGCGGCTTGGTGGGATAGTCCACCTGCACGTCAACCGACAGGAGTGGGACATCACTTGCCATTACTGGCCCTCTCCGAGGCAAAGCTAAGGCGTTCGATATTCCAATAAGTTTGCGGCCGCAAGACCGCCGGACGGGCCCCTTCCAGCAGGGGAGAAATGCCCATGAGCGCGTCCTTGTTTACCAGATAAATGAAAGGCGCCTGCTCGGCAACAATCTCCTGTACCTGATCGAAATATTTCTTGCGCCTCTGGTTGTCCATAGTGGACGCCTGTGCCCGCATCAGTCGATCGATCTCAGCCTCCCACGGAGTCGCCGGCGTTTTCTGCTTGGGGTTCCACTGATGTTCGTCGGAGGAGCTGAGCCACACATTCATTACGGCATTGGGATCGAGGTCCACATTCACCAAGCCCAGCAACGCCGCCTCGTAATCGAACGTCTCGCTGATGCGCTGAATAAGAGAAGGAAAGTCGAGAGTGACCACGTTGACAGTAATACCGAGGGAGCGAAGGTCCTGCTGAATCATAGTGGCCATACGCTCGCGCGCACGATTGCCGGCATTGGTCACGATGGAGAACACCACGGCATGGCCGCTGCGGTCATGAAGCGCGCCGCCAGAGAGCTGAAAACCATCTTGCTTGAGAAGCAGCAGAGCCGCGGAAGGGTCGAAGCCAACCGGTTGCAGGCGGGAATCAAACCAAAACTTGTTGGCGGGCGAAACCGGTCCGACTGCGGGCTGCGCGTGACCGTTGTACACCACTTTGCACAGGTCTGCTCGATTGATGGCCGACGAAATGGCACGCCGGAAATTGCGCGACTGAAACCACTCCAACTTATACTTTGCAATCGGCGCGCTGGAGACCTGGTTGAACCACATCTGCTCCGAATCGAGAGAAGGGCCGGCGTCGCGCACTCTGTCGGGAGACGAGCGGGCGAGGCGATCGAAGGAGTCGGCATCCATCGAGTTGATCAGTTGAATGTCGCCACGCGTGAACTTCAGCAGCTCGATGTCGCGGTTAGCCTGAATTTCCAATCTCACCGAGTCGATATAGGGTAACTGCCGGCCTGATGCATCGCGCTTCCAGTAGTTGGGATTTTTGCGCAGTTCGACATACGAGCCCGCTTTGTCGTCTGACACGTAGTAGGGGCCTAGAACAGCCATCTCCTTGTGCGGCGAATGCACCGAGACGATTGCAACCTGGTCAAACAGCTTATCCAGGCCAGCTACCGGCGCGGGAAATGTAATAGAGATTTTGTCGAAGCCGGAAACTACCGGCACTACTTTGCCCGTTGTCGAGCGAAACGCATCTCCGGTAGGCGAGTGCAGCGCCGGATCCATCAACTGATCCATGGTGTACTTCACGTCGTCCGCGGTGAACGGCGTGCCGTCAGAAAAGCGGATTCCTGGGCGCAGGGTGAAGGTGATAGTTCTGCCGTCCTTGGATACGGCCCATGCCTTCGCCAGTTCAGGTTCGAGCTTCTGCGATTCGCGATTCAGTCGTACCAGCACACCTCCAGTCAGGTAGCGAATGGTTTCCGAAGAATCGTCGGCCACCAGCGCCGGATTGAACGTCTTGGGTTCAGAGCGCAGGTAAAACCTGAGCTCATCCAAGCCAACCGCAGCGGTAGCGAAGACGGTGACCAACAGGAGAATGCAGAAGAACGCGCGGCGCATGTCAGGGAACCTCACGTTCCGATATGGCAATTTGCATTCCACTAACGATTAAAACCAGCATGATGAGTGCGGCAAAACGGCACCAATCGCCCCGAAACGACATCGCGGTTTCCAGTTCCCGCAACAGGCTGCCCAGCGACGGCAGCGGCTCCGCAACTCCCAGCCCGAGTAAGCTCAGGTTGGCCTCCGCCAAAACAAACACGGGAACCGAGATCCAGAACTGGGCCAGCAGGATTGGACGCAGGTTCGGCAGCACATGCTTGCCGAGCAGTCTGCAAGGTGAGACCCCGGAGGAGCGTGCCATCATGATGAAATCGGCTTGCCGCATGGACCGCGACCGTGCCAGCAGAATTCTGGCCGGCGTCGCCCATCCCAAAACTCCCAGCATGAGAAATGTAATGGTCACCGAAACCGCGGGTGAGGTATTCAAGGGAAGCATGGCACGCACGGTTAGCAGCAGAAAAAACCACGGGATGGAGAGGAACAAGTCAATCGCGGTTTTCGCGGCGCGTTCAGGGAAGCCGCCGAAGAATCCCGGAGCGGCTCCAATGACTAGAGCCAACAATACGGAGACGGCGGCTGCGGCCGGAGCCAGCAGCATCGAAACTCGCGTGCCATGTAACAAGCGCGCCAGTCGATCGCGTCCCAAGTCGTCGGTGCCCAGCCAGTGTTCGACCGAAGCGCCAGCGTTTACCTGGCCCCGGTCCTGCGCCGAGTAGTCGAATCTCGAGAGGAGGCTGCCGCCCACGCTGGCAAGCACCAGCACTCCGGCCAGAACTCCCGCGGCCAGACGGAAGGCCTTCATGCCGGTCTCTCTTCGCTCAGCAGGTCTGCTCCCGAATTGGCGACCACCACGCATGCAATCACCAGCATGGAAATGTTGATCAGTAGCGGCAGGTCGCGGGCAAGCGCTGACTGCCATGCCAGTTGACCGACGCCGGGAATGCCGCACAGGGCTTCCACTGGAATTGCCGCACTGATCGCAATGCCAATCGACACTCCTGCCAGCGCCAGCACCTCGCGCTTAACCACAGGAACCACGTGGCGGAAAAACATCGCCGGTTCCGACACTCCCTTGGCATACGCAGCGGTGATATGCGGCATCTGGCGGACCCCGATGACGAGATTGCTTAAATACCGGAAGACTTTGGGAAAGACGATGAGCCCGATCGCCAGATATCCAGGGGCGCTCAACAGAACCGACAGCAACGCCATCACGCCCGCCGGTAAACACAGCAAGACCCCACTGAAGATGCTGACTGTGAACTCAACCCCGGAGGCGCGAAACAACCAGGCGAGCAGAACTGCGAGCGCGGCTACCCCCCAAGCCAATCCAAGCCCCTGCCCCGCAAGCGCCAGCGTAACCGGCGCCCGTTCTTGCAGCAATTGCCAGACTGGCCGATTGAGTGACCGCGACTGGCCTAAATCGCCATGCAGAAGTCGCCGAACGGAGCCTGCATAATAGCGAAAGACATTGCGCTCTTCAGAGTTCGCATTTCGGATCGCCTGGATACTGTCGCTACTCAATCGGGCGTCGAGTTGGCGTTCATCAGCGCCAAAGCCGGGAGCATAACGCACCAGGGTGGCCGCCATGAATCCTCCGACAAGTATCGTCATGGCAGCCAGCGTTAGCCGGTGTAGAATCGCGCTCCGCATCCCAGGAACCCCTCACTGCGTCATCATGGTTTGCAAAGGCGCCCCGAGAAGCGCCTCCGCCCGCTGATGGTCCTTCTTCATTCCGTACATCCGTTTGTCGGCTGCAGCCAGCAACTCCTCGGCATCTTCCCCATTGTCGGGATAAAAGGCCACTCCCACACTGGCCGACAGTATGATCTCCGGACAAATTTCCTGGGCGCTCTCCGCCGCCGCGGCTTTGACTCGCTCGCACATCTCGTCCGCCGCCGACCGATCCAGGCGGGGCGCGATCACCACAAACTCGTCTCCTCCCATGCGCGAGGCGAAGTCGTATTCGCGGCATGACAGGCGGAGTTTCCGGGCAAACAGTTCGAGCACTTTATTGCCTTCAACGTGACCAAGCTTGTCGTTGATCTGCTTGAATCCATCCAGGTCACATACCACCACGCCCAGGTGGCCTTGCTCGCGCTTGCAACGGGAAATCTCAGAGTCTAAATGGAGGAACAGAGAGCGCGCATTGGGCAGCCCAGTCAAGTAGTCCACCGTGGCAGAGTCGGCCGCCGCCTGATACTTGATGGCGTTTTCGATGGAGGCGGCGATTTTCTCGCTGGTCGCTAGCAGGACGCGCAAATGATCGGCACAGAAAGCGTCTGCAGGCAGACGATACAAAGCCAGCACTCCCAGCACGCTGTTGTCTTCGTTGATCAAGGGAATGGCTAGCGCCGACGACATGGAACTGGCTCTCTGCGGATCGTTTAGATAGCCGGGCTCAACCGACGGATTGCCATTGATGATGGGAGAGCGGTTTTGCGCCACCCAGCCCGACAAACCCTCACCAAAAGGAATCTCCAGCGACGAAAATACCCGGAAGTCGTCGCCGGTAACGTATTCCGGGATCAGCTTATCGCCCCGCAACAGGTAGATGGCAATGGCATCATAGGGAACCAGCTTGCGCAGTCGCGCCGCCACCACCGAAAGGGTTTCGTAGAGACTGAGGGAACAGCCGAGGGCGGTGCTGAACTCCAACAATGCCTGCGCTTCATATCGCGCGGCCATGATCGAAGCCAGAAAGCCGCCTTTGCCGGAACTCTTCTTGATCGTTTCGAAGCCCGCCGCGGGCGCGCAGCCATTCTGGACTTTGATGTCCGTGGACAGCTTCAAGGAGTCCGGGCTGTTGGAGCCGGCTTTTGCCAGATGTTCCAACTCCAAATATCTGCGCTGTAGAACCTCGACTACCTTGGGATCGAATTGCTTGCCCGCTTGCGACACCACCTCCTGCATGGCCTCTTCCAGAGGTATGCCTCGCCGATACTGCCGGTCCGAGGTAAGTGCATCGAGGCAATCCACAACGGTGAGGATCCTCGCTCCGACGGGTATCTGCTCTCCCTTTAATCCATCGGGATATCCGGTGCCGTCCCACTTCTCGTGATGGGCCCGCACGATGGGCACCACCGGATAGGGGAAGTTGACCCGTTCCAGAATCTCGCCACCCACGATCGGATGAATTTTCATCTTCTCGAATTCTTCCGGCGACAGACGTCCTGGTTTGTTGATGATGTGCTCGGGAACCGCCAGCTTGCCAATGTCGTGCAGCAGCGCGGCAGCGCGCAGGGCCTCCAACTCGACCGGGCTCAGGCCCATCTCCTTGCCGATTTCGACGGCATACACGCGAACTCTTTGCAGATGATCGTGGGTGGTGTGGTCCTTGGCATCGATGGCAAGAGCCAGCGCCTCAATGGTTCGCAAATGAACCTCGGCCATTTGCTCCACGTGCAGCCTTTCGTCTTCCAGTTTCCCCAGATACAGGCGATAGGAACGGTAAACCAGATAAATAACTGGCACGATGAGGGCCGAAACCTGCCAACCCAGATGACGGTTCGACCAGTTGATTGACCCCGCGAAGGCTGCACCCACCAGGTAATGAGGAAACGACCAGAAATAAGACTCCGTCCAAGTGTGGACAAACCCGTGATGCTCGGTTAATGCGACAACAACCGCCACCGGAACCGTATTCGCCAGAAAATAGGTTATCGCGGTGGCCATCAGGCGAAGAGGCAACTGCTCACCCAGCAACGGCGCCGAATGATGAAACACCAGATAAGACAACTCAATGGAAATCGCAATCTGAGCCGCATTGAAAGCGACATGGATGGCCTGAATATGATGCTTGTGCCACAGGCTCTGGACTATGGTCGCGACACATCCCACCGCCAGACTTTCCGCCGGAGACAGTTCAATCACCGAAATCAAGATCACCATCAGGTTCACGGACATGGTGCCGTTGATGCCCGGCAGCACAACTTTGAATCCTGAGGCCAGGATGACGGCGAGCAAGTAACAGAGAAACCTGCCCAGGTCAGGCCACGATGAGTGCGCGAAGCCATTGGCAAGAACAGCAGCCCCAGTCGCTAATACCAGCGCAATAAACGCTTTCGCATTAGGACTCATTGGGAGATCTTCCCGATTTCGCTGCGAGCCTGAGATCTCGTGAATCACGGGGCTCAATTTGCGTGTCATGGTTTAGGACCCAAGCAGCACTTGGAGATCGGACAGGTCTCACGCGGGCGGATGGAGACCCTCCGTTAAAGGTATCGGCATGCGGGGAGTGGAACCTTACAGGTTTTCGGCTGGATCGTCGGCAGTGTGCATGCCGCGCAAGAAAGCCCCGCTCTGGCATCGCTCTGTTCCTTGCGGGCGAGCAGCAGATGGTCTTGAAGAACCGAAACGCGATGTCGCCGATGCGCCGCGAAGCCAAGCGCGAACATCACCGGCAACATCGCTATTCGGGTTCAAACTGCTAATCGCAGCTGCTTCTCGGTGCTTGCCAGTCTCCCTTAGTTTTCACCGTTAAGGACCGTGCTCAGGGCCGTGTTGGGATCGCCGCCGGTAAACTGCGAACCCCACATGGCTGAATTGCCCCACATGGCCGAGTTACCCCACATGGCTGAATTGCCCCACATCGCAGAGTTCCCCCACATGGCAGAGCTGCCCCACATCGCCGAATTGCCCCACATGGCCGACTTGGCTAGGAAGGCATTGTTGCCCCACACCGTCGAGGCGCCCCACATAGCTGATTGACCAGAGACCTGCCCGATTCCCTTGATGGCCGGTTGACCCCATGGAGTGGTGCTGTCGGCCAGGAAGAACACGTTCCCGCTGTTCGCGTCGTAGGACGCGGTAGGAGACTTGGCCACGCCCTGCGCCAGGTCGGTATTGCTCAAAGCCGCCTGCACGTCGAGATAGCCGGCTCCTACAGTGAAGGCGTCGTACTGAATGCTGTAAGTCACGCCTCCATCCACCACGGTTGAATATTGTGGCAGGTTTTTGTAAGCGGTCTTCATCAGTCGCGCCTTCACCTGGTCTGGCGTGAGCGTAGGTTCCTGCTGCAACATCAGTGCTGCCGCCCCGCTCACCACAGCCGTCGCCATGCTGGTTCCGCTCAGAATGAAGTACTTGTCGGAAGGCATGACTCGGTTCTCCATGTCGTAATAAGTGCTGGGCACTTGGTTCTGCGGGTCTTGCGCCACCAGTGTTCCAGGCTCCTGCAAGGAAACTACGCGGTTGCCGGGCGCTACCAGATCAGGCTTCACGATGGCATCAATCACGGTTGGTCCCTTGGCACTGTAACTGGTCATCACATCGTCGCTGCGGTCGGGAGTGCCTTTGGTGTTCATGGCGCCAACCGTGATCACGTAGGGATCGTTCCCCGGCGCTTCGATAGTGCCGTAGCCATTGGTGCCCAAAGAATTGTCGCGCCCATCATTACCGGCCGAAACCACCACAACGATTCCCGCTTGCCATGCCGCCTCCACGGCCTGGCACAGCGGGTCCTGGGTGTAGCTTTCGAACACCGGCCGCCCGACCGATAGATTCATGACGCGAATGTTGTACACATTCTTTAATTGAACAGCGGCCTGGATGGCTGTGATGACGGTGCTATCGCTTCCCTGGCCATTGTTATCGAGGACGCGCAAGTTGATGAGGGTCACATTCGGCGCCAGTCCACGGATTTGAACCGTGCAAGTTGGGCAGCTGGAATAGGCGGCGTCACCGCCAATGATGCCCGCCACATGAGTACCGTGACCATACTGATCGTCCGCGCCACCGCCCACGAAGTCTGCGTTGTAGGCTATACGCGAGCCGCCATTGTTTTGCAGATCGCTGACCTGATGAATGCCGCTGTCAATTACGGCGACGCCGATCCCGCTGCCGTCAAGGCCCAAGCTCCAGCCATAATTCGCCAACACTGCCGGCACCACATTGTTGAGATGGCTTCGCACCGCACGGTCCGGGGAGATGTAAGCCACGGCATCGTCGTCGGACAATTGCCCAAGCTTGCTTAGCGGGACGGTCGCAGTTACGCTCCTGACCAAGGCAAGGTCACCCGATACGAAGCCACCTCGCATCCGGATTCTGTCTTTGCTGACACTGCTGGGGAGGGCCTTATATCGCACGATGACTCGAACCATCTGGCCGTTCGGGGTGTGCTTGAGCTCCGGAGCAAGTTTTGCATCGTTCGCCAGAGCTGCGCCGGACATCAATATTGCAAACCACAATAGAATCCAACGATTCATGTTCAACTCCAATCTGGATTCGACACCGGTAAGAGGTAATGCATGAAGACTGCCACTCTGCAGACGCCGCTAACTCCTTCCGTTGCGCTCAACGGCGGATGCAATCGTGGCTTTCGCTGCGCCAGCTTGGCTCACCAGGTGACAAACTGCGCCAGGTTGGCGCAAAACAGTTTCAAGAAATTGCCTGGTTTGGCCGATGGCTCAAGTGTCGGCAATGATGAAGCCGGGCTGACCTGTTTCATCGGTAAATCCGGCTGCCACCGTTCCGTTCAGCGCCGACCAGTCTGCACCAATGCAGGCGTTAAGGATGGTTGTGATCACGATTCAGAAACACGGCGTGGATCAGCCCTGCGATGTCATCGTTGAAGATCCCAACATGCTCGCGCTGGTGCAGGTGGCCGAAAAAGTAGCGCCTTACAAAGCCGCCGTCCTAATTACCGGCGAGACCGGCACCGGCAAGGAGCTTATTGCCCGCATCATCCATCAGCGTTCGTATCGCTGCTCCAAACCCTGGGTGGACGTGAACTGCGCGGCGTCTGCCCGAGCACCTGGTGGAGAGCGAATTGTTCGGCTATGAAAAGGGAGCGTTCAGCGGCGCCGATTCTTGTAAACCCGGATTGTTCGAGAGCGCCCATGGAGGCACGCTGTTTCTCGACGAAATTGGAGAGCTGGATCCTAAAATCCAGGTAAAGCTTTTACGCGTACTCGACGCGGTCCCCTACTATCGTCTGGGCGGCAACAAGAAAGTTTCCGTCGATGTGCGCATCGTGGCGGCTACCAATCGCGACCTCGAGGCCGCCGTGCGTGATGGAACTTTCCGTAGCGATCTCTACCATCGCATCAGTGAGGTTCATCTGCGAGTCCCGCCGCTGCGCGACCGGCCGCAAGACGTGGTGGCCCTGGCCGAATTTTTTCTGGCGCGAAGTTGCCCGGGAGTTAACTTCACTTCGGAAGCTCTGGAACTGTTGCCGCAATTCGAGTGGCCGGGCAACGTTCGCGAACTGCGCAATCTCGTACTGAAGCTGGGCATTCTCAACTCCCATCGTGAGATTACGCCGGAAGATGTACGAAAATACATGCTCGAAAATGCAGACGGGGAGATCCAACCCCATGCATTTCCATCTGCAAACGGCGCTACCATGGACGAGTTCGAGCGCCTGTTGATCCTGCGCACGCTGAAAAACACCGGCGGCAATCAAAGCCTCGCAGCCCGGCAATTGGGCATTCCCCGCCGCACCTTTTGCAGAAAGTTAAACGAACACAAGATCAGCTTCGGCCGCCGCGCCACCTCCGCTGTAAAGTCCGCGGGACCCTTGCCGATGTATTTTCGGGCGGAATGCAGCCTTCCGGTAATCTTCCGCAGCCACGACGGGCAATGCTTTACCGCCCTTGCCAGGAACCTGAGCGTTGGAGGACTGGGACTGCAGAACTTCCGCCCGCCATGCGATATCTCTGGCGAACTTACCCTGCGGTTCGTGCTACCGGGAATAGCTCACCCTATCGAAGTAAAGGGTGTTGTCGTGTGGTCACAACCGAATGCCACTGCAGGTATCCGCTTCACTGATATCAGCAATTCCACCAGCAATGTCCTGCGTCAATGGATCGGAACGTCGTCCCGCCTAAATGAATTTAACGGCAACACCCAGAGTGAGCGCTGTGCTGTGGGCGACAGTGCGAATCCCCGGGTTGCACTGTCCTAGTCGGGGCTTAACGCAAGAACCCATC
Organism: uncultured Acidobacteriaceae bacterium; assembly: GCA_963709045.1. Lineage (GTDB taxonomy): Bacteria > Acidobacteriota > Terriglobia > Terriglobales > Acidobacteriaceae > Bog-257. Next base: position 238,900 of record CAVPUX010000005.1, on the reverse strand, counting down.
ACGCTCGGCGCGTACGGCAGCGGCGGCCGGTTCCGTCAGGTTAACGGGTCGGCGATATTGCATGCGCTGCTGCAATTCGGCCAAGGTTGGGCGCTCCGCAACTTCGCGGATTTCGGCCAGCAGGTAGTCCGAAAGTGACATGCCGGCCTTCGCTGCGCGGGCCTTAAGGGTCCGATGCAAAGAGGCAGGAACATTGCGTAGCTGGATAAAACGCGACATACGGTTCAGCATATTCACATCCGCATCATGTGTCCATCTCGGCCCCCCCTTCGTCCTCCGCAAATAACGCGTGGCCGCCGTTCTGGTATGCTGTCGAGTTTGTCCTCGGATACATAACATTCGATAGCGGAAGGTCCTGATTTGGCAGTCAATCCTGTAATGCTGGTCCACGGCGGTGCATGGGCGATCCCCAAGGACGTCATTGAGGAACATCTGCGTGGGGTGCAGGCTGCGGCTGCCCTGGGCTGGCAGGTGTTGCAACGGGGCGGAATCTGTCTTGACGCGGTCGAGGCAGCAGTGGTCGCCATGGAAGAAGACGAGGCCTTCGACGCCGGTCGCGGGTCGTTTCTCAACATGGATGGCCGGGTGCAACTTGACGCGCTGATGATGGACGGGGCGACGCTGCGCGCCGGTGGGGTCGGCTGCGTCGAACATATTCGCAATCCGGTCCGCGCCGCCAAGAAGGTGCTGACCGAGAGCCCGCACGTGTACTTTGTCGGAACCGGAGCAGAACGGTTTGCTCAGGAGCACGGCATCGAGTTGTGCCCCAACGACGAGTTGATCATTGAGCGTGAGGTGGTGCGTCTGCGCGAAGCCAAGAAGCAGGGTTATCTCGAGATGCCTGACGAGTTCGGCCCCATGCGCTCGCACGACACTGTGGGAGCGGTCGCACTCGACCGCAACGGCAACATCGCCGCTGGGACCTCAACCGGCGGAACCCTGAACAAGGCTCCGGGCAGAGTGGGCGATTCCTCATTGATCGGTTGCGGCTGCTACGCCGACAACCTCAGTGCCGCGGTTTCCACTACGGGCTGGGGCGAGCCCATGATGAAGCTGGTGCTGAGCAAGTGGGCTGCTGACCGCGTTGAAGAAGGGTTGGCGCCACAAGAAGCTGCGCAGCGCGCACTGTACTACCTTAAGAAACGCCTGAACGGCCATGGTGGAATGATCCTGGTTGACACTCGCGGACGAGTCGGCATTGCGCACAACACTCCGCGCATGGCCTGGTCGCTGACTACGACGGAACAGTCCAAGACCGGCATCCAGTTCTTGACCTCCTGACTAAGTCGGCGGCGCGTCAATTACAATCGCATTTCTCCTTCAATCGAAATTCCTCGAAAGGAGTGCGATGAACAAAAAAGCGAACCGTCGCGCCGACGCCACTCGCTGTGTGCATTCCGGCGAAGAGCTTCACGGCCAGGCCGCACCCTTGACCACGCCCATCGCGCAGACCTCGGTATTCGTGCTCCCCAACGTCAAAGCGCTCCGCCGATACGCTGAAGGCGATCGCGACTTCTATCTCTATTCGCGTTACGGCAATCCCACTGTCGCTGCGGCCGAAGAGAAAATTGCGGCGCTCGAAGGAGCCGAGGCCGCAGTCGCAACCTCCAGTGGCATGGCGGCGGAGCTGGTTGCGGCGTTGATAACCTGCCAGGCTGGCGACGAGATTGTCTCCATGCTCGACATCTATGGCGGAACGCTGAAGCTGTTCGAACAGGTACTGCCGCGCTGCGGCATCACGACGCGGTTTATCCCGTATCACGACATCGCAAATGCTCATCGCTACTTCAACCGCAAGACGCGGATGCTCTTCCTGGAGACGCCCACTAATCCAACGGTGCGCTGCGTCGATCTGGCCGCGCTGGCCGACGTGGGACGCAAGCACAAGGCTTGCGTGGTGGCCGACAATACGTTCGCGACGCCGGTGCTGCAAAAGCCTCTGGAGCTAGGCGCCGACATCGTCATCCATTCGGCCACCAAGTATCTGGGCGGGCATAGCGATCTCACTGCCGGCGTTCTGGCTGGCTCGAAGAAATGGATGGACGCCGCGCGCCAGACCATGATCCTCACCGGTGGGTGCCTCGATCCGGGATGCGCCTACCTGTTGCTGCGCGGACTGAAGACGCTGCACGTGCGGGTGGAACGTGCTTGCCGCAACGCCGCACAGATTGCCGAGGCGCTCCAAGCCCATCCTAAAGTAGCGCGCGTGTATTACCCCGGACTGCAAGGTCACGAGGCGCATCAATTGGCGGGCCGCCAGATGAAAGATTTCGGCATGATGGTGTCGTTTGATATCCGCGGCGGCGGGCGCGCGGCCGAGCGATTCATCGACCATCTGCAGCTCTGGTATCTGGCAGCAAGTCTCGGTGGCGTCGAGTCCACAGTGTCCTATCCAGTGCTGTCGTCGCATATCGGACTGGGCGCCAAGCGCCTGAACTTGTTAGGAGTATCGCCGGCGACGGTGCGCCTATCGGTTGGGATCGAAGATGCTGAAGATCTGCTGACGGATCTGCGACAGGCCCTGGCCCACGCTTAGCGATCCACACCTTTTGCGCAACTTCGCAATAACACAGTAAGCGGCCGTTCGATATCAGCGAGGCGAAAAGCTCCGCCCCTCAACCCAGAACGTCAACCAACGCGGCCGCTACCAAGCCCGGCGCATCGGGAACTATTCCAGCGCGTAGCCGTATCATTTATGGAACTTAGCGAAAGCCGTGGGGTTGTAGTCACCCAGGTATGCCGATGCAACGCTGGCGCATCTTAATCTTCTTTGTCCTGACAAGCGCGTGGGGAATCGCCCAGCAAAACGAGCCGGCGAAACCGGCTGAGCTGTCCGCGCAAGCAGGCCCATCCACGCTTTCGCAGGAGCAGATTCGAAACCTGATTCGGCTCTCCGCCGACAACGACCTGGAGAACGACAAGAAGCAGCGGGATTACACCTATGTCGAGCGTCAGCAAGAACGTCGGCTCGATGGCAAGGGGCAGGTGAAATCCACGGAGACGAAGACCTACGACGTATTGGAGATCTATGGCGAGCAAGTGCAGAAGCTAATCGCCAAGGATGACAAGCCGCTCTCCGCCAAAGCTGCGCAAAAGGAAGACGAGAAGATCCAGAAGTTGATCGACAAGCGCAAGAACGAGTCCGAGTCGGACCGCAAGAAACGGCTGGAGAAAGAAGAGAAAGACCGGGACGACGAGCGGCAGTTTGTGCGGGAAGTGGCCGATGCTTTCAACTTCAAGTTCGTCGGTATCGAGAAGCTCGAGGGCCGCGACAACTACGTCATTGATGGCGATCCTAAGCCGGGATATCAGCCCGTCCACAAGGAAGCCAAAATCCTGCCGAAGATGCGCTTTCGAGTATGGATCGACAAGAACGATTCGCAGATGAAAAAGCTGGATGTGCAGGTCATCGACACCGTCTCCTTTGGGCTGTTTCTGGCGCGGCTGCACAAAGGCTCGCGGATTGTTGTCGAACAAACCAGGGTCAATGACGAAGTTTGGCTGCAGCAGCACATCGCAGTCACGGTGGACGTCAGGCTGGCCTTGTTGAAGGATCTCTCCCTGGAAGTTGACGTCAGTGATCGCGATTACAAGAAATTCCGCACCGACACGAAGATTGTTTCGATTGGGGAGATGCAAGAGAAGCACTAGAACCGGTTAGCTCTACCTTTCTGGCTAGGAACACTAAGACTGGGCAGCGCGGCTGCAAAATGCTCCGGCAAGTCTGCGCTTGTGCTCGATCCCATTCGGCCACGGCGAACGGCAAGCTCTGTAGAACGTCCCCGCAAATCCCCCATCCGTCAGCAGTTACTCTGGTTCCTGCCGTTGCGTTGACCGGTAATTTTGCCGCGTAGTAACATCACAGTCACCGGCGACGATGGAGTCGGAGAGAGCTATTTCGAAGTAATGAGAATCCTTCGCGGCATGGTTCCGGTGGCCCTCGTTGCAGGCCTGGTGTTCGGCACTGGATGCGAGACCGATAAGCCCAAACCGGCCGCCGCTTCTCTTCCAACTCAAGCCAAAGCACCCGAGATCGCTGCTCCTGTCACCCAAAAAGCTGATCCCAAGCCGAAAAGCCAGCCTGGCGCGCCGACCAAGCCTGATCCGGCGGATGCACTGATAGCGCAGGCCGAAAAGCAATATGCTGCCGGGCAGGCCAACTATCAGGCCGATCACCTGGAAGCCGCCAAGCAGAACTTCGATCAGGCCTTCAACACCCTGCTCTCGAGCGACCTCGACATTCGCAATGACGAACGTCTGGAACGCGAATTCGACAAGATCGTCGAAGCTGTCCACGAACTCGAAATGACTGCCCTGAAGCAGGGCGACGGCTTCAGCGAACCGCGTTCCGAACCGGCGCCGATCGACGAAGCCAACGACATCACATTTCCCGTCGATCCCAACATCAGGGCCAAAGCTGAGGCCGAGATCAAGACCACCAAGTCAGATTTACCGTTGGTCCTCAACGACCAGGTGGCCATGTTCATCAATTATTTCTCCAGTCCTCGGGGGAAAGCCACCTTGGAGCATGCTTGGGCGCGATCAGGCCGCTACCGCGACATGGTCTCGCGAATTCTGAAGGAAGAGGGTGTTCCCCAGGACCTGATCTACCTGGCGCAAGCGGAATCGGGATTCCAGCCCTTGGCGCTTTCACGAGCGGGCGCGCGTGGCATGTGGCAGTTTATGGCCACCTCAGGCGAGTTATACGGCCTGCAACGAAGCTGGTGGGTAGATGATCGTCAGGATCCAGAGAAGGCGACCCGTGCGGCTGCACGAAATCTCAAAGATCTTTACCACCAATTTGGTGATTGGTACCTGGCGATGGCAGCCTACAATTCCGGCGCCAGCACGGTTCAGCACGCTGTGGAACGCACCGGTTATGCCGATTTCTGGGAGCTTTACCGGCGCGGCGTCCTGCCTCAGGAGACCCGTAACTATGTGCCTATCATCCTGGCCGAAACCATCATGGCCAAGAATCCGGAGCAGTATGGACTGGAGCGTGTTGCGCCCGACCCTGCCGCACAAGTGGACCAGGTGACCATCAACTACCCGGTGGACCTACGTCTGGTGGCCGAGTGCGTCGATACGTCGGTGAATAACCTCCAAGAGCTAAATCCAAGTTTGTTGCGGATGACTACCCCCAAGGACCAGAGCTTTACCCTGAATCTTCCAGCTGGATCGCGCGAGAAATACGAGAACGCCATGGCGGCCATACCGCCTGACATGCGGACGTGGTGGCGCTATCACCATGTCGAATATGGAGATACGCTCGCCTCGATTGCCCACAAGTACCACACCTCGTCTTCGTCCATCGCGGAAGCGAACAGCTTGACAAGCAACGAGGTCAAGGTCGGCTCCAAACTCATCATTCCAGTAGCTCCGGGTCGGTCGAACGTCGAAGCCGCCTCCTATTCACACCATGCTACCCATTACAAAGTACGGAAGGGCGACACCCTTTCATCCATTGCCGATGATTTCGAGGTTCCGGTCGATAAGTTGCGAAAATGGAATCACCTACGGGGAACGGCGGTAGCTCCCGGCCGCACCCTGGTCATTTACAAGCCGCTGGCTGGGGCCAGCTCAGAAGAGGCCTCGTCCGATAGCGGTAGCGCTCCGGTCAAGACGGCCAAGACTAAATCGGCGTCCAAGTCGTCAAGCCCAGCCGCCGCGAAGTACCACACAGTAAAGAAGGGTGAGACCTTGAGCGGCATAGCCGAGTCGAATCATACCTCCGTGGCCGCCCTGAAGCGCGACAATCCCAAGCTGGCCGCCGATCTGCGCGCCGGCGAGGTTCTCGTGATTCGCAAGTAACGGCCGTTGCGCCGGGCTCTTGTGCGTTTCATCATCATTTTCCATTTGCGCTCTTCCCTTCCCATGGATGTTCTGTTACAACAAGCGCGTTACGAGTTTTTGAGTCATCGCTGGCGCGGCGGATCGACGATTTCGCTGTGCTATAATCGCGCGCTTATTGCGGCAGTGTATTTTTTGGTATAAATCTGAATTCAGCCTTACGAGCTGCCTCCGTTTAGTTCTGCGGAGTCGAGCAAAATCAGGAGGACACATGACGTTTTTCGATGAGACGCTTTACGGTCGGCGAGAGGACGAAATGGATGATTACGGAGACGGTTCCTACGGCGATTCCCTCGAAGACGAGGAATACGAAGAGGAAGAAGAGGAAGAAGAAGAACCCGAGTCCGTTTCAGTGGTAGAAGAAGTTGAGGTGGAGGAGGCAGAGCCGGAGGTGACTACCGAATCGCGTGCTCCAGGCGGGGCTCCACCGCGCAAGGCCGCTCCCAAGAAAGCTGCAAAGAAAGCGCCTAAAAAGGCCGCGAAAAAGGCGGCCAAGAAAGCAGCCAAGAAACCGGCCAAGAAAGCGGCGAAAAAAGCTGCTAAGAAGGCCGCAAAGAAACCGGCCAAGAAGGCAGCCAAGAAAGCTGCCAAGAAGTCTTCCGGGGGCGCGAAGAAGAAAGCAGCCAAGAAGGGTGGCAAGCGCCACTAAGCGAAACTTGCTACAGGTCAGCCGCGGTTCACGCCGCGGCTTTTTGTGTTTCGACAGCACACGATTCCTGCGATAGAAGGCGCCCGGCAGCAACAGTGTCAGCTGGTCACACTCTTGTTCGCGCTTCCCACACAGCCACGACCGCACATCGTCACGAGACCCAGAACACACTGCTCCGGTAAATATCGCACGTTGTAGCGTGACCTTGGTCGCTGCAATCTGCCCCGGCTGAAAGTACGATGGCGGTGTTGTACTCACTCGAGTGTCGCGCCGTCTTGGTTCTCGGACGAGTCAGACCCCCTGTTCCGTCCGGCACGACGGCGCGACTTTTTTGTTCAGATTGCAGATTTTTTCTACTTCCACGGCACCTTAACCGCCCACTGCCGCTGCCGTCTTTAAGAGAAAAACCCATCAAAATACAAGGGTTTTCAAGCCTGCGTCTGCCGACAACATTGAAAGCCGCTGGAGCTAACTCACAGCCATCTGTGATGCTGGTCACCGCCCCGCCCACCCGAATTCTGGCATAAAAACACAATGAAAAATGTGGGTCCGGGTTCTAATATCCTCAGTGCGTCAACGAACTTGAAGGCTTCCCTCGAAGCGCTCGGGCAGGCGGAACACGTTCCAGCCGGTGATGTCCTGTTCAAGACTGGCGACGAAAACCTCGGCGTGTTCCTGGTCCGTAAAGGCAAGGTATGCCTTCGCGTCGAGGGCTTGCCGCGATTGGATCGAGTATTTCCGGCGGGGTCGGTACTAGGCTTGCCGGCAACGTTCACCGGAAGCGACTACAGCCTTACGGCTGTGGCTGTTACCGACGCCATGGTGCTGCACATTCCGCGCGATGAGTTCCTTCGCTTGATGCGCGAAGAACCTGTCCTGTGCCAGCAAGCCACGGATATGCTCAGCAAAGAGGTGTCCTTCATTCAAGGTGCGGTGACTCAGCGAATGCACGACCTGGTCTCGTTGAAGTAACAATTCCGAGCGGCACAGGGGTATATACGACCCCGCCGTGGGGATGAGAAGCAACCCCGGAGATTGCGAAGAAAATTCGACAGAAACCAAGACTCAAGATCCTCCATGTTCTCTGTGTCCTCCGTGGGAAATGGCTTTTCTACGGCCGGTTTCGCACTTTATCTGCAACATGCGTAGAATAGCTTCGCCTTGCAGATCGCAGGCCAGAAGGACATGATGCAGCTTATTCGTTTTTTTCTCCTGTTCTTATTCTGTTCACTTCCTGCCTTTGCACAACAAGCTCTTGTCGGAATTCAAACCGCCGATCTCGATCGCTCCGCCAATCCGTGCTCCGACTTCTATCAATTTTCGAACGGAGCGTGGCGGGCCGCCAATCCAATTCCCGCCACCATGGACCGCTGGAGCCGACGCTGGGCCGCCGGCGAGTCGAACAAAGATCAACTGCGAGTGATTCTCGAAGAAGCGTCTGCCAAGCATGATTTGCCCAAAGGAAGCGTTGACCAGTTAATTGGAGATTACTATGCCGCGTGCATGGACGAGTCACGCGTAAACCAGGCTGGCGCCACTCCCATCAAGCCGATGCTTGCCGAGATCGATGCCATCAAAGATCAGGCAAGCTTGCAGCAGATGATTATTCGCTTTGGAGACCTCGGAATCCAAGTGCCGTTTGTCCTAAGTGCCGCCTCCGACAATCACAATCCTTCCCAGGTGATTGCCGACGTCCAGGCCGGTGGCCTGGGCCTTCCTGACCGCGACTACTATTTGAAGACGGAGGAGCGCTTCAAAGAAGCGCGCGCGCAATACCTCGTCCACGTGGCCAACATGTTCCAGCTTGCCGGATACAGCCAGGAGGCTTCCCACAAGGCTGCCGAACAGGTCATGCAATTCGAGACCGCGCTGGCCAAGGCCACTCTCGATAACGTCGCTCACCGCGATCCTCAGGCCATCGATCACCAGACCACCTATGCCCAGCTCCAGCAGCTCACACCGCACTTCGATTGGGATGCGTATTACAAGAACGCAAACTTGCCGCGGGTGAATCTGAACGTTCAAGAACCGGCGTTCATGAAAGAGTTTGACCAGCAACTGAGCACCACTCCCCTTGCAGATTGGAAGATTTACTTGACCTGGCAGCTTCTTCACGGAGCTGCGCCGTATCTCTCGCAAGCCTTCGTGCAAGAGAACTTCAACTTCTACGACAAGACGCTCGGGGGAGTGAGTGAGCTGAAGCCGCGATGGAAACAATGCGTGGAATCGGCCGATCAGTTTCTGGGCGAAGCCCTTGGGCAAGACTATGTAGCGCGTTACTTTCCTCCTGAAGCCAAGGCACGTGCGCAGGAGATGGTGAAGAACATACTCGCCGCCATGGGTGACACCATCAATGGTCTGGATTGGATGACTCCTGAGACTAAGAAGAAAGCGATGGAGAAAATTGCCACCTTTAACGTCAAAGTAGGCTATCCCAACAAATGGAAGGACTACAGCCACGTAGTCATTACCCGCAACTCGTACTTTGACGATGTCATGGCTGGGGCCGAGTTCGCCGTCACCGACGACCGCTCGACCATCGGCAAACCGGTCGATCGCGGACGCTGGGGCATGACGCCGCCTACCTCCAACGCTTACTACAATCCGCTGATGAACGAGATCGTCTTCCCTGCGGGAATCCTGCAACCACCCGCCTTCAGCGTGACGGCAACCGACGCGGTGAACTATGGCGCCATCGGCGTGGTCATCGGACACGAGATCAGCCATGGCTTTGACGATCAGGGAGCACAATACGATGCGATCGGCCGCCTGAATAATTGGTGGACCGCCGACGACATGAAGAAGTTTCAGGCGAAGACCCAGTGCGTCGTGAATCAATTCGACGGCTACTACATCGAGCCAAACATTCATCACAACGGCAAGCTGGTGCTTGGCGAATCCATCGGCGACCTGGCCGGAGTCAAGATTGCCTACCTCGCGTTCCAGAAGTCGCAGCCGGGCAAGCCTCCCGCGCCAACCATTGACGGCTTCACTCCCGATCAGCAGTTCTTTATAGCCTGGGGACAATTCCGCGGAGACGAGACCAGGCCGGAAACGCAGCGGCTGATGGTACAGGGCGATCCGCATCCGGTGGCCAAGTTTCGCGTGATTGGACCGCTGTCCAACTTTCTGCCGTTCGCCAGCGCCTTCTCCTGCAAGCCAGATTCTGCCATGGTGCGTCCCGTGGCCGAGCGCTGCGTTGTCTGGTAGCCCGATTGGTTAAAGTGTCTTGTGGCGAGCCATTTGGCATTACAATGGACAGCCGTGCCCGCCCCCTAAGTGGAAGCGCAAATCTCATGCCGTAACTTACGAAGGACCCAGCTGCCCGCAGCAGCTTAGTAGCTTGCAACGAGGAGTGAACTACATGCGCGTAGTCCTGAAGGTAGCGCTCGGAATTCTCTGTCTCACCGCCCTGGCTTCGGCCCAGACGGCCGAGGAACTGGTCGCCAAGAACATCCAAGCTCGCGGCGGCATGGAAAAAATCAAGGCGGTGAATACTATCCGCATGACCGGCAAGATTTACGTCAGCGGCATTTACGCCGTTATTGGCGTGGAGAAAAAGCGCGACCACATGCTGCGCCAGACCTTCACTGTCCAGGGAATGACTCAGATCCAAGCCTATGATGGCTCGACTGGTTGGCAGATCAGTCCCTTCGGAGGCCGCAAGGATCCGGAGTTAATGGGCGAAGACGACATGCGCGACCTGGTGGACGAATCCGACATCGATGGGCCGCTGGTCGATTACCAGGCCAAAGGCAACAACGTGGAATACCTGGGTCACGACACCGTCGATGGCGACGACGTCTACAAGCTCAAAGTCACCTTGAAAAACGGGGATATCATTTACTACTACCTCGATCCCGACACCTACCTGGAAATCAAATTGGAGAAGCAGCAATTCATTCGGGGCTCGATACGCGAGACCGAGGAGGCGCTGGGATCGTACAAACAGGTGGCGGGCGTTTACTATCCCTACTCCATTGAGGCGAGCGCAAAGAATGATCCCAGTCAGCACGCAGTTATCACCATCGATAAAATCGAAGTCAACGTTCCCATCGACGATTCAGAATTCAAGATGCCGGCCACGAAGAAATAGGGACGGCAGATAATCGTCCTCTACTGCGCCTGGCCTACACCATCTTCGAGTAAGAGGGATTGAGCGAAATGATTGCTGCTTCTGGTGTTAATAAAGCTGCCCGAATTATCTGCTTGTCTTGCGCACTCTTGTTGCTGCCTGGGACTACGACTGTGGCACAAGCTCCGCAAACTCCCGTGAAGTTTGATTCTTCGACCATCTCCGGCTTGTCGGCCCGCAATATCGGTTCCGCGACCATGAGCGGACGTATCGCGGCGGTGGACGCAATCAACGACAAGGGCCAGTTGACGGTCTTCGTCGGCGCGGCGAGCGGCGGTGTATGGAAATCAATCAACGGCGGCACTACCTTCAAGTCAGTGTTCGACAAGCCGGACGTGCAGTCGATTGGAGCCGTCACCATCGATCCCTCTAATCCGCAAATCGTGTGGGTGGGCAGCGGCGAGGCGTGGACTCGCAACAGCGTCTCCGTGGGCGATGGGATTTACAAATCGACCGACAGCGGCGAGAACTGGACCAATGTCGGACTGAAAGATTCCGAGCACATCGCTCGTATCCTGGTGGACCCGAAAGATTCAGCCACGGTTTACGCGTGTGCCGTCGGACATCTATGGAATGACAACGAAGAGCGTGGCGTGTATAAGACCAGCGACGGCGGCAAGACGTGGCGCAAAGTATTGGCTGGCAGCAACGCTTCGACGGGCTGCGGCATGATCTCGATGAGCCCGCTGGAACCTAATACCATCTATGCCTCAATGTGGGATGTTCGCCGCCAGGGTTGGACCTTCCGCTCCGGCGGTCCCGGCAGCGGACTCTACAAGTCCACCGATGGCGGGGAACACTGGACGGAACTGACTGACGCGAACAGCAAGGGCTTTCCCGCGAAACCTTATGGCCGCATCGCGCTGGCCGTGGCGCCAGGCAAACCACAGGTTGTGTATGCCAATATCGAATCGGCGAACAGCGCGCTGTACCGATCCGACGATGGCGGTAAGACCTGGGCCAAGAGGGACGCCAGCCAGTTCATGGTGTGGCGACCGTTTTATTTCGGAAATCTCATCGTTGATCCCAAAGACGACAACAAGATTTTCAAACCGGATCTTATGCTGCTGCTCAGTGTGAATGGTGGTCGCAGTTTCAGTGGAGTCTCCAACGCTGACCATGGCGACTTCCACACGGTTTGGATCGATCCTGTGAATCCCAATATTGTGTATGCCGGCGATGACGGTGGTTTGTGGCGCAGCGAAGATGGCGGAACCCGCTGGAAGCACCAGAACAATCTGCCGGTCTCGCAGTTCTATCACGTCAGCGTGGACAATGCCGACCCGTATCACGTCTATGGTGGTCTCCAGGACAACAGTTCGTGGGTGGGCGATTCATCCTACCCCGGTGGCATTACCAACGCCCGCTGGGAAAATATGTTCAACGGCGACGGATTCTGGATGTTTGAAGACCCTGCCGATCCCGCGTATATCTATGCCGAATACCAAGGCGGTACCCTTGGCCGGGTGAATCGCTACACGCATGAAACCCGCTCCATCACGCCCTATGCCGAATATGGCGAGAAGAAACTGCGCTTCAACTGGAACACGCCCATCGCCATGAGCCCCAACGAAAAAGGCACGCTCTATATCGGTGCGCAGTTCCTGTTCCGTTCGCGCGATCACGGACAATCCTGGGAACGAATCTCTCCCGATCTGACGACCAACGATCCCGAGAAGCAGAAGCAGGAAGAGTCTGGCGGCGTTACTGTCGATAACTCAGCCGCTGAAATGCACACCACCATCTACTCCATCAGCGAATCACCTAAGAATGGGCAGATTATCTGGGTTGGTACCGACGACGGGAACTTACAGATCACCCGCGATGGCGGAAAGACCTGGACCAACGTGGTCGGCAATGTCGGCGTGGCGAAGAACTCATGGGTGTCCACGGTTGCGGCCAGCCGCTTTGACGAAGGCACCGCCTACGTCACCTTCGATCGCCATGCCTTCGGCGACATGCAGCCTTACCTTTACAAGACCACCGACTATGGCAAGACCTGGACCTCTTTGCCGGTGCACGATAACGGAGTCCGCGGGTATGCGCACGTCATCGCCGAAGATACCGTCAGCCCGAACATACTGTTTTTGGGCACCGAATTCGGTCTCTGGATTTCGGTTGACGGCGGCGGTAAGTGGGCGCAGTACAAAGGAAGCAACTTCCCCGCGGTTGCGGTAGATGACATCGTGGTGCAGCCGCGCGAATCGGATCTGGTGCTGGCTACCCATGGCCGCGGCATCTGGATCATCGATGATATCTCTCCCTTGCGCGCTCTGACTCCCGACCTGATGCCGAAGGCTGCGGCATTTATCGCCAGCAGGCCGGCGACGCAATACATCGACGCCAATGCCTCATGGCCTCAGGGCGACGAGACCTTTATCGGTCCCAGCCGGCCGACGGATGCGCTGATCACCTACTACCAGCGAAGCCGCCACATTTACGGCGACATGAAGATTGAAGTCTTCGATCAGCAGGGCAAGCTGCTCGACACCATCAGCGGGACCAAGCATCGTGGTTTGAACCGCGCTACGTGGTCGATGCGACTAAAGCCGCCCACCGTGCCTCCAGCAGCCAGTGCCGCCTTTGGCGCTATCCAGGGACCGCTCGTCGTGCCCGGCACCTACACCGTGAAGATGACCAAGGGTGATGAGGTGTACACGACTGAGCTGAAGGTCGTCGAGGACCCGCGTACCAAGTACACGATGGCGGAGCGGCAGGCCCAGTTCGATCTGACGATGAAGCTCTACAATATGCTCGATCACATGAGCTGGGCGGTGGATTCGATTATTAGCATTCGTAACGCCGCCAATGAGCGCGCCAGCAAGCTGCCGGCAAACGATCCTCTGCGCCAGCGTCTCACTGCATTGGCCGCGTCGGCAGACAAGATTCGTTCGGAGATTGTTGCCACCAAGGAGGGCGGCGCCATTACCGGCGAAGAACGGCTTCGCGAATTTGTAACCCAGGTCTATGGCGATGTGAATAGCTACAATGGGCCTCCGACCGCGGCGCAGATTGATCGCACAGAGGTATTGGGACGCGAACTGGAAGACGTGATCAAGAAGTTCCAGACGCAACTCGCCGGCCAACTACCAGCGATCAACAGCGCGCTACAGCAGAAGAAACTGGAACCCATTCAAGTCATAAGCGAAGCGGACTGGCAGAAGCAGCATCAGGAAGCACCATCGCAAGCGAAGGCATCGGGCCTGCAAATGCGCGAGCGGGATTGAGTAAGAGAGAGCCGCCCCGAGGAGCGGCTGCTGATTTCGGTTGATGAGTCCTTCAAGGCCTCAGGGGAGCGGGATGTCCCCAGCGGTGCCTAAGGGCCAATCCTGGAGAGTGCCGTTATAATCGATGACGTACCAAGTGCCATTGCTCGGCCGCCACACCGCATAGTCGATCTTCCCATCCCCGTCGTAGTCTCCCGGGACCGGGATGTCCCCAAAGGTGCCCCAGTGCTTAGCATGTTGGCTCCCGTCAGCACTGTAGATGACGTACCAGGTGCCATTGCTCGGCCGCCACACCGCATAGTCGGTAATGCCATCTCCGTCGTAGTCTCCCGGGACCGGGATGTCCCCAGCGGGGCCCCAGCCCCAGTGCAGACTAGTGTAGCCGCCGGTAGGGTTAGAACTGTGGAATGCGTACCAGGTGCCATTGCTCGGCCGCCATAGCGCATAGTCCGTCTTGCCATCCCCGTCGTAGTCTCCCGGGACCGGGATGTCCCCAAACATGCCGAACTGCTGAGAATGGTGGGTCCCGTTAGAACTGTAGATGACGTACCAGGTGCCATTGCTCGGACGCCAGACCGCAAAGTCAGTCTTCCCATCCCCGTCGTAGTCTCCCGGGACCGGGACGTCCCCAGCGGTGCCCCAGTGCAGAGGAGTGTAGCCACCGGAAGGGTTAGAACTAGGAATGACGTACCAGGTGCCATCACTCGGCCGGAACAGAGCAAAGTCAGTCTTCCCATCCCCGTCATAGTCTCCCTGGACCGGGATGTCGCCAGCCATGCCGAACGGCTGACTCCAGTAGATAGGGTGCCAACTGTCTCGGATGTACCAGGTGCCATCGCTCGGCCGCCACACCGCAGAGTCCGTCTTGCCATCCCCGTCATAGTCTCCGGGTGTAATGTGATGGATCTGCGCCGCTGCCGATAGTGTCATGGTAACGACCATCGCGAACACGATGGCCAGTTTCAGCGTGTTGAAGCTCTGCTTTTTCACGCGATCCTCCTTATGGAACGTGGTTAGGGGTTGAACTGCAACTACGTTGCTGTGCGGTTTGCTGATCTGGGTTTTCATGGTGACCTCCTTGTGGTCCTGGGTTGTGGCGACGATCTGAGCCGAGGTCGTCGCCTGTTGTTTTGCGGTCAAATCGCTCACCGCCGGGAACCGAATTCGCTGATCCGGTTCAAATTCGTGCCGAGTGTGCGTCAGTTGGCTCGCGAAGACAATGCACCAGCGGTGATTTGTGGGTGATCTAACGGTGATCTGCGGGTGATCTGGCCCACTGCTTGATTCTCAGAAGCTTGCAGGGCGGTGTGGTCTTCGTGATCGAACGATTTATGGGCTTAGCTTCGCCAGAGGTTGGAAGCAATGGCCGGCGGACCTCCGCAGCGGTGTCGCATCCACACAAAAAAGCCGCTCAGGAGAGCGGTTCAACAGCTAGGTTGTCGCTTCTAACTATCCCATCAACTTTCGGCGCAGCACTCCGGCCAGCCCAACAATTCCCGACCCAAACAGCAGGAGGCTGCCCGGCTCAGGTGTGGTGGGGGTAAAGGTGATGGTCACAACCGTGTCATATCCTTGCCCTCCGTCATCGGAAATCGAGTCAGAGACTTCCCCAGAGCCATGGGTGAAAGCCGGATTCAGACCTAGGGCCATTAAGACGTCGGGATTGATGGTCCCCCTCGAAGGTCGAATCGAACCAATCGAATCCACCGGGTTTACCGTATTGCGCGCTGGTGCCGCCCGGCAAAAATGTCGAGATATTAAGCAGCGGGTTTGTGAAACCATTGGCCGTAATGCTGCCAAATCCGCCCGGGGAGTCGTAAGATGCCGTCCACTAGGCGGGCGGATCGTAAAAAGCGCTGGTGGCAGTCGCACTTTGAAATTGAAGTTGTCCGGCAGTTAGTCCGAAGCTATTCACGCCCGATGCCACTGTGTCGATGGTTGCTCCATACTCGATAGTGGGTGCGGGCACGCCGTGGAAAGTCAACAAATGACCTGTCGGATCGCAATATTGGCAACTGGTGACATAGCTAGACAGCAATTTCTGATTTGATGTAACCGCCTTCAAAAAGGCACGCCTTCAAGCCGTGACCTGACACAAGCTCTAGTTTATGCAAAGAACTTCCGACTCAGAACACTAGCCGTTACTTCAATACCTCGGCGCCACCACCTGATGCTTTAGTTTGGGGTCCTCGTAGCCATGGGGCTTCTGCCGTGGCGGCAGCTTGGGCGCATGATACGGAACCTCCTCATATGGAATCCGGCTAAGCAGGTCGGCGATGCAATTGAGCCGTGCACGCTTCTTGTCATCCGAGGGCACCACGACCCACGGCGCCTGTGGAATATCGGTGGCTGCCAGCATGGCATCGCGCGCTCGCGAGTAATCGTAGAAGCGGCGGTGCGACTCCAGGTCCATCGGACTCAGCTTCCAGCGCTTCGTCGGGTCCTTGATGCGGTCCTGAAACCGGCGGTGTTGCTCTTTCTCGCTGACATCGAGCCAATACTTCAGAAGAATAATGCCGCTGTCCACCAGCGCCATCTCGAAGCTGGGACAGCTCTGCAAGAATTTCCGGTGCTGTTCCTTGTCGCAGAAACCCATCACATATTCCACCCCGGCCCGGTTGTACCAGCTGCGATCGAAGATCACGACTTCCCCGCCCGCCGGCAGTTCCGCGACGTAGCGTTGCATATACATCTGCGTCTTCTCCCGCTCAGTAGGAGCGGGCAGGGCGACCAGGCGAAATACTCGCGGGCTGACGCGCTCGGTGATGCGCTTGATGGCCCCACCCTTCCCGGCCGCATCGCGACCTTCGAAGATAATGATGATCTTCGCACCCGTTTTCTTGACCCACTCCTGCAGCTTCACCAGCTCAACCTGAAGCTTGTAGAGTTCGCGCTCGTAATCTTTGTTCTTCAGCTTCGTCTGAGTCGGGTCGGCTGGATTGTCCTTTGCCTCAACTGCGGGTTTTTGTTCGCGATCTTTCTTCGATTGTTTTCCCATGAGACCTCGCTTGCCAATATCAGGATGTAATGGTGAAACACAAATTCTACGCCCTGGCTGCAAGACCAGGCTGTGAGGCGCTTGTAATGTCGAGGCTCGGGGCCGAAAAAACGGGTTTCCGTTCACGCCCGTGAGACACCCGTTGACTGCGCATTCTTCCCGCTCGCTACGCACCCGCTTCACTTTCCAAGGTGAGCCACGGCACTGCCCTCATACCGGTGCAGGCATGACAATCACTTACATGTAGCAGCGCTGCGGTGTGCCTTTCATATTCCATTATTAGGACTACTCATCCGCCGTCGCGCTGCACTTTGGTTGTTTGACACAGACTCCCACACCCTGTTCTGTTGCGAGGTTAAGGAACTTGAGCACCCAGACGTTTTCGCCGGAAGTTAATTTTCCTACCCTGCCAACCAACCTCAATGAGAAGCAGAAACCCTCGCCCAGCAAACGGCCAGGTCTGCGCATTCTGCAACCGGACGTGACCTATACCGGATCGCCCATCAAGCCGCTGCAGAAGGGTCTGCCCAAGCAGACCGAATCGTTGTGTCCGGAATGCAATAAGGTCATCCTGGCGGACATCTTCTCCGAAGACGGCAAAGTCGTGATGGAGAAGTCCTGCGCCGAGCACGGCAGCTTTCGCGACATCATCTTTAGCGACGTCGAGTTGTACCTGAAGATGGAGGAATGGAACTTCGGCGACAACCTCGGCCTGACCAATCCGCAGGTCGAAGGCGGAAAGTCGTGCCCTGACGATTGCGGCCTCTGCGGTATGCACACCTCGCACACCGCCCTTGCCAATGTCGATCTCACCAATCGATGCAATCTGACGTGCCCGGTGTGCTTCGCCAACGCGAACGTCGCCGGCTATCTTTATGAGCCAGACATTGAGCAAGTCCGCGGCATGCTGCAGACGCTTCGCGGCGAGCGCCCCGTGGATGGCCGCGTGGTGCAGTTCTCCGGCGGAGAGCCCACCATCCATCCTCAGTTCTTCGAGATTCTCAGCATGGCGCGCGAGATGGGCTTCACGCACATTCAAGCGGCAACCAACGGCATCGAACTGGCCAATCTGGAATTTGCGAAGCAAGCCAAGGCTGCCGGCTTGGCCACGTTCTACCTGCAATTCGACGGCGTCACCGATGACATTTACCTGCGCACCCGCGGACGGGCGCTACTCGAAACTAAAATGAAGGTCATCGAAAATTGTCGCGCCACGGGCATGAAGATCGTGTTCGTACCGACGATTGTGAAGGGCATTAACGATCATCAGATTGGCGACATCGTGCGCTGTGCCATCGAGAACGTCGATACCGTCTCGGGCATCAGCTTCCAACCGGTGGCGTTTACCGGACGCATCGCCAAGCACGAGCTGTTGGCCAAGCGCTTTACGCTTGCCGACCTGGCGCGCTGTGTCAGCGAGCAGACTGGTATTACAGACGCGCGGGCGGACTGGTTCCCTCTGGCATGCGTCACACCGTTCTCCAAGCTCACAGCTGCACTACGCGGAACTGGCGTCCCCACCATCTCGTCGCACCCGCACTGCTCGCTCGGGAACTTACTTTTTCGTGGACGAGAAGTCGAAGAAGGCGGTACCGATCACCCAATTTGTTGACGTTCCGAACATGCTGCAGGACATGGAAGAGCTGTCGCGCTCAGCGGGCAAGGCGCGCTTCAAGCTCTACAGCAAGGTGAAGGCGTGGAACTCGCTGCAAAAGCACTTCAAACAGCAGCTTGCGCCGCCGGGATTGACGTTCACGAAATTCCTGCAGACGTTGCAGGGGATGACCAACAAGAAGCTTGGCCGCGACGGCAAAGATGGGACGTTCACCTATCGCACATTGCTGGTGGCGGGAATGCACTTTCAGGACGCTTACAACTACGACATCGAACGGGTGAAGCGCTGCGTCATTCACTACGCAACGCCTGACGGCAAGCTGTATCCGTTCTGCACCTATAACTCAGGGCCGTGCTACCGCGAGAAGATCGAGCGGCAGTTCTCCATCCCTTGGGATCCGAAAACGCAGCAGCCGATCACCGCATAGCGTTCATGGCAGAGGATTCTTTAACCGGTCAACACAGAGGCACAGAGAAATCCGTACCTCCGCGTTTCTGACAACTGACAACCAACAACTGACAACTGCTTTTCTACCCCGGTGGCCACTTCAAATCCCGCCCGCCGAGCAGGTGCAGATGCAGATGGAAAACCGACTGTCCTGACTTCGGACCCACGTTGTACACCGTGCGGTATCCGTCCTCAATGTCGCGCTCGCGGCCGATCTTCGCTGCGATGAGCTGGCAGTAACCGAGAATTTCGGCGTCTTCTGGCGTGGCTTCCTTCAATCCAACAACGTGCCGTTTAGGAATGATGAGCACGTGCGTCGGGGCTTTGGGATTGATGTCTTCGAAGACGAACACCTTATCGTCCTCGTACACCTTCTTCGCGGGAATTTTACCGGCGATGATCTTGCAAAAGAGGCAGTCGTCGTTCATGCAATGATGTTAGCTGATTAAGACCATTTGCTAAGATCGTCTGTTATGCGCAGGAGAACTCCAACAAGAAACAGGCAATTCCGAAGCGTCGTAGGACCTCGCCGCGCAAGGGGAAAGCAAAAATTGCGATTGATCCGGTTAGCGGGTTTCCTGTCCTGACCCTAGGCCCGGGTGCCCCGGTTCTGACCCACAGGGAAGTGAAGAAGATGCTGTCCGATTTCCCATGAAATGCCCCCGCGAGGTAAGAGGCGTCTGATTAGTCAGGAGGGTCGCCAATGCCCGCCCCCGTAACTACAAAATGAGGTTGGTCAGAGCTAGGCTGAAAGAGTCGCCAGTGCTCTTCTTTTAAGGAGTCACACGGGCAAATCTCCAGCCAGAATCCGCCTTGCAACGTTAGGCGCAAAGCTCCAGCATGTTTGGCCTCTACTCCCTCTACAGCGTATTCGCGCGTGCCGTTTTCGAAAAACCTCTTCGAGCGTTCCTCCAAGAGATTGCCAGCCCGCTCCCAATCAAAGTCCGGATTATCATCTTCTTCGTGACCGCTTTGAGGTTTATAAACATCGAGAGCAGCCATGATGATCTCATCTCCGTTTACGATCCGCCAAGGGCACTGCAGGTGAAGCGCGTACTCGCCGACTTCCCCTGGCTGTCCTTTGTGCGATGTTCTGATTCGGCGTTCGCCAAATTGAAACATCGCCATGTCGCCTGCACGCTTGCATTCCCAGACTGATTTGCCAATCAATACAGTTGTCGCGTTTTGGATTTCTTCCTGCACGGCCGTTTACGCTTTTTGCTCTTTCCTTCGCAACTGCAGATATCCTCGGATCAACTCATTCAAGTCGCCGTCGAGTACACGGTCAACGTCGCCAATCTCGACTCGCGTGCGCAGGTCTTTCACCATGCGATAGGGCTGCAACACGTACGACCGGATCTGCGAGCCGAAGTCGATGTCGAGTTTGGAATCCTCGATGCCCTTGGTGACCGCGCGCTTCTTTTCCAGTTCGTACTCGTACAGCCGCGAACGAAGAATGCTCATGGCGCGCTCGCGGTTCTTGTGTTGCGAGCGCTCGTTCTGGCACGCAACCACGATTCCGGTGGGAATGTGCGTGATGCGCACCGCCGAATCCGTCGTGTTGACGTGCTGTCCGCCCTTGCCCCCGGAGCGATAGGTGTCGGTGCGAATGTCTTCGGGCTTGATGTTGATTTCGATGGTCTCGTCGATTTCGGGCGAGACATAGACACTAGCGAACGAAGTATGCCGGCGCTTGGCCTGATCGAATGGCGAGATTCGCACCAGGCGATGTACGCCGATCTCGCTGGTGAGCAAGCCATAGGCATGTTCGCCATTGACGCCGAAGGTGGCCGACTTGATGCCCGCCTCGTCGCCCGGCTGATACTCATAGAGCTGCGTCGAGAAACCCTGGCGCTCCGCCCACCTCAGATACATCCGCATCAGCATCTCGGCCCAATCCTGCGACTCGGTGCCGCCGGCGCCAGGGTGGATGGTTACGATGGCACTGCGCTCATCGTTTTCGCCGGAGAGAAGCGTCTCGGTCTCCAGTTTCTCGACCAGGCCGCGCAAGTCGTCCACTTCGCGGCGCAGTTCCTTTGAGACGTCCTCGCCTTCGCGCGCCAGATCAAAATATGCGGTGATGTCGCTCGAACGCCGAGCCAGTTCGGACTCAGTGGCAAGCAAGCTGTCGAGGCGCTTCTTCTCGCGCATCACCTGCTGTGATTTTTCGGGATTCGACCAGAGCGTGGGATCGGCAGTTTGCTTTTCGATCTCGCTCAGCTTTTCGCGCAGCTTGGGCGCGTCAAAGGTACTCCTGTAGATCGTGCACCTTGTCGCGGAGCGCTGCGTATTCCTGTTCTAATTCTTCGACCATATTGGATTCGCTTTTCGCTTTTCACTCTTAATTTGATCCGCGTTCATCCGTGAAATCCGCGGTTGTTTTTGACTTTAGTTTTTGATTCTCTGTGTCTCCGTGGTGAAAAACAAATCTTCACCCGCTCACGCCTTGCGCCAAGCCCGCTGGTCTGAAAACGCGCAGCAGCAGTCCCAGCAAGGTGATTATCGCACACACCAGTGGGAACCAATCTCCGTGGCGGGTGTAGAAGGTGGTGGTTTCCTCCAGAGAATACGCTGCCTGCAATTGCGTGCGCTGATTGCGCGGAGCCTCGGCCACCACGCGCCCGAACGGGTCAATGACCGCCGTGATGCCAGTGTTGGTGTCGCGCAGCAGCCAGCGGTTATTCTCCACCGCGCGCATGCGCGCCTGGTTCAGGTGCTGCCACGACGCACCCCCTTCACCGTACCAACCATCGTTCGAGATGTTGACGAACAGTTCTGCTCCATTTTTTGCGAACTGCCGGATCTCATCCGGGAAGATCGACTCGTAGCAGATAAACGTCCCAATCTTGGTGTCGCCGACGTCTAAGGGTAATCGCGATTTGCCACGGGCGAAGGTGCCGATCTCGCGAGTAAGTCCGCTGGCAAAGCTGAATAGCTTCTCGAACGGCACGTACTCGCCGAAGGGGACGAGATGGATTTTGTCGTAGCGCGCCGTCCATGCGCCGTTGGGCGCAATCACCGCGGCCGAGTTGTAGATGTCAGGCTGTCGATTCGGTTCGCCAGTGTGCTCAATACCCATCGAACCCGCGATGATGTAGGAATTCGTGGCGCGGGCCACATTGGCCAAAGTGGTGCGTACATGCAGGTCAGTCACAAAGAATGGCGCGGGGGACTCCGGCCAAATGATCAGTCCGGGTGTACCGGCTTTGTTGTGCTGCGGCGGTATGCTGAGCGATGCCAGGGCGTTGAGCGTCTGCGTGAGGTAGTCGAGTGTCCACGCGCCAGAGTCAAGAATAGGAATATTCGCCTGCACCAGCGTCGCACCATCGGAGGTCGGAAACGCCGCTGGCTTTATCAATTTGCCGGCATGCAGAGCGATTGCCGCGGCCAACGCTGCCGTGAGTAATACCTTGCGGCGCGCATACGGCACCAGGAAGGCGGCTGCGACCGCAGTATTCACCAGTACAATTTCGAACGAAATGCCGTAAACACCGGTGACGGTGGCCACGCGCGAGAGTGGGATGTTGTCGATCTGCGTGGTGCCCAGCAGGTCCCAGGGAAATCCCGTGATGTAGGTACGCGCCAGTTCGATGGCGACCCACAGGAACGGCGTGAAGACTAGCGCCCGCAAGCTGAAACCATTGCGCCGCGCAGCGATAAGCGCCAGCAGAAGCCCAAACAGTCCGTGATACAGGGCGAGATACAGCGCGTACATCAGAAGCAGCACGGCGGAGGTCATCGTCCCAATCCCGCCGTACACGTGCATGACGTAGAAGACCCAATAACAACTGCCGAGATACCAGATGACGCCGCTGACGTAGCCCAGCAGAAACCCCTGCCACGCCGTCGCGGGCGCAAGAAAAAGTCCGCCATCGGCGAGCGCCATGGTCACGTCTTGCTCGCGGCATTTCAGAATGGCGTAAATCAGCGGCGCCAGCGCGATCCAGCTGAGCAGATATAGCGCAGGCTTGGGGAAGATCAGCACCTGCAGAACACCCGAAAGGCAGGCGAAGATCCAGGCGTTCGGGCGGATTCTTCTCACACTTTGGAGTGTAGCAAAGGAAAATAAGCAGGCGGTGACTGAACGCCGAACGCGAGCACTTTTCAGGATGAATTGTCATTACGAGCGCCCGGGTTTGGCGCGAGGAATCTGCTTTTTGCTTATTCCCGAAAAGCAGATCCCTCGCTTCGCTCGTGATGACAATTCCTCTTAACTTCTCGGTACGTCTCTACTCAGCGTGCAATGCTCAACGTTTAATGTTGACCTTGACGGATACTAGTGCTATTCCTTCTTCGAAAAGAGGCATGGTACCGCTATGTTTGAGCAAAGGGATCGGATTCGGGAGTTTGAGATTGGGGAGCCGCACAAGAAAATCGATCAGGGCTGGGTTTCCCTGGAACGCGGTCAGTCGGTGGACGGAGAAGAATTCTTCAAAGGACTCGAACGACAGGAACAAGAGTTGGGACGCAAGCGCAACCCGGTGCAGAATGTTGAAAGCGGACTTGGAGGAGATCACAACCCCTAACGCGGGATACATAGGCCAGCATCCACACGTTGCGGCGGATTCTTCTCACTTAGCGCGGTGGAGGAGAGGGAATCTTCGGACGCTACAGGCTTGTTAACGCCACATAACCCAGCAACGCCAATGCCCCTGCCGTGAATATTTGTGCCAGGTTGCCCGACCAGACGTTCATGCCCCAGTTGTTACGTTCCATTTTCTTAAGTCTATTTAACTTCAAGTCGATCCCCTTGTTGGAGTCGGCAACTTGTGACTTGAATTCTGCCCTATTCAGAGCTTTGCCTGTCTGCAGGCTCGTTGGCCTTGGGGCTATTTCGTAGAGGTCGGCCCGCGCAACTTGTTCTTTCGCTTGCGCCCTAAGGTATTCGGCTTGATGTACTACAGCTGCGTAGCGAAAATAACACCAGTTCCGGAGCATCGCGCCAACAACTCCCAAGAGAAGCAACACCAACCCGGCCTTAATACCCCATGCCGGCGCTAACGTCCGTTTGGCTGAGCCAATAAAGGTGATAACAAGGGCCGCCGCACTACGCTCAAAAAAAGCTAGCTTTTCAAAGTACCCGAGCATGTCACGGGCGCCCGAAATCTGGCTTTCTTGTGCCAGCTTCCCTGAGGCATTCAATTCGTCGATTGCTTGGTTCCAAACCTTTTCTCGACGGCGTAGTTCAAGAATGGGATCAGGGCCAGGACTCATGGACCTAACCAAGTCAAAGTTGAGCGAACGACGCGCACCCGCAAGCGGCCTTAAGGCGTTTCGAGCAACAACTACTTAATCGCCACCAGCTTGTTCATCAGCTCCGAATAATCCTTCTTCTCCACGCCGTGCACTTGCTTGTTGTACTCGTCCACTTTGGCTGAGTAGTTCATGGAGCAGAACTTCGGGCCGCACATGGAGCAGAACGCCGCCTCTTTGTAATACGCGTCGGGCAGCGTCTCGTCATGCATGGCGCGCGCGGTCTCGGGATCGAGCGACAGCGCAAACTGCTTGTCCCAATCGAAGGTGTAGCGCGCGTAGCTGATCGCGTCATCGCGGTCGCGCGCTCCCGGACGATGCCGCGCCACGTCGGCGGCGTGCGCCGCAATCTTGTAGGCGATGATGCCGTCCTTCACGTCTTTGTCATTGGGCAGGCCGAGGTGCTCCTTGGGAGTTACGTAGCAGAGCATCGCTGCGCCGTACCACCCGATCATCGCCGCGCCGATGGCGGAGGTGATGTGGTCATAGCCGGGGGCGATATCGATCACCAGCGGTCCCAGCGTATAGAACGGCGCGCCGTAGCAGAGTTCGACTTCCTTCTCCACTTGCTCTTTGATCTTGTCGAGCGGAATGTGCCCAGGCCCCTCGATCATGACCTGCACATCGCGCTCCCAAGCCTTCTTGGTGAGTTCGCCCAGCGTCTTGAGTTCGGCGAACTGCGCGTCGTCACTGGCGTCGGCGATACATCCGGGACGCAAGCCATCACCGAGCGAGTAGCTGACATCGTGCTTGGCGAGAATTTTGGTGATGTCGTCGAAGCGGTCGTAGAGGAAATTCTGCTTGTGATGGTGGGCCATCCACTGAGCCAGGATCGCGCCGCCACGGCTCACGATGCCGGTAATGCGTTTGGTAATTAGTGGGAGGTATTCCACCAGCACGCCCGCATGGATGGTCATGTAATCCACACCCTGCTCGGCCTGCTCTTCGATCACTTCGAGCATCACGTCGGCGTTGAGATCTTCGATCCGTTTCACGCGAGAGACCGCCTCGTAGATGGGCACGGTCCCGATCGGCACCGGTGAATGCCGCAGGATAGCTTCGCGGATTTCATGGATGCCGCCGCCGGTCGAGAGGTCCATCACCGTGTCAGCGCCGTAATGAACCGAGGTGTGCAGCTTCTTTAGTTCCTCGTCGACATTGCTGGTGACCGACGAATTACCAATGTTGGAATTGATTTTGCACTTCGACGCGACGCCGATGCACATCGGCTCCAACTCAGGATGATTGATGTTGGCCGGAATGATCATGCGCCCGGCGGCAACTTCATCGCGGACAAGTTCGGGAGCGATCTGCTCGCGCTCGGCAACGAACATCATCTCTTCGGTGAGCAGGCCTTGGCGCGCAAAATGCATCTGCGACATATTGCCGTCGCCAGTGCGCATAGCCTCGTCACAACGCTTGGTGATCCACTCCGCCCTCGGCTTGGGCACGCCTCCACCGTTGTTCTTGCCGCTATCGGTTACATTCATGATTTGCAGTCTCCTGCTGACAAGCGTTTATTATACTGCCGCGACACGCAGGCAAGTTTCCGCAAAGTATTGTTCCGCCGCTGATTTCGAGTTGCGCCTCCCGGCTGGAGTGTTGGTTGATATACCATATCGATATGCCCCTCTGCTTTGGAGCGGCCTACCACGACTCATGGAATCTCCCAAAAAGCTGCATCTCAAAACCCTTATCTTGATCTTAATCATGGTCCTTGCGGGTCCTGTGGGCAATGTTCTGCTGGGCAAGGCCATGAAACAGGTGGCACCGATAAGTCCATGGCCGCCGGTGCAATTGGTGCACGTTTTCCTTCGAGTATTCACCTCCGGCACGATCTGGCTCGGCATTGGATCTCTGCTGGTTTTTTTTGTGGCCTACATGATCGTCTTGTCGTGGGCCGACTACAGCTATGTACAGCCCGCGTCTTCTTTTGCGTATGCCATCGTGGCGCTGATGGCCTGGACCTGGTTGGGCGAAGCCGTCTCTCCATTGCGCTGGACCGGCATCGCGATCATCTGTGCCGGTGTGTTTTTGGTTGGCCATACCCATCCTAGTACCACGGAGAATAGCTAGTGGCGTCTGAGTTCATCATCTTCTTCCTGATTGTTGTTTTCGGAACGATGGGCGAGATATTCATGTCGCGCGCGATGAAGGAAACCGGCGAAGTCACGAACTTCCGGCCGGCCGCGCTCATCCAGACGATTCTCAGGGCCTTGCGCGTTAAGTGGATGTGGTTCGGTATCGGGATGATGGCAATTGGATTTTTCTCGTTGCTGACTGCGTTTTCGGTTGAAAATGTAAGCTTTGTCGTACCTGTAACCGCGCTAAGCTATGTCGTGGGCGCGTTCGGAGGAAAGTTCTTCCTGGGAGAACGGGTCAGCTTGCAGCGTTGGGTCGGCATTCTTCTGGTTGGTGCGGGGGTAACATTGGTGCTCATCGGCAGGAGTTAGCGATTTATGCCGCGCCCGGCAAAGGTGCACTCAATCTCGTGGAACGTGTCTCCCAAGAACACCTTGGTCCTGCGGGAGATCCTCTCGATCGCCGTAGATTCATTTCGGGCCGACAAGGTACGTGCCACCATGACCGCCCTGGGCATGGTAATAGGTACTTTCTCACTGGTCCTGGTGGTCACGATTGCGCTTACCGGCAAACAGTACGTTCTGAATGAAATCCAAAATATAGGCGCCAATCTCATTTGGGCAGAATATGCGGGGTCGGCCAGCGCGGCCACCAGCGCCAGCGCGGCGGATTATCTATCGGTCAACGACATGCTCGCAGTGGAACAGCAGGTGCCGGGCGTGAAGGAGGCGACGCCTGTGCTCAACTTGCACGAACCGATCCTGATTGGCAATGGCAAGCAACGCGACATGTTGATTCTCGGCGTGGACCCAGAATATGTAACCGTTCGCCGCATCATCGTGAGTTCGGGCAGGTTCTTCGATCGACAAGACTCCCAATCTCATAACAAAGTAGCCCTGGTAACGGAGGACTTCGCCGAGCGGCAATACGGAGGAGTCGAGTACGCGGCGGGACATGAAATCGACATCCAAGGATTGCCCTTTGTTGTGATCGGTACATTTCGTGAGAGCGTGGAGACGTTTGGTCAGTCCGAAATTCAAGACGACACGATTCTGATTCCATATTCAGTGGCCCGTTATTTGACGAATACGACCGCCGTGAATCAGATTTATTTTTCGATGTCGGATCCCGCCGGCGTCCCAGCTGCCTCGCAACAGATTCTCGCGGTATTAAAGTCACGACATCGCGCCGAATCGGTTTATACCGTTGGCGATCTCACCCAGGTGCTTGCGTTAGTAGCGAAAACCGCCAATGCATTTACGATCATTCTCCTGGTGTTTGCAGCCATTACATTGGTTGCGGGCGGAGTTGGGATTATGAACATTATGCTGGCCACGGTCAGCACCCGTATTCGAGAAATTGGGATCCGCAAGGCGGTGGGAGCGACGCGGCGCGAAATTCAGTTGCAGTTTTTGTCTGAAGCCGTACTAATCTCGCTGGTCGGGGGAACCATCGGCACCTTGACCGGCCTGGCGCTGCCGTTTTCGGTCAGGGTCTTCACTCATTACCAGTTGCCGGTGTCTGGGCTTTCCGCACTGATCGCAATGCTGGTTTCGTGCCTGATCGGTATTACCTTCGGTACCCTTCCGGCCAGGAATGCGTCGAGACTCGATCCCGTAGAGTCTCTGAAATACGAATAACTTCACATGTAAAAAATCGTCATGCTGCTTATTGCAGGTGCATCCGCCGCAGGAGGTCCTGAAAGCGAGGGTCGGCACGGAGAGGATCGTAATCGCGATTGATCCTGAGGTAAACCAAGGCAGACGCGCGCTCATCATAGGCCTTGTTCAGCCAGGTGAAGGCCTCGTCATTCCGACCCAGGGCGGTACACGTTGCGGCAATCTCCGCCGGAGGCATGTACTGCCTGGTAGCGATCTGCAGGAGCTCATTCAGAATTTGTGTGCCCTGGTCTTTGCGCCCCGCGGCAGCATAGGACCGCGCCAGGAAAGCCTTAGCTACCGGATCATCGTGCGATAGCTCCACCCCCCGCATGAATTCCGCGATCGCCTCATCGTTCTGGCCTTTGTACTCATAAGCCAATCCCAGGACCCGATGCGCCAATAGGAAGTTGGGATCCATTTCAATGGCTTTGCGGGCGCTTTGGATCGCGCGATCGTAATCCCGGGCCATCAGATAAGTCCAACCCATGTGCTCGTTCATCACCGTGTCGGAGGGTGATAGCTCCAAGGCCCGTTTGGCTTGGGCCAGTGCTTCGTCGGTTCGTCCCAAAGCCATCAATTCATGCGAGTACCAATGATGAGCATTGTCATAGCCGGGATTCAAAGCAATGGCGCGCTTAAATTCCTCCTCGGCTCCCGGCCCAATCCCAATCGTAGGTGAACTTGATGTAGCCGAGCGAAGCATGGGCTTCCGCCAGACTGTCGTCGATAGCCAGAGCTTTCGCGGCAGCGGCCTCCGCCTTGGGCATGGCCTCACGAGGAGGAAGAATGATATATCCGTAGGAGCCGGCAAGGGTGTAGGAGTCGGCCAATCCGGCGTATGCAATCGCGTAATTAGGATCTGCCGCGATCGCCTGCTGGAAATAATCAATGCTCTTCTTGACGCCGTCAACTGTCCGCTTGTTCCAAAAGAAGCGCCCCTTCATGTAAAGCTGATAGGCGTCATTGTTGACCGGTGAATGGCCGCAGCAGTTGGCGTTGCTCTTCACCGCTCAGGTTGATGGTGAGCGCGTTCGCAACTTTTTGCGAAATCGAATCCTCCACGGTGAACATGTCGGTGAACTTCTCGTCGAACTCGTCACCCCAGAGAAGCTGGCCGTCGGCCACGCGCAGCAGCCGAACCGTGACCCGGGTGCGATCTCCGGAACGCTGGATGCTGCCTTCCAGGACAGACTGCACCGCCAGTTGCCGGCCTGCAGCAATGGGATCGTCGGCCGTTGCGTACTTACGTACCGCTCCGACTGGACGGACAATGATCTTGTGCAGGTTGCTCAGGCGAGTAATCAGCGCATCGGTCATTCCCAGACCGAGATACTCGTCATCCTGCGTTGGATTGAGGGGACGAAACGGCAGGATGGCAATCGACCGCTCTGACGCACTAACAGTGGATTTTGACTTCCAGTGTGACCAGTAATAGAAGAGACCAAAAACCAACGCGATACATACGACCGACATCAGCAGCACCCGGCTTGCCGAGGCCTTCCATCCTGTACCCGGTGGCAGGCTGGGCTGGGTTGGAGCAGGAGGAACCAACGGCAGTGCTTTCGGGACTGGAGATTGCAGAGCGGGTGTTGCGCTGGCAGCAACACCTGATGGGGCCGATATCGCGACTGACGGCAGCATTACATCTTCATTACTTTTTTGTGAATCGGGCTTCGGCTCGCTGATCGTCGGCTCGTCCGCATCCTCGCATTCGGTCGCGGCAGCATTGAAGCGGTACCCCTTACGAGGGACAGTCTCAATGTAAGGCTGGCCATCGGACATGGTGCCCAAGGTCTTCCGCAGTAACGAAATATTCACGGTGATGTTGGTCTCTTCGACGAAGCTGTCAGGCCAAATTGCCTCCATGAGCACGTCACGCTTCACCAGATGACCGCGGTTTTGCAAGAGGTACAGCAGGATATCGAACGCCTTCGGCGCCAGCGGCACCGAGGTGTGGTCGCGCATAAGCAGGTGCTCGCTGGGATAAAGCCGGAACTCGCCGAAACGGAAGTACTTATTCTTCAACGTTATAACCCGCTAACCCGTGCCCCAGAGAATTTCCAAACAAATTCCTGGAGCTTTCCACTGACTGGTTCGTTGTTGGTTTGTTCGATGGTTGTGGACGAAAGCGCAACGACGTTTCGCGTGTTGAAACGATCGTCACTCGATGAGTGATTATTTTAGCGCAATTAGCGTGTGAGGAAATTCTGTGTGGCGAGCTGTCGCAAGTCGCTGATTATGGATTTTCGTTCACGAGTAAATAACGCTCGGTTTGGCAAGCGGAAAGTCACGTGCGAGTCGGAGTTCGCTAGAGCAATTTCTGATTTGCTCGAACTGCCTTGATGGACGCGACTTCAGAGGTGTTGAAAAATTCTAGTGGACGGTCTGGGTGGGAGCCCACTGCTTCAGCAGGGGGGAGCTGGACTTCAGTCCAGCGGAAAAGCGTTCGATCTCAAAATGGGCTTTAGCCCTGGTTTTCCAAATTCCCAGCGCTAAAGCGCGCGATCAAGAGCCCACCTTCATCCCGGAGCGCTGAAGCGCTCCTTCCCCCGCATAAATGCGGGGGCTCCCACCAAAATCAGATTCCACCAATTACGCTCCGTGTTTTTCAGCGGCCTGTACAGCCGCTGTGGAATGGCTCTATTGGTCTGACCCGAAATTGCCGGAGTTGTTCTTCAAGTCCGCCGCCAGCAGCCGATGGAACAAATGCTCGCCCGCCTCCCGACGCACGGACAGCCGCCCCGCTACGTACGCGCGCGAGTGCAAGCCGCGCTGCACCGCCTCGCAGATGCCCACGTCTTCATCGTTTACGCGCTCGCCGACGGCGATGCTCTGCCGATTCCGCTCGGCGGCGGAGTCGCTCACGTCGTCGAAGTAGAAATCGAAAATGACCTTGCAGCGGTCGACGCCGTCCGGCAGTACGAGATTGGTGTCCATGTATCCCTGGTAGAGATTGATCATGAAGTTGGGATACTGCCAGAAGTACCATGCGCGGTGGCCAGTGCGGGTCGCTGAAGTCGCGGCGTCCTCATTCGATGCGACCATCGGGCTCGATTGCAGGCAGTATCGGTCTTCGTTTTCGATGGTGTATTGCTTGTAGTCGAGTACGCTGTTCAGCGCCTTGTGAAGATGAGGCACGTGATAGCCACCGTCGAGATAGTTGTCCACGAACACTTTCCAGTTGCAGTTCAGGCTGTACGAACGCCGCTCAAAGAAGTGAACCGAACCTAGATTGAGCGGGGCAACCCGCCGCACCAGGCCGCCCAGGAAATCCACCAGGGGCGCGGCTTTGGGGTCAAGGTTCACGAAGACGAACTGTTCCCAGGTTTCAACTTGAACCGGAAGCAGGCCGTTCTGTGCGCGATCGAAGGAGCAGACGGCTTCGAACTCTGGCGTGCCCTTCAGCGAGCCATCCAGGCCGTAGCTCCAGCCGTGATACGGACAGCGGAGAATGCTCGCCGTGCCTTGGGGCTCGGTCACGACTGCGGCGGCGTGGTGGCGGCAGACGTTGTAGAAGGCACGCAGTTGGTGGTCGCTGCCGCGCACGATAACGAGCGGCTCGCCTGCGAGATCGGCGGTGACAAATTGGCCCGACTGCTGGAGTTGGTCCGCTCGCGCCACCACCTGCCACGTGCGGCCAAAGACGTTTTGGCGTTCGAGTTCGGCAACGCGCGCGTCAACATACCATGAAGCCGGAATGGTGTAGGCCTGATCGAGTCGGCTCCGGTCGTCATAGGACGCGAGGATGTCATGCAGCGAACGATCCATGAATAAGGCTTCCTTGTGCGGGTTCGCGGAGATGATAGCAGGGACTGGCTAACAAAAGGGTTGACGGCCAGCGCCTATCGTGTTTCCTTGTCCCAATGCATTACACAGAAGGGTCTATTGAAGTTGAGCAGGCTACGCCGGCCGATGTAGGCGAGGTCGCCCCGCTATTCGATGCCTACCGGCAGTTCTACAAGAGACCTCCCGACGTGGAGGCGGCGCGCCGCTTTCTGTTCGCACGATTAAGCAAGGCCGAGTCAGTGCTCTTTCTCGCCACCCTGGATGGCAAAACGGTCGGCTTTGTACATTTGTATCCGGTGTTCTCATCGATTCACCTGACGCGACAATGGATCCTCAACGACCTTTACGTGGCGGAACCAGCCCGCAAGCTTGGCGTAGCGCGCGCTCTCCTGAAGCGCGCTCACCAACTGGCAGAGGATTCGCAGGCCGACAGTCTCACGTTGGAAACGGCGATCGAGAATGTCGCTTCGCAACAACTGTACGAAAGTTTGGGCTGGAAGCGCGATGAAGAATTCTTCCGGTATTGTTTTCCGTTGTGAAGAAGCAACTAGCCATTAGCAACTAGCAGAGTACTATTTCCATCTGTCATCCCGAGCGAGGACTTCAGTCCGAGTCGAGGGACCTGCTTTTAGCCTATGCCAGACCGCTGGACAAGGGACGCGCAGCCAGCAGTTGAAGTTGGCAGTACTCCACAACCCAAGCGGGCGCTGGGCCTCCGCGATCTCGTGATGTTCTACGTGGTCGCCACCCTCAGCCTGCGCTGGATTGCAGTTGCGGCCAGCGCGGGACCCAGCACTCTGGTGATCTGGCTGATCGGTCTGGCGACCATCTTCGTCCCCCTGGCGTTGTGCGTGATGGAACTCTCTTCCCGCTATCCTCAGGAAGGTGGAATGTATGTGTGGAGCAAGCAGGCCTTCGGCGATTTTTCCGGCTTCCTGACTGGCTGGATTTATTGGACCAGCAACCTGCCCTATTTCCCCGCGGTTCTCTACTTCGCGGCCAGCAACGCTCTGTACGTCGGCGGAAGCAAGTGGAAAGGACTACAAAGCAATGCCGGATTCTTCATAACGTTTTCGCTGCTCGGTCTGGGATTGGCCCTGGCGCTGAACCTCGTTGGCCTCGACGTCGGCAAGTGGCTCAGCAACCTGGGCGCAATCGGAACGTGGCTGCCGGTCGCGCTGCTTTGCATGGTCGGAGTTTTGGCGTGGAGGAAGTTCGGCTCGGCCACCGCTTTTACCGCGGCATCCATGAAGCCGTCGCTGCACTGGGGGACGATCGGCGTCTGGTCAACCGTGCTTTATGCATTCAGCGGCGCAGAGTCGGCCTCCTTCATGGGAGGGGAGATCAAGAATGCGCGGCGCAGCATTCCCCGCGCGCTATTTGTCGCTGGAGTTCTCATCACCGCGGGCTACGTGCTGGGAACGGTGGCTATTCTGGTTGTACTGCCGCACGGCGAACTGAACAGCCTTGAGGGGATTATGCAAGCGATCTCCAGTAGCGCCGAACGAGTGGGCTGGAGCGGATTAGGACCCGCGGTCGCGCTGCTGATCTGCATCTCCAACCTCGGCGGAGTCGGCGCCTATCTGGCTGCGCTGTCGCGCATTCCGTTCGTCGCAGGGATCGACCGCTTTTTGCCGCCGGCGTTCGCCCGCGTCCATCCAAAATGGGGAACGCCTTACGTGTCGCTCATCGTGCAATCGCTGTGCTGCGTGCTCTTCATTGTGTTGGGACAACTCGGCAGTACCGTCCATGGCGCTTACCAGGTACTGGTGAGCATGACCATCATCACCAATTTCATTCCGTACTTGTTCATGTTTGCGGCGATGATTCGCCTGCAACGCGAGCCGGTCGAGGCAGGAGTGGTCCGGGTTCCAGGCGGAAAGCCAGTTGCGATTGCGCTGGCGACTGTTGGCTTCGTGACCACCTGTGCGGTCATTCTGGGCTCGATGGTTCCCGACGCGAGCGAACCACACAAGGCAGTCGCGGTAGCAAAGATTATCGTATTGACTGCGGTTCTGGTGGGCGGAGGAGGGCTGCTGTATTTCATTGGTCGCCGACGAGCGCGATTCGTAGCCTAAAGTACGTCGACAGCACGCTGTCATGCGCCGCAGGCTGGCATCTTCCATCGCCTAAAATGCTATCCTAAAGTAGCGTTTTTCTTGGGGCTCCGAAGCCAAGGGACACGAAAGCTGCGCACACCGCCCGATTCCCGTCTTACCTTCTCAACCTGGCGGCTGGTGGTCAGCTTGTCAATTCGCTATCGAGGGACTAATCGATTTGTGCGGCATTGTTGGTTTTACTCATAAAGATTGGTCTCCCCCACCAAATCGTATTGGGGATGCTACCTCTACGCTAATCCATCGTGGACCCGATCAGCAGGGCGTCTATAAGTCACCAATATGTTCTATGGGCGCGACGCGGCTGAAAATTCTCGACCTTGAACACGGCGATCAACCGATTGTGACCGAAGACGGCGACACGGTCATCGTGTTCAATGGAGAAATTTACAATCACCTCGAAGTCCGCGCCGAGCTGGAAAAGCTGGGCCATCGCTTTCATTCGCACTGCGATACCGAGACCGTTTTGCGGGCGTTTCTTGAATGGGACACGCAATGTTTGCCCAGGCTCCGCGGCATGTTTGCTGTGGCGTTTTGGACGAACTCCACGCGCCGGCTCGTCTTGGCCCGCGATCGTATGGGCATTAAGCCCCTCTACCTTGCGCAACGCGGCGAGGAAATATTCTTTGGGTCAGAGCTGAAAGCCATCCTGATACATCCGGAGATCGAACGTCGCTTAAGCCTTGAAGGCTTGGATTGTTACTTGTCGCTGAACTATGTTCCTGCGCCCTGGACGCTGGTCGATGGAATTGAAAAGCTGCTGCCGGGACAATGGCTGGAATGGCGAGACGGAAAAATCACGCGAGACGCATACTGGCAATTGCCCAGCCCTGTAGCCGAACAGCGCAGTCTGAAGTCGGCCTGCGAGGAACTCGATTTCCTTCTGCAGCAGTCGGTGCGCGAACACCTGATTTCGGACGTCCCCTTGGGAGTGTGGCTGAGTGGCGGCATCGATTCTTCGACGATCCTACATTATGCGGCGACTGCTTCCAGTTCACGACTGAAGACCTTCTCGATTTCGTTTCGCGGGCGCAGTTTCGACGAATCCAGCTATATCAAACAGATGGTCGAAGAATATGGGACCGAGCACGAGGAACTGGACCTCAATCCTGAATTGGATTTGCAAGGGGCCATCGAAGAATTCGCGTACTACTCAGACGAACCGAGTGCGGATGCGGGAGCGCTGCCGGTCTGGTTTCTCTCCAAGCTCTGCAAAACCAGAACTACGGTTGCGCTGAGCGGTGAAGGTGCCGACGAATTGTTTGGCGGGTATCTGACCTACAGAGCGAATACGGTGGCTAGCTACTTACGGATGCTGCCGCCCAGTGCTCTTCGACTAGCGCTGAGCGCCTTGCGCCTGTGGCCGGTCTCGAACGAAAAAATAAGCTTCGAATACAAGTTGAGGCGGCTACTCGAAGGCAGTCTGATGCCACCCGAGCGCGCTCATGTCTATTGGAACGGTACTTTTTCCGATGCCGAAAAGCGTACCCTGCTCGCGACCGAGTCTCCTGGCGCATTGGATCAGGTGCTCAGCGAGTTGCGAGCTATGCTGAGCGAAAAGAAAGACAGCTTGGGAGCTTATCTTTGGTTCGATCAAAAGTATTACTTGCCGGACGACATCCTGGTTAAGTCAGACCGCATGAGCATGGCGCACGCGGTTGAGTTGCGTCCGCCGTTCCTGGATGATCGGGTGGTGGAGTTTGCCGCGACCTTGCCGGCGTCGCTCAAAATTCGGGGACCACGACAGAAATTTGTGCTGAAGGAATTGATGCGCGACAAGTTGCCGTCACCGATTCTGCAAAGGAAGAAAATTGGCTTCGACATTCCGGCGCACGAATGGATTCGCGGCCCACTCAGACCGCTGGTGGTTGATACGCTGCGCGCGGGACTCGCCGATTATCCTGAAATTTTCCGGTCGGATGTCGTCGAAAATTATCTGCGCGAGCATTTGGAGAAACGAATTAATGTCGGCTATCACTTATGGGGTTTAATGATCCTGTTCTTATGGATGAAAAAGTGGCGGATCCAGGCACCCACCTCCTCGACAGCGTCCAACCTGTTGGCAACCGCGGGCGTAAATATGTCTATCTAGCTGTTCTGCTGGTCGCGGGAATCGTATATCTGAGCGGAATCCTCTCTCCTCCTTCACTGCAGGACGACGTGGATGCGGTGCAAGCGCAAATCGCGCGCAACATGATCACCTCGGGCGACTGGGTCACGGCTCGCCTGGACGGCATCCCGTATCTGGAAAAGCCGCCTCTGGTGTACTGGATGATGGCGGTTTCTTATGAGATCTTCGGCGTGCATGATTGGGCTGCGCGAATTCCGATTGCCCTCTTCTCGATTGGGCTGTGCTGGCTGACCGCCGCTTTTGGCGTTTGGGCATTTGGTAAACGGGCTGGATTCTATGCTGGCCTGTGTATGGCGACATGCGTGGGGCTGTTCCTGTTTACGCGCATACTGATTCCCGACGTCATTCTGACCTTCACCGTAGCGTTAGCAGTGTGGGCGTTTCTGCGGGCGCTCGATGAGCAGGAGGCGCATCCTCGCGCCTGGGCGTATGTTTTGGCTGCAAGCCTGGGAACAGGACTACTTCTGAAGAGCCTGATCGGGGTGCTGTTCCCAGTGGCTGCTGGCGTCATCTATCTTTTTTTGACGCATCAGCTATTTTCCGCGCGGACCTGGAAGCGACTTCATCCCATCAGCGGGCTGGTGATCATCCTTGTGATCGCCGCGCCCTGGCATATTCTGGCCACGCTACGAAATCCACCGTATTTCGTATTCGACCTGAAGAGTCTGCCCGGCCAATACCACGGGTTTCTCTGGTTCTTCTTCATCAATGAGCAACTGCTTCGCTTCTTGAACCTGCGCTATCCCCGCGATTACGACACGGTGCCTCGTCTCTACTTTTGGTTGTTTCACCTGATCTGGCTGTTCCCGTGGAGCGTTTATCTTCCCGCGGTTGCAAAGCTATCGTACAAACCATCGAACCGGGCTGGGCAGACACGCTTGCTGGCGCTCTGCTGGATTGGGTTCGTGCTGGTCTTCTTTACCTTTTCCACCACGCAGGAGTATTACTCCATGCCCTGCTACCCAGCGTTTGCCCTCTTGTTAGGCTCAGCGATGGCCGCAGGTGGCGATTGGGTGCGTCGGGGGACGCGGACGCTGTCGGTGATTGCAGGACTGGCGGCACTAGCGGCGCTGGCCATCCTGTTTCTGGTGCGTGGGGTAGCAACTCCGGGAGATATTTTCACGGCGCTGACCACGCATCCTGCGGCGTACAAGCTCTCGATGGGCCACATGGAGGACCTCACGCTGGAATCGTTTGCCTATCTTCGGCTGCCACTCTTTGTCGCGGCGGTGGCTTTCCTGATTGGTGCGTTGGGAACTCTGCGCTCGACAGGACAGAAGGCGTTCCTGGCGGCTGCGCTCATGATGGTGCTGTTCCTGCAAGCCGCTCGGCTGGCCTTGATTACCTTTGACCCGTATCTGTCTTCGCGTCCATTGGCGGAGGCGCTATTGCAGTCGCCAGAAGGCAA
Organism: uncultured Acidobacteriaceae bacterium; assembly: GCA_963709045.1. GTDB lineage: Bacteria > Acidobacteriota > Terriglobia > Terriglobales > Acidobacteriaceae > Bog-257. The sequence goes on along the minus strand of CAVPUX010000005.1, from coordinate 201,541 downwards.
GCTGATCGTGGACAAACACTACTATGCGTTCTCGTCGGTTTTCTTTTACACGAACCGAACCGCGCTGCTTCTGAATGGGCGGGTCTTGAACTTTGTGTACGGTTCGTATGCGCCCGGAGCTCCTGACGTTTTCATTGACGATCCGGGATTCAAGAATGTGTGGCTCACGCCCGAGCGATACTACCTGGTGGCGAAACAGTCACAGTTCCCGCGGCTGGAGAACCTGGTCGGACGTTCGAAGCTGAACGTGATTACCGAAAGCGGCGGCAAATTCGTGGCGACAAATCAGCCTCTGCCGGGTTCGAAATTGCCAGAGACTGCGGCGAACATGCCTTAGTGTCCGAATCATTCCGTGCCAATGTGGAGTAGCGAATCAGGAGATTTTCGCGGTTCTTTGATAAAGTTAAGTATAGGTACGCGGGTACTCGCGGCCAGGATCAATAAATACGATTTCTTGAAGCGCTACGGGGTAGCCTGGCAGTGCTTTGTCGAGGGGGATGAATGAGGATTGCAGTGCTCGGGGGCGACGGTTATTGCGGCTGGGCGACGGCGTTGTATTTGTCGAAGAAGGGACATTCGGTTGCCATCTTCGACAGCTTTGCTCGCAGGCAATGGGACTACGAACTGGGTGTGCAGACCCTGACACCGATCCGCGCGCTGCCCGAACGGCTGAAGGTATGGAAGCAGCTTACCGGCCAGACCATCGAGCTTTTTGTGGGCGACATGATGGATTACGAGTCACTGGCGTTCGCGATCAAGGAATTTGAGCCGGAGGCGGTCGTCCATTTTGCCGAGCAACGGTCGGCGCCGTACTCCATGATCGACCGCCGGCACGCTGTCTTCACCCAGGTCAACAATGTTGCCGGCACGCTGAACCTGCTGTTCGCGTTGCGCGAGCTTCGGCCCGATTGCCATCTGATTAAGCTGGGCACAATGGGAGAGTACGGCACTCCCAACATCGACATTGAAGAAGGCTACATAACCATCGAGCACAACGGGCGCAGCGACGTCCTTCCCTACCCCAAGCAGCCCGGCTCCTTCTATCACCTCTCGAAGGTGCATGACAGCCATAACATCATGTTCACCTGCAAGTCGTGGGGACTGCGGGCCACCGACCTGAATCAGGGCGTGGTGTACGGTACCGTCACGGACGAAAGCGCGCTCGACGAGGCGCTCATCAACCGTTTCGATTATGACGAGGTCTTTGGCACGGCCCTGAACCGCTTCTGCGCGGAGGCAGCCGTTGGCCATCCGCTCACGGTGTACGGCACGGGTGGACAGACGCGCGGGTTCCTGGACATTCGCGACACCATTCGCTGCGTCGAGATCGCGTGCCATCACCCGGCCGAGCGCGGCGAGTTTCGCGTCTTTAATCAGTTCACCGAGCAGTTCACGGTTCTGGATCTGGCGCGGATGGTTCAAACCGCCGGCAGGAAACTTGGCTTAAAGGTTGAAATCGAGCATCTGCCCGATCCTCGGGTCGAAGCTGAGGCGCACTACTACAATGCAAAGAATTCCAGGCTGATCGATCTGGGTCTGCAACCTCACTTTCTTTCCGATGCTCTGCTGGATTCGCTGATCAACATTTCCACTGCCTACCGCGACCGAATCGATTCTTCGCTGTTCATGCCGCAGGTGAACTGGAGGAATCCCACGAATGATCGGCGGCGCCAGACCAACAAGCTGGCGGATCCCTCTCTGATGCCGTCGGGGGTTTAGGGACGAACGCGGTCGCCGAGGCGAGGCGCAGCCCAAATCGGGAATGCCGTGGACATTCCCGAAAGAGGAACTCGCGTTTAAACGCGTTTGGAGCCACGCGCATCTTCTTTGACGTACTTTGAGCTGTCCGCCTTCGGATAAAGCCAGCTCGGGGCCTCCCAGCGCTCGCAAATGGCATTTGGGCTCGTCTGTCTAAAGCAACATTAAGGTGGTTTGAGATGTGCGCCACCTAGGCTTGGGATTAAGACCTCATTTTATGGCACTAAAGTAGTATATACCTAGTCAGGGTGCCCCCGGCCTTTCCATTACAACGGCTCTGCTGGTCCAAAAAGTCGATGATCGTTCAGACCAGAAAGGCTGGGCCGTCTGCGAGTTCTCATGAAGAGCAGCAGATTCCTCAGTCAATGACATAAACATTGAAGGCGCCATCGGTTAAAGCGGGAGTATTGTCGATCCCGGTGAATGCCCCATTCGTGAGATCAATGCTGAACATTCCCAGGGTGATCTGAGATCCCTGGCTGACAAAAGCAAAATCACCCGTCTGGTTGAAGGCCATGCCATTCGCGACAACATTTGGAATTACTGTCGGAGCCTGCAGGTTGCCGGCTGAGTCGATCGGGAAGTTGAGAATGTCCATACCGTTGTTACCGTAAAGAAAGCTGCCCGAGGGGTGCATGACAATCGACAGGTTGGGCGAGGCGGTATCAAAACTGCCCTGCAATGTCAGTGAGCCGTCCTGCTGGCTAACGGCGTAGACATTGATGATCGTGAAGCCCGTCATTGGGTCTGCAACATAGGCGAGGTAGGCGCTCTTGCCGGATGGGCTCAGCACCATCCCGCTAACTGCCGGTGGACTCGTTATTGCAGAGGTCTGCGTCAACTCGCCACCGGCGCCGACGGAAAGCACCTCGATGCCAGCCGAACCTTGCACATAGAGAAACTTTCCGCTGGGGTGCTCCGCTAAAAATACTGTGGCGTCTCCAAACGGAGAGCCGGTCACCGGAGTAAATTGATCGCCGGCTATGGTCCAGACGTCAACACCAAGTGGATCTGAATAAGTAATGAAATCTCCACTGCCAACCGTCTTGAAGACGCAGTGCAGGTCGAACAAAAACCTGCCCTGCACGTCCGAGAGCAGTAATTGCGACGTGATTGCCGGGGATGCTATCTCGCTACGGCTCCCGTCACTCGGGCTCACATCAAAGGTGTGAACGTTAGACGCATTACACCCATAAAAATTGCTCGGTGTCCCGGGAGAGTATTCCAATGACACCACGTGGTGGGTGATTGTATCCACGACATAATTTGTCCACGAGACGGGGGACAAGGTGACCGGGGCCAGCGCTGGGGACGTCTTTGACAGGGTCGCCACGTACTCAGTATTGGGACCGATGAAGACCAAAGCGGTGGGACTGGGAGGTTGAACCGGAGCGCTGGGCTGGCTGCCGCTACCACAGGCCGTGATGCACACAGTTGCCAGCGCTGCAGTCGAAATCAGCCCTGCTCTTGCGACATCGCGCATTCCATCTTCTCTTCTTAACGCGGTCTTAACCGGAAAGGCCTTTTTGGCCTCAAGATCGGCCCTATAGTACACCTGCCTTGCCTGTTCGCAACACTGTAAACCCATTTTTCATCGGGAGCACTCCCGACGGTCTGGCGAGCGGCCCAGCCTTTTGATTACTACTATTCGCTGCTCCAAGAAATCGGGTGCCCCATCCTTCTCGCCCGCTCTTGGCGAGAGGGTGGGCGCGCAACTGATTGCCATCACCGCACCATGGTCCCCTCCTGCGCAGACTAGGTCTTGGCGCCCTCGGTGATCCGCTTGGTAACAAGACGCGCCGCCTTCACAGCGCTGACGACCTTGCCGGAAAAGACGAAGATCTCGCCCTTTTCCTTTTCAAGAATGTAGAGCGTTCTTCGATCCTGGGCTGGATTGTCTTCCACCACGCGAATGGTAAAGCGCGAGCCAAGATAGACCGCGTCCCTCGAGGCGGGAACGGCGAGAGCAGAGTCTTGTCGCATCGCCTCAAATCGGCTGGGCGTGAAGGGCTCGAAATCAGGCCGGTTGAGCAATGGCCGATAGATCTCGGGAATCGGGTCGTCGGGATTGGTGGTCGTCCAGTGATTGGTGTTCTTGGCCGAACCGAAAAGCGAACGCGGCGAACTGCCATAAGGATCGAATGCAGTGAATGGACCATCCACCACCACCAGCGATATTCCCTGCAACTGCGGCGGAAGCTGAATCAGGATCTTCTCGGCAACCTGGTATTTCACTCCCTTGAAGAGACCGCGGCCAGGACCTAATCCATAGGTTGCCCACACTACATAGTCGTATCCGCCGCGCATGTCGGGAGTAAAGGCCTGCTGATGGAACGGAATGTTCAGCGATTGGATTCGCGACGAAAGCATGTCGCGAAGAATGTCAGGGTCGTAGATCTGCTCGTCTACTTCATAGCACTTGTCGATGAAGGCGAAGTCCATCCAGTCAGGACGGCAGGGCCGCACGCTGAGGTGGAAGTCGGCCATCACTTTTTCGAACAATGCCGGAGGCGTTTGCGAACCCTCGTGAGGAATGGCGTAGTAGTGCCGGCTGTTGCGCACGATGGCGGGAGCGAAGCTGGTGAGAAACTCCGCGCGGGCCTCGAGGGTTTCGCTGATCGTCTCGGGGCTGCGCGGATAGTGATATCCCGAATGAATGCGGTACTGATTGATGGCGGACGCAGCTCGCAGGACGCCGAGCGGATCGAAAAGATCGACATGCGTGTCCGGCCTCCGCCAGGCTGATGGCGATGGTTGCACCGTAAACTCCAGCACCCGCGACCGCGACTTTGGCTCTCATGCTGATGCAGACCTCGTTTCCTACGATCCAGCTTTTGGCGTAGCGGGCACCAGAATTCCTTCGCGGATGAAGTATTCAACGCCGCGCCAGCGAATGGATTTGCGGCCGAAACTGATCAGCCAGATGACGAAGGCCATCGCGTCCCAGGCCGGTATGAGGAACATCTTCTTCCACAACCCTGGCTGCTTCATTCCCCAGATGCCGATCAACCAGGTCATCGCAACTCGGAGGATGGCATAAGTTCCAAGATACCCAAGGACAATCCCGGTGGATGGATGGGTTGCAATCGCGACCAGCGCCCAAGGCAGACCCCAGGTGAAGATCAACCCGAAGTGTCCCCAAGGCCGCATGAGCCGCATCACCGTCATCCAGCGAACGCGCTTGTAGAACAGGTCACCGAGCGAGGCAAAGTCGGCGACACTTTGCACAACGTAGGGAAGCAGCTTGACCTCGTATCCCAGGTCAGCGATCAGGCGTCCGACGCGAAGATCGTCGGCGGGACGATTATCGATGGCCTCGTAGCCTCCAAAAGCGGCAATGTTCTGGCGGCGGGTGACGATGGTTTGTCCGAAGGCGAACTTTACGCCATCCAACTGCCAGGCCACGAAGATCCCGGCAAAAAAATCGGAGATCATGCCGACGGATTGCAACTCCTGGACCAGCGTGGTCTCTTTGGTAGAAGCGTAAATGCAGGTCGCGCCTCCGACCTTGGGATCACGGAAGGGAGCGGCCACGGCGCGCAAATAGTCGGGCCCGACGCGGATGTCGCCGTCGGTAATGACCAGCAGGTCGTGCTCGGCTTCGTTGACCAGCCGGACCAGCCGGCCAATCTTGTCGTTGATGGCGTTGCGACCGGAGCCGAAGAGCAGGCGGATGCGTCGTTCGGGAAAGTCCTTGACCAGTTTTTCCAGAATAGGCAGCGCGGGATCACCGGGATCAACACAAAAAAGAATCTCGTATTCGGGATAATCCTGGCGACAGAAGCTGGCGTAGTTCTCGTAGGCTTCCGGATCGAGCCCCTTGATGGGCTTCAGACAGCTTATCGGGGGCGTGTGGTCGGAATTCGGCGGGACCTGCTTCCAGCTGAGGAAGTACCTTGCGGAGCTGTACAGAGCCAACAGGTAATAAACGCCGGGGATAGCCGCAACGATCAGGATTATGTAGATGGGAATCGTCAACCCGTCTGCTCTCCAATAATGGGCTTAAGTTGTTTCACGGAAACCAAACCGAGGAAAGCCAGTCTCGTGGGCGCCAACTCTTGATGGCCAGAAAACAAGGAACGGGTAACGTCGGTTCCGGGCCGCTAAGATATCTCTTGAAAGCAGGAGTGTAACATGTGGGGAAATCCTCCGTCGAACATCGGCGTTGCATAGCAGAGCCGCTTAGGACCAGGCCGGTTGCGCGATTGGCTTACCTGGCACAGTCGGCGGCAACCGTCATACATGGGGTGCGATAACGTGCGTGTCTGCGTGACTGGCGGTACAGGTTTTTTGGGCGCGGCGCTGGTGCGAGACCTGCTCGCCAAGCAGGTTCGAGTAACGGTGCTGGCACGGCCCTCGCCTCGTGCCGACCGGCTGGAGACCCGGGGCGCGGAGATCGCACGGGGAACGCTAGACGACCCGGACGCTATAGCCCGCGCGGTGGCCGATGCGGACATCGTCTATCACCTCGCAGCCAGGGTCGATGCTCCAGGCAGCAAGGCGGATTTCATTGCCGCCAATGTGGGTGGAACCGAGAGAGTCCTGACGGCATGTCTGCGACACGGCGTTGGCCGCGTCATTTATGCCAGTTCTCTGGCGGTTTATGGGCCGATTGCCAGCGGTGAGTGCATTGATGAAAACACTCCTCACGACGGGTCGCCACAATTGCGGGACGCCTATGCTGAATCGAAAATTTTGGCAGAGCAATTTGTTGTCTCATTTGCACGCGGCAATAGATTGCCGATTGCGATTGTCAGGCCAGGAATCATTTATGGGCCGGGCAAGCCACTGCCGGTCGGACTATTGGCATTCGCGTTGGGCAGGCACAACTTTGTATTTGGCGATCGTAACAATCACCTTCCGTTGAACTATGTTGAGAACCTGGTTGATGCTCTCCAGCTGATTGCCACCTCTACGAGCGATAAGCCACTTCAGCAATTCAATATTCTCGATGACGATGAACTGACCTTGGCGAAGTATCACGCGGCCAAAACGGAGGTAGATAAAACAACAACTCATTTTGTTGCGGGTTGGCCGGTGCTTCTGGCGGCGCCGTTCGCGGAAGGCATTCTCAAGGTGATGCCAAACAGTGGCGGCGTGCGGTTTTCAAAGTACCAAGTAAAGCGAGGATTGCAGGACCGCTGCCATGACACCCGTCGAATTCGCGAGCAAACTGGATGGGCACCGAAAGTGCCATTGAAAGATGCGTTGTATCGCACATGGAGAAAAGGCCCAAGTGCTTAAACCAAATCTGGTGAGACGGAAGTTATGACGCGCTAGTGGCAGAATGAGTCGGGATTCCCAAAAAAATCGGCGGGGCGGAAGGCGGAGAGGCGACCATGGTCCGCATCAGTTCACCTGTGTTTTGCCACCAGCCAAGGAAGATTTTGCCATCCTCACAAAGGACGTGCAGCGGACGCCAGTTATTCTGGCCGTCTAACCGAAAAATGAACGAAGACTCTTCTGAGTGCCCGTCATCGCCCCCATGCCGCGACGGATGGCCAGGATAGACTATTACGCTGCGGGTATCGAGCCGAAGCCCCGTGCGCAGCGCTTTCAGGGCGCTTTCCTTCGCACTCCAGAGCAGAGCCAAAAGCCGGGGACGATCTGCCGCGCACGTCCGCTCAATCAAAGCTTGTTCTCCGGCTGCGAAGTAGTCGGCAATGAATGCGTCGGTACGCGGCTCGATCACTTCCAAATCACAACCCAGTTCTATACCGGACGGCGCGACGGCACACGCAGCGACACCGCCGCGGTGGCTGAGAGAAACACTAATCCCTACTACTTTGTTCGCGACGAAAATCTCCGGAGCGCCCGACGGTGCCGGACGCACCTCTATGTCGGCGAACGTCCGCGCATTACTGGGCAAGCTGAGGTAAACCGCTAATGCACGTTTCGCCGTCCAGCGCCCCAGCCGCCAGTCGTTTCGGCGCTTAGCGAAACGCATGCCCTGCAGGCGGGTCATTTCGCCAGCGCTCAACCAATCATTCTCCGCGGGCACGTCGGCTTCGGTCTGTTCCAGCCAATGTACGTCGATCATGCCTGCCCAACGCCGGAAATCATAAGTACTTCCTCAACCGGCACCTCTTTCCGTAAAGGAGCTTCGGCTGGTACCTTCCGGAGTACCGCCTGCTCCGTCGTTTTCATGCCGCGTTCGACCGCATCAATGAGGTAAGGACGCAAGACTGGCGGGCGGAAGAATATCATTCAGCGCCCCCACTCTGAGTGCCCGATGCACACTGTGCACGAGATCAAACTCTTCGGCCATCTCACCTAACTTTTCCGAGTGTACGACTTTGAAGAGTTCGTTCCATTCAGCGCGCAGCCGAGCCTTCTCCTTGCCTTCAGCCTTGGCCATCGCCTGGGTCAGGACTTCCAGCCGTTCGTCTTTGCGAGCCCGCGCCTCGACCTCGCTGGCAAACACCACGGCGGCTGCCGGTGCCCCGCCAATAACCGAAGCGTATGTTCCTTCCAACGCCACCACCTCGAGCTGTTCGTTCAGCGCTCGCGAGAAAACTACGTATGCGCCTCCATGGTAGCGGGAGATAACGCAGAAGATCATGGGCCCTTTGAAATTCACCACGGCCCTTCCGATCTGGGCGCCATACTCAAGCTGCAACTTGCGCATGGACTCTGGAGACCCGTCAAACCCTGACAGATTAGCCAGAATAACTACCGGCCGATTATTACTGGCCGCATTGATCGCACGAGCTACTTTCTTGGAGGAGAGAGGAAACAGCGTGCCGGCACTCCATTGGTCCGGTCCGTCTGCCGGTACAAATCCTAACCGGGGCACCTGCTTGGATTCAATGCCAATCAGGCAAATGGGATAGCCACCGAGATGGGCGTCCCAGACCACGGCAGTCTCAGCGCCTCGCATGCCGGGCCAGCGTTCCAAGGGGCGATGGTCCTGGTCCACCGCCGCTCTCATCACGGTGCGAATGTCGAAGGACTTCTTACGACCGGCATTGGTGTCGTCCGAGAAGATCTCACCCACGCGAGCGAAGCCGTTATCGGATCCATTGGGATGCGGAAACGCCTGCACATCGCGGTCGATGGGATCGTTGGTAGCCGCCCGCCGCGGGAATCGTTCGCCTGGAGCCAGGTATGTGTGTTCATAATGACGCAGCAGGATCTGGCAGGCTTGATCGATATCTCGCGCCCAGTACTGGGCCTGCCCGTTGATACCCATGATGCGATCGTAGCCGCCAATGCCTTCGTTGTCCTCGGCTGAAACGCTGCCGGAATAGTCCAGCGCACGCTTGCCGGTGAGCACCATCGCCGCCTTGGGCGTCATGATCAGAATGCCGCGGGTATGCATGAGCATGGTTGCTTCAGCATTCCAGTAAGGCTGGGCTCCGACGTTGATCCCATTGATCACCAGATTCACTTCACAGCCAGCCTGTGTGAACTCGACCAGGCGACGCAGCACGCGGGCGATCCAGTCCATATTCTCCACGCCGCTTTCCATCGAGATCTTCGCTCCGGCTGAGATCGCAAACCACTCAATCGGCACGCCCATCTCTTCGGCAAGATCCAGCGCTCCCAGTATGAGTCGGCATTCAGGTTCGGCGAGGGCGCCCAGATCTTTGCTTGGGTCTCCCAGCAGGACTACCCGCGTCATGCCCTCGGGATACTTGGTGGTGAAGTTACGGATAACGCCAACAATGATATTGGACTTGTTTTGTCCAGAGGGGCGGTTGATCGGTAGCAGACGGCCTTCCGAATCAAGGTCGTACTCGACAAAATCTCCCGGGGGGAATTCTGCACGGGTATTTTCCCGGTCGGGAGTTAGCATCCTGATGATTTCGTAGGGATAAATGAGTCCCCGCCGGCGCATCCGCACAACCTTCTGGTTGTACTCGGTCAGCGGTTTCATCAGTTGTAGCGTGCTAAGCGGCCGTGTGGTGATAAGCAGGCCGGCATCGCCAGGCGCCGAGATGCGCATCACCATATCGCGTAATTCGCCGGTCTGCGGATGGGGAATGCGGGCTTGCACCACCACCTGTTCCAATCCCAGTCCATCTGTGGATAGAGCAAGTTTGTGGGCGATGTCATTGAGCTCATCTGGCTTGAGATCGAAGGCGGGCCAAACGTAAAGGAATATCCGGTTCCAGTAGAGCCGCTCGTGGGGAGCACGCCGCGATTGAAACAGCCGCATGCCTGCCACCGCTTCCGCGAACATTCGCTCCAGGTGTGGAAGTTGCACAATGCGTCCGGCCTCATCGCGAACCGGCGTCAAATCCCGCACTTCCGCAACCGCGAACAGCCGCTCATCTTTGGGGTTACCGTTCGCCGTGGCATGCAGAATGTAAACATCTTCAACCGAGGGCAGCCGTTCCACCGTAAAGTTCTTCAAGCGCCAGAGATGTAGCCGTTCGGCCATCATGGGATGCACTCCACGGAACAGCCTTTCTTCTGCATAACCATTCGCGGACGGCAGATAGGTGAAGTGTTGCATACCTGCGATGCCTTCACCGCGGCCGGGACCTGAAACTGCTACCACGATGCGCTGAATCGGGCGAGGGAAGCTGGCTTGGTTGAGCCAGGAGCAAACCTCCTGTTGAGTTATCTCCGGGTCTGCCAGCGAACCGGGATTCCAAAGATACAAATCGATGACGACGTCATCCCCAGGTGGCACTTGCTCGGCACAGGAACAGATTACCTGCATCGCGTCCCGGAGCCGACGATAGTCGGCGTGGGCGGCGAAGACTTGCGCCCGCCGGCCATCCTGCAGATATTCCGCCGACACGCAACAGTCGCCATTCATGGGGAGGGCCCGAAAGTTTTCGAGTGAGTGTCCGCGATAATATCGCGAGGTCATCACTTCCAACATCAACTGACGTAAGCCATGATCTGCGACCGCAAACCGGCCGGAGAAGAAGCTTGCCAGCGGTTGCGGACATTCGATCAATGCGGTTATTTTCTCTCGCACATCCGCGGCTTGCGGATTGGCGGCTACGTAGGCCAGATGATCTTCGGCTTGCGCATAGGTCTGTTTACGCGCCTGCTCAAATAACGCCTGCTCGAAGCAGCGATAGCGAAGTTCCCGAGCAAGATCGCTGACCGAGGGAAAGAGCCCGCGGGTGATGGCGATCATTCGGTCGAGCAGCACACGGAAAGACTCGTCCGCGCGTGGCTTCGTGGCATCGATACCTGCCAGGCGTCGTTCCAGCAAGGCTAGAATGGGCGCCACTTGCCGATCTACCCGTTGATGCGATTTGTAGATCCATAGCAGGCTCTCTTCCAGTTCGGGGGAACGGTCCAGCGTCTTCACGCCGTAATGAGCCAAGGTACGCTGTAGCGCCTCCACAAACGCAGGTGGGAGCCCCTCGCCCTGTGTTTCGAGCATCCGGGAGTAGGAAAAAAGGTAGGCTTCCGTGCTGGGTGCTTCGCCGCCGGCGGGATCGTGCATGCCCGGGTTCCGGCGAAACAAAGAGCAAATATCCACAAAAATGCTCAGAATCTCGTCTTCCCGGCGGATGACTTCGCTGCTGTCCACCGGAGCTGCCTGGAACTGAGTCCATTGTGCGAATAGTCGCGCTGTCTGTGTCGGGTCGGCATCAAAGCCAAGCATGAGGTGCCGCAACTCGTCCAGGTCGTGGCGCCAACGAGATTGCTTGTCTTGCCCGAATTCGTCCGCACCAGCCAACTCGCCAAAGATTACTCGCTCCGCTGTAGCCAACGCCTCCTCGCCCGCAACAGCTTCGATTTGCATCAGCGGATCCCCAGCGCCTACCTGCACGTGGGGGATGGTCATCACCTGCCGGACTTTTCCGGAGAATGGAGCGACCACCGCCATTTCCATCTTCATCGCTTCCAGCACGGCCAGGGTGTCACCAACCGAAACCGTGTCGCCCGCTTTTACAGCGATGGAAACGACTACCGACGGCCCAGGCGCATGCACCACACCTCCGTCATCCCGATCGATCGAGTGCGACACGCCGTCAACCTCGATCCGGTAATTCAGACCTTGAACTACAGAGACAACGTGGAAGCGCCGGCCCGAAGTGGTTAGCCAATACTCAAACTTGCCCAAGGGGTGGATGAGGGCCTCGATGCGCGATCCATCCACTTCGACCCTATACTGATGGGGACCAAGGCAACAAATTCTTAGAGAGTACCTCTGTCCTCGGTAGCGTAGTTCGATGGTTCGGCCTAGTTCGTTTCGAACGTGTGGCCGTCCGCGGACCGCCGAGGCATAGAATTGCGTCTGCTCTACCGCCAATTCGGCCGCGTAGGCTTCAATCGCCGCCTGCACCAGAGCCACATCAGAGTTACGCTTGGAACAATGCCCGTTATTAGCCGCCAGACGATCCAGCCATCCGATATCTACTTCCGCGCGCTGTACCTCAGGGCGGCTCACTAAATCGAGAAGGAACGCCTTGTTGCTGGCTCCGCCTTTGATGACGACAACGCTCTCTCGTAACACTCGCTGCAATCTGGAGAGAGCCTCCTTCCGGTTTTGCCCATAGGCGATGATCTTCGCGATCATGGAGTCAAAGTCCGGCGGGATGGCATCACCTACAGCTACACCTGTGTCGATGCGCACGCCTGGCCCGCTGGCAAGCCGGAACCGTTCAATCACGCCCGGAGCCGGGGCGAAACCGTTTTCCGGGTCCTCGGCATTCAGCCGCACTTCTATCGCATGACCAGAAGTCTGGGATGGCTCTCCTTCCAGACGTCCGCCGCGTGCAATGTGAATCTGAAGTTTGACCAAGTCGCACCCGGTTGTGCACTCGGTCACCGGATGTTCGACTTGCAGGCGGGTATTCATCTCCATGAAGGAGAAGCGGTGGCTTTCCGGTTGGTACAGAAATTCGACGGTACCGGCATTGTGGTATCCCGCCGCCTGGCTCAGGCGCACCGCAGCTTCGCGCAGCGCCTGATCCTGCAGAGAAGTGAGCGCGGGGGAGGGCGCTTCTTCCAGGACTTTCTGGTGGCGGCGTTGAATGGTACAGTCGCGCACCCCAACGGCCCACGTGGTGCCGTACTGATCGGCAATGACTTGCACCTCAACGTGGCGCGCCGCCTGAACTAACTGCTCCATGAAAACGGTGCCATTGCCGAAGGCCTTGAAAGCTTCGGCGCGGGCACCTTCAAAGGACGTCAGGAGTTGGGCCGCGGAATTGACGCGACGAATTCCGTGACCGCCGCCTCCTGCCGTGGCTTTAATCAAGAGCGGATAGCCAAGGCGCTCGGCGTGACGCTTTGCATCGGCGAAGGTTTCCACTGGTCCACCGCTCCAGGGGGCTACCGGTATCTGGGCTTGTTCGGCCAGCAGTTTCGAGGCAATCTTGTCGCCCAGGCGGCGCATGACGTCGCCGTCCGGGCCAATGAACACGATACCGAGCTTGCGGCAGAGGTCGGCGAACTCCGGATGCTCGGCGACAAAACCCCAGCCCACCCAGACCGCCTCTGCGCGCGCTGCCGTCAACGTCCGTTCGAGCAGGTCGTAGTCAACGTAACTGCTCTTCGAATGGCCGGTGGTTGGGTCGGGAACCATCGCAGCCCCGAGTGATACAGCTTCATCTGCTTCGCATACAAACATGGCGTGACGATCGGGCTCGGTATAGAGCGCGATCGTACACAACGATGTGCCGTATTCTTGATTAAACTCACGAGCCGCGTGGATGAAGCGCATTGCGGCTTCACCGCGGTTAACGATGGCCACGCGTTGAAATTCGTGCATAGAGGGTCTCCTCAACCGATCGGCCAGACCGCGTTTATTTTCGTTACGCCATGACGGCGTGCAATTTCTTGAAAGCCTCCGAATCGACGCTGTTGGGGAGTGCTGCCGTACGGTAGCCACCAAGCCGCACGTAGCAGTTCCCTTTCACATCCACAACCTCCGCATCGAAGCTGCCTTGATCGGGATGGGGGGTTACCACGGCGTACAGCTTGCTCTCAGCCAGATCCGGAGCGCGCAAGAGAGACACGCACTTAGCGGCCTCAGGCAGACCAAACCGGTCCTGCTCGCTTATCTCCCAACCCCCCGCGGTCTGGAAACAAAGCTCAATTAGCCGCGGTGCCATGAGGGTCTGACGATCCGATGGCTGGTGATTGTTAGGCAAATGCTCCGCCATCAATCCGACCATGTGCGTCCCATCCCACCAAGCCCGCTGCAGAACTTGGTAGGCTGGGCCGTGGAAGTACACGCGATAAATGTCGGCCGCTTCGATGAACGAGTCAGCCGAGATCTGCGGGGCCTTCCCAGTCGTCGCCACCGGCGCCTGCTTCGACATCCGCACGCGGGCGGTGAAATGAACCGTCTCTTGCGGCTCCGGATGGTTGGGCAAGGTGCGCCGGCCAATGAGTCGACAATCGGCCATCAAACTATCGCCTTGCAGGTGGTACATAGCTTGGACAGTCACCGTGCGCGGCTCGTCGCGATAGAACTTGAATGGCGACAGGAAACTTACTTCTTCCACCGCTTCGACATGCCAACCCGGAACCATGCATTGGGCAGCTTCGGCAAACGCCTCGATTCCCATAACGCCGGGCAGCACTGGTGTGCCATCAATCCGATGGTCGTACAAGAATCCCTGGAGCTTCGGATCGAGCGTGGTCTCTATGATCAAGCCGCTGTAAACACCCATCCCTGCGATCTGGCCGACCATCGGACCTTGAGCTGGCGAGCGTTGCCTGAGAGTTTCCCAGGTCTGCGCATCGATTCCTCCGGTTGGGTCCCACTCGCTCAGAAGGACCCCGAGACGCTGACCGACTACGACTTCATCGCGCGTCCCTCCCATGGTCAGTTCACGGCGAATCCACGGAATGCCGGCTTCGGGTGGCAGCATATCGATGCCCGCCAGCTCCATCATCTTGGGGATGGAGCCACGCGTTGCCATGCCGATACCGCCCCACGCCGACCAGTCGATGACAATGCCACGCGTCAGCGGCCGCGTCGTGCGGAAACTCGAGGTGATCTTGCACAGCAAATCGTTGGCCGAGCTGTAATCTGTCTGCCCGCCGTTACCAAAGCGTCCGGCAACCGAGCTAAACGCTACCGTTGCCCCCAACGGCATGTTGCCGATCGCACGCAGCAGGTTGAACCAACCGTCGCTCTTCACATCGAAGACGAGGTCGAATTCGCGTGGCTCCTTGTCGGGCAGGAAATGACTGCGCTCGATTCCCGCAGCATGCAGCAAGACGTCGATGCGCCCACTACGCTCACGCACCTGATTGATGATGTTGGCCACTGCAACCGTGTCGGTGAGGTTGACGCTAAAGTAATGCGCCGTGCCTCCGGCAGCGCGAACGGCATCGATTGCGCTCTGGGCAGCTTGTGCCCGCTCCAGCGCCGCTAGTTCCTTATCGATGAGTGCTGGCGTGGCGCGCTGGCCACTCGCCTGGATGCGCGCGAACAGATCGCGTTTAAGGCCGTCTTTGTCGTTCGCAAAGCGCTTGAGGTCAGGATTGTCCGGAGCAGGTTCGGGCACCAGGTCAAGCAGGTAGAACGTACCGCCCGACGCTCCCGCCAGGTCGGTGGTAATAGCCGAGACGATGCTTCCTGCTGCGCCGGTGACAAGGAACACCGTATTCGAGTTCAGCGTCATTCCAGGTTGGCCATCGGCGACAGGCTGTTCTTGCAGCCCAACCGTCCAACGCAGGCCTCCCTTGTAGCCAATCTCGACCGCGCCGGGATCGCGCAGGGTCTCTTCGATAAGCGCGTCTGCGACTTCCGCCGGCTTGCAATCGGTTTCGAAATCGACCGCTTTGACCAGGGCGTCGAGCCGCTCACGCTTATATGCCTTAGTGAAGCCCGTTACTGCGCCGCCTAGGGGCGCGACCGCTCCAGCGTCGTCGTATCCGTGCTGACCGCCCAGTTGTGTTGCCGATACCAGGAACGTGCCGGGCTTCGCAACCTGGTCGTACAGAACCCGCATGGTGGTGTAAAGAGATTTCGCGCGAACCCAAAGGGCGTCGTGCCAGGATGCGATGTCCATGTCGACAAGAGTGCCTTCGTTGTCGAGCGCCGACAGCCAGTAAACTCCCTGCACCGGGCCGGCAGTCAGCCAGCCCTTGAGGATACTGTTAAGCGCGTCGGCGTTCGGCGCGTCCTTAATCCATAAGACTTCTACTCCCATCGTCTCCAGACGTTGCGCCAGCGCCTTCGCGACGTCACCTTGATCGGGCATAATGACGACGCGACTTCCGCGGGCCAGGCCCACACCCGTTGGCTTGCAGACAGTAAGCGGCGGCCGCAAGTTGGGCACAGGCACGCGGCGCGGGATCCGGTTGGCTGCATCGAAACTCGCGACCGGCGGGCGAGGGGTTGTCGCAACCGAAACCGGCGTTTCGGGAACCGCCGCGGCGGGTGCCGTTACTCGCTGCCTATCACGAGCGAATTGAATCACGTGGGCCAAGGTCGGAAATTCGCGCAGCTTGAGATTTTCATCGCGCGGGATGTTGTACGCGGCGCGAATGGCGGCGAACATCTCTGCCTGCTTCACCGTGTCGATACCCAGATCGGCTTCCAGGTCGAGATCCAAGTCCAGCATGTCTTTGGGATAGCCCGTCTTCTCAGCCACAATGTCCAGCACCATTTCCTTGATTGAGTCGTCGGTAACAGCCGGGGCTGTGACAATTGCGAGCTCGTCGGGGACTGGTTCAGCGATGATGGGTGACTCCGTGGCCGTACCCGCCAGGTCCGGCCGCTTGTCATATACGAACTGGATCACATGCGCCAGCGTCGGATAATCGCGTAGCTTGCGGTTCTCGTCGCGCGGAATGCTGTAGATCTCACGGATGGCGGCGAACATCTCGGCCTGTTTGACCGTATCCACGCCCAGATCTGCTTCCAGATCAAGATCGACATCGAGCATGTCTTTCGGGTAGCCGGTCTTCTCCACCATCAATTCAAGAATGCGTTCCTTCACCGATTCGTCAGGGCCTGCTGCAGGAACTGACACTGCGATTGTTGCTGGAATCGGTTGGGTCGAGACGGGAGCCGGTGCAATCGCAGGTGTCTCTACCGTGTTCGGTGATGAAGCCCCGCCAGCCAGGTCAGGCCGCTTCTCGTACACGAAGCGAATCACATGGGCCAGCGTGGGATAATCGCGCAGCTTGCGGTTTTCGTCGCGCGGAATGTTGTAGATCTCGCGGATGGCGGCGAACATTTCCGCCTGCTTGACCGTGTCGACGCCGAGATCCGCTTCCAGATCAAGATCGACGTCCAGCATGTCTTTGGGATAGCCGGTCTTCTCCACCATCAATTCGAGAATGCGTTCCTTTACCGATTCGTCAGGACCGGCCCCAGGAGCCGTCACTGCGATTGTTTGCGGGATCGCTTGGGCGGCGAAAGGCGCGGGTGTTTCTGCCGTCTTCGGTAACGAAGCAGCCACGCCTGCCAGGTCGGGCCGCTTTTCGTACACGAAGCGAATCACATGTGCCAGCGTCGGATAGTCCCGCAGCTTGCGGTTTTCGTCGCGCGGAATGCTGTAGATCTCACGGATGGCGGCGAACATCTCCGCCTGCTTGACAGTGTCCACACCGAGATCCGCTTCCAGATCAAGATCGACATCCAGCATATCTTTCGGATAGCCGGTCTTCTCCACCATCAATTCGAGAATGCGTTCTTTCACCGATTCGTCAGGGCCGGCTGCGGGTAACGTCACCGCCGGAGTTGCTGGGGCAGCGGCTGGAGTTGATACAAGTGCAGGTGTCTCTGCCGTCTTCGGTGACGGAGCAGCCCCGCCAGCCAAGTCCGGCCGCTTCTCGTACACGAACCGAATCACATGTGCCAGTGTCGGGTAATCGCGCAGCTTGCGGTTTTCGTCGCGCGGAATGTTGTAGATCTCGCGGATGGCGGCGAACATCTCCGCCTGCTTGACGGTGTCCACGCCGAGGTCCGCTTCCAGATCAAGATCGACATCCAGCATGTCTTTGGGATAGCCGGTCTTCTCCACCATCAATTCGAGGATGCGTTCCTTCACCGATTCGTCAGGGCCTGCTGAGAATGTCACCGGCGGAGTCGGTTGGGCCGCGGCTGGAGTTGGTACAGGTGCAGGTGTCTCTGCCGTCTTCGGTGACGAAGGAGTCCCTGCCAGCCAAGTCCGGCCGCTTCTCGTATACGAACCGAATCACATGTGCCAGTGTCGGATAATCGCGCAGCTTGCGGTTTTCGTCGCGCGGAATGTTGTAGATCTCGCGAATGGCGGCGAACATCTCCGCCTGCTTGACGGTGTCCACGCCGAGGTCGGCTTCCAGATCAAGATCGACATCCAGCATGTCTTTGGGATAGCCGGTCTTTTCCACCATCAATTCGAGGATGCGTTCCTTCACGGCTCAGTCAGCACCGTTCTACAGGAGTCGCCACAGGCCCTGGATTGGCGCCGGAACCTTTGTCTCTTCCTTCACCTTGCACGGCGGCTGACGGCGTCACGGTGGTCATCGGTTCTTTCACCGATTCGCTCTCGCCACAGCCTTTGTTGGAGCGATCAGTGCCGGTCAAGCAGCTTGGCGCCTGCACTTCGGGCTTGCAATCTCTTTGAGTCGTCGGCGCTGATGCCGGAACGGAGTCCTTGGCGACTCCAGCAATACTGCCGCCAGCCCTTGATCTGCTATCCGCAGCGTGCGGTGAACCACTTCCAGTTCGGCTGTCGGACGGCCTGCCATGCGGCTTAACCAAGCGGCCCAGGCGGCCTTATCGGCAATGCGGTAGGAGTAGCCGAGTGCATTGGGGCCGCGACGGATACCGTCCTTCGTCGGCACCCACCGCAGCAGAATCATGGCGATCTGTGAGCCGAATCCAGCGCCCAGGTGCAATGCATACTGGATGGGATAGGCGCCCCCCTTCGACAAGTTCAACAGACCCAACTCAGGATCGACTTCCTTGAAGTTGGCAACCGGCGGCACTAAGCCCGTCTCCAGGGCCTTCACCGCGAGGACATCTTCGATTCCCGTCGCCATGGCATGGCCGGTCATGCCTTTGGTATTGGCGACCACGATCTGGTCAACGCTCTCCCCGAACACGCCACGCAGTGCGTGGACCTCCGCCGAGGCGCTGCCGCCGCGCGCGGGGGTGTAGGTTTCGTGGGAAACGAAAACCATCTTCGGTGCTATGTCTTTGCGCGAAACGCCACTAGCCTTTTCGGCTTCGGACACCAGGTTTTCCATCACCTGGCCAATGTGCTGTACATCGAGACGCGTGCCATGAAACGCGCTATTGCAGGTCACTGCGCTTAACACTTCGCAGATTGGCTGGATTCCGCGCTCGCGTGCGGCATCCATGCTCTCAACCACGAGGGCAGCAGCGCCCATGCCCATAATCAAGCCATGCCGGCGGCGATCGAACGGAACCGCGGCATCTTCGACCTTTTCATCGGTGGCTGCCGTCCCGCTGGCGAGGAAGCCGGCACCCATCCATCCGATCAGGTGGTCGGAGGTGACATCGTCGGCCGAGATGACAACGACGCGGCGACACCGCCCCTCGCGAATCCAATCCTCGGCCAGACTCACAGCATGCGCGGTGGTCGCGCAAGCTGCATTGACTTGCGTGTTGGGGCCACGCGCGCCGATGAGTTCGGCGAACTGCGAATGTCCCATCGGCAAAACTCTGAGCAGGAAGCGCCGGTCGAAGACGTAAGGATCTTTTTCGATGGTGCTGCGCAACTCCTGGATGCGCCGGTCTAATTCTTGCCCGAGGTCCGAGTGACCGTTGCCTGCCGCGCGGCGGCGCAAGTCTTCCAGCATGGTCAACTGCTCACGCCGCTCATGGTCTTCGAAGTAGCTGGTCATCATGTCGGCGAACGAATCACAGCCGGGGAAAGCGGAGCCGAAAATGACACCGGTATCGTCGCGCATGGCATCGGGTAATCCCCATCGGTCAGGTAACTGCGTGCCTTTGGTGGTCGTTTTGTAACGCATCACCAGCGGGATGCCGGCATCGCGCAACGCGTCGATTCCCGCGCCAATAGCCAGCCGGGTGACCCGGTCGAAGGCGGCCAGATGATCCGAGGGAACGCCGAATTCGCTTTGCAGATCAAAAGCGCCCCCACGTCCCGCTAGCTTAATAACATCAGCGACGTCGTGAATCGACTCAAACGTCGGTTCTCCCTGCTCGCTCTTAACCAGGCGCCGGATATGTTTGTCCACCATCTCCTGGCGGAAGCGCGCGGGAATGGCACTAATGAACTGATCGCCGCGCAAGAGGCGTTCAATGTTGCCATCGTCGAAAATATGCTCGGTTCCAGGCAGACCCAACGATGCTCCGGTGATGCCGACTTGAAGATTGGCAGTTGCGGAATTCTCGCCATGATGCCAGCCGGCCCGTTCGAGAGTCTCGCTCAACAAACGGCCAAGTTCGTTGTACCCATTACCGTTCGCCGGGTTGGAGGCCGCCGTAGGAGCGATCGGAGCAGTGGTGGCTGGACGGTGTTGGCTTAGGATCGTTCACCGGTGCGGAAGCTGCGGGCATTGAAAGCGCAGGCATTACCGGAGCCCTGACAGCAGCCGCAAGAGTTGCCGGCACAGGCATCGGTTTAACGTCGTTAAGCGGCGCGGGAATCGGGGACTGTGATAGCGCCGGTTTCACCTGAGCCTCGACCGCCACCTCAGCCCGTCCGCGGCCCAGTCCCGCTGCATACATGGCGCATAGCGCCTGGTTGAAGGCGGGAATATCTCCGAATTTCGGATGATTCGTGAATAGCGAAATGACGTCACCGCGTCCACCGAGCACCTCTTCGGCAAATCCCTGCAACGCCTTCTTCGGTCCCACTTCAACAAAGACCCGGGCACCGGCATCGTAGAGTGTGTTCAGGCCTTTCACGAACTGTACCGGCGACGCAACCTGTTGCGCGAGCAGTTCCACCATCTGCGGAACGACATCAGCTCCGTTGGGATAAAACTCGCCATTCACATTGGCAACGATTGGCACGCGAGGTGGTTGTATGTTCAGGTGCGAAAGCATCTCACGCAGAGGCTCACTGGCCGGGGCGACAATCGAGGTGTGGAAAGCGTGGCTCACCGGTAACGGGGTCACGTCGAAGCCGGCTTGCAGGAAAGCCACCATGGCCTGTTCCACCGCTTTGCTGGCCCCGCCGATGACGGACTGCTGTCCGCTATTTACGTTGGCGATCACCACGTAGTCGTCAATGGTCTTCAGGATGCGCTCAACTTCAGCAAGTGGCGCAAAGACTGCCGCCATCTTCCCGGTATCTTTCACGGCCACTTTCGTCATACCGCGACCGCGGGCGCTGACTGCCGACAACGCATCCTCGAAAGTAAGCGAGCCGGATGCAACCAGAGCGCCGTATTCGCCCAGGCTGTGCCCCATGGTCATATCGGGCTGGATGCCATACGCGGCCAAGAGTCGGGTCAGGGCCAGGTCGATGGTCAGCACAGTAGGCTGAGTGATTTCGGTCTGACGCAGATCTTCTTCCGCTTTCGCCACCGCCTCCGCATTCGTTTTGTCCACGAAGACAAACTCGCTGAGCGGCTTACCGAGCAGCGGAGTCATGATGCGATCGGCTTCGGTAAAGATTTCGGCCACGATTGGTTCGGCAGCGCGGAGCGGCTCAAGCATGTTGACGTATTGCGATCCTTGGCCGGTATAAAGGAATGCCACTTTGCCGGGAGCACCGTGTCCGCGGAAAATACCTTGTGGACGCAGGGCCTTCCAGATTGGAGCTTGATTGGCTTTTAGCGCTTTGAGCGCCTTCGATGATTTGTCCGCCAGGTCGGCGGCATCAGCATAATCAATCGCAAGGCGTTCGGGCGCTCTCAGGTCAGATTCTGCCGGAGCGGCCAGCGCAGGCGCGCGACCCGCAGCGGCGTCTTTCTGGATTGCCTGAAGGCGCTCGGACAGTTCCGCGTCTGATGCGGCGCCGATCACGAGTGCACCCCGTAACGGAACTTTGCAGGAGACCGGGGCAGTTGCGAGAGCAACGGTTGCTGCAGGTGCGACCGTCGGCGTGGGCGCAACATTTGCCACGCTGACACTCTGCTGCACCGCGACTGGCGATGGTGTAGTAACGGCTACTGACCGCTTGCCATTTCCGTTGAGCCTGCCGGGGATGTACTCCTCCAACACGGCATGGAAGTTGGTGCCGCCAAAGCCGAAGGCGCTGAGCCCGACTCGCCGCGTGACATCCGCGGGGACCGTCCACGGCCGCAGCTCGGTGTTGACATACAGAGGGGTGTGAGTAAAGTCAATTGCCGGGTTCGGATGTTTGAAATTCAGGCTGGGCGGCAACACCTTATCGCGCAGCGCCAGTGTTGCTTTCAGTAATCCAGCCGCGCCCGCAGCTCCTTTGAGATGCCCAATGTTCGATTTGACGGAGCCTAGCGCTACCGACCCGGCGGGGAGATTAAAGGTGCCGAGCACATCTGCCATGCTTTGCAGCTCGATGGCGTCACCCACGCTGGTCGAGGTGCCGTGGCCTTCCATCAACGTCCCGGCAGTGGGAGTCAATCCGGCATTTTGCCAGCCGCGCTCGATAGCCAGCTTCTGACCAATCGGGTTGGGCGCCGTAATTCCTTTTCCCTTGCCGTCGCTCGCACCACCGATACCGCGCAGTACGGCGTAAATCT
This sequence comes from uncultured Acidobacteriaceae bacterium, assembly GCA_963709045.1. Classification (GTDB taxonomy): domain Bacteria; phylum Acidobacteriota; class Terriglobia; order Terriglobales; family Acidobacteriaceae; genus Bog-257. Next base: position 179,248 of record CAVPUX010000005.1, on the reverse strand, counting down.
TGTCGCCATCATGCTCGGCGTCGGCCAAGCGCTTGAGCAAGAAGATTGCCGCACCTTCGCCCATGACGAAGCCATCGGCTCCTTCTGCGTAGGGCCGGCTGTCGGTGGCCGAGAGCGCGCCGATCTTGCAAAACTTGACGAAGGTTGGCGCGCCCATATTGCGGTCAATCCCGCCGCAGACCGCCACATCAAAATCGTTCTCTACCAGTCCTTCGACGGCCGAACTGATTGCCGCCATCGCCGACGCGCAGGCGGCGTCCACAATGTAGTTGGGTCCATGGAAGTTGTAGATATTCGCAATGCGGCCGGCAATGCAGTTGGCCAATTCGCCGGGCATGCTGTCTTCCGTAATCTCGGGCAGAAGCTTGTTCATGCGGTCGTGCAGTTCGCGCGTGATGTCTCGGCGTGCCGCCGCCGGCAACGCGGCGAAGGTGGTGCTGTCGGCCAGCTCACGGGCGTATTCCGGAAAGTGCACACGCAACGAGGTGAGGTAGTGTCTTTCGCCAGCCATCGCGTTGCCGAGGATCACCGCCGTGCGATCGAGATTCAGCGGCCGCTTGGGATAGCCGTAGTCTTCCAACGCTTCGCGGGTAGACGCGATGGCCCATTTTTGTGCAATGTCCATGGCATCGACTACGCGGGGCGGGATGGGGAGGTGCCACTTCATGGGCTCCCACACGTACTCGCGCACCCATCCACCGATCTTCGAATAAGTTTTGTCGGGAGCGCTGTGGTCGGAATCGTAATAAAGCGTCGGGTCCCAACGGTTGGATGGAACCTCGCTGATGCTGTAACGACTGTTCTTCACGTTTTCCCAGAAAGCCGGTACGTTCACGGCATCGGGCAGAACAGCCCCTGCGCCCACAATCGCAATCGCACGATAAGCGGTGTTATCCATATCTGGTCACTTCCTTTAGAAATTCTTGTACCTGACGAAGATGACGCTCATCGAGCGGCGCAGAAGCAGGCATTAGGAGCTTGGGTCTAGGTCACTCTTCCCTACCAGGGAAGTGACGGTCCACTCACACGGCCTGGCCGAACCGGGAGCGCCCGAAGAGCATCACTACTGTGACAGGGGGGCGGGAACCATGTCAGTGACATAGCACGTAAAATGAGGTGACGCAGGCCACAAAGGGGGTGACAGCAGCCAAACGCTATGTCTGTTACAACACATAAGACAATATTTGTTTCGCTTCCGCGCCGCGCCAAATTTGCATTGTGTTCGCTTCGCCGAAAGGCAGAAAAGCTGAGGCGCAGATTTATTTGTTGCAACACAATTAATGTATTGGTGTAACACATATATTATGAGTTCCAACATACAGTTGGGGGGGCACGTTCCGGAAACATGTCGAGGCCGCACGGCACACGTTGCCAACATAGACGCGGTGAAACTTGCCCAGAAACACCACAGGCATCCGGCTCGCGAAACCGGATGCCCGCATCCCGCCCCAGGTATTACGCTAGAACGGGTTGTTCAACTTCTTTCTTCACCCGGCTATAGAGTACGTCGGCGACGTAATCCATATCCGAAACCACGCCAGCTTGCGCACGATGGATGGCGGACAATCCCAATGCCGCTTCGAATGCCGGCATCTCGGCGTCGCTGACACCATCGGCGCCAGTCACCCAACGCAGACCTTCTTCGCCCACCTTGAGTGCCGCCTCGCGCGCGAAAATGCGGCTGATGGCCGCCAGCGCCGTCGGGTCGAAGCGGTCGTTCGCCTTCTCGTGGAGCCTGCCTTCCGCAGCCAGCGCAGCCCGGCGGGCCAGCGTGGCGGCGCATTCGGCATACGCAATCCACTCACCGACGCGCAGCAGAATGTGCTGGAAGCGGGTGAGCCGATGAACGCGCGCCTTCTCCATCACCTCAGCCAGAGCGTGCAGCGCCAGGGCCGCTACGTCCGCGCCGACATTGGGATGCGCGGCGTGTAGCGCCTCGATCTCGCGCGCGCGATCATGATAGTGCTGTCCGCGCGTCTTCAGGTGCAGCTGCCAACGATCGCGACTGATGGTCATCTCCATGATCTCCGAGGTGCCCTCGTAGATGCGGGTGATGCGCACGTCGCGGCTGACCTTCTCGACCATGTACTCGTGGGTATAGCCGTAGCCGCCCAACGCCTGGATACTGGCGTCGGCAGCGGCATCGCCGGCTTCGGTGGACATGTACTTGGCGATGGCGCCTTCGGTGTTAAGGCTCCCCTCGTTGGCCGCATCGATGCGTTGCGCCGTCTCTTCTATAAAGGCGCGTCCGGCTTCCAACTTCACCACGTTGGGCACGATCAGCTTGTGGGTGTAGCCTTGCTTCTCCGACAGCGGCGTGCCGCCCTGGATTCGCTTGGTGGAATAAGGGATGGCGCGGTCCAGCGCGGACCAACCGGCGCCCAGCCCGAAGGCCGCGACCATGACCCGGGTGTAACCGAAGACCAACTGGGCCTGGATGAGTCCCTGACCTTCTACGCCACCGACCAGCCTGTCGGCATCGACGTAAACATCGTTGAGAGCCAGCGCTGCGGTGTTGCTCAGACGAATGCCGTGCTTGTCCTCAGGCTTATCGTGAGCAAAACCCTTGGTGCCCGCGTCCACGATGAACCAGCTTGGCCCGGCGGGCGTATTGGCCAGGATGGTGCAATAGTCGGCAATTCCGCCGTTGCTGATCCACTGCTTGCTGCCGTTGATCTTGTACCCGACGATTTTGCCGTCTTTTTCGACGCGATCGGCGATCGTCTTCAGCGCGCCCAGGTCGCTGCCCGCTTCCGGTTCGGTCGCGCCGTAGGCGAACAGAACGCCTTCGTCAGCGATCTTGCCCAGCCACTTCTTTTTCTGCTCCTCGGTGGCGCCGAACGTTATGGGGTCGCTGCCCAGGAATGTGGCGAACAGCGAGGTGGCGACGCCCAGGTCGATGCGCGCCATCTGCTCGCATATCAGATAGACGTCCATGGTGCTGCCGCCCATGCCGCCGTACTCCTCCGGAATGAACAGCAGTTGAATGCCCAGTTTGTCTGGGTCAGACATCTGCTTAACGATGTCCACAGGACATTCATCGCGTTCATCTAGTGCGATCAGCTCTTCATCAGGCAGGCGCTTCTTCGCGAAGTCCCGGAGCGATTTCAAGCTTAATTGCAATGTTTTCTTGGTAATCATTGTCGGTGCCTCTCTTTGCGTCTTAGACCGAAACCGTTTTCGTTTCACGGACCTTGCTGGTCAACTCCGGCAAGAACTCCAGGATGTCGTCCACAATTCCGATATCTGCCACCTGAAAGATGGGGGCTTTAGGGTTCTTGTTAATGGCGACGATGAAGGGATTGCCTTTAAGGCCGGCCAGATGTTGGAAGGAACCGCTGATGCCGCACGCCATGTAAACCTTGGGCTTGACCGTCTTTCCAGACGAGCCCACCTGGCGCGATTTCGGCAGCCACTTGGCATCGACCACCGGCCGGGAGCAACTCACTGCCGCACCCAGCGTCTCGGCCAGCTCCTCAGCGATAGCGATGTTGTCTTTTTCCTGGATGCCACGGCCGACGGAAACCAGAACGGCGTGCTTTGTAATATCGACGTCACCTGCCTCGGCAACGACGGTCTCAAGATAGCGCCGACCCGCCGTCAGCGCGCCGACGTTCGCGGACTTGTCAACGACGACGCCATTGATGGGCGCGCCTTCCTGCGGCTTGAATGCGCCGGGACGCAGATTAAGGACCGCGCCGGCTGATGCATCGCAACGTACATGAGCGCTTATCTGTCCACCGAACTCCTGGCGGACGAGTTTGAGCGCAGTCCCGTCAACTCCGTCAATGCCCACCACGTCGGGGACGTACGCAGAGTTCATCTTGATGGCAAGACCCGGTGAGAGGTCGATTCCGAAATGAGAGTGCGAGACCAGCACGATGCCGTCGTGTGGCAGGATGTTCAGCAAAGCTTTGCGGACCAGCTCAGCATTGGGGTAAGCGAGTGCCTGGTTCGCGATTTTCCATACCTCGGCATACGAGCCGCGTAGGGTTTCGCAAACGGCGTCCAGTTCCGCGCCGCAACCGGTAACCACGGCGACCGGCGACGAGGCCGCGTCAATCTTTTTTGCAGCGGCTACGAGTTCGGCCGCCGAATCGTCGGCAATGCCGCCCTTATGTGCGATGTAGGCGAAGATGCGTGCCATTAGTTCAACCCTCCTTTGGCCTTCATTAACTCAATCAGTTTGGCGATGACTTCTTCCCGGTCGCCTTCGAGCATCTCTGCTCCCTTGCCGAGCGCGGGCACGAAGTAGTCCACCCGTTTGACCTTCGCTGCCGCATCCCCGACCGCACTTGCATCGACGCCGAGATCGGACGCATTGAAGGTTGGAACCTCTACCGCCGCAACCTGCCGGATGCCTCTCATTCCGACGTAACGCGGCTCATTGATGCCAGTCTGAATCGAGAGCACGCAAGGGAGATCGATCTCGTTCATCTCCTTGTTGCCGCCTTCGATCTCGCGGCTCACTTTCAGCTTGCCGCCGTCAACTGCAATGGAATTCACCAGCGAGGCGAACGGATAGTCCAGCAACGCCGCCAGCATTCCGCCCACCTGGGCGCCGCCGTCCTCGGCCTGGACGCCGGTCAAGATGAGGTCGTAATTGCCCTTTTGCACAAACGACTTCAAAGCCGTCGCAATGCCCTTGCCGTCCGATCCCGTTGAAGGCCTCGTCAGAGATCAACACGCCGCGATTGGCGCCCATGGCCATCTCTCGGCGCAGGACTTCCTCGTCCTCGTCGCTGCCGACCGTAACCACCGTGACCGTGCCACCGGCCTTCGCGGTGATCTGCAGGGCTTCCTCGACGGCGTAGTTGTCGGGTTCGTTGATCGAATAGACCAGGTCGTCACGTTCGATATCGTTCCCCGCGGGGTTGAGTTGAATTTCGTTTTCCGAAGTGTCAGGTACTCGTCTAACGCAAACTAGAATTTCCACAGTCGCACTCCCCAATGGATTTGGTTCGAAAGTTATTGCCAGGTGCCACGCAAAAACGTCCTACGCGAGGACCTCTGCCGTCAGCTTGCCATGTTCCACTTGGACTGGCGCGGGCCGCACGAGTTGTTTGTCCACCAGTTCCGCCAAGTCGATGGCGGTCATCTTTCCTTCCAGTCCCGCAACCTTAATCGCATCTTCTATATTCACCATGCAGAACGGGCACGCAGTTACGATCACGTTAGCGCCCAGCTTCCGCGGCCATCCGAACTCTCTTTACGCCCATCCTCTCGTCTTCTTTCGGCTCGTAGAACAGCATCAGCCCGCCACCACCGCAACAGAAGGACCGGTCCCGGGAGCGGCTCATTTCCACTCTTTTCAAACCAGGAATCGCGTCAAGCACGTCGCGAGGATCGTCGTAAACCTGATTGTGCCGGCCGAGATAGCAGGGGTCGTGATAGGCGTAAACGTCGGCGGCATTTTCTACGGGATCGAGCTTGAGTTTGCCGGACTTCACCTCCCGGCAAATGACCTGGCTGATGTGCTCCACCGGCGGCATATCTTTGTAGTCATGCTTCAGCGCGTTGAAAGCGTGCGGATCGGCGGTGATGATGCGCTGGACGCCGGACGCCTTGATGGCATCCACGTTTTGGTCGCGCAGCGCCAGGAATAGCGTCTCTTCACCGAAACGCCGAGCGTCATGTCCGCTATCTTTCTCAGCGGCACCCAAGACTCCGAAATTCACTCCGGCCGCATCCAGAATCCGTGCGGTTGAGCGCCCGATCGACTGCATGCGGTCGTCGTAGGAAGTGATGCTGTCGACGAAGTACAATGTGTCCGCATTGTTTTTTCCGTCCAGCGTTTTGACGGCGCAAGTCGGGGCGAAATCCTTGGCCTTGGTCCACTCGGCCCGTTTCTTCTCCATCTTGCCGTAGGGATTGCCGCGGCTTTCGAGGGCCTTCAGTGGTTTCTGCAGGGACTGCGGTACGTTGCCGTCATCGATCATGCCCCGCCGCAAATCGACAATCTTGTCGATGTACTGGATCAGTAACGGGCATTCCTCTTCGCAAGCGCCGCAGGTCGTGCAAGACCAAATTTCGTCTTCCGAATAAATCCCGCCGATTAATGGCGCGCCGTTAGCTGCCTTACCGAACATCGGATAATGCTGGAAGGCGTAGTCTCTTGCCTTTGTGGTAATGAACCTTGGCGACAGCGGCCTGCCTACCGCATTGGCTGGGCATTGGTCGGAGCAACGTCCGCAGTCGGCGCAGGAATAGAAATCCAGCATGTGCTTCCAGGTGAAGTCTTCGAACGTCTTCACGCCGAGGGATTTCACCTGATCCAGATTCTCGTCACTGACGCCCCATCGCACCGGCTTCACGGTTCCGCGATCCAACTTTGCGAAGTACACATTGAACAGAGAAGTCTCGACGTGGAACTGTATTCCAAACGGCCGGTAGCACAGCAGGAAGTAAAAGGTCAGAACATCGACAAAATAGGCGCTCAGATTCAGACTCTGAAGCGTGGTCAACGGCGTCGTAGCGAGAACACTCTTTAACACCCACGGCAGCGATAGCACCGCCAGAAATTCAGCGGGCTGGCCTTGTTGTGTCTGATAGGCCGCCTTGCTGGCCTCGAACAGACTCTCAGTCGCCATCAGCAGCGCAATCAGGCTTAAGAGAAAGATTGCGTCAACCGGGTGACCTTTACCGTATCTGGCAGGTACCGTGTAACGCGCTGGCTTGAAGACGATCCGGCGGACAACGGCGAAGATCATGCAACAGAAAACAATGGTCGCCGCGTAATCCTTGACGATGGTGTAGACAAGACCAATTCCTTCCGAGGAGCCGGGCAAAACGAAATTCGGATAGACACCGAGAATCAGCAGCGAGAACGCTTGTGTGGCCAAAATAAGAAAACTGGCAAAGATCAGGATGTGCATGATCCCTGCGGTGGGGAAGCGCGGATGCTTCCACTGGCCCAACCAAAATTTCAGCAGCCTCTCCAGCCTGACGAATGGGCGATCAAAACGAAAATCGCGTTCGCCCCGCATGAGTGGCGTCAAGCGCTTGGCAACGATGTAAGAGAAGCATGCGATCCCCAGAAGATTAAGGACCACGAAAAGGACGTGCCCGTGTATCAACCAGTACGTCACTTGAGCGGGTGACTGGATGCCTTCCACCATAATGCTCCACATCTCCTACTGGCCAGATCGTGTACTCCCGCAAGTATTGTTTGAGGGCCAATGCAAAGCAGCTGCCAGACGCGCAGGATGATGAGACCAAATGGCGGCAACTGCTTGCGCCCTTGTAACGCCGATGGAGTAGCTCAGGGATTACGACTGGCCTGAGCACCCGGGAGTAAGCCTCAGTTTGAAGGGCAAGCGGACACTATGTCTGTGATGCGGAGTACGGTGCGGCTGTGATGCACGGTACTTTGTGACGTGACGCTACCCCGGGTGCGAGCGGTTGGTTGGCAAGTTAAGTTGGTCATCACGAGCGCTAGATGGGCCTGCGGCCCAGCCACAGGAATGAACAGCTTTTTCACCTGTCATCCTGAGCGAGCGTAGCGAGTCGAAGGACCCCTATAGCTGCGGGAAATAAAAGCGTGGCCGCGTGGCATAGCAACAAGGTTGAGATCGCTGGTGTCCCCGAGCGACGAGCCCTCCATGCCACCGCGTGCCTTTCCACTTATTGCTTGAACGCCGGATCAGCGGCCGCGTCCGGTCGTGGCGTCCAATCGAGCGTGTAATATTGGCCACGATCGCGCCCCCACGGATCAAACGCATTGGTCACATGCTGCAACTCCGGAGTCAACTCCGGAATATTTCGCATCAACATCCGTTTGAGCGGCGAAACCGGCTGCTTATGTCCGTTCGGCATTCCGGCTTCGATCATCTCCGGTCCGGGACCGTTGTGGTTGACCCAGTCGATACCCAGTTGCGTGTAGAACTCCGGCCGGAAGCTGGAGGTGAAGAAACGGTCGCTGTATAACCTCCGCGACGCATTCAGAATGAACACCACAAACTGCGTCTCCGAGATGGCAAACCCATGCGGCCTCGTCGATTCCGCAAGCCAGCCCACAACCGTGTCCACATCTTCAATGTTGTCGACGACCGACCCATTAGGATGACCCAGACAGTCATTGATCGGTGAACCGTCTTCGTTCAACTGCGCGTCGGTGATCATCTTCGAGGAATCGCAAACGTGGGTGCCGTAAACCTCGCGCAATTGGCGCGACGATCTCCAGCTGCTGTTTGTGCGCCAGCGGAATCGGCGGCGAGGCTCTTATCCATGAAGTCGTCGTAACTGGTCAGTTGGCGCAGACCATACTGCCGCCGGAATTCGTTGAAACGCGGCACGCCATGTTCGCGATCGCGAATCAGGTCGAGCGCCGCAAGATCGATCTGACCGGTGGGCGTGTCGAGCCGCGGCAGATGAATGTTCTGCATGAACTGCGGATGGTTATGCAGCGCCAGCAGCCCCAGTCGCTGCCGCCCCAGGCTCAAGCCCCAGTTTGCCATCCCACGTGACCGCATGGCATCGGTAGCCTTGCCTTCGAAGGTATCGATTACGGCGACCTTCTGCACGATCTGGTTGGGGTCCTTGCTCATATCGCGGTACTCGATGAGGTCGGGAACCAACGGATGCAGGCGATACACCGTGACAAATTCTTCGGGGAAGTTGAACGGCGAGCCAAAGTGATTCACCCCGCCATTGACGTCGTTCGCATTGGTGATGTCATAGTGCGGAACTTTACTGCCGAGGCCGAAGATTCCCGGTCCGGAGGCAAACGCCGAATACCACTGCGACTCTTTGGTGACGTCCTTCGATTTCCCGAAATTGTGGACGATGATGTCTGACAGCGCATTGGAGACGTCGGGATCGCCGGTACCGAGCAGCCCATTCCAGTTGGCGTTCATGCCCTTGTAGAGCGGCTCGTCATAAAGCAGCTGCGGCGTCCATTCGATGGTATGTATCTTGGCAATCTCGGCCGCGACCACCAGACGCGCCACCGCGAAAAGTTCATCCGGCGTGACGTCCTGATTGCGGATCACGCGCTTGGGGTCGGAGGGATTGCGCAGGCCGCTATCTGCGTTGGGCATCTGTGCCGCTTGCCTGCGAAATTCATCGACAAATGAGTTGTGCTCCCGAGCGAACAGGTTGTGATAGAAGCTCAGCCCGATCGACCAATTGTCCGGAAACGCTACGGACTCCTGCCCCTTCCACTGCGGCTGCATCGGATCGCTGGCCTGCAGCACGGGCAAATAACCCGCACCAGGCATTGCCGCAACTGGTTCGAGCAGCATCTTCGCCGGGTCCTTGGGATCGCGCTTCACGCGCTGCACGGAAACGTCATCGAAGCCGTAGAGTTGCGACGCGTCCCACCACGCCGTGTTCTTGTTGCTGAATGTTTTCGGCGCGCGCGTCAGATAGTTGTGGCCGCCACTGGAAAATTGATCGGGCGCGAACTCTGCAAGCACATAGGTTTTGTCTACTTGATCAGTGGGACGGCATCCCAGCTTCTGCACCTCGTCCGGCGTGAGCGGCGTCGCAACGTTGTTCACCAACTCCGTCTTGCAGCCAACCTCCATCATCTCGGCAGCGTTGTGTCCCTCCTCCATGTGGGAGAACCAATCGTGGGTCATGAATTGAATCCAGTAGGCCGCCAGGACATTGAAGAACGGCGCTTTCTGGTAATCGCAATTCGCGTCAGACGAATTATTTGGCAGGCCGAATCCGGCGTTGCAGGCACCGGGGTTCGACTGTACTCGCGTAAACAATATGCGGCTGATGACTTGCGGATCGGGCGTCAGCAATCCTATCCGGCCACCGTGGCGGTTCTTGGTCAACTCCGTCTGCCCCAGGTCGGGGAACGTGGTATCGAACTCGACATTGCGCGCAAATGGCGTGCCGGTCGATCCCATCAAGGGATTGCGGAGATCGTTGCAGATTCCCGTCAGGGTACGTGCGCGAATCAGGGCGCCTGTGCATAACTGCACTCCGTCGCCACCGACGGCCAGGTAGTTCGGATTGTCCTTGGAGAGGCGCATCTCCGGCCACGTCTTGATTGCCTGACCGCCGACGCCGGCGCGCCCACTGACATAGGTCTGATACGTTCCGTTGTTGTCGAACAGATTGAACTTGATCAACTCAATGCGCTCGTACTCCAGATCGAGCAGCGCGCCTGTGACTCCGCGGAATGCTGGCCCCTTGGTCGAGATAAAACCGGACGGCAGCGAGGACATGTCTCCTGTGCCCCAATACTGCGACCAGTCAACCCAAGGGGTCAGCCGGAACTGAAGAGTTTTCTGGCCGCCGCGGCAGAGGGCATTCGCCTCCGAAACCTTGCCTTCAAAACGCACATCGCGGGTGTCGGCAACCTTGCGGAAGCCGCTCAGCACTGCCTGGGCGCATGCCTGCAGTGCCTCTGCCTCCTCCTTCTTCGGGTTTGTGTTGTCAGCAGCGGAAGCAGCCAGCGAGCCAAGTGGACACACGAATGTTGTCAACAGCAGAAGGAGGATGCAGGTTTTCATAGGGGCACCATGATTCAGCTTATTCACTTTGAAGTCAAGGAATTTAACTGACATCGAAGACGCGGCGTTCCATCCTTGACACCACGCAAACGTGTTTTGCAGAAAACCGTTAAACCTGCCACGGAGGGTTGGTCACAGCTTCCCGGCTGCGTCGGCGACGCAGTCGCGGAGCGCGGTTCCGCTGGTCACCAGCGCGGAGAAATGGCCGGCCGAAATCCAGCGCAATGCACTTCCCTGCCAATGCTGATGCAGGCGCTTGGTCTCATGGCTCGGCACATAACCATCGCGAGTACATCCTGCGATGACGGCTGCGTCCACCCGGATCGGCGGTCGATAACGCGTGATATCCGCGACACTAAATAGCCGATGGAGCCGCTCGCGTGCGGCCGCGCGCATGTTTGCTCCACCACCGAGGGCGTCGAGATCGACACTCAACGAAAGTAGCCCGCGGGTGTAAATGGTACTGGCTGAGGCGCCCGTTGCCAGCGCCGCGCATGCAACCGGGAACGGGCACACCGCCGCGGTGATCGCAGCCATATGGCCGCCCATGCTGTAGCCGGCAACCACCAGCTTCGGATACCGCTCGCTCAGGTTTTCCAGCAGCGCGCGCGCCTCCAGCACCATGCCCAACGCCATCAATCCGTGATCGCTAACGGTGATGAGAGACGGTCCTCCTGGCACCCGTCGGCGACCATAAAAAGGGCTCACAAGAAAGTAGAGGTCGAGCCCTCGGGCAATGAGTGGACCGAAGATGTGCTCACGTGGCTGATAACGTTCGTCGCGCGAAGCCGCCAGGATCACGCAGGCCGCCTGATTGCCTTCACGCAGCCAGGCGCGCACATGAACGGTGCGCGTTTCCTGGGGAAGCAACCGCAGCGGCGAGGAAAACGTCCCATCGCGCCGGGTGGTGCGGCCGCGCCTGCGCGCCGAACGCCATTCGACGGAAATCCGAGAAGGCGGGTCGCTATAGGAAACGCGCGGCGTCGAAAGCTCCACCAGCAGCGACTCCTCTCCCCAGCCTCGCGAAAATAGCTTCGACCCGCGCGACGCCCCGGCTATCAGCAAGTCGAGTGGGTGCGCTTCCGTGACGGGAATATCCCCGACAAAACCGCGCAGCAGGCGATTGGTTATTTCCTTGGGCACTTGAGTAAGGGGGTCGATAGGCGTTACTTCAACAACGTGGTAACGGATATTAGCCGAAATCTCGGACATAGGGTAGAGCTTTGTTCGAATAGGCGTACATAAACTCCATAGCAGCGGGCATGGCGAACGAAGGGCGAGTCGTCTTTTCAGCACCGAGTCCAGGACCCCGGACAACTCCAGCCTTCCGCTATAGTATGGAAACTCAGGACCATGACTGGCGAAGTTACTCGCACTCAGATTGCACCTGCCGGGCCGGCCGCCACTCTGCTGTATGACGACTGGTATCCCGCACTGCGAGCCTCGAAGATAGCCGGCAAGCACATGACGACGGCCATGCTGCTTGGTATTCCACTGGTCTTGGGGCGAACGGTCGAGGGCCGCTATTTCGCTATACGCGACACCTGTCCGCACCGCGGCATTCCTCTTTCCTATGGATGGTTCGACGGCCAGCAGGTCACCTGCAAATATCATGGCTGGTCCTTCGAGGCGGTATCGGGACAATGCCGCGAGATTCCTTCGCTAACCAGCCGCGATTCCCTCGACTGCTCGCGTATTTATGCTGCCGCGTTTCCCTGCGAAGAGCGCGACGGCCACGTGTGGGTGTACGTTCCCCAGCCCGGCAGAGGCAAGCTGCGGGTCGATGATCTGGCGAAGCTGCCGGCGGTTCCAGCGGTTCCCAAGTTCAGCCAGCGTTATCGCACCGCTCACCTCTGGGCTGATCTGCCGTGTAACGTGGACCACGGCATCATCGGACTCATGGATCCTGCGCACGGCCCCTTCGTGCACCAGGCTTGGTGGTGGCGTTCGAAGCAGAGTATCCACGAGAAGGAAAAGCAGTTCGAGCCCATCGAAGACGGCTTCCGCATGACCGCGCATCAACCGTCGGCCAACAGCGCGCCCTACAAGCTGTTGGGAGTTTACGGTCAGCCGATCACCACCACCATCGATTTCGTGTTGCCCAATCGGCGTTACGAAATCATCCGCTGCGGCGAAAAATGGTTTGCCAGCTTGACCACAGTGACGCCGACCACCGAAAACCATTGCCGTATCGATGTCTGCGCCGCGTGGAACATCTTTCTTCACGTTCCGTTTCTTATGCCAATCGCCAAGTTCTTCGGCAGGCGCTTCGTCCGGCAAGACCAGCTAACCATGATCCAGCAGGCCGAAGGACTGAAATACAATCCCAGCCTTATGCTGATTGACGATGCTGACCGGCCGGCCAAATGGTATTTCGAGTTGAAACAGGCGCGACTGGAATCGCAAGCTACCGGTGCTCCCATGCGACATCCCATGAGCGGGCCGGTAACGTTGCGATGGAGAAGTTGAACGGTGAGGATGACTCCGGTGCAGCTTTCCTGGCGCGTGAAGTCTCAACTGCGGACCTTGGTTATCTTCGCCATCATCGGCGTGGCGGCGGGGATCTTCATCCTCTATCCCACCAATGAGTTCGTATATTTTTACGAGCATCGGCCGAGCGAATCCACGCCTGCAGCTTTTGCCGTGTCGCAGTTGCGGCAGTCTTTACGCGGCGGCACTCCGAAGAAAACAGCTTTCTATGGCATTGTGGGCCTGGTTTTGAGTATGTCCGCGGCGGGTTTGTATTCGAGTCTGCATCGCCGCTCCGAACGGATTGAGCAGTTGAGTGCGGCGCTGGCTGGAGATCTTGCGCGCTTTGATCGCTCGCGGCGAAAGCGCCAACCTGGAATTCAAGTCCTCATTTCGCTGGGACCTCCGCGAGAACAAACTCAACCGGGCGCTGGAAACGGTGATCTTGAAGACCCTGGCAGGATATATGAATGGCAGCGGCGGGACCCTGCTCATCGGTGTCGCCGACGACGGATCGATTGTTGGATTGGACCGCGATTACACCACGTTGAAGAAGCCTGACCGCGACGGATTCGAGCAGGCCTTGATGACTGCGATCGCGGCCAAACTGGGCGCAGACGCCTGCCGTACCGTACAGATTGTTTTTCATTCGCTGGAGAAGAAGGACGTTTGCCGCGTCATGGTCTCTCCGGCGCATCGTCCGGTTTATGTTAGGGACGGCGATAATCCCAGGCTGTACGTCCGCACCGGGGTTAGCACTCGTGAACTCAACGTTCAGGAAGCCATCAACTACACGACCGCGCGCTGGCCGAAATAATCTCTGGATCCAATTGAAGTTTAGCTCGCGTGGGACTTGACGATCAGTGAACCTGCACGTGTCATCCTGAGCGGAGCGAAGGACCCCTATAGCTGCGAAAAATCACAGTGTGGCCCTCGTGCGGAGCAACAAGGTTGGCATCGCTGCCGCCATAGGGTTCCTTCGACTCCTCGCTGCGCTCGTCGCTCAGGATGACAGCAAGGCACAATCCGCACAAACGAACAAATTAGTCTTGCAGCGTTGTGTGCACTTCTGCACCTCATTGCCCGGTCGGCGTGCTACCCACAGCGCACACCGCGCCAGCAGGCGAATAGGGAGCCTTGTTCTGCGTGAAGCACCAATTGACCTGTTCGCGTGAGAATTCGTTGACGACGCTGGCCGGCACATCGGCTTCTTTCACCTCCTTGAATTCGAAGGTCATGCTTCCGTCAGGCGCAACCGTCGCCAGCAGATATCCATAAACATCGGTCATGGCCACGGTGGCCCCAGCATAATTCTGGGGCAGGCGATAACGCACGGCCCCGGCAGAGCCTACGATCCACCCCGGCAACACATCGCCGGCATGGCAAGCTGTGGCGTAGATATTGTTCATCACGAAGTGCGAATGGCTCGCCAGCACATACACGTTCTTCTGGGTGCTCTTGCGAAAGGCCACCAGCTGCGCATAGACCTTGCGTCCGCTAGTTTGTTCCTGCGGAGAGTCGTTCATGCTATGCCCTGCGGACAAACTATCAGGTAATGCCGCGTGCATCCCCAGAACAACACTGCGAACCGAGCTGTCCTTGGCATCGTTCGCCAGTACGCCCTGGAACCATGCCATCTGGGCGGCGTCGAATTCCTCCGCCGAGGCGTTGTCCATGCTGATGAAATCGACCCCGCGTTCGATCCAGTGGTAGTACGTCTTCAAAACGTGATCGCTGGGATTGTCTTTCAATCTTTGCTGCTGCAGCACAGGCTTGTTGAGCCAGTCGGCGAACTGCGCAATGTATTGGCCCTTCGTCATGGGTGGAACCAGTTCGTGATTGCCGATCTCCAGAAACACGGGCAGATCGCCGAACGGCAGTAATTGGTGCTGGATGAAATCGGGCCACGCAGCGGCGAAGTAGTTGCTGATGGTGGACGCCGGGTGAGTGTGGAGGTAATCCTCGTCGAAAGTGTAGAGGGCGCGATAGTCGCCGAGATGCCAATAGAATGACGCTCCATCGCGACGGACTCCCTGGGCGATCGCCGGCATCACGATGTCGCCGCAGTTGCGCGAATCGCCCGACACTGCGAACTTCCAGCTCTCAGAAGCGGCCGTCTCTTGCGCTCCAAGTGATGCGGCGGCGTACAGGACTAACAAGAGTGCCAGGAGTTGGTATGAAACGCGGAATCCTCGTCCGCACGCCGATTTCACGAAGGGTATTCTTTGCCGACTATCAAGCATCTTCACCTCAAAGCGCAAGGCCGCAGGCGGCTCGCAGCTTTCTTACATTAACTGATTGCCAACGTTCCGCGCAGGTAATTTCGGTAGGGTGCAGTTTGTTCTTTGTCATCCCGAGCAAGCTTCCTTTGCGCCGCGAGGGATCTGGGCGTGCCGATTCGTGCCCGTGCGCGAAAGGCACGCATCCATATTTCAAACTGCACCATTACCCAAATTTCGGTTGCATTGATATTCACCTGCTAAAGAGATAAGCTGCTGCCCGTCTTTACGGCTACGGAGAATCTAATGCCATCTAAATTTCGCCGGATCATTCAGTTATTGCTTGCGGCCGGTTTGTTGTTCGGCTTCGCCATGCTCGGATTCGCCAAGCAGGATGCGACCAAACCTGACGAATCTCGCCTTAAGTCGGCCTATCGCTTCGAACGCAATCATTGGGTGTACGTTCATCTCGAAGGGTCTCCCGCCGATATTGGATACCAGCACGGTTACCTGTTGGCGCCCGAGATTGAAGATGGCCTGAATACCGTTCGCGCGGTGGACACGCACAACACCAAGCGCGACTGGAATTTCTATCGCGATACCGCCCAGAACGTGCTGTGGAAGCATATCGACGCAGAGTACCAGCAGGAATTGCAGGGTATCGTCGATGGCCTGCACGCCCACGGAGTGAATCTGGATCTATGGGACGTGGTGGCGCTGAACGCCATGGAAGAACTTCCTGACTATTACGTTCCCTGGCTCAACAAACGTGAGAAGCTGGCCAATGCGCCGGTCCTGAAGGCGCCGGGAAACTGCAGCGCGCTGGTGGCCACTGGCTCCATGACCAAGGACCACAAGCCGGTGATTGCCCACAGTAACTGGACCGACATCGCCACCGGAAGCCGCTGGACCGTAATCTTCGACATCGTTCCTACGCACGGTTATCACATGTTGACGGATGGCTTTCCTGGGGTGATCGTCAGCGACGATGACTTCGGCATCAACTCCGCCGGACTTATGGTTACGGAGACGACCATCACTGGATACGCTTTGTTCGATCCCAACGGGACGCCCGAGTTTGTGCGGGCCCGCAAGGCAATGCAATATGCCAGTTCGATCGACGAGTACGTGCAGATCATGCTCGACCGCAACAACGGCGGGTACGCGAACGACTGGCTGATCGCCGACAACAAGACCGGGGAAATTGCGCGATTTGAAATCGGGCTGAAAATGCATCGCGTATGGCGCACCAAGGACGGCTACTTTGTCGGCTCAAACTTTCCCAGCGACCCGGACTTCATCAAGAAAGAAACGGATTTCGATCCCAACAATATGGGAAGTTCTCCCAATGCTCGTCACAAGCGCTGGGAAGAGCTAATGGCCCAGAGTAAGGGGCAGATCGATGTCGAGCTGGCGAAGAAGTTCCTGGCTGATCACTGGGACAGCTTCGAAGGCAAGGAAGACGCAGACGAGCGTAGCCTCTGCGGTCACCTCGCCAACTCGCCGCGCGGTGTACCGGTGTGGAATCGGCCGCCGTATGCTCCCGATGGAGCCGTGACGGCCCAAGCCGCTGACAGCACGATGGCGACGAACATGAGCCTGGAGGCACGGGCTGGCTATCCTTGCGGGGAAGACTTCATTGCCGATACGTTTCTGAAGGAGCACCCAGAGTTCGACTGGCAACGGCCCGTTTTGAAGGACATGAAGGGCAATCCCTGGGCAGAATTCAAGGCGGCAGATAAACAATAAGCAAATTCTTTCGCTGCCAGATACTTGCCAACTATCAGGTGGCATGCCTTGACGTGGACCGATTGAGCACAATTTTGCAGCTTACGTGTTACAACAAGCATCTGTTTTTCTATTGGGCGGGCTGGATGACGCCGAATCAAGACAAGAGAAGGGGTGCCTATGTTTCGCAAGCTTGTTTCCACTTCGAATGACTTCACACTTACCATTGTTCGCCTGGTGCTTGGACTTGTTTTCTTCGCGCACGGAGCGCAAAAGATGTTGGGCTGGTTTGGAGGCTACGGCTTCCATGGCACGATGGGGTTCTTCACCCACCAGATGGGAATCCCAGCGCCTCTGGCATTTCTGGCAATTTGCGCCGAATTCTTCGGTGGCCTTGGACTTCTGGTTGGTCTGCTCAGCCGTATCGCCGCGCTGGGCATCATCGTGAACATGCTGGTCGCGATCGCGACGGTACACCATGTCAATGGCTTCTTCATGAATTGGACCGGCCAGCAAAAGGGCGAGGGATTTGAGTTTCATCTTCTGGCGATAGCGCTGGCAATCGTCATATTGATCAAAGGCTCCGGCGCGATTTCCCTTGATCGTGCGATAGCCCGCGAATAGGCGCACGGATCGAGCGTCCACATCCGTACTAAAACGGAAGCCCTACCAAAGCCGGCACTTTTCCACAGCGAAAGCTTTTCTCTGCCTGGCCGATAGACAGAGTGGAAGCCTATGCCCTCCGAACCCAATGCAAGGGGACCGAAGAGCACAGGTATTTCCAACTGAGTCCCGGCAGTGCGGTAGCAAGTTGCCGTCCTGACGGCAGCGCGCCCCCAACGACGCCTACAGGAAAAACGGCATGTTCGCGATTATTGGAATGCTGGTGGTACTCGCGGCGGTAATCGGCGGGTTCCTTATGGAGCACGGCCCCATCCGGGTGCTGATGCAGCCCTCCGAGCTACTGATCATCCTCGGCGCAGCCATCGGCACGCTGCTGGTTGCGAACCCTCTGCATACGCTGAAGGCCATACTGAGCGGCCTGACGCTGGTCATCGGCGGCTCGAAGTTCAACAAGCAGCGTTATCTCGACGCCCTGAAGATGATGTACGACTTGTTCGGCAAGATTCGGCGCGAGGGCCCGGTTTCGGTTGAGAACGATATCGAGTCGCCCAAGGAAAGTAAGTTCTTCGCTAACTATCCCGCCTTCCTGAAAGATCACGAGACGCGGGATTTTGTGTGCGACACCATGAGGATGGTAACCATGGGAGGCGTGGAACCGTTCGATGTCGATCAGATGATCGAGGCCGACATGGACGTCCATGCCCACGAACTGAATCAGCCGGTAGGCGCCCTCAGCACCATGGCGGACTCCCTGCCCGGATTGGGGATTGTTGCTGCCGTGCTGGGAGTGGTGATGACCATGAGCGCGCTCGGCGGACCGCCGGAAGAAATTGGCAAGAAAGTTGCCGCCGCGCTGGTGGGAACGTTTCTCGGCATCCTGTTGTGCTACGGATTCGTCGGCCCTCTGGCCGCCAATATGGCCAAGCTGGCGGAAGAGGAGCGCGAGTATTGGCACGTGCTGCGGGTGACGATGATCGCTTTCATGAAAGGCACATCTCCGCTGCTGGCGACAGAGATGGGTCGTCGGGCGATCCCCGGTCACGTTCGACCAACCTTCCAGGAATTTGAGACGAACTGCAAGAAGGCGGTGGGCGAAGCCGCGGCTGCCGCCACCCCAGCGGCGGATGCCGCAGGTTCACCGCAACCGGCTACAGCTTCCTGACAGAATATCGCATGAGCACGACCAGCCAAATCATCGTAATAAAGCGCAAGTCCGGCCACGGCGGACACCACGGAGGCGCATGGAAGGTAGCTTATGCCGATTTCGTGACCGCCATGATGGCATTGTTCATCGTTTTGTGGCTGATGAACTCCAGCAAGCAAATTCAAGTCGCGGTTGGCGGCTACTTCAAGGATCCCACGGGCACGGCGAAGATGGTGGGCACCAACCAATCCGGCTCAGGTGAAAACTTCACCCTATCCAAAGACAACATGTCGAAGTTGAAAGAACAGCTGCAAACCGTGATTCGCCAGGTCACGGACTTCGACAAACTGAAAAGCCAAATCGAAATGACGGTCACCGCAGAGGGGCTACGCATCGAATTGCTGGAGTCGGCGAAAGGCACATTTTTTGAGAGCGGACGTCCCGACCCCAACACCAACGGCAAGGAGTTGCTGGTCACCCTTGCCCACGAATTGGGAAAGATCCCTAACAAAGTCTCTCTGGAAGGTCATACGGATGCGCAACCTTACGCGGGCAAGGCCAACTATACCAACTGGGAGCTTTCCACCGATCGTGCCAATGCCAGTCGGCGTCTGATGCAGCAGAATGGGCTTGCGCGACGATCAAGTTGTAGAGGTTAGAGGATTCGCGGACCAGAGGCCCAGAAACCCCAAGGACCCCACGGATCCCGCCAACCGTAGAATTTCGCTGATCGTGCGCTACATCGAGCAGAAGACGCCAGTCGCAGTCGTCGAGGAGAAGAAGCCATAACAACCTGGTGAGTTTTTGAATGTTACTTCAGCGATGGCCGATACGGCAGTAAGACTTTCACCACACAACCACGCGTACTATCGGAGCGATTAGCCAGCTCGATGGAGCCTCCGTGGGCCTCGGCGATCTGCTGCGACAGCACCAACCCAATACCCGAACCGCCAGGCTTGGTGGTATAGAACGGAACAAAAGCATTGCTCGGGTTGAGCAGGCCGATGCCGTTGTCTTCCACGATCAGCGCCATCTTGCGATCGTACTGTTCCCATCGGATGGAAACCTTCGCGACTGGGGATTCCGGACTCGATTGGGCGGCCTGAGCCTGCTCCAGCGCAGCATCGACAGCATTGCGCACCAGATTGATCATCATCTGTTCGATGAGGTCGGGATCGATCATCAAAACCCGTTCCGGACCTGGCACAATCTCGACGTTGAGACGAGTTTCCAGGACAGCAACGCGTTCCATCAGCTGCCGCAACTCAACCGGCTGCAAAGTGGGCTTAGGCATCTGCGCCAGCCGTCGATACGACTGCAGGAAGCGGTGCAGCGAGGCGGTGCGTGATTCGATAATGTTAAGCCCACGTTGAAAGTCGGCGTTCTGCTCTTGCGGCAACTGCGGCAGTGGGAGGCGTGACGCCAGGCTTCCGGCAATGGAAATTATGGGCGCAAGAGAGTTATTGAGTTCGTGACCCAGAACGCGAATCAATCGCTGCCATGCGCTGCGCTCCTCTTCACGCAGGGCACGGCTCACGTCCGAGAGAACGATCAGGGTGTGAGGTATGCCGTTCTGGCGAAAGGAACTCTGCCGCACCATCCAGCGTGCATTAGGAGTTGAGTATGGCAGTGCGACGAGGGTCTCGTTTCTTGCCTCGAAGCAAGCATTAAGTTCGAGTTCACTGGCGGTCTTCCCCAGCAAGGCGCGCCGATGGCTGTTGCAAGAGTCGCTCGCCCGCCGCGTTTACCAGGCGCAGGATGTGATCAGGATCGAAGGTAAACAACGGAGCATCAATTTCATCGACCGCGCGTCGCAAAAGCGCGGTGGCCTCAATCGTCTGGATGCGCTGCTCGGTCAGGATATCGGCAAGAGCATTGATTTCGAGCGCTAACTCGCCAAGGGCATCATTGGCTGCCGCTCCTCGCGCGCGAAATGAATAGTCTTCTTCACGCAGCGCGCCAACCACGTTGGTCAGAGTTTGCAGTGGTCGCACGATCTGGTCGAGCAGTGCTAACGTCAGCACTAGCCAGAGGAAGAACTCAAGTACCGTCAACGTGATCTTCACGTCGCGCGTCCATGCGTGCGTCCAAATGAGGATGGTGCCGAATGTAATACCGGGAAGGGCCGCCAGTATCGCGAAGAGAGCAATACGTTTTTCGAAGAGTAGCCTCGATCGGCGAGATCGAGCGCGAGAGGTTCGGGCTGCGGACTTGGAGTCGCTGCCTGAACTAGAGCCCATACCGTTCCATCCGGCGGTAGAGAGCGCCACGGCTCAAGCCCAAGGCCTCGGCCGCCTGACTCACGTTGCCGTGGAAACGCTGTAGAGCTTTGCGAACCAGAATGCCCTCGACCTCTTCGATGCTGAGCTCTTCGAGATTTTGTCCCTGCGGCCGTTGCACATTCAGTCCGAGATCGGAGACTTGAATTTCGCTGGTTTGGCACATCAGTACCGCGCGCTCCAGGGTGTGCTCCAACTCGCGAACGTTACCGGGCCAGGCATACTGCATCATGGTCTGGAGAGCGGGCGCAGCAAAACCGGTCACCGACACGCGATAGCGGGCAGCATAGCGCTTCAGGAAGTGCGCCGCCAAGGCTGCGATATCTTCGCGGCGCTCACGCAAGGCAGGGATGTGGATCTCAACCGTGTTGAGCCGGAAAAGCAGGTCTTCTCGAAACTGACCGGCAGCAATGGCGGTTTGCAGATCGATATTGGTGGCGGAAATGACCCGCACATTGATCCGCTTGGTCCGCGACGAGCCCACGCGCTCTATCTCGCCGGTCTCCAGTACCCGCAGCAGTTTGGCCTGCTGGCGGACGGGAACATTCCCGATCTCGTCGAGAAAAATGGTGCCATTGTCGGCCAATTCAAAACGTCCGATGCGGTCGGTGCGCGCGTCGGTAAATGCACCTTTCACGTGACCGAACAGCTCGCTTTCGAAGGTGCCCTCCGGTAGCGCGCCAGTATTTACCGCGACGAGTGGCATCGAAGCCCGCGCCGACAATGCATGCAATGTCTGGGCGACTACCTCTTTGCCGGTGCCGTGCTCGCCGGTCACCAGTACATTAGCGTCAGAGGGACCGATGCGGGCAATGGTTTGCAACACGGGCTGCATGGACGGAGCGGCTGCGATGAACTCGGGACGACCTTCGGCGCGCAAGAGTTTCGCTTCGGCTTCCAGTTGCTGGGTACGCTGCAGAGCGCGATGCAATTCAACCTGGGTACGCAGGATGGCCAGCAAGCGTTCGTTCTCCCACGGCTTCTGAATGAAGTCGCGCGCGCCGCGACGCATCGCCTCGACCGCCAGCCCAACGTTGCCCCAGGCCGTCATCACGATCACTGGGATACTGCTATCGAACGCAACGATCTCGGAGAGTAGATCAAGTCCTTCCTGGCCTGAGGTGGTGTCGCGGGTGTAATTCAAGTCAATCAGCACGGCATCGTAGAAATCGCTGGCGAGAGATTCCCGAACCGCCGCCGGGGATTTGGCGGTATCAACCTCAAAGCCTTCGGGACGGAGTAGCAGCTCGATCGCTTCCAGAATGTGTGGCTGATCGTCAGCCGCAAGAATGCGGCCTCCCCGCTGCCGTTGGCGTGTCTCGGTCGGGGAATCCTGCACTGTCCCCGGGATGGCTTGGCCTTGCGTCTTTGGCAATATGCTCTCCCTCAGGGTGCAGTGCCGTTCACCGCATCCTGGACCTGAATGCCATTATCTTCCAGAGTGGTTCCAGTGGCGCGTTCCAGTTCGAGCTTGGACTTCTGATAGGACGTGGTGGCATTTACCAGATCGAGTTCGGCGACGGCGAGGTCGCGCTGGGCGGTCAATGTCTGGAAACTCGAACCCGCACCCAACGTTTGCTCTTTCTGCATGATGTTAAATGTCTTGTCCGCCAGATCGCGGGCTTGCTTCGCTGCTAGAACCCGTGCCCGGCCCTGCTCCAGAGCATATTGCGCGTTGCGTACTTCGATGCGAATTTGCTTCTTAAGCTGCTGCAGGCGCAACTCGGACTGACGATACTCCAGCTCAGAGCGATATTGGTCTGCCTTGGCCACCCGATTTCGAATAGGAAGCGTCAGGTTAAGACCCACGAAATAGTCTGGGGACGAATTGTTGAAGGAATCCGCAAAAGTTCCCGGGAAACAGCACGGGGCAGTCGTGATGTTGGGACTCAGATAGTAAGCCGGATTCGGCTCTCCTCCCAAGCCCGTGCCGCCGTAAAAGCCTACCAGTGCAAGCGTAGGAAGCAATGCATTCTTGGCCGCCTGGCGGCTGATCTGGCGGTTCTGCAGATCGATCTGCGACTCCGATAGCTCGGGGCGGTCCTGCAAAGCCAGCGTGATGAGGTCCTGGGTGGATTTGTCTGGAACCGTGTCGGTTGGTTCCAGGCGGTCAGTCGGAATTACCGGCATCGACTCCAAGACAGGGTCGTCAAGGTTCTTGGTGAGCGCATTCTTGATCAATGATTCCTGCAATTGCAAATTGGTCTTGGCGACCGTCAGGTCTTGATCACGCCGAGATACCTCAGCTTCGGCGCGCATGACGTCCATCGCTGGAATTGCCTGTAGTTGCAGCTGCTTCTGGGCGTTTCCCAAACTCTGCTGCGCAAACGCAAATGACTGTTCGTTGACCCGCTCTTCTTCGTAGGCACTAACCAGGTCCCAATAGATGTTCGCTATCTGGGTGACGGTTGCGATCACCTGACTCTTGAACGCGATGTCGGAGATCTTTTTATTGTTGCGGGCAATACGCAAGTAACGCAGATTGGGTCCGGTCCCGAATCCCGCCAGCAGCTGTTGCGTGAACTGTGCGCGGTAATAGGTTCCCAACTGCGGAGTGAGGCTGCTGAAAATGCTATTGGTCGTCTGCCGATTGTTGTCCACCTCAAACGAGAACGTAGTACCGGTGGCAAATGATTGCGTGTAGTTGACGTTCACTTGCGTGGTGTTTAATTGCAACTGTGGAACGCCATAGATCTGTAGATTAGCGAGTGGTGTCGTCTGATGCTCCAGCCCGGTTATCGCGGTGACCGTCGGATCATAGGACTGCACTGGAGTTCCGGCGCCCAGGGTCGACTGTACCAAGCCCGCAGCACCAGCGCCGGCGCCGCCAGCGCCTCCGGTTGTTCCGCCAGCGCCCGCACCCGGGGCACCGGTTCCGAAACCACCCACACCTCCGCCCGGCGTGCCTCCCACGACTCCAGTGTTGACACCACGGAAGGAGGCACCAGCCTTGGTTCTCTGGATGTCGGTGTCAGCGATGGGCAGGTTGTATCGGGCGATGGCCAAGTCGAGATTGTTTTCCAGCGCCAGGGCAATTGCGTCCTGCAAAGAGATATACAGCTTGCCATCGCGTATGAGGCGTTCGAAGCGGGGCGAATTATCCAGCTGCGGCTCAGGTACCTGGCTCGGTGCGTACGCGTCGAAGGGGTTACGTGAATGAGGAATCGCCAGCCGAGCGGGAGTATGAATGGAAAGTTGCGCAGGCGTTGTCGAAGCCGATGTTTGCGGCGTTGGAGCATTCGGCATCGGCTCCGGCGTAGAACCAGACGGCGTTTGCGTCTGTGCCTGCGCGCCGACCAGCAACAAACATAGGAATAGCGCCAGAACTGGCGACCTGAAAACACGCTCCCTCATGAACGAACCGCCTCCCCACTTGGTGCGAGTGCCGGATTGGACGTGTCGCCCACTATCCATCCATCGCGCATTTGAATAGTGCGAGTTCCGTACGAAGCGTTTACCTCCGAATGCGTGACTTGCACGATGGTTGTTCCCTCGCGATTCAACGCGCTGAATAACTCCATGATCTCCTTCGCCTGGCTGGAATGCAGATTACCGGTGGGCTCGTCGGCCAGCAGCAGCGCCGGTTTGTGGATGACAGCGCGAGCGACGCCGACTAATTGCTGCTGTCCCCCGGAAAGCTGGTTGGGATACAGGTCCTTTTTAGCAACGATCTGAAAATGGTCGAGGGTCTCGGCCACCATGCCTTGCCTCTGAGCTGCGTGGGATGTCTTTGTATGAGAGAGGAAGATCGATGTTTTCCTGCACCGTCAGGTCGTCCAACAGGTGATAGCTCTGAAAGACCATGCCGATGTTGCGCTTGGCCAGCTCGGCGCGATCTTTGCGCTTCATGGTGTGCACGGCTGCATCGCGAAACCAGTATTCGCCAGCCCACTGGTCATCGAGTAGAGCGAGCACGTTCAGCAGCGACGACTTGCCTGCTCCGGACGGTCCCATGATGGTGATGAACTCACCCTCTTGAATCGTGAGGTCGATACGACGCAAGACCCAAGTCTGTCCTGCTCCCGTTTTGTAACTGCGTTCGACATTCTTAAGGGTGATCATGATGGGTAGCAATCGCGCTTAGCAATTTGCACTTAGCCTTTAGCTTCTTAGCAACCTCTATTTGCCATCACGAGTGGCTTCAGCCCGCGAGGGATGTGCTTTTCAGACTATTGTCAGCAGTCCCTTTTAGCCCAGCACGCTAACTGCTAAATGCTAAGTGCTAAATGCGCTTTACTGCGCCTCCTGCATTAGCCTCCGAAGCTCCTCTTCCGCAACCACCTTGCCGTCAAACAGGTGGACTTCACGCTCGGCATGCGCCGCAAAACGAGGATCGTGGGTCACCATGCAGATGGTGGCGCCTTCGCGATGCAGCTTTTGCAGCAACTCCATTACCGCTTCGCCATTGCGCGAGTCGAGGTTTCCGGTCGGCTCATCGGCCAGCAAAATGGAAGGCGACCCAGCCAGCGCTCGCGCAACCGCGACGCGCTGCTGCTGACCACCTGAGAGTTGCGACGGATAGTGACGCAACCGGTGGGCCATCCCGACCCGTTCGAGCGATTCCAGCACGCGGCGTTTGCGCTCGGCTGAAGGCATGCCGTCACGATAGGTCAGTGGCAACTCGACGTTTTCGTACACGGTGAGGTCGCCGATGAGGTTAAAACTCTGGAAGATGAAACCGATCTCGCGATTGCGAATACGCGACCGATCGGCGAAATCCAGATTCGCGACCGGCTGGCCATTAAGCTTATAGTCGCCGGCAGTCGGCGTGTCGAGCAGTCCGATGATAGAAAGCAACGTTGACTTGCCACAGCCCGATGGCCCGGACATGGCGACGTATTCGCCTTTGCGCACCATTAGATGAACGCCAGCCAGGGCGTGCGTCTCGACTTCGTCGGTGTAAAAAACCTTGGTCAGATTTTCGATCTCAATCAGCGGAGTTCCTGCATCGCTCATATTGTTTTCCATTCTCGCTGTTCGTTACTCGCTATTCGCTATTCGCTCTTCGCTCTTCGCTCTTCGCCAGAAACCTCTTAGCCTTTAGCCTTTAGAAAGCACTACATAATTCCTGGTTCTAGCCGTTCCGCTGCCACGCAATTTCCGTTCGAAATGCGAGAGCCAAAAGCCAAGAGCGAAAAGCGAATAGCGAATAGCGTCTTTTCTACTCCAACCGCACCCGATCGGTGTTATCCCATCGCGACATATCGGAAAGAATGACGGTATCGCCCTCATGTAGTCCGGAGTCGATTTGAATAAGGTTCACCGAGGCGCGTCCGGTCTTCACCTGTATACGGGTCGCTCCCTTTCCGTCGGGATCAAGTTTGAACATGGAAATCGTGCTGGTTTCCTGACCGAAAGCAGGGCGTCCCACGTAGAGCACGTTCTCCAGTCGCTCCAGATCAATGGTGCCATCGACGCTAAGATCAGGACGAGCGCCTTTGGGCAAGTCGCCAGTCAACTTCACGTCAACCGTCACGGTGCCATTTTGTACGGCCGGATCGACGCGGCTTACTTCGCCGGCGATCACGCCGTTGTGGGTATCCACCGATGCGGGCTCGCCGATCTGGACGTCACGCGCCTGCGTCTCCGGAATCTTGAGTTCTGCCATCAAGTGATTGGGTTGCACAATCCTTGCCAGTTCAGCTCCTGGGAGAACATGCTGGCCAACTTGCAGTGGCAAATCCACCAGGACTCCCGCCACCCCGGCTTGCACTTTCAAGCGTTGCAACTGTTTTTGCTTGAGGTCGGCCAGAGCGCGCATTTCTTCCACCTTGGCCTGTTGCACTGCCAACTCTGAGACGATGGCTTTCTCATTGATCGTCAAACGTTGATCTTCAATATTGTTGCGCGTAACCAGTTCCTGGGCCTTGCCTGCGGAGGCCTTCGCAGCAAGACCGGAAATTACGCCGAGATCATAGAGCGCTTTGTCGGTCTGCGCCTGCCGTTGCGCCTCGGCGTAATCGGCATTGACCGTGGCTGCTCCGGCTTTTTGCGTCATCAGATCGCTATCGAGCTTCACCTTCAGGCTCTGGTACTCGGCTTCCGCCGCCTTCACCTGCAACTGTGCGTCCAGCGCCTCTTGTTCGAGTTGCGGATTGCTCATCTCAACCAGGACAGTGTCGGATTCCACGAGCGAGCCGGGAAGTTTAACGATTCGGATGACAGTAGCTTCGGTCTCAGCGGGAATTTGGCGAACGTCCTCATGACTGGGGATCAGGGTACCCAGACCGCGCACCTGGCGAAGCATGGATCCACGCTTCACGGTGTCGGTCCAAATGGTGCTGCGATCGACAGTGGGAGCGGCTGGCTTGAGCCGCGAAATTCCGACGGTTAAGCCGACCAAAATCACAATTGCAACACTGACCCAGATGATTTGGCGGCGGCGCTTTTGACGCTTTAATTCAGGGCGGGCAATATCCATTACGCCTTCCTAAGTGCAACTGGAGAACCATCGCTAGCCAGCGTTAATCCATGCGTTATGAGCAAGTTAGAGAAATCGCGCGATTCTTGGGTTAACCAGCCTTGTCCCTACGCGGATTGTAGTGTCCAATTTCGGACAGCGCAACGGGGATCGAGATCCGACGGTCACAACCTTGCTATAAGGGGATATGCTTGGCAGGCGTACTAGGGAGGCGCAATCTCTGATGGATGGTGGGCTATGTCTCTCCACTATCATAGGTTCAGTTTCAATGCCGTGAGGTCTGGTCAAACCTGCGTATGGCTGCAACAAGCTTGGAGATCCCGACTGGAGTCGTGAAGGCTGCAGAAACGTCTGCGCGGCTAGTTTCGCTGGACGTGTTTCGCGGGGCAACCATCGCCGCCATGATCCTGGTTAATAATCCTGGAAACGGTGCTGCCTATGCGCCGCTTCGGCACGCGAAATGGAACGGATGGACTCCAACCGACCTGATTTTTCCGTTCTTCCTGTTTATTGTCGGTGTGTCGCTCGTGCTTTCTTTCAGGTCTAGATTGAGACGTGGCGATTCCACCCGGTCGCTTGCACTGCACACGGTGAAGCGTAGCCTGACAATCTTCGCTGTCGGACTCTTGCTAAATGGGAATACTTCCTTTGATCTCACGATATGGAGAATTCCCGGCGTCTTGCAGCGGATTGCAGTCGCCTACTTTGCCGCTGCAATGATCGCGCTGTACTGCAAGGAGACATATGCGCGTGTGCTGTGGATTGCGGCGCTCCTGGCGGGTTATTGGCTTCTGATGCGATTTACACCAGTACCAGGATATGGAGTGCCTGGCCGCGATATTCCTTTCCTCGACCCCAACGCGAATCTGGCTGCGTATCTTGACCGCAAGTTCATGACGGGGCATCTGTACGAAGGAACGCGCGATCCCGAGGGCATGCTCAGCACATTGCCCGCAATTGCCACCACGCTGTGCGGCGTTCTGACTGGTGAGTGGCTGAGCTCGAAGCGCAGTCAAGCGCAAGAAATGATGGGCATGCTTGCCATGGGAGCTACTGGACTGGTTCTTGGCGAGATCTGGGGCTTCTGGTTCCCCATCAACAAGAACCTGTGGACCAGTTCGTATGTCCTGTTCACGGCAGGAGCCGCGCTGGTTTGCCTGGCAATCTGTTATTGGATAACGGACATCAAGCAACAGCGAGGCTGGTGGACCACGTTCTTCGTCATCTTCGGCACAAATGCAATCGCGGCATACGTACTCTCGGAGCTAATAGGCTTCCCACTTCATTGGCTCGACTACATTTTCCAGCAATCCTTTGCCGGCGCAGTTTCTGCTGGCATGGCATCGCTTCTGTATTCGCTCACCGTTGTCGGCTTGTGTTTCCTGCCGGTCTGGTGGATGTATCGAAGAAAGATTTTTCTGAAGGCTTGACCCCTGACCTGCCTACGCAACCGCGTTCGAATGCCTCACCCATTGACGCCCCTAGCGCGCTGCCCTAATATCCGGAGCAATGGCAATTCAGGCCCCCAGCAACGGCCAGATACTGGGGCACTACCGGCTGATCGAACAGATTGGCGCCGGAGGCATGGGTGTGGTCTTTCGCGCCCATGATGAGCAACTAGAGCGCGACGTCGCCGTTAAGATCCTTCCCACCGGACTATTCGCCGACGACGCCACCCGCAAGCAGTTCCGCAAGGAGGCGCTGGCCGTCGGTAAGCTGAGTCATCCCAACATCGCCATGGCCTTCGACTTCGGGGACGAAGGTGGCATCGATTACCTGGTCACGGAATATATCCCCGGCGTCAATCTTGACCAGATGCTCGCCCAGCAGCCCCTTCCGCAGAAGACCGTCCTTGAATTGGGCATTCAGCTGGCTAGCGGTTTGGAAGCGGCGCATCGCGAGAACGTCATCCATCGCGATCTCAAGCCGGGAAATATTCGGGTCAACCCCGACGGTCAGCTGAAAATACTCGACTTTGGTTTGGCCAAACTGGTTGAACCCATCGAGGTAGCTGAGACCGCCAACCTCAATACCACGCTTTCACTCAGCGGAACTATGCCTTACATGGCGCCTGAGCTGTTGCGCGCCGAGGCCGCCGATGCGCGCTCCGATATTTGGGCTGCCGGAGCGGTGCTGTATGAAATGGCGACGGGCAAGCGTGCGTTCCCCGACCGTCAGCCGTCGCTGCTGATCGATGCCATTCTGCATTATGATCCGGTGCGACCTTCGCTCCTCAATCCCGAGGTTTCCCCCGCGTTGGAAGCCGTGATCCTGAAAGCAATGGATCGGGAGCCCGACCTGCGTTATCAGTCGGCGCGGGAGCTGAAGGCAGACCTCACTCGGATACTCGCGGGCGATGAGTTGGCCACGGCAACTCTTCACCGCACCAAAGTTCTCAAGGTTGAGGGGAGATCCCGCAATCGCAAGATCGCATTGATCCTTGCAGGTGTATTGCTGGTAGGAATCGCGGCAGGATATGCCATCAAACGATGGTGGCCAACCGCCGCGTCAACTCAACAGCGAATCCTGGCTGTCTTGCCCTTCGATACCGTCGGCCAGGATCCCGCCACTGGCGCCCTTGGTCTGGGCCTGACCGAAACTCTTACCGCCAAGCTGGCCGAGGCCAGCGCTTCGGATGCCATCCAGGTAGTCTCGCCGCGCGACCTGCGCGACCAGGGAGTTAAGACCGCGGAAGACGCACGTCGCGAGTTTGGCACCGATCTTGTTCTGGAGAGCAGTCTGCAGCGCTCGGGGCAGACGATTCGCGTCAACTGTTTCCTCGTGGATTCCAAGACGCACCGTCAGATCGCAGCCCGCAGCATCACCGTTGACGCCGGCGACACTTTCGGATTGCAAGACCAGGTGGTAAGCGAGACCCTGGACATGCTGCCGGTGCAAATCAAACCAGCAGAACGCCGCAAGTTGAACGTCCGTCAGGACACGCAGCCTGCGGCGTATGAAGCATACATACGCGGACGAGGTTATCATGCAGGAAATCAGTCAGCCGGAAAATCTAGATAAAGCAATTGCGGAATTCACCAAGGCGGTCCACATCGATCCCAACTATGCGCTTGGCTATGCCGCGCTGGGTAATAGCTATTGGCTGGGATTCCAGCAGTATGCGAAACCAAACGGCTGGGTCGCTGATGCCTCCCGCAATTGCCAAAAAGCACTGTCGCTAAACCCAGAGCTAGTCGACAGGGCATGTTTGCCTTGGAAGACTCTTTATTGGTTCTGGAAAGTATGACCGGGCCGTCGAGGAATTCCAGCGCGCGATGAGAGCCGAGCCGGGCAGCGAGGATGCGCTCCTCGGTCTGGCCGACGCATATACCCACTTAGGAGACTTCGCTGCTGCCGAAGCAACCTACAAAAAAGCAGTCGCACTGCGGCCCGACTACTGGGCCGTGTACAGTTGGCTGGGCGCATTCTACTCCGGACAGAACCGGTATTCGGACGCCGCTGCGGCATTCTCTGAAGGTTACCCAGCTTGCGCCCGGAAACTACCTTGGCTATTCCAATCTGGGAGGCGGCCTATGGCCTGGAGGGACGTTATTCGGAAGCCATAGCTGCATTGAAGCATTCGATTGAACTACGGCCTAGCTTGGACGCGTACGGAAATCTCGGCTACGCCTACACTCTGATGCATGAGTACCCCGAGGCGATCAGCTGCCCTAGAACAGGCATTGAAGCTCGACGATCATGACTGGCTGAATTGGGGCAATCTAGCAGACGCGCTCTACTGGAGTCCGGACCGGCGCGGTGAGGCCGAGGCCAAATATCGCAAGGCGATCTCCATCGCAGTTTCCAAATTAGAGGTCAATCCCGACGATGTATCGACGTTAGCCTATCTGGCCGATTACTCTGCCATGATTGGAGACCGTCAATCGGCCTTTCAATATCTGGAAAAAGCTCTGAAAATTGCTCCTCTCAACGGTGAAGTGTTGTTTCGGGCCGCCATCGTCCATCATCACTTCAATGAAACCGGCCAGGCGCTTTCGTATCTCAAGAAAGCTGCCGACGCTGGTTATTCGCGCACCGTCATCCGCGATACTCCCGACTTCGGTGACCTGCAGCAGGATCCGCAGTTTCGCAGCCTCACCTCTACTTCTTGAAGCCCAGTCCCCGGCTTGATGTGCATGCCGAACGTTCCTGCTCCGTTGTTACAGGACTGGTTGTTGACCGTAACGCTGCTGTAGTAGTAGGTGTTGTTCACCGCAGCGGCAGTTGGCGTGCCCGCATTTTTGGAGGTTCCCTGTGGGCTGTTCACCGGGCAGTTTGCAGACGCGAATGGACAACTGGAAAATTGGACATTGAATTGAGGGTTCGCTCCAGCCGCGCCCAGCTGGTAGGTGACATCCTGGTCGTCCTCCACGTCGATGACCCCAGTGGAGTTGTTCTGGGTGCATTGGCCGTTACTGATAGCCAGGGTGATGGTTAGAGCGCCGGCGGCAACCGGATGTTCTTTGTTGCAAGCGGGCAGAAGAATTAGCAAAACCATTACCAACAGAAGAGCAAAACGACTTTGGCACGGGGTCATGACGGTTCCTTTCTTTTGCGTGTGCAACACTACCACGCTGAATTTTACTGTCAAGTAAAACTGTTGCAAGTGTCTTGCCACCGTGCCGCTGCACTTCGGAGGCGACCTGACACCATAGACGCTGAACGCGTAATGGTCTTCTTCTTCATGTGAAGGTGCTCCCTTCGCCTACACACCAGATAACTGGTCTCACCCGCGCTCACTCGCCCTGCATCTCCTCTTTGATATCCAAGTTGCGAATCAACCGGTGCAGGTAATTGGGATGAAGCCCGAGCAGCTTGGCGGCCTCGGTGTAATTTCCTTTGGTTTGCGCGACCGCATCAATGATCAGTTGCTTCTTGAGCTGATTGATTCGGTCATGATACTTGACAGCGCTGGTCTCCGCTGGCCGCGTTTCCAGCAAGGCAGCCGGTAGATCGTCGGGAAGAATTTCATCCGTCAGACCGAGGACCATGGCATGCTCGATGGCATTCTCCAGCTCCCGCACATTTCCCGGCCAGCTATAGCTCATCAACAGGGCCCGCGCCTCCTGCGAAATGCCTTTGAGCGCCCGCTTGCACTTCTCCGCATACTTGGCGGCAAAGTAGATGGCGAGTAGGGGAATGTCATCGGGACGCTCCCGCAAAGGCGGCACCACCATCGAGACCACGTTCAGGCGGTAATAAAGGTCCTGCCGGAACTCGCGGTCCTTGATTGCCTGTTCCAGGTCTTTGTTAGTGGCCGTGAGCACCCGCGCATCGAACTTCAGCGTGCGAGTGCTTCCCACGCGCTCGAACTCGCGCTGCTGCAACACTCGCAGCAATTTCGCCTGCAACGGAGACGGCAGCTCAGCGACCTCGTCGAGAAAAACGGTTCCGTCTTCGGCGACTTCCAGCTTGCCTTTCTTAGTGGCGATGGCTCCAGTGAAGGCGCCCTTTTCGTGTCCGAACAACTCGCTTTCCAGCAGCGCCTCGGGAATGGCGGCGCAGTTGATGGCGACGAACGGTTTGCTGGCGCGGGGGCTATTGTGATGGATGGCGCGGGCCACCAGCTCTTTCCCCGTGCCGCTCTCTCCGCGAATAAGGACGGTGGAATCGCTGCCGGCCACCTTGGCAATGAATTCCTGCACCTGGTGCATCGAGGCGCTTTCGCCAACGATGACGCCATCCAAATCCAACTCGGTTTGCAGACGGCGATTTTCGTTCCGCAGAGTCTCCAGAGCGAGAACGTTTTCCAACGTGACCGCAGCGATTCCGGCGACCGAGGTGAGAAAGTTGACGTGATCGTCTTCAAATCGCTTTCCTGTCCCGGAAGCAATCAGATACAGAACCCCTATGGTGCGTTCCACTGCTATCAGCGGCATGCACAGAACACTTTCCGCCTTGTGCGATTGCGACGATGGCTTGCTGATAATGGCGGAACGCTCCCATAACGCACGCTGCACAATGTCTCGCCGGATCTGCAGTGGTGGCGCATCACCAGCTTTACGACTCCAAGTGCAGCTGGAGCTGGGATCATCGTCCACCTGTCGGGTGATTACGACCGCGGCAGAATCGGCCGGAACAACCTCGCAAATCAACTCCAGAAGCCGTTGCTGTAGCGGCTCCAGTTCGCGGATTGAATTGATGGTGCTTGCGACCTTGAACAGGGCGTTAAGATCGCGCGCCATCCGGCCAACATCAGTACCGAGGTTGGCCCCAGACGGCAGTCGGCTTGTGCTCGTAGTGGTTAGAACATCGCCTGGAGACTCATCCCGGAACTGCACTAATCGCGAGATCAAACTGTCGTCTTCGCCGATTAGAAACACCAGCTCGCAATGTCCCACTCGAATCGTGTCTCCGTGCCCCAAGAGTTTTCGCCTTACCGGGATGCCGTTCACGAACGTCCCATTGTGGCTATCCAGGTCAACCAGATGGAAGGCCGCGTCGGTTTCGCTGATTGAGAAGTGCTTTCGCGACACCGCGCGGTCATGCAGGCACAAGTGGTTGGCAGAATCACGCCCCACTGAGAACTGACTCCCCGTCAGTCGTACCACAGTGCCTTTTGCCGATCCCGACACCACCACGACTCTCGAGTCCACGAACCGCCTCCGGGCTGCTAGTTTAGCCCAGTCCCACCGAATCACGGAATTTATCTGACAACATTAGTCCAACTAACGCAATGGATAGATGCGCTATCTGTTCGGATATTGCCGGACATGCGAGTTCAGCTCCAAAAGTGTCCCTCTGTTTTTCTCCGTTGACACAAGTCACTGCAAATTAAGAGCGAAGAAGATGTGGCTGGAATCGCTTCGGCCTTGGCATCAGGCTTGCAATATCTAAAAGCGTCACAGCAAGCTTCGGATCGAAATAGCGGAGCAGCTGTAAACAAAATTCAATCTGGGTTCCCAAGACCGGAGCCCCCAAGGAGGAGTTATGAAAAGCAGATTCTACGGGGCCCTCGCGACGCTCGCGGTTGCTCTGACGGTAGGTGTATCTTTTGCCCAAGCACAGTCCCGGGTTAACGCGGATGTACCTTTCGCTTTTACCTTGCAGGATAAAGCAATGCCGGCAGGCAACTACCAGATCATCGCGCGGAGTGCTCAAGTGCTTGAGGTGCGGAGCCTGGATTCGCAGCACGGGCAGTTGCTGATAAAGCAGATGGCAGTGCAGTCTAACAAGGACCAGAGCCCGAAGCTGGTATTCCACAAGTACGGCGACCAGTACTTCCTGACCCAAATCTGGTACGGCGACAGCCGGAATGGTGTCGGGTTTGCGGAATCGAAACGCGAGAAAGAAATCAGCATGGCGAGCAATGATGCTTCCAGCGCGCCCGAAACCGTGATTGTTGCGATGAAGTAGCTGTGACGTCACCAACGAAGAAACCCGGAGTTAATGCTCCGGGTTTCTCGTTTGAAGCCTGCCTATGGATTAGTACTTACCAGGCGCGACGCGGTCCACCGCCGAGCACGCGCGCGGGTAGCAGGATGATGGCTTTCAATAGTTCCAGAACTCCCTCGACAGCAAAGCCCAGGATCCGGAACGGCAATAAGAACAGCCACACCAATGGATAGAGAATGAGCACGACCAAAGCCAGCGGCCAGCAGAAAAACAGCACCACGCACCAAAGAAGGAAAGTCAACATAACTTCTCCTCTCTGTAATTACGATACACCCGGCCGCGAAGTTCCGCGCCGCTAACCATGGCCTCCGCCGCCGCTAATCTCGCGCACGATCGAGCCGACAAACGCTTTCGCATCGCCGAATAGCATGAGGGTGTTGTCGAGATAGTAGAGCGGATTGTCGATTCCGGCGAATCCCGGACTCATGCTGCGCTTGATCACCATGACGGTACGAGCCTTGTCAACGTCCAGAATCGGCATGCCGTAGATCGGACTTCCGGCATCGCTGCGCGCCGCCGGATTGGTGACGTCGTTCGCTCCGATCACCAGCGCGACATCCGTCTGCGGAAAATCGGGATTGACTTCCTCCATGTCCAGCAACTTGTCGTACGGGATGTCGGCTTCCGCCAGCAAAACATTCATATGGCCGGGCATGCGGCCAGCGACCGGATGAATGCCAAACTTCACATCCACGCCCTTCTTGGTCAGTGCGTCATAGAGTTCGCGGACCTTGTGCTGCGCCTGCGCTACCGCCATGCCGTAGCCGGGAACAATCACGACTTTGTTCGCCGCCGAAAGAATCGCCGCGGCTTCTTCAGCCGTTGCACTGCGCGCAGTGCGGGTCTCGACCGCACCAGCCGCCGCGGATTGTACTTGTCCAAACGCTCCGAACAGCACATTGGTAAACGACCGGTTCATCGCCTTCGACATGTTGACGGAGAGAATGAAGCCCGACGCTCCGTCGAGTGAACCTGCCACGATCAGGAGTTTGCTGTTGAGAACGAAGCCCATGGCCGCAGCTGAAAGTCCAGCGTAGGAATTCAAGCAGCGAGATTACGGTCGGCATATCGGCGCCCCCGATGGGGACGATCATCATCACGCCGAAAACCAGCGGAATCGCCACAATCGCCGGATACAGATACACAGCTTCAGGGTGAAGCACCAGATACACGGCGATCCCAATCGAAATCGCCAGCAGTCCCAGGTTGACGAAGTTCTGCCCCTTGTACGTAATCGGCCGCTGAGGGAGGATTTCCTGAAGCTTGCCCGCGGCCATCAGGCTACCCGTGAACGTCAGCGAGCCGAGGATGACTTCCAGAGACAACACCGACATCATGAACGGGGGAACATTCGGGGCTCGCAGATAGAACTCCGCCGTCCCAACCAAGGTCACGCAAAGTGCACCGAAAGCATGGCTCAACGCCGTTCGCTGCGGGACCGCCGTCATTCCGACATTACCGAGGGGGACGCCAATGATCGCACCCAGAACCAGTCCGATCGCGATCCACTTGTAATCGACGATGCCGTGATAGAGCAGCGTGCCGGCAACGGCCAACACCATTCCGACTTCGCCTGCCCAGACGCCACGTCGCGCGGTAGTTGGCGAGCTCAGCCACTTGAGCGAGAGAATGAAGAGGACCGCCGCGATGATATAGGTGATTTCAATGAGGTATTCGGACGCTGAGGTCATGGCTTCTGCGTCCGGC
Source organism: uncultured Acidobacteriaceae bacterium (assembly GCA_963709045.1). Lineage (GTDB taxonomy): Bacteria > Acidobacteriota > Terriglobia > Terriglobales > Acidobacteriaceae > Bog-257. The sequence goes on along the minus strand of CAVPUX010000005.1, from coordinate 142,793 downwards.
TGGATTTGAACATCTTGAGCATGCGATCGGTAATGATGAAGCCGCCGACCGCATTGCTGGTTGCGGCAATGATCGCTACTGTGCCCAGCACCGTCGCAAGCGTGGTCTTGTGCTCACCCGCGAGGATGATGGCGCCGACTACGGCGATCGCGTCCAGCGCATTGGTGAGCGACATCAACGGGGTGTGCAATAGCGGCGACACGCGCCGAATTACCTCAAAGCCGATGAACGCCGCAAGTATGAAGACGTACAGGCTGTTGATCAGGTCAACCTTGACCATTAGCTTGGCTCCTTCGATTGAGTGACCAGGGCTGGCAGCGAATAGAACTCCCGCACTCGTGGGTTCACTATTTCGCCTCCCTGAGTAACCAGGGTGCTGCGAGTGATCTCATCTTCCATGTCGAGCACGAGTTTTCCATCCTTCACCATGTGTAAAAGGAAGTTCGTAATATTTTTGCTGTACATCTGACTGGCGTGATACGGAACCGCACTGGCCAGGTTGATGTTTCCAATAATGGTCACGCCATGTTCGACTACCTGCTCGTCCATCTTGGTCAGTTCGCAGTTGCCGCCCCGTTCCGCCGCCAGGTCCACGATGACGGAGCCTTGTGCCATACCCGCCACCATCTCCTTGGTCACCAGAACTGGCGATTTCTTCCCGGGAACCACCGCCGTCGTGATTACAACGTCACTCTCGGCAACGACCTTACCGAGCAATTCACGCTGGCGCTGGTAAAACGATTCGTCCTGCGCTTTCGCATAGCCTCCTGCATCTTGAGCATCGGCGGCCTCGATCGGGAGTTCGACGAATCGGCCTCCCAGGCTTTGGACCTGTTCCTTGACCGCAGGCCGCAGATCGTAAGCCGACACCACGGCGCCTAATCTGCGCGCAGTTGCTATGGCCTGCAGACCGGCCACGCCAGCACCGATCACCAGCACTCGCGACGGCGTTATGGTGCCGGCCGCGGTTGTCAGCATGGGAAAGATCCGAGGTAATGTGTCGGCGGCAACCAGTACGGCCTTGTAACCAGCAATGGTCGCCATCGAGGAGAGCGCGTCCATGCTTTGCGCACGCGTGATTCTTGGCATTAGCTCGACTGAAAAGGCCGAGACACCAGTCTTCGCGATGGCTTCGACGGTATGGATATCGCCGAGGGGTCGGAGAAATCCGATCAAAGTTTGACCGCCTTGAAGCAGGGGCAGATCAGCAGCGCCAGTCTTGTCATTTGGTCCGTAACAAAGAACCTGCACTACGACGTCGGCGCGGAATATTTCCTCGCGCGTGGCGACAATCTTCGCGCCCTTATCAATGTAGTGGGTGTCGGTGTAACCGGCTTCCAGGCCGGCTCCCTTCTCCACCATAACCTCGACACCCGCCTTGGCATAGCTTGGAATAACCGCGGGTATAAGTGCCACGCGCCTCTCCCCCGGGAAACTCTCGCGGGGAACACCAACAATCATGAAGCCTCCTCACTCTTTCTGCGCCGTTTGCGGCGACACAGCCGAGCCGATACTTCAGATATTTGAAATCGGCCCGAATGGAGCATTCTATCTAGAGTCCTGCGAATGTCCACTTTACCTGATCAAGCCGGGACGCCGAAGGGGCCTGAATGAACTTACGGCCGCGTTTGTACCGAGTACGACAACAATGGCCACTATGCTATAGTGACAAAGACCGCAACCACCTGAAATCAGGTGACCTAACCACGGAGAGGTGGCCGAGTGGCTGAAGGCGGCGGTTTGCTAAACCGTTATACGGTCAAAAGCTGTATCGGGGGTTCGAATCCCCCCCTCTCCGCCAGAAATTTCAAGAGCTTGCAACCCGCATAAATACAACCAAATCCTCATGCCAGCCACGCGAATTGCCTGTCACGCACTTCACTGCTCTTTATTTGGTTTCACGGGAATTGACCGCTCTGTAGTGACAAAACCGTGACAGTTGTCATTCAGTCTTTGTGGCAACTGTCGTTGTCACGATTTTCTTCATTTTCGCGTCAATGGCCTCCTGCAAGAACTCAACGAACCTTCTTCCCGACCCCGGCAGGTCGTCCCACAATGTGTCTTTACTGGTTCTTACGTCTTCCGTCTGCAAAAATCCTCCCTGCAGATTAGTTTGCAGAATCTCATTGACGTCGCCGCGACTCGCGTCATAAGCCAGCGTTCGATTGAAATCCACGCCGCCGTAATTTCGCGACAAGGTGACGAAGTAACACAAGCCCCCGAATAGCCGCACGATGGCATCGACTCGCTTCACGTCATGTCGTCCAGCCAAGATGATGGCTGAGATCACGATCAGGGAAGGCCCTGCGGGAATCACGCGGAGGCAGAGAGTAAAGCACCTGCTGGGTAGTAAATGTCGCGGTCAGAGGGGCCTGCGCTGTTTCAGCCTTCAATTAGCTCGCCCCTGCTGTTGATCGTCACAGGCTGAACCGGCTTGAGCGGAATGGAGAGATGATAGCGCGCATGCCTCAGCTCGCCGGTTCGCACCAATGCGCCTTTCTCTATCAGGTCCGCCAGATCGCGTGTGGCCGTCGCCGGAGACGTCCCGGTGATGGTGGTGTATTTACCGGCGCTCAGGCCCCCTTTGAAGCCTTCGGGGCCCTCTCTAAACATGCGCAGAAGCGCTTTTTCCTGTCGCTCGTTGAGCTGTTCCTTCAACCGGTCAAAAAGCTTCGCCTTGTCGATCAGAAAATCAATGAGCGACTGGGTGCGCCGCTGCGCTTCAATCGCGGCACCGGCAAACCATGCGAGCCAATCGGTGATTTCGTTCCTCTCGCTCGCCGCCTCAAGAGCGGCATAGTAACCGGCCCGCCGTGCGAGCATGGTAGCGGCGAGCATGATGAGCGTCGGCTGCCCGACGCTCTGCGCCAAGGCTTTTTCCGCAATGGCCCGCCCGATGCGCCCGTTGCCATCCTCGAATGGATGCAATGATTCTAAATACAAATGCGCCGATCCCGCTCGCGTGACCGCGAGCAGAGCTTGCGGTTCTCCGGGAGCTGTCTGATTGAACCACTCGATGAACTGCTTCATTTCACGAGGAACTTGCGTGGAAGGTGGCGCCTCGAAGTGAACCCTAGGTTCGCCCATACCGCCGGACACTATCTGCATTGGCTCATCACTCGTGCGATACTGCCCGACATCGTTGAGATCGTGCTGGCCGCTCATCACCATGCGATGCCAGGCAAAAAGCATGTCTTCCGAGAGCGGCTCGGCAAAGGTGCGATAGAGCTCGACCATCATGCGGGCGATGCCCTGCTCTCTTGGCGCGACGCGCCGATTGTCGGCGGCGAGTCCCAGCTGCTTCTGTATGGACGACTGGACACTGGCGCGGTCGAGCATCTCTCCTTCGATTTCCGATGTGGTGAGCGCCTCCGTGCTCATCGCCTCTACCGTCAGCTGATTGCGCTCCTCCTTACCCAAATGCTTGACCGTGCCCAGCAGGACCCCGCCTCCGACGAGATACTGCTGTTCCGCCGCAGCAAGACGTGAGGCATCCCACGTAAAATGCGGCCAGTCCGGTTGTTGCCAGTTCCAGGGCATGAGCGATAGGCGTCCTTTCTATCGCTCATATTACAGCATAATTTGAGCGATAGCAACGGCTCCTATCGCTCAACCCTCAGATACCAGCAAGGCCGCTGAAAGAAAGTAAGGGTATCGGAAAGCTACGCGATGAGCCGCGCCGATCTCGTCATCATCCCCGTCCAGGGCTCGCATCTGGACGCCAGGGAAGCCGCCAAGACCATCAAGCTGGTGCGGGCGCAGGAGCACGTGTTCAAGCGTGAAATTCCATAAAGAATTCTGTTCACGCAAACCAGCGCCGCCATCCGACGCGCACACTGCAAAGCATCGAAGCCGAATTCCTAGCCAATAGCATTCCGATGTTTGACACCCAACTGAGTGAGCGTGACGCTTATCGCGCCGTGTTCGCCTTTGGCGGAATGCTCTCCGGACTAGATACGAACCAGGTTTCCAATATCGCCGCTGCCATCCCCAACGCGAGGCTATTTACGAATGAGACCGTGGCCCAGCTCAAGACCAAGGCGCCGGCTTCCAAAATAGAGGAGGCAGCGTGGGGTCAGTTTGCCGTTATTAAGAACTGCTGGTTGTGTGCGGCAAAGTGCTCGTATTCGCCTGAAGGAAATCCATGCAGACCTCATGCCGCCCGCTCCTCCCGATGGAGACCCGGCACATTACTCTTCCGGTTTCCCATCAGCACCTGCGCACTTGAGGCCTGTCCGTCTCGTACCCGGGCTATGCCTGGAAGCGAGCGATATGCAGCGATGGCAACTTCTACAGAACCACTTATGCTGGCGGCACAGCCGAGAGTGACGCCGACTATTGCGCTCCTCTGAGCAGATGCTGCATCATTGTGTCCTCGGCACCCTCCAAGAGAGTAAGTTGACACATGAAACCGCTCCGGCGCGTTGGCCAAGGTCGGCAGGTGTTCTCAGGCAGAATTCCGCCTGGACTTGCAGCGTTTGTCTGCGCCGCTGCGTTCTTGTTGATCGCCACACCAGGACGAGCCCAACAAACATTACAGGTGTTGCACAACCACGTTCGCCTCGCAGTTACCGGTGGGAGGGCAGTGCCGATCGGTTTTCTTCCCTCCACGCAGTACTTGAACCTCGTCATCCACCTGCCCGTGCGCAACCAGGAGGAACTGACCAGTTTGATAAATCGGCTCTCCGACCCAAACAGTCCCGACTACCGCCATTGGCTGAGCGTGGCTGAGTTCACCGAAAGGTTCGGACGCACGGAAGCGGAATACCAGAAAGTGGCTGACTTCGCCGAAGCCAATGGTTTTGGGGTTACCTATAGGTCTCCAAATCGGCTGATGCTGGTTGTCCGCGGCTCGGTGGCGCAAATCGAAAAGACTTTCAATGTCAAGATGAAGACCTATCAGGTTCTGCCGGAAAACCGCATCTTTTATTCGCCGGATCGTGAGCCCTCATTCGTTCTGGATGTGCCCGTATCGCACATCTCCGGTCTGAACAATTACTCCTACCCGCATCCCGGGGCAGGACCACGTCCAGCGGAATTGGGCGCCGGAGGACCGGGCGGCCGGGGTACGGGCTCGGGTCCGGGCTCGTCGTTCCTCGGCAGTGACATGCGAGCGGCGTACAACATGGGCTCCAACACCGGCTCAGGGCAAGCGGTCGGGCTGGCAGAATTTTCCGGCTATACTGCCAGCGATATTAGTTTGTATTTTTCCAATATCCATCAGACCAACAACGTCCCGATCACTAACATAGTTGTGGATGGCGGCTCGGCCACGAATTGGAGCAACCCCAACGACGAAGGCGAAACCTGCCTGGATATAGAACAAGCGGTTTCAGTGGCTCCCGGCCTGACTCAACTCCTCGTCTACATTGGCCCGACAAGATTCGGTGCTGGCGTCGACGGTTACATCTTCAGTCGAATGGCCACGGATAATATTGCCAAGCAACTGAGCAACTCCTGGTGGTGGTCTCCCGACGATCCTGCGACCGACGATCCCTATTTCGAGGAAATGGCGACGCAAGGTCAGACCTTTTTCAATATTTCCGGGGACAACGGAGCCTACACCGGGAGCGACGACGAAGATATGGGTTATCCGGCGGAGGACATTCATCTCTCGGTGGTCGGCGGAACCCAGTTGACCACGCGTGGCCCGGGCGGCCCATGGCAATCGGAAGTGGCGTGGAATGACGATGGCAGTGGCAGTGGCGGCGGCCCGGCTGACGATGGCACAGGATATTTCGCCATTCCAGGCTGGCAGACACCAGTCGTCAACTCGTCCAATGGCGGTTCAACCACCCTGCGCAATTCACCCGACGTTGCACTGCAAGCGGACTACAACAATTACATCTGCTACGCCCGCGGTGTATGCAAAACGGATTGGGGCGGTACCAGCTTCGCCTCACCGCGTTGGGCTGCATGGCTCGCGCTGGTCAACCAGCAGCTCGTGGCCAACGGCTATCCGGCCGGTCTCGGCTTTATCAACCCCACGCTCTACTCGATCGGTCAGAGTTCCAGCTACAACAGCGACTTCCACGACATTACCAGTGGGAACAACGACACCGACGGCCAATTGAAGTTCTACTACGCCGTGCTTGGCTATGACTTGGTGACCGGATGGGGAAGCATGAACGGTCAGAGCCTGATGACCACGCTAGTGGACTCCGTGGTGACGTACACGCTAACCGTCGCGACCAGCGGCAACGGAACCGTTACCAGCGCCGATGGTTTCATAAGTTGCCCGGGTACCTGTAGCCATGTCTATCCGCCCAACGCCGCCGTTACACTGAATGCCGCGGCGGCGGGAGGGTGGACGTTCACCGGCTGGAGTGGGGCCTGCAGCGGCACCGGCGCATGCGATGTGACCATGAACCATAACCAATCGGTAACCGCCACGTTCACGCAGAACAGTTACACCCTAACGGTATCCGCCAGTGGCAACGGGACCGTTACCAGCACCGACGGCTTCATCAATTGTCCGGAAGCCTGCAGCCACTCCTATCTCAGTAATACTCAGGTCACGCTGAATGCCAACCCGGCCGTGGGGTGGGGGCTTTCTGCTTGGAGCGGCGCCTGCAGCGGCACCGGTTCTTGTGTCGTGGACATGACCCAGAGCCTGTCCGTGGGCGCCACGTTTATCCAACTCCACTTCACGCTAACGGTGTCGCCCATCGGCAACGGTACGATTACTAGCACCGACGGCTTCATAAGCTGTCCGGGCACCTGCAGTCACACCTATCTCAGCCTTACGCAGGTCACGCTGAATGCCACTCCTGGCCAGGGATGGTTTTTTGGCGGATGGAATGGCGGCTGCAGTGGGACTGGCTCCTGCACCATCAATCTGACGCGGTCCTTAACGATCGACGCTATCTTTTCCCAAGCCCTGCAATTCGTCGCCGTTGCCCCGTGCCGACTGGTTGATACGCGCAATCCCAACGATCCATTCGGTGGACCGCCGCTTCAGGCTAGGACAGCGCGCAGCTTTCCCATTCCACAGCAGACACCTTGCGACATTCCTGCGACGGCCGCAGCCTACTCCTTGAATGTCACCCTGGTTCCTATTGGCGGACAGTCAGTGGGATTTCTCACGATTTGGCCCACCGGGGAGTCACAGCCAATTATTTCGACCATGAACTCTTGGGACGGGCGCTTCAAGGCGAACGCAGCCATCGTGCCTGCCGGGACCCAGGGAGCAGTCAGCGTCTTTGCTAGCGACACCACCAACGTTGTGCTCGACATTGACGGCTACTTCGAGCCCGTAAGCGGCTCAACGCTTGCCTTCTATCCGCTTACACCTTGCCGCGTGGCCGATACCCGCTGGGCTACTGGCGACTTAGGCGGCCCGTACCTGAAGAAGAACCAGGAGCGCGATTTTCCGGTGCTGGATGCCAGCGCGTGCAACATCCCCGACACCGCTCTGGCCTACTCGCTGAACTTCACCGTGGTGCCGCGTTCGGATCAAGTCTGGGTTTTCACCGCGTGGCCCTACAGACCGGGACAGTCCCAGCCCGGGACCTCTACCTTGAATGCTCCGACTGGAACCGTGGTAGCCAATGCCGCGATACTGCCGGCAGGCACCGGCGGAGAAATTGCGACGTCGGCCAGCGCCGACACCGACTTGGCGATTGACATCAATGGTTACTTCGCTCCCGCCGGTACGGGTGGGCTGTCGCTGTATCCCATGGCGCCGTGTCGCGCGCTGGACACCCGCACGATGAGAAGCGGGCAGCCGTTCACTGGCAAATTGACTCCGTCGTTGGATGTAGTTGGCGGACCGTGTGGGCCGCCGAGCGCGGCGAAAGCGTACGTGTTCAACGCAACCATTGTTCCGCAGGGTGTTCCGGTATGGCTGTTGACCTTATGGCCCGATGACGGCTCCCAAGCGCCGAACTCTTCTACGCTGAATGCCTGGGACGGAGCCGTTACGTCGAACATGGCGATTGTGCCGACGACGAACGGCTCCATCGACGCTTACGCCGCCGGCCTAACGCAGCTCATTATGGACATCTCCAGTTACTTCGCACCGTAGGCTACTGGGCATGCGCGGACCATTACCGAGCGCAATGGCAAGGGCAGGATCCTGCGCGAGCACTTGCCCCTCCCTTGGCCGGTTCGTCGCGCCAAGCTTGGTGCTCCTTTCGTAGGCGATGAGGCGCAAACTCACGACCTATCCCAAAGGGCTGCCTTTCATCCTGCGTGATCAACAGTTATGAAGGCGCCGCGGCGCCCGAAGTCGCAGGACACTTCTTTTTGCTGATTGCAAGTCGGTCAAGTGCGATCTGCTCCGATACCACTGAGGCGCTCCACCAGGAAGTCAGAGTAAAACGAATCTGGGTTGAACTCGATTAACTTAGAAGCATCCCCCAAGAAATTGTGGCCGGGTGCAATATCATCGTACTGCACATGCCAGCCGCGGACGTGCCTTTCCTCTTGATTCCAGCGAGGCTTCCTGTCCGCCAAAATCTTCATGAGTCCCTGCTGTTGCGAACGAATGGGGTAGTGCCGAAGCAAGAACTTGAAGGGGTAAACCCTCCGGCCTAGAAAATCAGCCGAGTGGCCCCCCGATTCGGCCAATCGCACTCGGATATTCGGCCGTTTCCATGCTTTTATTTGCGAAAAGTGTCCTGGTCGTTTGCCGAATTCAAACCAGGCGAATCTGTCAATGGCTAAGTCCACCGCTGGTTGCTGGGTAGTAGGATGGAAAACGACACACGTATGATCAACCGCATTAAACCCTTCGCGCTCGACTCGGTACAGCGCGTCCCGAAGCCGAACCTGCGGCCATGGCGACTCCCTAATTTCGTCAGCGTCGTAATGAATACACCAGTTCGCTCTTGACCGGAAGCTGAGATCTTCGACGTGCGTTAGTAACGCGTGCCAGTCATAGGTGGACGATGGACCTTCAGGCGGAAATTTCGTGATCGCATGAAGACCTCGTCCAAGGAACCGTGCTGCTCGCTCAACGGTCCTGTCCGTGGACCAATTATCAATGAGATGGACTTCAACGCCTTGTTCAGTCAAGTACCCGAGCGTTTCTGGGATGACATCTTCTTCGTTGTAGGCGCACATAAAAGCCCTGACCCGAAAGTCGGGCGGCGCACAATATATATTTTCTGTTCCCTGCTGGCGCAAAACCGCAATTATCGTTCGCTTAGCCCAATCCCGGTCGTTGTTTACAGTGAGTCCAATAAACGCTACGTTCAATCCCACCTCGCGCAGCAGTCTCTCGAATTCGGGCAAGTTCCATTCTCGAACGTGCTGGTCATTATTCGGGGGGCCGAAATGATCGCGTCCTCGCACCCGATCGCGTTCGGGTGTAGTGATGATGCCGACGGGAGCGTCTTGCATCAGGTCATGAATCGTTTGGAGCAAAGGAACTGGATTAGGGAGATACTCAATTACATCCGAACATACAACCACGGACCTTTTGAGCAGTTCTCTATCAGAGATTCGCAGCGGCTCACGCGACAAATCGTGCTCTAGACCGACCGCGTGTGGGTAAGATTCACGAAATCTCTTTATATTTTCACCGAAATCTACGCCAACCACTCTGAACTGGCGGGAGATCTCAGGCAATTTATTACCCGATCCGCATCCCAGATCAATCATCTCCGTGCAACCGAACCTGCTACCGAGGTAGGCGGAAAACTGATACACCTCCGGTTGATGGACTATTCCGCCGCTATTGCTGAGCACGTCGTCAAAATACGGAGTACTTGGCCTTGGAACATATCCGGCTTTTATGCAGAAACCTGACTCCGCCAGGCGCGAGTAAATTGTATTCATCTTGAGATAAGTCCAACCAATATCGTACGGTTCGAGACCGGGCTTAGGCTTTTGAGCATAGGCCATAACATTGTCCCAGCTGGTGGGTGCCTCCGCGGTGATTGGATGAGGTGGATTTCCCACATCGTCCAGTTTTAGCAACTTTAAAACACCTGAGTTTTATAACCGCACCGTAGCGCTTAACCGATCATGACACCTAGTACAGGACATCCATGGTAGTCACGCAGGGATTACTCAACGCCAGTATCTTACTCACCAGTATCTTACTCAATCGTGCCGCAGCTCTTAATCTGTCCCCATTTTCGCACAGTGATTTTACAACTTAAGCATATAGGAAAAGCAAAATTCGATTTCGGACTCCGCCACGATGACGATCAGCGCCATCAGGCTTTGACGCCAGAGGCCTGGGTCTGAAAGGAGAGATTTGTGCGATTCTGGAGTCCTGGCCCACAGTCCTGTACACCGGTTCGCGAATCGTCAATTTGACAGGACCGTGGCCGTTTCTTAGAGTTGAAAAATGACTGCTGCAAATGTCTTTAAGCACTGGATCGATCTCTCAGAGAACGATGTTAGAAGCTTGCTAATCGCTTTGATTGGCCCTGATTTCGGTCCTGAGCCTGAGAAGCACGTTCCTGAAATTAGGAACTCACGGAAGGATTTCGCTAACTACATAGCCGACCAAACTAAGATTGGCAGTGGCGACATCGTGCTGGATATCGGTTCTGGATGCGGCTTTGGGACCTACTGGCTGGCGCAACGCGCGAGACATGTCCACGCCTGTGATGTTAGTCCCGCATATCTCAGTTTTGCCGCGCGCGAATGTTCGGCGCTTAAGAATATCTCCTTCCATCTCATCGAGCCACGTCGGCTTGACTGTTTTGATACCGACGCCATTGACGTTGTATGCGCAATGTCAGTGTGCATCCATTTTAATTTGTATGATCTGTATTGGTACTTCCGTGAGTTCGCCAGAATCGTTAGGCCTGGAGGGCGAATCTGGATCGACATTGCCGATTCCGAATCACTCGATCTCAAGACACCCAATACGAATGGCGCATATTTTCTAAAGCATGCGCAAGATTATAACCGTAATACGGCTGAACTTCCTGGGCTAATGCAATGGAATTCGCTAACGTCTGCCATCCGAATAGCGCAGCACTTTGGATTTGATAACCTGGACCGGCAAACCGGTGGCCGATTGCTGTTCGAAAAGTGCCGTGCCTAGTACGGGTAGACGACCAATCACATCGATCCAGAGGCCGATCTAACTCGGCGATTCACTCTTCTCGCTACCCTTACGACTTGGCATACCGCCACAATAAGAAGCGTTCCCCAACTCAGAATTAGTAGATAAGGCCACCCTCTTGGCCGATATTTAAATTGGATACTATTGTCCCCTGGTTCGACCCTGACAGCACGGTAGACGAAATCCGCGCCGAGAATCTCTTCCAGCTTCCCATTTACCTTCACACTCCATCCCGGTGCCCATCGATCCGTCACGATAAGCCAGCCGCCTTCCCTCGCAAAATAATTGAACGAAAGCGAGTTAGGCCAGTAGGCAATGCGAGTAACCTCCGCCCGGGCGGCAGAGGGTAGCGCATCGGCAGAGACGGTCGGCGCTGACTTCTTTTCGTCCCCGGCACCCTTCGCTGATAGTTGTTCCATCTCTTGCTTGGAGTGAAGGATGACTACCGGACTCTTCAGCTGTCGAGCTCGTCGAGCATAGGCCGCAAAGTTACCATCAGTCGGCGGAGCTACGGGGGCGTCTGCCACAAACCATATGCGATCGCTGCCCAGCGCCATCTGGATTAAGATCGGATCCTCCGTGATCTGTGAGTAAAAACGGTTGGTCATGGTCATGTAGCTAACAGCGACTGGCACCTTGAGTGGGATGTTCCGATTACTATGATATCTGGTGTGTGGTCCAAGGTTTACCGCATCTGGTGGCTCGAGTTGTCGAAATAATCCATTAGCGGATAGATCGAGGTTAGCGACATGCCCACTGTCCATGGCATGCCAGAATCTAAGCATTGTTGGAGAGTACATCGTTACCGATGAAATCTGTAACGTCGCCACACTATCAAGTATGGCAACGAGTACGAGTAACCCATAGACTAAGGAGCCGACTCTTCTGCGCCGCCACAGTAGAAATGCAATTGCACAAGTACTAGACCAGATGACTATGGCGCAAGTAATAGCCAGGCTAAAAGGCGGTAAAGGCCGTCCAAAACTCACAGGTACACCAGACGATAGGTGAACCACTAATGCAAATGTCCAAGCCGCAATGATCGCCAAAATGACCGAGCAGACAAAAAATCTGCGCCTGATGTGAATGGCACCCCGGCCCGTTGAATTAGCTAGATCCTTTGTTCCCAAGGCAGCTAGTATGCAAAGCAGCAGTATTGCATATGTCCTAAAGCTGGCAGCATTTCTAAAATAACGGGTGGGCGGAACAAAGTCGTAGAGCCAGCCTCGCAGGGGCAGCTGGTAGGCTACTGCACAACACAGGGAGAGCAGTGCCAGGCCGAATAACCAGCGCCGCCATTTTGAAGAGGCGAGCAATGCAAGGAACGCCAACACCGCGACGACGCACCCAGAGTAGATGCTTCTCATCGATACATCCGAGAAAGGCCATAGGTACATCGGGCGGACATCTAATAGGCTCAGGTAGGGGCTGGCGAGCGTACTAACGTCGCCGGCAGGGAATATGTTCGAATGCAGAGCTTCATCTTTAGATCGTGGCCCACTTCTATCGCTGTAACCGCGAGTTTGGGTGAAGAAACCAGCGTAGGCAGGACTCATAATGGCAACGCCAATGACAGTTAGCAATATGAGTGCGGTCAACGGAAAGATGAATCGTCGCCAGTCGTTATGCGAACGGAACTGGGGATCGTCAGCACTCCAAATTCTACCAATGGCCCACAAGGCCAAAAAAGCAGGCGTTACGATAGTATAGACTGGGTAACCTCCCAGAGCTGATAAGCCATAGAGTGCTCCGGCCTGTACCGATGTCCAATAGCTCCGGCGGGCCAAGGCGACGTCGAACCGCCAGATTAGCCAGGGCAAGAATGAAACAGAGTATAAGTGCGCTGTATGCTGCGCCTGTGCTGTATAGAAGCCGGAGGTGGCAAAGCCTAGAGCCGCAATTAATGCTCCCCAGGGTGGGCACCTCAGATGCTTGCATAAGACCAGCATTCCGAGGGGGCCCAGGATCCAGATAGAGATCATGTACAGTACAAACCCCGGTCGAGGACCGGGAGATAATAATCCGGCGAGCAAAACTATTGGAGAGGTTGTTCCAAACTCAGGTTCCGCCGAATCCGGCGTTCCCGCCGCAATCCAAGGATCCCAGAGCAGCAGTCTGCCCGCTTTTGCGTGATCAGCAATCAGAGAAAAGTCCGGGCCAAAATAGTCGGCCGCATCAAAGTCTGGTGTCGACTTGCCCGCCAGCAGAGCAAAGTTACCCAAGCAAAGAACGGCGACAACGATGAACGCAGCCAGCGGCCACTGGAACCTTGTCAATCGCGTCGATAAAGACTCGAATGAGGCAGGCTTGCGGAACTCAAGCTGGCTCCGGTTGTTGGCTACCACGCAGGCCGCTCCGGAGCCATCACAATGCAACGATATAGGAACAGCATCCTAGAATTATAGAAGGTTGCTAGATACTTATGCGCCAGCGCTTCGGGAGGAAACATATGGTTGCTCGTTCCATTCTTTTTCACGGTACTCGTTGACCTTTCTAAACACTGCGCCACGCTCAAAGCAGGTTGCGAGTTCCCAATCGGGATCGGAAGCAAGAAACTCCTTCAGTATGCCGCCAGTCCACAGTTGTGTGTCATCTACAATGACAACTCCGCCCAAGCGAATCTTTGGAGCGCAATAAAGCCAGTCAACAAAGGGTATAGGAAAGCCATGGCCGCCGTCGATCAGTACAAGATCGAGGGGGCTAAGGTCTGTAAGGGTTGGCAATACATGATGCGAAAAGCCAATCGCAAAGGATAAACGGTCGACTGCAATACTTTGCTCCGTACAATAGGCAAGGATACGGTCAGCTTCCTCTCGAAATGGCGTAACGCATAGATGGTGACATCGCTTCGCTGCAAAGATTAAGGTGCTCAAGCCTGAACCCGTTTCGAGCGTTTGCCAGTCGTTCTGCACATGTTTGTCCAGATATGCCAACGTGTCCTCTGACAAACCCCAGGTCAAATCGCCATGGATCGGGGGGCACGCCGTTAGTATTTTCGCCATCGACTGGTCCAAAGTGGCATATCGCTCAATCGTGGCAGTTGTGTTGGACCGAGGAACCGCAGAGGGAATATACCGACCACCATGCATAATAACTTCGGCTAGCCCTTTGATTTTGCTGGCGCGAAATGCCGTCCAATAGGTGTGATACAGAACTTCTCGGTCCTCTGGCGTGTCGATGCCGACCTCTTGCTTATGACGGAAAATCGCGTCGAGGTCGCGACCGGACTTCCGGAATGTCTCATACATGGGCTCGATCTTGTCCCACTTTTCAGCTTCGCCCGCCTCAGTCCATTCCCAGACCTCGGGATCGCTGTGCAACCGGCTAAACACCGCATTGGAGCGCCCTTGTTTGATCAGCCGATCGCAAAACTGGTCAAATGAAAACGCTCGCCTCATCACGGTGATGGCGCGGGCGTTGTATATCACCCGGAGTCCATGCTTGCTCAGCCGAAAAGCGAGCTCAATATCCTCGCATCCGAAGCGAAATACCGGATCGAATATCCCGTGCTGGAGCAGAAAGCGACGCTTGCAAGACGAACGACCACCCCAAAAGTAAGAAAATCCGAGCACTTGTCCATGTCGGATATCGGCATAGGAGAATAGAAACGCTCCATCCTCGGTCACGAAGCGCATGAGTGGATCAGTCGCTATTTCGGGGGCCAGATCCGTGTAACCTAGAACCGCGAAGTTATCCTGAGGGTGAGCCTTGTGGGTTTCAAGGTGCTCGGCGAGCAGTTCTGGAACCGCTATGTCATCGTCATCAAGAAGGACAGCAATCTCACCCTGCGACAGGAACAAGGCATGGTTCCGGGCGCTGGCTAACCCAGAATTCCGCTGATATGCATATCGCAGATCGAGACGTGATTTGAACTCACCGACAATGTCTGAGGTGTCATCTTGGGAACCGTCGTCGACCACGATAACTTCAAAGTCGCTCTGCTGTAAGGTTTGGTGGCAGAGGCTCTCAAGGGTGTCCCGCAGGAGAGGGCCTCGATCATAGGTGCAAATGAGAACACTGCATTGAACAGGAGTAGACATGAGGAGCTCCGCCAAACCAATTCACCTAGGTAAGAACCATCGCCCGCTCGCAGGCGCGGACAGATGGCCACATGCGTCTAGATTTGTTAGTGGGCATTAGCATCAGCGTGACATAACAGGCGACGGCTATGGCGGGTTGCGCCTGACCTGAATGGCATTCAGTTATTTCCATGTTTAGCGTGGCCCTCCTTCGACGTCATCCCGAGCTCCCGTATCATTTCCTGTTGGCCCGAGCTATAAACCCTGCGAGGCAGTCAGGCACACTATCTCTTGATTGGCTGAGCCTTCTCCCCAGGATGCTGTCGGTTGCCTGAGCGACGCGATTACTCTACATCACAGCGCTGGGTTTTATTATAACAATTACAGGTTCACATCTTCCCCTATTTGGGGCCGACGATTCTGATACTCAGCGTTTTTCGCGTCGCCTTGTCTGCGTTCGGAAGATGCAAGCTAACAATGATGTAAGATTCGGATATCGGATGAGCTGACTCCAGGCACGCCTGCCTCATCCGCTAACAAACACCGCTCGCGGTCAGTCCACGCCAAGGTCGGGAATGAATTATCTCTGGGACGAGCGATTCCGTTTATTCCGTCGCTCGACACTTAACGAGGTTGCGTATTCGGATGGAGCGGAAGGTCGACTCCTCAGCGTAATATCGCAGGCTACGGACTGCGGAACGTTTTCCGCTGAGCTGGCCGAAGCCATCGACGATTGGCCCAGCGAGTATCACCTCAGCCGCGCCCGCCATTGCCTGGTACGTCCGCTGGGCATTCGCGCGGGCAGCAAGGTTCTTGAGCTGGGATGTGGTTGTGGCGCCGTTACCCGTTATCTTGGCGAGATTGGCGCTAACGTAGTCGCCGTCGAAGGGAACCTCGCTCGAGCCCGGGTGGCTGCGGAGCGAAACCGGGACCTGCCGAATGTTCGAGTCGTCGTGGACGACTTGCTCCTTTTTGAAACCGAGGAGACCTTTGACTGGGTCGTCTTAATCGGCGTCCTCGAATATGCTGCTGTGTTTTGCACCAGCCCAGAATCCTTTCGAGAGCTTACCTGCGGTCGGTGTCTCGGTTTCTGACTCGCGGAGGGCGGGTTGTCGTCGCCATCGAAAACAAGCTCGGCTTGAAGTATTTCAACGGATGCGCTGAGGACCATGTTGGTACTCCGTACTTTGGAATCCAAGGTCTTTACGGCCCGCAAACACCGCGTACCTTTAGCCGCAGGGAGCTCATCGCTGAGTTAGCAGCGGCCGGATTGCAGCACACATACTTTTATTACCCGTTCCCGGATTACAAGTTGCCATCCGTGGTTCTGACGGAAGATGCATTGAGCGATCCGGACTTCGACCCGATCGATCTAATCGCTCGCTCGAATGGTCGCGATTACTCCGGCTCTCCGTACCGCGTCTTCGACGAGGCGCTCGCCTTCGCGGCGGTGGGAAAAAATGGCCTGCTAGGGGAACTCAGCAACTCTTTTCTGGTGGTAGCGGCCCCGGAAGCCGAGTCGGCCATCCAGGCCAGCGAGCTAGCGACGACCTTTTCGTACTATCGGGTCCCCAAGTTTGTTACTCAAACCAGATTTGTCCGAAGCGGCGCGGAGATCCTCGTTTTGAAGGAGCACCTGGTTCCTTGGGGTGGTGAGCGCTCGCTCGTTACCGGGGGCATGACGATCACGAACTGTCTGGATGAGTCTGCTTACCAGGCGGGGCGTCAGATTATCTGGAGACTTCTGCGGGCAAGAGCAAAGTCAGGTGATGTGGAATCAGTGGTTGCGGCGTTGCAACCCTGGATGGAATTTCTACTGCGGCACGCCCGCCGAATGGCGACCGTTCCCCTCGCCGATTCTGTGGGCCAGTTTCTCTCTCCCGGGTCCTACACACTTCCGGGCAACTTTCTGGACTGTACTCCCTTCAATCTGCTTGAGTCGGGCGAGGAGCTCGCATCGATCGATCTTGAATGGTGCGCTGATCGCGATGTTCCACTCGGATGGGTAGTGACTCGCGGAATCCTATGGTCACTGACTTGTGGCTTGCCCACTGCCGATCATTTGCAGTCCGTCACCGTCGTGATTGAAGCACTCTACAAGAAATTTGGGTTCGTGGTTTCCGAGCCGGATTTGCAAGTGTGGCTCGAACAAGAAGCTGGTTTCCAGACAATGGTCACTGGCCGGCCGCACCGTGGACTGCCGACCGACAGAACGTCCAGCGGCATGCGCTCGATGGTGAGTGAGATCGCCAGCCTCAGCCAACAACTCGCGACGCGAGACGAGCAGCTCGCGGCGGGAAACGAGCGGATGGTTAGCTTGGCCCGGGCCGTTGCCAAGAGAGACAAGCAGGTCGTGGCCAGAGATGGGCAAATTTCCAGATTGAAACAAGAGGTTGCGGCGCAAGACGAGCAGGTCGCGCAGCAGCAGCAAGATATCGCGCGGCTCGACAACGAGGTTGCCATACGGCGTAGGCAGATTGATCAGGGCCGCGCTCGCGTAGCGGTCTTAGAGCAGGGGCTTAGCGCAGCGCTGACTGCAGCGCATACGAACCTATCTTCCTTCTCCTGGAGAATCACGAAGCCTCTACGTAGCCTAGGCTCCGCATTTCCCAGAACTGCGAAGATTTCGCAGGAAGCGCTCAAAGTAGCATATTGGACACTAACGTTGCAGTTGCCACGGCGGCTGCGGCAACGCAAGGTTGCGCGCATACTATTAGCAAGTGGCCTTTTCGACCCGAACTTTTACCTAACACAATATCCTGATATAGCGAAGACGGGAACCAACCCCTTATCCCACTACCTTTCTCACGGTGTCGTCGAAGGGCGTATGCCTAATTTGTACTTCGACACGGCTTTTTACCGGCAGCAGAATGCTGATGTTGCAGCAAGCGGAGTCAACCCCTTACTCCACTATCTGCTTGATGGCTTCCGCGAAGGTCGCGAGCCAGGTCCGAAGTTTAGCGGCAGACTCTACCTTGAGCAGAACCCTGATGTGGCCGCCAGCGGGATGAATCCGCTCGCTCATTTCCTGAAGTTCGGAAGGTTGGATGGAAGAGTCGCACCGATAGACCTGTCTTGCAAAGGGGCCATTGGGCAGCAACTCCTAGAAAGTGGCCTTTTCGACTCCAACTTTTACCTAATACACTATCCTGATGTAGCAGAGACGGGAATCGACCCCTTGTCTCACTATCTTTCTCACGGTGTCGTCGAGGGGCGTATGCCTAATTTATACTTCGACACGACTTTTTACTTGCAGCAGAATGCTGATGTAGCCGCAAGCGGAGTCAATCCTCTACTCCACTATCTGCTTGAAGGCTTTCGGGAAGGTCGCGAGCCCAGTCCAAAGTTTAGCGGCAGACTCTACCTCGAGCAGAACCCTGATGTAGCCGCAACCGGCATGAATCCGCTCGCTCACTTCCTGAGGTTCGGACGAGCCGAAGGACGCAGGGCTCCAGTGATCTGGCCATCGGGCGCGGTCACCGGTGATCCGAGCAGCCGTGTCGAATTGATGCTGCAGGCCCATGACAATGTTCGTCGGATACTCGTCATCGATCATGCGGTACCTTCACCAGACATGGACTCAGGTTCGGTAAGGATGTTCGGGTTGCTCCGGCTGCTAAGGGGCTTGGGATCGCCCGTAACCTTTGCTTCGGCAAGACTAGAAAACGATATAAATCACGTCGCAGCGACGGAGAAGCTAGGAGTCGAGGTGCTGGTTGGCTACACGGATATCCGGTCCCATCTCGAGCAACGGGGCGGCGCCTACTCCCTGGCGATTATTTCCAGACCGGAAACTGCTGCCACCTATATACCTCTCGTACGCGCCTACGCCCCTTATGCCGAGGTGGTTTACGATAGTGTCGACCTGCATTACCTGAGGTTTCAGCGGGCTGCGGAGATAAAAAATGATCCCCAGGAGGGGCGCCGGGCAGAGTTGTACTTGCAACTCGAAACGCTGGCGTTTACCTTCGCCGACCGGAGCATCGCAATAACCGAGACGGAAAAGCAGGCGATCCTACAGAAGTGGCCGCGGGCCATTGTTGAAGTTGTTCCCAATGTTCATTCCGTCCGTATTTCCCCCATGCCATGGGGGACGCGAAAAGGCTTGGTTTTCATCGGGGGTTACGATCACGAGCCGAATGTCGATGCGGTGACGTGGTTTGTCCAAGAGATTTTCCCCAAGGTTCAGGAGCAGATTCCCGATGTCCGCTTTACGATTCTAGGCAGCAAACCAACTGAGTTAGTAAAGCGTCTGGTCGGAAATAATGTAGATGTTCTGGGGTGGGTGCCCGACCCGGCGCCGTATTTCGAGCTAAGTAGGATTTTCGTCGCCCCGCTACGCTACGGCGCTGGGATGAAAGGCAAGATTGGTCATGCGATGAGTCTCGGATTGCCTGTGGTTACTACGCGAATTGGCGCAGAAGGGATGCAGCTTGTAGACGGCACCCATGCCCTAATCGCAGATGAGGCAAGCGCGTTCGCCACGGCGGTCGTTCGTCTCTATAACGATGAGGTGCTCTGGGCTTCTCTGCAAGGAGCGGCTGCAGCGCACATCGAGACAAACTTCTCTGACGCAGCCGTGCAGAACATTCTGCGGCGCCTATTTTGGGACGAGAAACCTTCGGCCAAACTAGGCTCAGGGTAAACCAAATGATCACAAAAAAAGTCTTGGTCCTTGGAATTGTGCTGACCGATGTGGTTAATCTTGCCGCTAGCATCGCACGGAGCCTGGCAGTCAGCCGGGAGTGGACGGTCGAACAACGTTGGGTCGCCATCGGCAAGAGTACCCTTCCCAACACATCGCTGCAGGTGGTTGAATCCCTGCCATCGAAAGAACCGAAGTTCGCCATTCTGAATCGATTACTAGGCAGTATCAACCATTGCGATTACGACTATGTCATCGTGACTGACGACGACATCGAGCTACCGGAATTTTTCCTGGATCAATATCTAGCATGGGTCGGCAAATTCGACTTTGCCTTAGCACAACCCGCCAGGACCCACGATAGCTACATTGACCACCGATTTGTTGAGCAACTTGATGGTATTACGGCGCGTCAAACGCGGTATGTCGAAATTGGCCCGCTTTTCTCGATGCGGGAAGATGCGCTACCGATATTGACACCCTTCGATGTCACCACGCCCATGGGTTGGGGATATGACTTCACTTGGCCGTTGGCAATGCATGCCGCACAACTTAGGATGGGTATCGTGGATGCTGTTCCAGTACGCCATAAATTGCGAAAGCCGGTTGCCAACTACGTGCACTCGGATGCCAACGAGCAAATGAAAAACTATCTTGGCAGCCGCCCGCACCTAAAGCCTGAGGAAGCATTTTATATTGTGGAGTCATATACCTAGTCTGAACAAATAGGGGCAATAACACCATCTAGCCTTTCACAACCTGCAGGCGAAGCAAAGCAGAATTGAGCTCACCGCTGCGGAACGCCCCTACCTACGGTCTGCAGTGTCGCAAAACTCCTGGCTATCAAATCGTTCCCTTGCGTATTGGAAGCACATTCTGCCGCAGCCAAAGCCGTGCTCCGAGGAGATTTCATACCGCTACTTTGAGCTCCTGCTCCATAGTTGACGCGTGGGGCTTTTCCGGAAGAAACACGGAAAAAACCGTCCAACTGCTACCGGGTTTGGTACTGCTTCTCACGTGGATGGATCCGCCGTGCTTTTCGACGATGCCCTTCGATACCCACAGACCCAGACCCGTTCCTACGTCCTTCTTGGTGGTAAAGAAGGGTTGAAAGAGGCTGGCTTGAACAGCCGCGGGAATACCGCTGCCGGTGTCGGCTACCGTCACCCGCACACCCGATCTCCGTTGTCGATTCTGCTCAACGGCTGCACCGATCCGAATTCGAATACGGCCGCCGGTATGCACCGCATCAATGCTATTGCTGATGAGATTCGCAAGAAGTTGCCGAATCTCACCAGGTATGGCGACAATTTCCGGATCCTCCCGAATCTCCGAACGAATGTCGATGTCTTTACTCCGTATTCTTGAGGAGAAGACCGAGACCAATGACGTCATTACCGGTCCGAGTCTCGTGGGTATCGCCGCTCTTGAGTCGCGATAAAACCCGAGGGTCTGTTTGGTCAAATGGGAAATACGTTCCAATTCTTCTTCTGCCGCGGAAAGATAGTTTCTCACTTCGTCCCCAACGGCACCCCTTTTTGCGAGGTAAATAAGATTAGTTAAGGCTTCGAGCGGATTGTTAATCTCGTGGGCCACCGTTGCCGCCAGTCTGCCGACCGAAGCCAGTCGCTCGGTCGTCCGCAAGGCCTGCTCTGTTTTCTTCTGCTGGGTTACGTCGCGCGCAATTTTGGCCGCTCCGATGATCGTGCCCTCCTCGTTTCTAACGGGAGAGATGGTCAAGGAGACTTCAAGGCGTTCTCCATTCTTAGCAAGGCGTGTGGTTTCGAAGTGCTCAATGCGCTCCCCACGCCCGATTGTGTCTAAGATCAGTCGCTCATCATCCTGCAGTTCGGGAGGGATAATGGTCGCTATCGAGCGGCCGAGCATTTCTTCCGCCTTGTATCCAAACGTTCTTTCAGCCGCCGCATTCCAGCTGGTCACGATGCCGTTCAGGTCCTTGCTTATGATTGCGTCATCGGATGATTGCACAATTGCGGCGAGCTTATGCCGAGCTTCTTCTGCCTGCTTGCGCTCAGTGACGTCAGCCGCCGCGCCGAACCACTCGACAACCTCGCCGTTTGTTCCGAGCAGGGGAACCGCGCGCGACGATATCCATCCCAATGTGCCGTCCACCCGAACCACACGGTGCTCCAGCTCGAAGGTACGTCCGCTCCGAATGGCCTCTGCGATGGCGGACGCCACCAGCGGCTGATCATCAGGATGAATATATTTGCCGAGCCAATCACGGTTCGGTTCTGCCATATCGGCTATGAAATCCTTGCCATGGAGGTGATGCATTTCCGTCCAATCGGCATTCATGCGGTACACCGCATTGGACGTTGCGTTTACGAAGGCTCGGAGGCGCTCCTCACTTCGGCGAAGGGCATCCTCAGCCTGAGTGCGTTCAGTGATGTCGCGCGTTGTACCGGCGATCGCTTCCACCTCGCCGGTCGGTCCCAGGACAGGCACGAATATGTAGTCGTAAACGTGCCTACCGTTGGTACCCGTGAATGGCACTTCCCCTCGAATCGGCTTTTTCGTAGCGATGACCTGCTCGATTTCCCGGTCGTGCATCGCCGCGTGCCATGGCTCATATCCCAGTTCAAGACAGTTCTTGCCAATTGCTGACTCCCAATCGCGACCCCACATCGCTAACAGAGCTTTGTTGGCGTAGATGAAGCGGTGATTGAGATCGAATACATATGCCAAGTCCGGCGTATTGGACAGAATCGTATCGTACAGTCGCCGAGCTTTCTCAGTTTGCCGCCGAAGCTCAGCCATTTTTACGTGAGTACCCACGCGGGCGATCAGCTCGCGGGCCGTAAATGGTTTGACTAAGTAATCGTCGGCACCTGCCTGAAGTCCCTCGACACGCGATTCCTCCCCAGCGCGCGCCGAGAGCAGGATCACCGGCGTGCTGCTCAGAAAAGGATCGCTACGAACAGCTTGAAGTACGCCAAAACCATCCAGCCCAGGCATCATCATGTCGGTGAGCAGCAAGGCAGGGCGTAATTGCCGCATCGCTTCCACGGCTTGCACCCCGTCATGAACTGCGTGCACGCGGTACGTGTCATGCAGCAGGCGGGTTAAGTATTCGCGCATGTCCGCGTTGTCATCGGCTACCAGGATGAGTTCTTTCTCAGTTTCGGCCAGGGCCTCACCAGGCGATTTCCTGGTCTTCGGTGACTTGGGCAACGCCCCCTCATCGGCAGAAGACCCAAAGTCCTGCGACGACCACCGTTCGGCCTCATTTACGTATGCCTCGGCGGCCAGTGCCGTTGAGGTTGCCGTTCGTGCCGCTTGGATGCGGTCGGCAGGCAGATGCTCCTTGCCAAGTGGAAGAGAAACGATGAAAGTGCTTCCGCGATCAACTGCGCTCTCGACGCGCACGCTGCCACCGTGCAGCTTGACCAGCTCCTGCACCAACGCCAGCCCGATTCCGCTGCCCTCGTAAGAGCGCCCGCGCGAGCCCTTAACACGGTGGAAACGCTCAAACAGGCGTGGAATTTCGACCGTCGGAATGCCCGTCCCGCTGTCGCGCACGCTCATCTGCACAGCGGCATCGAAGCTCCGCAACGAAATTTCGATCTCGCCTTCAAACGTGAACTTAAACGCATTGGATAGGAGATTGAGAACGACCTTTTCCCACATTTCCCGGTCGACGTAAACCAGCTCCGGAAGTGGGGGACAGTCAATCACCAGACGCATTCCTGCACGTTCGATTGCCGAGCGAAATACGCTGGCGAGTTCTGTCGTCAGCACCGCCAGGTCGGTGGGTTCATACGAGGCTTGAATGCGGCCAGCTTCGATCCGCGAAAAATCGAGCAGGGTGTTGACCAGCTTCAGCAGACGCAGAGAATTGCGCTGTGCCAAATCGAGTCGCTCGCGGTTTGCCGCCGACAGCCCCTCCGACTGCGTGATTGCATCTTCCAGTGGTCCCATCATCAAGGTCAGCGGCGTGCGAAACTCATGGCTGATATTGGCGAAGAACTGCGTCTTCAGCTTGTCGAGCTGCGCCAGTTCCTCACGCTGGCGCGCGATCTCGCGCTCATGCGCTTTCTTCTCGGTGATGTCGCGCCCCTCGGCAGTGATAAAGACGACGTTGCCTTGCTCGTCCTTAACCGGGCACAGCGAAGCGTCGATGATGATGGTCTCTTTGCCGCCGGCGCGTCCGTAGATTTCCGTATCCCAGCGAACGAATTCGCCTTGGGCGGCCCGCAGGATCGCCGCCCGGAGAGTTTCCCGGATCTCCTCTGAGACCCGCCACCAGAAGGTTGTCCAAAACGGTTTCCCTTCGACCTCGGAGAGCTTTATTCCCACAGCGTCGAGCGCGACTTGGTTGATTTCGAGAACCGTGCCCTGCGCATCCAGAAGGCCGACGAACTGAACCATGGAGTCGAGGGTAATCCGCGCGATTTTTTGCCGATACTGTTCACGAGTATCGCCGGCCAGAAGCTCGGTACCGCGGACGTTCACGAGATTGGGAGTCGTTGAGGGATTGATCGTCATCGGAGCGTGCTTTCGACCTCGACGGTGCTGCAGACACAGCCCTTGAAGGTGGGACAAGAAAATCTGCGGAACGCGGTCGCTACTCTCATGCTGGTATGCTTTTGCGGATATTGTTCCGGCGTGAGATCCGGGCAAATCTTCATCTCCCGGACAGTCACGGGCTGATCGACTTCATGAACAGAGAACTTCATAGTTCGGCTCAGTGTCCAGAGTTCCTTCACCCACCAATAAGACGCTAGTCTTGCCTTGGCAGGCAAACTTGAATGCGCTCCAAAATCGATTGAGAACGATGGTTTTTTCGCATTTTTCGAATCAACAAGACAGGCTCCAGCCGGCAGCGCATTCATCATGGTTCCGTCTCGACCCGCCAGAAAGCGGGACCCGCGGCGTATGGGACTCGCCTCACCTCGTCTGCAACACGACGTGGTGAACCCGCTCAACATGTCACATTTTTTAGAAGCTCGGTGGAACCAAGCGTCGCCGCACACTTCCCCGTGACGGCAGTTGGATGCAGAACTCCCTCATCGCGCTGCCAACCCCGAGGCGAATCACGATATTTTACGCCGGAGATGTCTCAATGCAAAGGCCATTGGCGGTTGGCGGTACGAACACGGCTGATTCAAGGTGCCCCCAAGTGCCTGTCTAGCCGATAGATGGTAGCGGAGTTTCAAGGTTGATATATCCCAGGGGTTGCTTTGAAAGGGCATGCCTCCAGCCATGCCGAAAGACGTCAACGAAGATGCGCGGCCTTTAGGCCCTGAGGGATTACCTTCAGGGGCTCTAAAGCCGAGAGCATGACGGATTCGCGCTGCACGAAAGCCGTGCCCTTTCAAATCCGGAATACATCGACTCTAAAAACCGCTCTAGGCAAATTGCTGCTCGCGCAACTCAGCGCCATTGTTCGCCGCGGCAATTGCGCAGGCAGCATGTTCGAATGCCCGCTCCAGGTCGGCGAGAAGGTCGTCCACATCTTCTATTCCCACTGACAACCGCACCAAGTCCGTGGCTAACGAGCGGGCCTGGCGAACCTCCGCGGGAATGCTCGCATGCGACATGCACCCGGGCAGACTGATCGACGAGTTCACGCTGCCGAAGCTTACGCTGATGCGGAACAATTGCGTCGCTTCCACTACTTGCTTCGACACTGCGAACGAGCCCGTCTCAAAGCTGATGACAGCCCCCGCTCCGCGCGCCTGCTTCACATGCAATTCGTGACCGGGATGGCTTGCCAGACCGGGAAAATGCACGCGTTGCACTGCAGGATGTGCGCACAGGAAGTTAGCCACCTTGAGCGCATTCGCCTGTTGGCAGTCGAGACGCAGCTTCAGGGTCTTCACGCCGCGCAGCAGCAGATAACAGTCGAAGGGAGCAAGAGCGGCGCCTTCGCCGTTCTGAATGAAACAGATCTGCTCCGCCAGTTCGGGCCGCTTGACTGCAACTACCCCCGCCGTAACGTCGCTATGGCCGCAGAGATACTTGGTCGCCGAGTGCACTACGATGTCGGCCCCCAGGTCGAGCGGATTCTGCAGGTACGGCGACATCGCGCTGCTATCCACGCACAACAGCGCACCGTGCTGGTGAGCCAGGTCGGCCAGTTTGCGAATATCCACAATTCGCAGCAGCGGATTGGTCGGGGTCTCGAAATAAACCAGTCGCGTGCGAGGAGTGATCTGCGCTGCGAAGAGCTCGACGTCGCACGCATCCGCATAACGAACGGTCACGCCAGTGCGGTCCAGAATCCTGGAGAAGAGCCGATAGGTTCCGCCGTACAGATCATCTCCAGCGAGGATTTCGTCTCCCACGGAGAGCAGGCGTGCCACCGCACTGATCGCCGCCAAACCGCTGGAGAAACAAAAGGCACGGTCGGCATTCTCGAGGCGGGCAAGCAGATCTTCCAGTACAGTGCGGGTGGGATTACCGCTACGCGAGTAGTCGTAGCGGCCGAAGGTGTCGGCTTCCTCTTGTTCGAAGGTCGCCGTCTGGTAGATCGGCGTGGCGATTGGCCGGAATGGATCTTCCGGACAAGCGTTGAAAGTAAGAAGTCGGCTGGCGAATTTCATGAGGCCCTCCCTGCGGCAAAACACTCATCGGGAATACTCACTTGCTGGGCGCGATAGACATCGCAGACGTCGGCCATAACTGACACCGAGGTCGGCCATCGCCCCGCACCTTTGCCTCGTACCTGCACCACGTCCCCGGTCTGCGATTCAATTTCCAGGCAGTTTTCTTCATTGATGGTCTGCGCAAAAGCGTGCGCATGTTCGAAGAGTTGGGGAGCGATGCGCGCTCGCAATCCGAACTTATCCCGGCTCAATGAAGCCACCAGGCGCACGGTGCGCCCCGAGCGCACTGCATCTTGAACCGCTTCAGCATTGAACTGCTCAATACCGGTACGATCAATATCCGCCGGATTCAACCATGCACCGAATGCGGTCTGTGCAAGCAGCGCCAGCTTGTGCGCCGCATCGCTGCCGTCGAGGTCAGAAGTGGGATCTTGCTCGGCGAAACCTAGTCGTTGCGCTTCTCCAAGCGCCTCTTCGCGCGAGAGTCCTTCCGCGAGGCGGTCGAGAATGAAGTTGGTAGTGCCATTTACTACGCCTTGCAACGTGCGGATGCCTCCGGCTTGGGCAATGCGGCCGACGTGCTCGAGCATCGGCACTCCGCCGCCGACGGCCGCTGAGTACAGCAATTGCACGCCTGCGAACTCAGCAATCCGACGCAACTGCTTGCCATGACGGCTCACCACCAGCTTGTTTGCGGTGATAACGTGCTTGCCCGACTTGAGCGCCGCCTCAATCAGTTCCTTCGCCGGCGACAGGCCACCGATCAGCTCGATGATCACATCGCAATCGGAACCGACAACCTCCCAGGGATCGTGGGTCAACAAAGCCAGAGGAATGCCGTCCTCCCGCTCCAATTGGCGGACTGCAACATGCCTGACGTCGAACGTCTCAGGATGGGCCGCCAGCGTGCGATAAACGCCGAGTCCTACCGTGCCCGCCCCGAGCAATCCAACGCGCAACGGCGTTGCGGATGGGGATTCATCGGCAAACGAGATTGGCAAACCGCAGATCAGGGTTGGTGAATCGGAATTAAGAGTTGCTACTTCAATCGTGAGCCCGTGCTGCTCGGCAAACTCGATCGCCTTAGGCTGCACCACGCCATTGCCGACGTGCACCGCCTGCTCCCAACCGACCGTGCTATAGCGGCGAGGAGGGTTGGCGGTGTCGGCCGGATCATGTTCGAAGATGCCGTTCACATCCTTAATCAGCCGGCAGCGATCGGCCTGTAAGTGATAGGCCACGAAGACCGCCGTCAAATCGGAGCCGCCGCGGCCCAGGAGAGAAAGCCTACCGTCTTCCTGACGTCCGACGAACCCGGGCACCACAGCCACCGAGAAATCCTCCAAAATGCTCAATACCCGCGGTACATCGACGCCACACGGTTCTGCGTTCAAGACTGGGCCACAGGTCCGCAGGCCCAAGCGAACTTCATCGATCACGGTGGAATGAACTCCTGCACGTTCGAGCGCCAGCGTCAGCAGCGCCGCGGAAGTAGCTTCGCCGGTCGCGACCAGAGTGGCCACGGCTTCGTCCCTCAGATCGGAGCCGTAGGTCCTAGTGCAGGCAAACAATGCGTCGGTGGTGGATCCAATCGCCGAAACCACCGCAACCACGCGGTGTCCATCGCGTGTCCAGCGATAAATTTCCTGCACCGCCTTGGAAAGATCGGTTTCGCAGCCCAGCACTGAGCTGCCAAATTTCAGAACGGTTATCGGGTAACGACGCATGACGCCCTCCCAGCTTTTTCGGTTGCGATTGCCAGGGCCTGTTCCAGATCCGCAATGATGTCTTCCGGGGATTCCAGACCAACCGAGAGTCTTATCAACCCGTCGGTAATGCCAATCTTGTTGCGTGTCTCCGGCGGCACATCGCCATGCGTCATGGAGGCTGGATGAGTAATCAGCGTCTCAACCGCGCCCAGATTCTCAGCCAACGAACAGAGACGCACGGAGTTCATTAGCTCCACGGCGGCCTCAGCGCCGGCTGTGATCTCGAAGGCGAGCATGCCTCCATGCGCCACGTGCTGGCGTTCCGCCAGCGCCTTCTGGGGAAACGAAGCGAGCCCGGGATAATGCACGCGCTCGACCGCCGGATGCGATTCGAGCCATTGAGCGACGATGGCAGCGTTCTCAGAGTGCAGCTTCAGCCGCACCGGCAAGGTCTTGATGCCGCGCTGGGTCAGCCAGGCATCTTGCGGCGACTGAATGCAGCCGGTGGTTTTGCGAATCAAGCGGAAGCGCTCGAGGAGTTGTTCATCGTGTGCGGCCAGTGAACCGCCAACAGTTGCGTTGTGGCCCTCGATGTACTTGGTGGTAGAGAGCACGCTGATATCGGCGCCAAACTGAAACACAGGTTGCAGCACCGGTGTCAGGAAGGTGTTGTCCACGGCGAGAAGCACACCGCGGCGGCGAGCAACTGCTGCAATCGCGCGGATGTCGCACAGTTTGAGCGTCGGATTCCCTGGCGTTTCGATGAAGATCAACCTCGTGCGTGATGTGATCGCCTGATCGACCAACTCCGCGCGGGAGGCATCCACCAGCGTGTGCTCAATGCCGAGCCCGCTGAGAAGTTGTTGGCACAGGCGGACCGTGCCGCCGTAAACCACTTCAGAAATGACCACGTGGTCGCCGGACTTAAGCAGCGAGAGGAACAGTGTGGTGATTGCCGCCATGCCGGTGGCAAAGCACACCGTGGCCGGTGTTCCTTCAAGCGCAGCCAATGCGCGCTCAAGCGCATCCACGGTGGGGTTCGCTGCGCGAGAATAGGTGAAGCCTTTGTGAACACCAACCGCCTGCTGCACGAAAGTTGTCGATTGGTAGATTGGCTGAAGAATGGCGCCGGTGGTCGGATCAGGCCCCAGCCCGCCGTGGATTGCAATGGTAGGTATTTCGTAATTGTCGTGAGACACGGTGAATCTCCCTTCTTTTCCCCGGGGTCCCCGACGAGCGCCGCTTTTGCGCTTGTGGGGGTGGTCGAGGTCTGAGCGAAAAATGGGCTTAAAACAAAATCGCCGCCGGTGTAAGCCCCAGGCGGCCGCTCAGTGAAGGGAGATTGTTAGGTGCGGATCACACTCCCGACGCAGGCACGGCGCCACCTGGGGCGCACATGGCCATAAACATTCGGGAATTGATCGGCAAATGCATATTCAAAATCTGATCACAACGATCAGTGACAAGAGAATAACACAGACGAAATTCCTGTCAAGCAGAAGATGACAGATATCCTACCACTTTAGAAGCCGGACCCGAGCTCCACAACCTTTGCTACTGCCGAATCCTCGGATTAAACGCCGAATAGAGTAAATCGGTTAGAAAGTTCACCAGCACGTAGGTCAGCCCGATCATCAGTATGCAGCCCTGCACCAGGTAGTAGTCGCGATTGGAGATGGCCGTAATGGTAAGGCGTCCGATCCCTGGCCAGGAGAAAATCGTCTCGGTCACGATAGCGCCGGCCAGCAGCGCTCCAAACTGCAATCCGACGACGGTGAGGATCGGGATCATGGCATTTCGCAACGCGTGCCGATAAACCACGGTACGCTCAGGCAATCCTTTGGCGCGCGCGGTGCGGATGTAATCCTGCCCCAACTCTTCCAACATTGATGTGCGTATCATCCGCGTAAGAATGGCAGCCAGTGCTCCGCCCATGGTGATCGCCGGAAGCACCAAGTGGGCCAGTGAGCCTGAGCCTGAAACCGGCAGCCAGCCCAACTCAATAGCGAAAAACAGTATGAGGATTGGTCCCAGCGCGAAGTTCGGGAATGACAATCCTAGCAGCGAGACAAAACTGAGCAGCCGATCGTCCCAACGATTGCGGCGCAGCGCTGAACGTACCCCGGCGGGAATCGACAGGGCGAGCGCGACAAACAATGCCGCCAGGGTGAGTTCCATGGTGGCGGGATAGGCCTGGGCGATCACGTGGCCGACATTCTGATTGAGGCGCAGCGAGCGTCCCATATCGCCGTGTACGAGACCCCGCCAGTAATTCACATATTGTCGCCCGAGCGGAACATCCAGCCCGTAGGCATGACGCGCCGCAGCCAGGTCGGTGGCAGCCGCTCCTTCGCCCAGCATCTGCTGGATGGGATCGCCGGGCACCAGATGAATCAGCAGAAAGACCACCGACACCACCAGCCAGACGACCGGCAGCATGTACAGCGATCGCGAAAGCAGATAGCGCATCAGTGGGCCAAAGGAGTTGCCGGTGACGATTGTAGCTGGGCCTGCGGTTGTGTCCCTTCGATGTTGACGCTTACCACGCGCAGTCCGTCCATGGCTGCGACGGTGTAGCGCCGGCCCTGATATTCGAAGCTGTCGCCGATCTCGGGGATCTTCTGCAATTGCGTCAATACAAAACCGGCAAGCGTCTCGAAGCCTTCGTCGCGCGGCAACGGGATGTGATATTGCGATTCCAGATCGCGAATGTTGACCGAACCATCCAGGGTCATCGAAGAAGCGCCGGGGACAAGAGGAGGCTCGCTGATATCGAACTCATCTTCGATTTCTCCAACTAGTTGTTCCAACACATCTTCCACCGTCACCAGTCCGGCAGTCGAGCCGAACTCATCCACTACGACCGCCAGGTGCCGCTTGCGAACTTTGAACTCGATCAGCAGATCGGGAAGCGGCTTGGTTTCGGGTACCACCAGCACCTCACGCATGATATGGCGCACTTGCAGGCCACTAGGCCGCGTGACCGGTCTGCCGGAAGCGGTGCGATTCACCCGGTAGCGCAACCAGCGCATCAGGTCCTTGGCATACAACACCCCGATGATGTGCTCGGGTCCGCGGTGGACATCGTAAACCGGCACGCGTGAGTGTTGCTCTTCTACGACGCGTTGTAACGCTTCTTCCAACGAAATGTTGCCGGGCAAAGAGAAAATATCGCGGCGCGACACCATGATTTCGCGCACGGAAATGTTCTCCAGTTCAAGCGCCCGATGGATCAGTTCCTCCTGGGTGGGGGCCAGCATTCCCAACCGGCGGCTAGCCGAGACAATCAGCTTCAACTCCTCAGGAGAGTGAACGCCGCCTTCGCGCACCTGTCGCATGCCAAACGCTCTCAAAGCGACTCGGGTGGAAGCAGTCATGAAAGCGAGGAACGGCGCGGCAATGGTCATGAAGAAATCCATCGGTCCGGCGACCGCCAGTGCCACCCGTTCGGTGCGCTGCAAGGCGATTGACTTGGGAACCACCTCACCAAGAATGACGACCATGTAGGTAATCAACACGAACGCGACAACTACAGAAACCCCGTGCGCGTAGAGCGACGAATGGGGCAAAGGACGGAAGAGCGGCTCCAGAATACGGGCCATGGAAGCTTCGCCGATCCAGCCTAAAGCCAGGCTGGCTACGGTGACGCCGAACTGCACAGTGTTCAGGACATGGTCGAGCTTCTGATGAAGCTTCTGAACGGTGCGTGCTCCCAGGCGGTGGGCCGCGATCATTTGTTGCAGTCGCGTTTCGCGCACGTTCACCAGGGCGAATTCAGCGGCCACGAAGAACGCGTTTGCCGCGACAAGCAAGACCACCACCACAATTCGCAGCACAACGAAAGTAACCATGAAGCTGAAATCTTACCATCGGATGGAGGAGGAAAGTGGCTTGCACCCACTTCCGAAAAAAGCGCCAGCTTTCAAGCAGCGCCATTGCTTGGGTCACAGAGCCCTCGGAGTGCTCGAGGATGCTAGAGAGCAGTTTCACGTTTGGTTCGTCGGGTAGAGCACCGCTTCTGCTCGAATTAGGAGTGGTTATGGAACCTGAGGCCGAAATGGCCCTCTACGTCCATGCAGAAATCTGCATTGACGTGGGGCCACTTAGAACGGTCAGCCGGCGAGGCCAACTCTCATCGGTTACGGCGTCCGGACAAATCCGTGCAGCGACAGCGGCGGAGTCCATATAAAGACCCACAATGACACCGCCAGGATTTATCCCTGTCGCCTCAGTGAGGGTGGCTCCGGGGGAGTCGAACGAGGTGTAATTGCCGTTAAACAGAAAACCGTGTCCGACGTCTGCAGCATCGACATATATGCCCTACGATGTTGCCTTCGGCGTTTGCCCCTCCAGCAAACGTAAATCGCACTGCCGGGAAAATTAATCGTGGCATACGTCCCATGGAACAGCATGTATCCTTGGCACTGTGTGGCACACGTGGTACCGCCAACGTTGTATCAGACCAACGACTGCGCCAGAGGGTATCACCATGCTGGCTAGTGCTGCTGACTGCACCCGGTGGGTCGAAGGTCGCTGAGAAGACGCCTTTTTGGACACTAGAAAACTGTGGGTACGTTGGTAGCGTCCAGAGGCGCCGCAGGCGGGGTCGGAACAGGTAACGCCTGACATTTCACCTGACGGGTTAACGCCCGCTGAGAGTGGTACCAGCCGCGCCCGGGTAGTCAACCGTGGTGTAGTTCCCTCCACTCCGAACGAAACCATGGCTGACACCACTTGCGTCAACATATCCGCCCACTATGTCTCCCCGCGGACTGATGAAGTTAGCAGTCGTAAACGTCGAACCCGGAGGGTCAAACGGTGTAAATACCCCGTTCCTTAACGTAAACCCGTGAGGGCGCCGCCAGCCGTGAGTGTGTAACTGCCCACGCTCGTGCCCTGTGGATTGGGGCCGCCGATTAGTTCGGTGAGTACTGCGCCGGGAAAGTCGACCGTCGTATAGGTCTGCGCCCATGCGATTGACGATGTTGCAAAAGCAATACCGACCGTGCAAATTGCTAAGAACCGAAACACCTTAATCATGGAATTCTCCTTCTGATTTTCGATTCGAAGTGGCGGAGTTGAAATCCGGGTGATGTTGGCCCACGAGACCCGCAGGGTCGTGGGAGGCTGCGTTGACTTGTTGGCTAGGTCGATTCTTTGTGCTGGACCGAGACGGAAAGTATCGCTACGCCCGTCTTGGGTACATCACGCTCGCGATGACGTTGTTCCTACTGTCCTCCTCTCGGCGTTCAGCCGACCGGAGGATTTATTCGTGTGAGCGCAGGACCGTCAAAAAACGGCAGGGAGGCTGATTTTGGATCCAATCCCGAAAAATTTCCCCACACGTACGCGACTATCTGTGAAATGTCTAGGCAACGCGGTTGCCATGAATTTTACGAGATTCCTGAACCGAAGAACCTTTATTTAGTAATTAGATACAGTGCTGTATGGAAGGAACTGGAAGTCCAAACATACTGGTTTTTGGAGATTTATCACTTTGGTTCTACCAAGTAATGTAGTTCCGCATTTCGTGATTTGGCCCGGCTTATCTAAATAGTGCGACCGCCGTCCGTCATTTTGCCGAGCTGCAATCGGGTTCTATGTTTTCACGGTTTACCGCGTCAAACCTGGGGTACGTGGGAATAGCGGTTATGAACGGTTACCGCGGCGTTTTCTTCGATGCCTTCTTGGCAGCCTTTTTTACCGGCTCTTTGGCAGCTTTCTTCGAGGCGAACCGGGCAGTCCTCTTTCCAGTAGGTTTTTCCGCCGAACTCCGAGTGCGGCGTATGGGGTGCAAAAGCCAGGGATCCGGTGCATCTTCCTTCGCGGGTTGCTTTTCCGGCAGGCCAGAATTTTTCCCGGTAGCTTCGTGCTTCAACCTGCGAATGTCGTCCCGTTGCTCTTTCGCCATCATGCCGAAATAATCCTTGATGGTAGGAAGGTCGGGAGGGTTAGCGGTCTGGGAAGGCTTGCGTGGAGACATGTTCAGCTAAGATACCGCGATTGCGTGCTGGATGTCACTGATTTGCGCGAGAACCGGCGCAAGGGTAAGTATCCTTTGGCGTATTGTGTACGAATAGTAACCATTCCATGCACTTCTGACGGGACTGGGATCTCCGGGAACCACTGAAAGAGTGGGATGCCCAGACTTCAGCGGGCGTCAGCCAGGAGACTTCTTCGTTTGACAGCAATACGCTTCGCTTCGAGCCGTAGTTCGGATAACCTCTGGCTTTCTTCGAATGATGACGCGTCACGGAGACACCGCCTCCTTACGCTGGCGGCGTTCATTGTCCTGCAATGCGTGTTGTACGGCGTTAATCTAAAGCTCCTGCCGATGTGGGGCGACGAGACGTTCACGGTTGTCACGGTCGCCGAGACTCCTGCGCAAATCATCCAAATTGTGCGCCAGGATATTCATCCTCCTCTTTATTTTCTTCTGGCGCACTGGTGGAATCGTCTCCCGATCGGCTCCGATCCCCTGGTCCGGCTGCGGGCGCTGTCGGCGCTTTTCGCAATCTTGACCACGGTCTTCATTGACCGGCGCTGGCTCCGCGATGCTCCTCGAAGCCTGCGCAACTGGTTTCTGGTCCTTTGGACCTTCTCGCCTTGTTTGCTGCTGTACAGCCGCATGGCCCGGTCTTACAGCATGCAGGTGTTTCTTGCATCGATGGCGATCTGGTACCTGTTGCGTTTTGCAGAAGACGCCACTCGACGGAAAACCCTGGCGGCTTTCGTAGCTGCTCTCGCAGCTCTGCTCTACACGCACTACCTGCCAGGTATCGCGGTCTGGGCGGGAGCAAACCTGTTGCTGGCGATGCGACTGCGACGTGGGCGTTCGCTTTGGAAGACATGGCTATTGCCCAACCTACTTGTCGTTGTCCTCTACGTTCCGTGGCTGGTGGTGCTCAGTGGAGCCCTCGGCCAGTGGCGGCAGGGCCGGGGCTACTATCTCACCGGCAACGTCTGGGCGGAGCAGGTGCTGAAGCTTGCCTATTGGTTTTACTCGTTCACCTTCGGCGAAGCGATCCCGCTCTGGCTGCTGCCGGTCACGATTGTTCTGGCTGTGCCGTGCCTTTGGTTGTTCGTCTCGGGGGTGCGATTGCGGCGTGACCGGTTCTGGCCGGCGCTTTTCGCCGCCACCGTTGCCTTTCTCGGCGCAACCCGCTGGGTATCGTATCCAGCCATGCCAGCGCGATTATTCTTCCTGCTGCCCTTGTTTCTTGTCGCGTTGGCGGCCGGAATCACAGCCAAGCATCGGACCGGCACAGCCCTGGGCGTGGTTCTCTTCACAGCAAACCTGGTCGGCCTGTGGACTTATTATGGGGCGAGGGATTTCCTGAATGCGGGCTATCTGGTGTCCAATCAGACTGTGGCCTCGGAAATTTCGTCGCATTCGAGCAGCGAGAACACCGTCGTCTGGATCGACGCCCTGAACTTCGACGGCACCACACTTGAGTATTATCTGCCCAAGAGCTTTCGCGTGCGTTGGTTGGATTCGCCCGAATCAATAGCAGCCGCAGGTGCCGAAGTCAACGCCGGCCCTATCCGGCATATCTGGTTTGTGCGCAGTTCTCACGACATCTCGCCGGGACATGTGTTCGAGCAACTCGAATCTCAAATGACAAGGACGTCGACCCAGCACACGGTACACAATTTTGTTCCGTTTTCACCGGTCCAACTGGAGATCCTGCGCATGCTGGAGGTCCTGCGTCACCAAGACGGCAGCCGAACTCGGCAGTATATGTATCAGATGGACGAGTTCCATGATCCAGGGATGTGAGGCGCGATGCGCTCATGATCGCCGGGAGACGCGGCTGAATTCACAGCCGGTCCGACCAAACATCGCTGCTCGACCCAAGAACGGAAGCCGGAGTGTTTTCCAGAGGTGGGAATAAACGGAACTGATAGCCTCTATAAATAGTTTGAATTTCTCATCCGCAGCGAAACCGCGTATCAACTTCTTACACGAACAAAGTTGAAGAGAACTCCGGCCATATGCCGGCATGTCCTCTTTATCTTCAAGTTCCTCGGGGCGAAAGGTGGACTGTTGCGCTGTCAGTCTGGCGCCACGCGGTTTTAACCTGCTCGATTTCAGTTTCGTAACAGGAGTCCTAGATGCGGTCGGTTCAGAGGGTGCTACCGTTGGTTCTGTTGATATTGTTGGCAGGCACTCTGGTCGCGCAGTCGACGCCGGTTGCTTCTCCAGGTGCAAGCGACGGAGCTGCGCAAGGCGACCGCATCGCGCAATTGCAGCAGCAAATCGCCGACGCCAAAGGTTCTGCCGACAACGCCTGGATGCTGGTAAGTACCGCCCTGGTCCTGATGATGACCGGCCCGGGTCTGGCGCTCTTCTACGGCGGCCTGGTACGTAAGAAGAATGTTCTGGCCACCATGATGCAGAGCTTCGCCATGATGGCAGTCATCACCGTGCTGTGGGGGATCGTCGCCTATAGTCTTTGCTTTGCCTCGGGCAACAGCTTTCTCGGCGGATTGAGTCACGCATTTCTGCATGGTGTGGGCGCGCAACCCGATGCAGACTACGCCGCCACGATTCCCCAACAAACCTTCATGATTTACCAGCTGATGTTTGCGATTATCACTCCGGCGCTCATCAGCGGCGCCTTTGCTGAGCGCATGAAATTTAGCGCCATGCTGTTGTTCATGGTGCTGTGGTCACTCTTCGTTTACGCGCCTATGGCTCACATGGTGTGGGGCAAGGGTGGCTTGTTGAACACCAGCCTCGGCGGGCGATTTCCTACGCTTGATTTTGCGGGCGGCACTGTGGTCCATATCACTTCCGGCGTTTCGGCTCTCATTTGTGCAACCTACCTCGGTCGCCGTCTCGGCTATCCAAAGGAGCCCATGCCTCCACATAGCGTCGTGCTCAGTTTCATTGGAGCCTGTTTGCTGTGGGTCGGCTGGTTTGGTTTCAACGCAGGGAGTGCGCTCAGCGCCGGAAGCCTGGCGACCAGCGCGTTTGTGGCTACACACTTTGCGGCTGCCTCTGCAGCTATCGGATGGGCGGGCGCGGAGTGGATTCGCAATGGCAAACCCAGCGCCTTGGGAGCTATCTCCGGCTGCGTCGCTGGACTGGTCGCCATCACACCGGCGGCGGGATTCGTCGGGCCGATGCCTGCCCTGCTGATCGGATTGATCGCTGGAATGTCCTGCTACATGATGGTTGCAAGAGTGAAGGCCTGGCTTGGCTATGATGATTCGCTCGATGCCTTCGGCGTGCACGGCGTGGGCGGAACTATTGGTGCATTGCTGACCGGGGTCTTCGCCACAAAACTTGTTAACCCCATATTCAAGGACGGCCAAGGCAATGCGCTGGCGGTGGGAATGATCGACGGCAACTATCGCCAGATGTTGAATCAAGCCGTAGGCATTGGAATGGCAATTGTGCTGGCGGTCGTGGGCACTTACATCATCCTTAAAGTTGTCGATTTCGTTCTGGGTGTGCGCGTCTCCGCCGAAGAAGAGGAGCAGGGACTGGATGTTACCCAGCACGGCGAAGAAGGTTATTACTGGGAGGTCTCTCTACCTTAGTAGATCACTTTATGACCAAGCTGGAAGCAGTGGTTCAACCTTCAAAGTTCGAAGCCGTCAAAGATGCTCTCCTCGAGATTGGAGTGGAGGGCATGACCGTAACCGAAGTCCGCGGCCACGGACGTCAGAAGGGGCACACCGAGTTCTATCGCGGCCGCGAGTACACGGTCGATCTTCTGCCCAAGGTGAAGATTGAAACCGTGATGCCGGACCGCCTGGTGGAGCAAGCGATTGCGGCCATCACGAATGCCGCCCGCACCGGAAAGATCGGCGATGGCAAAATTTTTGTGTCGCGCGTCGACGAAGCGATCCGCATTCGCAACGAAGAGCGCGGCGAGGCTGCACTATGAGTGACTCAGGCGCCTGGATGTTTCCCGGAGGCGGGTAAGAAGCATGTCCACCCCTACGCTCGAACACGGCCACCGCGCATTGTATCGTCAAGAGTTCGAGCGTCTGCGGCGGGACTTCGAGGCGACTGGCTCAGGCTCTACCTCGCTGAGGGACCGCACGCAACTTGTCGATAAACTGGTTCTACAGCTTTGGGAGCAGCAGGTCTCGCCGACTGCCGGCGGTGGTCTGACCTTGGCCGCCCTGGGCGGCTTTGGCCGCGGCGCACTTTTTCCTCATTCCGACATCGACCTTCTGTTCCTCGCTGAGAATGACGCGGCTCGGGGCAGGATTAAGGACGCGGTGCGCAACCTGTGTCAGGAGATGTGGGACACCGGTCTGCGGGTTAGTCCGGTGACGCGCACTCTCGAAGAGTGTGCACGCTTCGACCATGACAATGTCGAGTTCACCATCTCGCTGCTCGACTGCCGCTTTCTGGGCGGAGATGCCAAGCTGTTCGAGCGGCTGCATGAAAAGGGCGTGCCACAACTTGTGGCCCGCGAGTCAGATGTCCTCACGCAACGCCTGTCCGAAGTAACCGGGACTCGGCACTTACGCTTCGGCGATACCATCTTCCATCTGGAGCCCAACCTGAAAGACGGTCCCGGCGGGCTGCGCGATCTGCACGTATCACGGTGGCTGGAACTGATCATGGCGCTTGCGTCCGGAGGTAAGTGGCCGGGCATGGCGAATCCACAAGCCGACTCGGAAAGCGATGCGGTTCTCGACGCTATGGAATTCCTCACCTCCAGCCGTTGTTACCTGCATTATCGCGCCAACCGCGACGAGAATGTCATCTCATGGGAGGCCCAGGACGAATTGGCCACGCGGGGAATCGGAGCCAAGGCTGGGCCGGTTTCTTCTGCCGAATGGATGCGATTGTATTTTCGACATGCTCGGACGATCCATCGGCACTCGAAGCGGATGCTGGACGAGCTTCCCAGAAAGCGCTCTTCGCTGTACCGCTCGTTTCAGCATTGGCGCTCCCGCTCGTCTAACGAAGAGTTCTCGGTGGTGGACGGACGCGTCTATCTACAACAGACCGCGGGCGCTCGCGATCCCTTCGTGATTTTGCGGCTGTTCACTTTCGTCGCCCGCCATGGCGTCGCTCTCAGCCTTGAGACCGAGCGCCGGCTCGACAATGCGCGCCGCGGATTGGCCGATGCCATGCCGCAGGACTCGCGGTTATGGGAACATCTGCGCGAGATACTCGTGCTCCCTTACGCTGCCAACGCGCTCCGCGCCATGCATTCGCTCGGCCTGCTGACCCTCGCCATTCCAGAATTCGAGGCGATCGATTCTCTGGTTCTGCGCGACCTCTACCACCGCTACACGGTCGATGAACATAGCATTCTTGCGATTGAAGAACTGCATCGACTGGCTACCAATGAGGTGCAGTGGCTACAGCCCTTCGCCGGTTTGCTGGCTGAACTGGAGCATCCCGAACTGCTATTTCTGGCGGTATTACTACACGATACCGGCAAGGGCATGGAAGGCACCAATCACGTTCACAACAGCCTGCAACTGGCCGCGGCCGTGGTGGAGCGCATGGGTCTTTCTGAGGAAGACGATCAGACGGTCGGCCTGTTAATCGCGACGCACTTGGAAATGTCATCCACGCTGCGCCGCCGTGACATTTATGATCCGGAGACCGCGCGCGAATTGGCGCACAAGGTGGGCACGCCCGAGCGCCTAAAGATGCTGACGCTGCTTACCCTCGCCGACATCAAGTCCGTCAATCCCGAAGCGCTCACCGCGTGGAAGGCCGAAAATCTTTGGCGTCTCTACACCGGTACCGCCAACCACTTCACCCGCAGCGCCGATAGCGAACGATTTCATGCCGAGGAGTGCAGTGCGCAAGTCGAGCGTATCGCCGCTCTGTTGCCTAAGCACCGTTCGCAGCTGCTGAAGTTTCTCGACGGCCTGCCCCAGCGCTATCTAATGTCGCACTCGCCCGAGCAGGTGCTTCTGCACTTTGAGATGGCGAAACAACTTCGCGGCGAACCCGCGCAACTGGCCGTGCGCCGCATTGCCGGACAGCACGAACTCACCATCGTCACCCTTGACCGTCCCGGACTGTTTTCCACCCTGGCCGGCATTCTCTACGGATGGGGCATGGACATCACCAAGGCGAGTGCCTTCTCCAATCGCGCCGGAGTCATCGTCGACAGCTTTTACTTCAAAGACCGCTTTCACACCCTGGAGTTAAATCCCCCGGAGCGCGAGCGCTTCAAGAAGTCGATTATCGAGATCCTGACCGGCGAAGCTCCCCTCGAGCGCCTGCTGGAATCGCGCCTCAAGTCCGACGCCAGGCCGGCGAAGCTCAAGGTCGAGACTCGGCTGCGCTTCGACGATGAGTGTTCTCCTGCCAGTACGTTGTTGGAAGTCGTCACCCAAGACCAGCCCGGCCTTCTGCACACCATCAGTTCCATCCTCGCCCAGCAGAAATGCAGTATCGAGGTGGCACTGATCGATACTGAGGGAGCGACCGCCCATGACGCTTTTTATCTGACCTGCGGCGGGGTGAAACTCACGCGCGAGCAGCAGCGGGCAACCGAGTGGGCGATTACTACGGAACTCGACGATTCCCTGCCCTCGACTTGGTAACGCGTCGCCCGATCACAGCTTGTTATATCAAACGGGAATCAGGCTGGGACGTTGCAACCGGGATGCGATTGCCTCTAGACTGATCATGGTCTTACTGAGCTTCGGTAATCCAATTAGGTTGACTATGCGAGAGTGGCGGAATTGGCAGACGCACCAGACTTAGGATCTGGCGGGGAAACCCGTGGGGGTTCGAGTCCCCCCTTTCGCACCAACAATCTGTCAGGCATTGAAGGATTTGTCGTTCTCGGCAGGTCACCGCTAGGGACACGAATCGATGGGTCGCTTCTACATTTAGACGAACTGCTGCTGAGATCGATGCCACGCCAGTTCGCGTGCCGCGAAGACTAAAGGGCGACACAGAATTGCAGTCCGATTCGATCGGCCTGCAATCTGTGCCCTACGTGGTTCGCCAACTTCGTCTGCGCTTCGACTTGCTGTGAGTAGTCAGCACACGCACGCAATTTACTGGTGCTGCACGCTTTCGAACCCCTTTTTAAATTGCGCCACCAGCGGGGTTTCGCCGGACTGAAGTCCGTCGCGTCCCATGACGCGCCACAGATATTGGCCACTCGGCCCCGCATCGTACACAGCCATCAAATCTTCGGAAGGCCGGCTCGTCACGAGGATGATCATGTCGGCTTCGGAGGGCTGGTACACGACCACCAGTTTGCCCCACTCCTGAATGGCGTTCTGCACCGCATTGATCGCATTCCGATCTTCAGGAAGCAAGTTAGGGCTGAACTGATCTCCGTCATAGGAGGCTACATAGACATAGCGCGCATTCGCCAGAATGCCCGGAAACGCCGGCGCCTTGTCGGCACTCGGATTTGGCACAGCCGCGCGGAAATTCCGCTAATACAATCAAGCTGATCGCCACGAGAGAAAATCGCTTCATATTTACCTCTCCCCTTTAGACGTCTTTGGGGAGAGAAAGAACCGTGAATGGTCCCCGCAATAGTGCAATTCAGCGATTCCTTGGGCCTTTTCGGCCCTCTAAGGACCAGCCATTTTTTGCGCGTTTCCGTGTCTCCAAAATGAGGCCAATGAATGGCCTTCGCGACTATTTTTACGAGTCACAATTTCACCGGGCGCGCAGGCCCTGTACAAGTGAGACGACGACACCGCTCGATCCGCCGAGGTCGTCGACTTTAGCGGCCGAACCGTCAGTTGCACGGCGAACGTGGCGCTAAACGCCGCATTACCGTACGAAGTATCCCCGACTACGACCGCAACTGTTCTACCCGAGAGCCTATTAAAGCTGGAGGCTTTTGGTTCCTTGTTCACAAGGCGTGTTGCCTTCGTGAATATTTTTTCTCTCATTTCCTTACCGGTCGATGGGGCAAGTATCACGCCAGCGGCGAGGCCCACTCCCACGCCGGCCAAGAATTGAAGGGCCCTCGTACTCGGTGAGGTCTTGGTACGCAGGTGCTTCGCAGCAGCTTTACCCAGGCTTTCGGCCCGCGAAGCCGCGTCATTGCGGAAGTCATGGGCAATTCGCTCGGCTTCGTGGCTCACAGACTTTGCTCGCTGGCGGACCGTGTTGACCAGTTGGCTTGCCAGCGCCAGAGTCTCTGCGCACGTATTGATTCCTCTCATCCACCTTTCCGTTTTAGTGCTCACTAATTCCCTCCCTTAAATTTGGGCCGAAGCCCGATTCCGAAATCGTTTTTATTTTAGGTTGTGTTTCCGCTGAAAGATTCCTTCATTCTGTCGTCGATGGACGGCCGTCAGGTCGTCATAATGAACTCTGACCCGACATGCCGTATCGCATCTCTACGACCCTGCCCTGATTACAGCTGCGGCGGATTGTCGTGGTAGTCGTTGTCTGAGACTGATTTTCTGGCGGATTCGTCGTGGTGGTGGTTGTCTGAGTCTGACTCTGTGTTGGTGGTGTGGCAGTGGTGGTCGTCGTATCGGTTTGCTGATTTACCTTCTGGTGGTGGTGCTTGGACTTCGTGGTCGTATGGGTGGTTTGCGTAGTCTGGCTTTGTGGCTGGTCCGGCGAAGTCGTGGTTGTTGTGCTCTGGGTCTGCGTGGCCGGCATACTTTGGGTAGTCGTGGTTGTGGATTGCGTGTTGTCCTGGGCCACTACGGGCAGCGAGAGGACTAGCACGAAAAGCGCCGCCAGGCTCATAACAACCAGCTTCTTCTTGTTGCTTGTCATTTGCTTCGGTTCTCCTTTTGAATTGGGCGCGTAGCTCGGTAGCCGAGGCGGGCCAGCAACCACGGGTCACGGAGCATAAGGTATGATGCGTTTTTTTGACCACGTGATGGGCCGTTCTTAGCTTCGCTCGCCAGATGCCGCTAAGCTCGCCATTATCAAATGGGTCTGAAACCGTGCGCCGAGAGTTTTTCCGCATCCTCCTACCCAGCACGGAATGCAGCTCTCTTTACAACGCCTCTCGCCGCGCATTTAATAGCCGTTTGGAGAAGCCACCCTAGTGGAACTCTATCGCTCATTGCCGCCGGAAGCTGTGCAGATCCTGCTGGTGCTCTTCCTGTCGTTCCTGGTCGGACTGGAACGCGAAGAGCATAAAGCCGCAGTCGGGCATTACAGCTTTGGGGGAGTGCGCACCTTCCCGCTCATCGGGCTGATCGGCTATTCGATGGCGCTGCTTTCCGGGACGCAACTGGTCCCGGTCACGCTCGGGTTCCTGGTCATCGCCGCATTTCTGCTGCTTTCCTACTGGCACAAGCTTTCCGCTTCCGTAGCTGCCGGCGTCACCACGGAGATGTCCGGGCCTGACCACCTACCTGGTCGGGCGCGCTGGTCTATTACGGCCACTTTTGGATCGCGACCGCCTTAAGCGTGGCCAGTCTGCTGCTGCTGGAGCTGAAGGTCGTTCTCGAAGAACTCGCCGGCCGTATCCCAGCGGAAGAGATTCTTACCTTCGCCAAGTTCCTGCTGTTGTCAGCGGTCATTCTGCCCATTCTGCCCAATCGCGAATTTGGTCCTTTCCATATCAATCCCTTCAAGACGTGGCTGGTGGTGGTCGCGGTCAGCGCCATCTCCTATGGCAGCTATGTACTGCAGA
The DNA here is from genome assembly GCA_963709045.1 of uncultured Acidobacteriaceae bacterium. Taxonomy (GTDB): domain Bacteria; phylum Acidobacteriota; class Terriglobia; order Terriglobales; family Acidobacteriaceae; genus Bog-257. Next base: position 99,241 of record CAVPUX010000005.1, on the reverse strand, counting down.
AGGTGACCAAAGGGCGAGGTGGAATCCTGCTGGCTGCCGTGCTGGGAGGAGCGTACTCGTCCACGGTTACAACCGTGGTGCTGGCGCGCCGGGCGGCGCGCGAGGAGCATCCGCATCTGTTCTCCGGGCGGCATCCTGATGGCGTCCGGCGTCATGTATCTTCGCTTGGTCGCTCTGCTGGCATTGTTCAACCGCCAACTGATGGTATGTTGATGCCCGCGTTCCTCGCGTTGGCGGGCTTGGCGATCGCGGGCGGCTTCTCTGGGCCCGCCGGCCCGACATAAGTGTCGCGGCAAGTAAACGGGAATTCGTAGCCCAAGAATCCTCTGGAGTTGCGGGCAGCCTTTCTGTTTGCTTTTCTTTTTCTGGCGATGATCACCGCACCCAGTTGGCCATCGCCTACCTGGGCAGGGCCGGAATCAATACGCTTGGCGGCCATCATGGGCGTTACTGACGTGGACCCGTTTATTCTGGGGATCACCCAAACCGCAGGCGCCGCACCGCTTTGAAGCTCGGGGCAGAAGCGGTCTTGATTGCCGCCGCCAGCAACAATTTCGTCAAGGGAATCTACGCTTACGCCTTTGCCGATCGCAAGACTGGCATCGCGAGCATCTGCCTTCTGGTGGCGCTCGGCGTGCTCGGTCTTGTCCCGTTGTTCTGGGTCTAGAGTAGTTTCACGTTTGGTGCTTGGCGGAGCACGGCTTTTTAGCGGCGCAGATTAGGACTTGGATTGAATCAGCTTCAGCCGCTGAGGTAACAGAACATGCAGGCTTTTTTGTGCGCGGATACCACTTTGTGAGCCCATAATTCCCCGAAACTCTACTGCGCCTCAAACACCAGGAAGTAATCCATCTTGTCCTCTTTCACCAGGTCGTCGTGCTCTTGCAGCAAACGATAGCCGGCCTTCTGAGCTTCGCGAATCACCACTTCCTTCTGTATGCCATGGTCTTCCCCGTTTCCGGTCCGGTCGATGACTCCCACGTGCGCGTTCGGTCTCAACGAAGCTCGCAGGTTGCGCAGCAACGCAATTGGATTCGCGACTTCGTGGTAGGTCTTGAGCAAGAGTACGGCATCGATGGAGTTGGCGGGCAGCTTTGGATTGTCAGGTTTGCTGAGCACGGTCTTCACGTTGTGCAGATGTTCCTGCTGAGCCCGATCAGCGATATGGCGGACTGCCTCAGGATTAATGTCAACGGCATAGACGGTCCCGGTTTCCGTTACCCTCTTCGCAGCTCGCACCGTGAACCATCCTGAACCGGCTCCAATATCAGCGACCGTCTTTCCGGGCGCGATAGAGAGAATGTCCATTACGCGATCGATGTGCAGCCTTTCTTCTCGCCCTGGGGAATCGAAGATGGAGAGATCGCCAGTGTAGGGCGTGCTGGTCTTGCGCTGCGGTGCGGCCTGCGGGGCAGATCCTTGTGCCCATAAAACCTGCGCCGGCGCCAGCACGCAGACAAATAGAAGAAGAGAAATGAATGAGGCGAAACGTCCAGGAACCACGAGAATACTCTGGTCCACTTGACGTGTCTTAGTCATGACAACAGGATTACTCTTGGCAACTCTCACTGGAACCTCTAATCACTTCCTACGGGCGACCCCGTTGTTCACGGCCTCTGCACATGCTGCTCACCCAGGACTTTGCCCGCATGGTCGAACCACACCACCTCATATTGCGGGTTGAAGATCGAATAGTAGTACTTGTAAACGTACTCATCCGTGCAGCCGGCAGGTACGGCAGTTAGAGAGCCGCACGGCCCTTCACTGCTGGGATCGCCGAGCAGTTCCCGCACCAATTCGTTGGGATCGCCCAGATTGACCTGCATGACATTCTTACGCAGTTGCTCGTCGTGATGATAGGCCCACACCCCGGCCACCACGAAGCCAAGAGCAATCACGAAGAAGAATATGCGAGTTCCCATGGTGTTTCAGTTGTCAGTTGTCAGTAGCCAGTTGCCAGTGGGTACGGTCATAACCGGCTGCCTCCTATCGTGGGCCAATGACTGGTTACCGACTACCGGCTACTGCCTCACTCCTCTTCCACCAGCAACGTCGCACCCTTGGGAAGATAGCTCTTGCGCCGAAACCAGTCTTCCATCGCGGTTCGCAGGCGTTCCAGAGGGACGCGCGCGCCGATCTCCATTTCGCCGTCGCCCGCCGGGATTGTATCGTCGAACACCTGATCGTTGGTGAAGTTGCGCATGCTGAAGCTGTCCAGCCACTTCAGCGGACACGGCTGCCGCTGGCCGGCCTCTTCGTATTCAACTCGGATCTTGCGGGAGAACATGGAGACAGTTTCAAGTTTCCGGTTTCAAGTTTCAAGTGCGAAAGCAGTTTCAAGTTTCGAGTTTCAAGTTTCAAGTCAAAAACCTTCGCAAGTCGACCCGTTGTCAGTCAAAGGAGACAGCCGAGCCGTAAATCGGCGCTCCGCGTCCAATCGACAGCTGCAACAGGCTCTTCGAAACTCGAAACTCGAAACTGGAAACTTGAAACTGTCTTGAAACTCCTATAATCACTTCTTATGCCCTCATTTCCTCCGGTTGACGAGCAACTCGCCTACTTGCGCAAGGGCGCGGCGGAGATCATCCGCGAGAGCGACCTGCGCGAGCGGCTCGAAAAATCTCTCGCCAGCCGGCAAGCCGATGCGCGTGAAGGCCGGCTTCGATCCCACTGCGCCTGACCTGCACCTGGGCCACACCGTGCTTATGCGCAAGCTGAAGCACTTTCAGGACATGGGCCACACCGTCATCTTCCTCATCGGCGACTTCACCGGCCTCATCGGCGATCCCACGGGACGCTCGGCCACGCGTCCGCCGCTCACCGCGCGAGCAGATCGACCAGAACGCCGAGACCTACAAGGCGCAGGTGTTCAAGATCCTCGACCGCGACAAGACCGAGGTGCGCTTCAACAGCGAGTGGCTGGGCAAGCTCGGCTTCGAAGGCTTCATCCGGCTGGCGGCCAAGTTCACGGTCTCGCAGATGCTGGAGCGCGAAGACTTTCACAAGCGCTTCCAGGAGGAGAAGCCCATCGCCATGCACGAGCTGCTGTATCCCATCGCGCAGGGCTACGACTCGGTGGCGCTGGAGGCCGACGTCGAACTCGGCGGCACCGACCAGAAGTTCAACCTGCTGATGGGCCGCGAGCTGCAACGCCATTACGGACAGCCGCCGCAGATCGTGCTGACCACGCCGCTGCTGGAAGGCACCGACGGCGTGCAGAAGATGTCGAAGTCGTACGGCAATTACATCGGCATCACCGAAGCGCCGCAGGAAATGTTCGGCAAGGTGATGTCCATCTCCGACGAGCTGATGTGGCGCTATTACGAGCTGGTCACCGACGTGAGCTTGGCCGAGATCGAGCGCATGAAGCAACAGGTCGCGAGCGGCGAGGCGCATCCCATGAAGCTGAAGCAGGAACTGGGCAAGCGCATCGTTGCCGACTTCCACTCGCGCCGAGGCAGCCGAGCAGGCGGCGCAAGACTGGTCGCGCATGTTTCAGAAAGACGAAGTGCCCGAGGACTTGCCGGTGATCTCGGTGCGCTTCGACGAGGTCGCTGCACCGAATGCGTCAACCACGGACGGCCACGTGCAGGTAAAGCTCGACAAACTGCTGGCACGTACCGGGCTCGCAACCAGTCGTTACCGACGGCCTGCGCAAGGTGAAGCAGAACGCGGTAAGAGTCGATGGCGAACTCAAGACCGAGTTGGTTGTCGCTGTGAAGATGGGGACGGAGTTTACGCTAAGAGCGGGAAAGAAAATGGTGAAGGTGAGCGTGGAGGGGTGAGTCGCTGCCAATCCATTACCCAGGCTTGAGGGTGTCATCCTGAGCGACGCGCCCGCAGGGAATTTACGACCCGCGTTTTTTGCGGGTCGGGCGGGCGTGCAGTCGAAGGAACCCTATAGCAGCGAGAAGTCAGCGTGTGGCCGCATGCCGCAAGCAACATGTTTGAAATTCTTGGCGACCAAAGGGGTCCTTCGACTCCTCGCTGCGCTCCTCGCTCAGGATGACACCCAAAAAACGTAACATCACTCATTCATACCGCAACGCGATCAGCGGACTGACTTGCGTCGCCCGCCGCGCTGGCACCAGGCAAGCCGCCAACCCAACGGCAATCAATACGAAGATCACGCCGAAGAACGTCAGCGGATCGTTGGGAGATACTCCCCAGAATTGACTGGCGACAAGCCGCGTGAGTGCCACGCTGGCGATTACGCCCAGAACGATCCCTAGCCCAATCAATCGCAGCCCCTTGCCAAGCACCATGTTGAGAACATTACGGACCGGTGAACCGAGGGCCATGCGGATGCCGATCTCATGTGTCTGCAGCGATACCGAGTATGCCATTACGCTGAAGACCCCGATGGCCACCAAAATCAGGCCAACGGTGGCGAAGATGCCGAGCAGCACCAGCCCGAACTGCGGCCCCGCGTACGAGAACTGTTGCAAGTAGCCCTCAAGCGTCCCTGTCAACGTAAGCGCGACATTGCGGTCCACGGACCAGATTTCGCGGCGCACACTCATCAGCATGGAGAGCGGCTCGACGGCAGTCCTGACCAGGATTCCACGCTCCTTGGCCCCAGTGACGGTGTAAGGGATATATGCCTCGGGCTCGACCGCTTCCTGAAGCCCCCGATTTTTCGCATCGGCGACAATGCCGATAATTTCAAAGTACTGGTCCTTAGGAGACTGCGGCAGACGGTCGAGCTCTTCGAACTTGATCTTTTGCCCGATGGGATCTTCTTTGCCGAAGTAAGTACGGGCCAGTGTCTCGTTGACCACCGCGACAGGACGAGCGGAATCTACGTCGGTCTCTGACAGCAGGCGACCGCGCAACAGGTGGCGTCCCATGGTCTTGAAATAGCCTTCGCTGCACAGTTGGTACATTGTGTCCCACTTCTCGGAGTGGGTCTTGCCCGGGATCACGACATCGCTTTCCGATCCGCCATAGGGAGGTAGCGACGAAGTCTCCGTTACGGCGATCACACCCGGCAATGCGGATACGCGTTGCAGCACTTGGCTGAAGAATAATTTCTTCTGGGCCGCGGTCTCGTAGCGGCCTTTGGGGAGCGGTAATCGCGCCACCAGGATATTGACGGGGTTCAATCCGAGTTCGACGTGCTGCAACGCGAACAGGCTGCGCATCATCAGGCCGGCGCCCACCAGCAATACGATCGATAGCGCGACCTCCGACACCACTAGGCCGGAACGAAACTTCCCGTGCCGGAAATTTGCGTTGACCCCTTTTCCAGTGTCTTTCAGTCGTCCATGTAAATCGCCGCGCACGACGTGAATGGCGGGAGCCAGACCGCACAGAATTGTGGTCAGAAACGTGACGCCTATGGCAAATAACATCGCCGAAACGTTCAGCTGTAACATCGCTTCCGCGGGAATCGTTTCCGGCGGCATTGCTGCCGTAACCCCTTTGAGTCCTCCGTAAGCAAACAAGCAGCCCAGCAGACAGCCGCCCGCCGCCAGTACAAAGCTCTCCACCAGCAGTTGGCGAACCAGACGAGTGCGAGACGCGCCCATGGAAGCGCGGATGGCGATTTCTTTTTCTCTGGCAGTGGCGCGCGCTAGCAGAAGGTTGGCAACGTTGCTGCATGCGATCAGCAACAACATGCTCACCGCCGCCAAGAGTGTGTACAGCGTTGTCTTGAAGTGCCCGACCACACTGTCGGCCAAGGTTTTCGCAACCACGGAAAACTTCGTAGGATATTCCGTGGGATATTGCTTCGCCAGCCTCATGGCGATGACCTCGAAGTCTGAGGTCGCCTGCTGCATACTGACGCCTGGTTTCAGGCGTCCTATTGTCCAAAGGTAGGTCTGACTGCTCGCAGGATCGCTACGGTTCAAAGCGAGGGGCACCCACATGTCGGCGTTCCACAGCAAGAATCGTGGCGGCATGACGCCCACCAGCGTGCGGGCCTCGCCATTCAATACCAGCGTAGTTCCGACCAGCCGAGGATCGGCATTGAACTGCTTCTTCCACAGCCGGTAGCTCATGGAGAACACCGGTGGCGCACCGGGCTTCCCGTCGTCCGGCACAATGTTCCTGCCGAGCAATGGCTTCATCCCCAGAAACTCGAATGCGTTGGCAGTCACCGACGCTCCGGTAAACTGCTGTGTGCCTTCCTTGTCCTGGTACAGGACGTCCAGTGGCGAAACTCCCATTACGTCGTCGAAGACATGATTCTGTTCGCGGATATCGAGGAACTGCGGCAGCGCATAAAAGGAGCTGTCGTAGTCGGTAGCCTTGGTGAGGTCGTGGATCTGCATTACCGCAAGCCGATTGGCGTCTCGGTAGGGAAATGGTTCGATCAGGACATTCTCAATGACGCTGAAGATCACCGTGGTTGCGCCGATACCGAGGGCGAGCGCGACGATTGCCACGAGGGCGAAACCGCGGTCCTTCTTGATGCCGCGTATCGCGAAGCGAAAGTCTTGCCAGAATGAAGTGAGTCTCTCCATGCGCTCCCCTGTTGCACCAAGGTACGAAGCGACCGGGTTCGCAGTTCCACAAACCATTGCAAGTCCGGCGGCTCTCGAAGCTACAGACCCCGACAGCAAGGCAGAAGTTCCGATGTTGACCCCTAAAATGAGAGAGCCCACTGGTGCCAGCCAGCGGTCGCAGCATGTAAGTTGCGGTCATCTGACTGGCTTGATGTGGCTCGTAAGCGAGGGTGACAAGTAAAGCCGCAACGCAGACGCAACTTACGCCCGGAGCCGACAGACGTTCTAGCGGAAGTTGTTGAATTGATTGGTGGCGGCGGTAGGACTCGAACCTACGACCTACGGATTATGAGACCGTCGCTCTAACCACCTGAGCTACACCGCCAAATCGACAGAAGCGGCCCATCGCGCCGGGCCGCAGAGGGTGCAAGCAGAGAACCTGCCGCACACGCGAGCGCGGAAATCGTTCACGGCGCTCACACGAAAGGCCGGACGTGACCGCGCCCAGCCCAATTTCGATTCTAGAAGCGGCTCTGCGGGCTGTCAAACAGCGCTCTGCAAAGCGCAAATACTCACGCGCCACGAGAACGTCATTTCAAGTACGCCCGCACGATCTCGATCAAGTCATCCGTGACCTCGCGGGAAGGTTTACCCTCCGGCGATGTGATCTCTGATGTGGCCCTCCAGGACTTCGCCCATGAGTCCGTTGATAGCGCCGCGGCAGGCCGCCAGTAGTTGGAGGGTGTCGGCACACTCTTCCTGATCGTCGGACAAGGCGCGTTCCACGGCTTCCACCTGACCTTTGATCCTCTTCACCCGGTTTAACAGCTTCGCGCGCTGGTGGTCGGTTTTTTTCAAGATAAGGCTCCTTCTGGGCTTGCATATACCCTACCCCAGTATGTTATAAATGAAGTGTCGCATAACAAATCGTTTTTTGACCACGAGGAATATGAATCGCCAAGAGCCTCCAAGTAGCCTGCAAATCTTCGATCGTCGCGAGTAGTGCCGCCAGCAAAGCAATGATCTCCGCTTTCGCACGCCTCACGCGATCCTAACCGTGAAGTGCGAGAGCGGCCCTCCCCGGACGCTCCTGCCCGAGTACCAAGTCCGAAGGGAGGAACGCCATGTGCTACAACCACGCATACAATTGCAATCGCGTCTTACGACTCAACTGGATCGCGACCGGTGGTCAGGACAGACCACTGCGCTCGAGTTGGTCCCTTGATTTGTCGGATGGGATTTCTGTAAACAGGCTCCGCGACCTGTCCAACGCTTGTAACGAAACTGTAATAGGAACGTGTGAAACTTCGATGGGTCGTGCGGGAGAAGAGGCGAGCCAAGTTCGGTGGCTGACTATGTGCGGAAAATAAAATAATCATGCACCGTCGCCGCCCAACTCGACAATCCACGTTGACGATCCCAGGCTGTGGGTTCCGACGAAATTTCCGTCGGACCCTGCTGACGTTCGGGATAACGCTCGCGACGCTAGTGGTCTCCGCTTTCGCGCAGGACGGTCCGCCGGCTGCCGAAACGCAGCCGCCCACGCCCGATCCGAAGGCCACGTTCTTCGAACATTCGAATACCTCGAAGTGGTGGTTTTCCGGGCAGGCCAATTTCGTCTTTCAGGCGCACGGCGATTTCTACGCTCAGTACAGTGGAACCAACAGTTTTACGAATCCAGCCGAGCACGCGACCTCGCGCGTGCTCACTTTCTTCAGCGGATACGAGTTCAGCCCCAACACCATGGCTTATCTCGATGTCGAGGAAGCCGGCGGTAGTGGACTGAGCACCGCCCTGGGTCTGGCCGGCTTCACAAATCTAGACGTGGTCCGCAATCCATCCATTGGAACTGCGCCGTACATCGCGCGACTGATGATCCAGCAGATCATTCCGCTGTCGAAGGAGAAGATGGAAGTGGAACGAACGGCGTTGTCGCTCGCCACCCAGGTTCCAGTGCGGCGGTTGGAGATACGATTCGGCAAGTTTGGCCTGTCGGATTTCTTCGACCTCAATGTTGGCGGGGCCGACAGCCACTATCAGTTTCTAAATTGGGTGATCGCCAACAATGGCGCCTATGATTATGCCGCCGACACCCGCGGCTACACCATTGGAGCGATCTTCGATTATGAGGACCGCAATTGGGGGCTGCGCTTTGCAGAGACCCTCATGCCGAAGGTCGCGAATGGTCCAGACCTCGATGCGGATGTTGCCCGTGCCCGCGCTGAAAACATCGAACTGGAGCTGCGCCCAAAGCTGTTTAAGAACAAAGACACGACGTTACGCTTTCTGAACTACATCAATCACGCCAATATGGGGGACTACGAACAGGCCGTGCGGCTTTATCGGGACCATATCACGCCCATGCCCGATGTCACTGCCACCCGCAAACAGGGGACCATCAAGTACGGTTTCGGGTTTAACTTTCAGCAGGAAGTTTCCAGCGACATCTGGGCGTTCGGACGGTGGGGATGGAATGAGGGACAACACGAGTCGTTCGCCTACACGGAAGATAACGAAGGTGCGGAGCTGGGAGTGTACGTAAAGGGGACGCGATGGCACCGCAGCCTCGACCGCGCCGGCGCAGCATTCGTCTCGAGTGGAATCTCGAAGGCGCATCAGCTATATCTGGCCGACGGTGGCCTCGGGTTTCTGCTCGGCGACGGTGGACTCACCTATGGCCGCGAAACTATTGAAGAAATGTTCTACACCACGCATGTCTGGCGCGGTGTCTTCTTCGCCTTCGATCTGCAACACATCAACAATCCCGGATATAACCAGGCCCGCGGCCCGGTGACTGTGCCGGGGTTACGGCTGCATCTAGAATTCTAAGAACCGGTTGTCAGTTGCCAGTAGCCAGCGGCCGGTTGGCGGTTTCACCTAACTACTGCCACATACGGGCTGAAAGAAACCGGACAACATACTCGCGTGGCTGAACTGACAACTGAGAACTGGCTACTGACTACTGTTTTCACTGGTAAACTGAATAGGCAATGATCCTCCCGTTCGTTCGCGAACTCTTCGCGGACGTGGAAAAGTCTTCCGCCTTTGTGCGTGCTGTAACCCGGATAAAGGGTGGCGCGGGGCGGACTCGTATCTCTGGACTTACTCCGACCGGAAAGGCTCTTTTCTACGCGCTGTTACACCGCGCCACGTCGCGGCCGGTGATCGTGGTCGTCGGTGACAACCGTGCCATGGATGAGTTGCTGCCCGTCGTCCGCTCTCTAGGCGATCTATCGGGTGCTGTTGCGCCGGATGCTGTCATCGGCTTGCCGGCCTATGACGTCTTGCCTTTCGAGACGCTGTCACCGCATCCCGAGATTCAAGAAGCTCGCGCTACCGCCTTATGGAAGATCGCTACTGGGGCCGCCAGCCTGGTTATTACACCGCTGGCTGCGACCGCCATGCGCCTGCGTAATGCGGAGTTCTATGCAGGCTTGGCCAGAGTCGTGCGACGAGGCGAGATGATCGACCCCGAGGTGCTGGTCGAGCATCTCCGAATTGTCGGTTACAACCAGGTCGATGTGGTTGAGATGCCGGGCGAGTTTGCTCATCGCGGCGGCCTGCTGGATGTGTACTCACCGGAAATGGATCGCCCGGTCCGCATTGAGCTGTTCGGCGATGAAGTCGAGTCCATCCGGAAATTCGATCCCGGCACCCAGCGCTCGGCGGCGGTTACCGACGAAGCGATTCTGCTTCCGTTGACCGAAACTCCTGTGGAAGAAGAGACGCTTGCAGCGATCAATGCCCGCCTTACTGGTGGCCGGCTGGCGGGAAACGAAGAAGTGATCGAGGAAGCTGTTCGCGCCTCCGGCGTTGCGGTGTTTCCGGGTTGGGAACTCTACGCACCGGCAGTAGCCAAAAAAGAGAATTTCTTCGACGATCTGCTGCCGGGCGCGACCATCACTCTCGACGAGCCCGATGCTCTGAAGGATGCGCATGAAGGTTGGTGGGCGAAAGTGACCGCTGCCCACGAACGCAGCCTCGTCGGCAATCTGGTTCGTCCGGAAGATCTGTATCTCACTCCGGAACAATGGCACGAGCGATTGCAGTATGCGGCTGTCATCGCCGTTGAGCAGTTGGGAATCGAGAGTTCCGTCGACGACGAGCATCTTGTTTTGCAGACCCAACCGACGACGCGCTTTCACGGCTCGGTCGCTGCCATGACCGACGAAGTTGGACGACTGGCGCGGGAAGGCAAACGAGTCGTCTTTGCCGTCTCGAGCACAGGTGAGGTCGAGCGCCTAGCGGACGTTTTCAACGAATACAACTTGTCCTTCCGCATCGGCAGCCGGACGCCCAAGCCGGGCAGCGAAGTGTATGTCGACGAATCGTCCTACTTCGCGGAAGAACTAGAAGCCACAACCATCGTGAAGGCCTATGTGCCCGAAGGGGTCGCCCTTCCAGAGGCGAACCTGGTTCTCTTCGGGGCTCGCGATCTGTTCGACCAGCCAGAAGTTTCGCTTGCGCATCCGCAGCGGCAGAAGTCCAAAGTTTCGGCCTTCCTCTCCGACTTTCGCGATCTCGCCATTGGCGATTACGTAGTGCATGTTGAGCATGGCATCGGCCAGTACCAGGGACTCAAGGAGATTCCACAGGAAGATGGTGGAACGGCCGAGTTCATGATCCTGGAATACGCCGAAGGTGCGCGCCTGTACGTTCCACTCACGCGGCTGGACCTGGTGCAGAAATACCGCTCGTCCGAAGGCGTGAAGCCGGTGCTGAATCGGCTGGGCACGCAGCAGTGGCAGAAGACCAAAGCGCGCGTGAAGAAGGCCATGCAAGACATGGCCGAAGAGCTGCTGAAACTCTACGCGGTGCGCAAGACGGCAGAGGGACACGCTTTTGCCGCCGACACCGAATGGCAGCGCGAGTTCGAAGACACGTTTGAGTTCAACGAAACCGACGACCAGATGAACGCGATTGTTGACGTCAAGCGCGACATGGAGTCGGGCACGCCCATGGATCGCCTGCTCTGTGGCGATGTCGGCTACGGCAAGACGGAAGTCGCGATGCGTGCGGCGTTCAAAGCGGTCAACGACAATCGCCAGGTTGCGGTGCTGGCGCCGACCACGGTGCTTACCTTCCAGCACTACAATACGTTCCGCCAGCGCTTCGCAGCGTTTCCCATCAAGATTGAGATGCTAAGCCGTTTCCGAACCGCCAAGCAGCAGAAAGAAACCATCGCCAAAATCGAAGCAGGCGAGGTGGACATCGTCATCGGCACGCATCGCGTGCTGTCGAAGGACATAAAGTTCAGCGACCTCGGGCTGGTCATTGTTGACGAAGAGCAGCGCTTCGGCGTCCGCCACAAGGAGCGGCTGAAGCAGCTTCGCAAAGAGGTGGATGTTCTCACCATGTCGGCGACGCCCATTCCGCGCACCTTGCACATGTCCCTGCTCGGACTGCGCGACATGAGCGTGATCGAGACGCCACCCAAAGATCGCATGGCAATCCAGACAGTAGTGGCAGCTTGGGACGAGAAGCTGCTGCGTTCGGCGATCGAAAAAGAGTTGGAGCGCGGCGGCCAAGTGTACTTTGTGCATAATCGCGTGGAGAGCATCTACGAGATCGCGGACAAGCTCCGCGAGATGTCGCCCAACGCGCGCATCTTGATCGGCCACGGCCAGATGCCGGAGGCCGAACTGGAGCGCGTGATGCTCGCCTTCATGCGGCATGAGGCCGACATCCTGGTGGCGACCACGATCATCGAGAACGGCCTCGACATTCCGCTTTGTAACACCATCATCATCAACCGCGCCGACCGCCATGGACTCTCGGAGTTGTACCAGCTACGCGGACGCGTGGGCCGCTCGGAGCGCCGGGCCTATGCTTATCTACTGATTCCGCCCGACCGCGAGCTCAGCGACCTGGCGAGAAGAAGACTGGCGGCGCTCAAGGAGTTCAGCGATCTGGGAGCGGGATTCAAGATCGCGGCACTCGACCTGGAACTGCGAGGGGCCGGGAATCTGCTGGGCGGCCAGCAGAGCGGACATATCGAAGCCGTCGGTTTCGAGCTCTACACCACCATGCTGGAACGCACGGTGCGCGAATTGAAGGGCGAGGTGGAGAAGGAAATTGCGGAAACACAATTGAACCTGGGCTTGAACATCCGTATTCCCTCGGACTACATCCCAGAAGAGAACCAGCGGCTGCGAATGTACAAACGTGTCGCCGGTGTGGAGACGGAAGCGCAACTGGAAGATGTTGCGGGAGAGTTGGGCGATCGCTACGGCGAGCCGCCTCCGCCGGTTCGAAGCCTGCTGGAATACGCAACTTTGAAATTGCTGTCACAGCGGGTCGGCGTAGCACAGATCGAGCGGCGCCGCGAGGCTGTGAGCATTCGTTTCACCGAGAGCGCCTCGGTCGACCCGGAGCGTCTTGCGCGTTTTGTTGCCGGAGAATCCGGAAGCCAGTTCACGCCCGCGGGCGTGCTGAAGTTTACGATAAAAGAGAAGCAGCCCGAACAAGTACTGGCGCGGCTGAAGTCTTTGCTGGAGCAACTGGCGGGAGAGCAGCAGCCGGTCGCGTGATCAGGTTAGCGTTTCACAGCTTCATTCCACCCAAGGGGACTCATGAAGAAACAGGTTTGCAAGGCAGTGTTTCCGGCGGCGGGACTGGGCACACGTTTTCTGCCGGCCACCAAGGCCCAGCCCAAGGAGATGATGCCGCTGGTGGACAAGCCCATCATTCAATATGGCGTGGAAGAGGCGCTGGCCTCGGGTTGCGACCAGATCATCATTGTGACCGGCCGCGGCAAGAGCGCAATCGAAGACCACTTCGATGTCAGCTACGAGCTGGAGAAGATGCTGGAAGAGCGTGGCAAGACCGATTTGCTGGCCATCGTTCGCCAGATTTCGGAGATGATCCACATTGCTTACGTCCGCCAGAAAGAAGCCATGGGCCTGGGTCATGCGGTCTTGATGGCGCGCGAACTGGTGGGAGATGAACCGTTCGCTGTGATCCTGGCCGACGACATCATCGACGCCGAAGTCCCTTGTCTGAAGCAGATGATCGAGGTTTACAACGAAACGGGTTGCTCAGTGTTGGCGACGCAGGTAGTCGAAGGTAAAGCGATTTCTTCGTACGGTGTGCTCGATGCCAAGCCAGTTCCCGGGTAAATGGAATGGCCGGCTCTTCGAGGTTCAGAACCTGGTGGAGAAACCAAAACCGGAAGATGCACCGTCGAACCTGGCGATCATCGGACGGTACATCTTGACGCCCGCAATCTTCGAGATGCTGGAAGTCAACTGAACTCGGCGCGGGTGGTGAATTACAGCTCACCGACGGCCTGAAACAACTGCTCAAGAAGGAAAAGATTTATGGCTATACCTTCGAAGGCAAACGGCACGACACCGGCGACAAGCTGGGTTTCCTGAAAGCAACCGTGGAGTTCGCGCTCAAGCGCGACGACCTAGGCGGCGATTTTCGAGCGTATCTGAAGACGCTGGAACTATAAGGTCCATTACGGCGATTCAGCGCCGGGAAGAAACTCTACCCATGCTTTGCTGGATTTCCATTTTCGGAGGCCTACTGATTATGATGGGACAACACGCCCGCTCAGAAGCATTGTTCTATTACTTCCGTCTGAAAGACCAGATTCCCGAAAACCACCTGCTGCGGCTTATCGATAAACACGTCAGCTTCAGTTTTGTGCGCGAGCAACTGCAGGATAGCTACAGCGATACGGGGCGACCATCCATCGATCCCGAGCTTCTGCTGCGCATTCTACTGATTGGTTATTTGTACGGGGTCACCAGCGAGCGCAAGCTAGTGGACGAGTTGCGCATGCATTTGGCGTGGCGCTGGTTCACCGGGCTGGGGTTCGATCAGGAGATTCCGCATCGCTCCACCTTCTCCAAGAACCGGCACGGGCGGTTCCAGGAATCGAAGTTGTTCGAGCAGTTGTTTGAACAGATCGTGAAGCAGTGCATGGACGTGGGACTGGTGCGCGGGGACAACCTGTCGGTGGATGGAAGTTTCGTTGCGGCGAATTCCGCCAAGAAACCGGCTTCCGCGCGAACTGTTTCAGCCGCCAACAACCATACGCTGCGCCAGTATCTTTCTGAACTAGAAGAACAGAATCCGGTGGAAGAGCCAGTGCATGAACAAGAACAAGTATCGACCACCGATCCGGACTCGACCTACGCTACCAAGGGTGGCACCCCAGCCCGGCTGGGTTACTACGATAACTATCTGGTGGACAATGCCAGCTGCGTGATCGTAGGGGTGCAAGGGACTGCGGCCCGCATGAGCCAGGAGACAGTAGCCGCTCAAGACATGATCGCTCGCTTCGCTGAATGGCAAGGGTGCAAACCTGCAACGGTGGCCGCCGATGCCACCTACGGCAACGGCGAGTTCCTGCAGTGGTTAATGGAGCGGGACATCACACCGTACATGCGCACGCGCGACAGTGCGCTACGAAAGAAAAGTCCGCTCTATGGCCCCGAGCGATTTACTTATCTTCCCGCGAGCAACAGCTATCTCTGTCCGGCTGGGGAACAACTTAACTACGTTGGCCTGAACGTGCGGAACCGGGCGCACAAAACTTTTCTGACTCTCTTTCAGCTTGCGCGATTTAGCTTCTACGCCCTCGGCCAGCTTCCGTCTTGTGGCCTTCTAGCTTCTTCGCGACATTGTCATCGAACAAGCCAATCATCTGGGCTGCGAGGATCCCGGCGTTGGTTGCGCCCGGCTTGCCGATGGCGACGGTGGCGACGGGAATTCCTGCGGGCATCTGCACCATCGCTAATAGCGAGTCGAGTCCCAGAAGCGCAGTCGAAGGAATCGGCACTGCGATCACGGGCAGCGTCGTCTCGGCGGCGATGACGCCCGCAAGGTGGGCAGCTCCGCCCGCTCCGGCGATGACAACCTTCACGCCGCGCGCTTTCAACCCTCGCGAATAGTCGCTGGTGCGCGCCGGCGAGCGGTGCGCGGACGTAATGTCGATTTCATACTGAATGCCAAACTCGGCGAGCGCTTTCGCGGCCTCGTTCATGATCTCGAGGTCAGAGTCGCTGCCCATGACGATGGAGACGAGAGGATTAGCCATAGTCAAAGATTTTTTGTGACCTTTCTGGCGTCCCTACGGGACTCGGAATTGATTTGAACCTTACACACGGCTGAAGCGACTGTGAGAGAACGTGCCGTCTCTAAAGGGACTCAGACCTATATCACAGCGTACCCAGCACTCCGCCTTCGGCTACGTGCCGGGCTAAGCTCTTCCGTCCCGTAAACGGGACTCGGTTTCGACCCCTTTAGCCACCATGGCGAATTGCGAAACACAGATCCTCACACTTACTTTCCCGCCCGCAAATGTTTCAGCCCGCGCGCCGCGATGTCTTTGCGATAGTGCATGCCGTCGAAGCGGATCTTCATGACTGCGTCGTAAGCCCGCTCCACCGCGTCGGGCAGATCGCTTCCGCGCGCGGTCACTCCCAGCACACGGCCGCCGGAGGTGTAATAGGCGCCGTCACGCCGATTTGTACCGGCATGGAAGACCTTCACTCCATAAATGCGCTCAGCTTCATCCAGGCCGCTGATGAGTTTGCCCGCCTCGAACGCACCGGGATACCCGCCTGAGGCCATCACGACGCAGACCGCAGGATCATGCGTCCAGCGAAAGTCGCCTTCGCTGACGCGGCCTTCGATGGAAGCTTCAATCGCTTCGAGCAGATCGCTTTCCATTCGCATCATGATCGGCTGGGTTTCCGGATCGCCAAAGCGGCAGTTGAACTCCAACACCATGGGCCCGCGCGCGGTCATCATAATGCCGCAATAAAGGATGCCTTTGTACTCCGCACCTTCGGCCTTCATGCCGGCGATGACGGGTCGCGCGATGTGAGTCACCAGCCAGTCGCGCATCTGGGCATCGACCATCTGGTCGGTCGAGTAGGCCCCCATGCCGCCCGTGTTAGCGCCCTGATCATTGTCGGCGATGCGCTTGTGGTCTTGCGCAGCAACCAGCGGAACTACACGCTCACCGTCGCTCATCACCAGGAACGACAGTTCTTCGCCGGTCAGACATTCCTCCAGCACCACGCGCGCTCCGGCGTCGCCCAGCATCTTGCCGCTGAGCATCTCTTCGGCGGTACGCTGGGCTTCGTCCTTGGTCTGGGCGATGACGACGCCTTTGCCGGCTGCAAGACCATCGGCCTTCACCACGATCGGAGCATGAAATAACTTGAGGGCTTCGCGAACTTCTTCTTTGCTGGTGCAGACGGAGTATTTCGCTGTCGGAATATGGTGGCGCTGCATGAATTCTTTGGCGAAGCTCTTGCTGGATTCCAATTGGGCCGCAGCTTTGGTCGGCCCGAAGACAGGCCAGCCGCGCCGTTGGAATTCGTCCACCACGCCGAGCGTCAGTGGAAGCTCGGGACCGACTACGGTCACGTCGGGATTGAGCCTGCTCGCAAGTTGAACCAGAGAGTCCAGGCTCTTGAGGTCCGCGGCGACACATTCGGCGTCGGTTGCGATGCCGCCGTTCCCCGGAGCGCAGTACAGCTTCTTGATCCGCGGCGACTGCCGCAGCTTCCATACGATCGCGTGTTCGCGACCACCGCTACCGAGGACGAGGACCTTCATGGGAGACGACTCCGCGACTACCGTATCGATCTATTAAGACGGATAGCGGAGTGAAAAGAAAGAGTAGGGGTGCGGTGCGTCCGATGTCAAACTTGCCCGGCGATGGGTTCAGTTTGATCGACGGTTGTGTCGCGGTTTATCGGTAGTGCTCAAGGTAATACAGGGCGACAAACGCAACCATCAAAGCGGAGACCGGAAATGCCAACGGCCGGGCGCTTCGAAAAGGTCGCTTCCCGTCTGCTGTGGCGAGGAAAAGTAAGATCATCGGTACCAGCAGAACAATTGATAGCTGAAAGATATGTGCCGCCGAGCCCTCATCCGGTTGCGGCGCTTGAAAGTACCCACTAAGTACCGCAAGCAATGCTATGAGAGACAAGACGATTATGACTTTGCCGCTGACGCGGTTGATTTGCTCTGCAAGCATGACATCATTCCCTTGCGGCTGGTGTAAACATGCCAAGCACCAATCGCTAGATCTTGATTTTTCGCGTTGGCATCTTAACATGCTCCGGACGAGAAAGGGACATCGTTGCGGAGCTGCATAGGCGGCCAGAATTACCGTCGTCGTCCCGATTCAAAACGAAAATTACCAACCGCTAGCTTGCCGCCAGATTGAGGAGCAGGGCCGCTATACTCTAGCTTTGGGATGCGGCATCCATGGAGACCGCAGACCGCTCCCTTTGGGTAAATTTTGAACACGCGACCCCAAACACCGCGCAGCCCGCACGATATACGACCGGATGAAACTGGCGTCGCCCTCGACAATCACGTGTCATTGGAGGGGATGCACAGCTCTGTCGGGGTGCCCCCCCATGAGGCGGGATTCTGGCAGCAGTGGCGGGCCTTCGTCGGGCCGGCGATTCTGGTCAGCGTCGGCTATATGGATCCCGGCAACTGGGGGACGGACCTGCAGGGCGGTGCTCAGTTCAAGTATGGGCTCTTGTGGGTGGTCGGATTGGCCAGCCTGATGGCCATCTTCATGCAAGTAATCTCCGCCCGACTGGGAGTGGTGACCGGGAAGGACCTTGCCCAATGCTGTCGCGATTGGTATCCGAAGTGGACCCGCTGGCCCAACTGGCTGATGAGTGAGGTGGCAATCGCCGCCTGCGACTTGGCAGAAGTGCTGGGGAGCGCCGTAGCTCTCAACCTGCTGTTCCATATCCCGCTGCTATGGGCCGTCATCATCACCGGATTGGACGTATTGCTGTTACTGGCTTTGCAGCGGTTTGGGATGCGCACCATCGAGGCTATTGTCGTCCTACTGATTGCCACTATCGGAGTGTGCTACTTCATCGAGATTTTTGTTCTTCCGGCAACCCAGCCCAGCTTTCTGGAGATGGGACGGGCGCTGGTGTCGCCGCACCTTCGTCAGGCAGGGATGTTATACATTGCGGTCGGCATCATTGGCGCGACCGTAATGCCGCACAACCTGTACCTGCACTCAGCCCTGGTACAGAGCCGCAAGCTGCAGAAGGACGAACCGTCCATGCGGCGCGCGGTCCGCTTCAACACCATCGACTCAACCGTCGCCTTGACCATCGCTTTCTTTGTCAACGCGGCGATCCTGGTGCTGGCCGCAATGGTGTTCTTCGGCAAGGAAAGCGTGACTGTGACGGGCGGCCAAGTGGTGACGTTCAAACCTGACAGCGATTGGATTCGAGTTGCGTACCTAACCCTTGCGCCGTTATTAGGGACCGCGGTTGCCAGCACACTGTTTGCGGTGGCGCTTCTGGCTAGCGGCCAGAGCAGCACCATCACCGGCACCCTCGCCGGGCAAGTGGTGATGGAAGGCTTCATGCACTGGCGAATCAAACCATGGGTACGGCGGCTGATCACCCGCACCCTGGCTATTTTGCCTGCGGTCTTCGTCATCGGCCTGCGAGGCGAAAGCAGCGTCACCGATCTGCTGATCCTGAGTCAAGTAGTCCTGGCGTTGCAGCTTCCGTTCGCGATGTTTCCGCTCCTGCACTTTACGAGTTCCAGTAAGCGAATGGGAAGATGGAAGAACGGATGGTTTCTACTGATGACCGGATGGGCCAGCGCAGTCTTGATTACCGTGATGGACGTCTATGGTCTGCCAGATTCGTTGAGAGCTGCGTGGCATGTCATAGTCGGTGGATAGCAAGTTTAGCACGCGAAAATTTCGGTGGAGCACCGCTTATCATGCATTCCTAAAGGAGTGCTCCACCATTCTTTGTTCAGAATCTGAATCTGTTGCGCGCGCCGCAGGATGTCCACTATGTACGAAACTATTCTCGTGACTTTAGACGGAACGCCGACTGATCGGGCAATCATCGAACACATCAAGCAACTTGCGAAACTTGCACAGAGCCGGCTGGTGTTGCTGCATGTGGCCGATGGCTGGGCGGCGAGGACTTATGGTCCGGACGCGGTCAGCCCCGAGATATCGGAAGATACAGCGTACCTGGAGAAGGTTCGGTCGGAGTTTCAGTCCATTGGAATACCCACGGAGGCGGAACTGGCCTACGGCGAGCCAGCGAATGAAATCGTCAAGTGGGTCCAACGGAAGCGCTGCGATTTGGTGGCGATGAGCACCCACGGACATCGTTTACTGGCCGACATATTCCTCGGCACCACCGCTAGCCGGGTCCAGCACAGTATCAGCGTGCCCGTTCTGCTGGTCAGGGCAAAATAGAACGTTGGACGCAAAGCCAATAACTCGCAGGGTCATGTTACTGCTGTTGGCCTTTCTTGCCGTCGCACTGGTGGCTGCGGCGCAGGCGCCGTCCAAGGGCGCGACAGGAAGCGTTGCGCCGGACGATCCGGTAGCGAATCCCGCCCGACCAACCGTCTCCACACCCGCAACCCTCACACCGGCGGGCTATTTTCAATTTGAGACCGGGTTCCTCGCGGCGTGGCACGCTCCCCAGGTGAATTACCAGGGCAGTTTCAACGAAGTAATAAAGTTCTCAGTATCGCGCTGGATTGAACTGCTGGTTGCGGCCGAGCCGTATGCGCATTCCCACGCCAGCGATGGACCCACGAACGGGTTAGGAGACGTGGACCTCGGGATTCAGGGAATTATCCATCACGGGGAGGGCGCAAATCCGACGATTGCGTTGAGTTACTACGGTCGGGTTTACGCAGGAAACGCCCCTGACCTCGACATCGGCAGCTTCAGCAACTCAGCGCTGCTTCTGGTCAGTGCGGACGTGAAAGGCTTCCACTACGACACCAACTATATCTTCGACGAGGTCGTTGATGGCGCGGTGCGCCGGGCCCAGTTTGCGCAGACCCTGTCGGTGTCACATCCAATCGGCACGAAATTCGGAATCTCGGGAGAGATATGGCACTACACCCAGCCTTTTCTTCGTGGCAATACTGTTGGCAACTTGTGGGCGCTGAACTATGACGCGCGGAAAAACCTCGTACTGGATTGCGGCTTCAATCGAGGACTAACCAATACGTCCACACATTGGGAAACGTTTGTCGGATTCACCTATCTGCTTCCACATAAGATCTCTGTGCATTGATAAGTCCAACAGCTTAGCGTCATCCACAACGGTGATAGCGGAAGTGGAAGTAGGGACCTCGTTGTGCTAGGATTTTGAGTTTATTCAGTTACACCATGTGCAGGCCAGCATGGTGGCCCGCCTTTTTGTTTCAGCGGCAGCCTCGGGGGTTGTACAAGCACGAAAGTACGCGTGCTACCGGGGAACAACGCCTGTGAGCGTCAGGCGGAGAGACAGTTATCACATCGAGTTGCAACGGCTCACTCGAAGGAGTCATAGGTGAAGAATTACGAAGGCGCCAACATCCGCAACGTCGCCCTGGTGGGGCATTCACATTCGGGCAAAACCTCTCTCGCCTCGGCGATGCTTTTCACTGCCGGCGCCACCCAGCGCTTCGGCCGGGTCGATGAAGGCACCACCGTCACCGATTACGACGAAGAAGAGGTCTCGCGCGCGATGTCCATCGCCGCCGCCACCGCTTTCATCGAGTGGGGCAAGGCTAAAATCAACTTGATCGACACTCCCGGCTTCAACATGTTCATCCATGAAGCCGAGATGATAATCCCCGCGGTGGAAGCGGCCATGGTCGTGGTGGACGCCGTCAGCGGCGTGGAGGTGGTCACCGAACGCATTTGGAATTATTACGACAAGTTCGCTTTGCCGCGGGTGATTGTGTGCACTCGTACGGACCGCGAGCGCGCCGACTTCAACCGCGTGATGGAATCGCTCACTTCAGCCTTTGGACGCACCGTCGTACCGGTGCAATTGCCGATTGGCTCCGAGAAGAGTTTTACCGGCGTAGTCGACTTGGTAAAGATGCAGGCTTATACCTACGAGATGGGTGGGAATGGCAAGTCAACGGTTGGTCCCATCCCCGCCAACATGGAAGAACAGGCCAAGGCCGCGCACGAGCGGCTAGTCGAACTGGTTGCCGAGGGTGATGACGCCTTGATGGAAGAGTTCTTCGACAAGGGCACGATCGGCGAAGAGCACATCGTCGCCGGATTGCACAATGCCATACGCGAGGACAAGATCTTCCCCGTTCTCTTTGCTTCGGGACTGGGCAACATTGGTACTGACGAGGTCCTGGACTTCATCGTTGACTACCTGCCGACGGCGGTCGAGCGTGGCGAAGTGAATGCCGCCGCGACCACGAATAATGGCGCGCCGGCAACTCGCAAGATCAGCGACACTGAGCCGGTCTCGTTGTTCGTGTTCAAGACCATCAGCGATCCGTTCTCGGGACGCATCTCCTTCTTCAAGATCTATTCTGGCGTGCTGAAGAACGACGCAGCCTTGCAGAACTTCAACCGTGGCAGCTCGGAAAAGTTCGCTCACCTTTCGATAATGCAGGGCAAGACACCAGTCCCGGTCAACGAATTGCACGCTGGCGACATTGGCGCAGTTGCAAAATTAAAGGACACCTTAACCGGCGACACCTTGGGCGATAAGGGCTCTCCAATCCAGTATCCGCAGGTTACGTTTGCCGAACCGGCCATCACGTTTGCCATCGAGCCCAAGACCCGCGCTGACGAAGACAAGCTGAGCAATGGCATTCATAAGTTAATGGAAGAGGATGCCATGCTGCGCTTCTTTCGCGATGCCCAGACCAAGGAGTTCCTGATCGCGGGCACCGGCCAGCAGCACATTGAAGTCATTGTCTCCAAGCTTAAGAACCGGTATCACACCGAGGTGAACCTCAAGGCTCCAAAGGTTCCCTACCGCGAAACCATTCGTGGCAAAGCCGATGTGCAGGGACGCCACAAGAAGCAGAGCGGCGGTCACGGCCAGTTTGGCGATTGCAAGATCAAGATGGAGCCCATGCCGCGAGGAGGTAACTTCGAGTTCGTCAACGAGATCTTCGGTGGCGCGATTCCCAAGAATTACATTCCGGCGGTCGAGAAAGGCATTGTGGAAGCCGCGCAACGAGGCTTTCTCGCGGGCTTTCCTGTCGTGGATTTCAGGGTCATCCTCTATGACGGTTCCTATCACGACGTCGACTCGAACGAATTGTCGTTCAAGACCGCAGGCCGCATCGCCTTCCGCAAAGCCATGGAACAGGCCAAGCCCACGCTGCTGGAGCCCATCATGAACGTTGAGATCACCATTCCAGACGAGTTCGCCGGCGCCATCATGGGCGACTTGAACAGCCGTCGCGGGCGCATCCAAGGCATGGACAATAAGGCCGGCAAGACCGTGGTCAAGGCCGAAGTGCCGATGGCAGAGATGCTTACCTACGGCACCGATCTGACCTCGATGACCCAGGGGCGCGGCAGCTTCTCCATGGAAATGCACCACTACGACTTTGTCCCCGCATTGCAGCAGGAGAAGATTATCGCGGCGGCCAAGGCCGAGCGCGGCGAAGAGGTCGAGGTGGAAGAGTAGGGACGACGCCATTCGCTTCTCGCCGTTCGCTCTTCGCTGGTGAATCTCTACCTGCCGTGAGGATGTTATCGGCGGTAGTTTGTCATCCCGACCGAGGTCACCGCAGCGACCGAACGGAGGGACCTGCTTTTGCCCGCTTCCGCAGTTGATGCCGACCTCCGGCACGTCACTCTGAAAACCCTGCCTCAAAACTGCGGAACTTTCCTCGTCCAGGGGCCGTACCTCAAACTGTAAGCGATTTTCAGTACGCGCGAGCAGCGCGACAAGAAATGAGGCAGGCGATGGATGGACAGATCATTGGCTTGGTGGCGGTAATCATGATTTTCGGGATTCCGATTGCGGGGATGTACACCTATTACCGCGTGCGCAAACTGCGCTCCGAAGAGCGCCTGGCAGCGCTGGCACGCGGGCTAAGCATTCCCATGGAGCCTGAGCTTTCTCAGGCCGCTCGTTCTCGTCGCGCGGGCATCCTGCTGATCAGCGCGTCAATCGGCTACACCATCGCATTCGCGCTGATCGCACGTGCCGAACCTGACGCGTGGGTCGCTGCCGCCTTCGGCGTCATTCCGTTCGCGGTCGGCGTCGGCTTCTTCCTCGATTCGACTCTGGTGCGCCGCGATCTGCGGGCCTCGTAAGTTTGACCGGTAGAGCCAGCCGTGAGGCTGGGGTCCAAGATCGCCCCACCTTACAACGCTTGAGGAATTTGTTTATCCTCAGCCGCCGCGGCACTGAAGCCGGATTATCCATGAACCTGAAGGTGTCATCCTGAGTGAAGCACCCGCAGGGAACTCTCGACCCGCTGCTCTTGCGGGTCGAGCGGGCGCGAAGTCGAAGGACCCCTGTAATTGCAAGAGATCACAGTGTGGCCGCCCATCACAACATCAAGTCTGGGATTAGCTGGCGACCATAGGGTTCCTTCGATTCCTCGCTGCGCTCGTCGCTCAGGATGACACCCCAAAAACCAGGTGCGGTCATGAATAATTGGGCCGCCGCCGCTCTGCCGGCATTCGCAGACCTGCAGCAATACTGAAAACCGCTCTACTCTTCCCCGCTCGGTCTCATTCTTCCGGTACGCAAATATCGACTGTGCCAGCCTAGCGACTCGGTCAACAGGTGCGGAGTGTGGCGTCCGTACGACAGGCGCTCGGCGCGGCTTAGATAATCCAGCAGGAGCGGCTTGTAATCCGGCGAGGCGCACTTCTCGATAATGAGGTGCGCGCGCTGGCGCGGCGAGAGCCCGCGCAGGTCGGCCAAGCCCTCCTGGGTAACGATCACCTGGACATCGTGCTCGGTGTGGTCCACATGCGAGGCCATAGGTACGATTGTCGAGATCGTCCCCTTCTGCGCCGTCGATGGCGCCATGAAGATGGACAGGTATCCATTGCGCGCGAAATCGCCGGAGCCGCCAATGCCGTTCTGGATGCGTGATCCCATGACGTGCGTCGAGTTTACGTTGCCATAAATGTCGGCCTCGATCATACCGTTCATCGCGATCACCCCGAGCCGCCGGATGATCTCGGGATGATTGGAGATTTCCTGCGGCCGCAGCACGATGCGATCGCGGTAGCTGGCCATGTCGGAATTTACTTCAGTCAGCATCTCCGGACTAAGCGAAAACGCGGTGGCCGACGCCGCCGTCACCTTGCCCGCCTTCAGCAGGCGAATCATGCCGTCCTGAATGACTTCAGTGTATGAGGTCAGGCCTTCGAACGGGCCTTCCTCAAGACCGAAGAGCACCGCATTAGCGATGTTGCCGACGCCCGACTGCAGCGGCAGCAGGGTCTCGGGCATGCGCCCCTTCTTCACTTCCCAGCTGAGGAATTCGAGAATGTGCCCCGCGATGCGGCGTGAGGCCTCGTCGGGCGCCTTGAACGCGCTGTTGCGGTCGGGCGAGTCGGTGAGCACTACCGCGACAACCTTCTCCGGCGGGACCTCGAGATACTTGCTCCCAATACGCTGGCCGGTGTGCGTCAAGGGAATCGGTCCGCGGTTGGGCGGAGGTTGCAAGCCGTAGTAGATGTCGTGCATGCCTTCCAGAGCCTCAGGCTGCCACGAGTTGACCTCGATGATCACGTGCTCGGCTTGCTCGACCCACGTCTTGTTGTTGCCGAGCGACGAACTCGGCACCAGGCGGCCGTCCTCGAGCACGGCGGTGACTTCGATCAGCGCCATATCAAGCTTGCCGAGGAAGCCGTACTCCACGAACTGCGCCACGTGGCTGAGGTGGATGTCCATGTACTCCATCTCGCCGGCGTTAATGCGCTTGCGCGTCTCGGGATCGGATTGATACGGAAGCCGCAGGTGAATACCACCTGCCATGGCGAGCGCGCCATCGAGCTCTGGGCCAGTCGAGGCGCCGGTAAAGATGCTGACCTGAAACTTCTGTCCGCGCAGGTTGGCGTCGGAGATGCGGCGCGCCAGCGCCAGCGGGACAGCCTTGGGATAGCCGGAGCCGGTGAATCCGCTCATGCCAATCTGGTCGCCCGAGTGGATGAGTGCGGCGGCGTCTTCAGCGCTCATAATGCGGCTGGCGAGCATGGGGTTCAGTACGCGGGAACTCGTGGAAACGGTGGCGGAAGACATAGTATGAGTGCCTTTCAGTCGTATGAAAGTCGAAGGTATAACCCATAACGATAGGAGGAATAGTGGCAGGGGTCTGTGAGGTGGGTCACAAGTCGACACCGCTACTTGGCTTCGGCCACTCACTCTTCCCACTTCGAAATGCGCTTTTTCGTCGTGAAAATTCCGTCGCTCCAAGTGCCCGCTTTGGAGAGATAATATCGGTATGCGGCGCTGGATTTTCATGGCGGCGTTGAGCGCGGCTTTGCTGACCACTCCGATGTGGGGGCAACGAGGCGGTCGCGGTGGAATGTCCATGGGCAGCGCAAGTCATGGCGGATTCGTCTCCCATGGCGGAGGCGGGTTCAGCCGATGGTCCAGTCAATGGCGGCGTTCCACCTGGCGGGGCGTGGGGAGGAGGCTTTCACGGCGGGGGCTGGGGGCATCCTGCTAACGGCGGCTGGGGCTGGCGACGCCCGTATGGCTACCCTTATCGGTATTGGGGCTCGGGTTATCCCGGGCTTCTATGGATATGGCTATTCGTATCCTTGGTGGGGTTGGTATGGAGGAGTCGGCATATGACGACAGCTATTCGTATCCGGCGCAAAGCTATCCGAACTACGTTTATGCCTCTCCCGATAACTCAGGCGCCTACGATCAGAACAGCCAGATTCAGCAGGATGAAATTGATCGCCTGAACCAGGAAGTGGCGCGCTTGCGGGACGAACGACAACCGCAGCCGCCGTCGTCGTACCCACTGCCATCGCCACCCAAAGCCCAGGTCCACGCCGAGACTGTGCTGGTCTTCCGCGATCGACACACCGAGGAAATCCAGAATTACGCCATCGTCGGAAAAACCCTCTGGGTCTTCACCGAACAGCGCTCCCGAAAAATTCCTGTCGCCGAATTGGATGTGCCCGCCACCACCAAGGCCAATGAGGATCGGGGCATCGATTTCCGCTTGCCGGAGTGAGCGCAGCCCAGCGCCCTGCAACGTCACCCCTCGAAGTAGTCCGGATCTAGCCGCTTTACTTCGTATGTTTGGGAAATGTTCACTCCAATGCTGTCTCGATTATCAGTTCGGCTAACTGCTCACATCATGAGACGATTGCTCGATCCCACATACTCAAACGCATCTTGCGTGAAGATGACGTCGCAATCGAATCGCCCTTCCGAGCACTGACCCCGAGGCTACCCGCAAGGCTTGAACGAGAGACCTGCCACTGATCTGGTCGAGCGCTTAGCTTGCACATCTACGTCATCGATGAGGCCGCTGGATATTGGGTGAAGTTTGTGGTCAGGCGCGCAACTCCAAGCCCCGAGTATCCTCACGGCATCGAATACTCGCTGACTATGCACGATTCCGACAATCGACGACTGGTCGGCTTCGACAACGCCCATCCTGTGCCGGGAGCAAAACCGTCTCAACAAGGCGGCGGCGTGCTTACGATCACCGGCATCGATTGGGGAAGGTCAAACCTTATTCATACGAGAGCGCCGCAAAGCTAGTTGCGGATTTCTGGGAAGCCGTCGATGAAGTACTGAAGCTGAAAGAGGACAGACCATGACAACGCTAAGAGTGGGAATAGCCACATACCAGCAGATGAAACAACGGACCCTGGCCATCGCTCAGGGAAAATTGAAGCCGGGCCGCATGATCCCAAGGTGTGGTTTACCTCAACTGAGAGCATGGCGCGGATTCTCTCCGCGAAAAACCGCGAGCTGCTGGAGATCATTCGCAAGAATTCACCGCAATCGCTCGCTGAACTGGCAGAACAAACCGGACGGAAGAAGCCCAATCTGTCTCGTACCCTGAAGACGATGCAGCACTACGGCCTGGTAAAGGTGTCGCGGCGAAACCGGCGGCTCATTCCCAGAGTGGACTACCAGCGCGTAGCGGTTGTCATGGAACTTAGCGCGTGAAACCCCACCCAAGCAAAGCCTGAATGGGGATCAGCCACAAAGCAGGTCCCCCGACTGCGTAGCCAAAACCTGGCGGCTTCGCTCGGGATGAGAACTGCAAAGCTGAAGTGACGCAGCCGATAGCTGAGAGCCGACAGCGCTCCTTACCCCAGCAACCCCCTCAACACATACTGCAAAATCCCGCCGTGCTGGTAGTACTGGACTTCCTGCGGCGTATCGATGCGCACCGTAGCGTCGAACTCCGTCGTCGTGCCGTCGGCCTTCTTCGCGCGCACCTTCACGGTCTTACCCGGCGCAAAGTTCTTCAGCACGTCGGTCAGGCCGACGATGTCGAACGACTCTTCGCCGGTCAGGCCGTTGGTTTCGGCGGTTTCGTCGTCGAGATACTGCAGCGGCAGGATGCCCATGCCCACCAGGTTCGAGCGATGGATGCGTTCGAAGCTCTCGGCCAGCACCGCGCGCACGCCGAGCAATCTTGGCCCCTTCGCCGCCCAGTCGCGCGACGAACCCGAACCGTACTCCTTGCCCGCCAGCACCATCAGCGGAATACCTTCGGCGCGATACTTCTCCGACGCCTCGAAGATGAACATCTCCTTCGCCATCGGGCAGGTGGCGAGTGTGCGGGCCCTCGCGCTCGGGTACGAGCTTGTTGCGCAGACGCACGTTGGCGAAGGTGCCGCGCATCATGACTTCGTGATTGCCGCGGCGCGATCCGTAGGAGTTGAAGTCGCCCACCGAGACGCCGTGCGCGATCAGGTACTGCCCCGCCGGGCTATTGTGCTTGATGGAGCCGGCAGGCGAGATGTGGTCGGTGGTGACGCTGTTGCCGAGATAGCAGAGCACGCGCGCGCCGGAGATGTCTTTCACCGGCGCAGGCTTCTTCGGCATGTTGTCGAAGTAAGGAGGATTCTTGACGTAGGTCGAGGCCGAATCCCACGCGAAGGTCTCTCCCTCCGGCACCTGCAGACTGCGCCAGCGCTCGTCGCCCTCGAAAACTTTGCTGTAGGCGTTCTGGAACATGTCGCCGGTGACGTACTTCGCGAGCACGTCGTTCACTTCCTTCGAGGTCGGCCAGATGTCCTTCAGGTAAACCGCCGTGCGTTTGCCGTTGGTGCTGTAGCCGAGCGGCTCGTTGTACATGTCGATGTCGGCGCGGCCGGCAAGCGCGAAGGCCACCACCAGCGGCGGCGACATCAGGTAGTTCGCGCGAACCTCCGAGTTGATGCGGCCTTCGAAGTTCCGATTGCCGCTGAGCACCGACGCCACCACCAGGTCCTTCTCCGTGATCACATCCGAGACTTCCTGCGGCAGCGGACCCGAGTTGCCGATGCACGTGGTGCAGCCGTAGCCGACGAGATGGAACTTCAGCTTCTCCAGGTAAGGCATCAATCCGGAGCGCGTGAGGTAGTCTGTCACCACCATCGATCCCGGCGCGAGCGAAGTCTTCACCCACGACGGCACTGACAGCCCTTTCTCGACGGCCTTCTTCGCCAGCAATCCCGCCGCGACCAGCACCGACGGATTCGAAGTGTTGGTGCAACTGGTGATGGCAGCGATAACCACGCTGCCGTGGGTCAACGCCTGGGTCAGAACGACGTGCTCTTCGACCGTGTCGGTCTGCGAATCCATTCCAGCGGGATGTCCGCCCTCACCTTCCCAGCGCGCTTCCTGCTTCGGAGGAACCTGCTGACCCGGCTTCAGCAAACTGGGCAGCGCCTGCTCGAATGACTTCGCTGCCGCCGACAACGCCACGCGGTCTTGCGGACGCTTCGGGCCGGCGATGCTCGGCTCGACCGTCGCCAAGTCGAGCTCCGCCACATCGGTGTATTCGGCTTCAGGCGTGTTGGCGGTATGGAACAGGCCCTGCTCCTTGAAGTAGGCCTCGACAAGGCTGACTTGCTCGGCACTGCGGCCGCTAAGACGGAGGTAGCGCAGGGTCTCCTCGTCCACCGGGAAGATGCCGCAGGTCGCGCCGTATTCGGGCGCCATGTTGGCGATGGTGGCGCGATCGGCGAGCGGCAGGTTGTGCAGACCGGGACCAAAGAACTCCACGAACTTGCCGACGACACCTTTCTTGCGCAGCATCTCGGTTACGGTGAGCACGAGATCGGTCGCGGTCGAGCCTTCGCACAATTGGTTCTTCAAGCGCACGCCGACAACCTGTGGGATCAGCATGGAGACCGACTGCCCCAGCATTGCGGCCTCGGCCTCGATTCCTCCGACACCCCAGCCGAGAACGCCGAGACCGTTGATCATGGTGGTGTGCGAGTCGGTGCCCACCAGCGTATCGGGATACGCCAGCGGCTTGCCTGATTCGCCATTCGCTCCGACAAAGACGACGCGCGCCAGGTATTCGAGATTGATCTGGTGAACAATGCCGGTGTCGGGCGGCACGATGGCGAAATTCTTGAACGCGGTCTGTCCCCAGCGCAGAAAGGCGTAGCGCTCTTTGTTGCGCTGGAATTCCAGTTCGGCGTTGAGCTGAAACGCCTGCGGCGTTCCAAACTCATCCACCTGCACCGAGTGGTCGATCACCAACTCCGCCGGCTGCAGCGGATTGATCAGCTTCGGATCGCCGCCCAGCGCCTTCATGGCGTCGCGCATCGCGGCCAGGTCAACCACCGCCGGCACGCCGGTGAAGTCCTGCAGCAACACGCGACTCGGCATGAACGCAATCTCCTGCACCGGGACGGTCTTGCCCGTCCACGACGCGAGCGCGCGCACATCGTCGGCCTTTACCGACTTGCCGTCTTCGCGGCGGAGCAGGTTCTCCAGCAGAATGCGGAGCGAGTAAGGCAGGTGTGCGACCGCGCAGCCCTGCTTTTCCAGCGCGTCAAGACGGTAGATTTCAAACTCCCGCTTGCCCACGCGGAGGACGGAACGACTGCTGAAGCTATTCATGGATGAGTCCCTTCTATATAGAGGAGCGCTGACTGGCTGCGGCTTTTTAGAAAGCGAAACTAATTATCTTAAACCGCCAGGGTGGCCAGTGGATAGGGCGGGCTGCAAAGTAACCCAGCCGGGAACTCACGCATTGATAATTGGAGCGCCACCAACCGGCTGGAACGATCGAATGGGCCAGCCCATCAGCTTGACCATCGCGCAAGCCGACGCTCTCGTCGAAAAAGAGCGCCACCGCAGGTTGTTTTTCCTTATATCCCCATCTTTCACGATTGCCGCACATTTGTTTGTGCGGTGCAGTCGTCGGTTCGAGGAAAGTCAACGCTGCCGTGTTATCTGTTGTTCAAGGGATACTGGTAAGAAACATCAGCTACGGGTTATCCTTCACGAATTCCGCTTGCTTGCCTTCGCCCCATGGATCGTAGGTCTGCACAAAGATCATGCGGTCGCGAATCGTCGGATGGTTCCACGCCCAGAACTCCGCCAGCTTGCCGACGTAAGGGTAGTCGAGCGAACGCTCGCCCAGGATTTGAAACGCCTGGGCCGCCGACAGTTGTGCATCCGGCACCAGTCCGTGGATCACTTCCACGCCGTACTGGTCGGCCTGGTGCTCATAGTGGCGCGATACGGCATTGAAAGCCGGCGTGGCCAGGAAGGTGAGCACCGAGATAATAAGCATCAGCAGCGGAAGTGAAGCCCAGTCGCTCAAGTTAGGTATGCCCCATCGCGCACCATAGCGCGCCACCATCCAGTTCGCCAGCCGATAGCCTAGATAGAACAGCACCAGCAGTTGCAGCAGAATGATCGTCATCTCTTTGGGAATGTGGTAGAGGACGTAGTGGCCCATCTCGTGTCCGAAGACAAACAACGTCTGCGGCGTGGTCATGTGCTCCATCGTAGTGTCCCACACCACGACTCGCTTGGTAGCACCGAAGCCAGTGACATAAGCGTTGAGTTCGGTGGTCTTCTCGCTGGCCTTCATCTCGAACATGCGCTCGGGGGGAATGTCCATGCCGCCACGATGAACGACGCGCTCGATCTGTTCGACCAGGTCGGCGTGATGATCGCTGAGCGGTTCGAATTTGTTGAATAGCGGATCAATCCAAATGGGCTGGATTAAGATGACAAATACGACGATGGGGATCATCGCCAACCAGAAGTAAAACCACCAGCGGCGCGGGCTGCGGCGCAGCACGGCATAGAGTATCCACCCCAGGACGCTGGCGAATAAACACCCCAACAGCAGGCCCTTCCCCCAGTCCCCAAACCACGACCCCCAGAGCTGCACTGAGAGGCCGTATTTCAGGCTGACATGATGGTCGTATGCGTCGAATGGGAGCTGAGTCAATTCCAATACGAGCACAAATACCGACATGACAATGGCAGCTTGCAGCACTCGAAAGCGAGACGCGGTGGTTGCCAGGTTACAAAGCCAGACTCCGAACCTGGTCCGCAGCATGAGGTAGAGCACCAGGAAGCCCCACGCCGTGGTGATGAAATAGAGTGTGCCGTTCAGCAGGTAAAGTGCGTAAGCTTTCTCCAGTTTGTCTGGCGGCAGGGTGTATTGCAGCAGCGGATGGGATGAGTCGGTGGCAGCAATGGTCTGTAGGTGCGTGCCCGGGCGATGTAGCGCCAAATGCCACCACTGCCAGCACGGGCAGCAGAGCCAGAACCAGCAACGCACAACGCCGCCGTGAAGTCATAGAGCCCTCCTTGACGACTTCAGAAGAGGCGGAGTGTAGCACCGCTGGGCGATGGCGGGCAAACCAGTGTAGCTGCGGCCTCATGCTACGAGCCTCTTCAGGGACGGCACATTCAAGCACTCTCTTTGCGCCGCCGAGTATCTTCTCAGGAACTATTCAACCGTTTCAATCGCGCTAACATACAAGCGTGGAGAAGACCGTCTATCTTTCGCTGGGCTCCAACGTGGGCGACCGCGAGGCCAATCTTCGTACAGCAATTACAAAGCTTGCAGAGCTGGGGAAAGTGATTGCGGTATCGTCGTTCTACGAGACCGAGCCGGTGGAGTTCACCGCGCAACCCTGGTTCCTCAACTGTGCGGTGGCCCTGCGCACCGAATTGATGCCGAAACTTTTTTTGTCGAAGACGCTGGCCATCGAGCAGCAGATGGGCCGTCGCCGCAGCCAGCCGAAGGGTCCCCGCACCATCGATATCGACATCCTGCTGTTCGGGAATTCCGTCATCCACACGCCGCAGTTAGATGTGCCTCACGTCGCCATGCATCAACGGCGGTTCGTGCTCGAACCGCTGGCCGAGATCGCGCCTGAGGTGCGGCATCCGGTCTTTAAGCGCACGGTGCGGGAGATGCTGCAGGCGCTCCCCCACAATGCAGGACAGGTGAAAAAGCAAGTCCGCGCTTAGAGTCGCTGCAAGTCGTGGAGCGTACGCGCATTGTCTATATTGCCGGTATTGAGCGTGGTCTTCGGCTCCAGCAACATGATATGGGTCTCCTCGTCGGCGGAAGGAAAATGCTCGACGCCACGCGGAATGATGATGAATTCGCCCGGATTTATCAAGGAACTCGCGCTCGCCGTCGTTCTCACGCACCTTCATGCGCAGTGCACCTTTCACCACGAAGAACAGCTCGTCTTCGTTGTCGTGATGATGCCACATGAAGTCGCCTTGCAACTTTGCCAGTTTCACGTAAGCATCGTTCACCTCGCCCACAATTTTAGGGCTGTAGTGATCGGTGAACAGTGACAGCTTTTGCGCGAGATTGACCTTGTCCATGCTGCACCTCTAACTAGAAGGGTTCGTATCCTATGCCAGATTGTATTCAAAGCGGGAATAATTTGCTTTTATGACAATGTGCTAGACTTATGTCACTTCTTCTGGAGTGTGACATGGACGAGGAAACTCGGGTACGGGTCAACGAAAACGGCCGGGTAGTCATTCCTGCGGCATTCCGTAAGGCGCTTGGCATTGAGGCTGGGGATGAAGTCGTTCTAAGTATCCAAGACGACGAATTGCGAATCACGACGCAACAGCGCCGCATTCAGCGCGCACGGCGGCGCGCACGGCAATATGTAAAATCTGGCACGTCGCTGGTTGATGAACTGCTCGCCGACCGCCGCGAGGCAGCGAAGAATGAATAGGATCGTTCTCGATGCGTCCGCGATTCTCGCGGTCATTCACGGAGAGGCCCAGAAACTC
This sequence comes from uncultured Acidobacteriaceae bacterium, assembly GCA_963709045.1. Lineage (GTDB taxonomy): Bacteria > Acidobacteriota > Terriglobia > Terriglobales > Acidobacteriaceae > Bog-257. Next base: position 65,793 of record CAVPUX010000005.1, on the reverse strand, counting down.
ACTCCTGAGCTGCTAGCCGGCGCCATCGCGAGTACGGTAAATCTCGCTGAAGTACAAGCCAAGTTGGTAAGTCGCGGGTGGACTCCCGTCGAAGCGTGGGAAGATACCACTAGCCCCATCCGAGAAGCCGTACCTTTCAATGAGCAACATGCCAAGATTGCCGGCAGCCTGGTTTCGCTGACGCAGCCGCTTGGCCTGTCGCTCGGAGATCGCGCCTGCCTGGCACTGGGAATGGTGCTCAAGCTCCCTGTCTACACCGCCGACAAAACCTGGAAAGGGCTCAAGTTGAACGTCCGCATCCACGTCATCCGATAAAAATCCCCACCCCAGAGGAAGCTGGGGTGGGGTAACCTCTGTAACGGCTCTTACTTACTGCAACAGTAATCCACTCTCGCCGTTGCCGTTCTCGACGACCTCTTCTGGCGGAATGATCGAAGTGGCGGCCACGCGGTCGTCCTGCTCCAGATGCAGCAGGCGCACGCCCTGGGACGAGCGTCCGCATTCGCGGATGGTGTTGGCGCCAATGCGGATGATCTTACCGAACTGGCTGATAACCATTACCTCCGACTCTTCGTTCACCAGCATGATGGAAACGACTTTGCCATTGCGCGCCGTTGTCTTCACATTGATGACGCCCCCGCCGCCACGTGCCTGCAGACGGTATTCATCGACGTCGGTGCGCTTGCCGTAGCCTTGCTCGGTGACCGAAAGGATAAGGTTCGCCTCCTGCTGGTCGCCGCTCTTGGCCTTTGCGCTCGCCTTAGGAGTGATCGCCATGCCCACCATGTAATCGCCTTTGCCCAGCCTCATGCCGCGGACGCCATAGGCCTGGCGGCCCATTGGCCGCACATTCTCCTCGTCGAAGCGAATGGCCTTGCCGTCGTGCGTCGCCAGGAAAACGATCTGGTTGCCATCGGTACAACTGGCGGCGACCAGTTCGTCCTCTTTCTCAATGCCGATGGCGTTGATGCCATTCGAACGCACGTTGCTGAAGTCCTTGAGCGGCGTTTTCTTCACTGTTCCGCTGCGCGTGGCGAAGAAAACATACTTGCCTTCTTCTTCCAGATCGCGAATTGCAAGCAGCGCGCGTACGCTCTCGCCCGCTTGGAGGGAGACGAGACTTGCAATCGCCTTACCCTTTCCGGCGGCACTCAGCTCTGGAATTTCGTACACCTTGAGCCAGTACACGCGACCCGTGTTGGTAAACACCAGGATGTAGTCGTGAGTGGACGCCACGAACAGATACTCGACGAAATCCTCCTCACGCGTGCTCATTCCCTTACGCCCGGTTCCACCGCGACGCTGCTGACGATAGGTGGAAATCGGCGTGCGCTTCATGTAGCCCGAGTGGCTGACCGTGACCGCGACCTGCTCATCTGCAATCAGGTCTTCCAGGCTGATCTCAACCGCTTCATCCTGGATAACGGTGCGTCGCGCGTCGCCGTACTTCTTCTTGATTTCCTCGAGTTCCTTAACGATGACGCCGCGCAACTTCTTTTCGCTGCCGAGAATCGATTCGTACTCGGCGATGCGGCCGCGGACCTCGCCCAATTCCTTCAGGATTTCGTCGATCGATAACCGGGTCAAACGGTGCAGTTGCAATTCCAGAATCGCGTCGGCTTGAACAGTGTCGAAGGGTCGCGTGAGCTGCGATGGCGTCACACCCTTCAACGAAGCCGGTCTTGCCCGACTTGCCTTCGGACACGGTTACCGTCTTGCCAGTGAAATACTCAACCAGGTTGGTTCGGGCTTCAGCGCGGTTCTCGCTACCGCGGATGATGCGAATGACGTCATCCACTCGATCCAGCGCGACTTGATAGCCTTCCAGGACATGTTCGCGCTCGCGCGCCTTCATCAGCAGGTAGGCCGTGCGCCGCCGCACCACGTCGATGCGGTGATCGACGAAGTGCTGGATGGCCTGCACCAGCCCCATTTCCTTGGGCTGGCCGTTCACCACGGCCAGGAAGATCATGCTGAAGCTCTCCTGCATTGAGGTGTGCTTGAAGAGCTGGTTGAGCACGATCTGCGGCTCGGCACTGCGCTTCAGTTCGATCACAATGCGCATGCCATCGCGATCGCTCTCGTCGCGGATGTCGCTGATCTCGTCGATCACCTTGTTGTTCACCAGTTCGGCAATGCGTTCCACCAGCTTTGCCTTGTTAACCTGGTAGGGGATCTCGGTGACGATGATCGCATCCTTGTCTTTCGTGAGGTGTTCGATCGCAACCTTGGCACGCATCATGAAGCGCCCGCGCCCGGTGCGATAGGCTTCGGTAATGCCACTGCGTCCGTAGATGAAGCCCGCTGTCGGGAAATCCGGCCCTTGCACGTGCTTCAGCAAGATCGGCGAGCGTGGCGTGCGGATTGTTCACCAGCGTGATGCACCCGTCTACGATTTCCGTCAGATTGTGCGGCGGAATGTTGGTTGCCATGCCGACGGCGATGCCGTTCGATCCGTTCACCAGCAGGTTGGGAATTCTTGTCGGCAACACCATTGGCTCGACCGTGGTGTCGTCGAAGTTGGCGACGAAATCGACGGTGTCCTTGTCGATGTCAGCCAGCAGTTCCTCAGCAATTTCAGTGAGACGCGATTCGGTGTACCGGTAAGCCGCTGGGGGATCGCCATCCACCGAACCAAAGTTACCTTGGCCATCAATCAGCGGATAGCGCAGGCTCCAAGGCTGGGCCAGACGAACCATGGCGTCGTAAACCGCGGTATCGCCGTGGGGATGATATTTCTTCAGACATTCGCCGACCACGCCAGCGCACTTCATGTGCTTGCGGTTGTGCAGCACGCCCATATCGTGCATTGCGTAAAGGATGCGGCGATGTACCGGCTTCAGCCCGTCGCGGATGTCGGGCAAGGCGCGCCCGATGATGACCGACATCGAGTAATCGAGATACGACCGCTGCATCTCCTCTTCAATGTTGACGGGTTGCACATTGGCGGCCCCAGGGCCGGTATTGTCGAGCGGTAATTGCTGATTTGGATCGTCTGCCATGTCTGACTTTCATCCGCCGATTTGGCGGCAATTAGCTTGTTGATTCCTGAACCTTCGCGTGATCGTCGCCACACGAGGATCTAGCGGCTTCGCCATTAAACGCAGGAAGCATTGCCTTCTAACGCTGAGCGTCCGGTCGTACGAATCGGTCGTAAACCACTGCGGTTTCAGGAGATTGTTCGCTTCGGAGAGCACTCCAATTATATCATCGCCAGGACAGTTTTTCTCCTAGTTAACCCACTTTGCTTTCAATTGATTAAGCGAGAGTCGCCCTGGCGTTCGAAAGCTGGACGTTGGGGCAGGTGTTCGCTGGTAATCGACGAAGGCAATTAAGGCAATACTGAGGCCACGCTGGTCCCGGGATTTGGAGTCTGCTGAGGAGTGCCGTTCGGCTGCAAGTCTGAGTTTTTCTTCTGCGCCGCACTAGTGGTGGCAGGAATCTTGAACTCCATGCCGCGATCATCATTTGCCTTCACTGTGGCGGAGACGTCGAGATTGGTCAGTGGAATCTTCTGGATCCGGTCATCCAAAACGTAAACCGTTTGACCCATGATGGCATAATTGCTGACCTCTTGTTGGTGGCCATCTCGAAAAACCAGGACTGTAGGCTCACGTGGCGTCGTTTCCCGTGCCGCAGGCGGTTGCTCCGGAGTGATCTGTGGCGGCGGGGTTATCTCCGCTTGCACGTCCTCTGGCGGTGCGGGCCGGTACGATTGCGTTGGGGGTTGCTCCACGATCATGTGAAGCGCAGGATCGTTTGGGCCTATCGGTGGCCCGGAATACATGTCAGGCCCACCTACATAATCGTAGTCTGCGTAGCCATAACCTCCAAACGGAATGTAGTAGTACGGGGCAGCGTAAGCCCAGCCTGAACCCGAGAATCCGTAGCCGCGATTAAGCCGGTTCGAATACGGCTGATGATGACGGTAGGCAGGCGCGTAGTAAGGTCCCATCGACGAAACACTGGGACGCGGAAATGGCAGATAGTGGGCTCCTATCGAGCTCACCGAGGGTAGAGGGTAGCCGTGCGCCTGTCCGAATGAGGGCAAGGCGAGCAACACGCAACCAGGCAACACAAGAGCCAAGCGCCTAAACCAACTGCAACCCGCCAGTCGCCCGAATTGGCTAGCCTCTCTCACTGCCCCTCAGTGTAATCCAACCCGTTAGATGCGGGGAAGTTTCTATCGGCTTCGCGATGTTAAATGCAGCAGGCTGTAAATATCGATCATGGCATTGGCAATCAGCACGCCAACAATTACGGCGTTGGCTGCCAATGCGTGGCGGCTTTGCAGCAAGTCCGCCGACACTCCGGCCATAAACAAAATCAGGAAGGGCAGTGCGACGAACAGGAAAATGAAGCCTGCAATGTGCAGTCGCAATGCAAGACCTACCAGCAAAGCTCCTGTAAGCAACGGTGCAGCGGTACCAAAGAATCGTACCCGCTTCCAAACGGCGAAGGTGATCAGCGTGACCGCCAGCAAAAGCACCAAACCGATACCGTTCTCCAGGAAAAAGCTTGCCAGCAGCGGAGCAATTGCGCTCCACGAAAAGCTCTGCAAAGAAACTTCCAGCCAGTCTGCGCTCATCAGAGATCTGCCGAAAACCATGGGGCGGAAGCTGTAGAGGGCCCACAACAAACCGAGCCCGACGACGCATGCTGCCGTAAAGATAGCCAGGACGGCACCGCGCCGTGTGTGTCCAACCCAAAGCATGAAACACAAGGCGGGAACCAGCAAAACCCATAGCGAGAACTGCGCGCCGACGCAGATTGCCATGGAAAGCCCCATCAGCAGAATGCGCCGCCAATTCCAGAGCACCACTTCGCGCGGCGCATAGAGGGTATGCGCTACCGCAATGGACGTGAAAACAAGGCCGAAGCCTCCCCACGCACCAATGATCTCTGCCCCCGCCTGGCTCGTCCATGCCACCGTTAGTGGAGAAAAGCAATAAAGTCCGAGGGCGATGTATCCGCCAACGTTCCCGTATAGACGGCGCGCAACGTACCACAGAGAAGCGCCCAGCAATAGCCCTGCGAGTAGGAACGGCAAGCGGATCCAGAAGCGATAGTGGCCCAGTTGGGAATAATGGCTTTCAGCGCCGCTGATCCGTGCCGCCAAGCCAGCCAACAGCGGAACCAGGGGAGAGCGCTCACTGCTGCCGGCATTCGCGAAGTGCTCGAGATGAAGCAGTCCGGCCTCAACGTAGTTGCCTTCCATTACAGACACGGGCACATGCGCCAGGAACCAGAGACATTGCGCGGCGAAAACCAGCAACAAAAGCAATGCCGCTATTTGCGGCGTACCAACTCGCCCGCGAATTCGCGAGATCGACATGGGCTTTCGTTGTAACACGACAAGACTGCCCACGTGCGCGGTTAGCGGGCGTGGGGAAGAGAGGTCGCCAGTCGGACTGGGTTTGACAGGGTTCAAGGGGTAGGAATCGTTATACGATTGCTCATTCTCGCGCTATTACATTGCTTGGTGGTATCGTGTGTGCCGCGTTCGCTCCAGATCGAGGCGACTAATGCATTTGCGACGTTCCGATGGTCCGAGACGCGTTGGACTTGTAGCCTAACGCGGCAGTAGGTCAGTCAGGGCCCCTTCGATGCGGTCCACCTCTTCACGAATTACCCGGATCGCCTGATGATTGGCCGGATGCGGTACCGGCGTGATGGCTTCTACCGCATGACGAATCTTGTGGTTCCGGTCCCAGATCAGATTGATCCTCGCGGACGTCTCCATGCGGTGCTGATAGATTCTTCTAACCAGCTTCGTAGTTAGCCACGCAAACGCCAGCCCAAATAACATTTCGATGGGGAGACGGTCGGTCGCTCCATCGAAATCGAAGAAGGCGAGCCGATAGACGGCTTCGCCGGCGCCCAGGGAAGCAAAGATGACTCCCATTCCAATCAAGCCAAGCGTTAAGCGGTCAACGGCCCGAAGTTCCAAAGACGGTTGATGAGTGCCCCGATTTTGCGCGAATGCCATGGTGCCCCCGAAAAGGATTGGATAATGCGAAGCTCTATTGTGCTACAAACAGCCGGGGTTTGTGGATAAAGTATTCGAGCAAAATTAGAGGTCAAAGCTTGGTGAATTGGCTTCCCACGGAATGGAAGGTCCCGCCAAGGCCCCTCGAGAGGCCAGGCTAGGGCCCGGCCTCTTTGGAGGGACGGACGTTAGATGTCCAGGTTCTTCACTTCCAGCGCATTGTCTTCGATGAACTTGCGGCGGGCCTCGACGTCTTCGCCCATCAGCGTGGTGAAGATGGTCTCGGTTTCGGTCAGGTCCTCCAACTTTACCGACAGCAGCGTACGGCGCTCGGGATCCATGGTCGTCTCCCAAAGCTGCTGCGAACTCATCTCTCCCAGGCCCTTGTAGCGCTGGATGGTGTAGTCCTTGCGGCCCTCGTTGAGCACATAGTCGAAGAGTTCGCGCGCCGAGGCCTTCTCCACGGTTTCTGCCTCGGTCTTTCGCTTCGAAGATTTCGGGCTCTTCTGCTCGACTTTCTCCTGATCGGCCTTTTCGGCGTCGCTCAGTTCTTCCTTGCCGTTCGAGCCAGCCTCTTTCTTCACTGCCTCAATGTAGTACGGCGGCTGCATGTACGGCTCAATCTGCTTGTACTTCGACATCATCTGCCGATATTCAGGCGTGGACGCCAGTTCCCAATTGATGACGTGCTCGGCGCCCTGCGAGTTCACAAAGACGCACTCCCAGAGGCTGTGTTCTTCTTCAAAGCGCTGGGTCACCGATTTGATATCGCGTTCCTTGGCGATCCCCTTCAGGGCTTTCTCCAGCGCAACAATCTTCTTCGACGGGTTCTTGCTGTCACCCTCGAAATCAACGCGCTTCAACAGGTCAGCCTTCGGCAATAGCTCGGTGATCTTCTCGTCGCGAATGCGCCTGTCCACCTTGTCGAAGAAGGCGATGAAGTCGTTCAAGGTAGTCATGAATTTCGTAAGCGGAGCGCCTTCCAGGGCCGCGGCGCCTTCGCCGTAGCGCACCACGATGCCATCGGCTGCGCGCTTCACCATCACCTTCACAAACTCTGCGTCATTCTTGATGTACTGCTCGAACTTGCCCTTCTTTATGCGGTACAAAGGTGGCTGCGCGATGTAAATATGGCCTCGCTTAATCAGTTCCTGCATGTGCCGGAAGAAAAACGTAAGCAGCAGTGTGCGAATGTGCGAACCGTCCACGTCGGCGTCGGTCATCAGGATGACTTTCCCGTAGCGCAGCTTCGCAATGTCGAAATCGTCCTTGCCGATGCCCGTTCCCATCGCCGTAATCATGGCGCGAATTTCTTCGTGGCCCAGCATCTTGTCGTAACGCGCTTTTTCCACGTTCAAGATCTTGCCTTTGAGCGGAAGAATCGCCTGGAAGCGGCGGTCGCGTCCCTGCTTGGCGGTGCCGCCGGCGCTCTCGCCCTCGACCAGATAGACCTCACAGCGCTCGGGATTACGCTCTGAGCAGTCGGCCAACTTGCCCGGCAAGCCTCCACCATCGAGAGCTCCTTTGCGGCGCGTCAGATCACGCGCCTTGCGTGCAGCTTCGCGAGCACGAGCAGCTTCGACAGCCTTGTTGATGATTTTCTTCGCAACCGAAGGGTTCTGCTCAAAAAAAGCCCCCAGACGCTCGTTTACGAACGCCTGCACGGTGCCCGCGATATCGGAATTGAGCTTGCCTTTGGTCTGTCCCTCGAACTGCGGTTGCGGAAGCTTTACGCTCACCACCGCCACCAGCCCCTCGCGAACATCGTCGCCGGCGAGGTTTTCCTTTACGTCCTTGAACAAACCCAGTTGCTGTCCGGCGTAGTTGATGGTGCGGGTGAGCGAGGTGCGAAAGCCCGACAGATGACTGCCACCATCAACGGTATTGATGTTATTGGCGAAGCTGAAGACCGTTTCGGAATAGCCATCGTTGTACTGCAGCGCGATCTCCATCGCCACGTTATCGCGTTCCGCTTCCATGTAGATCGGCTTGTCGTGCAGCACGCTTTTTCCACGATTCAAGTGCTTGATAAATTCCGCAATGCCGCCGTTGTATTTGAACTCTGCACGCTTAGGCTGCCCGGTCTTCTGGTCGGTGGTGCGCTCGTCAGTCAACGTAATCAGCAGCCCCTTGTTCAGGAATGCCATTTCGCGCAGCCGCTGAGCCAATGTGTCGTAGTTGTATTCCGTGGCAGTGAAAATTTCCTTGTCGGGCACAAAGTGGACTTTGGTACCACGCTTCTTGGTGGTGCCGGTCTTCTTCAGCTTTGTTGTAGGCTCGCCCTTCGAGTAGCTCTGCTCCCAAACCGATCCGTCGCGCCAGATCTCAAGCTCCAGCAGATGACTGAGCGCATTGACGCAAGAGACACCTACGCCGTGCAATCCTCCTGAGACCTTGTAGGTCGAGGTATCAAACTTTCCGCCGGCGTGCAGCACCGTCATTACCACTTGAGCTGCCGGAAGGCGCTCGCCGTCCACGTCCATTTCCTCGGTCGGAATGCCGCGGCCGTTATCTACAACGGTGATGGAGTTGTCGATATGAATGGTGACATCGATATGGTCGGCGAATCCGGCGAGAGCTTCGTCAACGGAATTGTCCACCACTTCGTACACCAGGTGGTGCAGACCTAACTCGCCTGTTGAACCGATGTACATGGCCGGGCGTTTACGTACCGCCTCCATGCCACCAAGAACCTTGATGGAATCGGCGGTGTACTCTCCATCCGATTTTCCGCCATTCTTCCCATTTTTTTGGGGAGACTTTTCGGTCTGAAGCTGTGAGAGGTTTGTTGTTCTCTGGGGCCGCAGCAGCGGCTGACTCGGATTCTTTCGGGGACATCCTGCTCCATTCCAACGGCAACACATCGAGCGTGCGTTTCCGTTGCTCACACCCGAAACATAGAGGGTCCGTTATCTTCCGGACACTCGTTTATCTAACAGAAAATTCAATAACTTAAGGATTCGGATGCGTGTATTGATTTTAACATAGAATTGCGCCATTCACGACCCCTTTGGTTGACCGTAAGCTATCTATTTTCAAGTGTTTGCAGTGGATCAATCAGCGGCTTGAACAGGCCTGGTCGCAATCCGAATTTTGCGCCATGAAAGTACTGTTTCCGAACGTAATTCCAGCAGATCCTCTCGAGCGTGTGCGTGTTCGCCCACCGCGAGAGTTTGAGAATTCTGCACTCTCAAGACCACTCCAACAGACGAGCGCAAAGCAGTTGCTATGTTTGGCTGCTAAGCAACCTGCGATGTGCAGAACGCGCAGCGGCGAGCGGTGATGGGTATATCGCTTTCGCACTCAGGACATTTTTTCTTGTCAGGCAGGGCTTGCTTCTCGAATCGCTTCATCAGCGAATTCACAGGCAGAACCACGAAGTAGTAGACGGCCAGCGCGATCAGCAAGAAAGAGATAATCGTATTTACGAAATCGCCGTAGAGGAATTTCGCGCCATTCACTTCGAAAAAGAAGCCCGAGAAATCTGGCTTTTTGACGATAGCGGCGATAACGGGAGTGAGCAGGTCTTTTACAAAAGCCGTGACGACTGTGCCGAATGCCGCGCCAATCACCACGCCTACTGCCAGATCAACCACGTTGCCACGCAGCACGAAATCGCGAAATCCCTTAAACATATCGGCCTCCCCAAAACGGCGCTAGATCAAGGTACGCGACCGAGCAGCATTGTTTCAAGTGTCACGCAAGACACAAATACCCTCGAATGGTGAGTACTCTGAAGCCAACACACACGACGCCAGAAGGCTAATGTCCGCAGCGGTTCGGGGATTTGCAGAGTGGGATTCAGCGAGGTCCGAACACACGATACCGCTTGAGGATTTTCAACGGCCAACAAAGGTGGGGGCAGAATTACCCGCCCCCATGTCTTCAGCTACATCTTTAACGTTGTCAGCGACTACCCACTTTCATGGCTGACTTCTCATCTTGAGTGGCTTGAAACTTACGATGCTCCACTCCGGTGTAGATCTGCCGCGGACGCGCAATCTTCTGTTCGGGGTCCTGAATCATTTCGTTCCACTGCGCCAGCCAGCCGACCGCTCGCGGAATCGCGAACAGCACGGTAAACATCTCCGGCCGGAAGCCCATGGCCTGGTAAATGATTCCCGAGTAGAAATCGACGTTGGGATAGAGCCTGCGGGTAACAAAGTAATCGTCGGCCAGGGCAATACGTTCCAGCTCTAATGCAATGTCGAGCCTGGTGTTGCGTCCGGTCACTTGGAACACTTCGTCGGCAACGGCCTTGATGATGCGCGCCCGGGGATCGTAGTTCTTGTAAACCCGATGCCCGAAGCCCATCAGCTTTAGTTCGCCCTCTTTTACGCGCTTGATGTACGCAGGAATGTTCCTCACCGTGCCGATCTCGTCCAGCATGCGCAGGACTTCTTCGTTGGCGCCACCGTGCAGCGGGCCGGAGAGCGCCGAGGCCGCTCCTGCCATCGAGAGATAGGGATCAGCCTGCGAACTGCCCACCACCCGCATGGTGGTTGAACTGCAATTCTGCTCGTGATCGGCGTGCAGGATGAACAGCACATCCAGCGCGCGCGCGATGACCGGGCTCGCCATGTACTTCGGCTCCGTCATCTTCCACAGCATGTTCATGAAATTTTCGGTGTAGGTGAGATCGTTGTCGGGATAGACGTAGGGATGGCCCACCGAGTGACGATAAGAATAGGCCGCCAAGTGTTGGCATCTTGGCGATCAGGCGCACAATCTGTTTCTGCCGGATCTCCGGATCGTGAACGTTCTTGGCCTCGGGATATACGGTTGACAACGCTGCCAGCGTGCTTACCAGCATTCCCATCGGATGCGCATCATAGCGGAAGCCATCGATGAAATGCTTGGTGGTCTCGTGCAGCATGGTGTGATGGGTGATTTCCCAGGTCCAGTCTTTGTCCTGCTGGGGATTTGGCAACTCGCCGTACAGCAGCAGGTAAGCCACTTGCAGATAGGTGCAATGCTCGGCGAGGGTTTCAATATCGTACCCGCGATACCGCAGGATACCTTTGTCGCCGTCAATGAAGGTGATGTTGCTCTTGCATGAAGCCGTGTTCATGAATGCGGGATCATAGGTCATGAGACCGAAGTCTTCGGGATCAGTCTTGATCTTCCGCAGGTCCATAGCGCGGATGGTGCCGTGCTCGACCGGTGCTTCATAAGTTTTATCGGTGCGTTGGTCCGTCAGGGTCATTACATCCTTCGGCATGACCTGTACCTCCTGTTACTAACAAGCGTATGAGATTTAGAGAGCGATACCCGCGAACGAGTGTTCGTCCGCTGCCACATTTTAACGCGAGCAACCCGGCGAACCTACGACTAAAACACCGGATTGAGACGAAGATCACATACGTCTGTGATGTCCGACGGCAGGGAAAGACGCAAGCCAGATCTATTTCTTGCCGGAGGTTCTGTCTTTGCCGGGAGTGGACGTTTCTTTGGTGGAGGTGCTTTCGCTCTGAGAATTCTCGCTCTTGGAATTCTCGCTCTTGCCTTCAGCTTTGCTTTCCGAGGTGGAGGAGGTAGAGGAAGCTGCGGACCCGTTGCCCTTCGCGGAACTGCCGCCAGACGACTTCTTGGCATAGTCGCTGACGTACCAGCCGGAACCCTTGAACTGAATGGCGGGCGCCGAGAGCACCTGTTCCAGCTCGCCTCCGCAATGCGGGCAGACCGTCAAGGGCGAATCGGAAAACTTCTGGATCCGCTCCGTCAGGCTATGACACTTTTTGCACTGGTATTCGTAAAGAGGCAATTCGAGGTCCCCACGATCTGTCTGCGTTATTGATTCTATTTTTCGCTAATGGTTGCGGTCAATTCACAGTTTTCGTAACTGGCGCTTGCATCCTGCGCTTGCTGCCTTGAAACTAGCCGGGTGAAGGCAATCGCAATCATTCCTGCGCGGCTGGCGTCCACTCGACTGTCGCGTAAAGTTCTCCGCGAGATCAACGGGCGCCCGATGCTCGCCTATGTCTATGAAGCTGCCCGTGCCTGCCCCCAATTGCAGGATGTTATCGTAGCCACGGATTCAGAAGAGATTGTCACAGTCTGCCGGCAAAATGGCTGGTCGTGTCGTCTGACATCGCCCGAGCATCGCAGCGGCACCGACCGTGTCCACGAAGTTGCGCAGTCAATCCCGGCTGACGTTTACGTGAATGTGCAAGGCGACGAGCCGCTCGCACGGCGGGAGCACCTCGACGTCCTGCTCCGGTTGATGGAACGACAAGACGTTGAGGTAGGCACGCTCAAAACTCCGTGTTCGCCTGATGACGTGGCCAATCCGAATGCTGTGAAGGTAGTCACCGCGTTGGATGGCCGAGCGCTCTACTTTTCGCGAGCGTCTATCCCATTCGATCGCGACGGCAACGGGCAGGCACGCTACTACAAGCACCTTGGCTTCTACGCTTATCGCAAAGCTGCCCTCGATTCCTTTTGCGGGTGGCCAGAGTCGGAACTGGAGCGCAGCGAACGCCTGGAACAGCTCCGTTTCCTCGATCATGGCATCGCAATCCACGTGGCGGAAACGCCGTTCGACACAGTTGGGGTGGACACGGAAGAAGATTTGAGAAGGGTGGAGAAAATTCTGCGTGAAAGGAAACTCAGCTAAGTGTCGGGGCTTCGGTTTGCGGTTGCTTGCCTGCCCACGACTCCGCCGCTGCGATTCGTTTGCCGATCGAGGGATGCGAATGGAAGAACCACTCGATGACCTTTGAAGGTTCGCGCTCCGCCAAGTTTTGATCGGCAAGCTTTTGCATTGAGGTAATGAAAGGCCCGACGGCCGGAATACTTTCCCAGGCGTAACGATCGGCTTCCCGCTCATGGCGGCGCGAGAGCGCGTTCAATGCTGGCATCAGCAGAAATCCCAGGACCGTGGCGACCAGTACGATGAGCGGCAGGTTGGCGAAATCGTAGAGCCGGGTGCCGAGCACCGGGAACCAGTCTTTTGCAATGACGAAGCGCAGCACCTGGTTGACCAGCCAGAATCCGAAAAATGTGATTCCCACTTGCACCAAGATGCCCTTCAGAATGTGCCGGTGCACGTGGTGCCCGAGTTCATGGGCGAGTACCGCCTCGATCTCGTCGTCGCTGTAGTGTTGCAGCAGCGTGTCAGACAGAATGATGCGGCGCGTGGAGCCCATTCCGGTGAGCGCGGCGTTGGCTTTTTCTGATTTCTCCGACAACTTCCATTCATACACGCCACGCACGCGCGTGCCGGCGCGCTCGCCGAGTTTGGTCAGGCGCTCGCGCAAGCCATCGTTCTCCAGCGGCTGGAATTTATAGAAGATGGGCAACAGCACAACCGGCGCAAGCTGCGCCATCAACAGGAACAGGCCGACAAAGACGGCCCAGGCGATGATCCACCAGCGCTGCGGCGCGATCCGGATAATCGCGTAAACGATTTCCACCATCACGGCGCCCAGCACCAGCCCGACCAGCCATCCCTTGCATTCGTCCCACAGCCAGCTCGCGCAGCTTCTGGTTGGAAAGATGGTATTGGTGTTCAAGCCGGAAGCCGATGAAGTCGAAGGGCGAGCTCAAAACTTTGGCGATGACCGAAAACATCAGCACATACAGAAAGACAGCCAGGAAGTAATACTGATGCGCGCCCAGGTAAGACCAGTCGCGAAGTTTTCCGGTCCATCCCGTGACCAGCAACACCACCAGCAAACGCGAAGCCGATGACCGCGTCGGCCATGCTCAGCCAGCGATGAATACGGTTATAGCGGCGTACCTCCGGCGAATCGGCCGGTTGCGGATTTGAAGTGGTTGCCATCCAATCGGAGTCGGAGATCTGAGAGCTTGAGCACTCTTCTCTCCCGATGCTTGATTCAAGTATGCCAGAAATGCTCAGCGAAACGTACCGCGAGCCAGGGCTGGCTCTCGATGCAGTTACTTCGCGCCTGCCTCTGACAGCGCCGGCGTGCCGGATTGTGTGTCAGCCCCAATGAAGGTTTCTGTTTCCTTCAGGATCTGCGACACCAACTCAGGCGATGCAGCTTCGCTATAGATGCGCAGCAGCGGCTCGGTACCGGAGGCTCGGACCAGCACCCAGGCTTCGGCGCCATTAACGTAAGTTGGAGCATCGAGGAAAAACTTCACGCCGTCGAGTGTTTCCACTTTCAGCACTTTGAAACTTCCGAGCTTTGCCGGCTTGGCGCTGACGCGGCGCATGGCTTCATCTTTCACCTCGTCGGTGAGGTGCAGATCGAGCCGCCCATAGTGATGCTCGCCGTATTCCTGTTGCAGATCGCGCACCAACTGGCCAAGCGGCTTGCCCTCTTCCGCCATGATGTTCGCCAGCAGCAGTGAATTCAAAATGCCATCGCGCTCCGGCAGGTGCCGGCGGATGCCGATGCCGCCCGATTCTTCCCCGCCGATCAGGATGTCGCGCTCCATCATGAGATCGCAAATGTACTTGAAGCCGATGCCGCATTCGTGCAGCTTGCGACCGTACTTAGCGGCAATGCGGTCAATCATGCGGGTCGTGTTGAAGGCCCGAACGATCTCCCCGGACCATTGCTTGCGCTTCAGCAGCCACTCCAGAATCACGCTGAAGCACTTGTGTGCATCCACGAAACTGCCATCTTCCGCGACCGCACCCAGCCTGTCGGCATCGCCGTCCGTGGCCAGGCCCGCCTGGTAGTGACCGCGAACCACCGTTTCTTGCAGCATGGCAATGTGCGGCGGTATGGGCTCGGGATTGATTCCCGGGAACAGCGGATTGAGGTCGCCGCGAATCTCCACGTGGTCGATGCCACTGTCGGCAAGGATCCCCTTCAACACGCCTCGTCCCGCGCCGTACATCACGTCAATCGCAAACTTGAAGCCGGCCTTCTGGATCAACTTCAAATCAACAAAATTCTTGATGGCGGCAATGTAAGGAGTCTTGAAGTCCGTGAGGGTAACGCTGCCCCCGCTACGCTCGAGTCGCGGCGAATCCAGTTCACTCTCGATCGCCTTCATGATGGCGGGTGTGCCCGATCCGCCATAGCCAGCCTTGTACTTCACGCCATTCCAGTTGAAGGGATTGTGGCTGGAGGTGATCATCACTCCGCCTGCCGCGCCCAGATTCTTGACCGCGTACGACAGCGCCGGAGTGGGCGTGTAATCGTTCGACAGGCGGACCGCAATGCCGGAACCAGCCAGAACTTCAGAGACGATCTCCGCGGCGCGCTGCGATGTAAAGCGGGTGTCATAGCCGACGACCAACCCCTTGCTGGCGTCCTCGTTCTTGTGGACGTAAGTAGCGATCGCGTTGCCGACGCGGCGAACATTGTCGAACGTAAAATCGTCGGCAATGATGCCGCGCCATCCATCGGTGCCGAACTTGATCTGAGCCGCCATTAGAGTTTGCTTTCAAGCTTTGTATCAGGGCACGACCTTTTAGTGTGCCGCCCGGTCTCACCTTTATGTTGTCATCCTGAGGAGGCCTTTAGGCCGACGAAGGATCTGCTTTCCGATCTTTCCGCATCAATTTTTTTTCAGGCGAAGCCTTCTTGCTACTTCGTCCAGTGTGTAGATCCGCTCTAGCCCAGTTCGAACCCGCCGCAATACGCGCTCCGCTTCATCGGCGTCCTCTGAATCCTCTACGTACTGCAGGATAGCCTCATGAGCAAGCTCGTCTATGTTGCGGCCGTTTCGTTTCGCCAGCCTCGCAAGGCGCTTTTCCAGAGATTGTGAAATCCCAATCATAAACGTAGCTCGTGTGCCGCCCCTGAAGGGGATCAATCATAATATTGCAGGTTCCCAGCGCTGAAAGCCTGCCCTGAGCGCAGCCGAAGGGCGCTGGGCTATGATCTTCTGTCCCGCAAAGCGGGACTCGATTCTTGGTACTGCGAACCTCTGCGTCAACCGTGAACTTCCTCTTACAGTACGAAGTATCTGGTTTGGACTAATTGCCAGTTGCTAAGCGCTAACTGCTGCCTTTCTCACACCAACCGCCTCAGCTTCTTCTCGTCAAGATGCTTCACCACTTTGCCGACGTCCTGTGCATGCTCGCGCGTGGTGATCAGCAACGCATCGTCCGTTTCGACGACAACCAGGTTCTCTACGCCTACGACTGCGACGAACTTCTCCGTGGAGTGGATAAAGTTTCCTTTTGCATTGAGCGTAAAGCTTTGCTCGGCGTTGATGACGTTGCTTCCATCGTTCATGCCTGCACTGCGATGTTCATAGAGCGCGGTCCACGAGCCAAGATCATTCCACCCGAAGCTTGCCGGAATGCAATAGATGCCGGAAGCGCCTTCGCCTTTCCTGGAGCGCGGTTCGAGTACGGCGTAATCGATGCTGATGTTTTCACATTGGGGATAGAGTTTTGCGAAGGTCTTCTCGAAGCTGCGAGTGCCATGACTCGACGCAATCTGCTCCAGCAGCGGCGCCGTGTTCGGCAGATGTTCGCGGAGCGCGTTGGCCAGGGTGCGCGCGCTCCAAATGAACATGCCGCTGTTCCAGAAGAAATTTCCTGCCTTGACGAATTGCTCGGCCACCTCGGGAACTGGCTTCTCAGTGAAGCGCCGCACCTGGAGTACGCCCTTCTGCGACGGATCGCCAACTTCGATGTAGCCATAGCCCGTCTCCGCCCGTGTGGGAGGAATGCCGATCACGACAATGTTTTCGCCGGCGGCTGCGATCCGAGCGGCATGACCAATGTCCTCGCGGAATTTCCTCTCGTTCGTGATCACGTGATCGGAGGGAAACATTCCGATGACGGCGGCGGGATCGCTCTTCTCCAACAGAAACGCAGCCAGGCCAATCGCCGGAGCGGTGTTTCGTCCAGCGGGCTCGGCAACAATCTGCTTCGTGGGAAGACCCTTGAGTTGCCTTACGATGGCGGGACGCAAGTCCTGGTTGGTGATGATCCAGAACTGTTTCGGCGTTGCCAGCGGAGACAGCCGTTCGACAGTCTCCTGGATCATGCTTTTCTTGCCGTTCAAGGGAAGCAGTTGCTTGGCCATCCGCTTGCGACTCAAAGGCCAGAAACGAGTGCCGCGTCCACCGGCCAGAATGACGGGATAAAAATTGTTAGCCAAGCCTTTTCACCACAGAGACACCCTTCGACTACGCTCAGGGCAGGCTCCGCACACAGAGTTTTAGATTCTCGATTCTACAGAAGAACAAGAGCGGAGGCGAAACGCGAGGGCGAGTTGCCCATGACCACGTATGCAGTAACTGGGTCAGTTAAGATAGCGCCTGTTCACAAGAGCTATGCACAGGTTGACGCGGGAATCGTCTAATGCGGAGCGCAAGAACTGCAAAGATCGCTGAGATGCAATTCAGCAATGTTACTTTCACTGCCCAAAACGGGTCTCGTGCATCTGGGCGCAGCAATAGCACTTCCCAGTAACCGTAAAGAGGGCCTAGCATGATTGGAATCGCCAGTAGCGAACGAACAAAAGCTCTTAGCCAGCGAAATCGCCTGCTCTGAAGCCTACGTTCAACAATCTCAGCCGTCATGCCGAGACTCACTGGAATAAGTAGTGCGGCCAATAGCCAAGAGAGCATGAACCATAGGATTCCCATGGCAGGGGAATCATCGTGGGGTGAGATAACGAAAACCAGAAGGCAGAGGGCGATAAATGTAGCGCTGAACGCTGCCGCAAGCGTCACGAGAACATAGCGCAAAATTGTCATGCACCAGAAGAGCACCCGATATCATACCGCGACACCGCCGTGGCGTTCCTCCCGATAGATCGCCTTGTGACAACCGACCGTCATCAACTGGGCGCTAGCTGACGCCGCGCCTACGGCGCTCTGACCGTTGGGCTGATTCGCTGTCCTGCTGAACAGTGAATTCCTTAGAGCTTCCTCTGTGGCCTCTGTGTCTCTGTGGTGAATATCTACTTTGCACTCACCGATTGCGGCAGCACGGTCTCCGGCTCTGCCACTACTTCCGTGGGTAGAGACATTCGCATGACTTCGAGCTCCCACTGCGGACGGACTGTGTAGTCGCGCACCGTGGCTGGAATCACTACGGCTTCGCCGGTTGCGAAGCTGATGGGCTCCATCCTTCGCGATTCTACGATTCCTGCTCCATCCACCGCGACCAGGACATGAGGAGAAGCCATTGTGGTCTCCGCTTCCATCACTTCGCGTAACTTGATCTTCTCCACTACAAAGAATGGCGAACGCACCAAAACATTGGGGCTGTCACTTGGACGAGGACTCACCTTGCCTGCCGTCGTTTGAAGTTTCGTTGCCGCCAGTCCTTCGGCGATGTGAAGTTCACGACCGCGCCCGTAATCATAGAGGCGATAGGTGATGTCGGAGGTCTGCTGCGTCTCCACCAGGACCATTCCGCCGCCGATGGTATGTACGGTTCCCGCTGCAACGTAGAGCATGTCGCCCTGGTGAACATCCACCCAGTTCAGCAATTCTTCGGCATGCGCATTTTGAATTGCCTCTCTGAATCGCTCCAGTGTCACGCCGGACTTCAATCCCAGCGCCACTTGAGCTCCGGGCTGCGCGTGTAGCGCATACCAGCATTCGGTTTTTCCGCACAGCGCGCCGAGCTTGTGCGCCTGCTCATCATCGGGATGGACCTGCACCGACAGCTTGTCGCCGGGAAAGAGAAACTTCACCAGCAGCGGAAAACGATCATCAAAAACTGCGGCCTGTCCGACCAGATCGCGGCCATATTGCTTCGAGAGCTCGCCAAGTGTGCGCCCGGCCAGCGGCCCGTTGGCGACCCGGTTGTCTTCCCAAGTCAGCCAACTCTCCCCAATCGGCTCCTTCACAACTTTGGTGTAAATGGGACGAAGATCGCGAACACCCCAGGGCCGCTCGTCGAAGATGGGCATCAACAGGAGTGGGTAAAGTTCGGCCATCAGCCTTACACCTTGGCGAAAAACTCGCGCATGCGCCCTAGACCGCGCTCCAGGTTCTCGGGTGAGACCGCGTACGAGATCCGGATGTGGTCCTGCGTGCCGAAGCCTTCACCCGGTACCACCACCACGTGCGCTTCGTGCAAGAGTTTGCGCGCAACATCAGATGCCGAATTGAGTCCGCCACGCTCGAAGTAATGGCTGACGTTCGGATAGGCGTAGAACGCGCCATTCGGCGAAGCGCAGGTGAGGCCGGGGATTGCGCGCAGACCAACGACTACTTTGTCGCGAAGCGAGATGTATCCGGTGAGCATCTCCTGCACGCAGTCCTGCGAGCCGGTCAAGGCCGCAACCGCAGCCTTCTGCACGATGGAAGTTGGATTCGACGTACTCTGACCTTGCAGCTTCTGCATCGCGCTGATGATGGGCGCCGGTCCCAACGCATAACCCAATCGCCAGCCGGTCATGGCATAAGTTTTTGATAGCGACCCGATGATGATGAGCCGCTCCTTCACCTCGTGAACACAACCGGCCGAGAACAATTGTCCGGTGAAGTTTAAGTACACGTAGCACTCGTCTGACACGACGTAGATGCCGCGGTCATGCGCCAGCCTCAGCACCGAGGTCATGTGCTCAGGCTTCATCACCGCGCCCGAGGGATTGCCGGGAGAGTTCAGAAGGATGACCTTGGTGCGCGGCGTGATCGCGCGCTCGACCATATCCGCCGTAAGCGCGAAATCGTGTTTCTCATCGGTGGCGATGTACACCGGCTCGCCGCCGGCGTAACGGACAATGTCTTTGAACGAGACCCAGTACGGGACCGGCATGATGACTTCGTCGCCGTGGTCCACCAACACCTGGATGGCATTGAAGAGCGCGTGCTTGCCGCCAACCGAGGCAAGGCAGTCTTCGCGTTTGTAATCGGAGCCAAAATCGGCCGCATGCCGCTGCACGATCGCATCGCGCAGTTCCGCCGTACCACCGACGGCGGTGTACTTGGTGAAGTTATTATGGATCGCATCGATCGCCGCCTGCTTGATGTGTGCAGGCGTGGCGAAATGCGGTTCTCCAGCGCCGAAGTCAACCAGGTCGACGCCCTGAGCACGCAACTTCTCAGCTTCGGCGACTACAGCCATGGTGGCCGAGACTTCGATGCGTTGAATCCGGTTGGTCAGAAACGACGAGAGCTGGGTTCCGGCAGCGGTCATGGTTTGGCCCTTCATAAGATATGGGATCCCGTAGCGAACGAATGTTTCTCGGCAATTTTGTGGCGGACCCGTTCCTCAACTAACTCCGGTACGAGCCCAGTCAAGGGACCGCCAAATTTGGCGATCTCGCGCACGATGCGTGAGCTCAAATAGGAATATTTCTCCGCAGGCATCATGAATACGGTCTCGACGCGCGGTTCCATCTTGCGGTTCATCAGCGCCATCTGCAATTCGAACTCATAGTCGCTCACAGCGCGAATTCCACGCAGCACAGCGTTAGCGTTCTTCTGGATACAGTATGCGACCAGCAGTCCCTCAAAAATATCGACAGTCACATTATCGAGCTCGGAGGTCATCGCCTCCAGCATCTCTTTGCGCTCATTCATTTCGAACAGCGCCTCGCCCTTGTCGAGGTTGCGCGCAATCGCCACGATGAGCCGATCGAAGAGCTTGCTACCGCGGTGGATCAGGTCCAGGTGTCCGTTCGTAACCGGGTCGAACGATCCGGGATAGATGGCGACGATGTCCTTCAAGAGACCTCGGAGGGCGGGAGTTTCTGCGGGATGATTTTATTCTGGGTTGCGTCCGGAGGCAATGAGGGAAAAAGATTGCGGGGACCTGAGGAAGAGTCCCCGCTTGCGGCAGCAAATTACTTCCGTCCCGCTGGCCCCTTGGGCGTGGCGCTGGGTGCGGCTTCCGCATTTGCCACCGCCGCCTGCGCCTTGTCCTCCACCGAAATCAGGCCGAGCGACTTGCGTACGTCGGTTTCGATCCTCGCAGTGATGTCCTTGTTGTCCTTCAGGAACTGCTTGGCGTTCTCGCGGCCCTGGCCGATGCGTTCGCCCTTATAGCTGAACCACGAGCCCGACTTCTCCACCAGATTTCCATTGACCGCCAGGTCCAGCAAGTCGCCTTCGCGCGAGATACCTTCGCCATACATCATGTCGAACTCGGCTTCGCGGAAGGGCGCAGCGGTCTTGTTCTTCACGATCTTTACCCGGGTGCGCGAGCCGACGACCGCATCGCCATCCTTGATGGCCCCAATCCGCCGAATATCGATACGCACCGAAGAGTAAAACTTCAGCGCGCGGCCACCGGTCGTGGTCTCCGGATTGCCGAACATGACGCCAATCTTTTCGCGGATCTGATTGATGAAGACCAGGCAGGTGTGCGACTTGGCGACAATGGCGGTGAGTTTGCGCAGCGCCTGCGACATCAGGCGGGCCTGCAAGCCAACGTGGCTGTCGCCCATTTCGCCGTCGAGTTCGGCCTTAGGAACCAGTGCGGCGACGGAGTCCACCACCAGCACGTCGATGGCGCCCGAGCGCACCAAGGCTTCGGCGATTTCCAGCGCCTGCTCGCCGTAGTCCGGTTGCGAGACCAGCAGGTTGTCAACGTCGACACCCAACTTGGCGGCGTAGATGGGGTCGAGCGCATGCTCAGCATCCACGAAGGCAGCCATGCCACCTTGCTTCTGCGCTTCCCCAATGACCTGCAGGGCGATGGTGGTCTTGCCTGACGATTCCGGCCCAAAGATTTCTACCACGCGTCCGCGCGGGAAGCCGCCGATGCCCAGCGCCGCGTCAAACGAGATCGCCCCGGTGGAGATCACGGAGATGGGGACGACCGCACCCTTGCTCCCCAGCTTCATAATGGAGCCTTTGCCAAATTGCTTTTCGATTTGTGACATAGCCAGGTCTATGGCCCGGCCTTTTTCAGTTCGTTCGTCTGCCATGAATGTCGCTCCTTGTCAGCTCCATTCCGGCGCAAGAATCCGGGAGGGCTGCTCGATATAAAGTGCGTTGAGTCAGTGAGGCAGGCGCCATGAAGTAATAAGAATTTCGCGGTGAGAGGCGCATGGGTTCCCGACGGTGAATTATACATCCAGTCTATGAATAAAAGCGAATAAAAAGCGAATAACCGACGAGTCCTCGAGGACACGACTCGCGGCGGGCGCTGTTGCCGTCTGGGCGGGTATGGCGCAATAAGAGCTTCCATTAGCAGCCTAGGCTGGAGGGATATTTTGTCAAGTAACGAAGGTGCAATAGGGGCTACTGCCCTTTCGTAACTGTCGCGCCTCCAAGTAACTTGCTAACTTCGATCTCGCCCACTTTATTGTGACGGCGGTAGATGAACATGTATTGCGATCGCAAATTTTGTCGATCTACTATGCGAGGACCTTTGAGTTCGCGCGCCATAACTCAATCTGTCCTGATCGAAGAACGTCCTTGCGTCAGGAGAGCCGCCTACATGTTTGGCAGCCCCGAACGTTCACTAAAAGCGTTCGTCCAGTTTTCTCCCCTCGCCGTCGTAGAACTCGGCTTAGACGGGCTGGTCAAGCTGTGGAACCCCGCTGCTGAGCGGATGTTCGGCTGGACAGAGGCTGAGGTATTGGGGCGACCATACCTCGGTGTTTCGGCAGAAGACCAAGCCCAGTTCGAAGATGGGATCTGCCAACTCCTGGCCGGCTGTACGATTCGGGGAAAAGAGGTGCGTCGCCAACGCAAAGATGGCAGTCAATTTGACGCGAGACTTTGGGCCGCCCCGATTCACAACCAACAGGACGAGATTACCGGCATTACGGCCATCATCGAGGACATCAACGATCAGAAAGAAAGTGAACGGAAGCTGCAAGAGTCTCAGGCGCGCCAGGAAGAGGTGGAGGCGGAGCTTCAGCGCAGAGAAGAAAGAATGCGTCTGGCCTTCGAGGCAGCCAAGATTGGCTGTTGGGACTGGAACCTCGAAACTGGCGAGATGGTCTGGTCGGCAGTGGCCAGCAGACAAATGGGGCTGCCGGAAGATTCTCCCACAAGCTACGCAATATTTGTGAATTCGGTGCATCCGGATGATCGGCAGGCCATACAGGACACCATTGAGGCGGCTATCCGTGACAACAAAGATCCTTGCGTTCCCTATCGCATGATCTGGCCGGACGGTAGCGTGCACTTCCGCTCGGTAACCGGGCGCGTCTTTCACGACAACACCGGGCGCCCTGTTCGGATGCTGGGTGTCGGTATGGATCTTGATGACAGTAAGCGTGCCGACGATCGCCTGCAACTGCAGGTTGCGGCACTGCAGGCAGCGGCCAATGCCATCGTAATTACCGATACCACTGGCACAATCCTGTGGACCAACCAGGCTTTTTCACAACTAACTGGGTACCGTCCTGAGGAGGCCTTAGGCAACAACCCCCGCGTGCTGAAATCAGGTGAAATGGGACGTGGCTTTTACGCGGAGATGTGGGCGGCAATCACGTCCGGAAAAACCTGGCTTGGGGAGCTTATTAATCGGCGAAAAGACGGAAGCGTTTACACCGAGGAGATGACGATCACGCCGGTTCGCATTGGTGGCCGCGAAATCACCCATTACATTGCTATCAAACAGGATGTCACATCGCGAAAGATTGCCGAAAATGCGCTACGTGAAGCCGAGGAACAATATCGACTCCTATTCGAGAGCAACCCTCTCCCCATGTGGGTTTTCGACTGCAAAACTCTCAAGTTTCTGGCGGTGAACGAAGCAGCGATTCAACAGTACGGGTTTTCGAGGCAGGAGTTTCTGGCGATGACGCTTGCTGACATTCGACCGGAGGAGGATATTCCGGCTCTGCTGAAAGCCACCGCACAACCGACTCAGGGACTTCAGGGAGCAAAGCTGTCGAGGCATCGCAAGAAGGACGGTACCATCATCGATGTCGAGATCGTCCGCCATGCCTTGGACTTTCACGGGATCCAGGCTGAGTTAGTGGCCCCACACGACGTCACTGCCCGAAAGCAGGCGGAAGATGCCATGCGACGAGCCGAGGAAAAGTATCGCTCCATATTCGAAGATGCTGTAGTTGGAATTTTCCAGACCACTCCCGATGGTCGGCCGGTGAGCATTAATCACGCGCTGGCACGGATGCACGGCTACGATTCTGCCGAAAAGCTGCTGGCAGAGGTCTCCAATGTGGGACTCCAGCTCTTTGCCGATGCCAATGCGATGCCAGAGTTCGCCCGCATGCTTGCAAAAGACCGGGCGCTGCACAATGTCGAGGTCGAGGTCTTGAGCAAAGATGGCGGCAAGAAGTGGTTGTCGGCGAATGTGCGGGCGGTGTGTGACACAAATGGCAATGTTGTCCTTCATGAAGGCACGGTGGAGGACATTACCGAGCGCAAAGCGGCGGAAGCCCGCGTCCAATTCCTGGCATACTACGATGCTCTTACGGGCCTGCCTAACCGCACTCTGCTTCGGGATCGAGTCCTGGTGGCACTGCCCAGTGCCCGCCGGCATGGCGAAAAAGTCGCGCTGCTGTTCCTTGACCTCGACCACTTTAAGACCATCAACGACTCGTTGGGGCACACGATTGGCGATCTGCTGCTGAAAGAGGTGGCGGAGCGCCTGAAAAGATGGACGCGCGATCAAGACACCGTCGCTCGCCTGGGAGGTGATGAGTTTCTTGTACTGGTCACCGCCGTTAAGGAAACCGAGGATGCTCTCGTGGTTGCGGAACGCATCGTCAACTCGATGGCCGCCGAATTTATCATCCAGGGTCATATTCTCAACGTCACTTGCAGCCTGGGGATCAGCATTTTTCCGGATAACGGTGAACAAGTGGAGGCCCTGTTCAAGAATGCTGATCTGGCCATGTATAGAGCTAAAGAGGATGGGCGAAACAATTTTCAATTGTTCACCCAGGAGATGAACGTTCAAGCAATGGAGCGGATGACCCTGGAGAGCAGCCTGCGAATGGCAATTGAGCGGAAAGAGCTCTCGCTGGAATATCAGCCCCAGAAGGACTTGTCCACCGGTGAGATCACCGGGTGCGAGGCCCTCGTCCGCTGGAGGCATCCGGAACTGGGGTTGGTACCGCCGGGCAAATTTATCCCCATCGCGGAGAATAGCGGGCTGATCAGCCCAATTGGCGAGTGGGTACTACGGACGGCGTGCGCTCAGGCTCGGCAATGGCAGGACCAGGGACTTCCCCCAATACCGGTTGCGGTAAATGTATCAACCGTTCAGTTCGGCCAAAAGGGCTTCCTGCGGCTGATTCAGACCGTGCTGCGCGAAACTGGTCTCGCTCCGCAATACCTCGAATTGGAGCTCACGGAAAGCCTTTTGTTGAGCAACGCAGATGTCATGCTTACGATGTTGCAAGAACTGAAAGCGATGGGATTGAAGCTGTCGATCGACGATTTCGGAACCGGATATTCCAGCCTTAGCTATTTGCGATACTTCCCGGTGTACAAGTTAAAAATCGATCGCTCGTTCGTTACCGACGTCGCGTCCGATCCGGACGATGCGGCGATCACGGGCACTATCATCAGCATGGCAAAGAGCCTGGGACTGAAAGTCCTTGCCGAAGGTGTCGAGAACGAAGCGCAACTGTCATTTTTGCGGGCGCATCATTGCGACGAGATTCAGGGCTATTACTTCAGCCAACCTTTGCCCCCGGAGGACCTGGCTGACAGACTGCGGAGTAGCTTGCTCACGCAACTTTCGCCGGCAGCCGAACTCGCCACCTCGCGGGTCTTCTGAATCGCCACGTAAAGTTTCGCAACGCCAATCTGCTATTCTTTGACTCCCTACTCACGCTCTAATGCGTTATCGAAGCCTAAGGCGTTCTATAAGGCAACTACCATGAGCACGCGCGCAACAGGAACATTCGACGTCAAATTGACACCGCAGACTATGAGTGGCGCCGCTGGCGCGACGCTTGGCCGCATGTCCTTAGAAAAACAGTTTCATGGCGATATCGAGGGCACCAGCACCGGCGAGATGCTGACCGCCGGTACCAGCGTGCAAGGCTCGGCCGGTTACGTTGCCATGGAACACGTCAGCGGGGCTCTGCATGGGCGTCGCGGCAGTTTTTCCTTGCAGCACTTCGGCACTATGACGCGCGGTACACCGCACCTCACGATCGCCGTGGTTCCCGACTCCGGCACGGATCAACTGGTGGGGCTTGCCGGCAAGTTAACCATCAAGATCACCGCCGGAAAGCACTTCTACGAATTCGAGTACACACTCGGCGAGACGCCCTGAAGTCGCCAGTCAAACGCGCTATCAACGTTTCAATAAATCCACCGGCTCGCGCACGTCGGTGACGCGGAAGTATTTCGCCAGTGCCGGATAGCGCTGGGCCACCGCCTCGTACATCGCATAGGCGACATTCCTGTAGGAGAAATGACCGGCGGCGCCGGTCCGCAGTTCGCTGATATAGATCGCTTCGGCAAGGTCCATCTTGAAGAGCGCGCGCTTGCGAAACGCCAATGGGATGACGTATTGCGACTGCTCTTCCGCCTCGGCTACCTCGCGAGCAGCAAGCTGCGCCACAGCATCGCGGGAACGCTGCATCGCGGCTTCATATCGCGCGCCCAGGCCCGCGGATTCGATCTCTATCGGCTCGTCGTATCCGTGGGCTGTTGTGTAATCCTGAACGATCTGCACGCAGCGGCGGTGACGGTGCATGTCGCGGAAGCCGCCGATATCCATCAGGATGTCGAAGCGGAGTTGCTGACCGGCACAGTAGGCGCGCGAAACCTCGTCGTGACGGCCGCGATGGCGCAGACCCAGGTCGATCACCTCGCGGCGCTGCGATTCCGAAAGGCCGTCCACAACATTGCGAATCTGGCGATAGGAATGATGCGAATATTGATAGAGCAGGGTCGCAGCAAGTTCGACCTCCAGCGGATCGTCTTCCATCAGATCGACCAAAGGCGCAGGCTGGATTTCACTCGATGCGAGTAACTCCGCTGCTGCCGCGGTCAAATCGCGACGAGTTTCGATCTCGTATGGGCTGGGCTCAGCGTATTTCATCAACGTCGGCGCCACCCGGACATCGCGCAAAAGAAATTCGCTGGCCCGCTCGGCAACTGCTGGACACTCGCGCTGAATCTCCTGCGCGAGCTCACGCGCGCTGGCGTGGCTTACATTGTAAGAAGCATCGCGCGCCGCCTGCTTCAGCAGTTCACCCAGTCGCCGGACCTCGGCGTGGTTGTCGGACAACAATCGCGACACTTGCGTTTCCAAGGTGCGTGCGCTGACGATCTGGCCGAGCGAGGTATTCGTCGCCAGCGGCAACAGATATCGTGAGATGTCGAAGGCGCGTGCGCGTAGAGTGCGCTCATAGGCGTCCTGCTTCATTTCGTCTGGCTTAGGCGTAAGCTGACGCAGATACCGAAACATCTCGTCGGAGAAATGACGATATTCGGCGAAGAGCAGATCGACGGTCTCGCGGTACAGGGCGCGGGCGCGCACGTCCCCGCCAAAATCGGGAACAAAGTATCCGCTCTTCTGGAAGTCCTGATAGCGGGTAGAACGTTCCTGCCCGTCCCAGCGGGGCTCGTCGACGGCTATGGTTGCGGCAAGAATCGACAGGCGTTCGATCGCGAAAGCGACGTGGGCCAAGTCTGCTATGCTGCGATGGCCGTACTGAAAGTAGAAGGTGTTGAGAAACTTTTCGGCTTTTTGCTCATTCAGTTCGGCCAGCGATTCCCGCATGGAGAGCGCTGAGCGCGAATACTTCGCCATACCGTAGGCAAGCACTTCGGGGTCGGCCCCATGAACGGCATAGACCTCGGTGCTGGGCTCGTGATGGCCGGCGGACTGGCTGGTATCGTCGGTTGGTTCGAAACTGGATGACATTGCCGTGAATCATATGCGGTATGGAATTTGTGGGCAACCGGTATAGCTGTGGGAATCGCAGAAACTCCGAAGCGACCGATGATTGCTCGCAAAAAAGGCATCTCGAAAGACGCTGCTTCGTCCAGCATTCGTGACCACGCCGGACATGAGGAGAGCCGAACCCAATGGGTCGGCGCGGACTCCATTCTGTTTGCCACCGCGCATCGCCCCTGGCCCGCTCCCATGGCGCCGTGGATCATGACGCAGCGCTGGAATGACTTGCTCTTCCTGCATTACCCGGTCGCGCCGGAAATGCTCCGCCCGCTGGTTCCTGAAGTCCTGACGCTCGATACCTACCAGCAACGCGCGTGGGTCACGGTCACGCCGTTCTGGATCAATCATCTACGCCCGCCGGGAGTTCCATCGCTGCCGTGGCTCTCACATTTTTCCGAGATCAACGTGCGGACCTACGTCACATATGATGGCAAGCCGGGGGTATATTTCTTTAGCCTCGACGCCAGCAGCTTGCCTTCAATCTGGGCGGCACGCATGTTTTACCGTCTGCCATATTGGCGGGCCTCGATGAAGGTGAAAGGGCGAGGCGGCCCAAAGCTCGACTATGTCTCTAAGCGCGAGCATGGACCCAAGCCGGCGGAACTCCGCTGCTCGTACGGCCCGGCGGCGCAGAGGTTTCACGCACGACCGGGCTCGATTGAGCACTTTCTGACCGAGCGTTATTGCCTTTATGCCTTCAGCCGCAAACGGCTGTACCGGGGCGAGATTCACCATCTGCCATGGGACCTGCAGCCAGCGACGTTTGAAGTGGAGCAGAACACCATGGCCCAGCCAGCGGGCATCCAGCTTCCTCCGCAGCCGGAGCTTGTCCATTTTGCGCGTGAACTGAAGGTTCTGTTCTGGGCGCCGGAGCGGCTGCGGTGATGTGAATTGTCATTACGAGCGTTATATAGCTGCAGTAATCTGCTGATTTTGAGGCTGCCACGGTCACCGGAGAAATTGGGTATACAGCAAATTCCGTGCACCGCCTAAGAGCGGTTCGTCGAGGACAATTCGATATCGGGTGTTTCTTCTGGGCGTTCCGCGACAAACTGTTACGCCGGTTTTCTTCGCACCCAGATACGAAATCCACGTCCGCTCAGTCATGCTGGTTATAATCCTGCTTTGCCTTAACAGGGGGAGGCTTCATGGCAGGAGTGGAAGGCCGGGTCGCGCTGGTCACCGGAGCGTCGCAGGGAATCGGACGTGCCTGCGCGCTGGTTCTAGCCGAGGCGGGCGCCAAAGTCGCGCTGTGTGCGCGCAATCAGGAAAAACTGGAGCAACTGGCCGAAGAGATCGGCGGCAAAGGCGGCGAGGCTGCGGTCTTTAAGATGGACGTGGCAAGGAAGACGAGATCAAGGCCGGAGTGAAGGCGGCGATCGCGCGCTTCGGCAAGATCGACATCCTGGTGAACAACGCCGGGGTCACGCGCGATCAGTTGGTCATGCGGATGAAGCGCGCCGACTGGGACGACGTCATCAACACCAACCTTACCGCGCCGTTCCTGTTGATCCAGGCGGTGATCGGCTCCATGCTGAAGCAGCGCTGGGGACGCATCATCAACGTCACCAGTATCTTCGGCCAGATTGGCCAGGTGGGGCAGGCCAACTACTCCTCCTCGAAGGCGGGGCTGATTGGATTGACGATGTCGGTGGCGCGCGAGGTGGGTTCGCGCAACATCACCGTCAATGCGGTCGCGCCGGGATTCATCGAAACCGCCATGACCGCCGGACTTCCCCCCGAGCTGAAAGAGAACATCCTGAAGAACATTCCGCTGGGACATGGTGGGACCGATCTCGACGTGGCGCACGCAGTGAAATTTCTGGCGTCGGAAGAAGCCGGCTACATCACCGGCGAGGTGTTGAAGGTCAACGGCGGCATCCTGATGGGATGAATTCGTAGCGCTGAGAAATTTCTCGGGTGTGCTGTGAGCGAGATTGTTGAGGCGACCACTGCGGAGCAAATCGAGCAAGTCCGCCAACTGTTTCGGCAGTATCAGGCTGAGCTGCCTGCCGCAATTACGTTCGTTCGACTCGGAGTTGTCGGCGCTTCCGGGAGTATATGCTCCTCCTGCGGGCAAGCTGCTGCTGGCGACGGTCTCGGGCCAGCCAGTCGGGTGTGTGGGCATTCGTCCCTTCCCGCGGCCGGCCACATGCGAAATGAAGCGTCTCTATGTTAGGCCGCTTTTCCGGGGCGGAAAATTGGGCCAAGAGTTGGCGCAACGCGTCCTGCAGGAGGCGCGAGCTCTCGGCTATCAGCACCTTCGCCTCGACACTCATCCTCCTACTATGCAGGCCGCACTCAAGATGTATCGTGCCATGGGCTTTACGGAAGTCTCTCCCGAGAGTGCGGTCGAGGGACTTTTGTACATGGAACTCTCGTTATAGCTGTTGGCCGGGAAGTATGTTTCAGCCGATTTGTGTGAGGATCTCGCCTTTAGAGGTGCCGGACGCGCTTTGGTCCCGTCGATTCGGGTTTCAGTCCAAAACAGATGCATTTCCAGATTTCTAAACGCGTTACAGTCCTTTTGTTCCACGTTTCGCTCTGTAATCGTGTCACCGCGTAAGATTTCACTTGCCAGCGGCTTGCCCCATGATTACTATGCAGTCAACACCATGGCCGCTTTCTCCTAGGAACGAATCCCACATGAATATCGGCGAAACCATCCGCAATTTCCGGCTACAGAAAAGTATGTCTCAAGGCGACATCGAGAAGCGCACTGGTTTATTGCGCTGCTATCTGTCGCGGGTCGAGAACGGCCACACCATTCCCTCGCTGGAAACGCTGGCTAAAATTGCGACGGCGATGGAAATCCCGCTGGCCCAATTCTTCAGCACTGGCTCCGGCGAGAATGGCAACAAGAGTTCACCTCAGCTGGCTGAGGATGAGGTCCGGTTCCTGACCCAGATTCGCCGTTACTCACCCAACTTGAATGACAGCGATCGCAAGCTGGTGATCGCGATGGTCAAGAAGATGGCAACGGGAGCAGGTAAGTGACGTTTGTCCAGACGCACGCCTAGACCATTTTCCCTACGCAGCCTTGTCGAGATCGCCGAGGGCGAGAATCGCCAACTCCAAACGGTCTCGAGTGCCGGTCTTCAGAAAAATACTCTGCAAGTGCCGTTTCACCGTGTTTTCACTGATTTCCAGATCGGTCGCAATACCGCGATTTTTCATGCCCCGCGCCACCAGGTAAGAGATTTGGCGCTCGCGTTCAGACAAGCGGCTCATTGAGTTGGGGCTGGCAGGCTTATCTGTGGCCATGGCGTTTATCACACTCTCCGCCACCTCATTTGAGAAAGCCAGTTCGCCTTCGGCGACCGCTCGAATTGCGGCAAATAATTTCTGCGGATCATCGCCCTTCAGGACCAATCCGCGGGCGCCCAGACGCACGACCCGTACGTAATCGTTATGGCTATCCGACCCCGTCAGCACCACAGAAGCTACCCGATTGCCAGCTCGGTCTAACGTGCGCAGCACTTCAAAACCGTCGCTCTGGGGCATGAAGAGATCCAGTACCAGGACGGTGGGACTGTGTTCCTGCACTAATTGCAGTGCTTCCTCCCCATTGGCAGCGAGTCCTACCACCTCAAAGTCGGGCTGCGATTGCAGTAGCGCCGCCAGCGACTCGCGCAGGACACCATGGTCGTCGGCAATTACGATTGCGATTGAATCGTGCATATTCCTATGACTTAGATGCAATCGCGACTAGGGCGGGGTTGCGCTATTCTGGAGAGGGCGGCGCCAATTCCGGCCGCCAGCGAATCTGCAGGATGGTTCAGGCGGTTCGCCTACTGGGACTGTTAGCAACATCCCCGGTTCTCCGGCTTGCTTTATAGGCCGCCACCGCGAGGCATTATCCCTTATTTTTCAATCGCGTTCCGCCGAGATAGGCTCGGGCTGGACGAATCAAGAGGCTTTCATGGCAAAAATTCAACGAGCAATTTTAAGCGTAACCGACAAAACAGGGCTGGTCGACTTTGCACGAAAACTATCAGCAATGCAGGTGGAGCTGATTTCCACCGGAGGCACCGCCAAACTGCTTCGCGATTCCGGTATCGCAGTGAAGGACATCTCCGAGCTTACCGGCTTTCCCGAGATGCTGGATGGCCGCGTCAAGACGCTTCATCCCAAGGTGCACGGCGGCATTCTCCACATCCGCAAAAATGAAAAGCATGTCGCCGCGGTGAACCAGCACGGCATTCAGCCCATTGACATGGTGGTGGTAAACCTCTACGCCTTTGAGAAAACCGCCGCCAAACCCGGCGTTGAGTTCGAAGACGTCATCGAGAACATCGACATCGGAGGCCCGTCGATGGTGCGCTCGGCAGCCAAGAATTTCCAGGATGTCGCCATCGTGACTTCACCGTCCGCTTACGAGGCGATCGCGAAAGAGATGGAATCGTCTGGCGGCGAGTTGTCGCTGAAGACAAAGTGGAAGTTGGCGCAGAAGGCTTTCGCCACCACCGCGGCTTACGACTCCGCAATCGCCTCGACTCTCGAGCAGATTGCCGCTCCGGCGAACGGCAGTAAAAAGTTTGATCTCGCTGGTAGCAACGGCTTTCCCGACACGCTGCGACTCACCTTCCATAAAGCCTTCGATCTGCGTTACGGCGAGAACCCGCATCAGCAGGCCGCGCTGTATTCCGACGGCTCGGGCAAAGGCATTGCGAACGGCAAGCAACTGCAAGGCAAGGAACTCAGCTACAACAACATTGTTGACTTGCAGGCTGCATGGGACTTGGCGCAGGAATTCGACGAGCCGGTGTGCGCCATCATTAAGCACACTAATCCCTGCGGAACCGCCGTGGGAGCCACCCTGGCGGAGGCTTACAAACGCGCCCTGGAGTGCGATCCGGTCTCCGCGTTTGGCGGCGTGATTGGCGTAAACCGGCCGATTGATCGCGAGACCGCAACGGAAATGGCGAAGCTGTTTGTGGAGGCGATCGCTGCGGAACGATTCGACCCCGCCGCGCGCGAGATCTTTGCCGCGAAGAAGAATCTCCGCCTGGTTGAGGTCGTTCCCATGGAGCAGAAGTGGGTGCTTAAGAATGTCGCTGGCGGCATCCTGCTGCAAGACAATGATGCGCGCCCATTGACCGAGGCGGACCTGAAAGTTGTCAGCGACCGCAAACCCACCGAGCAGGAGATGCGGGACCTGTTGTTTGCCTGGAATGTCTGCAAGCACGTGAAATCGAACGCCATCCTCTATGCGCGCAACGGGCAGACCACCGGCGTTGGCGCGGGGCAGATGAGCCGCGTGGACTCG
This sequence comes from uncultured Acidobacteriaceae bacterium, assembly GCA_963709045.1. Lineage (GTDB taxonomy): Bacteria > Acidobacteriota > Terriglobia > Terriglobales > Acidobacteriaceae > Bog-257. The sequence continues at coordinate 32,841 of CAVPUX010000005.1, read as the reverse complement.
GCGAAGATTGGCGCCATGAAGTCGGTGCTCGGAATCAAGGGATCGGTTGCGGCTTCCGATGCATTCTTCCCCTTCCCCGACGGCGTCGAGGAGATTGCCAAGGCAGGCGCAACCGCCATCATTCAACCCGGCGGCTCGGTGCGTGATCAGGAAGTGATCGACGCAGCGAACCGGGCAGGGTTGGCGATGGTGCTCACTGGAGTACGACACTTCCGGCATTAGACCGGCATCCAAAGTTGCATAGAGAGGTGGTGCCAGATGAATGGTCCGGTAGAAATCTTGCGCACACTGGGTGACCGCTTTCAAACCAGCGCGAGTGTGAAAAGCGTCTTTGGCGATCCCATTGTGGTGGGCGATAAGACAGTAATCCCCGTAGCCCACATTCGCTACGGACTGGGCGCAGGCGGTGGAGGAATCTCGCACGAAAGCTCATCGGGACCCGACGTGCCGAGTGGGAAGAGCGCCGGCGGCGGTGGTGGCGGCATCATTGCCAGCCCGAAGGGTGTGCTGGAAATCAGCCCAGCGGGAACTCGCTTCATTGCGTTTGCGGACCACAAACGTCTGTCGGCCGCCGTAGCTGCGGGATTTCTGTTCGGTATGGTCTTCGGTTGGCGAAGGAGCCGACGGCGGGCGTAAATGGGCACAAAGGAACACCGGAGTCGAGATCCCAAAGGGCCTTGGTCGTTGCGATAGTCTATACTAATAATATATACTGTTCTTGAAGACAGCCCTTATGACGAAGATCGCCAAATTATTTCGCAACGGCAACAGTCAGGCCGTTCGCCTCCCTCAGGAGATGCGGTTCAAAGGCGACCGCGTACGCGTGCGCAAGGTTGGCGATACGGTGGTTTTGGAACCAGTCATCACTGATGTGAAGCAATGGCTAGCCGAGCTCAGGCAGCATCCGCTCTCGGAAGACTTCATGTCCGAGGGACGTGACCAGCCGCCAGCACCGGACCGAAAGCTGTTTGATTGAAGTATCTGCTTGACAGCAGTATCTGCATTGCTTTGCTGCGCAACAGTTCGGTCACGGTTGGTTCGCGGCTGGAACAGGCGTATGCAAGAAACGCTTCGATCCTGATTTCATCTCTGGTTCTTTGTGAGCTCTGGTACGGAGTTCAAAAGAGTTCCCGACCCGACGAGAATGCCAGAACGCTGGAGACATTTCTAAGCGGTCCGATCGATGTCTTGCGCTTTGATGAACAGGACGCGCGAATAGCGGGTAAGATCAGGGCCGACCTGGCTCGATTGGGAAAAACCATCGGTTCTTACGACACGCTTATTGCCGCTCAATGCGTGCGAAGCGATAGCATTGTTGTGACCGCGAATGTTTCCGAATTCCGGCGTGTAAAAGGACTGCGCTGGGAAGACTGGTCGAGCTAGGTCACGACTTTCTTCGCCGCCACCACGCGCGGAATCCCTTGTAGATCAGGCACGACGCGGATGTCTTCCCACATTGTGGGACTCAGCAAATTCACCACCTCGTCCCGCATGGAATAACCGATCTCCACGGCCAGCCAGCCTCCGGGTTTCAGCGCGCGATGTGCCTGCTCAATCAACGGAACGATTACGTCTGTCCCGCGCAGACCGGCGAAGACCGCCATCGTGGGCTCGAATTCCTGCACCGATTTCTGCACTTTGTCGGCTTCGCTGAAAGCGACGTAGGGCGGGTTGCTGACCACAAAATCGAAATCGCGGAAGACGCTCAAGCGATCCGTAGGGGTTCCTCGACTCGGACTGAAGTCCTCGCTCGGGATGACAGACAGATTTTGATCGACGGCAGGTTCGAGAACATTGCATTGCACGAACCGTACTCGCTTATCGAGCTGCAGCCTGACCGCATTGGCGCGCGCAATTTCCAGCGCTTCAGCCGACAGATCGACCGCATAGACTTCGGCATCCAGCAATTCGTGTGCGAGCGCCAGCGCGACACACCCCGAACCCGTACCCACATCCACCAGCTTGGGCCGCTGGATTCCGCGCGCCAATTCGAGCACAGCTTCGACCAGATGCTCGGTCTCAGGACGCGGAATCAGCACCGCCGGCGAGACTATGAAATCCAGGCCCCAGAATTCCTGGTGCCCGGTAATGTACTGCGATGGCATGCCAGTCGCACGTTGGGCGAGTAATTCTTCGTATCGCACCGCTTCTTCAGGAGTGAGTTCGCGCTCGGGATGCGCGTAAAGGTAGGCACGATCGGCGCTGAGGATAAACATCAGCAGCACCTCTGCGTTCATCCGGGGAGAACCCACATCAGCTGCGTCGAGATGTTCGACTGCAGACGCGAGCGCTTGCTTTAGTTGCACGGGGTCAGGCCGTGACCTCCATCTCCTGCTTCATCTTCTCGGCCTGGAAATGCGTGATCAGGGCGTCGATCATCGGCTGGATGCGGCCATCCATAAATTCTGGCAACTGGTGCGCAGTGAAGCCGATACGATGATCGGTGACGCGGTTCTGCGGAAAGTTGTAGGTGCGGATCTTCTCGCTGCGATCGCCACTGCCCACCATCGCCTTGCGCTCTTTCGCCAACGCGTCCTGCTGCTTCTGCTGCTCCATTTCGTACAGCCGGGCGCGCAGCACGCGCATTCCCTTCTCGCGATTCTTGATCTGCGACTTTTCGTCCTGGCAACTCACGACGGTGTTGGTCGGCAAGTGCGTAATGCGGACCGCCGAGTATGTGGTATTCACCGATTGACCGCCGGGCCCAGAGGAGCAGAAGGTGTCAATCCGGATATCTTTGGCTTCGATCTTGATGTCCACGTCTTCAGCTTCGGGTAGCACTGCAACGGTCACCGCAGAAGTGTGTACGCGACCCTGGGTCTCGGTCTGTGGAACTCGCTGCACGCGATGCACGCCACTCTCATATTTCATGCGCGAATACACCCCCTGGCCTTCAATGATGGCGATCACTTCCTTCAGGCCGCCTACGGTCGATTCCGACGTGGAGAGCACTTCCACTTTCCAGCGCTGCGATTCAGCGTAGCGCGTGTACATACGGAAGATCTCGGCCGCAAATAATGTGGCCTCGTCGCCTCCGGTACCTGCACGGATTTCGAGAATTACGTTCTTCTCGTCATTTGGATCCTTAGGCAACAGCAGCACCTTCAGGTCCGCTTCCACCTGGAGAACCCGTTCCTCAAGTTGTGTCAGCTCATCCTGAGCGTAGGCGCGCATTTCGGGATCGCTCTCCTCGGCCAGCATGGCCTTGCTCTCCTGGATGCCGCGAGTCAGGTCTTTGTATTCGCGATACTTCTCCACGATCGGCTGCAAATCGCTATGCGCCTTGGCAGTCTTCTGGAAACGCGCCGAGTCGGAGACGATATCCGGCGACGACAGAGCTTTGTTGAGCTCTTCGTACTTCAGTTCGGTTTGGTCTAAGCGTTCAAACATGGGATCCAACTTCATTGTACGTTCTTAGTGTGTCATCCTGAGCGGAGGCGTCGCCGATATATTGCGACGCCGGAGTCGAAGGACCCCCATTGCAGCGAGGAATGCCTGCTCGAAATAGGGGTGCTTCGACTCGTGTGGCAAAACCGGCCGCGCTCGCTCAGCATGACAATGCTTCGGGTGATGCGCATTGCGACGCGGCTGAAGCCGCGCCTGTTGAAAGCTGCAATTGAATTGGGGATTGGCTCTTTTCGCGGCGGGCGCCGCTACGCAATCACCAGTTCGCCGCCGCGCTGTTTCTCCAACTCCATGGCCTCGTTCAAGGCGACGATGGCGGTCTCGACCTGGTCATCCGCGGGAGGCTGGGTGGTGATGCGCTGCAACCACAGTCCGGGCTTGGTAAGCACGGCGAACAACGACGAACCGTGCTTGGCGGCGAAGCGAATCAGTTCGTACGACACGCCCGCGATAACCGGCAGCAGCGCAATGCGGACCGCGAAGCGCATCCAGAACGTCGTGGCCGGCACCATCATGTAAATGACCATCGCGATGAGCATCACGGTCATCAGAAAGCTGGTGCCGCAGCGCGGATGAAACGTCGAATAAGACTGCGCGTTCTGGATGGTCAGCGGATCGCGCGACTCGAAGGCAAAGACCGTCTTATGCTCGGCGCCGTGATATTGGAAAACACGGCGAATATCGGGCATACGCGAGATGCCCCAAATGAAGAGCAGGAAAAGTGCGATGCGAATGACGCCGTCCACCATGTTGAAGGCGATCTGATTGCCAAAAGCCGGATAGGCATTCTTCAGCTTGGTGGCCGCCAGCAACGGCAGAAACTTATACATGAAGATGAAGAATCCGACCGACAACACGACGTTGAGAGCAAGCGCCCAGTTCGACACCTCAGTTTTCTTCTCGTCTTCGGCAGTCAGTTCGCCCATCGCGATGTTTGCCGAATAGCGCAGAGCGCGAAATCCCAGCGCCATCGCCTGACCTAATGTCATGACGCCACGGACAATCGGCCAACCCATCCATTTGTGCTTTTCCGAGGGGCGGTCGAGCGGCTCCGAGTGCGTCGCCATAGTACCGTCTGGCCTGCGGATACAGATGCCCCACGCATGGGGCGAGCGCATCATAACGCCTTCGAGCACGGCTTGGCCGCCGACCAGGGTTTCCTCACCGCTCTCCAAAGCGGGCAGAAGTTGCACGGCTGCTAAGAAACGTAGGCGCTGACGCAAAGATGGCATGGTGATTGGATGTTCCTCGAACGGGGTAAGACGCACAATCGCGCTAGCCTAGGGTAAGCAGGTGGGCGGGAGATGTCAATGCGGGATCATCTGCCAGAGGGGTCAAGTTCCTGATTCGCCGGCAGTCCACTCCGAAAACGTTGGCTTCCCCGGAGCCGGTTTGTGGCCAACCAGCCCGCAGCTTTCAACTCGAAGCACGCGAGTGCCGTACTTCGATCTGTCCATTGCGCGCGCGGACTTCCAGGCACGGCTGTGGGTGAACAGCTGGACCATCGAGTACTCGGCCATCCCCCAATGCAAATCGCGAGAAGTGGTATGGGCACACAACGGTGTCCCCTTCGAGTTTGCCTTCGGAGAGAGGCCCGCTGAAGTGGGAGCACGTCCCAGCCATGGCAAAGAGACGATCTCCGCGCCGGACAAGTAGAATCGGCGTGCCCTGGTACATTGCCCGGGTAAGTTTGCCGTCCATCAAACTTGTTTCGGGCAGAACGGCTGCGAACTGCTCTGGGAATACCTGGCCATCCGTGCGGTCAACGCCCTACTCTGTGCTCATACACCAACTTGCCGCCGAGGTGGGCTGCGTAGCTCATAACCGCGTAGCCCAGAACGCCCACGATGCGGCCGGTCTTAAGGGATTTCTTCTTTCGCAAAAATAAGGACGTCGCAAACAACGCGGTGCCACTCAAGTTGAGGAGACCGTGAATCAATCCAGGGCGGCGAGCCGGAGGATCTACATCGGACCAATCGGTCATCCCGGTTACGGCCGCGCCTGCCGCCGCCAGCAACCCGATCTCGATTGACGTTTCGCACGCCCGCGCGAACTCGCGGCGGTTGAAGGCGAGGTCCAGAGCATCAAACGCCATGGCAACGGTCCAGGCCCCCACGGGCACATCCGTGAGCACGGCATGTAAAGGTTCGCCGAGCCACGTGCCATTCAGGAAATTCCTCATCTTTTGTGCCGCCGGGTGGCCGCCCCCGTACAGAGCCTTGTCGAGCAGCTTCTGTAATTTCTCGTCCAGTGGCTGCGGGGCCGGCACGGGCGATGATCCGCGAGTCGAATCGACCTCAGGCCCTCTTCCAACGGTAAGGTTTGGATCTTCCATATGCTCCTCGTCACGCACGATGTGGCAGCAGTCGCAACCGACATTTGGATGCAACCTTCGTGAACTTCGTCACTGTCTTTTCCAACGTGCGCGGCTCCCGGCAACCCAGAAACTGATCCACAAGCGATCACCGTTACACTAGCGGCCCTTTGATATGCGCCCAAAGACTTGGCGGATATCAAGTCTGCGCCCTGCTCTTAGCCAGCCGCATCCAAGTCCCCTACGAACCATGCTGCGCCTGGCCGAAACCTGCGAACGCATAGCCGCCACCACCAAGAAACTGCAAAAGACCGCCATTGTGGCTGATTACCTCCGTTCGCGCGAGTTGCGGGACGCGGCGACCTCGGCGGTTTTTCTGTCGGGACGTGCCTTCCCGGCATTCGACGAGCGAACGTTGCAGATTGGCGGATCGCTGCTGTGGAAGCTGGTGGTCGAGCTGGCCGATAACCACGACGCGGCGCTCCGTGCCGCTTATCGCAAGCGCGGCGATCTCGGCTCGGCGGCCTATGACGTACTACTTGCGAAAGCGCCGACCTCCGCGACAATCACATTACAAGACGTCCGCGCGACCTTCGACCAGATTGCCGATACTCGCACTGCGACGGCCAAGGCTTCGGTCCTGAAGTCCCTGCTGGAACGTGCCACCGCCCTCGAAGTCAAGTACATCCTGAAGATCATCACCGGCGAACTTCGTATCGGCCTGAAAGAGAGCCTGGTGGAGGAAGCGATTGCTAAGGCCTACGACGAACCGCTGGTGCAGGTGCAACGCGCCAATATGCTTCTGGGCGACATCGGCGCGACCTTGCAACTCGCCGCGGAGCACCGCCTCGATCAGGCGCGAATGCGGTTGTTTCATCCCATCGGCTTCATGCTTGCTAGCCCGGCGGCCGATGCAGCCGAAGCCTTCCAGTACTTCGAGCACGCGCAGGTGGAAGACAAATATGACGGCATCCGCGCCCAGGCGCATTGCGGTGGCGGACAGGTGCGGATCTTTTCGCGAACGCTGGATGAAGTCACCCCGTCGTTTCCAGAACTGGTTGGAGGCTTGAGCGAATTGCCGGGCGAAGTGATTCTCGACGGCGAAATCGTGGCGTGGCGCAACCACGAAGACGGCGGGCACGCCATGCCCTTCTCGGAGATCCAGAAGCGCCTGGGCCGCAAACAGGTCAGCCAGAAGATGATGGCCGAAGTTCCGATAGCGTACGTGGTCTTCGATGTTATCTACGCCGAGGATGAGCTGACGCTCGACAAGCCATTATCCGAACGAGTGCGGATTCTGGAGCGCGTGTTTGCCGGTGCGAAGCGGGTCTCGCCGCGCCCGGTGGTGAATGCTCAAGGCAGCCTGCTGTTTGAGCCGGAGATCGAGGAGGAGGGCGCGGTGTCAGGATGGGTCTTGCGGGCTCCGACCCTGCGCGCCGATTCTCCAGAGCAGCTCGAACAGTACTTCGACGAAGCCATGGCAAGGGGCAATGAGGGGCTGATGATCAAAGATCTGCAATCCCCTTACATGCCGGGACGCCGTGGCCGCTGGTGGCTCAAGCTGAAGCGCGAGTTGGCCACGCTCGACGTCGTGGTGACCGCAGCGGAGTTCGGCCATGGCAAGCGCATCCACGTGCTCAGCGATTACACCTTCGCGGTACGCAAGGGCGAAGAACTGGTCAATATCGGCAAAGCCTATTCAGGACTGACCGACAAAGAGATTGCCGAACTGACCGAGTGGTTTCTGGCGCACACCACCGCGGACCATGGTCACGTGCGCGAGGTCGAGCCCAGTATTGTGCTGGAGGTGGCGTTCAACGCCATTATGCGTTCCGATCGTCACGACAGCGGATTCGCGCTGCGCTTTCCGCGGATCGTGCGCGTGCGCCAGGACAAGCTACCCAAGGACATCGACACCGTCGAGACGGTGGAAAAGATCTATGCACGGCAGCATGGACGGTGAACTGATCGCTGATCTGGCGGCGGTTGGTGGTGGGCGCGCAATTCATATTCAGGCGTGACACTCCGACCGACGGAAAAATATCGCGAACAGCAGTAACGCGGCACTTTTTCCTGGGTCAAAAAGAAAAAATCGCGACTAAAATAGTGTCGTCTTGTTGCCGTCGGCGCGCGTAACTGGGAGGTATCCAAATGAATCGCCCTGGCATTCTGCGAGTTCTTTTCCTCAGCGTGGTGTTGGTCATGCTCGGATGGTCGACCGAGTCTGCCTTTGCAGGTGCTCATGGTGGGGGCGGTGGCGGATTCCATGGCGGGGGCGGCGGATTCCACGGCGGCGGCGGCGGTGGCGGGTTCCATGGAGGCGGTGGCTTCGGCGGTTGGCATGGCGGAGGTTGGGGCGGCAATCGCGGCGGATGGGGAGGATATCGCGGTGGCTACTATGGCGGCTGGCGCGGAGGATGGGGTTACGGGGGCTACTGTTGCGGCTGGGGATTTGGTATCGGCTTCAACTTCGGACCTTCCTGGGGATACTACGGATATCCCTATGGCTACGGGTACGCTCCTTACTATTCCTACAATCCTTACTATCCCTATTATCCGTATTATCCCAACTCTGCCTACCCCTATTACTACGCTCCGGTTGGCGGGCCGCCAGGCTACTCGAATCCCGCGCCTCAAAACCAGGCGAGCGGCGACCCTCAGAGCTACACTCAAACTCAAGTGGAGCAATATAGGGTTCCCGCTCCACAGCCTCCTCCCTCGTCGAATGGCTTGACCTTGCGCGACGCGACCTACCGTCCGGCGGCGGTAAGCTACAGGGCCGCCTCGGCTCCCACGAGTGCGTCCGGCTCCGGTTTGGCTCGGGCTGAGCGTGAGCTTGCAACGATGCGTCCGGAGGTACAGAACACCATTCGCGCTCTGCGCGCCATGCCGCCAAGTGCCCGTCAGCGACAAATCGACTCAGGCCGCTATAACAACCTCTCACCGCAGGAACTGAAGGTTGTGAAGTATGCTGTGAAACTGCCGCTGTAAACCGGTCTAGCGCGAGCTTATCGAGGACTGCAACAGAGCGCCCCTAATCGTTCACGACGACCTCGAAGCTCTGCTTAACATGCGTGCTGCCCTGCGCGGCGTCCACGGCCAGGTTCCACGCGCCCGACATGTCCATGTCTTTGCGTGACGCTTCGTAGTCACCATTGCCTTTGGGAGTGAACTTTAGCTGGGTTGCGCCCATATCCATCGATTTCATCGTAAGCACACCATTCACTTCGGCGGCGTTGACCAGCTGCTCATGTTCATCGGTGATGCGCAGCGTGAAGGTCAGCGGCTTGGCCATGCTGGGATGTTCCGGAGAAACCTTCAACGCCAGGTGCCACGGGCCTGTTTCGCTGGAGACAGACGACGCGGCTTGCTGCTGCTGTTCGGGCGCATTCGCTTTCTGGTTACAGGCGAGAGCGAACGCCAGACCCGCAAGCAGAACCGCCCACGCCGTGTGTCGTACGAGAACAGACAAGCTGCTTCTCCGCTTCAGCCTCAATGCGAGTGACCGTGTTCGTGGGCCGGGCTGATGGGAATGACGCAGCCGTCTGCCACCTCGCAGACCGCCAACTCAAACTGGATGGTGGTGTGATGGATGTGGAAGCGTTCGCCCATCTGTTCGCGAATCAGACGCAGAATTCCCTCGCTCTCGGACGCGGGCATGTCGGCGATGGCGACGTGGCAGGAGAGAGAGTGGGTATCGCTGCCGATGCTCCACACATGCAGATCATGGACATCGTTCACCCCCGGAATCGCGCGGATGATCCCCTCGATGCGCTGCAGTTCCATGCCGCTGGGGGTGCCTTCCAGCAAGATGTTGAGGCTCTCGCGGATGATACCGATGGAAGACCACAGAATCATGACGCCGATGCCCACCGAAAGTGCAGGATCGATCCAGCGCTCGCCGGTCAGGGCGATCATGATGCCGCCGACAATTACGGCGGCCGTGGACAGAGTGTCACCAATCTCGTGCAGTAGCGCGCTGCGCAGATTAATGTCGCGATGGCCGCGCATCAGCAGGAGCGCGATTGCACCGTTCATGACCACTCCTGCAGCCGCAACCCAGATCATGATGCCGGCGTGCACATCCACCGGTGTCTGCAAACGGCGAAAGGCTTCGTAGAGGATATAGAAGGCAATTAGTACCAGCGATAGGCCATTGACGAAGGCCACCAGCACCCCCGCACGGTTGTAGCCGAAGGTCTTGCGCGCGCTGGGCGGCTTGCCTTGCAGATAGACCGCGCCCCACGACATCAACAAAGCGACAAAATCGGAGAGATTATGCCCGGCCTCTGAGAGTAGCGCCAGGCTATGAGCGCGCAGGCCGGCGACGACCAGCAGCACGATGTAGGCCAGCGTGACGACCAGCGAAATCCGCAGGACCTTTGAAGTGGTGGCATTGGTTGCGCCCCCGGAATGCACATGCATACATCCAGTTTAAGAGCGGGATTGCACTCTGTTCAACCTGGGAGTTTCGTCCGCTTCCGCAAAGGGGCCAAATGGCTACACCTTCCGTGTGGCGGTCAGGGAATCATGCCGGTCGCGCCAACAGCGTCGGCCAGCATCGTGGCGGGTTAGGTTTTTTCTACGGGCGTTCGCTCGTAATTCGATTGAATTCTGTGCTCAGTACCTGCTCAACCTCCTCCGAATGCCGCTCCCCGCGTGCGACTCGGCTGACATAAGAACGGTCAACTCCAAGTCGAGCAGCAACCCGACTGTAGAGCCCACACAATGACTGCACGTAGTGATTCAGCAACGGCATCATCATCCTGGGAGTGTCTTCTTTTCTCATCTCACGTCTCTTCTCTCTCACTTCATTGTTCGATGCGACCCTTGGGCGCCATGTTGCGTTAGAAGCAAACCACTTATAACAAGCCGCCATCTGACCAGATGATCGAAATTCCCGGCGCACAGGAAAATCGGGAGTGTGGCAGCATTGGTGACAACCCGGCGAGGCTCCGCGATCATCAGAACGTAGCAGGTGTGTGCGAGAGTTGCGCCTCGAAGACCTGTTTCCGGCGGTTTCTTAAGACCGCAACAGTTTGCAAGCGGCTAGGCCCTCTGAAGGCTACAGGATGGTGACTGGACTAAGGCGCGACGCTCACGCGTATAAACCGGGACAAATGGTCCCGATTTCTGGCATTTACACGGTCGTACACATTGGTCATCGGCCGGACCACGAAGTAGTGGCGATTCGGGGTGAGGACTTCCCCGCGTGCCGTGTCTGCCGAACTAATGTAACCTTCTATCCGACCCAGCCCGTCACTCACATGACTCATGACTTCGATCTGGCCGGCCCCTCGTTCCAAATCCTTAAGGGGCGCGCCAAAGCCGCCAAGCGAGGGATTGGGTAAGCGGACTTAATTTTGTATCCGGTCAATGCCCGGGGACTCGCAAACCTACATCCAACCATTGGAGGTTACGCATGAAGGCGCACCCCGCTCTAATTGCATTCTTGCTTTTGGCTGTTGGATTGGCCGTGGCGCAAGTTCCCGCTGCCACCACTGGAGGTCAATCGGCGGCTTCGCCGAGTTCCGATAGTGCGACCAACAACTCTTCTAAAGATAATGCTGCGGTTCTCTCGGTGACGGGAGATCAGAACGATGGGGCCTTGCAATCGCAAATTGAGAATGCCCTGCGTAGCGAGCCCACGCTCGGCGACAGCCACATTGTGGTAAATGTTTCGACTGAAAGCATCGATTTGGGCGGCACCGTAGGTTCCAGCAAAGATAAACAGACTGCAGAGCGCATCGCCCAGTCATTCGATGGCAACCGAAAGCTGAATGATAATTTGATGATCACTGGACATGGGCATTCCGACTTGGCGCCCGATCACTCCGCGATGAACAATGGCGGCACCGGAAATGCACAGAGTCCAACCACTAGCCAAGGCGGCACGGGGACGAACAATTCGCCGAATCCACCACCGAAGCGATAGCGTCCTCTCCTAAACTGAGACAGCCGGAAAAACAATCCAAGGCTACCGCCCCGTTTTTGGCGCAGATGTCTACCCCTGCAGTGATACAATCTCGCCGATTCATGGCCTGATGCCACTCTCATTGGTTGTAGCCTGTTTCGAAGAGCAGGAACGCTGACTTTGTGTTTGCGCCAAAAGGAGACCCATGAGTTCTGCCAGTTCAATCGCGCCTGTGGAGCAACCGCCCCTTTCCCAGGCGGAACGTGTCGTGGACACCTTCGTCGCGCCCAGCAAGACATTCACTGACATCCGCCGCAGTGCCAGTTGGTGGGTACCCTGGATTTTGATGGCAATTGCCAGCCTCGCAATGGTAACGGTGGTGGACAAGAAGCTTGGCATGGAGAAGGTTGTCGAAAACACCATGGCCCTTTCCCCGAAGCAAGCTGAGAAGCTGGACCAGTTGCCGCCGGACCAGCGAGCGGCACAGCTTCAAACGATCGTTAAATTTAATCGGGCGATTGCTTATTCGTATCCGGTGATTGCGATCATCATCGTGGCCATCATTGCCGCTGTATTGATGGGGACGTTTAACCTCGGCTTTGGTGCGCATCTCACCTTCAATCAATGCATGGCCATCAGCATGTACGCGTCGCTGCCCGGGATCATTAAGGCGCTGATTGCCATGCTGGCGATCGGTGTGGGAGGGGGTGAAGCCTTTACCTTTCAAAATCCGGTTGCCAGCAACCTGGGCGCGCTGATCGACCCCAGCTCTCACTTCCTTTACTCCATCGGAACTTCGCTCGACGTGTTCACGCTCTGGATCACTTTCCTGACTGGAATGGGATATGCGTGCGTGACCAAGCTGAAGCAAGGAACCTGTCTGGCTGTGGTTTTCGGGTGGTGGGCCGTGGTAGTGCTGGTGGGAGCAGGGTTTTCAACGTTGTTCGCCTAAGGAGCGCGGGGACGGCGGGATTTCGCATCCGCAGGCGCGGTGAAGCGCAATTCGCCCGCCCCGCTGGCTCTCTTATTCTCCGCCGTGGTGCATAACTGGTTCTTCTGCTGCCGCTGTGGTTACGGCGCCCTCGCTGAAGCTGCCGATGTAGGCGCTGCGCCGTCCATGCGTGTTCCATTGCGAGCCTAGTCCATCGCCTTCAAACTCATCCGTCAAAGCGACCGCCGAAGTCGCGTGGTCAACCTTGGTCAGCGGAGGATAATAGTTGGTCTCGTTACCGCAAATATGGTCGTGATGGTTGAGCGGGCGCGTCACGATGGTCGCCAGCCGTCCGGCACGCAGTATGGCATGGCCACTTTGCGGGTCGGCGGGCATGTCGAGAATAACTGGCACATACTCCACGCGCGCAACGTTCTCCAGTAACTTTCCGCCTTCATGTTTGGCAAGTGCGATCAGCGCCTGACGTTGTACACCGTTGGCCGCATTGTCCACCATCAACACCGACTCGGCGGGATATGGCTGTCCGTAGGGATCGCCCAGCGTAGCCCGCGCCCGGACCGCGGCGGCGACGGTCAAACCGTCAAGCTTCACGCCATCCCACGAACCTTCCTGTACGTGCCAGGCCAGCAAGGCCTGATTGCCGGTAAGACCAGTCTCGCCGTTGGCAAAGCATTGCGCGACATACACGTCAGTCGATCGTGACTCGATATAATCGCCGCGAATTTGTTGGGCTTCAAGAGTTGCGGCAGCAACTAGGAAAACAGCAAGTAGCAGAATGGTTTTACGCATGGCGTGAACTCCTCATCCCCGGTATTGATTATTTTAGATGAGAAGCGCGGGGTCAGAGTTTCGGAAGGACGTCTTTGGGGGGCAACCTGATTCTGGCGGCGGATTTCCTACCCATTCGGCTTGATCACTTTGGTATGGCCGGTCGTCTTCAACTTGAAAACGTCGCCTGGAATCTTACGGTTGATTTCAATGTTGTTGTACTTGGCCACCCGATAGTCGCCGGAAGGTTCGGAAAATTCCTGTTGCACGCTCACCCCTCGCGCCGGGTCGATCCACAGCGTGATCGTCTGAAACATACTCTTCACCCTTTGTGACTTCGGAGTGAGTTCCAGTTTCGCGGCGTTCACGCCCTGCACCTGCTCCATGCCGGCATAATTTACGTCGAACGATTTCTCCAGATCGTGTCCGCGGCCGCCGAAGCCCAGCACCAGGAAGCTCTCGAAATCGGCCTTGTTCTTGCCGGGGTTGTATTCGGTGACCTGATCGATGGAGGGCTGATACACGCTGACCAGGCTTCCGGTGAACAGCACGAACTTCTTGTCGGGCGAGGCAATGTCGGCCGCCATCTGCACGTCAGTTCCCTGGCGGCGGAAGTACATGGTGCCCTTCTGGTAGTCGTGCTCGTCAACCACCTTCTGATACTGGTCCCACACGAAATCGCACTGGGCGGTGCGAAAGTTGGCCGCCGCCTGATCCATTGAGTTCAACGTGGCTTCCAGGTTTTGCGCTTGTGCAATGGTCGCAACGACAATGCAGAGGGCGACAGTGGTCAGGATAATCTTGAAGATCGATCTCATGGTTAACATTCAGCACTCAGCATTCAGAAAATCCAGAGACGTCTGAGGGTTGAATGCTGATGGCTGACCGCTGCTTCAGCGATGTCCCCAGACTTTATACGCAACCACATTCTGCTTACCATCGCGTACGGCTTCGTATCGATCGATGGTGACATAACCGGCGACCGGCTCGATAATATGGGCCAGCGACTCTCTGATATCAGCATCACTGTCACCCTTGACCGCCGCCGCGTCCACCTTGTAGAGGAAGCCGTCTCCCTCCTGTTGTACAACGACTTCGGTTTGATGCGGTGGGCGTTCCTGCGGTTTGTCGCGGAAGTTGACCCAGTGCGGCACCAGGAAGATGAAGGCCAGGATGATCGTGACCATGACATCGTAACGGACGCTGCCGCGCGGCGAGGTCCACCAGACGTAACCTTTCAAGGCTTGGCTAAACTTGCTCATCGCTGGGTTAAGTCTAGAGAGCCGCGGGACGGAGTGCAAGAAATCCGCGGCAAGCAATCCGCTATTCGCTAATCGCTTTTCGCTTGTGGCGAATGGGCCGTAGTTGGGGCCGCGAGATGGCAAGCCGCATCGGAATGGACCCCGATCAATAGACATTAAACCTGGCGAAGAGCGAAAAGCGCTCTTTACTAGCCCCTGACCCCTGACCCCTAACCCCTGGCCCCAGCCTTACGTCCTCAGTTCCACCACTGTCGCGCCGCCGCCACCCTCGTTCTGCGGAGGCTCACTCACACTGGCGACATGCGGATGGCTCTGCAGAAACTGCCGCAGCGCCTTGCGCAGAATCCCCATCCCGCTGCCATGCACCACGCGGACCCGCACTGCGCCCGCCAGGAACGCGCGGTCCACGAACTTCTCCACCGCACGAGTAGCTTCGTCAACGGTCTGGCCGATCACGTTGATCTCGGTGGCAACGTTGTCGTCTTCGCGCGCCAGACTAACGTTGATACCGCGGGCACGTGCCGATTCCACCGGGTTGATTCCGGCCCGCGCAATCACGCTGGCAAAGTCATCGCGCGCCACCTTCATCTTCATCGGCCCAACCGCTACCTCGAAGGTATCATCGTCGAAATAGCGCAGGACCTTGGCATCGCGACCCAACGATTTCAGCCGCACAGTATCGCCAATGCTCACCTGTTTGACGACGTGCTGCTGCGCGTGGGGATCGCCTGTGTCAGCTCCCGTGGTATGAGCAACCACGGTGGAATCGAACTGCTCCCGAAATTCGCGGCGCATCTTTGCAATGCGGCGCTCCGCATCCTTCGACAACTTCAGCGCCTGGGCGCGGTCCTGCACGGCATTCACGGTTTCGCGGGCGCGGTATTCAAAGTCGCGCAGCACGCTATCCAGCTTCTTCTCCATCTCGCGCAGCTTTTCTCGTTGTTCCTTGCGGCCTTCGAGGGCGAGATGCTGGCGCTCGCGCGCAACTTCCTGCTCGCGTGCGCTAAGCGCCCCCCGCTCAACGTCAATCTGCCGCAACTCCGAGTGCAGACGGTCGAGAAATCGCGAAACGTCCTGAGCTTGTGAAGTCATGCGCTGCCGCGACTGGGAGATAATCTCTGGATTCAGCCCAAGCTTTTGCGCAATGTTGATACCCGCGGACGCACCTGGCACGCCCATGCGCAGCTCGAACGTGGGCGCAAATGTGTCCTCGTCGAATCCGACAGCGGCGTTGAGCACGCCCGGCGTGTTGGCCGCGTAAACTTTTAGCGCGGTGTGATGCGTGGAGACGATGCTGATGCACGCCGCCTGCCGAAAGTAATCGGCAATGGCCACTGCCAGCGCGGCACCTTCTTCGGGATCGGTGGCCGAACCCAACTCATCGAGCAGAACCAGCGAATGCGCGGTTGCCTGGTGGGAGATGTGATCGATGTTGGTGACGTGCGCCGAAAACGTAGAGAGGTTTTGCTCGATGGACTGATAATCGCCAATGTCGGCGAACACCGCATCGAAGATGGGCAGCTCGGCGCGCTCGGCCGGGACGGGGATGCCCGATTGCGCCATCAGCGCCAGCAGTCCGACGGTCTTAAGAGCTACAGTTTTTCCACCGGTGTTAGGACCGCTAATGATGAGCTGACGATGCTGGCCGTCAAGTTCGACGGTGAGCGGAACCACGGCAACGTTCCTTGCTTTCAGGGTCCGCTCCAGCAGAGGATGACGCGCGTTGCGCAGTACGAACGCATCACACGAGCCCGTAAGCGATGACCCATTGACGAGTGACGGGGCGACCGGAGACACATCAGATTGTGATGCTCCCGGTTCGTCTGCAATATCACTGTTCCCCAGCAGCTTTACGGCAACGCAGTCATAGTCCTCGGCAAAGCGTGCCTTGGCAAATTGCAGCTCGAGCTCAGAAAGAACCTGCACCGCGTTGCTGAGCGCGTCAGCATGTTCGCCCAAGCGTGCGGTCATCTCCAGCAGAATGCGATGGATTTCCGCCTGCTCGTCTTCCAGAAGCCGCACCAGGTCGTTGTTCTGCTCGATGGTCTCCAGCGGCTCGATAAATACGGTTTGTCCGCTCGACGAAGCGCCATGCGCCACGCCTTGCACCCGGCGGCGCTGTTCCACCTTCACCGGAATTACGAAGCGTTCGCCACGGATAGTGACCAGCTCATCCTGAACTGCGCCGTCCTCGGAAAGTCGCCGCAGGTAAGAGCGCAGCGACTCCTGGATGGCGCGCTTCTGCTTCTCCATGTCGCGGCGAATTCGCGCCAGCTCCGGAGAGGCTTTATCGTCGAGGGTTCCGTCAGGCAGAATCTTGTTGCGGAAGTAACGCAACAGGAGCGTGAAATCGGCCAGGGTCTGCGAAAGGTCGAGAATTGCCTGCCACTTTTCCTGCACCTCGACGGGCGGATGCAGCGCGATCTCGCGCCATTCAGCGGCGCGGTCAGCTAACAGCAGCAGGTCGCGGATCTCAATGATCTCCAACGCAGCGCCGCGGATGCGCGACTTGTCCACCAGCGTCGTGGGATCGAGCAGACCATGAAAATCAAAACGTCCGCCGGCACGCAGATATCCGCGTAGCTCGGCGGTCAGTTGCTGCTGACGTTCGATCCACTCACGATCACGCGAGGGCGTGAGCTCCATCACGCGCCCATGTCCGAGAGGCGAACCGGTATAAATGGCGAGCAGTTGCCGCAGCTGATCGAATTCGAGCACGCGCTCGCTGGAGTATTCAATTGGACTGGGAGAACTCATCGGGGTTGGCTCTATGGTACAGCAGCCAAAGCGGCGATTCGCCGGCATCGCCACGCCTTTCTTGAGTTGAATTCAGCCCTCGGGTTAAACTATCGCGTGGCGATGGAGTTCGCCGTTAACCGCCCCCTCGGGCTGATAACTCCTACAAGACAAGCAGGAGAACTCCATCGTGAACTATCTGTGGATCGCCTTAGGCGCGGTTGCAGGTGCCAGCGCGCGTTACTTTCTCAGCGGGTATGTCGCCCGCGTTTTCGCAACCACCTTCCCTTATGGGACGCTTCTCATCAATGTTACCGGCAGCCTGGTGCTGGGCTTCTTCCTGGTTCTCGCCGGAGAGCGGATGCTGCTCGACCCTCGTTGGCGGCTGCTGATTGCCATCGGATTCTGCGGCTCCTACACAACATTTTCCAGCTACGCCTTCGAATCGTTCGCCTACATGGAGCAGGGTCAGTGGATGCTGCTGGCGATAAACATTGTCGCCAGCAACGCGCTTTGCCTGGCGGCGGTGGTTGCGGGTGCAGCCGTTGCACGAGGGTTGTAAAATGACGACTCCTATGGCTGTACAGGTCACCATGTATCTAATGGAAGGCGATTCGTGGCAACACCGGCCGCTGCACCTGCAAGTGCTGAACTATTTGCGCCAGGAAAATGTCGCCGGTGCCGTGGCCTTTCACTCGGTCGCGGGCTTCCAAGGCCGAGGCGGCGTTCAAACCGCCCATCTGGTTGAGGCAGGAGGGAGCCTGCCGGTGGTCATTACCTTCGTCGATACCGACGAGCACGTTACTCGCGTTCTACCCAAACTACGAGAGATGGCGGCGCATCGTCTTATCGTGCGCGAAAACGTGGTGATCGAGCAGGGCAGCCTCGATTGATGGCCATATTCACAGGTTATTCACCTCACCAGATATAGCCAACTACCGCTGCTGCCGTCCTCCAGATAAACTGTTGCGGGCGAATCGGTGCGTCCATTTAAGGCTCGGGCACACCCGGTTCATCTGATTTGTTTCTCCAAAGCGAGAGGACCTCATGGCACCGCTAACTTCCGACGCGTTCGTCTTCTTCGGCGCCACCGGCGATTTGGCACATAAGAAGATCTTTCCCGCACTGCAAAGCATGGTGAAGCACGGCACGCTCAATGTGCCGGTGATTGGCGTGGCCAAATCCGGTTGGACCGTCGAGCAGCTACGCGAGCGGGCCCGCGATAGCTTAATCAAGTTTGGTGGAGGGGTGGACGACGAAGCCTTCCAAAAACTCTGCGAGCTGATGAGCTACATCGATGGCGACTATAAGGACGATCAGACCTACGCAACCCTTCGCGCCAAGCTTGGCGATGCGCAATCGCCTACGCATTACCTGGCAATTCCGCCCAGCATGTTTCCGGTCGTGGTGCAGGGACTTGCGAAGTCGGGCTGTGCGCAGAACGCGCGGGTCATCCTGGAGAAGCCCTTCGGCCGCGACCTGGTCTCGGCCCGCAAGCTGAACGACACGCTGCACATAGCTTTTCCCGAAGAGCGCATCTTCCGCATCGATCACTATCTTGGCAAAGAGGCGGTCGAGAACCTGTTGATCTTCCGCTTCGCCAACAGCTTTCTGGAGCCCATCTGGAACCGCAACTACGTACACAGCGTGCAGATCACCATGGCCGAGTCGTTCGGCGTGGAGGGCCGCGGAAAGTTCTACGAAGAGGCAGGCGCCATTCGCGATGTGGTGCAGAACCACATGCTGCAGGTGGTCGCGTTCCTCGCCATGGAGCCGCCGACCATGATGTACGTGGATTCGGTGCGTGATGAGCAGGTAAAAATTTTCCGTACCATTCCGCCGCTCAGTCCCGCCAACATTGTTCGTGGGCAGTTTCGTGGTTATCGCGACGAGCCGGGCGTATCGCCCAAGTCCGACGTGGAGACCTTCGCCGCGTTGCGCCTGGAGGTCGATTCATGGCGTTGGGCGGGGGTCCCGTTCCTCATCCGCGCCGGCAAACGGCTGCCCACCACCGCTACGGAAGTGTTTGTGAAGTTGCGCAAACCGCCGCTGGCCAAGATCGGCGTGGATGGCCGCAACTACTTTCGCTTCCGCCTCGGCCCCGATATCGAGCTGAGTTTGGGCGGACGCGTTAAGCGGCCGGGCCCCTTGATGGTGCCCATGCCAGTGGAACTTTCGGCGGTGAAGTACACCACCAGCGATGAGATGGATGCTTACGAACGATTGCTCACTGACGCAATGAAGGGCGATCAGTTGCTGTTTGTGCGGCAGGATGCGGTCGAGGCGGCTTGGGCGATCGTCGATCCTATTCTTGGCGAGTGCTGCCCGACCGAGGTCTACGAGCCGGGCACCTGGGGTCCGGCCGACTCGCGTGAACTGGCCGCCGACATTGGGGGTTGGCACGATCCGGAATAGGGGACGCCGCGAACGGTGCAATTCTGCGTTTGTGTAAAGTGCTTTTTTTGAAAGGCAAAGCAATTCAGGATGGGCACGGTGCAGCGATTGATGTTGTGCTTAATGCTAATGGTTTGTGCTGAGGGGCGCTTTTCCGCTCAAACGAAGGATGTTCGCTACAAGGTCTCGTTTCCCCACATTAACCTGAAGACAGACCGTGGCGAGAGGATCGAGTCAGTTGCAGTCGTTTTGCACTGCGGACGTTTCGTTGCACTTAACTCGATACCAGATGACTGGTCTGCCACAATAATCGGTCCGGTTTCCGAGAAGACCACATTGAGAATGGAAGCAGGGCACGGCACCAGCGAATTGTGGCACTCGGAAGACCTGAATGAATTTGTAACCGTGCTGTCTGGCGGGGACCCCTGTTTCGACATAGCGGCATCGATCAAGGCGAGTTATTATGAGGGAAATGATCTCCACCAGCGGAAGATTTCATTTAGGCAAGCCGAGCTAATCTTTAAGCCCGAGCCTCCACATCTTGATAAATCTCCATAGCACAACTGATTCGTAATCCCACCTTATCCTATTCGCCGTCCCGACACGAACGGGTTCCCGGCTATCACAAATCGCAGCGGCCGTTCGACGGCCTTTGTAATCCCAACACGTCGCGTGGCCGCGATGCGCTCGGGACGATAGCCGTCATCCGCAAACCAAAGGCCTGACGACGGCGCGGTCAGGTCCTTGTCGTTGTCGCGAAGCCGGGTGATGCCGAGTGCCTGCGCCATGCGTCCCGGGCCACTGGAGATCATCCGCAATTGTGCGGGTCGCGGTGTCGCCGTCAACTCCAGGCCGCGAGCTCGCGCCATCTCCTCCCGTCCAAACACTGGCTCCATGGCGCGAAACAGCACGCCGCCAGCCTCTCCATCCGGCAAGCAGGAAACATTCAGGCAGTAATGATTGCCGTAAATGAAGTACACGTAGGCGTGTCCGGGCGGCCCGAAGAGTACAGCGTTGCGCGGAGTTCGACCGGAATAAGAGTGCGCCGCCGGATCGTCGACTCCGAGGTAGGCTTCGTCTTCGACGATACGGCCAGCGAGCAGCGCGCGTCCTTCGCGTCGGATCAGCAACTTGCCCAGCAACTCGCGCCCCACGGTCACCGGATCACGGTTGAAGAATTCACGCGGAAGAATTCGAGCATCGCGCAACTGCGCAGCCGTGAAGCGGATGGCATGCGGCTCGGTCCGTGGAGCAAACTTCTCCGTGGCTGGACGACGATTCTTCATCGCAATTAGCATCCGACGTTCGCGATCAATTTACAATCATCCTGCATGATCGCGCACCTTCGCGGACGGCTCATCGCCAAGCATCCGAACCAGGCCATCGTCGAGACCGCCGGTGTCGGCTACGACGTCACCATTACCGTGCCGACGTTTTCCGAGCTGCCCGCGCAGGGTAGTGAGGTCGCGCTGCACATTCACACTCACGTCCGCGAAGACGCCCTGGCCCTCTTCGGCTTTCTGCGGCGGGAAGAGAAGCAACTGTTCGAGAAGCTGATCACGGTGAGCGGTATCGGGCCCAAACTGGCGATTACCATTCTTAGTGGGATGCCTGCGGCCGACATGGTCGGCGCGATTCGCGGCAACGATTTCGCGCGGCTCACGCGAATCCCCGGCATCGGCAAGAAGACTGCCGAACGCATGTGCGTGGAACTGCGCGACAAGCTGGAGGGATTTGGCGCCACGCAGCCCGCGGTGACACACTCCGCCGTCGAGGAAGACGTGATCTCGGCATTGTCGAACCTCGGCTACCAGCGCGCCATTGCAGAAAAAGCCGTCGAACGGGCGGCGCAATCCGCCGGGCGGGAGAACTTCGATGCCATGTTCCGGGCGGCATTAGGCGCGCTGTCGCACGGATGAGTGGACTCGAGAGAAGCCAGGAAGGTCGCGAGGCAAAGGTCTAGCTGCGCGACTGCCCGGAACTGCCTCCGCTGCTCGAGTTAACCCCGCCGTTAGGACTACTGCGGTTGCGGCGGCTGTCCCTCGACGTTGGCAGGATTCAACTGCTGTTGATATCGCTGTTGCTGTTCCTGCATGTTTTGCAGTTCCTGCAGCAACTGTTCCGGAGTCTTGCCACCGTTCAACTGATCTCCATTTTGCTGAGGCGGTTCATTCGTATCGGGCGAACGCACTGGAACTTGCGGCCGGAATCGCCCGGGCATCGGAGCGATCGGCTGATTTTCTGGCGGGTTCTCGACCTCCGGTTCCGGTGGAGGTATGTCTTCGTCTTGCGGCTCTTCAGCTTGTGGTTGTGGTCCCGGGCCATTGTTTTGCGCGGTGTTGACCGCTGCAGGCGCGTTCTGCCGAGTGGTCAAAATTACTTTCTGCACGCGCCCGGGATCGCCAGTCATCCCCAAAATGATGTAATTGAATTTGGATCCGTTCAACAGCGTATTCAAGACATCGCGTGGCTGTCCCGGTCCCAACTGCATCGTGACCCGATCGTTCGAAGCGCTGGATGGCATCTCCATGGATGCGCCCGTCTGAGCCTGAACTGAACGCAAGACTTGCGACAGCGTCGAGTTCCTGGCATCGATAGCAAGCAGCCCGTTCTGATAGGTGACGTGCGGCGGGGTCGGAGCCATTTGCTCGGGCGTCAGCGGTACGGGCGCAGGAGCAGGAGCCTCCGCAACCGGTGCCGCTTTCCTGACATGATGATGGGTCGGTTGCGAATGCGCGCCGACTACCGGAGTCGGGTTCACCGGGGCGGTTGCCTGTGCCGGCGATTCAGTGAGAGCAAGACAGAGTCCGAATGCCAACAACAAAGACGATCCCAAATTGTGCCAGAGGCGTACCATAATTGTTGGACGGCCAAGCGGGTTCGTCGTTTTTTCGATTCCCGCCGCCTCGCTCATTCTAAACCCGGCCGTGGCGCGTCGGTTGCGGATTCGTCGCGGAATCATGAACAAGCGGGCTAAACATCTGACCAGGTAACAAACAGCATCTTAAACATTTTAGAGAGCAACCAGTCATCCGTGTATTCTGCAAACCACAATGGGCCTTGCGATGGGGTTAAGACTACGAACATGATCCGAATATCGTTCGCTTCTCGCTTGAGCGACTGTTTCGTCCTTCGAGCGGTCTTGCTATTGCTGGCGGTGATGATCTCTGCGCCCGCAATGACCGCTCAGACTTGCAGCAGTGGCGCTGATTTGGACGTCCCGACCAAGAACGCAGTCGAGGCAACTGCGCGACAATTCCTGGACATGTCAGCGCACGGAGATGTGGCGGGGCTTAAAGCCAATGCCATTCCGGCAATTGCGGGGGATTTTGGCAGTATCGAGCAGGCCGTGGTCACCAATAAACCATATTTCGCGCAAGGTCCAGCCACGGTCAGCGGAACGTACGTACTGGACGCTTCTCAAGCCAAAGGAACCGTACCGAGAGCGGACTTCTATTGCGGCATCTACAACTCGCCCGACCGTCTGGTCTTCTCGATCTCTAACCTACCGGCCGGACGTTACGCGCTAGTCATGCAGAAGGTCGCCGGCAAGAACCCGATCACGCTTTCGCTGATTTTGCAGAATGTGAATGGCGCATGGAAGCTGGCAGGATATTACCCGCGATTGGATTCGATCGGCGGCCATGATGGGCAGTGGTATCTGACCAAAGCACGCGAGTACAAGTCTAAGAGCCAGTTGCACAATGCCTGGTTCTACTATCTGACAGCGTGGGACTTGATGGCGCCGGTGAACTTCATGAGTACGCCGCAACTCGACAAGATCGCCGAAGAGATGCAGGGCGCACGGCCGAGCGACATGCCGAGCGACGCTTCGCCGCTAACTCTTGCGGCCAATGGCAAGACATTCAAGGTCACGGAGATGGTGGCTGTGCCGGTGGAAGACAATCTTGACCTACGCATTCGATATGGGAATCCGCAGGCGTCAGATTCCGGCGTAGCCTTTCAGGACAACATGGCCGTCAGTAAAGCGATCGTCGCAAAATATCCCGAGGTCCGCGAGGCTTTCAGTGCCGTCATTGCGCGCGCCGTGGACGCCAGCGGGCATGAATACGGTTCCGTGCTGCCGATGAAAGACATTAAGTAAAGCGGGTTATACACATCACGAAATTTAGTCTGAAGAAGATTATTTTGATCTCACGAAGCTATCCCTCCTGGAGCGGCTTATACACATCAGGAAATTTAGTCTGAAGAAGATTATTTTGGATCTAAGGAAGACTGGCCCTCCTGGAGGGCAGTTATGAGCGATCCATGCGGCAATCCCTTGCACGGAAGCCCTTCTTGAAGACAGATGGCCGGTATATGTCTCGTGAGGAAGTTCACTCGCGATCCAGCCAGCATTGAGAGAGGATCTTTCAAGTTGCCGACGCAACCTACCCCGTCTCGCCCGCCTCGGCCTTCTTAACCTCGGCCGCGGCGCTGGCGGGCCGCTCAAACCTGCACTCTTTGGGCTTCTTGTCGAAGCGTAGTCCCTGAAATACGGGAGCGCGCATTTTGACTCCGCCGCTTTGCCCCTCATGCGTCCACTCGGTGAACTTTATTTCGGCAACCAGTTCGGGCTTCACAAAATGGATCCGTCTAGTGCTTTCCACTTTGCCGAAGAATGGATTTTGCTTGGTCTCCAGCGCGTGCAGACGCTTCCACATGGCCGCGTGCGAGTCTTCGGTAAAGCCACTGCCCGCCTGGCCAACCGGGACCAGGCGGTCCTGATCGTCATAGAGTCCGAGCACGACGGAACCAAAGTTTTCGCGTGCGCCACGCGGATCGGTGTAACCCCCAATTACGCACTCCTGCCGCTTAACGATTTTGATCTTGAGCCAATCGCGACTGCGCTTTTGCACGTAGGGGCTGCTGCGGAGTTTCGCGACAATGCCTTCCAGACTGCGCTGTTCTGCCGCTTCGAATAGCGCTTTGCCGTTCCCGACGTAGTGATCGGAATAACGGACGAGATCGCCAGGCGCCAGGACAGATGCGAGTAGGTGCTTGCGCTGTTCCAGTTCAGCCTGCATCAGGTTGTGACCATCCAGGTAGAGCAGATCGAAAACGTAATACATCACGGGAATGTCATCGCGAGTGCGTCGAATGCGATGGCCGCCTTCGCCAACTCCGGTCCGCTGCTGCATCAGGCTGAAGGAAGGCCGGCCCTCCTCATCGAGTGCGACGATCTCGCCGTCCAGAATTGCCGTTCGCGCTCTGAACGGAATCTGGAATCGAGCGAAGTTCCGGATACGCGGCGGTCAAATCGTTCTGGTTGCGCGACACCAGACGTACCGTACCACCCTCGAGGAAGGCAATTGCGCGATAGCCATCCCACTTCACCTCGTAAAGCCATTCTTCGCCGTCGAACGGCTTGTCCACAAGAGTTGCAAGCATGGGGTGGATAGCGCGAGGCATCGGCGCTTTATGGCCGATGTGCGCCGGGTCGAGGCTTAGCGCTTTACTGCCATGCGAGATTTTTTTTTTACTCCGCCAGCGGCGGCTGTGCGTTCGCCCTTCGAGAGAAGCCGCGAAGCTTGCTTTGCTTGGGTGGAATTCTTCGCTACGCGTTTCAGCCACCGGCTTTGCCGCAACCGTAGACGATTTCGCAGCTGCCGACTTCTTCTGGGCTTTCGCCTTTATGGCGTCGGCTTTCGCAATCGATTCCGCGAGCCAGTCGTTCTTCTTCGAAGCGCCACCGACCGACGCCTTGCGACTACTCTTCCACTCCGCCGAACCAAGATCGCCTGCAATTTGATCCATCGTTCGCTTGGTCAGGACCGAGCGGTCGTACTTGTCAATGTCGTAGCCTTCCTGCACGTGGGCATCGCGGTGCTTGATCAGCAACCACTCAGTTCCTTTGCTGCCCGGGCGCCGTGACTTCATGTGCACCAGCGCGAAATCGCCTTTCAGCTTCTTGCCGTTGAGGCGAAACTTCAGGTCTCCTTTGCGCAGCATCTCAGCGGCATCGCCCTGCGGCTCCCATGTACCCATGTCCCACACCATGACGGTGCCCCCTCCGTAATTGCCGGCCGGAATGATGCCCTCAAAATCGAAATACGAAACGGGGTGATCCTCCACCTGCATTGCCAGACGCTTGTCGGCAGGATCGAGTGAGGGTCCCTTGGGCACCGCCCACGACTTCAGTACACCTTCCATCTCGAGCCGAAAGTCATAGTGCAAACGCGTAGCGCGATGCTTCTGCACCACGAAGCGGCGACGCTCGCCACGTTCCACCTTCGCGGGAGGTTCGGGGGTCTGCTTGAAGTCTCGTTTACGCTTGTACTCCTCGAGCGCCATAAGCCACTTAGATGAACATATTCGAGCGTCGTGCTGCAAGGTTTTTTGGCAAGGTGCGGCAGGGTGCGAGTGAGTTTGATCTCGGAGGTTGAACCCAGGCGATATCTAAAGCGGCGCCGGTGTTGGCGCTCGGCTTGGTTTGCTACAATCGAGAGACCGCAGGCTTGGGCGCTTAACTCAGCGGTAGAGTGCCATCTTCACACGGTGGAAGTCACAGGTTCGAATCCTGTAGCGCCCACCAATGTTTTCTGGGGTTTAGAGAGAATCCGGAAAACGGGCCAACCAACAATCCAACCAACACTTTCATTGCACTAACTCCGATGCCAGGCCCATCTCCCGAAGGAATGCGCCTTGCGCGGCCCGTGTCTCGTCGCCGTCGCCTTGTGTGTAAAGGTCGAGCGTGGTCTGGATACGGCTGTGGCGAAGCAGGCTCTGGACCGTCTTAGGATCGGCCTTGCCCTTATTCACCAGCCAGCTTGAGAGCGAGTGCCGGAGATTGTGTAAGCCGAAACGGTAGCCGTCCGGTATACCAAGCCCAGCCGCTTTGGCGGCTGGCCGGAGATGATCGGCTACGAATACAGCAGGCGATATGGGAACCTTGCCGTCTGCCTTGAGCGAGGGAAACAGAAAATCCGTCTCCTTCGCGAAAGGCGTCTTTTCCTTCCAAGCCTGCAGGAATTGCGCGAGGGCCGGGTGCATAGGCACATGACCTTCGCTCCTGCGGGTCTTGGTGGGTCCGTCACTTCCACGCCACCAACGCTTCGTTACCGCAATCCGGTTCTCGTCCCATAGCACGTCTGCCCAGCGCAGCGCGAGAAGTTCCGATGCGCGGAGCGCCGTAGCAGCGCAGGTGAGGATGAGAATGCGGTGCAGTGGATTAGCAAGGCTCTCGATGATTTCCCATGTCTGTTTAGGGGTTACGAGGATGGCCTTGTAATCGGTAGTGGAGCGGGTCTCGACGGGAAGCACCGGGTTGTTCTTCACGAGCTGGTGCAGGGCACCGATGCGATAGATCCGAAGCATGATGCCACGAACCTTCGATACGGTCGTCCACGCCAAGCTCTTATCGGTGTGAAGCATTTTGAGCCAGTGCTGTATGTCGAGGGGTTTTATCTCGTCCGCTATGCTGTCACCCCACTGGGGAACAAGATAGGTCCGGACGATTTGGTTGGTGTTGAGGGCCGTGCGCTGGGACTTTGGTCGGAGCGCATCGGGCCCTACGTCATGAGTGAGGTAATGCTCCGCTAGAGCACGAAAGCGAATGCGATCGTCGAGATGCTGGGCATTGATGCGCAGCAGGAGGCCTAAGCGATCGACCTCTCGCCATGCATCTTTTTCTTTGGGGAAATCGCGAACGAGGCCAACGGGCAGGTCATTTTGAACCCGTTTGCCCTGGTCCCTGATTTCCCGATACCGCAGCACCCAGATGTCTCCAGCCTTGCGATGAAGTTTCACTAACGATCCGCGCTGATAAGCCATGAAAAGGTCTCCTCAGCGGGAACTGCCTGACCGAATCGTATCGCGTTTTTCGGTTCTCGGGGCTGTCAGATGCTGCTCTACGGCGGCGGCAAGTTCGGAAAGCCTGAATACCCACACCTTCCTTACGGTTCCCGTTCCGAGCGGATACGCCCCAGACTAAGCCTCTACGTGCCATGGCGAGAAGCTGGCGCCTCTTCACGGACAGGAACCGTGCGGCCTCTTCAGCTGAGACGAAGGGTTCGGGTGCTTTGACGGTGTCAAAAGCGATTTGGGAGGGGTTAACAACGTGGAGGGTTCGACGCTCGTCCAGTAATGACTTGGTTTCAGACATCTTCTGCTCGCCCACTGCCAGAAGAACCAGCGGCTCTGAGATCTGAGAGCACCTCGATCAGTTCGCTGAATCGAATGCCCCGACTCCGAACCCGTAATCTGGCATTACGGGTGAGCGCCATCGAGCGGACAGCAGCCCACGCGACGCGCCCGTCGCTGTCAGACGTGAAGAGGTTCTAGAACTGCAAGTACTGATTGCTCGAAGGGAGCGAGTCAGGAGGAAGCAACAGATGCTCCCTCCCCGATTCGCCGAGCGGACCATTCAAGGCCGCACTTAATGACCTGCGATCCGGAGATGCAGGTGAGCAGTCAACGTCTTTGAGCAGATTGAAGCTGAGCTGAGTACCGAGATTCGAACAACGTGAGCGCTTGGTGCCCACGGGACAGGCCGGAAGCCGCGTTATGCTGCAGCCGCCGGAGGAAGAATCGAGATCACTGTGCTCCGTGATCGTCAACTCTTGTGCGCAACACTTAAAACTATTTCGGGTTCGAACGCAAGAGAAAAGTTGCAGTGACGCGAAACTTTCGAGAGTTGCTGGATTCTGAGTCTGTGAATTTGTTTTTTCGTGCCTTTCAATTTGCCAAGCCCGGCGCTTCTGTCGTAACGTGCCCTTCGCGATGAGTAGTCGAGAAGTCAACATCAGGGCTCTTCAAAGGTCATGGGCACGGCGCCCGAAATTCGCCATCCCTCTTCCACGTCCTGCCGATGCTCAGGTCCAGTATTCCTGTCCAACCTGTGGAAGCGAAAACACACAGCGGCTCTCCACGGTGTATATGGCGGGCGTCTCTCGGTTCTCAGCGGTGACGAGCGGGTTCGGATGGGCGGGAGGGCCTGCCGGAGGGAGCGGCTGGACAGAAGGGACTTCACAGACTCAGTTGAGTCTGCTCGCAGCCCCTCCTACGAAGCGCAGTTATTGGCCAGGTTGTCGGCCTGATTGCAGTGAGCCCGTTGCTTTCAGCCCTAGCCGCCGAAGGTATTCGCAGGATTTCTGGCCGCATGCAATTGACCTTCCGCTTTGAAGATCTTGCAACAGGTTCATTCTTCGTGCTCGCTATCGTCGCTTTCCTCCTTCTGATGAAGGCTTTCAGATACAACCGACGGACTTGGCCGATGCTGTTGCTCCGTTGGAACATGAGCTTCACATGCTCCAGATGCGGTCGGGTATTCATTCCTGGCGTAGCCCGTGACGGCACATTTGCCATTTCAGCTCTAAGACGTTCGGCGATCTGTCAGTTCTGCACGCTCACAAGCGAAGGTGAATGCAACCTGTGCCCAAAAAAAAGAGCCCTTCTGGCCTCCCTCATTTCGATGTGCCTCCGTGGCAAGCTCTTCAGGAGAAAGTACTAGGAACTATCAACGACTTCTCCGAAGAGAATCCGCATGTCCCGAATGCGCTATTGCTGACAGGAACTGGGCTAGCATATGTGACGTTTGCAACGACCCGGTACGGATCGGAAGCATTTCAGTATGTGTACGAAAACGTCCGATCGATCGTCGAGCTATTTCAATCGATCATCGACGACGAACGGAAGCACATTCCCAAGAGCACTGTTGGCAACGTCAAAGACACGAAGAAGATGTTGGAACAGAAATGGATGCTCTTGGAGTCTATCCGCGAGAAGGTAAACAGACTTGTTGAGCAAGAAATCAGCCGACTTCAAGAGAGCGAAGGGAAGCCCAACTAAAGAGCCAACGCGAGTTGCTGACCTTACATAAAGAAGGCTGGTAAATGCCGTCGCCTGAGTGTCAGCGGTCCTTCTGCATCGAATTACTCAGCCGATTGATTACTAGAATTCTGAGGCCCTTATGTTCAGCAAAACTGTTTTGTCATCCTTCGTAATCGGGATGCTTCTCCTAACGGCTTGCCAAAAGGCCGAGATGCCTGTTCCAACCGAACAAGATGGAGCGCAGGTGTGGCACGATCTCCTCAAGAACGACCACGGAATTGAGCTTGTGTCTTTTAAGAAGACGAACGGACGCCTGGACGGCAGCCATTATCTTTTGGATTTTGAGGCACAGGTTCGGTATCTCGACAATGGAATTCATGACCCTGCCGCGGCTCCAGGCGTGGGTATCCGTGCCAATCGCAAAGGAACTGTCGAGACTGTGAAGGGATCTTACGAATTCCAAAAAACGGAGAATGGCTGGAAAGGCCAAGATGGCAACATCTACGCATTTAAGCAGTAGACCCGCGAGCTTCCCAGAAGCGCACGAGCAAGACACCGATCAATTTGACGCAACTCCGGAATGTTCCTAACCTCCTCCCACCCTGAGACAGGGCGGGAGGAGGTTTAGGGGTGTTTCAATCTTCCGAGCACGTCCATCAAGCGCTCACGGATATCGGGTACATCACCGATACTGTGACGGCCACCGCCGTCTACCTGGCGGCCAGTTTACAAAAACCATTACTGCTGGAAGGTCCTGCCGGGAGCGGCAAAACAGAGCTTGCTTACGCGGTGGCACGCGCAATCGGTACCCCACTGGAGCGCCTGCAGTGCTACGAGGGCATTACCGAGGAGAAGGCCATTGGCAAGTTCGACGAGGGCTTGCAGAGGCTGTACCTGGACACGGTCACTCGCGGATCGGGCGCTTCTGATTGGGCCTCGCTGGGCAAGCAACTCTCCGCCTTGGATTTCTTCGCGGCAGGCCCGCTGCTGAAGGCACTTGCAGTATCCGTCGCCTTGCGTCTTGCTCATCGACGAATTGGACAAGGTTGACCACAGTTTCGAAGCAACACTCCTTGAGGTCCTCTCCGTGTGGCGCCTGTCCATCCCCCGCCTTGGAACGGTTCCAGCCTCCTCCATTCCTTTCACCGTTCTGACCTCGAACGAGGAGCGCCGATTGGGCGATCCCATACGCCGGCGCAGCTTGTACGTGCGGGTCGAGCACCCGACAGCGGAGCGCGAAGGCGAGATCGTGGCACGGCGCACACCGGAAGCGGGAGCGCCAGCACATCGGCTGATCGCCGGATTCGCCAAGGCACTCCGGGCCTACAGCCTCGAAAAGCCGCCATCTGTGTCCGAGATGATCGACATGGCGTTATCGCTACAGCATTTGGGGATCGATGAGATCACCAACGAGCATCGCGACATGCTGCTTCCGCTGCTGGCGAAGACAGAGCGCGACCGCCAGCGCCTGCTGTTGCGAGACGGATTCGCGAGCATCATTCATGCGGCCCGGCACTACGCGGAGTCGATGGAAGCCACTGAGCTGCAGCACACGCTCGCAGAGTCTGAGGTGTTGGCAAAAGGGGCTGCGGCATGAGAAGAATCTCGCTCCTATTGCCGGTCCTCACGGTTGTTCTCGCTACTCGGAGCTGGGCTGCCGACCATGCTGAGGCTGCCTACTATGCCGATGCCTATGCGCGGCACTATCACGTTCCACCGGAGCTCGTGCGCGCGATCATCCGCCAGGAATCGAACTGGAATCAGCGTGCTATCTCGGAGAAGAATGCTCGCGGATTGATGCAGCTGATGCCGGGCACCGCAGCGCGATTCGGCGTGCGGAACTCATTCGACATCAGCCAGAACGTAGGTGGCGGCGTCCGGTACCTGCGTGATTTGCTCGCTCAGTATCACGGGGACATTCGACTGGCTGTAGCCGCCTATTACGCCGGGGAACACAGAATCCATTCCCTCCAATACAGCAACACAGACGTCATCCGTTACGTGGAAGACGTCAGACGACGCTACCTGCAAGAGCTATCGGCCAAACACGCATCGAAGGAGTCCCATCGATGAAAGGTCACATCCCAACGATCGCATTCGCTGTGCTGATCCCGTTCGCTCACAGCGGGTTACGCACAGGAAGCTACAGCCAGCCACGAAGATGTTCTGCCTGTCATTTCCAATCTGACCATTTCGCCGGATACAGTGACCGATCTGCGGCTCAAGCCTCTCTATGCGGCAACGATTCGCATGCCGGAGCCGGTCTCATCGGTGGTCGTCGGCGCTCCAACGTTCTTCCAGGCTGAACACAATGAGCACGAACCGGAACTGGTGATTGTTAAGCCGATCACCACTCAATTTGCAGCGAGCAACCTGTTGATCGCCACCAAGTCAGGCCAGGTGGTCAGCCTCAGGCTGATCAGTGATGGCGCGGTCAGCAGCAATACCAAGCCGGTAGATTTCGTATTGACCTACAAGCAGCGAAAGGGCTTTCTGATAGGTCCGTCAGAGGAGACGTCGCCCGCAAACTCAGCTTCAGCCAAGCAAGACTCATCGGCTTACGAATCCGCCTACCGGCAGCAGGCTCTTGTCTCGAGCCCAGCATGGACGACGAGCCGCGGTGATTTAGCGGCGAGCCTTGGTGCCGTCACCGAAGATGGCCCCGACGCGATTGTCGCCTTTTCAGTCCTGAACAGCAGCCAGCATTGGATCGAGGTGCTACCACCACAGGTGGAACTGGGCAATCCGAGCGGCAAAGGGAATCCGGCAGCAGATGATCGGAGCCAGAAGAAGGTATTAGCCGACCAGGTTGCAATCCGTGATTACCGCTTCACCCAACGAAGGCTTGCTCCGGGAGCACGCGCCGATGGCGTTGTGCGTTTCGTTCGGCCCGATTTCAAGCAGTATCAGGAACACATGCAACTGGTTCTGGCAACCGCAGATGCAGTGAATCGGCCGCTTCTGGTCGATCTGCCATTCACGGCTCCTACAGCTACCGCAAGCAACGCATCCGCCAAGTGATGAAGAGGGTTTTCATGTCTCAGATGAATCACAACACAAACAACGGTTCGCGAAACGCCCATACGCTCTACATCACGGACTTAGAGCGGCAGGCTCAAGAAGCTCAGGACAAAGAGCCGACGAGTGAAGCATCGCAAGAAATGGCCGCGCCAAAGCGCAGTTTTCGCATGGCGAAGGACGACAAGACGGTACGCCTGCTGATCGGATTCGCGGGCGTGGTTGCGGTTGCGTTCATCATGCTGATCCTGTTCTCCGACAAAGGCAAACCGCGTACGAAGAAGAGCGGGGAAGCCAGCCTGGGACG
>CAVPUX010000004.1:0-48508 GCA_963709045.1 uncultured Acidobacteriaceae bacterium | reverse complement strand
AAGGCGCGCGACTCCGTAAGGATGTTGGGACGGATTGGGAGATCAATTTAAAAGACCCGGTGCAGCGAGATCGCCCGAGTTTACAGGCCGCTCTTCCCTTCCTCGGCCAAGACTTGCTGCATGATTCGCTCCAGAACCTGGAGTCGCGGTTCCACTGGGCCGACGCGAATCGTACGGCCAAGTTCCAACCACTGATTGGATCGCGCGTCGTAGGCCGGCCACTTCGGAAGTCCGGGAGCATTCGGGTTGCCGGTTTTTGCGAAATTCGTCCAGTAGGCGCGAATGGCTTCGCCGAGCTTTTCGTCGTCAGAACTGTGCTGCCAATCGGAGGGGAAAGAATTGCTCAGAAACTTGAGCTCCTCGCCATGGTATGCGCCGAGCTGCGCCCGCTTTCCCGTCTCGGCGTAAGTGAAGTAATACAGGTATGCCTTTTGGCCGGCGCGAGTCATGGCTTGCGCCAGGGAATAAGCACCGTACGCGAATGAATCGCTCTGAAGCTGCAAATACTTCGCCGGAACATCCGCGTCCGAATGCGCAGAATAAGCGCGAAATTCCTCGTCCGAGAACCTGCCCGTGTCCTCCCGCAGATAGTTCTTAAATTGATCGACTGTCTTCGGGCCTCCATGGCCAAACACCGTCGCCTCATTGGCATTGCTGCCGATAAGAACAGGAATGTGCATTTGCTTACCTTCGGCAAAGATCTTCGCGGGTTGTTCTGGGACCACCCAGCCATCCACGATCGCGTCAAAGTGAACTTGCTTGTCCTCACTCCAAGCCTTCAGGATTTTGTCAGGCGAAATACTGCGCAGCTTTTGCGCCGTGCCCTGTCCATCTGCAACACCCAGATCCTTCGCCAGACGTTCCCCAACGCCTTCGCCCGTGCCGGAGATGGTGTTGTAGGGTATGGGCGTGCGGATATCTTCGTTAAGCGTGCTCTGGCACTCGCCGCTCTCCATAATCGCTCGCTGAAACGTGCCTGCCGCCAGCGGAGACGACATGAGCAGGCAGATATCGACCGCGCCGGCAGACTGGCCAATTACGGTAACTTGGCTAGGGTCGCCTCCAAAGCGCGAGATGTTTTCCTGTATCCACTTCAGGGCCTGCAGTTGGTCGAGAAGCCCATAGTTTCCGGAAGAGTGGTGCTCCGATTCTGCCGTGAGAGCGGGATGCGCAAGAAATCCGAAAGGGCCAAGCCTATAGTTTGCGCTAACGACGACCACACCAAGAGGCGAGAGCGCAGGGCCCAGCGGAGTCATTTGGCTGTAGCCCTCGGTGTTACCTCCACCATGAAAATAGACGAGAACAGGTAGCTTTGCGCTCGCGGAGAGGTGCGATGTCCAAACATTCAGATAGAGGCAGTCTTCGCTCCAAGCGGTCGGAGGAAACCAGCTTGCCGGAAGTTGGGGACAGGCTGGTCCGAACTGAGTTGCGTTGCGCGCCCCATTCCACGTCATCACCGGCTGCGGTGGTTTCCAGCGCAAATTGCCAACGGGCGGAGCGGCGTATGGCACGCCAAGAAAGGCCACGTCATTTTGTGCTGAACCGAAGTGCGTACCTTCGAGCGTTCCGGCGGTCAGCATTACCGTCGGAGTTGGCGCGTTCGCTTGCGCTGCCGAACGGCTTCCGCAAGTAATGCAGCAGGTCAGCAGACATGCTAAGAGCCAATGCAAATGTGAACGCATACAAGACCTCCAATGCGGTTCTCCAGTGGATTTCAGCTTCACCCCTTACCAAGGTCACGGCCTTAAGTGCGGTCGCCTGGCGTGGAAGCGAAACGAGTCAGAAGTCTTTTCCACTTCCACGACCTCGAACCCAGCCACCTCAAGCCGACCTCCGATCGCATCCGGATCGATCGGCACAAGCGTGTCGCCGATGTGGATCAGTCGCATGAGCCAGCTTTGCAGACTGTCACTCCCGACGAAAACTCCTCCCGGCTGCAACACTCGCCATACCTCGCGCAAGAGTTTGTCTTGCAACTCCGGCGAGGGCACATGATGCAGCATGGTGAACGACACTCCTCCGGAAAACTGTGCATCGCCGAATGGCATTGCGGTCGCATCGCCGGCGACGACCTCCACGTTGCTGCTGCGCAGACGCGAGCCCAGTGACTCCGCCGCTTTGGCATCGATTTCGAGAGCCGTGAGGCGCCGCACCGCCCGGCGCAATAGATCCGTAGTGAGACCGGGTCCTGGCCCCAGTTCGAGGACATTCGGTCCGAGCTCAGCATTCGAGATGACCCAGGGCATGCGCTGCTGGACGGTGTTTCGCCATCTGTCCGACCGGCATAACCAATGGTGTAAACGATTCATATGTTTCCCACATCAACCTTCGATAGGCTCAGCTTAGCGATTGCTGGAACTGCATACTTCCGATATTGTGACAATGAATGTCGCAAAAGCGACAAAGCGCGCTTTTTGAACCTCTGCGAGATCGCCACTCTCAGATCGCCACCCTCACCCATGACTATTCCGCCGGGCATGTGATTCCATCGCATTTTCACGATCGCGACCAACTGGTCTATGCCTCGCGGGGAGTCATGACAGTGCGTACCCGCAATGCAACCTGGGTCGTCCCCACACATCGTGCGGTTTGGATACCTGCGACGATTCCGCACACCATCACCACGTCAGGAACAGTGGCGATGCGAACTCTCTACCTAAAGCCACGGCTGGCAAAAACTTTGCCGCGAGACTGCTGCGTAGTAAACGTGTCGCCGCTATTGAAGGAACTCATTCTGCACGCGTGCACCTTTGCCGGATTGAAAGCGCGCCTAAGGGCGCAGGGTCATTTGATAGACATCATTCTTGATCAGCTCCAGGCCGTTCCCATGCTGCCTCTGCAGCTTCCCAATCCGTCCGACCCGCGAGCGCTGCGAATCGCCGAAGTGCTCGTTGCCGACCCGGGCGACCGTCGGACGCTCGCGCAAATCTGCAAGGCGGGCGGCGCAAGCAAGAGGACGGTGGAGCGACTGTTCCATGAGGACGTGGGAATGTCGTTCGGTAAGTGGCGGCAGCAACTTCGTCTCATGCACGCATTGCGTCTCCTGGGGGAGGGAGCGAAGGTCACGTATGCCGCCCTGGAAGCGGGTTACAGTACGCCCAGCGCATTTATTTCCATGTTCCGAAAGACGCTGGGAACCACGCCGACGTTGTACTTCGGAACAGCTGCAAAGAGCCGGGCACGCCACGATGTACTTTGACATGCATCCTGTTTAGAATCTGATCACGCCCGGGTGGTGGGAACCTATGTACCGCGATCGGCAACGCGTTTCCTCTATTCTGCTTCTGCTGGTTAACGTGGCGGTCGTAATCGCGGCGGTGGGATGGACCGGCGCTGCAAGCGTTCGCGCAAATCAGCCGCAGACCGGAGTTGATCTCGCCGGCAACGCAGTAGATCCGCTACAAGCCGATCCCGGCAAGCCGGTGGTGCTGATCTTCGTACGCACCGATTGCCCCATCTCCAATCGCTACGCTCCCACGATCCAGCGGCTCAGCGCACAATATGCGGGCAAGGCTGCCTTCTGGCTGGTGTATCCCGACAAGTCGGAGTCCAGTGCGGCAATCGAGCAGCACCTGCGCGACTACGGATACAAACTTCCCGCGCTGCACGATCCGCAGCACGCGCTGGTCAAGTTAGGCCAGGCGCAAATCACGCCGGAGGTCGCAGTCTTCGACGCCAGCGGCCAGTTGGTGTATCACGGACGCATTGACGACTGGTACGTGACCTTTGGCCATGCCCGTCCGGCACCCACAACCCATGAATTAGAAGACGCAGTGCAGGCAGTTCTAAAGGGCAGCAAACCCCAAGTCGCGACGGCAAGCGGAGTGGGCTGCTACATCTCGGACCTCGAATGAGTCGCTCGTGGAGAACGTTGGGAGTGGTTCTCGCGGTGGCAGTGGCCGTCGCCGTCAGCGGGAAGCTGACCGTCGCCGGGCGCGCGACATCCGCGCTTAATAGTCTGGTGACTTCAGGGGCTAAAGCCCCTTTGTATTTAAGGCAACTTGAACGCAGGCCTGAAGGCCTGCTCTACCCATCCGCCGACCGCAACGTTACCTTCAATCGCGACATTGCTCCCATCGTCTTTCACTACTGCGCATCGTGTCATCGGCCGGGCGAGGCCGGGCCGTTTCCGCTGTTGACCTACGACGATGTCAAGAAGCACGGAAACCAGATCGCGGCCGTCACGACGACGCGCTTCATGCCGCCGTGGCTGCCGGAACCGCAGGCCCTGAAGTTCGCCGACGAGCGC
This sequence comes from uncultured Acidobacteriaceae bacterium, assembly GCA_963709045.1. GTDB lineage: Bacteria > Acidobacteriota > Terriglobia > Terriglobales > Acidobacteriaceae > Bog-257. The sequence continues at coordinate 44,259 of CAVPUX010000004.1, read as the reverse complement.
CGCCTCAGCGCCGAGCAGATTGCGCTCATTCAGAAGTGGGTCGAGCAGGGCATGCTGCAAGGCGCGCAGGCGGACTTGCCGCCTCAGCCGCAGTTCGTGAAGGGATGGCAGCTCGGCAAACCTGACCTGATCGTCAAAGCGGCGAAGCCGTTTCAGTTGCCGGCAAGCGGCATCGACACCTACTGGAATTTCATTCTGCCCATCCCGATCAACGAAAGCCGCTGGGTAAAGGCGGTCGAAATCCGGCCGGGCGATAAGCGCCTGGTACATCATGCCAACATCCTGGTCGACCGGCTGGAACTCTCGCGCAAAATGGAGACGAAGCCCGGCGCCGGTTTCGGCGGAATGGAAATCAGGATTGAGTCCGAGCTATTCGACCCCGACAGCCACTTCCTCTTCTGGAAGCCCGGCACCGTGCCTTACGTCGAGCCGGACGGCATGGCGCTGCGTTTGGACAAAGGCACCGACCTGGTGCTCAACACGCACCTGCAGCCGTCGGGTAAGCCGGAGACGATCGAGCCGAGCATCGGGATCTACTTCGCCGACAAGCCAGCCACCGAGCATCCGATGCTGCTGCAGTTGGAGTGCGACTCCCAGCTCGACATTCCTCCGGGCGACAGCAACTTCGTGGTACACGACGAATTCACGCTGCCGCTTGATGTGGATGTACTGGCGATTTATCCGCACGCGCACTATCTCGGCAAACATCTCGAAGCGACTGCGACGCTACCCGACGGTAACAAGCAGACGCTGATCGACATCAAGCGCTGGGACCTGAACTGGCAGGCGGTTTATCGCTACGAGCAGCCGGTGCCGCTGCCCAAGGGCACGACGATTTCGATGCGCTATGTGTACGACAACTCCGAGCAAAATGTCGCCAACCCGAACCATCCGCCCAAGCGAGTGAAAGGCGGTAACCGTTCCAGCGACGAGATGGCGCACTTGTGGCTTCAGGTCTTGCCCAAGAGGCTGCCTGATTCCAACCGCGATCCGCGCATGGTGCTGCAGGAAGCGCTAGCCCGGCACCACGTGGAACGCGACCCTACCGATTTCGAATCGCACTACAACCTCGGAGCCATGCTTCAGGCAGCGGGCGATGCGCAGGGAGCGGAGGCGCAGTATCGGGCGGCATTGCAGCTTCGTCCGGGAGATGCGGTGGTGAACAATGCGCTCGGCGCGGCGCTGCTGGCCTCAGGCGATGTCGACGCAGCTACCGCGCATCTTTCCGCTTCACTGAAAGCGCGTCCCGATTACTTTGACGCGCATTACAACCTGGGAAGCGCGATGGCCTCGCAAGGTAATTTCACGGGGCGGCGGAACAATTTCGCGATGCAGTCCGTCTGAATCCGCAGGATGCCGATGCCGAGGCGAATCTGGGAAGCGCTCTAGCGCAGATGGGCGAATTGAAGGAAGCAAAATCGCATTTTGAGCGAGCTCTCCAGTTGAAGCCCGGGCATGCCCTGGCGCAGGAGAATCTGCAACTCGTGGAGCAGATGCTGGCGCAACGACAGCCCTAACACTCTGCCGAGAACACCGCGTCCGGTCTTACGTGCGTCGGCGTTTTCAGCCGGAACCCGTTCCAGCGCCAGCAACTGTGGTAGAGTGAGTTTCGTGTGACGCCACTGTGTCCGCGAACGCTGCACCAGCCGAAGCCACCCAACCCATTCAAGATAGAAGGAACCGGCAAGTCTACGCGGAACAGGTCCGCCTGCTTTACAGCAATGCAAACGCCGGGGTTTGGGTAACCGTGTTTGCGGCCACTCTCCTCAGCTATCTGCAGTGGGATGTCATTTCACATCCTATCGTCCTGGCGTGGTTGATTTACATGTTCGTGACATCGTCCTTGCGGTTCGCTCTGGCGCGCTGCTATTGGCGGGCGGCCGGGACGGATACAAACGCTCGGAGATGGGCCAAGACTTTTACCTTTGGTACTGCTTTGTCGTCCCTGGGTTGGGGGGCCGCCGGCCTCCTGCTTTACCCAGAAGGTCAGTTGGCAGACCAAGTCATTCTGGCCTTCGTGCTCGGCGGCATGATGCTCGGAGCGGGCTCGATCTTGGCGGCTCGACCCGAAACCGTCGTCACATTCATTATCCCGACGGGTCTGGCAGTCTCGCTGCGCTTCCTGCTCGATGGAGATGACGCACACCTTGCCATGGGATTGCTGGCTACCGTCTTTACTGTGGTCACTCTGATCACTACTTGGCGAATTTACCTGACCCTTCGTTCATCATTGAACTTGCAATTTGAAAATGAAGACCTCGTGGTGGATCTTCAGAGTGCCAAGAGCCACGCTGAAACCCTCAATCAGGAACTGGAGAGCCGCGTCCATATACGTACCGTCGAACTGCAAAGTGCGCTCGCGAAAAACGAGCACCTCGCATCGCACGACGCACTAACCGGCATGCCGAATCGGCGGCTACTAGAGGACAGGCTGGAACAAGCGCTGGCTCGGGCTGATCGACAGCATCACAAGATCGCTATCCTCGCCTTGGACCTCGATAACTTCAAGGAAGTGAACGACACGTTCGGCCACCGGGTTGGAGACTTGGTGCTTAAGAGTGTTGTTACCCGAGTGAAAGCAAGGCTGCGTGCTTCTGACACACTCGCCCGAACCGGCGGCGACGAGTTTACCGTAGTCGCCGATGTAGCCGACGCACCGGGAGCCAAAGTTCTAGTTTCAGCGCTGCAACTGGCGTTTGCTCTACCGTTTGAGGTGGAGGGGCAACTTGTGACAACTGGCGCGAGCATCGGTCTAGCGTTGTACCCTGACGACGGCCGCGCTGCGGATGACCTTCGCGCAGCCGCGGATAAGGTCATGTACGTTGCGAAGCGGTCCAAGAGAGTTAATTAGCGCAGTTGGGCGTACGGAGTTCGTCTTCACTGGCTCGCGTCCTGCTTTTGCTGCAGCTGTTCCGCCAGCTTTAGCTCGCGATCGGCATCGTCGGTTTTGCCGAGGTCGCGATAGCTCTGCCCCAGCAGATGGTGCGAAATCGGATTGTTCGGGTCCATCGCCACTGCGCGCTGCAACGTTCGCACCGCCAGCGCCGCCTCGCCCTTCTTCTCCAGGACCTTGCCCATCAGGATGTACGGCCCCGTCGAAGTTGCATCCAGCCAGATCGAGCGCTGCAGCAGCCGCTCAGCGTCATCGTACTTCTGCACGCGCGAGTAGGCGTCCGCGAGCTTGTAATACGCCGCGGCGTACCCCGGGTTGATCGCGAGCTCCTGCTGCAGGTCGGCGATCGCCTCCGGAATTCTGGACTTGTACAGGTGAAGCTCGCCCAGCAGGAAATGCGCCATCGGAAGTTTGGGATCGAGCGTAATCGCCTTCTGTGCGTACTCCTCGGCGACGGGATCGAACTCCTGGCGGAAGAGCATGCGCGCGGTGAAGAGGTAACTCGCCGCCGAATCCGGCTTGACGTCAAACATCTTGGCAAACGCGATACGTGCCTGGGGATAGTTTTTGGACTGGATGTAGCAAATGCCGAGGATGTAGGACGCGTCCACGTTGGCGCGCGGATACCACGTCTGCACCTTCTCCAGATAAGGAATCGCTTCGGCGGGACGCCCCGCGAGGTAGTACGACAGGCCGAGCAACTGAACAGCTTCGTCGTCCTTGGGATTCTCCGTCAAGGCTTGCTTCAGATACTCTGCCGCTTTCAGGTAGTCGCTCTTCTTGTAATAGGCGGTGCCCAATTCGTGCGAAAGCCCGGCTGGCGGCGGAGTGCGAGTCGCCAGTTGTCGCAGCTGCGCGATTGCATCGTCGTATTTGCCTTGTTCGGAGAGACGGCGGGCTTCGGCGAAGACGGCGTCAGGCGATTTATTGGATTGCGCCGCGTTGTCCATAGGAGTGGGACCGGGTGAAGTCTGGGCGTGCACTCGGAAGGTGACGCCATTGATCGCACCTGCAAGGATGAAAATGGGAAGTAATTTGAGCTGTGACATGGAAAAACTCTCGGAGATCACTGGCAAGATTAGAGCACAAACGCGAGATGTTCTGCGCGTGCGAGCAACCGGTAAAGTTGCTGGAGGATCTCGCCCCCCATAATGAACATCCGGACCATCAGACGCGACGAACCTCAAGGACTAGAGAGCGTATCAAGCAGCAGTAAGAGTCGGGAAAAAACACCGCGGTATTCCGTTCAGGGCCTGGCTTCGTACACTATATTGAAAGGCGTTTCGGTGGCCCGCCGAAAGCGGCTAAACCCGGCAGAGGTCACCACCTCCCGGATGCGGGCCTCTCCAGACTGCGCGCCCAAGCACAGACCTACTTCCTGCGACCGTGAACAGGGCGTACACAGCAGTGTCGAAAACGAATAGTAGACCCGGCCCACAGGATTCAAATTGTCCTTTAACTCGTCGTTCGCGAAGGGCTCCACGATCATCCACGTGCCATCGTCTCGCAGCGAGCGTCGAACGTGGGCGGCTGCGCCGATGGGGTCGCCCATGTCGTGCAAACAGTCGAAAACCGCGACGAAGTCGTAGTCTTTTCCGGGATACTCCTTGGCCTTGGCCTGGTCGAACGTGACCCGATCGGCAACGCCTTCACGTTTGGCAGAATCACGCGCGGCTTCGATCGATTTATCGTGATAATCGAATCCGAAGAAGTGAGATTTGGGGAATGCCTTCGCCATCAAGATTGTCGAAGCGCCTTTTCCGCAGCCCACGTCGGCCACTCGCGCACCGGCATCGAGTTTTTGCTTCACGTCGTGAAGCGCCGGGATCCAGGAAGTCACCAGATTCGCAGCGTAGCCGGGCCGGAAAAACTTCTCGCACCCGTGAAACACCCCGTCATCATGTTCATGCCAGCCCATCCCGGCGCCGGTGCGAAACGAATCGGCGATTCGCGGCACCGCTGCGAGTGACCCCAGAGCCAGCTGGAACGCCCCAGGAAGATACGCGGGGCTGTCTTCATTGGCCAGGGCGAAGGCCTGTTCCTCGGTGAGACTGAACTTGTTCGTCTTCTCATCGTAGGTGACATAGCCGCCCGCCGCCTGAGAGGCCAGCCATTCGCGCACGTAACGTTCGTCGGTTTCAGTCTTGGCCGCGAGTTCGCCCGAGGTCATTGGGTGCGCTGCCAGCGCTTTGTACAGCCCGAGTCTCTCGCCAATTACGACCATCCCGGTACCTACCGCTGCACCGAGATCTCCGACAAAGCGCTCGATAAAAGCGTTGAGCTTGTCCATGTCGATCGCCATATCTGGACTCCTTCCGCAAAGCTTCGAGATTTTAACTCAGATTTCCTCCCCAGGCGGCTGGAAAACGTGCTGGTCGCAGTCCGATCCAGTGCTTTGGCAGGCCTGCCGTCTTGAAGGAAGCGCTTGGACGAAGTACTTTGTTAGCTGTGTTCCGACCCCACGCGGCAAAGCGTTTTGGCGATGTTGTTTCCTATTGGCTTCTGTTTTTTACAGTCTTCGGGATGACCTGTGGGTCCGAGGCTCAAGTCAAGGCCCGCTCCGGCAGCGCGGCGGCCGCCAACGCCTACAAGCGTGGCGTAAGTGCCTTGCAGAACAACGATCTCGCGACGGCGCGTTCCGCCTTCGAGCAGGCAGTCAAACTCAGTCCGACCAATCCTAAGTTTCAAAATGCGCTGGCGGAGGTGCTGCTGCAGCAGGGCGACGTCGATGGCGGGATCGCGCACCTTCGGAAGGCTACACAATTGGCGCCCAATGCGGCGCTGCCTCACCTGGAACTCGGGAAGGCTCTGGCCACCAAGGGTTCCCTAAACGAAGCGGACTCCGAACTTCGCGAGGCCTTGAAGCTGGCTCCCCAGGATCCGGAAGTGCATCGCCAAATGGCTCACGTTCTGAGCATGCAGGGAAAAACCGATGACGCCATCGCGGAGATTAACCAAGGGCTCACCGTAGCTCCCGATCGACCGGAATTGCACGATGATCTGGGAACGTTACTGGCGCAGAAATCGCAATTTGCCGAGGCAGAAAAAGAATTTCGCGCTGCGCTTTCCTTCGACGCACGCTATCAACCGGCGCTGTTTCACCTTGGCGTCACGCTTTTGCGAGCGGGCAACATCGACGGCGCCCTTCCGCTACTTACGCAGGCGACTCAGCTGAATCCCAAGGACGGCATTGCCTTCTACTACCTCGGGACGGCTCTTGACGCCAAGCACGACACTGCGGCGGCGCTGCAGGCTTATCAACAAGCAGCGCAACTTGTGCCCGACATGGTTCTTCTGCAAACCCGGCTGGGCATGCTGTTGCAGCGCTCTGGCGATTCGGTGAGCGCGGCGGCGGCATTCAGAAAAGTGGTTGCACTCACACCCAACGATCCCGAGGCCTATAACAACCTTGGGCTGGCTTTGATGCAGTACGGTCAAGGTCCGGCCGCGGTGAAAGAGTTTCAGCATGCCTTGCAACTCCGTCCAGATGACGCCGGCTTCCGGGAGAACCTCGCTGTCACCTTGTTACAGCAGTCGGAATTCGACGCGGCGGCCGAGCAGTTGCAAGAGGCGCTGAAGCTGGCTCCCGGCAATGCGTCGCTGCATTACAACCTGGCGCTGGCGTTGAAGTTCAAAGACAATTTGCCGGGTGCAATTGCCGAATTCCAACAGGCCATTCAGTTGGACCCCCAGCTTGCAGATGCCTACTACAGCCTGGGAGTGACGCTCTGGCAGAAAGGCGATTTTCCTGCGGCTGCCGAGCAGTTGCAACACGCAGTCCAAGTTAAGCCCGACTATGCGGAAGCGTACTACATGCTGGGGACGGTGCTGAAGCAGGTGAACAAACTGCCGGAAGCGGCGCAAGCATTGCGTGAAGCCATACGGCTGCAACCCGATTTATTGGGCGCGCACACCAACCTGGCCGCCGTGCTGCGGCAAATGGGCGACACCGCCGGGGCAGAGGCCGAAAGCCGCGCGGCCGAACAGCTGACCAAACAAAAGACCGGTCTGCAGGCTGCCACCTTCGCAACTAATTCCGGTAATCGCCTGCTAAACGGGGGGGATATCGACGGGGCCATCTCGCAATATCGCAACGCCATTGAACAAGCCCCCAGCTATGCTCCGGCGCATCAGCAACTGGCGATCGCGTTATCGCGCAAAGGAGAAACGAAGGAAGCCGACAAGGAATTCAAGAAAGCTTCGAATCTCGACCCCGGCTTGAAGCCACCAGCCAACTAAGCACGACGCCTTTGAAGACGACACACCTTATCGCATAGACTCCTCGGGGACGATCATGCACAAACGCACTTCCTTCCTGCTGCCTCTTACCTTGCTGATTCTTGCGGTCGTCCTCGCTTTGCCGGTCCAGGCGCAGTTCAATAATTGCCAAGCGTCGCCGGGACAGCTGAGCCTCTCGCGCACCGCACAGAATTGGCAATTTCTCGACGCGGTTGGACCGCGCTCAGCATTGTTTGGACGTGAAGACGGCAACTTTGAAGCCTGGATCTATCCGCTTAAGCTGTTGCGCGATTTCCATCTCACCTTTCATCTCGGCAGCCACGTTATTGCAGGCGATACATTGCCGCGGACCGTCACCGTGCGTCCGGAATCCACTTCCATCCATTACGTGTATGACTCGTTCTCGGTGTGCGAGACCTGGTTCGCGCCGCTGCACGATACCGGCGCGGTGGTCTCGTTACAACTTGAAAGCTCGGAACCGGTGGCGATAGAGGCGTCCTTCACCCCCGATGTCGCCTGGATGTGGCCCGCCGGACTGGGAGCCGGTTACGTCGAATGGGATTCCACCGCGCGGGTCTTTCGCTTCGGCGAGGAGGAGCACCGGTTTTATGCGGTTGCCGGTTCACCAGAGGCCAGCGACATATGGCAGGCCTACTCCACCAATTATTCATCCGCGACGACCGACGGCTTTCAGTTTGGACCATCTGTGAAAGGCTCGGCGACATATCACTTTGTTCTGGCGGCATCGTTCAAAGAAAAAAAAGAGGCGAGCGATCTCTACCAGAAGCTGCTCACGCAGTATCCCCAACTCCAGCAGGAGGCGCGGAAATACTACGCGCACTATCTGGACAGCACAGTGTCGGTCTCTCTTCCGGACCACGACTTGCAAAGCGCGTACGACTGGTCGCGCATCAGCGAGGTACAGGGATTGGTCGATGATCCGTTCGCTGGCGAGGGGTTGATCGCCGGCTATGACGTTTCCGGATTTAATCATCGGCCAGGCTTCAGCTGGTTCTTTGGCCGCGATTCCATGTGGACGGCGCTGGCGCTGGATTCTGCCGGCGATTTCCAAACGACGCGCACAGCGCTGGAGTTTCTGGCGAAGTATCAGGGTGAGAACGGGCGCATCCCTCACGAAGTACCGCAGACCGTAAGCCTGGTTCCTTGGTTCAAGCTGTATCCCTACGGATTCGCTTCGGCCGACGCCACGCCGCTATACATCATCGGAACCGCAGACTACGTTCGTGCGAGTGGCGACCTGGCGTTCGCGACAGCGAAATGGGACAGCCTCTGGCGCGCTTATCAATGGCTGCGTTCCACCTATGGTGCGAATGGCTTTCCCAGAAATTACAGCGTTGGTCATGGATGGGTTGAAGGTGGCCCGCTGCTGCCGGTTTCGTCAGAGTTATACCTGGTCGGCGTTGCCATCGAGGCACAGCAATCTTTGGCCGAACTGGCGGCTTGGCTGCACAAGCCTGAGGCTGAATCGCTTTCCCAGGAACTGCCGGTCCTGAAGAACCGAATGGAGACCGCATTCTGGTCTCCGGACAAGAACATCTACGGCTACGCGCTCGATCTTGAAGGCAAACGCATCGATCGCGCCAGCGTTTTAGGCACAGTGCCCATGTGGTTCGGCTTGCTCGACCAACAGCACGGGCATCAGTTCCTGGACGAACTCGCGGGCCCGCGGCACCAGGCCGACTGGGGTATGCGCATCATCGCGGAAGACGATCCTCTTTACGACCCCACTGGATACCATTTCGGCAGCGTGTGGCCGCTATTTACCGGATGGGCCGCAGTTGCAGAGTATCGATACCATCGCAGCTTGCCGGCGTATGCCAATCTCCGCGCCAATGCGCAGTTGGCCTTAGATGGCTCGCCCGGTCGGGCTACCGAAGTTCTCTCCGGCCGCTATTACACCCCGGTCGCGACCAGCAGCTCGCATCAGATCTGGTCTTCGGCGATGATTGTGAGTCCTCTATTGCGCGGCATGATGGGCCTCTCGGTCGATGCGCTGAATTCCACTCTCCGGTTCGAACCGCATGTCCCGGCGAACTGGACAGATTTTTCCGTCGACAATATCCCCATAGGGGCAGCGGATAAGGCATCCCCGACGAGTCTGACATTGTCGTACCATCGCAACGCCAACGAGGTCACGCTCGAGGTCGTGCGGCATGGCGGGCAGCGCGTTCAGCTTGAATTCCTGCCGGCCTTCAGTCCGCGCGCTCACGTTCTGAGCGTGGACGTCGACGGGAAACCCGCCAGTTTCAAAGTAGTCGAGCCCGCCAATGACATCGATCAGCACATCGCCATTTCAACGCCGATAACCACGGACCACTCCGTAATCCGCGTATGGTTGGAGCGCGACTTCGGAATTGCCTATCCTTATGTCGCACCGGCCATGGGAGCCGTTAGTTCGAATCTCAAGTTCATCTCCGAGCATTGGAATGCTGCGCATGACAGGCTCGAACTGCAAGTTGCCGGCGTGGGAGGAGCGAAATACAGCTTCCTACTCGTCGGCGACCTTGTGGGATTGACGGTAACCGGCGCGAAGGTTTCGCGGAGTGAACTTCAGATCGAGTTTCCGCCGGGACCGTCGGATTCATACACCACGAAAGCGGTGGTTTTGCAGTTTCCCAAGCATTGATTCCCCGGCAGAACAAGGGCGCCCGACGCCCTCCGTCACCTCTCTGATAGTTACCCCACGACTAGTATAAAAAAATCCTCCCGTAGTTCATTTTTATTATTGACAACCTGTCACAAAATCCTTGACACGATGTGCCGACGGCAATTAACTTTCTTTTCACATCGCTATGTGACGACAGTCACGTTGCGGTGTGATAAGGCACCTCGGGCGATCTGACCAGGAAGATAACCAACATGATGAGTATCTGCCCCCAAATCGCAGATGCTGTGAAGTTGGGAAAAACCTGCCTTCGGCGCTGCCCTTCTTTTTTTTACTCTCCGATTTTCCACCACTCGATCAGCGCAAAAGTGAAGCAGCTAACGGAAGCGTTGCTGGCCCATGGGCGGCCGACGCTGCATGCAGAGACTATGTTGTGGGGGACAAAATGACGAAGCGGTGCGTATGGTTTGCGGTGACCATTATGGTTCTTTCCCTGGTTTCGACCATGTCCTTCGGGCAGGTGACAACCGGCACCATTTTTGGAACGGTGACGGATCCCCAAGGCGCGGCGATAACGAATGCAATGGTGACGGTAACGGACATAGCCAAAGGAACGACCGACACTGCGACCACGAACGACTCGGGAAACTACACCGTGACGCACTTGATCCCGGACGTGTACTCGGTCAAGATTGAGGTCCAAGGGTTTCAGACCTTCGAGCAAAAGGGCATCACCGTAGTTGCGGATGCCACCCAGCGCGTGAACGCTCAGATGCAGGTTGGCTCCACCTCTCAGACCGTGGAGGTCACCGGCGAGGCGCCCCAGCTACAGACCGAAAACGCGGACGTCGGCGTCTCGTATAACGAGCGCTACGTGGAGAACCTGCCGGTTTTCAACCGCAACTTCACAGGGTTTGAGTTATTGTCGCCCGGCACCCAGCAATTGGCCGGCTGGAGCCATGCCGCCACGGAGAACCCGCAGGGCGGTCTGCAGATTTTTGTCAACGGCCAGCATTTCAGCGGCACCGGCTTCCAGTTGGACGGAACCGATAACCAAGACCCCATCCTGGGTATCATCGTCATCAATCCCAATCTAGACGCTGTTACCCAAGCTACCGTTGGATCGCAGTTTTACGATGCTGAGCAGGGCAAAGCCATTGCCGGTCTCGTAACCGCGCAGACCAAGTCCGGCACCAACGAGTTGCATGGCAGCGGCTTCTGGTTCCGTCGTACCGATGCCAACGAGGCGCGCGATCCGTTCACCCAGTTTGCTCGCAATTCCGTCACCGGAAGATACATTCCGTCCGACAAGTGGAACCAGTACGGCGGCACCATCGGCGGCCCGATCATCAAGAACAAGTTGTTCTTCTTTGGCGATTATCAGGGCACCAAGGAAACCACCGGTGTCACCAACCTGCTTACCGTCCCGACTACACAAGTCGTGCAAACTTGCACCGCTGCGACAGGTTTCTGCAATCTGAGCCAATACTTAGGACATGTAGCCGGCGGTGGTCAGGTTTACTACCCCAATGTGAACAACACGGCCACGTTCACAGGCGCCACGCCGGTTCCCGGCAACATGATACCCGTTTCCCAGCTTTCTCCCCAGGCGGTGGCAGTTCTGAAAGACTTTCCAGCGCCGACCAATGACGGCCTCTTCGCAAACTATGTCGCTTCCGGTGCGGGCTCTTTCAAGCAGAACGCCTTCGACACCCGCATTGATTACGACGTGAACGAAAAAAATCAGATTTACGGACGTTTCAGTCTCGCCTACTTCAGCCTGGCGGGAAATCCTTCGCTCCCATTGCTGGGCGGCATAGGCTTCGGCCCGGGTCCAGGTCTGGCGGGAAGCTCGAACGTCCATAATTACAGCTTGGCTTCGGGTTGGACGCACACCTTCAGCCCCAGCCTCTTGATGGACGTCCACCTCGGCTGGTTCAAATACAATCCGCAAACCGCATTCTGGGATCAGGGCCAGACGCCTGCAACCGGTTTCGGTATTCCGGGGCTTAACCTGCCCTCGCAACCCTTGCTGACCTCGGGGCTGCCGTTCTTCGCCATGGGACAATCAAACACCCAAAACCAGCAGGGCAACCAGACCATCTCTGATTTCGGCAACGGTCTTGGCGTCCAGCGCTGCAACTGCCCGCTAACCGAGAGGGAGAATCAATACCAGGCGGTGATTAATCTTACCAAGATCCATGGCAACCACACTTTCAAGTTTGGCGGTGACGTTCGTTTTGCGACGAACCTGCGCGTACCTAGCGACCAAAACCGCGCTGGCCAATTGTCGTTCGCCCAAGTGGGTACAGGGAACGGCAACGTAGGCGGACTCACCTTGGCGACCCTCCTGTTCGGCGATGTAACCTCTTTCTCGCGGTTCGTTAGTAGCACCTCGGATGCTACTGACCAGCAGTGGCGCATGTTCTACTATGGGCAGGACACGTGGCGTGTAAGCCCGAAGCTAACCCTCAGCTACGGGCTGCGCTGGGAGGTTTACTTTCCTGAGTTCGTTAACGGAAAAGGTAACGGCGGCTTCTACAATATTGTTCAAGGCATCGGCCGAGTCGCCGGCTACGGACCGTACGGTCTCAACGGTAACATCGGCAACGACTGGCACGCCTTTGCACCCCGCATAGGGCTTGCCTACCAACTGTATGACAAGACCGTCATCCGGGCGGGATTTGGCATAAGCTACGACATGGGCGTCTTCGGGTCGAACTTCGGTCATAGCGTGGCCCAAAGCTTGCCGGTACTGCTGTCGCAGCAAACCAATGCGACCGGCGCTTCCAACAACTACGCCCCGGCATTCAACCTGGGTCCTGGGGGTTACCTGAGTACTTTACCGGGTGTGATAACCGGCGCGCCCGCTGGGGTCTTCCCGGCAATTCCCGCAAACGGCCAGTTGCCGCTGCTGGGTCCCACCAACAACGCTCAGCCCTACGTCCGTCCCCTGAACCAGACCCTGCCCGCAATTGGAGTATGGAACCTCACGGTCCAGCAGCAGATCGGCAAGAACTCCAGTTTGGAGTTGGCTTACATCGGAAACGTGGGCCGGCACGGGTTTGCGGGTGATGGTCCCAGCTACAACGTCAATTCACAATTCGCCAACGGTTCTTACCCGCTGCAAAACAAGTTCACTTACCCTGGATATATCGATCCGGCGACTGGTAAGACGCTGGTTTGCTGCAATACGGGTGTCAACAACTACTTAGGCAACAATGCCAACTCCAATTACAACGCCTTGCAGGCCAAATTCAACCAGAATTTCTCGAACGGCCTGCAGTTCATCACTCACTTTACCTGGTCAAGGGCGCTACACTACGACAGCAACTACTTTGCCAACGTTCAGTCCGTTGCCTACGGTCCCGACGACCAGAACCGTAAGGTGGTATGGGTTGCGAGCGGCGTGTACAGCCTGCCCTTTGGTAAGGGCGCGAAGTATGCCAGCGGCGTAAGTACGGCGATGAATGAGGTGATTGGCGGCTGGCAAATCAGCTTCACCAATAACTGGGCTAGCGGCCTGCCGTTTACGCCTACTCTGAGCAGTTGCCCCGGCAATGCCTCCGGGGTCTGCCGGCCAGACAAGGGAAATGTTGGTAGCTTCAATCTCGGACCCAGCGGCCTGATCCATCCGGCTGGCGGGGGTGCGCCTTACGTCCAGTACTTCACTCCGGTTGTTGTGGGTGGGGCATGGCTCGCTCCAGCCACTGGGACGATCGGCGATTCCGGTTTCGACTCGCTGTGGGGCCCCGCCGACTACACCGCCCAGGCGGCCATCATGAAGAACTTCCAGCTTTCGGAACGCTTCCGGTTCCAGTTCCGCATGGATGCTTACAACATCTTTAACCATGTGGCCTTGGGCTACTCCAACAACCAGGGCGGCGGTGGAAACTGCGTGGCGTCGCTCTCACCTACGAACGCGTGCGGTGGCGCCAGCGGCCAGATTACCGACATCTTGTTCGGAACGAATATGCGGCAACTGCAATTCGGGGTGCATTTGTTCTTTTAGACACGGAGCGGGTACGGCTAATACGAGGGAGCCTTCGGGCTCCCTCTATTTTTTGGGGGTCGGAAGATGTTCTCTGCTGATGCATAGGCGACGGGCGGAGCACGCCTATTAGCAAAGGTGAACCTGATTTAGAGGGCATCCAGGATTGGCGAAAGAAGTGATTGATTAGGAAGATCGTCTAGCTACGGCACGTTCACTAATCCGTTGCGAATAGCGAAGACGACCAACTCCGCCGTCTTGTGTATGCCCAGCGCGTCCATGATATTGGCGCGATGCACGGCGACAGTATTAGCGCTCAGGTTAAGCCGGGTTGCGATCTCTTTGTTCGACTTTCCATCGACGATTAGCTGCAGGATTTCCAACTCGCGGCTGGTCAAGCCCGTTTCGCGCTCGCCCTTGAGTGTGGCCAAGCGGTCAATCTGTGCATCGAGAACGACTTCTCCTGCTGCCACTCGCCGGATCGCGGTCACCAGTTCCAAATCGACAGCATTCTTCAGCACGTAGCCGCGTGCCCCGGCCTCCAACGCCTGGCGCACCCAGGTATTTTCCGAGTGCATGCTCAGCATCAGGACCGCGACATTCTTGTTTTCCTCGAGGATGCGCCGGGTCGCGATTAGCCCATTGACTCCCGGCAAAGCGCAGTCCATGACGATGACGTCGGGGCGCAAGGTTTTCGCCAATTGCACGGCTTCTTCCCCATCGCTGGCCTCGCCCAGTATGTCGATGTCGGATTCGTCTTCCAGAAGCCGGCGGAAACCACGGCGGACCAGCGCGTGATCGTCAACCAGCAATACAGCAATCTTCTCGGCCATGCCATCCTCAGTCATTGGTGTCGATGCCATCTTTCGGGACGTGCAACCGCACCAGCGTTCCACCGCCCGCGGGTTGCAAAAACTCGATAGTCCCACCTATCAACTCGGCACGCTCACGCATCGCAACCAAACCAATTCCCTTTCGTCCGTTTGCCCGGAAGCCGGCGCCGTGGTCTTCCACTTCCAGGCCCAATTGGTCGGGCTTAAACTGCAGACGAACCCAGGCTTCCTTGCTCCCGGAATGGCGAGCCACGTTGTTCAGAGCTTCCTGCAGCACGCGATAAATGTGAATACCGGCCCTGCTTTCCACCGGAAACGGCGTCCCCACCTTGTCATAGTGTATGACGATTCCGTTCTGTCTCTCCACTATGGGCAAATACCAGTCGATGGTGCTGTCCAGACCGGCCTCTTCGAGCGTGACCGGATGCAGTGCCTGCGACAAGGTGCGCACTTTGTCGAGCGCCGACTGTGCTATCTGCGACACCTCCTGCAGGTCGGTATGCAGGGGCGAGCCTTGCGGAACCAGCTTGCCGGCACGCCGCAACATGGACCCTACAGCCGTCAGAATCTGGCCAAACTCATCATGCAGTTCGCGCGAGACGTGCAACAATGTCGATTCCTGCGTGGCAATCAGCTTCTGCGCCAGTTCGCTGCGTTGCTCGGACAGGCGGGATATATGGCTGAACAGCCGGCGGTTTAAGCGGATCAGATAAAAGCTGGTGAGCACGATGGTAATCAGCGTGGCCACCAGAAACAAATAGACCTGGCGTTCGACGCCGTCGTAGATCCGCTCGATTCGCTCGCCCGCCTGTTTTTCGTTTTCGTTGTTGGCCACCAGCAGCCGCGCCACGGCGGTGCTGAGCGCCGCAACTCGCGGCTGCAAGGATGCACGAATCTCCGCCCTCGCCTCCGACTCTTTGCCTTCGCTTGCCAGAGCGAAGATGCGGTCGGATGCAACCCAAAATTGCGCTAATGAGTCCTGCAGATATTGCCGCTGCTCCGGAGTGCGCTGCGCTACCGACAGGTTTTCCTCCAGCTGTAGCGCATTGTTCAAGTCGCCCTGGACGCGCCGAAATTGCCCTGCCCACGCTTTCAATGGATAAGGCTGCGTGGTGTCGAGCATGTCGCGCATGCCCAACCCTAGGGAGTTGAGGTCGTTCTGGATGCGCAGCAATTGCAGGGAGTCTCGTCGGTTTCGGTCGATAACGTCGCGCTGCAGCTTTCGCAGGCCGGAAAGCTGATAGCTGATATACGCCGTGTAGGCCACCACTGCCGTCAGCGTGATCACCAAGCCCAGAAGCAGGGACACCGTGGGAGATCGCTTTAGGGTCAGGCGGTGGGCCACGCACAGAGGATACAACGCGCGGGCGCGCGAGTGGAAAAGTAGAGTGCCGACTTATCTGAATTGGTCATGCGGTTCTCGCGTTTTGAGGGGGCACAGCTTCACAGGCTGCGGAAACTCTGGTGAATGTTCTGGGTGGGAGCCCCCTGCTTCAGCAGGGGGAGCTGGACTTCAGTCCAGCGGAAAGCGTTCGATCTCGCAATGGGCTTTAGCCTTGGGCTTTTCGATGCCCAACGCTAAAGCGCGCGATCAAAAGCCCAACTTCATCCCGGAGCGCTGAAGCGCTCCTTTCCACCGCATAAATGCGGGGGCTCCCACCAAAATTACATTACACCGACTACGCTCCGAGTTTTTTAGCAGCGTCGGAAGCCGCGGTCAAAGGGTACTGGCAAATGCAGCGCTGAAGCGCCCTCTCCGACCGAAGATAAAATCCCTTCAACCCACAGCCTTCCCTTCAAAGTTAGCAAGCGGGGGCGCGACGAATCCAAATTCGTGATCGACAACCGACGCAGCCGCCAGCGCAACCTCATCCTCGAACGTCCGGGCGACGATCTGGACGCCAATCGGCAATCCCTCGGGCGACCGTCCCACGGGTACCACGGCGGCGGGGGCCGCCAGCAAATTAAACCACTGCGTGTAACGCATCACGTCAAGATACTCCACTTCTTGTCCATCAATCTTCCACCGGCGCTCGCCGTGACGAAAGGCGGGAATCGAACACACCGGGCAGAGCAACACAGGGTACTCCTGCATCTGCTGCAGCAGTTTGCCACGAATCACGTCGCACTCGGCCCAAGCATTTAACAGTTCGTCTGCCGTTAGGGGTGGATCGGCATGGGCGATTTCCAGGAATCCCCGCAGCGTCGGACTTAAGTCCAATTCGTGGCCTTTGACCAGGCCGTCCACAAACATGGCGCCGCAGCGGACAAAGAATGTCCACCAGAGTTTTCGCGCTTGCTCCAGCCCTTTAGGACGGAACGGCCGCACGTCAAAACCCTGCTTCTGCAACGCGCGCGCCGCTGCTTGTACGGCTTCTCTCGTTTCCGCTGTAACCGGTACCAGGCCGTCATCCTCGAAGTAACCGACCCGCTGCCTTTTCACATCGGCGAGCGATATCTGACGTTGTGGGATAGGCGGACTCACGGGGTCGATGGGGTCTTGCCCCGATAGCACTTGGAACAGCAACGATACATCATCCATGGTGCGGGCCATCGGTCCAATCGCCCCCAGAATCGAGAACGGACCCACGCACGCCGGCAGGTGACCATTCCCTGGGATTCGGCCCGGCGTCGGCTTTAACGAGCAGATGCCGGTGAAGTGGGCAGGTACGCGGACCGACCCTCCACTATCACTGCCCAGGCCGCCGCATGACAATCCCGCTGCGATGGCGGCCGACTCGCCACCGCTCGACCCGCCGGGCGTGTAATCCAGATTCCACGGGTTGTTCGTGCGGCCGTAGAGAAAATTGTCGGTCTCATAGGCCATCAGAAATTCCGGGCTGTTGGTGATACCCAGAATGGTCGCGCCGGCATTTCGCATCCGCGAAACCACAGCCGCATCCTCTGCCGGCACACTGCCACGGTTGATCAGGCTGCCGATCTCGCAGCGATGACCAGCAACAGAAATAGACCCTTTTATCGTAACCGGCAGCCCAAACAACGGGCCATGTGGCGTTTTCGAACGCGCCGCCGCGCGCGTCTGTTCGCGAACGCGCTCCGGATCAAAATCGACAAGTGCATTCAGCCGAGGGTTGAGCCGCTCGATCTGCGCAATGTATTCGTCGGCAAGTTCCAACGATGAGATTTTCGATTCGCGAAGAAGTGCCAGCAACTCGACGGCAGACTGCTGCGTGACCGGCTTCATCGTGCTCCCTTGCGATTGTGAGCGACGGCTTGCGAAGTGACCGGTGCTTGCGCTTTTCCGTATGGCCGCTCTTGCACGACACTACCGCCTTCGCGGACCGTGATGGTCTGGCCCGCGGCGACCTTCGACAGATGATCGACTTGCCCGCTCGGCCAGCGCAACTCGACCTCGTCCACCTGCTGGCGCTTTCCAAGGCCAAAGGTCAGCACCAGCTCGCTCGCCGAAAGATATCCGGAGCCGCTACGCAACGTGAGCGACTGTTTTTCGCCCCCGGCATTCACGGTTACGACTGTCCCGATGCCATCGCGATTCGAGCGCGTTCCCTCCAGCTTAATTCGGAGGCTGTGATTGGTTACGCCCTCGTTGCGAAACAGCACCGCCGGGCCGCCGTTAGTCGTCAACAACACGTCGAGGTCGCCATCGTTATTGATGTCCGCGTACGCGGCTGACCGTCCTACGCGCGGAACGCCAAGATCAGGCCCCACCGAGTTGGTGGTCTCCACAAACTTGCCCGCACCTTGATTGTGAAACAGGTGGGGAGATTGCGCGTACTTCACACGCTTCTGAATACGTTCGATTCCGCTCTCGATATGACCATTGGCAACGAAGATGTCCAACCATCCGTCCAGATCGTAATCGAAGAAGAAGCACGCGAACCCCAGGGTGAGCAGGCTATTGCGACCGACCTCCGAACGTGGCGCCTCGTCAACAAACAGACCGTTTCCCTCATTGTGGTACAAGGCCATCATCTGATTGGAGAAGTTTCCGATAATGATGCTCGGCCTTCCCGAGCGATCATAGTCCGCTGCGTCAGCCCCCATGCCGGCGCGCGCCACGCCATCTTCGCTAAAAGCGATTCCCGCGGAGACTGCGGATTCCGTGAACGTTCCCTTGCCGGTATTGATGTAGAGTTTGTTTGGCTGGGTGTCATTCGCGACTACAATGTCGGGCCAACCGTCGCCGTCGGTGTCGAGTATCGCCAGACCGAGCGACTTGGAGGTGTTGTCGAGGAGCCCGGCCTTCGCTGTAGCATCCTCGAACTTGCCATTGCCGAGATTGTGCCACAACCGGAGCGACGCCCCTTTGTACGATTCGGGCGTGCAGTACGACTTGGTGGTGCCATCAAGCGTGCAGTAGATATCGCTTTGCGGCGTCCATTGCACGTAGTTGGCGACCACCAGATCGAGCTTGCCATCGCGGTCGTAATCTACCCACGCGGCGCTGGTGCTGAACTCATTCGGGCCCCACAGGCCGGCGGCCTTGGTCACATCGGTGAAGGTTCCGTTACCGTTGTTATGAAACAGATGGCTCTGCCCCAGAGCGGTGACGAAAATGTCGTCGAAGCCGTCGTTGTCGTAGTCACCCACCGCAACCCCAAGACCGTACATGCTGACCGCAAGCCCCGCCTTCGCAGTCACGTCGGTGAACGTTCCGTTGCGATTGTTGTGGTAGAGCTTCATCGTCGATGGCCGCCCGGAGCCGGACCAGTCTTGGCCGTTCACCAACAGAATGTCGGGATATCCGTCATTGTCGTAGTCGATGAAGGCGCACCCTGGGCCCATGGTTTCGGGCAACCACTTCTTCCCGGTAGCGCCGTTGTTGTGCACAAAGTTGATGCCCGCCTGCTTGGTGATGTCGCGAAATCGCACTTGCGCGTTGGCGGCGCAGACGAACGCGGCGCAAAGCAGAGGAAGCAGAAAGAAGAAGGCTCGTCTCATGTAGGTCACGGTGCGGTTCCTTGGCCCTGGGTTTCGTAGTGCGTGGCAGCCGCAATCGGCCTGGTCGGTCCGAGTGGCGCCGAAACATGTTCGTGAATCGATTGCCGTTCGTTGTTGTCTTCGGGATGCAGCCGGCGATACGGGCCGGTAATGGTTTGTGCGGACTCGTCCGCCTTGAAGCGCAGGTACCGCTTCTGATATTCGTCCGCCTGCTCGATCTCGCCCAACCCTCGGTGGCAAAGCATCATGTTGTAGTTCGCCTGCAGGTCTTCGGGATCGACGGCCAGCGCCTGCTGCAATTGCACGATGGCGTCGCGGTATTTGTGCTGCAGAAAGAGTATGCGGCCCATCTCGTTGCGCACGACGCGGTCCTTAGGATATTGCGCTGCCGCTTTCTCCAGATGTTGCAGAGCTCCGTCGTAATCGCCGTCAGTTCGCAACACGCGCGCATAGAAAAAGTTAGTCCGCGCCAGGTCAGGGTTCAGAGACAGCGCGCGCTGCAACACCACGCGGGCGCGCTCCATGTCGCCCTCCTGCACGGCCACGCGGCCCAGGTTCACCCATCCGTCAGGATTCGACGGGTCGGCCTCGGTGACATGAAAGAACGCCGCTCCTGCGCCCTTCAGGTCGCCTTGCAGGAACAATCCAATGCCATAGTCGTTCCAGCGTTGCCATTCGGCTTTCTGAGTGACAACCTTGGGAGCCTCTGCCGGCGCGCCTTTGGGAAGCACCCGTAGCTCGACCGAATCTTCGGCCAGTGCGACGATCGGCAAATCGGGAATTGTTTTCACCTTGCCGGATACGGTGGAAGTGTCGCCATCGAAGCTGAACTGGCGATCGTCGTAGGACCTTGTAGTCTGCGGAGCGCTGGCATCCTGGCGCGATTCTCCGGCGTAGCTGAAATGCGTATTCCACCAGGAAAATTTGCGGTAGCACATGCGGGCGGTGAGCGTAATTTTGTTGCCCGCGTTCTGCGGAATCTTGAGCCGGTAATGGATGGTATCGGCAGCGCCCGGCGGAATAAGGTGAACATAAACCACGGCGCGCGTCGCCCAGGCATTGCGTTTGTTGATGGGGTTGCCGTGCTCGTCCACCTGCAGCGAGCGGTAGAAGTGGGCACCGGGATCGACCGGGCCTTTACCATCGTCGGCCACGCCGCCGCTCCAGAAGATGGTCTGGCCTTTGTCGTCGACGCCCTTCAACTCCACCCAGGTGTCGAAGGCATCGACCGTGCCGCCCGGAAAGAAGTGTCCAACCTTGCGGGTGCGCACCACAACATCCACGCGGACACTGTCGCCACGACGGACGGCCGCATTCACTTCATTCAACGGAGCCGTCACCGGCGTCGCCGATCCGGTGGTCTCGCCCGTGGCTGGCATCTCGGCTTCTTCGCCGACCGCGAAGGTGGTCTGCAGTTCGGGATGCGGAGCTGTGCCGCTGCTCTCTTTCGGCGCTGCCGTCGACAGCGCGAAAATGTCGATCGATACCACGCCACTCTTCAGGAAGTTCTGCTCCAAGTCCATCTGGTGCTGGTCTTGATTGGCAAACGGCAGGGCTGTGTTCGCGGCAGGAAACGCGTGCGAGTGCACCTTGCCGGCGATGTTGCCGAGATCATGCGAATCCGTGAGAGGCATGTGGCAATCCTGGCAACCCTGCGGCTTCGGCGGATAGTAGAACGACCGCGCACCCAACCCTGAAATCCCGCTGGCCTGCCAGTTGTCGTACTCGTTGAAGCCGCGGAACCAGCGATAGTTATTCACCGGCACATCCAGGTGGACCTTGTGGCACGAGGAGCAGAACTCCGGCGTCTGCGCTCGCATGAAGGGCTTGAGGAATACGCGGCGATGTGGTTCGGGATTCAGTTTGACGCTGAAATCGTGCAACCAGCGAACCACGGGATTCTTGCTGGCGGCAAGTTCGTGCAGCTTGGGATAATCGAGCACGAAGTCGCCCTGGCCCATGGTGCTCTTCACCTTGACGATGGAGTGGCACATCATGCAGCCCAGCCCCGCCTGCGTCTCGGGCCGGTCCATGATCTGCTTGATGGGCGTGTCCATCATGCCGCTGTAAAGCACGGCCGGATCGTGACAGCCGCCGCACCAGCGCGAAGGGCGCGTTCCCTCGACGTCTTGCATGTACTCGATACTCTTGCGATACCACTGATTGTTGAATGACGAGAAGTGATGCGCCGAGCTTTGCCACTGCTTGTAAATGTCCTGATGACAACGCTGGCAGGCGTCCGACTCCATGAAGTACTTGCTGGGAATGTTGCGAGTTCCCGCGACCTGCGCGGAACTGGGGAAGAATGGGCCTTGCGCTCCGTCGCCTTCGCCGTCCATAGATAACGGCGCCACGGGAGGATTCTTGATGGCGAAGCGCTTGCTCCAGGACCCACGCGCGTAAACTGCGCCGATCGAGACAATAACGGCAACGGCCACCACGCCTGCGGTTATTGCCCACAGGTTGCGCGCCGGAACTTTACGACGGCTCACGAGCCAGGCTGCAAGCAGGACCACGGCAATCGCACTCACGACAATGTGCGCGTACATCACATTCCAGTGAGTGTGTGAGGTGCCGGTGTAGATGAGTGCCAGACCGAGGACCGATCCGGCGGCAAGAATCATAGTTGCAAGCCTTACCAGTGCAGGGCCGCGAAGTGCGTCGCGCAAGAGAAACAGGCCCGCAACGCAGAACGTCACGCCGAGTCCAACATGAAAGAGCACCGCAGCGGCATACACCAAATTAGCCGCGGGCCACGCATACAGGTAGATGGCCGAAATGGTCAATGCGGCGATCGCGAGTTGGACGAGGCGCTTCATTACCTCTGCTCATTCGACGCTGACGGCTCGCTTCCACCGGTGCCAGTGGGTTGTGCCGGCTGCGGCGTTAGCGGCTCGGGATCGATGCTCCGCGGCGCATAGTGGAAGCTATACCCGCTTGCGCTGGTTGTTCCGCGTTGATACCGGTCGTTCCAATCGAGACGATAGGCAGTCGCTGCGCCATCGTTGGGATAGTGCTGCGCCGCCGGATAGGGATACGCCGTCATCGCATGAAACGGCATGTCGGCGACGGTAAACGGAGTGGCTTCGTAGAAGTCCATGTCCTTCACGAATCCATTCGCGTAGAAGAAATAGTCGCGCGTCCATCCGGCCGCGAGGGGCGGCAGAGGCGCGGCGCTGAATTCCGCGTCGATGTCCTCGCCGGTGCCGAAGATCACGAAGCGATCGTCAACATTCTGCAGTAGCGAAGTCACATCTCCGTAGCGGGTGTAGCTTCCGCGAAATTGCGAGAACGGCCCCGTCGTGCTGGCTTGATCGTAATAGTAGGTAAGATCACCGGGGACGACGCCCTCAACTTGCCGGGGATAGCCGCGGAAAGCCAGCGTTGCGGACGCGAGCGGCAGCTCCGTCGTCCGCAGTTGGTTGGATTGCTCCGGCCCGTTGTCAACCAGTATCTGGTCCCAGTAGATCTGCAGATTTGTCGTGATGCGAATCTTGCGCGTCCCGGGTGGCAGCTTGCCAGTGAGATCGACGGTAATGGTCCGCGGCAAACCGGCGGGAAATCCCATGTCATCGACTACGCGCTTCCAGGTGCCGTCCGCCATCTGCGCCTCGACGTACGGCGAAATCGGTTGCAGGCCCGCTTGCCAGGCGGAGTACATCGAGCTGGCGCTGAAGTACTCGATGAATCCGTGCAGGAAGAGCCGCAACGGATTCTGCGGCGTCCACGCGCCCAGATCGAGCGTCAGGGAATGCATGTTGGCAAAGCCTGCGAAGGATAGATTGGTGAAGTCCTGAACATACTGATGATCCTTCACCCCAGCGCGCGCACTGAGCAGCGTGAGCACGTCGTGTCCGTGGTCATCCCACGCACCGGCGGGCGCGTGCGGCTGCGATGTGAGCACGGGGGCGCCCGAGGCGAACGGTGGATCGTCGAGGAAGCGCTCGTCAGGGTAAACGTCGGTCCCACTCGGATGATCGATGGCGACCAGCCGAAGCTGATCGATGAAGTTGACCTCTTCCATGGGCTCGCCAAAGCGCACGCTGAAATAACCATCGCGAGCTTTGAGCTTCGAGCCATCGACCTTGATCCACTCATCGGGATCGGCTGTGTTCTTTGCCGTCGGAGAAATCCAATGCCCGATGACTCCAGCGCCGATCACGTCGGAGATGAATTCGTACTTGTGTCCATTCCAAACGAACAGCGTGGGACAGGAGCTGCCGCGCCGATCAATCTCGGTGAAGGTCACTGGCTTGTTGGCGGCGACCTCGATTTCATCCTGCAGAACCCCGGTCGGCCAGAGCATTCGCACGATGTCGGCGTGGTCGGCACTGCCGAGACCGGCGAGAATTTCAGGAGGACCTTGGCTCGCGTACCCAGCCGCGCCTGGAACTTCCCACTTCTGCCAGAGCGTGCCCGCGAATACTTCGACCTTGGTTCCCAATCCCGTCTTGTTGTCGGCGAGGCCTTTGAAGTCAATCCGCAACGCATGATTCTTGTTGCCGCCATCGTTGCGTAAGACGACAGGGTCGGCGCCCAGTTGCGATACGACCAGGTCCGAATCGTCGTTGCCATCCACGTCGGCCGCAATCACCGAGCGCGGATTTTGCAGCTTGATCTTGTCCAGTCCAAGCTTGGCGCTGACGTCTTCGAAGCCTTGATCGCCCACGTTGCGCAGCACGCGCAACTCGGGACCGCCCGCGGTATCGACGACTACCGCCAGGTCGATCCAGCCGTCGTTATCGAAGTCGATCGCGGTTATGCCCCAGCCGCGCGTTGCGTCGTTAACGGGCAACGGCACCCGCTCGAAGCGCTTGCCGTCGATATTGCGCCACAGGGTGACGCCCGGCGCTCCGGCATGGGTGAGGGCGACATCCATCCAGCCATCTTTGTTGAAGTCGAAGACGTACACGCCGACGGTCGGAGGGAGTCCCACAACGTCGTACAACGGGGCAGCCTTGAAATGGCCCTCGCGCGGGTTGAGGTAAAGCGTCGGCGCAGCGCCCATGCCGGCCACCACCAGATCGACCGCGCGGTCGTTGTTGATGTCGGAGAGCGTGACGCTGGTGCTTGAGCCGTCGCCGCCGAGGCCTGCTTCCGTCGTCCAGTTGGTAAACGTACTGTTGCCGTTATTGCGCCAGAGGACATTGCTAGCCCCCGCCGATTGCCCTTCGCCTGGCCGCCCGGTAACGAACAGGTCGAGATCGCCGTCATGATCGTAGTCAACGAACGTAAGGCCCGCCGGACGGTTGACCGGCACGACGCCGGCTGACTTGGTTACATCCGCGAACTTGCCGCCGCCCAGGTTACGAAACAGCAGCACGCGATCGCTGAGCGCCACAGCAATATCGTTTTTGCCATCGTTGTCGAAATCGCCGACCGCGCACGCAATGCCGCTGCCGGTGGCGTCGAGACCTGTCTGCTTTGGCGGGAGCTCACTCCATTTGCCATCTCCCCCATTGTGGTACACGTGAACGGCGTGTTCTCCTGTGCTCATGACTACCAAATCGAAATGGCCGCTCCCGGTCACGTCCAACATGCAGATGCCGCCACCTGGTTTGTCACTTGTTGCCTCGGTCGAAGACACCGCCGCATGGCCAACCGACTGCTCGACAAACCTCACTGGAATCATGGGCCCGACCTTCGGCTCCTGTGTGGTGACGTCTTCCGCCGTCGAGTAGCGTCCCTGTTCGCCATAGGTGAGGGTTATGGGCGAGGAGAGATTGGCCTTGGTCAGATGCTCGAAGGTTTGCAGGTGCTCGCGCGCAGCGTCCACGTTACCCGAGCGCTGCAGCGCACGCGCCAGGCCGAACTGCGCCGACGCATGCAGCGGTTGCAGACGCAGCACCGCTTCGAATTCCGCTATCGCTTTGGTGTACTGCTGCTCCTGGGAATACATCGTTCCCAGGAAGTAGTGCGTGTCGGGATCGTTGGGATCGATCTTCAGGACGCGCTGAAACGCATCGATGGCTTCGGCCGGCTTGCCTTGACTTCGCCGCAGCAGGCCGAGGTTGTACCAGACGCGGGGGTTGGAAGGGTCTTTCGCTGCCACCGCATCCAGCGCTGCCTGTGCTTCGGGCAGCTTTTGGAGATTCAGCAGCGCGATGCCTTTGTTCAACTCGGCAATCGTCAGGCCAGGATCCGCCTTCAGCGCGAGGTCGAACTCCTCGACTGCTTTATCCATGCGCTGCTGGTTCATGTAAGCGACGCCTAGATTGTTCAGCTTGGCAGCGTTGTTTGCGGACTTGTCGCTCGACCATGCGCTAATCGCAATCAAACCAACCATTATGGTCGGCAAAAGGCGGCGCAAGGCTGCAGACATTTAGAAAAGTCTCCTAAGTTTGGGCCGAGGATCGCGAACAACAGTAGATTGAAAACCTCACGCGTTGTCCGGCTTAACCCAGGCCGAACCCCACTGCAAGGCTCACATTCCCAACATGGGAACACACATTTGCGACAACCCTATCTTCTTGATAAGGCAAGCGCAATAATCCAAAAACACTATTGTGGAGTGTGCCAGCAAGTAGTGCTTCTGCTAAGGCGTCATTCGTCCCAAGGCCAGGTAGTTCTGCGGCGGAACGCCGAACGCATCGGCCACGCGATTGAAGAAGGCAAACATGGCGATGATGTACACCGCCTCGGAGATCTGGTCCTCGGTCCAACCGTGATCGCGCAGGACTTGGACATCCTCGGCGGTCGAGCGGTACGCAGCGTTGGTGATCAATTCCACGTACTGCATCAAGGCAAGTTCGGCAGGCGTCAGGTTGGCCTCGTCGATCTTGCCCTCGAGAATTGCGGCGACGCATTGTTCGTTGGCTCCCTGAACACGCAGGAAGTAAGCATGACTGTCCAGTCAATACGGGCAGCGATTGAGATAGGAGACGTAGCTGGCGATCATCTCTTTGTGGCGGCGGGTGAGGTGGCCTTCGGAGAAATGGATGGTGTTGGAGAAATCCACGACCTGGCGCAGGAAATCAGGACGACTGCCGAAGCATTTGATGATTCCCGGCACCTGCTGCCGCCCGGAACCGGCGCGCCAATAGTCGTAGGCCGCCGCGGTATCACCGGTGGCGTCGGCGTCCTCGGTGATGTGGATCTTGGTTAGGGACTTGGGCGGGGACGGAATCGCCGTGTTCCCGATGTCGTCATTTGTCTTGTCCATCGTGTGTCATTCCTGGCATCCGGGTAGCTACGTAATTTGTCCCCCACTCCCCTCTCCGTCCTTTCGCACCACGGCTCTGCGCCTCGCCTCTCCCTCTAACTCCCACTCTCGAACTGACAGCAGCTTTGAGAACCTCACGACTGATCCTCCTGCACACCCGCTTGCCGAGATTCCTGTTAGCGCAGACCGAAACATTACCACACAAAAATCGATGAACTATGCAACCGCGTGTCGATGATATGATAGCCGGAATTTCTCATGAGCCGTCCATCCAAACGAATCTTCCTCGTGGTCGCCGTGGTTTTGTTGTGTGGCTATGCCGGGTTCCTCCTCTTTATTAACTGGGCCATGCGTCAGCCGCCTGAGACCTTTGGGCGCGTGATGGCGAAGATGCCCATGCCGGCATATTTCGTAATCCCGTTCGAAACTTTCTGGACGCGCGCGCGGGCGGGCAGCATTCAGGTGGGCGATACGGCCCCTGACTTTCAGTTGTCAACGCTTGACCACAAGAACGAGGTCCAGCTCTCGTCGTTCCGCGGCAAGCAACCAGTTGTGCTGGTATTTGGCAGCTATACCTGACCGCCATTCCGGCGGGAGGTTCCCGCCCTTAACAAACTGTACGAGCAGTACGGCGATCGCGTGGCCTTCTACGCTGTTTATATCCTGGAGGCGCATCCCAGCGACGTTTGGCAGATGCAGAGTAACGTACGCGAGGCGGTCGTCTTTGCCAGTCCGAAGGATGAAGGCGAGCGCGAACAGGTGGCGGGCGCATGTGTTCGCAAACTCGGCATAAAGTTTCCCGCGATCATCGACGGCTTCGACAATCGGACCGAGATCGCCTACACCGGCTGGCCCGACCGCATTTACCTGATCGACCGCGACGGCCGGGTGGTGTTCAAGACTAAGCCGGGCCCCTTCGGATTCAAGCCCGACCAGCTACAAGCGGCACTGGACAAGTTGCCGCAGTCGGAAGCCGCGGTTCGGTAGCGCGAGTTGTCGTGTGCGGCTCCTCCGCTGGACTGAACTCCAGCTCCTCCTGCTAAAGCTGGGGGCTCCCACCGAAAGCCAGATTTTTCTCGCACTCTGGAAGCCGTGCCCTTTCAAAACGTGAAGGCCCAAAAATCCCTCCAAATTTGGCTTTTGTGCTGCACCCGATGTTACGGCGGGATACAATTTCGGCTGGTTCTTACATCTAAATCGCAAAGGTGAGAATGGCACTAGGAACCCAACCGAACACCAATACCGTGAATGCCCCTGACACCGGACAGAGTTATCGCGGCCCTCTGGCGATGGTAACAACTCTGTTCTTCATATGGGGATCTCTCACTTCCCTGAACGACGTGCTAATCCCATTCGCGCAGAATGCATTTCATCTGAAACTCGCTGCCAGCATGCTGATTCAGACTGCATTCTTTTCCGCTTACTTTGTGTTCTCGGTTCCAGCGGCCAGGGTGATCGACTGGATCGGGTATCAAAAAGCCATCGTGGTCGGACTGCTAACGATGGTGCTAGCATGCCTCGTCTTTTATCCTGCGGCTAAACTTGCATCGTTTCCCGTTTTCCTGTTTGCGCTCATTGTTTTGGCTACCGGTATAACCATTCTTCAGGTTGCTGCGAATCCGTATGTGGCAATACTCGGGAAGCCCCAAACGGCTTCCAGCCGATTGAATCTTACGCAGGCGTTCAACTCACTTGGGACGGCCATCTTCCCGTGGGTCGGGGCGCACCTGATTCTAAGAACGGTGACCACTTCAGCGGCCGAAGGCGCGTCCCAGCAAGCCGAAGCTGTGATCAAGCTTTACGTGTATTTCTTCAGTGTCGTGCTCGCTCTTTTGGCGATCGCCATTGGCCTGTTCAATTTTCCCAAGATAGAATCCGCAGCGCATCACCTCGGGGAAACGGTCGACGACTCTATTTGGAAACATCCAAATCTCATTTTCGGCGCGGTGGCCATTTTTGTGTATGTGGGTGCAGAAGTTTCGATCGGTAGTTCGATTTCCAACTTCCTCGGACTCGACAGCATAGGCCATTTCGTCGACCCATCGTCCGTCCTTGATCCTGCCAGCCGCTACCGCGCAGCCGTGGCGCTCGCAGCGAGATACATCTCTCTTTATTGGGTGGGTGCAATGGTAGGGCGGTTCATTGGATCGGCGATCTTGCAAAAGATGAAGGCGAGAAGTCTGCTTGCTTTGTGCGCAACCGCTGCCACGCTATTAGTGACAATATCGGTATTCACAACCGGGCACGCGGCTATGTGGTCGATCCTTTTGGTTGGATTGTTCAACTCGATCATGTTCCCGACCATTTTTACGCTCGCGATCGCTGAGCTTGGACCGCTAACCGGCGACGGCTCCGGACTACTGAACATGGCGATCGTGGGTGGTGCGGTTATCCCCTGGCTGGTTGGCAAGACCGCCGACTTAATCAACAGAAGCTACTATCCAGCAATGAGCGAGGGTCAAACAAGTTGGGGCCCAGGCATACATTACGCCTTGGTTATCGCCTCAGCTTGCTATCTTTACATCCTGTTCTTCGCTATGAGTGGTGCCAAACCCAATAGTGAGAGGACCTCATGAACAAGTGGGCGGGGCTGTCATCCCCCTGGCGCAGGGCTTCATTGCTGACCGCATCGGGATCCATCATGCGTTCATACTGCCTGTGATCTGCTATCTGTACATTCTTTTGTTTGCTGCGAAGGGACAGCCACAGCGGCGATTGGGATCGGCGGAGGCGCAGTAGCCGGGATCGCCTGGAACTGAGCAGCCGTGTCCATTCGAAGCGCTGGCAGGCCCCGTCGCATTGCCGCTGGATTCCTCGCGCGCATTCCGTTTCACGTTTTCGATTAGGCGGAGAAAGAGGCTAACTTTCTATCCAGAAGTTGCAACAGTTTGCGCTCAACAAGCAAGCATTGAGCGGCAACCCACCATTTTTCAAAAGGTTACAATCTGCGAAAACGGTACTGGAATTGCAGCGTAAGACGCAACTAAGTTTGTCCAACGATCATGTTTGGTGTCTCCCCAAGACTCCGTTGGCGTTCGTATTTCCAGAAGAATGCGGCCCCCCCAAAAAAGGAGATCAACAATGAAAATTCGCGTCACTCAATTGCTCACCTTCGCTCTTTCTTTATTGCTGCTCGCATCGGTGATTGCGCCACGTGCCTATGCCGGAGCAGTAGTCAACCCTGTATTTGCGAGTGCTAACGTCCTGCCTGGGAATGACGACGGTTCAACAGGTTTTGTACCGTTGCCATTCATGGCTAACTACTTTGGAACCACGTACTCAGGCCTTTACGTGAACAACAATGGTAATGTGACCTTCGGCGGGCCGCTGTCTCAGTACACGCCGCAGGGAATTCCCAGCGTTACTATCCCGATGATCGCGCCCTTCTTTGCCGACGTCGACACGAGGGTGGGTAATGTTGTTACTTACGGCAGCGGAACGTTGTTTGGTCACAATACGTTTGCCGTCGAGTGGCCGGGCGTCGGTTACTATAGTGAGCACACTGACAAGCTCAATGTTTTTGAGTTGCTTTTGGTTGACCGATCGGACACTGGGGCCGGCAACTTCGATATCTACTTCAATTACAACCAGGTCCAATGGGAGACAGGAGACGCCAGCGGCGGGTCAGGCGGATTGGGTGGTACCTCAGCCGCTGTCGGCTACACGAATGGGACTGGAAGCGTCTGTATTTCGGCAGGCACCTGTTATCAACTGCCAGGTTCACTGGTGAATGGCGCCTTGATCGACGGTGGGCCCGATGCTCTTATCTCACACGACTTGAACAGTTCCGTTCTAGGACGCTACATTTTCGAGGTGCGCAACGGCACCGTTGGAACGACCCCCGAGCCGGGTACCTTGATCCTGTTGGGTACTGGGATTCTCGGACTCGCGGGCGTGGTGCGTCGCAAGATAGGCCGCTGAGAGTATTACGCACCTCGGCGGTTGGCACATCTTAACCTTCGACGCCGTCCCACCCAGGCTTCCGTTTGCTTGGGTGGGACAGTCTGTAATGTTCACCGGCAACGGCATTCTTATTAGCTCCGCTAGGCACATATCCGGTTAAGTAAAGATCCGCAGCGGATAGGCGGTAGTCAGGGTTGTTCCGGGTGAACCCTCCTGATGACTGCCTGCAAACGCGCCCACTCGATACCTCCTACCCATTGCCATTAAGTTTTCCGTTGGCATACCAAGTTAAGACTTTTTCCAGTGGGCATGGCCAACTTGGCCAGATGAAACATAAAATGGCCAGGGTAAGCGTAAGAGGAATATCTTGCAGTAATCGGACCGTTGTCCGGTTGAGTAGGCCATTTCCGACGCGGATCCAAGGAGGAAAAATAATGGCAGATAGGACATTAGAGAGACAGACGCTCTCCATTCTCCTGTGTATGGCTCTCATTCTCGCCACGATGGGTTCAGAGGCGAATGCTGCGATGCTATTTCAGGCCACTGAAGCGCCGTCCGCGCCAGCATCCCCGTCCGCGTATCCGGGTCAAGGCGCGCCTGAGACCGCCGAAGAGCTGCAAGCATTGGTCGCGCCTATTGCACTATACCCCGACGCTTTGGTAGCCCAGATACTGGGAGCGTCGACGTTTCCGGATCAGATTGCCGTGGCCAACTACTGGCTCCAGCAAAACAAGAATCTCACCGGTTCGGCGCTAGGTCAGGCGGTGGACAAACAAACCTGGGACCCTAGCGTCAAGGCGCTCACGGAGTTTCCGTCTGTGCTGAACAATATGGCCCAGAACCTTTCGTGGACATCGCAGTTGGGCGAGGCCTATCACAACCAGCAGGCGGATGTGATGACGGCGATTCAAGCCTTGCGCGCAAAAGCCAAGGCTGCCGGCAACCTGAAATCCGGATCCCAGATAACCGTGGTGCAGCAATCGCCGCAGACCATTGTTATTCAGCCGACGAATCCTCAGATTGTGTATGTTCCGGTGTACAACCCTACGGTGGTTTATGGCTCACCCTACGTCGTACCCGGATACAGTACGGCTGACTTAGTGGCTACCGGCCTGCTATCTTTCGGGGCCGGAATGGCGGTCGGCGCTATGATGAGCGGCGGTTGTTGCGGCTGGGGTTACAGCAGTTGGAATTGCAACTGGTATCACGGTGGCAGCGTGTACTACCACGGCGGAGCGTACTACGGAAATGCAGCCTGGCATGGTGGCTACTACGGCGGTGGCTACAACAATTACGGCAATCACCCCTACAACCATGGTTACAACAGCAGCGGCTACCACGCCAACAATTACAACGGCGGATACAACAGCAGTGGATACCACGCCAACAATTACACCAGCGGTTACAACCGCACTGGCTCGAACAACTATACCCACAACACCAACGTAAGCGGTAACACGGTCAACGTGAACCGCGGCGATAGCGGCGCCTCGAATTCCTGGGACAAGTCGGGATGGGCAAGTTCCGACGCAGCGCGGGGCTGGGGTTCTCGCGACAGTGGCGGCGAAACCTCGGCTTTCAGCGGGTGGGGCAATCACTCAGGTTCGTCCAGCTTTGGAAGTGGAGGCTGGGGAGATAGGTCGGCCAGTTCGCGTGGTTGGGGCAGTCGTGGCGGAGGTGGAGGCTGGGGCGGCGAGGGCGGCTTCCGCGGCGGCGGGCGGCGGTGAGGTCAGCTCGCAGACCAGAAATCGAATAGACAGGAAGTACTAAGCTGGAGGAAGCGAATGTCGAACCTGATGCGATGCCGAACCCGCAATTCATACCTGTTGCTGTTGGCCTTATCTATCTTTCTTGCATCCTGTAGCAAGCCTGAGAAGCCGGCCGCCACGGAAGCGTCCCAGAAAACCTTTGCCTCTCCGGACGACGCGGGAAAAGCGCTGATGGAAGCCGCGAAATCACAGAATCAGGAGACTATGCTTGCGATCTTTGGACCCGGATCCAAAGAGGTCATCTACTCGGGAGATGCCGCGCAAGACAAGGCATCGTTCGGGGGATTCGTCACCGCGTATGACGTAATGCATCGCTGGCGCAAACTGGATGACGGCAGCCAGGTGCTCCTGGTTGGCGCTGACAACCATGCCTTTCCCATCACTCTGAAGAAGAATGGAGCCGGACAATGGTATTTCGATACCGCAGCCGGAAAGGCGGAGATTCTTGCCCGGCGCATCGGCCGCGATGAGTTGGCCGCGATCGATGTGAGCGCCGCGCTGGCGGATGCGCAGGTAGAGTACTTCGCCCAACGTCACGATGGCGTTAAACAGTATGCTCAAAAGTTCATCAGCGATCAGGATAAACAGAACGGGCTGTATTGGAATTCTGCCGAAGGCCAGCCCAAGAGTCCGCTGGGGCCTCTGGTAGCGTTCGCTAGCGACGAGGGATATGCCTTTAAGCAGGGCTCATACCAGCCGTTTCACGGCTACTACTTCCGCATGCTGACCAGCCAGGGTGCTGACGCAAAGGGCGGCGCCAAAGCTTTTGTAGTGAATGGAAAGATGACCGGAGGCTTCGCTTTCGTAGCATATCCGGCCCAATACGATGATTCAGGTGTAATGACATTCATCGTCAATCAGGACCGCGTGGTGTATCAGAAGAACCTTGGGAAGGATACAGCCACACTGGCGAAAGCGATGACGGAGTTCAACCCGGACAAAGGCTGGACTCCGATCCAATAACGCGGTCATGTGGCGACAAGAGTGGGGGGCTTTTGGTTCGGCGTCACGGCAACTGGCGTTTGTTGCCCGCGGAGGAGTGAAATCATTTGCGGGCGCAGCTAAGGAAGGCCGCGCCCGCAAGGCTTGAAGTCAAGCTTGATTCCAACTGCTCGTCACCAACTACTGGCACCTTGAACAACCCGCCCTGTCTCGCTTCAGGGCGGCGCTTGCTATCTGCTCAGTGACTCTCAATCACTGCGATGACTATAGGGGCGAAGAAGGTTGGGCGAAACCGTAAAACTAGCGACGCAACCCGCAAAAATTGCGGGATTATGAAGGCAACCACTCCTGCAAGTCGGCCACCACGCGCAGTACCTCGCCGGGATCGCGACTGATGTTCTGGTCGGTTACATAGACAAACCGAATCACTCTGCGGGGATCGACAATAAAGGTTGCGCGCTGCGCGGCACCTTCGTTTTCGTCGAGAATACCGAGCTCTCCGCATAGTTCGCGTTTCTGGTCCGACAGCATTGGCAACGCGAGGTCCCTCAGATCCTCTTCCTGAGTTCGCCAGGCAAGATGTGCCAGCTCCGATTCGACGCTGCAGCCCAGCAGTTGCGTTTGGCGTTCGCTGAATTCAGATTCCAACGCTCCAAAGTCAACAATTTCCGCCAGCGAGAGAGGAGTGAAATCCTTCGGCCAAAAGAAGTACACCTTCCACTGGTCGCCATAGCTCTGGTCTGTGATGACGCGGAAGGCACGGTGCTGCTCGGCGCTGACATTCGCGATAAGCGAGAAGCGAGGAAATTTTTCTCCGACACCGAGCATGGTAGTTTCCTCCATTTCCCGCCTTACCGTTTCAGGCCTTGCGAGTACTGAAGTGCCCTCGCGAGGATACAGCACCAACCTGGCGCAGCTAAAGCTCAGCTTCTTCCCGAACGCGGGAGAGCCAAGCAACCTACGTTTGATCTTCAAAATTGTGAAGTTTTCTGCGGCACGAATTCGCCAAGAAAATCCTTTTTCCCTTATCGAACTCTTTTCAGGTTGAGACTGCGGAACCACCAAAAAACACAGCCATTTACTACTACCAATGGTAGTAGATATGCCGCCAGAGTAGCCTTGGGACGCTTGATTCCCTCGCAAGCAAAATCTCGCCGGAACGAATTCTCCGCGCATTTATAGGAAGCTAGATGATGCTGCCAAAACTGAATGGACAGTTACTCAGGAGTGCTTTGCTCACAATCTGTGTTCTCACCCTGCTTCCCTTCACGCTGCACGCGCAGAATGCGACGGGTTCACTGCTGGGCGAAGTACAGGATGCCAGCGGAGCACGAATCAAGTCGGCCCAGGTTACGGCGACCGACACCGGCTCCGGCGTTGCCCGTACCGTAACCACCGACAATCGCGGACAGTTCCGTTTTCCCGACCTGCTACCCGGCAAATACCATGTGGCGGTCAACGCAACAGGATTTGCAGAGGCCAGCTCGGATGTTACCGTGCAGATAAGTAATGTCCGCGACGTTTTGGTGACGTTGCGACCACAAGCCGTCCAGCAGACCGTCGATGTAAACGCTGCACCTTCTTCCATCACTACCGAGCAGCTCGATACCACGGACGCCGTGAATGGAGGCGTAGTAAGCGGCAAGGACCTCGAGACCATCCCTCTGGCGGCCCGCAGCTTTGCCAACATCGCCTATATGGTTGCAGGCACGGAGCCGGTAGAACCCTCCGATCCGACTAAGGCGCGTATCACGGCCGTGTCCACCGGTGGAAGCTCGGGACTGAATAACCAGCTCACGGTCGATGGCGCCGACAACTCCGACGACTACATTGGCGGCTTTCTGCAGAACTTTTCTCCCGACGTGATTCGCGAATTCGCTGTACAGACGTCGCAGCAAAACGCCGACATCGGGCGAACCACGGCAGGTTCGGTCGTGATCAGCACCAAGAGTGGCACGAACAATTGGCACGGCGACTTCGCATTTTACGAACGCGCGGCTGCCCTGAACGCGCGTTTCCCCATCGAAAATCCGGCCCCCGAGCCGAAGCAGCCTTTTTCCCGGCAGAACTATGTGGGGACGATTGGCGGTCCGGTGGTGAAGGACAAAGTATGGGTCTATGCGGGCTTCGAGATGGTGAACGAGCATGCCAGCGTCAACTACAGTCCTGACAGCCTAACCCAGTTCAATGCCCTGTCACAATTGGCGCAAGAAGGATTGATTCCCAACACAACCGCGATTAACGTTCCCCCGTTCGTTCGAGTGCCATTCGTGTCATACCTGGGCCTGCTGCGTTTCGACTGGGCACAATCGCAGCACTCGCAATGGTTCATTCGTTGGTCGCTCGACAACAACACCACCAACAATGCGCTCGTGCAGCAGGCGACCCTGCCCTCCACCGGCGCCACCACCCATGGCAATTACCAGAACGGCGTCATTAGCAACACCTATACCTTCAGCCCTAACTGGGTTGGGAACTTCACCTTCGGGGCGAGTTATTTGCACGGTACCGCCGACCGCAATGGATACCTGGGCTTTGCTCTGGCTTTTCCGTTCAGCTCCACCTCCAAGACCATCTCGGGTTTCGAAACTTACGGTGACAATCAGTTTGTAACTCCGATTACTGCGTTTCCGGTGGTTCGCAATCAGGAGAAGTACCAGTTCCGTTACGATGTCAGCGGCTCAGTCGGCAGGCACGCTCCCAAGTTCGGCATCGACTTCATCCATGAACCAGTCTTGAGCGGCTCTTTCCCCGGCCAGGCAGAAACGCTGTACGTGCTCACTGAGAATCCGACCTTTTACCTCAGCAATCCTGGACAGCTCCTCGCGGAGGAGAACTGCCTGCCACCCTTCGACGGCGCAAATTGTCAAACCACGTCTACGCCCGCCGGGAGCGGCAATTTTTCACAGAATGTGCTGCGTCTGGGTTTGTACGTCATGGACCAGTGGCGTGTCACTCCGCAGTTGACGGTCAACTATGGACTCCGCTACGACACGACTTGGGGATTGTTCCAGGCTTCGGGGGTCAGCCAGATACTGAATCCCGGTGTACAGACGATCCAGGGGCTGCAGCTGCCACTGCCCACGGGCGTACCTCATGACTACCACAAAGCCTTCTCGCCGCGCCTGGGCATCGCCTACTCGCCCGACCGGATTGAGGACCTGGTGATTCGCGCGGGCATCGGCATATACAATAACGACCTCGCGCAAAACGGCTGGGCGACCGCGTTTCAGGCGGTCAACACACCCCAGCTCTTTCAACCTTGTACCGGGCCGGGCGCTCCGGGCTGCCTGCCGGGTGCGGCCAACGGTGGCGCCGGAGTCGTAATTGATCCTAACTATCACACGCCTTATTCGCTGACGGTCAGCGGCGGTGTGCAGTACCTATGGCATAAGAACTGGACGATGAGCGGCGATTTCGTGCACGAACAAGGTGTCCACGGCTATCGGCGGTATGAGTACACAGCGGGCTATACCTTGTTCTCGCCGCTGTTTGCGCAAGATCAGGCCACCCAGATGGCCAATGTACCAAACCTGTCGGTCTTCAAGGCCGACAACCGATCGAGCTACACCGCCATGATGTTGCACCTGCAGGGCAATGTCAGCAAGCGCTTCAATCTCACCGCCAACTACGTGCTGTCGCGCGCCAACACCTGGGGCTGCGTGCTGGGCGAGCTGTGGGACTATGTGAATGGCGTTTGCAATCCGCTGAATCCCTTTGCTCCCGGCGACTACGGCCCATCGGGAGAAGACGTCGTCAGCCGCTTTACTCTGGCCGGTGTGGTGTACGTGCCGGGAGGCTTCGAACTGTCAGCCTTGTTCCAGGCAGAGACGGGCCGTCCGATTACGCTCACCACGCCGGTTGATGTGAACGGACTGGGCGATCCCACCAATGACCGCGCCGTCGTCAACGGCGTACAAACCAGTCTGGACCAGTTCCGAGGAACGCCTTACATCCAGCTTGATCTTCGCGTCACGCGTCCGTTCAAGGTGGGGGAGCGCTGGCAGATCCTGCCGTTCATTGAGTTCTTCAATTTGTTCAACCGCAACAATCCGGGCGCCAACTACGTCACCGATATCTCCGCGCTGCCGACACCGGTGAACAATCTGTTCAATGCCACGGCATTATGCCCAACTCCCGCGTGCAGCGTACCCATAACCAACGCCAAGCAGTTACTGGTGCCCGCCGGCGCGCTAGGCGATTTCTTTGGTCCTGGAACCACGGTAGGCATTCCTTTTGCGGCGCAGCTGGGAGTGCGGGTGACGTTCTAGTGCGGACGATAACGAAGAAGCCGGCCGAGGTGGCCGGCTTCTATGCGTGCGCTATGCTGCCGATTACTTCTTGAGGGTCCCGACGTAGGTAGCAATTTCCCCCGCCTGAGCGGCTGTCAAGCCTGAAACTGCTTTGGTATGCGGCGCTTTCTTACCGGCCGCGCCGCTGGTCAGCAGGTCAGTGATCTGCTGCGGACTCAACGCTGTCTTCTGCAGGGACGGTCCAACTTTCCCTTCGCCCATCGCACCATGACACATGGCACATTTCGATTTGTAAAGAGCGGCTCCGTCCTGGGCCCAAGCCATGCTCGATACCAACGCTACCGCCGCCAACATCATGAAATAACGCTTCATAGAAAAATGATCTCCTTAGTTTGTGATAAACAAAATTCCGAAGCCGGACCAGCCTGCGGCCATTTGCACCAACTACTCGCGCTGTAACCGTAATGTGAGGATGGCCCCATTTCTCACATGGCTCGTATTGTAGAGGGAATTGGGCCGCTTGCCATCACTTAATTACGGTTAACCAGCCTAGAGTGACGCAGATCATAGTCAAACTCCTTCGAACTAAGTATGGCTTCTTAATTCTTACCGGTTGAGGCATAGAAGACCTTGGCCGCCTCTGCGCGCTTCGTGTTACCCTGCTAATCCTCAGGACCTTTGCCCCATGACTCGACGTTCTCTCGCCGCTGTAGTTGTTTCGGCAGTGCTATGGCTCCCCCTACAGGCCTCCACCGCGGGGCCGGCGCCAACACAGCAGAGTGCTGACCTGAACAATGCCAACATGCTCTACCGTTCAGGCAAATTCGCAGAGGCGGCGACCAAGTTTCAAGCCATTGTGAAAGCCGATCCCACGAACTTGCTGGCGCAGCTGGGGTTGATCCACTCTTTGTTGCGCGCGCAAGAGCTCGATCAGGCCCAGTCTGCCGCGATCGCCGCAGTCACCGCGCAGCCAAATTCTTCTAAACTGGTGACAGCCCTGGGCGATGTTCAATTTCGCCGGGGAGAGATGCCGGACGCGGAAAGGTCGTATCTGAAGGCAGAGGGTCTGGATTCCAATAACCCGGCTCCCTATATCGGTGCAGCCCGCGTGTATCGTGCGTACTCGCTCTACCGCCGCGCCTACGATCAATTGAACCATGCACGGCAGATTGCGCCCAACAATCCCGGCGTACAACTGATGTGGCTAAGCACCCTGCCGGTTCCTGACCGGATTACCGCCATTCAAACCTATCTGGCAAGTGACGATTCGGAGGACCAGGAAGACAGTGCTGTGCTGCGCCGCTACCTCGAGTTCCTCAACGCTACCGCGAACAAACCGAGTCACCCCTGCCATCTGGTCAGCAAGGTCGAGCAGACCAACACCAAGCTGCTGGCGATGAAGTCCAACACGTCCCATCTTGGCGCCACCGGTCTGGAAGTGAAGCTCAACGGTCACGTCAGTCGCCTGGCGCTGGATACGGGCGCCAGCGGAATCATGGTCCGAAGCGACTCGGCGGAAAAAGCGGGACTTACCCGCATCGCCGAACAACGCATTGGTGGACTGGGCGACACGGGCAAGCAGACGGGTTATGTCGCTGTCGCCGGTCATATTCGCATCGGCGACCTCGATTTTGAAGACTGCGCGGTGCGCGTGATTGACTCGGCGGGCCCCAGCGAGAACGACGGTTTGATTGGTACTGATGTTTTTGGCGCGTATTTGATCAACATCGATATTCCCGGAGCGAAACTCAGACTCTCGCCGCTGCCAAAACGTCCCGACGAGGCTACTGCCCCCACCTCGCTAAACAGTGCCGGCGAAACCAGCGCAGCCCCAGAGGACAATGTGGAGAACGGAGGCGAACAGAGGACAGCGTCGCCAGCGAATCAGGGGAAAAGCGCAAACGCTGCTGCTGGGTTTACCTTGCCGAAAGACGCCTACGTCGCTCCGGATATGGCCCGCTGGACCAAAGTCTTCCGCTTCGGCCACATACTCTTGATTCCGACGCTGGTGGACCAGTCTAAGTCGATGCTGTTCATGATCGATACCGGCGCGTTTACCAACGTTCTATCTACCAGAGCGGCGCGCGAAGTAACGCAGGTCAGGTCGGATCCGCGAATGCAGATCAAAGGCCTAAGCGGCAATGTGAAGAACGTGTATCGCGCCGACAAAGCCACGCTCCAGTTCGGCCACTATTACCAGCAGAACCAGGACATCGTGACGCTGGATTTATCGTCGGTCACCAAGTCCACCGGCACCGAGGTGTCGGGCATTCTCGGCTTCGCTATGCTGCGAATTCTGCAGGTCAAGATCGATTACCGCGACGGGCTGGTGGACTTTATCTACGACCCCAAGCACCTGCCCAAAGGGATCAGCATTCACTAAGCGGCGGTTCCCGGTTGCTCTGCCCCGGACTGGCTTGCATTCCTTCCTGCACCCCATACAATAGTTGCGGAATCCAATCGTCGGTATTTGCTCCCGGTATCAGTTTCGAAAACGCAAGGAGATAAAGTATGTCCGCTTCGATTCCCGAAAATTATCTCGACCTCTTCAAGAAAAAAGCATTCGGCAGCCTGAGCACCCTCATGCCAGACGGCAGCCCGCAAACCAATCCGGTGTGGGTTGACTACCAGAATGGCGAAGTCTGGGTGAACTCTGCCGCGGGCCGTTTGAAAGACAAGAACATGAAACGCGATCCCCGTGTTTCCGTTGCCGTGATCGATCCCGAGAATCCGTACCGCTTCGTGGAAGTGCGTGGAAAGGTACGCGAGATTACGCAGGAAGGCGCGCCGCAGCACATCGATAAGATGGCCAAGAAGTATCTCGACAAGGACAAGTATCCTTTCGCGCAACCGGGAGAGCAGCGCGTGCTTTACAAGATCACGCCCGAGCACGTGCACGTGATGGGATAGCGGTAAGGCATCTGAACGATCGGTCTTCAGGTGTCGGGCTTTGCAGGTTCATGCTAGACCCTTTTTGGGAGCCCCCTGCTTCAGCAGGGGGAGCTGGACTTCAGTCCAGCGAAAAAAGAGCAGACTTTGAAATGGGCTTTAGCCCTAGAGTTTTTCGATTCCGGCGCTAAAGCGCATTATCAGAGATGAACTTCCGGGAGAGCTAAAGCGCTCCTTCCCCCGCATAAATGCGGGGGCTCCCACCAAGGGATACATTCCTCAAGTTTCGAACAGCATCGTTCTGCAGCATGTTGAGCCGTGCACTCGGGAACATTCCCTACATCCGGCTGGCGGGCAGCGGAATGGCATTTTTCGCGTGACGAATTTCCAGGTGCCTCTGCCGAAAGTGTCCGAGAGCGCGCTCGCCCCAGACCTTCACAAAGTAATGGTTCAGACTTGCCCCGATCACCGAACTGAGCAGCGGGATGAGGCGCGCCGTCCATTTCTCCACGATCTCCGCGCTGGCGCTTACCGCGATGCGCTGAATCACGCGCGGCACGAACTTGGACACGAACTGCTTCTCCAGTAGCTCGCGGCTGATGTCCACACCCGCGGCGCTGGCTGCGGCGACCCACAGTTCAGCCTCTTCCTCTTCGGTGTTGTACGGGAAGCCGTAAACCAGGCTGAGCTTCTGGATCATGCGCAAAGTGATGGCCGCCAAGATGCCGAGATCGGGCACCATGGTGAACATGCCGCCCAACCCTAGACCGGCGCCTTCCACGGTGGCCATCCGCATGTGAGCGCGAATTGTCTGTGCCGCGATGTGGTCCAGCGTGTCGGGATCAACCGAATATACGCCTTGATAGGTCAGCGCTGGCAGGTCATACGCCATGCGCAGATGTTCGAGATACTTTTCGGGATTAACCTTGACGGTGGAGTATGCCTTCATGAAGGCATTGCGCACGGCGCTCTCCACGCCGCGCCTCATCCAAGATTTGTTTGGTCGGTCGGCCATATCGTCGCACTTAAGTATATGCGCTGCGCCGGGTGTTGCGGCTGTTTCGGCCGGTGAAACTTGCCCGGCGCTCCTGTGCTAGCATCGAAAGCTGCAGATGCCAACAGGAAAACTCCAGGTTGTACCGCTCGGTGGACTCGGCGAATTTGGCATGAATTGCATGGCGATTCGCTGGGGCGACGACATCATCGTCATTGACGCCGGACTCATGTTCCCCGAAGCTGAGCTGCTGGGCGTGGACATTGTTGTCCCCGATATCGCCTATCTGATCGAGAACCGCGCCCACGTGCGCGCGATTGTTCTCACTCACGGCCACGAAGACCACATCGGCGCTTTGCCGTGGATTCTTTCGGAGCTCAATGTTCCCGTCTATGGTACAGAGTTCACCCTGGCCTACGTTGAAGGCAAGCTGGAAGAGCATGCCCTGCTGGACGATGCGGTGCTGAACGAAATCAGGCCGGGGGAACGCTTCAAGATCGGGCCGTTTACGATCAACCCCATCCAGGTTACGCACAGCCTGGTGGACTGCGTCGCGCTGGCCATTCACACCCCGCTAGGCACAATAATCCACACCGGCGACTTCAAAGTCGACCCCACGCCCACCGACAATCGCCTCTTCGATTTGCATTCGTTTGCGGAGTACGGCAAGGACGGCGTCCTGGCGCTCTTCCAGGATTCAACCAACGTGGAGCGCCGCGGTTACACGCCCAGCGAACGCGCCGTGCGAGCACGCTTCCAGGAAATTTTCTCGCGCGCCGAGCGGCGTCTGTTCATCTCTTGTTTCTCGTCGTCCATCCACCGAATCAAGCTGACCATGGAGCAGGCCTTCGAAAATGGGCGCAAGGTTTCGCTGGTCGGCCGCTCCATGATGGAGTCGGCGGAGATCGCGCAGGACCTCGGCTACATTGACGCGCCCGAGGGATTGCTGATTCATCCCGCGCAAATTCGCGATTTTCCGCCGGAGAAAGTGTGCGTGCTCATTAGCGGCACCCAAGGCGAGCCCATGTCGGCCTTGTCGCGGGCTGCGGTGGACAATCACAAGCACGCGCGCATTCAGCCGGGCGATACGGTCGTGTTGTCGTCGCGCATCATCCCCGGCAACGAGAAAGCAATCTACCGCGTGGTTGACCATCTGTTCCGCCGCGATGCCCACGTTATCTACGACGATGGTTCGACGCCGCCGGTTCACGTCAGCGGACACGCCAGCCAGGAAGAGCTGAAGCTGATCATTAACCTGGTAAAGCCGCAATATTTCATTCCGATCCACGGCGAATATCGCCAGCTTAAGTTGCACGCCGAAATGGCCGGCGCCATGCACAACTCGGTCGGCAAGGTCATCATGATCGAGAGCGGCGACATTCTCGAATTCGACGAGCTAGGCGCGCGTAAGGCCGGACGTATTGCCGTGGGCCGCGTCTGCATCGATTCCAATTCCATGGGCGATGTGGTGGAAGACCTGGTCATTCGCGATCGCCGCCACCTCAGCGAAGACGGCATTGTGCTGCCCATCATCGCCATCAACAAGCTGACCGGGAAAGTGGAGACGCCGCCCGAAATTGTGATGCGCGGCTTCTCTGGCAGCACCAATGAGGATGGGTTCCTCGATCAGGCGCGTCAGACAGTGATGAATACCCTCGAGTCGTCAAGCGACGAAGAAAAGGGCGACTACGGCATGATCAAGGAAAAAATCCGCCAGGATCTGAAGCGCTTCATCGTGAAGAACACCTCGCGGCGGCCATTGATTATGCCGGTAATACTGGAGATTTGATAGCCTCCCCAAATTTTCATGACAAGACAGCACCTTCGCCGGAACCCCCTTTCTCCCTGTTGACAACCGACACTTGTCACTTTACTATGAACTGTCGTGATTAGAAGCTTCGTGCATCGCGGCCTGAAGCGGCTTTATGAGCGAGGCGATCATAGCGGGATCCGCCCCGACCTGTTGCCTACGGTGGAGCGAATTCTCACCGTTCTCGACTCTGCCAGCACTCCCAAAGCTTTGGATCTTCCCGGATACCGCTTACACCGGCTTAAAGGAGATCTAAAGGGGGCTTGGTCTGTAACGGTTCGGGCGAACTGGCGTATCGTTTTTCGTTTTGAAGGCGCCGATGCTTATGACGTTGAACTGGTCGATTACCATTGAGAAAGGATACAACCGCCATGGCGATGAAGAATCCCGTTCATCCTGGCCGTATCGTGCGGCATGACTGCCTTGAACCCTTAGGGCTGTCGGTTACCGAGGGA
The DNA here is from genome assembly GCA_963709045.1 of uncultured Acidobacteriaceae bacterium. Classification (GTDB taxonomy): domain Bacteria; phylum Acidobacteriota; class Terriglobia; order Terriglobales; family Acidobacteriaceae; genus Bog-257. The sequence continues at coordinate 577 of CAVPUX010000004.1, read as the reverse complement.
GCAAAGGTACTCGGGGTTACACGGCAGGCGCTCAACAATATTGTCAACGGCAAGTCCGGAATCAGCCCAGAGATGGCGATTCGGTTGACTAAGGCATTCGGCAGCACGCCTGAAACTTGGTTGAGCATTCAAATTGCATACGATCTTGCGGCGGTGCGCAAGAACGAGAGCAAGATCAAGGTATACCGCCAGCGTATTGAAGAACTGCGGGCGAGCTAGTCGCATTGGACTTTGCACAAGAATTCGGACAAAACGGGCGCTAGCGAATCGGCTAAGGTTGGCTTGCTGCGTCACAGGCTCTCATGACCACCGTCCCCTGGCAAGGTCGCAACCCATCGGGCAAGGCGCGCCTCCTGGCCTGGATTCTGCTGCTGCTTCCCATCGTCGTGGTCCTTCTCTATCCGCTGGCGCAAGACTATCTGCAGGCAGCGTCTCTGCTGCAACGCATCTCCGATCCACATGCCAGTGGCTGGCTGGCGAACTATGGAGTGCATCCGGTTGACGAGCGTGACACCACCTTCAACTTTCTGGGCAAGCCCGTTCCCGCGCATGTGTACATGCCGCGCGGAATTGGCTT
>CAVPUX010000003.1:0-313612 GCA_963709045.1 uncultured Acidobacteriaceae bacterium | reverse complement strand
CTTCCACAAGCGCAAGCGTCGCCGCCACCTGCAACTTCGCCGGCAGGCGGCGAAACGCCTGTTGGATCTTCGCCCGTGTCTCCTGCTGGAGGAGATGATCGGGCGGAGGCGCGCAGACAGGTTCTGTGAGCAGACTCTGTTCCGGTCGTTTGTGCCGGAGATGGTCGAGTGCCAGGTTGGTGGCGATCCGCCGCGCCCAGGCGGCAAAGTTTCCATCCGGCCGGAACCGGTGGCGCGCCCGGTAGATGCGCCAGAGAGTCTCTACAGTCAAATCCTCCGCGATCCCCGGGTCGCGCACGATGCGCACGATCCAAGCGTAGACATCACCCTGAAACTGCCGGACCAATGTCTCGAATGCATCGATCTCGCCAAGCGCAAATCGCCGGAACAGATCCATGGGCTTCTCTACTGTCTATTACGGGGCCGGAATGGGTGGGTTACAAGTTTTTTCGGCGCCCGCCGAACGAGAGGTGAACATGCCCGCTGATTGTGACCGTGGCTGTTGCATATCCGCAGCAGGGCAACAAATAGGTAGGACGAGCTGCTCAGGCCGGTATGTATCCTCCGTCGACCGGGAAGGCTGCGCCGGTAACAAAACCCGTTTCGTCGCTGGCTAATGCGGCCGGCCGAAACGGCTGGGCGAATGTGGCATACTCACAACAACCCCGAGGTCAAACCCCTTGCCCAGTTATTGGCGAAGGCGTATTCCGCGTGATTTTCTGGTGCGGGCGGGAGTCTGCCACGTTCCCCTGCTCTCCAACGTACTGTTGCGCCGGCCTCTCGCGATCTTGGCGGTTCTTTACGGCGTCTGTGCGTTCGCCGCGGGACAGCAGAAGGACGCGCCCGTGGCTGCACTTGAGTTTGCAACGGCATGGAGTAGGTCTTATCCCACTCTCAAAGAACAGCGGGTTTCGTTGGCATTATCGGATGGCGCACGCTGCACTGCCATTGCTGGGGGCGGCGAGGTGGAAGTCCTCGATGCAGCCGGCCAGGGGGGGGGAAGGAGGTGGGGGGGGAGGGGGGAGGCGCTGAAATTTAGGCTGGGGGTTGCCTTGAGGGGGGGGTGGTGGGACGGGGGGGGGAGACTGTGTGGAGAGGAGTTTGGGAAGAGGGGGTTTGGGGTTAGGAACGCTCCTTTTTGGGGGAGGGGACTGCGCACAGATGGCTCCGTAGTATGGACTGGCGCTTGCAATGGCGTGGTGCGCGCGGATGGTTCGGTAGTGTGGACTGGCGCTTTCGGCGCGGCGCCATGGACAATCGGCATGAACGCGTCCCGCGACCTGCGCACTTTCGTCAGTTGGGAGGGGTATCCCCACTCGCCTGACATCGGGCAAGTACGGATGCTGGACGAATCGGGGAAGCAACTCTGGCGTAAGTTCTCGGAAGATCCTGCCGCTGTGGTCACGCCAGCGGGGGACAAGATCGTCGCGCGGTTCGATGTCGACCAGGACCTACAAGAAACGCAAGAGCCGCTGGAGATGAAGCTGCAGGTGCTCTCGCGAGATGGCGCCCTCTTGAAAGACTTTCCCAATGTGGATGGGAAACCAATAGCGATTTCCCCCGATGGCGAACGGGTCTTGATCCAGACCCAAGCAGAAATCGAAGGCATCGACCTGAACGGAACACGGCTGTTCGCAATAGCCCTGAATCCCACGGCGTACAGGATCGTGTTAGTCGCCGAGGATTTCAGCGGAATCCTGGTATTCAGCCGGGGTACCGATTCACAGCTCCGCTGGTACAAGGTGAAATAGAAAGCGTGCCCGGTATGTCACAAGATGCGCGAACTAAGGCTTTAAAACGGCTACTCTTTGCCATCCTTGGACTGTTAGCGGGGGAAGCGGCCCTGCTTCTCCTTGTTCTGCCACAAGAGTTTGCTCGTCTGAACTTGCTCGACTTGTTCAGTATTGTGGAGTTGTACGGTAGTTTTTCTCTGGTGGGATGGATTCTCGTAGGACTTCCTATCGTACTGGCGGTACCCGCTCAGGTTGTTACAGACATGCCGTGGCCGTTGTGGCTACTTATTGCTGTACTGTCGGGCCCGCTCGCTTTATCACTAATCTTGCTGCTGTTGGGCCACGGGAGCCTGGTGGAGTTCACGCACACCGGATCTACCTGGCCAATGTCTGTCCTGGTTTCGACGGTTTGTGCCGTCGTCTATCGAGCGCTGCTACCGAAGCAGGCGGGCCTGAGCCGGGGTAAACGAAAAACTGAGGATACGGCAGAGACATTCAATCTCCCGAACGAAGACAGGCACAGCGTAGGAACACGAAGCCGACTTTGGCTGATTGCGCCTGCTCCTCTTCTAGTGGCCGCCTTTGTCGCTTACCTGGGACTTTTTTCCGGAACCCTGGAGCACTCCGTTCGTATTCAGAAACAAATGACTTGGGAAAGTGCGCCAGAAGAATACAAATCAGCATTCTATGCAAAGCCCGACGAGTATGTACGGTTTCGCTTTGTCGAGAATCCCCATTGCTTTGAGGTGGAATCCGCTAAAGATCTCGGCGCTGAGTTGCGCAAGGCAGGGAAACCCGTGGTCAGTGTCGAATTTGAAGTGTGGGGTGGCTCCCACGGAGTCCGTGGCTACAGAATGCTCGCGGTGGACGGTCGTCCACTTCGGGACGTTGGCGGATGGGGCAACAGCGGGAGTAACGACTACTCCGGCCCTTGTCCAATTTCAAAGGCGATGCATTCGCATGATTAGTTGTCGCAAAATCGCCATAGATGGTAATCGGATTATCGACAGTCGGCGGCTGGGGTTATAGCGGTTTGACACTAGTAGAAGGTTCGACGCTTACTGAAAGGACTACTTCTATGTGTCGTATCGATAGAGTGATGTCCGCTGTTCTCCTCGCTTTACTAATGGTCTCGATCTGCTCGGGCCAACAAACTTCAACCACCACCGTTCCCAACCTGATTCGCTATGGCGGAACTCTATACGATGCGCGAGGTGCACCCGCGACCTCCACAACTACTGGCGTGACCTTCGCCATCTACAAGCAGCAGGACGGCGGTGTGCCCGCCGGGATGGAGACGCAGAGCGTGACCCCCGATGCCAACGGCAACTACAGTGTTTTGCTGGGAAGTACGACAGCTACAGGATTACCGAGCGATCTTCTCTCGCAACAGGAACAAGGCTGGCTGGGCGTGCAGGTGCAGGGACAGCCTGAACAATCGCGCGTGCTGGTGAGTGTGCCCTACGCATTTCACGCAGGTGAAGCGGAACGGTTCGCCGGCCATAGCGTTACCGAGTTCGTGACCACCGACACCTTGCAGAGCGCCGTTCAACAACAACCGCAGCAGCAAGGCAATGTGGCTTCACACGACCTGCTTCGAGACCGCCGAAACCTCTGGCTTGCCAGGCGCGTATAGAAGACTGACCGCGGCTTAGGTGTTGAGGGGAGCTAACGCTCATTCGAGTTGGGCTATGGCAATTCAGAGTCGCCACGGAGGGGAATCATGAATTCGAAAAAGAAAATGGCAAGAGTCTCTGGATTGCTTTATCTAATCATAGTACTTACCGGCATTTTTAGTCTCATGTATGTTCCGGCTAAGCTGATCGTGCACGGAGACGCTTCTGCAACGGCCAAAAACATTCTTGCTTCGCAACTCCTGTTTCGCGCCAACATTCTTAACAGCCTTGTCTCACCTACTGTGTTTCTATTCTTGGCGTTGGCCCTTTACCTTCTGCTCAAAGAAGTCAACCATCTTCTTTCCGTGCTCATGGTCATTCTGGTCATGATCCAGATTCCGATTGCCTTCATAGATGTATTAAACCAACTTGCGGCTCTCGAACTTGTGCGGGGTGCTGACTTCTTGTCCGTATTCAGCAATGGCCAACGGGAGGCCCTGGCCCTGTTGTTCCTCAGGATCAATGACCAGGGGACTATCGCGTCTGAGCTATTCTGGGGGCTGTGGCTGTTTCCGCTGGGCCTGCTTGTTTACCGATCTGGTTTTCTCCCGAAATTCTTGGGTGCGTGGCTTATTATCAACGGATTCGCGTATGTTGCCACTTGCTTTGTAGGTTTGCTTTTGCAGCAATACCTGGGGGTTACCAACAAGATCGCCTTCCCACTTCTCCTAGGCGAGGTGGCGTTCATGTTATGGCTGCTGGTCATGGGTGCCAAAACGATTGAGCCCGAACAACGCGCCGCTGCCTAGAGCTCACGGGGGTGAATGTATGAACTCGATCAGCGCCTTCGACGAGTCACAACGCAAAGCTGCAAGAGTCGCGGGATTCGCTTTCCTGTTCGCGATGGCGATAGTGGTCCTTGCGAACTATGGCATCAACTTTCGCCTCATCATTCCGGGCGACGCCGTGGATACCGCCCGGAACGTCATGGAACACGAAACACTGATTCGTATCCACATCGCCTGCAATCTGATCTACGTTGTGATCGTCGTGGTCCTGCTCTCAGCGCTCTACGTGATCCTCAAGCCTGTGAATCGGAACCTTGCCTTGGTTGCGGCCTTCTGCAGGCTGGTACTTGCCTTGATGTGGGGCATTACCGCGCTCAACACGCTTGGCGCTCTGCGGCTCCTGGGTGACGCTGCTTATCTGCCAGTATTCAAGGCAGATCAATTGCAGACTTTGGCGAGGCTGCACCTCGCCGCGAGCTGGGACGCGTACTACGTTGGTCTGCCGTTCTGGGGCTTGGCCTCCACGGTTTGCAGCTACCTGTGGCTCAAGTCAAGGTATATCCCGAAAGCTTGGCCGCCTTCGGTATGGCCTCGTCTGCATGGTGTGTGATCTGCGCTTTCACCTTCATCGTTTTCCCCCACTTCGAAGCGACGGTTGGCGCGTCCTGGTTCGATGTGCCTATGGTCCTCTTCGAGTTGGCCTTGGGTTTTTGGCTTCTCTTCAAGGGCCTGCGGGCGCCCGTCGCGGGGTAGCGGCGCTCGTAAGAGGCCTAGCCTGCTCATGGATGTAGATTGACTTACGAGGCCAGCGTGCCTCAGTGATCACTTCAAAAGCGGCCAACGGTTATCACTTCAAAACCGGCCAACGGAAGGTGCCCGGAACTTAGATGTTCTATCCTAAACGCTTGACCGACTCACGCGGGAAGAACACGCAATTGCCGATGGCCGATCTGTTGCGTCAGGCTTTGTACAGCCGATTAGCTGGCTACGAAGACGTGAACGATGCTGAGCGGCTGTCGCAAGATCCGACTTTCCGGCTCATGGGTTTGGAAAGAATCTGGGAACGCGGGGCGGCGCTGACCTCCCGGTTGCAGTCGTTCGAGACAGAACTGTTGACTCAAGAAGAGAATCTGTTTGGGCTGGCTGCGATCAATCGGGAGCTGATTGCCCGGGTAAAGACCCAAGCCCGTAGTGATCAGCAAGACGCGCAACCGGCCCTTTCACGGTAAACAGGAGGAAACGGAATGGCGACCTACACCATTGACGAGTCACAACGCAAAGCCGCTAGACTAGCGGGATTCGCTTTCCTGTTCGCGATGGCGATAGTGGTCCTTGCGAACTATGGCATCAACTTTCGCCTCATCATCCCGGGCAACGCCGTGGATACCGCCCGGAACGTCATGGAACACGAAACACTGATTCGTATCAACATCGCCTGCAAGCTGATCAACGTTGTGATTGTCGTGGTCCTGCTCTCAGCGCTCTATGTGATCCTCAAGCCTGTGAATCGGAACCTTGCCTTGGTTGCGGCCTTCTGCGGGTTGGTACTTGCCTTGATATGGGGCACTACCGCGCTCAACACGCTTGACGCTCTGCGGCTCCTGGGTGACGCTGCTTATCCGGGGTCCCGAACTTAATCTGGTAATCGCGCTTTCACGTTCTTGTCGATGAGCGAGACGTGCCACCGCTCCTGCGCTTCAAGCAACGGAACCGTCTCTTTCCGCTAGTGCTTGGCAGCACACATTTCGCTGAACACGCTCTTGTCGATTGCAAAATGGAAGACGCGAGTACCCGCGTCCAGGTCGAGGTGCGTGTTGTCCAGCCACTCGAGAGTGTAGTGGAAGTCGGGATCAATCGGATCAATCGGCACGGTGTCGCGCTGCACCTTGCCATTGGGACTCAGAATGACCACGTACCAGTCTCCCTCCGGCCCGATTAGATCGGTGAATGCTACCCACTTGTCATCGGGGGACCAGGCAAATGAGGGGCCAGTGTCAATTCCAATGTTATGGCTGTGACTGTCATCAAACTGCGCTGCCGCCCGCTCGGGTGGATAAGGGGAATCGCCGCCATTGAACGACACTGCGTCGTGCTCGGGACACCAGTCGCCTTCACGAACACCCTCACAGGAATAAGACGGGTTTAGCGTCGCAAGCCACTGCCGATTGTGCGACCAGATGAAGTCGCGGCCTGTCATTTCCTGCAATGTCTTGCCGGAGTGTGGATCAAGCACCCAATACATACACTGAAAATGACCGCAACTCGTCGCCCCGATGCGCTGGCTATCGATCCAATTCAGGTGATCGAAGCCTACGGCATCTTTTGGTGTGATCCGCCATAGGATCTTGCCGTTCAAGTCCAATACCACAATTTCTTCCTCGGGCTGATTGAGCGGCACCGGATGATCCACCACGTAGAGCAGACTATCGCCGGATGGGGAGAGGGTAGGAAGCCTCTTGGGAACACCGTCATGTGTTAGGGAAACTCTGATTAAGCTCCGATTTTTGAGCGGCGACTAAGCAGTTCTTGTGACGTGGTGAGGCCAGCAGCGACTAGCGGTTCTTCCAAGCCTGGCACATAGCGCATCGAAGGGGGCGGTGGCAACTCCACTTGCACGGGCGCGGTGAGAAACGGTATTTGCAGCGAACGCGATTCCGCTGATACCTTCGCCATGCTCTCGGAGCCTCGATCGGTCCTTGATTGCTCCTGTGCCAGAGTTGACCCTGCGCCTAATAACAGTCCAAATGACAGAAGGATAAAAAAGTGAGAGTTCCGAATCGAGGACAAGAGACGATGTGGCGTCATGCCTGTGCCTCCCAGGAGTTAAATGCCGCTAATAGAATCTATCGCTGTCGGCTAGCCTGAAGCATTGCACGTACCAGTCCAAGGCAGTGACGACACCAGGAAGTTATTCTTGCGAAACAACTTGGCAACGAAGAAAGGCTCGCGTCATCGTTTGCCAGCTCTTAATTTGTCATCCCAAAAGGATAAGACTCTATCCGATCGGTTTGGCCCATAAGTGCCGGAGCAGCGATCTCTAGGCTTTCAGAAAATGATGCCAGAATCGGTGCTGCAAAGAAGGCATGGTGGGCGAAGCAGAACTGGTGCCGCGCGTGGCGCCCACAGGGGTCGTGGCGTGACCAGCAGGCCGCGCTCACGCCTTAAGCCCACTTGCGTCATTTAAGCTCGTTGGAATCTGCCAGTACTTAGCTCTCAAACAAAAGCTGGCTGCACACTGTTCGACGTCGTTTACTCCTCTATGGAATGGGTTTCACTTTTGCCTTCATTAATACAACTTGATAGGGGTTCCACGTTGACATCAGGAAGTAAAAAACCGTTTGGTCAGCAAACGTTATGACATAAGCAGAGGGAAGAAGAAACGGTGCGTACTCTCCACCCCATGCCCTCTTACTCGGAATACTTGCAGTGTCCCTGACGGACTCCTCGGCCGGGTTCACCCCTTTCCTTCCGCAAGAGTCATCTTCGTCGGCTTGCTGGCTGTGCATGAAGTAACAATAGCCGTCACTCAGCTAATCTGGGGGCTGAATCCGTCGTTATTGGGAGCAATGGTCAAGCTTGCGGGAATCGCTGCATCGCTGGGTTCGTTTCACGCCGCTCAGCCCTTCACTTCCGGTTCTATAAACTTTAGGAAGTGAATCCGCCCGAGAGCGTCCCCGCCGACGACCAGCTTGAGGGTCACAGGTGTCGGTCCTAACCGATGAATCTCCGTTCCGTCCTTCAGCACGAATCTCACCGCCCCATCGGGTTCAACGATCTTTGTTGCGGGCCAGCGATCAGGCGGGAAGCTGGCATCCATCGCCTTCACATATTGAGGTGAGTGCCAGGGTCGCCAATGGGGATCGAGATGGGTTGGGACGTAAATAGGGCGATAAACTCTACCGGCGAAATTCTTGAATCGCTTCCCGTGGATGGGGCAGGTTACGGCCGCGACCGCCTCCATCTCGGCACGCAGCTCGACGTCCAGTGGTTCATCGGACGGAAAGCAAATGCATTCCACTTCAACAATCGCCTTTCGCTTCCGTTGTTCCAGTTTGCTCAGTCTGGTTTTCCATGTCATCTCTATGCTCCAGTCGTTCCAGCCGTTGCTCCAAGTCGGCTACTTCAAAGGCCCGTAGCAACGACACGCCGAGATAGCCGAGGGTGCTGCCGAGCTTGGGGTCCATCCGCCCAGCCCGAATATCAGCCATCGCTTCGGCCAACATCCGCATTACATCTCCGGCCGACTCAGGGTTCGATACATGTTGCAAGGGCGTTTGGTAGGTGTGCCGATTGCGTCTGCCGCCCTTTCGGCCAAGCTCTGCTGCTTTCTTTGGGTCAGAATGAAAGAAGCAGAGCCCATCTTTGTGTGGCTTGGCCCTGCAGCGTTTACCGCTTGAGGTTGTGGCTTTGCACTGTACTAGCAGTGGCGTTGACCGCTTTAATGGCATGGGTGATACCTCCTAACAAACTGGGCCAATCCGGCCAGGTTTGACCGCGCTCTACTTCCCTGCTGTGTTCGTGAGGCGAACTCCAGCATCCACATCGTGTGTGCCCCGATGGGCACAACTTGGGCACAAAACATGCTTGTTTTGGAGATCTTTTAGGCTTCTTGGAAGGACAAAGTCTGCAGAATCAATAGGTAGTTAGCGGATGTCGTTGGGCTCATAACCCAAAGGTCGGTGGTTCAAATCCACCCCCCGCAACCAAAGGAATCATAAGCTTACGGGAATTTTGGTTAAACCGAGAAACCCCCAAAAACCCCCAATAAGAAAAGCGCAATTGATCAGGGAGCCGCAACGTCGGCTCCTTTTTCATTTGGCTGCACCGAGACTGCCGGGTTGAGCACCATCTGAACGACCTTGCTGTTTGCTTGGCGCTTTTACGGGTCGACTAACAGGTCCAAGCGTATATTGATTGGATAGTAAGGCCACCCTGTATCGACCAATACTTCAACATACCCGTCGTGCGGAATAACATTGTGTACGGTCATGTGAGCTGAGCCAAGAAACCTTTGGTTTGGAAGCGAACTATATTCACTGGCTGCAGCAAATACCCTTGCGTTGGAGTCAATCCTGGAATCCCGGCAAACCAGGTCCTGCTGGTTATACGTCTGGTACGTGCAGTAGCTTGAAAACGAACCCGAACCAAGGTTCAATGGAACATCCTTCCCCGAGCCAGTGGGAGTTATTGGCTGCACTGTCGACGGAGGCGAAAACGATGCGCCCGCTTGATTGGCTGGGTTTTCTGACTGTGCGTGACCGAAAGCCACCAGCATCAGTAACGTCAATGCCAGGCTTAGCACCGTAAATCCCGATTTCAGTTTCTTGTACGTGACTTGTTTCTTTGTCGTCATTGCTTTCCTCCTCTAGAATTCTGATGATCCTTGATCATCGGCTGTGTGACGGCGGCCCGAGCTGAGGTCATCGCCAGTTACTGTGCGGCCAAATTGCTCACCGCAATACTTTGTCGTTAGCTGGGAGACGGGATGTTTGGCCCGACATCCGGATGGTGAAAGCGTCAGCAGTTTTGCTTGCTTACATTGATTGACGCGACAATTCCGATGGAAAATGGTCACCCCGGCTCAAAGAATTGTTCGAAGTGGAAAGACGGGCAGCCCGGGCCACCCAGCGACATCGATCAGGACACGCCTGGAGTGGCGGGCCTGGCAAAGGTTGGATCGGAATGAATGGTGCGGGCGCGGAAATGTACTTAGCTAAGCAGAAAAAAGTTGGGAGCTCTTGGCAGCCCCCGCCTCAGGGAATCACTGACGGACAGCTATTCCTTCGAGATAGTTATTTGAATCTGTGACGTCCACCAGGTTGAAGATCGAGCCGAAGCGATCCACCTGGATGGCAAAGTTCCATCCGCATCCGCTGCCGCAGGACAAACCCGCAGTGCCGCTGCCGTTGGGATTCAGCGAGTTAATTGCAAAAGGCACCCTCTTCCGGTCGTCGCCGCATCCGCTATGGCCGTGATAAGTGGCCATGCCAGCGCCGGAGGAATCCAGGGTGACGTTGACAAGCAGGGTCGTTTCACCGCACCCGGTATACCCGGCTAGAGTTATCTGCCACGGTCCTGCCAATTGCCCCAGTTGAGTCGCCACCGCTTCTACCTTTGCATTGTTTTGAGCAACAGCTCCTGGCTGCACTGAAACAATGGTAATAACCATGAGCGTCGCTAAGGTTATGGACCGTGCTTGATAATGACGGTTCATGGCTTTCTTCTTCTGCCTTGGTTGCTTCGTACTCGGTTTCATCGTTGCCCTCCTTTCGGCACTAATACCGATAGTTAAGTTGTTTTCGGTCTTGCTGCCAAACTGCGCGTGGACTCTCTTCTGCAGAATGGCCTTCTGCACTGCCGGCGAGTTACCTCCGCAGTCTCCGCCATCGACGGGTCCCTCCGCACACGTTCGACAACTCCTGACCTACCCGTGGAAGTCTCGCTCATTTACTTAACGCGAGAATTCAGTGCGCGCATGGTCATAAGTTCCGCCGGGAGCAACACTCACGAGGCACACATCTTCCAGCAACAGACTGTGTGAACAAAATTATTCCCACGTGCTGATCACTTTTTCTCGATGTTCTCGCGTTTCAAGTTACAGGGAGAAGCAGTGAAAGACGGACGATGACGAAAGGCGCATTACGCTGGTTCCATTTCGCTGCCTTCACAAATTCAACTTCAGTTTGTCGCCCTGGAAACCTGTGGGGAGCGGAACTTTCCAACGGTCCCCACTTCGCAAAAAGGAGAATCTTTATGGCGAACACAAAACGTTATTGGACGTGGATTTTCGGAGCCAGATGGCGCACGGCAGCGGCCGCGCTAACCTTAGCGTTGGCGTTCACGGTCGCGACGCCGGCGCATGCTCAACAGTGGACGTTACACGTCCTGCACAACTTCACCGACGGGCCCGATGGGGCAATTCCCCTTGCGGGCCTCACCATGAACGGCGCCGGAGATCTTTATGGAACCGCGGATCTCGGAGGCTCCGTCAACGCTGGTACGGTGTTTAAGCTGAAGCATTCCCCCTCCGGTTGGACCTTCACCGTTCTCTACTCCTTTACCGGTAGTCAAGACGGATCCGGGCCCCAAGCCAGGGTGATCTTCGGTCCCAGTGGCGATCTTTACGGTACAACCACGGGAGGAGGACCCGATGGCCAGGGCGTAGTTTTCGCTCTAAAAGCGCCGCCGAGCTTCTCGATATCTTACCCATGGACGGAAGCCATGATCTATCGTTTCACCGGAGGCACTGATGGATCCCAGCCCGAAACTGGTGATGTCGCTTTCGATGCGGCCGGCAACCTCTATGGAACAACGGCCCACGGTGGAGACTCCTCGGGCGATGGCGTTGCTTACGAGCTGACACCGTCGCATGGGAGTTGGTCGGAAAACGATCTGAACAAATTCGGAAGTGCGGGTATCTACCCTTACAGTGGCATGATTTCCGACGGGGCCGGCAACTGGTATGGCACGACGACTAGCGGCGGCGCCGGATTTGGCACGGTTTACGAGCTGACGCCCTCAGGATCGGGCTGGCAAGAGAAAACTCTATACACTTTTCAGGGCTTGGGCGACGGAGGTTATCCCTATGGCGGCTTGATCTTTGATCATGCTGGCAACCTCTACGGCACCACTAGCTATTACGGCACGGTCTTCAAGCTGACACCACCTCCTCTCCAGGGGGAATGGACGAAGACCCCGCTTTACACCTTTACTGGTAACGCCGGGCCGAACGGCAGTCTGATTATGGACGCAGCGGAAAATCTCTATGGCATCACTGCTCAGAACGATCCGAACACCGCAGGCGAGGTGTTCAAGTTGACGCTCGCCGGAGTGTACACCGATCTATACGACTTCCAAGCCGGCGACGACGGTGCGTTTCCTCAAGGCAGTGTGGTAATGGATGCTAACGGCAATCTCTATGGCACGGCCGAGGAGGGTGGGACACATGGTGATGGTACCGTCTGGCAGCTTACACCTCCGTAACTGCGACTCTGTTTCTCTTCGGGGCCGATACCTGGAGCAGGTGTCGGCGCTTTTTCATTTCGCTTCGATTCCTTACCCCGATGCTGCTCGCTTCGAGCCTGCCGAAAAAGCTAGCACTGTAGTGCCACTGTGAGTGCGAATTTGCGATTGACTTAGTCTGGCAAGCCAAGGTAGATTGCACCAAAGTCTTCCTTTCGCGCCGGATCTCTTCGTCCTACGTCCTCATCAGATGGAGTTGTTTTTGTGGGCGATGTCGAAGGCCATCGTGTAACTCAACTTCTAGTTGCCTGGAGCCGGGGTGATAAGGGTGCGCTGGAAGCACTCGCGCCTCTGGTGTATGACGAGCTGCGCCGCTTGGCGCGTTCTTACATGCGGCGAGAGCGATCTGGCCACACTCTGCAGAGTACGGCCCTGGTGCATGAAGCCTTCGTACGTCTGATTGACCAGCGTGTTGAATGGAGCAGCCGCGCCCATTTCTTTGGAATCGCCGCGCAAATGATGCGACGCATCCTGGTGGACCACGCTAAAGCCCAGTCCGCGGCAAAACGGGGTGCGGGCGCACCCCGTATCGAACTCGACGAGAGCCTGGCCGCGTCTCCACAACGCGATGTAGACCTGCAGGCTCTCGATGAAGCGCTCGAACGCCTGGCAAAGATCGATCCACAACGCAGCCGAATCGTTGAGCTGAGATTCTTCGGCGGACTTTCCAACGAAGAAAGCGCCGAGGTGCTTGGGGTTTCACCCGCGACGATCCAGCGCCAGTGGTCCGGAGCAAGAGCATGGCTCTACCACGAGCTAAGCGCGCGCGAGGCAGAATGAAATGCCAATTACCTGGATTCAGGTTCGCGACGTTCTGGACGAAGCTTTGCAAATTCCGGCAGAAGATCGCTCTCGCTATCTCGACGGTGCCTGTCCTCAACCGGAACTACGGCGTTATGTTGACTCCCTCATTATTTCCTACGAGAAGGCCAATGAATTCCTGGAGCGACCCGCCTTTGATCGGCAAGTTGATCTGCCCGGTGAAACCGAACCATCGGGCGTCTGGGTGGGCCGGCGCATCGGACCCTATCGCATCGAGCAAGAGATAGGTCAAGGCGGCATGGGAACGGTATTTCGGGCAGTCCGCGCCGATGACGAATACCACAAGCGGGTCGCCATCAAGTTGGTCAGGGGAGGCTTCGCCTCCAATTTTGCACTGGCCCAATTTAAAGAGGAACGCCAGATCCTCGCTGGGCTGGAGCACCCAAACATTGCACGCCTGCTGGATGGCGGGCGCACCGACGCTGGATTTCCCTACCTGGTGATGGAACTGGTCGAGGGGGCGCCGATCGATGAGTACTGCGATGCACGCAAGCTTTCAATCAGCGAGAGGCTAGAGCTTTTTCGCACGGTTTGCGCGGCAGTTCAATTCGCACATCAAAACCTGGTTATTCACCGTGACCTGAAGCCGGCAAACATCTTGGTGTCGGCTGACGGAACGCCCAAACTTCTGGACTTTGGTATTGCCAAGCTTGTCAGTCCCGAAACGCTTTCGCCCGCGCCCGAACAGACCGTGAGCTTCCTGCGGATGATGACGCCCGAGTACGCCAGTCCCGAGCAGGTTCGGGGAGATCCTATCAGCACGGCGACTGACGTTTACTCTCTAGGACTCGTGTTGTACTCCCTGCTTTCCGGTCATCAACCTTATCAGTTGACATGCAGCTCGCCGCAAGCCCTGATAGACATCATCTGCGATACCGAGCCGGTGAAACCGAGCGAAATTGTGAGCCGCACAGAGACGATTGGCGGTACGGGCGAAAAGCGCGATCTAACCATCACCCCTGAATCAGTTAGCTCCGCGCGCGGTGCGAAGCCGGACAAGCTCCGCCATCGCTTGTCAGGTGATCTTGACAACATCGTGTTGATGGCGCTGCGCAAAAACCCGCAGCGGCGGTATTCGTCAGTCGAGCAATTTTCGGATGACATACGGCGTCATCTTACCGCGTTGCCCGTCCGTGCCCGAGAAGATACGGTCGCTTATCGCAGCAGCAAATTTGTAAAGCGACATAAGCTGGTGGTCGCTGCCTTCACTCTCTTCATAATCACACTGCTGGGGGGGATCGTGGCCACGGCGCGCCAAGCTCGTATCGCTCGGGCCGAGCGGGCGAGGGCCGAGCGCCGCTTCAACGATGTGCGCAAGCTGGCCACCTCCCTTATCTTTGACGTCCACGACTCCATACAGAATCTTCCGGGCGCTACCCCTGTCCGCAAGCTGATCATTGATCGGGCGGTACATTATCTCGACAGTCTGGAGACGGAAGCTCCCGATGACATTGATCTACAGCGTGAGCTGGCGTGGGCCTACCAGAGAGTGGGGCTTGTTCAGGGAGACCTATTCGCCGGCAATCTGGGAGACTCGCGCGGCGCACTGGAAAGCATCCGCAAAGCGGGTCGCATCTGGGAAGACGTTGCTAAAACAAAGTCAGCGACGCTGGACGACCAAATCAACAATGCCTACGGCCACCGCGTGCTGAGTAACATGCTGGCTGGCGCCATGGAAGCAGGCAGCAGAGAACAAGGGCGTCAAGCAGTAGCCATCTCCGAACATCTTTTTCAAATTGCTCCAACCCATGCGAGAGTCCGCCGGGAGTTGGGACGCGACTACGAATCGCTGGCTGGTCATGAAGAATGGGAGGGGGACTACGCTGCCGCGTTGGCCAACTTGCGGAAGGCCTATCAACTGCAGAAGGAAACCTTCCAGGCCAAGCCGGCGGATCCCGACTCGCAGCGCGGACTTGCCGAGTTGTCAGTGAAAATTGGACAGGACCTCGCATACCTGGGATTTCGCGAGGAGGGTCTGCAGGCTAATCGTGAAGGAGTCGAGATCTACCGCGCCCTGGCAAAGGACCAAAGCAACGCCTTGATGCGCCGCGAACTGGCCGCGGTTCTGTCACAACAAGGCTTAATTTTGCTGATGGATGGAAAACCGCTAGCGGCCTTGCAAAGTTTTCGCGAGTCGTTGGCAATCGTTCAGAGGCTCGCTGCGGCAGACCCACAAGATACCTTGTTACAGGATGATATCGGGGACTATCTGGCAGGAGTCGGCCACTCGCTGCTCATGGCAGGACAAGTTGGGGAGGGAGTATCGACCTTCGACCAAGCCGAGAGGCTCTTCGAAAGGAAGATTGCGAGCGGCTTGCTTCCAGCGCGTTATCAATTGGCGGTGTATCGCTTGTGGTTTGGAGAGGGGCTGGCTCGCAACGGCAGGGTCGGCGAAGCCCTAGAAAAATTTCGCGCGGCTCAGCCTGATCTGGAGATAATGGCGGCCCTTCCGACGACAAATGCCAGCAGTCTCACGAATCTCGCGACTGCGCACCTAGATATCGCATCCGCGCTGAGCCAAGCTGGAGACCAAGCAGTCGCGTCTCTTGAGTTTCATCGCGCGATTGAAATAGCTGAGCCTCCGGCAACGGCAGGCAATCAACAGGCTCAGTACACCCTCGCCGATGCCTACTCAGGACTGGCGAGGCTAGCAGCCCGCGGTAGCACACGCGAAGACTTGGCTCAAGCGCAGGCCCTGTTCGGGCAGAGTCTAACCATCCGGAAAGCAATTCACAACCCCGGAACATTAAGCCCAGGTGGTTTCGCGACCGGTAGTCTCGGAGACACCGCCCGCGCCCTCGACGCGTGCAACGCAAGATTGGCAAAGCTGGGCGGCCACGCTCCGGCAACAATTCGTGGGATGCCCCGCCCAGCTGGGTTGCTCGGGTGGGACTTCGCTAATCGCACGGCGCCGCGGTTTGGCCGGGAATGTGATACCACTGCCGCATCATGTTGCGGACGCCCTCGGCTGGGCTGAGAGGCGTTTCATTGCCTCGCCTCATCGCCGCCGCGTTCCGTTTTGTCGGTTCGGCTGGTTGGGGAGTTGACACTTCGATCATCGAGTAGTCTTCGCACTCGCCCGGATGTTTCTCGTCGCACGGGATCAGCAGGAAAGCATGCCCGCAGGTCGCCACGTCCGCTGGCTGGCATCCAGTAGGAACGCCGGTGCCGCGAATCTCCCCCCGCTCATTGATGGTGTATGCATATACCAATGTCAGACTTGAGTTCGCTGGGATCAGAGTGTTCAAGTCAACCATGGGTCCACCGTTCTCCCACAGGAAAGCGCGGCCGTTGCCCGGGGTGGCGTCTATCCGGGAAGATCCCACGACCTGCCCCGTCGGACTGATGGCATGCGGGAAACTGGTCACACCAAGATTTCCCAGGTCAGTCACCACGCCATTCTTCCAGAGAAACGCGTCGTGGGTTTGATTACCCGGAAGATCGGCTTCCGCCGCCACCTCTCCGGCATCGTTGATCGCGATTGCATTACCGGTACTGCCTCCCAAAGTACCTAGATCCAAGAGTCTTCTTCCGTCCCAAAGAAACGGATGAAAGAGTACGTCTCCAGCAATATTCGATGTACTTCTGGCACCAGTTTCGGATCCTTGGCGAGCACGGGCGTACACGCTTGGGACAATGTTGCCAAGCTGGAGGGCGAGGTTGAGCGCAGATCGCTTGCAAAGCGGTTCGCAACCGCAGCTTGAGTTCGTCGGGTCTGAGCCATTGTGCTCTCCTGCCCCAAAGAGCCGGCGCTGCGCCGGAGCAAGCCCTGTCGAATCTCGAGTTTTCAGAACTATTCTGCAAACATCGAGTATCGAATGATCAGAAACACTTGTGAGTCTGCCGTGCGCTTCAAAACTTGGGTGGGGCCTGCTGCTTTTTCCATGCTCCATCTGGCTCGTCATAAGGATAATCGCAGCGCGCCTTGACATCTTGTCCGCGAACCGACGGCATTTGTCGGGGAGTGGCGGCAAGTGCAGAGGGATTGATTTAAATCCACACGGAGGAGCTCACCCCGCCTACGCGGTCGGGGCCTGCAATGTGCGCACCAGCCATGGAATGATGACTTGATTGAAAATCCGCGGATCGGGCCACACCTTCACCTGGCGTCCGAGGTGTCCGCCCCGTGGATTGATCCACGCCGTTTTCGGCGTGTCACCCCTGCTGAGGAGCAGCCAGATGTCTGAGATCGGCACTTGCGTGTCATTGATACCGGCGAGGATGAGCATCGGCGCCATCGGCTGGCCCAGCAGTCCTTGTTTGACCAATGACATCTTCGCTGACATTGCTGCCAGTTCGTCGAGGTTGCTAACGCCGTTGTAAATTGCCATCAGCGCCGGAACCTGGTCGAACAGATATTCGCGATTCCCCAGCAGAGAGTTGCGAAGGAAGTCCGGCTGGAAGAATTCATCCACGGGTGGCGATTGAGCGCTGGCTCCCCGTAAACGCGACTTTTCAAGGATCGCCATCTTTGTCGCCCAGTAAGCACCCCAGCTAACGCCATGGAAGGCAACCCGATCTTTATCGATCTCCTGACGCGTGGCGACGTAGTCGAGCACACGCGACAAAATGCGCTCTGCGTGCTCGTCTACTTTGATCGGCGATTGCCCGGTTCCCGGTCCATCCACGGCGAAGTAGGCGATTCCGAATGGTAGTATCGCGCCGAAGCTCTCGGCGAGATCTTCCTTACGACTATCGAGGCCATTAACCGCGATAACCAGCGGCACCGGACCTTTGGGGTTTTTCGGCAGACGCAAATAGCCGATAATCTCCTTCCCTTCGTACGGAATGCGAACGACCTCCAGTGGAGTGTCGAAGAAGCGGGCATGGGCAAGGAACATCTGAATCGCCTTCTCGTAGGATTCGTGCTTCTTCGGCGACGACGGGTAGGGCCAGCGTCCAAATGAATAGAGCCTCCACGCATGGATGTAATCGGCATTCGCCTTTGCGGGATCGGTCTTCTCCAGCGATTTCGCTTCGGTCTCGTACTTGCTCGCCACACCCATGAACGCCGTTGCCCACTCATCGGGGTTGCGGGTGTGGACCGACTTGAACGCTTCCTGTACGTCAGCCGGGTCGAGTCCGATCAACGGATAACCGCCGACTTCGGCGCGATGCACCGCTTCCGTCTTGATTTCATCGAGCGTGCGTTCCGTGTGCTGAGCCCAGCCGGGCGTAGACGGCAACATAACCATAATTAGAACAAGGAAGATTTGGGAGGGATTGCGCAGCATAGATACCTCTCTTCCTGGATATGGGGTAGCGGCTTCTGTTGTTCACAAAACAGGGAGAGGCAGCGACATCCAAAGCACCGCACCGAACTCGCTCCCGTTAACCTGATCAAAGCTCTAGAACGTGAACTTCAATCCCAACTGCACCGCGCGGCTCCCTCCCGATCCGATTACCGGGTTGGCGGCAGCAACATCGGGCGTCGCGCAACCACAACCAAAAGGCTGCACTGAAGGATCGTTCAGACCGTAGCCGTTTTGCCCGCCATACGGGTTCGCGAAGTTGGGATGGTTCAAAATGTTGAAGAATTCCGCCCGGAACTGTGCAGCCAAGCGCTCCCCGAGCTTCCAGTTCTTCACTACTGAGAAATCCCAGTCGCGGAATCCGGTGTCGCGGAACACAT
Organism: uncultured Acidobacteriaceae bacterium; assembly: GCA_963709045.1. Lineage (GTDB taxonomy): Bacteria > Acidobacteriota > Terriglobia > Terriglobales > Acidobacteriaceae > Bog-257. The sequence goes on along the minus strand of CAVPUX010000003.1, from coordinate 294,999 downwards.
TGCGGCGCATGGTGCCAAATTGTCCCAACGGAGGAGGAATCATGATCGAGCCTCCTGCGGCATAGCAACCGAAGCTGCTTAGCGACGCCATAGCGTTACCCGGAGTGCCGCCATCAAGAGCCAAGGCCTTCGCTGCACAGGCTGGATTGGAGGTTCCGGGGAAGAACGGAATTCCCATTGGGGTAGAGGTAAAGTCCCCCGGGTTGCCGAAGAAGTCCCAGCGGTTCGGGCTGAAAGCGGGCGGACTTACTGGTAAGGAACCGGTGCCCGAAACGTCGGTACCCAGGTCGATAGGACCCCAGGGCTGGGGACTGGACACCGTAACAATGGAGTTAATCTGCCACCCTTCCAGCAGTTGAGCAAACGACTTCTTGCTGGGCAGCGCGTACGTTATCAAAAGTGTAAACCGATTGCGGATATCGAAGTCGCTACTCGCATACTCGGCGCCCGGGTTGCGCGAGTTCACCGGCAAACCATATCCGTACCCAAAGTCCCAGTTCGCCGCTACGTCATCCAAAGCGTGCGACCAGGTATAGCCCGCCACCATACTGAGGCCATGGTAGTCCCTGGTGGTGAGCGTTGTTTGCAGGCCGTTGTAATTGGATTGGTAGATATTGCCCATCTGGAAGATGTTGCTGAGATAGGGAAACTTGCCAGCGAATGGCCGGGCGTGCTGTTCGCAATTCGGATCCGTCGCGCACGAAGGCAGAAGATTCGATCCCATCGGTGGTTGGTTGATATCGCGAATACCTATCAGGTTCGAACCGTGGTTCCCGACGTAGGCAATTTCCAGTGCCACGCTCCGCCCAAGCGCTTGTTGCAAACTGAGGTCCCAATACGTCACATAGGGAGTGGTGATCTTTGGATCGACCCCCATAATTGCGCAGGGACTTCCACCTGTCGCCGGATCCGCGCAAGACAAACTGCTCGGGCTTAGATTGCCAAACACAGGACCGGTGTCCCACTGCGCCGGTGCCGGGGGTGTAAGATTACCGACCTGAATTGTTCCCGGTCCCGGGACTCCACTCAGGGTCGCACCTGTCGGAATGCTCGGCAGTCCGAAGCTATTGTTGAACGCCAGAAACGTCTCCCAGTTCACCGCCTCGTACATCAGCCCTACGCCCCCGCGCAGAACAGTATTGCCGTCGCCGTAGATGTCCCAGGCAAATCCGGCACGGGGAGCGAAATTGGCGTGGTTCCCTTGGTACGGAGAGCTGATCTGCTTACCCACTTGGACCAAGCCTAGGTTCGGATTAAAATTGCCCAGCAGATTATTTGAGTCCTTGATGACGGTGTTCAGTTCATAACGGAGACCAAGATTTAAAGTTAGATTCCGTGCCACCCGCCAATCGTCTTGCACGAAACCGGCGAAGGCCCAATTATGAATGTCTCTTATCGGATTGCCGGCTAGCACCGACTCGTTCGTCGGGACTCCTGCGAAGAAATCTTGCAGTGCCGTCGAAGTTGGAAAGGCGCCGCCGCCGCCGAAGTTGATGCTGCCCTTTGCATTTCCGAGCGCGCCGCCGCTGAACGAGTCGCGATGGATCTCGATGCCGAATTTCATCGCGTGCGCGCCGCGGGTGTACGAGACGTGGTCTATAAACTGGAAGCGTGTATCTGGACCTTGTACTTTGGGCCATTTGAAACCACCCACCGTCTGGAACTCGCCGAAGAATCCGATGCGTGGCAATCCGCCGGAAAGCGGCGTCGTGGAAACGCCAGTGTTCAGACCGTAAGCGGTCTCCGGATTTACCGTGTGGTCGCCGTTATAGGTCGGCTGGTAGAGGCGGTTGTAGCCAAAGCGGGCTTCATTCGCCCAGTTTGAGGACGGTAGCCAGATCCAACTGACCCCGGCCACCTGCGCGCGAGTGTGAATCAAAGTCTGCCATTTCGACTGTAGCTCTGGGAAGTCTTCCACGGTGCCATTGTTGTTTCCGAAGAAGTACATCCCGTTGATAGAGTTTCGACTATTCAATTGATAATTGATTTTGGCGATGGCGTTATCCGCGGATACGGAGTTCGGGAAGCCGTTAACCACAGTTGTAGGACCTTGCGGATTGGTGCCGTTGTTAGTGGGAAAGCCGCTGCCATTGCAGGTAACCGGGGGCCCAACTGTGCAGCCGGCGATCTTCAGACTTGCCGGGCTGACATGAATACCCATGCCCTGCAGCGCGGTAATTGCGTCGGGAATGCTGTTCGTCGGGTCTCCGCCGAGCGTAACCGTAGCGGGACTTTGAATCAGGAACGAGTTACCGACATCATAGCGCTGGCCCTCATACCCGCCGAAGAAGAACAGCTTGTCCTTCACGATGGGGCCGCCTAGGGTGCCGCCAAACTGTTCCAGGGTGGTCGGGGTCTTCGGACCCGACTGTACCGTGTTGAAGTAGTTGCGCGCGTCCCATGCTGCATCGCGCCCAAACGCATACGCGGTCCCATGGAAGTCATTTGTTCCAGACTTCAGCCCGACGTTGACGATCGCTCCTGGCTTCCAGCCATACTCGGCGGAGGGATTCTGTTGAAGATTGAATTCCTGGATCGAATCGACTGGCAGGATGGTCGCCGAATCGCCCGCAATACCGGCGCCATTGATAATGCTCTGGCCTGAAAACGGCTCGCTGTCATAAAGGCCGTCGATGAGATACACGTTGTCTTCAGCACGCAACCCGTTCGCGCTTGTCGTGGAGAACCCACCGCCGGGGTAGCGCATTACCCCGGGCCGCAGTTGCAACAGATTCTCGTAATTTCGCCCGTTCAGCGGAAGGTCATTGATCTCCTCGTTGCTGAGCGTTCCTCCCAAAGTCGCACTGGACGTATCCACCATCGGCACTTCGCTGGTCACGACCACTTGTTGTTGCACTGTACCCGGAGCAAGAGAGAAGTTAAGCGATACATCCTGCGCCACTTCGAGTTGAACATTTTGGTGCTCCACGGTCTTGAATCCAGGGGCTTCTGCGCGGACCGTGTAGGCACTAGGCGGCAGAGCAGAGGCGACGAAGTTCCCCGATCCGTCGGTTGTAACCTTCCGGGTCGCGCCTCGCTGAGTGTCCGTGACTGTCACCGTGGCATTGGCAACCGCGGCGCCTGATTGATCGTGGACCGTACCTAAGATGCGTCCGTTAGTGGTTTGGGCGAGGAGGCTGAGGGTCGCAACAACGAGAAATAGGGCCATGCCCAGAATCTTGCTGCTTTTCATCTGCGGAGCTCCCCGACAGAAGTGGTCGGACAGCTATACCACTGCCGCCAGTCACCCGTCAAGCCGCAAATCATTACAGCCCAGATTCCAGCATTGACCATCTATTTAATCAAGGTGGTATTGTGGTCAGACCAGACGGTTTCCCAGCACTATATCTCTGAGGTTATTCCAATGGACAGCTCTAGTATCAGCGCGTTGGTCTCTGAAAAGAGATCTTCGGGCATTGCCACGGTGAATCCCGCCACTGGCGAAGTCCTCCGCACTTACGAGGAACTTACCGAAGCGGAAGTCGAACGCAAGTTAGGTCGTGCTGCTGCAACGTTCGCTACTTACCGGAATATGCCGTTCGCGCAACGCGCGGCAATGATGAATCGCGCGGCCGAAATTCTGGAAAAAGAAAAAGAAGATTTTGCGCGTCTCATGACCATAGAGATGGGAAAGACCTACAAGTCTGCCGTAGCCGAAGCTGCCAAGTGTGCCACCGCCTGCCGCTATTACGCCGAGAACACCGATCGCCTGCTCGCCGATGAAGTCATCCAGACCGGCGCTCGTCGCAGTTTTGTTCGCTACCTGCCGATCGGTGCCATTCTGGCGGTAATGCCATGGAATTTTCCGTTTTGGCAGGTAATGCGCTTCGCCGCTCCCGCGCTGATGGCCGGAAACGTTGGCCTCCTGAAGCACGCATCGAATGTTCCGCAAAGCGCTCTCGCTATCGAAGCGATCTTCCGGCGCGCCGGATTCCCTGAAGGCGCTTTCCAAACGCTTCTCATCGGAGCCAATAAAGTGGATGCCATCCTCAATGATCCACGTGTCGTGGCAGCTACGTTGACAGGCAGCGAAAACGCCGGAATACAGGTCGGAATGGCTGCCGCCAAGCGTATCAAGAAAGTCGTGTTGGAACTCGGTGGCAGCGATCCTTTCATCGTGATGCCAAGCGCCGATCTCGACGCCGCAGTCGCTACCGGCGTTGAAGCTCGTATCGTGAACAATGGACAGTCCTGCATTGCTGCCAAGCGTTTCATTGTCGCCGAATCAATTGCTGATGAATTCCAGCGTCGTTTTGTCGAGCGCATGAAGTCACTGGTTATCGGTGATCCCTTCGACGAGAAAACTGACCTCGGCCCGCTCGCTAGTCAGGAAGCTGTGAAATCCCTCGATGCCGACGTGAAGAAGACCATCGTTGCGGGGGCACGCCTGTTAACGGGTGGATATCCCCTTGATCGTAAGGGCAGCTTCTACGCTCCCACCGTGCTGACCGATATCCCAGAAAATTCTCCCGCGTACCGGGAAGAGTTCTTCGGTCCGGTCGCGTCCTTGTTTCGCGCCAAGGACATCGACGATGCTATCCGCATCGCCAACGACAGCCGCTTCGGACTTGGCGCCAGCGCCTGGACGAACGACGAGTCCGAGCGCGAGCGCTTCATCAATGAACTCGATGCGGGTATGGTCTTCATCAACAAAATGGTGGCCTCCGACACTCGCATCCCTTTTGGTGGGGTCAAGCACTCAGGGCACGGACGAGAACTGGGTAGCCATGGAATCCATGAATTTGTGAATGCAAAGACTGTTTGGATCCAGTAAATTGGCCAGCTTGCGCGGGAAAACGGACTAGCGGTAAAGTGGTATGACCACATGCCGCACGACTAGCGGTTACTGAGATAACGCCCGGGTTGAGCACCCGGAACATCGGAAGAGCCATGACTCAGGAGCAAGCACCTGCCGCCGTCGGACACTCCCTCTACAAGACCGTTCGCACCTCTCGTTTGTACGAACAGATTGTGCAGCAGATTGAGGAGTCGATCCTGAACGGCGCGCTCAAGCCTGGTGACCAACTCCCTGCCGAACGGGAACTCGCTCATCGCTTTGGGGTGAGCCGAACTGCGGTTCGGGAAGCCGTCAAGTGTCTGTGCGAGAAGGGTCTCCTCGAAGCCTATTCCGGTAAGGGAACCTTTGTCACGAATGGAACTTTGCAGGCGATTCGCCAGTCTCTGGACCTGGTGGCACGCATGGGCCAGCCCGAGGGACTCACTCACCTGGTGGAACTGCGACAGATTCTCGAACCCGAGATCGCGGCCTTGGCGGCCACTCGCATGGACGACCAGTTGCTGACTACCATGCGCGAAGCAGTCGCCACCATGGACCACAACCTGCGCGACCCAGACGCCTACATTGAGGCCGATCTCGACTTCCATCTGGCGATGGCCGAGGCCGCGGGCAATCCCCTGGTGCTGTCTTTGATGGACTCCATTGTCGGCTTGCTGCGCGAACAGCGTCTCCGGGTTTTTAGCGTTGACGGTGGTCCCCAACACGGGCAGTTTCACCACAAAAGAATTCTGGAAGCAATCGAGCGGCGCAGCCCGGAAGCCGCCCGCGAACTGATGCGGGCGCACTTGCAGCAGGTGCACGAGGACGCCGCAGTCGCCCAGCGCGCCGAAGAAAGTGTCCGTACCAGACTCCCGCTCTAAGGAAGACCAGGATGGCCAACCTCGGTTTTATCGGACTCGGTGTTATGGGCAGTCAGATGGTGAGCCGTCTGCTCGATAAAGGCCACGTCGTCACTGGCTACAACCGCACTCGCGCCAAGGCGCAATGGCTGATCGACAAGGGCATGCGCTGGGCCGACGCGCCTTGCCTGGTCGCCAAAAGCTCCGACATCACCATCGCTATGGTGACCAATTCCGCTGCCATCCAGTCCATCACCGAAGGTCCCGAGGGCGCGCTCGCCGGGCTTGGTCCGGGCAAGGTGCTTATTGACATGAGTACCATCAGCCCCGCCGCCAGTCGAGAGCTGGCGGCAAAGGTTCGCGCCAAAGGCGCTGACATGGTGGACGCTCCCGTCTCCGGCAGCGTCATCACTCTTCAACAAGGCAAGCTTTCCGTGATGGTTGGCGGAAATGCTGAAACCTTCGAGCATGTGAAGCCCTTACTGTACGATATCGGCCCTAAGGTCACCCACGTCGGCGGGAATGGCGTGGCCTTGGCTATGAAGATCGCCGTGAACCTCAGCCTTGCGGTACAGATGATGGCATTCTCCGAGGGTGTTTTACTGGCCGAGAAAAGCGGCATCAGCCGCGCGGTCGCAGTTGATGTCCTGACCCACAGTGCCGTCGCCTCTCCCATGATTCAGTACCGCGGACCCTTTGTTCTCCAGCAGCCCGAAGAAGCGTGGTTCGACGTCAACATGATGCAGAAAGATATGCTTCTGGCCATGGAGTTGGGCCGCCTGCTTAATGTTCCCGTTCCAACTACCGCAGTGGCGAATGAATTTCTTACTGCCGCCCGCGGTATGGGTTGGGAAAAACTCGACTTTGCGGTTGTCTTCGATGTGCTAGCTCGGATGTCTGGAGTCAGCAAATGACTACAGTAGCTCAGAACCTCGATTCCGCCGGAATCAGCGCCGACAAATTGCATTGCATGTACCGGGAGATGACGGCTATACGTCTCTTCGAAGAGCAAGTGAACGATCTCTATACCCGCGCGTTAATGCCCGGACTTGCCCACCTCTATATTGGCGAGGAGGCGGTCGCCGTCGGTGTTTGCCAGGCGCTCGAGCGCGAAGACTACATTACCAGCACGCATCGCGGACACGGCCATTGTCTCGCCAAGGGCGCGTCGCCAGACCGCATGTTCGCCGAACTTTTGGGCAAAGAAGCCGGATATTGCCGCGGCAAAGGCGGCTCCATGCATATCGCCGATCCCGACACCGGCAATCTCGGTGCTAACGCCATCGTTTGCGGCAGCGCGGGCATCGCCACCGGCGCGGCGTTCACTTCTAATTACCTCGGCACGGGCCGTGTAGCGGTTTGTTTCTTCGGCGAGGGCGCTCTCGGCCAGGGTCTGCTCTATGAAGTGATGAATCTCGCTCAGCTCATGAAGCTGCCCGTCATCTACGTTTGCGAGAACAATCTTTACACCGAATACACGCACTTCAGCGAGACCACCGCCGGCGACATTCTCAGCCGGGCTACCGCGTTTGGCTTGCAAGCGGTGAGCGTCGATGGTCAAGACGTGCGAGCGGTCTACCAAGCTACCAAGCAGCTGGTTGAACGCGCGCGGCGCGGCGACGGGCCGGCTTTCCTTTTGTGCAATACGTACCGTTATCACGGTCATCATGTGGGCGATATCAATCGCGAGTACTACCGCTCCAAGCAAGAAGAGCAGACGTGGAAGCGCGATCGTGATCCGATTCGATTGCTCGCTGATTTCCTGCTGCAAAACCGTTTCGTGGAACCAGGTCAACTGGAACAAGTGGACTCGGAGGTGCGCACGAAGATGGAACACGCCGTCGCCTTCGCCACGGCCGCTCCTTATCCTGATCCAGCCGAAGTCTCCGAGGACGTCTATGCCTGAAGTTGCGGCGCGCGAACTCACTTACGCGCAAGCAGTTCGGGAAGCGTTCGCCGAAGAGATGCGCCGTGACCCGCACGTTTGCATCATGGGCGAAGACGTTGCCGAAGCTGGCACGCCGTTTAAAGTTCTTTCGGGCCTGGTAGAAGAATTCGGCAGCAAGCGCGTCATCGATACTCCTATTTCGGAGGCAGGATTCACCGGGATCGCCGTGGGGGCTGCCATGACTGGCTTGCGGCCGGTGGTCGACATCATGTTCGGCGACTTCATCGGCCTCACCATGGACCAGATGGTGAACCAGGCGGCGAAAGTTCATTACATGTCCGGTGGCAAGTGGATGGTCCCGATGGTGATGCGGACCACACTCGGTGCCACCCGCCGTTCCGCGGCGCAGCATTCGCAGTCGTTGCACGTCTGGTTCAGCCACATACCCGGATTAAAGGTGGCGCTGCCTTCGACGCCGTACGACGCGAAAGGTCTGTTGAAATCCGCCATTCGCGACAACAATCCCGTTGTCATCTTCGAAGACAAGATGATGTACAAGCTCAAAGGTCCGGTGCCGGACGAAGATTACGTGGTTCCGTTCGGCGTCGCCGACGTGAAGCGCGTTGGTCAGGACATCACGCTGGTTGCCACCAGCAGTATGGTGCAAGTAGCTCTAGGTGCGGCGGCGTTGCTGGCCGACGCGGGCGTCAGTGCTGAAGTGGTCGATCCGCGAACCGTCTGGCCGCTCGACGAGAACACGCTGATCGAATCGGCGACGAAAACCTCGCGCGTGATCGTGCTCGACGAAGGCTACGAACGCTATGGCGTGACGGCGGAAATCGCTTCGGTGATCGCCAGCGGCGCGTTCTATAGTCTCGATGCACCGGTGAAACGGATGGGTGCTATGCATGTGCCGATTCCGTTCTCACCGCCGCTGGAAGACGTAACCGTGCCGACAGAACAGACGGTCTTTGAAGCGGCAATGGAACTCTGCGGCCGAACCTAACCAAGCCAGCAGGAGGCAACTATGGCTCTGCCCACATACGGAACGATGGCGGTGGATTGGGAAAACCGCGTTGACTTCGATCGCTTGCGCCGCGAACGGTTGGATAAGGCGAAGGCATTGCTCAAGCAGTCCGAAATGGGTGCGCTGCTCTGCTTTGACATGAATAACGTGCGCTACCTGACGGCGACGCACATCGGCACTTGGGCGCAAGACAAGGCGAACCGCTTCACATTGCTTCCACAAAACGATGAGCCGATTCTCTGGGATTTCGGGTCCGCCGCCAGACATCACCAGTTGCACTGTCCGTGGCTGGGCGAACGCTCGCGTCCGGGAATCTCCATGCTGCGCGGCGCAATGACGCCGGAAATGGGACGCGCCGAAGATGTTGCCAGCAAGATCCGTATCGAACTGGAGATGCGTGGGCTGCACAAGGAACCAGTTGGCATCGACATCATCGAGCTGCCGGTTCTGTTTGCGCTGCAGAAGGAAGGCATTCAGGTGGTCGATGGTCAGGCGCTGATGTCGGAAGCGAGGTTGATCAAGACGCAGGACGAGATTACGCTGCTGAACACGTCAGCCATGATGGTCGATGCCGCTTACGACGAACTCTACCGCGCGATGAAGCCGGGAATGAGCGAAAACCAGGCCGTCGGGCTGGTCAGCAAAGTGCTCTACGATCTCGGTTCGGAATACGTCGAGGCCGTGAACGCCATCTCCGGCGAGCGCTGCAATCCTCACCCGCACGTGTTTTCCGATCGTGTGCTGCGGCCCGGGGACCCGGTGTATTACGACATCCTGCATTCGTATATGGGTTATCGCACGTGTTATTACCGATGCTTCACCATCGGTTACGCGTCGCACGCGATGGTGGATGCCTATAAGCGCTGCCGCGATTATCTCGATGCTGCGATCGAGCTCGTGCGCCCAGGACGAACCACCGCGGAAATTGCAGCGGTCTGGCCAAAGGCGCAGGAATTCGGTTTCCCGAACGAAGAAGCGGCATTCGCATTGCAATACGGTCATGGAATAGGGCTTGCGATTTGGGAAAAACCGGTGATCAGCAAACTGGTTTCCGAAAAGCATCCATGCGAGATCAAGCCGGGAATGGTCTTCGCGTTGGAGACGTTCTGGCCTTCAACGGACGGTTGGAGCGCAGCGCGTATTGAGGAGGAAATTGTGGTTACACCAACTGGGCATGACGTGATCACGCGGTTCCCAGCCGAGAAGTTGATGGTCGCGGGCGCGCATTACTTCACCGTCGACGGCCCGTTACAGACTACGCGCGAGAGCGAAGCGACCCCAAGCCGGAGCGTGCGCGAGCTGATCGAATCAAGTGCCCACGCCGAACGTGTAGGAGCTGACGACTGACGATGCCGATTAGCGTGGTCATGCCGGCCCTCGAGATGGCACAGGAGACGGGAAAACTTGTCTCCTGGTTGAAGAAGGAAGGAGACCGTGTCGCCAAGGGCGAGCTGCTTCTGGAAGTCGAGACCGACAAAGCGGTCATGGAAATCGAAGCACCGGGAGACGGCGTTCTCGCCGGCATTAGCGCGCAGCCGGGAAGTGACATCCCAGTGGGAACAACGATTGCATGGCTCGTGCAGCCGGGTGAAGCCCTTCCGACAAATGCGGGCCCGCCGATAGGCGGACGTCGGGTAATCTTTGATGCCGTCCACAGGACGTCTGTGTCCGCCGCAGCAGGCCCCCCTGCTGCGGAAAAGCTAAGAATTTCCCCCAAGGCGCGACGCTTGGCGAAAGAGCAGGGCGTCGATCTCAGCAAAGTTCAAGGCAGTGGACCGGAAGGTCAAATTCTCGCTGCCGATGTAGTGGCCGTTGCTGCTGGTTCGTCCGCACCTGCTTCGATCGCCACTGACAGCGCCGTTAGCGCGGTTGCCAGGCTGATGGCCAAACGTGTCACAGAAGCGTGGACCACGGTTCCCCACTTTTTCATAGTCCGCGAGGTGGATGCCGGCGCCCTTAACTCTGCCCGTGAACGGTTAGCGGGCGTCATCGAGCGATCACACAACACAAAGCTAACCGTCACCGACCTGCTGGTTGTCATCGTCGCCCGCACGCTCGTGCGCCATCCGCAGATGAACGCAAGCTGGATCGACGGCAGGGTGCAATACAATCCCGAGATCAACGTCTCGGTTGCCATGGCCGTCGAAGGCGGGGCGGTTGCGACCGTTATCCATCAGGCCGACCGGCTCAGCCTGGGCCAAATTGCCGCGCTCCGTCGCGACCTCAGCGAACGAGCACGAGCCTCCAAACTCCGCCCTGCCGACATCACGGGCGGTACTTTCACTATCAGTAATCTCGGTATGTTCGACGTCGATGAATTCACGGCCATCATCACGCCGCCGCAAGTGGCCATACTAGCCGTCGGCCGGATCGCCGATCGTGTCGTACCCATCAAGGGACAGCCGACCGTACGTCCTGTGATGACGATGACCCTTTCCAGTGATCATCGCGTTCTGGACGGGGTGAAAGCCGCTCTGTTCATGCGTGATCTGGTGAACGACATTTCGCCGAGAGACCTGATGTAAGTGTCTGTCGCTTAATCGGAACACATGCAGTCGCGCATGAACCTCCTGCTGCGCGCCCACCGCGATTACGAAGTGAATGCCGCTACTGGCATGCATCGGCCCGGTTAATTCGGAAACGCCTCTGAACGGTGCCATTTCTGTCACATTGTCGCGGGCGTGTACGCCTCGCGGAATGCAGAGTTCAAGACTGGTCGCGACTTCACAAACATTCAAGGGAGCTTGAGCTCCCTTCGTCGTTGGGTTTTGAACCCAAAGGTCTCTGCACCGCTATCTTCGGAAGCGATTGTGCAACTTCTTGAGGAGGCTGTGAGCGGCCAGACGTACTCGATCGAGGGAACCACCAGCCCGATGAGTAAGAACAATACGCCCCGCAGGATTGGGAGAAACTAATTCGCGCAGTAGAACGCTGCTGGGGCTTGCAGTTCAGAATCCGCCGATTGCTTTTTCGACAATATCGATGCCGGTTTTCTGAAGAAACTCCTCCGGCGCTTCGCCGCCGATCAGGACAAAGACGTATTTGTTGGGGAGAGTTTCTTGTCCCGAGGGACCGGAGACAATTACCGCCTCCCCGGTAATGCGCTCGACATTTGAATTCAGCATCACATGCAAGCGTCCCTCGCGTTGCGCTTGCAGCAGATGCTCGCGATTGCGTTCGCGGGTGCGACGAAACGAATCGCCCCGGTACGAAAGCACCACGCGGTTCTTTTCCGACCGGCTCAGGGCGATCGCGGCTTCAACCGCCGAATCGCCACCGCCGACGACAAGTATGTCGTTGTCGCGGAAACTGTCGGCTTCGATCAACTTGTATGAGACTTTGGGAAGGTCCTCGCCTTCGACACCCAGTTTGCGTGGACTGCCTCGCTTACCTAGAGCGAGGATGACATAGCGTGCGAGATACTCGTCGCGAGTGGTCTTGACATGAAAGCTGGACGAGTTCTTCTGCACCACTTCCACTTTTTCGTTGGTTCGAATCTGCACCCCGGTATTAGCAATGATGGTTTCCCAAATCGCCAACAAAGCTTCCTTGGTGCCGTCGCCCACGTACAAAGTCCCATAAAGGGGAATCTGGATAGGCTCGGCCATCAGGAACTTCTGCCGGGGGTATTGCCGGATGGTGGATGCAATTTCGCCTTGTTCCAAGGTGATGTACCGCAAACCATATTGTTGTGCGGTCAATGAGGCGCTCAGGCCCGCGGGTCCAGCCCCGACGATGGCGACGTCATACACGTCGCCGCTTTCCCCGCCGCCAACTGAGTTCAGGCGATCGCGCAGATGATCAACGACCAACTTTCCCTCGTTTACAGCGGTCTTGATCAGTCCCATGCCAGACAACTCGCCGACGATGAAGATGCCGGGAACGTTGGTTTCGAAGTTCTCGCGCACGGTAGGCACGCGCAAGGTCTGGAGCACGCCACCAACGGTAAGAGTGATTGCCTGCGTGGGACAGACCTCGGCGCATTTCGCATGTCCGGTGCAGCGCTCGGGGTGAGCCAGAATCGCCTTTCCGGCTTCCAGTTCCAGCGTGCCTGTCTCGGGGCACACGTGTACGCAGCTGCCGCAGCCAATGCACATTGACGCATTGATCACGGGCTTAGCAGTCCCGCTTGGCTTCTCCCCTGTGCCTGGTGACTGCGGCACGGCGTCATGCACCGTCCACATTGCCATGGCCGCGCCACAATAGCGGCAAAATGCGGAGCCTTGTTCCATTGGTTGGCTGCATCGCGGACAGCTCCGCAATTTTTTGGGAGCAACCAAGTCAGACGTACGCGCCGTTTTCGAGGTGGTCAACTTTTTCAGATAGCCGCGCACGAAGAACAGGGTAACGGCCCCGGCGAGTAGGAATGTCAGTAACGTCTCCATCATTGATTACACAAATCCCAGAGCAATAACGACCACTATGTGAATGAGCGCCAGCACTGCAAACGAATAGCTGAAGGGACGATGAATGACGTGCCATAAGTGAAATACCTGGTGCGAGCGGGAGAGAAAGGCAATCCTCTTCGAGAGCGCTGCTTTGGTTCTTGCTATGCCGATGGCCCGCTCCAGATCCTCATGTGACGTGCGAAGTAATCCTCCGAAGTACGGCAGTACCCGACTCCATCCCAGAACGTGGACACGAAGCCGGGCGATGTGAAACGGACGGCACACATCGAGCACGATCATCAGCAGAATGGCGCGGTAAGCTGGCATCTCCCGGACTTGCGCGGGAGTTGGAACCTGCAGGAGCGGGGCGAAATCCTGTGCCGACAGCGAGCCCTGGGCTGATAGGTCCTTCGAGAGCTCGTCTTCGATTTCTGCCAATTCCTTAAGCGACAGCTCGGCGGAAGATAGGGACCGCGGTATCTGCGCATAGATGTATCGGCCAATGACACCACTGATGGCGACCGACAGCATGATCCAGAACGCGATGCCCGCGATGCCACGAAACTTAAAGGACGCGTGAAATGCGAGTCAGTATGGGAGCGGTGAATCCTGCGATCACGTGGAAGTCAAGCCAGTGCTTCGCCGACCCAATCCTGCCCAACCACTTGATGCGCTTACGCAGCGGATAAAGGAAGATCATCGCAAACAACATGACCCCCGCAATGCCCAGCTTGATGCCGATAGAGCCGCTGGGCTTCAGCAACTCGTGCTTGGGGGAGAATGGCCGTGCCGTCGCCGCCAGCAAATAGTAGTTCCACCCATAGGCAGCGAGCGCAACGATGCTGATGACGGCTGTCACGGCAGCGAGGCGGAGCCGCATCCGGTGGGCGCGTTCGCCTGCGCGCGGCAGCGCCGCGTAGTTCATGATGCTGGCCGGAGCGCTCATTTCTTCTGCTCCGGGTCAGCAACCGAAACTGAGGTATCCACCAGAAAGCGTTTGTAGTTGGTGAAGCGATGAACATTTCGCCAGCGTTGGCGCAAGGTTTCCACCTCGACGGTGGCCACGGACGGAAAGCGATAGGCCTGGGTCCAGCCGGGAAGTTGAATTGGGTCGTAGTCGATTTCCGCGGTGAGGGATTTTAATCCGACATCGCTCATGTCCTTCGCGAGCCCTATCTTAAGCTTGACCACCTGTCCGGTTTCAGGCTCGATCCAGGCGGTGCCGGTGAGCTCAAGAGGAAACTCACGCCCTCGAACTGCCAACGCCGCCGGTGTTCGTGTTCCGGGAATGTGGGTGAACCGGACTTGCGCGGTGCGATGCCCGGCGATGATCTCGTCGGGCATCGCCGCGAACTCGAAGCTGTTGCGGTAGTAAGGATGAAAAATGAGCATCAGCATCGAGAAACCGTTGGTAATGAGTAGAGGAACGTTCTTCTTGTTGCGCTGCTCGTTATGTGCGTCGCCCAGACGTGACTCGTTCAACAGCAGATCATCGTTAGACCCTTGCAGCAACACGAGGTAGTCGAAGCTGCTGCTCTCCTGATAGGCGGTGTGGCCATTCTTGTCCAGCTTGAGTTGGGTCACGTGCTCGGAACACTTCACGTCCGACATTTGATCCAGAAACGCAGTGACCTGACGGCTGGCCCGATCCACGATGGTATCCGCGTCAACAGCCCAAGCCGCCGGTGCGCATCGCAGTGAAAGGATCGTGACCAACAGACACCAGTCGACCCAGCCTTTACTTTTGTGTTGCATTTGGCGCCTCCCGCTTCCAGCGATTATCAAAGCGATAACCGAAAGTGGTGTAAACCTGGTTGTAGTTCTGTAGAGCGCCCCGCGTGATCGTGAAACCCGTATCGATGAAGTAGTGGCGGCCCAGGATAAATTCGCCAGACGCGTTGAGGAAGCGTGAACCATTGTCTTTCGACACCGGCGAGATGAACTTCTGGAGTCCGGCTTGAATTTGAACCTGAAAAGAATCCTTGAAACTTCGAGACGCCGAGAAGGAACGATAGTCGCCCTGGGCAAACGGGCTGTTGAAGTTCGAGTAGCGGGCGTCCAGGCGGATCCCAGTCTTCCAGATCCGGTTAAAGGTGATGCCATACATGGTGTTCCATGAGGCCTTCGGATCTCCGGTCACGTCGCTCCGGCCTATCTGCGTGTACAGCGTGATGTGGGCGGGCACCTCCACACGCACGCCTGCACTGAAGCCCTGAAAGAGATACTTGTCGAGCAAGCCAGTTCCCACCAGTTGGGGATCGTAGGTCGGAATATCGCGAAAATAGCTATGGTTGAAGTCGATGCTGACACGTGGGTGAGGCTGAACACGGAAGGTGAAAAAGCTGCTGGCAACACCAGGACCGACAGGCGTTACACCGGGTCCAGTTCGCGGCCGGTCAAGTAGGAGCGCCTCGTAAACCGAAAAGAGACGCTTGAAATCGATCGTATTTTCGGTAAACACAAACGGCCGGTCCACGCTCCACTTCAGCATTCCCACTCCAGCGCCAAACGTACTGCTGTAGTGCACGTCGTCATAACTGCCACCGCTGATGTTGGTGAAGCCGCCGGCGATACGGCGATTGGGGTCGTACCTCAAGGCAGTCGGATCGGATGCCAAGCCGCCGAATATTCCGGCGGTAACGCGGTCTGACATCCTCCTGCCAAAGTAGCCGCCGTCAAAGGAGTTCAGGCTGGTTGCCCATGGCAGGTACAAGCGCCCCATTCCAGCGATCCAACGCGAGTCGGGATTCTGATAGGTCAAGCCTATGGTGTAGGTGCGGTTCAACAGGTCTTGCAGCGTCGGTTGGTTTCGGCTGCTGGTCGAAGTCAACCCGCCGCGCCAGTACCCATTCAAGTTCCAATGTGTGCCGTTGATGCGTGTAATGTCGGCGCGCAGGACCACGCCGGTGGTGGTCGAGGACGAACTGAATGGCCCGCCACTGTGTATTGTGCTGAAGTCGAAGCCGATTCGTCCCTGGGCGCGATTCACCTCGGGCAAAGGGGGACGAGGAATGGCATCGCGTACGTCCTCATCCATGGGATCGCCCTCGGTAAAACTCACTACCGCGGGATAGTTGCGGGTGTTGCTCAGGGCACGCTTCTCAACCAACTTTTCGATCTCCTCCTGTGGCAGCGACGCCATGTCGCCTGCTACCAGCGCTCGCGTGGACGAGATCACCTCGCAGACGGCAGACGTGTCAGCGACGGCAACAACCTTCAGCTCCGCGATCGTAGTTAGGCCGGGAGCGTCTTCCGTAGTTTTCTCGGTGTCGGCAGACTTGTGCGATTCGTCATCGGCTGACAGTGCAGTGGTGGGCGCAGCGCCCACGCGAACCAATAGGCGAGTGCCTTCCGCTAGACCGGTGCTGCGCCCTCCTTCGACGTACACATTGCCGCCGTTAACGTAACGGACGCGGAAAGTCGTAGGCACGTCAACGGGCGCCGTCGGTGGCGCAACATCCTGCGCGGTGGCCGCCGGCTGAGGACTCTGCGCAACTCCAATCTGCATGGACCACGTCAGCAGAAGCAGCACGGAAGTCATGCGGTAGACCATGGTTATCCACCTCCCTGGCCGGTGGAGTGGCACGAATAACAACTGGTGGGGTTGTAGACATAGCCACGCACATCGCTGTGGTGGGGGTCCGTGTTTGGTTTGCTGTGCTCGTGGCAGGTGATGCACGAGAAGGCCGAATAGTCAGACGGGTTGATGTGGCAATCACTGCAAGTCATCCAGCGGCCAGCGTGTGTCCCCGAGTAAATGGGGAACCAAGTGTGATTGAAGACTGCTCCCAGCCAAGTAGCCGTGGTGTGGCAAGTGGCACAAGTTGTGGGGAAGTGTGCTGCCACATGGTTAGGGTTGTTTGTGCCCAGGTAATCCGCCTTATGACAGGAGTAGCAGTCAGTGGGCGTGCCCTGGTACACGCCATTGATGTGACATTTTGCGCAGGGCACGTTGATGTGCGCGCCGGTTAGCGGGAAGCCCGTCTTACTATGGTCGAACTGCGCTCCCTGCCAGGAACTCGTCGAATGGCAGACTTGGCAATCGGTGGGAAATCCAGCCGCTTTGTGATTCGGATCGGTGGTGCCGTTGTAGTCGTTGAGATGGCAAGAAACACACGTCGTCTGCAGATTAAAGTTCCCATTCACGTGGCAGGCGACACATGGGAGCGTGGCGTGCTTGCCAGTGAGCGGGAACTTCGTTTTGGAGTGATCAAATGAGGCCGGACTCCAGCCGCTGGTCGAATGGCAAATTGAGCAATCGGTTGGAAATCCGGCCGCTTTGTGATTGGGGTTGGTGGTTTTGTTGTAGTCGTTGATGTGGCATGACGCGCAGTCCGTCGGCGTGCCCGCATACCTGCCGTTGATGTGGCACGACGTGCAAGCTACCGTGACATGCACACCGGTGAGTGGGAACTTGGTTTTCGAGTGATCGAACACCGCCGGAATCCATCCGTTGGTGCTGTGGCAAACAGCACAGGTCGTGGGAATCCCGGAAGCCTTGTGATTGGGATTAGTCGTCTTGTTGTAGTCGGCGATGTGGCACGAGGCGCAGTCTGTCGGCGTGCCCGCAAATTTCCCGTTGATGTGGCACGACGTGCAGGGCACGTTTGCATGGAGCCCGGTAAGCGGGAACTTGGTTCTGGAGTGATCGAACTTGGCTCCGCTCCAGGTCGACGTCGAGTGACAGGTTGCGCAGTCGCGCGGAAAACCGGCCTGCACGTGGTTCGGGTTGTTGGTCGCGTTGTAGTCCTTAGCATGACAGCCGTAACAATTCGCAGGCGTCCCTTTGTAGCGGCCGCCAACGTGACACGCTGCGCAATCGAGTGTGGCGTGCACTCCGGTCAATGCGAAACCTGTAAACTTCGCGTGGTCGAACTTCGCTCCCAGCCATGTATCCACCGACGAATGGCAGTTCTGGCACGTGGGCGGGAAGCCCGTCGCCTTGTGATCGGGCACGGCATTCTGATACTGGACTTGGTGGCAGGAGTAGCAGTTCACGGAGAGCCCCTGAAACTGGCCGACCGCCGCGTTCTTGTGGCAGGCGTCGCATTCCAACGCAGCATGCCCACCAATCAAGGGAAATCGATTATCGTGCTGCTGAATCTTTGACAGCGAAACGCTCCACCCCCGGACCGTATGACATGTCTCGCATGCGGCGCCAAACTGTCCGCGATGCAGGTCGGCGTGGCAATCCTTGCAACGCATTCCTACGTTGCTGAAGACGAGGCTGGTATGGCATTGCTGGCAAGCCACGTTGGTGTGCATGCCACGCAACGGGTACCGGGTTTTGTCGTGATTGAACTCGGGAATGCTGCGAATCGGCCGCCACGAGGTGAACGTGTGACAGTTCTCGCACGGCATATTGAGATTCCCGTGGGGACTTTGGATTTGGGCGTGCGGGATCGCCTGCGACTGCTGGCCCATGGGGACTGGCAGCAACACTCCAAGCAGCGAGAACAACAGTGGCACTAGTGTTGGCACGAGTTTTGTCTCACGTTCTCAATGCAGTCCTAACTCGGTTACATCGCGATCTTCGCAACTGCGTTGCCATGGCAAGCAGCGCACTGGGCTGGCGTTGGCTTATAGAACAGGACGTCCTTTCCTTCGAACGGCCGAAGGCTCTTGTGGCAAGCGCCGCAACGGACGTTCTGGTGTCCTCCTTTCAGTGGAAATGCAGTCTTGTCGTGATCGATGAGCGAGGGTTTCCACTTGCCGGTTAGGTGGCAATCCGCGCAATGGGTAATTGTTCCTCCGTGTGCAAATTGCAAACCGTGCGGCTCTTCATGGCAGTCCTCGCACTGCGACGGCGCAGAGCTAAAATTCACATTCTGCAGCTTGCGTTCCAGGTTCGGTGGACGATGACAGGCGGCACAGTCCACCGCCCGATGCGCCCCAGTCAACACGAACTTTGTGCTTTCGTGATCAAAGCGCGAGAGATCGCTCCAGGTCTTGGTCGAGTGGCACGCCTCGCAACCCAGCGGCCTGCCATTGGTGTCGGCGATTGCCATGCGCGCTGCGAACTGGCCTTTGTGTGGGTCAGCGTGGCAGGTCGCACAGCTCAGAGCATCAAAATGGTAGAGAGCACTACGCCCGCTTTCTACAGGCTTGTGACAATCGATGCACGCGACGGCGACGTGACTGCCCGTAAGCACAAAGCGGGTCTGCTGATGGCGCGCGAAATCGAATCCAGCAGAGTGAAACGTGGTCTCGTTGTGGCACTGCTCGCAGCGGTTAAAGTAGGGGGCGCGCGCAAACTGGTTGCGGTGCACGTCCTGATGGCAGGCAATGCAACCCGACATCTTGATTTTGAAAACGGTTGAGCGGCCCGCCGGCACATGACACTTCGCGCAGGCCACGTCGGCATGCTTTGCACGCAGAGGAAATGCCGTGGTCTTGTGGTCAGCCACGGAAAATTTCGCTGGTTTAAAGCCGTCCACTGAGTGGCAGGATTCACAGCGGCCGCCATCGGCGCGCGCAAGGAATTGACCACCGTGTGGATCGGGCTTGTGACAATCGGAGCAGAGGTTGTGCGCGATCGGAGACTTGAAGTCTCCGCCGCGATGGCAAACGTTACAACCGACGTCGAGGTGCTTTCCAGCAAGCGGATACTTCGTCTTGGAATGGTCGAACTGCGCGACAAACGAGCTTTTCTTCCAAGTGGAAGTGCTATGGCAGGATTCGCAACCTTGCTTGAACTCCCCGTTATGGGGATCGTTATGGCACGCCGCGCAGCGATCGAACTTCAGTCCAACGTATTTCGGTACGCCATCTGCGCCGGGCAGGTGACACTTCTGACAGGTGACCTGGCGATGCAGCCCGGTCAGCGCAAATTTGGTTTTTGAGTGGTCGAAGCTACGAGCCTCTTTCCAGTCCTGATTGTTATGGCATTGCAGACAGTTGGTTCCCAGTTGCCCTTTGTGCTTGTCTTCATGGCAAGTAACGCAATTCCCAGAGAGGCCAAGATAGGTGCGATTGGGGTCCTTCACCTGTAACGTCGTGCGTTCCAGTCGGCCGAGGTTGGCGGCGTTGTGGCACTTGTTACAGGTGAGCCCAACATGCTTACCGTCAAGCACTAAACCGGTCTTCGCATGATCGAACTTTGCCGGCGACGGGTCCCAATGTAGAAGGCTGAAGTTGTCGCCGTTGTGCTCCGAGTGACAGCGTACGCAGCTAGCTTTTGGCTCCGCCATGAATGCCGGATGCATTCCCTTTTTCTGTCTCAGGCGGGAAGCGATTTCCTGATGACAGTCGAGACAGAGGAAGGTCGGCGAGCCGGGCGAAACGGCATGGCAGCGCACGCACCCGGCAGGACCGTCCAGGCTGTGATGCGATCGGGAGAGTGCTCCCGGAGAGATCTGAGCATGAAGTGGCACAAGCGCTCCTAACACCAGCAGCATGATCGCGAGCACGAACAGCCAGAAGATCCACCAGGGCCGGGGTACACAGAACCACGCCTCCGGGGGCGAAGGCGTCGCGGTCTGTGGATTCTGCACATCTCCTTTGGGCCTTTTCAATTCAATCCCCTGGCGACTGATCCTTTGGTCATTCGCACTGTCGTGGCAGTTCCATTTTTCGCCTGAGCGTGCAAATTCTCGGAGCTTGCTATGGCTGGCCAGGGAACCACATCTTGCTGTGCAACTTCGTCATTGCACGTGCGCGGCCACTTGCTAGAAGAGGTGAGCAGATTGAGAATTGACAGAGGGATCGGAAATTCGCGCAGCAGAGTTGGGCGGCTAGTCCGGTTGCAGCGGTCTAAAATGAGGTGAGGGTAGGTCGTTTAGACCCAGCCTGGGTTCACATCGAACCCAGCAGTCTTTGAGAGAAGCCGGACGTTGCAGCTGTCCAAACTCCGAACGAGCTAATCCGGACCGTCGGGTTTGGGTTGTTGCGCATGTTCGCCCTGACCCGGATTCGTGCCTTGTGGAACATTGCGTTCTGCTGCATCTCCGGTCCCCGGGTTGCGCAGCAGCGGCGATTCATTCTCGCCGTCAGTCCCCCGTCTGCCTGGTCCGTTAGCCCCCTGGATCTCTCGGGGATTTTCTGGTGAACGATCGTTTTCAACCTGCGTATAGAAGCCTGGTTTGAGCAGTATTGGGGGACTGCTGGGCATGGTAAGGCCGACGACCTCGACCAACCCTTCAAATACCTGTACGATCGTCTTGTTTTTCTTCGTGACCTCGACCGAGAAGCGCGTTCCGCGGACCGTGATCACAGCGGTCGGTGTTCCCATGCGAAATGACGGAGCGCTCCCGAATCGCTTCTGAACTTTCGCCATGATGTTGCCGAGAAAAAGTTGCAGGAAGCTTCCCTGCGACTGTTCGGGTGCCTTCACCACCACGTGGCTATGTGGCTTGACCAGTACCTGCGATCCATCCTGAAGGCTTAATAGGAGGCTCCCCTTCGCTGTTTCGATGGTGGATTCCGCGGGCAAAACCTGACCTCTTTGCGCCGGCAGTGCGGCCCCTTGAGCGGATTGCAGAACTACTTCGCCCTTCAAGTCGGCGATGACAGCGGAGCCAGACAATCGGCTCACCGGCTCATTCTGAGCTGACTGCGCGGTGGCCAAACCGATCAGCATAAAGAGCAGTAAGGAGAGAAGGCCAAGCCGCGTCACATTCACAGAGTATCCTTCGCAGCAACCACGGGCATTGCCGCCGGCAGGTGGATCGTGAAGGTCGTCCCGGACGCAGAGCTCTCCACGTGCACACCGCCTCCGTGTCTCTCCGCGATCCGTTTGACAAAAGCGAGACCAAGCCCCCAGCCCGGTGCGCCGCCGCGCTCATGACTACCGCGGTAATAGGAGGAGAACAAACTAGGGAGCTCGGCGCTGTCGATGGGCTTGCCGTAATTGTGGACAGAAATCGCCACTTGCTCCTCATCCTGCACGCAATCCACGCGGATTTCGCTCCCTTTCTCGCCATACTTTATCGCATTGCTGACCACATTCAGGACGGCTCCGCTCAACAAAGCGCTGTCGCCAGACGCATACACCGAGCCTTCACCCTTCCATGTCAACTCCATCTGGCTGGAAGCGGCGAGCGGCTGCAGAATCTCGAATACCTGACGCACAACTTCAGTCACGGAGACATCTTCCCGCTGTAGTGGCCTGGCGCCGGCGTCGAGGCGCAGAACATCAAGATAACTGTGGATTAACGCCAGCAAGCGCTTCGATTCGCGAAAAACTGTTTCCGGGGCCCCCGCGCATTGCGGAGAATCCGGATATTGCATCATCAGTTCAGCGAAACCCTGAATGGACGTGAGCGGAGTGCGTAATTCATGGGTGATGAAACCCAACGCCTCGGCGCGTGACCGGTCGCGCTCATCGCGGGCTTTCAAACTGGTAAGGATCCAAATCGTCCCGCCTTTAGGCGATAGCGTGGTTGGCGGAAGGGGAATGAGACGCATCGAATACAGATCATTTCCAACATAAGCCTCGCTTTCGGTGGCGTTTCGTTCCTTTACACCGGCCTCTTCGCCTAGCCACTGGATCTCCGCCTCCAGCTCGTGCATGCGCGTGAGTTGCTGCTGGCTTCGAAATATGCGGGCAAAAACTCGGTTCTGCAAAATCAACTTGCCGTCCGCATCGAAGATCGCGATCCCATCGCGGGTAGCATCGAGCAACGTTTCGTGCATTTCGTAGAGAGACCCAAGCTGCAGTTGTAGTTCTTGAAGCAACTCAAGGTTCGTGGCAATATCGTCAGGATCCTCGCGCAATTCGTATCGCCGCTGTTGCACCAGCCATTGCCGCAGAAGCTGCATCTGTTTCTGGATGCTGCGCTCCACCAGAACGAAGTCGGCGGCATACACGGCCACAGGCGCGAAGACCACAGCGAGCAACATTGGACCGACGGCGAGAGTTCTCGACCCCAGCACAAACGCCGACCATCCGACGAAATAAACAATCGCTGCTAAGCACCCCACCCAGATGACAACGTGCCAGCCTCTTCGATTGCGGAAGAAAAGCACAGCGGTAACGCACGTCGCGAAAAGCAAGATGCTCGTGGCCAGTGGTGGCACTGGGTGCAAGATGCGGCCGCTCAAAACACTGTCTAGGATTTGCCCGTGAATTTCAACGCCGGAAGCAGGCCACTGTCCGGTCAACGGTGTGCTTAGCCGGTCCGAGATTTCCGTTGGACCAAAGCCGACGAGAACCGGCCGGCCGCGTAAGTTGCCGAGATCGCGCCCCTGCAACACCGCTGCCGCCGAAATGGTTTGGAATGCGTCGCGTCGAAATGCAATTGGCGCCAGCACCGGAGCTGCGGCGGTGATCGTCGAGCGATCGTCCTGCCTGGCAATGCCATATGCGGCAAGAAATTGTGTCGTCCGCTCAGCATCGAAGTGGCGAGCAGCCTCCAGCGCAAACGCCAAGCGCGGTCCATCAATCGTCAGTTCCTGCACAGGAAAGTGCCGGCAAAGGCCGTCGCCGTCCAGTACCGCTTGGGCGTGTCCGACACCCAGCGCCGCATCAGCCAAAACCGGCAGGGGCTCAATCCAGCGTGGTCCATCAGGATACGTACCAATTTTGTCCACGATGATAGTGCGTCGGTTTTCGCGCAGCGCATCGGCCAACTCTCGATCGGTGGCCCCCGATTGCGGCTCGGAGAAGAGTATGTCAAGCCCGATTACCTGCGCCCCAACGCGATCGAGATTGCGTACCAGTTCGGCGACTCGGACGCGCGACCACGGCCAGCGACCGTACTCACGCAGGCTTTCATCGTCAATCAGCACCAGCACAACGGACGACGGCTGGAGTGGAGGAGGCGCCGTACGGAAATAGGTATCTGCAATCCGCAGATGGAAATCCCGCACCACCGGGATTGCAGAGACCGCAATCACCACCAGAAAAAGGGTGCAGGCAAGCGACAAGGTGCGCCACCACTGTCGTCGCCGTGGCCGCGGAGTAGTCATGGCTCTTCCACTGACTGCAGATTGATGCCCAAGCGGACGGCTTTTTTGTACAACGTCTTGCGCTCGATGCCGAGCCGCCGGGCAGCTTCGGACTTATTGCCGCGCGTCGCTTTCAACATGTGAATGATGTGTTGCCGCTCCAACTCAAGCAGGCGATCCGGCGCGGCAGCGAGTTCGCGCAATTGATGATCGTTATGTACCGCGCGCTTTGCTTCGGCTTTCGCGTCGAGCGTGAATATTCGCCCCGTTCTGGCAAATATCGCCAATCGATTGATGGTGTTCTCTAGTTCGCGAACATTGCCCGGCCAACTCCGGGCTTGCAGGTGCGCGATTGCTTCCTGGTCAATGGTGACAGTCCGATCGTTCTTGAGTGCGAATTGCTGCAGAAAATGCGTGATCAGCAGCGGGATATCTTCACGCCTCTCCTCCAGGGAAGGCACCTCGATTTGCACCACGCTCAGCCGATAAAAAAGATCTTCGCGAAACAGTCCTCGCCGCGTGAGATCTGTAACATCGCGATTTGACGCAGCGATGATGCGAACATCAACTGAGGTACTGGAGTTGGAGCCTACCCGGCGCACCTGCTGTTCTTGAATGACCCGGAGCAGCTTTACTTGAAAACTTAGAGCGGTTTCCGCGACCTCATCGAGGAAGAGAGTTCCGCCGGTGCTGGCTTCCACCAGTCCTTTGTGCAGCCGGTCGGCGCCGGTGAAGGCTCCCTTCTCGTGTCCGAACAACTCGCTTTCCAGAATGGTCTCGGTGAGGGATCCGCAATTCACCGGTATGAATGGCTGCCCCGCACGCTTCGAGTGCAGATGAATCGCGCGCGCCACGAGTTCTTTTCCGGTGCCGCTGGCTCCGGTGATCAATACATTTGCATTGCTGGAAGCGACCCGCCCAACGTCCTTGAAGACTTCCAGCATGCGAGGACTTTTTCCCACCATCGCGGTGCTGGAGAGCTGTGGAAGTAGATCTACCTGCGAGCGGCGTGCGTCATGCCTTGCCAGCTCCGCCGTCTGCCGGCACAGCTCGCGAATGCGGCTGATGTCCAGCGGCTTGCTGATGTAATCTACTGCCCCCTCAGCTAGCGAGCGGGCCGCAGTCTCCAAGCTGACCTGCGCTGTCATCACTACCGCGTGGAGATCAGGCTGCAGTTCCCTCAAGCGCTGCACCAAGTCCACCCCATTGCGGGTGCCCAGGTACACGTCCACTAAAGCCAGGTCCGCGCGGTTGTTGCGAAAGTGCAGCTCGGCGTCAGAGGAACACAGGAACGCATCACATTGGTGCCCTTCGGCTTCGAAGACAGCGCGAAGAAACGAACAAGTATCCGGGTCGTCATCGACAACGATCACTCTGAGAGAACCCATGCTTTCCGTCTTCCTTCTTTTGCCGTGCGCTGGTCTTGGAGGAGCGAGGGACGGGGGAGTCTTTACCGGCACACGGTTTCGTGACGAGACTCTGCGGACAGAACTCCCATCTTTATCGCCCCAATTCACGTCACCTTGGCACTAACGTATGCAATTCTGTAGCCAAGCGACAAC
Source organism: uncultured Acidobacteriaceae bacterium (assembly GCA_963709045.1). Classification (GTDB taxonomy): domain Bacteria; phylum Acidobacteriota; class Terriglobia; order Terriglobales; family Acidobacteriaceae; genus Bog-257. Next base: position 269,610 of record CAVPUX010000003.1, on the reverse strand, counting down.
GCAAATGCAGCCATCGCCCCTTCACTTGACGAGAGCCTTACGACAAGAAGAGCAAGGGTTTCCGCTGCTCCTCTCCGCGCCATAAATAACGAATACAATTCGCAGTCCGAAACCACGCAGCTGCTGGACTTACTCGGCATTCGGCAATGTTTTGTTTCTTCACAGTAGCGCAAAGGCTCGTGAGAGGTCTGTGACATCCGCATGAATTTCTCGCCATCTCCTATAGGGTTACTCAGGACGCTGAGATGGACAAATACCTCATCCGACCGCGGATGTTCTTGCAACGTCAGTGGGCTACCTGGGGCGACTGACAGCGCTCCCTACACTGCAAGGTATTGCACGTCAACCTGTGGACTGCCGCCACGGAAACAATCACCGAGGTTCCAGTCAACGATCTGGGTAGCCTTCCGTCGCACTACGGAATGGGATTACTCTCAACGACAAGACTTTCGCCCTGCACGATTTGCCATTTGTTGGACCTTTTAGCGAGCAAACAGGAATGCCAGCCCTTCCAGGTGGTGGAGATCATCAACACCAAGCCCGGAACCACCTGTGCCGCAAAGCGCCGCCCGCCAGCCACAACCGCAAATACAACCTTGCTTACGGTGTTGGTAGTGAGTCCCGCCAGAATTGGTACCACGGCTTCCCGCGCCGCCATCTTGTTTGCCGCCACCAGCGACGCAACCGAAACCGCGGCCGAGTGAGTATCGGCAAACCCGGCGACGGCGGCTGCGGCCAGCACGCCTCTTTCCCCAAACCACGCATTTAGCGCTGCCGACAGCAAGAGTACCACCGCGATCGTTCCACCCAGACCCAGGGCAGTCTTCAGACTGAACGCGTGCCCCGGATGCGAGTGCTGCGACACTCGATGACGAGCGCTCATCAGCATCAGTAGCGCGCCATAGGCGGTGGCGACAATCCCTGCTGCAATGAGAGGAACACGGATCAATCTGAAGACAGGTGGGCTGATTGCCGCTAGCACCAGGGCCATCTCGATGACGGTCGCGACATTCGAGAGAACCGCGGCGGCCACGGCCGGCTGCGCCAGAGCAGGTTCATGCGCTGCCCGCTCCCCCATCGCACCGATGGTCGCCGTGCTGGAAACAAAGCCCGACGCGAAGCTTGCCACCGGTAGTCCGAAACGAGCGCCCACCAGCCGGACTGCGATGTATCCACCCGCGCTGATCGAGATCATCAGGATCACAATCTTCCAGATGGTGCGCGGGTTGATCGCGCCGAACGGCCCCAGGTAGCGGTTGGGAGTGAGAGGCAACACCACCAGGACCATGGCTACAAAGATGAGAGCGTCGGTCAACTCCTGCTGGCTGAGTACTGCGCGAACGAAGTGGTGCAGGGGTGCGCGCGCCGCCAGCAGGATAGTCGCTACAACCGCAATGCCAGATGCAATCGCAATCTCTCGCTGGGCCAGTCCGCCCAGCAGGGCAGCCAGTAACAGCGCGGTTTCGGAGGTGAGTCCCGGATCCTTGTCGTGGCTTCGCCAGTAGGCTACTGCACCAAAACCAGCCAGCGCCAGGGTCGTCACGGCAAGTAGGCCTTCGCCGCCCAGCTGATAGCTGATTCCACCCAGCAGCGCTGCTATAGCGAATGTTCGGATTCCCGCCGGAGAACGGCCCGGCCCTTCCCCTTTGCGGCGTTCGCGTTCCGCGCCTATCAGAAGGCCAATCGCGAGTGCGGCAGCCAATCGAAAAGTAATTGCGGTGATGTTCAAGTTTTTGAACAACTTGGTTAAATCTGTCAAGAAACTGAAACGCGGAGCTGCGAGTTGCGGTTGTCGCGAGCGGGCGTATTTCGCCGTAACGCGCGGGAAAAGCGCCAATATGGCGAGCGGTTCGCTGCACCCAATAAGGACGGAGAAGGTGGAAGGCGATTTGCAGTGACCTTAGGCTAGGAGCGTTGAGGCAGTAATCAAGAGTGACGCATCCGTTACAGGGGTTCCGCCCAAGTTCGAGTTCAATGCAAAGGGTCAGCAGACCCACAGCAGTTCTGACTTCGGCGGGGAAGCACGTGGCGCACGCATGCGGGCAATCCAGGCAAGATTAGCCAAGGGGGCACATGCAAGTTGAGATTCGTGGAAAGGGTTTCCGCGTCACCGACGTTCTGAGCACATACATCCAGCGCCGCCTCGGCTTTGCGCTGGGGCGCTTCGGTCGACGAGTACAGAGAGTGTTGGTGCGGGTCGAAGATGTAAATGGTCCGAAGGGCGGGATCGACAAACAGTGCCGCGTTGCCGTCCTGGTGCGTCACTCCACGACCGCAGTGATGGAGGGCAAAGCCGCGAACATTCATGTGGCTATTAACCGAGCAGTTGGCAAGACGAGCAGGTATGTAGCGGATCGGCTGAAACAGCCCCATCGGACTAATCTGTCGGCCCGGAAAGGCCGAGGCCGGTCGCCCGAGCATTGCATAACTCATTACTAATGAGGTCTGCCTATGACGGCGCTCAACTCGCTTAATGCTTGTCGTCCTCTTGCGGTGAAAGTAGAAGATGAGGCGGCATGGTCCCAACTGGTCTACCGCCTGAAATCGGTGCTTGCCGAGGAACGTCTTATTGCGTTGGAAGAAGCCGCCGATCTGCTCGGAGCCGCTATCGCCAGAGGCGAGTTGGACGGCGAGTCGGCGAACAGATGCATGATCGCCTTATTTACTGCCGCTGCTGCCATTGGAGATGGGATTCCCCGGGTTTCCGTTTCACGTTTCGCCTGTGATTGTTGAGAGGAGTAATTGATGCTTTCCAACTGTGCAAACCCCCTGTGTTCCGCCCCATTTCGTACGTTGAAAAAGGGGCGGCTGGTCGTACTCCATTTGCGCCAGCCGGCGGTGAACGGGACATTGACCGAAGCCGAGGTCAAAGATTTCGAACCATTCTGGTTGTGCGAGAACTGCTGTGATCGGTTCACGATACTTGTGAAGCCGGGAAGAGAGTGTGTTTGCATCCCGAAGCCGTCGATCAAGGGCGAGTGCACTCGGAGCGAGACACTGACTACCGGCCCGGAATTCTGACTCGCGGCGGTGTTCTGGGTGTCACGAGAATCACTGCCCATTTAGTTGTGCATGCTCGTACAAGCGACCTCCGTCACCGCCTACAAGGTCACTGGAGCGCTACTGTGACAGGGAGCTCTGAACCGGCCCGAATCGACGGGTTGGCGGAAGGATCCCAGCAACCAACGGTCGCAAAGTGATGCGCGTTTCATGTCCCTACAAGAAGCGATCCCTGTCAAAATACGGATCTCGACTTCCCGCGAGACATACATCGCGATAGTGACCGCGATTGCGATCGCTTCACACCTGGTTCTTAAATATCTGACCCATCTGCCGCGATTGGGCTATTTGGTCCCTCTATTCGCCGCTCTGGCGGTGGGCGGGATTCCAATTCTGGTGACGTTAGGCAAGAAGCTCTGGGCGCGGGAGTTCGGTTCGGACTTACTGGCCGGAATTTCCATTTTGACCTCCATTCTGATGGGTCAGTACCTCGTGGGAGCGATTATCGTTCTGATGCTTTCGGGCGGAGCGGCCTTGGAACAGTTCGCAACGCGCAGGGCGTCTTCCGTTCTAGACGCGTTGGCCAAGCGCATGCCACAAGTTGCGCATTGCAAACGTGGAACCTCGGTCGAGGACGTAGACCTGAATCAGGTTCACGTCGGCGATAACCTCATCGTGCTGCCCCACGAGATCTGTCCGGTTGACGGAGTAGTCGTGGAGGGGCATGGGGTGATGGATGAGTCCTATCTGACGGGCGAGCCGTTTGCGATCTCGAAGACTCCGGGTTCGAAGGTTCTGTCCGGAGCGATCAACGGCGACATGGCGCTGACCATCGAAGCCGAGAAGCTGGCGGTGGACTCGCGTTACGCCAAGATCATGGAGGTGATGGAGCAGACACAGGAGAAACGCCCGCAGCTCCGTCGCATTGGAGACCGCTTGGGGGCATGGTACACACCGCTGGCCGTGGGGCTGGCTGGACTGACGTGGCTGGTGACAGGGGACTCGATGCGTTTTCTGGCAGTGGTTGTCATCGCCACCCCATGTCCTCTCATTCTGGCCATTCCGGTTGCAGTCATTGGCGCGATCTCCCTCTCTGCCAAGCACAGCATCATCATCAAAAACCCCGCTGCCTTGGAGCAGATTACAACTTGTCGCACATTGATCTTCGACAAGACGGGGACGTTGACTTACGGCAAGCCTCAGATGACAGAGGTCTTGTGCGGCCCTGGTTTCACGCAAGATGAGGTCTTGCAGACAGCTGCCAGTCTTGAGCAATTTTCCAAGCACCCGCTGGCTGGCGCGGTGCTACAGGCAGCACGCAACGCGAAGCTGTCGTTACTGGAAGTCAGCCAGATGCGGGAGAAACCGGGAGAAGGCCTGCTCGGCATGGTTGCTGCTAGGAGAGTGCGTATCACCGGACGCGGCAAAGTAGACCCTAAGCTGCTGCCGTCACTGCCTCCGCTAGCTTCAGGATTGGAGTGCCTCATTTTCGTAGATGATCGTTATGCGGGAGCTTTTCGCTTCCATGATGCGGCTCGTCAGGACACGAAGCCCTTCGTGCACCATCTGAAGCCCAGTCATCAGGTCAACCGAGTTCTACTGGTCTCTGGAGACCGCGAGTCGGAGGTGCGCTACCTGGCGCAAGAGGTCGGCATCACCGAGGTATATGCAGCCCAGACTCCGGAGCAGAAGGTGGCGATCGTAGAGACAGAGACCAAGCGGGCGCGTACCTTGTTCATCGGCGACGGAATCAATGACGCTCCGGCGCTAATAACGGCAACGGTAGGGGTTGCCTTCGGTCCCAACAGTGACATCACCTCCGAAGCGGCCGACGTTGTGATTCTTACCGCGTCGCTGGGCAAAGTGGACGAGCTTATTCATGTCAGCCACCGGATGCGCTCAATCGCATTGCAGAGTGCGGTGGGAGGAATGGTGGCCAGCATCGTTGGCATGATCGCAGCTGCGCTTGGGTACCTGCCTCCACTTGAGGGAGCCGTCTTGCAGGAGATCATTGACTTGGCGGCGGTGGTGAACGCCGTTAGAGTAGCGATGCCCACTAGGGGCTTAGTCGACTTTTGAAATCGGTTTCTTATGATCGAGCTTCGGGGACACCGGTACTAATCTCACAATCGAGAGTGATGAGAAAATCATGCCGAGGGCGGCGATGCAATTCTTATGCAGCACAATGCGTTGCCAGATTTTGCGCTGATTCTGAGGCCACGATCCGGGTGTTCCTAGTCGCGATTACAACCATCACTCGCAGTGGTGGTGGTGAGGTCGTGAAGTGGTGAGGACGGCTACAATGGTTATGGCCCCTTCGCTGCATCCGGGCGAATCGGGAAGGAACGGCAACATTCGCAAAGCATACTTCTGGGTGAAGCCGGTCGGTTGGTAAGTTGGAATGAATACAGATCGAGAACGAGGCCCACGACCAATGATGCAGACGCTGGGATCGTTCAAGCGGCAGCAGTCAACGTTGGCTATCCTCAATCTGACCGCACTCGCTACATTACTTCTGATTCATACATTTTTCGCCAATCACTTCGGACTGCCGACGCCGACGCTGGTCATCATGTTGGCTGTTGCCTTTCTGTTGCGTGCAGTTGAGCTGATCTGGGTCCAGGCACGGACATCGCCGCTGTCGCATTATGGTCTGTGGGCCCTGACATCAAGCTCCATTGTTCTCAATTTTGTGCTCGCGTTCACCGCTGCGCTACTGACCAATCGTCCCGATGCGCAGTACTTCGTCCTCTTGGCAATGCCAATCATCGAAGCGGCCTTCACATTCTCACTGTTGAGCACAGTGGCGATCATCGTCATCGCTGGAGCGCTGAACTTTTTGTGGATCGTGTTGTATGTGGGACGCCACGGCCAAATACAGCCGAGCGAATATTTCGAAGCAGGCACCCTATCATTAATCTATGGTTTTGTCGGCGTTTTAGTGTGGATGCTGGTGAATGATCTGCGGACTAATCAGGTCGAGCTAGTGCGAAACATGTCCGAGCTTGAGGAAACCCGAGAGCGCCTGCTGATTGAAGAAAAACTGGCCGCGGTGGGAAGGCTCTCAAGCGCAATCGCGCATGAGATCCGAAACCCGGTAGCGATGATCTCCAGCTCGCTGGCCACCGCCACCCGTGGAGCGGTTGACCCCGAGCAACGCGCAATGATGTTCGACATCGCAGCCAAAGAGGCCGCGCGTCTGGAGCAACTGACAAATGACTTCCTGGCCTACGCTCGACCGCGCCCTCCGACCAAGTCCGTCAACAATGTTGCGGACGTACTGGCCTACGTTGGGGACCTGTCGCGCGCTCATGCGGATTCCAAAAATGTCAGTTTGGTCGTGAATGTCCCCGAAAGGTTGCTGTGCGATTGTGATCCCGCAGGGCTTCAGCAACTAATCTTGAATTTGGTGATGAATGCGATTGACGCATCCCCACCACTTGCAACCGTCACTCTGAGCGGACAGGAAGTCACAGGGCGGGTCACGATCGAGGTAGAGAACCAGGGAGAGGCTATCGCTCCCGATCAGCTGGGACGTATCTTTGAACCATTCTTTACTACCAAGCCACGGGGAACCGGCCTGGGATTGGCCATTGCACGGACCATCGCTCGCAGCCAGGGGGGAGATATTACCCTGACAGCGAATGGTCCTGAGCTCGTCAGGTTTTCCGTCAATTTGCCTGCCACGGTTGAAGTCTCAATGGAGATGGCAAAACTTTAAATATGCCGAGAATACTAGTCGTAGACGACGAACCACACATGCGGAGGATTCTTGCGGCGAACCTGCAGCAGGACGGGCACACTGTGCTCGAGGCGGGCGGGGTTGAAGATGCCCGAAAGAAAATTGCAAGTTGTGAATACGACGCCGTAATAACCGATCAGAAGATGCCCGATGGGACGGGTCTGGATGTGCTGCGTTTCGTACGGCAGGATGACCCAACTGTTTCCGTGGTCTTTCTCACGGCCGTGGGCAGTATCGAACTGGCGGTAGAGAGTATGCGGGGAGGTGCTTTCGACTTTCTCACCAAACCTTTTCTGCCTGAGGCATTACGCGCGACGGCTCACCGCGCGACCGACCACACTCAACTTTTACGGGAGAACAGTCGACTCCGGAATACAGTTCTTCGACTGGAGGGGTCGGCTGAAATTGTGGGCCAAAGCGCGGGAATCCAAAACGTTCGAGACCAAATTGCCCGTGTGGCTGCGACCAACGCAACCGTGTTGATAACGGGTGAGACCGGTGCGGGCAAGGAGCTAGTGGCTCGAGCGATCCACAAGAGCAGCCCGCGGGCCGCAAAACCATTTATCGCCGTCAATTGCGCGGCACTCTCGGAATCGCTCCTGGAGAGTGAGCTCTTCGGGCATGAGCGGGGAGCGTTTACCGGCGCCGACCGCGCCCGCGAAGGGTTGTTTGAGGCGGCTCATCAGGGCACTCTGTTTCTCGATGAGATCGCAGAACTATCCACGGCGGCGCAAGCCAAATTGCTTCGCGTGCTTACCGATGGTCAGGTTACCCGGGTCGGCTCCACACGCCCGCGAAGTGTAGACGTCCGCGTACTCGCCGCAACTCATCGCGATCTCCAAGCACGCGTTCGTGAGAGCTTGTTTCGCGAAGACCTCTATTACCGGGTGGCCATATTTCCTATCGCGATACCGCCTCTGCGTGAAAGGCCTGAAGATATCCCAGAATTGTGTGAGCTCTTTCTACAGCGCGTCGCAGTGGAGTTGAAGCTTCCCAAACGCAGATTGTCGAGGGAGGCGCTCGATACATTGGTGACTTATCCCTTCCCGGGAAACATCCGCGAGCTTAGGAACCTGATCGAGCGCGCATGTATTCTGGCAAGCGACGAGGAAATCCGCTCCTCGGCGTTTGCTGGCACCGGCGCGGTGAGCGAGAAGTCAAACATGTCTCAAGCAATAAAGTCGAGCGGGGAAGCGGGCGGGACTGAGTGGGTAGAGTCTTTGCCGGAAAGTGTCGATTTACGCGCATTGCTCAGCTCGATCGAAAAAAAGTTGATTGAGCGTGCCCTGCATTCCACGGATGGGGCGCAAGCCGAAGCAGCACGGCGGCTGGGATTATCCCGCAGCGACCTTTCGTACAAGCTTGGTAAGTACGAGCCGAAGACCGATGTTGAATAACCCATTTTTCTATTGCGGGAGACGAAATGTAAGTACACCGACTCTCTCCAACGGGCTGCCGTATGGGCCGTCACACGGGCCGGAAATAATTCCTGGCATCACCTTCGAATTGCCTCAGGGGCTCGCGCGAGTTACTTGAAACGCTTCCGAGCAACCACCGACCTAAGTGCGCCGACATACAGGCGCTAATGAGGCTTCAGGATTAAAACGCCAGTTATATGCTCGCTTTTCCTCGCGAAGAAACTTAAACAGTGCCAGGGTAACCGCCAGGATGATCGGACCGATGAATACTCCAAGCCCGCCGAAAGCTCTCAATCCCCCTAGCAGTGCAACGAAGACGAACAGTGTCGATAGTTTTGTGCGGCTTCCGATCAGTTGTGGGCGCAACAAATTGTCAATCGGATGAACGATTGCCAATCCCCAAGCAAGGAGGATAAGGGCTTTGATCCAGTGGCCGCTGAAAATTAGCATCGAGATGCCCGGCAGAAGAACAATCGATGTTCCAATCACTGGCAACAGCGCACAGAGTGCAGTAACGATCGCCCACAGGACTGGTGAAGTGATGCCCAAAAACCAGAAGCCAATACCGGTGAGAGCCCCTTGCAGTGCTGCGATAGTGAGGGTCCCATAGACAGTCGCGTTAAGGGTATCTTTGACGCGGGCAAAGAGCCTTCTTGTTTGATCCGAATGGAGCGGAAGCAGAACGGCAGTACGCCGCAACATCGCCTTACCGTCTCGAAAGAAGAAAAATAGAATAAAGAATGCGGCCAGGGCGTCGCCGAGTAGAGCCGTAACGCTTCCGACAGCGCCGGCCGTCATACTAAGAAGTCCCGCGACAGCTTTCTCAGTTTGGTTTACAGTCGCGGATCGCAAATCAGGGGCAGAAATGGGCATATAGCGGCCCAGTAGCTCAACTGTTCGATCAAGAAGATGAATGAGGTAGGGGCCAAGGCGTTCGCTTCCGTTTCCTGAACCGCTAAGCGATTGGTACACGTCGCGCAGTCCGGTTACGAGTGCCTGCCCAAGGAACACCGTGGACAAAACGATGAACAAGACGACGACACACGTGGACAGGAGTGCAGAAAGATTGCGATTCCGAATCCGGCGAAGAATACGCGCGTGCAGAGGATAGAAGAGAACAGCTAATAAGGCGGAAAAGATGATTGGTCTGAGGAACGGAGAAATGAGGATATAACAAAAATACAGGGCCACCGCCGTCAGCCCCAGCAAGAAGACGACCGCCGCCCGATTCTTCGTGTTACTGCCTGTCCAGATACGCATTCGATCCCGTTCGCTCGGAGACCTCCATCAACGCTGCCAATCGATCTTCAGTCGCGATCGCCGCTTCCTTGCGATTCACCTGCTGCGGAGCCCGTTTTGTTCGCTTCTTGCTCTCCTTCTGGTACCGGGGAAGCCTTAACTGCAGCCCTCACCCCAAATTCATGCACTAGCCGTCCGCCATTATGGGCGGTGTTTGTAAGAAGCATTATGCCGCCTACATACAGGACCAAGAACGCAAGCGGGAGTACCGTTGACACAACCCTGTTCGCCGTCTTTTTCAGGATCACAGGAATCAGGAGAATCGCTGCGAAAACTACGGTCAGGACTGAGAAGGCAATACGCGTCGCCTCGGCCAATTGTTCATGGTGTTCCAGAACTAGGTCGATCTGGGGGGTTCGTTCCGCAATTCGCCCTGCCGCCTCGCCGGTCGCGACCGCCAGGAAAGTTCCCAGTGTGCCGGCGATCATCAGTGTCAACGCGACGTAGAGTATCGCTCGACCTCTTTCTGTCGGAACCAATGCCCCAACCACGATCAGGAACGGCACAACCAACAGCAAAGCGATTGGGAAGTGGATGACGAGGGGGTGTAAAGCATCCCAACTCGGAATTGGTGGAAAGTGAATCATGACTGGTCACCTCAATCTAGCTGCGTCTTTGCGTCACTATTGTTGCGATCTCGCGGACCTCACTCGGCGCTCTAGGTGACAGCCACGAACTTTTCCTTTGCGCTAAAGCAGGTGTGGCACTTGGCGAAGTCTAGGTTTGTTGTAGTAAATCCACACACAGTACAGACATAGTAGGTCGTCTTGCCTCGCATATTGTCGAGGTTATTGAATGCCTCCATGAACAGCTTGGCGTGCTCTGCTTCTGCCTCACGCGCATAATTAAACGTCCTAAAAGCGTTGTTATTTCCCACTGCGCGCGCCTGCTTGTAGAAATCCGGATACATACGGTCTCGTTCGTAGGTCTCGGCATGCACCGCGGCTTCCAGGTTTTCTTTTGTTGACTTCACCACAGGGTTATCGATTTTCGCCTGAGCGGAACCTCCAAGCTTCTGGATCTCAGCTAAGTGATTCGCGGCGTGGATTTCCTCGGCGCGGGCCGCGGCTCGGAAGAGGCTTGCTACGCCAGCGTACCCTTCCTCATCTGCCTTGACGGCGAATGCAAGATACCTTGCGCGTGCATTGCTCTCGCCGTTGAAGGCGGTCTGCAGATTCTCCACTGTGCGATCGCCGGTCGTGGAGCTCTGGGTTGCATTGACTGCGACCGCAGAGGTGATTAGCAAGAGTACTAAAGTGAAAATGCTGGCTGGGTTCTTCATATGTATTCTCCTTCAGTGAACATGGGAACAACTGTCTCAATCCAAGCTTGACGAAAGCACTTTGCCTACCAGACCGAGATCGCGTCACGAACGCTTAATGTGATCTATTTGGGGCGCTAGCGGAGGACGCAGAACCACAGGGATGTTCAAGTTTTTTAACAACCCGTCGAATCTGTCAAGAAACTCAAACGCAGAGATCAGAGCCTCCAGCTCCCCCCGAGCGCCCATAAGTCATTCTTGCGAGACGGGAAACGTGGCTGAATCTCACCTTCAGCTTAGAGGGCAATTGAAGCGAGCAGTGTGGCAGGACATTTGCAGTAGACCCAGCTTGGGAGCACTGAGTTAGCAATTCAATTTCGTGCCGAACACAATCATAAGGAGAATGTGATGACGAAGCATCCTAAAAGAAAGCTGCCACTGTCCGTCGTGCCCGATTGCCACGCCGACGAGGAGACGATCCGGAAACGGGCGTACGAGCTCTATGTGGACCGAGGGATGGAAGGCGGACATGATCTTGAAGATTGGTTTCGCGCTGAGGAGGAGTCGCTGAGCAAGGAACGCGCTGTCGCGGCCTGACTTCACCTCCCCTCATCGCGAACGGCGAACGGCGAATGCCGTGACTTGTCCCCCGGCATTCGCAGCCCCAGTCTTTGGACACCTGGCATGGCGACCGAGGAATTCTGCTGTGCTGCCGAGTGTCCGGCGCTGCCACCCTACTCGGTGATTGCGATCACTAATTTTCTCAAATGCTCGATGTAGACATGGAAATTGGGGACGTGTTTCTACACAGCTACACGGAGGTGGGCTATGGAATCTCAAGCGAAACTCTCCCGCATAACCATTAACAACATCCTACTGGCAACTGATTTTTCTCCTGAGGCGCAAAACGCTCTGCAATGTGCCGGTTCTCTGGCGAAGCGTTACGGGTCAACGCTTTTCCTCATTCATGTCCTTCCTTCGGAAGGCTCCAACCTTGCGACGGTCGAGGCATGGCCGGCGCTTGCCGACGTTATGCAGCAGAACGCAAAAAAAAGCATGGCGGCACTGCAAAGTCGAGAAGACCTGAACTTCCTCCCTCACGAAGCGATCATACGGTCTGGTGACACCTGGGACGTGATCTCACACGTTCTGTCGGACAAGAATATCGATCTGATTGTGATCGGCACACAAGGACATGGAGGGATTACGAAGCTGTTCTTAGGATCGACAGCGGAGAAGGTGATAAGACACGCTACCTGCCCGGTGCTCACGGTTGGTCATCATGTCCAATTGGCATCGCTGGACCGGTTTGGCCACATATTTTACGCTTCCGGATTTTCAGGTGGATCCATGAGGGCGCTTACCTACGCCGTGGCCTTGGCAGAAGAGGACCGGGCCGAATTGACCCTGCTGCACGTCATCGAGAGCCAACCGGCATCGGAGACCGAGTCGCTGAACTGGAAACAACAGGATCGCGAGAAACTGAGTCAAATGGTCCCGGCCGACGCTAGTCTGGCGTACCAACCTGAGATCGAAGTTGAGATCGGTATTCCTGAGGTGGAAATTGTGCGGCTGGCGAAGACCAGCAAAGCTGACCTCATCGTTATGGGCTGTCATTCAGGCGGCGTGATGTCAAGGCATCTGCCATGGACGACTCTGCACCACGTTTTGCAGCACGCACATTGCCCGGTGCTCACGGTTCGCGGCGAATGGTCCGCGGCGAATAGAACCGACGCAGGCCAGACCACCGGAGTCTGGTTTGGTGAATAGATCGTAGAAGCTGTCTCGGTTGCTGACCGTCCCTTGTATCAAGCCGTGCGCGGAGGCGTGGGATGAAAATGGCGAATTGTACGACTCAGATTAAGCTGAAGAACGTTCTACTTGCGACGGACCTGTCTGAGGCAAGTTTGCAAGCGACACGGTACGCTATATCGTTGGCGGCTCGATACGGCGGAAAGCTTTATGCAGCGCACGTCATTTCCCTCGGCGCCCTTGAACTTGCGCATCCCGAAGCTCTAGATCGGATTCTGAAGGAAAGCAACGACTACGCGGAATGTACTTTAGACGAACTTCTTGCAACGGCGAGGAGGCAGGGACTTTCTTGTGAGGCACTGGTAGGCGTGGGAGATATAACCAACGTGCTAGACGAGTTCATACAAAAGTATGAAGCAGATCTGGTGGTTGTCGGCACCAGCGGGCGCGCAGGATTGGGAAAGGTATTTCTGGGGTCAGTAGCCGAGGAAATCATTCGAGATGCACCTTGCCCAGTGTTAACCGTCGGAGCAAAAGCTGCGGGCATGACGGTGCCGGATATCCAAAGTATTCTTTGTGCGATCGACTTCTCGCAAGAATCTCTACATGCCTCCGAATATGCCTTTTTCCTGGCGCAAGAGCACAAAGCACACCTTGCTTTGCTGCATGTTGTCGGGGACTCCATGGATGAGCCTGGCTCTCCCGCGGTACAGCTGCTCAGCCAAGCCCTCCGAGAACTGATCTCTTTGCAGGCCAAGCTTTTCTATGAGCCTGAGATCTCAGTCACAGGAGGTCCGGTAGCCGATCGCATCCTGGAGTTTGCAGCCGAACGGTCTGCAAATTTGATTGTGATGGGAGTTCGGGGAGTAGGGGCTTTTGCTTCGCGAGCCAGCCGGTTTGGTTCGATTGCTCACGAGGTGATCTCACGATCGCCGTGTCCAGTTCTTACGACCAGCGTGGCGAAAGGAAGTACCGTTACCGATTTCGCTTCCGATAGGTGAGAGCACTGAGTTAGCAGTTAATTTCGCGCCAACAAGTCAAAGTAAGGTAGGCAACATGGACTATAAAAAGTTAGACGCATTCAAAAAGCGCCTGGAGGACCACCAGCGGGACCTGAGGCAGGCCATAAATCGAACTGCCCGGCACGGTCGCGATGCTGATTTGGCGTCGGCGCAGGACATCGGGGACCGGGCGGCAAACTCGTATAACAAGGAATTCCTGTTCCACCAGACCAATAACGAACGGCAACTCCTGCAAATGGTGGAGGGCTCTCTGGATAGTATCCGCGAAGGAGTTTTTGGGCAGTGCACCTCGTGCGGGAACGAGATTAACCCCAAGCGGCTGGAGGCTGTACCGTGGACGCGCCAGTGCATCGCCTGCCAGGAGAAACTGGAGAAAGGGCAGGATGCTGTTGGTTTCGGCTTTCGCACGTAACGCTCTCTGCGCGCGCTTGATCTTGGCGGAGTTCAACTGAAAGTGTTTGCGGGATCGCTTGGCTGTCGTCATGTAAACTCCCTATCGCCGGCAGTATTATCAATGTCGGCCTCGCGCTGTAGCTGCCGGAGATGCCAGTAGCAGCATTGTCACCGAAGCATGTTCCTCCCGTACTTGTTGGGGACGTCCCATCCGATGCTTATTAGGGAGTAATCTCCCGCATGCCCGTTTCTGGCCAATGTCCGTGTCGGTGGATCTACACCGACCATCCGTGATCGGACTTCTAGTGACGGAAATGAACGTACCGTCCCGAATTACGGGTCATCGTGGCCGCCCGTCTGACCCGGTAATCTCAGGAGAATAAGGCGCATCTCTCTACTTCATGCGGACTGCTGGCAAGAGAGTTTTCGTCAAGGGAAACGTGGCTGGCGGCAGATGCGATCTCTTTCACTGATTTTCGATTTTGGATCATTCGATCTTTGGTTACAGCCTCGGGAGTTATGGCGAAGCCAGCAGCGGACAACACCGTGCATACAACCTCGCTGTCAGATTCGCACTTGCTCTCGAGATGCCAGGAGCCCTGAGGGTTGCGCAAGAAACTCGTGCTTACTCGATGCGCAATGCTTCCATTGGCTCAATGCTTGCTGCCCGCCGGGCCGGGATGAATCCCGCCACTGCCGCGGCTATCGACAAAACAACAACTGCAATCGAGAGGCTCAACGGATCATAGGAGCGCACTCCGTACAGTTGGTCCGCCATCAAGCGCGCACCCAGTAATGCAAGCGGGATACCGAGCACCAAACCTAATCCCACCTGCAGGAAGGCACCGCGTAACACCATACGCACCACGGTGCCACGGTCCGCGCCCAGGGCCATGCGCAGCCCAATCTCGCTGGTCCGCCGTGCCACCGCGTACGACGTAATGCCGTAGAGGCCGACCGCTGCCAGCACCAGCGCCAGCAGTCCGAACAACATGGTCAGCCGTGCGATGAGGGTCTCCTGGTTAAAATTCTCACTGACCTGCTGTTCCAGCGGATTCAGGTCGATCACCGTGAGGTTGGGATCGATGTCCGCCAGGGTATGCCGCACCATGGCATCGAGATCCTGAGGCTTCTCGTGGAAGTGCAACGTGACCGAGTTGATGTAGAGCGACCGGCCTTCGGCCATCGCCGCGTTCGGCTCAGTCGCCCGCATTTGCTGGGTTAGCGGCCGAAAATACATGGGCCGGAACTCCTCGCGAGGAGTGGTGTATTTTGCATTGGCCACGATACCCACGATCTCAAACGCGCCGGCATATTTCTGGTCGAAGATGCCAAAGTGGCGCCCGATTGGGTCTTCTTTGGGAAAGAACTTCTTGACGAAGGCCTGGTTTACCACGGCTACAAATTGTGAGGTTGCAGTATCCGCGTCGGTAAGGCCACGACCGCGAATCACGGGCTGCCCGACGGTTCCAAAGAACTGCGGATTGACACGGTCCCACGAAGAGTTAATGTCCTCGGTCGGTCCCGGCGCGGGCCGGCCTTCCACGCGAATACCTTCGCCCCAGTTGTTTCCTTCCAGCGTGCTGTAGAGCGCCAGCCCGACGCCCTGTACTCCCGGTAAGGCGCCAAACTCTTGCTCCAGCCTCTGATACAACGCCGGCAGTTTCTCTGGCGTATAGCCGGCACCGGCCGGATCCAGATGCAGCACGTAACGATTGTTGGTCTGGATGCCAAAGTCCTGATGTTCCAGGTTACGCAGGCTTCTGGTCAACAATCCAGCGCTGACCAGCAATGCCAGCGACAGCGCGGCCTGCACGACGATCAGCGATTTCTGAGGTAAGGAAGAGCGGTCGCGCGTGGAGCGATTTACGCCCCGCAGCGCCTCCGCCGGGTCGGAGTGCGACGTTATCCAAGCCGGTACGATGCCGAACACGATTCCTGTCACTAGCGACAGCAGGAAGGCGAATCCCAGCACCGGCAGCGATGGGCTCGCCGCGATCGGCACGTGAGGCGAGTTGGGAAAGGCCAGGGCCAGGATGGTCCTCGTGCCCTCATAGGCCAACCCGAGGCCAGCCAGTCCGCCGAGACAGGCGAGCAATACGCTTTCCGTCAGCATCTGGCGCACCAGTCGGGGACGCGCAGCGCCCAACGCCATGCGAATGGAGGTCTCAGCTTTGCGCATCGTGCCCCGTGCCAGCAACAGGTTGGCGATGTTGGCGCACGCGACCAGCAGCACCAGTGCGGAGATAGCCATCAGCAGGTAGAGCCCCTTGCCGGTCTCCTGTTGCAGGTTCTGAATGCCCGCACCCCCGGGTGTAATCACGACATGCTGGCGCGGAATGATCGTCGAACCGCCATTGCGGGTATAGGAATCTTGGTTCGCCAGCCACAGACGCAGGCTGTTCGACATCTTTGCCTGCAGAGCTCCCACACTGACACCGGGCTTCGCGCGGCCAATCACGTAGAGCCAATTGCTGTCGAGAACATGCAGCAGCGAATTCCCTCCGTCAATGACCGGTTCGATAGCCAGAGGCATCCAAACCGCCGGCGGGCGGCTACGGATGCGGTCACCAAAGAATCCCGGCGGCGCAATTCCCGCGACGGTCACTGGCTGGCCTTGGATATACAACGTGGACCCAACCAAGGTAGGATCGCCACCGTATTCTGATTGCCATTCCTGATAGCTCACCACCACGGCCGGAGCGGCGCCGGCTGTGTCATCTGCCGGCGTCAACAGCCGCCCTGCAAACGGCGTGATGCCGAACGTGCTGAAATAATTTCCCGACACAAACTCGCTGCGCTCGAACTTGGCGGGCTCCGAACCCCGCCGCACCGTTAGGCCTCCGCCTCCCGACTGCATGGCCGCTAACTGCTCAAATTCCGGAGTGGTGTCGCGAAGTTGCCGGTAGAGCTCATAAGAGAAGAGATCGAAGTCTCCATCGTCATTCTCGAAGCCGCCGTTCACGCAACAGTCATCCTTGTCGCCGACCCGATAGAGGGTCTTCGGATCGACCACCGGCAATGACTTCATCAACACCGCGTACACCAAGGTGAAGATGGCTGTGTTCGCGCCAATTCCCAAGGCTATGGTGAGAATAACTGTGATGGCAAAGGCGGGTGACTTGCGCAATTGACGAAAGGCTATACGAATGTCATGCATAGGGGGACTCGGGGCCTTCAGGTTTCATTACAAGCACTTACGTTGCCGCAGTCCCAATGGTTCAATTCACACGTTCCATTGATGTTATGCGACAGAATCTCGGAAGAGAGCGTCCATCTGCGCCCTCGGCTGGTCAATTTTGGACAATCGAGGAAGAGAGGGAAAATTTGTGTGAAGTGGACGATCGAATCCCCTCCCGAACACCTACGACAAAGCTGTAGCGTTATCGGTACCAAGGCGCCGAAGATGGATTCCACTGGCTCGAGGAGCGACCGAAGCCACACCGATCGCGAAATCCCACCCTATTTGGTCGAAAAGTACAGGTTCAACATCAGACCCAGTTGGTTCAATTGCTGATTGGGGCTTCCGCCGGTATTGTTCTGGTGCTCGTAATACGGGTTAAACTCCACCCGTTTGCGGATAGGAAAGAGGCAGCCGACATAGATTGCGGTATCGCTCCATTTGCCATATTTGCTCTCGTAAAAGAACTCCGCGCTGGCGTACGGTGAGGGGTGGTAGGAGCGAATCGTGAGACTTCTTTCGACCTGAAAGCGGTTGCGATAACGCCACGTGAAGTTGGAACTTTTCCAATCAAGGTCGCCGCGATTCCTATCGGACAACAGAAATTTTCCTACCATGGGAAAGTTGATCATTACAACCGGCTCCATGCGGTTTGCCGCCGAGGCATCGTTGTTGCGTGCGGCAGATAGCGGTATCCGATGGAAAACACCACAGGGCGACTCTTCGAGTCATCCAAATCAAACTGGGTAGTTTTTTCCAGACGAACCAACGACTTTAGATAAAAATCGAGGCTGGGCCCTATCTCAGCTTGAACGGGATCGCCGCCCTCTCTCGTCTCCTTCGCCTGAAAACTGACACGCACGTCAGAGCTCAGCTTAAGGTAGGTGTCAATTTCTGGCAGCAGTTGATCGGTTTGCGCGTTTGCAGACAGGCAACAAAGAATCACGAGAGACGCCAGCGCCAGCGATTTTTCTGCAGTACCGGCCATGGCTTGAACTCAGTAGGGTTAGATCCAGTCAAAAAACTGGGCGGCCCTTTGCGAGGCCGCCCGCGGAGTTGAGTGTTTGACTACTGGCCTTCGTGCGCCTTCATCATTTCAGTGATTTTGGCTTTAATGGCCGACAGGTTGAAGCTCGCTGGATCCTGCATCGGAGGATAATCGACGGCCGTGAGAGCCAGTTTACCTACCTCTTGCTGGACGAGAACGAAGCGCCAGAACTCGCGCGCATAGAAGTCATTCATGTAACCCCCGCCCATGTCGTTCAGGCTCTCGCCCCGAATAGATGGCGTGCGCTCGAACGGGTCCTGCCGAAGGTTCACGATGCCGGGCATGTCGGTGGTGACCTTTTCTCCCGGCCAGCCCCATGGCTGCTGGATGAACTGGAACTTGAAATCATCGATGCGAAGGGCGCCCAGATGGGGGCCAGCGAAGTAGAAGAGTTCGTGGCGCACGGATGGTCCTTTGCCCTCAAGCAGTGCCAGCTGGTTATAACCGTCCAGGTGGTTCTTGTAGGTCCGGTCTCCGAGCTTCACGCCCTTCAGCAGTTGATCGGTGATGTTGGAGTTGCCGGCAGCGGCGGAGAGGGTCGGTAACCAGTCGAGGCCAGAGAAGATGCCGTTCTCAACCACGCCCGGCTTGACGTGTCCCGGCCAGCGGATAATCGCAGGCACGCGGAAGCCGCCTTCGAAGCTGGTGCCCTTGGTGGCCTTAAACGGGGTCATGCCGCCGTCGGGCCAGGTGAACACTTCGGCCCCGTTGTCGGTGGTGAAGATGACGATGGTGTTCTCAGCCTCGCCGATATCGTCAAGGTGCTTCAGGATTTCGCCGATGCAGTCGTCCATCTGCGCCATACCGGCTTCTTCGAGGTTGTAGTTGTTGGTGGCATTCATCATCGCCTGGTACTTGGGTGGAATGTAGCTGAAGACGTGCATGCGGGTGGTGTTGTGCCAGATGAAGAAGGGCTTGCCGTCTTTCTTGGCCTTGTCCATAAAGCTGTTGGTGTTCTGCACCAACACCTCGTCAAAGGTCTCCATGTCGTACTTGGCCGGTTTGCCCTTTTGCCAGTTCTGCATGTCCGTCATGTTGGGAAATGGCGGCAACGGGCCTTCATCCACAATCTTCTGTTTGCCTATGGGCCCCCATCGTGGCTGGGAGGTTGTGTCGTCGGTGTCGGTCGCCCAGCAATGCGTCAGATTACGCGGCCCCGTCTTGTCGATCCAGTCCTGCGGATAGTCGAACCAGTACGGGTCTGACATAGCGTCGAGGTGGTAGAGGTAACCGAAGAACTCGTCAAAGCCGTGCACGCACGGGAGGAATTTGTTAAGGTCACCGAGGTGGTTCTTGCCGAATTGGCCCGTTTCATAGCCCAGCGATTTGAGAACGGTGGCGAGCGTGACGGCCTGCGCCGGCAATCCCACGTCAGCTCCAGCCTGGCCAACCGTCGTCATACCCGTGCGGAGGGGAATTTCGCCGGTGATGAAGTTGGCGCGCCCCGCCGTGCAGCTTGCCTCGGCGTAATAATCGGTAAACATCATGCCCTGGGCGGCAAGCTTGTCGAGGTTCGGCGTCTTGCCCGACATCATTCCGCGGTGGTAGGCGCCGATGTTGAACCACCCTACGTCGTCGCCCATGATGACCAGAATGTTAGGCGGTTTCGCGGCGGCAGCTTGCGCGTGACCCGCCACCCCGCTGCTGGCGAGGAAACTCGAAACCGCCAGCGCTCCGAATGCAAATTTTCGAACACCTGCACCAAAATCCATATGTATTGCTCCTTCCTTGTAACTAAGTTATCTCCGCAGTGGAGGTAGAGATGAAGAGCGGGTCTTGGGCGAAACCCACAGGATCGAGCCAGCGATGATCGCTCGCAATCGGTGCCAGCGAAGCCTTCCGGTGGTTCTAGAGATCGTAAGTCCCCTGCATTGCTTAAGCTACTGGCAAAACTGCTAGGTACTCAGTCTTTTTACAGCGTTAAGCGCGGAAGGACTGCGCGCTTTACAACTTCATTTGAAAAGCTCCACCGTCGCAAATGGCGTCGCCGACCATGGGCGGAAGCGATTGAGGGTGAACTTCGTCGGTTGTCCCGGCGTTACTTCCACATGGACGTAGTTGTAATCTTCCTTGGGAGCCGCGCCCTGCCAATACTGATCCAGCGGGTAACCCTCGGGGACCTTGACGTGCGTCCTGCCGGGCAGGATCGGATCTTGTTCCGCGCCGCCGCCGCCCAGTACCATGTACTTCACGCCGTCCACTTGGTAGACCTCGGTCGTATGCACGTGTCCGTTAAAGACCGTGATGTCGAGGTCTTTCGCGTAAGCGGAAATCGTCTTGTGGGGATTCTGATCGTCCGGGATCGCTCCAAATCCGGAGCGGCAGAATGTCGGATTATGGAACGAGATGAAAACCTTCTTCGTCCCGTTAGCCTTGGCTTCGTCCAGCCACTGCCGTAGCTCCTTCATCTGCTCTTCGTACGTGGGACGGGTGGCGCCCCAGCTCGTCGGCTCCTTATAGTCGTATTTGCCGGTCCACAGGAAGATGAAGCGGACACCGCTGTAATCAAACTTGTAAGTGAGTTTATCCTTGGTAACTCCGTACTTTTTCAAATAAGGGAACACACTCAATAGGCCTTCCACGTCGGTGTCGCCCCACACTTCGTGGTTGCCGACTGCGGGATAAACGCGCCCCTCAAGACCAGCGCCTTTCATTGCGCTGTCCGGCGGCGGCAACTGGCTCATCACTTCCTCATTCACCAGCTTCCAGTAGGGGCTGTCCGATGGTTTGTTGGCCTGCTTGGCCCACCAAATCAGGTCCCCGGTACTTACTAAGAACTTGGCGCGTCCCTGCTGGACGTCTTTCACCATCTCGCGGGTAACCCAGTCGCCGCCATCCAGCCGGAACACCTGGCGGCGCACACCCGGAAGTAGTTTCACGTCCTCGACCGACGCTTCCGTGACCCAACCCTTGTCTAAGGTCAATGTCATCACCTCGCTGGCGGTGAGGAACGGCATAACCATCTGTATCAATTCCTTGGTATCGGGGTCATAGATCAGCTTGACGTCCTTTTTGACCGCCGCGGCCGCCACCTTCTCCGGAAGCACCAGTTCAAACATGTCAACCATGAGTTCGCGCGCCTGCGCCTCCTGGTCCTGCTTGTAAGGCAGGTACATCATCGATCGCGAATCGCCGTACACGTCAAACGAAAACCCTTGACCGGCAGGGCTCGTCGCCTGCTGGGCCAGCGCCGTCAGCGGTTGTATAGTCAGCACCGTTGCTAACGCGAGCAAGCTGGAGCAAAGCTTCTTGGAGTTAGTCATTGTCGTTTTTCCTTGTCCCAGTTATTCGCCCCTCGGTCCGGATGGGTCGCTAATTGATTCCGAATGCTGCGGCTGATCCCAGGGACAATGATGATCGCAGGCCGGTTGGTTGCGATCATGTGATTAATGTCACAATGCAGGGTGTTTTCTCCCGGAGGGTTGTCCAATCGCCTTTCCGCAGGCGGGTTTCCGCGACTGTCCTCTGTCGCAAAACGGCTATGATTGACCTGCTGGATCGAATTGACATCTATATATGTGAGCAGGCGTGAAATCGTGCTTCCGGGGTTTACGGAGATAATCAATGGCACTTAAAAAAGACAGGTTTTATTCGCACGAGCCAGCCGCCGCCAAGCAGCAATTAAGTCCACAGCAGATTCACGAGACCAGAATCGTTGCCGACCTTCGGATTATGCACTCGATGGTGAGCCAGCTCTACCATCACATCCGCGATCTGCACGAACGATATACCGAGCCAGACATCATCCGCTATGCCGACCAGGACCTTCTGGCCATAGATATCAAGCGTAACGACGAGACCTATCAGTTCTTCGTCGCCTTAGCGGAACAACGCAGGAAGCTTGGATGAGTTCGGTCGGGGCAACTGAATGCGCATTCTCATCGGCCATATGTAGGGTTGGCCGATGACGAAATACGGCGCACGATTTGTGTGGACCATGCCAGCCTGGTACGCGGCAATCATCATGCTCGGCTTCGCCGTCCCCATGCAAGCGGCGCAACCTTCCACTCTAGTTTTGGACTCCGGCTGGGAATTTCGCGCACTCAATGCCGCCGATCATCCCGAGGTCAGTTCGTGGCACGCAGGGCAGGTGCCTGGCGTCGTGCAAACGGACCTGCTCGCTGCCAAGCTCACCGCCGATCCCTTCTACGGTGACAACGAGGCCCGGCTGCAGTGGATAGGTCTGACTGATTGGGAATACCGTACGACCTTTCAGGTCGATAGCTCCCTACTCGCGCATGAGCACCTGGATCTGGTCTTCGAAGGACTCGATACCTTCGCAGAAGTGTTCCTGAATGATCAGTCGGTCCTCCACGCAGACAACATGTTTCGTAGCTGGCGAGTGCCCGCAAAAACGCTCCTGAAGCCAGGGCCTAATACCTTACGCGTTGTCTTCCGGTCGCCAATTACCTCAATGATTCCCCAGGTAAAGGCGCTTCCCTATCCACTGCCGTCGATTTCAACCGTGAACGCCGGCAACGAGGAGAACGTTGCTACCGCTCCGTACACTCGGAAGGCGGCTTATCAGTATGGCTGGGATTGGGGACCGCGTTTTGTAACCATCGGCATCTGGAAGCCGGTACGGCTGGAGGTGTGGGACGGGGCGCGCATCTCGAATTTTCACATCCATCAACTGAAGGTCACCCATGACTTCGCAACGCTGGACGCTGAGGCCGAAATCGAATCCAGCAGGTTGCTAAAGGCAACCGTTACCATCCGTAGCGCTGACCCTTCCAACAAATGGACCACCGTCG
The DNA here is from genome assembly GCA_963709045.1 of uncultured Acidobacteriaceae bacterium. Classification (GTDB taxonomy): domain Bacteria; phylum Acidobacteriota; class Terriglobia; order Terriglobales; family Acidobacteriaceae; genus Bog-257. The sequence continues at coordinate 246,740 of CAVPUX010000003.1, read as the reverse complement.
CAACCCAGACCGTCCACCTTGATGCCGGGCCAAACCGTGCTTCCATTCCTTTGCGGATCGCGGACCCGAAGCTGTGGTATCCAGCGGGTTACGGCCCACAGGACCTCTACCGTTTTGAAGTGACAGTTCGCGTGGGGAAGGAGGTCATCGCCACCTCGGAGCTCAGAACCGGTCTACGTTCAGTAGAACTGCGCCGCACATCGGACGCGTGGGGCAGGAGCTTCACCTTCGTGATCAACGGCATTCCCATCTTCGCGAAGGGCGCTAATGTAATTCCCTTCGATAGCTTCCCCAGCCGCGTAACCCCTGAAAGGCACCGTCAGATTCTGCAGGCTGCGCGCGATGCCAACATGAACATGGTTCGCGAATGGGGCGGCGGCATCTACGAGTCCGACGATTTTTACGAGATCTGCGATGAGCTGGGGCTGATGGTGTGGCAGGAATTTGCCTTCGGCGGCGACATGGTGCCCGGCGATCTCGCCTATCAGGAAAACGTGCGCGAGGAAGCGACGCAGCAGGTCAAACGACTGCGCGATCATCCCAGCGTTGTGTTGTGGTGCGGCAACAATGAAATCGAAGCGGGCTGGGACAACTGGGCCGACCGCATCGCCTATCGCCTGAGCATCCCTCCACTGCAGAGTGAACGTGTGTGGCAGGACTATGTCGTCATGTTTCACGACATTATCAAGTCGGTCGTCTCGCAGTATTCCGACGCTGTTCCTTATTGGCCAAGTTCGCCCAGCGCAAACTTTGAGGCCCCCGCCAACTCGCAAGACAGTGACTATGGCGACATGCACTACTGGGGCGTGTGGCACGCGTTGGAGCCTGTCGAGAACTACAACCTGCAAAACCCGCGCTTTATGTCGGAGTTCGGCTTCCAGTCCTTTCCCGAGATGCGCACCATTCTCACATTCGCGCAAGCTAGCGACCTCGCCATCGATTCGGTGGTCATGCAATCGCACCAGAAGAACCATGGCGGCAACGAGCGCATTCTCACCTACATGCTGCGCGACTATCCCGAGCCGCGGAATTTTGCGTCGTTTGTATATCTCAGCCAGGTGTTGCAAGCGGAGGCGATCAAGGTGGGCGCCGAACATCTGCGGCGCAACCGTCCGCGCACGATGGGCGCACTCTACTGGCAGTTGAACGACTGCTGGCCGGTGGCCTCGTGGTCCAGCATCGACTACTACGGACGTTGGAAGGCTCTGCAGTATTATGCACGGCGCTTCTACAACGATCTGCTCATCTCACCCTTCCTTCATGACGGAGTAGTCGACGCGTCTGTGGTTTCTGACAGGCTGCAGCCCGTGAGCGGTCAAATCAGGATGCGCTTGCTCGACTTCAGCGGTAAGACCTTGCTCGATAAAATACAAGACATCCTGGTCCCGGCCCAGTCCAGTGCCGTCTATTTCAGCGTCAACGCGAAGGACTTGCCTAGCGCGGCCGACCCAGATCAGACTTTCCTGGCATTCGACTTCATCGTCGGAGGCCAGACCGTCTCGCGCAATCTGTTATTTTTCGACACCATGCGCAATCTTGATTTGCCCAAGAACCCTGCCATCGAAACTCAAGTGACCCAGACAGCAGAAGGCTACACGATCACGCTGCGGTCGCCAGTGTTGGCGCGGAATGTTTTCTTGTCATTCGAAGCTCTCGGCGATGTAGGTCTCTCCGACAATTATTTCGACCTGCTGCCGGGCGAGCCGATGACGGTGACTGCCAAGACGCCTGCGAGTCTCGACCAGCTCAAAAGCGCTATGAAGATCACCACACTAACCGATGCCTTTTCCTATCCGAAGCCTGACTACCGTGTGCATGCTCACCAGAAGTTTCATTGATACTGGAACCGGTTGAGGGTCAAACGCGAACCGTCTGAAACGCGGTCCGGCGCAGGCGCTATTGCCTTTCCGATTATCCTGTCGAGCGCAGACTCAGAGTTTCTTCGGTTTCAGCCGATAGCACCGTAGAGACCGAGCGGACGCTCACATGTTCCTATAACATCAAGTCCACCGCCCAGTCCAAACGCTGCCTTCAGATGACAATCGTGGTCGCGTGCTCCTTTCGCCGCGATATTGGCCGCGTTTGCCGTTTTGGTTCTACCGAGCTCAAAAGACGGGAAAGAGGGACGCTGTGCACAGAATTGCATGCCCGATGCGAGTAGGAATGGCGATCATTTCAATGGCGGCCTGGCTACTAATTGCCGTTGGCTCGACAGCGGCCCAGGAGTGGCACTCTATGGTCTTTCGCGCAGACGCGCCGGGCGTAGATGAGAATCCGCTGCGCGGCTTCGTACCGTACGCCATCGCACGACGCGACCCTAACGGCTTTCCACACTCCATGGAGTGGTTTAGCCTGCCTCTCTCGGATGTGGTGAAGGGACCGAACATCTACGACTGGAAAGCATTAGAGCTCCAGTTGGCGATGATTGAGGGGCATGGGGACCAGGCGATCTTCAGATTTTATGTCGACAATCCAAAGCTGCCGAGTGGAATTCCCCGCTATCTCGTGCGCGCAGGGCTGAAGACGTTTGCATACGACGATGAGGACAATGGGAAGAGCGCAGTCCCGAGTGTTGCCCCTGACTACAGCGACCCACGCCTGATTCAGTGCCTGATAAGCTTCATTCACGCGTTTGGGTTGAAGTATGACGGCGACGTCCGGATTGCTTATCTAACGGCTGGGCTGTACGGATTCTGGGGAGAGTGGCATGTGCTCAAGCATCCGCTGCCGGGCGAGCCAGCAGGATGGGCCATGGCACAGAAGGACAAGGACGCACTGCTGCGAGCGTATGCCGAGAGTTTCCGGCGAACTCCTGTGCTGGTGCGAACGCCAGGAGTGACGAACGACCACGAATTGCTGTCGCACTTTGGATTCCACGACGATTCCTTCCTGCAGGACACCATCGGCACGGGCAGCCGGCAATTCTGGCCCGGCATGCAGGTAGCCAAAATGACGGAAAGCTGGCAGCAGCATCCCACGGGAGGAGAAATCTTCCCACCGCTGCAAGCCGGGCTTTGGGACGCATGGCCAAACGCTCGGGGACAGGACTTGACCACGGCGATTGCAACCACACACGCAACCTTCATGTTCGAATCGGGCCTATTCCGGGCGGCGCCCACGGCAACGCAGAAAACCAATGCTTTGCGGGCACAACGGATGCTTGGGTACACGCTCTTCTGTACCTCGGCGCGCCTGCTGCGGGCGACGAATAAATCGGCAACGCTGACAGTGAGCATCGAAAATCGCGGCGTGGCACCCTTTTACTATGCCTGGCCAGTGGAAGTGGAATGGCTTAATGGGGCTGGAAACGTGGTTGGCCGGACACGCACACTGTGGCCGCTCCCGATGCTGTTGCCGGGAAAGGTTGCAGAGTTTAGCGTTGCGCTCCAAACAATGCCCGATCATCTAGAGACGGTGGCGCTGCGAATTGCGAACCCAATGCCGGGCGGGCATTCAGTTGCATTTGCCAATGCAGAGATGGGAACCGTAAAAGAAGGATGGTTGACGCTGGATGTGACGGGCCGGCGATAGACGCTGCACTACCCTAAGAATTCGCTAACAAACTTCTGGCTGACGCGCATAAGGGCCCGTCGCTAAGAATTTGTAAATCCTGCGGAAACTGGTCTGTTGGAATTGCAACCCGGCCTTAATCCCGGTGAAATCTGTTTGGAAACCAGTCTGAATCCTACATTTAGAGACTCCTCGTCGGTAGCCACCCGGCTGGACATTGACACAATCCGTCGAAGCAGTCGAGCCCTTCAACGGCACCCAATGCGGTGGCCATTGATTTGCAATTAATCAAGCAAACGCTTGCTCCTGACGATATCTAGAGCAACCAGTCTTTCGTTACTGAGACAGGTGCGCTGGATCCTTTGACGATCACGTATCAGGGGAAAGCATCTGCTAAGTAGCCATGGCGAAGCCTTGTCTTGCGAGAACACAATGAAGATTGATAGAGACATTCCGGCCCCCTATGAGACTGAAACCGACAGGCGCTGGCACGCGATCTATGTCCGACCGTCACACGAGGTACAGGTTGCCAGGCGCTTCAGCGTTCGCGACATTGAAAGCTATCTGCCGCAATACCAGGTCGAGCACCGCTGGAAGAATCGTTGCACCAAGAAGCTGGACTTGCCTTTATTCCCGGGCTACATCTTTGCCCGTATCTCGCCCGGCGAGCGAGTGCGGGTACTCGAGGTCCCCAGTGTGTTGTGGGTGGTCGGCACGGGCAGTCGACCCACCCCCCTGCCCGACGGCGACATCGATGCCCTGCGTGCCGGTCTGCACGCCCGCAACCCCGAGCCACATCCATTCCTGAAAGCGGGCGAACGCGTCCGCATTCGACGTGGCGCTCTGGCCGGTATGGAAGGTGTGGTGGTTCGCAGCAAGAACAGCATGCGGGTCGTCATCAGCTTGGACTTGATCATGCAAAGCGTATCCGTGGAGGTCGATCGGGATGAACTGGAACCGGTCGCGCGAGACGCTGCATACCTAAGTCGCCAGCTGAGCTTCGCCGCCATATACCCCGTGGCTGTCCCAGGTGAGAGAACCAATGCCTAACTCCGACCCGGTAAAGACTCGGCAGCGGATCGTTGATGCTGCAACCGAACTTTTTTCGGCCTTCGGCTACAACGGGGTCAGTACGCGTGATATCGCACGAGCCGCAGAGGTCAACGAGACCTCGATTTATCGCCACTATCCGGGCAAGCGGGAGTTGTTCATCGCTACGCTCGACGCCGAGTTCTCGAAGGTCCGTCTCCGTTCCGATTTGATCGCCAAGCTGGCCGCGGCCCGCGATGCGCATGCTGCCATGCTGGCGCTGTTCCAGGTCATCATGCAGGCAGTGTTGCAGCAGCCTGCACTGGTACGGTTGGTGCACTTCAGTGTGCTGGAGTACAGCGAGGATCTCGATGATCTGTATCGCCACCACGCGCGGCAGATACTGCAGGCCGCCAGCGATTACCTGACCCGCTGGCCCGAGCTGGTTGAAACGCAAAGATTCGACATGCGCGTCACCATTCTTGCGTTCATCGCTACCTTTGTCGCCCTGAAAGACTTCTATCCCATCCTGGCCGGGGAACGCTTATCCACGGAATCTCTGGAGGAAGCCACTTGCATCTGCGTCGACCGTTGGTATGCTGCGCTGGCGGAGAAGCCAGCTCAGTCTCATCTGTTACTCGTATCTACTCGCGGCTGACTATTTTGCAGGTTCATCCCATATCGCTTCGTCGCGCTTCGAGAGGAAAAATGCGAAGTTGAATTGGCCACTCTCTACGGAGTCTCCTTTGGAAAACTCACTAAGTCCAATCCGCAACAGTCCGCCTCTGAGCATGGCAGGGGGCCCGCCGCGAGGCGATATCTCGCTGGCTGAGATGTGGGCAGTTATTCGCAAGCGCAAGTGGCTGATCGCCGCCTGTATCGGCTTTGCCCTGGCACTCGCCGCATTGTACTGCCTCAAGTCGCCACGCCGGTATGAGGCTACGGCCCGCGTGGTCATCAACCCAGACAGTGCTGTCCCCTTGGGTATCGCCGGAGATGATACCAATCGAGCCGCCGATCCTGCGCTGATCCAGGAAACACAGGTCCGGATCATGCAATCCGACACCGTGGCCTGGGACGTTATCCGCCAACTGCGGCTGGATGAGAACCCGGATTTTCTAGCCATCAAATCCGGAGAGGGGTCGAAACCGCTGGAAATAAGTCCCGTTCGCCGTTTTGCGTTGATGACAGAATTTCATCATCGCTTGAACGTGGCTTCCGTGCCCAAAACCGCTCTGGTCGAATTGCGCTTCCGCAGTCGCAATCCCAAACTGGCTGCGGACATCGTCACTGCAACCGCCAACGCCTACCTGGAACGCAATTTCCGCACCCATTTCAATGCGAACATGCAGGTTTCAGAGTGGCTCTCCAAGCAGCTCGACGATTTAAAGAAAAAAGTTGAATCGTCCCAGCAGGAGTTCGTCGACTTTCAAAGAAAGAACGGCATCATCGGCACCGACGAGACCCATAACATCGTTATCTCCCAGTTGGATGAACTGAACAAGCGGTTGGCCACCGCCCAAGCCGACCGTATCCTGCGCGAAGCGCAATACCGCGAAGCGCTCGGCGTCAGCCCCGAGGTAATCGCCGAAATAGCGCCTACCGCGGCATTGCAGGCTCTGCGCGCACAACTGGCCGATCTAAATAGTCAGTATGCGGAGCTAAGCACGAAGTATGGCGAAGCATACCCGCGGGTGGAACAGCTGCGCACCCGGCTGGCGCAGGTCGAATCGTCCCTGCAAAGAGAAGCGTTAAATGTTCGTCAGCGTCTGGAGGCCGAATATCAGGCGGCCGCCAGAGCGGAGAGGATGGCTTCCGACGAAGTCGAGAAGACCAAGCAACAGGCCTACAAGATGAACGAGGCCGGCATAGAGTATCTGATTCTCAAACGTGAAGGAGATGCCAGCCGCGACTTGTACGAAGACCTGATGAAGAAACTGAACGAGGCCGGCATCACCGCCGGTCTCAAGTCAACCAATGTCGCTGTGGTCGATCCTGCCGAAATTCCCATCCTTCCCGCCGAGCCGCTGGTGCTGTTGAGTCTGCTGGTCGCCTTCATGGTGGGATCGTCGGGCGGCGTGGGCTTGGCCTTCCTGCTGGAAAATCTCGACGACACAATTCGCTCGCCAGCGCAAGCCGAGTGGCTTGCCGGCCTGCCTGTGCTGTGCGTTGTGCCGCACGTAAAACTACGACTGAAGACCCGCAGCGGTACGCTTCTGCAAAATCCCGAGCGCATTAAGCCGCTGTCGCTGCTTCGTCCCCAATCAACCTTCGCCGAGGCTTTTCGGGCGCTGCGGACCACCCTGCTGCTGGGAGCGCCGGGGGCCACTCCGCGGGTACTGGTGATTACCAGCGCCATTCCAGGCGAGGGGAAAACCATAACCGCGATCAACCTTGCAACCACTCTGGCACAGTCTCAACGGCGCGTACTGCTGGTCGATGCCGATATGCAGAGCAGTTGCGGCATGCAAACGCGTTTAGACATTGTCAGCTCGGAGGGTCTCAGCCAATGCTTAAGCGGAAAGGTCGATTTTTCCGCGGCGTTGGTCTCCATCCCAGAGCTGCCGACCTTGCACATTCTGCTGGCTGGGGAAACCCCGGTCTCACCGACGGAATTGCTGTGGTCCGATCGAATGCGGGAGCTGATGCGACAGTGGCGGACGGACTACGATCACATCGTACTGGATACGCCATCAGTGTTGGGCCGAACGGATGCGGCTATCCTGGCCACCATGTCCGACGCCGTGCTGATGGTGGTGCGCTGCGCCCAAACGGGACGTCAAACTCTGTGTCGGGCGAGCGACCTTTTGGCTCGTGTCCACGCCCGCACCATCGGGATAGTCGTCAACGATCTAAACCTGAATTCTTCGGAACATTACGGCTATTACGGCTATTACGGCGACGTGTGCAGCGAACACTGCCGCGATAGAGCGCTGAAGAGCTGAGGTAAGACATGAGAACCATCGCAAAAAGCGCTGGGCTGATACTACTGCTTGCACTCAACGCGGTTTCACTACGTGCGCAACAGGATCCCTCCACCCCGGCCTGGGGTTCCGCGCCGGCAGTGGGTACGGCTGCACCGGCGATTCCGCCTTCGTCAAGGCGGGTGCAACTGCAACCGGATGCAAACTCGCCAGCCGTTACTCCAGCCCCGGGCAGCCAGGCCGGAAGCATCAACCCCAACCTCAACTCCATGATTACGACCGCCACCGGCGGACCGGTCAATCTTGGCGCCGGGGATCTGCTCGACATCAGTGTCTTCGATTCGCCCGAACTCACAACTCGGGTGCGCGTCGGCGGCGATGGTGAAGTAACGTTTCCGCTTCTCGGCCAACTCCTGGTCGGCGGGATGACACCGCAGCAGGTGCAAGACCTGATCCGCGAGCGACTGGTCTCCGGAGATTTAGTGAAAGACCCGCAGGTAGCGGTGTTCGTCTCCGAGTATGCCAGCCAGACAGTTTTCATCCTCGGAGAGGTCAATCACCCCGGCGCGTATCCCCTCATGGGTTCACATCGCTTGTTCGACTTCATCTCGGCAGCTGGCGGGTTCACGTTGCGCGCCGGCAAGACGATCATCATCACCCGGCACGCTGATCCGCTCGCGCCGGAGACGGTACGGTTCTCCCGTGATCCCGACTTTGCCGGTGGAAACCCCGCGATTGACGCCGGCGACACGGTTTACGTCAAGCAGGCCGGAGTGGTTTACGTGGTCGGCGATGTTATAAAACCCGGCGGATTCCTGATGCCATCGGAGGAGAACGTCACCGTCATGCAGGCCTTGGCCATTGCTGAGGGTACCAAGCCCACGGCAGCATTGGGATCGGTCAGGCTAATCCGCAAGACAGATCAAGGGCCGGTGGAGACCATAGTTAACATCAAGCAGATCTTTCAAGCCAGCGGTCAAGACCCGACATTGCAAGACCAAGACATTCTCTACGTTCCGCGTAGCGCTGCCAAAGTGGGACTGCAGAGCTTCATGACCTACGGCATGGCGGCAGCGGTGGGCGCCATAATCTATCGATTCTAGTTGTTGCCCAGGCCGTCGACGAAATCGTTATCCCGCTGCAGTGAAATCCGTTACCAGATGGAAGGGCCCACGGCTATGGAGGTCGCTCTCAACGAGAGGCAGGAACGTGAGCGCAAGTTCTTTAACCAGCACGTCAGCAATGACAGCTACGCCGGCTGGAAAGAGTTTGCCTTTGATTCCTGGTGTAACTATCGTCCTATTCAGCAGACAGCTCTGGACTACCTGGGTCCAGTCCAAGGGAAACGAATACTGCTCTGCGGGGTGGGCCCGGAATGCGTCTTGTTCGCGCGCGCGGGAGCCGAGGTGTTCGGCTTCGATATCGCAGAAGCGCAGATCGAATCGGCAAGTAGGCTAGCGCAGCGTTGTGGATTGGCCAAGTCCATTCACGTCGATTGCATGCCCTTCGAGCAACTGGCTTTTCCGGACAGTTTCTTTGACATGGCATTTGGCACGGCGATTCTCCACCACATCGACTTGGCCGCCGGCGGAGCCGAGCTGGCAAGAGTCTTGACCAAAGGAGCCCGAGCTTCCTTTGTCGAACCTCTGGGAGAAAACCCGCTCTTAGAGTTGGTTCGAAGGCGGATTATCTATCCAGGAAAGGGACGCACGTGCGACGAGCAACCCCTGCGCTATTCCGATATCCAGAAATTCAGTACAGCCTTTACCCGAACCAACATTCGTGAATACGCCTTGCTGTCGAGCCTGCGCCGCGTCGTGAAATCGCGCCGTTTCTGCCACTTGCTTGAAACCCTCGACAACGCTTTGATGCAAACGCTTCCCGCAACCCGGTCGCTCTGTTCGATGGTCTGGGTGGGGGTAGAAGTCTAAAGCTCCGGAGTCACTGCCCCATGCTCACGTTGAGAACTCTTTAGCGATGCCCACTCTGACGCTTACCGATCCGACCATGACAGGACAACGTTCGCGCGCTTTGTGGCGAGATATCCTTGCCTGTTTCACCTTTGCGCCATGTTCGACCATGGCGATTCTCATCTACGCAGGTTTGCGCAGTTCGGCGATCTACCCCGCCGCCATGCCAGTGGTGGGTTGGCATCCCGGCTTCCTCAACATAGGCGACGTCTTGGTAGTGACCGGTATGTTTATCGACGGTTGCCGAAGACGCTTCTCTATGCGCGTTGGGGTCTTGGCGATGCTTGGTTATGGAGTGTTCATACTTTCGCTCAGCTTCGTCAACACGCGTTTTCCTCAAGGGGCATTCTTCGATGCGCTCCTCTGTTGGCTTCGCTTCGCGGCAATTTTCACGTGGACCTTGTGGGTAGCTAGGCGCGTGGGGCAACCCGCAGTAGAAGCGATTCTCATTCTGGTGTTCTTTGTCACTGCGACAAGCGCCTTGTTTGTCTCGGGCCTGATGGTCGGCTTCTACAGAATGTTTGGTTCGGCTATGTCCGTTGCGAGCTTCGCACAGCTGGTTACTGCTGTGGCCTTGATCGCTTGGGTGCGGCGCCGTCTATGGGTGTTAGCAATCGCGCTGGTCTATCTGGTCTTGACCTTTAGCAACACTTGTTGGGTCTCGTTTTGCCTGCTGGCAGTCTTGTTGTTCGCTATGCCCAAACCTGCTAACCATCGAGGCGGCTACGGAAAAGCACTTCTCGTCGTGCTTGGTTTGGTGGTTGCGACATGGGCCATGGCACCGCAGCTCGCCTCCCAGCATTACCCGGTTGACCGTGTATTTAGCTCAGGCTTGTACCAAGACTTGGACGGTCGAACGTCTATCTGGAACTACGGTTTATCGTTGGCCCAGGATCATCAATTTTCGTGGCTTGGCAACGGCTACAACACGTCACCCTCGGTCTTGGCGGCATTTGGTTTACCCGCTGACGCTGGCAGATTTGTAGCGCCCTCCAGCTTTCATAACATCGAACTAGAGCTCGCGTGGGGCTTGGGTGCACCGGCGCTGTTCTTTGGCGGTCTGCTAGTCCATCGAATTGTGAGCACCTATTTACATCGATGCCAGCTCTCCCTCGTGTTGTTCAGTCTGTTTGCCATCACACAGACCGTAGACTTTACATTTTGCACACCAAAAGCGCTCGTCATATGGGCCATCATTCTGGGCATTGCAGAGGCCGCTTATCAAGCCGAGACGCCCCCCATAAGAGCGCTATCCCAACTTACACAGACATTTCCACGAAACGAGTTTGTACCTTGCTAAACATGCTTCCGACTGACGAGGATCGTTTGCGGTACCCTCATCAACTCTTATCGCGGCGCATCTTGCTACCAGTTCTTCGGACGCAGCAGTTTCTTCGCCCGTCACGACGCTTGCTGGCGCTGGCGCGACGCCGGGCCCTGGCCTTCCGCAGCCAAAGCGCTGGCTGGAACGAACCGCGCAAAACGGAATGGATCTTGCAGCAGTTGCGAGCGACACTGCGCCAGGCTGCGCGTAGCACCGCTTATTATGCGGAGCTGTTCGCGAAGTTAGGGTTTGACCCTAACGCCGATTTCAGCTTCGACGATTTCGCGCGCCTGCCGGTGTTGGAGAGATCTGACATCAGCACAGCGGGCGATCGGCTGTTATCCCGCGCGTTGCCACCTGGGCAAAGGACCACGATGACGACCGGCGGTTCCACGGGCATGCCCCTTACGGTTTGGGTAGGGCCAGAAGAACAAGGCTGGGGAATGGCGGCGGCAGAACAGCAGATGGAGTCTTTAGGGGCGCCTTTCGGCTGCCGGACGGCGCAGTTCTGGGGACACCATCTGGATCCTGTTGCCCGCGACAACCTCCGCGACCGAGTGCTGAGTTTCCTCAGTAACCGCCTGTGGATCGATTGCTTCCGCTTGTCCCCAGAGCATCTCGATCACGTACACGCTCTGCTGGAGGCGTATCACCCCGATTGCATCGTGGCTTATGCCAGCGCCGTGGGGGCGCTGGCTGAACATGTCCTGGAGCGCGGGTACAAGGCCAGCTATCCCGCACAATGCTTCGTCACCGGGGCTGAAAAACTGGATGCCCGTCATCGCGACGCGGCGATGCATGCCTTCGGCCGTCCCGTGCACGAGCAGTACGGTAGTCGCGACATCGGCCTGATGGCCTGGCAGCCGCGACCGGAAAGCTCACTGGATTTTCGCGTCAATTGGGAAAACGTGTTGCTCGAACCTGAAACCGAGGCGGAGAACTCCGCCATCCTGGTCACCAAGCTTCACGCCGATGCCCTGCCGATGATCCGATACCGTATCGGCGACGAAGCGCAGTTTCCCGACAGCAGTCGTCCAGGGCATCCGAGTTTTGAACTCAAGCAGGTCCTTGGCCGGAGCACCGACAAAGTCTGGCTGCCCGACGGACGCTCCATCAGCGGCCTGCAATTTCCTCACTTATTAAAAGATTTCCCGGTGGGTGAGTTCTTAGCGCGACAGCGCGACGATTATTCGCTCGAATTGCAGTTGGTAGCGAAGCCCGGTTTTGCTCCTGAGCACACCCGACAGATCCAAGCCACGATCGCGGCGAATTTGCCAGCCATTCCAATCGCCGTCCGAATAATGAACGCCATACCCCACACTGCCGCACATAAATGGCGGCCGGTGATCAGTGAAGTCAAGCGTAACCCGGCTACCGCACAAAACGCGGAGCCGGGCATGTCTGCGTAGATCCCCCAGGAGGACTGGCATTAGGTATTTGAATGGATCTGCAGTGCTACGGGCCTGGCGCTCGCCACGAACCGCGAATCAGCACATTTTTCGTGCGGCAACTACTGTGGGTGTCTTCTCCGTAGGCGTGAAGCTGGTGTCGACTGCCAAGGAATTGGCGGTGGCAAGCTTCTTTGGCCGCGGCGATGCCTTGGACGCGTTCCTCATCGCGTTTATGTTGCCGGCGTTTGTGGTGATGCTGGTGGCAATCACCCTTAACGCCGCCTTGATACCAACGTTCATCCAGGTGCGAACCCAGCAGGGCGACGCGGCCGCGCAGAGATTGTTCTCCAGTGCGATGTTATGGAGCCAAGGCCTCCTGTTCACCATCTGCGTTGCTCTCCTGGTCGCCGGGCCGCGGATTCTCGGCTGTGTTGCTCACGAGTTCCCCCCGGCCAAACTGGCGCTTACAGTGCGACTGTTTTATGCCCTGCTGCCGCTGATTCTGCTAAGTGGGATCGCCAGCAACTGCGGCGCAGTATTAAACGCATGTGGCCGATTTGCGCTGCCGGCGCTCATGTCGTTGATGACCCCCGCACTTACATTGCTCTTGCTGCTGACCCGGGCACGCCAGTGGGGTATTTCAGTCCTGGTTGTTGGCGCATTGTTCGGATCCGCAATCGAAGCCACAACCATAGCGCTCGCCCTTCGCGGTTCCGGCTTCCGTCTGGAATTCCGCTGGTACGGCCTCAACTCTGACTTGCGCCGGGTCGGCACGCAGTACGCACCGTTGATCGTCGCCGGGCTGCTCAGCAGCGGTGTGGTCCTGGTCGACCAGTCCATGGCTGCGATGTTGGAACCGGGCAGCGTCGCCGCCTTGAGCTACGGAAGTCGAATCGTATCGGTGCTGGTTAGCCTGACTTCCATGTCTCTGTGCACCGCAGTTGTACCCTACCTGTCGCAGATGGTCGCCGTGCAGGATTGGGAGGGCTGCCAACGAACATTGCGGACCTACTCGTGGATGGTTTCGTGTTTGATGTTGCCCCTGACGGCCATCATGGTCTTATTCTCGGGTACGATCGTGCGCCTGCTGTACCAGAGAGGCAACTTTACCCCCGCCGACACCCTGCTGGTTTCCCGGGTCCAGGCCATGTACGCATTCCAGCTCGCATTTGCCGGCCTAGGGATGCTGTACGGCCGTCTGCTGGTTGCCATGAAGCGCACCGACCTCATCATGGCCAGCGCCGCATTGAATCTCGGCCTCGACATCGTCTTGAACATCATTTGTATGCGGCATTTCGGCGTGGCCGGAATCGCATTGGCGACTTCGTTGTTCTACTTCGGTTCATATCTGTTTGCGCGCACCATGGCACGCCGTTTGCTAGGACGACAAATGAAAATGCAAACCGGGTTGGCAGTGGGGGCTTCATGCGCCTGACGCTGGTTATTCCATCCCTTGGGGGCGGCGGTGCCGAGCGAGTGCTCTCCACACTGGCCAACGCCTGGGCCGAGGTTGGACACACGGTCTCCCTGCTGACATTCGATGACGGCGGGAATAAAGCGTTCGAACTCTCAGCCGCCGTGCAGCATCGGCCATTGTCGTTCGCGAGCATTTCCGCCAACCCGCTGGTGGGACTGAGGATCAAATCTGCGGCGACTGCGAATCCTGCGCTCGGCCATTCGCGGATTACGCCCGGAGGTGGTTGTCAGTTTTACCACTATGGCCAACGTACTGACGATTGTTGCCGCGGCGGCCTTAGGCACACGGGTCATCGTTTCCGAACGCAGCGACCCGTTTCGGTTCGAAATAGGCGACATGTGGAGGCGGCTACGCGCCAGCACATATCCATTTGCCGATGCGGTGGTTTGCCAGACTGAAGACGTGGCTGCGAGATTGCGGCAATCAACTCGACAAAAGGTCGTTGTCATCCCCAATCCGGTCGTCCTGAGGGAACGGTCTGTTGGTTCCGCCACCGCCGGAGCCGGGAAACAGATATTTGCGATGGGCAGACTCGAACCGGTAAAAGGCTTCGATCTCTTGCTCCGCGCATTTCAGTTGATCGCCAGGCAGCATCCGGACTGGAATCTGACAATTCTCGGCGAAGGCCCGGAACGGCGAAGTCTTGCAGATCTCGCTACCTCGTTGGGGGTGAACGGCTGCGTGTCCTTACCGGGGTGGGTTCCCAATCCATTCTCTCTACTAGCCGGAGCGGAGTTTTTCGTTCTCTCGTCCCGGGTAGAAGGCTTTCCCAACGCGCTTTGCGAGGCGATGGCTTGCGGCGTCCCGGTCATCGCGTTCGACTGCCCATCCGGTCCCGCCGAGATTGTGCGGCAGGATGTGGACGGCCTGTTGGTTCCACCAGAAGACATACCCGCGCTCGCCGCCGCGATGGATCGGCTAATGAGCCATCCCGACGAGCGCGAGCATCTGCGACTCCGCGCTCCCGATGTTGTGCTCCGGTTTGGCGTCGAAGATGTTTTGCGGCGGTGGAATAGCTTACTTCGACAAACTGGTTCGGCGAATTTGTGCGAAGGCGTTCGCACTCGGTGCGAAGGACAAAATGACTGCTGAGTTGGCGACTTTAATCGAATCCGACTTGTACCGCTACTTCGGACGCATCGACCGCAGGACGTTCCTGTCCACCTTTCTACGAGTGCCGGGATTCCGCTACTGCTATTATCTGCGAAAAACTCGCAGCTACGGCGGCCGCAAAGGCATCCTGTCGAAGATTGCGTTCACCTACAACACCCTCTGGTTGAAGCATTATCGACTCCGCTATGGTTTCGATATCTGCCCTGCCACCGAGATCGGGGCCGGATTCTACCTTGGACATTTTGGCGGTGTCGTGATCCATCCTAAAGCCGTCATCGGCGACAACGTCAACATCGCCCATGGTGTAACCATCGGACAGACTAATCGAGGCCGCAAAGCGGGCGTTCCGGTCGTCGGAGATCGCGTCTGGATTGGAACCCATGCGGTTGTAGTAGGGGCTATTTTCATCGGAGATGACGCCTTGATCGGGCCGGGGGCCTATGTGAATTTCGACGTTCCCGCTCATGCGGTGGTTTTGGGAAATCCGGGAAAGATCGTTTCTTATGCGGGTTCGGCGGGCTACGTCAACCGAATGGTTGGGCATGCTGCCGCAGGTGTGCGGCCAAAAACGGCATCGCAGGTTGGCGTCGCATGATTTCCTATCCATTACGCCAGCGGTTGGTGGCGCTGTTCTCTCCCTCGCTCTGTGGCGGAGGCGCCGAACGCGTGCTGGTTAATCTTGCCAGAGGACTAATTGACGAAGGCATCGGCGTGCATGTGGTTTTGGCAAGCGCCACAGGCGCCTTTCTGCCTGACTTACCGAGCAAAGTCCGGGTCATCGACTTGAAGGCGTCGCGCATCGCCTGCTCGATACTGCCGCTGGCCCGGTATCTTCGCCAGGCGCAACCGGACGCTCTGCTTGGTTTTCAAGATCACGCCAGTGTCGCCGCCATCGCAGCCGCGGTCCTTAGCCGCTCGCGAACTCCGATTTTTGTCGCCGTCCATAGTAGCTGGACGAAAATCTTGGAAGAGGGTTATCCCAAGGAGAGATTGCTTGCCCGTGTCGCTGGCCTGGCCTACCGCCATGCTGCAGGCGTTATTGCCGTTTCCGCCGGCGCGGCGTCGTCGGTCGTGAGCTGCCTGGGGGTCGAGCGCTCGCGGGTGCGGGTCATCTACAATCCCGTGATCACCAGCGACCTGTTCTTGAAAGCCCAGGCTGCGGTCGAGCATCCCTGGCTCCAGTCAGAGCAACCTCCGCTGATACTTGGCATGGGACGGCTCAATAAGGCCAAGGACTTTGCGACACTGGTCGCGAGTTTTGCCCGATTGCGATCGCGTTGTCCGGCGCGGCTGATGATACTGGGAGAAGGAGAGGAACGTCCGGCACTGGAGGCGCTGATCAAGAAGCTGGGCCTATCCGACGACGTCGCATTGCCCGGATTCGTGGCTAATCCCTATCCGTATCTGCGGCGAGCATCGGTGTTCGTTCTATCGTCGGCATGGGAGGGACTGCCCACGGTTCTGATCGAGGCATTAGCCTTGGGATCTCCGATTGTTTCGACCAATTGCCCAAGCGGACCGTCAGAAATACTCGGCGACGGCGGCCTGGGAACTCTAGTGCCGGTCGGCGACATCGATGCGATGGCGGATGCAATGTATGAAGTCATCACCACCGAGCATGCCAAACCAGATCAGGCATCATGGGCCAGGTTCACCGTGCCCGCAGCCACAGCAACCTACATCGACACCCTGTTTCCTTCCACCTCTCCACATCTGGCGCCTAACCATGTCTTGCCACTTTGTAAACGGACCCATCGCGTCCAGTAAGAAGCTTGTACCCATGCGTTCGATTTGTTTTCTCATTACTGCGCTGCAGCCGGTTGGCGGGGCCGAAATGCAAGTCGCTAATCTGGCGAAAGGGCTGCGGGGTCGCGGCTGGAAGGTCACGGTGATCAGTATGTTGCCGGAAGGAGATCGGCTGGCAGCGGAGCTCCGGACCGGTGGCGTGAGCGTTGCCACACTCGGAATGCAGAAAGGCAAAGCTGATCCTCGGGCTATCTGGCGGCTGGCAAAGATCCTAAGAGTTCTCAAGCCTGACGTTCTGCATGCGCACATGGTCAAGGCGAACTTGCTGGCGCGCGTCACCTGTCTTTTTATATCAGTACCAGTGGTTATCTCAACAGCGCACTCGATCTGCGAAGGCGGCCGGTTGCTCGATCTAGCTTATCGTTTGACCGATAGACTCGGCGATGTCACCACGAACATCTGCCAGGCCGCAGCTCACCGATACATTCGCGACGGTCTCGTGCCGGAAAAGCGGCTTTGTGTGGTTAGCAATGGCATCGACACGGTTCGCTTTTCTCCCGACCATTCTTCGCGCGAAGAACTCCGCAAAGTCCTGGACATCGGCGATAAATTTGTATGGTTAGCGATTGGAGGGCTGCGGAAAGTTAAGGATTATCCCAACCTGCTCCGTGCCTTTGCCCCACTGCGCGGAGCCATGCTCCTCATTGCCGGCGAAGGCGAACTACGCCCGCAACTCGAACACCTGGCCGCGGAACTGCAGATTACCGAGAGCGTCCGCTTCCTCGGCTTTCGCCAGGACCCCTCCGAGCTATTGAATGCGGCCGATGGATATGTCCTTTCGTCCCTCTGGGAAGGATTGCCGCTCGTACTACTGGAGGCTGCGGCCTCCGCCCTGCCGATTGTCGCTACTGACGTTGGAGGGAACTCTGAGATCGTGATGGACGGCAACACTGGTTTTCTGGTTCCTGCCGGTAATTCAACCGCTTTGCGAATTGGCATGGAACGGGTAATGACAATATCGGAGCAGCAGCGCCGCCAAATGGGCACGGCCGGCCGAGAGTACGTTTTGTCCTGTTACAGCATGCCCCAGATCATCTCCGAGTGGGAGATCCTTTATAGTGAATTTCTTGGTAAGCACACCCTAAGGCCGGCTTGCATCGCCGACTCCGCTGTCGACCACATCCCCGCCAATTAGTTGACTTCTCGAAACGGCAAAGACCATTAGGCAAACCTATCCGCTTTAACGCAGAGGAACAGAGCTTCGCCGCCCTGACTATTGACCCATGAAAATCCTATATGTAATTACGCGATCCGAACTTGGCGGCGCCCAAGCCGTGGTGCTCACCTATCTGCAAGCTCTAAGGACTCATGCCAACCTCGCACTGGCGACGGGCGAGGAGGGGTTTCTCGCCGATGAAGCTCGCGCTGTGGGCGTTCCGGTTTTTGTCTTACCGGATCTTGTGGCTCCGATCGCTCCGCGACTCGACTGCCGGGCATTGCGCGCGCTGTATAAATTGATTCGCGAATATCAACCTGACTTGGTCCACGCCCATTCCTCGAAAGCCGGGTTGCTTGCACGACTGGCCGCGAGAATGGCCGGGGTACCCTCGGTGTACACCGCGCACGGATTCGCATTCACCGGGAATGCGCGCCTTCTGCGCAAGGCCATCGCGATTCCCAGCGAGTGGCTCGGCGCCCGACTAGGAGATTCACTGATTGCCGTATCTGCATACGACGGTGCCTTGGGGGCCAGGTATCGGATTCTTGCCAGGAACCAGGTAAATGTGGTTCACAACGGCCTTCCCGACGTGTCGTTCCGGGCCCGACCTGCGGAAGGCGCCCCGGTGAACATCATCATGGTGGCTCGTTTCGCCCCGCCCAAGGACCATGCATTTGTGCTCCGAAGCCTGGCCGGAATGCACTGCGACTTCAAGCTCTGGTTTGTCGGGGAAGGTCCGACGGCACCACAGGTACGGGCCGAGGCCGTCAGACTTGGGCTCGGAGATCGCGTCGTATTCCTGGGTGCGAGGAGCGATGTGCCGGAATTGTTGTCAAAGGCTCACATTTTCGTGCTGGCCTCAGATTACGAAGGGCTTCCTATTAGCATTCTGGAAGCCATGCGTGCCGGGCTGCCAGTGGTAGCCAGCGAGGTTGGAGGTGTGCCCGAGTGCGTGCACCAGGACCACACAGGATTCCTGGTTCCGCGTTCCGATGTCAACACCCTGCGCAAAAGCCTACGTAGATTGATCGCCTCGCCGATTCTCCGGGAACGGATGGGGCAAGCCGGCCGCAAGCTGTTTCAAGAGCAGTTCACGGCAGCTCGAATGATTCGAGAAACCCTCAGTATCTATGAAGCCGTTCTCGCAAGCTCCCCGCAACAGGCTGGCATCGGGATCTCTACCTCTCGCATCCGGCAAAAGATTGCCACGACGAGGACCTCCCGATCGCCAGAACGCCTTTCCATGTTGAAGCCCTAGTCAATCTCTGTAACCACTAACCTCATTTTCCGATTCCGGAGCTGTCATCCATGCAACATCCTTCGAGATATCTGGGAAGAAAACTTTCACTGGCGGCCTTTGATTTGTTGCTGGTGAATGGGGCTTTTGTCGGCGCTTTCATCATCCGATTCGGTACTGACCTGCAAAACTTCCGCTCCAACCTGGAGGCGTACCTCCGAATCTTGCCCGCGGTTTCGGTTTGCAGCCTGCTCAGCATTTACTTATCGGGTTTGTATTCCAACTGGCTACGCAAATCAAGGTCGTTTCTGGTTCATTCTGCCGTCGCCAGCGCCGGGATCATTGTGCTTGCCGCTATCGTGCTGAGCTTTTGGGAGCGGGCATTCGCTGTCCCGCGAACCATCTTTCTTCTCGCATTCCCCGTCCTGGCCACCCTGCTTGGCAGTAGCCGCCTGTTGTGCCAGTGGCTACACAAGTCATACATGGGAGGACAGCGACGCGTGCTCGTCATCGCCAGCGACGTCGCGGCAACCTCTGCCCTGACCCGGAAGTTTGTCCAAACGCATGGTTGGTACCGTGTGCACCGCTATCTACAAACCAGCCAGCTCGCCAGCCTCCCGGCCTTGCTGTCCGAAGTAGACACGATCGCGATGGGGGAAGAGTTCACCGAGCAGAATTACGTTGTGAGTTTATGCACGCAGGCCGGTAAAGAGGTACTGCTGGTTCCAGCTATCGCTCAACTGCTTCTATTCAGCTCGAGAACCCAGCAGGTGGATGATCTGCTGATGTTTTCTGTCGAGCCGCCAACTCTGAGCGGCCCTCAAAAGGCAATAAAACGCGCGCTGGACGTAGCGTTCGCGGCATTACTCTTCCTGCTGGTAAGTCCCCTACTTTTGCTCGTAGCTTGTGTGATCCGTCTGGATTCGGACGGCCCTGCCATCTACCGTCAGGAGCGCGTCGGACAAAAAGGAAAGTTGTTTCACATCTTCAAGTTTCGCACCATGAAGGCCGACGCCGAAAGCAACTCTGGGCCGGTACTGGCCAGCGAACGGGATCCACGAATCACCAGGGTGGGGAGGTTTCTGCGGGCCAGCCGGATTGACGAGTTACCGCAGCTGTTGAACGTGTTGCTAGGTGACATGAGCTTCGTCGGACCGCGACCGGAACGCGCGTTTTTTGTCGAGCAGTTTGAGCGCGAGACCCCTGGTTATCGGCTGCGATTGAATGTAAAGCCGGGCATCACCGGCCTGGCTCAAGTATGGGGAAAGTACTCAACTGAGGTGAAAGACAAGCTTCGTTTGGATCTTATGTATATCGCCAACTACTCACCCCTGCTGGATATAACGATCATGATTCAGACATTGCGCGTAGTCCTCCTCCGACAACAGGCCGAGGGTATAAAGGAGCCGTCTTTAGTTAAACTGCCTTCCGAACGCCTATGGTCTGAACTCGGCTCCTAGAGATCTGACGGACGAATCGGAATAACTCCATCCATAACGGAGAGCCCATGTCTAGTACTTCACCCACAGCATCTCCTTGCGAAGAACTTATCGACAAGGTAGGAAAACGCACCGCAAAGGTGGGCATTGTCGGCATGGGTTATGTCGGCCTTCCCTTGGCGCTGCTCTACAGCGAACAGAGGTTCGCCGTCACCGGCTTCGACATCGACCAACCAAAGGTCACTGCGCTCAACCGCGGTGAATCGTATATCGTGCGCATCCTGGCGGACGATATCCAATCGGCGCAAAAATCGGGCTTTCGCGCCACCACGGCTTATTCCGAGGTGAGCGACATGGACGCAATTATTATCTGCGTCCCGACACCGCTCAATGAGCACCACGAACCAGACATGACCTATATCGTTTCGACGGTTGAGGCCATCGCACCCTACGTCCGCGCCGGCCAGCTTGTCGTCCTGGAGAGCACAACTTATCCCGGAACGACGGAAGAGGTGGTGATCCCCCTCCTGGAAAATGGTAACCGGCAAGAACTCAAGGTCGTTCGCGGCGAGGATGAAGACGGGTTGTTTGTTGCCTTTTCACCGGAACGCGAAGATCCAGGCAACGACACCGTCGCGCGTTGCGATATCCCGAAGGTGATCGGTGGAGTCAGCCCAGGCGCGACCCGAATGGCAGCCAAGCTTTATGGCAGCATCTTCCACCGGGTCGTTCCAGTATCGTCACCGGCCACCGCTGAGATGACGAAGTTGCTGGAGAATATCTATCGCTGCGTCAACATTGCCATGGTCAACGAGCTAAAGTTGCTGTGCCTGCGCATGGGTATCGATATCTGGGAAGTAATTGAGGCGGCCAAGACCAAACCCTTCGGTTTCCAGCCGTTTTATCCCGGCCCCGGCCTTGGCGGGCATTGCATTCCAGTGGATCCGTTCTATCTTTCCTGGAAGGCGAAGGAATACGACTTTCAGACGCGTTTCATCGAGCTGGCAGGTGAGGTGAATGCCGAGATGCCGTACCACGTCGTGCGTTCAGTTGCCCAGGCGCTCAATGGACATAGGAAGGCCCTGAATGGCTCAAGGATCCTCGTCCTGGGGGTGGCCTATAAGAGGGACATCGACGACCTGCGCGAGTCGCCGGCACTAACCATTATCGAACTGCTGCAGAAAGAAGGAGCGGAGGTCAGCTACAACGACCCTTTCTTCCCTTTCGTCGGAAAAGGCCGCAAGTACAGCCTGCAGATGACGAGTACCCCCCTCGACAAGATCGCCGACTTTGACTGCGTAATCGTGGTCACCGACCACTCCGGCTATGATTACCAGCGCATCGTAAACCAAGCTCGAATCGTGGTCGATACCCGCAACGCGACCAAAGGAATTTCGTCACCAAAGATCATTCGCTGTTAGGAGAGCATATGGCACTGTATTTGGTAACGGGTGTAGCAGGCTTCATTGGTTCGTCAATAGCGCGAGCTTTGCTGATGCGGGGCGAACGCGTGCGTGGGGTAGACAATTTCGTCACCGGCAAGCGGGAGAACCTAGCGGGCATGGAAGCCATGGATTTCATCGAGGGTGATATTGTCAACCCATCGGACTGTGCACGGGCGTGCGCGGGGGTCGACTATATTTTCCACGAAGCAGCGATCCCGTCCGTACCTCGTTCGGTGAAGGACCCGATCGAGAGCAATCAAGCCAATGTGGCCGGGACCTTGCAAGTGCTGGTCTGCGCCCGCGACGCCGGGGTGCAGCGCGTTGTCTATGCAGGGTCATCTTCCGCCTACGGAGATGCGCCGGCGCTGCCCAAGCGCGAGGACATGACACCGGATCCGATCTCGCCCTATGCGGTGTCGAAGCTTACGGGCGAGATGTACATGAAGTCATTCACCCGGGTGTACGGACTGGAAACCGTCACCATCCGCTACTTCAATGTCTTCGGGCCGCACCAGGATCCGACGTCAACGTATTCGGGCGTGTTGGCAAAGTTCATTACAGCGATGTTGCGCGACGAGCCACCGGTAATCTGCGGCGACGGCGAGCAAAGCCGTGATTTCACCTACATCGACAACGTCGTTGATGCCAACCTGCTGGCCTGCCATGCTCCCCGCACTGAGGTCGTAGGGTGCATGTTCAATGTAGCCTGTGGGGTCCGCGTCACCCTGAACCAGGTTATTGCCATGCTGCGCGAGCTGACCGGCTATAAAGGCGAACCGCACCACTCGGAAGAGCGCGCCGGAGACATTAAACACTCCCTGGCAGATATCACTCTGGCGAGACGCCACTTGGGCTACGCGCCAGTGGTTGATTTCCGCAGCGGACTGGAACGCACGGTCGCATGGTATCGAACCCACAACGACGTTAAAAGGTGGGAACCTACGCTCGTCCCTTCTTCGGCTTGGGCTTCGGCCCGCCCTTGCCCTTGAGATTGAGCGCCACAGCCGCGCGGATGAGGTCCTTCAAGGCCGCCTCATCGACCTTGTCGCCTTCGTGGATGTCGATGGCGCGTCTGACATTTCCTTCGAGACTGGAGTTGAATAGACGTGCAGAGTCCTTCAGCGCAGCTCCCTTTGCAAACGTGATCTTGACGACGTTCTTGTAGGTCTCTCCGGTGCAGACGATGCCGCCGTGGGAAAAGACGGGAGTCCCCGGCTTGGTCGCGCTGACCCACTTCCGTTCTTCGACGATCTCAGGGTCTGCGGCGTGGATGATTGAGCGCACTCTCGCAAGCATCTTCCCGCGCCAGTCTCCGAGTTCCATGATTCTCTCGTCGATGAATGCAGAGGCAGATTCCACCGGGACGGGCTTCTTCATGTGCAGCTCCAATCTCTCGCACCTAATTTAGCTGCGCTCGGCGTAACCTGCAAGCTCCGCAGTTGGAAGCCAGGTCCCCCGGGTCTCGCGGGGTTCGAGACCTGGGACTGTGTAGTCATCCCACATTCGGGTTTCGAATATGTGGGAGAACATTAGGCGAGCCGCGCCGAGACTGACCATTACGACAATTCATGCCCACTCATTCCAACGTTAGGAATGGGTGGGGCACGCGGCTACAAAAAACCTCGCCCTGGGTTTCGCGACTCTAGCTTCCGCCGCTTACTCCACAGCCGCGGCCACCGTGACTATGGCCGCCGCCATGGCGAGCTTATGATCCTGGTTCCAGGGCGGCCCGACGGCCCTCCGCACCTGGAGGAAGTGAGCGTCGAGGTTCTCTACGCGCAACGCCTGTCGCGCAGCATCGAAAACGCCCTTAGCGTCGTACCAGTGGACGGACCAACCCCGTGCCTCGGCCGCGGAGGCCAGGGCCTTGCGGTACATCACCCAGTCGGCAACGTTCTGCGCACGATAATCCTGGATGCGCTCGGCAATCGTCAGTGGAAGCTCTTGACACTTACGAAGGGCGACCCCAACGACATGCGGCACCGCCATGGTGACAGCGTCAAAGGCAAGTGCCGCGTGCCTCTCCGCCGACACTCGCACGCGCTCTACTAACTCCACAGCCTCGTCAAGCGGGAGCCTTTGGCCTTCGCTGTGGTGCGGAATTTTCGGCAGGCCCTCGCCCACCAGTTCCACCCGGCGGCGGTCGAGCAGCGTCCCATCGCACGCCACCGTCACCAGCACCGCCCAACCACCATGATCTGACACTCCGATGATGCCACCGCTGTTCGCCATGATGTTCCCTCCCGCCTGTCTTCGCCACCGCACCGCCGGCCGTTCCGAACACCGTCGTCCGCCGATTGAAAATCACAGGTTCGAATACGAACGTGTGTCACCCGCCGATCTTTTCGAAATAAGTCGTCGAACGATATGGCCTTTCCACATCCACAATCCCGAAAGGACCATTATCGGAAGGAATACAAACCGGGTAGCCGGGGCATAGCTTGGAAGTTTCTCAAACGGGCTATAAATGTAGCCGAGTATCGGAATAGCAACGACGATGTGAATCCAGCGAAAAATCGTACGTTGCATGCTTTGGTTCATGATCCACCTCGATTCATAAGTTTTCAGCCGCCTTGGGCGGCCAGTTGGGCGCTTCAACGCCGAACTCCCTGGCGTACTCGGCGTGCAATCGCTGCCAGTCCCCGAACTTTATAGCGTCGCTACCAACCATGCGGCCGATGGGCGTGCCGCTCAGAAGCTGATCCAGAACATCGAAACAAATGTGCCACCCAGCGGCACCCATCGCGATGAAGCGACGATCGATGTTGTGCCACAGTGTCAGACACGTACCGCCACCCGAGGCTTCGAGTTCCCACCGGATATCGTTGCCACCCCAGTTGTACTCAAGCACCCTGGGAGCGTCGGCTCGCGTCACTGTTGTCTCGGAAACCTGCGGCTTGGGCGCTGCCACCGTGGTGAGCTTCACCGTGGTCCCGACCTGACCCAGGCTCCCATCGGCTTCAAAGGGAGCCCACTCGCGCAGCTGCGCCGGGTCGGTAAGCGCCTGCCAGACTTTTTCCGGCGAGTGGCGCAATTCTCTAACGAGAATGAGTGTCCACGTCTCTCCATCCTTTCGTATGTGCGCCCCGCTGGCCGGACCCGGTGTGTACTGCTTGCGAGCGGTCATCTTCTTCTCCGTGTTTTCCGCTATTCGCTATTCGCTTTCGCCAGAATTTTCCAGCGGGCCAATGATTAGCGAAAAGCGAACAGCCGCTACCAGCGCATCAGCTGCGTGAGCTGAATGAGATTGCCGCAGGTGTCGTTCAACATCGCGATCCTGGAGGCCGTCACGTCCGTTGGCGGCATGGTGAACTCGGCGCCGCGCGTCTTCATCCGCTCGTAATCGGCCTGCACGTCGTCGGTGAAGAACATGGCTGCGGGCTGGCGTTGCTGAAACATCGCCTGCTGATACGCTTTGGCCGCGGGGTTGTTGTTCAGCGTCAGCTGCAGCTCCGTGCCGTCCGGCTCCTCTGGCGAGGCCACGGTCAGCCAACGAAACGGCCCTTGGCTGAAGTCGGCCTTCTTCATGAAGCCCAGCACTTCGGTATAAAAGCGCAGGGCCTTTTCCTGATCGTCGACGTACACGCTTGTCAGTTTGATCTTCATTTCGTTTCTCCTTTGTCACGTTCGCGGTTTGGGCCGCGTCGCCTTCTCCTTTTTCTTCTTTTTCGTCGGTGTTGCTCGATCTTGATCCATGCGGTCGAGGTGTCGTTCAAGAGCGTCCAGGTGAGCGGACCAGAACCGGCGGAACGGAGCCAGCCACGCATCCACCGCCTGCAGTGGTTCAGGTTTAAGACGGTAGAGGCGGCGCTGTGCGTCCACCGTGGATTCCACGAAACCAGCCTCGCGCAGCACGCGCAGATGCTTTGACACGGTTGGCTGCGTCATACGAAGCCGGCGCTCGATCTCTCCCACCGACTGTTGGGACGAGACCAGCAGGCCCAGTATCGCGCGGCGGTTCGGCTCGGCAATAATTTCGAAAACAGACTCCACACTCTTCATATACCCCAAAGAGCATATACGTGTCAAGGTATGTAGAACGGGCAAAAGGCCCAGCGGATGACGAACACGGGGTTGGTCTGGTGATGGCTGATCCATGTGCCGCCGTGTATATTGGTCTGCCTATCACATGCAGCTACGTCAAAGGTTATGATCGAAATTCTCTTAGTTCTCACATAAGGAAGGTTCAATGATTCGAACTGGCCGCCTGCTGGCCTTCGCCACGATACTTCTGTTCTGCAGTTTACTGCTCGCCCAAGAATCCACTCCGGCTGCTCCGCAACCCGCAGAGCGCACCTCGCAGCAACGTGAAGCCTACCGCAAGGCCATGGAAGAGGCCGACCAGAAAATCGCCGATGAAGTGAAAGCCCATTCCGAGCTGATGAAAAACCTGGAGTATCTCACCACGCAGATCGGTCCCCGTCTTACGGGATCGCCGCAGATGCAGGCTGCCAGCCAGTGGACCCTCAAGCGCTTCCAGGATTATCACGTTGAGGCGCATCTGGAGACCGCCGAGATCGCGCATGGTTGGACGCGCGGCGTCGAAACCGCCGAGATCACCAGTCCGATTCAGCGCCGCATCGGCATTCATGCGTTTGGCTGGAGTAAGGCGACCGATGGAGAGGTCCAGGGGCAAGTCGTCGTCTTGAACATCAAAGAGCCGTCTGATCTTGAGCAGTACAAAGGCAAGTTGAAGGGAGCGATCGTTCTGTTGCGCAAACCCGCCGACTTGTCGAAGCTGGATGCGAATCCTGAGAATGCCTACGACGCAGTCATTCCACCTGCACGCGGCGTACCTCAGGCCAATGGCGGTTGGCGCGGCCGCATGGAACTGATGAAACAAGTCGCCGCCGAACAGCCTGCTCTGATAGTGATTGACAGCGGCAAACCTGACAGCCTCTACACCATGACCGGCGGATATCCCCGGTATTCCGCCACGGAGACTCCCATGGCGTTCCTCACGCACGAGGACTATGACCTCATTTATCGCCTGCTGCAGACCGGAACGGTGACGATGAAGTTCAATCTGCAGGAGAGCTTCAGCGATAAACCGGTGCCGGCTTCGATAACCGTCGCCGAGATCAAGGGCAGCGAGCATCCCGAGGAACGGGTCATCGTGGGCGGCCATCTGGATTCGTGGGACCTCGGCCAAGGCGCGCTCGACAACGGCACTGGCGCAATGGCGACGCTGGAGGCTGCGCGAGCCTTGCAGGCCCTGGGCTGGAAGCCAAAGCGCACCATCACCTTCATCCTGTTTACCGGCGAGGAGCAGGGAGGGATCGGCGCCGACACTTTCCTAAAGGACCATGGCGCCGAGATTCCCGCGATCGATGCGGTACTGATTCACGACACGGGCACGGGTAAAGTATTCAGCATCTCGCTGAACGACCTGTGGGAGACGGCGTCATTGATGCACGAAATTTACCAGCCCCTGCAGGAGGTGTTCGATCTGCAGCCGCTGTCGACGCGATATTTTGGCTCGTCCGACCACGTGCCGTTCCTGAACAAAGGCGTGCCGGCATACTTCTGCATGCAACTGCCTGCGCAATATCGCGAAGCTCACCACAGCCAGACCGACACCTTCGACAAAGTCATTCCCGAACAAATCAATGAGGGAGCGGCATTTCTGGCGGCCTGGGCGTGGAACGTCTCCGAGATGCCGGAGTCGCTGCCGCATCATGCCGAGCCGGGCACCCCAATGGATTGAGGAAAACTTGTATCCCGAGCGCGTACCGATGACATCTGCTGAGTAAAGGAGTACGCGCATGTCGAGCGGCAAAGCGTTCGTATCGTTCCTATTGCTGCTGGCACCGGCCTTAATGGCGCAAGAAATTCCTGCCGGCACAGTCATCCCGGTGATGCTGAAGACGACTCTGGACGCCAGAAAGGCCACGGTGGGGCAGAAGATCGAGGCCCGAGTTATGCAAGATGTTCCGCTGCCGTCGCAGGCGCGGATTCGAACGGGCGCAACCCTGATTGGCCATGTGGTCGTGGTGACGCGTGCGGGCGCAACTTCGGGATCGCGCATCGTGGTGTCATTCGACCGCCTGGTGACTGACGGCGCTGACATCCCTGTAACCACCAGCCTGCGCTCGCTGGCTTCCATGATGGAGGTGTTCGAGGCGCAACTGCCCACCAACGCGATTGATGACTACGGCACCACTCCAGCCGACTGGGTCACCGTGCAAATCGGAGGAGATGCGGTCTTCCGTGGAGACGGAACCGTGATGACTGATGGCACGGTGGTCGGCAAATCGACGATTGGCGGTGACACGACCGCGAAGCTGATTGCCTCTCGCGACCGCGGTTGCGGCGGGGCCACCACTGGGGACGACCGCGAGCAAGCGCTGTGGCTGTTCTCACCCTCGGCGTGCGGAACCTACGGTTTCGCCGACTTGAAGATTGTTCACGCCGGCAGGCGCGATCCGCGCGTCCGCCGCTTGCAGTGCGATGAATCTGGTGCTTCGTTGGCGCTCAGAAGAAGAACGTTACGCCTGAGCAAGAGAAGTTGGGATGGGGCGACGTGTGGTCGTGGTCGGCAATCGACGCGGACACATAGCTGTGCGTCACGTACTTCGTTGGCGACCGTGGCGAGCATTCGCCTCAACTTCATGCGGGACGCCGCCAAACGCATCGTTGGCCGTCCGCAGATCACCACGGACGCACACAGGCCCTACTTACAGGCCGTTGTTTTGCTTCGGAACCGTAGTGGTCTACGCACAACTGCACTAGATTTTCGGCGCTCCCGCTGCGTCGCATCTCGTTACAGCCCCGCGTCGTGCTTTCGCTGCGAAATGATAACTGTCATTGGCGACCCAGACCCTTAGCACGTTAGCACATCATTCGTAGTACTTCAGAACCTCTCTATGCGGTTGGCGATGCGCCGCTTTCGCGCCTGACGAACGGATTCTCAAAGAAACCATTGGCCAGATCATTTTGGAGTCGGACAAGAACGTGCATGTGCCCGGAGGCAGCGGCTTGTTGCTTCGGGTGATTAGCTCGCCAGGACGGTCCGCGGGTGGGTCGCCTCCGGTGTAAATGGGGCGTGAGCTATTCGCAGCGGAGCCTGCTCCAAAGGAAACCATTGTGTCGGAACGACTGTCACCCTATGCCAGCACCGATAAAGGTTGAAGAACGGAGATGCCCTTGTAGCGATGGAAATCAACGGAGTTCAACGTTAGGACGGTGTCGATCGCATATACCTTCATTGTCGCAACCAGACGGGCATCATAGACCTTGACACCTTTGACATGGTGTTCCTCCACAATCTGTTTCCAATTGGTGTAGATCGCCGGCACATCGGGCAGCAGCGTGAGCAGCCTTTCGATGCTGCTGACTTCTTGTAAGACTTCTTCATGCGACAGCCCGAGCCCGTTTAGCCCAGCGGGGCGTGTTGCCACATTCCAGAATTCGGCAACGTTCTGGGGACAGAAAAAGACAGATTCCTTTTGCCGAATGAGTTTGGAGACTGCGCGTGCAGCTTGCGAGCAGAGCGGGTGGTTGGGCCGGGGCGCTGCGGAGCAGAATATTCGTATCAATAAGCACACGCATCAGCGGCTCGGATCTTCATACATTCCCTCGCGGCTGGCGGCATAATCAGAGAGTGGAGGAGTAGGACGATGATTTGCTGACCACGCCTCGAACGCTGCCGCTCGCTCCTCTGCCGACAATGGCTTTGGTGGCACCGGAAGCACCGCACCTTCAGCTACGGAAACGAGGTACGCCTCCACTGTTATCCCTCTGGCCTGGGCCTGCGCCAGCAGTCCAGCTTCAATTTCCGGTTTCAGCTTCAAGGTAACGGTCATCGCTCAATCCATCCCCAGACCGTAGTGTACGTCACCTCTGGCGGACGGGAAAGCCTCGCCCTGGTGTAGCCTTCCACTGGATGCAAGATATTCTCCCTGCATGGCCTCACGATCCATCGGCCATAGCTCCGCTATTCGAACAGATTCTCCTTCCAGATCTTCTGCCCGGCCAGTGAGATGTAAAATCCCCAAACTGCTAATCCGATTATGGTCAGCATCACGAACAGCGAGCCCCCCAGATACCAGCTGGAAAGATTGGTTGTAACCGGAATGTTCAGCAGCAGGTCCACGCGTGAACATGCCAATTGCCAGCGCGATAAATCCAAAACGCAAAACGACAAATGCGGCAATCGCGTAAATGGCGGCGAAGGTAGAGACGTCGATCAGGACGTGATGACTTCCGATGGTCTTGATCGCCGTCCACACCGCAACGAAGGCCAGAGCAGCCAGCCAGGGCTTGCGCAAAATGACCCGCAACAGGAACATCACAAAGAAAAAGAGCAGAGTTCCCTGCACCGAGGTGGCCAAGTGCCACATCCAGGACCCGAGCACAGGGCGCGCTCCCAGCAGGAAATCCGTAGTGCCCAGGGCCGGCGCATCGCCAGCCCTCAGGCGCAGCAGGTAGAAGATGGAGTAGATGAGCGCCCAAACCATGCCCAGGAGAACACCGTAGAGCACATCTCTGCCGACCAGCGGGTCGCGGACCTGTCCCGCCATCAGCCGGCTCCAGGAGATGATGGCATGCGGCCAGCGTCGCCGGACGAAAGGTTCGATGGCCAGATATAGCGCGCAAACCACGGCGCTGATGAATAGAGATGAACTCGCGGCCAGCACGAAGAGTCCGAGCGACGAGATCGACGCCACAAAGTGGGCCTTAAAGATCCAAAGCAGCATCTGGATGGAAAAGATTGCAATGCCCAGCCTTGCCGCTCCCTGCACGTCCGCCTTCTCGCGTACGTAATTGCGCCACGCGATCAGAACGGCAGCCAACAGCAGAAGAAGACCGACAATAGAGAGAACAACGTGCATCACCTTTATGGTGAAGGACTCGTCGGAGGTTACCATCCGGGTGGGCTCGGTCCACGCACCAATCAACGCAAAGTAAACTGGCTTGCCGCGATAGGCGGCGGCTTCGACGCGCAAGGGATACGTGGTGCCCGGCCAGATGCCGGTCCAGGCCGCGCGAGCGTCGGAAGCGGCCAGCGAATTCCACGTCGAGGTCGCAGGTTGGAACTGCGCCGGTCCAGGCCTGCGGAACGGAACAACACATTCCAATCGAACGGCGCGAACGCGGCAGAGTCGCGTCTCCTTCTGCGGCGGAATCGCTTCCAGGTGATGCAGCCTGCCAACCGAGTCGAGAGAAATTTGAACCATGCCGGAGACTATGGGCGGCGGATCGTCCAGGTCCACGATGCCGGGAGTCAGTGAATTGTCCTTCACCTCGGTGGCCACCATTTCCGACGGACTTTCACGCAGCCAATAGATCAGCGCCGGGGGCCGGCCTCGCAATGCAGCGTCCCAACTTGTACGCAGTTTCGGATTGTCATGCAGATACTCGAGGTAGACATCGTTGTAATCGAACCCCTCGGCACTGTCGGCAGGAGGGACGGTGTATCCGAGCTGCTGCACCAGGTCGCGGGCCTTCTGGTTCAGGATCTCCGCTGAGTACGGGACATTCATCCTCTCAATACCGCTGGTCTTCGCCGCCAGCAAATAAAACGCAAGCAGACCCACAATCGCGACGCTCAACCATCCCAGCGCAAAAGGAAGTTTGAGTCCGGTGGTTTCACCGGCAGCCGCCACCATTTGTGGAGATGGAGTTTCCCCGGCCGCCAGAGCCGCTGCCAGAGGATCTCCGCCTGGGAGTGCCGCTGCCACCGCCAGCGCTGAAGCCGGCCTCGCCTCGGGATCGGTCTCAAGACAATGCAGAATCGCACGCTCGACGGCCGGGTCGATGTCCTTCACCAACGTGGAAGGCCGGCTGGGAGCACTGTCGCGACGTATGCGGACAATCTCCTCCAGCGTTCTGCCGTCGAACGCAGTCTTGCCCGTGAACACCTCGTACAAAAGCAGACCGAGGGAATAGATGTCGCTCTTGACTGTGACTTCTTCGCCCGCCAACTGCTCGGGCGCCATATACGCCGGCGTGCCACTGCGCACATCGTCGATCTCGTGCGCGACGCCCGCCAGGCCGAAGTCCGTGATCAGGACTTCCCCGCGGCCGTCGAGCATTACATTGGCTGGCTTCAGATCGCGGTGAAGCACGCCCTTGTCGTGCGCGGCGGCAACTCCGGCGCAAATCTTGCGGGCAATTTCCGCGGCCTTGTCGCCCGGCAAACGGCCGATGCGGCGCAGCAACGAAGCCAGGTCTTCGCCATCGATGTACTCCATGGTGAAGAAGATCAGGTCGTCCGCCTGCCCGATATCGAAGACACGACAAACGTTGGGATGCGAGATGCGGCGCGCAATGCGGACTTCATTGCGGAAGCGTTCCAGATTGTGCTCGCCTCCGGCCCAGTCGGGCAGGAACTTAAGCGCAACCTGCTGGCCCAGGGTAAGATCGTCGGCGCGATAGACCTCGCCCATGCCGCCCCTGCCCAGCAACGCGATGATGCGATAGCGACCAGCGATCAGCGCGCCCGGCGCAAAGCGGCCATTGTTGACAAACGCATGGGAAGATGGCCGGGACAAGGGATTTCTGGGCGCGGCGCGCTTCGGCTGAGACAACGTTGGCGTGTCGTCGCCATTATTCTCTACGGCTTTGGAAGACAAAGGTTTTCCGCAACTAGCGCAGAAAGGAGTGGCCTGGGTCGTCTCGGAACCACAGGATTGACACTTCTGCATGAAAAGGGTCCCCTCGATAGGTCGTGCGGAATATCTTACAGCGGATCGCGCAAAGAGTTGAAGCGGCGGAGGAGAGAGAGAAAGAGCATTCCTCATGGAGGAACTTGAGCTACACGTGGTGCGAGAGCCGTTGAGAACTACGTTCCAAGGATAGATTTGGGCGGGTATAGGGGTCCTTCGACTCCTCGCTGCGCTCGTCGCTCAGGATGACAAAACGAAAAACAAAAATCCCCCCAGCTGGAAACCTGAAGCTCCGCAACTACCCCCTAACCCCTAGCCATAACCCCTGTTCCTCTACGCTTCCCTTAGCGCTCTCGTGATCGGCATTCGGGATGCCCGAAGCGCCGGCAGCAAGCCGCCGACGAATCCCATCAGCACGGCGAAGCCAAGGCCGATGAGCAGCAGTGCCGGTGTCACCTTGAAAGCGAATGCCAGTTCGCTGAAGGCATTGGTTCCAGTTGCCCCGGTGTAGCCATTCATCGGCAAGGCGATCAGGCAGCCCAGCACTCCGCCAACAATGGCGAGCAGCACCGATTCCATCACGAAGGAAAACAGGATGCTGAAGCGCGAGAAGCCCAGGGCGCGAAGCGTCCCGATCTCGCGGGTGCGCTGCGAGACGATCGCGTACATGGTGTTCATCGCACCAAAGACCGCGCCGATGCCCATCACGATGGCGACAAACGACGCCAGTGCGATAAGCACCGTGCCCGTACTCCCGGCCAGGTTCTCGTAATACTTCTTCTCCGCATCGGCCTGCACCTGGACCTGCGGGTTGCCGCGAATATCTTTGTCGAAGGACGCCAGCACGCTTGGGTTGGTGAGCCGCACCGTCAGCGACTCGCATCCGCCATTGCGCCCGATGGCCGGCGCCATGGCGTTGTAATCGCCCCAGATCTCGCTCTCGAAAGAGCTGTCATCGGCGGTGAACAGTCCCACAACCTTCCAGTTCTTGCGCTGAATGTTGATGGTGGAACCAACGTCCACGCCGCTCACCCGGTCGGCAATCTTCTTGCCGACGATCACCTCGAAGAGGCCGGGCGTGAAACTTCGGCCCTCAACAATCTTGATATTGTTACGCACGTTGAACGCGATCGGCGTCACGCCACGGAAAGTGACGTTGGTGGGAATGTTCGTCCCCTTCTTGGGGCGCGTCGTGATCACCACGACCTCGCACGAAGCCAGCGGCTTGCCGTCGGCGCCGCGTGCCACTCGAGGATCGACAGCGATGAGGTTGGCGTTGCCAATGTCGATCCACGAGGTCAGCTCCGACATGGAGCCACGCTGCGTCACGATGGCATTGTTGTCGGAACCGGTGGAGCTCAACGCGATGTTAAATCCGCGGGCCATGGACAGAATGGTCACGAACGCCGCCACCACCAAGGCGATGCCGAAGATCGCTAGCAGGGTGACCTTCCAGCGGGAGCGCAAGTTGCGAACGTTATAGGAGAGAGGTAGCGCCATTTTTAAAGTCCGTAAGTAGCAATTAGCTACTAGCTTTTAGCCATTAGCAATTAGCCGAGGACGCGCGTTTCATTGGGCGCGGTAGCCCACGCGGTATCCCGGCAAAATGTCCACCGTGGGCGGCTGCAAACCCAACTGCCGCAGCAGGGTTGCCACCTGGCCGCGATGGTAGCTCTGATGGCTGACGAGGTGAAGCATCGGCCGCCACAGTTCATACGTAAAGGTGTCTCCCTTCTGACTCATGTAAGTCACCGGCTGCTCAAGAGCCTCGTCGCTCAGCGTCGCCAGGTATTCCCGCATCTTCCGCTCCTCCGCACGCCATCGGTCGGAGACGGCACCCAAAGAAGGAAAGTCCTGCGGAGACAGCAGGGATTGTGGAGATCGTCCCCGCCAGCGCTCCAGCCAAATCCACTCCGTCTCAACCATGTGCACCAAGGTATCTCGCACCGAAGCAAAGCTACTGCCCAGGCTGCGCAGGAACTGTTCCTCAGTGAGGGCCGCGCAGGCCTGCAGCTGGCAGTCTCGCGCCCAGTAGTTGTAGTTGAACAGCTCGTTGATGGAAGCCAGTGAGATTGGTCTGGTCACAATGCTATGCCTTGCTGGTCTCTGGTATTTGCTGACAGCTGACGGCTGATAGCTGACAGCTAGCCTGCTAATTGCTTCTTCTCACACCTGCCTCAACACTTCGGTAATTTTTGCGCGATACGCCAGCAACGCCGGGATCAGCCCAGCCAGCAGTCCCAGCACCAATGCAACACCCAGTCCATAGGACACAATCTTGGGCGACAACCCCAAGCCTGGGAACTGACGCACGACGTCGCCGACGCCAAACGGAATGCTGGGCAGCGCCCGGATCATCAGACTGGCGAAGCCCAGACCCAGCACGCCGCCGATCGCACCCAACAGCAGCGCTTCAATCAGAATCAGCGCCATCACCAGGCCGCTGGGGAATCCCAACGTCTTGAGCACGCCAATCTCCTGCTGCCGTTCGCGCACCGCGATGGACATGGTGTTGGCCGTTACCAGCAGGATGGTGAATGCGACTGCAAGCCCGATGCCGTTGAGCAGCAAAGCCAGGTTCCCCGCCATGGCGATAAAGCTGGCGCGAAACGCCTGCTCAGTCTCCGTCTTGGTTTGGGTATCGCTGTTTTCAAATTCAGCGTCGATGGCTTTGCTGATTCGGCCCGCGTTCTTAGGATCATCGATCAATGACGTTATTGTCCCAACGCCCGCTTTCTGTCCCGTCGCTTCATACAGGTACTTGTAGTTGAAGTACATCGCCTCCAGATCGGTGCCGGGATACTTCACCGGGTCGGTGTCATAAATCCCGTCAATCACAAACTCGAAAGGCTTACCCACACGATACGGGGGAATGAAGCTTTCCAGCTGAAAGGTATCGCCGATCTTCCAGCCCCATTTCTCCGCCAGCTTGCGGCCAACGATGCAGCCGCGCCCATCGTGAAACCAGGCCTGCTTCTGGTCTTCGGGCAACATGATCTCCGGATAAATCTGCAGGAAAGGCTCTGGTTCGACCGCCATATTGGCGAAGAAGTATTTGAAGTCGCCGCGATAGACGCCGCCAAACCAATTGTTGATGGTCGTGTTCTTCACCCCGGGAATGGCTGCGATTTTGTTCTTATAGGAATTGGGCAGGTTGAAGACTAGGCTCACGTAATGGCGGGTCACCAGGCGCGAGGCGTTGCCCAGGTGCAGACCGTAGTTCACTGCGTCCACCACCGTCTGCAGGGTGCAGATGAGGAAAATGCAAACCGCCATCGCCAGCACGGTGCTGAGCGTGCGCAGCCAGTTCTTGCGAAGATGCTTGAGGATGAGGGGTGCGAATTTCATAGCATAGATCTCGTATTCACCACAGAGGCACGGAGATCACGGAGAAAATATTCGTCCATTCTTGACTCCGTGTCTTCCGTGTCTCCGTGGTGATTAATTCCTATAAGGGTCGCCATCAGTTCGCCAGCACTCCCTTGTCCAGATGGCGCTGCGTATGCGCTCGCTCGGCGGCACGCGGATCGTGCGTCACCATCACGATGGTCTTGCCGAATTCCTTGTTGAAGGTCTGCATCAGGTCCAGAATTTCTTCCGCACTCTGGTGATCGAGGTCGCCCGTGGGCTCATCGGCCACCAGCACCGTCGGATCGGTGACCACGGCGCGAGCGATGGCCACGCGCTGCTCCTGTCCACCGGAAAGCTGCCGGGGATAATGCTTGTAACGGTCAGACAATCCCACGATGCGCAGCGCGGTCATGGCGCGTTCGCGGCGTTCGCGCTTGGAAAGCGGTGAGAGGAGCAGCGGAAGCTCGACATTCTCCACAGCGTTAAGCACGGGGATCAGGTTGTAGAACTGGAAGATAAAGCCGATATTGCGGCTGCGCCACTTCGCCAGTTCGCCCTCCGACAGCGGACCCAAGTCGGTACCGGCGACGATCACGCGTCCGGAGGTGGCGCGGTCGATTCCTGCGATCAGGTTCAGCAATGTCGTCTTGCCCGAGCCCGACGGTCCCATCAGCGCCAGGAATTCGCCCTGCGGCACTTCCAGATTGAGGCCGTCGAGCACCTTGATCTGCATACTGTCGCGCTGATAAAACTTGCGCACGTCTTGCACGCTGACGGCGCCGGCCTTGGTTGCCACTTCGGTTGTGCTCATGATCTCTCCAAATATCTCCAATTGAGTCGTAATCGATGTCTCGTCCGGTGGCTCGCTGCCACCCTAAACTTCCCAAAACCGGAAACGCACGTTAAAGCATCTGCGTGACTGCTGCAGGCCATCTGGAGAATTTAAGCCACTCAGGGCCGTCAGAAAGCCGTTCATCGATCCTGCGGCCTCCTAGAGGCCTTAATGGCACTTACAGATTGAAAGCGACTAGCACAAAACGGCAAATCACCGCAATATAACCACCACTTACATGCCGATTCTTGCATTCCAAACTGCAATTTCCAGCTTCATCGTACTGAAATCTCGGCACAACGGCGGTCGTCCCGGATAATTTCTCGTCATCACGAACGGCCTTCACGTCATTCAGGGGGTCTGCTGTTCCTCCTGGGATCGTCGAGATGCAAACGAAAGCAGATTCCTCGCTTCGCTCGTAATGACAATTCCTGGAGCTCTGCTGTTAGCCCTCGCCTCGCTCGTAATGACAAGCCGAACGGAAAACGTCCGCCCGAATCACCACTGCTTTCTTGTCAACTCTTTACCTTCACGGAATCGCCGTCCTTCAGCTTGTCCGGCGGATTACTCACCAGCGTCTCTGATCCCGCCAGCCCGCTGGTGACGATGACTCCTCCGCGCAAATCGGCTCCCGTGACCACAGGAAGCTGACGGACCTTGTTGTCTTCGATCTGGAAGACCACCGACTTGCCGTCGCGGGTGACAATCGTTTCCTTCGGGATGGTCACAATTCGCCTGGGCGCGGCCGCAGTTTTCTCGGCCTGCTTCTGCGGCTGCAGGAAAGTGACGTTACAGCTCATCTCCGGCTTCAGATATTTGTCCTTATCCAGAATTGTGGTCTTCACCGTGACCGTCGCTTTGGTTCGGTCCGCGGTGGGAATGACCTGGCGCAGCACTCCCTTATAAGTATGGTTGGGAATGGCCTGCACCGAAATCTCGGCCGGTTGACCCGACTGCAGCTGAGCGACGTTGGCCTCGTTGACGTCCACTTCCGCCTCCAGAGAATTCATGTCGGCGATGGCGACGATAGCGCCTGACGAGGTCGAGATATTTACTCCCGGAGGAATGGGAGCCACGCTCTCGCCCGCCTCGGTCATCTTTTTCACTACGATGCCGGCGAAGGGTGCGCGAATCGTGGTGAAGTCAAGGTTTGCCTGTTGCACCTGCAAGGTCGCCTTGTCCTGCTCGATGGTGGCCGCAGCTAGCGCGACTTTCGCTTTGGCTGCATCGAGCGCATCCTGCGACACTACCTTGCTGCGATACAGGTCGTCCTGCAAGCGCTCCTGGCGCTGCGCTTCCGCCAAGTCAGCCTTGGCGTACTCGATATCGGCCTTGGCCTTGGCAATGGCAGCGATGTAGTCCTCGTTCTCGAGCGTCGCCAGCACATCGCCGGTTTTCACCACGCTGCCCTCTTCCACCAGCAACTTTTCGATGCGTCCCTGAATTTTCGATGACACCACCGACTGCCGGCGCGCCACCAGGTAGCCAGAAGCGGTAAGAATCGGCGTGCCCGCCAGAGGTCCGGTGCCACTTTGCACGCTGGGGGTAACGGTTTGCACCTCGACGGCGCCAAACGCTGGCCGCGCGCGCACGAAGTACAGTCCGCCAGCGACCGCGATAGCGATGAGAAGCAGGAAAACAGGAATCCGCCATCTTCCCCGACGCGGTGCGTCGCGCTCAATCTTCAACGAAGCGAGCTCGTCTTTCAGGTCCCGCATAGACTGTGGTCGTACTCCCTTTGGTGGTGCTATTAGCATCGCATTGTTGCCGCAAGTTTGGAAGGGCGCGACCGCCGATTACTGGGTTCCAACTGCGGTTCGGGTTCCCGCATTACCGCCTTATTCCAATTGACAGAAATGATTGTCGCCTGAGTCGTACGAGGCCGCTAGTGTGGATTGTCAACGCCGCGGGATGACAAATGTCATGTGGGAAAAAGCACAGCAAAAACTGAGGCACAAGTCGCCACAAAGCTGCCGGGATCTACTTCTCCGCGACCTGATTCACACTACTATCGGGCTTCTGCTGCTCATGATGGGACAGCTTCGGGTGATGTTTGCCGAGGAAGTCTTTGATGTCGGGCCAGAATTCGGTCAGGATGTTCCACTCCGCGATTCCGCCGAGGTTCGCGAGCGCGTTCTCGATGGTGCCCGGGACGGTTTCATTGCGGTACGGAATATAAGCATTGGAAAGGGCAGACTGCACAAACACACTGAGGATGAGGGAACTGTTGAATACATTTCGCCCGGAGTCACTGCGGCCGATAATCACGCGGCTGGCGGCGTAGGCCATGCGATCGGAGATGTCGTACTGGCGCGAGGGAAAGTATCGCGGGTCCTGGTGCAACAGCGTCGGAAAAAGAAATCCCGAGAAGAACGCCCCCGCCTCGGAGCCGGCAACCGATGCGCCCAAGCGCTTGCCATAGCCTTCCATTCCGCCGCCAAAGCGCGGGTACGCGCCGGTGGCCTGCGAGTAGAGAGAGTCAGACAGCACGTCGAAGGCGAAGCCGCCGGAGTGGCTGTAGCGCAAGAACCGGTCAAACTTTTGCTGCGTGGTCAGAGGCACATACGTAGGCGCGTCGGGCAGCGGTTGTCCCGGGACAAAATTGCGTCCCATTTTCACCAGATTTTCATGGGTAAACGCCGACTTGATCGCCGCCGTGCTGAAATCGAGATGGTCGAACACACTGCTGGAAACGGCTTGGTTGACCTTGAGGGCTACCAGCTCCGTACATGCAATCTGCGGCGATTGCGGCTGGGTCGCTTCTTCGAGGGTGGTTTCCCTTGGAAAACCCCGCGTGACTGCGAAGGGCTCCGCTGCAGGCGTGAGAGCCGAAACATTAATAACCGGAGCAATTTCAGCCGAGGGCAATTCCCCAAGCGCGGCGGGTTGCGACTCCGCCTCTGGTGCGCGCGACGCCACTTTGGGTAGACGCTGCCCGTATAGCAGCGAACACCACAGTCCCAACCATACGCAGCAGATCACCCCACCGGCTCTCATACTCGGCCCATCCCCGCTTACAGGCTCGCTTAGGTTGGAAGCCATTGTTGCTCGAAGGGGTGGCTGTTTCAAGCAATAAATTGCAGCCCAGATCGAGCCGACCTCCAGATCGTGCGATTCACAATATCATTCCAGGCGACGGGGGCTGCCAACGACATTCGACCAGCGGAGTTCGAGGGGCTCTACGGTATTATGTCAGCATGTCCTTGCGACCTAGGTTCACCCCTGCAATCCTGGCAATGCTCCTGTTTGCTGCTTTAGTCGGGTGCAAGCCCAAGCCCAAAGTCGTACCCGAGACCGTAATGGTCTTGCGTAACTTGGGCTCTCCCTACGCCAGCGAAATGGACCGCAGGATTGTTGAATTTCAAATCACTAATCCCCGCACTGCCTCCGGCAAGCCGATCGTCATTCGCACGGTCGAAATCCGCGACTATCCCGATCTGCTGCAAAACCATCTTGGCAAGGACGTGCAAGCCGACGTGATCATTCTGGATGGACCCTCGGATGCCGACATGAATCCCATCATCAAATCCGACATGGCGAATGCGGTGAATATCTGTGGCGCCGTCAAGGCATGTCCGGCCGAGGTTCCGGCAATGGTTGTCTCATCCGACTCCGGCGATCTCAAGGACGCCGCCCAAC
Organism: uncultured Acidobacteriaceae bacterium; assembly: GCA_963709045.1. Lineage (GTDB taxonomy): Bacteria > Acidobacteriota > Terriglobia > Terriglobales > Acidobacteriaceae > Bog-257. Next base: position 206,484 of record CAVPUX010000003.1, on the reverse strand, counting down.
AGTTTGTCGATGCTCTGCAGAAAAAACAATAGTGGCGGCGCGCAATCTTCACTGACGCTGCGGTTTGAGGTCTGGAGGCTACTTCTGCGGCTCAAAAAACTTGAGCGGCTTGGGACAGCGATGTGCGCGCTCAGCTGCTGACAGCAGCTTCGGGTCAGGACTTGCGCCGACAAACACTCCGCAGTTCGGACAGTACGATTCCAACACGTGCGACCTTCTCAAGTTCGGGACGCGCTCAAAATCATCACGACGCGGCGATGGCTTACTCTCTTCCATTCCGTACGACCTATTTTTTAGATGCTGGCAAGTCTAATTCCGGCCACTCTCTTTTGTGTGTCTGGAGTCGGACATAGCGGTGGAAAATCGACCCGTCGTAGTGGAGCCTGCATTTATGCGGAGGAATGAGGGCGTTGGGAATGTTGCATTGAGGGCGTGTTCGCGCCGTCACCGACGGATTCCGGAACTAAGACGATTTCTTTCGGCCGGTGTTGGGCTTCCTGGATATGCCTCGCGAACCTTGCTTGGCGGCGACAGCTTTCTTCGGTCGCTTAACCGCCGCCTTCTTCGCCTGCTCACCTGCCATCGGCAGGTCCTTCATCTCGGCGGCACGCCACAAATACCAACAAGCCACGCTGCGATACGGCCGCCAGCGCTCTCCATACGCCAGCAACTCTTTGGGCTTGGGCAGTTCGGCAAGCTTGTGCAATTTGGCGAAACCCTTGCGGACGCCGTAGTCGTCAACCGCCAGTACATCGGGACGTCCCAGGCGAAACAGCAGCAGCATCTCCACCGTCCAGCGGCCGATGCCACGCACGGTATCCAGGCGCTCAATCAACTCCTCGTCGCTCATGCGATTCGCCTGCTTCACCGTAGGCACGGTGCCGTCGAGAGTCTTGGCCGCGAGATCGCGAATCGCCAGCATCTTGGCGCGCGACAATCCCGCCGAGCGCAGCCGTTCCTCGGATGCCGCCAGAATCTGTTCTGGCGATGGAAATCCGGCAACGAGTCCTCGCCGGGTGCGGATTCGCTTGCTGTTCTCGGGAAAGAGCGCCTTCACGCGCGAGGTGATGGTCGCCGCAACCTTCCCATTGAGCTGCTGATAGATGATGGACTCCATCAGCGCTTCAAAGATGCTCTGCGTGGTCTCCTGTTGCAGGCGGCATTCGCCGTAGCGAAGGATGATGCGCGCCAGACGGCGGTCGGCCCGCGAGAGATGCTCCAGCGCGGCGGTGTGGTCAAGTTTCTTGGGCATAGCGCAGTAAGTCAGTCGCCAGAAGTCGGTTGTCAGTGGCCAGTCGCCGTTAGTCAGTAGCCAGTCACTAGTAATCAATAGCAAACAACGAACCGCGTAACTCCCGGTAACCGGCTGTCATCCTGAGCGTAGCATGAGTCCGCGATAGCGAACTCACGCGCAGCCGAAGGACCCCTATCCAGCGAAAAAGCTTCCTTCTTTAGTTGCTTTTTATCTCCAGTGAGCGCGAGCTCGGTTGGCGGAGCCTTAGCCGCTAACCCCTGAACCCTAGCCCCAAGACCCTAGCCACTGGCTTCCCCCTCAAGCGCCGAGAGCGTCTCCTCGTCCACATCCCACTTCTTCAGGATGCGAAAGATGACTCGGCTACTGAATCCCGCGCGCATCATAGCGCGAAAGACGCGCGCCGCCTGCTTCTGGCCTTCAGGCTTCGCCATGCGCTTGCGCTGCAGAAACTCACGCGCCAGGTGCTCTTCGTTGACGTCCCCATAGGCAGCGCCGACCACGCTGTCGATGATGTCGCCGTGTACGCCTTTGATCTTCAGCTCCCGGATGACCCGCAGCCGCCCGAACTTTTCATTCTCTTTGCGAAAGAGCGAATAGTTTTCGGCATAGCTGGTGTCGTTGAGATATTTCTGCTCCTTCAAGCGCGCGACAACCATTTCGACCAGCAGTTCGCCGTGCTCCTGCTCTTTCACCTTGTTGCGCATCAGGCGTTTGATCTCGGCCACCGTGCGCATCTGCCGTCCGAGCGCTCCCACGGCATATTCGTAGAGCGACTCCCCGTCGTACGTCTTGCGCGGGCGCTTGAAGGGCATGAGAAAGATTATAGGCGGCAACTCGGGAGAGAAACGTCCCCGCATCCCTTCAGCAATAGCGCTCCCTGAGTGCTCGCTAAGCGGATCGATGGTGTCTATCGTTTCGCTTCAACTGCAAAAGGGTGGGAACAAGAAAGCATGCGATGATCTTGTTCGATCAAACCGAAACTTGCGGCAACCCTGGAGAGAAGCTTCCGGGAATCCCTCCTGCAATAGGGGTCCTTCGGCACGGGCTCAGGGTGATCGCTGGTGTCACTGCTGTCTGGGGAAAGTTGCGTGCAGTCGGCGTAAGCGTTTGATTATCTTGTAGGATAAGTGGCTTCCACACCAGGGTCGATTGAAAGGATAACTAGTCTGGAGCCGCTTAGCGGGGACGTGTCCAGCAACAGGAAGAGCGGATCGTTTGACCCGCTCTTTCGTGAACTCTTCAGCAGCGCCGAGGCTCTACTGGTTTGTGATCGTGGCGGTGCTGCCGTCAACCCTCGTCAACTTCACGGTGAACTTCTCATTGTAGGTGCGCGCCCGGTCCTGCAGAACGCTCAACGCTACCTGCTCACCCAATCGGACGGATGCGTCCGTGTCGCTACGCCAGTGAATACCGGCATGGATGCCGTGACCAAAGCTGACATTGTCCGCCAGCTTATTCAGTTCGCCATTCACGGTGAGCTGTCCAGCGTTACTGCCAGTGTAATCGTTTAGCGTCGTTCCATCGCTCGACGGCACCTGCGGCTTCGGAATGACAAAACCGCCGTCGAAAAAGAACTTCAAGACGGTGATGCAGGCACCTGCCACCGTCCCATGTCCCGTGGGATAGGCGGGGTGCGCCGGCGAACCTTCAGGAAACGCCTGCGACAAGAAGTAGCTATTGTTGTTCTTGACAAAGCTGCTCTGCACCGCCTGTGAGTTCAGCACGTTGTTGCTCAACGTACCCTGAATCGTGCCGCCCTGCCCGGTTTTGATCAAATGCACAACCGCGCCGCCCGACTCCGGACGATGGCGAAGGTGCACATACCACTTCTGGTACCACACCGCCTTGAGCGCCTCGCTGGCCACTGCGGCGAACGTGGCTGCGATGTCCGGCTGACCCATCGTGTTGAATCCATTTTGCGTCTTGGATCCGTTGTATGGATTGCCCGGGTTCAAAGGTGTGCCGATCGTGTTCAGCACCAAGTAGGCAGTAAAGTACGCTTGGTAGAGCACATCAACGTGAGTGAAAGCACTCAGCCCACGTCCATTGTGCATGTACAGCGGAGTGTCATTCTGCAGTTGCAATCCGGTGGGTTTGCCGTTCTGCACCAGCTGAAAGGTCGTCGGATCGGTCATGTAATCGATACCCGCCTTAAACGTCATGTATCGCTGATCTAGGTTCAAAGCGCCCAGTTGTGTGCTCTTGAGGAAAAGCTGGGAGATATAGGGCCCAAGCGTCTCGCCGGGGAAACGTCCGCGGAACAGCAACTGCGGCGTGACCTTGTTGCTGGCGTCTCTCGGTCCTGCGTAGCTGCTCATGGACGACAATTCGGTTGCTGCTTGCGCGGCCACAGGATTCAAGGCGTAGTCGGTGAACGCAATATCGCGCAGCAAGGAAGCCCAGTACAGTTCTACCAGTTCCGTGCCGTAGGCGTCGCTGGCCAAAGCTGGGGCTGGCGGCGGCGCGAATTGGCTGCTGTCCAGGCCTTCGAGATCGAATGCCAGACCGCCCTGCGGCCCGTTTAGCGTGCGCGTTCCACCCAATTTGATCGCTTCGAAATCCGCGGGATTACCGCTATCCAGCGCCTTCTTGAACGTTTGATAGGCCGTGGGGTCCACAAGGTCGATGCCGGCTTGCGCAACGCATTTGGTGTAAGTCCCGCACTTATCGGAATAACGAGCCTCGTCGCCGTTGTCGATCTGCGGGGGAGCGGGGACCAATGCATCCTGCGCTGCGGTCTCGACGCGCAATGCGAACGATTTTACGACCCGATTACTGGTTGCAGGTGTGGTGATTGGGATAGGTAAAGCGGCGACTTTTGGACTGCTCATGATTCTCCTTTTCGCTTTCTGCGTCTTGCGCAGCGTCGGCTGATGGGGCGCACTGATAGTGTCTGTGCGCACAGGTTCGTTGCCGGGGCCAGTGTGCAGTCTGCACGGGTCGTACAGACCGAGACCTGCTCGAGCCAGGATGATCTGGGGCTCCGGGTGATCGGTGTCCCTTAGCGGGCATGGACCCCTATCTTGCAAGGCTGGTCGCCTACCAGGACGCCTTTGCGAGATGCAAACGTGCTTCCATTCAATTGCAGCGAAGGCGATGGAGAGAGGTTGTTTGTTTGCGGTAGCTTGCTATTCCGGGTGTTGCCGCGCTTGTTCCCCGCTCCCTGTTTTCGCCAATCCGATTAGATAGGCTGCCTATCTGTTTGGTTAGGTGGAACTCTAGAAGTCGTGCCCCGATACAAATCTGCCTGCGACTATTTTTGCAACACGTTCTAACTAACTTGGTGAGCACCATTGCCGGATCAGGTGAAATCGACACAGCAGGCTTCGTGTGGCATCTAAATGCGCAGGGCAAGATACACCTGATGAGACAGTACCTCGATACTGGCAGCGTCTGAACTCAGTTCAAGTGAGATGCTATGAAACAGTTTGGAAAGGTCAGAGTTCTGTTCATCGCGGGCTTTGGTCCGATTGTGCGTGATGCGACGGCAAGTCGTAAGCTTTACAACCAGAACCTCGGCATCTCTTTCAAAGAGGAGAGTGGAGGGTATCTTCATACGGAGGCGGTGCAAGGGGCAAAGACTTTCGCCCTGTGGCCACTTTCTCAGGTGGCGCAGTCATGTTTTGGCAAGGATTCTTGGCCCGACGACATTCCTGTCCCCCAAGCCTGGCTTGAGTTTGATGTTGACAGCGTCGAAAAGGCGACGGCGGAGCTTGAATCGCAAGGATATCAAATGCTCGTCAAGAGCAAGAAGGAACCGTGGGGCCAGACCGTGAGTCGTTTCCTTGGACCAGAAGGACTGTTGGTCGGAATCACTTTCACTCCCTTGATGCGAGAACAAAAATAGGGCTGTACGCAAAAATAAATGAGGCTGCGGCAAGGGCCCGCAACCGTTCTCGGTTGACGCCGCCAAACCGCGAAATTTATTCCGCTTCGCCTCGCCGACTAGGCGCTACGCCGGAGCTGCTGGCCGCGTGGATCATGGCGAGATTAAGCCGGAGCCTCGCAGACTACGGCTGTCCATGGGCAGCAGGTTTTCTGTGGCCAGTCCTGGCAAGCATGTATTATCGGCTTCTCTCACATTGCCGCTCGTTGTCCCAGGGCTCGCGGGGGCTTATGAGATCCTGCATGAGTGAAGATATTCGAAGTCGGTTGCGGAAAAGGGTTAGGCTGGGTGCAAGTATTTCTCCAGGAATGGGAAGGAACCTATCTTGCGTCGTTGCTTATTTGTCTTCGTGTTTTCTATTCTTCTTGCCTCGGCACTGCAATCCGGAGCTCAGACGGATCCTTACGGCGGCTCGTCTAATTCCGGTGCAACAGGTCTTCCCCTCGGCAACAACACCGACATTCCACCCATTTCCCGGGGCGACGAGGGAGCTGGCCTCAAATTCAAGTCGCAGACCACGCTGATTGAGGTCCCCGTGGTGGTCACCAACAAGTCCGGCGCCCACCTTCACCAATTAACCAAGAGCGACTTTAAGATTTTGGAAGATGGAAAGCAGCAGCGCATTGCAAGCTTTGAGGAGATCACTCCCGCTACCGATCGCCTGACCGTTCGTGCGGATGCTCCCGGCACATTCAGCAATCTACACCTGGACGCACAGCAGCCTCATTCGATAACTGTCATTGTTCTCGACATGGTTAACACGCCTTTTCTCAACCAGGCCAATGGCCGTGAACAATTGATCAAATATCTGGCTGAACACTTGGACTCGACGCAGGTGCTGGGATTGATGGTGATCGGCAGCAAGGGACTGACGGTATTGAGCGGCCTCAGCACCGACCCTGCCGTGCTCATCGCGGCCCTGAAAAAAGTTAGTGGCGAAGTTTCAGCCATGGAAGGATTTCACGTCGAGGCACAGGCCGCCGCTGCCACCGGAGAGGCGCCCAGTGGATTGCTAGGTCCGCTTTCGCGCAAGGCAAGTCCGGAGGCGGCATTCCGCAGATTCCTCAGGGTTGACGCCGTCGAAGCCACGTACCAGCAGGGCCGATCCATCGAAACCACGCTGCAAGCTTTCCTCTCCCTCGCCTGGTCGCTTTCCGGCGTTCCGGGAAGGAAGTCGGTGGTTTGGTTGACCGGAGGTTTTCCTTTCTACCTGGATTCCTTTACCTCCGTACCTGGGGACAGCGCGTCGCGTGTGCTGTACGAGCGAGCCATGAAGGCGTTGAACGATGCTCAAATCTCCATTTACCCCGTCGACGTCCGCGGCCTGCTAAACGATCCGGCGTATTTTGCAAATACCTCCGGCCCCACGGCTGCTGGGGATACAACGAGTTTCCTGCAGGATTCTACGTTGAACAGTCTCAAGAATTTCGCCAAAATGACGGGCGGGCGTGCTTACTACGGCAGCAATGACCTGGCGGGCGCCATCAAGCACGCCGCTGAGGATTCTTCTTCCTACTATCTGCTCAGCTACTACCTCGATTCTCACAATAACAAGCCCGGCTGGCGCAAACTGCAGGTCGTGGTGTCACGCCAGGATGCCGAGGTCGCTGCGCGCGCCGGCTTCCTGGCCAGCAATGCAAGCGTTAATCCGGAAGTGACACATAAGGCCGATGTCGAGTTTGCCTTGAATTCTCCCTTCGACAGCACGGGCATTGCGGTGGCTGAGCAATGGCAAGGAATCTCGCCCGATGGTAGCAAAAGGAAGATCGGTTTCGCCTTGAGTGTGCGGGCCGAAGGACTGATCGATGAGACCGACAAGAATCGCTTTGATGTGGAATTCGTTGCAAGGGCTACAAAGAAAGGAACCATCGCCGATACGGTGGGACAAACCATCAAGGGTACGCTCCCTCCCGACGCGCTGGCCAAGATAAAGGCAGACGGGATCTTCTACAGGAATTCGCTCGACTTGACTCCAGGCGAATATCAGGTGCGCTTCGTGGTCCGCGACAACCTCACTGGGAAAATCGGGAGCGTAATGGTGCCACTGACGGTGAACTAGGGAGGACATTCCTTGCATAAGCCACCCCTATCCTCTCGGGCCCCTCTTGCAAAACGGTAGGACGAGAGGCTGTCGACTGGTATCATCGCCTTGTTTCGAAGTAAAACGTGATTGATGGTGAACCGCCGGGTACCCACGCTTCGCTTCTTCGCGAAGAGTCGGGAACACAAAGCCATTTCCGGCACGGTCGTCGAGCGATGGACACCGCTACCGACAACGCCGAAATACCCTGTCATGGAGGACTGGTGATGTCATTGGGATTCAAGATTGACACGCAATGCCCCAAATGCTACACCGACAGGACGATACTGGACACCAGCTTTGCCCTCCCCGGACATCTCGACCCACAGTCCAAAGACAGCACTGAGTGCGTTAACCTGACCAGCGCCCTGCCGGTTCGCCTGGTTCTCTGTCCGCGCTGCCACTATCTCGAAATGTACCACGATGTGGGATAGCTGGCCGCACTGGTCCATTCCTGCTGGTGCCGGCTTGAAAACCAACTTCATTCTCATGGGTAGACTTCTTACCGGGGGTCGATCCAACTCCAACTCAAGGTTAAAAGGTCTCCTGCCGATATAGACGGTGAGGGCGTTTGAGACGCCGGAGTCTGTTCTCATTCCCCGTCCCTTGCGCGTCTTCGACGCTATGCAAAGATCAATGATCTATCTGCCCTGCGATCATCAGCCCGATACACAACGGCGGGTGGGTGGAGGAGTTGCACCTTTTGATCGGCGGCCGGAACGAAGTGGTCGCGATCGCACCGTGCCGATTGCTTTATCCGCGGACGGGTCGCGTGTACTCCTGGCTGGCAACCCTGACGCTGGTCCTGCACCGCAAGATTGTGCACGAAGAAGTCTTGCGCCAACTTCTGGTTTTGCATTATGGCCGTTGGCTCGACTTCTGGAGTATTCCTGAACTTATGCAAACGTTTCCAGTGTTTTATCAACACCACGCAAGCCGCTATTATCTTCTGCGCGACGTTGCCTGCTTCTTACCCCGGTTGAATCGAGTCCAGCGAAAGGTCCCCCGCAGGTTCGCCACCAATGCCTCCTCACGGAAACCTGTTGCCAATCCGGTGAACCGCATCGCGCCCGGTCCCGGCCAGGTTCAGATTCCCGTGTCTCTTTCGATATCTCCAAGATTCGGCAGGAATCTGCGCACCACCGATTGCTGATCGTACTGGCAGGGCCTGTCTAATCTCAGCCAGCTAGAACGGCCGAATTCCTCGCAGGCTCGAGCGTTCCCTCGACTCGCTGCCTTCACCAGTCGCTCAGAAATTGCCATGACGGATGCGATCCTGGCTGCTAGTCTGTTGAGAGAACTGGCAATCGATTCAGCTTCGCATGAACTTTGTCCCCATTAATGGGCTCCGGTTGATGCTGGTGGAAAGCTGCATACTACTCGCCGCTTTCGCCCTTGTATTTGCCTTCACCCGTTTCTTCCATCCGTCTTTCCGGCGGCCGCGCTGGCTGCAATGGGTCCTCTCGCGTAATTCGCGAGCGGTGCTGGTCGTAATCGTGTCCGCACTATGCGCGCGGGCCCTGCTGCTGCCCGTCGTCGGAATTCCTGAGCCTCGCATCAACGATGAGTACAGCTACCTGCTGATGGCCGATACTTTTTCTCATCAGCGGCTTACCAATCCAACTCCGCCGGCGTGGCCGCATTTTGAAACATTCCACGTCAACATGACCCCTACCTATCATTCGAAATATCCTGTCTCTCAGGGGCTGGTGCTGGCGTTTGGACAAATACTTTTTCATCAACCTTGGGTTGGCGTATACCTCAGCACGGCGCTGATGTGCGGCGCAATTTGCTGGTGTCTGCAAGCTTTCGTAACGCCCGGGTGGGCTTTTTTGGGAGGACTGTTGGCGGTCGTCCGGATCGCTCTCTTCAGCTATTGGATGAACTCCTACTGGGGAGGGTCCATAGCTGCGCTCGGCGGAGCGGTCGCGTTAGGTGCCGTCATCCGACTGTTCCAGCCCGGACTTACCAACCGGCATCGCTCTTTACTCGCGTGCGCCTTCGCGACCTCGCTGCTCATTCTTGCCACCTCACGTCCCTACGAAGGCTTTGCTTTTGCCGTTCCGCTGGTGGCGTACTTCATTTATCCGTTAGTGCGGCCTCAAGCAGATGTCCGACACGCGTTGCGCTCAATAGCGTTGCCCGCTCTAATCGTCAGCCTGGTCGGGATCAGTCTTATGGGCTACTACAACAAGCGCACCACTGGCGATGCGCTTTTGTTGCCACACCTGTTGAATGAGCGCACTTACTCTCCCCTCCCGTTATTCATTGGCCAGAAACCGAAATCCGGGCTGGTATTCCGCGATCCTGTCTTCGAAAAGTTCTTCCAGGTTACCGAGCAAGAGTACCGCTACCAAGACACCAAGTCCGTCGCCGGCGTAGTTGGTCTGGAGGCTGAACGCTTCGGGGGCGATTGGTTGTTCTATGTGGGGCCTGCATTGTCGTTTCCGGTATTACTGGGCTTATTTCTGAGTATCACAAAGCCAGATTTGCGGATCGTCGCCGCCGTTACGCTGTCGACCGCCATCGCGCTCGCTCTCTGCATTTACTCAATGCCGCACTATGCTGCTCCCGCGACGATCGTAGTCTATGTTCTAGCGATCGAAGGCCTGCGTTATCTTTGGCAGCAGCGAAACCATGGTGAGCGGGCCTTCGTCATCGCGGTATGCCTGACTGTCGTTGTGGCTTCGCTGACCCGGCAAACCGGCAGCGCCGCAATGAATAGCACGTTTGCCCTGCCCAATGCTCGGAAGCTTGTGGCTCAACAATTGGAGGGCAAGCCCGGCAAGCAACTGGTATTGGTGTCCTACGACCTCGACCAACATTATCCAGGCAATGAACTGGTGCACAACGGAGCCGAGTTCAGCGCCGAAACAATTCTATGGGCACGCTCGAAAGGGCACGAGAATGATTTGGACTTGTGTCACGATTATTCGGACCGGACCTTCTGGAGCGTAAAGACCGATGACACAAATGTGTCGCTCACCCCTCTCGATCTCTGCAAATGATTCAAGAGTGGTTCGGATGATTTAGCTCACTGCGGTCCTGCGGACACTGCAAGCTCAGTGTTCGACTTACGCTGCTACGGTATGCCAAAGCCAACCGTAACCGCCTTCTGTTCCAGATAGCCGGCAACCCTGCGCTTCCCTGCTGGAATTTGCATCTTTCGTTGCCACGTTCCGAAGTCTTTTTTCCGCATGGTGATCGTGTGCTCGCCCGGAGGGACGATAAGTGAATAAGGTGCCTTGCCTACATACGCGCCATCGACAAACACGTCGGCCCCGATTGGACTGGACCAAAACTCCAGGATGGCATCTTGCTGCAGTTGTTTGGGGGGCGGTTCTGAGGGAGGTACGTCCGATGTATGCGAGGCGGTCGTCTCGACAGGCGGTCCGTCAACATCGCAATTGACGTAATAAACCGATAGCGGCGCCACGAATGCCTTCTGATTTTGGGGGGCCTGATTATAGCCACGTATGTCGGTGATTACGCGCTCCAGCATATCTTCCCGGGAACGAGTCGTGTCGGGTCGATACTGCGACACTAAACCACCTTGCTGGTTGTAAGCCCGCACGAACAGCTACCTTATACTTATCGGCGTACTGCAAATTAATCGTTGTCGTCGCCGCTGTGTTCATCGGCCCGAGGTACGAATAGTCCCAAGTGCCTCCGTAACGGCCTACTGGCGCCTGATTTTCTGAGACCGGCGGGGTACGGGTGTAGGTGTGAGCTGTAGGAACAAGCCCTTCAAAACTTGAGTCCAAGGTCGAAAAAACCACTACAAAGTTCTTGGCTTTAGGGTCGGGTATCTGTGAAAAGCATAAGTCTGAGTAGTCTTTCTGATGCTTCTTATCACCGATCCACTTTGTCACAAACTTCGGAATGGCGGGGACCGGCTGTCCGCCTTCAGCAACGGAGAACGAGATGTTCTTTGAGCATTCCGTCGAACTTGCGCCCGTCGTTTGCCCGAACGCAAGCAGGCTGGTGATTATGATCGCACCTATGATCTCGGCTAGGACCCGCAATAACTTCATTGCAACTCTTACGTTTGTGGGAATTCGACGGCTCATGCCTCCAACGTGAAAGCCAAGGCCGCTGACACCAGGAACCAGCCCGCGATTTCTATTCTTCGACGGAAAGTTGATCGCCAAGCGACGTCGATGTCTGCTCAATCATTCCTGCAGGCAGCTCCAGCACCGATCGTGATTTCCAGTGCAAACCTGTTATGCGGAACGGTCGCACGACGGGTGAGAGGTGGACGACCCGCCAATCACGATCCAGGAAGACTACATCGATTGCGAATCGCATAGCCACCGTGTGGATGGCTTGCGATGGCATGATTAACAGCCCCTCGCCGGCATCAAGACCGCGCCGGCCGAGCAAGCCCACCAATCGAGTCATGCTCGTACCGGCAACACCGATCCGATCGCCGAGGACAGTATCCTTCGTCGTGTTCAGAACTTTGACCGTCTGCATCCCACTTCAGCTCTAGTGCTTTGAGTTGAGGCGGTTGGCCGACGCCATTTTCTTGCGCCGGGCCACGATGACCGCCAGCAAAATTACCGCGACGATGCCTGCGGCGACTCGAATCATCAATACGTTATCCATGTTGCTTCCTCCAATTGTTGTCTTGCGCTTTTAATTTGCGGTTTGAATCAGTGCAATAGCCGCCGGCCCGAGAAGCACAACAAAAATGGCCGGGAAGATAAAGAAAACCAGGGGAAAAATCAGCTTGACGGTGGTCTTGGCAGCACGCTCTTCAGCTTCCATCATGCGCTGGGTACGGAGTGTATCGGCAAACTGTCCCAGAGCGTTGGCGATCGGCGTTCCCAGCCGGTCGGTTTGAATCAGCATGGCAGCAAACTGGCGCACGGTTTCAATGTCCACCCGGTCCGCCATCCCTCTCCAGGCCTCAACGCGCGGTTTACCGGCTCGCTGTTCCCGGCTGATGATTGAGAGTTCTTCGCTCATCTCCGGATAAACCATGTCCATTTCCTTGGCAATCCTGAGCACCGCATGATCCATGCCGAGACCCGCTTCCATGCAGATCACCATCAGGTCCATAACGTCAGGGAGGGCCAGCGTAAGTTTCGACTTGCGCCGGTTCATCGCCGACATCAGAAAGATGTCGGGAGCAAAGAATCCGGCCGCGCCCAGAAGCAGGCTCCACAGCAGCATGTTGTCGCGCCCGGTGAAGGTGGCGAGCAGTACGCCCAGGACCGGGGACAGCAGTTTCGCGCTCAGATAGGTATCGACATCCTCGGGCTTACGGTAACCAGCGACACCCAGCCGGTAGGCGAGTTCGTCATCTCTGGACCTCAGCCAGTCCCGGAAAGGAGCCAGCGGCTGGGTGAGCAAGGAAACCAGATCCGCCACTCGATAGCTGGATCTGCGTGCAGGCAGCACTTGCAACTCTGCGAGCCTGGCTTCGGTCGGCGACTGATCTCCCGCGATGGCAAAGATCAGCAGAGCACTGACCCCCAGCAGCGCCAAGCCCGCAAAAACCGCAATCAGAAGCGCTGTCATATCAAACCTTGATCCGAATGATCCGCCGAATCATGAACAGCCCGACTGTCAGGCTGGCAAGCATCCCATAAACCATTTTCCGTCCCGTCGCGTTTTCAAATAACGGCTTGGTGTAGCCCGGCGAAACCAGGTTCAGGGCGATGAAGAGGACAAAGGGTAGGGCCATCAGGATCACTCCCGTCAGCCGCCCCTGGGCGGTGAATATCCGGACTTTCTGAGTCAAATGAATGCGCGCTCGCAACACCGCGGCGCTCTTGTCGAGCAAAGCCACCAGATTTCCCCCGGACTCTTTCTGCACCAGAATTGCAGTTACCAGAAAACGCAGATCCCGCACGGGAAAGCGCTGTTCAAGATTCAGCAGGGCTTCGCGAAATGGCAATCCATAGTTCAGTTCATCCGCGGTCCGGCGAAATTCCGGTCCCAGCGGTTCCGAGATTTCGTCGGCTACCATCGCCAGGGCGCTGGGCAGAGCATGGCCGGCACGCAGGGCGCGAGACATCAGATCGATGGCATCGGGAAGCATGAGATTAAAGCGGCGGAAGCGAGCGGCTCGGCGATATAAGATCCACACCAGCGGTATGGCTCCTAACGTCAGCCCGGGTATCCATCCAAAAACGCCCGCTGGTATCCACCAATTGCCCAAGGTCGCACCTATGACGATCAGGACCGCCGAGAAGAAGCAGAACCGGCCGACCGTCCAGGGGAGCTTCGCCTGGTCGAGCACTAGCTGCAGCCTTATCGCGATTTTATTGCTTCGCAGGAAGCGATCGATACGGGGAACACTACTGAACGTGACCTGTTTTACGATGTCATCTTTGCGGTCCTCGCGGCCAGCGCTGCGATCCAGGCCGACCAGACGCTCGCGAGTTCGCTTGTCGGCGTCCGAAGGCTCGGTAACGTATGCGACCGTAGCGAACACGGCTACCAGCAGAATCAAGAATATGGTGATCATGACCATAAGTGCGCTCCGGTCTATACCGTAAACGAGTGCTCAAAGATGCTGGGTGGAAGCACGATGCCCGACGTTTTCAGCCGCTCGGCAAACTTCGGGGCCACCCCCGTAGCCTTAAAACGTCCCAACACGCGTCCGCCGGCATCGACTCCCAGTTGCTCGAAGACAAAGATGTCCTGCATGGCAACCACGTCAGTGGTTATGCCGGTAATTTCTGTCACATGGGTTATGCGGCGCGTACCGTCACTCATGCGGCACACCTGCACAATGATGGAAATCGCAGAGGCAATCTGCTGGCGCAGCGCCTTCTCCGGCAGATTCAGGTTCGACATCAGGCACATGGTTTCCAGCCGGGCTATTGCATCGCGCGGGCTGTTGGCGTGAATGGTGGTTAACGAGCCATCGTGTCCCGTGTTCATCGCCTGCAACATGTCGAGGGCCTCTTCCCCGCGCACCTCGCCCACGACAATCCGGTCCGGCCGCATACGCAGGGCGTTGATGACCAGCTCACGCTGCCGTACGGCTCCTTGCCCTTCCACGTTGGGAGGGCGGCACTCCAGCCGCACGACGTGTTCCTGCTGCAATTGCAATTCGGCCGAATCTTCGATGGTGACAATACGTTCCGCCTCGCTGATATAACCGCTCAGCACATTCAGCAAAGTCGTTTTACCGGCGCCCGTACCGCCGGAGATGACAATGTTGAGCCGGGCGCGTACGGCGCTCTTTAACACCTCGAAGATAGGCGCGGTGACGGTGCGGTTGGCCAGCAGCTGCTCGCTTCCCAGGGGGATCTTGCCAAAACGGCGAATCGAGAGAATCGGACCGTCGACTGCCAGCGGGGGAATGATGACATTGACGCGCGATCCATCAGCCAGCCGTGCATCGCACATGGGCGACGATTCGTCCACCCGTCGGCCAACGTTGGAGACAATCTTGTCGATAATGTGGCGCAGATGCGCCGCATCCTTGAATACTACGTTGGTCTTCTCCAGGACTCCGGCCCGTTCTACGTAAACCTTTTTATGGGTATTGACCAGGATGTCGTTTATGGTTTGGTCCTGCAGCAAGGGCTCCAACGGCCCCAACCCAAATACTTCGTGCAACACCTCCCGTGAGAGGCGCTCCCGCTCGCTGGTGCTGAGGGGTGTATTCGCTTTGGCCAGCAGTTCGTGGATTACTTCTTGCACCTGCATCCTGGCCTTGACGTCTTCCAGCGAGGTCAGCTTTTCCAGGTCGATGAGGTCGAGCAGTTCGCGATGCAGAGCGGACTTAAGGTCCTGGTAGGTCCTGGGGGAGACACTGATGCTGCGTGCCGAGGTCCAACTGCGACCCAGGCGCATGTCCGGAACTAAGCTCTTTCCATTAGCCATGTGCTATCCCTCAGCTCGCGATCCGAAGAGGCCGAACCATCCCCGCGAGCCCTCAGTCGCATCTGGAGTTTTCGCTTCCCTTCCGATCAGCCGCGTCGCCCAGGAATCGAAGGCGGCAGGCAGCTCCGACCGGTGACCGAGGTCAATCGGGGTACCCGCATTGATGGCATTCACAATTTCGCTATAGTTGTTGGGGATCTTTATGGCAATCCGCCGATGCAGGGCGTCTTCCACCTCGTCGTCACTCAATGCGCTCTTCTTGGAATGTCGATTCAGGACGATCTCGATGCTGTCCTCCGGGTAATGCATGCTGGTCAGGAATTCGATCGAGCGCATGGCATTGCGGATGGCGGGCAGCTCCGGAGTAATGACGATCGCCAGACGGTCCGATTGCCGGATGGCGGCGCAGGTCTGCTCGGTCAACCCGGGTGGACAATCGATGATGACAAACTGATAGTTTTCTCCGAGAAACGACAGCGTATGCTCGATGGCCTCGGGAGAAGGATGCGGAAATACATCGATGGCCTCGGGAGAATCCAACACGTCGAGCCCACTCGAATGCCGCTGCAGAAAGCCCCGCAACAGGTCCGCATCCAGACGGTCGGTATTGTGCACCAGCTCGTAGAAGCTGTATTGATGGCGCCCTAGTCCCAGATACAATGCGACATCGCCGAGCGCGGGGTGTTCATCCACCAATAAGACCTTCTGTCCATGTCTTTGCACCAGGTTCAACGCCAGGTGCAGCGCTAGCGAGGTGGCTCCGGTTCCTCCCTTCGCCCCCATCACGGTCATGATTCGACCGGTTACCAGCTCCCCCGACTTGCCTTGGGGCCGCGCCGCGATATGCGCCAACGCATGGGAAATTCGCTCCGCCTCAAAAGGCTTCACCAGATATTCCGAGCATCCCGACCGCATGGCGGCCATGATCTGCTCCGGATCGGAACTTGCCGATGCGGCAAAGATTCCCAGGCTGTTGTCGCAGCCGTCGCGCAGCCGTTGGCTGACGCGGGAGCCTTTTTCCACGCCTTCATCAAAATCGATCACGCAGATACGGTGCTGGAATGGCTCCAGCATCTTCATGGCTTCGCGGGGAGTAATGTGCCAATCGACGTTATCCACGACGTAGGCGCCCGCAGTCTGCACCACCAGGACGTCCAGGGCTTCCCGCGCGCCGGCATCCATGCCCACGCACAGCACGCCAATGCGTTGTTCCGACCGCCGTGAACCTTGCAGAACGACCTTCTCGTCAGTCATCATGGCTTTGTTCCTGGATCCTTGGCCGGGCTTGGCACAGCAGCATAGGGCAAGCCTTTGTCGAAGGAATCCTTATTGAGATTTCGAATTGGCATGTCGATCTGAGGCTGCGGAGTTGCTACAACTCCCGAAACCGGGTCCACAATCGTGGGAGTTACTAGCACGATCAATTCGCTGTTCGTACGATTCACATTCCTGGACTTGAACAACTCTCCCAGGATGGGGATGTCACCTATTCCCGGAACCTTGCTGAGCTGTACCGTCGTGCGTTGATCCAACAGGCCGGCAATACCGAAGCTCTGGCCATCCTTGAGTTCGATCTCGGTTTCGGCGCGCCGGGTTTGGATCGCCGGCATGGTGAATCCGGAGATGGTGATCGAATTCGTATAGTCGAGCGAACTGACTTCTGGCGCAACCTTGAGGCGAATAGTGTTGTCATCCTGGATGTTCGCGACGAATTCCAGCTTCACGCCATACGGTTTGAACTGGATGGTGACGCTTCCAAAACCAGCACTGCCACTGATTCCCTGTATGACCGGATAAGGAAACTCGCCACCCGCCAGGAAGTGGGCAGGTTGACCACTAATCGCCATCAAGTTGGGCTCCGCAAGGATTTGCAATATGTTCTTCTCCTGCAGGGCCTTGATGGTTGCGCCAAGGTTAATGTCTGGACGGAACAGGAAGACATTCAACAGATCCGATAGGTTGAACTGGGTAAGTTGATTGAGGATTCCGCCTGAGGTTTGTTGCTGGGTATTTAGGGTCGTGGGACCAAACTGCTGGGTAGAGGTGGTACCAATCGTGTTGGTGGCGCCGGTGCTGAACAGGTTGATCCCGAAAGCCGTCAGCTTGCCGCGGTCGGCCTCAGCGAAGCGCACCTTCAACATGACCTGCCGCAGCCGTGGCGCCTGCGCAATTTGCAATCCGTTTACTACCTCTTTGGAAAAATTCGTAGCCATTTTCAGCATCTGCTCGGCGATGGCGGGCGAGGCCACAACCCCGCTTAGCATTACCTTATCTTCCTGGCCTTGGACCTCGACGCCACTACTCGGGAAGGATTGGTCCAAGGTGTTGCGCAGCGGAGTCACATCCAGATCGGCGAACACGTCCATCATTCGGCTGGGGCCGGTTTCGCCCCAAAGCATCAAACTGCTGCCACCGGTCTGCTTGGCGGTGATCACCACTTCCTGCGGCGAGGTCATGACCGATTCGATCACTGTGGGATTGCCGGTAAGAATGCGCTTGATCCGGGAAGGAGTGCGAATTAACAGTGAATGTCCCACCACAAGGTGCAAACTCTCGGGACCTTGATCGCCTTCCTGCCCCGGTGCGCCTGGTCGCGAAGCAGACGTAGCCGTCTGCGCTGTGCCGGATGCCGGAGTAACCGCCGGTTGCTGGGCCGCTATTCCCACGGAAGCGTAACCACATGCCACCAAAACCAGCAGCGCTTGGCCTAAACCTTGCCGCGACCACCAACCCTTTTTTGGTCTATTCCGTTCCACGGTACACTCCGTTCTACTGTCCCACTAAAACTTCACGACGCCTTTTTTCGCGCCATCGAATGTTTCAACCTCATACACGCTTGCCGATTTCGGCGGCGCTGGCGACTTCCTTACTCCAACCGCAACTGGCAGCGCCCCGTTGATTTGCAGGTCTTTCACGTTGACGGAACGGGGCTTGGTCTGCGCCTGGTCGGAAGCATTCCGCAGAACGAATTGGATTGTCCCCTGGTTGCTGGCCAGCGCCAGTTTCTCCGCGTCATCGGGGGTCAGCAACAGAGTTACTACCTTCACGTTTTGCGGCTTGCCGGACGGATCGGGTTGCAGCTTTTCGCCGGCGCTCAAAACCTCGATGTTCTGCAGCACCGTCGTCGTCATCGAGTCCCGGCCGTTATCGCCCCGGAACGTCACCAGCACATCCACATGGGAGCCGGGAAACAGGAATCCGGAAACATTGTTCAATTCGTTGGTGATTACTGCCGCGGCGCGCATCCCATCGGGAATCTTCGCCGTCAGGCCTACGGTCGCTCCCGGAGTGGCCAATAACTGATCGCGAATTGGTTCCTGGGTAGCAATCGGAAACATCACCAGCCGGCCGTTCAACTCTTCCGGCTTGCGGAAAGATCCTTCCAGCGGAATATTGGCTGGCCAGTTCATCAGCGTCAGGTTCTCGGCCGAGAGTGGGGTGCCCGGCTCCAGAGCTTTGGAGGCAACTACGATCTGGATGGGTTGCGAATTTACTGCATATTGCCGCTTGATGCGGGAATATAGAAGAAATGTGGCTGTGATTGATACGATGACCGCAACGATAAGAGCCAGACCTAGTCGACGACTCTTCATTACTCACCTCCACCAAGTCCCAAGAAACCCATACAGGGTTCCCGCTGCGATTGCCAAACCATACGGCATACGCAATGCGGAGGGATTGTCCAGGTTCAATTCCGGATGGGTTTGCATGCCACTGGCAGCGTGGAACTGCAACACCGAGCCGACGTTGCTGAGTGTTGCGCCGATGCGCCGCTTGTAGATTGCATAAACGATGGCCAACACGCCGCCGCAAATCGCCGTGGCAATAAGTACGGCGATGGCGTGCCTTGGCCCTACCAGGCTTCCAATGGCACCCAACAGCTTTACATCGCCGGCTCCCATGGCACGCACCAGGTAAAACACGAACATCACCCCGCCTGCTATCAAGCAACCTGCCAGGGCGCTGCCCAGTCCCCGCCATCCCAGCCAGGACCAGCGCAGCAGAATGCCCATCGCGATTCCAGGGTAAGTTACCCAGTTCGGGATACGGTGCTGGCGCACATCAATGCAGGCGGCAATTACCGCCACCGCCAGCGCATCCACTCCGAGAATCAACTCGATATTCATTACGCTCAGCCGAATTTGAAAATGGGAAGCAAGCCTACCGGGCTTGCTTCCTAACCTGCAAACTAAGGGCCCTGCTTCCTAACAGAAAACTAATGGTTAAGTCAGCTTGCCGCTAACATTGGTGAACTCGGCGTTGATGCTGCCCGCGAGGGTATTCATCGCGGCGATGCATGCCACCGCGATCAGGGCTGCAATCAGGGCATATTCGATCAGGTCCTGACCTGATTCTTCCCGATGCAGGCTCTTCAAGAGTTTGACTAAGTTCATCTAAAGCTCCTTTCGACGGCTTCGGATCGCGGAGGCCGCCATTATTCGCAAAACCTGGGTTACTGGCCGAGATTGGTTCGCATCTCAGTCAAAAAATGGGAAGCAAGCTGACTGGGCCTGCTTCCGCGGCTGTTTAGGGTTACGTCAGCTTGCCGCTGACCTTGCCGAACTCGCCATTGATGCTGCCGGCGAGAGTGTTCATAGCGGCGATGCAGGCCACTGCGATCAGGGCTGCGATCAGTGCGTATTCAATCAGGTCCTGGCCCGATTCTTCCTTATGCAGATTCTTCAACATGTTGATCATTCTGAAGTGCTCCTTTTCTCCTATAGTTACTGCCCGTTTGCTGCAGCGACTTAAGGCTTTTCTAAGAGCCATAATCGGCTATCAAGACTAAAGACCTAAGCGTTGTACTGAGCAGTACCCTTGATATTGCAATGCAAGTGCCAACTTGCGAATCGACTCGATTACTCCGGCGCCAGCTCCTGCTTTGGCTTCTGTTATCAAGCAGCTACCACGCGAACCGGTACATAGTAAGAAGAAATTTGGCAAAGACGGAGACCAGGTGGCTGCGCAAGTGCCGACCAGCTGCAAAATCCGCGGCTCATTTGCCGCAAACTTCTGCACATGGCATGGCGGGGCCTAGTGGAATGCATTGCCCCTTCGGGTTGGTGCTATCCGTTCCGATGGCGGTCAAAATGCATGGAACAGAGCGCAATCCCAAGGCAGAGTTCCGCCCTGCCCCAAAGTCTAGATACCTAGACCAAGAGAGGAATTGTTTGAGATCCACCTCAGGTTCATTAGTAGAGACAGAGTTCACCACCGCCAAGGTCAGCGTTCCCGAAATGCAATCTCGCTGGAAAAGCTGGGCAGCTGATCTCTTCTCTTTCCCCGTTATGTGCATGTCCCTGCTTCTGGTCGTGGTCTTCAGGGCCTGCTTGAAAGGGATCGGGGAGTCGGATATCTGGTGGCACCTGCTTAACGCCCGCCACCTTTTGCAGTACAGCTCGTTTCCCAGTGTGGACACGTACTCGTTCACCGCGGCGGGATCGCCTTGGCTTAACCACGAATGGCTTTCAGAAATTCCTTTCTTGTGCGGCTTCAGCGTCATGGGGCTGCAAGGGATATTAGTGGTGTATTTCGCGGTCCTCGGGCTGATCTATGCTGGGACATATTACAGAGCGTGCGGGGCCGGGGCCGACTGCAAGAATGCGGCAGTGGCCACTTTAATCGGCATTCAGTTTGGGGGGGTGTCAAGCGGTCCTCGCATGTTGCTATTTGGGTGGTTATGCATGGTAGGGCTGCTGCTTGTACTTGATCGCTTTCAGCGGCACAAAACCGGCCTTTGGCTGCTGCCACCGCTATTTGCGGTTTGGATCAACCTGCACGGTTCGTGGGTCTTTGGTCTGGTTGTGCTGACTCTGACGATTGTTTGTGGGCTGTTCGAAGGCCGATGGGGCGCGGTCGTTGCGCATCGCTGGTCGTCTGGCGAGTTGAAGAAACTTGTCGTGGCCTTGGCCGCCTCTCTGGTCGCGCTCTTTGCAAATCCCTTCGGCTACAAACTTGTGCTGTATCCATTTGAGCTTCTGTCCCGCCAACAAAGCATCACGCGGCATCTCGAAGAGTGGCAGCCGGTGGATTTTGCTGCCGATAATGGCAAATTGGCACTGTTCATGATCTTTGCATTGCTGGCAGCCGCCTTGTTCTCCCGCCGCCGATGGAAGCTGGCCGAGGTGACGATGGTGGCTTTCGCTTTGTTGACCTCACTGATCCACGTGCGCTTCTTGTTTTTCGCAGCTTTGGTCATGGTTCCCATACTTGCGCCGCGTCTGAAGCTGTTTTCGCCCTATGACCGGGAGCGAGATAAACCATGGCTGAATGCGGGCATAATCGCAGCCGTTGTCGCGACGCTAATATTCTTCCTTCCTTCTTCGGCGAAACTACAGCACCAAATAGATAAAGAGTACCCCAGCGCCGCCCTGGAGTTCATGGAGCGCCAGCATATCAACGGAAGGATCTTCAATTCATACGCCTGGGGAGGCTATATGGAATGGAAGACACCGCAGCTTAAGCCTTTTATCGACGGACGCGCTGATCTATTCGCATATAACGGGACTTTCGATGAATACACCGAAGCTACAACGATTCGAAAGTCATTGGAAATTATGGACAAACACGGAATTGAATTCGTACTCTTGGAGCCGCGGCAACCGCTGACTTACGTACTTGATCATTCCTTGGCATGGCGCCTTATTTACTCGGATCGAGTCGCCAACTTATATGCGCGCACATGACCCCAGCCGGCACAGGCCCGCAGGTGGCGAACTAGCCTTTCTGAAACGCATGCCGGACACAAGTCTCATTGTCGAAAAGTCCAGGGGTGAGCCTGACGAAGGCAGGCCAGGAGATACGACGAGGCGCCGCATTCCGTCGCTCGATGGTTTGCGGGCGGTTTCGATCTTGCTGGTGATTCTCTCGCATTGGGAAACCGGAGCACCGCGTGTAATTCAAATGTGCGGGGTGTTCGGCGTACAGATATTCTTTGTCATCTCCGGATTCTTGATCACAAGGCTTTTGCAGCGGGAATATGAGAGAAGTGGCACCGTGGACCTGCTTGCCTTCTACCGAAGACGCGCTGTCCGTATCTTCCCCGCTGCCTTTGTTTACATCGCCGTCATCAGCCTGTATGCCTATCAGACTGTCCGGCCGGACCTCCCATTTGCGCTAACCTACACCATGTCGTACCGGCTGCACCCGGCTTCTGGTTTATTCGGCCATCTATGGTCGCTCTCAGTGGAAGAGCAGTTCTATCTTCTCTGGCCCTTGGCGCTACTGCTGAACTTCCGCAACCGTGGGCGGGTCGCAATGCTGACCCTGGCGCTGTCGGCAATATTTCGCTTGCAATGCTCATTCGCCAATCCGGAGTACGCCGCCCGCTTGCTGCACCGTTATTTTCCAAGTGTGATGGACAGCATCGCTGCAGGGTGCCTGCTGGCGATCTATTGGCCTCAGGTGGCGAAATTCTGCGGCGGTTTGGCGCGCAATACAGTTTTTGCACTCTCTGTTCCTGCAACAGCCGCACTGCTCGCCTATGCGTTCTGGCGAAATACTCTACCGGGCGACGAAATATTTGTGCGACCTATGCTCGTTCCTTTGTGGGGTATAGTTCCCCTTCTCCTGGCGCTGTTTGTTTTCGTCGCGGTGGAGCGTCGCGACTACATATTGAACAACACAGTCGCACAGACAATCGGCGTCTTGAGCTATTCTCTCTATCTCTGGCAGGAACCGTTTACCGTAGGCCGCAGTCCATCGCTCGCTCTGGCGGCGGGACTTGTTGCCTTCACCTGCTTGTCTTATGCATTCGTAGAAGCTCCCATGCTGAAACTTGGCGGTACGCTCAATTGGCCACTCAGGAGGCTACACGTGTCGCAGGCCGCACGCTGACATTCCAGCGGAGAGCCTTCAATAATTGCAGGCGGTGGAAAGGTAATTCACCCGGATCGCGTAGCTATATCATTCGTCAATGCAGCGGTTACTGGATCAGGTGCGGCAGCACCGAAGGGCCTGACTGCCCGGCTCTACGATGCGACACCATCGGCGCGCGGCGAGGACTGTATAACAACCCATCAGCCGAGATCCGCTCTAACCTAACCTTTCGCGTTGCTGGGCGTCCAATGGCGGGGAACCCCGGACATGCTGGGAACCGAATGGACAGCGGTTATCCTTCCAAGTTATCGCCGACCTTGCTGGAATGATGTGCCCGCGGCAGTCCTACCTGGTCCATCTTATTGATCAGAGTGCGATAGCTGATGCCCAGAGTGTTGGCCGCTTTCTTAAGGTTGCTGTTGTGGAGATCGAGTGCCTTTACGATCATCTCACGCTCCACCTTGGCAAGGGTTCGCTTGGTGACTTCCTTCAGTAAGGTGTCGCCAGGCCTGATCATGCCGAAAGCGGATGAAGCATCATTGTTAGAGCCAAGATCGCGCAGTACCCGATCATCGGAACCCAGAATGACATACCGGCAAATAAAGCTTTCGAATTCACGAATGTTGCCTGGCCACTCGTAATAATGCATGCGTTCGACCAGTCGTTTGGGAAACGGTTTATCTGGGAGTCCAAATTTTTCGCTGTAGTACGAACGCAGATACTCCGCGATAATCAGGAGGTCGTCCAGCCGGTTCCTGAGGGGGGGCACCTCAAGAGTAACTACCGCCAGCCGGTAGAACAGTTCCTGGCGGAACTTGCCTTCACGTGCCTCTTGCCGCAGATTACGAGTAGTCGCACAAATAATGCGAGGGCTGATACTCGGACAATTCTGGCCAGCGACCAAGAGCTCTGCCTCGTGAAGTAATTGCAAAAGCCGTAGTTGAAACTGCGGAGGTAAGTCGCCAACTTCGTCGAGAAAAATAGTTACTAAGCCTACCCTCGGCTTTTCCGCTTGGTCGGTGTCCATGCTGGGAGATTCGCTCAGCACCGGTGGGAACAGATCATGGTCTAGTTCCATTCCGGAACTGCCGGCACAATCCACTCTCATGTACGGGCCAATGATGCCGATGGCATGATTGTGGATAAACTTGGATAAAAGTCCTTTTCCCACGCCACTTTCACCGTGCAGGAGTATGGGCAAATTGGTGCTACATATGCGCTTCAGTCGGCCGTACAATTCGGACATTACCGCAGATCGTCCGAAGATTACCGAATCCGGAGGAATATCCGTAAATGGGTGGTTACTCATGATGAATTGTTCAACCAAGATACCACTAGCTTGCAACTTGTTAGCCAACTGTGACGGCAGCGGCTAACGCGCTGGAACGGCGTCTTCTCGACCTTTCGGGGAGGTAACAGGCCACCATGGGATGAAATCTATTTCACCTTGTGAGACACACCAGCGAACACCTGGCCGACTTGAAATTGTCGCCGAAAACAATTGCGCTAAGCCAGAACTAAGTCGGGAGGCGATAGCCACTTTTGAGCCGGAGACATTCTTCATCGGTACCATATTCCTCTGATAGGACAGAGGAGCAGTGAGCTTGCAGATGAAATAGTATCTTTGTGGTGAGTTTGTAAAAGATAATTCTGTTTGAACTTGAAAAAGCATTGACTTCTTAGTATGGCGTCATACTAAACTAAGTTTAGGCCGATTGCGCTCCGTCTATGGTATCTGGTCTCTCGGTCCTCTACTTCCCCTCAGTGCAATGGTCAAGGGCTTCCCATTGATACCTGGACGCTTGAGTCCCGGGCTCGGGGCATCTTGATCGTAACAGCGCTTCCCGCTGTGCTGCGCGTACGTCAGTAGCGGTGAAGTGTTGGTTTGTGAAAGTTGTTGACAAAGAGTCCTGAGATGGGAACCGAACCTATGGCCGAACAAGTGGGATCTACCCCCTCCCCCTCCTCCTTCTTATCTGTGCCCAATCCAGTCAGGCATCTGGTGACTTTACCGCCACTGTCGGTGATGGTCGTCAACAACGATCGCCGTTTGTCGCGTTACATACTCACCATCCTGCAAGGGGCCCAATACGATGTCATCACCTGTGAGTCCGGCGAATGCGCAATTGACTGTATTCGAAACGGTGCGCGTCCTCATGTGGTACTTACTTCCAACATTTTGCCGGATATGCAGAGTGTGGAGTTGATGTCTCGGATTCACAAGCTGCATCCCAGGGCGAATGTTGTGTTGATAGCACATGTCTTTCAATATGGCGACGTCTTACCGGCAATTCGGGAAGGTGCGCGGGATGTACTGCTCAAACCGTTTGTGGCGGAAGATCTCCTGGAACTTCTGGCCAGGCTGGCCCCAGTTAGCCGTGCACATCCAGAGAATGTGAGTACCGAGGTGCCGCTAGGCCAGAGCGCATTTTTCGTATACGCAAGTCCGTGCATGCGGGAGATTCAGGAGCATGCCGCTCTGGTAGCAAGAGTGAACCTGCCGGTATTGATTCTGGGCGAAAGTGGCACCGGAAAAGAAGTCTTAGCTCGCTACATTCATAACTTGTCTCCTCAAGCTAGCGCTCCTTTTCTGAAGGTAAACTGCGCTGCGATGCCGTCAGAGTTGCTGGAAAGTGAGCTCTTTGGTTACGAGCAAGGCGCGTTCACCGGCGCTGGTCGCTCCAAGCCTGGAAAGTTTAAACAATGCAACCATGGCACAATGTTCTTAGATGAAATTGGCGAGATGCACCCAAACCTACAGGCAAAGCTCTTACAGGTGCTGCAAGATGGTACCTTTTCGCCCCTAGGAAGCCGAGCTACCGAGAAGGTATCGGTGCGAATACTGGCTGCTACCAACATTGACATGAAGGCAGCGATTGCGCAGAAGACCTTTCGCGAAGATCTGTACTACCGCCTCAACGGATTTTGCCTCACTCTGCCACCTTTGCGGGAGCGGCGGGAAGAAATCACGGTGCTGTTCGAACACTTCTTACGCCGCTATAAAGGAGAATTAAACTTACCGGAGGTGCCATCCCCTCCGTCTTCTCGCCTACTCAATGCCTGCTTGCGATATAACTGGCCCGGTAACCTGCGGGAGTTGGAGAGCTTTGTTAAACGCTATCTGGTTCTAGGTGACGAGCAGTTGATGATGGATGAGCTGACACAGGATGTCGATGCTTCGGTTTGCCAACCGGTGGTTGCACTTGGCACCGAAACCATCTCGGAGGCGCTACAGGCTTCAGGAGGCAATCGCCGCGAAGCTGCGAAAGCTCTCGGCATCAGCTACAAGGTTCTGCTGCGGCGCTTGCGCAAGTTGGGAATGGACTCATCGCGGAAGCTAGTAGGGGTATCTTAGACCGTTAAATAAGAACTCGGGTGATTGGATGACGACAAAGCAAGAAGAACTTCCCGGTAGTGGACCGATACAAACGGAATTGGTCGTAGTACACAGAATGGACGGTACCCTCAGGAGAGGCATTCTGGAATGGGATACGCCAACCCGGCAAATCATTCCCCTCGCCCCTTTGCCGGACGTTTTGCATATCCGCTGCGGCAACCAAGCCGAATCTTCTCTGGTCCAAGTATCGGACGCGAAAGCAATCTTCTTTGTAAAGAGGCATGAAGGGGCTCTGGATCACGACGAGGTAAAGTTCTTCTCCGACATAGACGCGACCGATTTGTGGATTCGCGTTCGGTTCGCAGACGGAGAAATACTGGAGGGCCGAACACAAAACAATGCTCGCTTATTGTTTGACTCCGGCGTTTGGTTGCGGCCATTCGACAGCACCGGGAACAATGTTCTGGTTTACGTTCCTAAATCTTCTATTGTCGAGTTTCATGTGATGGGTGTCGCGGTTCATCGCTCACAGAAAGCGGCTGCGGAAGGGCCACTGGCAACAGTGACAGTTGGTGGCTCGCTGTCGCCTAGGGCACGGGTTCGGGTTTAATCTCAGAATCCCACGAACACGGTGTTGCGATCGGCCGGAATTGTCACCGCAATACCCCGAGTTTGGTTGGCGGCAATCGTACCCTCGACGTCGAGCGCGTTGATTGGGATGGTGCGTCGTTGGCGGCCCACTTCGATTTGCAAGGACCGGGCGGTCAGCACATAGTCGTGGCTTTCAAGCCGCTGACCGTTCTTCAACACGAACAGTGTTGCCGGTTGCTGCCTGACAACTGGGTCTTCTGTCGAGTACGGCACCTCGATCAGCTTCGGTGACTGGGGCGGCAACGCAGGTGCTGCGGGTTCTTTACTCCGCAACACGATCACCTGCGGCGATGTCAGAGCCGCCGGCTGCTGGTACTGAGGCTCCCATCCAAAATAATCTTCGTCCCAGTCCGCGAAATCCCAAGGGAGCCAGGTGCTTCCATACCCATATCCGCCGTAGCCAAATCCGTCGTGATGACGCCCGCCAAAACGCCCCGGGAAGAAGCCATTCGACTGGCCCGGCCCGATGTTGCGACTACCCTGCATGCCGGCTCCCCCGCCGTGAAATCCGCCCCCGGCTCTCTGCGCCAGCAAGAGTCCGGCACTCAAAATCGGAATCAACAGAACCAACAGGAGTGATCGTCGCATGGTCCTTATGATGGCACACCTGCTCAAAACGTCGCCCAATTTTTTTTGCCGCCTCCTGGGTCGTTAGACCGGTTCCAGGCAATTCGAGCCAACCGCCGAATCCCCTGATTACATTCCGGTTGTTCAGGTCTACAATGAGCGCCAATCAGAAATCTTAATGCGCTAGACCATGGGTCCAGTTGAGGAGCCCGCATGAGTACGTCCCAGTCCGGAATTGCAGCCCCTTCCCAACAACCGTTTTGGATATTCAGTCTCACGGCGGCAGAGCGCAGCACTCTGATCGCGACCTTCGGCGGGTGGGCGCTGGACGGCATGGACGTAATGGTTTACAGCTTCGTCATTCCCACACTGATCGCGGCCTGGCACATCAGCAAAGGACAAGCAGGTTTGCTGGGCACAGCCGCTCTGCTGATTTCCGCCGTCGGCGGCTGGCTGGCTGGATTGCTCGCCGACCGCTTCGGCCGCGTACGCGTTCTGCAAATCACCATTCTGTGGTTTGCGCTCTTCACCTTTCTGAGTGGGTTCACCAACTCCTTCTGGCAACTGCTGATGACGCGCGGACTGCAAGGCCTGGGGTTCGGTGGGGAGTGGGCAGTCGGTTCCGTGCTGATGGGCGAAGCCATCCGCGCGCAGCACCGCGGCAAGGCCGTCGGCACGGTGCAGGGCGGATGGGCGGTCGGATGGGCCATCACGGCCATCTGCTATACCGTGCTCTTCTCCTTACTGCCTGCCGCAACTGCCTGGCGTGCCATGTTCTGGATCGGCATTCTTCCAGCGCTGCTGGTCTTCTACATCCGGCGCAACGTTCCCGAGCCCGAAGTGTTCAATCGCACGCGCGCCCGCGAAGCTGCCCTCGGCGAGGGGAGCCATTTTCTGGAGATCTTCAGTCCGGCGATGCTGCAGATCACCCTCCTCACCGCGTTGCTGGCGACCGGCGTACAAGGCGGCTATTACGCCATCACCACCTGGTTACCAACATTTCTGAAGACGACCCGCGGTCTGTCCGTGCTCAACACCGGGGGTTATCTCTTCGTTGTGATTGTCGGCTCGTTCGTGGGTTACATGATCAGTGCGTGGCTGGCCGACCGTCTGGGTCGCAAGCGGACGCTGATACTGTTTGCAGTCTGTTCGTTCCTGACGGTGACCGCGTACACCTACCTGCCTATCAGCAACTCAGTCATGCTGGTGCTGGGATTCCCTCTCGGCTTTTTCGCATCGGGATCGTTCAGCCCGGTGGGCGCATTCTTTACGGAACTATTTCCCAGCCGGTTGCGCGGCTCTGGGCAGGGATTCTCCTATAACTTCGGACGTGCCATCGGCGCGCTGTTTCCAACCCTGGTTGGCTATCTCAGCGCGCGCATCACCTTGGGACATGCCATCTCAGCCTTTGCTGTGGCCGCCTATCTCGTGATGATCCTCGCCGTCCTCCTGCTGCCGGAAACCAGAGGAAAAGAGCTGATGGTCTATGAATGAGAGGAACGAAGCGACCTCGGCGGCCTACGGTACGCCTCTTGACGACAAGGCTTCCACGCGCACGCCTGCAGCTTTGAGCCGCTGATTTACCTCACGTGCAATGGCCACGCTGCCCGGCGTATCCGAGTGAATGCAAATAGTGTTCGCTTCAACCGCGAGTTCGCAGCCGTCGCTAGCGATAACCTTGTGCCGAACTGCGATGTCAATGGCCTGCTGTGCGGCACGCAGAGGATCGTCAAGTAGCGCCGCGGAAAGCGTGCGCTTACGCAAAGCGCCGTCAGGCTCATAAGCGCGGTCAGCGAAGGCTTCAGCCGCGCAACGCAAGCCCATCGATCGCCAGGCTCCAAGAGCAGATGAGCCGGCTTGGCCGATCATGACGAGATCAGGATTGAGGGGTTTCACGGCACGACCTATGGCGAGCGCAACCTCGCGGTTCGTGTTGGCCGCGTGATACAGCGCGCCGTGTGGCTTCACGTGCACCACCCGCATGTCCAAAGACTCGGCAATCTTCAGCAGCGCTGCGATCTGCTGGCCTACTGAGGCCTCGATTTCTGTCGCAGAAAGTGGCGATTCGATGCGGCCAAAATTTGCGCGGTCAGGATAGCTCGGATGCGCGCCGACTGCGACCTTCAACTTGCGAGCGGCGGTCAACGTCTCCCGCATGGTTCGTTCATTTCCCGCATGTCCGCCGCATGCAATGTTGGCTGAGGTAATGTAGCGCATTAACTCGAAGTCAGTTCCATTGGCCAGCGATTCTTCCGACTCACCCAGATCAGCGTTGATGTCGATCCTAAGATCACTCATTGAAAGATCTCCGTCAGCCAGCGCCTCTGTTCCTGCAGGAACCGGACTGCTTCCGGAATGGCCACCTCCGCAAACCGCACCTCGTCGCGAGGTCGCAACTGACCAACACGGTGCATATCGGCTGCGATCACATTTGCGATCTTGGGATATCCTCCGGTCGTCTGCTGATCGACAAACAGAATAATTGGCTGGCCGTCCTGTGGCACCTGAATAGCCCCAAGCGGAATACCATCCGTAAGCAACTCGGATTGCTCGCGCGGGCGAACGGCCTCTCCTTTCAGTCGCAGCCCCGTGCGATCGGACTGCTCTCTGATGACGTACGCGCTGGAAAACAGCTTCTCGAAAGCGTCCGGCCCGAACCAATCCTGCTGTGCGCCTTTGGTCACTCGCAGGGGCCCCGACCGACATTGCGAGTCAAGTGCACCGGGGCGTAAAGAGCGCACCGGCAATGAGCCATTCTTGCGAACCTGCAACACATCACCGCTCTGCAACCTGCGCCCCTTGAATCCTCCAAAGTGGCCAGGCACAAAAGTCGACGCGCTACCCAGGACCTGCGGAATGTCGAATCCACCTTGGATAGCGAGATAGCATCGCGCTCCGGTCGTCATGCTCCCACATTGTAGGACTGCTCCCCCAGGAAGATCGAACGCCGAGTTGAATGGAACTTGCACAGAGCCGGCTTTGCATTCGCAACTGGCGCCAGTGAGCGCGACGATGGCTGCTACTTCGAATTCCAGCGTTGCACCCAACAACGTCATCTCCAGCGCAGCGGCATTTTCATCGTTGCCCACCAGAAGATTAGCAATGCGGAACGACAACGGGTCGGCGGCTCCGGCAGGTGAGACACCGAGATGAGCATAGCCATAACGGCCAAGGTCCTGGACGGTCGTAAAGAATCCCGACTTAACCACCCGGATCGTCATGCGAGCCCAACCTCGGCGCTTCGCCGCAACTCTTCGAATGTCGCGCGATCAATAGGCAAGAATTTCATCCGGTCTCCCGGTTGCAGGCGAGTTGGCGGCGTTGCTTGCGGATCGAACATACGCAGAGGTGTTTGTCCGATCAGCTTCCATCCTCCGGGGGAGCCAAAGGGATAGATTCCCGTCTGACCGCCTGCGATCCCGATGCTGCCGCCGGCAATGGATGGCCGAGGGGTCGTTAGCCTGGGCGTATGCAAAACTTGCGGCAGTCCGCCGAGGTAAACGAACCCCGGAGTGAACCCGAGGAAATACACCAGATAGGTTGGCGCCGAATGTAGTCGGACTACCTGATCCACCGAGAGGCCGGCATGCTGTGCGACATCCTGCAAATCAGGGCCGAAGTCGACGTCGTAACAGACTGGAATGGTGACCAGATTCGCGGCCCGGTCGACCGCGGAGTCGCTCGCGAGTGTTAGTTGTTGAACGACAGTGTTCAGTTCGTCGTGGGTCAACCGCAGCGGATCAAAATCAATCAGCAATGACGCGTATCCCGGATGCAGGTTGCGGATTCGCGGGTCATGCCGCGCCTGAATTGAATGAAACAGCGCCATCACGCGCTGGTGGAGTTCCGGCGAGATTACATTCCCGAAGACCACCAACAGTGACGAGTCGCTGGCGGAAATGACCTTCATAGATTCGCGCAGCGGTAACCTCTGGCGCTCTCAGAGGTCAGTCGCCATCTTCTCGACTTGTCCCCAGGCATGCTCAATTGTAGCGCCCCTTCCTTGCCCCCGGTCCAGGGGCGCGGCATCGCGTCGCAATGGCTCACTCGAGATCGAAACGCGCTCCGTAGCCGGTTAATGACCACGCAATCGGCGCACCTGGGTCACGCTATATATAGCGCAGGCCAAAGCAACCGGAACCAGCCACACGGCATTAAGCTTCAGCCCTAGATTTAGGCCAGAAAGTCCAAGGAGTGGCACATACGGTTCCAAATACTGCAGCGCACGTTTTCGGTCGGTCATACTCTGCAGGAGATACAGCAGGCCAACGAAAGCTAGAGTTCCCACAAAAAGCGAAACCGGATGAAAGTGCCAGGTCTTCCAAAAAGGCGCGTCAGATGCAGAATAAAAGACATCCTCGACGGCAATGATTACGGCGCAACCCCACAGCGCCGATATAGCGAACGCAAGGCCGGTAGGATCCTGCTGGCGTTTTTGTCTGCGTCTTTTATTCATGCGGTCCTAAGGAGCAGCAATCTGGAACCGCAGAACCGACTGCGCTATGCGGTACTGATATTTGGAGGCAGCAAACTGGATCTGTGCTTCTGTCTGCTGCAGTTGTGCCTGGCTTAGCTCTACGATCGAACTTAGGCCCAGGTTGTAGCGGGTCTGTGACAAGTTGAGCGCGAGGTTGGTCTCATCCAGAAACTGCTGGCTGACCCCGATCCGGTTGTACGCGGTGATGGCGTTCAACCAACTGGTGCGCACGTCATTGGCGATCCTATCTTTCAGATCGCGCAATTGCTGGTTCGCAGCCTGCGCCCGCAGTCCAGCCTCGCGCCAACGGGACACGTACTGGAAGCCGTTAAAGATGGGCACATTCAAATTCACGCCCGCGGCGCCGTACCAGGTCGGAAACTGCTGGACGCCGTTGAGCACGCTGCCTTCCGGGGTCTGTCCTACAACGCCCATGGCGGAGATGGTGGGGAAAAGCAGGTCGCGCTCGGCTTTCTCAAAGCGCTGATCGGCCTGGTATTGGTAGCTCTGCGACGCAATTTCCGGCCGGTTGCTGAACGCCTCATCCTCAAGCTGACTCACCGCATCGGGAGGTGGCTTCAGCTCGGATTCGGTATCAACCAGCTCAAACGGTTGTTGCGCGGAGTAGCCCAAAACCTGCGTCAGCTGGGAAAGTGCGGACTGGTAGTTGTTTTGCGCGTCCAGCAGCAGCAACTTGGCTTGTGCCAGGTTGGCGTCGGCAAAGCTGACGTCAACTTCTGATCTCAACTTATTCTGGAATAGGGTCGTGATTTGGTCGGCGACAAGCTGCCGCGCGCTGACCGTTTGTTCGGCGACTTTCTCCTCGGCAAAAGTTTGCAGCGCATTGTAGAACGCCTCGTCAACCGCCAGCTTGATTTCGTATACCGTGGCTGCGGCATCCATATTGGCGGCCTTGGCGCGCAACGCCGACATGGCCACCAGATTGTTGGTCTTTCCAAAATCGGTGATCAATTGATTGAGAGCCAATCCGCCGGCGAAGCGATTCAGCAGCCGTGGGCTGTTCAAATTGCCGGCAGCGATGCGACTCGCTTGCTGTCCTCCCACGGCAGTCAGGCTGCCATAGATCGTGGGGTAGTACGCTGACTTCTGCTCCCGGGTCATTTGATTCGACGCCAGGTAGATCAGGTGGTACACCGAGATTTGCGGATTGTTCTTGATCGCCAAAGCCTCGGCGTCCTGGACCGTCAGCCGTTGCAGCGGGCCGGTGGTAGGCAACTTGGGCGGCGCCGGGGCCGTGGGAGCCGGCGGCATCTGGGGCGCCGGAAGAGTTTGTTGCGTTTGCACCGGCGTAGTTACCGATTGCTGTGGAACAGTGGCTGGCGGCGCAGCATTTGTCTGCGCGGCCAGCGAGATGCTGGACAATATAGCGGCAATCACAAGCCGGAGGATCGTGCGTCTCAAGCTTGCACCTCCTGTGGGGGTTGCGCCTCTTCCTTGCGATGGATCAGCAAGTACGCGGCTGGAACGATGAATACTGTGAGCACCACCGACACCAACAGGCCTCCAATAATCGATCGCGCCAGCGGAGCGTATTGCTCACTGCCTGCTTCCAGAGCCAAGGCCATGGGGACAAGGCCTAACAACGTCGCCAGGGATGTCATAAGGATGGGCCGCAGACGTACGCGGCAAGCCAGTGCCACGGCGTCGCGGATCGGCATGCCACCTTCACGGTAAGTGCGCGTGACATCCACAATCAGGATGCTGTTAGAAACCACGATTCCGGTCATCATCAGAACGCCCATGAGCGACATTACGTTCAGCGTCGTGCCGGTGAGGAGGAGGAACACAATAACGCCAGTAATGCCCGACGGTATCGCCAGCAGGATGATGAAGGGATCAACGAACGAGGCGAACTGCGCCATCAGGATCAGGTACACCAGCACGATCGCCAGCAGCAGACCGACCCCAAAGCTGACAAACGATTGGTGCATCGCGACCACTGAACCGCGCATCTCGACGCGCGTGTTGGGCGGCAGCTTGGTGTTATCGATGATCTTCTGCACTTGGTTGGCCAGCGACCCCAGGGCCTCACCCTTGGGCGAGACGTACACGTCGATCTTGCGGAAGAGTTGGTAGTGGTCCACCTCCGTCGGCGTGTTGATCATCTTTATGTCGGCCACGTTCTCCAGCATGGTGGTACTGCTGTTGTCTTTGGCGTGCAGCGGAATCTGCTTGAAGTCTTCCATGGTCATGGAGCCAAGCTGGTGGTTGGTGTACTGCACGGTAAGGAAGTAGTTGTTGCCGCTATGCGGATCGACCCAGTAACTTGGCGCGATCATGCCATTGGAGGTCAGCGCGGTCACCACGTTGTCTACAACGTCGGTCGCTGTCAGTCCCAGTCTCGCCGCCATCTCGCGCCGCACGTTCAGCTCGATTCCGGGATAGTCCAGGTCTTGGGGAATAAGGACGTCGCTCACTTGGTCCAACTGGCGCAACTTGCCAGTGATCTCGCTAGCAACCCCGTAGGCGGCACTCTGGTTGTTGCCGCTGACTTGAATGTCGATGGGCGCGGGCATTCCCATGTTCACCACCGAATCTACGAGCCCACCGGTTTGGAAATAGGTAGAGAGTTCAGGCAGATCGGAATCAAGTTTCCGGCGTACGCGGTTCATATAAGTGAAGGTGCTAACCTTGTGCTCCTTGTTAAGGCTCACCTGCACGAAGGCCGTGTGCTGCGCGGAATTGGGAGTGTAAATGGCGGACAAATCCGGGGTCATTCCGATGTTGGAGACGATCATTTGCAAGTCGTCTTTGCCGATCACCTCGCGAATGTCGTCCTCCACGCGTGCGACGTATTGATTGGTGACTTCCAGGCGAGAGCCGGTAGGAGCCTTGACGTTGATCACGAACTGCCCAGGGTCGGTACGCGGGAAAAACGCGACACCTAGCAGCGGAAACAGCGCCAGGCTCACGACGAAGCTGGCCATAATAATGACCACGGTCGCCACCGGACGCGAGAGCGCCTTGTTCACGGCGGCATCATATTTCCCTAGCATGCGGTTGTAGCGGTGATTGAAGCCGGCAACGAATTTTCCAAACAGTGACTTCGTTTCCTGGTGCCCACCGTGCCCGTGTGCCATCTTGATGAACTTCGCGCAGAATAGGGGAACAACCGTCATCGCCACCAGATAAGACGCTGCCAGCGCCAGTACTACTCCCAGCGCTAACGCCGTGAACAGGTACTTGCTGACGCCGTAGAGAAAGATCACCGGAAAGAAGACGATGGCGGTGGTGAACGTGGCCGCCAGCACGGCGAGCTGAACTTCCTGCCCACCTCGCTCGGCAGCCGTTACCGCATCTTCACCTTCCTCCATGTGGCGGAAGATGTTTTCCAGCACGACCACAGAGTTGTCGATGAGTCGCGAGAGCACCAGCGCAAGCCCGCCCAGAACCATGGTGTTGATAGTCCCGCCAAAAACGTTCAGCAGCAGAAAGGCCGCTAAACACGAGACCGGAATGGAAATCAGAACGGAGATGGTGCCGCGCATCGATCCCAGGAAAATCAAAATCATCACGGCGGTCAACACCAGCCCAATGCCGCCCTCGCGCAGCACGTTGGCGACGGCGATCTTCACATATTCCGACTGGTCGAAGACCACGTTGGCTTTCAGTGAGGACGGAATGTCCAGCAGATGCTTAACCCGGTCGCGTACTCCGTCCACAATCGAGATGGTGTTGCTGTCACCGCCCTGTTTCAGGATGGGCAGATAGACCGACTTCTGGCCGTCTACGCGAACGATGTTGTACTGAATGGCCGACGAGTCTTCGGCGTGCCCGATGTCGCCAAAGCGCAGCACTCCATTGCCGATGGCCTTCAGCGGCACATCGTTCATCTGCGAGACGTTCGGCAGTTGGCTGTTGCTGTAAATGTTGTAGTCCTTGGGTCCGATGCGAACGTCGCCGGCGGGCAGGATCTTGTTGGAGTCGTTGATGACGTTCACTACGTCCATGGGGCTCATCTGCGCCGCCTCCAGTTTTACCGGATCGACGTAAAACTGAATCTGGCGATACTTGCCGCCATAGGGCTGTGGTACGGATGCACCGGGAACGTTGGCAATCTGATTGCGAACGTTGAACTGTCCTTCATCGTGAAGCTGCGTCTCATTGAGTCCCTGGCCTTTCAGCGTGACCAGGCACACCGGCAGACTCGAGGCGTCGAACTTCAGCACCACTGGAGGCAACGTTCCCTGCGGCAAACGTCGCAGGTCGGCCATGGCCAGGTTGGCAATTTCGCTGGCGGCGGCATCCGCATCGGTACCCGGCTGGAAGTACACCTTGATCAGGCTCACCCCAGTTAGCGAGCGCGATTCGATGTGGTCAATGTTGCTTCCCAAGGTAAAGAAGCGCTCGAAGGTGTCGGTAATGTTCGCCTCGATCTGCTGCGGAGGCATACCGCCGTAGAACGTGGCCACCACCACCACGGGGATGTCGATGGGCGGAAACAGGTCAACGGGCATGCGTGCTACCGTGGTCACGCCAACGACAATAATGGCCAGGCACAGCATGAGGATGAAGAACGGATAACGAATCGCAAAACTTGGCATGGTGTGTTACTCCGAAGTGGCGCTGTTGTCGGCCAGGGCAGTGGCCTTTGGCCTGACCAATTCACCCGGCTGATAACTCCCCAGGTTGCCGACGATTACTTTCTCGCCTTCCGTAAGGCCTGCGAGTATTTCGACGTTGTTCGAGCTTTGCACTCCAAGCTGCACTTCGCGAGACTGCACCCGGTTCTGCGGGTCAAGTACCAGCACGGTGGTCTTGTTTTCCCCGCGTTGGATGGCATTGATAGGAACCGTTAGGGCGTTGGGGCGGCTGTTGGCGCTCAGTCTGACATCCGCGTACATGCCAGGTTGCAGATGGTAAGTGGGATTGGGAACATCGATCTCAACCTGCATGGTTCGAGTCGACATATCGAGAGAGTCGGTGAAACGGGTTACTTTGCCCGTGAAGTGTTCTCCCGTGGCCTGCACATGCACGTCGGCCGAATCTCCAATTCTGACTTTCGATGCAAGCGATTCGGGCACAGGAATGCGCAAGCGCAGAACATTGACCTGAGCGACGGTCACGACTGGCAGGCCGCTGGTGTTTGAGGTTCCGGCCTGCACCAACGAGCCCGTGTCCGAGAAGCGCCAGGTCACTACGCCATCGTAGGGAGCCGTAATTTTGGCGTAATTATTCAGGGCGGAGTAGTGCTCTTGATTGGCGCGGGCGACTTCCAATTGCTGCTGCGCCGCCGCCAGCGCCGACTTGGCGGCTTCAACCTGCGCCTGGGAGGCTCGATCTTTCGCGGTAGCATCATCGAGTTCCTGTTGGGCGATAAGTCCGGGCCGTGCTTTGTCGGTATTGACCAATCGCACCGCATTGGCATGCAAGGCAACGTTGTCAGCTTCCGCCCGCGCCACATCGCTGTGGGCCCGCTGGATTTCTTCTTCCGCGTGGTGCACCGCGGCCTTCGCCTCGTCAACCTCGGCGACGAGTTCAGGTATCTCCAGCACGGCCAGCACCTGGCCGGTGTGGACGCGGTCGCCGATGTCAACGTAGATATTGCGGATATAGCCGGCCACCTTGGCGTGCAGCTCGACATTCTGGTAGGGAATGAATTGGCCGGCAATGGAAAGCGAAGTGGCGATGGTCTCACGCTTGACGGGAGCAACCGCCGCGTACGGGATACGCTCGCTGTCTCCGCGCGCCCCGCTTGCGCCATCGGCTGACCCGGCACGGGCTCGCTTTACCACGATGACCGCGACCAAGAGACATACAACGAAAACCCCTAACACAAGTAATTTGTGCCAACGGCGAACTTGCATGGACTTCCTCATTTCCACTGAAGCGGCCTTGTTAGGCCAGAATCCGCTCAGCGGCAAGCTATTGGGCCGGAACAGAAAACCGGAATCCAGGATAAGCGTACAAAAATAGGAAATAAGAGGCCGAGGAAACGCTAGGCTTGGAAGGGCGGAGGCCGCAGAAAACGGCGAACGTAACGTAGAGAAATACTTCTTGGCGGCAGAGTGATACGAGCGGTTTTAGCAAGGGACTGTCGCTGCAGATTTAGCGCGAACAAGCCCAGGAGGACCATGCAGAACAGCACACTGCTGCCTGCCTCGACCGACGGAACTTCCATTTTCTGCCCGCTAAGCCACAGCTTCGAAGCCGTAGACGGAGTTACTTTTGCCGGTGCCCCGCCATTGTAGACCCCGGTTTTCGCATGCAGAGCAAACAGGAACACGAGGACGCATAGCGCCAGCAAGAGCGTGCGCTGCAGTCTCTCGTCGTGCATAGAAGGAAGTCTCACCGCTGATTACAACCGCACATCACTAACACTATAACGTGAGAACCCTTAATTCGTGAGCAAGTTGCCAAAAAAACTGCAGCCGGCGATGCCACCGCCGAAGCTGGATAGTATGTCAGAGACCCCGAAGATATGCCGCCAATACCCCGACTTTAGCTGGGTTCCACATTCGCTAAGCTATTGAGCTTACAGGCGCGTAAGCTCTGCGCAGCAGTTGCTCTGGGACCTGTGCCCGTCGCGGCGGTGAACTAGCCTTTTGACTTCATCTTCCTAATCTCTTCCAGCCGCGTCTTGATGCGCTTCTCAACGCCTTCCTCGGTGGGATGGTAGTACACGCGATCCTTTAGATTGTCCGGCAGGCACTGCATGTCGGCAACTTTCGATTCCAGATCGTGCGCGTACTGATATCCCTTGCCATAATCGAGTGCCTTCATCAGCCCAGTCGGCGCGTTGCGCAGATGTAGCGGGACCGGCTCTTGCGCGGTGCGCTCGACATCTTCCCGCACTGCGCCATACGCCAGATACAACGCGTTTGACTTGGGAGCGGCACACAGATACACGACCGCCTGCGCCAGCGCCAGATCGCCTTCCGGCATGCCGAGGAAGTCGAAGGCATCGCGGGCGGCCAAGGTGACGCTAAGCGCGTTAGGATCGGCGAGGCCGATGTCCTCAACCGCCATGCGCACGACGCGTCGCGCAACATACAGACGGTCCTCACCCGCTTCCAGCATCCGCGCCAACCAATAGAGCGCCGCATCGAGATCGCTGTTGCGTACGCTCTTGTGCAACGCAGAAATCAGGTTGTAATGCTCTTCACCAGCCTTGTCGTACATCAGCACACGCTTCTGTAGCGCGTCAGTGACAATGGTGTCGGTGACGCGAGGCCGGGCGCCCGTCTTCTGCTCTTCGGCGGCGAGCGTGGCCGCGACTTCCAGCACGTTGTAGGCGCTGCGAGCGTCTCCACTGGAGTACGCCGCAATCTTGTGCAGGACGTCGTCATCCGCTTCAAGGTGCGCTTCGCCCAAGCCGCGCTCAGTGTCTTCGAGCGCACGCCGCAGTAAGAGCACGATCTGCTCCTCCGACAACGGCTTCAGCACGTAAACGCGGCAGCGTGACAGCAGCGCCGAAATCACTTCGAACGATGGATTCTCGGTGGTCGCGCCGATCAGGCGGATGCTGCCCTTTTCGACGTAAGGAAGAAAGGCGTCTTGCTGCGCTTTGTTGAAGCGGTGTACCTCATCCACGAAAACGATAGTGCGGGTACCGTACTGGCGCGCCCGTTCCGCGTCGGCCATCACCTGCTTAATTTCCTTGATGCCCGTCAGCACCGCAGAAAATTCGACAAAATCGGCGTGGGTCATGCGGGCGATAATCTTGGCGAGTGTCGTCTTGCCGACGCCGGGAGGACCCCAGAAGAGAAGCGAGCCAGTGTCGTCGCGCTCGATCTGTACCCGCAACGGCTTGCCGGGAGCGAGAATGTGCTCTTGTCCGACAAATTCATCCAGACTGCGCGGACGCATGCGATCGGCCAGTGGCCGCGTTTTGTCGACGGTGTCGTCGGACGGGATTTGCTGGAAAAGATTCACAAACAACGTCTACCACAGAGACACAGAGGCACAGAGAAACTCAAGTCACAGAACGCGTCGACGAATTCCATTCTTAAGAACCGCGACGTTGAAGTTGATCAATAACCCGATGCGCAATCCTGTGAGATGCAAGTAAGTCAGTAACTGCGCCTCATGCACCGGTAGGACTTCTTGAACCGACTTCAGTTCGACGACGACCTTATCGCCGATGATCACGTCAACCCGGTAACCGCACTCGAGGTTGACGCCCTTGTATGCGATTGGTAACTCGACTTGTTGCCGAAGTGGGATTCTCCGCAGCTCCAACTCACGGCAGAAGCAAGCTTGGTAAACGGACTCCAATAATCCGGGGCCCAGTGATCTGTGGACCTCCATCGCCGCTGCGATAATTTCTCGGGTAAGTTGCTGCTCCGCATCCGCGGGCAGATCACCCGCGCAGGTCAGTCGAGGCGTTGCAATGCCTGATTCGAATGTCGGTCTCAAGGGAGCCTCTTTCTACCCACCCTAAGAACCGGAGAGTCCCCTCAAAAGAATTCTAAACCTCCGTGTCTCTGTGTCTCTGTGTCTCTGTGGTTGAATGCTTTTGTCGCTGCCGCGCGGCCTCATACAACATGATCGACGCGGCTATGCCGGCGTTCAGCGATTCCACTTTTGGAGAATGTGGAATCACAACAGACTCATCGACCTGCGCCAACACCTCCTTAGGAACACCCGTTCCTTCGCTCCCGACGATGAACGCAACTGGTCCGCGCAAGTCCACGTCCGCAATCGGCGCGCCCTTATGGGAGGACGTCGCCAGCACGCGCACGCCACGCGATTTGATCTCCTGTAGCGCCGTTGCCAATTCGACCTTTAGCGTCGGCAATCGGAACAACGATCCCGCCGAAGCCCGCACTGCTTTCCAATTCCAGTGGCTCACGGTGCGCTCGCCAAGCAACAGGCCGCCAGCCCCAAACGCTTCGGCCGAACGCGCAATCGTGCCCAGGTTTCCCGGATCCTGCAGGCCAGCAACCGCCACCAGCAACGCTGGAGCCGAAACCAGTACCTCCGCCAACGCAAACGACTTCACCCGCACCAGAGCAG
Source organism: uncultured Acidobacteriaceae bacterium (assembly GCA_963709045.1). Lineage (GTDB taxonomy): Bacteria > Acidobacteriota > Terriglobia > Terriglobales > Acidobacteriaceae > Bog-257. The sequence goes on along the minus strand of CAVPUX010000003.1, from coordinate 165,586 downwards.
CCACGCCTTGCGGAGTTTCGCTGGGTACAGCGTTAGCAAAAACCTCATCCGGCAGCAGCAGCGCCTGGGTGTGCGCCGGCAACTGAGGCAGCAGCTTGTGCACACGCTCTCTCGCAGACTCGCTAAAGAAGACGGTGTTGAGCCGCAGGCCGCTGCGAATCGCCTCTTCCACGATGTGCATGCCTTCCACGGCAACTTCGGCGTTCGCATTGGGCGCAGCCTCGGCGAAGGCCCGCCGAAGTTCTTTCACTTGCGCATTTTGTCCGCTGGAGATGCGGCGTAAACGATCTTCCATTTCGATGAGGTTGGCCACCACTGTCCCAACCGCGGTCTATCGTACACCGGCTATCACAGCCTGTAGTGGCTGAGGCGTGGTAATCTGCTCAGTTGTCGTGGCAAGGGGCAATATGTTACGTTTTCGCTCCATCAGCTCCAGTTTCTAAAAGAAGAGGTCTGGGTTGCGTCCCGAAATCGTCAAGATCAGCAGTCAGGAGCCGGAAACCTCGCTGGTGTCATACGTGGCGGAGAAGATCCGCGCCGGCGAGGTATTGGGCATGCCGACCGACACCTTCTACGGCCTGGCAGCGGATCCCTTTAATCTGCATGCCGTTGACCGGGTCTACGAGATCAAGTCACGCTCTCGCCACAAGCCGCTGTCGCTACTGATCGAGTCGGTCGATCAGGCCGCCGAGTTGGCATGGCCAGTCCCGGAGATTTTCTACCTGCTGGCTCGCCGTTTCTGGCCAGGGCCGCTGACCATCATTGTGAAGGCCGATCCCAAACTGCCGCTCAAAGTAACCGCCAATACCGGCAACGTCGCCTTGCGAGTTCCCGCTGCAGAGATCCCGCTGGCTATCATTCGGGCCGGAGGCCTGCCCATCACAGCCACTTCGGCCAACCTTAGCGGCGAAAGCGAGTGCACCTCGGCTTTGCAGGTGCGCGACCAGTTGGGAGATTGTTTGTCTATCATCGTCGATGGTGGACAATCCCCTCGCGAGAAGCCCTCCACCATCATCGACCTGACGAGCGACGATGGAACATGGCGCGTCATGCGGCATGGCGCCATTCCGGAAGAACAGATTGTCGAGCTTTTGGGCGGCCAGGAGTAGGTCACCACGGCCGAACAAGACTCCAACTTTCATCTCTCCCGCTGGATCGTAGCCCTCGCCGTCATCGTTGCGGCCGGATTCCTCCTGTACACGAGTTGGCAAATCATGCGCGAAGCCGGCGTGGATGAAGCCCGGCCGGCTGACGCGATCGTGGTGTTCGGCGCGGCAGAGTACGTGGGCCATCCTTCGCCGGTTTATCGCGCACGGCTGGATCACGCTTACGATCTTTTTCAGCGCCGCCTGGCCCCTGTCATTATCACCACCGGCGGCGCGGGCAAAGATCCCCACTATAGCGAAGGCCAGGTTGGCCGCGACTATCTGGAGGCGCGCGGTATCCCGGACGAGAACCTTATCGCCGAGACCCAGGGCGGCGACACCGACCAGTCAACCCAGCGGGTCGCCGTAATCATGCATGCCAACGACATGCACACTGCCCTGCTGGTCAGCGACGCGTACCACCTCTACCGGGCAAAGCAGATGATGGCACGCGAGGGAGTAACCGTCTATGTCTCTCCACGTCCGGACTCGATACCCAAGACGGCCTTCGCGCGCTGGATGTCCGCCCTGCGCGAGAGCTTTAGCTACATGCTGTACCGTGCGCATGTGAGGTAAGGCTGCGGCTGGCGGATCGTCGGAAGCCTGAGGTCACTCTGAGATGTACGTCGCTAAAGAAGAGTTCATATTGAAGCTTGCCTCAGGCCGCAGCGTGCTGCACCTGGGTTGTGTGGGCTTCACCGATCTCTCCCCCGGCGACCGAGTCAGATCAGCTGAGCAGAGCCTGCATTGGAAACTCACCCAACTGTCGGAGACCGTCGGTATCGACCGCAGCGTTGCGGTAATCGACGAATACCGGAAGCTCGGAGTCTTCACCAACATTGTCGCTGGAGATGTCGAACGGCTGGATGAACTGCAAATCGAACGGAAGTTCGACGTCGTGATCGCGGGCGACATTATCGAGCACCTATCTAACCCCGGGCGGATGTTGGATGGAATCAAGAGATTCTGTACGGAAAGCACGCAGGTCATTGTCACGACCCCTAATGCGTTTGGCGCCCCGAACTTTCTCAGATATTCAGCAGGAAAGTTCCGGGAAGGCGCTGAACATGTGATGAGCTTTAACGAGCAGAGTCTCGTCACCCTGCTAAACAGGCACGGATATTCGATCTGCGAATTGCATACTTGCTTTCAGCCCCGGTCCGCCGACCAGCACTCCACCTTCTTTTTCACATTGGGAAGAAAGGTGTTCGAGTTGTTCCCCGGTTTTGGCGGCACTCTGCTTGCCGTTGCACGGGTCAGGCCAACAACCGTTTAGATCAGTTTAGGTTTTGGTTTAGTCAAACGGCTGTTCGCTTTGCGCCCTTCACTTTTCGCTTCTCGCTGGAACACCTGCTCCGTTATCCGTAACCCCGTCGAAGCTGCTCTCGTCCAGGACGAGAAGCGCAGATCCCTCGGTTCGGAATAAAGTCCTCTCTCGGGATGACAATGTGGGATGTTTTGTAGCGAAAGGCGAAGAGCAAAAAGCGAAGAGCGAACGGCGAAGAGCGGCTTTACTTCACCAGCGCCAGAACTCGTGCCGGGCCACCGGAGCCGCCTTCAAGCTTGATCGGTGCGACTACCACCGTGGCGCCGGAGGGAGGCACCAGCCCTAGATTGGCCACGTTTTCCAGATGGTAAACGCCCTGCTTCGAGGTGAACAGGTGCACCGGGTATGTCGTGCTCTCGCCGATGTCCACGCTCATGGTATCGATGCCAAGTCCTACTACGCCTCGGGTCTTCACCAGGAACTTCGCTGCCTCCAGCGAGTAACCCGGGTAGTGCGATAGGTGATCGCCTCCCACGTTGCGAAATTCTTTTTGCGAGTTCCAGCGCTCATCCCATCCGGTATAGACCATAACCACGGCTCCGGTCGGAATTTCACCGTGCGCGCTTTCCCAGTCGGCAATGTCCTGCACGCCAACTTCGTAATCGGGATTGCTCCTGGCTTTGCTGCGAACGTCTAACACGACCAGCGGACGCACCAGTCTCTCAACTGGAATCTGGTCCACCGTCCACATCCCTTTGGCGAAATGGGCCGGCGCGTCGAGATGAGTTCCGTAGTGCTCCTGGGTGGTGAAGACACGCGAGTAGTATCCGTCGCGCTCGATATTGCCCAGTTCCTTCGCCTGGAACGGCGACTGCTCGCTGCCTTCCCAGTTGGGCGAGTGATCATTCAGGTTATGGGTAAGGTCGATAACCGCGCGATAGACATTCGGATCGGGCATGGCAGGTTTGTGCTGCGCAATCAATAACAGCGCCAGCGCCAGACTACAGCCTATCGCAAATGTCTTCCAGTTGAACATCGCACTTAATCACCCTCAAGATATCGATGCTCCAATGTGGGCCACAGCTTCGTGAATTAAGCCTAACAACGCAGGAGACGGAAGTAACCAACTTGATGCAGTTTTGCGATAAATCGCAGCATTGCGTGACAAATCGCAGACCCTGGCAGGCGTCGGCTGGTCAGACATTTCGAGTCTCCAGACACCGGCTGACCGCGCCGAGATCATTTGCCACTGAGGCGCGGGTTCTTGGTTCTCGTGACTGATTTGGCTAGTAGCTAACGGCTAATTGCTAACTGCTAATTGCCGCTTTTCAGCGCAAACCCAAACCACAGCGAGTTCGACCCGTTATAATCGACGCCCGATCGTTGCTGGGTCTCGAAACCCATGTGCTCGGCTTTCAGCAGGCAGTTGTTACAGGGCTTTTCGAGGATGATCTGGTAGCGGCCATCGCGCTTGGAATTCGCCGTACCGACGACAGCGCCGCTGGCATCGATCAACGTCACCGTAGCACGCGGCATCGGCCAGCCACCCTCATCGGTCACCACACCCTGCACTTTGCCACGCGGTGCCAGGCCTTCGGGCAGGTAATCGCGCATGATGTATCCGGGTCCGCGCAGTGGCCGTCCGCCCAGTTGGCCCGTGACCTTGTCGTGCTCCAAGGCAAGCGTGCCATTTACGAACACGTATTCGAAACCTACTGACGGCTTGTTCGGGGCGTCGAAGGTGGCCAGGTCTCGCACTTTTTCAGGATCAAATATGGTGATATCGGCGAAGTAGTCCGTGCGCAGCAGGCCGCGATGGTCAAGCTTCTCGCGCTGCGCGGGCAGCGAAGTAAACTTGCGGATTGCATCTTCCAACCGCAGGACGTGCTCCTCGCGCACATATTTCCCCAGAATGCGGGCGAAGCTTCCATAGGCTCGCGGGTGCGACTTCGACTCACCCAGCGGACCGGTTGGGTTGATGGCGCCATAATCGGTGCCGACGCTCACCCAAGGCTGCTGCATGGCCAGCTTCACATCGGATTCGCTCATCAGAAAATAAACTGCGCCCGTATTGTCGCGATCCGCGATCACCAAGTCCATCAGCGCATCGACGGGATCTTTGTTTTCCATCGTCGCGATTTGCGAGATAGTTTTGCCCTCATACTTACGAAGCTGCGGATCGAGCACCGAGACCACCAGCACGCCGTTGGCGCCTCCAACCTCACGGTACAGGTTCTCGAACGAACCCCCAGTACTGTCAAGATCTTTGCGAATCTGCTGGCGTGTCGCGGGATTTTTCAGCCGCTTCACGAATTCGTCGGTTCCACCGGCGTGATACGTCGGCGGGATGGACGCGCCCAGCGAGGTGGCGGCACCGATGTAGGGATACTGATCCCCGGTCACATCAATGCCACTGGCGCGCGCTTGTTCGATGGCCGCGATCACCTGCGGCATCTTGCCCCAATTCTGCTTGCCCGCAACCTTCAGGTGAAAGATTTCGACCGGAATGCCGGCTTCGCGTCCGATACGAAACGCCTCGTCGAGCGCGTTCATCTCGGAGTCGCCCTCACCGCGAATGTGCGAGGCATAGATGCCGCCCTTCTTCGCCGCTACTTTTGCCAGGGCGATCAGCTCATCGGTCTTGGCATACGATCCCGGCGCATAGATGAGAGCACTGGAGAGGCCCATGGCGCCATCGCTCATAGCATCGTCAACCATGATCTCCATCTGCTTCAATTCGTCGGCGGTAGGAGCACGATCGCCAGTGCCAATCACCATGTGACGCACCTGCGCGGCTCCTACATAGGTCGCGAGGTTGATCCCGCTTCCCTGCCTGGTCAGCCGCTGGAAATATTCCTCCAGCGACTTCCAATCGGGCGTGATGTGGAAGTGCTGAAAATAGTCGGCATGTTCCTGGTTGAGTACGTCGTTAGTTGGGGCAATGGAGTCGCCTTCGCCAGTGATTTCAGTGGTGATGCCCTGCGTCAGTTTGCTGACCGCCTGCTTGTCGATGAGCAGGTTGGTTTCCGACTGCCCCAGCATGTCGATGAATCCGGGAGCGACGATAAGACCTTTGGCATCGATGGTGCGCTTGGTCGCCAGCGAAGCATCGGCGTGGCCGACGAAGGCAATGCGATCACCGATGATGCCGACATCGGCATAGATCCAGGGATTGCCGCTGCCGTCGACGACGCGACCGTTGCGAATGAGGTAATCGAACTCTTGCGCAAACAACGGGGTGGCGAGAGTGACTAGAAACACAATCAGCAATCTGAGTCGTAACAAGTTCAGCTCCGAATCACAAATTCACCTGGACGTATATTATTCATGAGCGCGTTAGTTTCTTGGTGTCATCCTGAGCGACGAGCGCGGCGAGGAGTCGAAGGACCCCTATCTTGCCAATTCACTCTTCCTCAAGCTGTTGTTCGACGTAGCCATTGCCTTCAAGATAGGCTGCGCCGCATCCTAGTTTTCTCGCAGCAATAGGGGTCCTTCGACTCGGTCGCGAAACGCGGCCTCACTCAGGATGACACCTACCGCCCAAAAGGTGGCTACGGCGCTACTTTCCCACCCTTTCCATCGCCATCGCCACCGTCAGCGCCAGATCGGCAGCGAACACCGTGCTCACAAAGTTGACTGCGTCGTTGCCCATTTTGCCAGAGGTTTCCCACGTCGCTCCCAGGATACTGTCAAGAAACATGCCAGCAATTCCTGCCAATGCAATCAGCGGTGTCCAGTCCCAACTTACGACGTCGAAGACCGCGCTTACCCACGCCACCAGGCAAGCCGCAAGGCACCCGGCCAAAGTCCCAACTATGCTAATCGCGCCATTGGCGCCGATCGGAGCTTCGTCAAAGCTTGTGATCATGTACGCAGCCCGGGCGGAGGTTTGCCCGATTTCGCTGGACGCGGTATCGGCGGCGGCTTCTGCCAAGGCGGCCATCGCTCCAATCAATAATGCGCCACTCAACCGGGGAAACCAGAGCGTCGGCAACGCGCATAGAGTGGTTGCGCCAAGATTGGCCAATACTTGCGACGCTGTGCGGCCGGGTCCGCGCTCAGCCACTCCAAGTTGCTGTTTGCGACCATAACCGCAGCGGGTGGCCAGTACCGTAATCACGAAGACGGTTAGCAGGGGAAGGAAGCCGGCTAGTCCCGCGGCGGCCATGAGAATGAACGCCACCAGCACGCCCATAAGCGCTCCGCCGTCCGTCACCGAGCCCAGAGTTCGAGCGATGACAGCGAACCCAATGGCCACAACCGCAGCGGGTAAACCCCTTGAATGGAAGAGACTTGTCACGCGTCCTCGCCAGTATCGCATGAGACAGAGCATCGCCGCCGACAACCCCCCGCCCACCCACGCAGGACGGCCCACGGGCACAACTGTGCATCCCAAGAACGGAGCCCCTGATGGCTTGGGGCTTGACATTGTGCGCCAGACACAGCACTATGCTGTCGCAGATTTGGTGCAATCCCAGTACCCAGGAATGGTAAGAATATGGCGTCTTCCGTTTGGTCTGGCTATTTAACCTTCGGCCTCATCTCCATGCCGGTGAAGTTATTCTCGGGCGCGCGTAGCAACCACGTCTCCTTCAACATGCTGCACCGCGATGACAACACCCGCGTTAAACAGCAGCTCTGGTGTCCGCATGACGAACGCGTTGTCGAGCGCAACGAGATCGTAAAAGGCTACGAGTACCGTAAGGGCGAGTACGTCATTATCGAGCCGGAAGAGATCAAGAAGATTGAGCCCAAAACTGCCAAGGCGATGGAGATTCTGGAATTTGTCGAGTACAAAGAAGTGGATCCCATCTACTTCGAATCGTCATACTACCTTGTTCCCGATGAAGCTGGCCGCCGGCCATACGCGTTACTGACGCGGGCGATGGAAGAAACCGGCTACGTGGCTATCGCCAAGTTGACCATGCACAATCGCGAATACACAGTGTTTCTGCGGCCTCATGCAGGCGGGCTCATGCTGCACACCATGTACTACAGCGACGAAGTGCGGCAATTGGAGAGCTTTGGCCCGGTTGACGTCGAACTGAAAGATGCTGAGGTCAAGGTTGCCCATCAGTTGATCGAGGCGCTCGCCGGAAAATTTGAGCCCGAGAAATATCACGACACTTTCGAGGAAAATCTGAAAGAGCTCATCAAGGCCCACATGGAAGGGCGTGAGGTAACTGCAGTCGAGAAGCCGCGCAAGCTTGCTCCGGTGGTTGACCTTATGGCGGCGCTCAAGGAGAGCCTGGCGCAAATGCCCAAGAAACCGCCCCAACGTGTGGCCGAAGCTCAACGAGAGTCGCAAGTGAAAGTAGCAGCGAAGAAGTCAGCCAAGGGGCGCCGAAGGCCCGCTGCATGATGCGATTAGCCTCAGCTTGATTTTCAGCGGTTTAGACGACGCTTGCTACTAAATAGCACTTTTGGCGCATTTGGTGTGCACCACGGTTGTCTTGCGGTATTCTACGGGCACCTTGACTGGCCGAACGAAACCGTCGAAGAGCGCCATCCGCATAGCCGTAGTGGAGAGCGACCCGCTCCGTTTCCTTGGATTTCGCGCCATACTATCGTCCGAAAAAGACTTCCTGATCCGCTCGTGCACAATCCCATCGATCTTAAGTTCACCCGACGATGACGTCATCCTGATGACCACCAGCGGCGGAGCCGCATTCTATGCGGCGATGTCTGCGCTCAAGGCAGTGCGCCCTGGCGTACGTATTATTGTCACAGGGACTGCCGCCGATGATGAGGCCATCCTGCGGGCTATTGCCGCTGGCGCAAAGGGTTATATCGCCGAGGATGCAACCGCCGAACAATTCAAACAGGCGATCAGGGTGGTGCACAGCGGTTCGGTATGGGCGCCACGACGGGTGCTTTGCAACTTCATCGAACGCGCTACGGCATCTCCCCGCAGGGTCCTCCCGCAAGGAGAAGACAGAATCAGCGACCGTGAGCGTGAAGTCCTGACGTTACTGGTTGCCGGGCGCTCCAACAAAGAAATCGGCGGTGCGCTGGGTATCGAGGAGCGGACCGTTAAAGCGCACGTCAGTCAGCTCATGCGCAAGGTCGGAGTGCAAAACCGAATCGCGTTGTCGGTCCACGCCGTCACCCATTCTCTGCTGTCGTCGCGTCCCTAGTTGAGGCTGGCCAACTCCGCCATCTTGTTCGTGGAACATCCGCGGCTTTCGGTGTCAAGTTACCTATCTAGCAAATGTTACGAAAGTACAATTACCGGCTATTGAACTTCCGTTACTTGACCGAATCCAGCTTCCAATCCATACTCCATTCACCTACCACAGAACCTGGGAGAAAGGGTTGGAAGAGGTTACGAGGGTCTCCTCTTCCGGCCCTTCGTTTTTGCAATCAACACATCATCTGAACCAATAAGAAACCACCTCGCTAGCCCCGCTTCCCTATTTGCCGGGCATCGCGTCACTAAAGAGTAACCATCCTTAAGCGTTCTTCAGGCGCGATATTCCATCCGATCCTCGTAAGATAGGTGCAACCCGGCAAGGGCTGTCGGAGCCTACCGTTCTAGATCGGAGTCCAGCTATGAAGAAGACTATCGCGGCAGCGTTGTTGATCCTTTCGATGACCACTTGGGCTTGGTGCCAGAGCCGCAATGCGCAAACGGATCGCGTCCAGACCGCGGCTACCGTGCTCACCCAGATCATGTCTGCTCCCGATCGCGCCATTCCCGATGGAATCATGTCGGGAGCGAAGTGCATCGCCATCATTCCATCCAGCCTGAAGGCGAGTTTCATCTTCGGAGCGAACTACGGCAAGGGAGTGGCCACGTGCCGCACCGAGCATGGTTGGAGTGCGCCAGTGTTCTTCCGCTTAACCGGCGGCAGTTTCGGATTTCAGGCTGGCGGCCAGGCTTCCGATCTGGTCCTGATCATCCGCACCGATGACGGTATGCAGCACCTGCTGCAAAGCAAGTTCAAGTTGGGCGCCGATGCCTCCGCGTCGGCCGGCCCGGTGGGACGCGATGCTCAGGCCATGACCGACCTTACCTTGCGCGCCCAGGTGCTCACCTATTCGCGCTCCCGCGGATTGTTTCTTGGTGTCTCCTTGAGCGGTGGCGTCATTCGCCAGGACAACGGAGATACTCGTGCCTTCTATGATGGGAAGGATTGGACGTTCTATTCCCTGCTCAACGGAGAGGTTCCTGCTCCAAAGGACTCGATGGTTCTGCTGAACACAGTTGAGAAGTATGCTCCCACGCCGAGGGTTCGCGCGCAGGTCAACCCAGCGCCTCTCGTGACAGCTCCGGCGACCGCGGCTACAGCAAGCCAGACGCCGACCTCGGCCCCGCCTGCATCTCCGGCAGAGGCACCGGCCACGACAACCGACCCGGCGACGGACGAACAACCAGCTCCGGCTCCAGCGGCGACACCATCAACGACCGCGGTGCCACCCGTGGCGACAACCCCGGCTAGTAGCGGCTCGGACAATCTCTAGATTCGTGATTAGCAGAGCGGTGGCTGCGGCCACCGCTTTTTTCTTGCGCATGCAATTCTGGCGCGTCGCAGGTTTGACCTTGTTTTTTCGCGGTGCTACCGTCAAACCGACACTCGCGATGCGCCACAAGTTGCAGTACGCTCCAGTCGCGCTGCTGGTGCGCCTGATCGGCGCCTTGCCGCGACCGATGGCCCGTGGATGCGGCATGTTGCTAGGCGGAGTCGTATACCATCTGCACCGGCGACTGCGCCGGGTCGGGATGCGCAATTTGGAACTGGCCTTTCCGGAAAAATCCGCGAAAGAACGCCGCCGGATACTGCGCGGAGTCTACGTTTCCCTTGGCCGCTTGCTGGGAGAAGCCTGTCTCTTCCCCAGCTACACCAGGGAAAACGCCTCACAGGTTGCCGTGTACCAGGGCATCGAGAATTTCGAAGCCGCAGAGAAGCTCGGCAAGGGTGTACTTTTCCTCACCGGCCACTTCGGAGGGTGGGAGGTCGGTTCATTTTTCCACTCGCTACAGGGGCATCCGATGAAGATCGTGGTGCGGCCACTCGACAATCCCTACGTGGATGCTCTGGTCGCGCGGTATCGCGGACTGCATGGCAATGTCATGATCGGCAAGGATGAATTTGCTCGCGGATTGCTTGCGGCGATGCGTAATAGCGAAACCGTGGGCGTCTTGATGGACACTAACATGACGCCACCGCAAGGCGTCTTTGTGAATTTCTTTGGAATCCCAGCTTGCACCGCCAGCGGCGTGGCGCGTGTGGCTTTGCATACTGGTGCAGCGGTCGTTCCGGCTTTCACCATCTGGGATTCGGTGCTGCGTAAATATCGGGTGGAATTCGACCGCGCGGTTGACCTGGTGCGGACGGGAGACCCCGAAGCCGATGCCGTCACCAATACCGCACTCTTCAACAAGATCATTGAGGATTACGTGCGGCGCTATCCTGATCAGTGGCTGTGGGTGCATCGGCGATGGAAGACCCGCCCGCAAGGCGAGCCACCGCTGTACTAACGGTAGTGGTTAGTGAATGGTGGATAGTGGATAGTTGGCGGCGTCTAAATTAAGCGCTTGTCTATCCACTATCACTATTCACTATCCACTGCTATAACAACCTCATGGCGCAAACCCTGCAATCGCTGGCGGAATTCACTGCTACCCGCTTGATCGGCGACGGGAACCTCGAAATCACCACCGTCGCCAGCATCACATACGCGCAACCGGGCGCACTGGTATTCGTACAAGAAGAAAAGCACCTGGAACAGGCGTTGGCATCGCAAGCAAGCGCCGTCATCGCTGGAGAGTTCGCGGCGTCGTCCGCCGGGCGCAAGCCCTTGCTGATCGCCGCACAGCCGCGCCTGGCTTTTGCGCGGGCGGGCGCCTTGCTCCATCCACGGAAGACCTACGCCCCCGGCATTTATCCCACAGCTATCGTGCATGCCTCGGCAGAAGTTGCATCAAATGCCACCATCGACGCCTATGCGGTGATTGAAGCTAACGTTGTGATCGGAGAGCGCTCGCACATCGGAGCCGGCTGTTGCATCAGCGAAGGCGTCTTGATCGGCGACGATTGTGACCTCTATCCTCGCGTTGTCATCTATTCGGGTACCACCCTGGGCCGGCGGGTGGTGGTGCATGCCGGTGCAGTGTTGGGCGCGGACGGCTTCGGATTTGTGCGCGATGAACAATACGGCCGCTATCATAAGTTTCCCCAGATTGGGGAACTTGTCATCGGCGACTACGTCGAGATTGGCGCCAATTGCACCATTGATCGCGGTGCCTTGGACAAAACCGTAATCGGCGCGGGAACGAAGCTCGACAACCTGATACACGTTGGTCATAACGTGACGGTTGGCGCTAACGTCGTGATTGCGGCACAGACGGGGATATCCGGCAGTGTGGAGATCGGAGACGGCGCAGTCGTTGGAGGTCAGGTTGGTATCGGCGACCACGCAACGGTCGAGCCGGGCGTCATTCTCGGATCAGGTAGCGGCGTGCTGTCGAATAAGATCGTTCGCGGAAAGGGCGTCGTCTTCTGGGGCAGGCCCGCCCGACCTCTCCGACAGTATTTGAAAGAACTGGCGACGCTGGCGCGCCTGGCGCGGAAAGGTAGCACTTAGCACTGAGCTATTAGCACTTACAATCGGCATCTCAAGCTTTTGCTAACTGCTGGCTGGTAATTGCGGTTTTTCTCATGGCCATCATTGTCATCGGCGGACACTCCCGCAGCGTGGGCAAGACCAGCGTGGTCTCCGGCCTGATCGCAGCGCTCCCGGAATTTCACTGGACGGCCATCAAAATCACGCAATACGGACACGGCATCTGTTCCGCCAATGGCGAACTTTGCGACTGCGCCACTGACGATCACAGTTGGGCGGTAACGGAAGAGCGCGATCGCAGCGGCGAGAGCGACACCTCGCGTTTTCTCATCTCTGGTGCAGTTCGCTCACTGTGGGTGCGCACCCGCCAGGGCATGCTGGCCGAAGCCATGTCGCGTGTGCGCAAAGAACTGGCCAGCGCGGAGAATGCCATCGTCGAGTCCAACTCCGTGATGCGGTTCTTGCGGCCCGACCTTTATCTAACGGTACTCGACACAGCGACCGCCGACTTCAAGACCTCGGCGCAGGAATTCCTCGATCGCGCCGACGCCGTGATTCTCCACGATGGCTCCGACGATGTCGCCTGGACGAATGTCTCTCTCAAACCGGTTGCCGACAAACCCAGGTTCCTTATCCGTCCACCACAGTATGTGACACCCGAGTTGATTGATTTTGTGCGGCAGAGAGTCGAGCGTAAAGCGACGATGCGGTAGGCGTGCTGAGAACAACCATTTTGGCAGCGATGAGGCTGCCGCGTAGTATTGCACAGCTTGGAGGACACATGGCCACATTTGGCTTCATCGAATACACCGACGCCAGCCCGGAAGTGCGGGCGGTATATGACGACATCATGGCAACACGCAAGACTGACCGGATCAACAATTTCTGGAAGGCGATCGCGCACGATCCCGAATTATTGAAGCGTACCTGGGAGGACACCAAGCAGATCATGGCCCCGGGCGCGCTGGATGCAGTGGTGAAGGAACTGATCTACGTGGCCGTGAGCGTCACCAACGGATGTCCGTATTGCGTTGCAGCGCATACGATCTCAGCGCGCAACAAGGGGATGAGCGACGAGATGTTCCACGAGATGATGTCGGTGGTCGGCATGGCGAATGAAAATAATCGGCTGGTGAACGGTTATCAGGTCGAGATCGACGAGGCGTTTAAGACGCCGGTGAAATAGCCGTCAGCTCTCAGCCATCAGTTTTCAGCCACGGCGGCTTCGTGCTGGAAATGCCTTCCATCTGGGGACTAAGTCGCACAACGAGTGAGCGTGTTTGAGTGCTGATGGCTGATCGCTTCCTCTGGTTCAGGGACGCCAGCCGTTATAATGAAAGCTCACCCATGAAAGCCTACGTTTACGTCTCGCTGAAGAAGAGTGTGCTCGACCCTCAGGGCAAAACCATCCACGGTGCGCTGAAGAAAATGGGTTACCGCGGCATCGACGACTTGCGCCAGGGCAAGTACTTTGAGATCGCGCTCGACAGCAGTGTCACCCGTGAAGCTGCGCACGCTGAAGTCGAGCGGATTGCGCGCGAAGTGCTCACCAATCCCGTCATTGAGGAGTACCGCTTCACGATTGACGGGTAGCGCGACGGCGCACCAAGAACCTACTGGCTGTGAAAGTTACTCCGCAGTACGATGAGTAATCCAATCGGCCAGTTGTAGCCAATAAGGAGGGGTTGGATGGCGAGTCCCGCGTTAGTCCCCACAAGTTTTCCGACCACGATTTCGTCTGCCGATCCCGCGATGCTGGCGCAAGCTGCAGCAGCCACTAACTTTAAACAGTTCATCCAAAGCGCCGCTCAGCAGTTCGGGTTTCAATCCTGCAGTAATCTGCGGCATCGGGTCCCGCGAGTCGGGCTGGGGCCTGCTCTTGAAACCGCCTGGTCCGGCTGGAACGGGAGATTTCGCACCACGAAAAAATACCAAGCCGTTTCGTCCCGGTCCCCTGCCTCCCGATGGCGGCGGGTACGGAAGAGGTTTAATGCAGATTGACTTTGACGCGTTTCCGTTTGCCCGGACGGGTAACTGGCGAGATCCTCAAGCCAGTATTCAATTCGGCTGCCAAGTGTTGCGCAGCAACCTTGTGTTTGTTTCTAAGAATACAAGTCTGCAAGGGTTGATGCTTCTGCGCGGGGCCATTGCTGCCTACAACTGCGGGCCGGGAAATGTGCGCACCGCCGTGCAGCAATCCAAGGACGTGGATTTTTTCACCGCGCATTCCAACTACTCCGCCGACGTTCTGAATCGGGCGGGATTTTTCCAGCTGCAGGGATGGGCATAAGTTCAGGAGTGGCAGCCCGAAGGATTTCTCAGCGCCGTGCGGGAGAGATTCTTTCGCATCAGGAAGTTCCACTTGATCATCAAATCGACTACGATTAATAAATCATAGGCTTTCTTTGTATTCCCTGCTTCGTTTGCTGTCCTTGGATTCGTCGCAGGCTTAGCCCATGGACTGGGAGCTGAATTATGTGCGGGATTGTTGGATACGTTGGGAAGAAGCGGGTTGTACCAGTCATCATTGACGGCTTACGTCGCCTCGAATATCGCGGGTATGATTCTGCCGGCATTGCCGTGGCCGGCAATGGCGAGGGCCTACAGGTCCGCCGCGCCGAGGGCAAGCTACGTAACTTGGAAGAAGTCATTCGCCTGAAGCCGCTCGACGGCACCTACGGCATCGGCCACACCCGCTGGGCCACCCATGGCCGCCCCACCGAAGAGAATGCGCACCCCCACCGCGACTGCACCGGCAAGATCGTTGTCGTACACAACGGCATCGTAGAAAACTACGTCGCGCTGAAAAAGAAGTTGATCGATGAAGGCCACAAATTCACCACCGAAACTGACACCGAAGTGATTGCCCACCTGGTGGAGAAAAACCTTTCCACGCCCGATCGCAAGGTCCCGCTGGAAGAAGCCGTCCGCCAGACGGTGCGGTTGCTGACTGGAGTGTTCGCAATCGCCGTGATCTCGGCAGATGAGCCCAACAAGATTGTCGCCGCCCGCAACGGGCCGCCCGCTGTCATCGGCCTGGGCAAAGACGAATACTTCGTCGCCAGCGATGTGCCGGCCATCCTGTATCACACCCGCGACCTATTCTTTCTCGCCGATGGAGATCTTGCCGTTATCACTCCGTCGGGCGTTCAGCTCAGCGATTTTGAGGGCCGGCCCATTACCCGCCAAGTGCAGCACATCACCTGGGACCCGATCATGGCGGAAAAGGGCGGCTTCAAGCATTTCATGCTGAAGGAGATTTACGAGCAGCCCCGCGCCGTGCGCGACACTACTCTCGGCCGGGTCTCGCTCGACTCGGGCAAGGTGTTCCTCGACGAGATGGACATCACCGAGGAAGATTTCCGCAAGTTGGAAAAGGTGCACATTGCCGCCTGCGGCACCAGTTGGCACGCCGGTCTGGCCGGCAAATTCATGATCGAGCGACTGGCCAAGCTTCCGGTGGAAGTGGACTACGCCAGCGAGTTTCGATATCGCGATCCGTTGACTGGGCCGGGCGATCTGACCATCTTGATTACACAGTCAGGCGAAACCGCCGACACCATCGCCGCCATGCGCGAATCGCGCGCCAAGGGCTCAAAGACGCTTGGCATCTGCAACGTAGTCGGTTCCATGATCGCGCGCGAGGCTAACGGTACTGTCTATACCCACGCCGGCCCGGAGATTGGCGTGGCCTCGACGAAGGCGTTCACGGCCCAACTGACAGCGCTTTTCCTGTTCGCAGTTCACCTTGCCCAAGTGCGTGGGACACTCGATCTGGACCACTCCAAGCAGCTACTTAACGACCTGACTCTTATCCCCGGCAAACTGGAGGCCCTGCTCACCCGCGACGAGGAGACCGAGGACCTGGCCAAGCAGTATCATCGCGCCCACGACTTCCTCTTTCTGGGACGCGGCATCCACTACCCGATCGCCCTGGAAGGCGCGTTGAAGTTGAAGGAAATTTCTTACATTCACGCCGAAGGCTATCCCGCCGGCGAGATGAAGCACGGCCCGAACGCGTTGATTGACGAAGATCTTCCCGTGGTGATTCTCGCTACGCATGACAAGACGGATCCTGGCTCGGTATTGCGTTACGAGAAAACGCTGTCGAACCTGAAAGAAGTGAAGGCGCGCTCTGGCACGGTGATTGCGATCGCTACCGAGGGAGACGAGGATATTCGCGAAGCCGCTGACCACGTCTTATACGTGCCCGACGCACCGGAACTGCTCTCCCCGATTCTTGAAGTTGTTCCCTGCCAGTTGCTGGCGTATCACATCGCCGTCCGCCGTGGCTGCGACGTGGACCAACCGCGCAATCTGGCCAAGTCGGTGACGGTGGAGTAGGGACGACCGCTATTCGCCTTTCGCTTCGGCCGTCGTTTCTTGACCTTGCGGCCCTCTGATGAAGATCAAGATACGGAAATTCGATCACGGACACGGAATCCTGCGGCCTAGGCGAGTCATCGAACGCCCTGGCCTGGCCGAGGGCGAGGTCTTGAATCTTACCGAGACGACCACCGCAATTGAGTTGTAAGCGCTTGAGGGCAATTTCTGTGAGCAGATCGAAGCCTTCCGCCGAACCGAGCCGCGACTCCGTAATTCCTACCAGAGGCTGGCGAAGCGAATCGCGGTCCCGCGGCCTCTACCGCTTCTATTTCTGCTCAACGGCATCTATATCAGTGAATCTCAAATTATGGAGACCCAAGTCCAGAAACGCACCACCGTCGAACGGCAGCTATTTACGGCGCGCTTGAATCGGTCTGTTCTGCTGTCGCCGCAGACCAAGCATCTCGAGCTTAGTGTCGAGGGCGCAGAAGAGTTCCGCTTCGTTCCCGGCCAATTTGTCTCGATCAAACATCCTCGGCCCGATGGCAAGGAACACACCCGCGCATACTCCATCGCGTCGGCGCCGCGACCGAACGCTACCTTCGATCTGTGCCTCAACCGCGTAGAC
The DNA here is from genome assembly GCA_963709045.1 of uncultured Acidobacteriaceae bacterium. GTDB lineage: Bacteria > Acidobacteriota > Terriglobia > Terriglobales > Acidobacteriaceae > Bog-257. The sequence continues at coordinate 148,653 of CAVPUX010000003.1, read as the reverse complement.
GAGGGCTTTCTTTCCAACTGGCTGTGCGATCTGCCGGAAGGGGCGACCGTCCAGTTTCACGGCCCGCACGGACTGTTCACCTTGCGCGAGCCTCAGCAAAGACGCGGTCTTCATCGCCACCGGAACCGGCATCGCGCCCATCCGCGGCATAATTCATTGGCTGTTCGAGAAGCCAGAACGCAATGACGGCCACGAATATTGGCTGGTTTTCGGCACCCGCTACGAGCACAGCATCTACTACCGCGACGAGTTCGAGCGGATCGAACGCGAGAACCCAAACTTCCACTACGTTCCAACGCTCAGCCGTTGCGGCGATCTTTGGACCGGCTGCCGGGGCTATGTGCAAGACCATGTGCGCGAAATTGTCGCCGGTCGCACCGACATGCAAGCGTACATCTGCGGACTGCATCAGATGGTGGATGCAAATCGCAAACTTCTCAAAGAAGAGATGGGCTGGGACCGCAAGCAGATCGTCTTCGAGCGCTACGACTAAACTAAAATCTTGCCCTTAGAACCCAGCTGCGCCATTATGAGCCATGCGCCAAGCTGCTGTCGTCGCTGCCTGCATATTTCTGATTGCGACAGGACTGCTCGCACAGGACTGGAAACAGGTGCGCAAAGCCGACGATGTCAAGTGGGCGAAGGCAACCGGACTCGATCCCGGAACTATACATAAGCTGTGGAGGCAGGCGTCGAGTGTTCCGAATGAGAAAGACGACGACTCACGGATTGCCAGCGTGGACGTCGAAGGCCTCTCTGACCGTCATCAGGTTTTGCTGGTCACTTACATGGGAGAAAAAAACTGCCTGACTCTCACCATCTTCCGGCAATACTCCGAAACTTCATTTTCGAAGTTGTGGTCAACCGACAAGGATCCCGAGGGCAAGGGATTCTGCGATGGCGAGTTCGGCAATGCGAGTACCGATATCGTGAAGGAAGCGATTGAGGTGCGCGTACCACAGTCCCCGGATGCCTCGAACGGATACGCCAATTACAAGATTTACGATTACGAATGGAACGGCATCACCTACCGGTTCACGGGCAAGCGAGATGCGCAAGGCCGGTAACTTCGTCCCAGCCTTTTGCCAAAGACGTGCGAAAGGATGAGGCGCCCCCCTTCCGCGGATTTTCACTCGTCCCCGCGGTCAGCCTTTCTCCGCTCCCGCTCGGCTTTCGAAGCTTCGCGCCGGCGCAGTGCACCTTCATAGCGCCGCTTTTCTTCTTCGGTCTCGGGAATAACGGGAGGGACCTGCAGCCGTCGCCCATGCCGGTCCACGGCGACAAACGTTAGGTACGCAGTCGCCACTTTCTGACGCGAAGCGGAAATATAATTCTCAACCAGAACCCGGACGCCAACCTCCATCGACGTATTGAATGCGCGATTAACCGCAGATTGAAGAATTACCATATCGCCAACATGCACCGGCACCAGGAAATCGATGTGGTCCATCGAAGCGGTCACCGCGTAAGAGTGCGAATGGCGATGCGCGGCCAACGCCCCGGCGAGATCGATCCAGTGCATCAAACGGCCGCCCAGCAATGCTCCCAGAGGATTGGTGTCATTCGGCAACACGAGCTCAATCATCTCTGATTTTGAGTCGCTCACCGGTCTCGGTCTCAGGTTTCCTTCGTTCTGTTCCATGGTTTCGTTCGCCGCAGTGGACAGCCCTGGAGTCATGGGGTCCTGATTCGATCGAAAAGCTCCAACTGCCGAAAGTGTTTCAAATTCCAGGTATATAGCGTGTCGGCTTTGATCTTGAGCGCACAACTAGCCAAGATAGCGTCGTAGATAGCGCCGCCCCGCATTCCGCGTCCGGCTGCCCGCTCAATCGACGTGTAGTATTCGGCTTCGTCAAGAGCAACCAAGGTGAGCCGCTCGCGGATCTCGCCAAGAAACAGCATGGCCTGTTCACCGCTCACTCTGTGTCTGCCTGGCAGCCTGGTCAGCGTCGAATAGGTCTCTGCCAAACTATGCGCCGCGCAACTGGATTCTTGTTTCTTGAACCGCAGGAAAGTGTCGAGACTCGCCCTATGGTGCACATGATCAGCCAGGAAGACCGGCACCAGGACCGAGGTATCCAGGAAAGCTTTCAAGAATCCTCGCCCAAAGCTGCCTGATCCCGCTCATTCCGGACCTGGCGAAGCGTTTCCTCGGTAGCGGAGGCAGGCAACGTTTCTCCGGTGCGAAAAACCCAAACGCCACGTTCTTTCTGCAAGGGCAATATGGCGCGGACGGGATTTAAGGTAATCTGCTCGCCCGAAGTCGCTATCTCCAAACTGTCTCCAGGACACAGATTAAGCTCATCCCGCAGCGGCTTAGGAAGTACAATCCGCCCTGACTTGTCGAGAGTCAATGTGGCGACCATAATCCCATTATAAAATGGCATATGCCATTTGTAAATGCCATCTACAATGACGAAGGGGGAATCGTACCGCGCCGCGCACGCTTCGCCTGCAGGTAGCATTCGGCCATCCGTTGAATACGAGTATCGATGTGTGATTGAACCCACGACGCACTCGCAGTTTCATACAACAGTTCACCGTTGCCTGCAGGCAGATAATCGCGTTCGCAGACAAAGAGCACGTGGAGAACCCCGTCTCGCTCCTCGCCCAGCGCAAAACGCACTGCATCCGCATAGCGCTCAGCAGGAAGCCGGCTGCAGGTTGTGGCATAGCCCAGATTGCAACCCGACTTCAGCTCTTCGCCGCTGGGCCGCGCCCCATCGTGACCGGGCGCGGTGCACGTGCCTCCCCATCCCGCTCCGAGGGGAAGCCGCTGCGGAAATGGCCAGTCCGAGTTGAATCGCTGTTCAGGCATGAAGAATGGGCAGGCCACAGAAAACCTCGTCAATACCACTGAGCGTTCAACGCCATTGTACTGGAGCGAGAAGCCCCTTCCAGCTTAGTGCAGGAATGTTTCGTTGAAGTACCTGAACAAGTTTGAGACTTCGCTGGCTGCTCTAGTACTATGCGTTCGGGACTGGAGAACTACAATGCCCGACGAAACTCGCGTAACGGCACTGAAAGAAATACTGACCGCAAGCCCTGATGACGCTTTTGCGCGCTACGCGCTCGGCTTGGAGTACTCGGGCTCGGGCGAGACCGACGCTGCCCTAACCGAGTTCCAACGCCTCCTCGTTGCTCATCCCGACTACACCAACGGATACTTCATGGCTGCACAAACGCTTGCCCGCGCGGAGCGCAAGGAGGAAGCACAGTCGTTGTTGCAGCAAGGCATCGAATGCGCTCGCCGCACACGAAATCAGCACGCCTTGGCGGAGATGGAAGCCATGCTGGATGAACTGAAGAGCGAGTCCTGATGGATAGAACACGCAATTTGTAAGCGTTGAGTAATGCGCGCCGAACACCAGCTGGGCAAGAAAATTAAGCCGGAGCGACTCCACTCCGGCTTCTCGATCATCCGCAAGTAACAAGGAGGGTCAAAACACTAATCTGCGACGCAAAATCCCTACAAGGCCAAGAACTCCAGAACCGAACAACACGAGGCCGCTGGGTTCGGGCACGGGCGAGACCCAATCACCACTAAAGCTGGCGCCGTTAGGATCGCCACCAGTGAAGAAGATGTTGATAAAGAACGGATCTCCATTGATCAGCAGATCGCCGCCCGGAAGCGCGGTAAAGGTAATCGAATCGGTGGTGAGATTCGTAACATTCCAGGGCTGCGAGTACGGCGACGCACAGAAGACGGTTCCTCCCGAAGGGCCTCCGTTGCAAGTCGTTCCGACGTCCAACGGATCAATGCTGACTCCTCCAGTGAGATCAAACGTGATGGTGAACTGATCAACCGTCGGCCCAGTCCAAACCGCTAGACCACCATCCACACCGGGAACTCCCCAATCTGCTCCACCATCGCCGCTATAGCTGAAAGGCTGCCCTGGATTTATGGTTCCGCTGGATCCCGATCCGCTGAATGGAATGCTGCCGGCCACTGCTGCCGCGGAAGCCAGCACAAGCAAGCACAGCAACCCAGAAACTTTGCGCATCACGAGCTTTCTCCTCTGGACCGTGGGACATTACATCCCAACGACAATGCTGCAGCTACATTACCATTGTTTGGTCGCATAAGTACCTCAAATTTATGAAAGGCGAGGCTAGTGGCTCAATACTGGAGTGCAATCTTTTGCATATCATATGCAATAAAATTCCCACGGAGCGAGCTTCCGGGGACGATCGCCATCTCGCGGAACAGCACCACCCTTTACAGGGCCGCCCGTCCAGCGTAGTATTCCCATCCGAATGGAAATGGTGCTAAGCCAAGTCTGTTCTACCTGCGGCAACGTACGATTGCCAGATGGACGGTTCTGCCTGTTCTGCGGAGACCTGCTTTCCGATCCCGACGCTCAGAATTCAGCTGCTGCTCAATCCTCCAACGGACTGGTGTCGCCAGAAGCCATTGATCTGGCCCATCCTCAATTCGCCGGATTCTGGCTTCGCGTCTGGGCAGGCGCAATCGATGTAGCGTTAGAGGCTGGTGGAGCCCTTTTGCTGACCTTCGCAATCGATCTCGCCCTTCGCCGTCTCGGGCGTTTGCTGGGAATTTCGCCCGTCGTCTCGAAGGTAGCCACCGGGATGGCTTTCATCCTGATCCTGTCGGTCGGTTCGTGGCTGTACTCTGCCTTCACTGAAAGTTCATCGTGGCGCGCCACAGTGGGCAAACGCGTTCTAGGCCTGCAGGTGGTCACCGCAGAGGGTGAGCGGCTTTCGTTCGGACAGGCCACGATTCGCCACTTGATGAAGTTTCTGTCTTTGTTTTTCCTGACCATCGGGTTCATGATGGCAGGCTGGACCAAGCGCCGCCAGGCGCTGCACGACATGCCTTCCGACTGTCTGGTCATCCGCGTACCGCCCGCAAAAAGCTTTTCTTTGCTGCGAGGTTAAGCCAATCTCCACCCGCCCTGCCTCACATTTCTGTCCCCGGCGTTTGTTGGCGTAATATCGAACAAAGATGCTCCAATCCACAGCTCAAGTGCGTAAGTGGCTGGTCGTCAGTGTGATGTTGCTCGTAGCAGTGGTGACAGTGTCGTACTGGATAGCCCGCTCGCGCGTCGGTCCCACTTTGCACAACGTACCGGCTCAATTAGGACTCGACATTCAGCAGACCAGCGACGGCTTCTCGCTTTCCAAGTCCGAAGGGGGGCATACTCTCTACACCATCCGGGCTTCAAAAGCTGTGCAGTTCAAGGCTGGCGGCCACGCCGATTTGCGCAATGTTCATATCGTCGTGTACGGACACGAGCACGACCGGTATGACCAGATTTATGGCAACCAGTTCACCTACGATCCCCGGACCGGAGATATCAACGCCGTGGGTGAGGTGCATATCGATCTGCAGGGGAACGCCGAGGGTCCGCAGAAACCTGACCAGGCCCCGCCCGCGGAACTGAAAAACCCTCTCCACCTGCTGACTCACTCCCTTACCTTCAATCAGAAGACTGGCATTGCGCACACCGATGAGGTGGTGGAGTTCCGCACCACCCAGGCTTACGGATCCGCTAAAGGCGCTTACTACGATTCCAAGAGCAACGAACTGCAGTTGAAGTCTGACATTCACATCACCACTACGAGCGAACATCCAGCGGTCATTACCGGCACCAGCGGCACCATTCAGAAAACGCCCAGACAGGCAACTCTTCAGAACGTACGCATCGACCAGCCGGACCGCACTCTGACAGCCGACAAAGGGACGATGCTGTTCCAACCAGACAACACCGTGCAGCACGTGGTAACCGAAGGCAATGTCCATATCCAGAGCCGTGGGCCTTCCATTGTCGACATTACGGGCCCTCGCGGCGACGTGAACATGGGGCCGAGCAATTCAATGGAGCATGCCGTCCTCTCCGGCGGCGCCAAGTTCGAGTCACATGGCGCGAGTGTGGCCCACGGATCCGCAGACACGTTTGTTCTTGACTTCGATGACCAGAATCAGCCCTTGCGGCTTCACATGGTGAAGAACGCGCGCATGATGCAAGATCCGAAGCCGCCTACGCAGAGCCCCAAGCTAGCCAAGACCGGTACCGATAGCAAGCCCAGCGGCCAGCCCATGGAAATTGCCGCCGACCAACTCGATTTCCTATTGGAGAATGGGAACCAGCTCAAGACCGCTGACACAGTCGGCAAGGCCAGCATTACCATTTTTCCGGCTCCGGGATCATCAAACCAGAAAAGCGCCAACAACGGTGGTAAGGAAACCGGAGGCAATGCCACAACTGTCGCTACTGCCGGCAAATTCCACGCAACTTTTGACAGCAACAATCGCCTTCAAACGCTGCACGGTTCGCCCAATTCGCGAATTGTCTCCACGTCGCCGGGAGATCCCGACAAAGTCAGCGTGGCACACAACCTGGACGTAACGTTCGCTCCTGATGGCGGCGTGCAGAAACTGATACAGACGGGAGATTTCCAATATCACGAGGCCTCTGCTAAACCCGACGCGGGTGGGCGAGAGGCGTTCGCCGATGTCGCGACCTACACCCCGAGCGACACGATGTTGTTGCTGACGGGTTCGCCGCGCGTTATCGACGGCGGCATGACCACGACTGCCGTAACGGTGCGCATCAACCGCCAGACGGGGGACGGATTTGCCGACGACAACGTGAAGACGACCTACAGCGATCTCAAACCTCAACCCGATGGCGCCTTACTGGCAAGCTCCGATCCCATTCACGTCACCGCGCAACACATGACGGCACACAAGGAGCCGAGCGTGGCGCACTATACCGGCAATGTGCGGCTATGGCAGACGGCAAACGTAGTGCGAGCGCCTAAGATCGACTTCGACGATCGGAAGCGCAGCATGGTCGCGGAGGCTGACGGATCGCAGAAGGTCTTGAGCCTGTTCATGCAAAAGGGACAGGACGGAAAGCTCACGCCAGTCCATGTAACCTCGGATAAGTTAACTTATACAGACGAAGAACGCCGCGCCCGGTACACCGGCGACGTCTTTGCCCAGAGCGTACCCAACACCATCAATGGGCGACAGATTGACATCTACTTGAAGCCAGCAGATCAGGATACGAACGGCGCAACCCAAACACCGGCACCGGCGGCGCAAAAGAAGTCGATCATGCCCGGTTCAGATGGACCCAGTCAGATCGATCACATGGTCGCAGTCGGCGACGTCGTGGTCACCGGACCCAACCGCCGCGCGGTGGGAGATCGACTGGTTTATACCGCAGATGACGGAAAGTATCTCCTGACAGGGAAATCTCCTAGCATTTTTGATGCCGAACACGGTACAGTATGGGGCGATTCGTTGACTTTCTACAGTCACGATGATAGGGTGCTGGTAGAGAGTAAACGCTCTTCCCCCACCATTACTCGCGCACGTACCACCAAGTAAATGCAGACGTTATCGGCGGATGAGATCGGCAAAAGCTACCGTGGCCGAAGGGTCGTCAACGGGGTCAGCTTCCATGTAAAACAAGGTGAGGTGGTCGGTCTGCTGGGACCGAACGGAGCTGGCAAAACCACCAGTTTCTACATTGTTGTGGGACTCATTCCCGCCGAGACCGGAAGGGTCCTGATCAATGGGCAGGACATAACTGACGAGCCCATGTATCTCCGGGCCCGGAATTATGGCATCGGGTACCTGCCGCAAGAGCCGTCTATCTTCCGAAAGTTGACGGTCGAGGACAACATTCTGGCGGTACTTGAGGCGCAGCCGATTTCATGGCACGAGCGTCGCGAGCGGATGGAGAAGCTGATTGATCAGTTGGGATTGGGTGTCATAAGAAAGAATCGCGGTTACGCGCTGTCGGGCGGGGAGAGGCGGCGTGTAGAGATTGCCCGCTGTCTGTGTATCTCTCCGGCTTTCATTCTGCTGGACGAGCCCTTTTCCGGAATTGATCCCATCGCAGTACTTGATTTACAAAAAATTATTTCTGATTTGAAAGCGACTGGAATCGGCGTGCTGGTTACCGATCATAATGTAAGGGAGACTTTGTCAGTCACTGATCGTGCCTACATTATCAACGAGGGACGCATTTTCCGGACAGGGTCGCCGGAGCAACTCGGAAATGATCCTGAAGTGAAGCGAGTTTACTTAGGCGAGAGCTTCCAGTTGGTTTAGAATTCGTGTAAGGGCCCGCGCCCTTAGGAAATCCGTCGCATGGCTTTATTGCAGCCCAAGTTAAATCTCAAGGTTTCCCAGAAGCAGATTCTGACTCCTGGACTCGTCCAGATGGTCAGCGTCCTGGCGCTCAACAAACTTGAGCTGGCGGACATGATTACGGCTGAGTTGACTGAGAATCCCGTACTTGAGGAACTTGACGACTCGGTCCCCTTGCTCGACGAAGTTTCGGCTCGCGAAGAAAAGATGGAGCGTGATAGCTCCATTACCATCCAGGAAGAGCAGCCGCCAACTGCCGAAGAAAAAGATCCCTTCGACGAGATTGATTTCGGCTCATTCTTCTCGGAGTATCTAGATCCTGGTCTGCGCACCTCGATTGAGATGGAGGAGAACGAGAAACCCTCGTTCGAGAATTTCCTCTCCAAACCCACGACGCTCACGGACCACTTGATGTGGCAGCTTGGATCGCTACATGTCAACGAAGACGTCTATCGAGCGGCGGAGCTGGTAATTGGGAACCTAAACGAGGAAGGCTATCTAACTGCGACGGACGATGAACTGCTTGGCTTGGCTGATGAGGAGACGAACGGCTTCGAGTCGCCAACCTCGGAATCGGCAACGGCGGGCGCAGAATTGCCGGAGCCGTCCATGGCAGCTGTCCTACCCTCTGAAGGTGACTTGGAGCCGGAGATTTCCGAATCCAATGTGGCCGTAGCCGAAGAAGAGTCCTCCGTAGCCGAGGCGATGCCCCAAGGGACCGACTCAGCCATTCCACGTCCGAGGCTCGTACCCCCTCGAACTGTGCCGGCTCGTGTTCCTTTCAGCCGCGACGCATTGCGCGAGGCGATCGACCTGGTGCGCCAGATGGATCCTATCGGCGTGGGTGCGCGCGATTTGCGGGAGTGCCTGCTGGCACAGCTACACGGCTTGAAGCGCGTCGATCGTAAGAACGGAAACGGCAGTCATGAGGCTGAACTTGAGGCGCTTGGCGATGCCATCGTGTTGGTGAATGAGCATCTCCACGCATTGCAGAACAAGCACTACAAGGAAGTTGCCAAAGCCATGGGTCGTCCGCTGGAAGCGGTAATGGCTGCCATGGACTTCATCCGCACCCTCGACCCGCGTCCCGGGCTGCGCTATAACAAGGCCGAAACTCGATTGATCGAGCCCGACGTGGCGTTCGTTAAGCAGGGCGATGAATACCTCGTCCTGATGAACGACGAGGAAATTCCGCAATTGCGTCTGAATCCGACCTATCGCAAGTTGTTGAGCCGCGACGTGGCGGAGAAAGACGTACGCAATTACGTCAAAGAACGCTACAAGTCGGCCATTCAACTCATCAAGAACATCGAGCAGCGCAAACAAACCATTTTGCGTGTTTGTTATTCAATTTTGGCGCGTCAGCGCGATTTCCTTGACCATGGTATCGACGCTCTGAAGCCGATGATGATCAAGGAAGTGGCGGAAGAGATTGGGGTTCATCCCTCAACTGTCAGCCGCGCCGTAGCCAACAAATATGCTCACACCCCGCAAGGAGTCTTCGAACTACGATACTTCTTCAGCGAAAGCGTTAACGGGCCGGAAGGCAGTGGCACCTCGCTGCTAATCCTGAAGCGCCGCGTTAAGAAGCTCATTGAGGAAGAAGATCCCACCAGGCCGTTGACCGACGAGCAGATCACCCGCATCCTCCAGTCGCAGGGCATCCAGGTCACTCGCCGCACGGTCGCGAAGTACAGGGAAGATATGCGCATCCCGAGCACCCACCAGCGCAGAGTGAAGAACTAGCGGCTGTACCGGCGCCTCGTCCGGTCCGACAACGCGCGGATTTTGTCCCGGGCGCGTCTAACTTGAAGGGACGCCGTTGTGAGGAAAGCGCCGCGGCTAAGACAGCAAACAAACCGGCTGCGGCGAGGAGGGAGCTCAATGACAGTAGAGTACTTTGGCAAGCAGTATGAAATTACTCCCGCCGTTCGTGATGAGGTCGAATCAGGCCTCACCAAATTGACCAAAATCCTGGGCGAAAACATCAAAAGCAAAGTCATCCTGTCGGTGGAAAAGCACCGTAACATCGCGGAAATCACGGTGAAGCGGCGACGTGGCCATCTGGTAGGACTCGCCGAGGCCACCGACATGGTTGCTGCCGTCAATCAGGCCCTGGAACATATCGAGACGCAAGTGATCCGGCACAACGGTCGCCGCCGCAATATCGGCCGCAAACCGAAAGACAAGACCTGGACGGCGCCGGTGGCGTCGGAAAGCGAGATGCAAATCTCCGTCGGGGCCAATCCCGCCACCGCGGTTCCGGTAGTCGTGCATAAGTTCCCCTCCATTGCCCGCACCACCGAGGCGCACCTGGTGCATTCCACCGACTCCATCGCGATGCGGCCGATGACGATCGAAGAAGCGGTCAAGGAATGCGAGTTCCGCGATCGCGAGGTGTTCGTCTTCCGCGATCCGAAAGGTCAGGTCAGGGTCTTGCATCGCCGCAAGGATGGCAAGATCGAGTTGATTGAAGTGCCGTAGATAACTCAAGAGATAAGGACGAAGGGCGTCGATTCGGCGCCCTTTACTTTGCGCTCTCAACCTTCTGTAGCGGCCGCCGCGCTCGCGATTGCCGCGCCTTGGGCAAAATCCAAAAGATTGACTTGTACTCCCCCGAACTCGGGATGCTCGTTGTAATCCACGGTGAAGGCCAAGTCCAGAGTGCTGCCCAGCAGCAGCGGCTCTTGCGTGAGACGTTCGGCCATGCGCCAGCCCAGTGCGTCGTAGGCACGGGGAAATTCCTTGCCATTGGAATTCCGGTCATTGGCCACGACGCGCAGCTTGATATGTTTCTCTTTTAGCACTCGAGGAGGCTGAACCAGCCTCGCATTGCGGGCAACGAAAACTGGCACGGGATTTCCTGAGCCGAACGGCTCCAACTTCTGCAGCAGCAACCAGAAGTCGTGGTTGACCTCATCGAGCGAGATCTCCGCGTCATAGTTGAGAACGGCGACGAAATCCTGCGGCGTCAGCCGTTCGCGAGCGAACGCATCCAGCCGCGAGCGCAATTCGGGGATCTTCTCCACCGGAAGCGCACAACCTACCGCATGCGCGTGTCCGCCAAAACGGGTGAACAACTCCGAACAAGCTTCCAGCGCCTGTAGCAAATGAAATGCTTCGATGGAGCGGCCCGAGCCATGAGCTTCGCCGTCCTCACAGGCAAAGACGAGCGTCGGACGCCGATATCGCTCCACCACGCGAGTGGCGCATATCCCGATCACGCCACGATGCCAGCCTTCGCCTTCGAGCACCAAGCAGTACGCCTCTTTCATCTCGGGAGAGTCTTCAATCTTGCGATGAATCTCCTCTATGATTCGCTGCTCTTCCAGTTGCCGATCGCCGTTAAGCTGGTTCAGTTTAATGGCAATGTCCGCAGCTTTGGTTGCGTCCTTCTCGGTGAACAACTGAATGACGTGCTCGGCCACGTCCATGCGTCCGGCAGCGTTCAAGCGCGGCGCAACGCGGAAGGCGATGTCGCCGGCGCTAAGCGGGCGCGAACCGTCCAATTGGCAATTAGCCAACAATGCGCGCAGGCCTGCGTTTACTGGCTTCCTCAGTCCTTCCAGACCCAGTTTGGCGAATACGCGGTTCTCGCCGATGAGCGGTACCGCATCGGCGATGGTCGCGATGGCAACCATCTTCAGAAATGACGGCAGCAGTCGCTCGCGTCCAGTCCCCTCCAGCAAGGCCTGCGCAATCTTGAATGCAACACCAGCGCCGCACAGCGACTTGCACGGATACTCACAACCTTCCTGATTCGGGTTCACCACCGCCAGCGCTTTCGGCAAGCCATTGGCTTGCGGCAGGTGGTGGTCGGTAACGATAAGATCGACGCCGCGCCGCCGGGCAGTTTCTCCGGCGGCAAACGCGCGAATGCCTGTGTCCACGCTGATGATGAGGCGAATACCGCGATCGGCGGCCTGCTCGATAACCTCATCCCGCATTCCGTAGCCTTCACGAATGCGATGAGGCACGTGGTGCTCCGTCCGTCCTCCGCAGAGTTCGATGGCAGTTTTGAGAATTACGATTGCGGTGGTGCCGTCCACGTCGTAGTCACCGTAGATAAGCACCGTCTCGCCGCGCTCGATCGCTGCGCGCAACCGCTCGACGGCGACACGCAAGCCGGTCATCAGTCCGGGCGAATGCAGATCTTGGAGGGAAGGTGAAAGGAACTTATGCGCCTGCTCGGCTGTCCGTATACCGCGAACCGTCAGCAACCGAACGGTGGAGAGCGGAAGCCCGGACTCTAGAGCAAGCCGTTGCACGTCTTGCGATTCGGCATTGCGGAGGACCCAGCGCACGTCAACGTTCGTCGTCGGGGTCGGTCCCGTCGATCGCCATGCTGCCGAAATCCTCCACCAGATCCAGCAGATGCTGATAACGCTCGTACCACTCGGTGGAGACTTCGTAGAGAAACATGATGCCCTGATGCGGCCAGCCCAGCTGGATAAAGCCAGTCTTGCCTATATAGTTGCGCAACCAGCGAGCTTCTTCCATATCTTCATCGCTGGGATAGTTGGCGTGTTGCAGACGCTGAATGAGGTAATCGAGCTCGTCGCGCTGAAGCACTTCCTCGTCCATGGAGAGGAACTCCGAACCCGCTTTTTTCGCCAGTTCGACGAAATCCTTCCAGCTCTCGGGGTTGTCCCTCGGGTCCCACATGACACTGTGTACGTCTTCTGTGACGTATCCCTGGAAACGGCTCAACCCGTGTCCCAGGATAAACGCGTTCATGTCATCTTTGAGGCTGGTTAGATCGTCTGACATAAGAGTCTCTCGCGGACCGCAGCGACAAATCTGCAGCAGTGAAAATTATCATACTCCGATGAGGACCTGCTGGCACGGCACGATAAGGGAAGAACCGCGCTGCAGGGCAGGTTTCCCGTCGAGAGCGCCTTAATTCCTGTGCTAAACTAAGCTGTTTCGCTACCTGATTCCAACTGACATGCTCTTCTCGAAAGAATACGTGGGCTATCTGGCCCGCGAAGTTACCGACAAGCTCATTACGGGCGAGTTCATCGAAACCTCGGAGAAGCCGGAGGTGACGGCCCGCGTTAATGCCGCCCTGCTCGAGGAGCTTACGCTGGAAGACCGCATCAACGACGAAGTCCGCATCATTCTCGAGACCTACGCCGACGAGATGAACCGTAGTGGCGCCAATTACCAGGAGATGTTCAAGAAGATCAAGAACGAACTGGTGCGGAAGTACAAGGCGGTGCTATGAGGCTCAGCCGCGAAAAGATCAATAAGCTGGCGCACGCTGTGGCTGATACCCTCGCCGAGATGGACAATGTGGACTTCATCGAGGACCGCAATAGCATCCGTCTGGAAGCACGCCGGGTTTTGGAACTGCTGATGGCACAGGAGGCCCGGATCGACGCTGCCGCCCGGCAGAAGATCGAAAGCCAGCGCCGCACCATCCTCGAAGGCTCCCAGGAATGGGACATCCTCTACCGCAAGTACTACAACGAAGAAGTGAAGAAGTTAGGTATTTAGCTTCCGTCGTCGCTTGAACATTCAGCAATCGCAGCCTGCGGCACTTCCGCAGCAGGCGATTCAGGACAAATCTGCAACAGTCCGGACATCGAGAATTGTCTTCTCGTGCAACCTCTGGGCGGTTTGGTCGTTATACCGTCTGCCGGGAGGCAATGCACCAGGCTTTGGCTGCCTGTAGATGTTGCTGGCGCAAATGCAGCCGGGCACGGCAGGCGGTTGCGGCGTCCTCCAGGACAGACAATTCGCGACGCAGCGATACCAAGTTTGCTCGATAGTGCGCGAGCTCTTCCCGGATGTTTGTGTCGCTGCTGTTTTGTACGCCTTCATCGAGCAGGACGCCCACCGACCGCAAGGTCTCCTCAAGCTGCGAAAGAGCTTCGACCTCTTCCACGTGGCCCACTTCAGACGCTCCCGTAGAACGCTCAAAGAAGTGAACGAGGCTAGCATTGGCTTGACGCAGAAGCTCGATGTGAGAGTTCTGTTTCATGCATTCCATTCGCCGGTGGAAACTGCGTCCTCGGCATCGGACCGCGCTGAAGGTATGGCAGTAGGGACCACAGCACCGGGGTTGGGTTTCGGCTGAAGTTGATTTTCTGCCTGGACCCAACATTCCCGGACTTCCGTCATGAATTGGATCTGTTGCTGCACCATTTCAGGGGAGTTGCGGAGTTGGGATTCCAGCAGTTTTGCACGAATGAGGTTGTAAAACTGTTCGAACTGCCTGGCTATTTGGCCGCCTTTTTCGAAATCAAGGGTGCCTTGCAGTTGTTGCAACACCAGCATGGCGTGACGGATTGCGGTCGCCCGCTCCTCGATACCGCTGGCGCGGACTACCCGCCGCATGTCGTCGATGGCAGCGTCGAACAGGATTACCACTAATCCGATTGGCGTGGCCCCACGCACCGCATTCTCCCGGTAAGTCAACTTCGCTTCCAATGCACTCTTCATTTCGGTTAGCTGCTCTTGCTGGTAGTGGGGAGGCTGCTAAGTTGGGACGCGATCTGCTGCATCAGGATGGGATATTCCACAAGAGTCGCATTAAGAGTGCTGTACTGCTGGGTCAACTCCGTCTGCATTGAGCTCATGCGAGCCTCGAAGTCATTGATGTCCTTGCTGAGTGACTGATTGGTTTCCTGTAGTCCCAGTGTCGACAGCGCCAGCGGCCCCTCGGTCACATCCGTCATCTGCATCATTTGGGTATTGAAGAAGTTGCCGAACCCTTTCGGCGTAAGCGACTGAAAGAAGTTCTGAAAATCCTGGTAGTGATTGGTCAGGGCATCATTCAACACTTTGGAGTTCACTTGCAAAGTGCCATTGTCCTGCATTTCGATACCCAGCGATTGCAGGTTCACGTACTGACCTGTCCCGGAGACAGAATAGGAGACGGCGCTGAGCAACTGATTCTGCAGGCTGCGCAAGCCGCTGTCGCTGGCTAATGGCCCTTCCTGGGCATTACCATCCAGCGTGAACTGGCTGTTGATGTCGTTAACGACTGCGTTATAGGCGGAAACGAAGTTGTTGATGGTCTGCGTGGCCTGCGCAGTATCGGCGCCGACACTGATGGTTATCGGCGTGCCAGGCGCGCCGCTCGCCAGGTTTAGTGTCACTCCAGGCAAAGCCGTCGTTACGGTATTGGTGGCGCTGTCTATGGGCACGCCGTCCACACTGAGTTGCGCATCCACTCCGACCGTTCCCTGGTTGAAGTTCAGCACCGGACTGGTGACTGTCAGGTTGCCCGCGGCGCCATAGGTCTTACTGACCAGCGACAGCCGCGACCCCGAAGTATCGGTAACGACACTGGCCGTTACTCCGTAGTTGGACGAATTGATATAGCTGACGACCTGCTGAAGCGTGTTGTCGCCTGAGGGAATGAGAATCTTGTCCGAGCTCGTGGGATTGTTCGGGTCGCCGTAAGCGACATCGATTTCACCACCGCCAAGCTGCGTCGCGGAAGGCACCACGTCGGAATAGCTGGACGATATTGTGGCCAGATTGGTGACCGTCACCGTGTGTTTCCCAATGGCGGCCGTAGTGTCCGCCGTTGCGGTAACAACATCATCCCGGGTTGATGTCACGGTTTTGGCCTGCAGACCTCCGTTAATGTCACTTACGCTATGGGTCACATTGGCCAGCGCCTGCAGATCGTTACTGATGACGCCCAGCATGCTGATTTGCTGGCTGATGCCGGCCTGCTGTTGCTGCATTTGCGCTTCCGGCTGGCGCTCAATCTGCATCAATTCGGCAACCGTGGACCCAACATCGATGCCGCTGGTCTTGCCGCTAAAGGCATTGTTGACACTGGAGAGAATGCTGGAGAGATTGACGCTGGAGGTACTCACGATCTACGCAGCTCCTTCCCGGAATCGTGACGGGTTCGGTTCCCCCCGCCGATAACCCAAGCTTGGGCGAGAGAAGGGGAACCCGAAGGTCCCACCTTCTCCCCCGTGCAACCCATAGAGTGCGAGCGGCCGGTTGCGCGCCGTCAGGAGAATCCCCTGTCTTACTGCAACAGCTTGAGTACGCTCTGTTGCATCTGATTGGCCTGGGCCAAGGCCGAGATGCCGGTCTGGTTCAGGATCGAATACTTGGTCAAGTTTGCGACCTCTGTCGGGATATCGGCCGACGTGATGTCGCTTTGCGCGGATGTCAGGTTCTGGATCTGGTTGTTCACCACGTGACCGGCCGCCTGCAGCCGATTGACGCTGGCGCCAATATTGCCGCGCAGTGCCGCCACTGAGCTGATGGCATTGTTGATGTCGCTCAATGCTTGCTGGGCATTGGGCGCCGTCTGCAGGTTGTCGCCGGCCAGGCTGATGCCGTTCATGTTGTTGCTGGAAAACTGCCCTAGCGTTACCCCGATGGTGCTGCTGCCGGCTTTCGTAGAATCGCTAAGGTAAACGTTCATGGTGCTGGAGTTGGCGGCGTTGGTGAAGGCCTCGCTAGTGTCAGCGCCAATTGTGAAAGTACCCGTAGTGGCGTCAGCAGAAAGTTGGTTGGCCGCCGATGTGCCCCGGTTCTGGCCATCGGTAACGACCAGTTGGCCGTTATTATCAAGCGTTGCCACCAGGCCGGTTCCCGAACCGTTGATGTCGTTAACGACGTCGCCCACTGTCTTGTCGGCGGCCTTGGTGGTGTAGATGGTAGAGCCGCCGGTAGTTTTGATGGCCAGGGTGCCGCTCACCGCGGTGGCCAATCCGGCTGCGGTGTTGGCTGCTTTGATCTGGTTAAAGTTTGTGCTGCCGCCGGAGAAAATCGCGGTGCCGTTGTAGGTAGTGTTGGTGCCGATGCGGTCAATTTCGGCCTTGATCGCACTGAACTCGGCATCCAGTGCCTGGCGTTGTGAGCCGTCGTTGACGGTTCCGTTGGCCGACTCCGTGGCCAGGGTAACAGCCCGGTTCAGCAGGGTGGTGACCTGCGACAAAGCGCCGTCGGCCACTTGTAACTTGCCGGCACCCTCGGTTGCGTTCAACGCCGATTGGGTCAGCGCCGTAACGTTGGCCCCTAAGCCGTTAGCGATTGCCAGCCCTGCCCCGTCGTCCGCGCCGGAGTTGATTCGCGAACCCGTCGACAGCTGGTACAAGGTGTTCTGCATGCCTGTGTTGGTGATGTTTAACTGGTTCTCCGCCGCCAGCGATGGAATGTTATACAGAATGCTGATTGCCATGGGATAGCTCCTCTCTCATGGTTCCACCTTGCCCGTTGTTGTGTCGGCGGAACCTACTTCCTGTTCAACCACCACATCGGCCCGCTCGCAGTACGGCTTTAATTGCAACCCAGCAAAAAACTGAAGTGTAAGAACTCGTCGCCGGTCCAATCTCACGTTAGGGCCTTCTAATCGATCACGAGGCAGATTGCATTCCAGAAGAAGGTTGCATTCGGATTTCCAGCAAGACTTAAGCAGTGGGTAATGATTGCCGATGTGTTGGCTGAATTCCTATCGCTGGCCGAGGCAGCCATGATCCAACTCACCCGTTTGAACAACGCACGTCTGGCGGTCAATTGCGACCTCATTAAGTATGTTGAGGAAGCGCCCGACACGGTCATTACTTTGGTTAGCGGCGAAAAGCTGGTGGTGCGCGAGACCACCGAGCAGGTGATCGAGCGGGTACGGCAGTTCCGGCGCTCGATTCTTACCAGCACGCCCCAACCACCGTCGACTGCCCCGCCTGAAAATTGTGCTGCTCCTTCGAGTCGCCGAACCGATCAGTTCCGGACAGGGGAGTCCCATCGTGGATAAGAGCAGCTTTGCCGGACTGATCGTGGGGATCGGGGGAATCATCGCGGGACTCTTGCTGGAAGGCGGCAAGATTACCCAGATATTGCAGCCTACAGCTGCAATGATCGTCTTTGGTGGAACCCTCGGCGCCGTCATGCTCCAGTTCCCACTGTCGGTAGTGGGCTCGGCATTTCGTCGGCTGGCCAATGTCTTTTTCGAACGCAAGCTGGACCCGCAACAAGTGGTTCGGCAGCTCGTCGGGTTCGCCAACAAGGCGCGGCGTGATGGCATCGTGTCGCTGGACTCCGATCTCAACGGCATCAACGATCCCTTCCTACGCAAATCGCTAATGCTGGCGGTGGACGGCACCGAGCCGCAAGAGCTCCGCAAGATGATGCAGTTGGAGCTCGACAATCAAGCGGAGTATGAAGATAACATCCCCAAAGTCTTCGAGTCCGCCGGCGGCTTTTCGCCCACCATCGGAATTATTGGGGCTGTGCTTGGCCTGATACAGGTCATGCAACACCTTGACAATATCGACGAGGTCGGCAAAGGCATCGCTGTGGCCTTCGTGGCGACGGTTTATGGAGTGGGTACAGCCAATCTTTTCTTTTTGCCCAGCTCGGGCAAACTACGGCTGCGAATACGCGAAGAGCAGATCATCCGGGAGATGACTCTGGAGGGAGTGGTCTCCATCCTGGAAGGCATGAATCCTCGCATGCTGGAGGCCAAGCTGGATGGCTTTCTGCAGGACCACCCCGACGCCAAACCCAACGGCAGCAGGACCGCATGAAACCCCGGCGCCGCTCTACCGATCGCATTAGCCACGAACGATGGCTGGTCTCCTACGCTGACTTTGTCACGTTGCTGTTTGCTTTTTTTGTGGTCATGTACGCATCCGCTCAAATAGATCACAAGAAGGCAGGGCAATTGTCTGTCGCCATAGAATCGGCTTTTGAACAGCTCGGCATTTTTCAGGCCGACAGTCACAAACCTAGCAGTGGGATTCAAAAACCTCCGCCAACCAATCGCGCCCCGGGAGGCGACCCTGCAACCGAGCTTTCTCGAATTGCCAATGAAAGCCTGGGACAGCAGATAGTCCAGCGCAAGAAAGAAGATTTCACCGCCCTGCGTGCTGAGCTGGAAAAAGCGCTCGCTAGGGAGATCAAGCGTAATGAAGTCGCCCTGCGAACCGACGAGGATGGCCTTGTAGTGAGCCTGCGCGAGATGGGATTCTTCGACAGTGGCTCGGCGGTGATGAAAGCTGAAGCGCAGGACGCCTTCGCCCGTGTCGCCCGGATTCTACAGGAGCATGCCTGCGCCGTACGGATCGAGGGCCATACCGATACGGTTCCTATTCACACGGCGCAATTTGCGTCGAACTGGGAGTTGTCCACTGCACGAGCGACGGAGCTGGTGAAGGCCCTGATTCAAAAACACGGGGTTGCTCCGGAGCGCCTCTCGGCGGCCGGATACGCTGAGTTTCATCCGGTCGCAAATAACGACACTGAGAAAAGCCGGCAACTCAATCGTAGGGTCGATGTCATTATTCTGGCAGCTCCGATTCCCCTACCGCCGCTGACGAATCAGGGAGCCGCAGTGGCCCTCCAGGAACTGAAAACCAGCCATCCCAGCACCCTTCATGAACCTGTTGCCAACCCATTACCGAGCGGTAAGACTGGATAATCTGTGAGGGCCTTGGCTCTCGGAGTTGTGCGGAGTGCCTGGGCCACACCTGCTAGCAGCATAGCAATAGTAAAGGGCTTCGGGATGTAGGTAGTCACGCTGTCATGTATTAGGTTCTGCAATACATCGCGATCGGCATATCCGGACATGAAAACCGTGACCAGGCCGGGTTGCAGCCTCTGCAATCGCAGCGCCAACTCAGGACCGTTCATGCCTGGCATGACCACATCAGACAACAACAGCCCGATACGTCCCTGATACTCATTGCCCAGGCGGATAGCTTCTTCTGGACCGTTGGACTCAAGCACCTGATAGCCTGCATGTTCCAGTACCGCACGCGTCACTTCGCGAACCGGAGTCTCGTCCTCAACCAAAAGGATAGTCCGTTCAATATTCTTCTGTTGAGGGCAGGAAGAATTTGGATTACCCGAAAACATTCTCATCGTCCCTTCACATCAGCGCCGATAGAAAGCGCGAACAACGCTTCTACAAATGCAGCTTTCTTACCACTTGATGAGAAGAGTCAGCGGACATGAGTAAACCTCGACGCAACATTGGGATACGAAAGAAAAGCGAAGATGACGGTGTCGCGACGAGATGGGTCGAATCGGGACAATTCCTGTTTTGAAGTTCGGATTCAGGAGGCAGGGTTTACTGCCGATAATTGTCAGTAGGACCGTTCGTTATGCAATGCGACTTCCAGTGCAGCTATTGCGGAGAGTGGAGCGCGATCGACGTGGATGAATCTGCGGGTTTGCTTCAGCAGTATGTGGAAGATTGCCAGGTCTGCTGCCAGCCCAATGTGCTCTGCGTTCGCTTCGACTCGCGACAAGAACAATTCGTCATTTCCGCAGAACGCGAGAACTAGATGTCAGACTACCGGAGGCAGATCGCCACTTGGGAGGGCTTCGCCCAGGGCACCAGGAACCTCTAGTGCCACTTGGCCCAGGTCCGAGAGTAAGGGAAAGGTCACCCAGACCGACATAGCGCCCGGCCTACAGGCGAGCCGTCGAACACGGACGCTTAGCGGGCAGTAGAAATCGCTACGAAAATGTTATAGGCGAGGAGAATTCCTTCTACTCGCCTAAAGGTTCCTGTTCCGTGAGAACGTTATCTCACTAACCTACTGCAAAGCTGAGTTCATTCCCTCGGCTTTTTCCTCGAAGAGCTCCTCAATTCGTGCCGCTAGCGCATCCGGATCCTCGTCGCTCGGAACAAACCGATCGACCGCGGTCCGCGAAGAATCGTGAACGGCAAAGTAGGGCGAAAGCACCACCGTAATCACTTCTGGGCAAACGTCTTTTACCCGTTGCGCCACCTGCTCCAAGTTCACTCCAGGGTAATTGTTATCCATCAACAGCATGTCCGGGCAAATGTTTTTGGCGAGCAGGGTCGCATCCGCAACCGAGCTGGTTGGCCAGACTTTATAGCCAAAGCGCTCCAGCAACATCTGCCGAAGCTGAAGCATGGTGGCATCGTGACACAAACATAAAATCGCTCTACGGCGTTGTTGCATGTACACTCCCGCAGATATCGCAGCCGTCATAAGGATTTCTCCTCTTCAGCGAAGCGCACATCCGACGCAAAGCATGTCGGGCGCTACAGGGGAGACATTGCAACGACCATGCCAAATGTCGCAGGCAACAAAACACTGGGGTTATTAAGCAGGTTCGAGACATGCCGAAGGAAAGTTTTACCCAATCGAGGAAAGGCTGCCACTGTAGCGTCCCCCGTTGCAAAAACGGGGAGCAATATGAAGGTACAGGCAACCTTTAAGAGATACGCTGATAGGCGCTAGGAGGTCAGGTCGGACACAAAGTTTTCGCCCCGACGTACGGCTTCAATAGCGGCTACCAGATCAGTGGCCAGGCAGCGCTTAACCACATACGCATAACCGCCTTCTTCTTGTGTAGCCAGCGCCAACCCGGCATCTTCGTGATTCGTCAAGTACACAAATCGCGGCTTTGTGCTGCGCTGGCGAATCATCCTTGCCAGTTCGATTCCGCTGAGACCCGGCGGCATGGAGCCGTAAGATCTACTTTAACGTACCCGTAGCTTGTATGGCCCACGCAGTATACTGTCTATATCTTTTGTCGAGTCGTGTGAACGCCTGGAGATGCTTGCGATGTATATCGACGGGCGGACTGAATTCGTAGTTGCCGGTAGCACGATTGCTTGTACTGGTGTTCACATGGAAAAGACATCTCCTGCAAAAGTCCGTTTTGCAACTGTCGGTCCGCGACCTAGCAAAGGCAGTGATCGTACCAGGGCCACTAGACCAGCGTTGGCTGAGATCCTCTCACCCATTCTAAAAGGCGAGAAAGCTATCCTTACGGAAAAGGAGTTATACCTTCTTGAGCTATTGTCATTTGGGTACGCGAATGGCGACATAGCGGAGCACTTTCAGACTTCGGTTCAAGCGGTGAAGAACATGCTGAGAACTATTAACCTAAAGCTAGGGGCGGACAATCGGACACACGCGGTTGCCATTGGGTTTCGCAATGGCTGGCTCCCTTTAAAGACAACTAGGTCCGAAAGCTAATTGTTTGGATGGACCGCAGGCATCGAGTCTAATATTCCTGAGGTACTGGCATAGCATCTTTGTAATGCCACAAATGGCAGGTTGAAATACTCTAAAGTCCCTTCTGCTTGACTCTAACTGTTGCACCTCACCCTATTTCTTGGATTGATCGCTCCATAGTTTTACGGTTTCGCGTTAGCTGATGCTGACCTATAGTTCGCATATTAGGCCGCAGCTATAGGTCCAGCGGAATCATTTCCAAAATGGATACTTGGCGGCTGGCGCAAGAAGGGGCTCCCGCAAGGGCAAGCTATTGAGAGCGACGGCGCGGTTAGAGGTTTTGACTCTGCCTTGGTCAACCATCACGTCCATGAAAACAGACTAGCGAGGAGGACATTGATGAAAAAGATTTGCAGTATCAGTATTTTGTTGCTTTTTGGTCTGATGCTTGCGGTAAGCACCGCCAGCGCAGCACCGGTCTATCACCTGACCTTCAACGGCGCCGAAGGCGGCTCCTTGGGAGGCGTTAACACTTACCCCTACGGATTCAAGATTAACGGAGCGGGCGACTTCCCTTTGATTTGCGATACATTCAGCCGGGAAATCAGCCCGGGCGACAGCTGGGATGCGTACGTTCGGAACATGGCTTCCATTAATGCTTCCAACGTCGGCAACCTGTTCTTCGGAAGCGTTAACGGAGGGGGCAACGGAGCAGTTCAGTACTACCTGGCAGCTGGGGTTCTTTTCGAGGACGCTCGTACCAACCCTGGCAATGCAACCTACGACAACTGGGCCATCTGGTACACGTTTGAGCAAGGTGCGGTGACGAGTAGTAGTGGCTGGGGCTCCCTCAGCTCCGGGGATCAAACCACTATCCAAAATGATTCAGCTGCGGCAATCAGCGCGGCTGCTCTCGACACTCCGTCGCAATTCTCAAGCATTGTGATTTATACCCCCACCGATGGTACGGGACAGGAGTTCTTTGGTTGGAATACGCCGTCTCCGGAACCAGCTAGCCTGGCTTTGTTCGGCTCTTGCGTACTTGGCGTGGCCGGTCTGCTTTGCCGCAAGCTGAAGGCGGAGCGTTAACTGACCTGCGGCGAGGCTTCTACATAATTGGTGCAGCGACGAAGACTTCACCCGACAACTCTGAACCGGTTGTCGGGTTTTTTTGCGCGGCCCGCGCTCCGAGGCGTGATTGATGTCCTTGATTACTCGCGAATGCGAACATGCCATGTATGATAGGTAGAGATATCGCCGATCCGATTGATTGAGCTGAAAAGGAGCGTGTATG
Organism: uncultured Acidobacteriaceae bacterium; assembly: GCA_963709045.1. Lineage (GTDB taxonomy): Bacteria > Acidobacteriota > Terriglobia > Terriglobales > Acidobacteriaceae > Bog-257. The sequence goes on along the minus strand of CAVPUX010000003.1, from coordinate 125,309 downwards.
GCCGGAAACTCGCGTCCATCCTTTACCAAACGCCAAAAAGAGCGGTCACGACAGGAAAAACAGGCCGAAAAGGCCCAGAAGAAGCAACAGCGCAAGCAGCAATCCGACAGTGACACGGAAACGCCCGCCACCTCGCCGGTGGCCGATCTGGTGGTCACGCACGATGAAGAAGGTCAGCCGCAAGGCTTTGATTTTCATGACTTTGCAAAGTAATTGGGCGGCAGCGGCTGGCCCCGCCGCTGCTCCTTCCAACATAATTGCCCTATCCGTGCTACAATCTCTCTAGACGCTATTAGCCACGGTTCGCTTGTGGTGCGACAGTCCGATCCGATTCTTGATCTGATTTCCCGCCTTTCCTGCTTCCGTTTGTTTAGAGCGCCCAATAAACTATTGAGCGGCATCCGAAGTATCTTCGCGAATCGCATGCACTAACTAAATGCAATCGCGAGACGCCCCTCCAGAAAGTAAGATTCGATTGACACAATTTACAGAAATGCCTCTTTCCGCTGAACTTCAGCGGAAGTTGGCGCTTGCTAATTTCATTACTCCCACCGCCATTCAGGCGGAAGCGATCCCGCACGCTCTTGCGGGCCGAGACGTCTTGGCCACCGCCCAAACCGGCACCGGCAAGACCCTGGCGTTCCTGGTGCCCTTGCTCGAGCGCCTGTTGCAGACCACGTCTCGCAACCCGGAAGCGCTGATCCTGGTGCCCACACGCGAACTTGCGATGCAGGTCCACGAACAATACGAAAAGCTGCGCGACAAGAAACTTGCGCCTGCTGCCCTCGTTATCGGGGGTCTCGCCGAGAAGGCCCAGATTCAAGCCCTCCGATCCGGAGCTCGGGTCATCGTGGCCACACCGGGACGTTTGGAAGATTTCCTGGGCCGCAGGCTGGTACGCCTCGACGCGGTCAAAACCCTGGTTCTCGACGAAGCTGATCGCATGCTCGACATGGGCTTTCTTCCGGCCATTCGCCGCATTGCGGCGGTGCTGCCGCGCGATCGCCAAACCCTGTGCTTCTCGGCGACATTGGAAGCCTCGGTCGCTGGCCTGGTGAACGACTATATGCGCAGTCCAGTACGCATTGCGCAGGGATCCATTTCAAAGCCGGCAGACACGGTCGAGCTCCATGCCTTTGAAGTCTCGCTGTCGGAGAAGTCCGAGGTTCTACGCCAGCTTCTCTACGCCGAGAAGGGACGCACCCTGGTGTTTGCGCGGACCAAGCGTGGCACCGAGCGCCTGGCCAAGAGCTTGGTGCGCGACGGTTTCACCGCTGCCATGATTCACGGCGATCGCACCCAGTCGCAACGAACCGGCGCGCTCGCGGGCTTTGACGCAGGTCGCTTCAAGGTCCTAGTAGCCACAGACGTTGCCTCGCGCGGCATCGATGTCCAGAACATCGCGCACGTCATCAACTATGATTTGCCGGCCATTCCCGAGGACTTCATCCATCGTGTGGGCCGGACCGGCCGAGCGGGATTGCGCGGCCGAGCTTCGACCCTGGTTGCCGGCGCCGAGGTGGCGGAGCTTCGTGCCATCGAACGCGCTCTGAAGCTGCGCATCACGCGCAAGCAGATGAACGGCGCGGATAGGATCGTGCCGAATCGTCCGGTGCAAAACACTCTTCCCTCGCGGACACTGTCGGCTATGGCCGGCGAAGTGTTCTCGTAAGGCTTGTAATCGGAGGCCGGGGCTCTGCCTCGGTCTCAATTCCCTGCGCCTTCCGCTCCGTTTTTGACATCTCTTCCGAGAATAGCACCGCTGGTTGACCATCCCTTCGCCCTGGGTATACTCTCCGCCCATGTCACACATTGATTCGCATCCGCCAGGCTCTTTTTGCTGGATCGAGTTGGCCACTACGGACCAGCCTGCCGCCAAGACCTTCTACCAGTCGCTGTTCGGATGGACGCCCAACGACATGCCGATGGGGCCGGACGCGTACTATACGATCTTTCGGCTGGAAGGCCGCGATGCGGCGGCGGCCTACACGTTGCGCCCCGAGCAGCGCTCGCAGGGAGTGCCTCCGAACTGGACGCTTTACATCGCGGTCAGCAGCGCCGATGACGCTGCCAAACGAGCTGCGAAACTTGGCGGCACAGTACTGATGGAAGCCTTCGATGTCCCCAATGCCGGCCGCATGGCAGTGCCGCAAGATCCCACAGGAGCCGTGTTTTGCGTATGGGAGGGCAAGGAGAACAAAGGGACCGGCATTGCTCATGTCGATGGCACACTTTGCTGGGCCGATCTGAGCACCCCCGACCCGCAGCGCGCCAGCAAGTTTTACAGCGAGCTATTCGGTTGGCAGATTGTCACCGACGACGAAGATCCTGAGCATAATTATTTGCACATCAAGAATGGTGAACATTTCATCGGTGGCATTCCTCCGGCATCGCATCGGCAGCCCGGCACGCCGCCCCATTGGCTGCCGTACTTCAATGCGTCGAACTGCGATGCCTTCGCCGACAAGGCCAAAGCCTTGGGAGCGAAGTTCTACTTGCCTCCGACCACGGTGGAGAATGTTGGCCGCTTCGCGGTGCTTGCCGATCCGCAGGGGGCGGTGTTCGCGCTGTTTCAGCACATACCCCGAGAGCAGAAATAGAGAATTGAGCGGTGGCAAAAAAGCAGGTTCCTTCCAATCACGCTGAGACCCGTGGGCAGGTCTGAGAGTCCCGCTGAGCCGAGCGCCTTATAGCCATTTTCTAGGGATTCCTGCTACCGAACTCCCTAGCGTAGCGGTCTAAAACAGTGGCAGGGGCGAACCTCCTCTGGTTTCCTGTCGCCTAACGGAACTTAATCCCTCTTCCACACGTACCAACCACCAGAACAGAATCCTGCCCGCTCAGGGAGGTTGCAGTGGCTAACGGCAACGGCAAAAAAAAGAAGAAGCGCTGGATCATCATCTCGGTCGTGACGGTTGCGGTCCTGGCATTGGTGATTGTTGCGGTAGCAGCGACGCGGGGTGGCACCAAGATTGACCCCACCAAACTAGCGAAGGTGGAGAAGGGCGACCTCGCCAAGAGCGTCGTGGCGACGGGCAAAGTCACGCCTATCACCAAAGTGGAGATCAAGTCGAAGGCCAGCGGCATCGTCGAGAAGCTCTTCGTCGATACCGGCGACAGGGTGAAACAAGGCCAAGTGCTGGCGCAGCTCGACAAGATCGAGATCGAGGCGCAGGTGAATTCGGGCCGCGCTCAACTGCTCTCATCGGACGCCAACCTCAAAGGCGCCGAGGCCGACCTGAAGCGCGCTGAAGTGGACGCCCAAGGTGTGGATATTCCTACTCTGCAGCGGGCATATGAGCGGGCCCAAGAAATGTCAAAGGATGGGGTGGTGTCGCAATCGACCCTCGATGACGCCCAGCGCAGCTACATCATGGCCGTCAACAAGCGTGATCTCGCCCGCGCGCAATACACGGTAAACAAAGCGAAGGTTGCGCAAGCCCAGGCGCAGGTGAAGAAAGACCAGGCCAGCCTGAACCAGCTCGAAGAGCAGCTCAGCTATACCACCATCACCGCTCCGATCGATGGGGTGGTACTGTCTCGCGACGTGGAAGTCGGCGATGCTGTCAGTTCTATTCTCGTGTTAGGTTCCGGCGCGACGCTAGTGATGACATTGGGCGACACCAGTGAAGTTTATGTGAAAGGCAAGGTGGACGAGAGCGACATCGGCAAAGTGTATCTCGGGCAGCCGGCTCGCATAAGGGTGGAGACGTTCAAGGACAAGACCTTCACCGGCCACGTGACCAAGATTTCGCCGATGGGCGTCGAGAAGGACAACGTGACTACCTTCGAAGTGCGGGTGTCCATCAATAATCCCGGCGGCGAATTGAAGGCCGAGATGACCGCTAACGCGGAGATCATTCTCGACGAACATAAGAATACGTTGATGATTCCCGAAGGCGCCATCATGTACGACAAGGATAAGAAGGCGTCCGTGGACATCCCCGACCCGAAGGGCAAAGATGGAATGCGCAAGGTCGCGATCAATATTGGAATCTCCAATGGGGCCAAGACCGAGGTACTTTCGGGGCTCAAACCAGGCGACCAGGTTGTTCTCCAGCAATAGTGCGGACTCGAACCCGCTTGGGCTGTCGACAACGGCAGCCCAATTTCTTGTAACGCAGTCGCTTCGATATCCCGGCGAGGCAATATGAAAAAACACTGCACTGCCATTTTTCTTGCTCTCCTGTTGGCTCCGGCGTTGTTACATGCCCGCGCCGAAGGCCACTTCGATCGCACCCTGACCGTCTCCGGAACCGCAAGCCTCGATATCACCACTGGCTCGGGCGATATCACAGTCAAGGCTGGCGGCGCGGACAAAGTCGTGGTGCATGGGACGGTGCACGCCAGCAATGACTGGTTCTCCAACGCCGAAAGTGCTGTACATGCCGTCGAATCGAATCCGCCTATTCAGCAGAACGGAAACAGCATCCGCATTGGCTATAACTTGCCTGAGGATGTGCGCCGGCATGTATCCATCAGCTATGAGATAACCGTGCCAGCCGACACTACGGTACAGGCGCATAGTGGCTCAGGCAGTCTTGGGGTCGAAGGAGTCCGTGCCGAGGTGCAAGCCGAGACAGGATCGGGCGAGATTCGGGTTCGCGATGTCGGCGGACGCTCACACGTGCAGACTGGAAGTGGGAGTATCCGGGCAGAAAACGTCGCGGCTCCGTTTTACGCCCACACCGGCAGCGGTGACATTGAGGCCGAACTTACCGGATCGGGCGACGTGGACGTTCAAACCGGGTCAGGCGGAGCGCACGTGCGGGGCATTAAGGGCGGGTTACGCGCCCACAGCGGAAGCGGTGACTTGAGCGCTGATGGCAGTGTGGGAGGTCCTTGGAGCTTGCATACGGGTTCGGGATCGATCCGCCTGGCAGTCGGAACGGGTAGTGGTTTTAACCTCGATGTGCATACTAGTTCAGGCTCAATCCACTCCGATTTGCCCATCACCGTACAAGGCTCGATGGGCCATCACGAGTTGAAAGGGACGGTCCGCGGTGGCGGCCCCGAGGTGGAAGTTTCGACCGGCTCCGGCGATGTGGACATAAGGTAGGGCAAAAGGCTTACTCGTACAGCCACCTTTCGGGGGTGGCTTTTTATTTGTTCCAAAACCTTGGCGGGAATGGAGAACAAATCGTCGTCCACTATGAATTTTTCCAGTTCCCAAACCCAAATAAATGGTGCATTCTAGGGACTCATAACGAAACTTATCCATAGGCTGTTTGATATGACAATGTTGACCAGAGGGCGAGCTGTTGCCGCCGTTTGCCTGGCCGTCTTGTACTCCGGCAGTGTCTCCTATGTAAGCGCGCAGGCAGTCGCGGCAAATACCCGTGACATGTCCGAAATATCGCTACCGGTCAAACTGTCATCCAGTTCGATGACGGTTCCGGTTGATTCAGGGGGAGGAACGAGTACGGCACCCTCAACGGGTGTCATCCGCGACCCCGCCGAGCTTTCCGTGCCGGCCGTCGGACGGCCATCCAGTTCCCTGAACGTTCGGTCGGATGCAGCGGGATCCGGTGCTGCGTCCGGAATTGGCATCATAGCGGTGTCTCCGACTACCAAGCGCGAAACTGGAATTGACTGGTGGCACTTGGCGGAAGGGTCATTGGCATTCCTGACCGTAGAGCACGCGTTTCGCTACGCCACCGAGTGGGGAACCCGGGATGCTTTCGACACACCTTTTTGGCCCGGGTATCTCGCCGCGGTCGGCAATCTCCACGGATGGGCCGACGGAGACGCCTTCTTAGTCAACTACGTCGGCCATCCCATGCAGGGCGCTGTGGCCGGATTCATTTGGCAACATAATGACCGCGCTTACCGGGATGTTGTATTCGGCGAGAACAGACGATACTGGAAGGCCAAGCTCCGTGGCGCGGCATTTTCCTACCTCTACAGTGTGCAATTCGAAATCGGTCCGATTAGCGAGGCTTCCATCGGACACATCCAGGCGCAGTTTCCCCAGCAGGGGTTCGTGGACCATGTGATCACTCCCTCAGTCGGCCTGGGATGGACGCTCGCGGAAGACTCGTTGGATCGTTATGTGATAACCCTTTTCGAAGAGCACAACCGAAATCCGTATCTACGGTTGATGCTCCGTTCCGGGTTGAACCCGTCACGTTCAATGGCCAACGTGATGAACGGTATGGTTCCCTGGCACCGTGACAATCGTCCGGGGGTATTTAAGCCTTTCCCCGAAGCCGCTATGGCGAAGGCCGCCTTGGAGCGGGAAACGGCCCAGACCCCGGTAAATCCCCCGCCCGGTGTAGCGCCCTTTGAATTCACCGTGACGCCCAACTTTCGCACGTACCTCGGAAGCGGCGCCAAGGGGTCGTGTGTTGGAGGCGGGAGTTCGATCGCGTTTCGCGTCGCCTCCCAATGGCAGATCGTGGCCGACGTGAACGGCTGCAAGCTGCTCGATCTTCCCACCAATCTCAGCGGCGATTCGTTGAGTTATATGATCGGACCGCGGTGGACGCCCGCGGCCGCCGGCCGCTGGAACGCACACGCGCAGTTCCTGGTCGGCGGCACCAAGCTCACCCAGGAGAGGATCTACCCGGACGAGAAGCTCGCGCTGTTCGGGCCGGAGGGGCCAAAGGCGGGGAACCTCTACGCTACTCACCCCATGTACACCAAGGATTGGGAGACCAACGGATTCGCCGTCGCCGCTGCAACCGGAGTGGACTACAAGATCAATAACGCGCTGGCCTTCCGCGTCGCCAGCCTGGAGTATTCACATTCCTGGACGCAAGATTTGAACGGCTTCAACTATCAGAACGGGCTCGCAGCTTACGACCGGGTTGGTGCTGCGGATGGGCACCTGGTAGCCGTCAGCGCGCTTGACTCTGGCATCAGCAACGAATACTTTGCGAGTGCATGTCCGACACGCGCATTGTCACCTTCACTACTGACTTCGGTTTGAACGACCCTTTTGTTGGCATCATGCATGGCGTGGTGCTCAACATCCATCCTGAAACAACGTTGGTTGATGTTTGCCATGCCGTCGCTTCCTACGACGTGTTCGATGGCGCATGGACGATCGCACAGGCGTATCGATTCTTTCCGCCGCGCACCGTGCACGTCGTGGTAGTCGATCCGGGCGTCGGGGGCTCGCGACGCCCCATCATTGTTGAGACCGACGACTACGTTTTTGTCGCACCGGACAATGGAGTGCTCTCGCTGGTGGAGATGCGCGAACCGAAATTCACCGTGCGTCATGTCACCGCTGAGCGCTATTTCCTGCAGCCGGTGAGCCAGACCTTTCATGGCCGGGATATCTTTTCGCCCGTAGCCGGATGGTTGAGCAAGGGAGTTGCGCCGTCGGAGTTCGGTCCAGAGATTTCCGACTATGTGCGACTGTCTTTACCGGCCGTAGAGCGCATTGGCGAGAACAGCTTGCGCGGTGTCGTGCTGAAGGTAGATAAGTTTGGCAACCTGATCACCAACATCGGCGAACAGGAAGCCCCAACATTGTTCAACGTTACGTCCCCGGCAGTAAGCATCCTGATCGCTGGCAAAACGATTACGCGTGTGTGCCATTCCTACGCAGAAGGCGGAGAGGATGAGTTCTTCGCCATCGTAGGAAGTTCAGGCTATTTGGAGATCGCGGCGAGACAGGCGTCGGCGGCGGAGAAGCTAGCGTCGGGAGTCGGAACGCCGGTGGGGGTGGTATTCGAAGGGTAAACTGTCAGTAGTATTTGGAACAACGCCATGAAGGAGATTCCCGCAGCACAATTCAAAGCACATTGTCTCGCCGTTATGAATGAAGTGCAGGCCACGGGTGAACCTGTCCTCATCACCAAAGAACGGCAGGCCGCTGGTTAAACTTGTGCCAGCCGAAATGAACAACGAAAGTATCTTGGGCTATATGGCCGGGAAGGCGAAGGTCGTTGGGGACATCGTTTTGCCGGTGACGCCAATCAAGAATTGGAAAGCGCTGAAGTGACTCGGTTGTTCACGGGTTCTTCGGCTTCACACGCGCATAGCGTTCCATTTCACCCGTCCACTTCAAAAAACGGAACAGCTCAGCTCGTTCGCGCCAGGTGAATCCAAAAAATTCGAGGAAGCCAATGCTCTGCATCTTGATACCGGTATAAGTTTCAATTCTCCAGCGCAAATAAGGACTGCGCCACGGGGCGAGCCGATGGCCGCGAGTCGCGTTCCACAGGAAGCGCAGGATGTAATGCATAGGCTTAATCAGTATATCGGTGACAGCAGAGCCACTCCCAGCGAGCCGTTTGGTTTTCGCATCACGTCGCGCCTTCGCCAAGCGCTGGGCATCCTGCTAAACTCAGGCCGGAGCCGCGAAACACCGGATGACCAACGACCAAACCCGCCAAACTGCGGAAGACCATTACTACGCGGCGCTCGATCTGTATGCCGAAGGGCATCACCAGGAAGCGATTGGCCAATATGAAGCCGCAATCGCTGCCGACACCTCTTTCCTCGACGCCATGCATGGCCTGGCACGGGTTTACCAGGACACTGAGCAGTTCGACAAGGCAATCGCGGTCGCCAATCGCATCGCCGAGTTGGACCCTGACGACGTGCTGGCGCACACTAGTCTCTCCATTTTGTATCAGCGAAAAGGAATGGTCCCGGAGGCCGAGGCCGAGGCCAACAAGGCGCGCGTTCTGGGATGGAAGCAGCAACTGAAGCAAGGTAAGCAGTCGTCAGAGTGAAACGCCGGCCAGCCAGAACGCCGGAAGCAACGGTGCGCGCGATCTATCGCAAGCTGTCGCGCGCGTGGGGACGGCAGCATTGGTGGCCGGCAGAAACGCCCTTCGAAGTGATCGTCGGCGCGATTCTCACCCAGAACACTTCGTGGACCAATGTCGAGCGCGCCATGTCTAACCTGCGCTCGGCGGGATTGCTCAACGTCGAGGGCATTCGCGCGCTGACGCTTCCGAAGCTGGAAGAGCTCGTCCGGTCCTCTGGCTACTTCCGGCAGAAAGCGAAGCGACTGAAGAATTTCGTGGAGTTTCTCGACGGGCGCTATGGTGGATCGTGGGAGCGGATGTTCGCCACTCCTACTGAGCAGCTACGAGCGGAGCTACTGACCCAGAACGGTATCGGGCCGGAGACCGCCGACGGGATCTTGCTGTATGCGGGACATCACGAGATCTTCGTGGTGGATGCTTATGCGAAGCGCATCCTGAGCCGACATGGCGCCGTGAGTACCAGCGACAAATACGACGAGGTTCGCAAGCTCGTCGAACGTTCTCTGCAGCGCGAAGAGCCGGTCGAGTCGCGGCGGCCAGTCCGAGAGGAGCGTCCGGAAGTTCACCAGGCATCGGCAATGAGCACCGCGAAGCGTAGTCCACTGGCACAGGTTTACAACGAAATGCATGGGCTGCTGGTTCAAGTGGGAAAACACTATTGCCTGAAACAACAGCCCAGGTGCGAGGTTTGTCCGCTGGGATCTGTGCTGCCAATTTCGATAGAAAGAGGGATGCGTCGCAAAAAATCAGGAAACATTCGCCAAGACGGCGATAGAGGAGTGAGAACGTACCGTCCCTGAAGGGACTCGTTGATCTGTCTCACCCTTTACCCAGGGCTGGACGCCCTGGGCTAACATTGTTTCGCCCTACGGGCTGCGAGTACACGAGCAATCCTTCTCTCTGTGCCTCTTGTGTCTCTGTGGTTAATGTTAACTTGATTTGTTACGCGCCAGCGCCCGCCTGATGGTCTCGTCGAGCGCTGCCTTGGCCTTGGCATATTCCTCAGGGCTGATCTTTCCTTGCTGGCGATCAATCTCCAGTTGGAACAGTTCTTCTTTCATCGCTTCAAGCAGAAGCGCATTGCGATCGCGAGCCGGCGCGGACGGCTCCATCAAGTCGGCGAAATCCGCCGCTGTCTCTCCGGCATCCACTGCGCCGCGACCTGCTACTCCCACGATGGCAGCGGCGGGATGCGGACGGACATTCGATTTCGAAACTACATACGCCCCGCCCATCACCAGTACCAAGGCAAACGCTCCGAGGATATAGGCACGGTATTCGTGCAGGGGATCGGGTACGTCGATGGGAGCGCCCAGTCCACCGCCTGGACGATTGTCATTGGCAGCGGCTTGCGACCCTCCCATGGCCCCGCCGCCGCTGGCATCGCCTCGCCCCGTGGACTGCGCGCCCTGCTGGCCTTCGGCCTGAAATTCGCCTGTGCCCGCAACCCGGAAGCTGAGGTCTTGTCCGGGCTTGACGTTGGTGACAACCATGATCCCGGCGCCTGTCTCATCGGGCATCGACTGAAACTGTTGCGGATTCTTGGGCGTGAACGTCATGCCCTTGGGAGTCATCACGACGAAGTGCTGCACTTCGCCAAGCGGCTTGGGCGAGATGCTAGCCTCGCCGCTGTAAGGCATGTGGTACGACACCTGGAACTGCGTCTCACCGGGGCGCAGAGGATAGTTGAATGAGTAGTGGTTCTTCTGTGAGCCCGGCAACGTTTCGACCGCGATGGGCTGCCCGCCAGGACCTTTTGCCTGCGCCGATTCCAGTTCAGCGCCCTCCGGCAAAACAAACTCAAAGGTACGTTTGTCATCGGCCACGGTGCGCGGTGGCTGTGATTGATTGCGGATCGCGTACAGCGCAATTCCCGCTAGCTGTTTGCCGTCGCTCTGATAGCGGTCTACCTCGACGGTCTGGCTGAGGCCGTCCACTTTTTTCGCGGAATCGTACACCGTAAGTTCGGCAGTGGTTGTGCCCGGCATCAACGGGCCAGTTGGCGGGAAGTAGTTCACGCCTTCGTGGGTGACACGTACCATGTGCGGCGCACGATCATCGGCAGGAGCGGCCAGAGAGAAGTGGCCATGCGCGTCGCTCTTGGTGCTGCCAACTTCCTGCATGCCTTGCGACAGCGACAGGAGCGTGACTTCGTCGCCGGCGGAAGGTTTGCCAGTGGTCGCGTTGGTCACGGTGCCCGTTATGTTCTGGGCGGCAGCCAAGGAGGTGAGCAAAAATAGGCACAGGAAAAATCCCGGGGCTAAAGCCCATTTCAAAATCGAACCCGTTTCCGCTGGACTGAAGTCCAGCTTCCCCCTGCTAAAGCAGGGGGCTGCCACCGAAAACCTATCTCTATCCCTCTTCCCCCTGCTGAAGCAGAGGGCTTCCACCGACAACCTATTGCTCACGCCCGCCCCCCGTTCGTCGGGCTGCTACCCGGACGCCTTGTGCCACGCCGAACTACCGCGCGGGCCTTCTCGAGGCTCTCCATCTCGGCAAGGATGGCGGCGGCTTCATCTTCCAGAGAAGCGCGCTGCACCGCGTAATCGGAGTCGCTCAACTTGCCGGCCTTGAACTCAAAGCTGAGATCCCGGAGATTCTCGTAGGTCGCCTCTTTGCGTTCCTGCAAATACATCAGGCGGGTCTTCTCCTCCCCGCCTTCGACGTCACCCGGCTGATAGAAAACGTAAAAGAACAGGAGCGCCGCAAATAGCGCACAGCCGAACATGACGAAGGCGGTTTCCTGTCCGGCATTGGCAACAACAATGAGTGCATACATCAGTAATCGGTCTCCTGACGGGCCTTCTTGCGAAGGTCGTCGAGTTCAACAGGGTCGAGATTGGGTGGCGGCACCGGATGCGCAACAGCTCGCGACTTCCACAGCCGCACCAGCAGTATGGTCAGCGCCAGCGCCGCGGCAAAAACCGCGAACGGCATGATCCAGGCCACGCGGTTGAAGCCGGTCGTGGTGGGGGCGGCCAGCACGGTGTTGCCGTACTTCTGCACGAAGCTCTGCAGCACGAGAGAGTCGCTATCGCCACGCTCGATGCCGGCAATCAGTTCGTTGCGCATGCGTTCCGAGTAGGTGCAGCCAACATGGTTGCACTCCAGCAAGATCTGGTTGCAGCCGCACATGCACATCAGGCCGTGGCCCAGCTTGTTGAAGCGAGCGTCGTTGTCAGCGCCAAGGAAGGTGATGGCCAGCAGCGCGATGAGCAGGAGCTGGGCGAGGCGAAGTTTCGAGTTTTGAATTGAGAGTTTCAAGTTATCAAGACCATTGACTTATGGTTGCGTTCCGTTATCCACAGCGACGTGATTTAGACCGAAGCCGCTTTCCTTAGTGCCTGGTCCTGGTCCATCTTTCGTTCACGGATATACAGGAACAGCGGCAACGCCAGAGAGACACCAACGGCCAGCACAGCCAGCAAGGGCAACCATCTCTCAACCCGACCCAGCGCGGAGCGTTCGCTGCGGACAAACACCAATAACGTGACAGCGGAGACGAACACATCCATGCCAAAAAATCCACCGATGCGATTGGCGAATAGCTGGTGAAAAAACATAGGCATATTCAAACCGTTCGCTGCCACCCAAGGTACAAACTGCCAATAGGGCAAAACGATCCCTAAGACGCACAGTGCAACATAAATCGGCTTGAGGTTCATAGCTCGTACCGTGTCGGATTCTAAGCCCCTGCGGTTCAGTCTCCACCCACTCCCACTACCCGGTTTCGCGCTGCGTCTGCTTCCTCGCGCTCTTTCTCCCTCACCGCAACTCGCTGCAGCTTCATATTGGGCAACAACGCAATCAACGTCCCGATAATCACGATGACTACGCCCGACCAGATCCACATCACCAGCGGATTGACATGCGCCTTGATGATCGGCTTGCCGGTGTCCTGGTTGCGGCCGGTGTAAACCAGGTACAAGTCGGCGCTGGGACGCGAGCGGTTGGCCACGATGGTCGACGTCTGCTCGCTCGCCTTGTAAAAGCGGCGCTCGGGATACATGGTGTCAATCTTCTTGCCACGTTGATAAACGTCAATCACGGCCCATTCACTGGAGTAGTTCGGCTTGTCATCCTGCGTGTAGGATTCGCACACCAAGGTGAAGGAACCGATCTGCATTTTGTCGCCGAAGCCCATCTCCTGCTCTTTGTCTAGATTGAAAGGCAGGCCGGCAAAGCCGATCATGATGACAACGAAGCCGAAGTGTACGAGGTATCCGCCGTAACGTCGCGTGTTACGGCGGGTAATGGTCACCATGCCTTCAAGAATGTTCTTTCCCGTTTGCCGGGCGATGACGCGGCCACCTCGCCAGAACTCGCCCACTACCGTTGCCGCCACCAGCACCGACAGTGAGATCGCCACCAGCGAGTAGAAGTAAGAGGAGTCTTCCCAGGGACGCATGCCGCCGATGATGAGCACGATCGCGGTCGCCGCCGCGAGAACTGCCGGCCACAGCAAGTTACGCTTCAGGCTGTCGAGGGAAGTCTTGCGCCAGGCCAGCAGCGGTCCCACTCCGGTTAGGAAGATCAGGAACAGTCCAATCGGAACGTTGACCCGATTGAAGAACGGCGGCCCGACTGTGACCTTGGAGCCGGTCACCCACTCTGATAGCACCGGGAAGAGCGTTCCCCATAGCACCGCGAAGCACGCCACCAGCAGCACCAGATTGTTGAACAGGAAACTGGATTCGCGCGAGACCAGCGACTCCAGCCGGTGCTCGCTCTTCAGCGTCTCGCGGTTGCGTACGAAGAAGAAGACACAGGTGGCGAATGCCAGCGCCAGGAACCACACGAACCAGATGCCAATGCCCGATTGCGCGAAGGCGTGCACTGAACTCACCACGCCGCTGCGGGTGAGGAAAGTTCCGAAGATGGCCAGCAGAAATGTGGTGAAGATGAGCCACATGTTCCACATTTTCATCATGCCGCGCTTCTCCTGCATCATGACCGAATGCAGAAAGGCGGTCATGGTGAGGAACGGCAGGATCGATGCGTTCTCGACAGGATCCCATCCCCAATAGCCACCCCAACCCAGCACGGCGTAAGCCCAGTGCGCGCCGAGAAAAATTCCGCAGGTGAGAAACAGCCACGCCACCATGGTCCAGCGGCGCGTGATGTGAATCCACTTCTCGCCGGGATACTTCATGATCAGCGCGCCCAGGGCAAAGGCAAACGGCACGGTCACGCCGACATAGCCGAGATAGAGCATCGGCGGATGGATGACCATCTCGGGATACTGCAGCAGTGGATTAAGACCGTTGCCGTCGGGGGGGATTTGTCCGCTGACCAGTCCGAACGGATGCGCCGCGAAATTCACCAGCAGCAGAAAGAATACTTGCACCGCGGCGATGATCGCCGAAGCATGCGCGGTCAGTTGCGGATCGACTTTGTAACGCAGCCGCAGCACCAGCGCGTAGGTTGACAGCAGCCACGCCCAGAACAGCAGCGAGCCTTCCTGGCCTGACCATAGCGCGGCAAACTTGTAGGCGATCGGCAAGTCGCGATTGCTGTGGTGAAGAATATAGGCGACGGAAAAGTCATTGCCGAGAGCGGCTATCACCAGCGCCACTGCGGCCACCGTGACCGCGGCCCAACAAGCTATACCTGCGCGGCGGGCGGTTTCGCCCAGGCGATCATCCTTGCGATACAGCGCAAGCGAACCGGCGATGAACGAATAGGCCGCCAGCGCCAACGCCAGCAGGAGTGCAAAACTTCCAATTTGTGGCATGAAGAGCTATTACCCGTATTATTTCCGCCGGATGAATCCGGTGAACAACGCCATCCTTAAGCGAATGTTCTCATTTTACTCGCAATTGTTTGGCCTAACAGAGATTTGTCGCTGGAATGGATACAACTTTGCAGGAGCTCATAGGCGAGCGTACCACAGCGATTTCAATGTCTTCTGGTTCTTTGGCTCACTCAGGCAAGAGGGAAGCTCCCGGAGTTCAATCGGAGCCTCCCGATGGGGCTGTAGGGACGACACCGGGTCAAAATCACCCAACTAAGCAGCTTGTCTCTGGCGCTTCTTGGCTGCTCCGCGGACCGGTTGCTTGCGGCCCGTCGACTGACGTCCCTCCGCCGCTCTGGTCCTCGCCGCCTTCTTGGCCGAGGCCTTCCGAGCAGCGCTTCCCCGGGTTCGGGCCGAGGTCTTGGCTTGCTTCGACAATGCCGCGCGCGACGCCGCCGAATGGCCTTCTCGCTTCAACACCCCACTGATCGCTCGCGAGCGTTTGGCGGATGTTTTCTTTCTTGTGGATGACTGACCTTTGTGCACATCGCGCTGTGCCTTCTCTCGCGTCGCCTCCAAGGTCTTCCCCTCCCCCGGCGGAGGCAGATTCACTCCGGCACGCCTGGCCTTCGACAGGCCGATAGCAATCGCCTGCTTAGTGTTGGCGGCGCCATGCTTGCCTTCGCGGATATGATCCATTTCCTCTTTCACGAATTCGCCGGCCTGGGTGCTGGGCGATTTTCCCTCGCGCGCATCTTCCTGGGCCCGCTCCAAGGTTTCTTTATCTGGCATCGATTCCTCCTCGTGTCTTCTAATCGAGATGCACAATCCGGCCTGCGGGATGGGCTACACTATTCTTGGTTTTCGCCCGAATATGCCTGCTGCCGTAGCTCAATCCGCACTGGCACCGCCCTCCACCCGGTCGCACAAGTACCGGCCGGTGCTGCTGGGCGCCGCGCTTTTGCTGGCGGCCACCACCGTGTTGTACAGCGCTGCGTGGATGTACTGCGTTCGCCGCATACCACAGGTCGAAATCGGGATTGACGAGTCGTACTCCCCCGCCGGAATCGAGATTGGCAACGTCCACAAAAACAGCCCGGCGGAAAAGGCCGGGCTGAAGGCGAAGGACCGCATTGTTGGGATTAACGGGAGCAGCGCGAATTCGGCGTTGGCCTGCCGCGAATTGTTGTATCGCATCTGGCTACGATCGTATCCTGGAGAATCCGTAGTCTTGACCGTGCAGCGGCCGGGGCAAGCGCAGCCCTTAGTGATTACGCCGGTGTTTCGCGCGGTAGAAGGCATCGGCGACATCAAGACTCTGGTTCGCTCCATAGCGGACCAAATCCTGGACTCGTATCCCCTGATCTTCCTGGTCGTGGGATTGGCTGTCCTGTTTCTGCGCGTGGAGGACCGCAATGCCTGGCTGCTGGCGCTGGTACTAGCCAGCTTCGTCACGGCTGCGGACTCGCCCAGCGAATTCGCCGCTGTGCCACTCATCTTGGGCTCCTTTCTGCTCATCTTCCGGACCGTCGGCAATAGCGTCCTCCCCGGATTGTTCTACTTCTTCTTCGCCGTTTTTCCCACGCGCTCGCCCATTGATCGCCGAGTTCCCTGGCTGAAGTGGGTGCTGCCGGTGATGGGGCTTTGCCTGGGTCTGGGAGGTTATCAACAAGGCAACTCGCTCCCCTTACTCATTTTTGCTCGGGTACTGTCTCCTCAGGCCACTCAGAACGCCCACCTCGTCGTCGCTTACGGTTCTGTTTTTCTGGGACTCATCTCCCTTCTGTGCAACCTGTTCACCGTGTCCAGCGTGGACGACCGGCGCAAGCTGAAAGTGATTTCCTGGGGAACCATTGTCGGCGTCACACCCGCCGTGGTCATCGGGCTGCTGCAGGAGGTTTTCCATTCCGAACTTTCCTTTTGGGTGAACTTCTTCAAAGTTTTTCTGCTTTTTCTGTTTCCCCTGTCGTTTGCCTACGCGGTGGTAAAGCATCGCGTCATGGATGTGCCGGTGCTACTGAAGCGCAGCGCCAGATATTTTGTGGTGGAGCGCGGATTCGTGATTCTCATCCTTGCGATCTCGGTAGGGCTGACGATCTGGTTCGGGCAGGCGTTCTCCCGGCACTTCTCCGCCGGATCGAAGGCGGCCATCCCCGTGGGCGCGACCTTCGGCGTGCTGCTGATCTCTGGCGCAACCCAGGTCCATCGACGAGTGCGAACCCGGCTGGACCGCGCCTTCTTCCGCAGCTCCTATGATGCGCAACAGATTCTGGAGAACCTGGCCGCGAAAACGCTTACGGTCAGTAGCCGCGAGGGTTTGGGTGCGCTGTTGCACGATCAGATTCAAGATGCGCTGCATCCTAGCTCGATGTATGTGTACCTCGAAGCCGCCAACGGACAATTGCAGGCATACGCTGGAAATCCTTCAGCGGAGGCGACGACCCTGGCAGCTAACGGGACCGGGCTTGACGAACTGGTAGATCGCAGCGAGCCGTTGGAGTTGCTCCCAGAAGCCATGCATGGAACGCAGCTCCAGCCGCTGCAGCCCGAGTGCCTGGTGCCAATCCGCGGGTCCAGCGAAGGCCAGTTGCAGGGTGTAGCCGTGCTTGGTCCACGGCTTTCGGAAGAATCGTATTCCACCAGCGACAAACGTTTGCTGGCTTCGGTGGCCAGCCAGGCCGGTATCGCCATGCGCAGCATTACCATGGCGGAGAAGATGGCTGCGACCATGGAACTGGAGCGTCGCAGCGAGCAGGAGATGCAGTATGCGCGCCAAGTCCAAAGCCGGCTGCTTCCCCAGCAGGCACCGTCGCTAGCGACGCTGGACTGCGCCGGCAAATGCATACAGACGCGCGCCGTGGGCGGTGACTACTACGACTTTCTCGATCTAGGCTCGGGCCGCCTCGGTCTAGTGCTGGCCGACATCTCGGGCAAAGGAATGTCGGCTGCGCTGCTGATGGCCAACCTGCAGGCCAACTTGCGCGGTCAATATGCTCTGGCGTTGGAAGATATTCCCCGTTTGCTGCGCTCGGTCAACTACCTGTTCTTCAAGAACACGGAAAGCAATAATTATGCGACCACATTCTTTGCAGTTTATGACGACGAGACGCGGCGCTTGCGTTATGTCAACTGCGGACACAATCCGCCAATGCTTTTGCGGGCGACCGGCGAACTGGAGCGACTGAATGCCAACGCAACCGTGTTGGGATTATTCGAAGAATGGGATTGCAGCGTGGCCGAGAACCAACTGGCGCCCGGCGATGTGTTGGTCATTTATACCGATGGTGTTTCTGAAGCGGGCGAGAGAGACGAAAGCGATAGCGAGGAGTTCGGCGAAGATCGCCTGATCGCGGTAGCCAGGAAGTATCAGCAGCAGTCAGCCGACGAAATTATGAATGGCATCCTTGACGAGGTACAGCGATTCAGTCCCGACGAGCAAGCCGACGATATGACGCTGATTGTGGCGCGGGGACGGTAGCTATGGCACGTCAAGACCCCGAAGAAGAACGGCAGCGACTTAGCAAGCTCTATGCTGCGATGTCGGATGGGGAGTTGAACGCCATAGCGGCGGATTCGACGGAGCTGACTGATGTGGCGCGCCAATCTCTCACGGATGAACTTGCCCGCAGGCACCCCGAAGAAGGTGCCGCGGCACACATAACGGCCCCTCCTGATCATGATTCAGTTGAATTAGCTGACGTCGTTAGTATTCGCCAGTACAGAGATCTGCACGAAGCCCTGCTCGCAAGAGGCGCGCTGGACTCCGCCGAAATCGAATCCTTCCTGGTCGACGACAACATGGTTCGCATGGACTGGTTTTGGTCGAATCTGATGGGTGGCATCAAGCTGTGCGTTAAGCAGGAAGACGCTGAGGCCGCGCTGGATCTGTTGGAACAATCGATCCCCGGGGAGTTTGAGGTAGAGGGCATTGGACCGTATCAGCAGCCACGCTGTCCGAAATGCCAGTCTCTTGATATCGCCTATGAGGACTTGAATCAGCCCGTCGCCTGGATAAGCGCCTATGTTCTCGCGCCAATTGCCCTCCATCGCAAGAGATGGGTCTGCCACTCCTGCGGAGAGCGATGGCATGGGCCGGACGATGACGGAGAGGCGAACTAGAGCACACTCAGCATTGCCCAGCACTCCGCCTAACGGCTTCGTGCTGGGCTAGACTATTCCACGCCTACTGCGTTGGATCTTACGTTGGCAAACTACCGCGGCGAATAGTGCATCGTCTTTCTTGAGAACGCTCCAAGAGGACACATCTCAAGATGGGTTAGGGCACGACCGATGCCGTGCCCTTTCGAATCCGTACACTAACCACTATCCCCTGTCCCCTAGCCCCTGCTCTCTCACGCTTGCGCGGCCAGCCCTCCATTCGAGATCCAGCGGGTCGATTGTTGTTTGGTAGTGACCTTGGGAAGAATGTCGAGGTAGATCACGGCGTATCGAAATGCGAGGACGCCCGCGGCGATGACTAAGACACTCGACGCCAATTCCGTCCACTTCGGGACGTAGTGCGTTCCCATGGCTGACTGCAGAGAGTTGATCGAGACGTTCAGTCGATCCACCATGAATCCTGCAACCACAATGGCAGAGGTCCAATAGAGTCGCTCGGGATTCGAGCGCACGCTGTTGTAGCTCAAGAGGAAGATAGGAATCGCCAGGAGCAGCACCATCTCCAGCCAGAAATATCCGGCCTCGCTGGTGCGTTGGAAGGCATAGCCCCAAGCCTGATTCGCCGTCAGATCGAGTGCCTTAAAGAAGGCATATACGATGAGCAAGAGTTGGATCATCCGGCCGCAATCGCTGAGTATGCTGAAATCCACACGGACCTTCAGCGAACGCATGCAGAGATAGATGGCCATGACGGTCAGCGCCAGCCCGGCTGGAATCGCGGACAGATAGAACAACGCGTGCATGTACTGCGAATACCACAGTGGATGGATCTTGCCGCGAGCGATCAGGAACAAGCCGCCCAGATAGGACTGGTGCATCGACGACAAAAGCACTCCCGCCAAAACGACCGCGATAAGAATCTTGTGGTGATAGTGCAATATCGTTTCGCGCAATCCCTTCCACGGCAGTTTCTCGATTACGGCAGGAGCGAACTCGAAGGTCAGCACCGTCATATAGGTGATGATGCAGACGCACACATCGAACAGGACTGAGCGATGGTTCCACATCACGATGGGGTGCCAAAAGCGCCACGGCAGCCCAATCTCGTAAAGGTAGCCGACCATGACGGTAACGTAACCGAGAAATGAAATCAGAATTGAGGCTCGCAGAATGGGGCGATACCGCTCCATGCCGAGCAGATAGACGGCGGCACTGATGCCGAAGCCTGCGGCGGAGAGTCCGACACCGCAGAGCGTACCCAAGCCGACCCACAAGCCCCACGGCATCTGGTCGCTCAGGTTCGTGCTGGCCCTGAATCCCTCGAAGAACCGAACGTATGTCGCATAAAGACCGGTAGTAAATATGATTGCAACAATGACGCGCCATAAAGTTATTTCCGATTTGATTCGCGCAATCATGGCTAGTTCCTTTCCCCTTTGATCCGGTTGATGGTGGCTTTCTCCTCGGCTTCAGCGAGCGCAACTTCGCGCCGCCGTTGCGTAACCCAATACAAGGCCGAGAGAATGGTGCCGCCCATGATTACCACCTTGGGCGAATCGCCCAAAGCGCTGGCGGTAAGAGTGGGCATGGGCTGGTTGCCGCTTGGAGCCGGCTTGAATCCGAGCTTTTCGAAGGGAACATCGGAGACAAATAAGACGCTGCCTCCGCCAAGTTCTTCGAGGCCGTAGATTCTCGGCACGTATGAGGAGTCGCTGCGAATGCGGCTCCAGGCTTCGGCAATCAAGCTATCGCGATCGCCAAAGATGGTCGCCTGGGTTGGGCAGGCTTCGGCACAAGCTGTGGATTTGCCGGCCTTGATGCGGTCCGAGCACATATCGCACTTCTTGACGAAGGGTGCCAGCTTGGTCCACTGATAACGCGGCACCTGATAGGGGCAAGCCAACATGCAATAACGGCAGCCGATGCATTTGTCGGCGTTGTACACCACGGGACCCAGCGGCGTTTTGCTGATGGCGGCGACGGGGCAAGCCGATGCGCAGGCCGGATCGTCACAGTGCATACAGACTTTGCGTACGAACTTGTCGCCGCGGGTCTCGATCACAGTGAAGGCGGTGTCGGAAAGGGTTGGCTCGGGGTCCGTGCCGAATCCGTGGAGCTGTTTGCAGGCGGTCTCGCAGCTCAGGCATCCGATGCAGCGCTTGATATCGATCAACATTGCTTTTTGTCTTGGCATGAGATTCTCCGTTGTCTTTTTTCGACCAGCGCTACGTCAGAAAAAATTCCTTGGTCAACTGCGCCTGGGTACTGGCATCCACCTGGAATAGCAAGCCCTTGATGGGCAGCCCGCCGTCTTGCGCCAGCGCGGGATTGAGCTGTTGCAGCATTGCGCCCATGCGCGCCAGGCTGTTCTGCATCCACGCCGGAACAATCGGTCCCTGCAACAGGTTCTTCAAGTTGACGGAGAGTTCGGGGGCCTTGACTACGCATAGCCAGCCATTCTTGTAGGGGTCGTCCACGATGAGACTGGGATTCTTGAGGACTTCGTGATTGACCGAAATCAGCACCCCTTCGACGGGCGAAAGCATGTCGATACTCTGCCCTTCACGCGTCACCGTGCATAACTTCTGCCCTTGTCGCACCCAGCGGTTCAGGTCGGCGGTCTCGATGGAGTCAATCTTGCCAAACAGATTGCCGGCGAAGGCATCGATGCCAACGCGGGCGTTTTGCCGGCCTTCGTCCGAAACCCAGGTGTGGCCAGGATGAAAGGCATAGCCTTCGGGAACGTCGAATCCACTGTGCTTCAACATGGCCGACGCGTTCAGGGTCTTTGCCGGCGCCACTTGCAAAGTCGCCGCCGCCTCTTGCGGGCGGCGGAAATACATGACGGTAAGAATCAGTAGAAATGTAAGCAGGACAAATAGGATCGACATAAAGCCTCCTTACCTGCTCCGTCCGATGTGATACTGGATCATCGTTTTGGGAGCGGAGCACGAACCTTTCGGCCGTCCTGTCAGTTTCGACGAAGAATGGCAGCTCGCCATGGCATCGTGCTCCACCCTTGCTGGTGCACGCGGGGGGCAAATCCATTCCCGAAAGAGGCTGTGTCGGCAAAGGGGTTAGGAGTTTCGTGCCAATTGTGGAAGATTTGACCACTGCGTTATGCAGGTAACCGTCGCATTTTGCAGTACTGCAAACGCTGCTAAACCAGCTCTAGTGTTTTCTTCAGGCGCCGCAACAGCGAGGTAGGATGGATGCCGAGGATGCGGGCGGCGTGGGTCTTGTTCTGACCGGTGGCGTTGAGGACTTCGTGGATGTAACGGTCCTCGAGTTCGCGCAAGCTGACAAACTGATCGCCTGTGGGGGAGACTTCGAACGACGACATCTCCTCATGGGCCGGCTCCTCGTGGTAATCGCGAACTTCTTCCGGCAAGTTTTCTTCGTCGATCTCGTTGCTCTGGCAAAGGATCATGGTGCGCTCGATAACGTTACGCAACTCACGGATGTTTCCTGGCCAGGGATACCTCTGGAGTAACTCCGCGGCCGCCGGCGTATAGCCCGCGAAGTTTTTCTTCAGCTCGTCGTTGAAGTGCTGCATGATGTCGAGCGCCAGCGGCAGAATGTCTTCGCGGCGTTCGCGCAGCGGCGGAATAAATAACGGCAGCACGTTCAAACGGTAGTACAGATCCTCGCGAAACTCACCTTTGTTGACCATTTCCTTCAATACTTTGTTGGTTGCGGTAATGATCCGAACATCTACCTGCACCGGCTTAGTGCCGCCAAGCCGCATGAATGTTCCCTCTTCCAAGACCCGCAACAACTTTGCCTGCAAACTGAATGAAGTGTTGCCGATCTCATCGAGAAAGAGCGTACCGCCCGAGGCTTTCTCGATGAGGCCTTCTTTGCGGCGCCGGGCGTCGGTGAAGGCACCCTGCTCGTAACCGAAGAGTTCACTCTCCAGCAAGGTATCTGGGAGGGCGGCACAATTCAGGCTGATCAGCGGCGCCTGGGCGCGCGAACTGTTGTAGTGAATCGCCTTGGCCAGTACTTCCTTGCCGGTTCCGCTCTCGCCTTGGATGAGGACGGTGGTATGGTCGCTCTCCGCTGCCCGGCGCGCCATCTCCAGTACATCGCGCATCAGCGGACTCTCCGTTACCACGCGGCCAAAATCGTAACGGCCCTTGGCGCTTTGCACCGTGTCGTGAACGCGTACACGGAGCGCCAGCATTTCGGTCGCGCGGTGGATGGTGTTGACCATGTCGGCGATATGAAATGGCTTGATCAGATAGTCATAGGCACCGAGCTTCATGGCTTCCACAACGCGATCCACCACATGGTAGGCGCTCATCATCACGATGATGGTGGACGGGGAAAGCTTCTTGGACTGACGCAACACTTCGATACCATTGATGCCGGGCAGTACGACGTCGAGCAGGGCCAAGTCGGGCTTTTCCTCGGCGAGTGTGGTCAGCGCTTCTTCACCGCTCATGGCCAGAAAAACTTCGAAGCCCTCGCCCTCCAGGGCGCGCCCAATAGTGCGCACGGTAAGCGCTTCGTCGTCGACAATCAGGATGGAATACGACATAACTAGACGATAACCTCCTCCTGCCGCATGGCGTTGCCCACCTGATGAACGGGTAGGGTCACACGAACCGTGGTGCCCAAGTCCGGAATGCTCTCCACTTGGATATCTCCACCATGACTGCGCACGTAGCTTTGGCTGATGCTCAGTCCCAGCCCGGTGCCTTTACCCCGTTTGGTAGTAAAGAACGGCTCGAAGATATGAGGCAGAATGTCTGCGGGAATTCCGCTTCCCGTGTCGCGCACACGCAGCTCGATCATGTCCGCGAACTTAACTTTGTCTGCGAGGATCGTGATCGCCCCGCCCGCGGGCGTTGCCTGCGCGGCATTCAGTAGCAGGTTCATCAGAATTTGCGAAAGCTGATTGGCATCGGCGCTAATGACCGGCAGATCGAGAGGAATGCAGTTCTGCAATTCGATCTGCCGGAACATGGGCTGGTGCTCAAGGAACTTCAGGGTCTCGGCGGCCAGACGGTTAAGGTTGACCTTACTAAGCATCAGCGGCCCGGGCCGAGCGTAATCCAGCAATCCACGCACGGCCAACGAAATTCGCTTGGCGCCCTCGATGCACTGCTCAATCTCGTCCCGCTGTTCGCCACTGGCGTCCTTCCACTCCAACTCCAGGTGCGACAGAATTCCCAACAACGGGTTATTGATCTCATGCGCCGCACCCAGGGCGAGTTGCGCCAGAGAAGCGTACTTTTCGTACTCGGTGAGTTGCGAC
Organism: uncultured Acidobacteriaceae bacterium; assembly: GCA_963709045.1. GTDB lineage: Bacteria > Acidobacteriota > Terriglobia > Terriglobales > Acidobacteriaceae > Bog-257. The sequence goes on along the minus strand of CAVPUX010000003.1, from coordinate 101,464 downwards.
TCGAACTGCAACTTCTCTTTGGCCAGCTCGCGTTCTTCCTCCAGGCGGCGCAGCAATTCCTGTTGCGCAACATTACGCTCGTATTCGCGATGCTCGGCGAGTTCCTTCGACCTCAGGGCTTCGCGCTCGGCCGATTTGATCCGCGTGCGGGAGAAAACAACCGCCAGGATGAATAGTACAAATCCAACCGCGATTCCGCTCCAAAATCCTCCGGTTGGTGCTGCGGGATTCGCACTGAGGCTATACGAGTTCGTGGAGAAAGTAAGGAAGAACATCAGAGCTGGCATGGCCACTGAAAGGCGCGGGGCGTGACGCACACCTAGACGTGCCGCCCGCAAGCTATCGCTCAGCGAGGCTGAGGGCACCATGCAAACTCTCCTACTATGACGTTCGCGCAGTATTGCCGCGGGAGCAGTGACAGCAGTCACCAGCACAGGTGATGCGGAACGGTCTAGGAGACGTCAACTGTTGGGACAATTTCCGAGGGAGGAACGGGCTCCGCTGCGATCTCCGGATCGGGAGGACTGCTGGCCTCCGCCACCGGCACGGGGCGCGCATCATCTTCGGCCAGTGAGGCATAAGCTCCCAGGCGGGCGAGGTACAGTAGGTCAGCTCCCGCAAAATAGATCAGCGCGATTGCTGTCATGATGATCATTACCCAGCCAATTGGGACAAGTTGCACCATGCTCAGGGGCGAAAGTATCGCCAACATCATGGTTGCGAACCAAACCAAGCGCAGCAGAAAAAAGCCCACTCCCAGCAGCGATAGCCGTCCACCTCTTCGCGTTACGAAATCCACCGACTGCGCGAGAGCATCCATCGCCGGAGCGCCGTTGCGAATGCAGAACAGCGGTGCCAGTCCGAAGAACCAATTCAATGCGGCGCCCGAACCAGCATGGCAAACCGATTCCGAAGACCAGAAACAGAGCTGCCCACCCGGCGCGATCTTGTGCCGCCATAATGCCGCCGATAAGCAAGCACGCAATCGCAACCGATATCGCGATCAATGACCATGCCGCGCGCATAAGATTCAGCACGAAGATCGAAGCAAACTGCCAAGTCATCGAGATCAGCTCGTCGTCGGCGCCGAACATTGCAACCAGGCGGCGAAGCGTAGCGGCGCGGCCAAGGGCGGCGGCAAAGCACCAGAGAAACGTCAATCCGAGGAGAAGAACAGATTGTTCCAGCACGAACCGCGTGAGACTGCCATGGAAGATGTGATGAATAGCTCCGGAAAGCAACTGCGGCTGCAAGGTACCAAGCAGAAGTTCGTCAACCGGTGAAACTCTGAGGCTGTCGAGAAACCAGGCACCAGAGATGACGAAGAGCGCCCACGCCGAAAATCCGAAGCACCACCGCCACGTAAGCTCGGCGACCAATAGAACCGGGTCGTGCCACACTGCGGCAAAGCCATCGCGGAACGGCGAACCATCGCTGGCAGTGCTCGACATGGGTAAAGAATAGCAGGAGCGAGACGTCGGAAAAGGAGCAGGCGTTCGGCGCGCCCACACACGGCAACCGCCGAACCGTAGTGTTTCATCGTGTGCATGCGAATCAGATGGGTCCTTGATAGCGGCGCAACCGGACGGCGGCGGCGAGGAAGGCCGCGGCGATCGCCAGGCCGATCCATAGACCCGGGCTGCTTAGGAAATGTCCAGGAGTGAGGTGTGTCATCGGATCCATCGGAAGCCTACCCGGTATCGCGACGGCTGCAGCGTCGCCACTGATGCGGTTCGCAAGCATGGCGGCGAAATGCGTAGTATTGAAGGCAATCTTTTCTACGACGCCGATCGCGAGCAGCGGTAAGGTGGCCCATAGAAATGGCGCGCGCCGCGCCCAGCCTGAGACCAGCAGCAGCCACGCGTAGATTGGCGCATACCACAGTGCATGAACCATCACCAGGTGGTAGAGCAGCATCAGCGACATCTGGGGCAACGACACCTGCGTCCATAGCGTCGCGACGCCAACTCCGCTCCCCAGCAGTACTGCGGAACTCAGCAACAGCATGATGAACTGCGTGACCACGGTGATGGCGAAGGAGAGGAGCGGAATGACTACCAGCGGGATGCTCGCTTTCGAGAGCACGGTGGTGAGGTCGGAGACCGGCAGCGACTTCCAGAACAGGATGCTGCGATCGCGGCGTTCGCCGTGCAGCGCGTCGAGAGAGTAGAACACCGCGACGATAAAAGTTACCCCCATGATCAACAGCGCAGCGACGTCGTAGGGGTGCGCGATCAACTTGTGCTGCAGCATCGGGTCGAGAGCCGCCGCCCGCAATTTGTGCGGCAGACGAATCACGCTGATCAAGTAGCCGAACAGAAACAGGGCGGCGACGGCCAGCGGCGCGACGTAAATCGAACGGTACTCAAACAATTCGCGTCGCACCGACCAGTACATGGGCCGAGTGGCCGAGTTGACCGGGGGCGCGATTACCCGCGATTCGAAGGAAGACTCAGGCATGGCATTCGATTGCGTATTCATCTAGCCGCTCCTTGGGCCTGACCGGCCTGATTACCCACCACGGCCACGAACAGGTCGGCAATGCTGGGCGTGCGCACCTCGCCAAGCGCTGCCAATCGCTGGCGATCCACCCCATCGAACAGCAGAACGCTGCCTCCGATCGCCTGGCGCTCGTACATCGGCTTAAGCTCTCGCGCTGCAGCGGTCTGCTCGGGGCGCACCATCAGTTCCACATAGCGCGACTCCACCTCTTCCATGCTGCGATTGAATACGATGCGTCCGCGATCAATGAACATGACATCGGTGAGCACGTGCTCGATCTCTTCCACTTGATGGGTCGCTAACACGATGGTGCGGTTGCGATCGAAGTAGTCGTTCAGCAGAGAATCGTAGAACTGCTTGCGATACAGGATGTCGAGGCCCAGCGTGGGCTCGTCCAGCACCAGTAATCTGGCGTCGATGGCCATCACCAGCGCGAGGTGCAGTTGGGTCACCATCCCCTTCGATAATTCCCTGACCCTGCTACCGCGCCGGATCGTCGTCTTGGCAAGAAAAGCCTCCGCCTTGGCGCGATCAAATCGCGGATGCACGCCATCAACGTAGTCAAGTAGTTGCGAAACCCGCGCCCAGCGCGGCAGTACCGCGACATCGGCAATGAAACAGACATCGCGCATGAGTTGATCGCGCTCGCTCCACGGGTCGCGTGCGAGCACGTTCAGTTGCCCCTGGTATGGAGTGAGCCCGAGAATCGCGTTGAGGGCCGTCGTCTTGCCCGCGCCATTAGGACCGATGAGTCCGAGAATGCGGCCCTCCTCGACCCGCAAGTCGACACCATCCAGCGCGATGGTCGCACCGAAGGCTTTGCGTAGCCCATGTGCTTCGATGACTGTCATGTCTTCGGCTCCTCTTCTGCCTCATCCGTCGGGCGGTGGTTTGCGCCAGCCTCCAGCAGTTCGTCCGCTTTCAGGCCGAGCCGCTGAATGGTTGCGTACACTCGGGGCCATTCCTCGCCCAGAAATTTCTGCCGCTCGCCTTGCAGCAACAAACTGCGCGCGCCTACATTGATGAACATGCCGCGGCCTCGCCGGGTCTCCACCAGTCCCTCGTCCACCAGTTGCTGATAGCCTTTCAGGACCGTGAGCGGATTGACCCGATATTCGGCCGCGACATTGCGCACGGAGGGCAGCGGATCGCCTTCCTTGAGAATGCCGTCGAGTATCATCGCGACCACGCGGTCGCGAAGCTGGCGGTAAATCGGCTGACTGTCGTTCCACTCATGGTCCATCAGGTTTTCCAGAGATTCTTACCAGACCTTGCCAGAGATGCAGCGCGCGTCAGTTTGTCCGTTGCAGGTCGAAGTGCGCGTGGATCGGCATTGGTCCCTGTTTTCCTTCGACCACAAAAGTCCAGTCCTCGACGTGATGGTTGGCATCAACGAAAGTGAACACTGCATGCTGCATGTGTCCATACCGCAGATTACCTGTGATGTCGAGAAATTCGAATTCCACCGTCTTCCCGTCCGGCGACATCTTGCCTACCATACGAGGCCGATTGTCGGCGTCACAGTAATGCATGAGCAGCAAGCGATCTCCGTCCACGACGAACGTGGTGATCGGATCATCGGGTCTTCCAGCTCCCGTCGCCTCATGCAGGAGCGTGTGACCCATGGAAGTCACGCGCAGCGAGACCTGCATGGGCTTGCCGTCTATATCGGGTTCCTGTGGGACGGTCGTCACCTTGCCTTCCCACGAACCCGCCAGAGTCTTCATCTGGTCGAAAGACTTTTGCGCGTCCGACTGCACGACAGGCTTTTGCATGTCGTGTTGCGCGAATGCCAAAGTGGAGAGCGACAACAGGACAACAGAAAGCAAATAGCGATGCGATTTCATGTTTCTTTCTCCTCAGAAGTTCATTTTTTCTTTCCGCGTGGCCAGGATCATTCGCTGGCGCGGATCAGCTCAACTGAACTCTTTTACCAAACACTGTTATAGTTAACTATAACACTATAAAACATGTCAAGCTGAATTGTGCAACGCGGCAAAGTTCGCATTGATCGCCTGCAACTAGATCGCTGTTGAGTGAGTCGAGCTGGCGGTTATACACGCGAGGTCATTTGCCGCTCCTGATGCTCGCTCCCTCCTTCCAGCGCATCGGCCCTGCAGCTGGGTCAATAACCGCTCCAACCAGTACTCTTGTAGAGGGTGTCTGGCAGCGCGCATTTTCGGACAACAGCGATGCCAATAGTTCAAGTGTGAGAGTACATAAGCAGCTCCGCCAAAGGTGGTTCCTGTGGAACAGGTAAGCTCATGCCAAGTTGTTTTCAGCAGGCTCAACTGCACCGAAAAGGTAAGCGCTATACTGGTTTATCCGTGGCCGATTTGGGTGCTGCGGTGCGCTCTGGTCGGGCTCAGTCGTGGTTGATCTCATATTGGTCGCGATCAACAAACAAAGGCTGGAGGTTGGTGGTGCCGCCGTATCTGGAGGAGCAGATCGCCGGCCGGTCTCGGGGCGTCGGGCGGTGCAATCCCGGTCAATCCCACTTCTCGAAATCTGTGAGAGCGGCGGGGCGCACGCTCATCCTTTCTGTTATTGCTGTGGCCTTGCTGGTGTCGCGGTCAACCGCAGCGTCGCCAATGAGGGAAGTCCGGCGCGTGCTCATTATTAACGACCTTGGCATTATCTCGTCACCCGGCTTCGCTGAAGTCGATCAGGCAGTCCTCGCTGGTCTACAAAAATCTCCGTACCGGATCGAACTCTATCAGGAGAGCCTGGATCTCACCCTGTTCCCAGACCAAGTTTCCCAAGACAGGTTTCGAGAAGAGATTATTCAAAAATACTCAGCCCGCAAGCCCGACGTGATCATTGCCGCCGGGCCAGTGTCCCTGAAGTTCATCGCCAAGCTGTACGACAAGTTCCAGGGTACCCCAATTATCTTCTGCGCAATTTGGGGCGGAATTCCGGACCAGCTAAGGCACGGCGTGCCCTTTACTGGTGTTTTGGCCCAGTTACACCCCGAGGGAACCCTGAATGCGGCGTTGCACTTGCTGCCCAGCACCAAGCACGTGGTAGTCGTCGGTGGAGTGGGTAAGTTTGACGAAGGATTCGAAGCCATCACGAAGCAGAGTTTCCACAACTACGAATCGAAACTTGAATTCACGTACCTTTTTGACTTGACCATGCCCGCGCTGCTTGAGAGGCTCAAGCATCTACCCAGCGATACGATTGTTTATCACACTGCAATCTCGCAAGATGCAGCGGGAGACCACTTTATCGATTCCGCTCAATCGATACCGATGGTGGCCAGTGCAGCCAATGCTCCTGTCTTTGTAATGGACGATGTGGATCTTAGGGCAGGAACAGTGGGTGGCGATCTGGTGAACTGGGCCGACGACGGTCGCGTCGCGGCAGAGATGGCTGCGCGGGTTCTCAACGGCGAGAAGCCCCAGGATATCCCCGTCGTCACCAGCAACCACGCCTACATGTTCGACTGGCGGGCGCTTAAGCGCTGGGGGATAAACGAAAAGAACCTTCCCCCGGGCAGCATCCTGCTCCATCGGCAGCCGAGCTTCTGGGAGTTATATAAGCAGTACGTCTTCGCCGCCATTTTTCTTATATTGGTGCAGTCGGCGGCCATTCTTGGACTCCTCTGGCAACGAGCCCGGCGAAGAAAAACCGAGGCAGAGCTTATAAGATCAGAGGAAAAATTCTCCAAATCCTTTCGACAGAGTCCTCTTGCCATCAGCATAGCCAGTACGAAGGATGGTTGCTACATTGACGTCAATGAGACTTTCGAACAGCAAACTGGTTGGTGCCGCGACGAAGTCATCGGCCGGAGCCCGTCAGATATCAACCTTTGGGTAGATCCCCATCAAAGATCGCTGTTCATTCAACAGCTTCTCGCTGAGGGCAGCGTGCGAGAGTTGGAGGTCAGGATTCGCAGAAAAGATGGTCAGATTCGGACAACTCTCGGTTCAGCAGAATTGATTGAGGTCAATGGCAAGCCGTGCACTCTTTCCGTGATCGCTGACGTCACGGAGCGCAAGCAGGCAGAGGAGGCCCTTGTCAGTTTGAGCGGTCGTTTGATCGAAGCACAAGACGAAGAGCGCAAGCGAATCGCACGTGAGATTCATGACGACTACAACCAACGGGTAGCTATGCTGGCGATTGACCTGGAACAGTTGGTTGAAAACGCCGGGGACTCTTCAGGCGAAACAAGCCAGAAAGTCCATGAGCTCTTTGATCGCGTCAGCGAGCTCGGTGCAGATCTGCACGCCTTATCACACCGCTTGCATTCTTCTACTTTGGAGAGTCTAGGGCTGCTCGTTGGCCTGGAAACGTTCTGCGAGGAGTTCGCGGAACAACAGGGAGTACAGGTCGATTTTGTGCATGAGAATGTTCCCCGCGGCGTCCCCGCAGACGCCGCGCTGTGTATATTCCGCATCACCCAGGAGGCTCTGCGGAACATAAAGAGGCACAGCGGTGCCAACCGGGCCGAGGTTCGCCTGGAACAGCTAGACGGGAGGCTCCACTTGTCAGTTTCCGATCGTGGAAGGGGTTTTAATTCGAACAAGCCGCCAGCAGAGCGCGGAATCGGTATTCACAGCATGGAGGAACGCTTGCGACTTCTAGGAGGGAAATTGGAAATTCAATCGCGGCCCCATGGCAGGAACTAGAATTGACGCATGGCTACCACTCCAGATGCTAGCGCGGCGTGAGGGCTAGATCGAAAGCAAGAAGAAGACGGCAGCAGAAGGCATTTCTTGCGTCCATGCTAAGCGCGTGGAAAACACCAAAAGGGTAAGCGGCATAATGGGACAAGAAGCAACCGAGAGGGTCTTTGTCTAGCCATTGGAGTCACCCACTCATCTGTCTCGGATCCAAGAGTCAAAAAGGCGATGTCAGATCGCTCTGGGATAGATCTGCCGAAGCTGCTTTCTGCGGCGAGGTCGCTTGAGCAACCGAAGATGGCCGGCTGGCCGTGTCCAACGTGGGCACCGTTGCCGGATGGAAATCGAGAAGAAGAATTCTGCTGTCGGAGTAATAGGTCTCGCCGGATGCCGTCTGCGCCTGAAATACTGGCTTAGGGGAATGCAAATATTCCTGGCGACTGAGCGACGCGGTGTCTGCCAGGCTAGCGCCCACAAAATCGCGCTCTGTATCGACCGCGGGGTCGATCCTGTGGTTGATCAAACGCCCTCGCTTGGCGATTACAAGTGCAACGTCGTGCGTAGCGGCAGCCGCCCAGACGGACACTCCGTGCATCGAGTATGGGGTCTTCCAGATTCGAAGATGATGGCGTCGTGTCATGACCGCATTCGGATCGGGCAAGGCATACGAGTAGTCCTGCACTCTTCCAAATAGATAAAACCTGGCCATCGGCACCGCTTACATCGAGCGATCGCGTTTAGGTTGCGAGTTCGGACGGAGATCTGTGCAAGCGACTCGGCCCGAACCCGCAGCACGGGAAAATCGTCTAGAAGTGGAAGCCGATCTCCGCCGTCAACGCGCGCGGCGTTACGTAGTGCGTGCCGCTGAACGTGGACAGAAAGTTGTACAGCGCGTACTTGTTCGTCAGATTAATCGCCGTAAGCTGCAAGCTCCACTTGTACCGATCGCCTTTGAAGAGGTTATCGTCGCCGATCGCCAGGTCAAACAGGTTGCGTGACGCAATGCGCGGAGGATTGTGGTCGTCGTTTTCGGTTCCAGGTGAGGGTACCTGGGTTAGCGTAGATCCGAACTGCGATGCCAGACACGTAAATGGCAGAGGCGTGCTCGGAGTCGCACGCACGCCGTTGCAGGTGAATCCTGCCTGAAACTCCTGGTCGGCGGTCAGCGGAATCCCGGCCGGATCGGTCATGGTGATGGCGGGTTGCCCGTTGAGTGTGGTGGACTGCGGGCAATCGTTTTCTGGGCCGATTCCGTAACAGGGCACTGCTCCGGCGACCAGTCCGCTGTCGTAGCGCCAGTTGAACCCGATCCACGGCCCGCGCTTCCACGGTGTCTGGTATTGGAAGTGTGCGGTCATGTTATAGGCTTCGTCGTGGTCAATGCGGAAAACTCCCGTCGGTGCCAAGGGAGTGGCCCCGGCTCCCGAGATCTGCGGAGTGAAGAACCGGGCGGCGACGCTGGACATCACCACCAGCGCGCTGAAGCCATGATAGACAGGTACACTGGCACGCAACGCCCAACCAGGAATCTTCGAGTTATGCCAGCCGATCGGGAAGAAGATGGGCGTGTTGCCGAATACGCTGAAGTCGTATCCCGTGTGGGTGTATTTCCAAATGTATTCGCCATCGAGCACAAGGAATCGCCCGAATGCCTGCTGAAACCCAGCATGGAACTCATTGCGAAAGCCGGGAGTCAATGGCGTCAAGGCGCTTGATGTGCAGCCTAGCAAGGGATTCAGGACGGGTGAACTGCATCCGATGCTGGAGAGCACGAGGTTCTCATTGAAGGGTGTCTCCAGGGTGCGCGCGTAAGAAGCGCGAAGAATCGTATTCGTCTTCTGGACGTTGTAAGCAATTCCCACGCGCGGCTCCGCCTGGCTGGCAGTGGTAAGACCGTTGTAAAAGTCCCCGCGAAGACCGAGGTTGAAGCTCCAGTTGTGCAGATTGATGTTGTCCTGCACGTACATTGCGAGCTCTTTCACATCGGTGTGGCCAACAAACGGGAATAGAGTTCCTCCGCGCGTCAGGTCGTAGGGCAGCAAGACAGGGTTGAACAACGGATACAGGGCGGAGTTGGGCGCGTTCGGATTAGACGCGATGTTGGGCTGGAATCCGGCTCCGGCGCACTGCGATGGATTGGTAAAACCATTGACCGGGATGGCGCTTCCATTTAAGCAGGGTGCATTGAGCACGGGATCGACAATTCCGAACTGGTCATTCTCATTCAGGAAGGTCTGTTCATAGGTAACCCCTGCCTTCACGTTGTGAATGCCCTTGGTATAGGTAACGTTCGCGAGCATGCCGGAGTTGAGAAGCGTACGCTGCTGGCCAACGGTTTCTCTCTGGAGATTCGGCGGGCCGAGGTCCGCGAAAGGGTCATTGCTGGGGTAGTAGTTGAATGCGTCACGCCGCACGTAGCCTGTAACATTCAGTACGGCGTCTGGGCTCAGTGTGTGGGTCCAAGTAGGCGCGATGTTGAAGGTGAGGATTTTGGATCGCTGATCGGTTGGACCAACGGGAAGCCCATTTGGACCGACGACGCCGATGTTCAGGTTGTCATACGAGTTCGGATTCTGGAACCAGGAACGCGTGAAGCCAAGGTTGAAGTGGAGCACATCCGCCTGCGAAACCTGGTAGTCGAAGCGGTCGAACACGTTCTCTTCGTTCCCATGCGCGTGGAAAACGACAAACTCCGGCGGGTCGAGGAAGCGGCCCGTGTCGAGACCGTTGGCGGCGATGAAATTCCCCCACCGCTTGCCGCCGTAGGAGAAATTCATGTCCAAGTTCGAGCTGCCAAAGGTACCGTAGCTGGCGGTGACGTCGCCGTGTGGCGTGGTCGATCCAAGTCCTGAACGTGTAGTCACGTCGATCACCAAGCTGGTCTTGTCGCCGAACTCAGCAGGGGGCGCTCCCCCGATGACGGTCATCGATTGCACGGCGTCGAGTGGAACCTGGTTGGAAAATACTTTGCTCTGTTGATCGGTGATCGGTTGGCCATCCAAAGAGAACGAGTTAGACGCATGGTCCCCCATGCCGTGAAAGAGTCCATTGGAGTCCGCCGCCACGCCTGGCGTGGCCAGCGTGACCAGCGAACTGAGCTGCGAGGAAGAGCTTTCCAGAGGAAGTTTGTCGAACAGAGTGCGGTCCACGTCGGTATGAAACGTCGGATCGTTTTCTAGCAGGTCCCCCGCCTCGCCTTGCACCGTTACGTTTTCGGCAGAGCCAGCTATCTGCAAAGTGATCTTGAGATTTTGCGGCACGGCGGAATGCACATCGACGTCCTGCGAATATGCAGCGAACCCAGTGATCGTGACACTGAGGTGGTAAGGATTGAACGGAACGTTCGGAAAACTGAAACGCCCCGCGCTGTCGGTGGCGGTTGACCTGGTGAGCTGGCTAACCGGATTACGAATCTCCACGGTTGCACCAGGCACAACTGCGCCGGAAGGATCGGCAACAACACCGCTGAGCGATGTGCTTCCGGTGGTCTGCGCGCTTCCGTGAATGACGCAGAGCGTCAAACAGAATATCGCCATGACAACCGCACGGACGAATTTATAGCGGAAATTCCTCTCGATTTTTTCCTTTTTCGAAATCATCTCTTCTCCAATCTCGGTGGCAGCATCACGCCCGCACGCGCAACCGAACGCGGGCAGCACGACGTGAGCAGTGGCAACTGCATGGCATGGCACGCGTGCGAGCACGCGCCATCATCAGTTTTCAGAGTTGGGAGTTTGGATTAGAGGCTAGGAGGCGCCCGGGACGGGATTCGCTGGTCGGCTTGAAGCGACCCATAGTTAACGGCCTGAAGCGCAACCCGAATCCATCGCGGATTCAGCAGGTCGGCTTGCGGCAGTTGGGGAGTGACAATGGTGTTATGTCCAACGCGGCAAAGTTCGCATTGATCGCCTGCAACCAGATCGATGTTTGATTGAGTCGAGCTGGCGGTTATAGACGCGAGGTCACTTGCCGCTCCTGATGTGCCGATTGCATGCACCAGTGGGTGCAGCAGAACGTGCACAAACAACAACATCAGTAGCCATCCTCGAAACTTCACGGGAGTCCTCGTTCGGCTATTCTGACTCACAGTCGCGCGGATTGTAAAGGCACCGCATGGCGATTCATGCAGAACTGCTTGCTCACCTCGCAACTACGCCTACATGTTCGACTGGCGGGCGCTCAAGCGCTGGGGGATGAACGAGAAGAACCTTCCCCCGGGCAGCATCGTGCTCTGCACTCCTTGTCACACCGCTTGCATTCTTCCACTTTGGAGAATCTAGGGCCCAGCAGACGCCTCGCTGTGTATGTTCCGCATCACCCAGGAGGCTCTGCGGAACGTAAAGAGGCACAGCGGCGCCAACCGGGCCGAGGTTCGCCTGGAACAGCTGGACGGGAGGCTCCACTTGTCAGTTTCCGATCGTGGCAGGGGTTTTAATTCGAGCAAGCCGCCAGCCGAGCGCGGAATCGGTATTCACAGCATGGAGGAACGTTTGCGACTTCTAGGAGGGAAACTGGAAATTCAATCTCGGCCCATGGAAGGAACTAAACTTGACGCATGGCTACCAGTCCAGATACTAGCGCGGCGTGAGGGCTAAATCGAAAGCCCGATGCACCTAACCTGGCAGAAGGAATCTCGCCGTCGTATTTCGTCCTATCACTCTTCGTTGTGCCGAGCGGTTATCGGTCCGTGCATACGCAGCAGACTAAGGGTACGTACATGCTGATTATGGCAATGTCCACGTTCTTATGTTCCTTCGCACGTTGGGTCCGAGACCAGGGAGTAACGCAAGCTCTACACACCGCGACAACGATCCAGCGATCTTCAGGGTGTTTTGTTCAATTGCATCGGCTCGGCTCCTATTTCGAAAAGTTTGCCATCAAGCCTGCTGAGCATCTTGCGCAGCTTTGCGACGGATGCATCGGTTGTCGCTTCCCCGACACGCGCCATTTCATCGGCCCGAGTGAATTCCGACATATCAAAAGACGTCACGTCAGGCGCGAGCACAAAGTCTGCCGGTTGTACTCCAACGGAGTTCATGTTGTAGTCCTGGACCATGGTCTGTCGCATGATCGTTTGAATCGTTGACGAGAACCGACCGGTAAACCTGGAACTAATTCCTTCAAAATCTTTCTCTAGCTGTGCTGTCACAGTCGATGCGATGACAAAGTTGCATCCCTTGGCTACCAGCACATTGGCGGGAACATTGTTGAGCAGCCCGCCGTCCACCAACGCCTGGCCTGACTCAATGATAGGAAGCGACAGAGGAGGAAGATTGATACTCTCCATGACGCCGATTGTCGCATCGTTAGCTTCGCGCACTACCGCTTCTGCTTGGACGAGATCGACGGAAACGGTAAACGTGGGAAGTATCAATTGCTCCATCCTGGTTGGACCTAAGTATTTCCGCAGCATGGAGTCGAAGAGTCCCCACCGGTATTTGTAGAGCAAATACCAGTAGCCGCCGCCGGGCAGCCGCCGAAAGAACCACGATGGCCTTAATTCGGTCTTGAAACTACGAGCAATGTAGTCGGGATCTAAGCCAGCCGCGTAAATAATACCAACCATCGCACCAGCGCTCGTGCCCGCCAACATGTCAACGTAGATGCCATGCTGCTCAAGCGCTTTGAGCACCCCGAGATGAGCCATGCCTCGTGCTGCGCCACCCCCGAGCGCCAAACCGATCTGGATGCCTCGCAAGTGATGAATGATGCGTTCGAATCCATGCTGCAGTAAGTTGTTTTGGTTTGCTCCGGGAGCGTCAAAACTAAGTTTAAAGTCTCGTTGAGTGAGCGCATGCAACTCCGGTACATACGGAGCGGTTGGTGAGCTGCTGTCCAGCATCCATACGATCCGGATCTTATCTCGCCATCGGGGTACGCTCTTCTGCAATGTCTGAAGCAGAAGTACTGCTGCGCCCGTATCTTGTGGACGAACACACCAAAGCATCAGGTCGACGTAACTCACCAGCCGCGCCATTGCCTCTGGTGAATAGTCGGCTCGGACATCTATCAGAAGCCGCTTGTTCAACGGCCAGTCTTTAAGAATGTCTTGTCGACTCTGCCCTTCTCCAGTAAACAATTTGAAGGGGATATCTCCGCCGGGCTTCCATTGCTCGTCGTCACCGAGAACCGCCGGATGCTCGTCCAATTCTCTAAGTCGACGCGCCAATCGACCGGCGAGTGAACGGCTTGCCTCGCTGTGATGAATAATACCCACGACGGCGGGCTTGGGGAGGGAACGGTCAGCCATCACGTATCGCTTGAACGCGTTCACTATCAAGCCAAATAGAGCAAGTTGGAAGTCTGGGTGCTTTGCTGCCAGCTGCAGCAGGTCCGTTGGCGTCAATCGTATTGCGGTTGAAGGCTCAATAGCTTCGACGTGCAAGAGAGCGCGTTCCGTTGAACCGAGGGCAATGAATCCAATGGCACGCCCCGGAACGAAAGTATCTGTCTGAACCACCTTACCCAGCGAATCGTGGAGCGTTGACTGTACCCGGCCGGTGACGAGGAAGTACATGTGAGTAATTTCTGAGTCAACATCAATGACCACCTGCCCGGTGTGAAACTCGACCCAGTCAGCCGTTTTCGTGATCGCCGTTAACGTTTCCTCGCTTAGTCCAACTGCCCATTGGAGCCGACGAATATCCACATGCACTTCTTCAACAGGAGGGCGGCCTGCGTTTTCGTCGCTCGTCGTCCTGTTCGCCTCGACGCTCAGAATCGAGGGGCCATTCTGCCGTTTCAGAAAACGCCAGGAACGAGCCCATTTCAGCGATCGTTGAAGCATGTTCTTAAATTGCATCGACGTGCTCCTACCCTTCCGTTCTTGCGAGAATTGCTGTTTGCCAATCTGGTTGATCTCCGCGATTGTCTTGCTATGACCTCAGCGGTAGAGGACCACGAACTCGCGTAAGTGAGTAGAACATGTTCCACGGCAATGCTTCTGTCGAGTTTAGGGCCGCAAGGGCACGGCCCGATTACAGTCCTTTCGGAAGTGGCGTGCCCGAAGGTGTTACCCATTGGGAAGACCAGAGACATACGGCAGTTACGGAAGCTCTACAGCCCAAGCAACAACCTTCCAATTCGCTTGCTCTTTGGCCCACAAGAGTAGAAGAGCGGGCGATTGTTCGTCCCCATAATTCAATCGACTGGCGGTCAAATAATATGTTCCGTATTTGGCATCAGCGGGATTCAACTCCGGAGAAGCTTCGGGCAGATGACGACTGTTGGCACAGAAAGCTATTGGCCTTCTGGTCCGGCACCGCCATCATCGCGAAGGCATTGGAATTTTCCTGCTGAATTGGACGCAGCAGATCGTTGACCGGCTGAACACTCGACATCATCTCCGATAGATTCGTGCTGGATGAAATTCTCGTGAGCGGCTGTTCCAGCCCCGACTGGATTCTGGCGATGGGCGTCAATTTCTTCTGCTCTTCGGATGGCGCCGGAAGACACTCGATAGGAGCGCGGTGACGCAAAGTTGGAAGCCTGGGCAACATTTCGTTTCACGATCCAAGTCTGGTAGAACTGCGTGATTTCTTTTACGGCGGCGGGATCACCGGCAATGCTCCGCGGTTCTTCCACCGAAGGCTCGGTCTGAGCTGAAGCGTTGGTTGGAACGACGCCTGCATCGCTGCTATCTTCGATGCGGATGGCAATGATTTTCCAGTAGTCGCCCTCCTGAGCCCAAAGCAGGGACATGACCTTGTTCCGGCTGTCTCCCGTTTTTCCGCGAAACGCAGTGGCAAAGTACTTCTCCTTAGAGGGTTTGCTTGAACCAACGTTCGCTGCGGCCACGCATTCCTCATCCGCTGCCATGTCCGCCGGCAAGTTCACCAGCCGGAATTCCGATGCGTACGCATTCTTTGCCGGTTTCAATGCCTGCGCCCATTTGTCAGCAGGCTCGAACACCTCGGCAACGGAATTCACCGTGCCAATGCTGTCGCTGAATTTCTGCATTGCCATCATTGCGCGAATCCGGACCATGCCTTGAGACACGGACTGCCTGCTGTTCTGCGGCATGACCTCCAGGCACGGATAACTGCGGCGGGAAAAGTAGGCGACCGACTTATTCGGTTCTTTGCTCACTACCCAGTTTTGCAAAAAATCGTGCGCACTCTTATCGACGCCCTGATCGCCTTTCACTCCGGGATTCAAGGGAATCTGCCCGATGCGCTCTGCGGCATTCTCCTTGGGCGGCGTCCCGCCTGTTCCGAGCTGTCCAAAGACGTTACGCCA
This sequence comes from uncultured Acidobacteriaceae bacterium, assembly GCA_963709045.1. Lineage (GTDB taxonomy): Bacteria > Acidobacteriota > Terriglobia > Terriglobales > Acidobacteriaceae > Bog-257. Next base: position 86,099 of record CAVPUX010000003.1, on the reverse strand, counting down.
CCAGCCATTGAGGCCCGACCAGCGTCCGTCATGGCGGTCCAGGTTGTTTCCCGCACGAACGTCGGAGTTGGAAGCGGTCAGGTGTCCATTGACTAGCCCTTTAGGAAAGCCAGAAGAGCGATAGTCAACATCAATATCGGCCAACTTATTGTCACGCGAAATAGAGAACTGAATCGAGGGTGGTCCGTTTTTCAGCCGGTAGCAAATGGGGAAGCCCTTGTGATAAACGCTGTTGTCCTTGTCGCGAAAGAACTCCTGGCTCTGGCTCAGGATGCCGACCGTGTTGGGCTTCAGGTACACATACAGGCGGAACTGACGGTCGCCGCCTACACCGGACTCCTCTCCCATCACTTCGTCAACGGCATCCACGAGGTCAATCGCGCGACCCAGACTCTTGCCTTGCGCATCCGTCATCTTGGCGTTCAACAACGCATGGGTCACGGCGTCGAAGGTGGTGCGGACAGACAGTCGAGCGTTATCGTAGGCCTGTTCAGGAACAAGCTTGCTTCCGGTAGCGGCGTTATAACGACGAACGAACTCGTCCACCAGACGCTTTTGCTCAGGGCGCAGCGCAGCATAGGACTTGCCAAGCTCCAGAGTTTCGCTTTTTGGCTCTGGGGGAGCAGTCGCCTTCTTCTGATTCGGTTGCGTTTGAGCAATCAACAATTCGACTGAGATGAGCGAGCAAACGACAAGAACGACCAGTTGGGCCATTCGTTTCATCGTGAGCCTCATTGGGAGAAGGCGAAACCAATTCACACATTACTCCAACCTGACGGTACCGGCTGGGGGTTAGGCTGTACAACTAGGGATTTCCCTAGTGGCAAAGAGATGAGAATCTTAAGTGAAACCCGTTTTTCATACAACTGTGGTGACGATTCAGAAAAGTGGCGCTAGCAATTTCTGCCTGTCGCTAAACGGCAATGGAAACCGCGGCATCGCTAATCAAGATGGGTCACGATGGGCTGAAGTTGCGAGAGTTTGTCGACGAAGACACCGCTAAATAGCTTTAAGAACGCCGTTCGCGTCGATGCCGAACGCCATGGCGAGCACCATCCTCAAACATCCGTGGGTCGTAGTTGAGGGGCTCCACGCTAACTATCACAATTCTTTCAAAGTCGGGATGCGATGGGTTAACCAGGCAGTTATTTTCGTGGGGTGCGAGAACCGAGGGAACCATCAGTAAACAATGGTCTGCTCGTTTCGCAAATTCATCGCCGAATCGGGCAAGTCTCGCTGGTGCTGCGGCCTCGCGCCAGCTCTTCGGCAGATCGCCAGTCGCAACACTCTCTCGACCCACAGCGTTGGGAACTTCCGCAACTGCTAAGACGAGATCAGCGGGTGGATCATCCTTGTCGAGGTGAACATAGTATTCAAGCATGGCCAGGGACTGATGTTCTGATGCGTAGCTGAGACGGATTCCAGCGCTCGACCAGCGCCCGCCATACCGGTACGCTCCCTCACCATCAAAGGGCGTGCGAGCGTAAGCCTTTCGAAGGACTCGGTACAGCCGGTTCAACTAATTCCGCCGTAAGCGATCCGGCCTAGAATATTCTCGACTTGCCGGGCTCCCAACTCGGTGTCAATTGTCTGAACGGGTGCCATTCCTCCCAAGGCGCGGTTGGGACGCTTGAGCCAGCGGATAGCGCGCTGTTGGTCGCCGAGATATTCATTTGCGATAGCCACGATACGAGCCAGACGGTAAAGCCGGTCTGATTCGTATAACGCAAGTCGTCCACTGCGACGCCGCCGCTGCAGGCTCCGCGGCGACAGATCGAGCGCGTTGGCGAGCTCCTTGAGGGTCAATCCGGAAGCTCGCATCAACTCCTCAACCACTGCCGGGGGGAATCCTTCTCGAATGGCCTCCCGCATATCACGATCACTGGACAACAGCCGGCCCAAAGTCCGTTCTCCTCCAAGCTCGTGAACCACGGCATTCAACTCGTTTACCATATGTCGCCAATGATAGCGACAAATGGCGCCGACCGTCAATGCGGTGCCTTTTGCAACAGAGAGGGAGATGGTGCTCGGCGGGTGAACTCACGGCACACCGGGGAAACATCCGATGGTAAATTGTTGATTAGATTTGGCTGCCCCCCAGGGATTCGAACCCCGATATGCTGATCCAGAGTCAGCTGTCCTACCATTGAACGAGGGGGCAGCAGCGCGGCTAGCGTGAATGCGCGGCAGTGCAGGCGCACTAATCGGATTGTATGGGTTGCGCGAATGGAGCGTCAACTTCGCGGCACCGACATGCCATCTAGCAAACTCCGGGAACTGCTCAAATTTTGCGCGAGTCCCATTCCGTGTGAATCCGCTTCTCTGTGAATCCAGGCAAATCAAGACTCCTATGTCCCACGGCTGCGGCTACAAACAGCTAAAATGGACATCTGTTACCTAACGAGGGAAATTTTATGTCATCCATGATGGGCACCGTTGCGTTGTCGGGCGACTCAACCGAAGTGGCGCGGCGTCCACTTGAGGCCGCGCACTGCGCCCTGGTCGTCGTCGATATTCAGCAGAAGCTGCTGCCTCCTATTTTCAACAAAGAAATGTTGGTCAAGAATTCGCAGTTGCTGGTGCGCCTGGCCAAGATCTTGTCGATACCCATCATGATGACGACGCAATACAGCAAGGGTCTGGGCGCGACGGTTCCAGAAGTCGCTTCCCTTCTGCCCGAGGTCGCCGCCATCGACAAACTGGAGTTCGGTTGTTTTGGCAGCGATGTCTTCCGCGCGGGGCTCAGGGCGCTCCCGGGCAATCGCAATACTTTGTTGTTGTGCGGCATGGAGACGCATATTTGCGTTATGCAAACGGCACTGGGCGCGCTCAACGACGGCTACCTGGTGCACGTCGCCTCCGACGCCGTGAGCTCGCGAGCGGAATGGAACTGGCGCGTCGGGCTGGATCGCATGCGGGCGGCGGGCGCGGTCATCTCTTCGACCGAAATGATGATGTACGAACTCTTGCGTTGTTCGGGGACTGCGGAGTTCAAGGAAATGCTGTCGCATTTGAAGGACTAGTGCGAGCCTCCGGTCGATGAAGGACCCGGTCCTTCGCGGTGCCACACCAAGTCCCAACTCTCGCGACGGTCAACGAATCCGGTGATTTTGCCGCTGACGTCGCGCTGAAAGATTTTTCGGATGCGCGGCTGCCCCGGATTGAAGAGAACGTCGCGCACCTCCACCTCCAGAGGTTTCATGGGACGACCCTGCCGGCCGCCGACCAGCTGCTTGCCGTCCCACTGAATCAGGTAAACAAGATCAGTGCCGCCTACGTATCGGCCGGCATACTGCTGCAGCTCTTGCGCGGGCAGTGAGATCGCCGGAGGATCTTTCATCACCGCGTAGGTGTGGACCATATACAGCTTCCACTCTCCGCCATCGCGACGCCAGGTCTCGGTGGTGAGGTAGCGAGCAGCGAGCATCTGCCCGTGGTAGTTCTCCTGTTCGTCATCGGTGTGAATTACGGTGGCCAGGTCGCCATCGATGTGGACCGCGTAGTCCGTGATCTTCAGCTCGCCGGAGGCGCCCGCCGGAAGCGGCTCGAGTTGCTTGAGGAATTCGGCGCGATCGATGATGGCGCCGTTCTCGTCAACGTAGACTGCGTCGGCTGAGAGAGCTTGGTCCCATACCTTCTTGTCGCCGGGCGCGATGGCGTCGAGCAGCGCCTGATCTTTGGCGCGCAGCATCTCTGTGGTTTTGTCGGCAGTGCCGGCCGGCATTTGCAAGGCGAGCGCAAAGAGTAAGGGGAGGATAAGCATGAGAGTGCCGTCCTAAGTGGATTGCCGCGGCGAACGCGTCTCGTGGCTGTTGCTTAGACGGGAGGGTACGGGCAGCGATAGCCGGTCGACAAGCGACCATGTGCATTTGAGGCTAGCGCGCTCTGTCCCGCCCCAGCCAAATGAGGGCTAGAACGGGGCACCTCACGATTCGCAGGTCACCTAATGTTCATGTTCATGTTTCGAGTGCGAATGCAGATGCGGGTGGGTGTGCGTTATGGTCCCATGGGTATGCCGATGCGCGTGCACTAGATTGGCGCGCAGTAGTAATTCGTGGTTCGACAAGATCTCCGTTGGTGCGCCGCTGGCGCCGATTCTTCCCTCCTCCAGCACCAGGGCGCGGCTGGCGATGTCTTCCACAATCTCCAACTGATGAGTCGCGGCGATCACAGTTTTCGACGCGCCCTTCCACTCCTGAATCAAATCGATGAGCTGGCTTTGACTACGCGGATCGAGGGTAGAAGTCGGCTCGTCCAGCAAGAGAACATCGGGATCGAGCACAATCACCGAAGCCAGCGCGACGCGTTTCTTTTCTCCGCCAGACAAACGGTAGGGAGGGCGGTCGCGAAGATGCGCGATGCCCATCAACTCCAGGGTTGCAGCGACGCGCGACAGCACCTCTTCCTTCGACCATTGCATTTGCAGAGGGCCAAACGCCACCTCGTCGAACACCGTGGGATTAAATAACTGCACGTCGGGATTCTGGAAGACGAGCGCCACCCTTCTTACGGAACGCGAAGGCGAAATCCTGCGGTTGAAATGCTTCCGGCGTGAGCGGCTGTCCGGCGAAGATAACGCTGCCGCGCGAAGGAAAATACAGCGCGTCGAGAATTTTCAGAAGCGTCGATTTGCCGGAGCCATTTGCGCCCAGGAGCGCGACGCTTTCTCCTTCCGCGATCTGCACCGAAAGTCCGTGGAGCGCTGGAATACCGTCGTATTCGAAGTACACGTCCTGCAATTCGAACAGCGGCGGCATAATGATCTACCTTCCCATCCACACGGAGAGAGCTCCCACAGCCAGGAAGGCCGCCAGTCCGAGATAGTCCCAGCGCTGCATGTGAAAGTCAGACAGAATACGAATGTCGCCGCGGAATCCTCGCGACTGCATCGCCAGATAAACTTCGTTGCTCACCTCAATGCTTTTGCTCAGCAGAACGCCAGCGGTCCTGGCGGCCATCCGGCGACCCTCGATGCCTCGCAAGGAGCCCACCGTGCGGCTCTGGCGCGATTCGAGCATCTGACCAGCCGTCTCCACCAGCAGAAAGATATAGCGATGCGTCATGGCCAGCATCATGATCGCCTCCTGCGGCAGGCGAAACGCGCGGAGCGCCTTGAGCACATGCGTCCACGGAGTACAGAGCACCAACAGCGAGGTGAACGTCACCGCAGTCTCAACCCGCGCGATCAGCAGCGTGGCGGTTTGCAGTCCTTGCACGGTGACGTGGAACGGGCCGCCCGAGAGCACCGCGACCGGATCGCCCGGAGTGACAAAGATCGCGGGCAGCGCAATCACCCCGGTGAAACCCAGGACGACGAGCCACACGCGCGTGGCCAGCATGCCAATGCCGACCTTTGAAAGGATCGCGATCATCACCGCAAGGGCAAACAAGACGACAACCACGGCGATTCTCCGCGAAAGCACGGTCGCTACGACCATGGCGAAAAGTCCGATAACGCGAACCCGTGGGTCGAGCGATTGCAGTAGTCCGGGTTGGCGTGCGATCTGCTCGGAAGCTATGGCGCGAGCCAACGCGCGCGCGAAGCCCAGCATGGTGGAAGCGAGGAACCCGTCGCGCGCCATCAGGAGTCGCCCGCTTCGTGCCGTCGTTGAACGCGACGCTGCGCGACCAGCGAAATCAGCAGCAAGATGCCGACTGCAAACATAGCGGAAAGAACATAGCCGAACCGCGCACTCCTGACAAAGGTCGGAGCATAGGCGGGAAAGGGCGCGGTCCACAGGGTGGACAGCCGCCGCATGCCGGCAGGAATCGCCGACGATCCAGCGGAGTTGCTTCCCACAGAAGTAGTTTCTATGGGGACGTGCCGCCGCGCCAGTTCCGCCGGAGACCATTCGCCCCAAGCTTTTCCCGCCGCCAGAATTCCGAGCGGCGTGAGCACCATCAGCAGAGCTACTACGATCCATAATCTGCGCAGCGAATCGGTAGCGGCGGGCACGATTGTCCCCGCTGCGTCCGTGGCGGGCAGCACTCCCGCCGTACTGCGCAAGAGAGCAGGGTCGGCGGCCTGCAAATACGCAACGAGTCCAGCGGAGATTACCGCTTCAGCCACTCCGGCCAGGGTCAAGTGCCCGATCATCATCGCGGGCACTGCGATGCTCAGCGGGTAGGGCGCGTACAACGGCATTCCTCGGGCATCATGAAACAGCGCGGGTTGAATGCCAAATTCGATGGCGGCAATCAGAGCCGCAGCATTCACCGCAAGATATCCGGCGATGGCGGCTGCCACGACCCTCCGCCTGGACGCAATGCTAGCGCCGACGGCAATCAATCGATAGCTCGCATAAGCGACCAGCGACGCCACGATCGCCATGTTGAAGCAGTTGGCTCCGAGGGTGCTGATGCCTCCGTCGCCGAAGAACAGTGCCTGGATTGCGAGCGCGATGGAGATGGCGAGAATCGATCCGGACGGCCCGAGCACGATGGCGGCAATGGTGACGCCCAATGCGTGGCCGGTGGTGCCGCCGGGTAACGGCAGGTTGAACATCATCACCACAAACGAGAAGGCGGCAAAGACCGAGATCAGCGGTATGACGCGACTGAGCAGCATGCGCTTCAGGCGCTTCAGCGCAGAGTACCATCCTGCAATCGCGGCCGCATACAGCACCGCGCAGGTCGATGGACTCAAGTAGCCGTCAGGTATATGCATGGCTGGTACGCCTCTGACCCGGCGTCATTCATCCTAACGTATAGACGGCCGATTCTGGTTCGAGGGCAAGGGCCGGATAGCGGCTAGTGGAAGACCATGACACTCTTGCGAGTGACTGTCATCCTGAGCAACGAGTCCGGTCGCCGGAGACCGGACGAGGCGCCGAAGGACCCCTAGCATTGCAGGAATGCCGCACGTGGGAGAGCCAGCAGGCGTACGGTCCCCTCGATTCCTCGCGTCGCCCCTTCGAAAATCATGCCGGGGCGGGAGTGAGTTGACGGCATAGGGGTCCCTCGACTCGCTGCGCTCGCTCAGGATGACACGCGAAAAAGGAACCACGACGACTATGAAGATTAAAGTTGAAGCAACTCGGAACCTACCATCAATTCAGCGGCGTCTTGACGCACTGCCGTGGAGTGAACTGCAACCATCGCTGGCGGAATTCGGATACACAGTCACTCCCGAGGTGCTGACGCCCGACGAGTGCGTTGAACTGCGCAAACTGTACAGCGAGGATCAACTGTTTCGCAGTCAAGTCGTCATGGAGCGTCTGCGCTTTGGGCGCGGCGATTACAAGTACTTTGCCAATCCTCTGCCTTCGATTGTGCGCGAATTGCGAACTCACGCGTACCCGCACCTGGCCGAGGTAGCCAATCGCTGGGCGCAGGAATTGGAAGAAACCGTGCGCTTCCCTGCTGAACATGCTGGGTTTCTAGAGCGCTGCCATCGCGCTGGACAAAAACGTCCCACTCCCCTGTTGTTGCACTACGAACAGGATGGTTACAACTGCCTGCATCAGGATATCTACGGCGCGGTGGCGTTTCCGATCCAGATGGTCTTCTTGCTGGGGCAGCAAGGACGTGACTGGGAAGGCGGAGAATTTGTGCTGATGGAACAACGCCCGCGCGCACAATCGAAGGTCGAAGTCATCGCGGCCAACCAGGGATGCGCCATCATCTTCACCACACGCTACCGGCCAGTGCAAGGCACGCGCGGCTTCTATCGCGTGAATATGAAGCACGGCGTGGCGCGTGTCCGAAGCGGAAGCAGGTACACGCTAGGAATTATCTTTCACGATGCGGAGTAACGGGCGCAGGCCCTCGGGGCGAAAGAGGCTGCGGAAAAATCGTGGGAAACGCTTTTGGTGGAAGCCCCCTGCTTTAGCAGGGGGAGCTGGACGTTAGTCCAGCGGAAGATCGCTCGATTTCAAATGGGCTTTTAGCCCCGGGGTTTTTGATGTCCGGCGCTAAAGCGCAAGATCAACGTCCAAATTTTTTCGGGAGCGCTGAAGCACTCCTCCCCCGCATAAATGCAGGGGCTCCCACCAAGCCGAAAATCGCACTCTTCGATGCTGTGCCCTCCAAAGCGTGCCATCCTCCGTCGATAGCTCCCGAGGCCCGATCGGACGGCCCGTTACGGCTGCCCGACCACCACCCTTGCGACCGCCAACATGCTGATGGCTTCGGCCGAGGGATCCTGCAATCTCTCCGAGCGCCGCAATGCCTCGACTGGATCGACCTGGGCGGCTGCCTCGCTCACCTCTTCCACCACCGCGGGCGCGCTGGTCTTCAGCGAAGCCCGGTCGGACCAGACTTCATCCAGCGACGAAAACGCAATGTCGAAATAGTGATCGGCCAGTTTGCGATCGCCCGACGTTCCGCTGGCAAAGCCGCTGGCAGCCGCCTCGCGCGCTCGCAAGGACGGCGGCATCGAATTCAACTCGTCGGTGCGGTCATTCCTGTTGCCCATCGCGCGAAGTACAGAAACCGATTCTTCCTCCGGCGGCGTGAGGACAGTATCGGTTCCGGCGCTGTTGGCGACCTGCTGAGCCATAATGTCGGAGCGCAGCAGTTCATCGTACTCATCTTTGCCCAGCACGTCGCTCAGCGAGCCGGTGACCATGTTGACGGCCACGTTGCGCTCGGGTGAATCAGGAACTTTCGCAAGCCATAGCAAGAATTTCAGCCCCGCAGTTTTCACCGCGTCGGGGTCCATCTCAGGCGCTTCACGGACAAACAGGGCGGCGTAATTGGGAGCCTCGTTGACCAACGACGGGCCTTCGGCCGGCAACGAGGCGAACACTTTGGTGAACATCGCCTGCGACCACGCCGACTTCGGCCCCTCAGCATCCATCAACGCCAGGATGGGCCGGGCCGCCACCGTACCTTGCTGGACGCCCGCCTCCAGTTTGCGCTTGGCCGGCTCCTGCACTTGCCTGGGGCACATGGTGATAGCTCCCAACAATGACTGCTCCGCATCGAGGACCGACCCTGGGGGAATGGTCTGCACAAATGTCACCGCCGAGGCGCAATCCACATGTCCGCCCGCGAGCATGGAAACCGCTGGCTTCTCACCTTGCGTGACCAGTTCAGTCTCGATGCGCGTTCCCTCTTTTGCGAACTGTTGCGCCAGCTTGTTGTCGATCGGCGAAACGACGTTGGCGGCGGCATACAGCACGCGCAGGCGATCTTGCGGATCGGGCTGCGGCAGAGCTACCGCCGAGTGGACAACATCCTCCACAAACTTCTGCCGGTTTTTTTCTTTGGTGGTGACGGTGGTTGGAGCGCCCGCTTTCGTCGCGGCGTTCTGGCTGGACCGGTCAGGAGCGCGCGGCGTAGGAGAGTTGGTTTGCGCGGCGACTGCACCGGTCAAGGTAAGCGCGAATACGAACTGGAAGATTGCCAACTTTAAAATAAAAGGACCTCAGGGTTGGATGGTTCCAGCCCTACCTCCATCCTAAAGAAAACCAGGCGCCTGCGGCATCGGCCAAACCCCGTAGGACCTTAGCACCAAAAGCGCAGTGCAGCCGTTCAAGAAGGGCGAGAGTGTTCCCGAATAGGGAAACCTCTGGCAATGGCCTTCATGGGCGATTACAGCCATGTTAGCGGTTCGGACAGCTTTGGGGATGCATGGGAACATCTATCGTCGCTCTACGGCCTTCTAGCGCGAAGTAAATGGCACTCTGCTGAGTGCACTAAATAGCAATAACATGGTTCTATCAATTAACATTAAAGTGCCAATTCGGGAATGCGCCTCACTGAAAAAACTCCGTCATCTGGTTGGCTGTACCGGCGTCATTGGGAATAGTCGTTACTCCCAGCGCGGTCATGCTCAATCCCAAGAGGCTGCGATGGTCATACATCACGGTGCCAACATATCCCGGCTTCACCCCGGTTCCGACAACCACGGTTGCGACTTTCCCCCCGCCGTGGCTGATGTCGTCACGTGACTCATCGGTAGTCACGACCAATATGCCGCTTTGTTGGAACTGCGGGTTCGACAACAATTGCGGGAGGTTATTAGACAGCCACGAGTCGGCGGCGGCGACCCTGGTTCCGACGTCGCAACTGGATCCTCCACCTGGACAGTCGTGAGCGTCATGCTCGGCATCGGGAACGATGAAGGAGTATGCGGGTAGCTGGCCGCTGGCAAGGTCGGAGGACAGTTGCGAGAAGCCAACAATGTTCATGTTCGATTGCGATGGTGGCTGGACATCGGAAAAATACGAAATCGGATTGTGGCGACGAAGGTAAGGATAAACATCGCCTCCGAGATAGCCTTGGCTCGGCAGGCTTTGCGCGTAAACTTTCCACGACTTCGATGCGGCAGTGAGTTCGCGCACCACGTTGTCGATGGGAACGATTCCCGAAAAGTTGTCGTCAATACTGTAGGCCACGCCGGTGGTCATGACAAAATAATTGCCGATCGAGGGATGAACGTTGGCGTAGTAGTTGCCGGCCAGGCCTCCTTGTGCGATCAGGCTGTTGATGTAGGGCGCATTCGGACTGCCCACGATGTCGCTGTAATCCGAGTTCTCCAACACCACGATTGCGAAGTGTTGCACCTGCGGGATGCTGGGCCCACCGCCGGCCTCCGCCGCCGTACCGCCGCCACCTCCGCCGGTGCCATCCGCCTCCTCCTCCTGAGCCGCTGCCGCCTCCAGAGCCACCGCCTCCGCCGGAACCCGAACTGCCGCCGGAACCGCCACTGCCCCCCGAGATGCCGCCGCTTCCCGTGCCGGCGGATGTGCTGGTTGAGCCGCCGCCACAGGCGAGCGTGCTGCAGAAAAGAGCGACGCAGCAGATCAGCAGCCACGCCTCGATGGTTCCTTTGGTTGTTCTGGCTCTGGAGTGCATCCCAACCTCAGGAATTAAGATGCACGTTCAGGCGGTTGTGAGGCCGCAAGGAACTCGGATCCTCACAAGACAAAAAGAAAAGGCGCGATCGCTCGCGCCCTGCTATCTGACCCTTGCTGAATCGATGGAAGGAATTACTTCTGCGGCCGGCTTGCCGGGGGAATGATGTTGTTCATCCGCAGATATTCCACCATCTGGCCGTAGTGGTCATTGGGATGGGCGATGGTAATGACGGAAAGACCGAGGCGTGAAACTTTGTTAGGACCAAACGGGCTGGGCACCTGGCCCAGGACATTGCTCTCGTCAATGCTGCTGAGCGCCTTGCGCGCGTAGGTGAACGAGTCCTTCAGAAATTGCACGCAGTCGGCCTTCGAGGTGAACTTGGCCGGTCCATTCTCTCCCTCCAGGTCCAACGGAGGCTTCTCCATCAGGATTGCGGCGCCCAGCATGTAGTTGACCGCCGCGATGTGCTTCACCTGCTGCGCGAAGGTTCGAACGCCCTTGAACTCGCCCTGAGTCGGAGCGAAGTTAAACTTATCGTCGGGCATGGCTTCGGCAGCGGAAACCACCTCGCGCTCCACACCCGACATCGAGCGGTCGAGGACCATCGAGAAAGTAGGTTTCTGGTCGGGTTTGGCCTGCATGGCTTGGGCATGGGCCGGAACTCCCAACGGGCCAAGCGCCAGCAACAAAATTCCCATTGCAACTTGCTTGTTCATCGCGAAAAGCCTCCACTGAAAATGGTGTGTAGTGCGTAAGTTGTGGGCCGAAGAGCGCAGTAAGAATTCTACAGCGGTTTCGAAGTTTCTGTAGTTCATGCGGGCTGGAATGGCCGCATCACCCGTTCGCCACCGCAGCTCTAATCCATTGCCAAAGCGTTGGGGTGAATTTCGACCGACCGCAGCCGGAACCAAAAAGTCGCGAGTATACCCACGGCCAAGCCAAGAGCTGCGTAAGACAACGAACGCGCCATGCCCATGCGTTCGGCAATCTCTCCCCATAGCGCGGCGCCGCCCGCCAATCCCCCCTGCAAAACCAGCAGGTACATTGAAATTGCCCGCGCTCGCATGTATCCCGGAGACATGGTTTGTGCCGACACGTTCAAGCTGGCCAGGATTTGAATCCACGCAACCCCGGCGATCAGCATGGTCACTGACAGCACCAGGAACGTCTGCCATCGACCTGCGGCAAAGGTGGCGAAAGCAAAGACTGCGGTAGCCAACGAAACTAACGCATCCGCCGAAAGTCTGCGGCGAAAATACGCCAGTCCTGTGGCTCCCGCCAACGCACCCAGTCCAAAGAAGCCCAGCAACAGGCCGTAGCCTTGCGATCCGAAGGGATGCGCCAGTAACGGTAACAGCGCCAGCAATGCGCTCGCCGAAACACTGAAGACCGCGCTGCGTACCAGCACCGCCTTCATCGGGGACGAAGTGCGCAGGTAGCGGAAACCTTCGAACATGGCGGTAAACATGTGGCCCAGTCGCATGGAGGTGCGTCCGGGTTTGCGTTTCCATTGGTACAGAAAATAGATGACGCCGAAAAATGAGAGCGCATTCAGCAGAAACGCAATCCCTGATCCTGCTGCGGCGATCACTAAACCGCCCAGCGCAGGACCGACCGCGCGTGCCACGTTAAATCCGGCGGAGTTCAGCGCAATGCCGGAGGCAAAGTTCTGGTGCGAAACCACCTCGGGCGTGATGGCCTGCCACGCGGGATCGTTCAGCACCGCACCAAAACCCATCAGCAGGGTAAACAGTAAGAGCAGCAACGGAGTTACTTTACCCGCAATGGTGAGAACCCCGAGGGCCGCTGCAGCCACCACCATCCATGTCTGGGTGACCAGCAAAAGTTTGCGGCGATCGACTACGTCGGCGATGGCGCCTGCGGGCAGGACCACCAGGAACACAGCAATGCTGCCAGCTGCCTGCACCAGGCCGACCATCAGCGGTGACATGGTGAGCGAGGTCATCAACCAGCCGGCGCCGACGTTCTGCATCCAGGTGCCGGTGTAGCTTACGACCGCCGCGATCCACAGCGTACGGAACAGGGGTTCATGCAACGGGCCGAGCATGCTGCGTCGTCGCGGCGGCACAATGGGTATGGGCGGAACCGGTCCGACTGACATGGGCTTAGACTCGACCGTTGCCGGACCGGCAACTGGGGGAAGAATTGGTTCCTGCCATGCTCCGCTGGTGGCCATCGAAAGTCTGACCGAACGGCTGCGAAAACGTAAGCTGGTTGTGTCCAGATTCGGACGAAGACGTTGCGAGCCGCTGGCAAAGTGTGACCAGTCGCGCCGACCGATGCGGACTCATCCAGCCTCCACACCCGCCGGACGGGCTGCGAAGGGCCACTCGCCGCGTCGCCACGAGCGCACAAAGTAAATCGCCAGGCCGACGATAAGAATCACGACTGCGTAGCGGATTTCGCGCAGAAAGTTTTGTCGTGCCACCAGAATGAAGAGGAACCCGGCAATCGCCAGCAGCGCAGGCACGGGATAGAGCCACATGCGAAATGGCCGCGGCAGGTCGGGTTGCCGTCGGCGCAGCACCATCAGGCCAACCGCCTGCACAATAAACTGCAGCAGAATTCGAATCACCACCAGCGCAGCAATCACATCAGCCAGACGCAGCAGGCAAAACAGCATTGCCACTCCGCCAAGCGCCAGCAAGGAAACCGTAGGAAAGCGATGCTGTGGATGGATGCGCGCAAACGCGCGGAAGTAATTGCCGTCGAGCGCCGCCGCGTAGGGTACCCGTGAATAGCCAAGCAACAATGAGAAGACCGAGGCGAAGGCCGTCCACATGATCAGTCCGGTTACCGCCCGCCCGGCCCAGCTTCCGTAGATGCGCTGAATGAACACCGACATCACGTAGTTGCTCTGCTCGTTGGAATGCTGCGCCAACTCCCGCCACGGGATCACACCTAGAACCGCGAGGTTCATCAGGATGTAAAGCGCGGCCACCGCAAGGATGGAAAGAATCAGCGCCCGCGGAATCGTGCGTCCCGGGTCTTTAACTTCGCCGCCCAGAAAACATACGTTGTAATAGCCCCAATAGTCGTACGTCGTGAGCAGCATCGCCGCGCCCAGGCCGGTGAAGAATTGGTGCGACAGGCGAAAGGCGCCGGGCGGGAAATCAAAAGCCAGGGCGGGGTTGAAATGCATGAATCCCCCGACGATGATCCAGGTCATCGCCAGAGCACCGCCTACCCAAAGCAATTCGGCGATTTTGGCAACCGCCGTGATTCGCCTATACAGCAGGATAACTACGAGAGCACAAGTCGCGATCGCGACGAACGTACCCGGCATCAGCACCAGTCGGACATCGAGCGCGCCCAGCACCGGGACGCCCGCGTGGAGCGTGTGTTCCATGAGCGTGTGCTCCAGGCCGGGCCAAAGATATGCGGCGTAGTGCGACAGTCCGATACACCCTGATGCAACCGACAGTGGCGCACTGAACGAGAGTTGCCAGATGAAAAGGAACGACAGCAGCCGTCCCATGGTTTGCGGTCCGTAGATTTCCTTGAGATAGCGATAGGAACCGCCGGCGCCCGGCATGGCCGCGCCCAGTTCGGCCCACACCAGTCCATCGCATAACGCGAAGATCGCGCCCAGAATCCATCCCAGCATGGCTTGCGGTCCACCCGCCGCGCTCACAATCAGCGAGATGGTGATGAACGGCCCCACGCCGATCATGTCAATCATGTTCAGCGTGGTCGCGCCCGCCAGTCCGACGCCGCGAATCAGTTCAGGCTGGTCGGGCGGACTACTTGGGCTCATGTCCCACGCTCAGCAGGTTCACGTAGAGACGGATGGCTCCTGGTACGCCGAAGGGCAACTGACGGAAGAAGGCGTATCCGGTGTACATGTAGTATCCCTTGCCGTATTGCGCCAGCAGAAGGCCGCCTTTTTGTGGAGACTCGCCCGGATCGTTGCAGGCCAGCAGCGGCGTGAAGTGCGAGTCCCATTGGTCCATGAAGTACAAGCCACGCTCTTGTACCCAGCCATCAAAATCATGCTGCGTAATCTGGTTGGGATAGTGGAAGACCGGGCTTTGCGGATCAAGAATGGTGACCGGCGCTTCCTCCACCGTCACGCGCTCGCGGCTAAGTTGCGCCGGATAGGGCAGGTAGTGTCCGGCGTTAAAGTCACCGGGCGAGGTGTTGTACTGCACCAGCAGCGTGCCGCCGTTGCGCACGTAGTCAAGCAGCCGTTGATTGTGCTTCTTCAGATCATCACGCGTGTCGTAGGCCCGAATGCCAAGCACAATCGTCCCAAAGCGCGAGAGGTCGCCGCGCTCAAGATCGTCTGGGGTCAGCGCGGTGACGTCCAGGCCGACCTGCTGCAAGACAATAGGAATGTCGTCCCCCGCTCCCATGAGATAGCCGATCTTCAGCCCCTGCGGGACCTTCACCTCCACGACGCTGGCACGCTGCAACGCGGGCTGGTAATAGAAGAAGCCGCCAAGATCGGGCCGCGTAACCAAGCTATAGCCTTCGCTGTAATCGCGTTCATTGGCATTCAGCAAGGCGCGGACCTGATAGCGAGCTTCTTTCGCGCCATCCGGCAGAATCTTGAATTCGGCAGCCTGTTCGCCGGTCTTGCTGAACTCGACCGGGGCCGACGGCGGTTCGACCTTCCATGCCGACGGTACTTCGGGATGCACCATCCCCTTGCCGTTCGCTACCGTCGATTGCACCATCACGCTCAACTGCGCTGACGGATTCGATCCCGCGGGAACGATCTGCGTGGCAGGCGAGGTCTCCACCGAAAACGGTGGCACCACGGCCAGCGGCATGGACCAAGCCTCGCCATGGGTGTCATGGACGGGCGTTCGCGCAAAGCTACGAATTTCACCTTGTTCGCCGTTGACGCTGTACACCGCATGCGCCGCTACCGGCGGCGGCGGCAACGCGAGGGTCACATACTCGGGATTGTCGATCTGGTAGATGGCATCGGTCTCGGGATTGTCGCGATGGAAGTAAGCCTTGGTAAGCTGTGCGTCCGCGGGCGGCGTCACGCGGAAGGTGACAGCACAACCGTCGCCGGGCCCAATTCGCTTAGGCACCTGGTCCATGAACAGCTCGGCCTTCCAGCCGGGCGGAACATCCAGCGTAAGCTGCTTCAGATCGAGCGGCAGCGCGCTGCCATTGTGCAGCTTTGCCAGAAGCAGGAAGGACTTCCCTGCCGTAATGACTGCGGCCAGTACGTCACCATTTGAGGTCGGAAAGTTTTCCGCCATGGGGCGCCCGTCTGGCGTGCCCGGCCCAACGCCGAGATCGAGTCCCAGCGCCAGATTGGCGGCCTCTTCAAACTGGTGTTGCTTGGTACGCAACGAAGCCAGCAAGTCGGCTTTCTCCACAGCCGGCAGCGTCGATTGCTCAACTTTGCCGATCAGCGCGCGCGTCAGCTCCAAGCCGTGCAGCAGTGGCTTGGCCGCCGCTTGATCGTTGGTCTGCGTCGCAGTGGTGGCCTCATCCACCGTTTTCGCAATCGCGTCGAGCTGCGGAGCTAGCCACGGGGCTTTCGCCTGATCAGCCGCCAAGCCGTGTCGCCAGGCCGGGTAACGACGTATCGATCCCATCGAAGAAATCTTTCTCATGCGCACCTGCAACCGGCGCATTCGGCAACACCGAATCGATCAGCTTGTAGTAGCTGGTGCGCCGGCCCTCGGGCAGCGTCCATCCGCCGGCTCCCTGCGAAAGCTGGTGCTTCAGCCCCTTCCAGGCGAATTGCACATAGGTTTCGCCCAGCAGCGGGTCGAACTGCGAAGTGTCCAGCTCGATGGTCCAATCTTCCGTACCGCGAACGTTGTCCATGTAGAGCTTTTTCGCCTGCCAGGGTCGCAGTCCTTCGCGAACCTGCTCAGGAAAGCGCGCCGGATCGGCGGCCGCGCGAAAGGCTTCTCGCGTCAGAATTCCCGACGCCTGATGGTTGCCGTGGCCGTCGCGGCTGTTGCCCTGAAAGCGGGTGCAGATCACATCGGGACGGAAGGTGCGAATCACGCGCACCATGTCGCCCAGCGCAACATCGTGGCCGTGCCACATCTGGAAGGTTTCTTCCGGCGTCTTGGAGAATCCGAAATCGGCAACCCGAGTGAAACGCTGCTCGACTCCGTAGTAACGGTCGGCCGCCAGCAACTCCAAGGTGCGGACGATACCGAGTTCATCCAGCAGATTGCTGCCAATTTTGTTTTGCCCGCCTTCGCCGCGATTCAATGTGAGTTGCAGTGCGGTCACGCCATGCCCGCGAGATTCGAGGGTAAGCATGCCGCCGTCTTCGTCGTCAGGATGCGCGACGGTGTGCATGAGCCGTGCCGTGGTATGCAGGCGGCGCAACATCTCCTTAAGGCCGGTGTCGCCGCTATCGACCGCAAGCGGCTTGGTATCGACCCAGGGAGATGGAACTTGGGCGAAAGCTCGTCGCGCATGAGAACAGCGAGCAGCAGGCATAGCCGGGCGATCACTGACTAGACGCAATTTGGTCAGGTCTGGAAAAAGCCATTGGGTTATCAGAAACGCTGTGGAAGTTCCCCACAACTCACTACAGAGTACACAAATTCAAGAATCGACACATAAGAGCCACCTACGCTCGAAGAACTTGAAATACGAGTCTGGCTGGCATATGCTCTTGACATATGTCAAAGGATTCGCGTATGGCTGCTGAGCGGCATGTCAGACTCTTCAAGAACGGTAGAAACCAAGCCGTTCGTATCCCCCGTGAGTTCGAACTCCCAGGCGAGGAAGCCATCATGCGCAAGGAAGGCGAGCGCCTGATCATTGAACCCGCATCGCCCAAGTCTCTGCTAACGGTACTTGCGAGTCTGGAAACTCTCGCCGAGGATTTCCCGCCCCTGTCCGACCTGCCGCCCGATCCGGTTGATCTCTGATGCGCTACTTACTGGATACCAACATCGTCTCGGACCTGGTCCGCAACCCGCAGGGCCGCGTTGCACAATACATCCGCAAGATCGGGGAGGCGCAAGTCTGCACCAGCATCATCGTTTCCGCAGAACTGCGTTACGGCGCCGCGAAGAAACAGTCTTTGCGGCTCACCTCACAACTGGAAGCGGTGCTCGGCGCGCTTGAAATCGTGCCCTTCGAGTCACCTGCTGATTCCACCTACGGTCTGGTGCGTGCCCGACTTGAACAGGCTGGCAGACCGGTTGGCGCAAATGACTTGCTTATCGCCGCCCAGGCAATGGCTCTTGGTTACACCATCGTCACCGACAACGAAAGGGAGTTCGCGCAGATTAATGGGCTTCGTCGCGAAAACTGGCTGCGCCAAAACTGACTTCTTCGTTAGCCCGTTCGCAGCGAATCGCCAATCCTGCGAGAGCGAAAAGCAAAGAGCGAACAGCGCCCCTCACACGTACGCCTCGTCCACATAACACCATTTCCAGTCGCCGGACCTGAACGCTTGCATTACCGGATGTCCGGTCGCCTTGAAGTGTTTATTCGCATGCTGGCCGGCGGAGGAATCGCAACAACCCACGTGCCCGCAAGTCAAACATTTGCGGAGCTGCACCCAGCGCAATCCGGCATCGACACAGGCCTGGCAAACATCACTGCTGGCTTGCACGTTCGTATTGGCTTGCTTTACGTGCTCACACTTCGCCATGAGGTCTCCTCGTAAGAATATTTATCTTGGATGAATTGGCGGGTAGCACAGATTCCCGCAATCCGGCACACAAGATCACGACAGCCGACCAAAGCAGCAGTGCAACCGCGTGTCTATAATGGATTTTCGCGACAGATTGCTCTCGTGCGAGCGGCAGTTAGCTCTATCGAGACATATTTTGCGATGTCCGCGACGGATTCCTTCATGATTCAAACCCTATTTGGCAGTACCGAAGAAAAACCTAGTTTCCTGCAACGCATGAAAGAGGCGGTCACGCGTACGCGCGAGACCCTTAGCGATCGGATCGAAGAAGTGGTCGCCATCCGCAAAGAGATCGACCGCGACACCCTCGACGACCTGGAAGCAACCCTCCTCACCGCCGATCTCGGCACTGCGACAACTTCGACCGTGCTGGCGGCCTTGCGCGAGAAAGTCGATCGCAAGCAGGTGGGCAATGTCGAGGAATTGAAGCGCGTGCTGAAGGACGAACTGCTCGCCATCCTGGATACCACCGACAAGCGGCCGGTGCAAAAAGTTGACGGCGAGCCCGAGGTCATCCTGGTGGTCGGCGTGAATGGCGTCGGAAAGACGACCACCATCGGCAAGCTGGCGCATACGTTGCGCGGCCAGGGCAAAACCGTACTGCTGGCGGCCGCAGACACCTTTCGCGCCGCGGCCATCGAGCAGCTTGAGATCTGGGGCGATCGCACCGGGACCGAAGTCATCAAGAACAAGCCGGGCGGCGATCCCGCGGCGGTGCTCTTTGACGCCATGCAGGCAGCCAAAGCCCGTTCCACCGACTACGTCATCGTCGACACCGCCGGCCGCCTGCACACTAAGTCCAGCCTGATGGACGAACTGGCGAAGATGCGGCGCACCGCGCAACGCCTCAGCGCTAACGCTCCCCATGAAACACTGCTGGTGATGGACGCGACCACCGGCCAGAACGGCTTGCAGCAAGCTCGGTTGTTTACCCAATCGGCCGGCGTGACCGGCATCGTGCTCACCAAACTTGACGGCACCGCCAAGGGCGGAGTGGTGGTGGCTATCTCGAAGGAGCTTGGCCTGCCGGTGCGTTACGTTGGCGTTGGCGAGAAGGTAGGCGACCTGCTGCCCTTCAATCCGCGGGACTTCGTGGATTCGCTGTTCAATTAAATGAGTAAGGCCTCAACCGACGAGCAGTTCATTCAGCAAGCGCTGGAGCTCGCCCGCAAAGGCATCGCTCTGGCTTCTCCCAACCCGTGTGTTGGCGCGGTCCTGGTCGATGCCAAGGGGAAGATCGCCGGCCGCGGTACGCACACCTACGAGGGCCGCAAACATGCGGAAATTCTGGCCCTTGAGGCCGGTGGCGATCGCAGCCGTGGCGCCACGCTCTATATCAACCTCGAACCCTGTTCTCATGTGGGACGCACCGGTCCGTGCGCTGATGCCATCATTGCCGCTGGCGTGAAGCGCGTCTTCGTCGCCATGCGCGATCCCAACCCGGCGGTTGCGGGACAAGGACTCGCCCGCTTGCGCGACGCCGGAATCGACGTGCAGGAAGGCCTGGGAGAGATTGAAGCGAAGAAGCTGAACGAGTCCTTTGCGAAATATATCCGTCATAAGATTCCGTTTGTCACCCTGAAGACGGCGATGACGCTCGACGGCAAGATTGCCCCGCCTCCAGGAGAAGGCACAACGCAGGACGCTCTGAGATCGCTGACTGCGAGCGGTGGCTGGATCACCAGCGAGGAAGCGCGGGCCCATGTGCAGGAGTTGCGGCACACCAACGATGCCATCATGGTCGGAGTGGGCACCATCATCGCCGACGATCCACTGCTCACCGACCGCACTGCGCTTCTCCGCCGCAGGCCGCTGCTGCGCGTGATCCTCGACTCGCGCCTGCGTTTGCCACTCGACTCGCGCGTGGTCAAGACGGCGCGGGAAGATCTCATCGTCTACTGCTGCTTTGCCGAAGAAAATAAGCGGCGTGAACTGGAAGCGCGTGGCGTATTGGTAGAGCAGGTCCCCATGCGCCGTCCCGTGGAAGACGGTACTATTCCCTTTCCTGGCAGCGTGCCCGGAGCGGATGGCCGTCCCGATCTCGACGGAGTGTTAGCGAACCTCGGCGAGCGCGAAATCACCAGCCTGATTATCGAAGGCGGCGCCATGGTGAACTGGGCGGCTTTGTCGGCGGGTGTTGTGGACAAGATTTTCTTTTATTACGCTCCCAAGATTCTTGCCGGCACCGGCTCTGTGCCGTTTGCCCTGGGCGCGGGATATCGTCGTATCAGCGAGGCGGCCTATGTGAAATCGCTGGTGCTGCACCGCTTCGGCGAAGACTTCGCCGTGGAAGGTTACCTGCGCGATCCGTACGAGGATAACCTTCAACTGGTGCAGGAGACGTAAGAGGTCGCTGTTCGCTGTTGGCTTTTCGCTTTTCGCTTTTCGCTTAAGCTTTCAGCCATTAGTTGTCAGCATTCAGTTAACAGTTGTGACAGGCATCGATAATGCGCAGTTCATTTGGGGTTGGTAAGCTTTAGCTGAGAGCTGACGGCTGAAAGCTAAGGGCGAAAGGCGAATAGCGAACAGCGTTTCTTGAGGTCATCATCATGTTTACTGGACTCGTAGAAGAAGTCGGAACCATTGCGACGCATTGTCGAACGTGGCGGCAATCACCGCATCACCATCAACGCTCCCAACACAGCAAAAGAGTTGCGCGAAGGCAACAGCGTCGCCGTCAGCGGCGTCTGCCTGACCGCGCTCGATATCACACCGCAATCCTTCTGCGCCGACCTGGCCGCCGAAACCTGGCGGCTCACGTCGCTTTCCCGCATCACCCAGGGCGCTCTGGTCAACTTGGAGCTGCCGCTGAAAGCAGATGGCCGCATGGGCGGCCACATGGTGCAGGGACACGTGGACGGCACAGGCCGCTTCGTCGGCTTGGAACCGATTGCCAATGCGGACGACTTCTGGCTACTGCTCGACATCCCAGAAGATCTTGAGAAGTATGTGGTGTTCAAGGGATCGATCGCCATCGAAGGCATCAGCCTCACCGTGGCAAAGCTGGAAGGACTGCGCCTGACCATCGCCATCATCCCGCACACGGTGAAGATGACCAACCTGGGTTCGCTGAAGCCCGGCGATCCGGTGAATATCGAGACCGACATCGTCGCCAAGTATCTGGAGAAGTGGACCCGCCGCGATGAGCAAAGTGGCGCGCTCACGGTAGAGCGCTTGGTTGCGCAAGGGTTTTAGAACTCTTTGCGAGGCGTTCGTCAGCCCTGTCCCGTCATCGGAATCGCCGTGACGAGGCTACCCGCTATTGCGCTCGACCCGCTCGGCGTCTACAGGCAATCGCTTTCGAATCGCTGAAATCAAAACTGAAAGCAGAGAAACTAACATGACGAAGAGGCTTTGCATCGTCGGCCAGACCATGTAAAAGGTCCAGCCGTGGACATTCATCCCGGCACCGGCGGCACTCATTAGGAGTGGCACAGCCAAAAAGAATGCACCACACGATAGGGCCAGCCACAAACGCGATCGCAGGCTCAAGTTCCGCACGATCCCTACAGAGCCAAACAGTACTAGAAGGGTCGCCATGATCGACAACGTGAAAGGTGCAACCATATCCACCGTGCTCAAGGAGACGATTTTTTCTCTGTACGATGCCCAGAGGACCGCAGCGGCATCCGCGGCTAGGCCAACTCCGACGAAAATAAAATAAACAGCCACCCACACCTCATGCAGACCTTCGACAGTCGCCCTTACACCCGCGGCTCGTGCGCCGGACGCCGCGCGCCGAAGTAGCGCTCGAAATCCATCGAGTCAAGCTCCAGGAATTCCTGCACGATGGGTTCCTTGCAAAGCGCCATTTCCGCAAACGTCCCAAAGAAGATGGCACGCGCCTCGTGTAGAAATAGCAGTCGGTCGGCCAGCTTCTTGGCCAAAGCCATGTCGTGCGTCACCACGATGCTGGTCAGTTTCAATTGCTTCTTCAGCTTCTTGATCAAGTCTCCCAGCAGGTGCGCCATTAACGGATCGACCATAGTGGTCGGCTCATCGTAGAGCACGGCGTCCGGCTGCGCCGCCAAGGCGCGGGCAATGGCCACGGAACGCTTCATCCCGGTGGACAAGTCGGAGGGCAGCAAGTCGCGAAATTCCCGCACGCCCACCATGTCCAGCAAGCCGTCGATGATCTGGTAGATCTGCTCCTCTTGGAGACCGCCGCGCTCGCGCAGCGGAAACGCAACGTTTTCGCCGATGGTCAGCGAATCGAAGAGCGCACCGTTCTGGAAAACCATGGTCACTTTCTTGCGGATGCGCTCCAGGTCCTGCTCGCCATAGTCGGTGATGTCTTCGTAGGCGACCCAGACGCGTCCGCTGTCAGGCTTGAGAAAGCCCATAATCTCGTGAAGCGAAACCGACTTGCCTACCCCGCTTCGTCCCAGGATGCAGACCGTCTCGCCGGGCATGACGTCGAAACTGACGCCGTCGAGCACGACATTGCTGCCGAATGCCTTGCGTACATCCTGAAACTCGATGTAGGGCTTTCGCTCGTTCATGTGCCGTGGCTCTCTGTCCCTTTCACTTGCAAGGCGTCTTCGGTCTGCAGCAAGTCCTTATATTCTTCGAAAGTGTTCACATTGCGAAATACCGCCAGCGAGAAACCAGCCGCCACGATTTCAGCTTCAGAAATGTAGCGCGTCGGCGCGAGCCGGAACAAGTGGTCGATTTTATAGTCACCGCTTTTCAGCGCCTGTTCGGCCACGGCCCGCAACGCACGACGGTACACCGCGGCCAGCGGTTGCAGCCCTCCCAGCGCCTCGGGAACCACGACCAACTCACGGCTCGCACGTGCCTGTTCCAGCAGCCACGCCAGAAAATCCGAACTCATCAGCGGCGTGTCCACGGAAAGCATGAGGTTCAGGTCGGTCTTCGTGACACACAGGGCGGCGTGGATTCCGCCCAGCGGACCGCAATCGCGAATAACATCCTCGACTACCTCGCCGTACCGCCCGTACCGTTCGCGCGGGCCGGCGATAAACACCGTTTTCGCGACGGTCCCGGCGGTCTGCAAGGCGCGCTCCAACAGCGTCTGACCGCCGAGCGACAGCAATGCCTTGTCACTGCCCATGCGGGTGCTGCGGCCGCCTGCCAGGATAAATGCCGTTACATCGTCCACGCCGACATCATACCGGAGTTCTGCTATTCGCCATTCGCTCTTCGCTCTTCGCTCTTGGCTCTTCGCTGTTCGCTCTTGGCTCTCACCAGAATGGCGACCGATGAGCCAAGCCGACGTGGTGGCGGATGTTGTCACGCAGCTCTAAGGCCAGTTCTGGTTCGCCGCAGACTTCGAATAGCAATCGAAAAGCGAGAGCGAAAAGCGAACGGCGGCCTTTACGCGTGCCCCGGTCTAAATGTGCTGGTCTTGGGAATGCAGCCGTTGATTTCGATGGCTACGATGCGTCCGGCGTGGTCCAGTTCGAGCGTTGCCGGAGCGCTGAACACTGCATCGCCATTCAGACCCGGTACGGCGATAAACACCCGGTTCTCGACGCAGGCTGCGGTCGGATCGCGCTTCAGGAACGAAAGGGCATGATCGTTACGGCACATCTTGGGCAGCATAAAGCTGAGGTCAGCCACATCGCCGGTTTCCGAGACGGAGAGCGCCGCCTCGACAGAGATGCGTGACTCTACTTCGTCGCCCTCGACCTCGGTCGGAGGTTTGAAGCAAATGTAATACTCGAATCCTGATTCCGGATCGAACGGACTACGATCGACCTGAAACGCCATACTCCGCCTCCTGGCGTGCCGGGCAATAGCTAGGCATTGCATGGTAAATGAAGCCGCGCCCGCAAGCAAAGGGTCGGATCAAGTCCGCCGTTGGCGGCAGTGATGTCGAGGAGATCGGGGCCTTCGTTTCTCGCCGAACAGACTCCTGGCGGGGTAGGTACTGAATTCGAAACCGGGGCCAATTCATGTTCCTCTGATATATTTTCGTTCGTATCTCTTTTCCGGAACCTGATGCCAACTTTCTCGCCGATCGAAATTGCGAAGGAAAATGTCGAGGCGGTGCAGGATTATTCCCTGCTTGCCGGGCGCTCGCTCAGCAATGTTTTCGGGCATCCCCGGTACTATGCCGATACCCTGTTGCAGGCCGATTCCATCGGCGTCGGCTCCCTGCCCATCGTGGTGCTGACCGGCTTCTTTACCGGCGCGGTGCTGGCCCTGCAGACCTCCAGCACCTTGCAGCAGTTTGGTTCGTTGTCGCTGACCGGCAAACTGGTTTCGCTGTCGATGGTGCGCGAACTGGGACCGGTGCTGACGGGACTGATGGTAGCCGGCCGCAATTCCAGCGGCATGGCGAGCGAACTGGGCTCCATGAAGGTCACCGAGCAGATCGATGCCATGCGCGCCATGGGAGTCGATCCGTCCAAGAAACTGGTAACGCCACGGGTCATTGCCAGCATGGTGATGCTGTTCTTTCTCGCCATCATCTCCAACCTGGTGGGATTGACGGGGGGATTCGTGATCTCGTATGTGCTGCTGGGACTCGACCCCAACCAGTATTGGACCACGGCTTACCAGGCGCTGCGCTTCGGAGACGTATTCATGGGACTGTGTAAGCCGGTGATCTTCGGCTTTATTATCTCCACCATTGGCTGTTACTACGGCCTCGCCGCCAAGGGGGGCACGCAAGGTGTCGGACGAGCTACGACGCAGGCCGTGGTGGCCGCGTCGGTCCTGATCTTGGTCAGCGATTTTTTCATTACCCGCTTGCTTATGGGCATCTTCCAGTACTAACTATGTCGAGCCTCGCACCGCCGGCCGAACAGCGCCAACCCACCGCCCCGCCCACGGTCGAGCCCGTCATTCGCTTCGAAAATGTTGAGATCGCTTTCGATCACCCAGTGCTGGAGGGTGTTTCCTTTGAATTGCCCCGAGGTGAAACCAAGATCCTGATGGGGGTGGCCGGTACCGGCAAAACCTTGATCCTGAAAATGGCGCTCGGGTTATTGAAGCCTGACGCGGGGCGCATCATCGTTCTTGGCGAAGAGATTACGCAGATGCGCGAGGAAGACCTGTTCGACTTGCGGCGCAAGATCGGAATGGTCTTTCAGGAGAGCGCGCTCTTCGATTCTTTGACCGTGGAAGGGAATGTCGCCTATCGCCTGATGGAGGAGACGGGAAAGCTGACGGTCGAAATCCATCAGCGCGTGCTGGAGGCCTTGCGCTTCGTCGAACTGGAGCACACCGTCGATCTGTTCCCGTCCGAGCTGTCCGGAGGTATGCGGCGCCGCGTGGCCATTGCGCGCGCCATCATTACGCAGCCGGAGGTCATCCTTTACGATTCACCTACCGGCGGCCTCGACCCGGTGACCTCGAACACCATCATCGAGCTCATCGTGAAACAGCGCGACGTGTATGGGACAAGCTCCTTGCTGGTGACGCACCGGCTGCAAGACGCGTTCACCATGGCGAGCCATTATTTCGACCGGCAGCAGAACAAAATGATGCCGATCGGCGACGGGAGCGTCCGCGACCTGCACACGCGGTTCCTCATGCTGCGGGATGGAAAGATCATCTTCGAAGGGACCGTTGCCGATCTGTTACGCAACAACGATCCCTACATTCGCGAATATCTGAGCTAAGTGGGTTATCGCGCGGCGGCTGCCGCCATCTCCGCCTGGCGCTTTCGCATCCGCGCCAGTCGGTCCCGGCCTTCGGCTGAGCTCTCCACCACCTTCTGCACATTCACCTGGAATTCCACCATCCCTGACTTCTGCCGGAACTCTTCCACGAGAGGCTGTATCTTGGCATATACGAAGTACATTTCGCTGAGCGTGTCATACGCCAGCAACGCGTTTAGAGTGCCATGCACGATCAGCGAGGCAACCATTTCCCAGTAGCCGAATACCTGACGGACATAGGCATTTTCCTTGGTGCCAAACGCATTCGCCACGGCGAGCATGTCGTCGACCGACTTGGGGCTGAAGCCAGCTACAAAATTCCGGGCTTCGCGCATTACCGGTTCACGGCGTAGTTCGTAAAGCTTCAGGATAAGTTCAGCATCATGATGTGTCGCGGGTGTACTGCTCATGAATCCTCCAGGAAGTAGGTTAGGAAAAGCCGCCGTGCTGACGGCTTTTCATTTGGGTTGGATGATTGCTTCGGCGGCGCGGCTTCAGAAGGGCTACTTGTGCGCCATCGCGGCGAAGGCCTCTTTAGCGCGACGCTCCATCTCGTCGGGGGCAACGTCTTCCATGTGTTGGCCGAGGGCCCAGCGATGCCCAAAGGGGTCTGTGACCTGGCCGTAGCGGTCGCCCCAGAACTGGTCTGCCAGGGGCATCACTACCGTAGCTCCTGCTGCCACCGCCTGCTTGAACAAGCTGTCAACATCTTCCGGAACATAAAGGTTCAGCACGACCGCGCTTCCACCCAGCGTCTTGGGTGAACCAGCGCCCATGCCGGGAAACTCGTCCGCCAACATGAGCCTGGCGCCCCCAAAACTCAGCTCCGCATGCATTACCTTTCCGTCGGGCGTCTTGTGCACACCCAGGATCTCTGCTCCAAATGCGTTCTTGTAGAAGTCCAAAGCCTTCGGGGCGTCATTAACGATCAGGTGGGCAATGAGTGTCCCGCTTTTCAGTTGTCCTGCCATGATTTGCTCCTTTTCACAGGAATGCCCGGCTGATGGCCGGGCGGGTTGGATTGACAAGACTTCTATTATGCAACAGCTACCGGCTGGATTTCCCGCGAGTAGTCACATTTAACCGTAGTTTCATCCGCGGATTTCTTCTTTCCACGGCCCTTTGCGGCAGTCTTTGGTTCTTCGCTTTCGGTCCGTTTGTTGTTGGGACATACCAGGAAGCTGCCGGACTTGAGGTTCTTCTCCAGCAGGTATGGGCTGCCACACTCGGGACAGGGCTCGGCAACCGGTTTGTAGGCCGAGGTGAATCGGCACTTCGGGTAGTTGGAACAGCCGTAGAAGAAATTGCCGCGGCGAGCCTTCTTCTCCGCCAACTCACCGTCCTTGCACTCCGGACACTTCACCCCGATGTAGTTTTGCTTCACCCACTTGCATTCCGGATAACCGCTACACGAGATGAACTCGCCATAGCGGCCATGCCGCAGCAGCAGGTTCCGTCCACATTGCGGGCACTTTTCGTCAAGCGGGATGTCCGGGACTTTCTTGGCCTGGTCCAGCCGGCGTGTGGTCTTGCAATCCGGATAACCGGTGCAAGCCATGAATTGCCCGAAGCGTCCGCGCTTCAGCACCATCGGACGGCCGCAGTTTTCGCAATACTCCTCCTGCGTGGTTTCCTGCACGTCGGCCGAGTCCAGGTCAGGCAGATCGATAGGGTTTTCCTTGGTGAACGTGCAACTGTTCGGGTCAGTCTTGTCGTAGGCGCTGCACGCATAAAACGAGCCATGCTTGCCCCACTTGATGACCAGCGGCGAGCCGCACCGTTCGCACTTCTCGTCGGTCGGCTTCTCCATCCGCTTCACGTTCTCCATGTGCTTCTCAGCGTAATGGAGTTCCTTCTCGAACTTCTTGTAGAACTCGGCCAGGGCGTCGGTCCAACGCTCCTTGCCGTCCTCGATCTCGTCGAGCTCCTCTTCCAACCGCGCGGTGTATTGCAGATCGAAGATGTCTTTGAAGTTCGCGACGAGCAGGTCGGTCACCACAAAGCCAATTTCGGTGGGAATAAACTTCCCTCCGAGTTTCTGCACGTACTGCCGCTCCTGGATGGTGCTGATAATGGCGGCGTAGGTCGAGGGCCGCCCGATCCCGCGCTCTTCCAGTTCCTTCACCAGCGAGGCTTCGTTGAAGCGCGGTGGAGGCTCCGTAAAGTGCTGTTCGTTATCAATTCCCTTCAGCGCGAGCTTCTGGCCTTCAGTCAGAACCGGCAGCTTGTGTTTGAGCGCCTCGTCTTCTTCGTCCTTAGAATCCTTGGACTCTTCGTAAACCTTCAGGAAGCCTTCGAACTTGAGCACCGAGCCCGTCACGCGGAAGCGGTACACGTCATTGCCGTTCTTGGCGTCGATCTCCACGGTCGTCTGGTCGAAGACCGCGGGGTTCATCTGCGAGGCCACAAAACGCTGCCAGATCAGCTTGTAAACTTTGTACTCGTCTTCCTGGAGATACCGCTTGATCTGGTCCGGATGCCGCGACGCAGCCGTCGGACGAATGGCTTCGTGCGCCTCCTGCGCGCTCTTCTTCGACTTGTAGGTGTTCGGCGCCTCGGGCAGAAACTCCTTGCCGTACTCCTTGCCGATCAGCTCCCGCACCTCAGCGACGGCGTCGTTTGACACCTGCGGAGAGTCGGTACGCATGTACGTGATGAGTCCGACAGTACCTTCCTCGCCGAGATCAACGCCTTCATACAGGCGCTGAGCGATCATCATGGCGCGCTTGACGCTGAAACGCAGCTTGCGTGATGCATCCTGCTGGAACTTGCTGGTGGTAAACGGCGCTGCCGGACTGCGGCGGCGCTCGCGCTTGTCAACCGAGCGAACACTCCAAGCGGCAGTCTCGACCGCAGCTTTGATTTTGGCCGCATCGTCGCCATTCGTGATTGGGGTCTTCTCGTCGCCAATCCCGATGAACCGCGCTGCAAACGTCGGCGGCTTGTCGGCATGCAGATGAGCGTCGATCGTCCAATACTCTTCCTTGACGAAGGCCTTGATCTCGCGCTCGCGCTCGACAATCAGACGTAAGGCCACGGTCTGGACACGGCCGGCAGATATTCCGCGACGCACCTTGTCCCACAACAACGGTGAGACCTGGTACCCCACCAACCGGTCCAGCACACGGCGAGTCTGCTGCGCGTCCACCAGGTTGGAATCGATGTCGCGCGGGTGGAGGAATGCCTCCTGCACCGCGCGCTTGGTAATTTCGTTAAAGGTGACGCGGCGGATGGTGACCGCGCCCTTCTTGCCCTTCCGCTTCCCGTCAACCGAATCGCCGCCGAGTTCTTCGGCGAGGTGGGCGGCAATGGCTTCGCCTTCGCGGTCCGGGTCAGGGGCCAGATAAATGGTATCCGCCGACTTCGCCAGCTTCTTCAGGCGGGCGACGACCTTCTCCTTGCCCGGAATAACGACGTACTCGGTGGCGAAATTATCGTCAAGATCGACGCCGAGCGACTTCTTGGGCAAGTCCTTGATATGTCCGAGCGAGGCTTCCACCTCGTAGCCCGAGCCCAGATATTTTTGGATCGTCTTCGCTTTAGCGGGCGATTCGACGATGACTAAACCTTTTGACAATGGAACCTCAATCTTGTTACTACGAAGCTAGCACGGGCCGCCCACTGGCGGCAAAGGTGAGGGCGCCTTTCGCTCTTCGCTATTCGCTATTCGCTTTTCGCCAGAGCTTTCGACGCCGATACTGGGGCGGCTCGAAGCCTCATGCGTTGAAAATGCGGTCAGCATTTGCCGAATGCTCGTTAAGTCTCTCAGCAGATCGGCATGTTTCGGCCGCGCTTAGCAACGCCAAATCTTTGGCCAACCTCAAACGATTTTGCAATTCACTCGCAGATCCGCTGGCAATCTGCACGTAGCGGGCCATTTCCCCATCGCCCCAGCGACCGCATCCCTCCGCCAAATTTGCACCAATCGAGCTGCTGCCCTACGAATTTGACTGCTCAGTCCAAACATTTCCGATCGGGGAAACGTTCGGTCGCACGATAGATTTTGATCGTGAGCGCGTGGGCCTTGTTCCCAAACCTCCAAGTCCTCGTAATTCCTCAGGACGCCCCCCATTTCTTACCCCAGCTAAAAAGCGAACTGCGAACCGATCTCTCCGGCCTTAGCGAAAAGCGAAGAGCGAAAGGCGAATAGCGCTACCGCGCCGTCACATCGTCCTCACAAAATATTTTCCGGGCATCTGCCGGATACGGCCGCTCAGTTCCAACTCGAACAACGCGCTGAAAATCTCGGACGACGAAAGGTACGAAGTCAGGCGCTCGACCAGTTGGTCGATATGGATCGATTCATCCGCTCGCATCAGGGCATAAACCCTTTTCTCGTTCGGCGGCAACTGGGCCGTCTCAAACAGTGATGACGCAGCCGCCTCTTCCGATGCAGCCGCCGCCCGTGGATTGAGCACCAGGCGCACATCGGCGGGAAGCGCCTCCCACACATCTTCCCATGTGGCAACCAAAGCCGCACCCTGTTTAATCAGTGTGTTAGGCCCCCAGGAGAGCTTATTGGTCACGTTCCCCGGCACCGCGAAGACCTCGCGTCCCTGCTCCAGGGCACAGCGCGCCGTTACTCGGGTTCCGCTGAACTCACCGGCCTCAAGCACCAGAACGCCGATCGAGATGCCGCTGATCAGCCGATTGCGAATGGGAAAATTCTGTGGCGCTGGAAAAGTCCCTAAGGGGAACTCGCTCAAAACCGCGCCATCCGACGCCAGGATCTGGTCGGTGAGTTTCCGATTTTCCGCTGGATAGACAACGTCAATTCCGGTACCCCAGATCGCGACCGTATGACCGTGCGCCTGCAAGGCCCCGCGGTGGGCTGCGGTGTCTACTCCGCGTGCCATCCCACTAAATATGATGAGCCCACGGGCCGCAAGGTCGCAGGCCAGGCGCTCGGCCATGCCCGTTCCGTAGGGCGTCGGATGCCTGGTGCCGACCACCGCAATCCCTGCTTTATCAATGATTTCTGCATTACCTTTGAGGTAAAGCACGAGTGGCGGATCATAAATTTCCAGCAGCCGTCGCGGGTACTCTGCATCCCCCGGGACGATCACCTGGGCACCCAATTCCCGGGCGTGGTCAAGTTCGGCACTCGCCAGTTCCATCGACTTACCCAGCGCCAGACTCTGCGCGGACGCCGCCGGCAGCCCAGCCGCTTCCAGTTCCGTTAGGGACGCGGCGAACACTCGCTCTATGCTGTCGTACATTTCCACCAACTTGCGTCCGCGTCCCGCACCTACGCCGGGAGTCAACGACAAAGCCAGCCATTGCAGTTTGCGGGTTACCGCGTGGTCGTGAGCTCGAACCGGGACTTCCGTTTGCATAGCAATTTCTCCTGAGGGCGAAGTAGATCCGGCCACCATCGGCCCTCAAATGAAAATCAAAACTCTGTGCTCTCTGTGTGTCTGTGGTGAATCGATTTTCGAGGGAAGTGGCAAAACCTGCTCCCAGTCGGACAGTAACCAGTGCCGTGATTACCGTCAAGGTAGCCGGTCACTCGTGGACGTGAGGATGTATTGAATTACAAGGCGGGCCCAATGCGGAGGACCTCGTGGCTGAGGCCCGATTACTTCGGTATTCTTGTCGCAACATGCCGCAATTCTAGTTGGAACGGTTGCGGCGTGACCCGTTCCACTCCGGAATATGGACTGTCCAGCGACCCTATTAGAAACAAGCTGAATGAGAGGACTCCCGCCAGCGCCGCCGTCATAGCTGCCTGTGACCAGACATTCTCGTGTCCCACAAGATAGGTGAAGGCGATCAGCAGAATCGCGCCGCAAAGCAGCAGACCCTTTAGCATTGCGGGAACCGTGCCATGGCTGGCAAAGAGTCGGGTGCGGCGGTAGTCCGAGAGTTGAGTCAAGTGTCTTAGCGATTCCCCAAAGTAGGCTTGCAGGCGTGCCGTTTCCGGCTGGCTCGTTCCATACACGTCCCACAAATTTTGGACTGCCGTCCAGGTGCGTTCGCTGTCGCGACCGTGTTGCATGTCCGGAAACTCATCTTGCACCACCGCGTTCAGATACTCCATGAGGGCCGGCGTGATCTTTCTGCGCAGCGGATCAGGCATCGCCATCGACAGCCGTGACAGGTCGGCCACCTCGGTCGCTTCGTGTTCAAGGTTCGCTCCCGCCTCTTTGGACGCACTCCAGACCACGTAGATGGAAAAGGCAATCAACACCGCATAGAGGCTGCCGATCATGACGAAGAAATGGCTGGCAACGTCGTGATGCCGCTTCAGCCAGTCGATGTTGACGCAGCGACGCACCACCAGCAATCCTGCGACAGAGAACAACATTGCGGTGCCGACAACAATTACGCCATTCATGGGGGCGGCCATTCAGTCTTCGGCCGTGAGTCATTCATCGGCAAAGCAGCCATGGAACATTACCGACAGCGATATTCCGAAATCTCCCGAAGGGATGGAGGTCGCAAATTCCTCCTGCCAGCGTCACCACGCCGGCTTTGCTAGACTCGAATGTTGATGGCTCCGCTGCGCATGTCCGCTATCTCGTTTCTGAATACCGCACCCCTCATGTGGGACTTCGAGCATGGAGAGGCGGGCCGCGATTTCACCATCGAATACACTATTCCCTCCGCATGTGCGGCGGCATTGGCAGCCAACCAGGCCGATATCGGCATCATTCCGGCCTTTACGTACGCCGAGATACCCGGATTGCTGATCCTGCCGAACATCGCCATTGCGGCCAAAGATTTTGTCCGGTCGATTCTGCTGATCAGCCAGAAACCTATCGAGCAGGTAGAGACGGTTGCCACCGACACTTCCTCCCGAACGTCGGTAGCGCTGTTGCAGGTGCTGTTCACCAAGTTTTTCGGGGGGCAGCGGCAGTTCGCGCCGCACGCGCCGCAGCTTGAGGCGATGCTGCGGAATCATGACGCTGCGCTGTTGATTGGAGACGCGGCGCTCGAGGTGAACCTCGGCAAAGAGTATTTCGTTTATGACCTGGCGCATCTATGGCACGAGCGGACGGGCAAGCCGTTTGTCTTCGCCTTCTGGGCGATACGGCTGGACGCACTGGATCGGGCGCCACGCGATCAGGACCTGGTGAAAGTGTTTCAGCGCTCGCGGGACCATGGCCTCGGGCCGGACAACCTCCGTGTAATCGCCCACGAGTGGTCAGCCAAGCTCAGGCTGAGCGAGGCCGATATTTACGCTTACCTCACCGAGAACATCCACTATTATCTCGACCGCCAAAACCATGGCGGGTTACAGCTCTTCCTGCGCTATTCGCAGGAGATCGGACTCATCCCCGCAAGTCCGGAGCTTCGCTTCCTGGGCCCGGTCGCCTTCGGAAGCTCGCGCAAGTAGGGCTTGACGATTTTTGGTTGTCATCCCGAGCGACGAGCCTAGCGAGGAGTCGAGGGACCCCTATACCTGCTACCGTCTCGGATTTTTTGCCGTAACAAGCCGCCACAGTTTGAGCTTTGCAGTAGGTAGGGGTCCTTCGACTCCACGCCCGCCCGACCCGCAAGAAAGCGTGTCTGAAATTCTTTGCGGGCGCTGCGCTCAGGATGACACCCGTGGACCGACACATGACAGATCCTGAGGCTCCTACGGCCCGGTAAACATCCTTCCCGAACTTCCTCTGGACTTTCTGCTTCTAAACAAATATCAGTTAGAGGCGCGGTTGGAAACGAATCCGATGCACCTGCTTGCCGCAGTAGTCGTTCACAAAACGATCTGGCACACGCTCCGCCGTCTCGGCGGACCGGGGCTGATTGTGCTTGGAGTGGTCGATAATTCCGCCATACCTGTGCCGGGAAGCATGGACGCCCTTACTATCATCCTCGCAGCCGCGCACAAGGAGCCCTGGTGGTACTACTCCATCATGGCTACCATCGGCTCTATCATCGGCGGATACTTGACCTACCGGCTGGGGGCCGAAGGCGGCAAGGAAACGCTGGAGAAAAAAATCTCCAAGAAGCGGGCTGCCAAAATCTATAGCATCTTTGAACGTTATGGGTTCTGGTCGGTCGCCGTCGGCGCCGTCGCTCCTCCTCCGGTTCCCTTCGTGGCCTTTCTCATAGCCGCCGGCGCCATGCACTATCCACGAAAAAGCTTCCTGTGTGCCCTGTTATTGGGACGAGGAGTCCGTTACACCCTTCTGGCGTATCTGGGATCAATCTATGGACGCCAAATCCTGGGCTGGCTCGGACGTTATTATGAGCCGCTGCTGTATGCCTTGATTGCGCTGGCGGTGGTCGGTGGCCTGGCGGGACTCTACTTCTGGTGGCGCTACCGGCACCAGAACAAGAATCGGCGTGGAAGCAAATCGTCGAACGCCATGCACGGTGCTGCGTAGCCGCCAGCTAGCTGCCTGCTAATCCTGGGTGAATCGCCACCGTGTGGGAGCCGTCGCAAACTGCTTCTCCGGAAGCGCGAACACTACGCGCGGCGATACTTTGAAAATCACTCCGCCCTTTCCAGGGTCGCAAGGCCACCCATATTTGTTCTTACTGGCGGCAGAAAGCGTCGCGGGGATCTCCTCTGAGCCGACCGGTTCGGCGATGCCTTCGACGATGATCAATTCCTCAAGATTTTCATTGATCAGGATGCAATTCGGGTTCGCCGCCAGATTTTTTGCTTTGCGCGTGGCCTCACCGGTACCGAAGTAGAAGTCATTCTCGAACCACAAGCCGTGCATGCCCATGGCATGCGGACGTCCATCGGGCCGGACCGTCATGATCACGTAATTGTGGGATTTGGTCAGCCGCTCCCGTGCCCAATTCCAGTCGAGCAGCCCTTTGAGTGACTTCGAAACGCCATACCCTGGCATCACTGGACGGCTTGCGTGAGGCTGCCCCGCAGCACCTGCGGCGGCCGCCATTCTTTTCTTCGGAACGGATTTGCGTTTCGCAGATTTCTTCGGCATCAGCAGATTGGAACTCGCAATACCTCAATCGGTCAATATCCGAGACCCATTGCTGCACGAAATCCGTGAATCACTCGAGCTTCCAGCGCGTAACGCCGTTGGGAAACTGCTTCTCCGGCATGGCAAACACGGTCTGGGGACGGACCTCATAAACCGGTCCGCGCTTGGGATCGAGCTCCCAACCATATTTCGCTTTGTAGTCGGTAAACGCTGGCTGAGGAATTTTGTCGTCGTCCAGTTTGCGGGCCGTACCTTCGATGATCACTGCTTGGTCCGCCATCTCAGTACATACGACGCAGGCTGGATTCTGCTGAAGATTGCGGGCCTTGCGGCTGGTGGCGCTGGTGCTGAAATAATATGCGCCGTCGAGCCAGATACCCCAGACGACCATGGAATGGGGCGAGCCATCGGCTCGTACGGTTGTCAGCCAATAGTTGTGCGATTGGCTGATCCGCTCCCGCGCCCACTCCCACGACAAAGCGCCTTCCAGAGATTTCGGAACGCCATAACCTGCCATGTGGGGACGCGAGGCCGTCGGCTCCTTGCCGGTGTTCTTCTCCACCAGTCACCTCCGGTTGCAGCCGATTCTAGTCCGGGACATACGCCCAGTACGGCCCGGTGCCGCCGGGACTGCTCAAGTTCTCGATCGCGACAAACACATTGCGTCCGAAGAAGAACCCCAACCCCCAATCGAAGGAACCGGAGTTGGTTGAGCCCGCTGTGCTGTACGCCGCATTGTTCGAGTTGAACAGCGTATCTGCATCCTCGATGGTGAAATTAACCGTTCCCGGGCTGCCAAGGGGGGTGCCGTTCGCATCCTGTCCCTGGTTCGTCGCCGACAGGTTGTCGGGGGAGGTAGTCGGACAATACCAGGCAGTTTGCACCATGCACATCGGGATTCCGGTGGTGGCGCTGTCGAGGAAGAAAATGCCATTGGTGCCAGTGTCGAGAAAGCTCTGGGGATAGGCTTGTCCGTTGAACGTGGTAATGATACTTCCCACATTGTTTCCGCTGTCAGGCGCCGGATACACGGTGGCGCTGCCCAACGCGTTATTCGGCTGTGTTCCGATACCAAAGATCAACGAGCCATTCACGGTTGGCGAACCGCCGTTGGGCACTGCGGGCAATTGAACCAGCACTCCATTATTGTCGGAGGTGAAGAATATGACTGGATTCGAAACCTGTTGCGCAAGGGCGACATAGGTCGGAGTACAGCCGGATGCGGGACAATCGTAGTAAACGTTGGGGATCTGCGTGTTCTGAGTGGTGCAGGCAGGTCCGCAGTCTTGCTGAAACAATCCCACTCCCAGAATGCCGTTCGCGCCAAACGCCATCAGGCTGTCGCCCTCGTTTCCAGCTCCGCCAGGAGGATTTTGACTAACACAGCTGCTTGGCGGTGCGGGCGACGCTGTCGACGGGATAACGACGTGTACCGCGGCCGCGGACGCTTTTTCGCCCGCCACGGTGATGTCGGCGGTCGATACCGAGCCCCAGATATAACCGTCGAGAAATACCTCGCATTCATACAACGGATTTCCGCCTGTGCTGGCTTGCGGGAGCGCAATGTTTAATTCGCCGCCGCCCGCTGACGACAATAAGCGCAAGCCCGACGAACCCGTGTCCAGGAGAACGTGATCGATGGTCTGGCAGGTGGCCGTACCGGGTATGCATACGGTGACGGTGACGAATGCCTCGTTTATGGTGGTAAAGGTCTGCGGCGCTGGACCCGCGTCAACCACGATGGGCTGCATGTTGCTTGCCTGTTGCGTCGGATTCACTGTCACCGAGCCTGTCCCGGATTTACTGGGGTCTTGTACCGAGGTTGCCGTGATCGTGGCCAACAGCGTCACAACTCCCCCGGAAGGTGCGGTGAACAGGCCCGAGCTTGAGATGGTACCGGCAGTCGTCGCCCAGGTTACGGCTGAACTGAAGTTCCCCGTGCCCATCACCGTCGCGGAGCACTGGCTGGTTTGCCCAAACATGATGGCGGAAGGCGAGCAAGTAACACTCACCGACGTGATCGACGATCCGCCAGCGCCGCTGCTGCCGGAGCCGCAAGCCACCATCCACAACGCACTCGATACCACGAGCAGCAAGCCAATTCTTCTCACGCAGTCTTCTCCTTAGCGGATATCGCTGGCTTGTACACCGTTGGGCAGCAACTGCGGGATGTAGGCCACCCCATGAAAGCTTCGGGTATGGCCGGTTTCCTGGAACACTAAGCCGGGCGTGTTGATGACAATCGGCGCGCGCCGTGTATGCGTCTGCTGCTGGGTCGGAGCTGCCTGCTTTGCCTGCACGTAATAGGGACCCAATAGCTGCGGCAGATCGGGAGTGAATTGTCCCTCCCACGCGACTCCAAAAACAACTCCCGCGGGCGAGACGAACTCTCGTACCGTGGTTTGCATCGGGACCGTGATCTCATGCATGACGTAGGTGCGGTTGTCGGTACTGCGCAGCATTCCCTTCATCCGCGCCTGGTCGGTGAGGACCGACGCGGCACTATCGCCGAGTACAGCTGCTGCGGGAAACGGCAGCGCCAAAAGTAATGCAGCCGCGATGACTCGCGCACATGTTGCCAAGTCGCATTTAGGTAAGATCATTGGTCACTGCTTTCAGGCTATACCGCATCGAGGCACTCCGCTATAAACGCCATTTGCGCAGGATTGTTGCGCACAGGGTACCGCTAGGGTTGGATGTGTCAGCGTTCGAATAAGGTTTTCCACTCACAGCGCATTCAAAAACAACTACACGCTATCAGCAATCTCACTAATCGTTTTGAAGGGCACCGCTTCCCTACCCGCTCTCTGCCCGGTTAGAATGTCACTTGGGATCGTGTCGCCCTATGTCTCTCACCAAAGCTGAAGCGCTCGAGATGTATCGTTCTGATGACCTGATCGGCATCGGCATGGAAGCCGATGCGGTGCGGCGCAAACTCCATCCCGAAGGCGTGGTCACCTACATCATCGACCGCAACATCAACTACACCAACTTCTGCACCGAGTACTGCACCTTCTGCGCTTTCTATCGCCCGCTCAAGGGGAAGATGGCGAAGGAGGGATACCTGCTCGACTTCGACACGATTTACGACAAGGTGCGCGAGACGGTTGAGTTGGGCGGCACCGGCGTCCTGCTGCAGGGCGGCCTGCATCCCGATCTGAAGATTGAGTGGTACGAAGCGCTGCTGGCCGGCATGAAGCAACGCTTCCCGCAAGTCCATCTGCATTGCTTCTCGGCATCGGAGATCATCTGCATCGCCGAAGTCAGCGGCCTCACCATCGAAGACACCATCAAGCGCCTGCGCGATGCCGGACTCGACTCCATCCCCGGCGGCGGCGCCGAAATTCTCGACGACGAAGTGCGCTACAAGATTGCGCGCCTGAAATGCCTCACC
Organism: uncultured Acidobacteriaceae bacterium; assembly: GCA_963709045.1. Taxonomy (GTDB): domain Bacteria; phylum Acidobacteriota; class Terriglobia; order Terriglobales; family Acidobacteriaceae; genus Bog-257. The sequence goes on along the minus strand of CAVPUX010000003.1, from coordinate 47,705 downwards.
AATGACTGGCTCAACGTGCATCGCACCGCGCACAAGCTCGGCATGAGAACGACGGCCACCATGATGTTCGGTGTCGGCGAGACCTACGAGCATCGCATCAACCACTTCCAGCATATCTACGACCTGCAGGAAGAGACCGGCGGCTTCACGGCGTTCATTCCGTGGTCGTTTCAGCCGCAAAACACCGCGCTCGGCGGGCGAGGATGGGACGAGGCCACTGCCGTCGAATACCTGAAGACGCTGGCGATCGCTCGCCTCTTCCTCACCAACTTTAAGAACGTGCAATCGAGTTGGGTGACGCAAGGCCTGAAAGTCTGCCAGACCGGATTGCGCTTCGGCGGCAACGACGTCGGATCGGTGATGATCGAGGAGAACGTGGTTCGCGCAGCCGGCGTGCGCAACTGCACCACCGAAGAAGAGCTGCGCCGCATCATCCGCGATGCCGGCTTCCGCCCCGCGCAGCGGGACACGCTGTACACCAAGTTCTTCTTGAACTAACCACCAGCCAATCTCGAAAACCTGGGTTAGACCCAAGACCCCAGCCCGAAGGGCGGAACAATATTAGCCCAGGGTGGAAGCCCTGGGTACGCGTTCCAGATCAATCGAGCCCCTCAGGGCGGCACAGATTCTTTTTGTGCGCCGGCTGAAGCCAGCTCTGGGTTCATATCTCCGGCCTACCCAGGACTCACGTCCTGGGCTACGTTGTTCCGCCCTGACGGGCTCTTTCCTTCGGCAACCGATCCGCGCTCAGAGATTTGCGATCCCATGTTGACTGGCTAGGAGCCGTCGCATAGAGTGTGGCCATCCAAGATCATCCGTAGCATCGCGGAAGCAAGCGAGGTCACGCGGCCATGGCGAACCCTGAACATCTCAAAATCCTCAAGCAAGGGGTCGAGCAATGGAATAAGTGGAGGAAGGAACATCGCTGAGCGCGATAGCGGCGCGGACCTCCGCGAGGCGAACTTTGACCGGGCAGACCTCATAGACTAAAGCTCAACGGGGTGAAGCTCTTCATGGACGGATCTCAGCAGAGACGAACCTCACGGATGCGAACCTCGACCGAGCGGACCCCATCAAGGCGAACCTCAGCGGGGCGGACCTCCGCAAGACGAACCTCAGCGGAGCGAACCTCGCGTGGCGCGGATCTCAGCGAGGCGGACCTCCGCGGGCCGACCTGAGCGAGGCAGACCTCAGCGCAGGCGAACCTCAGCGGGGCAAATCTCATTGGAGCGCGCCTTATCGAAGCGAACCTTAGTGGGGCGAACCTCGGGTGGGCAGACCTCCGGGACACCGTCCTGGTCGGTGCGAACCTCAGCGAGGCCGACCTGCGTGCGGCGGACCTCAGCGGGGCGACCCTCGACAGGACGGACTTCTGCCAGAGCGTTATGCAGTCAGGAACATACTTTGCTAGCGTTGATCTTAGTGCTGCCAAGGGTCTCGAAACCGTCGGCCACGGCGGGCCGTCCACCATCGGCATCGACACCATCTACAAATCCGCGCGGCAAGATTCCCGAGGTCTTCCTGCGCGGCTGTGGCGTCCCCGAGAACTTCATCGAATACATGCACTCGCTGGTGGTCAGCCCCATCGACTTCTACTCCTGCTTCATCAGCTACAGTCACGAGGACAAGTTGTTTGCCCGCCGCCTGCACGACACGCTGCAGGGCCGCGGCATACGCTGCTGGCTGGACGAAAAGCAGCTCCTGCCCGGCGACGACATCTACGAACAGGTGGACCACGGCATCCGCATGTGGGACAAGGTCCTGCTCTGCTGCTCCGAGCACTCGCTGGCGAGCTGGTGGGTGGACAACGAAATTGACACTGCCTTCGAAAAAGAACGCCTGCTGATGAAAGAGCGCAAGCAGAAGGTGCTCGCCCTGATCCCGTTAAACCTTGACGGCCACCTGTTCAAATGGCAAAGCGGGAAGGCGAAGCCCGTCCGCTCACGCCTGGCAGCCGACTTCACCGGCTGGGAGCAGGATCCGCACAAATTCGAGGCCCAAGTAGAGAACGTCATCCGGGCGCTGCGCACCGACGACGGCGCCAGAGAGAAACCACCTCAGCCGAAACTGTAGCTACTGGCAGTTTCGTTCAAAGCAAGCCCGCAGAAAAATCAGAAGAACAGATCCCTCACCGCCTAAAGCCTGTTCGTGATGACAAAAATATAGAGCTCCGACACCGCCGCCCGAACGCCGCGCCCTTCATCGATGAGCGCCAATCGTTAAGGCTAAAAGCTAACGGCTAAGAGCTAATTGCTAACAGCTAAGAGCTAACTGCTAATTGCTCTTAGTACGTAAACGACTGCAGCGCCGAATTGGCTCCGCCATGCCCGGCAGCCAGCACGTATCCAGTTCGGGTATTGGGATTCAAGGCGATCGTCGCTCCTCCGGGGCCGAACTGAAAGTTACGCAGCGACTCAATCATGTTTCCGTTCTCGTCGTACACATGGATCTGGCCCGGAGATCCGGGAACCGGGTGAGTAATCAGAAATAGCTTGTGCACGGGATCGACAGCAACCGTCGCGCCAGAGTACTGCCCTATAAACGGCAGGGCGACAATGAATCCAGTCCTGGTGGCCAGGTTGTAGAACTCGGCGTTATTGTCGGTCTCCGTCGTAGTGCAGGCGATACCGGTAGCCGAGTCCACCGCCAACCCGTTCACGTATCCGAATCCATGACCTCCAAACTCCGTGATAGCGGTAGTCGTGAGATTGACCAGGATAATCTGGGGGATAGTGAACGGCGCTCCCTGGGCTTGCGCTAACACCGCCTGATTGGTCGTACTGTCATACGCCAGCAGCGGAGGAACTCCGCCGGTGAAGATGGGGTCCTGGAGATTTACGATTGGCCCAAAGGTATTCGCCCCTAAATTGGAACCGAACACAAAGCGGCCACAGCACTCTTGAGTGGACGCCATGACAGCGACGCCGGGCGCACCCTGATTGCCTTCGACATCCTCAAAAAACTGTGTGTGGTCGTCAATCGGAGGTGTCCACGCGCCGGTAAACATGTTGCCCGAGAGCGGGTTCATGAGATTGTAGGTGCGGCTGGTGACGAATAGCCCCTGCACGTGCTCCTGTTCGCGGAGACCGATATGGTCCATGTGGGCGCCTGCGCCACCCCTTACGCCGCCTGCGCCCGCGGTGACCCCCAACACGCCCAGCGTGATGAAATCGTCGTTGGTGTCGGTCACAAGTTCAACCACTGAGATGATCCTGCCCGTGACCTGATCGAAGGTCTCCGTCGCGATGGTGTATTTTCCATCCGGCTGCAACAGCGCTTCGCTCAGCAAGCCTTCGGTGCCGCCGTGATCGACATCGTAGCCGAAGATTTCGCCACCAAACATATCTTGTATCAGAATGCCTTGCCCCACCGAGGGACCGGTTGGCTCCGACAGCTCGACAGGCAGCTGTTTGATTCTAGAGTGTGCGGGCCGTCGGTCGCCTGCGCTAGCAGACGAAACCAAACCCAACAAGCAGAGGAGGCCTACAGCCGCAAGCCGGCATACGAATATGTCTTTCATATTCACTCCGTTCTCTAAGTTAAGACAGGTATCTCAAACACAGACGTCATGTGATCAATCGTGTTGAACGACCTCAACATGGTAGGTTTGCGCGACTGCGTATTTGTCACAGATTTGTTACGACGTAGAAAAAAATTGGTTGCGGCTGAAGCGTCTGCCTTAGTGCTTCTTAACCGGCGCTCCACTTCCTTGCTGGCTTTGCACGGTTTCGCCCGGACGAAGCAAGCTTGGACGTGTTGGGTGCGACGCACTGGAAGAATCGTTCTGCGACTGCGTCGAAGCATCGGGGGCTGCTGGGCTCGAATTCGAGGCTCCGTTTTGGCCAGCCGCGGCTGTGGAAGGATCACTATCTACGGTCGAGCCGCCGCCGGGCAGGTTTGCGCTCGTTACCGAGCCGGAGCTTCCGGCCGGTTGCGATGATGATCCTGCAACAGAATTCGTACTTGTCGCCGTGCCCTGACCACCCTCACTGCCAGCCACTCCGCCTCTAGCGGCTTGTGTGGCGTGGGAATCCTTGGTCGTAGGCGGATCGAAGCTCACTCTCTCGGCCAGCAATTGCTGCAACTCGCTGTCATGAGGGGCGGCGAAAAACCAGGTCAGCAGGTAGCCTTGATGCTGGGTAATGGCCATCGCAATCGATAACCGTCGCGAGAGTTCGTCATTCGGAACTTTGAAGCCTACGTTGCCGTGGAGCAACAGAAAGACCGTGCCCTGTGAGGTGAATGCTTTAGCGTCGCGCATGTCGCGCAGGATCGGGTGGGTAAGCCCGATGAGCAATAAGAAATCCCGAGCTGCCTGCGCGTCGGTTGAGGTGGCGGGAAATTTCACCCCGGGAAAACACTCTGCCGATATCGCCGAGAGCGTTACCTCGCCAAAATCGTCGTAGGGGATCTGCCCATCAGGTTCGGGTCGCTTCGCCCACACCGAAAACAAGGTGCGGCTGCACGCTTTCAGTAGTTGACGCTCAGCAGCACCCGCATCCGGTCCCCCGCCGAGCAATCCATCCAGCGCACTACTCTCGCGTGCTCGCTCGATGGCAGGCAGCACAGCGCCCTCCGCTTCTGCCACCCATCCCGAAGGGACCTGGTAGCTGAAGCCAAGCGCTGGATTGCGGTAGACGCCGCCCTCGATTTTGCCCGGAGCAATATGCGTTTTCGGCGGGTCGGCTTCCAACTGGGCCAGGCGATGCGACGAGATCGCCGGGCCTTCATACGCCTGAGCATCCGCCGTAACGTACTGACGAACCTGCGCGGGCGCGAAGAATACGATGTGTTGCAGAGACGATTCCAGCTCTTTCATCATGCTCTCGTTGTGCGCGCCCAGTTGCATGAGCACCACATAGCCGTCGAGATTCGCCCCGGCCAGCATGTGTTGATCAATCCCACGCCGAGTCTCGTAGAAGTAGAACTGGTGGCCGGCGAGCGTGGTCTTCGAGAGTCCGCGAAGTTCCTCGACACCCCGGAACAATTCCTGGTCAAGCGCTCTGCGAAGCACAACCTTCGCATCCAAAGCTCCTCTTCCCCCGGGCGGAAGAGCAGCGATCGAAACGCTTGCGTCGTCGGGCGCTGGACCACCCAATTGCAACAGTTGAATGCGCCCATCAGGGGCGACTGGCTCCGGAATCGGCAGCAGACGCGCGTTGGCTGGCAGATCAAACGCGAAGCCGAAAAATTCGTTGGCGTAGCGCGTGGGCGACAGGTACGCCTGCTCGGGATATCGTGACGCAGCTGCGGCCGAGTTGGCCACTGGGCCGGTGGCAGACGAAGCCGCTTGCCCGTTTAGAAAGAACGGGCAGCTCAGGAGACAACCGAGTAGTGCAAGAACTATCGCTGGCAAGCGCATCGGATTCCGGTTGTTTTCATTGTTAGCCGTTCGGGGATAAGAGTCAACGTAGGGAGCGGCTTCATGGAGAAACGGGCCAATTCTGGGTTATTTGGTAGTTCCAATTTCAGTAACTATAAGTTCCGCCGTTTGCAGCGGTCGCGTCGGGTACAATCGAGCGGTTAGGGTGCTGTTCGCAATTGCTTGCTGCGGCGTGGCGCACCCTCTGCTATCTTTCTCGCGGAGATTACATTCCCTGAGCCGCACATTCAACTTGATTAGCAGTCTGCTGGTGGAACCTCATGGCTTGCGCCATTACATGAGGTCTCATTTTCTGGATCCGACATTTAAGGGGCTATATCACGCCAACGCCTTCGATATGGCGTTGCTCATACCGTATTTCGTCGTGCTGATACTGCTGGCCTTTTACGGAATGCACCGGTATCAGTTGGTTTACTTGTACTATAAGCACCGCAAGAACAAGGCGATTGAGCCCACCTCGCACTTCACCGAATTGCCCCGGGTCACCATTCAGCTGCCGATCTTCAATGAGCAATACGTCATTGACCGGCTGGTGGAATGCGTCTGCAAGATGGAATATCCGCTCGATAAGCTGGAAATCCAGGTGCTCGACGATTCCACAGATGAGACCGTGGAAGTCGCTCGGGAAGTGGTGGATCGCTATGCCGCGATGGGCCACAACATTACCTATCACCACCGCACCAACCGCGAGGGCTTCAAGGCGGGCGCACTCGATGCCGGCCTGAAGGTATCGACCAGCGAGTTCGTGGCCATCTTTGATGCCGATTTCACCCCGCAGCCCGAGTGGCTGATGAGAGTCATCCACCACTTTGCCGATCCGGAAATCGGCATGGTGCAGACGCGCTGGACGCACCTGAACCGTAGCTATTCGTATCTGACGCAGGTCGAGGCTATCCTGCTCGATGGCCATTTCGTCCTCGAACATGGCGGCCGCTCGCGTGCCGGCGTCTTCTTCAACTTCAACGGGACAGCCGGGATGTGGCGGCGCCAAGCCATTGACGATGCCGGAGGCTGGGAGCACGACACGCTAACCGAAGATACCGACCTGAGCTACCGCTCGCAGTTGAAGGGATGGAAATTCCGCTACCTGCAGGACGTGGAATGCCCCGCTGAGTTGCCCATCGAGATGACGGCGTTCAAGACGCAGCAGGCGCGCTGGGCCAAGGGGCTGATCCAATGCGCCAAGAAAGACTTGCCCAAGGTGCTGCGGGCGGATGTCTCGCGCCGCGAGAAATGGGAAGCCTGGTATCACCTGACCGCGAACATCAGCTATCCGCTGATGATCGTACTCAGCACGCTACTGTTGCCGGCGATGATTATTCGCTTTTATCAGGGCTGGTTCCAGATGGTGTACATCGACTTGCCCCTGTTCCTGGCCTCGACGTTTTCGATCTCCAGCTTCTACCTGGTTTCGCAGAAAGAGCTTTTCCCGCGGACCTGGTATCGCACCATCTGGTATCTGCCTCCCCTGATGGCGCTGGGCATAGGATTAACCATCACCAACAGCAAGGCGGTGCTGGAGGCGCTCATCGGCCAGCAGAGCGCGTTTGTACGCACTCCGAAATACCGCGTCGTGAACAAGAGTGACAAGGCCGTAGCGGCGAAAAAGTATCGCAAGCGTCTGGGGTGGGTTCCCTATATTGAGTTGCTGATTGGCACCTATTTTGCGTTGACCGTCTGGTACGCCATCGCGAACGAAAATTACATCACGGTGCCATTTTTGTTCCTGTTCGTCTTCGGATACTGGTACACCGGATTGATGTCGCTACTACAGGGCCGCTTTGACAGCTTGGTGCGCGAGCGCGGCGAGGAGCACAGCGCCAAGCCATTCCCGGTCGGCGTGTAACAATCCGGGCGGAAAATCCAACCATCGGAATAATGGCTGTATCTCGGTAAAGACTTGGGTTTCCAGGCGTCGATCGTCAACGACAGGGGAAATTCGACTTACGCAGGAACCCGCTCCAACTCATCAGCATCGACTTCGACGGCCACGCTTCGCCTGATCAGCTCCAGGGTGAGCACAACCCGTAAGTTATTTTTCTTGCGGGCCAAAACACCAACCATGCCAGCCAGTGATCCAGACTTGATACGCGCTTTCTCGCCTACAATCAGGTACGGATGAGGTTCAAACTTGCGAAGGTGCAGACCGGAGCGCAACGCCTCGACTTCGAAGTCCGGCAGGGGGAGCGGTTCGCGGCCGGATCCAAGGATCAGCAGGACTCCGGGTACGGAGAGCACCTGGGTTGAGCTAGATCGTCCGATTCGCGCGAAGACATAGCCGGGGAACAAAGGCTGCTCAACATTGACGCGACAGCCGTTCTTCCAGCGGTGCATCTCCATGTAAAGAGGCAGGAAAGACTCAATTCTGCGGAATTCGAAGTGCCGGGCAACTGCCTTTTCATGACGGGGAGTCGTATAAACAGCAAACCACTTCAGCGACTCTTCAGACGAGCCGACCAATGGGGCCGATGAAGACATCGCGGCGCTTAAATCTCCTGGCAGATATTGTTTGGCCACAGACATAGCTTTGTTGTCCTACCCACAATGAAACCACACAGCTTCGCGAACCAATTTACGGCCGACATCGCCCGTCAACTCGGCACCACCCACGTTAAAGACTTCACTGCCTTAAGAAAGCAGATTACTTGGAAGAGTGAGACGTGAGTGGCTACTTACGTTGCGGCGCGATCAGTGGGACTAAGGTTAGGACAACGGTTCTGTCCGGGTCAAGGAAAAAAATATGAATATTGCGCGTAAGTTGCAGGCTAAGCAACGCGCTTTGCCTCAACTGCCCATATCCGGAAGCCGCATCCATGGCGTTATCTGAAACCAAACCAAAAGTGAGTACTCACACGCAATTCTCTGGCACTGCCCCGCAGCGAGATCCTGTCCCACGATCCCCATGACAGCCCTGTGTTATCAACTGATTCACGGTTGGTTTGGTTCATGCGCGATCCCCAGGGGCACCAGCACCTTTCTCGTTATGGTCGGCCAGTACTCCTTCAGCAGATTCACTCCGGCAGAACCCGCCAGAGCCCAGCCATAGGCTTTGAAGGTGTAGCCTGCGCCTTTTTGAGCATCCGGCCAGTACGTGTTCGCGATTCCGGCTGCGCCCAACGGGGCCACGATCCCAGGCCAATTGAAGGCTTCTCCACCGTTGTCTTTTCTAATGATTACAACTCTTCGCAGAGCATACTTGATGCTTTGCTTCAAACTTCCATCGCCCATTACAAAGAAACGTGGATCGTCATGCAGTACCGAGCACAAGAAGAAGTTTCCAAGCAGATTCGAACTGGCGCGGTTCGCCATGGCAGCACCAAATCGCTGACCATAGGCGCTGGCGCCTTGGCCGTAGCCTGCAGGTGTATTCGCCGCCTGCCCAAACCCGGCAGCGAATGCCGATCCAAGAAAGGTGGCGGGAGAGACGCTGTTGGCGAGGGCGAGACGGAACTTGTCGCTGGAGGTCAGCGGCTGACTGCCATGAGCTATGTCAGGAAAGAAGAACGATCGCTTGTCGAGGACTTTCGCCTCTGGTACCTGCCGGTTCTTTTTAGCCGCCGCAGCCGACGTCTGCGTCGGGCTGTTCGGCAAAGGCGGAGGAGTGTTCGGATCCGAGACTTGCGCTGTCGCGGACATTTGCCCGCCAAGCAAGGCGATGATTACAACAATTGCGCCTCCGGCAAACCGACTCCCCAGGTTGTGCCGTTCGGAACCTGCTCCGCCGCGGTTAAGCATCGTTACCTGCACCTCTGAGTGTCTTACCCCGTTCGCCGTCAATGTCCGACACGAGCGCCGTGTATCGAGTCCAACAGCCGGGAGACTACAGCACCGTCGGCTCCCTGACACCGACAAACTCGACGGCGTGTTTCGAATCAAATGGAAGAGCTACCCCTGCTTTTGATCGCTTGGGAGGTTGAGAAGTTGTCCCCTGAAAACTGCCGCGTTGAGTCTGGCGGCAAGTAACGGAACTTTAGCATAGCCCCTGTAAAAGTACGAACCCCGCCCAAGTGGGCGGGGTCCTTAGCAAGCTGGAGCAACTGACTCTGCCTGCGACTTGCCACAAGCGTCGTCAAACTCAGTGCTGCATGTCGTTCATGGCACCGCCAGTACCGCCAGACTGAGCCAGCATCTTGACCTTATCCACGTGCAGCGTGCCACTGTCGGTCATCTTACCCATCACTTCCACATGATGGCCTTCATGGCCAGCGAGAGCATCCGGATTGTCAATGGCAACCACCTTCTGGTCTTTGTCGGTCACCAACACCGGTTTTTCGCCCGCTGCGATGCATTTCTTGGCGCAGGCGGCGTGGTCCGCACTCGCACCCTTCGCGCCACATTTTGAATCGCTGACCCAGCCGCTCCAGCTCATGTCCTTCGCGGCCGCCAGTACGGTCATACTGCACAAATAGAGCCCGATTACCAACAACACTCTCTTTTTCATAGTTGAGTCTCCTCTTGAAGTGCCGCCAGGCGGCCTGAGCTTGTTCATAAGAGGGGGAAGCCAGCCAGTGCCAGACGAAAATCGCCGAGGTCGCTCCTCATACCGGGCAAACCCGGTTGTTCACCTTGGCGCCTCCACCCCACGTGAGGTACGAGGCACAAGCCCCCACAGATTCTGCTGCCGACAAGTTTATTCCAGAACGTGGACTTACGCGGAAAAAACGTGGTGCCGCGGAATCAGCGCTCGAAGATCGGCTTAAGCGCATTACATCTATCTTAGAGTTGGCCTTGCTACTTCGGGTTGGTACTCTCGGCAACTGCGGGAGCGCGCCGGGTGTCGGATTTAGCCTGCGGTTCGACCAATACGATCTCACCTGGCTTCACGTATCCAAGTTGTTCGCGCGCTTCTTTTTCGATGGCGCTGGGATCTTCCCGTTGCAGGCTATCGACCTGGCGCTGCAGTTGCTCGTTTAGGGTTTTTTCGTCCCCAATCTGCTGTTGGAGTCGGACCGCTTCGGCTCGCTTGTCTTCGTAGACCTTCATGCCGTTAGCGCCGAAGATCACCTTATAACCGATGAAGACGGCCAGCGCGCCAATACATAGCGTCGCCAGCAAGCGGCGCATGCGGTAGAACCAGCCTCCGGCAATACGAACGGTTAGCACCATTTCAATATTCGCAAATCTGTCGCCCGGCGTAACGCTAATTTTCTAGTGAACTTCCGAATGACCTCGGGCGTCAAGCGCAACTTGCCTCGAAAATGGAGGGGGAACCAAGATCGCCAAATGACTCCCGGGATTGTTTGCCCAATCACTGGCCGCAATTTTGATTTCCTGCCGTGGTACAGTCTGAACCCAAATCTTCACGGCGGGGGTAGCGGATGACCAGCGCGCGCATAGTGCTTACGACAATCGGACAAAAGCAAGACGCCGACAAACTGGCCTTGCAGTTGGTAGAGCGCAGATTGGCGGCGTGTGTGAACATCGTCGGACCGATCCGTTCCGTTTACCGCTGGAAGCAAAACATCGCAAACGAGCCAGAGTATCTGCTGGTAATCAAGACGACCACCGAACACGCCGCGCAACTGCGGTCGGCGTTCAAGGAACTGCACCCTTACGAGTTGCCGGAATGCGTCGAATTGGCCGTGCAGGGCGGCAGTGAAGAGTATCTGGCTTGGCTGGCGGGAGAGGTCAGCGGATAATTCCTGGGTGCACACTCCATGAAAGGTCCGTTCACCATCCGAACTCCCACATTCAGGACCCAGCTTCCGCGGCGCGGCTATTTATCTGCCTCGTCCTCGCTTCCCGCCGGAAAGACGGTGTGACGCGGTGCGGGCATCGGCACCCCGCCTTTGGCTGCCCTCCACAATATGGCATTTAGCACATTTGTGTCCGCGGCATCTGCGACCTTGAAATTCAACTTGGCAGACTGCTTAGCTCCGTGCGCGTTCGCCGTATTCGCCTCATAGATCATTCCGTTGTCACGGTTGCGATAGTCAGCCTTGAATGCCGGCTGCTCACTTGCTCCGGTGAACAAGGGCGTCATTACGGGGGCATAGGCGTCATTGTTGTTCATGGGGGGAAGTCCCAGCAGAACTTCCATCGTGTGGATCAGGTTAACCGTGGTGTAGAAATGATGGTCCACGGAAAGTTGTTGTGGCGTGCCGGGTGAATACTTGCTGATCACCAGCGCAATACTGCGGTGCGCGTCCACGTGATCAGCGCCGTCTTGCGCATCGTCCTCCAGAATGAAGATTGCCGTATCGGCCCAATAGGGACTACTGGAAACGGCTTCCACCACGCGCCCAACCGCGAGGTCGTTGTCGGCGATGGAAGCATTCGGCGTGGGCGATCCCGGACGTGTGCCGGCAGTGTGATCATCGGGCAAGCGCAGGAGCACGAAGCTGGGCAATTGCACGCCCGTGCCACTCTCACGGGCGTGCACGAACTCTCCAAACTCACGCAAGAACTCGTCGGCGCGAAACTGGTCGGGATAATTCACATTGAAGTCCGCAAAGTTGGGATCGAAATGCCCACGCAACTCCGGCTTGTTGGCTGCGTCGTAGGCGATGATCGGAATCTTGTATTGGTAAGGACTCTTGCCTCCGCCCAGCTTTTTAGGCAGGTCCTCGCCAGGCTTTACGTCCTTACGCGCGCAATCGAGCGGATGAGCGGGAGAAGCTGCGTCGGCAGCCGGGCTGTTCTGGGTAATCTCTTCACACCACCAGGTGTTCACGTATTCGCCGTAGTTTCGGTACGTCAGATTGTGCCGAGCCAGATTGCCCCACAAGTAACCTGTTCCCGGCTCATTCACGTCGGGAATGCCGATGGTCATGGGATTGGAATCACCAACGAATCCCTCATAGTCGTAATTGTGCTCTTTGCCGCGATAGGTGATCTCCCACGTCTTCTCGTTATAGTCGCTGGTGATGGCGGCGGTAGACCACGAATGCCCGTCGCCGGAGACCTCGCCGCTATCGTAAAAGTTATCGAGAATTCCGAACTGCCGCGCCAGTTTGTGCTGGTTCGGAGTGATATCCATCCCGTACATCACCAGCGAAGGATCGCCGTTCGCCTCCGGGATGTCGCCGAAGAGCTGATCGTAGGTGCGATTTTCCTTGATGATGTAGATCACATGATGGATGGGATTCTCGCCGTGTTGAAAGCTGATGACGCCGGTGCGCCCTTCCAACTGATTGCCGCGAAGCACTTCCTCGGTGAGCTTGTCGTGATGAGCTTCCGCGTCGGTCAACGACACTCGGGCGATCGACCCATGGATCAGTGTCGCGATGTAGGGATGGCTGCGTTTTCCCGGACGCTCGGGGTTGTCTTCCCAACCCGCATTAGGGCCTGTTCCCTCCCCTTTGCCGCTCGCAATTAGCAATTCGCCGCCATGGGCCACTACGGCGGTCGGATACCACTCCGTGGGGATGAAGTACTCCGCAATCCGTACATTAGCGGACCGCGTATCAAATACCGCGATTGCATCGGCCGATGCATCGGCGACGTACAGCTTACTTCCATCCGGGGATTGGGCAAGCGCGTTGGGATAGCTGCCGCCATAAGTCTGTCCCGGCAAACTGGTGCTGAGATAGCGCTCGACCTCTGCGTCTGCGGTTGAGACCACCGCAACTGCGTCGCGGTTGGAGAGGGTCACGTAGAGATGGCGTTGATCTGGACTCAACAATAGCGCTGTTGCATGGGAGGAGACATCGATCTCGCGTTCCGGCGGCATCAGCGCGATCTGTCGTACAACTTTCCCAGAGCGCAGATCCAGCTCTGCGACTTGCGACGCGTTCCATAGCGAACACCATCCCCGGCTGCCATCGGCGCTGACCACCACGCCGTATGGAAAGCTCGTAGGAACGTACTTACCGTGGCTCAGGTCGAAACGTTGGAGCACCTTGCCGCTGCGGGTGTCCAACAACACCGCGTCGTCAGCAAGGTTCTCAGCAATCAGCAGCGCATCGCCGTTTTCGCGCTTCACCACAGCCAGCCCCGCAGGATAGGGATTGGCGACACCGGCCGCGACGCTCTTCGGGTTGTAAGTAAATTGTTTGCCGTGGCCAAGCGGAGCCAGAGGTAGCTTGAGGAAGCGGTCGGCTAGCAGCGTACCGTTTTGCAAGCGATACACGGCGACTCCATTTCCCGTATCGCCACGTTTTTTTCCGTCAGGATCAGTCAGCGAGGCGATCGAAGCATACAGATTGGTTCCATCGGTGCTCCAGGCCAGTCCGAGAAAATACGACTGCTTGGCGTGAAGCGCAAGACGGGGATCCGGAAAGTCGCGCAATTGATTGCTCGTTAAGTCCAGCAAAGCAATTGACTGTTTAAACCTGGACTCGGCCGTGCCGTATCCGTTATTCAAAATGGCTAGGTACTTTCCATCCGGGCTGAGCGCCACGGCAGTGGGAAAACTGTTGGTGCTCTGCGGCCCTCCCGGTGCAGGCAACGACAGCAGTTTGCCGGAAGGTAACTTTATCTCCTTGTCGTGCGTGGAGGTTTGCGCACTGCCAGACGACGCAAGCAGGCAGATTAGTGCAAGAGCAAAGCAGGTGGCGCGGGCCTTCATTCGTACCTCATGATTGGGAGCATAAACTAGCGCGGCGCCTGATCAGCGTAATGGTGCGCGTTGGCAATTTGGCTCCGATAGTGCGCCAGCACCCGGTCGACCCCCTCGCCAATAGGCTCGCTTCCCGAGACCACGACGTCCGCATGAACAATGGTGGGACGCACGTAGCGTTGCGCCATGGGAGCGACGGTTGCGGCATATTGCGACACAACAGACTCGGCAGTGCGTCCACGTTCGCGTACATCGCGTGCCTGGCGTCGCGTCATGCAAACTTCGTCATTCATGTCCACAAAGACCTTAGTGCCCAGCAATTCGCGCAGCTTGGGCCAATGCAGTGTAAATAGCCCCTCAATAATAACCACGGCCGACGGACGAAGCTCCTCTGTCCTCCGCGTCCGTGTATGGGTCGCGAAGTCATAAGTAGGCAACCGCACAGCCTGGTTGTTGCGCAGGCTCGTAACTTGCTCAACAATGAGTTCCTGATCGAGCGCTTCGGGAGCATCGAAATTCATTCGCGCCCGCTGCTCGGGAGATAAATGCGACAAGTCCCGATAGTAGCGGTCAAGCGCCAGCACTCTGGCGTGGAGGATCGTGGCGAGATGGGCGGACAGGTAGGTCTTCCCCGCGCCTGAAGGACCGGTAATACCGATGAGATATATTTCCCCTGACATGCGCAATGTAGTGTAGCGCAGAGGTCGGCAGGCTTGTGACAATGCCGTTAGTCAGATTGTGTTGAGCGGCTTCTGATATAGCCGTCAATTCTGGGCAGCACCGCACGCAACAGCGCGAGAAACTTGCCGCTCAGCCGTTCACCGGTCTCCACTACTTCCTCGGTGGTAATCTTTTCGCCGGTCATGCCGGCGGCCATGTTGGTCACGCAGGAGATTGCCAGTACCTCCATGCCCAGATGCCGTGCCGCAATCACTTCGAGCACGGTTGACATCCCGACCAGGTCCGCGCCGATGGTGCGCAGGAAACGAATCTCCGCCGGAGTTTCAAAGTTCGGTCCCAACACCGCCGCATATACGCCTTCGTGAATACCTTCGCCCAATCGTTCCGCTTCATCACGAACGAACAACCGGAATTGCGCGTTGTAAGCGTCGGTCATGTCGGGATGTCGCAATCCAAGGCGGTCGTCGTTTGGGCCTATTAGCGGGTTCCGTCCCTGCAGATTGATGTGATCGCGGATGACGACCAGCGCGCCGCGGCTATACGCCGGGGCGATTCCACCGGCGGCGTTGGTCAGCACCAGAGCACGCACTCCCATGCGCGCCAGCGCGCGCACGGGAAGAACAATCTGGCCAGAGGAATAGCCTTCGTATAGATGAACGCGACCTTGCAGCATCGCCAAGGGAATGTTGTCGAGGATCCCGATGGCAAGTACTCCCGCGTGGCCCTCGACAGTGCTTTTCGGAAAATGTGGAATTTCTTCGTAGGGGATCGCGAGCGCATCCCTTAGCCCGTTGGCGACGGCCCCAAGTCCTGATCCCAACACCAAGCCGATACGCGGACGCAGACTGGTGCTCTGAAGAATGAATTGCGCCGCCTGTTCAGCACGGACGAAATCGTCTATAGGTGAGGCAACCATATGCCGGTCATTTCCGCCGGTTGAGATTGTCATCCTGAGCGGAGCGCGAGTCCGCTGTGGCGGACTCGTGCGGAGTCGAAGGACCCCTATCGCTGCCGGCTTATTTCCCGATCTCTTCCAGGTACTTCTCGGCTTCAAGAGCAGCCATGCAACCTGTTCCTGCCGCAGTAACGGCCTGCCGATAGTGGCGATCGGCCACGTCGCCGCTGATGAATACTCCCGGCGCTCGTGAACCAACATACCCGTCGGGAATCAGATACCCATCGCCATCGCGATCAAGCTGCTCACCCACAAATTGTGCGTTGGGCGTATGCCCGATGCCTAGAAACATCGCGCTGACCGGAAGGTCCCACTGTTCGCCACTCTTCAGATTGCGCAGACGCAGTCCGGTAACTTCCTTTTTGTTCGCGTCGAAGACGTCGTCCACGACTGTGTCGGTGAGAAACTCAATTTGCTCGTGCTTGCGTGCGCGGTCCAGCATAATCTTGGAGGCGCGAAACTCGCCACGACGATGAATAAGCGTTACCTTGGTTGCAAAGCGAGTGAGGAACAGAGCCTCTTCCATGGCCGAGTCGCCACCGCCGATAACGGCAATCTCTTTGCCCGAGAAGAAAAAGCCATCGCAGGTAGCGCAAGAGGACACGCCGTGACCGATGAGTGCCTGCTCGTTCGCAAGGCCCAACCAGCGCGCCGATGCGCCGCTGGCAATGATGAGAGTGCGCGTCAACAACGTCTCGCGGCCTAGATTGACCTCGATGGGCTTCTTGCCCTCAGGGCCTTTTTGGCTGAGATCCAACTTAGCAACGTGTCCGGCGAAAAACTCGGCGCCAAAGCGCATCGCTTGCTTGCGCATGTTCTCGATGAGTTCCGGGCCCTGAATGCCGTCCGGAAACCCGGGGAAATTCTCCACCAGCGTAGTGATAGCAAGCTGTCCGCCGGGCTCATGGCCATCAATGACCAGCGGGCTAAGGTTGGCGCGGGCAGCATAGATCGCGGCGGTCAGTCCGGAACACCCGGAGCCGATGATGATGACGTTACGCACATTGTCTGGCATAGGACTGGAGTTAGATTCCGCTTCGCGCTGGAAGATGCAACCACACCCATCGTGAGCGCCCGCACAGAAATAACGGCTTGCCGCTCAAAAACTTGGACGTGCAGAATGCCGCCGTCCGGATTCTAACAAGTGCCTGCAGTTTGGGAAACATTTAGAATCGTGGCATGGCAAAGTTGACCCTGGTATATGGAATGCGCCTTCTACCGTCAGAAGAAGTCACCGAAGTAGGCGAGGGCGCGGTGAAGCTGAAAAACGGCCACGAGGCGCACGTGACGCTGCATATCATTGAAGGCTCGAAAGAGGAGATCGAGCGGCAGTTACGACAAAGTGTGGAGGCCTTTTTTGATCTTTATCCGGAAATCTAAGTGAGCGCTCCGGCTTCATAAATTTCATACGTGTTGAAACGTTTCCCGGCGACCAACCGTATTCTAAGACTGGCGCCGAACGCCATCGAACGGCAATAATTCCAAGACCTTATGGTGTTAAAGCTTCCAGAGTCCAGAGAGATCAAGACCCGGCTGCGAAGGGTGCTGCGCCCCAAAACCAAGTTAGGGCGCACGACATTGTGGTTTGGTGCGCTGGCGTTGATCCTCGAGGGGCTGCGCCTCATCTTCCGCTCGCCCAGTGGGACCATGCTGAGCGGCTGGGCCACCTTCCTGATCTTCATCTTCGCTGTTTGCGCGGCGCTCATGTTCCTGCGCTGGGTGCGGCAGCGGCTGATGTGGCGCCTGCGTAATCGCTTAATCGTCACCTACGTCTTCATCGGCGTGATTCCTGTCATTTTGCTGGTGATGATGGCGCTTCTCGCTGGGTATCTGTTTGCGGGACAATTTGCAACCTACGTCGCCATGTCGGATTTGCAGTCGGAATTGCACCACTTGGAGTCGGCCAACCGGTCGCTGGCTGTGCAGTTTCGTAGTTTGGCGCGCTCTGAAAAGTTGAACGAGCAGATTGCCGCCGAGATCTCCAGCGCTTCTGACGAGAACTTCCGCAATCGCGTAGTAAGCGTGTGGGACGGAGACAAACCTTTTGTGCTGGCGGCCGGCCGACCAGCGCCAGACATTGCGCCAGTTCGACCGTCGACTGCAATCCAGGGAGATTTTGCAGGGTTTGTGCTCGACGGCAAACGCCTCCACCTGCGCGTGGTCAAACACGTGGAAGCCGGTTCTCATTACCTGACAGTGATCTCCAATGTGCCGGTCACCCCGCAGCTACTGCGAACAGCCACGTCGCAACTGGGATCGGTAACCGTGCTTCCTCCAGACGTGGAAGACACGGAGCCGCAATCCAAGGCTGCATCGGGCGGTTCCGCTTCCACTCCTAAATCGTCGCCGACAACCAAAAGATACAACCTGAGCAAAGACAAGCTGGACGTTGACGTGGGCGACGCGCACTCGACAGTGAGCTTATCGGGGGGAAATACAAGCTCGAGGGTGGAGGCCGGCCGCGTTCCAGCCCCCGCGAACGCCTTCGACGTGCACATTCCGTTTGCCACACGATTCAGTCCGATTGATTGGCACACAGGAAAGTCGCTAACCGGCCTGGTGCTGGTGGATACCCGGCCCTCAATGCTGTACGGAACTCTGTTTAACGCATTGGGAGATAAGGCCGAGATATTTCTTGATGGTCTTGTCGGCATCGCAATCTTTTTTGGCATCATTGAGCTGATTGCGCTGTTCATCGGCATGCGCCTCAGTCGCAGCATCACCAAGTCCGTGGCTGACCTTTACGTGGCCACGCAGCACGTGAATCGCGGTGACCTGGCTCATCGCATCAAAGTCCGCACCCACGATCAGATGGCCGCCTTGGAAGGGTCGTTTAACTCCATGACGCAGTCGCTGTCGACCTTGATGAACGAGCAAAAGGAGAAACAGCGTCTGGAGAGCGAGCTGGCAATTGCACACGAAGTGCAAACCCTGCTCTTCCCTGCTGATTTGTCCGGCCTGCCCATGCTTGAGGTGCACGGAGTGTGCCGACCGGCACGTACCGTTAGCGGCGACTATTACGATTTCATTCCGCTACGCGAAGACAGGCTTGTGCTGGCGGTAGGCGACATCAGCGGCAAAGGTATTTCGGCTGCGCTGTTGATGGCGACGGTACACGCGTTTGTTCGTGCTTACTCGCTGGAGCCGGAGCGGACCCTGGCGTCAGTAGCACTCGACGCCGGACTGCCTAAGGACAGCGCGCTTCCCATGTACTATCGCGGCGACGGCGTTAACGATTCCGAACTGGCTCCGGGATTGCTGATGGCTACGCTGAACTATCAGCTCTATCGCAGCACGCCGCCGGAGAAGTACGCGACCATGTTCCTGGGCTGCTTCAACGCAGGCTCGCGCTCCCTCACCTATTCCAACGCCGGGCACCTTCCTCCACTGATTTTGAGCAACAACGGCCAGGTCAGGCGTTTGGAAACTTCAGGTACGGTGGTGGGTCTATTCGATGGAATGAGCTACAACGAAAGCACGATCGGCATGGAGCCGGGAGATATGTTCGTCGCCTACAGCGACGGCGTCACCGAGCCAGAGAACGAGTTTGGCGAATTCGGCGAGGAGCGTTTGATTGAGCTAATTCAGGCACATCGCGATCAGTCATTGGCACGCATTAGCGAACTGGTGACCGGCGCCGTTACCGACTGGATTGCCGGCGGTGAACAGCCAGACGACGTGACCTTAGTACTCGCCCGAGCACGCTAGGATCGTTGGCTGTGACTGGTGTATTGCTTGTCATCCTGAGCGCAGCCGCGCCGCAGTTGCGCGACGGAGTTGAAGGATCCCCTATAGCGGCAACGCGTTGCACCGACTAGGATTACTGCTTATGCCCGCGGCCAGCGAGCGTCCGCTCGCCCATCCTGCATCGAAGCGATTCCCCATGACGGCTGCAGAATTCTCCCGCCGCGACCGGGTCTTGCTTCTGACTTTTCTGACCCTCGCCGGTGCTGCCTTCCGTCTCTTCCACCTCGGCGCAAAAAGCATCTGGCTGGATGAAGGCGCCACGGTGACGTTGGCGCGAATGGCATGGCCGCATTTCGTACACGTCTGGTGGTATGGCGAGGCCAGCTTTCAGGGCGCCTTCTTCCTGTTGATGCGAGGCTGGCTCCATCTGGGCCAGAGCGAAGCCTGGGTCCGCCTTCCAGCCGCTGTATGCGGTATCGCGTCGATTCCCTTGATCTACTTTGTCGCCCGGAAATTGGTCGGCGTGGGAGCGGCGTTGGCGTCTGCCGCCATCCTGGCGTTCAGTCCCACCCACGTGTACTACTCGCAGGAAGCCCGCAGTTACACCATGACGATTCTGCTGGTGCTGGTGTCGTCATGGTTCTTTGCACGAGCGGTCGAGGAAAACCGCGAAAGAGATTGGCTCCTTTGGACCCTCTTCGGTGTCCTGGCTGTTTACAGCCACTACTTTGGGGCCCTTGTGCTGGTCGCGCAAGCCTGCTCCCTGTTCTTCCACAAGAAACCAACGCCTTGGACACGAATGATCATCCACGGCCTGGCGATTCTGGCGATTGCAGCGCCAGGACTCACCTATGTGCTGCGCGTTCCGCCACAGGCGATGACCTTCCCCTGGATGCCGAAACCGACTCCCAAGCAATTGCTGCATCTTGCGCTGTTTCTTGGTGGGAGTGGCGAGAAATTTCTGGTGTCAGCTATTCTGTGGGTGGCAGGGGTGATTGCAATTCGCCGCGCGCGTAAAGGCGAATCTACGCCCGACAATTACTGGCGAGGCATGCTGGTCATCTCGTGGGCCGTGGTCCCGGTCGCGCTCACCGCACTGGCATCGCTGCGCCATCCGGTCTTCGTGCAGAGGTATATGATCTTCAGCCTTCCGGCCACGGTGATGCTGGCAGGCCGTGGAATGAGCGCATTGCCGAAGCGGCATGTTGGCTTTTGGCTGGTAGTGGTGTTGTGTGCGACTTCGATTCCAACCCTGATCATGGGCTATCGCAAGCCACGCGAAGACTGGCGCAACGCCACCAATGTCATTCTCACCTCAGCGCAGCCCGGGGACGCGGTCGTCATCTACCCGTTCTATGCCATAGTGGGGTTCGATTATTACCGCCAGCTCGACCCGCATGCGCCGGCTTTGCGCGTGTTCACTCAACCGTATTACGGCGTGGGCGACAATGACAAAACCTTGCTGCAGGCGCTCAACGCTAACTCGCGCGGATTCCGCCACGTCTGGGTCATGATTCGGCGCGAAGGTCCTGGTCGAGACGATCTGCACGACGATTCTCCAGCGGTTGCCGCCAGACTGCAGTCGGTGTTTGGAGCGCCCGCCGTATGGCAATTCAAGGACATCACCGTTCTGGAGTTCGGCCGCTAGCTACCCGCGTAAGCGAAAGACGCTCATCCGCTCCGCCGACAAACATTCACCACGGAGACACGGGGGACACGGAGTTCTTATGGTGTTTTTCTGTGATCTCTGTGCCTCAGTGGTGAGATTCGTTCCCGTAGGTCGGCGGACTCCTTGTTTCCCTACTGGACTTTCAATGGCACGATGAGGCTGCCTATGCGTCCGGTCTGGTTGTCGCGAATCACAAAGTGGATGGTCAAGTCTCCTGGCGTGACCTCGATCGAGCGCTTCAGTTGAAAGCCCATGTTCTTTGATCTGCGCAACCGCCTCGGGTGGAAACTGGCCGCCAGCGCCTTCGTTTAGCTTGCCTACCGTCGCGCCTTTGGCATCCTTGGCAACCGCGACTACGACAAGATCGACACTGCGGGTAGCTTCGTTCAGCACGCCGGTATCGCCGGTTAGCGAAACAGTCATGTTGACCTTCTTCTTGCCCGCGACATCCTGGTTGCCGGTGAACGTGACGCTAAACGGAATTCCTGTGTATGACAGCGGTGATTGCAGCGCCAGGGTCACCTCCTCCTGCGCCTGAGACTTCGGAACGCCCTCGTGTGGAAAATATCCTTCAGGAGCGCTGATGGTCGAGACGGGCTTATTCACGGTAACCTGCACGCGTTGGAACTCGGAAGGGGCATGAGACCCCTCAGCAAACCCGAGCACGTACCCGCCAACGTTGCCGTTGCTGATCTGCAATAGCTCCGGGAAGGGATCGTTGGCGCCGTAAAACGCCTTGCCGCCCGTGAAGGATGCCAGCAGCTTCATTCTTCCCTGCATGAGCGCGTCACTGGCAGCCGTAAAGCTGTTTCGGGCTTCGACGGGATATACCGCGACGCCTCCGTCAAACAGCGCGCGCATACTCGCACGCCAAACAGGCAGTATCTTCTTTACCTGCTCACCGCTGAAAACATCCTCGATCCGCCGCCACTCCCTTTCCGCTGTCCGCTTCCGGTTAAGTTCACGGCCACGCCCGCGGTTGGTATCTTTGGGGGAAACAAAATTAAACGTCTTGGGGTCGATGTCGAACGGCACCGCATTGGTGACCCACACCAGGGCTTTACGTCCGGGCATGCCATATGCCCCATGGCCTACGTCCTGAAACATCACCATCGGCATTTGCGGATTCGACCGCAGCAACTGTTCTTGCGGCGTCGCATTGGAAAGATCTCCTTTGTTGAATGCCGCCAACCGGGCCGCCTCAGCAGTGACCAATGCGTCATCGACTCCCGTGGGCGGAGTCGCTCCCTTCATGCCTCCCAGTCCGGCTTTGATCAATGCCGCCAGCAGAACATCCGGACCTGAACGATAATCGTGATAAATAGTAAGACCCTTCTCGCTAAGGATGCCAAGGGTTACCGCATGTTTGGACTGCGCTGCTCGCCCCATAAACTTCAGAATCATGGCGCGCATGTCGCGCTCGTCAAGGTAGCGAGTATGGATGGTATCGAGCACGACAAAAATCGCGCCTGACTCGGTTACGTCTGGCGCATTCGTGAACTGGCCTGCCTGCTGCGGAGGCGCGGCGGGCGTCTCTGAAGCCGAGACGAAGGTGTCGATGGTCTGCGGTTTACCTTCAGTCTGCACGGCGAAGTCTGTTTTTTTCGCATCGCGGACCGGGGCTCCATCGGCGCTGGTAACGCTGACCGTCAGCCGCACATTGTTTTGCGCGACTACTGGAAATGTTGATAAAGCACAAACCGACAAGTAAAACACAATTGCGCGAATTTTCATGAGTACACTCCCGTGGATGCTCGTGAACAAAGAGGACGTATCCTCTCCTCGAGGAAAAGGACTGCCCGCACGACTACGAGCCATCTTTTCGTTGCAATGCCGGGACGCTTGCGGGTGCAGTTTACCCCCGCGTTAGAAACAGAACAACGGCAAACGTCACAAACCAGGGTTCATGGAGATCAAAGCAGGAACGCCCTACTTGGCAGGGCCGGAATCGCGCTTCCGCTCATGGGCCGGGGTAGCGGCTGGCATGGGCAGGAACCGGTAACCCACTCCGCGTACGGTAAGCAGGTGTTGGGGGTGTGACGGGTCCTTCTCGATATACTTGCGCAACCGAACCACGAAATTATCGATAGCGCGCGTGTCGGTATCCTCGTGCAATCCCCACACTTCTTCGAGAATGGATTTGCGCGAGACAATCTTCCCGCTGTTGCGTATCAGGTGCCGCAACAGTTCGGCTTCCATGAGGGTCAAACGAAAAACCTGATCATGGGCTCGCAACTCCAGCGTCCCAAAATCAACCTGCTTGCCTTCGAAGGTATAGACGTCGAACTCGCGCAAGGAGTCGGCATCTTCGGGCTCTGCCACTCGCACGGCCGCCGGCGGGTCGGTAAGCAGGGTGCGGCTCCAGTCACGGCGGCGTAACAGGCCGCGAATGCGCGCCAGCAAAATGGCCAGATCAAACGGCTTAGGTAGATAGTCGTCGGCCCCCGAGGCAAACCCCTTCAGCACATCTTCCGGTCGACCGCGAGCGGTGAGCATCAGCAGCGGAATGTAATGGTTGGCTTTGCGCAACTCCGTGGCTACTGCGAAGCCGTCCTTGCCCGGCAGCATGACATCCAGGACCAATAGATCGAACTGATTGTGGTTCTTCAATAGCAATTCCAGCGCAGTTTCGCCGTCGCCGACTACCGTTGTGGGATAGCCTTCGGCTTCCAGGTTGAACTTCAGACCTCGCGCCAGATGCTCTTCGTCTTCGACCAGCAGTATGTCGCTCACTGCGAATTCCTCGGCAATTGGATGGTGACGGTTGTCCCTCGGCCTGTGCCTTCACTTTCCGCAAAGGCCTTGCCACCGTGGCGGCGCGCGATGGCACGGACGATGAACAAGCCCAAGCCGCTGCCCTTCACCTGGGTTGTGACCGGTGTAAGCACCCGATAAAAACGCTTGAAGATACGTTTTAGCTCGCCGCGGGATATACCGATTCCATTGTCCTGTACTCGAATTTGCACATGCCGCAGATCGGGCGTAAGCACCTCGACCCGGATGGCAGGATCCTTCTGCGAGTATTTAACCGCATTGTCGAACACATTGGACAACGCAGTGGCTAGCTCTTCCCGGTCTCCCATGACGGTTAGCCGTTCGGCGGGCCGGCCCTCTTTTGTCCAGTCCATGGCAGCGGGCGAAAGATGATGCCGCGAGCGCGCCAGATCCAGAGAATCTTGCACCAGAGGCCCAACCTCAACTTCGCTGCGCGACAGTATGGCGTTCTTCTGCACCACACGGGCGGCACGCAGTACCTGTTCCACCGTGCCGATGAGGCGCTGGGTATCGTCCAACATGACCTGATAGAACTCACGCCGCTGTTCCTCATCCAGGTTGCGCTTCTGCAAGGTCTCCAGATATAGGCGTATTGAGGTGATCGGCGTCTTCAACTCATGGGTGACCGCGTTCAGAAAACTGTCTTGCTGCTCATTGCGCCGGATTTCACGGACCAGAAAAATGGTGTTGAGGATGACGCCGGCAATGATAAAGCCAAAGAAGATCACTCCCAGAATTAGGGGTACGATCTCGCGCCAGTTGAGAATGACCCAGCTGGTGCTGAGCACCGTCGCCGCCACCGCCAGACAGACGCCCAGGGTGATGAAGAACGCGATGGTTGTTTTGCGGCTGGTAATGCGCATGGAGCGACGAGTAGAGGATAGCACCGCCGAATCGGGCAGCGTCGGGCTTACATTTGAGGCCACGGGCGCTGGCTACTGCGCCAGCAGTTGGTCAGCGCCGCGCTGCGCACTTTCCAGGTTCCGGGTCATACTCTGCGCTTTCCGAGTGGCCGACAGCGCCGCTTTATCGTCGCCGTTTCGCTCGAGGGCCCGTGCAAGCAGCAGATACCCCCAATCCGAAGGCTGAGCTTTCATGGCCTCGGAGAATGCGTGAATCGCTGCTGCAAGGTTTCCGGATTTTTGCTCGACCAGCCCCAAGCCGAGCCAGGCGTCAGCAAACTGGGGATCAACGGCTATGGCCGCGTCAAAGCTCTCCCGCGCATGAGATAGATCGCCGATCGCGCGATAGGAGTAGCCCATATTGCTGAATGCCTTCGCTCGTACTCCCGCGCTCAGGACGAGCGAGTCCTGCGTGCCACTGATGACCTTCTTGTACTGCGCAATGGCTTGCGAAAAGTTGCGTTGTTGTTGCTCGTATCCACCAATGTTGAGGTTAGCGTCAGGATCATTCGGATTGATTGCCACCGCCCGGTAGAAGTGCGGCATCGCCGCTTCAATCTGTCCGTCGGCCAGTAGCGCTCCCCCCAGATGATCTTCGGCCATATAGTTGCCGGTCGTGACCTGGACCGCATGTGACCACAGAGTGATGTTGTCGTCCCAATAGGCAATCTGGCGGTGGGTCACTACGGCAAGCGCTATTAACACAATCGCACTAACGGCGGCCAACACCGCTCGGGAGATGCGCCGCTCCGTTGCCCACTCAGTTACACCCCAGCAAACCATGATGAACAAGCCAATGAATGGCAGGTAGGCATAGCGATCGGCCCTGGCCTGATTGCCCACTTGCACCAGACCAGTCATCGGTACCAAGGTCCCCAGGAACCAAAACCAACCCACCGGGAGATAACGCCAGCGTCGGCCAGCCAGCACCAGCGAGGTAACCGCGACGAGGATAGCGGCTGCCCCAGCCACCTGCCAGAAAGGCAACGAACCTCCTGGATGCGGGTAGTACAGCGACAAGTTTGAAGGCCAGAATGCCGCTCCTAAATACTGCACGTAGGCGACAATGGCATTCTGCAAGCCGGACAGAGAATGGATGCCAGTTAATGCCACTCATGGCCCCCGCCGCCCGCTGTGCCTTTAGCGTAATCGCCGCGCTGACTGCGCAGATTGCGAAAAGAGGTAGCTTCTCCAAGACTAGCCGTAAAAGATTCTGCGCCGGCATCGCTGCCAACGTCTCACCGAGAGACGCTTCCTCGCCGCCGGCAAACATTCTTCGCAGCGGCCAGTAATCCCAAAGCAACAGCACGAACGGGAAGGTAATGACCTGCGGTTTGGCCATGATGCCGAACGCAAATAGCACGGCGACAGTTACGTACCGGGTGACGCGAGGCTTTTGCGCATACCATCGGTACGCGCCCAGTGCGAGCAGAAAGAACAGCATGCTCAGCAGATTCTTGCGCTCGGAGATCCAGGCCACCGATTCGACGTTGACCGGGTGTAAGGCAAACAGTGCGGCCACCATCAAACTTGGGCCGGGGGACCCCGTCGCCCGCAGCAACACCCAAAACAGCAGAAGCACATTCAAGGCGTGCAGCACTACGTTGGTTTCATGATGTCCGCCCGGATCCAGCGCAAACATCTGGTAATCCGCGGCATGGGAAAGCCAGGTCAGGGGATGCCAATTGGCGGAATAGAACGTGGTAAAAGACCATCGAAGCGTATCCCAGCTCAAGCCAGACTTGATGTGAGCGTTTGCGGATACGTAGGCATCGTCATCGTAGTTGACGAATGGGTCATGGCTGACGGGGTAGTACAACGCGATGGTCGTGACCAGAAGGACCAGAAGCAAGATCCAGGATCGCGAATTGGACGCAGGATTGCGCCCCGGCTCGGAGGAGATTCGATTCCCTTTCGATCCTTCTTTCCAGGTTTCGACAGAACCGAAGACACCGCTACTCCTGCCCCAGAGCTCAGATTTCCCCACAGAGAATAGCAATAATCTATCATCCGTACAGGAATCACCAGCGATGATTGGGAGTTTCCGCACTGGCGCCCCGGAAACGCCGAGGTCATAAAGAACGCGATGCCGATGCCGCGTCCTGGTGAGTGACAGGCTGGAAGCGCGCTTTCGAAGCACTCAGTTAACCCTGGAAAACGCACGGACGATCTCCGTGACGGTTTGACATGTAACAACACTTGCGTTGACAAGTACCGCCCGAAAGGGCAAACTGCTCCATCTTGGAGATTCTGTTCCTTTGGACCTCGGACGCGCACTGAACAGGACGGAACGGGCCGATTGATGACCGCGCCACAACGCGTTTCATACAGGATGGAGTCCACGCTGGAAAGCGTGAATAAAGCGGAAGCAATGTCGGACCAGATTTCATCGCAGGCTGGTTTCGACGAGGACACGCGCAGTGGTATCTCGATGGCGGTTCGCGAGGCAATGATCAACGCGGTGCTGCACGGCAACGCCTACGATCCGGCCAAGAGTGTAAACTTAACCTTCGAGCAAAACGGACGGGAGTTGGTCATCACGATCACCGACCAGGGAAAGGGACTCGACCCGGCCGAGGTTCCGGACCCGCTTGCGCCGGAAAATCTTATGAAACAGTCCGGTCGTGGCATATTCTTGATGCGGGCTTTTATGGACGAAGTCCGCTTTCGTAAACTAGATCCCGGCACTGAAATTACTTTGATCAAGCGGCTCCAGAACAGTGATCTGGACCGTCAGGAGGCTTCCACGTGAGCATGAAAGCAAGTACCCGGCAGGTAGACGGTGTCACCATTGTCGACTTGAGTGGACGAATCACTCTGGGTGAAGGCAGTGTGGTGTTACGCGACACCATCAAGGACCTGCTTGGGAAAGGGCAGAAGAAAATCCTGTTGAACCTGGGCGATGTCAGCTACATCGACAGCTCGGGCATCGGCGAGCTGGTTAGCGCCTTCACGTCGGTTCGCAACCAGGGCGGCGAATTGAAGCTGCTGCATCTAACCAAGAAGGTGCACGACCTGCTGCAGATCACCAAACTTTATACCGTCTTTGATGTACGAGACGACGAAGCGTCGGCCATCGCGGCTTTCACCAAGTAGCCAGTTTCGCTGCCTTGCGACAACACGTTGCACGATCCAAACGCCTTCTCGCGTCTCGCGGGAGGGCGTTGTTTCAACAGTTGGCCATGTTGCTAGGTGCTATTACTAATTGCTAATCGCTAATTGCTCGCCGCCAATCTTCGGCGCAAATCGCATTCCGTAGAACAACACCGCCGCCGAAAGCGCAACCGCGACGATCATTGACATCAGTCCTATCTGAAGATTGGTCCTGTCTGAGATATAGCCAATAAGAGTGGGCGAAAATGCGTCACCCAGCAGGTGGATGACGAATATGTTCACCGCGAGCGCTGTGGCGCGAATGCGGGCGCTTACCGAGTTCACCAGGGCGGCATTGAGTGGAGCGGTATTCAGCAGAAGGAAAAATTCACCGAGAAAAATCGCCGGATACATCGCCGGTCCCGTGAAGTAGATGGCCACGGCGATTGCCGGAATCGATAGCGTCATTCCGATCGCTGAGATGAGTTGGTAGGCCGCTGGCGTGCGCCGTAGCAAGCGGTCCCCCAGCCACCCACCTAGCAAGGTAGCCACGGTGCCCGCGACTACGGTCATGCCGCCGAAAGAAATATTAGCTCGATCCAGCGGCACATGGCGGATACGGGTCAAGAACGTGGGCATCCACACCTGCAGACCGCCAATGGCGAAGGTCATCATGGCCGCACCGAGGCTGATGGTCCAAAAGGCCCGGTTGCGCAACAGTCCGCGCATGGAACCGCGCTCAAGGCTGTCTGCCAAGTGATCACTGGCGCCGCGCACGGGTTCACGCAATGCGAGGACGCCCAAAGCCAACAGGAATCCGGGTAGCGCCGAAACCAGGAACGGAGCGCGCCAGCCGTAGCGGTTTCCGAGGAAACCGCCGACCAGATAACCCAACGCACTACCTACCGGCGTCGCCAGATAAAAAAGCCCCATGATCCTCCCGCGTACGGCCTCGGGAAAAAGATCGGAGAGGAAAGCCGGCGAAATGGCAACGAAGGTCGCTTCCCCGATGCCGACGATAACGTGACGCAGTAAGAGTTCGTCGTAATTGTGCGTGACTGCGCTTAGTAATGTCGCCAGGCTCCAGACGAAAGCGCCGGCCGCCATGATTCGCCGGCGCGGGAAGCGATCAGCCAGGGGCACGATTAGGGGCGCGGCAATCATGTAGCAGACAAAAAATGCCGAGGTCAAAAAGCCCACCTGCTCGTCGCTGAGCCGGAATTCTTTTTGGATCAATGGTTGTACCGCAAAAAGGACATTGCGATCGATGTAGTTGAGAAAGTTCAGGGCCGTCAGCAGCAGTAGAGCGGCCCAGGCGTTTGTCTTGGCAGACATGGGTGGGCGGAGGATAACACGAGAGGCCGGGATCCGCTCTTCGCTCTTGGCCTTTCGCTTTTCGCTCTTCACAGTTTGCGTTCTCGCGCCTCTACGTTGGAATTCGAAGTCGGATATGAGACATGCGACGAAAGAGAGAGAGATGGTTGTGCGCTTCCGCAAAAATCCTTCCCATGATGGCCATAGCAAGATAATCTCTCGTGGAGAAGAATCGACCAGTGAACGCGCGCGGTGACTGCCCACCGGCGCTATCTCTCCCGCCTGCACAAGCTGGCGAGGCACCGCACTTGTCCCCTCCTTCTCAGCGGTAATCCAACTTATCGTCGCGGAGAGTGTATGAAACGCTTGCTGCTGTTCCTGGTTGTTTGTCTGTTACAGGTCACCCTGCTGGCGCAAGATTCCAAGCCGGCAACCGATGCGAATGCCGTGGCTGATTCCCAGCCCACGACCACCGCCAAACCAGCGGCCAATCAGGACCGCCTGTTTTTTCCCAAGGATTGGTATTGGGGATGGGCGCAATTCGACATCGCTCCTTCGCATAACGAGATTGATCCCAACCTCTGCGCGGCGAACGCCGGCGCGCCGCAATACGGCGGCAAGGACGCGCCTTGCAGCGCCTTCGCGCGTTACCAGATTTCCGGTGATGTGGAGATCCGTCCCATCGGCAGGACATTCGCGAAGCGCCTGATGTTGTTCTATGAGCCGAATTTTCTCTTTGGGAAAAACCTTCCCCAAACACTCTATACCTGGTCATGGAGCGGCATCGGAATGGAATTCAAGTGGGGCGTTGGCATCGATCTGCCGAAGCGCTTCGAGTTCCGCTTCACGACGCATCCGAAGCTGGTGCGCTTCGGGTCCCGCGATCAGCCGCTGGGGCCGGCATGGCTCGGACCCGATGGCCCTTGGGGACAATACAACACCTTCGGCATCCGTAAGTACTTCGGCACCCGGCGGGAGGGGACATACTAGAACCGCTCGGGGTTTATTTCTTCGGCCTCGGGTAACGCGCGATAACTACTGTGCCGATACCGCCGCGCGGGCGGAACTCGCCCTTAACTTCCGCCCATTTCGGTTTGCTGGCGCGCACCACGTCCTCGAGAACGCGGTTCACGATGTTTTCCTGAAAGATGCCCAGATTGCGATAGCCAATCAGGTATTCCTTCAGCGATTTTAGTTCCAAGCAGGACTGGTCGGGCATATAGCGAATCCACAGCGTCCCGAAGTCGGGAAGGCCAGTCTTGGGACATACAGAGGTGAACTCGGGTATGTCAATCACGATCTCATAGCCGGGAAACTGGTTCGGCCAGGTTTCGATTTCCGGAAGTTTAGCGGAGAGACCTGCCTCGGCGTGCTCCGGCGTATAACGCGCGCTCTTTGCCATGATGGACCCATTGTAGCGACATGTACTGCGCTATCGCGACGGGGGATCGCGAGTCCGAATCGAGGAAGGCTGTGCGTGCTGCGTCTTCGGACAAGCTCGGACATCAGATTAAGAAGGCACAGCCAATGCTTCCGCACCTTGCCAGTAAGCCCCGCCATGGTTGGGGAAGTTATGTCCTACGTTATACTTATAGATTCGGGCAAGAATGGCACCTGCAAATGAGAACGGCTATCCCCATGCGCACGTGAGGCGGACTTGGATCATCCTCGCGGGCCTGATCTTAGCCGTGGTGGTGCTGGCGGCCTTCATCTCGCTGCACCGTTCTCAGGTGCCTATTCGGGTGGGTCGCGTGGACCGCGAAACCATCACGGAGAGCATTGCCACCAATGGCAAGATCGAGGCCCTGAATAACTTCGAAGCCTACGCTCCCATGGCCACCACGGTAAAGAAAATCTATGTTCAGCAGGGTTCATGGGTGAAGCCGGGCCAAATACTTCTGCAACTCGAAGACGCTAACGCGCGGTCGCAAGCGGCGCGAGCCGAAGCGCAATTAAGGGGCGCCCAAGCCGACCTTAACACGGTAGAGAATGGTGGCACCAAGGACGAATTGTTAACAACGCGCAATACCTTGGTGAAGGCCCAAGCTGATCGCGATGCGGCACAACGGAATCTGGAAGCCATGCAGCATTTGCTAAAGACCGGAGCCGCATCCCAGGCCGAAGTGGATGCCGCGCAAAACAAGTTGCGCATTGCCGAAGCCAACGTGGAAATGCTGCAGCAAAAACTGACCGGACGCTACTCAAAGCAAGAGGTTGGCCACGTCGAGGCGCAGGAGACGGAAGCGCGCGCTTCCCTTGCCGCGGCCCAGGAGTTGCTGAAGAATTCCAACGTGGTTGCACCTCGCGCGGGAATGGTGTATTCGCTGCCGGTGCGGCAAGGTGCATTTGTCAACTCTGGAGATCTGCTGGTACAGGTTGCCGATCTTCACAAGGTGCGAGTGCGCGCCTTCGTGGATGAACCTGAGATCGGCAAACTTCGCAAGGGGCAATTGGTCGAGGTCACCTGGGACGCCATCCCTGGACGGGTTTGGCAAGGCACGGTTGACGCCCTGCCGACAACCGTGGTTCAGCGCGGGACGCGAATGGTTGGCGAAGTGACCTGCGTTGTGGAGAACGACGACCTCAAACTTCTGCCCAACACGAACATTAGCGTCGCTGTCGTCATTGCAAGGCAGCAAAACGCGCTAACCGTACCTCGCGAGGCGGTGCATCAGGACGTTCAAGGTCAATTTGTCTTCCAGGTGGTAAACGGGGAGTTGCAGCGACGTGATGTGAAGACCTCAGTCGCTAACCTCACGCGAATTCAAGTCACCAGCGGCCTCACCGACAATGCGGTGCTGGCGTTGGGGGCTATCAACATGCAGTCCCTGCGAGAGGGGATGCCAGTGAAAATCGCTAATCCATGAAGTTTTGCTATTCAAAATTTCTCATTGTGATTCTGCTGCTGATGGTTCCCACCCTCGGCGTCGCTGATCCGGCACCGGTGCAGTTACTATCACTGGGTCGCATGAATGACGCCATCAGCGTGCTAAGCAATCGGGATGATGCGGAGTCGTTCAACTTGCTGTCTCGCGCCTACTATGCCATGGAGCGCTGGGACGACGCGGTGAAGTGGGGGGAACGTGCAGTAGCTGAGCGGCCCCAGGACGCCAGCTATCACCTTTGGCTGGCGCGAGCGTATGGCAGGAAGGCGGGGGATGCGAAACCGCTGGCTGCGGCGGGACTCGCGCGCAAGGCGAAGAATGAATTTGAGCGCGCAGTCCAACTGGCGCCTGCGAACGTCGAGGCCCGCAGCGATCTTTCCCAGTACTACACGCAAGCTCCGGCGATCATGGGTGGCGGACTCGACAAGGCGCGTGATCAAGCGGCGGAGATCAGCAAATACAACGCTGCCGAGGCACATTTGATCCTGGCGCAGGTTGCTGCCAAGGAAAAACGGTACGATGAGGCTGAGAGCGAGTTCCACAGCGCTATTGAGGAAGCACGTAATCCTGCAACCTACTGGTTGCGATTAGCCGATTATTACCGCCTGCGAGGACGCTATGACGACGCACAGAAGAGCGTTCTGACGGCCATGACACAGCCGAGTCGCAGTGCGGAGAACTATTTTGACGCTGCCAATGAGCTGTACCTGAGCGGCCGGGACTTTCCGGAGGCGGTGCAATATTTACAGCAGTATCTCGATTCCGGCGGGCTGGTAGAAAATGCACCGGCTTTCCGCGCTCATTACCTCTTGGGTCAGGTCTACGAGAAGATGGGTCGTGGTTCAGCCGCCAACTCGGAATATGAGGCGTCGCTCGCTCTTGCGTCCGGTTTTGACCGCGCGCGAAAAGCTCTTGGCCGGCAGCAGTAGCCGGATATCTTCAAATCGCTTCACCAGGTAGAGCAAGGATGCCCCCAAGGCCCCGCCGTTTTAGAATGACTCGGGTTGATTGTGCTGTGAGGGTGGCCGCTCTCGCTGGTCTGCTCGTCCTTTCTTGCACGGCTGGCACTGCAGCCGATACTGCGACCCCAGAGCCGATTCCCTTCCGCAATGCAGTCGACCTCGCATTGCAGCACAGCGGAGTCATGGGCATCGCCACGATCAACCAGTGGCGAGCGCGTAAGGCCTATGAGGAAGTAAGGGCAAACTACATTCCGCAGCTCACAATCGGCTCCGGCCTCGGTTACTCTTACGGATTTCCGCTCACTTTGGAAGGCTCGGCGCCCTCGGTGGTGAACTTCAACTCCGTCCAGTCATTCTTCAATCCTTCCCTGCGGCAATTCCTCAAGGCGGCGAAGATCGACTGGAATGCGACCTCCCTGGACGTGCAAGACAAGCGGGACGCCGTGATTCTGGACACGGCACTAACCTATGAACAACTCGACCAACTCACCGGCAAGCTTAAAGTTTTAGGTGAAGCGCAAAGCGCGGCCGACAATGCGGAGTTTGTGACCCAGCAGCGCCTGCAACAAGGCGTGGACAGCAAGCTCGACCTCACCAAGAGCCAGTTGGTGGCAGCTCGTATCCGGTTGAGAATTGCCGAGGCGCAAGCGCAAGCTGACGTACTCCGCGAACATTTGGCTGCGCTGTTGGGTTTATCGGCGAGCGCCATCGTAGTGGATCCGGGATCGATGCCGGAGCTGCCGGTGATTTCGCAAGATGAAGATTTGCCAGCCCGTGCCGTGGAAAATAGTCTCGCCGTGAAACAGGCGGAACAAAAGGTGGCGTCCGCACAGACAAGGGCCATCGGCGAGCACAAAGCGCTAAAATGGCCCACCATCGATTTGGCGTCGCAGTACGCCTATCTCGCCAAATACAACAATTACGATCTCTACTATCGAAACTACACTGCCAACAATTTCAGCGGCGGACTGAATGTCAGGTTCCCCATCTTCAACTCCGTGCAGAAGGCCAAGGCAGAGCAAGCCGACGCCGATGCGTTAATCGCGGAAAAGCAGATGGAGCTTACGAAAAATCAGGTCAGCGAAGATGCCTTGAAGCTGCAGAGATCGTTACGGCAACTGGCGGCAGCACGAGACGTGGCCAAATTGGAATGGGAAGTTGCTCAGGGAGACTTGGAGGCCGTGAAGTCACGGGTTGGGACCGGTAATGCCAATCTTCGCGACCAGCAGAACGCCCACCTCGACTCCGAAGACAAGCACGCAGCCTATTTTGATGCTGAACTCGAACTCAGCCGGGCCGAACTGCAACTGCTTCGCCTTACCGGACAATTGGAAAATTGGGCCATTCCATCCCACTAATCAACCGTTCGCTACCTGCCAATGAAATGCATCCGGCTGGCATGCAAACGTATCTAACTGGAACATAGCCAAGAAGTTCTGACAGACGGAGACAGATGATACGATAGTTATGCCTATGCCTCTGAAAACTCTATTTTTGAATCCTCCCTCGTTTGAAAACTATGACGGTGGCGCCAGTTCCCGATGGCCCGCAACCCGCGAGATCGAGTCCTATTGGTACCCGGTCTGGCTGGCGTATCCAGCGGGCATGTTGGAAGGCTCACGTCTGCTCGATGCTTCCCCTCACAAGGTGAACGCGCAAGAGACCATTCAAATCGGAAGGGATTACGAATTCCTGGTGCTGTTTACCAGCACCCCCGGTTTTCAGGGCGACATCAAGCTGGCAGCTGCCATGAAAGCAGCCAATCCCAAGCTGAAGATCGCTTTCGTAGGACCGCACGTCACCACGTTGCCTGAGGCTTCCCTAAAGGACGGCCAGGCAATCGATTTCATCGTTCGGCGCGAGTTCGATTATGCCGTGGTCGAATATGCTAACGGTAAGCCGTTGAACGAGATCCTGGGCGTTTCCTATCGTGGCCCGACCGGTCAGATACTGCACAACGCCGACCGTCCGGCGGTGGCGGACCTCGACGCCCTGCCCGACGTAGTGGACGTGTATAAGCGCGACATCGATCCTCGCCGCTACAACGTGCCGTTTCTGCTTTATCCGTTCGTCTCGCTCTACACCACGCGCGGCTGCCCGGCGCAGTGCACATTCTGCTTGTGGCCGCAAACGCTCAGTGGACACCCATGGCGCAAGCGCTCGACAGATGCAGTAGCCGCAGAAATGGCGAAGGCCAAGGAATATTGGCCCTGGGTGAAGGAATTTTTCTTTGACGATGACACCTTCAACATTCAGAAGGCGCGCACCATTGAGCTGTGCACAAAGCTGAAGCCGTTGAACCTGACCTGGTCTTGCACCTCACGCGTGACCACCGATTACGAGACGTTGAAGGCAATGAAAGAGGCGGGCTGCCGGCTGTTGATTGTCGGCTATGAATCAGGTGATCAGCAAATCCTGAAGAACATCAAGAAGGGCGCGACTGTCGAACGGGCGCGAGACTTCACGCGGGATTGCAAGAAGCTCGGCCTGGTGGTGCACGGCGACTTCATCCTCGGTCTGCCAGGCGAAACCAAAGAGACTATTCGACGCACCATCGATTTTGCGAAAGAGCTGGATGTCGAGACCATCCAGGTATCGCTGGCGCATGCGTATCCCGGAACCGAGCTCTACGATTTCGCCAAGGCGAACGGCTTCCTCAAAGCAGAAGGCGCTCAGATGGTTGACGCCATGGGCCACCAAGTCGCCATGATTGAGTATCCGGGGATATCTCGCGACTACATCCTGGAAATGGTGCACCGCTTCTACGACGAGTACTACTTCCGCCCCAAGGCAATTTTCCGTATCGTGAAGAGGGCGGCATTCAACTCTACCGACCGAAAGCGCCTCTACACTGAAGCAAAGTCATTTCTCAAGTTGCGCGCTGCGCGTAACCGTTCCGTAAAAGAGTCGCGTAGCCATCCGGGTAATATGGACTCTCCTGCGCCTCCGATGGAACCGTCGGATAGCGGCGCGAAATCTGAAACGGTTGAACCGGTCAACGCCTAGAGGTTGGCGTGACCCTTCGCAAGTATCTTGTCCTCTTGCTGGTCGCGATCTTCGCCTCCTGTGGTGATGTTTGCCTGGCGCGGGGAATGAAAGACTTCGGCCCGGTAACGTCGGCAAACTGGGACCACCTGCTCGCCTCCCTGTGGAATCCGTGGATCGTGGTAGGCATCTGCCTGCTGTTGTTGTTCCTGGCAAGCTACCTCACAGCACTCTCCTGGGCGGACCTGACCTATGTGCTTCCGGCCACCGCCTTAAGCTATGTGCTGATGGCCCTGCTTGGCAAGTTCTTCCTGCACGAAACCGTCAGCATTTGGCGCTGGCTGGGAATCGCGCTTATCACCGCGGGCGTTGGCTTCGTAGCAGGTGGCCCAGCACTCACACACGCGGACGCCGTCGAGCGCTCTCCAGACCGAGAATCGCGCGGGCGACAGCATACCGTGGCATCGGGCGGCAGGAGGGATGGATGACGAGCGCTACTATGTGGGCCGGAATTGCGGCAATCGTCGTTGCTGCTACCTGCGGCGATGTATTGCAAGCCAGCGCGATGAAGGAGATTGGTGACTTGGGCGCGGTGCGCAGATCACAGGGCTTCTTCCAAGCAGTAAGGCGCGTTGTTGCCAGTCCCAAATTCATGTTCGGATTGCTGTTTATGGCGTTGGCGTTTGCCGGTCTGCTGGTGACACTGTCGTGGGCCGATGTCAGTATCGTAGGACCGGCATCTGCATCGCTGACTTTCATCGCCAACGCTTTTGCGGCGCGAGTATTTTTGAAGGAGCGCGTGGATCGTCGCCGCTGGCTCGCCGCCGTGTTTGTAGCGGCGGGTGTCGCGCTGCTGGCGTATTGAGGAGCAATTGCACTTAGCCATAGCTGTTAGCCTTTAGCTCTTAGTGGGCGGAGCAAACTCTAGCAACTCGCTGCCCGAAGAAATGCATCCGCTGTAGAGGCTGATGGCTGATGGCTGATGGCTGATGGCTGATGGCTGATGGCTGATGGGAGGCTGAGAGCTGAGAGCTGACACTAAAAGCTAATTACTACCCTAAGGACCGCATGAGAAAGATCGTCGTCCCCTGCTTCGCGCTGCTATGTCTGCTGGCGGCCTGTTCGTCAGGCACCAAGACCGGCAGCAGCAATGAACCGCCACATCCGCCAGCTAAGCCCGTCGCGACACAAGCCGAGTACGAAACCGGACGTGCGGCCTTCCAGAAGCTGTATCTGTCCGCGAGGGGATGGGCAGCGGACGTGAAACCCTTCCGATTGCAGTCGCAATTTACAGCCGATGCCCCGACCAATGAAGGCAAGAGCGGCCTGTGGCGTGCGTCATTTGCCTCTCCAGCTAAGCGCTCGATGAAATTATTTGTCTGGTCGGGATTAGTCGGACCTGACACTCCGGAACCGGGTGTCAGTTTTTCCGCCGAAGACACTTGGAATCCAAACAACGCATCGACGCAGGTATTCGATATTGGATTTCTTAGGGTGGACAGCGATAAGGCCTATGAGGTCGCGCAAACGAACGGCGGCGAAAAGCTCACGCATAAGGATCCCAAGCAACCGATTTTCTTCATTCTGGACTGGGATGCCTCGAAGAACCAGTTGCTCTGGCATGTTATTTACGGAAACAGCCAGGATGAGGCCAAGTTGCGGATTGCCGTGGATGCCACGAGTGGAAAGTTCGTGCGGGTGGAAAGATAGGCCGCCCACTGGAGAAAAAGGGGCTGAGGAATCACCCTCCATCCATTTGTTGAGCACGACGAAAACGCAATTTGCGTGTTGGCCGGCGAATTACCCGCCAAGCGAGCGGCATTCAAGGCCCAGCGATTTCTATTTACCTGCGGACTTCGATGGTTTCCATCCTGCCCAGATAGGAATGCCTTTATCGTCCCGCAGCGTGGCCGTATTACTTCCGTCGGTAATCTCGCGGGCCAGTATCTCTTCATCCGGTGAGTCCGGAGCTTTCGCACCCACGACTACCACCTCGTCCCCTTTGTTGAACGTGGTGTCGATTTCTTTCAGGAAGTCGGTAGGAGCGACGCGCACCAACACGGTCTTGGTATCGGTCTTCACCACGAGTTGGGTACCTTCAGGTTGGCCCGGAACTTCACGGACCTCGACGACGACGCCTTTTATCTTCACCTCATTGGCGCTGTCATACTTGGGACCTGTCTTGGCGGCACGCTGCCCCCAGGCAGCGGATGATATGCACGCCATGAGGGCGGCAATAAATAGCGTTTTCGACCACAGTTTAGAGTTCATAGTCTCTACCTCCTTCCGGCCATGGAGAACTGTTGCTCTCCACGGAAGGTGCGCATCAGGACGTAGGATTCTTCCGGTCCCGGCGAAACGTGGAAAAATCCGTTATGGCGCACTTGCGACGCCATCTTGCGCCCAAAGCTCCTTGCTCTGCAACTCTAAAGTAGTCACAAGGCTTCACTTTAAGCAGTGAGCGGGGTCACAAAAAGGGGTGATTCGGCACACGTTCTGCCATCTGAAGCATATTGGGCAGTTGTTGCCTCGGCCTTATGTAGCTGGCGCCCCAGTCCAAGTATCAGTTTCCTGCTACCGAGTATCGACAAGATTTCCGTTTTGCAGTTTAGCGCTTTAGTGGCATAATCGTGCCACCCCCCGCAGATATTCAGTAAAGGAGTTCTCTTCTGTTGCTGCCTCTGTCTCCAGGTCCGTCTACTCGCAGATTCCTCTCCCGGCTCCGGGGTTCCGGCCGCCGGTACGAAGACGGCCGTGTGGAGCGTGTGCTCGGATTTTCGCGCTTGTTCCTGGCACTCATCTCGCTCACAGCCTGGCTGACCCGACCGGTCGCAAGCGGGCCGTACTATCACTTCGGACGATTTCTCCTGTTAGCCTACATCATCCATAGTCTCGGGCTGCTGATGCTGCTCCGGATACAACGGACGCCAACCCGAGACTTCGTAGTGTGGTCCCAGATCAGCGACATCCTGTGGCCATTGCTGCTATGTCTTTTTACCGACCCGCCGAACAGCATCTTTTTTGTTTTTTTCCTTTTCGCAATGCTGGCCGCCGCCTTTCGCTGGGGTTTCACCGAAACCATGGCCACGGCAGTAATCAGCGCGGGGGTGCTGCTGTTTCAAGCGGCGGTAGTGAGGTATGGACCGTCCCTGCTGCAACGCGTGATGTTCACGCGATTGGATGCGCAGCGAGTCGTCATGCGCTGCGGTTTTCTTTTGATCACCGGATTTCTCCTCGGCTTTCTCGCCGAAGGAGAGAAGGAACTGCGAGGCGAGATCGATCTTACCAATCGGCTCTTATCGCTGGCCCGTATTGGCAGTCGCTTTGCTGTGGCTCTGCAAGACACTATGATTGAGCTGGGGCGCGTCTTTCATAGCAAGGAAGTATATGAAGTCGTCTTTCAGGGCAGCACTGGGCGGGCATTTAAATGGGTGACTACAACCTCTCCGGAGCACCTCGCTGAGGTTCGAGAGCTTGCTCCTTCGCAGGCTGGGTCAGAACTGATGAGCGGCTACCCCCACACTTTCTACATGTGGGCCACGCGCCGGAGGCCGGGATACCAGATTGCCGCTTTGGACGACGAGGGACGACGGCTGGAGTCGTCTCAGCTCCAACACTTGCAGATGCCGATTCCCGGCGCTCGCTCGGTTCTGGTGGTAAGCCATGAGATGGGACGGGATTGGACGGGCCGGTTTGTGGTGGTCAACGCCTATGTTGGGCGTCGCCGTGAACGTGAACTTCGTTTAGCGCAAAACATCCTGCGCCAAGTGGGACCCGGCCTGTATTCGGTTTATCTTTTTCGCCGGTTTCGTTCTCGTGCCGGGGCAGTGGAGCGGGCACGCGTGGCGCGCGAATTACATGACACGGTGATCCAGTCGCTGATCAGCATCGAGATGCAAATCGACGTGTTGCGTCGTCGCGGTGACAATGATTCTCGCCTCTCCGCCGAGCTGGAACGTATCCAGGAATTGTTGCGCCAGGAGGTTTTGAACCTCCGGGAGCTGATGCAGACGATGAGGCCTCCGGATATTGGCCCACATCAATTTCTTGACTTTATCGCTCAACTCGTAGAACGTTTTTCTAGAGACACCGGTGTCGTAGCCCGTTTTGTATCGGAATTGCAGGAGGTCTCCCTTCCGGCGGCCACCTGCCGGGAACTGGCCAGGGTGGTGCAAGAAGGTTTGGTCAATATTCGGAAACACAGCGGTGCGCAGTCAGCAGTCGTGCGCTTTGGCGCGCAAAACGGTTGGTGGAAGCTGGTAATTGACGACGACGGCAAGGGCTTTCCCTTCGCGGGTCGCTTTACCCTGACCGAGCTTGACAACTTTCACAAAGGGCCGACTGTCATTAAGGAACGAGTTCGGGCCGTGGGCGGAGACATGGTAATCGAATCCAATCCGGGCCACGGATCCAAGCTCGAAATCACAGTTCCACAGAAAGGTAAGGAACTTTATGGATAAAAAAGACCCATCTGTGCGTATCGTCATCGCGGATGACCATACTATCTTCCGCGATGGCCTGCGGCGCTTGCTGGAGGCCGAGCCGGAATTGGAGGTTACGGGCGAAGCGGCCGACGGCGCCGACGCTATCAGTCAAACGCGCCAGCTGAGTCCCGATATTCTTTTACTTGACTTAGCGATGCCCCGGGTACCCGGGATGGATGTGTTGCGCGAGCTATCGTCCGGCGACGATGACATCAAAACCAAGATCATCGTGCTGACCGCGGCAGTCGAGCGCATCCAGATCGTGCAGGCGCTGCACATGGGTGCGCGCGGGGTAGTCATGAAAGAAGCCGCCACCCAACTGCTGATGAAGGCCATCCGCACCGTAATGGCCGGCCAGTACTGGATCGGACGCGAGGCCGTCGGCGACATTGTGGACTTCATGCGCACCAACCCCTCGGGCGAGAAAGCGCCGCGAAACTTCGGTCTGACCAAGCGCGAAATGGACATCCTTACCGCCATCGTCGCCGGGCTCAGCAATAAAGAGATTGCACGCCGGTTTGCACTCAGCGAAGACACCGTGAAACATCACCTCACCAACATCTTCGATAAGGTCGGCGTAGCCAGCCGCCTGGAGCTGGCGCTGTTTGCGATCAATAATCACCTCACCGAGCAGCAGAGTTGAGTGCGTAATCGAGCGCAGGCTCCCAGCTAGCCGGAGCCTGCGGCAAAACCTGCAATACCACGTCTAACATTACGGTCTGGCCGAGCGTAACCTTCCC
This sequence comes from uncultured Acidobacteriaceae bacterium, assembly GCA_963709045.1. GTDB lineage: Bacteria > Acidobacteriota > Terriglobia > Terriglobales > Acidobacteriaceae > Bog-257. The sequence continues at coordinate 6,690 of CAVPUX010000003.1, read as the reverse complement.
GGAAAAGAGAGACCAGGGTCTCTCCCGGGTCGTGAACGGTGGTTGCTGCGTCGCGACTGCGGCTAACCGCAAAGTTGGGTTTGCGATCCGCGGCGCGACAACTCTCACCGAAAAGTGTTTACCCTCTGAGAAGAATTTTAGGAGCCGTGGTAGATGACGAAGACTAGGGTATCTCGGTATGCGATTTTGTTGCTGGCATCCGCGCTCGTAATCTTGGCCGGGTGTTCGCGGAAACCGGCTCGCGCCGACGGCCAGGTAGCGGAAGAGATACAAAATAAGATCTACAGCGATTCTGCTATTCAGAGCCGGGGGATCGAGGTCCAGGCCTCCGGCGGCGTCATTACGCTGAGCGGCGACGTCAACAATGACGGCGAACGCGCACTCGCGGCGAGGGATGCCGCTACAGTTGAAGGCGTAAGGACGGTCGTCAATAACCTCCAGGTGCAGCAAGCAACAGCCGCTCCCCCGCCTGTTAAGCCCACGAAGGGCGGGGTGACTCACGCCAAATCAAATGGGGCTCGTCATCGCAGTAAGGCCGAATTGGAGACGGCGAACTCCACTCCGACCAATGGTGTCCTTGCCGATAACACTCCGCCTCCCCCGCCGCCTGTAGAGCAGGCTTCTCCGACCCCTCCGCAACCACCACCTCCTCCGAAGAAGATTACGGTACCGGCTGGAACGCAACTCACTATAAGGCTTAATAACCCGCTCGACTCCGAGCGAAATCAGGTCGGTGACAGCTTCCATGGTTCGCTGAGTAACCCGATCGTGCTGGATGGAGAAACCGTGATTCCGGGCGGTGCCGATGTAGTGGGCCGAGTGGCTGACGTGAAAAGTGCCGGCCGCTTCGCCGGCAATTCCGTCTTGACGCTGGAATTGACATCTCTGTCGGTAAACGGCAAAACCTACAATATTCAGACCAATCAGTGGACGCGCTCCGGGAGTGGCGAGGGCAAGAAAACCGCAACCAAAGTGGGCGTCGGGACGGCGGCTGGCGCAATCCTGGGTGGCATCTTCGGCGGTGGCAAGGGCGCAGCAATTGGAGCCGCAACCGGCGCAGGTGCGGGAACCGGAGTTGCTGCCGCCAAGAAAGGACAGCAGATCCAGCTACCCGCCGAGGCAGTGTTAAACTTCCAGACCATCAATGTGGTGACGGTGATACAGCAGGGTAACAACGAGCGAAACGCAGGACGTACACCTCCTTCTTAGACGATTGTCCAACGTAATTTACAGGCGCAGTCACAACCGGCTGCGCCTTTTTTGCGTCTAGCTGGATACGCAGTCCAAGCCGTCTGCGATATCCTTCACTAGAGCTGCCAAATGCCCAAGATCACCGCCTTGCTGCACACCCACAATGATGCGCTCCGCCTGGGTCGCACCTTGGATTCACTTCGTCCGTGTGATGAGGTGCTGCTGATTGACGATTGCTCGGAAGACGATACTTCGCGAGTCGCGCGGGAACATGGAGCTACCTTGAAGAATGCGATCCCTGGCGTCACCTTTGGCGCGTACGCTGCGGACGCGTCGCATGATTGGATCCTCTGCCTTCATCCCAACGAGGCGCTCTCAGATGATCTGGAGGCAGCTCTGTTCGACTGGAAGAACCAGGAACCTCAAGAGATGGTAGCCGGCTATCGGGTGTCGATCCGGGAGCAAAACGGCACCGGGTGGCAAAACTGCCCGCCTGAAACCCGGCTAGTCAATCGCAGGTTGGTGAATTGGATAGGCGAGATGCCGCCGGACAACCCATCAGAAAACAAACTGAGCGGCGATGTGCTCCGCTTCCATCAGCCGTAGGAGAGGACTCCACAACAGGCTTTGGACCTAGCTTTCGAATGCGCGCTGTTCGTCGTCGGACTGGCATTCGGTAGCTTCCTGAATGTCTGTATCAGCCGCATTCCACGCGACCAGTCGGTGGTCTCTCCCAGGTCCCACTGCCCTGCCTGCGGCGCTGTTCTCCGTTGGCATGACAACATTCCGCTATTAAGCTGGGTGCTGCTTCGCCGCCGCTGTCGCGACTGCGGTGGCCGAATTTCGCTGCGTTATCCCATCGTCGAATTGCTGATAGCATTCTTATTCACTGCTTGCTACCTGTCATTCGGGCCGACCATCATCGCGGCAAAGTTCTGCATCTTCTGCTTCCTGCTGGTGGGGCTGATTTTCATGGATGCGGAAACCGGCCTTCTACCACACGAATTCACCTATCCGGGAATCATGCTGGGACTTGCCCTCACATGGATCATTCCCACCGACACCACCGGAACACAGTTTTTGCTACGCGCCTTTGCGACACAGCTCTCACCTCGCCCGCTCGCGCTGCTCGATTCTGTTCTGGGCGCTTTCGTCGGGGCTGGCTTCTTCTATCTCGCTTGGGCGCTGTATTACCTGCTTCGCAAGCGTCACGGAATGGGGTTCGGCGATATCGCACTCATGGCCATGGCTGGGGCATTTTTGGGACTGAAACTCACGCTGCTGGTGATCTTCGCCGCCCCGCTGGCCGGCAGCATTTATGCGATCCTGCTATTGGTGCGAGGTACCAGGAGTACAGCGCAGAACGGCAGAACATCCGACGGACAGGCGCCGCCCTCTGCCCGACAGATGCTCCTCACCCAAGAGTTGCCTTTCGGTGTGTTTCTCGGCGCCTGTTCGCTCGCCACAATTTTTTTTGGCGAGCCAATATGGCGCTGGTATCTGGGTCTTTTCTAGGTGAGGCTCCGGTCAGGCGCGCCCCGAACTGGCCTGGCGGATTCGTTGCTGGATTTGCTTCAGGTGGTGTCTGGCATGGGCGCGATGAACGCGGCGCCAGTCTATCGCATTCAAGGGGCCCAGGATGGGATGGTCGAGTATCTTGGCCACGCTACCAAATCGCTTTTCAGCGTCCGCCAAAGTGGCATCCATGGCGACCAGGGCGTCATTGAATGAACGCAGAGATTGCTCGCTGCCATTTTGAGGAACTGTTTGTTTCGGCGCTGCTAAACCTGAAGGCAACAATCCTAACCTGGCTACGTAGAAGGTCGTGAGCTTGTCCTTCAACGTCGGCTTTCCGCCAAGAGGCTTTCCCGTCTGTAGAGCCGTGAGGGCTCCCTTTGTGGTGGCTGTGTAACTCAGGCGAAGGTGCTCCAGAATCTCTGCACAACTCCACTTCCCTGGAGGGGCATAGCGCCAGTTGTCCTGTGACATTGTGCCCGCGACGCGTTGCACCTCACCACGGATCTGTTCCAGTTCTGGTGACACAATGCCATCCTCACAGAGACGAGATCTGACCATGGTGGCTCCTCGAAGGCGCCACTCGCGCAAACCACGACTACTAATTTTACTCTAACCACCTGGGCTCAGACTTGCAGATTGCGATGCCCCACACCTCAGTGGTGTGAAACGCTGGCAGGGTGATTCAGTCAGCAATCTCCCCCTATGTCTGACAGCAGACATAGACGATCCTTAGGACAGAGCTAGGAAAATGGCTGGATGCGGGTTGGCTCAGTTTGTGTCAACGAGGCCAGCATGGGTAGTCTCGCTGCGCCATAAAGACCTGCATCACTACCCATCAAGGCACGCGTCACAATGGTGTGCTTCTTCCCCGGTATGGGGCCATCGGGAGCCGTGACCTGGTAGATGAAGGAGCGTACTCTCAACTCCTCCAGCATTGTGGGCGCGAAAGCGTCCCATGCGCTGGCCACGCCGCCGCCGATAACGTACATCGGCAGATTCAGCGCGTTCACGATACCTCCAATACCGATTCCCAATGACCTGCCAACGGTTTGATAGATTCGCTGCGCCGCCACGTCGCCTTGAATTGCCAGCTGGTAGATGACTCGCGAATTAAACTCGACGTTGCCGCGAGAAACCTGAGCCAGATCGTCGGCTTGTCCGCTCGCGATCAACTCATGCGCCATTCGTACAATCGCTGTCGCCGAGGCGTATTGTTCCAAACAGCCACGGCTGCCACAACCACAGGCATGCCCTTGCGGTTCGACGCAGAAGTGTCCTAGCTCTCCGGCCATGCCGTTCATGCCGTGCCACAGGCGTCCGTTCAACACCAAGTCCACCTCCTACTCCAGTGCCAAGCGTATACATTGCCATGTGGTCCACATCGCGTCCGGCTCCCAGCCACTTCTCGCCCATAGCAGCCGCGTTGGCGTCATTCTCCAGAATCACGGGCGTTCCGAGCCGGCGCTGAATGTCGTCACGAACCGGAAAATTCGCCCACCCCGGAAGATTGGGGGATTCCATGATGGTGCCGCTATCCATGTCGATAAAACCAGGAACGCCAATGCCAATCCCGGCCAGTTGTCCGAAGTCGCGAAACTTTACATCGACGGACTGGATCGCCTCGCACATTTCTCCGATCACGGAATCGCGCCCACGCCCCACCTCGGTACCGGTGGTCAGTTTTTCCAGCAGTTTGCCTTCTATATCGACTGCTGCGATGCGGAGGTTTGTTCCCCCCAAATCAACCCCGATCGAATAAATACCCATAGTTAGCCTTTCATGAGAACCTGGAGCTTTGAAGGCACACCTTCAAGGCTTGCTTCTTCAGTTACGCAAACCGACGATACTACAGCCCCATGTTCGTCGTACCGCGCAATTCTGCAAGCGCTCTACTTCTGACACTGCGGACAATAATGACTACTTCGTCCCGCGATGATAACCCGTTTGATGGGCGTGCCGCATACCAGGCACGGCTTGCCCTCTCTCCCATAAACGCGGTGCCGCAATTGAAAAAATCCCTCCTGGCCGTCCGCATCAACGTAATCATTTATCGACGAACCACCTAGTTTGATAGCTTCCCGCAGGACGGCCTTCAGTGCGATGTGCAGCCTTTGCAATTCATCGCGGGTGAGCGACGCCGCTCGCCTGCGCGGCCGGATTCCGGCGCGGAAAAGCGACTCGTCAGCATAAATGTTCCCCACACCGCTGAGCAGTTTCTGATTCAGCAAAGCGCTTTTGATTGGAGTCTTGCGCCCGCGAAACAGATCGCTGAATGGCCCGATCTTCGACTGCAGCGGTTCATCGCCGGGCGCAGCAAATCCGGCTGCGCTCTTTGCTTCAATCCGCACCACAGCCAGGCGGCCGAATCGTCGGGGATCGACGAAGCGCAGTTCCCTTCCCGATGCCAGCTTCAGCACGGCGTGGGTGTGCTTGGCCATTTCGGTTTCCGGCGTGGCTATCACCAGACGACCAGTCATCCCGAGATGCACAATCCATTGCGCTTCGACCGCTGGTGCTTTTTGCAACGAGCTTCGCACGGAACGCTGCAGATCGAAAACGATGTGCTTGCCCACGCGACGCACCTGCACGATACGGCGGTGCTCTAGTAGGGAAACGATCTCTGCGGCGGTCGATTTCAGCGGCTCGGGTTTTTCTCCCAGCCAGACCGAATCGATCACGTCTCCAGCAATGCGTTGGTTCAGTCCACGGGCAACGGTTTCAACTTCGGGCAGTTCGGGCATAAGTTGCTAGTGTAGCGTTGTCGAGATCATTCTGGCGGCGGTGGAATGGAGATGCTCACTTGTGAGGTTTATAGCGTGGGTATCGCCACCGCGACGTTGGTGAATGCCTTTCAGCGAAGATGGTCATGCCGCGCGTGGAGTTTAAGCTGTGCATGAGAAAAAGGAAGGGTGCCTCGAATTGCCGAGGTCACCCTTTGCTGGTTGATCAGCTTCAATTCAGTGCGACGGTAAACTGCAAGTAAGAGTTCCTACCGCCGCTTTATGGCCCTAGCACCGCGATCACCGGAAGGTCATCGCGCACTGTCAAAACACAGCACGCTCTCCACGCCAGCTCAGGGCAGTCCCCGCGCTTAGTGTTTATAGCCAGCGCCACGCAATGCTGCGGCGAAGTGATCGGCAAAATCGTGAACATGTTCCGTCGTCGCCAGCGGGCCCATCAGGCCAATACGGAAGATCTTCCCGGCGAGCGGGCCGAAGCCACCGGCGATTTCAATGCCATGCTCCTTGAGCAGCGTAGCGCGCACTTTGGCTTCATCCACACCTTGAGGAACTTTCGGCGTGTTCAAATTCCAGATGCGATGCTCGGGCGCCACCAGCATCTCGAGGCCCATGGCTTCCAGCGTCTTCACGAACTCCAGATGTGACTGGTGATGCCGATTCCAGCGATTCTGCAAGCCTTCCTCTTCGATAAGGGTGAGACCTTCATGCAGCGCATAAAACATGGTCGCCGAGGCAGTGTGGTGATAGCGATGCGAGATCGTCAAATAGTCGGCAATCAACTTCAGATCGAAATACCACGAGCGATTCGGAGTTTCGCGCGCCTTCAGCCACTCGGCCGCACGCGGTGAAACCGTGATCGGAGACAGTCCGGGAGGACAGCTCAAACCTTTCTGGGTGCAGCTGTACGCTACATCAATGCCGGTCTTGTCCACTTCGACAGGCATGGCGCCGAGCGAGGTCACGCAGTCGGCGATTACCAGCGCGCCAACTTCATGGGCCGCCTTGCAAATGGCTTCGCCACGCTGGAAAGCTCCTGCGGAAGTTTCAGCTTGCACATACATCACAACTTTAGGCTTTTCCAGCCGGATGAAATCGGCCGCTTCCTGGTCATTGAAGACTTCTCCCCACGGTTTCTCGAACCGCACCAGTTCGGCGCCCTGACGGCGCGCCATTTCCGACATGCGATCGCAGAAGAAACCGTTGGCAAATGACACCACCTTCATCCCCGGCAGAACAAAGT
>CAVPUX010000002.1:525000-1445046 GCA_963709045.1 uncultured Acidobacteriaceae bacterium | reverse complement strand
TCCGTTTCTGCCATTTGCACTCGACACAACCTGTGGTTACACGTTGACGCCGCGTGGGCTGGCGCCGTTGCGTTTCTCCCCGACACCGTCCGCAATTCGAGGCTATCGGTACTGCCGATTCTATCGCTTTCGATCCCCACAAGTGGATGTCCGTACCCATGGGTACGGGAGTCTTCCTGACTCGACACCAAGGCCTTCTTGAGCAGTGCTTTGCGACCTCTCCATCTTATATGCCGTCGGAAAGCGACGGATTTGACGTTGTCGACGACTACCAGCGATCACTGCAATGGTCTCGTCGGTTCGTAGGACTTCGGCTTTTTCTTTCACTACTGGTAGCAGGATGGGAAGGCTACGAGAGGACGCTTCGGAATATGTTGGAACTGGGAGAATACATGCGAGAGCAACTCGCTCTAGCTGGCTGGAAGGTGGTTGTCCGAACTATGCTCCCGGTTATATGCTTCGTGGACGATACAGATCACGGGTTTGATTCGGATGAGTTCATTAGCGAGATATTATCTGTCATCCTTAAACGCGGTCATTCTTGGATATCGCGTACTCATCTGCCGAACGGAAGGATCGCGTTACGAGCGTGCATAACAAATCATCGGACCGCGCACTCGCATGTTGATCAACTTATTGCAGAGCTATGCGAGACTCGGGACGTCTGCGCCGCGCTCACAAGATATGTCGTGCCCAAGTGGAGCCAAAGTTATGATCACTGCGAAACCCCTCCGCGAAGTAATCGCCTTCCTGCTTGCGATCGTGCTACCCGCTACGTTCATATCGTGTTCGCGAACAAACAAACCAATCGTGATCCACGTGATTGGAGAGGACTTTTCAAACACACAAGCCCTTGAAGCGTTCAAGCATCAGGACGAACAAGCGCTCGGGTTTCGATAGATTTTGCGAAGAATACATTCGACGTCTTCAATCAACGCGCAAATCAAGACCTAGCGAGCGGTACGGGGCTCTACCAGACATTATCCTGCATTATAGCTCGGTCCTTTCTAGCTATGGTGGTAACCGTTGGGTCCTTACGCTCGCCGAGCAAAAGGCTCTGTTGCCCTCAGCTGACTATAGCTTCGAAAGTGACATCTTTCCGGATGTTTGGCGAGACAGTTCGTTCTTCCCGATTGGACCTTCCGGCACACCCCAAGCCCTCGGCTACCCATTCTGCGCAAACACGATGGTGCTCGTTTATAGCCGCAAGCTGTTCGAAGGACGCTGCCAAGCGATCTGCATATAAGGCACGCTATCGAGAAGATCTTGCACCGCCCAAAACGTGGGAGCAGTTTCGCAGAATAGCCGAATTCTTCACTCCGCCTGATCACTCCTCATACGGTGTGGTGCTACAGGGCGCTAGCGGGTCGCCCCTTTATTGGGAGTGGGTGAACTTCGCCTTCAGCATGGGAGGAGGGGTCGAGCGAAAGCACTACGGGTGGGAGGGCAAGAAAGATACGCCACTAATCCTGGACTCACCAGAGACAATCGCGGCGACGAAATTCTATATTAGCCTGAAGCCGTTCGATGCAACCGACTTCTTTTCGACCGGCCAAGCGGAACAGCAAGAAGCAATGAGAACAAAGAACATTGCCATGGCAATCGTTTGGAGCGACAGCCTCTTCGCTTTGGCCAACAGCCCGGAGGGCAGCAAGTTTGGATTCGCACCCATACCGGGCGATAAGTCGTTAATTGGTGGAGGGACTTTTTTTGTCAACCGCCACTCACGAAACCCGAAGCAAGCAGTTGAGTATGTCGTCCACGTGATGCAAAGGGGGGCGCAAGTACAGCTCATGACCCGGGGCCTTACATCGCCCCTCCGATCCGTCTATGACGCACCGGAGGTGCAGCGCCTGCCTTATGCCCCCGCTGTCAAGATTTCTTTGGAACGGGCCGTCTACATGCTCGAATCTGGACCTGATGCCGGCCTGATTCGCGACGAAATCGAAACTGCGGTTCAGAGGGCGTGGAAGGGCGACATGTCCGTGTCGGCAGCGCTTCAAAAGGCTCAAGCTAACATCGAGGCAGGCCGTTCGGCATTGTTCAAGGAGTGACACCGATGTCAGTATCTGAACCAACATTCGACACAGAAAAAGAGTTGCGTGAGCTTGTCCGAAAGAAACGCGACTCCCTTGCAGTTGTTGTTGGTGCTGGCGTATCGATGAGCGCCGCTCAAAGCCCGGTAGCCCTTTGGAAGGGTCTACTGCGGTCGGGTATCAGCTACTGCCAGAGTCGTCAGAACCTAGCCGCGAGTTGGGCAGTCGATCTGAACAAGCGGCTAGCACAGACTGACGCAGATACTTTGCTGGATGTCGCTGAGACGTTGAGAAAGACCTTCACCGACAACGGTTATCTTAAGGACTGGCTTGAAAAGACTGTGGGCTCTCTGGAGAGGAAGCGGCCAGAGATCCTGCAGGCTGTCTTGGACCTCGCGCCAGTTGTTGTGACGACGAACTATGATGGATTGCTGGAAAGCCACGGCGGCATCGACCCAGTCGTGGTTCGGTCGCAGGACATTGACGACATATTCAACGTCCTTTCAGGATCGAAGGGCGTGTTGCATCTTCATGGTTACTATCAGACGCCGGACTCTGTGGTGCTTGGAATTGAAGACTACAGAAGAGTTGGTAACGACCAGGTTCTTCGCAGCCTTCTCGCAAAACTCTTCATCGACCGGCACGTTGTGTTGGTCGGCTTTGGGTCGGGCTTGAACGATCCTACTTTCCGCAAGCTAGTTGATTGGCTGCCCACTGTTCTGTCGTCGAGCAAGCGGCAGCACTATCAGTTGGTAAGAAGAGAGGAAGTCCCGAACTTACCCCAACACCGCCTCCTGAACGCCCATATTGTTACGGTGTCGTACGAAGGGGGCCACGAGGCTTTTCCTAGCTTTGTAGGGTCGTTGTCAAAGGCACATTCCGCTATCATACCCTCGCCTCCCGGCGGCCCTCAAGAACATAACGGCGCAAAGCGGTGGAGCGCCCTGGGTCGCAAAGATCTAATAGATGTGGATTGTTTGATGCTCGTTCTCAAACGGGGCACGCACCCATTTTGCGCGGCATTTAACCGCCGGTGTGAGCAGTGGCTTCAATATGACATCAGCCAATTTCGTGTCGACGGAACACACTCGCGGTTACTGATGGAGCAATTGGTGCGAGTCCTAAACCATGTTATCGAATATGAGGACTTATTTCGGGATGACCGCCTAGTGCAATTGATGGTGGATCCCTTGGGGCGTCAGGTTGTGTTCAATCAGCGGCTAAAACCCTATAGAAAAGACCGCGGTAGGCCAGCCCTGAATAGATATATCCTTGGTGAGCTGTTTCCCGAGAGCATTGTTAGGTGTTCGGCGCTATCCGTTCTAGGCGAAGCAACTGCCAATAGCACCGCTTTGGAGAAGTACGCTTTTGAACTTGAGGAGACACTTGGATTTCTTGTAAATGTTGTATTAGTAGAGCTCCAGGAATTGGACCACATGGCGAAAGGCCCTGAAGATAACCCGTTGGGAGACTACGATGTCGTTCTCGGTTATAGCTACAAACTTGCTCCGTACGCCGGCCGCCAAGGGATCTTAACCATTCCAGAGCTGCGTCATGTCGCAAACAGCATAGAGCCCACAGCGGCTAGCGCGGAGGACGGCCCTTTGTGGCTTTTTAATATGGACGAAACAAATCTCAGTCCAGATCTTCTAAGCGATGTCTGGCGCGAAAGTTCATACTATTGGGGTCCTGAGTTCTCTTCGGTGCCGGTGGGTTTCCGTTTCGCGGCCAGCACCATGATCGTGGTTTACAACAGGAGTGTTTTTGATAGATTTTCCAGAACATACGAGCGCGAGCATCCTGGCCAGTCCCTAAAGGCACCAGCGACATGGGACGAATTTGAGCAGATTGCGAACTTCTTTACTAACCAGCGCGTTCAGAATGCTGCAGATATCTGGGGTCTGGTTATGCAGGGCAAGAAAGACGGTAGATGGCTCTATTATGAGTGGCTCAATTATGCATATGGCGACGGAGCAGGTGTTACGGCGAAAAACTACGGCTGGCACCGAAACCATGGTTCCAATGTAGTTCTCGATCGACCTGAGACCGTTAGAGCTACGGAACGCTATTTGAGATTAGCCCGAACGGCTTACAAAGACAAGGATATCGGCTTTGAAAACTGCGGCCACGAAGAGCAAATTAGCGCTATGCTTACTGACAAGGTTGCGATGGCGATTATGTGGAACGACAGACTCTTCGGTCATTTTCTAAAGATTGCCGATCGCTTCGGGTTTTCGGTAATGCCGGGACAGAAATCCATGAGTGGCGCAGGGACATACTTCGTCAATCGTAAGTCGCCTCAGACGGCATGCGCCTGTAAGCTGATCGCAGCCACTATGACTCAGGCAGCTCAAAGAGAGCTCATGAGGCTGGGGCTCTGCTCCGTTTTTCGTTCACCATACGAGGATCCGCAGATCTCGAAGTTGCCTTGGATTAGGGCTGTGAAAGATTCGCTAGACTCTGGTCGCGCCTCTCGGATGCTTGAGGCATCATGGGACGCCGTCGCCATTTCAGAGTGGATAATGGACGCACTCCTCGATTTGTGGCGGGATCCGACGTTGAGTGTCGAACAGCGCTTGAAAGAGGTCGCGGCTAAGATTCGTGAACGGACTGTCGCTGCCTAAGGTTGAGGATCTAGCCGAAAACCCACCGTGCGACTCCAGTTCAGTATGCAAATAAGAGTTCAGAATAGCCTCCCGGTGATAACGATCGCGGCCATCACAGCGATCATTCTGTTTCCGGTTTTTGCTGCCCTGTCGCGTGCAACTCTGTGGAACGACCTTCTGAGGCTCTGGTCATCCGATTTCGGAAGCGTGGTCGCTCGGACTCTTGCCTTTTCTACCTGCTCTACAATCGTAATGGTTCCCCTTGCCTTTTTCGCGGCTGTCGCCGCACGGAAGCTGTCGGGGCTTTGGTCCGCGGTGCTTGCATTCTGTCTCGTACCGGCGTTGCTGGGGGCCGTGTCAGTCGGCTTCGAAACAAAGCTGCTCCTCCAGGGCATTCCACTTCTTTCTTCATTCCTCTCACAAAGAGAGTGGGTGCGAGTCTGGTCAACCATGAGCGTTGTCCAAGGACTGCAACTGGGACCACTGTTTGTATATTTATTCTGGCTCAATCTAAAAACTTTGCCTGCTGCGCGCCTTGAATTTGCCATTGTCGCGGGCCTATGCCGTTTGGAGCGTGTGCGCGATGTATCTTGGCCCCACAGCAAGAACTTAGGCGCGCTTCTGTGTTTGTTTTCAATGGTGGAATCGCTTCAAGAGTACAGCAAATTCTATTTGATCTTACACCCGTCGGCGGGTACGGCATCCGAACTTGTCAGCCATCGACTACTGAGGTTGTATGGGTATTACGTGCCCTCTGATCCCGTCTTGGCCCGTAATCTTAGCATGGCAGCTGCAGGCTCGTTCGTGGTTGTTAGTGTTTTTGCTGTGGCTGTGGTGACCGTATTAGTTCCGCGTGCTCTTGATTGGGCACTTCTGTTTGCCAGCCGCTTCCGAATACGTATCCCGGAGCTTACCACGGCCCGCGTATTTGTCTCGATGATCGTTCCGGCTGTGAGCGTCGCACCAATAGCCCTGGTTTTGGCACATTTGTCGCGAGAGAGCTATCCCGACCTGACGTTTGTAACCCTGCCGCCAATTTCGGCCCTATTCGCTACTGTGATGGTCGTTCTTGCTGCAATCGCGTTTGGAGTTTGGAGCCGCGTTGTCTTCGAACAGGTGCTCAAAGGTTCGACCGCAGATCACTACCTATGTTTGTTGCATTGCTGTCCAGTCTTATTCTTCCTCCTATCGCGACGGCATTCTCCGGCCTGTATTGGATTGGCCACATCGGGGATGGTGTCAGATCACCGACCCTTGTGTTGGCGGTCTTTATCGCGGGCGAGGTTATACTTGCTTTTCCACTGATTGCGAGCTTTGTATTGCTCACGCATTTTCGTGTTCTCACATCCGAGATCGAGTTTCAGCGTGTTGCGCTCGTGGGCCGAGCCAAGTTCTTCCTGTTCAGCTTCCTGAGCAGATTCTCACAAGATTACCTCCTAATTGGAATATTTGCATTTTCGATAATTTGGAATGAGGGCTCGTTTAGCTCAATTCTGTCAGGACTCACACGCGAACCGCCGTCGATCGCAGTGAGATTGCTTGACCGCGTGGATGGAAGGGCGGCTTCATATTCAGAGGCCGCTGGACTGTTGGTGTTGTCCATCGTTCCCGTCGCTGCCGCTCTTTTGCTGTTGATAGTAACGCAGAGGCGGTCCACCGTCACCAGGGCATGAACATGGTAGGAACCGAAGCAAGAGACTTAACATTTGGCTATCGGCGTGATCGGCTAATCTTCGAGCATGCATCATTCCGGCTTGGCCTTGAGCACGAACACCGTAACTCTGGTCGGGTAACTGCCATCGTGGGAGCTAGTGGGTGCGGCAAATCGACTCTCTTAAAGCTAATCGCTGGACTCTTGAAACCCGTTTCGGGCTCGATCGCAGTAGGACCTCCTAATACCACGGTCTCCTATTTACCGCAAGAGGTTGTACTGTTTGAACACCTTTCTAGAAGGACGAACGCAAGGTATTTCCAACACATCAACGCCCATCGCGACGCCTTCGATGAGAAGCTTTTTCAGCATCTCGCTTCAAAGTTGCGTCTGTCCGATGCTCTTGAGTCTAGCGACTCCGTTATCCAACTGAGCGGAGGGGAACGCCAACGGCTGGCCCTTTTACGGGCAATGTCGATACGTCCCAGCCTTCTGTTGCTCGACGAGCCGTGTAACGGTTTAGATGTTGCTGTGAAGGTCGACTTCCTCGCTACGATGAGGGAGGTTGCCGACGAGTTCCAGATTGGAATAGTTTATGCCACTCATCATCGAGATGAGGTGATACTGGCCTCAGACGAAGTGGCATACCTTTGGTCCCAATCTGACGCGGCGAGCAGCGTAAGCGTGCGAACTGTTGGAGCGATGCTGCGGGAACCGGTCACCGTGGAAATGGCCCAGTTCATGTCATCTGAGCCATTGAATATCCTTGAGTGTGAAATTCGTACTTCTGGACTGTGCGTCGCGGAGGGCGATGTGCCCATAACTGTCATACGATCAGCGATCCCGACGGCGGGCCGTTACAAGCTGGTGTTTTCGCCGAGTGTTGTTAACTTAGATTGCGAACATGGAGTGAGCGTTAGTTTTCACGCGGAATCCAGCGAATATTTTTTCTATCATGCGACTTTCACCGGAACATTGATAATTGCCAAACGCACACAGACGTACGGGCAGCGCCTATTGTTATCAGGTGAAGGTTTACTCTTTTCTGTGAACGGAAGTTTTGTTAAGCGGGTGGACTTGAATTCCCAAGCGCTTGGCTCGGAAGGATCCTTTTGATCCTTGAATTTAGGCGCGACCGCAAGGATGGCCGGCGGTCGTGCACTTCCCGGGTGTCAGGCAGGTCGGAATCCCGCTCGATCATACGGGCTAGGTGCAGTTGCTATTGAAAACAGTCTTTTTTGCGATACGCATCGTCGCCGACAGGGGCATTGCTCTAGGAGCGCCGCCGGAATCCATGTCGATGTGTGGCATGGGGGCCAAGGCACGGGCTTAAGGTAAACTCTGCTGCCTAGTTCCAGTACCCTGACATGAACCCTCCTAATGGTTAGTTGCGATAGTTCACACATTGCATCCGCGGGATTGCCGACCCGGTTAGTGAATGATAAAGGACGTGGGTGTTGAAAAAGTCACTTTGATTGGCAGGTAAGTCGCGGTACAAGGAATCATTCTTCCATGCGTTGCGCGGTGTTCACCCTCGGAGGCCTGCCGATCATGATGGGGCAACAAGTCCGTTCGGAATCGCTGTTCTACTACTTCAAGCTTGACGATTACCTTCCAGAAAACCATCTTCTGCGGCTGATCGATCAACACATCAGCTTTGCCTTTGTCCGCGAGCGACTCAAGGGCAGCTACAGCGAAACCGGGCGGCCCTCCATCGACCCCGAACTGTTATTGCGTATTTTGCTTATCGGGTATCTCTACGGCATTACCAGCGAGCGCAAGCTGGTGGAAGAGTTGCGCATGCATCTGGCTTGGCGCTGGTTCACCGGTCTGGGTTTCGACCAGGAGATCCCCCATCACTCCACCTTCTCCAAGAATAGGCACGGACGGTTCCAGGAGTCGAAGCTATTTGAGCAGCTGTTTGAAGAGATCGTGCGGCAGTGTGTGGAGGTGGGGCTGGTGCAAGGGAAGCATCTGTCGGTGGACGGCAGCTTCGTCGAGGCGAATGCGGCCAAAGAGAGCCGGATTCCACGCGAACAGTTAGCGGAAGCAGCCCAAGTCAACTACGCGGTGAAACAGTATCTGGCGGAACTGGCCGAACAAAACCCGGTGGAAGAACCGGTGCATCAGCAAGAGCAGGTCTCGACTACCGATCCGGATTCGACCTATGCCACGAAAGGCGGCACGCCGGCCCGGCTGGGTTATTACGACAACTATCTGGTGGACAATCAAAGCTGCGTGATTGTGGGAGTGCAAGCGACGGCAGCACGGATGAGTCAGGAGACGGTGGCCGCCCAAGACATGCTCACACGTTTCACGCAATGGCAAGGCGGAGCACCGGAATCGCTGGCGGCTGACACGACGTACGGCAACGGGGAGTTCCTGCAATGGTTGGCGGATCGGAGCATCACTCCTTACATGCGAACCCGCGATAGTATCCACAGAAAGAACAGCCCGTTCTATGGCCCGGAGCGGTTCACTTATCAGCCGGAAAGCAACAGCTATCGCTGCCCCGCAGGGCAGCAACTCAACTACGGCGGTCGGAGTGATCGCAACCGCACCTATACCTACATCGGAACCCGCAAACGTTGTGGGGCATGCTCACAAAGACCGCAATGCACCAGCGCAGCCTTCCGCTGTCTTGCCATCCACATGCATGAGCCGGTTCGGCAACGGGCACGCGAACTGGCCAACACGCCAGAGTTCGCTAACGCACAACGCCAAAGAAAGAAAGTGGAAGCCCTGTTCGCGGAACTCAAGAATCAGATCGGACTACGCCGCCTGCGCCTGCGCAGACTGAAGTTCGTGCGGGAGCAGTTCTTCCTGGCCGCGGCGGCCCAGAATATCAAACGGCTAGTCCGGTTCCTCAGCACAGCACCAGATCCGATATTCGCTGCAGCCGCTTAATCAACTGACAAAGAAAATACAAGAACCCAGTCCCCAGCCCCACCTAGGCAAGTTCATCTCTGCCGAAGAGACTTTTTCAACACCCACGGACGTTATCACTCCAGTTTTCTGGGCCCCGCACACATTCCCAAAGCCAACAGCCCAAAATCCCCTGTGCTACACGGAGCCGAAATTTCCTCAGCGTTTAGCAACTATGCTGAGCGGGTTTCAGCACGATGCCTTTGTCGAAGGAATACGACGAGCAACCGCGGGCCGTTTCACTTCACATAGGGTGGCTGTGGCGACTGGGTTGATCGTCCTTCTCTAGCCCGGGCGTTGCCGATGCCGCGGATTACTATCCTGTCCGATAGCCACGTTCCACGGAGGGTCCGTGAATGCCATTCGTGCGCGCACGCTGCCCATAAGGGCCCCGACGTCGGTCTTGACGGTACTATCCCCGCACATCAGCCGGTGCGGGCGCCCGTGTAGCAATAGGCTGGGTATTGACCATATCTGGTCACGCTCGGTCCCCCACTTCTTCTGCAGCTCATCGGCCTCATCGATGCGGGCCTCGGGAGCCTCGTCTTTCGGGCCCTTCGCTCCCTCTAGAACCAGCGCGGCTAGCTCCTCGACTGTAAAGAAGCCGGAAAGGTCGACCTCGCCGGATAGCGCCGTCAGTACCTCGGGGTCCCACTCGAGCGATATTTCGCCGGCTCGGTTGTCGGCAACCGCCAACTCCTTTGCCCGGGCGTCCGTCTTCAGGTCCAGGTCGGTACGCTGGACCGCCACGATCTTGGTTCCGTCGGTCTGGACGACGATGACGTCCTCCATTCCGATGCTGCCGGCGTGCTCGAGCGTCTTGTTTCCGGCAATGACGTAGCCGTGCTTATCGATGAGGATGGACCGGCCGGCGCCGAACCGCCGCAGCGAGTCCTCAATCATCGCGCCGCCGCGATCGGTTCCCTTGTTCGCGTTCTGCGTATCGGGCGTCAGATCGGACAATTTGCGCAATCTGCTCGAAACCGGCTCGTTTTCGCTCGCTTTTTGGCTGTTTTCCTTCAATTTTCCTTGGAAATCCGCAATTCGCGAAAGTTGTCATTTCGCGGCGAAGAAAATTTGGGTGCGGCCACGGTCCGGAAGGCCTTCGCCCTAGCGATTTTACCCCCCCTTATCCCCCATGTCTTCATAGGGTTACGCGCGACCGCCTTTGCCACCTAACGAGTCATGATGGTACTTGCACAGCGCTTGGCAGTTGTTCTCATCCAGTCGTTCGCCTCCGTCTTGAATGCGGATGACATGGTGAACTTCAGTGGCTGGCCGCATACACCCGGAGCTTGCCTCGCATAACGGATGGCGACGAATGAACCAGGCACGGAACCGTTCCCATCCCTTGTGATAGCCGCGCTCACCGGTGGTTTTTCTGCTGGCATCGAACCGACGTGCAGCTTCACGCCTGATGGATTGGTGTGCTTCACAGTAGCCGCTGTCCGTTAGTGCTGGGCAGCCAGGGCGACGGCATGGACGCCGCGGGGCTACCGGAGACATCGCTTTCTCTCTTCGCGTTGCTTCGCTGCCACACTTAGTCTTGCCGATACCTCTGGCCTATTCAAAGCCTCCGTAAGTAGCATCCGACCTTCAGAAGACGCCCACATGCCCGTCTGGGCAGTGCTCCTCTTATGCTTGGCCTCTACGCTGTTGAGGCGCGAACCCGGACTGGCCCATGCCGTTTTGATTGCCTTCGACATGCGCGCGCGGTATTCAGGATCTTTCCATCGTTCGCGAAGTTCTTTAGATTTCAAGGCTTTATATGCAGGGCTTGACCTCGAGGAAAGCAGATTTTCCCTGATCGAATCCTGCGACATGACTTTCTTCATGAGTTCGCTATGTTTGGACTTAACCTCTGGACGCGCCATTCTCCGACGCCTCTGGTTCCCGTGCAATCGGCGTCGCCACTGGTGTCGACGGAGTTGTTGGACTCGTCGAACTGGATGGCTTAGCCGACTTCTTCCGTGCCTCTCCACGAGCTGCCTTCGCAGCTGCGTCCATCTCTGCTTTGGCAGAGGCCAGGGTGGTTTGGAGTTGCAGGTGCGCCCCAGTGAATTCCACCAGCTGCTGAGGAAGGTCACGATCGAGTTCCTCGGCGGTGCCGGTGATTGCCAATGGGGTAGTGAGGGCGTTGTCTTCGGTGTCAGACGCCTTCTGCGGAACGACGGTAGCCCTGATCGTATCGCCCTCAACAAGGGAGATGGTCAGCAGCAGCCTGCGTTTGCGCAGCAATGGCATCAGTTCTGTAAACATGGGTTTCCTCCGTGTGTGGTTGTGTGCGAGATTCAACGAAGATGGAAACGGGCGGCTGAGATGTATCCCGCCGTGGTCACGATTAAGTGCAGACCACGGCGGACATGCGAAGTTGAAGCACAGCCGGAACCAGAGGCTCATTTCATGTAAATGGACTGCCGGCATTATTGACCGCTCTGGTCATTGGCGTCTGATAACCTGTAATGTTCCAGCGCACTCCACGCTATTCGTTCGATCTCCCGGTCTAAGGTCGGCGGGGCCTAACTCTCATGTCGAAACGCTCACCTCTCGTCTGCCAGCATCTGGAAAATATCAGCCGCAACGGACTGGAGAAGTACCAGGAAGTCATTCGCGCCTACGTCCGGCTCCGACACGGCGTTTATGCCCTCTACAAACGAGACAAGCTCTACTATGTCGGGCTAGCTAAAGATCTGCGTTGGCGTCTGAAAGCTCACTTGAACGATCGTCATGGAGAATCGTGGGATCGGTTCAGCGTGTACCTAACGATCGGAGATCAGCACCTGAAGGAACTTGAGTCGTTAATTCTTCGGATCGTCAAACCAAAGGGTAACAAGGTCAAAGGGAAGTTCGCGAAGTCGCAAGACCTGAAACGGAAGTTCGCAGGCGCCATCCGTCTCCAAAACCGCAAAGACCTCGCTTTGCTGCTGGGTCGTGAGTTGCTTGTCGAACGGAAGAAGGCCACGGCGCGGTCAAAGTCGACGGGGCGTGTTCCAATTCTCGCGCAATATCTCACGACTCCAACGCTACTTCGCGGCACCCGCCGAGGGCAGGCGTTCCAGGCCCACGTGCGGCGCGACGGTACTGTGCGTTTTGGAGGAAAGAACTTTAACTCTCCATCTGCTGCAGGCACTGCGGCTCTGGGCAGAGCGTGTGACGGTTGGCATTTCTGGAAGTTTGAACGTGCACCTGGCGACTGGGTGAAGCTGAACGAACTACGCAAGTAATTGCTTAATCGGCAAGAAGTTAGGATGTCCCGAGATGAAGATCACTCAAACAGCAGCTCGAAGCGCACCTGTGGGGAGCCGCAAACATTCTGCGCGGCAAGACCGCCGGGCAAGATTACAAGAATTACATTTTGTCATTGATGTTCTACAAGCGCCTCTGCGACCAATGGGAGTGCGAAGCTGAGGACGCAATCGCCGAATTCTAGAACGACAGCAAGACCGTCCGTTTACGGATCAAGCAGAAGGCCGTTTTCCGGAGACGCGGTGAGCATCGCTTCAAGATTCCTGACGGCTCACGTTGGGGAGATGTTAAGGCTGCCTCGACAAATCTCGGCGAGGTACTAACGAAGGCAATGCGCGCCGTCGCCGATGCTAATGATGAGTTGAGAGGCGTTTTTACAGTCGACTGGAATCAGCCCGCGCCTGATGGCCTCTGGCAAGCCCCTCATCCCGAACGAGGTTGTTCATGCTCTCATTCAGCATTTTGATGAATACGATCTCTCGAACAAGAGCGTACCGCCAGACGTTTTGGGGCGCGCGTACGAGGCCACGGCATAATCTACAAGGGCGGCCATGTGACGGTCAAACTAAAAAAGAATTGTATGGCTCCCGGAGAGTACACGCTTAAGCTTCAGGGAAAATACCCACTATGGACTACAGACAGTCCATAGGAGGTACCCAAAGGCCCAAAGCGCCTGCAGCGAGGGACTCTCTTGGTCCCGCCGAAGGGGTAACGTTTCGGCCGAGACAATTAGTGTGATCATAGTTCCTGAATCTGTCCGGGAATTCTTTACCGCTGATAGTGGGACCAAGCACTTGGCAAAAGATTAATCAGAAGTATTGAGGGCGGAAGTACTCCTCACTAGATTCGGGGTAACGAAAGACGAACTGTACCGTGAAGAAGAACGGGTGATGGAAGCAGAAGACGTCGGTCGGCCTATGGCTGCGGTTGAGCCCACCGCTTGGGCCGCTTTTCTCATTGCTCAACGACTGCAAGAGCAAAAGGCCGCGCTTGATACGATATTCATCCTCGAACGGACTAAAGCGCGTTTAGCGACAATACCTCCTGACAACGTACCGCTAGTCGTGGGGGGACTAACCGACAGAGAATCTGCGAATCAAGCAGACGCGCTTTACGCCAGCGAAGCTGGTAAGGGTTCAATACGCCGCGTGGGGGGTTCGGTCCTTTCCGGCCCTGGAACGGAATTCAAAGACCGAAAAGACCTGTGGACTACACTCGATCAATTCGCGGGTGCGCTTGACGCGGAATTGCGCGGCTTGACGGAGGCGACGCTTAATGCTACCGAAGTGGCCATCCTCAGGGTTAGAAACGAATTTGTTGGAAGCAGCCGCCGAATTGTCGGACCAGCCCACCTCGGAGAAGAACTCGACGAGGCGCGCAAGGATCCCCAAATCGCCGCCCAAATGGAACGTTTTCGTCGAGAAGAAGAGTCTGCGGCTCATGATAAATGGGGGGTGGGGTGTACACAATGAGACATTTAAGCGGCTGAAGAAAGAACTGGGACGAGTTTTAGCCGACAAATCCAGGCTTAAGATTGCGGGGTTAGAGGGTTTAGCGTATGAGTTTCTCTCGCTAGATGCGAGTAAAGCTCAACCCGTGCTTGCTAAGGTTCTGTTGAACGCTCACAATGCGGTCCATGAGGCGCGGAAACGATTGCAGCACGATAAGGGATTTGTCTATGGCGCGGACAAGATAGTCGTTCAGGAAAAGTTCCTACTGGGGTATAAAGGCCGGAAGCGTGCTGGATCTCATTGTCGATGGGATAGTGAGCGCCCGCCGTTCCGAAAAGACATTTTGGCAGCGTTTGTGGGGCGTCATCGATTTTCTAATCAACATTCTGCCCATACCACCCCCAGCAGGCGTCATATTGCGTGCGGTTGCTAATGCTGTCGATCTGACCATAGAAAGTAACGAGTTGGACGACAAAAAAATCAGACATGCTGTCGTCATATCAGCGGAAGAGCCGTCAACCGCTGCCTTTGGCGCGACGGTTCTGTTCACGGTAGCTGGCACGATGGTAGACGCTGCGGCGGCGGAGCTCTTTACGGCGGAAAAGGGCGGGCTCACACTGGGGTCAGAGGGGAAGTCGGCGGTGGGAGGTGGATTGCATGGAGCCGATCCGGAGACCCTTGTCACGGACGAGGCGGAGAAACAGGTTGCAACCGAGACACAGCGGGGAGCAACCGCCGCCGGGGAGGTTACTAGTCGCAGCATAATCGAGGATGAGCTAAAAGACGTAGCCGAAAAGGCGGGTAAGGGCAAAGCGAACCTGCATCCGCAGGATGCCCGCTATGACGCGGAAATTACCGCCGAAGACGGTCACACGTACCACCGGGAAAAGGGAACTACAACTGGTGCCGAACCTCGCCTGACCCAGAATGCCCGATTGTGCCTGGCGTGCCTCCCGAGGTTGATAAGGAAGTCGATGCCGCGTTGGAGAAGCAGGGAGTCCATCAGCCGGAAACTGTGCCTCGAGGTCCCGGCTACACAGAGGAAGAAAGGCAAGCGTCACGCTTGGCTCTGGAGCGTCGGTTCTCGTCGTCCCACAAACTCGATCCTGACCTCGCGGAGGCATTCACCACGCAGAGCGCCGAAGACATCGAGCAGATCGCGAAGAGCGCGCGCCCACTGGCAGCGGCTAAGGAACTAGCAATGTTACAAGAGGTTGTAGACGAAGTTTCGGTGAAGCTGCTACATGACCCAGACGAGGCTGCCAAGTTCTTGACTCCGAAGGAACTCCGTGCGGTGTACGATAATCCAAGAAAGTGGACCAATGCTGCCTTTGGAAAGGCAGTAGAACGCGCCGCGGCCGAGCGTCTAGCGGAAGACCCCGCCCTCCAGCGCTTGCTGCATACCCCCCAACGCCCCCGGGTATCCACGCCCGGAGACGTTGCAGGCTCTATTGGCGCGAAGGGCGGGCGGTTCTTCGACGTTACAAGCGGTAGTGAAAGAGCGGTACAAGCCCACATGCGCAGATCGCATCAGCTTTCACCAAATTAGTCACCTATCCGCCCTTACCACCCGGCTGGCGGTTTCCCCCGCCGATGTGATGGGCGGATTACCAGGGATACTTATTGACGCTCTCATCGCCGTAGCTGACCGGCTTATAAAGCTGAGGGAGTATAGGAACGCTCGGGTAAGTACGAGATTCAAGGAGCTTTTTGAGCCAGCCTTCAATGACCTCATGACGGTGCACAGCGACTACATTGCCATGTTCGAGTCAACTTTTCGCCTGTTGCCCAGCGGATCTCTCCGCGAGGGTTTCCGCAACGCAAGTGTCTCCGTTGATACCACGATCGAAGAGGACGAGTATGCCGTAGCAAGAGATTCTGGGTGGAGCTGCCGGCGGCGCGGCGTAGCTATCGTTGTGGCTGTTTTCTTTCTTCAAGTCCCTGGCGGACAAGATAGCGCTGGCTGCAGAACAACGGTTTGAGAGCGCTTTGCGGAGAGCCGAGGAACTGCACCGCGTCTTGCTGGCCACCGCAACCACGATCGATTCCGATCTGCGTGCCCATCGAATCGAGGTATATTGCGAATTGTGGAAGAAGACCGGCCTGCTGCCTCAATGGCCGCGAAATCAGCAGCTAACCTATGCGGAATTACGGCAATTCACGACCGATCTGCGTGACTGGTACTTCGAGCGGGGCGGAATGTATCTCTCGCGGAGCGCGCGGGAAGCATACGGCAAAGTCCAGGAAGCCCTCAACTCCGTCCTGACGAGAACAAAGATGGCGCGGTCAGTACTCCCGATTATGACACCGTAAGAACTCAGTGCAGCAAATTACGTAGCGAACTCACGGATGATCTCCTGTCCCGCCGGGAGGCGCCGGACCTTCCGATAGTCGAGCCCAGGTAAACCGTACTCCGCCACCCACGCCGAACAAGAACGGCTGGACCTTTCGGCAGCCACCCCTAAGGCAACCGAACCTCTTCCCGGAGAGCTTCTTTGTCGGTTCCGAAGACTAGGACTACGGTGTCTACGCCGGCTGCGCGATCGGGCAAATAATTGCGCAGGATGAGAGCGATCCTCCGGATTTCTCCGACGATTAACTTACGGCCATTGGCGTCAAGTCCGCCATAGCGGCCATAGCGGTCGAGGTCGAGCGTTACCGAGGTCAGATGGCGCCATCGGGCTTGTTCCATTCCCTCCGCCGCAAGATCGAACGCCACGTCGTGGGCATCTGTGTATTCCGACGCCTGCTTCTCGACCGCCTCGCGTGCCGCGCGTAGCGCAGCCTCTTCGCCGGGACCAGCCATCTCCGCCGCTTTGCGTGCGTAGGTGAGCGACGCGCGCACCGGCAAGGGCAGGAGGGCCTCGTGGCTCACTTGCTGATCGAGCGCCTGCCGGATTTTTTCGACTATCTCCGCAGACAACACGCCGGCGCTAGGGTTGACACTTTCGCCGCCGGCAGCAAGGTAGGGCTCCGAAGGTCTCGGTACCGGCCGACGCAAGGTAGTAATACGTATGAGTTGGAGATAAACGGGGCCCGATCCTCGGGCAGGGGTGCCGGTGGTGGCGGCTCTGGAAATACCTGGAAGCTGGCGGGCCGGGGATGTGAACCCCAAAGATGTTCACGCCCTTTCGCACTAACTCTGGGACGAGCTCGCGACCGATGTGACCGACGGCTGCAGCAGACGGCTCATTAGGACAGAAGCTGCCAGCCGGGTGTTCAGTCACCGGCGAGTAATGGTCGATGTGTGCGTCGCACAGGTCACCTGGTCCCAGCGAGATGTGAAGACTGTCGGAGCCGGAAATCTCACGTAAAGTCGTTTGTCCAGGATGCTGACTCGCCCCGGGACCGGATGCCTGGCAAAATCGACCGGTCGCCATGAGCGCGTTGTACAGTGCAAGCCAAGGCCCGCTGACGAAGTGCGCCGAGGCTGTATTGCCGGGAGTCAGGAAGCGGTCCGCTACCGGCAGCTCGCCGGGCGCGATCTTCAGGAGCTGGCGCAAATGACACCAAACCCCGTATTTGCACATGCCGTTGAAGATGGCGATCAAGGCGATCCGGCGTTCGGAATCCAGATGCTCCAGCCAGGTCGCTGGCCCTGAGCGACGCGGCCAGAACCCTCTGCAGCTCGGGAGGCTGCTTCTCAAAGCGATCTCCCGAGATAGCGGAGCAACTAGTGGAAGCGCAGGGAGGCGCTAGTTCCGCGCCGGGTGGCGAACCCATCGGCGGCTTGGCTTGTGCCTGGCGATGCAGTATCTGCGCGGGCTCGGTAGTCGTCGCATCGGTAGGTCCCGCAAGCGCGCTAGGTGCGCGCTCGACTCCCTGCGCCGCTGAGTCCGCGGCAATGGAGATTCGCTTTGCGCTAGCTCGCGAACCGGTGCCCTGCTGCGAGAGTTGCGCGAGCTCGTGGGCAATCAACTTCCGGCCTTCAGCGGTTGCCGGTTCGTATTGCCCCGATGCAAACACGATCTGATGACCGACGGTATAGGCCCGCGCACTGACCGTTCTTGCCGACTCCGCCGCTCTCGCAGCCGTATGCACCCGTACGTCGCCGAGATCATATCCAAATCGTGGCCCCATAAAGCCGCGGATTACCGGATCGAGCCGGCGACCCGGGGAGCGCAAGACTTCATGGACGATGGGCGGTGCTGCTTTCTGACCCAGATCGCCTGAAGCTGCATGCTGCATTTGTAACCACTCATGTTGGTGTTCCTGCTCCGCCTGACACCTGTCACAACTTCCGCCACAAGAACATCTACCCAGCACTCCGGGAACGGCGCTGGACAGTGCGGGGCTGGCGGTGGCGCCCGGCTCCGGCATCCGCATACCTGCTCAGCAACGCGGTCCGCTTCCTGCTCAAAAGCGTCCCCAGCTGCACTGACAGTGAGTTTCGGTTGAAGCATTGCAGAGCGGGCAGAAAACTTGAACATCCGCTGCACCGCTTGGTTCCCCACTGTCCTATGCAAATCTGCGATCAGATTAGTTGAGGGCGGGCCCGAAGCCGCCATGTGGCCCTTGATCGAATGGACTTGGGGATGTTTCCTCGGAAGGGATCAGCGGAGGACTTCGGTTTCGCGAATGCGCTGTGCATATGCAGGCTCTTCAGTGACCCGTGAAAAGCAAGCCCCTTTCTTCGATGCCACGGAAGTAAGCTTGGTTTCGAGGTTTACGACGAACTTAAGGCCGTGTTTGGCGCTGGCCGTTCCGGAGACTAATTCATTGGAGATCCCGGCTCTGCCGGGGAGGCAGTAGAAGTTTGACATCGCTCGAAGTACTTTTTCGATCCACATGCCCAAGCCATCAGCAATGGGGCCTGAAGATCGGAATTTTGACTTTGGGTCGCGATGAGGACCTTTTTGAGGGGACCGCGACCTATAAAGCCTTCGGCTCAGCTGGAGGACAACTACTCAGGAGTTGACGGTCTGGAGGCCTCCGACCTCGTCTGCGATCGCCCTTGTTGCCAACGGCAGAAGTGAAGAAACGGGCACCCGCTTCTGCATGGTGCGATCGATTCCTCCAATCGGCCGGACGAACTTTTCGGGCTCATCCGGAAAAGCACAGTACGCCGATCCTGTAAGCGTCAGCAGGAGCGGCATCAACGCGACGAGCTTCGTGAAACTGACCATTAGACGCTCGGAAATATCGTCTCAGGGGCGTATTCCCCATGGAACGCAAGGTTTTCACAGACGAAAACCCGCAGTCCGACTGTGCAGGGACGGCCGGAAGGACTTGTCATGGCTGTTCCGCAGGCCGATGGCGAAACGGCATCCCTGAAAGCCGGAGCTCAGGTCCATCACGCCCAACATGCGCATCCCGTCGGATGAAACGGCGTATTCCTCCTGCACCACTCCAATCTGGCGGAAGCCGAGTGCTTCGATCAGCTTCTCCGCCACGGCGATGTGGAAAATGGGTTTGTGGATTGCTGTGGCCGCCGGCGTCGCCATTCGGGCAAGTTCCTCCCTTGTGGTGCTGACCTTTCAGCACATAGGCTTGGTCGGGGGGTGAGATTGAAGGTCCCATTCATTCATTGATCACGCAGCCGCATACTGTAACGGTAGTGTGGCCAGGCTGTTGGCCGAAGCACTCTGCAACCAACAATACAATCACGAGAACGATAGACGCGTTGCGGAATTCTTGTCGCTCTCGTGGCCGTCGCAAATGGGAATGACGACTGGCTTGGCGAATCAACTGAGTGATCGACCTGCATTACCGGCAGCTGCATCAACCAGACTGCAAAGTTTGAAGCTTCCCGGATGTCGACCTTGTGGTAAGCGTACTGCTTCTTTTCTTCCGACCACTTACGAACAAGCTCACCTTCCGCGACCATAAGATCCAGCCGGAAAGCCACTGCCCCCTTCTTGGGATCGAACCAGCTTTCACAGCGGACTTCGTCACTCTCCCAAATCTTCGCCTCATAGAGCCGAGCCGCCATTGCCTGCACAAGGCCAGGAGGATACCCCAGGAATGTCGCGATGCGATCAACGTAGGGCCCCACTAGCTCAGACGTGAGCAAAACCATTGCCGCCTGAAAAGTGTAGCTGTCCTCTGCGAGGGTGGCGTCCATGTTCCATACATCTCTTTTCATGCCTTGCATGGTAGCTTGCTTGATCGGTTCTATGACCCGCTCCCATGCCATGCCCCAGTCTTTTTCATTGCTCGCCACTGCGCGAAGATCATTGCCCTCAGCATTTACCCTAACGCGAAATGCCGTACCCTCGATCGAGCTCAATACGTCGGCTGTTGGAGATTCGCAGGAACAACTCAACTTCAGCAGACCTTAATTTCGCTATGGCCATGCTGCTCAAGCTGGTCAGCAACGGTTTGCAACTGCGCTGAAGAGACACCTGCGTTGGTTACAGCAGCATCAACAATGCCGGGCAAGTGAATTCCGTTCGCGGAGACGGTGAGAGCTTCCGCTATTGTGTTACGTATTCTGGCTAAGTCCACCAGTTTTCTTCCTTTTTCACAGTAATAGCCCTCTGTAGTCGCACTATCGTTGTCAGAGCATCAGAACCTCTGTGCCGCTTCCCGGTCTACAAGAACCCGTAAGCCGAGCTGTTCAAGCCTCTCGCAGAGGTCGCGCACACTCCAGTTACCAGCAGCCCAAAACTTTCCCGAAGGGCTGCTTCCAGTTGTTGAAGTGTGGTCTCGATGAATCTCTGCGGTTCTGTAACCACGGAGAACATGGTTAGCCCGACCGGTGCTCGCATCGGCTCCCATCGGAGCAACTTAACGCCGGCCGGCATAGGCGGGGGTTCGCTCTGTGTCGTTTTCTCCAATACGACTGCATACAGGTCTGGATGGCTCTTTCCGCTCTCCGATCGCCTACGTTCTCGAAGTACTCCGAAAACCTCATCGCGGTATTGGCGCAGCACCTCGATCATTGGCGCAGCATCTTCCGGCAACTCGTACCGGATCCGATCGCCGTTGAGACTCAGAGTTCCGCCGACTTCCTCGATCCGCCGAACGACTTCCGGCGCGTTCATAGCTCCCCCTTGATACGACCCTTGCGGACCTGTTGCCCTAGATGACGACTTTGACCCACAACAGCGGTCACAACGGCAACAGGTTGCGACTTCTGAATTCTTGCGTCCGCATCGTCCACACTGTTCAACGTCCCCTTCAGGTCTTGCGTATCCGCGCAGTCTTGACGGATAGCGGTGCGGCCAGCTTCGTCCAACCTGGCCGGGGTTTATGTCCAGCTCCGCCCGCCGAGCGGGGCCGAAATCCGCTTGTTCGGACGATGTGGACGATGCGGACGCAAAATCCCGGATGGTAATCAGGCGGCGACGACGCCGATTAGGGCTTCGCGAAAACGAAACGTCGACTCCCGACTTGCGCAGATTGGGCGCCAGTCGCCGCAGGGCGCCGGACAACGCCCGCCCGTTTGCTGGCCACGATCTTTGCGAACTAGCACCTTCCCCGGTGTAGGGCTTGAGCGCCTTTAGTAAGTCTGTGGCGGTCCTCTCGAACGTGCCGCTGTCACGCGCTAACGCCTGAATGGCCCCCGCTATCGGCGATGCTTCCAAGGCAAGGTCGTTTGCGTCCGACTGGTTCTGGACATAGGCGTCCATAAACGCACCGTCAGACCAGCCAAGAAGTGGTTCAGCGGCAGTCACCCAAATCGCGAAATCCGCCAACCTGGGTTTCTTGGACAGCTCGACACTGGGCAGGTGGGCCAAGGCACCGGATACCACGTCCAACAAGTCACCCAGAAGGGTGGGACGCGCGGCTTCGAAGTCAGACCAAAACTTGCTTTCCGGTTCGCGTTTCTGTTCCGCTATCGACGGAAGGTAAAGAATGAGTGCCCGATCAAGCAAGTCACCACGGCTGGCCAGCTCTTCGATTCCGTTGAGAATCGCGGGACGCTGCGCGTCAAAGAGCACTTCCTCTGAGTCGGTATAGAGTTCGCGCGTGGAAAACCCGCCCCCTGTCGCCAACCTACATAAGGCATCCGATAACCAGTGCGAAATGCGAGACAGGTTATCGAAGGAGATGATCCACCCGTTTGAGGCAGCAATCATCACGTCGCGCAGATCCCGGGGCTCGCCGCGCAAGGGGGCGGTATTCGGATCCAACAGAGCCCGCAAGACACGCGAAGTAGTGCTCTTGGCGCTGCCTTGTTCTCCGTGGAGGACTAGGATTGGATAAGGTCCATGTGGACGGAACGCCGCTATCAGCCATGCCACCAACAGCATCCAATCCTGCTCGCTCGCGATGTTCACGAATCGCCTAAGTTGTTAATAGAGCCCCCGCCGCGGACCGGAGTCTGGTAGCGACGACATACCCCGTGCCCTGCGAAACTTGACCGGCACATCCGACCGGACGCGCCATCCATTAGGGTCTATCTCGACAGCCTCCCAGGCGTCATTGCCGAGGTCGAGATAGATTTTCCCGTCTCTCTCGGCTAGACGCGTGAAGACCGGACACTTGGGACCCTCAAAGTTCGCTTTGCTCTCGAATATGCCAATGGCCTCTTGCATTGCTTGGTTCTTTGGCGCACCCTTGGTTTCCAGGTAATAACTCCGAAGCAGCCACTGGCGGAACGGCTTACTCTTCAGCGGCCAATTTTCGACGTGTCCGTTCACGGGTATTGAAGCGAACAGCTCAGCAGCCGGCGTGTGAAACAGCTCTGCTTCAGCACCCAACCGTAACAACCGCTTTACCTGCGTAGTTTTCTCCTGCTCCGGTAATTCACCGGGCTTGCTGTCTTGGTGCGAGTCGGCGCCACCCGCCGCTGACTTGTGATCCGAATCAAACAATCCGCGAAGGGCCGCCCAATCTTTTCCGGTACAGCTTGCATGAAGGCAACCTGCAGCAATCGCCCCACTTCCCAATTGAACGATGTACGCTGACCTATTCGTGTGCTCTGGGTTCCAGGGGCACGGATTGAGGATCCACTTGCGCCCGCCATTCCAAGGCGCATCTAGGATCGCGGGAATCTGGTGGTGAGATATCCACGCGGCAATGTCGAAGCCAGTTTTCGTGCTGTGTTCCCTCGGGGGCGGTGGAATTGTCGCGGCAAGCCGCGCGACAAGTTCGGAGCTGACGACTTCGATGGGGGAGGGGACCTCCAATAACTTTGCGACGCGATGAGGGCGAGCATGAATGTCATCGCCCTTTGCTGCCAAAGTCCCGTAGACCTTCCAAATTCGGGAAGCATTGTAGGTGCCGAGATCAACAATTACCTGGCCGTCGCTAAACAGCAACCCTAACGCCTGCAGGCAGAACTTCACCAGGTTCGTGCTCGCAGCATCGTTTGGGATGTCGAGTCGATACAACAGGTGTCCACCATTGCCAGAATCCGCAAGGACGGGATCAGGCCAGCCTTGAGTTCGCAACCAATCCTTGCACTGCTGCATTCGATCCAAGGCGGCCTCATGTTCAGCTTCGGTAGCAGAGATACCGGACGGGCGGACCGAATCAAAGTCAACGGCGAACCATCGGCGCGACAGGATGTCTGAGTCGCTCGTGGTTTTCTTTGCAAAACGGATGACTCTATTCACTGCCCGTCCCAACAGGTCAATGCGAACCGGATTGAGCGTGACGTATACACCAGGGGCCCGCCCGCTAAGTTCAGCGGCTGCTTTTGCGAGCAGGCTGTGATCATCGAAATAGCCGTTTACGGTTTGCCATTGGGTGCCTAGTACGCGTAGTTCCGCCACTGAGTTTGGGTCGAGAAGAATGCTCAACGCTTCACTAATTGCATGCAGTCCGCTGCACGTGGGTCGTGGCCTTATGCGGTTCTTGCTCATCATCTGAATTCTCCAGCGGGGCCGCAGCCAAGCGGACCTGCTTTCTTGGTATCGCGCTGGTGTTCGTCACGCCAAGTACTTGCAGGAGCTGTGTCCGACCTATCTCCGGGCATCCCGGTTCACTAGCGAACCGCGGGCACAGTATTTTCGCGGATGAACCGTTCGACTTCTGTGATTTCGACACGCAACGCGCGCCCCATCCGCACGCATGCCAGCCGGCGCTGGGCGATCCACTTGCGCACGGTGACCTCTTGCATCCCGGTTATTTGCGAAACCCCTCTGACGTCCGTAAATCGCTGGTTGTTTGTCTTTGTCACTTCTCATCTTCCCTAGTGATTCATCACCACGTAACGTGATGTTTTTTGGGTTTGACATTTATCTTGTATCGTGGCGTATAGTTGTTTGCAAGATGTTTATACGTAATTATCCGTAACGCTAAAGAAAGAAGCAAACAAATGCTCACAAAGCGAAGTCTTCAGCCTTTCGAATTTGTCCAGAGAGTGCCAGATGCCGGCTTCGAGTGGGTACGCGGCCGCGGGGTGCTAGGGGACATGACCGCGGCAGAGATAGAGGCGGTCAAGCTCGAATGGTTTCTGCAGGAGAAACCATTGCCTCCATTTCGAGGAAGGATTTACAGGCCGCTCATCGCACATACCGGCCTGTTTCGGATCTTCGCGGAAACTGAGGCGACACGGCCTGGCATCCAGGCGTTTGCCAATGTCTACGGCTCGCTAGGCTTTCCAATCGGGGAGGACATCAGCCTAGTAATTGGACCAAAGTCGGGTTCTCCCCTCAATTCCGAAAGCCTGACCAAATGGAAAAGCGAAATCCTGCTGATGCGTGCTCTCACGACGCTGTGGGATGCAATACGCGCTGAGGATGCAACGACACTCGCGAAATTCATTAACTGGAAGGATGGCGCCGTTTTGTATCACGGTCCAACCAGCATGGGCGACCGTCGGACACAGCTCATCGCCTCATCAGGATTGAACCCGGAAACGCTACGGGGCTTTCTGCCCGGAAATGTTATCCAGCCCGGCCGTTTCGCACTCCGGCAGATCACGAATGAGTTATTGACGAAACACCGCACAACGCCCCAGCTCGTGCCGGACCGCGGAAACGGCGAGCAGTTGTGTCATGTTCCCGAATCGCTGAATGCCGCCCTGTGGCTGCAATTCGCCCTGGCCCAAGCTTCCGAGTACGAGTTCAAGAGGTGCACCACTTGCCGCAAGTGGTTCCAGGTGGGAAAAGCTAATGACGCGCGCCGGGCGGACGCGACCTATTGTAGCAACCGATGCCGGCAGAAAAGATACCGCGACAGCAAGGAGGCAACAAAATGAGTACTTTCAAACGTGGTGGAGTCTGGTGGTACAAGTTCAAGTTCGCCGGACAGCTCATCCGCGAATCTACAAAGTCAAGCAATCGGAATATTGCAACCGCCGCCGAGCGGACACGACATGCCGAATTGGAAAACGGGTTTAATCGCCTCGGCAAGCGGACACGCCCGCAGTTATTCACCGTTGCCGCGGCCCAATGGCTCAAGTCTAAAATGGCGACACTCTCTCCGCGCAGCGTGAAGATAGAGCAACTTAACCTGAAGCACCTGGAGCCCGTGTTCGGGAACCTGCTGCTGACCGACATCAACGCTGACGGCATCGCCGACTATCAGACAGCACGCAAGGCCGAGGGGGCAGCACCCAAAACAATCAATCTAGAATTTGGAACGCTCCGGGCCATCCTTCGCAAAAACCGTTTGTGGTCGGACATCCAGCCGGATGTGAAGATGCTCAACTGCGAGGATGAGTTCGGAGTTGCGCTCACACAATACGAGGAAACGGCGCTGCTGAACGGATGCATAGCAAGCCGCTCTCGTTCTTTGTACGCCGCCGTCATGATAGCTCTCGGCACATGTATGCGGCACAACGAAATCCGGCTGCTGCATTGGAAACAGGTCGATTTCGCCAGGGGTGAACTGCGAGTGGGCAAATCTAAAACAGCAAGCGGCAGTAATCGCGTCATCCGCATGAGCCCACGGGTTCGCAGTGTGCTGGAGTTCTGGGCGGCTCGCTTTCCCAGCCGCAAGCCTAACCACTATGTGTTCCCACGCGAGCGGTATGGAGGCAGGGGTCGTAATGATGTATTCGGATTCGCCGGCGGGGTTGCTTATGACATCGACCCCACACAGCCGATTGGCGACTGGAAAGAAGCCTGGGAAGCGGCCAAGATTCGCGCCGGCGTTACCTGTCGCTTCCATGACCTGAGGCACACCGGATGCACGCGCATGCTGGAGAAAGGCGTGCCACTGAGCGTCGTCGCCGACATCATGGGCTGGAGTGCGAGCACGATGGCCAAGATGGCAAAACGCTACGGGCACATCGGCAACCAGGCCCGGCAACAAGCTATCGACACATTATCAAGCGCTACGACCTGGGATGCTGAGGGGGCACAGATATGGGCACAGTTAGAAATGGCGCAACCGGGCAAGGTTCAGTAAGGCTATGCAAAGAATGGCTCCTCAGGTAGGACTCGAACCTACAACCCTCCGGTTAACAGCCGGATGCTCTGCCATTGAGCTACTGAGGAGTGTCTGTGCGCCGTCAACAGCGCGTCAAGTTGTAGCTGTATTGTAGCGGCACCCGCGAGTGCCGTCAAAAGATTCGCGTAACTGAAAGGCACCGGCTGTTCCGTTTTGGAGCAGGCGCGAAGTCACCGGTTCCCCACGATTTTGAACCTAAATTGTGCTGGAGGCGCCATTCCCTCCCCCCTCACCGATTGCAGCCCACACTGTTAAACTCGTTGCGATGAATTTCCATGACATAGTCCGCTATTCGCTCACTTTTGGCGCGTCAATGCTGCTACTGGCAACCGCCCTGGCGCAGACCAATGGCGGCGCCTCCACCATGTCGATTCCAAAGCCTCCCGCGACCAGACAACAGCCCGTCACTGACGATTACTTCGGCCACAAAGTTGTTGACCCATATCGCTGGCTCGAAGATGGAAACAGTCTGGAGACCCAGCAATGGGTCGCCCAGCAGTTGGCCTACACGCGCAGCATTCTCGACAAGCTGCCCGGCCGCGACAAGCTGCACGGACGCATCGAGCAGCTGCTCGAGATCGGCAACCTGGGCGAGACGCAGGTGGGCGGTAATAATTACTTCCACACCCGTCGCGAGGGCAAGCAGAATCAGCCCGTACTCTACGTTCGCAAGCATGTGGATGGCAAAGACCAGGTGCTGGTCGACGTCAATCAGCTCTCCAAAGATGGCACGGTCGCGCTGGACTGGTGGCAGACATCGCACGACGGCAAGTATGTGGCCTACGGAACCTCTGAGAGCGGCTCTGAGATGAGCACACTGCACGTCATCGAGACCGCCACGATGAAGCTCTTGCCCGACAGCATCGAACGCACGCGTGCGGCCAGCATAGCGTGGAAGCCCGACGACAGCGGATTCTATTACACGCGTTACCCCAAGAAGGGCGAGGTGTCGGAAGGCCAGGAGATGTACAACCGGCACGTCTTCTATCACCCACTCGGTGGCGATCCTGCGAAAGACCCGCTCATCTTCGGAGAGGGTCGCGACCCGCAGGATTGGCCGAACGTAACTCTCTCGAACGACGGCCGCTGGCTCTGCATTATGGTCGAACAGGGTTGGACAAAAAATGAAGTCTTCCTCAAGGACCTGGAGGCCAACACCACACCGCTACGCATCACCAGCGGTAAAGACTTCCTTTACTTCGTTCACATCTATGACGGCGATCTTTACATCCTGACCAACGAAGACGGCCCTCGCTTTCGGGTGTTCAAGGCTCCGGTAACGACGCCGGCGCGCGAACGGTGGCACGAGATCATTCCAGAATCCGATGCTGTGCTGAAGGAAGTGCGCATTATCGGTGGCCAACTGTTCGCACTTTACGAACAAAACGCACACTCGCTGCTGCGGCGCTTCACCACCGACGGCAAGCCCTTGAGTGAAATTGACCTTCCTACCATCGGCACGATTGCCAACCTGGGTGGTGAGTACGACAGCACCAACGCGTTCTACCTCTTCACTTCATTCACGGTGCCCACCACAATCTACCGGTTCGACATCCACTCGGCAAAGAGCACGCTGTGGGACTCAGTCCCGTCGGGCATCGATAGCAATGACTATGAAACCAGGCAGGTGTGGTACACGTCGAAGGATGGCACGCGAGTTCCCATGTTCCTTGTCATGCGCAAGGGACTGAAGCTGACCGGCCACGGCCCTGCGCTGCTGACGGCGTATGGCGGATTCAACGTCAGCTTGACGCCGGAATTCAATAAAGCGTTGTTTCCGTGGCTTGATCATGGCGGCGTATTCGCGGTGGCCAACTTGCGCGGCGGCTCCGAGTTCGGCGAAGAGTGGCATCGCGCCGGCATGCTCGACAAGAAGCAGAACGTCTTCGACGATTTCATTGCCGCAGCTGAATATCTACAGAAGGAGGGCTACACCGACAAAGAGCACCTCGCCATTCGCGGCGGCAGCAACGGTGGCCTGTTAATGGGTGTGGCGATCACGCAACGGCCTGACCTGTTCCGTGCCGTCATCTGCCAGGTGCCGCTACTCGACATGCTGAGATACCAGAACTTCCAAATCGCCAAGCTGTGGATTCCGGAGTACGGGTCCTCGCAGGACCCGAAGCAGTTCGAGTGGCTGTATGCCTACTCGCCGTATCATCACGTTAAGGAAGGAACGATCTATCCGGCGGTGCTGTTCATGACTGCCGATACTGACACCCGCGTCGATCCCATGCACGCCAAGAAGATGACCGCGCTGCTTCAGGCGGACAATGGCGGCCCGAATCCGATTCTGCTGCGCATCGAGCCGAAAGCCGGACATGGAGCAGGCAAACCTATCGCGAAGCAAGTAGAAGAGTGGACCGACATCTACTCGTTCTTATTCTGGCAGTTGGGGATGACGCCGTAGAAGCCGTTAGTCATTGGCTATCAGCCTTCAGCCCCAATTGCAGGTCGCTTTATCCTTATTGACATGCCGAATTAACGGCATTGGGGCCTATTAAGTGAGACAATAAGGTATGACCTATTATCGAGTTGAGTTTCCGGCCGGAACCCCCAAGCCGCATCATCCTAAGAGGTTTCGCACCGAAGAAAAGGCGAAGCAACACGCCAGGAAAGTCCTTGGCATAACGGAAGATGGCGGTTTGGCCGCGAAGGTCACTATTCTCCCGGTCAGCAGCAATGAAGTGGCACCATCATGATCTGTCCAGAGTGTGGAGGAGAGCTGTCTAAAGTATGGCAGCCTCAACAGGCGGTCACCTCTCTACCCATCTCGCGAGTGCAGTGGCACTGCGGGACCTGCGGCGGAACCTTCACTCGTGAACAGTTGCGCCCTCCGGCTAAGCGGCAACCGGCTGCTCCGGTGCATGAGCCCATTCTCCCGTAAAGGGTTTGTGGAGAGCGCTCACTGGGAAATTCGTTTACCCCAGCCTAGAGTTGATCCACCACCACCGGCTCACATCCAGCAGTCGGAACAGATGCCTAACATCATGCGTGCCGCCTAAGGCGTCGCCGATCATCATCACACCGCGTGACTGTCAATCGCTGGGGTTGCGCGCTGCCAATACTACCCGATAGCATTAAAGGTTTGCAGTTCGCTGCGGAGGGCAATCTTATGGCTACTATGGAACAGAAACCGGCGGCCGTTCATACCGGCACCAAAACCAGGTTGTTCAAGAACTTTATCGGTGGCGAGTGGATCGAGAGCCGCACCGGTCGCACTTTTGAGAATCTCAATCCCGCCGACACCCGCGAAGTGGTCGGCATTTTCCAGAAATCCGGCAAAGAAGACGTGGATCATGCTATCGAGACCGCCAAGCAGGCGTTCAAGAAGTGGCGTCTGGTGCCGGCGCCGCGCCGCGCCGAGATGTTGTACAAAGCTTCCGAGCTGCTGATCACGCGCAAGGAAGAATACGCCCGCGACATGACCCGCGAGATGGGCAAGGTCATCAAGGAGACCCGTGGCGACGTGCAGGAAGCCATCGACTGCGGCTACTACACTGCTGGCGAAGGCCGCCGCCTGTTTGGGCCGACCGTGCCGTCGGAGCTACCGAACAAGTTCGCCATGGCCATCCGCCAGCCGCTGGGCGTCTGCGCCATGATCACGCCCTGGAACTTCCCAATGGCAATCCCGTCGTGGAAGCTCTTCCCTGCCCTGGTTGCCGGCAACACGGCGGTGATCAAGCCCGCGCAGGACACCCCGCTATCAACTTTCAATTTTGTTCAGGCGCTGCATGACGCTGGCATTCCCGCGGGAGTGGTGAACATCGTTACCGGCTTTGGCGGCGAAGTCGGCACACCGATGACCGAGCATCCCGACGTGCGAGCAGTTTCCCTCACCGGATCAACGGCGGTGGGCCGCATCGTCGGCCAAGAAGCCGCCAAGACTTTCAAGCATTGCTCGCTCGAACTCGGCGGCAAGAACCCGATGATCGTGCTCGACGATGCCAACCTGGACCTCGCATTGGAGGGCGCGCTATGGGGTGCGTTCGGCACCACCGGGCAGCGCTGTACTGCAACCAGCCGCATCATCATCCAGAAGGGCGTGTACAAGAAGTTCGTGGATGAACTGGTGGCGCGCGCCAAGAAGCTGAAGGTGGGCAACGGGCTCGACGAGAGCGTGGACATGGGTCCCGCGGTCAACTCCAGCCAGATGGAAACGGACCTGAAGTACATCAAGATCGGCAAAGACGAAGGCGCGAAGATGTTGTGCGGTGGACATCGGCTGGAAGGTGAAGCATACAACCACGGCTGGTTCGTTGCGCCCACGGTGTTCGCGGATGTCGATCCCAAGATGCGCATCGCGCAGGAGGAGATCTTCGGGCCGGTGGTTTCAATCATCCCATGTGATGGACTGGAGAACGCCATCGAGATTGCCAACGACATCGAGTACGGGTTGTCGTCGTCGATCTACACCAAAGACGTGAACAAGGCTTTCACGGCCATGCGCGATCTGTACGCCGGCATCACCTACATTAACGCGCCTACGATCGGCGCGGAGGTGCATCTGCCGTTCGGGGGCACCAAAGCCACGGGCAACGGCCACCGCGAAGGCGGTATTGGGGCTATCGATTTCTACACCGAGTGGAAGTCGGTGTACGTAGATTACTCGGATACGTTGCAGAGGGCGCAGATCGACCGGCCGGAGTGAGGTTCACGCTTGCCAGGGGGCTGGGTTGCGAAATCGGCAACTCTGCCTTGCGCAAAACGCGTCGACGCGCCACAATATACTTTCGATCCTTGTCACAGCGCTTTGCGCGAAAGCCGTGCCGGGTGAGGCGCGGCTTGTGTTTTTGTAACGCAAGTGCGGTTCAGGTCATCGAATGAAGTGAGTGGTAAAGAAGCGTCAACCTGTAGCTTCAACATCCCCGTAGGTCGGGCGCAGTACGCGTAGTGGATCTACTGAAGCCGCGGGTCAGCTTTCAACATCCCCGTTCCAGGGCGTGAGTTTCTCATCAAGACGAAGCCGCGTGGCTGGGACTGAAGGCAGAGACAAAAAGTGGCTACAGCACCGATTATCGAAGCGGTATCCTGCTCGCTCGAAAACTATCTGGTACTTCCCGATAGCTCCATGGACGGCCGTATTACGACCGCCAAGGCTACCTTGGGCAGGGAGTGCATCATTCTTGGGCATCATTACCAGCGCGATGAAGTCGTCCGCTTTGCTGATTGCCGTGGCGATTCCTATCGCCTCTCGCAGATGGCCGCGCAGGCCAAAGGCAGCTACATCGTCTTCTGCGGCGTGCACTTCATGGCGGAAAGCGCCGACATCCTGGCCCGGCCGGGGCAAGCCGTCGTTCTGCCAGACTTGAACGCGGGTTGCTCCATGGCCGACATGGCCGAGATCTCTCAGGTGGAAGACGCCTGGGAGCAACTGGTCAATCTCGGAGTGACCGACGACGAAGGGCACGGGATCACTCCGATTACCTACATGAACTCTACCGCGGCCATCAAGGCGTTCTGTGGCGAACGTGGAGGCATGGTCTGCACCTCCTCCAACGCCAAGTCGGCGCATTCGAGTGGGCTCTCCGCCGCAATGGCAAGATTTTCTTCCTGCCCGATCAGCACCTTGGGCGCAACACGGGTTACGCGCGCGGCATTCCGCTGGATGAGATGGTGGTGTGGGATCCATACATGCTGCAAGGCGGGCAGACCGCCGAGCGGCTCCGCAAAGCCAAAGTGATTTTGTGGAAGGGGCATTGCTCGGTGCATCAGCGTTTCCTGCCGGAACATGTGGACAAAGTGCAGAGCGAACTATCCCGGCATCCAGGTCATCGTTCATCCTGAGTGTCGCTGGGAAGTCTGCCAGAAGGCTGACGGAATCGGCTCAACCGATTACCTCATCAAAGTTGTGCGGCAAGCACCCGCCGGAGCGCAATTCGCCATCGGAACCGAGATTCATCTGGTGAACCGTCTGGCGAAGGAAAATCCGAACAAGCACGTTATTACGCTTGACGACTCCGGCTGCCTTTGCACGACGATGTTCCGCATCTCGCCGCAACACTTGTGCTGGGCGCTGGAAAACCTCGTAGACGGCAACGTTGTCAATCAAATCAAGGTAAAAGACAACGTCAAGCGGTGGGCACGCGTGGCGCTTGATAGAATGTTAGAAATACAGTGATTATTCGCAAGCGTCCTCGAGAAAAATATTGGCGTCGCATTCCGCGGTATTGGTCAGACCTGCGGGAGTATCGGCGGCGCATGGAGATTCGCCATAGGGCATACGATCAAGCCAGGCTGGAAAGTATAGATATGGCACGCACATTCACAGTTTCCGAAGCCGAGACCCTCCTGCCGGTGCTCGAGTCGCTGCTGCGCTCGGCCATGCAGGCCAAGGCGCTGATCGAAGAAGTTGATGGCGAACTGCAGTCGCTGGCCAACCGCATCTTCATTAACGGCGGCACGTTGGTTGACGTGGTGTCGGTGGCCCGGCGAAAGGCTGAGCGCGAGAAGGCTGTCCAGCGCGCCAAGGATGCCGTCGCCGAGATCGATGCGACCGGCGTGCAAGTGAAGGACCTCGATATCGGCCTGCTCGATTTTCCCTGCATCGTGGGGGAAGAGGTCATCCTGCTCTGCTGGAAGCTAGGTGAGAAAAAGCTCACCCATTGGCATGGCAACGAGGAGGGTTTTGCGGGCCGCAAACCCATCGACGAGCGCATTCTTCGGGGCCAGAAGAAGAGCAATTGAATGGTAACTTGCGGAGCAGGTGTTCGGATCAAGTGATGAAAGTGGAGTGAATGCTTAAGAACAAGCCATTTCGGCAGCGTGGTCAGGATATTCGGAGTCTTCCAACCTATACGATACCCGAAGCCGCCGCGTTTCTTGCAATCCCGAGACGGACGCTAGCCTCATGGTATGAAGGGAGAGAGCCGATCTTGAAGGCTTCCGGACGTTACGGAGCCACCCATCTCCTCTCATATCGGGACATTGAAGAGGCATATCGCGTGTTTCTGCTGCGGGAGAGGTTCGATTTTTCGCTGCAATTTCTCCGTCGCTCGATGGGAAACGCACGCCAGATGTTTAGATCGCAGCACCCGCTCCAGCGAGCGGATGCGATTAAAGAGTGTTTGCGAGACCTCGTATACGACAAACCGGCTCGTGGCAAAAACCCGCGCACTATTACATCTCTGGGGAAGTGCCCTGGTCAGCAGCTCGTGGAGGAAGTGGCAAACTTGTTCTCGGAGAGGATAGAGGCTGGCAGGTTTATATTCCCCTGGCGTTTTGCGGCAACTGACCACAAGAGTCGTCCCGTGTCGATGAACCCAAATATCATGTCTGGTCGTTTGGTGGTCGCGGGCACCCGCATCCCGGTCACCACCATTTTGGGTCAAAAGCGTGCCGGCGAGAAGGTTGCGGAGATTGCGGCAGAGTTTGGCCTCGACAACACGATTGTGCAGCAGGCTCTAACACACATTGACATACGTCAAAAAGCGGCGTGAGGAGTGTGTTCTTTTTCTCGACGAAGGGTTCTCAGCCGAGTCGGTTGCTGTGCGCCTCAGGACGGCCGGATTTACGGTACAGAGATTTCCGAGTGGTTCAGGGATGAACACGGCAAACTCCGACCGAATGTCGAAGACCCCGAAGTTATACGCTTCTGTCACAGGAACGGCTGGATGCTTGTGACGAGAGATCACGAGATGAAGAATACTCATCGCGAGGAGATCAAAAAGACGGAAGTTGCAATTTTGGCGACTGCTCACAACAGTGCTGAAGATCAAGACGAATGGGTTGTAGCGATTATCAACCTGAAGAGCCGAATACTCCGCGAATTTAAGAATCGTGAAAGACCTTGGTTCGCGACATTCAGTCGCACGGCAAAGCTCACCATTGCGACCATTAAGTAGGCTGACTCGCGCCTGTTTCACAGACTATGATCCAGCTTTCTTCTGCCGGGAAACGTTTCGGTCCCAAACTTCTCTTCAATGAACTTGATTGGCTCATCACCCCGCGCGATCGCGTCGGGTTGGTGGGCGCCAACGGTACCGGCAAATCAACCCTGCTGAAAATCCTCGGCGGGATCGAGTCGCTCGATTACGGCACCGTCACCCCTGCCAAGAACATGACGTTCGGCTATCTGCCGCAGGATGGGCTACAGCTCTCCGGCCGCACCGTGTTCGACGAATGCATGTCGGTGTTTAGCGACCTGCGTTCGCTTGAGCAGGAGATGGAAGAGTTAGCTCACAAGATGGGCGAACTGGACCACACCTCTAGCGAGTACGCGCAAGTGGCCGATCGCTACCAGCGTATCACTGGGGAGTTTCGCGTGCGGGACGGCTACGCACTTGATTCGCAGGTCGGCACGGTGCTGGACGGCCTGGGCTTTCGGAAGGAAGACTGGACGCGACAGACGGAAGAGTTTTCCGGCGGTTGGCAGATGCGCATCGCACTGGCCAAGCTGCTGCTGGCCAAGCCCAACCTGCTGCTGCTCGATGAGCCCACCAACCATCTCGATCTCGAAACCCGCAACTGGCTGGAGCAATACCTCCTGCAGTATCCGTATGCGTATCTGCTGATTTCGCACGACCGCTACTTCCTGGATGTGACCGTAGATCGCATCGTCGAAATTTGGAACAAGCGGGTGCAGTTCTACAGCGGCAATTACGAGAAGTATTTGCAGCAGAAGCAGGAGCGCCGCGACTCGCTGGTGGCCGCCTACAAGAACCAGCGTGAGCGCATCGAGCAGCTTGAGGCCTTCATCAATCGCTTTCGCGCCCAGGCGACCAAGGCGAAGCAAGTGCAAAGCCGTATCAAGGAGCTCGAGAAGATCGAGCGCATTGAGATTCCGCCTGACGAAAAGACCATTCACTTCAGCTTTCCCCCAGCCCAAGCCAAGCGGGCGCTTGGTCGTGGAGTGCGCTGGCGTGGCAAAGAGCTATGGCGAAAAGCACGTCTTTAGCGGAGTTGACTTCACCATCCAGCGAGGAGACCGCATCGCGTTGGTCGGAGTAAACGGGGCAGGCAAATCGACGCTGATTAAGCTTCTCGCCGGAATTGAACCGCTCACTGCAGGCGCGCTACAGCTCGGTCATAACGTGGAGGCTGACTATTTCGCGCAGGACCAGTACAAGGAACTCGATCCTACGCGACGGATGCTCGATGATCTTTCGGATGTAGCGCCGCAGAAGTCGATGACCGAATTGCGCGGCGTGCTGGGTTGCTTCCTCTTTTCCGAAGACGACGTGTTCAAGCCAATTGGTGTGCTCTCCGGCGGCGAGCGCAACCGCTACGCCCTGGCCCGCATGCTGCTGCATCCGTCAAACTTTCTGCTGCTCGACGAGCCCACCAACCATCTCGATCTGCGCGCCAAAGACGTGCTCCTCGAGTCGCTGGAGAAGTACAACGGCACTGTAGTTTTCGTCTCGCATGATCGCTACTTCATCGACAAGCTAGCTACGCGCGTCTTCGAAATCGGCAATGGCCACGTCGAGGTTTTTCCTGGCAATTATGAAGATTACCTCTGGCGTAAGCAGCGGGCCGGCCAAGTGGAAGAAGTAATCGGTCCGTCGAACGGAGCTGGTGACTGGACTCCCACATTGTCGGATGTTCCCGGCTATGAAGAACAGAAGCCGGCATCTAAAAAGCGTGTGAATCCGATCAAGCGCAGGCAAATGGAAGAACGATGCAAGCAGGTCGAAGACGAAATCGCGCACTTGGAAAGTGGTATCGCCGAGTGCGAGCGCGAGTTGCAATCATTTGTAAGTGCGGAGGAGACCGCACGCTGGACGGACTTGCTGGCCAAGCGCCGCGCTGATCTTGAACCGCTCATGGCTGAATGGGAAGAGCTGTCACAAGTACTGCAACCCAGCCGATAGCGGAACATGGTGCAGCTTTACTCCGGCGTTTCACTTTGGCATTGCCTTCCTTGGAAGACGCCGTTTGCGCCCGCACTGTTAGAATCCTGCTATGGGCATTTCGCGACCTGTTGTGCGCAGCATAGGCGGGCGAGATCGGACTCTGTCGAGGGAGAAGGTGGGCCAGGGTCGATCCCGTTCGCAGGATATGCGCTGGACCGGGTCTTTACCATGAGTTCTTTTACACAAGAGCCGCAGGATGGGAATCGACTGGAGCCCAGCCGCCCCGTGCTGGTGATGTCGCAACCGCTGCCCCCGAAGCGGCCCCATGTCTGGCTGCAGCGTATTTGGTTGGTGGTCTTTGTGTTGTTCTGTCTGGAAGTGGGCATAATCCTCACGGTGCTTCCCTGGACTCGAATTTGGACGGACAACTCCCTCCTGCTTGGTCACCTGCGAATCCGGGAGTTCCTGATGCAGGATTTCGTGCGCGGCTTGGTCAGTGGGCTAGGATTGGTCGACATCTGGATGGGAATCGCGGAGGCGGTTCGCTATCGCGAAGCTCCGGATGCCTGACGTGCAGCCTCCTATGCAGCCTTCGTGCTTTTCGCATCCAAGATGTATCTCCTGGAAACTCTCGATGGACTGAGACACCAATCCCATGGCTGACAAGACCGAAGAACATCTTCGCCACAATCGCGCCCCACTGGCCTACGAGAACAAGAAATTTCTCAACGGGCCGGAGGGTCGCATCCTCCGCATCCTTGCCGAATATCAGGAGCCGCTGTCGCGCTTTCGCCGCGAACGCATACAGGACACCATCGTGTTCTTTGGCTCGGCACGCTTTCACAGCCGCTCGCAGGCGGAAGAAGCCCTGCTACTGCTGGACAAGCCGGGCTCTGCAACCCTGGCTCCCGAGGCGGAGCAGTTGCGAATTCGTCGGGCCCAGGCCGATGTCCGAATGGCACGTTACTATGAAGATGCCCGCAAGCTGGCTTTCCTGGTGACCCAGTGGACAAAGACGATCAACCAGCCGCGGCGCCGTTTCGTGATTACCACCGGTGGCGGCCCAGGAATTATGGAAGCTGCCAATCTTGGCGCTTCCGAAGCAGGTGGCAAGACGATTGGACTCAACATTCATCTGCCGTTCGAGCAGATGCCCAATCCGTACATCTCGCCCGAGCTGAATTTCGAGTTCCACTACTTTTTCATGCGCAAGCTGTGGTTTGCCTACCTGTCAAAGGCGCTGGTCGTGTTTCCGGGAGGGTTCGGCACGTTCGACGAGCTGTTCGAGTTGCTGACCCTCGCCCAGACTGAAAAACTGGCCAAGCGTATTTGCATTGTGGTGTATGGCAAAGATTATTGGGACCGGGTGATCAACTTCCAGGCGCTTGTGGATGCCGGCACCATCTCTCCCAATGACTTGGAATTGTTTCACTGGGCCAACACGCCCGAGGAAGCCTTCGAATGTCTGCGGACAGATCTGACCAAGCATCACATGGATCAGTGGAACGCCCGCGAGAAGGAACCGGAGATCGCCAAGACCAGACCGTAGAAGCCCAGTTGTCAGTTGTCAGTAGTCAGTAGCCAGTGGGCCAGTTAGTACTCACAGCGTCCCATCCAACAAACACAGTGATGCGACGTCCTTGGCACTGACTGATCGCCAGTCCGTTCTGAAGCCAAGGGGAACCTTGACCATAACTGACAACTGACTACTGGCCACCGACAACTGGCCCTTTCGTGCCTCCCGAGTTTACGTACTGGTCATGGCACTTTCGGTGCTCGCGCGATTTTCCCATACAGCGTAAACTGTTGCCCGAATGTCATTAACACTAGAGGTCGCTGGCCGCAGCGATGTGGGACGGGTGCGCCCGTCGAACGAAGACAATTTCGGCTATGACCAGCGGCTGGGCATTTTTGTGGTATGCGACGGCATGGGTGGCCATGCCGCGGGGGAAATTGCCAGCGAAATTGCGGTAGATACCATGCTGAGCTACTTTC
Source organism: uncultured Acidobacteriaceae bacterium (assembly GCA_963709045.1). Lineage (GTDB taxonomy): Bacteria > Acidobacteriota > Terriglobia > Terriglobales > Acidobacteriaceae > Bog-257. Next base: position 1,407,051 of record CAVPUX010000002.1, on the reverse strand, counting down.
GAGAGCACGCGCCTAAAGTCGAGGCGAACGCTTTTCTGGACGATGCCCCAGTCGGAGCGCGCCTACTCGCAGAAGCCGTGAAAAAGGCCAACGATGCGATTCTGGATTATGCCGAAGAGCACAAGAACACCAGCGGCATGGGGACCACACTGGTGGCAGCACGATTCTCAGACGGCGTTTTCAGTATCGCCAACGTCGGCGACAGTCGCATCTACCTGTTTCGCGAAGGGCAGTTACTACAGTTGACCGAGGACCACTCTCTGGTGATGGAGCAGGTCCGGCGCGGAATGCTCACGTTAGAAGAAGCCAAGCGGTCATCGGCGCAGAATATCATCACTCGCGCGTTGGGAACCGACGAAAGCACGCTTCCCGATCTTGGGGAGTTTCCGGCGCAGGATGGAGATGTCCTGTTGCTGACAACCGACGGCGTCCTGCGCCATGTCGCTGACCAGGAAATGAGCAATATTTTGTTGCAGATCCCTTCACTGGAAGCTGCTTGCCAAACCCTAATCGACGCGGCCAATGAAGGCGGAGGAGAAGACAACGCGACCTGCATCCTTGTTCGTGTGCGAAAGGGGAAACCTGGCGAAGAAGACGCTTAGAGCCCGCCCGTAAGAGCTGCCTCCGGCGTCCTTATGGGCGGAGAAATCTTGCAGCCGGGGTAAAGGGGTGCCCGGACATGAATCGAGAATTTTCACGCCGTGAGTTCTTGTCTGCTTCGTTCGGTGCTGCCGTTGGGAGTGCCGTACTCCCGCATCGCAGCTTCGCTGACACTGCTTATTTCCTTCCGCAGGTCTCGGCGCAAAAACAGCCCACTTCCCCATCCACGACGATCCAAGCCACGAACCGCACGCTGGAGATTAACGGCAAAGCAGCCAGCGTACTGGGGCTGTTACAACCGAACGGTACCCAAGGTATGAGCTGTGTCGTGAACGATCCATTTCAGGTGGTACTCGAAAACAAACTAACCGTCCCAACTGCGATCCACTGGCATGGCCTGCACCCCCCGAATAATGAAGATGGCGTTCCCCGGGTAACGCAACCCCCTATACGTCCCGGCGCCAGCGTCTTCTACAACTTCCCCATTCAACCCGCGGGCACGCATTGGATGCATTCGCATCAGGGATTGCAGGAAGCTTTATTGCTGGCGGCTCCCTTAATTGTGCATGACACAGCCGATCGCGTTCGTGACGAGCAGGAAGTTGTCGTCATGCTGTCCGACTACAGCTTTACCCCACCCGAGGAAATCTACGCCAAGCTACGCCAGGGGCAGAAAGGCATATCGGTCGTCGGCCAACGACAGAGTCCTCAAAGCATGGACAACATGAAGGCAGGCGCTAAGCCGGATGCGAATGACGTGAACTACGATGCTTACCTGGCGAACGACCGCACCCTGAATGATCCTGAGGTAGTGAAGGTCGAGAAGGGTGGGCGGGTGCGTTTGCGGATCATCAACGGCAGTAGCGGCACGAACTTCTTCATCGATTTGGGATCATTGACTGGCGAAGTGATCGCGACCGATGGAATGCCGGTTAAGCCTTTTCAGGGTAGTCGCTTCCCGATCGCCATCGCGCAGCGTCTCGACATTGTTATAAATCTGCCAAGCGATGGAGGCGCATTCCCCATCCTGGCATTACGCGAACTTGCGACCGAACAAACCGGCATCGTGCTGGCTACTCCTGGCGCCACGGTGGCACGCCTGCCGGTTAAGGGAGCAACTCCCACTGGACTGCTCACCTTGGATATGGAAAGAAAGCTCTCTGCGGTGAATCCGCTGAGCCCGGGGCCCGCCGATACGACCAGCATCCTGCGACTGCAAGGCAACATGAGTCGCTACGAATGGCTCATCAATGACATCGCATTCAACGTGGCCAATCCAGCCAGCGAAAAAGCGCAAGTCCATGTGAAGTCGGGGCAGCGAGTGGCACTGAAATTTGTCAATGAAACGCCGATGTCGCATCCTATGCACCTTCACGGACACTCTTTTGAGGTGGTCGCCATCAACGATAGCCGTTTCACTGGAGCGCTAAGAGACACGGTATTAGTCCCCGGTCTAACCAGCGTCACAGTGGAATTTGACGCCAACAATCCTGGGCTGTGGTATGTCCACTGTCACATTTTGTGGCACCTGGACGCCGGTATGGCAACTCTTGTGCAGTACGAGGCGTAGCAGCAGACGGTCAGAGCTTCTGTGAATCGTTCCCAGCCGATTCGTCGCGCAACCAGGGCTTTTCTATCCGCGGGAGTATGGGTAGTGCTGCTAACCGCGATGCCTAACCGCGCCTTCTGCCAGCCAGCATTGCGTGACCTCTCTACGGATGCCCAGAACACCAACTCTCCGGACGGGAGCTCGCAATCGCAGAGCCCTTCTTCCGCGCAATCACCTACCAAATCCCCGCCAACTCCTCCTAAGCCGCGCAGGCTCGATTGTCAGCACCCCGCCGATCCGCACCGCCGCCACATTGGTTGCAAAGACGAAGAAGTCAATTGGGACGAAACTCTGTCGAAGAGTTGGAATGGCATTCGCTCCGAAATGCGACGACTCGGACTCACGCCAGCGTTGTCGTACACGGGCGTCTTACAGACTAATGCGACCGGCGGCCCCCATCAGATTTGGGGCTACGCTGGTCAACTGGCAGGCGGTCTCGATATCAACCTGGAGAAACTGCTCAAGGTCCGTGGAATGTCGGTATACGTTGGAGCTTCATGGGGTACGGGCGATAACTTGAGCGGTCCTCTACACACCCTGTTTCCGGTGAATTCGCTCTACGCGCCCACCTATTACCTGGGAGAGATGTACTTGCAACAGACGCTGCTAAACAAGAACCTCACTTTGATTGGAGGTCGTGTGGGTGCGTCAAATACTTTCGCCACTCTTCCCGTATTCGTCAACTATGTGAACTACGGGATCGATCCGAATCCGTATCCGCTGGGCGCGAACGACATCAGCTTCTTCAGTCCACCGGCCGGAACCGAGTGGGGCGCGCAGGCAGTCTATGATGTCACGCCAGTGATCCAAATCTCCGCTGGACTCTTCAACACCAACGTTAACGCGGCGAACGGCGCCAACCACGGAACGGATTTTACTCTGCAACAGGGGAACAAGGGCGCGTTGGTGGTTGCCGAAGTCAGTTACTTTCCACATCAGATAGAGAAAGACCAGGGCAAGCAAGGTGAGTACACATTGGGCTTTCTAACCGACAACAATCCGTTGCCCCCACTCGCCGGGGGCAAAGCTGAGAGCGGTGGATACTCCGGGGTGTTTGCCCTGGGTCAAGAGATGGTTTATCAGGCGGGCGGTCCCGGCAGTTCACGCGGACTCACTGTCTGGGGAAGCTGGGCATACAATTCGAAGCCAGTCGTCAGCCCCATACCCTTATTCTGGGGAGCTGGAGCGAGTTACGAAGGGCTCATTCCGGCACGCAAGAGGGATGTCGTTTCGGCAGGTTGGATTTACGGCCGTGTCAGTAGCTTCATCCCCGGCACCACCGCAGAGCAGGTGTTGGAAGTCAACTACCAATGGAAGTACCGCAGCGTCCTGGTCCTCACCCCGGACTTCCAGTACATCTGGAAGCCAGGCGGATACAATGCCCCCGGGATCGCCGTTGCCGGCATTCAGGCGACCGTCACATTCTGACTGCTTTGTGTGTCGAGCGCAAGAGTTGAACGCGAGCAGAATTGGCCACGGAATGAATTGCGGGAGACTTCGCTGCATTCGGATGCCTCGCTCTAAAGCAGTTTCACATTTGGCGTATCGGGTGGGGCACCGCTTTAGCGGTGCAGTTAGGATTCGGGGTGAATCGGCTTCAGCCGCTGAGGTAACAAAATATTACCTCAGGCGCTTAAGCGCGATCCAGAAACTGGCGGCGATTATGCACGCCTAAAAGGCGTGCTCCACCCGTCGCCTATACATCGGGAGTGAAACTACTCTAGGTCCAGCGGAACCAGCGCAGTGCAAGGAAGAACGACACGCCGCCCCAGATCGCTAAGATAATTATTCTGCCGGCCTGTGAATTAAGCGTAGCGCCTTGCAGAATGATGGCACGTAGCGCGTCGTTGAGCGCGGTCAGTGGTAGAGCTTTGATCGCCGGTTGTACGATCTGCGGAAAGCGCTCGTAGGAGAAGAACACTCCGGAGAAGATCCACATCGGCATCATGACCAGGTTAATAAGCCCGCTCACGCTTTCGATCTTTTGCGCGCGGCTCGCAGTCAGCAATCCGATGCCGCCGAACGAAACCGCACCGAGCGCTCCGATCAGAAGAATCGCCAGCAGCGAGCCTTCTACGCGCATATGAAACACGAGCACTCCGAAGCCCAGCAGCAGTGCAACTTCGATCAGCATAAGCACCAGGCGGCTGCTGCCCAGCGCCAGAAGAAAATCGGTACGGCGCATTGGCGAAGCAACGAACCGCTTCAGCAATTTGCGCTGGCGCATGTCCACTACGGCAAAGCCGATGCCCCACATGCCTGAGTTCATCAAGTTCATTCCGAGCAGTCCGGGCACCAGAAAATCAATGTAGCGTGCGCCCGGCTCGCTCGACTGCGTGGCATCTGTCTTGAGCGGGCTGCTGCGGCCGGCTGCAGTTTGTAACGCTTCGTCCACTTGGGTGCGAGCCAAGACACTCTCGGGCCGGGCCGGATCATAGCGATAATGCACTCCGTTATCGTCCGCGGTTACGACGAGGGCATACTTGCCCAAACGAAACTGATCCAAGGCAACCGTGCTGTCGAGAACCTCGGCATGAATCGTTGTCTTTGCTGGAGAATGTTGCAACAGATCCATCACCTGTCGCGCGTGCGAATTCGCTACCACGGCGATCGTGGTTATGTCGGCAGGTTTATCGCGAAATGCGATACCGAGCCCCAAGGCCAGCAGCAGCGGAAAAACGAACACCCAGAAGATGACCTCCGGCTCGCGCCACAATTCCTTCATGCGCGCTGCGAGCAGGTGCCGGTAGCCCGCCCAGCGCCCGTTGGTCACGGTCTCTGATGCGGCAAGCGCTGGCGTCGGTGGGGTTTCAAGTTGAGCCATTATTCCTCCCGGAGATGACGCCCAGTGAGTTGCACAAACACATCCTCAAGGCTCGCCTGGCGGGTCGTAAGATGAACCAGGCGCTTTCCCGTCTTCTGCACTGCGGAAAGTAACGCAGGTATCGTCTCGTGAGGTTCTTCAACTTGCAAGGAGAAATGCCCGTCTTCACTTCGTACCGATTGCACACCGGGAAGCTGTCCCCACGCACCGTCGCCTTCGTCATGCACGGCCGCGTCGAGCGCAAATTCAACCACATGGTGCCCGCTCAACTGCGCAATCAGCTCAGAGGGCGTTCCCGCAGCGATGATCACTCCGTGGTCGATGATGGCCAGCCGGTCGCACAGCCGCTCCGCCTCATCCATGTAATGCGTCGTCAGCAGCACCGTCCCGTTGCGCTGTTGAAATTCACGAATGATGTCCCAAAGCTGGCGACGGCTCTGCGGATCCAGTCCGGTGGTCGGCTCATCGAGGAAAAGAATCTTTGGATTACCCACCAGCGCGGTCGCAACCGCCAGTCGCTGTTTCTGGCCGCCGGAAAGTTTGCCCACCAACGCATCAGCTTTCTCGCCGAGGGATAGTTCCTCCAAGATAGCCGCAACCGAATTTGGCCGATGATAGAAACTAGCAAACAGTTCCAACGTTTCGCGAACGCTCAATTTTTCAGACAGGCGAGTTTCCTGGAGCGAGATGCCCAGCCATTCGCGCAACTCGCGTTCGTGCGCCTGCCACGTCATTCCCAGGATCTCAATTTCACCGGACGTGGGGACCAGCAGCCCTTCCAGAATTTCGATGGTCGTGGTCTTGCCGGCTCCATTAGGGCCCAGCAGTCCGAAACACTCACCGGCCTCAATCGCCAAGTCGAGACCGCGAACCGCCTCGACCTTTCCGTCGTAGGTCTTCCTCAGCCTCCGACAACTAATGGCAGTCTCCATATCAGGCAATGATACGGGACAATATAGTTGTTCGGCTAAGCGCACCCTTGTTTCTCGCTTGGCGGAATGACGGGTCCTGATGCACGCGGCAACAGCCTAATCGCGCCCCACAAAGTGACGCTAAGGGATCATCCGATTAACTCTTTCACACGATGAAAGGCAAGGCTAGAGAGGTTCGAGGCAATGAGTGGGTCGCTACTTCCCCCCTGGCTTCAGCACAACCATGCTTCGTTCGTCCGAGGCGATGGTTCGGTAGAGCTTTTTCAGTTCGTCGGCCTGGCTCACCGGCACGGTCAGTTCCTTGATCTCGAAGGTGCGGGTGTAATGAATTACGTTGCCATTGACTGCGGTCTTGGAGTGATAGCTCGCGAAGCTGTAATCCGCATCGGCCGGGAGTGGTAATTCATCGACTTGATAGCCCTGGGGAATCGTGATGTCGAAGACGTCAGCATCGCGCGTCGGCCCGTCAAACTCAACCGGATATTTGCGCTGTTCTTTGGTCTCCATGAGGCCGCTGGACTTGACTCCGACGACCCGTGCCCTCACCAGAAGCAGATCGCCGGCATTCTTGGCATAGTTGGTGGCTTCGAAGGAATAGTCGAAGCCGAAGGGCTGGTCCGTATGCTGCAGGTTGATCACCGTCGCGTTGGTGATGCGAAAGCTCGGGAGAGAGCCGGCCAGTAAGGTTTCGATAGGCTTAATCTTATCGCTCTCCTTGTTGGCATTGCGCAGGGCCCACCTCTCCCTCCAGGCCCGATCTCCCAGGCGCACTTCTTTCACCTCGCCCTTCAGCGTGCCAATTGCATCCAGCGTCATCGTGCCGGTGCGCTCAATGCTGTTCATGTTCGACGGCTGCCTAGGTAGTTCAATCAACTCGCTCCCGTTGGACGTGACCAGCAAGCCGTAGTTGGATTGCAGATATCCTCCAATCTGTCCGAATGGGGTAATCTCATTCGTCGGATCGAAGAACAACAGCGTGCCCAGTTTCGGATCGTGAATGGTCGCGAGCAGCGACGGATCGTTCAGGCCATCTGGCAGCCTGATCGCCAGGATCATATGATTGAAAGCGGTCACTTGCGCCGGTGTTTCGGCGGTGACTGCACCGCGCCTGCCGTTAATCACGACATAGTATGAATCCACGCCAATCTCATGCAGCATTGCAGCCATCAGCGTGGCTTTATCCTTGCAGTCGCCGTAGCGGTGAACGAACACCTCGGACGCCGGATGCGGCTGAAAACCCCCAATTCCCAACTCAATGGCCACATAGCGAATGTCGTGTTGCAGGAATTGTGCGATGGCTCGCATCTTGTCGAGTGTGGTCGGGGACGAAGCGGTAAGAGCGTTCACCTTCTTCTTCAAGTCCGGGGATCCATCGAGCCGGCCGTTCGTAAGTTTGAGATACCAGTCTCCCATCTGTTGCCAGTTGGAGAAGGCGCTGGCTGTCGCCCCACCCGGAGCGAAAAAAGAAACCACCATCATTCCCTCGATCCCAGCCAGCGGCGGCATTTCCTCTTCTTCCCGCACCCCCTTCACATCGCTCACTGTCCATTGCCATTCATTACCCCTGCCCTGAGTCGCCTTTGTCTCAGGATAGTTGAGCCACAAGGCCCGGTACTCCCAGCCCGGCGGGAGTTGCAAGGTGTAGTGACTCTCACGCGTGGGATTTTCGCCTTGGACGTGCCACACATTCTGCAACACCATCGGCTGCTCTTCGATCTCATACTCGTAGCCGATGATATTGCCCGGATCGGGCGCCGGAATCCGCAGGACCTTGGCCTTAACGTCTGATATCAGTTCGCTACCCTCGATTTTGGGCAGCGACGCCTCTACCGCATCCTTCTCTTTCACCTCGTAGTCTTTGCCCTGCGCGGGGATGCACCAGCCGTGCATGCTAGTTATCTTTTTGTGGGAATCGAAGATGGCGACCACCGTGCCGTGTTCGCGGCCTCCCGGTCGCATGATCTTGTAAGCTTCGCGCACCGAAACTCTTATCTTGTCGACGCTCTGCACGCTGACCGTTTTTTCCGCATACATAAGGATCGCATCGGTCTTCTCGTCGTGCGCTGGCTCAGGTGCATTCACCAGCGCATGCATCCACCCTGGGGCATCACTGAACGCCGCCAGCGGCACTAGCAAGAAAGCTGCCAGCATACTAAGCAGGAGCAGCCCACGCCAGTTAGTTGCTGGCGCTCGCAATACCCGGCTGCAAGACAATCTGTTGCTCATCGCCCGTCCTCACACCCTGAAAGAAGTTTCGCAACGCCGTGTAGTACTTCAAGTCAACCAGGATCGCGTCAATATTCAGAGTTCGTGTCACGTGCAACTTGCCATTCTCATTTTCCAGCTTGAGACTGTAGGAAATTGTCTGCGAGCCTTGCTTCACCGGCGGGGGTAGGCTGCTCACCTTCCATCCGGCAGGCAGTTCCACGGTGACATCGTCGATCTTCTGAAACGGGAACTCGAAATAAATTGAATGCAGGCGGCTGGCATGCTCGAAAACATGCTTCTCCGGCTCGCCAAATAAGGCGACAGGAAATAACACGCGGCGACCGGCGCTTGACACCCATCCCGGAACTTTCAGATTGAATTCCGCCGTCAGGTCCGAAGCCGAGCTGCTCCAATCCGGGTGGTTGCTTAATTCAACATCACTGCCCGTCGGAATGTACTCCTTTACCTGATCTTCGAGAAACTGCTTGCGCTCAGCTTCGTCTTCATTGCGCTCTTCTCTCCGCCGTACCATGGCCTCCAGACCGGTATACGTGAGCGTGATCTTGCCCTCCAGTTCGCCGGTGTCTGACAGTTTCAATTGCGCGGTGCGCTCAACGCGCGAAACCGAACTCGGCGGAACAGGACTATGCACCCAGCTACCTCCGTCCTTATCCAGACGCAATCCCATCACCCCCGTCTCTGCCCATGGCAGCAAGCCGAACGGCGCGAATAGCGAGCCAGGGTCGCAGTAGATATCTTTACCGTCGAGCTTTATCAGAACCAGGTTTGCATTCAGACGAGAGCTGTCCAGCGACTTCTGGTTAAAAAAATAATGGGCGCGATCGGAGACCATTACTCCATAGGCCTCAAATCCTGCCGACCGGAGCAGCGCAAAATACAGCCAAGTCAACTGGGTTCCGCTGCCGTGTCCTTGCTTCCAGACGTCCGCGAGCGTGTTGCTGTTCTTTTCTTTGTCGCGTTTCTCCTCTTGCTCGGTCTTTTGCACTTCGTAGGAGGTATTGCGCATTTGCTGCACGCGCGCGTAAATCTTGTGCAACTTCACCTCCGGAGCATCTCCGGGGGATACGATCTGGCTCACCGCCTGGTCCAGAACAGCACGCTTGCCGACCTGGCCTTCTAGCCTGTCATATAAGCGCTTGCCGACATTTTTCCAATATGCGTCCGCATCTGCCGCGAAATTCTCGTCGCTATAGATAAAATCAACCCTGGCCTTCAATTCGTTTTCCGGAGGCATGAAGTCTTCGGTTTGAAAGGGTGGAACGTTGAAGACTTCGAGCCGGATAATGTGATCCGGGCCCTCCTTGGGCTGCGCGCTCCCCGGAGGCAGATCCTGCCAGCTCCAGCGCACGCTAAAGCGTTGATAGGAACTGCTGTACGGCTTCAGGGAAAACTTGGCGTGCTTGGTGAACAGCTCGTCGCTGATGATCCAGTGCGAATCGTAGATGTAGTACTCGGGATAGTTGTACGTATAGTAGTACTCGATGATGCCACCCGGTTGGACATCGGGAAGAGTAAATGTCTTGGCCAGATACTTCATACCCTTGGCCTTGACGATGGATTTTTCGAAGGGCTTTCCTTCGAAGTTAACGATCGAACCATCGGGCCTGATGGTTCGCGCCCTCACGTTCACCACGTCGCTGACTTCCTTGACGAAAGGAATTTCTACGTCGGCGTATTTGCGTCCTTCTTCGTTCAGGATCTTGATGCGGACATAGTTGAATTCGTGCGAGGTCCTCCCGTTGTCGTCGCGATCTACCTGCCGATAAAGAACGATGGCCGATGCCCCGGGTGCGAGCGCATCGCTCTTCATGGTTAACTCATTCGGGTCGATGGGTGCCCAGTCGGTGCCCGCGATCAGCCAGATCGGAATGGAGGAAAGGAAGACAGCCAGACAGATCAATCGTAAAAACAATCTTTGGCCAGGAACGATGCGACGCATGGAGACAAGCCTCCCTCAGCAGGTGGTGGCGTTGCCGATTCAGGGTAACTGGCTCAGGTTATAGACCAATCATGGGATTTGAGCAATGACTTTAGCTGGGTTCTGGAGGGCGTTACACCACCGATTCCGAAAAGGGGAATCGGCGCGGCGGCGGAGGCCGGAGTGGTCAGCTGTCTTTCCCTCGTCCCTCTGTCGGAGTAACTGTCTCCGCTTTGTCCAACTTAATCGAGGAGCTGGCGTAGGCGTAGAGAAAGATCCCGATAGGTAGGGCGAACAGAATGTCTGCCACGGTAAGCAGGCGATTGCCACTTTTCCAATCGCCGTAAATGGTCGCGAGGAGAAAAGTCAGCAATAAGACGGAAAGCAAGCCGATATAGACGACCTTGACCCAAGGCGCGAATGCATCTCTTTGACGCCAGTAAAAACTACTCTCGCGGGTGAAAGCGAACGTCGAAGCCGCGAGCTTGAGTTCTTGTCGAATCTCTTTTTCTAGCAACCCCAGGTACGCATAATTGCGCAAAACATAGCGCGAACGGTGATAAAGATTGACCGTGAGATAGAAGATCACGAACAGGAATATGGCCTGAAGAATGCCGAAGGGGAATCCACTTTGCACGTTCTTGAGTTCGGGATCACTTAGGCCAAGTGAATGGCGCACGTACAAAAACAAGATCGAACGGGCGCCCAACGCGGGAAACATTACGACGGTAGCCACGCCAATCGCTCCGAGCAGGATCAGAAATGTCTTATTCCGGCCTTGCCACAACCTATAGGTCAACTCGTAGGTTTTCTGATAGTGGTCGACCAGATATTTTGCCGTAGTTTCCACTTGTATACCTCCGCCCAGTGGTATCGCGTCACCACAATAATCTGCCGCACAAATGGCGATGTCATGTCGAGACAGTCGTCACCTACTTTATGTCTTACCCAATTAAGCTTGTGAAACTCCGCCCCTCTTGCCGTTATTCGCAGAGTCACTGGGCGCCCGCCCAACGGAAGTTGATCGTCGTCGCCCCCAACTCTGCATGTGGTGCACTCCATCCTAGCGCAGGTGCCGGCCTGAGGCGAAAGGCAGCGACCTGTAAAACGTGGTCAGAAGCCAGCAGCCGATCTACCGTCGATATCTCCCCCATGCACAAGCAACAGGGCAATGCGTTGAGCCACTGGGAACTTGCACGCCGCGACCGTACCCTTTTGCCGACACCACCGCCGCCCAGGAAATTGCGCTGGATCGGGCGAGCGAGGCCTGGTCGGCCTCCCGATAAATTCAAATGTAATGGGTAGCGTTGCCAACTCCTATCCACGCAAATCATCCAATTAGAGTGCAGATCATTCAAATCGAACAAGGAGAGCTGTATTTGACGAGACCTGCCTTTATCGTTGCCGAACCCGAGCCGGAACAGGCGCTATCCACGCGCAAACTCATCTTGGAGACTTTCAAGTACAACGTGATCACCGCCCACTCAGTGACAGAGACGTTGGAGCTCGTGCGTCTGTTTCCCAATGTTCAGGCGCTGATCATTCACTGCGGAATTCCGAATTTCGATGCGGGTGACCTTATCCAGACGGTAAAAGAATTGGCGCCCAAACTGCCGATTATCGCGCTTACGCCTACGCAACGTGAGTTGAAGTGGGCGGACTATGTTGTTCAAAGTCACAGTCCACAAGAACTGCTGAACCTGGTGCAACGACTGTTTGGCGATCCCAGGAAGAATCACGGTGAGGCGGATGAGGCCGATATGAACCCGAGCCTGAATTGACGGCGACCTCGTCGGCAACTGCAAATTTCGTCGCGAAGCACCGCGCTTCTGCGAAGCTGCTTACGCGTAGGGCAGGACGAAGTGTTCGCAAGGTTGGCAACCCGACGCTTTCAGTCCTGCTCTAAGGGTGGATGGACCCTGAGCAACCAAAAGGACTGTGTTCCAATTGCAATCGCGCCGTCGAATTGGACGCCGAAGTTTGTCCCTACTGCAACGCGCCGCTTAGTAATCGTCCATCTGGAGCGCAGGAGACATCGCGCGGTCCGGCAGAGGGTGGCTGAGGACGCCGTCGTCTTCGATTTCTCACAAACAATAGTTATCATTGGCCAGTTGTTGGTTGTCCGTAAAGGCCACCGGAGGTTTAGACTGACCACGGGCAACTAGCCACTGACAGCTGTTTCTATGCCGAAGTTCCTCTTCTGGAATCTGAACCGGCGCGATCTCCACGGCTTCGTTCGTAACCTGGCTCGCCAGGAGAATGTGGACGTTCTCATCCTCGCTGAGTGTGGCACCTCGCGAGCGCGGATGCTGGAGGAACTTAACACCGAGTCCGCCGACTACCAGTACGCTGAGGGCAACTGCGGCCACCTGCTTTTCTTCACGCGCTTCGACTCGAGTTTCTTCCCACCGCTGTTTGAGAGCCATCGCATCTCGATTCGACGGCTCACGCTGCCTGATCATGAAAGCATCCTGGTCGCCGCCGCCCATCTTCCCGCGAAGTTGAGCTTCTCCGAATCCAGCCAACTGGTGGAATCGGTACACCTGGCGCAAGCGATCGACGAGGTCGAGACCCGCGAAGGTCATCAGCGCACAATTCTGCTGGGCGATCTCAACATGCATCCTTTCGAAGCGGGCATGGTCATAGCCGGAGGCCTGCATGCCGTCATGAGCCGGCGTATCGCGGCCCGCAACAACCGCACCGTGCAGCGGCAGAAGTATAAATTCTTCTACAATCCGATGTGGAACTACCTCGGCGACAATGGCGACGCCTGCGGAACCCATTACTTTGAAGGCAGCGAGCACCTTTGCTATTACTGGAACCTGTTTGACCAGGTGCTGATCCGTCCCGATCTGCTGAAGGGCTTGGCACCTCAGGGCGTGAGCATACCAACTTCGATCGGTAAAGATTCGCTGTTGCAGGACGATGGGCAGCCCGACAAAGAGATGGCGTCGGACCATCTGCCGGTGATGCTGGAACTGAATTTCCGATGTGCTTAGGACTTGCCGTGTCATCCTGAGCGAGGAGCCTGGCGACGAGTCATCTGTCATCCTGAGCGAGGAGCGTAGCGACGAGTCATCTGTCATCCTGAGCGAGGAGCGTAGCGACGAGCATCGAAGGACCCCTATCGCAGTCCGAATGCCTGGTCACAGAGTGCTTTTGACTGGCAACCGACAACTGACAACTGTTTTTTGGAGTTTCTTATGCCTGACAATTTTTGGCCGGAGAATATTGCCGACTCTAAACTGACCACGCCGGTCACCATCCTGAAGGAACAAGCCGCGTTATTGGGAGAGAAGACCAGGCAGTTGGTCAAAGGCGAAGTTGTAACCCAGACTACCGGCAACACATTTGTTCATTACTTCTATATCGTCGCCCCGACGCTGAGCTATAAATTTGAATTGTTTACTCTCCAGCACAGCGTCAACTTCTATCCATTGGTGATGAAGTACCTGAACAACACGATCTCGCTTAGCAACGAGAGCGACTTCAAGGACAAACTAAAGGAAATCTTCGCCGCGCCGCACACCCTCAACGTGGTGCATTCGATTCTGGCGCAGGTACGGTCCTGAGGCAGGGAACAATAGTCAGTAGTCAGTAGTCAGTAGTCAGTAGCCGGTAGCCAGTAGTCAGTAGTCAGTAGTCAGTAGTCAGTAGCCGGTAGTCAGTAGTCGGTAGTCAGTAGTCGGTAGTCGGTAGTCAGTAGTCAGTAGCCAGTAGCCAGTAGTCAGTAGCCAGTAGCCAGTAGCCAGTAGCCAGTAGCCAGTAGCCAGTAGCCAGTAGTCAGTAGTCAGTAGCCAGTAGTCAGTAGCCAGTAGTCAGTAGCCAGCGGCGGGGTGCCCCACTCATTCCTGATGTTGGAATGAGTGGGAATGAATTTGTCATAACGGCCAGTCTCGGCGAGGTCGCTTCCAGTTGTTTCGTGGTATCCCACACATTCGAAACCCGCGAATGTGTGGGGCACCCTGCTGGGCCACTCCCGCCCAAGTTGTGGAATTACCTCACTTGAGGGAAGGTAACAACCACGGTTGGACTACCAGGACCCGGAAGAGTACCCACTGTGCCGGGGGGCGATCCAGGCGGTACGCCCACATTGCACACATGGCTGTAAGCAACCTGAGCCCACCGCGTCACGGTCGTACTCAGCATCAAGTCCAAGTCAACTACCGCGAGATGATTGGCGGGTGCTTTGTTCGCCAGCACCGCAAAGGAGTGCCTAGCGCCGTTCGGACTTTGATAGGCCGTAACTGTGTGTGGATCAGCGCCCTGCCAGAAGGGGGAAGAATCGTTGGGGATGCTACCGAGGTTGCACGTCACCCAGTCAAAGAACGGCGTACCAGCGACGTACGGAAAGTTAAGTTTAAAAGCAGTGATCGTGTTGGCTACAGGATCTCCCGAGAGGCCGCTCCCCTCCTGCCCCATGACGCCTTCATGCGATCCCCCCTGTGCTATCGCAATAGGACCTGCGGCTAGACGGCTGCTAGCAGACAGATACGACCCCGACATAGGATAAAACTGGGAGCCGGGATCAGACCACGTGTTGCCGGCAAAGATGGCCTGTGTGAGGTCGGCGATGAAAGGCGTGGATAGCGTTCTTGTTTCGAATTCAATAGAAGCTAACGCGATCTCGGCGCTACAGTCCTCAGCTGCGGAATCAGGTCCATCTCCACCAGGATATCCGCTGAGTTGATCGAGTCTGTTCTCGTAGAACTGTACTGTGGCGGGCCCACCGCCCGTTGGGTAGGTAATGTTGCCGATCTCGTAGTTGGGATGGCAGCCAGAAGCCAGAGCAGGATTACAATATTTACCCTCACTAGGCGACAACAACCGGGGCGGGATACTGGTCGGGTCGACTAACCAGTCTTCCGAGATTTGGTGTGCATCTGAAGGGATAGCTGGGTTCTCCATCACATCGCTGGCAAGATCTAGAACCTGGAACCCAGGCGTGCCGGTTGGGGTTCTTGTGGTGTCACAATTATCAGTTCCACCAGGGCCATTGAGACTGAGCCCGATCCATGCCTTGTGTTTTTTTGCATCCATTGCAACCCCGCAGGTGGTGCAGCAACCCCCAGTGAAGCTGATACGCCCAGAACCGGCTGTCGGCACCACGCTGGTCACTTGCGGAAGACCGCCGGCACCGGTGTTCTTAATCACATACACATTGTTGCTATACTGGTTAGCTGTACAGACTGTCTGGCCCAAAATTGGGTCCGAAGCACAGGAATTGATATCTTCCGGAATGTTCGGGACGGAATAGTACCCCCCCGGCGTCGTGAGGTAATTGCCTTCCACATTTGCAACCTGAACTCCGTTAAGGTAGGTCGGAATTCTTATCCAATTTGAGAGCGGGACAAACGCCAGGACGTTCGACCCATTGACCTGCAGCACGGACATCGAACTCGAAGGACTGCACGAGCCGATGACCACCCCGACAGCGTCGGTAAAGTCCACTTCGGTGAAGCCGCTGCCGATGGTAACAACCACTTACCCGCCACTGAAGGTTTGGCGGGCCTCCCCGATCTGGCGGCTCAACCGTGATGTTCGACACGAAACTCCCCGGCGGGACATTTTCCGTGACGGTCACAGGGTCGTTAACCGGCCACGTGCCATCTATGACGCAGTTGCCGCCAGGCGCCGGACCCGCATTTACGGTATCCATATGCTGGGTTGTTCCATCCGTTGCCGTGAAGGTAAAGGGCATGCCGACTCAAGCTAGGGTACCCGCAATCTTGCAAATCTTCAACGCTACCCGGAGGAGCTGCGTAATTCGTATAGGTTGCAACGGTTTCAAGACTAACGCCGCCCGGCATGACCGTCACCGTGGCGGTTTGTGCTGGGAAATGTCCACGAGTCCAGTTCATTAATCTGTCCGAATGGGCCATCCGAGTATGCGGTGACATTTTCGACCCCGACACCGATCTGCGGAGCTTCATTAATAGTCACGACACCGGAAGGAACCTCGATTGGTGGCGAGCACGAGCCAACCGGAACCGCATAAGGGCCGCCGCTGAAAAATGGAGCGGTCAAGGTGAAATTGAATGTCCCGGTGACCGGGAAATCAGGGTCCGTCTGCTTGCATAGCTCGATGTAACCATCGGCGGCAGGATTGTGACAGCCCGCAAACTTGATGTTCGCGATCTGGGTGCTCCAGTCGAAGGTCTGGGTAACCATGTAGTACTCGGTGGTGTACCAGAAGGTGCAGCCGTCAACCGGATCGATCCGCATGGCGCTGTAATCGCCCCAGCGGTTGGCGGTGTCGGGTTGCGAGCCGGTACCGGCAACGACCGAAAGCTCGGGTTCCAGCGTGTTCAGCGGGTCAGCGGGGCGGGCAGGCGTCCGGCAACAGCTATCGAGGGGTACATGGTGGAGCTCGACTCGCTGTAACCTGCCAGAATGTCGTTGTTCATGTCGGCGGCGATGGAGCCCATCCAACGCCAATTCGTGTCCGGAGCGTAGGTGCCCGCCTGGAATAGCGTGAATGCCAGGCCGGGCAGGATCGCTATTTTCGGGGCCCGGAACTCGTACCAGCGCACGCCGCTCTGGCCGCCGGAGGCTACAACGTCGTGGTTCACGTACCAGTGCTGCTTGCCCATCCGTGCGGCATCGTTGTAATAGGCGAAGCGATACATCAGGCGATCGCCAAGGGAGTCCAGCTTCTCGGTGATCCTTTTTGCGGAACGCAATCGCCTCCGCTACCGCCGCAAGTGCCGGTGTAGGTTGGCACGGTGACGAGCTGAGAGTGTGGTTGCCGGTGATGGTCGCTCCGCTGGGGTGCAACCAGTCAATGCAAGCCGAATACAGAGACAGTTGAGTGGGAGTTGCGTCAGCGACGCTGCCGATAAAGAACTGGCATTCGTTGGCGGGCGGATTGGTTGGGGAATCAATGTCAGCAGGTAACAAGCTGTCGTCGGCGGAGCGAATACTGGTGGCAACTTGTCTGGGGAAGGGAGTGCCAGCGAGCAGCCTCGCCCTCTCATACAGGCAAACTTCGGCACCTACTAAGCCGCTGCCGCCAGGGCCGAATTGTTCATGGTTTGGGCCCAGGTAGTGGTCCAGCGTCCCCACTTCGGATAGTCGGGGAAGCCGTTGCCCAACGGGAACTGGTAAACGATAGTAGGCGCCCGTGGCATCAGCGGTCATGGAGACGGCCACGCAGGCATAGTACGGAGGGCCACTAAACACGTTCTGGGCCAGCAGCCATTGATGGGCCGCATTGTCCCACTGGGCGATGATGTCGCCATCTTGTTAGTTGCGCAAGGGCCACCCAGGGCTGAAAAGAGCAGGTTTCCGTCGATCGGGCCCGACTTCAACGGCGCCGCTGAATTTGTTAAAGACCGCGAACGAAACGTTGACCCACTGGACGATCTGAGTGTCTCCCGACCGCCATGTTGGTATCAGGAGGAGCATCGGGGACGGTGTAGCCGGGGAAGCCGTTGCCCACGCCAAGGAAATTCAGGCCGATGGTGTAGTTGGAAGCGGGAGCCAGAACGAGTGTTCTGCTCGACCGGATCCACGCGACGCCGAGGTCAGGCTTGGGAATGCGACGCACCGGAAGGGCCTCGTGGAAGCCATAGTGCGGTGCGCGAGGCAACTTGGCCAAGTCGCGCAGCGGGGGCGAAACGGCAAAGCCAACCGCTTGGCGCACTGTTGTATCGGGTGAAGAGTTGTCCTGCGCGGCGAGCTGCAGGCCACAGAGTGCAAGTAAGCTCACGGCGAGCATGGACAGAGCGAAAATTCTGCAATTACTTCTCGTGAGAAGTTGGCGCGGCATGGTGAATCCTCCATCGGCAAGTTGGGAAATCCCAGGCCTTGGCTCACAAAGAGAAGAGTGGCGACATGGCGCCGCGGAGAGCCAAGGACGGCGAGAGCGGCGCTGACTTCAGTAGGGCCCAGGGGAAAGGCTTCTTTACTCCTGCTGCTCCGCGAAACGATCAGCGGATACCATGCAGAAGTTCCCTGCCTGATTTCCTAAACAAACTAATGCTTGATCGCCCACGCCTCGAAAGGGGTCACGAGGTGTCGTACGTCTGTGGGCCGACTAGCGGAATTTCTCGGCCAGAAGTGAGGCCATAGTGAAACTACTTCTTCTAGTATGTCAAGAAGTTTTTAACAGAATTGAAATAATTCTTTTATAGTTAGCGCTTAGGTGGTAGTTTCGAGTTCTAGTTCTGATGGAAACTATGCGGGAATGGCTTCAGATAGCGACGATCGACATGTACCCACATTTTCGGAATGTGTCGTCCCTGAAGTGACTCGGTCTCATCTTCACATGCTGACCCAGGACTCACGTCCTGGGCTACGGTTATTTCGCCCTGCGGGCTGGACTATCATCTTCAAGAACAGAAGAACGAACGTGGGATATCAGCTCGCGATAGGGGTCCTTCGCTGCGCTCAGATGACAGAGTAGAACCAGGGCCGTTCGCTGTCAGCTCTAGCTAAAGGAAGGCTTACCTTCCGCCGGTCATTGCTCCAAACCTTCCTTCCAGCGCCCTGCTAGGATACCGAGATTGCAATCCTCGGATTCGAGAGCATGACCGAACACTCCGTCATCTTCAAAGAGCTGTCGTACATCTTCATCGCCGCCATCTTCGGAGGCGCGCTGGCGTGGCGGTTGCGCCAACCGCTCATCCTCGGCTACGTGCTGGCGGGAATTTTTCTCAGCCCGTTCACGCCGGGTCCGGCGGTGCGCGAAGCCCACACCTTTCAGATTGTCGCCGAGGTCGGCGTCGTCTTCCTGATGTTCTCCATCGGGCTGGAGTTCTCGCTGGAAGAGTTGCGCGAGGTGAAGTGGGTGTCGCTGATCGGAGCTCCGGTGGGCGTGGTGCTGTCGGCGCTGCTGGGCGAAGGCGTCGGCATGCTGCTGGGCTGGGGCGCGCTGCAAGGCGTGGTGGTGGGGATGATCGTCTCGGTCGCCAGTACCATGGTGCTGTCGCGACTGCTGATTGACAGCGGGCAACTGCAATCGCAACACGGCAAAATCATGATTGGCATCACCCTGGTGGAAGACCTGGTGGTTGTGGTGCTGACCATTCTGATGCCGGTGCTGGCCAGCCTGACGCCGCATCACGTGCTGGGCGTGGCGCAGGCGCTGGGCAAGGCGGCGCTCATCCTGGCGCCCATCGGATTTCTGGCGGTGTACCTGGTGCCGCGCGCGCTGGAGCAGATTGCGCGATCCAATAATAAAGAGCTGTTTCTGCTGGTGCTGCTGGCCGTCTGTCTGGGCACCGCGGCGCTGACTGAGGCGGTGGGGCTGTCGCTGGCGTTGGGCGCGTTCGCCGCGGGACTGATAGTGAGCGCGTCGGAGTATGCGCATCGCGCGCTTGATCAACTGATGCCGCTGCGCGATGCTTTCGTCGCAGTGTTCTTCGTAACGGTGGGAGTGCTGATTGATCCGCGCGCCGTGGTGCGTGAGCCGGGGCTGCTGATTGCGATACTCGCGCTCGTCGTGGTGGGCAAGTTCGCGATCTGGACGGGCGTGGTGAAGGTGTTTGGGTATCCGCTGAAGACGGCGGCGCTGGTTGGAACCGGACTGACGCAGATCGGGGAGTTCTCGTTCATCCTGGTGCAGGTGGCGCACGCGAACGCGCTGGTGGGCGACGAATTTTATTACGCAGTGCTGGCCGCTTCGCTGATTTCGATTTTGCTCAATGCGACCCTGGTGCGATCAGTGCCAAGGTGGATGGGTACCGGCCGGGCCCTTCGGGCTAACGGTTAAGGCACCCCCCCGGCAAAAGCTCTTGAATGCGGCAGAACTGCCCAATAAACTTACATTAGCTCTCGTGATTTTCCCGGCCTTCACCTCACTTTAAACCTCAGGAAAAAACCTCGCTTGTTGCATGGGTGGTGCAATATGATGTGGTTTCCACAGGGGTAGCCCCAAATATAGTGTTTTACATCTTGACCCCTCCTAGCCCTGGAACGTAGAGTTGGCTAGGCATTTTTCGTCAGGCCGAGATGAAATCGCGAATCGCGCCGGCCTGAAAATTTGAGTACGAGCCGACAGCGGCCCGCGCTGTCCGAATGGAGTAAGCATTTGCTCAAACTGAAGAAGCTGCAAATCCTCGGCTTCAAGTCGTTTTGTGATCGCACCGACCTTCGCTTTCAGGGTGACGGCATTGCCGCCATCGTGGGTCCAAACGGCTGCGGCAAATCGAACATTTCCGACGCCATCTCGTGGGTGCTCGGCGAGCAATCAGCGCGACTGCTGCGCGGCGTCAACATGCAAGACGTGATTTTTGCGGGGACGCGCGAGCGCAAGCCCACAGGGATGGCCGAGGTGTCGCTCACGCTGGTCGATCCTGAAATTTATGGTGACGTGACCGAGCCCGAGATCGACATCCAAGATGACCTTCCCGACGACGATTGGGATGAATCCGCAGTGCGCGCCGCGAAGGCCGACGACGTTGAGCGCTACTCTGAGGAAGTGCGTCCCGGACAAAATGATGACGAAGACGCGCCGAGTGCCGCCGAGGCTGCTCACGACGCTGTGGCTCCGCATGTCGTGCTGAAGATTCGGCGACGCAAATTCAAGCGCACTTTCAAGGCGGGCGAGATTACGATCACCCGCCGGCTGTTCCGTTCTGGCGAGAGCGAGTATCTGCTCAACGGCAAGCTCTGCCGGCTGCGCGACATTCAAGACATTTTCATGGGCACCGGTCTCGGGCCGGAGTCGTATGCCATCATCGAGCAGGGCCGCATCGGTCAGATTCTCAGCAGCAAGCCTACCGATCGGCGGGCCATCATTGAAGAAGCGGCGGGCATCACGAAATTCAAGACCCGCAAGCGGCTGGCGGAAGCCCGCCTCGAAGATGCAAAACAAAATCTCGCCCGCATCAATGACATCTTCGACGAGGTGACGCGCCAGATGAACTCGCTGAAGCGGCAAGCTTCCAAGGCCGAGCGTTACGCGAAACTGCGCGATGAAATGCGCGCCAAGCTGCGCGTGCTGCTGGTCAGCAAGTTCGCCCAACTTGATGCCGAGGCTTCTTTGCTGGAGCAGCAACTGGCGGAAATCGGCGAGACCATGCACGCGCAGGGCGAGGCGGTGCAGCAGATGGAAGGCGAGCACGGCGAGCGCACGCAGCGTGGCTACGCCATTGAGCGCGAGTCGCAGGAGAATCGCGATCAGCTCAACACCCTTTCACTCGAGATCGACCGCGCCGCCGCGCGTCAGCGTACTAACGAGGAACGCTGCTTCGAACTTGACGCGCGCGCCGCGGCAGCGCAGGCGGAGGCCGCTACCACAGACGCGCAGCTCATCCGTCTGCAACAGGAACTGGAGAGCAATCGCGCCACCCTCGAGTCCGCCAACGTAGCTGTTACGCTCGCCCAACAGGAGTCGCAAGCCCGCCAGCAAGAGGCGTCGGACGCAGCGGCCTCGTTGTTGGAAGTCGAGCGCCGGCGGGAGCAGCGTCGCGATGCGATTCTGCAAGCCGTCTCGGCGACCTCAGCGGTGCGCAACCGCATCATGCAAGCCGAAGAACGGATTGCCGCGCTCGATCGCGAAGCGCAGCGGCTGCAAGACGAGACTGCCGCGGCCGTTCTGCAACTGGAAACCTTCGGCGGTCAGCAAGGCCAGCTCGGCTTGGAGTTCGAATCTGCCTCGCAGCGCGTAGTCGCACTGACGGCACAGATCGACGACACCCGCCTGAATCTTGACGAGAAGCGCACTGCGGAAACTGCCGGCAAGCGCCATCTGGATTCGCTGCGGGGCGAGTACGCCAGCGCGATGGGCAAGCGCAGCTCGCTGGAAGCCGTCATCACGGAACATGGTTACACCACGGAATCGGTGCGAAAGCTCTTCACCTCGGGTGCGATGAAGGAAGGTCTCGCCCCGGTCGGGGTGCTAGCTGACTTCCTCGAAGTTGAAGACCGGTACGAGCACGTGGTCGACGACTTTCTGCGCGACGAATTGAACTACATCGTGGTGAAGTCGTGGGACGCAGCCGACGAAGGTCTGCGTTTGCTCCGCAGCGACGTGGATGGCCGGGCCACGTTCCTAGTGCACCCGGAAGATTCGCAGGCGAAGTTCTCGTTCCTATTCGACGAATCCACGCATCAGGTGGCGCACGGCGAAAGCGTGGTACCGCTCAAGCACTGCATTCGCGTGCTCAACGGCTTCGGCAAATCGCTGGAGGTGATACTTCCGAAGCTCGGCAACGGCTACATCGTGCCCGATGCCGGCGCGGGCCGTGATCTGGCATTGGAGAATCCTGATGCCTTTTTTCTCTCGCAGTCGGGAGAATGCTTCCACAACGTGACCGTCACCGGGGGCAAACAGCGCAGCCAGGGGCCTCTTTCCATGAAGCGCGAGCTGCGCGAGGTGTTGCAGCAGATGGGCGAGATGGAACGCGCCATGGCCGACGAAGAGTTGCGCGTGGCGGCACTCGGACGCGAGATCTTCGAACTCACCGGGCTGCTGCACCGGCTAGAAGAGGAGAAGCGCGAAGGCGAGCGCCAGGCCATGACCTCCGGCCACACGCTTCGCCAGCTCGAAGCCGAGATGGTCCGGGTGCGCGAGCGGCTTTCCACCTATGAGCGCGAACTGGCGCGCGTCGGCGAGGAGCGCAACCAGCAGCAGGAGTTCATCGCGGAACAGAGCAGCGAGTTGTCGGCGCAGGAAGAACAGCGGCGCCAACTTGAGCTGGAGATGCAGACCGCGCAGAGCAGCCTCGAAGGCTTGCGGTTACGCCGCGACGTAGCGGCCCAACTGGCCAGCGAGGTTCGCGCCCAGGTTGCGACCTTGGAAGAACGGCGCCGCGGAGCGGTCACTACGGTACAGCGCCTCGAAGGCATGGTGTCGGAGGTTTCGGCTCAGCTGGCGAAGCTGCAGTCGCAACTTGAATCCGCCGCAGCTGAGAAACAGCAACGCGAAGCCGAGAACGTTCGCCTCGCGGAACAGGTAGTCGGTTGGATCGCCGACCGCGAACTGGCGCACACCCGCGATTGCGAACTGCAAGCCGAGTTGCAGACCGTTCGCGTGCGCATCGTGGAATTGGAAGAGGCCCTCAGGACCGCCCGCGAGGCGCTCGACGCTGCGCGTGATCGTCGCGGCGACCTCTCGGCCGCGCAGGCGCGTGTGCAATCCGATGTGCAGCACATGTCCGAGACCTGCGTGCAGGAACTCAGCCAGCAACCGCAGGAGCTGATGGCCGACGATTCCCTGCCCCGCCTTGCCGCCGACGAGCTTGCCGGCGAAGAAGAAGGCTATCGCGAAATGCGCACCCGGCTCGACAACATGGGCCCGGTGAACATGATGGCACTGGAGGAGTACAAGGAAATCGCTCAGCGTCACGAGTTCCTGGAAACTCAGCGGCTGGATTTGTTGCAGTCCATCGAGAACACGCAGAACACGATCAAAGAAATTGATGCGGTCTCGCGGCAGAAGTTTGAAGAAGCCTTCAACATCATCAACGAAAACTTCTCCCGCACCTTTAGCAAGCTCTTCGGCGGAGGCCAGGGTTTCATGCGCCTGACCGACATCGAGAACTCGGTGGAAAGCGGTATCGATGTGGTCGCATCGCCTCCGGGCAAGAAGCTGCAAAATGTGTTGCTGCTCTCCGGCGGCGAGAAGGCGCTCACGGCGTTGGCGCTGCTGGTCGGCATCTTCCAGTATCAGCCTAGCCCGTTCTGCATTCTCGATGAAGTGGACGCGCCGCTCGACGAAGCCAATATCGGCCGCTTCACCGAACTGATTCGCGAGATGAGCGTGCAGACCCAGTTCATCATCATCACCCACAGCAAGCGAACCATGGGCATGGCGCCCGTTCTCTACGGCGTCACCATGCAGGAGCCGGGAGTGTCGAAACTGGTGTCGGTACGCTTCCACGAAGAGCCGGCGCGTATGGCAACCGTATCGGCCTAGAATTGCAAAATCGTAGCCCCTAATCGTGACCGTCACAAATAAAGGCGCCCTTTTTCAGAGCGCCTTTGGCCGCAATGCAACGGACTACTACTTGCCGGCATTCGCCATACTCGAATCGAAGGTGACCCCGGTCTTGCTGCCGCCGAGATCCACTTCGGTAATGGAAGGAACCGCGCCACCGTCTTGCAGCACGAGTTGTGCGTGCTGCGTTTTCGTGCCGAGATCTTTCACTTGTCCGCTAGCGCTTGCCACTTCTTTTCCATTCCTGATGAACTTGACCTGGGCATTGCTGCCGTTGGTCTCGCACTTGACGGTGTAATCGCCAGCAGGAATGGTTGTGCCATTCAGTTGCGCATCGTGGTAAAGGCTGATGTTATCGGTCTTGGTTGATCCCGCAAAAGCGCTGATTGACATGCCCAAGGCGAGGACCAATATGGTTAGGGGAGCCAGAATACGAGTCATTTGCCATCTCCTTTTTGACAGTTCGCTCTGGCGGCCCGCGCCGGCAGGAAGTACTTGCGTTTCCCGCCGGGTTGCATAGAATGTGACACCGGGGTTAAACAGCAACAGGGATCGGTTTCCAAGCCTCCCTCAAGATGATCTCGCCTGGGCCGCCAAACCGCGGGCGAAACATTCTGTTTGACCCCTAAGTTTCTTGTTCAGTGCGGAGCGCTTGCGCACTCCTCCTCTAATTTCTTCACCGGTATACGGTGCACCCGCTCAAAAAGTTCACAACTTTCGAAACTTTCTGAGTCGCACGTTGGACGCGATTGCTTGCGCGACGTGAGCGCAACCCGCATCAATTGCGGGGATTTGCATTTCGCATAATAAACTCGCACATTCGTCCCCACGCATGGCGCGTTTATCCCATGACTGGTTTGTGACAACACCAATCCAGCATGG
Organism: uncultured Acidobacteriaceae bacterium; assembly: GCA_963709045.1. Classification (GTDB taxonomy): domain Bacteria; phylum Acidobacteriota; class Terriglobia; order Terriglobales; family Acidobacteriaceae; genus Bog-257. The sequence goes on along the minus strand of CAVPUX010000002.1, from coordinate 1,382,172 downwards.
CATCTCTTTTGTCTGAGTTAGGAAGTTTTTTTTTAAAGGCGGCTCAGCGAACTCAAGGGAACAAGAGTGAGCCCTTAAATGGCGAAGAGCGCCGGATGGCTCGACGCTCAGCACCACCCGTTTTCATCTTGATTCCTACGACGACGCGCTCGCCACGGCCGCTGCGCGCGGCTTCCACTTCATGCGTTCGCGCAGCGTGGTAATGTGCGCCAGGTGGTGTGCCGAGTGCCAGGCATACATTGCCAGCATCTCGTCAAGCGAGAGCAATCCACGCTCTGGATGCCTCAGGGTACGGGCAAACTCTGCCGGCTTCATGGCTACCAACAAATCCACCCATCGCGAATGCAGTGCGGCCAGCATTTGTAGGGAGACGTCGATTGGCGTGGTGACCACGTCAGGCAGCCTGGCCCACGCGTCTTCGCGATACGGTTTGATGGTCGGCTCGTCTTCGGTAAGCGCCAGTTTGAAGCGAATGTACGCGTTCAGGTGACTGTCGGGGACATGATGCACCACCTGCCGCACGCTCCATCCTTCTGGCCGATAGGGTGTGTCGAGTTGTTCAGGACTCAAATCTCGAACCGCGGCGCGCATCTGTGCCGGCAGTTTGGACAGCACCTCGATGTGCTGCGCGCGGCGCGTGGCCATTTCATTTTCATCCTTAAGCGGGATCCACTCGAATTTGCCAATGGGGTATCGGAGGTCGTTCATCGCAAGCCTCAGCTACTGATGTTCTACATTTTACCGCGAAATGATCGATCTCGATCTGGCCCGGGGAGTCCTCAGTCCAAGGTGTGTACCGACTCAGCGGGGAGGAGTTCGATACTGCACGGCGCTGCCGGCCCCTGCGACTCCGGGCTTCCCACCGCGGCCGCCGTGGCTTTCCCTTCGCCGGCTGCGCTGGTCGCCGATGGACTCGCCGCCACCGCCGTCCCGCAAGTCACCACGGCTCGCCGTACCACGCGTACTTCCGCCGCCGGCGGAAATTTCATCCCTACGCTGGTTTTCTCCAGCACGTCGGACAGGCTCTTTAGCCCATCGCTCCCTTTGATGAATTTAACCTGCTCCACCTTCGAAGGCGACAGCAGTAGGTAGAACTGGGCGCTTCCCTTACCTGATGTCCCAAGCGCCGCCGTGCGCTCGCGTTGCATTTCCTGGTGCGCTTGCTCAATCTTGTGATCGACTCCCTTGCTGACTCCGAGCGCCGTCAAGCGCTCACGCGCAGTATCGCTTGGCGGATCGCCGGCCAGCGCCTCGACGTAAACACGAATCGCCTGCTCCCGCTTGCCCTGCTTCTCATAAATTTCGCCCAGGTGTTCGCCGATGGTCCCACTGCCAGTGGCCTGCCACGCCGCGTTGACGTACTGCTCCGCCCGGTCGAGATCGCCGCGCTTGAATGCGATCCAGCCCTTGGTATCCCAAATCTCGTACAGGAAGAGTGCGGCGCCTAAGTCCTGCAACCGGAGGCTATCCAACCTGACATCGCGCAGTTGCGTCTGCATCGCATCGATCGCCGCATCGGCGTATTTGTCCGCGCGTTCCAGTTGAACATTCTGCTCTGCGAGGGAATACGCAATGTTGTTCCAAGTAAGCGGGCTGGGCGAGACACTGATGGCCTTCTCAAATTGCTCCATCCCTTTGTCAGTCTGGTTGGTCGCGATATACGACTGTCCCAGCGAAATCAGCAGGACGGGATTCTTGGGCTGAAGCGTTACTGCTTTCTCCAGCTCTGGAACGGCCTCCGCAAATTTCTTCTGCCTTACATACACCTCGCCAAGATTCCCGTGTGCATACTGGTCCAGCGGGTTCACCTCAATTTGCTTCTGATACTGCTTGATCGCCTCGTCGTATTTCCCCTGGCGTTCGTAAGCTCGCCCCATATTGTTGTAAGCATACTGATCGTAGGGGTCGATCTCGATCTGCTTCTGGAACGCTTTTATAGCCTCATCCGTCTGATTGAGCCCCAAGTAGGCGCGACCTAGATTGTTCCATGCGTCTTTGTGCTTCGGCTCCAACTTCAACACGCGCTGGAAAAGATCGATCGCCAGTTGGTAGTTATTGTTCTTGAGCGCTTGAAGCGCGGACTCGTTCAAATCGTCAGCGCTCTGGTTGGCGCCGATTCCAGCCGTCCCTGGCGACTTGTTGTCCAGCGAGACTTCTTGCGCCTCATCGGCTGCCACCGCGCGCCGGAAGGAGGCATAATCTTCTCGTCGCGTTACCGGCAGTTCCCGGCTGAGCAGCTTCAGCGTGCGCACCGCCGTCAATTGCCCGGCCTCGAACTTGTAGCTGGAGACATACGCAGCGTAGTCGCGCTTGACCTCGACTCCGATCGGCAGGTGAACAGCGTACTTCGCCGGAACCGTGACTTCGACGTCGACGACAGACTCCCCTATCGCGCCCAGCTTAATGGGCTTGGGATGCGTCTTATCGTCGTCCTCCGCATCACCCTCGGAAGGAAGAAACATCTGCATCAAAGGCAAGCTCAGTTTCGATTCCGGCGCCGACCAATCGAAGTAGTTGTTCGCAGTGGCATCAAGATCGATCTGCAACGGATCGTCAGGATTGCTGGGATCGCTGACCTTCAGGTTGTCAATCTCAACTCCCTTCATACCCAGCCGTTGCAAAACGCCGATAAACAGGTCTTTCCAGTGGTTCCCCGGAATCTGGCGCAGCATGAAACGCAAGAACAGCTCCTGGTCACCTCGCATGCGAAACGAGACATGCGCTTTCAGCGTGCCGGTTTCATTGATCGAACCCTTGACCATCGAGTGATCAAAACCCTCAAATGGCAGATCGGCGGGAGTCCATACCAGGCTGGCTTTCCCATCGGGCGGAATTGCCAGCGCTTGCTTGCTGCGCAAGTTAGCAGCCAACATGCGGAAGGGAGCGACGCCATTGGTGCTGTCGAGCCAAATCTCTTTTCCGTTCACCGGAACGCGGGTGATGACGTGGTCAAATTGCGACGGAGACGGAATCTCAGGATCGAGTTCGTGTTGCGACCCAATCAGTACCGAGGTCGACTGAAATCCCCCAGCCGCCAACAAGGCTGCCAGTAGCGTGTTCTTGTCCTTGCAATCGCCATATCCATTGCTCAGCACCTCGCTGGCCTCGTGGGGTTGATATCGCCCCAGTCCAAACGACAAGCTGACATAGCGAATGTTGCGCGACACGTATTCGTACAGGGCTTTCACCTTCGCCATGTCATCCGTTTTCCCCTGCACTAACTCCTCGGCCTTCGCTTTGATCGCATCGTTCGGCTCTCGCCGGTCGCGTTCCAACGATGCATACCACGCCCCCAGCTGCTCCCAACTTTGAAACGTGGTCAACTGCACCGTGGGAATTTCGTCTCGCGATTTGTGCTGGCTCTTCTTTTTCTTCTGCGTACGGGCCCTCGTCCTCATCCTTCAAGTGACTGTAGGTCCAGCGATAGATGCGGCGCTCACCCTCGTCACTGATCTTGGGCTCATATCCCGGTTTGCTTTTTAGCTTGATCTGCCGCCCCTTAGGAACATTGATCTCCAGCTGCTGGTCGAGGATGATGCCCTTATCGGAAAAGTTAACGCTAGTCCAGAACTGTCCCGGGGTCACCGGATTCGTAATGGTGCGGACGAACTCGTACTCCAACACGTCTCCCGGGCGCAGCGACGGGACGCTGATGTGTTTCTCGTGATAGTCGGTGTACATCGGCGCATCGACCAAGGGGGTGAGGTCCTGAATGGCCGACTCCTGCGCGGTAATAACGCTTCCGTCGGGCTTGCGCACTCGCACATAGACGATTTCCAGCTTGTCGCTGAGTGCACTGTAGCCAACTTTGAGCTGGCCCAGCGCCTGCACGCCGCTCTCGCTGACGATTCTGATTTGCGCATCGAGTTGGTCCCGCCCGGTCCCGTCGTTCTCGAAGCGTATTGCCTGGTGATAGTGCTCGGTGACGTAGGCTTCCTGCGAATAGTCCGGAGCTGTTGAAGACTGCCCCGACCCAGCCTGAGACGGAATCGGCGTCGTAGGCTGCTGTGGTCCCGGCTGTGCGGGGGTTGGCTGCATTGGAATCACTGGCGTCAATTGCTCGGGAAGAGCCTGCGTTGGAGGAACTGGCGAGCCTTGCTGGGGTGACGCCGTTTGCGTGGATGGGCGCGCTGGCGTCTGCTGCGCCGCCGCGAAAACTACCGTCAGCAAGGCGAGAAAAAGAAATCCGGCGAGAACTGATTTCATGGTTGTGCGGCTGAAGTGAATACCCATCCTACGCGTGCCGGAAGTAGAAAGCCAAACGTGATCGCCGCAGAGCTAAGTTCGCGAGTAAACGGGCCGTCCGCCCAGGGATTGTCATTACGAGTCTCACTGGTCCGCAGTCTGATCGTCGTGCGGCGCACTCCACCTATTGGGCTCGCAGCAGGTAGGCGTTCGCCTCGCGATTCGTGGTCAAGGCAGAGTGGTGTCGCCAGGCGACGATGCTCATGCGCGTCAGGTCATATGCGCCATAGATAATGTTGGCACGCCAGATATCGCTGCGGAAGGTCAATATCTGCCGCCGAAAGTAGCGAAATACGTGGTTGCCCGGACGGAATCGCGCTGACGTAGTTTTCGACGCCAGTCCCGGTACCATCGGCTTGCATTCCTTGAGCTCTACGACGGCCACTGCTCCGTCGGTGGTGACCAGATCGCCCGTCGAATTCTGGCTGATAGTCGCCATCCTGGGCCGCGGAACCAAATGGACCGCCTTCACACAGCCCGCCACATTGAGATCACGGATCACCTTGCTGCGTTCTTCGTCAATGTCGGACGTAATGTGGTGCACGAACTGGCGATGCTCCAGCGAAAGCGTCGCTCCCGTGTCATGGGTGGACGAACTCACCCACACGGTCTCAGAATCCTCCGGGCTGGACCATTGCCACATGCGCAAATGGTCGCGACGCGCATAACTGTTCAGGCTCTTCTGCCAGTTCATGTCGGCAGGCTTGCCGTCCAGCAGAAAGGGCCGCATGGGCGCTTGCGCGTAGCCACTGTTATTCAAAAACGCATAAAAGTCGCGGAAAAATGACTTGCTGTTGAAGGCGTCGCTGGGGCTCCAGCCAGCTTGCTGGAACGCCGACTCCACCTCCTGGCGCGATCCCACGAAGACCAGGTTCACCACATCCGCATCCACCAGCTTTACCGTGGTTGAATGCTGCGGCAGCGACTGAGCCAAACTCTCAAACCCAGAGTCGTCCCGCTGGTCAACCGCAGCTTCCATTGAGGGGTCTGGCAATGACTCCGGCTCCGCCGCCAAGCCAGTAATTGGTTCTGTCAGCTTGATGCGGAGGTCGGTGCCGGCCGGGAAATAGATTTCCGGCTCGGGAAAGATGGGAAAGGCCGCCTTGAATACGATCAGCCCCACATCTGAATAAGGATTCCAGGTTGGCAGGTGCCTGAGGCGGCTGTTAATTCGCCCCTGGGGCGAGTCGCTGCTCAGAACTCCCTGGATAACACCTTTGGACACCTGCTCGCGGGCATTTTCCACTTCCACCACTGCGGCAGACATTTTGACTGGCGAGCCTTCGCTGGGAATCACGCGATCGAATTGGAGCTGCAAGCCAGCAGTCTCATGGCGGATGCCCCAGCCCACTTTGCGAACCGAGACAACCCTTCCATCGATCCCGGTGCCCAACGGGAATATCTCGCCGCTGCCGCATGTCACGGCTTCGATCAGAACAGCGTGTACGGTGTCACCCGCTTTCGCGTCGTAGGAGGAAATCGGAGAGCTCAGACGAATCCAAAGAGTCTGCCCGGCTGGAAGACTTTCACAGGCAAGCGCCATCGTGGAGCAGAAGATCAGCAACAAGGGAGCCAGTCGACGGCATGCACCGGGCGGGACTCTCATCAAAGACCAATATTCCTTTATCGAGGGATAACCTCATCATAAATGATAAGCAGTTGCTGCGCAGAATTTATCGGCCGAGCGCAGGAGTGCTACTTGTGGCTCTTGTCGGGCAGCTGCACCGGAATTTCCATCATCGGCCGCCCCATCCGCTCGGCATCTTCGGGAGTGACTCCTGCCATTTGCATTCTGCGGTCTTGAATTTCGCGCAGCACCGCGAGGATCTCCCGCTCTTGCTCCACATACTCTTCCTCGCTGATCGAGCCCTCTTCGAGCAGAGTCTGCAACTCCAACAGACGCTCCTTGATCGGAGCATCGTCCGTGTATTCCTCTTCCGCCGCGCGCGCCAGGGTACGCAGGATAAACTTGAATCCCGTGATGGGCGACAACAGCAGATCGTCAAGGAAGAGCATCGTTTCCCTTAACCCGCACTGCTGGGCTCCAGCTTTAGCCGGATGTTCACAAAGTTGTAGGGCGGCCATGGGCCTGTGTATTTGAAGTTCAGCCGATCGCCGAACTTCTTGGCGATGCGATTGACGGCTGCGTCAAATTCGGCTTCCCGTTCCCGCTCAATCAGGAACGCCGCGTTCATAATCATCTTGTCGCCAATCGGCTTGTTGTCGCGCGAGGCCACGCAAATCGTACGCAATCCTTCATAGATCTCCCGCAAATACTCACCCGAGCGCTCCGTCAGCGCCTTTTCGATCATGCGGCCCAGCTGCATGCGGGCGAAATAAGTCGACTGCAGGTGTTTACGCGTAATCTCCTGGTGGAAGCGATGGATCTCCTCGTGGTCGCGCCTCAGCTCTTCGACAATATGATCGCGGTCCCACGAAACCTTCAGCCCGAATTCCACCTTGCCTTCCATCTGCTTCAAGACATCCTTCACCGACGGGTAAATACTGCGTAGCACCTCGCGAATGTCGTCTTCGGTGCGGAACACGGTTCCGAAGCTCATGGGGATGATGGTGTGAGTTTTCATCACCGTCTCGATGACATGTTCGTGAGCCAGGGCGTTCTCCCGTGTGGGGTCGAAAATGAAAACCCCGGTGCGGCTGACCACGGCGGAGATGTCACCATGCGTAACCGCATACACCATCTGGCCCGTTCCTCCAATCCCCATCTTGCCGAACGTGACTGGTTCCCGGGACTGGATGATGCCATACACGTATCGCCCTTCCTGCGGAAGCTCGGGCGCGGAAATCGGCTCCGGCGTGAGGCGAATCCCCGGCTTGGGTCTGGAAACCAGTTCGGGCACGGGAGCCACATGCAATTGAGTTGGCTGCCTGGTTTCGACCTTCTTCTTTATGGTTTTCGACGTCTTGGCAGCAGACGGCTTCTTAGCCGGTCGCCTTGCGTTGCTCATGAACGTCCCTCAATAATTCAGTAATCGTCTGCAACAGCTCTTTGATGTCAATCGGCTTGAACAACACGGGAATTCCACTTTCATCGGCGCGATCGTTCGCCTCTTGCGTGGCGTAGCCGGTCAACAAGAGGGTCGGCATTCCGGGATCTTTCTGGCGGGCGAATTCAACGACATCAAATCCATTCTCCTGTCTCTCCAGCGAAAGATCACAGAGCAATAGATCAATCTTCCGCTCCAGTAGCATCTTCCGCGCCTGTTCTGCCGACAGAGCTGCGCTCACTTCGTATCCCTGCTGTTGAAGGATGAGCTCGTAGGTCGTGAGCACGTGGGGCTCGTCATCTACCACCAGGATGTGACATTTTCTTTCCATCACGTCAGTCGAGACTTCCTACCGCACTGCGGGCAGCGCGATGTTGAACACGGTTCCCTTTCCCAGTTTGCTGCGGACTCGCAGCTTGCCCCCATGGTTCTCGATAATGCCCTTCACAATCCACAATCCCAGACCTGTGCCACGCTCTCCCTTGGTGGTTACAAAGGGCTCGAACATGGTGGGCAGGATGTTCTCGGCGATACCACTTCCACTGTCCGCCACCAGGACGGAGATCATCTCCTTCACTTCGTCTTTGTAAATCCGCGTGCGGATTCGCAACACACCGCCCTGGCTCATGCTGTCCTTGGCATTCACCACCAGGTTCGAGAGGACTTGGCGAATCTGATCAGCTGATCCGAGGGCAAAAGGAATATGCCCAAGATCCTTGTGCACGCTGACGCCGGCCCGCTCGAGTTGGCGCGCGAACAGCAGCAGCGTGTCCTCTACCACGCTATTAATATCTACATTGCCTACCTGTTCGGCGCTGCGATAGAGACCCAGCATCTGCCGCACAATGCGCGCCACACGCTCGGTTTCGGCTTTCAGGATCTCGTAAACGGGCCCCGCCTCCGGCTTTACTTGGTCAGTGAGCAGGAAGATGCAGTTCTTGATCGCTTCCATGGGATTGTTCACTTCATGGGCGATGGTGCCGGCCAGGCGCCCCGCAGCGGCGAATTTTTCCATTTCCAGCATGCGGCGCTCCAGCCTCAACTGCTCCAGACGACGCACTGATGTCAAGTCGCGCAATACCGTTACCGTGTAGGCGACCAGGCCGCGTTCATCGTAGATCTTGCCTGAGCGCGCATCATACTCCACCTCCTGGTGCGATCCTGGGTGGGTCAATCGGATGCGGGAGCTCTCGCGATCGGAAAATGAATAGGTGAACTTGGTGACGTAGGCATCCAGCTTGGACTGGTTACGCACATGCAGCCCATTTCTTCCCTTCTCGGAGCCCAGCAGGTCTTGCGCCAGCGGATCGAGCAATACCACCTTGGCATCGCGGTCGCACACCACGATGGGATCGCCGACATTTTCGATGATCAGGTTCAGGCGGTCGCGGTCTTGACGCACCACTTCTTCAGCCTGACGCAAGCGGTCATAGTTGGCGCGCAGTTCCTCATCGGCGCGGCGCAAATCGGTTACGTCTCGTAGCACCGTCACCATGCCGGTATGGCGTCCATCGGGAGCGAAGCTGGGAGCCGACACGGCTTCAAACAGGACCTCATCGCCCTCAATCGCATCCACCAGCGTCATATCACGCGAAGAATCAGTACCCGACACCACCATGGACGACAGCGCGGCAGAGAATAGAAGGTTATTCAACTCGACGGCTCGCACCCGGCCGGCACTCACCTCCTCGGGAACCTTAAAGAAGCGCTCGGCAGCCTTGTTCTGGGTGATCACGCGGTGTTGAGGGTCGGTAAGTATGACCGGGTCGGTCATGCTTTCCATCACTGCCTGCATCTGAGCAATGACGGTTTCCATCCCCATCATGCGATTGTAATAATGCTCGACCTTGAACAATCGCGAGAGATAGCGGTTGGCCAGTTCAATGAGAGCGCCTAAATCCGCGATATCGGCGGTGCTTGCGGGGCGTTTTACCTCCGTCACTACGATGGCCGCGTAGGCACGCATCTCGCACAGGCTGCAAACTTGCTCCTGCAACTGTAGCGGCCGCCGGGAGTGGTAATTCTCCACCGCGAGGCAGTCGCCCCGCCGCGTGCGCTCTGCCTCCCAGCAAGCCGTCTTGTTGCGATAGAGCAGGGGATAGTAGTAAAGATCGGGGCTGCGTGTACCACCGCCATGCACCAGTTCCGGCTCAAAGCTATGCAGCACGCGGACTGGCGTGTTCTCCATGGCATAGAGCGAACCGCGAAATCGCTGCAGAAAAAGTTTGGAACAGTTGAGCGAAGCCACTGGGACGATTTCGCAGCTATCAAAGTCAACGCGTGCGACCAGTGCGCGCGGATAGCCCAACCCAACGATCTCTTCCAGCAGGACTGGGAAAATCTCCTCGCTGCGCTCGGCGCCAAGCAAGCGAAGCGCGGGACGACGTTTCGCCGTCCGTTCGGGCGTCTCTGAGCGCATGCGCATCTGGGGCGAAGCCATCGCAACCACTCCTGGATCGCCTCCCCTAGCGAGCGGCTGTACGACGTGTGCGAACCGGGCGACGAGTGGTTTCCACCGTCGTAATTTCCTCTTCTTCTGGCGCACTCAACTGGGGACGAGAGACCAGCCCGGTAAGACCCACCGCATCGGCATATTTCAGATAGGTATCGATGGAGGCCACGACGATGCGCGCCTCTACGGTAATGAGATCGATGCCGACCAGCGAAATACGAACCCAGGCGTCAATGACAATGCCTTTGTCCAGGACCCGATCAAGCACGTCGATCAGACTCGAACCGCCGGAAAGCCGTTCGACTGCCATTCCAGAACCCTCCTGCTCTTCTTACTCCTGCCGCTTAAACTTTCTTCTTCTTAGCCGTCTTCTTCACCGCTCGCCGTTTGACTGGAGCGCTAGGCACCCGCAACTCTGTTGCTGGTCCGGGTCTTGGAAGCATGCGCGGGGCAGGCAGCCCCGCCGGGTGCGTGAGATTGGGATCGAACTTCCACCAGTTCAATCCAATCTGTTCTGCCTTGTCCACTGAACACACCAGCAGACGAATGCGGATGGTCAACAGCTCTACATTGGCCAGCGAAATACGCACGTCTCCAGCGATGACCAGACCCTTGTCCAACACCCGGTCAAGGATGTCGAGCAAGTTCGCAGTTCCTGAAACCGTGGGTACCCGTTCCATGTTTTGGTCTTTGACGAGAATGTACGGATCGTCGAAGCCTACCCCGGTCGACTCCGACACAAGGGGAGTATCCTAGCGAACACCGATTCCGCTGTCAATGCACAACGCCCAAGAAATGCCTCATGGATCCGCGGTTCGCCATCGCTCTCGGAACCGACACCCGTCTGCAAGTTAGATGCAGCCGGGTTGCCTGTACTTGGGCAATACTTTGCCTTAGGTGAAACTTTTTCGGGTAACCCCGCAGTGGTGACCAGATGATCCGATTACTTCGCTCCCCGACCTCTGGCGACGCTGAAATTGCGGTCCTCACTAATTAGCGGGGCTGATCGCACCAGTCGGAAACGTACGTTATCGCCGCATTCGGAGCAACTGGGAAAGGCTTTACCTCGCAATAAAGTCACCTCGTGGTAAAGCCGGTGGCGATAGTGCAGCACCTGATACACGCCTGATTCCGGAACCTGACCCGCTGGTTCGAAAACTTCTTCAGCCATATTGCCCCTACCACTTTTCGGAAATGTCGGGGAATAGTCATACGCAAGCGCGAAAATATATCATATTACGATATAAATCCAGTCCCCCCAACCAATTGAACTAGATGTATTAGCAGCCTTGAAGCGGATTCACTCCAGAAGGTTGCCCAGCGGACCCAAATCCAGGTTTAGATCTTCGGGCTTCAGACCAAACTGCTCGCCCAAATCTTTAATCTTCTCCTCCAGTTTCATCAGCGCCAGTCCCATCTCCTCCACCTGCTGGTCTGTGAGCGAGCCACCCTCCATGCGGCGGATGGCCTGCCGCTCCAATAACCGGCGCAATAACTCGATGAGGCCGAGCACCAGCTTCGCCAAGCCTTGCTCAATGGTCTCCGGCGAGCAGTCAATGCGCTCCAGGGAGCGCTCCGTTACGCCTTGCAGTTGCCGCTTCAACTGCGCGACGGCCTCTTCGACATCTTTCGGCGTCACCGGCTTCGGGCTATCCATCCTCACCTCGCGGCGCAACGAACTCGGATGGCGGCCATGGCCCGCTCAAGCGAAGCCGTACCCCCTCGGATGTTCCGGCGCTTCTCAACGACGCGATGAAGCGGTCGCGGTTTTCGCGCGGCACCAGTGCAAACCAGCGATGGCTCTTCCGCTCCTGCCGCGCCCGCCACTCCCGCACTGAGTCGGCAGTTACACCCCGTAGTTTGCTATCGATTGCGGCAATGCGTTCCATCGCCTGCGAGCGTCGCTTCAGATATTCTCTTCCGCTCACCGGCGTCGCCAAATCAGTCTGCTCATCCACGGCCCAGCTACCCACCACTTCATATTGCACGGCATCGCCGATCCGCTCCAAAGCTGCGCGATACGGTTGCTGCTCGCCAGCGAGATGTTGCTCCATACCTTCTTCGCTCTCTAACAACGTGGGAAAGCGAAATGGAATCGGAGTGGCTGTCAGCAGAATGTCGCGCAGCACCTGGTGAAATTGCAGCGCCGCCTTCTTCAGAGATTCGGGCATGCCCAAGCAATCTTCAGGGTTGGCGAGTTCGCTCCAGTAGATCTGCAATCCCAGCATCTCGCGTGCCAAGACCGGACTTTCGCACACTCCTCCGACCACATTGGCGCTCGGCTTCGGCAGGGTGACGCAATAGAGCAAGCAGGCCATGCGGCGCTCACGAGGCCCGGGGCGAAGACGCATTGCGTAGTCCAGCACTTTCGCGGTTCATGCTGCGCAAAGCTGTCTCCACCGAGGTCAGAACTACATTCAAGCCGATATATACGAGATCGACACCCGCCAACGAGATCACCAGACTGCCATGGATCACCACGCCCGAGTTAAGCACGTGGTCGAGGATTTCGAGCAGCGAGATATCGCCGTCGTTGTCCGCTACCAGCAACGAGGCTGATGATTCAGGAAGCGGCTCAGTGGACATTGTCCCCCACAAATGAGTACGGAGGCCACGGTCCACTCCAATCTATGCGTCGGCTATCGTGCCACTTGGTGGCGTATTCGCTCAGAATGCTCTCCAGCTTCGCGCGATCTTTCCTGCGGACAAGAAACGAGCCATGCCAGATCAGTCCTGGTTGGCTCGCGCTGGCTTTTCCTCCGGGACTTGAGGCTATCGCCAGCCCATCCAACGCGGTGATGAACGCGCGCACCTCCCGGTCAAGAGTCTTATTGCGTTGCGGCAGCAAAACTGCTGCCTTCCTCTTCAGGTAATCGGATCCGCTGACGGCAGTGACGGTAGCCGAACCCTTTCCCGGCGCAACCGCAAAAAGCTTGACCCCCCACTCGTCAGCCGCGGCAACCCGCTTAAACGCTGCCCGCAACACGCTTTTGCGCGCCTTCAAGTGCTGCGCCATTGAATCTTGGTTGAGGAAAACCGTGCCGAATCGCGCCGGCAAACAAGTCAGCTTGCCGGCAATCTCGCCCACTGCCTGCTGATGCCGTAACCCCGCCGACGCCAGCCATTCAAGGTCTTGCATGCACTCCGCGAGGTTGTCGGCAAATTGGTCGCGAGGCACGCGGCTTACCCAGCAGATATGTCCTTCGCACGTCATCCCTTCGACCGCTGCCGAACCGTCAATGCCTTCGGCGGCAATCGTTGGCAGTGGGCCCCTCGGCACATGTGCTATCGCGTAGAGATACAGCACCCGACCAGACTCGAGAGCTTTCACCTTCTTCGGCTTCGACGTTGTTTTCAAACGAGTGCTCATCGTATCTATGTCAATGTGCGAGCTGAATTCAGCTTGCCACGCAATTTTGTTTGCAACATGAATTCAGTTTCAATGTCAATTCGCTTTGCGGAATCGCATCACAGTTAGCCCGCCCGGACGCCGGCGCGAAGGTGCTAGAAAGCCTTTTCGTCCGCACTCTCACACCAGTCGCCACAACTTCCGCGTGAACCGCGCTAGAGCCTTCGCCCCTGCGATTGGGCCATCAAATTCTTCCACCACGTAAATCTCGCCGTTTCCCAACCGCTTGCGCAACATGGCAAGCGACATCGCCTGCCACTCCCTCACCAGACTACACCGCCGACAACCTGCGCCATCCATCAATACACGGTTGACGAACACTGCTCCAAGCGGTACCTGCAATTCGCGCAGCGCTTCCAGCAGCCTCCGTGTCTCGTAATCCGGAAGCGGCTCCGCCAGCGTAGCCGTCATAATCTGGCAACGCTTGTTATCGCGCAAGATGGACGACAACCCCCGCACTTGTTGCGACAACTTCGCGATCTCCACGCCCGCATCGCGAGCGATGGGTAGTGTACGGTGCGCCGCCAGGGTTTTCAATAACACGCGGGCCCACGCCAGCAGGCGATCAGGCGTCCGCAGCACTTCTAGTGCGTGCGCCGTAGGCGCCATGTCAATGACTACCCGCCCTTTCTTGTTTTTATGCAGCAGATCGAGGATGCCAAAGGTGGCGAAAATCTCGTCCACTCCGGGCGGCACTACATCGAGCAGCGCCCGCAAGAATCTGCGATCCAGGCTGAGATCGACGTGAACCCCGCGCTGCTCGCCCCTCATGGCTTCATCCAAGTGAGTTCGCAGTGGTCCTGCCCATTGTTCGAACTCGGCGACCGCGTCGAATTCTGCCGCACGGAGCTTGCGGTCTCTCAACACCGGGCGCAGGGTGCTTCCGACATTTGCCGCGAAAACGTCATCCAAGGATGGTGCAGGGTCAATAGAACAGATACTCACACTGTCGCTCGGTGAGCGGTTGCGGTGATGATAGGCAAGAGCCGCTGAAATTGTGGTCTTCCCTACGCCGCCTTTCCCCAGCGTCAGCGTCAACGGCGACTTGAGAGTCGGCCAACCACTTGGTTCAAGCTTGAAGCGACCTGGCTTGGCTGGCTTAGCGCGGATCGAATTCGTCAATCGCTTGCCGTCGAATACATGCGCTCCAAATCGCCGCAACGCTTCCACTCCCATGATCGGACAGCCCGGATCTTCACCTGAGAATAACTCTGCATCGCCAAAGTGCTTGCGGATAAACGTCCGTGCGGAGCGGCCTTGCTTCCATCTTCGTTGACACCTCAGACAGTTTGCTTCGCTCGCAACCACGCGATTGAGAACTACCGCCGTAAATCGGTTCCGCGGTCTCGCATCCTGAAACGAGGCCACCGAACGCGCCGCCTCGTTCAGCGAAAACGGCTCTGGCGTGGTGACTAACACCAGCTTTGACCATTCGACAGAAAGTACCCCCTCCACGCGCTCCACCATCCGCGACCATCTCTCCACCGCCGGTTCACGCTGCACGCGTCCGCCAAAATGCCGTGCCAGCACCACGTCACGCGAGGCTGCCGCCTCCAACACGTCAAGGAATCGGGCAAAGTGTTGGGGCATTTGGAAGAGCCGGATGGCATGCCCCATCGGCGCCGTGTCCACGACGATCTCATCGAACTTACTGTCCAGTAGTTCATCGACCGCCAGCAGCGCCGCCACTTCGGCCATGCCTGGCAAGCTCGTATCGAGCAGCGACGCCAACTCGTCGCCCGTGAACAAGCTACCGCGATTCAGCAGAGCGAGTACTTCTCCGCGCTCCACTTTCAGAAATGCATCGATCTGTTTGTCCGCGTCCAGCTGCCGGAGCCACAGGGTACCGGCAACGTCCAGGCGCTTCGCGACGTTGCTAAGTTTGATTTGCAGAATGTCGCCGAGCGAGTGAGCCGGATCGGTGGAGATGAGGAGGATGCGCCGGCTTGGCCGTTTCGCAGCTTCATGCAGAGCGTACGCAGACGATACGGTCGTCTTGCCAACGCCGCCCTTGCCGACGAAGAAGGTGAAGCGGGCCACCGCCCACTCTCGCACGAGGCGGGTCAACGCGGCAACTGGGGCAAGAATAGAAGAGGGACGCCAGAGTGCGCGCGGGTTGCCTTAGGTAGTCAAGCCTTGCAGCCTAAAAAATTCACCAGAACCCCGCAACCTCGACTTCACATGAGTTGCTCAATTTTCTCGATGAGCACTTCAGGTGGTTCGCCCTTCGTAATAAACGCGTCGGCCATCTCTAGCGCGTCGGCGGGCAAGGAGAAGTATGCGGACAGAAAGATGATCGGGATGGTGGGCCGGCGGCGACGCATTTCGGCTGCCACCTGTCCTCCATTGAGCTCAGGCATGTAGAAGTCGAGCACTACCAGGTCAACATCATGCTGCTCGAACAGAGCTATCCCCTGTTGTCCATTGGTCGCGGTGAGCACTTGAAAGCCGTGGCTTTCGAGCATGATCTTTCGCACTCGTAACCCAATGGTCTCGTCATCAACACAGAGCACCGTTTTCTGGCGTGCCGCGTTCATCCAGCTCTCCGATCGTGGTATTTTCGTTTCAGGCGATTGCGAATTGCTCACCGCACTTTGACTAAGCATCGAACCCAACCGGGGTAACTATGACGGTATTAGACCTGGAAGTGGCGCTACCAGTGTTTGTACCCCACCCTCGTCTTTTTGCCTATGCCGAAAACGTCGTAGATTGCCACATGCCATTGAAAATGTTAGGCTTATCAAGCCTATTTGCTGGTTTTTGCTGCTGAAAGTTGTGCTACTTGTGACGACGACTCGTGGGGCGCCACCCCTTGATGCCCTGCGCGAGGTTCCTCGACAAACCCTTAATACAGTTTGCTCATCGCCGGAACTGCCTATCAGACGCGGCTGTCTCCGTTTCGCTTCAGAGTGCCAGCGTGGTATTTTCAAAGACTTATCGGATAGTGATGTTCGTGCGGAGCAGCCCTTGATACGTGGCTTTCTGACTGTCTAGCTAAGTCAGTCAGAAACAAGGCGGTGTGGACTTAGCTATGATTCGCTCCTACAAAGGAACTAGCCCAACATTCCCGGCGTCCTGCTACGTTGACGAATCGGCCCAGTTAATTGGTGATGTGACGCTCGGTGAGAACGCCAGCGTGTGGATGAATGCCGTGCTTCGCGGCGACGTGCACTTCATCCGGGTCGGCGCCAATAGCAATATTCAGGATTGCAGCGTGCTCCACGGTATGCTGAACCAGTGGCCGGTAATTGTTGGCGACTGGGTAACGGTCGGGACATTCGGTCACGCTGCATGGCTGTGTCGTCGAGGACCGCTGCCTCATTGGGATGGGTGTCGTCATTCTGAACGGAGCGCGCATTGGTGCGGGATCGATTGTCGCAGCAGGCACGCTGATTCCCGAAGGCACGGTAATTGAACCCGGCTCGCTGGTGATGGGTGTTCCCGGGAAAGTGCGCAAGCAATTGGGCGACGCCGACCAGGAGACGATCCTGCGTTACGCGCGGAATTATCTCGGCTACAAGGAAACTTACCTAGCGGAAAGAAAACAATAGTGGTTAGGGGCTAGTGGCTAGCTCCCCTGGCACGCTGGTTCCAAACAACTAACAACTAACCCCTAGCCCCTGACAACCGATTCTCATGATCAAAGCCGTCCGTGGAACTCGCGACCTTCTCCCGCCCGACACTGACCTGTGGAACCGGGTGGACGCGAAGGTGCGCGACGTCTTCACCCGCTACAACTTCCACGAGATTCGCACCCCAATCTTCGAGGACACCCAGCTCTTCTCGCGCAGCGTGGGCGAAGAGACTGACATCGTCTCCAAGGAGATGTTCACCTGGGAGGACAAGGCCCGTGCGCAAAGTGAAAGGGCGCAATCGCTTACCTTGCGTCCCGAGAACACAGCCGGCGTGGTGCGCGCCTACATCGAGCATGGTCTTGACAAGAAAGGGGCACTGCAGAAGCTGTACTACATTGGACCCCAGTTTCGCCGCGAGCGTCCGCAGAAAGGACGCTATCGCCAGTTCTACCAGATTGGGGCAGAGATCATCGGGCCGCCAAGTGCGGGCAGCGAGTCGCCCTTACGCGATGCGGAAGTGCTGGAGATGCTGGCCACACTGCTGGATGAAGTCGGCTTGCACGATTGGCAGCTGCAACTGAATTCCGTGGGCTGTGCCGAGGACCGCGCGCGCTACAACCAGGCGCTGCGCGAAGCCTTGAGGCCTGTGGTGCATCTGATGGACGCCGACTGCCAGCGCCGGGCGGAGACGAATCCACTCCGCGTGCTTGACTGCAAGGTTCCGGAGGACCAGCCGATCATCGAGAAGCTGCCTAAGATCAGCGAGTATCTTGACGAGCCCTGCCGCGAACATTTCGTGGCAGTGCGAGCGATGCTGGATGCCGTTGGCATTCCGTACACGATCAATGAGCGCATGGTGCGCGGGCTCGACTACTACACGCGCACGACGTTCGAGTTCACGCACGGCGGGCTGGGCGCGCAAAGCGCGGTGCTGGGCGGCGGCCGCTACGATGGCCTATCGGAATCGCTGGAAGGGCCAAAGGCGCCGGGCATCGGCTTCGCCATCGGAGAAGACCGGCTGATTCTCGCGTTGCAATCACAAGGCGAAAAGCCCGTAGAGAAGGTGCAGGCGTACATTGCCCCGCTTGGCGCGGAAACGAACACGCACGCGCTCAAGCTGGCGCGCGAGTTGCGCCGCGCGGGCATCAGCGCCGACATCGGCGATGAAACATTCCGGCTGAAAAAGTCATTTGAGAGCGCCGAGAAAGTCGGGGCGCGATTCATTGTGATTGTCGGCGAGAATGAAGTGGCGGCGGAACAGTTTCGCAGTGAAAGAGCTCGCCAGCGGGGAACAGGTGCAGGTTGCGCGCGCAGATTTGGCGGCGTATTTGCAGCGGCGGTAGTCATCACATCCAAATCCTCCTGCCTTGAGGTAATCTGAATTCATGCTCGACTTCTTAGGTGATTTGAAACGAACTCATATGTGTGGCGACTTGCGCGCCTCTGATGCCGGCTCCAAAGTTGTGCTCATGGGATGGGTGAACAAGCGGCGCGATCTAGGCAATCTCATCTTCCTCGACCTGCGCGACCGCAGTGGGATCACACAGGTTGTGATCACTGCCGATGCCGGCGCCGAAGTCCACGACCGCGCAACCGCGGTTCGCTCCGAATTTGTGGTTGCCGTAATCGGCCATGCCAAGCTTCGCGAGCCCAATACCGTCAACAAAAACATTCCGACGGGCGAGATCGAAGTGATTGCCGACGAGCTGCGCGTCCTGAACGATTGCAAAGCACTGCCATTCACACCGGCCGATACTGTGCTGGCCAACGAAGAGGTGCGCCTCAAATATCGCTACATTGACCTGCGCCGGCCCGACCTGCATCGCAACATCGAATTGCGCCACCAGGTTGCCATCGCCATCCGCGACCACCTCAACGCACAGGGCTTTTACGAGATTGAGACGCCCTTCATGACCCGCTCCACGCCTGAAGGTGCGCGCGATTACCTGGTGCCCAGCCGCGTGTATCCGGGCGAATTCTACGCGTTGCCGCAATCGCCGCAACTCTTCAAGCAGATCCTCATGATCTCGGGCTTCGACAAGTATTTCCAGATCGTGCGCTGCTTCCGCGACGAAGACCTGCGTGCCGACCGCCAGCCGGAGTTCACACAGATCGATCTGGAGATCAGCTTCGCCCGTCCGGAGATGGTCTTCCGCACCGTCGAGGGCTTCTTGAAGGCGGCGTTCGCAACCATCGGCGCAACATTGCAGACGCCGTTCCCGCAGATGAGTTATGACCAAGCTATCCGCCTGTACGGTATCGACAAGCCCGACCTGCGGTTGCCGGCGATGGCCGACGTACGGGAGGCCTTCGCAGCGGAGAACCTGGAAACGCTGCACGTTGATGCGGAGCTTCCAGTGGTTGCGATCATCATCCCAAAAGTTGGCGAGCTTTCGCGCAAAGAGCGCGACGAGCATCAAGACGATGTTTGGCGATCGCAAAGACGCGAAAATTTTCGAGGACATTAAGCGGCTCGAGAAATCCTTCCCCGATGCTGTAGCGAAGATTCGCGAGCTTGCGAAGCCAAATGCCGAGGATTTGGTCGTCATCGTCGCTGGCGCAAAGCGCACTGAGGCAGCCCGTCCCGTGAAGTCACGGCAACAGGCGTACGGAATATATTCTGCGGCGGGCCAACTTCGCCTTGCCCTGGGGCAAAAGTATGCCGAGCGTCATGGCGCGTTCAAGCACGGCGACTTTCGCCTGCTCTGGGTCACCGATTTTCCGATGTTCGAATGGGACGAGACCGACCAACGCTGGAACGCGGCGCACCATCCCTTTACCTCGCCGCACGAGCAAGACATGGACAAGCTGGAGAGCGATCCCGGCGCGGTACGTGCATTGGCGTACGACGTGGTGCTGAACGGAACCGAGTTGGGTTCAGGCTCCATTCGTATTCACCGCCAGGACATCCAGAGCAAGATATTCAAGGCGATGGGCATGTCCGCGGAGGAGCAGCAGGCGCGCTTCGGCTTCTTCCTGGAGGCGCTCCAGTTCGGCACGCCGCCACATGGCGGTATTGCGCTGGGACTCGATCGCATCGTGATGATTCTGGCGGGAGCGGAAAGCCTGCGCGAGGTAATTCCCTTCCCCAAGACAGCCAAGGCAGTCGACCTGATGGTGGACGCTCCCACTCCGGTGAGCGAGAGGCAGTTGAAGGAGTTGGGGATCGCAGTGGTGGGGAAGAAGGACCTGTAACACTAGCAGTTAGCTTAGCAACAGAAGCCATCGCCCAAATCGTTTTTGTATCAGGGCTGCGGTTCAGACGTGCCGCAACGGGTCAACAATGACTTGGGCTTCAGCCCCTGAGGAACCTGTTTGAAAGAGGAATCGATTCGCGCCACCGTGCATATTCCGGCGCCTCCCTGTCGCAAACTGAAGGGGAACAGCGCTGCGAAGGAACCGCTCCATGCCGAAACTGATTTTGGCTGGCGTCAAATCCGTTGAATTTCCTTGATGTCGATGTTTAGCCCCCACGAGGAACCTATGTCGGTAAAAGGCAGCCTCATACGCACGGAGGTTCGTGGGCTCGATCTGTGCCTGGACGAAACCTCGTTGTTGTTGTCGATTTCGGGTGAGTACTTGACTCCGCCCATCCTGCTCAGCCCAGCCGACGCCGAGAGGCTCGCCATGGAAATGGCGAAGGCTCAGTTGTGGGAATGGAACCAGATCGAGGAACTCAAACGTAAAGCCGAGAAGCGCTACAAGAATTATCTCGGCTCGTGGTTGGTGATGTGCCTGGCCGCCTTCAGCGCCTATGTCGGCTTCCCCGGTTATTACCTGCCTGTATTTCTGCTGGTGATTTCGATCTTCCTCTGGCGGCGAGCCAGCTCCCAGGAACGCAAGGAGGAAACGGCGGCCCGTGAGGAAAGAAAGCAGTTCGTTCCCGACTGGACTTTTATTCGGCAAAGGCTGGAGGAATCAGGCCCGATAGACAACGGAAATCCCACCAAGGCCAGTGAATAGACTGCTTCATGGTCCCGACGGGGCTCGGATCCATTCCGCACTAACCTAGCGCTCCGCCTGCGACTGCGTGCTGGGTCGAATTATCCCGAGCCTACGCCGCTGGATTTGCAACCAGCAAATTCAACCGGCGATTACGTGATCGGGTCTCACACACGCGACCTGAAAACCGACACCAACTAACCTCTAACCCCTAGCCCCTGCTTTCAGTCCTTGGCCATCGCGTAATAACCCTGCCGAGCCTGGATCTTGTAGTCTCCAGTCTTGCCGTGAATCTGAATCTTACGATAGCTGCCGTCGAGCTTGGTATTCGTTGGCGTGTAACCAATGTTGTACTGGCTGCGCAACTCGTTCTGGATCTGTTCGAAGGCTTGACGCAACTTCTCTTGCTTGTTGCCAACTTCAATGACACGGCCACCGGTTTGCTCAGCCAGCTTCTTCATGTCGTAGTCACCGCTGTATCCGAAGCCGCCATAAAAGCCTCGGTCGGCAATCAGGATCACGTAGCAGATGGTGTCGGCTTTCTGCGCGGCTTCGATGGCATCTTGAATACGCAGGCGGCTGCCCTGGTCTTCGCCGTCGGTAAAGATGATCATGGCCTTGCGTCCGACTTCATTCTTCAACTTTTCGTTGGCACCCAGGTAGATGGCGTCATACAGAAGCGTGCCCCGCGGAGTGGTTGGGACAGGGCCTCCGCCCAGTCCCGGCGGGCCACCACCCATTCCGGCATTGATTTGCACCTTGTTCAGCGCGCGCGTCAGATCGCGCACGTTGTTGGTAAAGTCCTGGTCAAGGTCCACATCCACGTCGAAGTTGATAACAAAAGCCAGGTCCTTATCGCGAAGAACGGAATGCAGAAACTCGGCACAGGAAGTTTGCTCAATGTCTAAAACGCGCGTCTGGCTGGCGCTGGTATCAATCATGATGCCCAAGGTCAACGGCTGGTTCGATTCGGCCGAGAAGTATTTGATTGTTTGCGGCTTCCCGTCCTCCAACACCTCGAAGTCATTCTTGGTGAGGTTAGGAATCAGCATGCCATGTTTGTCCTTCACATTGAAGAACAGGTTGACAACGTTGACCTGCGCCTTAAAGGTTTGCAGGTTATCGTCTTCGGCCGGCGCCTGGGACTGCTGATCTTGGGCGGCCGGCTGCGACGGCGGATTCTGCGACTGGGCCGCCATCCTAAGACTGAAGACCAGGACGAGGCACAGGAGAGTGGTGGATAGGCGAAATCGGTGGACCCGCATTAGGTTCTCTTTCCTGTCGGATACATCCATTGTAGTGCAGCGTATTGCAATCCGCCGTGAACAAACCTGCCGAGGTGCCCCGGTGCGGTTATACTGTCCAGAGTTCCGGCTATTTGGGAGACCATAGGGATCCATGTTCAATCGCCGATTGAGCTCGTGCATTCAATCCGCCGTAATGGTGGCGGTGCTGGGTTTCGCTGCCAGCTACGCGATATCGCAAGAGCAGAAATTGCCCGATGCTCCCACGCCGCAGAACAATGCACCTGCGCCCAGCGTCAACCTGCCATCCCAGGGGACTCCCGAAGACCAGGGTTCGTCTTCGAATGAAAACCCCGAAGCCCCGCCAAATACTCGCGGTGGTTCACAGCAGCCCCCGGAACAGACGAACCCACAGGCTCCCCCGCCGGGCTCTCAGGGAATCAAAACCGTGCCCCCGGGAAGTGCTTCCAATACCGGGGAGAGCGGCCGCGATGAGCTGTTCCGGCTGCAGCGGACGGTTAGCTTCGTCACCGTTCCGGTTACCGTGAAAGACAACGAGGGCAAGCTAGTGGATGGGTTGCTGGAGAGCGATTTCAGTATTTACGAGGACGGCACCAAGCAGCAGATCAAGCTTTTTACCAGTGACCCGTTCCCGCTCTCGGCCGCACTAATCATCGACCAAGGCATGTCGGACTTGACGCTGAAGAAGGTGAACCAGACCTTCTCCGCCCTGGGCGGATCGTTTGGCCCGTTCGACGAGGTGGCAGTATTTACCTATGGCAATACGGTCAACCAACGGTCGGATTTTGGCAACTCGACGCACGTGGAAATTGCTTTGCAGCGAATTAAGGACGAGCGTGGGCAAGAACCCAGCGCACCATTGGTGGGTGGACCTTTCGGCTCCGGCCCAGTGACCAATGGCAAACCCATGCCCGGCGCTAAGCAAGTAAATACCCCTGAACGGGAGTCACATGTGCTGAACGATGCGATCCTCGCGGCGGCCCAGAACCTTGCCCACCGTCCGCGCCAGAATCGCAAGATCATTTTCGTTATCAGCGATGGCCAGGAGTTGGGTAGCCGCGCCAGCTATGCACAGGTGTTGAAGGTGTTGCTCACGGATGAAATCGCGGTGTATGCGATTGGCGTGGATTCAGCGGCGATGCCGCTCTATAACAAGATCGAAAAGGCGCGAATTCCAGGCTTCGGCTACAGCAACATCCTTCCGCGATACACCAACGCTACCGGCGGCGATGTGCTGAACGAGTTCTCTAAGGAGTCCATCGAAAGCGCCTATCAACGGATTACCATGGAAGCTCGCAATCAGTACACATTGGGCTATAACACTCCACAAAAGCCTTCCAGCAACTACCGCGAGATCGAAGTGCGCGTGAAGCGTCCGGGGCTGGAGGTCTTTGCCAAACACGGATACTACCCACTGCCTCCGCAGAAGGCTGAGGCGCCACCCTTGACCGCCGACCAGCCGCCTCCGGGCGACACCGGAACGACAGCTCCACCACCACAACCGCCGCCGCAGTAGAAAGTTCCAAGTTGCGCACTTAGACGCTAGAAGCTATTTCACCCTAAAGCTTCTCAACATCTGCTCGAATGTTGGGCGCAGTTTCGAGAAGTCCGTCTCCGGCGCGATGAATACCAGGTAGATCACACTTCCGTCGGCGCGTTGCGTGGCCACCAGCCAGTCGCGCTCCGGCACAGCCTGATTACCCTGCTTGAGTGGCGAAGCTCCAAGCATCTCTTGTGATCGGGCCGGCACTCCGTTTACACGAATACTTTCGTCGTTACCCACAGTTCGCAAACCCGGGTTCGACTGGCGCAAGTTGGCAATCAATTGATGGATGGCCGCGTCGAGTGACACGTCGGTCTCGGGTTGGAAAGCATCGATGATCACTCCGTACGCCACCGCGTTCTGCGCCACTCCATTCTCCGGAGCGATGGTCACCGAGGACGACGGATCCCCGTAGATTTTCCAGTTCGACGGATAGCTTATTTCGAAAGCATTATTGCTCAAAGTCTGAAAGGTACCGCTGGGCGCCGCAATTGAGGTGCTGATTGCACCGGTTGAGTGAACTGGCGCCGCTCCCTGGCCAGCCTCGATCTGTTGCGCCGTCAGCGGATGCCGGGCCATCGCGAGTTGATGGATGCGAATGAACTCCGGGGTGTTTTCGATGAGCTTCTTCGGTGGAAGTACAGACACCTCATGGCTTACGGACTGAACGCGATTCCCTGGATTGGGGTGATCGCTGAGGAACTGGACGCCCGCGCTTCCCTGCGCCTCTAGTTTGCGGAAGAACTCGGCCATCTGTTTGGGGTCGTATCCCGTGTCGTACATGATGTCGGTGCCCATCAGGTCGGCTTCGTTCTCTGATTGCCGGGAATTATGCAGAAAATACGATCCTACGCCGAAGCTGATGCCCATCTGGGTCAACTGTGCCAGCAGCCCGGAATTGCCGATTAGCGCTCCCAAAATCTGCAGCGGTAGTTGCGCCTCCATCTGTTTGGTCGCCGCTCGGGTGCCATGACGCAGTGCCACGTGAGAGATTTCATGCGCCATCACGCCCGCCAGTTGTGCTTCATTATCCGCGGCTTGAATCGTCCCCAGATTTATGTAGATGGGGCCACCCGGAAGCGCAAAGGCGTTTATCTCTTTCTGATTGACAACATGAAAGCTGTAAGGCCATTTTTCCTCGGGCGCATGCACCACCAGCTTCATCCCCAGCTGTTGCACATATTGAGTAATAGGATCGCCGTCGGGTAGGAGGGGCAGCTTCTTATTGGCTTCGGCCGCGGTCTGCTGTCCAATCTGGATCTCCTGGACACGGGTAAAAGCATCGGCACTGGTGGTTGGCTTGAAGCGGGCCTGCACCGTCATCGGCGAAGCCAGGGTAATGGCCAGCAACATAGCAAAAAGTCTTATTGGGGACTGGATCCGGGGAGGCATACCCGCCTAATTTTACGTGCCAGCCGTTTGGAGAGAAACCTGTCAAAAGTGGTTGTAACAACAAAGGGTGCCTGCAAGCACCCTTCGAGGACATGGTCCGCGTCACTTGCGGTCGAGAAGTGGAGCGGTTCCAACCTCACGTCCGCGCGATCCGACCGATCCTTTTCCTGCCTTACCAGCGGCCGCCACGTGAGCACTTGTTTCTTTGTCATAGCGTTCCAGCAGAACCGGGACCAGCGCGCCCTCAGCCTCTTTTACGAACGTCATTTTCCCATTGGCATCGAGGTCGATGCGGATAAAATCGCCCAGCTTCACTTGTCCGGTGGCCACCAGGTTAGCTAAAGGAAACACGATGTTGCGTTCGATGGCGCGCTTGAGATGACGAGCGCCGTATTTCAAGTCAGTGCCTTCACGTAACAAGAACTGCTTGACCGGAACGGTACAACTGAAAACAAACTGATGGTTTCCGGCGATCTGCAGAATGCGCTGCTGCACCAACCCTAGTTCGATTTCCAGGATCTGCTCCAGGTGCTCGACGCGCAACATGCGAAACACGACGATCTTGTCGATGCGGTTCATGAACTCGGGCGAAAACTTGCGACGCGCGGCTTCCACGGCCGTGCGGTTGATTTTCTCGTCGAGCCGGATGTCCATCTGCGCCGGCGTTTGGGCAAAGCCCATCGAGCCATTGATTAGCTCGTTCATCTCGGATGCGCCCAGATTCGAGGTCATCACGATTACGCATTGGGAGAGATCGACACGGCGATTGTCACCAAGCGTGAGCGTCGCCTTGTCAAGAATGCCAAGCAGCAATTGCCAGAGTGCGTCGGAAGCTTTTTCAATTTCGTCGAACAGCAGAATCGAGAGCTTCAGTTTCTCGGTGTGCCACTGATTGAGCGCCTCCTGAGTCAGCAGCGGATGCGTCTCCCGGTGCCCCAAGTACCCGGGCGGCGAACCGATTAGCTTGGCGATCTCATGCGAATGTTGAAACTCCGCGCAGTCGATCTTGATGCAGGCATGAGGATCGCCAAACAGCGACTCCGCCATGGCTTCCACCACGCGCGTCTTGCCGGAGCCGGTTGGCCCCAGAAAGAGCAGATTTCCCACCGGCCGCCCCGGAGGATTAAGACCGGCCAGAAACATCTGGTAGATTTCGGCTACCTTTTCTACGGCCGGGTCTTGGCCAACGATCCTGCGCCGCAGTGAGGTTTCAAATTCCAACGCGTCGCTGCTCCGCAGCGTAGGGTCGAGAGTTGCGTTCAGTCCAGTTTTCATAGTTCTTGCCAACTTGTCGGCTGGCCGCGGGCAAGCAGTGACCGAGCCTCGTCTTACTGGAAACATTAGATGCAGCCAGGCTCGGCACGGCGACTTACTGATTAGTCAACAATTAGTCGACAATTCATCAACAAGTGGTCGCAAATTCGGAGAGGTCAAGGCAACCCGACCCGTCCTTCTGGGACTTAAATGTCTGCGTTCTCAACTGTTCACATCCCTCAAGAGTCATGCCCTGAGCGTGAACCGCGGCAGATGGCGACACGGTTCCCATCTCTAGTAAGCCTCCATGTGCCACGATAAGCGATAATGGGCAAAAGCATGTCTCAGCGAATTTCATTGGCGCGCGCCGCGCGCCTCAGCGCATCGGCGGGATACGTTGTCTTGATCCTGCTGTTCCTTGCCGCGCCAACCTTGGCCCAGCCGGGAGTTTCGCTGAGCTCGCTGCTGGGTAACAAGAACAATTCGCAAGCCACCCAACCGGCCGCTCCGCCTACTCCGCCGACGGGAGCCCAACCTCCTGCCGCCATCCCGCTGCCGGGCGTATCAACCCGCGCGGAGGAGTTGGCGCGCCTGCTGCGCGATATTAAAGGCCAACTGCCGACGCGCGATCAGCTCGACGCGGTAAAGGCCTCGGTGGCCGAGCGCGACACTGAGCTGGCGACCAAGCAGAAGGAAGTTGAAACGTTATTAGCTGGTTCTATCGGCGGACTGGAGTTGCGCGAGCAGGAGACGTACTGGCACGGATTTTCATCCGAAGGCGCAGCCACGCGGAAGCAGCTGTCCGATTGGGCGAATACCGCTCAAACGGCGGTGCTGCAATTGCAAGCCCTCCAGCCCCAATGGGATTTAACGCTTCAAGAAAACGAGGCTACGCCTGATCTGGGACCCACGCTCGAGGTCATTCGCGATGCGGTCAAGAGCATTCAAACGACGAAAGTGCATGCACAGGACCTGTTGCGGGTGATTGTCAATCTGCAGGTGACCGCAGCCAGTCAGCACCAGGCTGCGCTGGAGGTACTGGATCAGCTGGAAAAATCGCGGGAGCAACTGAAAGGACGCCTTCTGCACCGCGACAGACTGCCGCTGTGGCAATTCTTTCAGCGGCGACAGCAGGCTGAGACTACTGACTTCTTGCACAGCGCCAACGCCCGGGTAATCGGTATCGAGTCTTTTGCGCAAGAGAACCTGTGGATATTCATCCTTTTTGGGGTTGTGGCGCTCCTGTCGCTTTTGGGTGCCTACCGATTGTCAGTGGCGACCCGTGGGATCAGCCCATCTGGGGATATTCAGAAGTGGGCCCTGGACATCGTGAGTCATTGGGTGGCGCTGGGAATTCTGCCGCCACTGCTCCTGACTTTCCTGCTCGCACCCATCGCACCGTTGTCGTTGCTTGGCATCGCCATCCTGCTTTCGTTTTTTTCCATCCTGATCCTTCTGCCACCGCTTATTGAGCCACGTTTCCGTTTGCCTCTGTATTACCTGGTTGCGGTTTACCTCTTCAACTCGGCCCTCATGTGGGTCTCACTGTCGTCCGCCGCCAAACGCGAGATACAATTCCTCGGCTCCATGGCAGCGGTGGTGCTGTTCGCCTACCTACTCCGGCCCAAACGTCTTGCCCAAGTGGAACGACCGAGCCGGTCGCACGAAGTGCTCATCTTCGCTGCCCGCCTCGCCGTGGCCATCCTGGCGGCGGCACAACTGGCAAACTTGTTCGGGTACTACAAGCTGTCGCAATCCTTGAGCGGGATTTGCATTTACAGCACTTTTATCGCTCTCGCCGTATTTACGGCACAGCGCGTCTTCAGCATTCTTGTTATCGCAGCTCTCGAAGCGCCTTCGGCGGAGCGACTGGCAGTGGTGCGACTGCATCGCGCGGCAATCTGTCGCTGGATACCGCGGGTGGCGCACCTGACTGGCATCCTATTGTGGTTTGGCGCCACGCTGGACCTGATGGGCGCGCGCATTTGGGTCCAGGACCGCATTGGCGCCGTGCTGAATTTCAACATAGCCGGGGGCTCGAGCAACATTACGCTGGGTGGAGTCCTGGGATTCTGGACAATCCTACTGCTCGGATTCGCGCTTTCCACTTCGTTGCGCTTTCTGCTGAGGGAAGAGGTGCTAAAGCGGATGCACCTGAAGCGCGGCATCCCGGAGCTAATTTCGACCACGCTGCACTACTTACTTCTCCTGCTGGTTTTCCTCTCTGCGATAAACGCAGGTGGAGTGGCACTCAACAAGTTCACTGTAATCACCGGCGCTTTGGGCGTCGGTGTCGGTTTTGGCCTCCAGAACATAATCAACAACTTCGTCTCCGGACTAATCCTGCAGTTTGAGCGTCCTATTCGGGTGGGCGATGTGGTGGAAATTCAGGCTGGCCTGACCGGCACCGTGACCCGCATCGGCATCCGCGCCAGCACCGTCCAGACCTTCCAGGGCGCCGAGATTATTATTCCCAATGCAACTTTCATCTCCAGTAATGTAACCAACTGGACGCTGTCGGAGGCCAGACGGCGGGTGGATTTGCCGGTCGGCGTGGCGTACGGCACCGATCCGAAGCTCGTGAAGCAACTGTTAGAGCAGCCTGCTGTACAACATCCTGACGTACTCACCTCGCCTGAGCCCGCTGTAGTCTTCAAGGAGTTTGGTGAAAGCGCGTTGAACTTCGAGCTGCAGTTCTGGGTCATGCAGGAGAGCAACGTTACCAAGGTGAAGAGCGAGGTTGCACTCGAAGTCATGAGACTGCTCGCCGAGGCGGGTATTGAGATTCCATTTCCACAACGCGATCTTCATCTCCGAGGCGTGGATTCAACGGCGGCTGGCCTGCTGGCGGGAAATGGGACGACACCAATCTCCCTGGAAAATGATGCCGACATCGAACTGCGTAGCCGCAGCAAAACTTCTGTCGCCGGAGAATGAGCCAGAGAGCAGATCTACAGGTTGCGGCAAGGAAATCTCGCCATCTGATGGGGTGCGGAACGTGGTGAGCACATAAAGGAAAGTGGGCCCTCGCGCTTGAGTGCCCACTCTTGTATTTCCGAGTTTCCGGGACCTACGACAGGAATCTACGGCGGATCGTGCCGGCCAACAAGACCAGCCCGCTGCCCATCAGAAACAGGCTTCCAGGTTCAGGCGTGGTGCCGCCAGAGACCGGATCGACTGATGTAAGAAGCATCGAATCCCCGTTGCCGCCATCGGTCGTCATGGTGAAGAAAAAGGTTCCGAGCGGTCCGCCGTTGGTGAAGAAGAAATTGAAATCTCCGCTGTTGCCATCGGGCGTACCCCAGGGACCGCCGTTGACGGTTGGCTGACCAACAAGTTGTTGAGTCAAGTTCAGGGCACCGCCGCCGGTATCCCAGTAAGTGTAGGTGCCGAGAGCACTGCAGGCGCACAGATCGGCTCTCGTCCAGGTACCGTTGCCCACGGATGCGCCGGTAACCGTCACGGTCAGGCTCGTGATGTCGTTATACATGTCGTAAGCGGGACCGCCTGGATTTGGCAAAGTGGTTAGGTCGAGGGTGATCTGTCCGGTCGCCATTGCGTTGTTACCGAAGGAAGCGCCGGACCAGGCCAGGTTGTAGGTTTGGAATGTATCCGCGTATGCGGTGGCTGCCAACAAAAGCAGACCAACGACGAGCGCATACTTGAAAATCTTCATTGGAACCCTCCTGTAATTGGGCCGCAAAATTTTGGCTCGCGTAAAGCACGGGCCAATTTACTACGAGGGAAAAACCGACTGGCAGCAAAGCGGACCTTCAACGCGACTACGCTCCCGGCGTGGATACTACATCTAGATTGTCCGTCCTAGCCTCCAGTAGCCCGACACTATACACTCCTCTGGGCTTTCAGGACACTATTTTCTTGGCTATTCTTGCCGGGGGGCGGGTCTAACCTTTTTCGCGTAGATTGACAGCGAGTCGCCAAAGCTCCCGCCTCAGCCTGGGAAATCCCATGACCATCGTGGAGCTAGCTGATAGCCGTGAGTTCGCTTCGCCCACATCGCGTCACTAGTTTCTAATTTCTTCCACTAGGCTATGGTCTTCTTTTCTCCTGGGCGCGAACCTTTGTGGTGCTGACGCCAGGCCGCACGGGTGCAACCGTCGCAGGCGTAGAATACGAACATTCAGCATCATCCGGTTCGACACGTAAGAGAATGGCAGGGCCGAACCTGGGGAGGTATCCAGTCCCTTGAGCAATCTTCCGCAAACCTTGGGCGAGCTTCGCCGCAGCTCGCAGTTTCCTGAACAACGGGTGCGCAACCGCCGCGTCAAAGATGAAATGCGCGACAACCTGATCGCGCGCTTGCGCAGCAGCGGGCCCATATTCCCCGGCATCGTCGGCTACGACGACACGGTAGTGCCGCAGATCGTGAACGCGGTATTGTCTCGCCATAATTTCATTCTTCTCGGACTGCGCGGCCAGGCCAAGAGCCGCATCCTGCGCGCGCTTGCCAGCCTGCTCGATCCGCATGTGCCGTACCTGAGCGGCTGTGAAATTCACGACAGTCCCTACGCGCCGATTTGCCGCCGCTGCCGCGAGTTGCTGGCCAACAATCCCGACGACGCGCCAATTTCTTATCTGGCCGCGGACGATCGCTACGTGGAAAAGCTGGCGACACCCGACGTCACGATCGCCGACCTGATAGGCGACATCGATCCCATCAAGGCGGCCAAGGGTGGCCACGAACTGGGCAGCGAGTACACGGTCCACTACGGACTGTTGCCGCGCGCCAATCGCGGCATCTTTGCCATCAATGAACTGCCCGATCTCGCGGGCAAGATCCAGGTTGGCCTGTTCAACATCATGCAGGAAGGCGACGTGCAGATTAAGGGCTACCCGGTGCGCATGCCGCTCGACGTCGCTCTCGTCTTCAGCGCAAATCCCGAGGACTACACGGCGCGCGGCAAAATCATTACGCCGCTGAAAGACCGCATCGGCTCCGAAATTCGTACTCATTATCCCGCGACCGTTGAAGAAGGCATCGCCATTACCGCGCAGGAAGCGTGGACGGCACGCAACGCTCTGCAACTGCAAATTCCGGAATTCGTGAGCCAGGTGATCGAGCAGATTGCGTTCATCGCTCGCGAAGACAAGCGCATCGACAAGCGTTCTGGGGTGAGCCAGCGGCTGCCTATCAGCGCCACCGAAAACGTCATTTCCAACGCCGAGCGGCGCGCCATTCGCTCCGGCGAAAAGCTGGTGGTCCCGCGCATTGGCGACATTTATGCCGCGCTGCCCGCCATGACCGGCAAACTAGAACTGGAATACGAAGGCGAGTTGAAGGGTGCAGACAATGTGGTGCGCGAGATCATTCGCGCCGCCGTGGCCCGTACCTACGACAAGTATTTCCATGGCAACAGCAACATGAACCAGGTAGTGCAGTGGTTCGATCTGGGCGGCGAGATTCAGATGCGGGACTCCGCCAGCGCGCAAGAGATGCTGCACAAGCTGCGCAGTATTCAAGGACTGCTGGACAAACTGAGCGCGCTGGGGCTGAGCGGAAAAGAGCCGTCGGAGGTGTTGGTCTCGGGAGCGGAGTTCATTCTGGAGGGCCTCTACGCGCACAAAAGAATTGGGCGGAGCGAGGAGCGCATGTTCACCGCTGGTGAGAAGCAGCCGGCACGCGAGAAGCGTCCCGTCCGCGATGAGGACGACGATGAACGCGAGTTTCGCAGACAGCGAAGGCCGTTTAATTAGGGGTTCAGTGGCTAGTGGATGTTGGATAGATAAGGGCCCGCTCCATAATCGAGCCCCGAAGCGCGCAAGAGTTTAGCCCAGCACGAAGCCGCAGGCGATGGTTGATCGTGGGCTTACGCCCACGGCTAAGACAAATATCGCAGCTGCGGGGCTCGCACCGTGTCTTAGCTGACGGCTGATAGCTGATGGCCGACAGCTAAACCCTGAGAGCTATGATAGAAGCCAAACGCTAATGGCCCGATTCATTCGCTACAAAAAATACGTTCCCGAGCCTGCCTCCGAGATGAGCATGGAGGACCTGCTCAACGCGCTCTCCGACTACCTGCTTCAAAGCGGTTTCCAGCAACAGTACATGGACTTCTACGATCTCAAAGATGCGCAGCAAACGCTTGAAGACCTGCGCCAGGCCATCGCCGAAGCGCTGATGAATAGCGACATGCTCGACGAAGCGATGCGCGAGCAGATTGAGAACATGAGTCCCGAGCAGATGGAAGAGCTGATCGAGCAGCTCATCGAGCGCATGGAGCAGGAAAACTACATCAACATCGATCAGCCGCATGATCCGTCGCGCAGCTCGACCGCCGGCGGACAAGTCGGTGACGCGCAATCGCAGGCGCGTTTCGAGATTACCGACAAAGGACTTGACTTCCTCGGCTTTCGCGCTCTGCGTGATCTTCTGGGTTCGCTCGGCAAGTCCAACTTCGGCCGCCATGACACACGCGACCAGGCCACCGGCATCGAGGCCAGCGGTGCTTCGAAGACCTACGAATTTGGTGACACGCTAAACCTCGACATCACAGCGACTTTGTCCAGTGCGATTCAGCGCGAGGGACTTCACCTGCCGCTGAACATCGAGTACAGCGACCTTCAGGTGCATCAGTGCGAGTACCAGTCGTCGTGCGCGACCGTGCTTATGCTCGATTGTTCTCACTCCATGATTCTGTACGGCGAGGACCGCTTCACCCCGGCGAAGAAAGTGGCCATGGCGTTGTCGCACCTCATTCGCACGCAATATCCTGGAGATTCGCTGTCCCTGGTTCTGTTCCACGACTCGGCGGAGGAGTTGCCGTTGTCGCAACTGGCGCGCGTCAAGGTTGGCCCGTACTACACCAACACGCGGGAAGGTCTGCGCATGGCGCAGCGCATCTTGCAGCGCCAGCGTAAAGACATGAAGCAGATCGTGATGATCACCGACGGCAAACCGTCAGCACTCACGCTAGAAGACGGGCGCATCTACAAGAACGCTTTCGGGCTCGATCCGCTAGTAGTAAGCGAAACGCTGAAGGAAGTGTCTAAGTGCAAGCGCGCGGGCATCCTGATCAATACCTTCATGCTTGCCTCCGACTACGGGCTCATCCAGTTTGTCCAGAAGGTAACGGAGATGTGCCGCGGCAAAGCCTACTTCACCACGCCGTACACCCTGGGGCAATATCTACTGATGGATTATATGTCGAGGAAGACGAAGACCGTACATTGAAGTAGCAGTTAGCTCAGCAATCAGCAGCAGCTGCGCCAAGGGCGAAACAATCCTCGGTTGACGATCCTCTTCCTCTGGCGTCCACTAAGCGAATGACCCTGCGAACTCCATCCTGTCTCGTCCGCACAATGATTCTCACGCTGCTGCTTTCGGGGCAGGCGGCCCTCGCGACGATCTGGCTGGCGTCGCTCGACGGAGTTTGCGTGGACGAACATGGCAAGCCTTTGGCTGGCACGGTCGTTCATTTCACCGATCCGAAAAATGGGAAATACTTCGACGTGCGCACCGATTCAGCTGGCAAGTTCTTCTATATCGCGGCGCAACCTTCGATTTACACGCTCCTGATCAAACGCGATCGAAGACCGCCTGTCATCTTTGACGATGTCGACATTCAGTGGAGCTCGCAACCGCTGCAGCTTGAGGTGAACCTAGAGCGAAATACCGTCACAATTACACGCAAGACGATGCTGCCGGAATTCTTCCGTCAGGATGAGACGCAGGCCGCGTTGCTATCGCAAGGGAGAAGCGATCAGGCCACGGTCGCCGCCATCAACCAGCAACTGGCTGCGGCGAAACAGCTTTCCGATCAAGGCGATTGGCAGGGTGCCATCCGAGATATTTGGAACGCGATCGAAATCGATCCCCACCATGATCTTCCCTGGGCTTTGCTCGGCGCGGCTTATTACGATGCAGCGACGCACACGGCAGAGGATAGCCAGGCTCTGCTCGAGAAGTGCGTCACCAGCTATCAGAAGGCTATTGCCATCGCTCCTGTGGCGACATACTGCAACAATCTTGGAAACGCGTTCGCAAAGCTCAGGCAATATGACGACGCGATTGAACAGTATCGTCAAGCGGAACTGCTGAATCCCAACCAGTCGTCGTTGTACCAGCAGAACGTGGGGATGGCGCTGGTTGAGGAAGCGCAAGCGCGCCCCAGTGATTCCGCGCTAGAACTGCTGCAGCGCGCCCTGGAAGCGTTCGGCCAAGTGCGGGAGGTAGAGGCAAAGAACGCGGAGGTCTTCTACTGGAAGGGCATCTGCCAGTTGCGCCTGGCAGCCAACGGGAGAGGTTCGTACGAGGATGTCGCTGCGGAATTTCAGAGCTATCTGACGCTCGCGCCACAGGGTCGCTTCGCTGCAGACGTTGAGGCTATGCTGAAAGCGCTGCCCAGCGTTGAAAAAGGCACGTCGAGCCGGTAAAGACAAAACGAAAGGACCGGTTAGCGGTCCTTTTCGGTTACGGAATTCTAGAACAGGCCGCATTAGACGCCCGGGGTAGGCTCATGGGGTGTCGCCTCCTCGGCCTTTTTTACGGCAGCTTCCGCTGCCTGGAAGCCAATCTTGGAATGGGTTCCGTCGCAGAATGGTTTGTTCACCGACCCGCCACAGCGGCAGAGCGAAAACGCCGTCTTGCCAGTCAAGTCATAGGGGTTGCCGTCGGCATCCACCAATTCGATGGAGCCCTCTGGTGCTTCCACCCGGAACGGCCCATTTCTGCGGACCGTGATTTTCACTTGTGCCATCCATCTCCTCCATTAGTGCGTAGCGCAGTGCTCTGTCTCGATTGTAACGGAGTTCGCACAATTCAACGCTGGCACTACTTCGAAACAAGACGGCGTGTGTCAGTAAAAGAGGTATTTGCGCCACTTGGAGTCGGACCGCCCCATCATGCGCATAATGTGGCGGCTGGTATGCAGGTTGAAAGCGCGCGGCTCGCGCATGAGTTTCATGCTGGCTTCGTGAGGCAACAGATTACCCTTCCGGCGATTGCAAGAGTGGCAGCAAGCCACGAGGTTCTCCCATGTGGAAGCGCCGCCCCGCGAACGCGGAATAACGTGATCCAGTGTCAACTCGCCTGCCGCCAGGATCTTCCCGCAATACTGGCAGGTGTTGCGATCGCGCAGCAAAATGTTCTTGCGCGACAGCGCGCGCGTCTGGTGAGGAATACGCCGGTACTCCAGCAGGCGGATGACCGACGGCACGTGCATGGCGATGCGCGCCGCGTGCAGATAATGTCCGTTGGCCTCCTCCATCATAGCCACGCCCTTCAGCACCAGAATGATGGCGCGCCGCGCGGCGCAGACGTTAATCGGCTCGTAGGACGCATTGAGCACTAGCACTGGCGCATGCATCTCCGTCCATTGCGGCGGCTCATCACCGGCGACGCGGGCGTGATGCATACACCCGGCAAGCGACTTGCCGTATCGGGACGCTGCGCTATGGGCCGACATGGACATACCCGGTTAGACCGAAGCGGCGAGAGCCACCGCCTCGATTTCCTCCTTATCCCCGTGGTTGGCAGTTATCCGTGGCGCTGCGGCTTGAAAAGCACGGGCCACAGTCGCCGCCCAAACTCGTTCTGCACCGGCCTTCTTCAACACCCGGGCGCACTCCGAAAGCGTGGTCCCGGTCGTCATGACGTCGTCCACCACGATCACGGTCCGACCCTGCAAAATACGTCGATCCCGAACCCGAAATGCATCGCGCACGTTCGCAATGCGTTCTTCGCGGCTGAGTCCCACTTGCGAAATAGTCGGCCGTTGACGAACCAAAACTCCCGTCGCCAGTTCAAGCGGTTCTAAGCGCTTTACCGCCGTCCGAGCAATCAATTCGGCCTGGTTGAATCCGCGCTCACGGAATTTAGTGTGGTGCAGCGGAACCGGGATAACCAACGGATGCGTTTCGCCGCAAGCAGGGAGAAGTTCCTCGATGGCGCGGGCCAGCATACGGCCCAACACCGAAGCAACCGGCAGAACGCTCTCGTATTTAAGTAGATGCACCAGACCGCGAAGCCCGCCTTCGTATTCGCCAAAAGAGATGGCGCGCGCGAACTCCGGCTCGAAATCTCGGCAGTTCTGGCAGCGGCCATCGCCCATCAGCAATTGCGCGCTGAACAGTCGATCACCACAAATTACGCATTGTGGCTCGAGCGTTGGCACGATGGCGGCCAGACATTCCGAGCAGACAGGTATCCGTGAAATATTATTGAGCGGGGTCTGGCAGAGCCGACAATCGGAGGGAACGAGAACGGAGAAAACGTTACGGAAGATGGCTCGCAAAGGCGCGAAGACTACGGCACGTTGCTGGGCGCGCTGACTTCGCCGGTCTCGCTCTAGCGTCTCACGACTGCTGAAGACGACCCTCCGCCATCCAAGCACGCCAGTTAGGCGCGCATCGAGGAACCCGTCGCCGGTGCCTCCAGGTGCCAGAGGAGCGATGGTTGACGCCCGTCCGATCACCCCAACGAGCGAGAACTCGCCGGGGACCCTGATCCGGTCCCGAAGCACCGTGACAGCACAGTATAAAAGCTTCGATGCCGAGGCGCAATGCACGGGGAGCTTCCGAAGAACGATTTCACCGAGATTTCATCGACCAGTGTTATACGTTTGCCGCGGACCGCTTGGTCATGGCCACGGGATGAGGGGCTGCATTCACACTGCCGGACACGCGGCCACGACGAAAACAGCGCCCTGACCCGCGATCCTACTCACCGCACTTGTAACAAGTGCCATCGACATGCTAACTTGCGCCGTCGCCCCTTTTACTGCGCCGCGCGAGGTCTTCATACATGAGTACTACCATCAGCACGCCGGAAAAGAAGTTCCGTTCCTATGTTCCCGACAGCACAACCATGCCGGAGTTTACCCTCCGGGCGGTGCTGCTCGGCTTGATCCTCACGGTGATTTTAGGTGCAGCCAATGCGTATCTTGGCCTGCGCGCCGGCATGACCATCGCCGCCACGTATCCTGCGGCCGTCATTGGTATGGCTGTGTTGCGGCTGATGAAGGGCTCGATTCTGGAGGAGAACATTGCGCGAACCGTGGGCTCGATCGGCGAATCGGTGGCGGCGGGCGCGATCTTTACAATCCCGGCTTTCGTCATCTCCGGGGCGTGGCCGGTCTTTGACTTTGAGCACGCTTACTGGAAATCGTCCATCCTGATGCTGGTGGGTGGCGTGCTCGGCATTCTTTTTGTGACCCTGCTGCGACGAGTGATGGTTGAAGATCCGGAGCTTCCCTTCCCGGAGTCAGTAGCCGCATCGCAGATTCACATTGCCGGACAACAGGGTAGCCGCGCAGCCAAGATTCTCTTCGGCAACATGGGTTTTGGCGGCCTGGTTTACTTGCTCGGACAGTTCAGCCTGTTTAGCGCAAGCCGGGACTTCATCGTGAACGTCGGTTCCCTGGGCGCCAGTTTCGTCCGCATGGGCCGCAGCGCCACCGCCCCCAAGTTGCCTGCCGGAGCTGTGACCACTGTGTCCGCACCGGCCATAAGCCCAGCTTATCTCGGCGTTGGCTACATCATCGGTCCGCGTCTGGCTTCGCTGAACTTCGCCGGTGGCGTCATTGCGTGGGGCCTGCTGGTTCCGTTGATTTTGTTCCTGGGCGGTCCCACCCTGGTTGCTCAGTTCGCACCCGCGGGCACGGCCTTCCCGGACAATGCATTCTGGACCGGACAGGCCGGGGCGGTATGGAGCTTTATCGTGCGGCCGATCGCTGTCGGAGGCATGTTGGTGGGCGCCTGCTTCACGCTGTTCCGCATGCGTAAGAGCCTGGGCTCGGGCATGGCGAGAGCGGTCTCCGACTTGAAGAAGTCCGCCGCAGCGCACGCCGGTACAGCCCGTACCGAACGCGACCTCAACGCCAAGTTCGTATTCGGTGGATTACTCGTCGTGTTGATCAGCATGGTCTTTTTGTACAAAAGCTACGCTGCGGCGTGGGGTCCGGGCATTGTGGCAGCGATCGTGATGATTATCGTCGGCTTCTTCTTCGCCGCTGTGTCGGGCAATCTGGTGGGACTAATCGGCTCGTCCAATAATCCGATTTCCGGACTGACCCTGGCGGCCCTGGTCATCTCGGCGATCCTCATGGTGCTGATGGGCGTCTCGGGAATTCACGGTGTCGCTGCCGTACTTGGTGTAGCCGCCGTGGTCTGCATTTCCTCCGCCGTAGCTGGCGAGATGTTGCAGGACCTGAAGGTAGGACACATCCTGGGCGGCACTCCCGCGAAAATGCAGATTGGCGACTTCATGGGCATAGCTGTCGCCAGCTTTGCGCTGCTTCCGGTGCTGTTGTTGCTGAATCAGGCCAACATTAACAGTGGCGGCATCGGCTTCGGCGACCGCCAGCTTCCTGCTCCGCAGGCCGGTCTGATGGCGATGCTTTCGCGCGGGATCGTTGGCGGCGAGATGGCATGGCCGCTGATCGTAGTCGGCATCCTGATGGGCATCGCGCTGATCATGATTGAAGTGAAGAGTCCGATGCTCTTTGCCGTCGGTATGTATCTACCGCTGGAAACCACTTTCGCCATCTTCCTGGGCGGCATGATCCGCTGGATCACCGACAAGATGCGAGACAGCAAGAACTTCAACGAAGCACAGAAGGCCCGCGTGGAGAACGCAGGAGTGTTGACTGCCTCGGGGTTCATCGCAGGCGAGGCACTCATGGGGATTGTGATAGCCGTCTTCAAGTACAAACAGTGGCCGCTGCCGGTAATCTTCCAGCACCCAAACGTAATTTCCGGGTTCATCGTGCTGGTGATTCTGGCGGTGGTCATGATTAGAGTACCGCTGGCCAATGCCGGCAGCCCGGATGAGCCGGCGCCACCGACGGCAATTATGTAGAGCTGAGTTACTTATCACCATTGTCATCCCGAGCGAGGACTTCAGTCCGAGTCGAGGGACATGCTGTTTGTGCGCGGATGACCATCGCATCCAATCTCTCCGCCATCCACGAGCGCATTGCGCGCGCCGCCGCACGCACGGGCCGCAACCCAAGCGACGTTGCGCTCATGGCCGTCTCAAAGACTCAGCCCGCAGCCAAGATCATCGAGGCTTACGAAGCCGGGCAGCGGCTGTTCGGCGAAAATCGCGTGCAGGAGTTCGCGGAGAAGGTCGGCGTTCTCGCTGACCTGCGCGATGCTCTCTTCCACA
Organism: uncultured Acidobacteriaceae bacterium; assembly: GCA_963709045.1. GTDB lineage: Bacteria > Acidobacteriota > Terriglobia > Terriglobales > Acidobacteriaceae > Bog-257. Next base: position 1,342,961 of record CAVPUX010000002.1, on the reverse strand, counting down.
TGATCGGCCACCTGCAATCCAACAAGGCCGCGAAAGCGGCCGAAATATTCGATGCCATCGACTCCCTCGATTCCGCAAAGCTTGCAGAACGACTGAATGCTGCAGCGGAGAAGTTCGGCAACCCTCTCGACGTGCTAATTGAGATTAATGTTGGCGGTGAAGAAGCCAAGAGCGGTATCGCTGCGAATTCGCCAGAACTTGAGAGCATTCTCGCAGGCGCTCCCACCTGGACGAACCTGCGCATCCGCGGGCTGATGACGGTGCCACCGTTCACCGAAAACCCCGAAGCCGCGCGTCCATATTTTCGGCACTTGCGCAAACTGCGCGACCAGTTCGCCGCCCGCAACTTTTCGGCTGTCAGTCTCGGCCAGCTTTCCATGGGAATGTCCCACGATTTTGAAGTGGCCATCGACGAAGGCTCGACCTGTGTGCGCATCGGTACCGCCATCTTTGGCGATCGTCCCAAACGATGATCCCGATCCGCAACACGCCGTCGGGCGCGACCTTTCACGTAAAGGTGCATCCCCGCGCAAAGAAGAATGCGATCACCGGTGAAGTCGGCGATGCACTGAAGCTGGCTTTGACTGCACCACCGGTAGAGGGCCGCGCCAACCAAGCTTGCATTGAATTTCTGGCGGGAGTTTTGAATGTGCCGCATTCGTCGGTTACGATAGCCGCCGGGGAAAACAGCCGGAACAAAGTGATTTGTGTGCGTGGGCTGTCCGCCGCGCAAGTCGAAGCACAGCTGTCGAGAAAGTAGCCAGGCGCGGGCTGTCGAGTTAGCTGATCTTAGCTGACAACTGACAACTGATAGCTGATGGCTGATCGAGGAGAACATATTGAGCTTTGCGCAGCGTTGGCGCGACATCCGAACCGGCTTTGAACGGCCTTTCTGGGTCGCTAACATCAGCGAGTTGTTCGAGCGGCTTTCTTACTACGCAGCCTTCGCTTCGCTGGCGCGATATCTGCACGAGACGCTGCGCTTTCCTATCCAGCAGGCCAGCACTCTCACCGGGTTCTTCGGCGGGCTGGTCTGGTTCCTCGCTGTGTTTGGAGGAACCCTCGCCGACCGCATGGGCTTCCGTCGCGCGCTGTCGCTTGCCTATCTGATCCTAAGCTGCTCTTACTTCCTTCTTGGGTCGCTGGGTGCGCCGTGGCTGGCGCCGGTTCGTGACGCCATGCCGCTGGTCGTGCTGGCGACGTTTGTGCTGGCTCTGCCCGCGCTCGGCATTGCCCTGGTAAAGCCCAGCGTGGTCGGCACCACGGCGCGGGCATCCAAGGAAAATGTCCGTTCGATCGGCTATTCGATTTACTACACGCTGGTCAACATCGGCGGCGCCGCCGGCCCTTTGGTCGCGTCCTACGTTCACCAGCGCATGCGAGTCGAGAACGTCTTTCGGGTAGCAGCGGTCAGCGTATTCCTGATGTTTATCGCTGTGCTCCTGTTCTTCCGTGAGCCGCGTCAGCGCGATCACGTGGAGACCGCCAGCCTGGCGCAGGCGGGCAGGAACTTCCTGACCGTGCTCAGCAACCCGCGCTTCATGTTGTTTCTGGCAATCTTTACCGGATACTGGATCGTGTACTGGCAGGAGTTCATCATGCTGCCCCTGTATATTCACGGCTACGTCAATCCGCACACCGACACCGAACGCCTGCTGGTGACGGGTCCGTTGGTGGTCATTGCACTTACGGTGGCAATTAATCTGCTAACGCAGAGAATTCCGGCGTTCAGCGCTGTCATCCTCGGGACGCTGATCACCGCATTGGCCTGGATCATCCTGATTGTGCAACCTACCGTAGTGGGAGCAATCCTGACGCTGATCGCCGTGGCTCTCGGCGAGATTACGCAATCGCCACGATATTACGAATACATCTCACGGCTGGCGCCGCCCGGGCAGCAGGGTACGTACATGGGCTTCGCCTTCTTGCCGCTCGGTGTCGGTTCGCTGATTGCTGGCCCGGTCGCCGGTTGGCTCATCCACCACTACGGCGAGGTGAAGCACCAGCCGACAATGATGTGGGTGGTGATTATGGTTATCGGAGTTCTGACTGCGATTCTACTGTGGATTTACGACAGGGTGATCCTGCCGAAACATGCAAGTGAGACCACGCCTGCGATAGTCGGTTGATGGGACCTGGCTGACGCGTAACGTCACTGCTTTGGGGCGCTTCTTGCTGTAGATTTGAGCCGGCCCTTGTAACTCTGATGAAAAAAACTCCGGCATACATCGCTAAACACATCCGTACGGTGCTCAAGAACGGCGGTTCGGCGCCTCACACGGAGGAAGTCCAACGCTTCTTCAAGCACGAAGTGCAGTCGCGCGGCTGGTACACCGCCGAGCTGCGAAAAGTTGCGGTTCGATTTCGACGGGCGATCATCGCGGAGAATGGTTTGCCCTTCCTGCTGCAGGTAGCCGATCAACTTTTTCGCGGTGATGTGCTGGAGGAAAAAGTTTTTGCGGTCGTGATGCTCCAAGGGATCGTCAATGGCTTTGGCAAGGCGGACTTTAAGGTATTCGAAACTTGGCTTGACCGGGTCAACACATGGGCCGATCACGACGCGCTGGTGCATTACCTCATCGGGCCAATGATCGCAGCAGAGACTGCATACTTGTCGCGACCCCTTCGCTGGGCGAAGGCCCGCGAACGCTGGCATCAGCGCGCCGCAGCCGTGAGCCTCATCCACAGCACCCGGCAACACAAGAACTTCGGCGACATCCGGCGCATCACCGAGATACTGCTATCGAGCGGTGATGATATGGTGCAGAAGGGGTTGGGCTGGCTCCTGCGCGAGGCCGCCAAGGCAAACCCAGAGCAGACCGTTGAATATCTAATGACGATTCGCGAACGAACGCCACGGTTGGTCCTTCGTACCGCTTGTGAAACTCTGCCAGAAGTGGGGCGAAAACGCGTTTTAGGTGTTAATCGGGCCTACGCACCCTAAGTTGACGGATGCAGTACAGAAATTGAGTTCAGGCAACCCATTTGGATCAATTCTTCATTAATTTGCTTTGCTGTCTACATCTGGCCTTGTCTTCGTCAATCCGTTGAATTCTCCCACCTTTCGGCGTATATTTGACGAAGTACTGTTGTGTTTTGAGGGTTCTGTCACCCCCTCCCGGCGTGACCCCGAACCCGTGCATAATCGGCGAAGCACATCGGTGGGCGCGAGCCCACTTTTTATTTCCACCCGTAATCCGCTGGTGCGCGGCGAGTCCAGGCGGCAGCGATAGCCTGACGGGCGGTTTGTGCTCATTCGCGGGGAGGCGCGTTTTTGGTAAAACAGAGACGATGGCAGCCAGTTTGGAACGAGTTCGAGAGATCGCAGAGCGGGTGGCTCAGTCGAGCGGCTTGGAAGTGGTTGATCTCGAACTGCTGGGCGGCGGTAAGGCACGTATGCTCCGCATCTTCATCGACAAGCCTGGAGGGGTCACACATGAGGATTGTTCCAGCTTCAGCCGAGAAGTAGGGACGATCTTCGATGTTGAAGAAGCCGTACCGGGAGCTTCGTACTTACTGGAAGTTTCGTCGCCCGGGCTGGATCGCAAGTTGTCGAAGGCGGCTGACTATCAGCGTTTCACGGGCAGCCTGGTAAAGCTGATGACACGGGATCCGGTAAACGGAAATCGGCATTTTGAAGGACGGCTTAAGGCGTTTCAGGATGGCCGGCTCAGCATGGAATTGACCGGCAGGAAAAAGTCGAAGAAGCACCAGGAAGTTGAGCCGGGGACAGAAGTTGAAATTGAGTTGGCCAACGTGGAGAAGGCAAACCTGGTTCCCGAGTTCTGATTCGAACTCAGTAAAGACCAAATGGAAGTAAGGTGGCAAACATTTTATGGCGAGTGAACTGTACAACGTAATCGACGCTCTGAGCCGGGAAAAAGGCATCGATCCGCAGATCGTCGTGAACGCGGTGGAGGATGCCATCGTTGTGGCCACCCGAAAGTATTACAAGACCCAGGAAAATCTGCGCGCCGAACTCGACAAAGAGAGCGGCCAGATTCGCGCTTTCGCGGTGCGAACCATCGTTGACGGGTCTGAGCAGATCGAAGATCCCCTGGCCCAGATTTCTCTTGAGGATGCCAAGCGGATCGATCCCGCCGCCGAAGTCGGCGGCGAGTTGCGCACCTATAAACCCACGGACGTACTAGGACGCATTGCGGCGCAACTGGCCAAGCAGGTGATCTTCCAGAAGGTGCGGGAAGCCGAACGGGATACCGTCTACAACGAGTACATCGGCCGCGTCGGTGAAGTGATCAACGCCACTATCAAACGCCAGGAAGGCCAGGATGTCATTGTGGACCTCGGCAAGGCCGAAGGGCGCATGCCCAAGAAGGAGCAGTCGCGACTGGAGTCGTTCGCTCCCGGCGAGCGCGCGCGGGTAGTGATTGTCCGTGTGGAGAAAGCTTCCAAGGGCCCTCAGGTTGTGGTCTCGCGTGCCGTGCCGGAACTGGTATCGCATTTGTTCCAGACCGAAGTGCCCGAAATTTACGACAACACAGTTGTCATCCGCGCCATCGCCCGCGAAGCAGGCGAGCGCACCAAGATCGCTGTCATGTCGAAGGACAAGGATGTCGATCCGGTAGGCGCTTGTGTGGGAATGAAAGGTATGCGTGTGCAGTCGATTATCCGCGAATTGCGCGGTGAAAAAATCGACATTATCGAGTATCACGAGGACCCAGTGACCTTTGCCGAGAAGGCGCTGCAGCCCGCGAAAGTTAGCCGCGTAACTGTCCTCGAAGGTCAGGAGAAGCACCTGGAAGTGATCGTCGACGACAGCCAGTTGTCGCTGGCCATCGGCAAGAAGGGACAGAACGTCCGTCTCGCCGCTAAGCTGCTCGGGTGGAAGATCGATATCAAGAGCGAAGAAGAGAAGCGTCAGGAAGTGGAAGATCGGATGAACGTCGTGTTGAACCAGCCGGCCACGCCGCTGGAAAGTGTGCCCGATCTGGAGCCGGGAATCATCGAGAAGCTGGTTGCCGCCGGTATCACTACGGTCGAAGCCGTTGCCGACATGACTCCCGAGCAACTCGAAGAGGTGCCCGGTATCGGCCCCAAGACGGTGGAAAAAATCAGTATCGCAGTCAATAATTATTTTTCCAGCCTGGATGCTGCGGCAGCTGCCGGCGGTGAAGAAGGTGTCGTGGCGGAGGAAGCAGCTGCCGGCACCGAAGAACTCGCCGTGCCGGAAGAAGCCGGCGCCGCTGGTGAAGGCGTTGCCCGGGCCGAAGATGAGGCGTCCACTGCAGACGATGAGGCGGCTGCTTTGAACGCGGCTTATGCCGGTGATGAAGAACTTCCCACGCCGGAAGACGAGATGTCCGCCGAAGCCGAAGAAGGTGGCGACGAGAGTGCTACCGGACCCGATTCAGGCGGCCAGTCGGGCGATGTTGAGGGCTTGGATGAGGACGCCGAAGCAGATTCCGAGAGTGTAGAAGAACTCGTCGAGAGCGGCCAATACTACGAGGCTGAAGTCGTGGAAGGGGTCGAGGGTGCGCCTCCGGCCGATGAAGCCGAAGTAACGACGCATGAGCGTCCGGCTGGAGAGAACGAGAACGTTTCGGATGAAGAGAAACCTGGCGAGCAGCGATAACCAGCATGACGTCGGTTGCTGCCATGGACCAGTAAAATTTTGCCGTGAGGATGCTATGAAGGCTTAACCGGGCGCGATAATGCGGAGGAAATAGGGCGGAATGCAGAAGATTCGAATTAATGATCTGGCGAGAGAGCTCGAGGTAAAGAGCAAGATGATCCTCGATGCTCTCATCAAGGTCGGCGTTACTGAAAAGAAGACGCACTCCAGTTCCATCGAAGTGGACGAAGCGGAGCGCGTTAAGAAGTACTTTGCCGAACACGCGGAGGCCGGCAGCAGTCGCACGTCCTCGCGCGCATCAGCAGAGGAATTTAAGCCCAAGCTTGACCTGTCGCACATCTCCAAACCAGGCGATGTGCTTAAGGCGATTACGCAGCGCGCCGCCCAGCCTTCCGCGGTCGCACGTCCGGCAATGCCTCCGACCCTTGCCACACCCGCGGGGCCACGACAGACCGTCGCTCCACCTTCGTCCGTTCGCCCCGCCGCCCCTTCGATTACGAAACCTGTCGCTCCGGTGGCGGGTACGACACCAGCCGCTCCTGTGGAGCCACCCAAGCCAGCGCCTCGCTTCATTACGCCTCAGTCGGTCGCGCGGCCGCCAGCCGCCATCGTTATCCCACCGAAGCCGCCGGTAGCGGCACCCCGGGTTGCGCCACCACCAGCGCATTTATCTTCTACGGCTGCGACAGCTCAGCCTTCCGAGCCAGTAATCGAGGACCAGATAACGGCACTCGAGGAAAGTGAAGCTTTGCCGTCTCCGTCCGAAGCAATTGAATCCGGAATTCCTACCGCTGTAGAGGGTGGGGTCCCTGCCGCCCTCTTAGAGACACTATCGCCAGCCCCGGAAGCCCGCGCAGCTATTAGCCATCTGCCTGCTACCGCACAGCCTGCTCATCCCAGCTCGTCGACACGTCCTGGACAACCGGGAACTGCCGCGCACGCACCACGGCGATTGATCGTTCCCCAGACCGGACCGCGTCCGGTGTACCTGGCTCCGCCTGTGGCCCCGCCGCGTCCCGGCGCTCCCATAGCTCCGCGAGGCGGCATGCCAGAGCGTGGTAAGCCGATCTTCCAGCGCCCGCGACCGGGTGTGCCACCACAAGGACAGACGAGGCAACCGGTGCGTCCGGGAGAACGCCGTGGTCCACATCCAACGCGTTCGGGGGCCCCAGGGGCCCGTCCGGGTTTCGGAGCCACCGCAGGTGCCGCTCCACCGCCTCCTACGGGACAACGTCCTGCCGGCAGACCCTCTCGTCCAGGACAACGCTATGTTCCCCGAGGAGTGAAGGAAGGCCCGATGAAGGGCTTCGTTCCTCCGCCGCGACTTTCGCTGTCCAGCGAGCCGCTGCCCATTACGCGGAGCATCACCATCCCGGAGGGCATCAGCGTGAAAGACTTGGCGGAGAAATTGGAAATTCGCGCCAAGGACCTTATCGCTCGCTTGCTGGCGCGAGGCGTCTTCGCCACCGTCAACCAGACGCTCGATTCCGATCTGGCAACCGATATGGCTCGTCACTTCGGAGCCGAGACAGCAGTTATTACCTTCGAGGAGCAGTTGGCGAAGGACACAGTGTCAACGGAAGGTGCGGCCGTAGAAGGCACAGCGCAGGCGGTCGCACGTCCGCCCGTAGTCACCATTATGGGTCACGTTGACCACGGCAAGACAAGCTTGCTCGACGCTATCCGCTCAACCAACGTTGCCGGGGGCGAAGCCGGCGGAATTACACAGCACATCGGTGCGTACAAAGTTGCGATCACCGATCCCAACTCGCCGGCCTTTGGCCGCGAGATCGTTTTCCTCGACACCCCCGGTCACGAGGCTTTCACCCGCATGCGTGCGCGCGGATCGAAGGTCACCGATATCGTGGTGCTGGTCGTTGCTGCCGATGATGGTGTGATGCCGCAGACCTTGGAAGCAATCGATCACGCCAAGGCTGCGAACGTTCCCATGATCGTCGCGGTAAACAAGATCGACAAGCCAGACGCGATGCCGGAGCGGGTGAAGAAGCAACTCGCCGATCGCGGCCTGATGCCCGAAGACTGGGGTGGCAGCACCGTGTTCGTAGATGTCTCGGCGAAGCAGAAGACCAATCTCAATCTGCTGATGGAAATGATCTGCCTCGTCGCCGACCTGCAGGACTTGAAGGCGGTGCCTGACCGGCTGGCACAGGGCACTGTGCTCGAAGCCAAGCTTGACCGCGGCCGTGGTCCGGTGGCAACGGTGTTGGTGCAGAACGGTACTCTGAGGACCGGCGATAACTTCGTGGTCGGAAATGTCTTCGGGAGAGTTCGTGCGATGTTTAACGATCGCGGTGTCGCCCTCGATGCGGCTACTCCCGCGACCCCGGTGGAAATTCTAGGACTGGAAAGTTTGCCGCAAGCCGGTGATCAACTCGTCGCCGTAGCAGACCGCGAGAAGGCACGCGGCATCTCGGAGTATCGCGAAGGCAAGGCCCGCGAAGCTCAGCTGGCGAAGAGCTCGCGAGTCTCGCTCGAAGGGTTGGCGGAACAACTGAAGTCCGCAGGCCAAAAAGAGCTGGACATCATTCTCAAAGGCGATGTTCAGGGATCGGTCGAAGTACTCAGCGACGTGTTGACGAAGTTGTCGAACGATAGGGTCAAAATCAAGATCCTACTCAGTGGCGTCGGCGCCATTACCGAGACCGATGTCCTGCTCGCCTCGGCGTCGAATGCGGTCATCATCGGCTTCAACGTGCGGCCAGAACGCAAGGCGCAGGAACTGGCCGAGCAGGAGAAGGTCGATATTCGCCTGCACTCGATCATCTACGAGTTGGCAGACGAGATTAAGCGCGCCATGACCGGCCTGCTCGAACCGATCATCAAGGAAACCTACCTGGGACGCGCGGATGTTCGCGACACCTTCCGCGTACCCAAAGTCGGTATGATCGCCGGATGCTACGTCACCGATGGCGTCATCAAGCGCGATGCCGAAGTTCGCCTGCTGCGCGACAACGTAGTCGTGTTTAAGGGCAAGATTGGATCGGTACGGCGGTTTAAGGAAGATGTCAGCGAAGTCCGCCACGGCATGGAATGCGGCATCTCGATCGCAAACTACGGTGATATCAAAGTGGGGGATGTCATCGAGGTCTTCGTCACCGAGAGAGTGGCCGCCGAAGCTTTCGTGTAAGAGCAGTTGTCAGTGGTCGGTTGTGAGTTGTCAGTAAGGACGGCGGCGACCGGCTTAGAAGGGGCGTAGCTTCAGCTACGCCGTTCCAAACCTTCGTCATTGTCATCCCGAGGAGGACTTCAGTCCGACAAGGGATCGGCTTTTTGAACGGTGCTGACGCACTGACATTGGTAAGAAAGACTAACGTCGTCCCGGAACTGAATCCTCGCATGAGGACTTAGGGTATCCGGGACGATTGTGCAATAAGGTGGAAAATGATTGCGTATCTCACGCTCGAGATCCGCATTGAAGGCGCGCACTCGCTCAAAGACAAGCGGCAGGTGGTGCGCAGCGTGAAGGACGGACTGCGAGCTCACTTCAACGTTTCCGTCGCAGAACTCGACCCCAGCGAGGCATGGCAGCGAGCTACGTTGGGCGTGGTTGGCATTTCCCATTCGCGCGATTACCTGGAAGGCTTGATGCGCAACGTGGAACGGCACGCGGTTCGCACAGCCAATAACAGCGGCGGCGAAGTCACAGATTCATTTCTTGATTTCTTGAGTGAAGCAGAATTTGGCGGGCGTGCAACCCAGGAACCGTGATGATTATCACCGCCAGCTTGACGAGTGGGCGTATTCTCTAACGTTCCCCTATTTTCGGCTGGCAGAATAGAAGGCAATGGAGAACCGGGGACAGAAATATCATCGCGGCCGCATGGCAGAAGCTCTGCGGGAAGAAATTGTCGCCCTGGTGGAAGGGGAACTGGGCGATCCTCGCATTGGATTGGTCAGCGTCAGCGAGGTTCTCCTGGGGCCCGATGGCAAAACGGCCCGAGTGTTGGTTTCAGTCGCCGGAGACGAGAATGAAGCAGAGCAGAGCCTCAAAGGGCTGAGCGCGGCGGGCGGCTACATTCGTCACGAACTAGTGAGCCGCCTTGGTATCCGCCAAGCTCCGGAACTCATATTCGTACTGGACAACTCGGAGCAGTATGGCGGAAGGATTGAAGAGCTGTTGCATCGAATTCAGAAAAGGAAGCGTTAGGGTCGAACCCGGGACACTAGGATGCTGGACGAAGTTCTGAATCAGATCGGCAGAAGACAGAAGTTCATTCTCACCTCGCATGCCCGGCCCGATGGCGATGCCGTTGGATCGGTGCTGGCCTGCTGCCAGATTCTACGCAGCATGGGCAAACAGGCAAGCGTCGTCCTGAGCGATGGCGTGCCGGGTGTGTACCGCCCGTTGCCTTTCAGCGATTCGGTGCTGCAAACCACCGAGAAGGCTCCCTCACCGGAGGCGGTCATCATTCTGGAATGCGATAGCGTGCAGCGTACGCGTTTGACTGGCTTGGAGCAGCATTACCTCATCAACATCGATCACCATTCCACCGCACGTCCGTTCGCCGACGTGAACTGGATCGATCCCAGCGCCTGCGCGACTGCGGAAATGATCTTCCGTCTGGCGCGCGAGGCCGGCGTCCAGATCTCACCCGAAGTAGCTACCTGTCTTTATACGGCGGTACTTACCGATACGGGTTCATTCTGCTTCAGTGGAACCAACGAGCGGACTTTTGCCCTAGCCAAGGAGTTAGTGCACTGCGGTGCGGACCCGGTCCGGATTGCCCATAACGTGTACTTCTCAACCCAGCTCTCCAAGATGCGTCTGTTAGGGGCAGCCCTGAGCAGTCTCCACCGCGACGGCAGTCTGGCTTGGATGCACGTGGATCGCGACTCTGTGGAACGCTGCCAGGCCAACGAAGAAGATTGCGAAGGATTGGTTAATTACGCATTGGCGATCGACGGCATCGAAGTAGCCTTGTTCTTCCGCGAACAGCCGGATGGGGGATTTCGCGTGAGCCTGCGCAGCAAGGGCGCCGTCAATGTAGCCGCAGTTGCCGAGCATTTCGGCGGTGGTGGACATGAGTGCGCAAGCGGCTGCGCGATGCCGGGCCCGCTATCGGTCGCAACGGATCGTTTGCTGGCTCAATTTCGTATCCTCGGTTACCACGCCGCGGTGCAGTAGCGATTCCTACGAGAACGGACCAAGCATTGAAACAGAACCGCATCCTCTCGGAGGAACGCACTCGCCGCTCTACCGACGTTATCGCCCTCATCGCGTTCTGCGGATTCTTGTATTTTCTCGGCCTGCAAATCATCGGGCTGGTGGGTGCTGATGAGCCGCGCTACGCGCAAATCGCGCGGGAGATGCTGCAACGCCACGATTGGGTCACCCCGGTCCTGTACGGTCATCCCTGGCTGGAAAAGCCACCGCTTTACTACTGGTGCGCCATGGTTTCATACAAGGCGACCGGAGGTGTGAGCGATTGGGCGGCGCGATTGCCTTCGGCGATCCTGTGTTCGCTGATGATCTTCTTCATCTACGTCTGGACGCGGCATTTTCGCCGGGGAATGCAACTTGACGCCGCACTGACAACGGCAGCCTCGGCAATCTTTATTGGCTTCGGGCGAAGCGCGTCCACCGATATGCCACTTGCAACGATGTTCACCGTAGCCATGCTGTGCTGGTATGGGTGGTATTCCAACCAGAATCGAGGTTGGCTGCTGGGGTTTTATCTCTTCGCCGGACTTGGAACTCTGGCCAAGGGGCCAGTAGCAGTCTTGCTCGCTGGGCTAATTATCGTGATCTTTGCCGCGCTGCGCCGCGATGCGCGATTGATTGTCCGGACACTTTGGCCGGTCGGGATCCTGCTGTATCTGGCGGTAACCTTGCCATGGTTTATAGCGGTACAGCACTCCAATCCGGAATTCTTCCGCACGTTCTTTCTACAGCACAACCTGGAGCGCTTTAGCAGCAATCTCTATCACCATTCCCAACCCTTTTGGTTTTACCTACCCGTAGCGCTGCTGGCGCTCGTGCCTTGGACGGTTTTTGTCGTTGCGGCTCTAGTCGATGCCATTCGGGACTGGCGTTTCTCGGTACAACAGCCATCCGGATCGGAAGATCTGCGCACCTACCTGACGATATGGTTTCTGGTGCCGATAGCATTTTTCTCGCTGTCGCAGTCGAAGTTACCGGGATACATTCTGCCTGCAATTCCGGCCGGCACTATTCTGCTGGCCAATTTTATCTGGCGGCGCGAGCAGGTGGCAGAAAAGCCGAATACCTGGGTCGGCCTGCTTCATGCGCTGCTTTCTGCCGCGATGTTGGTAGCAGCGCTGGTGGTGCCGTTCAAACTACTAAAGCTGTCACTGCCACGAAATGTGATCATCGTCGCAGTGGCGCTGGCGGTTACAGCAATACTTTCGCTCGGCTTAAGTCTGCGGTTCCAAGGCTACCGCGTGTTGCGGTTTATTACTCTTGTTCCAGTTGTCATCGCATTTGCGCTGTTACTGCGCGGCACGGCGCCGATCGTCAACTTTTTGCAATCGGCACGCCCCGTGGAAGAGGCGATTCATCAAAATATTCTGGGACAGATTCCCATCATTGCGGTCTACGATGTGCCTCCCAGCGTGAGATACGGATTAGGGTTCTACCTTAACCAGCCGATCCTAAGCTACGAGCAAAATGAAATCCCGTCTTTCGATCATCTCGTCGTGGCCGCAAGCGGCACTCAGAAGGAATTGGAATATCGACTTACAGGACGCAGTGTGACGCGCATCGGCGGCTTCGCACCCCAGCACTTGGATTTTTATGTGGTGTCGGGAAAAGCCTCCGGACAGGCGAAACCATAGCTTCCCACAACCCCGCTTTCGACTGGTCCTTTTAAGACCCAAGCTGAGTTACTAAAAAAGGGCGCGGCTGAAAGCCGTGCCCTCTGATGCAAGTATCAATCGAGCCAAACGCGGTGAGACCCCGTCCCTAACGTGGAGGCTCAGCATTGCCGTGTGGCTCGCGGTTCTCCTTTGGAGGTGCGCTCTCATGGGGCGGAGCCGCATGTTGCACCGGTGGCTGGCTCACGTGCGGAGCCGGTTGGTTGGCGCGCTCCGGAGGACGTGCCGTCTCCCGGTTGTTTTCCGACTGGGACGGACGGCCACTCATGTTGTGCGCGACGTTAGGGTTCTCCTGCCGAGGGGCGGCAGCGTTGTTGCCCGGATGCGGCGCGCTCTCCCGTTGCGGCGGCGGAGCATTATTCGGATGCGGCTCGTTCGCTGCGTTATTGTTACGCGGAGGCTCAGTCTGGTTCATATGGGCCGGAGGGTGTGCGACCCGTCCATTGGCTTCCGACGGAGGGTTCTCCGGAGTGCGCGCCGGCGGACTGTTCGGATGCGGCGCTACAGCGTTGTTGTTGGGATGGGCTTCATTCTCCCGTGCCGGTGGTTGCGCGACGTGGTTGTTGGGATGCGAACCATTATTGTTCGCGGTATTTGGATGCGTCGTCTCGGTACGGCTCGGGCTATCGGAGTTAGCCCGCTCGGGCGGCTGCGGCACATTGTTGCCCGGACGAGCGGTGACAGCATTGCTGGCCTTAGTCTGCTGCGGGGCACGCACTGCCGGATTATTTGTCACTGGCGCGTTCTTCGCTGCAACTACGCCTGTACCGTGGAAGGCACTTGGTTTAGGAGTTGCCGCTACTTCAGGCCGGCCGTGGTTAACCGACGCCCATTGCGCGCGATCGTTGCGCGCCAGCTGTTCATGCTGGGTCTGAACCGAAGTCGCACCCATGTGTCGCTCGCGTGCCGCAGTTTCCTGGGCAGCACTGGGCCGGGCATTGATTCCACCTTGTCCCCCGTTATAGCTAACACGATTCACAGTGACGTTATTCACCGTGGTGTTATACGTATTGTGAATATTAGTGACATTCACGCGATTAACCGCACGGTTGTAGTAGAAATCTCGGCCGTGCCAATAACCGCCCTGATAGCCGTTACCGTAGTAGCCATACCCGTAGTTAACGCCGCCATAAAAGCCTACTTGGGGACCCCAGTATCCGGGATTCCACACGTAGGCGTTTCCGCCCCATCCCCAATAGCCCGGCGTCCATAAATAGCCGACTTCGGGGGCGAGCACCCACGTTCCCGGCACCCAAAAATAACCATCAGGGCCGTACGCCCAATAGCCAGGCGTCCAGATATAGCCGGGGGCTGGACAGAAAGGCTGCTCGTACACCGGAAGCGGTGGCGGGGCAATTCCTACCGAAATAAAGACCGCTCCAAATGACGATATAGATACTGCGAGAATCAGCAGAGCTAACAATGTTAATCGACTGCAACAGCCTATGCGCATATTTCCCTTTCGTTTCGACATCCACCGCACAGCCAGTTGCGTGAATGCAGCGGCGAGGATCCCTTTAGACTTCGCCAACTTTGAGTTTCAATTTCTGTTCTTGCTCTCCAACATACGAACCGAATTCGCTGGGAAGAGTTGCTAGTGAAGCCAGCGGAGTAACGCGCAATATTTTTCGCGTCCACGAACTTTACAGGCAACCTTGATCTTTCGTTTAAGGTTGGGCTCAGGCGGGAATCAGACAAGTCAATGCAGCACGGACTAGGCGATCATTCTTCGGAGAACGGCAGGCAGGGCCGGAAGGACTAGACCTGATGCGGGTGATTCCTAACCAGCGCGCTTGAAGTACTGCACCGCGCGCTCGTGAGCTTCGGCCTTGTCGCGACTTTTGAAGGTGCCGAGATTTCGACGCTTGCCTGTCTTGGCGTCTTTCTTACGTGAGTACAGCCGATATTCTCCAGATTTGAGTTTGCGAATCATCGCCGTTCATCTCCCTAGAAATGAATGGATGTAAAATCCGCACCGCTGGTGGCCTCGAAATTAGTGCTGAGCCGCTGCCGTCGCTCGTCTCGCTTCCACGCGAGCACTGTGTTCAGCCGCCGACAAATATGCGCCGCCCAGCAACAGCATGCCACTCCAGAATGACCAGAACATCAGGGTCACTGAAACTGCGAAGGGCCCGTACACTTCCTGAAAGTTCAGCCAAGGTAGTGCCAGAATGTAGATATACTTTGCCGCCTCCGACAACAGGCCGGTGATAATCGCAGCGGGCAGCACCGCTCGTGCGGGCACCTTCCCGTGCGGTAACACCCAGTAGATGAGGAAGTAGATTCCGATAGTCGCCAGGATCGCCGAAGCCTTCATCACGACGAATCCTAGCCCTGCAAACACAAAGTTCTGGTCACCGATTACGAGGCCCAGCATTTTCAGGTTCTGCGCGGTCAGCGCGATCGAGAGCATCGCCAGACAGCCACATGCCAAGCCCAGTCCCAGCGAAACCAGCAGGTTCATGAGGTAGGAGCGATTCTTCTTGAAGCCCCAGATTCGATTGAGGGCTACTTCCAGAGGAAGAAAGATCCCGGTCGAGGTGATGAGCAACATGATGAACGACAGCACCTGACCTCGTCCTCGCACACTGGCGAGAAACTGTAGGTTGCGGATGACAAAATCTTTGTTGCTGGGCAGGTAGTCGCGCAACAGTTGCAGAACCACGTTGTACATAGCCTGAGAGTGAATGACTCGCCGGATGAGGGTGAGCAGCAACACTATGAACGGAAAGAACGACAGAATGGCATTGGCCGCTACCGAGAAGGCGTAAGTATGCACCTCGGTTTGCGTCAGGTAGCGGAGCGTGGACCAGCCATGCCGGCGAAGGCGATGGGACAGGCTATAGGTCTCCGGCAGGCTCTGGAACAGTTCCTGGCGGTCATCCTCTTTTTGCAGGCGGACAGCCGCCGTACCCGCGACGGGCAGTGGATCTTCCAACTCATTGTTCTTGTTCGATTTAAGACTATTGGCGATACTCGGGGTCGAGGATCTCGAAACTGCAGGTGTCACTTGGCTCTTGGTGTCTTTTCGAGTTACATCAGAATTACTCATCCGAATCTTAATCCTAACAGAGCAGAGTCTCCAATTCTCCCGACTTGAACCTTCGGTACTCGCCCCCTGGTTCCATATTGGAACGCGCGGAACCCCCTGTGATGAAAACACTTGCCAGAGGCCCAGTGTTCCTGTAATCATCTCCTGCTCCCCTCTCGAATGGGTGAGAGAGGAGCTTTCGGTGCAACCGAAACGCGGATTTGGGTTGATGTTTCTGTCAGCAGTCGAAACTTACGCATGGTACTGGCTCCAGGGATCTGCTCTGCCGCGGACGCATCAGTCCGCCGAGACGGATTCACGGAGCTTTTTCATTGCAAAAAGCTGCGAACTGAGCCGCAACCCTTGTTTCCCGGCAACGTTGAGACGTCTTCCGAGCCTGCTCCTCAGGGTTGTGTTCGGAACGTTCGCGAGGCAGGGGTTTCTTCCAAGTTCTATAGGTGAAAGGAGTAAGTTGTGAGAGAGAAAGGTACAGTCAAGTGGTTTAACGGAGCCAAAGGGTACGGATTCATCCAAAGATCAACGGGCGAGGATGTGTTCGTGCATTTTTCAGCTATCCAGGAGAACGGATACCGGAGCCTGAATGAGGGCGAAACAGTTGAGTTCGATCTCACCAAGGGTCCAAAAGGCTTCCAGGCCGCCAACGTGCAGCGCGTGTAAGACGTCTCCGCCACGTGGAAGCAGGTCACGTTCGCGTCGCTTCAGAGTTTTCGCTTCCGAATGCGGCCAAAACCACTAAAACCCTCCCCCAGGGAGGGTTCCTTTTTGGAGGAACCACGCGCAGTTCGATTCCCGCTCAAAATCAAGTATCACGCGGCGGCGGCCGTCAAACTTGGCTCGCCGGCGAGCGACGACAGTTTCTGAACCGCTTGATTCACCGACTGCTGTGCCACATCCACTGCAAATGCCTGTTTATCAGCGTCGATAACGGTTACGTTCTCCAATCCGACAAACCGCAGCATGTGCCGCAAGTAAGGAACCTGGAAATCGGAGGATGCCGTTGACCCGTCGTTATACACTCCGCCACGGGAGACAATTGCCAGCACTTGTTTTTCCGCCGCTAGAAGTCCCTTGGGGCCCTTGTCGCTGTAGCTGAAAGTCTTGCCCGCGCGCACCACCAGGTCGAACCACGCCTTTAAGGACGCCGGAATCGAGAAATTGTGCATGGGCACGCCGAGCACGATTACATCCGCCGCCATCAATTCCTCAATGAGGGCATCGGAAAGCGCCAGCACTTGTTGCTGGTCGGTGGTTCTTTGGTTCACGCGAGTATAGGACGCCTGAATCCACGATTCCGTAACGAAAGGGAGATCCTCCGCCGCCAGGTCCCGTTCGGTTACGCGGGCATCCGGATGCTTGGCCTTCCACTCTTCAGCGAAGTGCCGGGTCAACCGCCGCGAGACGGAGTTGCTGCGAGGACTCGAATTGATAATCAGCAGGTTATTCATCGCGATACCTCCAGGCCTTATCGCCCGTACTCAGATTAAGTGTTGCAACACTAGATGTATGTGTCGTAACACATTATATCGGATGTGGAGAGTAACGTGAAGGATTCAAAACCGATCGAAATTGTCATCCCGGATCTATTAAGCTGTCATCCTGCGCGAGCGCAGCTAGGAATCTGCTGTCATTGTTCAGTAAGTACTTGAGGGGAAGCACATCGCTCACGGTCTGCCGCTCTTCGCGATGACCAATCAGAGAAACCGACTTTGCCAGTGACTTTGCTCGCGTTTTTTACTTTGCCGAGTTCGCTTCCAGAATCACACCGCACAAGCGGCTCAGCTCGCGGCACTCTTCGTCATTGAGCTTGCCTAAGCGGGAGCCCACGGCCGCGTCGATCTCGGGCTGCATTTTGGCAAGCAGCTTCAGTCCTTTCGCCGTGATGCTGGTCAGAGCTTGGCGCTGATCGTCGTTTCCCCGAGACCGCATCACGAGGCCACGGGCCTGCAGACGGTCTACTAAACGAGTCACATCGGGGGCGCGGTCGATCATGCGTCGGGCAATTTCGCAACGAGCGTGACCTCGCGGATGAACGCCCCGCAGAATGCGCAACACGTTATACTGCGGGCGGGTGATGTGGTAGGTTTCGCAGAGCTCGTCTATGAGATCGTTCAGCGTAGTGGCTGCAACCAGAAGGCTCAGCAGAGCCTCCTGTATGGGATCGGCGAATTGCGTCTGACTAAGGCGCCGACTGAGGGCCTCATTCATGCCTTCTTTATAGCCAGAATTGGTGCGCTTGTCACGCCGCGGGCGAGGAGCACTTGCGCGACCGTGAAATACCGGAACGTCATTTCGCCGAAGGTCGGTGAAGTTCACCACGCAAGCGCTGCAGGGCCCAGCCCGCGTGTTCTGCAACAATCATGTCTTGGTCGCGGCTCAGCTCTTCCAGTACGGACACGAAACGCTGTTCGTCGCTGTTGCCGAGCGCGATGGCGATATTGCGTCGCAGGCCGTTGAACCGCGCACGCTTAACCGGCGATCCGCGAAACAATTCGCGGAATTCTTGCAGACTCAGGTTCGCCAGCCACTCCAAGTCGGGATTCACCAGGTGTGACCGTGGTTGAAGTTCCGGCGCATTCGTCACCGGAACCTCACGGTTCCACGGGCAAACGTCCTGGCAGATGTCACAGCCGAAAACCTGCCGACCGACACCGACGCGGTGCTCTTCGGGAATTGCACCACGTTTCTCAATAGTGAGATACGAAATGCACCGGGTCGCATCGAGTTGATAAGGGGCAGGAAAGGCGTTGGTCGGACAGGCATCGAGGCAGCGCGTGCACGAGCCGCAGCGGTCGGGAGGAGGCAGATCGGGCGTCAGCTCCAGCGACGTCAGCATGACGCCGAGAAAGAGCCACGATCCCCAGTGTTCATTCAGGATGCAGGTGTTCTTGCCAATCCAGCCGATACCAGCGTACTGGGCAAAGATGCGTTCGATGACTGGACCTGTATCCACGTAGCACCACGTGCGCGGAACAGGCATATTCTGCTGTTGGCAGATTTGGAGTAGCCCTGCTTCCAGCGCGCGGAGCTTCCTGAGCATCACCTCGTGATAGTCACGTTGCGACCACGCATAACGGGATATCCATCCCTGTGTCGTCGTGCCCGCATGCGTCGAGTAGGGTTCGGCCGTGTTGTAATTCAGGGCGCACACCACGACCGAACGCGCCCAGGGAGCGGCGTTGGCAAGTGAGGCGCGTTTCAGGTGGCCAGCCTCGTTGCGCGCATCGAGGTACTTCATCTCACCTGCACGGCCGTCGGCGATCCATTCGGGGAAGAAACGGTGCTCAGGCGTGTCGGCCACACCAGCGACGCCAGCCAAATCGAAGCCAGCCTCGAAGGCTAGGCGCTTGATGTGGTTGCCAATCGACGACAGAGGGAAACCGCTGGACATGCTGGGAAGATTATAGGAGGACGCCAAGCGTATGATAGCTCCATGGATTTTCAGTTCACCGCCGTCTTTCGCCGCGTACCCGAGGGCTACATCGCATTCGTCGAGGAGTTGCCTGGTGCCAATACCCAGGGTTTAACGCTCGATGAAGCCCGCACAAACTTGCACGAAGCAGTTGCCCTCGTGCTGGAAGCGAACAGAACGCTAACTCGTTCGACACCTTGAACGGCACGGATGCGAGCTATTGCGCGAGGGAGCCACTCATTCGATCTACGTTAACCGCGCCGCTGGCAAGACTTCGGCCGTTCTTCGCCATTCCGAAATCAACGACGACCTGGCGCCGGGAAATTCTGCAAGGACTTGAGCGTCCCCTCCCAGTAAATCTATCTAAATGGTTGAGTAAAAAGTGCCCCTCTGAGCCCTCAACCAAGATGATCTGAGTCCTCCCGTTACCTTGAGGCTGGAGTTGGAAAAGCACGTCGCAGCATAAATCGTGATTTCTCCCGCGGTTTCCGTTGTCCACAGATGGACAAGCGGTTCTGATTTCGGACGTGCAGCGGTATCCCGCCGAGCTACCAGCGACAGTAACTCCTGCCAGACCAAGAGCTTGCACAAAGTCCGCTATGGCACTTGACGTGTACTTTATCTCCTCTAAGAGCGCCCGGTCAGTAGACAAAAAAATCCTAACGATCGGATCGGTTTTACGTCTTAAAGATTAGTCCTAAACGGGTAATGGGCGGTACGAGGAGGCTGTATGGAGCGCAGATATCTGGTGGCGGCCCTGGCGATCATAGCGACCTTCGCGGTGTTCTCTCATGGACTGCGGACACTCGAACGCGTTTCGCTGACCTACGGTCAACGCGCCGAGGCGAAGCTGCAGGCGAAATGCAATGCCGAGGACTCCGCCGTGTCCCGATTCGTGGGCAAGGTGCGGACACATCTGCGTCCGGGCTATGCGGAAGAGGCGCAGATGTTGGCCGAAATGAACCTGCCCATCGTGAGGGCCCAAGCGAAGGTCGCGGAGCAGATGGCGCGGCAGAATATGGCAGCCGCCCAGTGTGCTCGCGCTACCGCCCTACGCGAAGCCGAACGCGCCCAGCGTGAAGCGACCAGAATGCGCGAGAGAATGGCCCGCACCAACGGTTCGGGGATGACAATCGCATGGGAAGCGAACATGGCTGGGGATGTGAATCAACGGGTGCAAGCGAAAACTGCAGCGCTGGCGGAACGTATTGCCGCTCAAACTGTGAGACTGCAGATAGCCGCGGACCAAATGCGGGAGGTTTCCATGCAGTTCTCCGATTCCGACGCGGCCAACGCCGACTACGCAGATGCGGGGCAGGATTCCGACACCTATGCCAGTGATGGTGGTTCTAGAAACCACTGCGATGCAGCGCAAGCCCGAGCGCAACAGAGCGCGCAGGCCATCCGTACCAGAAGCCGGGCAGTAGTAAACCAGATTGTGCATAGCCTGGGATACAGATAAAGTCAGCGTTCCTACCTAGGAGAAAAATTGGCCAAACGGTGCAGTGAAGTTGCTGCACCTTTTTTCTGCGCCCTAGAGAAGGTCAGGGACGGTTATCTGGAAAAGTTTGCCGCTTGTTATCACAAACGAAGCGGACAGCAAAGCTTGACCACCATACCAAACCGTACGATGATTGAGCCATGAAGCACCGCCGACCTCCCATCTGCCCCAGGTGCGACAGCAATGACGATGTGAAGAAGATCGCATACGGGCGTTTGCCGTCGGACGAACCTGTGGAGTTCCTTCAGGAAGGATACATATTGGGCGGTTGCTGTATTCGCCCTGATAGCCCCGAGTGGTACTGCGATGCCTGCGAAGAAAGCTTCGGCACCTGGCGAGAGTCTTGGGGCGAACCGCTCAGCGACAGCGTCCAGTAGCCGACTCCGACGCCACAATTATCCATCGAGTGCTTCAATTCATCGGGTACCAAGCTTTGCTATCCGGGCCCTTCGCTGCTGCCATTCCTCGGTGGCGAAAATTCGAGGTCCCACCTCGATCAGCCGGGGCAGCATCTGGAAGACCGAAATGGGGGTCCACTGCATTCCCTGGCGGGTACGATATCCACGTCGGTTGAGTTCCTCCGCGATTACGGAATACGGCCCATCCTGAATGGTCAACTCCATCATCAGGAACAGCACTTCCCTCTCAGTGGGATTCTCTTCCAGGTGCGGAGGGTCGTTGGCAACAACCTGCAAACCGAACGGTACCTCCTCCACCGCGTGGCCGGCAGCCTGATCCTCGGGGATTTCGCGCTCCCATTCAACTGCAACCAACTTCCAACCTTGCCCGGCCTTCTGCGCCAGATCCTCCGGACCAAAACTGGGCGGCACGTCCTGACGAATGCGCTCAATCTTTGCCATACTCACCCCTTGTCCTTCCCAAACGAGTGAATGTGTATCTTGGGCCTGTCAGTCCTATGAACATTTGAGGGGCCATCTTCATCGTTCTGCAAAGGTTTGTGGTGATGCTACATAGGCCCGCTTGCAAGCTGAGTCATCCGTCACGGGCGTCCGAATTCAGGACTGCTTGTCCGAAAGCGAACAGGCTAGCTCACAGCAATAGGAAGAACGAACCGGGCAATCCACGCAGCCACAGACGAGCACCGCCCGGTTGCCGCCCATCTTCGACGGCTGATAAACTTAAAGGTTAGATCAGGCGTTCGCCTCACCTTCCTTATTACCTATGTCGAATACTACAGATATTGCAATCGTCAACGGCGCTCGCACGCCCATGGGGCGCTACTGCGGCAAGCTGCGGGACTTCAACGCAATGGACCTGGGCGCGATCGCGTCGCAGGATGCCATGAAACGCTCCGGAGTCGAGCCCGCCGAAATCGATCATGTGGTGATGGGCAACGCCCAGCAGACCTCGGGAGACGCGCTCTACGGGGCGCGCCACGTGGGCCTAAAAGCGGGAGTCCCCATCGAAGTACCGGCGCTAACCGTGAATCGCTTGTGCGGCTCGGGGATGCAGTCGATCGTCACCGCCGCGCAGATGATTCAGCTTGGGGAGTCGAAGATTGCACTGGCCGGGGGCATGGAGTCCATGTCGCAGGCGCCGCATGTGATTCGCGGCATGCGCTGGGGTGTCGGGCTAGGCGAAGGCAAGCTTGAGGATTCGCTGATGGTGGCGCTGCTCGATACCTATTGCGGCCTTTACATGGCCAACACGGCGGAGCTCTACGCCGGGCAGCACGGGGTCACCCGCGAGATGCAGGACGAGTTCGCCATGCGGTCGCAGAAACTCGCTGACGAAGCGTACAAGGCTGGGCGGCTACAAGAGGAAATAACGCCAGTACCGCTGCGCAATCGCAAAGGCGAACCAACCGGAGAGATGTTCACCGAGGACGATCATCGCCGTCCAGAAACGACAATGGAGAGCCTGGCTAAGTTGAAACCCGCCTTCGGCAAGAACGGCTCGGTCACTGCGGGTAATGCCAGCGGAATCGTCGACGGCGGCGCGGCGGTCGTGGTAATGCCGCTCGATGAAGCGCAGAAGCGCAATCTGAAGGCGATGGCGCGCATTGTGAGTTGGGGAATTGCCGGTGTCGATCCGAAGATCATGGGAGCTGGGCCGGTTCCGTCCACTCGCATCGCGCTGAAGAAAGCTGGCCTGAAGCTTGAAGACATCGATTTGATCGAGGTAAACGAGGCGTTCGCGGCGCAGTACCTTGCCGTCGAGAAAGAGCTGGGTCTCGATCGCAACAAGGTAAACGTGAATGGGGGCGCGATCGCGCTCGGGCATCCACTGGGTGCAACTGGTACGCGGTTGCTGATTACGTTGATGAACGAACTGCGCCGCCGCAAAGGCAAGTACGGACTTTCGACCGCGTGCATCGGCGGCGGGCAAGGCATCGCGGTAATCATCGAGAACCTGCAGAGGTGAACATCAGGATCGCGTTAGCTAGCGCTGGAGAGCGAAGCTACCCTTGGCTGGGGCGTGAGGACAAGTGACGAGCGAAGAACGCGCACTGCACGAGATGGTGTATCAGTTGGAAGCCGCGTGGAATGCTGCTGACAGCGCGAGCTTTGCCGCACTCTTCGCCGAGGAAGCCGATTTCATTCACATTCTGGGCGGATATTACGCCGGACGCGCTGCGATTGAAGCCGGCCATCGCATGATCTTTGGCACGATCTATAAGGGAAGTACGGTGCGATATAGCGTCGAGAAGATCAGGTTTTTGCGCCCCGACGTTGCGATCGTTTTTCTGCGGCAGTTCCTGCAGTTTCGCGAGGGCGGGGTTGCAAGCGAACTGGAGGCCCGACCCATCATCATCGCAGAAAAAGTCGATGGACAATGGCGGATTGCGGCGCTGCAAAATACTAGGATCACGGAAGCGGGTGCGGCACCGAGGCCGGCTGGGACAAGTTAAGAGCGAGTAGATCGATAAACCTGAATAAGGGTAGCCGTATCCATGTTTGTCATCCTGAGCGGCGAGCGAAGCGAGGAGTCGAAGGACCCCTATTGGCATAAGTAATCTCCAATTGTTCGCAGCGCCATGCAGCTAAGTTGAAATCCTGCCGCTATAGGGGTCCTTCGCTCCGCTCAGGATGACAATTGTTAAAGGGTTGGATATGTACTGAAGGACAGTTTCATTTGAAAAGGAAAACGAAATTATGAATATCAAGAAGGTTGGCGTATTAGGTTGTGGGTTGATGGGCTCCGGCATCGCGCAAGTGGCGGCCACCGCGGGTTTCGACGTGGTGGTGCTCGAACAAGATCAGAAGTTTCTCGACAAGGGCTTTGCCGGCATCGAGAAGTCTCTTTCCCGGCTGGTAGAGCGAGGTCCGGAAAAGGGCGGCTTGACCGCCGAGCAAAAGAGCCAAACGCAGTCGCGCCTGAAGGGCACGACCAAGATGCAGGACCTCGCCGACTGCGATATTGTCATCGAGGCCATCATTGAAAACGTTGAAGAGAAGCGCAAGACATACGCGCAACTTGATGCAATCGTCAAGAAAGACGCGATCTTCGCCACCAACACATCCTCGATCTCGGTCACCGAGTTGATGACCGCGACCAAGCGGCCCGAGCGTTTCATCGGCCTGCACTTCTTCAATCCGGTTCCAATGATGAAGATGGTGGAGGTGGTGAAGACCATCGCTACCGCGCCGGAGGTGTACGACACGGCGTATGAGTTCGCCGTAAAACTGGGCAAAGTTCCGGTACGCACCAGCGATAAGACTGGATTTATCGTGAACCGGCTGCTAGTACCGTATTTGCTGGATGCAATTCGTGCGTATGAGGAGGGCGTCGGCTCCATCACCGACATCGATGAAGCCATGAAGCTGGGTTGCGGCTACCCGATGGGGCCGTTCACGTTGCTTGATTTTGTCGGCCTCGACACCACGTACTACATCACCCATGTGATGTTCGACGAATTCAAGGAGCCGCGCTTCGCCTCGCCGCCGCTGCTGCGGCGGCTGGTGCTGGCAGGCTGGTACGGCCGCAAGTCAGGCAAAGGCTTCTACGATTACACCGACCCGAAAAACCCGGTGCCGGGAAAGTTTGTGTAACGAAGATCAGCAGTTAGCATTTGGCAATCAGCAGTTAGCAATTGCAATTCGAGAGCTTCCTAATTGTCATACGCTGTGCTGTTGGCGAACCGAAGGTCGAGTCCCACGCAGTGGGACGGGAAAGCTTAGCCCAGCGCTTCAGCGCTGGGTAGATGTTTGCCAAGAACCTCGCCGGCTAAAGTCGGCTCGCGATGACGAAAAAGACGAGCTTAACGGCGCACCTGAAGATGCGCCCCTTCAAAACGCCACGAGTAAGGTGCGGAGACACATCCATGACCGACTTCCAGAACATCAAGTTCGAAAAGAAAAACCAGATTGCTTACATCACCATTGACCGGCCCAAGGTGCTCAACGCGCTGAACATGGCCACCATGCAGGAGCTAAAAACTGTCTTCGCTGACGTGAAGGACGATGCCGATGTCCGCGTTGTCATCCTGACCGGCGCGGGCGAGAAGGCATTCGTCGCAGGAGCCGACATTAGCGAGCTCTCGCAGCAAACGCCGGTGTCAGCCAAGGAGTACACGCATCGCGGGCAGGCAATCGTGGATGCCATCGAGAATCTTGGCAAGCCGGTGATTGCCTGCATCAACGGCTTCGCACTCGGCGGCGGCTGCGAGCTGGCAATGGCCTGCACCATGCGTCTGGCGAGCGACAATGCCAAGCTCGGCCAGCCCGAGGTGAAGCTCGGACTGATTCCCGGCTACGGCGGCACGCAGCGCTTGTCGCGCCTGGTCGGCAAGGGACTCGCCATGCAGCAGATCCTGACCGGCGAGATGATCACGGCGCAGGAAGCCTATCGCATTGGCCTGGTAAACGAGGTCGTTCCGCAGGCTGAGCTGATCCCGCGCGCCGAGGCAATTGCCGCCAAGATCATCGCCAACGCGCCGCTGGCCATTCAGTACGCGATGGAAGCCGTGAACCGCGGCTTCGATCAGCCGTTGGCGGATGGTTTGTTTTTGGAGGCCACGCTTTTTGCAGTGTGCTGCGCCACCGAGGACAAGGACGAAGGCACCCGCGCGTTCCTGGAAAAGAGGCCGGCGCAGTTCAAGGGGAAGTAACCGAAGCAGAGTCCTTCGCCAAAACAAAACCGGCCGCCGAGGCGACCGGTCCTTATCACTAACCACTATCCACTGACTAGTCTCCGTACATTACTTCGCGCTCTTCTACGACGGGCTCGGCCGGCTTGATGCCGCCGATGCTGCCCAGAGGAATGAAGCCGTCGTTGACTACCGGCTTCTCGCCGAGGACATGTTCCTTGTAGAGCGCCAGCATACGGGCCTTCTCGGCTTCCGCTTTTACGCGCTCGTCACGGGCTTTGAACTTCTCCTGGCGAGCATTCTTGGCGATGCCGAGATCGTCGAGCGTATGGTTGGCTTCGGCGTTCACGTGCTCGTCAACCAACTTCAACGTGTGTGCGGTGGTCTCGAGGCCGACCTTCTTGCCGCCCGCGAAGATTTCGTGACGGCCATGCTCCTCGTACCACTTTGTCAGAGTCGCCGTCATGTGCATCTTCTCCACGATGTTGCGCCAGCCCACGCCGGTGTTGTAAGCGCAGAAGCTGATCTCGCCTTCCTGCGTGGCGTAAGGAATGATGCACTGCTCGGTGCGGCGGAAATCATAGTTGAACAGGTCCTGGAACCACATGCCCGCGATGAACAGGAAGTTCCAGCGATCGCGGCGGCGGCGCTCGATGTCGGTCTCGGTGCGATCACCGCTGACCTTGCCATAATCTTTGCCCGTCGCGCCGAAAGTCTTGTCGAACTTCTTCAGCAGGTCGGTGAACTTGAAGTGCGTCGGCGACTTGAACGGGTCATAGTTCTTGAGCAGCGCCAGGGTCATGCCTGCAATTGACATCCACTTGCCACGCGCCGCGTCGTTCACCTTCGCGATATCTTTCGCGATGGTGTCGCCATTGAGAAACGCCGTCACCGGAACCGCTTCCTTGGTTTCCTTGTCGATCATCACGGCCATACCGACGCCGCAATTGGGGTGGCAGCCGCAACTTAACGATCCCCAATCCTTGTCAGGCCCATGGACCAGGTCGGCCCAATCGGAGAAGGTGCTCATGAACGAAATCGGGAACCAGTCGCGAACGGGCTCGCCCAGTCCAGTCTGGCTCTTCACGTCGTGCGCCAGATGAGAGAGCGTGTAGCGCTGCGCCTGACGCCGCTCGTCGGTGATGGCTTCGTCGCGTCCGGTAAACGATACCGGCTGGAACGAAAGAAACGAAATGCGCTTGGGATTATCGAGCGCGAACTGGATGATGCGTCCGACCTGCTCGTTGTTCAGGTCGTTGACAATCGTAACGACAGGCACAATCTCGACGCCGGCGTTGTGCAGGTTTTCGATGGCCTGCAACTTCACGTCGAACAGATTACCGACCAGGCGATGCGAATTGGCAGCGTTGCCGATGCCGTCGAATTGCAGGTACGCATAGCGCAGACCCGCTTCAAAAGCTTGCTTGGCGAACTCGGGACTCTTGGCGAACTCGATGCCGTTGGTTGCCGCCTGCACGCTGTTGTAGCCGACCTTGCGCGCATAAGCGACCGCGTCGAGGAAGTAGGGCGACAGCGTAGGCTCGCCACCGGAGAACTGCACCGACATCTGGCGGCGCGGCTTGATCGTGATGGCGTTGTCGAGCATGGTCTTGATCTCGTCCCACGTCAATTCATGTACAAAACCAACCTGGTTGGCGTCCATGAAGCAGGGATCGCACATCATGTTGCAGCGATTGGTCAGGTCGATGGTCAGCACCGATCCGCGGCCGTGCAGCACGGTGCTGCTGCCGTGATGATGCAGCTTCTCATCGTTGTGGGCACGAATGTCGCGGCCAGGGAAAACTTCCTCAAGGTGCTTGAAGAACGCGGTGTCCATTGCCATAACGTCTTCGAAGTGGCCATGGATGGGGCAATCCTTCACCATCAGGATCTTGCCGTCGCGCTCGACGATTTGTGCCTTGATCTCACCGGCCTTCTCGTTCATCAGGACTTCGAGAGGCAGTTTGCCGTCGATGATCTCCTGACGAATCTCCGGGACGCACTTCGGACACAACGAATCGGTGGCGCGCGGCCAGCCGAGCGGAGGTTTCGATTTCTGGTACGACTTCAAGAGTGGCTTATCGGACCACTTGGGCGTAAACGAAGGATTGGGATTGATGCTATTAAACTTGTCGAAGACAGCCCATGCGCCTCGGGCAGCAACGGTGACTGCTTTCTCAACATACTTAACCGGCTTATGCATTTACGCCTCTCGTACTGAAAGAGATGAATTGGAGATGGCCCACCCCACAAACACCGGACCAAGTTCCACGCTTCTATACAGTTACTAAGCTAACGGTCGAAGGTCGAAACGGCCAACCAAGATAGAGCAAGTGGGCGGATTTAGCGGGTCAGCGGGTAGTATCGAACATTGAACGGTGAGCTGGATCACAGGGCTATGTTATTGAAAGACAAGGCCATCTGCCCCGTTCCAGCCAAAGAAAGCCAGAGCGGAGCAGACGAATATTGATTCGACCTGCCGGAACATCCCGGACGTTCTTGCAGCTTTACTGCTGGGGCGGACGCATTCCCTGCATCATGCCGCCCATGTCCATCTTGGTATAGCCCGCGGGAATTTGGAACAGGCTGGCATCGGGCTCACCTTCCTTGATGCTGGTCAGATCCCAAGTCGAATCTTGAGTGACGGTCTTGATGGGAAAATGCAGTTTCTGATCGACCCACACATTCGAGACCTTACCCTCTTTGTCGGTGATCTGCCAGTGGTCGCAGGTGCGGCCGTTTACGTCTTCGACTCCCATGTTCTTGCAAGTCGTACCCGGATCGGCAGCGCAGGGATTGTGCGGATCGGCGAGCGGCTTAATGTCTGACCAGGCCATGTGGCGACGCCCCGGCATCTCGCCCGCTTGATGTTCCATGTACATATGCTGCGCCGGCATCAGGATGTCGGTGGTCTGGGTTTTGAAGTCGGTAATGATGATGCTCTGGCCACCGCCGGGACCGCCACCAAGCATCTCCATGCGCATGTGACCCTGTCCGAAGTAGATCTTTCCGTTCATGTCGCGAGGGCCGGCAGCGTTGCGAGTGGAGGTCATTTGCATGTCGGCGGAAAATGGCGCCGGGCCCATGGGCGCTTGCGCCAAAGCAAGTTGAAGAAATAGAAGGACGGCAGCAGATAGAAGAAAAACGGTTCGGATTCGAGAATTCACCAGGATCTCCTTGATTAAGACAGTGTTCAAACCTTGCCAAGCGGCAATCCCGAGTCTACGACGAAATCGGCGGGTGGGCGAGATACGAATCGGCGCGGTGGCTTTTTCGCGCAAAGGGCGCAACAATACTGGATAGCGCGGCGGCGCTTGGACTATATTCCTAACAACTTTATGGGGAACGCTTGGTTGTGCGTTGAGGAGGAGAATCTCTGATGGGCGCTACAGGTATGTGGGTACGCAAGCTCGACACCGCCTCCACCGGCGATCCTCTGGTGCTGGTGGTGGTGGAGGGCAGCGACCGGCGTACCCTGGTGCTGGAGCACTTCCCCTTCACGGTCGGTCGGCGCACCGATCGCGATCTGGTGATGGCCGATCCGCGGGTGTCGCGCGAGCATGCGCAATTCATTCGCGAGACCGACGGCACCTACATCGTGGACCAAAACAGCCGCCACGGTACGTTTGTGAATGGAGAGCGCGTCAACCGGCGCAAGCTGGCGCGCAACGATCGCGTGGAATTCGGCGTCCAGGGCGCCGCCTACACACTATTCAGCCCCGACCGTTCACCCTCAAGCGCAGCGCAGCAGTTTCTGAGCCAGTTCTCGACCTGGAAGCCGGCAACCGGCGCGGGGTCGGACCTGGAGATGCTCAACGTGTTCCTGGAGGCGGCACGCAAGCTGAATACCAGTGGCGTGCTGGACGATGTCTTGAATGCGCTGCTGGAAGCGGCGCTGCGGCTGACGCGGGCCGAGCGGGGATTCGTCTTCCTGCGGCACGCGGACGGCGAACTACACCTGGCCGCAGGGCGCGACAAGAAGGGCGAGAGCATCAGCGATGACAGCACGATCTCACGGTCGGTGCTGCGCGACGCAGCCAAGAGCGCCTCGGAGTTCCTGGTCACAGATACCGACGATACCGACAAGCTGGCGGGTCGCGAAAGTATCGTCGCGCATAATCTGCATAGCGTGATCTGCATTCCGCTGCGCAAGACGGTGATTCAAGACAAAGTTCGGGAAGAGACCAAACCCGGCGATTCGGATGTGCAGGGGGTGTTGTACCTGGACGCGCATTTTTTGTCGGGCAAGCTCTCGTCGGTGAGCCACGATATTCTCCGGACCATTGCCAATGGCGCCGCGACTCTGGTGGAAAACGCCGCTCTGGTGCAGGCGGAAGACGCTGCCAAACGCTATCGCCAGGAGTTAGCCATCGCCGCAGAAATTCAGCAACGCCTGATGACAGTGACGGTTCCCGACGTACCATTCGCAAAGGTGAACGCCATAAGCTACGCCTGTAAGGATATCGGCGGAGATTTCTTCGATCTGGTTTACACCGAGGCAAAACTGTCGCTGATTGTCGCCGATGTTTCCGGGAAGGGAGTTTCCGCGGCGGTGGTGGCATCGATTCTGCAGGGAATGCTGTACTCGCAGTTGGCGCGCGACTCGTCGCTGCCGGAGATGATCGCGGCGGTAAACCGCTTCCTGTGCGACAAGGTGGGAGGCCAGAAATATGCCACGCTGGTGATTGCTCGCCTTCTGGGAAGCGGAGAGATGGAGCTGATCAATTGCGGCCATGTACCTCCGCTGCTGATCTCGGGCAGCCTGGTCACCAAGCTGGAGGATGGGAATTTGCCGGTAGGGTTGGTTCCGGGCGCCGATTTCCAGGCCACGCGGCTGCAATTGAAGCCAGGAGACCGGCTGGTACTGGTGACCGACGGGGTTACCGAAGCCGAAGATGCAGAGGGCGAGTTCTTCGGCATGGAGCGGCTGGAGAAGTGCGGCAAAGACGGGTTTGCCGCGATCGAGCAGGCGGTCACCGATTTTCGCGGCGATACGGCATTGACCGACGACTGCACCATTACCGAGATCATCTACCGCGGGGAGACGTAAAACATCTTTCACCGCGGATTTACGCGGGTTGCGCTGATCTGGGTCGCGGAGAAAGGCAAACCGACCACGGATCTAAAAGCGCTCTAATTTCGCTGGTCATTCCATTGCACAGACTGCTGTTGGGAAGAGCCGCGCCCTGGTTGGGCGAGCGCTGCTGCGCGCCTGGCCAAAGGCGGGACGGAATATCCATGGCCGCAGCGATCGATGGGATGGACGAGATTATCCGGGAGTTCCTGAACGAGAGCGCCGAGGGCCTGGACGTGCTCGACCGGGACCTGGTCGCACTGGAGCACGAACCTGGCTCGCACGAGCTACTAGCAGAGATCTTCCGCACCGTACACACGCTCAAGGGCAACAGCGGCGCGCTGGCATATCCCAAACTAGAGTCAATAGCCCATGCCGGCGAGAGCGCGCTCGGTCTTTTGCGCGACGGCAAGCTGGCGCTGAACCCCGATCTGGTTAATCGACTGCTGGCCATGGTGGACGCACTGCGTGGGCTGCTGAAAGCAATCGAAGAGAACGGTAACGAGGGCGACGGCGATTACACATCGGTTGTGGGCCTGCTGAAGGGGTTGAGCGGGAGCTCGACGGGGACGAATGAGACTAGTGAAGAACTCCGAAGAGAAACCCTGTCGTCGGCTAAGGCCGAGTGCTTCTCAAATGCGGATGTCGTGGACGCCGACCTGAAGTCCTCTAGAACTCTCTCTCCAAGCCTGGCTGCAGTTTCCGACACCGCAGCAGAAAGCCCGCACGACGTAGCGGACGCCTCGGCTGCGAGTATCCGGGTAAACGTTGGTCTGCTCGACCGCATGATGAATCTGGTGGGAGAGCTGGTCCTCGCCCGCAATCAAGTACTCCATTCTGCATTGCAGCAATCCGATGCCAGCTTTGCCAATGCCGCGCAGCGGCTGAAGTCAGTTACCAGCGGCTTGCAAGAATCGCTGATGAAGGCGCGAATGCAGCCGATCGGCAAGCTATGGAACAAGCTTCCGCGATTGGTTCGCGACATGGCGGCGCAGTGCGGAAAGCAGGTCGGAATAGAGATAAACGGTTCGGAGATCGAACTCGACCGAACCATCCTGGAGGCTATCAAAGACCCGCTGACCCATATCCTGCGCAACGCCATCGATCATGGCATCGAGTCTCCGCAGCGGCGCACAGAGGCCGGAAAGACTGCCACCGGTCATGTGCGCTTGAGCGCCTTTCATGGGGGCGGCCGGATCCACCTGGAAATCAGCGACGATGGAGCGGGCATCAATCTGCCGCGAGTGCGGGACAGAGCGGTTGCGTGCGGACTGATCACCGCGCAACAAGCGTCCAGTATGAACGAGCAGGAGCTGACGCGCCTGGTCTTCACTCCGGGCTTCTCCACAGCCGAGACGGTCACGAACCTGTCCGGTCGAGGGGTCGGGTTGGACGTGGTCAAGACCAACATCGAGAGAATTGGCGGGATGGTCGATTTGCAAAGCGTGACCGGACAAGGAACGACGGTGAAGGTCAACCTGCCACTGACTCTGGCCGTTCTGCCGGCCCTGATTGTCAGCAGTGGGGGAGAGCGCTTTGCGATTCCTCAAGCCAGCCTGATCGAGTTGGCCCGTTTGGAACCGAAGCAGGAGCCTAATGCGATTGAGCAAGTGTATGGAGCGGCCGTGTACCGATGGCGTGATGGGTTGCTGCCGCTGGTTTTTCTCGATAGCAAGTTGCAGCTACCACCTCAAAATACCGAGGCGACTTATGTCGTTGTCTTAGAGGTGGGCGCACAGCGGTTCGGGCTGGTGGTGGATGGGATCAACGACACAGAAGAGATCGTGGTCAAGCCGCTAGGCAGGCAACTAAGAGGGCTGGGATGCTTCGCCGGGGCGGCGATTCTGGGGGATGGGCGAGTGGCACTCATCCTTGATGTAGTGGGAGTGGCACAGTTGGCGAAGGTGGCAAGCGATCGCCCTGCGGCGGCGCGGAAGCCGGCACCCAGAGAGGAGGATGGTCCGGCCCTTGCAACCCAGAGCTGGGTCACGTGTCGAGGAGCAACGGGAACACGGGTTGCGCTTCCGTTATCAGCGGTTACGCGGCTGGAAGAGATTCCGGCAGAGAAGGTGGAACGCTCACACGATCGCGAGGTGGTGCAGTACTGCGGCGAGATCTTGCCCCTCCTGCGAACCTCGGAACTGTTTCACGAACCCGCGCAGGAGCGCGACCCGCTCCAAGTGGTGGTGCTGCGCGAGGCAGACGAGAGCATGGGACTGGTGGTGGACCGGATCGAGGACATCGTGGAAGAAACCGGGGAAGTGCGGGGCGACGGGCGGAATCCCTGGCTGCAGGGGGCGGCGGTCATCGATGAGCGCGTGGCCGACGTGCTGGATGTGAAGCGATTACTGGCACTGGCGGTCGAGTCTGCCATTCCAACAGGTGCGGAGAGGTGAAGACATGCCCAGCGAGCAATGCTTCTGCACTTTCTTCCTGAATGGACTGTGGTTCGGAGTTGAAGTTGAGGCGGTCCGGGAGGTGCTCCGCGCGGACGTCATAACCCGCGTGCCGTTGGCGCCCGATGCGGTAGCGGGACTGATCAACCTGCGTGGCGAGATCGTGACGGTCATCGACCTGCGACGACGCTTGGGATTGCCGCCGCGCCAAGCGAGCGGGCCGGCGATGCATGTGGTGTTGGAGAGTAATGGCGAGACGATCAGTCTGCTAGTGGATGAGGCCGGTGAAGTTGTGCAGGCTGGGCAAGACAGTTACGAAGCGACGCCGGAGTCTCTTTCACCGGAAGCTCGCCAACTGGTGCCAGGAATACACAGATTGCGCGAAGGCCTTTTGCATGTGCTGGCGCTGGACGTGGTCTGCGGCGGAAATACGAAGGAGACGGTCAAGGCAACGCGGAGAGTGTGACGATGAACTGGTTTCGCGATCTATCCATCATCAAGAAGTTGCTGCTGAGCTTTGCGATTGTGGGTGCAATGGGTGGGGCGATCTTCGTCTGCGCGGTTACCACACATAGTCTGAATGCAATGATTGCGTTGGCCGTCCTAGGAACCTTTCTGGACATGCTCCTGTGCTGGATCATGGTGCAAACCATCGGCAACGTGGTGAGCGAGTTGCGACGGGCGGCGGAACGGTTGGCAGTGGGAGATCCGGAGGTGGAGATCACGGTGCGATCGCGGGATGAACTGGGGGCCCTGGGCGACTCGTTGCGACGGGTGGCGGCAATGTATGAAGACCGTGCCAGCACAACGCAACGGATCGCCGCAGGAGACATGGCGGTCAGCTTACAAGTGGCCTGCCCTCGCGATGTGATGGGGAAGAGCCTGCAGTTGTGCGCGGCCAACGTGCAAGCCCTGGTGCAAGACTCGACCAAACTGGCAGAGGCAGCGGTGGCCGGCAAGCTGGACGTACGCGCCGATGCCGGCCGGTACTCGGACGGCTTTCGCGACGTGATCGAGGGGTTGAATCGCACCTTCGAGGAGCTGGGCAAACCGTTGCGGGTGGCGACCCATGTCCTGGAGAAGTTCAGTCACGGCGAACTTCCATGGCCAATCCGCGAAGACTATCAGGGTGAGTACAACAATCTTAAAGAGAGCACCAATCGAGTGATAGAGGTGGTAAGGCAGACGCAGGAGGGAGTCGAGAATCTTCTGCAAGCAGCTATCGAAGGCCGGCTTGAGGTAAGAGCGGATACTTCGAAGTATGAAGGCAGCAATCGCAAGCTGTTCGAGGGAATCAACAAGCTGCTGGACGCGATGCTGTTGCCGATTGGGGAGGGCAATCGGGTGCTGCGACAAATCCGCGCCGGCAACCTGCGCGAGCGCATGGAGATCGAATGCAAAGGCGATCACCAACAGATGAAGGAGGCGGTGAACGGGGTACACGCCTGGCTGAAAGAGCTGGTGGATTACGTCACCCGCATCGCCAATGGAGACATGAGCGCCCGCATTGAGACTGCATCCGCCGACGATCAGAGACAGGAATGGCTGGTGCTGTTGAAGAGCAACATTGTCCGCCTGCAAGGAGAATTGGGGCGGCTGATTCTGGCAGCCCAGAAAGGCGACCTGTTGGCGCGGGGCGATCCCCGCCAATTCAAGGGGGCCTATGCGGAGCTGCTGAATTCGGTGAACGAAATGTTGGAGGCTTTCTGCCTGGCGATTCAACGAGTGGCACAAGCCAGCGAGCCGCTATCGCAGGCGGCCGCGGAGCTGGGCCGAGTCTCGCAGGAGATGAGCCTCAGCACCGGTCAAACGGCGAACCAGGCGAATGTTGTATCGGAGGGCTCAGAGCAAGTGAGCCGGAACATCCAGACCGTCGCTGCGGCGGCGGACGAAATGGGCGCGAGCATCAGGGAGATTGCCAAGAACACGGCGGAGGCCTCGAAGGTGGCGACTGCGGCGGTGAAGTCGGCGGAAGAAACCAACGTGACGATTGGCAAGCTGGGCCAAAGCAGCGCGGAAATTGGTCAGGTGGTAAAGGTAATTACCTCGATTGCGCAGCAAACCAACTTGCTGGCGCTGAACGCCACCATCGAAGCGGCACGCGCCGGGGAAGCCGGCAAGGGGTTTGCAGTGGTGGCGAACGAGGTGAAAGAGCTGGCTAGGGAAACGGCCCGAGCGACGGAGGACATCAGCCACAAGATTGAATCTATTCAGGCCGATACCAAGGGAGCGGTAGCGGCAATTGGGCAGATTGGACTGGTCATCGGACGAATCAACGAAATTCAAAACAATGTGGCCAGTGCGGTAGAAGAGCAAAGCGTAACCACTAGTGAGATCACCCGCAGTCTGGCGGAGGCGGCCCGAGGAGGAGCTGCGATCAGCCAGAATATTGCCGCAGTGGCCGAGGCGGCCCGTTCAGAAGCTACGGGAGTGGTGCAGACACAGAAGTCGGCGGAAACAGTGGAAAGGATGGCGGAAGAACTACACGAGTTGTTAGAGAGGTTTCAATATCAGAAGGCCGAAATGCCCGAGTTGGCAATGCACAGGTAATCGGTGGAGACGGCGGCAGCGAGATGATTTTAGATCGGGGTAAGCCGCCTTACATCCCCGTTTCGCATCCCATTTTGGGTCTGAGTGGGGTAGCGGGAAAAGCTTTGTCTTCCCGCGATTCTGTGTTGTAATGTTATCGCGTCCTTTATATGTGTATCAGTCCGAAGCTTCATCACTGGATATGCCAGTCTTGCCACTTCTAAGCTTCCTACCGCCGTTTCACAGAGCGGTCAAATTCGTCGCGCACAGTTCGCACCGCAAGCCGGGGTACGCGGTGTTGCTGTGTCTCCTGGCCCTGTTGGCTGCCTCTCCAGCGGCAGCGGTGACCCACGCCAAGGTCCACAAGAGCCACCATCCGGCGCTCAGTCCCAGCCCTCATTATTGGCATGTCAGCAGATACGCACGAATGTTTCCTGGGTCGCACGATCTGTTGGTCCAGCAGAATGAAGAACTGAACCGCTTGCAGCTGCCGCGAATCTACGACGAGAGCGAGCTCATACGGTATGAAGTTTCGCAGGTGCTGGTTCCGGTGAACGAGACCGAGGCCCTGAAGATCGCGGCCGATTTGCCGGAGAGCCGGCGCTACTGCCGCGCTTGGACTCGCGATTTCCTGCAGGATTTCAGCCAGGCATTTTACAACCAGTTCCACAGTCCCTTGCAGGTGAATTCGCTGGTGCGCACGGTGGAGCAGCAGCAAAGATTGCGGCGTCACAACCGCTACGCGGCTCCTGAATGGGGCGACACGGCATCCACCCACCTGACCGGAGTTACCTTCGATCTGTCGCGTCGCGGCTTAACCGCCGCGGAGTATGGATGGATCCTGGCTTACATGCTTCCCCTGAAAGAATCGGGGATGGTGGACCCGATTGAAGAAAGCCAGCCGGTGTTGCACGTGGTGGTTTTCGAGAAATACTCTGAACGTTTGGACCAGAAGGACAACGGCTGGTCCGAGGCGAACGAACCTACCGAAGCGAGCATGCTGACGGGCGTAAGTGCCAGCCAGTCGGCAGGCGTAGGCGCCAGCCAGCCCTAGAAAAACCTACAGACTATATCGAGCTAAGCGGCGCGGCCTAACAAGGGTTGCGCCCTTTGAGTCTAAGCGCTCCATTGCACATACAACGCAGCAGCGGAATTTTGACTCCAATTGCTGGCGGGCGGTTGCGCTGCCTTGGGGTGACAAGAATGCTTTGGACAATTTTTGCGATTCTGTTGATTCTCTGGTTGTTGGGATGGGGCTTCCACATTGCCGGGGGTTTGATTCACCTGCTGTTGGTAATAGCCGTGATCGTGCTGATCATTAACCTGGTGACGGGACGAAGAGCGGTGTAAGGCGGATAGCGGCAATTGTGAGAGTCGGGGCGGAGCATCTGCGCCGCGCAGGTCGTGCCGTCGGCTGAATCCGTCTCGGATTTTGATTGACCCAGACCCAGGATTTGCGAGTCTGTTACGAAACTCTCGCTGGAGCGAAGGTGGTGGGACAAACGATGTGCCAGCCGCCTCGCGGCGACAGGTTAAAGCCCACACCTTAAGGTGTGGGGAGCGATGAGTGGAAAATCCAGAGTCCGCTTCAGCGGACGACAGGAGTTTCGTAACAGACTCTTACGTCCTGGGCTATCTTTGTTCCGCCCTTCGGGCTGGGTGTAGGAGCTTCTCCGACTTTGGTACCAGCTTAACTTTCGCCTCACTCGCTGCGCAGCGCCTTCATGGGATCCACCAAAGCCGCCCGGCGAGCCGGGATAAGAGCGGCGAAAGCAGCCACCGCACCCACCAACAGCACACCCACGAAGAGAGTGAGTGGATCGGCGGAGCTAACTCCGAAAAGCTGGCTTCGCAACAGCCGCGCCAGAAGAAGCGACACTGGCAGACTGACCGCGATACTGATTCCGGCAAGCCAAAGCACGTCGCTCAGCACCAGTCGCATGACGGTAGTGCGCTGCGCGCCCAAGGCCATGCGAATACCGATTTCGCGCGTGCGTTGCGCAGTGGAATACGCCAGTACGCCGTAAAGTCCGATGGCCGCCAACAGTATTGCCAATATCCCAAAGCTCACCGCCAGCAGCGCAATCAGCCGTTCAAGGGAGAGA
This sequence comes from uncultured Acidobacteriaceae bacterium, assembly GCA_963709045.1. Classification (GTDB taxonomy): domain Bacteria; phylum Acidobacteriota; class Terriglobia; order Terriglobales; family Acidobacteriaceae; genus Bog-257. The sequence continues at coordinate 1,305,397 of CAVPUX010000002.1, read as the reverse complement.
TTGTCGGCAACCTGCACATCCATGGTTTGCAGACTACTTAGGGCAATTTTGGAGTCCAGCTGCTGCATGGCCCCGCGGATATTGGAGAGCGCGGTCTCGGGCGGCTGCCAGGTGCGGACCAGGAAGGTGATCTGGCTGGGATCGGCCAGCTGAAAGCGCGGGCGGTACACGGTGCGCTTGATGTCGTCGCGCACCCGCGCGTGGCGGGTGTCTCCGACGACGCCGATGATCTCGGTGTCCCGCGGTCCGCGCGAGCCCCCGAAGCCAACATAGCGGCCGATAGCGTTTTGAGGCGTGCCGAAGAAATGGCGCGCCATGGCGACATTCACGATGGCCACGTTAGGCTTGCCCATATCGTCAGCGTCGGTGAAGTCACGACCGGCCAGCAGCGGTGTCTGCATGGTGCCGAAGTAACCAGGAGTAATGGCCGGCATCTCGACCTGCATGTCTTCGTCTTCGTGCTCGTTGTATCCGGCGATCACGATGTTGCCGTCGTCGTCAGTATTAGCCAGGTCGGGGTCGTCGGTGGCCGCGACCGCGCGCGTTCCCGGCAGCGACGCCAGCGTCTGCAGCACGCGGCGGTACAAGGGGAATACCTGCTCGGTCTGGTAGCCGGACATGCGCGGATTGATGCCGAAGCTCACCAGGTGATCGGTGGCAAAGCCGACGTTCACCGAACGTAGGTTGTGCATGGTGCGAACGAACAAACCGGCGCCAATCAGCAGCATTAGGCTGAGGCCGATTTGTGCGCCCACCAGTGCGCGCCGGAAGCGCAATTGGCCGCTCGCCGAGGTCGTGCTTTGTTGCTTGAGTGAATTGGCCAAGTCAGGTCGCAGGAAACGCAAAGCTGGCGTCAGGCTGAACAACAGGCTGACCACCAATGCGAGTGCGAACGTGAACACCAGAATCCGTAAATCCAAACTCGATGAAAACGGCAGGTCGGTGGCAGAGCTGCCGGCAATCTGGCGAATCAACACCGAGGCGACAGCTGGCGCGATCAATAGACCCAACGTCCCGCCCATCAGACCCAAGCAACAAGCCCTCGGCCAGCAACTGGCGAATGATCTGCCAGCGTCCCGCGCCCATGGCGTAGCGCACCGACATCTCGCGCATCCGGCCGGCAGCCCGCACCAGCAGCAGGCTTGACACGTTCACGCAAGCCATCAACAGCAGCAGGACGACCATGCCCATCACGATCAGCATCGGCGTGCCGATCTGGTCGCGCAGCGGCGAGAAGCCGCGCGCGCTATCCAGTACCAGGATGTGCGACTCGTCAAGGTAAGTGCGGCGCAACCGTTCGGAAGCGTTGGGAATCTTGGCCAGTTCGGCGGCACGCAATGCGTGCCACAACGGTTGCAGGCTGGCCTCGGCCTGGGTGCGGCTTACTCCCGGCTTCAAACGCCCAACAATCATCATCCAGTGCGAGTTGAAGTCGTCGAGGTCTTGCCAGCGTGGCGTGATGATGTTCTTGGTGGTGATGGGGACAAATACTTCCTCGGTGGCGCCGGCGACGAGGCTGTGAAATCCCGGAGGCGCCACGCCCACGATGGTGAACGGATGCGCATTGATCAGCAGCGTCTGGTTGACCACGCCGGGATCGGAGCCGAACTGCCGCTTCCAGTAGTTAAAGCTGAGCACGACCACGGGGTTGCTGTTGGGCACATCATCGGCAGGAAGGAACAAGCGCCCTATCGCGGGCTGCAGTCCCAGCGCCTGAAAGTAGTTGCCGGAAGCCAGTTCGCAGCCCACCAGGTCAGGCTTGTTGTTCCATTGCACGCTGACGTTCTGCAGGTCGCTGGCGATCAGGCTCTCGAAGGCGCTGTTCTGGTCGCGCAAATCCCGGTACATGGGATAGGAGAAATAATCGTGATCGTCGCCGCCGAAAGAGTTGAAGTGGCCGCGCGCCGAGCCGGTGAATTGCAGGCGCACCAACTGCTCAGGATGGCTGACCGGCAACGAGCGCAGTAGCGCCTGGTCGAGCAAGGTAAAGATTGCGGTATTTGCGCCGATGCCCAGGGCCAAGGTGACGATGGCGACGAGGGTAAAGACAGGCGCCCTGCGCAATTGACGGAGTGCAAAGCGGAGATCTTGAAATGTTTGCATGATAGTTACGCCTTTAGCATTTGGTACTCAGCGATTGGCAGCAAGCAACTAGCGATCAGCCTCCGATGCGGAGCCCAGGGACCGCCCTCGGTTTGCAATACCACTTCCGCTCGTCGTTCGAGCCTTATTCTGTCTAGCCGCTCTTCCTCGCCAGCAATGCTCTAATCGGTTCGGGCAGTGCGAACACGGAGTCGTCAACATCGTCAAAGGTCACCGACGTAATTGTCTCCGTTTGCGTAGGATCAGAGCTCTTGTGGGCAGCCCGTGTGGGCATCAGCCATCCACCAAAATCCTTGTAGTCGGAAAACACTTCGCGCTCCTCACCCGACCCGCCGCGCCAACTTGAATTGAACCGGTATCCTGCCAGAAGTCCAGTTGTGGTGTCGTAGAACTGTTCGTTCACCTTGCCCCACTTGTTGGTTCCCTTCAAGTGATAACAAGTGTGACCTTCGAAATCGGTTACGTCCACAACTTCCATGGAACTGAAGTAGTCCATGATGCGGGCGGGATAGTACATATCCGCATCCCGTTCCTTCGACTTCACCTCGTCGCCCTCTGAGATTGCAGGTCCGCTGCTGGGGCTGATCTGCCATGCGACCGTGCCGTTGAATCCTTCCTGGTAACGGCCTCCATTCGGCAGAGTGACCTGATAAAGCATCTTGCCACCCTTGTAGTAAGCAATTCGATCCAGGGCAGGCCCCTTGTCCGATATCTCGAACATTCCCCGAACCGTCATCGACTTGTGTTTGAAAATAGCGTCGCGGCCGCCCAAAGCGCTGACGTAATGGTCCATCACTTGTTGGACGGTAGGCAACGGCTTAGCTTTGGACGAATCCTGGCCGCTGAGCGTGGAGGTTGTCAGGGCCAGCAACGCCATGATCGTGGCGATAGAGACGACGGTGGATCGTGCACTGTGTGTCGTCATGACTCCTTCTTCACTCAAGCGAATTTCGCTGTGACGCAAGTCGCGCAATCCCTACTCCGTTCGCAATGCCTTCATCGGTTCAATGGAAGCGGCGCGACGCGCGGGCAGATAGCTTGCCAGCAACACCGTCGCCACCAGGATTGCCATCGCCGCAAGCCACGGCAGAGGATTTAACATCCCCACCCTGAACAGCAGGCTCGAAAAAATACGGCTGAACGCAGTGGCCGCCAGCGCGCCAAGAATTACTCCGACCACGGCAAGCCGCAAGCCTTGCAGCAAGACCAACTGCATAACCGTGCCACGCCGCGCGCCCAGAGCCATGCGTACGCCGAGCTCGCGGGTGCGCATCCGCACCGAATAGCTGATAACGCCGTACAATCCGAGCGCCGCCAGCAGAAGCGCTAGCCCGGCAAAGATCGTCAGCAGCAGCACCACGAAGCGACGGCCAATGAGCGATTCGTCGATACGCCGCTCCATGGTCTTCACGTCGTAGATGGGGATGCTGGGATCGACCGAGCGCACCGCGGCGGCGAGGTCGCCCTGCAAATCAGTTGGCGACCGCGAGCTGCGCACCACTAGCGCCGCGCTAGTGTCAGGGGATTGCAACACCGGTAGAAAGTAAAAACCCTCGTTGGTGTCGGACTCCAGCGATGAAGAGTGTGCGTGGGCCACGACACCGACGATGGTGTACCAGGGTCCTTTCACGCGATCGCTGAATCCAATGTGCTCGCCGACGGGGTTCTTTCCCGGCCAGTACTGGTGCGCCAGAACGCTGTCAACAATTGCAACCCGTTCGGTCCCCTGACGATCCTGCGGAGCGAATTCCCTTCCCATCACCAGCGGCACGCGCAGCGTAGAAAAGTAATCCGGCGAGACGGCGCGAGAGTTTCCGTGGGGGCCAGGATCATTCGGCCCAGGCGGACGGCCCTCGATGTAGAAGCTGGACGAGCCGCCTTGATTATCGAAAGGCACGGAGTCAGCGATCGCGGCGCTCTTGACTCCGGGAATGCTGCGCAGCCGATCTTGCAAGGCGCTGAGAAACACTGCGATCTTGGCATCGCTGGCGGCTTGCGCAGCCTCAGCTTCTTTGGCTGCCGCGGCCTTGGCAGCTTCATCCTCTTTGACTGCGGAAGCGGTGCTCACGGGCAGAGTGACGCCGTAAGTCGACTTCGGCAGCGAGAAGCGTGCCGAGAGCAAGCCACTAGGCTGAAAGCCAGTTTCGACTTGCTCCAGTGCGTTCAGGCTGGTCAGCAGCAGACCCGCGCCGGTCAGCAACAACAACGACAGCGCGATCTGCGCCACCACCAGCGAGGAACGCGCACGTTGCCGCACCACACTGCCGGTGCCTGAGCGGCCGCCCTCCTGCAATGCATTGAACCAACCCGCCTGGGTGCGCTGCCACGCCGGGACCAGTCCGCATAGGAGCGAGCACAGCACCGCGATGCCAGTCACGAACAGTAAGACAGGACCGCGGAAAGAAGGTTGAATCTGCGTGCCCAGCATGTCGGGCAGGTAGTGCAATAACAGCGGAGCCGTTGTGATCGCGATCACGAACCCAAGCACCACTCCGGCAACTGTGAGTACGATGCTTTCCACCAACGCCTGGCGGAGCAAACGGATACGCTGTGCGCCTAAAGCGACCCGTATGGCCAGGTCGCGCTCGCGCGCCGATGCCCGCGCCATCTGTAGGCCCGCGATGTTGGCACACGCGATGAGCAGGACCATGCCGACTGCGATCAGCAACATGGTGAGCGGCTTGCGTAGGCTGCCACCGATGAATTCGGTCAAGGGCATGGAGAACATACCCCACCCGCTGGCGCGGCCAAAGCTGTTGCTGCCTTCGGAGGCGATATTTTCTTGCGCTTTACGGTCCAGATAGGCATTGGCCTGCTGCACGGTTACGCCCGGCTGCAGACGAGCCACGGCAAACAGGTTCTCGTTGTATCGGTAGTTGGGGTCGTGATAGCGATTGGGCGGAAACGCAATAGGCACCCAAAGCTCGGCCTGGTTTGGCCAGTTGAAGGTAGGCCCCATGACGCCGATCACGCGAAATGCCTGGCTGTTGAGCATCAGCGTCTGGCCAACGATGTTGGGATCAGAACCGAAACGCTTCTTCCACGCGCGATAGGAGAGCACGGCTTCGTTGCCGGCGGCGGGCTGGTCTTCTTCCGGCGTGAACACGCGCCCTAGGTAGGGGCGGACGTCGAAGGTATCGAACCAGCCGGAGGAAACTCTAGCACCATTCAACAGTTCGGGATTGGCGTTCTCGCGAGCATAGTTGAAGCTACCGGGCTGCATGACCGCCGCGGCGGAGAAGATGCTCTTGCCCGCGGCCGCATCGCCGAAATCTGGCGCTGACATGCTGATGTTGTTGAGGTCGGGCATGGCATCGTAGCGGGCACGCACCGCCACCAGTCCGTCAGCATGAGGAATGCCGCTGGGATTCAGCAGCACTGCGTTGGTGACGGAAAAAACGGCAATGTTCGCGCCGATGCCGAGAGCGAGTGTCAACACCGAAACCGCGGCGAAGCCTGGCGATTTGAGCAGTTGACGGAACGCGTAACGAAATTCGTGTAAAAACGTGTGCATGATGTGTGGCCTTTGGCAGCTACCGTTTGCTATCAGCTATGAGCTATCAGCTACATGGTTTGGCCCCGTGAAAATCCGGGGTGAACGAATCAATCACAACCGCGGCAACAGGAAAGCTAAGAGCTAGTAGCTAGTCGCTTCCTCTTCACTCCGTTCTCAGCGCTTGCATTGGCTCCAGAGCTGACGCCCGACGCGCGGGCAGCAACGTCGCCAGCAACGCAGCGCTAAACAGCACCAGACTGATGGCGACGTACACCACGGGATCGGCGGGGCGCACGCCAAACAACAAGGTGGCAATCAGCCGCGTCAACGCCAGCGCCAACAGCAATCCTGCGAAAAGTCCGAATGCCACCAGTGCAAGGGATTCCTTCAGAACCATGGACACCACCGACTGGCGATTGGCTCCCAAAGCCATGCGCACGCCAATCTCCTGCGTCCGAATGGAAACGCCGTAGGAGATGACGCCGTAAATTCCGATGGCCGCCAGCAACAACGCCATCGCGGCAAATGCTCCGAGCAGCATCGCATTGAATCGCGACTGCGCCACCGAGCGCTCCAGCAGCGCCGTCATCGGACTGATCTGCGCGACCGGCTGTTGCGGGTCCAGCGAGGCTACCGCGTTGCGTATTGCGGAGGCGAGGATCGCCGGGTCCTGATCAGTACGCACTGCGAACATCACGCTGCCCCAGCCCTCGCCCGCGAACTGCGTGACCGGCACAAAGACTTCAGGATCGGCAGGTTGGTTTGCATCGCTGTTCTTCAGGTCAGCTACCACCCCAACCACATTGCGGTAGGGAGGGAGCGGCTCCTGAGTCGGAGGCAGCTGTGGAATCAACTCCGGCGGCGGAAGCAGTCGAATGGTTTTTCCCATCGCACCCTGATTGGGATAGAAGCGCCGTACGAAAGCTTCATTCACGATAGCGACCGGTTGACTTTTCGCGGTGTCGGATTCGGCGAAAGCGCGACCTGCCTGCAGCCGCGCGCCCATCGCTCTGAAGTAATCAGGGCTGATCAAATTGAACTGCACATTCGGCACCTCCGCCATGCTGTGCATGGGGGGAAACCCTTCTCCGCTGACCATTTTCCCCCAACCCATGCCATTGCCCAGCGGCAGGGTATTCACAATGCCTACGGCGCGCACACCCGGGAGCTGCTGGACCCGTTCGATAACTTGCTCGAGGAACGGGAGCGCCTCCGCCGGCTTGGGATATCTTGCATCGTCCAGCGGCAGCCCAAAGGTGAGAAGGTGCTGCGACTGGAAGCCAAAATCCTGGTGCTGCAAATGCGAAAAGCTCTTGATCAGCAGTCCGGCACCGGCAAGCAAGCAAGTAGCCAGCGCCATCTCAGCGATGATGAGACCATTGCGAAATCGTCGTGAGCGGCGGCCCTGAGTCGTGCCGCGGCTGCTCTCGTGCAGTGCCTGCCGCGGATCGGCACGCGAAGCCTCGACCGCAGGAACGACACCGAACAACAGCACCGATCCCAACGCCAGCACTCCAGTGAAGGTCAGCACAAAGGGATCCATGCTAACCGTTCGGACGTTAGGGAAAGTTGCCGGCAGCGCTGATGCGACCATCCGAAGAAGGCCGAAGCCGAGGAAGATGCCCGCGGCGCCGCCGAAAATCGCAATCAAGATGCTCTCACTGACAAACTGCCGTATGAGCCGGACGCGGCTCGCGCCCATCGCGCGACGGACGGCAAACTCTCTCTGGCGGCTAGCGGCGCGGGTGAGCAGCAGGTTGGCGAGGTTGACGCATGCTACCAAAAGAACGAACAGCACCGCTCCGAAAATCGCCAGCAGTGCCGGCCGCACATTGCCCACCAGGTTGTCGCGGATGCTCTGGGTGCGAACGCCCAACCCGGTATTCTCTGGAAATTGTTTTGCGACGCGCGCCGCAATCACGTTCAGATCGGAATCGGCTTGCTGCGGAGTGACCCCCGGCTTCAGCCGCCCTACCACCCAGACAAAGTGATTGTTGCGGGTGTTCATGTTGTCGTTGGGCGCAAAGGCCAGCGGAGTCCAGATCACAACCGGGCGTTTGAAAAAGCGAAAATCTTTGGGCATGACGCCGGCAACGGTGTAGAGTTCACCTCCGAGATGCACCTGCCGCCCGACAACATTGGGGTCGCTGCCGAAGCTGCGTTCCCATAGCCCGTAGCCGAGAATGGCAACTCGATGCTCGCCCCACTGCTCATTACGCTCCGTGAAGCCGTGGCCGAGAACCGGCTGCACACCCAGCGTGGGGAACACGCCGGCGGTGATCGACGCTGATGTCAACATCTCGGGCGCATGACCTTCCAATGACATGCTGATACCGCCGTTGGAGAAGGCTCCCATGTCCTGGAAGGAATGATTGTCGCTGCGCCACGCGCGGTAGTCGGGCGGCGCGGAGCCGAACATCGGCATGCCCTGCGAGGGGACCGAACTCCACAAGAGCAGGAGGCGATCGGCATCCGGATACGGCAACGCACGCAGCAAGACGGCATTGACCACGCTGAAGATTGCGGTGTTCGCACCAATTCCCAAAGCCAGCGTCAGCACAGCAACTGTGGTGAAGCCGGGAGATTTCCATATCTGGCGCAACGCGTACCGAAGATCTTGAGAAAGCATTCGCAAGGGTTAGCTCGTTTGGGGCGTAGCTTTTAGTTGTTAGCTCCTAGCCTTTAGCAATTAGCACTTAGCAATTAGCAATCAGCACGTGGCAACGGGCCTTGGCATTCGTTGCGACCGGCCTGTTTTCACCACGGATTTTCACGGATGAACACCTATCGGATTCTGAACTTCTATTTTCCCGCCAGGACGATCCGTTTTTCGTTTCCTTCCGACGATCCGTTCATCCGGAACCATCCGTGAAGATCCGCGAAATCCGTGGTTGGTTTTCTTGTGCGCCTTCCCAGGAGGTCCGTCGGATTACTCCAGCGATGAGAGTGCAAGGGGCTGGCCATGCCGGAAGCTTATATTTCAATAAGTTAGGGATGGGAAGACGGGAAGGATGTCCGGCGACGAAACGACAATGTTCGCAGACGGACAAGACCAGCAGGCCTCTTACGTCCAGAAACACGAAAGCCCAGCGGTTGGCTGGGCTTTTCTCAATCTCGATCCTAAATACAGTATAGCACAATTAATGGAGCACTGGCCACGGATTTGAGGCTTTATATCTGCCTTACTGTCAATCAGTTGGAATGAATTGTTGTGATTCTAGCTATTGACATGTAAGAAGTACTCGTTGAAACGTGACAGTAGTTAAACTACTACCCAATATGGCGCACACCGGGAATCCTATACCTACAAAAAGCGGACAGCAGGATCCTTACTCGGAGGTGTGTCCTCGGAGTTGGAAGATTTAAGACATCAGTCTCGAGCTGAGATATTCGGGCGCGTACTCTCCCGAAGAGCCGCGGTCTGGCGCAACAAAAAAATCTGACTCCATTGATTCAGCAATACACAATTTTTCCGACAACCCGGCTGAACGGAAATCAATACTCACGCAAACTCCTACGCGGTGCCTTAATGTTATTTCGCTCCTGCGGAGTTCGGCCTTGCGGCTACCGTTCCGCAACGCGACCTCGAAGCGACTCATGTCACACGTTCTGAACGCGGCCACTCCCGCCAACATCAATAACTGCAATCCGTCGCGGGACACCCCGCGGCCGTTTTCTGCATCTTAAACCTGTAAAACGAGAATCTATAAAACGAGTAAGCTCTCAAGTTTTAAAACGCAACTTAATCTCCAACCAGTTCTTTCTGAAAACGATAAAAAAAAGGACTTATCAATGAGAGTTTCTCTGGTTGCACCGCCGTTCCTTCCCGTTCCCCCAAAAAAGTATGGCGGGACCGAGCTTTTCATCGCACAGTTGGCGGAGGGGCTGAAAAATTCCGGTATCGATGTGGTGGTTTACACCAACGGCGAATCTACGGTCGGGGTGGAGACACGCTGGCTGTACCAAAGTCCGCAGTGGCCGGTCAGCGGCGAGGTTTACGACAATCTGAAAGACTTCAATCATGCCTCCTGGGCGATCCATGATGCGGCGCGCGATTGCGACGTCATTCACGTGCACAACGTGCCCGCGCTGATGTTCACGCGGTTTGTGAAGAGTAAGTTCGTGTACACGATCCATCATGTACACGAAGAAGACCTCAGCGAAATCTACAATTTCTTTCCCGAGGTTGAATATGTCACCATCAGCGACTTTCAACGGCGGCGCGAGAGTATGCCGCGCATGCGCAGCATCCACCATGGCATCGATTTGAGCTTGTACCGCTTGCAAACCAAGAAGCAGGACTATCTCAGCTTCCTGGGACGGATCGCGCCCATCAAGGGCACTCATATTGCGATTGAGGTGGCGAAAAAAAGCGGCATCCCGTTGAAGATTGCGGGCGAGGTACAACCGATCTTTCAGGATTATTTCGATAGCATGATCAAGCCGCACATCGATGGCAAGTTCATTGAGTACGTTGGCGAAGTTGACCTGGCGGCGAAGAACGAGTTGCTGGGCAACTCCCTGGCGATGCTATTTCCGATTCAATGGGACGAGCCGTTTGGGCTGGTCATGATTGAAGCGATGGCGTGCGGCACTCCGGTACTGGCTTTGCCGGGAGGTTCGGTGGAAGAAGTAGTACGCAACGGAATTTCGGGCTTCGTTTGCCAGACACCGGAGGAGATGGCGCAACGGAGCCGCAACCTGCGCGCAACCTTCAAGCCGGCCACGGTGCGACAATATTGCCAGCAATATTTTTCCGTGGACCGAATGGTGGCCGACTACATGGCCCTGTATGACGAAGTCGCCAGCGAAGACGCACCGCTAGACAAAGCCACGACCACGGTCCCGATGGTGGCCTGACATTCGCAAAGTTTCGTTGTCATGAGTACGCATCTCACGCTTCCCGACGAGCAGTTGATCGAAATTCCGTCTCCACACCTGGAGCCGCGGTTTGCCTTTCCGGCAATGGAGCCGCGGAAGGTTGACAATCTCACTCTCATCGACGGCAAAACTTTCAGCGCGACCAATGTGGCGGGAGACATTCATCCCGCGGGTTCGCCCGACGTGGGATTTTTTCACGACGACACGCGCTTTCTCAGTCATCTGGAGCTGCGCATTGGCGGTCATCGCGCGATGGTGCTGTCATCCAGTACGGAGAAAACATTTTCCGCGCAAATTGAGCTGACCACCGGAAACATCACGCTGCGCGATTCCTTTGACCTTCCTCAGAACACGGTGCACGTGCGGCGCGAGCAGGTGCTGGCGGCCGAGATCCTCTTCGACCGGATGACCTTCGAAAACTTCAACCTGACCGCGGTGGATTTCACCGTCGAGATGCTCTTCGACGCCGATTTTGTGGATGTGTTTCAGGTGCGCGGCGTGGCACGGCAGGAGCACGGCCAGTATTACCAACCGGTGGTCGGCGACGATAGCATCGCGTTCTATTATCGCGGGCTCGACAATGTAATGCGCCAGACCCTGGTCAAGCTGGGGCCGAAGCCAACGCAGATTCAGGAGCGGGTCGTCCGCTGGGAGCTGCGTCTGGAACCGCTGAAACGGGTACAGCTTCAGATATCGGTGACGCCGTTGGTGGAAGGGCGGCAATCCCGCGCGCAGAATTACGATTTCGATTATCAGCTCCGCCAGCGTCGCGCCAACTTTGCGCGCTGGGAGTCCAGCTCCACCAGTTTCCAGAGCGACAACGAAGTTTTCGACGAAATGCTCAAGACCGGCATCGGCGATTTTCACGCTCTGCAAATTCCGGAGGGCGACCAGCACATCATCGCCGCCGGCATTCCGTGGTTCGCGACGATGTTCGGTAGAGATTCCATCATTGCTGCCTATCAGTCGTTGTCGCTGAATTCGCAGCTCGCGGTTGAGACGCTGCGGGTGCTGGCCCGCTACCAGGGCAAGGAATACAACGACTGGCGCGACGAGGAGCCGGGCAAAATTCTGCATGAGTATCGCGCCGGCGAGATGACCCGCCACGGCGAGATGCCCTTCAGTCCGTACTATGGCTCCGTCGATGCGACACCGCTGTTTCTGGTGCTGCTGAGCGAGACGTTTAATTGGACGGGCGACGAACCACTGGTGGAGGAGTTGCTACCCCACGCTTACGCCGCGCTGGAGTGGATCGACAAGTATGGCGACCTCGACGGCGATGGCTTTGTCGAATATCTCCGGCGCTCGCCCAAGGGCCTGGTCAATCAGGGCTGGAAGGATTCCTGGGATGCGAATATGCATCGCGATGGCACCATTGCCAAGCCGCCTATCGCGCTGTGCGAGGTGCAGGGTTACGTCTATGACGCGAAGTATCGCATGTCGTCGTTGCTGCGCACTTTTGGTGACGTCAAGACTGCCGACCGGTTAAAGCGCGAAGCCTTGGAGCTGGCGCGCCGTTTCGACCGATCGTTCTGGGTGCCAAGTCGCGGCTTCTATGCCATGGCGCTCGATGCCGACAAAAAGCCGCTGGAGGTAATTTCGTCCAACCCCGGGCATTTGCTGTTCGGGCGCATCATCGGCAAAGAACGCGCCCGTACCGTGGCTAACCGCCTGATGCGCGATGACATGTTCAGCGGTTGGGGATGGCGGACCATGTCGCAGGAAGAGCGGGTGTTCAATCCGCTCAGCTATCATCGCGGGTCGGTGTGGCCGCACGATAACTCGATCATCGCGCACGGCATGGCGATCAACGAAATGCGTGACGGCGCGCTTAGCATTCTGACTTCGCTTTATCAGACGGCGCTGGAGTTTCGCGACTATCGCCTGCCCGAACTTTTCTGCGGAGTGCAGCGCCGCGAATACGATGAGCCGGTACATTACCCGGTGTCGTGCTCACCGCAGGCGTGGGCTTCGGGCGCGATGTTCCTCATACTCGCGTCGGTGCTGGGAATCAGGCCCAGTGCGCCGCGCAAAGAGCTGAACATCATCAATCCCCGGCTGCCGGACTGGTTGGACCACTTGCACATTCGCAATTTGCGGATCGGCAGTAGCCGGGTGGGACTCGACTTCACGCGCCGTGGCGATCGCACCTTTTGCAATGTTGTGGATGTGGAAGGCGAGAAGTTGCTGGTGAATGTGGCGTTTAAGAAGTAGGGGGAGGCTGTTCGGGTTTCGCTTTTCGCTTTTCGCTTTTAGTTCTTAACTCTTAGTCACGCGTTCGGCGATGACATTGACCGGTCCTGCCGCGTTCAGGCAGTTTCTGAAGAGTCCCCTGCTTTGCGAGATCTCCTGGACCCTTAAGCTGCATAACCTACCAAGGATGGGCATCGAAGTTCTCAAGGTCCCCACGCAACTACTCATTTGCTTCGTCGTGAGAGGAATTTAGCCCACAAGAAATCAGGCAGTTACGAGGTCACGTCAGGTTGCGGCCATGGTACCCAACCTGCAGTTACGTGGAGCGACAGCGGGTAGCCAAGTCTTCGGTTTTTTGCATCTTACCTCAGGGGCAGTTCATTGCACGTTGGAGAATTAATGTCTGATAGCGTTCTGGACCGAATCGTAAGTGGGCTACGGAATTCCTATTCCCGGTATTTTCCCGAACATTCCGAATTAAGAGATATCCGTGTTGTGGGACACACACCTAAGGTCGATTACTGTACCTACGAGATTGTTTTGGACTTTGACGGTAGTAGTGAACGGGTTAGCGCCAAGATTTGGCGTACCGGAAAAGCGGCGTCCGGAGGGCCGCAGGCACTAGCCAGCAACGAAGCTGAGAATCTGCGGTTTGCCTATGAGGCTTCTGCGAAACGAAAGCTGAGTGGAGTTCCCCGCCCGGTCGGCGACTTCACCGAATCGGGCGCTGTGGTCAGCACCAAGATCAACGGCCTGCCATTGCAAAGCATCGTCATGAAGGCGGCCCTGCTGCCCGACTCAGGTAATCACGCACTGTTGAAGATGGCCGCGAGCCACGCCGGCGAGTGGCTGCAACAGTTTCACAAAGCGACATCGGCTATGTCGATCACGTTGGATGGCAGCGGAATCCTGTCTGAGATGGAAAGGCTTTGTCTTAAGGCGCGAAAAGACGGACTGCCGGCGGAATCAATCCAGGCCATTCTGAACAATGCCACCAACACCCTCAACCAGCATAAGAAACCGCTGCGGTCGTCGGCGGTGTTGAATGACTTTGTGCCGCTGAATGTGTTGGTGTCGGAAAGCGGAATTGGCTTTTGCGAATTTGCCAACTTGCAACGGCAGGGTAGCTCACTGGATGACGCCGCGATCTTTCTGGCTGCCGTTGAAGCACTGGAAAAGTATCCGTTCTGCGACCGCAGCATGACCCTCCCGGTGCAGGAAGCGTTCATGCAGGGCTACGGTGTTAGCGAGCAGGAGCAGGCGTTGCTGACGGTATTGAAGATGCGAGCACTTCTCCAGATGTTTGCGCAAGGGCGAGCCATTAAAGAAACTGCGGTGCGCAAAAAGGTGATGTGGGCGAATGTGATGAAGCGCTTCATCCAACAGGCAGCCGAGCGCTCCGTGGCTCCGGCGGCGTGAGAAAAACCGCTGTTCGCAATTCGCTCTTCGCTTTTCGCTTTTCGCAAAACCTTGTCAGAGATTTGGCTGATGAATAGTCTGGTGTTCTCAGAACTGAAGTATCAGGACGACGTCGGTCGCGACACCGTCTTGCCAGTTGTCGGTTAGGTCAAAAAGGAAAGAGTCTCTTCAAGGACGGCATAACTTTCCGCCCTCTTTAAGCAGCTTCTTCAAGAAGCGTCTTCGCGAAAGGCGAATCGCGGCCCTCGGCCTACTGCTTCGGAGGTGGCGCCGTCTTACTTGGCTGCTGCGTTCCTGTCTGCGGCTGGTCCTTCGAGATCTCCTGGCCTTCGTAGATGATCTTCGACTTGGCGCCAAAGCGCTTGTAGTTGCTGTACTTCACCACTTGTTTCACGTGAACGTCGCCACTGGAAAAGTGCAGTTCGTCGTCTACCTTGGTATAAACCGGAAACCAATATTGTCCGTCGATCTGCTGCCTCCAGGTGGTGAATTTGGGGAACAGGTTCTCGCCGTCCCCGTGATGCTTGCCGACACCGATGTCGGGAACATTCTTGCCGTAGGTCTTCACAATTTGGAAGTCGTGATCGTCAACCCAGATGCGCCCCTGAAAATATCGCTTGTTCTTTTCGATTTGCTTGGGTGCGACGTCAAACACGTAGGTTCCCAGTTCGTCTTCCTTTTGCTTGCCGACGTAGAGAATGGAGTACTCCGGAATCTCGTCGCTGGTCAGCACGAAAGGCAGGCGATGCTGGATGTCGTCGAAATCCTCGCGGGTCATGGAAATCCGCTGCAAGCTTGACTGCGGGGCAAACACCACTTGCTCAATGCGGCGGCCCTGGTCGTCGAACAAAACGTCCACCACCTGGCGGTACTCGCCGTCAACGGTGTCGCCTTCGAGCGTTTCCACCATCACGTCCTGGCGATAGGTGTATTGTTCGCGCGCAATCTTGAACTGCTTTTCCTTCGCGGCAAATCGCTGAATGATTTCGTCGACCGTGGTGCCGGTCGGTTGCGAAGGATCAAGCTGACTTTCACCGCGTTGGGCAAGCGCGGGCAACGCCAGACACAACGTAAGCAGTAACAGCGCGAATGTCACGAAACGAAAGGGGAATTGCTGGAACTTCATCGGGGATGGTCCTTTGAAACTATTGTATTCGATTCCAGGCGTGGATCGGGAACCACAGCACCGGGTCCCCTTCTGGTGGTAACCTGGATGGCACAGTCGCAATCCGCGATCGGCTTCCAGGTCACGTGTCACACCCCTCAGTGATATTTGATTACCCGATTACAGCGGCCCGCATTTAACATAGCCTAAAAGTGCAAAAACCAGACTCCAACCAACGCATCGGCGTTATCAATGCACTCCGGGCGCTTGCGGCGATTGCTGTCGCCTGGGGACATTTCGTCTCCGGCCAGGGCAAATACCTCGCCTTGTCGGGAAAATATGGTTATCTCGGCGTGGACGTTTTTTTCGTCATCTCCGGCTTCGTGATCCCATGGAGCCTGCACCGGGCCAACTATGTCCTGCGCGATTATCCCCGGTTTCTGCTGAAACGCAACCTGCGTCTCTATCCCCCCTATCTCGCATCCATCGCGGTGACCATTCTGGCGATCAATTTCGTACTGGTGCCCATCTCTCACATCCCGCGAATCATGGTCACCGGGCGCGATTTGTTGTTCCACTTCGCTTACCTCAACGACCTGGTTGGCGTGCGCTGGATCAATGTCGCGTACTGGACGCTGGCAATTGAATTTCAGTGGTACCTCTTGGTTGGGCTGTTGCTTCCGCTGCTGGCAAACAGCCGCAGGCTGGTGCGCCTTGCAATTATGGCAGCGATGACGATTGCATATTTCGCGTTCCCCTCCAGCCGGCTGATCTTTCATCACCTTCCCGTCTTCCTGATCGGTATTTTTGTATTTCAATACCGAGCACGTCTGATCGGATTGCGCGAGATGATCGGGCTGACCGTGATGATGGTCCTCGCCATGCTCGGGCCGCTCGGCTGGATTGTGGCAGCCGTGTCGGTATCGACCGGACTCCTGATTGCGTTTTCTGCCTTCCACAACCGTGCGCTGGACCTTGTCGGAGACGTGAGCTACTCGTTGTACCTGTTGCACCTGCCGATCGGTGTGGGCGTGATTGCCTGCCTCTCGCATTGGCTGCCGTACTCCAGCAGCTACATCGGTGTGCTGGATGTCATCGGTTTGGCCGCCTCCGGTGCCGTGGCGTGGATCATGTATCAGATCATCGAAAAGCCGTCTCAGGACATGTCGTCGGCGGTCCGCTTCGCCCACCGTGGAATTGAACGCACTAATAAATCGGCCATAGCCATAGCATCTGCCGAGTAAGTGTTGGCGATACGGAGTCGATTGCAGGGCCAGTCTCCTGCCCCGCTGACACACTGAAGCGAAATTGTTCTAGACTATGCAGTCTTGCATTTGCATTCGCAATCATTGTCATTTTTTATGACTTCTTCGCGCCCCCGGAGGCCTCATGCTGCGTCGTATCGCCTTATTTTTATTGTTCTGCTCGCTGTGCGCCCTCGCGCAGAGCAAACATCCTTTCACCTTCGAAGACATGATGCAACTGAAGCGCATCGGCGAACCCATCGTCTCGCCTGACAGCAAATGGGTCGGGTTCAGCGCGGTGGACGTGAACCTCGACGCTAACACGCGCACGCCGCATCTATGGATCGTCGCCGTTAGCGGCGGTGAGGCGCGCCGACTAACTCTCGCGACTGGAAGTGGCGAAGATCGCATTCGCTTCTCGCCAGATGGCAAGCGCGTTCTGTTCGAGGCGTCACGCGATGGAGCGTCGCAGATCTGGGTACAAGACTTCGATACCTCCAGCGGAACGTTGACCGGCGAACCACGCAAGGTGACCAACATTTCGACCGAGGCCTCAGGCGGACTATGGTCGCCCGACGGCAAGAGCATCTTGTTTGTCTCATCAGTTTGGCCCGACTGCAACGACGACGCCTGCAACAAGCAGCGCGATGACGAACAGGCCAAGTCGAAGGTCAAGGCCAAAATTTTCACGCAATTGATGTTTCGCCACTGGAACCATTACGTCGACGCCAAATACAGCCATCTATTTCTGGTTTCGGCTGACGGCGGAGTGGCCCGTGACCTTACGCCCGGCGCTCACGATGTGCCGCCTTTCAGCCTGGGCGGGCAGGACCAGTACTCGTTCTCACCTGACGGGAAAGAAGTCACCTACACCAGCAACATTGACGAGGTGGAAGCCACCAGCACCAACAGCGACGTATTTATCGTTCCCGTCGCCGGCGGAACGCCGAAGAAGATTACCACCAATCCCGGCAGTGATGGCACGCCTATGTATTCGCCCGATGGTAAGTACATCGCCTATCGCTCGCAGTTGCGCGGCGGTTACGAGAGCGACCGCTTCCGCCTGATGCTGTACGAGCGTGCCACCGGCAAGATCACCGACATGACACCGACCTTCGACCGCTGGGTCGATTCGATGGCTTGGGCGCCGGACTCGAAGACCATCTACTTCACCGCGGAGAACGAAGGCGCAGCGCCGATCTACCAGCTCAACGTTGGAGCACCAGACGCCTGGCCACAGGAATTAGTTGCCGGATTCAACGACAGTCCCACTCCGACGCCCGATGGCAAGACATTGCTCCTCGATCGTATGTCGGTCGCTGCGCCGAATGAACTTTATAGCGCACCGCTGGCATTCCCGCAGTGTAGGATGGCCGTACCTCCCAACGCCTATAGCATTCCAGATTGCCTACTTTCGAAGGCGAAGGCGATAACAAACCTGAATGAGTCGGTGCTCTCGCAGGTCGAGATGCAGCCGCTCGAGAATTTCTGGTTCACTGGAGCAGCAAAAGAGAAAGTCCAGGGCTTCGTGGTGAAGCCGCCGAACTTTGACGCCAGCAAAAAGTATCCCGTGAAGTTTCTCATCCATGGTGGGCCCGAAGGCGCTTGGGGCGACGACTGGTCGTATCGCTGGAATCCCGAGCTATTTGCCGCCAATGGCTACGTGGTCGATCATGGTCAACTTTCACGGCTCGACCGGCTACGGCCAGAAGTTCATCGACGCCATCAATGGCGACTGGGGTGGCGCTCCGTTCCAGGACCTGATGCTGGGCCTCGACTATGCGGAACAGAACTATCCCTACGTCGACAAGGACCGCGAATGCGCGCTGGGCGCAAGCTACGGCGGATACGCCATCAACTGGATCGAAGGGCATACCGCCCGCTTCAAGTGCCTGGTGTCGCACGATGGCATGTTCAACACCGAATCGGCGTACGGTACGACGGAGGAGCTATGGTTCAACGAGTGGGAGTTCAAGGGCACTCCGTGGACCAACCGCGAGATGTATCGCAAGTGGTCGCCGCATCTGTCGGCAACAGACTTCAAGACGCCGATCCTCGTGGTGCATGGCCAGCTCGATTACCGGCTCGATGTGTCGGAAGGATTCCAGCTATTCACCACGGTGCAACGGCTCGGGATTCCGTCGAAGATGCTCTACTTTCCCGACGAAGGCCACTGGGTGCTGAAGCCGCAGAACAGCCGCCTGTGGTACAAAACGGTGAATGACTGGGTGGACCAGTGGACCAAGGGTGCGAAGTGATGCAGCGCGGCTAGCCCAACTCCGCAAAGATCACGGAAAGATCAACGGTGATGGGAGAATTTTCGACCGCGAACGAAGTGGTTTCGATCCAGCTTTCAGTGGAGCAGTCGTATCCATGGCGGGTCTGCGGATCTACTACCCAGATATGACGTATTCCCATCCGGCGATAATCCTGGAACCGTTCCTGGTAGCGTGACACGCGGTCCTCCGGAGACAGCACTTCGATGACTGCGATAGGAGGCCGCTGCAATACTTGATCAGCCGGTTCGGTGCGTGAAATCAGGCACACATCTGCAATACGAAAGCGCGTCGGACTGATCTGCATCCGCAATTCCGTCAGCGCCCTGATGTTCCATTCCTTGCCATGATTGCGAAACCATTGCACCAGTGCACTCTGTACTTCGGCGTGATCGAGTTCGCCCACGTTTCTCTCCTGCAGCTCGCCGTCAACGTAGTCGCAATCCGGACTGTAGCTGCTGTGCAGATACTCGCTAACCGGGACCGCCAGTCGCGTTGTGGTTGCCATAGAAACCTCACCGATAGGATTATTCTAACGCGGTGCCACTTTTTTCTGCCCGTTTTAGTGGCGACGATGCGTTTGTCAGTTTGCCTCGAACGCCAACCCGCACTAGACTGACTCAGCGCCCCTGGACGCCGCGTCTATGGCTGCAACGGTATTTCGCCGATCGCATCAACTGACGAACGTGGAGATTCTCGACCTCAGGCACTTCTCGTCTGCCGACCTGCGTCCCCTCCTCGACCAAGAAGTCGAAGCCTGGGGCAACCTGCTTTGCTGGGACTATCGCGGATCGTCGGACATGATCCTGCGTTATGTGGATGCAAAAATCCTACCGGGCTACGCCGCGGTCGAGCGCGGCAGCATCGTGGGCTATTCGTTCTTCGTTTATGAAGGCAGCAAAGGTGTGGTGGGTGACCTCTTCGTCTCACCGCGCCGCGCCGATATGCGAGCGATCGAACTGCAGATGGTGGAGCACGTGATTGAGACCTTGCAGTCGTCGCCGGGCATTCTCCGCGTGGAAGCGCAGTTGCTGACGCATCAGACCGGAGATCTGGCGGCCAACTTTCTAGCATCCGGATTTCATCGCCATCGCAGGCTCTTCCTCGCTTTGCATTTGCGAGGCGCCGACGCTCCGCGCATTGCGCCTGTACCTGTGCCAGACGATATTCTCGTCCGCCGTTGGGCTGAGCAGGATTATCAGCCGGCAGCCGGCGTCATCACTGCCGCCTATCGCGGCCATATCGATTCAGAGATTAACGATCAGTACCGCACCAACGCCGGTTCGAACCGCTTCCTGAATAATATCGTGCGATTCCCCGGCTGTGGCGTCTTCGATCCCGACTCTTCCTTCGTCGCCATACATCGCCCAAGCAATACGCTGATTGGACTTATTCTTTGCTCGCGGGTGAAAGATGACGTCGGACACGTTACCCAGGTATGCCTGGTTCCCGAGCATCGCGGCCGGGGTATCGGCGAAAGCCTCATCGTTAGTACCTATACTTCGCTGCGCAATCGGAATTTCAACCTGCTGTCATTGACGGTAACCGAAGCCAACCATCGCGCAGTCGATCTGTATAGGCGGCTAGGCTTTGTCGAGCTGCGGGTGTTCGACGCGTTTGTATGGGAAGGGTGAAAAGGCAGGGGCTAGGGATCAGGGACTGGGGGTTAGCGACGCCAGGGGCTTCAACTTCCTGCCTCCGATCGAAGCCGTTAACCCGTTGAGTATCCGTGCCAGCCGATCGGTTCATCCCAATGACATTCTCTTTCCTTCCAGCGGAGGACTCCGCAGTTTCTTGAGAGCTTCTGCACTTTGATCATCCCGTGCGACGGTCCGGGGTCTAGACTCAACAGGGTGAGAACACGCCAGTGACCACCCCCGCTTATTCTGACGTTCTTACCATGCAGGAAGCACGCGACCGCTTTCTCATCAGCAACGGATTCCGCATCGAGGACTATTCTGCTCCGACCTACACGGTCAAGTTTTGGCATTTGCCGGTCAGATTTCCCAATACGAAGGCCCACCAGTGGGCCACGCCGCTTCACGATCTGCATCACCTACTCACGGGCTATCGCACGGACTGGATCGGGGAGGCGGAGATTGCCGCCTGGGAACTTCGGGCGGGGTGCAAGACCCTCGTGGTCTACTGGCTGGACGCAGCGGCGGCCGCCATCGGGCTGTTCATTTCTCCAGGGCGGGTATGGCGGGCCTTTCTCCGGGCAAGGGGACAGCGCACGCTATACCGCGACCCCGCGCTGTGCGAGTTGGTGTCGCACATGACGGTAGGGGAAGTTCGAGCTCGGTTGGGGATTCGACCGGGTGGACTGAAAGATTAAATTTTCCAACGTTACAAGACTCCAAAAGCGGAGCCGCGAACAGGAAAATATATCTACATTGGGGCTCGTCGAAGTGAGATTTTGTGCAGCCTGCTAAAGCCCAGTCCCTCCCACTAGTGCTTAATCAGCCACATGGCCCAGGCGGCGACGATCACTCCGCCCACGAATAGCGCGAAGCAATACGCGCCGTACTTCAGCATTTCACGCGGGGTGTTGCGCTGGGTGATGCCAAAGACCGTCGCGGCACAGAGTGCAAACAGGAGCGCGGCATTGAAGTGAGAGAGTTCGAAGGTCATTGTTTCTTGCCGATCGCAATGTGGTGGGCGTCAACCGCGGCAATCACGTTCAGCAATCCTGCCACGACAATGTACTTGGTGCCATAGTCGGCGACCGCGCGATGAATGTTTCCGATGCCCCAGTCCATGCTGCGGGCGATGAAGTACAGCGCCCCAGCACCCAAATCGCCGACAAATCCCAGCATGTCGAGCAAGTCGCCCGTGTTAAGCGAGTACACTTTGCCCTGCATCGCAAGCCCGGCGAAGAACATGACCAGCACCGCTGCCATGAGCAGCGCGCCGCGAATCCATCGACGCTGAATAAAATGCCCGAGCCCAGGAAAGAGCCAGCCCGCGATCGGAGCGATGATCGCCATCGAATTGTCGTTCTTAGCGGCAGCTTTGGAAGGGCGCCGCGTTACCGTAGCTGCATTTTGCGGATTCGCCATCAGACCTGCACCAACTCGTTCTGCACGCGGCCGGTCACTTCGCCCTTTCCGTTGCGGATCATCATATTGATTTCGCTGCGCACTCCGAATTCCGGCAGGTAGATTCCCGGCTCGACCGAGAAGCAGGTATTGGGCAGGATCTCGCGATCGTCTTTGGTCTCAAGGTTGTCCAGGTTCGCGCCGTTGGCGTGAATGTCGCGCCCAATCGAATGTCCAGTGCGATGGATGAAGTACTCCCCATAGCCCTTGCTGGTGATGTAGTTGCGGACCGCTTCGTCCACTTCCCAGCCTTGAATCTTCTTGTTGGCATCAAAAGCTTCTTTCACTTTGTTGATGCCGACGTTGCGGGCATCGCGCACGATCTCGAACACTTGGCGCTGCTTGTCGGTGGGACTGCCGATCACGCCCGTCCAGGTGATGTCGTAGTAAACGCCATCGGGATCGTTGGTCTTCGCCCACAAATCAAGCAGCACAAAGTCGCCCTCGCGAATGGGAGCGGACTTCGCCGCCGTAGGCTCGTAATGCGGATCGCCACTGTGCGCGTTCACCCCCACGATGGGTGGGTCGTCGGTGGTCAAGTTCTCGCGCTGGAAACCTTCCATCACCCATTGCTGCATCTCGAATTCGTGCGTGCCGCCGTTGCGCGCGCGGCGGGCCATCTCCGGGAAAAAGGCGGCGGTAATCTTGTCCACCGCATCGCGCGCCTTGAAGTGGTTCGCGATCTGCGCGTCGGTCAGGGTGGCCTCAAAGCGCGCCACCAGGTTCGCCGAGCTGACAATGCTCTTGCCGAAGCTGCGCACCAATTCCAACATGCCGCCATCGACCAGCGAGATGTAAGGAATCTGATTGTTAGGCGAGTACTGCATCACCACTTTGTTGTAGGGCTTCAGCATCGACTCGAGGTTCTGCCACAACTCCTGCCACGCCGAATACTGCAGCGTCTTGCCCGGCAGTGAGTCGAGATGATGGCTCTCGATGCGGTGCACCAGCTTAACCGGCTCGCCATTGGCGGGAACCACGTAAAACCAGCGGCGGGTGACCATCGTTTTGGGCGACAGGCCCAACACGCTGTAGGCAATCGCATCGCGATGATGATGATCGTAGAAAAGCCAGCAATCATTATGGCTGTCGCGCAGCGCAGCCTGAATATCCGAGAGATTCATGCGGTTCTATTGTAAACGAGAGGCGGAATGCAGAGGGTTTCCAATCGCGGAATAAGAAGTTGGTGCCCTTACTTTCTTCTGCCCAGAAGCCGTTCATCGATACGGAATGGTTCGACTTTCGTAACGCTCGCTTCAAAACCAGATGCCTGGGGGAACATGACGACATTCAATTCCTGCGGAACCACCACCGAGGGAACCAGATAGACTGGGACAGCAGGGCTTGCGGAGGCGGCCAGCGCTTCTTCTGGCGTGGAATGTTGTGTTGGGACGCTATCAGGGATCTCAATCGTCACCAGTACGTAATCGAGCGGTATGTTGTCGAAATCCAGATGCGCCAGAACTTCCGCGAGCGCCAGTGACGGCTGCTGTGCGGCGTAGATAACTGGCGTGCCCTTGTGATTGCATCTGCCGGCGGCATAAAGACCGCCCGTCCCCGCAAGATCGTTAGCGTACTTGCTTCGAGTGAGGCGGTAGACGATCAAATGAACATGCCGTGGTCGATCCGGACAAACTCCTCCTCAACTGCGGCGGGATCTTCGGTCAGGATCTGCAGTGGGCTCTGGTTGTGAAAGACGCGGTTAGGCTTGTTGAGCCAGGCATTAGCATTCGTGCGCGACCCGAAGGTTTCGACTGCATGCTTCAGGACTGCCGCATAGGCAATCGGATCGTCCCCCTCCTCCGCCAACTCCGCGTCGGCAAAGTCGCCGACGCCGGTAAACTCTTCCTGAAACTCCTGCCGCCGATTCTCAGCTTCTTCAGGGTCCGGTAGTGGCTGTGGGGCCATAATCAACGACGATTATAGCTCACGTTGCGTCCTCGCATAACCTCCCCCCGTTTGCCTTACCGCCACCCCAACTCTACAATGAAGAATTACCCCCTCCGCGGACCAAAAGCCATGATTCATTTTCCTGTTCCCGAGGCCCTTACCTTCGATGACGTGTTGCTGTTGCCTGCCAAGTCCGATGTGGTTCCGGCCCTGGCAGAGACCACGACGCGCCTGACCCGCAACATCGAACTCCGCATCCCGCTGATCAGTGCGGCCATGGACACGGTCACCGAATCGCGCATGGCCATTGCCATGGCGCAACAGGGCGGACTGGGCATCATCCATCGCAACCTCAGCATTGAGCAGCAAGCCAGCGAAGTGGACAAGGTCAAGCGTTCGGAAAGCGGCATGATTGTCGATCCCATCACCATGTCGCCCGACGAGAAGATCTCCGATGCACTGGAGGTCATGCGCCGCTACCGCATCTCCGGCGTGCCGGTGACCAAGAACAAGAAGCTGGTCGGCATCCTGACCAATCGCGATCTCCGCTTCGAAACCCGGACCGATATTCCCATCAGCGAAGTGATGACCAAGAAAAACCTGATCACGGTCCCCGTCGGCACCACGCTGAGCGATGCGGAGGCCATCCTTCACCAGCATCGCATCGAGAAGTTGCTGGTGGTGGACGATCAGTACAACCTCAAGGGCCTGATCACGGTCAAGGACATTCAGAAGCGCTTGAAATATCCCACCGCCGCCAAAGACGATCATGGCCGCCTGCGTGTGGGTGCGGCCATCGGCGCCACCGGAGACTTCCTCGAACGCGCTCAGGAGATGGTCCGCGCTAAAGCTGACTTGCTGGCGATCGACAGTGCTCACGGACATTCGACGCGCGTGATGCAAGCCATCCAGGCCATCAAGTCGGCGCTGCCCGAAGTCGATGTCATCGCCGGAAACGTCGGCACCTTTGACGGCGCCTGCGAACTGGCGCGGGCTGGCGCCGACGCCATTAAGGTCGGCATTGGCCCGGGATCAATCTGCACCACGCGCATCGTAACCGGCGCCGGAGTTCCCCAGATCACCGCGATTGCCGAAGCTGCCCGCGCTGTACGTGACACCGATGTTCCCATCATTGCTGACGGCGGCATCAAGTATTCCGGAGACGTCACGAAGGCGATCGCGGCGGGGGCAAACTGCGTCATGATCGGCTCGTTGCTTGCCGGCACCGAAGAGAGTCCGGGCGAAACCATTCTTTACCAGGGGCGCTCCTTCAAGGCCTATCGCGGTATGGGGTCGCTGGCTGCGATGGCGCAAGGCTCCAGCGAACGTTACTTCCAGAACACCGATGCGGATTCTTCGGTTCCAGTTTTGTCGGAGGATGGCGGCGACGGCGGTAATCGTCTGGCGAAGTTGGTTCCCGAGGGCATCGAAGGACGCGTTCCCTATCGCGGCACGGTCGGCATGATCGTGTATCAACTGGTCGGCGGGGTGAAGAGCGGCATGGGCTATGTGGGCTGCTCGTCCATCGCCGAACTGCAGCAGAAGGCGCGCTTCGTGCGCATCAGCGGTGCCGGCCTGCGCGAGAGCCACGTGCACGATGTCATGATCACTCGCGAGGCCCCCAACTACCGCGTTGAGTAAGATCCAACCCAGTTCGGCCGGCGTTGTGGGCGGAGTTCGACCGCCCTCCCCGCGCGGCTATGGACTGCGACCTTCCTTTCGCACCCTGGCCCATCGCTGGTGGCCAGTATTATTTTGGCTGGGAGTCATCCGGCTGGAATCCACCGACTTCGCCTCCGCCAACAACACCTCGACCGTGCTCTATACCGTGATTGCAGCGGTCGTGCCTCAGGTGCAGGAGTCCTTCGTGTCGCAGCTCGACGAAGTTCTGCGCAAGACGGGACATTTCGCCGGCTACGGGATCCTCAGCGTTCTGGTTTTTCTCGCGCTCAAGAACACCAACTACGATCGGATTCGTTCCTTCTTGCGTCGCGCTTGGGGGAGTTGCTGGCATGATTTCTGGCGCTGGGAGTGGGTGCTGCTCGGGATGATGGTCACCATCGTGACTGCGACATTCGACGAACTCCACCAGAGCTTCATCCCCTCGCGCACCGGACGCTGGCAGGATGTCGTGCTCGACTCCTGCGGCGCGGCGGTGCTGCAGGTGATCGTTTACTTCCTGTCGCGGCGGGCGTTCAACAGACGGCGGAACAGAGTCGAGCGGGCGGAGCTTTCGTCCACGCCCTGATACATTCTTGGGATTGGGATGCACGGAATTACTGGGGGTCTCTCCCACCACTTACAGGCGATGAGCCTTCTAGGATTCCTCCGAGTTCAAGAAGATCCCGATGAGCCCAACTACACCGCCAATGAAAGCCAATCCGTACCATGCCCATGTGCAAGCCCGATAGAGGGCATCATCGGCTCCACGAATCTTCTCCGCTTGTGCAACGACGGCAGCCTGCCACGTCCACGCCTGAAATTCGAACATTAAGACCTCAAGTTGGCCAACCACTGTATCGGCATGGTTCTTCCAGGTGGGCTTCACCACGAGGTGATTGTCGGTCTCAATCTTCCGTAAGCTCGTCTGCAATTTTCCAAGATCATCACGCACTTTGGTCCGCTGCTTGGGCAAGATGTCGCCTTGATTAGGTAAAGCGTCCTGAACGGCTGACACCAGATCGACCATGTCAGAGGCATCGACGTACATCTGCGTCATCGCCGTGACGCCCTCAGCGACTTGTCCGGGAGTAACCCTCTCGCCCTCCTTGATGCTTTCAAGAAGTACGTTGAGCTGGGTAATCTGCTTATTCAACGACATCAGTCGCGCTTCGGAGGTCGTAACCGATTCTTGTTTCTCCACCGACGCGAGTGCGGTTCCGATGCGATCACTCGAATCCTTCAACTGATCCCGAAAGATCTCTTTTACGATGAACGTGACGCCGACAATCAGGACGCCGACAATAACCAAAATGCGCTTCCACTTCTTGCGCTTCTCGACCCTCGCGGCCTCGGTTTCGCGTCTTTGTATAAGCTTTGATGGCATATTGAAATGGAAGCCAGAATTGTAGGCTTAAGAAAACATCCGCCACGATGAGTTACATTCAATGCCCCTTCGCAGAGAAGCGTTCCCACTACTATTTCGTCGATTCGGAGACGAACGATGCCATTTGCCTGTGCGCCAAGGTCCGCAGCTCAAGGGAAGATTCGGGAGACAAGGAACCAAACCTAGACCTTCCAGTTGCCGAGTGCAGCGATCCCAGGTTGGCCCCACAGAAGGCCGAACTTGGGCCCAGGCATTGCCGGCGAAAAGTACCTGCCCCAACATCGTTTATGCTACATGCCGCTTTGGCCGTCCGCCTTTCCTGCCATTGGCGCGGGCCGCGGCCGCTTTTGCTTTGGTCGTGACCGAACCTCCACGCTGGCCGATTTCTGCCATCCAGCGCCTGGTACCAAATACGCGATGGAGTAGTCCGGGAACGTAATGGTCTACGTCGAGAAGAGGCCAATGGAGGCCCGTTCCGCGGCCGACAAGTTCGATCTTCGCCAGTTTGGCAGGGTCGGCCTCTTGAAGCCCCTGTAGCTTCATGCGGGGTATGGACACGCGAATGCCGTCGTCGAGATAGAGACTGATGAGGTCGGGCTTTCTCTCGTATTCGGCGTGAAGCACGCGGCGGTCACTGGCCGCGAAGCGGCGGGCCTGCACCAATGCAGCATCCAGTTGGCGGTTTGTCGTCGCCACTTTCGTCCTCGCGTCACTCATGCATCCTCTCCCATAGTTGAACCAATTCGTCGAAGTGCTCCGCCGCGCCATTTAACACGCGTCGAACCGAACTGCGCTTGGCATTTCCCAGGCCGTATAGCATCAGGACGGTCGGCCACCACCACCGTTCGGTTAGCCCGGAGATCCACGATTACTTCCACCTCCTCGACAAACCCATGTACGTGACGCGGCACATGGTCCTGAGGGTAGGCAACGAACAGCACTCCGGACAAACGGACCGAGGCCACAAATGCATCCTAACCCAAGCAGCTTGGGTAATCAATATCGTTCGCAAGAGGGTGGCCCAGCCTACCGTCTGTTGCTTTTTACCTTGAGGTTGCGTCACCCCGGGGTGGTAGGGCCGGCCACCCGTCGGGCCTTTGCACCTGGCGGTACACCCGGCCTACATCGAGACGAACTCGCGAGCGTGCCGTCTGTCACATAGAGCTGGATGGTTCCTGTGTCACAATTGGTTATTCTCACCCAAAATGGAGTGCCGTTGTGAAGACGTACTCGTGCAAGTTTCAGTTCAAGTGCCCGCATTGCGGGTACGTCAACGCGGGTATGGATCCTGCTGTAAACGCCGGAAATCTCACTGAAGCCGCAGAGGATGTTTTCGAGCGAGTGCACATCTGTGACAGCTGCAACCGACGACTCCTGGAAGAAACCGAGTTCATCATTGACTGCAAAGCTATCGGGGAGGGCTAACGGAATGGCGAGTGCGTCTCCCACAAAAGCACGCGAAGACTTCTCCATAAATTCTGGTGCTGTAGAGATCAGCAAGAAGGGACAGCAGGTGTTGTCCGGTTTCGCCTCTCTCATATCAGCGACCATCCCAACAATTCGGCCGCTTGTCGATACAGATGACGCAGAGCCTGATAGCGCTGTAAAGCAAGACGCTAAGGCCGCTGCGAACATTGCAATTCAATTCTGCATATCATGTTCGTTCGAATGCGCCAATTCTCACTATGGGACAGATCAGGCCTCTCTCTTCGTTGACGCTCTGTCCTACAGGTTCTTCAACAGGCTTCCGAACGATGAGTTATTCCAGCGGTATCTTGAACTGCCTCTACTGCCGAATCAGCTCACGGCACCGATGACCTCGGGCAAACGGTCGCCCCAGTCGAATCTTCCAGTTCTCGCTGGATATCTCTGGATGCCCGTCCCTTTACGCGACGGTTGGGCTCCCTGATGTCGCCCTTCAGTTGATGCTAGATGGCAAAGCTGTGCTTGAGGCGGAGGCCCCCAAACAGACCGCGAATACATTGGCGAAGTCCTTTGCTGCGCGGGTCGGCCAACGTCTTGAAAGGACTGTTAAGTTCGTCGTCCCGGGAGGTACGCGCTAAGTGCAGGCCCCCTAACCGGAAAGCGAATCGATTTATTGGTCCGGACTCCTGCGTCCCCAGCTTCGCCACGCCGGGGAAAAACGGTTCTGATCACGTGCTTCAGCACCGCATCGAAACTGTTTGAGACTGACAAGAAAAAGCCCCGCCCTAGCTTTCGCTAGACCGGGGCATTGTAGTTTTAAGAACTTGCGGTCAGCAATCCGACGAAGCTGTTTCTACTCTTCCTTCTTCTCTTCGTTGGCGGCTTGCTGCGCTTCCATCTGCTTGTTTTCGGCTTCGGCAGACTCCATTGCCTTGCGAGTTTCTTCGGCACGCTTGGCGCGAAGTTCGGCGCGCTTCTGGCGCTTCTCGTCGAGTGTCTTCTCGCTGCCCAGCAATTCGACGAAGGCTATGTCACCGCCATCTCCCTGGCGGAAGCCGCCGTGGATGATGCGCAGATAACCGCCTTCGCGATCGCCGTAACGGGGCGAGATGGTGTCAAACAGCTTGTCCACGGCATCGCGCGTCATCAGGTACGACAACGCCTGCCGCCGCGCCGCCACATCGCCGCGCTTGCCCAGCGTGATCATCTTCTCCACGTGCGGTCGCATGGCCTTGGCCTTGGTAAGTGTGGTCTCGATGCGCTCGTCCACGATTAGCGAGGTCACCAGGTTGCGCAGCAGCGCGCGCCGATGCTCAGTGTTCCGTCCTAACTTCCATCCTGCTCTACGATGACGCATAGGTATGATCCTTCGAAAATCAATAGTCGCTTGCCGGTCGCCAGTAGCCAGTCATCGCTCACTCAGAAAACTGACAACTGACAACCGAACACTGACAACTTCGCGTTAATAACCCGGCTCGTTTCCGTAACCCGATGGCAGCGACAACCCTTGCGATGCTCCCGACGAATTGCCCGGAACCGCATTGCCCTGGTCGTCGATTTTCATGCCCAGACCAAGGCCCATGGAAGCCAGAATTTCCTTGATCTCGTTCAGCGATTTGCGGCCGAAATTCTTGGTCTTCAGCATCTCGGCTTCCGACTTCTGCACCAGCTCGCCGATGGTCTGAATGTTGGCGTTCTTCAGGCAGTTGTAGCTGCGCACCGAAAGCTCAAGCTCTTCCACCGAGCGATTGAGGTTCTCGTTGCGGATCTCCGGCTTGTCGCCAAGTCCGGCAGCCTGCGCCTCCAGCTCTTCCTCGAAGTTGATGAAGATGTTCATGTGGTCCTTCAGCAACTTCGCGGCGAGTCCCAGCGAATCGGCCGGCGTGACCGAACCGTTGGTCCAAATTTCGATGGCCAGCTTGTCGTAATCGGTGATCTGCCCCAGACGAGCGGCTTCGACCGAGTAATTGCACTTGCGCACCGGCGAGTGCACGGAGTCGATGGGAATGAATCCCAGACCCAGGTCCTCGTCGAAATTCTTGTCTGCCGAAACGTAACCGCGGCCCCGCTTCAGCCGCATTTCCATGTCGAGTTTGCCACCTTCGCTGACGGTAGCGATGTAAACATCTTTGTCGAGCACCTCGACGTCGGCGTCGGCTTCGATCATGCCGGAAGTGATCACGCCCGGCTGCTCGGCGCGCAGATAAATCGCCTTAGGCGCGTCGCCGTTGAGGCGGAAGGGAATCTGTTTCAGGTTGAGGATAATGTCAGTCGCGTCCTCCACCACGCCGGGGATGGACTGAAACTCGTGCAACACGCCTTCAATTTTGACTGCGGTGACCGCAGCGCCCTCAATGGACGACAGCAATACGCGGCGCAGCGCGTTGCCGATGGTGGTACCGAAACCGCGCTCAAACGGCTGCGCCCAGAAGTGACCGTACTGATCGGTCAAGGTCTCGGTGTCGGTAGCCAGTCGTTTGGGTTTCTGAAATCCTTTCCAAAGCATCTATAACTCCTGTCTGTCAGTTCGGCCATGCTGCGCGGGTGGCGTTTCATGGAAGCGCACACCGGCTGATCTGGCGCGAAGATTGTAGGAAACGCGACGCAGATTCCTCCGCGCCGCGGGCGTACTACTTGCTATAAAGTTCCACGATCAACTGCTCGTTAATCGGCAAGTTGATGTCGGCGCGCGTCGGCAGGGCAACCACTCGTCCCTTGTAGCCGTCACGGTCAACTTCCAGCCAGGCGGGCGGCGCCTGATGGCTGGCAAAATCCTTGGCAATTTCCAGCAGCGCGAGCTTATTGCTTCGCTCGCGCACTGCAATCTCTTCGCCGGCAGTCACCTGGTAAGAAGGGATGTCAACCTTCTTGCCATTCACCTGCACGTGACCGTGGCGAACCAACTGGCGCGCCTGGCGCCGGGCTACGGCAAAGCCGAGGCGATAGACCACGTTGTCGAGCCGACGCTCCAACTGTTGCAGGAGCACTTCGCCGGTGACGCCGCGGGTAGTGGCGGCGCGTTCAAAGTAGTTGCGGAATTGCTTTTCCTGGGTGAAGTAGATGCGCTTCGCCTTCTGTTTCTCGCGAAGCTGCAACCCGTAGCCGACGATTTTGGCCTTGCGGTCCTTGCCATGCTGGCCGGGAGCGAAATTGCGTTTCTCGACCGGGCATTTGTCGGTGAAGCACTTCGCGCCTTTGAGGAACAGCTTCATGCCCTCGCGGCGGCAAAGGCGGCATACTGCGTCTTTGTATCGAGCCAAGTTACGTTCTCCTTGTGAAGCAGGGGCTAGTGGTCAGTTGAAACCACTGTTCTATCGACCGCGACTGCTCACTTGCTTGTCGATCGGTTTACGGGCGCTTGGCGTCCCTTCGTCCCGAACGAAATCAGTTGTTAGGGGCTAGGTGCTAGGGATTAGATGTTTCTTCCAGTCCCTTTGATCCTTGCCCAAAATCAGGGGCTAGGGGTCATGGGCTAGCGATTTCTCTAGCCCCTAATCCCTGCCTTAGACCCTTCTTCTCTTCGGCGGACGGCAGCCGTTATGCGGAACCGGCGTCGAGTCCTTGATCGAACGCACGTCCAAGCCGGACGCGGACAAAGCACGCACCGCCGACTCGCGTCCCGAACCTGGACCGCTGACCCGCACATCTACCACGCGCATACCGTGATCGCGCGCCTGGTTGGCGGCGTTGGCGGCAGCCTGCTGCGCAGCAAACGGCGTCCCCTTACGCGACCCGCGGAAGCCCAGCGAACCCGAGCTCTTCCACGAGACCGTGTTGCCATTCGGATCGGTAATGGTGACGATGGTGTTATTGAAGGACGCCTGAATATGCACGAGCCCATTGGGAACGTGCTTCCGCTCCTTCTTCTTGAACTTCTTGCTCTTGCCTTTTTTGTCCGCTGCGGCGGATCCAGCTGGTTTCGCCATGTTCTATGTCTTCCCTGCTGCTTTCTTCTTGTTTGCCACCGTGCCCTTGCGCGGACCTTTACGGGTGCGAGCATTGGTGTGGGTGCGCTGTCCGCGAACCGGCAGGCTGCGGCGGTGACGGTACCCACGATAGGAACCGATTTCGATGAGCCGCTTGATGTGCATCGAGACGTCTTTGCGGAGATCGCCTTCGACGTTGCCGCCCTCTTCAATGACCTGGCGGATGCGGTTTACCTCATCTTCGTTGAGGTCGCTGACCTTCTTGTCGGTCTGCACGTTCGCGGAGCCGAGAATGCTCTTGGCGCGCGAGTTCCCGATCCCGAAAATGTAGGTCAGGGCGATGCTGATGTGCTTGTTGCGCGGAAGATCCACGCCTGCAATACGTGCCATAGTTACTCCAAAAAACAGTTGCTAGGGGCTAGTGGCCAGGGGTTAGTCACTAACGTTCCCATTATCTTTCGGCCGGCTAGTTTTCGGGTTTCTAACACCTTGTCCCTAGCCCCTGACCCCTTCGTCATCCTTGCCGTTGCTTATGTTTCGCGTTTTCGCAGATCACGCGAACCACACCGTGACGGCGAATCACCTTGCATTTATCGCAAATCTTCTTGACTGATGCCCGTACCTTCATGATGCCTGAAATTCCCTTCGAAAACTTGTCATCCCGAGCGAACCGCTTTCGCGGTGAGTCGAGGGACCTACTTTCTGCCAGTCCCTAGGGACTCGATTCGTTCTTTCTGCCTACCCCAGCAGCTCACGCTGCGCTCCGTGCTGCGGCTAGAACTCGTACCGCCCTTATCGGCTGGGGTTTCAAACAGATGACTACCGGCTACTGGCAACTGCTTATTTGTATCGATACACAATGCGGCCCCGGGTCAGATCGTAGGGCGATAGCTCCACCGCTACCCGGTCGCCGGGAAGTATGCGAATAAAGTTCTTGCGCATCTTGCCGGAGACATGCGCCAGCACCTGGTGCTTGTTCTCCAACTCCACCTTGAACATGGCATTAGGCAGTGGTTCAACCACCACCGCCATTACCTCAATCGCGTCTTCCTTACTCATTCAACTCCGGGAAAATCAGTTGTCAGTTGTCAGTACTCAGTTGCCAGTTTTCACTGCCCACAACCGGCAACTACTCCAGCGGCCAGTAACCCAATCGCCCGGCTGACAACTGACAACCGGCTACTGACAACTGTTCTCTACTCCGTCAAAATCACTGGACCATTCCTGGTCACTGCGATGCAATGTTCGAAGTGGGCGCTGTAGCTGCCGTCTTCGGTCACCGCCGTCCACTTATCGTCGAGTACCCGCGTACCCGGTCCGCCTACGTTCACCATCGGCTCTATCGCCAAGACCATACCGTCACGCAATTTCGGACCGTGCCCAGGAGTTCCGTAGTTCGGAATCTGCGGATCTTCGTGCAATTTCGTACCGATGCCGTGTCCAACAAACTCTCGCACCACGCTGAAGCCATTGGCCTCAACCAGCTTCTGAACCGCCGCGCCTACATCCCCAACCGTGTTGCCCACTCGCGCCGCTTCAATTCCGTGAAACAGCGACTCGCGCGTCACCTCGAGCAGCTTCTGCAACTCCGGCGTGATCGTGTTGCCTACCGGCACCGTGATGGCGGCATCGCCGTAATAGCCGTCCAGCACCACGCCGCAATCGATGGAAACAATATCTCCGGCCTTCAACATCCGCTTTGCAGACGGAATACCATGCACGATCTCGTCGTTCACCGACGTACACAGCACGCAGGGATAGTCGTAATATCCCTTGAATGCCGGCTTGGCCCCCAGGTCGCGGATCTTGCGCTCGGCGACGCGCTCCAGATCCATGGTCGAAACCCCGGGCGCAACCACTTCGCGTGCGGCCTCAAGCACCTGGCGCACGATACGCCCGCTGCGGCGCATCTTGTCAATTTCCGAGACCGACTTACAAACGATTGACATTCTCGATTGCACTAAACGTTTGCGCCATTACCGCTTCCACCGGCTGATCGCCATTCACTTCGATCAGCCTTCCCCGAGTACCGTAATATTCGACCAAGGGCAGAGTAAGCTGCTCATAGGCTTTCAGGCGCTCGGCGATAACTTCTTCCGCATCGTCCGGACGCGCCACTAAGGCCGTACCATCGACATCACAGATGCCTTGGACTTTGGGAGGCTGGTAATAGACGTTGTAAATCAGTCCGCAGGTGGGACAAGAACGACGCCCGGTAAGCCGTTGCAGCAATTGATTATACTCCACCACCAAACGGATCACAACCGGCGGCGCGCACGCCTGCTGCCCCTTGCTGTCCTTGCCTGCCCGCATTTTTTCCAACTGCCTATCCAGCCACTCGGCCTGCCGTACGGTACGCGGAAAACCGTCCAGAATGAACCCCCGAACGCAATCCGCCTGCACCAGTCGATCGGCCACCATGCTGCAAACCAGTTCGTCGGGAACCAGGTCGCCACGTTCCATGATCGCCTTGGCCTTCACGCCTAATTCCGTCTTTCGGGCCACGTTGTCCCGCAAGATGTCTCCGGTGGAGATCTGCGGGATGCCATAGGTTTCAGCGATCAGCTTTGCCTGTGTTCCCTTGCCAGCGCCCGGCGGACCCAACAGCACAATGGGACCGACCATGCTTTGGTTTGTCGTAACGCCCACAGCCGAGGAAGTCTGCACTTCCATGCCTCGTACCCTGAGACCCTGACCTCGGGCCCTTTCTCGCCCGCCACGGCGGGCCGAAGCCTCCCGGTAGCTTCGAAGAGCAGGGGTCAGGGATTAGGTGTTAGGGGCTAGTCTCTAATTCTCAGAATTGCAATTGATTGCCACCAACAGCGACGTTTACCCTGCACAACTAACCCCTAATCCCCAGCCCCAAACACCTGCTACTTACCACGTTGCCCGGCGCCCGCGGATACGTCCGCTGCGCGGGGTGAAACCCTCATAATGCCGCATCACCAACTGTGACTCGACCTGGTTGACTGTGTCCATCGCCACGCCCACCACAATCAGCAGCGAGGTACCGCCAAAGTAGAAGTTCACTCCCAATCCATTGGTTACCCAGGCCGGCAGGCGTTCGAAGAATGCGCCGATGGGACCATATAGGTGGTTGAGGTGAATGCCCGTGATCATCCATTCAGGAATGAAGGAGATCAGGATCAGGTACAGTGCGCCCACCAGGGTAATGCGCGTCAAAATGTCGTTGATGTAGTTGGCCGTCCGCGCGCCCGGCCGAATGCCCGGAATAAATCCACCGTACTTACGCATATTGTCGGCAACCTCGGTCGGGTTGAAGACAATAGACACGTAGAAGTAGGCGAAGAAGATGATTCCGATGGCGTACAGCAGCGTGTACAGGGGCTCACCCCAGGACATGGCGCGCAGCATGGGTCCAAAGTAACGGTTGTCTTTAAACAGCGCGCCCGCCGTCTGCGGCAAGGTCAACACCGACGACGCAAAGATGACCGGCATAACGCCGCCGGAGTTCACTCGCAACGGCAGGTGGGTTGACTGTCCGCCCATGATCTTGCGCCCGACCACCCGCTTCGCATATTGCACCGGAATGCGGCGCTCACTGCGTTCCACGAACACGATGAAGGCGACAACCGCAATCATCAACACAACCAACAGCAGCATCGCGGGAACAGTGAAAGCGCCCCAAGCCTGGGATTGCGCCTTCTCGTACAGATCCATGACGCCGCGGGGCAAGCCAACCACGATGCCGGCAAAGATCAGCAGCGACATGCCGTTGCCGACGCCACGCTCGGTGATCTGTTCGCCCAGCCACATGATGAAGACGCTGCCCGTGGTAAGCGTCAACATGGTCATCAGCACGAAGCCGATGCCGGGATTATTCACGAAGGCCATACCGCCGCTGACCGTCTGACGTTGTAGCGTGATCGCGATGCCCAGCGACTGCACGGCACTCAGCAACAGGGTGAGGTAGCGGGTCCACTGGGTGATCTTCTTGCGTCCCAGCTCGCCTTCCTTCTGTAACTTGGCCAACGGCTCATACACCACGGTCATCAACTGCAAAATGATGGACGCAGTGATGTAGGGCATGATGCCGAGCGCAAAGATGGTCAGCTTGCGCAGTTGGCCGCCGCTGAACAGATCGACGAAGCCGAGGAACGTGCCCCGGTTGTTGTCGAAGAACTGCGATAGCAGATCGGCGTTGATGCCCGGCGTGGGGATGTGCCCGCCGAGACGGTAAACCGCCAGCAATCCAAGCGTGAACAAAATGCGCTTGCGCAGATCGGGAACGCGAAATACGTTGGCTAACTTCTCAAGCATGGAACAAAAACCTCAGTTGCCAGTAACCAGTAGTCAGTTATCAGTTGTCAGCTATCAGTTGCCAGCTATCAGTACTCAATTCGCAGGTTTCGGTGCTGACTCCTGGCTACTGACAACTTCTATCTTGCCGCCCGCCTTCTCGATCTTTTCCTGCGCCGACTTGGAAAACTTGTGGGCGTGTACAGTAATCGCCTTCGACAACTCGCCCTGACCGAGCACCTTCACAAGCGTATTTTTCGAGCTGACGATGCCGGCTTTGCGCAAGGACTCAGGAGTGATCTCGCTCTCGCCCAGATCCGCCAACCGCGCCAGGTTCACTACTTCATATTCGACCCGGAAGATGTTGGTGAAACCACGCTTGGGCAGACGGCGGTGAAGCGGCATCTGACCGCCTTCGAAGCCGCGCATCATGCGTGAACCGCTACGCGATCTCTGGCCCTTGTGGCCTCGGGTCGAAGTCTTGCCCATACCCGAGCCCATACCTCGGCCCACACGCTTCTTGTTCTCCGACGCTTTCCGGGGTGCTCGTAAATTGCTGAGATTCATTGTTTACCTTCACTTGCCAGTTGTCGGTTGTCAGTTTCGATCCGTCATCAGAATGAACTACATTCTAATTGCTGATCGCCAGTCGCCAACTACGTAACTGACAACTGGCTACTGGCCCCTGACAACTGTTACTTTACGATCTCTACCAGGTGCGGGACCTTGGCCACCATGCCACGGATGGAAGGCGTGTCTTCACGCTCGACCACCTGGTTCAGCCGGGTGAAACCCAATCCCTTGACCACCAATTTATGTTTGACCGGAGCTGCGATCGCCGAACGCACCCACTTGAGCTGCATCTTCGCGCCTGCTTTTGCCGGCGTTGCTTGTGCCTTCTTACGAATACGGGCCATAGTTAAAGCTCCTCGACTGACTTGCCGCGCGCGCTGGCCACGTCCTTACGGTCACGCAGCCGCGACAGCGCGTTGAACGTGGCTTTGATCACGTTGTGCGGATTGGTGGTACCGATGGATTTGGTCAACACGTTCTGGATTCCCGCCGAAGTCATGACCGCACGCACCGCGCCGCCGGCAATGACACCGGTGCCTTCGGGCGCTGGCTTCAGCATCACCATGCCGGCTCCATAGCGGCCCAGCACCTGGTGAGGAATCGAGGTCTGCGTCAGATTCACGCGCAGCAGGTTCTTCTTGGCCGCTTCGATGCCCTTGCGGATCGCCTGCGGAACTTCCTTCGCCTTGCCGGAGCCGTATCCCACCACTGCGGAGGCCGGATCGCCCACCACCACCAGCGCCGCGAACGACAGATTCTTGCCGCCCTTGACGACTTTGGTGACGCGGTTGATCGAAACCACCTGGTCCTTCAGTTGATACTGACCTGCGTCAAGCTTTCTCTTTACTGTTGGCATTACCGTTGTGTCTCCTGGCGCCGTCTCCGGTGCCCTTACCATCTCAAGAAAACGTGCCGTCCCTGAAGGGACTGGGATCGTTCTTCCCGCTGTACCCAGCGCTTACGCGCTGGGCTAATCTTGTTTCGCCCTTCGGGCTACGGGTGATGGGATACTATTCCCTGACCACTAGCCCCCAGCCCCTGCCTTTAGAACTTCAGCCCGGCTTCCCGTGCCGCATCGGCCAGCGCCTTGATCCGCCCGTGATACAGATATCCACCGCGATCGAAGACCACCTTCTCGATGCCCTTCTGTTTGGCACGCTCGGCGATCATCTTGCCTACATCTTTCGCCGAACCAACATTGCCGCCGGTGGGACGCTTCTCGCCCTTGTCGACTTTCTTCACCGAGGTAGCCGACACCAGAGTCACGCCCTGGGTGTCGTCGATTACCTGCGCGTAAATGTGGTTCACCGAACGGTAGACGTTCAGCCGCGGACGCTCCGCCGTGCCTAGAACCTTCTTGCGGATTCGGGAGTGGACCTTCTGCCGCGTCTGATCTTTTGAAGTCTTCGTAATCATCGTTTCTTGTCCTCGTCCCGGGTTTCTGAACCGGGTAACGGTGCGCTCTCGCGCCATCCCGTCGTGAATCGCTTTTCGCCCTTGGCTCTTCGCTTTCGCCAGCTACTCATTGCCGGTCACTCACTGACAACTGACAACCGGCTACTGACAACTGTTATTTCGCGCCGGTCTTGCCAACCTTCTTCTTCAGGCGCTCGTTGCTATAGCGCACACCCTTGTTCTTGTACGGATCAGGTGGGCGAAGGCTGCGCATCTCGGCGGCAACAAATCCCACCTTCTGCCGGTCAATACCGCTGACCGTCAAGTGCGTCAGCTTAGGATCGACAGCAACGTCAATGCCCGCGGGCAGCGGATACTCGATAGGGTGGGAATATCCCAGGGTAAACACCACGGTCCCCTTACCCTTCATTTCCGCGCGATAGCCAATACCGACAATGTCCAGTTCCTTGGTCCACCCTTTGGTGACGCCTTCCACCGAGTTGTTGACCAGCGCGCGCACCAGTCCGTGCACCGCAGCTTTGGAATCGTCTTCGCGAACCACGGTTAAGACTCCGTCGTTCTGTTCCAGTTTGACGCCGGGAGGCATGTGGGTCGTAACTTCGCCCTTTGGCCCCTTGACTCGAACCGTGTTGCCCTCTACGACGTAGGTGACTCCCTTGGGCATCGGGATCGGCTTTCTACCAATTCTTGACATAATCTTTAGCTCTCAGCTGTCAGCTTTCAGCTGTCAGCCCATCTTTCTTGCTCTCAGCCGTCAGCTCTCAGCCGTCAGCTTGTCCTTGTTGCCGGGGTGCCAATCTCGCCAGCAAATCGTGATCAGGCACCTGGGGTTCTTAACTGACAGCCGATAGCTGACGGCTGACAGCTAGCTAGTAAATCTCGCACAACACTTCGCCGCCGACGCCTTCCTTGCGCGCCTGGCGTCCGGTCATTACGCCCCGCGGAGTGGTCAGGATGCTGATCCCCAGCCCGCCTAGGACGCGCGGAATCTCGGTATGCCCGACATACACGCGGCATCCGGGACGCGATACCCGCTTCAGGTCCGAAATCGGCGACGAGTTGTCGGGGCTGTACTTCAAGTACACCCGCAAAACCTTGCGGCCCTCTTCTTCGGTCGCCTTGAAGTTCGCGATGTAGCCCTCTTCCTTCAGGATGCGGGCCATCTCGACCTTGAGCTTGGAATGCGGAACGTCCACCTTCTGGTGCCGTGCCTTGATGGCGTTACGAACGCGGGTCAAGAAATCTGAGACCGGATCGGTCAAACTCATGCTGTATATCTCCTCAAATCGTCGCCCGTTCGCTTCTTTTTACGGCAAGAAGAACCCGTCGGCGACGTACTAACTAGCCCTATCCACTAGTCCCTAGCCACTGCTGTTTACCAACTCGACTTCATGACCCCAGGAATCTCGCCCTTCAGGGCCAGACCGCGGAAGCACAACCGGCAGATGCCGAACTTGCGCAAGAAGGCGCGCGGACGTCCGCAGATATGGCAGCGATTATGCTGCCGGACTGGGAACTTGGGTTTCTTATTCGCCTTTGCAATACTCGATGTCTTCGCCATTGTTTCCTTTACGCTTTTCGCTACTCGCTTTTCGCCGTTCGCTACTCGCTCTTGGCTTATAGCTCTTAGACTTTAGCCATCAGCTTGAAACTTGAAACTCTCTACCGACAACCGACAACTGGCAACTGACTACTGCCTAAACGGCATGCCCATGTGCTTCAACAGGGCCCGCGCCTGGTCGTCCGTGCCGGCCGAGGTCACGATCGTAATGTTCATGCCCTTCATCTTCTCGACCTTGGAGTAATCGATTTCCGGAAAAATCAGCTGGTCGCGCACGCCCAGCGTGAAATTGCCGCGTCCATCGAAGGACTTGGTCGGCACGCCGCGGAAGTCGCGCACGCGCGGCAGCGCCACGTTCACCAGGCGGTCGAAAAATTCGTACATGCGATCGCCGCGCAGCGTCACCATCACACCGATGGGCATTCCCTCGCGCACCTTGAAGGCCGCAATGGATTTGCGCGCCCGCGTAATCACCGGCTTCTGACCGGTAATCTGGCCAACCTCGCCCACCG
Source organism: uncultured Acidobacteriaceae bacterium (assembly GCA_963709045.1). Taxonomy (GTDB): domain Bacteria; phylum Acidobacteriota; class Terriglobia; order Terriglobales; family Acidobacteriaceae; genus Bog-257. The sequence goes on along the minus strand of CAVPUX010000002.1, from coordinate 1,264,973 downwards.
CCGGATCGATCAGCTTGGCGTTTTGCGTCGCCTCGCCCACACCCATGTTCACAATGATCTTCTCCAGCTTGGGAGCCGCCATGGGGTTGTCGAGTTCGAACTCTTTCATCAGCGCCGGCAATACGTCCTTGTAATAGCGGTCGCGCATGCGAGCGGTCTGGCGATTGGTCGCCTTCGGCCGCGCCGGTTTACCGGAGGCCGCTTCCGCTACTACCTCGTCCTGCGCCGGCTTTGCCTTCTTGCCCTGGGGCTTACCCTGCGGTTTTCCGTCCCCACCCTGCTGCGGCGCTTTTGGTTTCTTCTCGTCTGCCATTTCCTGCTTCTACCTTTCTCACGGTTTCGGCTTGCTACGTCTGCCGGTTCGTGAGGAAATCAATTTGGCAATCAGCACTTGGCATTTAGCACTTAGCGAATGCCTTTGAACTTCCTGCCACGGCCGACTCCTGTGTTTTGCCCAGGCACGTTCTGCCTTGGCTAACTGCTAATTGCTAATTGCTAAATGCCAACTGCTTCCTACTTCTCCAACGTGGCGCCACAAGTTCTACATACACGAGACTGGCGGTCGCCATGTTTTTCGTGACCCACCCGCACGGGACGCGCGCAAGAGGCGCACATCAGCATCACGTTGCTGATGGAAATCGGGCTCTCCTGTTCGGCAATCCCGCCCTTGATGTTCTTCTGCGGGTTGGGCCGCACGTTCTTCTTCACCATCATCACGTGCTCGACCAACACCTTGGACTCGTCGGGCATGACGCGAAGCACGCGGCCTTCCTTGCCCTTGTCGCGCCCGGTAATCACCCGCACCTGATCGTTGCGGCGGATATCTACACTCTTCTGCATGGTTCTTTAATCCCTCGTAGCGACTCGGCCGGAGCCTTTAGCACTTGGCTAAATCGCGTTTTACTGACAACTGACAACCGGCTGCTGACAACTGCCTACAACACTTCCGGCGCCAGGGAAACAATCTTCAAAAACTTCTTCTCGCGCAGTTCGCGGGCCACTGGACCGAAGACGCGGGTCCCGACCGGCTCGTTGGCGTCATTGATCAACACCGCCGCATTCTGGTCGAAGCGGATATAGGTACCATCGCGGCGGCGATGCTCTTTGCGCGTGCGCACGATCACGGCCTTCACCACCGTGCCCTTCTTGGCGGTGCCATCGGGAGAGGCTTCCTTCACCGAAGCCGTCACTACATCACCCAAGTGCGCAACCAGTCCGGTGGAACCGCCCAGCGGCAGAATCATCTGCAGCTTGCGCGCGCCGGAGTTGTCGGCGACATCGAGCATGCTTCTCATCATCACTGCCATAACCTTGTCTCCTTGCTGCCCGCCCAGACCCTGCGGGTGCCCCATCCTTCCGTCCGATTTTGGCGAAAGAGCGGGAGGCGAAACGAATCCTAGACCGCGGGCTTCTCTTCGACCGGCGCTACCAGCGCCGCGCGCTGCACAATTTCCTTCAAATTCCACCGCTTCAACTTGGAGAGCGGCCGGGTCTCTTCTAGCTTCACGAAATCACCGACATGGGCCGTGCCTTCCTCGTCGTGCGCGTAGTATTTCTTGCTGCTCTTCACTACACGTTTGTAGAACGCGTGGGCCTTCTGCCGGCGGACTTCGACCACGATGGTCTTGGCCATCTTGGTGGAGACCACTTTGCCAATCAGGGTCTTGCGACGGCCCGGGGTCTTTTCTGTACTGGTTGCGGTTGTTTCGACCATGGCTTACTTTTTCTCCGTCGCAGCCTTCTTGCGGGCCGCCTTCTTCGCCGTTACCGCCTTTTTCGCAGGCACGGTCTCTGTCGCAGACGATGTCTTCTTCACGGGATTGCTCGCGCGGGCCCCCGCTCCGTTGCCGCCCGCCAGCTCTTTCTGGCGCAACACGGTTAGCACCCGGGCAATGTCTTTCTTCAGCTCGCGGATCTTCTTCAGGCTCTCGGTCTGCCCCATCTTCAACTGGAACTTCATCTTGAAGAGCTGGTCAGACAGGTCTCGCTGCTGATGCGCCAGTTCGATATCGGTCAAGTTACGAATTTTGTCTACATTCATTGTGAAATCCAGTTATCGGTTGCCAGTTGTCGGTTGTCGGTTGTCAGTTAGTCCGATTGCCACAGCGGACCCATCTCTTGCCTTCGTCAACTACCGGTTGTCCTTCGTTACGTTCTTGGCTGAGAACTGACAACCGGCAACTGACAACTGCTTCCTAGTGCACGCCTTCGCGCTGCACGAACTTGGTACGCAGTGGCAACTTGTGCGACGCCAGGCGCATGGCCTCGGCCGCATCGGCCACCGATACCCCCTCCATTTCGAAGAGGATCTTGCCCGGCCGCACTACTGCTACCCAATGGTCCGGCGCTCCCTTGCCTTTGCCCATACGGGTTTCGGCAGGCTTCTTGGTGACGGGCTTGTCGGGAAACAGCCGGATCCAGATCTTCCCGCCACGCTTCACGAAGCGAGTCATGGCCACGCGGCTGGCCTCGATCTGCCGATCGGTGATCCAACCCGGCTCCATGACCTTCAAGCCGAAGTCGCCGAATGACAGCTCGCCACCGCGCCACGCCTTGCCGCACATGCGGCCGCGCTGCTGTTTGCGATACTTCACTTTCTTTGGCATCAACATAGAATTCAGTGGCTAGGGGTCAGTGGCTAGGGGTTAGAAAATCCTTCTAATTTCACCTTGGCCAGTTACCGCCAGCTCTCTCCCAAATCAGGGGCCAGAGGTTAGGAACCAGGGGCTAGAAAATCTCCTGTACCCAACTATCCTTAGCGCCTGTGCAATCTCGATCCTCGTCTTAGCTAATTGCTAGCTGCTAGTTGCTTCTTACTAGCCCCTAACCCCTAGCCACTAACCCCTGCCCTTAAAACGCTCCCGATCCTACGCCCTGCGGCTCGCGGCGCTTTTCTTTGAAAATCTCGCCTTTGTACACCCAGCACTTCACGCCGATGATGCCGTAGGTGGTATGCGCCTCCGCAAAGCCGTAATCGATGTCGGCACGCAGAGTGTGCAGCGGCAACCGGCCCTGCAGGTACCACTCGGAGCGCGCGATTTCGTTGCCGTTCAGCCGGCCGCTGACGCGCACCTTGATTCCCTTGCAGCCAAAGCGTAGCGCTGAATCCACCGCCTTGCGCATGGCGCGACGGAATCCCACGCGCTTCTCCAGTTGCAGCGAAATGTTCTCCGCCACCAGTTGCGCATCAAGCTCGGGCTTGTGCACTTCCTGGATATCGACAAAGACATCGCGGTTGGTGCGCTTCTGGATGTCCTGCTTCAGCTTGTCGATCTCCGTTCCCTTGCGGCCGATGATGATGCCCGGACGCGCGGTACGGATGATGATGCGCAACTTGTTGCCAGGACGCTCGACCTCGATGGAGCTGACGCCAGCCGACTTCAGCTTTTCCTTCAGCTCGGCCTTCAGCTTCACGTCTTCCAGCAGCAGTTTGTCGTAGTCGCGCACCACGAACCAGCGTGACTTCCAGGGCTTGGTAACGCCCAGGCGAAATCCGTAAGGATGGACTTTTTGTCCCATAGTCTTGTTTTTCTCCGCGACGATCGCAACGTGGCATCGCCGCTTTGTAAATCTCTACTTCTTTTTCTTGGCCGGCTTTTTAGCCGCCGGTTTCTTCGCTGCAGCCTTCTTGGCGGGCGATTTCTTCACCATTTTCTTGGCTGGCCGCTTGGCCGCTTTCTTGGCGGGCGCGCCTTCTTCCACCTTCTGCACCAGTCCGGCATGACCGTTGCCGGCCGCCTTTTCCTCCAGCGCAATTTCCAGATGCGAGATGCGCCGCTGATAGTGATAAGCACGGCCCATGGGCGCCGGACGAATACGCTTCATGCGCGGGCCGTCGTTGGCAACCGCCCGCTTCACGTACAGCCGGTCCACATCGATGTCCAGACCCTTTTCGGCGCTCGCGTAGTTGGCGTTCTCAACCGCCGAACGCAGCAGCTTATAGAGCCTCGGAGCAATGCCCTTCTTGGCGTACAGCAGCGTGTCCAACGCCTCTTCCACCCGGCGGCCTTTGATCATATCCAGCACCAGGCGCGCTTTCTGCGGCGAGACGCGCACGTAATTCAGTTTGGCTGTGAATTCCATGTCGTTTTCCTTATCTCGCCGGAGCGGGCTTGGCCGCGGTCTCAGTTGCAGCCCTGACCGAATGGCCCTTGAAGCTGCGCGTCATGCTGAACTCGCCCAGTTTGTGGCCGACCATGTTCTCGGTCACATACACCGGAATAAACTTCTTGCCGTTGTGCACCGCCAGGGTGTGTCCCACCATCTCCGGGATCACGGTGGAGCGGCGCGACCAGGTGCGCACAACCTTTTTCTCGTTGCGTGCGTTCATGCCGTCAATCTTGGCCTGCAGGTGCGAATCGATGAACGCGCCTTTTTTCGTTGAACGTGCCATATCGTCTCAGTCCTACTTCGTTCTGCGGTTCACGATGAACTTATCGGTCCGCTTGTTGTTGCGAGTCTTGTATCCACGCGTCGGCTTGCCCCATGGCGTCACCGGGTGACGTCCGCCACTGGTCTTGCCTTCGCCGCCGCCATGCGGGTGATCGACCGGATTCATGACCACGCCTCGATTGGTTGGACGGATACCCAGCCAGCGCGTACGGCCGGCCTTGCCGATGGAAATGTTTTCGTGATCGATATTGCCGACCTGTCCTACGGTGGCCATGCAATCGACCAACACCTTGCGGGTTTCGCCGGAAGGCAGCTTCAGCAGCGCGTAGTCGCCTTCTTTGGCGACTAACTGCGCTTGCGCTCCTGCCGAGCGCGCCATCTGTGCGCCCTTGCCGGGCTTCAACTCGATGTTGTGGACCGTGGTGCCAGGCGGGATATTGCGCAGCGGCAACGCATTCCCCACCAGGATGTCGGCCTCGGGACCGCTGACAATCTTGGCGCCTACCTGCAGTCCTATCGGATACACGATGTAGCGCTTCTCGCCATCGGCGTAGTTCAGCAGGGCAATCCGCGCCGAGCGATTGGGATCGTACTCGATAGAGGCGACGGTCGCCGGAATTCCGAACTTGTCGCGCTTGAAGTCGATGATGCGCAGCTTGCGCTTGTGTCCGCCGCCGCGATGCCAGATGGTCAGGTCGCCGGAGTTGCGGCGTCCGCCGGTGCGCTGCTTGGGCTCGGTCAGCGGCTTGTACGGCCGGTTCGTCGTCAGGTCATCGTTGACCGTGGTGGTGGTGAACCGTCTCGTTGGAGTTACCGGTCTGTAAGTTTTGATTGCCATGTTCCTACTCGTTTCTCGCTTGGTACAACTACTTCTACCGTCCCTACGGGACTCGGGTCTTAATCTCGATCCCACCCAGCATTCCGCTTCGCTTCATGCTGGGCTAGACTCTTCCGCCCCTTCGGGGCTCGGCTGGCGGCAGTTCGTAAATCTGATTTCTATCCCCTATCCACTAGCCACTACCCACTGGCTAGATGTTCTCCGCGTACTCGGGCATCTTCTCGCCCGCCTTCAGGCGCACGTAAGCCTTCTTCCAGTCGGGGCGATATCCGGTGAACTTGCCGCGCCGGCGCTCTTTGCCGGCAAATGTCGCGGTACGAATCGAGTCCACCTTCACCTTGAAAATGCTCTGCACCGCCTGCTTGATCTCGGTCTTGGTGGCCTTCACGGAAACTTCGAAGACCAGGGTCCCTTCGGTTTCCTTGATTCCCAAACCCTTTTCCGTAATCACCGGGCGGCGCAGAACCTGATATGCCGATTTCATTACGCCACCTCCGCATGCTTGCGTTTGGGCGCCGTGGTCTTCAACGAGTCCTGCAATTTTTCCAGCGCCGGGCGCGCGAAGATCGTAGTCTCGTAGCGAAGCAGGTGATAAGGATGAACCTGATTGCCTGCCAGCAGCTCCACGCCTGCAAGGTTCCGCGAACTCAAATGAAGGTTATGATTCTCGCTGGCCGTGCTTTCCACCAGCAGCGTCGTACCCTTTGCATTCAGCTTGTGCAGCGTCTGGCGGAACGGTTTGCTCTTCGGTTCCTTCACGTCAAAGCTCTCCACCACGACCAGCTTGCCATCGGCCAGCTTGGCCGCCAGTGCCGAGCGCAACGCGCCCAGTAGCTTCTTACGCGGGAAAGCGTAATCGTAGGAGCGAGGCTGCGGTCCGTGAACGGTTCCGCCGTGCCGCCACAGCGGCGAGCGAATCGATCCCACACGCGCGCGGCCGGTGCCCTTTTGCTTCCACAGCTTCTTACCCGCGCCGCTCACCAGCTTCTTGTTCTTGGTGGCGTGGGTACCCGCACGCTGTCCGGCGCGGTAATGTTTCACCGCCTCCCACAACAGGTCCTCGTTCACCGCGCCGAAAACTTCATCGGCCAGTTCGATGGAACCCACCTTTTCGCCGCCGAGATTTACCACATCAATCGTCGCCATAGTCTTTTCCAGTTGGCTGCCAGCTATCAGCCGTCAGCTACTAACTCGATCTCTTTCTCGATCGCTTTGTGTCAGGGCTTTTAGCTTTTAGCTAATCACTAGCCCCTAACCCCTAATCCCTAGCTACTTCTTCTTCGCCGCCTGGCGCTTCGACGCCTTCAGCGGATCCACCGTGCCGGCACCGCTAAATCCACGGCGCTCTCTCGGTGGCTTCTTGGCCTTGATGATCATCACGTATGCGTCCTTGTGCCCCGGCACCGCGCCTTCGACCACCAGCAAGTTCTCGTCTTTGTCGACGCCGAGAACACGCAGGTTACGGACGGTCACGCGATCGACGCCCATGTGCCCCGACATGCGCATGCCTTTGAACACACGCGATGGGAAGGCGGATGAGCCGATCGAACCGGTGATCTGGAACATGGAGCCATGCGAAGCAGCGCCGCCGCCAAACTTATGACGCTTGACCACGCCCGCAAAACCACGGCCTTTGCTGGTTGCAACCACGTCCACAAACTTGTCGCCTTCAAAAATATCCACCAGCACTTTGTCGCCTACTTTTGCGCCATCCTGATTTTCGGCATCGACAATGATCGGTACCTCGCGTAGGAAACGCATCGGAGGCAGATTGTTCTTGGCGAAGTGGCCCTTCATCGGGCCCGTCAGCCGCGACTCCTTAACGAACTCCACCAACCCGATCTGGGCCGCGTCATAGCCGTCCTTGGTAACGGTCTTGCGCTGGGTAACGACGCAAGGACCAGCCTGCAGCACCGTGACCGGGTGAACATCACCCTTGTCATCGAAGAGCTGCGTCATGCCGACCTTTTTGCCTAAAATTCCACTGACTGCCATATTCGTTTCCTCAACTCCGCTTCCTTATTCCGTTGCGGATTGCACCGGGGGCTGGGTGCCCCACTCATTCGCGCTTTTCGAATGAGTGGGATCAACCACGGAAGCTTTGTTTTTTCTAGCCATCCGCTATCAGCTGTCGGCCCTCAGCTACTGCTCTTTGCTACTTGGCCTTGGCTGAGAGCTGACGGCCGATAGCTCCTATTTATGTTCCTTGCCAAACGCCTTGATCTCCACGTCAACGCCGGCGGGAAGCTCAAGTTTCATCAGCGCGTCCACGGTTTGCTGCGTGGGCTCCAGAATGTCGAGCAGGCGCTTGTGCGTGCGAATTTCAAACTGCTCGCGCGATTTCTTGTCCACGTGGGGCGAACGCAGGACGCAATACTTGTTCTTCACCGTGGGCAACGGGATCGGTCCCGCTATTTGCGCCCCCGTGCGCTTCGCCGTATCGACGATCTCGCCAGTGGACTGGTCGAGAACGCGATAGTCGTATGCTTTCAGCCGGATTCGAATTCGTTCTTTGCCAATCACGTTAGTTTCTCTCAAAGATCTCTGCTGAAGCAGCCTGCGTTTCCGCACTCTGCTTTGCGGCTTGTGCCGCGGTTGATTTGAGTGCCCCACTCGTTCCGGCTTTTGGAATGAGTGGGACTGCAAATTACGCAATAATTTCGCTGATGGTGCCGGCGCCCACGGTGCGTCCGCCTTCGCGAATCGCAAACCGCAAGCCCTTCTCCATCGCCACCGGCGTGATCAGCTCAATCTCCAGGCTCACATTGTCGCCCGGCATCACCATCTCCGTGCCCGCCGGCAACGTCGCCACGCCCGTCACGTCCGTCGTGCGGAAGTAGAACTGCGGCCGATAGCCCTTGAAGAACGGCGTGTGCCGCCCGCCTTCGTCTTTCGACAGCACGTACACTTCGCTCTTGAACTTGGTGTGCGGCGTGATCGATCCCGGCTTGGCCAGCACCATGCCGCGCTCCACGTCTTCCTTCGCCGTGCCGCGCAGCAGCAGCCCGGCGTTGTCGCCCGCCAGACCTTCGTCCAGCTGCTTCTTGAACATTTCCACGCCCGTGACTACCGTCTTGCGGGTCTCGCGGAAGCCGACAATCTCGACGTCTTCGCCCACCTTCACCTTGCCGCGCTCGATACGACCCGTGACCACCGTGCCGCGCCCCTGAATCGAGAAGATGTCTTCGATCGGCATCAGGAACGGCTTGTCGATGTCGCGCGCCGGCAGCGGTACGTTCTTGTCCACCGCGTCCATCAGCTCGTCGATCTTGGCTTCCCATTGCGCTTCGCCATTCAACGCGCCCAGCGCGCTGCCGCGAATTACCGGCACATCGTCGCCCGGAAACTGGTACTTACTCAGCAGCTCGCGGACTTCCATCTCCACCAGGTCGATCAACTCGGGATCTTCCACCGCATCGCACTTGTTCAGGAACACCAGCACGTAGGGCACTCCGACCTGGCGCGCCAGCAGCACGTGCTCCTTGGTCTGCGGCATCGGCCCGTCGGTCGCAGCGACCACCAGAATCGCACCGTCCATCTGCGCCGCGCCGGTAATCATGTTCTTGATGTAGTCGGCGTGGCCGGGACAATCCACGTGGGCGTAGTGCCGGTTGGCGGTCTCGTACTCCACGTGCGCCGTGGCAATGGTGATGCCGCGCTCGCGCTCTTCCGGCGCGTTGTCGATCGAGTCGAACGAGCGGAACACGATCTTGGGATTGTGCTTCTGCAATACCTTGGTGATGGCCGCCGTCAACGTCGTCTTGCCATGATCGATGTGCCCGATCGTGCCTACGTTTACGTGCGGCTTGCTGCGGTCAAATTTCTCTTTCGCCATTGGAGCTCCGTATGTCTTGCAGGGGCTAAAGCCCCGATGTTTTATTGCGCTGTCGTCGGCACGACTAGAGTCGTGCCCTGATACGAACCTACTTCGTTCCTGCCGGACTCTTGCCCTGCACCTTGGCCACGATTTCTTCGGCCACTGCTCTCGGCGCTTCTTCGTAGCGCGCAAAGTGCATGCTGAACGTCGCCCGGCCTTGCGTACTCGAACGCATGTTGGTGGCGTAGCCGAACATCTCGGCCAGCGGCACCATCGCCTTAATCACCTGAGACCCAGCGCGATGCTCGAGGGCCTCGATTCGTCCGCGGCGGCTGCTCAAGTCGCCGATGATGGTGCCCATATATTCCTCGGGCACAACCACTTCCACCGACATCACCGGCTCCAGCAATACCGGACTGGCCTTGCGCGCGGCTTCTTTGAACGCCATCGAGCCGGCGATCTTGAAGGCCATTTCGTTCGAGTCCACATCGTGATAGCTGCCGTCGTAGAGCGTGGCCTTCACGTCCACCATTTCGTAGCCGGCGAGAACGCCGCCTTCCATGGCTTCCTTGATGCCCTGATCCACCGGCTTGATGAATTCCTTGGGAATCACGCCGCCCACGACTTCATTGACAAATTCGTAGCCTTTGCCCGGCTCGTTGGGCTCCAACCGAATGCGCACATGGCCGTACTGGCCGCTGCCGCCGGTCTGGCGAATGTACTTGCCCTCGGCCTGCGATTGCTTGCGGATGGTCTCGCGATAAGCCACCTGCGGCTTGCCGACATTGGCCTGCACGTTGAACTCGCGCATCATGCGGTCGACCAGGATTTCCAAGTGGAGTTCGCCCATGCCTTCGAGGATGGTCTGGCCGCTGTCGGGATCAGTGCTGACTTTGAAAGTGGGATCTTCCTGCGCCAGCTTACCGAGGGCGATGCCCATCTTTTCCTGATCGCTCTTGGTTTTCGGCTCGACCGCAACTGCAATCACAGGCGCCGGGAACTCGATGGATTCGAGCACGACCGGATGATCTTCGTCGCAAATCGTATCGCCGGTGGTAATGTGCTTCAGGCCAACGCACGCACAAATATCGCCAGCGTAAATCTCAGTGATATCTTCGCGCTTATTGGCGTGCATCTTCAGCAGACGGCCAATGCGCTCGGTGCGCGAACGGCCGCTAATTAACACGCTGTCGCCCTGCTTCAAATGTCCGGAGTAAACGCGAATGAAGGTAAGCTGGCCGACGAAGGGGTCGGTCATGATCTTGAAAGCCAGCGCCGAAAATGGGGCGTTGTCTTCGGCGGGGCGTTGAACTTCTTTACCCGTGTTCGGGTCAATACCCGTAACCGGCGGAACGTCGACCGGCGAAGGCAGATAATCCACCACCGCATCGAGCATGGGCTGCACGCCCTTGTTCTTGAAGGCGGTCCCGCAAATCACGGGAAACACTTTCATCTTCAGCGTCGCGCGGCGCAATGCGGCCTTCAGTTCCGCCTCGCCGATGGTCTCGCCCTCAATGTACTTGTGCATCAGCTCGTCCTGATCGTCGTTTTCAACAACCGTCTCGACCAGGATCTGATGGTAGGCAGCGGCTTTCTTTTTCAGCTCTTCCGGAATTTCTTCGACTTCGTACTCGGCGCCCAGACTTTCATCGTTCCAGATGATCGCCTTCATGGTCATCAGGTCGATGACACCTCTGAACTTATCTTCTTGGCCGATAGGCAACTGGATGGCGACGGGGCGGGCATTGAGGCGCTTGCGGATAGTATCAACGGCATGCTCGAAGTCAGCACCCATCTTGTCCATCTTATTAATGAAACAAATGCGCGGAACGCCGTACTTGTCGGCCTGGCGCCAGACCGTCTCGGACTGCGGCTCGACGCCGTGCACTGCATCGAATACGGCGCAGGCGCCATCGAGTACGCGCAGCGAACGCTCCACCTCGGCGGTGAAATCAACGTGGCCAGGCGTATCAATAATGTTGATGCGAATATCTTTCCAAACGCAGGTCGTGGCAGCCGAAGTGATGGTGATGCCGCGTTCCTGCTCTTGCGCCATCCAGTCCATCGTCGCCGTGCCTTCATGGACCTCACCAATGCGGTGCGTGCGTCCCGTATAGAACAGGATGCGCTCCGTGGTGGTGGTCTTACCGGCATCGATGTGGGCCATGATGCCGATATTCCTGCAACGATCTAATGGAACCTGTCTGGGCACGATCTTTTCCGTTTCTTGCCAGGGCGAATCGTTTAATTCGCCCTCTTGAAGGAGCGCACCTTCAGGCGCGCCGTAATGCACTTCCCAATGTTTGTCATCCCGAGCCGGCTTCAGCCGGCGAGAGATCTGCTTCTACCAGCGATAATGCGCGAAGGCCTTATTGGCCTCGGCCATGCGGTGCACGTCTTCTTTCTTCTTGATGGCTGCTCCGCGCCCGTTGGCCGCGTCGAGCAACTCGTTCGCCAGCTTGTCGATCATGCCCTTCTCGCCACGCCCGCGGCTGTAGGTCAGGATCCAGCGAATTGCCAGCGAAGTCCGGCGGTCGGCATTGACCTCGACCGGCACCTGATAGTTGGCGCCGCCCACGCGACGGGTCTTCACTTCCAGCACCGGCTTGGCGTTCTCCACAGCCTTCTTGAACAGCTTGATGGCCTCGTCGCCGCCTTTGTCTTCCAGCTTCTTCATGGCGCGATAGAAGATGTTCTGAGCGGTGCTCTTTTTGCCATCCCACATCATAGAGTTAACGAACTTGTTGACTAGCGTGGACTGATAGACCGGGTCCGCCAGTGGTTCACGCTTCGCGATGTGTCCTTTTCTCGGCATAAATCCTCTAGGCCTTCGGCCGCTTGGCTCCATACTTGGAGCGGCTCTGCTTGCGATTGGCGACGCCCACGGAATCCAGCGTGCCGCGCACCACGTGATAGCGAACGCCCGGCAGATCTTTCACGCGGCCCCCGCGAATCAGCACAATCGAGTGCTCCTGCAGATTGTGGCCGACGCCGGGAATATAGGTCGTTACCTCGATCCCATTGGTCAGCCGGACGCGCGCAACCTTGCGCAACGCGGAATTCGGCTTCTTCGGCGTCTGGGTATACACACGCGTACAGACCCCGCGCTTCTGCGGGCAGGACTGCAGAGCCGGACTCGCCGTCTTGTACTTCGGCGCCGTTCGTCCCTTACGCACCAATTGATTAAATGTAGGCACTCTTTGCAGCTCCTTCTTCACGCCAGCTCTAGGCTGGCTAACGGCTTTCGCCGCAGCAAAACTCTCAGCGGCAACCGGGCCGCACTCTGCCTTTTGTGCCGCAGCCACCAATCTGGGGCTCAACCGGCACAAAGTTCATCCCAGTAATTAGGACTGGGCAGTTTTTGCGCATGGCCTTCGCGACCGTTCTGCCCATGCTTCCCCTCAAGTAACCTCGAGGGGATATTGGTTTCCGATCAGGTTAGGCGTACGACGGTGGCGCCGTGGTCGTTCCGCAAACCAGCCCGAAAGCCAGTGCGGAGATCAGGAACGAGGGCACTCCGTATCGTTGCCTCGGCCTGCATACCCACTGGAAAGCTCCAGCGGAAGCGCAGACACGTTTCAGCGAGGACATCCTGCAATTCAATTCTACAGGACAGAGATCGATGCAGCACAGCCACACACTACAGGCAGGCCAAAAATAACTCGCAGAACCCATTCATAATATCAACGGGGTCGCCTGTCGTCAACCGGTTCTTCCAGCACGCGAGTCAGTTCCGCCGCTCCAAGAGAGGAGCAACGATTCGCTGATCGGGGTTTGTTCCTCTGGCTGGCCTTTGTGCCAACGTTCGACCGCGCCAAATCAAAATGGCCTTCTCACGCGTCTTTCGACGACCCACTCAACCGAACCTGCCATATTAGAATCCACTTCTAGTTTTCCATGCGAGGTGAAGACGTGTGGCAGATCCATCCCTGGTTGGCGCTTGGCGTGGTTGCATCCACAGCCGCGACCGATGCCGTTTATGTCATGTTCAACGCAGCCGTTTCGTCTCGCCGCCGCGTCCCGGCCGCGAGTTGGAGCAGCGTGTGGTACCTGCTGTCGGCTTTTGCGGTCATCAGTTATACCAGGAACTGGGTGTATGTATGTTTCGCGGCGCTAGGGTCGTGGATCGGAGCGTACTTGTCGATGACGCTGCTGGGCAAGCCGCGCAGTGATTCGCGAGATCCTGACCATGCCGGCCCGAAAGCGACCGCGTAAAGTGGCCCTTGCGCGTTTGTTCCCTCCGGCTGTCCCCTGAGCGGAGCGATGTACACTCCGAACTGACGGCTGATCGCTGACGCCCGACGGATGCCTCCTGTCATAATCCTAACGTGCGTATCCTCATCTCCGCGGGAGAGGCCTCTGGCGAGTTTTATGGCGCAAAGCTCATGGAAGCTTTGCGCTGCCAAGTTGCGCATCGGATTCCAGTGCCCGAGCTCGAGTTTTTCGGTGTCGGCGGCGACCAGATGCGCGCCGCCGGTTGCGATCTCCTGGTGGATGCCCGAGAAATTGCCGAAGTCGGCATCGTGGAAGTGATCAAGCACATTCCAAACATCTATCGTCGATTTCGCGAAGTTGTCCGCGAGGCCGAGCGGCGGCGCCCTGACCTCGCGGTGCTCATCGACTTCCCCGATTTCAATCTGCGCCTGGCGCGCGAGCTGCACAAGCTTGGGGTGCCGGTCATTTACTACGTCAGTCCACAGCTGTGGGCATGGAAGCAGGGACGCATCGAGCGCGTTCGCGAGTACGTTCGCAAGATGCTGGTGATCTTCCCTTTCGAGGAACGCTTCTATCGCGAACGCGGCATTGAGGCGCAGTTTGTTGGTCATCCGCTTGCCGACCTGCCATCGCCGCAGATATCGCGAGAAGAGTTTGCGGCGGAGTACAAGCTTGATCCACACCGGGAATGGATCGCGTTACTGCCGGGCAGCCGGCATGGCGAAGTCTCACGCATCTTGCCCACGTTGTTGGAAGCAGCGCAACTTCTGGGCCCGGAATACGTTTACATAGTTCCAGTTGCTTCCACGCTCGATGAAAGCTGGGTCGCTTCTCTTTTGCACAACTACGCGGGGCCGCAGATCACGTTCACGCGCGATGCGAGGGCCAGCTTACTTCATGCGCGAGCGGCGGCGGTCGCCAGCGGCACATCCACGCTCGAAGCAGCCTTGATCGGAACGCCGTTCACCATGGTGTATCGGGTAGCTCCGCTCACGTGGAGCCTTGGCCGCCGTCTAGTAAAAGTGGATCGCTTCGCTATGGTGAACCTGATCGCAGAACGTGATGTCGTTGCGGAACTGGTTCAGGCTGAGTTCACGCCCCAACGAGTTTGCGCCGAGCTTAAGCGCCTCCTTCCGGACGGGGCAGCGCGAGAGGCTATGATCGAAGATTTCCGCGAAGTGCGCCGCCGCTTACGTCCTAATGGTTCGGGTGGCAATGCATCTGAGAGGGCCGCTCAAGCCGTACTTACATTGCTGGGACCGTCGGGATCAAGCGGCTTCACCACAGAGACAGAGAGGCACAGAGAAAAATAACTTCTTTCTTTTTGGAGCAGCGCTCGACATCCTTTGTTCATTCCCGGAGGGACTTTCACGTTGGTTCGCCAGAAGCAGTGGATTTGCCTCCAGCTTCGGAATTCCTCTGTGCCTCTGTGTCTCTGTGGTCGATCCAGTGTCTCGGTGATGAGATGAAGGGCAGCTTGTGCGCACCTTTCGCGCTAGGTTTTTCATCATTTATAGTAAGAAAAGCAGGAGCAACCTTCCTAATGCAAAACCCGGCGCGATCTCTCGTGCGCATAATCCTGGTGCTTTCAATTCTTGGTTTGGTTTCTCCGTGTTTCGGCGCCGAGAAACAGCGGATCCAGGTCAACGACTACGCTATTCAAGCCGTTGTCTCTCCGCAGACCCACCAGATTAAGGCAGAGGCTCGCGTGCGTTTTACCGCGCTCGACGACATCACCATCGCCATCTTTGAGTTGCACAATGCGCTGCGGCCGACGCGCGTGGTCGATGCCACAGGCCAGCCACTTTCGGTTGAGCGCGTGAGTCAAGACTCGACCATCCGCATCTCCTTACCGAATGGGTTGACCAAGGGCGCCAGCGATACGCTGACCTTCGAATACGAAGGGGCAATCCAGTCGGGAGATGATAGTCCGGTACCTGGATTGAAGCTTGCCTACATAGGCGATCCCATAACTTATCTGCTGTACGCCGGACGCTGGTTTCCCATGGTTGCGTATGGCATTGATCGCTTCACTTCGACCATCACCATCAGCGCTCCTTCGGAGTACAGCATTATCGGCAGCGGCAAGACGTCTGGCGCCGCTGCTGAAGCGGGAGAGGCCGGCGGTCGCAAGGGCAGTGCAAGCCATTCCGCGCTAACCAAGCTTCCAGTTCCCGCCGGCTACAAGACCGTTACCTTCAGCTATGAGGATAAGCCCAGCTTTCCCGGGAACGATTGTGATTGGCAAGTACGAGCCGACCAAGAGCACGGAAGGCGGGCTGAATATCACGATCTACACCGCGCCCGATCATAAAGCGCTCGCCACTCAGTATGCCGATACCGCGGTGAAGGAGTTTTTCTTCTATACCTCGACTTACGGTCCTTCGTTCAACAGCACGCTGAATGTCGTCGAATTACCGAATGACACGGTGCCGTCAGCTTGGGCGCCAGAGATCGCTGGATTGGCCTCGCGCTCCTTCGTGGGCAAGATCAACTATCGGCTGCTGGCCAATACCGTTGCGCACCAGTGGTTCGGAACCATGGTGAGCCCCACGAGCAAAAATGATTGGTGGCTGAACGACGGTTCGGCACGATATTCCGAGGCTCTCTACGTAGAGCACGTTGCGGGCCCGGCTGGCTTTGAGGAAGTCACCAAAGACATGTCGGTGGGCGCACTGGCTTATGTGTCGGTTCCGCTGGCAGATGTCGGGAAGCTGGACGCGTTTTCTCCTGAGTTCCAATCGCTGGTGACCGACAAGGGCGGCATGATCCTGCAAATGCTGCGCTGGGTGATTGGTGACAACGCTTTCGACAAAACCATGCGCACGTTTATCAGCCAGTATGCGGGAAAGTCGGCTTCGGTTAACGATTTCCGTATGGTTGCGGAGGAGAGTTCGGGACAGCAGCTTACCTGGTTCTTCACCCAGTGGCTGGACTCCACGGGCGCCCCGGAGTTCAAGAATAAGTACACCGTCTACCGCACGCAGAAAGGCTTCCGGGTGGTCGGGGAGATTCAACAGGACATGGACCTTTTCCGTATGCCGATAGAATTGAAGATCGACACGGATGGAAAAACCGAGACCAAGCGGGTGGAAGTTTCGGGTACGAACTCAGCCTATGCGGTCGAGACATTCGGCAAGCCGCGGCGCATTTCGATCGATCCCAACAATAACGTCTTGCAGAATTCACAGGAGCTGCAGGTGCGCACCTCTATCATGCGCGGCCAGCAGGACGTGGAACAGGGCGACCTGACCGAAGCTCTGAAGGAATTCCAGAAGGCGCTCGACATCAACAAGAACAGCTCGCTGGCACACTACCGCATCGCCGAAGTGTTCTTCTTGCAGCACAACTATCAGTCGGCTGCGAACGCCTATCGCGAATCGCTCAACGGCGATGGCGAACCGCGGTGGACCGAGGTTTGGAGCCACATCCAGCTGGGAATGATCTTCGATCTCACGGGCCAGCGCGAGCGCGCGACCAATGAATACCGGCAGGCCCTGCAGACCAATGACAATACCCAGAATGCGCTCGATACCGCCCGCAAATATCTGCAGACGCCTTATCAGCCGCAGAGCTCCGATAAACCTGGCATGTAGTAAATCCAGTTTAGTGGGCTAGTTTAAGGCCGCTTAAAGCTGCGGCCTTTTCTTTTGCCACTCCCGCTGACATCAGTAATACCTGAAACGTCTCACCCATCCCCGTGGGCGAGATCAAGTGTTTGAGCTGTAACGCCACCTTGGCGTGCTCCTGGGGCAGTTTGCAATCCTGAAACGCATCCGCGAATTGCGTCTCTTCTCCGATGCCGAGGAGAAATTGGGATTGGGTGAGCAATGCCACGGGATCGAGTCCGCGCTCAACACCGCGTGCCCGCAGCGCTGTGAAGTTCACGTGGGCGGTGATGTCCTGCTCGCCCGGCGCCTCGTACGGCGACGTGCTGGCGGTGTGCTGACGGTAGCTCATGATGGTATCGCGATGTCGCCCCGCCAATTGCTCTTCGCGCGTGTAGCCATAGTCGATTAGGACGAGAAAGCCCCGCCTGCCGTGAAATGCTGCAGCGATGCGCTCCATCCACTGCAATGACACCAGCGGCGCTTCTACCCTCTCGCCCTCTTCCGGCTGCACGCCGTAGCGATCAAGAAATTCCACTTCCGCTGGGGTCGGCGGAACGAACGTCTCCACAAATCTGCCGTTCTCGATCGCTATTCGCAATTCGCCGCGATGATCGACCACCTCGACCGGAAGGGCATCGAAGAATTCATTACCGAAGACGATAAGACTCTTACCTGCCGTCGCCGCTACCGCTTCGAGCGACTCGAAGACGTGCGCTCTTCCCAGCGCAATGTGCTCCGCCAGCCGCTCCTGCAATCGCTCGCGCAAGTGCGCCGACTGCTCCACTAGCGCGTAATGCAAAGCACGCGCGAACTCCGGAAACTGCTTGGCCGACCAATCCAGCACGTCGCGCGCAAACAGGCCGCGGCCGGGACCCAGTTCGATGATGTCGAGGCGCGAAGGGGAATCCAGCGCACGCCACATCTGCTCGAATTGCCGTGCCAGTAAGCGCCCAAACACGGCATGAACATCACTTGACGTGTAGAAGTCGCCGGCTTTTCCGAACTGCTCGCGCGGACGCGAATAGTAGCCGAGCCCGGACTCATAGAGACAGATCTCCATGTAGCGGGAAAACGGAATTGGCCCATCGCGGCGAATCTCGTCGGCAATAAGTTGGCGCAGGCGCGATTCGGGCCGAGGGTTATGCGTTGGCTCGTCAGGCGAAGTGGTCACAGCTTGCCTTCGCGCTCCATCTGCTGATTCTCTTTGCGGTGCTGCGGCGTACGGACAAACATCTCGACCAGGTAATCGTGCAGGCAGTCGAAAAGCTGGCGCTGAAAGGCCCACTCAAATTGCGAATCGTCCAGATCGCGGGGATGCAACTCGAAGTAGTAGGTGTGGACCGGAGGATCCGTAAAGCGCGGCCTGATGATCACCTCCACGGCTTCGCCCTTGGCGCGAGCGTCGAACTCTACCAGCGGATGCTCGTAAAGGCGCAATTGATGTTGCACCCGTTCCAGCCGAGAGGAGGTCATCGGGAGATTGTACAGTTTGCTAAAAGACTCGCAAAAGCAGGTCGCTCGCGGGCTAAAGCCCACTCGGGATGACAAGAGCAAAGAGTGTGGCGGCGCACCCTTCGGCAAGCTCAGGGCAGGCTCTAAAGGTGCGCCCGTTCATCGCAATCCGAAGTCATTGAGTTTTGACAAAGAAGTCACAAATTTGCCATTCCACCGTGACAACCGGCAGGCACGCCCCAACTATTCTGCACTTGAAGTGCAAGGCGGATATGGCGGACGGCTGCGGTGGCAAAAATCACAATGCCGTCCGCCATAGGTATGATGACTCGGTGGTCGCGTTATTCGCCTCCACCCACTGGTTGTGTGGTGAATCAGCAATCGTTTAGCCGATTCGCTGCGGCTTTCGATTTCCCCTCAGCAGCTAAACTCGGTCACTTCCCGCCATCTTTTCGACCCGCCTAAAGACATGCCCTTTCAAAGCGGATGCAGCCAGTGTGGAATCGCTCTAATCCCGCAAAGCCAACGTCTGTGAACAAGAAAAGCCGCCTCCACGGGCGGCTGTATGAACGCGGTTGTTCCACGTCTATGGCACTAGTCTCCGGCGCAGCATTCCCGCCAGGCCGACTATGCCCGATCCAAACAGCAGGAGGCTGCCAGGCTCGGGGCGGACTCTGAGCCTGAACTAGCAAGGCTGACATCATCAAGGCAGCAGTAAGAAGCCGCCAGGGCTGGGCGGTAGCCTTCGCTTCATTCTGCGATTGCTTCATTTGGCTGACCATTTGCGTTTCATCGTGACCTCCTATGGTCAGGTTTTAGCGGCGGTTATGGTTAAAGGTGAGGAGCAACTTCACTGCGTTGCCTGCTCCTCACCGTAAACGGGGAGGGTCATATCGACTCGCGTTCGCGTCATCCAAGGAAGCGCTTTCGCAGCAGTCCTCCAATACCCAGAATTCCGGAACCTAACAACATCAGGCTGCTAGGCTCGGGCGTGGACGGCGTATAGTCCGGCGTCGCAAAGACGATGAAGTTGCCGCTGCAGCATTGGCCATTGACGTCCAGCGGAAGGAAGAAATTGGCTGTTCCTCCGCTTCCGGAAATCGCCCCCCCGGAGAAGTCGATGTTGGTATCGCTCCAGTTGTAAGGCAGGGCATAAGGTGCGCCGTTGGGTTGACTGGGAAACGCGCCGGTCGCGTCGAAGGTCACCATGAAGTCTCCCAACGGCGCGTACAGCAGCGTGAAGTGCATCGAATACCAGTCTTGGCCGCTGGTATTCGTCATGTTCCAGCTGACGCCATACTCGGTTGAAGGGTTCTGCGTGAAGTCGAGGTTGATATAGAAAGCGCCAGTGGAGGTGGCGTTTGACGTAACCTGGATTTGGTTAGGATTGTTTTGGGGCAAACCATTCCAATCCAGTCCGACGTTGGGGGTGGTGACGTTGACAATCCCAGTAGCCGCGCCGCCGACAAAGGCGCCCGACGATAAGACTGATTCAGCCTGGCACGGCAAGACAGCACTTCCGATAACCATAGCCAGGTAGCACAGAGCTGTGGCGGAAATTCCCAGCTTCAGGTTTTTCACTGTCTTCCTTGTGGCATTAAGGGTTGAGATTTCGCAGGCGGGGCTAAGGTTCTTGCCGATCGTTTGAGCGTTCATGGTGACCTCCTTGGTCATAAGGTTGTGGCGCCGGTCAAGGGAGAGCGACGCCGGGTTATGGTTTGGGAGCTTGCTTAGCTTTCAGGAGGCGGGATGGTCGTCTCACCTCCCGAAAGCGTTCCCCTTTGAGCAGGTAGCTTTCGCAATTTCCCGCTCGCGTAGAGGCACAATGCGCCAGTTCGCTCCCAGACTCAATGCACCAGCGGTGATTTATGGGTGATCTAACGGTGATTTATCGGTGATCTGGATAACTGATTGATTTCAGGAAGCTTCGGAGCGTGCATCTTGTCTCGTAGGTGGGAAATCCGGCCGATAGTCTCGGTGGCGGGGTCTCCGCCGCAATGCTGGATTCGGCAAAGTTGTTGGGATCGGACGCTTTTTACCTAGAAAAAGCCGCCCCGAAGGGCGGCTCCAAAGGTTCAATCGCAAGCCTAACTATCCCATCAACCTCCGACGCACCATGCCTGCCACACCGAGAATTCCCGAACCAAGAAGCAGCAGACTGCTGGGTTCAGGAGTAGTTCCAGTGCCGTTGCCGATCGTGAACGATTCCGATTCACTTGCCGGGCACGGGCCGTTGCCATTAGGGTTCTGGAAGAAGCAAGAAGCGGGACCTTGGTTATCGTCCCACGCATCCAGTCCGGTGGCTCCGCTGTCATTGGCATCCGTCAGAGTGAGAAAGTACGTGTGGCCCGCGAGTAGAGGTTGGGCATTGGTTATATTCGATATGGTTGAGATATAAACGTCGTAACCAAAACCGTTGGTCAGCAAGTAGCTAGTGTTAGACAGCGGTATGGCGCCTGCACTGCCACCTTCGTCATTGCCGAACGACGTGGTACCGAGCGACCACGCAACCGTCATCGGGGTGTTCCCCGTGGGTACCCACTCGGCGAAGCGAATGGTGGTGGGAATGCCGCCGGTGCAGCCTGAACAGCTGCCGGCGACAAACTCGTCAGAAATGCTTTGGTCAAATGGGCCGCCGGTGCCGTCGATAAAGAACGCTTGCACGAGGCCATTGGTCGGGCCGTTGTTATAGATGTCCGCGAATGCGGTAGTGCTCAACGCGAGACACAGAATTGTGAGCAGTGACAGTGAAGCGATACGAAGTGACGTTTTCATGGTGACCTCCTTGTGGCCATTAGGTTGTGGCGCCGATCGAAGTCGAACGGCGCCGGGTTGAACCATGCGAACAGTTGCACTCACATAGCTTGGGAGCGATTCCCTCATCTACTTTTTCTTGGGAGCAGAGTTGCCTGCTCTACTCCCAGTTAAATAGAGCCGCCAGTAGAGAGCCGCAGGCTCCCCTTTACTGGCTCGTACTACCCCATTAGCTTGCGGCGAGCTATACCGGCTAGTCCGAGCAAGCCGCTTCCGAGCAACAGCAAGGAACTGGGTTCCGGAGCGGAAGCGGGCGCAGCCAAACCGAAACCATCAGTGTCTGCGGCAGACACCACCGTCAGCCCATCGATAGCGGTGTTGGTCTTAATCCAAACTCCAATCGTGGGATTACCGGGAACCTGATTGCCGTCGAATTGATACTCCCCAGTAGCTGGGTTCCAGATGTATTCGGGCATGTTGGCCTGGTTGCATTCCGACAGGTCTCCGGCCGTGCAGAAAACTGGATCACTGAGCCACGCGGAGGTGACAGCATGCCCCTGATAGGTCGCGTCTAAAGTGAACCTTTCGTCCGTTCCTGCACCATCGTCAAGGTCACCGAAATAGACGTAGGTGCCGGCAGGCAGGACGCCCCCTGAAAGGCTGGAGAAGTTCCACACGCTAGTGCCTGTGTTTTGGTCGGGATAGGATCCCGTGCCGGAAAAGGTTCCCTGCCAGGGGAGCGCAGCGGGCGATGTCCACGTTCCTGTAAAACCACCGGAGGTGGTGTTGATAGTGGGAAAAATGCCCGGCGCGCCGGTACTACATGTAGGACCTGGACACGGACCGGGATACGTAAGTTGCGTCACCGTCTGGCTGTTGAGAACCCCGGCGGCAGCCGGAATGGCCGAGCTTGCAACTCCGACGGCAAGTGACAGTGCAAGCAACGCCAATGTGAACAATGACACGCTGGATCTACCTGTCATGTTCTTTTCAGGTTGAACTGCGACTAGGTTGACGTGCTGTTTGCTGATTCGCGTTTTCATGGTGACCTCCTTGTGGTCATTAGGTTGTGGCGACCGCCGAAGCCGAGCGGCGAGGTTGAACCATGCGAACGGTTGCACTAATGCGGGCTATTCCCTCATCTAGCTTTTAGGGGAGCAGAATTGACTGCTTATTCCGGTTAACCAATGCCAGACAGTGAGCGCTGTGTACGCTCCATTGCGCCTCGTGCTACCCCATTACTTGCGGCGAGCTGTGCCGGTGTCGAGCAGTGCACTCCCCATCAGCAGCAACGATGATGCTCGGGAGTCAGACTCGCCGTACCACTGATATCGACTAGGAGCCCGTTTGCTACGCCATAGCCGAACCCGCCATCGTCATTGGTGATCGATGAAGTCCATTGTGTTAACTCCGGGTTGGAACCCACCAGTGGTGTCGAATGCTGTAGGCTCATGTATCCGGGATCGGATAGGAGGTACCGTTGCGTGTGCGCCACGCTTTAACATGAATGAGCCGCTTCGTCAGCAGCCAGAATCCGGTACTCGGCGTCTTGGGTTCCGGTTGATCGGAGGTTTCTGTATCATTAATCCTCGCAGGCGTAAAGGCATTATCGTGCCCAGGAATGGACCCACTGCGTGCCAGACGGAGCGCCATCCAACCCGGTTAGGCCGTATGTGGCATGAGGGCCGATCCCAAGGTGCTCCTCGGACTTAGGAGCGGCGATGATCTGAGTAGTTTGCGACTGTCTGACGACTACCGGATGAGCCCAAGACTTCCGTACTTAAACAGCAATTGAGCTAGCGAAGGATGGTGTGACCGCCAGGGCCATACATCCATGGCGAGAAGTTCTACTTTGGCTTCTCATCGCCTTTCTCCGTTGTTAGCCGTTGAATTGTGAGACCATATCCAAAGGCTTAGGCCAAGGCCCGCCATGAACCGTCCCAAGTGGAGTTGTTCGCTGGGGGCCACAATTCCATCTGAGCGGTAATTTGTGGCCGTGAACTAGCGGTGATCATGGGTATCCGAAAAAATGTTCCCGTCTTAAAGGCGAACTATAATCATCGGTCCGTCGGGGAATTCGGGGATTGTAGGTCTGATCAAACCTTCCTGGTTTAACATACTGATTCATTTTCGGGCGCGATAGCCGGTACCGTGTGGCGTGAAGGAGTCCGGTGCCATTGACTCAGAATGGAGGGTAGGCCCGCTAACTTGCATGAGAGATGAGACAGTTCCATGATAAGGCCGAGTGTGACGATGGATCTCCCGTGATCCCTTCGAGTGGATATTGTCCCGCCGAGCTTGATACTACGCATTGAACTTGTTTTAACTGAAGCTGTTGCCGGAAGTGAGTCAACGTCCCGGGCTTTGGACCTTTGCAAGGTATTCCGTTTCTGGGCGAATATAGTGCTCCGAGTGAACAACTGCCATTGCCTAGTAACCCCTGATGTCATTGCCAGCAATGATTTCTTATTTGTTTAATCTGACGACATGGTTTCTCGCCATCTGCGGTAGGACGACCGCAGAATGGCCGAGAATGATTGTCACGTAGGCGGTCCACAGAATCTTCCTTGCCAAACGCCATTCGGTTTCATTGGGTTGCGATCATCTGCGTTTTCATGATGACCTCCTTGTGGCGTTCGAGTTGTGGCGACGGTCTGAGCTGAGATCGTCGCCGGTTGTTTCTGCGGTCTAAATCGCTCACCGCTGGGAACCGAATCGATAATTCGGTTCAAATTCGTGCCGAGTGTGCCTTAACTGGCTTGGGGAGACAATGCACCAGCGGTGATTTGTGGGTGATCTAACGGTGATCTGTGGGTGATCTAGGCAAATAACAGATTCCAGAACCTATAGTCATAGTGATGGAATGGCTTCGTCGGTTAACTTGTCAGAGTTTTAGGAGATAGATCAGGCGACGTTGCTGGTACCCGGTAGTTTCGACGTAGAAAAAGCCGCCCCGCAGGGCGGCTCAAAGACCCCGACAGTCGGTCGTCGCGGCGGTCGAGCCGAAAACCGCGCTGGGAACGCCATCTTTCGCATCAGGCAGCAATGGTTGCACGAGTTGCCCCACCAAACTCGATGCCAGGGGAGCGTCAATTCCGTACTTGGTCGGCCATTGCCGCTTTGGCATGTACCAGGTGCCGAAAAGTTTGTCTATCCACGGCAGCATCGAGGCATAGTTCTTATTGATGTGCTCGTCGTTGGTGTGGTGCCAATGATGAAAGCCAGGGGTAGCTATCAGCCACTCCAGCGGGCCGAAACGCCAGCGCAGATTGGCATGGATGAAGAAGCCCCACAGCGTAGCAACCAGCATGATCAACAGAGGCACCACATCCACCCTTCGTCCCACCATGGGCTGGGCCAGACCCAAGGCGTACATGGGAACAAAACCGCAGAGGCGGACGAAGACGATGTCGAAGGGATGGGCACGAGTATTGACCAGCCAGTCAATCTCCTCGGCGCTGTGATGGATGGCATGAAACCGCCAGAGCAGGGGAATCTGATGCGCCCAGCGATGCCCCCAATAGAAGCCGACCTCGCCAACTACCAAGGCTGCGGCAAAGCGCGCCCACAGCGGCAAGCCTATAGCCCACGAGTGCAGGGGCGCGGGTACAACGTAGTGCAGTCCCCATGCGAACACTGCCATGGGAATGACTAACAGCATCTTGGGTAAGAGGCTGCTCAGGAAGTAATAGGCCAGATCTGTGGCCAACGATTTGCGAAAGATCTTGTGCGGGTGCACCGCAAACATTCTCTCCAGCGGTACAAAAATGATCACGAGCAGCAGCAACCAGATGATCAGCCGGAAGACATCTAGTACCAACGAATAGAGATGCTGTTGCAACTGCCAGAAAGTTTCCATGATAGACCTCGAATCAGATGGTTAATGAAAAGTGGAAGGTAACAAGGTAGTGTCGTTTGTGCGGCACTACCTTTAGCTCGGGCGAATATTGTGCCGCTGAGCTGCCCGGCTACCGTTTAAGCCAATTTCTCGACCGCAAGGTACCCACAATGCCCAGCAGTCCCCCAACGCTCAGCGCCAAGGTTCCAGGTTCCGGCGTTGCAGCGTTCATGGTGACGCCGTCCAGGAGAACGAAGGGGGGTACACCGTTCGGGGTCCCTTTGGCCACGAAGGAGAGCACGTCGCTGCTGTTATCGGCGGTGAAGGTGAGCGACTCGTACTTCCAACCGGTGAACCCGTGACTGGTGTTCTGCAATACAGCGGTGTCCAGGGTCTGGCTTCCGAGACTGACCTGCCACTGCTCGGTGTTGTTGCCCGAGAAGGTATACTGCTGAGCGCCCCCCCAATAGAAGCTGACCGTATATTTGTCGCCAACAGTCAGGTTGTTGATTGTCTGCTGGACCGGAACGACGGCGAAAGCGCCATCAACTGCGAGGAAGTTGCCGCCGGCAGGGCTGGTAGCAGGCAGTCCGTTAGCTGACCCGTTGGCCGGACCCCAGAGCTCGAGGGGCTGCGAGCCAGGGTACAAATCGGAACCCGTGGTGTCTGCCGTACCCGGAGCGAAGAGGAAGCCCCAACCGCCCGCTTGCCAAGGTGGGGCGCTCGTACAATATTGCAGTCCACAGGCACCGTTGGTTGTCGTCTCGAAGCCGCCGTTGGTTACCAGATTTCCCGCTTGTGCCGAAAGGGCAAGCGCTAGAAAAGACAGCACCGCCAACCCGAGCATGGTTGATCTGCGCAAAGTACCCATCATCATGCCCTGGCTTTTGGTCGCGGCGACCTCCTTGTGGTCGTGGGTTGGGGCGACGGTCGAAGCTGAACCGGCGCCGGTTAGGTTGGGGGTGGTTCCGCTTGCAGGCCCTCCGAACAGAGGCGGCAGGATAACTTTGTTGGCGGGGATCGTTTGCGTTTTCATGGTGACCTCCTTGTGGTCATTCGGTCGTGGCGACGACCTGAGCCGAGATCGTCGCCGGTTGTTTTGCGGTCCAATCGCTCACCGCTGGGAACCGAATCGCAATACGGTTCAAATTCGTGCCGAGTGTGCGTTAATTGAGTTGTGAGGACAATGCACCAGCGGTGATTTGTGGGTGATCTAACGGTGATCTATGGGTGATCTGGATAAAACCACTGATCTCAAAGTTCACTGCTCGGGGGAAAATTGCGTCAGCTCTGCTTAAGCACTTGATTCCTAGCTAGATAGCTGTTTTGACGCCGGGAATGATTTAAACCCGTAAGACCACTTTGGCGTCAATTGGGAATAAGGCACGGTGCCCGGGCACAAGAAAGCCGGGGCGATTGCCCCAGCTTATTGGATTCACAAACCTATTCGGCTAGAGATTGATGTTGCGACGAAGCATGCTCGGCCAGACCGATGATCCCAGACAGTCCCATGTTCGTTCGACTACCGCTTCGAACGTTTACGCGCGAGAAACATCCCAACCCCGGTCGTTAATAAAAGAATCGAAGCTGGTTCCGGTGTAGCGGAATACTGGAACTCCGTAATCGGGTAGTTGAAAAATTCGGCCTTACAACCATCAACGCTGGTGCACGCCGAGGTGTCGCCAAGCGAGTCAACAAAGTTGGCATCAACCCCAATGTCCACGCCCGCTTGAACGGTATACATCAACGTCACCAGCAAATCGCCGCCTGAGTAATTGAAGGGAGTTGCGAAGTTGATGAGAAAGAATGGGTTCGGTCCAGGCCCGCCGACGAGCGAATTCGCGGGAATTACCAGCGTATTGTTGTACACCGTGACCGCGCCTGGTGCGATGTTGTCGGATGGCGTCGCGCTCAACGAACCCAACGGATTAAGTGATCCGCTCATCGTGATGCTGTAAGGCCCAACTGTCGTGGCCGAGGTTATGGTCGAGGCACCTCCCGGAAGGCGAAATCCGATTCCGGTGACTGCGGTGCCGACCATAGGAGTTAACTGGGAAGCGGCCATGTCAAATTGAAAAATTATGTTGTCCCCCGTATACCCGTTGCCGAATATGCCGTACTGAGCAGTGTTGCCATTCGTACCGGCATTGGCGTTCGGCGCCACCAATACGCCGGCGTGTGCACTAACGCCAAGGATTAGCAATAACATTAAGAGACTGAAACGGTGCATAGAGGCTCCCTGTGAAGGCGTGAAATGGGTTCTTGTCCCTTGGCTCACAAAGAGAGTTGGGTACCCGTTTTTCATACGATCGTCCTTCGGGAATGTGGTTAGGGGTTGAACTGCGCCTACATTGGTGTGCTGTTCGGTGACTTGGGTTTTCATGGTGACCTCCTTGTGGTCATTCGGTTGTGACGACGCTCAAGGGTCTGTCGTCGCTGGATTGTCGTTGTGCGAGTTGCGGTCGCGTAGTTTCGGGCACCGATGTTCTCCCAATCTCTTTGCGATCAGCGTCTTCCCGATTCATGCGGCACTTGATCTGCTGTCGAGTTCGGGAGATCGGCTCGCCAGCCCCCGGTTGGCTTGCTCCTGCAGTTCCCGGACTAACCGGGACATGCAACTGTGCAAAATGCATCCCGCCAGCGCCTCGCCATTCATGGGCTGCGGCGGAGCCAGATCTCCCCCACGCATCCTGGGCTGAAGGTAGTGAAACGCGCGGAACAGCGTTTCTGTGGCCCGGTAAAGTTTTCGTTTGTCGGTCGTCATTTGAATCGTCCTTTCGTCTAGTGATGGCTTTACTTCGGTCGTGCCCGGCTGCGAGGACCTTCTTTCGCCACCCGGAGGCGGGAGGGTTATCCTGCCTCTGGGTGCAAAGAACCGAGAGCGGGTCGCCAGTTGTGCTCTTTTTTCCGCTCTCATGAACGCACAATGCGCCGGTTCGCCCGTACGAACAATGCACCAGCGGTGATTTGTGGGTGATCTAACGGTGATTTATCGGTGATCTGGATAACTGACTGATTTCAAGACCTCTTGCAGTGCGCACGAAGTCTTGGAATTTACCGATCGAAGTGGTTAGCGTCGGTCGTTTTCGGAGGGTGACCTCAGTTATGGGTTCGGCGACATTGTCCCATGCAGCGCCTTGACACAAAAAAGCCGCCCCGAAAAGCAGCTCGACAGTTTCGATTGCTATTGGCAAGGGAGCCTAAATCTTTAACTTAGGCGCGTAAGCCGGGCCACCTAATCGTTTCGTGTAATATCAAGAATTCGCATGGCGTGGATGATCCAAGCTGAGAATGTTCGCAAAACTTACCGCATCGGCAAAGTGGATGTGCCCGCATTGCGTGGCGTTTCCCTCGAGGTCGAGAGGGGCGAATTCGTCAGCATTGTAGGTCCGTCTGGAAGCGGCAAGTCCACGCTGTTCTACATCCTGGGCGGACTGACGCACGCCGACTCCGGACGGGTGCTTATCGACGCCACCGATTTCACCGCACTGTCGGACTCGGCGCGCACGCGAATGCGCAAATCGAAAATCGGCTTCGTCTTCCAGAAGTTCAATCTGCTGCCAACCCTGACCGCGAACGGCAACATCGAGATTGCCCGCGACATCGCCGGCAAGAGCAATGGGAATAGCAGCCACGAATACATCGATCGAATTACGCGATTACTGGGGATTGACAAGCGTCTCGACCATCGCCCTTCCGAGCTGAGCGGAGGTGAGCAACAACGAGTTGCGCTGGCGCGCGCCCTGGTAAATCAACCGGCCATCGTGCTGGCTGACGAGCCTACCGGCAATCTGGATTCGGAAAATTCCGAAATTGTTCTGAAGATGCTGCGGCAATCGAACCAGGAGCTGGGACAGACGGTATTGATGATTACTCACAATCCCGAAGCCGCATGCTATGGCGACCGCATCGTTCATATGCGCGATGGTTCCATCGTGCCACCCGAGAAGGACCCGCAATGGAGCCTCGCCCATGACTGAAGACCTTCGCTCACCCATCCTGCCCGGAAAAGGCGCCTCCGACTATGAACGTTACCTCCGCACCGATGAGTTGCTTTCGCTACAGAAGTCGGCGCAGGAAATGCTGCATCCGGACGAGCTTACCTTTCAGGTTACGCACCAGGCTTCGGAACTGCTGATGAAGGGAGCGGCCTGGGAACTGGACCGCGCCCGGCAATGCATCCACGAGGGCGATTTCAGAAACGCAGCGCGCCTACTGCGGCGGGCCAACAAGATGCTCGATCATCCGCTGCGCATGCTCAGCTTACTCGAGACCATTACGCCCTATGAATATCACGTCATCCGCGCCGGACTTGGTCACGGAAGCGGCCTTGACTCGCCGGGATTTCTCGCTCTGCTGCATATCGCCCCTCGGCTCGGCGATGCTTTCTTCGAGCAGGTGAAAAATGCAGGATTGACCCTGGAAGAGCTGTACCGCCGTCATACGGAGTTTTTCGAACTGCACGATATCGCCGAGGAGTTGGTGGATTACGACGAACACATGCAGCTCTTTCGCTATGCTCACCTTAAGCTGGCCCAGCGAATCATCGGTGGCGGCGTCGTCGGCACGATGGGAACGCCGGTGGAAGTACTGAAGCAGCGGATGGAGTATCCGCTGTATCGCGCGCTCTGGGATGTGCGCAATGAGATAACGTCCCGGGTGAACGCCGACCATGCCACCGGACATGGCGGAGTGTATTGACTGAATCAACCCTTGGCAGCTCTTTCCCAGCGGTCTTTGGCCTACCTTCCCTCCGCCGGAATCCCTCCTTTAACTCTCTGATCCAACGAAGGTCTGCACGCGCTTGCTGCGCAGCGCTCGCGGTCGCTATAATCCGCGCACGTCGAAGCGAATGAGGGAGTCGATGTGCCCATAGGAACGGCAGTCCACGAGCGAACCTTCGCACTCTGCCAGAGCCTGAATTACCGCGAGTGGTCGGGATTCTATGCGGTCAGCGTCTATGAGACGCATCACGAACATGAGTACAACGCCATTCGCAACGCGGCGGCTCTTATCGACGTGACCCCGCTGTTCAAGTACATGATTTCGGGGTGTGACGCCACCCGCTTCGTGAATCGCGTAATCGCCCGCGACGTCAACAAGGTTAATGTCGACCAGGTGATCTACTGCTGCTGGTGCGACGAAGAAGGCAAGATCATCGACGATGGCACCATCACGCGACTGGAGGAAAACCGCTATCGCTGGACCGCCGCCGATCCCAATCTGCGTTGGTTTCGGCAGAACGCTATTGGCCTGGAAGTAGAGATCGAGGAGATCACCGAGCAAGTCGCAGCACTCGCGTTGCAGGGACCGACTTCAGGAAAACTCTTGAAGAGTCTCGCCGAAGCCGACATCGAGAACCTGAAGTATTTTCGCAAGACTAGCGGCAGAATCGGTGGCGTGCCAGTGGATATCTCGCGAACAGGCTACACCGGTGATCTAGGATACGAAATTTGGATCTCGTGGCAAGACGCCGTCAAGGTATGGGATGTGCTGATGGAGGCAGGCCGGCGATTCGACATTCATCCAACGGGCATGTTGGCTCTCGATGTCGCCCGCATCGAAGCCGGGCTAATCCTGGCCGACGTTGACTACATCAGCAGCAAGAAGGCGCTAATCGCATCGCAAAAATATACTCCCGCCGAAGTTGGTCTGGGCAAGCTCGTCCACTACGAGAAAGAGAATTTCATTGGCCGGCAGGCGCTGTTGGAGGAAAAGCAAACCGGACCTCAGCGACTTCTGATGGGGCTGGAAATCGACTGGAACGAAGTCGAAGCGCTGTTCGACCGGATGGGGCTCGCACCACAGACCCCTGCTACCGCTTCGCGAGTACACGTACCCGTGTACAAGGGTCGAGATCAGGTTGGGAAAGCAACTTCGACCACCTGGTCGCCGTTACTGAAGCAACTGATTGCATTGGCCAGTCTGGAACCTCAGCATGCAACGCCGGGCGCCAGGCTGCAAATGGAAATGACCGTGGAGGCGGTTCGGCACAAGGTGTCGGCCACCGTCCGTTCCCTGCCGTTCTTCAATCCCTCACGCAAAACCAAAACGCCCGTGTAGGGATCTGCTGCACTCACAGTCACTGCACGGACAAAAATACCGCCGTTGCCGCGGCGGATTTCACAACCTGCAAGTAAACGATGAGACTAGGGTCTGGTGCCGACAGAGGCGCTTATCTTAACTTCATTCTTGGGGTAGAGCAGCCGCTCAACCGTACGATCCATGGTGTCGAGCAGGCTGTCAGCCGCCGGCTGAAACTTGGCATCCTCCAAGGCAGAATTCCATTCTGGAGACCGGGCCCCACCGTTAGAGCTCGTGCGTACTGGCGCCCAGGCCGTATAGGCAAGCCAGAGGAGTGCCGCCACATCGTAGGCAGCGCAGTTTATCCGGCGCAAAAGCAAGCCGTGACCTGCATGCGACATGCCAGTCGCGGTCAGCATGTTTACGGAGGCAAACAAACCGAATCCGAGGGCGATACCGAACAACACATGACGCCGCGAAATCCCAAGGTATTCGCTGAAGAACAACAGAAAAAATACCAGCCCGCATTGCATCAAACGCACGCTGCGGTCAGCCAGCAAAACCATTGCGTTAAAGAGGTCAACGTGGTCCGCGTGAGGAGTATTGACAGCCCACATCCCGCCAACCAGAAGCAGAACCAAAATCGACCAGCGGAAGAGGATGACACTCAGGTCACGCAGCGCTTCGTAGGGTCTAAATGCGTCCTTGAAAATTTCCTGCAAAACCGCGAACGAGATCAGCACACTGACTGCGGAGATACCCCAGTAGCCGTAGTAATAGAGGTATGGCGACCTTTGGACACACAACAGAAAAGTTACGGTAAGGACCTGCAGAATCGTGTAATTAAAGAAATACGGATACTCCCTGTGCAAGCCACGCCTGAACAACGACACCACCACTCCCACCTGGAAAAAGGCGGAGGGCAGCCACAGCATGTAGTCGATCAAACTGAAGTGCATGGCAACTTAAGAAGCATATCTCTGAATGCCGTTATAGACAAGGCAGATCTTGTGCGATCCAACTTAAGGTCTTGTTTTGTCTATATTTAGATTTCTGCCCCATTTCGGGAATCGAAGTCCATTGCCCACAGTGATCCCTTTAGCTGGGTGTCATTGCAGCCCTGCGTACCCGGTCGGCAGCTCGGCATCGGCGAACCGTCGCCGGCGCGCAGTTGTAGCTGGGTGTCATTGCAGCCCTGCGTACCCGGTCGGCAGCTTGGCATCGGCGAACCATCGCCGGCACGCAGCTGTAGCTGGGTGTCATTGCAGCCCTGCGTACCCGGTCGGCAGCTTGGCATCGGCGAACCATCGCCGGCACGCAGCTGTAGCTGGGTGTCATTGCAACCCTGGGTACCCGGACGGCAGCTCGGCATCGGCGATCCGTCGCCGGCACGCAGCTGTAGCTGGGTGTCATTGCAGCCCTGCGTTCCCGGACGGCAGCTCGGCATCGGCGATCCGTCGCCTGCGCGCAGCTGTAGCTGGGTGTCATTGCAGCCCTGCGTACCCGGACGGCAGCTTGGCATCGGCGATCCGTCGCCTGCGCGCAGCTGTAGCTGGGTGTCATTGCAGCCCTGCGTGCCCGGACGACAGCTTGGCATCGGCGAACCATCACCTGCACGCAACTTTAGCTGAGTGTCATTGCAACCCTGGGTTCCCGGACGGCAGCTTGGCATCGGCGATCCATCACCTGCACGCAACTTTAGCTGAGTGTCATTGCAACCCTGGGTTCCCGGACGGCAGCTTGGCATCGGCGATCCGTCGCCTGCACGCAGCTGTAGCTGGGTGTCATTGCAACCCTGGGTTCCCGGACGGCAGCTTGGCATCGGCGATCCGTCGCCTGCGCGCAGCTGTAGCTGGGTGTCATTGCAACCCTGGGTTCCCGGACGGCAGCTTGGCATCGGCGATCCGTCGCCTGCGCGCAGCTGTAGCTGGGTGTCATTGCAGCCCTGGGTTCCCGGACGGCAGCTCGGCATCGGCGATCCGTCGCCTGCGCGCAGTTTTAGCTGGGTGTCATTGCAGCCCTGGGTGCCCGGACGGCAGCTCGGCATCGGCGAACCGTCGCCTGCGCGCAGTTTTAGCTGGGTGTCATTGCAGCCCTGGGTGCCCGGACGGCAGCTCGGCATCGGCGAACCGTCGCCTGCGCGCAGTTTTAGCTGGGTGTCATTGCAGCCCTGGGTGCCCGGACGGCAGCTCGGCATCGGCGAACCGTCGCCTGCGCGCAGTTTTAGCTGGGTGTCATTGCAGCCCTGGGTGCCCGGTCGGCAGCTCGGCATCGGCGAACCGTCGCCTGGAACCAATGGCACTTGATTGATGCCGCAGAATCCATCAGCAGTGCAAGATGACATGGACCAGAAGCTGTCGCCTGCCGCTGCTGGTTGCGCCGTGGGGTTGAGGGAAGTGGGGTTCGTGGCGGCGAACAGGACTCCGACAGACAGCAGCGTACCAATGACAATAACCAGAATATTCTTCATACAATCTCTCCTTAAGGGTTTTTCGCCAGGTCTTTCTCGACCTGAGTTACGTAAAAAACGGTGCGCGACGCGGAATCAATTCCGTTCATCGCAGGCTGGCAAAGTCGTAGGGACAGGTGACGAACCTTCTCCAATGACGATGACGGTATTCAGGGAACCCACGGAGGTGGCTCCACTCACGGCGCTGAGAGCGCCCGCTAACATCAAGGCGGCTAAGGCTGCGATCATTGTTTGTTTCATGGCTTGTTACGTCCTCCTGAATTGAAGTTTTCTCTGCGTTTCTAGGTTCTGTCCATAGTGGACTATCTTGTGGACGAGCCCTCGTCAAGCCGACGAGTTACGGTAGCGATTTGTATATTAACTGTTTAGTAAACAGATCTGGCTCACATCCCCCTCGGTCGGCGCACTCTTTTTCCAAGGTTTGTGGGCTTTCTGGTCGCGCGTGTGACGCTCTCTGGACCTGCTGCCACGCATTCGCATTATAGAGAGGGCAGTCTGAAATCCGACAGAATTCGCGGCGATACTTAATGACGGAGGTACATGTACTAACGGGGGATTTGCTCTGCCACTGTGCGAAGTATTGCGCAATTTGTACCGTCGCAGGGTAAGATTTTCCTCTATGCCGGGACCACCTGACCGCTACCAGACACCAAACGTGACGACCAGCAACTGTCAAAAGCCGAATGCTAGTGGCAGAGCCGAGTTCGCAAGTAAGACCACCCTAAATTCGTCGTTGCAGCCCTCCGAAGTTTGTCCCAACTGCTCTTCCACACTGCGGCAAAACCACTGCAAATCGGTTTGTCCGAAGTGCGGATATTATCTCAGTTGTTCGGACTTCTACTGAACTGGCTGCAAGCTGACCTCCATTTTTCTCGGCAATTGTTAATTAAGCTGGTAGCGATTGGTACCAACGCGTTTCGAGCCGGTATCGCCACTGTCTTGTGTGGAGATACAATTGAGTGACTTCCAAGGAGGACCGCATGCAACGCACAGCCACTGCCCATTGGTCGGGTGGTTTGAAAGACGGGAAGGGCTCCGTTTCCACACAGAGTGGCGTCCTTAACCAAACGCAATATTCCTTCAACACGCGTTTCGAAAACGGCGTCGGAACAAATCCGGAAGAGTTGATAGCCGCAGCCCACGCCGGTTGTTTTTCCATGGCGTTGTCCGCTCAGCTTGGTAATGCCGGTATGACCGCAGAGAGCATCGATACCAAGGCGACTTTAACCTTGGAGAAAACCGATGCCGGCTTTACCATTACCAAGGTGCACCTCAGCGTGGAAGTCAAAATCCCCGGCGCAGACCAAGCCAAGTTTGACCAGGCGGCCCTGGAGGCCAAGAAAGGCTGCCCGGTTTCCCGAGTGCTCAACGCCGAAATCACCATGGATGCGAAACTCGTTTCCTGAACTCGACGGCTGCCCGGCATCGTGGCATGCTGTGTCAGGTGGCCCTTTTCCGGGTTGTGCAAAACTTGCCGCTGCTTTAAAGTTCTAAGGCGGGGCAACGAAAGGATTCCCCAGGGCAAAGAAGATTGGTTTTACTGATGGTATGCTTCGCAGTTACGCTGCCCCTATTCGCCCAGAACAAATGTCGAGCGTTTGTCCGAGTCGACCACAGTTCTGAAAACTACCCCCGGTAAGCAGGACATGCCAAAAGCATTCTGGACAATTAAGCACCTAGGAGAACAAAATGAAAGTTTTAGCCAAGAGATTCGTACCTATTCTGCTCGTGTTAGGGATTGTATGGTTGGCCCTGCCAGTTTGGGGCGCCGACAAAACGAAAGACGAGGAGACCATCAGAAATGCCGACACCGTGTTACGGGCAATGGTCGGCAGTAAGGACATTCCGGCCAGCACAGTAGCGAAGGCTGAATGCATCATCATTCTTCCCAGCGTTAAGAAGTTCGCCATTGGCATCGGTGGAACCGGCGGTCGCGGTCCGATGACTTGCCGCGAGGGAGCTAACTTCAATGGCAAATGGGGACCGCCCGCCATGTACAGCATCGGTGGCGCCAGTGCCGGTTTTCAAGTCGGCGGCACGGCCAAGGACTTCATCATCCTGGTCATGGCGCCGTCGGCGGCGAACAAGGTGCTGGACGGCAAAGTTAAGGTCGGCAGCGACGCGACCGCAGCGGCCGGTTCCGGAGCCAGCGCGAGTACCAGTACTGCTGACATGCTGACCTATTCCCGGACTTCCGGGCTCTTCGCAGGCGTGTCACTGGACGGCGCCTCGCTCGACCCTGACAGCGACGCTAACCAGCGCCTCTACGGGAAGACGGTCAGCGCCCGCGATATCGTGGGCGGCGGAGTTACTCCCACACCAGCTGGCCAGGCCCTGGTCACACTGCTCAACAGCAAGGCCGGCAAAATGTAGGAACGAGCCCCACATAAGCTCGGCGGAGACGTCTCGTCTCCGCCGGCTTGGTGGGAAGTATCAGTTCTGAATGTGCGGGCGCAAACGTTTCCCCTGAGTCCAGGCTGGTTCGACGCGGCTGCCATTCATGCCAACTCCCTTCCTATGGGAGGATCGACCGCCTCCCGGCAAACTGTCGGCGGTTCTCGTCCTGCTGGGAATTTCCGTCTTCATGAACTACATAGACCCCCGGCAATCTCTCATCATAGGTAGGGAGGCGGCGTGTTTGCTCGCATCAGCTTATGCCAGCGCAAGGATAGCTGTGATTGCACACAGCGAGTCAGGTGGCGTCACACCTGTCAAGTAATTGGATCAGTGTGCAGGGAAAGGTCGGACACACTACCGGCGTTTTGCCCTCTGGGGTTGGCAGTCCCAACTCCGTCGGATCAACCACCACCGTCAATTTTGCGAACGCAGAATCTCACGAATCTCGCGGTTCACGCGAGCCGCATCTTGCGCCGCTTTGTCGATCAAGCCCAGCCATTTCTTATTGTTGTCGTCGAGCTTCGCCTGGGCCAGTAGATAGGAAGCCTGCATAATGGTTTCAATGTAATTGCTGAGATCATGTGAAAGGACACGCAGTTTGGTAACTGTCTCGCCTTGTGTGTTTTTGCTCTCTTCCATTGCCGGTTGAGCCACGCTTCTCTCCTGCCAACTCGCACTTGTCGCAGATCACCCCTAGGTTGGCTTGTGATATTGGACGCAAATCCGGGGATTTTCGTTGTTCACGCGTTTGCAATACCCGAGTAACCTTATCACACCGTATGCGGCCCGACTTTGAATGTCGCGAAGATAAATTCTTGCAAATGTGCAACTTACAATAAAAGCTTAAGACGTTATCCGGCTAGCTGACATGCTGCAACCTTTGCGCTGTCTGCCAGGGCTGATATGATTCCGGCAACAACCGCGCAATGCGAGTGTCCCGATGGCTCAAATCCGCCTGAAAACAAAATTGGTGCTCGCGATCAGCGGCATGGTATTCGCTGTAGTCGCGGTGTTTTCCTATTTTTACGTCTCGCATGTGGTTCGACAGCGTACTGCGGAGACGTATGACAATGCGGCTTTCGTGGCCAAGGAGATCCGCGAGAGTGCCCGCGACGCATCGCAAATTGACCTCAGCAGCACCTTTGTGAATACCAACGATCCCAAGCAGGTTGAAGCCGTACTCGACGAAGCCTTGCAAACGGATCCGGGCCTTAACACGTTATTACAGTCCATCGTCGGCTACTCTCCAACGATCGCCGATGCTGCAATCGCGGACGTTAGCGGAAGGGCCATCGTACACACTGACCCCTCCGCGATTGGTACCCAATTGGAGTCCCGAGAAGATTTTCAGGACGTGCGCAATGGCAGTTTCCGGCGCCAGCTCGCTGTTGTGTACGGTGCGCCGAGGGTTTACGACGTATACCTGCCTATCCAGCGGGAGGGGCAACCGTTCGGCGACATCCGCGTCGGTATTTCCACGGTTCTTCTGAAGAGCGAGATTAAGCCGCAGCTCACGCGCGCCCTTTTCTTCTCGGCTATAGCCATCCTGCTGTCACTGGCATTGGCAGCCGGCGTCTCAAACATTGCGTTACAGCCGTTGGAGGCGATTGGCCGGCGCCTGGATCAGATGACCGCGGGTGTCCCCGACGTTATCCCGGAACCTGATCCCCGGGGCACCGATGAGTACGGTCTGGTCAACACCAAGATTGACCGCCTGGGCCGCCAGATTCGCGACGTGAAGGAAGTTTTTAGCGCCCTCAAGGAAAATCTGGACCAGATCATGGGGACGTTGCAAGACGGACTTGTTCTGTTTACGCGCGACACGCGGGTGGTGCTGGTGAGCGCTTCAGCCGAACGGTTCGTCGGACGTCCGCGGGGAGAAATTCTGGGAAACGTGGTAGAGGAGGTCTTCAACGATGTCACCAAGCTAGGCCGCATTGTCTTGGACGCTTTCGCTCTGCACCAACCTATCCCCCAACGAGAGATCGAGTTGGAGAATGGACAGCGCATACAAATTGCGCTCGACTTCATTGCCGAGCGCGGGGAGCGGATTGGGGCGCTTCTCACCATGCGCGACTCCGAATCCGTGCGCCGCATCGAGAACGAAATCGAACTCTCCCGCCGTCTGGCGGCGATTGGCCGGCTCACCTCTGGGGTAGCCCACGAAGTAAAAAATCCCATTAATGCCATCGTGGTTCACCTTGAGCTGCTTCGCGAAAAAATGCGAGAAGTGGATCCTGACACGCGGCGCCACATGGACATCATCGGACGCGAGATTCATCGCTTGGACCGTGTAGTAGAGACGCTGGTGGATTTCAACCGCCCGTTGGAGTTGCGACTGGTTGATTTCGACCTGCGCCGGGTGATTGAGGATGTGACCCTGCTGGCTTCGCCGGAGTCGGCGCGCCAGGGCGTTAAGATTGAAACCAACTTAGGCGGCGAGGCGCTGCCGGTGCGAGCCGATGCCGATCTCATTAAGCAGGCCTTGCTCAACGTGGTCATCAACGGAGTGCAAGCCATGGCCGACGGCGGCGTGCTCAGCATCATCGCACGCCGCGACGAAACCGCTGCTATCATCGAGGTCCGCGATCAAGGCACTGGCATTCGTCCGGAGATCCGGGACAAGATTTTCAATCTTTATTTCACCACCAAGAAGGCGGGCAGCGGCATTGGCCTGGCAATGAGCTACCGCGTACTGCAATTGCATAACGGAGGTCTCCATTTTGTAACCGAAATGGGACGAGGAACCACCTTTCGCCTGATTCTTCCTCTGGCGGGAACGCAGGAGCTGAAAGACACCGAGATTGCGACTCGCATCTGATCGCGGAATACCGCAGACCACCCGTAATACTGCGGTATCAAGGAGTGCGGGCTGAGGTTTATCATGGACATAGTCGTTCTGCTCGCTTGCTTTTGAGCAGTCGTTCGGCCAGAGACTGGCACGCGGCAACCGTATCGCAGAACCTCATGAACAATGGGCGCCAATTCGCTGCTTCGGTTCTGATCTTGTCGTTGATGCTGAGCGTGGCATGCAAAAAGAAAAAGCCACAGCTTCCGACGCAAGCGCAGGCCCCCACCGTCACGGTCCCGGTACCGGACGAAATTTCCGAGACAACCCCTCCGCCTCCGCCTCCGCCCGCGGAGGAGGCTCCGCTGCCGGAACCGCAGAAGCCAAAGTCACAGCCGCATCATCGAAAGAAACCGTCGCAACCGCCAGCCACCAGCCCAGAGAGCGCCCCCGCCAATGGCGCTGCCAATTCTACAATTGCCAGTGCCCATCCTCCTCCGAACCCGACTGAGGGTGCCCCCGACACAGCAATCGGCGCTGACGTCACCAGTGCGCAGGTCAGCCAGCAGAAACAGACGACCACCGAACTGCTGGCCGCTGCTGAGAAGAACGTGACGAGTGTGAATCACAAGCTGAGCCATGACGAACAAGCCATGGTTTCGCAGATCAAGACTTATATTGCTCAGTCGAAGAAAGCCACATCCGAGAATGACTTCGAGCGCGCCTATAACTTAGCCACAAAGGCCCACCTGCTTTCCGATGCACTGGTCAAGAAATAGGTTCAGCTGCCACTTGCAGCTGCCACCAGCGCCGCGATTACCGGATGGCTTTTCCCTTTGACAGCGGATCGTTCAGGTTGAAACAAAGTTCCGAGGAAGAATCGGTGGTTGGGAAGTTCAATGGCGCGTACCTCTCCCTCAGGCCCCCTGGCACCCACCTTCAACCCCCCATTCATCAGGCGCCCTACGTAAGCGGGATTCGGACCAAAGCTGCAGTGATAGGTCTCGCGAATCTCGTCGGCGCCATAGATCTGATGAAGCCGGCTTCCGGGCGTCAGATGCAGGGTTTCCTCCACCTCAACCAGGGAACAACTCAGCTGCGTGATCACAGGCTCCGCGCTTGAAGGATCGCACTCGGCATGTCCGGCTTCAGTGATGTGCAACACGTTCCGCGCAAACTCCAGAATGGCATGCTGACACCCGCCGCAGGTTCCAAGGAAAGGCCGTCCTGTCTCGCGCGCGAAACGAATAACGCGGAGGGCTCCCTCCATCGAACGATAAGGACTAGCCGGCACACACCAGAAACCAGCGTATTCGTCTAGATCGGCATCCTGCGCACGTTCGGTCTCGAGCCACACCGGCTCAACCGCGTTGTATTTGGCCGCCAGAGCCAGCGCCTGAGGAATGGCTTGGTGTGCCGTAACTGCAGGATCGTAATCACCGACTAAACAGATGCGTACCGTAGGCTTCTCCACCAGCACCTCCTTCTACGCAAGTCCATCGGGTAGAGCAAATGAATCCCCATTCAGCCACGGGTTGTGCGTCTTCAACTGCGTTCTTCAGTGCTTCACTATATCTGACCGTTAACGCGTACTGCGCCTGGGTTAAAGTTGAAGTATGCGGGAGATGTTTCAGCACCGAGGGATGCGGTTGATTTTTATCGCCAACCTCATTTCCATGATCGGCAGCGGCATGAATGCCGCGGCCGTGATCTGGTACATCCTGCAGGCTACGCATTCCGAAGTGTCGCTGGGGACCTTGGTTGCATTGCAGACCCTGCCCTCGCTGCTGCTTCTACCCTTTACCGGTGTGCTCATCGACCGTGAAGACCGGCGCCACCTGATGCTGTGGCTTGACTCCGCGCGTGGGGCCATTATCTTCTTCGTTGCTATGCTGGTGTTCACGCATCATGTGCGGCTGTGGCACCTGTACGCCATGAACATTCTGGTCGCCATCGGCTTCTGGATGTTCTTCCCCACCGTGAATGCGCTCATCCAGGAGCTAACTCCCGACGACAAAATGCTGGATTCGAACTCCCTGCTACTGGCAGCCTTGCAGGGAGGCTGGTTGATGGCGGGCGCTGTAGTGGGCTTCATGTACAACCATGTCGGGCTGGGCGGAGTATTGCTCATCGACTGCGCCAGTTATGCTGTCTCGCTCGCGTGCATCCTCCAGGTCCGCAAAGGCAGGGTGACGGTTTCACGTCCGCTATCGGAACAGACAGCGGCGTCACCGGTCGGATCCTTCGCTCAGTACATTCACGAACTCCGAGAAGGCTACCGCTACGTGCGGCACAACCGCCGGGTGCTGCTGATTGGGATCGCCTGGGCCTTGTTCATTGCAGCGATGATGACGCAAGGCGTACTGTCGGCGCCATTGAGCGAGCGGATCCTGCACGGCGGAGCCGTGGGTTACGGATGGTTGAATGCCGGTTGGGCGGTGGGAGCCTTCGCGAGTGTTTTCTATGCGTCCAGATTTATCCGCGGGCATGGGGCCAACCGCTCGGTGACCATGGCTATGTCGGTCATTGCGGTGGCGCTCTTTCTGTTACCAGTCTCGCGTTGGCTGGCGCTGGCGGTACCCATCTACTTCATGATGGGCTCTAGCCGGGGAGTCGGCGGCATTGCTCTCTCCAGCGAGATGATGGAGATGGTGCCCCGCCACTTCATGGGAAGAGTGCAAAACACTTTCTATTTCGCGGCTAGTGCCCTGCAGATCGGGACTTCATTGCTGGCCGGAGAAGCCGCTCATCGCAGCGGATTGACTTATGGTTTCTGGATCGTGGGTGCAATGTATCTGGGAGCTGGGCTGGCAGCATGGTGGCCCGCCCGCCAGGTCGAAAACGAGGCATATCAGCAGGACGATACGGCTGCGGACTAGGCTATGCCGTTTTCGTTATGCCGACCTGGCTACCCACCAATATGCACCATGGTTCTTGACGCGGGAATAAATCCTGGTTCGCCGATGTGGTGGCGCTCTTCCTTCTGCTCGACGGCGCGAAGAATGAATTCGACCATCTCTTCGTCGCTGGCGCCTCGCGCCATCAAGCCAGCGAGGTCGTGCTCGCGAACCGAGAACAAACAGGTGCGAATCTTGCCATCTGAGGTCACACGAATGCGGCTGCAATGGCCGCAAAACGGATGCGACACGGGAGCGATGATCCCGATTTCGCCCACGCCATCTTCGAAAACATAGCGGCGCGCGGTCTCGCTGCGCGTGTGGCCGATTTCGCGCAGCGGCAAGAACTCAGCCATGCGGCGGACGATTTCGTCCAGCGTCACGACGATCTCCGGCGACCAGACCCGGTCTTCTTCCAGCGGCATGAATTCGATGAAGCGGACGGCGACGCCTTCCTCGCGGGCAAAGCGTCCGAAGGCGGTGATTTGATCGTCGTTGAAACCGCGCAGCAAAACACAGTTGACCTTGACTGGGCTGAGCCCGGCACGCTGTGCGGCGCGGATTCCAGCCAACACGCGGTCGTAGCCGTTGGGCACGCGCGTGATGCGCGCGAACTCGCCTGCATCGACGGCATCCATCGACACTGTCACCCGTGTAAGGCCGGCATCGGCCAGCGGCTGCGCCATCTCGGCTAGCAGATGTCCGTTCGTCGTAATAGCGATGTCCAGAGATCCGCCTTCAGCAGTGCGCAGGCCGCTGAGTTCGCGAACCATCTCGACCAGCCCCTTGCGCAATAACGGCTCACCGCCCGTGAGGCGAACCTTCGTAATCCCTAAGCCGACGAAGACGCGCGCCATGCGTACGTAGTCGGCAATCGGCATATCTGGAAATTGCGGCCCGTCGGTGCCCGAGCGGCAATAGACACACCGGTAGTTGCAGCGATCCGTGATGGAGATTCGCAGATCGTTGATGCGCCG
Source organism: uncultured Acidobacteriaceae bacterium (assembly GCA_963709045.1). Lineage (GTDB taxonomy): Bacteria > Acidobacteriota > Terriglobia > Terriglobales > Acidobacteriaceae > Bog-257. The sequence goes on along the minus strand of CAVPUX010000002.1, from coordinate 1,222,503 downwards.
TCCGAATTTGTCGGTTAGGAACACGCTTTTCGCTTTTCGCTGTTCGCTCTTCGCTAAAGGCTCCTAGCTCCTAGCCGTTAGCTCTTAGCGAGCAATTCCTTTTAGCAATTTCCATCTGTCATCCTGAGCGAGCGCAGCGAGTCGAAGGACCCTATTGCTGCTCACTCACCTCTCCTGCACGGTCCGTGTCGCCACAGGGTTTTTATCTCTACGACTCAAATCTGTTTTGTGCGGGGAAAGGAGAAAGGAGCGCGCGGAAGGCACAGCGCGGCTGATCGTTTCCTTTCCAAGCACGGGAGGCATGGCCGTTTCCCGCCACACCCTCGGTTCCGCAATCCGCGGAACGACGCCGCCGCGGCCTTAGGCATGCCGGTAGGCCACGGAGGTCGGAAACAGTACCAGTGATTATAGATGAGACAGGTGACGGAAAGCAGCAGTAATGGTGAAGTGGAATCCTGTACTCATAGTTGTGCGCCAATGGGTCACCAGAGACAGCATCGCTTGCTGCCGAGAGCTAAGAACCAACAGCGAATAGCGAACAGCGGTCTTCCTCACATGCCTTCGTAGTTTGGCCCACCGCCGCCCTCGGGTGGCACCCAGGTGATGATCTCGTACGGGTCCATGATGTCGCAGGTCTTGCAATGCACGCAGTTGGAAGCGTTGAGATGGATTTGCAATCCGCTGGGCGTGTCCGTCGCTTCGACCATCTCGTAAACGTTAGCCGGGCAGAAATTCTTGCAGGGATTGCCGTACTCGGTGACGCAGCGTTCGTTGCAGATGTTGGTGTCGTGAATCACGAGGTGCGCCGGTTGATCCTCTTCATGCTTGGTTCCAGAGTGATAAACGTCCGTCAGCTTGTCGAAGGTTAGTTTGCCGTCGCCCTTGGCTGGGCCGATGATATGCGCCTCGGGGCCGCCATCAGCCGGAAGGCGCTTCAACTGCTCCATCTGACGATGTCCAGCCTCATTCGAATAATGTGCATGCAGGCCGCGGCCACCCGTGAACTGTTGAATGCCAGCATGAATCATTCCAGAGACGAACCCGCTCTCAAAGCCTTGGTGGAAGTTACGCACCGGCCATAGTTCGGTTTTGATCCAGCTCTTCTCGACGCGATCCTGGAAGGTCGCCAGCACCCCGATGGAAAAATCGTTCTCTACCATGGCATCGAAGGCGGTCTCGGCCGCCAGCATCCCGCTCTTGATGGCAAGGTGGATTCCCTTTAGCCGCTGTGAATTCAAGAAGCCGGCGGAGTCACCGAGCACCATCCAGCCATCGCCAGCCAGCGGCGGAATGCACCACCAGCCGCCATAAGGCAGAGATTTGGCGCCATAACGCACCATCTTGCCGCCCTCCAGGAGCTTGGCAATGAACGGATGTTTCTTGAACTGCTGAAGAACGTGATGAGGATCAAGACGCGGGTCGCTGTAGTCAAGCCCGGTAACGAAACCGAGCGAGACCAGATTGTCTTTGGCCCCGTAAATCCATGCGCCTCCGTATTCATTGAAGGTCAGCGGATAGCCCATGGTGTAGATAACTTCGCCTGCCGCGACGCGCCCGGCGGGCAGCTCCCATAATTCCTTTACCCCAACGCCGTAGGTTTGGGGATTGCGTTCGCGATCGAGCTGGAAGCGCCCAATGAGTTGCTTGGTTAGCGAGCCGCGGGTACCTTCGGCGAGGATCACAACCTTGGCCTTCAAATCGTAGCCGGGCTCGAAATTGGACTGCCGTTCGCCGTTCTTGTCCACGCCTTTATCGTCGGTTCGCACGCCGACCGCGCGCCCGCTCTCGAAAAGCAGTTCAGAACCGGCAAAACCGGTAAACACCGTGATCCCGGCCTCTTCTACTTTGCTGCCCAACCACTTCACGAACTTGTTGATGGAGATCACATAATTCCCATGATCGCGCATGGGCGGAGGCGTGATAGGAAACTTGAACTTACCCGTTCGGGTCAGAAAATAGACCGCTTCCTTCACGACGGCAGCGTCAAGCGGGGCTTCCTTTTCGAAGCCAGGCAGCAGTTCGTTCATGGAACGGGGATCGAGCAGCGCGCCCGACAGACAGTGCGCTCCGACTTCACGGGCCTTTTCAAGGACATAAATATTCTCTTTTGTCAGCTGTGCGTCGGGATGCTTGGCGTTGTGCTCGTCAATAAGTTGCGAGAGGCGCAGGGCACACGCCATACCCGCGGGACCTCCGCCGACAATGACCACGTCAGCTTCCATCACCGGGCGTTCGACATCTGCAAGTGGTTTACGAAAAACGATCATTAGGCCTTTCCAAAATGAGAACTTACCATTCTATAGTCACCGTCTGTGAGATACGGTGAGGCTGTTACAACAACTCACAGGCCCCAGCAGGGCGACGATAACACCGACCTCTACATAGCGTTGCGCATAACCGGCGTTTACGCAAAAAGAAAGGCGCAGGTTCAGTGCGCCCTCTCTGACGTTCAAAACTGCGTTCCCTGCCGCTAGGCGCCCTTCGCTTTTTTCACTTCTTCTATCAGCGGCGGAACTATGTCAAACAAATTCCCCACCACGGCGACGTCGGCAATCTCAAAAATCGGTGCCTCGGAGTCTTTGTTGACTGCAATAATCGTGCGCGCCCCTTTCATTCCCACTACGTGCTGAATCGCTCCACTGATCCCCAGCGCTAGATACAGCTTGGGCGCCACCGTCTGTCCCGAAGATCCGACCTGACGATCCATCGGCAGCCAGCCGGAATCGCAAATCGGCCGCGACGCTGCGATCTCGCCACCCAACACGTCGGCCAACTGCTTGGCAATGTCGATGTTCTTCTGCTCTTTGATACCACGGCCGACTGCAACGATGATCTCGGCCTGGGTAAGGTCCACTGCCTGTTTCGCCTCTTTGAATGGAGCCTCGGGCCTGTTGCGAACTACGGCGTCGGCCACGTCGACGTTCACGGTCTCGACCGGCGCGGCGGCGTCGCCTTGCGCGACCTGGTCGCCACGGAACGCCCCGTTCTGGAAGGTCGCGAAATACGGCGCGCCTCCAACAAAACCCACGTCGGCAGCAAACTTACCCTGAAACATCTGTCGAGTGAACCGCAGTGCGCCGCTTTCATACTTGTAGCCGACGGCATCGCTAATGAGCCCGCGATTCAAAGCGGCAGCAAGCTTGGGAGCGAAGTCGCGGACTTGGTAGGTGTGCGGCATCAGCACCAGCTTGGGCTGCTTTTGTTCGATGAACGGCTTCAATGCGGCCACGAACCCATCAGGAGTGTAGGGCTCGACCTTGGCCGACTCAATGTCGTACACCTTCGACATTTTTTTCGCTGCGACTTCCTTGGCAATGTCGCCCACGCCGCTGCCAACCACGGCCGCTTCCAGCGTCCAGCCAGTTTCAGCCGCGATCGCTTGCGCGCCTGTGATGGTCTCCCAGGAAACCCGATTCAGTTTGCCTTCGCGTTGTTCCACTACGACCAGGATGGTATCTGCCATTTTGATCCGATCTTCCCTGCTTTCCAGAAAATGTCCGCGCGACGTGCGCGTAAACCTGATAAGGCTGTAATCTCCGCGCAACTTGTTCGGCGGCGCGGAACCATTCAACACAGCGCAGCAATCGCGCTAGATCGCGCCTTAATAAACTCCTACGAGTTCACCGATTGCGGTTTCTTACGCGAGCGCCAACGATGTTGAGTGTCAAACCTACCGCGATCAACACAGCTGCGATGATCTGAAACCGCGTCTCTCCCAGCTTGAGCGCTGCTGGCTGAAAGAACATAACCAGGAATGCAAATAAGACCAGCACCCAGCCAATTACCATGAGGGCTGAGCCGGTTTCACGTTTTTCTTCCGATGACGGCATAGTGGCCTCCTACCCGTCGCGACGGGTACGCCGACTTTGCCACTCTCACTGCTACCCAAAAATTTTTGCCCTGGCAGCAACCTCCGCAGGTTCGCCGGTCAGGCAACCTGGTTCTCTTCGGCGTCTTCCCTGCGCTGTTGCTCGGCAGTGCGCTGCAAGTCACGTTGCCCCAGCCGGGTAGCACCGACGGCACGCCGATAGTGGTTTCCCATGATCACCAGCACCAGCCCCAATAGGCCCTCGATGCCCAGCCATATTGGCCAAAACCACGAACCGTTACGCAGGCTGATGAAGAAGAATATCCCCAAGCCCGCGTCCATCCAGAGCAGTATCCAGCCCAATGTGAGCAAAACCGAACCAAGGCGGCGGTTCTCAACCGTGTTGTCAATGGCGACCTGATCACGATCAAATCCTGGCATAACCAGCCGAGCTCCTTTCGTCTATGACGTAGAACACCCGTTTAGATGCCAAATATGAACAGGGTTGCAAAAGGTTCGGAAGCTCCGCGACAGCGACCCCGTCGCCGGACAACGCTTGATTACCAAAGATCTCAAACGCAACATCGAATGCGTCACGGCCAGGGCCGCTCGGATAACCTCCTAGATTACGCGCAATTCGTTGCGCAGCTTATCCACCAACTTCTTGGCAATCTCTCCCGGAGGACCCTCCAGCACTTCGGTCTTCTTGGTCTTCTGCGGGATGTACAACTTCTCGATCTTCTGCAGGTTTTCGCTAAGTGCCGGCTTAACTTCGTCGAAGCTCACCTTCTTGAGTGGCTTATTCTTCGCCTGCTTGATACCGATCAGCGTTGCGTAACGCAATTTGTTGATGCCCGACTGAATGGTCAGGAGCGCCGGCAGCGGCATATCGACGAACTGGAAGAAGCCTGCCTCGAGTTCGCGCTTCACCCTGATTCCGCTGTCGGTCTTCTCGATCTGCATGATGATGGTCGCGTGCGGCCAGCCCAGCAGTTCCGCCAGAATGACGCCGGTCTGCGCAAAGCCATAATCATCGGACTGCAAGCCGGTGAAGATGAGATCGAAGCTTTCGTCCTTGACGGCCGCTGCGAATGCCTTCGCGGTGTTGAACGCGTCGAGGGTTACGAAGCCGTCGCCCTCGAGGTGGATGGCGCGGTCGGCCCCTTTGGCCAGCGCCTCACGCAACACCTGCTGCGCCCGCGCCGGACCGCTGGTGATTACCACCACCTCGCCGCCGTGTTTCTCTTTCTGACGCAGTGCCTCTTCCAGAGCGTAGGCGTCGGGCTCGTTCACTTCGTAGGACACATCTTCGCGAATCCACGTGCCGCCCTCATTCAGCTTGAGCGGCGCGTCTTTCTGCGGAACCTGCTTCATGCAGACCAGGATCTTCACCAGGGCTCCTAACACTTCACAGAATGTTTCAGCGCATAGTGTGAAACAGGCGAGTATAAATGAGCGGCGAGAGGATGGGAAACGGACGAACAATGCGAGTTTCAAAACGGGACCCAAAACTTTATTCCGCGGGGTGCAGATGCTCCTGAAGCGCTTCCTCCACAAAAATTGTTAAGAGTCTGTGACACCCCTTAAGTGGTCTGTACAGTGATTGCGCGCGGTGATAACGTTACCGCCTCTTCCCCTTCGGATTTCCGGCTGGAGGAAAAATCCATGTCTCGTCGGCTTTCGCTTTTCGCAATCCTCCTGTTATGCATCATGCCCGCCTCGCGTGCGTGGGGATGGGGGTGCACTGGTCACGAGGTGGTCGCACTGATCGCGCTAAAGGCCATGCGTCCGGAAGTGGCGACGCAAGTTGAAGCCTTGTTGGCGGCACAAGACCACAATTATCAGGGGCGGTTTTGCAGCGACCTCGGGCTCGATCCAATTGCCTATTACGCGACTTGGGCTGATGATTTTCGGGCAAGCGCAGCCGGAGCAACCACGGCGCCCTGGCACTTCTGGGATGTTCCTCTCTCACGCACAACGGCTGCGGACACCGAATTCTGCGACCAGGGCTGCGTCACTCAGGCGCTACGGAACCAGCTTGCGATTCTCAGCGACAGCACGCAGGATGCGACGAAACGTGGTGAGGCGCTGAAGTTCGTCATTCACTTCGTTGGCGACCTGCATCAACCGCTGCACGTCGAAGACAACAATGACCGGGGAGGCAATTGCGTGCCGACTGACTTTCTGCAGCGTCACACAAAGGAGACGAATGTCACAGAGGGAAGCTATTCTCCCAACCTTCACGGTATCTGGGACACGGAGTTGCCCGAAAACATTGGCGGCGTGACCACCCGCACCCAGGAGTTGGTGCAGAGCTTCGCGGCCAAGATTTCCAGCGATCAGGCGGCAGTCATCCAGCAGGCGGCAAGCGCTCCGGTGGACATTATGGCGTGGGCGATGGAGTCACACGCCGTCGCCCAGAAGGATCCCTACAAGCGCCTGCCCAAGAAAATTACCGTCGCCAAAACCTCTAATCCAGTCACGAACTGCAGCGATCGCAGCACCTCTACGAAGTTGGCCAAGAAACATGAGAGCATTCAGAGTGCGTACATTACCGCCGTCAGCCCTGACGTGGAGATGCAACTTGCCAAGGCTGGAGGCCGTCTGGCGGCGGTGTTGAATTCCGCCTGGGCGAGCCCCAATTAATCGAGAACCGCCCAAGCAAACAGTCAGCAGCCAGCTTGCTCTGCTTCCAGCAATTTCTTTTTGCGTTCGATTCCCCAGCGATATCCCGCCAGGTCGCCGTCGCTGCGGACGACGCGATGACACGGCACGGCCAAGTGCCACGGGATTCGATGGCGCAAGCGCGAGCCACGGCGCGAACTGCTTTCGGATCGCCGATCTCGCGGGCGATGTCGGTGTAGCTGCGCGTCTCGCCGCGCGGAATCCGTTGCAGTGTCTCCCAAACTTTCTGCTGGAAGGCGGTGGCGCGCACGTCGAGCGGCAGGTCGATGGTCGTTTTGTCGCCGCTGATGCCGGCCAGCAGCGGTTCGATGTAGCGGCGCATGGCTGAATCGTCACGATGCAAATCGGCTGCGTGGAACTCGGTTCGCAGACCGCGCTCCAACTCGGTCGCACTCTCGCTAAAGCGGACAGCGCACAGGCCGCGCTCAGTGGCAGCAACCAGCATTCGTCCCAGCGGGGTCGGCTCGATTGCGAACGTGATGGTCACGCCCGCGCCACCGCGCCGGTAAGCCCCGGGCGTCATGCCGAGCTGCTGGCCGGACTTCTCATAGAGACGGCTGGGCGAACTGAAGCCTGCGTCATAGAGTGCGGTGGTCACGTCTTCTCCTTTGCGCAGTTCGGATTTGACGTGCTGCATGCGCCGTGCGGATTGATACTCGCGCGGGCTGAGCCCCGTGGCGCGCTTGAATAGCCGTTGCAGATGGAACGGGCTGAGCCCGACACGCTTGCTGAGTTGCGCAAGAGTAAGCACGCCTTCGGCGTTGTCGAGCAACTGCCGCGCCCGAAGAACGTATTGCGTCTGTGCCGAAACTTCCGTCGGCTTGCAACGCAGGCAGGCGCGGTAACCAGCGCGCTCGGCTTGGTGCGGATCGGGGAAGAATTCGACCGAGTCGCGCCGCGGGCGGCGGCTCGGACACGATGGGCGACAGTAAACGCCGGTGGTACGTACCGCGAAAACGAAGCGTCCGTCCTGCCGGGCATCGCGCGCCATCACTTGTTGCCAATGGTTTTCGTTCTGGTTTTCATTTTGAAGTTCGGTTTGCATGGTCACAGCGTAGCTCCGCCTCGGAGGCGTCGCTATCCGGCCCTTGCGGGCAAAGCGTTTTGCCGGCGCCACCTGCTTCACGGCTGCGTCGCGTGTTCGACGGCTGACCGTTGCCTTCGAACTAATCCCAGTGTTTTTCACGTTCCCAAATATCGTGCAGGCTTAATTTCAGACCCCGGGCATACCAGATGTCGAACCTCTCCAGCGCGTAGGGATACTCAAAGTGGCCGGCAAATTCAGCGTGCTCGCTGATGCTCTTGAGGTGCTCGGGATTGTCTTCGTCAACGATAATGATGCTCTCGCCGGTGTAGCCGTGAATCCCCCAGTACCAATAGTTTTGATGAAAGCAGATGGCCGGCGGCAAGCCATACTTTGGCCCGAAATAATCAATCGCGCCCGCCTGTCCATAATCGCCGGCCTTGATGGCGGTCTTGGCCTGCACCTCGGGCGGGAGGCTGTGATAGATACGCGCCACTTCGGCTACCATCGCTTCCCAGCCAAGCTCGTCAGAATAGTACTGCGGCAGCGGCGACCGCGCGTGACTGTGCTCGCTGACGGGCGGCGTGAAGTGGATGGCTCGTATGAAGGCAACAAACTGCGCGGGGCTGATCACGGGCGCAAGCAGGGGCAGGAAGACCAGGAACGGAATCAGCAGTATCAAAACAAATGCGGGTTTCAGCCAGGCGCGGTGCGTGCGCTCAATCCATGTTTCGCAGACCACGCCACCGGCCGCGTACAGCATGGGATAGGCTGGCGCGACGTAGTAATCCTTGCCGTGCAGGACCATGAAGACAACGAAGGTGACCACGAAGGCCCAGCCTAGAACCCGATAGCGCCTACCTTCTCGGCCAAAGAACAGCCAGCCCAATCCCGCCAGCCACAGGGGGAGCGCGAAGGGATTCACCATCAGGATCTGCTGCAGGATAAACTGCACCGGATTGAGCGCGACGTCGCGGCCACTGGCGCGAATGTTGTGCATCAGTTGCACGAATGGCCAGTCGCGATGAAGGTTCCAGAGAAAGTTCGGCAGGAAAATCAGAAATGCGATGGCGCCGGCGATCCAGATCCATTTGTGCGCGAGGGACTTGCGTTCCGGCGTGAACAGTAATCCCAGGACGACGCCGAGTCCGAACACGGTTATCGAATACTTGTTCTGCAAGCCGACGCCCGCCAGCACGCCGAACCACAGCCACAGTTTCTGATTGCCGGTCTGGATGATGCGGATGACGATGGAGGCACAGCCCATCCAGAAAAGGGCCTCGAAGTCGTTGGTACCGAGTAAGTGGCCGTTAATGACGAACACGGGGGAAACCGCCATCGCCAAAGCCGCCAGTGCCATTGCAAAGCGCCGTCCGCCGAACTGCCACGCCTGATATCCGGTGAGAGCGATGGCGCCACATCCCGCGATTGCGGGAATGAGACGGATGACGAACAGCGAGGATCCGAATAGCGACATCAGCAGTCGCGTTACCGCTGGAATGAACGGCGGCATGTCCACGTAGCCCCAGTCCAGATGGCGGGCGCAGGCGATGTAGTAGAGTTCGTCGCGAAAGATGCCGTAGCGGTTGGCCGTCAGCAGATGCAACAGCAAGCGCGCCGCAACGATAACTGCGACCATAGCAAAGCCAGTCGCATACCAGCGCATCGAATTCTTGCGATATGCTAACTGCGAGAGGTTAGGGGTTGCAGACGTCATCAGCTACTCCTGACCAGGATGTTCACCGAGAATAATACGGGATCAGGAGGGAACGCGTTTCGCCGAAGGCCGAATCTGTCAGCGAGTAAACCAAGTCGGTTCACGATTGCAGGAAGGACCAAAAAGTGACCCCACCCAAGAAGAGCTTGGGTGGGGTACTGGTTAGCTCAAGTATCGGTTTTGCCTCCCCGCGATCTATCGCGAAGATAGCTCGGTTATTAGTGGCAGTTGCTGAACTTCAGAGACGCCACGCGGGTGCTCCAATCGAACTGGGTATTCGGGACGGTGTAATACTCCGTGGTGTACCAGAAGGTACAGCCATCGGAGCCATCGATTGCCATGCTGCTGTAGTCGCCCCAACGGTTCGAGGTACCGCTCTGCGATCCTGTACCGGCAAAGATCGGGACTTCAGCCTCCAATTGGCCGAGGGAATCGGTTGTGACGCGGCCCGCGGCAGCTATTGACGGATACACCGTCGAACTGGAGAGGCTGTATCCGACCAGGATGTCGCCGACATTGTCTTGGGCCATCGAGCCCATCCAGCGGGAGTTGGAATCGGGGGCATAGGTACCTGACTGGAAGAGAGTCAGCCCACTGATTGTGACCTGTCTGGACGGGGCCCGGAACTCATACCATCTCACGCCTGCCTGTCCTCCAGATGCACCAACCACGTGGTTTACATACCAGTGCTGGTGAGGTTGGCCCGCGACGGATTGTACTACCGAAGCCGCTGCCGGATCGGCCCAATAAGCAAAGCGATACATGACGCGATCGCTCAGTGCAGCTACGCCCAGACCACCGGGCTCCGGAATGCAGGCCCCCCTTATAGCATTGCAGCTCGGATCATAGGGGCTGTAAGTCGGCACCGTGATGGGATTGGCCAGACCACTACCGGTGAAGGTTGACTGACTTGGGGTAGGAAAGACTGGGTGCATCGAGTACACGTACAGATGGTCGTTGTCGCTATCCACATCATAGCTGCCGATGAAGAACTCATCCTGGCCGGGCGGTGGATTACTGCTTGAGTCGTGGTCAGCTGGCAGTATGCTGTAGTCATTATTCGTCAACTGGAAGCAGATCTGTTCGGCGCTGTGGTCGCCAACCAGCAACTTCGCGCTGTTGTAGGCGCAAACCTCCGCCCCCAGAAACTGTGAGCCGCCGGGACCGAAGTTATTCATAGTCTCGAAGTAGCCGCTAGGCCAAATGCCATACTTGGGATAGTCGGGAAAGCCGCTACCCAATGGAAAGGCGTATTCATAGTAAGCACCAGTCGCATCGGGTGTCTGGGAAATGGCAATACACGCGGTGTACGGTGTGACGAAGGTATTCTGGGCTAGAAGCCAGCGATGGGCGACGCGGTCCCACTGAGCGATGATGTCGCCGTCATTGTTGCTGGCACAAACTCCGCCCAGGCTGGACCATAGTGTGTTGCCTTGCAGGGGACCGGCTTGGACCGCTCCCGTGGTCTTGTTGAAGATGGCCAACGACACGTTCACCCATTCCACTACCTGGGTGTCACCCACGGCAGCGTTGGTGTCAGGGGGAGCATCGGGAACGGTGTAACCGGGGAAGCCAGTCCCAACCCCGAGCAGGTTCTGGCCGACCGACACGCTCGTCGGACCGCCGGGTAAGCTTTGTTCCACCGGGTCCACTACCGCAGCTGAGTAACGGCCGGGATGGAAATTAACCCAGTGACCCGGATCAGCTACATGGAAGCCATAGATCGGGGGTTGTGGCAGCTTGGCAAGCTCGCGCAGCGGGGGCGTCACGGCAAAGGCCACGGCATGGCGCGAGGTCATCGATGGGGGCAAGGTGGGGGTGGTGGATGGGGGCAAGGTGGGGGTTGTGCCGTTCTGTGCCGGGAGCGGTCGAGCACATAGAATTAGCACACCCAGAACGATTAAGAACACATCCAAGAGTTTCGTGTCACGTTTCATATCTTTCAAATCTCCATTTTCATCTCAGCCTCAATGGCTGGACCGTTGCGAAATAGCTCACAACCTAGGAATGTTTAGTTGAATGAAAATGAAAGTTCCGTTGGAGGGACTGAGGCCGCGGTAGTTTTGAATGGCATTAGGCAGAACCCCCAACTCTTGAGCGGAAGACTGCCATTTAACCACAGGTCGGAGGGAGAATACTATTATTTACATAGTTAATACTTATAAAATTAAGTAGTTAGTTTTGGATAGCCAAATGCTATGAATCTTCCGTGATTAAGCTTGATCGTTATCGCAATTTGGGTCCGCGGTTATGGATAGAGGAGGGAGGCTCGTTACTGTAGTCAAAACATGCAATCGCCCTACGACAAAGATGGACGGCGAGCGCATTCGGCCTACTTGGTAGTACTAGTATTCTTAATTTCCTTCCACTTCAAACTGAACAGTGGTACTCCTGCTCGCTCCAGCTTTACTTGATTATGGCTCATCGAAAGTTTGCCGTTTATCGTTGGATTGATTCGCATGTCTGCCTGGAAGGATGGCATATGATGGAGTCCCGGTGTTGCTGCTTGCGCAACCACGCGCGGCGTCGCCCGCGCTTCTGGCTCGGGCGTGCTTGTGCTCATTCGGCTGTCGAGAATTGCACCCAAAATCCTCTCCGACGCTCCCTGCTTTTTCAGTTCAATCAGCGCGGCGGGGCTGGTACCCAAATTGGTTCTGGACATCTGGATCTCACGCACGATGATGCTCTCGGGAAGGCCCGCTTTCACCATCTTGACGATGTCTGCGTTGGTCAACACATTGTCGGTTGGGGCTTGCGCAAAGATCGGAAGCACAAGCAAGAAAATCACTAGGAAGATCAGTTGAGCTAGACGAGCGCTTCGCATGTGCATTGCCTCCGGTGCCAGAACCTTGGGTGGCCAGACTTACAAACAGGAATGACATCGCTTCTGCGATTAGACAGCCCTGTCCATTGATGGAACGCGCCGTGTGCTAGAACTTGCAATATTAATTTGGAACGCCTCAGTACTGCCAGCTCCTAGTGTCCGCACCGGCGGGCGCGTGCGTCGCCAACTGTGTACCAATCTGCCGCAGGAAGTCTCCCGGCTCCCAGGGAAACCAACCGTGGCCCTCTTCCGGCCGGCCATATTCAAAGCGGGCGTGCGCCTCTGGATGCTGTTTTAGGAAGTCCTCCATGTCGTACACTGCCAGGTTGAGATAGAAGTTGTCCATATCGCCAACCCAGATAAAGATTTTGTCAGTTAGCTGCGGGCCGATCGTTGCCCAGTTTTTCTCCGCGTAGGCTCGCAGGTCATAACCGTGAGCAAGCATGTAGTCAGCGACGTGTCGATCAATCTTGCCAGTCTGCTTATCCCACAGCGGCTGCGGATAGCCGTCGTTCCCCACCGGGCCGTACACTGCCTCCCAAGCTTCGAGCTGTTGGCAGGAACGTCCATGCGAGCCCAGCACCTCCTCCAATTGACTCATCTGGCGCGTCGTCTCCACCACTTGTCCTTCCACGGTCCGCATCAGTGGACGCTCGCGCGCGACCCATTCATATCCCGGGACTTCAAATGCATTCGGATCTTTGTAGATGTTCACGAGCTGGTAGTGGCGGAAGTCGATGGGATCGGGGAAGCCTGTCCAGGTGCCGCCGAAGAAATCGGGATGGTAAAGCTGAAGCGCCAATGACTCCCAACCGCCCGTGGAGCCGCCCATGAGCGCGCGGGCCCAAGGCTGACGAATGATACGGAAGTGCTCCTCCAAATACGGAATCAGCTCTTGCATGATAGCGTCGCCGTAGGGTCCGTTGTTCGCAGAATTCACGGCGTAGGAGTCGTCGAAGTAGGGCGTAGGATGCTGGAAGGTCACTCCGATCATGCGGGGAAAACCTCCGCCGCTCCACGCTGTGAAGGCTGCATAGCGGAATTGTCCCCGTTTCGACGCGGTCGTGGGCGCCTCCATTTGCATGAACAGAGGTGGCTCCAGACCGAAGTGTCCCTGCTCGTAGATGACCGGATAAGACACCGTCGGGTGCTCATCATAGCCTTCCGGCAACAGCACGATCGCGCCGATATACATCGGCCGTCCCCAGAACTGAGTGAGCAACTTGCTCTGCAACTTAATGTGCTTGACCCATTTGGTGTCAGGTGGTGGTTCAACTGGTGGAATGATGTGGCGGGCGTCTAATTTCACAGCGTATCCCGCGGTTGGGTCGAGGTGAACCTTCTGCACATCGCTGTATATGTTGCCGGGCGACATGGTAAGGCGCTGGCCCTCCCACTGGTCCATGTGGGCCCAGATGAGGTGGCCATCGGAGCGGTGGAATTCGGTATAGACATTTACCAGCGCCTGAACGTAGTAGTCGCCGGCGGGTATGTCCTTCAGGCTGCGCAGCGGATAGCCCAAGGTACCGTTGCTTATGACGGCTGCGTTCCCCGCCGGAAGCGCAGATACATCGACGCCGAAGAACGGGGTTTCTTCTTGCCAAGAGCCGACCTGATCACGTAAATCCGTGTCACCAGAGCGGCTGATGATTACATACACTCGGCCGGTGACTGGCTGCGCATGGACATCTGCCGGAACCGTTATTTCAAAGCGGGGAGCAACTTGCGCGCTTAGGGAAAGGGACAGCAGCAGCACGGCCACAGCGATACCGGTTAGGCGCCGAGATGGGAACATTCGTGAACTCTCCTTGGCACGATTATGCAGCATGGGTGTTCGCGGTTGGAGAAAATCGCTGCGATCGACATTGAGTCAGACGGATATTTGACTGTGCATTCGCAGGGCAGTTTCTGGCTGAGTGCGGATAGCTGAATAGCGACTACTGCCAACGGCCAACCGATTACTGACGATCGGCATTCACTCCCGCGTGCACAATCGCAGTGGCCTGCTCCACGGACTCGAAGATGTGCGCCTCCATGCCGAGGTTGCGCGCGGCTTCGACGTTGTTGGGACGGTCGTCGAAGAAGAGCGCCCGGCGCGCCTCGCAGCGCAGTGCCTCCAGACACGTGTGGTAGATGGCCGGATCGGGCTTAACGATACCGAGTTCGCACGACCAGGTCTTCACGTCGAATTCGTCGAGCCAATCGAACTTGCGTACTTCAGCCAGCAGGTCGTGAGGAATGTTGGAAAGGATTGCGGTGCGAACTCCGTGCGTCTTGATCTCGCGCACCAGGGCGAGCGTCTGGGGATTGACGCGCAGCCACATCAGGGTTTCCATCCCGGCGATGCGCTCGACTTGCGCGGGCCGAAGCTTCACGCCGGCAGCGTCGGCAAAGGCCTGCCAGTGCCCCCTGAAGTCCGCACGGCCGCAGTCGTAATTGTGGCGAGTGGCGGAGTAGATTTCGAAGAAGGGTGGCTCGGTCACGCCAACCAGCGCGGCAAATTCCTGCAGTTCGGCATCCGAGGGCGCAAGGCTCAGTACCCGCCCGTAGTCGAAGATCACAACGTCCCAGCGGCTCGATGGCATCCATTCCATTCTTGCACGGCAGAACATCGTTCAAGCGAAGTTGCCGACTCCGATTACGGCCTTCATAATGTTTCCGCCGCGCTGCAAGTAGGCGCAACGAAAGAGTGAGAGTAAGTATGAGCACAAACGCACAGAACGGGCTTATCCACCTGCCGAGTCAGCATACCGTTGAAGAGACCATGCAGCGACTGGAGGCGCTCCTGACGGAGCGTGCCATCACCATCTTCGCGCGCATCGATCACAGCGGCGAGGCCGCCAAGGCTGGGCTCACCATGCGAGCGACGAAGTTGCTGATCTTCGGCAGTCCGAAGGGGGGAACACCCTTGATGCAGGCTGCTCCCAGTCTTGCGATCGACCTGCCTCTGAAAGCATTGTTCTGGCAGGACGCTGACGGCAAGGTTTGGCTCACCTACAACGATCCCTCGTACTTACAGCAGCGTCACAACTTTCCTGCAGAGCTGCTCCCTAACATTGCGGGTGTCGGTGCTCTGTTTTCCAAAGCGGTGGAGTAGTGCGTCCACGAAAGAGCTTACGACGCTCGCAGCAGCATGAGAGTAACATCATCGTGTTGCGGAGCGTTGGCGACGAAGCGGTCGAGATCGCCCATGATGTAATTCAGCAACGTCGCCGGCGGGTAGGCGACTCCAGCTTGCAGCACCGCAAACAGGCGAGGCTCACCATATTCTTCTTGCCGCTGATTCTCGGCTTCCACCACGCCGTCCGTAAAGATAACGAGCCAGTCGCCGCTTTGCAGAGTTACCGAGCCTGACTGGTACGGAGCATCCTCCAGAATGCCGAGCGGCACGCCTCCAATTTGCAGACGTTCAATGTTGCCGGATTGGCGGCGCAAGTATCGGATCGTTATGGCCGGCGTTGATATAGGTCAACGTGCGGGAGGCGGGATCATACTCGGCGACAAACGCAGTGGTAAAGCGGCGGCCGTTCTGACTGTTGCTGCAGGCATAGGTGTTCATGCGGCCCACCAGTTCGACCAGCGAGCCGGGCGTTGTGCTAAGAGTTTTCAGGCTGGCTTGAAATGTCGCCATCAGCATGGCGGCCGGAATGCTTTTGCCAGCGACGTCAGCCACCGCAATCAGAAATGTGTTACCCGATGAACTTGAACTCGGGCGGGGGAAGACATCGTAGTAGTCGCCAGCCACGGTATTGGCCGGACGGGTAGCAAATGCGATCTCGAGGCCAGCCACGGCGGGAGGACTTGCCGGAAGCAGCCACGCCTGGATTTCTTTCGCGATCTGGAGATCGCGCTTCATGACTACTCGGTCAGCAACTTCCAGCAGCAAGATTGCAAACATCAGCAGGCCGCCCCAAAAATGGTTATCGAAATTGGTTTGGCTGCTGGGAAAGAGAACCAGCACCAGAGCAACCAGCAGCAGAACGCGGCGCGCAGGGGTTAGCTTCTCCATCATCGCCCAGAAGAATTGCCGCGCGAGATTGAAGAAGTGCTTGCCCTTGGGCACACCGGCCGTACGACTGCGATCGATGTCCTGGGAGTAAAGCCGATAACTGAAACGAGCCTCGGCCTCGAACTGCTTCCAAAGCTCATTGAGCTTCATGCCATCGCTGATCCGCTGCCAAAACTTCTCGACTCTGACCATGATAGGTTCGACGCGCGCGGTATATTTATCGTGCGGCGGTGGCAAAGGACCGGCGCGTTGGGCGTTCCAGTTCATTTCGTCGAAATAGGATTATAGAAGGCGGCACCGGGGACGAAAGATTTTCAGGGATTCGGCCGGTGGCGACCGAATCAGTGCCGGGTCTCTGGTTTCACCTGCTCATCCAGAAAGGCCACCGACTGTACGCCTGAGACCTCAAAGCGTTTGCGACACCGAATATTCTTGCAAGCGACGAGATCGTCGCGGCGGACCATGTAGGAACGCGCCTTGGCAAATTTCGCGCGGTCACGCTCGTCCGCACGCGGAGGTAGTTGGCGCTTCTTGGTACGAACGAACCATCCCAGTTCGTATTCGGCGGACTGATGACAATGGGGACAATTCAAAGTCGCTTTTCTCGTCTCTTGCCGTTCGTCATACAGATCGCGTTCGTCCATCAGCTTCCTCCGTTGGCCATCAGAGAAGGTGGCTCAGTCCCGCGATAGTATTAGAACATAGTTACGGATTCAAGGAAGTAAGGTGGGTAGTTTGTTCAGGTGGGTCATAGAGGAAGCATCCAGTTTATACGCGTGGAAGAAGCCTTGTGGATAGCGGGCAAGAAACCAACTCGGCCAATAAATTGGAAGAGAGTGCTCTCGAAGAATCGCTCTCCCCAGGAATCGTCCTCCACAAATTTCCGCCCTGACATCAAGACCCAGCGGAGTGCTATCCGCTGGGTCAGCCTGCGTTTGCTCAAAAAACCCCGGTGCAGGTATGTGGGGTAAGGAGGAGAATGAGACCTGCATCGCTTCGCCGCCGGTACGGTTTCTTATGTTGGCGGCAGGGTTTCCACTGCTGGATGCATAGTGCCATTCCCGGCAAAACTTAGACATCCCCCTGAAGCCGTATAGGTGGTGCCGCTTTGGTCGTATGCGAGGTGCCTGCCCTTCGTCACAATCGCTGATTCGGCAGTCCGAAACAGTGCTATGATGCGCGCAAGGGAGGGCTTCCCCATGGCTCGTTTTACGCTGTGCTTCTTTCTGTTAGCCGCTGCCCTCGGCCACGCCATCCAGCCGCCGGCCACCGTTGATAAATCCATCCCGGCCTCGAATATGGCGGTCCTCGCCATGCCGTTGGCGACCACGCCGTCGCTGGTACCTGAGTCGCGCAACGACATCGCGCTTGCCACTGACAACGATGGGATCTGCTACAAGATTCGCGCTTATATTTTCAAGAGGGACGACGACCATCCTCCCGAGTTCGTAAGGAGCACCACCTGCGGACCGCATCAGCCGCGCACTAAAGACGCTGCCTGGCCGAAGGCACGACTCGTCCCCGCGAATTGATATCGCGGCGATGTTCTTCGTGAGAAGTGTGCAGGCGCGGAGAGTAGAAGTGTAAGAGATGCGTTTCACGCCAGCCATTACAGACAATCGCGAGCGCGAAACGCACCAAGAGTTGGAGAATTAAGCTGCCTTCGCTTCGAGATTGACATTGCGGGCGATATTGCTAAGGGTCTCGTCCGCTTCCTTCTCTTCGTTCAGGGTTTGTTGCAAAAGTTGAGCGATCTCCCGCTTGCCCAGCAACTCGGCATAGGTCCGAACCGTACCATAGCCAGCCATTTCGTAGTGCTCCACCCGTTGGGCTGCGCTGATGATCCCGGCGTCAACCGTACTGGGGTCCCCACCCTGCGACACGATTTCGTCGCCCTCCTTGATGACACCCTTCATGCCTTTGCAGGTTTCTCCGGAGGGCTTCTCATTCAACATTTGGAAAACTCGATCCAAGCGTGAAATTTGCTGTTTGGTAACGTCGAGGTGCTGTTGCAGGGCGTTCTTGAGTTCCCGATAATTTGGCTGCGTCGATCATCTTGGGCAAAGCGTCGGTGATCTGTTTTTCCGCGTCGTAAAGATCGCGGAGTTCTTTAAGAAAAAGCTGTTGCAAGTTTTCGAGCTTCATCGAAAATAGCGCCATTGGGGCCTCCAAATTTGGTTTTGTGGTGTGATGGCGCACACGGCGGTCGGTGTTGTCTCGAAATCGGAGACTGCTCGCGATGATAGAGACGGAATTAATTTCAGGATTGAACACGCGCAAGGAAGGCTAAAGCGTAGGACAGAGAGTGGATTGGCTTTGCGATACCTCTGATGGATCTCTGCTTTATGTCGGATTATTCCGCGCCACTTACCTTCGGCGCGTAGGGGTTGTCATCCACGACTTGCCATACGGTGTCGAGCACAGTTCCATCCACCCATTTCACCACGGCTACGGGCCGGTCAAGCAACCGAGGCTTGGCAGGCTTCCCGCCGCAGATCTTCTCCACTTCGGCTTGCAGCTCTTCGATGGGGCGAATCGGCAGACCCTTGCCCTTCACCGCGTCGAGTAAATCTTGCCGCCGTGGATTGATGGCGATGCCGCGTTCGGTGACGACTACATCGATCAGCTCACCGGGGCCGGTAAGCGTGGTTACCTCGTCAACGATCACCGGAATGCGATCACGGAACGACGGGACTGCGAGAATCGTGCATCCCGCGAACAGGCAATTCTGCCAGCCACCAATTCCATGCAGCAGGCGGCCGTCGGAGTGGGTCACAACATTGGCATTGAAGTTGATATCAACCTCGGTTGCACCGAGCACTGCGGCGTCAACCATGGAAGCGAAGTTACCCTTGCCGTGAAAGTTGTACGACGTGAATGGACTGGTGGCCACGTGACGGGGATTGCTCGCGATCGAATGCACCGCATCCAGGTCGAACGTCTGCCCGTCGAGGATGTAGCCGATGAGACCTTCATTGAGCAGATCGACCAGGTATTTGGTTGAACCTCCACGCACGAAGCTGGCCTTTACGTTGGCTTGCTTCATCATGCGGGCGAGGTAATCCACGAAGGCCAGCGCGATGCCGCCCGCCCCAGCCTGAAAGGAGAAGCCGTCGCGCATGATTCCGCTGTCGCGGAGAAAGCGCGCTACCAGCTCCGAAATTCGCAGACGATCGGGACTGCGGGTGATCTGCGTAGTACCGCTGACGATCTTCGAGGGATCGCCGATGGAGTCAACCTCAACCACGTAGTCAACGTTGTTGCCCTGGATCTGCCAGGGAACGCAGGGAAAAGGAACAAGATTGTCGGTCACGACGATGACACGATCAGCATAGACGGAATCGGCCAGCGCAAATCCCAGCGAACCACATGCCGACCGTCCGTGCGAGCCATCTGCGTTGCCGAAGAAGTCCGCCGTGGGCGCCGCGATTACGGCGATGTCAATGTGAACTTCGCCGTCCTGCACCGCCTGCCAGCGTCCACCGTGCGAGCGCAACACTCCGAGGCCGCGCATGTGTCCGTGCGAGCAGTAATCGCCGAGCGGGCCATTCATGCTGCCTTCAATGTGATGCACCGCGCCCGATTTCATCAGGTCGATCACGGGCTCGTGGCACGGAAACGACGCACTGGGGAGCCATACCAGGTCCTTGGCGCCCATGCGTGCGGCGGTCTGCAACGCGGTTAGCGCGACACGGTCTCCATTGCGCAGGTGGTGATGACTGCTGATGGTCATGCCATCGCGGAGTCCGCTGAGGCGCAGCGCGGTCTCTAAATCTGGCACGCGCTTATCGCCGTTTGCGGGATAGTCGCTACTGCTGCGAATCGGCGGCCCGACTTTGTTCCCGGTAGGACAATGCTGATCGACCCCTTTATATGGCACCGCTCCGCGGCCGTTGACCTCGGTTGGCACGCGGCGGCCCGCAGCATTCGTAACCAGGCCCGTTGCTACGCCCGCACTCATGAAGGTTCTCCTGTGGCCGGTTCGTCGGCAATGATGCCCATCTTCCTCGCCCGTGCAACCAGCTTCACTGCGCGCTGCACCACCGGCGCGTCAATCATCTTCGATCCGAGACTCACGACGCCAAGACCGCGAGCTTGCGCGTCGTCATACGCCGCGACGATCTTGAGCGCCTTCTCCAGTTCGTTCGCTGCAGGCGCAAACGCGCGATGGATGATTTCAATCTGCACCGGATGAACGCATCCCATGCCCTCAAATCCCATGGCACGCGACCGCTCGCCCCACTGCAGCAATCCCTCATTGTCAGACACATCGCCGTAAACCGAATCGATAGCTTGTACATGTGCTGCGTGGGCGGCGTTCACCACACGCTGGCGCGCATAGAGCGATTCGCTTCCACCTGGAGTCTTGGCCACGCCAAGATCGGCGGTGTAGTCCTCCAAGCCAATCGTGATGGCGGCGATGCGCTCCGACGCCGTCGCAATCGCGAAAGCATTCTCGATGCCCAGCGCTGATTCGAGAATGGGCATCAGCCAAATGGGACGTGCAACGTTCTCCTGCTTTGCGATGGAAGTGATCGCCGCATCCACCTCTATTACCTGCGCAGCGGTCTCGACTTTCGGAATCAGAATGAGGTCGGGCGCTTGCGGAACAATCTCCTCTAGGTCGGCCAATCCCAACGGCAGTTGGTTGATGCGGACCATGCGTTCCGCGGCTCCGAACTCCACCGCTCGCAGCGCATTACGAACTAGCAGCCGGGCTGCATCTTTTTCGGCATAGTGCACCGAATCTTCCAGGTCGAGAATGATTGCGTCCGGTCCATGCAGTCCAGCATTGACAAAGTACTTGGGCTCATTACCGGGAAGGTAGAGTCGCGAGCGCCGCAGGCGATCACGCTGCGACGGCGACGCGAGTGTCACCGCATCTGGTAGCGCTCGCTTGCCCGGCGCGAATCCGGCTCGGTGCACCGCCGTTTCGATGCGCGCGGCTATCACGAACGGTAGCGCGCCTTCGTCCACAATCTCGATCAAGGCGTGCTCGACACCAAGGGCGCGCAGTACATCACCCCCCTGCTGCCGGATGACCTCACCGTAATACAACTCGACCCGCGAGCGCAGGCTGATCTTAATGCCGCCGCTGGTGCGCTCTTCGAAGCTAACGTGCAAGTCGGAGCGCACGTCGGCGCCTGCACGTCCGGCCTCGCCTCGTCGCAATTTAGTTTCTGCCACTGCCGGCATATGCCTTCTCCACCGTCACCTCAAGCTTCGCGAGGATGGCATCCGTCATCTGTGTCGTCGATGCCGCCCCCTGCGCCAGCGATTTCGCACCGCCGGAAATGCGCATCATGTCGTAAGTGCGCACTTTTCCTTCGGCCACGACCGCCGCGATGGCATCGCGAATGGTGCGCGCCTTGTCGTTCTCGCCGAGATGATCGAGCATCATCGCCGCCGAAAGAATCATGGCAATTGGATTGACGATTGCCGGATTCAACTCCGCATACTTGGGAGCCGAGCCATGGGTGGGCTCAAACACTGCAACCTGCTCACCGATGTTGCCAGAGGCCGCAAAACCGAGCCCACCAACCAGTCCCGCGAACGCGTCGCTGATGACATCGCCGAACAAGTTGCTGGCCACGATCACACCATACTCTTCGGGGTTCTTGGTGAGCCACATAGTCTGCGCGTCGATGTTGGTTGACCAGAGCGCAATATCGCTGTACTGCTGCTGCACTTCCCTGGCGACCTCTTCCATCATGCCCGAAGTTTCGCGCAGCACGTTAGGCTTCTCGCAGATGGTCACCGACTTATAGCCGTGCTTGCGGGCGTGCTGGAACGCAGCTTCGCAAATTCGTCGCGCCGCCGGGCGCGTGATGATGCGCACCGAGATTGCGAGATCCTCGCCAGCGACCTTGTCGAACGGCTTAAACTTTGGATGAGTGCGCAATGCGTCACGTACCGGTTGCGGAGGATTCGTCCACTCGACGCCCGCGTACAGCCCCTCTGTGTTCTGACGGAAGACGACCACATCGACCTTCGGCTCCTCGAAGCTGCCAGCCGGTTTCTTGCGGATGAAGTTCAGGGGATTGCCGGGGAACGACAGGCATGGCCGCATGCACACGTCGAGGTTGAAGATCTGCCGCATGGAAACGATAGGGCTGAAATACTGGCGACCTTTGCCACGCAATGCGGGGGTCAGTTCGGCTTCGGCTTCCTTCTTCGGCTTCGACGTTATGGCGCCGAACAGCCCGACCTTGTGCTGGCGCAGCAACTCAATGGTGCGCTCGGGGAGGGCGTTGCCTTCCTTGATCCAGCATTCCCAGCCGATGTCGGCGTGCACGTACTCTGCCTCAAAACCGACTGCCTCGAGTACCCGAATCGCTTCGGGCAGGACCTGATTGCCAATGCCATCGCCCGGCATGGATACGACTTTATGTTTTGCCATGAATGCGGACTCCTTTATCGACTGTACGTAACTCTCAGCGCGCTTCCATCATGCAAATTCTGTCATCCTGAGCGGAGGCGGCCCGCCTTTGGCCGCCGGAGTCGAAGGACCCCTATCAATGCCCTACGCAGTCTGGTACGCTATGTACCACATTGTGGGACTAACTTCTACACCGCTGCAAATCCAACCTTCAGCCCCAGCTTCCGGCTCACCAGATTTTCCACTCCGCCCGCGATCACCAGCGATTGCGGCACGCTGCCCAACGCCGGGAACGGGAACTCCTCGCCTGCGTAGCGTATTGTGCTCGTGGCGAAATCAACCTCGACTTCGTCTCCTGGAATGATCGTCTTCTCCCTGCGGCCGACCGCGTCCGCAAACTTGCTGCGCAACCGGTTCACCAGCTCTGGGGTCTCGATGCACAAAAAGCCGTTATTAAATGCGTTGCGCAGATACGTCTGCGAGAAGCTGCCGGCAATCACCAGAGGAATGCCCTTGCATTTGAGCGCGGTCACCGCCTGCTCACGACTGGAACCGGTGCCAAAGTTGAAGCCGCCAACAATCACATCTCCTTCTCGCGTACGCGCGCCAAACTGCGGATCGTAATTCTCCATCACCACGCGCGCCATCATCTCCGGCGTCATGTCCTCGCGATAGGTGTAGTCTTTGCCGTAGATGCCGTCGGTGTTTAGGTTATCTTGCGGCAGAAAGATCAGTCTGCCGTGCACGCATTGCGGAAATCCGGGCAGGATTTCGACCTTCTCAGCGGGAGCCGAACTCGAAGCCAGTTCGTCAAAACGCCTCGTGAGTTCGCGATACTCGGCCTCGGCTGGCCCACAAATGTAGCCAGCGACGGCCGAAGCCGCCACAACTTCGGGACTGCCCAAATAGCACTGCGCGTCGCGTGAACCCATTCGCCCTTTGAAATTGCGATTGGTCGCCGAGATGCCGACCTCTCCAGCTTCGAGCAACCCTGTGCCCAGGCCGATGCACGGGCCGCATCCCGACGGCAGCGGATGCGCGCCCGCATCGAGCAGCGTCTGCCATACGCCGCGTTTTTCAGCCTCGTCCTGCACTGAACGGCTCGCCGCAGCAAGATAGAACTGCACCCCCGCAGCGACTTTCTTGCCTTGCAGTACCTTGGCGGCGGCCTCTAGATCTTCCAGTCGCGAGTTTACGCACGACACCAGGTATGCCTTCTGGATGGCTACCTTTTTCTTCGCGATCTCGGCGACCGACTGCATCACCTGCACCGTGTCCGGACCAGAGACGTGAGGCGTGACCTCTGCAAGATTCAATGTGATCCGTCCAGCGTACGCCGCGTCTTTGTCCGGGCCCGGAGGATTTGCGCGCCACTCTGCCAACTCTTCCGCGGGAATGCGCGCGATCCCGTGTGACCGCAACTCCAGATTGCGCGTTTCGAGGTATTGCAACGTGACCTCATCCACCGGGAACCAGCCGACTAGCGTTCCCCACTCGGTGGACATGTTGGCGATGCTCAAGCGCGCATCCATGCTAAGCGACGCTACACCGGGGCCGTTGAACTCGACGGCAGCGTTGAGCACTTCTTCCTGGTTGTAGAGTCCGCACAAGGTCACGATCACGTCTTTGCCGGTCGCATCCGGTGCGAGCTTGCCTTCGAGGACAACCTGCACGGTGCGCGGGATCTGCCACCAGAACTCACCCGTCGCCCAGATCGCGGCCGCGTCAGTACGCACCACCGGCGTCCCGATCGCACCTAATGCACCATACATATTCGAGTGCGAATCGGAGGCGACGACGAATGTCCCGGGCAGCACGTATCCCTTTTCGACCATGATCTGATGACCGATTCCGGTGCCCGGCGGATAGAAGTCGATGCCCTGGTCTCCCGCAAAAGCCTCCATGCTGCGGTATTTCGCCAGGTTCGACTCTTCCCGGTTCTGAATATCGTGATCGACGGTGATGACCGGCTGCGACGGATCGTGCACCTTCTCGGCGCCGATGGACTTGAATTTCTTCATCACCGCCGAGGTATTGTCGTGTGTCATCACGTGATAAGGCCGGATGGAGAGGAAGTCACCGGCACGCAGTGGGCGACTCGGTCCCTCTGCCATGTGAGCTTGCGCGATTTTTTCGACGATGGTCTGTCCCATCTCAGTGGCCTCCCTCCGCAAAGCTCCGGTCGGCTTTGAACAGCCTCATCAACTCAGTCACGCTGGCCTGCTTCTCCAGGTTCCAAATAGCGTCGATGGCGCGGCGGCGGGCCTCGCGCGACATCACCGGCTCCGCCAGCGCTTCAAACTTCTCTTCCACTTCCTTGTCGGTCAGCGGATTTCGCGGGTCGCCCTTCGGATAGTCAAGCTGCGTGGTGTATTCGCGACCGTCGATGGTATGGATCCGAACAATCACACGTTGCAGTGCCGGAAAGACCTTCTCGATCTCTGGATCGGCCGCGACGGCGATCTTGCTGAGCTGCGCTCGGATGAGCGGATCCATAATCTTGGCCTGGGTGAACTGCAACGGTGTGACTTGGCGTTCGGCGATAGCAGCTGCGATGACATACGGCAGCGAGTGATCGGCGGTCTCTTTGGTATGCGGATCGTACTTGCTAGGATCGCTGAGAATGTCGGCGCCGCGTGCGGTAGTGCGAATGTGTACCCTGGCGATGTCGTTGGGCTTCAGGTCGTTGTCTTTTACCAGGGCCAGCACCGCGGAGATGGGCGTGTGCGTGAGCGCCTCAGTGGGAAATGCCTTCATCCCACATTGTGTGATACGCCACGAATCGCCCAACCCGTCAGTCAGGATGTTCAGCTTCCATTCTGGACCGAAACAGTGCACCAGCCCTTCTTTGCCGTCGATCACGTGCTCTGGTCCCGTATATCCCTTTTCCGCCAACAGGGCTGCCAGCACTCCGCTCTGTGTAGCCATGGGGTCAACAGTGTTCTTCATCATGGTCAGTTTGCCGGCAGTGACTGCGCCCAGCGTGGCGCGGGCACTGGCGCTGATGCCGATAGCGTGTTGAATCTGGTCGGGACTGAGGTGCAACATGCGCGCAGCCACGATCGGCGAGACGAAAGCGGTCAGCGTGGCGTGATGCCAGCCGCGCTCGCGAATACCGGGGAATGCCGCCTCGCACAACCGCATCTCGAACTCGTGGCCCAGCACCAGGCCGACGATCAGCTCGCGCCCATCGCTGCCCGCGCGCTCACAACAAGCCATTGCAGCGGGAAAAATGTCCGACGGATGTGAGGGGTCCTGCTTCCAGTAAATGTCGTTGTAGTCCATGCAGCGAATCATCAGGGCATTGGCCAGCGATGCTGAGACTACGTCCATCCGCCGGCCACTACCGATCACGGTCGCTTTTCCGGCGCCGGCAACCTCGTCCAGCACTTCCAGTGCGATAACGACATCGTGCTGCTGGTAGCCACCAAGCGCACAACCAATACTGTCGAGCAGGAAACGCTTCGCCTGATACACCGCATCCTTGGAAAGCTGCTCGAACTTCAATCCGGCAGCCCATTGCGACATGGTTGCGGTGACCGTCGGCTGGGCTGCGGCTTTGCTCGGCGCTGGCGCAGTTGTGGTTGACATGAGAATGTTCTCCTTCTATTTCGCCAGGTTCTTGAACGGCAAATAGGCCATGAAATCAGCGTGGTGCACGATGTACGCTTCGGTGGTGCGCTTCACCAGGTCGCCCTCCGCAGCGTGCGCCGCAATGATGTGGCACACCGCATCGGGCACTCCGCATTCCATCGCCAGGGCCACTCCGGTAAACGGATGACGCACCAACTCGCCGCGCTTACTTTGGCGGGTCTTGCCGTCCACGTGCTCGTACTCCAGCAACTTGCCGACATCGGCGAGAATCGCGCCCGCGATGACAGTATCCAAATCGATCGGTAGCGCGCGCCCCATAAATTCCCGCATACTCTCGGCCGCCTTGCGCGCAATGTGCACCACGCAGCGCTTGTGCTCCATAAACGTTATCGGGCAGTTGGGCACCAACAGGGTGAACGGGATGCGATTGAGGTCGTCAGGGCTCAGCGGACTGAGTTCGAGTGCGCGCTCCCAGGTCTTCGTGACTTGCTCACGCAGCTCGGGAGATTGAATCCACTCAATCTCAGGCCACAACTTAAGCACCGCTTCACGCATTCGGTACTCCTCCGCAAAATCCCACCAGGCGAAATCAACTCGGACGGGCCTGCGCCCAGTGCTCATCGGGCAAATTCCCGGTCGAAGGCCAAACAAGTATTCGTATCATTTCTTCCCATGGGACAGATATGACGTGCGTCACAAGCACTCGGCCAGATTGAACCCATGGCCATCACTCGAACTCACCAGAACCGCTTCATCCGCGATTGCTTCGGTCGTCGGATTCCTGGCTCCTCTGCCGGGCAGGCGCGTGAGTGCTATTCTGTTTTCTGGAAAAATACCGGCCATGTCCGCATCACAGAGTCCATTTATCGTAGCCGCGTACATCCCGTGCCAGGCGTGTAATTACCCCTGCGTCATCGTGGAGCGATTCGACCACAGCCCTAGTGAGGATGAAATGGACCGTCATGCCTTTCGTTCGACCTGCGATAACTGCGGCCAGATGCAGGTTCGGGTTGGCCGCGACGCCTTCAAACGAACTGTGGTTGAGTGGACGCTGGAGCTACATCCGCCACACCAGGACGAACCAGCGAAGTAGAATAAATCTAATCCGGCTTGGGCGAGGCAGTTCCTAAGTGGTTTACCGTCTTCTGCAACGAAGCTTCGTCTTCCACGTTGACGCAGGTGCGGGAGCGGTCAATCTGGCGCAGGAGTCCGCATAGGACCTTGCCGGGGCCAACCTCCACAAAATTCTGCACGCCAATCGCTGCGAGTGCTCTCATGGACTTGTCCCACTGCACTGCGCCGGTCACCTGTCGTATTAGTGCGTCGCGCGCCTGCTCGGCAGTTGTTACCAGGGTCGCATCGATGTTGCACATCAAAGGCACTGCCGGCGCATGAAACGTCAGTGCGTGCAGGTCCTCGGCGAGCCTGTCCTGCGCGGACTGCATCAGCGAGCAATGGAACGGCGCGCTGACGGGAAGCATGATGGCGCGCTTGGCACCGCGTTGCTTCGCCATTTCGGCGGCGCGTTCGACCGCCGCTTTGTTCCCGGATATGACCGTCTGTTCCGGTGAGTTCAGGTTTGCTGCCTGGCACACCTCGCCCTGCGCGGCCTCTTCGCATACCTGCTGCACTTTCTCGCTAGCCAAGGCCAGGATGGCTGCCATGCCGCCGACGCCGACTGGCACAGCTTCTTGCATATACTTACCGCGATTGCGAACGGTGCGTACCGCGTCGGTAAACGATAGAGTTCCGGCAGGCGACGTGTGCCGAATATTCGCCCAGGCTGTGCCCCGCGACGTAGTTAGGAGTGATGGCCTTAGACTGAAGCACGCGCCAGACCGCAACCGATACCGTCAGGATCGCCGGCTGCGTGATTTCCGTCATCTTCAATTGATCTTCGGGGCCTTCGAAGCACAGTTGCGAAAGCTTGTAGCCGAGAGCGTCGTCGGCTTCGTCGAACGTTTCTTTTGCCACGGGATACAGAGCGGCAAGCTCCTTGCCCATGCCAACCACTTGCGAACCTTGTCCGGGAAAGAGAAATGCGATGGGAGAAGAGTGCAAACTCATCGAGCCTCGCAGAATCTTACAGCTAATGTGAGATGGCAGAACTGTCGCGTTACAGCAATCCGCTGCCGACCTGTCCCGCTTCGGCCGCGTCAGCGGCATGATTGTTCAGACCCTTGCTGGCGGCCGCAATGCGCTCCTGAATCACGCAATTAAGCTGGCTATTGGCGAACTCCATAGCCACTCGTATCGCGTTCTTGATAGCGTTCGAGTTCGACGATCCGTGGCTGACGATGCACACGCCCTTCAGCCCCAGCAGGGGCGCGCCGCCGTACTCGGAGTAGTCAAGGCGCTTCTTAAAATCGGCGAACGCCCTGCGCGACAAGAGAAAGCCGACCTGGCTGCTGATGGTAGCCTGCAGCGACTGCTTCAACAGGAAGCGTACCGTTTCCACCATGCCTTCGGAGATCTTCAGCGCCACATTGCCGACAAAGCCGTCGCACACCAGAACATCGGCTTTCCCGTTGTACAGATCGCGACCTTCGACATTACCCACGAAATTCATGGGCAGTTCTCTAAGCAGCTTGTAGGCTTCGCGGGTAAGTTCGTTGCCCTTGCTCTCTTCCTCGCCAATGGAAAGTAAACCTACGCGCGGATTCTCAGCGCTGGGGAACCTCCCGCCAAAAATACTGCGGAAATAAATGTCGCCCATGATGGCGAACTGCTGCAGATTTTGCGGCTTGGAATCGACATTGGCGCCCACGTCGATGAGGATGGTAGCGGTGCCTTGCGCCGTGGGAAATACCGCCGCCAGCGCGGGACGGTCCACACCGGGGATCGCGCCGAGGACCATCTTAGCGGTCGCCATCGCCGCGCCGGTGTTGCCTGCCGTGACAAATCCCGCTGCCTTGCCATCGCGTACCAGTCGCAGCCCGACGCGTAGCGATGAGTCGCGCTTGGTGCGTACCGCCTGCGCCGCCTTCTCGTGCATGCCTATGACTTCATCAGCGTTGACGACGCGGATGGATAGCCTGCGCCAGAAGCGGTGCAGGTCAAGCTCAGCGCGGACCACGTCCTCTTTTCCCACCAGCAGAACTTCCACGTCATAATGACGTGCGGCAAGAATGGCGCCTTCCACTTCTGGTTTGGGCGCGCGGTCCGAGCCCATGGCGTCAAGAGCGATGGTAGTTGGCATGTTTGCCTGTCAGTTTGTAACCGTCAAACCGGGGAAGCAGTCCAGCTTCAAATTGCGAGATGCGCTGGTGTAGCTCCCGCTCGAAGTTCGCGGGAAAAAACGAGCCACCGCACTGCGCTATTTGGTCTCTTCTTCCATGGCGATGACTTCGCGGCCCTTATAGTAACCGCATTTTGGGCAGGCACGATGCGGCAATTTGCGCTCGTGGCAGTTGGGGCACTCAGACAAAGACTGCGCCGTCAGATGATCGTGGGAGCGGCGCTTGGAAGTGCGCGCCTGCGAATGACGTCGTTTTGGATTAGGCATTCAGAACCTCGTTACACGACCGCCCGGCCTTGCCGCGCGACCAGAACTTTAGCTTTGCAGCTTCTTTTTGATTTCGTTCAGCGCTTCCCAGCGGGGATCGCTAACATGTTGCTCACAATGACATTGCTCGACGTTCAAATTAGTGCCGCAATGCGGGCATAGTCCCCTGCAATCTTCACGGCACAGGGCCCGGACCGGCGCGGCCAGCAGCACCTGCTCGCGCAGTGCATCTTCCAACAAAAGGCCTTCGCCTTGATAATACCCGATCTCGGTCTCCGCCTCGGTAATCGCCACCTCATCGGCGCGGCGATCTACCCCTAAAGGCCGGTAGATCAGATCAAAAGCCCGGTTCACGTCCTCGCCAACGGGCTCCAGGCAGCGCGCGCAACTGAACTCCAGATGCGCCTCCACCTTGCCCACCAAACGTATGTCTTCGACGTTTTGGTGATGGCCGCGATGTTCCACGATCAGCTCGGCGCGGCCGGCACTGTGCAGAGGGCCAACCTGCCGGACGTCGGGAAGAAACTCGATGTCGCCGGGCTGATAGTTCTCGTCGAACTCTAAATTTCGGAGTTCCAGTTCCCGAACCCGAATCAGCATAGCAGCACCCGCCTAAAAACGCCCAGAATAGCCCTTCGCTCCGGTCGGAACCGGGTCTGGCAGGCCAAGCTCCTAAGGGAAACGCTGGCAGGTACAGACGGGCGGGATCGTTCTTAAGGCAAACACTAAGGATAAATTCATAGGCGAGGGGTGTCAAGGCTATGAGCTGCGCATTAGCTGTCGCTCTGACCGGTATATATTCAATCGCTTTCGGCAAGTTAGACCATTTGCGATCCTTTCAAGAAGTGGCCGCAGACACAATCATTGCGGCCACCCCAATTCGCGTGGCGCCATCCAATTGATACGAATTCGCCACTTAATGTCCGATTTCTTCGGTTGATCGGAGAGCCGTGGCCTTGTTTAGCTTTCGCAAAAGCCGGCCTC
This sequence comes from uncultured Acidobacteriaceae bacterium, assembly GCA_963709045.1. Classification (GTDB taxonomy): domain Bacteria; phylum Acidobacteriota; class Terriglobia; order Terriglobales; family Acidobacteriaceae; genus Bog-257. The sequence continues at coordinate 1,191,974 of CAVPUX010000002.1, read as the reverse complement.
GCTGTACAGGTTTCGTCGAAGATTGGCGACGGCGTGGACCGCTTCGAAGCCGTGCAGCCTGGTTGCTCGCGCTTTCATTGGCGCTTGCAGCGCCACAAATCGTAGGTCAAACCTCTTCAAGCAGCACGGTATCCGAGTACACCAGCGCGGTAGCACGGGTGCAACCCGCGGATCGCATACGCGATCTGCAAAGATTTGCCTGGAACGCATCCGGCCAGCTACGAGTGGACGCCCTGGAATTCATCGTTTGGGAATATTGGCGCGAGGGTAACCGTGCTCACGCTCTGACGTGGGGGAACGAACTCCAAGCCGCCGACAAAGACAATGCCTTGGCGCTGGCCCTGATTTGCGAACCGATGCGGGCTCCCACGCTTAGCAAGGCAAAGGCTGACCAGTTGCTCGATACGGCCCAGCGGGGAATCAACGCGCTTCCACAGCTCCGGCGTCCGCTGGGCATGAGCGAGCCCGATTTCACGCGCTTGCGGCAACAAACGCTGGCGAGGTTGAAGGGCGCAGCGGGTTACGCCGAATTGCAGCGCAAGAATAATCTTGCTGCCCGCAACAATTTGCGCGAAGCGGTGGCCCTCGACCCTGGCCGGGCGGATGATCTGTACGCACTGGCGCTGGCCAATCTCAATGGCAAGAATCCCGACCGCAAGGAAGGCTACTGGGACTTGGCACGGGCAGTAGAGCTTTCGCGAGGCTCCCCGCAAGGCACGCAAATCGCGCAGTATGCGCGCGGCCGTTATGTTGACGACGGCGGCACGAATGCAGGATGGGACCAGTTCCTGGTAGCCGCCGCCGCGGCTAATCGCGGATTGGCGCCCAAGACCCGTACGACAGTGACCGATGCTTCCCTGGCCAACCAGCCCAGCAGAGAGGCGCGTGCCACCGCCCAGCAGCCCATCGCAAAAGCAGCCACACCCAAGAGTTCGTCCATCGCGAAGGCGCCGAACCTACCCTCAAGTGCCGGCAGGACGAACTCGAGCTCAAAATCAGCGACCACGGACACCGCTACCTATACGCCACCCGTCATTCGACCGCACCGGGTGTCGAGCGGTCCAATTTCACTGGGCATCCTTATCGAAACGTCGCTGACCCAACAGCAAAGCCGTAGCTCGGTAGTGAGTGCTCTCACCGACATGCTTCGCCACATGAGCGACGACGATGAGGCGTTCATTCTCACCTACGATAACCACTTGGTATTTGAGCAAGACCTCACCACCGACCCACAACAACTCGACGAGGCGATGAAGAACATCAAACCGGAGAAAGGCGCAGTACTTGACGAGGCTGTGGCTTTCGCGGCTAGCCACCTCGCACGAATCGCCAAGTATCCCAACCGCGTGTTGCTGGTTATCTCCGACGGCCGCAATGTGGGCAGTCACGACTCTCCGGCGCGCACCTCGGCCCAGATCAATGCTGCAGGGGTGCGCATCTATTGCATCGGTATGAAAGTGAGTGAACTCGACGGCCGCTATCGGCTGCAGGCGCTTTCCTCCAGCACCGGAGGGAGATCGGAATTCGTCAGCGACCCCGGGCAGTTTCGCCAGGCCACGAAACAGATTGCCCAGAATATGGGCATCGACTTTCGTTTCTGAGGTTGTCGAGACTGGCGCTGCCTAATGCGCCGCTGCGGTCTCGTCCACCTGTCGTTTAACCGTCTCAGTAGTGGCGGCCTTATTGATCGGGGTCCGCACATGCAAGCCACAGGCGGCAGGGGGATTGGTCATTTGCTTAGCGAAGACTCGATAGCTTTTGCGCCCTGGCTGCAGAGTGGACCAATACGAAGTGCGCGTAAATAGGGGCTTGTGGTGATCAACGATCTGGATGGAGAGTATCTTTACCCCGCACTCCAGATTGTTCCTAGGTTGGAGAATGGTCTTCGCTGGACTATTGGGCGGCAGCTTGCGGTCCGCGTCCCAGTCAAATTCGCAGCCATATAGCTTTCCGTCTGCGTAAGAAAGCTGCAGCAGACCTTCGCTGCGAACGGCCACGCCTGTCACTTTGTCGGTCTTTGCGACCTCCGGCTCCGTGTGGTGGACGCGCGTACGCGGATTCAGCCCAGCCTCCGCTCCGGCGAGCGCCTGGAAAAAGTACGCCCAGAAGGCACGCTTGTCGGTATCGCCCATGGACGAAAACCGGGGACAGAAGCGGGCAACATCGCCGGACACCTCGGACGAGAGCATGGCCGGGGGAATGGCCTTCTCTACGATGACATCCCAGTCGGGATTCCATATCTTGCCGCCGAGATCGGCTTTCTTCACATCGATGGGTGTCGGTGGCGCGGCCTTAGTTTCCTGCGCATGGCTTGTGGTGGGAAGCAGAAAGCTCACCAGCAGTAAAGTCGTCAACTTAATTCGCAAAGAGAAATCCCCCGTCAATGCTTGGATGCAAATCCGGAGGATAAGAGGACGATAGATAGTTCGACAGTGAATCTATGCTAAGAAAGAAGCCGTTGTAACTAGCACCCCTCGTGATGCGGCGATCACCACACCTATGATCGCAACCCGCCGTTTCGCACGGGTTAATTGCCGTTTCAGGCATGAACCTGCGCTTCGCCGGTCGGCCTCACACTTAAAGCCTTCCGCGCCCAGGAAAGGTTGTAATGGCGGTTTCCACAACGGGTGCAGCGATATGGCTTCATGAAGAGCAGCGGGAGTACGAATAGTTCGAAATCATCAATCTTCTTGCGAGTGGCAACCACTGCCAAGCTGGCGCAGTGCGGACATTGACGAATTCGCGCAATGTTAAATTCCGAACGCATAGCAGACCCCGTGTTCTATCTAAGAAGTTTGGATACTAATTTCTTGCTATCACTATGGATGAACAGCAGTGAATAAGAAGTTGTACCGTGCCACCCTTTCGGTGAAACATTTATCGGTCACGAACCCGCGTTTGTCAACTCTAGAGTTTTCCTGTTCCGCCCAAGAAACTTACTGTAATTGTTTGTAACAAACGCGCGGCTAATCCCTCCTCCGCAGCAAGGCAACAGCTCGACGCCTTGTGTCATCTATTCAGCGACTTGGTACGACCACTGCACAATTAGAGGGCTTCGTCGATGTCTCGCCACCTCGCTTCATCGCTTCATCTGTCGGTCACCATTTGCATTCTTCTCTCGATAGCGGGTTGTGGAGGGAACAGCGGTAACGGTAGCAGCAGCGGTAGTGGGAGCGGTTCCCCACCCGCGATGATCGCGATCTCAATTTCGCCCACTTCGGCGACTGTCCCCGCGGGAGGCACCCAGCAATTTCAAGCAACTGTAACAGGTTCCAGCGATAGTGCCGTGCAATGGCAAGTGAACAAAATAGTAGGAGGGAATTCGCAATACGGGACTATCTCGACTAGCGGGCTCTACACTGCCCCCACGTCGGATGTCGCCCTGCAAGTTACAGTGACAGCGGTCGCCACTATTGATACCAGCAAGACCGCCAGTGCTGCTGTGACGGTCAATGCGGCTCCGCCTCCACCTCCTCCTCCGCCCACGATCAGCGTTAGCATCTCACCTGCCACGGCCCTTCTGGCTGTCTCGACCACACAACAATTCACCGCGACCGTAACCGGCACGACCAACATGGCGGTGACGTGGTCGGTGGATGGCGTCAATGGTGGGAATACGACTGTCGGTACTATCAGCACCACCGGACTATATACGGCGCCAGCGACCGCCAGCACTCACACTGTGACGGCTACCAGCGTGGCCGATGGCACCAAGAGCGCGAGCGCCGCGGTTACGGTTATCAGTCTTACGATTTCGCCGCAGAGCACTTCTCTCACGCCGTTCGGGACCAGACAGTTCACGGCAACCGTCCAGGGAACCAGCGATAACGGAGTTGTCTGGTCGGTAGATGGCATGGTAGGCGGCAACAGCAGCGTGGGAACGATCAGCGCCAGCGGGTTGTACGCAGCTCCTGCAAATGTGGGCTCCCACACCGTAAGCGCAACCAGTTCGGCACTGACAACCTATAGTGTCAACGCGTCCGTCTCAGTGATCAACGCACCGGCGGGAACGGTCTCGGTCCTTACCTATCACAATGATGACGTTCGGGATGGCGCCAATCTCAGCGAAACCGCGTTGAACACGTCCAATATCAACCAGACACAATTCGGCAAATTGTTCGCGCTCCAGGTGGATGCTCAGGTCTACGCCCAGCCGCTATACCTACCTAACGTGACGATTGGCGGAGTTCGTCACAATGTAGTCTTCGTTGCTACGGAAAACGACACCGTATATGCCTATGATGGCGACGGCCTCTCCGATTCTCCACTGTGGAGGCAGCATCTGGGCACTCCCATTCCGGTAAATGACTCGGAAGGTATCAAGCCCTGGTTGGGAATCACGTCAACGCCGGTAATCGATAGTGTGACCGGCACGATATACGTGCTTACCGATGGGCTGGAAAGCGGACATAAGGTTTACGGTCTGCATGCCCTGGATGTAACTACTGGCAACGAGAAGTTTGGCGGCCCGGTGGTGGTGACAGCTACGGTTGCCGGCACTGGGTGGGATAGCGTTAACGGCCAAATTACACTGGAGAGTAACTGTTATCAGCGCAATGGTCTCGCGCTTGATCCTGCGAGTAATGCTATTTACGTAACGTTCGGACACTGTAGTCATGGCTGGATGCTGGCCTATGACAAGTCAACGCTGCAACAGACTGCAGTCCTCAATGTGACAGCGGACGGCGCCGGCGGCGGGCTATGGGGAGGAACTCCAGCAATCGACGACAATACCGGTGACCTGTACCTTATCACCGGCGTTGATCTGGGTGATCCAGCGCCCGACTACAACGATTCGGCTATGCGTTTGCAGGCAAGCGATCTATCGATTCTCGATTATTTCAAGCCATCCAACGAAAGCTTTCTACGCGACAATGATGCGGACTTTGGCAGCGGCTCGCCGATTATCATGCCGGACAATCCGTCACAGTATCCCCATGAACTGATTGGCGGTGGCAAGGATGGACGGATCTTTGTGATGAACCGCGACAACATGGGTGGATATCAGACCTCCGACAATGTTATTCAAGAGGTACAGACGGGCACGCAGGAGTTCGACAATATCTTCGCCACACCAACCCTGTGGAATGGAACTATCTACTACCATTGCGAGCAGGATGTTGTGAAGGCGTATAGCTGGAATGCCAATACTGGCCTGCTATCGGATTCCCCGATCTCGCGCGGAACCAAGGTATATGGCACCCACGGAGCGACTTCTTCCATATCGGCCAACGGAACTTCGGACGGAATCCTATGGGAGATAGAAACTACAAACGTCCACACCAGCGGCCCTGCTATCTTGCATGCCTATGACGCGACTAATTTGGGCCATGAGTTGTACAACAGCCAACAGGCAGGTGGCCGCGATGTTGCTGGTCCGGCGGTGAAGTTTACGGTGCCAACCGTTGCCGACGGACATGTCTATGTTGGGACTGCAAGCGAACTAGACATCTATGGCTTGCTGACCCAGTAGAATAGAAGTTGCTGGGCAGGAATGTACCGCCCACCTAGGATGCGACATCTCCGGAGGAACAACTTCATGCCACGCTTCGGCCTTTTAGCGCTCGCGAGTTGGTGTGCGCTGAGCTATTCGGGTTATGCCTTGCAACAACAGCCTTCCACACCAGGTGCCAACGAACAAAATTCATCCGCCGCTCCCGTCGCCAGCGCCAGTGCGGTGCCAATGACGGAGCCCGTACTCACGCTGAAGGGGGCCTGCAAGTCTGCAACCGGGACGGCCGCGCCACCCGCCGGCTGCGTAAGCTCCTTGACTCGCGAGCAGTTTGAAAAGCTGATCACCTCGCTGACTCCGCCCGGGCGGCCACCGATGCCACCGGATAAGCGACGTACATTTGCTACACAGTATGCCAAACTGCTGACCTTCGCCGACGCCGCGCGCGCGATGGGTCTGGAAAATGATCCCCGGGTGCAGGATATTTTCAACTTCGCCAAGAACCAGATCCTCACCGAGGCGCTCAATCAGCAAATCACTACAGAGTACTCTCATCCGACCGACCAGCAGATTGCGGACTACTACAACCAGAACAGCAGCAAATATCTGGAAGTAACCCTTCAGCGAATCATTATCCCGCGGCTGACCGCAACTACTGACAAGCCTAAGCCGACCGAGGCCGAAGAGAAGGCTTACGCGGAAAAGGTCAGAGAGCGATTGATCGCCGGAGAAGATGCCGACAAGTTGCAGAAGGAAGCGTCGGAGCATGCCGGATCGCCCGGCCCGCCGCCTTCAACCCAAGTTGGGGCACGTCGCCCGGGCTCGCTACCGGAAGCTCACGAATCGGTCTTCAATCTAAAGGCGGGTGAGGTTTCGGAACTGTTTTCCGATCCCGGCGCGTTTTACGTTTACAAGGTTGTCTCGGTGCGGCAAGTCCCGCTTAGCGAAGTGAAGGAAAGCATCAGCAATGCCTTGCAGCGTCAGATGGTAACCGACCGAATTCAGGAAATTCAGAACTCGGTAACGCCGGTGTTGAACGAAGCCTACTTCGGTCCGGAGCCGCCGCCTGGGACTCCCACGGGAATGACTCCGCCGGGACGAGGAATGCCTGCGGGAAGGATGGGTGGACCGCCGCCCTCAAACCCGGGGAGTGCGCAGCAGCCGCAAAGCCCGCCCCCTCCTCCGCCTCCGCGGTGACCGTCGTCGAGTGGCGTGGTGTGCTCGGCGTCTTACTTAGATTGCGCCTCGGCGCGAGACTTGAGGAAAATGTCCACGTTACTCTTGTCGACCAACGACACGCCGGTATCGACGAAAGCCGGTATCGGCGCAAAGGAATTCGCCGAGTAGTCCGTCTTCAAATCGACAGGGTAGTGATGAATATCGTCGAGCGCTTTTAGTCCATAGTAAGCCATGGTGTAGGGCTTCTGCGAAATGGTGGAATCGATCACTCCACCTTTGATCAAGTTCAGGGTCGCTTCATCTACGTCCATGGCGATGAGTAGCCGGTCGGTCGCATTCTCACGCTTTACCGCCTCAGCAACATCTTTTCCTGAAGAAGCCTCCAGGCAGATAAACGCGTCGACCTTTTCGGCGCTCTTGTCCCGCAGGTAGTGAGTGGTTCGATCAAATGCATTGCCCGAATCGCCTTTGATGTTGAACACCTCTGTAATCTTTATGCCCGGGTGATCGGCGAACACGTCCTTGTAACCCTTGAGGCGCTGTTCCATGTTCGGTTGGGGCATGGTGTAGAAGACGACATTGCCTTTGCCGTGCAGCTTTTCGACTACTCGTTGGCCACCCAGGCGTCCGGCTTCCAGATTGTTAGTGCCGATAAAGTAAAGGCGATGGCTGTCCGGAGCGTCCGAGTCGATGGTGATGACCGGTATCCCGGCGCTCATGGCAGCGTCAATCTCCGGCGTCATCACCTTCGGATCCGCAACTGATACAAGAATGCCCGCGGGTTTGATGGCGACAGCATTGCGGAATTCGCCAGCTTCGGCTTGCGGATCATACGTCTCTGGACCGCGGACGTCCCACTTCACGCCGTACACGCCCCCGGCCTTGGAAAGGCCAGCGGCGGCGGTTTGCCAATAGGGTAGCTTGGAATTCACGGTAACCAGAATGTAGCGCTCAGAGTTGTCGTGACGAGAACAACCGAGGAAGAGAGACATGATCACAACGATTGACGTCAGGAGTGTGCACTTCGCAGCAGTTTTCATAGTCGCCTCGCTGGGAGAAAGATCTTTCAAATCGAGCCGCAATCGCAACCATCGCGAATGCGCCAGAACATCCTGCTCGGCAAAGCCGGATTGTACCTCCAGGAATGAGCTGTGGAAACCCGATTTTTTGTCTGGAAGAAACGCCTTCGCCAGTTGGGCTCCTTCCTTGACTCTCCTTTAGCCGCGCCCTAGTATCCGAAGCAAGCATGTCTTCCGTCCCAGGTCATCGTCTTCTTCGGCAGCTTGTCGCGCGAAATGTCATTCTTCTTCTTGTACTGCCGCTGGCGAACGTCTTGTTCGCACAGCAGGCCGCGAAGCCCGCATCCCCGACAAAGCCGCAAATCGCTAACTTCGTCGATATCGCCGACAAAGCCGGACTCACCATGTCCGAGATATTCGGCGGCGTCGACAGCAAGAAGTACATCATCGAGACGACGGGCACGGGGGTCGCTATCCTCGACTACGACAACGATGGATGGCCTGACATCTTCGTTGTGAACGGCACCACGCTGGAGGCCGCGAAAACCGGTAAAGGACCGACGAATCGTCTTTATCGCAACAATCATGACGGCACCTTCACTGATGTGACCAAGCAGGCGGGGCTTGCGGACGCGACCGGCTGGGGACAAGGGGTTTGCGTCGGCGACTACGACAACGATGGCTGGGAAGACCTGTACGTCACCTATTACGGCAAGAACCGCCTCTACCACAATGATCACGGCGTTTTCACCGATGTAACCGACAAGGCAGGCGTGGGTGGGTCAGGAAAAGCGTGGGGCAGCGGCTGCGCCTTTGTTGATTACGATCGCGATGGCAAGCTCGACCTGATCGTCGCGAATTACGTTGACTTCGATCTCTCGACTGCGCCCGCTCCGGGCGATCGCCCGTCGTGCATTTGGAAGGGTGCGCCAGTCATGTGCGGTCCGCGAGGACTGACGCCCGCGAAGAACATTCTTTACCACAATCGCGGCGACGGCACCTTCGAAGATGTCACCACCAAGGCACACATCGACCAGACCAATGGTCACTATTCGCTCAGCGTTTCCACGCTCGATTACGATGACGACGGCTGGCCAGACATTTTCGTCGCCTGCGACAGCACCGCGAGCATTCTGTACCACAACAACCGTGACGGAACCTTTACCGACGTTGCCGTCACCGCCGGCGCCGCGTTCAATGAAGATGGCCGCGCGCAGGCGGGCATGGGCTCGACCGTGGCTGACTACGACGGCGACGGGCGGCTCGACATCTTCAAGACCAATTTTTCTGACGATACCTCGACGCTGCTGCACAACGACAAAGCTGGGACGTTCACCGATACGACGACCGCCGCGGGACTCGGGCTGAATACCAAGTATCTTGGCTGGGGGACCATGTTCTTCGACTTCGACAACGATGGCTGGCCCGACCTGCTGCTGGTGAACGGTCATGTCTATCCCGAGGTGGACAAATTTCACCTGGGCAGCGATTTTCAAGAGCCGCGGCTGCTGTATCACAACAACGGCAATGGCACGTTTACCGACATCTCGGATTCCGCGGGAACCGGCATCACCACGCCGGCGTCGTCGCGCGGGCTGGCCGTGGGCGATCTGTGGAACGATGGACGAATGTCGGCGGTCATCAGCAATATGAACGCGCGTCCGAGCCTGCTGGAGAACCAGATCAAGTACGCGAACCACTGGATCGCGTTCAAGACCATCGGCACCAATTCCAATCGCGACGGCATCGGCGCGCGGATCACGGTCAAAGCTGGAAAGCGGCTGCTGGTGGATGAAGTGCGCAGCGGTTCGAGCTACGTCTCCAACAGCGACATGCGGGTGCACTTCGGTTTGGGCAAAGAGAGCAAGGTTGACTCTGTCGAAGTGCGCTGGCCCAGCGGGCTGACGGAGAAATTCGACAAGCTATCCGTGGACAAGATTAACGAGGTAAAAGAAGGAAGTGGCGTCCCGGTTAAGAATGAGGCGGCGAAGAAACCATAGCGCGGGCGCGCTGTGTTTATCTGCTAAAATGCTGACATGCCAGCAAGCAAACAACATAAAATGCTTTCGGTCCGGTTGCCCGAACCGGAACTGCGCCGCATCAAGAGCCTTGCCGCGAGTCGTGGAGTGAGCCTGCAAGAAGCCGTGCAGCAGGCGCTCGAAGCTTGGTCGGCGCAACTCCCGACAGCATTGCCGCCTCTCGACGCACTGCAGGGCTCGCTTGCCGGCATTGATTTGGAGCAACTCAGGCGCCAGGAGCGCAAGGCCGAACGCGCCAAAGATCGGCGCTGGTCCTGATGCACGACCTGGTGCTCGACGCCTGGGCAATCATGGCGTGGCTGAAGGGCCAGCAGCCGGCAGCAGACCAGGTGGGCGCGCTGCTGGAAGAGGCCAGTGAGCGACGACGCAAGCTCGCGATGAACATCGCCAATCTGGGGGAGGTTTTCTACCTTTGCGCTAAAGCGAAGAACCGGGCCTATGGGCACCGTGTGCTCGAGGCGCTGCGTCCCCGGGTGATGAAGATTTCAGCCAGCGACGAGTTGGTCATGCTGGCAGCGACGCTCAAGTCGCGGAATGCAATCTCCTACGCGGATGCTTTTGCTGCGGCAACCGCCATCTTGCTGGAAGCACCGTTAGTAACTGGCGATCCCGAGCTCAAAGCCATGGCCGCTGCGGAGAAAGCGCTCCGACTGGAATGGATTGGCCGGTAGGCGGATGCGAAAAGCCCCGCCCTAGCCAGAAGCGGCTAGAACGGGGCACTCGGACTTGATCGTTATTGTTGCATTGGCGGCGTGGTGTACTGACACTGCGTCTTCTGGCCAAATTTACTAGTGTCCACTGTCTGAAACTGCACATTCCCCTTGTCAAAATACATATTTTCGCTGAATCCTACTGCCTTAGGAGGATCGACCGGGTTGGCGGGCGGCGACCAATCTGAGGGCATGGTGAAGGCGAAGCCATAGCAGCCCGCTTCTGGGCAATCGGGATCTTTAGGACCCCAGCTGCATACGGTGTCATCTTTGCAGCTTGACCCGAGAGCTATGCTGCAGCCACACGTTCTGGTTCCGTCTTTTCCGACTTTTACCCCACAGTAGCTTTTGGGCTGGCAAGCATCATCGAACTCCTTGGCGAATTCCGACCCTATGGAACTCTTGCTTAGATCCACCGTTACGGTCAGCAAATTCGTGTCTTTGCTGTACCCTGGGGTGGGAAGCCAAGGCGTTGCGCCGTTGACGGGGTTGAACACATAAGTATCGGTGTCGAATGTGCCCCGCACCGGACCCACCTTCCATTTTCCGGTTTCATCGTTGGGGCCGAGGTAGATGTCAAACGTCAACTGCGTCGAAGGTTTGCCATAGATGAAATACACATAGTAAGTCTGGCCTCCCTGGAAGACCGAGACGCCGTTTGCGGAAGCTGGGTTAGAGGCCATACACCCGCCCTGGTTCGCACAGTTGTTGCTGGTGTCAATGTAGTAATGACCGTGATTGAGGGTGAGCGAGCTTCGCTGTCCCGAGTCCTGGCCCAGCATCAAAGAGCGCGGTTTGGGGGGCGGAGACAACAAGAGCTCGTCTTCGGTCAAGTATTGGCGATACAGGGGCACGCCGAAGGTTTGCGGAGTGGCGCCCTGGTGGGTCCAATACGCGGGACCGGTTGTGGGATCACCTTGTATGCACTCGTGGGGATAGGAACACTGCATGCCCTGATTGGGAGGCGGACATGGCCTCGTTCCGGGGTAGAATCCGATCGCGCAGCCAGAGATGATTCCCGTGGTTACATACTCATAGGGGCTGGTCTTGGCGGTTCCCGGGGGTCCCTTTCCATCCGCAACGTTGGCGTGCTTGTCGGAGGCGCATTCCACGGTTTCCAGCGGAGCGTTGAAGAACGGATCTTCGTTGACCGAGATGGTCTCCCGGCCAGTGGTTGGCGTGGGGGTAGTCTCGGAGGCAACCAAGCCGGTCAGGGCTCCGTCACCACCGGGTACGTTCATGCCCATTTTGTTCTTGGTATCGGGCACACCATCGTTGAGGACGGTCTGGCGGTCAATGTCGGTGAAATTATTGAACATCCCGGGTGAATCATTACCTGGACAGTAACGCGCTTGGATTGCGCCCGCGTCCGGCATGTAGGGCCAAGTGTTGGGTACGAACAGCGGCTCAATCAGGAAGTGCCGGATGTTGGCATTCCGGAACATCAGGTTCAGAGAGTGAAAGGCCGGAGGGTAATAGAACCCGTTGGGCTGTTTCCACGCAATGGCCGCGTTCGGGAGATAGCACATAGCAGAGGCATCCTTGGGCACTCCATCCACGAAGAACGTCCGGTACATCCAGCCAGTCCCGGTGCCCGGCATCAGCGTGGGATAAACGTCAAGGTAGGCATTCGACTGCTGGAAAGCCGGTCCATCATAGACGCTGAACAGGCGCTGGCCGGGGAAAGGATTCACCTGAATGGTAATGGCATCCGCAGTCGAGAGGCAGTAACCACGATCAGCCTGGTTGGCGCAAACCAGTCCGGTTTTCGGATTGAACGGCCCGGCCTCGGAGGCATAGCCGTTGGCCGGGAAGCCATCGCTGCCTATCTTCTGAGAGGTGCCAATGAAAGCAGTTTCATAGGCCAGCATCCAGTTGCCGAGGGGGTTATCGGACTGCGTATATCCGCCGCCGGTGGTGAAGTTCAAGCCGGCGTACTGCGAATCGGTGACCGCACCGCCGACGAAGAGAAACCACTTGGGTCGCATCCAAATCGCGGCAAAGTTGGTCTGCGCGTAATTGAATGATGTGTCGTAGTGGTCCAGGACCGTGGCCTCACAAATTGACTTATTCGGCCCGGTGTTGGCGCAAGGAGGCACCGTGGTGTTGCCGCTGCTGCAATCGGTCGGATTGTTAGGGTCGTCAGCTCCCAGGCACTGGCTTGGGTTCCGCAAGCCGGTAATCTGCGGATAATAGAGGTTGTAAGCGGGGGTATTCGACTGGCTCATCGGTGGCGCAGACGTGTTGGTTACCGCCTGCAACGTCGTGTCATTCGCTTGGCCGTCGCTGAACCCGCCGCAGTCGTAGGTGTCTCCAATGCTGGTAAAGGAGAGCTGGGAGGCAACGCAACTGTTCCCGATAAAGCCCTTCAACGGCGTCAGCCCCGAGCGTCCGGTATTGTTCATTCGCAACGATGACGTGTCTTGAACATTCAGCTGCTGAGACGCATATCCATCCCACGTCTCAAACATAGAGGGCCCGCCGTTGGCACCCGGCAGCAGCCAGTAGCAGGAGCCGCAGGCGGTTACCCCGGCGGCCATGTTGTACTGAAAGTCGTTCCAGCCATTCATGATCCAGAACGCGCTAGGATGGTTCCAGTCGGAGCGGTAGGGCATGAAGTCGCCGCGCGGCGGGTCTCCCTGCCGGGCGAGAATGCCTGGCGTGTCGCGCGGGTTCAAGGTAGCACTGTGCACTCCTGCGATCACGCTTACGCCCAAGTTGGCGTAAAGCTTGTTATTGACCTCGGTAGCGTCTTCCAGATAGTAACCATGCCCGATCGACTGGTAGCCGACGTTGCGTGCGATGGTCATGCCCTGCGTGGCATGCACAGTGATCCAGCGCGTCATGGATTCGTGGATGGAAGAATCCCGCACAAAAGGCATTAGTGTGGGGTCGGAAGGCTGCGGCGTTTTCCGAGCCATGTGGAAGTGCACGGGATAATGCCCAATCAGTCCACCCTGTCCCAGGTGGTAGAACTCCACTCCTTTAATCTGATAGTTGGTAAAACCCTGACGGACAATCGTATGTCCGCCAAAGTAATTGCCCTTCGTGGGTGGGAAGTGGTCGTGCTCGGAAGTGTCGGTGTCGGGCTGAATCCCTTCTGAAAGAATCTCAATGCTGCGAGTCAGCAACCCGACCGCCGCGCGGGTGTCTAGGCAGCGTGTGTTCGCCGGGGTACTGGAAGAACAGGTGATGTGTGAGTCTTGCGTCGGCCCAATCCCAGTCGGAACGCCTGTCAGGGCGTAGGTCTGACCGTTATGCTGAAAGCAAACGCCGGTGCCCGCGCCTTCGCATGGCACATTCGGATAGCCGGGGTTTCGAGTGAATGTTATGGACTTTTTATCCATGCTTACGGTTGCGATGGTTAGCTGTTCTGAGTGGGTGGGCATGTAATCGGTGGTAGTAACCACAATTTGGTCACCCACTGTCCAGTCCACCGCGCGGGACAGAGACATGCTGGTGGCTCCCGTGCTGAGTGTGGTGTTGAGCCGCACCCAGCTGGTGCCCGTGTTCCCCGGATCAGCGTCGACCTTAGGATCGTAGGTGGCGCCTTTCATTCCCAACAACTGGATCGTTCCGCCATAGGAAAGGGCCAGGACCTTGTGGCCGAAGTAGGCTGCCTTGCCTTTGTCGGCAGCGTCAAAAGAGTCATAGCCATAAAAGCAGTCGTCGCCCGGGAGCTTGTATGAGGGATCAATCGAGCTGGCCTTAATGCAAGCCATATCCTTAGGCATTGGCACGGTGTGCGTCATCAATGTCGTGTTCGAGTTCCAGAGCATGGAGGGAACACCACATAGAGCTCCGTTGCAGAGCGCTCCAGGATCGTTGCTCGGCCCCCATAGGTAGATTCTGACTCTCGCGCCCACCTCGCCCTTGATTGGCGGATTCATGCCTATGGGGTGCATAACGGTTCCTGCCGACAGAGTTCCACCGTTCTCGACAATGATGGATTCGGCATGAAAATCGATGCGGGTATCATCGAACGTCAACGATCCCCCGGCAACGATGTTGACGTTGTGGTATACGTAAACTCCGATTGAACCTGGAAGGCCGACCACCGTACATGGACTATTGACTAAGAGATCCGTGGTGGCGCTGCCTCCGGGAAGGCAGTGACCCGCTGCAGGTCGCAGCGAACGCAACCTTCGACGACCATGACAGAAGGCGGCCACGACCGCAATTGTCATGATGATGGACATCGTCCGAACGATTTGGCGGACACGGCAGAAGGAAGACATACAACCTCCTCAGTTTACGAAGTCTTTGTGCAAGCGCCGCAATGATGAGGTTGATCCGCAGATTGCTTGGGCGAGACAATCGCGGACTTCGACAAACGAATACGCTATTCAGCTACGGCAAGCGGAAATGTACACACGGTAGCTGGCCAACTTCAGCTTCTAGCTGACGGCAGTGAGTTGGGTTCTGAAGTGGCAGAGAAGATGTTATCCGCAGGAGATGGAAAGTCAAGTATAAAGCTGGTTAATGTCCGAGGAGTTATGATTTCTCGACAGACGTAACGGTGGGCTTGACGATGGCAGCCACGGTGACGGCAGCCACACGCCGCTCGTGTCCAAGCGGCGAACCAGTTCAGTAGACCCCGGTTCTTCAATAGGCAACGTAGGGCCCCGGTCCACCGGGGGTATTCATGTTCTCGATCGCGAAGAACACAACCCTCCCGTAGAAGAACGATAATCCCCAATCGAACGAACCCGTCCGTGGGCCGCCCAGCGTGCTGAAGGCGGTATTGCCCGTGCTGAGGATCTGGTCGGCATCCTCAATGCTGAAGTTGACGACCCCCGAACTTCCGTTTGCACCCTGGTTGGTCGCAGAGAGGAGATCGGGCGATGGTGTTGGGCAATAATACTGCGAATTCGCTCCCGCACAGGTTGGTATGCCGGTGGTGGCGCTATCAAGGAAGAAAATGCCGCTTGATCCGCTGTCGATGAAGCTTGCCGGATAACTGACCCCATTGAAGGTGGTAGTGATGTCGCCGGCATTCGGACCGCCGGCGGGGACGGTATAAACCGTCGCGGCCTGCAGCTTATTGTTCGATTGCGTACCGATGCCAAAGATCAACGAGCCGCTTATAGAGCTTGTGCCTCCGGGGGGCACCGAGGGCAGGAAGATCATGACACCGTTGTTATCCGGTGAGAACAGTGTCACCGGGTTCGGCACCTGTTGGGCGAGCGCGACGGAGGTGGGATTGCAGCCGGACGCCGGACAGTCATAGTAAACCGGTGGGACGGTTCCGCTTCCGGGGGCACAAGCAGCGCCGCAATCGTGTTGGAACATCCCCAGGCCGATAACTCCGTTGGCGCGCAGAGCGCTCACGCTGTTGCCTTTATTCGGCCCAACGCTTTGGCTGGAACAGCTACTCGGTACCGGCGGCGAAGCACTATCGGCAATAACAACCTGCACCGCAGCGGAAGGCGCTTTTTCGCCGGTGATCAAGACGTCGGCCAGCGCCACCGGCCCCCAAACATAACCGTCGAGAGACACCGCGCACTCGTCAAGAGGATTTCCGGCAGGAATCATTCTGCTGCGGAAGAGGGATGGTCAATACCGATGACAACAGGCGCAGCCCCGAGGACGCAGTATCCACCAGCACATGGTCCACGGTCTGGCAGGTGGTGGTGTTGGGAACGCAAACGGTTACGTTGATGAACGCCTCATTTATGGCGGTGAAAGTCTGTGGCTGTGGTCCAGCGTCAACCGTGAGCGGCTGCAGGTTTACCGGATTGATAACGATCCCGGCTATTGCTGACTCGCTGGTGTTCTGCGTCGAAGTTGCCGTGATGGTTACAAGCGTCGGCACGGTGACGACCGGAGCCGTGAAGATGCCCGAGGAATTAATGGTTCCGGCATTTGCCTTCCAGGTGACGGTCATGGCAAAGGTGCCGGTTCCGGTAACAATGGTGAAGCACTGGATCTGCTGGCTGGATTGGATGGCTGTCGGCGAACAGCCCACCTGTACACCGGTAACGGTTGATGAGTTGCTGGAACCGCAGGCCGCCATCCCGATCACAGTGGCTGCTACCAGCAGCCGGCAGATTGTTTTCACCCGATTCTCTCCTTAGCGGATATCGCTGGCCAGTACTCCGTTAGGCACTAGCCGCGGGATATAGGCAACACCATGAAAATTTCGTGGATGTCCGGTTTGCTGGAACACCAGGCCGGGGCTATCAATGGCGATGGGCGCCCGCCGAAGATGCGCCTGCTGTGGTTGCGCCGCAGCTTGTTTTGCCCGCTCATAATAGGAGCCTAGAAGCTGCTGAAAATCGGGCGGAAACTGCCCTTCCCAGGACACGCCAAACACCAACCCACCATTGGAAACATACTCTCGCAGCACTGTTCCGGATGCTGTGATTTCATGGATTACAAAGGTTTTCAGGTCGGTGCTGTGCAGGGTTCCCTTCATGCGGGCCTGGTCAGAGAGGACGGAAGCGGCGTTGTCGCCCAAAACCGCACGGGCCGGGAACGGCAACATCAGAAATAGCGCAACCAGCAGGCTCATCCAATGTTCCGGACGGCGCTTGCGCTGAGTGCGAAGTTTCATTGTTCCTACCTCCAACAGCGGCATCGAACGCACGGTTTCGTCTCCAAGCGGTGCGTAACCACTATGCACTGGTGGTTCCCAAGTTGTACAGCCAGACTTGTGAACTCCAATTGTCGAACATTGTTTCGCGCCTGCTGCTTCAGGGGGAGTGGTGCGGATATGCCACCCGATATGGTCTCACGGTTGTGGAATTTCGAGCTGCTTGCAGATGGCTCGGACGGTTCCTTCTTTGATTTCACGATGACGAGGGACGCTGGCTATCTTTCGGCGCTGAGAATTAACCCAGACGGCATGCGAACCGCCTTCACGGTACAGCACACAGGAGTAGCGGTGCAGATGGCGCTCCAGATCGGCGAGCTTCATCCCTAAGCCAGTTCGAAGGTCTCACGGAGGGCCCCTGGCGAAAGACTCTTCTCCGCAAGTTCTCGCTGGCATTCCAGAACCAACTGGAGAGCGTCGCGGAGGTTTGCCTTCGCCTCCTGGAGGGTCTCTCCCTGAGAAATGGCCGCGGGAATCTCCTCTACGAAGCAGGTGTATCCACCTTCTTTGGCTGGTTCAAATACGGCGGTAAGCTTCATAAGCTGAGATTATCACAGGCCGTTTTCAAGCTGGGCCGCGTTCTACTTTGGTTTGCTTGCCTTCTTCGCCATCTCAAACGTCTGCGTCTTGACGATTCCTTTGCCCTCTTCCACCACGATCAACTGATTCGCTTTCACGTCTTTCAGCGTGTCCACCTGTCCGCTGGGCCAGCGAATTTCGATCAGTTCGGCCTTGTCGGCCTTGCCCAAGCCGAAGTGGATTCGCAGATCGCTCTGTGAGATGTAACTGCCCCCGCTGCGAACTTCGTCGATCTGCTGATGCGGTTTCGGCTCGTCCGGAGGATGACTGACACATCTCAGCCGCGCTCCAATACCGCTACGATTTGACTTGGTGCCGATGCACTTCACCTTGATCCAATTGTTGTCGAGCTTGGAATCGCAGCGTAGCAGCTGCGGATAACCATTCACCGTGTTGACCACGACATCGATGTCGCCATCGTTGTCGAAGTCGCCAAAAGCCGCGCCCCGTGAGGCATTTGGAATGTTGATGCCCGGTCCCGCATTGGACACTTCTTCGAATCGCCCGTTGCGTAGATTCTTATAGAGAATCTTGCGCTGCGGATATCCCGCCTCGGTTTTCAACTGCTCGACCTCGGGATAGACGTGCCCATTGCAGAGCAGAATGTCGGGCCAGCCATCGTTGTCATAGTCGATGAAGCCGCAGCCCCAGCCGAGGTACTGGGTGTGCGCGCCCAGTCCCGCCTGGAAGGTCGTGTCCTCGAAGTTCCAGTTGCCGAGATTGTGATACAGCGACGGAGTGTCGCCTGCGAAGTTGGTCTTCACGATGTCGAGATTGCCGTCGAGATCGTAATCTGCGGCGGAGACACCCATGCCGGCCTGCGGCTTGCCGTCGGCCGAAAGCACGCATCCCGCCTCCATGCCAACGTCCACAAAGCGCCCGTCGTGGAGGTTCTTGTACAGCGCGCTCGCGGTCGAGTCGTCGGCCACGTAGATGTCGGGCCAGCCATCATTGTCGAAGTCGGCGGTAAGTACGCCGAGACCAAAATTGCCGTTGGCCTTCAAGATGCCAGCCTTCGCACTCACGTCGGTGAAGGTGCCGTCGCCATTGTTGTGGTAAAGGATGTTAGTGTCGCCCTTGAGGCCGGGCGGTCCGCAGGCAACCATCACTCCCTTGTAGAGACATGGACCGGACTCTGGCACAGGTGCGGTCTTAAGATCCATGTCAATGTAGTTGGCAACGAAGAGGTCGAGTTTGCCGTCGCGATCGTAATCAACGAACGCGCAGCCGGTGCCCCAACGCGTTTTCTTGCCGGCGACACCTGCTTTCTCGCTGACGTCGGTGAAGGTTCCGTCTCCGTTGTTGTGGTAGAGGACGTTCTTGCCGAAGTAGGTGACGAACAGATCGTCAAAGCCGTCGTTATCGTAGTCGCCGATGCAGACGCCCTGACCCCAGCCGCTGTGGCCAACGCCGGCTTTTGCGGTGACGTCGGTGAAGGTGCCGTCGCGGTTGTTCTTGAACAGGTGCGAGTACGGTTCTTCGCCCTTGGGGAAGCCTTCCAGCCGCCAGCCGTTCACCAGAAAGATGTCGAGCCAGCCGTCGTTGTCGTAGTCGTAGAAGGCGACGCCGCAGCCAGTGGTCTCGAGCAGATACTTGTTCTTATGCTCGCCGCCGAAGATGGTCTTGGCGTTGAGACCAGCTTCATGGGCGATGTCGATGAAGTTCACGCCGATATCGGTGTCGGATTTTGTGGGAGTTGGTTGGGCGTGGCCGAAGAGCGGCCGGGCCAGCGAAAGCACGTCAGAGAAAGTCAGCACCAGCGCGGATCGGGAAAGAGACTGCAGAAATGTTCGGCGTGATGGTGACAAAGGGTATCCGTCTGCTCTCGCGCGTGCTGGGAGTGAGACTTATTGTCCGGCAGTGCCGAGGAGTTTTGCAAGCGATGAGGGTTAAGGCGTGGCCGGACGCTGCTGTTCTTTACCGGTATTTTCATGAGGAGTAGATTAGTGAGAGATTTGCTACAAATGAGCGTAAGGGAAAATGAATATTTCGGTGGATCCAAATCTCGAAGCGAAGCTTCGCCAAAAGGCGGCGGCACAAGGTCTGAGTGTCGAAGCCTACGTTGAACGTCTTCTGCGTTCCGAGGAACAGGCAGATGAGGAGCTTGAGCGTTTGGCGCTTGAAGGACTAAACTCGGGTCGCCCGATCGAGATAACCTCAGAATATTGGGCAGAGCAGCATCGCCGTCTGGATGAACGACTGAAGAAGACTGGCATCCAGTGAGCGCCGCGTACGTAGTCCGCCCACGGGCTGACCGCGACCTCGAAGAACAAGCATATTATTATGCTACTGAAGCAAACCCCGAACTCGGCCATCGCTTCCTGGTCGCCGCACACGAAACCTTTACTCTTCTCGCAACACAACCGCAAATAGGATGGCGAGCGCGGCTGAAGCACCCGGCGCTGGAGTCGGTACGAGTCTTCCGAGTTTCCGGATTCGAGAGAGTCCTCATCCTTTACCGTTCGGCTCCGGGTGGAGTTGACATTCTTCGAGCGATACACGGTTCGCGCGACCTCCAGGCGCTTCTGCGCCGCGAAGGTCTGCAGGACGCGCAGTAGACCCTCAGTGTTCGATCCATCAAACTCGGTAGCTTCCCAACCGCTCATGCATTAGACTCTTGCCTTTGGAACGGCACGACCATCTCAAGGGGGCTCCGATGCTCAAAGTTGCAGCAAGAGTGCTGGCACTATTAGTCGGTCTTGGTCTTGCGTCTCCGTTTGTTCATGCTCAGCCAAATCATCGGACGCCGCCGGACATCCATGGTGGCAGCACGCTGTCTTCTACGAAATCTATCCGCGCAGTTTTATGGACAGCAATGGCGACGGCTATGGCGATTTGAACGGTATCGCTTCAAAGCTGGACTATCTGCACGCGCTCGGAGTGGATGCGATCTGGATCGCGCCGTGTTTCCCATCACCCCAGGTTGACTTTGGCTACGATGTCTCCGACTACGAGAATATCGACCCGAAGTATGGCACGCTGGCGGACTTCGATCGCCTGGAGAAGCTAGGGCAGGAGCATGGCGTCAAGATCATCCTCGATTTCGTAGTGAACCACACCTCCGACCAGCATCCGTGGTTTATCAACTCGCGCTCATCGAAGACAGCGGAAAAGCGAGACTGGTACATCTGGCGCGACGGCAAAGCTCCGAACCAGCCGCCGAACAACTGGATCTCGACTTTCGGCGGCTCGGCCTGGCAGTGGGACGGCAAGACCAATCAGTATTACTACCACTTCTTTTATCCCCAGCAGCCTGATCTGAATTGGCGCAATCCGGCTGTGGCCTCCGCCATGTACGGAACCTCGGAATGGTGGTACAAGCGCGGGGTGGCGGGCTTTCCGTCTCGACGCGGTGGACACGCTCTTCGAAGATCCCAACCTGAAGAACAACCCGGTGCTGCCGGGGAAAAACGCCTATGGCGATCCCAACACGGAGAACAAGTACAACGACAAACTGCCTGAGGTACACGATGTGCTGAGAGGGCTGCGCAAGGCGGCGGACCCGTATGGGGCGGTCCTGATCGGCGAGACCTGGACCGACAACATCGCCGAGCTGAAGCAGTACTATGGCGCGAACCACGACGAGCTGCAGATGCCGATGGACCTGATGCTGACCAAGCTGAAGTTCTCGGCGCCGGTGTTCCGCGAGCACATTGCGGCCGTCGATTCCACGGGCGAGTGGCCGACATGGGTCATCAGCAATCACGACATCGTGCGCGCCTGGAACCGCTACGGCGACGGCAAGCACAACGATCAGATCGCCAAGGACATGGCGGCAATGTATCTGACACTGCGCGGTACGCCCATCATGTATTACGGCGAAGAGATTGGGATGCAGAACAACGATCCCAAGCGCCGGGAAGATGTGAAGGACCCGATCGGGCGAACGCGGTTGGCCGACGCGAGAAAGGCCGCGACGGCGAGCGCACTCCCATGCAGTGGGACGACGGTCCCAATGCCGGATTCACGACTGGCATCCCGTGGCTGCCGATTCCCACGGCCTACAAGACATACAACGTTGCCGATGAGTTGAAAGACCCGGACTCCATCCTGAACTGGTACAAGGGGCTGCTGGCGTTGCGGCATCAGGACAAGGCGTTGCTCGACGGCGACTACATCGCGTTGAACCAGGACGATCCTAATGTCTTGTCGTATTTGCGGAGCTACCAAGGCGATGCGGCTCTGATCGTGATCAATATGTCGGCGAGTCCGCAGAAAGTGAGCTTCGACCTGGCGAAACAGGGCTTCGAGTCGGGAGCCGCGAAGACGCTGCTGACTACGCAGTCGTCGTTGAAGAACGCGTCGTCGGTGAAGCAACTCTCGCTGGAGCCGTTCGCGGTTTACATCGCCGAGATTAGCAAGTAAGTTGGCAGAGTCCGTGCTCTGGAGAATTGTCATTACGAGCGAAGCGAGGAATCTGTTTTACTTTAATTTCAGATCGCGTCGGGGATTCACAGCAGATCCCTCACGGCCTGAACTCTACCCCGACAAGCGCAAAAACGGCACTTGTTGGGGACCCAGGTTCGGCCGTTCGTGATGACAACCAGGAAATTGCGGCTGCAACCCTTGCGTATGCAGCGCTCACTAATGGCCGCGACGTTGCTTGGAATGTTGCTGATCGCATCGGCCGTTCCCGCGAGCCAGTCTGCTTCGCCCACCCCTGTCACGCCCGACGCGAACGGCTATGTCGGCAACGAGGCGTGCGCGAAGTGCCATGCCGCAATCTTTGAGTCGTACCAGCGTACGGCCATGGCACACGCCAGCGGTCCAGCTACGGAAAACCTCATCGCGGGAGATTTCCTCCACAAAAAGTCAGGCGTCAACTACCGCATCTATACGACAGGATGGAAAGGTATGGCTGAGCTTCGATCGCCCGGGCGATCCGTTGGTCCGAGGCAAGCGCGAGTTGCTGTACTACATCGGGCAAGGGCGCCGCGGGCGGACCTATCTCTTCTCGGTCGATGGATTCGTCTTCGAGTCGCCAGTGAACTGGTACACCGACAAGCACATGTGGGACATGGCGCCCGCCTATGGCAATGTGCGCGAAGCTCCGATGAATCTTCCCGCGCTGACCTCTTGCCTGGACTGCCACGTGAGCGGAATTCAGCCGCCCATCCAAGGCACCGAGAACCGCTACAAGATGCCGGTGTTTGAGTACTCCGGCGTCACCTGCGAGCGTTGCCATGGGCCGGGAGCAGCGCACGTAAACGGCGGCGCCATTGTCAATCCTGTGAAACTCTCCGCCGATCGGCGTGATGCCATCTGCATGCAATGCCATCTGGAGGGCAATGCTGCGATTGAGCGGCCGGGCAAGCACCTGTATCAGTTTCGGCCGGGCGACGATCTCTCCGACTACGTTCGGTATTACGTTCGAGCAGGCGAGGGCCAGCCCGGCTTGCGCGCGGCCAGCCAGTTCGAAGCGCTGGCGCAGAGTATGTGCAAGAAAAAGTCGGGCGCGGCCATGTCGTGCATGAGTTGCCACGATCCGCATCGTTCTGTGCCGGCCGAAGAGCGAGTTTCGTTTTATCGCGAGAAGTGCCTGGCTTGCCACTCCGCGCTAAGCACGAAGCATCATGCCAACCAGCCCGATTGCACCTCGTGTCACATGCCTGCCAATGCGAGTACCGACGTTGCGCACACGGAGGTGACGGACCACCGAATTCAACGGCGTCCGAATACCGGGGCGGTGTTGGAGGATGCTCTGGCGCGACCGGTCTCGACGTTGCCGAAGCTCGTGCCCTTTCCGGATTCACCTCAAACGGAACACGATGATCGTGACATGGCGCTGGCCTGGGCCAATATGGCGGAGAACGGCGACGCCGCGGTGGTGAAGCAGGCAGAGCAGTTGTTGCGCAAGGCGGTGCAGGAGTCGCCGAAAGACGCGGCGCTGTTGTCGTCGTTCGGCTATGTGGAGCAGAGGCGCGGCGCGGTCAGCGATGCCCGCGAGTTGTATCAGCGAGCGCTGGCGCAGGATCCCAATCTGCTCGATGCGGCCACCAACCTCGGCGTAATCGAAGCCAAGAGTGGGCACTTGGGGGAAGCAGTTCAGTTGTGGGAGGGCGCATTTCAGCGTGCACCGGGCCGAAGCAGCGTCGGCATGAATATCGCGCGCGCATTTTGTAGCGCGGGACAACTCGATCGGGCGCGCGACGTCACCATGCGTGTGCTGCAGTTCAATCCTGACTTGGGTTCGGCGAAGAAGATGCTGAATGGGCTGAATGGAACTCCGGCGAAGTGTGGGATGTGAGTACAGGAACGTCGGGATAAATTAGGTGTCATCCTGAGCGACGAGCGCAGCGAGGAGTCGAAGGACCCCTACAGTTGCGAGCGATTCCTACTGCGCAGCCGCGCCTTCGCCTTCTCGAGTCATCCCTAACTCGTACGCAAATTCCAGCATCACTGCATTGGTCCATCCGAAGCCAACGACATTCTGTTTGTATCCGGCGGTGATGTTGACCTCCTTCGAACTCGACACCACGTCGTATTTCTCGCGAATGGTATTGTCTTGCCGGAAATTCTTGGCGACGGTGTCGATCCACTCCCGCGCGGCGCGGTCAGCATCCTCTTTGAAGCCATAACGCCGCATACCTTCAACGTCGATGAAGTTCACGGGCGCCCAACCGTAGGGAAGGTCCCATTGCACGCCCGTCTCGTACGGACTCATGGCGATGCCGCCCGGGTGCTCGAAGTTTTTGAGATTCGCCACCACCGCTTTGGCTTGCTCAGGCGACGCAGCGCCGGCCCACAGCGGATAAAACGTGGTGGCGTATTGATACTTCGACTGCTCGCCCTTGGTGAAATCGTAATCGAAGTACATTCCTGCCTGCGCATTCCACAGATAGCGGTCGATTAGCTCCTTGCGATGTTGCGTGCGCGCTGGTCCACTCGCGCGGCCTCGGCGGTCTTGCCCAGCAATTTGCTGATCGACGCCATGTCCATTTCTTCTTTGTACAGAAGGCTGTTCAGACACACTGGAGCATAGTGCGTGGTACTGCCGCTGAAATCGCCGAAGCGGAAGGAAATGTCGAAGCCGGATTCGCGCATGGCGCGGTCGCCCTTGTAGTAGTCGGCGGTGAACTGCTCGACCGGCGACTTCTCGCACGAGTCTTTCTCGCCCTTGTCTTGCTGGCAAGCTTCGAAAGTGAACGTTGGTCCGATCAGTTTTGCCGAAGACTTGCCCGGCTCGCCGAGATATTCCTTGGCCTGCACGGAAGCCTGCAAGTAACGGAACACGTCGCGGTAATACGGATCGTGCATGGTGGCGATCTCAGGGACCGGCCCATCGCCGTAATCATAAAAACGCGACAGGCCAGTGTTGCCCGCGAGCTTCTCGCCATGCGTCCACATGTCATAGTCGCGCTGGATGAACGGGTACGACTTCTCCAGCCAGAGGCGCTTGGTCGTCGGATCGGGCAGCGCGTCATAGAGGGCCATCACCATCGAGCTGAGGAATGGCGGCTGCGAGCGGGTCAGGAAGTAGGTGCGGTTCGCATTCAGAATGCCGCCGTAGTGCTCAATCTCGAAGAAGAAATTTTCCACCATGCCGCGCGCCAGTTCGATGCGACCCGCGCGCAACAGGCCCACCATGATGAAATAGCTGTCCCAACCGTACATCTCGTTGAGAAAGCCGCCGGGCACGACGTAAGGATTGGGCAGGTACAGCACACCCTGCCGCGGCGAGGTGTCCATGTTGAGACTGCCGAGCGAGTTTATGACCTGGGGAAGGTGTTCAACCGCGATCTTGCACTTCGCCGCCAGCTCTTTCACTGAGGCGGGCTCCGGATAACGGTCCGGCAGATATAGCAGCGAATGTTCGGGTACGCGGACATCCATCACCGTCTTGCAGTCCACCGGAGAGCGAGTGAGCGCGTCCCAGCTATGGTCGATGTAAGTGAGCACGTCGGAGATGTCGGCTGCCTGCTGTGCCTGTGCCGAAGCAACGCCGGACAGGCTGAACAGCAGAGTCAGAATAGCTACGATGATTTTCGCGTAAGACACATTCACCCCGATGCGGCGGAAGGTTCATTCCCGGCGGAGATTATAAGGTAAGTTGACAATAGGCCACCGCATCAGTGGGAGCCTGCATACGGGCAAGTATGCGGTCGCGGCTGCTCGGATCGTCACAGTGAGCCGAGGCCCTATGCAACCGGGTCTTTCGCGATTGGGTGGCGCGATTGGCAGCCGCGTCGTCGTGACGACTCCTCGTTGGGTCCGTCTGGAAGCTACTGGCGGCCGGTTCGCGCCTGATCGGCCAGGGCATGCTGGCCTGGGTGACGGCTATGGTAAGCATCACGGGCGCGTATCAACGTGGAACTGCCGTTGTTGGGTCGTCATTATCCTTGCGCTGATCTGCTCGAGTTCGCGTGGCGGGTGCAAACTCCGTGCAATCGCGCTCGCGAGCGCGCTCCGGCTGATTGACCGATCCTGTTTAGAATCTATCACGCGATGAGGCCATGTACCGCGATGGCAACGCGCTTCGCAATTCAGCTGATCTTCGAGCCGGCGTTCTGATTCGTCGCTGAGGCAACGCCGCAACGGTATGATCCGCTGCAAGCCGAATCCCGGCAAGCCGGTGGTGCTGATCTTTATACGAACCGATTGCCCATCTCTAATCGCTACGTTCCCACCATTCAGCGACTCAGTGCGCAGTACGCAGGCAAGGCGGCGTTTTGGCTGGTTTATCCGGACAAGTCGGAGTCCAGTGCGGCGATCGAGACAGCATCTGCGCGGCTTACGGCTATAAGCTTCCGGCGTTGCACGATCCGCAGCATGCGCTGGTCAAGCTGGCCAGGCGCAAATCACGCCTGAGGTCGCGGTTTTCGATGCCAGTGGCCAGCTCGTGTATCACGGACGAATCGATGACTGGTACGTGACCTTTGGCCATGCCCGCCGGCCCCCACGACCCATGAACTAGACGACGCTGTGCAGGCGGCTCTAAAGGCAGCAAACCCCAGGTGGCAACGGCGAGCGGAGTAGGCTGCTACATCTCGGACCTGGAATGACAACTGGCTGGAGAACATGGGGATTCGTTCTCGCGTCGGTTGTCGCCGTTGCCGGCAGGGGCAAGCTGACGTTCGCCGGGCGCGCTACGCCTGCGCTTAACGATCTATCGACCTCAGGGGCTAAAGCCCCTCTGTATTTGAGGCAACTTGGACGCAGGCCTAAAGGCCTGCTCTACCTGTCCCTGCTCTACGCGATCCTACTCTACCCGGCCCTGCTCTACCCCTCCGCCGAGCACCCAGTCACCTTCAACCGCGATATTGCTCCCATCGTCTTTCACTACTGCGCGTCGTGCCATCGGCCGGGCGAGGCCGGCCCGTTTCCGCTGCTGACCTACGACGACGTCAAGAAGCATGGCAACGAGATCGCCGCCGTTACCACAGACGCGCTTCATGCCGCCTTGGCTGCCGGAACCGCAGGCGCTGAAGTTCGCCGATGAGCGCCGTCTCAGCGACGAGCAGATCGCGCTCATTCAGAAATGGGTTGAGCAGGGCATGCAGCAAGGCAGTCCTGCCGACTTGCCGCCGCAGCCGCAGTTCGAAAAGGGATGGCAACTCGGCAAGCCGGACCTGATCGTCAAAGCGGCCAAGCCGTTTCAGCTGCCGGCAAGCGGCATCGATACCTACTGGAATTTCATTCTGCCCATCCCGATCAACGAAAGCCGCTGGGTAAAGGCGGTCGAAATTCGGCCGGGCGACAAGCGCTTGGTGCATCACGCCAACATCCTGGTCGACCGGCTTGAGCTCTCGCGCAAGATGGAAACGCAGCCGGGCGCAGGTTTCGGCGGAATGGAAATCAGGATTGAGTCGGAGCTGTTCGATCCCGACAGCCATTTCCTCTTCTGGAAGCCGGGAACAGTTCCGTATGTCGAGCCGGACGGCATGGCGCTGCGCCTCGACAAAGGCACCGACCTGGTGCTCAACACGCATCTTCAGCCATCGGGCAAGCCGGAGACGATCGAGCCAAGTATCGGGATCTACTTCACCGACAAGCCGGCCACCGAGCATCCCATGCTGCTGCAGTTGGAGTGCGACTCGCAGCTTGACATTCCGCCGGGCGACGCCAACTTCGTGGTGCACGATGAGTTCACGCTGCCGCTCGATGTCGACGTGCTGGCGATTTATCCGCACGCGCACTATCTCGGCAAGGAACTGGAAGCGACCGCGACGCTTGCCCGATGGCACCAAGCGAGACGCTGATCGACATCAAGCACTGGGACCTGAACTGGCAGGCGGTTTACCGCTACGAGCAGCCGGTGCCGCTGCCCAAGGGCACGGTCATCTGCGATGCGTTACGTGTACGACAACTCGGAGCAGAACGCGGCTAACCCGAACCATCCGCCCAAGCGCGTGAAAGGCGGGAACCGCTCCAGCGATGAGATGGCGCACCTGTGGCTGCAGGTGCTGCCGAAGAGTCTTCCTGGCTCCGACCGCGATCCGCGCATGGTGCTACAGGAGGCGCTGGCGCGCCATCATGTGGAACGCGATCCCGCCGACTTCGAGGCGCACTATAACCTGGGAGCCATGCTTCAGGCGGCGGGCGATGTGCAGGGAGCGGAGGCGCAGTATCAGGCGGCATTGCAGCTTCGTCCCGGCGATGCCGTGGTGAACAATGCGCTGGGCGCAGCCCTGCTGGCTTCGGGCGATGTGGACGAAGCCACCGCTCATCTTTCGGCTTCGCTGAAAGCGCGTCCCGATTACTTCGACGCGCACTACAACCTGGGGAGTGCGATGGCCTCGCAGGGCAACTTCAGCGGAGCGGCGGAGCAATTTCGCGATGCGGTCCGCCTGAATCCTCAGGACGCCGATGCGGAAGCAAACCTGGGAAGCGCGCTAGCGCAGTTGGGCGAACTGAAGGAAGCGAAATCGCATTTCGAGCGAGCGCTTCAGTTGAAGCCCGGCCATGCGCTGGCGCAGGAGAATTTGCAACTCGTCGAGCAGATGCTGGCGGAAGGGCATAGCAAGTGAGGGGGAGCGAATGTCCAGCTTAATCTGTCATCCCGAGCGAAGCGAAGCTGGCGGACCTGCTGTTTGGCTAGAGCGGGGATTCTCGTGGGGGAAGACAAAATCCCACTCTTAACCCCGTCGTTAACGGCAATTGTCTTTTCTAGCGCACGGAACACCACCCGAAATAACAAGGGCAATCACGATGGCCCCGGTCGCGAAGACTGCTGGTCTGACGAGAATGCCCAGGTTGTACGTGAAACGACTTTTCGACTCGGCACTTTGTAGGGCCTGCCTGACCATCTCGAGCGAAACCTGAGCGCCCGCAGAGGCGACATACTTCTGAACCGTTTCCGCGATCTCAAACGCCTGTCCATACGTGAGATCATGCCGTGTCGCAGCAACCTTAGGAGCAGCTTGGTTGGAGAGCATCGCTTCAGCTTTGCAGCTCACTATTATCATGCGCTGATCCGGCTTAGATGCGGTAACAAGGTCGTCGAGCGCCGCGCTCGAGCCGTCAAGGAATCGGAAGAAACCTTTCTCGTTATGGCCTAAGATCAAAATGAATGAAGAGGGCGAATTAGCAATCACGGTCTTGAAGTTCCTGCTGTTTAGATTGCGACTTCCAGTTGATTGACCAAAACCCGCTTGCATTTGCCGCCGAATGCCGCTGATCTCGCTACTTTGGGCCGTTGTGAGGTCTTGTGGCCGCGCTCCGTTAGTTCCAAAAATCCGGCCGTACTCCTCAGGGGTGGTGGGAGCGATAAGAAATGCATCAACGCTGGGTCTAAGTAATGTATTGCGTGTTTCGTCGGCTTTTTTTTCGGCGGCAATGGCCTGTGCCGCCCTAACCGATGCCTCGACTTCCAACCAGGCTTGCCTTTCTTCTGGGGTGGCACTTCCGTGTCTCAACGCGTCGTCGACCCTTCTTGCCTCTTCCTCCTGTCGCTTCTCGCTTGTTGCCTCTTCCTCCTCTGGCGACAGCTCCCTCCCGTACTTTTCAAGTTCTCGTTGTATTCGGGCATTTTCCGCAGACGGGCCTGTTATGTCCTTATCGTGAGCAGGTATTTCCTGTCCGTAGTAAGGAAGCGGGGAGAATACTATGCATGTAATAAGTAGGTGGGCTAGGAAGTCACGACAACGCATTCTCATCGGACACCTCAGGCAAGATTGAAATAGTCGACTGCGGAGACGCGTTCCGGTTTGTCTCGTGCTCCGAGACGGGTAGCCTTGGGGATGAACGCTGCCACCACCTTCTTGAAGATGATTGGGAAAGCGGCTCCCAGGAGAAGATATGTCCTGGGATTCTGGAGTGCGGGCTCAGACCAGAGCCAGAGCCAAGACCCTACGCCAGCTCCGACGACCATCAATCCTGTTGTCACCCAATACCCCACCGACTCTAATAAGGCCCGGTACTTGCGAGCAGAGAGCTTGGTTCTCGCCTCGTACCAAAACAGGATCTCCTGAAGGAATGCCCCGAAGGATCCAATCAGAACATGAGCTAGGCTCGAATTGAAAGGCACGTTGACCTGCTTCCTGGCTGGCTGAGGCGAGTGGCCCACCCTTTCATCGCAGAACTATATATCAGGAACTAGCCTGGGCACAACTCGGCGTAAGTTGATCGTGGTTTGTATCAGGGCCCGGCTTTCAGCCGTGCCGCAAGAATGCGATAAACTACAGGGCTTTAGCCCCTGCCGCTTTTCGCGTTGCCAAATAAGTAAAGCAATAGGGAAACTTCTCCGGCGAATCCGCCAGCCCGGCCTTTCACGGGATTCTGAGCAATATATTCTCGATGTTGCAAGAAGCTCTCCCGGTCTTCGACCCGCACCTCGGAGAATCCACGTTGCCACACCTCTCCCGAATACCCGAACCTCTTTTTCAGCTGATAGGAAAATCCGCCCTTGATGAATTGCATGGCCCTTTCGATGGACATGTCGGCGTGGACCTAATGAGCAGATGGACATGGTCGGGCATGATTACGAAATCGTGTAGGAGGAATTTTCTTGCCGCTACATATGAACGTAAGACCTCGATTAGGCAGCGTTGCATTGCGTTCGGATTGCAACAGGCCCGGCCCATGCTCGTCTTCGTGGTGATAAAAAATGTGCGTGAAGGACTCAGGATGTGGTCTGGCGTTTGCATTGCGAAGAGGTCTCGCCATAAGCAGGGGCTAAAGCCCAACTTGTTTATACGACTCTGCGGCATGGCTGGAAGCCGCGCCCTGATACAAAGCGTGGAAATGTTAGCCGGGACCAAGGCCCGACTTCTTTGAACGACTCTGCGGCATGGCTGGAACAAGCCGCGGAAGGCCCAAAATGCCTATTCCTCGCGGACTGATGTCCGCTCGGCTGATCGAGAATAAACGACTTATCGGCACGGCTGGAAGTCGTGCCCTGATACAAACCGTAAATCACATGCGAAATTTCCGCTGTAGCAGCCAACAGCCTCGGACTATGTCATTGCACGAGATCACTCGTCAGTGATGCGGGTCACGCCACATCCCCAGCGTGACCATCGACAGCAACAAGGGTGCTATCCATTTTGGGAATCGGAAGTTACCACGGTGCTCTGGTGTGCGTTTTCTTACCCGTCCAACTCGACTTCGCATCGTAGACTAGCTGCGCGGAAGCCAGTCTCCCGTGCTGCCCGTCCGCTGTTGGGGCGGCGGTTCGCTGATCTTTCAAAACTCATTGGGTTAGCGGCCACGATGAAGTGCGCATGATGTAAGTCCTTATTTCGGAGTATTTTGCGAGTAACTCCTTTGTGCGGAGTATCTTGCGAGGAATGCTGCAAAGCTATTGAAAAACAATGGTTTAATAGATCGCCTAAGTCCAATGAATGCAGTATTTTGCGAGGTAGCTTGCAAGTTACTGAAAAGCAATGGTTTACGGCCAGGCTTTAGTGCAATAAATGCAGTATTTTGCAAGTAAGCTATTGAAAACAAAGATGCCAAACTAAGGGGGAGGGGGTGCTTCGAACGATTGCCCCATCGCGACGGAGGCACGCCACGGAACTATGCAGCCCATTACTGGCTGGCGTCCTGCTTTTGCTGGAGCTGTTCGGCCAGCTTCATTTCGCGATCCGCATCTTCGGTTTTGCCCAGGTCGCGATAGCCCTGTCCCAGCAGATGATGCGAGATTGGGTTGTTCGGGTCCATGGCCACTGCACGTTGCAAGGTTCGCACCGCGAGCGCCGCCTCTCCCTTCTTCTCCAGGACCTTGCCCATCAGGATGTACGGCCCGGTCGAAGTTGCATCCAGCCAGATCGAGCGTTGCAGCAGGCGCTCGGCATCATCGTATTTCTGCACCCGCGAGTAGGCGTCCGCCAGCTTGTAATAGGCGGCGGCTAGCCGGGGTTGATGGCGAGTTCCTGCTGGAAGTCGGCGATCGCCTCAGGAATTCTCGACTTGTACAGATGAAGCTCACCAAGCAGGAAATGCGCCATCGGCAACTTGGGATCGAGCGCGACGGCTTTCTGTGCGTACTCCTCGGCGACCGGATCGAACTCCTGACGGAAGAGCATGCGCGCGGTGAAGAGGTAGCTGGCGGCCGAGTCGGGCTTGACGTCGAACATTTTGGCGAACGCGACACGCGCCTGGGGATAGTTCTTGGACTGGATGTAGCAAATGCCGAGGATATAGGACGCGTCCACGTTGGCGCGCGGATACCACGTCTGCACCTTCTCCAGGTAGGGGATCGCTTCGCTTGGCCGCCCCGCGAGGTAGTACGACAGGCCAAGCAACTGGACCGCTTCGTCGTCCTTGGGATTCTCGGTCAGCGCCTGCTTCAAATACTCCGCTGCTTTCAGGTAATCGCTCTTCTTGTAGTAGGCCGCTCCCAACTCATGCGAAAGTCCGGCTGGCTGCGGATTGCGGGCCGCGAGCTGTTGCAGTTCCGCGATCGCATCATCGTACTTGCCCTGTTCGGAGAGACGGCGCGCTTCGGCGAAGACGGCGTCAGGCGATGCTTGTTGGATTGCGCCGTGTTGTCCATGGGTGTCGGGCCTGGTGTTGTCTGCGCGTGCAACGGAACTGCGCCGTTGACCGCAACTGCGAGCAGAAGAATGAGAACCAATTTGAGGTGTGACATGGGAAAAATCTCGGAGACTGCTCCGGCGTTGACGCCTGCTGCGATATTCCATGTTCTGTATCAGCGCACGGCCTTAGCTGTGCTGCAGTGTCATTCTAACCAAATCGCACCTTAGTCCATGCTTTCCGGCCTTGAACGAAAGCACTCGACCAAGTACCTTGATTAAACTGTGTCCCGATCGCGTCCCGCAAAGCTTTCCGGCAAGATTGTCCTCGGTTGCCTATTGCTCCTAGCAGTTCTCGGAAGTGCCCTGACGTCGCCCGCGCAAACTAAGACTCGCTCCAGCAGCGCGACTGCCGCCAACGCCTACCAGCGCGGTGTAAGCGCCTTGCAGAACAATGACCTTGCCGACGGCGCGTTCCGCTTTCGAGCAGGCAGTCAAGCTCAGTCCGACCGAATCCTGAGTTTCAAAATGCGCTGGCGCAGGTGATGCTGCAGCAGGGCGACATCGACGGCGCGATCGCGCACCTCCGGACCGCTACGCGCTTGGCGCCCGATGCGGCGCTGCCTCACGTGGAACTGGGGAAGGCCCTGGCCACCAAGGGCTCGTTAGACGAAGCCGCCGCCGAACTCACCAGGCCGTGAAACTCGCTCCCCAGCAGCCCGAGGTACATCGCGAGATTGGCGCGCGTCCTGAGCATGCAGGGAAAAACCGACGACGCGATCGCGGAGATGAAGCGAGGCAGCTCGCCCTAGCTCCCGATCATCCGGAATTGCACGACGAATTGGGTGTATTGCTGGCACAGAAGTCGCAATTTGCGGAAGCGGAGAAGGAATTCCGCAGTGCGCTGGCACTCGACGCGCATTATCAGCCCGCGCAGTTTCATCTCGGGGTGTCGCTTTTGCGAGCCGGTGACGTCGAGGACGCCGCTCAGTTACTCACTCCAGGCTACCCAGGCAAATCCCAAAGACGGACATTGCCTTCTACTATCTTGGCACTGCCCGGGAAGCCAAGCACGACAATAGCGGGGCGCTGCAGGCCTATCAACAGGCGGCGCAGCTGACGCCCGATATGGTTCCTTTGCAAACCCGGCTGGGACTGCTGCTGCAACGTTCCGGCGACCCGGAGAGCGCGGCGGTGGCGTTCCGGAAAGTGGTCGCACTCACTCCTGGCGATCCCGAGGCCCACAACAATCTCGGGTTGGCCCTGATGCAACACGGAGAGGGCACAGCTGCGGTAAAGGAGTTTCAGCAGGCACTCAAGCTTCGTCCCGATGACGCCGCCTTCCGCGGGAACCTCGGGGTCACCCTGATGCAGCAGTCGGACTTCGATGCCGCTGCCGAGCAGTTGCAGGAAGCGCTGAAGCTGGCTCCCGGCAATGCGTCGCTGCACTACAATCTGGCTCTGGCGTTGAAGCTGAAAGACAATTTGCCGGGCGCGATTGCCGAATTTCAGCAGGCCATTCAGTTTGACCCACAGCTTGTAGACGCGTATTACAGCCTGGGAGTCACGCTATGGCAGAAAGGCGATTTTCCGGCGGCCGCTGAGCAGTTGCAACATGCCGTCCAGATCAAACCGGAGTATGCCGAAGCCTATTACACGCTGGGCACGGTACTGAAGCAGATGAACAAGTTTCCTGAGGCGGCGCAGGCGTTGCGTGAGGCCATTCGCCTGCAACCGGATTTTTTGGGCGCACACACCACGCTGGCCGCCGTGTTACGGCAAATGGGAGATACCGCCGGAGCAGACACCGAGAGCCACATGGGAGCAGAGCTGAGCAAACAGAAGACCGGTCAGCAGGGCGCGACCTTTGATACGAATTCCGGTATCCGCTTGCTGAACGCGGGAGATCTCGATGGCGCCATCTCGCAATATCGCAACGCCTTCAACTCGCCCCCAACTATGCCCTGGCGCATTACCAGCTGGCGATTGCCCTGTCGCGCAAAGGAGAAAAGAATGAGGCTTCGCAGGAATTTAAGAAGGCCTCGGAGCTCGACCCCCGGTTAAAGCCGCCGACGCCTTAGCAATTATCACCACGGAAGGTGCCCAATGAGCCCACGACGCACGAGCTTTTCGTTGCATCTTGCATTGCTGATTCTGACAGTGAGCGTCATGGCCCACACCGCGCTGGCCCAGGCGCATTTTAGCGATTGCCAGTCTGCTCAAGGCGAGTTGGCACTGACGCACAATGCCCAGAATTGGCAGTTTCTTGACGCCGTCGGACCACATTCCGGAATATTGGGCCGCGAAGACGGCAACTTCGAAGCCTGGATTTATCCACTCAAACTACTGCGCGACTTCCATCTCACCTTTCACTTCGCAGCCATATCGTTCCAGCCGACACTTTGCCGCGAACGGTTACAGTCCGGCCGGAATCAACTTCCATCCGTTATGTCTACGACTCATTTTCGGTGTGCGAGACCTGGTTCGCACCGCTGCACGATACCGGCGCCGTGATCGTTCTCCAGCTTGAGAGCTCGGAGCCTGTAGCGATTGAGGCTACGTTTACCCCCGATGTTGCGTGGATGTGGCCTGCAGGTATGGGGGCCGGCTACAGCGATTGGGATTCCAACCTTCAGGCTTTCAACTTCGGCGAAGAAGAGCACCGTTTCTATGCCATCGCCGGTTCGCCGAATGCCACCGAGATTCAACAGGCTTACAACACAAATTATTCGTCTGCGACCACTGACACCTTTCAGTTTGGACCTGCGGTGAAAGGTTCGGCGACCTACCAATTTGTTCTGGCGGCATCCTTCAAGGAGAAAAACCAAGCGACCGACCTCTACCATAAACTGCTGACGCAATATCCACAGCTCCAGCAGGAGGCGCGGGAGTATTACCGGCATTACCTGGACACCACAGTGTCGCTTTCTTTGCCCGACACCGATTTGCAGACTGCCTACGATTGGTCGCGCATCAGCCAGCTGCAAGGACTGGTGGACGATCCGTTCGCTGGCGAGGGCCTGATTGCTGGGTATGATCTGTCAGGCGCCAATCACCGGCCGGGATTCAGTTGGTTCTTCGGGCGCGATTCAATGTGGACGGCGCTGGCGCTGGATTCCATTGGCGATTTCCAGACCACCCGCGCCGCACTGGAATTTCTGGCGAAATACCAAGGAGAAGATGGACGGGTCCCGCACGAGATTCCGCAGACCGTCAGCCTCGTCCCTTGGTTCAAGCTGTATCCCTATGGTTTCGCATCAGCCGATGCCACGCCGCTGTACATCATTGGCACAGCCGATTACGTTCGCGCCAGTGGGGACTTGAGCTTCGCGCGAACGAAGTGGGACAGTCTCTGGCGGGCGTATCAATGGCTGCGTGCTACCTTTGCGGCCAATGGCCTGCCGCGGAACTTCCACGTCGGCCACGGTTGGATTGAAGGCGGCCCGCTGCTGCCGGTGTCCTCCGAGCTTTACCAGACTGGTGTAGTCGCTCGAGGCGGAACAATCGCTCGCCGGGCTAGCGCGCTCTGCTGCACAAGCCAGAAGCCGATATGCTCGCTCAAGAAGCGACGGCCCTACAGGCCCGCATGGAAACCTCGTTCTGGTCGCCGGACAAGAACATCTACAGCTATGCGCTCAACGTTGACGGCCAGCGCGTGGATCGCGCCAGCGTACTGGGCACGGTTCCCATGTGGTTCGGCTTGTTCGACCAGGAGCATAGCCAGCAGTTCCTGAACGAACTCGCCGGACCGCGGCATCAGGCTGACTGGGGAATGCGCATCATCGCGGAAGACGACCCTTTGTATGATCCCATCGGATATCACTTTGGCAGCATATGGCCGTTATTTACCGGATGGGCCTCGGTCGCCGAGTATCGCTACCATCGCGGCCCTGCCAGCGTACGCTAATCTTCGAGCCAACGCGCAACTGGTTTTCGACGGCTCGCCCGGCCGGGCGACGGAAGTGCTCTCGGGCCGGTATTACACGCCGGTGGCGACCAGCAGCTCGCATCAAATCTGGTCGTCAGCGATGATTGTCTCCCCTCTGCTGCGCGGAATGATGGGTCTCACGGTTGACGCGACCAATTCGACCGTCCGGTTCGAACCGCATGTGCCGGCTGATTGGACCGATTTCGCAATCCGTAACGTTGCGATGGGTGCGGCCTCCGAAGCCGACAGTCTGACGCTGTCGTACCATCGAGGCGACGGCGACATCACACTGGATGTGGCACGCCGGGGCCTTCAGCCATCTCAGTTGGAATTTTGTGCCGTCCTTCAGTCTCCGGGCCCACGTCCTGAGCGCGGAGGTTGACGGCAAAGCCAACCAGCCTTAAGGCAGTCGAACCTGACAACAAGGTCGACCAACACATCGCGTTGACGGTACCGATTACGCGCGATCACACCGTGGTTCATATCAGGCTGCGCGATGAGTTCGGAATGGTTTACCCCTACACGGTGCCAGCGACCGGTGCTTTGAGTTCCAACCTCAGGTTTATCTCCGAGCAATGGAATGCTTCGCATGATCGCCTGGAGCTACAGATTGCCGGCAGGGCGGGAGCGAAGTATCGCGTTCCCCTGACAGGTGACCTTATTGGGTTGAAGGTTAGCGGGGGGAACTTCTGCGAGATGTGCTTCAGGTCGAGTTCCCACCCGAAGCATCTGGTGCATACACCACCAAAGAGGTGATTCTTCAGTTCCCGAGCCATTGAGAAGATTAGGACATACTGGGAAAACTAAGACAATCGAGCAGGCTTGATTACCACTTTAGTTTTTCATTTTTGAGGTTCTCAGTCGCTAATGTAAAAAAATCCTCTGCTAGTTCATTTTAATTATTGACAATCCCTTAAAAATTTCTTGACAGCTGAAACTTAAGGAATTAGTTTTTGGTCACACCAAATAGTGACGTCGGTTACATCGCGGTGTGACAAGGGTTTCGAGCTCTTTCAGGCAACATCATGAACAGGATCTGCTACCAAACCGCAGATGCCGTAAAGTCGGGGAGTTCCTTCCTTAAGCAATCCTCTTTTTTCTCCGGTTTCAATCACTTGGCTGGTACCAATCGGAAACAGCTGACGCAAGAGTCAGAAGTGGTCTCTGCGTACGGCTGCATCATGCTGTGGGGGACAAAATGAAGAAGCGGTGCGTATGGCTAGCGGTAGCGATTTTGGTTATTTCCCTTACTCCAACCCTGCTCCTGGCGCAGGTGACCACCGGCAACATCATAGGAACCGTGACGGATCCACAAGGTGCGGGGGTCCCGAATGCCACCGTTACCGTAACGGACGTAGCTAAAGGCACAACCGATACCGCGAAAACCAACGAGTCCGGAAACTTTACCGTGACTCACTTGATCCCCGACACCTACACGGTAAGAGTCGAAGCGCCAGGATTCAAGGGTTTCGAGTAAAAGGGATCAGAGTAATCGCAGACTCCACCCAACATGTCGACGCTCAAGTACAAGTTGGATCGAAGACACAGACTGTGGAAGTCACGGGCGAAGCTCCTCAGTTACAGACCGAAAGCACCGACGTGGCTACGACATACAACGACCGGTACGTTCCGACCTGCCGATCTTGAACCGCAACTTCACGCAGTTCCAGTTGTTGTCTCCTGGCACGCAGCAATTGGCAGGTTGGAACCACGCGGCGACCGAAAATCCGCAGGGCGGTAAGCAGATCTTTGTCAATGGCCAGCATTTCAGCGGCACCGCCTTTCAGTTGGACGGAACTGACAATCAAGATCCGATTCTCGGTATCATCGTCGTCAATCCGAACCTCGATGCAATCACCGAAGCCAAGGTCGCATTGCAGGACTACGACGCGGAGATCGGTAAGGCCATCGCCGGCGTCGTGACCGCGCAGACCAAGTCAGGTACCAATAGTCTTCATGGCAGTGGATTCTGGTTCCGTCGTACCGATGCCACTGCAGGCGCGTGATCCCTTCACGCAGTTCGCTCCCAATGCCACCACCGGCAGGTTCATTCCTTCCGACAAATGGAACCAGTATGGCGGCACGATCGGTGGCCCGATCCTGAAGAACAAGTTGTTCTTCTTCGGCGACTATCAAGGCACCAAGGAAACCACCGGCGTCACGAACGAGCTAACGGTTCCGACACTAAAAGCCGAGCAGACCTGCACTGCCGCGACGGGCTTCTGCGATTTGAGCGACTACCTGACTTCTGCCATCGGCGGTGGCGGCCAGGTCTACTTGCCCAACGTAACGCAAAAGGAACCACCACCAGCGTTGCGGTTCCGGGCAATTTGATTCCAGTCTCCCATGCTCTCTCCGCAGGCAGTGGCGATCCTGAAGCTCTTTCCCGCTCCCACCAATACAGCCTTTTGGGGAACTATATCGCGTCCGGATCGGGCAGCTTTCAAGCAGAATAGTTTCGACACTCGTATCGATTACACCATGAACGAATTGGTCGATTTTCGGCCGCTTCAGTCTCGCCTACTTTAACTTGTCGGGGAATCCTTCTCTTGGGGATCTCGGTGGAATCGGTTTCGGCCCCGGCCCTGGTTTGGCTGGAAGCTCGAACGTCCACAATTACAGCCTGGCTGTCGGGCTACTCACGTTTTCAGTCCCAGCTTCCTGGCGGACTTCCGCTTTGGCTGGTTCCGCTACAACCCGCAGACTGCCTTCTGGGACCAGGACGACCCCGGCAACGGCCTTTGGTATTCCGGGTCTTAATCTCCCTCGCAACCCGTCTTACCAAAGGCCTGCCCTACTTCAACCTGGGCGGTAACAATCAGCAGGGCAACCAAACCATATCCGACTTTGGCAATGGTCTTGGCGTGCAACGATGCAATTGTCCGCTGACGGAGCGGGAGAACCAGTACCAGTGGGTAGCGAACTTCAACAAGACGCATCGGAATCACCTTCAAGTTTGGCGGCGATTTCCGGTACGCGACCAATCTCCGCATCCCGAGCGACCAAAACCGCGCCGGCGAACTGAGTTTCGTACAAAACGGCACCTGGGATGGTGGAGTGGGCGGCCTGCGCTGGCTACGTTCCTTTTCGGCGATGTAACCTCTTCGATCGCTATGCCAGCAGCACTTGGACGCTGCCGAACATCAGTACCGCTTCTTCACCTACGGACAGGACACCTGGCGCATAACTCCGAAGCTAACTTTGAACTATGGCCTGCGCTGGGAGCTTTACTTCCCGAAGCAGTTAACGCGAAGGGCAATGGCGGTTTTGCGAATATTGTTAGGGCATCGGCCGAGTCGCCGGCTACGGCCCTGGGGTCTGAACGGCAACATCGGAAATAACTTTCATTCCTTCGCACCTCGCTTCGGCATCGCCTATCAGTTCCAGGACAAGACGGTTATTCGCGCCGGATTTGGCATGAGTTATGACATGGGAGTTTTCGGATCGAACTTCGGTCATACCGTGACTCAGAACCTGCCGGTGCTGATATCGCAACAAGTCAATGCCACACGGCACTACCAACAACTATGCTCCCGCGTTCAACCTCGGACCTGGCGGCTATCTGAGCACTTTGCCCGGGGTTCTAACCGGAGCGCCTGCGGCGGTCTTCCCGGCAATTCCATCCAACGGCCAGTTGCCGCTGCTGGGTCCGACCAACAACGCTCAACCCTATATTCGTCCCCTGACTCAGATCTTGCCGCAATTGGAGTATGTAACCTCACGGTTCAGCAGCAGATCTCAAGAACTCCAGCCTGGAGATGGCCTACATCGGGAATGTGGGCAGGCACGGGTTCGCCGGCGATAGTCCCAGCTTTAACGTCAATCAGCAATTCGCGAATGGACGTACCCCCTTACAAGGCAAGTTCACCTATCCTGGATATATCGATCCCACGACAGGTAAGACGCTGACTTGCTGCACTACGGACATCAACAACTACTTCGGCAACAATGCCAACTCCAATTATAACGCCTTGCAAGTGAAATTCAACCAGAGGTTCTCGCAAGGCCTGCAGTTCATCACCCACTTTACTTGGTCGCGGGCTCTGCACTACGACAGCAACTATTTCGCTGACGTTCCTGCGTTGCCTACGGTCCCGATGACCAGAACCGCAAGCTCGTGTGGGTTGTGAGCTCCGTGTATGATCTGCCCTTCGGAAGGGCGAGAAGTTTGCCAGCGGCGTTCGGTACGGCCATGAATGAGGTCATTGGCGGCTGGCAAATCAGTTTCACTAATAACTGGAGCAGCGGCCTGCCCTTTACGCCTACTCTGAGTAGCTGCCCTGGCAACTCCTCGGCGCCTGTCGGCCCGACAAGGGAACGTGGGAAGCTTCCCGCTGGGACCCAGCGGCCTGATCCATCCGGCGGGCGGCGGTCCCTTACGTCCAGTACTTCACCCCGGCCGTTGTGGGCGGAGCATGGCTGGCTCCAGCCACCGGGACGATCGGCAACGTCTGGTTTTGACGGCCTGTACGGGCCCCGAGCGACTTCACCTCCCATGCTGCCATCATGAAGAACTTCCAGCTTACCGAACGCTTCCGCTTCCAGTTCCGCATGGACGCCTTCAACGTCTTTAACCATGTGGCGTTGGGCTACTCCAACAACCAGGGCGGCGGTGGAAACTGCGTGGCGTCGCTCTCGCCTACGAACGCGTGCGGTCCCTCGAGCGGCCAAATTACCGACATCCTGTTCGGAACTACCATGCGTCAGCTGCAGTTCGGCGTGCATTTGTTCTTCTAAACACGAAGCGGGTACGTTTGAAGGAGGGAGTCTTCGGGCTCCCTCTATTTTTTGCGCTCGAGGCTGTTTTGCATAGGCGACGGTGGAGTACGCCGTGCACCCAAATTGAACCAGATTTAGAGTGTATTCAGGGTTGCGAAAGAAATGATTGCTTGGAGGATTGTCTAGCTAGGGCACGTTCACTAATCCGTTGCGAATAGCGAACACAACCAACTCTGCCGTCTTATGTATGCCCAATGCATCCATGATATTGGCGCGATGCACGGCGACGGTGTTCGCGCTCAGGTTGAGCCGGCTTGCGATCTCTTTGTTCGACTTGCCATCGACAATCAATTGCAGGATCTCCAACTCGCGGCTGGTCAGCCCTGTCTCGCGCTCGCCCTTTAGTGTGGCCAGGCGGTCAATCTGCGCGTCGAGAACTACCTCTCCTGCTGCCACTCGCCGGATAGCGGTTACCAGTTCCAAATCGACCGCATTCTTCAGCACGTAGCCGCGTGCCCCAGCCTCCAGCGCCTGTCGCACCCAGGTATTTTCCGAGTGCATGCTCAGCATCAGGACCGCGACATTCTTGTTTTCCTCGAGATCCGCCGGGTCGCGATCAGCCCGTTGACTCCCGGCAAAGCACAATCCATGACGATGACGTTGGGACGTAAGGTTTTCGCCAATTGCACGGCTTCTTCCCCATCGCTGGCCTCGCCCAGTATGTCGATGTCGGGTTCGTCCTCCAGAAGCCGGCGGAAACCACGGCGAACCAGCGCATGATCGTCAACCAGCAATACGGCAATCTTTTCGGCCATTCCATCCTCAGTCATTGGTGTCGATGCCATCTTTCGGGACCCG
This sequence comes from uncultured Acidobacteriaceae bacterium, assembly GCA_963709045.1. Taxonomy (GTDB): domain Bacteria; phylum Acidobacteriota; class Terriglobia; order Terriglobales; family Acidobacteriaceae; genus Bog-257. The sequence continues at coordinate 1,149,981 of CAVPUX010000002.1, read as the reverse complement.
CAACCGCACCAGCGTTCCACCGCCAGCGGGTTGCAAAAACTCGATAGTCCCACCTACCAACTCGGCACGCTCACGCATCGCGACCAAACCAATTCCCTTTCGCCCGTTTGGCCGGAAGCCACTGCCGTGATCTTCCACTTCCAGCCCCAGTTGGTCGGGCTTAAACTGCAGACGAACCCAGGCTTCCTTGCTTCCGGAATGCCGAGCCACGTTGTTCAGGGCTTCCTGCAGCACGCGATAAATATGAATACCCGCCCTGCTTTCCACCGGAAACGGCGTCCCCACCTTGTCATAGTGTATGACGATCCCGTTCTGTCGCTCCACTATGGGCAAATACCAGTCGATGGTACTGTCCAGACCGGCCTCTTCGAGCGTGACCGGATGCAGCGCCTGTGACAGGGTGCGCACTTTGTCGAGCGCCGACTGTGCAATCTCCGACACCTCCTGCAGGTCGGTGTGCAACGGCGAGCCTTGGGGAACCAGTTTGCCGGCCCGCCGCAACATGGATCCGACCGCCGTCAGAATCTGGCCAAACTCGTCATGCAGTTCGCGCGAGACGTGGAGCAATGTCGATTCCTGCGTGGCAATCAGCTTCTGCGCCAGTTCGCTGCGCTGCTCGGAAAGGTGGGATATGTGGCTGAACAGCCGGCGGTTTAAACGGATCAGGTAAAAGCTGGTGAGCACGATGGTAATCAGCGTGGCCAACAGAAACAAATAGACCTGGCGCTCGACGCCGTCGTAGATCCGCTCGATTCGCTCGCCCGCCTGTTTTTCGTTTTCGTTGTTGGCCACCAGCAGCCGCGCCACGGCGGTACTGAGCGCCGCAACTCGCGGTTGCAAGGATGCGCGAATCTCCGCCCTCGCCTCCGCCTCTTTGCCTTCGCTGGCCAGAGCGAAGATGCGGTCGGATGCAACCCAGAACTGCGCCAATGAGTCCTGCAGGTATTGCTGCTGCTCCGGAGTGCGCTGCGCTACCGACAGGTTTTCCTCCAGCTGTAGCGCATTGTTCAAGTCGCCCTGGACGCGCCGAAATTGCCCGGACCACGCTTTCAATGGATAAGGCTGCGTGGTGTCGAGCATGTCGCGCATGCCCAACCCTAGAGAGTTGAGGTCGTTCTGGATGCGCAGCAATTGCAGGGAGTCTCTCCGGTTTCGGTCGATGACGTCGCGCTGCAACTTTCGCAGACCGGAAAGCTGATAGCTGATGTACGCCGTGTAGGCCACTACTGCGGTCAGCGTGATCACCAGGCCCAGAAGCAGGGACACCGTGGGAGATCGCTTTAGGGTCAGGCGGTTGGCCACGCCCAGAGGATACAACGCGCGGGTCGCGCTAGCGGAAAAGTCGAGCGGCGACTTTAGGTGAATTATTCATGAGGTCTCCCGTTTTGAAGGGCACGGCTTCAGAGGCTGCGAAAAACTCTGGTGAATGCTCTGGGTGGGAGCCCCCTGCTTCAGCAGGGGGAGCTGGACTTCAGTCAATCGGAAAATCGTTCGATCTCGCAATGGGCTTTAGCCTTGGGCTTTTCGATGCCCAACGCTAAAGCGCGCGATCAAAAGCCCAACTTCATCCCGAAGCGCTGAAGCGCTCCTTTCCCCCGCATAAATGCGGGGGCTCCCACCAAAATTACATTCCACCGATTGCGCTCCGAGCTTTTCAGCCGCCTCGGAAGCCGCGCTCAATACTTCAAATGCACCTGTTGCGCCCTCTCCGCCGAGAAAAATCCCTTCAACCCACAGCCTTCCTCTGCAAGCGGCGGTGCAACAAATCCAAATTCCTGATCGATGACCGACCCGACCGCCAGCGCAACCTCATCCTCGAATGGCCGGGCAACGATCTGGACGCCGATCGGCAGTCCCTCGGGCGACCGCCCCACGGGCACCACGGCTGCGGGAGCCGCCAGCAAATTAAACCACTGTGTGTAGCGCATCACGTCAAGATACTCCACTTCTTGTCCATCAATCTTCCACCGGCGCTCGCCGTGACGAAAGGCGGGAATCGAACATACTGGGCAGAGCAGCACCGGATATTCCTGCATCTGCTGCAGCAGCTTGCCGCGAATCACGTCGCACTCGGCCCAGGCGTTTAACAGTTCATCTGCCGTTAATGGCGCGTCGGCATGGGCGATTTCCAGAAACCCCCGCAGCGTAGGACTTAAGTCCAATTCGTGGCCTTTGACCAAGCCGTCCACAAACATGGCGCCGCAGCGGACAAAGAATGTCCACCAGAGTTTTCGCGCTTGCTCCAGCCCATTCGGACGGAACGGCCGCACGTCGAAGCCTTGCTTCTGCAGCGCGCGCGCCGCTGCTTGTAAGGCTTCTCTCGTTTCCGCTGTAACCGGGACCAGGCCGTCATCTTCGAAGTAGCCCACCCGCTGCCTTTTCAGGTCGGTGAGCGATATCTGACGTTGTGGGATAGGAGGGCTCACCGGATCGATCGGGTCCTGCCCGGACAGCACTTGGAACAGCAGCGAAACATCATCCATCGTGCGGGCCATCGGTCCAATCGCCCCGAGAATCGAGAACGGACCCACGCAGGCCGGCAGGTGGCCGTTTCCTGGGATTCGGCCCGGCGTCGGCTTTAACGAGCAGATGCCGGTGAAGTGGGCAGGTTCGCGGACCGAACCTCCGCTGTCACTACCGAGACCGCCGCACGACAATCCTGCTGCGATGGCGGCCGACTCGCCACCGCTCGAGCCGCCGGGCGTGTAATCCAGATTCCACGGGTTGTTGGTGCGGCCGTAGAGGAAGTTGTCGGTCTCATAGGCCATCAGAAATTCCGGACTGTTGGTGATGCCAAGAATGGTCGCGCCGGCATTTCGCATCCGCGAAACCACAGTCGCATCCTCTGCCGGCACACTGCCACGGTTGATCAGGCTGCCGATCTCGCAGCGATGACCAGCAACAGAGATCGACCCTTTTATCGTAACCGGCAACCCGAACAACGGACCATGTGGGGTTTTCGAACGCGCCGCCGCGCGCGTCTGTTCGCGAACGCGCTCCGGATCAAAATCGACAAGTGCATTCAGCCGAGGATTGAGCCGCTCGATCTGCGCAATGTATTCGTCGGCAAGTTCCAAAGATGAGATTTTCGATTCGCGAAGAAGTGCCAGCAACTCGACGGCAGACTGCTGCGTGACCGGCTTCATGGTGCTCCCTTGCGATTGTGGGTGGCGGCTTGCGAAGTGACAGGCGCTTGCGCTTTTCCGTATGGCCGCTCTTGCACGACACTACCGCCTTCGCGGACCGTGATGGTCTGGCCCGCGGCGACCTTCGACAGATGATCCACTTGCCCGCTCGGCCAGCGCAACTCGACCTCGTCCACCTGCTGGCGCTTTCCAAGGCCAAAGGTCAGCACCAGTTCGCTCGCCGAAAGATATCCGGAGCCGCTACGCAACGTGAGCGACTGTTTTTCGCCCCCGGCATTTACGGTTACGACTGTCCCGATGCCATCGCGATTCGAGCGCGTTCCCTCCAGCTTAATTCGGAGGCTGTGATTGGTTACGCCCTCGTTGCGAAACAGCACCGCCGGGCCTCCGTTAGTCGTCAACAACACGTCGAGGTCGCCATCGTTATTGATGTCCGCGTACGCGGCTGACCGTCCTACGCGCGGAACGCCAAGATCAGGCCCCACCGAGTTGGTGGTCTCCACAAACTTGCCCGCACCTTGATTGTGAAACAGGTGGGGAGATTGCGCGTACTTCACACGCTTCTGAATACGTTCGATTCCGCTCTCGATATGACCATTGGCAACGAAGATGTCCAACCATCCGTCCAGATCGTAATCGAAGAAGAAGCACGCGAACCCCAGGGTGAGCAGGCTATTGCGACCGACCTCCGAACGTGGCGCCTCGTCAACAAACAGACCGTTTCCCTCATTGTGGTACAAGGCCATCATCTGATTGGAGAAGTTTCCGATAATGATGCTCGGCCTTCCCGAGCGATCATAGTCCGCTGCGTCAGCCCCCATGCCGGCGCGCGCCACGCCATCTTCGCTAAAAGCGATTCCCGCGGAGACTGCGGATTCCGTGAACGTTCCCTTGCCGGTATTGATGTAGAGTTTGTTTGGCTGGGTGTCATTCGCGACTACAATGTCGGGCCAACCGTCGCCGTCGGTGTCGAGTATCGCCAGACCGAGCGACTTGGAGGTGTTGTCGAGGAGCCCGGCCTTCGCTGTAGCATCCTCGAACTTGCCATTGCCGAGATTGTGCCACAACCGGAGCGACGCCCCTTTGTACGATTCGGGCGTGCAGTACGACTTGGTGGTGCCATCAAGCGTGCAGTAGATATCGCTTTGCGGCGTCCATTGCACGTAGTTGGCGACCACCAGATCGAGCTTGCCATCGCGGTCGTAATCTACCCACGCGGCGCTGGTGCTGAACTCATTCGGGCCCCACAGGCCGGCGGCCTTGGTCACATCGGTGAAGGTTCCGTTACCGTTGTTATGAAACAGATGGCTCTGCCCCAGAGCGGTGACGAAAATGTCGTCGAAGCCGTCGTTGTCGTAGTCACCCACCGCAACCCCAAGACCGTACATGCTGACCGCAAGCCCCGCCTTCGCGGTCACGTCAGTGAACGTCCCGTTGCGATTGTTGTGGTAAAGCTTCATCGTCGATGGCCGCCCGGAGCCGGACCAGTCTTGGCCGTTCACCAGCAGAATGTCGGGATATCCGTCATTGTCGTAGTCGATGAAGGCGCACCCTGGGCCCATGGTTTCGGGCAACCACTTCTTCCCGGTAGCGCCGTTGTTGTGCACAAAGTTGATGCCCGCCTGCTTGGTGATGTCGCGAAATCGCACTTGCGCGTTGGCGGCGCAGACGAACGCGGCGCAAAGCAGAGGAAGCAGAAAGAAGAAGGCTCGTCTCATGTAGGTCACGGTGCGGTTCCTTGGCCCTGGGTTTCGTAGTGCGTGGCAGCCGCAATCGGCCTGGTCGGTCCGAGTGGCGCCGAAACATGTTCGTGAATCGATTGCCGTTCGTTGTTGTCTTCAGGATGCAGCCGGCGATACGGGCCGGTAATGGTTTGTGCGGACTCGTCAGCCTTGAAGCGCAGGTACCGCTTCTGATATTCATCCGCCTGCTCGATCTCGCCCAACCCCCGGTGGCAAAGCATCATGTTGTAGTTCGCCTGCAGGTCTTCGGGATCGACGGCCAGCGCCTGCTGCAATTGCACGATGGCGTCGCGGTATTTGTGCTGCAGAAAGAGTATGCGGCCCATCTCGTTGCGCACGACGCGGTCCTTAGGATATGGCGCTGCCGCTTTCTCCAGATGTTGCAGAGCTCCGTCGTAATCGCCGTCAGTTCGCAACACGCGCGCATAGAAAAAGTTAGTCCGCGCCAGGTCAGGGTTCAGAGACAGCGCGCGCTGCAACACCACGCGGGCGCGCTCCATGTCGCCCTCCTGCACGGCCACGCGGCCCAGGTTCACCCATCCGTCAGGATTCGACGGGTCGGCCTCGGTGACATGAAAGAACGCCGCTCCTGCGCCCTTTAGGTCGCCTTGCAGGAACAATCCAATACCGTAGTCGTTCCAGCGTTGCCATTCGGCTTTCTGAGTGACAACCTTGGGAGCCTCTGCCGGCGCGCCTTTGGGAAGCACCCGTAGCTCGACCGAATCTTCGGCCAGTGCGACGATCGGCAAATCGGGAATTGTTTTCACCTTGCCGGATACAGTGGAAGTGTCGCCATCGAAGCTGAACTGGCGATCGTCGTAGGACCTTGCAGTCTGCGGAGCGCTGGCATCCTGGCGCGATTCTCCGGCGTAGCTGAAATGCGTATTCCACCAGGAAAATTTGCGGTAGCACATGCGGGCGGTGAGCGTAATTTTGTTGCCCGCGTTCTGCGGAATCTTGAGCCGGTAATGGATGGTATCGGCAGCGCCCGGCGGAATAAGGTGAACATAAACCACGGCGCGCGTCGCCCAGGCATTGCGCTTGTTGATGGGGTTCCCGTGCTCATCCACCTGCAGCGAGCGGTAGAAGTGGGCACCGGGATCGACTGGGCCTTTACCATCGTTGGCCACGCCGCCGCTCCAGAAGATGGTCTGGCCTTTGTCGTCAACTCCCCTCAACTCCACCCAGGTGTCGAAGGCATCGACCGTGCCGCCCGGAAAGAAGTGTCCGACCTTGCGGGTGCGCACCACAACATCCACGCGGACGCTGTCGCCACGATGGACCGCCGCATTCACTTCATTCAACGGGGCCGTCACCGGCGTCGCCGATCCGGTGGTCTCGCCCACGGTTGGCATCTCGGCTTCTTCGCCGACCGCGAAGGTGGTCTGCAGTTCGGGATGCGGAGCTGCGCCGCTGCTCTCTTTCGGCGCTGCCGTCGACAGCGCGAAAATGTCGATCGATACCACGCCACTCTTCAGGAAATTCTGCTCCAAGTCCATCTGGTGCTGGTCTTGATTGGCAAACGGCAGGGCTGTGTTCGCGGCAGGAAACGCGTGTGAGTGCACCTTGCCGCCGATGTTGCCGAGATCATGCGAATCCGTGAGAGGCATGTGGCAATCCTGGCAACCCTGCGGCTTCGGCGGATAGTAGAACGACCGCGCACCCAACCCTGAAATCCCGCTGGCCTGCCAGTTGTCGTACTCGTTGAAGCCGCGGAACCAGCGATAGTTATTCACCGGCACATCCAGGTGGACCTTGTGGCACGAGGAGCAGAACTCCGGCGTCTGCGCTCGCATGAAGGTCTTGAGGAATACGCGGCGATGTGGTTCGGGATTCAGTTTGACGCTGAAATCGTGCAGCCAGCGAACCACGGGATTCTTGCTGGCAGCAAGTTCGTGCAGCTTGGGATAGTCGAGCACGAAGTCGCCCTGGCCCATCGTGCTCTTCACCTTGACGATGGAGTGGCACATCATGCAGCCCAGCCCCGCCTGCGTCTCGGGCCGGTCCATGATCTGCTTGATGGGGGTGTCCATCATGCCGCTGTAAAGCACGGCCGGATCGTGACAGCCGCCGCACCAGCGCGAAGGGCGCGTTCCCTCGACGTCTTGCATGTACTCGATACTCTTGCGATACCACTGATTGTTGAATGACGAGAAGTGATGTGCCGAGCTTTGCCACTGCTTGTAAATGTCCTGATGACAACGCTGGCAGGCGTCGGACTCCATGAAGTACTTGCTGGGAATGTTGCGAGTTCCCGCGACCTGCGCGGAACTGGGGAAGAATGGGCCTTGCGCTCCGTCGCCTTCGCCGTCCATAGATAACGGCGCCACGGGAGGATTCTTGATGGCGAAGCGCTTGCTCCAGGACCCACGCGCGTAAACCGCGCCGATCGAGACAATAACGGCAACGGCCACCACGCCTGCGGTTATTGCCCACAGGTTGCGCGCCGGAACTTTACGACGGCTCACGAGCCAGGCTGCAAGCAGGACCACGGCAATCGCACTCACGACAATGTGCGCGTACATCACATTCCAGTGAATGTGTGAGGTGCCGGTGTAGATGAGTGCCAGACCGAGGACCGATCCGGCGGCAAGAATCATAGTTGCAAGCCTTACCAGTGCAGGGCCGCGAAGTGCGTCGCGCAAGAGAAACAGGCCCGCAACGCAGAACGTCACGCCGAGTCCAACATGAAAGAGCACCGCAGCGGCATACACCAAATTAGCCGCGGGCCACGCATACAGGTAGATAGCCGAAATGGTCAGTGCGGCGATCGCGAGTTGGACGAGGCGCTTCATTACCTCTGCTCATTCGACGCTGACGGCTCGCTTCCACCGGTGCCAGTGGGTTGTGCCGGCTGCGGCGTTAGCGGCTCGGGATCGATGCTCCGCGGCGCATAGTGGAAGCTATACCCGCTTGCGCTGGTTGTTCCACGTTGATATCGGTCGTTCCAATCGAGACGATAGGCAGTCGCTGCGCCATCGCTGGGATAGTGCTGCGCCGCCGGATAGGGATATGCCGTCATCGCATGAAACGGCATGTCGGCGACAGTAAACGGAGTGGCTTCGTAGAAGTCCATGTCCTTCACGAATCCATTCGCGTAGAAGAAATAGTCTCGCGTCCATCCGGCCGCGAGGGGCGGCAGAGGCGCGGCGCTGAATTCCGCGTCGATGTCCTCGCCGGTGCCGAAGATCACGAATCGATCGTCAACATTCTGCAGTAGCGAAGTCACATCTCCGTAGCGGGTGTAGCTTCCGCGAAATTGCGAGAACGGCCCCGTCGTGCTGGCTTGATCGTAATAATAGGTAAGATCACCGGGGACGACGCCCTCAACTTGCCGGGGATAGCCCCGGAAAGCCAGCGTTGCGGACGCGAGCGGCAGCTCCGTCGTCCGGAGTTGGTTGGATTGCTCTGGCCCATTGTCAACCAGTATCTGGTCCCAGTAGATCTGCAGATTTGTCGTGATGCGAATCTTGCGCGTCCTGGGCGGCAGCTTGCCAGTGAGATCGACGGTAATGGTCCGCGGCAAACCGGCGGGAAATCCCATGTCATCAATCACGCGCTTCCACGTGCCGTCCGCCATCTGCGCCTCGACGTACGGCGAAATCGGTTGCAGGCCGGCTTGCCAGGCGGAGTACATCGAGCTGGCGCTGAAGTACTCGATGAAACCGTGCAGGAAGAGCCTCAGCGGATTCTGCGGCGTCCACGCGCCCAGATCGAGCGTCAGGGAGTGCATGTTGGCAAAGCCTGCGAAGGATAGATTGGTGAAGTCTTGAACATACTGATGATCCTTCACCTCAGCGCGCGCACTGAGCAGCGTGAGCACGTCACGGCCGTGATCATCCCACGCACCCGCGGGCGCGTGCGGCTGCGATGTAAGCACGGGGGCGCCCGAGGCGAACGGTGGATCGTCGAGGAAGCGCTCGTCAGGGTAAACGTCGGTCCCACTCGGATGATCGATGGCGACCAGCCGAAGCTGGTCGATAAAGTTGACCTCCTCCATGGGCTCGCCAAAGCGAACACTGAAATAACCATCGCGAGCTTTGAGCTTCGAGCCATCCACCTTGATCCACTCATCGGGATCGGCGGTGTTCTTTGCCGTCGGAGAAATCCAATGGCCGATGACTCCTGCCCCGATCACGTCGGAGATGAATTCGTACTTGTTCCCATTCCAAACGAACAGTGTTGGACACGAACTACCTCGCCGATCGATCTCGGTGAAGGTGACAGGCTTGTTGGCGGCAATCTCGATTTCGTCTTGCAGCACGCCGGTGGGCCACAGCATTCGGACGATGTCAGCGTGATCGGCGCTGCCGAGACCGGCGAGAATTTCAGGAGGCCCCTGACTCGCGTACCCAGCCGCGCCTGGAACTTCCCACTTCTGCCAGAGCGTGCCTGCGAAGACTTCGACTTTCGTCCCCAATCCTGTTTTGTTGTCGGCGAGCCCTTTGAAGTCGATCCGCAGCGCGTGATTCTTGTTGCCGCCATCGTTGCGTAAGACGACAGGGTCGGCGCCCAGTTGCGATACGACCAGGTCCGAATCGTCGTTGCCATCCACGTCGGCCGCAATCACCGAGCGTGGATTTTGCAGCTTGATTTTGTCCAGCCCGAGCTTAGCGCTGACATCTTCGAATCCCTGGTCTCCCAGGTTGCGCAACATGCGCAGTTCAGGACCGCGCGCAGTATCGACGACTACCGCCAGATCGATCCAGCCATCGTTATCGAAGTCGATCGCGGTTACGCCCCACCCGCGTGTGGCGTCGCTGATGGGAAGCGGCACGCGCTCGAACCGCTTGCCGTCCACATTGCGCCACAGGGTGACACCGGGCGCTCCGGCATGGGTGAGGGCGACATCCATCCAGCCATCTTTGTTGAAGTCGAAGACATAAAGGCCGACCGTGGGAGGAAGTCCCACAACGTCGTACAACGGAGAAGCGTGGAAGTGGCCCTCGCGCGGGTTGAGGTAAAGCGTCGGCGCAGCGCCCATACCGGCCACCACTAGATCGACTGCGCGATCGTTGTTGATGTCGGAGAGCGTCACGCTAGTGGTCGCGCCGTCGCCACCGAGACCCGTTTCCGCTGTCCAGTTGGTGAATGTACTATTGCCATTGTTGCGCCAGAGCACGTTGCTGGTTCCCGCCGGCTGCCCTTCGCCTGGACGCCCTGCAACGAACAGATCGAGATCGCCGTCGTGATCGTAGTCAACAAACGTAAGGCCCGCCGGACGATTGACCGGCACGATGCCGGCTGACTTGGTTACATCCGCGAACTTGCCACCCCCAAGATTTCGAAACAACAGCACGCGATCGCTGAGCGCCACCGCAAGATCGTTCTTGCCATCGTTGTCAAAATCGCCGACCGCGCACGCAATGCCGTCACCACTGGCGTCAAGACCTGTCTGCTTGGGCGGCAGCTCATTCCATTTGCCATCTCCAGCACTGTGGTACACGTGAACGGCGTGCTCTCCTGTGCTCATGACTACCAGATCGAAATGACCGCTGCCGGTCACGTCCAACATGCAGATGCCGCCACCCGGTTTGTCGCTTGTTGCCTCGGGCGACGACATCGCCGGGCGCCCAATCGGCTGCTCAACAAAGACGACCGGAATCATCGGCCCAACCTTCGGCTCCTGTGTGGTGACATCCTGCGCTGTCGAATAGCGGCCTTGTTCGCCATAAGTGAGGGTCATGGGCGAGGAGAGATTGGTCTTGGTCAGATGCTCAAAGGTTTGCAGGTGCTCCCGCGCAGCGTCTACATCGCCTGAGCGCTGCAAGGCGCGTGCCAAGCCGAACTGGGCTGATGCATGCAGCGGCTGCAGACGCAGTACGGCTTCGAATTCGGCTATCGCTTTGCTGTAGTGCTGCTCCTGGGAATACATCGTTCCCAGGAAGTAGTGCGTGTCGGGATCGTTGGGATCGATCTTCAGGACGCGCTGAAATGCGTCGATGGCTTCGGCCGGCTTGCCTTGACTTCGCCGCAGCAGCCCGAGGTTGTACCAGACGCGCGGGTTGGAAGGGTCTTTCGCTGCCACCGCATCCAGCGCTGCTTGCGCGTCGGGCAGCTTTTGGAGATTCAGCAGCGCAATGCCTTTGTTCAACTCGGCGATTGTCAGGCTGGGGTCAGCCTTCAACGCCAGATCGAATTCTTCTACTGCTTTATCCATGCGTTGCTGGTTCATGTAAGCGACGCCGAGATTGTTCAGCTTGGCAGCGTTGTTTGCGGACTTGTCGCTCGACCATGCGCTAATCGCAATCAAAGCGACCACTACGGTCGTCGAAAGGCGGCGCAAGGCTCCAGACATTTGGAAAAGTCTCCTAAGTTTGGGCCGAGGATGGCTCACAGCGGTAGATTCAAAACCCACGCATTACCGGCTTACCCCAGGCCCGCACCCCACTGCTAAGGTCATGTTCCCAAATGAGGAACACATATTCGCGACAACCCTATCTGCTTGATAAGGCAAGCGCAATAATCCAAAAACACTATGTGGAGGGCCGCAAGTAGTGCTTCTGCTAAGGCGTCATTCGTCCCAACGCCAGGTAGTTCTGCGGCGGAACGCCAAACGCATCGGCCACGCGATTGAAGAAGGCAAACATGGCGATGATGTACACCGCCTCGGAGATCTGGTCCTCGGTCCAACCGTGATCGCGCAGGACTTGGACATCCTCGGCGGTCGAGCGGTACGCAGCGTTGGTGATCAATTCCACGTACTGCATCAAGGCAAGTTCGGCAGGCGTCAGGTTGGCCTCGTCGATCTTGCCCTCGAGAATTGCGGCGACGCATTGTTCGTTGGCTCCCTGAACACGCAGGAAGTAAGCATGACTGTCCAGTCAATACGGGCAGCGATTGAGATAGGAGACGTAGCTGGCGATCATCTCTTTGTGGCGGCGGGTGAGGTGGCCTTCGGAGAAATGGATGGTGTTGGAGAAATCCACGACCTGGCGCAGGAAATCAGGACGACTGCCGAAGCATTTGATGATTCCCGGCACCTGCTGCCGCCCGGAACCGGCGCGCCAATAGTCGTAGGCCGCCGCGGTATCACCGGTGGCGTCGGCGTCCTCGGTGATGTGGATCTTGGTTAGGGACTTGGGCGGGGACGGAATCGCCGTGTTCCCGATGTCGTCATTTGTCTTGTCCATCGTGTGTCATTCCTGGCATCCGGGTAGCTACGTAATTTGTCGAACTGACAGCAGCTTTGAGAACCTCACGACTGATCCTCCTGCACACCCGCTTGCCGAGATTCCTGTTAGCGCAGACCGAAACATTACCACACAAAAATCGATGAACTATGCAACCGCGTGTCGATGATATGATAGCCGGAATTTCTCATGAGCCGTCCATCCAAACGAATCTTCCTCGTGGTCGCCGTGGTTTTGTTGTGTGGCTATGCCGGGTTCCTCCTCTTTATTAACTGGGCCATGCGTCAGCCGCCTGAGACCTTTGGGCGCGTGATGGCGAAGATGCCCATGCCGGCATATTTCGTAATCCCGTCGAAACTTTCTGGACGCGCGCGCGGGCGGGCAGCATTCAGGTGGGCGATACGGCCCCTGACTTTCAGTTGTCAACGCTTGACCACAAGAACGAGGTCCAGCTCTCGTCGTTCCGCGGCAAGCAACCAGTTGTGCTGGTCTTTGGCAGCTATACCTGACCACCATTCCGGCGGGAGGTTCCCGCCCTTAACAAGCTGTACGAGCAGTACGGCGACCGCGTGGCGTTTTACGCTGTGTATATCCTGGAGGCGCATCCCAGCGACGTTTGGCAGATGCAGAGTAACGTACGCGAGGCGGTCGTCTTTGCCAGTCCGAAGGATGAAGGCGAGCGCGAACAGGTGGCGGGCGCATGTGTTCGCAAACTCGGCATAAAGTTTCCCGCGATCATCGACGGCTTCGACAATCGGACCGAGATCGCCTACACCGGCTGGCCCGACCGCATTTACCTGATCGACCGCGACGGCCGGGTGGTGTTCAAGACTAAGCCGGGCCCCTTCGGATTCAAGCCCGACCAGCTACAAGCGGCACTGGACAAGTTGCCGCAGTCGGAAGCCGCGGTTCGGTAGCGCGAGTTGTCGTGTGCGGCTTCTCCGCTGGACTGAACTCCAGCTCCTCCTGCTAAAGCTAGGGGCTCCCACCGAAAGCCAGATTTTTCTCGCACTCTGGAAGCCGTGCCCTTTCAAAACGTGAAGGCCCAAAAATCCCTCCAAATTTGGCTTTTGTGCTGCACCCGATGTTACGGCGGGATACAATTTCGGCTGGTTCTTACATCTAAATCGCAAAGGTGAGAATGGCACTAGGAACCCAACCGAACACCAATACCGTGAATGCCCCTGACACCGGACAGAGTTATCGCGGCCCTCTGGCGATGGTAACAACTCTGTTCTTCATATGGGGATCTCTCACTTCCCTGAACGACGTGCTAATCCCATTCGCGCAGAATGCATTTCATCTGAAACTCGCTGCCAGCATGCTGATTCAGACTGCATTCTTTTCCGCTTACTTTGTGTTCTCGGTTCCAGCGGCCAGGGTGATCGACTGGATCGGGTATCAAAAAGCCATCGTGGTCGGACTGCTAACGATGGTGCTAGCATGCCTCGTCTTTTATCCTGCGGCTAAACTTGCATCGTTTCCCGTTTTCCTGTTTGCGCTCATTGTTTTGGCTACCGGTATAACCATTCTTCAGGTTGCTGCGAATCCGTATGTGGCAATACTCGGGAAGCCCCAAACGGCTTCCAGCCGATTGAATCTTACGCAGGCGTTCAACTCACTTGGGACGGCCATCTTCCCGTGGGTCGGGGCGCACCTGATTCTAAGAACGGTGACCACTTCAGCGGCCGAAGGCGCGTCCCAGCAAGCCGAAGCTGTGATCAAGCTTTACGTGTATTTCTTCAGTGTCGTGCTCGCTCTTTTGGCGATCGCCATTGGCCTGTTCAATTTTCCCAAGATAGAATCCGCAGCGCATCACCTCGGGGAAACGGTCGACGACTCTATTTGGAAACATCCAAATCTCATTTTCGGCGCGGTGGCCATTTTTGTGTATGTGGGTGCAGAAGTTTCGATCGGTAGTTCGATTTCCAACTTCCTCGGACTCGACAGCATAGGCCATTTCGTCGACCCATCGTCCGTCCTTGATCCTGCCAGCCGCTACCGCGCAGCCGTGGCGCTCGCAGCGAGATACATCTCTCTTTATTGGGTGGGTGCAATGGTAGGGCGGTTCATTGGATCGGCGATCTTGCAAAAGATGAAGGCGAGAAGTCTGCTTGCTTTGTGCGCAACCGCTGCCACGCTATTAGTGACAATATCGGTATTCACAACCGGGCACGCGGCTATGTGGTCGATCCTTTTGGTTGGATTGTTCAACTCGATCATGTTCCCGACCATTTTTACGCTCGCGATCGCTGAGCTTGGACCGCTAACCGGCGACGGCTCCGGACTACTGAACATGGCGATCGTGGGTGGTGCGGTTATCCCCTGGCTGGTTGGCAAGACCGCCGACTTAATCAACAGAAGCTACTATCCAGCAATGAGCGAGGGTCAAACAAGTTGGGGCCCAGGCATACATTACGCCTTGGTTATCGCCTCAGCTTGCTATCTTTACATCCTGTTCTTCGCTATGAGTGGTGCCAAACCCAATAGTGAGAGGACCTCATGAACAAGTGGGCGGGGCTGTCATCCCCCTGGCGCAGGGCTTCATTGCTGACCGCATCGGGATCCATCATGCGTTCATACTGCCTGTGATCTGCTATCTGTACATTCTTTTGTTTGCTGCGAAGGGACAGCCACAGCGGCGATTGGGATCGGCGGAGGCGCAGTAGCCGGGATCGCCTGGAACTGAGCAGCCGTGTCCATTCGAAGCGCTGGCAGGCCCCGTCGCATTGCCGCTGGATTCCTCGCGCGCATTCCGTTTCACGTTTTCGATTAGGCGGAGAAAGAGGCTAACTTTCTATCCAGAAGTTGCAACAGTTTGCGCTCAACAAGCAAGCATTGAGCGGCAACCCACCATTTTTCAAAAGGTTACAATCTGCGAAAACGGTACTGGAATTGCAGCGTAAGACGCAACTAAGTTTGTCCAACGATCATGTTTGGTGTCTCCCCAAGACTCCGTTGGCGTTCGTATTTCCAGAAGAATGCGGCCCCCCCAAAAAAGGAGATCAACAATGAAAATTCGCGTCACTCAATTGCTCACCTTCGCTCTTTCTTTATTGCTGCTCGCATCGGTGATTGCGCCACGTGCCTATGCCGGAGCAGTAGTCAACCCTGTATTTGCGAGTGCTAACGTCCTGCCTGGGAATGACGACGGTTCAACAGGTTTTGTACCGTTGCCATTCATGGCTAACTACTTTGGAACCACGTACTCAGGCCTTTACGTGAACAACAATGGTAATGTGACCTTCGGCGGGCCGCTGTCTCAGTACACGCCGCAGGGAATTCCCAGCGTTACTATCCCGATGATCGCGCCCTTCTTTGCCGACGTCGACACGAGGGTGGGTAATGTTGTTACTTACGGCAGCGGAACGTTGTTTGGTCACAATACGTTTGCCGTCGAGTGGCCGGGCGTCGGTTACTATAGTGAGCACACTGACAAGCTCAATGTTTTTGAGTTGCTTTTGGTTGACCGATCGGACACTGGGGCCGGCAACTTCGATATCTACTTCAATTACAACCAGGTCCAATGGGAGACAGGAGACGCCAGCGGCGGGTCAGGCGGATTGGGTGGTACCTCAGCCGCTGTCGGCTACACGAATGGGACTGGAAGCGTCTGTATTTCGGCAGGCACCTGTTATCAACTGCCAGGTTCACTGGTGAATGGCGCCTTGATCGACGGTGGGCCCGATGCTCTTATCTCACACGACTTGAACAGTTCCGTTCTAGGACGCTACATTTTCGAGGTGCGCAACGGCACCGTTGGAACGACCCCCGAGCCGGGTACCTTGATCCTGTTGGGTACTGGGATTCTCGGACTCGCGGGCGTGGTGCGTCGCAAGATAGGCCGCTGAGAGTATTACGCACCTCGGCGGTTGGCACATCTTAACCTTCGACGCCGTCCCACCCAGGCTTCCGTTTGCTTGGGTGGGAGCGACGAGGGGTATGCCTTTAAGCAGGGCTCGTACCAGCCTTTTCACGGCTACTACTTTCGCATGCTGACCAGCCAGGGTGCTGACGCAAAGGGCGGCGCCAAAGCTTCGCTTTCGTGGCATGTCCCGCCCAATACGATGATTCAGGGGTAATGACATTCATCGTCAATCAGGACCGCGTGGTCTATCAGAAGAACCTCGGGAAGGATACAGCCACGCTGGCGAAAGTGATGACGGAGTTCAATCCCGACAAAGGCTGGGTTCCGGTCCAATAACGCGGTCATGGGACGACAAGAGTGGGGACTTCTAGCCGGGCGTCACGGCAACTGGCTACTGTTGCCCGCTGAGGAGTGAAATCACTTGCGGGCGCGGCTAAGGAAGGCCTGCCCGCAAGTCTTGAAGTCAACCTGAATTCCAACTCCTCGTCACCAACTACCGGCACCTTGAACAAAACGCCCTGTCTCGCTTCAGGGCTGCTGCGCTTGCTATCTGCTCAGCGACTCTCAATCACTGGGATGACTATAGGTGCGAGGAAAGTTGGGCGAAACCGTAAAACTAACGGCGCAATCCGCAAAAATTGCGGGTAGGAAGGTGGATGAGCTTTTGCCACCGAAAATCAATTCATCACGGAGACACGGAGGGCACGGGGTTTTGCTTGCTGCGAAATTCTGCAGCATGGCACTGCTCGCTGGACGAGGTCGAAGAGAAGAACCAAATCAACCACGGATCTCCACGGATTTCACGGATTTGTTTTTTTAAGGTCGTAAGAAGAACAAGAATCCGTGCTCATCCGTGTAGATCCGCGGTTAAAGAATCGGGGCATAGAGAGAGCCCAGATCAACCACGGATTAAAGGGTTGTCATTCCTGCTTTCAACCGGCCCAACACGTGCGCCGCCGGTGATGACAAAAAGAAGGATCTTTCAGGAAGGAAACCAATCCTGCAGGTCGGCCAGTACGCGAAGGGCAAGCATCTCCAGGATCGCGACTGATGTTCAGCTCGGTTACGTAAACGAACCGGATCACCCTGTGCGGATCGACGATAAAGGTCGCCCGCTGCGCAACGCCTTCGTTTTCGTCGAGAATACCGAGCTCTCCGCAAAGCTCGCGCTTCAAGTCCGAGAGCATCGGCAGTGCGAGTTCTCTCAGATCATCCTCTTGAGTTCGCCAGGCAAGATGAGCCACCTCCGATTCGACGCTGCAGCCCAGAAGTTGCGTACGACGTTCGCTGAATTCAGATTCCAACGCGCCAAAGTCAACAATCTCCGCGAGCGAGAGAGGAATGAAATCCTTCGGCCAAAAGAAATACACCTTCCATTGGCCGCCAAAGCTCTGATCTGTAATGACGCGGAAGGCACGGTGCTGCTCAGCGCTGACATTCGCGATCAGCGAGAAGTGAGGAAATTTTTCTCCGATACCGAGCATGCTAGTTTCCTCCGTTTCCCGTTTTACAGTTCCAGGCTCTGCGAGTACTGAAGTGCCCTCGCGAGGATACAGCACCTACCTGGCACAGCTAAAACTCGGCCCCTTCCCATACGCGCGAGAGCCAACGCAGCCAAGGTTGATCCTCAAAGCGGTGAAGTTTTCTGCGGCATGAATTCGCCAAGAAAATCCTTTTCCTCTTATCGAACCCCTTTTTAGTTTGGGATTGCAGACTCACCAAAAAACACAGTCAATGACTACTATCAATGGTAGTAGCATCGCGCCAGAGTAGCCTTGAAATTGATCCCTCGCAACCAAATCTCGCCGGACGAATTCTCCGCGCACTTACTAGGAAGCCAATTCGATGCTGCCGAAATTGAATGGACCGCTTCTCAGGAGCGCTCTACTGACAATCTGTGTTCTCACTCTGCTTCCGTTCGCACTGCGCGCGCAGAATGCGACCGGCTCACTGCTTGGCGAAGTGCAGGACGCCAGCGGCGCAAGAGTCAAGTCCGCCAATGTCACGGTCACCGACAATGGTTCCGGTGTCGCGCGCACAGCCGACCACCGACAGCCGCGGCGAATTCCGTTTCCCGACCTGCTGCCGGGAAATACCACGTGGTCGTTGAACGCCACAGGATTTGCCGAGGCCAGCTCCGATGTTACGGTGCAGGTGAGTAATGTGCGGGACGTTCTGGTGACGCTGCGGCCCGCGCCCGTTCAGGCAGACCGTGAACGTGAAGGCTGCCAGCCTTCTTCCATCACGACCCAGGAGCTCGACACCACCAACGCTGTGAATGGAGGCGTGGTCACCGGCAAGGACCTGCAGAACATTCCGCTGGCGGCCCGCAGCTTTGCCAACATCGCCTATATGGTAGCCGGGCACCGAGCCGGTCGAGCCTTCCGATCCTACCAAGGCGCGCATCACGGCGGTATCCACCGGCGGCAGCTCCGGCCTGAACAATCAGCTCACCGTGGATGGCGCCGACAACTCCGACGACTACATTGGCGGCTTTCTGCAGAATTTCTCGCCCGACGTGATTCGCGAGTTTGCGGTGCAAACCTCGCAGCAGAACGCCGACGTCGGCCGCACCACGGCGCGGCCGGTGGTCATCAGCACCAAGAGCGGCACCAACGATTGGCACGGCGACTTCGCGGTCTTTGAGCGCGCTGCCGCGCTGAATGCCCGCTTTCCCATCGAGAACCCGGCTCCGGAGCCCAAGCAGCCGTTCTCCCGGCAGAACTACGTCGGCACCATCGGCGGGCCGATCGTGAAGGACAAGCTCTGGATATTTCGCCGGATTCGAGATGGTGAACGAGCACGCCAGCATCAACTACAGTCCCGACAGCCTGACGCAGTTCAATGCCCTGGCCCAATTGGCGCAGGAAGGACTGATTCCCAACACCAGTTCGATTCGCGGTGCCGCCGTACGTTCGGGTTCCGTTCCAGGTCTACCTGGGCATGATGCGATTCGATTGGGCGCAATCGCAGCAGTTCGCAGTGGTTCGTGCGTTACGCCGCTCGACAACAACACCACCAACAACGCCTTGGTGCAGCAGGCGACATTGCCCTCCACCGGCGCGACCACGCACGCCAATTATCAGAACTGGTGTCATCAGCAACACCTTTACCTTTAGCCCGTCATGGGTGGGGAATTTCACCTTCGGCGCCAGCTATCTGCACGGCACGGCAGACCGCAATGGATACCTCGGCTTTGCCCTGGCCTTTCCGTTCAGCTCCACTTCGAAGACCATTTCGGGTTTCGAAACCTATGGCGACAATCAGTTTGTCACCCCCATTACTGCGTTTCCCGTGATTCGTAATCAGGAGAAGTACCAGTTCCGATACGACGTCAGCGCACTCGTCGGCAGGCACGCGCCCAAGTTCGGCATCGACTTCATCCACGAGCCGGTGCTGAGCGGCGCCTTCCCGGCACAGGCGGAAACCCTCTACGTTCTTACCCAGAACCCGACTTTTTATCTGACCAATCCCGGCCAGCTCACCGCGGAATTGAACTGCCTTCCGCCCTTCGACGGCGCCAACTGCCAAACCACATCCACGCCCGCCGGGAACGGCAGCTTCTCGCAGAATGTGCAGCGGTTGGGCTCTACGCCATGGACTCCTGGCGAGTGACGCCGGAGCTGACGATCAACTATGGACTGCGCTGGGACACGACGTTTGGTCTGTTCCAGGCGTCGGGCGTCAGTCAGTTCTATAATCCCGCTGTGCAGACCATCCGGGGGTTGCAGCTGCCCCTGCCCACGGTGTACCCCATGACTACCGCAAGGCCTTTGCACCGCGCTTGGGCATTGCCTACTCGCCCGACCGGATTGAAGACCTGGTCATTCGCGCCGGCATCGGCCTGTACTATAACGATCTGGCGCAGAACGGCTGGGCGACTGCATTCCAGGCGGTCAACACGCCCTCAGCGTTTCAGCCCTGCACCAACCCGGGCGATCCCGGCTGCCTGCCGGGTGCAGCCGACGGCGGCGCGGAGCGTGATCGATCCGAACTATCACACGCCTTACGCGCTGCATGTCAGCGGCGGGGTGCAGTACGCGTTGCAAAAGAACTGGACGCTCAGCGGCGATTACGTTCACGAGCAGGGCGATGCACGGCTACCGGCGGTATGAGTACACGGCGGGCTACACCTTGTTCTCGCCGCTGTTCCCGCAAGACCACGGCCACGCCAGATGGCCAATGTGCCGAACATGTCCGTCTTCAAATCCGACAACCGCTCCAGCTACAACGCGATGATGTTGCATCTGCAAGGCAACGTCACAAGCGCTTCAACCTGACCGCGAACTATGTGCTATCGCGCGCCAACACCTGGGGCTGCGTCCTGGGCGAGCTTTGGACTATGTGAACGGCGTTTGCAATCCGCTGAATCCCTTTGCTCCGGGCGACTACGGGCCATCGGGAGAAGACGTCGTCAGCCGCTTTACTCTGGCGGGGGTTGTCTAGTTCCGGGAGGCTTCGAGCTGTCAACGTTGTTCCAGGCAGAGACCGGGCGCCCGATTACGCTCACCACGCCGGTGGATGTGAACGGACTTGGGCGATCCCACCAATGATCGCGCCGTCGTCAATGGCGTACAAACCACTCTGGACCAGTTCCGCGGAACGCCTTATATTCAGCTTGACCTTCGCGTTACCCGTCCGTTCAAGGTTAAGGAGCGCTGGCAGATCCTGCCCTTCATTGAGTTCTTCAACCTGTTCAACCGCAACAATCCGGGCGCCAACTATGTGACCGATATCTCGGCCCTGCCGACGCCGGTGAACAATCTGTACAACGCGACGGCATTGTGTCCGACCCCGGCGTGCAGTGTACCGATCACCAACCCGAAACAGTTACTGGTGCCCGCCGGCGCGCTGGGCGATTTCTTTGGTCCTGGAACTACGGTGGGCATTCCATTCGCGGCGCAACTGGGAGTGCGGGTGACGTTCTAAGCTGCGGTTACCGAACAACGAAGAAGCCGGCCGAAGTGGCCGGCTTCTATGCGTACGGGTATGCTGTCGATTATTTCTTGAGGGTTCCTACGTAGGTAGCAAGTTCCCCCGCCTGAGCGGCGGTCAAGCCTGAAATTGCCTTGGTGTGCGGCGCTTTCTTGCCGGCCGCGCCGTTGGCCAGCAAGTCAGTGATCTGCTGCTGAGTTAAGGCTGTCTTCTGCAAGGACGGTCCAACTTTTCCTTCGCCCATCGCGCCATGACACATGGCACACTTCGATTTGTAAAGAGCGGCTCCGTCCTGGGCCCAAGCCATGCTCGATACCAAGGCTACCGCCGCCAACATCATCAGATAACGCTTCATAGAAAAATGATCTCCTTAGTTTGTGATAAACAAAATTCCGAAGCCGGACCAGCCTGCGGCCATTTGCACCAACTACTCGCGCTGTAACCGTAATGTGAGTATGGCCCCATTTCTCACACGCCTCGTATTGTAGAGGGAATTGGGCCGCTTGCCATCACCTAATTGTGGTTGAACAGAGTAGAGTGACGCAGATCATAGTCAAACTCCCTCGAACTAAGTATGGCTTTCCCCTGGTTGAGTTACAGAAGGCCTTGGCCGCCTCCTCTCGCTTCGTGTTACCCTGCTTATCCTTAGGACCTATTCCCCAATGACTCGACGTTGTCTCGCCGCCGTGGTTGTTTCCGCAATGCTATGGCTCCCGCTACAGGCCTTCACCGCAGGGCCGGGGCCAACACAGCAGAATGCGGACCTGAACAATGCCAATATGCTCTTTCGTTCAGGCCGATTCGCAGAAGCGGCGACCAAGTTTCAAGCCATTGTGAAAGCCGATCCCATGGACTTGCTGGCGCAGCTTGGGTTGATCCACTCCTTGTTGCGCGCGCAAGAGCTTGACCAGGCCCAGGCTGCGGCGATCGCGGCGGTCACCGCGCAACCAGATTCTTCGCGACTGGTGACGGCCCTGGGCGATGTTCAATTTCGCCTGGGACAAATGCCGGAAGCGGAAAGGTCGTATCTGAAGGCGGAGGCCCTGGATTCCAATAACCCTAGTCCCTATGTCGGTGCAGCCCGCGTTTATCGTGCATATTCGCTCTACCGGCGCGCCTACGATCAACTGAATCACGCGCGTCAGATTGCGCCCAACGATTCCGGCGTGCAGTTGATGTGGCTTAGCACACTCCCGGTTCCTGAGCGGATCGCCACCCTTCAAAACTATTTGGCGGGCGGCAATTCCGAGGACCAGGAGGAAAGCGCTTTGCTGCACCGCTATCTCGAGTTCCTCAACGCTACGGCGAACAAGCCGGGCCACCCTTGCCGCCTGGTCAGCAAAGTCGAGCGGACCAACACCAAGCTGCTGGCGATGAAGTCGAACACGTCGCATCTTGCCGCCACCGGTCTGGAAGTGAAGCTCAACGGTCTCGTCAGTCGGCTGGCGCTGGATACGGGCAGCAGCGGAATCCTGGTGCGCAGCGATTCGGCGGAAAAAGCCGGGCTCACGCGCATCGGCGAACAGCACGTCGGCGGGCTGGGCGATAAGGGTCAGCAGACTGGCTACATCGCCGTAGCAGACCATATTCGCATCGGCGATCTCGAGTTTGAAGACTGCGCCGTGCGCGTGATTGACTCAGCGGGCCCCAGCGAGAACGACGGGTTGATTGGGACCGATGTCTTTGGCGCCTACTTGATTGACATCGACATTCCCGGAGCAAAACTCAGGCTCTCGCCCCTGCCGAAGCGTCCCGATGAGGCTGCGGCCCCCACCGCTCTGAACAGTGCCGGCGAAACCAGCGCCGCGCCAGAGGATAATGTGGAGAACGGAGGCGAGCAGAGGACAGCGCCGCCGGCGAATCAGGGAAAAACCGCTGCCAGCTTCAGCTTCAGCTTGCCCAAAGACGCCTACGTCGCTCCGGAGATGGCCCGCTGGACAAAGGTCTTCCGCTTTGGCCACATACTCTTGATTCCGACGCTGGTGGATAAGTCTAACTCCATGCTGTTCATGATCGACACCGGCGCGTTTACCAACGTTCTCTCTACCAGGGCGGCACGCGAAGTGACCCAGGTCAGGTCGGATCCGCGCATGCAAGTGAAAGGCCTGAGCGGCAATGTGAAGAACGTGTATCGGGCAGACAAAGCTACGCTGGAGTTCGGCCACTACTACCAGGAGAATCAGGACATCGTGACCTTGGACCTATCGGCGGTCAGCAAATCCACCGGCACCGAAGTGTCGGGCATTCTCGGCTTCGCGATGCTGCGAATCCTGCAGGTCAAGATCGATTATCGCGACGGGCTGGTGGACTTTATCTACGACCCCAAGCACCTGCCGAAAGGGATCAGCATCCGATAAGCGGCGGCTTTGAGCCCGGTCTTGCATTCCTTCCTGCACCCCATACAATAGTTGCGGAATCTAATCGTCGGTATTTGCTCCCGATATCAGTTTCGAAAATGCAAGGAGATAAAGCATGTCCGCTACGATTCCCGAAAATTATCTCGACCTCTTCAAGAAAAAAGCATTCGGCAGCCTGAGCACCCTCATGCCAGACGGCAGTCCGCAAACCAATCCGGTGTGGATTGACTATCAGAATGGCGAAGTCTGGGTGAACTCTGCAGTCGGGCCGTTTGAAAGACAAGAACATGAAACGCGATCCCCGCGTTTCGGTCGCGGTCATCGATCCCGACAATCCCTACCGCTTCGTGGAAGTGCGTGGCAAGGTACGCGAGATTACGCAGGAAGGCGCGCCCGCAGCACATCGACAAGATGGCCAAGAAGTATCTCGACAAGGACAAGTATCCGTTCGCGCAACCGGGAGAGCAGCGCGTGCTCTACAAGATCACGCCCGAACACGTGCACGTGATGGGATAGCGGGGAGCCATCTGAACGATTGGCCCTTCAGGTGTCGGGCTTTGCAGGTTCACGCAAGAACTTTTCTGGGAGCCCCCTGCTTCAGCAGGGGGAGCTGGACTTCAGTCCAGCGGAAAAAGAGCAGATTTTGAAATGGGCTTTAGCCCTGGGGTTTTTCGATTCCGGCGCTAAAGCGCATTATCAAAGATGAACTTCCCAGAGCGCTGAAGCGCCCCTTCCCCCGCATAAATGCGGGGGCTCCCACATACTCTTTGGGTTCGACACGGCATTCTTACGCAGCCTGCTTTAGCCGTGCCACAAAGAACTGCTTGGGCCTGAACGGAGTGGCGAGTAGAAGGGGCGGTATATGCCAGTAAAGTGCGCCGTTGGCGATGCCCTGAGACTTACCTCTACATCCGGCTGGCGGGCAGCGGAATGGCATTTTTGGCGTGACGAATTTCCATGTGCCTCTGCCGAAAGTGTCCGAGCGCGCGCTCGCCCCAAACCTTCACGAAGTAATGGTTCAGACCTGCCCCGATCACCGAGCTGAGCAACGGGATGAGGCGCGCCGTCCATTTCTCCACGATCTCCGCGCTGGCGCTTACCGCGATGCGCTGAATCACGCGCGGCACGAACTTGGACACGAACTGCTTCTCCAGTAGCTCGCGGCTGATGTCCACGCCCGCGGCGCTGGCTGCGGCGACCCACAGTTCAGCCTCTTCCTCTTCGGTGTTGTACGGGAAGCCGTAAATCAGGCTGAGCTTCTGGATCATGCGCAAAGTAATGGCCGCCAGGATGCCGAGATCGGGCACCATGGTGAACATGCCGCCCAGGCCCAGCCCGGCGCCTTCGACGGTGGCCATCCGCATGTGAGCGCGAATCGTCTGTGCCGCGATGTGGTCCAGCATGTCGGGATCGACCGAATACACGCCTTGATAGGTCAACGCGGGCAGGTCATACGCCATGCGCAGATGTTCGAGATACTTTTCGGGATTAACCTTGACGGTGGAGTAGGCCTTCATGAAGGCGTTGCGGACGGCACTCTCCACGCCGCGCCTCATCCACGATTTGCTGGTTCGGTCGGCCATATCGTCGTCTTAAGTATAAGCGCTGCGCGCCGGGTGTCGCGGCCGTTTCGGCCGGTTGAAACTTACCCGGCGCTCCTGTGCTAGCATCGAAAGCTGCAGATGCCAACAGGAAAACTCCAGGTTGTACCGCTCGGTGGACTCGGCGAATTCGGCATGAATTGCATGGCGATTCGCTGGGGCGACGACATCATCGTCATTGACGCCGGACTCATGTTCCCCGAAGCCGAATTGCTGGGCGTGGACATTGTTGTCCCCGATATCGCCTACCTGATCGAGAACCGCGCCCACGTGCGCGCGATCGTTCTCACCCACGGCCACGAAGACCATATCGGCGCGCTGCCGTGGATCCTGTCGGAGCTCAATGTTCCCGTCTACGGCACAGAGTTCACCCTGGCCTACGTTGAAGGCAAGCTGGAAGAGCATGCCCTGCTGGACGATGCGGTGCTGAACGAAATCAGGCCGGGCGAGCGCTTCAAGATCGGGCCGTTCACGATCAACCCCATCCAGGTTACGCACAGCCTGGTGGATTGCGTGGCGCTGGCCATTCACACGCCGCTCGGCACCATCATTCACACCGGCGACTTCAAAGTCGATCCCACGCCCACCGACAATCGCCTCTTCGATCTGCATTCCTTTGCGGAGTACGGCAAGGAAGGCGTGCTGGCGCTCTTCCAGGATTCAACCAACGTGGAGCGCCGCGGCTACACGCCCAGCGAACGCGCCGTGCGAGCGCGCTTCCAGGAGATTTTCTCGCGCGCCGAGCGGCGCCTGTTCATCTCCTGTTTCTCGTCGTCCATCCACCGCATCAAGCTGACCATGGAGCAGGCCTTCGAAAATGGGCGCAAGGTTTCGCTGGTCGGCCGCTCCATGATGGAGTCGGCGGAGATCGCGCAGGACCTCGGCTACATTGACGCGCCCGAAGGATTGCTGATTCATCCCGCGCAAATTCGCGATTTCCCGCCGGAGAAAGTTTGCGTGCTCATCAGCGGCACGCAGGGCGAGCCCATGTCGGCGCTTGTCGCGGGCAGCGGTGGACAATCACAAGCACGCGCGCATTCAGCCGGGCGATACGGTGGTGCTGTCGTCGCGCATCATTCCCGGCAACGAGAAAGCAATCTACCGCGTGGTTGACCATCTGTTCCGCCGCGATGCCCACGTCATCTACGACGATGGTTCGACGCCGCCGGTGCACGTCAGCGGACACGCCAGCCAGGAAGAGCTGAAGCTGATCATCAACCTGGTAAAGCCGCAATATTTCATTCCCATCCATGGCGAATATCGCCAGCTCAAGTTGCACGCCGAAATGGCCGGCGCCATGCACAACTCGGTCGGCAAGGTCATCATGATCGAGAGCGGCGACATTCTGGAATTCGACGAGCTGGGCGCGCGTAAGGCCGGACGCATTGCCGTGGGCCGCGTCTGCATCGATTCCAATTCCATGGGCGATGTGGTGGAGGACCTGGTCATTCGCGATCGCCGCCACCTCAGCGAAGACGGCATTGTGCTGCCCATCATCGCCATCAACAAGCTGACCGGGAAGGTCGAGACGCCGCCCGAAATCGTGATGCGCGGCTTCTCTGCCAGCACCAACGAGAGACGGGTTCCTGGATCAGGCGCGTCAGACAGTGATGAATACCCTCGAGTCGTCAAGCGACGAAGAGAAGGGCGACTACGGCATGATCAAGGAAAAAATCCGCCAGGACCTGAAGCGCTTCATCGTGAAGAACACCTCGCGGCGGCCGTTGATTATGCCGGTGATACTGGAGATTTGAGAGCCTTCTCCAAACTTCGTGACAATACAAGAGCCATGGCGATGAAGAATCCCGTTCATCCTGGCCGTATCGTGCGGCATGACTGCCTTGAACCCTTAGGGCTGTCGGTTACCGAGGGAGCAAAGGTACTCGGGGTTACACGGCAGGCGCTCAACAATATTGTCAACGGCAAGTCCGGAATCAGCCCAGAGATGGCGATTCGGTTGACTAAGGCATTCGGCAGCACGCCTGAAACTTGGTTGAGCATTCAAATTGCATACGATCTTGCGGCGGTGCGCAAGAACGAGAGCAAGATCAAGGTATACCGCCAGCGTATTGAAGAACTGCGGGCGAGCTAGTCGCATTGGACTTTGCAAAGAATTCGGACAAAACGGGCGCTAGCGAATCGGCTAAGGTTGGCTTGCTGCGCACAGGCTTCTCATGACCACCGTCCCCTGGCAAGGTCGCAACCCATCGGGCAAGGCGCGCCTCCTGGCCTGGATTCTGCTGCTGCTTCCCATCGTCGTGGTCCTTCTCTATCCGCTGGCGCAAGACTATCTGCAGGCAGCGTCTCTGCTGCAACGCATCTCCGATCCACATGCCAGTGGCTGGCTGGCGAACTATGGAGTGCATCCGGTTGACGAGCGTGACACCACCTTCAACTTTCTGGGCAAGCCCGTTCCCGCGCATGTGTACATGCCGCGCGGAATTGGCTTCGCGCCCGGAATCGTTATTGTTCACGGCATGCAGCGGCAAGGCATGGATGGTCCTCGGCTGGTGAGCTTCGCCCGTGCCTTCGCGTCGAGCGGGTTCTTCGTGATGACGCCGCAGGTCGCGGGCATTGCCGACTATCGAGTGGAAGGCGAATCTGCCGAACTCATCGGTACAGCGGCGCAGAGTTTCGCACACGAACTCAACGTGCCGACGGTCGGTGTGCTGGCTATCAGCTTTTCCGGAGGCCTATCGTTGCTGGCTGCCAGCGATCCGCAATACGCGCCGTCGATCGCATGGGTAGCTTCCGTGGGCGGATACTACGATCTTGCGCATGTACTGCGCTTCTTCGCGACGGGCGAGGCGGTTCGTCCCGATGAATCGATCGAGCACTTGCAGCCACATGAGTACGGACCACTGATCGTAGTCTATGACGAACCGCAGGATTTTTTCGCCCCGCAGGACGTCCAGACAGGACACGACGCCCTCAGGCTGCTGCTCGCCGAACAGGGCAAAGCTTCCGAAGTGCTGACTAGGACAATGACGCCAGCCGATCAGGAGATCATGCAGCGCATCTACCACAAGCAACGTGCCAGCTTCGCGCCTGAGATTCTGGCTGAAATCGACAAGCACCATGACGAGTTGGCTGCTGCCTCTCCCGCGGGTCATCTCCAGTCGCTGCATGTCCCCATCCTGTTGCTGCATGGCTCCGACGATGTGATTATCCCGCCGACGGAAATGTTGTGGCTGCAACATGGCATCCCTGAAAAGTACCTGCGGGACGCACTGATCAGTCCGGCAATTGGTCACGTTGACCTTGGAGCGAAAATCAAGTTGCGCGATCGTCTGGCGCTTATACACTGGATGGCATTGATGATCCACGAGGCGCGATCCGCAGGTAGCGGCCAAGGCTCGATGCATCTGCCCGCCGGGCTGTGGTTTGCGCCCGTGGTGACAGCGAATTGACCCGGCCATGGTGACTCTCGAACAGATCCAACTTGCACAGCAGCGAATACGTGGCGTCGCCGCCCGCACGCCTCTCATTCCCTACTTTCCTCCAGCTCGCAGGCAGAGTTCGTCCGCCGACGTCAACTCTGCCGACGAATTGATTAGCGGGCAGTTGTGGCTGAAGGCCGAGAGTCTTCAGCCCATCGGCGCCTTCAAGCTGCGTGGCGCTTATAACAAGATCGCGTCATTCACAGAACAAGAACGGCAGCGCGGGGTTATCTCGTATTCCAGCGGCAATCATGCGCAGGGAGTCGCGTATGCGGCGCGGGCCCTCGGGGTGAAGGCGGTCATCGTGATGCCGCGCAATGCGCCCAGGATCAAGGTCGAGAGCACTGCCGCGCTGGGAGCGGAGATTGTCACCGTCGGTCCGGCCAGCGTCGAGCGCCTGCAGAAGGCGGAAGCGCTGGCACGCCAGCATGGCTACATGATCGTGCCTCCGTACAATGACGAGCAGATCATCGCCGGCCAGGGCACGGTTGGACTCGAGATCCTGGAAGACTGCCCCGACGTGGACCTGGTGCTGGCGCCGGTCGGCGGAGGCGGGCTGATCAGCGGCATTTCCGCTGCCATCAAGCTGAGCGGCTCGAAGGCTAAGGTGATTGGCGTGGAGCCGGAACTTGCCAATGATGCGCAGCAAAGCTTTCGCAAGGGCGAGATCGTCGAACTATCGGCCGAGCGCGTTTCCAGCACGCTGGCTGATGGACTGCGCACGCAATCGGTTGGGCGGCTGAACTTCGAGCACATGCGCGCATTCGTCGACGACGTAATCAGCGTGACCGAAGATGAAATTCGCACCGCGATGCGGCGGATCATCCTGAACGGACGCATTGTCGCCGAGCCCAGCGGCGCTGTCACGTTTGCAGCCTGGCTGTTTCATGGTCACGAGCTGCCCGAGTCGAAGAAGGCGGTTGCCGTCGTCAGCGGTGGAAACGTGGAGCCGCAGTTGCTGGCACAAGTGCTGATGGAAGACGGTAGCAATTAGCAATCAGCAACTAGAGCGTAACGGATGGAATGTAGTTTTGGTGGGAGCCCCCGCATTTATGCGGGGGAGGGGCGCTTCAGCGCTCGGGGAAAAGGCTGGACTTGATCGCGCGCTTTAGCGCCGGGGATCGGAAAACCAGGGCTAAAGCCCATTCCGAGATCGAGCGCTTTTCCGCTGGACTGAAGTCCATCTCCCCCCTGCTGAAGCAGGAGGCTTCCACCAAATTCGGCAAGCAGGAGTAACAAGGTGCGTCACAAACACTTACGCTGTTGGTATTTCGCGCTAGGTTTTCTGATATTTTCCTCTACTGCGCTCTTCGCCACCGAACGCGGCGTGATGCTGCGCGAGGGCGTCATCTACATCTCGCCCGATACCTCCTCGCAAAAGCTATCGAACATTGGCCGTGGCCGCGAGGTTGCCGTCCTCGAGCGTACACCGGGTTGGGTCCAAGTCGTGGGCACGGTAGATGTCACCACCACGATCGAACTAGGCGACGAGGAGCGGAGCGACCGTAATATTACCGGTTGGATTCTGGATCGAGGAGTCATTACCACCACGACACCCGATGGCGACAAGATCCTATTCGGCGAGGCTTTCGATTGCGAGATGGAGGCCAGCAAGCGCGGCGGCCGTCGCGGAGCCGCGCAAGATGCGATGCGGATTTACGCGCGCATCGCCGAATACTTCTCGGCATCCCCGCTGGCGGCCGAGTCGCTTTATCGCAGCGCCGACATCCGCTGGCAACTCGAGGCGGCCGACCAGGCCACTCGTCCTTCGGCAAAATTGCGCGACCCGTCGTTGCGCCTTCCCATCGACGAAGAGCACATGAAGCGCGTGATCAAGAAATTTCCTGGCACCAAGTGGGCCGACCTGGCCGCCTACCACCTGATCGACAACAAACTCTGTGGCGAATGGGAGGCACAGGCGCAGTGTCCGGAGAAGGAGGCTGCGATTTATCTGAAGTACGTCGAGGACCACCCAAAGTCGCCGAAGGCAGCCGAGGCGCTCTACAAGGCTGCGTGGCGTTATTCGGCGCTGATCGTGATCTACACCACCGACAACCAAGCCAAGAAGGCGGACGACTCCAGCGGCCGCGCCCTCAGCGTCGCCAAGAAGCTAATTTCGCAATACCCCAGCGACGAAGATTGGTCCGACCGCGCCCAGCGTCTGGTATACATGGTGCAGAACAAAATCCCCACATTTGGGAACATGGTGGAATAGTTTGCCTATTCTTGAAGCGATTGTCCTGGGCATCGTCCAGGGCCTCACCGAATTCCTGCCTGTCTCCAGCACCGCACATCTGGCACTCATTCCCTGGCTGGTCACCCGTCTGGGACTGGCGAACTGGAGCGATCCCGGGCTCACCTTTGACGTAGCGCTGCACGCCGGCACACTGTTCGCCATCTTGTTTTACTTCTGGCGCACCTGGATCCAGATTCTGCGCGCCGCTTTTGGCGGGAAGGTCGTGCGCTTCTCGGAGACCAGCGACAACCTGCGCGACTTGACGCCGGAGGAGCAGCGCCGCGAACGGCAATTGCTTTGGTACCTGATTGCGGCAACCATCCCCGCCGCCATCGCCGGTGCGCTGTTGGAGAAGCGCATCGAAACCAGCTTCCGTGCGCCGGCGCTGGTGGCTTCCATGCTCATCATCGTTGCCATCCTCATGTGGCTGGCCGAGCGCGCCAGCCGCTTCCAGAAGCCACTGCCGCAAATCACCTTGGGCGACGCGATGACGGTCGGTGTCTTGCAGGCATTCGCTGTCATTCCCGGCGTCTCCCGTTCGGGCATTACGATTACCGGCGGCCTGTTTCGCAATTTCACGCGTGAGGCCGCAGCCCGCTTCAGCTTCCTGCTTTCCACTCCCATCATCGCGGGAGCGGCGCTACTGAAACTTCATCACGTGATGAAGGAAGGCCTGCCGCCGGGGATGGCCACTGGCTTTGCCGTCGGCATGATCGTGTCGGCGCTGGTGGGCTATGCAACCATCGCGTGGTTCATCCGCTACCTGCAAACTAAAACACTGACGGTTTTCGTTGTGTACCGTATTCTGTTCGGCGTCGCGATCCTGCTGCTGGGGTATTTCGGAGGGTTTGCGGGATAGATAATCTCACCAACATTGGAGCAGTTTGCGTTTGGTGTCGTCGGACTGCGGGCGCTGGAATCCTCTTCCTCTCTGGATAGTTCTTGCGATTGGTTGGATCGCGCGTCGCCTGTCTCTTGGACAATGATGCTGTTGAATGCGTCAGTGGAGTGAAAGCGATTTTTCGCCAGTTAGCGCAGAAGCGCAACGACGGAAGCGATACAGACAAGTGTCAGAAGCGCCACTGTAAAGATTTGCGACTCCCTGCGCATCTTCGGGGTGACGGGCGGAAAAATATCAATGGGTCCGAGCTGTACTCCTAGCTTCCAAGCCCGAAACCAGTTGAATGTTTGACCGTTGAAAAGCTGCCAAAGAAGGACGATGAATCCAACGCCCCAAGCACCAAAGAATATGAGGCCCATGAGTACCCAAAGGCCCTCCGAGACTGCATTCAGAGAACGAAGTTTGAGTGCTGATCCGACTGAGGCCGCGAGAATGCTGCTCCCGAACAAACAAATCAATGCCCCAAGACCCGAAGTTGATTGCGCGTAGATGTATCGAGCACCATGCGCTGATAGTATCCTTCCGCACCTGGATAGAAAGGAAACAAGTTCAGACGCATAGGATTTCTCATTGCGACGAACCCATATGCCGCAAGCAGCAGACCTACCAGCACTCCCAGAAAAGCGCCCACCCAAAGCCTCTATGTTCGTTCGTGATGCGCGACTGACAACTAGCATAGAACGGCATTGCCGTTGATAACAGCACATTTCACTCGGACCACTGGGTTTGTAATGAAACCGATCAATCACCGCGAGCAACACCTTTTACCAGGGGGACACTACTTCGCCAACTCTCAGCCCTCCATTTCTCGCCCCGCCGCCCCGCTTTCTTGGGATAATTATTGGGCTCTGGCGTATCGGCGCCCCAAGCGGCTGAAGAACGCTCGTTGGGGAGCCCGCATCGGTCGATTCCCGGCATCACGCTTTTTCGTTTGCGGCGGGTTAGACGTAAATGTGTGCCCGCGCTGGATGGAGCAGGCAGCATGAGTCCTCGCAAACGACGTGGTTCCGTGGCGCGCCCGAACGCCCACATGACAATCGCTTCGCGCGCCTTTACTCCGACGGCCAACCGGCGGCTCAATGAGCTGATCGGCTTCCTGATGTTGGTCTTCGCGGTCCTCCTTGTCCTCGCGCTGGTATCGTATTCGCCGCTCGATCCTTCGCTGAACACCGCATCCACTCCTCCCGCCGGCAGGCCGGCGCACAACTGGATTGGAGTGGTTGGGGCGGTCGTCAGCGATCTTGGACTGCAACTTTTCGGCGCCGCGGTATTCCTGATTCCGTTTTTCCTGATGCTGTATTCGCTCCGTTGGTTCCGCTCGCGACCCATCACGGCCCCTTACGCCAAGACCCTGGGCGCAGTTGCACTAATCACGTTTCTCTCTGGATTCATCGGGCTATTGCCCTGGAGCATTCGCTGGAAGGGAGCCATTCCCTCCGAAGGACTTCTCGGGCGGATTGTGGCAGACGCACTCATCCACTACCTCAACCTGGTGGGCGCTTATCTGGTCTGCCTGGCAGTGATCGCGGTGGCCCTGTATCTTTCGACGGCGTTTTCCTTTGGAGCCCTGCAGATCTGGTCGCAGACGCGGTTCACGTTTGTCTATGCGGCGCTTGATCGCTTTGCTGACTGGCGTATCGAACGCGCTCGCAAGAAGGCGGCGAAGGATCTGGAGAAGAAGCGTGCTGCCGCCGCGAATGCCAAGCCGGTGGTGACCGCGCAATTAATTCCGAAACGGGTGACGACGCTGGACGTCGAGGCTCCAGCGGCGTCAACTCCCCAGGCCGCCGTCGTCCCTCCGCTACCGCAAGCGCCGCGTCCGGCAAACGGAGTGAAGAGCGGCATCGAGCGCACTTTTGGCGGCGAAGTGCCTCAGCAGGACGCCGACGACCAGGAAGCCCCAGAGGCGACTCCGGCTGATGGCATTGCGGTCACCTCGCGCGCCGATAACACCCAACACAGCAAGACGACCATGCCGCGGCTTGCCGGCAGCTACAAACTGCCTTCGACCGCGCTGCTGCACCGTCCCGACGAGCACAGCGCCATCAATGAGCTTGAGCTGAAAAACCTGGCCCAGGTTCTGGCGGAGAAATGCGGCGAATTCGATGTGCGCGGGCAGGTGGTGCAGATCAATCCTGGCCCGGTGGTTACAACGTTCGAGTTCAAGCCCGAGGCCGGCATCAAGTACAGCCGCGTTACCGGACTCTGCGATGACCTCTGCCTGGCGCTGCGTGCCGAGAGCATTCTGATCGAACGCATGGCGGGAAAATCGACCGTGGGCATCCAGGTGCCGAACCACGAACGCGAAACTATCTGGCTGCGTGAGGTGGTTGAAGCGCAGGAATTCCTGGGGTCGAAGTCGAAGATCACGCTGGCGATGGGCAAGGACATCAACGGCCGCATCGTCACCGCCGAGTTGAACACCATGCCGCACTTGCTGATCGCCGGCTCGACCGGTTCGGGCAAGAGCGTGGCCATCAACGCGTTCATCATGTCCATCCTCTATAAGGCCACACCGGAGCAGGTGCGCCTGATTCTGGTGGACCCGAAGCGGCTGGAGCTGGGCAACTATGAAGGCGTGCCGCATCTGCACACGCCCATTATCACCGAGCCCAAGCTGGCGTCGAACGCGCTACGCAACGCTGTCCGCGAGATGGAGCGGCGGCTGAAGGTGCTCGCCGAAAAGGGCGTTCGAAACATTGACCAGTACAATCGGCTCTTCGACAACAGCACGCCTAATTTGTTTGAAGATGGCAGTGAGGCCCGCCCGTTGCCGTACATCGTGATCATCATCGACGAGTTGGCCGATCTGATGATGCTCGATGGGCAAAATGTTGAGGCGTCGATCACGCGCCTGGCGCAGATGGCGCGCGCGGTCGGCATCCATCTGGTCCTGGCCACGCAGCGACCTTCGGTGGACGTCATCACCGGCTTGATCAAAGCGAACTTCCCTGCCCGCATGTCGTTCCGCGTGGCCACCAAGATTGACTCCCGCACCATTCTCGACGCCAACGGAGCGGAAGCCCTGCTGGGCCGTGGCGACATGCTCTATCTACCTAGCGGATCGGGCCGGGTGCATCGCCTGCACGCACCTTTCGTCACGGAGAAGGAAATTGCTGCCGTGGTCGAATTCTGGCGCGCCCAGGGCGAAGCTCAGTATCAGGAGCACTTCCTGCAAGCGCCGCGCGAAGATGGCGAACCTGGAAGCGGGGCTGCGGGAGTTGAAGGCGCCGCGGAGGATGACAACGACGAGCTCTTCCAGGATGCGGTACGCATCGTGCTGGAATACGGCAAGGCGTCAACTTCTCTACTGCAACGCCGTCTGCGTATTGGCTACGGACGCGCCGCGCATCTGATCGACCTGATGGAGCGGGATGGAATTGTAGGTGCAGCCGACGGTCCCAAGCCCCGCGAAGTGCTGAAGCGTCCGGACTGGCTGAGCGAAGTGGAAGACGCAATGCGGTAGGGCAGGCCCTGCGTCTGGACCGTGATCGCAGACTACCAACACCCTCCAAAAATCCTCGGGCATCATCTAGAACCTATCTCATAAATACGTACCACACTAAGTAATTGTGCGGAGTTGAATTTACAGGCACATCGGTAGGTATGGAACTCACCGATGCGCAGTGGGAAGTACTGAAACCGCTGGTCGAGCCCAAGACGCCCAGTTCGCGACGGGGTCGGCCTTGGGCAGATACCCGAAGCGTGCTGGAAGGCGTGCTTTGGATTTTACGAACCGGAGCCCAATGGGCGGAGCTGCCGGGTGAGAAGTTTCCACCATACCAGACGTGCCATCGCCGATTCCAGCAATGGGTGCGCGAAGGGACGCTGGTCGAGGTACTGCGCGCGATGGCCGAAAGATCTGCTGGCACGAGGGCAGTTGGATTTGGCTGAGACCTTCATCGACGCCACCTTCGCGGGGGCGAAAAAGGGGGCGGTGCAGTTGGTCCAACACGCCGCGGCAAAGGGACCAAGATCATGGCAATTGCGGAGCGCCATGGTCTTCCTGTCGCCGCCTGGATTGGAAGCGCTTCGCCACATGAAACTCGCTTCGTCGAAGCCACCGTCGCGCAGCGCTTCACGGCGGCGGCGCCGGAGCGAATGATCGGCGATCGCGCCTATGACAGCGATCCGCTGGATGAGCGGCTGCAACAGCAACACGGTATCGAGTTGATTGCGCCGCACAAAGTCAACCGGCGCAAGCCCAACACGCAGGACGGGCGCAAGCTGCGGCGCTATTGCCGGCGTTGGAAGATCGAACGACTGTTTGCCTGGTTGCATAACTTTCGTCGGCTGGTCACCCGTTGGGAGTATCACCAGGCCAACTTCCTCGGGCTCGTCCAGCTTGGTTGCATCCTCATTTTGATGAGGAGGTATTTATGAGATGGCCTCTAGTAATTAGATAGTGCCGCTTCATAAGCAGACGACATGCCGCCTGCGAAAAAACCCAAACGTGCCATAACTCCTTTAGACTGCCCAATTCTTCAGCTGGCCACCGACGTGCCTTATGAAAGCCGTCTGGGTTTCACGATGTGCGCACTGGGAAGCATGCTTCCAAACATATCGCCTGAGACTCTGCGGTATTGACATGCAGAAAGGAAAAACACCGTGAGATATCCCTGCCTCTCCGAACCCCAACCTGTAGCTCTGGAGCCAAGTGCTCCAGCCGTCAACCGGTGGTTCGGGCTTCACCGCCTGCTTTCCACCCGTAGCAACTTACACGTGAAAAGAATCGTGGCTGTTCTTCTCATGACCTGCGTGACGTTGGGCCTCAGCTTCGCGCAAGAAACGGATTTTCGCGGCGTGAAGGTGGCCGACGCGAAAGGAAAACAGGCCGACGCCAGCCTGATCTTAAGTGACAGCAGCAAGACCATAGTCGTGAGGGTCGCCGACCGTGACTTCGTGACTATCCCCTATGACCAAGTCGACAAGTTCTCCTATGAGTACACCAAGAAACATCGCGTGACCCAGGGCGCGATTGTGATGGTGGCATCGATAGGGGCGGGTGCGGTGGTGATGCTCACGAAATCGAAGAGTCACTGGCTCTACATCGATTACCACGACCAATCCGCTCCGAAGACCCTGGTGCTTCGTATGGACAAGAAAGAGTACAAGAAAATCCTTGCGTCGGTAACGACCCACACTGGCAAGGAAGTGCACTATGACGGGGATGCCAACAAGAAGGCATGACTTGGCTTGAGTTGTGATCTGGCCGTCAGATTGCCGCTTGGTCTCGTGCGTCCAGACAAGCGGCAGTCTCAGAGAGTCCAACCTTCACGGTTCGTGAAAAGGAGGTTATATGATCAAGCGCAGTTCGTGGACAACGATCCTTCTCCTGTGGGTTGTTTGTAATGTCGGGGTGATTGCCTCGCCTGCACAGACCCTCAACACGCTGATAAGTTTTAACGGCCCGAATGGTGTGAACCCAAGCGCCGGACTGGTGCAAGGTAGCGATGGAAACTTCTACGGCACAACCTATCAAGGCGGGGCGAACGGAGGCTTTCAGGGCACGGTCTTCCAAATGACTCCTGCAGGTGTTCTCACCA
Source organism: uncultured Acidobacteriaceae bacterium (assembly GCA_963709045.1). GTDB lineage: Bacteria > Acidobacteriota > Terriglobia > Terriglobales > Acidobacteriaceae > Bog-257. Next base: position 1,113,076 of record CAVPUX010000002.1, on the reverse strand, counting down.
CGCTGCACAGCTTTCAGGGATCTCCCGCTGACGGCGCTTTCCCTTATGCCGGCTTAGTGCAAAGTACTACCGATGGGTTCTTCTATGGCGTAACCGCCAACGGCGGCAGCAGCCACAACTGTACAAACGGCTGCGGGACGATTTTCAAAATCAGTGCAGATGGCTCGCAGTACTCGGTACTGCACAACTTCAACGGCACTGACGGCTCCTCCCCGCTGGGCACCCTGATACAAGGTACTGCCGACGGCAACTATTACGGGACAACCTTCTCTGGGGGCACCGGCAACAACTGCGCCAGTTTTCAACCCAGAGGGTGTGGCACGGTGTTCAAAATCAGCTCGACCGGTACGTTTTCCGTCGTCCACAGCTTCAACCTTACGGACGGGGATGCTCCTTACGCCGGATTGCTGCAAGCCCCTAACGGAAATTTCTATGGGACAACCTCTGAGGGCATAACGGTCGGACATGGCTGCAGTGTTGGTTGTGGCACGGTCTTCGAGATCACTCCCGCAGGCGCGGTGACCACATTGCATGTGTTTCAGGGGCCTGACGGCTATTTCCCTGAAGCGCCGCTGATTCGAGGAGCGGATTCCAACTTCTACGGGACAACGTCCAATGGCGGTGCCAACACCAACTGCCGGCTTGGCGGCTGCGGCACCATCTTCCAGATAACGCCTCAGGGCGCGCTGACCAGTGTGAGCCTCAACAGCGCCGATGGCTCTGACCCTACCGCTCCGCTGTTGCTGGCCGCTGACGGAAACTACTACGGCACAACCGCTCTTAACGGACCCCACAGCGGCGGCACGATTTTCAAACTCACGCCATCGCTTATCCTCAGCGCGGTTTACAGCTTTTGCGCGCAAACCAGTTGTGCAGATGGTGCCAGCCCTGAGGGTGGGCTGGTGCAATCCGCTAGTGGACTTCTTTACGGAACAGCCTTCGCAGGCGGGGCGTTCGGTGCCGGCACGGTCTTTAGTCTGGACGTGGGTTTTACACCCGGCGTTTGCCTCTCACCCACCAGCCTCGACTTCGGTCCCGTGGGTTTCGATAGACCAACCACCCCGCAAACGGTCACACTGACAAACAGTGGCGGGGCGCCATTGCTCATCACAGCCATTGCGATCACAGGAGCTAACAGCGGGGACTTCTCTGAGAGCGACAACTGCCCGATAAGCCCGAATAGCTTGACTCCTGGAGCCCATTGCTCCATTACGGTTGTCTTCTCCCCAACCGGTTCCGGAACGCGGAGCGCAGATGTCACCATTACCGACAATGCACCAAACACTCCGCAGATGGTGGCGTTAACTGGCATCGGAGTGGGCGGGCCGGTGGGATTGAAATAGAAAGCCGTGGTTCAAGAGGTTTCCGTACTTCTTGGCGCTGTGACCCCAAGTTCAGCCTGTTACAACGCTAACTTGGGGTCGCTGCATTTGTGCTTCGCGGGATAAGTGAGCGGTGGAGATCGAATCGAGTGGGCGGGAGGAGTCTACGAGCAAACCAACCCCCGGCTGTGCACCCTCTGCTCTGACCTCTCCTGATGGACCGTCAGCGTTCTCACTTGGTAGGGGATCCCGAGTGCTTCATACACCGACGCCAGCAAGTCCGATATCTCATGAAGGTTAGTCTTCTGCAAACGCGACGATTGACGGTCCCGATCCGCTAAGACAGACGCCAAGCAGGTCCTCGTGCTCAAGATGCAGCGCCTGCTCCAAGCCCGGCACAATCTTCTGGCGGAATGGCTGATGCAAACGATCGCCCAGCGCCTGCTTCAGCAACGAGAAGTTGCCACTTTGCAGCAACTGCAGCAGCAGCGTAATCCTCTGCAAGTTGAAGACAACATCGCTGCGCGAAAAAGAGCTGGGAAGGACCTTGCGCGATTCGGCGGTCGCCAGCGGAACATCCGGAGTCAAGACGACAAATGCCAGCGACTCCGGCCAGCGAAACGTCGTCGCATAGACGGAGCCATCCGGTAGCTGGCAACTTGCGGTGAGTCCGCCCAGTACCGCAGCGGCGGCATTGTCGGGATGGGCCTCCAGCGCGCATGCCGCATTGATGATCGCCTGCAGCGGCAGCGGTCCCGCCAACGCCTCATACAGGCGCAGACCCGCGACCGTGGCGGCTGCGCTGCTGCCCAGTCCGGCGCGCATGGGAATGTCGCTGTGCACTTCCACCGAGAGGGAAGGGAAGCTCTGGCTGTTCTGGCGCGCCAGAAACCGGAAGGCCCGCTCGACGTAGTTTTCGCCGCAAAGCTCCTGGCCCACAAAACGAAATTCCAGCCTGCCACGTCCCGGGATGGCTCGCACGCAAAGGCGCAGATACAACTGCACCGCGACGGCGAGCGTGTCGAAGCCAGGCCCCAAATTGGCAATCGATGCCGGAACCTGAATCTCGAATGACCCCAGCGGTTCAGCCCATGCGGCGCTCATGCTTGCAACTCTCCCTGCAGGATGCGTTCAACCTGCTGCGACTTGATGATGAAATCGGTGTCCTTGAGGGCGTGGCCGGTCAGGATGGCCACGACCACGGCGTCGCGATCGATCTTGCCGCGCGCTGTAAGCTTGCGCAGCGCCGCGAGCGTGGTGGCCGATGCAGGCTCACACCCGATGCCATCGCGCCCAATCATCGCTTTGGCTTCGGCAATCTCTTCGTCCGTGACATCCATGACGAAGCCGTTGCTGTGCTGGATGGCGCGCAGCGCTTTCTTCCACGAGCGCGGATTGCCTATGCGTATCGCGGTCGCCGCCGTCTCGGGTTGTTCTACCGGCGTAAGTTCAGCAGCGCCCGATCGCCACATTTGCGCCAGCGGGTTGGCTCCTTCAGCCTGAACCACGACCAGGCGCGGAACTTTGTCGAGCAGCCCGGCGGCTTGCAGCTCAACAAACGCTTTGCCAAATGCCGAACTATTACCGAGATTGCCGCCCGGAACGATCACGTAGTCGGGCGCCTGCCAGCCCAGCTGTTCCATCATTTCGAACATCGCCATCTTCTGTCCTTCCAGGCGAAATGGATTGATCGAGTTCAGGAAGTAGAGATCGCCGGTCGGCGCTTGCAGCATCCGATCGAGTGCCAGGTCGAAGCTGCCGTCCACCTGCACCACTTCCGCTCCAAAGTCGAGGGCCTGCGCCAGCTTGTTTTGCGAAACCTGTCCCGCGGGAAGGTAAACCTTGGCGGTTAGGCCGGCGCGCGCCGCATAGGCAGCGAGCGACCCCGAAGTATTTCCGGTCGAAGCGCAGCCGACAGATTTTGCGCCGACATATACAGCTTCGGTCATGCCAACGGTCATCCCGAGGTCCTTGAAGCATGCGGTGGGATTCCACCCCAGATGCTTGAAGTTGAGATTGCGCACGCCGCACCATCGCGCGGTTTTCTGGCCTCGCACAAGTGGATTGTTGCCTTCCGCCATGGTCACGACGTCGGAATAACAACTCGGCAGGAACTCGCGAAAGCGCCAGACCCCACTCGCATCCAGCGGCGCATAAGAGCTTCGCCGTTCAAGCCACATGCGCTTGAGTTCGGCAGGCGTATTCGCGACGCGGTCAACCACCACTTCCAACAGGTCGGCACATACGGGGCACGCTAGCGCGCGATCGTGAAGATCCAAGACGGCGGCACAATCCGGGTTGCTACAACGCAGATGCATCAAGATAACTCCTATTTCAGTATTGGCATTCTCACTGGCACTCGGCCAGGAAATCGAAGTCGGCGATTTCGGCAAGCGCAGCCGAAACCCGGTTCTCACGGCACGACTCGAGGGTGATTACAAACGGCAGTTCCGACTTCGCATGACCCGGTCTCTGGAACACCGCATCGATATTGATGTGGTGACGGCAAAATGCGCTCGCCAGCGCTGCAATAATTCCCGGCCGGTCGCGCACGACGAATCGCACGTATTGCGGCAGCTCCCGGTCATTCGTTATTGACTGCGACGTGGCGGCTGGGTGATGTGACGCGGTTAATCCGTTCGGCCGATGTTGTGCCACGTGGAGAAGGTCGGAGATTACAGCAACCGCGGTCGGATTTCCACCAGCCCCAGCACCGGAAAAGGCGATGTCTCCTCCGAATTCTCCGCTGCTCACCACCAGATTCTGACTTCCAGAAACCTGTGCCAGCGGCGATTCCTTCGGCACCAACGACGGTTCTACCACAGCGTAGGACTTCCCATCGATTATGGTAGCGGTGGAAATCTGCCTGATGGTGCAGCCCAGATCGTGCGCGTAGCTGAAGTCGAGGGCCGTGACATCCCGGATAGAACGGCACACGACCTGTTCGGGGCGAAGTTCAATATTCAACCCCACTCGCGCCAGGATGACCAGCTTGGCGCCCGCGTCCAAGCCATCGATATCATCGGTGGGATCGGCTTCCGCGAATCCCGCACGCTGCGCTTCGTCGAGAGCTTCTGCAAACGACGTGCCTGCCTGCTCAATCCTAGTCAGGATGTAATTGCAGGTTCCGTTGAGAATGCCGCAAACTTTGGTCAGGCGGTCGCCGGCGAGACCATCGCGCAGTCCCGAAAGCACCGGGAACGCCACCGGCCACGCATGCTCCGAAGCTCAACAATTGTCCGTGGCGCGCGGCCATGCGCAACAACTCCGAGCCAAAGTGCGCAATCAATTGCTTGTTGGCCGTGACGACGGACTTGCCTGATTGCAGCGCCCGCCGCACCCAGTCATGTGCCGGCTCCAGACCGCCCATCAGTTCGACGACCACGTCCACATCCGAGGCCAGCACATCTTCAATGCTCTCGGTCCAGGTCACGTCAGGCGGAATCCAGTCCACCTTCTTTTGGGCCACGCGCCGGTTGCAGATATGAGTTAGCTGAAGCGAATGTTCCTCACCCCGCGCGTAGAGCAGACGCGCCACGGAACTGCCTACGGTTCCGAATCCCACCAGCGCAATCTTGCAGGTTTCGTCGGCGAGATATCCGGGCCGTTCGAGATACGGAAGCAAAGTAGTCATGACTGCACAACCTCCCGACGAGTATTTGCGGGCGCAGGAAAGGCCAACACCTGCGATGCCAAACGCGGCGCTTTTTGCCGACTCGTTTCCGCTTCGAAAAATCGCTGATGAAGTCGTTGCACCGCCCGCGGGACATCCTGCTCTTCCACCACGAAGCTGATGTTGATCTCCGACGCTCCCTGCGAAATCATGTGCACGTTGACGTTGGCAGCTGCCACCGTGCTGAACACGCTCGCGGCGATACCGGCCCGACCGCGAATGTGCTTGCCCACCAGGCAAATCACGGCCTTGCCATTCTCGACGTCAACCTCGCCCAGCTTCTTCAGGTCGCTTACCAGCGCATTCACGTCGCGCGAGGAATCAAGAGCAACCGACACGCTTACCTCGGAGGTCGAGACCAGGTCGGCGGCACAGGCGTGGCGATCGAAAGCCTCGAACACGGCGCGCAGAAAGCCATGCGCCATCAACATGCGCGGAGACTTTATGTTGACGACCCGCATGCCGCTCTTGGCGGCGATGGCGCGAAACACTGTCCGGCTGCGCGGAGCGCGGGCGCGAATGCAAGTGCCATGGCTTTCCGGCCGCCGCGAATTCAGCACATGAACGGGAATATTCTTTTCCACCGCGGGAATCAGCGTTGCCGGATGCAGTACCTTCGCGCCGAAGAATGCCAGCTCCGATGCCTCGTCGAATCCGATGACATCGATGCGCTGCGCCTGCGGACACAGCCGCGGGTCGGTGGTCATCATTCCTTCGACGTCGGTCCAGATCTCGATTCTGCGAGCATTCAGCGCTGCGCCGATGATGGCTGCGGAAAAATCTGAACCACCGCGGCCGAGGGTGGTGGGTACACCCTCGGCGGTGGCTCCGATGAAACCACCCATCACCGGAAGCTGGCCAGCCTGCAGAAGAGGCTTGACGTGATGGCGCAGTCGCTCGCTGCTTTCATCGAATAATGGAATGGCTCGGGTATGGTTGGCGTCGGTGACGATGCAGCTGCGGGAATCGACCAGCACGGCATTGATTCCGCGCGCCGCAAGAGCGGCGGTGACGATTCGACTCGACAGCAACTCACCGACGGCAAGAATGTTGTCGGTGCTGCGAGGCGTGAGTTCGCCCAACGCGGAGATGCCGCGCAGCAGGTCCTGCGTCGAATCGAGCAGGGCCTGCACTTCCTGGCGGACGGCTGCTTCGCGCGGCCCGCTGATCAGCGCGGACAACACGGCCAGGTGCCGCTGGCGAACCTTTCGCAGCAACTTCAGCGCCTCAGGCAAAGATCCGGAAGCCGCCGCGCCAGACATCGCCACCAGCGAGTCCGTCACGCCGGCCATCGCGCTGACCACGACTACCGGCCGCTCCTCGAGGCGAGCGCTCACGATGTCGGCCACCCGGTCGATCGCCGCGTCATTTTCTACTGACGTTCCACCAAACTTCATTACGATCATGCTTGCTCCCCGATCCATTGAGCCTAAAAATGCAAAACCCACCAGCCTTTCGGGCGGTGGGTCATTTGATCTTGTCCTTGAAGTTGCTCTAGGAACTATTGCTGATCTCCCCGCCCGTGCTTGTCGCACACTTGTCCCTGATGTTGTTGTTGTGTTCAGCACGCGGGACGTGAGGCGGAAAGGTGACATGAGATTGAGATACAGTAGAGCAAGTCTGCAGATGAGTCAACGGAAATCAAGCATCAGTGATTGGGTTCATTTTCAAAAGAGGAAACACCTGAACGGTGGCTGATTCTCCGCCACCGACGAATTAAGTGGCGATTACCCGAACCCCAACTAGCCGCGGTTCTTACGCTTTTTCATGAATAGCCTATTAGTGCCATATAATTTCTGAGCACAAGTGCCTATTCAGTAGTTCAGTATAATGCCGATTGCTGGCGTTATACGGCCCGTAGCGCGACGAGGGATACATCGGACATGGAAAACTATGTCCGGCCATCTCGCCGCGCTTAAATCGCGGAATCGCGTCCCATTTTGAAACTAGCACTTTCAACCTGGCGAAGCTAGCGGCAATTCCTGACCGCCTCCTTCACACCGTCACATTTACCCCGCTGCTGACTGGCGGCAGGAGGCTTCCGTTGGTGCTGGATGCCTGCGTCTGCTGCCAACCTTGTTGCATGGCGGAGAAGGCTTGTTGCGCCCCCGTCAGATTTCCCGATTGCAACGCTTGCCCCAGGGTGCTCAACTCCTGCGCAAACAAACTCTGCACCGAGGCGGACATCTGCGTGGGCGGAGTGTGATGATGATGACGGACACTCTGAGCCGCTGTCCCGCCCGGCGAGATGGCCGCGAAGGCCTGCTGCGCTCCAGATAGATCGCCGGATTGCAAAGCTTGCCCCACTGCGTTGAATGCCTTCGCAAAGGGGCTGTTGATGCCGCTGAGCTGGCTGGTTACCGATTGCGACAAAGTTACGAAATCGGTCTGCGCCTGGGTCAGGTTGCCTGCCCGCAGATCCTGCCCCAGCGTCTTGAACTCACTTTGTACACCTTGGAACTTCGATTGGATGTTGCCGAGCTGCGATAGCGCAGTGCTCGCAATACCAAGAACCGACATGATGACCTCCCCAGCGCAACCCTGGCGTCTGCAGCTTTGCAGCACGCATAGCGGCGCCGTTCTTTAGTCGCAACGCAATCGTCGCATCGATAACAGAAGCAATGCGGGGGCCATCACAAGTAGAAAGTTCTAATACTTCCGGCAGGAAGCTACTTCTTGTCTTCGACCATCTTCTCCACAATCTGGTCAATGGTGTCGAGGGCCTTCTTGGCGGGCATGTTGTCATTGTTGGTCATGATGGAGAAGGCGATGTGCTCGCCGCGCTGCGTGGTGGCATAGCCCGCCAGCGAGTACACATGCGCCAGCGACCCGGTTTTGGCGCGGACTAGTCCCATAACCGGCGTGTTGCGAAAACGCTCTGACAGCGAGCCATCCACCCCGGCGATCGGCAAAGTATCTTCGTAAAGCTGTCCCCAGGGCTGCTGGTGGCAGTAAAGCAAAATCGCGACCACGGCGTCGGGAGTGACCAGGTTCTCGCGTGACAGTCCCGAGCCGTCGAGAAAAACGAACTGCTCTGGCTTAATCCCGGCGCGAATCAAAAAGCCGCGCAGAACTTCCAAGCCTCCCTGAATTGAGCCCGAGGTGCCTTTCTCCTTGCCCAGCAAGCGCAGCATCAGCTCGGCGTGCAGGTTCTGGCTCACCTTATTGATGACCCTCAAGTCCTGCGAGACTGGCTGCGACTGATAGCTCGCCAGCACCAGCGGCGCGGGGTTGGGCGGTCGAGTGGTATCGCCCCCGCCCGAAGCCATCGAGGTGACGCTGAACGTCTGCGTCGATGCCAGCTCGGTGTGGTGGGTGCGTGCGCGTCCGTAAATGGTGACGCCGCGCTCCTCCAGCAACTCGCGGAAGAGCCTCGCAGTGAAGTCGGCAGGGTCTTCGATGGCCAACGCTTCGCCAAAGCCAGGATCGTCTTGCGGGATGTTGCCCCAGAAGGTGAGTTGGTTCGAGCCCGGTTCGCGATTGATGGATACGGTGCGCGGACCGGCACCTTGCGGCGTCGTCATTACGCGGTTATCAATCTTGTAGTACTCAGGAAACGGCGTGACGGTAAGAAACGCGCGCTCACCCGGACGGTCGGCCGGCATGATGTTCACGAAGATGACATTGTCGTTGATGGTCAACGCCGAAACCGGAGCGCCCCATTCGCGCACCAGGTCATCCTGCGACCAGCCTTCGCCGTAGCGCTCGAAGACGAAATACGAATCGTCGGCCACCACGTCGCCGTCAATGTATTTCAATCCCTGCTGCACCAGTTGATCGGCGAGACTCTGCAACACCTGGATCGGCGGCGTCTTGCGTTCCGTGTGCATGTTGTAGGGCAGCGTACGTCCGGAGAGGTTGGGATCGCCGCGTCCTACCAGCACCAGATCGGCGTTGAGGCGTCCATACTTGTCGAGCGTGCCCAGGGTTTCCACCGTGGTCTTGAAGCGATAGTCAGGGCCGATCAGTCCAAAGACCGCCGCCGTGGTGAACAGCTTGGTGTTCGACGCCGGAGTAAAAAGCTTGTCCTGGTTAAGAGCGTAAATCGGCTTGCCGGTGTCGACGGAAACTGCATCGATACCCCAGAAGCCACGCGCGGCTTCGGGATCGCTAAGGATCTTCTCAATCTCGGCAGCTAGCTTCTTATCATCGCTCTGCTTTTTGTCCGCCTTATTGTTGGCGGCGACCAGAACAGGCGCGAGGAAGGTTAACAGCACAACGAAGGCGGCGAGATTGCGGACCCGGTACATGGGGCTACTGTTGTCCAAATTCTAGCACCCGGCAACAAGAGTGCTATCGGCAATCTTCTGGAGGGTGAACAGCGGGCACAATCGTGACACGCTTGACACCCTCTTTTCTGGCTCATAGGCTTAAGCGCATGGAAGTACGATTGACGCCCGACCAGGAAGCATTTGTCCGCCAGGCCATTGCGACTGGCCGGTTTCATGGTGCCGAAGATGCGGTGAAGGAAGCCTTGTCCCTTTGGGAACAACGTGAGCGCGCCCGCGCGGAGATTCTGGCCACAGTTGATATGGCGGAAGCATCTCTCGCACGCGGCGAAGGACGAAGCATTACCACACAGCAGTCCATGCGCGAGCTTGCCGGCGAAGTAAAGGAGCGCGGGCGGACCCGCCTGTCCGCAGAGCGAAAAGCGCGTCGCTGATGGCGCACCGCCTTGCCCCCGAAGTTGAAGCGGAACTTGATAGTATCTGGTACTACATTGCCACGGAAAGCGGCAACATCGAGATTGCCGACCGCCTGATTGGTTCCATCGCTGACCGCTTCTTTCTCCTTGCCGGCCATCCGTACCTGGGCCGCCGCCGTGACCAGGACCTGCGTCCTGGTTTGCGGAGCTTTCCGGTGGGCGAGTACGTCATCATCTACCGCGTCGAGGGTGAGGACGTAATGATTCTTCACGTGGCGCACGGTCATCGTGATATGGAACTGCTGTTCGACGATTAGCTTCTCAGTTGGTAGATGACGTGAAGAGGCCAAGCTCAGAACTCCCAGGAGACACGCTTGCAACGATTCGCGATGCTTATTGCCGTTCTGCTGACCGCGTCGGCAATTGGAAACTGCAACTCGGCCAAGCTGGTGGCCAGCGTGAAGAATCCCAGCTATTCCGGACAGCGCTTCAAGAAGGTGCTGGTGATCGGCATGAGCGACGATCCCGCAATTCGCTCCGACTTCGAAGACGCGCTGGCCACTAAACTTGCACGCGACGGAGTTGAGGCCATTCCCGGCCATTCCATCCTGCTGCGGCCCGACTCGGCCAACATGGACATGGACTATCTGAAGGCGCAGATCCGCGAGCACCACATCGAAGCTGTCCTGTTGACGCGGCTGGTGAAGGTGGACAAGAGCATCACCTACATTCCTGGACACAGCTACACAGTCCCTTATCCGTACTACAACTCGTTCTACGGCTATTACCCCATGGCGTACCGGCAGGTCTATTCGCCGGACTATCTGCGCGAGGACAAGACGGTGCGCGTCGAAACCAATCTCTACGCCACCGCAACGCCGGAGGGAGAACTCGTCTGGACAGGCATCAGCGATAGCTTCAATCCGAACTCGGCGAAGAAGGCAATCAACGGCGTGGTGAAAGTGGTGGTGAAGGATTTGGAGAAGGAAGGGATTTTCTGAACGACTGCGCAAACCGCAGCCGTGCTCGACACAATATCCTAGAAGTGGGATAATCATGACACGGGCCCCCGCACCGGGCGAAAAGCCGCTTTATTGGGTCGGCTCTTCGCTGAAAGACATTACTCGATTCCCTTCCGATGTTCAGCGCAGCGTCGGATTTGCGTTGAGCGCTGCGCAGTACGGAGGCAAACACCGGGCAGCAAAACCGTGGAAGGGCGAGGGGCCGGGAATTCTGGAGGTTGTCAAGAACTATGACGGCGACACGTATAGGGCGATCTACACCGTCCGCTTTGCACAGGCCGTCTATGTTTTGCACGTCTTTCAGAAGAAGTCGCCGCGCGGGATCGAGACCAGGCAATCCGATGTTGCCCTGGTGCACGATCGTCTAAAGCTGGCGCAACGGGACTACGAGGAGAGATATGGCTAAAGCAACCACGGAACGAGTGCTGCCCAGCAGCGGCAATGTGTTTGCCGACATGGGGCTGCCGGATGCCGCAGAACTCGACACCAAAGCCCGTCTTGGAGCCGCCATCAATAGGATCGTGGAACGGCGTAGGCTTACCCAGGCCGAAGTCGCGGTGGCGCTCGAAATCAATCAGCCGAAGGTCTCCGCCCTGCTGCATTACAAGCTGGAAGGCTTCTCCGTGGAGCGGCTGATGCGCTTTTTAGTGGCGCTCGGACAGGATGTCGAAATCGTTGTGAAAGCCAAGCCCCGCACTCGGTCTGCGCGAATCGCGGTCTGCGCGGCCTGATTCTGCCTCGTGCTGGATGCCAATTTTCTTCGTCTTCTTGCGTGCCCCACCCTTTTCACCTTCGTTTGACGAAAGGGGTGGCTACCTGCTCCGGAATCCCGTGAAACGCGGACTGGTGAAGGAACCGGGAGACTGGAAGCGGAGCAGCTTCCGGCACTATGCTTTCCGGGAGAACGGGTGGTCGAGATCGAGTCAGAGTGGACGGCCCGAGATCGTGAGTTGAAAATGTTCGGTGGCCAGCCCGGATTTTTCTCAGCCCAGAGCCTGCCCTGAGCTTGTCGAAGGGTTAGCGTCCAAAAGACGGACGCGAACCTGATGGGATAAGAACGAAGGCTTCAGCGGACTCGGTATGCTTGGTTTGTGAGGACCAGCTCGGAGTCAGGAGAAGCCTTCATGATGATTGTAGGGTGTGATTTCCATCCCCAGTGGCAGCAAGTTGCGATTTTCGATCCGGCCAGCGGCGAAATCGTGGAACGCAAACTGGTCAACGGTAGCGGCGAGGCCAAGGAGTTTTACCGCGGCTTACCGGTACCTTCGTTGGTGGGCGTGGAGAGTTGTGGCAACAGTCAGTGGTTCGTAGAGTTGCTGGAGCAGTTGGGACACGAGGTATGGGTGGGCGATGCGGCGCAGATTCGGGCCAGCTATGTGCGTAAGCAGAAGACGGATCGGCGCGACGCGGCGCACATTCTGAAGCTGCTCATAGAAGGTTGTTTCCCACGGCTATGGAGGCCGGATGCCGAGGTGCGCGATCTGCGTCAGCTTCTGATCCATCGTCATCGTCTGGTGCAGATTCGTACGCGAGTGAAGAACGGGTTGCAGCACTTGGCGATGAATCGCGGAATGCAGAAGAAGAATAAGCTGTGGAGCGCAGCCGGACAGCGGGCTTTTCTGGCGTTACCGCTGCCCGGTTGGGCGCGGTGCCGGCGGGAAGATCTGCTGGCGCTGTTGGCCAAGCTGGACGAGCAAATCCGGCCCCTGGAGGCAGCGGTGGAGAAAGCGGCGTTTGCCCACCCGCAAGCGCGGCTGCTGATGACGCAGCCGGGAGTGGGTGCGATCACGGCGCTGGCGTTCGTGGTGACCATCGGCACGGCCGACCGGTTTCCGCGGGGCAAGCAGGTAGCCAGCTATCTGGGATTGATTCCGCGCGAACACAGTTCGGGCGGCCAACAACGGCTGGGGGCGATCAGCAAACAGGGCAACGGGTTCCTGCGCATGTTGCTGGTGGAAGCGGCGCAGACGGCGGTTCGCCTGGATGAAGGGCTGCGCAAGAAGTATCAGCACCGTTGCCATCGCAAGGCCAAGGGCGTAGCCAAGGTGGCGGCGGCACGCAAGTTGGCGGTACGACTCTACTGGATGCTGCGCACCCATACCCCGTATCCAGAGATCGTTCATAACGAGAGTAGCTCGCGGTGCCCCATGGCCGGCACAAGCTAGGCCGCGAACCTGATTGGGCGCTCTCGCATCCAGCGGACCGGTGCAAAAGACGCGCTGGCGCGCTTGGAAAACGAAACAGCCGTTTTCCACTTTGCGCACCGGCGACGGCGGCTGGATGTTCGCAAAAAGCATCATGGCTGAAAGCAAAAGCCGTATCGATGGGTGGTGGAACGAGTGGTTCCACCGCAGATGAGCAGCGAGTCATGTTCCAGAGTCTTGGTCCTCACAACCCAACTCTGGCGTCTCCTCCAGCGGGGCTCGCGCACCGCCCAGGAAAAGCTCGCGCTTGACAACGCCTTCGTTCTTATCGATGGGGCACCAGACGCTGCTGCGGGTGGTCAACCAGTATCCCGACACGCTTGCCCGCCTGGATCGGGTGGCTGGCGGGAGAATAGCTGTCATACCTTGCGGGGGACTGATGCCAGTCGGAAAATGCAAGCTTTGTTTGGAGGAGAAGGAGCTCCGGGACAGCCATTTGATCGGGCGGGCCGTCTATCGCCTTTTTCGCGAAGATGAAGGCGAGGACCCCATCGTGATGACGCCGGATGTCGTGCTGCAAACATCTCAACAGGTGAGTGACTATGTGTTCTGTGATAAATGCGAAGATCGGTTCAACAAAGGGGGAGAGAAGTACGTAACCGGGTTGGTCTGGCGGCGGAGTCGTTTCCCATTGCTCGATAGGATAAAGCTTGCGCTCCACATGAAACGCGAGCGGACCCACATTGTAGTTTCTGGAGAGCGGATCGGGATCGACACAGACAAGGTTGCCTATTACGCGCTGAGCGTTGTCTGGCGGGCGGCTGTTCATACGTGGAAAACGATTGGGCAGCAAACGACATCAGTAGTTCTTGGTAGTGAAGAGGAGAATATTCGCAAATACCTCATGGGGCAGGCCTCCTTTCCTGACAAACTTGGCGTTGTGGTGACCGTATGTACTGACCGGGGATCCCAGATGCATTGTCTGTCTCCAACGATGCTGGCGGAACCGAACACATTCCAGCAGTACGTGTTCTTGGTGCGAGGGGTGCATTTTGGGGTGATGGTAGCGATGGCCCCAAAGACACATTTCTTGGAGGTGTGCTGTGTTCGTTCGTCCGGAAAGAAGATTTTTGTGACCGATATGGAGGACTTCACGAGAAATATGGTTAAGCCGTTTCATCAGACGGCAAAGATCGCGCGCAACGTGCGGTCAAGACTCCCCAAATAGGGAATCGCTGGGGCGAACGGCCGATCCCCCCGATGTGTTGAGATCAATGCAACGCCTTCGATTGCAGTACGGTGTACGTCGGCTCCGATTCCTTGCCTTTTGTATTGAATGCTTGGACTGCCATCCCCTTGCTGGTATGACGGGCGTTGAATGTGTCCCCGGCTCTGAGTGGTACACATTTTGACCAGCGCCACGCTCGATCACAAGCAATGATGTATGCGTTGCCGTCAGATGCCTCGACGAGCATTGCGTTCAGCACATGCGGCCAGCGGATGGTCGTGTCGTAGGAGTTGCAATTCATTTGAAGCGCGGAAGTAGTTGTCGCATTGCCAAAAGTGAAATTACCCGTCGTGGTCGCAGTCATCGATGTATTGGCTGAACCCGAGATGCTGCAACTTGTAGAGATTCCTCCTCCAATTTCTTGGACATAAGGAACCGACTTTTCTTGCAACACCCGTATTCGAAGCCCTGCAGCAGGCTGCTCCACCGGAGGAGCGAACAATGCAAGGCTGATCGCAGGATTGATCTCATACTGGCTCACAATAAAGTCTGAAGTGCTTCCATGCTCAACGACATGGCGCCTGAAAGGGATGTTAATGCCATCAACAAGACGGTAGTCGCTTAGCTCTGTCACAACGTCCCCCGAGCTACTCTTGAAAATAGTGCGGCGTATACGCCCGAATTGGTCAAGTACCCAGACGATCTCTTTACCCTCTCCAGTCCCGATCCGGAGCTTGTCATATACTTCCGCTCCGACGTTTTCTGATCCCTCGTAGGACAGTACGAAGGTGCTCTTGTGCTGAGCGAGGTACAAAGACTCAAGCTGGATGCTTGAACGCAAAGCCTCAAGGTCTGCAGGAGGGAAGACGGTTGTCATCTTGCCGGAAGTGCGGTAGTTGAATGTAGGTGTGATAACGGCTTTATTGGTCTGTCCGTTCCAGTTGATTAACAAGTACAGGCGATCGGGATAAGACACAACACGCTCAAATTCCGACACCACTGTTCCAGTAGGCCCACTCTGCGTGCGTGAGGCGACATACCGAGTCGCTTGAATCGACGCGAGCTTCGCCTCTGGGCCAATCGCATTCAAGGCGCGATCAAGCAGCTTGGAAGGGTCGGGGCTGCGAGGCATCGCAGCGGGAGTGATGCTCGGGGTCTTTGAAGCAGACAACATCAAATTAAGCACTCCATCCGTGACGCCTGCTTTCTTCAATTCGATAAGTGCCTGAGGAGACGTGTCAAACGCTGTTGAGCCTTGCTGTATTGCAAGAATGATCGTCTGCTCCCCGATCCCGGACCTTGTCATCGAGATCACGTCTGCATTTGTGATGGGCTGATGGGAGTCTTGCGCAATGACGCCGAAGGAAACAAACGCAAGTAGCACATAAGCCAGAAGACGATTCATGGCGACGCTTCTCCAATTATTCTGTCAAGGGGTGAATAACTCTAACTTCCAACCCGCTCATTATTGTTCCAGTTCAGCAGCTACCGTGACCTTCCCACTCGAAACCGTAAGCTTCCGTTCCCAAGGCTTGTAACCATGCTTCGAAATCGTAATCGTGTGAACTCCAGCGGCAACGGCGAGTTCTGAAGGCGTGTCTCCGACAAAATTGCCGTCAACGGAGATCTCGGCTCCCGCTGGATTCGAGGTGATCTCAAGCTGAGCGTTAGTCGGGTGCTCTGCGAAGCTACTGCGGATGACGCAGCCACGTTGGATACCGCAGGCGCGACAGGTGCAAACTTTACGGGATCAAGCGGCATGTTGCCATTCACGTACGCGGTGATTTCAGTGCCTTTGGGGATTGTGGTGTCTTTGCCGTGCATGAAAAGAAAGAATGGCGCGGCAGGCCAGACCACTAAGCTCGTCGCGACGATCGCGCCGGTCATTGCCCCTGTATGCCCACCGCCCTTCGTTTCCTTTACTGCCCTGATTGCCGCTTTCTCACCATCTGCCAGCTTGACGTAATCAATCTCTATGTCGAGTTTTCCGCCGCGCGCCATGCGCTTCTTATGCTCGGCATCCGTTACAGTGCCGATGGCAATGTTGCCCTTGGGTATGACAACTACGTCGTTGACCTTCACTTCCTCCAGTACTTCGAAGTCGATGTTGTCGCCAGTCTTCGCATCCGCAGAACTAAGATTTCGGTCCAGCCGAAGCTTGATTGGAGTGCCGTCATCGAGGACGAATTTGTTGGAGGCTGAAGGTCGCCGTGGAGTCTGTTGAGGAGCGGCTTGTTGAGCGCCAGAAAGCGGCGCGAGCGAGAGAAGCACGCAGAGCAAAAGGGCACAAATCGGACGGCCAGTGGAATGCATGATTCCTCCGATAGGCGGCAGCCGCCTTGGTGGCGTGGGCGCAAAACCGCGGTTGCGGCCGCGAGTAGGGAGCAAGATCATTCTCCGCTTCCACCAGCAGCGGTGCAATCACCAAATTCGCCCTGCCGACCGCTTGTCCCATACTGGAACTGGCTTTGCGAATGAACCCCAAAAAATAAAGTACTGTCAGACTTCAATAAATTAATACTGTCATCCCGACCGAGGACTTCAGTCCGAGTGGAGGGACCTGCTGTCACCCGCCAGGAGCAAGAGCCTATGCTCGGCAGGAATCACGGATGAGAAACTGTACTGGCGCGGAGCGAAGAAAACAGCAGGTCCCTCGGCTCCTCGCTATGCTCGTCGCTCGGGATGACAGTCGAGAGAAATTAGGCCCTCGGTCGGAATGACAGTCGGGAGAAATGAGTTTTGTGACAAAGCGGGAATAGATATTTAACGCAACGGAAAGAAACCAGCAGGTCCCTCGACTCCTCGCTCCGCTCGTCGCTCGGGATGACAGCAGGGGTAAACTATTACACACTCTCAGGCATCCGCATTTGCAGATGAACCGGCTTGTCCCACACGGCGGAGAGGTCTTCCCAGGTAGGGTTCTCGCGCTCGATCAGCGCCACTTTCTTTTCCCGCCGCCAGCGCTTGATTTGCTTCTCGCGACGAATGGCGGAGTCGACCCACTGGAAGCATTCGAAGTAAACCAGTCGATGCACTTTGTAGTCGCTGGTAAATCCGCCAAACTCCCCACTGCGATGCTCGCGCAGGCGCGTATACAGACGGCTGGTGATTCCCACGTACAGCACCCGCGATTTGCTCGCGAGGATGTAAACGTAATAGCAGCGCTGGTCGGGTGGCATGGTGAGAGCATCTCTCGTTCGGTGCTGCCGCGCAGTGATGTCTCTTACGTATGGGAGTAACAGCAGGTTCCTCCACTCGGGCTGGAAGCCCTCGGTCGGAATGACAATCGAGAGAAATGAAGCTCTCGGCCGGAATGACATAGAGAGAATAGGTGTAGAAGGCAGAGGAAAATCAACAGCAGGTCCCTCGACTCCTGGCTGCGCTCGTCGCTCGGGATGACAGTGAGAGATCTGATCCGCTCGCTCGGAACGAACTGTGGAAAAGTGAGAGTGTGGGCGTGCCCGGTTTATAGTCAAGCCATGCCGGCTGGCTCAACTAGCTCCGAGGTTAAAGCCGTAGCGGTGCCGAAATCTCCCCGAGGACTAACGGCCCTGGGGATCTTCCTGTGCTTCGGCGCTGCCATGGCTTGTTTTGCCGGGACGACCTTGTTATGGCGAGGGACTGTTCTCGATCGCGCGTGGAAGCTGAATCCCACGGCCTATCGGCAACTCGCGCCTTTGGGTGTGCCGGCCGCGATTCTCTTTTTCGTTCTCAGTGCGGCGCTGCTGGCTGCCGCCATCGGATGGTTCCGTCGCCGGCTTTGGGGATGGAAGCTGGCTGTAGCGATTATCGCGATCCAGGTCGTGGGAGACTTGCGTCAACCTGATCCGTGGCGATCTCGTCAAAGGTGGAGTCGGCGTAGCGATTGCCGGCGCGCTGCTGTTCTACCTTTTGCGTCCGAAAGTCAGAATGGCATTTGCAAGCGGCGCGAAGTCTGGAGCTGTTTTGATGTGATCCCTCGCATGACCCCGGTCGCCTTGCAAAGCGCGCGGTGAAGAGATAATCTCCTAGTCGTTTCACGCGTCGGCCGAAGTGAACTTAACCAACCTGCTGTCGGTGCGCATCATCGCACCTTGGGCCCTGTACAAACTTGAACTAGCGGAGGAAGTATGTTCATTCTTTGGTGGATCATCGTAGGTCTGATCGCTGGCTGGATCACAGGCAAACTCATGAAAGGCTCCGGCTACGGAGCTTTAATGGACATCGTGGTTGGCATCGTGGGTGCCATCATCGGCGGCTTCATCATGCGGGCGCTCGGCTTTGCCGGGCAAGGCGGCATGATTTACACCATCATCATTGCCGTAATCGGCGCGGTGATTTTGACGTGGATCGTCAGGCTGGTCACTGGGCGAAAATGAATTTGTCCTGAAAGTTGGGTAAAGCACCGGCGCGCCGCCCGGTGCTTTTCTTGTGGAGCGCAATCGTCTTTTACCCTGCCGTCCGCATCCGGCTGCGCTGGTAGAAGAACGACACGGCCAGCAGAATCGCGCCCAGGACGATGAACGCAGCGATGCGATAGCCGCGCTCCAGCGTGCTGATGTCGATCACAAACACCTTGAACACAGTCATCACGAGCAGAATGATGGCCTGCCAGCGAATGAAGGCCGAGCGCTTCCAGAAGCCGACCAGCATCAAGCCGCCGCCGTAGGCCATCCAGACGGCGGAATAGGCAAAGTCGCGCACGGTCACGATGCTGCGGCGCTCGGCGCCGGAGTACGCCGCCGCCAGTTGCGGCTGGAAGTATCCTATCACCTCGAAGTGGAGGGCGACCAGCGCCAGCAGGTTGATGCCGATGATCGCCGCTCCCGCCCACTGGCGATTGCCGGCGCCGCCTTCGCGGATAGCGAAATAAGCCAGCATCGCCAGCGCAGCGATCGCCACCAGATAGAGGCCGAATCGCGGATTGATCAGCAGCGGCTGGCGGCTGAATGAATCCACCCAGATCAGCCGCCCCACTCCGAGCAGAAACGCGCCGCTGCCGAGAATGCGCAGCAGCATACTCGCGCCGCGATGCGCAGCCCAGAAGAGCGCTCCGGCTTCTACGATCCAGCCTAACGTGTTCCAGTGGCTTTCCAACTTGATGGGGATGGCGACAGTGAGGAAGCCGACGCCCAGCGCAAGATACAACGGTCCGAACAGCGGATGGGCGCTGCCTTCACGGGTTTGCAATGCACGGGTGAGGACGAAGAATAGAACCGCAGCGGCTACGGTGAGCCAAGCCAGCTCAAAGCGGTAGTGGTCGGCGAGCATTGAGTAGGTAGCCGCGAAATAGAGGCTGGCATTCAACAGCGCCAGCACGACCAGTATGTTCGGATATCGCCGCGCGGTGCCGGATTTGCGTCCCAGGAATGGCGCTCCTGCGTACAGCAGGAAGAAGAAGCTGGCGAAAGCCAGGGTGGTTGCGAGTTGCGACTCGTCGTAATAGGCGGATGCCCACGCCGCGAAGAGCAACGCCGTGCCCACGAAGCTGCCGAACAGCAGCCGTTGCCAACCTCGGATGGCGACCATCCAGACTGCGCCCAGATCAAGTAATGCCACGTATGCCAGCAGTGCGATCTCGTGATTTTGATGGGTGGAGACCAGCACCGGGGTCAGGAACCCGCCAACCAGCGCGAAGGCTGCGAGCAGTTCCGAATCCTGGCGCAGCGACATGGCCGCCAAGGTCGCGGTAACCAGCAGCATCGCGACGAAGGCCGCTGCGGCCGGCAAGAGGTCATAGAACTGGAAGGCCGCCCACAGCGACAGGTACAACGCGCCGAAGCCGATGGCCTTCATGGAATAAGCGAAAGCGGTGAAGCTGCGTCGGCGAAAGCGTTCGCTCCACACGATGAGCGCGATGCCGGTGACGATGCCGATCGCCACGCGCGTGCCCGCGCCGATCCAATTGTTTTCGATGGCGAGCTTCAGGAAGTACGACAAACCAACCAGCACGGCGACGATGCCGACGCGGTTCAACCATTGGCCGCCAATGCGCGTCTCCAGGGAGACCGCGGCTTTCGGCGAAGGAGTTGGAGGAAGGAGTTGTGGTTCACGGGACCCAGGAGGGGTCGCCGGTTGGTGCGAGTCGCTCGGAGTGGGAGGCGCCTGAGCGCACCGCGGACAACGGTTCGGGCTCTGCGAATTTTGCGGGCGAAGGCGGCCCGGCTGCTTCTTCCAGTTCGACTGGCGGTGCCGTCGGTGCGCAGCAACTGCTCCAGACGGAAAACTCGTCGGGTAAGCTCGGCTACCTGCTGTCTTAATTGTTGGAGTTCTGCGGATTGCTTGGAATCCCACACGCTGCGGCACCGATGACTGGGCTTACAATACGCGAAAGCCAAAGGCCAGGCAAAGCAGTGGAGTGGCTTCCAGACTGTTCAGATCGGCAGGACGAATTGGGCAGATGCCCCTTTTAGCGCACAAAAAAGCCCGCTACTGCAACGGGCTCCCTCATTTTCAGGAAATGTCGTCTAGAACGTGAAGGCCACGCCGCCGCGGACGCTGCGGGCCGACTGCATCAGGTACACCGTTTTGCCGTCGGGGCCGACCACTGGCACGTAGCCCTGCGCCAGCAGGTTGCGTAGATCGACCAGGGCTTCCATGTTGCCCGGCATGAAGTGCATGTGCGGCAGTGGTTGACGAACGAAGAGGTTGAAGAAGGCATCGGTTTGTCCCGCCGAAGCGTTGAAAAGATCAACCGGGGTCAAGGTATTGTCACCGCTCGTCCAGCGATAGGACGCGATCCAACGTGTCTTACAGCGTGGCACGCGACCATTCAACTGGAGGGCCGCGGAGTGCCGCCATCCATGCTGCAGGCTGCTGCGCACAACGTTCCAATCCACGTTGGGCTGGTCCAGATCGAGGACGCCTCCATAGGCGTAATCCATTGTCGCCGTAAGCGTGTCTGACAGGCGACGTTGAAACACGAAGCGGACGCCCTGCGCCTCAAGCGCGCCGCCGTTGTAGCTGAAGGTTCCAGAGTACACGTCGGGCAAAATGTCGCCTGGATTAATATCTACGTCGCCCACACCGAGCAACGCGGGGTCCTTGACGCGATCGTTGAAGTACGCGACCTGCACCTTGTTGTTCCCGGCGCGTTGCGAAAGCGAAACCTCATGGTGATGCGCGTTCTCCAGCAGTGGCTGGCCATCGACCATGGTCATGCGAGGATTGGCCTCGCTGAGTTCTGCCGGAGTCGAGTCGAAACCTCTGGCGACGTCGCTATCGGGTTCGCTGGTGGCGTAACGATACTCAAGGACGGTATTGGAGGCCAGGTGCCAATCGGCGATCATTGACGGACGAAACGCAGTCGCTCCGTGGCCCAGAAACTGAATGTTCTGCGCTTCTCCACCAAATTGAACGTCGAGAGAGTCGCCAATTGAGAAACCGTCGGAGTAGGACATCGCCACCGCGTCCAAAGATCCGCGATGCGGTACGGCGTCGGGACTGGAGAAGCGCCGGACAATCAGCGCAATCGTGGGCGTCCAACCTTCATTGGCGGGCCGGCTGAAGGAGGCGCGTATGACGCCATCAGGCGTGCCCGTGGCGTATCCCAGATTTCCTTCCAGGCCGACCGTGGAGGTACGAAAGACCGAATGCTCGACCATGAAGGCCGTGCCTAAATCCGACGCGCTGCCATACCCCTGGCTGGTACCGCCAGCCATAAACGCCAGGGCTCCACTTCCCGAATGGTCCTGCGCCGCGGTTTCCACCACCACGGCCGTTCCATCGTCGAAGCGCAAAATTGGCCGATTGGAGTTCGAGCGCAGCGTCCACTTCCAGCTATCGTCCTCACTGTTGCCCTGTTTGAGCGGCGGAAGCATATGGACGGCTTCGAACAAGGTATTCAAGGTGATGTTAATGACCTTGCTGGCCCCGGCGACCAGCGCAACATCCTCGCGCACGGCGGGAAGAAACGACGGCGCGGATACGCGCAAGTCATAGCTGCCGGGCAGCAGCCCGCTCAAGGTGAAGAAACCCTTGGCATCGGTATAGACCACCTGGTTCTGCCCAGCCGTGCCGAGCAGTTCGACGGTGGCGCCCATTTGCGCCACACCGGCCGAGTTCTTGACGTATCCGGTTATCGAAGCCGGAGTGGACCCCGCCGCTGCAACACACAGCGCGATCATCACCGTCAACCAACCCAGTATTCGCGTCATCACTTAAACCCCCTCTCAGAGGTCCCCGGGATCACAAATACTGCGGGCGGAAAGTCCCGTCCGCGGGCCCGTACTGCCATCATCCTAATCCTATTCAACCGCAAATCGCACCGATGGAGCGATCTGTTGTTTGGAAATGTTGTCGTCAACCTTTACCGTCAGCTTATAAATGCCCGGTTGAAAAGTGTTCAAAGCCAGGCCCTTCTCCAGGGTGATCTGGTCTCCCACGTTGCCCATGGTTTCCGTGGACTCCGAGGAGTGCAGCACCGACTGGTTATTGGCCATGTTCACGATGTCATATTCAATATTGGCGGAAGGCTTCTTGGTCTTCTCGTCTGCCTGAAGATTATAGACCTGCATCCACAGATTCATGCGCTGATCGCGCTTAAAACTGGCGGGCTTTCCGTCGGGCGCATCCAGATGCGGGTAAGCCAGCTTGGTCTCTCCGATGACGAAGCTTCCGGAGCCCACACTCTTGGTGGCCACCTTGTCCAGGTGGTCAGCCAGAATCATGGACGAAGAGGCCAGTTTGTCTTCGGTGAATTCGGGAACCTGAACGCCGTGGCTCCAGGTTCCCACGCGATCGCCATTTACGTCTTTCACCACTACGTCAAAGCGGTAACGGCCCGGACGCAGCGGAATCGCCTTCCAGTAGAGCGAGGAATGCTCCATGGTTTTTTCCAGCAGTTCGGTGGGTACGTCCACCTGCACAGTGTCTTCGAAGGTCTGGGCGATCTTCCCGGTCATGCCGGTCACGCGTCCGAAGATATTCACGGTGCCGCGCTGTATGCCATCCTTGGCGGCAAAGGTAATGTCTTTGTTCTTCAGTTGCAACGTTACCGGAACCAGCACCGTATCGTCGGTGACCTTTACAAAGTCGGTGCGGATTTCGAACGGCATCAGGTTAACGTTGATCTTGTGGCTTACGACCTCTTCCAGGTCCTTGAACTTGACCTTGGGCGGAGCGTTGACCTTGGCCAGCGTCTCAAGTTTGGTGAACTCGTTTTGGTTCTGCAGCTGCTGCTCCGGACCGGGGTTGGCGCCAAAGCCCCCGTTCATTCGCTGACCTTTGTTCGCCAGGCCCTGCTGCTCGTAAAGGGTCAGACCGCCGCCCGGAGTGTGCAACAAAGCGTCCTTCTCGTTGGGGTCGATGGTTAGGTGATAGTCACCGCAACTGCAGGTATCGACAAATTCCAGGCTGACTTCCTGTCCGACTCCTTCGAGATATCGGTATCGCCAATCTTCGAAAGGATAGGTGGAGGTCTCACCGCCGCCTTCTTCGATCGGACGTTCGTAGCTGCCGCCCGACGGATGAGCGTCGATCTGATCGGGTGGACCCCACATGATGTAGATACGGCCGCGATCGGTTCTCCAACCAGGAATGCCGGCGGCGAAATGTTCGTTGGCATAAGCGATGCGGCGGTAGTGCTCTTCCTTGAACTCATTCTCCGGCGTGTCGGGAGTGGGATCGCGACGCAGCCAGAACTGTTCGATAAACTGGTCACGCTCTTCGTCGTTGGAAAGCTGTTTGAAGGCGGAAATTTCTTCCGGACTGATGATGTAACGCACGTCCTCGTTGAGCCACTTCTTGTAGGTGGAACTCAACTCCTGCTTTAAAGCTTTGGAACTGGCTTTCTTTTGCTTCTCGGTCAGAGGACGCTTCAATGGATCGGGTTGCTGGTTACCGTTCTGCCCCGCAGCGGAAGTGTCCCCGCTCTTCGTTGCCTGCACCGGCGTAGCGGACTTGTCGCCGCTGAGGGGAGTGGAGCTTTGTGCCTGGCTGCCGTTCTGCCCTGTAGCGGAAGTGTCTGTGCCGTTCGCCGCCTGAGCTGGCGGCGTAGCGGACTTGTCACCGCTGACAGGAGTGGAGCTTTGCGCCACGGCCAAACTGCAGGCCACAGCTACTACCAAAAACGATAAAAAGAACGGACGAAAAAAACGCAACTTCATGTCTACCAACGGACTCCTGGAAAAACACTTTGGGTCTTTAAATTGTATGTTCTTGCACGGGCGAAAGCAAGGTTGCCGGCCGAGGATTCGCGGCGTGAAACGCATGGAGCACTCCCCTGTCACCAACCCTCGCTGCGATCAAAAGTCGCACCCAATGTGACGAACGCCAGTCGCCCGTGGCCGAGGTTTACCCAGCAGGTCCCAACCCCGTTTCCCACCAAAAGTCATTCCCCCAGGGTTGCCGGGTAGGGGGCTATGGCTATAATGAATCATCGGAGAGATTTGGACATCGTTTGCCCCGCGAGCTGGCTGGTTCCCGGTGTGTCACCCCGGCAGCCAAGAAACGCCGAAAGTCTTTGCTCTCTAAAGGAACCTTGGCCCGTCTGACTTCGTACTACGTTGTGGAGTGAACGTGCGCCTGCGTGACGGTTTCTCCATCGAGGACCGATGAAAAACTGGAAGAAACTCGCTCTCATTGCCGGGGGCGTCGTCGTATTGCTCGCCATTGTTGGCTTCACAGTCGAGCAGAGCCGCAAGGGTGTAGTGACGGTGCAAACCGGTAAAGTCGTTCGCGAAGATTTGGTGTCGGTGGTGACCGCCTCGGGAGAGATCAAACCCAAGGTACAGGTCAACATCGGTTCCCAAACGATGGCTAAGATCACGCACTTGTATGTCAAGGAAGGTGATCGGGTCAAGAGGGGGCAGATGCTGGCCGTGCTGGACAACGTTCAGCCCGCGGCCGACGTTTCCATGAATGACTCGGCCCTGAACGCCGCTCGCACCGACGCAGTGGCGGCACGCGCGGCTGTCAATACGGCGGCCGCCGACCTGAATTCCGCCGAGGCTGAGTACGAACACGCCAAGCTCGATTACGATCGAAGCAAATCTTTGTACGATGGCCAGTTGATCGCCAAGTCCGACTACGATACTAAGAAAGCGTCACTGGATACGGCGACTGCCCAGTTGGGAATGGCCAAGGCTAAACTGGCGCAGGCCAAGGCACAGCAGGATTCTGCCCAGGGCCATATCAGCCAGAACAGCGCCATGCTGCGCCACGCCGCCGATGTGCTGAGCAAGACCGAATACCCAGCGCCCTTTGACGGGGTCATCACCAACGTCCCCGTGCGCGAAGGCGAAACTGTCGTCCCCGGCATCCAGAACTCCCCGGGCAGCACTCTGATGACGATTGCCGACATGTCCATAATCACCGCCGAGGTTAAAGTCGACGAGACTGACATCGTGAATGTGCAACTAGGACAGCCGGCCGAGGTGACCATCGACGCTATTCCGAAGCAGAAGTTCAAAGGAACGGTCACCGAGATCGGCAGAAATGCCGTACTCCGCTCCACCGGAGTTTCGACCGCGCAGACCACCTCCAGCAGCCAGGAAGCCAAAGACTTCAAGGTGGTTGTGGCGCTCCAGGACCCACCGCCGAACCTGTTGCCGGGATTGTCGGCGACGGCGCGCATCACCACCTCTACCCGCGCTAAGGCGTTAGCCATTCCGATCCAGGCGCTGACCATTCGCCAACGCGCCGATCTTGCGACCGACAGTAAAGGAAAGCCGGCTACGGCGCAGGCCGCAGCCCCTACGGATGGGAAGGATCCCAAGGAAGAATTGCAAGGCGTGTTTGTTCTCAAGAACAAAAAGGACGCCGTCTTCGTACCTGTAGTCACGGGTATCAGTGGAACCACCGACATTGAAGTGACCAGCGGATTGAAAGAGGGGGACGAGATCGTCACCGGAAGTTACAAGGTGCTCCGGACCCTGCGAAATGGCACTGGCGTGAAGGTTGATAACACGACGGCCAGCAAGAAGGAAGAGTCCTAACCGTTAAGAGGGCAGGGCAGGAGGGCTGGCATCGATGAGCAACCCGAACCAGTTACCAAGTGAGGAGAAGAGGATGGCAACCCAATTGGCGAGCCTGGCAGAATCGCAGACATCCACCACGCCAGAGCAGTGCATTATCTGTACCGAGGACCTTTGGAAGACGTACGACATGGGATCGGAGCAGCAGGTACAGGCTCTGCGCGGAGTGAATGTCCGCATTCAACCCAATGAGTACGTGGCCATCATGGGGCCCTCGGGTTCCGGCAAGTCCACCTTGATGAACCTCATCGGCTGCCTGGATTCGCCCAGCAAAGGCAACTATTGGCTGAACGGACAGTTGGTCAGCGAACTCGACGACGACGAACTGGCGCGCATTCGCAACAAAGAGATCGGCTTCGTTTTCCAGACCTTCAACCTGCTGGCCCGTGCCACCTCGCTGCACAATGTCGAACTCCCGCTCATCTACGCGGGCGTTCCGGCTGAAGAGCGCATCGAACGCGCCCGCCAGACGCTGGCTTCGGTGGGAATGGAATCCAGAATGAACCATAAGCCCAACGAACTGTCAGGCGGACAGCGTCAGCGCGTGGCTATCGCTCGCGCGTTGGTCAACAAGCCGTCGATCATTTTGGCTGACGAACCTACCGGCAACCTGGACTCGCAGACCGGCGTGGAAATCATGGCGCTCTTCGATCGTCTGCATGAGCAGGGCAATACCATCGTCCTGGTTACTCACGAGCACGACATCGCCGAGTACGCTCACCGCGTCATCCACATTCGTGACGGGCAGGTCTTCAGCGACCAGAAAACGGCGAGAGCGTAAAACTCGCTCAATTTCAAAACTCAATTTCAAAATCGTGCGCCCGGCATTTGTCGGGCGCTTTTTCGTGCTGCCTAATCGGTGTAGGCTTGAAGGGGGCGCATACTAACCATCCAAGAGGGATCGAATGCTGCCGTTGTGGTTTCGCCGTTTTGCACTGCCCGTGGTTTTCTTGTTGGCTGTAGGCTGCGCGGCGCAAGATATTCCGTTTAACGTGGGCCACTCAGATCAAGACACCAGGGCCGAGCAGGTTCGTGCGCTGGTTTCCCAATATTGCCGACAGGACTACGGTGGAGCTCGCCTGGACCAGCAAGGCTGGACGAAACTGGAGCCCCTCGTCTGGTGGAAGACCAATCCCGACTACCAACAGATTGACGTCATTTCGCGCTATACCGTGGAAACCACGCCGGTCTTGACTAACGGCAGATACACCGTCACCGTTCATTATCGGCGGCTGGGACGATACGAGCCGGGCATAGGGTATTCACGCGTGATGGCGAGTCCCACCGAGGATGTGGAGTACACCGTCACCGCCGTGAAGGACGAATGGCGCATCGACGATGCGGAACCAAATTTCCCCCATGCTTCACAAGCGGCCATGGTGAAGTGGCTCACGGCGCAGATCAGCACTACTCCGGACGCATCGGCCAAGAGTGGTTACGAGGAAGCACTGCGTCAGCTGCAGGCGTCGTCCGCGCCGCCGCCCACTCACTGAACCAAAGCTTCCCTGTGTCGCACCCAATAGACCAAAGGCCTCCCGCGCATGGGAGGCCTCTTGCTATCTGGTAGTTTCGGCTTTGCTACTGCGGAGTGACCACTGCGGGAGTCACCTCGGAACCCGCCGTCCGCACCGGCGTAGCCGCAGGCTTCGCGGCAAAGAACTCGTGGTCATAGAGATTGCGGTACAAGCGACCGGCCAACTCTGCCGCCTTGGGACCAAAGGTTGGGCGTCCGCCTTCCAGGAAGACGACCGTCACAATCCGCCCGTATTGCGTGTTGGCATAGGAGCCAAACCAGCCGAGGCGCGTGCCATCTTTGGAGCAGGTGCCCGTTTTGCCCAGCACCGGCTCCTCGATGAAGTTGGTTCGCAGCAGACGCGCTGTTCCGTACTCCACCGCGCCCGACATGCCGTCGGAAATCTCGGGAATCAACGGACCAATGTCCAGCTTGCGCTTGACCTTCGGGGTGAAGCTGGTCACTTGCTCGGGGGTGGTGGGATGCTGCAGGTAATACAGGGTGCCGCCGTTGGCAATTGAGCTCATCAGCGCTGCTAGCTGCAGCGGGGTCAGAGAGATGCTCTCGCCGAAGGAACACATCTTGCCGACGCCGCCAAGCTTCGCATCCAGCTCGGTCGAGGGGAACGTGCCCAGATTCTCACCGCCGATGTGCCAGCCCGCAAGTTCGCCCAGTCCAAACTGGTGAGCGTAATAGCTGACCCGCTCGAAGCCCAGCTTGCGGCCCACAGCTTCAAAGTAAGCGTTGTTGGAGTGCGCCAGCGCCGTAGTCAGGTCCACGCGCCAGTACTTGCCTAGCGGAACCTGCGTATCTTTGGTGATGACGTTTTCGCTCAGCGCCGCCAACGCCACCGCAACCTTGATGGTCGAGCACGGCTGCGCTCCGGCCGACAACGCCAGCTTCTGATTCACCATCGCCAGAATGCGCCCGCTGTCGGGATCGACCGCGACGACGGTGCCATTCATATTGCCCAGCGCTTCCACCGCGGCCGCGCGCACAATAGGATCTTCACCCGCCGTGATGTCGCCTTCCACTTGATTGTCGGCGAAAGAACTGGCGTAGAAGCGCTCGTAATAATGGTGCTTCTTGTAAACGGCGGGGTGTGTGGAAGCAACCAGATGCGTGGAACGATTACGAGTCGCCACGGTTTTGCTGCTGCTGCGCATCCGCGCCATCTTCTTTTGCGCTGACGTGGTGTCGGTAATGTGATGGGGCTTGCTATGTGGCTTGTGGGTGGCAATGGTGGCAGCCGGGGCCTTGGCACATACAAACAGTGCCAATAAAGTATTCATTACGACAATGGCGGAACGCTTTAGCATGGATAACCTTTTACTTCCCCGGACTCACTCTCATTTCCCGCTTAAAAAATTCTTGCCTCCACGACAATTTTTGGTCGCGGGATTTTCCATAGTAGGTATTTTGGATTCCGGATTCAACTCAAAACTGCTCTCGAGACAATAAAACAACCCCACCCAAACAAAACAGATGCCAGCACTTAGGCCGGAGTTGCGAAAATCCGGCGACTTGGCGAATGTGACAATCGCTCGGCCGTCACTAGTTCCTACTTGATTACTTATCACATTTCGCCTCACTTGGAACCGTAGCAAGGCTGATTCCCCGGCGGATTAGAGCGGTCTTGGGTTGGACAAATATTCCTTCCGCTTTGGAAGAACGCCGGCTGAGGGTAGTTGGTATTGCGAAATTTGGAGCGAATCGGCCGCTCCGCGGCATGTGAAGGGGCGTACCTTGGTCCTTGATATTTTTGTCATCACGAGCGGGCTTCAGCCCGCGAGGGATCTGCTTTCGTGAGTTTTTCAGCAAATTGGCAAATCCGCGGTAGCTCGTGGCGCCGCTACGAGGTTGGCTTTCTCTCCCGATACCGACTCCGCAGGTCTGCCGGAGGTCCATAACGGCCTTCCAAACGATCCTCCGCCAGCCACTTATCGAATTTCGATAGCTTTTTCCTGCCGACCGAAACTTCCCCAAAAGTGGAGTGTTTCACTCAATAACAACCCTGAGAATGGTCGTGTAAAAGCGGCTACCCCTCCGAAGTGCAATTCGCCCCTGTCCTTCGGAGGGGACTTTTTTTCGTTCGGACGAACTATTCCGTAGTCTACGTCGGATCGGCTGCTCGCGAGCGGATGTACTCCTCGATCACCCGCTCCAGCACCCCCTGCTCCCGCAGAACGTACTCAATCGCATCGCGCACCGCGCCATGGCCGCCTTCATGCGACGTCACGTAGTGGGACTCGCGTAGCACCTCCGGCCGCGCGTTCTTCACGGCGATGGCCAGCCCGCACAACCGCATTACCGGCAGATCGATGACGTCGTCGCCAACGTAACAAACCTGCTCGGGCTTCAGGTTTTCCTTCGCCAGGATCTCGTAAAACGCGGACGCCTTGTCCTGCTGCCCTTGATAGACGTGCTCGATCTTCAGATCGCGCGCCCGCAGCGCCACCGTTTCAGAAATGCGCTTGGTGATGATGCCCGTCTTCAGGCCGCCGGCGCGGGCCAGCGAGAATCCGGTGCCATCGTGCGCGTCGAATCCCTTGGCCTCGATCATCTGCGCGGCTGGCGATTCCGAAGCCGCCCTTGTCGGCCATCTGCTCCCGATGCTCATGGGTGCCCTGTTCGGAGCCACCGCCCGGCGCCGGAAAGAGAAAAATCGTGCCATCGGTCATCACGCCGTCAACGTCGAACAGCATCATCTTGATCTTCTTCGCGCGCTCGTCGGACATGGGGAAAGTTTAGCAGGAGGGATTCCGGGAAGACCCTTTCACCACAGAGACACAGAGGACACGGAGAAATTCTTGTGTATTCACCAGGAGGTCTTACGCTGTCCTTGGTGACTCTCCTTTGTTCTTTGATTCTTTTCTTTCCTGGACTCTCTTCCTCCTTGGCTCTTCTGTTCTTTGATTGCTTGGTACTTCCTCTGTGCCCTCTGTGCCTCTGTGGTGAATAGAATTCCTCCGTGGTGAAATCTCTCACGGCGAACAATTAGCGAAACTCTGCTAAAATAGCCGGATGCCTGTGGGCGAAATTCCGGTCGCGCTGGCCTGGGCGCATCCGCTGGTCGCGGAGTGGTTCCTGGGCCGCTTCGGCTCGCCCACTGAGCCGCAGGAGCAAGGCTGGCCAGAGATTCTTGCCGGCCGTACCACCCTCATCTCCGCCCCCACCGGTTCCGGCAAAACGCTCGCCGCATTTCTCATCTGCATCGACCGCCTGGTTCGCAAAGCGCTCGATGGCGATTTGCACGACCGCACCGAAGTTGTGTACGTCTCGCCGCTGAAGGCGCTGGGCAACGACATCCAGAAGAACCTCGACGGCCCGCTCAGCGAGATTCTGGCGCTCGCCGCCGAGCGCGGCCTGCTGATGCCCGAGATTCGCACCGCCGTTCGCACCGGCGACACGCTGATGAAAGAGCGGCGCGACATGCTGAAGCGTCCGCCGCACATCCTGGTCACCACGCCCGAGTCGCTCTACATTCTGCTCACCGCCAACGGCAGCCGCGCCATCCTGAGCCACGTCGAGACGGTCATCGTGGACGAAATCCACGCGGTCGCCGATGACAAGCGCGGCGCGCACCTGACAATTTCGCTCGAGCGCCTTGACCTGCTGGCGAATCGGCCGACGCGCATCGGCCTGTCGGCCACGCAGAAGCCGATTGAAGAGATCGCGCATTTCCTGACTGGCGCGGGACGCCCTGCTCCGGCCGTGGTCAACATTGGCCATCGCCGCAAGCTCGATTTGGCGGTGGAGGTACCGCCGTCGGAGCTTGGCCCCATCGCCAGCAACGAGATGTGGGGCGAGATCTATGACCGCATCGCCGAGCTGGCGCTGCAACATCGCTCGACGCTGGTCTTCGTCAACACGCGGCGACTGGCGGAGCGTGTTGCGCTGCATCTGGGCGAACGCATCGGCGAAGAATTGGTAGCAGCGCACCACGGCAGCCTGGCGCGCAAGCTGCGTCTGGCGGCCGAGCGCAAGTTGAAGAACGGCGAAATTCGTGCTGCTGGTGGCGACGGCTTCGCTGGAGCTGGGAATCGATATCGGCAACGTTGATCTGGTTTGCCAGATCAATTCGCCGCGCGCGATCGCGGTGGCGCTGCAGCGCGTGGGCCGCGCCGGTCACTGGCGCGGAGCCGTCCCCAAAGGCCGCCTGTTCGCCACCACTCGTGACGATCTTGTGGAATGCGCAGCTGCCGTCCGAGCCATCAAGCAGGGCGATCTCGACCGCATTCAGATTCCCGCAGCTCCGCTCGACATTCTCGCGCAGCAGATCGTCGCCATGTGCAGTTGCGAAGATTGGGACGAAGACGCGCTGTTCGAGTGTGTGCGCCGCGCCTATCCCTACGGCAGCCTGCAGCGCGAAGAGTATGACCGCGTTCTGGAAATGCTGTCGCAAGGGATCGCCGCCAAGCGCGGGCGCTATGGCGCTTATCTGTTTCGCGACATGGTCAACCGCCGCCTGCGTGGGCGGCGCGGGGCGCGGCTGGCAGCGATCACCAGCGGCGGAGCAATCCCCGACACTGCGCTCTTCACTGTGGTTGCGCAGCCGGACGAGATCGTCGTCGGCACGCTCGACGAAGACTTCGCCGTCGAAAGCAACGCGGGCGACATCATGCTGCTGGGTAACACCTCATGGCGGATTCGTCGCGTCGAATCCAACTCCGGGCGAGTGCTGGTCGAGGATGCGCACGGCGCGCCGCCGAGCATTCCTTTCTGGCGCGGCGAGGCTCCGGCACGCACCGACGAGCTTTCGCATCACGTGGCCGAGTTGCGCGAGCGGGTCAGCGCGTTGCTGCCCAATACCGCGCCGGTTGCGGTGCCGGCGAATCCGGAGATGCCGGCTCTCACCAACGAAAAGCAGATCCCTCGCGGCCTGAAGGCCACTCGTGATGACAATACAGAAGGTCGTCCCTGACGGCGCAGCTAAAGCTGCGCCCCTTCCAAACCGTGACCGATCGAATTCCACCTTTGACAGTGCGGAGCTGGGTGGAGCAGCCCTTCAGGGCTGCATTACAACTACCTTCTGTTCCCGAGCCGGCTTCAGCCGGCGACACTTCTTCGCCTCGCGCCGCGAACCCGCTTCGCGGCATCGCTTCCAGCCCCGAAGTTCAGAACGCCGTCGCTTGGCTGAAGGACGAATGCGGCCTTGACGATTCCGGCGCCGAACAACTCATCGAGTACATCGTCACCGGCCGCGCGGTGCTGACCGAGGTCCCAACCCAGGACTGCATTATCGCTGAGCGCTTCTTCGACGAAGGCGGCGGGATGCAACTCATCATCCACGCGCCTTTCGGCGGCCGCATCAACAAAGCCTGGGGACTGGCGCTGCGCAAGCGCTTCTGCCGCTCCTTCAATTTTGAATTGCAGGCCGCGGCCACCGACAACGGCCTCAACATCGCTCTGGCCGAACAGCACAGCTTTCCCCTCAGCGACGTCTTCCACTATCTGCAAACGGAAACGGTGCAGGGAATCCTGGAGCAAGCGGCGCTGGCGTCGCCTATCTTCGCCACGCGCTGGCGCTGGGATGCCAATCGCTCGCTGGCCCTGCTGCGCTTTCAGGGCGGCAAGAAGGTCCCGCCGCAGATTCAGCGCATCCGCAGCGACGACTTGATGGCATCGGTCTTCCCCGATGTGGCTGCGTGTCAGGAAAACATCGTCGGCGACATCCAGATTCCCGACCATCCGCTTATTCAGGAAGTGATGAAGGATGTGCTCACCGAGGCCATGGATATCGACGGTCTGCGGCGGGTGCTCGACGGGATTCGCAGCGGTGCGATTCGCACACTGGCGGTGGACACGCCGGTGCCGTCGCAGTTCTCGCACGAAATCCTGAATGCGAACCCCTACGCCTACCTCGACGATGCTCCGCTGGAAGAGCGCCGCGCCCGTGCCGTGCAGATGCGGCGCGTACTGCCCGAAGCGGTTCTGCAGGAAGTCGGACGACTGGACCAAACGGCGATTGCGCGGGTCGGCGAGGAAGCGCGGCCCGACGTTCGCGACAGCGACGAGTTGCATGATGTGTTGCAGACGTTGGTTGCGGTGCCAGAAGAGATTGCCGATGGCGAGTGGCAGGATGCGATCACGAGTTGGCAGCCATTTCTCACCGAGCTGATGGAAGGCTGGCGTGTGGTGTCGCGCTCGAGCGAATGAGCGCCGTTATTTTGTCGCCTCCGAGCGAGCCAAAGACTTCGCGCTGATTTTTCCCGACGCGAAGTTCGAAGTCACGCCGCCGGACTTGCCGATCGAACACGGCCTCCCGTGAGGATGCGGTGCTCGCTATGGTGACTGGCTGGATGATGCACTGCGGCCCAGTCACTGCAGCCGCGCTGTCCTATTGGCTGGGACTGTCCCCCGCCGAGGTCGAACAAGCGCTACTCCGGATGGAGGCGTCGGGCTCCATACTGCGCGGAAACTTTACCGGACTAGCCAAAGGAAACGAGCCTTCCACAGCTGAGTGGTGTGACCGGCGCTTGCTGGCGCGCATTCACCATCTCACCGTCGCCACCCTGCGCAAGCAAGTCGAGCCCGTCACCGCGGCGCAGTATATGCGTTGGCTGTTGCGCTGGCAGCACGTGACACCGCAGTCGCAATTGGCTGGCGAGCGCGGACTGCTGGAGGCCGTGCGCCAGTTGCAGGGTTTCGAGATCCCAGCGAACGCCTGGGAGAAACACATCCTGGCGGCGCGGGTGAACAACTACGATCCGGCCGCGCTCGATCAGCTCTGCCTGACCGGAGCGGTTGGCTGGGGGCGCCTGTCACCACATCCGGCCACGCTGGAAGATTCTGGCGAAGGCCGCCGCCGCGTAGTGCCAACCAGCGTCGCGCCCATCACGTTCTTTGTGCGCGACGATTCCGACTGGATGCAGCCGCGCCACGGCGACGACGAGCAGAACTTTGACCGCGTGCTGAGCGAGAGCGCCCGCAGCGTGCTGGAATTTCTGAAGCGGCGCGGCGCATCGTTCTTTGCCGACATCGTCCGTGGAACCGAACGGCTGAAGGCGGAAATCGAGACCGCGCTCTGGGAACTGGTAGCCGCCGGCATGGTCACCGCCGACGGTTTCGAAAATTTGCGCTCGCTGATCAATCCGCGCCGTCGCAATGCGACCGGCACACCTAAGCTTACGCGGCCTCGTCACACCGGGGGACGCTGGTCGCTGCTCTATCCCGGCGAGGGCGCCGACCGCACGAAAGTCGTCGAGGCCACTTGCTGGATGTTGCTGCGCCGCTATGGTGTGGTCTTCCGCGAAACCCTGGCGCGCGAGTCGAACCTGCCCAAGTGGCGCGAGTTGTTGATCGCGTTCCGCCGCCTGGAAGATCGCGGCGAAGTGCGTGGCGGACGCTTCGTCAACGGATTCCTCGGAGAGCAGTTCGCCCTTCCCGGAAGCAGTGGAGTCGCTGCGCGCGATGCGTAACCTTCCGGCCAGCGGTGAAGTGGTCACCGTCTCCGCTGCCGACCCGTTGAATCTGGTGGGCTTCATCGTGCCTGGCGAGCGCGTGCCGGCGATCTCCGGCAAGTTCGTCACCTTCCGCGACGGTGTTCCCGTAGAAGAAGCGGAGCGTTCCAGCGCATTACTTGAGGCGGCTGCGCAATGATTCCCGACGATCTGGTCGAGGGCATTCACTATTACATGGAAGACGGCTTCATGGTATTCACGGCTCTTTATCTGCAACAGCGAGGATATTGCTGCGAATCAGGATGCCGAAATTGCCCGTATGGATATAGCAAGGGCCAACCGCAGAAGCAGGAGTAAGTGTTTTGAAGGGGCACGCCTTTCGGCCGTGTCGGTCCGTGTCCCTTTTCATAAGTTTGTCATCCCGAGCGAAGTCGAGGGACCTGCTTTTCTCCGCGCATCGTCACGCTGCAGGCCAACAGCAGGTCCCTCCACGCGGACTAAAAGTCCTTGGTCGGGATGACACTTACAAGAGAGAAGTTACGGCGTGACTGTCGTGCCCTGACACAACCCGTGCGCCGGGCCAAAGCGCGATTGCCTCGAGGGAATCACTTCTCCGGCTCATATGGCCGCGCCCGCTACCGCAACACCGCTTCCTTCACCACCGGCGACGGCGACTCCGTCGCGAAGTCGCCCTCCCACTTTGCCATCACGACGGCAGCCAGACAATTTCCCAGCACATTCACCGCCGTGCGGCCCATGTCGAGTAGTTGATCCACCCCGAGCAGCAGAAACACCGGCTCCGTCGGCAGCCCGGTAGAGCTCGCAGTCGCCAGCAAAATGACCAGCGCCGCTCGCGACACACCTGCAACGCCTTTGCTGGTGACCATCAGCGTCAACATGATCATCAATTGCTGCCCGAGCGACAGATGCATGCCGGAGACCTGCGCCACGAAAATCGCCGCGACGCTGAGATAGAGTGAGCTGCCGGTAAGGTTGAAGCTGTAGCCCGTCGGAATGACGAACGCAACGATTTGCCGTGGGACGCCGATCGCTTCCATCGCTTCCATTGCGCGGGGAAGCGCCGCCTCCGAACTCGCGGTGCCGAACGCAATTGAGACTGGCTCGGCCACAGCCCTTAGGAAGTTGCGCATCGGTACCCGAAACAACAACGCAATCGGCAGCAGAACACCCAGGATGAAGACAACTAACGCGGCGTACAGGGTCAGCAGCAGCTTGAGCAGGCTGCCGAGCACGGCGATTCCCGTATGTCCCACAGTGTAGGCCACGGCGGCGCCGACACCCAGCGGCGCCATATACATCACTAAATTGGTGAACTTGAACATCACCTCGCTGAGGCTTTCGCAGAAGGCCAGCATGGGGCGGCGCTTTTGCTCGCTCAACATGGCCAGCGCGACGGCGAAGATCAGGCTGAAGACCACCACTTGCAATACGGCACCGTCGGCGACCGCTTTGGCGATGTTTTCGGGAAAGATATGCAGGATGGTGTCTTCGCCGCTGAGCTTATTGACCGACGACGTGTCCGCGGCGCTGGCGGCCGGCAACTGAACTCCCACGCCGGCTTTGCTCAGATTGATGGCGCCCAGTCCAAGAAAAATTGCAATGGTGGTGACGATCTCGAAGAAAATGATGGAGCGCAGTCCCAGTCGCCCCACCTGGCGCAAATTGGAGTGCCCGGCGATGCCGACCACCAGCGTCGCGAACAGCAGCGGCGCGATGATGGTTTTGATCAAGCGCAGAAAGATGAGCGCAAGCACGCGCAGATGCGTGGCGGCATTGGGGAAGTCGTGTCCGATCGCCGCACCCAACACCATGGCGATGAAGATCCACGCAGTCAGGGTGCGCTTGAAGCAGCCATAGACCACGAGAGCAGCCAGCGCGTCGTAGCGGAGAGCGGCCGACAGCATGGTTGCCTGCCCAGCGAAGCGCCAGCACAGCAGTGCAGCCAGCACAAGGACGGCCGCGATGACGAGGGCAATGTTCTGGCGGCGATGGCTGTCGATCAGGGTCATACCTTCATTTAGTTGTAGCCGGCCTTGCCGTGGTCGGTTTTTGAATTTAAAGGGCGCCTTGACAGGCTGCGCGACCCGGGAATTACACGCTTTGCAGAGACGCAGCTTTCGAAAAATATAGTTGACATCACGAAATAATACGAATACCGTCGTT
This sequence comes from uncultured Acidobacteriaceae bacterium, assembly GCA_963709045.1. GTDB lineage: Bacteria > Acidobacteriota > Terriglobia > Terriglobales > Acidobacteriaceae > Bog-257. The sequence goes on along the minus strand of CAVPUX010000002.1, from coordinate 1,075,988 downwards.
ACCCTATCAAAAGTTGTACTTATCGGCCATATACAGGAAGTAAGACAGTCACTTTCGAGTCCACCGGTCCCAGCATTAAAGTTGCACAAATCAAGGCAGGAAGGTCCTCGCTGTAGTCCGTAGACAGTTACACGGAGCGGCAGCTGGATGCTTTTTCCTCTACCGGTAACCCCTGGCGTTGCTATCGACGTCCCCGGCTCTAGCCGCGCCGCCAACTTTTTTCTTCGTGAGCCAGGGCTCAGCACCTAGGGATATTCACGCTTTCCGGGGCACCGATCATCACTGAGCCGCAGTTTGGCTGCGTTTGCGAGTTCAAGACCAAACAAAACAAGTCACAGGAGGACCCATTCCATGAGCAGCGCCAACATCTTTCTTCAAAACAACACTGATTCCAATGCCGATCTCGTGCTCTATCACTGGAGCGTGAACTACGGCACGGTAGGAATTTCCGTGCAAGGTGTAGCTCCTGGCCAGAGCATCGGCCCCTTGGCGGTCAGCTGGGACACGGCAACGCCGGGCGACTTCTGGTATGCGTCGATCAACGTTTCCGGCGGATCACAGCCTGGCATGTACGTGAGCTACTCTTCGGATGATCCGGTGCTTCCGTACTGGAAGGAATGTATGCTGATCGACAAATGGTGGGATCCAGGCGGGAACGATAACGGGTCGAGCCCGACCTTCACGGTGGACTGGAATACGTTTAACGTCAATCTCAAGTCGGGCGCCTGTAGCGCCAGCATGCTCCATGCCGGCAACTACTCGCCAGTGACCAACGTATTCGTGCTCATGCTGGAAAACCACTCGTTCGATAACATCTTCGCATTCTCGGGAATTAACGGGATCACGGTTGCCGGCACTACGGACTGCAACTCTTATAACGGCAACCCGTACTGCGTAAATAGCTCCGCACCACCGAGTATGACGACAGATCCCGGTCATGAATTCGCCGACATTGTCAATCAATTGTGCGGCTACCAAACTACGTATACTCCGCCTACCTATCCTACGATCAACCTGTCAGGATTCGCGGCTACTTACGCCAATAGCTCAGACGAAAGTACAGGTTTGCCAGCTGCCGGTGCTATTGGCGATATCATGGCATGCTTCACTACGCCAACTGACTTGCCCAACATCTATTTTCTGGCCAGCTACTATGTGATCTGCGACCAGTGGTGTTCGTCGCTTCCGGGTCCGACCTGGCCGAACCGTTTTTACGTGCATGGCGCTTCCTCGGCCTATTGGAATGGAAGCGCCTACCAAAGTCTCGACGACAGTCCTACCAAGTTTGATATGGGCGTCTGGGAGTCCTTTTCCGGATTCACCTACCAGAGCGGATCCATTTTCGACGCATTGAAGAATGCGAACATCCCCTGGAGGATCTACTACGACTGGGAAATCGACTCTATACCCGGTTCCGTTCCGCAGGTGGCCTCCCTCAAAAACGTCTCGTTGCTTGATGCGTTGGACGTCAAGCACCTCTCGGACATGGAAGGTGACCTGCAAAGCGGGTATCCCTATCGATACACCTTTATCGAGCCCAATTACGGGGACATCACCAACAACACGTATCAAAACGGCAGCTCCCAGCATCCGATGGATGACGTTTCCGGCGGGGAGAATCTGATCGCCAACGTCTACAATTGGATCTCGCAATCCCCGCTGTGGGCCAGCAGCCTGCTGATCATCACCTACGATGAACACGGCGGCTTTTACGATTCCGTTATCCCCGGACCGGCAATTCCACCGAATCCTGCGGACCAGCCCGGCGCCAACGGCTTCGTCTTCAACCAACTGGGCGTGCGCGTGCCGGCCGTCATTGTCTCTCCCCTGATCACCGTCGGGCCCGACCACACGCCTTACGATCACAGCTCGGTTCCGGCCACGATCGAGAGGTTGTTCGGGTTGTCATCTCTGACCGCAAGAGACGCGGCGGCAAACGATTTTACCCATCTGCTTTCGTCCGGCGCCGGCGCGGTGCGCGCCAAGAACGTTCCGCATCTAAATGCCGGACGGCCGTCTACGCCGAAACCACCTATGAAACCCGAAGAATTGGCAGCGCTCGCTCTTCAACCGCTCCCGCCAAAGGGAAATTTGTTGGGAACCCTCGCGGTGGTGGCAAAAACCGACAAGGAACTCTCCGCCGGGACGCCGGCAGAACACGCCGCTATCGAGGCCAGGGTCGCCACCATCAAGACCCGGGGAGACGCCGACGCCTACATCAAGGAAGTGATGGCCAAGGTGCAGGCCGCGAGAGCGGCTCATGCAGCAGCGGTCAAGGCCGAACTGACCAAGCCTGGCGCTAAGAGCGCTCAGAAGCGGAAGCCGAACACATAGATAGCTAGCCCGATGCCCCCAGGTTAGCGTCCCGCGATTAGACGCTAGCCTGGTTGGCGTCCTTTTCTCCTATCATTACAAACCCGTGCCGCGGACTGAGAGCATAGGGTGAGAAATTTGATCATGGGAGGCTAAAGCCCATTTTCATATTTTGGGTTCAACGGCACAGCTAAAGCTGTGCCCTTTCAAAACCAATGCCCCCTCAAAAGCTGTGCGCCTTCGAAGCGAAATTCGTGGAGAGCCCTCCGCTAGCGCAAAATATCTTCCAATTCCACTCCGCGGTCGGTGCGCTGGTCACGATACTTCACAATCACCGGAGTGTAGAGCGACAGTCCCCACTCCGCGGCTTTGCCCTTGGTAATGGCGCGTGAACCGGGCACGACCACTGCGCCCTCTGGGACGCGCAGCGGTGCGGTGGCCGTCGCCCTATAGACCTCGCCATGCACCGTATCGAAGACAGGCGTAGACCGCGTCAGGATGACGCCCGCTCCCAGCACGGCGCGCGCGCCAACTTGCGTGCCTTCGTACACACCGCAATTTCCGCCAATCAGCACGTCATCTTCGATGATCACCGGCGATGCGTTGATCGGCTCCAGTACGCCCCCGACCTGCGCCGCCGCGCTGATGTGGACGCGCTTCCCCACTTGCGCGCAGGAACCAACCAGCGCGTGCGAATCGATCATTGCGCCCTCGTCAACATAGGCGCCGGTATTGATGAACATCGGCGGCATGCAAATGACTGAGGGCGCAACGTAAGCTCCGGCCCGCACTGACGAGCCTCCGGGAACCACGCGCACCAGATCGTCTGTGGTGAAATGGCGAATGGGATAAGTATCTTTGTCAACGAAGGAGAGGACGCGCGCGTCCCCGCTCTCCGCCAGCTTGCCGATGCGAAAGCCCAGCAGGATCCCTTGCTTCACCCATTCGTTCGTTCGCCAGCGGCCGTCGACTTTTTCGGCAGCGCGAATCGTGCCTGCGGTCAGCGCATCGCGAAAGCGCGCGAAGGTCTCGCTGGCGCCGGGGAATGTAGCTGCCTCGGCTGCCATCGCATACAGAGACTCGATCTGACGCTGAAGTTCGTGCATCGCGGGCAGTATAACTGTTAGAGCGGTTCCACAATACATGTATCTGTTTTGTCGGGGTAGTGCAGCTCTTCGGCTGATTACTCATGACCTGAACGTGTCATTCAGCGCGAGCGCCTGCAGGGAGTTTCGGGCATGCTGCTTTGCGGGTAGTGTCTTGGTGGCGGTCATAGGGGTCCCTCGATTCCTCGCTGTGCTCGTCGCTCGGGATGACACCTCAATAATCACCGCAAACGCAAAACGCCATCCCGTAAGGATGGCGTTTGCGGTTAGAGGATTGCAATCATGCTGGAGTCTTGACGATCCGCATGCCGTAGAACGACTTCCACACGAACACAAACGACACCGCAAAGAAGGCAATCGCCAGTATGTGGCTTAGTCCCGCTCCCTGTGTCTTGGTCAATTGCACTGCCAGTTCCACCGCCAGCAACCCGAACAGCGTGGTGAACTTGATGATCGGGTTCATGGCAACCGACGACGTGTCCTTGAAGGGATCGCCCACGGTATCGCCAATCACGGTGGCGTCGTGCAGCGCGGTGCCTTTCTGCTTCAACTCCACTTCCACAATCTTCTTGGCATTGTCCCAAGCCGCGCCGGCGTTGGCCATGAACATCGCCTGATACAAGCCAAACGCCGCGATGGAAATGAGATAACCGATGAAGAAGAACGGCTCAATGAACGCAAACGACAGGGTCACGAAGAACACCGCAATGAAGATGTTGAACATGCCCTTCTGCGCGTACTTGGTGCAGATCTCGACCACCTTCTTGCTGTCGCTCACCGAGGCTTTTTCCACGCCTTCCAGCTTGATGTTGGCCTTGATGAACTCCACCGCGCGGTAAGCGCCGGTGGTGACCGCCTGGGTGGAAGCGCCAGTGAACCAGTAGATGATGGCGCCGCCGCTGATCAGACCAAGCACAAACGGAGCGTGCAGCAGCGAGAGTTTGCCGACGTTCTCCGACAAGCCATGTGTGAGCGCCATGATGATGGAGAAGATCATGGTCGTCGCCCCGACGACTGCGGTCCCGATGAGCACCGGTTTTGCCGTGGCCTTGAACGTGTTACCCGCACCATCGTTCTCTTCCAGAAGGTGCTTGGCCCGTTCGAAGTTCACGGTCATGTTGTAGTCTTTTTGCAACTCGCCCTTGATGTTCGGAATGGTCTCAATCAAAGAGAGCTCGTAGACCGACTGCGCGTTGTCGGTCACCGGACCGTAGGAATCAACCGCGATCGTCACCGGCCCCATGCCGAGGAAGCCGAAAGCGACCAGGCCGAAGGCAAACACCGCAGGAGCCAGCATCAACTCGCCGAGCCCGAACTGGCTGACGTAAGACCCTATCGCCATCAGGCTGACAATGGTGAAGCCGAGATAGTAGCAGGAGAAATTGCCGGCCACGAAGCCCGACAAGATGCCCAGCGACGCACCGCCCTCGTCGGCTGAGGTCACCACTTCTCTTACGTGGCGAGACTCGGTCGAGGTGAATACTTTCACTAGTTCCGGAATGACAGCACCGGCCAGGGTGCCGCACGAGATGATGGTTCCCAGCTTCCACCACTGTGTGGAATCGCCGCCCAGTATTGGCACGATCAGGTACGACACGATGTAGGTCAGAACGATGGAGATGATCGAAGTGAGCCAGACCAGCGAGGTGAGCGGCGCTTCGAAATTCATCTGGTCAGCGTTGCCGTAACGAGCTTTGGCAACCGCTTCGTTCAAGAAGTAGGCCACGGTGCTGGAGACCAGCATCATGATACGCATGATGAAGATCCACACCAGCAACTGCACCTGGACCTTCGGATCTCTCACGGCCAGCAGGATGAAGGTGATCAGCGCCACGCCGGTGACACCGTAAGTTTCAAAGCCGTCAGCGCTGGGACCAACCGAATCGCCCGCGTTGTCTCCGGTACAGTCGGCGATGACACCCGGGTTGCGGGCATCGTCTTCCTTGATCTTGAAGACGATCTTCATCAGGTCGGAACCGATGTCGGCGATCTTGGTGAAGATGCCGCCTGCGATACGCAGAGCGGCGGCGCCCAGCGATTCGCCGATGGCGAAACCGATGAAGCACTGGCCGGCGTAATCACCCGGAACGAACAGCAGAATGCAGAGCATGATGAGCAGCTCAACCGAGATCAACATCATGCCGATGCTCATTCCCGCCTTCAACGGAATGGCATAGATGGGATAGGGCTTGCCGCGCAGCCCGGCAAAGGCGGTGCGCGAATTGGCGAAGGTGTTGACGCGAATGCCGAACCACGCCACACCGTAGCTGCCTGCGATACCGATCAGGCTGAAGCAGAGAATGATGATCACGCGTGCGATGTCGAACTTCAGCAACACCCCAAAGTACAGAATGATGACCACCGCTATGAAACTTTCCAGGATGAGGATGAACTTGCCCTGGGTGATCAGGTAGGTCTTACAGGTTTCGTAAATCAGCTCCGAGATCTCTCGCATGGAGCGATGGACCGGCAGGTTCTTCAGTTGCATGTAAATTGCCAGTCCGAACATTAATCCGAAGAAGCAGAAGAGTATGCCGACCAGCAGTATCTTATGGCCATCCATGCCGAGGAAGCTGACCGACGAAAGATCGGGCAGCTTCAGGCTGGCTTCCCCGGCAGCCTCGGGTTGGGCGAAGGCAGCCGTGGCGCTCAGCATTAAGACGGTTAGCGTCGCGCTCAGTAGCTTGATCGGGCTTCTGAAGGGGATGGTTGCAGGTGACAGCCGCCGCAGGGCGGCGAGCCAGGTGTGCATATAATTCCTCCGATGGGCGAACCCCGTTTTGCCGGGGCGCACCCCTAAAATGACGTTAGCTTTGTTCTGCTCTCCTGCGATAAATCGCAGGCAGCGTTTCCATGAGATCGATTACCGCCCAACAGATCAGGCGTACAGGGCTCTAGCTCGCGTCTTCGCGGATCGCCAGAAACAACCATGCATGGACCTGCTGGAATCCCGGAAACGCGCTTCCACTTCAAGACAGAAGTGTTGAGGTTTGGCCGCGTCGGGAACACTTGCACCTGTTCGTGTGCCTCTTCAGACACACCACAGGCACAGCACAAAAGGCGAGTTTTTTGTAACACGCCGGACAAAGCGGGGTCAATGACACTACCCGGTCACGTGCCGTGGGTACACGGCTGACCGAGCCATGGAGGCCTTGTCCACACAGCCCAGGTCAGCCCTCCGTAATAAAAGAACCTCGCTCCTACTTTTGAGCCACGGTCTGTGGAACGAGCCTCTCTAGCCTCGACAAACGCTGCTCTAGCTGGTCAATCTTCTGTTCTTGCGCCGTGATTACCTTTGCCTCCGCTTCGGCGCGGTGATATTGCTTCTGCACCTCATTGAGCAACATGGTGGACAGATATTGGTAGCGCACACTATAAGGCTGGCCGTCATTGTCGTAAGCGACTAGTTCGGGATAGACCTTCGCCACTTCCTCGGCGATCAAGCCGTATTGCAGGGTGCGCTCGCCTTTGTCGAACTGTGGTTTGTAGAGGAAAGTCACAGGACGCAACCGCATCAGGCCGTTTGTGCTGTCGTCCATGTCGCGGACCTGCTCTTTGAAGCGCAGCGAGGAGGTTTGTGTTCCAAGTAGTCCGTCGGAGCTGATGTACACAGGGATACCAGAGGAGGAGGTGGAACCGTAGATGCCGGCGATGTAGGCTGCTGTTTGGGAACCGAAGCCACCTCCGACGTTACCTCCTAATCGGATAGTATTGGATTCCATGCTCGAAGCCGGGCCGAGATTTCCGATGTAAATATTGTTATTTCCCAAGGTATTATATTCACCAGCGTAAAGGCCAACGAAGATATTCTGACTTCCGGTTAGATTGTCCACACCTGAACCGTTACCAATAAAGGTATTACCGCTACCGTTGGAGCCGTACACCCCGATATCAGCACCCACGAAAGTATTGTAGCCACCCGTGGTATTTTGCGACCCAGCGGAAGAGCCCACGAAGGTATTGTTGAATCCAGTTGTGGTTGCGTTTCCGGCGTAAGATCCAAAGAAGGAATTCTCGTTGGTTTGGACGTTCGGACCCGCCCCAATCCCAACGAAAGTATTAAGGTGATCGGACACGCTGAGCACCCTGTTGCCGCCAATCTCATAATACAAACTGGTATTGGTAGCCCCGGTAACATCGAGCGCTGCTATCGGGTTGGGGTTCAGGATACCGATAGGCCCAGTACCATATGGCAGAGCCTCATAAATTCCGGAGTTACAGACGACAATGTTCGGGGGCCGTGAATTTCCGAAGACGACGAGTTGGCCGGGCTGGGCGTTCAGGCAGTTGGCGATGATGTCTGGCCCACCATCCGACTTAGTCGCGTTTGCTGGGTTCGCCGCCGAGGTTGCAGCATGGCGGGACGCGGTGGCTGTTTGTTGCCCCGAGCAGATGGAAACGAGCAACAGGGTGGAAAGAGCGAAGACGATTGTAATGCGGCGCATGTGGCACTCCTTTCTTCCATGGCCGGAATTGTGTTCCTATGCCCAGTCGCTGTCAATGCGTTTTTAAGTCTGTCACGCCCCGCCCGACCACCGTTTTTGCCCCTTGGTCGGGCCGAAGCACTATGCCGCGATAATCCAGCGCCCAATGCATCCGTTTCTGGTTGTAGATCACCTCCAGAAACTCTCAGAGATGCGCATAGGCGTCGGCCAGGTCGCGGTACTCGCAGCGATACCAAGCCTCGATCCGGCATCCAACGAATTCGCCTCCTGGAAAAGACGGTCCCTAGGCTCGTCCGACAGTGCTATTCGCAGTACCCGGTACCCATTTTTCTATTGTGCCGAAGCCTTAAACATTCCATACTCACGCTTCTCCCCTGTCCTGGTGCAGTCGAACGCTTTCCGCGTGGAGTGTACGTATGCCCTCGTTCCCTTATCTGGATATCGCAATCGCCATCTGCTTTATCTACCTTCTGATGGCGCTGGTTTGCTCCACCGTGAACGAGACCATCGCCGGAGTCATTAATTCTCGCGGCAAGACGCTGGAAAAGGGCATTGAGTACATGCTGCACGATCCGGATCTCAAGGCAAAGTTTTATGCCAATCCGCTGATCCAGGGCGCACAGGACGTCAACAACCGCTTGCCTTCCTACATCGCGTCCAACAAGTTCGCACTCGCCATGATGGATATCCTGACTGGGCCCAACGCGCCAGCCAACGATCCCCAAGCGCTACGTAATGGCGTCGATAGCCTGGAACACTCCGCGGCGAAAGCCGCATTGACGGCGGTGCTGCAGAATCCGCAATACAAAACCGACCAGCAGCGACTTGAAGCCTGGTACGAACAAAACATGAACCGCGTCTCAGGATGGTACAAGCGGACCAGCCAGATACGAATCTATGTGCTGGCGGCGGCGGTCACCATCTTCATGAATGCGGACAGCCTGAAGATTTTGAGAACGCTCTGGGACAATCCCACCATGAGCGCGGTGCTGGTGGAGAACGCCAAGGAACGCCTGCAGAAGGGGCGGCCAGACGCTGAATCGCAGCCCATGGTGACCTACGACAATCCCAACGATCCCACCGCCAGTACCCCGACGGAAATCCCCGAGAGGGACGTCATCACCGCACAAGAAAAACAGCTCTTAGGTCAGGTGACCGGCTGGCAGGGAGACTGGTACAACGACTGGCCTGATCATACGACCGCTGGATTCTGGTCCTGGATCTGGTATCTGCTGAAAAACCGCCTGGGAGGATGGCTGATCACGATGCTAGCGGTATCTCTCGGTGCGCCCTTCTGGTTCGACACGCTCAGCAAATTCATGAACGTGCGTAACTCCGGGAAACCTCCCGAGCAAGCCCAACCGCCGCAGAGTACGGCTGCCCCAACGCCACCGAGTACGCCAGCCCCAACTACGACACCGGCTACGACATGAAGGGTCGAGGTCACTGCGCGATGCGATGCCTGAAAACGCTCTGTCTGATTGGTTTGCTGCTGTCAGCGCTTCCGCTGGCTGCGCAAAATAACACGGTGGTGTTGAAGCGGGCCTTTGTGGAGCAATACAAAGACCGCGCCACCATTGATGCAACCTTCATCGTTGACCACGCGCACAAGCATCCCAATCCACCGGCTAACGACGGCGACATGCACGTGGCGGGACGAGCGCAGAAAGAAGTCGGCTTGCCCATGGTGGCGGAAGTGGTGAATTCAGCGCAGCCGGGAGAAACCGCCGCAGTCAGCGAAATCCATGCTGTGGAAGGAAAGAACCAGCCGCTTCCCATTACCGGAGTATGGCGGTTCTGGTTTGAACATCCCGACAAGCAACAGATCCAATTTGCTCGAGTCCCGGTCCCGCTGAACACCAATCCAAACCATTCCTTCGAGATCCACCCCATCGTCAAGTTCGACAAGAACGATGTGTCGGGCTCGTTCGGTCCGATCAACGGCTTTGAGCCCTATGACGCCGCGACCGCATTCGGCGGCTACGAAAAGCTGAAAGTCGTTGTGTCGGCCACGGCGTCGGCCGTGACCATCTCCGCCAGCAAAGCGGCCTACAACTACACCGAGTTCGAGATGACGCTGGCGGGCGCTCCGAAAGAGCTCGCCGATGGCGGCTACGCGGTCCTGGCCAACGTCAATGGCAAGGCCGACGAATCGGTAGCGACCAACATTCGCATGATCTTCGTTCCCGGCACTCCGCCGCTGCAGCAGCTCCTGGACCAGAAGCTGGGCGACGGCGACACCATGCATGTGATCGGAATTCCGCGCATCAACCTGAACGCCATCAGCACCTTCATCAATGCCAGCGGCGGCCAGACGCTCACCCGCAAACTGCCTTACGAGATGATCATCGTGGCGGTGGTGAAGTAGGCGGGCCTCGGGTGGACAGAAGCCCCGGCTTACCCGGGCGACTTCTTAGTGGTCTTTGCCGCCAAGCGCGATGGCTAGATTATTGCGTGCTAAGGCGAAGTCAGGGTCTAGTTTGATGGCCTCGCGATATTCGGCGATGGCCTCATCGATCTGGCCTTTGGCACGCAGGGCAACTCCGAGGTCGTTGTGGGCGAAGGCATAATCAGGTCTCAGCTCAATGGCCTTGCGATATTCAGCAATGGCTCCGTCGGTCTGACCATTGTCACGCAAGTCAACCGCTAAGTTATTGTGGGCGAAGGCATCATCGGGTTTCAGTTCAATCGCCTTGCGATCCTCAGCAATGGCTTCGTCGATCAGGCCTTCCCAGGCGAGGGAGCTCGCTAGGTTGTAGTGTGCCTCTGGGAACTCTCTCCGACTCGCGAGTGCCTGTCGGAATCTCGCGATTGAGCCTTCCAGACATCCTCTGTCAGCCTTGAAACCCGGCGCGGCGTCAGGTGGTAGGCACTTCTCTCTTAGGGCCACTCCCAAATTGTTCAGAGCCTCAGGGTCGGCTTCGCGGGGAGGCAAATTGCCATAAAGCCCTATGACCGCGTCGTATTTCCCTCGCCGAATCCAGGCTGCCGCCAAGACGTTCCTATTTATCGATCCAAGAATTCTTTCGCCAAGTTCACAACTGGCCCACTGCAGTCCGTCGAGTGAAGTTTGTTGCGGTTTGGTCATCCATGGTCCAGCATCATTGGCCTGGGCCATAAGCCGAAAGGTCCCTTGGCTGTCCAAAATTACATCACCGGAGATGTACCTTTCCTTTCCCAAAACTTCACGGGCTGCGGACGCTATGGCCTCTGGGGAGATGCCCTTGACCTCTACGGTTACTGGCCCACGCACCTCGAAAGCGGTGCTGGCTCGAGCCTGCAGACCGCCAAACTGTTCGTCCTTTTGTGCCGGGCGGTCGCAAGGTGGGGGCGGAACGCGCCCTTCCGCTTCCTGTCGGATTGACGTGATGGCATCTTGCACAACGTCAGCCACCGCCTCTCCGCTGAAGGGAAGAGGATGTACTTTGTCCTCTGGAGGGAGATGGAACGGTGCGATCACAGTCGCCGGCTGCAAACCGTACCACACCGCATAAACGAGTGCCGGAAAGAGAATATAGAACGGCAAATATGACGGAATCGTGCCCCAAAAACGTTGAAGAAAAGACGGAGACTTTTCCCTGCTTCGACGAGGGCTTACTTGCGGTCGGAACAGTCGCGTGACTTTTCGATTAAAGGAACGAACGAAGTCGGCCAACAGGTGCCTCTCAACAGGAAATGAGAGCTGGTGTGGCGAGAATAATACCCGCGCAAAAACCCAAGATGCAACCCACTTTTGTGACCTCAGAGCAAACGATTCAGACCGGAAGAAGAAACGCAGCCGGGGAGTGCCTGATTTCTTTCGCCATGCTCGTTAATCCCACAAGTAACATTCTCCTGTGTTACTCTCTAGTGGTACGCCAAGTTGCAAATGGCGCGCAGAAGCCCTACTCTTTCGCTTCGCGAAAAAGTGGCGCGTGGTACGGAAATTCCATCCGGCAGTGACCTCGGAACACAAACTAGCTATCTGCCGGAGTAATGCATTGGTTTGACTGCGCGTGCGGGCCACTTCTGTCATAAACTGTAGGCACCGATCATATTTAGAAAATTAGAAAGAAATAGCTCGTAATGTCATCTAACGGCTTTCATAGTAGCGCCTCGCGATTCAGCAACATGCGTTCGCTGTTCAGCATGTTCTCCAGCGATCTTGCCATCGATCTGGGGACGGCGAACACGCTGGTTTACGCGCGCGGCAAAGGCATCGTGGTCAACGAGCCTTCCATCGTCGCCATCAACAAGAACACCGGTGAAGTAGAGGCCGTGGGCAAGGAGGCCAAGGAAATGCTTGGCCGCACTCCCGGCAACATTGTCGCCATCAAGCCGATGAAAGATGGCGTGATCGCCGACTTCAAAGTCACCGAAAAGATGCTGAACTACTTCATCCAGAAGGCGCACAACCGCAAGATGCTGGTGCATCCCCGCATCGTGATCGGCGTGCCTTCGGAAATCACGCAGGTGGAAAAGCGCGCGGTCATGGACTCGGCCTATCGCGCCAAGGCCAGCGAAGTTCACCTCGTGGAACAGGCGATGGTGGCCGCCATCGGCGCGGGCCTACCCATCACCGAACCCAGCGGCAACATGGTGGTCGATATTGGCGGCGGCACCACTGACATCGCGGTCATTTCGCTCAGCGGCATCGTGTACTCGCGCTCGGTCCGCATGGCCGGCAATCAGATGGACGAGTCCATCATGAATTACCTGAAGCGCAAGTACAACCTGCTGATCGGCGAGCGCACCGCCGAGCAAATCAAGATTGAGATTGGCTCCGCCTATCCGCTGGACAAGCCGCTGACCATGGAGATCAAGGGCCGCAACCTGATCGAAGGCGTGCCCAAGACGATTACGATTGACGACAGCGAAATTCGCGAGTCGCTGAGCGAGTGTGTCTCGACCATCATGAACGCGATTCGTGTCGCCTTGGAGCGCACACCTCCCGAGTTGTCGGCCGACATCAGCGATCGCGGCATCGTGCTGACCGGCGGTGGTGCGCTGGTGAAGAACCTCGACAAACGCATCCGCGAAGAGACCGGGCTGCCGGTCTCGATTGCCGACGATCCATTGTGCAGCGTGGTTCTGGGCACCGGAAAAATGTTGAGCGACTTCAAGCTGCTGCGCAAAATATCGATTGACTAGCTATCTGGGCTCATCGCTCCGCGGCGCGATCCCCTTTGGATTGTCATCACGAGGAGGCCTTCAGGCCGAGGAGGGATCTGCTCTTCCCATGAACATGGTAAAGCAGATGCCTCGCTTCGCTAGTCATGACAACTCAAACTAAGGCGATACGGAGAGAGACCGGAGACACATTGGCATCATGTCTGCTGAAATCATCGGCGCGCCCGCACGCCCCAAGGCCTTTGACACGATTTTGTTGGGCGGACTGATCGCGGGCGTTCTCGATGGCCTCGATGCAGTCGTCTTTTATGGTTTCGCATTTGGCGTAGCCCCGAACTTGCTCTTCCAGAACATCGCCGGCGGATTATTGGGGCGCAGAACGTTTCATGGGGGCTGGTACACCGTCGTACTGGGCGTCGCGTGTCATTTTTCAATTGCAATCGGAGCCGCCGCAGTTTTTTATTCGGCGAGTCTCGTCATCCCAGCACTCTGGCGCAAGCCTTGGATTTACGGACCAACGTTTGGAGTGCTGGTTTATCTCTTCATGCATTATGTGGTGATTCCATTATCGGCATTGCCGAAGAGAACGGTTCCAGTCACCTTGTTTGAAATTGTGGACCAGTTGTTTTCGCACACCGTGTTTGTCGGGCTTCCTATCGCTCTGATGGCACGACGATCGACTGGCAGATAAGTCCGGCGGGGCCGGCAACAGTATGGATACATTCCTCGGCCGCTATAAGAACCTGATCGTGCTGGTGGCCATTCTTTTTGCCCAGATTATTGCCCTGGCTGTGCAAGTTCGCCGCCCCACGCAAAGCGGAGACACACGACTGTTGCGCCTATGGGCAATCTCAGCGGTAACTCCCATCGAGAAAGCAGTGGTGCATTCGCAGCAGTGGGTTTATGACACCTGGAAGACCTACGCGTATCTTCGCGGGGTTCGCCGGGAAAATCGCGAGCTGCGCGCGCAGATCGAGAACATGACGGTTCAGGATGCCCGCCTCCGAGAGGATGCGCTCATGGCCCATCGCATCCAGGCCTTACTCGCCTTCAAAGAGCAGTATGTGGACACTACGGTCGCGGCACAGGTCATCGGCACCAGCGGCAGCGAGCAATCGCGCATCCTGTACCTCGACAAAGGATCGGCGGACGGCATTAAACCGGATATGGCGGTCATCACCCCCACCGGTATCGTGGGCAAGATCGTGCAAGTCTTCCCCGACTCCTCGCAGGTCTTGCCCATCAACGACCAGTTCAGCGGCGTAGGAGCTGCGCTCAAGTCGTCGCGCTTGCAGGGCATCTTGAAAGGCTCGCCCGACGGCGCAACTACGCTTCAATACGTCATGAGTGACGAGAAGGTCGAGCCGGGCGAAGAGGTCGTCACCAGCGGCGGGGACCGTATCTTCCCCAAAGGCTTGCCCGTCGGCAAAGTCGTCTCGGTTGAGCCGGGCAAAGATTTGTTCCTCAACATTCGTGTCGTTCCCGCGGCGCGCCTCGACCAGGTGGAAGAAGTGCTGGTGGTCACGAAGATCACGGAAAAGATGCCCGACACCAAGGATCTGGGGCCGCTCCGTGCATCGGATATTTTGGCCGAACGACTACCGACCGTTCCTAACAAGCCTGAGGTTGATGCCGCCGGAAACGTGAAGCCAGGCACTGCGAATCCGACTACGGCGGGGGCAACTCCCGCGACGGGAACCGCGGCAACCACTGCTCATCCAGGTGCAGCGGGAACTCCGTCCGCGACGAAGCCGGGAAGTGCCAGTTCGACCGCAACTGCTCCCAAGCCAAACGGTGCGGCTACCGCGACGCACGGCACGGTGTCGGGCACAACTGGAAGCCCAGTGGTGTCGAAGCCGCCGAAACCCGCGACCGCGAATGCAGGCCGTCCTGCCGGAACAACTGCAAAACCGCTGAATGGGGCCGAGGGGACAACTGCGCCTAATCCGAACTCGACGGCGCCGCTGACAACTTCACCGCCAGCAAACGGCGCCACGAATGAAGACGCGGCGCCTGCGCCGAAGCAAACGAAGCCCGCGCCAGAGCAGACACCCACTCCGAATCCGCCGCAGCCCACAACGCCACCTGCCGGGGAGCAGCCGCCGCAATGAGCAGCCGCGTCATGCCATTCCGGGGAAGCCTGACCTCGCGCGACCAGGTTGCAGTCTACGAATTCAGCTGGCTTGCCATCATCTTCATCCCGCTGGTCGCGGTGCTGATCCAGATTTTTATTCCGGTACGGGTCCGCTTTCTGCCGATCATCGACCTGCCGTTCATGGTGACCATCTTCTTCGCGGTGGCGCGCCGCAACCCGGTCAGCGGCTGCCTCACCGGATGCGTGATCGGCCTGATGCAAGACCTGTTCGCCGGGCCCAGCCATCCGCTGGGCATGTATGGCATTGTCTTGACGCTCATCGGATATATGGCGTCATCGCTGGGCCTAAAGATTGACGTGGAGAATCCCGGCTCGCGCTTCATCATCACCTACCTCTTCTTCGTGGCCCATCAGGGGATCTACTACGGCGTGGCACACGGTCTGCTGCGCCAGGTGCAGGTGTGGAGTTGGAGCCACGTGGCCGTTTCCGCGCTGGCGAACGCGGTGATCGGGATATTCGTCTTCAAGTTTCTGGATCGGTTCAAACAGCGATAGGCACAGCGGCACTTCATCAGACCCCGGGCGCGGAATAGGAGAGCCTGGGTCCCCGATCCCCGCCTTCTCACAGCTTCGGCAACACAATGCCCTTTTGGCCCTGATACTTGCCCTTCTTGTCTTTGTAGCTGGTTTCGCATTGCTCGTCCGACTGGAAGAAGAGGATTTGGCACAGGCCTTCATTCGCGTAGATGCGCGCGGGTAGTGGCGTGGTGTTGGAGATCTCCAGAGTGACAAAGCCTTCCCACTCCGGCTCGAAAGGGGTCACGTTGACGATGATGCCGCAGCGCGCGTAGGTTGACTTGCCCACGCAGATGGTGAGCACATCGCGCGGAATCTTGAAGTACTCGACCGAGCGCGCCAGGGCAAAGGAATTCGGCGGCACGATGCATACCTCGGATTCCACACTGACCAGCGAGCGCGAGTCGAACTTCTTGGGATCGACGACGGTGCTGTTGACGTTAGTGAAGATTTTGAATTCGTCGGCCACGCGCAAGTCGTAACCGTAAGACGAGAGACCGTAGGAAATGACGCCTTCGCGGACTTGCTTCTCCGAAAAGGGGTTGATCATATCGTGTTCCGTGGCCATTTTGCGGATCCAACGGTCACTCTTGATGGACATGGGACTCCTTGGGCGGCACCGTGCCGGAGATATTTGCGGTGATCGATGATTTAGAAAAGCCATCTTACGGAATGCGGCCAGTGTTGACAATGGGGCCTAGCTTCACTACGATTCGCGCATCACCTTGTAAGTCAAACTGAAACTAAGACTTACCGGAAACGGCCGGTTCGTTTAGAATCGCATAAGGTCGGTAGTTGGGACTTCTCCTCCCTGCGGGCGGAAATTGCGGAGCCACTAGTGATCAAACTGGATCTGATCAACGAAGTCGTCAGCAAGACGGGTGTCACGAAAACCAAGGCTGAAACTGCGGTTGAAACCGTGTTCGAGAGTATGAAGAAGGCGCTGGCACGCGGCGATCGCATCGAGCTGCGTGGTTTTGGCGTGTTCACGGTCCGGCCACGGAAGACCGGCATTGGACGCAACCCGCGCACCGGCGCTGAAGTGAACATTCCTCCTGGCAAAGCGGTTCGCTTCAAACCTGGCAAGGAACTGCAGTCGATCGAGTAGCGGCTCCGGTCAGGTTTGCGAGATCGCCAAAGGCTGCGGAGCAGAGCGCTTGTTCCTGGACCGGAGTTGCGCCCGATTACCTGTTTTACGCGCGGCTCGTCTATCATCCAAACACACGATGTCTGATCCCACGCCTCCTATTTCTTACACGTTCGAAGTCCCCGCCCGTCCTCCGGTCTATATCGTTGCCCCTCGTCCACGTCGGCCTTATTGGCTGCATATCTTGTTACTGCTGGTCACCCTGTTTACGACGCTCGTGGTGGGAGCCCGCCTGGAATACAACTTCCTGCATAACCTGCCGGCGTTCACCGAGGATTCCGTTGTCTTGCCATTGTTTCACTTGAAGTGGCTGATCCGTCACCCGGCAGAGTTGATGCTCGGCATTCCGTTTTCGATAACGCTGATGGGGATTCTGCTGGCGCATGAGTTCGGCCATTTTATCGTCGCCAAGAGAAATGGCGTTTACGCCACGCTTCCTTATTTCATTCCGGCTCCTACGCTGATAGGGACGTTTGGCGCAGTCATTCGCATCAAGTCGCCGATTCGCTCGCGGCAGGCGTTGTTCGACATTGGCATCGCCGGACCCATAGCAGGCTTTGTCGTGGCGATTCCGGTGCTGTTGTGGGGGCTGGCGCTTTCCAAACCCATGCCCGACACCGCAGCCGATTCCGCGCTGAACCTTGGCTATCCTCTGGTTTTCAGCCTGGTGTATCGCATGTTGGCGCCACTCACGCCCCATGCGGTTGGGCTGGGAAGCTTGTATCTGCACCCTATCGGGATTGCGGCTTGGGTAGGAATGTTCGCTACCGCGCTGAACCTTTTGCCCGGTGGACAACTCGATGGCGGCCATATCATTTATGCGGTGGCGCCACGGGCCCACAAATGGGTAACACGGGCCAGTATCGTCGCGCTGATACCGTTGGGTATCTTTTTTTGGCCGGGATGGCTGGTGTGGGCCTTGATTTTGGGATTCACCGGATTGCGCCATCCCAACGTTCCGCAGTGGCCTCCCATGGAAGGCAATCGCCGGTGGCTGGTCGTTCTGGCATTACTGATGCTGATACTGACTTTTGCGCTCGCGCCAATTCGCGGTTACACAGTCCTGGGAAGTTAGGCGACAAGGAGCACGCTAGCCCATGGCAACCAGCACGCCGGTTGCAACCATAAAGGGTTCCGTCCTGGGAGTCATACTGCACGACGTCTGCGAGGAAATCAGGCTCGAGCAATTGCGTGACATCCTGGGCGCACGGCGAGTCGAGCCCACCTTCAAGCATGCCACTCCGGACTATGTGCGCTTTGAGAACCCACCCGTAGTCGAGCGTCTGGAACCAGTATTGTTGAGCAGTGGCGAGAAGCTGATTCCGCAGGTTAAGTATTACGACTATGGCGTGGTCAGCGTGCTGTTTGAATTGGCATTCGAAGCCGATTGGGAAACGCTGGTACATCTGGCGGCCCGGTGGGTCCCCAGCCCGGAACTCGAACGTCAGGCGCAGCAGGTCATTCGCGGCAGGCTTGATCGCATCGCCCCTGCCATGGTGCGTCCCTATCGCGAATGGCTCAGCGAAGACTATTACATCTTCACGCTGAGTAGTGTGCCCGGTCAGCCGTCAGGCGCTGACCTGTTAATGCAACATGGGCCGCAGATTGCCCAGATACTGCGTGGCGAGCTAACTCACCTGGCGCGTCAGGAAAACGACGATGTCCTTCAGGCCAGCCTTTCCTACTATCCCAATGATTTGGTAGTGGTGGGATGGAATGCCGCTCTGGTTTGTGACACACCGGCGGGCGCCGAAACTTCCGTGCAAATCCTGGAATACGTCAACTCGCAGTTGCTGGAGTTTCGCCATTACGACGAGTTGCTGACTCGTGAGCTGGCCGGTGTATATACCTCGCTAAAACATCGGGCTGGCATCTGGCGGCGCTGGCGAATGCGCGGGGAGGCTTCACGACTGAACTCAGTGACGGTCGAAGTAACGGAATTGGTCGAGCGCTCCGACAACGCCATCAAGTTTGTCAGCGACATGTTTTCAGCGCGCCTTTACCGGCTGGCGGCCGCCAAGGTCGGCGTGCCGGAGTACAAGAACCTGGTCAATGAGAAGCTTCATACCGCCGAAGGCCTGTACCGCTTTCTGGTTGACGAATTTCACCAGAGCCGTGGCTTCATTCTGGAAGTAATGGTGGTGATCATCCTGGTCATCGAACTGGTTTACCTGTTTCGAGGAAAGTACTAGAGCTTGAGTGAAAGTAGTCGATGATGGGGTTATGAATTGTCGCCGCCAGCGCCTGGGCGCGAGGGATCCTTCTCCCCCATTGCAACGGAGAACAGATCCCTCGCTGCGCTCGTGATGACAATCTCAGAGAACTATCACTGGATTTGTGAGCCTAATTGGGAGGACTTATGACGCTAGACCGCTTCACCAAATCGCTGCTGATCGTTATCGTACTTTTACTTGGGATGATCGCGTTGCGTCCCGTCATTCAACCGGCGCCAGTGCAGGCGCAGGCGAGCGAGGCTTATCCTTTCTACATCGAACCGGGTTACACCATGCTGCGCAAACCCGATGGCACTTCGCAAGTCTATGGCAAGGTGGTGGTTGACATGCGCAATGGAGACATCTGGGGATTCCCCACGACCGTGCAGGGTCCGTACCCGATTGACAATGGCAAGACCGTGCCACCCAAGTCGCATCCCATGTACCTGGGGAAATTCATGTTCAGCGAAGCGGTGAAGTAGGCTCAAATCCAGCGACACTCTGCGCGTACTCGACGGCTCCCTGTTTATAATTCGGGTTGGGAGATCTGGTTCGATGAAAATTGCCAGCTGGATTCTTCTCGCCGCTGTTCTAGGCGGTCCGTGTTGCGCAGTCCGCGCGCATGCGGCTGCACTTCCGACGCCAGCCGCCGCGAGCGCATCGAGTAGCGCGAACGTCAACATCGCTGGAGATAAAACCTGGGTTGACACCGGCATGGACGTCAACGCTGGCGACAAGCTCCACATCACTGCGACCGGTACCGTCAACATGGGCAACAATACCGGAGTCACGCCGAACGGTGTGCAGCGGGGATGGGTGGACACTTTGCGCCCGCTGATGGTACCTAGCGCCGGACGTGGCGCTCTGGTTGGGCGCGTCGGAAACAGTGACGCCGCCACACCGTTCGTCGTGGGCGCCGATGGCACCATTCTGGTGCCCTTTGCCGGACGCCTGTATCTGGGGATCAATCAGGACCAAACCCAGGCGCCCGACGGCAGTTACAAAGTGCATATCGACCGCATCGCGTCCAGCGCAGCGACCGCCAGCGGCGCCGCGGCCGGCAAGGGCAACTACGACTTCAAGCCTCTGTTCGCCACGCTCGACAAGAGCTTGCCCTACCGCGTCACCGATAAGCCGGAAGGCGGAAATCCCGGCGATCTGGTCAATTTCGTGATCATCGGTTCGCAGGAGCAAGTGACCAATGCGTTGAAGGCTGCGGGCTGGATTCCGGCTGACAAAACCAACACAGACGCCGTGGTCAGCGCGTTGATGGCGACCCTGCAGAAGAATTCCTACATGGCCGTGCCGATGAGCATTCTGTATCTCTTCGGCCGCCCGCAGGATTACGGCTATGAACGCACCGAGCCGGTGATGGTGGCGGCGCAGCGCAACCACTTCCGCATCTGGAAAGCGCCGATCAGCACGCCGCAGCAAACTATCTGGGCTGGCGCCGGAACCCACGACATCGGCATCGAGCGCGATCAGCGCTCGGCCAACGCGATCACTCACAAGATCGATCAGGATGTCGACAACGAGCGCGACTTCATCGGCGCCACCTTGCAGCAGGCCGGATGGGTGCAGGCGATGGACTATATGACGCGCTCGAACCCGATCAAAGAAACCAAAACCGCTACCGGCGGCAGCATCAAGTCCGACGGCCGCGTCCTGGTTATCGTCCTCAACGCGACGCAGAAGTAGGGTTGGTTGGCGGCAGGGAAACCCCTGACACGCTCCACCTGAAGAGCTGCGGCGAAACGATCACATCCAAGCGTATGCTCGCAACGGCTGCATTGGCTGGCCTGGATTCGAAACAACTTCGCTGACGTGCCGGATGCGCCGTTCTTGTGGCACAATGCCGCTTTCCAGGGAGGACAGGAATGGAACGGCAGAATGTCTCAGGCAACTCTCCTTACGAGCCAATCGTCGGCTTCTCGCGCGCGGTAAAAGTGGGCCCTTTCGTTTCGGTTGCAGGCACGGTTGCAACCGGTTCCGACGGTAAGATCGTCGGAGGCGACGACATGTACGCGCAAGCAGTGCAGATGTTCGAAGAACATTGGCCGCGCGCTGGAGCAGGCCGGCGCCAGCTTCCGGATGTGGTGCGCACTCGGATGTACGTTACCGATATCAGTCAATGGGAAAAGGTCGGGAAGGCGCATGGCGAGGTGTTCCGCGACATTCGTCCGGCCGCGACCATGGTGGAGGTGACGGGATTGGTTGCGCCGGAGATGCTGGTGGAGATCGAAGCGGATGCGATCATCGCATCGGATATGAAGTGAGCAATTAGCAATCAGCTCTTAGCTCTTGGCAACTAGCTCTTAGCGATTAGCATTCGGCCTTCAGCGTGGAACTAAGCGACCGGAATCCAGCCCCGCATGGGGCGGAACATCTTAGCCCAGCGCTTCAGAGTCTGTGTGAGAACAAGAGTTTTGGTTTGCGTGTGGAACGGATCGAGCGAAAATCGAGCCCGAAGGGCGGAATAATGATAGCCCAGCACGTAGCCGAAGGCGGAGTGCTGGGTGAAGTGGGACGTAGATCCGAGTCCCGTCAGGGACGGCACATTTCTCACACAGACTCTTCAGCGCTGGATGAAGTGGAAAATGGGACCGGAGTCCCGTAGGGGACGGCAGAGGTTGCGATACAGTTTCTGAAGCCGTTTCGTGATGACAACTTCGAACCGGCTCCAGCGACTATCCCTTCCAAGAGGAGCATCATGAAGCATTTCATCTGCAGCCTCGTTGTCCTATTGCTTCCCCTGACCGCCATCGGCCAATCGAGTCCTCCAACTCCACCGCCGCAGGTCACGGTAATTCGCGCAGGAACGCTCATCGATCCGCGCACTGACGAACCCAAGCACAATCAGGTGATCGTGATTCGCGGCGACAAGATTGAGAGCGTCGGCGACGCCGCTTCTACCCAAGTTCCTGCTGGCGCCAAGATCATCGACCTTTCGAACGCGACGGTGCTGCCCGGGTTGATTGAGTCGCACACCCACATCTTTCTTCAGGGAGAAGACCCCGCACTGGGCGGCTACGACATTCAATTGCTGAAATTTCCGCTGGCCTATCGTGCGGCCCGCGCGACGGTTTCGGCTCGGCGGGCTCTGGAGCAGGGCTTCACTACCATCCGCGATATGGAGACCGAAGGCGCGGGGTACGGTGATGTCGGGATCAAGATGGCGGTTGACCAGGGCTACATTCCCGGGCCGCGCATCTTCACCACCACGCGCGGCATTTCCACGACCGGCGGCTATCCTCTGGAAGGTTATGCGCCGGAGATTCAGGTGCCCAAGGGGGTCCAGATTATCGACGGTCCTGTCGAGGCGCGTAAGGCAGCGCGCGAGCAAATGGATCACGGCGCTGACTGGATCAAGGTGTACATGACGCATCGGTCGTGGACCGATAAGGATGGCCACCTGGTTTCGCAGCCGACGCTTACTGTCGAAGAACTGAAGGCCATCGTAGACGAGGCGCACAGTTGGGGGCGTAAAGTCGCGTGCCACGCCTATAACGGCGAAGGCCTGCATCGCGCGCTCGACGGCGGATGTGACTCCATCGAGCACGGGCTGGGGCTCGACGATGCTGCCATCGCGCAGATGAAGCGGCAAGGCACATGGTATTGCCCGACCATCGCGATCTACTACAAAGAGTGGTCGCCGGAGAACACTCCCGCAGGCCAACGCGACCGCGCGCGCGCCGCCGAGCACGAACAGTCGTTCAAGAAGGCGCTGCAGGCGGGGATCAAGATCGTCTTCGGGACGGATGTGGGCGGCTTCTCGTGGACCGAGCCGATCGCGCAGGAATTCCCGTACATGGTGAAGTTCGGGATGTCGCCGATGCAGGCGATTCGCGCCGCGACGGTCAGTCCAGCGGAGATGCTTGGCATGACTGGACAAATTGGCGTGATCGCACCCGGAGCCTACGCCGACGTGATCGCGGTGTCAGGCGATCCGCTGAAGGACATTACCGAACTAGGGCGAGTGAAATTCGTGATGCACAATGGGAAGGTGTTTAAGACGGAGTGAAGCGCGCTATTCGCTTTTCGCCCTTCGCTATTTAAGACATGGGCCGTGAGCTCGGTTATATCTCGCAAACGGCCGTACAGGTCCGTCGTACTAGTTAGTCCCGCATTATCCGGACCACGGCGCGAAGGTGGCCCAAATGCGATATTGATTTACGGCCAAGAGTGCAGGATCAAAAGCGAAAAGCGAAGGGCGAAAAGCGAAAGGCGGCTATCTCGTCACTTCCAGCCCAATCCCCTGGCCCTCATACACCCTCTGGCCGGCAGCTGGTACGGTACGCACGACCATGCGGCTGGGCGGAGCTGCCGCCGCCGCCGCCGTATTATCAGCAGCCGCTACTGGTTGGCTGGCGATGTTTCCCACCTTCAGACCGGCGCCGACAATCTCGTTGACTGCGTCGTCTTCACTGCGCCCAACCAGATCGGGCATGACAAACGAGTTGCGCTCTTCCGGCGTAGCTACCAGGACGCTGATCTTCGGCGCGGACACATTTACCGCATTGGCGGGCGGACTCTGCGCCACGATCTGATCGGTCGGGCCGCCCGGAATGGTTGCGACTGGCAATGCTTCCGAGCTCCAGACCCCGGCGGCGAATATTGATCTCGGCGGCGCGCTCGCTGCCACCAACAAGATCGGGAATGACGACTCGTTGCGGACCCATGCTCTCGGCAACGCGTACGCGCCACCCTCGTCGCACCGTCGATCCGGGTGGAGGCGCTTGCGACATGATCCGGCCTTCCGGTACGTCGGAGCTGAAGAAGCGGTCGCCATGATCCAGCACCAGTCCATGATCAGCCAACAACCGCTCCGCCTGGAGAGGAGTCATGCCAACCACTTTCGGAATGGCAGTCTGGCGGCCATGGATGGCAAAGCGCATGGCTGTCAGGGCCGAGGCCATGAACACGACGCACAGCACCAGCACGCGCACCAGATAGCGGAAGAAGCCGCGCATCAGTGGGCCTCGGTGTCGCCCGCGGCAGGCTCCGGCTGTTCCGCCTTCTGAGCGACGGCGTTGGGTGTTGTCGGAGGAGGCGCAGGGAAATCTTCCGACTCGCGGCCCACGAGCGCCACCCGCATGAAGTCCATCCAGATTGGCAATGCGGCAGCAGCGCCAGTTTCTTTATTGCCCAGAGTTTTCTTCTCATCGAAACCAACCCACACGCCGCAGGTCAGCGATGGCGAGAAGCCCACAAACCACGCGTCCGTGAAATCGTTGGTGGTTCCGGTCTTTCCGCCCAGCGGATGTTTGAGCTTGCTGGCGGCGAACCCGGTACCGTGCAGCACCACCTCGCGCAACATGTAAGTCATGATGCGGGCGGTGCGCGCGCTTACCACGTCCTTCACCTCGGGATAATTTTCCTCCAGCACGCGCCCATCGTAGTCGGTGACCTTGCGAATGTAGCGAGGCATCACGCGCACGCCATCATTGGGAAAGGTGGTGAATGCGGCGGTCTGCTCGGCCAAAGTGATGTCGGCCGCGCCCAGCGCAACCGGCAAATACGCGGGCATGGGCGAGGTGATGCCGAACTTGCGGGCATACTCGATGACCGTCTTGATGCCGCCAACCCGCTCGGTCACCTTCAGCGCGGGAATGTTGCGCGACTCGGCCAGGGCATGGCGGAAGGTGATGACGCCCTCGAACTTACCGTCATAGTTATGCGGCGTGTAAGGACCCGACGGGGTATTGAACGTGATCGGCGCATCAAGCACCGTATCGTCGGGGGTGAGACCCTGGTCGATCGCCGCGGTATAGATGTAGGGCTTGAACGACGAGCCGACCTGGCGCTCGGCTTGGACAGCGCGATTAAACTTCGACTGCTCGAAGTCGCGTCCGCCCACCATGGCCTTGACATCGCCGGTAGCGTTATCGAGCGCGAGGAGCGCGCCCTGCACTCCCGACTCCTGTTCCAGCGATACGCGACTGTCGAGGCCATTCAGGGCGGCGACTTTCACATACACCAGATCGCCGCGAGTCAGAAACTGCTGCGGTGACGTGTAGCGGGTCCACTTGATCTCCAGCGGTCCGAGACGAGCTTCGTAGTTGCCAAACTTTACGGTTGCCGATTGCGCGTCAACCTCGGTGACCAGACCGTGAACATACGTGTCGGGCGCGATGGTTGCGTCCCAATCCACGTGATGATAGGTCGCGAGCGAGTCGCCATTCGCAATCACGTTCAGCAGATTGCCCTTCCATCCATGGCGCCGCTCGTAGGCGGCCAGACCGTCGCGCACCGCCTGCTGGGCGGCCTTCTGCATCTCCAGGTTCAGCGAGGTGTAAACGCGCAGTCCGGCTTCGTGAACCTCCTCGGTTCCGTACTTTTTTTCCAGATACTGGCGAATTTCTTCCACGAAGTACGGAGCGATACCGTTGTTGTCAGCTTGGACGTTAAGCCCCAGCGGCGCATTCTTGGCGCGCTGGGCTTCTGCCGCGGTGATCTTGCCGTCCTCCAGCATGTTGTTGATCACCAGGTTGCGGCGACGCAGGGCACGCTCGGGATTGTTGATCGGCGAATATGCATTGGGAGCCTTGGGAAGCCCAGCCAGGACCGCCGCCTCTTCCAGCGTAAGGTCCTTGGCCTTCTTGCTGAAGTAGAAGTTGGCGCCCGCTTCGAAGCCGTAAACGCCATGGCCGAGATAAATCTGGTTCGCGTACAACGTGAAGATTTGCTGCTTGGTGAAGCGGCGCTCAATCTGGATGGCCAGCATCACCTCCTGCATCTTGCGCCGGAAGTTGCGGTCGGGCGAGAGAAACAGGTTGCGCGAGAGCTGCATGGTCAGCGTGGAGGCGCCCTGGGCCCGGCTGTCGAGCAGGACATCGCGCCAGGCCGCTCCAAACACGCGCCATACATCCACGCCCCAGTGTTGCTCGAACTCCTTGTCCTCGGTCGAGATGAGGGCATCGCGCAACACTTTGGGGAAGTCGTTGTAGGTATCGATCACGCGCCGCTGCAAGGAAAACTGCCCGATTACCCGGTCCTGGTCGTCATAAAGTTGGGTGATGGTGGCGGGCCGGAACTGTTCTAGTTCGGTTACCTGCGGTAGATCGGTCGAGTAAACCAACAGCAGACCAGAAAGTGCTCCCGCCACGGCTGCAACGGCGATCAGCAGAACAAAAAGAGCGTTGCCGACAAACTTGTGCCCGCCATTGCGTATTTCCGCCGGGGGCGTGGTAGTGACCGAGGGCTCTTCGACATCGCGCTTCATGGCAGTGGGCGGTAGGTTCAGCATAGCATTGAAGAGCTGGTGCAGGCCGTGGCTGAGTTGGCACTTCTCCTGGTTCGGATCGGGCCGCGCGGTCATCCAAGTAATGTCCTTGGGTCATTCGGAATGGCAATTCGGTTCTCGTAATTGTCATTACGAGCGAAGCGAGGAATCTGCTGTCGTTGACGCCTGGAAGGAAGTATGCGGAAAGAGCAGGGTCCCTCACGGTCTGAAGCCCATTTGTGATGACAAACGAGAAATGCCGTAAGCTGAAAGCTGACGGCCGATAGCTGATGGCGAATAGCAATAGCAAATAGCAATGTTCCTCAACGTCCTCAATCTCGGGCTGGTTCCGTACGAAACCGCTCTGCAATTGCAGCGGACGCTGATGGATTTGCGCAAGGCCGGCCGTGTCGAGAACACCCTGCTACTGCTCGAGCATCCTCCGGTCATCACCCTGGGCCGCAATGCGCAGTTGTCCAACGTACTGGCGTCGCCCGAGTTCCTGGCCCAGCGCGGCGTGGAATTGTTCGACATCGACCGCGGCGGCGACGTGACCTTCCATGGTCCCGGACAACTGGTGGCCTATCCCATCTTCGATCTGCGCAGCTTTGAGCCCAAACTCGGCGCCGTGGAATTTGTCCGCCGGCTGGAAGAAGTGCTCATCCGCACCTGCGGAGATTTCGGTATTGCCACGCAGCGAATCAAGGGACTAACCGGGGTTTGGACTTACGCGCTGCGTAACAAGCCCGAGGCTAAGATTGCGGCGCTCGGCGTGCATATCTCGCGCGGTGTTACGACGCACGGCTTTGCGCTGAACGTGAGCACCGATTTGGATTTTTTCTCGATGATCGTGCCGTGCGGCATCACCGGCAAGCCAGTGACGTCCATGGAGCGCGAGTTGCAGAAAAAGTTA
Organism: uncultured Acidobacteriaceae bacterium; assembly: GCA_963709045.1. Taxonomy (GTDB): domain Bacteria; phylum Acidobacteriota; class Terriglobia; order Terriglobales; family Acidobacteriaceae; genus Bog-257. The sequence continues at coordinate 1,048,849 of CAVPUX010000002.1, read as the reverse complement.
ACTATGGAAGACGTGGCGACGGCGGTGTCGCGGAATTTCGGGCGAGTCTTCCATTCGCAGATGCTGTGGCTGGAGTCGCTCGACGACCTGCTGGCGCAGGCTACCGTGGTACCGAAGCCCGAATCGGCGGGGCCTCCGGCGAATCAGGACACACCTGCGCGGCCGCCGAAGCAGCTGCGAAAATTGCATGGAGATGGGAGCGAGATGGCTTGAATTTGTATTTTGAATTGCGGGACCGTGGCAGTCTTGCAACGTAACCGATGTCGGCCAACTTCGTAGTCCAGGATTTCCGATCATGCTTCGAAACCTTGCTGCTCTGTTGTTCGCCGTTCTCCTCTCTTGCGTCCAAGAGTCCGCTCAGCCGCAAAAGCCGCATGACAACTTTGCTCCTGAATCCCGATCTGACGGCTGGGTAGCTGGCGATGCCAGCTCCGCTGGGCTCGATCGGGCGGCGCTGACGCGTATGGAACAGGCCATTGCCAGCGGTGAGCTCAAGAAAATTGGGAGCGTTCTGGTGGCGCGTCACGGAAAGCTGGTCTACGAAGCGTACTTCGACGGCACACCTGGCAGCTTGCGCGATACGCGATCGGCGACCAAGTCAATCACCAGCATGCTGACGGGAATCGCGCTCGATCGGCATCTACTGCCCAGCCTCGACGCAAAAGTTGTCAGCTATTTCCCGGAAAAACAGCCGCTCGCCAATCCTGATCCTCGCAAGGATGCGATGACAATTGAGGACCTGATCACGATGAGTTCTTTGATGGAGTGCGACGACTGGAACGATTACTCGCGCGGCAATGAAGAACGCATGTACATCATTGAAGATTGGGTGAAGTTCTTCCTCGACCTGCCGATCAAGGGATTTCCGCCGTGGAAGACCAAGCCACAGGATTCACCCTACGGTCGCAGCTTCAGTTACTGCACAGCAGGCATCACCACTCTGGGTGCGGTGCTGGAGAAGTCCGTGCACATCAAGCTGGCGGACTTTGCCGGCAAGAACCTGTTCGGGCCGCTCGGAATTCAGCACGTCCAGTGGGCCTATTCGCCACTCGGACTCGCGCAAGGTGGCGGCGGGTTGCAATTGGAAAGCCGCGACCTGCTCAAACTCGGGCAGCTCTATCTGAATGGCGGGAGCTGGAACGGCAAACGTATTGTCTCGGAAAGCTGGGTGAAAACTTCGACCCAACCGCACGCGCAGATCGATGAACAGACGAAGTATGGCTATCTCTGGTGGCTGAAGGACTTCAGAGCAGGAGACCGCTCCTATTCCGCTTATTTCATGTCTGGCAACGGCGGCAACAAGGTGGCAGTCTTTCCTTCGCTCGACATGGTCGTGGTAATTACCAGTACGAACTACAACACCAAGGGCATGCACGAACAGACGGAACGGCTGCTGACGGACTACATTCTTCCTAGACAGTGAGGCGCCTTGCGCTCTTCGCTCTTCGCTGTTCGCTCTTCGGCTTTGGCGTAAACGATTTGTGTACCGACCTCTCAAGCCACGCGTGCAAGGCAATCGCGAACGGCGAAAAGCGAAGAGCGATCCTCCGCAACTTGCCTCGTCTGTCTCCTCCGTTTATCGTTCTTACAACCTTATGCCTCACAAGAAGCGCTCCCATTCCAGCACTCCGCCGAAGAAATCGGGCAAGGTTCCACTTGCGCCTGCAACCAAAACGCCGAAGACCACGCCACCGATCGAGCAGGCCGACGGCTCTCCGAAGCCGACAAAAACGGAGACGTCCGCCGCCAAGACGAGCGACGATTCGGCATCGTCCACGCTGCGGTGCTACAACATTCCCGACTACCGCCTCGAGCAACCCGAGTTCCGCATTTTCATGTCGGGCGAGGGATCCAACCTTGAGTACCGCATCGAAGGCGACCTGAGCGCAGCCGCCCCTCCGATTCGCGACTCCAAGTACCTTTCGCGCGAGCAATGCATTGCGCTTTATCGCTGGATGCTGCTGAACCGTCGCATGGAAGTCGCGCTGGAAAACTTGTACAAGCAGGGCAAGGTAGTCGGCGGCGTTTATTTCGGACTAGGACAGGAGGGTTGCTCCTGCGCTTCGGCGCTCGCGCTCGGTCCTGACGACTGGCTGGGGCCGATGATCCGCAACCAGGGCGCGATGCTGGTGCGCGGCTTCAGTGCGCGCGACATCATGCGGCAGTACATGGCCAAAGGCGACTCGCCTACCTGGGGACGCGACGCGTCGTCGCACTTCGGCGACTTTCAGCGGCGCAACGTGTGCGCGCCCATTTCCATGTTGGGCGAGTTAATTGGCGTAATGGCGGGCATTTGCCTCGGGGCGCGGTTGCAGGGCAAGAATGTCGCCGGCCTCACCTACGTGGGCGATGGTGGGCAATCGACCGGTGTTACCTACGAGAGCCTGAACTTAGCGGCCGTGCAGAAGTTGGGCTTGGTCCTGGTGGTCGAGAACAACCTGTGGGGCTACTCCACGCCCAGCGACATGCAGTTTTGCGTGAAGGACCTGGCGGAGCGCGCCATTGCGTATGGGATTCCGGGAGTGATTGTGGACGGCACCGATCCCTGCCAGGTGTACGACGCGACCTACGAGGCGTGCGAACGCGCCCATCGTGGCGAGGGTCCGACTCTCATCGAGGCCAAGATGATGCGCATGAAGGGACACGCTATCCACGACGCGGCGCAGTACGTGCCGGCTACGCTCTTCGAGTACTGGCGGGCGCGCGATCCCATCGCCCGCTTTGAGAATTACCTGATCAACGTAAAGCAATGGCTTACGGCTGACGACAACCACAAGTTGATAGAGGACGTGGAGCGCGAACTGGAAGCCGATCGCGATGCGGCTGTCGCGTCTCCTATGCCGGACCCGGCGACCGACAAGACGCACCAAGGCGTTTACTGCGATCCATCGTGTCACCAGATCAAACCGAAGTATGGTGCGGTGGTTGCAAAGCCGCGCCAGCAGGGATCGACGGGGCCGAAGCCAGTCGAGGCGGCGGTGCATCTGAAGTGAGGCAGCAATTAGCAATTGGCTCTTAGCCGCTGGCAAATAAAATCTCCAGCCAGCGCGTTTGCCCAGTGTCTTATTTCGCGAGTCATGCGCGGCGACACTGGGTTTGTGTTAATTCAATGAAAATATTCTGCACGTGTGTTCTTCTCATCTGTTTCGTGGCTGCGTCGTCCGCCGAGCTCCCCTTTGGCAAGAAGGACAAGGGATTCCAGACGCATGAACCCGACGCGGTGGCCGGCACTCTGCGCAGCGGTAATGCGGTGCAGCGCAGTCAATTGGCCACGGAGTTGGAAATCATGGTGCCGAATTTCTCCACTCCGGCAGCCAGGTCCGACGCACCGTGTGTAAGCTTCGATCGCGTGGATGAACATCAGGTCCGCCTGGGTGCCGAGGCCGACAACGCAGTAATCGTGGCCAATTCCACCGAGTGCGATTCCACTTATCTCATCGTGTTCGAGAAAGAAAAAAAGTCCGAGTGGCGGCATGTGCAAACCGTGCGCCTGTCCGCGCTGGTGCAGCATCCCGAGGTTAGCTTCGCCGAACTGGTGCAGCCTGGCATCTCGGAGGTTGTGGTCCATCGCGAGACCACGCGCGACAGCGGCAGCGCGCAGCAGGAAAACTTCGTGGTCCTGAAGTTGCTGCACAACCGGCTGCTTCCGGTGCTCGACACTGTGGAGCGCTATGACCTCGTGATGGCAGATGTCCCGGAGAATGACTCCGATAAAGCCGAGCAGTCGCAGCAATCGACCTTCACCGTTGTGAAAGGGGACGCGAAGGTGGGACCGGGAACGCGCATCCTGGAAAAAGAAGTGCTGAAGGAAAACAAGACCAGCTTGACGCTATACCGCTACTGGAGTTGGGATCCGGGACTGGAGCGCTTTCGCTCCACCGCTTACGACGGCAGCAAAGATGAGCAGGCGCCGCCGCCCAAGAAGCCACCGACCGCAAAGCCTCCTGCCAAGAAAGCAGCCGGGGCTAACCGAAGAGAAACCAAAATAGCGAGCCGTTGGTACACGTTGCGAGGCGAAACCTAAGGTTACGTGTGTGGCGGCCTGATTTCTCCAGCGACGCCGTACCAAAGGGGCGGTAACGATCAGCCGAGGCGGATCGATATATAATCTCTCGCCCAGGAGACGCAAACTGGAAATGTAGACAAAAAAGGAGAAAGTGTAATGTCAAACCATTTCACCGGACTCAGTCTCGGCCCGCCGTTGGGCGATCAGCGGCTCGACCTCTGCGACCTCTACGCATTCCAATCGCCCACTGACAACAACCGAACCGTGATAATTCTCAATGCGAATCCCAATGCAGACGCACTCCATCCCGACGCAATCTATCGCGTCAACATCGATAACGACGGCGATTATCTGACGGACATCGCGTTCAGCTATGTCTTCTCGAAGCCGCAGAACGGCAGGCAGACCGTTAACGTCTTCGTGGCGAAGGGTCAGGAGTCGCGATCGGTCGAAGCGGTAGGGACGAAGATAGTCGCCGATGCCGACGTCTCTTTTAGCGCTAAGCCAAATATCATCAAGTCGGGCCCCTACACTTTTTTCGCCGGCAGCCGCAGCGACGCTTTCTTTTTCGATTTCGACGGGATCAAGAACCTGTTCGATACCCGGGGCAAACGCAACTTCACCGAGCCCCACCTCGGCGGCAAGTCTCCATGGACCGGCGTGGATTCGAATACGGAAGCGAACGTGTTTTCGACCGTGATCGAACTGCCAACGAGCGAACTGAATCCCAGGCCGGAGATACACATCTGGGGGCGGTGCAGCGTGCGCGAGAACGGCAAACTGGTCCACGCCGATCGTGCCGGCCATCCCAGCGTTAGCAGCTTTTTCAACACCGACGACACCAAACTGGAATATAACGCCAGCGAGCCCGTCAACGACCGCCAGCGATGGCTCGAGCAATTCGTGCATCTGCTGGGGCATACCGGCAATTACACGCGTGAGGAAGCGATTGCCGCGATCGACACGGAGCGCACTCTTCCCGACGTGCTGAGTTTCGATCCGTCCAAGCCCGCGACGTATCCCAACGGCCGCGTCTTCACCGACGACGTGATCAATTACCGCCTCGCCTTCCTGACGAAAAATGAATGTCCGCCCACGGGCCTCAAACCCCACACTGACACTCTGAAGGAGTTCCCCTACATCGGCACGCCGCATGCGAAACGTGCCGCTGCATAAAACCGGTACTGCTGCGGATGACACGGAAACCGCGAAATGTGGTCAGCGCGGCTCGATGTTAGTTTCGAGCTGCGCTGACACATTACCAGCAACGACGGTGGCGTTCCGCGTTTCGGGATGCTTGTGTAATGGCCTGTGGCTGTTGAAAAACTGCATTAACGGAAGATCTTTTGTTCCAAGTGCGCCCGCTATCTAGCCTTCTCTCTGTTCACCTCTCCTCATCTTAAGCAGTGGCTTCCCGTATGGATCCTGGCGATTGGCTGAGGAACCGCACCAGTCGCTTCATGTTCTGGGCTGCTGCTGCAAGCAAGAACTGCTCACGAACAAACTTCATCCGGCGTAATCGCAGCCGGCGCAACCCGATCTGATTCTTCAGTTCGGCAAACAGCGCCTCTACTTTCTTACGTTGCCGTTGCGCCTGGGCGAAGGCGGGTGTCGCGGCTAGCTCCCGGGCGCGTTGTCGCGCGGGTTCATGCATGTGAATGGCGAGATACTTGTACCGTCCACTGGTGCATTGCGCTTTTTGCGAGCATGCCCCACAACGCTTGCCACTGCCGATATAAGCGTGCGCCCGGTTCCGCACGTTCAGGCCAACGTAGTTAAGTTGTTCCCCAGCCGGACAGAGATAGCTGTTGCTCGCGGGAAGATAAGTAAATCGCTCGGGGCCATAGAGCGGACTTTTCTTTCGTAGCGCACTGTCGCGCGTGCGCATGTACGGTGTGATGTCCCGCTCCATTAACCACTGCAGGAACTCGCCGTTGCCGTAGGTGGCATCGGCGGCCACCGTTGCAGGTTTGCACCCTTGCCATTCAGCGAAGCGAGCGATCATGTCTTGAGCGGCTACTGTCTCCTGGCTCATGCGGGCCGCAGTCCCTTGCACCCCTACGATCACGCAGCTGGCATTGTCCACCAGATAGTTATCGTAGTAACCCAGCCGGGCTGGGGTGCCACCCTTGGTAGCGTAGGTCGAGTCCGGATCGGTGGTCGATACTTGTTCTTGTTCATGCACTGGCTCTTCCACCGGATTCTGTTCTTCTAGTTCAGAAAGATACTGGCGCAGCGTATGGTTGACTTGGGCTGCTTCGGCCAACTGTTCGCGCGGAATCCGGCTCTCCTTGGCCGCATTGGCCTCGACGAAACTTCCATCCACCGACAGGTTGTCCCCGCGCACCAGTCCCACGTCCATGCACTGCTTCACGATCTGTTCAAACAACTGCTCGAACAACTTCGATTCCTGGAACCGCCCGTGCCGGTTCTTGGAGAAGGTGGAGTGATGCGGAATCTCCTGATCGAACCCCAGCCCGGTGAACCAGCGCCACGCCAAATGCATGCGCAACTCGTCCACTAGCTTGCGCTCGCTGGTGACCCCGTACAAATAACCAATCAGTAGAATGCGCAGCAGAAGCTCGGGATCGATGGATGGTCGCCCCGTATCGCTGTAGCTATCCTGCAGTTGCTCGCGCACAAAACTGAAGCTGACGTGTTTATCGATAAGCCGCAGCAGGTGGTTTTCGGGAATCTGGTCTTCCAGACGGAAGTAATAGAACAATGCTTCTGAGCGGGCGTGTTGTCCCATCATAATCAGTAGGCCTCCGAAAATGGAAATCCAGCAAAGCATGGGTAGAGTTTCTTCCTTGTAACATGCTTTTGCCTGGTTTCGGCCTACTAATCACAGTGACTTTTTCAACACCCACGCCTGTTAACGCCAGTGACGGGGCGCAAGCGGAGCAGCCTCGCGCTGAGCTTCTTCAACAATGCGGGCGGCAACAAATTCGGTCGCTTGGCGAGCACTATGAAAGGTTTTCATTTGTCGGCAAATAGATATTACGCCCACGATCACTGGCGTAACATCGCCATTACACAAGTAGTCTCCGCCGTCATGATTGCTTGTGACGACGGCGTTCCCGCCAGTTAACGCGCCAGCGAGTGTCAACCACCCCAGCCGTGACCACGGTCACATTCATTGCTTGCTGGTTGGTGTTGCAATGGGCTGTTGGAACGCTCTCTTGCCAGCCACGTTAATCTCTTAACCTAATACCAAAGCTTCTTCACCAATCTACTGGAGGGTTCGATGCTGCGTGTCGCTGCACTTTGCCTTGCACTTTCTTTATGTGCGCCACTGCGAGCCCAAACCTCCCCTCCAGCATTGAGTGCGGACCAGATCTCAGCCATCGATAGCTTTGTGATTTCGCAGATGAAGAACCGGCACATTCCCGGTATCGCTGTCGGTGTCTATAGCCGTGGACAGGTGCTGCTCGCCAAGGGCTATGGCATGTCGAACGTGGAGCTATCCGTCCCGGTGAAGCCGGAGACAGTTTTTGAATCCGGCTCCGTGGGCAAGCAGTTCGTCTCCGCGGCCATCATGATGCTGGTGGAAGAAGGCAAGATCAATCTCGACGACAGCATCGTCAAGTACTTCCCCAACGCGCCGGAGAGTTGGAAGCCCATTCTCATCAAAAACCTGCTCTCGCACACCTCCGGGTTGGCGGAGTACGAGAGTCCCGACCGTATCGGTCCCAAGGGACCGTTTTATCTGCGCCTCGACTTCACAGAAGACGAACTCGTCGAAAAGGTTGAGGCTTTGCCGATCGACTTCAAAGTTGGCGAACAGTGGGACTATCGCAACACCAATTACCTTTTACTCGGCATCATCATTCACAAGGTGACGGGCAAGTTTTACGCCGACTTCCTGCAGGAGCGAATCTTCAAGCCGCTGGGAATGACCTCCACGCGCCTGATCAGTGAAACCGACATCATTCCCAATCGCGCTTCGGGCTATGAGCTTCATGGCAGGGAGTTGAAGAACCAGGAATGGGTCTCTCCTACCTTCGACTCCACGGCCGACGGAACGCTTTACTTCAATGTGCTGGATATTGCGAAGTGGGACGCAGCCCTCTACGGGACGACGTTGCTCAAGCAGCCGAGCCTGAATCGCATGTGGACGGTGTATCCGCTGAATGACGGCAAGCTGAACCGGGCAAACTACGGCTTCGGCTGGTTCGTGGACTCCATGAACGGTCACAAGACAACTCAACATGGCGGCGCGTGGCAGGGCTTCACCTGCTTCATCCTGCGCTACCCCGACGACAACCTGAGCGTCGCTGTCCTGACCAATCTTGCCGGCGGGGCCCCCAGAATGTTTGCCCGCGTAGTGGCGGGAATTATCGATCCGGCATTGATGCCTCCCAAGCTGGCCGCGATACCCGACGATCAGCCTGCCCTTGCTGAGAGCTTGAAGAAGCTGCTGGCACAGTTGGTAGCAGGGGAGGATGTGCACAGTCAGCTTTCTGCGGACCTCGCCGCCGAACTGACCCCCGACGAAACCAAGGATGTGCAGTCCGAGTTGAAGGACGTGTGGCCGGCAGATTCGCTCGTTCTGGTGATACGCAGACCTGTCGGCAGCGGGGTTGGATCGGTTTACCGAATCCGCAAAGGCGACCATTCCAGGCTCATCACCTACGGGCTGGATAAAGGCGGCAAAGTCACACTTTTTGCCAGTGCTCCCGATCAGGAGTATCAGTAGCACGATGTTGAGAGCGATCTCGCGAAAAGATTGCCTTCAGCCCACGATCTCTTCAAACTTCAGCGGATCGGGTGGCACGGGATTGGATGGGGGTTCAATCACCTTCAGGACCTGATAGGTATGGCTGATGCGGTGGATCACCGTAATCGTGCTGAGCACGGCAATCACCCACAGCACCGGGCCCATGCGGTTAAACAGGGCGCCGATGATAATCAGCACGATGCGCTCGGGCCGCTCCATGAAGCCGACCTTGCAGCTGGGGATGAGCGACTCGGCGCGCGCGCGGGTCGGACCGTGTCCCGCACCACGAGCCCGGCCAGAGAGCATATTTGTGCGCTGGAATTCGTAAAGGGATATAGTGTCGGGTCGCGGAGAGCTAAAAAGGAAAACCTGGTATAAGTCGCAAGGCGTGTCGCTGAAGGGACTGCGTAAATCTGGAGCGCCTGGTCGTAAGACTGAAGAATCCCCGAGCATGAGAAATCGTGAAAGGAATGTGTCATGAGCAACGGTAACGATGTGGATAAAATGACGCCAGCACAGAAACTAACTTATGTTCAGCTGTATTTAGAAGATATGATCGCGGAGAACGCGATCTCCGATCCCCAGCTTTCGGCCGGACTGTCGGTACTTAAGGAGCAGTTAAGCCAGCCACAACCGAAGGTCGACGTGAACAAAGCCGTTGACACTCTGGCCAAGAATCTGCCCAACGTTTCAAAAGGTATCATCGCAGCGAAAGACGCCTTCCTGAAGGGCGATAACATTACCGGTGCTGCCGAGATCATGAACATCTGCGCAGCCGTGGCTCCCATCATTGGCGCCTTTACCGCCACGGGGGCCCGGCCGGCATGCTTGTTGGGGCGCTGTTCTCCGTCATCGGGCAGATCATTGCTATGTTCCAGCCCGCAAAAGAGTCTGATGTGGACAAGATCAAAACCTTCCTGCTCAGCATCGAGGCTGAGGGGATCAGGGAAAAGGCTGACGCTAACCTCGTCTCCATCAGGCTCGCGGCCAAAGGAATTAGGAATCAGGCTGAGGAGGCCAAGAAAGCTTTAAAGTGGTTCAATGGTCTTCAAGTTCTACCGCTAGTAACTGAGAGCATTGCGGGAATCATAGAAACTACAACCGGGGGAACCACAGATCTAGCGCCTTGGAAGGCTGCGATGGCTGCCAAGTATTTTAACCACCAGGACGCTCTAAACTTCGAGGCAACGCTCCAGAAGGAGAAGATAACCATTGCAGACTTCAAGATCATCGATGGGCCTACGGTCTTGCAACATTGGGGAGTGGCAAGTTGGCTGCAGAAGGAGGACAGGCAAGACCAGGACGAATGGCCTGAAATCCTCGGCATGTTTTGCCAGGCATGGGCCGATTTGCTGACCGCTTACATAAGCCTGATTGCATTCGCCAATGGCGCTGACATGGAAGTAGCGTTTGCCTACGTGGCCCCGTCGAATAAACAGAAGTGGACTTACGAAGGCGGAGACGACGACAGAAAGCAAATTGAAAAGCACTTGCTGAAGCTGAAGGTGTACGCCAGCAAGCGTCTCGACGACGTAAGAGACTGTAACCAGACCATGTCGGCCATTCTGGAAAAGCTCACACCGGCGGTGCGAAGACGGGGAGTGTTTGTCGCCAGGAATTCATGGGACATATTGCCCGGCACCGGGAAGCAACCCAAATGGGGTGGGTCATTCTGGGCTAGTTGTTCGAGATTCTTGATAACCCCTCCCAACGAGGGTTTGACCAGTCCCACGGCGCAGTACCACCTCTGGCTTTTGGACACCAGAGGACCGCAGGTCGGCCATGAAAGGATCGACTCTAAGAAACGTACGCCAGTCCCTGACACTAACAGTTACATCGGATCCGCTGCCGGAGTCTCTGACATTTGTGTACTCCCCAGCCCCGAAGACACGAATGGGAATTTCGTTTACTGCGCACACGAACAAGGTAGCACGGGCTATGTGCAATTGTTTAAACGTGGCGCAAAAGGGGATATGGAGATACCTGGCCAAGGGTGGGCTCCTGCTACGAAGGCTCCCGTGTTTCAGATCCGCGCTGTCACGCCTCGAGCAACCCTATCCGATGATCCTGATAAGGACGCAATGCCGAAGTTGCTCCTGCAAGGTGCCAACCACTACAACTCCATCTTCTACGGAGCGCTGCGCTCTTCCTCGGAAATTTACGTTGACCGATGCAACGAGAGGTGCTATGTGCCAAGCCCATGGGGCTCCTATACCGGCATCGCCGTCGATCCGTACTACCTGTGGGTATTCGGAACGGGCGGCTTCGCCTGTACCACGCATGCCTCGGTCATGCGGTGCATCAGCGATCAAGCAAAGGATACGAACTCGAAGCCTCGTTGGCTGATGGGACCATCCATCGACCAGCTCTTGTGGGACGGCCCGCAGTATTTTGATTCGAACGAGGCAAAGTCATGGCCTCCTACGAAAGGCTTAGTCGACTTGAGTCCGTGTGACGACGGAACCCTTTTCATTTCGCTCACTACGCGGAAAGTTACGAAGAAGACGGTACCGTACGACCGTAACTACTATTACAAAGCGGACACTAATGCTATTTACACCGCGATTTATCACATCGACGTCAAGAATAAGACCCTCTCGGTCGAGCCGTGGGAAAAGTTGGCCGGAGGAGAAGAGACGCAACAGGTCCAGAAAATGCCGATTTATTGTTGGCCACTCTTCGCGAGGTTGAAGGAGGTATGCGTGAGTCCAGAATGGCAGCCCAAGACATTGGCCACGTCTCGATGAAATCGCGTCGCTTCTGTTCATGTTTCGCTGATGGCACATCACAAAGACGCAAGTATTCTGGGACGTGCACCGAAATCTGCTTCTCGATATCCGTGGCTGAAAACCTGTTCGCGGCTTAGAACAGGCCCTCAAGGTGCCCCCTTCAACGCGATCTTTCGGCAACCGGTTCTAGCCCACGATCTCTTCAAACTTCAGCGGATCGGGTGGCACAGGATGCGACGGGGGTTCAATCACCTTCAGGACCTGATAGGTATGGCTGATGCGGTGGATCACCGTAATCGTGCTGAGCACGGCAATCACCCACAGCACCGGGCCCATGCGGTTAAACAGGGCGCCGATGATAATCAGCACGATGCGCTCGGGCCGCTCCATGAAGCCGACCTTGCAGCTGGGGATGAGCGACTCGGCGCGCGCGCGGGCGTAGCTCACCATCACCGAACTGATCATGACGAAGGCGGCCATCACTACGTAGAAGAAGCGGTTGGCGCGTGCGTAATACACCAGCAGTCCAAAGAACAACGCCACATCGCTGTAGCGGTCGATGATGGAATCGAAGAAGCCGCCGAACTGCGTGACTTGATTTGTGGCGCGGGCCACACGGCCGTCCACCATGTCGAAAATGCCGGCGCCAATAATTACCAGTCCGGCGTAGAGGAACATGCGGCGCTGATTTTCGGCATGGGCATAGCCGAACAGAACTCCGGCTACCACGTTGATCAGCAATCCAATAAAGGTGAGCGCGTTAGGCGAGATCTTGGTGAGCGCAAGACCGTGGACAATCTTGTACAGAAGCCACTTGCTGGAACGCCCGACTGCGCTCGTCCACGTCATTCCGAGCCATTATCCTTCGTCGTGAATGGTCGTTAGCTTTAGCACCTCTAGTTCGCGCTTACCGGCAGGGGTGACTACCTCGCTGACATCTCCTACCTTCTTCCCCATGAGGGCCCGACCTATCGGGGAACTAGTGGAGATCAATCCCTTGGTCACGTCCGATTCTTCGCTGGTGACCAGCTTGTATTCAATCTTTTCCTCTTTGGTGGAATCATAAACCACCACGGTCGAGCCGATAGCGGCGCGGTCGCGGGGAATGTTCGCCATGTTGATCATCGAGAGGTCAGCCATCCGCTGCTTGAGCTGACCCAGACGGGCGCGGACAAATTCCTGCCGCTGTTTGGCCATGTGGTACTCGGCGTTCTCGCTGAGATCGCCCATGGCAACGGCTTTCTTCAGCTCTTTGGGCAGCTCGTGAGTGAGCTCGTGCTCCAGAACTGCAATCTCTTCCGACAACTTCTTTTTGATGTGTTCAGGCATACTTCGGGATCGCTGAGTTCGGGTGATAAGACGCAACCCGAAAGCATTCCAACATTATACGACGAGGAGTTACTTTCCTTTCCGGCGAGCCTGTGGCTGATTGTGCGTCTAGCCGCCGTGCCTTCTGGCGATAAGCGCACCGAACCCGATGTGCGTTAGTCCAAATCCAGTAGCCAGCATGACATTGGCCCACAGCCAGGGCATGGGGAGGGCCACGGCGCCCAGCATCACAAACACGATGCCCATCGCCGGAACCACGCGCGCGGAAAATGCGCCGGCCTGTACTACGCCAATTCCGTAGAGCAACAACCATACGCCGGGAATCAAGCGCGTGGACCCGTCCCACACAATTGCCGCAGTGAGCAGACCTCCGGCAGCCAGGGCCGGGAGCAGTCCCATCAAGAGACGCCGTCCGGCTGCAGACAGAGCTTCGGTTCCCAGCCGGGAAGCCTTTCTCTGCATGCTGAACAGCGCAATGCTGAAGCCAACCAGCGCTTCAGCCAGCCAGACCGCCAGCCATGCGTGGGTGGTTGGCTGGCGAATTCCCACAACCGTGGCGACGACCGCAGTAGCTCCGGCGGCACACAAGCCCCAGCCCGGAACAGCGGTCAATGTCGGAGTGCGCTTCATGCTTTGTCGGATGGCTTCGCAGGTCTTGTCGCCTCGCCTATACGACTTTGGCAATCCCCAGATAGGCCCAGCGCTCTGCGATTTTCCCGCCGGCGATACGCCAAATGACGATGCCTCCGAACTGCAACTTATTTCCTGTCTCCGGATCGGTGGCCCGCCAGGTATTTCTCACCACGACTTTGTCATCTTCGGCAATAATATCGTCGATAGTGACCTTCATGTCCGGAAACCTCTTCAGAGCATTTCCCACGTACTGTTTCGCCCCCGCAGGCCCAGGCGGGGTGCCGGGCGGCACATCCGCTCCATGATCGACGAAGTCGCTGGCGAAATTTACATCTGCGATGTCGAGATTCTGGCGGTTAACAAATTGGTCGAAATGATTCCGTATGAAGGTTTTCATCTCGGCGATAGGCATTCCAGTCGCTGAGTGCTGCGGATTCATCGCATCCATCGTTGATCTCCTTACGTGTGGGTAGATTCTATCGTGCGTTCCGCTTTTTCTTCGCGCCGGTAGGAACTCCCACTTGAGCCGTGGGTTAAACTGCATTCTTACAATTTCGTGACAATGTGTCAGCTCTCTGGCCGGGGTGATTACAGCGAAACATCTGCTGTCCGCCCGGGCGACTAGCACTCTTTCTGTCCATACTCCTTGCCCACCCGTCGCCAGGGAGCCTTCATGCCTGAAAGAGAGAAGTTTTCTGATCGAAAAGGGGCGCGTCAATACCAACATCTACCGGCTGATCATAGGGTTCGAAAGGTCATGGAAGCCATAAAAGCAGACCCTTCCGTGACTATTCAGGACCTGGCGGCGATGGTGAACCTTAGCGGCTCGCGGCTCTCTCACTTGTTTAAGGCCGCAACGGGATTCACCCTGCAGACCTTTCTTTCGAACTGCCGCCTGCAGATATCGGCCGAGTTACTGCAGTCCACGGAAATGCCAATCAAAGAAGTTTCCTATTCTGTCGGCTATCGTCATGCGCCTAGTTTCGTGCGTGCCTTCCGCAACAAGTTTGGTTCTAGTCCTAATGACTATCGCAGCCGGCAGCGAGATTTGCTAAGCGATAGCTGATTCCGCTAACCGGTTTCCGTTGACTATGTCTTCAAACTGTTGCATCTTGTGACAACTCGCCACACAAATGAACTGGTGCAAGTTCGATGCACCAGAACTGCAAGCTAGCTAGACACAGGTGCCGGTCAGCGTTTCACGATTCTGACCCACAGTGAAGGTGTGTTTGGGAGGCTTCAGGCTTAAACCGCTGGCTCGCGGCTTCGGATTTCCCTGCCTGCGTCACGCTTCTTTGTCTGCACACTTGGTCTGTGCCCTTCTTCGTCCGATCGAGTTTCGCCTGAATAAAAACGGCAGTCCCAGTTAACGTTCGCCTGTATCTTCGGCGACAACACGACTCCTCGCGAGTCCCAGGAGGAATTCATGTTTCGGAAGGCCCAAGCAGTTCCCCACGCAAACGCAAAATCGGTGCGATCCCATCGGCTGATCACGGCCATGGCCCTACCGGTAATCATCTTTACCATGGTGGCCGGGATGCAAGGCGCGTCCGGCGCACACGATCCCGGTGTGCGCGGCGGTGCACCTGGAGCCGGTTCTCCGATCGCCGGCTTAACCGCCAATCAACTGAACTTCTTCAATGCCGGCCTCACCAATTTCAACGCGATCGACTCAGTCTCTGGAACCATCGCCAATACCGGCACCGGTTTGGGGCCCCGGTTCAACGCGGAGGGATGCGCGCAGTGCCATGCCCAACCTTCCACCGGAGGAACCAGCCCGTCCGTTAATCCGCAGGTGGCGGCGGCTACCGATCAAGGCGCGACCAACCAGGTGCCATCTTTCATCACGGCTAACGGTCCTGTACGGGAAGCGCGCTTTCCCTACACGCTCGACTTAAGGCATGTGGATGGCGGCGTTCACGCGCTATTCACCATTACGGGTCGCACGGATGCGCCGGGCTGCAATATTCAGCAAGACAATTTCCGGACAGCCGCTCAGGAAGGCGACCTGATCTTCCGCATCCCGACACCGGTGTTTGGTGGCGGCCTTATCGAAGCGATCTCCGATGCCACCATCCTTGCCAACATGAACTCCAACCTCAGCCAGAAACATAACCTGGGTA
This sequence comes from uncultured Acidobacteriaceae bacterium, assembly GCA_963709045.1. Classification (GTDB taxonomy): domain Bacteria; phylum Acidobacteriota; class Terriglobia; order Terriglobales; family Acidobacteriaceae; genus Bog-257. The sequence goes on along the minus strand of CAVPUX010000002.1, from coordinate 1,033,309 downwards.
TCGGTGGCGCGCCCAATACCAGTGGCAACGACGGCACCATTACGCGCTTCGGCTGGAAGGCGCAGAACAAATCGCTCGCTATCTTTTCAGGCGAGGCCTACAACGTCGAGGTTGGAGTCACCAACGAGTTGTTCAACACGGAGCGCGACCAGACAGTAGGTTGCCAGTTCAACGCTACCCCCGAGGACAGCACGAACTTCGATTTGGATGGCCCACAGCAACCCAGCGACGTCATTCGCTTTACCATGTTCATGCAGTTTCTCGATCAACCACAGCCGGGCCAAGGCACGTCGTCCACTCAACATGGAAGCCAGCTTTTCACACAGATAGGTTGCGCATTGTGCCACACGGCTTCTCTCACGACGGGGCAGTCTTCTGTGGCGGCGCTGAGCAATATCCCGGCGAACCTCTATTCCGATATTCTCTTGCACCACATGGGTCCAAACCTCGCCGACAACGTAAGCCAGGGGGCGGCGGCAGGCGATCAGTTCCGCACTGCACCGTTGTGGGGACTAGGCCAGAGAATCTTCTTTCTGCACGATGGCCGCACCAGCGACTTGGTGCAGGCAATCGAAGACCACTTCAGCTATGGGAACCGTCAGTACCCCAGTTCGGAAGCGAATGGGGTAGTCAACGGCTACAACCGGCTGTCGCCGAGTGACCAGCAGGACCTGCTCAACTTCCTGCGCTCGCTGTGATTCGTGACCTTCAAGCCGTCATCCTGAGCGAAGCGCCCGCAAAAGAGTTTCCGACCCGCTGGTTTTGCGGGTCGGGCGGGCGCGGAGTCGAAGGACCCCTACGCAAGAAAGAATCCTTTCAGTTAGGGTCCCTTGACTCAGTCCCGCGGCGCGTCAAGGCGGGCATCGCGGACGGTCGAGCGGAATCTGAAAATCTCGAGGTTCCCGCGATGTTGCCCGCGATGTCAATCGATGTGAATCGCGATCATGGCTTGCGTCCTGCCTCGCAGGCGGCTGAAGAAGTCGCCGGTAATCTTCATCCAACCATACTTACGACGTAGCAGGTCTTGCCCATGCTCGACTTCTGCACCCTCGCAGATGCGGGTGTGTGCATCCACCCACGCGCCCCGCAGATCTCCGCGAAAGTTACAAGGCGCGACCCGGACTCTGGGATTATTGCGAATCCGTTTGATCTTGCCGGAATCTGGCGCTGAATAAACGTAGAAGACAGTTCTCGCCGTCGGCGAAAAATCGGTGGGCGACGGCGTCCCGGGATCCTGCGCAAACCACACAGGAGTACGCACGCCTACGCCGGTCTTGCGAAAGGTTTCCAGGTTCAGGTACTTGGCTTTGGCAAATTGCGCAATGGCGTCGGGCATGGTCGACAACCTCTGCAATTAGCTTATCGCACCAAGCTCGGGGCGGCCGGAGGCCAACCGATTTACCCGCGCGGTATAATTCCCCGCGCATTTTCCTCCACGTAAACTTGTTAACGAGACAGCGATGCCGAAAAAGTTCAAAGCAAAAGCCCACCCCGCAGGGCCGAACAACGCGTGGTGCTTCCTGGAGCTTCCGTTTGATGTGTCCAAAGTTTGGGGAACGCGCGGACGCGTTCGCGTCAAAGGCACGATCAACGGCTTTCCTTTCCGCACAAACATCCAGCCCATGGACGGACGTCACCTGCTGACCTTCAACAAGCAACTGCAGGCTGGCGCTAAGGCGAAACCCGGCGACACGGTAGCCGTCGTCATGGACCGCGATACTGAAGAGTGGGCGATAGACCCTCCCGCGGAACTGGCCAAGGCGTTTCGCCACAGCAAAGACGCCAAGGCGCTGTGGGACAAGCTGGCCTACACCCATCGCAAGGAATTCGCGCAGTGGATTAGCGGCGCAAAGCAGGAGGAGACGCGCGAGCGCCGCGCCGCGAAGGCGGTTAGCATGATGCTTGAGAAGAAGACGATCTCCTGAACTGGGCCGTGAAAGGAACGAAATGCGTTTGTTGCTGAACTGGCTGCTGAGTGCGATTAGCCTGCTGATCGTGTCGAAGGTGGTGCCTGGCTTTTACGTGCAAGGATTTAAGGCGGCACTGATCGCCGCGCTGGTGATCGGGCTGGTGAATGCCACGCTTGGGCTCTTGCTGAAGCTCATTACGCTGCCGCTAACGCTGGTGACCTTGGGAATCTTCTGGTGGGTCATCAATGCCCTGATGCTGATGTTTGCCTCGACGCTGCTGTCGCCCGATTTCGTGGTCCGCGGCTTCTGGGCGGCGTTTTGGGGAGCCATTGTGCTCTCGCTGATCAATATGGTGCTGAAGTCGCTGGCGCGCGAGGCGGAACGCGCGTAGCCGAGTTCAGCGGATCTTTTGCGCGGACGCCCAGTCCGGCGAAAAACGTTTGACCACGGATCGACACGGATTTTCACGGATGTTCTTTTGGGTAAGAGGTTACTCGTGATTCCTGTTTGCCATGTTTAGTGGCATGGCTGCGTGCAGTTGGACTACATCACATCTCTTCTATCAATCCCTGTTCATCCGGGTCGATCCGTGGTCAATTTGTTTTTGGATTGGGATGCTTCCAGCTCTCGCAAGCGGCGAACCGTTTTCGCGACATCGCCATTCTGGAACAAGCGAATCCCCGCGATCCCGCCCGCGCCAGCAGCAAGACAATCCCCGGCGTTCGATAGAGTAATGCCCCCCAGAGCGAATACTGCAAAGCGCCGTTGTTCCGGATTGTCGAGTGGCGTCGATCCGGCACACGCGACGCGCAGCACGTCTACACCGATTCCGTGGACATTGCTGTTCGCTTTCTCGAATATCGGCGCCAGCACCGCAAAATTTGCTCCCTCAGTCTCGGCGGCCCGCACCTCCTCGATCGTATGGGCCGAGACCGCAATGATCGGATCTCGACCGCTCGCTTGCATCCACAGCGCTCGAACCTCTGACGCCGCCAGCTCGCCCGCGGGAAGATGCACACCATCGGCTCCCGACGCCAGCGCAACGTCGGCGCGCCCGTTGATGAGTAGCTTTGCGGTCGCAGAATGATCTCGAACTACTCGCACCGCCTCGCGTGCCAGCCGTTCCAGATTGCGAGCGGCCAAATCTTTTTCGCGGAGCTGAATGTAGTCAATCCCGGCGCGCGCCGCCTCGCCAATCTTGACGAGCAACTCGTGGCGCTGCTGCGCGGCCGTTCCTGCCAGGCTTTTGCGATCGGTGATGTAGTAGAGCAGCATCGCCGCTGTGATTGTATTCCGGACAGCGGGAGAGGCAGATTTTCGGCGGCGGTATTCCATTAGAATGAAGCAGTGCCTGCCGCCCCCGAACCCAATCGCCCTTCCACAGGAGAGAAATTTCCGCCAGGCCAGCCCACGGCTACAACCAGCAACGCCCTCGAAATCTTGCGCGCCCCAAGCTTGCCGAACTTACCGTGGCTGGTGCACGGATTCAGCACACGGCCGGGCGGAGTCTCGACTTGTTACTGCGGACACGACTTGAATCTTGGCGTCACCCCGGCGGACACCAGGGAGAATGTCGTGCGTAACCGCGAGCTCTTGCTCGAAGCGCTGGGCGCGACGAACGAGGACTCCGGCACAATGTGGCCGCTGGCCCAACTGAAGCAGATCCACTCGGCGCTCATTTATCGGGTGAGCGCATCGCCGCAAGATCCGCTCGCCGGCGACGGTATCATCACGAACACTCCTGAGTTGCTGCTGGCCGTCAAGACTGCCGATTGCGTTCCCGTGCTGGTGGCCGATCTGAAGCGGCGAGTGGTAGGCGCGTTTCATGCGGGATGGCGCGGTACCGTGGCCCGCATCGTGGAGAAGGGCGTGGGCGAAATGCGACGGCAGTTTGGCAGCCTGCCGCGTAATCTACGCGCTGCCATCGGGCCTTCGATCCGGCGCTGCTGTTATCAGGTTGGTCCCGAGGTGCGCGCGGAATTCGACTCGCAATTCCCTTACAGCAGCGAACTCTTCGAAGAGGTATTCGACGCTAACGCCATTCACGTTCGCTATCCGATGTTGTTCCTGACCGCGCGAGCGCCCGGCCACAGCGAACTTGGACCTGAGACTACATCTGGACTTGGTCGAGGCCAACCGCCGTCAGCTAAAGGCCGCAGGATTGCGTAACCGAAACATCAGCGTCGTCGATGGTTGCACCGCGTGCGACACCACGCGCTTCTTCTCGCACCGCGCCGAGTCCGGCAACACCGGACGCATGATGGCCGTGATCGGCATTCGACCGAAATGAACTAGCTGTCGGCTGTCAGCTATCAGCCGCCAGCCAAAGATGGTCCATCAAGTTCGGGCTGCACTCGCTGCTCGAGCGGTCAAGAAAACGTTCTTTATTGATTGTCATCCTGAGCGACGAGCGTAGCGAGGAGTCGAAGGAACCCTTTGGCAGCCAGGAGTCCAGACACTCTGCCGCCCAACTTGTGATTTGTTGTCGCTATAGGGGTCCTTCAACTCGCTGCGCTCGCTCAGGATGACAAACTCAATGAAGAGTCAGCCGTCAGCTAAAACAAAATGGCCGGAGATTTCTCCCCGGCCACTAACCACTATCCGCTAATCACTATCCCCTATCTCCTGATCTTCTCCCCAATCGACTTGGCCTGCGTGAACAGCAGCAGGTAGTCCGGCCCTCCGGCCTTCGAGTCGGTACCCGACATGTTGAAGCCGCCGAACGGATGCGCGCCCACCATCGCTCCCGAGCATTTGCGATTGATGTACAGGTTGCCGACGTGGAACTGCTCCTTGGCCGCCTCGATCTTGTCTTCCGACGTGGTATAGACCGCGCCGGTCAGGCCGAACTCGGTGTTGTTGGCGATTTCAAGGCCATGTTCGAAGCCGCGCGACTTGATCACCGCCAGCACCGGTCCAAAAATTTCCTGCTGCGAAATCGTGGCCATCGGATCGACATCGGCAATCACGGTGGGCTGGATGAAGAAACCATCGCCGGCTTCGGTAGCGCGTGCGCCGCCGGTAATCAGGCGACCACCTTCGGCCATCCCCTTCTGGATGTACCCCAGAATCGACTGCATCGATTTCTCGTTGACCACCGGGCCCATCGCCGGATTCTGCGTGGGGTCGCCGACCGTGATCTTCTCCACGCGTTCCTTCAGGCGCTGCAAAAACTTGTCGTAGATGCGCTCATCGACGATCGCCCGCGAGCACGCCGAGCACTTCTGGCCGCTGAATCCGAACGCCGCCGATGCGACGCCTTCGACTGCGGAATCGAGATCGGCATCGGTGTCCACCACGATGGAGTCCTTGCCGCCCATCTCCAGGATGGTGCGCTTGATCCAGATCTGGCCGGGCTGCTGCACTGCGGCGCGCTGGTTGATGTGCAACCCCACTTCCTTCGATCCAGTGAACGCGATGTAGCGCGTCTTGGGATGCTCGACGACGGCATTGCCGAAGCTGTTGCCATGGCCGGGGCAGAAGTTGACCACGCCGTCCGGCAAGCCGGCTTCTTCAAGGATCTCGAAAAATTTCGCGGCGATGGTTGGCGAGTCGCCCGAGGGCTTCAGGATGACCGTGTTGCCGCTCACGACGGAAGCCAGCGTCATGCCGCCCATGATGGCGCCGGGAAAGTTCCACGGCGGAATCACCGCGCCCACGCCCAGCGGGATGTAGCGTAGATAGTCGCGCTCGCCCGGCAACTGCACCGGCGGCTCGGCCTTGGACAGGCGCAACGCTTCCAGGGCGTAGAAGTCGCAGAAGTCAATCAGTTCGGCGATGTCGCCATCGGCCTCAGGCCAGTTCTTGCCGACCTCGAAGATCATCCATGCCATCAGCTCAAACTTGCGCTCGCGCAGCAACGCGCTCACCCGGAACAGCAGGTTGGTGCGCTCCTCGATGGAGGAGTACTTCCAGGTCTCGAACGCCTTCAGCGCCGCCTGCATCGCGGGCTCGACTTCGCTGGCGCCCGCCGCCTGGTGAATGCCGACAATTTCCGACGGCTTGGCGGGGTTGAGCGAATTGCGTCTTTTCCGCGGTCTTCAGGTGGCGGCCGCCGATGACCAGGTCGTACTCGCGGCCCAGTTCGTTGCGGACCTTCTCGATAGCGGCGCGCATGCGGCGCGCGTTCTCGGGATTGCTGAAATCGACCGACGGTTCGTTCTTGAAGGTGTCGGGAATCTGGGCGTTATTGATGGTAGCGGAAATGCGAGTGCCTTCCCGGGCGGGAGTCGTTGTGGTAGCCATAAGTGCGTCCTCTCAGGGTGGTGAATGGGTGCAGTCTAAGTAGATGCCGTGCGCTCCGGCAGGATGCGGCGGGCGCAGGCCAAGCTCTTAATGATAAGCGCGGGAAGGGGGTTTGTCTTGCGAAGCCAGGAGGTTGATTTCGCGATACCTGCGCATTTTTCGCTTTATATTCGCCCCTCAAGCGACGTAGAGTTAAGAAGAACTCGACATACATCGATGACGGATGAACAGCAACTTGGTTACGACGACGGACTGCCTTGTCCGGAGGTTGGGTCTTGGTCTGAAACGAAGTTTCGACTTGTAGAGGCTTTACGATTCGTTGTTTTCGACGGGCATGAAGTTCTAAATGGGACGCAGAGTGTACATCGATTTGTATGCGGGAGCGGATACAACCGGTTCAAACACGGAGCAAGATTCTCGTGGCTCCACTGCTTCCTTACAGTCGCCGATCCGCTTTGACAATACATCTTTTGCGAGAAGGACGAACACTTTAGGGCCTGCAAGTCGTGCTAAGGAGTTCTCTCCTGCTGCGGATGTGACGTGCATCCCGGGGACTTCAACGAACAGGTCGATCGCATTTGCCGTGAGATTCCTCTCGGCTCTAAAGACAATACCGTGGGGTCTCTGTTTCGTGGATCCTTTCGATTTAGGGATAAAGTTCGACACACTCCGAAAGATGTCCGCTGGGTTTCTGGACTTCTGTGTCTTCTTGCTCTTCACATGGACGCCAACAGAAACTCCTCCAGATATGTGAGCGAAGATTCGCGCAAAGTCGACGAGTTTCTCGGCACCGATAGATGGCGTGGCTTGGGTCGAGGCCGTAACAACAGGATTCCGTTTCCCACGTTCTTCCCAACAGTTCGCTGCGCAAATGCAGTCTCTCGGATACCTCCCACTGCCCTTTAAAATGAAAGAAGTCCGCTCCGATGACAACAATCTTCCCCTGTATCATTTGGCACTGTTCTCTCGCAGCGCGCTGGCATATCGAGTTCTGGGATGATGTTCTGAAATATTCAACTGATCAAACCTCGTTTGGTTCTAGGGGAATCGATGTCATTGGGATCGAAGATCGAATGGACAGATGCAACATGGAACCCGGTTCGCGGCTGCACTAAGATCAGTCCGGGCTGCGCTCACTGCTACGCCGCTGTGTTTGCTGAACGATTCCGCGGCGTCAAAGGCCACCCTTACGAACAAGGTTTGATATTCGGCTCGTGCCGGAGAAACTCAAGAGCCCTTGAAATGGCGGTCACCAGTGTTCGTCAATTCAATGAGCGACTTGTTTCATGAAGCCGTTCCGGATGACTACATTGCTTCTGTTGTAGATGTAATGGTCCAGGCAGATTGGCACACCTTTCAGGTGCTTACGAAGCGTTCCCGGCGTATGCGCGATCTGTCAAGACGCGCCTGAGATTTGCGGCGGCGAAGCCGCACATTGGTGGGGGGTGAGCGTCGAGGATAGGAAGCATGGCCTGCCTAGGATCGAGCATCTGGGCTCAGCACCAGCAGCAGTGAAATTCCTGTCTATCGAACCGTTGCTAGAAGACTTGGGAATCATCGATCTGTCTAATATCGACTGGGTAATTGTCGGCGGAGAAAGCGGATTCGGAGCTAGGCCCATGTTGCGGGAATGGGTGACGTCTATCCGCAGCCAATGCCAGCAACACAGCGTTCCGTTCTTCTTCAACAATGGGGCGGTGTTCGCAAGAAGCGCGCAGGGCGGCTGCTGGATGGACGAACCTACGACGAGATGCCCGGCGACACTGACAGTTCTTTCAGCGTGAAGTACACATCGCTTGCCCAATCGTTACGTCCCGATGTCCATCCACTCCGGATGGTAGTCCTTCCAGATGCCTGTGCCAGCCGAGATCTGGCGGACGGGCATGTCCTCGGCGTGCTTCGCGGTGCGGACCCATTCCCAGGCGTGCAGAATTTCGGATTCGTCGAAGTAGCGGGTCTCGGCCTCAAGGATAGCTGCGCCTGCGGTGACGATCGCCACAATCTCTTCCCACTTATCGGCGCCCACCACCGCCATGCGGGCGATGTGGTCGGTGTGCTTCTGCAGAAAGCGCATCTCCTCCCAGCGCGCGCCCCAGTCGGCGCCCTGCATCTGCGAAAGGTCGGCGAGAATGCCGATGGGCTTGTGCTTGCGTTGGGCAATCAGTATGGCGATTTGCGGCTCAAACTGCTTGATGTCCTCGGCAGTCAGCTTGCCGACAACTTTGAAGCCCAGGACTCCCCCAAAGCTCTCCTTCAGACGTTCAATCATGGCGCGTGCGCTCCTTCTCTTAGTAGGTCGAGATAACTGCATTACTGTTGTACACGATTGTCGGTGCGGGTTACAGAAATGCCTTCACACTTCATCGCCAGCGGAACCGTAGCGCAGAGTCGCCCAGAGTAGCCACAGGGCGCTGGAGATCACCAGGCCACCGATAGGGCTGAAAATCGCGACCAGAAAAGAGATCGAATAGGTGGCCAATCCCAGATGATAGGTTCGACGGATCCGCGAAATTGCCAGGTCGCTGATGTCATGGCGAAGCAGTCTGCGGTTGCGGGCCACCGACTCGAACAGCAGGTTGTGACACAGGCTCGTTACCAGGAACGTTCCACAATAAAACGCGACCGCTGTGTTGGCCGCCGGGGTGCCAAAATAGCGGGCCAGCATCGCCGCGGAAAACGGAATAAAAGTCACCATCAGCAGCAGCGAGCCATTGGCAAACATCAGCGCCCGGTCCACCCGGTTTACCATGCGGAACAATTCGTGATGATTGATCCAGATGAGCAGCACCACAAAGAAGCTGAGAACGAAGGCCAAAAACGAGGGCCAGAGGCGGCCGAGCGACAAGAGCAGATTACGGTTGCCTTCGATCTGCAGTTGGGGAACGCGGATTTCGAGAATCAGCAGGGTGATGGCGACGGCGAAGACACCATCGCTAAAGGCTTCGAGGCGTGCGGTTTCTTTCTCCAAGGCAGACGAGTTCCAGAGTTCGCCATGTTACGTTCGGCGGCAATGGAAAATCAAGTTCGCACAGAGTGACCGGCGGTGAAGTTGGGTACGAACCTTCTAGAGTTCTGCGTGAGAACGTCTGCCGTCCCGACGGGACTCGGCATCATTTTCTGCGTACCCAGGACTCCGCTACGCTCCGTCCTGGGCTAGACTGTTGCCGCGCCTCCGGTGCTCGATTTTCGTGCTTATAGCTGCCAACATCCAAGTTCAGTCAAAACATCCGCCCCGCGAATTTCACCGCGGAGCGGGTGGAGAACGCTAATGCTGAGGAGCCTGCGGTGGCTGCGTCTGGTCCGGGGTTGGTGGCGTACCCGGCTGCGGCGCCGGCGTCAGTCCCGGAACCGGGATAGGTTTCAGGTTGGGCTGCGTCAGGTCGTTGGTATTTGCAGGCACAGTGCCGTTCACTTTCGGAGCATGCTTCACCTGGCCGGATTCCGCGTCAGACACGTCGATGCCAAGCCTGGCGAGAGTATCGGCGGTGGATAAATCAAGCTGCACCTTCGACTTCTCGTAGTTGGTAGCAGCGACGAGAACATTGGACTCAGCCTGCGTCATGGCACTGGAAGCCTGCAACACCAGGGTGGTGGTGGAAGCGCCCATGCGCAGCTTCTTCTGTTCGGCATCCAGATTTTGCGCGGCATAATCCCGGGCCGAAATCGCAGCTTGGAGGGCCACATAATTCTGCTGCAAGGTGAACTGGGCCTGCCGCACTTGCAGCCGGATGGTGTTCTCGGTTTGCTGCAAACTCATCTGCGCCTGCCGATATTCCAGCACTGACCGCACCTGGTCGGCCTGATTCTGGCGGTTGCGCAGCGGGATGTTGATGTTCACGCCCACCCCTTTGTCGGGAGCGCTGCTGTTGAACAGATTGCCGAAGGCCCCGGCGTAGCCACTGGGAAATCCGACGTCGGTGCAACGAGTGGGATCCGTACACAAGGGATTAGGCGGACCTCCCAGCGCGGAAGCTCCATAGAAAGCATACAAATCAACCGTCGGAAGCATCTGGTTGCGAATCGACTTGCGCGAGATTTCGTTGTTGGTCAAAGTCAGGCGCGCGGTCGCGATTTCTGGGCGTTCCTGCAGGGCCTCATTGATCAGGTCCTCAACGGGAGGAGTCTGGTACTGTTCCTTGATGTCGAGGGTATCGGTGGGAATTACCGGAGCCACTGCCAGGATTGGATCGGCCATGTTGCGGGTGATGGCGTTCTTCATCAGCAATTGCTCAAGCTGAAGATTTACTTGCGCCGCAACAATGTTCTGTTGCGCAGTCGCCACGGCGCTTTGCGCCTGCACCGCGACTAGCGGAGCCAGCGTCCCTGCCTGCACCTGCTTCTGATCGTCGGAGAGCGTCTTGTTAGCGAGATCCAGGGCGCGCTGCTGCACGGTTACGCTGGAGTATGCGTTCACCAGGTCCCAGTAAATGTTTTCGATCTGCGAAACCGTTTGGATGATCTGCAGCCGAAAGGTGACATCTTCGATTTCCCTGTTGTTTCTGGCAATGCGGATCCATCGCAGGTTGGGATCGAAGCCGAATCCCGAAAGCAGGTGCTGGCGGAGTTCGAAACGGAAGTTCGGCGTCAGGTTGGGATTCAGGGTGTTGAAGAGCGCATTGGAAGCGACCCGCGTATTGTTGAAGCCCACGGTCATCAGGGTGCCCGTAGAAAATCCCTGGGTGTAGAGGAAGTTGGCCGTCGTGGTGTTTTGATTGAGGGTCGGAGTGCCGGTGAACACGATGTCCGACTCGGGCGTGGTGGCGTGCTCAATCGCGACCGTTCCGGTAATCACCGGGTCAAAGTTGTCGATCGGGGGACCTTCGCCCTGCGTCGATGCGACGATGCCTCCCACTCCAGCGCCAGCCCCGCCAACTCCAATGGTCGTGCCACCGGCGCCACCGCCCGTGGAACCCGTAGTGGAAGTTCCAGTACCACCGGCCGAGGTGGTACCCGTAGTCCCGCCGGGAGTGCCCTGCAGCAGACCGGCATTTACGCCGAGCGCAACTGCCCCTGAGCTCGTCCGCAGAATGTCAGTATCGGCAATTGACAGGTTGTAGCGTTGAATGCCGATGTCAAGATTGTTCTCCAGCGCCATGGCCACGGCATCGTTCAGCGACAAGTACATCTTGCCGTCAGTAAGTAACTGGTCGATGCGGGGGGAGTTGGTCACGTTCAGGGGCGCAACCTCGCGGACTGTGTAAACCACGAAAGGATTGGGCCATTGCTTCTTGCCCCGGCTATAGTCCTGATCGGAATAGAGATGAGCATTACGCTGCGGCTGCGGCGCCTGTGGCAGCGGGGTCAACGGCGGATTGTTAGACTGGGCTTGCGAGTCTTGGGCAAAGCCTGCGGCAGTCAACATCCCCAGCAGAAGTATGAACAGTAAGATCGAGTGAAGTGGCTTGGCTAACTTAATACCTGACATTCCTTTGTCTCCAAGAATGACATTAAGAGTTGGATTTCGCATTTAGCATCTTTCCTGGGGCGCTATCTCTGAACGGGAGAGATCGCCAGGAATCGTTCTTAGATGACGCCGCAGAGGCAAGAACGACTGTTGCCCGCCTCGTAAACAGCAGGAAGTGTCATAGTATAGCTGCACAATGCAGTCATTCGGGCATGCTTTGCATAGCTTTACGCTGCTTAACATAACGCTACATTCGCGCCGAAGACTGCGTAATCTGCATGAATGCAGTGAGCCGCAATCTCAAAATCACGCTCGCCTATGACGGATCGGAGTTTCACGGATGGCAGGTCCAGCCGGGACTGCGGACCGTGCAAGGCACCCTGGCGGAATGCCTAAAGCGGCTGACCGGCGAAGACGTGTTGCCGCAAGGGTCGGGGCGCACCGACGCTGGTGTCCATGCGCTGGCACAGGTCGCCTCGGTGAGGCTCGACAGTCCTATTCCAGAGCGAAACCTGGTCGTTGCGTTGAACGATGTTCTTCCTCCGTCGGTGCGAGTAAATCGGGTGGAAGCGGTTCGTGATGACTTTCACGCGCGCCACTCCGCCAAGGCAAAAACTTATCGCTATCGCATTTATCGCAAAGACATATGTCCGCCGTTCCTGGCGAGATACGTTTTTCATGATCCCTATCCCATGAATGAAGAAGCATTGATTCACGCGTCGGAGTATGTCGTCGGCAAGCACAACTTCACGTCGTTTGCGGCGTCCGATCCGGAGCGCAGTGCACGGATCGCTGAAGGTGGCGATGAAGCCGGGTCTTCCCATTCTGGGATCACGACGAATGTTCGTACGATTCACTCCTCACTGTGGGCGAGAACAGAGGAAGAACTGGTTTACACTGTGCGCGGAGATGGATTCCTGCACCACATGGTGAGGAATCTCATGGGCACATTTTTGCAGGTTGGAAAAGGCGGGTTGAGAGATTGAGGATGTGGCGGAGATCCTTGCCGCTCGCAATCGAAGCGCTGCCGGGCCGACCGCTGCTGCCTGCGGGCTGTATCTGGTGAGCGTGGAATATTAGAGTTGATGCGGAGTTGGTTGGCGCGGACGGCGCACCGCAGTAGGGATTGTGCATGAGCGTACATTCTTTTTGTCTGTCATCCTGAGCGACGAGCGCAGCGAGGAGTCGGAGGAACCCTTTTGTCGCCGACACCCTCAAACTTGTTGCTGCGCCACGCGTCCACACTGTGATTTCTTGCAGGCATAGGGGTCCTTCGACTCGCTGCGCTCGCTCAGGATGACACCTCTATATTCGTGAATGATCCGGCTTCAGGGGATTATTTAACTGGTCCGGTATCAGCAGCTAGCAAGCTCTGAAGAAGCGTCTTGAATAAGAGCGTAACTGGCGGAATGTACTTTTAGTATTGGTGGGAGCCCCCGCATTTATGCGGGGAAGGAGCGCTTCGGCGCTCCGGAAAGAAGTAAGCTTTGATCGCGCGCTTTAGCGCCGGACATCGGAAACCCAGGGCTAAAGCCCATTTTGAGATGAACGCTTTTCTGCTGGGCTGAAGTCCAGCACCCCCTGCTGAAGCAGGGGGCTCCCACTAAGAGCGTTCACCCCCAGCTTTTCCGCAGCCTGAAGGCGTGCTCCACACGGTGATCCAGGAAAGCGAACTAACCAATGGCAACTGAAGCAAGCGTCGCAGGAACCAGCACCATCGTCAGCACGAATCCCGCGAGCGGAGAAGTGCTGGCTGAGTTGGCATGCGCCAGCCCCAGCGAGGTGCGGGATGCCGTTCTCCGCGCAAAACAAGCTCAGCCCGCCTGGCAGGCCACCCCGGTGCGGGAGCGAATTGAGATGCTGCGGCGATTCCAGCGGCTCCTCAGCGAACAGCGCGACCAGGTTGCCGAACTGATCTGTCGCGAAGCCGGTAAGCCCGCGGTCGAAGCACTGACCACCGAAGTTCTGGTCATTCTGGATGCAACAGATTTCTGCATTCGCAACGCGCACGATTTCCTGCGCGAGGAACCACTGCCGCACCGTAACCTGGCCATGAAGACCAAGCGCGGCAAATTATTGCGCGAACCCTTTGGTGTTATCGGCATTGTCTCGCCCTGGAACTATCCATTCTCCATAGCGGCCACTGAAACGCTCGCGGCATTGGTTACAGGCAACGCCGTTGTTCTGAAGCCCTCGGAATTCACACCATTGATCGCGACTGGAGCTGCAGCGGCTGCTTCTAGCGGCAGGCTTGAATCCCGATCTCATGCAGGTGGTCATCGGTGAGGGGCCAGCCGGCGCTGCTTTGATTGACGCGCCCATCGACAAGCTGATCTTCACCGGCAGCGTTGCGACCGGTAAACGTGTAGCCGAGGCGGCCGCGCGAAAGCTGTTGCCGGTCGTGCTGGAACTGGGCGGAAAAGATCCCATGATCGTGCTCGATGACGCCAACCTGGAGATCGCATCCAGCGGCGCTTTGTGGGGCGCCTTCATGAATGCCGGGCAGACTTGCCTGTCGGTCGAGCGTTGTTACGTCCACCGCAGCCTGTACGAGAAGTTCCTCGCAGTCTGCAGCACCAAGATCGCCACGCTGCGCGTGGGAAATGGAATCGGCTCAGAGGTCGAAGTGGGGCCGCTCATCCACGAGCGTCAGTTGCGCACCGTGGACGAGCATGTGCGCGACGCTGTCCTGCATGGCGCTCGCCTGCTGCAGGGCGGAAAGCGCCTGAGCGAACTTGGGCCGAACTTCTATGCGCCGACTCTGCTCGCCGATGTGACGCCGGACATGCGCATCATCCAGGAAGAAACCTTTGGCCCGGTTCTTCCCGTGGCGCCCTTCGACACAGACGAGGACGCCATTCGCCTGGCCAACGACAGTGACTTCGGGTTGGCTGCCAGCATCTGGACTACAAACAGTCGTCGCGGCGAGGCCATGGCCCGGCAAATCAAGGCTGGCACCGTGATGATCAATGACGTGATCTCTTGCTTTGGGATTGCGGAGGCGCCGCACGGCGGATTCAAGCTCAGCGGTATCGGTCGCACCCACGGCAGGATGGGGCTGGCGGAGATGGTCCAGGTGAAGTACGTGGATACCGACCTGCTTCCGGGGATGCCGAAGGTCTGGTGGTTCGGATACGGCGCGAAGTTTCGCCAACAGATGGATGGGTTCATCGATCTGCAATTTGCCGGCATCTGGGGCGCAAAGCTGAAGGGCGCCTTGCGCTCGGCAGGATTGTTGCGGCGCGGGAATCGGATCTAGAAGCTTTCAGGAGGCAAGCCAGCACTAAAGTGATACAGCCAGCCCAAGTCCAAAATCTCCCCGAATCTGCCAGTTTCGGAAGTTCGCTCATAACTTCGATTTAAGCGACGTTTTTCTTGGGGAGGTACTTTGGCGCCTCCAGCAGTAATAAGGCTCATCTACAGGCTCTGTAGCGCTCGCAAATGGGCATTCTGGGAGCTGGCGATGATGGCAAAGTGGCAAACCACGTAAGTTTTATGCTTAGAACAACAATTAATAGCACGTAAGTCTTATTAAACCTCGGAGTTTTCACGGACGCTTTCTGCCGCCGTGCTAATTTAGCGTCGCCAGCGGAAACTGCACGGGTCAAGCTGAACCTTCGGACGGTTCCGACGGTCGGAGAGCGAATTGGACGGCACCACCGTTTACATCCTGATGGTTGTGTTTGTTGCCACGCTGATTCGCTCGGTCTTCGGATTCGGCGAAGCGCTGGTGGCTGTTCCTCTGCTCGCTTTGCGAATCCCGGTTAAGGTGGCCGCGCCGCTCGCCGTCCTGGTCTCGATCACTGTGGCCGCCGTAATCATTGCGCAGGACTGGCGGAAGATACATCTGGAGCCGGCAGGCTGGCTGCTGTTGCCAACCATCTTCGGCATTCCGCTGGGTCTTTGGTTGCTCACCGGCGGCAACCAACGCGGCGTGAAAGCGGCCCTTGCCCTGGTCATTATCGCGTTTGCGTTGTACGCACTGATCGGCCGAAAGCCGCCCGAGTTGCACAGCGACAGCCGGCTGTGGCTGGTGGTCTTCGGCTTCTGCGCCGGCCTGATGGGAGGCGCTTACGGAATGAACGGGCCGCCGCTGGCAATCTACGGAGCGATGCGTCGCTGGTCCGCGCAGCATTTTCGCGCGACCCTGCAGGGATATTTTCTTCCGGCCAGTATCGTTGGCATGGCGGGTTATTGGCTGGCTGGTCTCTGGGTCCCCGCGGTCACCCGTTATTACCTGCTATCGCTGCCACTGACATTGGCGGCGGTGCTCGTCGGGAGATCGATAAACCGTCGCCTCCATGGCCGTTCCTTCCTCATGTACGTTCACGTCGGGCTGGTGGTGATTGGAGCGACGTTGCTCGTGCAGGCGATGCGCGGCTATTAACTGCTGCATAAGCAAGGCCCGGCTTCGCGGTTTTGAGTTGTCATCACGAACGGCCTTGAGGCCGTGAGGGATCTGCTTTTTTGTTTAGGAGTCGGTGCAATGCCGGCAACAGCAGATTCCTCGCTTTCGCTCGTAATGACAACTCCGGAGAGCCGGCCACCCAGAACCTCGCTCGGTCTTGAGAAATTCCTTATTACCAGCGATACTGCCTGCATGCCCGAGATGACGGCCGCCGATCCTCCACAGCTTCCCAAGCACAAGCTCAAGTACAAAAAGCAATTTCAGCGTGCCTGCAACGAACCCAATGAAAAAGGAAAGCTCTGTGGCGGACATTTGAAGCGCTGGTTCTACCTGGCTGACCTGCTGGAGCAAGCTTGCGGCGACGTTCGGCAAACCTTTGGCGACCACATGGAAATCTATCGTTGTGAGCATTGCAAGACGCTGTACCTTCCCGGTCCAGAGGAGCCACGCGGCCGCAATGTCGCGGGTCTGGGGAAGCAATCGATTTTTGGATTGACCCTCACGTCCAAGCCCGGTGAGGAAAAAGAGAAGCAGTAGCTCTGGTTTGCGAGATAATTAAAGGTGCGGGCTGATTCCGCGTAATGTGGGCTGGTGCTGTGGGGCGCCAGAAGCGGGGAACTGACGAAACGTGTCTGCCAAAGTTTCTGATCTCATTTACGACTGGAACACAATCTATGCCCGGTCGATGGTGCCGGCGGGCAGAGTTCTGCTGAATGACGAGTCGCTGCGCGATGGACTCCAATCGCCGTCGGTGCGCGATCCTTCCATCGAGGAGAAGATCGAGATCCTCCACTTGATGGAGGGTGTCGGCATCAACATGCTGAACATCGGCTTGCCTGGCGCCGGCCCGCGCGCGGTGGCGCACTGCGAAGCACTGGCGCGAGAGATTGGGCGGGCGAAGATGAAGATCAAGCCCAACTGCGCTGCCCGTACCCACCAAAACGACATTCGTCCCATCGCCGAGATCGTGCAGCGCACCGGCGTTCCCATCGAGGCGGCGACCTTCATCGGCTCCAGTCCGATTCGGCGCTACACCGAGGATTGGACCGACGACTTCTTGTTGCGCACTACCGAGAACGCAGTGAAGTATGCCGTCGCTCAGGGCCTGGAAGTGATGTATGTGACCGAGGACACCACGCGCTGCGATCCCGAGACCATTCAGCGGTTGTACAGCACGGCCATCGCGTGCGGTGCGAAATCGATCGTGATTTGCGACACCTGCGGACACGCCACACCCATGGGCGTGGTCGCGCTCATGCACTTTGTCATCAACGAAGTGGTGAAGCCCTCCGGCGAAAACATTCGCGTTGACTGGCATGGACACTGCGACCGCGGCCTGGCCGTCGCCAACGCCATTGCGGCGCTGGTGGCTGGCGCCGAGGTTGTCCACGCGACCGCATGTGGCATCGGCGAACGCGTTGGCAACACGCAGATGGACCAGATGCTGGTGAACTTGAAGCTTCTCGGTATCGAGCCGTGGAAGAGCCAGGACCTTACGAAACTCAAAGATTATTGCGAAGCGGTGTCGAAAGCGACCGGAGTTCCCATTCCCAAAAATTACCCAGTCGTTGGCGAAGATGCATTCAAGACCGGCACGGGCGTCCATGCGGCGGCGGTCATCAAGGCTTACAAGAAGAACGACGTGATGCTGGCCAACAGCATTTATTCCGGCGTCCCCGCCCATCACTTCGGGATGGAGCAGATCATCGAGGTTGGCCCCATGAGCGGCAAGTCAAACGTGGTGTTCTGGCTGGAGCGGCACGGCATCGCCGCCACCGATGAGCTGGTGGACCGCATCTTTCAGCGGGCGAAGAATTCCGACCGAATGCTGACCGACCCCGAGATCATGGAGTGCGTGCAGGCTGAGCCGGGCGTGCAGTCGAGTCTGGCGTCGTAGGCCTCGTTGACGAGTCAAGAGTCGGGATTGCTTTCGCTTCTTCCAACCGCCGTATTAGTATTGGGCATCGCCCATGGGTCCCGGTCCTCCAGTACGCGCGTCTTCCACGGAAGCGTTGTCTTTCAGCGAATCTCAATCGTTGCGCTCGGCCCAGCAACAGGTGGCGCGTGTGGCCGAATTGCGCAATGTCCATGAGGCCTTTGCCTGGTTCCGCTCTCACGCTCGCGAATTGGAAGACCTGCAACTCGAAGTCACCTCGATCTCCGCGCCTCCGTGGGGCGAAGCTGCGCGCAGCGCGTGGCTCAAGGAGCGTTTCAGCGAGTTGGCGCTCAGCGATGTACACCAGGATGAACTTGGCAACGTCTTCGCTATCAGGCCCGGGACTGATCCCAGCGCTCCCTACATCGCGCTGAGTGCACACATCGATACGGTGTTCCCCGCTGGAACGCCCATCGAGGTGCGCCGTGACGCCGGCAAGCTCTATGGCCCCGGCATCTCCGACAACTCGTCAGGGGTCGTCGCCCTGCTGGCGATTGCCGGCGCTATGCAGGCTGCCAACCTGGCGAATGCCGCTCCTGTCCTCTTTATCGGCAATGTGGGAGAAGAAGGCGAAGGCGACCTGCGCGGCATGCGTCACATCTTTCAGCAGCCGAAGTGGTCGGCGACCATTGCATCGCTGGTGGTACTCGACGGCGCGGGAACCGACACCATCATTGCCGAAGGTCTCGGAAGCCGACGTTACGAAGTCACGGTGCGCGGCCATGGCGGCCATTCGTGGAGCGACTTCGGCGTTGCCAATCCGATCATTGCGCTGGCTCGGATCATTGACCGCTTTACCCGAACGCCATTGCCTAACCTGCCGAAGACCACCTACAACGTTGGCATGATCAACGGTGGCACGTCGGTGAACTCCATTCCTGAGTCGGCGACGATGAAGGTGGATACACGATCGGCGTCGGTGGAGCAGCTCGACCGGCTGGAAACCGCGCTGCACGATGCCGTGGATGCCATCATTTCCGACAGCACCGGACGCAAGAAGCAAGAGCTGCTGACGGCGGAGGTACGACTCATCGGCAATCGGCCGGCGGCTGATTTACCAGTGGAGTCGCAGTTGCTGAAAGCCATCCGCGCAGTGGATGCGCAGCTCAACAACCCCGCGCGCATTCAACGGGCGTCCACCGATGCGAACGTTCCGCTGTCACTGGGGCGGGAAGCGATCGCCATCGGCGCCGGAGGTAGCGGTGGCGGCGCCCATACTATCAGCGAATGGTACGACCCGATTGGCCGGGACCTCGGACTGAAGCGCATCTTGTTGCTGATGCTCACGCTCGCCGGAGTGGCGGACGAATGAAATTGCTGCTATGGATGGTTCTCGCTTTGGTCGCCGTAAACACAAATTCATCCGCCAACACCCAGCCACCCGCGGGTAACCCTTCCACCGCTGAGCCACCCGACACCCTCTTCCTCAATGGCGATATTTACACCCAGGCGACACCTCCACGCGCAGAGGCGATGGCGGTGCGCGACGGCCGCATCGTAGCCGTGGGAACCAACGACGATATCCGAAAGCTGAAGGGTGCTCGCACTCAAGTTGTCGATCTTGGCGGCCACTTTGTGATGCCGGGCTTCAATGATGCGCACGTTCATCTGGCGTCAGGAGGACTTCGCCATTTCCAGGTCGATCTGACAGGTGTCCAGTCGATGCAAGAGATGCAGCAGCGGATTGCCGCCCACATGAAGGCCCTCGAGCCTGGAGAATGGATAGTTGGCGGCGGTTGGGACCACACGCTCTGGATAGGCCAGCAGTTGCCCACGCGTCAAGACCTTGATTCTGTAACTGGCAATCACCCCGCGTTTCTCAGCCGGGTTGATGGTCATATTTCTATCGGCAACACTGCCGCTCTGAAGGCCGCGGGAATCACCGCGCACACCCCCGATCCGCCGGGCGGCAAGATCGATCACGATGCCAAGGGCGAGCCGACGGGAATCATTCGCGAAGAGCCAGCGGAGATTCTGGTCTGGTCAAAGATTCCAGCTCCCACGCTGTCGCAGCGGCGCCGCGCGGCGGAGTATGCCATAGCCAACGCCGGGCAGTGGGGCGTCACTTCGGCGCAGGATAACTCAACGTGGGAAGACTTTCTCATCTACGAAGATCTGGAGCGCGAAGGCAAGCTCACCTTGCGCATCAGCGAATGGCTTGACTTCAACGACTCGGTCGATCTGCTGCAGAAGCACCGCGCACACCATTCTGCCGATGACCCCATGCTGCACACCGCCATGCTGAAGGGCTTCATGGATGGGTCTTTGGGATCGCGCACCGCGGCCCTGCAGGCGCCGTATTCCGACGATCCTGGCAACTCCGGCCTGGCGCGCTATGCGCAAGGCCAACTGAATCGCATGGCCATCGAGCGCACCCTGGCCGGCTTCCAGATTGGTTTTCATGCCATTGGAGACCGCGCCGTGCAAATGGCGCTCGACGCCTTTGCAGAAGCTGAGCGTAGCGCCAAAGAAAATGACAAGACCCGCGACTTCCGTTTTCGAATTGAGCACAGCCAGGTTCTTTATGCGGAGCAGTTCGCGCAGTACAAGCAACTCGGAGTCATCGCGTCCATGCAGCCCAGTCATCTGCTCACTGACATGAACTGGGTGATGGAGCGCATCGGCCCGCGGCGCGCGAAGACTTCCTACGCCTGGAAGCAGTTTCTCGACGCCGGCGTGCCTTTGGCCTTTGGGACGGACTACCCGGTCGAACCTATCACGCCGTTTCGCGGAATCTATGTGGCCGTCACCCGCCAGAACGAGGCCGGCACTAAAGAATATTTTCCTGAGCAGAAGCTCACCATCGAGCAGGCCATCGCCGCCTACACCACGGGCTCGGCTTACGCTCAATTCGCGGAGAAAGACAAGGGAACGCTGGCGCCAGGCATGCTGGCCGACTTCGTCGTCCTCGATCGCGACCTAACCAAAGTAGCGCCACCGGAGATCCTGAAAACGCGGTGCTGCGGACTGTGGTCGGAGGGAAAACGGTGTATGAGCCGGGTAAATAACGAGGGGTGACTACAAGGACCTACCAAAGCAGCTTCAGTCCGAATTGAACCTGTCGCGCTGTCGTGGAAGTGCTGGTGATGGCTCCCGCCGTGCCGGAAACTCCCGAGGGCGTAAACACGATTAAATTCGGCGTGTTGAAATTCGCTCGGTTCAACAAGTTAAAGATCTCAGCGCGAAACTGCAGGGAGAGCCGCTCGCGAATGCGGGTATCTTTGATCGCAGAAAAATCCCAGGTAGCGAGCCCCGGGCCGATCAGGTTGTCGCGTCCGAGATTTCCATAAAAGCCGCTATTCGGCGGAGGCTGTAGAAATGCAGCGGGATTGAACCACTGAGTTGGGCTGCCAAGAATCGCAGAGCCGGTGAAGTTAGGATTCACGAACGGCCTCACGGGATTGCGGGTGTCCCCATTGTTCGACGGGTTGTAGCTCAACTGCGGAGTAAACGGGAATCCCGCCTGAAGAAGCACAATGCTGTTCACTGACCAGCCGCTGATCAAGCCATTGGCAAAGCCGTTCATGCCATTCGCAAACGCCTGCCCCTTTCCGAAGGGCAGGTCATAGACGATGCTGAACACGCCCACGTTCCTCACATCGTAGGTGGCAAGACCCCAGTCTGCTTTTATGTCGTACGGGTTGGACACCAAGCCCGGCGCATTTCCTGCCGTCGTGGCGTTCAAGGAATCACCATCGTCTAACGCCTTGGACCATGTGTAAACGCCACGAAACGACAGACCGTGACTAAAGCGATGATTGAGGTCAACCTGCAGCGAGTTGTAACCACTGTCGCCAACGGAGAACCACGTCCACGTGTTGGCCAGCGTGGGATTCGCCTTCGGTGTTCCAA
Organism: uncultured Acidobacteriaceae bacterium; assembly: GCA_963709045.1. Taxonomy (GTDB): domain Bacteria; phylum Acidobacteriota; class Terriglobia; order Terriglobales; family Acidobacteriaceae; genus Bog-257. The sequence goes on along the minus strand of CAVPUX010000002.1, from coordinate 1,011,554 downwards.
CCGGAATGTAGTAAGAGCCTGCTGGAACGGGTGTACCCGCCAGCCCAACGGGGAAAGTCTTCGGATAATCGGCCGGACAGGGCGACGCCGGACAGATCGTCGGGATCGGCGTGTTGGCATCGAGGCCGACGATTTCATGGTAGCCATGCGATCCCACGTAGCCGATCGTCAGCGACGTATTCGGAGTAATCTCCTGCTCGACGCGCAGCGAATATGAGATCAGGGTCGGCATCTTCAGGTTAGGTTGAACTCCCCCGGGAACCAGCAATGCCTTTGGCGGCAGCGGGGCTGCCGGGTTGATGGGAAGCTTGGATACCGGCAGGGAAGCGATGCTATACGTCGGATTGAACGGCGCATTCTGGTCCATGCGATATCCCAGCGCGTCTTGCAGTTCGTTGTAGATTCCGAATCCCGCGCGGATCACAGTTTGGCCTTGATAGGGGCTCCACGCGAAGCCGATTCGCGGCTCGGGCAGGAACTTTGCATTATTAGTCGTGAATCCGCTGCTGGCAATGCGCGGCTGGCTGGAGATAACTCCATCGCTGAAGGTGTAGTTAGCGGCGCGGCCATGGGCCTCGTTCCAACCGGTCGAGGATTCGCCGCGGAATCCCAGCGTCAACGTGAACTTGGGGCTCACGCGAATGGTGTCTTGCGCGTAGAGGGCGCTGAAGAAAGATCGCCAGTTCATCTCCGTTGGCGCAGGATCGTATAAGAAGCTGCTCGTGGTTCCCTTGAGAAACGTTTGAAGGCTGGTAAATGTCGCCTGCCCGTATTGGCTAAGTGCGATAGTTTCATTCGATTGAAATTGCTGGAACCATGCGCCGAAACTGAACTGATGCGCTCCATGCGTCCAGCTCACCCGGTCTTCATAGGTGTACAGGTTGCGAGCCATCGTGAGGTTGCTGCCGTTGTTGCTTCCCGCCAGGCCAATCTGCGCCTGCGGATTCGAAGCTGCGCTGCCTCCAACCACGACGGCGCCTACGGGATGTCCAACCAGAAAGCCGGGAACGCCGGCCGCTGGTGTGTCGGGTGTGGGTTCGCCAGTAAAGAAGTAGCCAGCTCGCGAATAGCCAAATCGGGCGGTATTCAACAGGGTGGGCGAAAAGACGTGCGTCTCGTCCAGACTGAGGACCTGCTCCCGCAAATTCAGAATGTCGGTGCTGTAAGGATTGAGGGTGGTGGCCGTCACGTCCCCGCCGCTGTCGATGGTGTACACCGCCGAGAAATTGTCCTTCGCAGAGAAGGTGTGGTCGAAGCGCGCGGTTCCGAAGTACTCGCGAATGGTTTGCAGCGGGCTGCTGGAAACCGCCGCAATCCCGTTGAAGTCAGGATCGCTGGCGGTGGGCGTCGGCCACAGGTTCAGCAGTGGCTTGACGCTGGGTACGGCGGCCGCCCGCGAAGCCAGATCGGGCACAAACGCAACCGAAGTCTGATGCAGGTTCTGGATGAATCCCTCGAAGTTTGCGAAGAAGAAGGTCTTGTCTTTCTGGATCGGTCCGCCCACGGCGCCGCCGAACTGGTTGCGCTGAAAAGGTGGAGCGGATCCCTGGTCGAAATAATTGGGAGCATCCAGCGCATTGTTGCGCAGGAATTCATAAACCGAGCCGTGCAATTGATTGGTTCCCGACTGAGTCACGATGGTTACTTGCGCGCCCAGCCGCTTGCCATACTCTGCGCCATAGGAGTCACGCAACACGTTGAACTCGCGCACCGCCTCCACGCCCAACAGGTTCTGACTCGGTCCGCCCGGCTGCATGTTGTTCTCGGCAGCGCCGGTGAACTCAATGCCGTTTAACAGGAACAAGTTTTGTTGAGGACGATTGCCCGAGGCCGCGAAATTGTTGCCGGTGGTTGAATTCGATACGCCAATGCCGCCGGTCTTCTCCCAGGTGAAGTTGACGATTCCGGGGTTGAGCGTTACCAGCAAATCGTAGCTGCGCCCGTTCAGAGGAAGCTCCTTCACTTCCTTCTCCCCCACCAAACCGGAGATGTCCTGGGTAGTCGGCGTTCACGATGGGAGCGTCGGCCACCACTTTCACCTGCTCGTTCACGTTGCCGACCGGCAAACTCAAGTCAACGGTCGCGTCTTGACCTACTACCAGCGTGATGCCAGTGCGGACCCGTTCGGCAAAGCCGGCCTTTTTGGCGCGTACGTCATACCGGCCGATGGGAAGAGCGGCCAATTCGTATCGCCCGGCCTGGTCCGTGACCGCCGTGCGCGAGAGGCCCGTGTCCAGATTCTCTGCGGTTACCGTGGCCCCGACACAACAGCGCCGGTTTGGTCGGTTACGCGGCCCGACAAGCCTGCGGACACTTGCGCTCCGGCAGGAAGCGAACAGAGGCATAACATCGACAGACCAACTACGCAGAGCCATCGGCAGCTAGCAGACATCGTCTTCTCCGTAGTGGAAAAATGAAGAACATGGGACGCATTGGCTGCGCCCATGAATCGGGCGCCAAAACGGTGCGTTGATTTAATCGAATAGAACCGTTAATGTCAAACGGATTTAGACTAATAAGGTTTTGCTGACGGCAAGACGACGAATGTTTCAACGTCTCCAGGAGAATCTTGTCGAGATCCCAGTCCGGTTCGTTGCAAATGCCGGAATTCAACCACGCAACTCGGGTCCCTGTCGATCCATCCATATCTTAAAGAGGCGCTTCACAACAGCAGAATAAGGTGACAAGTTCCACGCTTCCTGCGTCTAATAAAGCGAGCACTGCCTGTGAATCCCCTCACAATTCAGTTGCACAGTCATGACGACTGTATAATTTCCATTTGGCTTGTTAGCCGGAGGAGACGTAATGGATCCGCAAGTTTCAGGTTTCTGGCAAAAGCTTAGGGTCAATCGCTTTGCCTCAACCTTGGTGGTCTTGGCGACCCTGACGCTCGGTATTTTGATTGGTACAGTTGTTTCCGGAGGCGTGAAGGGCAAGGAAAAAAATTCTTCTGCTGACGCGACGCCCTTGCAGATTCCCTCGCCGGTGCAGTTGTCAAATCAGTTTTCCCAGATTGCTCGCCAGTTGGAACCGACAGTGGTCAATATCAGCACCGAATCCACGATTAAGAACCCTCATCGCGGTGGTCGTGCCATGCCTCCCGGCGAGGAAGGACCGGGTGGTGGCGGCGATGAAGACAATCCGTTCCAGGACTTCTTCAACCGCTTTTTCGGTGGCCAGGGTGGGCAAGGTGGCCAGGGCGGCCAGGGTGGCGGGGACCAGGGCTTTGGCCCCGACGATCTTCGCGAGCGCTCCCTGGGTTCCGGCGTCATCGTTGACTCCAAGGGCTACATTGTCACCAACAATCACGTAGTCGAAAAAGCCGACAAAATTCGGGTCAAGCTGATGGACGATCCCGCGACCGTAACCTACGACGCTACCGTAATCGGCGTTGACAAGGAAACCGATCTCGCAGTCATCAAGATTGAGGCTAAGAAGCCGTTACCCGCTGCCAAGCTGGGTAACTCCGACAGCATGTCGGTCGGCGACTGGGTACTTGCGGTGGGTAGTCCATTCGGCCTGGACGAGACCGTCACTGCCGGCATCGTTTCCGCCAAGGGTCGCAACATCGTTCCCAACCGGCAGTTTGAGTCGTTCATCCAAACCGATGCCGCCATCAATCCGGGTAACTCTGGCGGTCCGCTGGTAAACATGGCGGGTGAAGTCATCGGCATCAATACGGCCATCTACACCAGTGGCGGTGGATATCAGGGTGTCGGCTTCGCGATGCCGTCCAACACCGTGGTGCAGGTTTACAACCAACTGATCGGGCCGGAGCACAAAGTTTCGCGCGGTTCGATTGGTGTGGAGTTCAATGCCGTCCCGAATCCGGCGGTAGCCCGCGTGTATGGAGTCACCAGTGGCGTGACCATCGCTCACGTTACTCCCAATGGTCCGGCAGACAAGGCTGGCCTGAAAACCGGCGATACCATCGTGTCCGTCGACGGCAAGCAAGTAAAGACGGGCGACGAACTGGTGGCGAATATTTCCGCTATCAAGCCGGGCAGCACCGCCAAGATCGGTTACATTCGCAATGGCAAGAGCTCTTCGACCGATGTGACCGTTGCTGATCGTTCCAAGCTGTTTGCTGCGCGGCTCGGCGATCAGGAGGAGGGCGGCGACCAGGCCCAGCCGCAGGAGAGTAAATTCGGCATTACCGTTCGTGGCATCACGTCGGAGATGGCCAATCGCTATCAGTTGCCAAATACCAAAGGCGTGATCGTTCAAGACCTGAAACCGGATGGTTTCGGCGACACCGTCGGACTGAGCCGTGGCGATGTGATTCTGGAAATCAATAAGCAGCCGGTGAATAGTGAGGACGATTTCCAGAAGGTCGAGTCGCAGGTGAAGAGCGGCCAGGACGTCGTTTTCCTGGTTCGCCCGCGCGGTACCCGGGACAATACCACGGTCTTCATGGGAGGGACCCTGCAGTAACCAGAAGGTACCCTCGGCTGGAGTGCCGGTTTACAAGCGAGCAACCCAACCAGCGGCAATGGCGCATCGAACCAAAAGCGACCAATGCCGCTGCTGTTTCATTTTGGGATTCCGGTCGTTTTTTTTGTTTCCACGAGGTTAAAGCTTCATTACAATGAGGCGCATACTGGAATTCATAGATTATTCTCTGAGGTGGTCGTTGCCTATCGGAAAACGTAACTTTCAAGTCGCAACCGTGCTTCTCGCGCTGCTAGTCATATCTGGTGCGGCGTCGGCGACCACAACAACCAAGACAAAAACCAAGCACCCGCAGGTCACCAAGACGCATTCCTATAGTCACCATTCCAGCAAATCCAAGACGACCAAAAGTGCCTCTCGCTCCCATGGCCAACGTGGGATCGATGAACAGCGCACCATCGAGATCCAGAACGCGCTCATCAAAGAGCATTACCTTAGCGGTGAGCCGTCCGGTACCTGGGATGCCGGCACCCGTGACGCGATGACCCGCTACCAGGCCGCCAATGGCTGGCAGACCAAGCTCACCCCCGACTCCAGGGCACTGATAAAGCTGGGATTGGGACCCGATCATAAGGGCCTGTTGAATCCCGAGACCGCGAACATTCCGTCGCCACACGAACTCGGCGTGGACAGCGAAACCCAGCCCGGCGGCTCGACCGACCAGCAATAGCTGAGACAACATATTGAAGGGTGGAAGGCGCGGAGACTCCGCGTCTTTTCCGCGTGTGCGCTACGCCGGTTCGCAACTAGGAAGATCCGGCCCTACGCGAGGCCCGTTATCTCGACGTCCACTCCTAAAACTCTGTTGTGCTAATCTCCATTCTTCGAACTTCAGCAGTCGCGACCGAGGTGCTATGAGCCAGCAAGAACAGAACTTCCGCATGGACTACATCGAATTTCCGGCAACCAACATTGAGGCAACCAAGCGCTTTTATCACCAGGTGTTTGGCTGGGAGTTTACCGACTACGGTCCGGGCTATACCAGCTTCCACGACGGTCGTCTCGGTGGCGGCTTCAATAGCGAGTCCCAACCGGCCGCGGCCGATGGCACAAAGACGCGCGGCGTGCTGGTCGTTCTCTACGCGACCTCGCTGGACGACACCCGCGCCAAGGTAATCGCGGCGGGCGGCAAAATCGTTCGCGAGATCTTCGAGTTCCCCGGCGGCAAGCGCTTCCACTTCGCCGATCCTAACGGTAACGAACTGGCAGTTTGGAGCGAGTAACTACGGTGAGAGTTCCTGGGGATTGTTTTGCTAAAAGCGAATAGCGAAGAGCGAAGAGCGACCGCCGCGTGAGCACCAAACTCAATTCCTTGCTGGTGAAGAGCATTGTTGTCGGCGCGCTAGGTGGTCTGCTGTTCGGCTTCGACACGGCTGTCATCGCCGGCACTACGCAACAGCTCAGCCAGGTTTTCAGCCTGACACCGAAAGAGCTTGGCTTTACCGTATCGATCGCGTTGTTGGGCACGATCATCGGCGCCATGTTCTCGGGCATTCTCGGCGATCGGCTCGGCGGGCGCGAGAGCCTCCGCATTCTGGCTGGCTTCTACATCATCTCGGCTCTCGGCTGCGCCTTCGCCTGGAACTGGCCTTCGCTGCTGATCTTCCGCTTCATTGGCGGACTGGGGATTGGCGGCTCGTCGGTGCTGGGTCCGGTGTATATCGCTGAGATCGCTCCCGCGCGCTGGCGAGGCCTGCTGGTGGGCTCGTTCCAGATCAACATCGTGATCGGAATTCTGGTCGCGTACCTTAGCAACTACCTGATCGAGCTAGGGAGTTTCGGCATGAACGAGTGGCGCTGGCAACTTGGTGTCGCCGCTGCTCCCGCCATCCTGTTCCTCGTCATGTTGTTCGGCATTCCGCCAAGCGCGCGCTGGCTGGTGACGCAATATCGCTTGCCTGAGGCGCGTCAGGTGCTGGAAAAGCTGGGGTCAGACAATCCCCAAGGTGAACTGGACGAGATCGTCGCCTCGGTTCACGTGGAGGACGCGCCCCGCTCCGAGCCGCTCTTCCAGCGCAAATATTTGCTGCCGATTTATCTCGCGTTCACGGTTGCCGCCTTCAATCAACTCGCGGGAATCAACGCCATCCTGTATTACCTGAACTACATCTTCGCCATGGCGGGGTTCAGTAAGGTCTCGGGCGACCTGCAGGCGGTCGCGGTGGGCGCGATGAACCTGGTGGCGACGCTGTTGGGCATGTCGCTCATCGACAAGCTGGGCCGCAAGACGCTGCTGCTGATTGGCGCGGTCGGAATGACATTCTGCCTGAGCGGCGTGGCGGTGATCTTCTTCAGTCATCAGCACCAGGGTCTGCTGGTGTGGTTTCTTGTCGCCTACATCGCATTCTTCGCGATCTCAGAAGGCGCTGTCATCTGGGTCTATATCAGCGAAGTGTTTCCCAACCGGGTGCGCTCGAAAGGACAGAGCCTCGGCAGTTCGACTCACTGGATCATGAACTTCGCCATCTCGTTGGTCTTTCCCTATTTCGCGGTGCGCTTCGGCGGAGGATATCCGTTCGTCTTCTTCGCCGTCATGATGGCCCTCATGTTCTTCGTGGTGCTGTTCACCTTTCCCGAGACCAAGGGCGTCACTCTGGAGCAGATGCAGCACAAGTTGGGGATCGAGTACTGACGCTGAGGACGTTTTCAATTCGGCGAACAGGCATCCCCTCATTTGAGGGGACGTTTGTTGGGCCAGGGAATCCGCAGACGTCAATACTTGTGACAGGAAAGCACAACGCCGGGCGGAGGGCCGCCGCGGCAAGTAAATAACTAACGAAGATTGGGAGAACCTGTTGTACTGGGGAGGGTGCGGGGTTACTATCGCTGTACTTCTTACAACCTCAATTTAGAAAGGAATTCCCCCTATGGACCCATTTCTCGGTTCACTTTTGCTTGTGCCGTATAACTTCGCCCCTCAAGGATGGGCGTTCTGCAATGGACAGCTACTGCCCATCCAACAATACAGCGCGCTGTTTTCGCTGATCGGCACCACATACGGTGGCGATGGCGTCAGCAACTTCGCCCTTCCGGACTTGCGCGGACGGGTCCCGATAAGTGCTGGGCAAGGGCCCGGAATGCAAAACTATGTTCTCGGCCAAAACGGTGGTGCGGAGAACGCTACCCTGGGCGTTACCCAGTTACCGGCCCACAATCATGCTGTGAACGTGGCCACAGCAGCAGCTACCGGCAAAGACCCGGCGAACCAGTTCCTGGCGACGGTCCCCGGCGCGGCCGGCCCTACCGCGGTGAACATCTACGGTTCGGGACCAGCCAATTCGACGCTGAACGCTGGTGCGGTTAGCTCGACGGGCAGCAGCCAGCCGGTCGATATTCGCTCGCCGTACCTTACTCTTAACTGGATTATCGCTTTGGTTGGCGTCTTCCCGTCGCGGAATTAACTAAGGCTTGCGCATAACCCGGATACCGACTGGGCGCTTCCGATTCCCGCTCGGCACGCCGTGCTTCAGGCGCGCGTAGGAATCAGTGTGCCCGGCCCGGCTCGGCGCGCCGACCTGATCGTCTTGTGCACGATCTGCCTCAGGACTTGTCTTGGGGCCCGTGGAACACCGTCCTTCGCCCTTGGCCTCGCCAAACAAGGAAGAAACTAGTACGCCGAAATCCCTTAAATCGTGCTATAGTCCGCCCTCAAAGCGTGACTCAGATCACAGACAAGCTATTCCACGCAGTGAGATAGTGCGGAACTGTTGGCAGCGAAAACGCAATTTCGGTTTTAAGAAAATGCTGCTGGTTCCCGGGATCCCAGGCCCGAACCCTAGATAAGGCTCCAAAAATCAAGACTCTGGCCGGTCACCGTCTCGCAGTCTCATCAAGCAGTGTCGGCCCGCACAATCGATCCACTGAAATTCGAGAGCTGGAGGCATGAATGTCCACGCCACTTCTTCCCTCTGCCCAGCGCAGGAGCATAGTCATTGCGATGACCGTCGCCGTCATCTTTCTTAGTGGTGCGCTTGCTGCGTACGCGCAGGAAGCCTATTTGGTTACGGCGGCTGACGCCAGCCTCAATCTATACAATCTGTCCACTAACAATTTGATCGAGACGATTACTTCAGGGCTCAGCAAGAGCTCGGTGGTCGTCGGTCCCAACAACCGACTCGCATTCGTTTCGACTGGCAGCAGCCTCTCCATCATCGATCTGACGATTGGGCGCGAAGTGAGGCGCATACAAGGACTCTATATCTCGCCCGGATCGATGACGTTTACTCCCGATGGAAAGTGGCTGCTGTTCGGCGATGAAGCTGGTTCCGAGCTACGCCGACACCCTCGATCTCTTCGACCCTGTGAGGATGGAAGTTGTTCATAGAGTGCCGCTTGCTCCAGTCCATGGGTGCCGGAGCATTCGGCAATCCGCTAGGTTCGATCGTGGTGGTCGGCGAGAAGGCATATGTTGCCGCCGCTAACCCGGATCCCAACCATCCAGCCATCGCGGTAGTTGACCTCAGAAGCTTTAGAGCCCGGCGGATTGCGATTCCGCAAGGTTACTTCGACGGTCAATATCATGGTTTAGAAACACTACCGAATGCCGCAGCAACGTCTGATGGAAAGTACGTAGTCATGGTGGAGACCGAATCTGCGGACGGCTCCAATCACCTGTTCCTCATTAACACGATGAGCGACAGGCTCGTGACAGACAACGTCTTAGGCACGGATTTTCCTGACGGGATTGTAATCTCTTCTGGTGGTAAATCCAGCGTATGGATATGTACTCTTTGGATCGTCAGCTGTCGTGCTGGATCTCAACAATGGCTCCTCGACATTCGGTCAACTGCTTCCCCAAACTGAAGTGGATTTCTACCAATATTTGCCAAATGAAAGTAGCGTGGCCATCAACGCGGAGGGAAGCCGGCTCGTGGTTTCGGGATTCAAGTCGAGCTCTCAGGGACCGCAACCTAATGTGGTTGTCATCGATACCGCTTTGATGCTTACCAACCCGAGTCAAGCTATCGTCGCCAACACGCCTGTTGCCAATGGAGCACAAACTAATTGCGTGACCATTGCCACGGTCACCACTACGTCCCCGCCAACAGCCCCGACAGTGACGGGTGTGAGCGGCAGTGTCACCAACGATACTCCTACAACCATCCACGTGTTTGGCACGAATTTTGCATCGGGGGCGTTGGTCCGCATTGGAAGTATGGCGCCCCTCAACGCAACCGTAAATAGTTCGACGGATTTGCAGGTCACGGTACCCGTGAATGCGCCCGCCGCGCCTGGCTTAGATGTTATCGTCACGAATCCCAGCGTCTTGAGCTCGCCAGCTCATCAGAACCAGAGCGGCCTATTGGCGGGTGGACTGACCATTCACGCTACTTCTGCCTTTCACACCACCTATCAGTTCGCTTCATTGAACAGTGCGGACGGCTCAGTCTCGGTTTTCGACTCCACCCAAAGGGCAATGGTGAATGTCCCTCTGGCTCCCCCAGGTATTGCCAGCCTGACGTTCAATGCCGGCGGGGCGGACTTGTATGCCGCCAGTAGAGGGCCAAGATATCATCCCAGCCTCGCGGAAGTGGTTGCACTGAATCTTGGTACTGACTCGCTAACACCAATCACGGTGCAAGGCCTCAGGCCGGGGCTTTATCAGGCACTCGCCCCCGCCATTAATCCGGCAACCGGCGGGTCTGTGGTGTATGAGTGGAGTTATGTCTATAGCCCCTACGACATCACTGTGAACATGGTTGATACCAACCCATCCTCGCTAACCTTCAATACGGTGATATCGACTCTGTACGCTGGCTTAAACGCCTCACGGCCGGTGATATCGTATGCGGGAACCGCCACCCCCGATGGAAAATTCGTGTACGTCAACTATTCCGATTTCAGTACAAACCAACTGTCCATCGCCATCTTCGACGTGGTGCACGGTGGGCCAGCCACGATCATCAGCAACAGTTCGCTGGGAATTGATCCGTACGAACAATTTGATATGTATGTCACGCCGGACGGCAAGTCACTGTTGTTGCAAACCTCGTACGATGGTATGTTAGGCTTAGGAATCGGGGTCTTCGACATCAGCGCGAATCCCAAGAATCCCACACTGGTGACGACTATTACGGGGACGTCCCCCTCACATGTGGGAGGCGCCGGTCCAATGTTCCTGTTCTCCTACCAGGTTGTCGGTAATCGCCTATTCGCATTTGATTACTACAATGACCTGCTATTGGCGTTTAACTTTGATCGCCAGCATAGCAATTACAGCCAGTTAGGAGCCTATCGTTGGCAAGGCAGTTTCTCCGGGAATGCTTACATAGCGGTCTCGCCCGATGGAAACCTTATCTACATAGGATTTGGCGGAAACGACATGATTTCTGTCTACGATGTCAGCAAACTTGTCAGTGGGCAATCGGCCCTCATCACCAACCTGGCCAGCTTCCACGGTCCATCGGTGATGGCTGTCAGTCCGGTGAGCGGCAGCGACCTGCTAAGGCGAGGGCCGCGAGCGACATCTGGAGGCGCCTTACCCGCGCGGCTTCAACCCGCGAACGATGAGGAAAAGAACAGGGCTCAGTTTTAGCCAGGTTCTTGCCTTTGCGAACAAAATATAAAACCACTTCGGAGGAGTAACTATGAGAAAGACATTTGCAACAATGTTTTGCCTGCTGCTGGTGAGCGCAAGCGCGCTGGGTCAGGCGAAAGCCGACAGAGACGTTAAACGGCTGCAACAGGCGCAGAAAGTAAAAATGTATGGAGGCGTCTCCTGCGGTAGTGACCCGATCCTGCCGACGGATGGTTCCTCAACCCAGGACTATGTCGGCTATAACCCCAATTTCTACCTTGTGCATCTGCAGGCGGGCCATTCGTATGCCGCCGAAATGTGGGACCCAATTGATATTTCGATTGGTGGAGGCGCACAGCTCGTACTGCTTTCCAGTACTAGCTGCACCGCGCTGCCAACTTCAAACTACGTGAGTGTAGATCCGAGTCTCAGCAATGATTTTGCCGACAGGATCTCGTGGATCCAGTCAACAAATAGTGATGCGGTACTAGAGGTGAATAACCTTGATCCGACGGGCGCTTTCTATAGCTACGTCATTCGCATTACCGACACCACCTTGCAGGGCAGCTACTGGACGACAAACGGAAATCTCGCTACGCAGTTCGTATTTACGAACAACACCCAGCAGCTCCTCTGGGGAACACTGACCGTCACAGATTACACTGCGGGAGGCACCCGATACACCGCTAACGTGTCAATTCACTACGGTAATCAGATGATTGAAGTTGTGGCCGCGTCAGGGATCGCATCGCCCGGCCTGCTGGTTCCGGCGAATCACATCGGACGCGCCATGTTCGCCTTCAAGGGGCCCGCAGGCGGCCTCACAGCGGAAGGCTACACCATAACGTCGGTGAACGTCCCGATAGCGCCGATAAAGTTAGAGCCAAAATTCTCGCCCCACTGAAACGACGGCCTCAGCAATGGAGGAGCACCTCCGGCGGGTGGCTCCTCCCCACCCGGTTTCCAAGCTAATGGGTTTCGGCTGCGTGTGCCTTTTGTTATGCCTGAAACATCACACCAGGGCGGAAGGCAATCATGGTCGTTGTAGAAGATGTTCGATCGGCTATGCAGGACTTCGTAGCGCCGGAGCTGCGCGCCCGGATTCGACGCTCTGGAGGAGCAGCAGAAGCAGTTCCGCGCGACGTGGAGCAAGCGATTCGATAATGTTGACAAGAGCTTCGACGGCGTGGAGAAGCGTTTCGACCGTGGCAGCGATTCAAAACTCGACGACAAGATTTCCGATATGCGCGACGAACTCGTCACAGAAATCCGCCGCACCGCAGCCATCTACGATCTCACCGTTCGGGTAGCTAAGCTCGAAGCCGAACGGCACCCCGCACACTAGCAAAAATATTCAGACTAATGCCATTTTGATTTGCCGCGCCGGAAAGGACATCCGGCGCGGCTTGGTGTTTGACGACTACGCCGTCACCGCTTTCGGTTGGGGTGCGACGAAGCGAATTGCTTTGGCGAGAAGGATGGTCTCGATGTTGCGCAAGGCGTCGAGCACCTTATCGCTGATCTCGCCGTCCACCTGCACTACCGCGACTGCCGATGACTCCTGCCCCTTGTGGCCGCGGCCGAGCGAGAAGTTGGCAATGTTGACGTTGTGCTGTCCCAGCACCGTCCCCACGCGTCCCACAACACCGGGCACGTCAAGATTGCGCAGGTAGATGAACGTGCCTTCCAGTGGCGATTCCACGTTGATGCCGTCGATTTCCAGCAACCTGGGCAAGCCACCAGCCTGAACGCAGCCCGCGACCGTGTTTTCCTGCTGACCTGTTTTGAAGGTCATGCGAAGCACGTTGGCCGCACCGCCTTCGTCGCGCGTCTTCTTGCGCTCGGAAAGCCGGATGCCACGCTCTTCGGCGATCGACGCCGCATTTACCAGGTTTGCCCGTTCATGAGCATGAGCGATCTGGTTCAATGCGCCGGCTACCGCGGCGTTGCGAATGAGTGCTGTCTTCCACTCCGTGATCTCGCCGCTGTAGCTGAGGCCCATCTCTTCCACGCCACCCTCGCCCGATTGTGCCAAGAAAGCACCCAGACGCTCGCCGAGCACGATGTACGGCAGCATCTGCTGGTACTCTTCTTCGCTGATCGAAGGCACGTTGACTGCATTCTGGATCACGCCCTTCAGCAGGTACTCGCGCACCTGCAACGCGATCTGCACGCCCACAGCCTCGGACGCTTCGTGGGTGGAACCCGCGATGTGCGGCGTCAAGATGACGTTGGGCAGGGTAGCCAGCGGAGAGTCCTTAAGCGGCTCATTGCTGTAAACATCCAGCGCAGCGCCACCCAGTTGTCCCGACTGCAGGGCTTCGATGACGGCGGGTTCATTCAGCAACTCGCCACGTGCGCAATTGACCAGGCGCACGCCCTTCTTCATCTTGCGGATGGTATCGGCATTGATCATGCCCTGGGTCTGCGGTGTCAGGCCGACATGCAGCGTGATGTAGTCAGACTGCGCGAAGACCTCATCGAGCGATCCCAGAGTAATATTCAATTGCTGAGCCAGGCTGGGCGCCACGTACGGATCGTGTGCGACAACCTTCATGCCGAAGGCCAGCGCGCGGCGGGAAACTTCGACTCCCACCCGGCCCAAACCGACGATGCCGAGAGTTTTGCCGCGAAGCTCACTCCCTTGCAGCGTCTTTTTCTCCCACTTGCCGGCATGCATAGTTGAGTCGGCGCGCACGACGTGACGCGCCAAAGCCAGCATGAGGGCGAAGGTGTGCTCGGCGACGGCAACCGCGTTGCCGCCAGGAGTGTTCATCACCACGATGCCGCGTTTCGTGGCGGCGTCGAGATCGACGTTGTCCACGCCTACCCCGGCGCGCCCGATGACGCGCAGCTTGGGAGCTTTATCCATCATGGCGGCGTCAACGAACGTGGCAGAGCGGACCAGGATGGCATCCGCAGTGGCCAGTTCTCCGGGCAGGGTTTCTTTGTCGGTGGTTACAACTTTCCAGTCTTTGTGTTCGCCAAAGATGGCGGCCGCGGAAGATGAGATTTTGTCAGCGATCACGATCTTCATACGGTAGCCGCCTCGGCGAATTGTCCGGCAAGAACTTCCTGCACGGCGCGCACGCCAGCGCCCAGTTCGATGTGATGAGATGGCGCGACTTTGAGGAGCACATGCTCCAACGCGCCGATCACGCCAATAGCGTCGAGGTAGTCGTAGTAGCCGAGATGAGCGATGCGGAAAAGCTTCCCCTTCATTTCGCCCTGCCCGTTGGCGACCACCATGGCGAAGCGCTCACGGAACTCTTTTACGATGGCGCTGGAATCAACACCTGCCGGCACCAGTATGGCCGTGACCGCGGCGGCGGGGCAAGTGGGCGCGAACAGCTTCAGGCCCAAAGCCTGTGCTCCAGCACGAACCATGGCTGCCGAAGTTTCCGCATTGTGGATGAGTGCCTCACGCCCGTCTGCAAGGTTGCCATTCCCGGCGCGGCGAATGAAGTCAAGGGATGCAGCCAGTCCACAAATCAGAGCAACGGCGGGTGTAAATGCCGATTCGCCTTTGGTCTGCGATTTGCGTTCTTTGCGCAGATCAAAATAGAAGCGCGGCTGCTTGGCAGTCTCCATGCGTTGCCACGCCCGCTCGCTCACGCTGAGGTAGGCGAGTCCCGGCGGAATCATGACAGCCTTCTGCGAGCCGCCGATGAGGATGTCAATGCCCCAATCGTCCACTTCGAAATGGGTGGTACCCAGTCCGGTGATGGCATCGACCACCAGCAAGGTGTCGGTACCTTTCAGCAGGGCGGCGATGGCCTTCACGTCGTGACGCGCGCCGGTGGAGGTTTCGGTGGCCTGCACGTAAACCACGCGTGCACCGTCGAGCTTGGATTTGATTTCACGCAGGTCGAAGGTCTGCCCGTAAGGGACTTCGATCAGTTCGATCTGGCAGGCGAATGCCTTAGCGAGATCGCGCCAGCGTTCGCCAAACTTTCCGGCGGTGAGGACGACAACCTTTTCGCCGGGAGAAGTGAGGTTGGAAACCGCGGCTTCCATGGCGCCGCTGCCGGAAGAGGCGAGAATAAGAACGTCGTTCTTGGTGCCGATGAAGGTCTTGAGATCGGCAAGTGTTCGGGTGAAAATCTCACGAAATTCAGCCGTGCGGTGATGCATGTCCGCGGCGGCGATCGCATTTTGAGCGGCTGGAAGAAGAGGAGTCGGTCCGGGAGTAAACAGCCGTGTCTTACGTAGCATGGCAAGTACCTCTACAGGTTGATTGCCGGCGCACACCGGCGCCGACAGGTTAATCATAGGCTTTCGGGGCTGGGCAAGCCACTCCCAGTTGGTAGTGGCCATGTGTTCCCAATCACCTACCAATGTGACCGGCTACCCTATAATTAGGCCATGACCTTGACCCAGCAAGTGCAAAAAGACATGGTTGACGCCATGCGCAAGAAAGAAGAGCTGCGGCTGTCAACCCTGCGCATGATGAAAGCCGCACTGCAGAACAAGCGGATCGAGAAACGCGCCGATCTTGAGGAAAAAGAAGAGCTGCAAGTCTTCACCACCATGATCAAGCAGCGCAACGACTCGATCGAGCAGTTTACAAACGGCAACCGTCCCGAGCTAGCGGCGAAGGAGGCCCAGGAGATCGCGATCATCGAAGGCTACATGCCGAAGGCGGTTGGCGAAGAGGAGATCGTTGCCACGGTCCGTGCCACCATCGCAGAGATGGGATCCCCGACCATCAAGGACATGGGCACGGTGATGAAGAACGCCAAGGCTAAATTCGGTGACGCGCGTGTGGACGGCAAACTTCTCAGTGAAGAGGTAAAGAAGCAACTGGCAGCTAGCAACTAGAATTTCGGCGGCAGGCGTTCTGGCAGTCACCAGGTTCGAGAGGAAGGGATACAATTCTCACAATGAGCGAAGAAGCCACCGCATTCAGTTCATGAATGCCCTCGACGCTTGATCCGGTGAAGGACTTTACGTCCCGCAACTTGGCCTGAGCTACTCTATTCTGGAAAACTACCCGGCCGCTGAAAATTCATTGGCCTATGCCGCGAAGCTCGATCCGAAATCTGACGCAACGTGGCGCTCTCTTGCTGTTGTGTACCATGTGCAGAACAAGAACCGGGAAGCACTCAATGCCCTCGTTGAAGCAATTGGGCTCGATACAACGGACGGAACTACGTAGGCGCGATTAGGAAGCCTTTACTTGGGGCTCCGTCGCTACGTAGATGCAGAAAGAGCTTTCAGCAACTGGCAGGTCGCCCGGCGAATGCGATTTAGCCCTGTTATTGCTGAAGCGCAGTTCTCGGCGGGCGAGACAGATGCGGCCGTCATTTCCCTTCAAAAAGCTTTGGAAGTTGATTCCAACTTCGATTACGCCTACTTCTTGGGCAGTCACGCTCAGTCGACGCCGAAGCAGAGACTTTGCACTAGTTGAATACACGCGACGACACCTGAATGCGCCGATGGCTTTGTAATTCCGCAAGTTGACGCTCCAAATCGTACTATCACACCGCGCCCACTCTCTGACCATAAGCTCTCCCACATCGTCCCCTTCTGAGATCGGCCAGCAGAATCGCTGCGTTTTCATGGGACTGTCGGATAGCCTTCCTCCGATCCAGAGACTCCGCTCCACTCGACGCGAATTCAGTTTCGGCAATTTTACGCCTTTCCGATGTGCTGACCACGGTCGGGGGGAGCGAGAACGATTCCCTGGGAAGAAGTTCGCGAGAAGGCGCATACCAAAGTACCGTGGACGCCGCAGCAGTCTATTCCGGCTGTGTCGACGGTGCCTTTTTCACGTCGGCGAATACGCGGTTTGCGATGCGATCCATAACCTGCGAAACCACTGCCGCCTCCGGCATTGCCTCCTGGGTGGAGAAAGGCGCACCCGCAATCGCGGCGTTATTGCCGGCGCGATATAGCTTGTATTCCACCGTGGCGCGAAACTCTGGGTCCATGGCCTGTCCGCGCGGATTATTGGGTTGGCTCCAAACGCCATTAGGGTTGGTTTCGATGGTGCCCGGCCGAGGCATCGCGGGATCGGTCGAGCCCCGCAACTCGACCAGCGTGGTGTACACCACGTAGTCGCACTTTTTGTCTTTGGCCTCCCCGGCGACATCGTCGGGCGTCATTCCATCCAGAGGCACGCCTTGAACCTTGATGTGCAGTTTTTTGTCGGGCTTCAGTTGGTTTAACGCGGTGACCAGTCGATCACGCTCCAAGGTACCCGGGACCGAAAGGGTGGCAGCGTTTTTCATGGTCGCCACCCCAACCAAAACGACCCGATTTTGCTGGGCGAACCCACAGAGCGAAAGCAAGCAAGAACAAAGCAATAAGCCGCAATCGAAGCGCCGCATGATCACCTCACAGCTGCGTTCACAGCATTGTAATGGATGCTGATGCAGGGAGTTCCTGCCGGTGCGCCCGGAGTGCGATAATTTCCGATTGCGCCACGGAATGGGTTGCGAGGATGAAGACAGCGGTTTTGCTTCTCAGTTGCCCGGGCATGCTGGCTCGGCAAGGCGTAGTGGCTGCGATTTCCGATTTCATCACTACCCATCACGGCGGAATTCTGCATTCCGACGATCATCCCGACAACGGACAGGGTGTGTTCTTTTCCCGGTTGGAGTGGGACCTGGAGGACTTCGACCTGCCGATCGCCGAGTTCGAAACTCATTTCAGCCACGTGGCGGAGCGCTTCTTAATGAAGTATCGCCTGGTGCTTTCTGACCATCGTCCGCGAGTGGCGATTTTGGTCTCCAACTACGACCACTGCCTGGCGGACCTGCTCTATCGGCATCACAATGGCGAACTGGTTTGCGAGATCCCCGTCATCTGCAGCAATCACCCGAGTGCTGAGCGGCTGGCCGATTTTTACAAAGTTCCGTTCCTTGCGGTGGTTGGGAAGGAGAAGGCCGAAACCGAGCAGGAGATACTCGGCGCCTTACACCAACATGACATTGATCTGGTCGTGCTGGCGCGCTATATGCAAATTCTATCGCCGGAGTTCGTCAAGCAATTCGAGTGGCGCATCCTCAACATTCACCACTCGTTCCTTCCGGCATTTGTGGGCGCGAAACCCTATCATCAGGCTTTTGAGCGCGGGGTAAAGCTGATTGGCGCTACAAGTCACTATGTGACGGCTGACCTGGATGAAGGACCGATTGTCGAACAGGATGTGGTTCGGATCTCGCACCGCGACCGAATTACGGACCTGCTTCAAAAGGGGCGTGATCTGGAAAAGGTAGTTCTTTCGCGCGCCGTGCGATGGCACCTTGAGAATCGAGTGCTCGTCTGTGGAAACAGGACGGTAGTGTTTAATTGAGAGTGATTTTGCCCCGCGTTAGTGGCGCGATTTCGCGTATTCCACCGGCGAGGGCAACTCTTCCAGCCCACGGCCGGCGAAGATCTCTTCGAAGTTCGTCATCAGCTCTTGATGGATGAGTCCGTTCGTCGCTAACACTTCGCGGCTATCGAGGCGAAATGGCGAGCCGTCAAAGCGAGTCACGCGTCCGCCGGCTTCTTGAACAAGAAGTACCCCTGCGGCAGTGTCCCACGGATTCAGATTGAACTCCCAGAAGCCGTCATAACGTCCGCACGCGACATTGGCCAGATCGAGCGCCGCCGATCCGGCGCGCCGTACCCCATGCGAGCGCAAGGTAATCTGGTGATAAAAGTGAATATTGGGATTCTTATGCCGTTTGTGGCTAGGGAAGCCCGTGCCGAGGATCGATTCGGCCAAGCGCCTGGTCTTGGATACGTGAATCGGCGTGCCATTCAGGGTCGCACCATGGCCGCGTTCCGCGGAAAACATCTCGTCACGTGTCGGGTCGTAGAGAACGCCAACCTCAAGCTGCTCATCCTTTCCAGCGCCTTCGGTGGTGGCGTTGCGCACCAACGCGATGGAAATGCAGAATACCGGATAGCCATGTGCGAAGTTAGTAGTGCCATCCAGGGGATCGACGTACCAGCGATAGTCGGCGCCAGCCCCGCTGCGAGCCCCTTCTTCGCCGACGATGCCGTGTTCCGGCCAGCGGGCGCGCAAGCGCTCGACAATCATCTTCTCTGAGGCCCGGTCAGCCTCAGTCACCAGATCAACGTCGCCTTTGTACTCGATCGTGACATGGCTGGCGAAGTAACCCATGAGGAGTGCACCAGCCTCTCGGGCAATCGCCTCTACCTCGGGCAAGTACTGCGTCATTCCGAACCACTTGCAGAGTTGCCGGTCCTTGCTTGAGCAGAGCCGGCGGGACGCGACTTCCGTGCAGTGTCCTCGGCGATGTACGCAATCTCGTGCTTGAAGATGAAAAGGTTGGGCGCTCCCTCGCGGGTCAGACGCACCATACGCCGGTCATAATACTCAATCCAGCCGCGGACGGTATCGCCGTCCATCAACTTAATACGGACCGCACGCTGCTTCTCGCCCAGCATTTTGAGATAAGCCGCTTCCTCGTGAGTGTCGTCAGGCGGTGGAGACTTTCCCTTGCGCGAATTGGCATCGTTGCTCGGTCCTCGAAAGCCCATGGCTCGATTCTACACGTAGGCGCGGCCTTGTCAGCTGCCGTCAAAACGACGTCAAGGCGGACCAGAAACGGAAGGTGTGGATCGAAAGAGCATTGAACTTAACTTCGCAATCTGAACCACGGTCACCAATTCCAGATTACCCGCAGGAAAGCAAGTAGGGATTTAATGACAGAGAAACACTTCTTAACAATTTTGACCAGAGAGAAGCCTCAAGATGAAGCTGCCGCCGTGCTTCGACAGCATTGCCGCGTGCATCATTGATACCAGCGCGAGCATCTTATCGGGAACGTGCCGCGAATTGGGAATGTGCCCGCACATGTCGCCACTTTGATTCCATTCCGGTGTTAGGAAGCCAAGCGTTAATTGCAAGGGTTATGCATCTGCATTCTTTAGCAGTGTTGGAAACGCCGGTCGCCGTGCTGCTGCTGTGTCTGGGCTTCGGTCTGGCGGCTTACTTTGGTCTTCGCAATTCCGCCAGGATGGTATTCGCGCTGTCGCGAAGCCGCCCCCAGTTATTTTCGGTGGGAGCGGGCATTATGCTGTTTGTGGTTGCGTTCCAGATGCATAACTGGAACCGTGCCCAGGCCGCGGATGCGGTCGGCCAAGACTTCCTACCAGCGTCCACGTCATTCGCGGCAAGCGGAGCGGCCAGCTCTGAAGATGACCTTTTGACCGCAGTCACCACCTATCACAACGACAATGCCCGCACCGGCCAGTACATGAATGAAACGGTACTGACGCCCGCCAACGTGAATCCGGCGCGGTTCGGGAAGCTCTATTCCTACCCGGTGGATGGCTACGTTTACGCGCAGCCGCTTTACATGCCGGAGGTCGCAATTCCCGGTAACGGTGTCCACAATGTCGTGATTGTGGCAACCCAACACGACAGCGTTTATGCGTTCGATGCGGACTCAAGTTCCATCACTCCGCTTTGGCGAGTCAATTTTGTCAATCCAGATGCTGGTATTAACAGCTTGTCGCCTGCGGATGTGAACGCAAGCGATATCGTGCCGGAGATAGGAATCACCAGCACTCCCGTCATTGATACAACCAGCAATACGATCTATGTAGTAGCCGCCACCAAGGAGAATGGCGCTTTTTATCACCGCTTGCATGCACTGGACCTGGCTTCAGGTGCGGAAAAATTCGGTGGACCGCAGCCTATCCAGGCGACGTATCCTGGCACCGCGCGAGAGAGTTTGGACGGCGTACTGGCTTTTGACTCCCGCTTCCATCTGCAGCGGGCCGCGCTGCTGCTCGACAGAGGCCGCTTATACGTTGCATTTGCGTCCTACGGTGACTTTGGCGCTTACCACGGTTGGGTCATCACGTACGATCCGGCGACGCTGAAGCAAACTGGAAGCTGGGTTACCACTCCCAACGGCTATCAGGGAGGCATCTGGATGAGCGGCTGCGGAATCTCCGCCGATGCCGGTGGCGATCTTTATCTGTCTGTCGCGAATGGTCCGTTTGACGCGTTTGGCGAGCAACCCGGTGTGAACTTCAGCGACAGCGTCGTGAAGTTGAAGCCTGGGTCTGGCGGTTTAGCCGTACTGGATTACTTCACTCCTTTCAATCAGGCGAAGATGGCGCATGATGACTTAGATCTGGGGTCGGCAGGAGTGGTTCTATTGCCTGACCAGTCCGGACCTTATCCACACTTGGCGGTGACCAGCGGCAAGAACGGTCATATCTACCTGCTCAACCGCGATGCTCTGGGTGGTTACCGGGCGGATGGCAATCGTAACACGCAGGTCATCCAGGAAATTTCTGGCCTCCGCCAGCAAATGGGTACGCCGACTTATTGGAATGGCTATGTGTATTTTGGTTCGGGAGTCAGCTCGTCCAAGGATTCGATACGCGCCTTCAGTATCCGCAATGGAATGTTGTCCCATCCTGCGGCTTCGCAAACCCAGGCCGTGTACTCCTTGACCCGCAATACGGTCAGCGTTTCCGCGAACGGCACCAAGAATGGAATCGTGTGGGCGGTGCAGACCGATGGGTACTACGCGACCCAAGCTCGGCCCCGCAATCTTGCATGCTTATGACGCCCGGAATCTGGGACGCGAATTGTACAACTCGAACCAGCGCGTGGCTCGCGATAACCCTGGTCCGGCGTCGAAGTTTACGGTTCCCACGATTGCCAATGGCAAGGTATTCGTCGGAACAGCGAATCAATTGAGTGTTTACGGATTGTTATCGGGAGCGGGCAACTAGCCGCGCCCGGCAGACTACACCGAGAACTTCGTAGGGATCATTTCACGCTCGGAGGCTTGGGTCCTGCCGCCTTCACTTCAGGTGGCGCGTCAAATTGCTCGAAGTTCTTAGCGAAGCGCGTGGAAAGATCGGCCGCCATCTTGTCGTAGGCGGCTTTGTCCTTCCAAGAGTTACGCGGTTTCAACAGTTCCGGCGGAACTCCGGGACACCACTTCGGAATGCTCAATCCGAACGCCGGCTCAATCTCAAACTCCACATTCGCCAACTTGCCTTCGACCAACGCGTTGACCATGGCGCGGGTGTAGGGCAGGCTCATCCGTTTGCCGACGCCATAACCTCCACCTTGCCAGCCCGTGTTTACCAGCCAGCATTGTGCTTTGTGCTCGCGTAGTCTGCGGCCAAGCATCTCGGCATAAACTTTCGGTGGTAGAGGCATGAACGGTGCCCCGAAGCAGGTAGAGAAAGTCGCCTGCGGCTCGGTCACGCCGGCTTCCGTTCCTGCAACCTTGGCGGTGTAGCCCGACATAAAGTGATACATGGCTTGCTCGGGCGTGAGCTTAGAAACCGGAGGCAGGACGCCGAAGGCGTCTGCCGTCAGGAAAACGACGTTCTTCGGATGCCCGCCAAATCCAGGAATGACAGCATTGTCGATAAACTCCACAGGATAGGCGGCGCGTGTGTTCTCGGTCTTGCTGTCGTCGTCGTAATCCGGTATGCGTGTGACCGGGTCAAGCACCACGTTTTCCAACACCGAACCGAAGCCGAGGGCGTTATAGATTTGCGGCTCATTCTCTGGCGAGAGCCGTATGCACTTGGCATAGCATCCGCCTTCAAAGTTGAAGACGCCGGTCGCACTCCATCCGTGCTCGTCATCGCCGATGAGCCGGCGGCTGGGATCCGCCGACAGCGTCGTCTTGCCGGTGCCCGACAATCCAAAAAACAGCGCTGTCACCCCGTCTGCACCGATGTTTGCCGAACAATGCATCGGGAAGACATTGCGATCTGGCAGCAGAAAATTCATGATGCCAAAGATGGACTTCTTCATTTCACCGGCATATTCGGTGCCGCCGATGAGCACCAGTTTCTTGCTGAAGTTAATCAGAATAAACACTTCGGAGTTGGTGCCGTCGCGCTGAGGATCGGCCTTGAAGCCAGGCGCGCTCAGGATGGTGAACTCCGGTTTATGCGCCTTCAGCTCTTCCGAAGTGGGCCGAATAAATAGCTGCCGCACGAAAAGATTGTGCCAGGCATATTGGTTGATCACCTGAATGGGCAGCCGATATTTCGGATCGGCGCCGCAATAGAGGTCCTGGACGAAAAGCTCCTGGCCTTTCAAATAGTCGAGCACACGCTCATACAGGGCATCGAACTTATCGGGCGAAATCGGCTGATTAGCCGAACCCCACGCAACTTTGCCTTCGGTGAGGCGTCTTTGATGGTGAACTTATCTTTGGGAGAACGTCCGGTGCGCTTGCCCGTCTCGGCTACCAGCGAGCCGCGAGCCGCCAGTTCCGCCTCACCGCGGCGAAGCGCGGCTTCCACTAAAGGTGCCGGATACAAGTTGCGGTGAACCTTGTCTCCTCCCAGCAGTTGCGATACTTCCGGAGTTTGTAGAACGGAGGACATAAGAGTGCTCCTAACCCTGATCAGAATAGAAACTAGCTCATGGAAACAAGACGACGTCCAACCATCAATTCGCTCGGCGGAGTTTTCCGGAGACTCTGCGGAGTGAAAATACGACAGGCCCGCTGACTAAGATGTCAGCGGGTTACAAATTGTTGGGCTTCATCCACAATCGCCTGCAGATGGTCGAGCGTCTCTTGTATGGTCAAGCTATACATCTCGCGACCATTGTCTTCGCCCGATTCAATTGCCCACTTCAAATAGTGTCCTGCGATCTGGACCGCCATGGGATCAGTGATGACTTTCCCTGTCTGCCGGTGATACTCGACCCAGGCGGGATGCGGAAGGGCAATCCAGACTGGGCGATCATCCACCAGAAACTTGATATCGACCGCATCCGCGTGCCGTGTAGCAATGGCAACAATCAGCGCCTGATATCGGCAGTGCGCGGGCTTACCCGTCCAGCGATCAACAGCCTGGAAGTCGTCGTACATACCCTTAGAACTATAGCCGACGCCCAGTGGCTGGGGCAATCAGCGTTAGCCGACTGTGGTGCAAGCGCGGACTCGACCGTGGATCCCAAGGCGACAATCAGGCGCGCTCCCTCGCCTCGCCGAGTACCACCTTCACGTTCATCTTGCGTTTATTTCGGTAAATGGTCACGGTGACGGTGTCGCCGGCGCGATGTTTATTCATTGCGTTCGCCAGGTCCTGCTGGTCGCCTATGGCGTCGCCGTCGATGGCGACGATCAGGTCGCCGCCGATCATGATGGGCGTGTTCCCCAGATACGCACGCTCATTACCTCCGCGCAAGCCCGCCTGGTCAGCGGCACCACCTGGAATGGTACGAACGATCAGGATGCCATAATCGGCAGGCAGCCCCATCTCCTGCGCCAGCTCAGGACCGATCGACAATACAGAAATGCCAAGCGTAGGCCGGCGCACGGTGCCAAGCGTGATCAGGTCGTTGAGTACAGCCTTGGCCACATTGATCGGAATGGCGAATCCGATGCCCGCGCTCTGGTTCGAACCACCGGTGGCGATCATGCTGTTGATACCGATTACTTCGCCGTGGGAGTTCAAGAGCGGGCCGCCGGAGTTTCCGGGATTGATCGCCGCATCGGTCTGGATGGCTTCCTCGATGTTTGAACCTTCCGGGCTGCGAATGGGGCGAAGCGAACTAATGATGCCGCGGGTCATGGTTCCCGCCAATCCAAACGGGTTTCCAATGGCAAAGGTCTTCTGGCCGACTTGCAGGTTCTTGGAATCACCCAGTACCGCGGGAACGACACCCGGCGCATCAATCTTGACGACCGCAAGATCATGTCCACGGTCACGTCCGATCACCGCGGCCTTATAGGTCTTTTTGTTGTGCAACGTTACTTCCACCTGAGTAGCATTGCCGACCACGTGATAGTTGGTGAGGATGTGTCCTTCCTTGTCGATGATGAAGCCGGAGCCCTGGCCTTCCTCCGGCACCGGTCCATAGAAAAAGTCATACGCCACCGTCTTCGTCGTAATGTTGACGACCGATGGGATGGCCTTGTGATAGACCTCAATGTTATTTTGCTCGTCAGCATCGAGGGTCTCGGGGCCTGCTGCTTCGCTGAGTTCGACGTGCGTGGGACGTGAAACCCAGTTTGGCGCCGTCGCCCCGCTGTGGTGGGTTGTGTACCAATAAAAGGCTCCTGCCAGAATGATTCCAAGAAGAACGGGACGAACAAATTTCATAGTGTTGTGAGGGTGCTCATTGGTTCAGAGTGCCGTAGAGGAATTAGACGGCCAACCAATAAGAGTGTACCGAATGTGGGGTGGCTTACGCGAATACAAGCACCCGGGTTCGTTCTCGGTGAGCGGTGTGAGTTCGGACATCATCCGAGAGGTTCGCGACCCGCTTGAGATCGGGGAAATGCTCCCAACCGAACCGTCTCGGGCAACGGACATAGCACTCTTCCGGATTCACTCCGTGATGTGTCACTATAATTCGCGTCTCGAGAGAGCAGGTCTCGATAGCTGGCTTCCTGAGGAACAGGACTCATGGAATACACACGATTGGGCAGAACCGGGATGGAGGTGTCGCGCCTATGTCTGGGATGCATGACCTACGGCGATCCCAATCGGGGCGCGCACCCCTGGACGCTGCCGGAAGAGCAAGCTCGTCCGCTGCTTCGCAGCGCGATTGAGTCGGGCATCAACTTCTTTGATACCGCCAACACATATTCCGATGGCAGCAGCGAGGAGATTCTGGGGCGCGCGATTCGCGACTTCGCCAATCGCGATGAAGTTGTCGTCGCGACCAAGGTTTACTTCCCTCTTCGTAAAGGCCGCAATGCGCGTGGCCTCTCACGCAAGGCCATCATGGCGAACATTGACGCCAGCCTGCGACGGCTCGGCATGGATTACGTCGATCTCTACCAAATTCACCGCTGGGACTACGACACCCCAATCGAAGTGACGTTGGAAGCCTTGCACGATGTCGTCAAGGCCGGCAAGGCACGCTACATCGGAGCCTCCTCCATGTTTGCGTGGCAGTTCTGCAAGGCCCTTTATCTTGCCGATCGGCACGACTGGACACGCTTTGCCACCATGCAAGATCACTACAACCTGCTGCACCGCGAAGAAGAGCGGGAGATGTTGCCGCTATGTGCGGACGAGAAGATTGCCGTGCTGCCGTGGAGTCCCCTGGCGCGCGGACGATTGGCACGCCCCTGGAATGAAAACACCAACCGGGTGGAAACCGACGAGTACGGGAAAAAGCTTTACGTCGCTGCGCAAGATGCGGACCGCCGCGTAATGGAGCGCGTCGGCGAACTCGCGAAGCAGCGAGGTGTCCCACGCGCGCAGATCGCGCTGGCGTGGCTGCTGCATAAGCCCGTGGTTACCGCGCCGATTGTGGGCGCGTCGAAACAACAGCATCTCGATGACGCTATCGCCGCGCTCTCGTTGCACTTAACTCCTGAGGAAATTTCTGCCTTGGAAGAACCTTACGTTCCGCACCCGGTCGTGGGATTCGTGTGATTCAACTGCGCACTGTTTACTGCGCCATGCCGTCGTCCATCCACTGCTTGAACCTGGCGATTTGCTCTTTGGGCCAAGGCTCGTCGCAGGGCATGCTGCCGTCTTCAAGACGGGAGTAAATAGCTTCGGCGTGCTTCTTGACGTCATCGTAGGCCGAAAGATCCATACCAAATTCTTTCATGGTGTCCACATCAGGAGTGTCCCGAAACAGCGGGCGAATGTCGTTTGCGAAGCTGAGAGCCACAAAGCACCTCCAACCAGGATTTTGGCACAAGCCGGAGGGAAGTTCCCCTCGCGTTGATGAATTATCTGTGAGTTTAGCGTGGCCGCGCCACCCCTGTGTCCTTTTTCGCTATCACGCCCGCTCGTGACTGCTGTCACGGTATTTTCGGCTCCGATTAATGCAGTGTATTGGGTTATTCTCTCTCGATTCCACGCCTAGATCGATCTGAGAAATAGGGAACGCTTTTACGATCCGAAAGTTAGCCGGGGGAGTTCATGCGGCTGCGCTATTTCTTTGCTGATTTTCCTTTGCTTCGGTCAACATTCAGCCGTGCCACGAGATTACTGCTTGCTCTGCTGGTCACCTGTTGCGCCTGCGTATCACCTTACTCGGTGGCACAGCAGATAGCTTCCCTTCAGCAGACCCCGCTTGCCGTGAAGAACGGCACCGCTCAACCCATTGGACGTTACGACTCCCAGCACATGTTGCGCCTCGTTTTCGCGCTGAAGCCGCCGCACCTGGAGGAAGAAGAGCAGTTTCTGAACCAGTTGCAGGACAGAGACTCGCCGCTATTCCACAAGTACTTGAGTGAGCAGGAGTGGAACGAACGGTTCGCGCCGTCGGTCCAGGATGAACAGGCGGTCGTGGCGTGGGCGCAGAGTCAGGGCCTGACTATTACCCAGCGGTATCCCAACCGATTGTTGGTGGACGTCGAGGCACCGGTGGCAGTCATCGAGAAGACGCTCGATGTGGCCATCAACCGATACCAACTCGGAAGCGGCTCGTACTATTCGAATGATCGCGACCCTGCTATTCCCGCGCAGCTTTTGGGTACGATTCATGCCGTGCTGGGGTTGAACAATCTGGAGGCAATGCACGCCGCCTCGAAGAGTTCGCAGAATTTCACCGGACCAGAGTATTCGCCAGGCCCGGCGTATGCCGCGGGGTCGCACTTACAGCGCAATGGAGACCGAAGCAAACTGGACACCAAAATGAAGGCCGGCAAGAAAAGTACTGGTCCGGAGTTTAGCTTTGGCGCGTACGACCCAACCGACCTCTACAGCCCGACTGCTTATGACTATGCGGCGCTACAGAAACTAGGGCACTGTTGCAATCCGCTTAACAACCCCGGCAACTCGCCTCCGGAAGCTTCCATTGCTATCGCCATCTGGGGTGACTTCAGCGCTGCCGACTTGAATGGATTCCTGACCATTTATCCGTACCTGGCACAAAACGTCCAAACTTATCATGTGGACGGAATGCCCCCCTGTTGCAATGATGAGACGACACTAGACGTGGAATGGGCGACGGCGATGGCCAACAGTTTCTCCTCATCGGCAAGTACCGCCGAGATCCACGTGTACGAAGGCGTCAATAATCAAAACTCCACCATGCTGGATACGCTCAACCTCATTCTGACTGATGACCATGCAAAGGTACTCAGCATGAGTTGGGGAAACGGCGAGGTTGTAGTGGGTGGTCCCACAATGGATTCTTACCACGCCGTTTTCAATCAAATGATTGGACAAGGCTGGACCTTGGTCGCCGCTTCTGGGGATGGTGGGGCTACGGACGATTGTGCTGATCACCTGTCGGTGAGCTATCCCGCATCGGATCCTGACGTGACCGCAGCGGGCGGTACGCAACTCTCCACAAACTGGGCTTATTACGTTTACGAGGGTGCGTGGACCGGTGGCCCATATGGTTGTGCCAATAACGATGGCGGTAGCGGTGGAGGCTGCAGCGCCTATTTCGCGACACCTGGTTACCAGAGCAGTGCTGCCTGCGGTGGTAGCCGCAGCGTCCCGGACCTGGCCCTCAATGCTGATGGGGTATTTACCCCCCAGAACTTCTTCTACAACGGGTCTATGCAGCCCGCCGGAGGTACCAGTATTGTCGCGCCGGAAATTGCGGGCTTTTACGCGCAAGAAAACGCTTACCTCTTATACATACAAAGCATAGTTGGCAATACCTGCGGCAGTTCGCTATCGTCACCCTGTGCGCCACTGGGCAACGCGAATTGGTATCTCTACTACGAAGGACTTCATGCGCCGGTGGCGCCCCACTATCCCTTCTATGACATAACTTCCGGGTGCAATAACAATGACATAACCCTGCAATATGGTCTGACAGCTTTCTGTGCCGCGCCTGGGTATGACATGGTGACGGGATGGGGCTCGGCGAATATGCTGCAACTGGCATGGATGATGAATACCTTCATTGCCGGCGACGCTGGCGGCCCAAGCATCAGCTTCACGGGTCCGCTGCTCAACCATTGGTACACCACCGACCAGACCATTGCGTGGACTGTCGCCGACACCAGCGCAGGCGGTCATCCGCCCAACGGCGTTGCCGGGTTCAGTTCAGCCTGGGACTCCGACCCCGGTGATCCCTACAGCGAACCGACACCCGGTGGCGGCTTCGAATGGGATAATACTTCCTTTTATAGTGGCCCGCAGACTCCCAATGCCACTGACGGCTCCGTGGCCTTATCGAGCAATCCCAATAGTCAAGGTTGTCATACCGTCAATGTGCGGGCATGGGACAATGCCGGCCAGCCGTCTGAGAACTCCACCTACGGACCGGTCTGCTATGACACTTATCCGCCACAAACATACGCCAACCTCTCCGGGTATTCGGAGGGCCAAGACTTCGCGGGTCCAGTGCTGGTAACACTTACCGCGCATGACTACAGTAGCGGGGTTGGCAGCACCGTCTATCAAATCAATGGAGGCGGCGGCTGGCAGAGCTATTCAGGCCCGTTCTATGTCACCGTTCCCGCATCCTACACAGTTTCCTTTTACAGTACGGATGTCGCTGGCAATGTCGAAACGACCGAACACGTGGACTTCACCATTGTGGGCGACTGGCAATACCTGGTCTCGGTTTCCAAGTCGGGTACTGGCAGCGGCACGGTGACCAGCGCCGATGGTTACATCAACTGCGGAGCTACCTGTTCCTACAATTATTACGATGAAACTCAGGTCACCCTGACGGCTACGCCTGCCGCCGGCTCAGTGTTTGCCGGATGGACTGGCTGCGACCTGAGTTTAGGCTCCAGTTGCACGCTTTCTGTTACCGCCGCCCGAAACGTTAGAGCCGTGTTCAACATTCCGGTCGCGCTGCAGTATATTCCTGTGACTCCATGCCGTCTTGTTGATACCCGCCTGGTGGTTGGCGGCCGTGGTCCGATTCCGGGCATGACTTCGCGAGATTTTCCCGTACCCCAAGAAGGGAATTGCGGCATTCCCACCACGGCAGCAGCTTATTCCCTCAATGTCACGGCTGTTCCACAAGGACCTCTGGGGTTTCTGACCGCTTGGCCCAGCGGACAGACGCGACCCAGCGCCTCCACCCTGAATTCCTACGACGGCCGGGTGAAGGCCACCGCAGCCATCTTGCCGGCAGGGGCCAATGGAGCGGTCAGTGTGTACGTCACCAATACCACGGACGTCCTGTTAGACATCAACGGCTACTTCGTGCCCGCCACCGATAACACGCTCGCGTTTTATCCATTGACTCCCTGCCGCTTGGCGGATACAAGGCCGCAGGCTGGTGGCGACGGCCCGATTCCAGGAGGGACTTCCCACGATTTCCCCATACTCAACGTGCGTGGCTGCAGCGTGCCGTCGACGGCACAGGCCTATTCCTTAAACGTCACCGCCGTGCCCACCGGTCCCTTATATGTTCTGACAGCGTGGCCGACCGACGATCCAATGCCGAATGTTTCGACGCTCAACGACTACACGGGGACGGTTGTGGCCAATGCCGCGATTGTGGGCGCGGGCACTGACGGCGAAGTATCGATTTACGCGTCCAACGAGACCAATGTGGTGATTGATATCGACGGCTACTTCGCGCCGTCCGGCGCGGGAGGCTTATCACTCTATACAATGCCGCCTTGCCGGGTGATCGACACCCGAAAGATCGGGGATAGACAGCCGTTTAGCGGAAAGTTGGCTCCTCCTGTGGATGTGGAGCACAGCCTCTGTGCTCCCACTTCTGAGGCCCAGGCCTATGTGCTGAACGCAACCGTCGTACCAGCAGTACCGTTGGGGTTTCTCACTCTTTGGCCGAACAATGAACCGCAACCGAATGCGTCGACTCTGAATGCCTGGGACGGAATCGTGGCCAGCAACATGGCGATCGTGCCTACCAACGACGGGACCATCAACGCTGACGCATCCAATCTCACCCAACTGGTTCTGGACATTGCGGCATATTTCGCGCCGTAAGTCGCCTGCGAGATGACAAACACCCTGCTTCCGTAGCATCCTTGACTAAGCACTCATGACACCGCAGTACACACTGGTCCGTGATTGGATGATCCGCGCTATCTTTCTTGTGCTGTTTCTCAGCACATGGAGCGCCGCAGTACAGGCACAATCGATTCCGCTGACCTCGGGGCCGGTCCTGCCGCTGTATCGCGCGTTACGCGATGTGGGACTCGATCCGCAACGCGTATTCCAGATCCGCGAGGCGGAGATCGATCGCGAAGACATTCACATGTGGCTGAATGACGGCACCATCGCATTTACCCAGTCGGTGGATGGCAAAGTGACAGGCGCGTTTTTTGAGGGAGACGGCGAAGTGCTGGTGCGTCCTCCTGATCGCATGGAGCGGGCCTCCCTGGGTCGCTTCATCGGCGCCGGAGTGCTGGAAGAAAAGTTCTCATCGGCTTATCTGCGCTTCAACGACGATACCGCGAGCGAACTGCAGCCGTATTTGCGTCCTCCAATCGATGCCGCGGCTTTCCTTACCAAGGTTGGTGCCACAGCGCGCTCGCTCGCGCAGACCGATGCCATGCGGCTTTGCATTTCGTTCACCAGTACGCCGCCCGTGCCCACGAATGGTGAAGCGGCCCCGGTAAAAGACCGTTTACTGCATGCTCGGATCGCCGGCCTGCACTACGGTGTGTTCGACGTCTATTTCGATACCCTCGGTCCAGAGCAAATCGTGGTCGGCAATACGACCACCGAGAACCAGCAGATCTATTACGACCTGTGGATGAGTTTTCCCGGGCGCTCGCAACGGAAAACTCCACTCTCCAATACTCGGTTTGAAGGCCCCAACGGCCCGGCGTGGACGCGCGACGCTCTGACCGTGAAGAAGTACACCATCACCGGCAAGCTCGATCCTCCTCGCGACCTGGCGGCGGACGCCCTGCTCGACGTGCAGGTGAAGCAGGGCGGGACACGCATGGTGCTGTTCGAATTGTCCCGCTACCTGCAACTGAAGCAGGTCGATGCGGATGGCCAGCCGCTGGAATACATTCAGAATGAAGCCGTCGAAGGCAGCGAGATGTCGCGGCGTGGTAACGATATTGTCGCGGTGGTTTTCCCACAGCCGTTACAGGCCGGAGCGCATTTTTCCCTGCGCTTCAGCTACGCCGGTTCGGTGCTATCGGATGCGGGGGGCGGACTGCTCTACGCAGGTGCACGCGGCACCTGGTATCCCAACCGCGGCATCGCGATGACGAACTACGATGTCACGTTCCGCTTTCCAGAACCGTGGACGGTAGTAGCTACTGGAAAGCTGGTTTCGCTGCAGCGGCAGGGCGGAGACTTCGCAGCCCATTGGATTACCGAGAAACCCATCCCGATCGCCGGATTCAACCTGGGGGTGTACGTGCGTAGCTCCTCCAAGTCCGGCGACATCGAGGTGGACGCCTACTCGGCC
Organism: uncultured Acidobacteriaceae bacterium; assembly: GCA_963709045.1. Lineage (GTDB taxonomy): Bacteria > Acidobacteriota > Terriglobia > Terriglobales > Acidobacteriaceae > Bog-257. The sequence goes on along the minus strand of CAVPUX010000002.1, from coordinate 979,326 downwards.
CGTGGGGGCATCATCAAAGTTGTGCCTCCCGGTGTGATTGCTACTTCGTCCGGACCTGAATCTCTGCTTGCCTCAGGGACTTCGGGCATGAAGCCTGAGCCATTCCCCAGCGCGGCGAGCCGTGGCCAATTGCTTGCTGACAGCGCGGCGGAAACGTTGACCGCACTGTCCCAGATACTCGGACCTTATCCTTTCAGTACGCTATCCTTGGCGGAGAATCCCAGTACCGATAGCCAGGGGTGGCCGGGCCTCGTCTTCCTGTCCAGTTATGTCTATCTCAGCCCGGAGCAGCGGGCGGCCATAAAGCTTCCGTCTCCCGACCAGATCATTTACGGCGACATCATGATGCCGCATGAACTTGCCCATCAGTGGTTCGGCGATACGGTGTCGTGGGCCAGCTACCACGAGCAGTGGTTGATGGAAGGATTGGCGAATTACTGCTCGCTCCTGCTTCTGGAACGGGCTCGTCCCGCGGACGCGAAGTTAATGTTGGAGGCCTACCGAACCTGGCTGGCGTCTCCCTCGAAGGAAGGGCGCCCCAACGTGGAAGCCGGTCCGGTAACGCTCGGCGTGCGCCTGTCTTCATCACACTTTCCCGATGGGTACGAAGTAATCACCTATAGCCGGGGGACTTGGCTCATTCACATGCTGCGCAACATGTTGCGTGATGCGTCACGCAGCCCGGAGAAGCCGGATGGTGACGACACCGTTTTTCTCGGCCTGCTACGGAACCTGGTAGAACGTTTCCAGGAAAAAGAAATTACCAATACCGACTTTCAGCAAGCGATTGAAGCTGTGCTACCGCCGTCATTGTGGTTTGAGGACCGCAAATCGCTGGACTGGTTTTTCGACGGATGGGTGAACGGCACGGCGTTTCCTCGACTGGAACTCGCCGAGGTGAAGATCGGCCGCGGCACTGGGCCGGTGAATGTTACGGGAGTTATCCGGCAAAAATTGGCCCCACCAGACTTAGTGACTAGCGTTCCGGTGTACGGTGTGGCAGGAGAGCAAAAGATCTATCTCGGCCGCGTCTTCGCTGAAGGGGAAGAGACGCGATTTACTATCTCGGCCCCCACGGGGGTGCAACAGTTGGTTCTCGACCCATACCAGACAGTGTTGACTGCGCCACGATGACCGTTCTCTAAGCCTTTAGATTTAGGATAGTTAGACTTGGCTTACCTCGGTTCTCCTGGTCCACAAAGAGTGCCCATTCAGACACCTGCTGTTGTAGAAATACAACAACCACGAGCACCTTACAGATTGTAATCTTAAGGTCTGCGCTGCTGTCAGTCTTTCTCTTTTGGTCTACGAAAGAACAACTCGGAATCCTGTCGAATGTAGCGGGATTGGACTCCATAGCGGAGCTCCTGTCCATCTGCGGATCCTGCCGGCTCCCACCGGCACAGGGATCGTTTTTCGCCGCACCGACCTCGATGGCTTTGAAGTGGAGGCCGTCAGTCGCAACGTGGCGAAAGTCAGTTACGCCACCAGTTTGATGAAGAAAGGCGTGCTCATCTCCACCACCGAGCACTTGCTGTCGGCGTTCATCGGGATGGGCGTAGATAATGCGATTGTCGAGTTGGACAACCTTGAACTGCCCATCCTGGATGGCAGCTCCCTTCCCTTCGTCGAGATGCTTACCCAGGCGGGCTTGCGGCAGCAACGGCGCAAACGCGTGTACCTCAAGGTCCTGCGCCCTTACGAAATGCACGAAGGTGATAAGTTCATGGGCGTGTATCCGGCCGAGCGCTACTCTGTCAGTTACGCAATTAATTTCCCCCATCCGCTGATCGGCAGCGAAAGATTTCAAGTCGAGCTTTCCAACGGCAGCTATGTGAAACAGATCGCATCGGCGCGAACGTTTGGTTTTTTCGAGCAGCAGCGGGCCATGTTGAACATGGGCCTCATTCGTGGCGCCTCGCGCGAAAATTGCATCGTGCTCACCTCCGACGGGATCGACAACCCTCCGCTGCGCTACCCCGATGAGTTCGTACGGCACAAGGTGCTTGACCTCATCGGCGATCTCGCCTTATTCGGTAAGCAGATTCTTGGCTATGTCAAAGCCGATCGCGCCGGACATGCCATGCATACCGCCATCGTCTCCCGCATTCTGCGCGATCCGACGTATGCGGAAGAAGTTACCTTGGATGAAACGGCGGTTGCAGATTGGCCAGCGGAGCCTATCGCCGCCGCCGACTAGCTATCGGTCGCATAAGGACGACGCCGGTAGGAATTGCCCTACCCATCCTCCCTGTTTTCAGGCAGTTAAACGGCAATCCCAAATATGCGCAACTGCAAGAAAAAACAGCAAGTTATGTGGATTTCTTCTTGACATTTCCACAGCCCGGCGTAGCATTGATTTATCACCTCCGATCCATTTCAGGATCGAATAGGCCCGAGGCCAAGGAAATGTCACCGCTCCTTGGCAGCGGGCCCATTTAGTTTCGCGGGTTTCGCGATGGGCCACCCACTGACGTGAGACCCAAGTACAATTAAACGTCCGTTAAATCTGACCTTTTTCTCAATTGATGAATCCGAAGATTCTGTTTGCCTTGGGGCTCTTTTTTTGTTTGACGCCGTGGGCATCACCGCCGCTGGCTTTGCTCGCTGGTCTCGTCTTCGGGGCAATCGCCACTCACCCCTATAAGAACGAATCCAGAACACTCTCCAGAGTCTTGTTACAGTCGGCTGTCGTGGGGCTGGGCTTTGGGATGAACCTGCACGAGGTGGTGCACGCCGGCCGGAGCGGATTTCTTTACACCGCCGTTAGTATCGCTTTCGCGATGGCTGTGGGAACCTTGCTGGGCAGGTGGTTCGGAGTAGAGGACCGACCTGCGTTCCTGATCTCCACTGGGACAGCAATTTGCGGCGGCAGTGCCATTGCGGCCGTCGGCCCGATCACGGGAGCAACCGAGGACGAGATGTCGGTTTCGTTAGGCACTATCTTCGTGTTGAACTCCGTCGCACTGCTTACCTTTCCCATGATCGGTTTGTGGTTGAAGCTTTCGCAGACCCAGTTTGGATTGTGGGCAGCCTTGGCGATCCACGACACAAGTTCCGTAGTGGGAGCCGCAGCCAAGTATGGCGCGGTGGCTTTGGCGGTAGGAACTACCGTGAAGCTGGCGCGCGCATTGTGGATCGTACCCTTGTCGATTGGAACGGCAGCGGTCAAAGGCAGCAAGACGCGGATTCAATGGCCGTGGTTTATCTTGTTTTTTTGCCTGGCAGCGGTGGCGAACACCTACCTCTATCCGGGAGCGCCGGCATACAAATTTCTAAGCGGTGCCGGCAAGTTGATGCTGATCATCACACTGTTTCTGATCGGCGCCAGCCTGTCGCCGGCCGCTTTGCGCAAGGTTGGTCCGCGTCCGCTGCTGCAAGGCGTTCTGTTGTGGATTGTGGTTGCCGTGGCGAGCCTGTTAGCGATCAGGGCCGGTTGGATTCGAATTTGAAGGACTCGAATGAGTAAGCCGGAATTGCAGAAGAAGCTAGCCTCGCTCAGTTTTTCCGAGAAGATCAAAATCCTGGAAAAACTTCGTCAGCGCAGTCTGGCCATTGCTGCCAGCGGCTTGCGACCCAACAAAACCGCTCCCCGCCGTCCAAAGTAAAACGGCAAGGCTCAACACCCTGCCGTTGTCTTTAGCTGATGGCTGAAAGCTGATGGCTGACGGCCGATCGCTGACAGCTTCCTACAGCAACTCTTCGTTCCAGTTCTCCAGGAACTTCTTCACTTCCAACATGAACTGGTCTGCGACGGCGCCGTCAATGATGCGATGGTCATAGCCGATGCTAAGGTGCATCATCGAACGGATTGCGATGGAGTCGTTGCCGTCCTTGTCGGTGACCACCACCGGCTTCTTCACGATTCCGCCGACACCCATGATGGCAACCTGCGGCTGATTGATGATGGGCATCCCGAACTTCGCGCCGAAGATGCCGGGGTTGGTAATGGTAAATGTGCCCCCCTGCACCTCCTCTGGCTTCAACTTCTTGCTGCGGGCACGCTCGCCCAGGTCGGTAATGGCGCGCTGCAAGCCCACGAAGCTGCGCTCTTCGGCGCTCTTCACCACGGGCACGATCAGCCCCCAGTCCAACGCGACCGCAATGCCTAGATTGATGGAGGCGTGATAGCGAATGTTCTCGCCCTCTACGGACGAATTGATGATTGGCCACTTGCGAATGCCGTGTACGACCGCACGCGCAAAAAACGGCGTGAAGGTGAGCTTGTTTCCCGTGGCCTGCTCGAACTTTCCTTTCATCTTCTCGCGCAATTTCACGATGCGGGTCATGTCCACTTCAAAGACGCCATGCACGTGCGCGCTGGTGCGCTTCGACAGCACCATGTGCTCGGCAATTTTCTTGCGCATCACCGACATGGGCACAACTTCGCCGGGAGTAACGCCGCCGATGGGCTGCAGAGGCGTGACCATCGCAGGCGCGGAAGGTGCAGGAGCGGAGGTCGTGGAAACTGCGGCGGGTCGCGCAGGTGCAGAAGGCTGAGCTCCGCCGGCGCCATGCTTAGCGATGAACGACTCGATGTCGTCCTTGGTGATGCGTCCTCCAAGGCCCGTTCCCGGAACCTGCGCCAAGTCAACCTTGTTCTCCTTGGCAATCCGGCGCACCAGCGGGCTGGAGCGCAGGCGGTCTTGCTCGCCAGCTTCGGAATATTCGAGCACGGTGCCCTGTTGCTCTCGCTCCAATCCCACCTTTTCGTCCGCGGAAAGCTGGGCCGATTGTTTGCCGGTCGGGGGCGTGGCAGGCTTCTGCGGCTCCTCGCCACTGGCAGGCTGCGCCGCGTCGGTCTGGGTGGCACGGCTGCCGTCTCCTCCTGCAGGGGTTGCCTGCGAAGCTGCGGGAGCTGGAGCAGACGGCTTGCTCGCCGTCGCCTCGCCTTCAGCCGCGATAGTTCCAACGACGGTGTTCACCTGGACGGTAGCGCCGGCTTGAACTTTAATGTCCTGTAGCGTGCCGGAAGCGGGCGCAGGAATCTCCGCGTCAACCTTATCGGTGGAGATCTCAAACAGCGGCTCGTCGCGTTGAACTTTCTCGCCCGGCTGCTTCAGCCACTTGGTGATGGTTCCTTCAAAAATCGATTCCCCCATCTGGGGCATGATCACATCTGTAGGCATGTTGTCCTTCCGCGGGATATATAGCTGGAACTAACCTGGTGCAGCAAACTTAACATTATATCGCCGAAAAGCAGCGTCCGCCGCTTAGTGCAGGACCTTGCACCGGACAATCGCGCCGAAATCCATTGGATGAGGCAAGGAGCTGAAACGACACAGCGCAGGCCGGACAATGCGGGACCCTACACAAGACTAAGCGTGTGTGTTCTTCGGGGAGACCCTGCATTTAGGCGGGGAAGAGCAACTCTAAGTCTGTCTTAGAGTCCGGGGGTACCCAAAACGAATATCTGCCGCCCCGGGATGTCGATGGTGAGCGCCTTGCCCGCCCAGAAATCAAGACCGATCACGCAGTCGTAAATAATGTCGGAAAAACCTACCCGGGGGTGGGCCAAGCTGATCTGCGGCGCGGCAGCAAGTGAGAGTTGGGACAACGTGGTGTCATAGCGAATCTGAGTTGCTCCAGCGACGGTCCGTCTTTCGATCTTTCGAACATCCTTGCCATCTTTTTCTATCCCAAGAGGCTGCATGTAGCGCGTGTTCACCGTAGCAGTGGGGCTGCCAGTGTCGATTTCACACAGATTTGGCTGGTCGCCGATCAGGAATTCGGCAAAAAGATCGAGCGTGATTCCCCGTTGGTCATCGAACTTCACGGGTGCCGATGTCTCTGTGGCACGCCGCTGTGCCAGCGATTCCGGCGTTTCGAAGATCACGACTTTCTTGACAAAATCGAAAGTGACGGGCTGTTGGCGGAAGTCGTTGAGCGAGATGATGCCGTCGAGGTGGAGCTTGTCAAGCACGTCCCAACTTCCGACCAAGGCATCTTTCTTTTTCACCGGCCCGATGGATAATTCCGGAACGATGAACAACGGAATGTCCAAGCGCTCGCCGGTCATGCGGAAGCCGGTAAACTGGCCGGCCGGTTTACCGTGCACCTTTTCGACCAGACTGGGGGCCAGGACGTCGAGACCAGCTCCCGTGTCGAAGATGACGTGCACCGGGAGGGTGCCTCCAACCGTGGCAGGCAGGATGACCATGCCGTCAGAATTGGTGGTGAATGGAATGGAGACCGGCTTGGATTTCGCCAGCAGCGGCAAAGCAATGAGCAAAATGAGCAAGAACAGAAGCGCCGTAGTAATTGTTCGCATCGGTTTTTCCGGATCGTTCTCAGCTACAGTTCCTGTTACGGAACCGAATTCCCGTTTGTTCCCGTCGCAGAGCAGCCTAGCGGGCGAAATGGTTGACTCGGCTGGACGCGTCGGCTACTCTCGACCGTGTAAGCGATAAGTATCACGGCGTCCCGTGCATTGGGCGCGGGCTTGCGTTCGGGTCTTCCTACCACGTTCCAATCAGTAAGATGAGCGCTATCTTCGAAAACGGAATCTGGCCCTTGGTTTTACTATCCGCATTCGTCTGGACACCCACACAGATTTTCTGCTTTGTGGTCTTTGTCCTCGCCGTTGCCGTCATCCTGTATGGAATTGTCGGCTATCCCCTGTTGCTGGGATTCATCGCCAGGCACACGAACAATCCGGTTCACAAGGATGACAAACTGCGCTCGGTGTCGTTCGTGATCGCGGTCCGCAATGGAGAGAAGTTTATCGAGGGCAAACTGCGGTCGATTCTGGCATTGAATTATCCGCGCGAGCTGATCGAAATCCTGGTCGTCTCCGACGGATCGGACGACCGAACCGATGAAATCGCAGCCAGGCTGGCATCCGAGGGCGTGAAGCTGCTGCACGTTCCCCATGGCGGCAAGCCCGAAGCGTTGAACATCGCGGTTCCGCAGACTTCAGGCGAAATCATCGTATTGACCGATGTGCGCCAGACAATGGATCGCGACTGCCTGCGCAATCTGATCGCTAATTTTGGAGATCCGAAGGTAGGAGCGGTTAGCGCGGAGCTGAGCGTGGTAAGCGAGCAGACCCACGAGGAGTTTTACACAGATTTGTACTGGCGGTACGAACTCTGGATGCGTAAGCAGATGACTCGCATCGATTCCAGCTTTGGCTGCACCGGCGCTTTCTACGGGTTGCGGCGCCACCTGTGGACCCCGTTGCCACCAAACCTGCTTGTCGATGATGCTTATCTGCCACTGACAGCTTTCTTCAAAGGCTACCGGATTGTCTATGAGCCGACCGCGAAGATTTACGACTTTCCGACCAGTCTAGATTCTGAGTTCGAAAGAAAAGTCCGGCGCCAAGCAGGCTTGTATCAGTTGTTGAAGCTGATGCCCGAGCTGTTCAGCTCAAAGAATCGCATGCGTCTGCACTTTTTGTCCGGGAAATACGGGCGCGTAGTGGTGCCGTATTGCCTGATCCTGATGGCGCTGGTCACTGCGGGCTTGCCCCCCTACTGGCGCGCCGTAGCGATCATCGGCCAACTGGCGTTCTATGGATTGGCGGCGCTGGACGCAATCATGCCGGCAAACTTCCCACTGAAACGATTGACTTCGCCCTTCCGGACATTCGTCGTTCTGATGGCCTGCGCGTTGTTCGGCGTGAAGGTATTCTTCGTCCCGCCTAAAAGCCTGTGGAAGGAAACCACGGTACGGCTGACAGAGAGCTAGGCAGCAACTAGCAACCAGCGATTAGCTCTCAGCATTCAACCCTCAGCATTCCTCGGCGTGTAGATCAAGCAGCAAATCTTACGCTGTCATCCCGAGCGGCGAGCGTAGCGAGGCGTCGAGGGGCCTGTGGTTCGCCCGCGCCATCCATGCAGCCGGGGAGAACAGTAGATTCTTCGACTGCGCGCCCGACCCGCAAAACCAGCGGGTCGGAAAATTCTTGGCGGGCGCTCCGCTCAGGCTGACACTGTTGGGTTAATTCGTTCTGATTCGCGGTCAGGATGGCAATGCTCGGTTGAATTACTTGCGCGTAACGGCGTGGTCGGCAAAGCGGTCGGTAAGAAATTTCTCTTCGCAGGCGCGTTATCAAAATTATCTACGAGGAGAACACCCAGATTACGAAGGCAGGTCGCTGGTCCCCAAAATTCCGTATTCTCCGTGGTGAACAACCCTTACGGCTGAACCTGCGGCGCCAGATTCGCGTGCGACGCGGCGAGCTTGCTACAGAGGACGATGTCGCCTTTTTCCAATTTGCGACCAAGCGCAGTATGCTGCGGCAAATTCGACTCTCCTACAAACCCTGTATCCTCCGGTAGATAAGCGCATCTGCGATAGGGACGATTAGTCTGGCACTTGCCGATCGGGGTATTATGAGGGGTGCATGGGTGCGGGTTGCATAGCGCTCTTGACGATGGCTGCGTTGCTGATGCAATCGCCGCAAGGCTCCCTTGCGACCGCCCCAGCTGGTGAGCTATCTATTCCGGTGGAACTCACGAAGACGGTACGTGCCGACAAGGCTCATCGTGGCGACCCGGTCGAATTCAGAACGGTGGAAGCCGTACTCGTCAGTCCGCAGCTCGTAATGCCACCTCAAACCAAGCTGTTTGGTCGCGTCGTAGGGGCTGCCTCACGCCAGGGAGACAAGCCATCGTGGCTCGTTTTACTGGTGGAGAGAGCCGAATGGAAACAGCATACCGTTCCTCTGCACGCCTTTATCTCCTCGCAGATAACCCTGGTGCCCGCATCGAGCCAGGCGAGTACCTCTGGCAATTCTACAGATGCGACGGCCGTCAATCCGCGGCGGGCCGGTCGCATGAGCGGCCGCGTCGCCGCTCAGTCTGATGCAGATCTGTCATCGTTGACCAGGCCCCCGCAAGACGCGACTGAGCAGCCTCAAGACGTCCTGCCGGCAAGACCTGGAATCCTTAAGGATGTCCGTATCATTCGCGACAAGGATGGAACGTCGTATTTGTTCTCAGCCAAAACAGATGTCAATCTTCCCAGCGGAACGCTCTTTATGCTGCAAAATCACACTCCCCCGGTGCCAGACCCGTCCCCGGCGACCACGCCACACTAGCGGGCGCCGTCAACGGGTTTTTCTCGCTGCTTAATTTCCCAACAAAAACTCGTTCATATCGGGCGCCGTGGCCGCGGCTCCCGGAAAAACACTAACCCCGGCCAGTTTGAGCATGAACCGGCAAGTGCTCTGGTGTTGGTAGACGGTCACAGGGATAAAGGAACCACTCGGCGGGTATCCCGGGTTGACATTGGGACCGACAGCGATCCAAGCAACATGCCCACCGCCAAACTCGGTATCGCTGTCTTCGGACTCGTCGAAGGTAATAATCAGGAGCCCGCCTCCGAGGGTGTTGAAATCGGGACTGGCGAGCAAGGGCGCAATGTTGTTTTGGAGCCAGGTATCAGCTTGGGCGAGCGTGCCGTCGTGCGCGTCATTCAGCAGGTCGGGCACAATGAAGCCATAGTTTGGCAATGCGTGATTGGCTATATCAGTAGTCAGTTGCGTGAATGGCACCAGGTTCTGCTGCTGCGTGGAGTCGTTGCGAACGTCTGACATATACGACAGGGGATTGTGACGCTCGGCGTACTCGCCGGTATCGCCGCCGTCGTATCCCTGGTGGGGCAGCGCTTCCGAATACTCCTTCCAGGTTTTCCCTGCTGCGATCAGTTCACGAACTACATTATCGACGGTCACGGTTTGGGTATAGCCGTCATCATTGGTGATAATCTGCCCCGTCGTAAGCATGAAGTAGTTGCCGATAGAAGGGTGCGTGTTCGCGTAGTATCCCTGGGCTAGTGAATAGGTGGACGCCAGACTATTCAGATAAGGCATCGCCGGGTTGCCAATGACGTCGCTGTAGCCGTGGTTCTCTTCCATGACGATAAATACATGGCTGACCTGCACGTCCGGACGTGTCACTGCCGGAGTGGCGGTGATGTTTCCAGACGCGCTGCCTTGAAGTTGGGCCGATAGGGTCGCTGTCGTGAACAGCAGTGTAATGTTTAGTGCAAGAAGCGTGGAAATTTTGGTGAACACGTTTACTCCTCTGCCCCTGATGAGGAATGACGGTACTACACCGGCTTGACCCGAGCAATCGAGATTGCAGCGTGAATTACTTTCCGATGCAGAATGAACTGAATATCAAGTTCAGGATGTCGTCCGCGGTGGTGGCGCCAGTGATGTCATCCAAAGGACGCAGCGCGCTATAGAGGTCCAGCAACACCATCTCGTGGGGAGTTTTCAAAGGAACAGCCGCGGCTGCTCGGTTGAGGGCCGCGAGGGAGTCCTCCACTAGTTTTCGTTGGCGGACATTGGTGAGAAAGCCACTCTCCTGTCGCCCGCCGGAATCGCCCCCAACTTTCTCCAGGATCGTCGCGCGCAGTTGCTCGATTCCTTCTCCCGTGATTGCGGAGGTGAAGATTCCCAGCGGACCTTGCTCGTCGATAGAGAGCTTCCGGATGAATGCGCGACGGTCTTCGGAGTGCAAGTCACATTTGTTGCAGATCAGAACACGCGGTCGCAGGCGCGATTTCTCCAGAAGCTGCGCGTCGGTTTCGAGGTCGGCTTCGGAATACTCCGTCAGATCGAGTACTACTAATACGAGGTCCGCCTCCGCCAGCGCCTCCATGGATTTGCGGACACCGATGCTCTCGGCCTCATCGAGCGCCGTGCGAATACCTGCGGTATCCACCAGTCGAACCGGAATGCCACCAATGGCGACGGTCTCGGTGACTAGGTCGCGCGTGGTGCCGGGTGTTGCGGTGACGATGGCGCGTTCGCGCTCTACCAGGCGATTGAACAAGCTCGACTTGCCAACATTGGGCCGGCCCACGATGGCCAAAGTCAGTCCCTCATGCACCACCTTGCCAAACGCGAAGCTGGCCAGCAGTTCTCCTAATGGCGCGCGAATGGCGGTCATGCGTGAGACGACTTGCCCATCGGGAATCACCGCGACATCGTCCTCGGCGAAGTCCACACCCGCTTCCATGATGGCAATCAACTCCAGGAGCCTCTGCTTGGTAGGTTGCAATCGCTTCGACAAGGCGCCTTCGAGTTGACGAGCGGCAACTTGCGCCTGGTATAGCGTTTGCGACTCAATCAAATCGCGTACGGCCTCCGCTTGCGTCAGGTCGATGCGGCCATTGAGAAAGGCGCGCATGGTGAACTCGCCGGGCTCAGCCAGCCGCGCCCCGTGCTCCATCGCCATCTCGACGACATGCCGCAGCACAACGGGCGAGCCGTGGCAAGAGATTTCGACTACATCCTCGGTGGTGTATGAGTGCGGCTTGGCGAAGAAGGTGACGACAACTTCGTCGATGCGCTCGCCGGTCGAAGGCTCGATCAGTTCACCGAAGTGAGCGCGTCCGGGTTCTAAGTCGTGGACAAGTCGCAGCATGGGACGCGCGATGGCACATGCCTCGGCGCCCGAGAGACGTACCACGCCGATGCCGCCGCGTCCCGGAGGCGTGGCGATGGCGACGATGGTGTCGTCAAGGTGCACAGAAAGAATTATTCACCACAGAGACACAGAGGGCACGGAGAAAGGAGATTTAACAGGAATAACTCTTCTAGAACTGCCGCTAGGCAAATCAGGATTTCTTTGGCCCCTGAATAAACCATCGCCGATTCCACTCTCCCTCCGATGTTGCTTTGATCGCCTTCCATTGACGAAACCACATGACGGTAAAAAGGGATCCCATCAGGGCACCAGTCAAGTTAGGTAGCCAATAGACGTGCGCCCCGAGAATTAGATCGGAAATCAAGTTGTAGAAACCTGCGCATAAAGCAACTACCTGCATGATGAACAGGAATCTGTAGAGGCGAATTGCCGTACGCCGCTTCATGGGCTCGCAATCGTATCGGAGAAAAAAATGGTAAATTGCGTACCGATTGCCGCCTCACCCAAAGCCCGGTCAGAACGGGACACCTGAGATGCTTCTTTGGCTGATGGCTGACAGCTGACCCGCGATATCTCGCCCTGACTTTTTATTTCCAGACTTCTCCGTGCCCTCCGTGTCTCCGTGGTGAACCCGCGTTATCTTCGCCGCGACAATGGCGGCGCGGGCGGCTTGCCTTTGTAGTCCTTGGGATAGACCACGACGTGCCGCTCCAGGGCCTCGCCGTCGCTGTCGGTGCGCAAGTCGTCGAAATCGCGCAGTGCCAGATGAACGATGCGGCGCTCACGCGAAGACATGGGCGCGAAGGCATAGGGCAAGCCGCTCTTGCGGACCCGCTCCGCCGCTACATCAGCGGCCAGGCGAAGCTCTTGCAGGCGAGCCGAGCGGAAATTCTGACAGTCGAAGCTCACCTTCTCGTGTTCGTTGGGTGCCAGGCGAAGCATCTCGAGCGCCACATGCTCGAAGGCGCGCAGCAACTCTGCGCCGTTCTCCAGCACTAGGGGGCTGTCGGCGCCGGAAATCTCCACCAGAATTTCGGGGCGCTCCCACTCACGGTCGCTGCCAATCTGAGGGTCCACCGTGATCTTATAGCGCAAGTGGAAATCGCCATTGGCGAAGGTGGTGGTCAGCAACTCGCTGATCTTTTTGGCGGCCGCAATTTTGTCATGTATCGGCATAAGCAATCGACGGGACTGAAGTCCCTGCTTGTGTTCTAAAAACCTCCGCCGTCCCTTCCGGGACTCGGGTCAAATTTTCGCCTCACCCAGCACTTCGCCTGCGGCTACGTGCTGGGCTAGACTGTACCGCGCCTGCGGCGCTGAGTTTTCGGTTGTCAACGTTGGCATACGCCGCGGTTCGTTCCCACACACATTGGGAACAAACTAAGAACGCCCTGTGACACCCACTACTTACTCGCCTTCTTGCGAGCGCGTTTCTCCATCTCCTCGCGCATCTCCCGGCCCAGGCCGGTGCGGTTCATGATGTACTGCTGCCCGATCGCAATGAAGTTTCCCACTGTCCAGTACACGCTTAAGCCCGATGCCAGGGAATAGCTGAAGAAACCGATCATCAGCGGCATCATCAGCGTCATCATCTGCTGCTGCTTCGGGTCCATACCGGCGTTGGGCGTCATCTTCTGCACCAGGTAGGTCGTGATCACGATCAAAACTGGAAGAATGAACAGCTTGTCAGGCGACGACAGATCGTGCAACCAGAGGAAGGGCGCCTGCCGAAGTTCGATGCCGACTCCCAGCATAGAGTAGAACGCGAACAGGAAAGGCATCTGGATGATCAGGGGCACGCACCCGCCCGCCGGATTGGCGCCTTCGCGCTTGTACAACTCGCCGATCTCGACATTCATCTCCGAACGCCGCGGATCGCGCAACGGATATTTCTTGTACTTTTCCTGGATGGCCTTCATCTGGGGCTGCAGCTTCTGCATCTTCAGCGCCGATTTCATGCTGGTAATACGCAACGGCAGCAGTACCAGGTTGATGATGACGGTCAGGATAATGATGGCCACGCCCCAATTGCTGGCCATGTGCTTCTGGGTCCAAAGCAGCCACAGGAAAAGCGGGCGGGCGATCAGCCTGAAGAAGCCGAAGTCCACAACGTTGCGGAGATCGGGGCCGTCCATTTGCCCCGGCGCAGTGTTGGAACGTATCGACTCCAAAACGGGGAGCGCTTTCGGCCCCACGAATAGCCGTTCTCGCGTAATGCCGGTGACATCGCCAACCGCCGCGCCCAGCACGTCGTAGTGGTTCACGCTGTTCGAGTCTGGATTCTTGGGATCTTTGGGCACGCTGATCGCATTGTGTAGCGTGACCATCGTCGCGGCATCGGGATTATCCGGCAGAAAAATGGCTGCAAAATACTGGTCCTGTGGACCGGCCCAGTTAAAGGGACCGCGCAAGGTGTTGCCGTTGCTCACCTTCTTCGCGGCCAGGCGTTCCACGGTGTCATTGGCCATGTACTCGATCTTGGCCGAAGCATAGGAAGGCCCGGTACTCTGATCGCCGAAAGCGGCCGGCCACACTGGATACGCTGGCACAGACTTGCCGTTCTGCGTGACTTGGGTTTCAACCGAGATTACATAGGTGCCGGCAAACTGAAAAGTCTTGCGAACCGAGATGTCGCCTTGCGTGTACTCGTAGGTCAGCGTGCCCGGAGCGGTGATAGTCCCGCTTACGCTGCCCACGTAGAGCGCCGAATTGATCTGGTTGCGCAGGTTCTCGTCATACGTGTAGAGACTGAGCGGTAGCCCAAACTTCACGGCCAGCGGGTTTACCAGGTCAAGCGGATGTCCATCGTCGTCCTTATATTTCTTCAGCACCCACGACTTCGCCTGAGCGCCGCGGTTGGTAAACACGATGCGGACCAGGTCGTTCTCGACGACGGTTTCGATTTCGCTACTGGCAGACTTCGTGACTGCGGTGCTCGCGGCCGGCTTGGCACCAGCTTTCGCGCGCCCCTTGGAGATGGCTGCGGACGGCGTGCTTGCAACCTCGGACTGCGGCTGCGACGCGGGCGCGTTGCTCTGCGAGGTTTCGACAGGATTCGGCTTTGGCTGCTGCTTACCCTTGTCTTTGAAGAGAAAAATCTGGCTGATGATGATGAGTGCAAAGGTGACGGCAAACACCATCAACATGCGGCGATCGCCGCCGGGTTCTTGCTGGGGATTTTTGTACTCGGCCAAGTTTAAGTTCCGTTCAAGGGACGAGAATTTCGGCGCAACCCATCCGGTGCTGCATACTTAGTTTTCGCAATTGCTGGCGGCACAGGATCGCATCCCGCACGCGCGAAAGGATGACAGCGCAGCAGCCTCGCGGCGGACAGCAGCCCTCCGCGAAGCACGCCGTGGCACTCGACGGCCTCAATCGCATACTGCGAGCAGGTGGGAACGAAACGGCAGGAATGCGGCAGCATGGGCGAGATAACCCGCTGGTAGCACCGCAACACAAATTGGACCGCCTGCTTCATTTTTGTTCCCCAGTCCGGGCGCGTTGTGCGGCCAGCCGCAGGGCGCGGGTTACTTCGTTTACCAGTTCCGCGAAGGGCAACTTGCCGACGCTCTTTCGCGGATTAAACACAATGTCGATAGGGCCTTCGCAGGCCTGGGCCGCCAGCCGTACCGCTTCGCGCATCCGCCGCTTGATACGGTTGCGCTCGACTGCTCCTCCCAAGACCTTGCCCACGGTGAATCCTATACGGGGCGTGTTGGCCGCCCCCATAGCTTGCGGGTCACCATTGCGCCGCAGAAAGAACACCGTCATGTTTCCCGTGAACTGCCGGCGGCCGCCTTGGTACACCCGCTGAAAATCCGCGTGTTTCAGCAGACGCCTCGATTTTGGAAACTTGCTGCTGGCGGCGGAGGTCACATTAAGCGCTCGGCGCTGACCCGCCGGTTTCTGTCTTTGCTGCGGCCGAGTCTTGCGACGACTCCCGGTTACTTCATCTGGAAAGGTCGCGATAACGCAGATTTCGGGTCCTCGCGATTAATCGCGGAAGCCAGGGCTAACCGAGACGCGCTTGCGCCCCTTGGCCCGGCGGCGCGACAGCACCGCCCTGCCGCTCTTGGTCTTCATGCGAGAACGAAATCCGTGCGTCTTTGAGCGGTGACGACGGTTGGGTTGGAATGTGCGCTTGGGCATTCGAAAACTGCGCTCCTCACTAGCTAAAAATTGAACAGAGCAAACTCAAAGTATAACGGTGAGCGTGCCTTGCTGGCAAACGGGAGTACACCCAAAACTCAAGGCAACCGCAGATTGCGCGGAGAACGCGGATTGTTTGAGGGTTGCTTTCCAGCGATTTCATCCGTGAAATCCGTGGCCTATTCAAACCGTGTCTTTCCGATGGTCATGCTAGCGGGCAGTGGCGTTCGATTGCTTTCCCAGCTTCCGGCAGAGATTGCCCAGCCGCTCCTGCTCTTCTGCACTAAGAACACCCAGGAACTCCACAATCGTGTCGGCATGTTTGGGGAAGACCTCTCGTAGCAGGTGCTTACCCTTTGCGGTCAACACCACGGTCAAAACGCGCCTGTCCTCGGAACAGCGCTCCCGCTTTGCCAGACCTAACTTCTCCAGATTGCCTACCACCATCGTCAGGTTTCCTCCGGTGGTCAGGACTTTCCGCGCGATCTGCGACAACGACATTGGCCCCAAATGGTAAAGAGCTTCCAGAACAGCGAATTGGGTTAGCGTCAAGTTAGTGTTACTCAGACTCTGGGCAGCATAGCTGCGGGCCGAATTGGCGGCGCGCATCAACTTAACATAGGTGCTCAGCGCCAGCCGTTCCTGCGTTTGATTGGGTTGAGATTGGGTCAAGACTGCCTCTGTTGGGATACTACAACATTGAAGCAATCTGCCTGTGGCGAGCCGGTTGCACCGTCACTTCAGGCCGGCATTTTCCGCCGCCAGCTTGGCCGTCGAACTCCAATCCATCTCCTCCATGCCGCGGCCGATGGCGGTCAGCATGTGGTCTCGCATTAAACTGGCGAAAGGCAGCGGAGTATCAACCGACTCCCCCGCAGCCAGGGCGAGCCGGACATCTTTCAATCCCAGCCGCAGCTTAAAGCCGGCAGGCTTATATTTCTCGTCGGCAATGATGCCACCGTAGGTTTTATATACCGGAGCGGCGAACAGAGAATTGGTCAGGAACTCCACATAGTCATGCGGAGCGATGCCGTACTTTCGGGTGAGGGCAATCGCTTCTCCCAGCGACTCGATCACCGAAGCGATCAGGAAGTTGCCGCTTAGCTTCACCACGTTTGCCATCTCCGGCTTGTCGCCCATTACGAACACGCGTTGCCCTAACGTCTCCAAGAGCGGCTTGCAGCGTTCTACTGCTGAATGGTCGCCGGCCGCCACCACGAACAACTTTCCCGCCTCCGCCGCTTCCGGACGTCCAAACACCGGAGCAGCAATGTATTGCTGCCCGTGCTTGCTGTGTTCTTCGGCCAGCTTCTGGGACAGGGCGACGCTGATGGTACTCATCGAGATGTGCGCGGCGCCTCGTGGGAGGTGGTCCGTTACCCCTCCCGAATGCAAAACAGCCGACTCAACGGCATGGTCATCGGCCAGCATGGTGATGACGACTTCAGCGTCCGTTACCGTCTCGCCTGTTGATTTGCCTACTTTAGCGCCGTGCGTGCGTAGCTCCTCCGCTTTTGAGGAGGTCCGGTTCCACACCGTCACGTCATGGCCAGCGCGAAGCAAGTGGCGAGCCATGTGGCTTCCCATATTGCCGAGTCCAATAAATGCGATTTTCATTGCGAGCCTTTCTGGTTTACGTGCAGGTTGCACAGATGCAGCGAAGCCGGTTTCGGCTGCGCAGAAAAAATCAACATCCACAAACAAGTGCGCGAAATGTGGAACTCTGACTTGGCCCGGTGATATGGATCCTCGATATGGATCGTGCAATCCGGCCCTGCGGTTCGGTCTGGCATCCCGTCTTGTTTTACAACCCGCTTATCACATTCATTGGTGTTAACTTGCGCCTTTCTATACAATTTGCGGTTCCCACTGCATTGGAGGCAAGTTCATGCCATGGATGACAAATGCAATCATCGCTCTCTTCCTCACGTTAACTACGATTAGTACCGCGCAGACTATCCCAGAAGGCCGCCTGATGCGCTTTCCGGATATCTACAAGGACAAAATCGCGTTCAGCTATGGAGGTGATATATGGCTGGTGGCCAAGGAGGGCGGAGTCGCGCGCCGTGTCACCAGTCATCCTGGGCAAGAGCTGTTTGCCAAATTCTCCCCCGACGGCAAGTGGATCGCTTTTACCGCTCAGTACGATGGCAATTACAACGTCTATGTCATGCCCTCCGAAGGCGGGCAACCGAAACAGTTGACCTTTAACCCCGGAGGCGGTCACCTCAACGAACGCATGGGCTTTCATAACCAGGTGATTACCTGGACCCCAGATGGCAAGCACATTGTCTTTCTTACCCGCCGCGACACCTTTAACGACTGGTTTGGACGCCTATACAGTGTCAGCATTGATGGCGGACTTCCTGAGCCGCTGCCGCTCGACAAAGGCGGCCTGACCTCGTACTCGCCCGACGGTAATCGGATCGCCTACAACCGCATCTTCCGGAACTTTCGCACCTGGAAGCGTTACCAGGGAGGCATGGCGCAGGACATCACCATTTATGACCTGAACAGCCATGCCATCGACGTCGTTCCGCACGAGGATTGGACCGACACGTTTCCCATGTGGCACGGCGACACGATTTACTTCGATTCTGATCGTGGACCCGAACATCGTCTGAACCTCTACAGCTACAACCTAAACACGCGCGAGATCAAACAGCTGACGCACTTCACTGAGTTCGACGTGAACTGGCCCAGCCTGGGGCCTGATGAAATCGTGTTTGAGAACGGCGGGTTCCTGTACCTCTTCGACCTGAACACACAAAAGGAGCGCAAGCTCACGATTTATTTGCCGGGAGACCGCGAACAGGCCCGTCCGCATTGGACGAACGTCAGCAAGCTGATCGGCGAGTTCGATATCTCGCCCGACGGCAAGCGAGCGGTGTTCAGCGCGCGCGGCGACGTCTTCACCGTTCCTGCCAAGGAAGGCAGCATCCGCAACCTGACGCGGACGCCGGGAATTCGCGAGAGGTATGCGGTCTGGTCACCAGACGGGCGCTGGGTGGCTTACGTCTCCGATCGCACTGGAGAAGACGAGCTTTACATGATGCCGCAAGATGGCCTTGGCCAGGAGGTCAGGATTACGTTTGATGGCAAGATGTTTCGCTTGCCGCCTGTGTGGTCTCCCGACAGCCAGAAGCTGGTGTTCGCGGATAAAGAAGCGCGACTGTTCTATGTAGACGTTCACGAAAAGAAGCCCGTCTTGATTGATAAGGGGCTTTACGATGACATTACCGATTACCAGTGGTCCCCGGACAGCCATTGGGTCACGTATGCGAAATCATCCGACAACCGCGATCATGTGATTTACCTCTACAGCCTCGACGACCGGAAAAGTACGCCGGTTACGACCAACGCCAGCGATAGTACAGCGCCCTACTTCGATCCCGAAGGCAAGTATCTTTACTTCTTGTCGAACCGCGACTTCAATGAAGTGCTCGGCGTCTATGACTTGGAGTTTGCCAACCCTAAAGCAGGGCGAGTTTATATCGTCACCTTGCGCGCCGATGAGCCGTCGCCGCTTCCAGTGTTGAGCGACGAAGTCACAACCACGCAGGCGCCCGATGTTCTGTTGCCGACTCCCGGAACCCAAAAGCCGCCAGAACCACCGCAAGCGCCCAATCCGAAGCCGAAGACGAAGCCCGGCAACCTCACAGCCGCAGAACGAAACCAGCGAAGAGAAGACCAAAGCCGAAATTACCGCTGCAGAGCAGAAACCTGGAACTCGTCCTGCACTGAAGAACTTTCGCATCGACTTGGAAGGCATTCAGAGCCGTATCGTGGCACTGCCGATTCCTCCCGGCAATCTGCAAAACCTGGCTGCCGCCAAGGGTCTCATCTTCTATGTCGTTTCTCCCATCCAGGGGCTCTCTGGTCCGTTGCCAGGAGAACCACCGGCCCTTCACGCTTTTGACTTGAAGGATCGCAAAGACCACGTGTTGCTGGAAGGCGCCGATCAGTATGTCTTGTCTTTTGACGGGAAGAAGATCCTCTATGCCGCTCCGAAGTCTGGGGGGGAGGAGTCGTCGGATGAGGGAGGTGAAGGCGGGCCGCACATGTACGGCATCATTGACGCCAAGGTACCTCCAGGTGGATCGGACGGTCCCGGTGGCGGCGACATGAAGTCGCTCGCCAAGGTTGGCGATGGCGCACTCAAGCTCGACAACATGACCATGGAAGTGGATCCGTCCGCTGAATGGACGCAGATGTTCAACGAAGTCTGGCGCCAGGAACGCGACTATTTCTTTGAGGCCTCGATGAACGGGGTCAACTGGGAACAGGAACGCACGAAATACGCGCAACTGCTGCCGTATGTGGCCGATCGCTTGAGCCTGACGTACGTTCTCGGCGAGATGATTGGTGAGCTTTCCAACTCCCATACCTACGTGGGTGGAGGAGAGTATCCCGACATCGACGGCGTGAATGTCGGATTACTGGGTGCCGACTTTGCTGCCGATACCAGTAGCGGAATGTACCGCATCGCGAAAATATATCCGGGCGAGAACTGGAACGGAAACCTGCGTTCGCCACTGACCGAGCCCGGCGTGTTGGTCAAAGAAGGCGACTATCTGCTGGCTGTCAACGGCCGGCAATTGCGCATCCCGCAGAACCCTGACGAGTTCTTCATCAATACCGTCAATCAGGCGGTGACGCTGACCGTCAACAGCAAACCGACAGTGGAGGGCTCCCACAATGTGGTAGTAAGGCCGATTCCGAACGAGATTGGTTTGCGTGAACTGAACTGGACTGAGACCAACCGGCGCAAGGTGGAGCAAGCCAGTGGCGGCCGCATGGGATATGTCTACCTTCCCGATATGAGTGCGGCCGGGTTGAACGCCTTCGTCAAGCAATATTTCCCGCAGGTGCGCAAAGAAGGAATAATTTTCGACGTTCGTTACAACGGTGGCGGCTTTGTCGACCAGATTATCTTCGAGCGCCTGCGCCGTGTGCTTGCCGGCATGGACTCGGCGCGTAACTGGCAAGCCGATACCATTCCGCCAAACGTTTTCTACGGACACATGGCTTGCATCACCAACCACTATGCGGCATCCGATGGTGATTTTTTTAGCTACTACTTCAAGGTCTACAAACTGGGGCCACTCATCGGCGAACGCACTTGGGGTGGTGTACGCGGAATCCGCGGGGAGATCACGCTGATGGATGGGGGATACATCACCCGTCCGGAGTTTTCGCTGTATGGCCTGGATAGTAAATGGCTGATCGAGAACCGGGGCGTAGAACCGGATATCGTAATCGATAATCGGCCCGACCTGGTGATGGCGGGACACGATCCCCAACTGGAAAAAGCGATCGATGTGGTGATGCAGGAAATCAATGCGCACCCAATGAAGTTGCCGCCGCGGCCACCGGACCTGCCCGCTTACCCGACGGGACCGGGCTTGTAGGGGTTGCTGCACAATACGAAAGGCGGATCTCTCGCGGGCTGAAGCCCGCTTGAGATGACGAGAATTAAAGATCTTAACGGCGCGCCCTTCGGCCGGCTCAGGGCAGGCTCTAAAGGTGCGCCCCTTCAAAACACTTCACACCTCTACTCTTTCAGCAGCCGATCAGAGACGCTGTGGTTGGTTAGCATCCGAGTTACCGGGCGAACGAATGTCACATCCGTATGTGACCGGGAACACAGCAGCGTGGGACGCTTCTCGTGTATCTACTGTGCAGCTTCCCAAGACACCGCCCACGCCCAGGACGCTGTGGAGAACCCAGAAATGCATCGAGTCAGCGATAGCCGTAGCGACCCTTACCAGAATGGCTGGTCTCGAGTCCAGTCATGAAAGCTTTCAAAGATGCAGGTCACCTCTTCCGTTTGGCATCGGTCTTCCTGGTGGGCGCCATTTTGTTCCTAGGTGGTGCGCGGCTTTCTCGTCCCTCGAAGCTTTGGGGAGTACGGACATTACCGAGGGAACGCGATCGCCGAGATTGCAGCGCGGACGCCCTCGTATGCCGGCCATCAAGTTTGCGAGAGCTGCCATGCTGACATCCTCGAAGTGAAAAGCAAAGGTGTGCATAAGCGAGTAGCGTGCGAGGCTTGCCATGGCGCTCTTGCCAAGCATGCCGATGATCCTGCTTCGGTCCAGCCGGCAAAGCTGGACACCGCCGTGCTTTGTGTTCGCTGTCATGAGGCGAACATCGCCAAGCCGAAGAATTTTCCCCAGGTTGTCTCCGCCGAACACTCGGGCGGCGCGCCTTGTGACACCTGCCACCATCCGCACAGTCCAGCCATTGTTGCAGTCGCGGGAGGCAGCCAATGACAATGACTCGCCGTCAACTGCTGATTCTGCTGCCTGCTGCCGCGGTCGCCTGGAAGAGCATCCTGGCGGGAACACCGGAGGCATCGCCGAACTACAACATGACAGAGCACTGGTGGGGCATGCTGGTGGATATCACCAAGTGCATAGGTTGCGGCAGTTGCGTTCGGGCTTGCCAGATGGAGAACGAGGTCCCCGACGGCTACTTCCGTACGTGGGTCGAACGCTACCATGTCTCCGATTTTGATATTGAATACCCCAAGGTAGATTCACCCGATGGCGGCAAAAACGGTTTTCCGCCAGCCACGGTAAGCGGCGGGAAAAACTTCTTCGTGCCTAAGATGTGCAATCACTGCGCTGACTCACCTTGCACCCAGGTGTGTCCCGTGGGTGCAACGTTCGTGAGTCCTGACGGCGTGGTCCTGGTGGACCAAAAGTATTGCCTGGGCTGCCGCTATTGCGTGCAGGCTTGTCCGTATGGATGCCGTTTTGTCGATCCGAAGAAAGAAACGGCGCAGAAATGTACACTCTGCTATCACCGCATCACGAAAGGACTCACCACTGCGTGCTGCGAAAACTGTCCCACGGGCGCCCGCCAGCTTGCCGACTTGAAAAATCCTAACGACCCGATTCATGAATTCTTGAAGACTCACGCGGTCCAAGTCCTAAAACCTTACTTAGCCACCCGCTCGAAGCTGTTCTACTACGGCTTGGATGGCTCGGTGCGATAAGGAGCTCCTGTTGCAGATTCCGGTTGAAGGCTTCATGTACCCGAACGAAGTGGAGCTCCAGTGGAGCGTCCTGATCGTGCTCTACC
Source organism: uncultured Acidobacteriaceae bacterium (assembly GCA_963709045.1). Classification (GTDB taxonomy): domain Bacteria; phylum Acidobacteriota; class Terriglobia; order Terriglobales; family Acidobacteriaceae; genus Bog-257. Next base: position 956,701 of record CAVPUX010000002.1, on the reverse strand, counting down.
CGTTCCTCACCGGACTGGTGGCAGGTGCGTTTATCTTGGCGTCGCTGGAGCGGGTATTCATGGTTAAGGCAGTGAAGCCGACCTATCGGCTGGCTTTACTAACGGCGCTTGCCTTCCTGATCATTGCTCCCCTGCCCTTGCAGTTGCATTTAGGACATCCGGAGCGCTCGTTCGAGATGTACCTGACCCCTCACCGGTCTTCCGCGATGGCGATGTTTGGATTTGTGTATCTGTGGTATCTGCTGGCTGTGCTGGTGGTGGAAATCTGGCTCGACTACCGGCGCGACATCGTGGTGATGTCGCAATCCACAACCGGCTGGAAGCGATTGGTGTATCGGGTGATGACGCTCGGTTCCACCAACATCAGCGAGCGTTCATTGCATATCGACGACCGGGTGGGTTGGATAGTTACTGTGATCGGAATTCCCTCCGCGTTTCTGCTGCACGGTTATGTTGGATTTATTTTTGGTTCGGTGAAGGCCAACCCGTGGTGGTCATCGCCGCTCATGCCCGTCGTATTTCTTTTTTCTGCAATGGTCTCGGGCATCGCCATCGTGATGTTGCTTTACATGCTCATGTGCCGGGTGCGCCGGGAACCGATTGACATGAGCTGTGTGGATACGGTGGCAAAATACCTGTTCTACACCTTCATCATCGACTTCAGCCTGGAGATGCTGGACTTGATCCACCGCATCTACGAAGCCGACGAATCCTTCCGCAGCCTCGATTTCATGGTCCACACACGTCTTTACCTGTCGCAGGTGGTGATTCAAATCCTGTTGGGCACGGTGGCTCCGATTCTGTTGCTGGGGGCGACCCAGGTGCTGAGGATTCCAGCCATACAGCGCAAGCAGATTTATACACTTGCCGGGTGTCTGACCATGATCGGCATTTTCGCCATGCGCTGGAATGTCGTTATTGGCGGCCAGCTCTTCTCCAAGAGCTTTCTTGGCTACACCACCTACAAGATGGGCTTCGTCGCGCGCGAAGGGTTGTTAACGGCGATCGTGCTGACTATTCTGCCATTTGTCATTCTGTGGGTTTTAGTGAAGCTCCTGCCGCCATGGCCAGAGAAGCAGGCAGAGCCGTTATTGGCCGCGCTGGCGGCGCACGGAACTGATTAGCCTCCGGCCTCGGAGTGCTTGGCTTTGTCAGCCGCGCCCAGTCCGGCGGCGCAGGCGCCACATTCCACTTCGACGGAGGAATCACCACGTCTTTTTCTGGCTGCATCATGAAGTGTGGCGACATGATCTGCACGCCGAACTCGTTGAAGGCATCCTGGATCTGCGCATGCAGGTCGGACAGCGTCTCGATCCGCAGCTTTTCGTTTTCAAGTCGCACAATCAGCGTGTACTCGACGTAGAAGTCGGAGAGCTGCCGTTGTAACACATGGGGTTTTGGTTGCTTGCGAACTTTGGGGGTGCGATCGGCTGCCAGTAGCAGGAGCGCATGCACCTGTCGCCAGGGAGCGTCATAGCCGATGGTCACTGTGGAGCTGGCCACCATCCCGTCCGGATAGCCTAGTCGCGAGTAATTGGTGGTCGCAGCGCTAACCAAAACAGAGTTGGGGATGGTTACCTCTTGTCCTTCGACAGTTCGAATTTTGGCGGCCAGCAGCCCCTCCTCCAGCACTTCGCCTTCAATATCGTTGACCCGCACCCATTCGCCCGTCTTGAGTGCGCGGGAATACACCACGAAGAGTCCGCTCATGATCTGGTTGATGATTCCCGTGGAGCCAAGCGAAATTACCAGGCCGAAGAAGACACTGATGCCCTTGAAGGCGTCGGTGCCTGATCCTGGAATATACGGATAGGCCACAACCAGAGCGAAGATCCACGCAATGGCGGAAAAGATTCGCTGAGTGGCCCGCGCGATGTCAGCATCCATCCAGGTGGTGCGAATACTCCCGCTGGCCACCTGCTCGAAGAACGCTTTAGCAACGCGGACAATCCAGCGCGTGATCAGGAAGATGACAACTACCGCAAAGATACCCGGCACGGCATGAACCGCCGAGCCCAGGAAATTCTGCAAGAGTTGTATGACGTAGCCGCCGAGCTGCCTTCCCCAAGGCTCGGTGTAGGGAAATCGACGCAGAGACAAGGTCAGCCATAGGTAGATGACTGAGAAGCCCAAGACCCATGCGATGGTGCGCACCAGCCCATACACCAAGGCCGCGAGGTGCGGCAGCAGGTCCACTCCGAACAACCGCAGGTGGGCAGGAATCGAGTGTTCTTTACTGCGCAGATACGCCAGCACTCGGCGGTGAATGTTCGAGACCAATAAGATCGCTGCGATGAGCAGCACGAAGCCCGCAAGGCTGAAGAGCAGGCCGCCACGGATAACCGGCCACGATCGCTCGGCCCGGCGAGCATCCAACGCCTCGCCTAGCTTTCCCAACGCCTGCTTGGAAACCTGCGCAAGCGTCTCCCCGGCCTCTTTGTCCAAATCGTTCTTTCCGAGGAAGAACAGCACCTTTCCGTTGTAGATGAACCCGATACCGTCCTGATCCTCGACCTTGACCGGAAATAGCTCGATGTTGGCAACATCCGCATCCAGCGGAAGGTCATTAAGCCGTTGAATGGCGCGGTCAGCGCGATCCTGTGGTTCAGCGCCCGCCAATGTGCCGCGCAGCGCTACGATCCGGCGATTCCAGAACTCGATGGGAGCTTCGTTTGTGGAGGTGGTATCAGACCTTCCCGCCGTCGGCGCGGCGCCAGCCGCCAGCATTCGCTGCGGAGCGGCCATCGTCAATCCAACCAGGAAGCAACACATGAGATGGCGGAATCGCGCAGGAGTGAGGCCCATAGTTTGCAAAGTTGCTCCTCAGCCCTGGCCGGCTAGATCGTCAATAATCCTCGACCCTCAGGGCGAACAACTGCGACTAGTTTGCGCCGTCGTAACGGAGGCGCGCAACCTCAATGCATCACTTCTCCAGACCGAGCGCGGCGCTGAGACGCTTCCACCCAGGCCCTTCAAACTCGTCCATCCTGAGAGCGCACTCGGTTATGGTGGTGGACTGAGGGGGCAGAAGGGGAACGAATTACGGCTATGGTAGCAGTTAGAATCCCCGGCTAGCATGGTCGCGTGGTTGAAGTAGGCACGGCCGCTCCCGATGGTGAGGGGGCGCTAGAGCGATTCCAGGTTGGTATAGATCCCGCGTCCGCCATCCAAGGCAAACCAGCCTGGAAACGCTCTTAAGATTTGTCCATCCATGCCAATGCAACACTTTGGGCCGTATCCTCGGGGGAGGGTTTCGGCCCCTTTTTTTGTGCCGTGCCGAACGCCGGCGTGACCGAGTGTGAAATTCCATAAAATTTCTTGAACCAGATTCTCCTGGCGGAGCATAAATGTTAAGGTGGTTCCTCGCCCGAATGGCGGCGGTGTGCTGCTTGTCCTTGTAAAGCCCAAGATCTGGAGGTGCGCGTGTCATTGAAGAACAAAATCGCAATTGTGACTGGCGGAAACAGCGGTATCGGCAAAGCGGTTGCACTCGAATTGGCGAGCCAGGGTGCCAACATCGTGATCGACTATATCTCTCATCCCGAAGCCACCGAGGAGCTCGAAAAGCAAATCTGCGCGCTGGGGGACCAGGCAATTGGGGTGGAGGCCGATGTCAGCAAAGTGGCCGACCTGCAGAGACTGATCGACACTGCCGTCGCCAAGTTCGGTCGCATCGACATCATGGTGAACAATGCCGGCATCGAGACCCGCACCTCGGTTCTTGACACCACCGAAGCGCAATACGACAAAGTGCTCGACATCAATCTAAAGAGCGCCTTCTTTGGCACGCAGATCGCGGCCAAGCAGATGCTCAAGCAAGGCGGCGGCGGCCGAATCATCAATATCACCTCAGTGCACGAAGATTGGCCGATGCCTGGTAACACGGCCTATTGCCTCGCCAAGGGCGGCATTCGAATGTTGACGCGCACAGCAGGGGTTGAACTCGCCCCTCACAACATCCTCGTCGTAGGAGTTGGTCCGGGCGCTGTCGCGACGCCGATTAACTTGTCCACCATGAAGGATCCGGCTCTGTTGGCCAAATTGGACGCGTCCATTCCGTTGGGCCGCTTGGCCCAACCGCAGGAGATCGCAACGGTCGTCGCATTCCTCGCGGGCGATGGCGCCAGTTACATTACGGCTACGACCATCTTTGCCGACGGTGGCATCATGCAGAGCAGTCCAGGCTTGTAACACGAACCAAGGAGAAACAAAAACCAGGTATGAGTTCGCAAGCTACCACGCAAAATCTTCGTGTTCGTCTCGTCATCGCCGATGTCGATGGCACACTGGTCACACAAGACAAGATACTCACCCCTCGCGCTGCCGAGGCGGTCAAGAAGCTGCACGACGCCGGCATCCTGTTTGGGATCACCAGCGGCCGGCCTCCGCGCGGCATGAAGATGCTGATCGAGCCTCTGGAAATCACGGAGCCGATCGCTGGATTTAACGGTGGTGTCGTCGTCAGTCCCGACCTCACGCCGATATCGAAACAACTGATCCCCCCTGACGTTGCTGCCGAAGTGATGCAAGCCATCGTCAAGCATAAGCTGGACATCTTTCTTTACACCGATCGTGACTGGTTCGTGCGCGATGCCAAGGGACCGCACGTTGATCGCGAGGCCTGGACAGTCAAGTTCCAGCCCACCGTGGTAAAGGATTTCGATTCGCTCACGGACAATGTTGTGAAAGTGACGGGTGTAAGCGACGATCTGGAGGCCGTGGCGCGTTGCGAGAAAGATTTGCAGGACTGGAGCGCAGGCCGGGTGTCAGCCGCCCGGTCCCAACCGTACTATCTCGATGTGACGAATCCCAAGGCGAACAAGGGGGAAGTAGTAGGGATGTTTTCGCACATCTGTAACATCCCACCGAGCGATATCGCCACCATCGGTGACATGCCGAACGATGTCCTTATGTTCAAGAAGAGCGGGGTCAGCATCGCCATGGGAAATGCCAGCGCCGACGTACAAAAATCCGCGACCTTCGTGACCGCCTCGAACGAGGATGAGGGTTTCGCCAAGGCGATGGAGCGGTTGCTGCAAGCGGCAGCCGCGAAATAAGGGGTGGAGGGACAACCCTTCTAGGTGCTTCCCGCTTTCAACAACGTCTGCGAGCTCATACCCCAGCAAGTCCCCGATACGCTCGACGGTCACGTCCGGTACAGGGTATTTCGCGAGTTCTTCCGAGTCGTGGGCATATTTGCCCTGTCGCGGGAGCACGGTGGTCACGCGATCGCCCCAAGCCTGCTTGATCGCGCCCAATATGCGAGGCTTGTCATCGACCATGACGTAATGCTCCGCCGGATACCGTTGCTCGACATCATCCAGTGCAGCCTCTTTGTGGATATAGATAAGCACGTGACCCTTAACCGCCTCGGCAATGCCGGAGCGTTCGACCTTTCGCGGCTGAAAGACCACATCTCCGTCGGAAAGAATCACGGTTTTTCCCCACGAGCGAAATCGCTCCAACACATCGAGCGCTCCCGGGTAGAGACGATTGGCGAAGGGGTAGTCCACCAGGTACGACGACATCGACAGCAGATGAATGTCTCGGGGATGCTCAACCCGATATCGCTGCAGAGCCCCTAGGTAGTCACGGTATCCCAGGTCGGTCATTAAATTCTCGAGGATTGCCCAGTAGCGGTCGCGGCAAGCAGCCCCGAACACCCGCTCGAGGTGCTGCCGCAGGTCATCCTGAACATGATCGTTGTCGAGCAGGGTATTATCGACGTCAACCAGGAAGACAGTGGATTCCGGCGACCGTTCACTCTTCTTCGAATTTACGCCCGGTTGCCGACGATCCGCGAAGGTGGTCAATTCTTTGCCGCTCCTCAGAAGTCCGCCAGGACTCCGACCCGGCTGCCCAACAAGACATCGGCAATTCCGCCGGTCCAACCTGTCTGATGGCTGGCGCCGCAACCCCGGCCCGTGTCACCGTGAAAGTACTCATGGAAAGGGATGAGGTCTCGCCAGTAGGGATCGTTGTTGAATAGCTCGCAGTCGCCAAAAACTGCACGCTTGCCTTCCGCATTACGCAAGAAGATATTGGCCAAGCGCCGCGCCAATTCCTCTCCCACCTCTTGCAGGTTTTTCATTTTTCCGGAGCCAGTCGGGCATTCGATCTGGAACGAGTCGCCATAATGCCGGTAATATTCCTGAAGCGAAAGCAGGATGAGGATGTTTACCGGCATCCAGATTGGGCCGCGCCAGTTCGAGTTCCCGCCGAACAGGTCAGTCGTGGACTCGCCAGGCTCATAGTCCAGGCGGTACTCTTTGCCGGCCAGGTGGAGCACCAACGGATGGTCAAGATGATAGCGGGACACCGCCCGCACACCATACGGCGAAAGGAACTCGTTCTCGTCCAGCATGTAACCCAACATGCGCTTCAACTGGTCCGGCCGCACCAATCCCAGGATCACTCGATTGGTAGGTCCCGGAACCACCATGGGCTCGACGCTCTCCACCAGGTCCGGCCGGTGTTTGATGAACCAATCGCGCCGCCGCTGAAAAGCCGGGTAGCGATCGAAGGTGTCGACGGGCACGGTTGACGCACCAAACATCGGCACAAATCCGACCATGGTTCGGGCGCGGACAGGGGTGGGCTCATGATCGGGCGAAATCAGTTGGTCGTAAAAGAATCCGTCCTGCTCATCCCAGAGGGATTTATAGGGATCGCGCAGGCTGTTCATGGCATTCGCAATGTAGATGTAGTGCTCCCAGAACTTGCTGGCAACATCTTCGTAGTCGGGATTCCTTTCGGCCAGCAGCAAAGCGGTTGACAACATGCTCTTGGCAAAAGCGGCCATCCAGCTTGTCCCATCGGCCTGCCCCAGCAAGTATCCCGATGGAAGATTGTCGCGATCGAAGACGCCGATGTTATCCATGCCCAGGAAACCGCCCTGGAAAATATTGTTGCCGAGCGCGTCCTTGCGGTTTACCCACCAGGTAAAGTTGATCAGCATCTTTTGAAAGACGCGTTCGAGGAAGGCGTAGTCCGCAACGCCCGTTTTCCAGCGTTCGATTTCGAAGACAGACCTGGCCGCCAGAGGCAAGACCGGCGGATTGACGTCGTCGAAGTCCCATTCGTAAGCCGGGATCTGGCCGTTGGGATGCGTGTACCACTCACGCAGCATCAGGATGATCTGGTCCTTGGCGAACTGTGGATCGACATGCGCCAGGCAAGAGCAGTGAAAACCCAGGTCCCAGGTAGCGAACCAGGGGAATTCCCATTTGTCAGGCATGGAAATCACGTCGCGCGAAAACAGGTGCGTCCAGTCGTGATTGCGTCCCGACCAACGTTGTGGGGGCGGGGGTGGCTGGCTGGGATCTCCGCTCAGCCAATCTGTGACCACGTAATGGTAATACTGCTTGGACCATAGCATGCCGGCGAAGGCCTGGCGGGCAACCAGCTTTGCGTCCGGCGAGAGCTCCTTGGGCAGAACCACATCGTAAAATTCATCTGCCTGTTCTTTGCACTCAGTGAGCACAGCGTCAAAATCCGCGAACGGATCTTCCAGCAGATGCTCGTCGGTTGCAACCGCCAGCCGCAATTGGAGAACGAGGGTCTTGCCGGCGTCGATGGTTCGGGTATAACGTGCAGCGGTTTTGGTGCCGGCGGCGGCAGGGTTTACGGCGTCGCGCTTGCCATGCACCACATACTCGTGGAACGCATCCTTGACGTACGGTGAAGGCGATGGCGCGCCGTAGAGGCGCTCATTATTGGTCTGGTTTTCGGTAAACAGTAATTCGTCCGCGTCCGAGCAATATAGTACGTACTCACCCAAGTCCCAGTGCCGGGCAATCGCCCGTTTCAGTTTGCTCTTGGGCGGCTCTTTCGCCGCCGCAATGGAGGGTCGACGATCATCGCGGCCCCAACTCCACGTATTGCGAAACCAGAGCGTCGGTAACACTTGGATGGACGCAGCCTCCGGACCGCGATTGCTGATGCTGATTCGGACGAGCAAGTCTTCCGCTGCGACTTTTCCGTACTCCACCTCGACATCGAAATAGCGGCCTTGGTCAAAAATTCCGGTGTCCACCAGTTCGTATTCCCGCTCCAGTCGAGTCCGCCGCCGGTTCTCTTGAATCAGCTGTTCGTATGGGTATGCTGCCTGGGGATACTTGTACAGATACTTCATGTACGAGTGGCTGGGGGTGTTGTCGAGGTAAAAGTAATACTCCTTGACGTCTTCGCCATGATTTCCCTCGGTGCCGGTCAGGCCAAACATCCGCTCCTTGAGGAACGGATCGTGGCCGTTCCACAGCGCCAGCGCGAAACACATGTATTGGTGCCGGTCGCATATTCCACCCAGGCCATCTTCGTTCCATCGGTACGCTCTGGATCGGGCGTGATCGTGGGGAAAATAATTCCAGGCGTCGCCATCGGCACTGTAATCCTCGCGCACCGTACCCCAGGCACGCTCTGCCAAGAATGGCCCCCAGCGATTCCAGTGGCCTTTTTTCTGCTGGATCATGACCAGCCGAACGCCCTCTCGGGTGTCGTAAATGCTCATGCGTGATTCCTCAATGCAGCACCTCGCTGATCACTTCTTTCCCAACAGACCTTTGGCGACGGCCACCACATTTTCCGGCTCGAATCCAAACTTTTTATCCAGTTCCTTCAGCGGCGCCGAGGATCCGAATGTCTTCATCCCAATCACATGCCCGGCCTCGCCGACGTAGCGGTCCCATCCGAACGTGGACGCCTGCTCGATAGCGACGCGCGCCTTCACGCTGGGCGGGAGAACACTATCGCGGTATTCCTGCGTCTGGCGCTCAAAGATGTCCCACGACGGCATCGAAACCACGCGCGAGTTGATGCCCTGCGCGATCAGCATGTCATGGGCCTGCGCCGCCAGACTGACTTCGCTACCGGTCGCAATCAGGATGACTTCGGGCTTTCCTCCTGGCGCATCGGCTAGGACGTATGCGCCCTTGGCAAGTCCCGATGCTGGCGCATATTTGCTGCGATCTAAGGTCGGCAAGGCCTGGCGCGATAACACCAATATCGCGGGCTGATGACGCAGCTGCATCACATAGCGATACGCCTCGACCACCTCGTTGGCATCGCACGGACGCAGTAGGACCATCCAAGGCATGGCGCGTAGCGACGCGAGCTGTTCGATTGGCTGATGGGTCGGGCCGTCTTCACCATCACCCATGGCATCGTGCGTGAAGATGAAGATGGAAGGGATTTCCATTAAGGCGGAGAGCCGGATTGATCCGCGGGCGTAATCGCTAAAGATGAAGAAGGTGGCGCCGAACGCGCGAATTTTCGAGAGCGACAGTCCGTTCACGACAGCGCACATGGCGTGCTCGCGAATGCCGAAGTGCATGTTCTTGCCGCCGAAGTTGTCGGGCTGCAAGTCGCCGGCGCCGGAGAAGGTAAGCGACGTTTTGTTGGAGGGGGCGAGATCGCCTGAGCCTCCAAGGAACCAGGGAATGTTCTGCGCGAGCACATTTAGCACTTTATTCGAGGCATCGCGTCCGGCGATACCCTTAGCATCGGTGGCGAACACGGGAAGATTCTTGTCCCAACCCGCGGGCAGTTCGCGACGCTGCATCTGGTCAACCTCAGTCGCCAAGTCGGGATACTGCGCTTTGTACTTGGCGAAGAGATCGTTCCATTCTTTGTGGGCCTGGGCGCCGCGCGCGCCGATGCCTTCCGCAAAACGTTCGTACACGCCGTCCGGAACCAGGAACTGCGCATCTTCCGGCCATCCATAAGCGCGCTTAGTGAGGCGCACTTCTTCCACGCCCAACGGTTCGCCATGCGCGGCCGAGGTGTCTTGCTTGTGCGGCGATCCATAGCCGATGTGGGTGTCGAGTACGATGAAAGTCGGCCGACCCTTGGTGTCGCGAAAGGTGGTGAGCGCGTCTTCGATTTTCTCAAGGTCGTTGGCGTCGCCGACCCGCAAGACGTTCCATCCATAAGCGAGGAAGCGGACCGCCACGTCCTCCGTGAAGGTGATGCGGGTGTTGCCTTCGATGGTGATGTGGTTGTTGTCGTAGATCCAGCAAAGATTGTCGAGTTGCAAGTGACCCGCCAGCGATGCTGCTTCCGAGCCGATGCCCTCCATCAGGCAGCCATCGCCGCAGATGGTGTAAATGTTGTAATCGAAGACGTCGAGGCCCGGCTTGTTAAAGCGATTCGCCAGCCATTTCTGGCCGATGGCCATACCTACGCTGGTTGCAATCCCCTGTCCGAGCGGACCTGTGGTGGTTTCGACGCCCGATACCAGGTGGTACTCGGGATGGCCCGGCGCTTTGCTGCCGATCTGGCGGAAGCGACGGATGTCGTCGAGCGTAACCGAGGGCTGTCCCACGAGCTCATAGTCAGCGTTGACGGCCATGACCTTCGTCAGGTGCAGCACCGACCACAACAGCATGGAGGCGTGGCCGTTGGAGAGCACGAAGCGGTCGCGATTGGGCCAGATCGGGTCTTTAGGATCGAATCGCATGACCCGGTTCCAGATGGTGTAGGCCAACGGCGCCAGCGCCATTGGAGTGCCGGGATGTCCTGAGTTCGCGGCCTGCACGGCGTCGATCGAAAGTGTGCGGATGGTGTTGATGCAAAGTAGGTCAAGTTGTGCGTCGGTCAGTTTTTTGGCGACCTGCGTGGTACTCATTGGTGCTTCTCCTTGAAACGTTTACGATCTCTTGTGATCACGAGAATTCGCTGTGTTAATCGCAGCGAGTTCCCGGCGGATCGGGAAGAACCTGGCTTGATCGGTTCAACTCTTGGGCGTTGTAACTGCGGCCGCTCGCGTCGCAGCTTCGTATGCGGCCACCTTGCCTAACCGCCGCAGGTGGCGCGGCGCCTGGCTGAATTGGGCGTCTAAGAATGTCTGCACCAGGTCCCATGCCACTGCCGGTCCCACGGTGCGGCCGCCCATGCAGATAATGTTCATGTGATCGTCCTCGACTCCCTGCTTGGCCGAGTAATGGTCGTGGACAAGCCCGGCGCGAATTCCCGGAACCTTGTTGGCGCAGACGGAGGCGCCCACGCCGCTGCCGCAGATGGCCACGCCGCGTTCCACTTTTCCGGCGGCGACTGCCTCGGCAAGCGGGAGGACGAAGTCAGGATAGTCGTCGCCGGGATTCAGGGCGTGCGCGCCGAAATCGACGACCTCATGGCCGGCTGCTTTCAACTCGCCGACGAACTCCTCTTTTAATCCATATCCGCCATGATCGGTCGCGATTCCTATCCTCATATTCCTCCTTAAAACGGACAGCCCTTGCCCGGGTACGCACAAGTTTACCGCGTTGGAAAATTATCAGTCCCGGCCCAAACCTACAACTGGTAAATTGGCCGGTTGTCCACAGAAAGGGCTGATGATAGAGTCGCCAGTCGATTGCTGCTAAGACGATGCCATTCGTTAAGCTACCCTCTTGCTTGAAGGAAGAGCAACCAGTGTCGGAACCTGAATCGCCGGCAAATATGTACTCGCTCCACGAGGCGCGTGAACTAACCTGCGCGTCTATTATCCGAAGGTGTCCGATCAGCTAGTGCTGCGAACTGATCTGGACTGGGAGAAGGATGTTCTTCCGGTTACGATCGACCGCAAGGATTCATACGCCGAGTTCAAACTCGAAACCACGCATCCCTTTCTCTATCTGAAGCCCTGTCTTCTGACGGCAGCGGGATTGTCGTGGGCTACAGGCGCAAATGTGCTGGTCGTGTCCACAAGGCAAGAGGCCCTCGAAATCTACCCATCCTTTCATTGCTCAGATCAGGGCAGGATTCTCGACATCATTACGCTGGAGTCAAAGATTCTAAATCGTGAGCACAGGCTGCGCGTGTATCTGCCCGCGGGGTACGGCGAGAATACGTGCCGCAGATTTCCGGTCATGTATATGCAAGACGGACGCAACCTTTTCTTTCCGCAGGAGGCCTTTCTCGGCCACGATTGGGGCGTGGAAGACAAGCTAGCATTGTTAAATGGAATGAACGCGATCGAACAGATGATCGTGGTTGGCATCTTCTCAGCTGACCGGATGCAGGAATATACCGAACCGGGATACGAGTCTTATGGCCGCTCCGTGGTGGAGGAGATCAAGCCCTACATCGATTCTCATTTCCGGACGCGCCCGGGGCGGCGAGCCACAGGCGTAATGGGATCTTCGCTAGGCGGCGTAGTCTCGTTTTATATGGGGTGGCAATGGCCCGAGGTATTCGGCGGCGTTGGCTGCCTGTCAAGCACGTTCACCCATAAGGACAATCTGGTGGAACGAGTGCTGGTGGAACCACGTCGCGATGTGCGCTTCTATATCGACACTGGCTGGCCAGGCGACAACTACGAAGTAGGGCTGGCGATGGCGGTGGCGCTGGCCGAGCGCGGCTACCGGTATGGGCATGACTTCCTCTACTTCGCATTTCCAAATGCTGGTCACTCGGAGACGGATTGGGGGCAACGATTGCATCTCCCCTTTCAGTTTTTCGCGGGCCGGCCAGCGGTGATTTCCCGGTTCAAGGAAGCCGGCATCAAGGAGATGAGGCCCAAATAGGGGAGGAGTTGGTGGTAGAGCTGACCTGGGATCGAAGTTTGGCTGCAAAAAAAGGCCGGCGCGATCGCCACTTCGCGAAGGCAGGTTCACGGACGACTGCTTGAAAATTTTCCCGTTGCAAATCTTGCCGATCAATCTTACTGTCCATACACTTGGGACAAGAGCCTTCCAATGGGAGCGAACCAGTGAAACATGTAGTGATCGTCGGCGGTGGATTCGCCGGACTGAACTGTGCGCGTAAGCTGGCCGTGCGGCCTGACATTCGGGTCACGCTGATCGATAAGAACAACTATCAGCAGTTTCAACCGTTGCTCTACCAGGTCGCCACGGCTGGGTTGTCTGCGGTGAATGCGGCATTCAGCTTGCGGAGTGTGCTCAGGGGCCACCCTAACGTTGACGTGAAATTGGGCACCGTAGTTTCTGTTGATCTTAAGACGCGCACCGTTGAAACGGCTGAAGGCCAGCAGTATCAGGGCGATTTTCTGGTTCTGGCGGCGGGGTCGCAGGCCAACTTTTTCGGCACGCCAGGCGCTGCCCAGCACGCCTTTCCCCTGTATTCAATTCATGACGCCGAATTGCTGCGCTCGCGGATTCTGGCCGTGCTCGAATCTGCCGATCGTGATCCATCGCTGGTCGCCAAAGGGGCGCTAAACTTCGTCATCGTGGGATGCGGTCCCACCGGCACCGAAATGGCCGGCGCATTTGGCGACATGGCTCGCGCCGGGACGAAGAAAGTGTACGAGGATCTGGCTGGGGTCAAACCCAATATTTTCTTGGTGGATAGAGGCCATGCAGTACTGGGCGCATTTTCTCAGAAAGCCCAGACCTATGCTGCCAGAGTATTACAGGAACGGGGAGTACAACTGCGCCTGGGCACCAGCGTAAAAGAGGTTGGCGACGGACACGTGATTCTTTCGGATGGGACGAAAATCCTGACTCACACAGTGATTTGGGCCGGTGGCCTGAAGGCATCGGCATTGTCCGGCAATGTGGGAGTCCCGACGGGCCACGGTGGACGGCTGGATGTGCAACCTGATCTCACCGTCGGTGGCTTTGACGGCGTCTATGCTTTGGGCGATTTCGCCAACATCTCGGACAAGGATGGGAAGCCGTTGCCGCAACTGGCGTCGGTAGCGGAACAATCGGGCAAGTGGTGCGCCAAGAACATCGAATTAGACGTAGCTGGCGAGCCGAGGAAACCTTTCCGCTACTTTGACAAGGGCATTATGGCGATGATCGGTCGCGATGCAGCTGTAGCCGAAGTCGGCGCGCGTCGCCACGAACTCGAGGGCCCCGTCGCTTTCGCCGCCTGGCTCGGGGTACACGCCGCCTTGCTGACAACAAACCAAGCGAAGGTGGGGGCGTTCGTGGAGTGGGCCTGGGACTATCTGGGCAATGTGCGCAGCGATCCAGTTCTCGATCGCAGCGAAGAAGCCCAGATCAACTGGAATGACGACGACGAACCGATGCAAACGGCAGTCGTGGTGGCAAAGACCTAGGGACCTTGGCGGTTGGACGCAAACACTGGCTGGCTTCGTCAGTCGATTAATCCATCTGCAGGATTCACTGTCGGGGCGGGATCGATTGTCTCGTCGCCTTCCGTGGTGAAGGATTTTTCGATGGAGCGCCAACCTCCTCGTAACTGATCCGAATATTCATGGACATTCTCAGGAAGCTCTTTGAGCAGCATTTTCACTCACCAGCAGAGCGCGTACAGCCCTTGCAGGGTCCGCTCGGCGGCTCGGGACGTAATATCTTCCGGCTAGCCAGCAAAGAAAACAGTGCGATCGGCATTCAGTATGGTGTGCGCGAAGAGAATGTCGCCTTCCTCGAATTTTCTCGGCATTTTCGCCGCCACGGGCTACCGGTGCCGGAAATCTACGCTGACGATCTAAGCCACGGCGCTTATCTGGAAGAAGACCTGGGAGACACCACGCTCTTTGAATTTCTCTCTCGCAATCGTACCGGCGACGACATAGCTCCGCAGGTGGTGGAAGCGTATCGCAAGGTCGTGGAAGTGCTGCCACGCTTTCAGGTCGAAGCCGGCCGCGACTTAAATTACAAAGTGTGCTATCCGCGGGCCAACTTCGATCGCCAGTCAATCGCCTGGGACTTGAATTATTTCAAATATTATTTCCTCAGACTGGCCAACATCCCATTCAACGAACAGGCGCTGGAAGTGGATTTCGGCCGCTTGATTAAGTTCCTGTTGAGCGCCGATCGAGACTACTTTCTTTATCGCGATTTCCAATCGCGCAACGTCATGTTGCTCAAGGGCAATCCATATTTTCTGGATTACCAGGGCGGCCGTCGAGGCGCGCTGCAATACGATATCGCTTCTCTTCTGTTCGATGCGAAGGCCGATCTGCCGCCGCCGCTGCGCCAGCAATTGCTCGATCATTATCTCGACACGCTTGCCGGTTTTATCCAGCTTGATCGTGAAGCGTTCATGCGACATTACTATGCGTACGTTTACGTGCGCATCATGCAGGCGTTGGGGGCTTATGGTTTTCGTGGGTTTTATGAGCGCAAAGCTCATTTTCTGCAAAGCGTGCCCTACGCCCTGAAAAATGTGCGCTGGTTGCTGCACAATGTCGAACTGCCCATCGTGCTGCCGAGCTTGATGGACGCGTTCCAAAGCATCCTGGGATCGGAGAAATTGCAGGGTCTGGCTCCTGCAACCGGAAATGTGACCGTACGAATCTTCAGTTTTTCATTTCACCGCGGTCCGCTTAAAGACGAAACTGGCCACGGTGGCGGCTTCGTTTTCGATGCCCGAAGTCTTCCTAATCCCGGACGCGAGGAACGCTTTAAAGCTCTCACGGGCAAGGACGAGCCGGTGGCCAGTTACCTCAATCAGCAAGAGAGTGTGCATCAATACCTGGCTAGTGCAGTGGCGCTGGTCGAGGCCAGCGTGAACGACTATCAGCGCCGTGGCTTTCAGAACTTGATGGTGTCGTTTGGCTGCACTGGCGGCCAACATCGCTCGGTATATCTGGCGGAGCAACTGGCGAAGCATCTGCGTGGCCGGGCGGGCGTGGAAGTAATCGTGCGGCATCGTGAGTTAGAGAGTTTCGGCGCATGAAAGCCATGATTCTGGCCGCTGGCCTGGGCACGCGCTTGCGGCCACTCACCGATGATCGCCCTAAGGCGCTCGTGCAAGTCGCTGGACGCACAATGCTGGAGATCACGCTTGCCCGGTTGCGCGGCTTCGGATCCGCGAGGTGATTATCAATGTGCATCACTTTGCCGACAGGGTTATCGACTATCTCGAAGCGAACGACAACTTCGGGATGCGCATTGAAATTTCGCGCGAGGAGGTCTTGCTCGACACCGGTGGCGGATTGAAGAAGGCCGCTCATTTCTTTCTCGAGAATTTTCGTGGCCTTGATGAGCCATTCATTTTGCACAATGTCGATGTCGTCAGCACGATTGATCTCGGGCGCATGGTGCAATTTCATCTTGAGAATCGGGCCCTGGCGACGCTCGCCGTTCAGGATCGCGAAAGTTCACGATATCTGATGTTCGACCAGCGGCTGCAGCTTTGCGGACGGCGATCGGAGAAAGATAGTGAAGTTGAATTGGTGCGACCTGCAGAGGAAGTTCAAGCCCGGGCTTTTTCCGGTATCCACGTCATTTCTCCTCGTATTTTCGCCATGATGATGGAGGAAAGTCCGTTCTCTATTGTTGACTGCTATCTGCGTCTCGCGGGCCTAGGCGAAAAAATTCTCGCCTTTCGCGCCGATGAATACTATTGGCGCGATCTCGGTACGCCGGAAAATCTTAGGCAGGCCGCCGAGGATATAAGGGGAGGGATTCTCGCGTGATCGGTCACGCAGGAAGATGCGATTGAGGAAACTAAGTTGCAGTGCGGAATTATCTTGCGACTTGAAGCAGCCGGCGAAGGAATACAGAGATGTCAGAATGTGTAGGCCGGCGAAGGGAGAGCCGACTGACGACTGGCTCTCCCTAAGTCCGTTACCGCTTTAAGCTCCCTGAGTAGAATGCAGCACTCGGAAGGTACTTCCGCCATTAGCCCAGATGAGCACCAGGGCATCCTGCCCCTTGGGCACACTCGCGAGGGCCTTTTGCACGTCGGACGCGCTCTTAGTCTCATGACGATTCACGCCCATGATCACCTGCCCGGGACGTAATCCGGCATCGTCCGACGGGCTCCCCGGAAGCACGCGCTGAATTACTGCGCCATGCAGGTCATCCGGCGCCTGCAACTGTTCACGCAGGCCGGGAGTGATGTCAGCGATTCCCAAACCCCAGCGAGGTTTGTCGCTGTTGTTCTCCGCGCTGACCTTCTCACTGCGGTCGCCGTCCATCTCTTCCAGCGTAAGCGGCACCGAGACACTCTTACCATCGCGCATGACCTGCAGGGTGATTTGAGTTCCGGGGCGCTTCTCGCCGACTTCCATTTGCAACTGTCCGGCATCGGTGACTTTCTTGCCATCCAGTTCAGTGATCACGTCGCCCACCCGAAGACCAGCTTTGGCGCCGGGAGAATCCGGCTCAATCTGCGTGACGACAGCTCCGTTGTTGTCCTTCATGTCGAAGAACTTCGCGTTTTCTGGTGTGACATCGGTGATGCCGACACCCATGTGGGCATGCTCTACCTTGCCGTAGCGAACCAACGAGTCAACCACGGGAGTGACAATCTGCGTTGGGATGGCAAATCCCATTCCGGAGAACGAACCCGATGGCGAGATCAGGAAGGTATTGATACCAACTACCTCGCCGTGCGCATTCACCAAGCGGCCCGCCTGAGTTGCCGGGATTGATAGCAGCATCCGTCTGGATGAATTGTCCGGGCTTGTGGGGATCGTCGGCGTATGGATTCGGACGGTTCAGCGCGCTCACGATACCGCGGGTGACGGTGAAGCGGAATCCGAAGGGATTGCCGAAGGCAAGCACCGTCTGTCCCGGACGAAGCGCAGAAGAATCGCCTATCGGAATATTGGGCAGATTCGTGCCCTCGATCTTGATGACCGCCAGATCGGTGAGCGGGTCGGTACCTACCAGCTTCGCTGCAAGAATACGACGGTCGCTGAGCGTGACTTTGATGTCGGTAGCGCCATCCACCACGTGATTGTTGGTCACGATATAACCATCAGGCGAGATGATGACGCCGCTGCCGATGCCGTGTTCGATCCGCGGCTCGGTCTGGCACGTGTTGGCCGAACTGCTGACCGAAGAAACGCTGCATCTCGTTGGGCATGCCTTCTGCCGCTGGCTGTGATTTCACACTCGAGGTGACGGCAACGTTCACAATGGCGGGTGTTACCCGGGCGGCCACAGCTTCCATCGCCTGGTCGAGCGAAAGCAGCGCTCCAATCTTGTTGTCGTCGAGCGGTACGGCATTGGACGAAACTCCGGCACGCACCGGGGCAAATGAGTTGTAAACAAAGAAGGAAGCTGCCAGTGCAAGCGTCAACACAACCATCGCGCGCTGCTTGCCACAGGCTTTCCATCCGCGAGCAATCCAAGCTTTCATGTTTCTTTATCTCCTACCAAGTTAAGTATTGCGGGCACGGGTATGCCGTACTGCTCAGGTGAAGCGCGTGGCTTACTACCTCAGCGGCGATTGTTATGAACCGCCATCGGCACGGTGTTCCGGCGGCGATCCTAAATTTGTAGGCTGGGGAGCTTACTACATGAAATTCGACGAAGCAGTCCGGGAAAGGTAAGCAGGACGGGCATCCCGCGTGCGGCCTCCGAGCAGGCCTAACGTCTGGGTTACCCAATAGCCACGCATAGATGCGAGGACGTGCGCGATTTCGGGATATTGCACACCGCAGACAATCCAGGTATATGAGCCTCTACTTAGCGGCAACAACAGGCTTGACTTGCCTGAATTCCGGGTTCTTCCAGAGCTCGCCGCCGTACTCCAAGTAGTCGGCTGTCACCTGCGCGACCTCTCGCCCGTAATACCGCTCGACAATGTGCAAGGCGAGGTCAATACCCGAGGTCAGGCCGCCGGCCGTGGCGACCTTGCCGTTCTCCACGAATCGAGTTCCGCTGACGAAGTGCACCGCTGGATACTGTTTTTGCATGCCCGCCGCGTAGAGGTGGTGAGTGGTCGCGGTCTGGCCGTCGAGCAGGCCATACTTGGCGAGCATCGAGGCGCCGGTGCAAACCGACATGGTTACGTCGGCTGTCGCTGAATTCGCCAACAACCATGCTTTCTGGGCGTCGCTGCGTCCTCGCTGTGCGGGAATGACGATGACCTGCGGTTTGGGCGCAGTCTGAAAGGTGTAGTTGGGTACGATGGTGAGGCCGTTGGCATTCACGGGTTTCAGCGAATCGGAGACCGTGTAGGTATTGAAGGGCATCGCCATGTCATCGCCGTCTGCCTCATGCCAGGGTTTTCCTTTGGAAGTAAGCATCGTGTCGCCGAAGACCTCCCATGCGCCTGCGATGTCCATAACGTTGGCACTGTCGGAAATGACGAACGCCACATTGATCTGCCCGCTGGCTGGAGGCTTAAGCGAATTGGGGATCGCGGTTGAGGCGGTATTGTCAGGCGCCTTGGCGGCACGGCTAACGTAGACGGCAGAGTCCAGCAATGCAATAACGGCAACGGCGATCCAGAGTAGCTTCTTGGTTCTTTTCATGACGGTCCCCCTCTGCAAAGTACTTGCGATAGGACCAGGATAAGCGCAAAATGAAAAGTCTGAAATGACATTGATCCGGCAATTTAAGACATTTCGGCAAACGATGTCTCGATGTCCTGAATTGCCGGACGAATGTCATATCAGACATTCAAGGGGTCCGTTATTCTTTGCCGGTAGCCTATGACGCCCAAGCATATCGTGATCGTCGGATACGACAACATCACATCGCTCGATCTGGCTGGACCTCTGGAAGCGTTCAGCAGCGCTTACATTGAAGATTCGCGGGGCAAGCGTCAGCTTTGTTACAAGGTGACGATTGCTGCCCTGGGCGCAAAGACGTTCTGCTCGGAATCGGGCCTGCGGATGACGGCCGCGTGCTTTCTGAGCTCGCTGCGTCACTTGGACACGCTGCTCATCCCCGGCGGAAGCGGAATGCGAACGTCATCGGCCAGCCTGAAGCTGGCGAGTTGGATTGGTAAGCACGAGCGCCACATCCGCCGGATTGCCTCGGTATGTACAGGTATTTATGGAGTAGCGCCGACCGGCCTGCTTGACGGGCGCAAGGTCACAACGCACTGGAAGTTCTCCGCCGACTTGGCCGCACGCTATCCCAAGTTGAAGGTCGATGCCAATCCTCTGTACGTTCGCGACGGGAAGTTCTACACCTCGGCGGGGATTACGGCGGGAATCGATCTGGCGCTGGCGCTGATCGAAGAGGATTTCGGCGCGCAGATCGCGCTCGCAGTCGCGCGCGAACTGGTGATGTACGTCAAACGGCCCGGCGGGCAGGAGCAGTATTCGGAGCCGTTGAAATTTCAAGTTGAGGCCAGCAGCCGGTTTGCCGATCTCGCAGCCTGGATGGTGGGACATCTGGATCGGGACCTTTCGGTTGAAGCCCTGGCGGAGCGGATTAATCTGTGTCCACGACAGTTTACCCGCCGCTTCAAGGACGAATTCAAAAGCACTCCGGCGGCTTTCGTACAGCGGTTACGCCTGGATGAAGCGCGTACCAGGTTGTCTGTGGCGGGTTGCACGGTTGAAAGTGTCGCCGACTCCGTTGGCTTTCGAGATCCGGACAGCTTCCGCCGTGCCTTTGTGCAGCGCTTTGGAGTTGCTCCCAAGCAGTATCGCAGCCGCTTCATCCCCGAAACGCGAAACTAGGAGCTAGTGGAAGCAAAACTCCCCACCCAAGCCGATGCTTGAGCGGGGAGGTGCTCATTCCGGGAAAGGCCTCACGACAGCCGCCGGACTTTAGTGGACGCCGATGGGCTGGCGCATGAACGGAAACAGTAGCTGGCTACCTGACGTTGGATTGCAGGTACTGTTCACGCAAACGCTTTGCAAGAACGACACCCGGCGAGCAATGTCACCGAATGGCGTTAGAGGTTGGGTTGGGGGAGCGTTTGGATTGGGATCCTGGATTTGTTCAATGCAAGCGCCTCCCACGCCCTGCCCCAGGTTTTCTGTATTTAACGTACACTGCTGGGGACTGTTAACGCCGCAGGTGTTGTTGCCGGTGGTGCAGCCCAGCAAGAAGCTGGCGAGACTGGACGGATGATTAATCGGACGGCTGGTCACCTGCTGAAAAGTAGTCGCCGTCTCGCCCCCGTGACAGGCATTACAGGTATTGACGGAAAAGTCGATCCTGACAATCTCAGGAACGATCGCGGTAGTGTCCAACCAGAAGGCCCTGGCATTATTCAAGGCTGAGCCGCCGAGGAATGGGGTGGTTGCGGCGGGCGGCCAATTCAAGGGGACAATCGGCAGGGCACCGCCAGTCTGCTGGATCTCCTGATTGTTAGCTGGGTTGTTGCCGTAATTGGCAAGAATCCCCGGTGTGCACGGGCCTGGGGCCCCATTTATGGAACTACAGATCGGTTGCCCAGCAGTGTTGAACCTGGGATCCGGTGTCATGGCGATGGTTCCTTCCGAGAGCACTGGAACGCCGCCTGTATTGCTGAAGTGAAACTCCCTTTGCTCCCACAGCTGCGCATTGATGCCGGAGTTCGGCGCCAGCTCAATTTCGTTGCTGCGTACTTGTGATATGCAACTGGAGCCACCACAGGCGCCCGCGGTTACCACCTGGTCAGTTATCGCTTGCAGAGCCGCCAGGTAGCGCGAGCTGAACGTACGGTTGCTGTTCAAGTCCGGGAGACTGTTCCACTGCTGCGCCCAGGTCAGCGCGTCGATGCTGCTGGGTACGTTGTACTCAAGGATAATGTTGAACGGCGCTTGCGCCGAGCATGGCGCCGGCTGTTGCGACGTTTGCGTGCCCGCGGTCACGGTGAAAACGAACCTGAGCTCGCCAGCGGGCGGGAACGGGGGAGAAAACTGCCCCAGATCCAGGCGGTTTACGATCGCGGTCAACCGTACAGGGGCCAGCAAGAGCGAGGGGCAGGCCTGCGGGCCGTTGAGCCCGGTGCAAACGTTATTCGGATTAGGGTCAGCCGGCCAGTTGCTCAAGAGGTTGGAAGTACCCAAACTACCCATCTTGGTACGCTTCAACACGGTGAAGCCGTTGATGTGCTGGTCCTGATTCCAACTGTTCAGCATCCCGAGCAACATATTTTCTGCTGGTTGAATGTTGGTGGGAGTAGCGTTCGCCATTGCGATCATCAGCGTGGCAAACGTCCACGCGCCAGTCTGGTTGCCGGGGGGCTGCGGAGGATTCGCCAGTGCCAGGCATTGATCGAAAGTCCGGGCCGGGCTACCGGCAGAGGACGCTATGTTGTCCTCCACGATTGGGGTGTCGAGCATCATCAACTCGTGATCGGGAAAAACATTGACGGTGGATGAGGCCAGCAACACGTCACCGGAGAACTGAATAGGTTGGTGCGATTGTAGGGCCCCCTCGATCTCTGCCGGATCGACGAATTGCATTCTCTCGGTACGCAAGAGACGACGCCCATGAAATACGGGGACCATTCTTCCTTCATTTGCGGCCTGCTTGCGCTGCTCCTGTTCCTGGGCGAAGGTCTGCCAGTTGAAATCGAGCCACGTGGAAAATAGGCTCGGGTCGTCGGCAGAGCGCTGCAGAACAACATTCTGGCTGCCAAGCGTAATCGGTATTCGCGAGGCTAGTTTTTCAGCCGCTAATTCGGGGAAGCGCACTGATAGGAACGACTGGTCGGTCCCCTGTGCGGGATTCGGCGGCGTCAAGGTGAACTCTTCGACTTGTGGCAGTACGGGGCGATTATTTTGCTGATGTGCGGCGACACGCATTGAACCCGCGTCGTCATCCAACATCATGGCGTTGCGAACCTCTGCGGCGCGAAGCGAGGCATTTGCCAGGTGCACGACCGGTTGAGCTGACATAGCTCGGCTTGCGTGAACTGGCGTGCTGGCGGCATGTACGCTCGCCAATCGGGCTCTGAAGCCGAGGGTGATGACGGTTGCTAACAGCAGACAAAGTGTTGCAATCCAAACTTGCTTTCGAGATTTCATTGGGCGCTCCTTCCGAAACTACGGGTAGACGAATGTTTGGAATGCGCGTGGGCGGACGAACCGAAAACGGATGCGGAAACGATGCGTCCGCTTCGCGAAGGCGAATGCAGGGACCCCACAGATCGGCGGATTATCCGCCAACTAATGGTGGCAAGCAAGAGATTTTTTACTGTAATTAAGTGGTGGTAATGTTAACCATTTTAGTGCCGTAACTTGCGGAGGAGAGGACTTTCTTAATGACGAGGTGACCGGAGCGCCCCAATAATAATACGGCTAAATATAGGCCAGATATCGTCTTGCCGGGCTAGTCGATTACGCCGACCCGACGACCATACTGATAACAGAGAAGTGTCGGGTATTCTCGTTTGTCGCACAGCGCCAACGCAACACGTCGGCACTAACGTGGTATGTAGTTTTTTAGAATTATGCTTGGCGCGGGCGAACCGGAAGCTAGCTCGGGTCGAAACCTAACCCCAGCAGGACGGACCCACCCAGAAACTCAAAGGGCTCCCCGTCTCCCCAACTCTCGCAGCTCTACGTGATGCAAACCCGCATCTCCCCCCGGCATCTATCCAAAGCGTTGCACCGATTTTAGAAACCAGGAGATCAGAAACTTGCTTAACAAAACTTCCTTTGCCTCACGCGTGTGGCTCGCTCCCCTCGCAGCCATTTTCGTCGGCATTTTCGTGCTTGTGGGCTGCAACAAGCAGGCCCAGCACCCCGACGTTAAAGATGCTGTGAATAGCGCCATGACCCAGAACGGTCTAGGCGTCGTCAACGTCTCGCAGGACCGTGATAAGGGCGTCATTACCTTGAGCGGCGACGTGGAGACACCCGACAAGAAAGCGGAAGCCGAAAGTCTGGCGCGTCAGGCCGCGCCTGGTTATACCGTTGCCAACGAGATCGGCATTCGCCCCATCGGCCAGGAGAGCCAGGCCAAGTCGGTGGATAAGAATCTTGACAGCGCCATCGAAGATAACTTCAAGGCGGAGCTCAAGGCGCATAAGAATCTTGACGATCAGAGCGTCCATTACAGTGCTACGAACGGCACACTCGTCCTGAAGGGCAGCGTGAAAACCGCAGCACAACGCGCCGAAGCCAACAAGCTTGCGAAATCCGTCCCCAACGTGAAGGAAGTTGTGAACGAGCTTAAAGTGGAACCCGACAAACACTCCACTACCGCCAGCGCAGACTAGCTCTCAGCAGTCTGGGTTTGATCCGTGTGGCGGAGGAGGAGTATTTACGGCGGCCAGATGCCAAGTCGTCGTGAAGGGGGTTGTGGAACTCCCATTATTGAGTGATCAACTAAACTACCCAGGTCTCGAACGGCGCGAGGCCTGGGGCACCCAGACAGCCTTAAGTAGACGATGCCGCCCGGGCTGAGCGCCAGCACACGGCTTTACCCATAGCCCTTCATCTGGAGGAGGGGGTGGAGCGGCTGGGAACGAGCCGCCCCCACGAACGACGAACGTAGACACCCGCTCGTCGCAATTACGAAGACCATCGCCAGATATCGACGTAAGTCCGTAGCTTAGGGCTTTTCTCGTGCTGCTTCCCCGCCTTCGGGTCCGTAGAAGAATACCCACGTGGCGAAATCGTCGGTGAACTCCACGAAGCGATGCTGTTCACCAGCCGCGACGAACAAAACATCTCCGGGCCCAACGGCCATTTCTTTTCCTTCCCGTTCGAAGCGTCCCGTACCGGTGGCGATCACGTAAATCTCGTCGCGGCTGTGTGGATGCTGCCCATCGCTACCTCGCGGCGCGTAGAGCTTCACCGTAAGCGTGCCATGGCGGAACAGTTCCACGGAGCGCTCGCCGTTAGGGCCGGGAAGTTGGTCGAGGCCGCTTAGCGCCTTCAGATAACCCGGAACGATTTTGCCTTCGATTTTCATTGTGACACCTTGCATCGAACTCAACTCAGGCTTGCTTGGGTTTCCATGCACCGACGATCGCTCCCATCAGAATGCACCCCAGCAGCGGATAGGCAGCGGAGATCATAATGAATGGAGGCGCCCGAAGCTCAAATACCATTTCCGTCAGCATTGCCAACGCGGCAGCCAATCCAATCAGAATGCCGACACCGATACCATGTATTAACGTGAATGACCAGCTACTTAGCGCGCGGGCGATGACATAAGCGATTACGATGCTGCAAACCAGCGAGACAATATACGGCCAGAAATTCGGGTGGTCCATATAAACCTTCATCTCCTCTGGTGGTATGCGCGTACCCGCTTGCCAGGGAGCCTTAAACGCGGTGAACCACACCGCGCCCAATATCCAGTCTGCTACGCCCGCCAATACCACGGCGCCCCAATTCAATCGCATCGTTTCGTCCTCCGGAAGGTGCGCGGAGACAATATCTTGTTCTGTGCTTTGACGCAACTGAAGGATTACGGTTACCGCCAGCATGCACCTATCCAGCACCTGCTGCGGCGTGTGACCCTGCTCGCGCAATTTGCGCAGGCTGAGGGCGTCCTGGCGCTTGGCCAAACGAACTCCCGCGTCATCGCGCAACAGATCGCAATGGTAGTAGGTGGGAGGCGTTAGACCGAGAGCGCGCAGCAGCAGCAACTGCCGCGCCGTGGACTTCAACAGGTCCGCGCCGCGCACCACTTCGCTAATCGCCATGGCAGCATCGTCGGCCACCACTGCCAGTTGATAGGCCGGAACGTCGTCGCGCCGCCAGATCACGAAGTCACCGAAATCTTTGCCGGCCAGGAATCTTTGCGGTCCCTGTCGCAGATCGTCGAAGTCCACTGCTTCGCCATCGGGCACTCGGAATCGCCAGTTCACGCCTGCAGGATTTTCATAATCGCCGGCCAAGACGATCTTGTCCCGGCAGCGTCCGGGATAGAGCGGCTCGTCATCGCCCTCATTCGGCGCGGCGAGCGATTGGGCCAGATCTTTGCGCGAGCAGTCGCATGGGTAGATGAATCCGCCATCGCGCAGCTTGCGCCAGGCGTCCAGATAGAACTCGCGCCGCCGGCTCTGCTCATACGGCGCGAACGGGCCGCCGACATCGGGCCCTTCCTGCCAGCGAATGCCTAGCCACTGCAGGTCTTCCATCATGGCGCGCGCAAACTCTGGCTTGGAACGTTGCGGATCGAGATCCTCGTTGCGGAAGACCAGGATTCCGTCGTGTTCAACAGAGCGACGGTAGGCTGTCCAGAATGTGCAGGCATGACCGAGGTGCAGTAGTCCGGTGGGCGAAGGCGCCAGGCGCCCGCGATAAGACTTGCGCAGCGCACTGGCGCCTTCATCCATGGGTTGATTGTAGAGGTGCGGCAACGGTCCTAGCGCCCAACGCCCGCCAGTTCTTCTTCGGGCTCGGCCATTGCCGGCTCCAACCGGCGCTGCGCAACTGCGGTCGCCACCTTGCGCGTGTGTGGATGCAATGAGCGCGCATTGCGCAGCAGGAACAGCAGCGGCAGCATGCCAAGGAAAATCACGCCCATGACCCAGAACGCCTCCACAAACGACAGCATAGCCGCCTGCTGTTGCACCATGCCATAAACGGCTGCCAGCGATTTCCTCGTCGCATCCACGGAACTATATCCGTGCAGATGAAACCAGGCCTGCAGTCCCCGCATTATGTTACGCATGCTCGGGTCGTACGCCGAGACGTGGCTGACCAGTTGGTCCTGGTGTACCTGATTGCGGCGAGCGAGGAAGGTCGTCATGGTGGCGATGCCGAAGCTGCCGCCGATATTGCGCATCAGGTTGTAGATGCTGGTGGCGTTGCCCATCTTCTCTTTCGCAATGCCCGACATGCTGGTCGCCATGAGCGGGATAAAGAGAAACGCCATGGCTCCGCCCTGGATCACCTGCGGCCAGAAGATGTCCCAGTAGCCGGCATTCAGGTTCAGGTGCGAGAGGCTGAACATGGTGTAGGCGCCCACCAGCATTCCCAGACCTAGCAGCTTGCGAGGATCGTAGCGGTTGGTGAGTTGTCCGACAATAGGCATCATGACCAGCGATCCCAGTCCTCGAGGCGACAGCGCCAGGCCCGCCTGCAGCGCCGGATAGCCAAGCAGCGTTTGCAGGAAGATTGGCAGCAGCATCAGGCTGGCGTAGAGCACGAACCCGAGCATCGTCATCAGGAAGGTGCCGGCGCTGAATGTGACGTCTTTCAGAACGCGCAGATCGACAATCGGGTGCTTCGCCTTCAACTCGCGCACGACCATGGCGACCAGCCCGAAGACGCAGAGCGCGGTCCAGACGCGAATCTGGTTACTGCCGAACCAGTCTTTTCGCTGGCCGGTATCCAGCACTACTTGCAGCATCCCGAAGCCCAGCGCCAGAAAGCCGATGCCCCACAGGTCAACGCCGCCAGTCTTGTGTTTGCCGATGTAGTGCGGATCGCGAACGAAAGCGCTGATCATCACCATCGAGAACGCGCCCACCGGCAGGTTGAGGTAGAAGATCCAGCGCCAGGTGTAGTTGTCGGTGATCCAGCCGCCGAGCGTGGGACCGAGGATGGGCGCGAGAATGATGCCCAGCCCGAACGCCGCCATGGCCGTGCCGTGCTTCTTGGGCGGGAAGGTCTCCAGCAGGACGGCCTGCGCGAGCGGCTGCAATCCTCCACCGGTAAGGCCTTGCAGCACGCGGAAGAAGATCAGCCAATCCAGGCTGGTCGCCATGCCGCAGAGCAGCGAGGTAATCGTGAAGCCGCCGACACAGGTCAGCAGAATCCGGCGACGGCCGAAGCGGTTGGCCAGCCATCCGGCCATCGGCAGAATGATGGCGTTCGAGACCAAGTACGAGGTCACGACCCACGTACCCTCTTCGACGGTCGCTCCCAGGTTTCCCGCCATGTGGGGAATGGAAACATTGACCACCGTGGTGTCGAGGATCTCCATGAACGTCGCCAGCATGACGGCGATGGTCACGATCCAGGGGTTCACCGGGCTTGGCGCGGAGTTGGACATGGGCAGTCAAGGCCAGTGTAGGAAAGGCACGGCACAGCAGTCGGTGACGGCGGACACAAGTCGAAGTCCTCACGATCAAGACATGGATGCCCATCCTTCTCGGATGTGGGAGAGCGCGCGAAAACAATCCGCCCGGATGTCACTCTGGCCTGTGGCAGACATCACCGCTTCGCACTGCTGCTCGTGCTAAAAGTTGACTCGGTCGTCTCCCAGTGTGACGGTCACCCTTTCTGCGGGAGTACTCATGAGTGGGTCAATCTTTCCTTTCCTAAGGCCCGGTTACCGCCATCATCGAGGTGTTGAATGAACGCTCGGCTGATAAGTGAATTTCGTTCAATCGTTGGAGATGCTGGCCTGGTTTCTGGGCCCGAGCAGCTCCGGACTTACGAATGTGACGGCTTGACCTTGTTTCGGGTGGTCCCGGACCTGGTTCTGCTGCCGGCGACAGCGCAAGAGATGCAGGCCATCGTGAAAGTCTGCTATCGGGAGCGAATCCCGATTGTCGCGCGAGGCGCGGGCACGGGACTGAGCGGCGGAGCACTGCCGGTAAAAGGTGGCGTGGTGATCGGCGTCTCCAGGATGAATCGCATTCTGGAGGTGGATTTACCCAACTCCCGCGTGGTGGTCGAGCCGGGCGTGACGAACTCCGCCATAACCGCCGCAGTTTCCCCTCACGGATACTTTTATGCTCCCGATCCATCGTCGCAGGTTGTCTGCACCGTGGCCGGCAATGTGGCGGAGAACTCCGGCGGTGCGCACTGCTTCAAGTATGGAGTGACCACAACCTACATCCTGGGACTCGAGATTGTGCTCTCGGACGGTACCCTGCTTAATCTGGGCGGCACTAGTTTGGACCAGCCCGGCTACGACGTGGTAGGAGCGTTCGTCGGGTCGGAGGGCACATTCGGGATCATCACGAAGATTACGTTGCGAGTCATCAAGAAACCTGAAACCACACAGACCCTGATGGCCGCCTTCAACTCAAGCAGCGAGGCGGGGGCCGCTGTCAGCGCCATTATCGCTTCAGGCATGTTTCCCGCGGCTTTGGAGATCATGGACCGGCTGGCGCTTGAGGCCGCCGAAGCGGCCGTTCATCCTAATTATCCCAACTGCCAGGCGCTGCTGCTGGTGGAACTGGACGGGTCCACTCGTGAAGTCGAGCTTCTGATGGAGAAGGTTGGTCCGATCTGCCAATCGTGCGGCGCTTGGGAACTGCGACTGGCGAAGTCCGAACCGGAACGCATGGCGGTCTGGAAAGGACGCAAAGCGGCGTTTGCAGCGGTAGGGCGAATCTCCCCGAATTATCTGGTGCAGGACGGCGTTATCCCGCGCACCGCATTGCCTCGTGTCCTAGGAGAGATTGACCGTCTCAGCGCCGAGGCGAAGTTGCGAGTCGCGAACGTCTTCCACGCCGGAGATGGCAACCTTCACCCGCTGGTGTTATATGACCGTCGCATTGGTGGACAAGAGGAACGAGCGATGGTGCTGGCGGAGGATATCTTGCGGCTGTGCGTCGAAGCGGGAGGGTCCATCACCGGGGAACACGGAGTCGGCGAGGAAAAGAAGCAGTTTATGTCGGTGATGTTTTCCGCGGCCGACTTGGACGCCATGCAGCGCCTGCGTTCGGCCTTCGATCCTTATGACCTCTGCAATCCGACCAAGATGTTTCCGGGTACCGACGCGAATGTGCAAAAGCCGGTCGCTTACGAACCACATCCGATCGAGATAGCGGGTCTGGCGCAACGGTACTAGCGCGGCGAACTGCCGATCCAAGGTATCAACCTGCGCGAGTGCAGGCGATGAGGAAGGCCACGGGAGTCAAATCATGAGCCAAGCTGTAATACAGAACAACGAAGCGTGGATTGAACTGAGCGCGATCGTGGGCCCGGAACACGTGCGCCCGGCGACGCCGGAAGATGCCGTGGACGCGGTGCAACCCACCGGGGTGATTGCTCCCGGCACGGCGCAGGAAGTCGCGCAGGTGCTGCGTTATTGCAATTCCGCCGGCCTTACCATCATTCCTCGCGGCGGAAGCACCCAGTTAGGATTAGGAAATCGCCCGCGCAAGGCGGACTTTGTCCTCTCGCTGGAGCGCCTCAACCGCGTGATCGAACATGCCTGGGGCGACATGACCGTCACGGTGGAAGCAGGCTGCACCATCGACCAGTTGCAGCGTGTGCTCCGCGAGCATGGTCAGCAGTTGGGCGCCGACCCCATGCAGCCGGAACGGGCCACCGTCGGCGGTGTGCTGGCAACGGCACAGAGCGGAACCTTGCGAATCCGCTACGGCGCCATTCGCGATCTGGTCCTTGGTTTGGAAATGGCGCTGCCGGACGGCAGCGTAATTAAGGCGGGAGGCAAGGTCGTCAAGAACGTTGCCGGCTATGACCTCACCAAACTGGCCATCGGTTCCCTGGGAACACTGGGCGTGATCACGCGAGCCGTGTTCCGCCTGCATCCCCTTCCAGTCGCCACGGCTACCTACAGCGCGACGCTGCCAACAGCGTCGAAGGCGGCCAAGCTGGTGCTCGCCATTCTGGATTCACACCTGGTTTATACGGGGCTGCAAATTCAGGCTAGCCGCGCGGACCAGGTTCTTGTGCAGGTACGATTAGAGGGCATTCCCGAATCGCTTCAGGATCAATACGCCAAGCTCGGCAAGATCGCAGGCGCTCAAGAGTTTACGGAATGCGCCCCCGAGGTCTGGAGAGCGCGGCAGAAGTTGTTCGTCAATCCCGGCAGCTCAGTAATCTGCAAATGCAGTGTGCTTCCTTCGCAGATTGGAGTGCTTTGCGAGGCTCTTTTCCGGTTGGCGGAGCCGGCAAAGGTGGTGGCGACTCTGGTGGCGCAAGGTACCGGGTTGGCGGAAGTGCGCTTGGACGCCGCCGGCCAGCAGCCCCTGATGAGTGTGCTGCTTGCTCTGCGCGGTGAAGTAGATCGACTGGAAGGAACGCTGACCGTCTCGCAGTGCCCGGTCGCGATGAAGAACGAACTGGATGTGTGGGGCACGGTGAAAGATGCGCTGCCGTTGATGCACCGAATCAAGGACAAATTCGACCCCGGCCAGACTCTGAATCCGGGCCGTTTCGTGGGGGGCATATGACACAGCTTGCAATGCCGGTAAACGACACCAGAAATATTTTTGATGAGAACCATCCCCCGGACCCAGAGCTTTTAAATGCCTGTGTTCACTGTGGCTTTTGCTTGCAAACCTGCCCCACTTACACCCTATGGGGGAAGGAACAGGACTCTCCACGTGGCCGCATTCATCTGATGAATATGGCGATCGCGGGCGAGGTGGAACTGACTCCCCTGTATGTCTCGCATTTCGACCATTGCCTGGGATGTCAGGCATGCGTGACTTCGTGTCCGTCGGGGCTCAAGTACGGCAAGCTGATCGAAGCCATGCGCGGACAGCTGGAACGGCAGTATCGCCGTCCGCTGCACGAGCGCGTGCTGCGGCGGATGGTTGCCGCGGTCTTCAGCCGGCCGGCACGCATGCGTAAGCTAATGGTGCCGCTGCGCGCGTATCAGCGGCTGGGCCTGCAAAAACTGGCGCGTGCGATGGGCCTGACTTCACTGCTGCCCCGTAGCTTGCGCGCCATGGAGCAGATGCTGCCCGATTTGTCGCAGCCAGACACCTCGGTGGTGCTGCCGCCGCGCATCGCGGCGCAGGGAGAGAAGCGCCGCACTGTCGCCATGCTGACCGGATGCGTGCAGAGTGTTTTCATCGGCCAGGTAAATGCGGCGACCGCGCGCGTCCTGGCCGCCGAAGGTTGCGAAGTACTGGTGCCGCCGGAACAAGGCTGTTGTGGCGCTCTGATGATGGACCTGGGCCAGGAACAAGAAGCCCTGGCCAGTGCGCGTAAGATCATCGACCTGTTCGAACCATTGCCCGTCGATACCATCGTGGTGAACGCCGCGGGTTGCGGACACACGCTCAAAGATTATGGATACATGTTGCGCGACGATCCCGACTATCGTGACCGTGCTATTGCTTTTTCCGCCAAGTGCAAAGATATATCCGAGGTGTTGACGGAGTTGAAGCCGCGTGCGCCGCGTCACCCGATTGCCTTGCGCGTTGCCTTCCATGATCCTTGTCACCTGCAGCACGCCCAGGGACTGCGTGAACAGCCGCGCGCCATGCTGCGCACCATCCCCGGGGTAGAGCTGTTGGAGCTTCCAGAGTCTGCACTGTGCTGTGGTTCGGCGGGTCTCTACGGGCTAGTTCAGTCGGAGACAGCCCACCAACTCGGCGAGCGCAAGGCTGCGAACATTGTTGCGACGCCCGCTCAGGCGGTTGCTACAGGCAATCCCGGATGCCAGTTGCAAATCAAGGCGCTATTGAATGAGAAAGGCCACCCGTTGCCGGTGGTCCACTACATTGAATTGCTCGACGCTTCGATCTCCGGCGCAACCCACTTGTGAATGAGGTGGTCGGTTTCGCCACGGCTTTTCACAAACGCCCAGAGACGGACAAAGCGCCATTTTCGTGATACAACTCTCACGTTATGGCGCACAAACTGGTAATTCGCACTCTCGCCGTTGCGACAGCGCTCGCTCTCTGCATTGGCGCTGGATTCGCTCAATCCAAACCTGTCAAGAAGAAAACCATCGAACTCAAGGATGCGAAGGGTAATGACGTCGGGACGGCAACCATCGTCTCCAAGGGAACCGGTGTCGAAGTAAAGCTCGCGCTCAAGAAACTGCCACCGGGCGAGCACGCAGTGCATTTCCATCAGAATGCCAAGTGCGATCCGCCCGACTTCAAATCGGCTGGGCCTCATTTCAATCCCACGGGCAAGCAGCACGGTCTCCAGAACCCACAGGGACACCACGCCGGTGACATGCCGAACTTCACCGTCAAGCAAAACGGCACGGCGAAGGCGACTGTGACGGATGCTGACGTGGTACTGGGCACGGGCAGCGAGTCGAACTCTCTGTTTGCCAATGGAGGGACGGCGATCATGATCCATGCCAAGGCGGACGACATGAAGACTGATCCCGCGGGCAACGCCGGCGACCGCATCGCGTGTGGAGCGATTACGCCTTAAGGTTCTGCGGTGAGTTTAATGGAGTTGCTGAAACGCTACTGAAAAGTTTGGTCGCGGATCATAAGAGGGAGCATAATACTCGAAGGAAAGCGTTTGTCATGTCGAGCGCAACTCTAGTCTCGGTGCAGGAATATCTAGCTACCAGCTACCGCCCGGACTGCGACTTTGTCGACGGCGAGCTGCAGGGGAGAAACTTGGGAGAGTTAGAGCACGCCCTTTTGCAGGGCGCCATTTTCGCTTGGTTCTGGGCGAGAAGAGGAGAATGGAATATTCTGCCGCTACCTGAACAGCGGGTCCAAGTGGCGCCTACTCGCTTTCGAGTTCCCGACGTAACGGTTCTACGCATCGATCAGCCTCGCGAGCCGATCGTCACTACGCCTCCGCTCATTCTGATCGAAGTTCTTTCGAAGGACGACACCCTCCGTAGCATGCGGGAACGAGTGGATGACTATCTGAACTTTGGCGTGCAGCATGTCTGGATTCTCGATCCCGCTACCCGACGCGCCTACGTCTGCAGTCGGACTGGTTTTCAGGAGCCGGAAAGCGGCGTTTTGGCCGTTCCCGGCACGCCCATCCGTCTGGTTTTGAGCGAGCTCTTCAAGCAAATCGAACAGTCGTAAGAAACACTTGACTGAAAGCGGCGCGCTGCGGTTGCGTCCGACCTGTCTTCTGCTATTCCGCTGTCACCTGATTTAATCTAGTGCCATGGGCGATCTTGGCCGCATGCTGATTTTTGTTGGTTCGCTGTTGCTGGTCTTTGGAATTATCCTCGTCTTCGCCGGCAAACTGAACCTTCCCATAGGACGCTTGCCGGGGGACATCACCTATCGCGGCAAGAACACCACGTTTTACTTTCCCCTAGCCACTTCTATCCTGCTGAGCGTGATCTTATCGCTGGTGTTGTACGTTGTGAACCGGATGCGGAGATAGCTGTTCTTCGCTATTCGCCTTGCGCTCTTCGCTTTTTGCTCGGAGATTCATTGCTTCTTACTGGCTGTATAACTGGGAGAGGGAACCTTGGATTGGTAAACCTCGTCGGCGAAACTTCGCTGGATGAAAGGCACCGCGAAGAGCGAAAGGCGAAAAGCGAAGAGCGTCCCGCCCTTGCTATACACTGCCTGCAGGCGCTCTTCACATGGCTGATACGCAACAACTCGGGCTGGCGTTCCAGGCGCCGTCGCGCAGGGTCTATCCGGTGCGCGAATTGGTCGCCGCCGTGCGTACCCAGGTGGAGCGCGCTTTTACCGACATTTATGTTGAGGGCGAAATATCCAACTACCGGCCAGCCGAGTCCGGACATCTTTACTTCACGCTGAAGGATAGCTCGGCGCAACTACGGGTAGTGATGTGGCGAACCCAGGCGCGACTGCTGCGCTTTCGGCCGGAGAACGGCCTGCAGATCATCGCTCGTGGGCGCGTCACCGTTTATGACGAGCGCGGCGACCTGCAATTTCAAGCGGAATACCTTGAACCAAAAGGCGCGGGCGCGCTCCAGATTGCCTTCGAGCAATTGAAGGCCAAGCTGGCTGCTGAGGGCTTGTTCGATCCCAGCCGTAAGCGGCCTATCCCAGTGCTGTCCCGGCGCATTGGAGTGGTGACCTCGGCGCGCGGAGCCGCCATTCAGGATATTTTGAACATTCTGCGACGGCGACATCAGGCGGTGAGTGTCCTGATCTATCCCGCACAGGTGCAGGGCGAGAGTGCCGCCGCCGAAGTGAGTGCGGGCGTTCGTTACTTCAATCGCCATGGCAAGGTGGATGTGATCGTGGTGGCGCGGGGTGGAGGTTCGTTCGAAGACCTCTTTGCCTTCAATGATGAAGGCCTGGCGCGCACGATTGCCGAGGCCGCGGTTCCCGTGATCTCGGCCGTCGGCCACGAGACTGACTTCACGATCTGCGATTTCGTCGCCGATTTGCGCGCACCAACTCCGTCGGCGGCGGCGGAACTGGTCATCGGTTCGCAACAGGAACTGTCGGAGAAGGTCGTTTCTCTGCGTCGGCGATTGGCGCAAGCGGTGAAATACAAGCTGTTGCGGGCCCACAATGCGCTTTCGCGTCTAAACCAGCACGCCGCCTTCGCGCGCATGCGCGATAGTATTGCGCGGCGCCAACAGCGATTGGACGACCTGGTATTCCGCATGGCGCAGTCGCAAGCCGAGGTATTGAAGAACCTATCGCGCCGTCTTGCCGATGCAGAGACGCATCTCCGCGGTCATGATCCTCGGGTGCGTTTGGGTATGATGCGCCGACAACTCGATGGACAAACTGCCGCGCTGCATTCCTCGCTGATGCGCGGGCTGGTTGGACGACGCAACCAACTCGCCGGGCTGACGACCGCTTTGGGCCGCGCCGGTGAGACCACACTGTTACGGCGGCGGGCCCACTGGCAGCAGTTGCACAGCAGTTTGGAGGCGCTCTCGCCCAAAGCAATCCTGGCCCGCGGGTATGCGCTAGTCTTCGACGATGAGGGTCGCCTGGTGAAGCAAGCTATTCAACTCAAGCCAGGCAGCCAGATCCGGACCCAACTCGGTCGGGGTGAGTTCACCGCGAAAGTTGACCAGGTGAGTGCTGAAGCAGTGGACGATCGTGACGATGAGTAGTACTAGAACGCCGAATTGCCAAGCTAGTCTGCAACCCAAAAATTCTGGTACGTCGTACAATTATGGAAGTCATCGGTCCGCGCGTCTTAAAGTATTTGCTAGCCACTATCCTCTAACGACTTCCTTTTGCCCTGCATTAGAATGAGGGCACTCTGGCCGCAATTGGGCCGCGTAACGGAACTGCGAAGATGCCAAGTCTGAACTACATTCCGCCGATGTCGCTAACTGCTATCTTCGACATTTTGGTAGTGGCATTTCTCGTCTACGAGTTCCTCAAGCTCATCAAAGGCACACGTGCGATTCCGATGCTGGTGGCGGTGGTAATTCTGGGAGTCGCTTTCTGGATCGCCCACCTGGAAGCGTTGAAGACGGTGGATTGGCTGATTACCACTCTTCTTCCCTATGCCATCTTTGCGCTCATCGTCGTTTTCGGCGCAGAAATTCGGCACGCCCTCGCGCGTCTGGGACGAAGACTTTCAGCTGCCCGCGGTGGTGTGTTCAACGGCGCCGATAGTTACGAAGACATTGTGCTCGCGGCCAATCATTTTTCCCAGACCCTTAC
Organism: uncultured Acidobacteriaceae bacterium; assembly: GCA_963709045.1. Taxonomy (GTDB): domain Bacteria; phylum Acidobacteriota; class Terriglobia; order Terriglobales; family Acidobacteriaceae; genus Bog-257. The sequence continues at coordinate 920,986 of CAVPUX010000002.1, read as the reverse complement.
CGGCGCCCTGATCGTCATCGAGCGCGAGATCGGACTGCGGACTTTTATCGAAAGTGGTGTGCCGCTTGACGCGAATCTTTCATTTGATCTGCTGGTCACAATTTTCCGTCCCAGCGCGCCTTTGCACGATGGAGCTGTCATTGTGCAGAAGGGACGCATTGCCGCCGCAGCCTGCTTTCTGCCGCTGTCGATGAATCCGGTGCTTTCCACGCAATTCGGCACTCGCCACCGCGCAGCCATCGGGATCACGGAAGAGACCGACGCCATCTCGGTGGTAGTGTCGGAGGAGAGCGGTTCCATCAGCATCGCGGTAGGCGGGCAAATCGAGCGCGACGTCACCGTTGAGTACTTGCGCGAACGTTTGAGCGAAGTGCTGCGGCGGTATGTGCCCGCGGCTACGTTGCCGACTTCCATTACCGACCACGATCTGTCTTCCAACGGACGCGACATGGAGCGCCTACGCCCCAACCAGGACCTTGCCGACGGAGCGGAGCGATAACCGTATGCTGGGCTCGCTACGCAACTTCTTCCGCAAGTATGTCTTGAAGAATCTTCCGCTGAAGTTGGTCTCGCTCGCGGTCGCAGTTTTGTTGTGGTGGGTGGTGGGACGCGATCCTATCATTGAGATTCCGATGACGGTTCCGCTGGAGTTTCATCACGCGCCCGATAACTTGGACATGAACTCGGACTCCCCGTTGCAGGCCCAGATCACGATGCGTGGACCCGAGCGTTTGCTGCGCCAGATCAACCCTTCCGAGGTGCATGCTGTCATCGACCTCGAAGGCGCGGTTCCGGGCGATCGAACCTTCGATCTCACTCCGAAACAAATCCGCGTACCTCGCAACGTGGAAGTCATGCAGGTGGAGCCGGCGCAGTTTCATATCAGCTTCGATCACAGCGCAAGCCGCTCGGTGGATGTGGAACCGCGCATTATAGGCGCCTTATTGAGCGGCTACAGCATAGCCGATGTGGAGGCTGATCCCTCACAAGTCATGATCACAGGTCCCGCGAAGCGAGTGCACGCCGTGGAAAATGCTCTTACCGATCCCGTGGATGCAACTGGAGTCGTGGGTAGGGCTACCTTCACGACCCACGCCTACGTAACCGATCCGCTGGTACGCGTGCAAAAACCGAGCCTAATCCATGTGACGGTCACGACCGGCAAGTCGACCAAGGGGGTCCGCTGACCTTGAACCCTGCGCAGCCAAACATGCGACAACTATTCGGAACTGACGGGATTCGTGGCGTCGCCGGCGAGTATCCGCTGGATCGGCAGACGGTATACGCCATCGGACGCGCACTAGGGCAGCGGCTCGCCGAGCGCGGCTCGTCGGCCCGCGTCGTCATTGGACAGGACACACGCGAGTCAAGCGCCTTGATCGGCGCAGTACTCGCGGCTGGAATGGAAACGGCGCATGTGCAAGTAGTGAGCGCGGGCGTCATTACCACCCCCGGAGTGGCGTACCTGACGCGTAAGAACCAATTCGCGGCCGGCATTGTCATTTCGGCCTCGCACAATCCCTGGCAAGACAATGGCATTAAGGTATTCGGCGCCGACGGTTACAAACTCTCTGACCAACTGGAGCACGAGATTGAAGCCGACATCTTCGCCCACCTGGAACAGTTGAGCGCTGGAGTCGGCGATGCGGCGGTGTCGGCGTCCGACATGCTGCCGGGTGAGAAAGAACTGCGTGACCAGTATGCCGAGTGGCTGGCAGATTTAGTTTGTGCGACCGACTTAAGCCGGCTGCGCGTCCTGGTGGATTGCGCCAACGGAGCGGCTAGTTCAGTGGCTCCGGTGATCTTCAGCGACGTCGGTCTCAGCGCTGACTTCGTCCACATTGAACCGAACGGGCGCAACATCAATGCCGGGTGCGGCGCATTGCATCCTGACAATGTGGCCATGGCCATCGCGGTTGCAAAAGATAAGTACGATTTGGGCATCACCTTCGACGGCGATGCTGACCGGGCAATGTTCTCGGATGCATCTGGGAGGGTCGTCAACGGCGACGGCGTCCTGCTGCTGACGGCACGCGACATGAAGACGCACGTTCGCTTGCACAACGACACGGTCGTCGCGACCACCATGTCGAACATGGGGTTGGAAGCGGCGCTCAAGCGCAGCGGCATTCGCATGCTGCGCGCTCCGGTGGGCGACAAGTACGTGCTGGAACAGATGTTGAAGACTGGAGCAACCTTGGGTGGAGAGCAGTCGGGACACATTTTGTTCCGCGATATGGATACCACGACGGGCGATGGCATCCTGACGGCGCTGCGTGTGCTGGAAGTGATCGCGCGCACCGGACAGCCGTTGTCTGAGTTGGTCGCCGATATGAAGGTCTTCCCGCAAGAAATCAAGAACATTCGCGTCCGCGAGAAGTTGCCGCTGGAGCAGATTCCGGTGGTGATGGCTGCTATTCGCGCCGCCGAGCGCGACCTGGACGGCAATGGCCGGGTGGTGGTTCGCTACTCGGGTACCGAGAAGCTGGCGCGCGTGATGATCGAGGCGGAAACGCAAGAAGTAATGCGCCGTCACACGGATGCCATCGCCAGCGCGATCCAACAAACGATCGGGGTTTGATTTACCACGGAAATACGACGATGAATCTACCGGCTTGCTAACCCCTAACCCCTAAAACCTTTTTCCATCAATCCACGCCTTGACCTCAGCTTCCACATCAAATCCGGACCCGCCCATGATGAACCTTCCATCGAGTTGGTAAGCACACATTTCCAGGGGCGTGCCGTCATAGCCGCCATTCAAATACCCCCGCACATAGAGCCGGGCGAATTCCTCAATCCCCAGGAGCCGGTACTGGGTCACGTGAACCAGCTCATGAAAGATGAGCTGGGGAGTCAGTGGCTCATGAAAAACCACGACATCGTCGAATGTTATGGCGCCCATAGAGGTGAAGTTGGGCAGGTCCACAAAGCCCAATTGCTCAAGATCGGCGTAGAAGGGGGGATTGTCGACGCGTTCCCTGCCCGGCTCGAGGATGCGGACGCGCTTCAGATCGATTGCCGGGAAATACCGCGACCAGGTGTCACCAAATGTGAGCCGCTTTCCCTTCTTATAGTACTTCTCGCGCTGGGCATGAATGTATTGCGCAACGGCGTGCGAGAACAAGGTGATCTGCAACGGCGAGAGAGTCGCACGCGGCGGCCGTCCTTCTCCCTTATTCGCAAATAACACAGGTCACTCCAGGTCGCGCCAATTCGGTCCGACGCCGACCTCTACTTTCAGTGGCACCTTGAGAGAGTACACATTCTCCATGCGCTCGCTGACCAGCCGCCTCATGGTATCCATTTCATCCTCGGGAACTTCAAATACCAGTTCGTCGTGGACTTGAAGCAGCATTCTGGAGCGCAGCTTGCGCTCGCGCAAGTCGTCGTCGATGCGAATCATGGCAATCTTGATGAGGTCGGCCGCAGTACCCTGCAGCGGAGTATTCACGGCAGTGCGTTCCGCAAATCCGCGCAGATTGAAGTTCTTACTATGAATGTCGGGAATGGGCCGCACCCGCCCAAACAGCGTCGAGACTTTCTGGTCACGGCGCGCCTGTTCCAGGGTCGCGTCGATGAACTGGCGCACTCCGCTGTACTTCTCGAAATACGCATCGATGAAGTGCTTGGCCTCTTTGGTATCGATTCCGAGCTGCTGCGAGAGCCCAAACGCCGACAGACCATACACGATACCGAAGTTTACCGCCTTGGCGCGGCGGCGATGCTCGGCATTGACCATCAGCGGAGGCACGCCGAAGACCTGCGAGGCGGTGAGGGTATGAATGTCCTCGCCGGTGCGGTAGGCCTCGACCAGCAGCTTGTCGCCGGAGAAGTGCGCCAGCAGACGCAATTCGATTTGCGAGTAGTCGGCGGCGAGCAGCACGTTTCCGGGCTCGGCGATGAAGGCGGCGCGGATTTCACGGCCAAGTTCGGTACGAATTGGAATGTTCTGCAGGTTGGGATTCACGGACGAGAGGCGGCCAGTCGCAGAGCCGGCCATATTAAATGTGGTATGCAGCCGACGAGTGCATGAGTTCAGCAGCGCTGGCAGTGCGTCAACATAGGTGGACTTGAGCTTCGAGAGCTGCCGGTAATCAAGCACCATGCGCGGGACTTCGTGCTCGCTTGCAAGCCCCTCCAGCACATCCACCGCGGTAGAAATCGTCTTGCCCTTGCCGTACTTGAATGGCTTGGGCAAGTTCAGCTTGTTGAAGAGCACGTCGCCCAGCTGCTTGGGAGAATTGACGTTGAACTCAACACCACACTTGTCGTAAATCTCGCGTGCCTTCGCATTGATGTCGAGCTCCAGTCGCTGCGACATCGTGGCCAGCACATCGCAGTCGAGCTTTACCCCGGCGTCTTCCATGCGCGCCAGCACCGATACCAGCGGCAGATCAATCTCGTCGTAAACCTTGCGCAGATCGGTCTTCTCGATCTCGCCGCGCAGCTTGTCGGTAAGTCGCAGCGTGATATCGGCCGCTTCGGCCGGCGACGGACCCATTTTCAAGTTGAAGAGGCGGAAGGCCGTCTCGCTCAAGCCGTAAGTGGAGTAGGTGGGATCGAGCAAGTAGCTGTACAACAGCGGATCGTGCCTCACACCGGCGAGCTGTAGGCCATGCTGGCCAAAGACATGTATCGCCGACTTGTAGTCGTGTACTGTCTTGGATATTGCTTCATCTGCAAGCGTGCGCGTGAGAGGTTGCGCAACTTCGGAGTCATCCAACGCAAGCGTCAAGGCCTTTCCCGGTGCGGCAGAAATCGCGACGCGGAGAGTTGCAGGCACGGGCGAAACCTGCGGCGCCGCTGACAGTGAAAGCTGTTCGTCATCTTGCTCCCTTGCGTCTTCGTCTTCGCTGGTAGCAGTCTGCTGCACCGCCGATTCCAGAGCGATAGCGAGCACCGCTCCAGGCTTGGCCGCGAGTGCTATAACGGCCTCGACCTCGGCGGCGGATCGTGCATCGTGATAGTCGGTCTCGCCCAGTTCGACGCTCTCGTGCAGGAAGTCCTGGACCAGGGTATTGAACTCCAACTCGGTAAACAGCGCGCGCGCTGCAGCGGGATCAGGCTCTTGTGCGCGCATGGCTTCTGGTTCGAACTCGACAGCAACATCGGTCTTGATGGTCACGAGCTGTTTGCTCAGCAGGATGGCGTCGCGATTGTTCTGCAGCGACTCGCGGTAGGCCTTGCGCTCGACTTCGGCTGCGTGCTCCAGCGCGTTCTCCACGCTCCCGAAGCGCTGGATCAGTTCCACCGAACCCTTGTCGCCGATGCCGGGCGCGCCCGGGATGTTGTCGATGGCATCGCCGCGCAGGGCCATCACGTCAACCACTTTGTCCGGCGGCACGCCTAAGATCTCCTGCACCTTGGCGGCGTCGCAGATGAGATTGTCCTTGGGCGGGTTGAGTACGCAGATGCGCTCGCTCACCAACTGCATCATGTCCTTGTCGCTGGAGACAACAAACACCGAGTAGCCCGCGTCCACCGCTTGTCGCGCCAGGGTGCCGATGACATCGTCAGCCTCGAAGCCGGAGGCCTCGACCATGGGAATGCGATAAGCCTCAAGCGCCCGCCGGATGTAGGGCACCTGCTGGGCTAGATCCTCCGGCATCGCTTTGCGATTGGCCTTGTAACCGTCGTAGGCGGTGTCGACATAAGTCTGCGTCTTGCTGTCAAACTTGCGAAGTTTGGGCATCGCGGTGGCTTGCTCATCGCGAAAGGTAGGAGCGGCTACGTCGAAGACGGCAGCCAGGTATTGCGGTTCGAAGTCGGCGCGCAATTTGCGCAGCATGTTGACAAAGACGAAGGTCGCGCTGGTCGGGATGCCGGTCTTGGTGGACATGGGCCGCTGCCGCGCCATGGCATGGTAGGCACGGAAGATGAACGACATGGTGTCGATCAGGTAAATGCGGCCCTTCGAGCCGGAAGGCTCCGGCGGCGCTGTGACCGCGGACTTGGTGGCAGCGCTCTTCGCTGCGCTTGCCGGTTTGGCGGCGCTGGAGACGGTTGCGGATTTCGCGGTCTTGCGCGTGGAAGGCAAGAGAAAATTCTAACAAGTCGCGGTGAACCCTGCCACCGGCCGCGATGAAGAGCTAACCGAGATGGTGTGCCAGCGATTTCGTAACTATCGCCCATCGCGACAGCAGTGCAACGTACCCACCCAGGTCTAGCAATCGTGGAAAGGGGGTCGGTATCTGATAACAAGATTCTTGCTGCGTGATGGATGAACTTGACTATACTCATCCCTCATAAGGAGGCGGGGTGGCTACTGCTGGGATCAAACCTGAGGTGAGAAACAAGTTCTTCTCTACCGACTCAACGGCTCGAACCGTTTTGCTCAGCCTTGCACTCGTCATCGCCACGGTTGCGGTTTACTACCCCGTACACAGTCATCCCTTCAGCGATCTTGATGATCACGTTTACCTTGTCGACAATACATATCTTCACGTTGGCTTGAACTGGGCCACCATCTGGTGGTCATTCCGGACTCTTTACATGGCGAACTGGATTCCGGTGACCTGGCTGTCCTATGCGCTGGAGTACCCGTTCTTCGGCTCCAATCCGGCGGGATATCACGTTGTCAACGTTCTCTTGCATGCGCTCAGCGCGGTGCTATTGTTCTGGGTACTGAAACGGGCGACAGGGTACAACTGGCGAAGCCTCATGGTAGCGGCGTTGTTCGCGCTGCATCCCATGAACGTCGAGCCGGTGGTTTGGATCGCTGAACTCAAAACCGTGCTCAGCATGGTTTTCTTTTTGCTGACGCTGGAGGCTTACCGCCAGTATGCGCGCGCGCCGGGGTTCAATCGCTACGCCGTGGTGTTTGTGTTTTGCGGGATGGCGATGGGGGCCAAGCCACAGGCCATCACTCTGCCTTGCGTTTTACTGCTGTGGGATTACTGGCCCTTGCAGCGGATGTTTCCACCCGCAAGTTTCGCTGCCGCGCCTGCGAATACCGTTTACCCGTCCCGGAGTTTCTTCTGGCTAGTCAAGGAGAAGCTGCCACTCTTTTTCTTGTCTGCGGTCGATGCCGTGCTTACGATCTATACGCAGAAGTCGGTCCGCCTGGAACTAATGCCGCCCTTCTCACTGCGCTTCAAGAACGCAGTCTTTTCCTACTGGGTGTACATCAAGGACGTTTTTTGGCCCACGGGCATGGCCCCGGAGCGCCCACAGCTAGGGAGGTTTGTAACTGCATGGCAGGTTCTGGCTGTGTTGCTGCTTCTGGTCGCGGTTACTGTGCTGGTGATCAGAGCCCGGCGCTATCGTTATCTGCCAATGGGATGGTTCTGGTTCCTGGGTACGCTGGTACCCATGGTAGGACTTTTGCAGCCATCCCAGCAGGGAAACGCGGACCGCTTCGTATATCAGGCATATTTGGGCCTGTTCATAATGATTTGCTGGGGCGTAGGAGATTGGGCCGGGCAGCATAGCATTTCGATGCGCTGGTTGGCGAGCGCTAGTGCCCTGGTTCTGCTGGCGCTGACTATGGTTACGTATCGTCAGATCGGCTACTGGAAGGACAATTTTGGCCTGTGGTTGCACGCCACGCAGGTCGTCGATCATCATTGGCTGGCCGAAGATAATGTCGCCGCGTATCTGATAGGGCAGGGAAACGAGGCTGAGGCCATGAAGCATGTCTTCCGCGCCGCGGCCATTAACCCGGATGATGGCATGAGCAATATGATGGTCGGCTTCTACGAGCAAAAACAAGGAAACAATCAGGAAGCGATCGTGCACTATATGGGAGCGCTGCACGATTACAGCCTCCGTCGCCCGGACAAGGCACAGCTGTGCAGAAACATGGCCATTGCCTATCGCGATCTGGGAGATCACGCCAAGGCCAAAGAGTGTTTTGATGAATCGGTAGAGTTGTACCGGTAATTCGTAGTTGATACTTCAACCTTCAAGGGGAGCGCGCGATAAAGAACCAGCCGGAGTGGAGGATACATAGGTTGGCAACCGGTCGCTGATTCTGCGCGAGCCTACTCGACGAACATGCAATCCCCATACGAGTAGAAGCGATATCGCTCGCGGACGGCGTGCTCGTAAGCCTGCAGGGTTCGCTCGCGTCCAGCGAAGGCCGCAACCAGCATCAGCAGCGTCGATTTCGGCAGGTGGAAGTTAGTCAGCATGGCGCCCACCACGCGAAATTCAAATCCGGGATAAATAAAGATGTCAGCCTCGCCGCTCTGCGCCGTAATACGGCCATCGGCGTCTTGGCGTGCAGCAAACTCGAGCGTGCGCACGGTTGTTGTTCCCACCGCCACAATTCGACGCCCGGCATCGCGTGCTCGCTGGATGCGCTGGGCGGCATCCTCAGAGATTTCGTACCACTCGCGATGCAGTTTGTGTTCCTCGACAACCTCTTCGCGCACCGGTTGAAACGTGCCAAGACCCACGTGCAAGGTGATCTCGACCGTCTCGATTCCCCTCTGATGAATTTGCTCGATAATTTCAGGAGTGAAGTGCAGGCCCGCCGTGGGCGCGGCGACCGAACCAAGCGGCTTGGCGTAGATCGTCTGGTAGGACTCGCGATCGGAGGGCGTGTCAGGGCGGTCGATGTACGGCGGCAAGGGAATGTGGCCGATGCGATTGAGCACACCGAAGAAATCGTCCACCGGATCGAAGCGAAGATGGCGTTCTCCGAAGGTTCCACGGCCGACGATCTCGGCCGCGAGTTCATGCGAGGATTCATCGGCCGCGCTGCCGAAAAAGATCCGCTCACCCAAGCCGAGCTTGCGGCCGGGGTGGACCAGCGCTTCCCACTGCATCGGCGACGCCGAGAGTTGCCTGGTAAGCAGCACTTCAACTTGGCCACGAAGGAAATCTTTGGTCGCGGGATTCTGCATAGAAAGCCGTTGCGCGCGGGAGCCACTGCGATGTCCAAACAGGCGCGCGGGCAATACCTTGGTGTTGTTGAAAACCAGCAGGTCGTCGGGTTGCAGCAGTTGGGGAAAATCGCGAAACGTAAGGTCGTCGAGGTGTTCGGCACTGCGACGAAGGTGCAACAGCCGCGAACCTGCCCGGTCCGACAACGGTTCCTGGGCGATCAGTTCCTCTGGCAGGCGATAATCGAAGTCGGAGACCAGCACAAATCGATTATGCCTGAGCGGACGGATCCGACGTCCCTATCTCTTGCCTCCCCTTTTGCGGAAAGCGTCACCTGCGGTACGATAGGTATCTAAGCCTTTCCAGCACGTCCGGGCCCCAGATTGATGAAGACCGAGAAACAGCACAGGGACGAGATTGTCCGCTTCGGCAAGATGCTTCACCAGAACGGTCTGGTGGCAGCGACCGACGGCAATCTTTCCGTGCGGCTGGAAAACGGAAATGTCCTGTGCACGCCGACCCTCATGAGCAAGGGGCTGATGGAGCCTGAGGATCTGGTGACGGTGGACCCCGGCGGCGCCAAGGTCAATGGCTCGCGGGGCATGTCCAGCGAAATCGCCATGCACCTGTTGATTTACCGCTTGCGCCCGGACGTCGGCGCCGTGGTGCATGCTCACCCTCCCACCGCAACTGGCTATGCTGCTGCCGGCATTGCGCTGGACCGTGCGTTGTGCTCGGAGATTATTGTGACCCTGGGCTCGGTGCCGCTGGCGAGCTATGAAACTCCGGGCACGCAGGAGCTGGCGGAAGCACTGGCGCCCCTGGTTGCCGAGCATGATGCCATCCTGATGGCGAACCACGGTGTGGTCACGTGTGGAGCAGACCTGCTTACCGCGTACATGAACATGGAGACGGTGGAGCACTTTGCCAAGATCGCGCTGGTGACACACTTGCTGGGTAAACAGCAGCCGCTGAGCGACCAGCACGTGGACAAGCTACGGGAGATGCGGGTGAAGTACCGCAACCATGTGGCTGTGGGGCAAGGGAAAGAATAGATCGTCCTAAATTCAGGCAGCACAGAAAGGCGCGATCCTGTCGCGTCTTTCTTTACCGTCTCGACACCTCATTCTCCCCCGAAGGTGAAGCGCATCCCGGCGCGGACGTTTGCCCGCAGGGCCGGATATCCCAATACCTCGTTGTAGTGATTGTTCAGCGCGTTATTCACGTTCGCGTAAGCGGTGACGTGATGATTGATGGCGATACCAGCCGCCGAGATCGACGCGTGCATAACCCGCCGCGTAATAGATAGGCGGAATGTATCCGAAGAGAAAGTCGGAGTCGGGACGCTGCCCGACCGCGGTGACCCCAACAAATCCGCCCCAGCGCTGCCGGGTATAGGTCAGCAGCAACATGCCGGCCTGCTTGGGACGCCGCAACAGAGGAGCCCCGGTGCCGTAGATGCGTGGGTCGCAACCGGCATTGGGATCGCAAGGCGGCGCTTGCTGAATCTGGGTTGAGGTGTACGTGTAAGCCGCAGTCGCCGACAGATGGTTGGCAACCCGTCCGCTCAAGACCACTTCAGCGCCCTGCGCCATCGCGCGATTGAAGTTGACGTATTGGCTGGTGTTGGTGTCGGAGTTGTACACGTACTCGATCTGGTCGCGAAACTGATTGTGAAAGTACACGGCGCTGAGAGACAGGCGATTGCTGAATAAAGACTGCAGCACACCGGCTTCGATGGCGCGGTTCTGTTCCGGCTGCAGGTTGGGATTCGGCAGTGTCGGAAAAGTCCCGGTAATGCCGAATGTTTGCTCGAAGCTGGGCTCCTTGATTCCCTCCGAATAGCCGAAGTGCAGGCGGGTGCCGCTGAAGATGGTCTTCCCGCGCAATGCCAGAAACGTCAACGACGCCCGCGGGCTGACCTTGCCGCCGAAATCGCTGTTGTTGACGTAACCCAGGCCCGCCAGAACCGACAGCCGCCGCCACACGATGGTCTGCTGGGCGAAGAGATAATTGTTGTAGCGCAGACCGTGAGTCAGACTAATTCCAGCGTCCGAGTTGTTGTTGATGTATCCGTTCTCGTCTTCAAAGTTGTAACCAAGCGTGGTTTGCGCCCATGGCCGCGGACTGTAGATTCCCTGGTAGGAGAAGCCGGCAATGTTGTACTTGGCCAGGCTGTTGAAGGCACTATCGAATGGCCGGTCAAGGTCGTCGACAGGGTTTACGTTAAGAGCAACGTGGTGATACTCGAATCCGCTGAACTGGTGCTGCCACGCGCCCGGCCCGCTGACCGTCAGATCGCCGCTGGCGAGAAAGTTATTCTGGTGCGCGTACTGGTTCGGGTCAGGCGGCAGCTCGGGATTTCCGTTGAACCACCAGTTCGACTGAATGCCGGTCCAACTGTTGTAGTGACGGGCGCGCAGACGGAATGCCACGCGATCGGAAATCCGCACGCCGATATTTCCACCTTGCAGTGAATTCGAATAGGCGTCGTTCACTCCCTGGCCCTGCGTGTCGAACTGGTTGGCGAAAACGTTGTAGTCGAATATGCTGCGCGCCCCTGCCACCGATGCATAGCCGTTGGCGGTAGAGAAATTTCCGCCATCGGCGCCGAATTGAATCTCCGGCGTACGCGTGCTACCGGTCGCCGTCCAAAGCTGCACCACGCTGGTCATGGCGTCGGAACCGTACACCGTGCTCTCGGGGCCGCGTTCCACCTCAAGCCGGTCAATGTTGTTCATAGGAACCACGCCGAAGTCGAAGATGCCGCCGGGATCGTTCACCGGCACGCCGTCAATCAGCACCTTGTTGTAATTGGATTCGCCTCCGCGAACAAACAAGCTGGCCAGATTGCCACGTCGCCCGGTACTGCTGACAATCGCTCCCGGAATGTAGAGCAACGCATCGGGCGCGGAGACGGGATTGATGGCTGTCAGTTGCTCGCTGGTCAGCACGCCGACAGAAGCACCGGTTTGCTCGGGTGTCGCGGGAGTTGCGGTGCCCGAGACGACCACGGTTTGTGGCGTGGTCGCCAGCTTCAGTTGAACGCTGAGAACTTGCGTCTGCGGAATAGAAATTTGCTGCGATTGCTCGGCGAATCCCGGGGCAAGTACCACCAGGCGATACTGACCGTCGGCGACGCGTGGAAATGTGGCCGTGCCGTCGCCAGCTGTGGTTTGCACTCCAACGCCGGCATTGTCGCTGACGCGAAATAAGCTGACCTGTACGCCGGAGACACGATCGCCGGAGGGACTTTCCACCGACACTTTGAAGTCGGCGGCGAGGGCTGCGGTGGAGCACAGCAGCGCGATGAGAAATGCTTGGACAAGAATAAGGAAACGGACGCTGGACATGACACTTCTCCTTTGCACGCGAAAGGGTTCGTGACAGTTCGCGCCGGTCTCCTGGCTGGCGAGTTGCGATTGGTATCGCGGACAGCGGCGGGGGCCTTCCCATTGGTACAGTGGCCGATCCACCAAAGACTCGCTTACAGTTGCGCGGCAGCGCGGGCTTTTCACCCGCTTCCCAGTTTCGTCAATGAAAAAACGAAACGCGCGAACATTGATTGGCAAGGAACAATCCCAAATCAAGCTGGTTCAGGATGAGACATGACTGTACTGAGCCGGGAGGGCGGGTGTCAATCGCGGTGTGCTGAAAACTGCGACTCCGCGTAAGCGGTGATGCGCTCCAGCGCGGCTTGCATCTCGGCGTGACAGCGATCCATTGCCGCGTCGTCGGCGTCGGGCGGCACGAAGATGTTTTTCGCCACGCGAACATAGGCGCGCGAAAACGGTTTGGGAATGAGCATCGCATCCCACGTCTTCAAGACCCAGGCCTTCTCCACGGCGACGTAGAACGCCGTGATGGGGATGCCGGTCAGGCGCGCCAGCATTACCGGACCCTTCTTAGCTACGTAGCGCGGACCGCGCGGACCATCGATGGTGAACGCTACCGCGCCTCCCGCTTTGACCATGGTCTCCATTTCCATCAAGCCACGCTGGCCTCCGCGCGAACTGGAGCCGCGAACCGGCACGAACCCGAAGCGGCGAATCACGCGTGCAATGTACTCACCGTCGCGGCTGAGGCTGGTGAGCACTCCGATATTGCGGTTGCGGAATAGCCAGGCCGCCGGCAGTACGCAACGATGCCAGAAGGGATAAATACCGGGAGCAATGCTGTCGAGGCCCGCGATGGAGCCCTCTTCGTAGGTGATGGTCATACGCAGGGTGCGGCCGATGAGGCCCACCACGGCCGACGCGATCGACGAAACCAGCGCAATCTGTATCCTCTGCGGGAGCGTGAGGCGTGACGGTGGCGTTTCCCCGACGGCCAGGCTGTTGGGAGCAGGCACGCGAGAATTCTAGAGCAGTTTCACTCGCGGTGTATTGTCAACGGATCGAGCGCGCGTTTCACAGGCGGGCATAAGGGCCGGATCGCCCTTTTGCGCCCGAGGCACTGTTTTGTTACCTCAGCGGGCTGAACAGTTTGCTGAAAACTCAAAAACGAAGGGCCGGTGGGAATTTGATATCAGCTTTGCGGCGAACAGTACGTCAGATCACAAGCTCCCAGCGCGGCTCGCGGCCTTTTGCCCCGGACTCTCTAGCCGCGCTGGGAAGAGTTTTCCACTGGGCACTCTTCCTTGTCTCCCCCTACAACCCGGTGGCACTCAATCTAACTATTCATAAGTTAGCAACCGGTGTGCCAAAGTCCGGAAACTGCGTTCCTGAAGTTGTTTCGCTACGCAAGTGGTTGGACCTGCAATAGAAAGCTGAAATTCGCGGTTCTGGTTTGAATGGCGACTGCTTCGCTCCGCGACGGGTTCACCCTATCTGCCTGGATAGCCGAACTATCCGAACGGTTAGTTTGGGAGGGTCAGGAGAGTGTGCAACCCTTTTCTGGTCCCTCTCGAACCGCCCTGTATAATCCGCACTCCAAATCATTCAGTCGAAAGTGGAGGGGCGATGACAGCAAGAAAGAAGCAAGATGGGGCAGTGCGAGAACTCGATGTGAACGCAAAAGAGGGCGGTCGCGACCGAGTCACGGTTGAAGATGTGCTGAAGATGCTGGAAGAGGACGGCATCCGGGACCTGCAACAGTTTGTTAAACGTCAGTTGGCACAGGCCAAGGCGAGCCGCAAGGCGCCGCGCCGCGCCAGTCTGTTGGGACCATCCTCCACGGCGGGGTCAAAGACAACGCGCGGTAAAGCCCAGCGCCCGGTTACGGTGCCGGTGCTGATCGACGGCGTGCTTTACGATCCCAAAGACATCCACCGGTTCGACGGCCAGACGCTTCATTTCATCGCGCCATCGTCCAAGCGGCCAACGTTGCAGGCACTCACGGGTGAGCAATGGCCGACCATGCTGCGAACCTATGTGCAGGTCGGCAACGTTGCGTCCGTCCTGCAATGGGAAGATATAGTCATCGGCGGCCCACCGAGTCCTCCGTCGGGCGGTGGTACGGAACCACCCAACGGGGGAGGAGTGGTGATTGAGCCGCCACCGCCTCCGGCGGCGTTTTTCAGCGACTCTCAATTTCAGGGCGACTACCTGTGGCTGAGTCACGGACAGGAATGGAGCGATTTGACGAGGGTAATGCGCGGTGATGCCTGGGACCGGAAGAGTTGGAATGACACAATTTCTTCCGTAAGTCCTAATCCGAGTGTCGGGCTGGTGGTCTTGTGTGAAGACATCAATCTGGGAGGGGCGTCGCTCTCCATTCCAGAGGCGGTGCGCGACCTGACGCTGTTTGGGTGGAATGATCGAACATCTTCGATCGTGTACTGGTAAGTCTTATTGTCTTGAAGGGGCATGGCTTCGCAAGCTGCGGAGACCGTCGATGAAGTAGATTTTCCGTAGCCTGTAAAAGCTGTGCCCTGATACACAGCGAAGTAAACGATCTATCCAGATAGCTTCCCGCCGACATAAGAATGAAGGCCGAGTCTCGCGCCGGGCCCAGCCAAAGAAAAATAGTGAGCTGGGTCCTTTGATGGGTGTATAGTGTGCGGCTATTGGGAGCAGACTGGAAATTCCGGCTTAGTAGCAGCTAGGACACCGCTGGCTTCCAGGACTTGGAGGACAGCATGCCCACGCGTCTGAGGTCCTTTCTTCTTTCTACAGTGATGATGATGGCCCCGGCTGCATTTGGCGCGCCTACCATCGTCAATTCCGACTTTGGGGCCGTGCCTATCGTCTGTGGTATAGGCTACGCCTACCAAGCGTTTGGCGGGGACTGCGGCTCTGTACCGGCCCAGCAATCATTCAATTCGACTCCAGGCTTCGGATGGACCTTCCTGGTTCAAGGCGGCAATGGCCTCACTGCTCCGAACAGTCCTTTCAACCCGCCGTCCTTCGGCGGGCTGCCCTTTAGCCAAGCTGCCTTCTTGCAGAATGCGAACTCGTCTGTCTCGCAAGCGGTCGGAGGTTTTGTCGCCGGAAGCTACACTCTCACCTTCTACTTGGGCTCGCGATACGACAGCGGCGGAGGCGATGACGGCGACCAGACAGTCGCGGCGTTAATCGATGGCGGCGTGATCGGCACCTGGGCTTTGACTAGCTTCACGCCGTTCACGCTGGAAACCGCCTCGTTCACTATCGACACCACCGGCAGCCACACTCTGGAGTTCATGGGACTGAATCCCGGCGACCACACAGCTTTCCTGTCCGATGTGAGCATTACCCCGACGGCGACGCCGGAACCCTTGTCTTTGGCACTATTGGCAACGGGCCTCATGGGGGGTCTCGTGAAATTGTACCGCCGGTGATTTTCCGTAGACGAGGCGCGAAGGCGACAGTTGCCTCGCCTTGGGGCGGACGAAACTCGTGTGCCGCCCCCTGGCCCTGCCGAAGAAAGGACAGTGCGCTGGAATCGCTCGAAGAGGGGATGTATAGTGTTGGGCTGTTAGGAGCCAAAACGGAAATTCCGGTTGAGAACTCTGGAAGACGGCGGGCGTTGCTAGCCACCACGGTTCTTAAACGAGCGTCGGGTAGACGATCTGCGAGAAAGCGAGTCACGGCGCGAGGGAAGAAAACTCTACCGCAGCTGGGCGTACTCGGCTTTGGCTTGCTGATAGACAGGGATGTCGGGGTCGGCATCTTTCCAGAGGGTGAGAAAATCCTGATACGACTTGTGCGCGGCTGCCTTGTCGCCCATCATCACCTGCGCACGGCCAAGCTGCAAATGCGCCAGCGCGCCGGTGACGAAATTAACGACAATGCCGGGATGGTCGATTACCTTCTGGAACTCAGTCGCCGCCCGCTGAGCATCTTTCATCTGTAGATACGCCTCTCCCCGAACGTATGCCGGCAACAGAACCCCGGAACCAGAATAGTCAGTGGGAATACCCAACTCGTACGGAATTGTAGCCTGCAGAATGTCGATAGCCCTAAGCGGGTTTCTGTGAGACAACTCGACCTGTGCCCGGATGGTTGGGAGCGAATAGCTTTGTACCATCGTATCCATTGGAAACTGTTGATTAAGCGCATCGGCGATAATTTCTGCCTGCGCAGCATCCCCCGCGCGCACGAACGTCAACGCGGCCATGATCTGAACCACCTTGCCACCGCGCCACGCCAACGCTTGCTTGGCCAGCTCACGCGCGCGCAAACCCTCGCCGACCTCGGCTTCCGCCAACGCCTGCCGCGCCCACCATGCCGCCGCCGTCTCCTCCCGCTTGGCATTCCTGGCCGATTGCACCGCATGCCAGGAGAGTTCGCGCGCGACGCGAATCTGGCCGCCATACGATGCCGAGCCCGCCTGCTCCGAAAGGAGCCAGTCATCCGTTGCCGGATGAGCTGCCGACCAGCTCGCTTGCTCCCGCATGGCCGCCTGGTCACCCTGAATGAAAGCTAACCGGTAGCGCATCCAATACATCTGCGAGTCACCCACGTTGTGCGCCATGCCCTCGTCGAAAATATTCCGCGCTTCGTCTGGCCGGTTCAACGCCATGTAGGCCACCATGAGGTTTACTACTGGGCTGGTGCTATCTGGCAACAAGCGCCATGCTTCCCTCTCTTCCGCAGCGGCGTTCTCGTATTGTCCCAGCAAGTTGAAGATGAGCCCCACGTGGTTATGGGCCACGCCTCTGGTGTTTGGATACGTTTGAGCCTGCCTCCTGTAGTCTTCAACGGCTTTTTCCAGTTCACCCGTCGCCACTAAATGATAGAGCGATTCCACTTCAAGCTGCTGGTTGGATGTCAACCTGCCGCGCAACTGATATGCTTTGAGGAAATTCTGCTGAGACAGGCTCGCCTCCCCGAGATTGTTGTAATCAACGCCGAGCGCCCTGTAGGCCCAAGCAAAGTCAGGATCCAGCTCCACTGCATGCTTCCTATTGATGATGCCGTCCGGATTTTGCCCACCGGTACCAACTAGGGAATACGCCTGCAGAGCTTCTAACGACGACGTCATGGCCTTTTGCAGCGGTGCATTGAACCTTCGCAGCAAATCCTGAGGCTCGCCGAGATTCTGTCGCAGCTGGTAGCCGGCGACGCCCAACATCTCGACAACCTGATCTCTATCCTCAGCTTCCGTCTCCACAACTGTCAGGACCTTGCCTGCTTGGCACTCCAGCGCCTGCAGAGCAATCCGATAATGAGCTCCCGCGTCAGCAATCGAGCCTGCCACCACAGCCTTGCTGTGGGTTAAAAGGCAGGCCCGGCGCGCCAACTCGGGCATCAGCTTGGCATCTTCCGGTTGACCTTGCAGCTTTAGTGTTCCACGTATTTTGTTACGGCCGAGCACATTCAGGAATGGAGTCTGTCCCAGTTCGATCCTCAGAGCTGAATCGAGACTGCCATCAAAAACATGGTCGCTGGTTTGGTTCGCGAAGTCGGCGAGAACGATGGTGTCATTCACTGAGAGATGTATGATCCGGTGCGAGCGCCAGTAAAGGACGCCCCCGACGACTGCCGCTAGCACAATCGCCGTGCTCGCCAAAAGCTTCCAGTGGCGGCGAACCACCCTGTGTTGGGTGCGCCCGGCGAGGATTTCCAGGTCGGGGCGCATCTCCGCAGCGGACTGGTAGCGATGCTCGCGTTGCTTTTCAATGGCCTTGCCGATGATCTTCTCCAGCTTGGCCGGAAGCGTGGAATTCAGTTCATGCACTGGTAGCGGCAAATTATTCAGGATGGCATCTTTGAGAACTGCCGCTGTGTCTCCGGTGAAGGCCCGGTGACCAGTGGCCATCTCGTAAAGAATCAGGCCGAAGGAGAACAGATCGGTGCGCGCATCCAACTTGTCGCCGCGCACCTGCTCGGGAGACATGTAGCCGGCGGTACCCATCTCCATTCCTGTGCGAGTGAGTGTCAAAGCGGTCGAGGCCGACTTCGATGGCTCGTCCTGCGCCTGCCCGACGTCGTCCTCCTGATCGGCCTCGAGGAGCTTCACCAATCCGAAATCGAGGATCTTGCATACGCCTTTATTGGTAATGAAGATGTTCGCCGGCTTGATGTCGCGATGGATGATGCCCTTCTCGTGCGCGGCTTGCAGCCCGTCGCTAACTTGAATCCCGATTTCCAGCAGTTCCTCGAGCGGAACTGCCCCGTCCCTTGCGGTGTCCGCCAGACGGTCCCGCAACGTCTGCCCTTCCAACAACTGCATAACCATGAAGGGCCGTCCTTCATGCTCGCCGAATTCATAGATCGCGCAGATGTTGGGATGATCGAGTGAGGATGCCGCTCGCGCCTCACGGCTGAAACGTTCCAACGCGTGCGGATCACTGCCCAGCTCTTCGGGTAAGAACTTCAGGGCCACACAGCGGCCTAGCTTAAGGTCCTCGGCACGATAGACCACGCCCATGCCGCCTCCACCGATAACATCCAGTACTCGATAGTGAGAAACCGTCCTGCCGGTCAGACCTGCCGGTGCCAGCTGCACCCTGGCCGCGGCGCCATCAATACTGCTCGATTCTTCCTCACCTGTGGGCTTATCCGCGGGAGCGGACTCCAGGCATTCCACCGGAACGATGAGCCGGTATCCGCGGCGCGCCACCGTCTCGATATACTTAGGATTGTCAGCCGAATCACCGAATGCTTGCCGCAGTCTGTTGATAGCGGCGTGGATGCTGTGATCAAACTCGACCACGGTATCGTTGGGCCAGAGCTTCTTTTTGATGTCTTCCCGCGTTACCAGCTCGCCGGAGCGTTCCACCAGCATCAGCAGGATTTGGAAGGGTTGTTCCTGAAGACGAACCTTTCGCTCGCCTTTGCGGAGTTCTCCGGCCTTGAGGTCGAACTCGAAGGTGCCGAGTTGCACCCGGACTGGGACAGCGTCTCGCATAAGGAATAGGGTTGCGAGGAAGTTTACTCCTGTTTTCGGATACGTCCCATAAGGGTTTCTTTAGCCGAGTCAGCCAACATTCCGCTTAGCGGACTCAGCGTCGATCTCCGAACCAGCCCTAATCATCTCTATTCTCAAGCACTTTCGATGTGAGAGCCATGTGAGCAACAAATGAGCGCCATTGCATTGCGTTTTTCTCCTGCCTGTCCCAATGTCTGCGGAACCACAAACTGTGGGGACCTGACATTCAATAGCTTGCTGGGGCGGAAACCGCAACTCGGATGTCCCCTCCGCTCCGGCGTGTGAACTTGCTGCAAGTTCTCATCGGCGATTCCGCTCTGGGCAAGCTTGAATCGCCATTCAGAAGCAAAGAGGAGTAGAACATGAAATCCCGCACATGGATGTGGATGCTCTTAGTGTGGTTCTTCGCAGCGCTGGCCATGCCGGCTCAGGCGAGGGTCGTCTATACACCTATCAACGTCAATCTTCCAACAAACGGCTCTTACCCGATCGATCTCAACCATGATGGAATCACCGACTTCACTTTCCAGACACAGTCGGGACAATTTCCTTGTCCCTTCGCCGGGGGCGGCCCCTTCAAGAGACTCACGGTCCAACCGGCGGTGGGGGGCATCGTGGGAACCGATTACGCCGCTGCGTTGCTGAGCGGCGTCCTAATCGATTTCCGCCAGAGTTTCTATCGAAATACTGCCTTGATGTACTTCGTGATTGGCGGCACTAGGTGCCCGCTTGGCGAGGGGAATTGGGTCTTGGCTTCACCGCGCTATCTTGGACTCGAGTTCCAGATCAATGGCCAGACGTACTACGGATGGGCGGAGCTAACCACCATCGGCAGGACCGGCGTGAATTATTTGTATGGTTTCGCCTACGAGACCATCCCTGGAAGGGCAATCAAAACCGGCCAGACCATGGACTCGCCAGACGATCCAGCCATGGATTCCGGTTCGGAGGAGTCAAGTGTTCCCGGCCCGGCTGCTTCGGTTGCGCCGTCACTTTCGACAGCTCCGCAACTCCAATCGTCGGGGGACACAAGTGCTGCCATACCGGTTGGCATGGCAGCACAAGACAACCCATCGCAAGATCAGAAATCCAAGCACCGGACAGTACAAGCTCATCGACGTAGGAACATTTGGAGGTCCCGCAAGCTACATCAACAACCCGTTTGCATTGGGAGCCCCCAACCAAATCAACAGCAGCGGGACGACGGTGGGAGCGGCTGCAACGCCCATTCCCAGTCCCGGCAACAGCAATACCAGCATCTGTGAAGGTATTGATGGCAACACTCCCTTTGTCTTCCACGCGTTCAAATGGGAAAACGGTGTAGTGACAGACTTGGGTTCCCTCCCTGGACCCGATAATTGCAGTGTCGCCACCTCTGTCAACGAGGACGGAGAGATCACCGGCTATTCGGAGAACGGGCTAACCGATCCGCTTACCGGCATACGCGAAATTCGCGCTGTTCGCTGGAAGGACGGCCGGATCAAAGACCTCGGAACGTTTGGAGGAAATCATAGTTTGGTCGCTAACATTAACGACCGCGGTCAAATATTCGGAGACGCGATGAATGCGATCCCGGACCCTTATTCGTTGTACTACAACCTGCTGGGTTTCAACACCGGAACGCAGACGCGGGCGTTTTTTTGGCAGAACGGACAGAAGCAGGATTTGGGAACTTTAGGCGGCCCCGATGCCGCAGCTTTCTTCGGGAACGATCGCGGCCAGGTAGTTGGCGGTTCCTACACGAATTCGATCCCGAATCCTACCACAGGTATTCCCACGCTCGATCCATTCCTTTGGGAGAGGGGCACGATGATTGATCTGGGGACTCTGGGAGGGACGAATGGCACCGCATTTCTCCTCAACAACCAAGGCCAGGTAGTCGGCTATTCAAACCTGGCGGGAGATCAGACGTCACATCCGTTTCTGTGGCAACGCGGCCAACTCACGGATCTGTTCACCACCACGGTCGGAGGAAGCCCCATCACCGCAAACCAAATCAATGATGACGGCGAGATTGTGGGCGGTGGCGCCTTCCCGGGTCAAACGTTCGACGCCTATCTCTGGAGAAACGGTGCCGCCACCGATCTCGGAAGGCTAACGGGCGATTGCACCAGTGAAGGAGTTGCTCTCAATTCTGATGCATCAAGTCGTTGGTTACTCTCTATCCTGCGACTCACATCACACGTGCGGTGTTGTGGGAAGACGGATCGATGATTGATCTGAACACTGTGATTCCTGGCGACTCCGGCCTCACGTTAAAAGAGACCCTTGCGATCAATGACCGCGGGCAAATTGCCGGAGACGCAGCGCCGACTGGTTGCCTCAACTACGCTGCGTGCGGACATGCGTACATACTGATCCCCTGTGACGACAAGCATCCGGGCGAGTGCGATGACGACTCGATGATGGAAGTGACCGCTCCACAGAGTAGCGCGCCCAGGGTGGAGTACTCACCGACGGTGAACCAAGACAACGGAATACCCATCAGTCCACTCGATCGCGTCCGCAACATGATGCGGCAGCGGTTTCACGTTCCCGGACAACCAGCGGCATCGCGCGAATAGGGACGTCCCTCAGCGGCTAAAGCCGAAGGCAAAACAGGCTTTGTACGGCACGCCTGAAGGCGTGGCGCTTCAAAGCGGCTCTTGAAAGCAGGCCTTCAAAGCTGGCCTTGGTCTTTATGCAACTTCTTGCCGAGCGGAACTGTTAATCGGTATCCCCTCCGCTCCGGCGCGTGAACTTGCTGCAAGTTCTCATCGGCGATTCCGCTCCGGGCAAGCCTGAATCGCCATTCGCGAAGTAAAGAGGAGAAGAATATGAAATCCCGTACATGGATGTGGATGAACGCAGTGTATCTATTCGCCGCGCTGGCGATGCCGGTTGGCATGGCAGCGCAAGACAACCCATCGCAAGATCACAAGCCCAAGCACCATCAGTACAAGCTCATCGACATGGGGACATTCGGAGGCGCGCAAAGTTCAATCAATGACCAGGGCAATGGCTACCCTGATCTGAACAAGCACGGCGATCTGGTAGGCGCCGCCGAGACTCTCGTTCCCCTCAATCAGTACAGTAACGGCTTCCCATGCTTCCCGGGTCCGAACGTTAACCACGCGTTCCGATACCAGGATGGTCAAGTGACCGACCTGGGTGCTCTCTCCCCGTCAGATACTGATTGCAGCAATGCCCAGACCATAAATGACTCAGGAGAAATCGTAGGCGTCTCTGAGAATGGCATGATCGACCCCGTGCTGGGAATCAACGAAATGCATGGGTTCATCTTCAAGAACGGCCACATGGCGGACCTCGGCACACTCGGCGGAAATGTGAGCTATGCCGGATCCATCAACAATCGCGGACAAGTGGTTGGCTTCGCCACCAATGCGATACCCGATCCCAACTCGATTTATTACTTGCTTGACCAAGGTTCCGCGAACGGCACGCAAACTCGTGCTTTCTTGTGGCAGGACGGGACAATGCAGGATTTGGGCACTTTGGGTGGGCCCGATGCCATTGCTGGCTTTGTGAACGAGGGAGGTCAGGTTGCAGGAATTGCTTATTTGAACTCGATCGTGAATCCGCTCACCGGGGTCCCAACACAAGACACCTTCCTGTGGCAGAACGGCAGGATGCGGGGTCTCGGAAACCTCGGAGGCAGCATCGGGGGGCCGAACGGCATGAACAACCGCGGTCAGGTAGTGGGCACATCGAATATTGCTGGAGACGTACTCTTTCATCCGTTTCTTTGGGACGGAAGAAGACTCTTGGACCTGGGCACTTTGGGAGGAAGTACCGGTAATGCAATCGCGATCAACGATGCCGGAGAGGTGGCGGCCGAAGCCGATCTTCCGGGTGATCAAACCCACGACGCCTTTCTCTGGAAGAATGGCGTGGTGACTGACCTGGGAAATCTTGGTGTGACCAGTTTCCCGCATGCCATCAGTCCGACGGGGCAGGTCGTGGGATCTTCCCGGATAGACGCCACCCCGGGCAACGGCCGCGCTTTCCTGTGGGAGAACGGTGGGCCCATGGTTGACTTGAACACTCTGATCCCAGCGAACTCGAGCCTGACATTGGTGTTTGCTGAAACCATCAATGAGCGGGGGGAGATCGGCGGCACCGGCGTTCCTACTGGATGCCAGCCAGCGGACGTGGCGACTTGCGGCCACGCGTTCCTGCTGATCCCCTGCGACGACAAACATCCGGGCGAGTGCGAAGACTACTCCATGATCGAAATAGCCACTCCGCAGACTAGCCCGCCTAGCGGCGGAGTACCCAGCGACGACAAAGCAGGGCAGCGATTCGCCTGCCAGCCCGGTTGAACGCTTCCGCAGCATGATGAGGCAGCACTATCACCTTCCCGGCCAACCAGCCGCACCGGGCGATTAGGCTCGCCTGCTGCATGGTCGATTGATCAGAATGGAGCCATAACAAAAGGGCAGGACCTAGGTCCTGCCCTTCGCTTTAACTGAAAGCTGACTGCTGAGGGCTTCTTCCTACGCCTGCGCTGGTCTCTCGGGGGCCACGTTCGGTTGCGCGCCGGGGGCTGGCTTCAGCACCTGCTGCACGTCGTCCTTCGGCGGTTGAGCGTTGGGATTGACGCGCTCTGGAAGTTCCTTGCCCTCGATGAGCAGCTGGATTTCTCCGGCATCGATCACCTCGCGCTCCAGCAGTGCGGCGGCAACCTTTTCCAGAATCGGTCCATTGTTCTTCAGGATGTTGGTTGCCGATTGGTAGCCTTCATCCACGAAGCGGCGAACTTCCTGGTCGATCTTCTGCGCCGTCTCCTCGCTGAAGTCGCGATGCTGGCTGATCTCGCGGCCCAGGAAGATCTGCTCTTCCTTTTTGCCGAAGGTCATGGGCCCCAGCGTGGACATGCCGAACTCGCAGACCATCTTGCGCGCCAGGTCCGACGCCTGCTCGATGTCGTTGCCGGCGCCGGTGGTCATGGTGTGCAGGAACAGTTCCTCGGCAACGCGGCCGCCCATCATAATGGCCAGTCGCGTTTCCAGATAATCGCGAGTATAGGTGTGCTTGTCGTCAACCGGCAGCTGCATGGTGACGCCCAGCGCCATGCCGCGCGGGATGATAGTCACCTTGTGCAGCGGGTCAGAGTGCTCGCGCATGGCCGCGACCAGCGCGTGGCCGGCCTCGTGATACGCAGTCACCTTCTTCTCTTCATCCGAGAGCAGCATTGATTTGCGCTCGGCGCCCATCAGCACTTTGTCCTTGGCCTGCTCGAAATCCCACATCAGCACCGTCTTGCGGTTCTGACGGGCGGCAACCAGGGCAGCCTCGTTCACCATGTTGGCCAGATCAGCGCCGGAAAATCCCGGAGTGCCGCGGGCAAGTACGGGAAGATCGACGTCGTCGTTGAGAGGAATCTTGCGAGTATGCACGCGCAGGATCTCTTCGCGGCCACGAACATCGGGACGCGAGACCACCACGCGGCGATCGAAGCGTCCGGGACGCAGCAGCGCCGGATCAAGCACGTCAGGACGGTTGGTGGCTGCGATCAGGATGACCCCATCGTTGGACTCGAAGCCGTCCATCTCGACCAGCAACTGGTTCAGGGTCTGCTCGCGCTCGTCGTGTCCGCCGCCGAGGCCTGCGCCGCGATGGCGACCCACGGCGTCGATTTCATCGATGAAAATGATGCAGGGAGCGTTCTTCTTGCCCTGCTCGAAGAGGTCGCGAACGCGGCTTGCGCCGACGCCGACGAACATCTCGACAAAGTCGGAGCCCGAGATGCTGAAGAAGGGCACGTTGGCTTCGCCCGCCACCGCGCGCGCCAGCAAGGTCTTGCCGGTTCCCGGAGGCCCAACCAGCAGCACGCCCTTGGGAATGCGTCCGCCGAGCTTCTGGAACTTCTGCGCCTCGCGCAGGAACTCGATAATTTCGCGCAGCTCTTCCTTGGCTTCATCCACGCCGGCGACGTCTTTGAAGGTCACCTTCTTCTGCTGCATGGAGAGCAATCGCGCTTTGCTCTTGCCAAACGAGAGCGCTTTGTTGCCGCCACTCTGCATCTGGCGGATCATGATGAACCACAGCGCACCCAGCAGGATGAATGGCGCCAGGTTGAGCAGCCAGGAGGGCCAGCCTCCCGATGCCGGGTCCTTCACGGTGATGTTGACCTTCTTGTCCTCAAGGATCTTGTACATGTCCGGATAGTTCGCCGGAACCGTGGTATGGAAGCCAGCCTTGTCGTTCTTAAACTTGCCGCGTACCTCTTGGCCAATCATGGTCACTTCGGTGACGTTGCTCTGATCGACGTTGGTGAGGAACTCTGAGAAGTTGATTTCGCGTTCCTTGGTTCCCGAGCTGCCGGCCTTGACGACCTGCCATAGCAGGAC
This sequence comes from uncultured Acidobacteriaceae bacterium, assembly GCA_963709045.1. Lineage (GTDB taxonomy): Bacteria > Acidobacteriota > Terriglobia > Terriglobales > Acidobacteriaceae > Bog-257. Next base: position 895,505 of record CAVPUX010000002.1, on the reverse strand, counting down.
GCCCGACAACACGATGGCCAGCCAGAACACGACTGTTTTGACCGTGGAATTCACTGAAAACTCCTGTGTAATGGGGCGGACACAAACACTACGCCCAACACTTTAGATGCTACGCCTATACGCCGGATGTACAAATTTGGCGTTCTTTAGATTGTAACCTGCGTCTAAACGGAACGGCACAAAAGACTTTGGACAATATTGGGAATGAGCGGTTAGCCAGTAGCCATTAGCCATCAGCAGTTAGTATTTGGCAAAATCTCCGGTTAATAAGGGTAACACCGCAATGAAGGCCCGCGGGGATTGGCGGGTTGGCCGCCGAACTTCCGGCCAAAAATACTACGTCCTAAGTGCTAAATGCTAGCAAATCAGCTCGATTTTCATCGCATCGCCGCAGACGTTCCACGCGAAGGCCCTCGCTACTGGAAAGCCGCGCACCCAGACGATCTGTTCGCCGTGGAGGACCACTGGCCAACTCGGCCGCTCTCCGGCGGGAACGTGTCGCTCTAAGAAAAGCCGCTTCAGCTTCTCTTCCGACTTGCTTTCCACAGGCCAGAAGCGATCACCCGGGCGCCAGTTGCGGACGATCAACTCGCGGCCGAGCAACTCTGCGCTGAGCAGGCTGCCGGGCGGTTCCTCTTTCGCGAACTCGTACGGGACAGGCAGACAGCGCACGGTCAGGCCCAGCTCCGCGATGCGAACCTCCCCGGGGACGGGCAAGGTGTAGGCGTAATCTGCGGCGCACGGTGCGGGCTGGGGTGGATGCAATTCGAGACACTCGCCGATGCGCGAGGCCATCCATCCGCCGGAAAGCTCAGCCTTGGGAGACGCTCCGAGGGCGCAGCGCCGCAGCTTCTCGATGTGTTCGAAGTCGGCGGCGATTTGCCGGCTCTCCAGCAATCGCTTGAGCAGGCGACGCTGCAGTGCGAGGGGAAGGTGGGCAAAGTTATCGAGGCTCAACCGAACAAAAGCAGACCCCTCGCGGGCTGAATCCTGCTCGGGATGACAACTATAAGGAGCTTGGACGCGGACCTGAAGGTTCGCACTACCCGAGCGTTCCGTTTCCTCCGAAGCCTCTTCAGCGAAAACGATGGGGAATGGCGCTGGTCGCCGAGTTTGAAGGGGCGCGGCTTTAGCCGTGCCGTCGTCGGTAATCAAATTGCCGGGCTTTAGCCCAGGAATCTCTGTTTGTCGCGCTTGCAGTTCCCGCTGCACCAGCGCCTGCCAATATTCCTCTTCGGCGCGCGCCAGTTCGGCGGCGTCGCTCAGCACCTGGCGAATGTTTGGGTTGTATTCGCGTTCCAGCAGCGGCAACAGTTGGTGGCGCACCCGATTGCGCGTGAAGCGATGGTCAAGGTTGCTCTCGTCTTCGCGCCAGGCTTGGCCGAGCGCGGTGAGATATTGTTCGACCTTCGTTGCGCGTGACACCCAGCAACGGACGAATGACTCGGATTTGAAGGGGCACGCCTTTAGGCGTGCCGTAGGGCTCTGTTGGATGATTGGGGGCTTTAGTCCCGGAAATCACTTCGGCCGAACATTCCAGCAAGGGATAAATCCCAGCCAGCCCCCTTGTGCCGGCACCGCGCAGAAATTTCAGCAGCACGGTCTCTGCTTGATCGTCGAGCGTGTGTCCGGTCGCGACCGCGTTAAGCTTGTTCTGCGCCGCCAGCAATGCGAACCACTCGTAGCGCAGCTCGCGCGCCGCCGCCTCCACACTTAACCTCGCGGTGCGTGCGTGATCGGGCACATTGCTTCGGGCGGAGAAAAACTCCAGGTCGTGTTGCCTCGCCAACTGTGCGACAAAGGCTTCGTCGGCATCTGAAGCTTCGCCGCGCAGGCCGTGATGGAAGTGCGCAACCGAAAGGACGATACCGATTTCGGCGCGAAGGTCTAGCAGGACTCGCAGCAGCGCGACCGAATCCGCACCGCCCGACACGGCAACACAGACGCGGTCGCCCGCGCGCAACAACCGTCGTTGCCGGATGTAGCGAAGTACCTTTTCGCGCACGGAACGATGGTAATGCAGGTGGGGGCTTTCAGCTATCCACCGTCGGCTTGTCGGAATTGTCATTACGAACAAAGCGAGGAATCTGTTGTTCTCTGCAAGCGCGAGAGACCGGAGCGAAGAAATAGCAGGTCCCTCCACTCGCCCGCCACAGCGGGCTCGGTCGGGATGACAGTGCCTTTATGGAAGTTCCTCGCCTGACCTATTAATCAAATTCGAAGACAATGAAGTGAGCCACCGTCTGCCCAACGTTTGTTGTTGCGTGGGTTAGCCCGCGAGATATCCAAAGAACTTCTCCTTTTCGCATCTGAGTCTCGGACGCAGCCTGTCCTTCAATTTCTTCACGAAGGTCAACGTTGGACAGCGCAATCAATAATCTGTCGTAATTTTCTTTGTGCTTTTCCGTGCGGCCGCCTACCGCCATTACCATGGTGTAAGCACGCACGACATTTGATTGAAATAGTTCACCTTGGGCACTGTCGTGGAAATGAAAAGCCATTGGTTCGCTGAATCCCGATTGGTCAGATCTCAATGCTTCAACAACGATCAGCTCGGCGGCGACTGAAGAAATATTGCGTTCTGCCAGGGTAAAACCGCCCTTCGACGTCCGAACCTCGCCCGCGTCCAAGTGGGTGGAAATCGGCTGGTGCCCGCGGACCTCATTGGAAATGTTCACTGGCTGGAAACTAACGAATGCGTAGAAATTACTGTGCCGGTGCGCAATAGTAGTTTCGTTTGGTTCGAGCCTCAAACGAAACACACGCACTGACGAGTTCTCCAAAAGGAGGATATGGTGAGGTTCCTTTGAAATATCGATTGGCTGAGGGGGTTCTTGCGGCCATGCGGATGCTGCTACGAGTGCAAATTGCCAGAAGTAACGTCTGCTTCATCGAACAAATTGTATCGCGGTCCCTCACGGCCTCGTATCCGGCACCGTGATTGCCCTGAACATGTACGGCAGCGCTTCGGCCACGATCATAGCCACGACGATCAGCGCGCCGCCGACAGCTTGTCGCGCCGACATTGGCTCCCTCAGCCACACCACACTGAGCACTGCGGCCACCACCGGCTCCAGACTGAACAACACCGCCGACTCGGTGGGGCCGAGTCGTGTCTGGGCGGTCGCCTGTCCCCAGAAGGCGAACACCGTGGAGCCGAGCGCGAGGTAGAGCGCCGCGACTGCAACCGGCCAGTGCGACAGCGCCGCTATGACATTCTGAAATCCGTAAGGCGCGGGCAAGAACACCGTGGCTGCGATCGACACGCCGCCGCAGACCGCCACCTGTGAACCCGCCAGCAGCCATGCTTCGGAGCGGCGAGTGAACGCGCCCATCATCACGATGTGAACGCCACACAGAATCGCGCACAAAAGTATCTCGACGTCGCCGCGGTTCACCTCTTTGAACACGCCCCAGGCGGCGTGACCGCTCCCCCCGCCCGGCAGATGGACCAGCAGATACATTCCGTACACCGCGATCAGCGCGCCCACCGCCGAGGCCAGTTTCACCCGCTGCCCGATAACCACGGCAATCAGTGGCGTGAACAACACATACAGGCCGGTGATGAAGCCGGCCTTGGCGGTCGTAGTGAAACGCATGCCGTCGGTCTGGAGCCAGAAAACGAAGACCAGCACTACCCCGAGCCAGATGCCATCGACCACGCCGCGCCGGGTGATAGGAATTCCTTTGGTGCGGATGATAGCGAACATCACCAACCCAGCAAGCGGAAAGCGCAACCCCATCAGGGCGCCGACGGAGAGACCACCGTCAAGCACGATGCGAGTCGCGGGGAAGCCAAAGCCCCACACCGTCGCCACCATAGCGATGATCAGCACTGCGGCGAAGTGGGAAATGGGCGCGGGTTGAGATGAATTTTTCGTCACACGTCAGAAAGGCATTGCAACACCGAGCACTTCGATCGGCAAACCGCAAAGACTGAGCCTCATTGTTACCACAGTTTCGTGGAAGGCTGGCCGCCGCTATTTTGGCTTTCGCGGGGAGACTTTCCTTGAGCGCCCAAGTTGAAATAAGCGAGTCAGCGAAGGACATTTGTCACTGCGCAGTGGCGAAGAAGCAGACTATAATCGTCGATTCGCAGGAGGGTCTGTGGCTTCCACTGATGTTCAGCTTATCGACCGCGTCGAATCCCAGCCGAAGGCGGTCCGTGTCAATTTCTTTCCGGGAAAAGTAACTCTAGCTCTCATACTTCTTGTACTGCTGGTGACGGCAGGCGTTTATATGCAGGTACATCATCACCCGTACTTCAGTCTTGATGACCAGGGTTACTTCCCCAAGAACGATGGGGTCAACACGGGGCTGCATTGGAGCACCTTCGAGTGGGCGCTCACCAGCTACTATGCCTCCAATTGGCACCCATTGACATGGATTTCGCACGCACTTGACGCCCAGTTCTTCGGCCTGGGTCCGGCGGCCCCGCATGATGAAAACGTCCTGCTGCACCTCATTAATGTTGTCCTGATTTTCTGGGTCTTGTGGAAGGCAACGGGATATGCCGGTCGCAGTTTGATGGTGGCGGCTTTGTTCGCACTGCATCCCCTCAACGTCGAATCGGTGGCCTGGGTAGCCGAGCGCAAGACCATGCTGAGCATGTTGTTCTTCCTGCTCGCGTTGGGCGCCTACCGCTGGTATGCCAGTAAGCCGCGAGTGGGTCCCTACATTGTGGTTGCGCTTTTATTCGTGCTGGGCTTGATGTCCAAGCCCCAGGTGATCACCTTCCCTTGCGTTCTTTTACTGTGGGACTATTGGCCGCTGCGTCGTCTTCGCTTCGGCGCCGAGCCATCCGGGGCCAGCGCGGAAACGGATATTCCAACCAGAAGCCTGTTCGCGCTGATCAAAGAGAAGATTCCCCTTTTTGTCATCTGCCTGGTCGATTCATATCTGACCATGCGCGCGCAAAAGGTGGGCCGTCCGAAGTATTGGCCATACAGCTTCCCGGTGCGGCTGGAAAATGCAATCGTGGCCTACGCGAAGTATGTGTGGAAGGCGGTCTGGCCTACTCGCCTGGCCCCGATGTATCTACATCCGGGCAATAGCATACGGCTATGGCAAGTTTCGCTGGCTCTAGCTTTACTGCTCGCGGTCACCGCATTTGTGGTTTTTTACTGGCGCCGTGGTTACCTTGCAGTGGGCTGGTTGTGGTTCCTGGGAACAATGGTTCCCATGGTTGGCCTGATGCAGGTGGGAAGACAAGCCATGGCCGACCGCTATGCTTATCTGCCGTTGGTGGGACTGTTCATCATGTTCTGCTGGGGATTGGCCGATTTCGCCAAGGCGCGACGGCTTCCCGCCGCCTTATTGCCCACGGCTAGTGTCGTCGTGCTGGCCATTCTGGCGGTGCTCACCTATCGCCAGGTCGGCTATTGGGCCAACGACTTGACGATCTGGAACCACACCGCGCAAGTCACCGAAGGAAATTGGTTTGCCGAGTCGTGCGTCGGCGACACGCTGAGGAATTCGGGACGCAAAGAGGAGGCTGTGCCCCACTACCTGAACGTGCTCAAGTCCGATCCTTCCAATGTTGACGCCGCTCTTGGCGTGGCGCTGTACCTGCATGAAAGCGGCCGCTATCGAGAGTCGATCGATTACTACAATAAGTTCCTGACCAAAGCAGGCGATGACGAGCGGCTCCATCAAGTCTTCATTAATCTCGGTTATATTTATCGCAGGCTCGGCGATAACGAGCGTTCCAAGGAGTATTTTGACAAGGCAGAGAAGGTTCCCGCCAACAAGATGCGCGATATGTTTGATCACTAACCCTCGTACCAGCCTTCGCCACGGCGGCGGCGCATCCCTAGCGCGATGGCCAGCAGTAGGTCATGAGATGACGAATCCGTTCAGGCCTGCCTCGGACATGCCAGACGCGGCCAGCACCCCTTGGTAGGCCATGATGCTGGCCGCCATGGGCACAACCCATTCACCAATACCAGGTTTCTTGACAAATCGGACACAAGAGTGAATGTCCGGCTCCGGGCAACCTATTGAAATTACATGGGCTACGGCGAAGCCAGCAAGGGCAAGTTCGAGGGAAATTCCCTAGAACAATGTCGCAAATACCTGCACACCGACGGCTTCCAAGTGATGGATTTAAGGGGGTTACGATGGCAGCGGAATTGCTATTTCATCAGTGGCCTCTCTCGCTAGGGCCATTCAGTGGGTACATTTCTTGATTTAGAACCTAAAGGAGGGTTCGATCCTTGAAAATGCGTATCGCTTCGCTGTCACTGCTCATCCTGTGCTTTGCGTTGGCAACAGCCTCCGCGCAGACATTCATCAACACCGGCCCGATCAACGGCAACCTGAATGCTTTCTTTATTGACGGCCCCGGCGGCCCATTCGGCCAGTCGATTTCTGACGGGTTTGTTTCTGCTGCAACCGGCAACGCCACCACCGCAAACTTTGGTGAGTGGACGTTGGGCGGCGCTCCCACGACTGTTCAGTGGGCGCTCGGCACCTCGTCTTTCGGCGGCTCCTTGTCCGGTCCGACGGCTGTCACCTCCACTTTCCTGGGAACCAACGGCTTTGGTTACGGGATCTATAACACCCAGGTCAGCATCTCTGGTGCGATGACCGCGGGCAACACCTATTATTTGACCCTGAGCGGCGCCAATGATGCAGGCGGCTCTCAGTTCGATGGATGGGACGACAACGAGAGCACTCTCGCGTCCTGCTACTTCGAGAATGGCAGCGGCAGCGGCGGATGCCCGACGACTGAATCAGAGTCGTTCACGATCACCGGCAGCACCACCACCACCAGCACCACCAGCACCACCGGCGGGACCACCCCTGAGCCCAGCAGCATCATGTTGCTCGGTTCTGGCGTCCTCGGCCTGGCTGGCGTTCTGCGTCGCAAGCTGTCCCGCTAGTTTAAACACGACCCTTCCCCCAGGTCTTATCAAAACCGGAGCTTAACGCTCCGGTTTTTTTGCACTTTGAACCACATGTCTCATGTCGTGCGGCGAACGTCCGCATTCCCTTTACAAGCTTCGGCTCGCTATACTCTGGTGATGAACTCGGCCAAGACAGCCTCGCGAGCATGGCAAGATGCTAGTCTCGAGCGGCGCCTCTTCTGGATTCTCGCTTGTGTTGCCCTCATCTACGCCTTCTGCGCCGGCCTGCGAACCGTCTCGGACTTTGACACAGGCTGGCAATTGGCAACTGGACGTTGGGTCGTCCAGCACCATCAGGTCCCTTCCTTTGACGTCTTGTCGTACACCGCGCAAGGAGAGCCTTGGGTCTATCCGGTGGGCGCGGGAGTATTGTTCTACGCAGTTTTCCTGCTGGGAGGATTCGCGCTGCTGTCCTGGGTGAGCGCGGCTGCCTGTGTCGGCACGATCGCGCTGTTGCTTCGTCGCGGCTCCGCAGTCAGCGCCGGTATCGCGATTCTCGCGGTGCCTCTCATAGCGGCACGCACTCCTCCGCGGGCCGACATGTTTAGCGTGGTGCTGTTCGCCGCCTTTCTCTCCATCCTGTGGCAGCACTATCAAACTGGCCGTGCTCCTCTTTGGCTGCTGCCGCCGTTGATGGTCGTCTGGGTCAATGTTCATTTTGGCTTCGCTGCCGGACTTGGGCTGGTCCTCGCCTACGTTGGTACAGAGGTACTGGAGACGGTCTGCGGCAAGGCGCGTCGTCAGACGGCCCTGCAAAGATTGCGCCGAGCGTCGGTATGGTTGGCCGCGACGGCGCTGGCCACGCTGGTGAATCCTTGGGGCTGGGGAATGTACCGCGCACTGATGTTGCAAGAGCGCGCCAGCGCGCAGCAGCAGATATGGATCACCGAGTGGCAAGGCATACGCCTGAACTGGCCCACGGCCAGCGCGGCTTTCTCTGTGGGAGGCCCGCGCAGCGCGCTGTTTATCCTGTTGGCGATTGCGATCGTGGCGGGCGTGATTGCATTGGTTAGGCTCCAACTGGGAGCGGCTGTCCTGCTGTTCGCGGCAACCTACGCTCCGGTGCGCCATGTCCGCATGGGCGCGGTGTTCGCCTGCGTGGTGGTGGTGGTCGGCGGACCACTCCTGTCCGCGGCCTTGATGCGCGTTGGCTCCTGGATTGCTTCGCCGCGTCTGCGTTTGACATTTGCCGGTGTTGCCGTTGTATTACTGGTGGGCCTGGCCGGTGTGCGCTCGGCCGGTCTGGTCAGCAACCGTTATTATTTCGGCGGCATTCCTGACATTGCGACCTTCGGCGCGGGACTGAGCCCCTGGTTTCCGCAACGGGCGGCCGACTTCATCGAACGCGAAAATCTTCCGGGAGAGATTTTCAATAACTATGACGAGGGCGGCTACGTCAGCTGGAGACTCGGCCCACAGCGGCGCGATTATATCGATGGCCGGGACACACTCTTCGGTCTGCAACAAATCGAACAACGCCAAGTGTGGCTGGAGAGCCCTACGGATTCGGCTGCCTGGGAGCAGCAAGCCAGCCGCTACCGCATCAACACGATTCTGCTTTCGCTCGAAGATGGCATCAAGCATGGCCATCTGAAAGAGCTGTGCAGCAGTAGCACCTGGCGCCCGGTTTACCTCGACGAGGTATCGGCGGTTTTCGTTCGCCGCACCCCGCAGACCGAGGCGCTGATCCAGAAATTTCCGGTGGATTGCGCAACCGCCCCGCTGCCCGCGGCCGTAGAGGGTAGAAGCCGCGCTCAGCAATTCTTTGCCTGGGTCAATGCGGGCGCGGTTCTTGCCGTGCTCGGCCGCAATCCTGAGGCGCTGGCGGCCAGCGAAAAAGCGCTGGCGCTTTTTCCCGGCAGCACCAGCGCTCATCTGCTGCGAGCCAGCGCACTCTCGGCGATGGATCGCCCGTCCGGAGCCGAACAGGAAATATTGGCCGCGATAGCCCTTAGTCCGGACGAGTACACCTGGGCGGGCCTGGCGGGTTTCTACAAAAAGGAGAACCGGCCTGGTGACGCGATCGCTGCCCTGAGAAAGGCCGCCGAGCTACAAGCGAATCCAGCTTCGACGTTCGTGCTCATTGGCTACTATGCCCTGCAAACCGGGCGTGCCTATGCCGCGTTGCAGGCGTTCGATGAAGCGGTCCGCAGCGCTCCCGAGGCAGATAAGAAGGTGACCGGCCGGGGCTCGTTCAACTACAACGTCGCAACCGGCCGGGCCGCCGCCTGGAGCAAAATGGGCGACCCCACAAAAGCTGCTCTCTTTCAAGAGGAAGCGGTACAGCTCGCTCCTGATGCGGCTCAGCCATGGCTGAATCTGGCTCAGATCTATCAGCAGGGAGGCCGCATCGCGGATGCGAATCGGGCCCGAGCCCATGCCGCAGGTCTCGCGGACAATCAGAGTCGCTGAGTTGCGCGCCCGTAGTCGTGAGTTGCAGGTCTCACTTACAGAACAGGCTGTAGCGCCTGCGTCCTCACTGCTGTCGAGTCGCGCCCCGTCCACCCGAAAAACCAGTTGCGCCAAACCTTGGCTTCGCGAGAGAATGCCTCAGCCTGCGGCTTTGCAACCGCGTTGCCGGAACCGCACGACGATACACTCACTTTGCCATTAAGAGGAGCCATGGAACCGCAAATGGAGCGGGCAGCAGAGCCACGCACAGCTGACGAGAACACCTGGCGAGCTTCCACCCGCGTCGCCTTCCGATTCGTTTTCTCTTATTTCCTGCTCTACATATTCCCGGGCGCCGTCGGATCTTTGGGCTCGGGCATGCCGCACGATGATGTCTACCGGCAGATGTGGCACGCCATCGTTCCTTGGGTAGGGGTGCATGTGCTTCATCTGCAGGGCGACATGACGGAAGTCGCCAATGGCAGCGGTGATCAACTCTACGATTACATTCTGTTGTTCTGCCTGGTGATAGTGGCGATTATCGCTACGGCAGTCTGGTCATGGGTTGACAGGAAACGTAAGAATTATGACCAACTCTACGAGTGGCTTAGGGTGTTCGTACGCCTGACCCTGGCAGTAGCGATGATCAGCTACGGCGCCAACAAGCTGTTCCGCATGCAGTTTCCCGAGCCGTTCTTGTACCGGTACGTGGACTATTACGGCAACTCCTCGCCGATGGGTCTGTTGTGGACTTTCATGGGGATGTCCCGGGCCTACAGTACCTTTGCCGGAATGGCCGAGATGGCGGGTGGCCTGCTTCTTATCATTCCGCGCTTTACGGTTATAGGATCACTGGTGACCTTCGGGGTTATGAGCAATGTCTTGATGCTCAACTTCTGCTACGACGTGCCCCGGAAGATCTACTCGGTACACCTCGTGGCGATGAGCTTGTTCCTGCTTCTTCCCGACGCGCAGCGGCTGCTGGATTTCTTCCTTCGCGATCGCCCAACGAAACCGCTGCCAACCGTCCCCCTGCTGAAAGACCCGCAACTCAACCGCTGGGCCCTTTGGGGACAGCTTGCGATCGGCGCGCTTGCCCTGGCGGTTTGTCTCAATCAAGCTCATGTTGACGCCATCAAGCGCAACACTTTTCTGCCGGCACCCGTTCGCGGCATCTGGACGGTGGACGAATTCAACGCGGACGGCGTGGTGCTGCCTCCGATGCTGACTAACACGGTTCGCTGGCAACGCGTGATCTTCGATACGCCCGAGTCGTTTTTCTTCCAACTCATGGATAGCGGGATCGTGAACTATGATTTGACGCTTGATACCGCAAAAAAGAGTTTTAGCCTTGCAGTTCCTGGAGAGCCGAGCCAGAAAAAAGCAGACTTCACCTATGAATTTCCCGATCCCGATCACATGATCTTGGACGGGATTTTTAAAGGGCGACATTACAGTCTGAATCTGCGGCGAATGGACCCGTCGCAATTCCAACTGGTGAACCGCGGTCTTCATCTGATCAATCCAGTTGTGGACAATCGCTGACGACTAGGCGTTGGCTTTCGATTCTCCGCCTTACGGGCGCTGCTGCTGTGCAGCTTCCAGGCATTCCTGCGATTTGGTGTAATTTCCGAGGTCGCGATAAGCCAGCCCCATGGTCCGGTATGCCTTCATCCTCAATCTGGCAGCCGGCACACTGCGGAGGACGACCTCGGCACGCGCGATTGCCTGCTGCGGATCGCCATGGCGTTGCGCATACATGGCGAGGTCAAGGTTGCTAATGGGGTCATTAGGAGCAATCTCCACCGCCGTGTGGTAGTGCTGCAAAGCCTCCGCTCCGCGCCCTGCATCCACCAACGCTCCACCCAGGATGTCCTCAGCAATGAAGTTAGGCGGGGTAACGTCGATCGTATGCTGCCACAGGACGATATTGTCGCCCCAGTATCCGATCTGGCGATAACTCACCGCGCTCAGCGCCACCAGAACCACCACGCCGGCGGCGGCCAGCCACGCGACCGACACACTTCGTTCCTCAGCCCACTCCGCTAATCCCCAGCAGATCATGATGAACAGGCCGATGAACGGCAGATAAGCATAGCGATCGGCCATGGCCTGTCCACCCACCTGCACGACGCCAATCATCGGCACCAGCGTTCCCAAGAACCAGAACCACCCCACCGGCAGGTAGCCGCGACGACGCTGGACGACGACGAACGCGGTAACGGCGAGCAGGAAAATGAGCGCCGCCAGCACCATCCATAGTTTGAGCGAGGCACCGGGATGCGGATAATAAAGTGCCAGCTGCGATGGCCAAAATGCTTTTCCAACATATCGCGCGTAGCTGACAATCGCGTTGCTCAGACGCTCGGATGGCGGCAACCAATTGGTCGCGTGGCTACTGCCTTGCGCTCGCATGGTGATGACAGCGCTAAGACCGGCAATGGCGAACAGTGGAAACTTTTCCTCCACCAGCACGTAGATGCTCTTTGCAGAAACGGTTGCCGGCACTTGGCCGGACGGTGACTCAACAGCCCGCGCAGAAATCCGACGCAACGGCCAGTAATCCCACAACAGCAAGACGAACGGCAGGGTGATCACCTGCGGCTTGGCCATCAATCCCAGTGCAAACAGCAATGCCACCACCACGTAGCGAGTCGCGCGAGGACCGCGCACATACCATTGGTAAGCGCCGAGCGCGAGCAGAAAGAACAGCATGCTCAGAACGTTCTTGCGCTCGGATATCCACGCCACCGTTTGGACGTTGATGGGATGCAGGGCAAACAGTGCCGCCACCATACAACTGCGTCCCATGAAACCCGTCGCTCGATAGAGCACCCAGAACAACAGCAGAACATTCACCACATGCAACAGTAGATTCACATCGTGGTGTCCGGCAGGATTCAACTGAAACAACTGGCAATCCAAAGCATGCGACATCCAGGTCACCGGATGCCAATTGGCTTGATCAAAGGTAAGGAACGCCCATTTGATTGTGTGGCGATTCAGGCCCGATTGCACCTGTGCATTGGCGGTGACATATCCGTTGTCGTCGTAGTTGGTAAAGGGATGATCGTTAACCGGGTAATACAACGCAATGGTGGCAACCACGAGCAGAAGGCTCAGGACCAAGGTTGTCAGTGGCCGGTTGTCAGTTGTCAGTCTCACAAATAAAGATTATGTCAGTTGCCGGAGTTTCGCTCTTGCAGGGCCCAGTTTCGCGTAATCGTTCCGCCCGGCTAACTTGAAATGAGTTCACTGGCCTCGCTATGGTCCGCGCTGGAGTTTCTCCACTACCTCATCACATTTCTGGGCGCGAGCGTTATCTCCCAGTGCTCGGTAGGCGAGCGCCATCTTTTCGAACGCCTCCACTTTTTGGATGGTCAAACGCGTCATGGCTGGCACGCGTTGGCATCGCTCAATGGCCTCTTGCAATCTTCCATGCACACGATCGTACTCGGCGACGTTCAGGTTGGCGGAAGCATCGTTGGGGTTGACTGCCAAAGCCGCCCGGAAGTGCTCTATAGCCGCTTCCTTTCTTCCCTCACGGTTCAGCGCAACTCCCAGGCTATTCTCGGCGATGAAGTTTGGACCGGTTACCTGCACCGTATGCGACCACAGCGTAACATTGTCGCCCCAGTAATTAATCTGCGCGCGACACATTACTGCCAGCGCCAACAGCACGGCAACGCTTACACCGGCAAGCCAGGCGGGAGCGATGCGCCGTTGCGCTGACCAATCGGCTACGCCCCAGCAGATCATGATGAACAATCCGATGACAGACAGATAGGCGTAGCGGTCAGCCATGGCCTGCACGCCAACTTGGACCAGGCCGATCATGGGAACCAGAGTTCCCAGGAACCAGAACCATCCCACCGGCAGGTAGCGGTGGCGACGCTGCACCACGACGAACGCAGTGACCGCCAACAGGAAAACCAGCGCCGCCAACACTTCCCACACCTTGAAGGACTCGGGATGCGGATAGAACAGTGCCAGCCGCGACGGCCACAAAACTTTTTTCACATATTGCGCGTAGCTGAAAATTGCGTTCTCCAGCCGGACCGTCCGCGGGAACCAGTTCCTGGCGCCGCCCATGCGTTGCACATGCATGGTGATTACCGCGCTGGCTGCGGCGATGCCGAAGAGCGGAAGTTTTTCCTCGACCAGCCAGCCGAAACTCTTTGCCGGACCGGCCTCTCGAGCTGCCCCGGGCGAATCATTCGGCACGGACGCAAACATCCGCCGCAACGGCCAGTAATCCCACAACAGCAAGACGAACGGCAGGGTGATCACCTGCGGCTTGGCCATCAGCCCCAACGCGAACAGCAACGCCACTACCGTGTAGCGAGTCGTGCGAGGCTCGCTCACATACCATCGGTACGCACCCAGCGCGAGCAGGAAGAACATCATGCTCAGCAGGTTCTTGCGCTCGGCCACCCAAGCTACCGTTTCGACATTGATGGGATGCAGCGCAAACAGTGCCGCCACCATGCAACTGCGGCCCACAAAACCCGTCGCTCGATAGAGCACCCAGAACAACAGCAGAACATTCACCACGTGCAACAGCAGATTCACATCGTGATGCCCCGCGGGGTTCAACTGAAAAAGCTGGCAATCCAAAGCGTGCGACAGCCAGGTCACCGGATGCCAGTTGGCCTGCTCGAAGGTCGTGAACGCCCAGGTGACCGTGTCCCATTCCAACCCAGATTGCACGTGCACGTTTTCCGTCACGTAACTCGAATCGTCATAGTTGACGAACGGATGCTGGTGCACCGGATAGTAAAGCGTGACTGTGGCAATCGCCAGCAGCAAGCCGAGAAATAATGGCTGGTTGAACCATCGCGGACGGGGCTTGTGCTGCAGTTGCTGGTCAGGTGATGAAGTAACGGAAGCCATGCTACCCATGTTGCCGACGAGTATAGCGGATCAGCGATTGTCATGACGGTCGGAGGGAAGGCAGGCCGTACTGGATTTCGCGATCGTGCGCACGTTCAGAGCGGGTGGCTCGAGCTTGGTAGGTGCAGATGTTTACCGAAACGGGAACGTGCCGCACGTTCGGAATAGTTCCTGGTTGCGAGCGACATAAAGAGGAGGAGAATGGAACTGGCCTCTGGCAGACCAAGGAGGTACACCTTCCGTGCGAACTACATCCTTTCCCCTGCTTACAATTCTTTGCCTGCTGCTGGCTGTTGCTCCAGCCATGGCAGACCCGCAGATTCTCTACTCCAATGGACCAATTAATGGCACAACGAATGGCTGGGAGATCGACATGTTCTCCGGCTTCTCCGTCAGCGACTCGTTCGTTCTCCCCTACGCATATTGTCCTCCCCTGAAGATAGAGGATCTTCATATCGGAGTGTGGATGCCTCCGGGCGACTTCCTCATGTCAATACAGGTGGACATCGATGGTGTCCCTTTTGGTCGCGGCATGTTCAGTGAGATGCTTCCGGCCAGTGGTTTCACAGATCTGGGCATCAACCAGCAAGGCTTTGACGTTCAGCAGGTTGATTTCAATCTTAACCCCATCTTTCTGCCTCCCGGCATGTATTGGCTTACGCTGTCGCAAGCGCAGTCCGATACGTTGGGCCCGGTCTACTGGGATGAAAACAGTGGAGTAGGCTGTCCGTCCACTGGCTGCCCGTCTTCGGCCTATCAGAACATTGTTGGTTCGATTCCTTCGGAAGCCTTCACCGTGAGCGGGGAGGTCCCTGAGCCCAGCAGCATCCTGCTGTTTGGCTCCGGCATGCTCGGCCTGGCCGGCGTGCTCCGCCGCAAACTTAACCGCTAATCGGAGGTCTTCATGAAAAGCCGGAGCGGGGTGCCCCGGCTTTTTCTTGTGCCGCGAAATTACTTGTGCCACGGTGAATCCCAAAACGGGAGCCGATTGCAGTTGTGGGACAGTTCTATGTTGCAGCCGCAGTAACGGGGACGAGAATGGGAATGGCCTCTAGCAGACCCCAGGAGGTACACCTTCCATGCGTACTACATCTTTTTTCCTGCTCACAATTCTGTGCTTCGCGTTGAGCACGGCCTCAGCGCAAGTGCTCTTCACTTCCGGCCCGATCAACGGCAACTTGAACGCCTTCATTATTGATGGGCCCGGCGGTCCGTTTGGCCAATCTATTTCCGACGAATTTGTTGCCACCATGACTGGCAACGCCAGCACTCTTAACTTCGGCGAATGGACACTAGGTGGCGCTCCCACGGTGGTTAACTGGTCGCTCGGTACCACGTCGTTCGGCAGCGACATCGCCAGCGGCGGCGGCGCAGTCGTCACCTCCACTTTCTTTGGTACCGATGGCTTCGGTTACGGTGTTTACAACACGCAAGTGAGCATCTCCGGCAGCTTGATGGCTGGCAACACTTACTATCTCAGCCTGAGCGGCGCCAATGACGTAGGCGGCTCTCAGTTCGATGCGTGGGACGACAACGAGAGCACACTCGCGTCCTGCTACTTCGAGAATGGCAGCGGCAGCGGCGGATGCCCGACAAACGAATCAGAATCGTTCACGATCACCAGTAGCACCACAAGCACAAGCACCACCTGCTCGGGCTGCTACTGCGGTCGCGATGGCATCAATTGCATTCCCGAGCCTAGCGCCATCCTGCTCTTCGGCTCCGGCATCCTCGGCCTCGCCGGCGTATTGCGGTGCAAGCTGCACTTCTAAGAAATGAGGTTCAATCCTATGAAGACATGCGCTATTTTCTTTTTCCTGCTCGCAATTTTGTGTCTCGCGTTGAGCGCTCCCGCCTTCGCGGATATCACGCTATTCACTTCCGGTCCGATGAACGGCAACTTGAACGCCTTCTGGATCGACCGGTCCCGGCGGTCCATTTGACCAGTCTATTTCCGACGGATTTGTGGCCACCGGGTCCGGCATCGCTACATTGCTTAACTTCGGCGAATGGACACTGGGCGGCGCACCCACGACTGTCGAATGGGCGATCGGTAGCTCATCGTTCGGCGGCACGCTGTCACGGCCCATGGCAATCACCTCCGAGTTCTGGGGTACCAATAGTTTCGGTTACGGCGTGTACAACTCCCAAGTAAACCTCTACGCCTACGTCTACTTGAATGCCGGCAGCACTTACTATCTCAGCCTGAGTGACGCCAATGATGTCGGAGACAGCGGGTACGACGCGTGGGACGTCAACGAGAGCGTACTCGCGTCCTGCTACTTCGAGAATCCCAACGGGAGTGGCGGCTGTCCGACAACTGAATCCGAATCGTTCACGATCACCGGCGGCAGCACTAGCACCTGCCCGTGCGGATGCGGTGTCCCCAGCCTCCACTGCACCCAACCGGTCCCCGAGCCCAGCACCATCCTGCTGTTCGGCTCCGGCATGCTCGGCCTCGCTGGCGTACTGCGGCGCAAACTGCACTTCTAAGAAATAAAAGAGGTTTATTCCAATGAAGACACGCACTACATCTTTTGTCCTGCTCACAATTTTGAGCTTCGCGTTAGCCCCTGCTTCCGCGCAGTTTATTAACACTGGCCCGATCAATGGCAACTTGAACGCTTTCTTTATCGACGGTCCCGGCGGCCCATTTGGCCAGTCTATTTCCGATGGGTTTGTTTCGGGCGCGACCGGCTCCCCCGGCTCCGCTAATTTCGGAGAATGGACACTGGGTGGCGCTCCCACGGTGGTGAACTGGTCGCTCGGTACCACGTCATTCGGTAGCGACCTTGGTAGCGGCGGCGGCGCGGTCACGTCCACTTTCCTGGGTACCGATGGTTTCGGGTACGGTATTTACAACACGCAAGTAACCATACGCATCTCCGGCTCCAGCGGGTTGATGGCTGGCGACACTTACTATTTCACCCTCAGTGGCGCCAATGACGCTGGCGGCTCGCAGTTCGACGGGTGGGATGACAACGAGAGCACGCTCGCATCCTGCTACTTCGAGAACGGCAGCGGCAGCGGCGGCTGCCCCACAACTGAATCGGAATCGTTCACAATAAATGGCTGCGGCGCCGATCGCCCAAATTGCGGGCCTCCCCCGGGGGTCCCCGAGCCCAGCACCATTCTGTTGTTTGGTTCCGGCATCCTCGGCCTTGCTGGCGTATTGCGGCGCAAGCTAGTCCGCTAATTTTCTTTGGAAAGCGCAGCGCCCACTGCTAATTCTTATTGCGCCAATGCGTAGTATCCCTGGCGGGCATGGACCTGCAATTTTTGTAGAGCGCGCACCTCCACTTGCAGCCGGTGGAATCCGGGCGTTGCTGGTTGCGGCGGGAACGACACATAGTACTGGGTGCGCAGATCCTGTTCGATCTGCGCGAAGGTTGCTTCCAGATCTTTGCTGGATTGCGCCACATAGAAGCGGCCACCGGTTTCGTCCGCCAGCCGTTGCAACACCGCATCGCCACGCGGCACTCGATTCTTGCCGTGCAATGTCAGCGCATAAATCTGGATCTCGCCGCGCAGAGCGATGGCAATCACATCCTTCAGCTCGCGGAAGCTCTGGGTATCGTCCCCATCGCTTAACACCACGATGGCGCGCTGCACCGGGCTACTCTCGTCGGGATGCGACCCATATTGATCGCATGCGGCATACAGCGCGTCATAAAAACGCGTGCCCCATCCTGGCTGATGCAGGCGAGCGAGTGCGTCAACCAATTGCGCGCGATCGGCGGTGGAAGTCTGCCACATGTGGACGTCGCCGCCGAAGCCCATCACGAAGGCGCGATCGCTTTGCGGCCGCATAACGCCGTCTAGAAACTTGAGTGCCGCTGCCTTTTCGTCGGGCAGTACGCGCTTCACGGAATCGCTGGTGTCCAGCACGATTCCCAGGCGCAACGGTAGATTTTCCTCACGCACGAAATCGTCAATCTTTTTCACCGGCGCTTGATTGTCCAGAATGCGAATGTCGTTGGCTGAAAGGTCGTGCACCAGCCGGCCCTGTTCGTCGGCGACGGTAAACGCCAACCGCACCTCGGGCACGGTGCGCTGGATGGTGTAGTCCGGTGTACTGGCGGGGGCGTAGCTGCCTGCCGGAAGCACGCTCACCGGCATGGGTGCAACTGCAACTAAGTGGCTTCCTGCATATTCTCCCGCGACCGTAGCGGCGCTTGACGATGCCGGATCGGCCGCCGAATCACCCGAGCCGCCCGTGGCCCATTCTCCGATTCCCGCGAGGGTGGCCGCACTCAACGCCAGCGTTAGTCCCAGGACGATCGCAGACTTGTGCACAAATGGGTTATCGGCGACGCAGGAGATCAGCTTGAACAGAAGGCGGCAACCGCGCGCCGGCCAAGCAATTGCATGCTGCCATTCGCCACGTGAGGCACAAATATCCGCAGCAGCGACGACCATGCTTCCGCCGCGTTGCACCATGCGCACAGGCTGTGATCGGGCGATCACGCTGGCATCCCCACCCCGTTGGCACATTAGAAGCGAGGATGGCTGAATTGGTTGCTCAAAATATCTGGCCAAACGCTCCAAGACCCATCCGCGCAGAGAGCAGGCCGCCTTGGCCCGGGCGGCAATAAACCTAGGCGTTCGCGGCTTACCTGTGCTATATTTCTGCAACTTCCCCTACAACCTGTGGCTATTCGCAGACACTAAAACTCAGGGAATCGTGGACCGATGCGGGTAGTGGTGCGGGACTTCACCTCCGCTTTCCGAATCGTTCACAACAATCAGGGGCTTTGACCGCTCCTCGGAGTTGCGCCATGCCAGAACAACAAGCTGCCGACACCAACCTAAAGGAAATCAAGCTGAGCGAAGCCAAGCTTCGCGACGCCAAGTCCAAAGCAGAAGCCAAGCTGGCCGAATCCAAGGTGATGTCAATCTCGATCGCCATGTTCATGGCTATCGTGGCTATGTTGGGCGCGGTGACGGCTTATCGCGCGGCGCTGGCCGAGCAGGACACGTTGCGCAGCGAGCGAAGGTTGCAGCAGGGCGAAATGCTGGAACTGGTAAAGCGGCAGGAGTTGCTTAGCAAGATCAGCAGCCGCACCCGCTATGAGAACAGCGTCGCGCAGCATTCGCCCTCAGCCGATAGCGACCAGGGACAGGCCGGCAGCACGCCAGCCACACTCGACCGGCGCCATGCCGCGCCAAAGAATTTGCTGGCCGAAGAAGAGGCGGCCCATGTTCGCTCCCTCAAACCCTACCTCGACTACTTCAATGTCGAGCTTGACTATCCGTTAGAGCCCTCGATCGCAATGCACAGCGCTAATTTCTTGCGAGCGCTTGGCTTCGATACCAGCTGGGCCCCGCCGGCAGCGGATGGCAGCTTTCCCAACATCTGGGAAAAACTGGAGGCCGATGTTACTCGGGGACAGACTCGAGTCTTGCGTCTGGCCATGGCGGTGGTGCTGTTTGTGCTTGCGCTCGCATGCCTCACCTTCGCGCAACTCAGCCACAACAAGCCAAAGCACGAAAAAGTGCTGGTGTGGATCGGTGGCTTGCTGGCCCTTTCCGGATTAGTGATGGCCATGTTGATCGACCCAGCCGCCTGGAAAGACTTCGTGATGTTCACCGCCGGATTTGGAATCTTGGCTCTGATCGGCCGGCCCCTGGCGCGCAAGTTCCATTTCGCGAACGGAACCGACGCGGGCCACAAAGCTCCCAGCCCCAAGCCATCCGGCGCCGCAGCTTCCGCCGAAGGCAATGAGGAAGAAGAGGAGGAGGAGCCGGTACATCCCGCCGAAGTCGATCCGGCGCTGTTTGCCGGTATGCGTCTGCACGTTGCGCCGGTGGCGCATACGTTCGGTCGCTTTGTCATCTCCATGATCGCTTTCAGCGCCGTGCTCAGCGCGCTCAGCGGATACTTCTACAGTCATGCCGCGGTCAAGTCCTCCGAGGCAACCAGTGCGGCGCTGGCCGATCAGGCCGAGCTCTTCCGCCTCAACTCGCGCGAGGTAACGGTGTGGAATTACATGGTGGGGCGGGTGGCAACGGCCGAGGATTTACACCTTCGCTATGAAGCCGCCCGGCAGCGTTCCCAGTTGGCCAAGGAAGATCCCGACCTGTTGAGCCAGAAGGAAATGGCGGAGCAGGAGCAACAGCGGCGCAAAAATCTGGAGAAGTTTGAGAAGAAGGAACCGCAAGTCCATAAGCTCATGACCGGCGAGCTGGGTCCCGAACAGGATGTGCACTTCCCCAGGAAGATGGTCATCACCCAGAGCTATCATGACCCGGCGAAGGCGCTGGCCAAGTGGAGTGCCGATAATGAAATGAGCCTGGGCTATCAACGCGAGGCCACTACTTTTCTGGCGCTGCTCACCTTGTTCGCCATCGCGCTCTATCTGCTGGGCCAGGCTCTGGGAATGGGTCGCACCAACGCCGCCTTCATCCTCGTTCTCTTCGCTTGCGGCCTGGTGGGAGTCGGCGTCCTGCGGGGCTTGTTCATTCGTTTTGAGAGCAAAGCCATCATGTTGAAGCCGGCCACTGAGGATTGCCGTTTGCCCAACGAGATTGCCGACAAGGACCTGGTAGATTTGGCCGCTGAGCATTTCGCGCGCGGCTGGGTGCTGTATGAAGGCTCGGGGGACGACCCTGCCGAATTGGCTAAAGCGGCCAAGGAATTTGGCTGCGCCGCCGAAATTCGTCCCACATTTGCCGGAGCAGACTTGTATTTCGCGCGCGCCACCAATGGCGCCAATACTCCGCAACTGAACGAAGGCGGATTCGTCAGTCTCATCGCCAAGGATGCCCTCGGCAAAGTTTCCCAGGCGGAACGCGACGCCAGAAAACTTCTCATCCAGCAGGGCTTTGCCCCTCCCATGGACCTGGTGGGCGATGTCGGTTTCAACACCTATGCCTACGGGTTGGTCAAGGGCGATCGCAACCTCGTAGAGCTCGGCCGGCAAGCTACCGTGGCATCGCTTGGCCTTGACAACACCGACTTGGTCACCCGCTTCAATCTCGCCCTGGCGCAAATGGCCGAGGGCAACGAGAAAGAGGCACTGGACACCTACTCACAAACCGTCACCCTCGGCGATCCGGGCAAAGCTCCATTTGTGATCGACCATGGGGCCGAGGTCGGCGGCGCAATCACCGATCTTGACGTCTTTCGCCAGTACTGCACGGGCCTGAACAGCGCGGACTATTGCAAGCAATTCGAGAGCACCGACTTACCGAAATTAAAATCAGAGTTAGTTGCGGCAACCTGGCCATCTGCGAAAGGCCGCACCCTTGCCGGCTCGGGCATCAAGCTTACCGACCTGGCTCTGTCGGGCTCGGCCGCCGAGTTGGGCTGGAGCGGTCACATGGAAACCCTCGCCTTGGACGCGGCCGGCAAGCCGCAGGATACTCTCGCCGTCCTGTTCTACGCCTACAGTCCCGAGTGGAAGGCGTGGCGAGTGCTACCCGCAATCTCCGGACGGGTTACGCCCGACTTGTACGCGCACGGCAATCCCAGCCTTCTATATTCCGTGTTGCAGGGCAGTGATGCGCGCCTCTGTTTACAGAGCGGAACCTATCGCGCTGAATTCTACGTCGATGGAGACCTGGCTGGTACGCAAGAGGTCACGCTAACCGATGAAAATCTCAAGCCGGCGATGTTTCCCGACCTCGATGTGGCCTTCTGCCATCCCGCGGAATGGAAGCGCTGGCATTCCCACGATCCGGATGCAGTCTGGACTCGCGGCTACATCGACGAAGGCAACCATCGTGGCGCGTTTATTTTTTCCTTCTTCAACACCCAGCTGTACGGCAAGGAAGAAACCCAGGTCCGCGCTCTGCGCCGTGCGGAGAACATCCTGCACAACGAAGGCCTCGTGCCGGCGCCAGCCACCGCCCGTCCGCTCAGCGATTGCACCGGCCTTCACCGGCACACCGGCGAAACCGTTGCCGTATTCGGCGATGGCGCGAACACCTCCATCGCCAAAGCCTGGACCACATCGCAAGGATTGGTGAATGTAATAGCCGTAACCGACAAACAGATGGATGCAACCGCCTTGGACGCGCCAGCTCCGTCTCCGTCTCAACTCCAGACCCGCCAGGATTGTGAGGTCCTGCTCTCGGCAACCACCGTTAGCGAATGATCCGCGTATGCGTTGAGTCCGGCGGCGAAAGGAGGGGCCAGCCGAAGTGAGAGAAAATGGTGACGAGGTAGGTTATCGCGAGCCGACCCTTCGGTCCGAGATTTTCCCCTGAGCAAAACTTGCACGAATATTGCCCACATCCATCAGGCTAAGCGATGTGCGGACGAGATAGGCGCTACCGGTCGATCCATGCGATAAGTGCCGTCGACGTCAACAAAACCGGCATATTTGGGAACTCGCTGCTGCACCGCTGGGTAATGGGCTGTTTTGAATTTCACGCTGGTTGATAAGCTTTGGTCAAGAGGACAATTATTGCGATTACAACAATAAAAGACCACAGAGCCGCAAGAACGATAAGCTGTATGCGTCTGGTCTTCGGGGAACGCTCTGGGGTGCTCTTGATGTCCGCATGTATGCGTCGGAGCCTCAGGGTCCATCCGATGGCGAGAAGAATGCCCAGTGGAATGCGAACGGAGTTGGCGGTTTGCCACCAAAACTGTTTGTCAACTGGCACAACAACGTTATACTCCCGGTCATGCATCGAGGCTCAAGCTCAAAGCAGCCCACTACCCACCGCTGAAGTCCCTTTCCCCCACCGCGTTCGGCGTGCGACAATAGAGCTTCCTTCCTCGCCATGAACCCAGTAGACAGTGCCACCAGCGTCGCCAAAGAACCTGCCATCACTCCAGAAGTGCTCCGTGACCATGGAATTTCGGCGGAGGAGTATGACCGCCTCCTGAAGTCGCTGGGCCGCGAGCCTACGTTCACCGAGTTGGGCATCTTCAGCGTGATGTGGAGCGAGCATTGCTCCTACAAGTCGTCGCGCGTGCATCTGAAGCGCCTGCCCACGCACAGCCGTCGCGTGGTGCAAGGGCCAGGCGAGAACGCCGGCATCATCGACATCGGCGATGGCTGGGCCTGCGCTTTCAAGATCGAGTCGCACAATCATCCGTCGTTCATCGAGCCCTTCCAGGGCGCGGCCACAGGAGTTGGCGGCATTCTGCGCGACATCTTCACCATGGGCGCGCGTCCCGTCGCCATCATGGATTCGCTGCGCTTTGGGCCTATCACTCAACCCACCGAATCGCCGAACGAGCCTGGTAAGGGTGGCGCGCCCCCGATTGACCAGGCCACGCTGCACAAGAACCACTCGGTGATGGAAGGCGTGGTGAGCGGCGTCGCCTCGTACGGAAATTGCTTCGGCGTGCCCAACGTCGGTGGCGAGGTGAAGTTCGAGAGCTGCTACTCGGGAAATCCGCTGGTCAACGCGTTTGCGCTGGGCCTGGTGCGTCGCGACCAGATTTTCTACGCTAAGGCCGCCGGCGAAGGCAATCCCGTGATCTATGTCGGCTCCAAGACCGGCCGGGACGGCATACACGGCGCCACCATGGCGAGCGAAGAGTTCAGCGAAGGCTCGGAAGCCAAACGTCCTAACGTGCAGGTTGGCGACCCGTTCCTGGAGAAATTGCTGCTCGAAGCTTGCTTAGAGGCCATGCAGACCGGCGCGGTGGTCGGCATCCAGGACATGGGAGCGGCGGGCCTTACCTGCTCCACCTGCGAAATGGGCGGGCGCGGCGGTGTCGGACTTGAGATCGAGCTCGACCTGGTGCCGCAACGCGAGACCGGCATGACGCCCTACGAAATCATGCTGAGCGAATCGCAGGAGCGCATGTTGCTGGTGGCCGAGAAAGGCCGCGAGGACGAAGTCTTCCGCGTCTTCCAGAAGTGGGGGCTCGACGCCGTCACCATCGGCCGCGTGATCAATCAGCCGGCCATGCGCGTGTTGGAGCACGGCAAAGTAGTCGCGGAAATTCCCAATGCCGCGCTGACTGACGATGCGCCGCTCTACTATCGTCCCCTGGAGCGCTGGGAGCCGCCTGTTTCGCGCGAGGTTCCGGCGAACATTGAGTTGGGTAGCAAGACGGAATTCACTGATGAGCTGAGACGATTGCTCTCCAGCCCCAACATCTGCTCCAAGCGCTGGGTCTTCCAGCAATATGACTCCATGGTGCAGACCAACACGGTGGAAGGCCCGGGTGGCGAGGGCGGCGTGATTCGCATCAAGGGCACGCAACGTGGTCTGGCGATGGCGCTCGACGGCAATAGCCGCTGGTGTTATCTCGACCCCAAGCTAGGAGCCATGCACGCGGTGGCCGAGTCGGCACGCAACGTCGCATGCACGGGAGCAACGCCGGTCGCTGCCACCAATTGCCTGAACTTCGGCAATCCCGAAAAGCCGCACATCATGTGGCAGTTTTCGCAAACCATCGACGGCGTCTCCAAGGCCTGCGAAGAGCTGGAAACCCCGATCACGGGCGGCAATGTCAGCTTCTACAACGAGACCCTCGGCGAAGGCATATATCCAACTCCAGTGATCGGAATCGTCGGAATTCTGGACGACGTACACAAGGCCGTAGGCCCGAATTTCCGCGAGCCGGAACGCGCGCTGCTGGTTCTCCGCGGCTCGGAGCCGGGCGATGCAGCTGACGTTGAGGCGGAGTTTGGGTCATCCGAGTACGCCAAGGAAATTCTTGGCGAGATTTGGGGCTTTCCGCCGTCCCTTGAGTTGGAGAAGGAAGCCGCGCTGCAGAAAGCCGTCGTCGAAATGATTGGCGAGGGCCTGCTGGAATCCGCCAAGGACTGCACCGAGGGCGGGCTGGCGGTCACCCTGGCAGAGTGCGGATTCGCGAAGGGCATCGGCGCCCGAGTTGAGCTTAGTTCCAACGGATTAGTGCCCGAATTTGTGCTTTTTGGCGAGGATGCCAGCCGCGTGCTCATTTCCTGCGACGGACAAAACGTGGGGAGAATCAAACAAGTAGCCGAGAAATTCGGCCTGTCAATAGAACAGATTGGTGATACCATCCTCGAAAAATTGGAAATCAGTGTTGACGGCGTGAGGACCGTCCAGGCAAGTGTCTCCGAATTGCAGGAAGTATGGGCCGATGCGCTGGAGCAGGCCTTGCACGTGGAGACTGAAGAGCGGTTGGTTCCGGGGACGTTGCAAAAGAGCTAGCGAGATTTGAAAGGGCACGGCTTTAGCCGTGCCGGAACGATGGTTCCAGAGAATTGGGCTTGAGCCCCTGAGGGAAGTTGCAGTTTCGGCCCGATATCGAAGTCCCTCAGTGGCTAAAGCCAAAAGCAAGATGACACTTACGGCACGGCTAAGGCTGTGCCCCTTCAACTCAGGTGAGCGATGCTGATTCCTTCCGACAAGCTGCACGAAGAATGTGGCGTGGTGGCCATTTACGGCCATCCCGAAGCTTCCAAGCTCGCCTACCTCAGCCTATACGCGTTGCAGCATCGCGGCCAGGAATCGGCGGGCATCGCGGCCTCCAACGGCGAGCAGGTCCAACTGCATAAAGCCATGGGGTTGGTATCCGACATTTTCACCGCCGACGCGCTGGCTCGCGTTCCCGGCTCGCTGGCCATCGGCCACACGCGCTACTCGACGGCAGGCGACTCCGCCTTGCTCAACGCCCAGCCCATCATGGTGGAGTGCAACAAAGGCAAGATCGCGCTGGCGCATAACGGCAACCTTACGAATGCCATCGAAATACACTCTCAACTTGAGCAGGCCGGCTCCATCTTTCAGACCACCAGCGACACTGAGGTTGTGGTCCACCTTATTGCACGTTCGCGCGAGCAGACCTTGCCGGACGCAGTCGCCGATTCGCTGCGTCGCATCGAAGGCGCATTTTCGCTGGTTATGCTGACCCCTGACCGCGTCTTTGCCGCTCGCGATCCCCGGGGATTCCGTCCGCTAGTCATGGGTCGTATCTCGGGAGAGGCAGCGCACCGGGCCGATACCATTGTCTTCGCCTCCGAGACCTGCGCCTTCGACCTGATCGGGGCCACCTACGAACGCGAGGTCAAGCCGGGCGAATTGGTCATCGTTGGCCCCGAGGGCGTTCATTCGCGTTTCTATTCCGCGGCCCAGCCACAATCGAGCTGCATCTTTGAGCATGTTTATTTCTCGCGTCCCGATAGCATCGTCTTCGGCAAAGCCGTGCAGCAGACGCGCGATGCCATGGGCCGCCAGCTCGCGCTGGAATCGCCCGTGGACGCCGACATCGTGGTCCCCATACCCGACTCCGGCGTGACTGCGGCGCTCGGCTACTCCTATCAGAGCGGCATCCCGATCCAGTTCGGATTGATCCGCAACCACTACGTCGGCCGCACCTTCATCGAACCCGAGCAGAGGGTGCGCGACTTCGGCGTAAAACTCAAACTGAATCCGGTGCGCAATGTGCTGCAGGGCAAGCGCGTCGTGCTGATCGACGACTCCATCGTGCGTGGCACTACCAGCCGCAAGATCGTGCGCATGATCCGCGAGTCGGGCGCGAAGGAAGTACACATGCGCATCTCCTGCCCGCCGACCATCTCACCTTGTTACTACGGAGTGGATACGCCTTCCAAGAACCAGCTGATCGCGGCCAACAAGTCAGTGGACGAGATTCGCGAATACATTGGCGCCGATTCGCTGGCGTACCTGTCGCTGGAGGGCCTGCGCAAGGCGGCCGGTGACGGCGACGAGCACACCTTCTGTACTGCCTGCTACACCGGCAAATATCCAACCAACATTGTGGAAGTGGAAGACATCGCACCCGCGATGGCGGCGGGTGACTGAGCACCTCTAAATTTCTGCCTACAGCTGTACGCGTTCACTAACTCTGAAGGAGCACCATGGCCATCTACGGAGTTGCGTTTGAGCCTTATGTCGGACCTTGGGTTGGAGACGGTCCGGTGCTTTACAACGCTTACACCCTCGATCAGGTGACGCAGCTCCTGAAGCCCGTGGCTGAGAAGTTTTCCCTGATCACGACCTACGGCCAGGGGACCTTCGTCTGGCAGGGTGTTCCAAACGTGACCGATTCCAACCGCTTCAACATTCAGGCGGCCAAGACTGCTGGCCTGAAAGTAAGCGCCGGCTGTTACCAGATCGGCGCCGACCCCAACACCGATACCATCAACGTCGAATGGACGAAGACGGAGATCGATTACGCCATTCAGCAGGCCAAGACCTACAGCAACGTTGTGGACCTGGTCATCGGCAACGAATGCATCTGGGGACCGAACTCCACGCAGGCGGTCATCGATCTGATCAACTATGCCAAGAGCAAGCGCGCTCCGCTGACGGCGGCGAACCTACCCATCACCACGCGCCAGCAATGGGGCGTGCTGGGCGGCGTGAACAACACCAGCCCCGAATACGCCACCATGCGGCAGAAACTTCTGGCGCTGATGGCCGCCTGCGAGAGCCACGTGTACGGCAACATGTACGCCTATTTCGATCCCAACATCGCTGGACAGATTGGGCAGAATCCCACGCAGGCTTCGTTCACCCAGGCGGTTACCGCGAGCATGAACAACCAGCTCTCAGGACTCAAGACAGCATTTGCGGCCCAGAACATCGGCCTCGAGATCCGCATTGGCGAGACTGGCTGGCCCACGCAGGGCTCGCAGAAAGACCAACCCAATGCCTACCTCGCCAACATGACCAATGCCCAGTGGGATTACGCAGCGATGGTCAACTGGGCAAACTCGAATGGTGTGCCCACCGTCATCTTCGCGGCCTATGATGAGCCGTGGAAGGGTCCGGCCGATGGCTCCAACAGCGAGGCGTTCTTTGGAATTTGGAAGGCCGACGGGACGGCGACGGATCGGAGCCATTACACGCTGAATGGGGTAACGCCGAAGTACAGCATCGGATGAAACCCATGACCTCACCCAAGAAGAACAACATCCCCGCAGACAAATTGGAGTTTTACGAGAAGCTTGTCAGGACCAATCCAAAGGTCGAGCGCAAGGGAGCGGCAAATCCTTATACCTCGCTGAATGGCCACATGTTCACGTACCTGAATCCATCTGGTTCATTAGCGCTCAGGCTCCCTGCGGATGAACGAGAGAAGTTTCTAAAGAAGTACAAAACTAAGCTGTTTGAGGCCTACGGCGTGGTAATGAAGGAGTACGTGACCGTGCCGGATAGTCTGCTGAAAGATACAAAGAAGCTGCAACCCTATTTTCAGTTGAGCTACGAATACATCAAGACGCTGAAGCCCAAACCGACTAAAAAGAAATCTTGATCGGCGTTGATCGGAGCTCCAGAATCCGTTTGAGTTGGGATTGGGAGTGAGATGGCCCGGTTCTCGCCAACTGGACTTTGTAGCCTCACCGCAAGAGAGAACCGAATCCGGATCAGCACAAGTGCCTCCGGAACATTGAGCATTCGTCCAAACCCGACTCGTTTTGAATGCAAGCTGCGAAGCCGCCCTTTCACCAAGCGGTTTTTCTTGCCGTGCGCTGAATCGCTGTCTCATAACCTCTGGCTTAGCTTACGACGCCTTATTCTCTTTGCAATTCTTGTGGAGGAGAAAACTCCATTAGTTCAATTGGTGCGCCATGATCGAGGATCATGGCCACTTTGAGTCCCGCGATCGGACTGTTCGGCGGAATCAAAATCTCCTGCCCAACCAGTGCAGTTGCAAGATCGTCTACCTCGAAAGCTACATGAGGAATGGTCTTGACCGCCTCGGGATAGGGTGCATCCGGATCAAATCGCATCCACTGAACGCCAAATGGGCTGGTTTGAAATCCCGCCACGTGAATATGTAGGTGGGGCACGTGAATCTCATCGGGACGCGGGGTTTGAGTGGGAATACCAATATGGTGATAACGCCAGCCATTCCTCGCGATTGCGGCTGGCGGTTCGTTGTCCTGTCTCAGATATTCATGCAAACCAGCATCTCCTTTTTGACTCAAAGGCGGCGATTGTACGTCCATCTCCCCGTAGCTAGAAGTCTCCATTCTAGTCACGGTTTCGGGATGGTTGGTGGTAAATCGCCGTGTCACAAGTAATCCAAAACCCTCTTCAACCTATAGTCCTCCACCGTGCGCCGTACTCCCCTTCGCATTTGCTGGCCAGACCGGGCTGGCCAACTCGACGCGCCAAATCGGACCGCCTTCATACAGCGGACCCTCCGACTTAACGAACGCTGGCGCCTCTCCTGGCAGAATCCACACGTGAACGTCAGGAGGTTGCTTGTTCAACAGCGGAGCCATGACTCCGGTCAATCCGCCGAGTTCGAACTTCACCACGTAATGCGTGGCCTTGCGGCTGGAGCCGGCAACCGTGAATGGTTCCTGGCCTACAGAAGTAATCGCCAGCTTCACCACGCGCGGCTTTGGCGTGGCCGCCAGCATGGACACCTTCAGCCCTGACGCTCCCGGCTGAATATTCTTAAGCAGTGTGAACAGCAACCCATTGGCGAGATCCGCAGGCAGTTCTACATGCTTGCTCTCCGTCTTGGCATTGCCTTTGTCGTCGACGTAACGGGCCGTGACTTGGCCAGACCGGGCATCGATGGAGACGTCCATCGGATTCTTGAAGGACGGACCTTTCTGGACGAGGTGGCTGCTGACGAGCCGGAACGTATGGCGCTGCGAATAAACTGTTGTTTCCTCCTGGACCGAACCATCTTTGAAGTGAAAGATTACCTTTGCGGTTACCTGGTCGCCACGAGCAACCTGGATGAGATCACCATCAGCCAGCGTTTCACCCTCAGGGTTGCGCAACACCAGGAAACCGTGGACCAGACCTTCACGATGCCGCACCTGGACCTCTTCCGCCGGGAGCACGGTGGCCGAGCATAAGAGCACGCAGGCTAGCAAGAGCCAGCAAAGATGACATTTCATGTCTTCATTGGGATGCAACTTGCCGCCGGGTGTGAGCTGAATATTTTCTTCGAGCGGAGTTTCGCCTGCAGGGGCAAGCGCCGATTTGTTGGGATGGGTGAGCCGCCTTTCAGCGTGCTATTCGCCATTCGTATCGCGTTTGGCGACTGAGGTACGGTGCTATCGCAGCGGCTGAAGCCGGAAGCCAAGTTCCCGCTGAAGCGGTGTTCCACCCTGAATAGCTGCGGCGAACTTATAGCGCCGGTGGACTCCCGGCCCGGATTTCTTATTCCGTTTTCTTCCCTGCCATCAGCTTCTTCCGCAGGTCTTGCACATAGTGGTCGGTCATACCGGCGATGTAATCGCACACCACCCGTACCGGCTTTTCGTTCTCGCACCGCTCACGGTAGCTGCGGGGCAGCGCTTCATGATGCGCGACCAGGTAATCGAACACCTCGGTAACCACTTTCTCGGCTTGGCGCTTCTCCGGTTCGAGAGTCTTGGAGTTGTAGAGAGCGTTGTACAGAAAGCTCTTGGCCTGGTGGCGCTCCGCCTCGATCTCCGGACTGAAACCAGCCAGCCGCTCGGGATAGTTACGCAGCTCGTCGAGACTGCCGATGCCGGCCCGCTGTACTCGCCGCTGCGTGTTCTCGATCAGGTCGCTGACAAAACGATTGAGCACTCGCTTCAATGCCTCGTTGAATTTCAGTTTGTCGGGAGCCTCCGGATACTTGGCCTCAGCCTCGACGTAATAGCGCTCGAAGACCGGAACCTGTTGGCGAATCTGCGGAAGGCGCAGCAGCCTGGCTTCGTAGCCATCGTCGAGGTCGGCGGTGCTGTAGGCGATTTCGTCGGTGAGATCAATCAGTTGCGCCTCCAGCGGCGGGCGTTCGTGGAGCAGGTATTCAGCCAGCTCGGGATGATCGAGTTCGCTGTAATCATGCGAGTGCTTGATGATGCCTTCGCGAACTTCGAATGTCAGGTTCAAGCCAGGAAAGTTGGCATACCTCAGCTCCAGCTCTTCCACCGTGCGCAGCGCCTGCAGATTGTGATCGAAGAACTCGCCATGGCGGCGCATCAACAGGTCGAGAGTGCGTTCACCGGCGTGTCCAAAGGGAGGATGGCCGATGTCGTGGACCAACGCCAGCGCCTCGACAAGATCGACATTCAGGTTAAGCCCGGCGGCGATGGTGCGCGAGATTTGCGCCACTTCCATGGTGTGTGTCAGGCGCGTGCGGAAATGGTCGGAGTAGCGGCGGGTGAAGACCTGCGTCTTGTTTTCCAGCCGGCGGAAGGCGCGGGCATGAATGACGCGATCACGGTCCCGCTGAAAAGGATTGCGATAAGGGTGCGGCGGCTCGGGATAGCGGCGTCCACGGGAATCCTCCACGCGAACGGCGTAGCTGGCGAGCATAGGAGGAGTTTAGCAGCGAGACCATAAGCCAGGCCACTTGGCTTGAGAAGGGCTTGAAATCAGGCTTTTCGAGGAACTGAAATTATGACAAAATCCATCGGATGTCGGGGAAGAAGAGCCGTTCCGCCCACGAAAGCCGATCATTCACGATTGACCTTGATGTCAATCGCGATAAACGTCAGCCACACAATTCGCTCTCTTCGATTCGGGTCCAGTATTACCGGATATTTCGCGATTACTTGAAGCACGAAGACGCTTTGATTAATCACCGCCTGCAGTGGAACCTAACCATCCAGGCTTTTCTGTTCGCAACGTACGGCTTTTGCCTTCAGAAACTGCTCGACTCCAATCCCTCAGGACACCCGGTTGAGGTCGCCATTCTGGCAAAGGTAACCTACGTTGTTCTTCCACTCGTGGGAGTTTTCGTCGCCATCGTGTCCTTCCTCGGGACGCTGGCAGCGCGCAAAGCCATCACGCAACTGGAAGATGACTGGAACGAGAAGTTCGTGGGCGTAGAGAAAGAGAAGCTGCAAGACCATGAAGCTGTGAAGGTCAAGCTCAATGCCTTGAACCCGTTCCTGCCGAGTGTGACGGGCGGCGGCAACCGAAGTGCATTTCTCTTGGGCTTTTACGCGCCACTTTCTCTTCCCTGGATATTTATCGTGGCATGGGTTAGCTTACTGGCTTACGAGATCCACAAATTCCATCTTGTAAGTTCCCTGTTGGTCGCGATTGGAAAATGACAAAGGCGCTGCTGCAGCAACGCCCATCGTTTTCAGCTTAACATTTTGGGATGATTGAAAGACATGATTGTCAGCCCGAATCTGTCACCGCAAACCACGAGCGAATCACCATTGCGTGAGATCTACGTCAGCACGGATATAGAAACCGACGGACCGGTCGCGGGAAAACATTCCCTCCTGAGCATTGGATCGGCAGCCTATCTGGCCGACAAAGAGCTGCTGGGGACGTTCTCCGCCAACTTGGAAACGCTGCCCGCATCGGCTCCGGATCCCAAGACCGCCGCATGGTGGGCCACACAGCCGGAGGCATGGTCGGCCTGTCGGCAAAATCTGGAAGCGCCTGCTGTTGCCCTGAAGCGCTACGTTGCCTGGCTCAAGGCGTTTGGCGGACGGCCTGTGTTTGTCGGCTACCCGGCCGCTTTTGATTTTTCTTTCGTCTATTGGTATCTCACCGAGTTCGCGGGCGAGAACCCATTCGGCTATTCGGCAATTGATATCAAGACCTACGCGATGGCGTTGCTGCGCAAACCATATCGAGCGTGCGGCAAGCAGTCGATGCCCCCGGAGTGGTTCGATCCCGTACCTCATACGCATGTGGCGCTCGACGATGCCATCGAGCAAGGACGACTGTTCTGCAACATGCTTAAGGCCAACTTCGGCGCCTAACTAGCCGCCCACGGCTGCTGAATGTCGGGTAAATGTCATTCCGCAGAATTGCAGACTCGTCGGTGGCCTCAATCAAAGCCTCAACCGGATCGTGACATCCGCGAAGCAATTGCGTGAGATTCTGCTTCGCTTGCCCCGGCGAATCACGTCCCTCTTCCGCTGAGTTCTTAATGGCGACCGCCGCCCATCGGGACAATTCCGACTTAGAACTCTAATGCAATATTCAAAGAGCGGTCTCCAACTTTCCGATTCAGTGGGAGTTACTGCTTGGTAGCGGAGCTTTGCTTGGCCAGCTTCACGCGGGTGGTTTCCAGTTCCTTCTGCAGCTTCGCCACTTCGTCCTGGTCCACCTCGGCGGGAATCGTCTTGTTCCATTCTTCCAGCGAGCGCTCATAGTTGCTCGCTGCCAGTTTCAGGCGGCCGGTCTTCTGATACAGCTCACCCAAATGCTGATGCACCGTGGGATCGGTGTTGATGCGCTCCGATGCCCGCCGCAGATTTTCTTCCGCCAGATCATACTTGCCGAGTTTGTAATAGGCCCAGCCTAGCGAATCCAGATAGGCGCCGTTTTGCGGATCAAGCGCCACCGCGCGGCGAATGTAACCAAGCGCTTCTTCGAGGCGGGTGTCACGATCGGCCAGCATGTATCCCAGGTAATTCAGCGCCATCGCATTCTTGGGATCGTCGGCCAGCACCTTGCGAAACGCTTCTTCCGCCAGCTCATATTTCTTCTGGCGCTCATAGATGGAGCCTTGCACGAAGATTGCATAATCCTTGTCTTCGGGCTTGCTCGAGAGCTCGATGGCTTTCGCGATGTTCTGTTCGGCGTTCGGCCAATCCTTTATCCGGCTGTACATCTGGGCCAGGGCAATGTAAATCTCGCGATCGTCGGCATTGCCTTTCAGTAAGGACTTCACCTGCTCGATGGCCACGTCAGCGTGGCCCATGTCGGCCTGTTGCGAAGCTGACACCATCTGCAAGCCGCGATCATTGGGATATTTCTTGGCCGCCTCGGCCGCTACGTCGGTTGCCTGTTGCCACTGCTTGTTGTCGCGGTAGGTCTCGATGATCTCCTGATAGCCGCGAATAGCGTTTTCATCCCCGAGCTCGAGCATCTTGTGGAAGGTATCAACCGACTGCTGATACTTGTTGTCTTCGCGATACACCGTGCCGAGGCGCTCCAGAAAAACTGCCCGGTTGTTCTTGTCGGGCACGCTGTAGTCGCCATCGGCGTGCTCGGTCTTTTGCAGCAGCTGCTCGAGGATCTGGATGGCGTCTTCGTACTTTCCCTGAGCCTCGTCGATGAGAGCGATGTTGTACTGCACCTCCAGGGAATCCGGAACCACCGCGCCCGCCTTCTTCAAGGCTTCGAGCGCTTGATCGAACTGTCCGTTACGACGGTCGATCTCGGCGATGTGCATGTAGGTCTGCGCATCCGAGGGGTCGGCATCGGCGATAATTTTGTACTGTTCCAGGGCGGCATCGGTCTGGCCATCGTTCATCAGGTTCTGGGCCAGGCCGCGTACGGAATCCAGGTTGTCGCGATCGAGTTCAGTAGCGCGGCGATAGGCATCAATCGCCTTCTTGTAGTCCTTCTGCTGCTCGTAGGTGAATCCCAGGGCCGAATACAACTTGGCAGTGCGCGAACTTTCCGGTATGGCGCTCAACACCTGCAGGGCTCGGCCCGAATCGCCTTCTTCGTTGTACAGGTAAGCCAGCGTGGTTACCGCCTCTTCCGAGTCGGGCTGTATCTTCACCGCCGTCTTGAACTCATTTTCCGATTTCAGTAGCTCGTTATTCAGGCGGTACAAACGGCCCAACAGTAAATGGTCTTCCACACTCTTGGGATCGAGCTTCACGATCTGTTCATACTGCTCTATGGCGAGCTTAAGAATTTCCTGCGACTGGGTGCCGGCCTGCATGTCGCCCAGCGAACGCAGATAGATACGGCCCAGCAGGCGGCGCGCCTCCAGGTTGTTGCCGTCGCGCTTCAGAATGTCCTGGGCTTCCAGTACCGCATCGCGAATGCGGCCGGTCTTGGCGTACAACTCAGCCAACCCCGCGTTCAAGTAATCGGAGGTCGGATCGTTGTCGATCGCCAACCGATACTCGTCAACCGCCTTGGTGGCGTAGTCGGTACGCCCGTACATGGAGGCCATTTCCTCGTACATGTGCGCCAACGTGAAGTGGTAATAGGCGGCCGCCTGGTCCGGTTGCTTCGGAGGAGTCGATTCGGCGGGCGTCGCAGAGCCGGATTGGTCCGGGCTCGCGGATGGAGACTGGTCAGCCGGCGCCGGCGCGGTGGGTGTCGGATTCTCCTGGCCTGAGGCTTGAGAGCCCTTGTCCGGGGCCACTGGGGTTAAGACAATATTGTGGTTATTTTGGGCAACGCCGCTCACCGCACCGGCGAGCAGAAGTGTCGCAAAAGAAACGAGAACACGATTCAGGGTCATTAAGTAACCAGCCACTCAAGCACTATTAGATGCTGCCCTTCGCAGAGGAATCTTCTTTATTGTTATTTTAGCTGCTTACGGCCAGGAAGGCGAAAAGCTGGGAGGAATTCCGTCGTCGTGGTTTTCTCAGCTTCTACCAGTTCGCCTATGCAGGTCGCTAAAGTTCCAATGGTTTGAATCTAAGATATTAGACGCGGCAGAACGACTTATGCGGGGGCAAAATTCTCGCGTTTGCTTTTTGCAGGCCACCGAGACCGTGCCGCGCGAATCGTACTGCGCTTTAGCACGACTTCCGAGCGGTTTATCATTGTCCCGACCGCCAGCATACTGAGGCGCCAGAACTGGATTCCGCAATCGAGCAGAGAAATGGACATTGAAGCAATTCGGAAATACTGCCTGCAATTTCCCCACACCACCGAGATCGTGCAGTGGGGGGCCGCCCTCTGCTTCAAGGTGGACGGCAAACTGTTTGTTGTGGCAGCGATGGAGGTGGTGCCGCAACGCGTTTCGTTCAAGTGCACGCCGGAGAACTTCGCCGAGCTGTGCGAGCGCCCCGGAATCATTCCCGCACCGTACATGGCGCGGGCGCAGTGGGTCAGTTTGGAACGCCTGAACGCCCTGGCCGACTCCGAATTGCGCGAAATGATCGCCGAATCCTACCGTCTGGTGTGGGAGCGGCTGCCGAAGAAGAGGCAGGCTGAATTAGCAAGCAATCCATCACGACGACCGGCATCCGGGAAGCCAAAGAGCGCGTCGCGGAAGTCCGCGGCCAAAACCAGGTCGTCGGCCAAGACCAAGAGGGCGAAGGTGGCGCGTCGAGGATGAAGATCAGGCTGGATGGCTGGTCGGCGGCAGACGGTAGTCTTGGCGACAGTGTCGCTTTGTTAATGCTGGTGATGCACGCAACCTGCGCCGAAGCGCAGTCCGCCTCCACCTCCGGCGCCGCCAAGACGCCGCATGCCTCGGTCTCTCCACAGACTGCCGCCTTGCAGCGCGATTTCTTCGCCGCCATTCGTCAAGGGGACGCCAGGAAGTTCCTGTCGTACGTACCCGAGGACGGTCTCCACCTTGGTCCGCAGGCGACGCCAACCAGCCGCGCCGAGATCGAGGACCAGTTGTCGCATCATCGCGGCCTCTACTGCAAGCTCTTCGACTCATCCTGCATCGACACACCGATCAAGCTAGACGCCAGCACGCGCGCCTGCTCGGACCGCGAGCTGCTCACCCATTCGGAGAAAGGCCGCACCGCCGCCAGCGAGACAGTGCGCAACGGCGTGCGTCAGGCAATCTTGGTGGCCGAGGTTAAGAACGATCAGTGCGGCGGCGCGAGCCTGATCGACTTCATCTTCAATGACGTGCAGGGCGAGTGGAAGCTGTTCTCGGTGCCGTAGGCCTCTCGAAGAGGTGCGATGCCGCCGACCTAGCGGGTTCGAACTGCCCAACCTAGCATCAAGAGACCACTGGCTGCGATCCAGCTTCCCGCGACGCGGACCGCAATTCTTGCCCACTGCGCGCGTAGCCGAACCACGAACGCTGCAGCGAGGGCGATTATCACAAACACGGCGAACACCAGTCCGAGAAGCGCCACCGCGGCAGTGTCGAACTGCCCCATACCGATTCCGTTCAAGTATCCGTGATAGAGGCCCAGTAGAGCCGCAAGAGCGGTAGTCACGCGCAATGAAACCCTCGCGTCGGCGGCCAGCAATCCTCCGAGCAAGAGAAACCAACCCGCCGCGATAAATGGATAGGGCTTCGCGGTCACAGCGCTTAGTCCGGCGAGACCGCCGAGCAACCAAGCAACGGGAAGAGTGAACAGCGCCCGTCGCCCGTAACTTGCGCCGCGCAGTCCAGCCAGTAGCGCCAAGGCGAGCACCGGAACGATGTCCTCGGGGCTCATAAGGAAGTGCATCAGGCCGTCGTAGAACGGCCCCATGCCAGTTGTGTTGAGGTGCGCTTCCGCGGGAAGGGCGCTCATGACAAATGTGAAGACAACGAATGCGTACAAGGGCAGACGAGATTGGGTCGCATTTTTCATGCGATCGCCTTCCACATAAAGAACGTGCCGCCGATAACCACCAATCCTCCGGCAACGCGGAGTAGCCGCTGTCCCCACCCCCACCGATGGACCGTACCAATGCCGATTCCCAACGCGTGCAAGCAGCCGGTCGCAATGACGAAGCCCATGCTGTAAAGCAACGCGCTTTGGCCCGCGGGTAGTTCGGTCCCGTGTGCATGCCCGTGGAATATCGCAAAGAACCCTACGAGCGCTGCGGCAATGCCGAGAGGTGGACGCACTTCGAACAACACGGCAGCACCTAGAAGAATTGCCGAGAGAGCGATTCCGTATTCGGTTCCCGGCAGCGGCACGCCCATCAAGCCCAGCATTCCGCCGAAAGCCATCACCATGGGAAACGCGACCGGCAGTACCCAAATCGCTGGAGCACCGAGTTGGGCACCCCATAGACCGACTGCAACCATCGCCAGCACGTGATCGAGTCCCGATATCGGGTGGCGAAAGCCGGTTAGAAATCCAACGGCCTCGCCCTTCTGCGGATGGGCGAAGGCCGTCTGCGCACACAGGAACACAAACACAAGCAGCATTAGCGCCCGCGTCCACGTCTGCAAATCCCACTCAGGCAAAACCGGCTTCAGTGGGGCACCCGCACTTCGTGGCGTTCTCATCGCGTGCCTCCGAAGAGCAATGCCACTCTTTGCACGGTCCAGAAGGCGCCGAGCGAACCTACGGTATATCCGGGAAGAAGCTGCGCCCATCGCGGCCAGCGCACTTCGAGAATACGGAACGACCGTTCCAGCGCCAGAATCAGCGCGATGAAACCAAGCTGACCGAGTTCTACGCCGACATTGAAGCTGACGAGCGCCAATGGAAGTTCATGCCGCGGCAGTCCGGCGCTGGTCAGCGCACTGGCGAAACCAAATCCGTGCAGAAGCCCAAACGCAAACGCCACCACCCAGGGATGACGAATGGTGAAACTGGTCTGGCCGCGCCACGAGCGAACGATTTCCGGTCCCAAGAAGAGGATGCTCAGTGCAATCCCGGCATTCAGCGGCAGAACCGGAACCTCGGCATAGCCGAGAGTCGCAATCGCCAGCGTGATGCTGTGCGCCACCGTGAAAGCGGTCACGGTCTTCAGCAGCATCCAGCGGTCCTTGACAATCAGCAGCAGTCCAAGCACGAAGAGCATATGGTCTGCGCCAAAAAGGATATGCCTGATGCCCTGCACGATGTACGTGCCCGCCACTCCCATCCAGGTCTGGGACGCGGCAATCGCAACCCAGGGCTGCGATGGATGGACGATCGTCGTCCATTTCCTGCCGTCAAGCAACTCAACCCGCACCAGCACGTCGGTGATGGTGAACTGCAGTCCGGGGAAGTCAATGCGCTTGCCGGCAAGACCGTTTGACCCGGCATCAATCCACCGGCGTTCTACGACGGAGTCCGCCAGTTCCTGTACATTAGGCTCCCGCAAATTCTTCACGTCGTCGGGGAGCTGGAGCGCGATCGGCAGACGCATCCCCGAAAGCACCGGCGTGCGCCACAGGACGCTAAACTGTCCGGGGGCGGTCTCTTTGATTTCGAGATAGGCGGGGCGCGCTTCGTGGGCGGAGGCGATCGAAAGAAAGGCGGCCAGCACAAGTGGCAGCATAGCCGCAGACATGAACCGGTTCCGAGCGGACTGAAGTCCGCCAAGAAAGTAATGATTGAAACCCCTTTCGGCACAGCTAAAGCTGTGCCCCTTCAAAGCGTCTCTTTTCACAGCGGCCCCTCACCGGATGGAGCAGGAACTTGTTTTTTGGGAGGAGGAACCGGCGCCTGAGCGGCTTCTTTGTTGGAAGGACCAGGCAATAGCACGATGTACTTCGCGCGCATCTCCGCGTATGCCTTCTGCCAGGCTTGTTGCTTCTGCTCGGCAAGCCAGGCAGTCTTTACATCCGGTTCCATTTCCTCGAAAGCCGGGACTCGACCGGGTATCACGGTGTCGAGGTACACCAGGTGCCAACCATAGCCCGATTCAATCGGCCCTTGCCACGAGCCGGGTTTGAGCTTCTCGAGGGCAACCGCGAATTGCGGTCCGAACTCCTTGGCTATCGCCTCAGGAGCCCGGTCACCGTAGTAGTCCTGGAACATAAACTGGTCACCCAACGAGGCGGCGAGTTTGGAATCTTCCGGCTGGCCTGCAATTTTGGCCAATGCCTTAGCAGCGTCGTCGCGAGCGTCCTTTCCGCGCTTGTCCGGGGAAAAGTAAAGATGGCGGAAGCTGTAGCGGCTAGGCAGAGCGAACTTGTTGCTGTTTTTCTCGAACCAGGCCTTGAGCTCCGCGGTGGAAGGCTCGTGGGCGGCGGCCACATCTTCGGCGAGAAACTGCATCTTCTGCGCCATGCGCCGCTTCACGATGGTGTCGTCCTTGTCGAGTCCCATCGCCAGCGCTTCGCGATAGAGGACTTCTTCGCGAACCTTGTCTTCCACCATGGCTTGAAACTCAGCCGGAGTCGGCTGGCGATGCCATTGCGACTCGAAGTACACGTCCATCTGCCGAAGTTCATCGAGGCTCAGGGTGATCTGCCGCGACGACTCGACTCCACCGCGGCCACGCTGCATGTAGCCGTAGATACCGAACAGTGCGACACCCAGCGCCAGGAAATGCAGAAGGGGTTCGCGCAGCCAGCGTTTGAGGACCGGAGGGAAGGAGCTCCTCGGTCTGGATTGCGGGACTGAATCCTGCCCAACCGGGACGACGCCTGCGGAAACTTCACTCATTCAACAACCAACTCCTATGGTTTCGCCGGGGTATACCACACCGGCGATGTCCAGGCCCGCTGCTGGACAGTGGCCGCGACGTTCGGGTTCGGCGGCAGATTCAGCTTGGCCGCCCAATAGGTAGACCAGCGTGGCGTGGGTATCTCGAGCACACGGGCGTAGTAGGTCGCAGCCGCCCCGGGATCGAACGAGGGATCAGTCCACTCACCGATTAGCTCGGTCGAACCAATCGTGTTCTGGTAGGTAGCGGTCTTCACGTCAACCGTATTGCCGACGGCAGGAACCTTTCCAGTTTTCGGATCGGGCTTACGGTCTCCACTCCACACCACGTCGTAAATGTTTTCCTTGCTCTTCCCGTTCTTGGTCGCAATCTTGATGATCTGTACGCGGTCAAGATTGCCGCTGTTGGGGTCTTTGACGGCGTGCAATACAAATGTTGGAGCGGCGCTTCCGTTCTGTGTGACCAGGTCTCCACCCATGGGCACGCCGCCGGCATAAGCGGCCTTCACCCAATCTGCCTGCTTGGTCATGTCCTTGGGATAGTTCCAACCGGCAAACATGCGGACCTTGATTCTGGTTCCGGAAGTGCCGAATGTCTCCTTGCGCTTAAAAGCGGAAAAGATGGATTCGCGGGTGTTCTCCTCAGCCCACACTCCGGTCAGTCCGCCGGAACTGAGCGCGGTTGGCGGTTCGCCGCCCACGGAAGTCGTGGCAGTGATCACAGTTTTCGGGTCGTTATCCTGATTGCCGTGTGAGCCGGGATAGTTGCTCGGTTCGGTGGATGTAATACCAGAGTGGAAGTCGGTCCCGGCCTCAATGCCGTATTTAAAGGGATTGACACCCAGCTTAGCTTGTTGCTCCTGTCCCACTCCGTAGGCCTGACGCAGATAGCTGCCGGTTGCGGAGTTTGCTTTCTTGTCCGAGCCAATCAAGTACAGCCACATTTCAAAATTGGCAAACTCGTCGGTGGGCGACAGCGCCGGGCTGGTGTCAGTCTGACCTTTGGCCTGAATAATCTCGGCGAGAGGTTCGTTGGCCATGCGGCGCTCCGCGTAATCGCGGGTAATCGGTTTGCCCGACATATCGCGCGTGCTGAACATCAGGCCGTTGCTGGCGTTGCCGTTGTGGGGCACGGCGATCACGTCGAGTCCTTGTTTGCGCTGTGCCTCCAGGTAACGCCACAGATCTTCGGGATCCAGGGAATCGAACGCCGTGTAAGGCATGGCCGGGCCTTTGTCGGCAAAGATCACGCAGCGATGCAGGTTCTGAAACTGCGGCGCCGACGTCCACTCAAATCCCACAAATGTAGTGAACTTGCCGGGCTTGTAGTACTTGTCGGAGATGGCGGCGTATTTCTCCCATGCCGAGCGCAGTAGCTTTGGATCGTTAAACTCAGGCAAAGGCTTGTTGACAATGGTGGAACCGATGAGCTTGCGGAACGCGGTGGCTGACGCCGCAGGGTCGGGATTGGTCATCACGGTATACCACTCAGATTTCGCGAATGGGCCGTTGGGGTCAAGTGTGTCGCGCACGACTCCCAGATACTCGGCGTGATCGGTAACGGCAAGGAAGTCGAGCGGCGCGATGCGCTTTTGCGGCTTTCCCATGTATTCCACCGTCTCGCCCATCGCGTATTTGTAGGAATCCTCAGGCGTAGTCCGGGTTCCGAAGGCGAAAGCGTCCATGGAGTAGCCGCTGTGCAGATGCAGGTCGCCAAAATAAGCGTTCTTAAGTGGATTGCGCGGCGGCCTGGCTTCCGCAGGCTGGGTTGACTGCGACTGCCCGCCTTGCGTGGCGGCGGGCGACTCGGGTTTGCTGGTTGAACACCCCGAAAGACAAAGAATCAACGTCGCTGAAGCAAATAATATCGGCAAAGCTTTCATTGCACGCATACTGCCCTCCCACCGACGCCCAAAACCCACGGCATTCCCCTGCGCGTGAGATGAACGCATCAGCTTGTCCTGACTAGAGTTTTTGGAAGCTGCACGATTGTATACTGCCAGCGCTTCGTGGAGCACGGGCTGCGCCTTGTATCGGACGCGATAGACCAAGGCAAAGAGCGTGCCCGCCAGCGGTTCTCTTTTACTTCCGATCTACATCTCCTGCTTTACCTTGACTTCCGCTTTCTGAATCGCCTGGCCCGCCATCTTCTCAATCATTTCCCGGCGCATGTGGTCGCGCATTTCCTGGAATTTCTTCTGCTGCTGCTGATCCAGGAGAGGATTGATCTTTGCATCGATGGCGCTGCCGATTTGCTTCAACTGTTCTACCTTCTCCAGCGGCTTGAGCGAGGTGTTCTTCTTCAGCGCCCCAAGTTGCTTTGCCTCGTCTTGCAGGAAGGGGAGAATCTGCTGTCTCTGTTGCTCGTTCAGGCCCAGTTCGATCGAAAAGGTGTTGAGCGTGGCGGTCAGCGGATTGAGCACGAACTGCGGGCTCGGAATGATCTCGTAGTTGGCGTAGCCGAATTCGTTGCTCCGTGCGCCGTAATAAGTGTCGCCCAGTTTGTAGATGGTGACCGCAAATGGGTCCTGGGAAATCGTTGTCACCACTTTGCCGCCTTCGATCTTGTACGGCGTGGTGGTTCCCTGATAACCGTCGCGGACTGGGTTGCCAACCCAGCTAGGAGTCGTTACGTTCTTGCCGATATGCCAGACGTTGCTCTGGCCTTCGGCCGTGTAGGCGATGCTGAACTGGTCTCCGGTCGCGTTATTGCGCACCCAGAAGGCCTTGCCCACGATCAGCGCCTTCAGTTGCGCATCGCCCAACTGGGTTGCACCCTTTGCCTTCAGGTCGGTCACCGTCATGCCGGCGGGCGCATTCTTGCGAGCCTCGGCGCTCGGGGTGTACCAGATAGGCGAAGTCCAGGCGCGCTCCTGTCCGGTGAGCGGCACCACGTCCGGCGGGGTCAAGCCGGCCTTGACCGCCTGGATGAGGGTCCAGCGCGGCGTGGGGATTTCCAGCACGCGAGCGTAGTAAAACGCATGCAGGCTGGTATCGAATTCGGGATCGGTCCACACCGTCTTCAATTCCACCGAGCCGACGTCGTTGGTGTAGCGTAGCTTTCTCCAGGTCCACGGTGCTCTTTATCGCGGGAACCCGGCCCGACCACTTGTCAGGCTTGCGGTCGCCCGACCAGACGACATCGAAAATCTTTTCGAAGCTCTGGCCGTCCTTGGTCCAGCCCTTGATGATCTGGATGCGATCGAGATTGGCGGAAGTCGGGTCCTTCACCGCCCAGACCACGAATGTCGGAGCGGTGCCCTTCAGGGGAGGCAGGTCGCCGCCCATGGGGACGCCGTTGGCATAGGACTGGTGCACCCAGTCACTGGCGTTCAGGATGTCTTTGTTGTAGCCCCAGCCACCGAAGAAGCGCACCTTGATGTGCGGGCCGCTGACGCCGAAAGTCTCCTTGCGATACATCGCATCCCAGAGGGAAGCGCGCGTGTTTTCCTCGGCCCAGACTCCGGTCAATCCGGCGGGATTTTCCAAGCGAACGTCAATCGTGCCAAACGCCATAACTCCGGCCATGCGCCGGTCGAGGGTTCCGTCGATCTGAGCGTGACCGCCGTAGAAATTGTCCTGACGATAGGGGCTGCCCGTGTTGTGGGAATCGGAACCAGCGGCCATGCCGAACTTGTATGGGTTGTAGCCGCGCACGTCCTGCATGGTGATGCCGTCTTTCAGTGCCTGGCGGCCAAAGCTTCCTTGAATGTGATCGACGCGGCCAACGGTCGGTGGCGCACCGAGCAGGCCAGTGAAGAGTTGGTAGTTCGCGAACTCGTCATTGGGCGAGAGCAAGGGATGGGTCTCCGACTGTCCCTTGATCTGCTTGATCTCGACCAGGCGTTCGTTGCGGTCGCGCGAGGCTGCCCAGGCTGCGTCGATGGGCCTGCCGAAGCTGTCGACGTCGGTGGGGTACATCCAGCCGTCGCTCAAGTTCGCATTATGCGAAATCGCTAGCAACTCGTTACCCGCCTTGCGCTGCGCGTCCATCCACTTCCACAAGTCTTCGGGGTGCCAGGAGTCCAGAGCGCTGTAGGGCATCGCCGGCACCTTCTCACAATCGCGGAAGAAGATATTGCGGTGCAG
Source organism: uncultured Acidobacteriaceae bacterium (assembly GCA_963709045.1). Lineage (GTDB taxonomy): Bacteria > Acidobacteriota > Terriglobia > Terriglobales > Acidobacteriaceae > Bog-257. The sequence goes on along the minus strand of CAVPUX010000002.1, from coordinate 851,401 downwards.
GTTCCGGTTGTCAGGGGCGGAGGTGTACTCGTATGAGCAGAACGCCGTGAATTTACCGGGATGGTTGTTGGCGTCGGCGATCTTCACGTTTTCTTTCCAGATCGAGCCGGCGACCTCGGGGCTCATCAGAGCTTTCACCGGAGGTCCGGCGAGCATATTCACGAGGTAAGTGAAAACCTTCTGAACATCCGCATTGTTATTGGGGTCCTTGAGAATAAGAGGCTGTGCTGCGGGCAACTTACTCGTGGCCGATCCCGGCGTGTTGGCTTCTTTCGTTACCCCCACATATTCCGAGTGGTCGGTCACACCCATGAAATCCATGGGGGTATCGATCTTGATGTCGTAGCCCAAGGGATGCTTGATGGTCTGGCCCTGCGCATACTTGAGGGCATCGTCAGGCCCAGTGAGGCGGTTGCCCATGAGCCAGGCATCCACCGACCAACTGGTATGAATGTGCTCCTCGCCGAAGTAGGCGTTGCGATCAGGATTGGGTTTCGGTGGTTGCTCGGGATTCGACGGCTCGGCAGTCTGGCCGGCGGTCGGCGCTGATTCCGGGGCTTTTGATTTGTTGCAAGAAGTCAGTACGCCAATACCGATAAGGACCAACGCCAAAGCCACCGTTGCCGCAACTCTCGTCTTCATAATGCCTCCGTCTTGCTGAAGGGCACGACCACGTTACCGTGCAGGTGAAGCGCGCGCGGGCGTTTTGCCCGACGACAACGCTACGGGAACGAACTGTCGGCGCGCGAATGCACGTCGGCGGCGAAACTTTCCGGATGCGAAAATACTAGTCAAGCATGCGGGCCTGAGCAAGCTGCAAAGTTGCTAAGGGATGAGTCACAAAGTTGCTAGGGAGGACTGGCATAGTTCATTCTGGTACAACGCAGCAGAGGCTCGTTGACGGTGGGTTCTCGGGGGGTGCAAGCCAACCTCTGCCACGCGCCCAAGTCCGCTGGCTAACTCGGCATCACAGAGCTCGATACTCACTGGTATAGATTCTGCTCATGCCCAGTGGACGACCAGAGATTATGAGTTGAAAATGTTCGGTAGGCCAGCGCACACCCTCATCCCAGGTCAACGTCCCAAAGACGGACGTGAAGCTGAGGCGTCCGGCTGAAAGGTAGCTCTCATGGAAACCATCGCCGACTATAAAGCTCGCATCCTCTCCTACATCGAAGGCAAGGACCCTCTTGAGGTCCAGCGCAAGACGCCGGAACTTCTGGCGGACATGATCGTTTCCGTCCCGGAAAAACAGCTTCTCGAGCGTTCCTCGCCCGACAAATGGTCGGTGGGAGAGTTGCTGGCCCACTTTGCGGATTCCGAAGCTGTCAACACCTGGCGCTACCGCCAGATGATCGAGCACGACGGCGGCCCGCTGCCGGGCTACGATCAGGAGTTGTGGCACAGGCTGGGTGATTACCCATCGCGCCGGCCCGAAGAGTCGTTGATGTTGTTTCGCCTGCTCCGCGAGGCCAACCTGCGGACGTTCGCGCGGCTCACACCCGAAGAATGGCAGCGCAAAGGCATTCACGCTGAGCGCGGCCCAACGACCGTCCGCGACCTGGTGGTGCTGATCGCCGGTCACGACCTGAATCATCTTGCACAGATACGGAAGATCCTGGGGGAATGACCGCGCGGGCCTTCCCTGTCACACTCGATCCACCAGCAAAACTCCTGCGCCAGGACTGGTTGTGTAATGGCCTGATAACAACAGTTAGGAATCCCCGCTCGACAGAAGCGCTCGAGGTCGGCTCGTTGCAGCAAGCTGGCCATGCTCCCCCTTCTTGGCTTGCTTCAGACCGGGGAATTTCCGGATCCGCTTCTTCCCAGACACCTGAGTTGCGATCTCTTTGCCGTTCAAGGGATGAGTCTTTCTTCAGGGCTCATTCGTAGTACCGATATGATGGGCCACTCGTTCATGACGTGGGAGGCGAGCGTGAGCCTTGGAGAGCCAAGTTGCCCTCACCAGCGCTGCGGACAGGCTTGGTGGCAATCGCTACGGAGAACCAACGCTTCTCATACAGGAAAAAATCCCGTTGCCCGAGCGGGAGTACAACTGCGATCTTCCATTAACTCTGTAGGAGGTTGACATGCACGACATAAAGGAGCGGTTGTCTCTATTCTGGATCTTCGCGTTATTGAACTACCTGTATGCGGACGTGCTTGCCCTGTTCGCTTTCGTTGGCTCGCCGAATTCAGCCCCACACCTTCCACAATGGGCTCTGCTGGGTTCAGCGGTCTTGATGGAAATACCCATCGCCATGATTGTGGCGTGTCGACTGCTTCCGTTTAGAGCGAACCGGCTGGCGAATATCATCGCGGGTGCAATTTTGACCCTGGTAAACGGTTTCCTGACCTTCGTTCTGCCTCTGACCAACGGTGACTTTCGGGACCCCGTTTTTCCAGCGTACGTGTTCTTCGCGACGATCGAGACTGTGTGCACCTCGGTCATCATCTGGCAGGCGTGGACTTGGTCAGGGGTTGAAGCCGCAGTTAGTTCGGAGCGGATCGTCGGGAACCCGGGACGCGCAATACAAGACCAGGGCACTCCAATCTAACAAGGAGCATATCCAATGAAACACAACATCCTGTTAGTCATCGCGTCTGTGCTCTCGATCCTCTTCATGACGTTTCACCTGACGGACGACATCGTCCGCGGGATGGAGCCAGGAACGCTTTTAGACCTCATTGCGGTGCCAATCCTGGTCGTCTGGCTGTACGGAACGCTGGTGCTAGCCGAAAGGCGATCGGGGTACGTCATCACCCTCCTCGGGTCGCTCCTTGCCTTGGTCGTCCCCGTCGTTCACATGATGGGGAAGGGTGTCGGCGTCGGCGGCAACATCGCCAAGTCCAGCGGAGCCTTGTTCTTCGTCTGGACGCTCCTCGCGCTCGGCGTGACCGCGCTCTTCTCCGTCATCCTCTCTGCGCGCGCGTTATGGGAGCATCTGCCACGGCGGACCGACGTGCAGCACTAACAAGGTGCCCGTGCATGAAGCGCTGCTCGCGGAGATTTACCAAGTCCCATCCGCGATTGGTCAGATGACGGGCTACCCGGAAGTTGAGAGGGGTGGACGTGGTGGGCTACGTTAATATGGCCGGGCGAAACGGAAGCGCGCTCTGCGGGACCCAACCATGCTCAGGGATAGCCTAGTGGTCGTATCGATACCTTGAAAATCCCCAAGAGGTAGTCGCGCCGGGAGTTGCGTAAGCGAGCGCAGAAACCCCACACTCTACGCGGATAACCGTTTCTTCTCGTCTTCGTTTCACGGTTTTTTCCCGAGGGGATGACAGGGTAGCGCAGTGGCTCTGGGGCAGATTGGCGTGAAATCGCCGTTACACAAGTAATCTCTGTCGGCTTCCCGTTTCGATATCGATTGTGTAATGGCCTGTTTATAGTAATCTGCTGAGCACCCCAGTTTTGCATGGTTCTGCATCGGAAATTGAGTTACTATTCCGCAACTCCGCTGGGCCTTTCCGCCATGTGAATCTGGAGGCACTATGAAACGCCTGTCTAGCACCGCGATCGTTTTTTCAATTGCCATTTTGATCTTCTCGCTCACCGGCCTTGCCGCAGGCCAGGCGTTCTGGTCGCAGTGGGGCCGGAATGCGCAGCACGAAGGGATGGTCGACATTGCCGGGCAACCGCTGAACAACAAACTTGCCGATATCGTGTACGACCCGTTCGTCCTTCAGGAACAGAATGAGTCTGGGGGTGAGCTGCTGGCGCACTATCAGTCCACACTTATCGATGGCAACAGCTTTTACATGATGCAAAAGAGCGGGACCTATCCCTCCTGCAATCCGCCAGGTCTCTGGATCAACGGTGCCCCTTGTGGGCCCAATGCGTGGAACCGGGTTCAGTGGAATGTCGTGCGACGCGACTGGCAACAAAACAATCCGGTTGTCGTCTGGACCTACCCCACCGATTGGAAGCCAGAGCCGAATGCCACAAACGTGCAGCTGGGGTTTGGTGGCTTAGAAGGATGGGAGCCGGTCTTTCACCCCGCCTTGGCAAATGGGTTCCTCTACGTTCCCGGCGCCGCAGGCACCATATGGAAAGTGAACACTAACACCGGGCAAACGCAGGCGCACATCAATCCCTTTGGTGGAGGATCGATCACGGGCGCCAACCGATTTGTCTCCGGCCCGCTGACTGCGGATGCCAACGGCAACATCTACTACAACGTCATCCAACTGAACATGAATGGCAATCCCTGGGGGCAAAATGATGTTGCCAATGCGTGGCTGGTGAAGGTCACACCTGGCGACACCGCTTCCACCGTAACCTACGCCACCCTGGTGCCGAATGCGCCTCCTGGGACTTCGACGCACTGCGAGGGCGGCTTCTACGATCTGCCGAACGGCGGGTCCCTCCTCCCATGGCCGCCTTTCGGAATTGCCGGCACGCCTACTCAACTATGCGGTTCGCAGCGCCCGGGAGTAAATATTGCTCCTGCGGTTGCGCCCGACGGCACGGTTTACACGGTGAGCGTCGCTCACTTTGACCCACAGGTCGCTTACATGATCGCGGTGAATCCCGATCTCACGCCGAAATGGGCCTCGTCCCTACAGTATCGGTTGACAGATGGCTGCGGCGTGCTCTTGCCGATCGCTCCGCCGGGAGTGAACAATGAGCCGAATTCTTGCCGCTTTGGCACCGCGGTTGGAGTCGATCCTACGACGAACGCGAAAGGATCCGGTACGGTCATCGATGAATCGTCGTCGACGCCAACCGTCCTGCCTGATGGATCGGTGCTCTTCGGCGCCACCGACAATTACAACTACCAACGAGGACATCTCTTTCATTTCGATACCCATGGAAACTACGTCAACGCTTACGGCTTCGGCTGGGATTCGACGGCGGGAGTGTACCAGCATGACGGTACGTATTCGATCGTGATTAAAGACAACCACTATCCGTCGCCCGCATACTGTTTCTACAGTAATCCGGTTTGCACGCCCGTACCGGATGGGCCGTATTATGTTTCCCAGCTCGACGCTAATCTGCACGCGGAGTGGTCATTCCAGAATACGACCATCGACCGCCGGCATCCCAACGGCTACGAATGGTGTGTCAATGCGCCGGTGATCGACGCGAACGGGTTGGTCTACATCACCAGCGAAGACGGAAGCATCTATTCCGTTCCGCAAGGACATCACGGTGTCTTCACGCAATGGCAGCAGAAGAATTTTCCTGCTGGAAGCTCTGGGCGCTGCATACACTCCACTTTCGATTGGCCCCGACGGCAAAGTCTACAGCCAGAACGACGGCAATCTGTTCGTGGTTGGTCAGTAACTTGGAAGAGGCGCACGAGCCAAAGTCCGGCCATGCAAGATCGCTAGGGAGAAATCGCCATCAACCAAGCGACCCACGCCAAATTGCCCGTTTTTGGGGATTGCTTGTGTAATGGCCTGTCACGACAGCTAACTTATAACCCACAAGTGTCCTTCTCTTCGCGGTATGGCGTCGCCGCGAGGTTGTCGCAAACCACCGGTGTGATTAGCGATTCCCCGCACTTCGAGATTGCGTGTCCATCCGTTCCACATATTGAGCGCGAGCGGGGCTGGCCTCGAATGGGTCCGCAAAGTACTGCGTTTCTCGCGCAACCTGGTCGCCCCTGAACTCCATGATGCTCACGGTGTAGGATGGCTTGCCGTCATAGGACAGGATGAATTCGGTGATCCAAAGATCACCTCCGCCAATGATTCGCTGGACAGTAAAGCGCTTCTGGTTCGGCTGAATAGAGCGGGTGATCTGTATGTTGAGGCGGCCGCGTATGCGCTCGCCTGACTGTGGGTATTCCAGCACCGCCTCCTCGTGATAGATGCGGTGCTCGGTTTCAAAATCGTTGGCATCGGAGGCCGCCCAATGCCGATCCAATGCCGCGCGTATCTCTTGATCTCCCATCTCACCCTCCTGCGTTAGGGGGAAAGCTTAGACTCCCGCACGGCCTGGTTTCAAGGGGATCAAATTCGTACGTTGAAAATTGCCCTGAAGCCGCTGGATTTTGAAACTGGCGGGATCTATGAGGCCCCGGCTTCACGATTAGGTGCGAGATGGCCTGTTATCGCCAGCTATCCGCGAGCAACCGCCCACAGTCCACTTGAACGACATGACGACTATTCGCTCAAGTGGATTTCCGCCGCGAAATGCGCCCAATAGTATTCGTAGACCCTGGGGGTCGGGTCGAGCACTGGCGCAGTGTTCCGTAGGTTTAAGGTACGCAACGACGATATTACGCCAGCTATCCGATCCAGGCTGCTAGGGTTCGACCTTTTTTCAAATTAACCCTACGGTAGAAATCTTCTAAAACAGCCGAAAACTTCAATTCATTGGCGCCACTCGGCCGCGTTTGATTAGAACCGTGTTAGAATCCCGGCGCGATGAAAAGCGCAGTGATTGCAGCCATTCTTCTCACCATCCTTTGCTCTGTAGGGAGTGCTCAAACTCCAGCGAGCCTCGCGGGCGATTACTCCGGAACTCTATCTGGAATGCCTGTCACATTGCGTCTGGTCGTGGCCGCAGATGGGACCGTCAGCGGAACGGCGGATAGTCCCGCGGCGCACATGATGGGGCTGCCATGCACCGACTTCCGGATCAATGGAAAGAGCCTCAGTTTCAACGTTCCGAACGTGCAGGGATCATGGGTCGGCTTCATCAGTAGTGATGGGAATTCGCTCACCGGAACGTGGAGCCAAGGCATGGCTGTTCCCCTGAATTTCGCCCGGGTTGGCAGTTCGCAAAATCTCCCTCCTGGCCAGCCTCCTGTCCAGCCCCCCACATCAGTTCAAAAGAACGCTTCGACCTGTCCGCCGACCTCGATGGCAAACTATTGGGACGGTACTTCATGGAAGCCGTTGACGGTGGTAGAGGATTTGATGGGAAAGCGCGATTTCTCTTTCAAGGAAGCAATGAAACGGCCCCTCGATCCAAACGGCGGAAATACGACTATTCATCGTTATAAGGGTACCGAGGCGCCGCTGACGCTAGGGCCGCAACCAAAGTTTTGTTTCAACATATCAGTCAACGCGAAACCCGAAGCGATTATCGGGTCTCTCGACATCAAGGATGGCAACAGGCAAATCGAATTGAAAAGGTCCGATAAATACAACTCGATGGCTATGGTTCCTGCCCGAAAGTCGTTCAATCTCGATGTGACGCGCACCTCCGATACGAGTTTCGAGGCCACTCCGAAACAGCCATTGCCGCCCGGACAATACCTTATCAACGAAAAGGGTGTCATGAACTACGATTTCGGTGTCAAGCCCTGAGATAACCGTTCAGTAACTCTCGGGTGTAAGGCTGCCGCCGCAACGACGACAGCCCCGATCATTGACGCTTTTCCTTGACGTGTTCCCGTTCGATCCAAGCCTTCTACCGCCTGAGCTGAAATGGAAACGCGGACACCTCCTTGAACCGTCTCCATGAACGAAATATCTGCTCTTCCGGTATGCTCTCGGCTTCTGCGAGGTCCTGCCAAGCCAATGGCAAAGGAGCGTAATTGAAATCGTGAATGCAGCCAGCAGATTGGAGTGATTTCCTCAATTCGATCAAGATAGCTGGCGTAAGCAGGCCAACTCGCACCCTATCTAAACCGGATGGAATATGTTCCTCGGTAGTCGGGCAGCCTACGGCAACCGCATTGGCGCCGCCACTTGGCCGTATAACGCCCTATTCGCCTAGGTGAAGCGGCCCGTTGGCAACTCGTAGCTTATTGCGAGATCTCGGTCGGCAGCAGATTCGCTGGCGAGAAATCCCCATCTCACAAACACCGGCCAAGTGTCCCACTCATTTCTGCAGTTGGAATGAGTGGAACTCTTCGTTCGATGCCAATTATTCAGCCAACATCTTGACTTTGTTCTCCACATATTCGAACAGCGCATGTGTGGGGCATAGCGATCCGATCGATTTACCGGCCACGCGTCGAGGCAGCAGATCTTCTCCGTACGCGATTACTTGAATAGGTCCACCGTGGCGAACGGCTCCGCCGACCCTGGGCGGAAGCGATGCAGGGTGAACTGCGTCGGCTGTCCGGGTTGCACCTCAACGTGCACAAAGTTGTAGTCCTCCTCGGGAGCCTCGCCTTTCCAATACAGATCGGCGGGATAGTCTGCCGGGAGATGGATCTTCGTAGCATCAGGCAGAATCGGTTCCTGCTCCGCGCCGCCTCCGCCCAGCACGAAGTACTTCACGCCGTCCACCTGAAAAATCTCCGTGGTATGGACATGGCCGTTAAACACCACGATATCTAAGTCCTTCGCATAGCTTGCGATGACCTGGTGAGGGTTGTCTGGCTCGGGAATGCCACCAAAACCGAAACGGCAAAAGGTTGGGTAATGAAATGAGATAAATACCTTTTTGATTCCTTTGGACTTGGCCTCATCGAGCCAGGTCTTTAGTTGATTCATTTGGGCCAGGTAGGTTGGGCGGGTAGCATCCCAAGCGCTGGGCACCCGAAGGTCATATTTCCCGGTCCACAGGAAGACGAAGCGCACGCCCTCGAAATCGAACATGTACAGAAGACGCTTATCGGTGACACCAAACTTCTTCAGGTACGGGAAGGCGGCCAACAAGCCCTGCACATCCGAGTCGTCCCAAACTTCATGATTGCCGACCGCCGGAAAAACGCGTCCCTCCAAGCCGGCGTCCTTCATCTGCTGGTCCGGGGGCGGCAACTGCCGCAAAACGTTTTCGTTGACCAGCTTCCAGTAGGGGTTTTCCGAGGGTTTGCCAGCCTGCTTGCCCCAAAAAACTAAATCACCGGTGTTCAAAATGAACCGGGCACGTCCATCTTTGACCTCCCTCACGGCTTCTCTGGCAACCCAATCCCCGCCGGCAAGCCGGAAGAAGGTGCGGCGTACGCCAGGTAGATGTTGCGGATCTTCCAACGAGGCCTCCGTGATCCAGCCTTTGTCGAAGGTCAAGGTAACGTGCTTATCATGGAGCGGCGCGTCGATCTGCAACAGCTCATGGGTGGACGGGTCGTAAATGAATTTCGCATCCTTGCTTACCACCTCGGTCGCCGCTTTTTCGGAGAGCGCAAGCTCGTAGATATCCGCCATATACCGGCGCGCCTCCACCTCCTGGTCTTGCCGGTAAGGAAGGAACAACATCGACCGCGAGTCGCCGTACACGTCAAACGAAAAGCCGGGACTGGCGGCGAGGCTCGTACTCTGCGCCATGGCCAACTCCGCCATCAGCACCGCGGCGAGCACACTCGCAGACCACAGTTTTCTCATGAAAGCCTCCTTGTGATAATCGGTGACTAGCCACTGCTATGAAAAGAGAATTTTCGATAAGTGACAGGTTAGGAGTAAGCCGGCCCTCAAGACCACACACAGGTCAATGCTTGTCTTGGCAAGTACTCGGACCGGAACCGGTGTCAGTGGCAGTATAGTCGCCACTCGGAGAGTGAGGACTATAGCAGTTTCCCGCGTGCTGTATAGACGATGTGTAGAGTACGCCTTGCAGGCGTGCATAGCCGCCGTCCGCTCCGTATCGCGCCATTCCCAGTACAATACCGGCATCCGGCATACAGGTGATGCCTGTACCCCGATGGACTGGAATCCCACCGAAGGATAGGACGATGCGCATCGCAAGCGTGGGTCATGCGGCCTTTGCGGCGACCATGATCGGCCTTGGAATCCTGGGCCTGATCAAAGGCGATTACGTCTCGATATGGCAGCCGATACCCCACGGTGCGCCCGCACTGGCCTATCTCTGTGCCGTCATCTCGCTGGTATGTGGCATAGGTCTGCTCTGGCAGCGAACCGCCGCTGCCGCTGCCCGCGTGCTGCTCGCCTATCTCCTGCTTTGGTTGCTGCTGTTGAGATTGCTCGGCATCTTCCTCACGCCCACTGTGGATTTTTGGTGGGCAGCCGCCCAGACCGCGGTGATGGCGGCGGCCACCTGGGTACTATATGTCTGGTTCGCCACCGACTGGGACAGGCGGCGCTTCGGTTTCGCCACCGGCGACCGCGGTCTGCGCATCGCGAGGGTGCTCTACGGCCTGGCCTTGATCCCCTTCGGCGTGGCCCATTTCCTCTATCTCAAACCGACCGCCGCGCTGGTGCCTGGCTGGCTGCCTATGCATGTCGCCTGGGTGTATTTCACCGGCGGCGCCTTCATCGTGGCGGGCGTGGCAGTGCTCATTGGTGTGTATGCACGGCTGGCAGCCGCGCTCTCGGCGTTGCAGATCGGAATGTTCACGCTGCTGGTGTGGATACCCGTCGTGGCGGCGGGATCCAGGAACGCCTTCCAATGGAGCGAGACCGTCGTCTCGGTGGCGCTGACGGCCGGCGCCTGGATGGTGGCGGAGTCCTACCGCACTGTGCCGTGGCTCGCCATGAACAAGCGTTATCTGGCTAAAGGATCAAAGTGATAATTGCGATTAGGGCTCTCCGATCCCGTTTCCTTGATCGTACCTCCTTCTTCCACGCGACAGGTTATAGTCACGGACCTGTAGCGCTACGCCTGAAACCAGCACATCACCCAAAGAGTCGGCGAGCATGGGCGACGCCACCCGCTGGTAGAGTGGGAGAGGCTGTGATGCAGCACCCCTCCCTCGCCCAACCGGACATCTAGGTTTCCTGCGTCCCGGTGTCGCAGAATTAACCGTCAACTGGCGATGCCTGTTTACCCCAGAGCGGGCTTACGGGGTCCGCAGGAAGCCGTAATGCACGTTGTTTGCGTCGACCCACTGTCCGGTGATTACCCCAAACACGTTGGGGGTCGCAGGCTCGGTGCCCTGGTTCGCGCCCGTTCCGATTCCCGGCACGTCGAACTTAGTGATGCCGCCCCAAGGAGTCCACACGAAGCCGTGATTTGCGCCGTTCGCGTCGACCCACATTCCAGCAACCAGGCCCAGAAGATTGATGCCTTCCGGTATGGTGCCTTGACCCGCGCCGGTGCCCGCGCCCGCAACGTCGAATTTGGTGATCTCGCCGGTCCGGCTCCGGACGAAGCCGTGATTCACGTTGTTCGAATCAATGTAGTTTCCCGCGACGACGCCCAGGTCGCTGATGCTGTCGCTTTCCGTGCCCTGGTTCGCTCCCGTGCCTGCGCCGGTGACGTTGAACTCGGTGAAGCTGCCGTTGGCATAGCGCAGGTAGCCATGGGCCACGCCGTTGGCGTCAAAGTACGTGCCCGCGACCGTTCCTTCCAGGTTGAGGGAGGTAGCCACCGCAGTGAAGGTGTTCACCGAGCCCGGCGGATCGAATGAGGTGTAATTGCGGTAAGGCGGATAAGAGACGAAGCCGTGATTCACATTGTTAGCGTCGACCCAGTATCCGGCAATCTCTCCGCCGGGGTTGACGTTGCCCGCGAAGGTGCCCTGGTTGGCGCCTGTCCCGGCGCCGGGAACGTTCAAGCTCGTGAAATTCTTGAACGGATACTCCGTGGCAAAGCCGTGGGCCACGTTGTTGGCGTCGACATAGAACCCCACCGTCTCTCCAAAGAGGTTATTGCCGAACGTGATTGTGCCCTGGTTGGCGCCGGTGCCGGCGCCCGGAGCGTTGTATTCGCTGAACGTGTTGCACGGGGCAATGCACTGGAAGCCGTGAAAGACGTTATTGTCATCATGGAAGGATCCCACGACCGCCCCCTGCGGATTGATGTCGAAGCCACCGGTGCCCTGGTCGAAGCCTGTGCCTCCGCCCGGGGCACTAAATGTGATGATGGTTTGAGTGTTTTGCGCGCTTGCTAAACCACATGCAAGAAGTACGACACCTACTACCTTGCAAAGCTGCAGTCGATTCATAACTCCTCCTGGATTGACTTGAAGTGAGTGGTAGTGCATGGCGTATACGAAGGCATGTGAGCTGCCATCGACTTCCGCTATCGGCTATCGGCCGCCTGATCTCAGCTTTTGTTACGGCATGAATGAAATCAGGGATGGACTACTCGCGGGGTAGTGCGATTTACACGAAAGCATCATCGGCAATTACATTCGTTCGCAGATTTGATTGCGGAAGCGGACGCGCATCTCCAAGAAACCGGACTTTAGCAACGACGATTCTATGAGAAAACGGATACTGCTAGTATTATGCAACCGGTTGTATATAACAACTAGTTGCACTCCTAGTACTTAGCTACTGACAAGAAGGCTAATGGCCTCTATGCCCGGGCTGCGACGGCCTCTGAAATGGAAAGAAGTTGGCGGAAACTGCGCCCTCTCCCCCGCAACACAACTAGTTATCATATGCAACCAGTTGTACAATCAATGGGGCCGGCAACCCCAACCGGAGTGGAGGCAGAGTGCACAAGGATCACAGGTCAGAGTGCATTATCAACCTGCTGGTTGAAATGTTTGGCGATAAATGGAGTCTGCTCGTCATCCGCGACATCATTTTCATGAACCGGAGGCATTTTCGCGAGCTCCTGACCAAGTCTGTGGAAGGGATTGCGTCGAATATTCTGGCCGATCGTCTCCAAAAGCTTGTTGAGCAAGGGATCATCGTCAAGTCTCATGACGCCAGCCACAAACAGAAAGCCATTTACAGTCTTACGGAAAGAGGTATCGGATTGCTTCCTCTTCTGATGGAGATGGTTACATGGGGGCGTGAGTATTTGCCGGCCGCCAGACCGAGGGGTCTAGCTAAGGTCTTGGAAGAAGGAGGACCGAAGCTGAGGGCCCAATTTATGTCTGAACTCCGCGAAACGCATCTTCCGAAGTCAGGCGCCAAGAAGAAGGCCCGGCGCCCGACGAAATCTACGCGTATTTTTGCAATGCAGGAGGTTCAGGCGGCATACGAAGCGGCACTGGCTGAAAGAAAACAGTAGCGAGTCACCAGCGCCAGATCCAGAGCGCAGAAGCGCCTAAGAGCAAGGGGCAGACATGGGCCGCTGTGATTGCACCAAGCTGATCTCTCCAGGGCTTGAACTTTCCCCAACATGCGCACAAGCAGTGCTCGTTGTTCGCCCACTCGTGATAACAAAAACCTAAAGACCCTGGCGGCGCACCTGAACTCGCGCTTCCTCCAAAGCTACTTGTTCCTGTGCTGGCAACTTCCTCCCTGCACCGAGGTCAGAAGTCCATTCGCTGCCTTGACGGTCTGGTTCCAGCAGGCACCATTCGAGTTGGAATACTGATAAGTCTCTGAATTGAACTGGCCTTGTGTGGTCGCGGTGCCCGAGGCATCCACCATCAACAAATCTCTCGGCGTCACGGAGTCAGAGAATGTGCTGGAGTAGATGGCAGTGCCGTTCAGTTGCACCAGTTCGCTCTTCTGGAACGCCTGCTGGGCTGTGGTGTACTGCTGATACGATCCGTCGGGGTGCGCAGTAAAGGCATACGTCAGAGTGAGCGGCCACGAATACTGCTTGTTGTTGGTGAGAACATTGCCGCTGTCCTGGGTGGTGGTGGCGGAGGAAATCGTGGTCTTCTGTCCAATCGACTGGTCGTAAACGCTGCCGTCTAAAACTACGTAGTACTTTTGCGCATTCGAGAAATCGATGCTCTGCACGACCTTGGTGTCAACTCGACCATGCGAAGTATCCACGTAACCCTCGAGCGTGAAGCCTCGCGACGAGGTCACCGACAAAGGGCCATAAGAAATGGTTCCGTTCGTGAAGATGTTCTCGACAATATTCGGATCGGGCTGGCCGATGGTGTTCTCGGTGACCGCGCCCGTGACCTGACTCGATCCCGAATCCTCATACAGCAGCAGCGTCGCGGTAGCAGAGAAATACTGGTCGGCGTTATAGACACTCACGGCCACAGTGTGCTGCTGACCGTTGCTCAGCACTCCGGCAAAAGGTGTGAGGTCCACGCGATACGGTTCGAAGTTGAGAGTGTGCACGCCGGGAATCGGGCGCCACAGATAGGGATCAATGCCGCCGGTAAAAATCCACGGATAGACAGGCGCAACACCTGCAGGCTGGCCGTCGATCGTGACCTCGGCCTCGCGAAACGCCGTTGACCCGCAATTCTCCAACTCGGCGGCGACGTCATCAGGCGCACAGGTGTACCAGAATTCGTCGTTGTGCTGGCTCTGCGCGAAGACATCGAGATAAGCGCGCTCCACATTGGTCGGCATGGTGAACGTGCCAGTCACTTGGTCGGTGGGCGAATTCAGGGTAACGGTGCCACCGGTAGGATCGGCCGCCATCGGCAACACCACGTCGGCGGTTTTAGGCGGCTGCTGCCCCTGCGCCAGCGGATAGAACTGCAAGGACGCACTGCCATGAATATGGCTGGTGTAAGTGGTGTTCACCAGATTAAACAGATCGACCCGGCCTCCTTGTGGCGTGGTAAACAGCGGGCCGTATTCCGTGAGATTGCTTTCGGTGTGCCAGGTGCGCATCACGTCATGCGAGGGTTCCGCCGTGGTGCCGAAGTAAACATTGGCGCCACCGATCCAGATGTTGCCGGTGCGATCAAACTGGCGTCCGGCATCAACCGACCAATCCGCCTCCAGCACCACCGCCGCCCAGGGACCGGGACAGTCCGCCGGGGGAGTGTAGTTGAAGAACTGAGAGTTGAAGTCGGCGAAGTCGAAGTTGGTAAACAACTGCACCGTGCACGGAGTGGTGCCCGGCCGCGGGACGGGCGCGTTCGCGGTCACCGTGTTCCCCGATCCAATCACAGGTTGACTGGGAGCGGTGTAGTTTTGCGCAACTCCAGAGGAAGTCAGCAGTAATACAGCACCAAAAAGTGACAGAGCTTGGATCGATGGAGAAAAGATACGGCGTGACATAATGCGCTCTCCTGGCTCAAACGCGATTCTATGGCCGCGCGGGCGGGGTCATAAAAGCATAGTTCTTTGTACCGCCTACGACAAGTCGCGAAGGGTCGGCCTGACTGGGACATTGTTTCCACCGGGATGGACAGGTGGCCTTATCCTGGAAGCGCTCGGAGAATGCGGCGAGTAACCTTTCCTTAGTCTTGGATATGGCTTCGTGGTACTTTAGTACCCGCGAACTTCCCCAAACGGAGCAACCGCCATGATGCTGGAAACCGAAATCTTCCAATTCGAACCGGACATTACCGGGGTATCCTGTGCGGGCCGCTTCACCTTGGGGACGCGCCTCAGCGAAACCGAAGCGCTGTTCGATTCACTGATTCAAGACGGCGTGCGTAAACTTGTGCTCGACCTGACCCACGTGGAGTTCGTCGACAGTGCCGGTCTCGGCATCATCATGCACATCTTCGGAGAGATTGGACAGCTCGGCGGGCACTTCCGCATTGCCAGCGCCAACGACCAGGTGAAGCGCCTGTTTGAGATCACGCATACTAAGTCGATCCTGGCGATCGATCCCGACCTGATCACCAGCGTGAAGAAGCTTCAGGAAGGCGATGCCAAGGCCGCAAGCGTATCGGCGTGATAGCCCACGAAAATAGAAGTTGTCATTACGAGCAAAGCGAGGAATCTGCTTTTGCCTGCGCCTCTCACAACGGCGGGAAACAGCAGATCCCTCACGGCCAAGGCCGTTCGGGATGACAAATAATAAAGAGGTTTTGCTAATTGCTGATTGCTAGCTGCTAATTGCTACTCAAGCGTCAGCCCGCCGGTCAGATCACTGAGCTTGTCCACGCGGTGCTCCAGGCACCACTTCTCCAGGGAATCGACCAGGGTTTCGCAGGCGCATGGGTCCCAGAAATTCACAGTGCCAACTTCGATCGCGCTTGCGCCCGCCAGCATGAACTCAACCACATCTTCGGCCGTGCTGATGCCGCCAATCCCGATCACGGGTATCTTCACCACGTTTGCGGCCTCCCACACCATGCGTAGCGCAATCGGCTTAATGGCCGGTCCCGAAAGTCCCGCGGTGACATGGGAGATGCGCGGTTTGCGGGTCTCGGCATCAATCGCCATGGCCACAAAGGTATTGACCAGCGAAATAGCATCTGCTCCGGCTTCCTCGGCGACCCGCGCCATATTCGGAATGCTGGTGACATTGGGGGAAAGCTTTACGATGAGCGGGCGGGTGGCAATCTTCTTCACTGCGTTGACCACGTCAAACAACATTTTGGGATCGCTGCCAAAAGTGATTCCGCCGCACTTCGTATTAGGACAGGAAACGTTCAGCTCGTAAGCAGCGATTCCTTCGCCATCGTTGAGAATCCGCACCACATCCTCGTACTCGTCCTGCGAGTGCCCAAAAACATTGCAGAAGAAAACGATGTTCTTGATGTTCTTCAGGAGCGGCAGCTTGTCTTCCAGAAAGGCGCGCGCGCCAATGTTTTGTAGTCCGATGGCGTTGAGCATGCCGGCAGCGGTCTCGAACAACCGTGGCGGAGGATTGCCGGCCATCGGTTCGCGCGATAGTCCCTTCACGACGAACCCGCCCAGCCGGTGAAGTGCAACTACGTCCTCGAATTCCACGCCATAGCCGAAGCTTCCGCTGGCAGCCATGATGGGATTTTTCAGCTCAATGCCAGCGACGTTGACGCTCATATCCAGAGCGGGCTTCGGAGCAGGACTCATCAATTGCCCTCCATCATCGCGCTTCGCTTTCGCGGCCTACGACCAGGGGCTGCCTCACACTGGCGGTGCGCTCCAGTTTGTCCCACGCAAAGCCGCCGCCTTCCATGGCACGCTTGAGTGTCTTGATGAGCACCAGAGAAAACAGTTGGCGATAGGCGAAGCGCTGCAACCAGACGTGGCCCAGCAACAGGAAGTCACGTTTTCCGCCGGGCTGTTGCCGCTCCAGAGTGAAGGCGACGGCGGAAGCAATGAAATCAATCACCATGAACAGCGCGAAGTACACCACCAGGCGATGGAAGCTGGCAGGATTCGCCGACTCGGGATGGAAGTACTTGTTGACGAAGTAGGTTGCGGCACCCACGACAAACATGATGTCGATGAAGGGCGAAACCAGCGGCAGCAGGATTTGGAAGATAATCACGTTGGGCAATGCGACCCAGCCCAGCGCGCCCTTCTGCTTCATGGCCGCGCGATGCTTCCACACCGACTGCATAATTCCGAACGACCAGCGGAAGCGTTGCCGCATCAGCCCACTCGCCTTGGTTGGCGCCTCCGTGTAGGCCAGGGCACGGTCCTCATAATTGACCCAATAGCCGGCTTGCAAAAGCGCCATCGTCAGATCGGCATCTTCGGCGACGGTGTCGTGCTGGTAGCCGCCAGCAGCGCGAACCGGCGCGGTGCGCCATGCTCCAATGGCACCGGGTACCACGCTCACCGCGTTGAGGGTGTTCAGGGCGCGCCGCTCGAAGTTCTGGCTGGTGATGTACTCCAGCGCCTGCCAGCGAGTCCACAGATTTACGCGATTGCCTACCTTGGCGTTGCCCGCCATAGCGGCAACCTTGGGATTGCTGAAGTGCGGCACCAGTTTCGAAATCGCATCGGGCGCAACCAGGGTATCGGCGTCGATGCCGACAAACAGCTCTTCCGTCACTTGCTCGAGTCCGAAATTCAGAGCGTCGGCTTTGCCGGAGTTCGGCTTCGTCAGCACGGTAACTTGCCCGGCAGCGATTTCCTTCTGGAAGGCGGCGCGCGTCACCTCCAGGGTAGTGTCGGTTGAGCCATCGTCGATCACAATGACGCGCAGGTTCTTGTAGTCGGAATCGAGTACCGAACGCACCGTCCGCTCGATAACCTTCGCCTCGTTGTAAGCGGGGACGAGCACCGCAACCGCGGGCCGGTAGCTGGGATCGAAGGTACTCTTGCGCCGATGAAAGCGATCAAAGATGGCCAGGGTCCCGACCAGCACCAGGCGCCCGCTCATGAGTACGTCACCAACGAAGAAGACGAAAATAATGAATGCCGATATAAAGCCGAACATGCTGAAGCTGAGTCCGTCGATCCACGCTGCCCAGCGTTCGTTGGTGGTAATGGGAGGCATAACGTCGGCGCGCGATCTGCCCATCAACTCTGAAATGGGCACAACCTGATAGCCGCGCTCCTTCAGACCGTCGAGGATGGCCGCCAGCGCGATGACCGTCTGACTGCGGTTGCCGCCGCCGTCGTGCAGCAGGATGACGTTTCCGCAAGCTAGATTGCCGGGCTGGCAAGGCGGCAGATTGTCCATCACGTCCTTGGTGATCTGGTCCGCATTACGCCGCGGATTGTCGTGCCAGTCGTTCGGATCGATCTTGTCGCCGACGGTGATATAGCCCAGGTCCTGCGCCAGTTCCAGCGGACGCACCTGATCCGCGGTGTCGGGCTCCTGGTCGATTGAATACGGCGGGCGGAACAGCACTGGCTTCACTCCAAGTTTGCCCTCAAAGAAACGCTCCGTCAGGTTCAATTCCACTTCAAAGTAGCGCTTGGAGATGTTGCTAATGTCGGGATGCGTGAAGGTATGGTTCCCGATCTCGTTCCCTTCGTTGTAAATGCGCTTAGTGAGGCTGGGATACTTTTCGGCTTCCGCACCGATCAGGAAGAAAGTCGCTTTCGCTCCCTTCTCTTTCAACACGTCCAGAATCTTCGGCGTCCACTCCGGGTCGGGACCATCGTCGAAAGTGATGGCGACCTTCTTCTGCGGCGTGCCACCATACATATCGACGACGTAAGGTGATGGCAGCGTCTGAAAAATTTCGTCACTGACCAGGTTCGTGTCGGAATCGACCGTAATCTTGCGCTCGCCGGCCGCAGGTCGGGACTGAATACGCAGGATCTCGCCCAGCCCTTCGATGTCGACATCCTGACCCGGAGGAACAGTGCTGAGCTTGTCCGGCGCACCGGCCTCGAAAGGCTTGTCCCAAACCGCCCACAGCGAGCGGTCTTCCGCTCCGAGGCGGAACAGCGCAAACGTATCGATGCCAAGGGCATGGGCGGCGCGCATCTGGTTCAGCGCCGTCACCCCATCCAGAAACCAGACATCGTGACGGACGTTGGACTCGTCCAGATACGCGAAGTGCGGGTTCATCGCGTCGTCGTCGAAGTTGATGTCGGTCTCGGCGTCGGATGCCTCGAGCCACGCCTCCTGCGCCGATACGTTATGGACATCTTCCGGCGCCGTACCCTTCTTCTGGCCCTTCTTCATCGCCCAGTCGTAACCATAGTTGGCCACGGCGCAGATGATCTTTTCCTTCGGCATGACCTTCAGCGCGTCCTGAAGGTTCTTGATAAACCAGTCCTGACCCGCCACCGCGCCCGGCTGGCCGCCCGGGTAGTGCTGGTCATAGTTCATCAGGATCAAGCCGTCGGAGACCTGCGCAAGGGCGGCATAGTCGCTCTTGTCGTTGACCGCAACCGCGACATACAGCTTCAATCCCTTTGCGTGGAGGTCGTCGTACAGTTCCTGCACCAGAGTGCGAAAGTCGTCACGCGAACTGTCTGGAAAGGCCTCGATGTCGAGCGTGATGCCCTTGTATTGATCGGTGGCGAGAAACTTGAGCAACTCACTGCGGAAGCGCTGCCGTGCGGCCGGATCGGCCATGAATTTGTCGGTATCCGGATTCCATTGGTTGGAGATGGGATCGAAGTTGTTGACCAGCGGAAAGACTTCCGTTTGTGCCTTCTCGCCCTTGAGGAACGACATGACTTTGTCGTCGATCGGCCGCGGCTTGCCCTTGCCGTCCATCACGTCGTACAGCGTGTTCAGCTCGGTAACTCCCTGCAGCCTGCCGTCGGCAGTCAGCACATGCATCCACTCAGGAAACAGCAGATCGATCTGCGGGTAGTATTCCTTCAACGACGCAAAGCTGGCGGCGTCCCACTGCACGTAGAAGGCGCCACGAATGCCTTCGTCGGAGTTCAGTACCACCTGCGATGCCGGCCGCTTGGTTTTGCGGTGAGTGTTCAGCCGGCGTGGCGGCTTGCGCTTCTGGCTCTCCTTAAGCGCATGATAGGGCTTCTTCACCGCCGGCAGCGGTACTCCCGGGACTGACGATCCCCGAATCACGGTTACGACAAAAAACACCACCAACACGGTGACTACGATTACGCTGATGTCGAGGGCAAAGCGTAAGCGTCGCCAGCGCTTGCGGTCAGGATCAAAGAAAATCTGTTTCGACTTAGGCATTCAGGGCCAATTTAATCGTAGCAGCAGTTGGCACTTAGCGTTGGCACTTAGCCGTTAGCATTTGGCCGGAGCGCCTTAACTAACTGCCAAATGCTAAGTGCCAAGTGCTCGCTTCGAACTGTTATATTCGCCACGTGCTGGAACAGGAGTGCAATTCGCTGGGGAAAACAGAGCGGCCGTCGTTCCGCGACATGCTCCGGAAGTATCGGAAGTACTTCCTGCTGGTCACGCTGGCCGCGTTTGTCCTGCGGCTTTTCTTTTACCTTAGATTCCCGCATGTAACCGGCGATTCTCTGATTTACGGCGACATCGCCCGGAACTGGCTTCAGCACGGCATCTACGGCCTCAGCCATGCCGAAGGTCCGCGGCCCACGTGGATCCGCCTGCCCGGCTATCCCGCATTCCTTGCCGCTTGCTTCACGCTCTTCGGCAGCGAGCATTACAACGCGGTCCTGCTGGTGCAAATCGTCATCGATGTGGCCGGCTGTTTCGTTATCGCCGACCTGGCACGCCGAACGGTATCGGCGCGCGCTGCACGGTTTGCGTTCCTGCTGGCCGCGCTATGTCCCTTTACCGCCGATTACACGGTGGCTCCTCTGGCCGAAACGCTGAGCATCTTCTTTACCGCCATCGCGCTCGATTGTGCGGTCGCCGCGTTCCAAGCCTCCGAGGAGGGACTTGCCCGCTGGTCCGCGTGGGTGGGTTGCGGCATCGCGGTTTCGGCGGGAATCCTCCTCCGCCCTGACGGTGGCATTCTGCTGGTGGCGTTGGGGCTGTTCCTGCTGTGGAGAATGTGGCGCCGTCCGGCGGAACGAGCGCACCTGTTCTGGGCAGGAGTGCTGGTGCTGGCGATTTCGCTGGCGCCGTCTGGTGCCCTGGGCCGTGCGAAACTGGCGCGACTTCCATAGCTTCGAACCGCTGGCCCCGCGCTACGCCAGTGATCCTGACGAGTTCGTTCCCTCTGGTTTCGACAAGTGGGTGCGAACCTGGATGGTCGATTACGTTTCGACGGAAGAGGTGTACTGGCAGATTCCCGGCGACGAGTTTGACTTCCGCCTGCTGCCCTCGCGAGCTTTCGACAGCGCGCAGGAGCGCGAGCAGACGCAAGCCATCTTTAACGACTATTCGAAGACGCATGTTGTCGATCCCGCGCTGAATGCTCGTTTTGCTGAGTTGGCCGACCAGCGCGTAGCGCGATCGCCATTCCGCTATTACGTCTGGCTGCCGACGTTGCGCATTGCCGACATGTGGCTGCGTCCCCGCACCGAGATGCTGCCGCTCGACACGCGCTGGTGGGAGTACGCCAATGACACGGAGAGCTGCGTTCTGGCCACGCTGTGGGGCGTGCTCAACCTGCTGTTCCTGTTCGCCGCAGTGATGGGGGCGACACGTGGGCCGCGGCCTCAGTACCTCGCTCTTATGTTGTTGTTCGTGCTCTTGCGCTCGGCGTTCTTGGGCACGCTGGAGAACCCCGAGCCGCGCTACACACTGGAATGTTTTCCAGTAGTGCTGTTATTGGGTGGGGCGTGGCTATCGGGATGGAAGACTCGAAAGGGTTCTACGCATGCGGGCCAGCACCCTTAGCCGTTCAGATTGTCATCACGAGCGAAGCGAGGGATCTGCTTTTTCCCGTCCACCGAAAAGCAGATTCCTCGCGCCAGACCCAGGCGCTCGTAATGACAATTTCACACGGTGCCGGCTCTCTCTAGGTTGTGGGTACCCCATCTTTTCGCCCAGCTTTCGCAAAAGGGTGGGAAACGGATTCACAAGATCCCGCTCTTCCTATTCAGTGACTGGTCCCTGGAAAAGATTGCTAGCGTAATTTCGGTCTATCGCCAGCTACTATTTCAGGCCGGCTTGACCTCTTGTTGCTGGTTGGCCTAGCGTGTTACCACAATGATCTCTTTGCTCGTTGGGGAGAAGCGCTTGCGATCCCAACCCCCGTACCAGTCAACGGCTGCAAGACCAGCTTTTGTCAACAGGCGAGACAAGTGTTCCCGGTCGACAAAGCGGATACGATTACGCCCCGCTCGCCGCACTCCCTGGTCCAGCAGGTGATAATGTTCGTCGATCGTCACAATGCCGCTGGTGGGATCAGCCTGAGCGTCATAGAACAATGAGATTCGGCCATGCCTGGGCGACTGAATTGTGCGCCCAGAGTGCTCGGGCGTCCACGACAGCCATGCTTGGGCGGCAGGGTTACGCGTTTCGAAGACAAACCTTCCCTCAGCATTGAGATGGAGCGCCGCCGTTCGCAGCAACGCGACAGCATCATCGTCTGTCAGTAGCTGCTGAAAGGCGTGGCCGGTCATGTAAATGAAATTGAATCGTTGCGGAAGGCGCAGGCTCTGTCCGTCTGACCTGATCCAACTGACCTTGTCCCCATCGACTCGTGACCGTGCGACCCGGAGCATGGCTTCGGCCGGATCGACACCGGTCACGTTGAGATTTTTCCCTGCCAGGCTACAGGCCAGCGCGCCGGTTCCGCAGCCAAGATCGAGCACCGGACCGCCAGACGCGAGGGCTTGCTCAACGTAGAATTCGTCGCTCACCGACCACGGATTGACGCAGTCATAGAGTGACGCAAAGAACTCTTCCTCGAAAACATCTTCAGCCGGCATAGGTCATTTCGGCGTGCCTACTATCAGACTTTAGTTCCCATCGGCCTTGACGACGAGCACATTGTCGATCAACCGCGTCGCACCCACATACGCCGCGACGGCCACCAGCGCACAGTGCGACACTTTCGCCACCGGCTCAAGCGTGTCGGGATCGACGATGGTGAAGTAATCCAGGCGCGCCCCCGGCTCTTCCGCAATCACTTGCTTGCCAACCTCGATGAGTTTTGCCGACTCACGCTCGCCATGGTCCAGAGCCGTCTGCACCCGAGTCAGGGCCCGGTACAACACCAGCGCCTGCTGGCGCTGTTCAGGCGTCAGGTAGGCATTGCGAGAACTCATCGCCAGGCCATCCTTCTCACGCACAATGGGGCAGACGACGACCTCCACGTCCATGTCAAGATCGTCCACCAATTTGCGAAGCACGGCGACCTGCGCGGCATCCTTCTGTCCAAAGAAGGCGCAATCGGGACGGACGATTTCGAACAGCTTCGCCACCACGGTCGCTACTCCGCGGAGGTGCCCGGGACGGGAGGCGCCGTCGAGCTTGTTGCTCAGCTCCTCGACCAGTACATAGGTCTGCGCCCCCGGCGGGTACATCTCCTTTGCTCCAGGCGTGAAGAGCAGGTCCACGCCAGCTTGCTCCAGCAGCGCGGTATCGCGCTCCAAGGGGCGGGGATACTTGTCCAGATCTTCCGCCGGGCCGAACTGCAGCGGGTTTACGAAGATGGAAACGGCAGTTACGTCGCAACGTGCCTTGGACGCCCGCACCAGTGAAAGATGGCCTTCGTGCAGAGCGCCCATGGTAGGCACGAATCCCAGGGTCTTGCCGTTACGGGTAACTTGACGGCAGGCTGCCTTCATTTCGGCGATGGTTGAGATTTGTTTCACGAATGGCTTGTTATAGCAGTTTCAGGGTGGCGCTTTGAAAGGGCGCGGCTTCAGAGATTGCTGAAAACGTCTCTTCGCGTGTCATCCTGAGCGCAGGTGGCGCTGCTTTTGCGCCGCCGGAGTCGAAGGAACCCTATTCGGCCCAAACAGTTAGGACGGCATAGAGGCCCTTCGAATCGCGGCAAAGGCAACCGCTCTCTCAGGGTGACACAAAGCGATACTGCTCAAAATCGCGTCAGTGACCAGCCGCCGTCTTTCCAGGCGGCGTTGCTTGCTTGGGCGCATCCCCGGCTCCCGACGGAGGTTCAGCCTCAGGCAGAATCCAGCTCTCCAAAACTCCCGCGAATACCGGCTCCAAACGCACCAGATTTTCCGGCGAACATTTCAGCGCAACCGAGTACATCTCGCCATCCGGGCCTTGAATAAAAACCATCTGCTCAATCCAGTCGCGGTCGGTGGCTTTCTCGTGATAGCGGACCTTTAACATCTGCGCCGGTTTGTGGTCCACGGTGCGCTGCTGGCGTTGCAAGGTTTCAAAACTCTGGCCGGCTTGGCGCATGCTCTGGGAGGCCTGCTCGATCAAGCCATCCAGGCTTACCTGCTCTTCATCGCCTTCCGCAGGCGGCAGTATTAACGCAACCGTGATCTCATCCCACAGCGCGCGATCCAGCTTCTGGGGAGGCGCAACCACCACTCCATTGCCGTCGAAGACCTGGCCCAGCACGGTCCACGAAACGGGATACTTGAAGCAAAACCCACCGTCAGGCTGGCAATAGCTCTTCCTGGTAGCGGGTTTGCGCGCAGGCGGTGGCGGAAGGCTTCTGACCCACCGCAACCATGGCCACGTCGAGCGTCAGGGCCAGCAGAATGACAACGGGCAACGACAGCCGCATCCTCCTACACTTGCACAGCCCGCTTGCGTTCCGCAATGCCCTGCAACGCTGAGAGCGTCTCCTTGGGCAGATGATAAGACTCGGCGTCTGACGGATAGCTCCCGGTTTTCACGTCATCTTTGAAAGCCAGCACGGCGTTGCTGATCACTGACGCCAGGTCCGCGTAACGACGAACGAACTTGGCCGGCGGAGCAAGTGTGAGTCCCAGAAGATCGTGGAAGACCAGCACCTGACCATCGCATTCCGGTCCCGCGCCGATGCCGATGGTCGGGACCTCCAGTTCACTCGTGATCATGCTCGCGACTTCGCGCGGAATGCCTTCGAGAACGATGCAACACGCCCCGGCGCGTTCCAAGGCGATCGCATCGTGCATCAGTTGCTCGATCGCGCTCAGGGTCTTGCCCTGGACCTTGTATCCGCCCATGGCGTGCACCGATTGCGGCGTAAGCCCGATGTGGCCGACCACGGGAATCTCCGCCTCAACCATGCGTTCAACCAGGCGCGCGCGCTTTTCGCCGCCCTCAATTTTCACCGCCTCGGCGCCGGCGTCCTTGATAAAGCGAGCGGCGTTGCGCAGGGCCTCACGCGCAGTGACATGGTACGAAGCGAAAGGCATGTCGGCCACCAGGAATGCCCGCTTCACGCCGCGCCTGACCGCGCGCGTATGGTGCAGCATCTCCTGCATGGTGACGGGCAGGGTATTTTCGTAGCCCAGCATCACCATCCCCAGAGAGTCGCCGACCAATACGATGTCAATGCCGGCCTCATCCACCAGCCGCGCGCTGGCGTAGTCGTAAGCGGTCAGACAGGTAATGATTTCCTTGCGCTGTTTCTTTTCGAGGAGAGTGGAAGAGGTGATCTTCGAGCGGAAGTCGCCGGTGGTAATACTCACGATGTCCTCCAGTGCAGTTCCCCGACTTCGGGATACCGCCTGTACTGGGTGAATTCTACACCCGCGGCCCGGGCCGTCTATAACTCTTTCGATGTAGCCTTATGCCGCGCCGATTCGAATCTAGCGATCACCACAGCCCCTACTCCGCACAGGTGTGATCGTGAATGATCCGCCAGCCCTCGGGAAACTTGCGAAAGACCAGCGTGAACACGCCATGCGGCTGTTTGCCATCCGGCATGACCAGCTGAAATTTCCCCCGCACGAAGCCCGACTCGGGACCCAGCAACTGCACCTGCAAGTCGCTGAATGACAAAGTTCCCATCGCATGGCCCTCGGATTGGTAGTTGCGACGGTAGCGTTCCAGGGTCGGCTGCCATCCCCTGGTCTCGGTGGTTCCGGAGAAGAACGTCAGATCAGGCGAGTGCCAGTACCCATTCATGAAGCCATCCAGATCGTGATGGTTCCAGGCATCGACTTGCGACTGCAGGACTGCTCGAATTGATTCTTCACCGCTTGACGTGGAAGCGCTGTAACCCCGCGCCTGCGTCAGAACGACTGCCACCAACAATGCCGCCGCGAATATAAGACTCAGCTTCACCAGTTTCACCTCGCTCGCAGCAGTGTAGATCAATGCACAAAAAAAGCGGTGAGCCCAAGCCCACCGCTGCGCTGCGACTGCAAATTGTTCTAGTGCGCCTCGGCTGTAGCCTCAGCCTTACTGCGCCGCACGGTCGCCAGGAAGTTCTCAGCCCCGGCTGGCGGCCTTACTTGTCCCAATAGGCACTGACGGAAGCCGACCATATGTCCATAGATCGCACGAGTCGAGTCGTCGTCTTCCTTGATCACCGCACCATTCAGAGTCAGCCCCGCGAAAAGACCGCGAGTGCGCGAATAGGTCAGGACCTCTGCGCCCATCTTCCAGTCGGTGGAGGCGCTGGCTTCACGGCCCACCGGACCGGCTGCCACGCTTCCAGAGCCACCCAGCTTAAACTCCGAGCTAAGTAACTCGTTCATACCACGCTGGTTCATGATCAGCATGACCAAGTCCGCCGCTTGGACGCCGATTTGCAATCCCCAACTGCCGCCGGTGATAACGAAGAAAGCCGGCGCGCTCCAACCTTTGGCGGTACGGCAAGTCGCCACGCCACGACCATGCTCGGCGCCAAACACGAAGCCGCCCTTCACCATGGAAGGAACTACCGCTACGCACTTTGCTTTCTCGAACACCTTGTCTGGAATGCCTTTGTCAGGTGCGCCCAGCAACTCATTCAAAATCTTGGAAGAATCGTCCAGCCGGGCCATCACTTTGTCGCGGTCTTCTGCGGACTTGCTGCCTTCGTTCTTGGCGTCCGCCTTTTCCTGATCGGCAGCGTTCCTGTCCTGGTCGGCCGCGTTCTGATGCGCCTGGTCCTGCGCACTCTTATTGTTCATGTTGTCGTTTGTAGTGGCCTGTGTGGCCGTATTGTCGCTATTGGAACTATTGTCATTCTGCGCCCACACCGTGAATGCGCAGAACATCAACAACACCAACAGCATCCCAAGTCTCTTCATAACCTTTTGCATCCCTCCTGGAAACCCTTTAGACGTGCTCGGTTCCTTGTCCTTGTAGTTAGATGGCATATTTCACTAGCGGGTTTGTGCGACCAGGAGGAGGTTATTCGGAGAAAGACTTACAACCTAACGGTGCGGGCGCACATCGCTGAATGGGGAAACTATGCGGGGCGTTTACCTGCGGCCTTTTGCCATGGACGCCGGGGGCGTTCCGCTTCCGGCAGGTCGCGTCCGCGCACGCGATCGTACATGTAGGACTCACTTACTGTACCCAATCCTTCGTTATAGAGACTGATGGCGCCAGTCCCTTCCTTCAGCTCTTCGGTGAACTGGTGCAACGCTTTGAGTTGGTCAGCCGTGGCAGGATGTTCGGCTTTCGTCGTCTTCCAGACTTTCTGATAACCATGATCGACAAGTTTCGCGATCTCGCCATTGATGAGATAGCCGGGATAGGCGAATACCTTGACGCTACCATCGTCGGTGCGCTCGATCGCGGCCGAGCAGCTGTGCTTCTTCAGAAACACGCGGTTACTTGTGCCCGGCGCTTCCAATATGTCGAAGCCGTGAGCCCGAAGCCACGAGACTGCGTCTTCGTAGGATTTCGTCTTGATCTTTTTCGTCATCTTCAGCGATAGCCTTTGAATAAACTTTCGTCAGACGGACTCGTTACGCCCGCCTTTACATGGAATGCGATATCGGACCACCGAGGTTATGTTGCCTTGCTACAAACAAACTTTCGCGAATCCGCTATCCGGAGACTCACACTGTCGCACACTGCACGGTCAAACGGCAACTTGCGGAGTTGTCAGAAATTCACAATTACTCGCGAAGTCCCGCCCGGCGTGATAGAAAAGCGGCGACGACATGTTGAAATTTCGCCAGCGTGAATACGAGGAAATCCGCCGCCACGGAGAGGAAACTTATCCTTGTGAATGCTGTGGCGTGTTGCTGGGAACGGTAGAGGGTGACACACGAGCGGTGAGCGCCACCGTACGCTGCCAGAACATCAGTGACTCTCCCAAGGATCGTTACGAAATTGCGCCGGTTGAGGTCGTGCGTATTCTGCGTGACGCGCGCTCGCGCCGATTCGAGATTGTCGGCTTCTACCACTCTCATCCCGATCATCCCGCGCAGTGGTCGCCGACAGATTTCGCCGAAGCGTACTGGCTAGGCTGCTCCTACGTCATAACCAGCGTCGAGAATGGTAAAGGGCAACTGACTCGGTCGTTCTCGCTGGGCGGCAGCAGCATGGAAGAGAAGGCATTTGTGGAGGAGGAGTTGGTCATCGAAGCGTAGGCTCGGCGAAACGGTGGGAGCCCCCGCATTTATGCGGGGGAGAAGTTCTGCGGGCGATCATGCGCTTTAGCGTCTGCGTGAGAACTCATTTCAAGTTAGCTCAGTGGAACGAATTACTCACGAACAAGCCCCGCAGGGGCGAAAGAGTCTAGCCCAGCATGGAGCCGTAGCCGGAATGCTGGGTAGGTGGGAAATTAATCCGAGTCCCGTAGCGACGACAGATGTTCTCACACAGACTCTTTAGCGCTGGCCTTCGTGTGCTAAGTGCGAAATGCTAAGTGCTAACGGCTGCCTTCATCAGCTACAATCACCCTTCTTATTCTCATGCTGCGCTTTTCCACCGCCGGTGAGTCCCATGGAGAAGCCCTGGTGGCGCTGCTCTCGGGCATGCCTGCGGGGGTCGCGGTTGACATCGAATTCGTGAACCGCGAACTCTGGAGGCGGCAACAAGGATATGGTCGCGGTGGGCGCATGCGTATCGAGCGCGACCAGGCCCACATCCTCAGCGGAGTGCGTCACGGCAAGACGATCGGCTCGCCGATTGCCATGCTGCTGGCGAATAAGGATTGGCAGAATTGGACGGAAGCGCTGCCGGTCGAGGAGGGCGATCCGGCCAAGCACAAGCGCGTGGCTTCGCCGCGGCCAGGTCATGCTGATCTCGCCGGAGCCGTGAAGTACAACTTCTCTGAGGCGCGATATGTTCTGGAGCGCGCATCTGCCCGCGAGTCGGCGGCGCGAGTCGCTGCCGGCGCCGTCGCGAAACTGCTGTTGCGCGAGCTCGGCATTGAAGCGTTGAGTCACGTCATCGCTGTCGGCAGTGCTCGCCTGGAGTCGCCCGTCGATTGGGAAGCAATTCGGGCTGTGGCAGCGAAAGAGGAGATATTGTTGAGTTGTGCCGACCCAGAAACCGAAGCGCGCATGAAAGAGCAGGTTGACGTCGCGCTGCGCACGGGTGATTCTGTCGGCGGAATCTTTGAAGTAGTGGCGCACAACGTGCCGCCCGGTCTTGGCACCTATGCAAATTGGGACGAGCGTCTGGACGCGCAGCTCGCCGCTGCACTGATGTCGTTGCAGGCTGTAAAGGCCGTCGAGATCGGAGACGCGGTCCGCGGCTCAGCTTCCCTGGGTTCGACCGTGCATGATGAAATAGGATACGAACGCGAGGGCGCGACCGCGTTCACTGGTTTCACCCGGCGATCGAACCATGCCGGAGGCCTGGAAGGCGGAGTTTCAAACGGCGAAGAGATTCGCGTACGAGGGTATCTGAAACCGATTTCGACATTGCGGCGCCCCTTGGGCTCGGTGGACTTCGCCACTCGCGAACCAGTGAAGGCCGCCTATGAGCGTTCGGATGTGTGCGTGGTTCCGGCTGCGGGAGTGGCGGGGGAGGCGATGGTTGCGCTTACCCTGGCCCGCTGCGCACTGGAAAAGTTTGGTGGCGATTCCCTGATTGAGTTGCAAAGGAATTTCGAAGGCTACTGCCAACAGTTGCGTAACTTCTAAATGATTCATGAGATCGTGAAATTTGGGGACCCGGTCCTGGAGAAGCCCGCAGCCCCCATTACCGTCTTTGACGACGAGCTGAAGAAACTCGTCGAAGACATGTTTGAGAGTATGTACGCGGCGCATGGCGTCGGTCTGGCGGCGCCGCAGATCGGCATCAGCAAGCGCATTGCGGTGATCGATGTCACCTTCAAGGAAGATCCTGACGCCAAGATCGTATTGGTGAATCCCGAGATCATCCACACCGAAGGGCGGCTCACATCCAATGAAGGCTGCCTCAGCCTGCCCGAATTCCGCGAGAAGGTAACGCGTCCACGCTCGGTTACCGCGCGCGCACAAGACGCGAACGGCAAGCCCATCGAGGTCACCGGCGAGGACTTGCTGGCGCGCGCGTTAGTACACGAAACCGACCATCTCAACGGCAAGCTCTACATCAGCCACATCAGCGCACTGAAACGTGACATGATGAAGCGCAAAATTCGCAAACTGGTGAAGCAGGGCGAATGGTAGTGCGTCCATGATGGACCTGGTCTTCTGCGGAACGCCGATGTTTGCCGTACCCACCCTGGAGAAGCTCGTGTGCGCCGGTTTCCAGGTAAAGCTGGTAGCCACCCAACCTGATCGTCCCAGCGGACGCGGCATGCAAATGACATCGTCGCCAGTGAAGCAAACCGCGCTGGCGCTTGGCCTCCCCGTTGTTCAACCGGAGAAGATCAAGAACAACGCTGAATTCCGCGCACAATTGGAGAGCATTACACCAGAAGCGATCATCGTGGTCGGCTATGGGCGCATCATTCCGCAGTGGATGATCGATCTGCCGAGGCTCGGCAACATTAATCTTCATGCATCGCTGCTGCCGAAGTACCGTGGGGCCGCGCCAATCCAGTGGGCGATTGCGATCGGGGAAACCGTAACTGGCGTGACTACGATGCGCATCGATGCCGGCCTCGACACGGGCGACATCCTGTTGCAGTCCGAAGAGCGGATCCCGCCGGAAGATACGGCGCTGACGCTGGCACCACGACTGGCACAGTCAGGTGCCGAGTTGATGATTGCAACTCTTGCCGGCTTGAAGAGCGGAAGCATAACGCCCCGTCCGCAGGACAATGCCAAGGCCACGCTCGCTCCCATTCTCAAGCGGGAAGACGGACTGATCGATTTCTCGCGTAGTGCCGCGGAGACCTGGAACCGCTCGCGCGGTTTTCAACCCTGGCCGGGAGCGTTCACGAGCTTTCGCAGCAAAATGCTGCATATTCATTCCGCCGTGCCTGTTACCGCAAGTGCTGTTGTTCCGGCAGGTCATTTCGCAATCGAAGACGATCGTTTGCTGCTGGGCTTCGCGCATGGCACGGCTCTGGAGCTCCGGGAATTGCAGGTGGAAGGCAAGAAGCGAATGAGCGCCCATGATTTCATCAATGGCTATCGGCCGCGGACGGACGAAGTAGTAGGTAAGTAGCGAGCCCCAGCACTTAGCACTTAGCATTTAGCACTTCGCGTTCAGTTTGCGCTTTTGCTAATTGCTAGTTGCTAGTTGCTAATTGCTAGTCGCTCGTGCTCCCATGCCCATCTCTCCCGCACGTTCCGTCGCGTTCGACATCTTGCTGCGAGTTGACCAGCAGAACGCCTACGCCGGCGAACTGCTGCACTCCGAGCGGCTGGAAAAGCTCGCGCCGGCCGATCGTGGTCTCGCAATGGAACTCGTGATGGGCGTTCTACGCTGGCGTTCGCGACTGGATGATGCCATCTTAGCGGCGTCATCGCGGCCGCTGAAGAAGCTGGACGCCGAGGTATTGAATGCGCTCCGCCTGGCGGCGTACCAGCTACTGTTCCTGACGCGTGTGCCTGCGCATGCCGCCATCAACGACAGTGTGGAGCTGGTGAAGCGCGCGCAAAAAAGATCGGCGGCGCCTTTCGCCAATGCGGTGTTGCGAAAGATCGTAGCAGCCAAGGCAGAACCTGCCCAACCTTTGGCCGACGAAGGTGCGACTCCTTCCCTGGCGCGCGAATACGCCCATCCGCCGTGGCTGGTTGAACGCTGGTTGGCGCAGTTCGGCGAACAGCGCACCCGGCAAATCTGCGAGTTCGATCAGCGAGTGCCCGCCACAGCGCTGCGTCTGGAAAACGAAGACACGGAAGCAGAGTTGGCGCGGGAAGGCATCGTGCTCGCGCCTGGCACCCTGCTTACCAGCTCTCGTACTTTGGTCGAGGGAGACCTGACGCGAACACGCGCTTACGCTGAAGGCCGGGTCTTCATCCAGGACGAAGCTTCCCAACTGGTAGCGGCATTGGTCGGCACCGGCTCTCGCCTCCTCGATTGCTGCGCCGCTCCCGGAGGCAAGACTGCCGCAATCGCCTGGCGCAATCCTACGGCGGAGATCATTGCAACGGAGATCCATGAGCACCGCGCTGGCCTGTTGCGAAAGCGCGTGCCTGCCGCCAACGTTAAGGTAATTACGGCTGACGCCTTACAACTCCCGCTCGCCGGCGGCTTCGATCGCGTTCTCGCTGACGTGCCATGCTCAGGCACCGGAACCCTGGCGCGCAATCCGGACATCAAGTGGCGTCTCGTCGAGGGAGACCTGAGCGAACTCCACACCAAGCAGGTTGCAATCCTGCGCGCCGCATTGCAACAGCTAGCGCCTGGTGGGCGCGCGGTGTACTCGACGTGCTCGCTGGAGCGCGAAGAGAATGAAGCCGTCGTGGAAGAAGTCTTGCACGATGCCGCCGGGTTTGAGTTGCGCGACTGTCGCGAGGAGTTGGAGAGATTGCGATCGACTGGCGAGCTGGTGTGGAGTGATCTCGACTCGCTGCTGAGCGGGAAATTCCTGCGCACCATTCCCGGTGTGCAACCCTGCGACGGATTCTTTGCGGCAGTGATCGAAAGGCAGTAGTCAGTAGTCAGTAGTCGGTTGTCAGTAAAGAGTAACGGACAACTGCTCACTGACAACTGACAACCAAAAAGGCCGGCACGCGGCCGGCCCCGGTTTAGACCAAAAGGAAAGTTATTTCTTCGGAGCGATGGAGTCCTTCGCGGCCTTGGCCACGCGGAACTTCACTACGACCTTCGCAGGAATCTTGATTGCTTCGCCGGTTTGCGGATTGCGGCCCATGCGCGCCTTGCGATTTGATTTCACCAAACGGCCCAGACCCGGGACTATGAACAGGCCGTTCTTCTTCGTCTCTTTGATCGCTAATTCTGCGAGCGACTCGAGAAAAGCTGCTGCCTGTTTGTTGTTCATTTCATGCTTCTCCGCCATGTAGCGGACGAGCTGGGTCTTGGTCATGCCTGTTGCCATTAGTAAATCCTCCTTGAAAATTTGAGCGGTAAAAATGCTCAAGTTGAGCGTATCTTATACCAACCTCATTCGAGTGGGAAGCATTTTCGCCATATTTTATGCGGTTTTTCCACAGGCTGTGCTCGCAAAGCCACTGCCCATGCGGCCTCCAAGGCCCCCCGCTTTGGTGAAAGTGTCATAATGGCAGTTTAGGGCCGACGAGTCAGTCCGCGGAGTACCACCATTGCGCTGTGCAATTTGCGCTGAGCGAAAAGAGAAACGCTTCTGCCTGGCGGTGCATGGGCGCATCTGCCCGCAATGCTGCGGCGAACAGCGTGAGCTCACGCTGGACTGTCCCTCTGAGTGTCCTTACCTGCAGCAAGCGCGGCAGCACCAGAAGCCGAGACCGTTGGAAGCGTTGCCGGCGGACGAAATATTTCCCAAGATCGACATCTCCGACGAACTCCTGCACGCCCATGAGCCGGTGATCTCGGGAATTCTGCAGACCATTGGCAAACTCGCGCGCCGCGATCGCAGCCTGAATGACCGGGAGGTCATTGCGGCCCTGGTCAATCTGGCCAAGAGCTACCAGACCCTGGTGAGTTCTGGTTTGGTGTATGAGCAGGTGCCGGCAAGCCTGACGCAGCAGGAACTGATCGAAACTGTGCGCCAACTTTTGCATGAGTTCCGCGAGCTGGAGCGAGAGCACCTCGGACATACCACGTTGAGGGACGCTGAAGTTTTGAAAGTCCTGGTGCTCATATTGCGGTTGGCACACATCCACACTTCGGGACGTCCGCTCTCGCGTGGCTTTCTGGATTTTCTGCACGAACGATTTCCCGACACACAATCCTCCATCGCCAGCGCGGATGAGCCCAGCAGCCGAATCATCATGCCGTAGATTTCAGCTGGCATCGCGCGCGTTAAAGCCCCTCTCGTCGGGCGCCGCTGGTCACTGCATGTCGAGATATTTTTTCGGTTTCAACCCCGCGGCTGATACTATCGGTTTTCTTTGTCTATGCACATCGCCCACGGAACCATTCTATTTTTCGCGGCGCTCCTGGCGGGAGCCATCAACTCGGTTGCCGGCGGCGGCAGCTTCGTTTCCTTCCCGACGCTGTTGTTCGTGGGCATCCCGCCAATAAACGCCAATGCCACTAATACCGTGGCGCTGTGGCCGGGGCAGCCCGCCAGCGTCTGGGCCTATCGTCACGAGTTTCGCAGCCTGCCGCGGCGCGTCCTCATACCGCTAACCGTCACTGGCATTCTCGGAGGCGTTCTCGGCGCTTATGTTTTGCTGATCACTCCGTCGAAGACCTTCATGATTTTGGTGCCGTGGCTGCTCCTGGTTGCCACCATTGATTTTCATGATGAGCGGACGGATTACGCAGTGGGTCCGCCGCCGGGCCGAGCATGCAGGCGGAGAACATCACGAGTTTGCCACCGGCCGCGGAATCTTCATCCAGCTGTTCATTGCGTTTTACCTGGGATACTTCGGCGCTGGTGGCGGCATCCTGCTGCTCGCCATGCTGGCGCTGCTGGGCATGGACCACATCCACACCATGAATGCGCTTAAGGCGTGGCTGACCACGGTTTCCAACGGCGTGGCCACCATTCTGTTTGTTCTGACGCCGCACGTCGTGTATTGGCCGCAGGCGGTACTCATGATTATTGGTGCAATAATGGGTGGCTACTTCGGCGCCTTCTTCGCTCGCAAGACAAAACCGGAGTACGTCCGCGCTATCGTGATCGTGATCGGATTCGGCTTAACGATCTACTTCTTCGCAAGGCAGATTTGGAGCTAAAGCAGTTTCACATTTGGTGTATAGGGTGGAGCACCGCTTCAGCGGTGTAGTTTGGCTTCGGGATGAATCGGCTTCAGCCGCTGAGGTAACAGCATTTAGGAGTTAGCCTTCGGCCAGGCAGGCCACATCTTTACTTTCTTGCACTATCGCTGTCGGGAGCAACTCATCGCTGCGCTGAGCGGGAAATCACGCTGCGGATGGCAGGACGGGTGGGCATCGCGTTCGCCTGTACAGCGTCGAGGAAGACTAGAAATCCCACCGCCATCAGAAACACCGCAAGAAATCGCTTCAGTAGGCATTTTCCGGTCACGCCAACGTTAGATGCGGAAATCTCTTACCGGTGGCCTGAGGAAAAAATGTCTAATTTGTCTGGCGCTGCGAAAGACCTCTGACCTACGGCAATTGTGGAACTCCTCTAAACCCTGTCGGTCTCATTACTCTCAACGCTCCCCTCGATAGCGCACCTTCATCACCAGCAAAGGCGCGCTGAGGAAGAACGTAACGGCATTCGGCAAGATGATGGGCAGCGAGTGGATCAGGAAGCCGTAGCTCACCCACAGCAACAAGCCTGCGTTGAGACTGATCAGCATGAGCAGCGAGAGATCGCGCACGGACTTTGTGCGGAAAGAGTGCAAGGCTTGAGGCAAGTACGCGAGCGTGCATAACGTGCCCGCGGCAAAGCCGGTTAGCGACGCGAGGAACATGCACCAGCGTACCATCGGTGCCGCGACGGCGGCGCTTCCCCAGATACGGCACTCAGGGTAGGCTCACCCGATCTTCAGCACGATCTTGCCGTAGTTGGCTCGTTGCAACATCAGGTGATGGGCTTCGCCGGCTTGCTCCATGGGCAGGATGTGCCCAATCTCGGGATGTAGTTTGCCCTGTTCAATCCAAGGCTGCATAGCTTGCAGAGTGCGAGTGATCAGTTCGTGGTCCTTGGCCAGTATGCTGAGCCATAGTCCGTGCGCGCTAAGGCTTTTGGCCATCATGGTGCCGGTGTCGAACTGCTGCCGCTGTCCGGTGGCCGTGCCATAAATAATGACTCGCCCGAACGGCCGGCAGCAGCGCAGGCTCTTGGCCGTGTGTTCCCCGCCCAGCATCTCGAAGACAGCGTCCACGCCCTGTCCGTCGGTCAGCTCCTGGATACGCTGCTCGTAATCCACCTCGCGATAGTTGATGCCGTAGTCCAGCCCTAACTTCTTCGCTCGCTCCAGTTTTTCCTCGGACGATGACGTTCCATAAGTTTCGATGTTCAGCAGCTGTCCGATCTGAATTGCGGCCGTGCCTACGCCTCCGGCGGCGGCATGAATCAGTGCACGACGCCGCTGCTGATCGTGGCGAAGGATTGGCTCTAAGGCGTCGGGTGTAAGGCCGGCCTTCCAATAGGCGAGATAGGCAGTCAGAAAGTTCACTGGGAAGGCAGCCGACTGCTCCGAACTCCAGCTTTTGGGCTGCGGCCAGAGCAACTTGGGGTTCATAGCGATCTTCTCGGCGGCCGCGCCGTATTGCATGTAGCCCATCACGCGCTCGCCGGTGGTCGCGACCACGCCGGCGAACTCGCGCCCCGAAACAAACGGTGGTGGAGGAGTGCCTTTGTAAGTCCCGTGGGTTGACATGGTATCGGCAAAGTTGATGCCCACAGCTTCCACGCGCACGATTACCTCGCCCACCTTGGGCTGCGGATCGGGCATGTCACGAACTTCGAGAACTTCAGGTCCACCGGCACGAGTGACGACAACGGCTTTCATAGTTTCGATTCTACGACGCGGGCGGAATTTGGGGACGAGGCTGGTCGAATGCACCTGAATTCCTCTCGCACCTGCGTGCATGCCGCTGAATAGCTGAATAAAAGACGAGGTGGTCAAGTCTCCCGAAGCTTCTTGCTCGTCTTCCTCGCATCTACTAGCATGGAAGGTTCATTCTTCCAATGGGGTAACTCATGTCTGATCGTCGCAAACCTGACGGGAAAGTTCTGGCCGAATCCCCGGTCACCGATCTGTTCGAGAATGGCCGCCATCCTTCCGAGTCGGAGAAGCAATGGGCTGAGAAGACGCTCGCCCCGAGCCTCGAGAAGGGGCCCGAGAAGCCGATCGGTGCGGCCACCGGCGTCAACGTCGATGAGCACGGTCATGCGCGCTATACCACCATCTCTGGCCTGCCGATTCGGCGGCTCTATACTCCCGCGGATCTTCCTGCCGACTGGAAGTACGAAGGCTTTCTGAACTATCCCGGTCAGCCGCCGTTTACGCGCGGCATTCACGCCTCCGGCTATCGCGGCAAGATGTGGACCATGCGCCAGTTCTCGGGCTTCGCTTCGCCCGAGGAGACCAACGAGCGCTACAAATATCTGCTGGCCCACGGCGGCGGCGGGCTCTCCGTCGCATTCGATCTGCCCACGCTGATGGGTTACGACAGCGATCATCCGTTCAGCGAAGGTGAAGTCGGCAAGTGTGGCGTCGCCATCGATTCGCTCGAAGACATGGAGATCCTCTTCAACGGCATCGATCTGGAGAAGACGACGGTCTCGATGACCATCAACTCGCCGGCGTCGATCTTGTGGGCCATGTATCTCGTGGTTGCGGAAAAGCAGGGCGCGGACTGGAAGAAAATTTCCGGCACCATCCAGAACGACATCCTGAAGGAATACATCGCGCAGAAGGAATACATCTATCCGCCGGCGGAATCGATGCGGCTGGTGATCGACACCTTCGAGTTCGGCTCCGTCTTCACGCCGCGCTTCAACACCATTTCGATCAGCGGCTACCACATTCGCGAAGCCGGCTCGACCGCGCTGCAGGAGCTGGCGTTCACCATCTACGACGGCGTGGAGTACGTCGAGTGGGCGCGCCGTCGCGGCCTCGATGTGGACGAGTTCGGCCCGCGGCTCAGCTTCTTCTTCAACGCGCACAACGATTTCTTCGAGGAGCTTGCGAAGTATCGCGCGGCGCGCAAGATCTGGTATCGGCTGATGAAGGACCGCTTCGAGGCCAAGAACCAGCGCACCTGGCTGATGCGCTTCCACACGCAGACCGCGGGCGTCTCGCTGACCGCGCAACAGCCGATGAACAACATTGCGCGCGTCGCCATACAAGCGCTGGCTGCGGTGCTGGGCGGTACTCAGTCACTGCACACCGATTCCTACGACGAAGCGCTGGCGCTGCCGACCGAAGAGGCGGTGCGCATCGCGCTGCGCACCCAGCAGATCATCGCCTACGAATCGGGTGTCGCGCAGACCGTCGATCCCCTGGGCGGCTCCTACTTCCTGGAGCGCCTCACGCTCGACATGGAGAAAGGCGCCTTCGACTACTTCGAAAAGCTGGACGCCATGGGCGGCATGGTCTCGGCCATCGAGAAGGGCTATCCGCAGAAGGAAATCGCTGAGGCCAGCTATCAGTTCCAGCGCGCCACCGAAGCGCGAGAGAAGATCACGGTTGGCGCCAACGAGTTCGGCGTCGAAGAACCTTCGCCCAACATTCTCTACATCGGCGAAGAGGTTGCGCAGGCGCAGACCAAGAAGCTGAACGCGTTCGCAGCCCGCCGCTCCAACGACGAAGTTCGCCGCTGTCTTGATGCCCTACGGAAAGCCGCGGCCCAGGAACCAAAGGCCGGCACGAACGGCCAAGTCTCACCGGCGAACACCATGCCGTTCATCGTTGACGCAGTGAAAGCCTATGCAACCGTGGGCGAGATTTGCGAGGCGTTGCGTGACGTGTATGGAACGTACACCGAGACCGCGTTTGCGTAAAAAGCCTTCAGCTGTCAGCCGTCAGCTGTCAGCCAATCTGCGCCCGAGGCTTCAGACAGGCGTCTCGTCTTGACATTCGCTCTTGCCTTCCAGCTTACCTCGAGCACATTCGCGTCCGACAACTGTAGCCACAAAGTCTGGAACTGGAAAGTCGACAAGAAGGCGGCACTGGAGCTTCAACGATTTGTCAACGAAGGACACGAGCCGTGGCGCATGGATGACACTGCGACGATCGCTGGCCAGGCAATCGAGGAGCACAAGAAGGAATGGGCTGACTACAGCACCGTTCGTAGGCGTGGCCAAGCCGATCTCACGAGACGACAGGACACAGCGGTGATGGTCGCCACATCCTTAGACGGCCACATTCGCTACTGAAGTCGTGTTCTGCGCAAATATTCCTGGCTGCTGGACTCGGCGAAGAAGTGGCAGTGGATGATTTGGCTTCCTGCCAAAGTGGAGCGGATAGAGTGCCCAACGCCACCCCAGTAAACCAGACTCTCAAGTGACTTTCAGTCCGACGGCCCGCGCCAGCTTGGCTTGGCGTTCATCAAAGGTCCAGAATCGTTCGGCGCCCAATTCCAGGGCTGAAGCGACATGCAGCGTATCCAAGGTGCGCCATAGCAACGCTACTGCACGTGCTGTTGAGCCAGCTGGATGCAGCGTTCGAAAGCCATTTCTGGCACACTCACCTCGATCCAAGACCGGGATTCCCGGTCCCTCTCGAATTCCGTCGATACAGCCTTTGCGCCTGGTCCGCAGAAATCTTCCGATGGAACACATGCTGTGCAACGGAGTGGGCCCATTCCGCCCGATGTAGCGGGGTCAACCACATATCCGTCCGTTTCGCCAGAAGACGCTGCACGTCCGCTGCGTGCCGGTCCTGGATATAGAGGGAGACGAAGAAGCTCGAATCGGCGTAGATACTCAATATCGTGCCCGTCTCCGCTCTTCTATGAGCAGGTCCGCTCCAGGCAGAATGCGATCGCCAAAAATCTTCTTCCGGCGTGCGGCGAAGTCGGGCATGTCGGCCCGCGGCTGGTTGCCATTGACGGGCACAATCTTGGCGATCACACGGTCTCGTTCGCGTAACTCGACTGTCTCACCAGCTCGAAGCCAGGCTTTCCAGCGGCGGGTGTCTCGGAGTTGACGAATATTCAAGGAGTGCATGGAAACAATGTGTCACAAGACGTGCCACATGTCAATTCGGGCGTAGATGCTCAATACCGAGCTCGCGTTCGTAGTTCGAGGACCGCGTTCGGCAAAACCCGGTTGCCAACAATCTTCCTGGCGCGTGCGGCGAAGTCGGGCACCTCAACCGGAGTCTGCTCCCCGTTTGCAGGGACGATGCGGGCGATCAGGCGGTCTCGTTCACGCAATTCCACCGTC
The DNA here is from genome assembly GCA_963709045.1 of uncultured Acidobacteriaceae bacterium. Taxonomy (GTDB): domain Bacteria; phylum Acidobacteriota; class Terriglobia; order Terriglobales; family Acidobacteriaceae; genus Bog-257. The sequence goes on along the minus strand of CAVPUX010000002.1, from coordinate 811,616 downwards.
TTACCCTGTTGCAGCCAGGCCTTCAGGCGGCGTGTGTCACGGAGCTGACGGATGTTCACGGTAGGCATGGAACTAATGTGTCACGAAATGTGTCACGTCGTCAACTCCGTGGCGTATGCGGCCGGTGGCCCGCTGTGCGTCCGGTATATTGGCCGACGCGCTTCCCGCGGACACCAGCCTTGGTCCTTTGCCTTGACTAGCGTTACCAGTCATTCCTCAAACGTCCTTACGCCGACACGTGCGTCCGATGATGATTGGCCCTGCCAGAGTGCTTGCTCGCCAACCGCGTGCGGTTCTGCCCTTGATGATGCGCGGACGCCATCTTGTGATTGCCTTGCGCTTTTGAGCCGTGCGCATTTGCCTGTACCGCTGCGGGTTGGTCGTAGTGATCGGGCTCAACTTCTTGCTGAGCGTATGCGTGCATAGGGAATGCGGAAAAAACGCCAATTGCCAGGATGAGAGTCAATAGTCTGAAAAGTTTCACGACAACCTCCACAAAATTTGCTAACTGTCGCTGAGTAAGAGCAGGTTCAATTCCAATCCAGGAAAGTGCAAAGCGACCTTCCTTACCGAGGCGCTAAGTAGTTGATTGCACGCAATCAAGAAAATTCGCCGGGACGGCCAGCGTTGCACCCGCAGAAAAATTCTGAGAGCCGGGCACTATCCGAAAAGATAGGAGACTATCCACGTGCATAGTCAGGCGGTCCTAAAGCTTCGAGTTTGTCTTCGCCATAGTTGTCTGATACAACTGGCCGTTCTGCTTCGGCAACGTTCCTTGCACGAACTATCTCGGCGCATTGTGAAAGAGTCATGGCGGAAAACTGGGGCTCCTCATTTCACCTGTTGTCGTGGCTGATGGTGCTGCTTGGCATTGGCTCCTGCGTTTTGGTCGCGGTGGATATCGGCCGCCGTCAGCCGCAGCCGATGGCGATCATGCGAGCGGTGTGGCCAATCAATGCCTTATGGGCGGGCGTGTTCGGGATTTGGGCATATTGGAAGATCGGGAGGACGGTCGCGCTACTAGGTAGCTCCGCTGCGAGCCCCCAAGCTCCATCCATGAAAATGAGCGGCATGGACATGAATGCCATGAATAAGCCGCAGCGCCCCTTCTGGCAAAGCATTGTCGCCGGAACTCTACACTGCGGCGCTGGCTGTTCGCTGGCCGACCTGATTGGCCCCATCGTTTTTCGGGCCGCTCCGTTTGCCGTCGCCGCCAGTCTGGTGTTTGGCGAGTGGACGCTCGACTACCTGATCGCCCTACTGATCGGCGTGACCTTCCAGTACGCGGCGCTGTCTCCCATGCTGCTGCAAACCGGACCGCGCATCTGGTGGCGCGCGCTTAAGGTTGACTTCCTGTCCTTGTCCGCCTGGCAAGTTGGAATGTATGGCTGGATGGCGTTGGTGATTTTTGTTTGGTTCGGCGCAATCTCGCCCATGCGAATCGAATTCTGGTTCATGATGCAGTTGGCCATGGCCTGCGGATTCTTCACCGCCTATCCCATGAACTGGTGGCTGGTGAGGGTTGGTATCAAGACTGCGATGTAGATCAAGTTTGCGGGAACAAACTAGTGTTCTGCCGGGTCTAACTCTAGAAGGGCAGAAGTGGTGAACCAAGGAGCCAAAGCGCGAGACGCCTCGATTGCTGCAGTCGTCGTTGTTCTCGTACTGCTTGGATGGGTCGAACTCCATGGTCATCAGATCGCGGGTGTGCCCTCCTCTCCTTCCGAGCCGGAGCCGGACGTGATGCAACGTCAGTTCTCGGCGCTCGCGGGTCCGACAGCCGCCGATTGTGGGCGAGTGGAAATTCGCCAAGATCCCTCTACCGCCTCCGGGTGTGCGTTAAACGAATTTCAGAGCAAAAAGGCATTCTTTGTGCGGTATGACTTACAGGGAATCGACTCAAGAGTCTCCGCTGGGCTGGCCGGAAACTCTGCCGGCCACGTGTTCGGGATCGAGTATGACAGTATGGGCTGGTCGAAAGAAGGTGTGCGCTGGCCATCTGTAAGGAGTAAGGACCACCATCTCATCACCACGCCTTGTCCAAAGCCTGTGAAGCTGAGGAAGACTGCAAGCGGCAGGCTTACATGTTTCCCACCTGATCCGAACGCCAAACCGAACATCATGTCGCCGAATGCGGAACCCTACTAAAACCGCCGGGATAGGATGGGAATAGATGAACCCACCGCCAAGGCCTGCTGCGAAATGCGCATATCTACTGCTGGTGATGGCCGTTGCTTGCGCTTTCGTGTCCGTGGTCGCTGCCCAGGAGCGCCCCTTCGACACCACCGCCTGCGCGCTCACGCAGTATCCCGACAGGTACAACGAAGGGCTCGTCAGCGTGGAAGGGCTGATCACGGTTGGGCCAGGCGAGTTCCTGCTGCACGGTGAGGACTGCGACGACGCGCGCGGCAAGATCTGGCTGGAGTTCGGCGGTGGCGTTGAGAACCCAGCCGGCACCACCAGCGCGCATCTCGCCAAGAACCAGCCGCACACCTTTGAGAGTTTGGACCTGCCTCTGAGCAAAGACCGTGACTTCGATGCTTTGCAGCGGTTGCTACAATTGGCGGCCAAAACCGGGCACACCAGCATGCTGCGGGCAACCCTCATCGGAAAATATTTCGCTGGCCGCCCCACCAAGACCCCCAGCGGCGAGACCGTCCGCGCCGGTTACGGCCCCAAAGGATGCTGTTCCTTGCTGATCATTGAGGAAGTGGGTAGGGTCGGAACGGACATCGAGGAGCCCGTCGATTTTTCCGCATCTCAGACCAGCTCATCGAAGCCGCCCAAGGATTGCAGCGTTTCCGAACTTCCCGTTCCCTCACGAGACGACGAAGACCAACTCCTGCGCGAGAGTCTGAAGGAAGAATTCGCTTATCTTCATGATGCCAAGCAGGTGGCGAGCCGCGCTATCGCTGAACGCGAAGGGATCGCCGTCGAACAAGTTGAAGTCCGGCTGAAGCCAGGGTCGATTACGGCGACAACCGCTGTTTATAGATGGCTCGCGCCGGACGGAACGAAATCGTACCTCATAACACTTGACCGGCCTTATTGGCTGCTGCAGACGGCGGTAAGTGGCGATGCCGTGATCTGGGTTCCAAAGACCATCACCAAAACGGAATGTACTCGCAGGCCGAGAGAAACAATGTGAGCTGCCTGCGCGAATCGCTCGAACCGTGCAGTGACAAGGTCCCCAGTGACGTGGCTCACTTACGAAAGTCTGCGCCAGGGTTTATGATTCCATGTTCAGCCGAGAGTTGGCGGAGTTAACCGCAAACCTTTCAACTCGGGCCGCGCAACAAGCGGCGCGGTCTCGCTCAGGATGACCAAGCGAGAGGCGAACAGTAGAGAGCGCACATGTCCTCTGACCGCAAAATTCGTGTACTGGTTGCCAAGCCCGGCCTCGACGGCCACGACCGCGGCGCCAAAGTGATTGCCCGCGCCCTGCGCGATGCCGGCATGGAAGTGATTTACACCGGCCTGCGCCAGACTCCCGAGATGATCGTCAACGCCTCGCTACAGGAAGACGTGGACGTCATCGGCCTCAGCATCCTTTCGGGTGCACATAACGCTATCGTGCCGCGGGTGATGGACCTGCTGAAGCAGAACCAGATGGATGACGTACTGGTGCTGGTGGGCGGCATCATTCCCGATCAGGATGTCGAGGCGCTGAAGAAGATTGGGGTCTCGGCAATCTTTCAGCCAGGCACCCCGATGGATTCCATCATCGAATTCATCCGCGGCAACGTAAAGCCGCGTGGCGTACCGGCCACCACCTAAGACATTACCGAAACACCAGGCGGACTGCTACAGTTCCCTCACAACCTCCCAAGCCAGTCACCCTCCAGGCGCGGTTGGGACGAAAGGCTCGCCCAGAGGGACAAGCTGCACTAGAGTTCGTTGACTATTTCAGTTCTCGCTTGCATCCACTACCCCCACTCGGAGTATTATTTCAACACCCATCTGGCCCGCCCAAGCACTACAGGGGGAAAGGCATATGGTAAGTAAAATTTTGGCGATCTTGATCGCCCTCGCCACTACGGCATCGCTGCCTTGCGCGGCGAAGATGCGGGGCCCCTCCACTCCCGAAGAACGGGCGCGCGCGGTCGAATATGTGCGCAGCCTGGAAGAGAATCCGTTGGCCAAAGACAGTCTGGAAAAAAGAATGTGGCTGACCGAGTGGATCGTGGAGGTCCCGGACTTCACCATCGATACCTGCTGCAAAGAGTTGGCGTCGCTCGACAAGGTAAACAACACCTACTCGAACCAGTTGCGTATGCAGGTGATTTATTCGCAGGCGGCTTTCCTGTTGCAGCATCCGGAGGAAAAGAACGCGGCTGCCATTCAAGCAGCGGGACTGGCGGGAACTCTGCGCGCCTATCGCGCCATCCAACGCTTCGATCCCACGGCAAAATATCCTTGGTTGGACAATCTGCAGGCGCTGGAAAGAGAAGGCAAGCTGCAGCAATACGTGCGCAAGAAGATGTGCAAGGAGAATTAGGAGTTAGTTTGTGTTTGCTTCCGAGGGCGCGCCAGTCGCGCCCTTTGTGTTTGCGGAAATGGTGCACGCGCTAAAACTGATAGAGGGGCGCCATCATGCATTACGATTTCGTCGCCATTCCTGCGCAGGATGTTCCGCGCGCCACCGATCCGCTCTTTCAACATCTCCTGGATACGTACGCCAGCGAGACCGACAAGGTCATTTCGGTTTGGCGTTGCTTTTCGTCCGAGGACATGGAATTCCGCCCGCATCCCAAGTCATCAACCGTGGCCGACATTCTGAAGCACGAACTGCTCTCCGAGCGCAGGTTCTTCGGCGAGTTTGTCGGGACGCCAGAACCGCCTGCTGGCTGATGTGCTCCCGAAGACGGCGGAGCTGAGTGCGTACATTCAGCGCAAAGAAGAGTTGGCGCGGCCGCGGCTGACGTTCTTCGCGACCCAAACCGCCGACTGGTGGATGCAGGACGTCCCTTTCTTCGGGCTCACTCGCCAGCGCATCTGGGTGTTCTGGCGGCGCGTGCTGCATAGCGCGCATCACCGTACCCAACTCACTGTCTATCTGCGGCTGCTGAACAAGCCAGTGCCTTCGGTTTACGGACCTACGTCGGACCAGACTTGGGAGGGCGCCGACCCGACAACGTCGGTGGAAGCAGCGGGCAGGAAGTGAGGAAGGTTTTTTCTCGACACGACCGAAGTATCTGCCTGAGAACTGATGCCGTCCCCGCGGGACTCTGGACTTATTTCGCACCGTACCCAGAGCTCACGAATCTGTGTGAGAACAAGAGTTTTGGCTTGCTTGTGGAACGGATCGAGCAAAAATCGAGCCCGAAGGGCGGAATAATGATAGCCCAGCACGTAGCCGAAGGCGGAGTGCTGGGTGAAGTGGGAAATAGATCCGAGTCCCGTCAGGGACGGCACAGTTCTCACACAGACTCTCACGCCCTGGGCTACGATTGTTCCGCCATGCGGGCTGATTTTTCTCGCTGGTGTCGAGTATTCTCATCCCATCGCAATTTTCCAAATTCGAGTTCTCACGCAGACACCGAAGCCGGGCCCCTGACACAAACGCAGTCTCGAAACTCGAAACTTGAAACTCCCTCACCGCACTTTGGCGTACAGCACCTGGTCCAGAATCACACCGTTCTTGATGGCACTCCGCCGCATAATTCCTTCGCGCTCGAAGCCGGCTTTTTCCAGCACGCGTATCGATCCCACATTGTGGGAGAAGACCGTGGAAAAAAGCCGCGTTAGTTTGTAGTCGTCCAAGGCCCACTCGGAGGCGGCTTGCACAGCGAGAGTCATCCAGCCGCGTCCCCAGAATGGCTCGCCAAGCCAGTAGCCCATCTCCGCGCTGAGCCGCGCAATGTCGATACCCAGCTTGAATCCGATGCCGCCGACGGCTCCGCCGCCGTACTCCACAGCAAACGAAGTCGGGACCTCCATCGTCCGCACGAAGTTCAAATAGTCAATGGCATCGCGGCGGGTATACGGGTGCGGGAACTGATCGCGCAGGTTCGATGCGATTTTAGGATTGTTGGCGTAGCGCAGCAGTGCGTCGAGGTCGTCCTTGCGCCAGGGACGAACGCGAAGATCGCCAAGATCGAGCAGCATGACTGAAGCCAGATTCAAGTCCGCCGGTGCAGATGGAAGCCGGCCGCCCTAGATCGACATCACTTCCTTCTCTTTGCCCTTCGACAGTTCTTCCATCTTGCTGATCTCGTCGTCGGTCAGCTTCTGCATCTGTTCCAGCGCGCCGCGCTCCTCGTCTTCGGTGATCTTCTTGTCCTTCATCGCCTTCTTGATGAAGTCGTTGCCATCGCGACGAATATTGCGGACCGCCGTGCGATGCTCTTCCAGCACCTTGTGCAGATGCTTCACCATCTCCTTGCGGCGATCTTCGGTGAGGGCCGGCACCGGAACCCGAATCAGCTTACCGTCGTTCATGGGGTTCAATCCCAGATCGGCGCTGCGAATGGCCTTCTCCACCGCGCCGATCAAGCTGACGTCCCAGGCCTGCACGGTGATGAGTTGTGGCTCGGGCGCGCTGACGTTGGCGAGTTGGTTGAGGGGCATCTGCGATCCGTACGCATCCACGGTCACGCCATCCAGCATGTGCACCGACGCGCGGCCGGTACGGGTGGCAGCCATTTCCTTGCGAAAGTCTTCCACCGCCTTGTCCATGCGCGTTTTGAGCTGAACAAAGCTGTCCTTCAACGCGGGAATCGCCGCCATCGTCACTTGCGCCATATACACCTCACTTGGGGGTGAATTGCAAACCCACGATTATAAACCTCGGCCGCCGATGATCCGCCCCCAGCTATGCACGAACCCAAGCCTTGGTCGAACGCAAACCGGATAATCGCTCAATTCTCAGTGGATGGCTGCCGGGGACACGGACAAGTCTGGGAGTGTACGTTCTCTGCCAACTCTAGATGGGCTGCAGTTATCGATCGAACGGTGATGAAACAGAGCATGCAGATGCTTTCGACTTCCGACCGCCGCGTGAATTGAATCTCTGCGGTTTCCTCGTTTTTGCTCTCCGTCATAGACACCTCGACGTCTTCTGGCGCAGAGTGGCCGAGTGTCTGATCTGAGACTGTGCGGGAGAGACAACTTTAATTGTACGCCAGCACAAAACTGAACCCGCCAACTGGCGGGTTTCCCATTGCAACAAAGACCATGCATGGAACGAGACACGGTGCTGAGTGTCGGCGGGAACCTAGAAAACTCTTCTATTCTTGTTCGAAGTCTTCGTCCTGGAAGATATAGGGAGCGGTACGAACCAGGCGGAAGCGGACTTTGTCCTTGCAGGTTTCGCAATCGGGAAAGCGTTCCCCACCGATCATGACCGCTTCATGAGTTGCCCGGTGTTCACGGTCGTGCATCACTTCATAGATGCCAGATTGGCGGATCGTATCTCCGGGGCGGTAACGTCGCCCGTTGCGGCGAGGGCCGCTGTGGCCGGAGTTCTTGATGTTATCGGCCTGGATTTTAAACGTGGAAGCTCGGTGCAATGCAGAAACACCGGCAGGGGCGAAGCGCACCTTAAGCGCGCCAGCACAAAAAGCCATTGGGAAACCCCGGCTTACAAGTTTTGCTTACGTTTGAAATACGAAGTTAGCCGAAGTTGAGGACTTTGTGAAGTAGGTTTTTCGATTCAGCGCAAAAGGGCATTACAAAGCTGTCATCTGCCACCAACCCATTCAATGGCCGCAAAAATCCGGGTCTTGCCGAATACCGGTCGCACGGTGCTTGAGAGCGAAGCGCACACGGTCATTACAAACCGTACACACCGGGAACGTCTCGCCTTCGAGCATGGTGACGTCGTGCTCGACGCGATGACCGTTGTGCTCGACTCGATACACCCCTGAAACCGGAACCCTCTCCGATGGCTTGTAAGCTTGCTCAGCCATACCCAGCACTTTCTGGGGAACGAGACTAAATTCTAACGCGGGTAGATGCTATTCAAGGCAGATTAGCTAGCCCCACTAAACGCCGATTCAGGATACCGGAAAGTGACGCCCTCGGGATAGGGGTTATCCCTGATTTACCAGGGAACCGACGCGTTCTCCCAGCACCACCCGGCGAATATTGCCGCGCTGGTTAAGATTGAAAATCACGATGGGAAGGTTGTTCTCGCGGCACAGCGCGATCGCGGTGGCATCCATCACCCGCAAGCCGCGCTGCAGGATTTCCAGGTAGCTAATGGTGTCGAACATGGTGGCGTCCTTCACCGTCACCGGATCGTCGGTGTAGATCCCGTCAACCTTGGTCGCCTTCAGAATGGCGTCGGCATTGATCTCCATGGCCCGCAGAGAAGCGGCGGTATCGGTTGAAAAATAGGGGTTGCCGGTGCCGCCGGCGAATACCACGACACGCTTCTTCTCCAGGTGACGGATGGCGCGCCGCCGGATGAAAGGCTCGGCCACCTGGTTCATCTCGATCGCGGTCATTACGCGGGTAAAAGTATTTTGCTTCTCCAACGCGTCTTGCAGGGCGAGAGCATTGATAACCGTAGCCAGCATGCCCATGTGATCGGCGGAGACACGGTCCATCAGCTTGGCTTGCTCGGCGACGCCACGAAAGAAGTTGCCGCCGCCTACCACGATCGCGATTTGGATTCCCAAACGATGTACGTCGGCGATTTCAGCGGCGATTTCGTGCACCCGCGTGTTGTCAACACCGAAGCCTTGCCCGGCAGCCAGTGCTTCGCCGGAGATTTTCAGAAGAATGCGTTTGTAAATGGGGTCGTCCATTCTTGGTAGATACCTAGCTGGAAAAGTGCTGATTCAGTTTAGCAGGAACAATCACAAGGCCGGGACGTGACACCGAAGAAGCCCCTCAGAACAGCTTCTTGGAATCCAGCAGAATCGTCACCGGACCGCTGTTTACCAGCTCGACTTGCATCAACTCCTGGAAGCGTCCGGTCTCGCAGCGCAGTCCCAATTCTCGCACGCGCGCCACGAAATACTCGTACAGCTCTCTGGCGCGCTCGGGTCGCGCGGCCGCATCGAACGAAGGCCGCTTGCCGCGGCGAACGTCGCCCAACAGCGTGAACTGCGAAACCGCCAGTACCGCTCCGCCGATTTCCCCAACGCTGCGGTTCATCTTTCCCGCATCGTCTTCGAAGATCCGCAATCCCGCCACTTTTTCCGCAATGTAGTCGGCGTCTGCCTCACCATCTTCCCGCTCGACGCCCAGCAACACCAGCAGACCGTTGCCGATCTCGCCGGTAATCTCTCCACCCACCGTTACCGATGCCCGGCTCACGCGCTGCACCACCGCTCGCATGAGAGGGTTGTACCACAGATGACTCTTCGCCCTTCGCCCTTCGCCCTTCGCTTTTCGCTGAGGCTTCCGGAGCTACCTCACAAATCGCTTCGTGTCACGGCACGGTTTCAATCTGGGAAACGCTCCGCGTTGACCATTGCAAACTCCTCCGGTTAGGATGAATCGGGCATCATATGTCTGGCGCTCTCGGAGCCAGTCGTGTGCTTCGACAGTCTGAAGAGCCTCAGCCTTCTTTACAGGGTCCTTTGCTGCAATTACACTTACGGGTTTGCCCGCCGCGGCGGATGTCACGGTGTGCGATAGGAGAATCGATGGCTTCGGTTGAAGAACGGGTAAAGCAGATCATTGTGGAGCAGTTGGGCGTGGACGAAGCGGAAGTGACGCCCAGCGCTTCATTTGTGGACGACCTCGGCGCTGACTCGCTCGACACCGTCGAACTGGTCATGGCTTTCGAAGAGGCCTTCGAGATTGAGATTCCTGACGAGGACGCGGAGAAAATCCGCACCGTGCAGGACGCCGTGACCTATATCGACCAGCATGCCAAGGCGAAGAAGTAGCCCCATCCGGTCCGTGCAAAGCGGAATGGCCTGGGCCGCGGTTAACCGACATACCGGGAGTTTTTCGCTCGCCGCCGCAGGCGAGTCGGAAGGAGACTGCTGACCTCATGGCATCTGTAGATGAACGCGTAAAACAGATCATCGTGGAACAACTTAGGCGTGGATGAGGGCGAAGTAACCCCCAACGCATCGTTCGTCGACGACCTCGGCGCCGACTCGCTGGATACGGTCGAACTGGTCATGGCCTTCGAGGAGGCCTTCGAAATCGAGATCCCCGACGAAGACGCGGAGAAGATCCGCACCGTGAAAGACGCCGTGGATTACATCAACTCGCACGCGAAGGGATCGAAGTAGATTGAATCGCCGCGTCGTCGTAACGGGAATCGGGGTTATCTGCGCTGTCGGCCATAATGCCGAGGAAACTTGGCAGGCGTTGCTGGCCGGCAAGAGCGGTGTGGAGCGCATTGCCAGCTTCGATGTCTCCGCCTTCGCTTGCCAGATTGCCGCCGAGGTCAAGAACTTCGACCCGCTTCAGTTCCTGGACAAAAAGGAAGCGCGCAAGATGGCGCGCTTTATTCATCTGGCCATTGCCGCCAGCGATGAAGCCCTGCGCATGGCCAATTACAAAGTCGAGAATGAAGAGATGGCCGAGCGCACCGGGGTGAACATCGGCTCGGGCATCGGCGGATTCGACATTATCGAGCGCGAACACTCCAACCTGCTCAACGGCGGCCCGCGCAAGATTTCACCATTTTTTATTCCGGCCGCGATCGTCAACCTGGCCGCCGGGCAAGTCAGCATTCGCAACAACGCCAAAGGTCCCAACGAGGCCACCTGTACGGCGTGCACGACCAGCGCTCACTCCATTGGCGACGCCGCTCGTGTGATCAAGTATGGCGACGCCGAAGTAATGATTGCCGGCGGCACCGAAGCTGCGATAACGCCCATGGGTGTCGGCGGATTCGCGGCCATGCGCGCGCTCTCCACCCGTAACGACGATCCCCACCGCGCCAGCCGCCCCTGGGACAAAGACCGCGATGGCTTCGTCATCGGCGAAGGTGCTGGCATCCTGATCCTGGAAGAACTGGAGTTCGCCAAGAAGCGCGGCGCGAAAATCATCGCTGAAGTGGTTGGCTACGGCATGAGCGCCGACGCCAATCACATCACGCAGCCCGCGCCCGGAGGCGAAGGTGGCTATCGCGTGATGCGCAACGCTCTTCGTGACGCCGGACTCTCGCCAGACCACATCGGCTACGTCAATGCCCACGGTACCTCGACGCCGCTGGGCGACGAGTTGGAGGCTACGGCCATTAAGCGCGCTTTTGGCGATCATGCCTACAAGATGCTGGTCAGTTCGACCAAGTCGATGACTGGGCACCTGCTGGGCGGTGCTGGGGGATTAGAGGCGGCAATTACGGTGCTCGCGTTGCGGGACCAGATCGTGCCGCCGACCATCAATCTCGACCATCCCGACGAAGGCTGCGACCTGGACTTCGTACCCCACACCTCGCGCCAGGTGAGCATGGATTACGCCATGTCGAATTCGTTTGGCTTCGGCGGGACGAATGGATGTTTGGTGTTCAAGCGCTGGATGGAATAAAGCGCCGATCCCTTCGGCAGTCGACGTAGAGAGGTCACAACCCCTGCAACACGCTTCCTTATAGTGATTTTTTTTCGCAGCCTTGTGAAGGCGTGGTCCACGCCTTGCTTATCCATCCGAGTTGAATCTTCGATCCGGTCAGCGGGGTGACGGAAGGTCGCTTTGGAAAGATTCTGCTGGAACTATGCTAGGCATTGCGGTCGCGCGAACAACGGTAGCGGGTCGATCAGGCACGCTGGCTGTGACAGGGGCCGGCTGATGCAGATCCAGGAGAAGAATTCTGCTGTCGGAGTGATAGCTCTCGCCGGACGCAGTTTGCGCCTGGAACACCGGGTCGGAAGAATGCAAGTACTCCTGCCGGCTCACGGACAAGGTCTCGGTCAGATCACTTCCAACAAAATCACGCTCCGTGTCCACGGCGGGATCAATCCTGTGGTTGATCAAACGGCCGCGTTTGGCGATTTCAATCGCAACGTCGTGGGTGGCGGCAGCCGCCCAGATGGGCATTCCATCCATGGTGGAGTCGGTTTTCCAGATGCGAAGATGATGACGGCGTGACATGATCGCTTGCGGGTCGGGCAGAGCATACGAGTAATCCTGTACTCTGCCAAACAGGTAAAAGCGGGCCATGGGCAACTGGGCATCGTTGGTGCGGTGCTGTAACAGGTGCCAGACAAACACCAGCTTCCACTTGTCGGTTTTGACCCAACCGGCGCGCTCAAAGGCTCGCTGCAGGTCCTGCTGCTGACCGACAAAAATCAGGTTCAGCATGTCGCCTTGGCGGCCCTCACCGCTGAAGACACGCGGAGGAAGGTAATCCATCATCTCGCCCAGTTGCGAAGAACTTTCCTTTGACTGCAGCAATCCTTCCGATAAGATCGACGTCGGACCGTCGATTTGCGCGGTGATCTCAGTGCTCTTTACGACCGTGCTGTCGTGCCCGCGGGTGAGCAGGAAAATCGGTGTCGCCGGTAGAAAGATCAGGCTGGTGGCAATCATTGCCGCTGCCATCAACTTAGTGCGCGAGCTTCCCTTGACCTCCATGCGCGCGCGCAATTCGACTTGATCGCCGTTGGCCAATTCTACGGAATCGAGTTTCAGGTTTACTTTGCCGCCCATTCCCAGGAACCGCTTGCTCTTAACGCCAGTGACGGAACCTTGGGCTCTGGTTCCGGCCGGAATCACGGTGAAGCCGTCGACATTCACATCTCTCACGACGACGAAATCCAGCCGATCTCCAACGTGAGCATGGGCGGAGGAAACATTCTCGTCCAGCTGAAGCTTGATCGGCGTACCGTCGGGGATAGTCAACCTAGGAGGAATCGCGCTCTTATCCTGCGCCGAAATGGACGGCAGAATAAATATCGTCAGCAGAATGTAAGCCGCAATTTTGTGGAGATGTTCCCTGGACAATGTATGCCGCCTTTACTGGAGGTCTAGCCTCACACCCGCGACGGCTGAAAATGTCTTAGCTCAATTGCGTGTGGATTTAAGAACTGTATCTCAGACGGGATTTCTTTGCATGTTCAAAATTGCACATTACGAAAATATCATTCTGACGTGATAACAGCGGTGCGGAGACTGGTTGGTGTCGCCAGTAGCGGGAAGCATGTTGGTCCATAAGAAGCTGCCAGCCGAGAAAAGCAGCGGCGGTACTGCACCCTAAAGACGGGCAGAAGCGGTGCTCCTGCCAGATACCTCAACTAGGAGCGCGCCAGGATTTACCTATCCACCGCTCTTCGGCTCCCACAACTCCACGCGGTTGCCTTCGGGATCGATGACCCAGCCGAACTTGCCGTAGTCGTAGTCCTCGACTTTGTCGTCCACTTGCACGCCTTCCTCGCGTAGAGCCTTCAGCAACGCGTCAAGATCGTACACGCGAAAGTTGATCATGAAGGTGGACTGGCTGGGCGCGAAATATTTCGTATCGTCAGGGAAGACGGCCCATACATTGAAGACAGGAACTTCAGGATGGTCGGCGGCGCTCCACATTGCGCCGGAGCCGTCCGGCGAGCTCTCTATACCAAGATGCCGGCGATACCAGTCGTATAGCGCCTTAGGATCTTTGGACTTTATAAAGATGCCGCCCAGTCCGATTACCCGTTTCATACCGCCCTCCTGAGAGCACCACATTTTAGCCTGACCGTGATTTTTCTCAAACCTTCAACTTGCAATGTGCATTATGATTACTGAGTCCACGGTGACGTCGTATCGGCGGGTTGCGATTTCGACGAGACTGGAGACTGAGTATGAAGCACCCAAAGCCAGGCAGAAGCGCGTGCCTGTCCTTCTTCTCCGCGCTGTCGCTCACTTTTCTATTCGCGATGCCCACGACAATCAATGCCCAAATTATTGATCGTTCTGCCGGGGTATTTCGGTTGGAACATCCGGGGCCTGCCGCGTCGCTCGGTTCCGATCCCTGGGTCCAATTCGTAAAGGCTTCGCTGAATAGGTATGCGATCAGCACCGATTCTGCGGACCAGGGCAGTGCGATCGTTCCGCTTTACACAAATTACAACGCGGGCGGCACCTACGGATTGCCGGATGCATTCCACAACATAGCGCCCCCCGATGGGAATGACCCTGACGCCCCGCCTGGTGGGATCAGTAGCTACCTCATGTTTTGGAACGGAATGGGTGACAACGCATATTTCCAATTCGACATTGGGTGCCCGGCAGATGGCAATGGCCCTCGCGACATTCCCAACTTTGGGATGGCGCACAAGGTGTGGTTCTACGCCAAGGGGGATGTAGTCAATCGGATGCTTAAGGTCCTCTTGTTCCAGCGCGCATCGTGTTCGGGCTCGTTCGTCGCATCGCAATGGTTTCCGCTAACAACAAGTTGGTCTGAGTATAGTTTGAATGTTCCCGCCAACCTGCGGCCGCAAGATCTGCACGCAGTGCAGTTCCTGATGGACCCAGCGGACGATTCTGGCGGAGGAACCGTCTTGCTAAGCAATGTGCGAATCGATACTGACGGTTACGACCCACTTCGCGGGGTTCAGTCCTATATTCCGCACTGGGGCGATCCCAATGCTCCCATGAACTCGCCTAGCTGGCGTGATGCGCACCTGTACCCGAACCGCTCCTATCTCTACGACAATGCGTTGGCAATCAGGGCCCTGCTTTTGGGTGGTGACACAACCGACGCAATGAACATTGCCGATGGAAGGCTTGCGACGGAGACAAATTGCACAAACGGCTTTTATAACGAGCTGAACAGCGGTCATACATTGCTGGCAAACTCTATGACGCGTGGCCCGCTGTCGCTGCGGAGAAGACTCGGCGACAACAGTTGGTTTGGCGTGGCCCTGCTGCAGCTCTATCAGGCGACTGGCAACAGCACCTATCTGACCTGCGCCCAGCAAATAAGCGATTGGGCGGAGAGCGCTCTCAAAGACACCATGGGTACGCTTCAGGGCTACATGGCCGGCTACGATGACTCGGGCACGGCATTACCGTCCCGTTCTACAGAAGAGAACTCTGATCTCTTCGAACTCAATCAGCAGCTGGCAGCATTCTTCGGCGCGACTTACGCGGCTCGTGCGACCTGGGCTGGCAACTTCGTAATCCACATGTACGACTCACAAGGTCAGAAGTTTTGGGCCGGCACCAGCTCAATGGACACGATCAACACGGGCTCCATTCCGCTGGATGCTCAAACTCTTCCGCTGCTGACGCTGGGCATGTCTCAGCAGTATCAGGGCGCGGTGAACTACGCGGCGGCACTGAGATGGGCCGAGGCCAATCTGATCGTGACTGATGGTTCTCTCACCGGCTTCACATACAGTACCCAGTCGGCATCGCAATCCCCGCCACGCGTTTGGCTGGAAGGTGTTGCCCAGGGTTGCGTCGCTTATGAGCTGCTGGGCCGGCTGGAACCGACTTCAAGCGATCCCTGGGGTGCGAAAGTGCAGCAGTGCTTGCAAACGTTGGAAGATGCTTCCATGAACGGCACTGGCGTGGTGGCCGCAAGTAGCGATGACCTGGAGGACACGGTGCTGAATCAGTTCTACGATGCACGCCAAGCTGTGGCTCCGACGGCCTGGGCCGTTGTCGTACGTTCCCTGCTGGCGCTGAAGTAGGATTTGCCGTTTCCGCGACTTCCCTAGTTGCACGTGCCGGACATTTCCTTCGCGCTCTTTACTTCAAGGGCTGGCAGCTCTTCTGCGGTTGATGCCGCGTGGCTTACGGTAGTGTCGAGCGTTCTCACCGTAGGCTTACCGGTGATTTCGACTTGGTGACCGACATAACGGCTGAGTCTGGCGGTGCTACCGGTAAGGTCATAGATCGTCCCATCCTTGCCGGCGACCCAGTAATGACCGCCAGAACTTTGTAAGCAACCGTCTACTGTCATTGGGGACGGACCGGCTGGGGGCGGTAGCCAGATATCCGCTCCCGGATGGCCCTCTTGCGCCCTCAGCCAGAGCGCAGAGCTGAACAGCATTACCGTAAGCAGCAGTATTTTGTGCATAGACCTCAACCTCATGCCAACAAAAAGGCACGAAGTTTCGCTCCGTGCCCCTTTGTCGTAGCTTGCCAGTGGTGGATCGACGGCTACGCCTTCTTGCCGCCGTTCTTCAGCACTTCGATCGCCTTGTTGAGCTGATCGTCAGGCTGGTTCGCCTTGTCTTTCCCCTGCTGCGCGTCGTCCTGCGCGTTCTCGTCCTCGTCGGGAGCGATGAAGTCGTCATTATTATCGGCCACCAGAATGTTCGGCGTAACCGCCGTGTCCTGCAGCGCTTTGCCCGACGGCGAATAATACTTCGCCACCGACAGGATCAGCGCCGAGTGGTCCGGCATGTCGATCACTTTCTGGATGGAACCCGAACCGAAGGTCTTGTCGCCGAGCACGTCGCCACGCGCGTTCTCCATCACCGCCGCGGCCACAATCTCCGCCGCTCCCGCCGTACCGCGATTCACCAACACTACCAACGGCAGACCGGTCGCAACCGCTTTCTCCGGGTCAGCATTGAAGATCTGCTTCGGATACTTCTGGCCTTGCAGAGTTGCGATGGTGCCATGGTTCAGGAAAAGATTTGCGGTGGCAATGCCCTCGCTCTCTTCTCCGTCACCAGAATTGCGCAGGTCGAGAATGATCTTCTTCGCGCCTTCCTTCTGGACGGCTTTCAATTTGTTGGCGATCTCCTGTGAGCGCCCCTTGGGGAAGTCATCGACCTTGATATAGGCAATGCCGTCTTCCATCATCTTGTCGCTGATAGGAGGATCAGTAACGATGGCGCGGGTCAGCGCCGACTTCACCGGCTGGGCGCGCCGCGGACGCACCACCGACACGTTGACCACCGAGCCCGGAGGCCCGGTCAGCAGCCCGTCAATCTCGGCCAGCGACATGTCGCGCGTGGTCTTGCCTTCGATGGCCTCGATGATGTCGCCACTCTCGATCTCCGCCTTATCGGCCGGCCCACCCGGAATCACCGAGATGACCGCAGCGTAACCGTAGCGCTTGGAGACAGTCGCGCCAATGCCGGCCTTGCCTTCCTTGCGCTGCTTGTAATCCTTGTACTCGGTGGGATCGAGATAGCTGGAGTTGGCGTCGAGCGACTCCAGCAACCCGTGCAGGGCGCCGTTCGTAACATTAGGAATGTTCGGTTCCTCGACGTACTCGGTACGAATACGCGACAGAACTTCGCTATAGACACCCAACTGGCGATATGAGCCGTCGTCGTTGGTATTGGCCCGAACGCCCAGTCCGCCAACCACGACAAACGTGGCAAGCAAAAAGGAGAGGCCGAGAAGGACAAGCTTGGTGGTCTTTGACATGTGTAATTCGCTGGTGGGAGGGTAACTCTCGCTCCCATTGTACCTTAGTTTCGATGCCGTCCCGGTGGGAAGGTGGCAGGAAAACGGTGGTATTAGCTATGGCTTGGACGTAGAGGGAGGGCGAATCGTAAGCGGGGCGGGGAGAGGTATTCGGCGTCTCTTGCCCGTTGGGCGGAACAAGGCGGAAGAAGGAGGCACCCGCTTTTTGAAGGGCGCGACTGAAAGCTGGCTCACGGCGGCACCACGCGAGCGCCGTAGGCGCGAAAGAGTCTAGCCCAGCGATTCATCGCTGGGGAAGGGTTAAGAAATGAAGTCGAGCCCCGTAGGGGCGGCACAGATTTTGCTCCGTCTCGGTTGGGATTCTGCCGTGCCTACGGCACTCGGACTCAATTGCTACGGCCACCCAGCGTTGAAACGCTGGGCTAAGCTCTTTCGTCCCGCGGAGCGGGACTGGGGCGCTGGCGGTTCGATCATCGGAAGCATCCCGAGAATGGATTCGTTGGTTTCCATCCTTTCGCCAGAGGAAGGCGAGAGGATGGGGCACGCGCGTTCATCATGAGCCTCCGAGTTTGTTCAGCTCGGCCTGGACGGCGTCGCGCTCACGCGGCATCTTCAGTTCGGTGAAGAGGGCGAGCGCCTGTTGCAGCTTCGCCCTCTCGGTTTTGTGGTCGCCCTGCGACCGCCCCAAGAGGCCCCAGTTCCAGTAGCAATAGCCAAGACCCCTCTTGTTGCCTAACTCCAGGCAGATGGCTTCTTTCTTCTTGTGCAGCACCAGCGCCTCCTCCAGCCGCCCCCACGCCTTCAGGATCAGCGCCTGGTTGCCGTAGCTGGCTTGCAGCCCATCCTTGTTGCCTAACTCCAGGCAGATGGCTTCTTCCTTCTTGTGCATAGCCAGCGCCTCCTCCAGCCGCCCCCACATCTGCAGGATCAGCGCCTGGTTGCCGTAGCAGCGACTGCAAACTATCCTTGTTGCCCAACTCCAGGCAGATGGCTTCTTCCTTCTTGTGCAGCGCCAGCGCCTCCTCCAGCCGCCCCCACGCCTGCAGGATCAGCGCCTGGTTGCCGTAGCTGCGCTTGCAACTGATCCTTGTTGCCCAACTCCAGGCAGATCGCTTCCTCCTTCTTGTGCAGGGCCAGCGCCTCCTCCAGCCGCCCCCACGCCTGCCAGGATCAGCGCCTGGTTGCCGTAGCTGGCTTGCAGACCGTCCTTGTTGCCCAACTCCAGGCAGATGGCTTCTTCCTTCTTGTGCAGCGCCAGCGCCTCCTCCAGCCGCCCCCACGCCTTCAGGATCAGCGCCTGGTTGCCGTAGCTGGCTTGCAGTCCGTCCTTGTTGCCCAACTCCAGGCAGATGGCTTCTTCCTTTCTTGTGCAGGGCCAGCGCCTCCTCCAGCCGCCCCCACGCCTGCAGGATCAGCGCCTGGTTGCCGTAGCTGCGCTGCAGACCGTCCTTGTTGCCCAACTCCAGGCAGATCGCTTCCTGCTTCTTGTGCAGCGCCAGCGCCTCCTCCAGCCGTCCCCATGCCTTCAGGATCAGCGCCTGGTTGCCGTAGCTGGCTTGCAGCCCGTCCTTATTGCCCAGCCCAGGCAAATGACTCCCGCTGCTTGCAATCCGAAGCGCCACTCAAGTTCGCCAATCCTCGGCCGATGCATATCCCCGGTAACTCAGCTGCCCGCAGCGATCTTGGAGCTGCTCCGAAGGAACCCGCCGCCGGAATGATCTCCTCCAGACACTCGCGGCACTCCTGCCAGCGCGTCTCCCAATCCTTGAACAACCTCTCCAGCGCCGCCGCGTGCCGCTCCTGCAACCTGCCAATCGCATCACTACCTTGCTCGGTGCGCACCTGCTCTCGCAGCAGTGCGTGCAACTGGAAGCGCCGCCGCTCGCGATCCACCACGCGCAGCAGCGAAGCATGCGCCAGGCGATCGGCAGCATCGTCCGCCTCGTCTTCACTGAGCTCCGCAATCTCCGCGGCGAGCGGCAGCCAGAATCCCTCCTGCACGCACACCGCGCCGGCGGCCAGCAATCGTCTGCTCGCGCTCCGGTTGCGACGCGATCGCTTTATGGAAGAGTTCGGGCACATCGCGCACGCCGTCGGTGAGCTCCTCCATGCGCAGCCGCAGCGCGCCGCGATCCAGAGGGCTGGCCGTCTTCTGCCGCAACAGATTTGCGCCGACGGCGACTGCAATGGGCAGCCGCTCCACCCGCGCCGCGAAGTCGAGCAGCGCCGGGATATGTCGCGTGACCTCGTCACGGCCGAAGTCGCTGTCGAGCGTGGCGTGAAACAGCGCGTCGCATTCTTCGACGGAGAAGCTCACCACCTCGCTGGTGTGGCTGCCGTGAATCCAGGGCAGCGACGCGAGGCGCGAGGTGTAGAGCACCGAGCAGGGTGCGCCCGGTTCGAGCTGCCGGATCTCGGGCGACCAGACATCGTCGAGCACCAGCAACGACTGGCGCGCGCGCAGCCACGCCGTCGCGGCTTTGCGCTGCTCCTCCGGCGGGCGGGTCTTGACGTCGATCGGCAGCTTGTCGGCCAACTCGGCGGTGATGGCGTCCAGCGGGCGCTGGCCGCAGCGCTGGAAGATGACGGCGTCGAAGTCCTTCTGCGCCTGCCAGGCAAAGCGCAGGGCGAGCGTGGACTTGCCCGTGCCCGGCTCGCCGTGCAGAAGGAAGCTGGTGGGCGATTGCTGCGAGAAGGCGGCGCGCAGCGCGGCGAGGTAGCTGCTGCGTCCGACGAAGAATTCGTCGGTTGGATACTCTTCGAGGACGACCGGAGCGCGCTCGCCGGCAAGACGGCCGAGATCGCGCCTGCCATTGAGCCAAGCGAGCACGGCGGCGATGGCTTGCTCGCTGTCGCGGCGCGCGTCAATGTACTGGCGAGTGAGCAGCAGCTCGGGCAGGTCGCAGTCGCGCAGCAAGCACCACGCCGAGACGCAGGCGCTGCATGGCAATTTCGCGCGCCAGCGCCGAGGTCCATTCCAGCTTGGTGGCGTAGGAGGCGGCGGCATCGGGTGACCAGACGAGCAGCACCAGGTCGGACGCCTTCAGTCCCTTGTCGATCTCCTCAACCCAATTGGAGGCGGGTTCGATGCTGGACTCGCAGAGCCAGGGCTCGAAACCACTGGCGCGCATGCGAGCGGCAAGCGTCTCCACGAACGCGCGGTCGCGAGTGCTGTGCGAGAGGAAGACCCGCATGGGGCCGTCGACGTCACGAGGAGTTGCGGCCTGCGGCATCATGGATTTCCGCCGGGTTGATGACGGATGACGAGCACAGCGTCGGCCAGTGGCGCGTTACTAGACATGCGACCTTCGTTTCAAGCAAAGCGATGAGCGGGGAGTGAATGTAACATTTTTCCGGGTCAGGGGAAAGGGCGTGCAACCTTGCCCCCACGAGTGCGGCTCCTAAAGGTAATGTCTAGTCAATTCCCGAGCATAGCAATGCCCTCTTGTTAGCGCCCTTTCGCCAGAAGAAGGCGAAAGGATGTAGCGCGAATCTGCGCCCGAACAACTCCGCCATGAATTTCCGAATCTTAGCTTGCGGCAGTTCACGGACCCACATGGGTTTAACAGGATGTCACAAAGTATGCTTCGTTTACGTAATGCGTGGTTTCTGGCCGGCATAGTAGGAATAGGTTTGGCTGTAGGTTGCGGCGGCGGCTCCTCCAATAATCCCGCCGGCGGCAGCGGTAGCGGAGGCAGCAGCAGCGGAGGCAGCGGTAGCAGTGGAGGCGGATTGACTCAGCCCACGGTGACGGGCTTTGCCGCGACCCCTGCGACGACCGCATTCGGACAGATCATCAACTTCGCGTGGACTACGGCCAACGCGACCGCCTTCACGGTTACACCGACCATCCTGGGAGAAGATCAAACCAGTTTGCCTTTGAGCAGCCCGAAATATCCGACGGGCGCGCCCATGTCGACGACTACCTACACGGCGCAGGCGACTGGCGCCTCTGGAACCACGCCAGCTACGGCTACAGCAATCGTGACGGTGGTTCCCATGACGTTGACCGCTTCGGCCACCACCATTCCCGCAGGACAATCGGTGACGTTGACGTATTCGGGACCGAATAACGGAAGTTCGTACGTGCTGACGACGCTGCCGGCGAACACCGTGACTCCGCTTAGTCCCACATGTAGCGGGAGTACTTGTTCCGGAACGACGCAGACAGGTCAGCTGGGGACCAGCGTTGGCTTTACGGTCACGGCCAACGGGCCGGTGGGCGGACAGGCAGTCTCGACGCAGGTGAACATCACGGTCGTGGGGGCGATGACGCTGACCTTTTCGGCGACGCCACCCGTAGTGGCGCCCGGCGCAGCGGTAACCCTGATGTGGACAACCACGAATGCAGTTTCAGTCAGCATCGATAATGGTATCGGCCTGGTGACGCCGGTAAACATGGGCACCTACACCGTGCATCCGACGCAAACTACCACGTACACAGCCACCGCGACGGACCAATTCAATAACCAGATACAAAAAGCGGCCACGGTTACGGTGAGCACCGGCGGAGTATCGAACCTTAACCACATCATCTTCCTGGTGCAGGAGAACCGTGCCTTCGATAATTACTTCGGCGTGCTTGCGCAATATCGTGTCAGTCATCAGCCGCCGATTCCCGGGGCGCAGCTTAGCGATGTGAACGACCTGCACACGCTGCCATCGAATTACACCATCAAGAATTCGCAAGGGCAGGCGTTTGGACCGTACCATCAGCGGACCGAGTGCATTGAGAACCTCTCGCCGTCGTGGGATGAAACTCACTACGACATGGACCTGGTGGGTGGCGACTGGATGAACTTGACTTCGAGTTCGCAGTACCTGATGGATAGATTCCTGGACACCACGCTGTCGGGAGGCACGGGCGATCAGAACGATCCCACGCATACGCGGCCGCTGGGATATTACGATCAGACGGACCTGCCGTTCTACTACGAACTGGCAACACAGTTCGCGACCACTGACACGTATTACTCGCCCATTCCGGCGAACACGGTTCCCAACCGTATGTACCTGTTCGCCGCCACGTCGTATGGACACGGCTACCCGGTAGGCAATCCCAACGATCCAGTGTGGCAGCAGCCGACCATCTTCCGCGCTTTAACGCAGGCAGGTATTACCTGGCGTTACTACTACCAGGACGACAGCGTCTTCCTGGCCAACTGGGCGGATTGGAACGATCCCCAGATTCAGGGGAACGTGCGCAGCATCTCGGAGTGGTACAACATTCTGGCGAGTCCTACAGCCGACCAGGACCTTCCGCAGGTTGTATTCATCGAACGCGCGGCCAGCTCCGGGTATGACGAACATCCGGGTAACAATGTTCAGACTGGCTCGGCGCGAGTACAGCAAATTCTGAACGCACTACTCACGAGTTTGGCATGGCCGGATTCGGTGTTCATCCTGACCTTCGACGAAGGCGGAGGATTGTTCGATCACGTCGGGCCAATCCTGGCAACGCCACCCGACGATATCTTGCCCACCGATCTGCAGGGTCACACCCAAGGACTGTTCAATGTGACGGGCTTCCGACTGCCGTTCATTGTGGTGTCGCCGTGGGTGAAACCGCAGACCGTGGTGCATCAGGCAAGCGATTACACCGCGATGCTGAAGTTGATCGAGACGCGGTTCAACGTTCCGGCGCTGACGCAACGTGACGCAACCGCGGCCGATATGACGGATCCGGCAAATGGGTTCTTCGACTTCAGCACGCCGCACTTATTGCAGGTGCCGCAGTTGCCGACGCAGCCGACCACTGGCACGTGCGACCCAACC
The DNA here is from genome assembly GCA_963709045.1 of uncultured Acidobacteriaceae bacterium. Taxonomy (GTDB): domain Bacteria; phylum Acidobacteriota; class Terriglobia; order Terriglobales; family Acidobacteriaceae; genus Bog-257. Next base: position 788,615 of record CAVPUX010000002.1, on the reverse strand, counting down.
CTGGAGAGCTCGCCGTATCCGCCACAGTAAGGATGAGTGGGCAAAGGGAAAGGCCTCCGCGAAATGCAACCTGCGGAGGCCTGTTTTATTGGACAAAAGTTAAGCGAGGCCACTGGCCTCGCCCCGGAACTGTTACCGCTTTTTCTTCTTGGCGGCTTTCTTTGCTGCCTTCTTCTTAGTTGCCATTGGGTAATTCCTCCTTGTATAACCTTCTCCCTCGAAGGTTGATTTTTTAACCCAAAATGCCATACCAGCCCAAGATGTTGAATGAGCAGTATGTCTAACCCAAGATATTGCGGTTACTGCAACGGAATGTCAACAAAAATCTTAAAAAATCTATTGCATACTTTTGAGTTTAGTGATTTGGCCTCGCACCGCGACAGCAAAGAAATCCGTTCCGGGGTCAGCGCTCCACCCACTCTCACACGCGGCGCGGTCCGATAATTCATTTTCTGCGCAAGTCTTCCATTCAGCTTGAAGCGCGTTTTCTTTCGCGTTTTGCCTGGGACCTCCCGCGTGTGTGAGGCTTAAGCGCAAAGCCAAAATCGAAATTGAAGCACGCCCGATCTGGACATGTGCATCTGGCACGCGACTCGTATGCTTTGTGAAATGGCGGCCGTCCTCTTTCCACTCCGCACTATAATCAGCGAAGTCAGGAGGGCGATTGACTTCGCCGGTTTCGCGATCCGGAAACAAGCAGAAAAATCCGCAGCGGATTGATGCGCGTCCTGACCCGCACCGGCATACTCCATCCCGACAGTGGCTACTTATTGCCTGCATCCTTCTCTTGCTGGCGACCGTTGCCTTGTATCTTCCGGTGAACCATCACCCTTTCGTCAACTACGATGACGACGAGTATGTAACTGACAACGTCCACGTGAAGGCGGGATTGACCGCGGACACGCTTGCCTGGGCTTTTACCAACTACGACGCTGCCAACTGGCATCCAGTTACCTGGCTCTCCCACGCCCTCGACTACCAGCTGTTTCAGCTCGACCCGGCGGGCCACCATGACATCAATCTCCTACTGCACGCATTGAATGTTGCGCTGCTGTTCTGGGTGCTGTGGCAGGCGACCGGCTATCCCGGCCGCAGCCTGATGGTGGCAGCGTTGTTTGCCCTGCATCCCATAAACGTCGAATCGGTCGCATGGGTCGCCGAGCGCAAGAACCTGCTGAGCATGCTGTTTTTTCTCCTCGCATTGGGCGCCTATCGCTGGTATGCGCGTCAGCCGCGCGCGGGACGCTACGCTGTCGTCACGTCGCTCTACGTGCTGGGCTTGATGTCCAAGCCACAGGTAATCACCTTGCCGTTCGTGTTGTTGCTGTGGGATTACTGGCCTCAGCGACGCATGGCGATCCGCGACCCGAAGGCCACGTTGGCGAATGAGCCTTCCGCAATCTTTCCGCAGAGAAGCTTTGCCTGGCTGGTAAAAGAAAAGATTCCTCTCTTCGCTCTGTCGGCGGCGAGCGCTGTCGTCACCATGAGAGCGCAGCGCCTGGGGGGCGGCATCAATCCCGATATCCCGCTCATAACTCGCCTGGCGAACGCCATCATTTCTTATGCGCGATACCTGGGCCAGCTCTTCTGGCCGACGCGTCTCGCACCCATCTATCCCTATCCAGTCGGTTCAATCAACGCATGGGAAGTAATCGGGGCATCAGTGCTCCTTATCGCCATCACCGCTGTCGCGATTGCAGCGCGACGTCGGCGCTATCTTTTGATTGGATGGCTATGGTTTCTCGGAACGCTGATTCCGATGATCGGCCTGGTACAAGTGGGCCGGCAGGCGATGGCCGATCGCTACGCCTATCTGCCATTCGTGGGCCTGTTCATCATGATCTGTTGGGGCGCGTCCGACTGGGCCGCTCAGAGGCATATTCGCGTCTCGTGGCAGGCCAGCGCCAGCGTGGCGGTCTTGGCATTTATGGCGGCGCTTACCCATCGTCAGATCGATTTCTGGGGTGACAACGTACGGCTGTGGACGCATACCTTGCAGGTCACGAATGGCAACTACCTGGCTGAAGACAATCTCGGCAAGGCGTTACAAGCCGAAGGCAAACCACAGGAAGCGATGCCCCACTTTGCCAGAGCGGCGGCAATCGAACCGTCGTACGTCTTTGCCTACATTCACATGGGTATATACCAGCATCAGCAAGGCGACTTGCAAGATGCCGTGCAGCAATATCAAAAAGTCATTAGTCTCACCGCGAACGACATCGTTCACTATGCCGAGATCCGCCACGAGATCTTTGCCAATATGGCCACAGCCTATGCTGGTCTGGGCGACTTCGCGCGCGCGCGTGACTGCCTGGAGTCGGCGGTCAGCTTGAATCCTGATAACGCTCAGGTCTGGACCAGCTTGGGGATCATGGCGCAGAAAACCGGCGACCCCGGCAGAGCGATAGAGGCGTATTCACAGGCCGTCAAGCTTCAGCCCACGCAGCGCGGTTACCAACTGCTCGCTCAGGCCCTTCAACAGGCGGGCAGACAGGAGGAATCCCAAGTTGCGTTGCAGCAAGCCATGGCACTCGCGAGGGAGACCGGTCAAGCTCCATAGAAGTGCGGCAACTCCGACCGACACGAGCGTCGAAGAAACAGCGAGCCGTGGCGGGTCATCACTTCCATTCTTTGCGGTCGAACTCATTCGGTTCGATGCCTGCTAACAGCAATGCGTCTTTCGATGACGGGTCATCGGCCGATGCGCTTTCTCCCAGCCATGCCGTTTGCCCTGCCAGCCATCCTTGTAGCTCCGCCAGCGCTCTCTCACACACCATCGCGTGGCGCTGTTTCTTGTCGCGCACGCGGCGACGCGTGGCTTCGTCGAGCGGCATCAGCAAGTCGAAGGTAATGTTGGCGGGCTGGAAATGTTTTGCCTCGGCGTGGCAGATGTAATTCACCAGCGCGCCGAAGGCGGTGGCGCGCGGAGGAGGCGCCGGTTCGGCGTTCAACGCAAGCGCCGATGCTTGCATGCCCGCGATCAATCCAGTCGCGATGGACTCGACATAGCCTTCGACTCCAGAAATCTGCCCGGCGAACAAGACGTTGGGATGCTGCTTCATCTGCAGCGTTCCACTCAGTAGTGTGGGACTGTTGATGTAGGTGTTGCGATGAATCTGCCCGTAGCGCAGGAACTTGGCATTCTCCAGTCCGGGGATGAGGCGCAAGATGCGCGCCTGCTCGCCGAACTTCAGATGATTCTGGAAGCCCACCAGATTGTAGGAGTCGGCGCGCAGATTTTCCTGCCGCAACTGCACCACCGCGTAGGGTGTGTGGCCGGTGCGCGGATCGCGCAAGCCAACCGGCTTCATGGGTCCGAAGCGCAAAGTATCACGGCCGCGGCGAGCGATCTCTTCGATGGGCAGACAGCTTTCGAAGTAGTTCAGCTTCTCCCAATCTTTCGCGTCCACCGAGTGCGCTTCCAGCAGAGCGTCGAGAAAGCTGTCGTACTCTTCCTTCGTCATCGGGCAGTTAATGTAGTCGGCGGTGCCCTTGTCGTAGCGCGCAGCCATGTACACGCGCGACATATCGATGGAATCGGCCTCGACAATGGGACTGATCGAATCGTAGAAGTACAGTTGCTGGCTACCGCTGAGGCGAAGGATCTCGGAGGTTAGCGCGTCGGAGGTGAGCGGGCCGGTGGCGACAATCGTGATCGCCCCCTGTTCATCGATCGCCGTGACTTCTTCGCGAACCACGTGGATGAGCGGCTCGCGTTCGATGGCTGCGGTCACCGCCTCGGCAAACTTGTCGCGGTCCACGGCGAGCGCGTGACCGGCGGGGACCGCGGTCTGGCGAGCGATGTCCATCAGCAGCGAGCCCGCGCGGCGCATCTCTTCTTTCAGCAACCACGGCGCGGTGTTCTCGGTGTCGGACTTCAGCGAGTTGGAACAGACCAGTTCGGCGAAGTGCGCACTCTGGTGGGCTGGGGTCGAGCGCACCGGCCGCATCTCGAACAGTTCCACGGCGACGCCGCGACGGGCGCATTGCCAGGCGGCTTCCGAGCCGGCCAGTCCGGCACCGATGATGCGGATGGGTTTGGGCATGTTGAGACTTGGGCGGTGCCCCGCGACGGCGAAACAATCTGCGGCTATTATACGAATGACCACCAGGAGACCATTCATGGCGCGAGTGTCGTACATCGAGATGGACAAAGCCTCACCCGAAGTGCGCGAAGTTTACGAGAAGGTGCTCAAGGGCAAGCCCGTCAACTTTCACAAGATTCTGGCGCACCAGCCCGAGGTATTGAAGACCATGCTGCCGTTCTATGCCAGCGTCGGTCGCTCGCTGGACCGCCGCTTGTACGAGATGGTGTACATCCGCGTCTCGATGATCAACGGCTGCCGCTATTGCATGCAGCATCATCTGGCCGGCGTCCAAGCGCGTTGGGCTTTCGCGAGAGGATTGGCAGCACCTCAAGGATGGCCAGCATGGCAACTTCAGCGAGAAGGAAGAAGCCGCGCTGGATTTCGCCGAGAAGCTCACTCGCGATCCGCACTCGATTGCCGACGGCGACATTCAAAGCCTGAAGCTGCATTTCTCGGAAGCCGAGATCGTGGACCTCGATCTGCTGATCGGCCTGGCGAACTTGACCAACCGCTTCACCGATCCGCATGGGCGCCGATGTGGAGTTTGCGGAAGAGAAGATATAAGGGGCGTACTTGTTATCCTTGAATGTTCTGCTGCGATTGCGCCGCGCTACCGAAGGATCCGTGGTTGCTGGCAGCCAACATCGTGAATGAAGGCGACATCATGGATAAGACGAGTAATCTGCGGTTAATTCTTCTCCCGCCTTGATGTTTCTCAGAGCCCAAAAGTTATAGTTACTGTCGCAACGCAGATTTGGGCTCTTGGATTCGTTCAAGTACCAAGACATTGTCAGGCGGTTAAAACTCGTTGGGCAGCCGTACCTGCCATCCTTGACTGGCGCAAAATCATCATAGAGTTTCCTGATGCCGGTGGACAGATTCTTGAGGTTATCCCTCTTTATCCACCTCATCTCATCCAAGTCGCCACTGAAGAGCGTTTGTACCTTTGCGAATGTTTTTGATAGCAAAGACTCCTACGCCGTGGATCTTGGAGGGTTCTTAGATCTTGTCAAGACTTCGTGATATGGTAGGTGCTTGACTTCCTCCTTCCACCTGAATTCAACAACCCGACTAAGCGCTTCCAGGTTAGGGACAAACAGAGGTTTCGTCAATACCGCATGTGTCCAAGGATCTCTTGATCTGGCCATCCGCCCAACTCGGAATTGTTATTCGCGCCATGCAAGAATCTTTCTCGAGCCGTCGCCCGTTTTATCAAACCATCCACGTCTGCCCCATGAATCGTGAAAGCGGATCGCTGCGAGCCAATCCTTTCGTCAAAGTTGCCAGGGAAAACAGCGATCGGAAATCTGGGTAGCGATTTTGATGCGCTGGAACCTGGTTGGGAGCCACTTCTGCTCTTTTCTATTTTTCGGCAGTGAGTGGGATCGACCGACCCTGGGACAACCTTCATCTTTTCGAATAACTCTCCAGTTTAGCCACCATGGATCGAGCGCCCAAGACAGCGGCATTGCGATCTCCCTTATTGTCCCGGACCGCGAAATAAAGCGCGATCAACACGACCATCGGTCCAGTCCAGGAGCCTCGTTGGCGCGCCATAGTGTTGCATGAGGAAATACCATTCCCACTCGTTTCTCGGAGTGACGCTGCAAAGGGCCGGCGCGTGAGTGATAAATTCCTCTCGAATTTCGCACTCAGTCACGAAATCAGCTCGGAGGCATCCTGTCGAACTTAGGTCTTAGGGGCCACTCAGCGTCGGTCTGGCCGCGGAACCAAGGGATGATAGCTAAGTCGGCGTCGTCAATCCACTTATCGCGAAGCTCTGTTGCAATGGCCGTAACCTGCTCTACGCTTTCTGCGGTTCGTTCGGAACACGACATGCTCACCTCTTATTAGTCCGCAGCTTCTTAAGCAATGCGTGCCAGAATAACGCGCGGCAATCCGCAGCGCCAACCCCCTCGACTGTCCTTCAGAGAATCACCCGCTCATCCCCCACCCGCCGCGTCACGCGTTCGCGGTCCAAATATTCCAGTAGCGGGATGGCGTACTTGCGGGTAATCCCGAACAGGTCCTTGAAATTCCCCACGTTGAGCTTGGGTGTCTTGGTTTTCTGCGCGACAATCTGGCGGCGCATGGCCTCCAGCGCGTCGCGATGAAACACCAGGTCATCTGAAAGCTTTACCAGCACGCGGTCGCGCAGCAGCAGCGTGACGATCTTCTGCGCCCGCACCTTGTCCACCGGCAGTGAGGCTAGCACTTCCTTGAGCGCCGGAACTTGCAAGCCTGCCTTGGCGAAAGCCTGCTCGATCTGCGACTTCGATTCCGCTTCGTCATCGCGCAGGACGACGCCCCGGCCGGGAAGACGCAACAACTCGCCGTCGGCCTCAAGCTTCTTCTCGCGCAACAGCGAAGCGACGATTCCGTCAAACAACTCGGCATGTTCGCGCTTCTTGGCGTGAAGCTCCTGCTTATTGATTCCCGGCAGCAGCGGATTCGCATCGTGGAACTGGGCGGCAAGCGAAAGAATGTCCTGGCGAACTCTTTCCAGCCAGTGGGACGCGATCATAACGCTGCCGAAGATCGCTATCTCGGCCGCCTGCTTCAGTTCGGCTGCGAGCTGTCGTACACGGGCGGGAAGCCAGCCTGTTTCCGCCACGGCTTCTGCGACCGTCAGTCCGAAAGATCGATCGCCGATTTACGCGCGCCAGCAGTGCTTCCGTGGGACTTGCACTAGCGATGGTCTGTAGAAATGGCAGTCGCTGATCGCGACTGATCCGTATCGGCGGCTCACCTGCGTCGAGCACGCGCCCGCCTCCAATCGTAATCACCGGGGAATACTGCCGCAGGATGAACCGGTCGCCGGGAAACAACACCAGCGGACGGTCGAGCTTCAAGCGCGCGAATCCCGACTCGCCAGGCAGAAGCTGCTTCCCTTCAAGCAGGGTCACACGCGCAATGGTCTCGGCGGCGAAGGCGTGCAGATGAACGCGAGCGTATTGCCGCAGCGGCTTGGCCGAAGATAGAAGATCGAGCTGCACGCCAAGCCGCGTCACAGGATGAAACATTTCCGGCGGCGTCAGCATCATGCCGCGAGCCAGTTCGTTGGTCTCGACGCCTGCCAGGTTCAAGGCGGTACGTTGTCCGGCGATGGCTTCCTCGGCAGCGTGGCCATGCACCTGCACTCCACGCACCCGCAGGCGCTTGCCCGTAGGATGGACCTCGACTTCCTGCTCTTTGCGGACGGTGCCCGAAACCAACGTCCCCGTGACCACGGTTCCGAAGCCCTTCATGGTGAAGACGCGATCGATGGGCAGGCGGAAGACCGCGCTCGAATCTTTTGCAGGAACCTCAGCTGCCAGCCGTGCCAGTTCGCGCTTCAGTTGGTCAAGCCCGGCGCCCGTCTTGGAGCTGACGGGAATAATCGGCGAGGTTGCGGGATCGAGGAATGAACCCGCCAGGAATTCCGACACTTCCATGGTCACGACTTCGAGGGTTTCTGCATCGACCAGGTCTGATTTAGTGAGGACGGTAATTCCCCGCGGCACGGAAAGCAGGCGACAGATTTCAAAGTGCTCGCGGGTCTGCGGCTTGACCGATTCGTCGGCGGCCACCACCAGCAGCACCAGATCGATACCGCCGACGCCCGCCAGCATGTTGCGCACAAAGCGCTCGTGTCCGGGGACATCAACCAGGCCAATGCGGATAGGCTCTCCCGTCGGACTCTGCAAGTCAAGATTGGCGAAGCCCAGATCGATAGTAATGCCGCGGCGCTTCTCCTCCTCCAGGCGATCGGGATCAATTCCGGTGAGAGCCCGAACCAGCGCGCTCTTGCCGTGGTCAATATGGCCCGCAGTGCCGACGATCACCGACTTCATGGCAGACAGTGTACCTTTTGTGGAACGCGGAGGCGCCCGATGGCGAATTACATTAAGGCTTCTTGTGTGCGAAAATAGTAGACAGGAAACTTGCACCAAGCTACCGGGTTTACTACGGTTGCGCCGCCGCCGGGGAAGTATTTGCACTTCCGGAGGGTCGAGGGGCGTCTAAGTGGTTGAGCTCAGGGCGACTTGATCCACGGATGGCTTCAATCCTAATACCGCCAGAGAAACCGACCGAGCTTCCCAGCAAGGAAGAACAACAACTCGCCTTGTGGGCTGATAACGGCCCTCCCGGCCTGGACCTCACTCCACATCTGCTGCTTCAGTTAGAGGATGAGCTGGAGCGCTCGCGCCTGCGCGAGGCTTTCTGGATCTCCGTCGTTGTGCACTTGTTGGTGGTGATCTTTCTTGCCATGTCGCCGAAGATTTTCGGCTACAAAGGCATCGATCTGGCCACCACTGCCGACCTGATGAAGAACCAGAACATGACCTACCTGGATCTTCCGCCAGATTTGCAGAAAGCGCCCAAGGTGCCACCCAAGACGAACGTGCTGTCGGATAAGAACCGCGTCGCGATGAGCCCGCATCCGTCGCTCGACAAGAAGACGCTGGAAGAATTGCGCCGCGCGAACCCGCCGCGACCATCAGCCGCGCCTTCCGCACCTCCTTCACAATCGGCGCAGATGACGCCGCAAGGCAGCCAGCAACCCAACCCATCGCAACAGCAGATGGCGCAGATGCAGCCGGCCAACCCACAGGCGAATCCGAAGCTGCCCGTGCCGGAACAAGGTGGCAAGCAGATTGACTTCGCGCAGATGATGAAGTCGCCGGGCGACCTCACAGCGCAAGCCGCTCGCGCAGTGGCCGAGCATCGCGGTGGAGGTTCGTACGGCGGTGGTGGCGGCGATTACGGCGCAGGTCCCGGTGGCAGGGCGCGAACTTTGGGCAACCTCGAGGTATTGAGCGATACCCAGGGCGTGGACTTCGGGCCGTACCTGTCTCGCGTGGTCGATGCCGTGCGCAGAAATTGGTACACCTTGATTCCGGAAGCAGCGCGCGCCCCCCTGCTGAAGCGCGGCAAAGTCGCCATTGAGTTTGCCATCCTGCCCGACGGGCGAGTCGCTGGCATGAAGCTCACCGGAGAGTCGGGCGATGTGTCGCTGGACCGCGCGGCCTGGGGCGGAATCACTGCGTCGAATCCGTTCGCTCCCTTGCCGTCGGAATATCACGCGCCATATTTGGCGCTGCGTTTCCGCTTCTATTACAACCCGCAAAAAGGCGATATCGAATAGTTGCCACGCGTAGAATGAGGCTGTGAACCCCGGCCGGCAACCCGAGCCTCGCTCCGACGCTCCCGCACACGACGCCGCGTGGATCGCTCGCTATCGTTCGCGTGAGCGCGCCAAAGTTTTCGGCCTCATTGTCCTGGTAATCTTCATCCTTGCCCTGGCATTCTTCCGTTTTGGCCGGACCATTCCGTGGGGCGCGCGTTGAATGGGCACGCCGCCGCCGACTCAATCTGAGCCACTCCTGGTTGTCATTCTGGGGCCAACAGGCTCGGGTAAGTCGGCCCTCGCGCTCGCCCTCGCGCAACGCTTCGCCGGAGAAATCGTCAGTTGCGATTCCGTCGCCATCTATCGTCACTTCGAAATTGGAACGGCCAAGCCAACCCCGCAGCAACGGGCGCTGGTGCCGCACCATCTTCTCGATGTCGCTGAGCCTGACGAGCCGTTCACCGCCGGTGAGTATGCGCGGCAGGCGAGAGCAGTCATTGCAGAAATTGCGGGTCGCCAGCGGCTCCCCATCGTGGTTGGGGGCACCGGCCTTTATTTGCGCGCGCTGTTGGATGGACTCTTCCCCGGACCGCAACGTTCAGAAGGGTTACGTGTTCGCTTACGAGCGCGCGCCGAGGAACGTGGCTCGCCTTATCTGCACAGGTTGCTTCAGCGTCTGGATCCGGCGGCCGCGGCGAAAATCCATGCCAACGACACTCCTAAGCTTATTCGCGCCGTGGAAGTATGCCTGACGGCGCGCGGACCGATGAGCCAGTTGTGGATGGAACGCGGCCGCGATCCCTTGCGCGGATTTCGCATCCTGCGCATCGGACTGAATCCGGAGCGGGAGGCACTGTATGCCCGGCTTAATCAGCGTGCCTGCCAGATGTTCGACAGCGGGCTGATCGAGGAAACCAAATCTCTGCTGGAGAGATACGGCGGCTCAAAAAACGCTACCCCGCTGGAATCTCTCGGCTACAAGCAGGCGACGCAATTCCTGCGGGGAGAGCTTACGCGCGAGCAGGCGCTCGTCGCGACACAGCAAGGCCATCGCAACTATGCCAAACGCCAGATGACGTGGTTTCGTCGCGAACCTGACGTCACTTGGCTCGCTGGTTTCGGCGATGATCTCGAGGTAGCGAGAGAGGCTGGCGAACTAGTTTCATCCCGAAATACGCTCCGGCCCTCGGTCCGGCACTTCTGATATGTTCACTTCGTCATGAATCGCCGGATCCTGCTGGCCGCACTTCTGGTTGTGCTGTGTATGTCACCCATGAGCTACGCCGAAGAACGCTTTCAAACTCCCGAGCCCGTCCATCTCGACAAGAAGGGCGAGAGATGGGCGCGCGAGTCGCTGAAGAAAATGTCGCTGGAGCAGAAGATCGGCCAGATGTTCATGGTCCGCGCGCTGGCGCAGTTCACCAACGTGAACAGCCCGGACTACATCTCGTTGCGCGACACCATGCGCAAGTATCATCTCGGCGGGTTCGCACTCACCGTGAGCTTCGAGGATGGCCTTCTCTATAAGAATGAACCGCTGGAGGCGGCCATGGTCACCAACCAATTGCAGAAGGATTCCGAGTTCCCGCTGATTTTTGGTGCCGACTTCGAGCACGGCCTGGGCATGCGCCTCTACGGGACCACCGACTTTCCGCAAGCCATGGCGTTCGGCGCTACCGGCGACGCAGACTTTGCGCGCCAGGCCGCCCGCATCACCGCGCAGGAGGCACGTGCCATTGGCGTGCAGTGGAACTGGTTTCCTGACGCTGACGTGAATTCCAATCCTGACAACCCCATCATTAACACGCGCTCGTTCGGCGAAGATCCCAAGCTGGTCGGCGAAATGGCAGCCGCCTACATCGCGGGCGCGCAGCGAGTACGGCATGATGACGACGGCCAAGCATTTCCCCGGCCACGGCGACACCGAAAGCGACTCCCATATATTCGTGCCCGTGGTGAAAGGAGATGCGGCGCGCCTAGACGCGGTGGAGTTGCCACCGTTCCGCGCCGCCATCCAGGCAGGAGTTGACGCCGTGATGGTGGCCCATGTGCTTGTCCCCGCACTCGACTCCAATCCCAATCACGTTGCAACTATCTCGCCCGCGATCGTCACCGGACTCTTGCAGGAGAAGATGGGCTTCCACGGATTGGTCATCACCGACGCACTCGACATGCGTGCGCTGCGACAATCATTTCCCCAGGCGGGACCCGATGCCGATGGACGCGCCGCGGTCGAATCCGTGAAGGCAGGCAATGACATTCTGCTGTTGCCGTTCGATCTAGCCGGCGCCTACAACGGGTTACTACGAGCGGTCCGCAGCGGCGAGATTCCCGAATCGCGCATTGACCAATCAGTGTTGAAAATTCTGCGCGCCAAGGCTTCGGTTGGGCTGAACAAAGCGAAGCTGGTCGACATCAACGCGGTGACGCAGATCGTGGCGAAGCCCGCGAGCCTGGACACGGCACAAGAGGTTGCCGACGCGGCAGTTACGCTGGTTCGCGACAACCATCGAACCCTCCCGCTGAAGGCCACTGCGAAGGGAACCAACTCCCTGCCGAATTCGTATCAGCCACTAGCGGAGACACGCAACCAGACTGTCTTGTTGATTTTCACCGACGATAGCCGCTCCGATTCGGGTCGAACTTTGGATCATGATCTCAGGGCAAGAATTCCAGACGCGCGGGTGTATTACATCGATCCGCGCGACGCGGCCGGCATGACACAGCCAGTGTTGAGTGCGGTGCAGGAGTCGCAGGTGGTGATCGCAGCGGTGTTCGAGTTTCCTGTGCCGGGCAAAGTGGTGCGCGCGCAGGACGGCGCCGCCGTCAACGCCATAGCGGTGCAGGAATCGTCCGCGACATTGCTGCAGCAGGTGCTGCAAAACGCAGCGGAGAAGACGATTGTGGTGGCTCTGGGTAGTCCCTACATCGCCACGCAATTGCCCCAGGTGCAAACCTATATCTGCACCTTCTCCAGCGGTCACGCTTCTGAGTTGAGTGCGGTGAAGGCAATGTTTGGCGAAATCCCGATGACCGGCCACTTGCCTGTAACCATCCCGAATATAGCCGCCCGTGGCACAGGACTGACAGTCACGGCGCAAGATTCCAGCGGAGGACCACAATGAGGAAGATCGCGATAAAGTTATTATTCGCTCTCGTCATGTTGAGCTTGGCGCTGCTGCTGGCAGCCTGCTCCATCCATGTGGACGATAAGGACAAGAAGAACGAGAAGGTCGACATCCAAACCCCCTTTGCCAACCTGAAGGTGAACACCAGTGACAAGCCGGCTGATAACGGTATTCCGGTTTACCCCGGCGCACACCTGCGTCCTGCCGATAACGGGGACAGCCATTCCGCCAATATCGATCTGGGCGCAGCGGGATTTGGCCTGAAGGTGATCGCCGCGGAGTACGAGACCGACGACTCGCCAGAGAAGGTCAAATCTTTCTACCAGGACAAACTTAAGTCCTACGGTGACGTGCTGGTGTGTAATGGCCATAGCGGTGGCTCCGATGTTCACATGGGAAAGCATGGCGGGGATGAAGACCAAAAGCTGAGTTGCAAGGGCACGCACGGCGACGGCTGGGAACTGAAGACAGGCACCGGCGACGACGAGCACCTGGTCTCCATCGAACCCAATGGATCGGGAACCCGCTTCGGCACGGTGCTGGTCCGCACCCATGGTAAAGAGGGGACGCTGTAGGAAGAGTCGCTATTCGCTTTTCGCTGTTTGGTTATTGTCAGCGGCAAATAGAAGCGTCAGAGCTGGCCGGAAGAGTCATGGAGCAAATGGCGAAGAGCGAAGAGCGAACCGCGGCCCGCCCCGGTTGCGCGCACTGCCCATCTCCTGTAACTTTCCGCTAGTGGAACATCCCTGCTATCGCTGCCAGACTCCGATCGACGAAGGCACTACCTTCTGCCCGCACTGCGGCGCTCCGCAGATTCGCGTAGTCCCGCCTGAAGAGAATATGCCCGCGGTGCCACCGCCGCCCCCCGCCGCACCAAGGGAAGTCACTCCGGGGACCTATTCGGTAGCTCCCGGACCGGGCTGGACGCAGGGCGGTGCTCCTTATGCACCCCAGGCTAGCGTCATTCAATGGGACTTGGCGTGGAAGGGCGCTCTGCTCGCCGGAGTTGGGGCTGCGATTCTCACCGCGATACCGTTTGTCTCCGTCGGCTGTTGCCTGTGGATGCTGGGCGCGGGCGTTCTCTCGGTTTCGATGTATCGCAGGCGCCTGCCGGGCGTCTTGATTACTCCGGGGATGGGGATGAGGATTGGCGCACTGGCAGGCGTCTTCGGCTTCATGGTCAACGCCGTGGTAACGGTGCTGTCGTTCGTGGTCTTTCGTTCCAGGGCCGATTTCCGCCGGGCCATGCAGGAGCAGATGGAAAAGCAAATGGCCAACAACCCTGACCCAAAGGCACAGGCGATGGTGCAACACTTCATGGACTGGATGTCCAGTCCGCAAGGCGCCGCAACCTTCGTGGTGCTGATGTTGATCGTGCTGGGCGTTGTGTTCATCGTCATCACTGCTGCCGGCGGGGCGCTGGGCGCGTCGGTGTCGGGCAGTCGCCGGGAATTGCGATGATCGCTGCGGATGGGCAAACTCGCAGCCGTCGGCCAAGGCATTTCATCACGGGTCATATACGCCTCAAACTTTTGCGGAAAAGTCAGAGCGTAACTGGTGGAATTTAGTTTCCGGTGGGAGCCCCGCATTTATGCGGGGGAAGGAGCGCTTCAGCGCTCCGGAAAGAAGTTGGCTTTGATCGCGCGCTTTAGCGCCGCGGGATCGAAAAAGCCAGGGCTGAAAGCCCGCTGTGAGATCGAACGCTTTTCCGCTGGACTGAAGTCCAGCTTCCCCCCTGCTGAAGCAGGGGGCTCACACCAAGCGTTCACCCAGACTTTTTCCGCCACCCGCTGCAGCGGGCATGCCCCACGCTTGCGTACACCGAGATGAAATCACCCAAGTGGTTGCTACTCAGCGTGGGCTTTCGTATGATTCGAACGGCATGACCAAGGCCTCCATTCAGTCCTCTAACCTCCGCGAGAAATCGCAAATCCTATCGGCATCTGAAATCGAACGCACCCTGGTTCGGCTGGCGCACGAGATTGTCGAAAAAAATAATGGCGTCGCCAATCTCGGCTTGGTGGGCATCATGCGACGCGGAGTGCCGCTGGCGCAGCGGCTGGCAAAGATTCTGGGACGCATCGAAAAAATCGAAGTGCCGGTCGGCAGTTTGGACATTACGCTTTATCGCGACGACCTTTCCACGGTTGGACATAGGCCTGAGGTGAGGAAGAGCACCATGGAGTTCGACATCCAGGACAAGAACATCATCATGGTTGACGATGTTCTCTACACCGGACGAACGGCTCGCGCGGCGCTGGATGCACTGTTCGATCACGGGCGGCCACGCCGCATTCAGCTTTGCGTCTTGATTGACCGCGGCCATCGGGAGTTGCCGATCGAGGCAGCCTTCGTGGGCCGCACCATCCAGACCACCAATAAGGAAATTATCGAAGTGAAATTGCGAGAGACGGACAGCTCTGACAAAGTGCTGTTGATGGAGCGTATGGACGAGGGCCAATGAAGCCGCAAATGCGTTCCCTGTTGGGCATCGAACAACTTACCACGGCACAAATTGAAGCGATTTTGGCGCTGGCTCGGCGCATGGACCCCGGCCGTTCGTCACAGTTGTTGCGCGGCAAACGCGTGGCGTTGCTATTCTACGAATCATCCACACGCACCCGCACCTCATTCGAGTTCGCCGCCAAGACCCTGGGCGCTGCCACCACGCTCGTGACTCCGGTTTCTTCCAGTATCGAGAAGGGCGAATCGCTCATTGATACAGGTTGGACAGTGGCAAACCTGGGCGCTGATGCCATCGTCATGCGGCATGCCAACAGCGGCGCCCCTTATCTGCTGGCGCGCTACGTGCAACTCCCCATCATCAATGCGGGCGATGGCATGCATCAGCACCCTTCACAAGCGCTGCTAGATGCCCTGACTATTACCAATCACAAGAAGCGGCTGAAAGGATTGCGCGTGGTGATTGTGGGCGACGTTTATCACAGCCGGGTGGCGCGCTCCAACGCCGCGTTGCTGTCTCGCTTCGACGCAGACATCGTGTTTTGCGGTCCGCCCGACTTCGTGCCGCCAATTGCGTCCACTCTCGCACCGGGAGTCACCGCCTGTCACGACCTGAATGCCGCACTGCAAGGCGCCGACGTGGTGATGGCGTTGCGGGTACAAAAGGAGCGGCTCGCGGGCAAGCATCTCAGCGTTGACGACTACATCGCCAACTACCAGATCACGCCGCAACGCCTGAAGCTGGCAAAGCCGGATGCGCTGCTCATGCATCCGGGGCCGGTGATTCGCGGCATGGAGTTGACCGACGAAGTGGCGGATGGCCCACAGTCGTGTATTCACGAACAGGTCCGCAATGGAGTGAAAACGCGCATGGCGATTCTGGCCATGCTGCTCGGGGCGGCGCGCTAATGAAACCCATGGACGCATTATTGATCTCACGCGGACACGTCGTCGATCCGGCGAGCGGCATCGATCAGGAGATGGATGTTCTCCTGCGCGATGGCCGCGTGGCTGACGTGGCGGCGCCAGGCAAGCTTCGTGGCCAAGGCAAGGGTATTTTCAACGCGAAAGGGTGCATGGTCGCTCCTGGCTTTATCGATCTGCATGTCCATCTGCGCGAGCCCGGACAGCCCCACAAAGAGACCATTGCCACCGGAACTGCCGCGGCCGCGGCCGGCGGATTCACCTCCGTCTGCGCGATGCCGAACACAGTACCGGTAAATGACTCGGCGGAGATCACCCGCTGGATGCAGGCTCCAGAACGCGGTGCTCTGGTCAACGTCTTCCCCATCGCTGCGGCGACAGTCGGCAGCCTGGGAGAAACGCTTACCGATTTTGCCGCATTGCAGAAAGCCGGTGCGGTTGCTGTGACCGACGACGGCAAGCCGATTCTCGACGATCGCCTTATGCGCAATGCGCTGAGTGCCGCCGCCAAACTCAATATTCCCGTCGTACAACATGCCGAGGACACGCGCATGACGGCTGGCTGCTCCATGAACCTGGGCGCAACCTCGTTCCGCCTCGGTGTGCATGGTATGCCCAACGCTGCCGAGTTCAGCATCGTGGAACGCGATATCGCGCTGACCAGCGCGACCAGGGGGCATCTGCACGTGGCGCATCTCTCCACCCGCGAAGCTTTGGAAGCCGTGCGCCGCGCCAAGAAGGCGGGACTACCGGTGACCGCCGAGGTCACGCCGCACCACTTCACACTAGTAGATGAGAACATCGGCGAGTTCAACACGCATTACAAGATGAATCCGCCACTGCGCTCGGTGGAGGACCGTGCCGCTCTGATCGAAGGCATTGCCGATGGCACTATCGATGCAATTGCCACCGACCACGCACCCCATGCCTTCCATGAGAAGCAAGTGGAGTTCGAGCGCGCTGCCTTCGGCATCACTGGCCTGGAGACAGCTCTTGCCATCGCGGTCACCGTGTTGCATCAGCACTTCAGGCTGCCACTGAGGCGGATCATCGAGTTGCTGTCGTCAAGTCCTGCCAGGGTTTTCAACCTTGTGGGACGCGGCAGTCTTGCGCCAGGCTCGCACGCGGATGTCACCATCTTCGATCCCAAGAAGAAGTGGACCTTCGACGCCTCGCAATCAAAATCCAAATCGAAGAACACGCCCTACGACGGATGGAGTTTCACTGGGAAGGTCGTTGCGACCATCGTGAATGGCAAGATCATCCACCAGAGCTAACGGACTTTCTGCCAAATTGTCCGCATACTGCCCCTCTCGCTTAAGAGCGTGACGACCATTCCGGCGCGGGAATCTCGCACATCTCAATTCACATACCATTTTCTTATTACGACTGTGGTAGTAGTTGGCTTGGGCGAGTTACATTTTGGGCGACATGCGCGCGCCTTGGCCGATCGATTCCTCAAAAGGGGCGAAGTGGTGATTGCCGATGAAAAACCGCTTGCAGGTAGATTCGCCGGCGTGCCCTGCCCGGTGTGTGGCGAGGTCTTTGCCAAGTCAGGGCTGCCAAACCACATACGCAGACATGTGAAATTGTCAGCCGCGAGTTCAAACGGCAACGGCGGAAACCGGAAGTCGCCAACGTGGTGGGAGGGATGGAAGGAAGGCTACAAGGTTGGTATGCATGACGGTGGTCTTGAGTATCGCAAGAAGTCTTCTTCTCCCCCGAAGAAAGCCACACGCTAACCTGGAGGCTATCTAGTAATCGAGCCGTAACTGTGTTCCACCATTTTCCCCGAGGCGCACTCACCGCTCGTACGGAAGCCGCGCTTCGGTAAGCTTCCTCCGCTGCAACAAAGGGGTTTCAGCTCGTTCAAGGCTGAAACCCTTTTCTGTTCGATAGGCCGGGCATTTCTTCAGACGAGAAAAAGAATCCGCGAAATCTGCGGTTGGTTGGTGTGGCTTCAGCTCAGTGGCCTATGCTCGGCGCGCCCTTGCGCGGCACGGCCTTCTTCAGGATGAAGACAATCGGAATGCACGCGAACGACACCAACGCCATGTACCGGAAGTCATCCACGTACGACCACAGCAGCGCCTGACCCGCAACCATCTCACCGATTAGAGCATAGGCCTTGCGCATCGAATCGGCCGCGCTATAACCCTGCGTGTGCAGATAAGCCTGCAAGGCGTGAAGTTGATTCTGCAGCGGCACGCTGGTGGAAGTCACGGAGCGCACCAACTCGCTTTGATGTAGCTGCTGGTGACGGGTCACGATGGTGTTCACGATGGAAATGCCAATACTCCCGCCAACGTTCCGCGAGAGATTGTACAGGCCGCTGGCATTGCCTATCTCCTCGTTTGCCAGTCCGGTGACCGCGACCGCCGATAGCGGAACAAAAATGGAGCCCGAGCCAAAGCCGCTGAGAATGATCGCCCAAAAAAACGACCACTGCGAAATGGCCAGATCGGCCTGACCGAAACGCAAGCTACTGACACCGAACATGACGAAGCCACAAGCAATCAGCCAACGACTGTCGAGCTTGTTGGTGAGGACACCAATGACGGGCATCGCGAGAATGGCGCCGATGCCCCGCGGGCTCACCGCCCATCCGGCCGCGAACGCCGTGTACCCCAGCAACTCCTGATAGAACAAGGGCAACAGCGTGACCAGGCCATAAAGCAGAGCACCGAAGATCGCGATAAGGAGACAGCCGAGCAGAAAGTTTCGGTGTCGAAAGACGCGCAGGTTTACCAGCGGCTTGTCGTGCGTCATCTCGCGAACGACGAACGCGACAAAGCCGACCACAAGAATCCCGGTTGCCCAGCGAATCCAATTGGCCCCGAACCAGTCGTCTTCCTGGCCTTTGTCCAGGATGATCTGCAACGCTCCCAGCCACACCGCCAGCAGTCCCAGCCCAATAGCAGTCGATCCGGCCGGGCTTGGCGTTCTTGATGTACGGCGGGTCCTCGATGTAAGCGCATGATCATGAAGATCGCAAGGATGCCGATCGGAATGTTGATGTAGAACGCCCAGCGCCACGAGTAGGCGTCGGTCAGATACCCGCCGAGAGTCGGACCCAGTACGGGTGCGACCACCACTCCCAGCGCGAACACTGCCAGCGCCGTGCCGCGCTTGTCCGGCGGGAAGCTCTCCAGCAGAATGGCCTGCGACAGAGGTTGCAGCGCGCCGCCGCCGGCGCCTTGCACCGCGCGCGCCAGCAAAATCATCCCCAGACTCGTCGCCGAGCCACAGGCAAAGGAAGACACCGTGAAGATCGCGATGCACGTTATGAGAAAGCGTTTGCGGCCGAAGCGCAACGAGAACCAGGCACTCGCGGGCAGGATTACGGCGTTGGCCACCAGATAACTGGTGAGCACCCAGGTGGCTTCGTCATTGGTGGCCGAGAGGCTGCCGGCGATGTAAGGGAGCGCGACCGACGCGATGGAAGTGTCCAGCACTTCCATGAAGGTCGCCAGCATCACCGAGACCGCGATCATCCATGGGCTGGACGTCGGGCGGGAGACGGTCATGCCCGGCGAACCAGCGACAGTCGTACTTGCCATCCTCGGCTCCCTGCGCGAGAATTTGGCTGTCGCGGTCGGCCTCCGCAGCCAGCGCTAACTGAACCCAGAAAGAAAAGATGCAGAAGGCGGGTCGAACGATTCCTGAGAGCTGTCGAACAAACCGAAGTCAATCCAATCCGAGTAGAGGCCTTTTCTAGCCATGTTCTGGCTAGGGCGGGACGGGTTCCTGGAAGAGGGTGAAATTACCGGCAGGCATAGAGGTCCTTCGACTCCTCGCTGCGCTCGTCGCTCAGGATGACAAATTAATAACTACCCGTCGCTCAGGATGACAAATCAATGGTCGGGACTCGGGAAAAGTCCGGCTCGGCTCTTTCGTCCGGACTTACCTTTACCGCTTGCTACCGCCGAGCAACGAACCCAGCACGCCCCGCACAATCTGGCGGCCTACCGTACTTCCGATGGCTCGCGCCGCGCTCTTGGTTGCCGCTTCCATCACGCTGTCGCCGCGACGGCCGCTGCCTCCGCCGCTGGGAAATCCGAGAGATGACAGCGACGGCAAACTCGAATACCAGGGTTGCTCCTGCGCAGCGCCTGCGGGCGCGGGCTGCTCTGCCCGTCCTTTCAGCCGCTCGTAGGCGGACTCACGATCGACGGCGTTCTCATACACGCCGGCAACAATCGAAGTCTTGATGAGCTGCTGGCGCTGCTCCGCCGTGATGGGGCCAATCTGGCTGCGCGGCGGACAGATTAAAGAGCGTTCCACCATTCCCGGCGTGCCTTTCTCGTCGAGAAACGACACCAGCGCCTCGCCCACTTCGAGTTCGGTAATGGTCTTCTCGACGTCGAGCTTAGGGTTGGTGCGGAAGGTTTGCGCCGCGGCGCGAATTGCCTTTTGATCTTTCGGGGTGAACGCTCGCAGCGCGTGCTGCACTCGATTGCCGAGCTGGCCCAGTATGTCCTCGGGCACATCCACCGGATTCTGCGTCACGAAATAAACACCTACCCCCTTGGAGCGAATCAGGCGAACAATTTGTTTCACTTTATCGGCCACGACGGGCGGCAAATCTGTAAATAGCAGGTGGGCCTCGTCGAAGAAGAAGACGAGCTTCGGCCTGTCAGGATCGCCAACCTCTGGCAAGCGTTCGAACAGTTCCGTCAAAAGCCACAACAGGAAAGTCGCATAAAGTTTGGGTGAGCGGATCAGTTTATCGGCGGCCAGGATATTCACCACGCCGTGTCCGTTGGAGTCGGTCTGCATCAGATCGTCAAGATTCAACGCTGGCTCGCCAAAGAACTTCTCGCCACCTTCCTGTTGCAGGGCCACCAGGCCGCGTTGAATGGCTCCAATGCTTGCCGCCGAGATGTTGCCGTACTGGCTTTGGAAATCCTTTGCCTTATCGCCAACGTGTTGCAGCATGGCCTGCAGGTCTTTGAAGTCGAGCAGTAGCAGGCCATTGTCGTCGGCGATCTTGAAGACCAGCGTCAATACACCAGCCTGGGTGTCATTCAGATTTAGCAATCGGCTGAACAGCACCGGGCCCATCTCCGACACGGTCGCTCGTACCGGATGTCCCTGCTCGCCGAACACGTCCCAGAATGTCACCGGGCAGCCAGCGAAGGAAAAATCGGTGAGCTTCAACTTCTTCACGCGCTCGGCAATCTTGGGATTGTCCGTGCCCGGCTGGCTGATTCCCGACAGATCGCCTTTCACGTCGGCGGCGAAAACCGGAACACCGATCCGGCTAAAACTTTCGGCGATGACCTGCAACGTTACAGTCTTGCCAGTTCCGGTCGCACCCGCGACCAGACCGTGGCGATTCGCCATGCCCGGCAAAAGGTATTGCGGTTCGTCGCTCTGTGCGATAAGCAGTGGGTCGGCCATGCGTGAATGCTCCTGTTACTGCAATCCGGGAATTTTGATCAGCGCGATAGATATCGATTCGGCACATTCTAACCTGTGGCCGTTGGTTTGAGGTTTTCTTTTGTCATGACGCGCGAAGCCAGGGATTGCCATCGCGCGGTCTAGCCGATGTTCTTATCTATCCAGGCGAGGGAATCAACCTCAAACAAGATGCGTTACACTGCTCTTGCTTTTTGGTCTTTAATCTTCGCGCCCTCTGCGTCCCGGCGGCAATGCTGATCATTCCATGAACATCAAACCCAGCTTCACACCCGCGGAACTGCGCAAGCTGCGCAGCTTGAAAGATCCCTACGGCATACAGCGCTTCCTGGATGACATGCCGTACCACCTCGAGGACACTGCGTGGTCGCCGCGGCGAGTGTTGCGCGAAAACACTTCCCATTGCTTCGAAGGGGCGATCTTTGCCGCAGCTGCGTTGCGCGCCAACGGTTATCCGCCGCTGATTATCGACTTTGAAGCCCAACATGACACTGATCACGTGCTCGCCATTTACCAGGTAAAGGGACATTGGGGAGCGGTGGCCAAGTCGAACTATGCGGGCTGCCGTTATCGTGAGCCGGTGTATCGATCCCTGCGCGAGCTGGCGATGAGTTACTTCGATACCTATTTCAATATGCGGCGTGAGCGCACGCTCCGCACGTTTTCGCGTCCGGTCAATCTGGGCCGCTTCGACGACCAGGCATGGATGACCACGGAGGAGCCGATCTGGTTCGTCATTTACTACCTGCTGGAGATTCATCACTACAAGCTGCTGACGCCGGCAATGATCAAGCGGCTGCATCGCATCGACGAGAGACTATTTCGCGCGGAGACGGTGGGGAAGGCCTATAAGCTTCCTAAGCCTTGAGGATCGACATATACGCTTGCCATGGTCCTACTTCGTGCGCATATTGTTTGGCGGTAACGCGCGCCATCTGAGAGATGTGCGAGAGGTCGTGGACCACCCAGGAAGAGATCAGTTGACCTAACGAAACCGTCCCCAGCTCAGGATGTGTGCCGGTGCGCGAAAGGTCATCGCTTGTCAGCGTCAAACCTTCCAGGACCGCCAGGTTCTCGGCGCGTAAAAATGCGAATTGGTCCAGCAGTGCGCTTATCGGGCGGGTCTGGTCTTCGCGAAACTGCGCATAGCGATCGAAGGGTTCAAACGCGCGCGCTTCGCCATGCTCCAGAATGATACGCACTCTCGGGATCCAGTCGGTCAGCTCCCCATAGATCAGGTGGCCGACGATGTCATAACAGCTCCACGTGCCGGCGCCTTCGGTGGCCTTAAGCCAGCCTTCGGGAACTCCGGTGATCATTGTGGTGATTGTCGCCGGCGTGCGCCGGAGAATCTGCGTCGCCTCTGGAATTTTGAATTGCATAGAAACCCTGCTGCTTCGACGGAGGACGAATCACGGAGAGTCTGTCCCATTTCGCGAACGTCCCGATTGCACGCGCCTCGCGGTGCTGTCCAGGCAGATATACGGCGGTACCTGGCGGAAAGTTCCAAACTGGTTTCGGGATTTGACAACAGCCGAGATTCTCGTCGTGTTCGGACACCAAAAAGTGAGGGCACACAGGCGATAGCTGAGGGGCGGGCGGGTCCCTGACGAATGAAGTGGATTACTTCCGCATGGCGACGGCCGGAAGTATTATCAGGTCGAGGAGTAGGAGCCGTGACCAAGCGTCAACCCAAGGTTCACACTCAACTCGGCCGGGCCGCAGTCCAGATCTTTGCCGCCAATGATCGCATGAACCAGGTTCTTATCGAACATCTTGACCCTGCCGCCTGGACGGCCAAACCGCCCGGCAACGTCCGCCCCATCGTAGCGATCTTTACGCATGTGCACAACGTCCGCACCAAGTGGATCAGGCTTACAGCTCCACACCTGAAGGTTCCATCACAACTCAACCGCGCGCACTGCACACCACAGCAAGCCCGTGCGGGTTTGGCCGAGAGCGCCGCTGGCTGCGCGGAGATGCTGGCGGAAGCGCTCGGCGGTGGCGGAAGTCGCGTCAAGAAGTTTCGCAGAGACGGCTGGGCCCAGCCTTGGCCGGTTGGCCCGGAAATGCTGTGCTACATGCTTTCTCACGAAGCCCATCATCGCGGACAGGTGTGTATGCTCGCGCATCAGCTCGGATACCCGTTGCCGATCGGGGTGACGTCCGGGCTCTGGAATTGGGAAAAGCTGTGGAAAGAGTGCGGGTCGCCTGGCGGACCCGGAGACGATTCTTAGGGAATCGCTCAAGGGGAAGTTTTTAAGTTGCATTGCCGGGGCAACTGCGGCTAAGGTATTGCAACCGTCTTCCCCCAGGGTTCCCAAAGAGTGTTTCCGTGTGAGTGCCGCTGACAGGAAATCCTCGCGCTGCGAGACCGCATGCGTGGGTGATTCGAGGTGAATGTTCATGGCCGTTGGCAACGTGGGGTTCGCTGCTGCTCGTATTGAAAAACAGACCAGCGCGACGACGCAGCTCAAAAGGTTTTTGGGCCGCTACTTCTATCTGTGCATGTCGCTGGTAATGGCCGGACTGGTGGTGTGGGGCTTCAGCCGCACGGTCGATGCCAGTCTGTTCCATGCCAGACCGGCGAGGCCGTTGCTCCTCTGGATGCACGGCGCCGCATTCGCAACCTGGGTGCTGTTCTTCATCGCGCAGTCGGCCCTGGTACGGGTGCGCAAGGTGAGCGTTCATCGCACCCTCGGCTGGTTTGGAGCTGGGCTAGCCACGGTCATGGTGGGACTGGGCCTTACGGTCGCGGTGGTCATGACCCGCTTCGATATGGTGGTGCTGCATCAGCGCGACGTAGCTTCTTTTCTATCGATTCCCTTCTGGGACATGCTGGTGTTCGGCACGTGCATCGCGCTGGCGATTCTGTGGAGAAAGAAGCCAGACTACCATCGGCGCCTCGTGTTCATTGCGACTTGCGAACTGATGGATGCGGCCATTGGCCGATTCGATTTCTGGTTCAACCACAGCATCTTCTATGGCGGCCTGGATCTTCTGATCGTGGCCGGAGTAGTGCGCGATCTGGTGGTAGATGGCCGCGTTCACAAGGTGTATCTCTATGCGCTGCCCGCGCTGGTTGTCGGCCAGACCATTACCGTGTATCTGTGGCGCGCCAATCCCGCGTGGTGGCAGGCAGTCACGCACGCGATACTCGGATTGTGAAGGAAGCCGGTGGGAACGATAGTTCGAACTGAGAGAATCGAGCGGCGGCTGGCCACTCCTTGTCCACCGGAATTGCAGTCCACATCCAGATCACAGGTGCCCCACCCTTGTCCGCCGCTGTTGCGGGCGCGGTGGGCGGATCTGTGGTAGCTGAAAGCTGACGACCGAAGCTGGCTAGAAGTTGGTCGGGACGGGCAGATTTGAACTGCCGACCCCTCGCACCCCAAGCGAGTGCTCTACCAGGCTGAGCCACGTCCCGACTGGGCGGTGAGTCCGATTCGTGCGAACCGGAAGGGTTTCGAGGTCAACGATAGTGTATCACCGCGCCGCCGCCACCGCCTTCGCTCTCGTGGGACGGGTACGCGACAATTCTTCCCACTGCAGTATGATGTCTGCCAGCAGGATTGCCGAGGCCAGACAAACCCACACCACGGTTTCGACGGCCGCCGGACCGCGGTTTTCCAAGCCGGTCACGCCTAGAATCACGCGCACTCCCAGAAACACCATCGGCCCCACGACAAAGCTGCGGGTCATCCACTGACGGTGTTGCTGAACTTTTCCCTTGAGGATGAAGGCAAACGCGATCGCGGTAGTTACCATCCACAGCGTGCCGTGCGACGCGGCGGCCATGCTGAAAGATCGCGGAGCCCCGAATCGCTCCTGGAAATGCTGGATGTAAATCCCGAGTGGTGCGGCGATCAACGCCCCCGCGACGTAAATCCTTCCCGCGACGCGATGAAGCTTGGCATAGCGCCGGCGGAGAGCGTCGGAGAACTGCATGGGCCCCAGCAAGAGCGCGCAGGCTCCGGCCAAGCCATGCGGCAACAGCCACCACTTGAATGGCTGGTAGTGCTGCCACACCGGGTCCTTCGGGTTCACGAGAAAACTTTCGTTATGGCGAAGCACATAAGCCACCATGAGCCCAACCACGGCGAACGCCAGATACTTTGGTTTCATCCAGGAGACGCGTTGGACGGTCACGGATGCAGTCGACATCAGCAGGACCTCGCAGGCTAAGATGATCGAGCGATTACTGTCGATAACCGCTGATCGCAACGACGAACTGACCAAAAAGAACGGCTCGTGAGGGGCGCAACGCATCGACGCCGCTCACGAACCAGCAAAACAGGGAAACAATTATTTGTAGGTAGCGTTGGTGAGACTTAGATAGTCGCGGTGCGCGCTGGAGTCTGTCATGGAACCAAATGCCGGACCGCCCAGCGGGTTCGACTTCATTCTCTCCCGCAGCGCCGCATTGACCTTGTCCAGGCCATCTGCGTTGGCCGCGATGTAAAAGACCCAAAAGCTGTCAGGTGCTTCGGTGTGGATTGCTTCGGTGTCAACTTCGTACTCATGAATCGTCCCGTCGGCGAGCATTTTCTCCATCAGCGGCACGATCAGATTCTTGCTGAGCATCGCCACCGCGTCGTCTGGCGCGTCCGCCTTTAATTTGTAGTAGGACCCGTGGGTGTACGCGCCCTTCCACGAACCAGCATGCCAGTTGTAATACCGGCTGACGAAAATGCCGTCCGAATGCTTGGTGGCAGTTTCCAACACGGTAGAAGTGGAACTGCCGTTCTTGTAGAACTGATCCAACACGTTGAGCAACCCGGCCATGGACATAGCCGACCACCAATCATCGTGAGTCGGAGCATCGGGCTGGTGCACCAGATTCATGTCGTCGCCGTAAGCCACAATCGTCCCGCTCGACATGGCTTTGTCCAGTACCGGCTGGTCGACGGCTCTTGATTTTTCCATTTCTCCCCACTGCGCGCGGGGAATGTTCCAAAATCCGACGTACGAGTACATCGGCGGTTTCTCTTTCACCTCTGCCATCTGCGCGACTGCCGGCGCAGCCAAAACAACAGCCATCGTCAGCGCGCAAAGCCCTGCAAAAACTCTCCACAGCTTCCTACTCATCAATATCGTCCTCCGCAGTTTGATTTAAGTCCGGCGTTGTATCGAAAAAATGCTGTGGCGTGTCAGGCACACGAATCTCTGGTTCAGCTGTCTTGCTTACTGCTGACCTCAAACCACCTAAAAATCTTAGGAATGCTGGACCCCAGAGGCCTTAGGAAACCAAAGCTCGACGCATTCTCCCGGATGACGATAGGTTTGCCAACCAGGAGCCTCTTTGCCAGGTTGTGTCTGGAATCAGCTCGTGAATTATGTTCGCAGTCGCCGCAGAAAACAATTGCAAAATAGTGCTGACAGATTCTGGCCACCTATAGGGCCATAAAGTGTTTCAGGGTTACCACCTCGGTGGTCGCCACTGGACGCGCTTGCTTGGTCTGCGAGCTCCGTGTCAGGTTGTGGGAGCGAAATCGTCGCCAAGGCCAGATTCGCGCATGTCGCGCGCCAACCCCGCGAAGTCAGTTAACCAAGGCCTGCACTTCTCCCTTGCGCTGACTTCGTCGCATGGCTACTCTTTCCGGCATGAAGATTCACGCCTCGTTATGCATGCTCTGTGTGCTAGTCAGCTTTGGACTGGCTCAGGATTCGAAGTCGAAGTTCGGCCCCACGGTTGAGATTCCCGCCGACGCCACCCATCAACTGAAAATTGAGAATGAATATTTTCGCGCGTACTACGTAACGATCGCACCGCAAAAGTCCACGCTAATGCACCATCACGGCTATGACTATGTCGCGGTCGCGCTCGGCCATACGGTGATCGATGTTTACGCGCCCGATGGCACGGTCAAGCATGTTGTTCTGGAGGATGGCGATGTTCGCTACACGCCGGCCGGAGTTGTCCACGCAGTTACGAACATGGCGGACACGCCGTTTCATAACGCGACGATCGAACTGCTGCAGAATCATGGTCCGGTGTGTGTGAACAAGTGCGCCGATGATCCGCGGGCCAAGGATTGGACGCCGCTGACGGCCGAATCGAAGTTGATCGGCTATGGCGACAGCTTCCGCATCTCGGAAGCGACCATCAAACCCAAGCAGACGGTGTCGAACGAAGAGTCATTCCCCCACCTCGTCATCCTGCTGACCGACATGCAGGTGCATTCCGGACCGGCTGGAAGCGGAGGCATGGACTTCAATGGCAAAGCTGGCGAAATGATGTTTCACGGCGGGCATCCCGATCACGGCCTGACCAATGTTGGCGACCAGGACATACGCCTGATCGTGATGGAGTTCAAGCCGGCGTCCGCGCCCGCGCCCACGAAGGACTAGCTGTGGACGAGAGGCGTTACTCGTGTGAGCACGTCGTCCCCATCGAGCAGGAGCCGCGGCACCATCTCGTAATTGAGAATGAATTTGTGCGCGCGTTCGCAGTCGAGATCGCGCCACGTGATCGCACGCTCTGCCATCGTCATCCTCACGACTACTTGCTCTACGTAGTGGGCGATGGAGAAATCGTTAGCGCGGCGCATGATGAAGAGCCGAAGCAGCTGAGTTATCACGACGGCGAGTGCGAGTTGTTGGAGGCGGGGATGGTGCACGTGGTCGAGAATCTCAGCGACACGCCGTTTCGGAATGTCGTGGTGGAATTGCTGCCAGGGAGTGGCAGCCTGCTGCGTGGCCCCGATCCCAAGCTCATCGCGCAAGAGGCGGAAGTCGCGCAGCTGTTTGACGAGACGAACCTGGAGCAGCTATTTGAGGATGAGCGGGCCGCAATTTTCAGCATTGCAATCAAGTCTCGGGTGGAGGTGGCGATTACTGGGCCAGCGGTGGTGGCGATGCCATACGGGACTGAGCTACCTCGGGACTATTTTGGCGATATTGAGGTTAAACATGATTCCACCTGTTACTTGGCGTGGATTCCGCCGCGGCGGGAGGCAATTCTAGGGGGCTGCTGGGAAAAGCCTGAGCGAGCAATAATCTTCCAGGTTGGACGTACTGACGAGGAAGGCGTAGCCGCCTTGGAGCTGCACGATCCGGTACGGAGTCTCCGCGCCCACGCCGACGAAAGCGAATAAAATCGGGCGTCGCCGCTCTGCGGCTCGAATGTTTTCTGCGTCTGCAGCTGCGGGCTGACGGACTGTGTCGCAACCTCTGCCGTCCCGGGACTCGGTCTTGTTTCACACGCTACCCAGCGCTGAAGAGTCTGTGTGAGAACCTGTGCCGTCCCTGACGGGACTCGGATCTACTTCCCACTTCACCCAGCACTCCGCCTTCGGCTACGTGCTGGGCTATCATTATTCCGCCCTTCGGGCTCGATTTTCGCTCGATCCGTTCCACGCGCAAACCAAAACTCTTGTTCTCACACAGACTCTGAAGCGCTGGGCTAAGCTCTTTCGCACCATTCGGGGCTGATTCTTAACCGCTTCACTCCACTCTCGCAACCCCGCGCGGATTTCGACACAGTCTCTGACGCCCACGGCTGACACAGGGCACAGACTGGGCGGATAATTTTGCAGACCGCGCACATGCTTACACCGAGGTCAAATCACGCCCGCAAATGGTAGACGCCAGCGGAGATTGAACCGCAGGTGCTGGAGTTCCGGCGGCAGCATACGCGCGGGAGCGCGCCCGGCAGGACTTGCGGAAAATGATCGGCGACACGAGCTACGACACAGAATGCAGCGCTCGAGGTCCTGATTTTTTGGCTGAGGCCATAAAGCCTCTCGCCTCCGTCAACTCTCGATGGAGAGGCAGTGGCTCCCGATTTAGAGCTGTTCCGAATTGGTCCATTTTCTAGTCGTCGTGATACCACGACTGCATTTTGGCGAGCAGTTCTTACATGTCAATATGGCAAAACACAACAATCGAGCATAACCTACTGAAAACAAAGCCGAAATAAATTGCCAAAAACGCGTCCAAACCGGTCTAAAATGTGCTATAGTGAAACTAGAATTAAAGATTGGGAATTGATCACGTAGGTCTTCCCACCGCCCAGCCAAGAGCTGGGTTTTGTGCTTCTGGCCGTTTCATTTTGGAATGCCCGGAGGCTTTCGGACACAACACCCAGCTTAGGCTGGGTTTTCGTTTTCTTGGGGCCAGTTTGGGTGGAGGAGGCCGGTGCGCCTCCAACTTGAGTCACCCGCGAGGACCTCGGTGGTTTGCGATACTTCATCCCCGGTATGAAACTTCATATGATTCGACCAGCGGAAAGCATGTATCTCACTGCCTGAAGGGTTCCTGCTCGGCGTTTCTCAAGTTGCAGGGCTTGAATGTCCTACTCCACCCACCAGATGTACGTCTCGTACCAGCATCGAACGATGCATTCTCAGGCCTTATTACTTACTTGCCGCCACTCTAACTCTCTTCGGGAGGAAACTTCACATGCCACTCAAAACCAGTGTGCCACCGTCCGGCAAGAGGCCGGTAGCAGTGCCGCGGAGCGCCGTCGCTAATCGCAAACGCCCGTCTGCGAAGCCCAGCCGCCTGCGCAAAAAGAAGGCCAGCCCCTTATCTTCGAAGAGTGCGCTTAAAAAGGCCCGTCACCACGGCGGGGCCTTCGCTAACCTGAAGGCCCGCCAACAGGCGGTGGAACGCGCCAAGTTGCAGATCTGGCGGCACCTGCCCGACATCAACGCCGCCATCATCCGCCTGGCGGAATCGGGCAGTTATCTAGCGGCCCGCGCTCTCTTCGACTTTGCCGGCATCTATGCTGTGCCTCCGCTTGAGGAAAACGCCACCGCCCCCGGCCTTCCGTCTGCGGCGCCATTATTGGATGGAGCCGGGCCCGCCGAGTCACCGGAGAAGCCGGCGCCTCCAGTCAATAGGATCGAGGCCTTTCTTCAGACCCTCGGGCTCGACCCTTTGTCTGACGAAGAGCCCGAACCAGACGTCGCCGCGTAATGATACCGGGCATCTTTTTTTGACATTCGCGAACCGGCTTTAGATCATTTAGCACTCCAGGCTGCGGAAAAAATCACGCCGGGGAAAGAGACAGCAGATTTCTCGAGGCTAAAGAGTCTGTGTGAGAACTGTGCCGTCCCTGACGGGACTCGGATCTACGTCCCACTTCACCCAGCACTCCGCCTTCGGCTACGTGCTGGGCTATCATTATTCCGCCCTTCGGGCTCGATTTTCGCTCGATCCGTTCCACACGCAAACCAAAACTCTTGTTCTCACACAGACTCTAAAGCCCTGGGAATGAATAGACGAATTACAAGGAGCCACTGCGGAATGAAATAAAGGATTTACAACGGCGCCCCTGAAGGTGCGCCCCTTCAAACCGAGCATCGTCGAATTTTTCCGCAGCCACTCTAGTCGGTGAAGGATCTGTTTTTTAGCAAACTAATAGCCCCCGCGTGACTCGGTTCAGCCCCGCGGGATCATTCCTCACCACACCTTGTAGAATGGCAAGTGGAGTTCCCGCTGCGGCGGCTGGCTCCGCAGAGGAGCAGACTGACGCATGGATATGACGTGGGTGACCGACCGCATCGCCGTCGGCGGCGGCATCTGGACCGATGACAAGATGATCGAAGTGGTGCGTGCCGGCGTCACTCACATCGTGGACATGCAGATCGAGTGGGATGACACTGCGCTGGCCAAGCCTTACGGCGTAAAGGTGCTGTGGAATCCCACCGACGATGACTTCAAGCCCAAGCCTGCGGCGCTCTTGCAGCGCGGCGTGGATTTCGCTCTGGAAGCCCTGGACGATGCCGACAACAAGGTCTTCATCCATTGTGCCGCCGGCGTGCACCGTGCTCCCATGATGACACTAGCGGTGCTGCGCGCCCTGGGCTTCGGGCTCGACGAGGCCATGGACATGATTCAGGGCCGCCGCCGCGTCGTTGACTTTGCCGATGTCTACGTGCAAAGCGTCGAAGAGTTTATGCGTAGCTACCAGGCCTCGGAGTCGCATCGTGAGGAACCCTCCGATCCTATCGATATTTCGCGTCCTTTCCTGCAACGAGGTAACTAACTCCCACTTTGTGGGATACAACATTTCACTAATTTCCGCCGGCTTTGCCGGCAGTAGAGAGGCATTCCTTATGCCGACCATCAACCGCCTGATCGGGCGGTTTTTTACTGTCCTCATTTTCCTGGCTCTTGCCCTGGCCCTGTCCGCCGCCGCCAACGTCGCATCAACCAAAACTCGGACCAGCTCGACTCCCACATTGTGTCAGATCAGCGACACCGTCTATCGGGCCGACGGTTCACCCGCGCAGGGCACCGCGCTGATTACCTGGCCGGCTTTCACCACCGCTGCGGGACAGGCGGTAGCTCCCGGCTCGCTCACCGTCACTTTGGACGCCAGCGGCGGCTTCAATGCCAATCTCGCGCCCAATACCGGCGCCAGTCCTATGGGCACCTACTATCGCGCCGTGTTCAAGCTTAATGATGGCACCACCGACTCCGAATATTGGGTCGTGCCCAACGCACCAACTACTACCATCGGCGCCATTCGCAGCAAACTGGTTCCGG
Organism: uncultured Acidobacteriaceae bacterium; assembly: GCA_963709045.1. Classification (GTDB taxonomy): domain Bacteria; phylum Acidobacteriota; class Terriglobia; order Terriglobales; family Acidobacteriaceae; genus Bog-257. The sequence continues at coordinate 756,984 of CAVPUX010000002.1, read as the reverse complement.
CCAATCAGGCGGCGCAATTTCTCACGCGCGATTTTGCCGACTCCACTTACGTTGCCTTGGCTTCCACCCAGACCATTACCGGCGCCAAGACCTTCGCCAGCTCTCCCGCGGTCCCTACGCCGCAGAATCCCACCGACGTAGCCAACAAGGCCTACGTCGATGCCAATGCCGGCGGTAACCTGGCTTCGCCTCCGCCCATCGGCAATGTGACTCCCAACTCAGCCACGTTTACTACCTTGAACGGCATCCCCAACGCAGCAACCTTTCCCGGCGCGGATGCCTGTGCCAAGATCAACGCCGCCATCGCCACGCTCGCCGCTGGCGGCACCATTGATGCGCGCGGCTTCGCCCCCGGACAGGTCTGTACCGCAACGATCAATGCCAGCGTTCCGGTCAAGCTCCTGTTTGGTCCCGGCACTTGGACCCTCGGGGGAAATCCCGGAATCAACGTTACTGCCCCTAACGTCGTGATTGAATGTTCCACCTCCAGCGTTCTTCAGACATCGGCAACCGTCTTAAAGTCGGGCGGTGCGTACCCACTCATTTCCAACACGAGGGACCCGGTTACCTCTGGCACTCTGCACCCCGCCGATGGCACCAGCGTCATCGGCTGCGAGCTTCAAGGAAACGCTCAAGGTACCTTCGGAATCTTTGCCCCGACCAGCTACACCATGAAGATTCACGGTGTCCATGCCACCAACTTCACCGCAGCCGACATCCTTGCGCTGGCCGGACAGGACGACATCCAGAACACCATCGCCGACCAGAGTGCTGGTGACGGTTTCGTTCTGGGCTATGACGGCCACGTCTCCGGCATGTCGCAGGCCAACGGCAATAGCGCAGATGGCTGGCATGTGATGGCAGGGGGCTTCGCTTTCGACGGCCCCACCGCTTACCGCAACGGACTTCACGGTATGCACCTTGACGGCAATCAGGGTGGAGACTGGGTCGCTTCTGCTACCTATGTCGAGTCTAAAATTGTCATTCCCACCTCCAACAATCCTGGCAACTATGCTTTCTATACCCAGCATGTTGGAACCAGTGGCACCAGCCGCCCGTCCTTCTGTCAGACCATTGGTTGTGTAGTGAGCACCGATGGTTCGGTGCGCTGGGTTAATGTTGGCACTCTCAATGCCTATGGTTTTGGTCTGGCGGAAGTTTTCGTCCAGGGCGGCACCAATATCAATTCGCCCAACATCTCGCAGAGCAATTATGGCAATCACGCCGGAGACTGGGACAATATCCTGATTGAAGGTTCACCTTCGCGATACTCCATTGGAAGCTCGATCCTGGGCGCTAAGGTACGCCAGTCGGAAGTGCCCTCAACCCCAGCCCACGGCATCCATCTCAAGTACGCCTCCGTCAATTCCATTAAGGATACGCAGTGGGAAGGCGGGGCCTATACCGCGAGTCCACAAGTAGAGTTGGGTGGAGTCGAGCTGCAAAACGCATACTTCACAGAACTTGGCTTTCTGAATTGCTTGCGCTCCTATGGCAACTGCTTGTCGCTCATCAGCTCCGCCGAGACCACCATCAACAATCTTGTAGCTCAGGACGGTGGTGTGAGTGGCGATCCCACCACCTTCGCTCTCGCTATGGATATCAATTCCGGCTATACAGTCATTGACACAATGCTGGTTGACGACGACCGCGGCACCCCCTATCAGAGCGGGATATCCAACGCGGCGGTGTCTGCCAACCTAGTCGTCAAGAATAGAAAATATATCGGCCTTTCCTCGCTCGACTCCGGCAACCACTACGTGGACGAGGCAATCGGGGTCAACGGCACCCTGTTTTATAACGTCCCTACACCAGCAGGCTATCAATGGAGCGTGAATCAGGTAGGTGTCGTCGGCTTTAGTCAATACGGCGTGCAGTGGTTTTCTCCCACCGACGCAAACAATAGCGTCACCCTGGCAGCGCCTTCCACTCCCTTCACTGCCTATTCCATGACGCTGCCAACTGCACCCGGAAGCTCGGGTCAATGCCTGGTCTCCGGCGGTGGCGGGACCACACCCATGACCTGGGGTCCGTGCAGTACCGCTAACTTTAGTTCGCCTCCGCCCATCGGTAATACCACACCCAACACCATCAACGCCACCACGCTTACCTTCCAGAGCATTCCTGGTGTGGAATTCCTGGTGAGCCGCTACGCCACCATCCAGGCTGCCATTAACGCCGCCTATAACAGCGGCGCAGTACAGGGCGCGGTGGTTGACGATCGCACCTCGCCCTACACCGGGCCAGGCTTCATCCTGTATGACTCGGTAACGTTGAAGCTAGCCGCAACCACCTACACCATCAATGGCGCGGTAACCTACAACAACGGCAACAACGTCGTCAACGCTGGAATCATTGCTCTGCCCGGGGCGCGCCTTATCGGGGCCAGCACCTCCTCCAATCACGGCACCATCATCACCGCCGCCAATGGCCTCAACGCCGATCTCATCGCCACCTCCACCGTTGGCACCGGCATCGGGTCCACCGCCCAGTGGTGGCATTGGGGAGGCTTTGAAAACCTGCGTGTCACAGGCAACGGCGCTCACCAAACCGCCGGCAACTGTTTCAATATTGAGAACATGGGCGAGGTTGCGTTCCTTCGCACCATCGAGGTCAGCGGCTGCTTCCTCGACAACATTCTCTTCACCGGAGCATCTGCCACACCGTCAGACATCGCCAACATCACCACCAACAGCGCCGGGCCGCTACGGATTCAACTTCAACAACCTCAGCGGCGTGGCAGTAGTGCACGGCTTGAGCGGCGATTCCAATACCACCTCGCTTCTGCGCCTCAATGGTGGCCAGTCGGGAACGCTGACCATCCTCGGGTTTCAAGACCGAGGAAGAAATTAGTGGCCAGGATCCGCTGATCACCATCGACCAGACCGGCCAGAACGGCGCCCAGCCCAGCCTGTACATCGTCGGTGGCTACACCTTTGGCCGCACGGGTGTGAACGATGTCATTAAGTATGTGAACGGCACAACGGGGACCACCCCGTTCATCAGCGTCAACAATTTCTACGTGCAGAACTATGTCAACGCGGTCAACGACGTGGTCAACAGTCGCACCACTGCCGCTGCCAACATGAACAAGGTCCCGTTCTACTACGGCCCCACCGGTGGATTTCTGTCAGGCCAGGCGTTCACACTCGATCTGAACACCTTCATTCAGTCGCCGCACTCCGGCAACGGTATCCTCACGGAAGTCTTCGGCACTACCAGTTCGAACGAGACGGTTGTCGCTGGCAGTGGCACCTCCACCAGCGTCAGCACCGGTGGCATCGGCTTCCGCATGCCCAACCGCACCACCTTTGGCCAATCGCCCGAGCTCTTCGCCAAGATGACCTACGCCTTCCCTGGCGGCGTTCCTAACAATCAACAGTGGGAATTCATTCCGGCCAAGGCGGCCGGCGACAACAGCACACGCTGGCTGGGCGATCCCAGTTATCGCTGGGACGAGGTATATGCCGCGGATGTCAACACCACGACGGCCACCGTTGGTACTCTCAACGTGACCACCTGCAACGGTTGCGGAACCGGTACCCGCCTGGTCACCGGCACCATGCAAGGGGCTACTTCAACTCTTACCGGCAATAGTGCCGATCAAACCATCTTTACCGCAACCTTGCCGGCCGGTACCTTTACAATCGGCGGTGGCGCACACTGCTACGCCAAGTGGACACATCCCACATCGTCAGGGGCCATTACCTATAAGTGGACGCTTGGTACCACAACGTGGGGATACGGCTCTTACACGTCGGCCAGCCAGAACATTTCGTCCGATATCGAGATACTCACGATTCCTTCGCTGGCATCGCAGTCGGTCAACCTGAGTCCCGTAATTGCGGGTACAGTCATCGGCATCGGCGGCAGTTACGGCAATACCGGCGCCGAGAATCTCGCCAACGCCGATACCATCAAGCTGACCTTCAACGCCGGCTCATCCGACCAGGTGAAGGGCGCCACCTTCTATTGCCAGACCGTGCAATAGCCAGTAGCAAACTGGTCGTTCACCATATCAGACAAACTCACCACTGCTTTGCCTCTCCAGGAGCATCTCCCGTGGGTAAAAGAAAACCAACAACATTTCAGACGCGTCCGTCCGAACCGGCGCCGGCTGTGCCCCAAAAACCGCTCGTCGAGGAAATCACACCTCAGCAAGCAGTCCAGTTCCTGAAGCAATGGGGCGATCACCTCGATCAACCTCCGCAGACCCTGACCAACTGGAGCTTTCCGATCCCTCGCGGGATCGAGTCGGTTCGCGAGCTTGTCATGTCCAGCATGTTGAAGATCCGCGACAAGCGCGGACGCCTGCTCCCATTGCGTCTGAATCGCGCCCAGCACGATCTGGAGAAGACCAGTGGCACGCGCAACATCGTCCTCAAGGCTCGTCAGTTGGGCGTCACCACCTACGTTGCCGCGCGCTTTTTCGTCAGTTGCATTACTCGCGAAGGCACGCTGAGCGTGCAGGTCGCGCACGATCAGCGCTCCGCCGAGGAAATCTTTCGCATCGTGCACCGGCTTCTGGAGAACCTGCCAAAGTCGTTGCGTCAGGGCGCGCTGGTGACCTCGCGCGCCAACGTCCGCCAGATCGTGTTCCCCATGCTCGATAGCGAGTATCGCGTGGAGACCGCGGCGGACCCCAACGCTGGCCGCGGGTTGACCATCCACAATCTGCATTGTTCGGAGGTCGCCCGCTGGCCGCGTGATGTATCCGAAACCCTGGCTTCGCTTCGCGCCGCCGTTCCGCCCGACGGCGAGATCTTTCTGGAGTCCACTCCCAACGGCGCGGGCGGCAGCTTTTACGACGAATGGCAGCGCGCCCTGCAAACTGGCTACGTCCGCCACTTTTATCCCTGGTGGTGGGATCCACACTATCGCCGCAAGCTGGAGATCATCGACTTTACCGAGCAGGAGCGTGAGCTCGTGCACAAGCACAATCTCGACGCTGGACAAATCGCCTTCCGTCGCGAGATGCGCGCCAACTTCGGCAATCGCGCCCCTGAAGAGTATGCCGAAGATCCCGAGAGCTGCTTCCTCGCCTCCGGCGACTGCGTCTTCGATTGCGACGTCCTCGATGAGCGCCTGAAACAGGCTCCCGTGGTTTCCGAGTCAAGCGACAACGGCAAGCTGCTGACTTTCTTTCCGCCCGTTGTGGGCGGCCGGGGCATCACTCCGAAGGAATACATCATCGGCGTCGATCCCGCTGGTGGCGGCTGCGATGGCGATTACGCTTGCGCTCAAGTCATCGAGCGTTCCACCGGTCTGCAGTGCGCCGAATTGCGTGGACATTTCACACCGCAAGAGTTGGCGGCTCGCGTGGCCGTCCTGGGCCGTAAATACAACAACGCGATGGTCGCGGTCGAGCGCAACAATCATGGACACGCCGTCATCGCGCACCTCACCATGACTGCCGGCTATCAGAACTTATATCCCGGCGGCGGCCCGCCCGGATGGCTCACTACCGCAGCTTCGCGTCCGCGCATGTTAGAGAACTTTGCCGCTGTGTTGTCGAGCGCATCGTTCCTGTTCCTCAGCCCACGGCTGTTGCAGGAGTGCCGCACCTTCATTCGCCATCAGGACGGCACCTCCGCTGCGGCCGGCGGCGCGCACGACGACACCGTCATGGCCATGGCCATCGCCTTGGCCGTCCGGGCGGAAGTTGTGGTGCGACCGCCCCAGTCGTTGCACGAATGCAACTTTGCCACCTTGCAAACGGCATAAGGAGCAATTAGCAGTTAGCTATTAGCCGTTAGTCGTCAGCTATTAGCACGCGGCGACTCTGCTGTCTACCGACAACTGGCTACTGACTACTGACAACTGGTTGTTCTCACACGCCTCTGTGACGTGTGACGGCGCAATGGCAGTCCGTCCGCGTTAGCATAAACGCGGAAACTGCCGCAATGGTTTGGCGACTCGCGCCGCCTCGTAGGCGCGATTGGCCCGGCGACGCGGAGGTGATGGCCGTGATGTACGGCCGCAATGGCCGTTGCGGGCGGTTTCCACGACACGCTGTGGTAGAGACCGCCCTGTCGCTCCCGCCAGGGCACTCGGTTCCGGTCTCTTGTTCGTTCAGGCGGTTCAACACGTACGCAGGATGCGCGGCGGCGCTCAGAGTCATCTCATGCGCTGCGCCGACGGCTTCTACTACGTCGTCAAGTTTCAGAATAATCCGCAGCACGCGCGCGTGTTGGTCAACGACTGGCTGGGCACGCGCCTGGCTGAGATGGTCGGCCTGCCGGTGCCGGTGGCCGCTGTCGTCAATGTGCAGCCCTGGCTGCTGGAGCACACGCCCGACCTGCGTATCGAACTCTGCGGGCATCGCACCATGTTCACTCCCGGGCTGTCTTTTGGCTCGCGCTACGTGGTCTCGCCCGTCGAAGGTCAGGTTTACGACTACCTGCCCGAGAGCATGATCCCGCGCGTCCGCAACCTGCGCGACTTTGCCGGCATCCTTGCTCTCGACAAGTGGACCTGTAACGCTAACGGCCGCCAGGCGGCGTTCTGGAAGCGGGCGCGGGAACGCAAATTTACCGCCAGCTTTATCGATCAGGGCTATTGCTTTAATGCTGGCGAGTGGAATTTTCCCTGACGCTCCTCTGCGCGGCGTCTTTGGTCGCAATGACGTTTACGCGTGTATCACATCGTGGGACAGCTTCGAGCCCTGGCTCAGCCGCATCGAGACTTTCCCGGAGAGTTCGCTCTGGCCGCTGGCCGAAGAGATTCCTCCGGAGTGGTACAACTCAGAAGGAGACGAGTTGGAACGCTTGCTGGAGCGCCTTCTGGCGCGGCGCGCGCGAGTGCGCGAATTGATCCAGGATTTCAAGAATTCGTCTCGAAACCCCTTCCCCAACTGGCGCGAGGCGGTGAATTGAGACCGCAGAGACACAAAGGCACAGAGAAAGAAGAGAATAGGGCCAGCAATTTCGGCCTGGCGAATTGCTAATGGCTAACAGCTAATGGCTGACTTTCAAACATTGCGACTTCTTCCTCCTCCGCTACGTCCCTGACGTGGTCAAGCAGGAGTTCGTCAATGTTGGCGTGGTCATGCTGGAAGAAGGCGAGGACGGCTTCACCGATGTCCGCTTCACTCGCGACTGGCGGCGCGTGCGCTGCCTCGATCCGGAAGTCGACATCGAGCTGCTGCAATCCTACGAAGACGAGCTGCGTCGCCTGCTGCAATCGCGCGCCGCCGAGGTCATCAACTACAAGCTGCCCATGTCGCGCCGCGAATGGCTGCTCGACCTGATGCAGCAATCGTTTTCCGGCGCGCTGCAACTGGCGCCCATGCAGGGCGTGCTGACCGAATCGCCACAAGCTGAGCTGGGCATCCTGGCGCGCGCCTACCTCGAGTCCGAGCGTCGCGCGCCGCAGCGCGAAGCCGCCGGTCGCCGCGCCATCTACAACGTCATGCGCGGCGCCTTCGAGCAGGCCGGCGTCTGGAATGTCATGTGGAAGGACATCGAGGTCGCGCAGTATTCAGCGCAACGGCGATCCGCTTAAGATCGATTGCGCGCTATCGGCCCGAGAATGTGATCCAGATGTTCCACGCGGTTTCGCTCGCAACCGACGTCAATGCCGCCAAGGTCCTGGCCTTCAGCTATCAGAACTTTCGCGACCAAATGGCTCTAGCCGAGAATGCCGACCCGAATCTGTACGCGGTGATTGAGGACGGGCTCGACTGGAAGGATCCCGGCGTGGCGTTCGCGCTGGAAGCTCTTGACCGCTATGGCATCGATGTCGCCACCGTCAGCCAGATGCCCGCTATCGCCGAGCGGGCGAGAGAAGAATTGAGCTTGTAGGGGCTAGACAAAAAATGGAACTCAGCTGACGAGCCACTTCTTTAGAGTCCCAGCACATTCGTCGGCGCTTAAGTCAGAAGCAGAAGCGCTCGCCGGCATGCCCACACTGTCGGGATACCCACAACTATGCGCACCATTCACGATCCACTCAGACACTATCCACTGACCACTCTTCAGGGGAAACTCATGAACATGCGAGACACGTTTCGCGGCGCCTTGCGCCGCATCGCCGGGCACGCTCGGCCGGATCCGCGTTCCTCAACCAGCACTGGCCGGTTCGCCAGTCCGCTCCCGCCGCGCTGGCCGCCACCAGCGCCTCACCCGCCCGCAGAACGGTGCCTCTGCCCACCATATTCACTCCGGGGGCGTCCACGCTGGTGCGTGCCGGAGTCATGCCTAAACCTACGCCCATCAACCTGCGCCGCTTCGCCGAGATGCCGATCGCGCGCAAGGCCATCAACACCATCAAGGACCGCATCGCCGGAATGCAGTGGCGCATTCAGCCGCGGCACGGCCGCGCGCTCGACGATCTGCCCGACGCCGCCGAGCGTATCGCCGCTCTGACTCTCAACTTCGAGCAGCCGAATCCGCAGGACTCGTTCCGCTCCATGATCGAGCAGGTGCTGGAAGACGTGCTGGTCGGGGGTTTCGGCGCCATCGAGCTCGATCTCAGCGGCGATCCCGCGCACCCGCTGATGCTGTGGCCGGTGGACGGCGCCAGCATTCGCATTCGCACCGACTGGGACGGCAATCCTTCATCGCCGCGTTATGTGCAGGCCACGGGCTGTTCACGCCCCAGCAGGAAATCACGCTCGCCGACGAAGAGCTCTCCTACATCCGGCTGAATCCGCGCACCCACACGCCGTTCGGCCTGGGCAAACTGGAGGTCGCGTTCGAGACCATTCACGAGTTTCTGTGCGCGCACCGCTTCGCCGCGCGCCTGGCCAGCAACACCGTGGTGCAGTACGCCCTGTGGCTGCAGAACCTCAGCCCGCAGCATCACGAGCGGCTCATTCGCTGGTGGCAGGACGAAATTGAAGGCACCGGCAAAGTGCCCATCCTTTCGGTCGAGACCAAGCCCGAGGTGCTGCGCTTCAGCGGCGGCACCGACGCCGACCTGCGGCTGCAATGGCAGGAGTTCCTCATCCGCATCATCGCCGACGCCTTCGATCTGCCGCCCATGCTGCTCGGCCTGGAGCGCGACGTCAATCGCAACACCGCGACCACGCAGTACGACGACGCCTTCCGCACCGCGGTCGTGCCGGTCGCGCGCCTGATTGCCGAACATCTCACGCGCGACGCCATCAGCAAGCGTCTCGGTTGGGACGATCTGGAGTTCGTCTTCACCGACGTGGACGCGCCCAACGAACTGGAGCAGGCGCAAATCCAGCAGATTCTGATCGGCTGCGGCGTCTTCACCGTCAACGAGGTCCGCCGCATGCGCGGCCTGCCGCCGCTTCCCGAAAAGCAGGCTGGTCTCTCCGATGCGCCCGCTGATGCAATGAACAGCTTCACATCAGCCCATCAGCCTGAGCGACGGCTGCGCACGAACCATCTTGCGTAGACTGAGCGATGGCGCAGCCGACCGGCCTCGACTTCAAGCGCTCTGCTAACTGCTAATTGCTAATTGCTATTGCTCTCCACACTGTCCAGACTTACAAGGATCAACCATGAATCTGCAACTCGAAGCCATGGCGCTTACCATGCCCGATGTCGCCGGCCATCCCAACCGGCTGCCCTTTCGGGGCGTTCTCACTCTGGTCGGCGTCGCCTCGCAACGCTCGCCCAGCGGGGCCCGCGGCCATCGCGTGATGCTGACCCGCCCCGCCACCGAGGCGGCTTTGCCCTCGCTGCTGGGCATGGCGCTGGACTACGCTCCGTCGCTCGACTGCCCACGACGCGCGCCGCAAGATCGGCATCATCACCGAAGCCAACATTGTGCCTCTGCACGCCAGGCAGCCAGTGAATGCAACCGGCCAGATCGCCGTCGGCGGCTATCTGTTCGCGCACGACTTTCCCGACGTGGTCGCGCGAGATCAGGGCCCAACACGGCCAACAGCTCTCGGCATGTCTTACGAGATCGCCAATGCCAGCGTGCCCAACCAGGAGGCGTTCATCTGGACGGTCACCGGCTTTACCTTCACCGGGGCCGCGGTGTTGCGTCGCGACAAGGCCGCCTATCCGCAAACCTGGATTCTAGCAGTCGCAATCTACCGGCTCCCAGCAAAGCCATCCATCGCGAGCGCAGCTCCAGCGAGGGTTTTCCGACGGTGCCCTGCCACCACGGTTTTGCTAATTGCTAGTTGCTATCTAACTGCTTCCCACATCCCACAGTGTAAGAGGACAAACACATGAATCAGGACACAACGACCCCAACGCCACTACCGACATGCCAACCCTGGCCGGCCAAATGGCGCAGGCCACGCAATCGCTGGCCGACGCGCTCAAGAACCTCGACGGGCAGTTTGCCTCGCTGCACGCCAAAATCGACCGCATCGTCGCCGCGGTCGATGATGGCGACCTGCAGGCCAGCGCCAGGCACGACGAGGACCTGCGCACCAAGCTGGCCGAACTGGAAAAAACCAACCACAACCTCAAGGCGCAGAGTGATACGGCGCGCCGCAAAACGCTGTCGCCGATGGTGAGCGCGCTGCTGGCCAAGGAGGGCGTCGAAGGCGACGCACTCATCGAAAAGCCGGTTGTCGAGAAGGCCCTGGCCGGCCTCAGCATCGAGCAGCGCATCGCCGTCAAAGCCGAACTCGCCCGCGCCGGAATTCTCGTCTAGCCGATTCGACATCGCCCGTCTCGCGCCGTGCCGCGAAATTTCTAGCCACTAACCACTAACCACTAGTCACTGCCTTTCGAAAGGACACCATGAAAGCACAATTCGTCAACCTGCAAGCCGCCGCCGATTACATGGGCCCGGGCGCGATCGAAGTCGATCGCTACCAGACCGAAATCACCGACATCGTTCGCCGCCGCGGCCCCTTCGGCCAGCGCATCAAGCAAGTCCCGGCCACCGGCCATCCCTCGCGCTTCTTCGAAGAGACCGCCATTCCTTCGCCCACCGCCGCCAACGGCTTCGTCGATCCGCGCAACATCACGCCCACGCTGGTGACCCCCACGCGCGTGGAGCGCAGCGTTCCCCTGAAGTGCCTGGTCTCGCAAATCAACTACAACGTCTTCGATATGGAAGTCGGCGCCAGCAGAGTCAGTTCGCCTACTTGCAGGCCAAGGACCTGGCCGACTCCGTCGAAGGCCTGCTGCGCACCCACGACGTCGCGCTGTGGAACGGCAACGACACCTCGTTGACCAATCCCACCACGCCCCAGTATTACGGCGCGGCGGGCAGATCACCGCTGGCGGCAACGTCGCCACCATTGCCACCACCGCCAGCATCGTCGATGGCCTGAAGTCCACCATCGCGCAGATGGTCGCCAACAGCAACTACGAAGTGCGGCCGACCGCCATCTACAGCAATCCGGTGCTGCTCGACCTGATTGACCGCGAAATGAAGCAGGAGTTCAACGTGGTGCTTTCCAGCACGACGGTGGCAGGCGGCTTGACGGTCAAGACGCTTTCCACCCAGGCCGGCGAGCTGCCGCTGATTCCCGATTGGTCGATCCCCTACACCGGCATCCCGGGCAGCGGCTCGGCGGTGCTGCCCTGCTACATCGTCAGCGAAGACATGATCGAGTATCACTGGCTCACCAGCACCGATCCGCGGGTCTTCCAGCTCGGCACGCCGAGTTCGCTGGCTTCGCAGATGGTGGTGGTGAAGTTCGGCGGCATCGTGGTCAAGGGCGCCAGCTACGCCCACTACAAAGTGATCGTGGACCGGTAGCCGGCATCGCGAAATCGACGCAAAGCAGCTCAGCGGCCCAGGTTGCTAATCGATCCCTGTTTCCGCCGGCTCCGGCGTCGCGCCGTTCTCTGCTACCTGTTGCCGATGTGCAACCCAGGGGATGGAAACACTCTGTCCCCTGGTCATCTTCATCGTGCACCCACGAATGGAATGTCATGAACTATTTGTCTGATTCGGAATACGAAACCTATGGACTGGAGTCCGCCACGCCGGAATCGTTGGTGGCGGCGGCTTCCTCGCTGATCAACATGTATTGCCGCCGGCCGACGCTTGCCATCGCGCAGTTCATCGAGCGGATTCGAGTGATGCCGGGCCGCAACAATGTTCAGCTCACCAATCTGCCGCTGGCCGACCTGCCCGACGCAACCTCGCCGTTGGTGTCGGGCAGGGGCCGCTATGCTCCGCCGCGCCGGGGCGAAGATACCACAATGTGGGAGATGGCCGAAATCGCCCTGGTCTATTCTCTTCCCGGCACCTGGGTCGACCTCGACGTCACCACCTTCGACTACTTTGCCGATACCGGCGAGGTCTCCTGGCTGGGCAATCCGCTGGGCCTGGCCTTTGACGAGATGGAGCTCACCTACACCGCAGGCTTCGCCCAGATCCCTGACCCGGTGAAGTTCGCCTGCGCGCAGTTGGTGAGAAATGCCCAGGCGACTCCGGCGCTCAATGTTCGCGCGGGCACCCTGAACTCGATGCACCTGGAGTATTTCGCCGACACGCTCCTCGACTCCACCGTGCAAGGCATGCTCGCGCCCTATGTGGCGCAGAAAGTGGGCTGAAATGTCTGAAACCGAAATTCCGCTGGGCACGATTCACGGCCGGGCTTGGGCGTGCGGCGCGCCGCTGATGCCATGGTGCGAGCTCTGGGTGGCGCCCAGATTACGCTGCGCATCGCCGACCCTTCCACCGGCGACACCAACAGTCAGCTCGGGCTCGACACCTCCCACGTCCGAAGACTTGCAGATCTCCCCGGCTGTGGTGCGGACCATCGCTCCGGCCGCCGACGGCAGCAAGCGCATCGAGGTCACGCTGAGCGCCAAAGCGGTGAAGCCGATCGCCGAGCAGTATGGTGTCAACGATGTTCCCACCTGGCTGCTCACCGCCGAAGGCGTACTGTTTCGCGGCAAGCTCATGCACATTGACACCGTGATCAGCGATCACCTCGGCGGAATGGACTACCTCTACCACATCATGGCAACGGAGTAGCGAAATCATGCAACCAGCCAAAGACAGTTTCTACGTGGAGCTGCGCGACCGCCTGGTCGCGGTCGATCCCAGCGCACGATCACGCTGACGGGGCCACGCGGCCGGCCATCGCGGTGGTCGAGAACGAGCCGCCGGCGGCAGCGCCGCCGCTGTGCGACGCCTTCTACCTGCACTGGGGCAGCGCCGCATCCGGTGCAGCCATCCATCGGAACCCTGATGGCGCTGGATTGCACGATCTCGTACTGCACCGCGGGCGCCGAGCAGAACGGATGGCTCGATCGCGGCCGCGATCTGGCCAGCCTGGACAACGACCTGCTGGCCATTTGCTCTCCGGCGCACACGGCCAAGTGCGATTACAGCTCCGGCTCACCGGTGGCATTGGGTTCCACCATCTTCTGGACGCAACCCGTGCTGGGCGCGGCCAAGACCACGCCGCCGTATGTGGGCCGTGAGTCGCCATCACCCTGTTCTTCTATCCCGAGGTGAACCAGACATGAGCATCAATCCTCTCGCCAGGCGTTCGCAGATGGCGCCCGTGGGCGCGCGCCGTGCGCGCCTATGTCGCGCCCGTGGACCGTCTCAGCGGCGTGATCTTCCGCTTTCGATCCCGCCGCACAGGGCCAGTTCGATCTGGACTCGCCGCCCTCCCCGTGGCTCGACCTCGGCTGGATCGAGAATTTTCAGCGCACCGCGGCCACCAAATACGAAGCGCTGCGCAGCGGTCCCAGCGGCAATATCACCGTGCAATACCGCTCGCAGCCCGAGGCGCGGGTGGATTTCGATCTTCCCTCCTGGGGCAAGCTGCAAATGGCGCTCGCCGGCGGCTCGCAGCAGATGAATGTGCTGGCTGTGCTGCCACTGAGCCCGCCCCAAGGTTCGGGAGGCACGGCGATTCCGCCGTCTCCGTTGCAACCGGGTTCCACGGTGACCGAACTCGTACTCACGCCCGACCAGCTCGCCAACTACAACGTCGGCGACATTGTGGCCGTCGATTCGGACTACACCGGCGCCACCGGTTATGTGGGCGCGGGCGCGCCGGCAGCGTATCTTTCGTCACCGCTTGAACCCGAGCACTCAATCGGACTTCATCCGCCGCGTGACCTTCAACGTCTCGCGCGTTTCGGCGCAAAACGCCAACCGCGTTGCTCCTGGCGCAGCCGTTGATCGGCGTCCCCACCACCGGCATGGGCGTGCAGAAGAGTAGTGGCGTTCGTGGACCGCGAGGGCAGCAGCTTCTTCCAGGAGTGGTCAGGACTGTTCGTCATCGTGGGAGAGACCGGCGGGCGCGCGTGCTTCTACTATCCTCGCCTCCAGGTGGCGGCCAGCGGCGTGGAAACCCGGCAGGAATTCGCCGCTCCGCTGTTCAGTCACATGCTGCACGCCAGCTTGCACGCTCTGCCCACGGTCGACATCAACGACGATGAAACCGTGCTCTGCTACCGCAGCTATTTCCCCACGCCAGACGCAGCCGTGTTCTGAAACCAGCGATGCCTCATCGGACGATTGAAGAGCCGCGGCGATCCTCTCTGTCAGCCGCGAGCGTAAGTTCGCGGCCACTTGAAGCTGCGCGCCGTCAGCTGCATCGAGCTGTTTCCCAGCTCTTGAGAACTAGACAGTCTGCTGCATTCGCAGATTGTTCACTCCTCAGCAGCGATGGACATCTCATGAACCTTCTAATCGATAATAACGACGGTCTGGGACAACAGGACTACACCGCCTGGGTCGATGCCGATCATCTGCCGCAGATCGTCGGCGCTTGAATCGGGCGGCCACCATGACGGCGTGGCTGGTCGCCGCCGATCCCAATTTTCATCCGCCGGTGAGCGGAGCGCGCATGCTCTTGCAACGCGGCGATGGATTCCGGCTGTTCACCGGCTATCTGGTGACGGCGCCTGAGCAGCAGTATCTCGGCTACGGCCAGAGGGCGCCGCGTGGCGCTATGGCTTGCAGGCGCTTGGACGACTCCTGCCTGCTCGATCACAACGCGCTGCCGGTCAGGACGCCCTTCGCCTTTCGCACCGCCGGTGACGCGGTGCGCACGCTCGCCAATGACGTTCTGCCCAACGGGCTCGATCTCTCGGGAGTGCAGGATGTCAGCCCAATCAACCAGTTTGTCATCGTCCCCCAGAAAACCTGGACCGAGCACGTGCAGGAGCTCGCCACCATGACGCGCGCTAGCTACCGCGCGCACGACGGCAAACTCTATTTCGAAGAGGTCGGCCAGCAGAGCTTCACCATCAGCGAGCAGGATGCGAACTTCGTTCCCGAAGGATTGGTGCTGCTGCAATCGGACCAGTTGCGGAACGATGTGACCATCATCGGCGAGCTCGAGCCGCTGGTTTACGTTCGCGACTACTTCCTGGGCGACGGGGCGACGTCTGGGCTTCTACCTTTCCGACACTCCGTTCAGCAAGACCGCGGTCACGGTCTTTCAGGAGGACTACACGGCGTCGGCGCTGGAGCCGACGTTGTGGAGTGTCACCGATCCCAACGGCAAGGTCTCGGTCAGCGGAGGCCAACTGCAAATCAACGGTGGCCCGGCGACCGTCAGCTTCGTGGAACAGTTGGAGCTGGCCGGCGGCCTCATGATGCAGCACGGACAGGTCGTGTTCAACGCCGCGTCCAGCGGCACCTTCGGTGGCATCTACAACGGCTCGGTCGGCGATCCCAACTGCATCGCCGGCTTCAAGATTTCGCCCAACGGCGGCAACTGCTACATTCAGGCACTGATCAACGGCGCTCCGCGCCGGCCCTGCACTGACCACTGTGCCCGGACATGTGTACGGGTTCACCACTCAACTGTTTTGCAACGAAGCCCACCGCATTCATCAGACGTATTTGTCATCGACTCATCCCGCGGGCAACGGCCGCGGCGGCGACTCCGTATCAGCCGCGATGCGGGTTGTGCTCGCGGTGCACGATGTCGATCCCAACAATCCGGGAACGCTGGCGGCGCCCGCAACCGTGCTCTACGACGACGTGCTGCCCGCGCCTCCGGGCTTCGCCACCTATGCGCTGGCAAACGGACCGAACCTGCGCATCAGCGTGTCCTTCACGCGCTTGCAGCACGTTGTGGATGCCGAAGTGCGCAGCCTGATTCCCGGCGGGCAGTTCCGCACCCGGCTGACCGGCAGCTTTGCCGATGGCGGCGAGTGTTACGTGACCTCGTCCGCCGAGCTGCGCTTCTATCCGCCGTATCCGCCGCAGCAGAACGAGCAGGTCGTGGTCGCCTATCGCAGCAGCGCTCGCGCCATGGCGCGGGTGCAGGATCCGAACAGCATCGCTGCTCATCACAACGGCAGCGACAGCGGACGCCGCAGCTATGTCCGGCGATTGAAGCTGCCGCTGGCGCCCACCTCGATCGATTGTGAAAATGCGGCGCTGGCTTTGCTCGACGACACGGTGCAGCCTGCCTGGGCTGGCGAATACCGCGTCATCAGCGACTTCCTGCCGGTCGGCGATGTCATTCCCGCTAATGCCGTCCAAGTTTCAGCGCCCTCGCGCGGAGCGGCATTCACCGCCATCGTTCGCGAGGTCGACCTGCAAGTGGTCTCGCTTCGTGACGATCGCTCGGAGTATCTGCTTCGGTTCTCGAACGATGCCGCCGAGCTCCTGGCCTTCAAGTTTGAAACCATGACGCTGCCCGCGCCGCTGACGGCAATCTTCACCACCACAGTTCCGTCGTCGTCGTTATACCTTCCGTCTCTGACCGCGGCACAGGTCACCAACGTCATCGCCACCGAAATTACGGTTGACGCGGGCATCGCTCCGCCACCGCGGCGGGGGCATCGAAGTGCGCCGCTCCGACGGCGGTTGGGGCGCCGGCAGCGACGGCAACCTTGCCGGCGCTTCACCACCCAGACCTTCAATCTGCCGCGGCTGTCGCGCGTGCAGGGCTATTACCTGCGGCAATACGATGCCTCGTCGCCGGCCAAATACTCGCGCGATTCGGCCCTGCTGTATGTGGACTATCCGTTGTGAGGTTGGAGGGGTCTCACTCTGAAGTGCTTCAAACTCGAATGTGCATGCTTTGAAATGCGCGCACTTTCGGAGCTAACTCCCAGGCGGAAGCTCGGCCGTTGAAGCTTTATTCCGGCAACGGTAGGCGCCTTCCAGGTCTCTTACCCTTGTCATCACGAACAGCCATTACGCCGCTAGGGGAATCCCGCTCTTCGACTCCTCCGCAAACTGCTTCAGCTCAACTCAATTCCACTCAACGAAACAAAGGAGATCCCTATGGGTTTTCTTTCCAAATTATTGCAAGGTATCTCGTTCGTTCCCGCCATCGTTCATGGCGTCGAAGGATTGTTCGGCAGCCAAGTCAGGCAATGACAAAAAAGCTGCGGCGCTCTCGTTCGTAGAGTCCGCCGTGGGTGCGGCAGACGCCATCGCCGGCAAGAACATCGTCGACCCCAACAAGTTCCAGGACGGACTTGGCAAGGTCATCGACGGCGTGGTTGCCTGTCTGAACGCGTCCGTCTGGTCGAATAACGCCAGCACTAAGTAGACATAGTTGTCCGTGGCGCCGACTGTCAGCCCTGGCGCCGCGGATTGTGATCGCCACAGAGACACGGCAGCACAGAGCGTCCTGATGTCAAATGGGCGAAGGCAGCTCACTGCGCAAGATGCTTCCCTTCAGAATAGGACTCCTCGATTCCTAAATGATTTTCTCTGTGTCTCTGTGCCTCTGTGGTGATCACTCCTTTCCCCATTGCAACTTCCCCCCACGACGTTGCGTCGAACCCTCAGGTATCCTCGATACTGATCTGAGGTTTGCAAAATGAAGTCGTTACTTTATGTTCTTACGCTGATGATCGCTATTAGCATGCCCGCAGCGTCCCAGGAACCTGCCACAACCCAGCAAGCCTCACCTCCTTCCAGCAATACCCCGGCTGAAAAGCAAAGAAATGCAGCCAGCGCTACCCAAGACAACAGTGGCATCAGTGGCGACCCGCTGACGAAGCCAGCCGGCGCTAAAGGTACCATTCTCATCGGTTGCCTCAACGGACCCAGCACAGAAGGTAAGTACGTTTTGACCAGCATGCAACACCGCACCGGGATCCAGATCCTTGGCCCTGATGACTTGAAGAAGGACGCTGGCACCAAGGTCAAACTGACAGGCTCATGGGAAGCAAGCCAACAGCAACAACCGCAGGAACTACAGGCGAACGCAAAGGAAACGCGACGGTTTCAGATGACGGCAATTGAGGTGCTCTCGCAACATTGCCAAGTCCCCACCGAGAAAACCCCGGTCAGCAAAGAAAAACAACGCCAGCGTGAGTTGCAACAGCAGCAGAACAACAGCAGCTCCACCGATCAGACGACCCCGAAATAGCGACGGCCGCGGGCTACTAATGGTCTACGTAACGATGAGTCGCCAACTAACCAGCAATGGCAGTTCTGCCGCGGTCGGACGACCAAAAAAGCAAGGGCGGGAACATGTCCCGCCCTGGTTCCATCCTATTAGAAGGTAGCTTATTCGCTTGCCTGTTCCCCGGCTTTGCTGATGGCAATGGTCTCGCCAACATCGCCCACCTTGAAGCGGGCAAAACGTCGCACCGAGATGTTCTCGCCCAACTTGCCCACTACGGTGGCGATGAGCTGATGCACGGTCATGGTCTGGTCCTTGATAAACGGTTGCTCGTAAAGGCAGACCTCCTCGTAGAACTTGCCCATCTTGCCTTCGACGATCTTCTCGATCACCGGCGCGGGCTTGCCAGTCTGGGCCGCCTGGGCGCGGTAAATGTCCTTCTCTTTTTCGAAGGCATCGGCGGTCACGTCTTCCTTACGAATGTACCGCGGATCGGTGGCCGCGATGTGCATGGCGACGTCGTGCACTAGGGTCTTGAAGTCGTCGGTGCGGGCCACGAAATCGCTTTCGCAGTTCACCTCGAGCAGAACGCCGATCTTGCCTCCGGCGTGGATATAGCTGGTCACTGAGCCCTCGCTGGTAGCGCGAGTCGCCTTCTTGGCAGCGGTAGCAACACCCTTCTTGCGCAGAATGACGATCGCGCCTTCCATATCGCCCTTCGATTCGGTTAGCGCTTGCTTGCAATCCATCATGGGAGCATTGGTCTTCTCCCGAAGCTCTTTCACTTGTGCTGCAGTAATGTTCACGGTTGTAGTGCTCATCTTTCGGAGAACCTCGCTCTTCGCCTATCGCTATTCGCTTTTCGCGGCGAAGACCGAAAAGCGTGTTCAATGAAATCGTAATCTCACTCTTTCGTCATCACTGACTGTCTGGCGAAGAGCGAAAGGCGAAAAGCAGCCTCTAAAAACCAGCCCGCGCTGCATTGACGCGCGGGCCATGGAACCACTCGTCGTCTCGAACTTGAACTAGGCGCTGGTATTCTCAGCGGCAGCGCGCCGGCCACCTTTACCCAGGACCTCTTCCATGCTGACTTCTTCGGGCTCGCTGGTTTCTTCTGGAGCCACAGCAGCAGCCGCAGTCTCTTCCGGACTGGCCGCGGCAGCTTCAGCGTCCTGGCTGTACTGCACGCCGGAGGCAACATCGGCCATCTGCTTGTCGGTGGCGGCCTGCGAACCCTCGACCACCGAATCGGCAATCTTGGAGGCGAACAGCCGGATCGCACGCAACGCGTCGTCGTTGCCCGGAATTATGTAATCCACTTCGGTGGGATCGCAATTCGTGTCTACCACCGCGACTACCGGAATACCCAGCTTGCGAGCTTCTTTCACCGCGATCTGTTCTTTGTTCGAGTCGATCACGAAAAGTGTGTCCGGCAGGCGATTCAGGTTCTTGATGCCGGCGAGGTTGGCCTGCAGGTGCTTGCGCTCGCGTTCCAGCTTCACGACTTCTTTTTTCGGCAGTAGCTCGTAGCGGCCATCCGTGGCCATCTCGTCGAGCTCTTTCAGCCGCTTCACCGATTTTTGCACCGTTACCCAGTTGGTGAGCAGGCCGCCCAGCCAGCGCTGGTTGACGTAGAACATGCCGCAGCGGGTCGCTTCTTCGGCGATGGCGTCCTGCGCCTGGCGCTTGGTGCCTACGAACAGCACCAGCTTGCCTTCGGCGGCCATGTCCTGCACGAACTTGGACGCTTCCTTGAACATCTTCAGCGTCTTCTGCAGGTCAATGATGTAAATTCCATTGCGCTCGCCGAAGATATATTCCTTCATCTTCGGGTTCCAACGCTTCGTCTGGTGCCCGAAGTGAACGCCGGCTTCGAGCAACTCCTTCATCGTGATATTTGCCAAGCTACCTCCTAGGTTGGCTTGCATCCTTTGCGGCGGATTCGACGCTGTGCGCCTACCCGGATCGCTCCAGATTGCTTTCCCGTAACCCGCCCCGTTTGTCGCTTAGAGCGGGTGCGGGAAGAATGAAAATCAGTTGTCAGTTGTCAGTTGCAGCCAAACGTCGGCTCTGACCACCGACAACTGACCACTGTCTTTACCGCTTGCTGAACTGGAATCTCTTACGAGCACCCTTCTGCCCGTACTTCTTGCGCTCCTTACCACGAGCGTCGCGACGCAGAAAGCCTTCGGCCTTCAGCTTGGGCCGCAGTTCAGGGTTGAACTCCTGCAGAGCTCGCGCAGATCCCATGCACACTGCACCAGCCTGGCCGTTCACGCCTCCACCGTCAACCGTGCAAAGCACGTTAAAGGTGGCCGCGGTTTCCGTGAGCACTAGCGCCGACTTGGCCATAATGCGCTGGGCCGCAGTCACGAAGTACGTATCAAACGGCTTTCCGTTCACGGTGAACTCGCCGTTACCGGGACGAAGAAACACGCGGGCCACGCTCGACTTGCGCCGTCCCGTTCCGTAGTACTGAACCTGATCTGCCATCGTTTGTCCGTCGGGAGCGCGTGCTCCCTTTGATCCTTCCCATTAAATTAATCGGCGAAGCCGGGCCTGCCCTTAATCGCGCTAAGCCCGTTTGGCGGCGGCAGCCATCGCTTCCGGCTTCTGTGCCGCATGCGGATGCTTGTCACCGCGATAAACCTTTAGTTTGCTGGCCATGGCACGCCCCAGTTTGGTGTGCGGCAGCATACCGGTGATGGCCTCTTCCACAATCTGCTCCGGCTTGCGCTGAAACCGCTTCTTGTATCCCTCGGCCTTCATGCCGCCAGGAAATCCAGAATAGTGGTAATAAACCTTGTTGTCCGCTTTGAGGCCCGTAATGCGGACCTTCTCGGCATTGATCACGATGACATGGTCCCCACAATCCATAAAGGGCGTGTATTTGGGGCTGTCCTTACCAGAGAGGATGCGCGCGATACGACTGGCCAGCCGGCCCAGAGTCTGGCCGTCGGCATCAATGACAAACCACTTGCGCGCAATTTCCCCCTTGGGGAAATAGGTTGACATCTGTGAGTCTCCCAAAATATTTGAAAAAGCCGCGAAAGAGCCGCTGAGTTCTGACGCTGGACGCGCTAGGAAACTTGCTGGCGGGCAAACGCAGGACTACGAAAGATTTAAGAATAGACCACCAGAGCCGCCGTGTCAATCATAAGTGCTCGCAGCGAACTCCCAATTCATGAAACCTGCACCACCCGAAAGCCCCGTCAATTGACCCGTTCCGGGCAACGGCGGTACAATAGCAACAGCGTCTGAGCCGTTTCCCCTCGTAGTATCCCAGGTTCGGTCTCTGGGTGTGATAATCCGGCCCTCATGAATAACCAGAGTTTTAGCATCGGGGACAAGGTCGTTTACCCTAACCACGGGGTGGGCGTAATCGAGCAGATCAGTAGTCGGACGATCGGCTCGCAAGTCGAGAAGTTCTACCTGCTAAAAATCAAAGCCAGCAGCCTGAAGGTCATGGTGCCCTTTCATAACGTGGGCAGCGTTGGACTGAGGAAAGTGGTCCGCAACGGCGAGGTTCAGAAGATCTTAGACTTCCTCAACGATGGAAAGTGCGAGAACCACGCAGACTGGAAATACCGGTTCAAAGAAAACTCTGACAAGATGCGCACCGGGTCTCTGCTTGACGTTGCCGTCGTTCTCAAAGGTCTCCTCGTTCTCGCCCAATCCAAAGCGCTAAGTTTCCGGGAAAAGAAAATGCTCGAGCGCGCCCGCTATCTGCTGGTCAGCGAGCTGGCAATGTCTAAGAATTGGGAAGAGACCGAAGTTGAAGAACTCCTCAATAAATCTTTAGCCAAGTCCAAGCTCCGCTTTCCCGAAGCGTCGAGCATGGAAGCCTGAGTACCTCAAACAAACTTCAGGGCCGCTTTTCCGCGAACAAAATCCCCACCCTATTTCTAACATCCCACCTTATCTCTATGACACCCCTTGATTGATATCCCTTGCGCCAGTTGCGCCGCCAGTCATAGAATACTGCGGATTAGCTGCGGAGTTTCGAACCTCGCTGCCATTATCTTTCATCTGAGAGCCTATGCCAGGAACATTGCACATATTTCGATTGAATCCCGAACCGCCGCAGTATCAGGTAAACATCAACGTTGGTGCGAATTCCTGGGTGCGGGTCTTTGACGCCTCCGGGCTCGATGAGTTTCTGCGCCACACTTGGGCGTTACCGGAAAGCGAAGTCGAGGCCATGCTGCAGGAGATACGCTCTGGGGGGCACACCACGGAGGCGCTTGTGGACATCCCGGAAGCTCACTTGGGCGAAATGGGTTTCGCTGAATCCCCTAGCGACGAGTAGTTCTCAGCCTGACCTGAAACTGTCTGCAGAAGATACACACGTGCCGTTGTTGCTGTAAACATCAATGCACAGCTCGTTGCGGCCACTTATCCCACCAGCACCGCGCCGCCGTTCACGTTGAAGATCTCACCGGTAATAAATCCCGCCAATGGAGTGCAGAGAAACAAAATTGGCGCAGCAATCTCTTCTGGAGTCGCAACCCGGCCCAACGGAATCTTGGAGAAGATATCGGCACGGTATTCGGGATCATTGAGCGCGCCCGCGGTCATGTCCGTATCGACCCATCCCGGAGCAACGCAATTGACGTAAATAGCATACGGCGCAAGCTCGGTCGAGAGCCCCTTTACCATGCTGATAATCGCTCCCTTGGTCGCCGCGTAGTCGACGTGATTGTCTTCACCGCGCTGGCCGGCTGTAGAGCTGATCATCACGATGTGTCCGCCGCGCCCCTGCTGCTTCATCTGCGCCACGGCATGCTTGGTCACCGCAAACGCGCTGTCGAGATTGATCGCGAGTGTGGTGCGCCATTGGTGATCGGTCATCTTGTCAATGGCAGCCTCATCCGGCCAAATTCCGTGGTTCACGATCAGCACGTCGAGTGATCCGAAGCGCTGAACGGCAGCCTTCACCAGCGATTCCGCCGCTTCCATGCTGGTGAGATCTGCGCGAACCCCCTCACACAGATCAGCTCCGCATTCCTCGACCAGTCCTTGCGCTTCGGCCTGCGAGCTCTTGTAGTTAAACAAGACCCGAGCTCCGGCCCGAACGAACAGGCGGACGGTTGCCGCTCCGATTCCGCGCGAGCCTCCCGTAACGAGGGCAACTTTTCCGTCGAGCGATAACGTGGGATGAGATGACATGGCGTCCAGAAAGCTACCACAACGCTAAGTCAACGGGCATGGAGCAATCACGACCCGAATCTAACTGCCGCGCGAGCTCTCGCCTTGGCAGCTTCCTCTTCGCGATTCTTCGGTGGCGCGTTGGTTTCAAGCGCATTCAGAAGACGAGTCGAGATGTCGGCGATCTCAGCAACTGCCGCCTGAAATAAGGCTTCGTTTGTTTTCGATGGCTTGTTACAGCCGGTGATTTTTCGAACAAACTGTAGCGACGCGGACCGGACCTCCTCGGCAGTAGCGGGAGGATCGAAGTTGAAAAGCGTTTTGATATTCCTGCACATTAAGGTTGACCTCGCACTATGGGGCGTTGCGACATTGACCGGCGAAATCAGCTCGCTTTCTTCCTAGCCGCGACTTCGGAATCAGCAGTGACGTGGCTGCCACTGGCTGGTGCATAGAGTTCATCACTTCCTACATCGAACAGGCGATTCAGTCGTGCCCGGTAGTTCTCGAACGCAATCTGTGCTCCTAGTTCCAATAACTGTTCTTCGGAAAATTGTAGCCGCAAGCGCCCGTACAGATCGTCCGAGACATGCGCCGGCCGGTCTGCCAGAGCGTCCGCCAGTTCAATAATAAGGCGTTCCCGATCACTGAACACCTTCACGTTGTTATCCACCAGGGCGAGCAGCTTCTCATCCGTCAACCCCGCTTTTCTGCCAACGGCAGAATTGATGTCCACTCAGAACGGGCACCCCACCTGAGCTGCGGTCCGTACCCTCGCCAGTTGGATCTCGCGCAACGAAACCCGCCTTCTCTTGCCTAGACCCACCTCCATTGCAATACTGCCCCATACAATTCCAGGTAATCGCATCTGTAACTTCGCCGGCGTCAGGTCTTTTCCAAACATTTTGCGCATTACGCCATAAAACCAGCGCAGATGCCATGGCGCCTGCTTCTTCTCCAAACCCGAGGCGCGAGCCATAAACAATCTCCCTTCTAAGATCGGTCACCAAATTAAGACGATGGCAGCTGGCGTGGGGTTTTCCCTACCCACAATTGGTCGATGCTACGCAACGGCCAAAAGGTTCAACCTCGTCGGCCATCCGGTATGTACCCAACTTCGGGTTTAGGCTACACTGCTCTGCGAGCCGCCTGTGACCATCGCCGTCCGCTAACGAGACTCCGCGTCACGACCTTGCCGCCTCTATGCGGTACTAGCCATTTCTTTGTCTCGACGTCAATACGTCAATCTACAGGAGTTCGGAATGTCGGAATCGCAGCCTGTCCTTACACACCAGCTCCCCGAGTTTATCGACATCGCTTTCGCACGTCGCCTGGAAACGGCGGAAACCATTCTGCCGGAATGCGTGGAGGCGCTATGTCGTTTCAGTCCCTCGCAGCCATTCGCCTATGAACAAGTGGCAGGCGGCACCGCGTTTTATGGTGGCCCGGGCTATCCCTCGAACCAGATGGTGGGAATGGGCCTTTATGGAAAGGTCATTGCGGAGGACGTGGATCGTGTCGAGACATTCTTCTTCAGCCGCGGAGTGCCATCGACCATCGTCGTGTCGCCGTTGGCAGACATATCACTCCTCCGCTTGCTCGGCCAGCGTAGTTACGGCGTAGTGGAGTTCAACTCCGTGCTGATCAGGAAGATTAAAGCGGAGGAACCCTTCCATGATCCGGCCGGTATTGTTATAGAGCGCGTGACTCCGAAAACAGTGTCGGCATGGATGCACGCCATTGCTGAAGGCTTTGCTCAAGAGGTCACGGTGGCCGAGGAAGTCTTTGGTGGCTTCGCAAGCCTTCCCGGCGACCTGTCGTTTCTCGCCAGGATTGGCGAAACCGTAGTTGGCGGCGGTGGCGGCCGCATCATACCCGAAGCACAGATCGCTGCCCTGTTCGGTACGGCGACACTGCCTGCATATCGCAACCGCGGTGTGCAGAGTGCATTGATTGAGTGTCGCCTGCATGAGGCCGCGCTCGCAGGTTGCGAGTATGCCGTCGTCAGCACACAGCCGGCGACTGGCTCACAACGCAACATGGAACGTCGAGGTTTTCGCCTGGCATATACCAAGCTAGTGATGACGCGCGAACGTCAACAAAATGCCAAATGAGGGATGACAAAAACATAGAGTGCAAAGCAGCTAATGGTGTGCCCCTTCAAAACAAGCTCAAAACGCAGGAACGGCCTCCAAAACTCGCACCTTCCATGAATTCTCGGCTGCCGTCAACAAAGCGACATAGTGCACGGTGACATCCTCGGAGTGCAGCACTTTCTCGCCATCTAGCACTTGAATTTGCAATTCGGCAACATCCTGCAGCTCGATCGCCGAGCCTTCAGCAGAATAGAAGACAGCGTTCACACGGTGGCCCTTATCGAGGTACCGCTGATGCAGTCCCGATTTCCGCTGTTCGCTGATGGTCCGTTCCAGCTTCTCGTGCGCCGTTCCCACGAAATTTGCAGCAAGCAGATCAGGCCGGTTCTGCTCGAGTGCGTCTCCCAATGCCTGCCATGCGGCCGCGTAATCACGCTCGATTGCTTTCTGCGTGGTGTCCTCGACCTGGCGGGGAGTGGTGTTCCGGACGTTTAGGGTCACCTCAGGATGACCCGCAGCCAGCACGCGATCAGCATTCTGTCGAGGCAGGATGAACATCGTAGCCGTTACGAACGCGACAGCTGTTGCAAACCGAAGGCACGACTTCATTGTCCGCCTCCCCATTTGATTTCATTGCCGACCACAACGCCGGACGCCACCGAAATAGTCGCGTTGTTGGAAGCCGGTAGTTGTGCCTGGGCGATGCCGCGCTTGATGCGGGCATCCACGGCGCTCTTTCCATTCGCATCCACCGAGGTGAAGGTGACAATCGTCCCGTCGGGAACGGGATTGCCGGCACAGTCGCTGATAGGATCCGTTTGGACTAAAATGCCGTTCTTGTCGCGCTCAGCGTGCATGCGGATGTTGCAAGGATCCGACGCAACCTCCTGCACCACGCGCCGAACCGAAGCTGAGCCCGCTGGATGCGATGAACTGTGCCGCGCCTTCCTTGCGGGAAGAATCCAGCTTGGTATAGGCGATCCCGTCGTGCGTTGTTTCGGTGCGGCTCAGGTTCATGCCGTTGGCGGTGAGCTCAAACTTGATCGGCTCAGGCTGCATGACCAGATTTTGATACCTGTCGAAAATGAACGCTGTGCCCGCGATTACGTTGGGCGTTGCCGCTGGAACCCGCGAAGGCCGCGCCAGAAACGCTATCGTGTTCACTGCACCCGCCGTGACGAAGAAGGTAGCACGATCTCCGCCTTCGAGGAAGACCGCATACCGGCCCGCGTTCTTAAGGTCGTCTCCGCTAAGTTGGACATCTTGACCGAGCTGCACTTTCCTCTTGATCGCCGTTCCCGGGCCCACGACGTACAGCGTGCCCTCGCCGCTGCCGGACGTGGGAATTGCGAGGCCGTTCCCGGCAATTACGGTTGCTGGAACATTGAGCGTGGCGGCACGCAGGCCATAGGGAGTCGCGCATGCCAGCATCAGAAGGATTGCGAAACGCAGGCTCTTCATCATCATCACTGTTGCCGGTCCAACATGTACTGATTAACAGTTACGCGATAGTTGTGTACGTTCGACGCCAGGTCATCACGCAAGTCCACGGCAAAGGGAACCGGTGTCTGTGGCAACAGGGCCTGGTCCACATAGCCATCTGAAACCCAGATCACTTTGCCCGCATTGTCGTAGTAAGTAGCCAGGACGTGCGGGATGTTCGCGATCTGCCCGCTCTGGTTCACCAGTTCACCCTTCAGCACGTGGCGCCCACGCGCGTCGGTTTCCACTCGCTGATGCATGACGCCAATCACCGGATCCGCTGATGCCGGCACCAACATCGAATTCGGTTGCATGTGGACACTCTTCACCGTCGAGAGCGGTACCTTGGGGAAATCAATGCGGAAGGGCGAAATCTCTTTCGGCAGCAGCGTATGCGAGATCTTATCGAAGCTGCTCTCTTCGCCCAACACGTCGCCGTTCTTACCGGATAGCGTGGCATTCACAGAGACGAAGCCCGGCACCGTATCTTCGTTCTCGATCTCTCCCACAATGATGGTGTTGTTTCCTTGCGGGATGGCATTCATAGAGACGATGCGAACTCGTGGGGCCTCCACATTCTGTGCACCCCAGTCATCGCTGGAGCCGCGTGTTATGACATCCCAGCGCAGATAGTTCGACTCGATGACCTGCGGAGGCACCTTAGCCTCTCTTTCCAGTGGCCACTCCACTTTCCAGCTACTACCTTCCTTTATCACCTTCAGATCGCGGGTGTCATAGGACGCTCCCACCGCAGTGGCATACTCCAGCGTTGCTCGCACCAGGGCCTCATTGTCGTTCGCGCGAAGGACCTTGGTGTCGGCCTGTTGCAAGGATGAGTAGGTGCGCAGGCTGCCGTCGCGTCCGGAGAGATCGCGCGCGAATGCCGCTTCGTCGCTGTCGCCCGAGTTCGCGACGTAAGCATAAGCACCTCGATAGTCATGCGCCTTGACATGCGCGAACAACGATTGCACCGCGCCTTCCGGTGACTTCGCCGGTGATAACTCGCTGGGCCGGACTGTTCCCACAGCCACGAGAACGACGGTCACGACAAGAATCAAAATGGGCAGTACGCGTTTCATTACTTGGCCTCCCGCAGTACCATAGGCTCATTCGCCGCAGGTGCAGGGAATTCCAGGGTCTCTCGCACACGGCGCCGTTCAGGTAAGAGCAACACCAGGAAAAGTGCAAACAAGCTGCTGGCGATGGGCAGAATTCCCCACATGATCCCTTCCATTGCAGTGGGCATAAAGCCGACAAACTCCAGCATCTTGGCCGGGGGAACATCTTCTTTGGTCCAGAGGGTGACGTTACCGTTGTCGTAGCTCTCAGCCTGTCGCCATCCCGCAAAGGCAAGCAGCGGCTCGTAGAAACGGTCGCGCACAAAAATGTACTTCAGACCATATTGATTGGCATGTTTCAGTACCGCGCGCAGCGACTCCATTCCCGAGGTGCCGTAATACTTCGAGTTGTACAACTGGCCGGCGCCGTAGGCTGTCATCTCCGGCAGAAGGCGGGCGGAGTTGTAGTCGCCGTCCACGCTACTGGCATTGGCGTACGTCGAAACTTTCGCGAAATTACTACCGAATCCCAGTGTGATGTAGCGGAAGTGCGAGTGGTCGTCACGGTTCAGGAAGGCAATGACCTGCTCGACATTGAACGGTGAACTGTTAATGGGGTGGATGGTGATCCATGCAACCGCCATGGCCATAGTGGCGACTGCGGCGATCGAGAGGCCAACCACCGCTTTCAAGCGGAAGCGCTGAATCAGCTCCACCGCCAGCATGCCGACAAGCGGCATGGCCATCAGAGTGGCCCAGAAGGTGAAGCGTTCGAAGGTGAGGACCTGGTAGGCGCGGCCCAACAGGATTTTGCCAACCGGGGTGGTGCCGCCCAAACCGAGCAGAGCCGTCACATACCACCCGAACAGCAAGGGACGAAGCCGGCGCACTGCCGAGCCCCGCATCACGATGTACGGAATCGCCAGGATCATCGCGCCCATGGGGATGATCCAGAAATTGATTCCACTTAACGGCTTCAGAAGATAGTTGTCGCGCGAGCCGTGCGGAATCGGCATCTGGTTGATCGGATTCTTCAGTAGCGCCACCCAGTAAGGCCACAACACGATGGCCACCCCGGCGATCGCAATCACTGCAAATATCATTGCCCGGCCAAGGACTCCTCCCAGCGAAGCGCGTTCCTCATCGACTTCATCTTCCGCACCACTACGATCCATGATCGCGAGCACCAGCACCGGAATGGCAAAGAGAATTGCGCCGAACAGCAAGGTGACGTGATGCACCGCCGCTGCCGCCCAGGCAATGGCAACCCCCTTCAGCAGCGCCGTGAATCGTGCCGTGCGCAACCATACATAGAAGAAAGGTATGGCATTAAGGGTAAGCGCGGCTGCGGCGGTGGTGGGTAACTGTCCCGACTGATAAACCAGCATCGCCAGTGAGCCCAGGAACACGGAACCTAAAGCGGCATAGCTAGCCGAAACTTCATCTACCCACAGGCCTGCATAACGATACATGCCGATGGGCAGCAACAGAATGGCGATAAACTGCACAAACATGTAAGCCATCTGCAGCCCCATGATGTGCGAGAACAGCGCAATCCACTGGTGCGTCAAGGGGGGATACGTAGTCTGCGAAAATCCACCAAACCATTTCAGGTTCCAGGGATTGAACCAGTGATTCGCGTAATGCGCGGCAAAGAAGATGTGCGTGTTCGCATCGTACGAGCCTGCGGGCAGCTGCATCAGCAGCAGAGGGCCGTGCACCGCCATGGCGACGAGGAGTATGGCCGAGAGCGGAATCGCTCTTGAGGGGAACGTCGGCGACTTCGATATCAAGGGAGTGCCTCCGAAAGCTGCGTCCGAATCCGTTGGATTCGCAGAATGGCGAGGAGGTTTTCTGCGGTATCTCGACACCAAAAATAAGCACTGACATATCCATCCGGCGCGATGAGCACCCGGCGTCCCACAATTGAGCACCGCGGTTCCCATCGATGTGGGTAGCGAAGTACCAACACAGCCATAACGAAAATATTCGCATCCGAGAAGGATGGAATTTAGCCCGCCAGGCAAGTTCCAGCACAGGCTCCCACTCCGCAGAGAGTTTGTTCAAAGTGAAAATGAAAACTGTTCTCCTGATAGTTTGTTCCCTGTTGTCGCCGATTGCGCCCGTGATGGGGCAGACGTTTGAAGTCAATGGCCAGCAATCGCCGGCGGCAACTACGTCGCCCAATACAAAACAACAGAAGAAGAACCAACCCTCGGCGCAGTCCAATGCGGCCGGCGAGAACAGCATGGGTTGGGGCAGCAGCATTGAAGTTGGACGAATGGCGCGCGCGGCCGAGGACGCTTTGCGGCGCGGCAATCCCGGCGCCGCCGCGGACTATGCGGAGCGCGCGGTGAAAGCAGCTCCCCAGGACAACAAGTTGTGGTTTCTGCTGGGCTACACTTCGCGTCTGGCCGGACGATACCAAACCTCGGTTGATGCCTACCAACACGGGTTACACAGCGCTCCGGGTAATGCCGACGGTCTAAGCGGACTGGCGCAGACCTACGCACGGATGGGCCGCACCGACGAGGCTAAGCGGCTCCTGTTGCAGGTGATCCAGGCCAATCCGAACCGCACCAACGATATGTTGATAGCGGGTGAACTGTTCCTGCGCACCGGCGACACACAGGAGGGAGTCAACCTGCTGCAGCGCGCGGAAGCCAAGCAGCCG
Organism: uncultured Acidobacteriaceae bacterium; assembly: GCA_963709045.1. Lineage (GTDB taxonomy): Bacteria > Acidobacteriota > Terriglobia > Terriglobales > Acidobacteriaceae > Bog-257. The sequence continues at coordinate 726,339 of CAVPUX010000002.1, read as the reverse complement.
AATCCGCACGCCGAGTTGATGTTGGCGGTGGCTTATCTGAAGTTGAAAGAGCCCGTCCGCGCCAAACAAATGCTCGACTTGGCCAAGAAGCATGCGCCAGGGAATGTCGAGATATTCCAGGCGGCAGCCACCTATTACCGCGAAGAACACGATTACAAGTCCGCGATTGCAACCTTGAAGAGCGCGCCGCGAATGACCGCGCCTGTCCTGGCCGACCTTGGCTACAGCTACGAACTGGATGGCGACAAGCAAAAAGCAGCCGACGCATACACTCGCGCCGCCAATGCCAAGCCGAAAGAAATTGGCTACCAGTTGAGTGCAGCCCAAGCCCAATTGCGACTCGGCAATCTGGAGGAAACCCGCACCTATCTGAACCGGGCCGCCGCCATCGATCCCGGATACTACCGCCTGCATGCTATTCGCGCGCTGCTAGCCAAAGAAGAAAACCGTCCTGGGGATGCTATTGCCGAGTACAACGCGGCTCTCAAGGCCATGCCGACGGGAGGTGTGCCCGAAGGACAGCTTTACCCCATTCAACTGCGGCTGAACCTCGCCGAACTCTATCGCGCTGACGGTCAGGACGAGGCAGCGCACCAACAGATCACGATTGCCGAGGAAGAGATCAACAAACTGGACGTGCAGGGAACGGCGAAAGCTGAGTTCCTACGGGTCCGCGCGTCGCTGAAGCTTTCGGATAACGATTTGAAGGGAGCGGAAGCCGACCTGGTTGAGGCCCGCAAACTCGATCCCGACAACCTCAACATCAAGCTGCAGTATGCAAACTTGCTGTGGAAGGAAGGCCGCAAGGACGAGTCCCGTCAAATCTACGGTGATGTACTCGGCCAAGATCCTGACAACCACTACGCGTTGGAGGCAATGGGCTATCTCTATCGCGAAGACAACAACACCAAGATGGCCGAGGAATATTTCAACCGCTTAGCCAAGGCCTATCCAGACGATTACGTTCCCTATCTCGCGCTCGGTGACATGTACACCCAAACCGGGGAGTTCGAGCGCGCCGATACGAACTATCAGGAAGCCTACAAGCGAGCTCCGCAGAATGCCTTAATCATAGCCAATGCAGCCAATGCCGCGATTGAAGCGCAGCAGATCAAGCTCGCCGGAGAATGGGTTGACCGCGCCACGGGCAAGATGAATGACGATCCGCGAGTGATGCGCGAACGTGAGCGCTATCTGTTCCACGAAGGCAAGTACGCGGAATCGGCGAAGCTGGGTTACAAGGTGCTGCAGCAATTGCCGAATGACCGCAACGCTTCGGTGTATCTGGATTACGACCTCTATAACCTCGGACGCTACGATGACGCGCTGGTCATCGCTAACCAATATGGATCGCGATTGCCCAAGGAGCCCAACTTTCCTTTGCTCGCGGGGCACGTGCACAAACACACCCAACTGCTGAACGAGGCGGTTGACGACTACACGCAAGCCATCGCGCGCGATCCCAAGATGGTGGAAGCCTATGTAAACCGCGGCTATGTGCTGAACGACATGCAGGACGCCGAACAGGCTTCGCAGGACTTTGAGACCGCCCTAAAGCTGAGTCCGAACAATGGCATCGCCCACCTGGGCCTGGCCTTCAGCGACCTGCAACTCCGCCAGCCCAAGCAAGCCCTCGAGCAGGTGGATGACGCGCAGAAGTTCATGGGCGAATCAGGTGCAACGCACCTGGTGCGCGCCACTGCCTATCGGCAACAACGCTTGCTGGGCAGCGCGGAGCAGGAATATCGCGCCGCTCTGAAGTACGCACCTAACGATTTGCAACTGCAACTGGCGCTGGCCGACACGCTGTACGACATGCGTCGCTACCAGCAGTCGATCGACGCTCTGAACCAGGCCTTAAGCCTCTCGCCAGATGATCCGCTTATCTACGCCCGGATGGCGCACGCTTACGCCGAGTTACATCAGCGGGACGAGACTCTGCGATACGTTGAAGCGGCGGAGCAGCAGGGCGGCGACCAGTCCGCCATATTGCTTGATACCGGCGATGCTTTGTTGACGCTGGGCGATGAGAAGGCTGCCATGGACCGCTTCAGCCGCGCCCTCGATGCGCCTGACGCCAACCGGGTCGACGCTCGGCTCGCCATCGCGCGTTTGATGGTCCGCTACGGACACGACGACGATGCCAAACAGCAAATCAGTCTGGCTTTTGCTGAGAGCCGGATTGGCGAAGCTCCTCCGGTGACCCCGGAAAACCTGATCGAAGCCGCAAACCTGCTGCTCGCAATGCACGACTTCGATCTTGCCACAGATTATTTTCGGAGGGCGCAGCAAGCCGGAGCCGCCGATCAAATAGTGGCTATCGGGCTGGCCAACACCTACCTTGCGCAGGGCAAGACTAAACAGGCCGACGAAGCGCTCGCAACGCTGGGGGACGATCCCGGAGCCAACCAGAACTATGACTACCTGCTTGCGCAAAGCGAGGTGTACCGGCAACGTCATCAGAGCTGGAACGCGATGATGACGCTCGCGCACGCCGACCAACTGGGTGGCAGTGAGATTGCCCAATTGGAAGGTATGCAAGTAGCCAGCGAAGAAGGTTTGCGAGTGACCGACCATCTCAGCTTGCTGACCGACTTTACCACCGGGGGCATTTACGACGATTGGACGGTCTACGTACTCGACCAGCAAATCTTTGGGTTAACCAGCAAGAGTCCCAATCTGCCGCCACCGCGGTCGGAGCAAGAGTCGCTGTGGACAACGGCGTACCGCTATCACTTCGACAACAATTTCCCCATGCTGAGCGGCTTCTTCCAGATCCAGAACGACACTGGCGAGGAGTCGTTGCCGCAGCAAGCGCTGATCATCAATCGCAACACCTTCGACTACAACTTCAATAGTGCCTTGAATCCGGTGCTGCATCTCGGCGATGCGTGGATCGCTTTCAACACCGGCCTGCAATTTACTTTGCGCCGAGACAATTCGGCGCCACAGTACGAGAACCAAAATCTGTTTCGCCAGTTTATGTATGCCAATAGCAGTTCGTTTGGCAATTGGCTCTCGTTCAACGCCAGCCTGTACCACGAGGCCGGCCCTTTCACCGCGACTGGCTACAAGCTGAACTCCAACGATGTAGGTAGCACGCTGCAGTTCACGGTAGGGCGGCCGTGGGGTAAGACCGCGCTCATTACCGGCTATACCCGCCGCGATCTCACGTTTAGCCCGTTGGTGCGACAGTTCTTCACCACTTCTTCCTACGCCGGCCTTCAGCGCAAGTTCTTCGATCAAAAACTCACGGCCAGCCTTTTGGCCGAGTACATCCGCGCGTTCGAAGTGCAGGACACATTGTGGGCCAGGGCGCATGTCTGGCGTCCGGTCGGAACCATCCAGTACAACGTGAACCCATCCTGGAGGGTGGATGGTCAGTTTGCCTACGAAGGAAGCGGAAATGCTTTCCAGGACTACGACAACATGTACAGCAGTTTCTTCATCACTTATGTAAGACCACTGCACCGGACCGTAAGTGATGCCGCAGGAGCATTCCCAGTGGAGTATCCGCTGCGATTCTCAGTCGGCGTTCAGGCGGAACAATTTCCATCGTTCACTGGAATTGCCCAAAGCGGAACGTTAATTCGTCCCGTATTTCGATTGACGATCTTCTAAGCGAGGAGTTCTTTTGAAGATTTGCCTGGTAAGCGCGTTCCCGCCCAGCCGACGAGGGCTTAACGAATACGGATTCCATATTGCGCGTGAATTGCAGCGCGATCCTCTGTTGAGCCTTACGGTCCTGGCGGACGAATTGGACGGTCAAGCCGAAGAATTACCGGACTACGACGTCCTGCGCTGTTGGCGTTTTGACTCCGTTGGGAATCCGGCACGATTGTTGCAAGCCATCTATGACATCAAGCCGGATGTGGTCTGGTTCAATTTGCTGTTTTCGAGTTTCGGGAACAATCCAGTCGCGGCTTTCGCGGGACTGACCCAGCCGGTTTTGTCGCGTCTGAGCGGCCGCTATACGCATGTCACCCTGCACCACCTGATGGACAACATCAGTCTGGTTGACTCCGGCGTCCGTTTTCCCCGGCTGTATCGCATGGGCGGAGCAGCGGCCACGCGGCTGTTGCTGATGGCGAATTCCATCTCGGTGCTGTTACCCGCGTACCGGCGCACTCTCATCGACAAGTATCGCGGCGAAAACGTTCATTTTCGCGCGCACGGAATTCTGGGAGGCCGACCGGAGCCGCCCGATTTCAGCAAACGTGGCAATCCTGAGCACCGCATACTCGCCTTCGGAAAGTGGGGCACCTACAAACGCGTCGAGCTGCTGATCGAAGCGTTCGAGCGGGTGTCAAGCGAGAGACATGATGTTCGGCTGGTGGTGGCGGGATCAAACCACCCAGTGGCTCCCGGTTACATCGAATCCGTAGCGGAAAAAATGAAAAGCAACCCCCTCATCGAATTCACCGGCTATGTAGAGGAAGACGACATCGCGGGATTATTCCGGAATGCGAGCGTCCTGGTGCTGCCGTATACCTCGGCGACCGGAGCCAGCGGCGTAGCGCACCTGGCCTGCGAATTCGGAGTTCCGATTTTATCGTCGGGAATCGATGACTTCCGCGACATGGCGCGGGATGAGGGCATTGCCATTGACTTCTATGAAACCGGTAGTGCGGAGAATCTGGCACAACGGCTGAATCTTCTTCTCGACGACGCCGACCGCCTGCGGGAAATGGCGGAGCAGAATTTCTCTGCCGCATTGCGCATGACCATGCCACAGATTATTCGCCAATATTTGCGCTCGTTCGATCTTCACCAGCGCGCCCGAGCCCTGGAACCGATATCGCGATTTCGCAGGATCCCTTCCTGGGTTCCATCGCGCTCGGCGATTTTCCGCGCAGCTGCCCCGAGGTGGCAACCATGGACATAAAAGCCATTCTTATAGTCGGAGGCAGTACATCCGGCCACGAGGAGAACATTGGTGGCGTCCCGATCGCGTATCTGGACGTGCTTGGCATGCCGATTGTGCAAAGAGTGTTCCAGCGTTTGGAGAGCTTCGGTGTCTCTGGAGCTACGATCATTAGCCCGGCTTCAGGCGAGGGGGAGCCATCCGCCCGGCGTGCGCGCCTGCTGGCTAATCTGACATGGAAACAGGCTCCGGAAGGCCAATTCTGGCAAACGGCAGAGAACATCTTCAACGAATATGTCGAGGGTGGCGCGGAACTGGTGATTGCAGTCCGGGTCGGCCCGTATGTCGAACTGGATTATGAGGAGATGGTCCAACACCATCTCGACCATCGCTGCCCGGTGACCATGGCCGTCGACGCTGACGGCGCCTCGCTCGAGATTTTTCTGGTGAGCGCTTCACGTCGAAACGATGCAGCGTCCTTGTTTCGCAGTGAGCTGAAAAAACTGCGCACAGAGTGCCGGAGCTTTCGCGTCTTGGGCTATAGCAACAGGCTAAAGACCGCCGCCGACTTGCGTTGCCTGGCGCTCGACGGATTGCTGCACAAGAATTCCATTTCTCCGGAAGGAACCGAAATAAGGCCGGGCGTGTGGGTCGCGAAATCGGCTCGTGTGCACCCCCGGGCGCGCATCGTGGCTCCGGCCTTCATCGGGGTATATAGCAAAATCCGGGCTGCCGCCTTGATCACCCGTGGCGCGGTGGTTGAACATCACGCGGAAGTTGATTGTGGCACTGTGGTCGAGAACTCTACCGTGCTCCCCTACACCTATGTTGGCGCAGGACTCGACGTCATGCACTCGGTCGTGGGCTTCCACCGGCTTTCGCATCTGGTTCGCAGAGTCGAGGTCGAAATCAGCGATCGCAAATTGGTAGGGATGCCGGCGGTGGGAGTACTTTCTCGTTTGGCAGGCAGCACCGCAGCGCTTTTTGCCTTCTTACCTAAAGAGATTTACCGCGGATTTTTTGCGCCTTCTCATAGTAGAAGCGCCGCGGATGCTCCGGAATGTTCCGAGCAGCAGGCAGCTGCCTTGAACGCTCCGGTCACAGAAGCCCAAGGGTCGGGCCCGGAGGCTTCGGAGTTCCCCTCCACTTTAGCTGTCGCGAGGAGATATGGTGAGCAGTAACAGGCCCGTAGTTGTAAAAAGAATGCCGGAAAAAATGAACCTCAAACAGGCCCGCAGATTTTTTCAGGAGGTGGCTCCCTTTTTGAATTCGGACCGGCCCCAGGTTGTATTTGACATGTCCCAGGTTCGCCACATCGATGCCGCGGGGGTTGATGTCCTGCTGAAGTGTATGCGGGGTGCAATCCGGCGCGACGGTGACGTAAAACTAGCTGCACTGTCTGCGGAGGCCGCAGTTGTACTGGAGCTAACCCGCACCGGACGTCTCTTCGAAATCTACGATACCTCCGGCGCAGCGGTGAAGAGCTTCAGCGGCTTTCTTCCCAACGCGATCAAGCATTTCTATCCCCATCCCGCTCATGGTGTCACGGCCGTGGTTCCCCCGGAAACATTCGTGGGCCACGGAGATGATCAAGACAGAGCCGACATGGCGGCATGAGCATCAATCCAGACACACTCGTAGAATGCGCACCCCCGGAAGGCTTGAGCCAGGGGGGAAGTTGGCTGCGCAGATGGAATGCCTCGCACGCAAAGTTCCTGGGCGGGAGCATCATCCTGCTTATCGGCTCTATTTTCGTGAGTCTGGCAAATTTCGGATACAACATCGGCGTAGCCCGCATGCTGGGGGCTGCGGATTTTAGTCACGCGGCGGCGGCGGTGACGATTCTGATGTTGGTTTCCGCCATCACCCTTGCCTTCCAATTGGTGTGCACCAAGCTGGTGGCGAAGGAAGACACGGTGGAGGGCAAAGCTGCCGTTTACCAGCGGCTGCGAAAGCGGGCTTGGACCATTGGCATCGGGCTCGGCGTATTCATGCTGTTGGCCAGTTCGGCTCTGACCGCCTACCTTCGGTTGTCGAGTCCCTGGATCGTTATCTTGCTCGCCGTCGGCCTGACAATTTACGTGCCGCTGGGAGTGAAGCGAGGCGGATTGCAAGGGACATGCCGCTTTAAGGGACTCAGCTGGAACATGGTGGCCGAAGCCACCAGCAAGTTTGCGTTGGCTATCGTCCTCATCGAGCTAGGGTTCGGCGTGTTGGGCGCGGTGGCCGCAATTTCAGCTTCCGTGGTTTTGGCCTATTGTTTACCGGATGGCGCCAAGGAGCTGAGAGGCACTGCCATATCGGGTAAACCAGCGGCCATTGGCGAGGCAATGCAGGCCATTGTCTTCTTTGTGGGACAAGTCATCATCAGCAACATCGACATACTGATGGTGAAGCACTTCTTCCGTCCCGACGTGGCCGGACTTTACGCCGCCATCGCGCTGGTAGGACGTCTCCTGTACTTTGGCGCGTGGTCGATTGTGAGCGCGATGTTCCCGGTATCGGCCGAGAATAAAGACGACAGCGCAGCGCAGCCCTTGCTGGCCCTTCCGTTGGTCATGGTCACAGCGTTGTCCGTGGTTTTCGTCCTGCTGCTCGCGGCATTCCCTGAAGTTGTCTTCCGATCTTTGTTCGGCACACATTTTCCGACGGCAGTGACCGGGTTGAACTTGTTGCTAAGCATGAATGCAGCCGCCACGGGTACCTACGCCATCGCCGTAGTACTGATCACCTACGAGATGTCGCGGCGGATAGCGAATACCGCATGGCTGCAACTGGTTGTCAGCGGAATGATCGCCGTTGGAATTTCATGGTTTCACTCAACCTTACTGGAGGTCATCGTCGTCCAGCAGGTTCTTAGGCTCTTACTGTTGCTTGCGGTGTCCTACCCCTTCGTCAAGACGTGGGCAACGGCTGGCAGGAGGCTGCATGAAGCGGCTACGGCACGTTACTGAAGCGGAAGTTATCGCCGAGTTCCTGAAGAACGAGTTCTATCAGGAAGAGTTCCATCATGATCGCGACCAGTTCGAACAGCTGGTCTTGGGAGCTGACGTTTCGGATGAAGCGGCCAATACATTGCGCCGGGCGCTCCTGTTCCGTCGCCGGGGACATTTGTGGAGAGAGCTGCCGCCGGACACGACTTGGTGGGAAGTTCAAATCGAAGCGGAAGACCTGGAACGGATCCAGGTGTTTCCCCGGGCGCAATGGCGCAAGGTGGCGAACGGAAGTTTTCTGCTGCGAGACATCGTGCGGCAGATCAAGAACACGTCGTTTCGCGGACGGACGCGCGATTTTATCGCCAAGGTGCAAGCCTTCAGCTATCGGTTGCGCACCACGGCGGACGACAGTGCCGTGCTTCTGATAGGGGTCGACGATATGCGTCCGGTGACCGTGCTGGAAGGCAATCACCGCCTGACGGCGGCCTTGCTGGCATCGCCGGAGGTCTTGCAGAAGCGCTTCCGCGTGTTCATTGGGTTCTCGGCGCGAATGGGGGAGTGTTGTTGGTATCAAACGAACTTCCCGAATCTTTGGCGCTACGGGCGCAACCGGGCGCGGAATTTGTTTTATGACCGCGATGCCGATGTCGAGCGGCTGATGGATTCGGTCGCTTTGCCAAGATCTTCGGCGCAACCGGCGTTGGCGCCGGTTACCGCCCAGAAAACTGCGACAGGGTCGAAGTAAGCAATTGGGCCAGAATCAAAAATTCTTGTCTGGAAGGAGCTTGCAGAATGAAAGCTCATCGTCCATTACTGATCAAGTTCATGACGCTGGTTGTAGGACTAGCGCTGTGCGGAGTACCGGAGTGCGCGCAGGCGTTGCAGGATGGCGCGGCACCTCAACAAAACGGTCAACAGCAACCGTCGAGCGGCGTCACCGTTGATCCGTCGCAAGGTCCGCTGCAGCCGGTTCCGAGCCAGAATCAGCCGACCGTGAGTCCGAACCAGGACAGCGGGATGGCACCGGAACCGGTTCCGGCTACGCCCGCGCCACAACCGAAGCCTGAGCAGCAGATGCAGCAGCCCTTAGGTGCAGCCACGGCCGAGGGTGTGACCACCGTCGGCGGCGGAGCGTCGCGTCCGGCCGGAGAAGCCATTGCGCCAGCGAAGCAGAATCAGCGCAGGTCGCTACTGATCAAAGTTGGTCTGATAGCTGCTGCCGGCGTCGCCGTTGGCACGGTCGCCGCGCTAACCAAGGGAACCTCGGCTAAGCCGTAACCTGCGTGCGGGAAACACGAAGGGTGGACCGCACCGGTTGAGGTGGCACGACCAAATGCTTGTGCCTGGGAATTTGAATGTTTCAGAACGCTTGGTCACATCGACACGGCAAGTCGCTGCTGGTCTCCTTTTCGGGGCTTGACGGCTCCGGCAAGAGCACGCAGATCGACAACCTGCGGCAGATGTTGCATGACCGCGGGCTGACGACCAGATTGCTGGCCTTCTGGGATGATGTTGTCGTGCTCAGCCGGTATCGCGAAGGTTTTGTGCACCGCGTATATGGAAGCGAGAAAGGTATTGGCGCACCAGAGCGCCCAGTTAATCGGCGCGACAAGAATGTCCGCAAGTGGTACTTGAGCATTATTCGTCATGGATTGTACTTGCTCGATGCGGTCCATCTTGTGATCGTGGTTCGTCGAGCGCGCTCCGCAGAAGCCGGCGTCGTCATTTTGGATCGCTACATCTACGACGAACTAGCGAATCTGCCGCTCTCAAATTTTGTTAGCCGGATATTTGTTCGTTTCGTGACGGCATTCGTTCCGAAGCCCGATGTGGCTTACTTGCTGGATGCTGATCCGGACGCTGCTCGTGCCCGCAAGCCTGAATATCCAATCGATTTCTTGCATGAATGTCGGCAGGCTTATTTCTTGCTGGCTCAGCTTTTGGGATCCATGACGATCATCCCGCCACTACCGCTGCCGGAGGCTAAGCGCGAGGTAGAAAACGCTATCGCGCGGGTCTTGGTCAGGCCACGCACAGAAACGCCGACCAGCCTGGAAACTGTCTCGTAAACAAGAATCAATAGCCAGAACCCGGGTTCGTGGCGGCGCGAAGCAACTCGCAGCGACTCAGCAACTTGCTGCTTCCCTCACAATGACCAGACCTTCTTGATCTTCCCCTCTGCTGTTCCCGCAATTGTCGTCCCGCCCGCGGAAGCCCGCCTCAAGTACCTAGACACACGAACTCAGCCTCTTCTCGATCGTACCTCTTCAGCTCGGCAGAATGAATCCATCTATGGTTGGCGGATCCGCGTGCAGCCTACCGACGGCCACAGTTCCCTTCATCACCTTCTGAAACGCTACCTGGAATTGGTCCATCTCCTCGCGCGTTCCTACCGTAACGCGGGCATAGGTCGGCATTACCGGCCATACCCGGCCAATGAAGACATTCTGCTGGGCCATAGCGGCGATCGCCTCTTTCGCCGGACGCTTGGTATCGAGCAGGAAGCAGTTCGAGACCGACGGAACGTACGAATACCCATTGCGATCGAGCCACTGAAACGTTTCCTGGCGAATTTCCGTATTGACGCGCCTTCGCTCGGGTACCAGTTGCGGGTCCTTCAAGCTGGCCGACGCTGCGGCCACCGCGGTCACGGGCATGGGGTTACCGCCGCCATAATTTTCGATCTTCTCGATCAGTTCGGGCTTGCCGATGGCAAAGCCGCAACGCAGGCCTGCCATGCCGTACAGTTTCGAGAAGGTGCGCAACACAATCAGATCGTGGCCTGCCTTCACCAGGTCAATCGCCGATGGCGCATCGCAAAAGTGAATGTAGGCCTCGTCCACCAGCACGATTGAGCCTTTCGGCTTGTTCTGCAACAGATACTCGATGTCGGAATGGCTGGTCAGAGTTCCGGTCGGATTATTCGGCGTGCAGATATAGAAGACGCCGGCATCGGGCGCGGCGGCAATCATGGCCCGCACATCGTGCGTATAAGTCTTGGTGAGCGGCACCTTGACCACGCGCGCGCCCATCTTGCTGGCGGCAAACATGCCGCCTTCGAAGCTGGGATCGGCGGTCACGTAACTCGCCTTGGGCGAGGTGCACGACATGACCGTGTAATGCAGCGGCTCGGTTGATCCGGCATAAATACTGACGTTATCGTTGCCCACGCCAACACTCTGCGCGTATAGCTTGACGAACTCCCGTACCGAGTCAAAGTGGTAACGGCCGGATTCCGGGACGATGGCCGCGATCGCGCTGCGAGCGGCGGCGCAAGGGCCAAGTGGGTTTTCGTTGGCGTTGATCCGCACTCCATCAGCTGGGATGGCCGGCTGCACCGCATAGGCCAGCATTGGCTCGGTAACGATACGGAAGGCAAATGCCGCGGAGGCCGCGGTAGAAAGATGCAGGAACGACCTGCGGGAGAAAACCGTCAGCCTCTCATCGTCCGCCATGTGCCACCCTCCTCTTGTCTGGTGAACGACATCTTAACGCTTTTTCGCCCAATCCGCCCCAGCCTCACGATTGGATATCTGGTGCCGCGACGATACCGCTCTGTCGAAAATCACCTACCCTTCGTCTTTGCTCAGAACAAGCTCAGAGACGGAGGGCACGGAATTTTTATTTCCAGCGATGTTCCCGTGATCTCTGTGCCTCCGAGGTGACTTCTTGTCCTCATCGGGGGAGCTGCAACTCCATGCGCACTCCGATGCCGACCGTTTGCTACCCTAGCATTCGGTGCATCCCTCGTCTCAGGAAGTCTTGTACTCTGTCGAACCGCATCGCGACGCCGTCGTTCTACGTCTCGTCTCGGACGACGGCACGAACCGCCTGACGCGTGCCCGAGTGCTGGCCCTTACCGCTGCGATCGAGGGACTAGCGGCGCATCCGCCCGCGCGCCTGGTCATCGCAGGCAATGCGAAGTTCTTCTCGGCGGGCGCCGACCTCAACGAGATTGCGGCGCTGACCGGTGCGGAAGCGTTCCGGTTCGCGCAGATGGGTCAGCGCCTGATGAATGCAGTGGCGAGTTTTCCGGCTCCCACGATTGCGGTGATTCAAGGCTACTGCATGGGCGGAGGACTCGACCTCGCGTTGGCTTGTGGCCGCCGCATCGCCGGCGCCCATGCCTTGTTTGGACATCGCGGCGCGGCGCTTGGCCTGATTACCGGATGGGGAGGGACGCAACGCCTGCCTCGGCTGATCGGCAAGGCCCGCGCGCTGCAAATGTTTCTGGCAGCAGAAAAAGTACATGGGCCGCTGGGGTTCGAGATTGGGCTGGTGGACACCGTCGCCGAGGATCCGTTGATGGTCGCGTCAGAAGAAGTCTCCTGATTTGCGCGCGCCGATTTTTCGTGAGTTAGCGTGCCCCACTTCGTATTGTCTTGCATAAACCTTGCGGTTCGGGGAGAATGCAGACCTCTTCCAAGAGACAATGAGGCGAACACGATGACGACCATTGCGATGGCGCTGTCGCAGGACCCATTCAGAACTGGGTCACCGTTTTTCAGCGGCGGATTTCTGCTGTTCGGCCTGGCGGTGCTGATCATCGTCATCATCGGAGGTTGGAAGGTTTTTGAAAAGGCGGGGCAGCCGGGCTGGGCTGTCTTAATTCCCATTTACAACGCTTACATCGTATTGAAGATTGCGGGCCGGCCGGGATGGTGGCTGCTGCTCTGGTTGATTCCAGTGGTAAACATCGTGATCGCCATCGTAGTAGCGATCGACGTCGCCAAGGCTTTTGGTCAGAGCGCGTTATTCGGATTCTTTCTGATCTTCCTTTTTGGCGGCATCGGCTATCTCATCCTCGGCTTTGGCGACTATCGCTATCTGGGACCACCGACCTAGGCAGCCTATCAGCCGTCGGCCGTCAGCTAAGGACTAAGCGCCTCTTAACAACGCGAGCCAATAGCTTGTGGAGGTCTTTTCCTCACGCAACTGCGCTATGCTCTTGCCATGCGTGTCCCGCTTCCATCCGGCGACCAGCAGCTGGTGCAGATTATCGATGCGGCCTCTGGCCGACACGGCCCGCCGCAGCGGCGAGTGGCTGGTCTGCAAGCCGGGATGCACGCAATGTTGCATGGGAGCTTTTGCCATCAACCAACTCGACGCAGTTCGATTGCAGGAAGGTCTGGCCGAATTGGAAGCGATCCGATCCTGCGCGTGCGGCGCAGATCCGCGAACGCGCCGGCGCGTCGATTGCCCGGCTCGCGCACGACTTCCCCGGAGATCCCGCGACCGGCATCCTGGACGAAGGCGAGGCAGCCGAGGCGCTCTTCGAAGAGTTCGCCAATGACGAACCTTGCCCCGTCCTCGATCCCCAGACTGGGATGTGCGATCTGTATGCAGCGCGTCCCATGACCTGCCGCGTCTTCGGACCGCCAGTGCAATCCGAAGGCGGATTGGGTGTTTGCGAGCTTGTGTTATCACGGCGCCAGCGAAGCTGAGATCGCCGCCTGCGAGATGACGGTCGATCCGGACGGCCTGGAGCCGGCGCTGCTCGACGAGCTGGAACGAAGTGCCGGCCGGCGAGGAAGAACTATCGTGGCGTTTGCGGTGGGACGGTAGTTCACCCGCATTGCGTGCGCTCCCTTCCCTGCTTTATCGTAGGTAGTTTGCCTCTCACTCATCATGACTGACCATAGCCATCATTCCGGATCGCCCTCCGCGTTCGAGACCAAAGTGAAACCCGACTCGCCCCGCTTCGAACGCAACCTGAAAGCCATGGCCGAGATGGTCGCCAACATTCGCAATGAGGAGCTTCTTATCGCGCAGGGCGGCGGCGACAAGGCGATCGCGTCGCAACACAAGAAGGGCCGCCTGACCGCGCGCGAGCGCATTGCGCTGCTGATCGATCCCGGCACTGAGTTCTTCGAGCTGGGCGGCTATGCGGCGTGGGGAATGTACGAAGAGTGGGGTGGCGCGCCCTCCGCCGGTACGGTGACTGGGCTGGCGCGGGTGCAGGGACGACTGGTCATGCTGATCGTGAATGACGCCACGGTGAAGGCGGGCGCGTTCTTCCCCATGACGGCGAAGAAAGTGATTCGCGCGCAGAACATCGCCATCGACAACCACATTCCCACGATCTACCTGGTGGATTCCGCCGGCGTGTTTTTGCCGCTGCAGGAAGATGTCTTCCCCGACACCGACGACTTTGGCCGCGTCTTCCGCAACAATGCGGTGATGTCGGCGATGGGCATTCCGCAGATCGCGGCCATCATGGGCATGTGCGTGGCCGGCGGAGCGTATCTGCCGCTGATGTGCGATCACATCCTGATGACCGAAGGCAGCGGGCTGTTTCTCGCCGGACCGGCGCTGGTGCAGGCCGCGATCGGCGCAAAATATTCGGCGGAAGAACTGGGTGGCGCGAAGATGCATTCGCAAATCAGCGGCACGGTGGACTTCCGCGAGCCGGACGACGAGTCGTGCCTGGCGCGCATTCGCCTGCTGGTCGACAAGATGGGCAATCGCCAGCTCGGCGTCTTTGACCGCAAGAAGACCGAAGAGCCGCTCTATCCGGCGGAAGAGATTTACGGCATCTTCGACGGCGATCCCGCGCGCCAGTACGACATGAAGGAGATCATTGCGCGCATCGTGGACGGCAGCCAGTTTGGCGAGTACAAGTCGGAGTACGGAGAGACGATACTTTGCGGCTATGCGCGCATTGGCGGCTTCGCCGTCGGGATCGTCGCCAATCAGAAGACGCATGTGCAGCAGGTGGACCACGCTGGCAATAGGCGCACGGAGTTCGGCGGCGTCATCTACACCGAGTCGGCGGAGAAGGCGGCGCGCTTCATCATGGATTGCAACCAGAATCTGGTGCCGCTAGTGTTTTTGCACGATGTGAATGGCTTCATGGTAGGACGCGATGCGGAGTGGAGTGGCATCATTCGCGCCGGAGCGAAGATGGTGAATGCGGTGTCGAACTCGGTGGTGCCCAAGATTGCGGTCATTGTGGGCGGCTCGTTCGGCGCGGGACATTACGCGATGTGCGGCAAAGCCTATGATCCGCGCTTTATGTTCGCGTGGCCGACGGCAAAATATGCGGTGATGGCGGGGGCGTCGGCGGCGGGAACGCTGGTGGAGATCAAGATCAAGCAACTGGAGCGCGGCGGCAAAATTCTGAGCGAAGAAGACAAGAAGAAGCTGTTCGACGAAGTGAAGGCGACCTACGACGAGCAAACCGATCCGCGTTATGGCGCGGCGCGGCTGTGGATCGACAAGATCATCGATCCGGCGGAGACGCGCGAGGCGATCATCACCGCGCTGGAAGCGGCGGCGCTAAATCCCGAGGTGCCGAAGTTTAGCGTGGGGGTGTTGCAGACGTAGGAAAGCCGCTGTTCGCTGTTCGCGATTCGCTCTTAGCTTTCAGCCGTTAGCTCTTAGCCTTCTGCCGCTGCGCGGGTTGAACGGCCCACGGCTAACACAAATGTCGCCCGATCGAGCTGACAGCAGGTCCCTCGACTCGGACTGAAGTCCTCGCTCGGGATGACAACATAAATGCTTTAGGCGGCCGCGCATTTCGTTTTAGGCTGATGGCTGGAGGCCGATAGCTGACGGCTAAAAGCTAATTGCTGGTTGCTAACTGCTGACTTCCATGGCTGATTCCATCAAACTCATCGAATGTCCCGCGCGACGCCTGGCAAGGGCTGCCCGGCCAGATCCCCACCTCCGTCAAGGTCGAGTACCTGAAGGCGTTGATTGCGGCGGGATTCAAGCATATCGATGCCGTGTCGTTTGTCTCGCCCAAAGCCATTCCCCAGATGGCCGACTCGGAAGCGGTAATCAGCGAACTGGACCCGCCGGATGACGTCGAGATCATCGGCATTGTGGTCAACGAGCGCGGGGCCGAGCGGGCCATCGCCACCGACGCGGTGCGAACGTTGGGCTTCCCCTACTCCCTATCTCCGACGTTCCTGAAGAACAACCAGAACCAGACGTTGGAGGAGAATCTCGACATCCTGGAGAAGGTGAAGGAGAAGGCCGACGAGGCCGGGTTGGACACGATAGCCTACATCTCGATGGCGTTTGGCAATCCTTATGGTGATCTGTGGAATGCTGACGAGTTGATCGAGGGGATCAGCCTGCTTGCGGACATGGACCTACAGGCGATTTCTCTTGCCGACACCGTGGGTTTGTCGACTCCGCAACAGATTGCCGACTTGCTTGGGCCGGTGCTGGAGAAGTTCGACGGCGTCGAGATCGGCGTGCACCTGCACAGCCGTCCGGATGAGGCGGCGGCAAAAGTTCTGGCAGCTTATGATGCCGGTTGCCGGCGATTCGATTCCGCTATCGGCGGAATGGGCGGGTGTCCCTTCGCGCAAGACGTGCTGGTGGGCAATATACCAACCGAGAAGTTGCTGCATGCGCTGAAGAGCCGGGGTGCCGACTTGCCAGTGAAGAAGCCAATCACAGAGCCGTTCCGCATGGCGGTGGAGATTGCAAGTAAATTCAGCGGGCCAAAGATGTGAGAGGGGCCGCTTTTCGCTTTTCGCTGTTCGCTGGATGTTCGCTGTTTGGGTTTCAGTGTTCGCTTTTCGCCAGAGGCTCTTAGCCATTAGCTTTTAGCATTCGAAAAAACAATGCCTTATTCCACTCTCACACTCGACTTCGATGGCCCGCTCGCCATCGTCACGCTGAACCGGCCAGACAAGCGCAACGCGATCAGCTATGAATTAATCGAAGAACTACTGCGCGCACTGGACGAGGTCGAGAAATCGCCGGCGCAAATCCTCATCCTGACCGGAGCCGGCAAGGCGTTCTGCTCGGGAATGGACCTGGAGAACCTGCGCTCGATCACTGGCCGCACGGAAGCGGAAAACCTGGCGGACTCGGCCACCATGGCGCGCCTGTTTCGCAGCCTGTATGATTTCCCGAAGGTCACGATTGCAGCCGTGAACGGGCCTGCAATAGCGGGCGGCTGCGGCTTGGCGACGCTCTGCGATTTCACCCTGGCATCCTCGGAAGCCAAGTTTGGCTATTCCGAGGTGCGTATTGGCTTTATTCCGGCGATTGTCTCAGCCTTTCTGCTGCGTCAGGTTGGCGAGAAGCATGCACGCGATCTGCTACTCACTGGCCGAATCATCAGCGCGGATGAAGCCTTTCGGATGGGGCTAATCAACGAGATTGTCGCGCCCGAGAAGCTTCGCAGCCGCACGCGCGACCTCGCGGCCAACCTGCTCAGCAACAGCCCGGCTTCGCTGCTGGCGACCAAGAAGTTGCTCAAGCGCTACGCATCGGAGAGTCTCGACCGGGAAATAGCGGCGGCCGTGGAGGAAAACGCGCGTATCCGCAGGACGGCTGATTTCCGGGAAGGTGTAAGCTCGTTCCTGGAAAAGCGCAATCCCCGTTGGACAGGAGAGTAGTGGTTGGCGATGCTGAGGAGCCCGCCCCGTTCAGCCACGAGTTGCGGCGAACGGAAGGATTGTCCAGACGCCCAATTGCGATAGAATTGGCGGTGTCTTTAGATGCAACCGATAGGGAGCAGAACAATCCCGCTTCTCTATTGCCACAACGCGTCGTTTCAAGCATTATTCATCGTCAGCGTTTTAACAGCTACCGAGCGGCAGCCGTCACGAAGACACGCCGTCGCGCTGAGAAACAAAATCTCTGCGCCCGTAAACTATTTGTTGATTCGAAGAACGACTCGCAGCGAACACAGGGAGAGTCATGATGACATTTCGTCTGCAACTCATCGTAGCGGTAATGCTATTTTCCACCGATCGTTTACGCCCAATCTTCGTCATCGGCAGCACCGCCACAGGCGCCGGCTGCGACGAACAAGGCCAGTAGTTATGCACCTTATCCGGTAATGAGCCAGGCGGCTGAGGAGCGCGGAAGGAAACTCTTCGACATGTTTAAAGCTGGCCAGGCTGGCGCGATTTGGGCTACCTCTCCGCCTGAAAACAGGAAGCGCACCGACGAAGAGACAGAAATTTGTAGCTACGCTCTCTCGGTGGAAAACGAGCCTGGGACCGGAGACCAAAATGGAGGCCGAGAACATCGTCCCCTACATGCTGAAACGAGCGACGGTTTATTCCCGCCTTTCAGATTTCGCGAACGCTAAGATCACGGCGATGACCACCATCATTATCGACGAGAACGGCGACACCGAAGCTTTCACCATCCGGCCGATATCTTCGCCTCCCGAGGGCCACAATGCCGGCTACAAAGACACCGCCAAGCTGAAACTTCCGTTCTCTGGCCAATGGTTTGTTTACCAGGGCGGCCACGGTGTCTTTAATAATTCCTACCAGATGAATGACGATCAACGCTTCGCCATGGATTTTATTCTGCTGAAAAACGGAAGTCCCTTTGAGGGCGACAGTACGACGAATGAAAACTTCTACTGCTTCGGCCAGCCGTTGCTGTCTCCGGCCGACGGTACGGTAGTCAGAGTGGTGGATGACATTGGAGACAACAGTCCCGGGAAGCCCAGTCAGGACACTCCGAATGGAAACATGATCTTAATTTCGCATGGCAACAACGAGTATTCGCTGCTGTCGAATCTCAAGCAGAACAGCATAAAGTTGAAACATGGAGACACCGTGAAGCAAGGTGATCCTGTGGGCGAGTGCGGTAACTCTGGCGCCTCGGTCGTGCCCAGAGTGCACTACCAACTGCAGAATTCGGCGGGGTTCCCGTTGGTACAGTCGTTGCCGGCACAATTTGTCGACTATATAGCCGACGGCAAGCCGGTGGCCGTAGGTGAAGTCGTAAAGGGGCAGACGGTCAGCAACGGGCCTTCTTCCGGCGCCTCTCAACCGGCGACAAAGAAATAAAGGCGGCCGCTACGCAATCAGGTGCGCTCTCCTGTGACCCGTCGTCTGGTTAAGATGACCGTATCTTCTGTCAAGTGGATGTCACGTTGAAAATCGAGGGCAATCCATCGCGGCGAGCGAGCTGCGATGCGCAAGTGTATGAGACGAAACTCCGCGTGCGCTACGCGGAGACAGACCAGATGGGCGTTGTCTATCACTCCAACTTCATCATCTGGTTTGAAGTGGGACGGGTAGAGATGTTGCGCGAACTCGGCGTCACCTATCGAGAAATGGAGAAGCAGGACGGTACGCACTTCCCCGTGGTGGACCTGCGCTGCCGTTACAAAGCCCCGGCTCGCTACGATGATATGGTAACGATCCGTACGCGTTTGATAAACGTGCGCGACTCTTTGTTGCATTTCGGCTACGAGGTAGTACGCGACAACGACGGTACTATGTTGGCCGAGGGCGAAACCGTTCACATTGTGGTGGACCCCGAAATGAAGAGGATCCCCCTGCCACCGCGGTACATGCCGTCATTCTTGAAGGCGGCAGGAAAAGTCTAAGGCGCATGGCCGAATCTTAAGAAATTACCGGCAGGCACAATTTGGACGCGTGAACGTCAAACTGACGACTACTGCAAAATGCAAGCCCTCCACATTAACGGCAAGGACCTAACCCTCGACGATGTTCGTCAGGCGGTCTACGAGCGCCGTCCGGTTCTGCTGCAACCGGAGGCCCGCATCGCAGTGGAGCGTGCTCGCGCGGTCGTCGAAGACCTCCTCGACAATGATCGGGTCGCGTACGCGGTAAACACCGGCGTCGGCAAACTCGCCGATCTGCGCATCTCCTCCGACGATATCCGCCATCTGCAAACCAACCTCTTGCGCTCGCATGCGGTCGGCGTCGGAGAGCCGCTGGCCGAAGACGTTACGCGCGCCATGGTGTTGCTGCGCGCCAACTCGCTGGCCAAAGGTTTCTCAGGGGTCCGCCCCGCGGTGATTGACACTCTCTGCGAGATGCTGAACCGCGGCGTGCATCCGGTAATTCCATCCCAAGGAAGCGTAGGGGCCAGCGGCGATCTGGCTCCGCTGGCGCACCTCGCATTGGTATTGATTGCCGAGGGCGAAGCGACGTTCCGCGGTGCGCGCATGGCCGCCGCCGACGCGCTGAAGCAAGCTGAGATCAAGCCCATGGTGCTGCAAGCCAAGGAGGCGATCTCGCTCATCAATGGCACCCAGGGCATGCTGGCCGTGGGATTGTTGGCCCTTCTTCAGGCAGACATCCTCGCAGACACCGCCGATGTGCTCGGCGCCCTCACTGTGGATGCACTCAAGGGTACTGATGCGGCGTTTGACCAGCGCATCCATCAGGCACGTCCCCATGCAGGACAGTTACTAGTCGCCGAGAACCTGCGCCGCATGCTGGAGGGCAGCCTGATTCGCGAGTCGCACCGAGAGTGCCAGAAGGTGCAGGATGCCTACTCGCTGCGCTGCATTCCGCAGGTACACGGCGCGGTTCGCGACACGCTCGCGCATTGTCGCAAGGTCTTTGAGATCGAAATGAATTCGGCAGTGGACAATCCGCTGGTTTTTCCTGAAGAAAGAAAAGTCGGCGCACCCAAACGCGGAGTGGGATCGGCGGTTCCCGGCGACATCCTGTCAGGCGGAAACTTTCATGGCGAGCCGCTGGCATTCGCCCTCGATTTTTTGGCGATCGCGCTCAGCGGGCTGGCGGGCATCTCCGAGCGTCGGATCGAGCGGCTGGTGAATCCTGCACTCAACGAGGGACTGCCTGCATTCCTGGCGCCGGGAGCCGGCCTGAACTCGGGATTCATGATGGCGCAAGTCACGGCCGCCGCGTTGGTCAGCGAAAACAAGGTGCTGGCGCACCCCGCGTCCGTGGATTCCATCACCACATCGGGAAACCAGGAAGACTACGTTTCCATGGGCATGATCGCGGCCAACAAGCTGCTGAGAGTCGTTACCAACACGCGCAACGTGCTCGCCATCGAGGCCCTGGCGGTGGCGCAGGCGCTCGACTTCCGCGCTCCCTTGAAGCCGGGCAAGCGCGGCCAAGCGGCCCACACGGCTATTCGGTCGGTATCCCTGCCCATCACCGAGGATCGAATCTTCGCCACAGACTTTGCGAAGGTAGCGGAGCTGATCGCCAGCGGAAAACTGGCGCAGGCGCTGCGGTAGAAGGAGATGGCTCAAAATCGTCGGCTGACGATGTTATGGGGTACAAGCATGCCAGCTCGGAAGTAAAAGGCCAATTTCTGGGATCGCCGCGGGCTTTGGCTGGAAATTTGAAACTCGCAGTCTGGGTTGCCCGCCGCCTATAGCTGTGCTAGCATCCACCCTCTTTCGAATAGCTCACCTTCACAGGAGTTCAACATGGTTGACGACAACGACAAGGCACCTGATTTTTCCGATGTTGAGTCGGGAAGCTCCTCGACCGCACCCGCGCCCACC
Organism: uncultured Acidobacteriaceae bacterium; assembly: GCA_963709045.1. Classification (GTDB taxonomy): domain Bacteria; phylum Acidobacteriota; class Terriglobia; order Terriglobales; family Acidobacteriaceae; genus Bog-257. The sequence goes on along the minus strand of CAVPUX010000002.1, from coordinate 705,308 downwards.
GATGCGCCCCAGGAGAAGACCTATACAGTGCAAGCGGGCGACAATCTCTCGAAAATCGCAAAAGCTCAATACGGCGATGCGCAAAAATGGAAACTGATTTTCGAGGCCAACAAGGACCAGCTTAAGAATCCAGACTTGATCAAGCCCGGCCAGACACTGCGGATTCCGGCGGACGAGTAAACGTCTTCGCAAGAAAGGAAACGGTGTATGCAGAGGACTACGCTGAATCGAATGCACGACAGCTGCGGAATACTTCTTGTGGTCGCATTAATGCTCGCGATAGTGGCAGGCTGCAGCAAGAAAGAAGAGCCGCAGCCCCAACCGGCGGCGCAACCTACGCCCACGGTCGTTCCCATCGCCGTGGACGGAGTCGATCTGGGCAACCAGCTAGGTCCCGACAAGCACGTCGTTGCAGTGGTCGATGTGTTCAAGCCCCATGACGTAATTTATGCTTCCGTGCGTACCTCAGGGGTTTCTTCGAACGCCACGCTGAACGCGCACTGGACATATGGCAGCAAAGGTCAGGTGGTGAGCGATGCAAGCCAAAGCATAGCCCCAACGGGTCCAGCGGTAACGGAGTTTCACATTAACAAGCCGAGCGGGTGGCCGAAGGGCGATTATCAGGTTGTGATTTCCTTGAATGGCCAGCCGGCGGCGACTAAGAGTTTCAAGGTTCAGTAAGGTTCGCGGAGTTAATTGCGAGTCAAAGGCCGTCACCTGATTCTGCAGAACAGCAGGGCAGGGGCGGTCGCTCCGGTGGCAAAACGACGCCAAATCTCCAAACCGAGGAGATAGCGGCGAAGTCTACTTCTCCGAAGCATCAGTCAATCCACACCAGTAACCACCTATTCACCCCGCTGACGCCCTATCGCCTTCCTGCTTTACAATAAGACCTGCTCTGGAGTCGTCCTTTACCTCGTCTGGCCGGGCGCCGGTTGACTGCGCTTGGGCCTTGGGCTGCGCCACTTGGACGCCAAAAGTTTCGAGGATTTACCCGGGAAACTGGCATCTCAGATAACGGAAAGCGCCGCATCGCCGTCTTAAAAAGAGCGGCTTCTCTGCGCATTCATAAACGTGGCAATCAAGATCAAATTACCTGATGGCAGGGCTGCGGCCCGCTCCGCATCCGGGCGGAATTCTCGCGGCGCGCGGGAAAGACCTGCTCGTACCCAATCTTTCTCCATTGCCGACCCCCTGGTGAAGCTGTTCGTCGCAGGATTCGTCATCGCCGGCGTGCTTTTCATGGCGATGTTCACTTACTTCTATGTGAAGTACGGGAACATCGTGGATCGCCGCATGTCAGGAGGGGTGTTCAGCAATGCGGCCAGGATCTACGCCCGCGCCCAAACCGTTGGCGTGGGCGAGAAACTTGACGCGGCCGAGGTTGCCGCTGAGTTGCGCCGCGCTGGATATGCGGAGGAACGTGGAGGAGCCAATTCACCGATTGGTCACTATGCCTTCACCCCCGACGGCATCCAGATAATCCCCGGGCCTGAGTCCTTCCACGCCGCCGAAGGCGCGGTTATCCATTTCGAGAGCGGCAAAGTCACCTCCATCGACGAAACGGGAAGGGGCAGCCGCACCCTCGAGGCCTATGAGCTTGAGCCACAACTGGTGACCGCCCTGTTCGAAGGCGAAGACCGCTCCAAGCGCGAGGTCATTAAGTTCGACGAAATTCCTAAAACGCTGGTGGACGCGGTGCTCGCCATCGAGGACCGCCGCTTCTTCCAGCATAGCGGGGTTAATTATTACCGCCTGATGGAGGCGGCTGCCATCGACGTTCGCGAAGGCAGGCATGGACAAGGTGGTTCCACTCTAACCATGCAACTCTCGCGTGGCTTCTTCCTCTCCCCGCAGAAGACGGTCAAGCGCAAGCTGCTGGAAATGTTGATTGCTATCGAGTTGGAACACAAGTTTTCGAAGCAGCGCATTTTTGAGATGTACGCCAATGAGGTGTACATGGGACAGCGCGGCTCCTTCACCATCAACGGCTTTGCCGAGGCTTCACACGCCTATTTCAACAAGGACATTAAGAACATCACCCTGCCCGAGGCCGCTCTGCTCGCCGGGATGATTCAGCGCCCGAACTATCTGTCGCCGTACAGGAGTCCGAAGCGCGCATTGGAACGCCGCAACCTGGTGCTTGACTCCATGGTCGAGACCGGCACCGTCACCCGCGAGCAGGCTGACCGCGCGAAGGCAGCTCCGCTCAAAGTGGCGCCACCTAACGTGGAAGCCAGCGACGCTCCCTACTTTGTTGACCTGGTGAAAGACCAGCTCTCCAACCAGTTCAGCGAGAGTGAGCTGAACGATCATGCCTATCGCGTGTACACCACGCTTGATCCAGACCTTCAGCGTGCCGCCGCCGAAGCGGTGGACACCGGCATGAAGCTAGTGGACGAGCAGGTGGAAAAACGGCGGACCCACAAGACGAAAGTTGGCTCAGGCAAGGAAGCGAAGACGGAAATCACGGTCGAATCCGGGCCCATGCCGCAAGTGGCGCTGGTGGCCATCGATCCGCACACCGGCGAAGTGCTCGCACTGGTTGGGGGCAGAAACTACGGCATGAGCCAGTTGGATCACGCGATCGCCAAGCGACCCACGGGTTCCATCTTTAAGCCCTTCGTGTACGCTGCTGCGATCAACACTGCGGTGACTGGGCAGACGCTGGTTGCTACCGGCGGTGATGCGAATGGTGACGGAGGCAGCAACAATAATCCTCCCGGCGTCTTCACCCCGGCCACGCTGGTTGACGATTCGCAAGTCAGCATCGCAACAGGAAACCAGGTTTACGAGCCCCACAATTATCACGATAACTACAACGGAGAAGTGACAGCTCGCTATGCCCTGGCTCTCTCGTTAAACAATGCGACGGTACGGATTGGACAGGAAGTTGGCTTCGATAAAGTGGCCGCGCTGGCGAAAGCTGCCGGAATTTCCAGTGTGAGAGCTACTCCGGCGATCGCCCTCGGCGCTTACGATGCGACGCCGCTGGAAATGGCGGGCGCCTATACCGTCTTTGGCAATCAAGGCACGCACCTCAATCCCATCATGGTGAAGTCGGTGCGCGATGCCCGCGGGAACATTCTTGACAACTACAAGACCGACAGCAAGGGCGTGCTCGACCCCCGTGTGGCCTATGTGTTGACCACCATGATGGAGGCTGTCATTAACAGCGGCACCGGCTACCCAGTACGCGCCAGAGGGTTTCAAGCGCCGGCAGCGGGCAAAACCGGCACCTCGCATGACGCATGGTTTGCGGGATACACCACTAACCTGCTCTGCATCGTCTGGGTGGGAAACGACGACTACACGGATCTAAAGCTAGCTGGCGGTACCACGGCCGCGCCCATCTGGGCCGAGTTCATGAAGCGCGCCGCCAAATTGCCGCAGTACGCGGACATGAAAAATTTCTCTGCGCCCTCCGGGGTGGTCGAGGTAACGCTGGACAAGGTTACCAACCGGTTGGCGACCGAGTCCTGCCCGCAAACCTATACGGTCGCGTTTATCGCGGGTACGGAACCCAAGGAGACTTGTGACCAGGCCGCTGGCGGCGACCATAGAGGCTTCTTCACGAAGATTTTTGGTCTGGGATCACCCGCTGTCGCCGCCCCGCCACCGACCACTAACGGGGTAGTCCAGCCGGGCGCGACCGGAACCACAGCTCAAGTAGGCGGCGGCCAGCCCGAAGCAGAGCCGCAAGCTCAACCGAAGAAGAAGCGGGGCTTCTTCAGCCGGCTCTTCGGCCGGGGAGACAATGGAGACCAGCAGCAACAGCAGCAAAATAATGGGGCGGATGACCCAGAGAAAGGGAACAATTCGCCCCCAAAATAGGTCTAATATTGAACAAGACGGGACTCTGGAGGTCCGGTCATGGCTCGTTTCCCATCGCCGCGGACACTGCTACACGTATCACTGCTGTTGATGTTGCTGCTCGTGTCTCCGTTGTGCCTCTTGGCTGGCGATGATCTGCAGGTAAACGCGCCAGCGCCAATTCCTGATGGCAGTGCGTCCGCCGCGGATTTGGAAGAACAGGGTGATGCGCTCAGAGCGCAAAAGCAATATCTCGACTCCGTCGACTTTTACTCCGCAGCGATTGCCAAGCATCCCACTGCGCTGCTGTGGAATAAAAAAGGCATGGCGTACTTGTTCCTGCAGAAATATCCCGAGGCGACCAAGTGCTTCGATCACGCCATCAAGACGGACAAGAAGGCCCCCGAAGGCTACAACAACCGCGGCTACATGGAGCAACGGGACAAGAACTACAACAAGGCCATCAAGTACTACAAGAAAGCCTTGGCCTTGCAACCCAACGACGCGGTATTCCACTACAACATGGGAACTTCGTACTTCGGAAAGCACGAGTATGCTTTGGCCGCACAGCAGTATCACGCGGCTTATGTACTCGACCCTGACATTTTTGATCGCGTTTCGAAGATTGGAGTGATGGCGCAGTCCAGTTCACCCGAAGATCGCGCCGCGTTCTCGTTCATGGTCGCTAGAATGTATGCGCAGGCGGGCAACGTCGATCGCTCTCTGGAATATCTGCGCAAAGCCATGGAAGAGGGCTATAAGGACATCAAGAAGGTGTACACGGACTCCGAGTTCGCCACCCTGCGAACCGATAAACGCTTCGAAGAGTTGATGTCGCAAAAACCCCAGCCCATACCGTAACGCTCCCCAAGACCTTTCGACCGAGCCAAACATTGGCGTAGCTTCCGCATCTGACGCGGTGGAGATTTGGTTTGTCTTCACGCCAGCCTCAGACCCCGATGCGATCTCGCCCGGTAACCACTCTCCGTGTGTGGCTATTGAGAACGCTGGCTGCGTTCTTGATATGCATCCCCGCCGCGGCGCAAACGCCCAGTCAGCAGCTCTCCTCTTACATCGGGCAAAATGTCGCATCGGTAGATATCGCGGGCCGTCCCGATATCACGTTCAAAAGTGTGCAGGAACTGATCGCGGTGAGACCAGGCCAACCGCTGTCGCAAAAAGATGTTGACTCTAGCACCGCGAACCTTAAGCAAGGAAGGTTTCAGGATGTGAAGCTCGACCTGGAGCCCGAAGCGGACGGAGTGCGGGTGGTGTTTATTCTTGAGCCGGCGGTCTACCTTGGCATGTATGAATTTCCCGGCGCGCTGAAGGAATTCCCGTACTCGCGCTTGCTGCAAGTGGCGAATTACAACTCGCAGATGCCCTACTCCGCCACCGATGTTCAGCAGGCGGAAAGCGCACTGGTGAAGTTTTACCGTCAGCATGGTTACTTCCTGGCTGAGGTGCGTCCACAGATCGAGCCGGAGAGCGACTTCGGGCTGGCCAACATCGTGTTCCATACCAACCTGGGCGTTCGCGCAAAGATCGGCACAATCAGCCTTGCCGGAGCGAGTCCCGAAGAAACTAATTACCTGCAGAGAAAACTACGCTCGATAATGGCACGCTTGCGTGGTGATTCGCTGAAAACCGGCACGAGCTATTCGTATAACCGCCTGCAAGGCGCGACCCGTTATCTGCAATCGGCCCTGGCGAGCCAGAGCTACATCACGGGCGACGTGAAGCTGGTCTCCGCCGAATACGACTCCAACACCAACCGGGCCGACATCGTCTTTCAAGTTGCGACCGGTCCCGTGGTTAAGGTGAGCACAGTTGGCGCCCACGTTTGGAAACGTACGCTGCGCAATCTCCCGATGTATCAGGTGAACGCGGTTAACGATGAGCTGATCAAAGAAGGTCAGCGTAATCTTGTTTCCTATTTTCAGGCTAAGGGTTACTTCGACACCACGGTTGACGTAAAAACCACGCAAAGTGAGGGTGGGATGTCCATCGTGTACGACATCCACAAAGACGATCGTCACAAGGTCGACGAGATCGCCTTCAAAGGTAACCATCACTTCAGCAGCAAAGAGTTGCAGTCGCGCGTCAGCGTGGAAAAGGGGCGACTGATCTCTCACGGCAAGTACAGCGAGGCGCTGGTGCGCACTAGCGTCAAGAACCTGAGGGACACCTATCGCGCCGCGGGATACAGCCAGGCGGAGGTCGTTCCCGGTGTTACTCGCAAGAATGGAAACGTGGACATCACTTTCCAAATCACCGAAGGCCCTCTCGACGTGGTGCGGGAGCTAAAGATCGAGGGCAACAACACTTTGCCGGAGACACAATTTGCGCCGCATGGCCTGAACCTCGGCCCCGGCAAGCCTTACTCGCAGGACTTGGTCACCAAAGATCGCAACCAGATCATGGCGCGTTACCTGACCCTGGGATACTTGAATGCGGGCTTCCGTTCCACCGCCAAGCCGGCGCCAGGCGACCCTCATCACATGAACGTCGTGTACCAGATCACCGAGGGCCCGCAGGTCACAACCGCGACCATCATCACCGATGGAAGACAGCACACGCAGCAGAGCATCATCAACAAGCAGCTGCAGGTCAAGTCCGACGAGCCGCTAAGCGAAAACGCTTTGTTCAGCTCCGAAGGTCACTTGTACAACCTGGGCGTCTTCGACTGGGCGGAAGTCGCACCCATGCGGCCCATCACCGACCAGAACCACGAAAACGTCGTGGTTAAGGTGCATGAGGGAAAGCGCAACTCCATCGTGTACGGCTTCGGCTTCCAGGTGGTGAACCGCGGCGGCAGCGTTCCCAGCGGTACGGTAGTTGTGCCCGGCATTCCGCCGGTCGGTCTTCCTCCCAACTTCAAGACCAGCGAGCGGACCTTTTGGGGGCCGGATGGAACTTTCGAGTACACCCGGCGCAACCTGCGAGGGCGCGCCGAATCCTTTACCGTCAGCGCATTCGCCGGACGTCTGGAGCAGCAGGGCAGTCTGTCCTACACCGATCCCTCGTTCCGCGGAAGCAGTTGGAAGAGCAGCGCCATCCTCTCCGGTGAACACGACAGCCAGAATCCGATCTTCACCGCGCGGATTGGCAACCTGGGTTATCAACTGGAGAAGGCCCTGAATGCCAAACGGACAACCCATCTCTTCCTGCGCTATAACTTTCAGCTCACCAGGATCAGCAATCTGCTGATCCCCGATCTGGTTCCACCAGACCAGCTCAATGTGCACTTGTCCACCTTGTCGGCGAACTGGATTCACGACACTCGTGACAATGTGTTAGACGCGCATCGCGGCATCTATCAGACCTACCAGTTGAGCGTGAATCCTGCGTGGCTCGGCTCCAACTTCAGCTTCGCCAGCTTTGTCGGACAGACGGCCTACTACAAGAACATCGGCAAAGGAATCATCTGGGCAAATAGCATTCGGGTAGGCTTGGAGCAGGCTTATGCCGGAAGCGAAGTGCCGCTGAGCCAGCGCTTCTTCTCCGGCGGGGGCAGTACCTTGCGCGGCTTTCCGCTCAACGGAGCCGGCCCGCAGCGCGTCGTCGCGGCGTGCAGCAATCCCTCCGACCCGTCCACCTGTTCGAAGATCACGGTTCCAGCCGGCGGCAACGAGTTGCTGATCCTGAATACCGAGCTACGCTTTCCCCTCGACGCCATCAAGAAAGGTCTAGGCATTGTCACGTTCTACGATGGCGGAAATGTATTCCCCATCATTGGCTTTCACGATTTCACTTCGCTCTACAGCAATTCGGTTGGCATCGGATTCCGCTATGCCACTCCGGTTGGCCCCATTCGCATCGACATCGGCCACAACTTGAATCCTGACCCAGGCATCAAAGCTACACAAGTGTTTGTGACTCTGGGACAGGCATTCTAATCATGGCCCTTCGAGATTTAGGACTTCCTCCGCAGGAGCCGGGCAAACCGTATGTAATTCCTCCGCGCAAGGAAGGAGGCTGGCGGCGGATTACCGCATGGATTGTTGCGGTTTTGGCTTTGGTCATTTTGATTGCTGGAATCGGGAGTTACGTTCTGCTGCGAAGCGCCTCGTTCCACAACTACATCCTGCGCATGGCGGAAAGCAACGCTAGCGATTCGCTGAACACAAAAGTGCAGGTGCAGAATTTTGCTCTGCACTGGTCGAATCTCGGACTTGATCTTTACGGTCTGACGGTTTACGGAGTTGGACCCGGCGTGAACGAACCCTTGCTCCAAGTGGATCATGTCGGGCTGGGCGTGCGAGTCATCTCCATTGTGCATCGCCAATGGAACCTGGATAACGTTACGGTCGATCATCCGGTCGTTAACTTCATCGTGAACCAAAGAGGCGAGAACAATCTCCCCAAACTGCAGGGTGGCAGCAATTCAAACACAAACATCTTCGATCTCGCGATACGGCATATTCTTCTGGATCGCGGAGAGGTGTACTACAACGATCGCAAGAGCGTGCTATACGCTAACCTGCGCGATCTGCAAATCCAGTCGAATTACGACGCCACTGGCGGTGGCCGGTATGCCGGGAGTGCTTCCTATCAGGACGGCCATCTGCAATATGGAAACTATGCGCCGGTACAGCATGACTTGAGCGCGCAGTTCGACATCCAACGCAACCAGACAACGCTGAGCAACGTTGTGCTGAAGAGCGGCCAATCGCAGGTTCTGCTCTATGCTTCGCTGGACAACTACAGCAATCCCAGGGTCCATGCCCGCTACACCGTGGTGCTCGACACAGCGCAGTTCCGACAAGTCCTGAAAAATCCGTCGCTGCCTAGCGGTGTAATTCTGGTGAATGGTACCGGCGAGTACACCTCCGTTCCCGGCCAGCAATCGCTTGACACCACTTCGGCGGAGGGCACGATTAAGAGTTCTGTCCTGCAGGTGCGTACGCCATCCTTGAGCACCGACATCCGCGATCTTGGCGCCCGCTATCGGCTCACCCACGGAAACGCGGAACTAAAGGAAATTCAGGCGCGCCTGCTGGGCGGTCAGCTCTCAGCAACAGCAACCTTCCGTGATCTCGCAGGCAAACGGGAAGGGCATATTGTAGCGGCGCTGCGCAACATTTCGCTGGCCGATCTGAAGAGGGTTGCCAATTCCGTTTCAATGAAACAGGTCGCGATCTCCGGCCAGGTGAACGCCACCGCCGATGCCAGTTGGACCGGCAGCATGAACAATTTGGCAGTTCGCTCCGACGCGACCGCCAAGGCGAACGTTGCGCCTGCACAGACCAGCACCACAAGTGCTTCGTTGCCGGTGAATGCCGTGATTCACGCTCGGTACGCCGGAGCAACACAAGAGCTTGCCCTGAACCAGAGCTATATCCACACTCCGCAAACCTCAATCGACCTCAACGGCACCGTGAGCAATCGCTCGACGCTGCAAGTTCGGGTGCAGGCCAATGACCTTCACGAACTGGAAACCGTGGCTGACATGTTCAGCAAACCTGCTCCCGGCCAGAGTGCGCAGCCCCCGCTGAATCTGCATGGCACGGCGTCGTTCAATGGAACAGTGCGCGGCTCGACCAGCAATCCACAGATCGCCGGACAGCTGAATGCGAGCAACGTGCAAGCCCGTGGCAGTGCTTTTCGAGTTTTGCGGACGCGCGTGCAAGCCAGTCCCTCGCTGATCAGTTTGCAGAATGGGTACCTTGAGCCGGGAAAGCAAGGCCGCGTGAATTTCAGCGTCCAATCGGGACTGCACCAGTGGGCGTACACGCCCTCCAGTCCAGTCGTGGCAACCGTCAACGCGTCGCAGGTTTCTCTGGCGGAGGTCGCGCGCGCGGCAAGTTCCAATACGCCGATGTCCGGCACGCTGGACGCCAGGATCGCGCTGCACGGAACGCAACTGAATCCGGTTGGACAGGGGAATATCAGTCTGCATAACGCAAGCATCTCGGGCGAACCCATCCAGGCCGCCGACGTACGTTTTCAGGGGACGGGAGACGCCCTTCACGCAAATTTGCTTGTGCGAGTTGCCGCGGGATCGGTGCAAGGCCAACTCACGTATTACCCCAGACAGGAAGGCTACGACGCGCTGTTGCAGGCGACCAACATTCATCTCGATCAGGTACACACCTTGCGCGAACGCAACATGCAAGTTGCCGGCACTCTGAACCTGACCGCCAGCGGACGCGGCACGCTGAAGGACCCGCAAGGGAAGGCGTCGCTCAAGATCCCGCAGCTCGACCTGCAAAAGCAGCAGATACGCAACATCAATCTGGAGGCAAACGTCGCCAATCATGAAGCTACGTTTACGCTGGGTTCGCAGGTGCTGAACACGCCGCTGCGTGCCCAGGGCAAGGTAGCTTTGACCGGCGACTATTACGCTGACGCAACCTTCGACACACCGGTGATCCCACTGCAGCCGTTGCTGGCCGTCTATGCTCCGGCGCAAGCTGCGAACCTCAGTGGCCAGACCGAAATTCACGCCACCTTGCGCGGACCGCTGAAGAACAAGGCTCTGGTTGAAGCCCATGTCAACATTCCAACGCTCGGCGTGAACTACCGCACTGCCGGAGCCACTGGGTCGGCGGTGAATGTCCAGCTTGGAGCCGCAACTCCGATCCGCGCCGATTATGTGGACGGGGTGCTTTCGCTGCTGCCGGGCGAGATCAAGGGGACCGGTACCGACGTTCACTTCCAGGGGCGCTTGCCCGTCAACAGCAATGCCGCCTCGACCTTGAGCGTGCAGGGCACGATTGATCTGGCCGTAGCGCAGATGTTCGATCCCGACGTAACTAGCGGTGGACAACTTCTGCTTGACATAAATGCCGCCGGACACAAGAGCGCGGAGAATTTCGAAGGCCAGATCCGCGTCGTGAATGCCAACTTCGCCACAACTGATCTGCCAATTGGTCTGTCCAACGGAAATGGCGTGCTGACGCTTCGGTCCGACCGGCTAGACGTCACTCACTTCACCGGTAACGTGGGAGGCGGAACCGTGACCGCCTCGGGTGCGGTGACCTATCGCCCTGCAATCCAATTCCATGTCGCTGTGAAAGGCAACGGTCTGCGCCTGCTCTATCCGCAGAGCGTGCGCAGCGATCTCGATTTGAACCTCAACATGACGGGCACGCCGGAAAAGTCATGGTTACAGGGGCAAGTGAACGTCAACCGCGTTTCCTTTACTCCAGACTTCGACCTGTCGCAGTTCATCGCGCAATTCAGCGGAGTGGCCTCGCCTCCGCCGGCGCAAGGATTTGCCGACAACTTAAATCTCAATATTGCCGTGCGCTCCACCTCCGAGCTGAACGTTGTGAGCCCGGGGGTAAGTATTCAGGGAGACGCCAACCTGCGGGTCATTGGCACGGCGACGGACCCCGTCATTGTGGGACGTACCAATCTGACCGGCGGTGACCTGATCTTTCTGGGAAATCGCTACGTGGTGCAGGGTGGAACCATTGCGTTCGTCAACTCCCTCGAGACCGAACCGGTGGTGAATCTGCAGGCCAAGACTACGATTCAGCAATACAACATCGCCATGCGCTTCCGCGGTCCGCTCGACCGTTTGCGTACCGACTACACTTCCGACCCTTCGCTTCCGCCGGCCGACATCATTCATCTGCTCGCGTTCGGCAGTACGGAAGAGGCGTCGAACGCCGCGCCGTCGCAATCGGCAACTCTGGGCGCGGAGTCACTGGTCGCATCACAGGTCACTGGCCAAGTCACGAGCCGGATCACGAAGGTCGCAGGCATCTCGCAGCTTTCCGTTGACCCGCAACTTGGCAATAACGGAACTCAGTCGCCGGGCGCGCGCATTACGGTACAGCAGCGCGCAACCAGCAAGCTGTACGTCACTTTCTCTACCGACGTAACCACGACGCAGAACACAGTCGTACAAATGCAGTATCGGATGAATCGCAAGTGGTCCCTCAGCGGAGTTCGCGACCAAAACGGCGGCTTCGGGCTTGACGCCCGGTATCATAAGGACTTCTAGATCAAGTGACCCCGGCGAAATGCACTGGCAGCAATTCAAGACCGCCATCGGGAGGACGGTTACGGATGTGGACCGTAATCACATGCTGTACATGGCCGCCGCGCTCTCGTACTACTTTATTCTTTCCTTGTTTCCGGCACTGATTCTCTTGGCCGGTATCGTTGCCTACATCCCTATTCCGGATTTGTTCGGGCACGTGCTGGATTTGATGGGACGCTTCATGCCTGCGGATGGCATGGCTCTGATCCAAAGAGTGCTTTCAGAGATTATTTCGCCAAACCGTAGAACGCTTCTGTCGATTGGTTTATTCGGGACGCTTTGGACCGCATCGGGCGGATTCGTGGCGACAATTGAGGCGTTGAACATCGCCTACGAAGTGGATGAGACGAGGCCATTCTGGAAGACGCGCCCTCTTGGCATCGCTCTGACATTCTTAGTCGGATTTCTGTTGCTCACGGCTTTGGCGGTGATGATTGTCGGTCCGCATTTTGGAGAATGGCTTTCCGGCCGATTGCATTTGTCCTGGTTCTTTGCAGTCGCGTGGCCATTCATTCACTGGACGGTTGCGGTTGGCTTCACGGTCCTCGCGGTAGAGCTTTTGTACTTCCTCGCTCCCAATGTGAAGCAGAGGTTCTGGTCGACACTACCCGGCGCCGCACTAGCCGTTGCCTGCTGGTTGATACTTTCCACCGGCCTCGGAATTTACTTCCGGAGGTTCGCGCACCTCAACAAGATGTACGGCGCAGTTGGGGCCGTAGTCGGGCTGATGATTTTCTTGTATTGGACAGGCTTCGCTATGCTAGTCGGCGGTGAATTGAATGGCGAGCTGGCAAAGGTGAGTAAGGCCGGACCGATCGAGCAGCACCAGGAGCCGCCAACCATCACGACACTCGACATTGCCGGCTGAATAAGTCTCACCCTAGCGCAATGTGGTTGCCGGCGATTCGATCCAGGCGGCGCTGGTCGCCTCCGGCGGCTCGACTTTGAAATTCTGGACTACGCCACGATATAGCAGCACGGCGCACCCTGCCGATCCAAGCAGCAAGAGAATTCCGGTAGCCGGCTGATGCAGCAGTATTTTTCCCGTTCCAAACAGACCCATGTAAACCATGGCGCAGCCGAGAGCCCAAGCGCCCAGGTTAGCGCCGATATCCCGATATCCCACAATGTCAGATGCTTGGGCAGCGATGGGCTTCCAACCACGCACGTCGGGCCGCACATGGCGGTAGAAACGTAATAGGACCTGGTCGGGCTCAGGCTTCGTCAGCAGCGTCACTGTAAGCCACACGACGGTTGTAATGCTAGTGGTCGTCAATGCGCCCTTGGCGAACACCAGCGAGCTGTTGCCGCTAAACGGCTGCCACCGACTGAGAATAACGGTAACGAGCAACGAGCACGCCATAGCGGAAATCTCGCTCCAGGCGTTGATTCGCCACCAATACCAGCGGAGGATGTACACCGCACCGGTGCCCGCCCCGATCTGCAACACCACCTGCCATCCCGAAGCAATGGAGCCAAGCTGCACCGACACCCATGCAGACACGATGACCAGCAATACCGTGCACAATCGCGACACCCGAATGTAATGCCCCTCGGTAGCGTCTTGGTTCAGGAAACGGCGATAGAAGTCTGACACCAGGTAAGACGCGCCCCAGTTCAGTTGCGTCGCCATCGTGGACATGAACGCCGCCAGGAACCCTGCAATCGCAATCCCGCGGTACTGGTGCGGGAGATGCTGGTTCAGCACCAGCATGTAGCCGGTCTCCGGATGCTGAAGCCCGGGATACAGAACGATGACCGCCAGTCCGCTGATGATCCATGGCCACGGACGAATGGCGTAATGCGCGATGTTGAACCACAAAACCGAGAGCAGCCCCTGCTTCTCATCACGCGCGCTGAAGATGCGCTGCGCGATATAGCCGCCACCGCCGGGCTCGGCGCCCGGATACCAGAACGCCCACCACTGCAGCCCGATGAACACCAGGAAGCTCGCCACCGGAACCATCCACAGCGGTTCAGCCGTAAGGCCTCGCGAAAATTCCGGGAAGAAGCCCAGTGGGTCAGCAGCATTAGCGCCCGCGGCGGCTTGCATATGACGCAGGCTGTCCAGCATGGCCGTCATCCCGCCACACGCCACCACGGCGAAATAGGCAATGGCAATTACGATCGTCATCTTCAACACGAACTGGAACAGGTCAGTCCATAGCACTCCCCAAAGCCCCCCGAGAGCAACATAGAGCCCGGTAAACGGAATCAGAAAGAAAACGCAGATGGCAAGCGCGGCGCCTTCATTGCCGCCCCACATCGAACCGAAATGCGCGCTCATGAAGCGGCTGATGTTGGTCAGCATCGGCGTACCTGCCAGCGTGGTGCCGACGATGCTGGTCATCGCCTTCGTCACCCATCCCAGGATGACGCAGTTCATCAGTAAGCCAAGGTAGATCGCGCGGAACCCTCGGAGGAATGCGGCCGGCTTCCCGGAATAGCGAATCTCGGCAAATTGCACATCGGTGAGCAGGCCCGAGCGGCGCCACAAGCGGGCAAACAGGAACACCGTCATCATGCCCGAGAACAGGAAGCCCCACCACAGCCAGTTGCCGGAGATTCCCTGCGAGTAAACCAGCCCAGTGACGACCAGCGGAGTGTCGGCGGCGAAGGTGGTTGCCACCATCGAGGTTCCTGCCAGCCACCAGTTCACGTTGCGGCCGGAGACAAAGTAGTCGTCAACGCTGCGCCCCGATCGACGACGAAACCATAGCCCCATGATGAGCGTGATCGCGAGATAGCCGACGATGGCAGTCCAGTCGAGGAGAGTGAAGCTCATGGTGTAGTTCCGTGCCTGATGAACTTTTTCTAGGGCTGGGCCGTGACGGTGGCGGCGGAGAGCTCGCGCAGCGATTCCGCGTAGGGCCGGCGTGCGACACCGCGCTCGGTAATGATCGCGGTGACGTAGGCATTCGGGGTGACATCGAATGCGGGATTCTCGACGTTCACACCGTCCGGTGCGATCTGTTTGCCGGCCAGGTGGGTTACTTCCCGGGAAGCGCGTTGCTCGATGGGAATGCGGCTGCCATCAGGCGTTTCCATATCCACGGTCGAAAACGGCGCGGCCACGTAGAACGGAATTCCGTGCTCCTTGGCTAACACCGCTACTGTGTAGGTGCCGATCTTGTTGGCAACATCGCCATTGGCGGCGATACGATCCGCGCCCACAATCACGGCATCGATCTTCCCCTGCTGCATCATGGAACCAGCCATATTATCGGCGATCAGCGTCGTCGGAATGTGGTCTTTCATTAACTCCCACGCTGTCAGACGCGAGCCCTGAAGGAACGGACGGGTTTCGTCGGCAAATACATGCAACTTCTTGCCCGAGTCCACCGCCGCGCGAATCACGCCCAGGGCCGTGCCGTAGCCGCAGGTTGCCAGCGCGCCCGCATTGCAGTGAGTCAGCACTCCTCCGCTGGACGGAAGCAAGACAGCGCCATGCTTTCCCATGGCTTCGTTGGCCGCGATGTCTTCCACCAGCATGCGTTGCGCTTCGGTCACCAGTTCCTGTTGAATGCGCGGGGTCGGCTGAGCGCTTACCTGCTCAAACTTGTCGCGCATGCGACGAATCCCCCAGAAGAGGTTAACTGCGGTCGGACGTGTGGCAGCAATGACGTCGCAGACATGGTCGAGATCGCGCTTGAGTTCGGCGTGGTTTTTGGCCTTCGAGTCGCGAACGCCGAGAGCCACTCCCATGGCAGCAGTGACACCAAGGGCAGGCGCGCCCCGCACGATCATGGTGCGGATGGCGTCGGCAACTTCTTCGTAGGTCGTGCAGGTGACGTAGGTCTCTTCCGTGGGCAGCTTGGTCTGATCGATGAAGCGTACGCCCGCGTCTGTCCATTCCAGAGTCTTGATCATCTTCTATAAAACCAAGGCAACCGCGGATTGCGCTGATGAACGCGGATCATCCATTTTTATTCATTATCCAAGAAGTACTCAAAAGCCAGATTCGTACCTTCGTTTAGCGAGCTCACAGGAGAGACAATTCCAGGCTTTCCTGCAAGACAAATCCGCGCGCTCCGCCAGAATCCGCGGTTAACTTTCGTTTCTACGGCCGATGCACTTCGCAGCGGTTTCCCGGCGAGTTCGTCACCGCCGGTCGATCGCAGAGATCGCATTTGCCGCTGACGGCAAATATCGGAGGCGTTTCGCGTTTCACATGTTGCGCGCGAACATCATTCGCGGTGAATAGCGCAACAAACGCAGCCGGGGCAGCGGCCCTCTCAACGTTGGCGCGACCTCCCGCCTCCTCGCGCTCCACCAGACACAGCACACCGGCGATCTCGAACCCGAAGTCGCGCGCTGCCTCAATGGCTTGGATGGTCGAGCCTCCCGTTGTGCAAACGTCATCGACGATGACTACTCGCGCCGGCTTCAGCCGAAAGCCCTCGATGCGCTGACCCATGCCGTGCGTCTTCTCGGCTTTGCGCACCAGAAAACCATGCACCGGCTTTCTCTGCTGCGCACTGATGACCGATGTCGCCACCACGATCGGATCGGCGCCCATGGTCAGGCCGCCAATCGCGTCGGCATGCCAGCCGCGCTTGCCCATCTCCTCGAAGACGGCTTGCCCCGTAAGCAGCGCACCAGTGGCATCGAGCGTGGTCAAGCGGCAATCGATGTAATAGTCGCTGGTGCCTCCACTGGCAAGTTTGAATTCGCCCAGGCGAAACGACTTTTCCGCCAGCATCGCCAGAAGTTGGTCGCGCACATTTGTCATCCTGCTAACCATACCATCTCAACCGGCCACCTTCTCCAGGTGCCGGAAGTGGTCGCTGGCCAGCCACAGCATGCCAAACAGTGCGAAGTTGTATCCGCAATGCATGAGAAACGAACTGGCCACGGAGTTGGTGCGTACGCGGGTCACAGTAAACACTATGCCGACCACAAAGATGCTTAAGATCGGCGCCCAGGCATAGCCTAACTGGGTTCCGTGAATGGCAGCGAAGGCAGCCGCGGTCAGTACGATGGCAATGGTAAGGCGGAACGCTCGCCGGAGCACCGGGTATAAAAGGCCGCGGAAAAACAGCTCTTCCAGCAGGGGCGCCAGCGTCACTCCAAAGATGGCCATCAAGTACGCGCTCCCGGCATCGGTGAAGTACTTGTCCATCGGCACCGACTTGGGGATCGGCAGAAAGCGCGACAAGCCATCGATGACCACCGCCAGAATGATACCCATGACGAAGAATCCCGGCGCGGAGACTCCGGGCCAATTCCAGTGGATCGCCTCCCCGAACTGTTCTGGGGTTCGCGTGCGCACCAGAATAAATATGAACAAGAGCACGAGCGGGTACGCCGCCGCCTGCGCTCCTATTACAACGCGCGCGTTGGTGGCCAGTTCGGAAATCGGCATCTGCCGGTACGCCGGAAAGGTGCGCGCAATGAACAGGGCACCCAAGCTGAAGCCAAATACCGCAACCGCCGTGAACACCAGCACCGCGAGTACATCCCAAGCCGACCAGGCCGGAAAGGACGTTTGCTTGTGCGGCGGGATAACCGACTGCGTTATCGGAACCGGTTCCGGCGCGGCGCCGAGATCTTCCGGCGCAATCGCCAACGGATCGGGTAGGCTCGCACTCGGCTCCGGCGGGTTAGATGGCTGGGTCATGATTACTTGGTGGCGCGGTAACCCTTTCTCGCAACAGCAGCGCCAACATTAAGGCCGATGGCAGGCCGTAGAACTTGCGTTGAAACCTTCTTGATTTTTCCCGCTTCGGGAAACCGCATCAAGGTCCCCTAGCGAGGTTTCTACGCCACTCTAATTTTCTGGACAGCCTTCGGTGTCGTCATCAGCCTTCGCGTCGATCCTGGGGCATCCTAGAGCTTTCTAGATACATTTCTCTGGTAGCGACTGATGGCAAAATGATGGTTAAGCTATATACCACCAAAAATTGGCTATTAATAGCGCTTAAGTGGTGCTGCGAGTCGACCTAGCCTGCTACTCCGCAAATCTTCACATCTTCGCCACATTACCCCTCACATTGGACGCCCGTGGTAGCAATTTGGCTAGGGTCTGTCCGGTATAAGACTTCTTCACTCGCGCTACCTGCTCGGGCGTGCCTTGTGCGACCACACGTCCGCCCTCCTCGCCACCCTCCGGCCCCAGGTCGATGATCCAGTCGGCATTGCGAATGACATCCATGTTGTGCTCGATGATGACGATACTGTTCCCCAAGTCAGTCAGCCGATGCAGGACCTCCAGCAGCTTGCTGACATCGTCGAAGTGCAGCCCGGTCGTGGGCTCATCCAGAAGATACAGCGTTCTGCCAGTCTGGCGCTTGCTGAGTTCGCGTGCCAGCTTGATGCGCTGCGCCTCTCCGCCCGACAACGTCACCGCCGATTGGCCGAGATGAATGTACCCCAAGCCAACATCGACCAGCGTCTGCAGCTTCTGCTTGATCTGCGGGATGTTCTCCAGGATCGGCAGCGCGTCAGCCACCGGCGTCTCCAGCAGGTCGGCGATCGAGTGGCCCTTGTACTTTACCGCCAGGGTTTCATGATTGTAGCGTTTGCCGCCGCAGACCTCGCACAGCACATACACGTCGGGCAAAAAGTTCATCGCAATGCGGCGCTGCCCGTCACCCTGACAGGCTTCGCAGCGTCCGCCGGCAACGTTGAACGAGAATCGACCGGCCTTGTAACCCCGTTCGCGCGACTCCGGCAGCATGGCATAGAGATCGCGAATCTGGGTGAAAACGCCGGTGTAGGTCGCAGGATTTGACCGTGGCGTGCGCCCGATGGGCGACTGGTCGATGCGAATGACTTTGTCGATGAACTCCGTACCGGCGATCGACTTGTGGGCGCCGGACTCTTCGCGTGAGCCGTACAGCGATTTCGCCAGTGCGCGGTAAAGAATGTCGTTGACCAAGGTTGACTTGCCAGAACCCGATACGCCGGTCACCACGGTCATGACGCCCAACGGAAAACTGACGTCGAGATTCTTCAGATTGTTTTCTCGCGCGCCGAGGATGGTGATGGCTTTGCCGTTCGTCTGCCGTCGCGCGTAACGATACGCGATCTGCTTGTGCCCGGAGATGTACTGTCCGGTCAATGAGCCCGGCGTTTCCTCGATTTGTTCGGGAGTACCATGGGCCACGACTTCGCCGCCGTGACGCCCTGCTCCTGGCCCGAGGTCGATGACGTAATCGGCGCGGCGGATCGTGTCTTCGTCGTGCTCGACTACCAGCACCGTATTGCCCAAGTCGCGCAACGATTCCAGTGCGTGCAGCAGGCGGTCGTTGTCACGATGGTGCAATCCGATGGAAGGCTCATCGAGCACATAGAGCACACCGCGCAGCTTCGATCCGATCTGTGTGGCCAGCCGGATGCGCTGCCCCTCGCCGCCACTCAACGTTGCCGCCGAACGATTGAGCGAGATGTAGCCCAGCCCCACCGCGTTGAGAAAGCCCAGTCGCTCGGCAATCTCTTTGCGAATTCGTCCGGCTATCTTTTCCTCGCGCTCGGAGAGTTTGATCTGCGCTGCAGCCTCCACGGCTCGCGACACCGGCAACGCGGTGAAGTCGGCAATCGACATGCCGTTCACCTTCACGGCCAGGCTCTCGGGACGCAGCCGCTGGCCGTGGCACGCAGGGCAAGTGGTCGCCGACATGTGGTCCAGTAGCCAGTCGCGGTAGGCCTCGGAGGAACTGTCCTCCATCGCCTGGCGCAGATAGGCGAATACTCCAAGGAAGCCACCCCGCTTTTTCTCGCCCTGCTCCGGACCGTAGAGAATCAGGTTCTGCGTTTTGCGCGGCAGCTGCTCGAACGGCGTGGTGAGGCTGAATCCGTAGGCTTCTGCCGCCAACTGCAATATGTGGATGAGGTTCTGCGACGCCGAACCCGGACCCAGGGCGCCGTCCAGCAACGGCTTTGACCAGTCGGAGATGACCTTCGCGGGATCGAAGTCGTACTTGCTGCCCAGCCCGTTGCACTCGGGACACGCTCCGTACATGCTGTTGAACGAGAACGAGCGCGGCTCCAGCACCGGGACATTGATGCCGCACTCCGGACATGCCAGCTTGGATGAGTACAGGTGCTCCTCGCCGCCGACCACGGCGACCTGCACCAATCCGTTGGCCAGCTTCATCGCCAACTCGACCGACTGCGCCAGGCGATGCTCGATTCCCGGCTTCACCAGCAGCCGGTCAACCACCAGTTCGATGGTGTGGTTCTTGCGCTTGTCCAGCTTGATCTCGTCATCCGCGATGTTGCGCAATTCGTTGTCGATGCGGGCGCGAGTGAAGCCTTGCTGCGCCAGCTTGTCGAGCTCCTTCTTGAACTCGCCTTTGCGCCCGCGAACGATGGGCGCCATGATCATCACCCGGTCCTCGGGCTTCAGGTCCATCACTCGTTGCACAATCTGGTCGGCCGACTGGCGCGAGATAGCGCGTCCACACTGCGGACAATGCGGCACTCCGATGGAGGAATACAGCAGGCGCAAGTAGTCGTAGATTTCGGTGATGGTGCCTACGGTGGAACGCGGGCTACGGCTGGTCGTCTTCTGCTCGATGGCAATCGACGGACTCAGTCCGTCAATGCTGTCCACGTCGGGCCGTTCCATCTGGTCGAGGAACTGGCGCGCGTAAGCAGACAGCGTCTCCACGTAACGCCGCTGGCCTTCGGCGTAAATCGTGTCGAAGGCAAGCGACGACTTGCCCGAGCCGCTAAGGCCGGTGATGACGGTCAGTGTGTTGCGCGGAATCTGGACGCTGATGTTCTTCAGGTTGTGCTGACGCGCCCCGCGGACTGTGATGCTGCTGATACCCATGGATGACTGCTGGTTCGAGGTCGCCGCTACAGCCTACCTCGCCTGAATTCAAGCCGAAAAATGCGATTGCGTTCTTCGGGCTCCAGCCCGGGAACCGCGCCTTCAGCGTGATGCGCTGCTCTGGAAACTTCGTGAGAGGGAAAAACACAACTCTACTTATGTATCTTAGTTGCCAACAGCAAGACCGGTCAACGCGAGGTAAAGTGGTTTCATCACAGTAGATGATCGCTCGGGGCCGCGGATTCAATCCGACGCCGGGCGACACCGGAATCGAAGAAGCCCAGAGGTGTTCCGGCAATCATCACGCGGCTTTCCGCGCACCGAAAGAAAAGAACGATATGGCCACTTTTCTGCTCTCAACCCTGCTGCTGTTCACCATCGCTGCGGCATTCGCCTTCGGAGTGGCAGCAGGATATTGGGTGATTTGCGGACTCTTGAACCTATTTCATCCCCGCCGTGTTCAGGACAAACCATCCAGCGCGCCAGCCTTGGCCCCGACAGCTAGCGGGGACTAGACGAGCCTGCAAAACAAGTCAGGTCAAAGGGAGCAACTTCCGTCTCTCAGTTGTCATCACGAACGGCCTTTAGGCCGTGAGGGATGGCTGTTTCCCCGTCCGTCGCTTTAGATGCAAACAACAGCAGATTCCTCGCTGCGCTCGTAATGACAATTTCAAAACTGAACCGTTGACCCAAATGACCGTTCGGCACACTACTTGTGCCACGATCAATAGCCCGCGAGCGTTCCTCTTCCGTTCGCCGCCATTGCCGTTATCACTCGCCGCCGCCCCATACGTCACTGACAAACCACCCGCCGCCAGGCGTGAAATTCTGATGGGTGTCTCGGGAGAAGATTCCCCGGCCTTTTTCCCACCCACTCCGGCCGAGTCGCGCGGCGAGAACAAGACCTCGAGCTTCCTTCTCCCAAGGCATCCTCAGTGCGCCCATTCCGTTGGTTCGTTTTCTTTCCGCACACAGCGAGGAGGTAATCCAATGCACAACAAGGGGCGATTTCCAAATGTGTTTTTCGGCGCGAGGCTGCGACCGGACAGCGCGGCGTTCGCCATCATGGTTCTGCTGCTGTTCCTGATATTCGTATTCTTGTTCCTGACGCTCACCGCGCAGCCAGCGCAGGCGCAGACCTACGAAGTGATTCATGGCTTCACTGGTACGGGACGGGTCTAACCCTTACGCCGGTTTGACCATTGATCAAGCAGGAAACCTCTACGGAACGACGGCGGGCTGGCGGCACAGCCGGATTCGGCACGGTATTCAAGCTGTCGAAGTCACGACGGCCGCTGGCTTTTTACCTCGATCTACAGCTTTCAGGGAGGGAACGACGGGAAGTGTGCCCGTCGCGAGAGTAATTCTCGGCCCGGATGGCAGCCTCTACGGCACTACTTACCAAGGTGGTGGAGAAGGCTGTTATGGAAACGGCTGTGGCACGGTTTTCAAACTCACGCCCAATGCCGCGCTTCCAGCGGCTGTCGTAGGCGGCTGGACCGAAACGGTTCTTTATCGCTTTCACGGGAGGCAGTGACGGGGGTACTCCCATGACTGGCGACTTAGTCTTCGACCAACTAGGGAAGCATCTACGGCACGACGTATTAGCGGCGGCGACCTACGGATGCCGGTACCGTCTTACAAGTTGACGTCCTCCGGTGGCGGCTGGACGGAGAGCGTTCTCTACAGCTTCACCGGAGGAAGCGACGGTATGTGGCCTTTCAGTGGCGTGATCTTCGACCAGGCTGGCAACCTCTACGGTACAACCAGCGGCGGCGGCTGCAGCGGCTATGGCACGGTTTTTGAGTTATCGCCTTCAGCAAGTGGGTGGACCGAAAATGTTCTTTATGACTTCCCAGGTGGAAGCCTGGGAGGAGTTCCTGCGGGTGGCCTGATCTTCGATCAAAGCGGCAACCTCTGGGGCACTACTTCGGGGTGTCCCAACGGATCCTGGCACCGTTTTTCGAGCTGACACCCTCACTTGTCGGATGGCAGATGTCACGGATAGATGACTTTTACGGTCCGGGATTCGACGGCTTTGGGGGCCTGGACCCGCTGCCAGTCTCGGATCTACTCCCGGTGTATGGGTAACAGCTCTTCGGAACGACACTCGCCAGCGGCCAGCATGGAGTACGGTTCGGTTTTCGCATTACATCGTACGAGTGTGGCGGTTGTATTCACGCTGTCCACGATCTTCACGACGTCGGTGACTGACGGGTACCCCGTTAGCAATCTGGTTCCTCATTCGACAGCATCGGGCAGATTGTCCTGGCACAGCTTTGTCAAGGCGGAGCGAATGAGTCACTACGGCGTAAGATCTGTTGCAGAGTCAACGCCATAGACTCAAACTCTGTGACGTTCACAGCGGCCGGCATCCTGATTGGTGCGTTTCGGCCGCCTTGCATTTGAAACAGCGCCCTATTCCCCCGCCACCGTCATGCCATCAATCCTCAGCGTGGGTGACGCGATGGCGCCGCGGAATTCCAGGTCGTTGCCGATCTCCGCGATGTTGAAGAACATGTCTTTCAAGTTGCCGGCGACGGTGATCTCTTCCACCGGATAGGTGAGTTCGCCGTTCTCGATCCACAGGCCGCTGGCACCGCGCGAGAAGTCGCCCGTCACCAGGTTCACGCCGAAGCCGAGAAACTCGGTGACGAACAGCCCTTCCTTGATGTCGGCAATGATCTCCTGCAAGCTCTTCGCTCCCGGCTGCAGAAAGAAGTTGCCCGGCCCGATGCCCGGCGTTCCCGCCAGCCCGCGCGAGGCGTTGCCGGTGGTCTGCAAGTTCAGCTTCTTCGCGGTGTAGGTATTCAGCAGGTACGACTTGAGCACGCCGTTTTCGACCACGACGGTCTTGCGGCTGGGCACGCCTTCGGAGTCGAACGGGCTGGTGCCGAAGCCGCCGCGCATGGTGCCGTCGTCGATGACGTTGATGTTGTCGCCCGCAATCTTTTCGTTCAGCTTGCCGGTGAGGAACGACGCGCCGCGATAGATGGAGTCGCCATTGACTGCTTCGAAGATGTGGCCGACCAGCGCGCCCGCGACAGTGTGCTCGAAGACGATGGGAACTTTTGCCGTCTTGACCTTGCGCGCCCCGATACGCCGCAAGGTACGCTGGGCAGCGATCTGCCCAACTTTTTCCGGCGATTCCAGTTTCTTCAGCGTCATCGCGACCGAGTACCAGTAGTCGCGCTGCATCGACGAACCTTCCACTTGTGCGATGGGGACTGCCGAAACCGAGCAGTAGGAGCGGCGCGAGTCGCCGATGAATCCATGCGAATTGGCCAGCACTTTGTAGCCGACAGCCGCGTCGAAGGTGCCGCCCTCGGAGTTGACGATACGCGAGTCGGCGTCGAGCGCCGCTTTCTCGGCACGGCGCGCATAGTCGATGCGATCGACAGTCGAGAGCGAATAGACGTCATCGTTGTAGAGGTCGAGATCGCCCTCCAGCTTGCCGAGTTGCGCAGGCTCAGGAATTCCGGCAAAGGGATCCTCGCTCGTGATCTTAGCCAGTGCGAGTGCCGAGTCGACCAACTGCTTCACGCCTTCTGAAGTGAGGTCGCTGGAGTAGGTGCTGGCGGCGCGTTGTCCGAAGAAGACACGCACGCCGATGGCCTTGGAGCCGGACTCCTTCAGCGTCTCCACTTCGCCAAGCCGAACGACGGTGGAGAATTCGCTGCCGTCCATGGCGACGGCTTCGGCAGCGGTGGCTCCGCCCTGCATAGCGCGGCGGACAACGTCGGCGGCAATTTCCTTAAGATCGGTGGATGCCGGCTGGATCTCGACTTCACGTTCCTGGGTAGAAGTATTCATAAGATCGATTGGTTCCTCTGGCGTCCCGCTGCGTAGGACATTAAAAAAAGTTCAACCGCGGATTTCACGGATCACCGCGGATCTGAATTAAGTAAGTGCGAAAAAACTTTCTCGGCAAGTCACGACTCGTAGCTGAAATCCTGACGAAAGACTTCTTCTCTTTAAGTCAGATCCGCGTTATCCGTGTAATCCGCGGTTGCCCTTGCTTTACCCGCCCGTGCCGCCAACCGTCAGCCGATCCACCTTCAACGTGGGAATGCCCACGCCCACCGGTACCGACTGTCCATCCTTGCCGCAGGTTCCGACGCCTTCGTCGAGTTGCAGATCGCTGCCCACCATCGACACTTTGGTCAGCACGTCCGGCCCATTGCCGATGAGCGTCGCGTTCTTCAGCGGCGAAGTGATGATGCCATTCTCAATCAGGTAAGCTTCCGAGGCAGAGAAGACGAACTTGCCGTTGGTGATGTCCACCTGTCCGCCGCCGAAGTTCGCCGCATAAACCCCGTACTTCACCGACTTAATAATGTCTTCCGGCGAGTCCTGCCCAGCAAGCATGTAAGTGTTGGTCATGCGCGGCATGGGGATGTGCTGATAGCTCTCGCGACGGCCATTGCCGGTGTTGCGAATGCCCATCAGCCGCGACGACAGCTTATCGGACAGATAGCCCTTGAGGATGCCATTCTCGATGAGCACCGTGTTCTCCGTCTGATTGCCTTCGTCATCCACGTTGAGCGACCCGCGACGTCCCGGCATGGTGCCATTGTCCACCACGGTGCATTTGTCACTGGCGACGCGGCTGGCCCATCATCCCGGAGAACGCAGAAGTCTTCTTGCGATTGAAGTCGGCTTCCAACCCGTGGCCAATAGCTTCATGCAGCAGGATCCCAGGCCATCCCGGACCGAGCACCACTTCCATTTCGCCAGCCGGCGCCTCGCGCGCATCCAGCTGAATGATGGCCTGCCGCGCCGCTTCCTTGGCGAAGTGCTCCGGCGACGCTTCGGCCTGGAAATAATCGAGCGAGACGCGTCCACCGCCACCCGCCGTGCCACGCGCCGAGCCGGCAACCTCATCCTTGGCGATGCAGAAGACGCTCATGCGCGCCAGGGGCTGCGCATCCTCGGCAAAGCTGCCGTCAGACCCAATCACCAGAATGCGCCGCAGTTCGTCGGCATAGCTCACGTGTACTTCATGAATTCGCGGATCGTAGGCGCGCGCTGCTTTATCGGCACGCTGCACCAGGTCAACCTTGGCCAGCACCTCGGCTTCCACCGAGGGCAACGGCACCGGATAAAGATTGTGCGCCGGCTTGTTCGTCAGACCCACCACCGGCTGTTTCGCCGGACCGCTGGCGATAAGCGCCGCTGTCCGGGCGGCGTGCAGCAGTCGCTCCGGCGAGAGATCATCGGTGTAGGCGTAACCGGTGCGCTCGCCCGACAACACGCGCACTCCGCAGCCTACCGAAATGCCCTGGGTGGCCGACTTCACCATGCTCTCGTCCAGGGAAACCGAAGTGGAGGTTTGATATTCAAAATAGAGGTCGGCGAAATCGCCGCCAGCGGAAAGCGCCGCGGAAAGGTAGCGTTCGATATCGGCTTGCGCCAGTCCGTAACGGTCGAAAAAAAACTTCTTGTCCATAGTCACACTCGATTGGATGTCCGGCCGCCCCAGAAGACGCGACTGACAGCCGAACTCCGAACCTTCGATTATCACACACAGCTGTGCGCTCGGGCGGTGCGGCGCGATCGTAGTTGAATTACCCTTTGCGTGAAGAACAAGTCTGGGTAAGGCTTTTGCCAGTTTTCGATCAAATTCAGGACAGCCCCTGAAGGTCCGCGCCCATCCATGCAAAAAAGCACCATCTCGCCCCAGCATCTGACTAAGCTACTGGAGCAATTTCTGGCCGACGCGCCGCAGGCGGTGGCCATTGAAGACGGCGAATTGCTCTTCGAATTCGCCACCGCGAAATATTCCGTAACTGGCGAAGACAAGTGTGTTCTCCATCTGTGGTCAGAGGAGCGCAACACCGTGCGCCGCGTGCTCAGTGCAGAAGTGAAGGGCCGCACGCTGCGTATGAGTGTGCTGCGCTTCGGGAAGGCCCAGCCCAAAACGCTGGAGATCTGTGCCGACCGAGACCGTCGCAACGGCGCTGCCAAGCGGGCGGCCCGCACCCAGTATCAACATCTGCTGGAGAGAGTTCTGCGTCGCGAATATCCCGGCTTCAAAATCGAGAACCTGAGCAGCAGCCCCGATCTGGAGCACTCGTTAAGCCCGGTGTACACGCGCGCGTTGCTGCGGGCTGGTCAATCGGCATTTGCGGTGCTTGGGGTCAATGCCGAGGAGACGCAGTCATGCGTGGATGCGGTGCTTACGTTCGGCATTCTCTGGATGGACTACCAGCGGCAGCAGCTTGCCGGACGAGCCCATGTGGAAGGGCTGAAGCTGTTTCTGCCGCCGGGACGTGCGGAGATCGTGCGCCAGCGCGCGGCGCATCTCTATCCTGACGCCGCCAAGTGGCAGGTCTGTGAACTCGATGAACGCTCAGAGCTCAGTGAACCCCTCGAACTTGCCGATACCGGCAACATCATCACTCGCCTGACGCATGCCGTGGATGCAGAGGGTGCTCGACAGCGCTTTGCGGCTTCCATTGCGCGCATTCATCTCGCTGGCGCCTGCGGCCGAGATCACCGTGGAATCCGCCTCGGAAATCGTGTTCCGACTCTTCGGCTTGGAATTTGCACGCGCCTGCCTGACGCCGGTTTCAGGCTCATTTCGCAACGCCGAGTCGATTCTCTTCGGCATTGGCGCGGCGGAGTATGTCCTCGACGAAAGCACCGAAGCGCTGTTTCGCGAGCTGGTGCAGGGGATCCTTGAGCAACGTCATCCTGGCGGTTCCCCTACCAACCTCTTCTTCCGGCTGGCGCCCGAACGCTGGCTGGAGACCCTGATCACGCGCGATGTTCGCCTGATCGATGAGCGGCTCGACGGCCGCTTCGTGTACTCTCAGGTACCGGCGTTCTCAGCCTCCGATCGCGCCATGCTCGACGTGCTGACCTGCACCCTCGACGGCAGGCTGGCAATCCTGGAGTTGAAAGCCAACGAGGACATTCATCTGCCGATGCAAGGACTCGACTACTGGGCGCGAGTGCTCTGGCATCAGCAGCGCGACGAATTCGCGCGCAACGGATACTTCGCCGGACGCGAACTCTCCAGCGCCCCGCCACTGTTGTTCCTGGTCGCCCCGGCATTGCGAGTGCATCCCGCCAGCGACGTTCTGCTCCGCTATCTCTCTCCCCGAATCGAGTGGACGCTGGTGCAGGTGGACGAGCGCTGGCGTAATGGCGTGCGCGTGGTGAACAAGAAACACCCTGGAAAAACATAAACCGCGGATTTCACGGATCGCGCGGATTCTTTTTAGATTGGAGCAACGATAGTGTCGATTGATACCAGGTGCCAAGTCGAGTCTCAAGCACTTTGCAATCACCGCGGCGATAATCGGCGCTTTCTATGACGTATACAACGAGCTGGGGCATGGATTTCTCGAGTCGGTTTATCGAGAGGCGATGACGATCGCTCTACGTTCAAAAGGCCTCTCGGTGGAGCGGGAAAAAATAATTGAGGTCGAATTCCGAAACGAAATAGTTGGCGTCTTCCGGGCCGATCTTGTCGTCGACGAGGCGGTTATTGTCGAGTTGAAATGCGCGAGAATGATAGATAGTAATCACGAGGCTCAACTCCTGAACTACCTGAAGGCGACGGATTGTGAAGTGGGGCTGCTACTGAACTTCGGAACCAAGGCACAGTTCCGGCGCATGATCTTCGAGAATGCCCGCAACCACTACCGCGTGACCGCAAAGAACGCTGTTGTCCAAAATCATTAATGCCGTGGTGGCACCATAGTGCCTTTTTGCTGAATTGTAAAAAAATCCGCGAAATCCGTGTAATCCGCGGTTGCTTTGCTTTACGTGATTCCAGCTTCGCCGGCGCGAAATCGCCAGTATTCTCCGGCCGTTTCGCTGAGGTCGCCGGCGGGCTTCTCGCCACGAAAGACCCGCGATACACCTCGCACCACGCGCCGCATCGGCAGCTCGCCATTTTCGGTGAGAAACAATTCTCCGACCTTGACGGTTCGGTAGTACCAGCGCTTCAGCAGAGCCAGATGCTCCATCCACTCCAACGCAGAGCGCAGTTTGGGAACCTCGACCGTCGCCAGCACCTCGGCAATGCGTGACTCCATCGACTGCGGCTTCGCAGCCAGTTGTGAGGCCCCGGTTTGCTTTCCAATGTTGAGGTTCACCGGAGCACAGATGCGTCCCGCGACAATCTTGAACAGCGCGACCGATTCGCGCTCCGCCGATGGCTGCACCATCACGCCGTCCAGTTCGTCCAGCCGGCGCACGATCTCCGGCAATTGCGCGACAGCGGCCTTCACTTTCTCCAGGCGCGTGTGCAGGCCGGCAGCGGCCTCGAAATCAAGATTGGTGGAGGCATCGTCGCGCTGCCGCTCGATCTCGCGTACCAGCGACTTCCCGCCGGTTTCGAAAAACTGTTGCACGCGGCCCACTTCCGCTGAGTACTCCTCGTCGGTGCATCCCTTGAAGCAGGGCGCCAGGCACATCTTCATCTCGGAATAAATGCACCCGGGAAATGCAGGATCGGGATTCAGGTCGAAGGTACAGCGGCGCATCTTGAACAGGTCGAGGGCGTCGTTGGCGAATTTCTCGGCGGCAACGCGAGTGGCGAATGGGCCGAAATATTGCGCGTTGCCTCTCATTCCCCCGCTGCCCTTCAGTCCCCCGCTCTTCATTCCAGCGATGCGCGTAGTAACCGTCGCGCGCGGGTAAGGATTGTCGAGGATCAACTTGACCAGCGGCGCAAAACGCAGGCGCAGGCGTCTGTCGTAGGTCTTGGGGAATTCGCGACGCAGGGTTTGATAGAGCAGGAACGAAGCTTCGAAGTCGGAACCCGTGGCCGTCCACTCCACCCAGCGCACGCGGTCGCGGAGATTCAGCTTGCGGGTCTGTCCATCTACGGAGCCAAGCAGGCGCTGCAAGCGGCGCCGCAGGTTCGAGGTCTTGCTGACGTATGGCTCGCTGGCCTCGTCCTCTCCACGCAGCAGAAACACCGCGGCGCTCGCCGGCACAGCGGCAAACAATTCAGCGTCGCGGTCAGGGGCGAATTCGAGGCGCTGGGAGAGCACGGAGAAATTCTAGTCCACGACGGAGACGCAAGGCTTTTCTTAACCGCGGATTGACGCGGATCTACGCGGATTCTTAAGTCCGGAACAGAGCTCTTCATCTGCGCGAACCGAATTTGAGCCCACACGGAGGCACAGGCGTAACCGACAAGTGGGTGTCACCCCGAGCGAGCGACGGGTTTGCCGCGAGTCGAAGGGCCCTATCGCCGCATACATCTTGACGTGAAATAGGAATGCTTCGGCTCCCCCTGCCGAAAGCGGGGCGGATAGTACTCAGCATGACACGCATTGGAACAGGACATGTCAGCGCTGGAAAAGCCACTCGAAGATAATTGCAAAAATCCGCGAAATCCGCGTCAATCCGCGGTTGACGGTTTTGACTTGTTGCGCAGGGTCACCCGCGTCGGCGACTCGTGCCGACGAAATTGCGCTTGTTTGGAATGCTCGCGAAAGTCGAGGCCCTTCGATCTCCACCTTCTTGCACATCTCGTGCAGACGAGACCGCATGCGCTCGCCAATGCGATCGCCGAGCGTCTCGCGGCGGGCGGCGCGATCGGCAGCCGAGCGGCTGCTCAGATTGTCAACTTCCACCCTGTCCTGCTCCGGCTTGTCGGGAAAGTTGGTGGTGATGATGGTGGTCTTGTTGTCGTTGTAGCGGCTGTTGAGAACGTAGTTGACGGTGTCGAAGACCCACTCCGTGCTGCGTACCGCGCCCAGTTCGTCGAGCACCAGCACCTCGGCGTCGAAGACGGGCCGCAGGATTTCCATTTCCGTCGCCTGCACCTGCGGGTTATAGGAGTTCTGGATGGACTTCAGCAGCTCGCGATAATCGCAGAACAGGCAGTGGATGCCCTTCTCACGAATCAGGTCCCTCATGATGCCGACGCACAGGTGTGTTTTGCCGACGCCGACCGATCCGACAAACAGCAAGCCGGTCTTGTCAGTGGGATATTCTTCGACAAACCGGCCGGCCAGGAAGCGGGCATTGCGGATGCTCTTCTGACCGTTGTTGTCGGGATCGCAGTGGAAGTTCGAGAGCTCGCAATGCTGGTAGCGCGGCGGGATGTGCGCAGCGTCCAGCAGACGGTCGCCGCGGTCGCGCACGCGGCATTCACATCGCACGGCCTGGCGCTCTTTGTCGCGCTCGATGGTCTGCCATCCGGTGCCGCCGCAGATGGGACAGGTCTCGGTCATGATGGTCACGAGTTTGAATCTACTGCCGGGCGGGACGATGCGCAACGGGGACGAATGGGTAGACCAAATGAAAGGGCAGGAAAAGCTGTGAGGGTCTGTGTAAATCGAGGAAGAACGCCTAGCCGCGGATCGCACGGATTTCGCGGATTAATCTTGCCGGAAAACCTCGAAAAACAATCCGCGCCCTCCGCGTAATCTGCGGCTGCCTTTTGTTTCTATGCACCCGGAAAAAACCTAACCACGGATTTCGCGGATCATCACGGATAAGTCCGAAAGAAACAAAAGCAAGATAAATCCGTGAGAATCCGTGTCAATCCATGGTCGAGTACGTTCCTGAAAAAATCAGGACAATCCGCGCCTTCTGCGTAATCCGCGGTTCGCTCATTACTGCTACTGTGTAGCGACGAGGTGCTCTTTCGCCGCGGGGAAAATGTCGTAAACATAATCATGAACCGCCAAAGCGGCGGGCTTCATGGTGCCTGCCTCGATCCGCTTCACGATTTCCTCTCGCGAAAGATCAAAGATCGCTGCCAAAATTTGCTTCCCTTCTTCATCGTTCGCCTGCGCCAGCAAGAACAGCACGCGCGCACTGTGCTGTATGTATTTCGGCGAAAGCAGTTGCCGTTTCAGCAGCTCCATGATCAGCGGTGCTTTTGACCGGTCAAAGCGTCCCGGGTCCCCACGCCGGTCCAGTTCGGCGAAGAACTCGGCGGTCCATTCGTTGTGATAATCCCACACTTTCTGAAACAACTCCTTAGTGAAGCGAGCGCCCGCCTTGACTTGCTCGGTGCTTGGCGCCAGCACCACGCCGTCTTCGGTGAGCGCCGGCCGCTGGAAGTATCCATCTTTGGCGATGACCGCTTGATGACGTACCAGCGTCCACAGCCACGAAACATCGATGCGGTAGGTGGCCAAATCGTTCATGAAGCGCTGCTTCAGTTCGTAATCGTCGATCGCAGCGGCGAAGTTGCCGTTCAGAATCTGGAAGCCGTAGTTTGCGGCCATGTAAAACGCGTGCTGGATGTGTTCGATGCTGATGTCGCCCTTCGGCACGCCGTAGATGGCGTTCCATCGCTCCGGCGACAACAGCTTCTCCGGTGTGTCCAACGCGTCCTTGCTTAGGACGGCTGGAGTGATCTTGCCCTGCGCGTTCAGCAAGCCGCGGGATTCGAGCAGCACCCGTTCCGAGTCCGCCAGACCACTGGCAACCGTGGGCACGGTTTTGCCGTTGGCGTCTACCGTCTCGCGCGGCGCATCCAGCAACGCCTGCAAATCCGCTACCGGCACCCGCAGCGGCCCATTTCCCGCAGCCACGTAGGCGGGCTCCGGACTCGCAACCCAGCTTTGCCGATAGGCGTCGTAGAGCCGGCCCTTGACCCGTCCCCCTAGGACATCGTCGAGCGTAACCTGCCGGCCGGCGGGGATGGGCTCATCGGGAACGAACATCAGTCCCAGCAATCGCTCGCGGAGCTTGTCGATGGCGACCGCACGCAGCGCCAGTGGGTTATACCGCGAGCGACCATAGACATCGCTCGGAGCATAGATCATCACCGCGGCCATGCCGCCAATCGGCGCACCCTGGGTGAGTTCACCATTCTTCATGCCCGCCATGAGCATCGTGAGCGCGTTGTATCGCTGGTAAGCAATCATGTTCGGTGAAGCCATGCCGATCGTTTGGGGATCGGGAAACACTCCGTTTGGGTCGTCCTTCCACATCTCTATGAGGCTGCCGAGGTAGTCCCAGCGGCCGACATTGGTACCCAACAGCCGCCGCCGGAAGACCCAGGCGATCGCCGGCAGATAACGGCCGCCATTGCCTTCCTCGTAGAGAATCTTGATCTTGAACGTGCCGGCCGGGACACCGATGATGCCTTCCATCCGCGCCAGCAGCCTCTCCACGATGAGCGCTTCGCGGGGCGTCTGCATCTTAGGGATGTAAAAATACACGCCGGTGCCGGCGCTCTTCAGGGCCTCGTAGTTGTTCAATACCCAGAGAACGACCACCGCAATCAGGCCGGGGGCGGGTTCGCCATCGACAGTGACCTGGTCGTAGAGCACGTGAATGCTAGGCGGACGAACCAGGCGCGTAGGCCATTTCTGCGGCGGCGTGTTGATTCTGTAAGAGCGCTTGTGGTCCTTCTTCACTACCTCGTATGGCTTGCCTGTCCAGCGGCCTTGAAAAATGTCTTTGGCGTTCTGCAGGGCAGCAAACATACCCACCGGCTGGTCCTTGGGCGCGCCCTGAGGTTGGAAGTGCGACGGCGACGCGTCTTCAAAATCCGGCATATTCTGGGGCGCAGCGCTATTCAGAGCGTTGAACGCCATATCGAGCGGGTGCCATGGGCCCGTTAGCTCCAGTCCGGGGTTTTTCAGCGGATGCACGTCGGCGGGTATGGGTACTTCGTCGTTGAGCCGCCAGCGCCATTCGCTCTCGTGCCCGACGAAGTTGTCGATCATGCCTTGTACAATCTGGCGAAATGTCCAGGAGCGTCCCGTGACGGGATCGTCGAATGTCTCCTCCCACTTGGGCCAGCCGTATTTGCCTCGCACCGGCTCGGGACTCTCGAGCAGTGCTCGTCGGGCGCTCAGGGCCTCAGCGATGGCAGGACGCAATTCGCGGGTAAGCGTCGCCAGCGTTTCTTCGACGTTGATCTCTCGACCATTGATGTTCTTCGTTCCGAACAACTCGGGGAACTGCTGCAGAATGTCTTCACGGATCATGGCCCGCCTCCCGCGTGGTTTCAGACGCCAGTGTAGTGCTCGCCCATAGTGCGGTCAAAGTACGGAGATCACAGAGGTCAGTGGCAAAGAACGGGGAGGGCAACCGCGGATTTCGCCGAGGGACGCGGATAAGGCGTCTGCTTGAGGGGTCTTGCAATTTTCGCCCGAAGGGCGCGGCTTCTGAGGCTGCTGAAAAAACGAGCAGATCCCTCGCCGACTAAAGTCGGCTCGTGATGACAAAAACAAGCAACCTGAAGGTGCGCCCCTTCAAGTCCACAACGCAAATCACCCAGTCCATTGCAACCCTCTTCCTGACTGTTTGCGGGCGATGTGAAGAAGAGAAAGGTCAGGCAAAAATGCGACCACGGATTTCGCGGAAAAACGGATAAGGCTTAACAATTAAAGTCCTGAAGATTGTGATCTGATTCGTGTTTATCCGTGTCAATCCGTGGTTAACTGCTGCTAACCTTCGTCGGAACCGCCCGGCTAAAGCCTGACTCCGGCATCTCCCGCGACTCCACTCCTTATCTACGCATCTAATTTAAGGCGCAAAATTTTGACAGCGCCACCTCATACATGGACAGATACCTTTGCATTCATTGCCATTTTTATCAGCCGCCGCGCGAAAACCCCTGGCTCGAGTCGATTGAGCTACAGGAGTCGGCGTACCCCTACCACGACTGGAACGAACGCATTACGGCGGAGTGCTATGCCGCAAACGCCAGCTCGCGCATACTGACGGCCGACAATCGCATTACCCGCATCGTCAACAACTATTCGCGGATCAGCTTCAATTTCGGTCCCACGTTATTGTCGTGGCTGGAAGAACACTCGCCCGACACCTACCAGGCGATCCTGACTGCCGATAAGGAAAGCCAGCAGCGATGCTCCGGACACGGCAACGCTATCGCGCAGGTGTACAACCACATGATCATGCCGCTGGCAAACCGGCGCGACAAGCAAACGCAGGTGGTTTGGGGCATTGGCGATTTCGAACACCGCTTCGGACGCAAGCCCGAAGGCATGTGGCTGGCGGAAACCGCGGTCGATGTGGAGACCCTGGAAGTCCTCGCCGAGCATGACATCAATTTCACGGTGCTGGCGCCTTCGCAAGCCCTGCACGAGCGGCGTGTTGGAACCACGAAGTTCAAGAATGTGGAAGGCGGCAAGATCGACCCGACGCGTCCCTACATTTGCAATCTACCGTCAGGGCGCAGCATTAACCTGTTCTTCTACGACGGGCCCATCTCGCGCGCGGTCGCCTTCGAAGGGCTGCTGGACAATGGCGAGACCTTCGCTAACCGGCTGCTCAGCGGATTTGCCGACAATCGCCGCTGGGCCCAACTGATGCATATCGCTACCGACGGCGAAACCTACGGCCATCATCACTCCAAGGGCGACATGGCGCTGGCCTACGCGCTGCATCACATCGAAAGTAACAACCTGGCGAAGCTCACCAACTACGGCGAGTATCTCGAAATCAATCCGCCAACTCATGAAGTGGAGATTGTGGAAAATACTGCGTGGAGCTGCGTCCACGGCGTGGGCCGCTGGAGCCGCGACTGCGGGTGCAACAGCGGCGGCAAGCCGGGATGGAACCAGGCCTGGCGCGCTCCGCTGCGCGCTGCATTCGATTACCTTCGCGACGAACTGGGTCCGGAGTACGAGCGCAAAGCCTCGGAGTTGTTACACGATCCATGGCAGGCGCGCGATGAGTACGTCAATGTCGTGCTCGACCGCAACGAAGCCAGCCTGCAAGGCTTTCTTTGCCAAACATGCCAAAGCCGAATTGACCGACGCGGACACGGTGACCGCCCTCGCACTGCTGGAAATGCAGCGCCATGCCATGCTTATGTACACCAGTTGTGGCTGGTTCTTCGATGAGCTGTCCGGGATCGAAACCGTGCAAACCATCATGTACGCCGGACGTGCGTTGCAACTGGCCCAAATGCTGTTTCCCGACCATCGGGAAGAAAGGTTCAAGGAGCTGCTGGCGCTTGCGAAGAGCAACCTCGCCGAGAACGGCGACGGCGCACGCATCTTCGACAAGTGGGTGAAACCGGCGGAGGTGAATCTACTGGCTGTTGGCGCCCACTACGCCATTGCTTCCATGTTCGAACGCATGGGAGAGAGCAGTTCCATCAACTGCTACGAAGTGCGTCAGCGTGAAGACCTTCGCCTGGAGTCGGGACGGGCGCGGCTGGCGATGGGTACCGCGCAGATTCGCTCGCGCATTACTCATGAGCAGCAGGAGGTCAGCTTTGGCGTGCTGCACTTCGGCGATCACAACGTCACCGCCGGGGTGCGCGGATTCCGAGGCGAACAGGAATTCAAGAGCGCGGCGCGAGAGCTGCGCGAGAGCTTTCAGTCGGCCGACCTGCCGGCGGTTTTGCGCTTGCTCGACAAACATTTCAACGGCGCGACCTACAGCCTGCGATCGCTGTTCCGCGACGAGCGGCAAAAAGTTGTCAGCAAGATCCTAGGCTCGACCATGGATGAGGCCGAGGCGGCCTATCGCCAGATTTACGAGCATCATGCTCCGCTGATGGGATTCCTCAGCGACATGGGCGCGCCCTTGCCAAAGATGCTGCACCTGACCGCGGAGTTCGTGCTGAACACCGCGCTGCGCAAGGAGTTCCTCGCTGACGAGATCGACCTGGAACGCATTCAGACCCTGCTGGACACGGCCGCGCGGGAGAAAATCCAATGGGATGAAGCGTGGCTGGGCTATGCGCTGAAGCGCCGGCTGAGTCGCATGGCCGACGAGCTGGCGGTAAATCCTCGCGAAGAACGGCTGCAGCGCTTCAATGCCGCCGTCGGCCTGGTGCGCTCTCTTCCGTTTGAAGTGAACCTGGCGCCGGTGCAGAACGTGTTTTATCAGCTTCTGCAGAATGTGTATCCCGCTGTAGCGCTGGAAGGCGACGAGTCGTCGCAACGCTGGATCAACGAGTTTGTTGGGCTGGGCGAGAAGTTGGGAGTGTGCGTGGAGCCGGTACCGATCCCGACCGCGTAAGAGTGGTCGCTAGCAGTAAAAAGTGGCGCGCCACCCATGATGATCATGCCGATACGGATCTGACGGCTGCCCGGCTTCGCGCCGAAGAAGACGTCACTTCCAAGTCGTCCCGCAGATGACGCCGCAGCGTTTCGCCGTCCCCAAATCCCGCGCTCTGCGCTACCGCTTCCAATTTCTCTGGTGTTGCTGCCAGCTTGGCCTTGGCCGCTTCTGTTCGCAGGCGCGCGACAAAGCGTGCGGGAGTAGTACTCACCTGCTGGGTGAAGACGCGGCTGAAATTGCGGTCGCTCATGCCCACGCGTCGCGCCAGCGCAGGGACAGAAAGATCAACATCGAGATGTTCTGAGATCCACGCAACGAGTTCGCGAATGGGTTGATGATCGGCTGCTTGGGCAGCAAGTTGGGAACTGAACTGGCTCTGGCCTCCGCCACGGCGCATAAACAACACCATGCGCCGCGCGACTTCCAACGCCAGGGCGTGGCCATGGTCTTCCTCAACCATGGCCAGCGCGAGATCGATGCCCGCCGAAACTCCTGCGCTGGTCCACACATTTCCATCTTGAGTAAAGATCCGGTCGCCATCGACCGAGATGCGCGGGTAGCGCTGCGCCAAGACGTCAGCCAAATCCCAATGAGTGGTGGCTTGGCGTCCATCGAGGATGCCGGCTGCGGCGAGAACAAAAGCTCCCGCGCAAACCGAGCCAATGCGGCGGACCTTCTCTGCCTGGGAGCGTGTCCAGGCCAGCAACTCCGGGTCGATACGCGCTTGGGCGACGTCGGCGCTTGCCAGGACCAGCAAAGTGTCGATCGGACCCTGGGCCTCCGTCCAGCGACGGCCTCCGATGAGTCCGAGGCCAGACCCCGTCAACAATGGCATTTCATCATGGGTAAGCAACTCGACCTTGTAGGCCGGTAACCGTCTCTTTCCGGTACGACTTAAAACTGCCGCCGCGCGGGTAAACACGTCCATTGGGCCGGCCAGGTTCATCAGGTGAGTACTGGAATACACCAGGAATGCTATGTGGCGGGTTGGCCATTCCTTTAGCTTGGAATATTTCCCGCGGTTCTCAGTTATTAAGTCCATGCAACAGAGATGCCGGGCGCAGCCGTATTGCTACATGAAAAATTGGCAGAAAACGAGGGCAACTTGTCCGTGCCTCGGGCGGTGCCGGGCAATCTCATGTGCTGGTGAGGAGAACTGATTATGAAAATTCAAAAACTCATTCCCATTGGAATCCTGCTTTTAGTTTCGGCGGCAACTCTGTCGGCACAAAGCGCGCTGCCGAATCCACACGATGACGCCTGCTGGTCGAGTCTGAGCGCCTTACGGGCCTGTGACCTTCAGGCGTATAACCAGGTGATGGAGCAGGCGCAGCGTTGCACATCCTATCCCGAGTATCAGTGCTTGCCGGCGGAGGTATCGCTTTATAAGACTTCGGCAAAGCCCTTGGCCAAGGCTGTCGCGAAATCAGTCAATAACTCCGACAACGCTGTTGCGGTAAGTGCGCCGGTCGCATCTGACACCAGCACGCAAGCCAGCAGTTCGAAATAAGAACCGGCAATCGCGCCAAGGATTGCCCCATCGCATTTAACCAGCGACGGGGCGACCTTTTTTCGTTGACGAAAGGCTCGGCCTTGAGATCATGCGCTCTTAGCACCGGGCATCCACCGGAAGTTGCTCGCGCAATTCTCGCCTCACGATGCCAACTGCTGTGGAACAGCGAACCGCTTCGGACCGCGTTTACGGATCAGCAGGATGCGTATGCGTTCCAGCAGTTCCATCGGCGCGAACTCGCCTTTGGGCAGCCAGCCATCGGCGAGGCTGTCTTCGGTGCAGGCGTTGACGGAGCCCGAGAACAGCAGCGCCGGGGTATGCGGTGAGATCGCCTTGATCTGATCAATCAGTTTTGCGCCACTGAGTTTGGGCATCATGAGGTCGGTCAGCACCAGATCGATTCCGCCACGCCGCATGATTTCCAGGGCACATTGAGGGTCGGTACAAGTAAGAACGTGGTAGCCACGGGTCTCGAGCAAAACTTTCCGAATGGAGAGAGATCGTTCGTCGTCGTCAACGCAAAGAATGGTGCGCTTGGGTTTCATAGACCTACTCACTGAGCCTTTTTCAGGAGTGCATGCGCACTCGTTCCGGGCAAACCTGTAAGCCGGCACGCGCGGCAGTCATCCAGTGGCTTCTTGTAATTTAGTACGCCAGAGCAGTAGCGTGTCCGGATAGTACGACCGGTGACGGCATCGCACAAGTATTGCGAAGGTCAATTTTGCAAAAAATTTTCAGCCCGCGAAAAAAACGAAAACAGCACCACACCGGGTGATTTGCATATCGGGCAGTTCGCCGCAAACCCTTGGCTGTAGCGACTCTTAGGCCTGCACAAGATATCCGCAGAAAATTCACATCGTTACTTCGCCGTCAATCACCTGCACTACGTTACCTCCAACGCGCACATTCGTGATTGCGTCGCCGGTCTTGCCGGCGCGAATGTAAATGAAACTCGGACGCCGCGTTTCCATTCCCTGCTCGATCAAGCCTTGCGCTTCCGGCGCCAGCGCTCCGTGCTGTACGGCCCACGCAGTGCAACATCCCGCGGCCGATCCAGTTGCCGGATCCTCGCCGTTGTAGAAGATCATGCGCGCATGGAAGGTAGCATTCGGATCCACGGTCTCGCGACAGACAAAATAGAAGAACGCCGGGTTGCCGATGGTCGCAAGGTAGGGCGCCATCTGGTGCCAACTGACATTCAGGTTCTGCAGGGTCGCCAGCGAGCGAAACGGCACCATGGTGAACGGCATACCCGTCGAGACCGTCTGGATAGGCAGGGTCTGATCCAGTTCCGCCACGGGGACACCGAGTACACCGGCAACAACATCATGCGGATGCGTGGCGCCAAATTTCGGCTCGGCCTGACGCATCTCGCCGAACAGCCGTCCGTCGCGCTGTTCGAAGCGCACGGGAACTTTGCCCGCCTTCAAGTCGAGCACGATCTCATCCGAACTGGAATGCTGGCACAAGTACCAGGCGGTGCCAAGCGTGGGATGGCCGGCAAAGGGCAGCTCTTCGTTCACGGTGAAGATGCGCACCTTGTGACCTTCGCGCTGCTCGACGTCGGCGTCCCGCGGCAGAATGTATGTGGTTTCCGACAAATTGGTTTCGCGAGCGAGCTTCTGCATTTCGTCATCGCTTAACCCACGAGCATCGCCGAAGACTGCGAGTTGGTTGCCCTCGAGCGGCCGGGCGGTAAATACGTCAAGCTGAACAAACGAAAAGGTGCGCTTAGGCATTGAGAAGTTCCATTACCCCGATATCTAGCAGATGCGCAGCGAGATCGGAGCGCTGAAAATAATTCGCTCGCCGATGATATGGTTGCTGGAGCCTGCTCGCGCATTATCGCGAGCGTCAGTGCCATGCGGAAGCGAAGGGGGTCCGGTGACTCTCCCGGTCTTCAAAACCGGCGATTGGCATCTTGCGATGTCAATGGTGCGTTCGACTCGCACACGCTTCCGCCAAACTCATCAAGCGGTTATTCCCAGCGACGCCCAGGCGCCTTTTTCCGTCAGAACTGCCGTATGGCGTTCCCGCTCGAGACGAGGTTGCCGTCGGTCTCCAGCAGCAGGACCTGGGTTTGATCGACGATGTAAGCAACGTAGTTGCGCGTGCCGTCCGCTGGAGTGGTGATGGCGACGATGGTACGGCCTGGTGCGACCGTGCCGACGCTGTATGTGCCTTGCAGGATTTGCCCGGGATAGACGTTAGTGGGATCGTTGATGTCCAGCGTTCCCGCCAAAGTTCCCGCGCCGTCAGCAGAGATCTGCCCACTGATGCTGGAGCTGTTGCCCGACCGGACCACGCCGCCGACAAGTAGATATCCAAATTGCTTGGTGGCATAGCTGCCCGCCCAGGCCGCGTTGCTAGTCACGGATGAACCCTGCGCATACACAGTTCCCCCGCCGGTCACAGTGCTCCGCTGATCGAGGTAGTACGCCTGGGTTGGCGAAATCAGATACATGCTGAAGGGCAGTGACAATTGACTCGCAGTGAACGACCCGTTGATGCGGCCATTCGAAGCCACGCTGTAAGCGCCGCTCAGTGTCGACTTCTGT
Source organism: uncultured Acidobacteriaceae bacterium (assembly GCA_963709045.1). Taxonomy (GTDB): domain Bacteria; phylum Acidobacteriota; class Terriglobia; order Terriglobales; family Acidobacteriaceae; genus Bog-257. The sequence continues at coordinate 664,671 of CAVPUX010000002.1, read as the reverse complement.
ACCGATCCCGTGTCGTTGACGTCATAGTAGCCCGAGGAAACATTCCCGCCTGAAGCATTCAACTGGATGAGTGTGTAGGACACCCCGGCAGGTGTGTTGGCCGACGTACTCACGACATAGCTACCATTGAAATCCGAGGCGGCGAACGACGGTTTGGTCTGCAAGTCGGCACTTCCCAGGAAAAACGTGGCCGCGTTAGGACACATGAAACGATAACGGTTTGCCGATACCACGTAGTACACGAAACCGGCATTGCCGGTGCTGGCGGTAAATAAGCCGGTGCCGCGTCCCAGGGCATCGACGCCAGTGTAGTTGCCGCCCAGTGCCTCGCTCTGGGTGATGGTGCCATTGCAGTTCAGGTCCTGTAAACCGCCCACGTTGCCACCGCTCAGACTGAAGATACCGATGGAATTGATTGCGCTACCGCAATTTAGTCCCGTCCCGGCGAAGCCGAAGGCGTAGTTGCCCGCAGGCGTGGTGACTCCGGCCGTCTGATGCTCCAGATTGCCGGTGGCATTGATTACGTTGTTATCGATTTCATTCAACTCGGCATTATTCAGCGCTTGTATGGCAAAGGCATACGAGAAGCTGCCAATCGAGCTGTTCAGGTTCAGGGTGCCACGGCCATCCGGGCCGACGCTGTAGGTTCCGGTTACGGAAGTAGCCTGAGAGGAGCCCGACGAAACGTCGTTCAGGTCTTCCTCGCCCCCGGTGATATGGCCGAAACCGTCGGCCGTGACCGCTCCCACCGCATAGAAGGGAAAGCCGTTCACGTCGATGCCGCTCAGACTGAAAATGTAGGTACCGCTCAGAGATGAGTTATTGAATTGCACCGCGGTTATGGCGACAATGGCATTGCCGGTGACGGTGGCATCCGTCTGCAATACCGCAGTGACGGTGGCGCTGGCTGGATTGGGAATGACTGCCGGAGCCGTGTAAAGTCCAGTGCTATCGATGGTCCCTGCGGACGAGTTGCCTCCCGCGACGCCGTTCACCTGCCAGTTCACCGCCATGCTGGTGCCATTGGTAACCGTGGCCGTGAACTGCTGGGTCGAAGCCTCTTGAACATTCGCTGTCGCCGGAGACACGGTCACTGTGGGGGGATGGTTAGGGCTGCTGCCACTTCCACCACAAGCTGAAAGGATACCAACTACAATCAGTGCAACCGATGTCAGAACCACTCTTCTCATCGCGGGACCTCGCTCCGAATCATACGGCGCTCCAGGCCAACTTCAAAAGAAAATGTGGGATTGGATGCCAAACACATCGAAAGGCGTGCCGGTTACTGCAATAGTTCTTGTGGCGGCATGGTGAACCAATGAGCGATCACGTCGGGGCGGTCACGCCAAATGCCTTGATGCTGCTTGCCGATAGTGGAGTGGATACCGAGCGCGCCCTCAAAGAGATGTTCATTTTCTTTGAGAACCTGGTCTATCTTCCGCAGTCAGGTGATACCGAAGGGATTGACTTTGCCGCGGAGCTGTTAGCCGTTCATGCAGCAACCGCCGACGCCGAGAGAAAACAGCTACTGTCAAATCGAGCCTTCACCACCGCCATTCTCGACGCGGAGGATGTGTGGTCCCGCAAAGAACTGACGCAGTTCATTGCGGAGACTCTCTTAAGCCGGGAGGCGAATCGACTCCTGGACGAAGCGCTTGAACAAAGTCTCTCGGACCTGTCCAACGATCCATTGCCCGGCAGTGAGCCTTTGCCCGAGGCCTACCGGTCGCTGCGAAGCGCTTATAAACACATGCTGATGTCACCCTACGAGCGGACCGATATTGCTTTCGCCGAACTGGTGCGAAAGAAGTTCCGCTTCGGCGGTAGCATGCTGTCGAAAAGCCACCAACGGATCATCGAAGCCTTCGCGGAGATGAAATCCGGTATGGATCCATCGGCGAAGCCACGTCCCGGTTCCGCGCCAGCCATACCGGCCGCAATCTTGGATGGCTTCAACATTCCGGACTTCGGGTCGTTAAGCTGGGGAGAAATTTTTGAACTGCGCAGCGACCGTTTCGTGAAGGATTTCCGTACAAAGCTTGGCGAAACCATGCAGCGTACCGGAACTGCCGATGTGAACGGTGCTCAGCTCGGAAGCCAGGTCGTGGCGGAACTATGGCGGCTCGTGGAGGAGTCGCAACCACCACGGCTCGGAGTTCGTCTCGGAAAAATCGGCTTGTCGTTACTGCATGTTCCGCCCTTCGAGTGGATCAGCCCGTTGATCCATGGCGCCCTGGGGCTGGGAGAGCTGATTGAGGATTCCAAGCGGCGCAAGGCGTTTGGCTGGCTTTTTTTTCTGGCGAATGCCCGAAAAACGTTGGGCGAAGGCTGCGGTTCCTAATCGACAGTCCAAATTCTTGAGGATGTAATGAGTTTTCAAACCGTGGCCATGCAGCGCACAATGAGCTGGGGCCTACCGTGAGGCCAGTTTCTCTCAGTTTCAGTCACTTCTAGAACCGGGTGGCGAAAGCCGCGGAATCGCTCCAATTGAACAAAGCAGTGGAAACCTACTTCAATTACTTTACCCAGATCGAGGAGCACTTCCAACGCCGCCGGGGGACCTTGTTGTTGTTGTCTCCGCTCGATTGGGCGTTGATGGAGACCTGGAAGGACGCGGGCGTTCCGGTGGAAGCCGTGCTGCGTGGCATTGATGCGACCTTCGAGAAGTGGGAACGGCGTCCCAGCCGATTTCGCAAGGTGAATAGTCTCGCCTACTGCTCCCAGGAAGTACTGGCATCGGTGGAAGAATTGCAGGAAGCCTCGGTTGGCGCCACACCGAAGGAGATAAAGAACACGGGACTGGACCATTCTGCCGTAGTCGAGTTCTTGAATAGCAATGCCGGGCAACTCGATCAGGCGCAATTACCGGCGACGGCGCAAACGTTGGCGCAAGAGACCGCTTCGACGTTGCGTACTCTGGCAGTATCTTTGTCTCAGGAACGGACTCTGTCCATGGAAGACCTGGAGCGACGACTGACGGTAGCCGAGGAAAAGATCTTCGCGGCCTTACTCGCGGCAACACCAGATGACACTTTACTCGCGGTGCGCACCGAAGCCGACCGCGATCTGGCGCCGTATCGGCGCAAAATGAGCGCGCCGCAGATCGAGCAACTTCACAAACAGTATGTTCACAAGCGAGTGTTGGAGCAGTACCACGTTCCGCGGTTGAGTTTGTTCTACATGTGAGTACTAAAGCTCTTGATTTGTTTACAAACAGCGCAACTTGACCCATAATATGCGGGCGTATTTTTCGTCCAGCGGTTCCATAAAGCGGACTTTTGCGGACATTGCGGGAGTTTTCGTTTCCTTTAGCGCGGAGATTCATCATGTGCCCTTTTTCCTGGTGGCGTGTAGTGCTGAGCTTTGTACTTACCTTGATGCTTTGCTTGGGGACCGGCCAACCGTTGGCGGGACAACAAAATTCAAGTACCACGGGGGCGGCACCTCCGAAAATGCACCTTTGCGTGGACAACGTATGCGAGACGCTTATCTGGAGAGGCACCTACTATGATGGCATCAAAGACAAGGGATCGGATATAACCAACCACTACAAGGTCGACGAGTGGTCTAAGAACGGTATAAGGCTGGAAGGCAAGTCCATCTCGGCTACGTTGGTGAACGCGCCTCCCATCCCTATCCCCATAAAAACCTATCTCGAAGGAGTGTTCACAGGTCCAATAGCAGCAGACGGACACAGTATCGAGAATGGAGTTGTGCATTGGAAACTTGGGCCTCAGCACGGCGAGAAGGTATTCACGCTCACTTGGGAACCGGAGGCATCGGCCCTGGCCGAAGTTCCAACCTGTTCCGAGGGCAGTAGCAATTTACCATCTCCCTCAGCTCTCGAGGTCTGTGACGGCTCTTGTGTTCTGAAGAATGACGGGAACCTCGGCGCCTGGCTCTTCCATGGGACCAAGGGCGCAGGCACTTGGCAGCAAGGCGGAAAAGCGGTACTGACCATTGAAGAATGGTCCAATGGCACAGTGAAGATCGAAAGGGAAGATCTGCCGTCCTCTACAACTGCCGGGCTCTCAGGCGTCTATCAAGGCGTGGTTTGCGGGGGCACCATCAAGGGAACGGTCACTTATCACTGGCCCGGACACTTCAATGACAAAGATTTTTCCGCGCCTTGGACGGCGACGGTTCCCATCACCAGTTGTGACGGGATAGAAGACGATACGCTGGCACTTATGGATGTTGCGCGCACGGCCATACGTTTTCGTCAACCTGGTTCCGCGTTCAAGTGTCTTTCGCGAGCGGCTGATCTGGGAGATCGTGACGCCCGAACTGCAATCGGACTTATGTATCGGGACGGAATAGGAACCAAGGTAAGCTACCCCGATGCAATTCGATATCTGAAGCAGAGTGCGATACAGGAGGATTACAACGCGCAGCTCGCGCTGTCTCAAATCTACGATATAGGTTTGGGGGTTCCAGCTGATGCGACGCAAGCGAAGCAGTGGCAGGCCAGGGCGTACAACAATCCTGTTGCTGTTGCGAATCGGCAGAACCTCCAAAACGCGAAGGATATGCGGGAGATGACCTTCCTTGGCCTCTCCGCGCTGGTCGAAGCAATGGCAACTCCCAGCGTCTATGTAGTGCGCTGATATCCGTCCGCACAGCTCGTGATCTGCCCTCATCTGAGTTCTGGACGGACGGCCCACTCGTCCTCGCCCTCGGAAGACCGATTTAAAACGAACAAATGCCGCCCGCGATAACCGCGTCAATCCGCGGTTCAAGTTTTGTTTTCTGAATTTGAGGTTTCGCCTTTGCAAATAGAGATCGAAAAGTTGGTTTACGGTGGCGATGGCTTGGCGCGCATGCCGGCGGATGCGCAAGGTCGCGGCAAGACCGTCTTCGTCCCGTTTGTGCTGCCCGGCGAGCAAGTCGAAGTCTCCGTAACTGAGAGCCGCTCCGGCTTCGCTCGCGCCAAGCTCGATAGCGTGTTGACTGCGTCTCCTGATCGGATCGCGCCCAATTGCCCATACTTCGGCGGCTGCGGCGGCTGCCACTATCAGCACATGAACTATGAGGCGCAGTTGCGGCACAAGGCCGAAATTCTGCGCGAATCGTTGCGCCGCACCGCCAAGCTTGAGCTCCAACAGGAGATTCAGCTTCATCCGTCGCCGCCGTGGAACTATCGCAACCGCACCCAAATGCAGGTCCGGCACGCACCCGAGTTCGCTCTGGGTTACTACCGACACAGCTCACACGATGTGCTTCCGGTTGACTCGTGTCCTATCAGTTCGCCGCTGATCAACCAGGCGATTCGGGCTGTGTGGAATCGCGGTCGCGAAGGCGCTGTTCCTGCTTCCTTGCACGGCCTGCAGTTCTTCGCTAATCACGATGACAGCCAGCTTCTGGTGGAAGCTTACGTCCGTCCCGAGGACAATGCGCAAGAGTTGCAACCGTTCGCCGCAGCACTGCACAGCACATTGCCTTCAGTCGTGGGAGTTGTCGTTTTCGCAGCCTCTACCGTCGAAGATGAAAGCCGCCAGCATGCCCCACTTACTTCCACTCATCCCGAACTCGCGAGCGCAATCGGTGGCGATTCTCTCATGTACCACGCTGTGAGACAGCAGTACCGGGTCAGCGGGGGATCGTTTTTCCAGACCAATCGCTTCCTAATCGATAAGCTGGCAGAGTTGGCTACCGCCAATGGCAGCGGCCGCGTGGCACTCGATCTCTACGCGGGCGTTGGTCTGTTTACGTTGCCTCTGGCTCATAAGTTCGACCAGGTGCTGGCGGTGGAAGCGTCGCCAAATTCGTTCGCCGATCTGCGCCTCAACGTCTCAGCCAACGTGAAATGCATTCGTGCGACTACCGAACGCTTTCTCGCCGAGCGCGGCCCTAAGCTGGCGCTCGACCTGGTAGTAGTCGATCCACCGCGGGCCGGGCTGGGCGAAAAGACCGCCGCTGCCCTGGGTCGCATGTCCGTCTCCCGTGTGACCTACGTCTCATGTGATCCGGCAACGCTGTCGCGCGACCTCCGCCTGCTGTTAGAATCAGGTTTTCGGGTCGAGCAGGCGCACCTTGTGGATATGTTTCCGCAGACGTTTCACATGGAAACTGTTCTGCATCTCGTGCGTTGACCCTCGACAACTCGCCCGGAGGACCAAATGTACGCGCTCGCCATTCTCCGTTATCGCAAACCGATGGAAGAAGTGTTGAAGCATGTTGACGCTCACCGCGCTTATTGCCAGGGCCTGAAGCTGGAAAAACTCCTGATTGCTTCCGGGCCGCTGGTGCCGCGCAATGGGGGCGCTATGCTGCTGCGGGTTCCCGATGACGAGGCTCAGGCGACGCTGGACAGTATTCGCGATAACGATCCGTACACCCGCTTCGGGGTCGCGCAATACGAGATGTGGCCCTGGGCCCCCGCTTTTGGCGCGGAGGACCTGGACCGGTTGTAATCACCCAGGTAGCTGAGGTAGCGCGACTGGACGTTCAGTGGCGACGACCTCTTCTTCGACGATCACCGTGCCGGCACCAGCGCCCGCGAGAGCGTTGCTCTACTGCGGCGGTAAGGAACCGGTGTTCCTCGCAGCGCTGGCTTTTTCCGCTGGAATAATCACCGCAAACTACCTCTGGCGCTCTCCTCAATCCTGGTTGACCGCGTGTCTGGTAGCGCTCGTGGGCGCTGCATTCTTCTGCCGGCGTTCAGCACAGGCCGCTTTCGGATTGGCGCTGATATCGTTGGTCCCGCTCGGCGGACTTTATCTTCAAGCTCGCGATGCGGCCGCGCCGACCATCGCCGAAAATCTCCAGCCCTTTGCCAATGGCGACGATCCGGTCGACGTCACGGGGTACGTCATCCGCGAAGGCTTGGTGCGCGATAGTCCCTACGGCGGTAAGCAGGAGTCCGTGGATGTCACGGCCGAGCGCCTCGAACTCAATAGCCACGTTCTGAAAGCGGACGTCGGCATCCGACTTACGATTTACAGCAAACAAACGGAGGAGGACGAAGCTCGCGACGAAGGCACCGTGTCACCGCTTCGCGTTTACACCTACGGCCAGCGTTTGCACTTCATCGCGAAGTTAAGGATGCCGCGAAATTATCGCAATCCCGGCGCGATGGACATGGCAGGCTACCTGGCGTCGCAAGGCATTCGCCTGACCGGTTCTTCCCCCGCCAGCAGCGTCGAAGTCCTGACCGGTTTCGCGGGCAGCCGCGTCGGTTTGTGGAGAAGTGCAGCCCGCCGCAGCGTGCTGGCGCACATCATGCAGCTCTGGCCCGGCGAACGTGGTGCCCTGATGCAGGCCATGCTCATCGGAGGGCGCGCATTCTTCGGCCGCGACATCAAGACCGAATTTCAGCGCACCGGCACCTACCACATCCTGGTCGTATCCGGCATCAACGTAGGCATTCTCGCCTTCGCCGTTTTCTGGGCATTGCGCAAGCTGCCCTTCGGCGAGACCTGGGCCACCATCCTCACCATCCTGCTCTCGTGGGGATATGCCTTCCTCGCCGATCTCGGCTCACCGATCGTGCGTGCCACCATCACCCTGGGGATTTACCTGGTCACGCGTCTGCTGTTTCGCGAGCGTGCTGCCCTCAACGGACTCGGCATCGCGGCGCTAGGAATCTTGCTGGTCAATCCGCGGACGCTGTTCGAAGCCAGCTTCCAGCTCACGTTTCTTTCCGTGATCGCGGTCGCCGGCATAGCGGTGCCCGTTATGCGAAGGACGGTCTACCCATTCCGCAAGGCGCTCAGCAACCTCGATTCACCTGCCTTCGATTACGCGCTTCCGACGCGAGCTGCCCAGTTCCGTTTCGACGTAAGACTGGTTCGCGATCAGGTCGAGGACCTCTCGAACCGCTGGGTCGCAAACTCTTTAGTCGTCGGCTTCACTCGATTCGCCATTGGCGCGGGTGAGTTGCTCTTCACCTCCACCGTTATCCAGATTGCACTGGCGCTGCCGATGGCTTGGTACTTCCATCGCGCTACCACGATGGCACTCCCGGCCAACGCGCTGGTGATACCGATCGCGGGTATTCTCTTGCCCGCTGCCGTGGTCACGGTTGCGGCTTCCTACGTGGGCGACTGGCTGGCCTGGTTGCCCGCGCTTATTACGCGCTACGCGCTGGATCTGTTGACCGGCACCATTCATATCATCGGACATCTGCGCATCTCCGACGTACGCGTGCCCACGCCGGCCTTGCTGGTCTGTTGCGGCGCGGCGGCCGCGTTTGGGCTGGCTCTGCTCTTGGTCCGCCGGCATATCGTCTTCGCCAGCCTTGGCCTTGCCGGATTGCTGGTTGCAGCGGTTTGGATTGTCCTGTTGCCTCCACAGCCGCAGTGGCGCCCTGGAGTTTTTGAGATCACGGCAATTGATGTGGGTCAGGGCGATTCGCTATTGCTGATCACTCCCGACGGCAAAACGCTCCTGCTGGATGCCGGGGGTATTCCTGGCAACGCGCGCTCCGATTTTGATGTTGGTGAAGAGGTCGTCTCACCGTATCTCTGGTCGCGCGGCATTCGCCGGCTCGACGCCGTTGCGATTTCCCACGCCCATAGCGACCACATGGGTGGCATGCGAAGTGTGATAGCGAACTTTCAACCGCGTGAGCTCTGGTATGGGGTCGAATCCCCGATTCGCGGTTTCCGCGACGTCGAACAAGCCGCCAGCTCAAATCATGTGGGTCTGAAGTCGTATGTCGCCGGCGAATCGTTTGAGTTCGGAAGCGTCCATGTGCGGGTGCTCAATCCGCAACCGGGATGGCAACCCACTGATAGGGGCCAAGATGACGAGTCACTGGTCCTGCGTATGCAATACGGCAGGAACTCAGTATTGCTGGTAGGCGACTCGCATAAACGAATCGAAAAACTCCTTGTGGAGGAAACTCCGCAATCCGACTTGCTCAAAGTGGGACACCACGGCAGCGCGACTTCCAGTTCGCCCGAATTCCTCGCAGCCGTGAAGCCGCGCTATGCCATGGTTTCCGTAGGTTTCTACAACGCGTTCAAACATCCCCGGCCGGAGGTGATGGAGCGCTATGCCAGCGCGCATATTCTGACCTACCGTACCGACGTGTCCGGCGCCGTCTCCTTCTACCTCGACGGCACTAATATCACGGCTCGGCAGGTTCCTCGCTGACGGCCTCGTCTGCGTCGGTGGTGGGATTTCGCCGGTACTCCTCGATGGTCTGCAGGGCTTCCTCGGCTTGATCGGGCCGCACCAGTACGACCACGCCACCCACCCCTGGCAGGATGTCTTGTGGGGCCTCCCGGTTTTGGGTCATAGCAGAAATTCCGGCCGACTCCAGCAAACCGCGCACTATCATTGCCTCTGATTCTTCGTCCGTATCGAAAACCTTTACCAGCTCTTCATGATCGTTAGCTGCCTCTGCCATGGTACCTCCAGTAGGTTCGATGCAAATGGTGGTTCCTGCCGTTCGCAATGGTTCTGTTTCCCGGCTGAAATCGTGCCGTTTGGGTGTATGATGCCGCCCACCACGTTCTAGCGCAACGGTGGGGTCGGGTCAGACATCCAAATTGTAGCGGAAACGAAGCGAATGTGATTTCAGGCAGCCGCACGGAGCAGCCGTTTATTTCGAGGAATCTATGGGCCTATCGGAACGCAGGGAAGAGGTCAGACCGCAACTCAGCAGCGAGCAGCAGGAACAGGAAGAAGAACGCCGTAAGTTGCGCCGCTTGCAGGTGATGATGAACATGGTGATGTCGGTCATAAGCCAGGACCAGGACCTTACAGTGGAAGAGGCCGCCGAACTGGTGGCCAACACCAAGCGCGCCGCCTTAGCGATGTTTCCAGACAAGGAGTTCGCTTACGACATCCTCTACCGGCCGCGGCTGCAGCGGTTGATGGCCGAACGCTTCCGGATGCAGTGAAGAAGCTTACTTGCTGACGCTGGTCAAATAAACCGTCAGCGTACCCCACAAGAGTTTGGCGCGCATTTGCACTGGCAGATGTTGAGCGTCGTCGGTATACCAGATCCAGACTCGCCCACGATTCTTGAGGATTCCCGAGTCCCCCTCGGGTCCCACGCGAATTGTTTGAAATGTCCCCGCCGGAGTTTTTACCTGTTCCTTACCTTCCACGTGCGCCTGCACGGTTACAGTCTTGCTTCCGTCATTCAGAGGAAACGTGTAGGTGGCTCCTTGTTGCAGCGGGAGACTCCCAACATAAAAAATTCCCGACAGCACATCGGTCACGCAACCCGGAATATCGTTCTCGGTTTTCTTCTGCTGATTGTCTTTCAGGTTGCGCTCTTCCAGGATGGCCTTCCCACGCGCATAGTCATACGAGATTACAGTCTCGCGCCGGTGGGAGCCCTCCTCGGTATGCTTCAACAGTTTGTACGAGCAAAGACTCTTGGCATCGAAGTACGAGTTAAAGCGGTCCTGTACGCGATACAGTAGCGCGACCACCCCGCTGGAGTCGGCGGTGGCAGCCACATGCTCCTGCGATCCTGTGCGCTCAATGCGTACGGTCGCTACCCCCGCAGTCCAGAAGCGCCATTCCCCTTCGTAGTGAAGCGTTTGGCCATGCGGAAACTCATACCCGGGACGCAAAGGCTCGATGTGTGCCGACGCGCCAATTTTTGCTTCTTGCTGCGGCTGCGTGCCGCCATGGGACGCCTGCGGACCAGCGAGGGCGGGCCCGCTGAGTCCGAGCCAGATTACAACCGCCAATAGGATTGCGAATGCGGCACCGCTGCGTGTTATCAGATTCACCCTCACCCGTGAAGCCACAGGATCTTCACTATCAGCGCCGCCAGCATGGCAGCCGAGCCCAGCAGGGCATTGTACTCGCGATGTTGCCAATATAGCTCGCGTGAAAAGCCGTCCTTGATTTGACGAAACAGCAACGTATGGGGAAGCAGGCTGGGCACGCGGCGCGCATAGTCGTCATAGCCTGGAAATTGTTTTCGCAAGAATGTCTCCTCGGCACGGATGACCGGCACGTAGATGAGGACGAACATCGCCAGGATCACGATCGCCACCCAAACGTCGCGAGCCGCGACAGCGAAGCCAATCGCGATGACGATCGATCCTAAGTAGAGAGGATTGCGCACGTAGGCGTACGGCCCTGTCATAGTCAGCTCACGGTTCTTCTTCACGTGCCCCGAGGCGACAGCGCGAACGACGATACCCAGGGACCCGATCAGAGCGCCTGCGATCAATGACCTCCACGTTGGCTTGGCGCGCCAGAGATAAAACATCGCAAACACAAATCCCAACGGCACTCGAATGCGCCGTGCCACACGGCTCCACGCAATGCTCGACTTAGGGGCTGGCGCGTCAGCCATGATGCTCTCCGAGCAACTGGTCAGCCGCTTCCATTACCGCCTTTGGCTCGATCGAAACCAGGCCCTCATCGCGACGATCAGTGTGGGTCGGGTTGTTAATGCTCTCCGGACTGCGTAGGACCACGCTAGGTGTGCCGTAAGGACCGTTGCGCTCCGGTCGAGTAGGACCAAACAACGCGACCACGGGAACGCGCAATGCCGCTGCGAGATGCATGGGGCCGGTATCGCCACCGATGAAGAGGCGGGCGCGTCGCGTCAGCGCAATCAATTCTCCCACCGAACATTTCAAGGGCACCGCCACGCCTCCGCTCGAGCTACGGACGGCTTCGGCCAAAGTTCTTCTCCTGGACCATGATTGACGAGGACCGCCATACCGCGTTCCGCCAAAGCTCGCGCCACCGCCCCGAACGAGTCCGACGGCCAGCACTTTGCTCCCCAGCCCGCACCGGGGTTAAGAATGGCCAGCGGCTTGCCGCCAAACATTTCAGTTTGGTGATCGGCCCAGGCCTCAAGGGTGGGATCAACAGGAAAGGGTGGCTGAATGTATTCCAGAGCCTGACCTGCAAACTCCGATGCCAGAGACAGCGCATGCTCGACCACGTGCGCCCCCTGGACGCCGATGGCGTGGGTGTAAAACATGCGGGCCGGACCCTCGCGCGGCTGGGAAGACCCAATGCGGATCACGGCACCGGTGGAACGCAAAGCCACCGCCGAACGTATCGCACCCTGTAGGTCGATTGCGACTTCGTACTTCACGGCGCGCACTTGGCGCCGGCATGAGGCCATCTCGTGCCACGTCTCATCAGAAAACAGCGCCTTGCGCCAATTGGAGAACTTGGCCACATGCACCCAGTCGACAAGCGGTTTACGTTCCGAGCACGCAGTCAAACGCTCCGATGTGCGCGCGCACAGCAACTCCGCCCAGCGTTCTTCCACCAACCATCCGATGTGCAGATCGGGTTTGGCGCGGCGCAGAGCTGCGATCGCTGGCATGCCGTGAATGATGTCGCCCATTGCGCTGAGTCGCACCACCAGGAGCCGATCCGTCGAGGCGATGGTGGAACGCTGTTTGGTGGGCATGGACGTCGGCTCCGGCGATGTGGACGTGCTCACCGTTGCCCAGACCCTCCGCTCCAGGATTGCAATCGCGCCAGGAAGTCAGTCGTGGAATGGTCTTTAGGGTCGCCAACAATCTCCACCCGGCCACCATACGCCAGGACTTCGTCGCGTTCTGGAACGTTCTCTGGCGTGTAGTCTGTGCCCTTGGCCTGCACATTGGGGTGGATCTCGCGAATCACCGCCCGTACGTCAGGCTCGTCAAAAATAACCACGGCATCGACATCAGCCAGTGCGGCCACGATCTCGGCGCGCTCCGCCGCCGGCATCAGTGGGCGGCCTGCTCCCTTGAGTCGGGAGACGCTGTCGTCCGAATTCATCGCCACCACCAGCTTTCCGCCCAGCGACTTCGCGCCGCGCAGATAGCGGATATGCCCGACGTGCAACAGGTCAAAACATCCATTGGCCAGGATGATCGCCGCGCCGCCGCGGCGCCACTCGGCCACGCGATCACGCAAGGCGTCACGCGAAAGAATTTTTTGCATGCAGTCGTTCACGAAGATGTAGTTGCCGAATACTGGTCGATGGCCGCCAGCAATTCCTCGTTCGATACCGTAGCCGTACCCCGCTTCATCACCACGATGCCACCGGCGAAGTTGGCCAGCCGAGTAGCTGATGCCGTATCGGCCCCTGCTGCCAGAGCTGCGGTGAAGGTCGCGATTACGGTATCTCCAGCTCCGGTCACATCCACCACCTGGTCGGAGCCGTGTATGGGAATGACCAGCGGCGGAGCGCCTTTCTCGAAGGCGACCATACCGTGGCGGCCGCGAGTGATGACCAACGACTCCAAGGCCATCTGCCTCAGCAGCTTCTCGCCGGCGCATAACAGCTTCTGGTCGTCATGGCCAATCTTGATGCCCAACGCCTCTTCCACTTCCGGCTCATTAGGCGTCGCCGCCGTGACCCCCTCGAAGTCCAGCAGGCGATAGCGTGAATCGAGAGTGACCGGCTTATTGGCCAGGCAGCGGTTCGACTTGATGAAGTTGAGCACCCTGGGCGAAGCCGCGCCATATCCGTAGTCAGACACGAGGAAGGCATCCGACGCGGTCGCGTATTCCCGGGCTGCATTCACCATGTTCAGCAGCACGGGATGCAATTCGTCCAGCGGTTCCGCTTCCCGATCTACGCGGACCACCTGCTGCCGGCTGGTGTGCGACATGCCCGCCAGAATCCGGCTCTTGGTCGTGGTGGTATGGTGCTTAACCCGCTCGATGCCGCTGATGGGAATCCTCTTTTCGCGTAAGCGCTCCAGCAGCAAGCTGCCGGCCTCGTCATCGCCCACCACTCCAACGGGCAGCACATTGACGCCCAGGGAGGCCAGGTTCATGACCGCATTGCCGCCGCCGCCCGGTACAACCGTCCGCTCACGATGCTTCAGGATCAGCACCGGCGCCTCGCGCGACACCCGCGCGATCTCGCCAAAGATAAATTCGTCGGCGACCAAATCGGCGAGCACGGTGATCGAGACGTCGCCAAACGACTGGACGATCTTCCTCCAGCGCTCCGTGTCCTTTAGATGTTTGGTCATGAACTCAAATGAACGCCCGGTGCTTAATTCGAGCAACCGGGCGCAGGGCAACTGTTGATTGTCTCACGCGAGCCGCTGCTTTCGCTCGCTTACCGTGGTCAGTATGAACTCCAGGACGGACGGCGCATGGTGCAGCCGCATTCTAACCGGAACCACGTGAATCGGTTGCAGCGCTTCAAGATGGCCGTGAAGATTGACCGCATCTTTCTCCGTGGTGACGAACGCCGTGGCGCCATGCTCCTTGCGCAGTCGCAGCAGTTGGCGCACATCGTCAGCCGAATACCAATGATGATCACGAAAACTACGGGTCCCAGCGAGCGTTATTCCGGCCGTCCGCAACTGGGTAATAAAGTTGTCTGGACGTGCGATGCCGCAGAACGCCAGGCACGGCTCCTTCGTCTGAGGAGCAACGATATCGCGCGTCACTCTCCACACTTGTTGCCGCCCCAGAACCAGTCCGTCTCGCGGCATGTCATTGGTGAGCACGATCGCATCCGCCCGCGACAACGAGGAGATCGGTTCGCGCAGCCTGCCGGTTGGCAGCAATGAATCCTGCGCTTCACCGGGCGTCGCCAGCACGATGTCGAATTCGCGAGCCAGCCGCCGATGCTGAAAGCCATCGTCGAGTAAGTGCAGCCTTGGACCGGATCGCTCTTCAGCCAATCGGCCGGCGGCGTAGCGGTCCTCCCCGACGATGACCGGCACCCCCAACTTCCGTGCGATCAGCAGAGGCTCATCGCCATATTCGCGCGAGGATCCCAAGGGATCGACTACCATCACTCCTGTAGTCTTGCGCCGGTAGCCACGCGAGAGGACATCAAAAGGAATGCTGAGCTCTTTCAGCAACTCGCCCAGTAACATCAGGAACGGCGTTTTGCCCGAACCGCCAACTGTGAGATTACCGATACTGATCACCGGCCCTTGCAAGTGGCTTAGCATCAAAGCTCCACGATCGTAGAGCTCATTGCGCGCCCGCACCGCCGCGCCATAAAGCGCCGCGAGCGGGTTCACGCGTGCCGCTCCGCGGTAGCTTCCGCTCGGCTTAGCGCCCCCTGGGCGGATAGCAACTCCAACAAGCCACTTACGGTCTTTTCAGTTGCACCGCGTTGCGAGCGCACGACCTCAAGAGCTCGGCGGCCGAGCGCGGTGCGTTCGTCCTCGTTCTCCAGCAGATGAAGCACGGTCGCTGTCAACGACTGCGGAGTAACTTCCCGCAAGGCATCCGCTCGGCGGAAGATATCGATAATGTCGCGAAAGTTCTCAGTATGTGGTCCGACCAGAATCGGCGTTCCAAACTGTGCCGCTTCCAGCACATTGTGTCCACCCCGCGGCACCAGGCTTCCGCCAACAAACGCCACATCGGCGAATTCATACAGGCTGGCCAACTCGCCGATGCTATCGAGCAGGAAAACGCCTCCGGCGATTGGGTCGTTTTCTTTCCAGTGCGAGCGCCTCTTGTAACCCAAGCCGGAAGATGCCACCAGCGACGCAACCACCTCGAATCGCTGGGGATGCCGTGGCGCCAGCAGTAAAACCCCGTTCGGATGGCGAGCCACGACCTGCCGGAACATATCGATCAGCATGGTCTCTTCGCCATCGAGAGTGCTGCCCGCAACCAGCAGGGGGCTAGCCTCTCCACGCTTCATCGCGGCGAATGCTGCTGTAATTGCCGGCCTGGCCGACGGCTTTACTTCGAACTTAAGGTTTCCGCTCACATGTACGCGCTCGGGGAGGGCTCCCACCTGGATCAAGCGGCGTGCGTCTTCTTCGCTTTGTGCCAGGAAGAGCTGCACGTTTTGCATCACGCGCCGTAGCAGCTTCTGGATTCGCAGATAACCGGGCAAAGAGCGATCAGAAACGCGCGCATTCACGACGGCGACGCTAGCGCCCGAGAGCCGTGCCAGACGCAGCAGGTTGGGCCAGAATTCACTCTCCGCCAGCACCAGCAACTTCGGACGCAACGCCTGCAAGTACGCGCGCACCGCAAAGGGCAGGTCGACGGGAACATAGAACACGTTGTTTTCGCCGAAGCGCTCGCGCGCCAGTCTCTGTCCAGTATCTGTTGTGGTCGAGACGATAACGCGCCAGCCCGGCAACTGTGTCATCAGCTCATCGATGACCTGTGATATTGCCAGCACCTCGCCCACCGAGACCGCGTGGACCCAAATTGTGTTCGTGGCAACCTGGTTAAAAATCCGCTCGGGAACCTTGCCCAGTCGCTCGCCTAATCCGGCGCGGTACTTGCCATGACGCAGCATCTCCAGCAGCCACCAGGGCGCACTCACCACCAGTGCAACGAACAGGAGAATGCTGTACAGGGAATACACGCTGCGATTGTAATTGCGCCAGAACAATGATCCAAACTGGCCAGCGGGTTGAGCGCGGCTCTCCAATAGCGGATAATCCCGCTATGCTCCTCCGACATCGCGTCCTACTCTGGATTGTGGGCCTAACCATCGTGTTTTCATTCGTGACGCTGTGGGCGTCCAAAGACTTCGTTCCTCCCAAGGCGAATAACGCGAGCACCTATGCCTGCAAGGACGCGCACCCTAACGAGCATGTTACTGCGGCCGTGGATGTGTACAACAGTTCCCCCAAAGCGGACATCTTCATCACCCACTTCAGCGACGAAGGAATTCTGCCCGTCTTTCTGGCTATTACCAATGACGGCGACCAGCCTATTACCGTGAACAAAATGCAGGCGGAACTGGTAACAGCCCACCGCGACAAGCTCGAGGGGCTCGACGTGGACGACGTTTTTCGCCGCGTGGCCCACATCAAAGGGAGCAGCAGCAATCCCAACCCGCGGGTTGGTCCCATCCCTCTTCCGGGAGGAACCAAGAACAAGAAAGCCCAGCAACAGTACGACGAACTGATGCGAGCAAAATTCACCGCGGAGGCGGTCGAACCGCATTCCACTAAGTCCGGCTTTTTGTTCTTTGACGTCCAGCGCATAAGCCAACCCGTGGACGGCGCCCACATCTATCTGACCGGAGTCCGGGACAATAACGGCAATGAGTTGATGTACTTCGAGATTCCGCTGACGCCGTCAAATGCGGCGGCGGGCGGGAATCACTGACGGAGCGTCATTATGCGTATGTTTAACCCGCCGCATCCTGGACTGGTGCTTCGAGAATACCTGGGACAGTTGCCCGTCTCCACGGCAGCGGAACACCTGGGAGTCTCGCGAGTAGCTTTATCTCGGGTGCTGAATGGCCGTGCGGGTCTTTCAGCCGACCTGGCATTGCGGTTGGCTGATGCGCTCGACACGTCGCCGGAACTCTGGGCGGGCATGCAGTCGCAGTACGATCTTTGGGTAGCATCACGCAAACGTAGGAAAAAGGTGACACATCTCCACGGCGTTCCGAAGCTTGTCCGAAGCGCCTGATCCGCGGCGTTCGCCTCTATAATCAAAAAATGGCCACCACGCCAGAAACCCCGGTCGCAGCCCTGTCCAAGTACGAGCCGGTCATCGGACTGGAAGTCCACGTCCAGCTTCTGACCCGCACCAAGATTTTCTGCGGCTGCTCGACCCGGTTCGGAGATCCGCCAAACACCAACGTTTGCCCGGTGTGCCTGGGCTTGCCAGGCCCTTTGCCCGTGTTGAACCAGCGGGCGGTTGAGTTTGCCGTACTGGCCGCGACAGCGCTCAACTGCAAAATCAATGAATCATCGATCTTCGCCCGAAAGAACTATTTCTATCCCGACCTGCCCAAGGGATACCAGATTTCGCAGTACGACAAGCCGCTGGCCGAACATGGCTACATTGAAATCAAGACCGCGACCGGTCTCAAGAAGATCGGTATCACTCGCGTGCACTTGGAAGAAGACGCCGGCAAGAGCCTACACGACGGCCTTCCCGACAGTAGCGAGTGGACCTCGATTGACCTTAACCGCTCAGGCGTTCCGCTGATCGAGATCGTCAGCGAGCCCGATATCGCTTCGCCGGATGAAGCCTCACGAATATCTCACGCGGTTGAAGGAAATCATCCTGTACACCGGTGTCAGCGACTGCAACATGGAAGAAGGTTCTCTGCGTTGCGATGCGAATGTCAGCATCCGGCTGCGCGGTGAAACCAGGTTCGGCACTAAGGCGGAGGTGAAGAACGTCAATTCCTTCCGCTTTATCCGCCACGCGCTGGAATACGAGATCGAGCGCCACCAGCAGGTGCTGGAGTCGGGTGGCAAGATCGTTCAGGAAACACGCCTCTACAATGCTGCCGAAGGTAAAACCTACAGCATGCGCTCCAAGGAGCAAGCTCACGATTACCGTTATTTCCCCGAGCCTGACCTGCTGCCGCTGGTCGTGGATGAGAAGTGGCGAAAACAGATCACGGACCAGATGCCTGAACTCCCTGCGGCCCGGCGCGCGCGCATGGTCGTGCAGTATGGCATCACGGAGTACGACGCCACCACGCTCACCGGCACCCGCGCGCTGGCCGATCAGTTTGAAGAGGCCGCGAAGGCCGCAAAAAATCCCAAGCGTGTCTCCAACCTGGTGCAGAGTGAATTACTCGGCCGGCTGAAAGCCGCGGGTCTGGGCATCGAGCAGTCGCCAATTTCGATGAAGGGCGTAGCCATGTCGGCTGATCTGGTCGAGAGTGGCGCCATCAGCGGCAAGATGCTGAAAGAGCTTTATGATCTGGCTTTCGAGCGCGGTGAGGATTTTCCCGCAATCTATGAGAAGGAGAAGCCGCAGCAGCTCACCGACACCGCAGCCATCGAGAAGATCATCGACGAGGTGATCGCCGGCAATCCCAGGCAGTTGGAGCAGTATCGCGCGGGCAAGAAGACCGTGATCGGCTTTTTTGTCGGCCAGGTCATGAAGGCGTCCAAGGGACAGGCTAATCCGGCACTGGTGAATGACCTTCTAGCCAAGAAGCTGGAGGGCTAAGCCGCGAACGACACCATTTTGCGTTATCAAGTGTATTAGGTTGATTATATAAATATCAAGTTATATAGCTTGACTTAATTTATAATCAAGCTTTTAGGCTTGTTTAACATAGAGGTTAACCCTGTTGGTTTCTGACATCATCCTAAAAGGCTACATCGCTGTCATTGGCGACATGGTCGCCTCCCGCGACCTTACATCAGCTCGGCGCAGAGAGACCCAGAAGCGTTTCACGAAGTTCATTCACCTGCTGAACGAACAATTTGCTCCGGCCCTGTCGGCTAAATTCGTGATTACCGTGGGTGATGAATTCCAGGCCCTGATCGCCGATGGAAGCATTCTGCCCGATCTCATCTGGAAAGTCGCCACGGGGTTTCTCGACCGTGCACTTCGCTTGGGATTCGGTTATGGACGACTGGACACGCCTCTAGGCAAGTATGCCATCAATGTAGACGGTCCAGCGCTGCATCGTGCACGCGACGCCATCAACGAGGCCAAGAAGCGCAACGAATTAGGTGGGGTCTTCCGAGGTTTTAACGACGACTTTGATTCGTTATTAAATGGTGTCGCAAGACTGCTGGAGTTTCACCGGCAACAGCGGACCGAGCAACAATTGCGAGTAATCGGACTGCTTCGGCAAGGACTAGCACAGGTAGAAATTGCCCATAAGCTTAAACTATCAACACAAGCGATCTCCGACCATGTAGGCGCCGCCGGCTGGAACTCTTACCGGCAAGGAGAAAAGGCCTTGTCTGCAGCAATGTCGCTCTTCGCGACGCAAACTTCCAGCGGAACCCGGCGATGAATTTCGGCGGCGTGGATCAACTCTCGGTGCTGCTGTGGGCTGAAATCGTAATGCTGTGGGCGGTGGTCAACTATCTTCTTGGTACTGATCCCATACCCGCCAGCGTCGGTAGAGTTACGCCCTCTTCTCCATTGCGCCTCCAGTGGATCGTCCAGATCATTGGCCGCAGCACCGTAGCCGGGATTGTCGCCGATGTCCTTGGCGTGGGACGTACCAGCCTCGCTGTAGGGGTATTCGTACTGGCTTTTAGTGTACTGCTTCCTTTACTTCGAGCGCGTTCACGTTCTTCCCTAATCTGTGAGACCGCGCTGCTGACCAATGCTCTCTTCGTGCTAGGCATCTTCCAAATTGTCTCTAGAGGGCGTCTCGTGGCGCGGTTCGGAGCAGGGCCATTCACAAACAAGGTGGCCGCTGGATGCCTGGTCGTCGCTCTCTTCCTCTTTGCGCTTCGAGGTGGCATCTATGTCGTCCGCGGTCTGCTGGCAAAATGCGGAACTCTTCCTCCGTTGAAGACGCACGAGCCGCAAAACTCTTCAGAGAGCGAGTGTGTGGATTCCAGCGAAATCAATCGTGGCCGTTTGATCGGCAATCTTGAGCGCATACTGCTGACTATTATGGTTGCGGGCGGCAGCTATGCAGCGCTAGCTTTTCTCGTCGCTGCAAAGGGCTTGATCCGCTCCAAAGACCTTGAGGAGCGCGACTGGGCTGAATACTTCTTGGTTGGTACTTTGGCCAGCGTTTTAGTTGCATTCGGCGCAGGCCTTTGTATCCGGCTCGTTGTCAATGTGCTTTGGCACTCCTGAGCCTCCTCGTTAAGCTGGCGTCGCCAACGACATCGATGCTTGTTACCGTCCCGCGCCCCACCGAACCGCCCCGCGCAGGATTTGTTACCCTGTTAGCTTCCATGAAACTGCGGCTCTATTGCCTGACTGGGAGTTTCCTTCTGATCGCGGCGCTCTCCGGTTGTGGAACTCCGGGGGCGCCGCAACCGCCGTCGTTGCAGTTGGCGCGCCCGGTTGACGACTTGGCCGCGTCACGCAAGGGCAACCGCGTCGAACTCGACTGGACGTTGCAGCGCAAGAATACCGACCGGACCCTGGTCAGGCACTTGCCCGCTATCCACGTCTGTCGTCACGAAGGCACTGGACTGATGGCTACGTGTACGGTAGTGGCCGACGTTCCGCCTGCCAAGCTCGCGCCGCAGTTGAAACTCAAGGCAAAGGAGGAAATCCCGGCGATTCGGATGCACTATGAGGATTCGCTGCCGCCGCAGTTGGGGCAGGAAAATCCCGCGGACTTTGTCACCTACGCAGTCGAAGAGATCAACTCCCATGGCCGCAGCGCCGGACTTTCCAATCAAGTGCCGATTCCAGTCGCCCCAACTATCCCTGCGCCTGATGAATTGACGGCGCAAGTCAGCGGCGAGGGCGTACACATCTCCTGGGTCGGACCTGCGCCCGCAGTTCCCCCTGCTGGTCTGAGTTACCTGTACCGCATCCTGCGAAAGCCCGTTGGCGCGCCCTCGTATGTCGTGTTGGCTGACCTCGAACCTGCAGCCACCGGATCGTATCTCGACAAAACCTTCGCGTGGGAGCAGAAGTACGAATATCGGATCACCACAATCACGCAGGTCCGTTCGCATGGCATCAATACCACAGTCGAAGGCGATGATTCCAAGCCCGTCGAGGTCTTTACACGTGACATTTATCCGCCCGCCCAGCCCGCCGGATTACAGGCGGTCTTCTCCAGCGTGGGCCAGAAGCCCTTCATTGACCTTACCTGGGCGCCAAATCTGGAAAGCGATCTCGCTGGGTACAACATCTTCCGGCGCGTCGAAGGGGCACAATTTGAAAAGCTGAACACGCAATTGGTTCAGACCTCGTCTTTCCGCGACGAGAAAGTCGAAGCCGGCAAGAAATATATCTACACTGTTTCTGCTGTGGATCTGCGCGGTAACGAGAGTCAACGCTCGGCCGAGACCAGTGAAACGGTGCCGAACAAGTAAATGATTATTGAGGTGTTATGTCTTACTGCCGATTTCAACATGAGAATGTCACGCGCTACGGGCTTATCGAGAGCGTGAGCGGCGTCGATACCATCACTCGCACACTTGCGAGCGCAGCGCGTTCGTGGGCGGAGTTTGAGGGCGGCGAGCGCGCCGATCTACCGCTGAGCGCAGTACGTTTGTTGTCTCCAGTAGAGCCGTCAAAGGTGGTTTGCATCGGGCGCAATTATCGCGAACACGCGAAAGAGTTGAATCATCCGATCCCCACCGAGCCCCTGTTCTTTCTTAAGCCGCCATCCTCGGTCATCGCCACTGGAGATCACATCCGCCGGCCTAATACTCTGTCGCAACGTGTGGACTATGAGGGCGAACTGGGAGTTGTAATCGGCAAACGCTGCTACCGCCTCCGCCAAGGTGAGGATGTTCGTCCGTACATACTTGGCTATACGTGCGTGAACGATGTGACCGCGCGCGACCTCCAAGACAAAGATGGTCAGTGGACGCGGGCCAAGGGGTTCGACACTTTTTGCCCTGTCGGTCCGGTGGTGGCGGAGAACCTCGATCCCTGGAAGGGCGTAAACGTGCAAACCCGGGTGAATGGTCAACTTCGGCAGAATGGGACGACGACAGACTTTCTCTTCCCGCTTGACACACTCATTCGCTTCATTGCCCAGGTAATGACACTGGAACCGGGAGACATCATTGCCACGGGCACGCCTGTCGGCGTGGGGCCGTTGCAGCCAGGAGACTCGGTTGAAGTCACAGTCGAAGGCATCGGCACACTGAAGAATCCCGTGGTGAACCTCGAGTAGGAAGTGCTTGCGGTGTGCGGCCGCTTCCCGGCAGTTCTGCCCCAGGCGGAGTGCAATCCGAGTCGCTCCGCAAACAAACTTAGAACCGCCACTATTTTCCGATTCCCCTGCGGTGCCGATCCGATTATCTTGAAGGCAACAGTGCCGCCGGAATTTCGCGGCCAGCCAGCCATGAATGCACTGCGTTTGTATCCGGTTCTCGCCTTCGGAGCTACTGCCGCCATCGTTGGCTATGCCCTGCTTTCACGACGCAACAAGAAATCAACTGAACAACTGGAACGTGAGCGCCGGACTCAGCTCACCCTCGGTGGGCGCATCATCGATGGCAACGTCATTGACGTGCTGGAACTGGAAGAGAGTGAGTCGGGCCAGCAGATGACTCTCCTGATCTACAAATACGATGTTGCCGGTGTGACCTACGAGGCGTCGCAGGACGTAACTCACCTGCGGCAGTTCATTGATTTGTATTCCTGCCGCTTGGGCTTGCCGGCTTCTGTCAAATACGATCCCCACAACCCTGGCGATTCAGTGGTTATCTCCGAAACCTGGTCCGGACTGCGCAAATCGCCGATTCGATTGCCGGCTCGCACCGTGACCAATTCCAATACCTTCGTGTAACTTTCGTGCGGCAGCCGCGTCTATCTGGGTAGCCCGCCTAAATGCACGGCTCCTTCGTAAACTGCGGTCCCGAGTTGTTACAATAGATGTTTATGCATAGTCCGCCCACTCTAATCGCCGCTTTCGTGGCGGGATTACTGTCGTTCCTCTCCCCATGTGTACTTCCGCTGGTGCCGGGATATGTTTCTCTCATCTCAGGCGCCAGTGTTGAGGACCTGCAATCTTCAGAGCGACGAGTGCTTCGGACTGTGATGCTGCACTCTGTTACCTTCGTGCTGGGATTTAGTGTGGTGTTTATCGCTTTGGGGGCCGTTGCGACCACTGTCGGCCAATTTGCGAATGAATACCATGCTCTTCTGACAAAAATTGCCGGCGTCATCGTCATCATTTTCGGACTCCATCTCACCGGCCTGCTGAAAATTAAAGCGCTTTACGCCGATAAGCGCTTGCATAACGTTAAGGGTAGCTCCAGTGTCGCCGGCTCCTTTCTGGTGGGCTTCGCTTTCGCTTTCGGATGGACTCCTTGCATCGGCCCTATCCTGGCCGGAATCCTTCTGTTGGCGGAGACACAAGACACGGTGCTCAAGGGAATTTTGCTGCTGGCCATCTATTCTCTCGGCCTGGCCGTACCCTTTCTGCTGACTTCCCTGGGAGTGGACCGGTTCCTGGCGTTCTATGGCCGCTTTCGCCGTCATCTGCACACCGTCGAAGTTATCAGTGGTGTGCTTCTGATAGCGGTGGGCGTGCTCATCTTTTTGAATAACCTCAAACTGCTCTCCGGCTATCTTTCATTCTTCAACCGGTTTGCGTTGTAAGGGTGTCGTTCGTGAAACGTAATTCCTTAGTGTTCGTCGTTTTGGCGGTGGCTATCATTGGAATGCTCGCCGCCGGCAAGTACCTGGACCGCAACCACCAGCACGGACCGCTGAAAATGGTGGGCAATGTCAAAGGGGTACAGGCGCCTGATTTCGACCTCGCCACATTAGATGGCCAAAGAGTGAAGCTTTCCGACTTCCGCGGCAAAGCCGTGCTCCTGAATTTCTGGGCGACATGGTGTCCGCCGTGCAAGGTCGAGATGCCGTGGTTCGTGGACTTGCAAAAGCAATACGGCAAGGACGGCCTGGTGGTTCTGGGCGTGGCGATGGATGATACCGCTCCTCAGAAGATTGCAGATTTTGCGCATGAGATGGGGGTGAACTATCAGGTGCTGCTAGGCACCGACCAGGTCTCAGATGACTACGGGGACGTGCAGTATCTTCCGACAACTTTCTACGTCGATCGTAACGGAGTCATCGTGGATAAGGCCGCCGGACTGTTCAGTCGTGAAGAGATCGAGAGCGATGTCAAAAAAATCCTGGCGAGTAACCACAACTCCGGCGCCGCGCAGACCAGTCGTGCATCTGTCGTAAACGGCCCCGCCTCGGCCACACCTGCCGCTAAGGGTGCGGAATGACAAGGCTGCCGGCAACGATCTCGGCAATTATTTTGTGCCTCGCAACCTTGGGCATGGCGCAAACCCCCGGCGACAAGCAGCCTTACGTGACCATGGCACCGGTTGGTAGCGTACAACTTCGCGCGGGGGCTACTGCCAGCGTCGAACTCGATTTCCGGATCGGCTCCGAGTTTCACATCAACTCCCATCAACCGAAGGCCGACTACCTGATTCCCACAGCTCTCAAGTTGAACGCACCAGAACAACTCACTGTGGCTGACTTGAAGTATCCCGCCGGAGAGGACATGACGTTTCCCTTCTCGCCTAACGAGAAGCTGAGTGTTTACAGCGGAGACTTCAGCATCAGCGCCGTCTTGAAAGCGCCGGCCAACGCCGCCGCTGGCAGCTATCCGGTGAAGGGCGAATTGCGATTCCAAGCCTGCGACCATAGCGCCTGTTATCCGCCTCACTCGATTCCCGTGCAGTTCCAGGTGACGGTGGTCAAAAAGTAGAATGCAAACTCTGTCATCCTGAGCGGAGGCGGCCCATGGCCGCCGGAGTCGAAGGATCCCTATATCAGCCTACAGGGCTGTCGCCTTCTTCAGTCTCGCCACGGTCCGCTCTTGTCCGAGATTCGCCATCACCGCGAATAAGCTCGGAGCGACCGCCTGTCCAGTGAGCGCGACCCGCGCACCGTTGATCAGCACGCCCGCCTTCACATTCTTTTCGGCGGCAAATTCGCGCAGCACCTTCTCCGTGCTCGCCTCGGAGAAGACCGCTTCCCTTTCGTATCGCGAGGCCAGTTCCACGAGCATTTCGCGCACCGTATCGTCCTTCAGGAATTTCTGCACCGCGGCGGCATCCACGTCAAAGCTATCGCTAAAATACGCACGGAAAAGCGTTGCGAAGTCTTTCAGGTTGCGTGCCCGTGGCTTCACCAGGTCCACGGTGGCGGCCATCGCCTCGCGACTGGTCTGGTACGGAATCAAGTCGACCTTTTTCCATTCCTCTTCAATCAGTGGCAACAACTGCACTGCCGGGCAAGCGCGAATGTATTCGGAATTGAACCAGTCGAGCTTGCCGCGATCAAAAACGGCATTCGACTTTGCGATGCCGCTCAGATCGAAGAGGTCAATCAACTCGCGGTCATCCATGACTTCTTTGGTGGAGTCGGGCGGCGTCCAACCCAGCAGCGCCAGAAAATTGCGGAACGCCTCCGGCACGATGCCTTCTTCCTTGTAGGCAATCACGCTGGTGGCGCCGTGGCGCTTGCTGAGCCGCGTCTTGTCGGGGCCGAGAATGAGCGGCACATGCGCGAATACCGGGAGCGGCTGCCCGAGTGCTTCATAGAGCATCACCTGCTTTGGCGTGTTGGAAAGATGGTCGGCGCCGCGCAGGATATGCGTCATGCGCATGTCGATGTCATCCACCACCACGCTGAGATGGTAGGTGGGAACGCCGTCAGAGCGCAGTAGCACGAAATCCTCGAGCTCAGCGTTGGCGAATTCCACGCGGCCGAAGACGGCGTCATCGAAGAAGGTGCTGCCACTTTCCGGAACGGCAAATCGGATAGCAGCTTGTTCGCCTGCATCGCGGCGGGCTGTCGCTTGTTCAGGCGCGATGCTGCGGCACTTTCGGTCGTACTGCGGATCGCCACCCTTGGCCTGCGCCTGCGCGCGCCGCTGCTCCAGTTCTTCCTTGGTGCAGAAGCAGTAGATACGCATGACCGCTTTCGACCAGGCGCTGCGCGGCCTCACGGTACAAATCCATGCGCTGTGATTGGAAGTACGGACCCTCGTCCCAATCGATGCCCAGCCAGCGCAGTCCGACGAGGATGCCTTCCACCATCTCTGGAGTAGAACGCTCGAAGTCAGTGTCCTCGATTCGGAGAATCAGCGTACCTTTGTAATGCCGCGCAAAGAGCCAGTTGAACAGCGCGGTGCGCGCTCCGCCGACGTGCAGATAGCCGGTGGGCGAAGGTGCAAAGCGAAGGCGGGGAGCGGAGTGCATTTGTAGATTCGAAGTCATTACTAATGAAATCAAAGTTGTGTCGAATACCTCTTTATCAGTACAACCTTCTTATCCGCTACTTCCCCTTCTCCCGTTTCTCGATCTTCGCCCAGGTATCGCGCAACTGCACCGTCCGATTGAAGACGAGCTTTCCGGGCGCCGAGTCCGGATCGACGCAAAAGTATCCTAGCCTTTCGAACTGATAGCGATCCCCCGGCTTGGCGCTCGCCAGCGATGGTTCCAGCTTGGCGTCAGTCACCGTCTCCAGCGAGTTGGGATTGAGATTGGCGGTGAACTCCTGGCCCTCGGGGACGTCATTCGGGTCTTCTTTGCTGAACAGGTTTTCGTACAGCCGCACCTCGGCGTCGATGGCGTGCTGCGCCGAAACCCAATGAATCGTCGCTTTCACCTTTCGCCCGTCAGGTGCGTTGCCGCTGCGCGTGGCGGGATCGTAGGTGCAATGGACCTCGACCACTTCACCACTCTTCTCATCCTTCACCACGCTGGTACAGGTAATCAAGTAGCCGGCGCGCAGCCGCACCTCCTGCCCCGGCGACAGCCGATAGAATTTCTTGGGCGGCACTTCACGAAAATCATCCTGCTCGATATACAGTTCGCGAGAGAAGGGAACCTTCCGCGTGCCCGCAGCCGCATCTTCCGGATTGTTTACCGCCTCAAGTTCCTCGACCTGCCCCGCCGGATAGTTATCAATGACGACGCGCAACGGACGCAGAACCGCCATCACCCGCGGCGCACGTTTGTTCAAGTCCTCGCGCAAGAAGTGTTCCTGCATTCCAAGTTCAATGACGCCGTTGGTTTTGGAGGCACCGATGGCGGCGCAAAAGTTGCGAATAGCCTCGGGCGTGTAACCGCGCCGGCGCAGCCCGGAGAGCGTCGGCATCCGGGGATCGTCCCAGCCGCGCACACGGCCGTCCTGCACCAGTTGCAGCAGTTTGCGCTTGCTCAGCAGTGTGTGGGTAATGTTCAGCCGGTCGAATTCGATCTGCTGCGACGGGAATATGCCAAGTTGCTGAATGAACCAGTTGTACAGTGGCCGATGATCCTCGAACTCCAAAGTGCAGATGGAATGCGTGATCTTCTCGATGGAGTCCGATTGTCCGTGCGCGAAGTCGTACATCGGATAGATGCACCACTTGTCGCCGGTGCGATGATGCTCGGCATGCAAAATGCGGTACATCACCGGGTCACGCATGTTCAGGTTCGGGGAAGCCATATCGATCTTGGCGCGCAAGGTTCGCGAGCCGTCGGGAAATTCGCCCGCGCGCATCTTCGCAAACAGTTCCAGGCTCTCCTCGACGGAACGGTTGCGGTAAGGACTCTCCCGCCCGGGTTCGTTGAGCGTGCCGCGATACTGACGAACCTCTTCGGCGCTTAAATCGCACACATAAGCCTTGCCGGCGTTGATCAGTTGCACCGCCCACGCATGAAGCTGATCGAAATAATCGGAGGCGTAGAAGAGCCGGTCTTCCCAATCGAACCCCAGCCAGCGAACGTCGGTAATGATGGAATCTACGTATTCCTGCTCTTCCTTCTCGGGATTGGTGTCGTCAAAGCGCAGGTTGGTTTTACCGCCGAACTCCGCAGCCAGCCCAAAGTTGAGGCAGATGGATTTAGCGTGACCGATGTGCAGATACCCGTTGGGCTCGGGCGGGAAGCGAGTCTGCACCCTGCCACCGTACTTGTTGGTCTTCAGGTCTTCGAGAATGATCTCGCGGATGAAATTCGATGGCCGATAGGGAGCAGCGGCTTGCGGTGTGGCCGCAGCTTCGACGTCTTGGTTTGAAATTGTCATGATTTCCTTCTGGGGTCGCAAAGAGGTAGCCGTGCCGGCGTCGTCTGCCTCTTTTGGCAGGGTTGACGCGAGCATCGCTTCCCGAAAGGTCTATTTTACGTGGTCGGGATGACGTATCGTCCGGATGGCATTGCAGAACAGCTTATTACGGCCAGCAAATCTCGGCCAGCAGCACGGCCACATGCGCGATCGCAGCATTATCGGTGCCCATGCCTTCTGGAGTTTTTGCTTTGATCCCAACGCGTGACGGCTCGATGCCGATCAACTCGGCGACCCGTTGCTGGATTGCCTTGGCGTGCGGACCGATCTTGGGCGCCGCGAGGATTAACGTGCTATCCACATTTCCCACCACGTAGCCGGCGTTCTCGATCTGTTTTAGCGCCTCGCGCACGAAGACGGTCGAGTCGGCGCCCTTCCATTTCGGATCGGTCGGCGGAAAGTAGGTGCCGATGTCTCCGGCGGCGATCGCGCCGAGCAGCGCATCGGTCAAGGCATGCAGCAAAACGTCGCCGTCGGAGTGCCCAGCCAGTCCACCATGGTGTGGAATCAGGACGCCGCCAATCTTCAGCGGGATGCCGGGTTGGAACTCGTGCGAGTCCCAGCCAAAACCAATGCGAGGTGTTCGTTGTGGGTTGGACAAAGGCTTCTGCCGTCCCTATGACTCGGACTAACTTCACGCCTTACCCAGCACTCCGCTTGTGGCTCCGTGCTGGCTAGACTATTTCGCGCCTCCGGCGCTGGACTTCCGACTCCTCAATTTCACAGGTAAACACAAAATTTGGTTCGCAGGTAGACCCGAAAGTCCGCGCTCCCAATATCCTAGTGGCCACTCAAGAAATCACCTGCTGGTCTCGACTCGGGACGATCAATCAACTCATCCGCCCAGGCTCGCCTTGCGCCCGTTCTCCTGCGCCAGAAAAAATTCCGCCAACTCCAGATCGGCTGGCGTGGTGATCTTCATGTTTCGCGGAGAACCCATCACAACATGCACCGTCCCGCCGCTGCGCTCGATCAAAGAAGCTTCATCCGTGCCCATGAACCCATCAGCGGTAGCTTCATCGAACGCCCTCTTGAGCAGCCCGAAGCGAAACCCCTGCGGCGTCTGGGCCAGCACCATGCGCTCACGCGGGACGGTCGCAATCACAACCGCGCCGTCGGACGTCCGGTCAACCTGTTTCACGGTGTCGACCGCGGGCACTCCGGCAATCGCGGCCTCATACTTCTTGACTGCTTCAATCACGCCTACGATGGTGTCCTGGTCAACGAAGGGCCGCACCGCATCATGCACCAGAACGATGTCGTCGTCGGCTGCGTCGATGGCTGCCAGCGCGTTCGCCACGGAATTCTGCCGGTGCTCTCCGCCCTCAACCAGGCGAACCGGCTTACTCAGTCTCTCCTTTTCAAGCTGCTTCTGGAAGCTGGCGGCTTCGTTGTTCCGCAGTGCTACCACGATCTCGCTTACCTGCGGGCATTGCGCAAACTTGCGGAGCGTATGAAAAAGAATGGGAGTTCCGTCTAGCTCAAGAAACTGCTTGCTAGTGCTTTGCGGAGCCCGAATCGCACGGGACATGCGCGTACCCAGCCCGGCCGCGGGAATGATGACGATGACCTTCATGTTGGGGAGCGAAGTATAACCGCCGGAGCCAGCCAAAAACAAGTCGGCAGGTTGCTATCGCACAGCGTCAATGTGTATCTGCGATGAAACTACTCCGGCTTCGGTACATCTGGAACGACCACTGCCGGGGCAGGTGGCACCACCTTGCGAAAGTCAGGTCGCGACTCGATGGGACGCGGCTGCGAATTCACGTTGCGCTCGTCGAACTTGCCGAAAATCATCTTTCCGGCTGTGGTTTGGAGCACCGACGTCACCGAGATATCTATGTTCTTGCCGATCATTTTGCGAGCGTTGTCCACCACTACCATGGTTCCGTCGTCCAGATAGGCGACGCCTTGGTTGTACTCCTTGCCCTCCTTCAGGATGAAGACCTTCATGATCTCGCCGGGCAGAACGATAGGTTTCAGCGAGTTCGCCAACTCGTTGATGTTCAGCACCGCGACCCCTTGCAACTGGGCCACTTTGTTTAGGTTGAAATCGTTGGTGACGATCTTGCCCTCGTACACCTTGGCCAGCTCGATGAGCTTCAGGTCCACTTCACGCACCGCAGGAAAGTCATCTTCCACTATTTGCACCTGCAGGGTCGCGATCTTCTGGATGCGCTGCAGGATATCAAGACCGCGGCGGCCACGGTTCCGCTTCATGGAGTCAGCCGAATCGGCAACCAACTGCAGTTCGCGCAGCACGAACTGCGGAATGACGATCACCCCATCGAGGAAGCCGGTTTCGGCGATATCGGCGATTCGCCCGTCGATGATCACGCTGGTGTCGAGAATCTTGTGGCTCTTCCTGGACTGCTTCTCGCCGCCGAAAATGCCGCCTAGCGCAGCCAGATTCAGCAGGTCGCCCTTGCCGGCGCCCACCACCAAACCCACGTAGGCCATGATCAGCATTACGAAAAGTTGCAGGAAGCTTTGCGTCGGTCCTTCTCGGATACTGTTGCGGATTACGAGGCTAAACAGGTAGGCGCCGACAATTCCCAGGATGCTGCCGATGACCGCGCCAATAAGCCGCTTCAGGCTGACGCGTCGCAGGCGAACTTCAAATAGCACGACGGCGATGCCAAAAAGCACTCCGGCACCCGCTGCGGGCCAACGCTCTAACCCAAGAGGTTGCAGCTCATAGCTCGCAACTGCGGTGATAAGGACGAATAAGACACGTATAAATACAAGGTCCAAGCGACACCTCCACCGACCGGTCCAAGCGTTCGCAGTGGGTGAAAGCGCTCCGGGGGAAGAGGTAGCAATGATGCCGGTGACGCACTCTCAGACCAAACGCGACGGGCAGGTCTTGACTCGCTCGCTCCGCTAAGTAATCGCCTCGGGGCATATGAAAAAAATGTGCCCCGACCCGCCAACTGCGGCGGGACTATTAATAGAGTAGCCGAAGTATATACCAGTTTGGGACGTCTTCAGCAGGACACATAGCTTTACCACTAGTATCTGTTCCGATTTGGGCGAACCGGCCGTGAACGCTGGCCTTTGTTTGCAAGTCTGTATGCTGACCGCCCCCTGCCGGACAAATTACGGTCTCTCTTGCGAGGTCCGCCGCAGGACTTGTCAAAACCCGGCTAACTGGGGACAATGATCCGCTTGGTTGCAGTGATTCCGATCACAATTCCGTCACTCTTTTTCCCCGCGATTTTAGCGCTTCCGCGCCACTCTTCGAGTGCTAGAATTTTCTGTTATGGCATTCCCAATTGATCGTCCCCGTCGCCTGCGTCGCACGGAAGCGATGCGCTCATTTGTCCGCGAAACCCGTCTGAGCCCCGAAGGCTTCGTGTATCCCCTGTTCGTTTGCCCGGGGGAGGGGGTGCGCAAGGAAGTGCGCTCCATGCCCGGTGTCTTCAATCTTTCGGTGGACGAAGCGGTGAAGGAATGCTCCGAGGTGAAATCGCTCGGCATCCCCAGTGTCATCCTCTTCGGACTTCCAGAATCGAAGGACGAAATTGCCACCGACGCCTGGTCTGCCGATGGCATTGTGCAGAAGGCCGCTCGCGCCATCAAGCGCGAAGTTCCCGGCCTGCTGCTGATGGGAGATGTGTGCCTGTGCGAATACATGTCGCACGGCCATTGCGGCATTGTGGAGACCTCCGGACCGCGCTCCGTCGGTGCTGCGTCGGTCGCTGCGATGGTTGCCGAGGATTACGAGATCCTCAACGATCCCACGCTTGCGTTGCTGGCCCGTACGGCGGTTGCGCAGGCCAAAGCGGGCATGGACATCATCGCTCCCTCCGACATGATGGACGGCCGCGTGGATGCCATCCGCACCGCGCTCGATGCCGGCGGCTACCAGAACATTCCCATCCTCTCCTATGCGGCGAAGTTTGCCAGCGGATTCTACGGGCCGTTCCGCGAAGCGGCGGATTCGGCGCCGCACTTCGGCGATCGCCGTTCCTACCAGATGGATCCGGCGAACTTGCGCGAGGCCATGCGCGAGATTGAGCTCGACCTTGAGGAAGGCGCCGACATGATCATGGTGAAGCCGGCCATGCCCTACCTCGACGTGCTGCACGAAGCGCGGCTGCGGTTTGATGTGCCTCTGGCGGCGTACCAGGTAAGTGGCGAGTACGCCATGATCAAGGCGGCCGCGCTGAATGGCTGGATTGACTACGAACGCGTCATGATGGAGTCACTGCTGTGCATCCAGCGCGCTGGCGCGTCGATTGTACTGACCTACTTTGCGAAAGAAGCGGCAAGATTGCTAGCGTAGGCGAAAGCAGTCAACGAGGTACGAATGATACTTTCTGACGAGATCAGACAACTCCTCGACGCTGCGAACTTCGCTCATCTGGCCACCCTGATGCCCGATGGCTCGCCGCAAAGTGTATCCGTATGGGTCGGACGCGACGCAGATCACATCATCGTATGTACCGGGGAAAACTCTCTGAAGGCTCGCAACACCGCGCGCGACCCGCGGGTTGCGCTCTCCATCGTGGATTTTCGCGATCCCTATTCCGAAGTGCAGATTCGCGGACGCGTGGTCGAGCGTCGGCCCGATCCCGAACTTAAGATCATGGATCCCATCTCGCTGAAGTACACCGGTATGCCATTCCCGTTCCGCAGCCCCGAAGGACGCGTTGCCCTCATCATCGAAGTCGAAAAAAAACGTTATACTAAGCTGCCTTTTGAACACACCCCACCAGCCGCTTCGTAGACAGCAGCAACAAAGGTATTCCCGATGGTGGGCACTACCTGGCTGACCAGCTCTACCCGGAAGTTCTATTGGCGGTGAATGTTAGGCTAAATAGGATAGGGCTGTGCCTAATATTTCGTAAATTTCTATGGCGCATTTGCAGCGAAGAGTATAGTTGCCTTATCCACGGGTGCAGCCATGAAACCCTTATCTTCAGATTCCATTCGACCCGTTATTCTTTGTGTTGACGATGCGGAAATTGCCTTGCAGGTTCGTAAGCTTGTGCTAACCATTGCGGGCTATGAGGTGGTGACCGCCGGTTCCGGCGAAGAAGGTCTGGAGCAATTCAAGCGCGACTCCATCGACCTAGTTATCGCCGATCACTTCCTGACTGACAAAACCGGCACCGAGATTGCCAGGGAAATGAAGACCATTAAACCGCACGTACCTATCCTGATAGTCTCGGCGTCGGCGGATACGCCCGAAGGAATCGAATTTGCCGACGAGTTCCTGCCTAAAGGCGAATCCCCCGAAAAGCTACTCGAAACCATCGCTCGCTTGTTGAAGAACTAAGACCAGACTTCGCAATGTCCCCTTACTTGCGGACAAAGCATTTTGGAGCTGAGCGATGACTCTTCGAGAAGCGACGAGTTGCATACTTGGTATCATATGCTTGGCCGCTAGTCCTTCGGCAATCTCGCAGACACCTTCTCAGCCGGCTCTCCGCCTCGACGGCCTGATCACCACCTATATTTCCCAGCACCATGTGCCGGGATTGTCAGTTGCCGTGATCGATCGCGGACGCGTAGTCCTTACTGGGGGGTACGGTCTCGCCGATGTAGAGAACAATGTGCCCGCCAGCGCTGACACGGTCTACCGAATCGCATCAATATCCAAATCCATCACCGCGACAGCCGCAATGGAGCTCGTCGAAGCCGGAAAGCTCGACCTCGATTCCCCCATCCAGAAATATTGTCCAGACCTTCCTAAAAAGCCGTGGCCAATTACGACGAGGGAGCTACTCTCTCATCAAAGCGGCATTCGCGATTACCGAAACGACGAAGAGAGTATCAATACCCGGCACTATGCCAGCATCAAGGAAGCTCTGACTCAGTTCGCTAACGATCCTTTGGAGTTCGAGCCCGGAACGAAGATGCAGTACACCAGCTACGGCTACATCGTTCTGGGTTGTGTCATAGAGGGCGCTTCTGGAACCAGCTATGACCACTACATGCATCAGGCAGTCTTCGGGCCAGCGCAGATGCCGGCTACTCGTCTCGACGATGTCTTCGCGATTGTCCCGCACCGGGCCCACGGATATAGAGTTACGGCTGCTGGCGAGTGGCAGAATTCCATCTTTGTCGATGTTAGTAATAAACCACCGGGGAGTGGGATCAATTCGAGCGCCCGAGACATGGGGAATTTCGTAGTTGCGCTCTACTCAACCCACTTGGTTTCGAAGCTAACGCTCACTCAAATGCTCACACCAGAAAAGACTGTTGATGGAAAGCCGACAATCTATGGTCTTGGTTTTTTTGTAGGCGGACCCATCGACAAGTACCGCGGGTTGCAGGAGGCGGGCCACGGCGGGGAGCAACAGGGCTTCAGTAGTGTGCTGTACCTCCTGCCGGAAAGAGGGTTTGGAGTAGTCATCCTGTCAAACCTGGAAGGGCAGCAAAGCTCGCTGGATTTTATCGAGCTCTCCCGCAAGATTTACGATATTGTTTCTGCGCAGTGAGCTGTTATTCGGGCAGTGTGCGCAGGGGTTGCTGAAGCCATAATCTTCTGCGTTAGAACGCTCCGCCGCCACCGCCTCCAAAGCCGCCGCCGCTGAAGCCGCCACCACCGAAGCCACCGCCGCCCCATCCTGAGCCGGTGCTGCTCGCCCGCGGAGCCGCCACGAAGGCCTGGTGGGCATCCATTGCCATGGCATGCATGGATCCGGCGAAGAAGATGGGATTGAATCCAACATACGGCGTCGGCCCGACATACCAGTTGGGCTGGTTCTGCGTGATTCCCTGGAACGCCTTGGCCCAGCGATTCTCAATGCCAAGCGCCATGGCGTAAGGCAGAAACTTCTCGAAGGTATCGGGCGGCATGCGCTTTAAGCGGTCGGAGTCCACGCGATTGATGAACTCCTGGAAGCCGAGGATCTCAACTTTAGTTCGTACCCCCTTGAGCGACTTCGCGGTCATGATGCGAGCGAACAGGAACACGATGATCACCGCAATAATTCCCGCGGCAATCAGCAGGCCCGGAGAATCGAGCATTGAGCCCCAGCCCAGCACCTGTGCCAGTACGAACGGGGCAGCAGTAAACAATATGCCGGCCAGCACATAGGCGTGGGCCGATTCGGGATCGACGGAGTACATTCCCTTGCTCTTTAGCTCGGCGAGAATATCGTTCTTAATGGTTGGAATGGCAACGTAGAACTGGTTCTTCAGGTCCGACAGGCGCACCTGCATGACCCCGCCGGCGAACATGTGGTTCAGCATCACGCGCTCGTGTGGTTCGAGCGAGCTCCAGGTATCCGGTGGTTTCAGCAAGTGGAAAGTGTAGTCACGATGGCTGAACAGCAGGACCTTGGACTCGGTCTCCTCGATCTTGAGATAGCCCTTCACCGCGAGGTCCACCATGGTGCAGGTGATGTCGCGAGGATGGACGACGTCATCGATCAGTGTGCCGACCTCGGCAGGCGTCATATCTTTGGGCGGCTCGTACATGGGCGCGACCGAGATGTCGGCTTTGGGATCGCGGCCTTTCGTCCACCAGAAGAAGAACATCACGATGAACGCCCACAGCGGCAGCAGCACGATGGGATTGCTGCGCAGAAACCACATGGCCTGGGTGAATTTGCTGGGCTGCGTCAGCACACCTTTGCTGATGTAAACGTCAGCCGTAAGTCCGCCGCGCATGGAGAGCGGATTGTTGGTCTCGACCAGCACTGTGTTATTACGGACCTCGACGGTCGCGTCCTGCTCTTGCGATCCGTATGCACCGGTGAAGGCTTGCGCGCGCAAGTTGCCGGCGGCGTTCGCGGGAAATGTGATTGACGCCGCAGCACTGTCGATAGGCACCGGCCAGTCATTGCCGGTCACGTTCCAGTAAAGCTCGTCGTGATCGTCGAACCAACGCACCGCATTGGTGACTTTGTAACTGATAATCACGGTGCGCGTTGTGTCTGTTGCGTCGGGAATATATATCTTGAGATGGCGATTGCCATTCTGCGTACTGGATTCGTACTTCAGCTTGTGGCCGTTGCCGTCAAGAACGGCGGTAACTTTGAGGAACAGGGTGTAATTCGTGCCATGTGGGCCCGGGTACTCGATGGGAATATCGCGGTAGATACCATGGTATTCGCCGATGAACACGGCATTAATGTGCTCATTGACGGTTGTGACCCCGTCGGGCGTAACGTACATGTGAGTTTCGAAGCGGGCAATGCGCCAGTCGCGAGCGAAGGCCGTAGCGGCGAAAAGCAGGCAGAGAAGCAGGAGAGCGAAGGTCCGAGGACGGCATTTAGCAATTAGCATTTGGCGACTAGCAAGAACAAACTGGGTAATCGGAGTTGTCAAACGAAATTCATTTTTCACAGCCTGTATTTCGTCGGTAATGAGCTTCAGCCGCTTCGTTCGCGTGGGTCCGAAG
This sequence comes from uncultured Acidobacteriaceae bacterium, assembly GCA_963709045.1. Taxonomy (GTDB): domain Bacteria; phylum Acidobacteriota; class Terriglobia; order Terriglobales; family Acidobacteriaceae; genus Bog-257. Next base: position 627,971 of record CAVPUX010000002.1, on the reverse strand, counting down.
CACGATCTCTTTCTGCATTCGGCGTATCTCTGGGTATCGGACCCACTTGCACACGTTGAACTCAAGCACATCTCCAGTTCGAGGACTCACAACGAATACTCCCCATGGACTCGTAGCTGCCGTATTCGGGAAGTCGCAGGAAGCACCAAATGAATAGTAGTCGCGTACGAACGGTTCGCCTCCCTTGTCCATTGACGAAATTTCGCAATATTTCGACGACGAGGGGAACCCTTCGTGGTGCAATGTGATCTCGACCAAGCGCCTGGCTTCAGTGACGGGAATGGTCGTCTCTTGAGAATTAATCGTTCCTGGAGCTAGAAATGCAAAGGCAATCGAGACTACTTCACATAATGCCCGCATTCTCGGCCTTCCTGACCCGTTGAGGCGTATCTCCGAATGTCTACTTGTCTCTTCGGCGGCTTCACTTTGGGCACTTTCACTACCGTGACCTAGCTCGAAGCTAGTTGCTAACAGCTAATTGCTTCTTTTCAGAACTTCACCGCCACCGGTTCGCGCTGGGTCGGCTCGGTGATATCGAAGAACTGTTTCTGCTGAATGTGGAACATGCCGGCCACGATGTTCGTGGGGAACGTCTGGATCTTGGTGTTCAGGTCACGTACGACGGCGTTGTAATAACGGCGGGCATTCTGGATCGCATCTTCCAGGCCGCTCAGCGAACCTTGCAGTGACTGAAACTGCTCCGAGGCGCGCAATTGTGGGTAAGCTTCTGCAACGGCGAGCAGGCCGCGCAAGGCATAGGTGAGCTGTCCTTCGGCTTCGCTCTTCTCCGCCGGAGTCGTCGCGGTCATGGCCGCACTGCGATACTTGGCGATGTTCTCGAAGGTTCCCTTTTCGTGAGCGGCGTAACCCTTCACAGTCTCGACCAGATTGGGGATGAGGTCATAGCGCCGCTTTAGTTGCACATCGATATCGGCCCAGGCGTTGTCGGCGCGGACCTTCAACTGCACCAGACCGTTGTAAATGCCGATCAGCGTGAATGCGATGATCGCCAGTATGACGATAATGACAATGAGAGCGATAAGCATAAAGTCCTCCTCCACTGCGACAGCGGGCGACGAGCGGAAGTTATCACAGTGCGGAAGGCAGAAGCAATTCGTAGGATGGCTTCTTAGATGGCGCCAGGACGATGTTCATCTTCGATCTGCGCGAAAGTTGGCCATCTTGAGCGAGTGATGGCCTGATCGTTCCCGGTCGCCTCCTGGTTATTTTCTCCGCCTGCTAGCATAGAAGTGTGCTCCCGCTGCTCGAGGTCCGAAATCTCACCGTCGAATTTGCGACCGGGCAGGGAAACGTCACCGCCGTCCGCGATGTCAGCTTCCAGATTGCGCCGGGCGAGGTACTCGGGCTGGTGGGGGAATCCGGATCTGGAAAATCGGTCAGCGCGCTGGCCATCCTGCGTTTGCTGCCGCCACAGGCGCGCATTCAGGGGCACATTCAATTTCGCGGTACTGATCTGCTGGTTGCACCGGAACCGGAGATGCGCCACATCCGAGGCGCGGAAATCAGCATGATCTTTCAGGAGCCGATGACCGCCCTGAATCCCGTGATGCGGGTCGGCGATCAGATTGCCGAGGCGGTGCTGGCGCATGGCGAAAAACAAGCCCCTCGCCGGACTAAAGCCCGCTCATGATGACAGGAGTAGAGACCTTAGCGGCACGGCTGAAGCCGTACCCGTTCGAATCACTAAGGCCGAAGCCTGGCGGCGTGCGGTCGAAGCATTACGTACCGTCGCCATCGCCGATGCCGACCGTCGCGCGCGTGACTATCCCCACCAGCTCTCTGGAGGGCAGCGCCAGCGCGTCATGATCGCCATGGCCGTGGTAAACCGGCCCTCCTTGCTGATTGCCGACGAGCCCACGACTGCGCTGGACGTAACCATCCAGGCACAGGTACTCGACCTGCTCAGCGAGCTGCGAGAAAATTTCTCCCTGGCGATGCTGTTCATCTCCCATGACCTGGCCGTCGTATCCCAGGTAGCGCATCGCATCGGAGTGATGTACGCGGGCAGCCTGGTCGAAATGGGAACCGCACACGACGTTTTCACGCGCCCGGCGCACCCTTACACGCGCGGGCTGTTAAACTCTGTGCCGACGCTGCGTACCGAGCGCGGCCACCCACTTCAGACCATCGAGGGAACTGTGCCTCCGATCACTGCGATGCCGCCGGGCTGTGCTTTCGAGCCGCGCTGCTCTTGGCGCATCGCCAGTTGTTCGACCGCGTTGCCGCCGCTGGTCGAGGTTGCACCTGGACATCTGGCTCGCTGTCCGGTTGTTTCCGCGGAGGGCCGCTGACCGATGCGCCTTCTCCTGCTGAGCGACATTCATTCCAATCTTGAGGCGATGGAGGCCTGCCTCGCCGCCGCTCCTGCATACGACATGGTCGTTAACCTGGGGGATGTAGTCGGCTATAACGCGTCGCCCAATGAAGTGTGCGAGCGCGTGCGCACCATGGGCGGCCCGGTGGTGCGCGGCAATCACGATCGCGCTTGCACCGGGCTGACGGACTTGTCGGAATTCAACCTGGTGGCGGCCATGTCAGCACGCTGGACCCAAACTAGTCTGGAACAGGAACATCTGAACTGGCTACGCAACTTGCCGCAAGGGCCGATGCGCGTGGACGAACTGGCGGGAATGGAGTTTGTGCACGGCTCCCCGCGCGATGAAGATGAGTACCTGTTGAACGCTTCCACGGCCAATGCCAATTTTCGAGTGCCTGGCCATCCCGACATCATGATGTTTGGTCACACGCACCTTCAGGGCGGCTTTGTGTACCAGGAGGGTAGGACACTTCCTCTCGCGCCCGGTTACGGCACCATGGAAGGCGCCGTGCAATCCACTATGACGCTTACGCCGGGGGAGCGTTATCTCATTAATCCGGGCTCGGTCGGACAGCCGCGCGATGGCGACTGGCGAGCGGCCTTCGCCCTCTATGAGGACGATGGGAAGAGCCCAGTACAGGTGACCTTCTATCGCGTCCCTTACAACGTCAAGCAGACGCAAGATAAAATCTTTGCTGCTTCGCTTCCGGAGCGTTTGGCGCTACGATTGGCAACCGGGCGGTAGATGAAGACCTCCGTTGTCAGAGCGATAAAGTGATTCCGCGACGGCGGAGTGGGTCGGCGCATCCAAAAATGTGGGGTTAAATACAAATCATGCCCGTTCGTCCATTTCCCGGAAAATCCCGATATCGCTCGCAGGAGTTCATTGGCGGCGCTATCACCAGCCTTGAGCAAGGTTATCTGGTGGCCTATATCGATGGTGGGGCCCGCGGCAATCCCGGTCCGGCTGGGTACGGCGTCGTCATCGAGGACGAAATTGGCCGTCCTGTAGCCGAGCTCAGCGAATTCCTTGGCCGCCAGACGAACAACTATGCCGAGTATTCAGGCTTGCTGGCCGCTCTCAACTACACCGTCAGGCACGGTTTCAAAGCGCTGAAGGTAATCAGCGATTCCGAGCTGATGGTGAAGCAGATCAACGGCGAGTACAAAGTCAACAATCCCACGTTGAAGGAGCTTCATGCCCGGGCGATTAAGATGATCGACCAGCTTGACTACTTCGAGATTACGCACGTGCTTCGCGAGAAGAACCGGGATGCCGACCGCCTGGCAAACCTGGCCATGGACCGCGGGATCGAAAAGAAAGCACCCGCGATCAGCGCTACGGATGTCGGTGGCGTTGCGTCGGTTGTGCCGGAACTCAATGGCGTAGTCCGCAACGGGGTTGTCGAATTCCTCGGGAATCCACTTCCCGATGGGACCCTGGTCAAGGTTCGTGCTGTAGCCCCTACGGCAAAGAAATAGTCATCTAGGCCGACGCAGTCTTGGCTTCTGACGGCGCATACGTGGTGAAGCCCGATCGCATTTGCGGCGGCTCAATCGTCTGTAAGCGTTCCGGCGGATTCTCCACCGCCCACGCCAAAGCCTCCGTTATCTGTCGCAGTGTCACCAGAGCCAGTCTTTGCGCGCCATCGCGCGTTGCCGGGAGCAACCTTGCCAATGCATACAGCGGAATAAGCGCGTACGGCCACCTGCGTCCCGGCCCCAGCACGTACCAGGGACGCGCGAAGGTCGCCGCCATACCACTCTCACGGATGAGTTGCTCACCTTGGGCACGTACTGCCTGATATTCCTGCATAATAGGCGCCGGCCGCGCCACGCTGAGATACACGAAATGGCGCACGCCAGCTTCAACCGCTGCATGTACCGCTTCCTGGCACGACTTCAAATCGATGGCACGAAATTCGGCGGCCTTGCGTGGATTGGGATGCGCCACGCCAACCAGGTGGACGAAGGTATCGGCCGGCGCGATTTGCGACGCATAGCTTTCTCCTCGCAGCGCGTCTCCACGGACCGGTTGGCACCCGGTCGCCAGTTTTGATTCCGAGCCTAGTCGAACCAGCGCGCGCACGCGGTGTCCGCGGCGCAATAATTCCCTCGCCAAACTGCTTCCCATGAAGCCAGTCGCGCCCGTGAGGAATACGTCGTGTCGCCCCGAAGCCATTTGCCTCTCCCGAGACTGAGAATTAGTCGCCGAATTGTAGTATGGCTTTCGGAATAAGTCAGATTCTTTTCAAATAGCGATGCGGCGTAACTGCACCTTAGTGTCTTGAAAACGCTGCCTTAGAGCTGAAAATCGCCACACGCCTTGCGTTAGCGTGGAGAAACTCACCGCCACCGATGGCAAACTGTGGAGATTGTTCTCTACTCCGGTCTCTTGTTGCCACTGACTGAGGCAAACCACCTCAACATTTCGAACGCTCGTCCGTAACTGTTGCGAAATCCATCACGTCGGCGGGTGACAACCGTCACAGCGTCTCTTCAATCCATGTTCCAAACTGAAGTCGTACTCATGGAGCTCTCATGTGTGCCGGTCTGGCAGCACGCTGGGCAGCAGTAATCGCTCCAAGGCCGAACCGGACCCTGTATTCATAAATTCTAGTAATCGGAGAAGTTCATGAAGAAGGTCATCTTAGCTGTTCTACTTACTGCTTTCGCGCTATTCCTGGTCCTTCCCAGCCTATCGTGGGCGCAGGAAGAGCTCTACAAGACAAAGTGCGCTGCCTGTCATGGCGCGGATGGAAACGGTACTGCGGCCGGCAAGAAGATGGGGGCTCTGGAGTTTTCATCCGCCTCCGTGCAGAAGATGTCGACGGCCGATGTAGCTGATTTCATTGAGAATGGCGGGCCGCAGAAGAAAGCGACGCACGCCTTCGCCAACAAGGGCATCAGCCCGGCCGATGCTGCCAAGCTGGCTACTTACGTGAAGAGCCTGAAGTAAGACTGCTTTCACGCTGGCTTCCTCTCCGAGTCGGCTCTCCCTTTACGGGCCGGTTTGGAATGAGCATCCCGAAGTTCCGAAGTCGCCCGACGGCGCCGTCGCATTGGCGCCGCTTCTACCTGCCGAGGTCCGACTGGGGCCGCCTGGGCGATCTGGAGTAAAGCATGAGCAAGGGAATCCTTTACGATGCGACCCTGTGCATCGGCTGCAAGCAGTGCGAGCAGGCCTGCGCCACCGAAAACGGCCTGCCGTACGACGACCGAATCGCCGACCAGCAGATCACGTCGGCGCACAAATACACGGCCATCATGGTCAAAGACGACAAGTTTATGCGTAAGTTGTGCATGAACTGCGACGACCCGGCTTGCGCCTCAGTTTGTCCCGTTGGCGCGCTGAAGAAGACCGCACTCGGGCCCGTCACCTACGACAAGAGCCGTTGCATGGGTTGCCGCTATTGTATGGCGGCATGTCCCTTCGGTGTGCCTAAGTACGAATGGGAGAAAGCGGTACCGGGCGTGCGCAAGTGCGTCATGTGCAGCAAGCGCGTAGCCGAAGGAAAACAGACGGCTTGCGCGGAAATCTGTCCCACCGGCGCCACCAAGTTTGGCAATCGCAATGAGCTCCTGGAAGAAGCCAAGAAACGTATTCACGACAATCCGGGGAAGTATCTACCTCACATCTTTGGCGAGACCGAGGTCGGCGGAACGTCCGTAATGCTGCTGTCTTCCATTCCGTTCAACACCTTCGGTTTCAGAACTGATCTGACCGAACGGGCCCTCCCGCTTTACACCTACCAAGTACTGTCGCGCATACCTGACTTCGTCCCCCTGTTCGGCACCTTGCTGGGCGGCATTTATTGGATCACCCACCGCAGAGAAGACGTGGCGGAAGCCGAAGCCAACGAGAAAAAGCACAACGGAGGTGGGCGATGACGGTCCCGAGAATCCGCTTTACATTCTGGAAGGCGGTCTTCCTGGCCATAATGGCGGCCGGCGTCTACTGTACGGTCCTTCGCTTCTACCGCGGACTGGGCGCGTCGACCAACCTGAGCGATCAGTTTCCCTGGGGACTCTGGATTGGCTTCGACGTGATGTGCGGCGTCATGCTGGCCGCCGGCGGCTTCACGCTAACCGCAGCGGTCGAGATCTTCAACATCAAACGGTTTCATTCCATTGTGCGGCCCACCATTCTGACCGCATTTCTGGGCTACCTGCTGGTTTGCGCCGCGCTAATGTACGACTTGGGATTGCCGTGGAACATCTGGCATCCCCTGATCATGCGCAATCCGCACTCGGTAATGTTCGAAGTTGCCTATTGCGTCATGTTCTACACTGCCGTGCTCGCCATGGAGTTCTCGCCCATTGTGCTGGAGCACTTCAAGCTGAAGCGTGCGCTGAAGATCGTTCGCAGCGTCATGGTTGTATTTGTGATCCTCGGCGTGCTGCTCTCGACGTTGCATCAGTCGTCGCTGGGCACGCTTTATCTCATCATGCCAAACAAGCTGCACCCCTTCTGGTACAGCCCGCTGTTGCCGGTTTTCTTCTTCCTGTCGGCGATTGCGGTCGGGTTGGCCATGACCATCTTCGAATCCTCGATGAGTTCGAAGTATTTTGGCCGTGAGCTTGAACTGCCCATCCTACGCGACCTCGGACGCGTGCTGGTGGTTGTGCTTGCGCTCTATGGCATCCTGAAATTCGAAGACCTGTATCATCGCGGCGTCCTGAAACTGGTCTTCGTTCCGGGATACGAACAGCGCTTCTTCCTACTGGAGATGTTCCTGTCGGTGGTGGCGCCGTTGGGGCTTCTGCTGGTCCCGAAAATTCGAGAACGAGCGCAAGGCCTCTACCTGGCGGCTGTACTGACGCTGCTCGGATTTGTAGCCAATCGTCTGAATGTAGCCATCACCGGAGTGGAAAATGCCGTGGGCGCGCGCTACACCCCGAAATGGACCGAGATCGTGATCACCGCCATGTTCGTTGCGCTGGGATTCGCCATCTTCGGCTTTGTGGCGAAGTACCTGCCGATCTTCCCGGAAGAAAAGGCCCACATCCCGGCACTCCGCGAACCAGAAGTCCGGTACGCAGAAGTTGCGGTGCCCGCCCATGCTGGAGACTGAAAGCTCGAATCGCCTCTCACCAAAAACAAGGGGGGAGAGCCCAGTCTCATCGCGCCCCTTCTGGCTACAACGCCTCGGGCGCAGCGTCAGCGCAAAGCTGATGGTCTCGATCTTCGTAGTCATGATCATCATCTTTGCCCTGCTGGGATATTTCAGCACGCAACTCCATCGCAAGCATCTGGAAGCCGCGGCCCTCGTCAGTGCCGAGCAGCAGAGCGAGGTTCTGCGCCGTAGCGCTTCGCACTACATGCTGAACAACGATCGCACCGGCCTGTACGAGATGATGCTGAATATGGCCGACCAGCCAGGCATAGTGCGGGTTCGCATCATGAACCCGCAAGGCGTGATCAGCTACTCAACGGCTCCATCCGAAGTCGGCAACATGGTAGATAAGGGTGCGGAAGCCTGCTACGGCTGCCACGTGCAATCGCAGCCTCTCAGTCGGCTGAATCGTTCTGACCGGTTTCGCGTTTATCGCGCAGCCAGCACGCGCGTGCTGGGAGTGATCACACCCATCGAAAACCAGCCTGCCTGCTCCAACGCGGCCTGCCATGCGCATCCTGCCAGTACGCAGATTCTGGGTGTACTCGACACCAATCTTTCGCTCGCCAAGGTGGATGAAAGTCTGCACCGCGAGAGGAGAGAGATGCTTGCCGGAACTACAGTCGCACTGATTGCGGTTGTCTTCCTCAGCGGTCTGTTCGTGTGGATCGAAGTCCGCAACCCGCTCCGCGAACTAAAGACGGGCACCGAGCGCGTCGCCACTGGCGACCTGGGCTATCAGATACCTGTCCACTCGCAAGATGAGGTAGGCGAGCTGGCGCAATCGTTCAACGAGATGAGCAACCGCCTGCAAGTGGCGCAGGCGGAAATCACCGCTTGGGCACATACCTTGGAGGAGCGAGTCGAGGAGAAGACGCGCGAGCTGAAACAGGCTCACCAGCACATGCTGCACGTGGAGAAGATGGCCACCATTGGCAAGATGGCCGCAGTGGTCGCGCACGAAATCAATAATCCGCTGTCCGGCATTCTTACCTACTCCAAGCTGGTCAAGCGGTGGATCGACAACAACGCTGCCAGCTCACCCAAGAAAGAAGAGATGAAGGGCTCGCTCGACTTGGTGGCCAGTGAGAGCAAGCGTTGCGGTGAGCTGGTGAAGAACCTGCTGAGTTTCTCGCGGGTATCGCCGATGAATCTCGCCTGGTGCGATCTCAACCAGGTCATCGATCGCTGCGTGCGCCTGGTTCAACACAAGATGGACATGGCCGGGATCGAGCTCAACCTTGATCTCGCAGCCGACCTTCCCATGGTGCATTGCGATCCCGCGCAGATTGAGCAGGTGGTGCTGGCCATGGTGATCAATGCCATCGACGCCATGCCACAGGAAGGCAATCTTTGGATCGCCACCCATGCCAGTGCGGAGTGGATCGAACTCATTATTCGTGACGACGGGATGGGGATTTCCGCCGAGCATCTCCCGCATATCTTCGAACCGTTCTATACCACGAAGGAATCCGGCGGCTCCGGGCTCGGGCTGGCGATCAGCCAGAACATCGTGGAACGACACGGCGGGCAGATCGAAGTGAACTCGGTTGTGGGACAAGGAACGACATTCAGAATTGTGCTGCCGGTGGATAGCCAGAATCCCGTCATGGCTGACGATCGTAACCGCGCAGTAGTGGAAACGAGGTAGAAGAATGACGCAAGGCAAATTGCTGATTGTGGATGATGAACTCAGCGTGCGTGACTCGCTGGCCAAATGGTTTACCGAAGAAGGTTACGAAGTGGCCATGGCCGAAAGCGCTAACGAAGCGCTGACCCGCGTCGCCGAGCAAAGCTTCGATGTCGCGATGGTGGACATCAAGATGCGTGGCACCGACGGTATCGAATTGCAGCGGCGGCTGCATGAGATTTGTCCCGACATGCTGGTCATCATCATGACGGGCTACGCATCTGTGGAAACCGCCATTGCCGCGTTGAAGAACGGCGCCTATGACTACGTTAACAAGCCGCTCGATCCGGATGAGATTGGCCACCTGATCGCCAAAGCCATGTCGCATCGTCGCACTGAGCAGGAGAACACTCGGCTGAAGGAGACCGTCGCCGAAATCGCTCATCCTTCTGACATCATCGGACAAAGCTCGGCGATGAAGCACGTCTTTGACGCCATCGAGACCGTTGCGCCCACCGACGCCACCGTGCTTGTCACCGGCGAAAGCGGTACCGGTAAGGAACTAGTGGCGCGTGCCATTCATTCCGGAAGTCCGCGACGTTTTCACCCGCTGGTAGTCATCCACTGCGGTGCGCTTACGGAGACGCTGCTAGAGAGTGAGCTCTTTGGCCATGAGAAAGGCGCGTTCACTGGTGCGCAATATCGGAAGAAGGGCAAGTTTGAAATCGCCGAAGGCGGCACCGTATTCCTCGACGAGATCGGCGACATCAGCTTAAAGACCCAGACCGACTTGCTGCGCGTGCTGCAGGAGCGCGAGATCGTGCGCGTAGGCGGCAATCAGACGATCCATGTTGACTTCCGCGTGGTCGCTGCCACCAACAAGAACCTGGAACAATTGATCGAGGAGGGCAAGTTCCGCCCTGACCTTTTCTACCGGCTCAACGTTTTTCATATCGAGATTCCGCCACTGCGCGAGCGGCGGGAAGACGTTCCTCTGTTGGTGGACCACTTCACCCGCAAGTTCTCGCGCGAAATGAGCAAGAAGATTACCCGAGTCTCACCCACAGCCATGAATGACTTGCAACAGTACAGTTGGCCGGGCAATGTCCGTGAATTGGAAAACGCTGTCGAACGGGCGATGGTGGTGGCGCAGGAGCCTGAGCTTCGCGAGCAGGACTTCACCCTGAAATCGAGAAATGGCGCCGGCCTGGGGATAGGCGATGTTCGTAGTCTTGACGATGTAGAACGCGCGCACATCCTGCGGGTGCTGGAAGAATGCGGCGGCAATCAAACGCGGGCAGCAGAGGTTCTTGCTATCGATCGCGTCACATTACATCACAAACTCAAGAAGTATGGTTGGAACAGGAAAGAGAAAGAGCAGCTAGCGGTTAGCGGGTAGCTCTAAGCTTTTAGCTCCTAGAAACCAGAACTCTCAGCGCTAAGCTGAGTCGTGATTTTGATGGCTAACCGCTAAAGGCTAAAAGCTAATTGCTAGTCGCTCGTTGCTAGTTCCATGAAAAAGCTTCAGCTACTGCCGGTGGGAAGCGTGGATGCTCGGCTGCTCGAATGGTTGCGGCATGAGCTCTACGAGAAGTTCCGTGTGCCCACGGAAATACTGCAGCCAGCCATCGATCCCTCATTTGCGCGGCACGCTGAACGTCAGCAATACCACTCCTCTGAAATCCTGGCCAGAATGCAAAAGTATGTCAATGGCAGCACCTGGCGCCTGGTCGGAATTACGGAATTGGATCTCTACATTCCGATTCTGACGTTCGTGTTTGGGGAAGCTCAGCTTAGCGGAGCAGCAGCGGTGGTTTCCTATCATCGTTTGCGGCAGGAATTCTATGGCCTGCCGCCGGATGCCGACGTTCTCGCCAATCGTTTATTAATCGAAGCGGTGCATGAACTGGGACACACCTTGAGCCTCACCCATTGTCACGATTATCGCTGTGCCATGGCTCCTGCGCATGCGGTGGAGTGGATCGACATCAAAGACAGTGGCTTCTGCGAAGACTGTCTCTCGCGTGTTCTGCAGGCGGTGTAGCGCCACCCCAATGCTCAACGCTCGAGACCGCATGGATTATCGCTTCACCGGCTTTGGTTCGTCACTCCACTTTCCGCTGAACAACTTGCCGCGATGCTCGGCGACCATTGCCGTAATACCCATCACGCCCATGACCAGGAAAATCAGGAAGAAGACAACGGCAATCACAAGAACTGGCATACCACACCTCTAAGGTCATTCTGCTTGGGTGTTGAACCTTGCTTCCGTGATTGCGATCACAGGTAGGTGTGACCTGTGCGAAGTAGAGCGTCGGGGAGCCGCTTAAGACGAGGGAGCTCCTACGAAAGGGCAGAACCTAATGCGGCGCCAATCAATCAGCCTAAGGCGGTGATTTGCGTGTCCAAGCTGGCCAGGGTACGGCGCAGCAACTCGGAATAACGCTCACTATCGCTTCGCTCCATTTGCTGAAGCACCAGCTTTCGCGAAAGCTCAAGGTCAGCTTTCTTCATCTGGAGTTGCATTTCTTCAGCGGAGCAGGAGCGGGGTTCGCTAAGGGAGGGTTCGGAATCAGACTCTTCTATTTGCGCTTCCACAGATTTACTTTCCCAACCACGTGCCATGCTTGAATTATAGCGCTGCTAGGGCGATTCCGAACCGCAATAATTGGGGTCCTATGTGGGTGGTTCGCACGGCGATTCCAATTATGAAGCTCCGCCAAATCGAAGGCAGGTGCTCTGTCGCATCGCGATATTATAAGAATCTTGCGTCTCGCCTTCTTGTAATCCCTGCAACCGTCACCACGAATCTTTCCCGAATTGGCACGCAATTGCTGTCGGATATCGGTTAGAAGTTGACTAGCTATGCCAAAAGAACGATGATCGTAGTAACCATTTGGCTGGTTACTCTCCAAAGGCTACGGTAATGCGCATCCTAGTTGTGGAAGACGATGCTCCGCTCGCTAGTTTTGTCTGCAAAGGCCTAGAGGCCGAACACTACGCAGTTGATGTGGCGTCCGATGGCGAACAGGCGAGGCAGATGGCCCTCGAGAGCGAATATGATCTGCTGATCCTTGATCTGAATCTGCCTAAGCTCGATGGCATCGGTGTGCTGAATGCCGTGCGCCCTAAGAAGCCGTCGCTTCCTGTGCTGGTACTCACGGCACGGAACCGGGTGGAGGATCGGGTGCAATCGCTCGATACCGGCGCTGACGATTGCCTCATCAAACCATTTTCTTTTACCGAGCTTTCGGCGCGGGTGCGCGCACTGCTGCGCCGCGGACCGCGCACGGTGGAAACTGTGCTGCGGGTCGCCGACCTGGAACTCGATCGCGTGGAACGGAAGGTGGAACGCGGAGGCAAGCGCATCGACCTCACCTCCAAAGAATTCGCTTTGCTCGAATATCTTATGCGCAATGCCGGACGTCGCATTACGCGCGCCATGATCGTCGAACACGTGTGGAACCTGTCGTTCGATACCACCACCAATATTGTGGACGTTTACATTAATTACCTGCGCAAGAAAGTGGACGGTGAACACGCGCCCCATCTCATTCATACGGTTCGCGGTGTCGGATACGAAATGAGCTGCCACCCCTCCGGGCCACTGATGTGAGCGTCGCCACATTAAGCACTTCCACAGAAATTGCCTCGGGTGGCGATTTCACGGCAACCGTGTTTCACGATCTGAGCCAGCCCCTGACCGCCCTGCACTGCTCGCTCGAACTTGCACTGGTGCGCGATCAAACTGTCGAAGAATTTCGCGCCAGCATCGAAGCCGCTTTAGAAAACGCCGAGCGTTTGCGACAACGTCTGCTATTGCTGCGCGAATTGAGTGACGCGGATGATCCGGGAAATACCTCTACGCCACTTGATCTCGATCGGATTTTGGAGCGACTGCGTGAAGACATGCTTCCCCTGTTCGAGTCCGCAGGACGGTCCTTCGAGATGACATGTGAAGCCGTGAAGGTGCCGGCCGACGAAGCCAAGTTGACGCGCGGCTTCTTTTATCTGTTGGAGTTTCTGCTTCGCTGCGATTCCCTGGGTCGTGTTTTGTGTGTAGGCGGAAGGCGCGGCCGTCAACGGCAACAAATGGAGATCCGCATCGAAGGATGCGGGGCTCACCCCGATGGCTCGTCTGACGGTTGCCTCGATCCGGATTGGAGCGGCGGGTTGGAGATTGCACGCCGGACATTTCGCGCAATTGGTGGCGACCTAACCTGGAAGGTATCCGCGGGTGTGCCCGGGGTCTGGGTCGTTCAATTACCTTGTCTCAGCTGAGAGCCGGCTGCGCCGTATGGCTCACTTGGCGCGTCTCGTCGGCGTGGCCATAATTCTTCACTTTCCTAGAAACTTCTAACTTGCTCCTAATCAATTTCTAAGGTTCGCAGTCTACAACAGTCTTCATGACCAGCGTAGCGCAGTCCTTTTACCCTCCCGATCCGGCAGTGATCGTTGCCAGTTCCAATCCTGGCCTTCGCAAGCAGATCATCCAGAACCTGCTGCATTCGAGCATCTCCGCCGCCGAGGCCCTCGGCGGAGCCGATGCTCTGGGAAAACTGGAGAGCAGCGAATGCCAGTTGCTGCTACTCGACCGCAAGCTGCCTGACCTGGACGCGGACGAGTTGTTGCAGATTATTCATGCGCGTTTCCCCGGAATCGACGTGTTGCTGCTGGACGATGCCGGCAACCCCGCGTTGCCTTCGCAGTGGCGCAGCGCCGGCGCGCACTTGCTATTCGACCGCATGGGACGTTGGGAGGGACCGCCGACAACGCCTGGGGCTTTGCCGGTACCAATCACAGTAGAACCCTTGCCGGGAATGGTAGGCCACGCACCCTGCATGCATAGCGTTTATCGCATGGCGCGTCTGGTAGCGGCGCGCAACACTCCGGTGCTGATCACCGGCCCCACCGGTACCGGCAAGGAAGTTGTAGCCAACGCCATTCACCGGCTGAGTCCCCGTGCCGGCAAGGAATTCGTGGTCATCAATTGCGCCGCCATTCCGGAGGCTCTCCTGGAGTCGGAGTTGTTCGGCTATGTGCGTGGCGCTTTTACCGGAGCGGTGCAGTCACGCATCGGACGCATCCACAGCGCTCATGGGGGCACGCTTTTTCTCGACGAAGTAGGCGAGTTGCCGCTGGGAATGCAGGCCAAACTGTTGCGCTTCCTCGACCAGGGTGAAGTGCAGCGGCTGGGCAGCTCCGATGTCTTCCGGGTTGACGTTCGCGTGTTGGCGGCCAGCAATGCCCATCTCGCCGAGTTGGCCCAGCGTAAACAGTTTCGCGAGGACCTGTTCTACCGGCTCTCGGTCTTCCCCATCGAGTTACCTTCGCTGGCTCAACGCCGCGAGGATGTCGAAGCCCTGGCGCGTCACTTCCTGGCGAAGTTCGAGGGCGCGAACGCGAGCTTTTCGCCGGAAGCTGTCCGCCTGCTGGAAACGCATCCCTGGCCGGGAAACGTGCGCGAGCTGCAACATGTGATTGAGCGCGCCTCCATTCTCGCCGAGGGTGGCGCCATACTCCCTGAGCATTTGGGATTGTCGAGCCATTGCGCGTGAATTGGGTTTAATCTGCGGCAGCCGCGATCGGCAGCCGCCTTGCAGGAGTGCTAGGCAGATGTTGCCCAGCCCACAGTTCGCAAGTCATCAGCCGGGGGAACCAGCCCGCGGCGAGTTTACTTCCCTTTCCTGCGGCACTCGCCGCGACACCGACCCAACGATCATCGGAAACTCTCTGGCGCTGCGCAACGCCCTGGAACAGGCGCGGCAGGCGGCACGTAGCGATGCCGACATTCTGCTGGAAGCCGAGAGTGGCACCGGCAAGGAGTTGCTGGCCCGCCTGATTCACCAGGCCAGCCCGCGCGCCGCACGGCCGTTCGTGGCGATTAACTGTGCCGCGGTGCCGGAGAACCTCCTGGAGAGCGAACTGTTTGGTCACGTACGCGGGGCCTTTACGGGCGCGCTCTCGCGCAACGCCGGCAAGTTTGAGCTGGCTGACAGTGGAACCTTACTACTGGATGAGATCGGCGAAATGCCGCTACTGCTGCAGCCCAAACTTCTGCGCGTGCTGCAGGAGCGCGAATTCTACCGCCTCGGCGATGTGCGGCCCATCCACGTGGATGTGCGGGTGATCGCCAGCACCAACCGCTCACTGCAAGTTCTGGTGCTGGAAGGCCGCTTCCGCGAGGACTTGTATTACCGGCTGAATGTGATTCCGCTGGGATTGCCGCCGCTGCGCGAGCGCGGCGACGACGTCATCGAACTGGCGGAATACTTCGCCGCAAAATTTGCCGCTCCAGCGCGGCCCCCAATCCTGAGCGAGGCCTTTCGCGCTCGCTCTGCGTTCGCATCGCTGGCCGGGAAATGTCCGCGAGCTGGCTAATGCAGTTCGTCGCGCAGTTGCGCTATGCGACGGGGAGGAGATTGGGGCAGAGGCGCTGCAGTTCCTGCAAGCGCCAGCCGCCAACGCTCTGGGGCAGTTGGTTGAAGCCTGGGTTGTCGCTGCGGGAGGTGGAGAAGGCTCTTCTCGAAATCACCCTGCATGCCACGGCGGGCAATCGCACCCACGCGGCGGAGCTGTTGGGCGTCAGCCTGCGCACCGTCCGCAACAAAATCCGCGAGCATGGCTTGCCGCCCCGGAGGCTGACATGAGTTTGATCGACACCCCATTGATCGGTACCTTGAGCCGCGCTCTGGACCTGACCGCGATGCGGCAATCGCTGGTGAGCCAGAACGTCGCCAACATCGACACGCCCGGGTTATCACGCGCGCGATATCGACTTTCGCCAGGAGTTGCAGCATGCCGTCGCCGACGATAACGATGTCACGGCTACGCCCATGGTGCGCGAGGTGCCAGCGCTGATCGAGCGTCCCGACGGCAACAACGTGAGCCTGGATCGCGAAAGCCTGCTGATGGCGCAAAACCAGCTCAGCTTTTATGTGGACGTGCAGCTTTTGCGCTCCGAGTTCAATCGCCTGCAGCTAGCAATCAATGGAGGCAACAGTCAATGAACCTGTTTGGCCTGTTCCAGATCAGTGGGTCGGCCTTGACCGCCGAGCGGCTGCGGGCCGAGGTGGTGACCAGCAATCTGGCAAATGCGGAAACCACGCGCACAGCCGAGGGCGGCCCTTACCAGTCGGCGCATGGTGATGTTCAGCGCCCAACCGGCATCGCAGTTTCGTCTGCTGCTGGCCGGCTCGATGGCGAAGCGCAGCCTTCGCACCCGCCGGCGGGGTGCAGGTCAACCAGGTAGTTGAGGATCCCGCGCCTCCAGTACAGCGTTACCAGCCCGGTCATCCCGATGCCGACGAGTCGGGATATGTGGCCTATCCGGCGATCAATCCGGTGCAGGAGATGGTGGACCTGATGGGCGCCGAGCGGGCCTACGAACTGAATGCGAGCGCAGTACAGGCCGCCAAGCAAATGATTCAGCAGTCGCTGCAGATTTTGAAGTAAAGGGCAGGGGAGGAAGTCATGGCGATTGACGCGGTGAACGCTGGCCTGCGCAGCATACCGGCCGATCTTCCCAGCACAGCCGCCACCACGCCGGCCGCAGGCAAGAGCTTTGGAGAGACCCTGGGCGAGGCGGTTGGCGACGTGGATACCCTGAACCTGGATGCGCGCTACAAAGTGAGCAGCATGGTGGAGGGCAATGGGACTGACGTGCACGACGCCATGATTGCGGTGGAAAAGGCCGACCTCTCCTTTCAACTGATGTTGCAAGTACGCAATAAAGTGGTGCAGGCGTACCAGCAGATCGCCGGCATGCAGTTCTGAAGTACGAGGCTGAAGCGCCATGGACAGCAACCTGACATTGCCGCAAATCGTGCAGCAGGCCAAGGACTTTCTGGCCGGACTGACCGGCCGGCAGCGTCTTCTGCTGGGCGGCGGTGCGGTACTGGTGGCGGCCACGCTCTGCGTCTTCGTGCAACTGATTGCCAAGCCGGACTACAAGACGCTGTATTCGGGCCTAAGCCCCAGCGACACCCAGGAAATCTCCGGGCCGCCTGGGCGCCAAGAAGATTCCCTTCGAGCAGTCTCCCGACGGCGCCAGTATCTCGGTGCCCGCCGACAAGCTGGACAGCGCGCGCCTGGAAATCGCCTCGCAACCCATGCCGCACAGCGGGCGCATGGGCTTCGAATTGTTCGACAAGCCCAATTGGGCGGGCAGCGATTTCAGCGAGAAGGTGAACTACCAGCGCGCCCTGGAAGCCGAACTGGAGCGCACCTTGCAGACTCTAAGCGAAGTGGAAGCGGTGCGGGTGCATCTGGTGATGCCGGCTGAGTCGTTATACAGCGAACGCGATCGCACCGCCAAGGCCTCGGTGACGGTAAAGCTGCGCCGTGGACGGTTGCCAGAAAGTTCCGACACGTCCATCCGGCAACTGGTGGCGGGCGCGGTCGACCGCCTCAGTCCAGAGAATGTGGTCGTCATCGACGCGGATACCAACCTGCCATTAGGCCGCTTCGGCGGCAACCAGGGCCAGGGGGCGCCGTCGGAGATCGATCAGGACCTGGCCAAGCGCGTGGTGGAAACGCTGGAGCCGGTGGTTGGCATCCAGGGGGTGCGCGCCAGCGTGCACGTTGAGTATGACCTCAGCTCGGGAGAAGAAACCCAGGAGACCTACGATCCCGCCAGCAGCGTGGCGCTGAGCGTGACCCGCAGCGAAGAACATTTGGGCAGCGATGCCCAGGGCGGAGTGCCTGGAACCAGCAGCAACCTGCCCAACGCCAAGGTGAGTGCGCCCGCCAAGTCCGTGCGAGAGCCACAGCTCGAAATCTGAAAGCGGCACCTACGGTGTGAACAAGCTGGTGCGACACACGGTGCAACCGGCGGGGCGGATCAAGCGTATCGCCGCCGCTTTGCTGGTGGACGATGCAGTTCAAGTCGAACAGAAAAACAATCAGCGCATCGCCACCCGGCGCCGGCGCAGCCCAGACGAGATGAAGCAGATCGAGGAACTGGCGGCGGCGGCACTCGGCATCGACGCCAAACGTGGCGATGTGCTGGCCGTGGAAAATCTATCGTTTCAGAGTCTGCAGCAGGAAGCCCCAGTCGTCCCGACTTGGATGGAGCGGGTACAACACAGCCTGCGGGACTGGGCCTGGATCTTCCGCTATCTGGCGCTGGGCTGCCTCTTTGGCAGCGTGTATATGCTGCTGCTCCGTCCGGTCAAGAAGCAGTTACTGACCGCGATGCGCGAGCTTGCGCTGCATGGGAAGACGACCGCAGCCGAGACCTCCGCAGCCGCTGTCTCTCAGCTGCCGGAGGCGCTGGACCTGGCAGGACTGGAAGGCGACCCCTCGCTGAAGAAGCTCACCCTGCTGAAGAACCATCTGGTGGAAAAAGTGAAGACAGAGCCCGTCGGGGCCTCGCGGCTGGTCCAGAACTGGTTGCGGGAAGGTGGCGTGGAGTGAGCGCGGCAGGGTTAGCTCCGTCCACCCTCAACGGCGTGCGCAAAGCGGCGGTGCTGCTGGTGCTGCTGGGCGAGGAGGCGGCGACGACGGTGTACCGCCATCTGAGCCAGCCGCAATTGCAGCGGCTGACCAAAGAAATCAGCGAGCTGAACGGCGTGGATCCCGAGACCGCCGCGCAGGTGCTGGAAGAGTATTACCGCCTGAGCCTGACCCAGGACTACCTGGCACAAGGTGGTGACGAATATGCCCGCGCGCTGCTGGTAAAGGCCTTTGGAGGCGACGGCGCCAAGGCACTGTTGGAGCAGGTGAGCCGCGCTCAGGACCTGAGTGCCACCCAGCTGGATACCTTGCAAAAGGCTGACCCTCAGGAGCTGGCGCGTTTTCTGGAAGACGAGCAGCCGCAGACCATTGCCTTGATCCTGGCTTACCTCGACGCCAAGGCGGCGTCGGCGGTCTTGATGAAGCTGCCTGAGGCGGTGCGCATCGAGTCGGTGAAGCGGCTGGCGCTGTTGCGCAATTTCTCACCGGAGATGGCGCAGAAAGTTTCCACCGTGCTGCACAAGCGGCTACAGCCCGCGGGCGAGCAGAGCCGGCGCAACTATGCCGGCTTCAAGAGTGCCGCCGACCTGATGAATCGGCTGGAGCCGGAGGCCATGAAGTCGGTGCTGGACGCCATCGAATCCGATGATGCCAAGCTGGCGCTGAACATCCGCAACTCTGATGTTCACCTTCGACGACTTGCTGGGCGTTCCCGAGGCCGGCATTCGCGAGTTGGTGGGCAGGCTGGACAAGAAAGTGCTCACCCTGGCTTTGAAGGGTGCCTCCGAGGAATTGCGCAACCATCTGATGAAGGCCATCTCCTCGCGCGCCTACGAGATGTTGAAGGAAGACATGGAAGTGATGGGGCCGGTGCGCGCCCGCGAGGTCAACAAGGCCCAGCAGGAAGCCGTGGCGGTGGCGCGCAAACTGGAAGCGGAAGGCAAGATCATTCTTAAACCGGAGACGGGGGATGAATATATCGTCTGAGCGCTGCGGAGATCTGGCATTTCCCAACCGGGTGAAAAACTTCCATTACCCGGTCATTCAACCGCCCATGTTTCGTCCTCTCACGGGAGCGGATGGCTGATGAAGCCGGCCGCAAGGCCCGCGAGGCGGCCATGCAGCAGGAGTTGGCAGCCGCTGTCGAAACGCCGCGGGAGCAGGGCTTCCGGCTAGGCGAGGCACAAGCGCGCGCCGTCCGCCGAGCAGAGCTTGAACGAGCAGCGGCAGGCAGTCTCGCTCGGCGCTGAAGGAATTCGAGCAGCAGCGGGCTGACTATTTCCGCCGGGTAGAGAGCGAGGTGGTCCGGCTGGCGCTGGCCATTGCGCGCAAGGTGTTGCATCGCGAAGCCCAGCTGGATCCGCTGTTGCTGGCCGGAGTGGTGCGGGTGGCGCTGGACCAGATGCAGGCGGGCAGCCGCGTCCTGTTGCGAACCTCGCCGGATGCGGCGGAGCCTGGCGGAAGTTCTGCGCCGAATATTGCCGGGACGGGCAAACGGTGGAAGTCATTGGCGACAGCACCATGACGGGACCGGCTTGCCATGTTGCAGGCCGAGGTGGGCAGCACCGAGATCAGCCTCGAAGGCCAATTGCAGGAGATTCAGAGCGGCTTCTTCGACCTGTTGGGCGAGCGGCCGGGAGATAAGCCATGAACAGTCAGGTGCTGGTTCCGTATTTCAGCCTGTTGGAGTCGCGGCCCGCGGTGAGCTGGCGCGGACGGGTAACCCAGGTTGTCGGCAACTTGCTGGAGTCGGCGGGGCCGCCATGCTGCCTGGGCGAGTGCTGCGAGGTACGCGATTCCAGCGGGCATCTGTACCGCGGCGAAGTCGTAGGCTTTCGCGGCACCACGGTGCTGACCATGCCCTTGGAAAAGCCCAGCGGCGTGCGCTATGGCGACCCCGTGGTGGCCCATGGCGAGCGGCCTTCCATCGCGGTGGGAGAGGATTTGCTGGGACGGGTGATCGACGGCGCCGGGCAACCGCTGGACGGGCGTGGCCCCTGTACTGCGCGCGAGCGCCGCGGCCTGGATGGAGCCGCGCCGCTGGCGCTGGAGCGGCTTCCGATTCGCGAGCCGCTGGGCTGCGGCATTCGCGCTATCGACGCCTTCCTTACCTGTGGACGCGGACAGCGGCTGGGTATCTTCGGTGGCAGTGGCGTCGGGAAGAGCACTCTGATTGGAATGATGGCGCGTGGCACGTCAGCCGATTTGACCGTACTGGCGCTGGTCGGAGAACGCGGCCGTGAGGTCGGAGAATTTCTGGAAGGGCTAGGCGAAGCGGGACGGCAGCGCTCAGTGGTGGTGGTCTCCACCTCCGACCAGTCGCCGCTGTTGCGCATACGGGCGGCTCTTACCGCAACCGCCGTCGCGGAGTATTTCTGCCAAACCGGCAAGGACGTGTTGCTGGTGGTGGACTCGCTGACCCGCTTTGCCATGGCGCAACGCGAAATCGGTCTGGCTGCGGGCGAGCCTCCCACGGCCAAGGCCTACACTCCGTCGGTCTTCAGCATGCTGGCGCGGCTGGTGGAGCGCGCCGGACGTTTCGCGACCGGCAGCATTACCGCGTTTTATACCGTGCTGATGGAAGGCGACGATCAGCAGGACCCGCTGGTCGACGCCTTGCGTTCGCTGGTGGATGGACATATCGTGCTGGACCGCCGGCTGGCTTCGCAGAACCAGTATCCGCCGATCGCGGTGCTCGACAGCCTCAGCCGGCTGATGCCGGCCATCGTCTCGCGCGAGCACCTGACGCACAATTATCAGTTGCGCGCATTGCTCTCGGCCTATGCCCGCTCCGAAGATCTCATTCGCATTGGGGCGTACAGCAAAGGCGGCGATATAGTGCTGGACCGCGCCATCGCGGTACTTCCGGAGTTACAGGCCTTCCTGCGCCAGACTCCGGAGGAACACGCGCCTTTTGCCGACACTGTCGCCCGGCTACATGCGCTCTCCGGCTGAGCGTGCCATGGCATTTCAGTTCACTCTCGAAGCCATACGGCGCTACCGTCAAAGCTTGGAAGATGGCGAGCGCCTGCGGCTTGAAGGCCTGCTGGGCCGCCGGACAGCCCTGCTGCACGAACTCGAACAATCCACGGCGGCGAGCTTTCAGCTGCAGCAGGACGTGCAATGTGGCCTGATCGCCAGACCGATCCCGGCCGCTGAGATTCACTTCACTGTCGCTCGCCTCGATGCCATCGCCAATCGGCGAGCTCTGTTGCAACGTCAAATGGAAGAATTACAGGTTGCAATATCCCAGCAGATGGTGCGCTTCCAACAGGCGCGGCGCAAACGCGAGGTGCTGGACTCGCTGCGTGATTCGCAGCTTCGTGAATACCGGATGCAGCAGCAGCGCCGCCAGCAGGTCCAACTCGATGAGTTGCATCTGCTGGGTCGCGCGCGCAACCGTGGGGCGGGATTTGCCTAGTGCGATGGGCAAGGCTTGCCCAGCAGCGGATGACTTGCGTTCTGAGAACTCGGTTACACCATCGGCAATATCTGCGAAGCCCTTTAGTACTGGTGATTTCCCCCTCACCGCCAAATCTTCCGTGCACCCCTTCAGTTGGAAGCCGACTTGCTCCTTTATAGAAGGACCAAGAGGCATCGCCGGTGCACAGTCTTATTGCCGTTATCGCCGCTACGCTACAGCCGGACGCTGTGACGAAAATGGGCGTGGGCACCAGAGACGCGGGGTTGTTTCGCGATATGCTCTGCGCCAAAGTTGTTAGCCACGGACAGGCGCGGGCGACGGCGTTCGAAACTAACCTGGATATTGTCGGTGCTCCAATCCAATCCAAGGTTAGGCTGGCCGGCAAAATCGGCAACCAGGATATGAGTGCGGCCAAATCGATCGACTCAAATCCTGGGGACAAAGGCAAACCAATTAGCCCGGCACCAATGTCCACCCCAGCGCCGCTTCAACTCATGATTCCGAGCGCCATGCCAATCCATGCGGCCCGGGGAGAAGGCAGGCAGGAAGTCCCGGCTGCGGCGTTATCTGACATTGTGGGAGCGCTAAGCGCAAAATCTTCCAGCAACACGGCCACTACCGGGATGGCGAAACCTGCACTCGATCTAACGATCAAGACCCTAGATGGGACCTCGATGCCGGATCTCAAGGTTGTGAACTCATCGTCGTCTCAGTCGCGATTGCAGCCCCAGTATCAATTCCAAACCCCATCCGAAGCTGCGCTTGAGAAAAGCACTTCATTTCCACGCAGCCGCCCGATTGCTCCCCTCAGCTCGACCCAAACCAGCACACCGGGGCCGAGTCTGATTTCCTCTTCTGGGGCAGCTGGGGATGCCGACGGACGGGTTCTTCCGGATCCGCTCGCGGATCGGGCCAACTCTAGGCAAAGAGCAGTTGGATCCGATCAGTCGCCGGTTTCTACTCGCACTGGCACAGCAATTCCCGAAGGGCGCAATACCGCCTCGTTGCAAGATCAGCCGACGAACAATGCCGACGTGAGTTCAGAAAGCGCCGCGGCCGGAGTTACGGCACCAACCGCGTTGCCAACCCCCGCAGCTCCACCAGCGGCGGCAGCGGATCTGTACGTCGAGGCAAATCTGGCCAACCTCCGCCAGACGCCAAGTGGATATAATCCATCGCCGGTTCCGGCTCGCACTGTCGCAGCCATTCCGGAAGCCCGCAGCACTTCCTCGTGGCAAGATCAGACGGCGAACAACAACGTCATGAATTCAACAAATTCTGAGGGCGGCGTCAGCACAACAGCGGTACCAACAATGCCTGCTTCATCGGCGGTGACTGCGGCAAGTTCGTTCGTCGAGACCAATCTGGCTAACCTCCGCCAGAAGACAGTTGGATCCGATCAATCGCCGCTTCCGACTCGCACTACCACAGCAAATACCGGGGGGCGCAGTTCCTCATTGCAAGGTCAGCCGGCGAACCCGCCCGACGTGAATTCAGCAAGTGCTGCGGGCGGCGTCACCACAACAGCCGCACCACCAGCGCCAACTTTACCGGCGGCGCTCGCGACAAGTCTGTTTGTCGAAACCAATCCGCCCGGTTCGCCACCAATTCCGGACTCTCTCAATTCGCTTCGCAAGGCAAACTCCACAGAACCGGGTCGAAGCGACCGGAAAGCAGATCGCAACCTTGCTCGATCGTCGCCGATGGCGACCGATGCTCAAGCTGAATCGCAAACCGCGCCCTTGCAATCGGACGGGCCCGAGCTGACGGTGCGGGCCGGCGATAGCTCTCCAGCAACCGTCGGAATCGGACACAATCCGAATCCCGACAGAACCGCGGCTGCCACGGCGCCGGCGGGTCTGGACCAGGCTGCAGGGCAAACCTTGCATGCGTCACCAGAGGGCCAGCGCCGGGGAGACGCAAAAGCGCAGGCTCCACCCCCATTTCCTGCCTCTGCTGCGGCCGACACGACGCAGACGGCTCCGCCGGTCATGCAGAGCGCCCGGGTGCTGGACCGCATGGGGCAAAGTGAGATCCGGGTAGGGCTGAACACCGCGGATTTCGGCAATCTGGAATTGCATACCAGGGTCAACCAGGACAGGGTGGCAGCCACTCTTGCCACCAGCCACAGCGAACTGCGTGCCGCCCTCATAGCCGAGATGCCTTCGTTGGAGCACGCCATGGCGCAACATCGATTGACGCTCGACAGTTTTCATTTGGATACACATTCCGGAGCGCACCCGAACAAGAACCAGGGTGCCCCGGCTGACTCACAAAACCAATCGCAGACTTGGGAGCAAGCTGTTGATCCTGGCGCCGCGGCCGAAGGCCTACCGATGGCTGAGACAGTTCCTTCCCAGGTCTGGATCCGTCCGTATTCTTCTGGACTCAACGTCCATGCTTAGAAAGGTAACTCATGACTAGCAACCCGGTGTCTGCGTCCCCCTTGGCCACTCCGGCGTCGAGCCCAAGCAGCAGCAGTAGCAGCAGCACAGGCGCCAGCGGCATGGACAGCATGTTCATGCAACTGCTGATCACGCAACTGCAGAACCAGGATCCACTCTCCCCCATGGATCCTTCTACATTCGTAACCCAGTTGGTGGGGGTCAACAATCTGGACCAGGTGACCCAGATCAATCAATTGCTGCAAGGGGTGTTAGGTTCCACGGGTGCTACGCCCCAGAGCAACGCAGGAGGCCAGTAATGCCGCTGTTTTCGATTCCACTTTCCGGATTGACCGCCAGCTCCACCGCCATGTCGGCGATCGCCAACAATCTCGCCAACCTGAACACGGTTGGCTACAAGGGCAGCAGCGTCCAATTCGGCGACCTGTTTTATCAGACGCTGCGGGAAAACGGTGCGGGCGATCCCATCCAGGTGGGCGCCGGCACCGGGGTCGCTACCACCGCCATCAATATGAATTCGGGAAGCCCGACTACTACTGGAGCCCCCACCGACGTGGCCATCATGGGCAACGGATTTTTTGTGGTGCAACAGGGCAACATGAACTACTACTCGCGGGCTGGCAACTTCTCCGTAGCCGCGGACGGCTCATTGCAAACCGCCAATGGCGAACAGGTACTGGGCTATCCTGCGGTGAAAGGGGTAATTCCCGCCGGCGGGGCGCTGGCGCCGATAATGTTAGATAAGGGACAGATCAATCCCCCCAGCGCCACCAGCTCCGTGCAACTGACCACTAACCTGGATGCCGGCACCACCTCCGGCGACACGCCTCTATCGACTCCGGTGACCGTCTACGATTCGCTAGGGACGGCGCACGTGCTCAACTTCAATTTCACCAAAACCGCCTCGGGATCCTGGAATTGCAATATCACGATTCCCAATACCGATGTCACACCGCCAGCCGCATGGTCGGCCTCGACTGCCTACACTGTGGGACAGACAATCTCGCCTTCGGCGACCAACGGCCACTTCTATCAGTGCGCGGTGGCCGGAACTTCGGGCAGCGTGGCCCCCAGTCTCGTGGCCGACCGACGGATCCACATTCGCCGATGGTGGCGTGACCTGGCAAGACATGGGCACGCAGAGCAGCGTGGGAACGGTTGCGCTGAACTTTGACAGCAGCGGGAAGCTCACCTCTCCCACAGGCAATGTCAGCGGCATTACCGCCAGCGGATTGGCCGATGGCGCCGCCAACCTGACGTTTCAATGGAACCTATACAACAGCAATGGCACACCCTTGCTGAGCCAGGCCTCGGGTTCGAGCACTACCTCCGGCAAGCTCCAAAACGGTTATAGCGGCGGCTCGCTGACCGACTACAGCATTGGGGCCGATGGCACTATCATGGGCACCTTCAACAACGGCCAGACCGGGGCCTTGGGCCAGATCGCCCTCGCCAACTTCGCCAATACCCAGGGATTGCAACGAGTGGGCGACAACGACTTCACCTCCACGTTGTCGTCCGGGCAGGCCGTAGTTGGGCAACCCGGCACGGGCGGGTTGGGAACACTATCGGGCGGGTCACTGGAGCTGTCGAATGTCGACGTCGCCACGGAATTTTCCGCGCTCATTGTGGCCCAGCGGGATTATGAGGCCAATGCTAGAACCATCACCACTTTCGATCAAATTATGCAGGACACTATCAACTTGAAGCCAGCGTAAAGCTTTCCGGCTGGCGGGTGGGAAGTCTTACCACGGAGGCACGGAGGACACGTAATCGAATTTCTCCGCGCCCTCCGGGTTTGATACTCATCATCACCGGGGACTGTGAACCAATCCGTCAGCGATGCTGAATGCCGTCTTCCCTAAAGTCATTGCCGTATCCGCCGATCTTTTGCAACGTGACGCTGTAACAAATGTCCCGCACCGCGGCTTGGCGCCGTCTGCTGCGGGACATGCTTAGGGTCCATCGGCGATAGCACCTGTCGATGCCGGTCTCCATAGGACGCCGTGAGAGCGCCTTAATGAAATCCTTCTAATCTCCTCTGTGGCTTGGTTGCGAACTGGTTGGCAAGCCTGCGCAGGCTGCCTTGGCCTTCTGCTAAAGCCGCTGGATAGAGCGAGTTTCGGCACAGCATAATTTTCCCTCTTTCCCTGCTCTTCTTAGCTCGCGCGGCAATCCGCTTGCACCCCCTTCTCTACGTGCGTCCTTTAGAGCAGCTCTCGGGCGGCTCTGAAATCCATCGAAGGTTTTGTCATGAGCGACAAGCAGCTGCCCGCCGACACCAGTTTGGTTCCACTACCTCCGCCGCCGGCGGCTGACTGGCGGCAGGTCTGGTGGCTTCCCTGCAAGCTGTCGCTGGAACTTCCGCTGGTGCAGTTTACGGTTCGCGAATTGTTGCGTCTACAGGCGGGCAACATCCTGCTCACCCACTGGAGCCGCGGAGCGGAAGTACCTCTGCGCGCCAATGGACAGTTGATTGGCTGGGTCGAATTTGAACCGGTGGGTGACCACATCGGAGCGCGGATTACCGAGCTGGTCTGAGGAAGAGCCATGAATGAAACGGTTACAAGTCCTCGCATAACGCTGGCGCTACGTCCCACATGGTGGGAGCGTGTGCTCGGCATGTTCGCCGCGGTCCGTGTAAGTAGAAAGCCGCGCCGTTTGCGGCTGTGCGAAAGCCTGTCGCTGGGCGAGAAGCGCTTTGTGGCGGTGATCCAGTACGAAGGCCAGCAGTTTCTGGTCGGGGGGAGCGCCAGTTCGCTGAACCTGCTGGCGCGGCTAGGCGAGGCGCCCGACTTTGCCACAGTCATGACCGAATGGTGCGAGCGGCAACGATGAAACGGATTTGGGGCAGGGTAATCCGTGACGGTCTGGTGGCGATGCTGTTGATGACCAACGCCACTCCAGCCCATGCCGCCCCGCATCCCACCAGTGGGACATTGCAGGTTCCCGGAGTAAACGGCAGCGGAGTTCCCTGGACCATCGTTCTGCTGTTGACCCTGCTGACGATTCTGCCTGCGCTGATGCTCTCCATGACTCCGCTGGTGCGGCTGCTGGTGATCTTCCATTTTCTGCGGCAAGCGCTGGGGACGCAGAGCGCGCCCACGAATCAAACGCTGGTCGGTCTTTCGCTGGTGCTGACGTACTTTCTCATGCAGCCGGTGGGAGCGGCGGTTTATGAGCAGGCCATGGTCCCGCTGGAGAACAACCAGATTACCGCCTGGGAGGCGCTGGACCGGGGATCTGAGCCGGTACGCCACTTCATGCTGAAGTTTGTGCGCGAAAAGGATGCGGCGCTCTTCGTCGAGCTGGCCAAGCTGCCGCCGCCGCGCACTCCGGAAGATTTGCCCATGCGGGTGGTGGCTCCGGCTTACATCCTCTCGGAGTTGAAGGTCGGCTTCCAGATTGGAGCGGTGCTGTTTCTGCCCTTCCTGGTGATTGACTTGGTTGTGGCTTCGATCACTACCTCGGTCGGCATGCTGCAGCTGCCACCGGTGGTGATCTCCACGCCCATCAAGATTCTGCTGTTTGTCATGGTCGATGGCTGGAACCTGCTGGTGGGTTCGCTGATGAAGAGCTTTTATTGACGGGTGTCCCCGAGCTTCGTTCGTTCGGGTGGGAGGCAAGGAGCGCGATGTCGCCGGAGATGATCGTGATGTTGGGGCAGAGGACGTTGCAGACGGCGGTGCTGCTGGCGGCGCCGCTGCTGATCGCGCTCGCGTTGGTGAGCTTGCTGATCAACGTGGTACAGGTGCTGACCTCACTGCAGGACAACACCATCTCCAGCGTGCCCCGGCTGTTGGCGACCGCGGTAGGGGCGATTGTGCTGATGCCGTGGATGCTGCGCAAGCTGGCGATCTTCACCCTGCAGATGTTTTCCGATTTCCGCCCGCTGTTGCGTTAGTTGCGCAAGAGGAGAGCAATGGAACTCCGCCTGGAAGAGCTTATCGCCGCCGTGGCCTTCGTGGGAGCGAGGGTCTCCGGGGTGATGGTGTTTGCCCCCTTTCTGGGCAGCAGCGCCATAGCGCCGCGCATAAAGGTGGGACTGGTGGTGCTGGTCACCGCGGTCCTCTATCCGGTGTGCGGTCCTCGTGGCCTCTCGTTGAGCGCGGCGGGCGTAGTTCGCGTGATGGTCTCGGAGGCCTTGATCGGACTGCTGATGGGGCTGGCCATTCAGTTCGTCTTCGAAGCGGCGCAATTCGCCGGGCAGGTAATTGGTATGCAGGTGGGCTTCGGCTTGGTCAACATTCTCGACCCCAACACCCAGGTCGACACGCCGGTACTGGCGGTGTTCTCACAGACCATCGTGATGCTGATCTTTTTGCAGATGGGTGTTCACCACTGGCTGCTGCGGGGGCTGGCGAACAGCTTTTCATATCTGCCGGCGGGCGCGGCCCTGACCGGTGGAGAACTTATTCATGAACTGCTGCACGCCGCCGGCGGAATCTGGCTGGCGGGCGTGCAGGTGGCAGCACCCGCGCTGATCGCAACCCTGCTGGTTGACCTGGTGCTGGGATTTCTGGGCAAGGCTTCGCCGCAGTTGCCGGTGCTGTTTCTGGGGCTGTCGGTGAAGAGCATGGTCGGACTCTCGGTGCTCGCGCTCTCGCTGAAGTACTGGCCGGGAATTTTCGAACGCTATTTCAGCAACAGCATCCGTTGCGCAGAACGGCTGTTGCAGTTGGCCCACTGAGGAGCCCTGTGGCCCACGACGACAAGACCGAACAGGCAACTCCGCGACGGCGGCAGAAGGCCCGTGAGAAAGGCCAGGTGGCCCGTAGCCGCGAGTTGGCCGGCGCGCTCATCGGATTTGCCGGATTGCTGGTGCTGCTATGGATCTCTTCAGACCAACTCGTGCGCTGGCGTGGCACGCTGCGCAGCTGGACGGCGATGGCGGCAGCCACGGATTTCAATCCCGCTACCCCGGTGCTCACTTGGACTGGAGTAGCCGCGCTGCGCTGGATTCTGGCGCCGCTGGTGCTGGTGTGGGCGCTGGCTGTAGGCAGTAGCCTGGCGCAAGGCGGATTTGTCTTCGCCGCCGAAGCCTTGACTCCCAACCCTGAGCGCATGAGTCCGGCCAAGAAGCTGGGGCAGATGTTCTCGGTAGCCGGCCTGAGTGCGCCCGCCAAATCACTGATCCCATTCTCCGTGCTGCTCTATCTGGGAGTGTCGATGCTGGCGCGCGATTGGGAACTACTGCTGCGCGCCGGACAGATGCCAGTGGCAGTGGTGGGCGGGTTCGCTTATCAGCGCGCCTTCGAGATTTGCTGGAAGTCCACCCTGGTGTTGCTGCTGTGGTCGGGCATCGATTATCTGCTGCAACGGCAGAAGCTGGAGCGCGACCTGCGCATGAGCAAGCAGGAGCTGCGCGACGAGTACAAGGAGAGCGACGGCAATCCCACGGTCAAGGCCCGGCTTCGCCGTTTGCAACGGCAGATGCGACGCCGCCGCATGTTGAAGGAAGTCGAGCACGCGACCGTGGTCATCACCAACCCTACCCATTTCGCGATCGCTCTGGAGTACCGCCCGCAGATGGCGGCCCCGGTGGTGCTGGCCAAAGGGTGCAATGCCCTGGCCGAACAAATCAAGCATGTGGCGCGCTGGCATGAAGTTCCCATCGTGGAGAACCCTCCACTGGCGCAGGCGTTGTATCGCAGCGTGGAGGTGGGACAGACCATTCCCGCCAAGCTGTACGCCGCCGTGGCGGAAATCCTGGCCTTCCTCTATCGCGCCCAGATGCGGGCGCAAACCGTAGCGAGCCGGGTGTAGCCGATGGCGAATGTAACCTCCAAACCGAAATCAGCAATGAAAGCCGCAGCCGCCGAGTGGATCATTCCTGTAGCCGCAGTGGCGCTGGTCTTCGTCATGCTGGTACCGCTGCCGGCGCTGATCCTCGATCTGCTGCTGGCCATCAGCATCGTCGGGTCGGTGCTGGTCCTGCTATCTGCCGTGCACATCCTGCGTCCGGTGCAGTTTTCCGTCTTCCCCAGCCTGTTGCTGCTGCTGACCTTGTTTCGCCTGGCGCTGAACCTGGCAAGTAGCCGCCGCATTTTGCTGCACGGCAATGAAGGGTCAGCGGCAGCGGGGCATGTGATCGAAGCCTTCGGGCAGTTCGTGGTGGGCGGCAATTACGTGGTCGGCTTCGTGCTGTTCCTGGCCTTGATCGCCATCCAGTACATGGTGGTCAGCCATGGCGCGGTGCGAACCGCCGAGGTCACTGCCCGCTTCACCCTGGATGCCATGCCGGGCAAGCAGATGGCGATCGACGCCGACCTTAATGCCGGGCTGATCGACGAGAAGCAGGCCCGCATCCGGCGCGAGCAGGTCAGCCGTGAGGCCGAGTTCTATGGCGCCATGGACGGCGCGGCGCGCTTCAACCAGCGCGATTCGCTGGCTACGGTATTGATCACCGTGATCAACATCATTGCGGGATTTCTGATCGGTGTCTTTCAGCTCGATATCCCGTTCCGCGATGCCCTGAAGACCTACACTATCCTGACCGTCGGCGACGGCCTGGTCACCATCATCCCGTCGCTGCTGGTGTCGGTGGGCGGCGGCATCGTGGTCACCCGCGCCTCTTCCGACAACACCCTCGGTATTGACGTAGGCAAACAGTTGTTTGGGCGCAGCCGCCCCTTGTGGATTGCGTCGGGAACCATGGTGGCGCTGTCGCTGATACCCGGACTACCCAAGATCCCGTTTCTGCTGATCGCCGTGATTGCGGGCTGGCTGGCGCGGCGGGCCCGCAGCGAGTTCGAAAAGCCCCCTCTGGCGTCGGACGCCGCCGCAGGAGCGGCGACCGCTTCGCAGGGTGCGGCGACGCAGGAAGCGTTGGAGGGGCTGCTGAAGTTGGACGAGTTGGGCCTGGAAGTGGGCTACGCGCTGGTCCCGCTGGTGGACGCCAAGCAGGGTGGACAGCTGTTGCAGCGGGTGAAGGCATTGCGCCGCCATCTTGCCTTGCAATTAGGGTTCATCGTGCCGCCCATCCACATCACCGACAACCTGAAGCTGGGTCCGCGCGAGTATGTGGTGTTCCTACGCGGGGTGGAGATCGCGCGCTGGGAGCTGCGTGACGACTGTCTGCTGGCCATCAGCTCGGAAGCCGCCCCTCCGGAGTTGCAAGGCTTCGCGACCAATGAGCCAGCATTCGGGGTGGCGGCGCGCTGGATCGTACCTGGCCTGCGCGAACAGGCGCTGGCCTCGGGCTATGCCGTGGTGGACCAGACCTCAGTAATGGCCACCCACCTGGCCGAGGTCATCAAGCAGCATGCTTACGAACTGTTGAGCCGCCAGGAGACCAAGCGCCTGCTCGACCGGATAGGCGAGAGCCATCCCAAGCTGTGCGAAGAGCTGGTGCCCAAGCTGATGAGCCTGGGCGAGGTGCAAAAGGTACTGCAACAGCTACTACGGGAGCAGGTGTCCATTCGCGACCTGTCCACCATTCTGGAAAGCCTGCTGGACGCCGCTGTGGTCAACAAGAATCCCGTGCTGCTGGTGGAAGCCGCGCGCCAGGCCCTGGGACGCGCCCTGGTGCGGCCCCTGCTGGCCGACGACGGCGGGTTGCGTGTGGTCACCCTTGATCCCGGAATGGAAGAGGAGTTGAGCCGCGCCTTTTCCGGACAGACTTCGCCCGCTGCTCCGGGCGGATTGGAGCCTTCCTACGCTCGGCGGGTGCTGGAAGGACTGAAGAAGCTTGCCGGCGAGCAGGTACGTCTGGCGACGCCGGTGCTGTTCTGCAACACCCCGGCGCGCTTTCATCTGCGCCGCCTGCTGGAACCATTCCTGCCCAAGGTGGTGGTGTTGTCCCCGGGAGAGGTGCCGCCGCTGGTGCAGGTGCAATCGCTGGGAATGATTCGATGAGGAGGAAGCATGACTGCCGCTCAGGCTTACGAGCAGATCAGTGAACCAGGTGCAATAACGTCGGACGATCTCCTGCTGGAGCAGTTGCCGCAGGTAAAATACATCGCGCGCCGCATCCACGAGCGGCTGCCGCAGCACGTTCCCTTCGACGATCTGGTGCATGCCGGCATCGTGGGCCTGATCGACGCCATGCACAAGTTCAACCCGGACAAGAAGGTGCGCTTCGCCTCCTATGCGAAGTTCCGCATCCGGGGAGCCATCCTGGACAGTCTCCGCGAGATGGACTGGAGCCCGCGCGATCTGCGCCGCAAGGCCCGCCGGCTTGAAACCACCATGCAGAAGTTGCAGACGGAACTGGGCCACTCGGCCACCGAACCCGAGCTAGCGTTAGCCATGGGCATGACTCTGGAGGAGTTCCAGCATCTGCTGGATGAAATTCGCGGCCTCGAGGTGGGCAGCCTGCAGATCGAATCGCTGGAAGACGGGCGGGAGACCGATCTGGGGCAGACCTTGCCCGGGCCGGCCAACCTGGATCCTCTATTTGTGTGCATGCAGGGCGAGCGGCGGGAGCGCCTGGCGGATGCGATTGCTGAATTGCCCGCGCGCGAGCAGCAAGTGCTCTCTCTGTATTACCAGCAAGAGCTGACCATGAAGGAGGTGGGAGCGGTATTGGGGGTGGGAGAATCGCGCGTCTCGCAGATTCATTCCATGGCGGTGTCCCGGCTGCGAGCCAGCCTTGACGGACCGCAATCAGGACCGTGCTCCCACGCTCCACCCGTCGGCCCACGCCTCTAAACCGCAGGTGGGAATATGGAAAAGGTTCTAAGCCAGAGCGAAATCGATGCCTTGTTCCAGGCCGCTCACAATGACCCGCAAAGCGGTCCGCAGCCGAAGGGCGCGATTCGCGTGCAGAGCTGGGACCTGCACCAGGCTGGCATGTTGCGCAAGGAGCAATTGCATAGCATCAGCCAGCTGCATGAAAACTTTGCCCGCAACCTGACCACCTCGGTAGGCGGTTACTTGCGCGATAAGTTCGAGGTCGCTTTGGTATCGGTGGAGCAGCTAGCCTATCGCGACTTTCTGGCCCGGGTATCCGAGGTGACCTACTACGGATCGTTTGACCTGCAACCCGGCGATGCCAGTGGGGTGCTGCAAATGGATTTGAGCCTGGCGTTCCCCATCGTCGATCTCCTGCTCGGGGGCCAAGGAGGCGTCCCCCAGGGCACACGCGAGGTGACCGAGATCGAGGAAATGGTGCTGCGAGGCGTCTGTGACGTGATTGGTCACGAGTTGCAAAACGTCTGGCAGCCGCTGGGACTGCTGGTAGCTTTTAAGCAGCGTCAGCCCACGGCGCAAGTGTTGCGCCTGCTGCCCGCACAGGAGAAGACGCTGACCCTCAGCTTCGAGGCCGCCATGACGGAGTCCCGGGGAATGTTCAACATCGCATTTCCGTCGGTGGTATCGAGCGCGCTGCTGCGCAAGCTGGCCTCGGACCTGGTTTATCAGCGGCCGCGCGGGCCGGTCGCGCATCGCGAAAGCATCCAGAAGAAGCTGCTGGATTCGATCGTGGAAATGGAGTTGGGCACGCCCGCATTGCCAGTGAAGCTAAGCGAGTTATTGGCCATGCAGGAGGGATGGGTATTGCCCCTGCGGCGTCACATCGATGAGCCGGTGACCCTGCGCCTGAAAGGCCGCGATTGCTGGCGGGCGCGGCCGGTGCGCAGCCAGGGAAATTGCCGGGCCGCGCAACTGGTGGAACACATCTTGCAGCCGGAAGAGGAGGACCCACATGGGTGCGCAAGCGAATAACCAGGTGGAAGCGTATCTAGAAGCTTGGGCGGGCAGCCTGGCTGCGCTGCTCTCGAAACTATCCGGCAATCGACTGGCAAACCCAACCAGCCAGCGCGGTAGGGGAATATGTCCCCATTGCAAGGGCAGCGGTTACGGCGGACCAGGGCTTGCTGGGCCAGCAGTGGCTCAGTTTCAGCGCCGCTGACTCAGGAACGCTCCTGCACCCTTTCTTGCAGGAAGAAACCATCATCGCGGCCGAGCTTGACCCGAAGCAACAAGATGCCTTGGCGGAATTGCTGAGGCAATGGTCGGCTCTGGCGGCAAGCGCTTTGCAAGCGGCATTTGGCGAAGTCGTTCTGGACGTGTCGCTGCAGGCGACCCTTGAACCGATGGCTCAGAACCCGGCCACCGCGTCTTGGCTGTTGCATGTCAACGATGGCCCGCGCACGCTTGCCGTCCTGCTGGAGATGGACGACGCTATCATCGCGGCACTCCACCGCGGAACTTTCATTCCGGCGCCCGCGTCCGCTCCTGTCAATTCTTCTGCCGAGGTCCAAAGCCTGCTGCGTCAAGGCAATCTGGGTCTGTTAATGGACGTGGAGTTAGGGGTGATGTTGCGCTTCGGGTGCCGTCAAGCAACGTTACGCGAAGTTCTGGAGTTGACCTCGGGAGCGGTGCTGGAGTTGGACCGCGAGATCCAGGAACCGGTAGACCTGTTGCTGAACGGCCGGGTCATCGCCCGCGGCGACGTGGTGGTAATCGACGGCAACTATGGACTGCGGGTCACCGAGGTGGCATCGCCGCAACAGCGAGTGGACAGCCTGTGAGAAGCAGGGGCTAGGGGTCAGGGACGTGAGACTAGTTGTCGAGTTTCGAGTTTCAAGCCCCGGCCGAGCCGACACCGCAGCGCAGGAAACGGAAGCTGAGTAACTATTTCTGGAATTCGATTCGCGAGGATTGCTCCGAACAACTCGGGGGCCTAGTACTCGAAACTCGAAACTGGAAACTCGAAACTTCTTTCAGGAGCTGAAATGTCTCTGTCTCTGCGTGCAATGTTGCCCACCTCTTCTCCCCTGGCAACGCTGACGGCCTTGCCGACGTGCGCCAACGTTTCTTGTCCGCGGCCTCCCACATTGTGGCAGCGGTGGTGGGCGCGGCATGAAGGCGTGCGGTTGCAGAAGCAATGGTATTGCTCGTCTGAGTGCTTTCAAGAGGGCCTACTGCGGCGGCTGAACGAGCTGGCGGTGCTGGCCCCGCGCCGTGCTTCTCAGCCCACTCGCACCCCCCTGGGATTAGTGTTGCTGTCGCAGGGCGCCATCAGTGCCAGCCAGTTGCGTGCTGCGCTGGAGGTGCAGCGCAAGGCTGGAAGCGGCCTTCTGGGCGAATGGCTGGTTCGCATGGGCGCGATCTCGGAGCCCCAGGTCACCAGTGCCCTGGCGGTACAGCAAGGCTGTCCGGTGTTCGCGGTGCGGGAGGTGCAATCCTTGCCGGCAGCCATGCATTGGCCAGCCCCTCTGACCGAAAGATATCGAGCCGTCCCGGTCTTCTACAACCTGGCGCAGAACGACTTGTACGTCGGATTTCTGGAGGGCGTACATCACGGGTTCCTTTATTCGCTAGAGCGGATGTTGGAATGCCGCACCCAGCCCTGCATTATGGCGCCAGCGGCCTTCCGGGAAAACGTGGATCGGCAGAGGGCCCCACAGAAGAATGAAACCATCGTGATCCAACAGCGGCAAAGCGCAATTGAAATGACGCGGACAATCGCCAACTACGCCGCGCAAGTGCACGCTGAGGGCTGCGGCATCACCTGGTGCGACGATCATCTATGGATACGCCTGGCGCGCCCAGATGGTTTTCACGTGGACTTTCTTTTCCGTCTGCCGGTGCGCTCCCGCGTGTTCTAGGTACGGGTTCTAAACAGGTCGCGAGCTGGAACCTGCGCTTGCCAGGGTTTAAAGCGTCTGCGGCTGGTGCCGATGACAACCACAGGCAGAGTCATGAATAGCGCACCCCAGCCAGCCACTCTCGATCACTCCTCGTGGACTGATGACCATCCCGGATTGCTGCGCGTTCCCGATTTCGATGGTCCGCCGTTTCTCTGCCTGCCCATTTTGACCCGCTCGGCGTCACTACTCACTCTTCTGTTGCAGGAACGCAGCGTCGATCTCGAGTTGACCAGCGCGGTAGTGGCCATGGATCCAGGTCTGGCCTTTACTATTCTGCAAGTCGCCAATCGCGAAGGCCACGAGCAAGATGAAGCAATATGGCAATTTCCTCTGGCCCTGGTAGCGTGCGGGCACCGGCATCTGCTGCAGGTCATCAATCAGGTACCGAAGATCGAGTGCTATTCTTCCACGAAGACCCGGGCCCAGCTAGGCAAGCTCTGGGTGCGGGCTGTAGTTCGGGCTAGTGTGGCTTTCGCGCTGGGCAAACAACTGGAGAGCGGAAATCCGAGGCAAGCTTTTCTGGCCGGGCTGCTATTCGAATTGCCCGCCCTTGTCCAGTTAGCATTTCCGTCCAGCGGGGAACTCGAGGGCGAGCTGCAAGCCGCAATCCGCGCCAGCCTGCCGCCGCAGATTACTACCGCCATCGGCCAGGCACCGGACCGTCCGCAAACTTGGCAAGGTGCAATCCTCCTGCTGGCTGAGGCGCTATTGAGATCGACGATCCGCGAGTCTTCGCCGAGCCCCGGAAGATGCATTGCGCTGGCCTCGAATGACGCATGGCAATGCTGGAAGGAAACCAGCATGGAGCAACGACGCCGTCTGCTGGAGGGTTGCTGGCGGTTGGCCAGATGGGCATCCGTCAACGCGGCGAAGATGAATCCCTGGGAATTTACTGCCAGGCTGGAAAGAAGCAAAGGTTGGGAGTAGGCCATGAAAGGGCTTCGTACATTGATCGTCGATGATTCCTCGGTGATGCGCAAGATCGTGCAGCGCGCGCTGCGGCAGGCAGGCTTTGCTGTGGGCGAGGTTCTGGAGGCAGGCAATGGTTTCGAGGCGCTCGATATTCTCCGTCATGAGACGGTCGATCTGGTGTTGAGCGATATGAATATGCCGGTCATGGATGGTTTGGAGTTCATGCGCCAGCTCGGGGCGGTGGAGAACGCGCGCGCCGTGCCGGTCCTGATGATCACGACCGAAGGCAGCGAGTCGCATGTGATGGAGGCGATTTCCTGTGGAGCAGCCGGATACATCCGCAAGCCCTTCACGCCCGACCAGATGAAGGAGCATGTGCTGCCGTTGCTGCCAAAAACAGGATGAGGGATCGAATACGCTCCCTGGCTGCGTCGCCGTGATCACTCTGTCACTGATTGGTCGTCCTCCGAGAGGGTATTTCGCTTCGTCTCCTTAGCGCTTTCTAACCCTTCACGACCCATAACCCATTGGATTTCAGAAGACCCGTCTTCCTGACTTTGGTCAGCTTCTTGCACCGACCACGGCGGAGCTGAATGCAATGAACAGCGGACTCTATGCCGCCTGTGCTGGATTGCTGGCGCGCACGCAGGCCCTGGAAGTGGCAGCCAACAACCTCGCCAACGTCAATACCAACGGTTACAAAGCCCAGCTGGCTAGCTTTCACTCCGTGCTGGCCACGGCGAATGAAACATGTCAGCAGCGATGAACTCAGCCAGGCCGTGAATGACTTCGGAGTGTTGGGTGAAAACCGCACCAGCCTGGCGCAAGGCAGCCTGGAGCACACCGGCAGCGACCTGGATTTTGCCATCCAGGGCGAAGGCTGGTTTGCGGTGCAGAGCAGCGCCGGCCGCCTGTATACGCGCAACGGCAACTTTCATGTCGATCGCAATGGGCATCTGGCAACCGCCGACGGCAGACCCGGTCGCAGGCGCCAACGGACCCATCTTGATTCCGCCGGGCAAGCTCTCGGTCAGCAAGGATGGAACCATCTCGGTAGACGGAGCCTTGGCCGGTCAACTGCGTATCGTGAACCTCGCGCCTGGAAACACGGTGACGGCCGTGGGCGGCGCCAACTTCTCGGCTCCCGTGGGCAGTGAACGGCCCAGCAGCGGCATCGATCGTGCAAGGGTCGCTCGAAGGCAGCAACGTGAATGGCGTGACCGCGGCGGTTGAGCTGGTCGCGTTACAACGCCATGCCGACATGCTGCAACAGGCGCTTACGTCGTTCCACAGCAACTTTAACCGCATTGCGGCGCAGGACTTATCGCGTATCTGAGGACTTCTTATGTTTCGTGCACTCTATACCGCTGCCACCGGGATGGTGGCGCAGCAGTTGAACCTCGACAACGTGGCCAACAATCTGTCGAACGCCAGCACCTCGGGTTTCCGCCGCCGCAGGTTGCAGTTTCAGGACCTGATCTACCAGAACCTGGTGATGCCGGGCTCGGCGGCAACGCAGAATACGACGGTCGCCTCCGGTCTGCAGATTGGCCTGGGAACGCAAGACAGCGGCGTCGGAGGTCATCCAGGCGCAGGGCGATTTCAACTCGACCGGCAATCCGCTGGACCTGGCGATCCAGGGAGCCGGGTTCTTTCAGGTGAAAATGCCAGACGGCGAGACGGGATACACCCGTGCGGGCATGTTCCATCTGGACAACCAGGGCAACATGGTAACGGCAGACGGTAATGCGCTCGATCCACCGATCACGATTCCGCCGGATGCGTTGACCGTCAGCATCGGTTCCGATGGAACGGTAAGCGTCACCCAGCCAGGACAGACACAGGCACAGCAAGTCGGCAGCATCCAGTTGGCGACATTCCAGAATCCGGGTGGGCTGAACAGCGTGGGACAAAATGTTTACCTTGCCACCACCGCGTCCGGCGACCCGATTGTCGGCACGCCGGGCGGCTCCGAGGGTCTGGGCACATTGCAGCAAGGAGTACTGGAGCAGTCGAACGTCAATGTCGTGGAAGAGTTTATTCAGATGATCCTGGCGCAACGATCGTACGAAGCCAATTCGCGGGTGGTCACCGCAGCCGATCAAATGCTGCAGCAGCTGAACAACCTGTCACGCTAAGAGGCACAGCGATGGGTCGCAGAAGATATTTCGTGGCGTTGCTGGCGATGGCTCTGTCGTGGTTTGCGGCCGGCAGCCCCGCACCGGCACAAATAGCAACGTCGTCGCTGCAGCAGAAGGTTGCCGAGGCCGTGGCTCGCGACCTGCAGCTCACCGTCGGCGATCAGGCAAGCCAGCTGCAGATACTGCGCTCCGGCAACCATGTCGTTGCCCGCGCGCGCGCGATTGCACGTGGTCTCGGTGCGGGCCGGGTTCTCGCCGGAAAGCTGGCTGGTGCGCGTGGATTGTACCGATCGGGCCGATTGCCTGCCGTTCCATGTGATGCTGCGCTCACGCGTCATCGCAGGTGAGTAAGCGGGCGCGAGCGATCGATCAAGCGCTGCGGTGCAGTCCGGAATTCGGTGATCCATAGCAGGACAGCTGTCTCGCGCCACTGGCGCGTAGCGGCGACCACATGCTTCTGGTGGAGCAGCGGCCGGGAATGCGGTTACAGGCGAGGGTGGTCTGTCTGGAATCGGGCGCGCTGGGCGATGCGATTCGAGTGCGCAATCTTGCCACCCATCGCGTTCTGCTGGCGACCGTCGCCGGCAAAGACGAGGTCCGGGTGGAGTGATGGCCAAGATGACGATACATCGAGCGACCGGTTCTGGTACTGCTTATGTGCTGGGTGGCGGGCCCGGCGGCGCAAGACGAAGTCCAAGAAGGACATGCTGTCCCCTTCTTCGCTGAGCCAGTTTCTGCAGCGGGTAAAGGGCGAGCAGCTCGCCACAACGACTTCGATAGGCAGTTTGTGGCCGCAGGAGGGCGGTCCGCTCACCGATCTGGCGACCGATTACAAGGCGCGGCACTTGAATGACATCGTGGTCATCCGCATCGTGGAGCAGACCCTGGCGCAAGCTTCGGGGTCGGTGGCAGCGCAGCGTGGCTTTACCTCGCAATTCGGCAATCACGGCATTGGCCGGACGAGTGAATACCGGCGCGGTAAATCCGCTTTACGGCTTGAATTCCAACAGCAACTTGAAAGGCACGGGAACGGCGAACAGCCAATCGCTGCTGCAGACCAGCGTGGCGGGACGGGTGGTGGCGATGCTGCCCAATGGAAATATGGTGATCGAGGCCGAACACCAGGTCAATTTCAACCAGCAGGCCCAGACCATCATTCTGCGCGGCGTAATCCGCCCCGGCGATATTCTGTCCGACGATTCCATACTCTCCACCTATGTCAGCGATCTTGAACTTGAGATGAAGGGCAAAGGCGTGGTCACCGACGCCACCCGTCAGCCCAACCTGTTCATGCGTCTGCTGATGAAAGTTGCGAATTTCTGATGAAGTCAGACGCTGCAACTCGTCGCTCGATTTCTGTTCCTGGCAGGGCTTATGAGCCAGCCATTTGCCAATGCGCAGCCGCCAACCCAGACGCAGCTGCCTATCCGCGATCTGGCCAGCATCGAAGGGGTGCGCGAAAATCCGTTGATTGGCTATGGAATGGTGGTCGGACTGGCGGGCACCGGAGACCGGCGGCAAACCATGTTCAGTACCCAGACGCTAGGCAACATCCTGCTCAAGATGGGAGTGCAGATTCCAGCGGCGGCGGTCAGCGTGAAGAATGTTGCGGCGGTATTTGTAACGGCATCACTGCCGCCTTTTGCCCGTCCCGGCTCGCAGATTGACGTGACCGTCTCTTCCATCGGCGATGCGACCAGCCTGGAAGGCGGCACGTTGTTGCTGGCGCCACTCTACGCAGCGGATGGGCAAGTCTATGGGGAAGCCCAAGGAGCGGTCACTCTGGGCGGATACAGCGCCGGCAAGGGCGGCAACACCAAACAAGTGAACCATCCCACCGCCGGCCGGGTTCCCAACGGCGGACTGGTGGAGCGGGATGTCTCCATCGACTTGCGCAAGCTGACGCGGATTGCGCTACTGGTGCGCGATCCCGACTTTCGCATTACCCGCGACATGGCGGCAGCCATCAATCAGGAGCTGGGGCGACCGCTGGCGACGGCAATCGACAGCGAACGGGTCGAGCTACAGAATGTATCTCCCGCCGGCATTCCGGAGCTGCTGGCGCGGCTGCTGAGTTTGAAGGTCGAGATCCATCCTCATGCCAAGGTCGTAGTCAGCGAACGGACCGGGACCATCGTGATGGGCAAGGATGTACGGCTGAGCGCAGTTTCCATCCTGCATGGCGATCTGTCGATCGAGGTCTCGACCGAATATCAGGTCTCGCAGCCAGCGCCATTCGGCAATGGGCGAACCGCGGTCGTTCCCCAAACCACGCTTGGAAACCAAGGACGACAAGACCAAGCGTATTGAGCTAAGCGAAGGGGCCAGTATCGAGCAACTGGTAAACGGACTGCAAGCCATTGGAGCCACGGCACGCGACGTGGTTGCCATCCTGCAGGCCATTAAGGCAGCGGGGGCGCTGCAAGCCGACCTCGAGGTGATCTGACCATGGCGGTTTCGTTGCTCCCGCAGACCAATCCGACGGCAACGCTTGGTACCGATTCTTCA
This sequence comes from uncultured Acidobacteriaceae bacterium, assembly GCA_963709045.1. Taxonomy (GTDB): domain Bacteria; phylum Acidobacteriota; class Terriglobia; order Terriglobales; family Acidobacteriaceae; genus Bog-257. The sequence continues at coordinate 586,443 of CAVPUX010000002.1, read as the reverse complement.
CGGGCGGCGTCGGCCTCCCAGCAAACTGACCAAGGCGGCACAGGAGTTTGAAGCCATCCTGCTGACCAGTTGGCTGGAAAAGATGAACCAGAGCTTTGTCGGGTCGGAGGAGAGTCAGGATCCCGCTCACGACACCGTTAGCAGCCTGGGGACCCAGGCCATCGCCTCTGCCCTGTCGGCCCGAGGCGGAATCGGAATCGCCGACATGCTATTACGACAGTTGCAGCGAGCGCAGCCGGAGGATGCCAAGCCGAACACCCACCGGCAGCGAGCCAGGTTGGGCCGGCCGTGCAGCAATCAGCGGGCAGCGAAAAAAATCCTCAGTAAGATTAAAGCTTTCTTAACCCATTGCCGATCACTCAATTGCAGGGAAATAGATAGCACGAGGTAATGCGATGAGAATTGACTTAAATCCGTCCGCCACGCCGGAGTTGGACCGCAGCAAGAGCGCGACCTCCGGACCCAAGACCCATGACATGACAAATAAGCCGCCGGCTAGCGCGGAAGATGTTGCGCACCTATCCACCGGGAGCGATGCGGTCCAAACCCTGAAGGCACAACTGGACAACGTTCCAGAGATCCGGCAGCAGAAAGTGGATTCTCTGAAGCAGGCCATCGCGCAAGGAACGTATCAGATGCATCCGCAGCAGATCGCGGCTGCCATGTTGGCCGATGGAGTGATGAATCTCAGGTGAAGGCCAGTTGCGCGCGGTCTAGAAACGTATGGCGATGGACTTGAGCACAGACCGGCTGGAGCCGACCTCGCGGACCCAGGAGCGGCCCCTGAGCACGTCAGCCGAAGAGCGCAAACGGCGACCACCGCGTCGCCGTTCAAACGACGAGAGTATAGAGGCGGAGGATTTGCAGGAGGACGGCGGAGGAGAAGGATCGTCATCAGTTGGACGACATCGCCTAGGAGGTGCACGTTGACTTCACATATTGCCTCGGTAACCTATCCACTTCCATCCCAAATCGATAATGAGCTGATGCTGTTGGAGACCCTGAAAGAGTTGCTTACGATCGCAATGCGCTCCTTGAGTGGCGGAGAAGCCAGTAGCCTGGTGGAGACCAGCCGGCAAATCAGCTCGACGGCAAATAACCTGATGAGCCTGGCCAATCAGGTGGGAAATCTACCCTCGACGCCTGAGGAGCAACAGCGGCGGGACAAGTTGCTGGCGGAGTTGAGCCAGCAGCGATCGTTCTGCCGGTCGATGTTGCGGCGCTGGCGGCGCTCGGTCCTTTTGCGACGGCAATTGCTGGTGCTGCAGAGCGAACCTGACACCTACGGCGAATCGATAGAGGAGCAACTGGTCGCGCTATGAGCAGCCTGTTAGGCACGATGTCGATCGCGCTGGGGGCCCTGCAAGCGCAGCAGGCAGGCCTGCAGACGACAACCAACAACATCGCTAACCAGAACACGCCAGGCTACACCCGTGAGCGGGTCCTGCTGGAAGAGGCTGATCCTACGATGCAGAACGGGATGGCCTTCGGCAATGGCGTGGACTTGAAAGGCGTTCAGAGCCTGCGCGATAGCATTCTTGAGTTGCAGATCGGTGACGAAACCCAGCAGCAGGGAAAGTCGCAAGCGCTCGTCAATGCCATGAGCCAGGTGCAGGCCCTGTTCCCCGACGACACCACTGGCATCGGGCAGCAGGTCAGCAACTTCTTCCAGAGCTTGAACAACCTCTCCACCAATCCTTCTGACACTGCCTTGCGACAGAATGTCCTGTCTGCCGCCAACGGAGTGGCTACGGCTTTCAACGGCACCGCGAACCAGCTGCGCGGCGTGAGCAATGGGATCGATCAGAATGTGGAGCAAGCCGTAGGCCAGGTAAACCAGCTCACGCAGCAGATCGCCGACATCAACAGCAAACTGAATCAGGTGAGCAGCACCGCTCAAGAGTACGGGAGTTTTCTTGATCAACGCGACAACCTGGTGCAACAACTTTCCAGCCTGATCGACGTATCGGTTATCAACGACGGATCGTCGCTGACGTTAACTACCAAACAAGGCAGTGCGCTGGTAGTGGATGGCAAGAGTTTTGGGTTGACGACCGCGCTGGATACCAGCAGCGACACTCAACATATTTATTCGCAGGACGGCTCCGATATCACCGGCCAAATTTCCGGGGGACAGTTGGGTGGCCTGTTGCAGGCCCGCGATCAGTCGCTCACCTCGGTGCAAACTCAGTTGGATTCGTTGGCCAGCGGATTTTCGCAGGCTTTGAATGCCGCCCAAGCGAAGGGCTTCGATCTGAATGGCGCCGTAGGTGGCGATCTGTTTACCACGGCAACCGGTGCCGGAGCCGCGGCCAGCATGAGGGTAGCGATCAGCGATCCGGCTTTACTGGCAGCCAGCTCCGATGGCACGACCGGAAGCAACGGAAATTTGGCCAACCTCTCCGCCGTCGCCAATCACGCTGTCTCGAATGGCTTGACGCCCACCCAGAGTTACGCCAGCCTGGTATTCCAGTCGGGTAGTGCGGTCAGCGACGGCACCGCTGAACTGAATGCCAGCAACACCATGCTGCAGCAGTTGCAGCAGCAGGAGTCTGCGGTCAGTGGAGTATCAATGGATGAAGAAGCGTCGAACCTTCTCCAGTATCAGCGGGCCTACCAGGCGGCCGCGGAGGCAATTTCGACAGTGAACCAGATGCTGCAAACTGCGATCAATATGAAGGCGGCGACATGAGGATTCCGGATACATCGTCAATCTTGTTGAGTGCGCTCAACGTTGCCGACCAGGCGGAACAAAAGGCCCTGACCCAACTCACCACGGGACGGCGGGTGAACGTCGCCTCTGACGATCCCTCGGCAGCTGCGTCACAGGTAGGGTTGGCCGCGCAATCGGATAGCTGCGATCAGTTCCTGCGCAGCATTTCCAGTGTGTCGTCAGAATTGCAAACTGCCGACTCGGCGTTGAGTAACGGAGTCACGGCGCTGCAGCGGGCCATCACCTTGGGAGTGGAAGGCGCGAACGGAAGCATGTCGTCGCAAGACCGCGCCGCCATAGCCAGTGAAGTGGATAGTATTTCGCAGCAGATGCTTGGCATCGCCAATCTGAGCTACAACGGAAAATATATTTTCGCCGGTACCGCCGACTCCCAGCCGCCATACGTCACCGCGGCGGGAGGCATCATTTACCAAGGCAACGATGGGGTCAACCAAGTCGAGATTGAAACCGGGCAAACTATCGCGGTCAATCAGCCGGGAAGCCAGTTGTTCTCGGCGGCGGGAGCCAGTGTTTTTCAGGCGCTCAGCGACTTGGCCACCGTGCTGCGATCCAGCAGCAGCACCAGTACCGATATCGGCAACGCTACCAATGAAGTGCGGGCCGCGTACGATCAGATGAATTCAGCTCGGGGGTTCTACGGTGCCACCCTGAACCAACTCACTTCTACCCATGGCTTTCTCAACAGTGAGAAGCTGCAGTTGACGCAGCAGACCAGCAACACCATCGGTGTGGACCCGAACCAGGCGGCCACCAATCTGTCTAATGCCGAGGTCGCCCGCAACACCGTCTTGCAAGCTGCCGCCAGCATTGGCAACTTAAGCCTCTTCAACTACCTGACCACTCCCCAGTCGTAAGCGTTCTTGTCGTAGGTCGTGACACTGCCTGACTTGTGACGGCGTGCGTTCATCCCGTATAGTGATTTCAACTTCCCGGAACTAATCCTTACGTGGGGTGAACGATGGAATTGCAAAGTTTTCTAGTGGCGCTGGAAGAGCGCATCGCCCGCTATGACCTGTTGTGCCATCCGTATTACAAGGCATGGACCGCCGGGCAGTTGACGCGCGACGATCTGCGCGAGTATGCCAGCGACTATTACCATCATGTGGCCGCCTTTCCAACCTATCTGAGCGCGTTGCACACGCGGCTTGATGACGGCGAGCAGCGGCGCGCGGTATTGCGCAACCTTTGCGAGGAGGAGATTGCCGGGCGTCCGCACAGCCAGTTGTGGCTCGACTTCGCTGAGGGTATGGGTGCTGGTCGCGACCTGGTGCGTAAGCGCCAACCGCTGCCCGAGATAAGCGAGCTGATCGCCGAGTTTCGCCGTGTGGCGCGTGAGGGCTCGACCGCCGAGGCGCTGGCGGCCTTCTACGCCTACGAGTCGCAAATTCCGCTCGTAGCCAAGACCAAGGCTGAAGGCCTCGCCAAGCAGTATGGCGCTGACGCGAAGACATGCGGCTATTTCACGCTGCATCAGTTTGCCGACGTGGAGCACGCGCAGGTGTGGCACGACTTACTGGCGGCAGAAGTACTTGCGCATCCTGAGCAGGCCGAGAGGGCGTTAACCGCCGCCGAGAATGCGGCGCAGGCGCTGTGGCGCGCGCTGGATGGAATGGAAGCCAGACGGATGGCGGCGGTGTAGATTTCCGTCGAAAGTCATTCACCACGGAGACACGGAGCGCACGGAGTTTTGATTGCTTTCGGGTTTTCTCCTAGGCCTGTGTGTCCCGTGGTGAGCTTTGATCGCTCCGGTTGGATCGCAGTTCCGCATAATGCTCAGCGACGGCACGAAGAGTCTTGTCCCAGCGCTGTCTCGAAAAATCTATTCACGACAGGAAACACGGAACTTTAGGTTTTCTTAGAGTTTCTCCGTGACCTCTGTGTCTCCGTGGTGAGACTTCATTCCTATGGCCAAACCAGTTCCCATCGGTACGCGCGGTGAAGTTGAGAGGCGCGTTGAATTCCAACACACGCTAACGGCATGGCGGGAAGAACTTCCGTCGGTGTTGTCCACGCCACACATGATCGGATGGATGGAGGCGGCCGGCTTCCACGCGCTACTGCCCTTCTGCGAAGGTGACGAAGTCAGTGTGGGCACGGCGATCAACATCGTACATCGCGCCCCGACGGGGATTGGCGCAACCGTGAAGTCAGGAGCTACGTTGGAATCGTTTGATGGCCGCTTCTACACGTTCCGCGTCAACGCGCACAACGGAACAGAAGTCATTGGCCACGGGACGATCGCTCGCGCCATCGTAAGCAAAGCCAAGTTTGCGGAGAAACAACGTGCGAACCAGTCGCGGACCATCGGAGTTGAGCGGACGTAGGAGTTCAAGCGCACATAATTCGGCCGCGCATGATCTGTCGACATGGCGGAGGTAAAGGGGCCTACCTCGGTCTGAATGGTGTGGATAAGCGTTCTCAGATCCGCATCGGCATGACTACATAGCGGTACTTGAAGCCATCGTCGCTGGCGTCATCGGGACGCATCTGGCCGGCCGACTGAGCATCCTTAAACTCCAAACGCACCTCGCCCCCGTTGGAGGCCTTGAGAAAGTCGAGTAGGTATTCAGAGTTGAAGCCGATGGTCATCGCATCGGCGGTATAAGCGGTCTCAATGGAATCTTCGGACTCGCCGGCGTCGGTGGATGACGAGGAAATCTTGAGCTCATTCTTGTCCAGCTTCATACGAATGGCGCGCGAGCGTTCATCGGCAAACTGCGCCACGCGCTGGATAGCGGTGTTGAGATCGGCGCCATGCACCGTGACCGACTTGGTGGTCTCACGCGGCAGCACGGCCTCGTAGTTGGGGAACTGTCCGGTCAACTGGCGCGAGGTCAGCAGCCTCTCGCCAATGCGGAAGAAGAGCGTCGAGTCATCCTTGGCGAACTCGATGTCGGCTACGTCGCTGTTCTGTAACAGTGAGTAAATTTCACTCATCGCTTTCTTAGGGATGAGCGTCTTGTTTTCGCCGGTCACGTCAAAGTGCTCTCCCTGTTTTTCGATATGCGCCAGGCGATGTCCGTCGGTGGCCACCATGGTGATCGATTCCGCCTTCAGCACCATCAGTCCGCCGTTCAAGGTGTAACGCGATTCCTCGCTGGAGATGGCGAAGATGGTCCGGCCGATCATGCTGCGCAGGGTCTGCGCTGGAATCTTCACGCTGCCAGCTGCCGGAAAGGTCGGCAGCCCGGGAAAGTTGGCGCGCGCCATGCCGACCATCTTGGTGTTGGAGCGACCGGAGCGAATGTTGACCCAGTGGTTCTCGAGCAACTTAATGGCAATGTCGCCATCGGGCAGCAATTTCACGTAGTCGTAGAGTTTGCGAGCGGGAATGGTGCAGGCGCCTTCGCGCTTCACCTTGGCCGGACACGAGGTGCGCAGGCTGAGGTCGAGATCGGTCGCGGTGATGGTCAACCGATCATTAGCGGCCTCAAATAGAAAATTGGAAAGGATGGGAATCGTAGTCTTGCGTTCGACCACGCCTTGTGTGGCAGTCAGCTCCTTGAGCAGTTCGAACTTGCTGACGCTGATTTCCATCGCTGTACCTTGGACGACTCCGGTTTCGGCAGCCATAACGTTTTGCACCTCGGCAGGCTTCGCGCCTGGCCTTTATTACTGTTACTCCTTATACCAAATAAAAAACATATAAAACCAGTAGTAACAGTAGGCAGGCCGGAAAAGTGGAAATTTTGGGAAAAACTGCAAAGAATGCCTATAGCCAGTGTCGGCTGTTGTGTAAATCATGCCACTTCCCTTGCGGGCAGATGTGGTGAACCGGGACGAGCTGAAAGTTTCACCTGCGCATTCCACCGAATTCACAATCCGTCCACAGCAAGGTTCCGAGGAAACTGCCGCGCAAAGTGAAAAACCGCGCTGAATGCGCGGTTCATGCACCCAAAGTCTCTGTGAGTTTATTGAGCACCCTGTTTAAATCCTTATCCGCCTTGCGTTGCTGTTCGATCTTATCAACCGAATGCAGGACCGTCGTGTGGTGTTTGCCGCCAAATTGGCGACCAATTTCGGGCAGGGAGGCATCCGTAAGATGCTTGGCCAGATACATGGCAATCTGGCGGGGAAACACGATGACCCGCGAGTTGTTCTTGGACTTAATTTCCGTCGGCCGCAGCCCGAACTGCTCCGATACCGCTCTTTGGATCGATTCGATGGAGATCTTGCGGATCTGCGAGTCGATGAGGTTCTTCAAGACCTCCTGCGTGGTTTGCAGGTTGATCTCGCCGCCAGTGAGCGACGCGTATGCCGTAACGCGGATCAGCGCGCCTTCCAACTCCCGTACATTGCTGCGGATATTCGACGCGATGAACAGCGCCACCTCGGTAGGCAACATCACCCGATCGGTTTCCGCCTTCTTCTGCAGGATCGCTACTTTCGTCTCCAGGTCGGGCGGCTGGATGTCCGCAATCAGCCCCCATTCGAAGCGGCTGCGCAGCCGGTCTTCAATCTCTGCCAGCTCTTTTGGAGGGCGATCGCTGGCGATCACGATCTGGCGCATGCATTCGTGCAACGCGTTAAAGGTGTGGAAAAACTCCTCCTGGGTGCGCTCCTTGTTCACCAGAAACTGGATATCGTCAACCAGCAGGACATCCATGTTGCGATACTTGTCGCGGAAGCCGGTCATCTTGCTGTAGCGCAGAGCGTTAATCATGTCGTTGGTGAAGCGCTCGCTGGATACGTAGCAGATCGATTTTTCCGGCTGGCGCTTTTTGATTTCGTGCCCGATGGCCTGCATCAGATGGGTCTTACCCATACCGACGCCGCCGTAGAGGAAGAGCGGGTTATAGGCCTTGGAGGGGCGCTCGCCTACGGCAAGGGCTGCGGCGTGGGCGAATTGATTGCCGGCGCCGGTGACAAAATCGTCAAAGGTGTATTTGGGATTGAGTTGAGCGGCGCCATCCCAGTCGAAACGCTGTTGCTGAGCGGGACCAGCCAAGGGCTTCTCCATGGGCGCGGGAGATTCGGTGTGCGCTTCGTTCGACTTAACGGCCTTGCCTTTGCTTTGAGGTGCGTCTTCATTTTCGGTAACGAACTCGACATCCAGAAACTCCATGCCGAGGTTTTCCATCGCCTCGCTGATCAAGTCGCCGTAGCGTTCGCCGATGTGACAGAACTCGGGATTGGGCACACGCACGAACAATACGGCACCTTGCGCGTGATCATAGCGAGTTGGCTTCAGCCACGTCTCGTAGGAATTTCGATTGACCTTTTTTTCCAGTGCGTCGAGAACGCGCACCCACGGATTGGCAGACGGTGCACCAAAAGAAGACATAAAAGAGTAGTCCAGAGGCAATCGTTGCCTGGTTGGCAAAACCCGATGTTAGAAGGAAACGGAGCCGAGCACAGAGCCACAGACCGGCGAACACTTCAACTGACAATCTTCACGTTGCAAACCCAACTATTGCGGTGATAAGCAGCATTGCACCTACGTTCGTGCAGTCGGTTTTCTTTGTGGCTGCATGGGATACTAGCACGAAAAAAAAAGAGCGCCAGATAAATCTTGCGTTCGAAATTCCATTTTTTTGCGAGTGGTTGATTTCGGGAAAGTTATCGTCTCAAATTTTTTTGCGAGTGTCGCGCGCGTGGTGCAGGTGCAGTGACGGTGGGGGCCGGTGCTATTACAAATCGCACCAACCGGCAATCCACTGGAGCACTTTAAGGTGCGGCGCTCAAAGTTTTCGTGACGTAGAACGCGTTGAAATGCGAGATGACGAGAGGCGAACAGAGACGCAAACCCAACGTGCCACTCATTTATGCGGGCATGCTGCTCGACAATAGCGTCCATGTCACAAGAAACAGAAGGAAAATTTCTACCGTGCCGTTCGTCGTAGCTCGATCAGTCATTTGCCCCGTTGTTCAAGCTTTCGCTATAATTCAATTCGGCGAGCGGGAGTAACTCAGTGGTAGAGTGCGACCTTGCCAAGGTCGAAGTCGCGGGTTCAAATCCCGTCTCCCGCTCCAGGATTTGTCGCCCTCGCCGGTGCGCGAGGGTTTTTCGCATTGCCCATCTTGAGGCGCGGTACCCAAGTGGTAAGGGAGAGGTCTGCAAAACCTTTATGCGTGGGTTCGATTCCCACCCGCGCCTCCAACATAACCTTCGACATGCTAATCAGTTAAGAAGATCCCTCCGGCCGTGTACCCCAGATGTACCCTTCATTGCGGGTTCAGGCAATATCCAAGTGCGGCGAACGTCAGCTTCGAGCTGCTCTTGGCGATCGCTCACCCATGGCGAGTAATGCTTTTCGGTGGTGCGTATCGATTCATGCCCAAGCAACATGGAGACGCGCTCCATGGGAACACCAGCGAGCAGTAATTCGACTGCGAAACGTGTCACGGAACCGATGGGCGTGACCGTGAATGATCCGCGTCAGCGCGAACAGTCGGCGGAGAATACGCTGCCAAGTGCCCGCACCGCTCGCAGGGCATGATCGACCGGTCCAGAAGAAGTGGACGGAGGAACGGAAAAAGAGTGCTAGAGAGCGGTACAAGGAAATATGGGCCGCTCCCCCCTACGCCGCCGCTCCTCGGGATCAAGTTCCTTCAAGGATCTGCGCACGCCTTCACTGATACGCTGGCGCACTTTGGGCGTTAAGGGCTTTGGGCTGATCTTCGCGGCGAGGATGCTGTCGCGCAGTACATCGCAGGCAGGACAATCGCGGTGCCCAGGGGTATGTGTTTCGGGAGGATGATGAGAGCCCTTTTTCACGGCTTGGTTCTTTCCTTTCTGGCCCAGCACACGCGGGCTGCTTTGCGTGCGCTCTCCATGTGCTCCGCCAAGCTCAATTTCTGATTGGCCACACCGCCTTTGCGACCGAGTTTTACGGCTGCTGGTTTTTCTTCGCCATGTTCACGATTTACGCACAACTGGACGGCGCTCGACAGTCCATCATTCTTGTGGGGAAGGCTGTGCAAAAGGACACTTAATCATTGCCAGCGATGACGAGAAAACAAGAGCGTGCTCAAGTAAGTACCGGACTCCTTTGTTTTGGAGTCTCAGTTGATCTATTTGAAACGCGAGCAAGAACGGACTAGGAAGCGGGCTAGGGAGTGAGCGTAATGCGGAGGCACTGCGGCGAGTCTGTACCTAATATGCACCCTCCTTTTCGGCTTCGATGGCAAAACCCTTTTCTTCTCCCCAGCCCCACTATCATTCTCTCTGCGAGGGTTGCTAGGCGACCCTCGAACACTCTCGCCGCCACCGTAACGCCAACGTTCGGTGGATCATCGGGCGGCGGGTTAGCTTTCCCCGTCACACGTCCACGTGACCCAGGTTATATCCGCGCCCAATATTCATTCGTTACTGTTGCACTGTACAGGTGAATAGTGATCCCTTCGGCAACAGCCCTACCCTCAGAAACAACTAGAACCTCGCAGAACGACCGGCTTGCCTTGACAAACTGGCGATCCACGTGCAAACAAAGGCTCGTTTCGGCCGAAAAGGCCCTTCGAGTCGTCAAATCCGGAGACCGAGTCGTACTAGGGCACGCCTGTGCTGAACCGCCGGCGCTTGTAGAGGCCCTGATGGCGCGCTCCCGTGAGCTTTACGACGTGGAAATTGTCCACATGGTCGCGATGGGCCCTGCCGCTTTCGCCCGACCCGGCATGGAGCACAGCTTTCGCTTCAACGGATTCTTTCTCGGCGCCCCCACCCGAAAAGCCGTCCAAGAGAACCGTGGCACGTTCACTCCCTGCTTCTTCTCCGAAGTTCCACGTCTCTTCAAGCATAAGATACTGCCCGTAGATGTAATGCTACTGCAGGTTACGCCGCCGGATGAGCAGGGCTTCTGTAGCTACGGCCTCTCCGCGGACTACACCCAGGCGGCAACCGAGTCCGCAACAGTCGTCATTGCCCAGATGAACACGAACTTTCCCCGCACCGCCGGGGCAAGGATTCATCTCGATGCGCTCACCTGGATTGTTGAGTACGATTCCGCGATTGTGGAACTGGTGTCCCCCGAGGTTGATGAAGTTGAGCGTCAGATCGGCCAACACATTGCCTCGCTCGTTCCTGACGGGGCCACTCTTCAACTCGGAATTGGCGCCATCCCCGATGCGGCTCTTCTTTCGCTCAAGGGCAAGAAAGACCTCGGCATTCACTCTGAAATGATTTCCGATGGAGTCGTGACTCTGGTCGAGGCCGGCGTCATCACGAATCGAAAGAAAACCATCAATGCCGGAAAGTTCATCGTTACTTTCCTGATGGGCACCAGTAAGCTCTACAATTTTGTGCACAACAATCCCGCGGTCGAGTTGCATCCTGTCGACTACGTCAACGATCCATGCATCATTGGGCAGCATGAGAACATGATCTCCATCAACTCCGCCCTTCAGGTTGACCTGACCGGACAGGTCAATGCAGAAATGATCGGGAACGTCCAGTTCACCGGGGTGGGTGGTCAGGTGGATTTTGTGCGTGGCGCGGGCCGCTCTGTCGGCGGAAAGTCGATCATCGCTCTTCCGTCCACCGCTGCCAAGGGCACGATCTCGCGCATCTGCCGTGAGTTAGACGCTGGCGCTGCGGTTACTACCTCGCGCAATGATGTGCATTACGTGGTCACGGAATTCGGCGTAGCCGATCTACGGGGGAAAACGTTGCAGCAGCGCGCCGAAGCCCTGACGGCAATCGCACATCCGGGATTTCGCGACATGTTGCGGGGCAACCCTGTTCTCATGTCACCGACGAAGCCGAAGATAGGAGTGCCCACTCGATGACAAGACTTAGGCCAATCGGGTGGTTCTCGGTTCGCAGCGTCGTCGTACCCCCATATTATGTGACACCTGAGGGTGATCGCTTCGGCTCGACGTTTTTGTCCCGTGGCGATGTATGCCAGACTGGATATTGGCACCCAACGCCGACTTCACCACCGACTAGGTAGTCGCTGCAGTTGCCCGTGCATCAAAGGTCGCTGGAGTTAAGGAGAAGTTGAACATGTACGCACGTAATGCACATTTCCGCGTGAAATCGCTCGATATGGCTGCCGAGTTCGCCCAGACACTTGAGAACGAGATCCTTCCTTTACTTCGCAGGCAGGAAGGGTTCAAGGGCGAAATCACGTTATCAAATCCAGGGAATCTGGAACGGATTTCTATGAGCCTGTGGGAGAAGGAGAGCAATGCCGAAGCTTACGACGCCGACATCTACCCACAAGTATTAAAGGTCCTTTCAAAGGTGATTGACGGGACGCCCAAGATTCGGACGTTTGAGGCCGTCGCGTTAAACCTTGACCGCCCCACTGTTCCCAGTGATGCCCACTCTACCGCAGCTTTGCATACTCCGCTTTGGCCTGGATGAGAATCGGGATTCCGGGATCGGCATCTTTCCAGAAGGTGAAGAAATCCTCGTACGCGGTTTTGGCCTTCGCCGTGTCACCTGCTAGCGTGTAAGCGCGGCCCAGTTGCAGGTACACAAGCGCTCCCAAGACAAAGTTGCCTACCAGTCCGCGATGGTCCAGCAGCTTCTGAAACTCCGCCGTTGCCTGCTTTCCTTCACCCGCCCTTAGATACGCTTGCCCGCGCACATAAGCTGGGTACAGGGTTTGCGACGAAGCGGACCCCAACTGATAAGGACTTACCGCCTGTAGAATCTCGATCGCGGCAAGCGGGTCGTTCTTGTCCAATTCGATCGACGCTCGGATAGTCGGCAGAGAGTGTTCCTGCATGATCGTATCCACTGGAAACTCGCGACCCAACGTATCCGCCAATTTTTGCGCGTTCGCGGTATCTCCAGCGCGTGCCAGCGCGAGCGCCGCTAGCGCTTCCACGTCCCGTCCCGGCGCCAGGGCAAGGGCCTGTGCTGCCCTTTGCCGCGCGCGGCCGGTGTTGCCAACCTCGGCTTCGCGCAGCGCTTCATCCGCTCGCCACAGTGCGGCGGTCTCCACCGCCTCGGTGTGCTCGGCAGACTCCACAGCGCGTTGGGAGTAATCTCGCGCTTTGTCAATCCGGCCGTAATAGGCCTCGGTTTCCGCCTGCGCCGATAACAGCAAGCCTTCGGCTTCCGGCTTGCTCGTTGCCCACGCCATCTCCTGTTGCATGGCTGCGTTGTCACCTTTAAGGAAAGCCGCGTAGTAGCGACTAAGGTGCAGATAGTTGTCGTCCAGCTTGCGCGTCTGCGCGTCTTTAAAGGTGGCTATCGCTTGGCCCGGCTGGTTCATGTAGTTGTAAACTTCCATCAGGTGTCGATAAGCGATAACGCTATCTGGCACCAGCTGAATCGTTGTCTTCGCCTCCTCCGCAGACTTCTCGTACTGTCCTAGCCGCATGTAGTGATAGCTCAGATTTACGTGCGGTTCCCAGGCTGCCGGATAGGTTTCTGACCACTCCATGAATATCGGAATAGCTTTCTCCAACTGCCCGGTCACGTCTGCGTAATAGTGTGCTTCAATGTAGAACCGTTCGCGCTGGCTTACCCGGTCGCGCAGTTCATAGGCCTGTTTGTAGTTCTCAATCGCCAGACTAGATTGCTTCAAATCCTGATACTCAGGACCTAACCGGGCGTAAGCCTCAGCAAAGTTCGGATCCAGCTCCAGTGCGTGCTTAAGGTAAGGAATAGGGTCGGCGTCGCCTGTCAGGCGCGCCCTTCGTGCCCGGCTATAGTCTTGTAGCGCTTCCAACGAAGAAGTCGTGGCTTCTTCCAGGGGTTGGTCGAATTTTCTCACCGAGGCCAGCGACTCTCCCAGCCTGCCACGCAACTGGTTTCCCACCTGATGCAGTGCCTTCAGGACCTTGTTCCGACTCTCAGCATCGGCCTCGGCACCTACCAGAGCATCCTCCGTCTGGCAGTCCACCGCTTTAACCGCGATGAGATAGTGCTCTCCGATTCGGGCGATCGAGCCAGCGAGCAGCGCCTTGCTGTTGGTGCGCAGGCAAATCTCCCGCGCAACCTCCGGCGTCAGCCGCGCATTCGCCGGACGGTCCATCAGCATCAGCGTGCCCTTCACTCTTTGGTCCGAGAGCACGTTCAGGAAAGGGGATTGCTCCAACTGAATGGCCAGTGCCGTCTTCAGTGTGCCATCGAAGACCGCATCGCCAGTCTTGTTGTCGAAGTCCGCTATCACGATGGTGTCTTTTTCGGTGAGCGCTGATGCCTTGTGCGCGCGCCAGATAAGGACGCCGGCCACCACAGCGATGAGCACAATGCAAGCCGCAGTCAATCTGACTCGCTTGTCGCGCGAGTTGAACTTATGTTCTGATGAGCTCTCGGGTGCAGTCGTAGATACCGTTCCCGCGCCTGTTCCGGAGGGCTTCGTTGCCGCCGAGGCTGCGATTTTAGCCAGCACTCGCGACGCGATGGCGCTCTCGATCCCGGAAGGGTTTGATTGTTCGACCTGCGGCGACGGCGCAGCCACGGTTTGTGATGTGACCGGCGCGAGGAAGCGATAGCCCTGGCGGGGAATGGTTTCTACGTAGCGCGGACTCTCCGCGTTGTCGCCTAGCGCCGTCCTGATCTGGGCGATGCACTGCCTCATCCCATGCTCAAAGTCCACCTCACTGTCCACAGTCCAGAGTTCCACTTTGATTGCGTCACGGCTGACGATCTGGCCTGCATGACTGGCGAGCATCACCAGAAGCTGGAGCGGTTGAGGCGGCAATTTGACCAGCATCCCGGATTTGCGCAGCTCTTGGGTGGCGAGGTTAAGCTCGAAGATCCCGAAGCGGAGGAGTTGGTGCGTGGCGCTCAAGCCGACCGCCTTTGAATGAGCGATGGTGTCCGCGATTATATCCTTCTGCTGTCCTGCAGACTACTGACAACGTAATGACATACCCAGACAACCCTTGATTCCCCAGTGGGTTAGCCGCTCATCTCCAATTCATCTCCAAATCAGCAGCCAAGTATTGAACAGCCGAGCATCCCGGCGCATTGTGCCGCTCACGAGGGCGGAAATTGAGCAAGACTCGACGAACTGCTCTTGAGGGGAACGCGCCTTGGAGTGGGGTATCCATCTTCGTTGCTGAAACTCGCAGTGCAGGCTCAGCAAGACTCACAACCTAAGTGAGGAGCAACTACGCGGTGAAGTTGTTCCGTACCTTCAACCAACATCGCCGCCACAACCCATGACCATAAGGAGGTCGCTATGAAAACGCAAAGTAAGAAGATCTCTCGGATCGAGATAGCAAAATTCTCTACACATCGGATCGTTCGCCAAGTCGAAGGGCGAAATACCGCCGCCAGGGTATTCAACTTCCTGAGGGCACTCCCCCTGGCCATCGTTATCATGGTCTCGTTGTTCGGACTCACGATTTCCGCAGCAGCGGGATCGCTTCCGGCAAGCATCCAGGTGACTGAGACGATGATGAGCGTGTCGGCCTTCGACGCGCTTCCCATCGTCGAAGAAAATGGTCTGGATCCTTCAGCGGTATTGCAGTATTCCTCGTACATTGACCCACAGACAGGCGCTTTCTCTTACTCCCTGCTGCCGGGCCAAACGTACTTGGGGCAACCGCTCTCGCTAACGACTCTCGGCACCTACGATCCAGGCACGACTACCTACAACTGGACGACGACGGGAGAATATGGCAGCCACGCTTTGTCTGGCTCCGGTACGGCGTATTGGTTCGGCGACCCTACCCAGAAGGTTGATCAGTCGGAGAAGGTATGGAACCCTTACAAAGATAAGTACGACACGTGGCGCTACCAGGGCACAGTCGAGGTCAACGGCGGACAAAGTAGCTTCAAAAACCTAAAAGTCACAATTAACGGCGCACAGGACCAAAAGATCAGCGGGAAAGACACATACACCACCACTGCGGGCGTTACTCAATACACATGGACCGACGTAACCGTCTGCATGGATGATGAACGTGTACCCAGCACCTGCAGTCCGCTTTCTCTGAATGGAATAGGCTATACACCCTTCGACGGAGGCCTGGGCGGTTTTAGCATTCAGGCAGCCGCCACGCCGGAGCCCAGTTCACTATTCCTTCTTGGCTCGGGAATCCTTGGCCTGGCTAGCTTTCTCCGCAAACGGCTGATCACTTGAGTTAGGACGACTTCGGCTGGCCATTCGGCCTGCTTCGTCTCCGGGAAGGGGCAGCCATGCGGGAAGTTGCCCCTCACTCCCTAACCTTAAACATTCCGTCACCACCTATGACCATAAGGAGGTCAATATGAAAACCCAAGGTTCGGAGCCAGGTACACTATTCACGGATCATCTCAAATCCATGACGCAAAACACCGCCGAGGTAACGAGTCGCAAGATGCTGGTTGCATCAGGATGACGAGAAGCAACGACAACAACAGCAACAAATCCGGCCGTGATTGTGCTTTCTCGAGCATTTTGTTGTCATCCACCAACGTTTTTCATGCAGAGCAACGCTGGCCTGTTACCTTGCGGTAGCTGCTAGCGCGAGCTGCAAATACAGACGCCTTCGGGCTCTTCTGTACGTCATCACTGCATCTGATAGTTCGAGTTCTGCTCGTTCACCGTCAGGTGCTTGCTGACGCCGTCGATCTGGGTCGTCGCGACGTGGTTCGTTCCGTCGGGCAACTGACCGAACTGGGCGGATATGGTGACCGCGTCCTTGGGATCGTTCAAATACGAGTTAACTTGAACACTCACTGGCGAATGGGTCTGCTCGCTGACTGTCATCGTCGTCGAGTCGCCCTGTTTCACATAGTTCTTGATTACGAGGCTCACCGTTCCCGCACCGGGCTGAATGGAGATATTGCCCGCCTGCTTGGCCTGCATCAGTCGCTCGGAATCCGGCGTGGTGTATTGCTTCGCGAGAGCGCCGATCGACTGACCGTACTCTTGATACTCCTGCTTCTTCTCGTCGACGACATGCTCCTTCAAGCGGCCTTCACGTCGACCTGACTTGCCGCTTGATTGCTGACTTCAGGTTTCTGCTGCTGGCCGTTGACCATCTGGACCTGGTAGGTCTTGGTGTCTTTCACTTCGCCCTTGATGCTGATGGTTTCGGTCTCCGTCCAGGAGTATTGGGCCAGCTTCTGCTTGTTGGTGTCCTGCGCTGTCTTGATGGCCATTAATTTGTCCACCATCTGCGGGTTTCGCGCCGTCGCCGTCACGATCGAAAGCACGCCTGCCGAGATGGCAACGATCATTGCCAGCGACATACGTTTCATTCCGGGAGTTGCTGTTTGAATCATTGTGTTCTCTCGTTTGAAAGTTGATGATTCTTGTTGTCGGTTAAACCTGCCGTGTCTTTCTGAATGCAGACAGCTTGTATGCGACAGCCGACTCTTGTAGCTCAATAGTTCTCTCGTTGCTTCAACCACCTGCGCCCCAGAAGAATGATCAGGATCGCGTGGACGACAACGCCTGGCCAGGTCCACCGTGCTCTTGATTGCCGGCACGCGGCCCGTCCACTTATCGGCCTTGCGGTCGCCGGACCACACCACGTCGAAAATCTTCTCGAAACTTTGGCCATTCTTGGTCCAGCCTTTGATGATCTGGATGCGGTCGAGATTGCCGGAAGTCGGATCTTTCAC
Source organism: uncultured Acidobacteriaceae bacterium (assembly GCA_963709045.1). Classification (GTDB taxonomy): domain Bacteria; phylum Acidobacteriota; class Terriglobia; order Terriglobales; family Acidobacteriaceae; genus Bog-257. Next base: position 569,251 of record CAVPUX010000002.1, on the reverse strand, counting down.
CGCCCACACTACAAACGTCGGGGCAGTGCCTTTCCCTCCCTGGGGCATCGGTGCATCAGGCGTATACAAACGCCACAATCGCTCAAAACGCCCATCCGAGGTACACGCCGGGTACATAATCACAAACCGCTCTAAGATTCGGATCGGGGTCTGTGATGACGATGAACAGTGGACCTAGCTTTGTGGGCGTCGAGTTGTACTTCGAACGCCTGGAAGCAGCAAAACATTTTTACACTGAACTCCTGGGCCTGGAAGTTTCGGAAGAGCAGAGTGGACACTTCGCAAAGTTCGACAGCGCTTCGGGGTTCGTTTGCCTCGAGCGTAAAGGCTCAGAGTCTTATCCCTCCAAGGACAAAGCCGTTCTATTCTTCGAGGTCGGCGATCTTTCGGCGACGGTCGCCTCGATCGGACGCGAACGCTTCGTGCAAGTTGAGCCGGCATGGGCAGTGTTGCACGATCCGGAAGGGCACAACGTTTTGTTCCTGCAGAAACCGAAACCTAAGTAGCAATTAGGGCGCCGGCGTCGCCATGAACTCCAGCGCGCGCGCGATGTAGTTCTTCATCTCCCGACGATGCACCACGGCGTCGAGCATTCCGTGTTCCAGAAGGAACTCGCTACGCTGGAAACCCTCGGGCAACTTCTGGCGGATGGTCTGCTCAATGACGCGTGGGCCGGCAAAACCGATGAGCGCGCCAGGTTCGGCGATATTCAGGTCGCCTAGCATGGCGAAAGAAGCGGTGACGCCACCGGTGGTGGGGTCCGTCATCACGGAAATGTAAGGCACTTTGGCGTCGTCCATGCGGGCCAGAGCCGCAGAGATTTTGGCCAACTGCATTAGGCTCACGACCCCTTCCATCATGCGTGCGCCGCCGGACGCCGAAACCACAATCAGCGGCACCTTCTCTGCAGTGGCTTTTTCGATGGCGCGCGTAATCATCTCACCCACAACCGCGCCCATGGAGCCGCCGATGAACGAATACTCCATCGCGCTCACGATAACCGGCTTGCCGTTGAGCGCGCCGCGAGCATTAATGACCGCATCGTTGAGCCCAGTATCGCGTTGCGAACGTTTCAAGCGGTCTGCGTAGGGCTTCAGGTCGGTAAATTTCAGCGGATCGGTGGAGACGATGTTGCCGTCCTCCGTCTGGTACTTGGCATCGTCGAGCAGGTAAGCGAGCCGGGTACGCGCATCAATGCGAAAATGACGATCGCATTTCGGACACACATTGAAATTCTGGTCGAGGTCCTTCTTCCAGATAATCTGCCGGCACTGGTCACATTTAACCCACAAGCCTTCGGTTTTAACTCGCTTCTCACCCGAGGTGTCGAGCTCGCCGTGCTCTCGCTTGAACCATGCCATATATTTGTATTCTATGATTTCGTTTCGCTGCTCGCTGGTAGCGCCACCCTGAGCTGCTCGACGGTCAACTGCGGGTCAGCGACTTCCACGATGAGTTCATCATAACGTTCGTCTCGCAAACCAATGACGACCGTGTTCTCGGGATTGTGCACATCCCAGAAGACCCGCTTGCTGTGCTGATAAAAGGTCCCAGCAGTCAGCACTCCGGGGATGTTGGTACCCGGCAATCTAATGCCGTGCCACCAGCCGTGTGCAACGGACGGGTCGGCGCGAATCCCCGCAATGTGTCGCAGGGGTATTTCGAGAGAACTTTTCAGCGCCCACAGCTTATCGGCCCCGCGAACGTGCAATTCGAGATTGCCGCCTGAGATTGATAGCTCAACCATTTGCGTAAGGATTAAGTGTAGCCGACGGGCCGAGAGGTTGTCTTTCGGAGTTGTTGCAGGATTCCAGACGGCCAGACGGCAAAGTCGCTCGGGCGGCGCCACCCGCATTCAACTATGGCCTCAATCGGGCTTAGGCATCGTGCCTATATGGTTTCGCGCCGACTGTTGCTTTCTGGTGTGTCGTGGTTTGCGGCGGCCGGTTCACTCCGCCGGCGCTGTACTTGGTTGCGTTCATAAATAATACGTAGCCCCTCGAGCGTGAGCAGGTTGTCGATTTCGCGAATGTATTTGGACCCACCCCCCATGAGCGCCGCCAGGCCGCCAGTCGCAACAATGTTGACGTCCTCGCCCAACTCGGCAATGAGCCGCTCCAGAATTCCGTCGATTAGCCCAAGGTAGCCGTAGTACAGACCTGACTGGAGGCTGTTCACGGTATTGGTCGCGAGTACCCGAGGCGGCTTCCGGATATCGACTCGCGGCAAGCGCGCGGTGCGTTCAAAAAGTGCGTCGGCCGAGATTCCAATTCCAGGTGTGATAACACCGCCCAGATATTCGCCCTTGCGCGAGACCACATCGAACGTGGTCGCGGTGCCAAAGTCCACCACAATGCACGGGCCACCATGTTTTTCGAAGGCGGCAACGCTGTTGACGATGCGATCAGCGCCCACTTCCGCAGGATTGTCGTAGAGCACCGGCATGCCAGTCTTGACGCCGGGTTCAACGAATAACGGGCGCAAGTGGAAGTAGCGTTCGCACATCTCGCGCAACGTGGAGTCCAGCGGCGGCACCACCGACGAAATTACGATGCCCTGCACCGAGCTGACCTCGAGTCCATGCATCGCGAACAAATTGCGGAACAGGACACCGTACTCGTCCACCATCTGCGTCTTGATGGTGGAAACCCGCCAGTGAGCAAGCAGACGACCAGCGCCTGGTTTGGCCGATTTGGCCTCGAAAACTCCCAGCACGGTATTGGTATTACCTACGTCAATAACTAGCAGCATGGTTTATTTCCCGCTGAGCGCGCGAACATCTCCCGATAGCACGGTGCGCAGACCGGATTGGGTGCGCACCAGGAGAAATCCGCGATCATCAAGCCCTTCCGTGATTCCTTCGTAACCGCCCGGTGCGTCAACGCGCACGTGGCGAGCACGGGCATACGAAGAACGCTCTTCGAATTTTCGCAGGATGGAAGAGCGCGCAGCCGGGCCACCCTGTGTGAAATTGCGGTACTCGCTGTCGAGGGATTTTAGCAGAGCAGCGGTCAGTTCCACCCGCGACCAGGTGCGTCCGCTCTCCATGCGCAGCGAAGTGGCAATGGGCTCGAGCTCGCCAGAGAAAGATGTGTGGTTCACATTGATCCCGATGCCAATCACCACGTAGTGCACCCGCGTTGGCTCAGAGTTCATCTCGGTCAGGATGCCGCAAAACTTTCGGTCACCGAACAGAGCATCGTTGGGCCAGCGCAAATCGGGATGCAAACCCGTGGTTTGTTCAACCGCCTCCGCAACTGCAATACCGGCAATCAGCGAGAGCATCAAAGCATCCGCCGGCGACAAAACCGGCCGCAGAACGGCCGAGCAGTAAATGCCTACCGACTGTGCCGACTCCCAGGTATGGCCGGCACGTCCACGCCCGCCAGTCTGCTCCTCGGCCAGAAAGATGGCGCCTTCCGGCTCACCATCGCTTCCCGCTTTCATTGCGGTCACGTTGGTTGAGCCGATGCTGAAGTAATGATGAATGTGCGAACCGAAGATGGTCCCCTTCAACAAGGGTCGTACGATGTCAGGAAGTAAGAGATCGGGAACAGTTTCCATTTGGTACCCCGTTGCCGGATGACCGGTGATCTGGAGACCCAACTCGCGCAGATGCTGAACCGCGCGCCACACCTCGGAGCGTGTGGTACCTAACTCCTCGGCGATGCGCGTGCCGCTGATGACGACGGTGGCGTTGTCGCTCAGCAGGCGCACAATACGACCCAGGCGCGCGTCGGTGGAACCGTCGGGCGGTGTGTCGGTGCGAGTTTGCGCGGTTCGGGCGATAGCACGATTATGCGTGAACGGAGAGAGATTGTGTAGCTGCACGATGGGGATTGACCGGGAATAGGGGGTTCCTTCGACTCGGTCGCCGCGGCGACCTGCTCAGGATGACAGCGTTGTTTAGCCGATAGCTGACCGCTGAAAGCTGACAGCTTCCTACGCTGGAGCGATGCGCATGCTGAGATCAACCGCATGAACGGAATGGGTCAGCGCTCCCACCGAGATAAAGTTCACTCCGGTTTCAGCGTACTCGCGCACGTTTTCCAAGGTAATTCCCCCAGAGGCCTCGAGCGGCACATGCCGATCCAATTGGCGGACCCGCTCCACCGCTTCACGGACTTGCTGGGGAGACATGTTGTCGAGCAAGACCGCTTCGGCGCCATGCTCAAGCACGGCCTCGAGTTCGTGCTGCGAGCGCACTTCGATTTCGATCTTCTGCGAGCCGCGCCGATTATGCAGCGCACGTTCGAGGGCGGGTACAGCGCCGCCAGCGAGCGCAATGTGGTTGTTCTTGATCAGCACGCCGTCGCTGAGGTCGAGGCGATGGTTGATCCCACCGCCGCAACTCACGGCGTACTTATCGAGGACGCGCAGCCCCGGCGCGGTTTTGCGAGTGTCGAGAATTACGGTGCCGGTACCCGCAACCGCATCCACGTAGCGGCGCGTCAGCGTGGCAATGCCACTCATACGCTGGATGATATTGAGAATTACACGCTCGCAAGACAAGATCACCCGCGCATTGTGGACGATGACCGCGATCGACTGTCCTTTGCGCAAGCGCACACCGTCGAAAATCTCGGTGTGGCTGGTAACTTCGGGATGCGAAGTTACCGCGCCGTCCAGCACAGCGAAGACCTCGAGAATGCGGCGAATGCAACCCAGGCCGGAGAGCACGCATTCCTGCTTGGCGAGGATAGTGGCAGAGGCACGCTGGTTGGCATCGATGCAGGCGTAGGTTGTGGCGTCGCGCGTGGCGCGGTCTTCCAGCAATGCGTTTTCCAGGATGGCGGTGATGCGGCGGGATGTCCAATCCACAATCGATCTCCCAGAGCTACGTCATTCAGCTAGGCGCCCAATTCTCCCAACGCCTCATTGGCCTTTTGTACCAGCACCTCGACTTCGGACTTGCGCTTCTTCAACCCCTCGACCACGTGCGCCGGAGCCTTGGCAAGAAAAGCCTCATTGTTCAACTGCGCCGTCGCGCGCGTCAACTCCTGCGTCAGTCGGGTCAGATCTTTGCTAAGGCGGTCGCGTTCGGCAGTGGCGTCGATCTTGCGCTCGTAGAGCACCCGGACATCGAAGCGAGCGGTACTGCGCGCTCCCGCAGCCTTGGACAATGACGACTCGACGAAGGTCACGCCTTCGACGTTAGCCAACCGCTCTACCGCGGCGCGGTTGCGATCGATCAAGCTCCCTGATGTCGCCGTCGGCGAAGATTTCGATCGCGACCTTCTGCTTCGGTTCGATCTTTAATTCGGCCCGGATGTTGCGCACGCCCTCGACCAAGTCCCGCATAATCGCCATCTCGGTTTCGGCGGCCGCGTCCACCTGCGCCGGATCAACCTTCGGGTATGCCGCCAACGCAATCGATTTCGTCGGCGGCTTGCCATCGTATACCGCGTGCCAGATCTCTTCCGTGATAAAAGGCATGAACGGCGAAAGCATGCGCAATGCGCCTTCGAAGATGCTGATCAGATTCGCGTATGCGATGCGTGCCTGCTCGCGATCGCCGGCTGCCAATCGTGGCTTGATTAGCTCCAGATACCAATCGCAGTACTCGTGCCAGAAGAAGTGATAGACCACATGTGCGGCCTCATGAAAACGGTAGCTCTCCAGCGCTTCATTCATCTGTTGCGCAACGCGGTTGAAGCGCGAAAGAATCCAGCGGTCGTCGAGAGTTTCGGCCTTGAAGCCCGAGACCCCGACGGCATTGAAGTCAGTTGCAGAACCTCGGAATTCGCCCAGCGACCAGAGACCGGCTTCTTGCGCGCGATCCACGTTCATGAAAGAGAAATCGCGAGGCGTTCCAAATTTTGTTAGCGAAGGCGCGATAGCTTTCAGTTCGGCTCTCGGAAAATGCGATGTCGGTCCCAGGCGCGGCCATCGAGGCCAGCGTGAAGCGCACAGCATCCGTGCCGTAATGCTCGATGATCTCGATGGGATCCATGACGTTGCCCTTGGTCTTCGACATCTTCTGGCGCTCGGCATCGCGCACCAAGCCGTGGATGTGGACGGTGCGGAAGGGCACGTCGCCCTTCTTGTGCCCGCGCATGAAGTGGCAGTTCAGCATGATCATGCGCGCCACCCAGAAGAACAGGATGTCGAAGCCGGTGATCAGCAGTGTCGTCGGATAGAAGGCGTCGAGATCTGGAGTGCTATCCGGCCAGCCCAGCGCCGACGACGGCAGCAGCCCCGACGAGAACCAGGTGTCGAGCACGTCGTTGTCCTGCTCCAGATGATCGCCGCCGCACTTGGTGCACTTCGACGGGGCCTCGCGCGCGACGATGATCTCGTGGCAATTCTTGCAGTGCCACGCGGGAATGCGATGTCCCCACCACAACTGCCGCGAGATACACCAGTCGTGAATGTTGCGCATCCACTCGAAATAAGTCTTGGAGTAGTTCTCCGGCACGAACTTGACGTCGCCGTTCTCCACCACTTCAATGGCGCGGTCAGCCAGCGGCTGAATCTTGACAAACCACTGCGTGGAAAGCCGCGGCTCGACGATGGTCTTACAGCGATCACATTTTCCCAGCGGGACAATATAGTCCTTTGTGCCGACCAGGAAGCCGCCACGCTCCAGATCTTCCAGAACCTTCTGCCGCGCTTCGAAGCGGTCGAGACCCTTGTAGGGGCCGGCATTCTCGTTCATCTGCGCGATTTCGTTCATCACGTCAATCTGCGGCAGATTGTTGCGCAGGCCCGCCTCGAAATCGTTGGGGTCGTGCGACGGAGTCACCTTCACTGCGCCGGTTCCAAACTCAGGATTGGCGAGGATGTCGTCGGTGATGATCGGGATCTCACGATTCATCAGCGGCAGCAGAACGTTCTTCCCATGAAGGTGACGGTAGCGCTCATCGCCGGAGTTCACCGCCACTGCAGTATCGCCCAGCATGGTTTCGGGACGCGTGGTGGCGACCACGATGTATTCGTCTTTGGATCCGACCACCGGATAGCGGATTTCGTAAATCTTGCCCTGCGTATCCTCGTGCACAACTTCGAGGTCGGAGACCGCAGTGACGCAGCGCGGACACCAGTTCACGATGTATTTGCCGCGGTAGATCAGCCCTTCTTCATGCAGACGAACGAAGGCCTCGCGCACTGCGCGTGACATGCGCTCGTCCATGGTGAAGTACTCGCGTGACCAGTCCACGGAAGCGCCAAGGCGCTTCATCTGTTGCAGAATGACTCCGCCATAGTGCTGTTTCCAGTCCCAGACGCGGGCGATAAACGCCTCGCGGCCTATGTCGCGGCGGTTCTTGCCTTCAGCAGCGAGTTGGCGTTCCACCATCAACTGGGTGGCAATGCCAGCATGGTCGGTGCCCGGCAGCCACAGCGTGCGCAGCCCCTGCATCCGCTTCCAGCGCACGATGATGTCAATCTCGGTGTGCTCTAACATGTGGCCCATGTGCAGGTTACCGGTCACGTTGGGCGGCGGCAGCGTTACCGTGAAGGTGGGCTGGTCGGGAGGTATGGGTGTTTCCACGTGGAACAGTTTTTCGTGGACCCAGTATTCGGCCCAACGCGGTTCGATGGCGCCCGGTTCGTAGGCCTTGGGAAGATCGTGGGGCATTGCAATCCGTTCAGCGATGAAGATTCGACTTCGATATTACAAGGAAGAGTGGTTGGACGTCAGCAGTCGGTGGTCAGCAATCAGCGGTTACCCATTGAGCCAATCATTCTGCCAGTAAAACTACTGAATTCGAAGGGTGCAGAAAACAGGCGCAGCGAAAGCTGCGCCTGTCGAAATAGTCTCCCGTCCTAGAACGGCCAATGATGCTTCTTCTTTTTCTTCGATGAGCTTTCCGTATTACTGTTGGCTGGCGGCGCAGGTTGTTGTGCTGACGTGCTGCTGGCCGTAGGCTGCGTGCTGGCATCTGAACTAGACGAAGCCGCCGCAGCATCATTCGTTTGCACTGGTGGCGGAGCGGTCGCACCGGGCGGAGGGGTTGACACCGCTGGCTGCAAATCATTCTTCATATCAGAAGCCGCGCCCTGTGATGTGGCGCCCGCAGCCGGGTCAGTCTCAGCTGCGCCGCTTGCGGTTTCGCTCGCCGCCGCCGCCGGAGTCGCGCTGGCAGCATTTCCCGCGGCAGCGGTCGATCCATCAGAAGCTCCGGGCGTCGCGTCGGAGCGCGGAACCGGAGCGTTTGCTCCCGGCGTGGCGCCGCCTGCGCGCTCGACCCCGACTTTATTGGTAGCGCTCATGCTGCTTATGATGCTGCTGTTCGCCGCGCGTACCAGATCCGGCGCGCTGGCTTGCTTGGGATCAACCAGCGTCGGCTCGCCAACCTTGGTGGCGTCGGAGACATCTGGACCTTTGTGGAAGTTCTCCATCAATTTTCCGAAGTGGCCAGTCGTGCCACGGCTGGCGATCTCACTTTTATCTTCGGCGACCGCAGCCGGGGTGGCTTGCGGAATCGGTTGCTTCATCGCCTGCAACCGCTTTTTGGCGTCATCAGCCCGTTCTTCCAGGGGGTAGCGGGTAAGGATACGATCGTAGGCCGCGACGGCATCGTCGGTGTACTGCTTGATCAATTTACCTTTCGCCGTCTCTGGCAGCTTCGCCGCGCGGATGAGGTCAACCTCCCTTTCGTAGCAGTTGCCCAGTTCGTAAAGGGCCTGGTCAGCTCCGCTGTATAGCGGGTAGGTGTCGGCTACCGACTTCAGACGCGCGATCGCCGCCGGATAAACCTGGCGCAAATAGTAAAAGTGCCCGATCATGTACTCGCGATCAGCCAAGACCTCCTGCACTTCCAGCAGGCGCTGTTTGGCCTGCGGCACTAGCGGACTGTCGGGGAACTGCAGAATGAGCTGCCGATACTCGTCCTCGGCACGGCGCGCGTGCGTGGGATCGCGGTCAGCCTTTTCCATTTCTTTGTAATGGATGTTAGCGATCTTCATCTGCGCTTCTGCCGCCTCGGGCATGTTGGGGAAGAAGGTGATGAAGTCCTTGTACTCGCTCTCCGCCTGGGTCATGGCGGCGGCGCCCCCTTCCGCATACCAGGAATCGCCAATCGCCAGCTTGGCGCGCGCCACGTACTCTGAATCGGGATAAGTATTGATCAGAGTTTGCAGGCTGAGCCGCGCGACATCGTACTTGTTGTGCTTCATCGCGTCCATGGCGCGGTCAAACAGCACCTTGTCCGGCTGTTTTGAGTTGACGTTGGCGATCGGATTTTGAACCTTCTTGTTGCTGCATCCGAGGGTCAGCAGCATTGCAGCTATTGAAAACGCTATGATGACACGACGAAACATCCTAAACACCTCTGGGAAATACCGCGTTCCACCCTCTGGCCCCGCTAGGCGCGCAGCAGGGTAGCTTCCTGGGCAGCCTTCAGCAGACCCACCACTCTTGGCGCCGGATCGCCGTGGCCAAACACATGACTTCCGGCAACGAAGATCTCGACTCCGGCGCGGGCCGCTGGCCCTATGGTTTCCATATCTATACCGCCGTCGATTTCGATACGGAAATTTAGACCTCTGGCGGTACGCATGGTTGCCAGCTTACGAATCTTCTCCAGCACACTAAGAATGAACGTTTGTCCTCCGAAGCCGGGATTAACCGACATCACCAGGACATGGTCGACAATATCCAGCACCTCGCCGAGGAATTGCACCGGGGTCGCCGGGTTGATAGCCACGCCCACCGACATGCCGTGGCTGCGAATCAACTCCAGCGTGCGGTTCAGGTGAATGCAGGCTTCCTGATGTACCGTCACCCAATTGGCACCAGCGTCGGCGAACGCGGGAATGTACTCATCGGGATTTTCGATCATAAGGTGGCAGTCGAGGGGAACATCCACCGCCTTACGGAGTGACGCGACCACGGGCGGCCCGATTGTAATATTGGGCACAAAATGCCCGTCCATTACATCAACATGGAGGAGGGTGGCCCCACCTCGCACCGCCTCATTGGCATTCTCGGCCAGGCGGGCGAAATCAGCCGACAATATGGACGGCGCTATCTCGATCAAGACAAACTTCTCTCGCGAGTATTTAGTTAAATTTTATCACGGGAAGAACGCTGGTCGCATGCCGCTAAGTGGTTGAACGTGACGGCGCTAGTGTGGGTGCGTTTGTTCCACCAGTCGCCGATGGTAAAGGGTGACGACGAAAACTAGCGACGGCGTCAGAATCTCGGCGTACCGGCAGAGGAACATGTCTGCCTTTCGCGCGCGCAGCGGCATAACGGTCCTCCGTCGCTGATTATTTCGAGGTCGGCCGCCCTCAATGTTCAATTGAACGGTCGGAGGCGGCGGTCGTGGGCTCGTCTTCTTCGGCGTGGATGAGGCCGAACTTCTTCAGCTTGTAACGCAATGCATCGCGGCTGATGTCGAGCAGGCGAGCGGCATGGGTCTGGTTGCCATTGGCTTGCGTCATGGCCATATCCACTAACTCGCGCTCCACCTCTTCCAGCGAAGTTCCACCCTCGGGAATTTCCAGCTTGGGTAAGCTGCGACCGTCGGGTAACTGCTTGCCGGCCACGTTGGCGTTGTTGTTGGCCGAGGACAGCTCGAAGGCGGTATAGGCCGACTGCTGTTGGGCGACGGCGAACGGCATGTACTCCGGATGAAGCTCGTTGCTGTCTTCCAGGATCATGGCGCGCTCCACCGCATTCTTCAATTCGCGCACATTACCCGGCCAGTCGTACTTCAGCATCAGCTTACGAGTCTCGTCGGTAATGCCCTTCACTGTCTTTCGGAACTTCTTGTTGTAGCGGGTGATGAAGAATTCTACCAGCGGTAACACGTCGTCTTTGCGTTCACGCAGCGTGGGTAGAAAAATGGAGATGATCGCCAGCCGGTAATACAGATCCTGGCGAAACTGACCGTCGCGCACCGCTCGCTCCAAGTCGCGGTTGGAGGCGGCGATGACGCGCACATCGACCTGCATATCGCGTACGCCGCCGACGCGGCGAATGACCTGGTCTTCCAGCACGCGCAGCAACTTGGCCTGCAGCAGCGGCGACAGCTCACCAATCTCGTCGAGAAAAAGCGTGCCGCCGTCGGCCATCTCGAACAGGCCTTTCTTCATGGCCTTGGCGTCGGTGAAGGCGCCCCGCTCGTGGCCAAAAAGCTCGGCCTCCATCAGGGTTTCGGGAATCGCCGAACAGTTGATGGCGACGAACGGCTTGTCCTGGCGACGGCTCTGGTAATGGATCGCCTTGGCAATGAGATCTTTGCCGGTGCCGCTCTCGCCCTGAACCAGGATGGTGGTCGCCTCGCTGGTGGCGATCTTGCTGACGAAGCCCAGCAACTCCGACATCTTCTGGGAGACGCCGATCACATTGTGGTAGCCGGCGCGACGGCGGACCTCGCCGCGCAACGACTCGACCTCGGAGCGCAGGCGTGTGGTCTCTAGCGCGTTCTTTACCGCAACCGCTAGCTCGTCGAAGTCCAGTGGCTTGCCGACGAAGTCGTAGGCTCCCAACTTGAGCGCGGTCTTTACGTCCTCAAGCTGCGGATCGGCGGTGATCATGATGATGGCGCGCGCGTCGTTCGACTTCTTCAGTTGCTCTAATATCTCGATGCCGCTGGCATCGGGCAGGCGCACGTCGAGCAACACGAGGTCGGGAGACTCATGGTGGGCCACGCGCAGCGCCGCCGAGCCGTTGTCAGCCTCTAGTACGTGATAACCCCACTCTTCGCACTTTTGCCTGAGAGACCAACGAACCAGCTTCTCGTCGTCGACAATTAAAACTTTTTCCGAGGGCATCTAGTTGTCATTAGATTACTACGAGAGTGGGAAAGAGGAAATTTAGGGAGTGTCTCCTCTTATAGATACGCCCGCCAGGCCCCGCTTACACAGTTCTCTCTCCTAAGGCTAGTACCATAGGGTGGGGACGAACAAAGTTTGCCGTGCGATTCGAACTTTAACGATAGAAAGAAACTGGGGAATGATGAACGTCGCCGATATCCAAACCCTATACGCCTACAATCGCTGGGCTAATCAGCGCCTGTTCTCGACGCTCGAAAAGCTCAGCGGTCAGCAATTCGCGGCGGAAGTATCAAGCAGCTTCCCATCCATCCGGGAAACCGTATTCCACCTTCTGTTTGCGGAATGGCTTTGGCTGAAGCGCTGGCAGGGCACCTCGCCGCGTGCAACCGCGCCCCATCCGAATGTGACCAGCGCAACCTGGAAGACCTTGTCGCCGCAAGGAATAGCTACCGCGCAGGAATTTACGATGATAGCGGAGTTGAAATCGTTCGCGGACTCCATTGAGCGGGAAAGGCAGGAATTTCTTAGCGCGTTAAGCGACGCCACCCTCCACGCCCCACTGAACTTCAAAGATATGGCCGGGAATCCGTATTCCGAACCTCTAGTGCAGTTGCTTCAGCACGTAGTCAATCACGGCACGTACCATCGCGGCCAAGTCACCACCTTGCTGCGACAAGTCGGCGGGGAAACGGTTGCGCTCGATATGGTGTTCTTCTTTCGCGAGCGGGATGCGGCAGGGGCTTGAGAAGGATTCCTGCGATCGGGTCTCATCGGCTCCGCTCGTGTCCTGATCTCCGCTCCCAGTGATTGGTTTTTTGTTCCAAAGAGTGGGTTACTGCCTTGAATTCCCGGTGATGTAAGATACCAGTCCTCCGAGGAGGAATCCACCATCGGAAGCGTATCCGATATTTCCAGGTCCACCAGTCCTGCGCGCGTCGAATTCTGGAAGAGCCTACCCGTCTCTTCGCTCACGCTCTTCTACGCAGGAGTTTTCTGTCTCTTTTCTGCCGTGGGATTTATCAGCTTAATTATTACGGGGACCTCCCGCCTGCCCCGGGCGCAGATTTTCCTCGAAATACTTCTGGCGGGTGGCCCCGCCGTCCTCTACGCAGCCTCGGCCCTTAGACGAAAGTTCATTTACATGCCATTGATTGCGATTGTGCAAGGCGCCATGTACATGTATGTCGGCAGTACTTTCGGCAATCCTCCCGCTTTAGTGGATCCAAACTCGGCCCTCAAGCGGCAGCTTATTCTGCTTGGCGTCGGAGGGATCGTATCTCTGGTTGCCGGCTACGTGCTTTTCCTCGTCTTTTTTACGAGGGAAGGGATCCGCTATTTCCGCGCTCATACAGAGATCGCTTTGGCCCGGAAAATTCATCAGGCACTGGTTCCCGAGATTCACCAGACGATTGGAATGTTCGAAATCTACGGCGCTTCCGTGCCCAGCGGCGAAGTCGGTGGCGACTTGGTCGATCTACTGGAGCAGGATGGCGAATGGACGGCGTACGTAGCTGATGTTTCAGGTCACGGCGTATCGGCCGGAGTGTTGATGGCGATGTTTAAGACTGCCGTACGCACCCGCATGCTCGCGGGAAGCAACGCTGGTAGTCTGCTGGAAGGAGTGAATCAGGTTCTCTATCCGTTGAAGACGGCCAATATGTTCGTAACCGCCGGCTTTCTTCACTGCCGCGCCGATCAACTCACACTGTCATTGGCGGGACATCCCGCATTAATTCATTACAAGCGGCAATCCAGGGAGATCAACGAGTATCCGCCGCAAGACCTTCCCTTAGGCATTTTGCCGGACCAGAGCTTCACGGTTCGCGCCTTCGGATGCCAACCGGGAGACATCCTGCTGCTTCTCACCGACGGAATTACCGAGGTTTTTGGGGCGGACGGCTCGGAGATGGGAGTGGAACCCATCAAACGCGAATTTCATCAATGGGCTGAGTTACCGTTGCCCGAAGTTTTTCAGAAAATCCGGGCGTTGGCTTTGCACTTCGGCAAGCAACAGGATGATCAGACCTTGCTTCTGGTTCGTCGCTCCACAGCGGAGCAGGCTGCCGACAGATTGAATTGAACGGCTGCACCATTCTTTTGCTGCTGCAAGCACGGGCCGCGGGATTGCAATTTTCCCTTGGCACTGGCGCCCTCATTGCGAAGAGGTCACCGCCTTAAACACTTGCCCGCCCTTCATGACAAAGTTGACATGCTCGAGCTGAGTAATGTCGGACATGGGATCGCCAGGCATGGCGACGATGTCGGCGAATTTGCCGGGTTCGAGTGAACCGATCTTGTCCTGCATGCCCAGCAGCTCGGCCGCACTCATGTTGGCTGCGCGCAACGCCTGCGCCGGAGTCATCCCATACTTCACCATAAGCGCAAATTCTTTCGCCGGATTGATGGTCCAGGCAAATCCTCCGGCGTCGGTTCCGAAGGCGATCTTCACACCGGCGTTCATTGCGCGCTTAAAGGTGGCCGCATGAATGTTGACCATGTCGATCCAAACATGCGCCCCGGTGGCAGCGCGGCCTTCGGCGACATACTCGCCGACGAACAACGTAGGCACGTAGTAAGTGCCTTTAGCGACCATGGTCTTCAGGTCAGCGTCGGCGATGTAAAAGCCGTGCTCGATGGAATCGACACCTGCCTCGACCGAATTGTGAACGCCATTCAGGGCCGATGCATGGGAGGCGACCTTGTGTCGCTCGCGATGCGCCTCGTCAACGATCGCGTGTAGCTCATCGAGGCGTGAAAGTCGGAATATCGTCAAGCACGCCGTCAGGCCGCACGCGATAACTGCGGTCGGAGTACACCTTGATCCAGTCCACCCCATTCGAGATCTGCTCGCGTACCGCCTTGCGGCCGCCTTCTGCGCCGTCCACCTCCTGCACGCCTTTGGGGACCTTCAACTCCCAGGAATACCCGAGTAGAGGATAAGAGCCGGTCACGTCCATGGCGCGTCCGGCCACCTGCATGCGCGGGCCCGGAATCACTCCGGCGTCGATCGCCTTCTTGATGTCCACATCGGCGTAGCCGGCGCCTTCGGTTTCGAGATCGCGAATGGTGGTGAAGCCATAGCCGAGCGCGCGTTGCGCCGCCACCGTGCCGAGAATGGTGCGGTACGGGGTCGAGTATTTCAGCAGTTGCACATCGTAGTCTTCGGCGGTGATGTCGCCCTGCAGCAGTACGTGTGTGTGGGTGTCAATTAGTCCGGGCAGGCAGACCTCGCGGCTAAGGTCTATGACGTGAGCGCCGTTCTCGGGTTGCGTATGGTCACTGAGCTGATCAATCTTTTCGCCAACGATGCGCAGCATGATGTTTTTCTGCGCAGCGTCGCTCTTGCCGTCGTAGAGAGTTCCGCAGCGCAGGTAGGTGATCGTGACCGGGGAAGCTTGCGGCTTGGCTTGGCAAAAGGTGATGGTGGCGGAGAAGAACAAGAATAATAAGAAGAGGAGGATGCGGATTTTCATGAGGTGCTCCCGTTATGGTGAACGCCCAAAGAATACATCAGCGCAGACGGGAGACCTGAGATCCATAATCGCCGCCGGGAACAGGGAGAGAACCACACTCTCAAGATTCGGTTCCCTCCGAGTCCCCGCGGCGAGAGTTACTTACACACCAGGGGCCGGACGTTCACACATCTTTCCGCCGCAGCAGCCTTTGCTGTCTTTCGACATATCGCACTTGCCATCCTTGCAGCAACCACCATCCTTGCCGCAGCATGACATCTTGCCGTCCTTATTGTCGGCCATCATCGGGCATTTCATCCCTGACTTGCCGTCCTTGGACATCATCTCGTCATGAGACATCGTGGCGTCTTTGCTGTCCTTGGACATCTGGCCGCACTTGCCGTCCTTGCCGCAGCACGACATCTTGCCCTCGGCCTGGTTGTGATTGCAACAGGCGCATGCTTTGGAGCTATCGCCGGATGGGGCGACAGGAGTTTGGGTTGCGTTCTGGGCCATCAGACTCAGGGCCATGACCAGCGTACTTAGAATTACCAGCATCTTAGATTTCATAGTTTCCTCAGAATCTTCGGTTGAACATCGTCCATGACACAGGGCTGGAAGCCCTAGTGGACTTCGAGCCGTCACGCCGAGTAGTGCTGCGCAATAAGCCCGAAGCTGGAGCATTTCTGAGAGGCGTCTAAATCCGAAGGTCGGTCTTCAGTTCGAGGACTGGACGGACGAATTGAGGAACTTGCTCAATCGAGTGCAAGGCAGAACGTGAGCGTACCGCCGCCGGGATAGTGCCTGTTCGACCGCTGGCGCTCAACTGCAGCGGGTGAGAACGCCCGGAAACGATTAGGAAAGCTAGCGGCCTTGCAGGCTGCCTGCTCACATCGCAACAACCGGGGCCGTAGCTCCACGACATTAGAGCAGGCGTCGGGTGCGATGGGCAGCAAGGCATGGAGTGAGTCGCGTGCTGGTGCATTTGCACCATCCGGGCGTGGCACATCGCACCATGGCCGGAAGCAAGTGGCGTCGCCAGACCGGTGTTCGCCCATAGGGCGATGACCAGCGACAGCACCAACGACAGCCTTCGCATTGCGCTTCGCGAAATCATGCCGATCTCATTGTTGCGGATCGCGTACCATCCGTCTGTGACTTGGATCACCCGGCCTTGGTTTGACGGGGCATGCCGGAAAACGCTGCGCCCGTTAGACAAATAATCCTAATTCCGCAGCCGTCCTCTTTCTGCGGCCGCTGATGGCGGCATCACCTTCTTCGACGGCTCGCCTGGGCGATTGACATCACACACGATTGTGACTTCGGTTACAGAGCGGCTGTGAGCCCGCCTGCGACCATGACTGTGGCTAAGGCCAGCCGACGGTCTCAGGCTTGCCTGCTTTGCCGTCGGCGTCCCGAATATAGCGTCAGCACGGCTTCCCTAGCGAGCATTGGAAGGTGTCTTTCTTGACGAGTAATCTGGTTCGGATTGCCGATCTATCGCCGTTTCCGGCGCAATCCGGAAGTACACGTACCTATCATGCAATGATTAAGCCGGTCGGTGCGATCTGCAATTTGGATTGCACGTATTGCTATTACCTTCACAAGGAAGACCTGCTCGGCAGCCCCAGCAAATTCCGCATCACCGACGAGATTCTCGAAACCCACATTAAGCAGTACATCGAGGGGCAGGACCGCAACGAGGTGGTCTTTTCGTGGCAGGGCGGAGAACCGACTCTGCTCGGACTCGAGTTCTTCCACAAAGTGGTTGAACTGGAGCAGAAGTACAAGAAGCCCGGTCAACGGATCGAGAACGATCTGCAGACGAATGGGACGCTGCTTAACGACGAGTGGGGGTTGTTCCTCAAGAAGCATGGTTTCCTGGTGGGCCTGAGTCTCGACGGCCCCAAGGAACTGCATAATCGTTATCGCGTAGCCAAGGACGGAGCGCCAACCTTCGACAAGGTGCTGGCGGCGGCGCAGATGCTGCATCGGCAAGCTGTGCCGTTCAATGTACTCTGCGTCATCAACCGCGTGAATGCCAAACGTCCGCTGGATGTGTACCGCTTCCTGAAGAACGAAATCCGCCCGCGGCAAATGCAATTCATACCCTGCGTAGAGCCGAAGGTCTTTCACCACATCGCGCCGCAAAAATGGGACCAAGCCACTCTGCCGGTGCAGGGTTCTCCGGCCGCGCATCCCGGCAGTCCTGATTCCGTGGTCACTGATTGGTCGGTCGATCCCGATGACTGGGGCTATTTTCTGTGCAAAGTCTGGGATGACTGGTACCGGCGTGACATCGGCAAGGTCTTCGTCAATCACTTCGAAACTGCGGTCGCGCAGTGGATGGGAAAAGAGTCGCAATTGTGCATCTACCACGAGTTCTGCGGCAAAGGCGTGGCTCTGGAACACGACGGCAGCGTCTACTCGTGCGACCACTACGTCTATCCGGAGTACAGGCTCGGCCATATTCTGGAAACTTCCAGTTCGCGGATGGTCTTCTCCGATCAGCAGCGCAAGTTCGGCTTCGATAAGTTCAATTCCCTTCCACACCAGTGTCGCGAGTGCAAATTTCTTTTCGCCTGCAATGGCGAATGCCCCAAGAACCGCGTGATTCTCACCCCCGACGGTGAGCCTGGACTGAATTACCTGTGCAGCGGACTGCAGAGGTACTGGCGCCACATCGATAGCGACGTAAAGGACATCTGCCGTCGCTTGGCGCGTGGAGAGCCCCTGCGCCCGGCTTGAGGACTTCACGGTCGTTCGCATTGTCGGAGTTGGACAGATGGGTTACATTCGTTCGAGCCGACTTACCTGGTAACGGAGGCCTGATGTCATCCTCGTCCCCCACCGGCCCAGCCAAACAGCCGCTAACCGTTCTATGTCTCGCCAGTTACTTCAAAGGCCTCGACTTCATTCGCGAGTGCAGACGGCAGGGCTGCCGCGTTCTGCTGCTCACCTCCCACAGCCTGCGTGACGAAGAATGGCCGCGCGAGAGCATTGACGAGTTCTTCTACATTCCGGACATAGAGAAGAAGTGGAAGATCGAAGATGTTTTGCTGGGCGTCAGCTACATGGCGCGTTCGGAGAACATCGATCGCATCGTTCCGCTTGATGACTTCGATGTGGAGACCGCCGCCACTCTGCGCGAGCACCTGCGTACTCCCGGCATGGGCGACACCACCGCCCGGTACTTTCGAGACAAGCTCGCCATGCGGACCAAGGCGCGCGACGAAGGGTTAGCTGTACCGGAATTCATTCACATCCTGAATTATGCCCGCCTGCGCGATTTTCTGAATCGTGTGCCGCCTCCCTGGGTGCTGAAGCCGCGCTCACTCGCCGGTTCGATGGGCATCAAGAAGGTCGCCAGCGCCGAGGAGCTTTGGGCAGCGTTGGAACTCCTGGGTGACCAACAGTCCTATTACTTGCTCGAACAATATGTGCCCGGCGACATCTACCACGTGGACACCATCGTCTACCAGTGCAAGCTGCTCTTTGCGATCGCCAGCCGGTACGGACGCCCTCCCATGGACGTCTCGCACGAGGGCGACATCTTTACCACACGCACCTTGCCTCGAGGTTCGGACGAGGAGCGGCCTCTGCTGGAGCTTAACGAAAAAGTTCTGCAGGCCTTTGGCTTAGTGCGGGGCGTCTCGCACAGCGAATTCATTGCAGGGCGTGATGGCAAGTTGTATTTCCTGGAGACTTCAGCTCGCGTCGGAGGCGCGCACATCGCTGACCTGGTGGAGGCGGCGACGGGGATCAACCTCTGGGCGGAGTGGGCCAAGATTGAGATCGCCGGCGGCAAGGCGCCTTACAAGCCGCCAGTCGCGAGGGGTGATAACGCTGGCCTGCTTATTTCGTTGGCGCGGCAGGAGCATCCTGACACTTCGGCATACAACGATCCGGAAATTGTCTGGCGCCTCAACGATAAGAAGCATCATGCTGGCCTGATCGTGAAATCGCCCAATCCAGAACGGGTGCAGGAGCTGATTGACAGTTATGCGCAACGCTTCCGGCAAGACTTCTTCGCATCGCAACCGCCGCGGGATAAGCCGAACTACTAAAGCGATACAGTACCAACTCAATAAACCTCTTCCGTCCGGCGGCTAAACCAATTTCCTCGTGGTCAGTCAGCCACTAAGCCAGCAATACCATCCAGCGTGACGCAGACGCCCATGATGAGAGCGGCCGACCGCGCCTTAGAGTTTTCCGGCTTCGTCTTGAATGCGCTTCCAGGCGTTTTCGACGTGACGTTGCTCAGTATGTGTCTGGCCGACACAGAACCGCAAGGTGAAGCGATCATTCAGGCGCGTATGGGTAAGGTATAAGTCGCCACTGCGGTTCAGACGGTCCATGAGGAGTTGATTGCTCGCATCGCCGCCGCGATGCCGAAAACACACCAGGTTCAGAGGCACTGGAGCGGCAATCTCGAAGTGTTCGTCCTGCTTTACCCATTCCGCAAATTGTCTGGCAAGTTCGATGTGCCGGCGCACGTGATATTGCAGCCCCTCCACTCCGTAATGCCGAATCACGAACCATAACTTGAGTGAGCGAAAGCGCCGGCCCAAAGGAACGTGCCAGTCACGATAGTCAAAAACCGCACCCGACTCGGTTGCCTGATTGCGGAGGTATTCAGGGAGAACGCTCAGCGTGTCAATAAGGGCCTTGCGATCGGCAACATAGAAACAATTGCAATCGAAGTTGGTGAACATCCATTTGTGAGGATTAAACGTGTAGCTATCAGCAAGTTCAACTCCATCCTGGATATATCGGAACTCGGGACACAGCGCGGCCGTACCCGACATAGCCGCATCCACGTGAAACCAGAGGCCATTCTCGCGGCATATCGTGCCAATGGCGGCCAAAGGATCGAGTGCGTTAGAAGAAGTCGTTCCTACCGTGGCAGAGACGAAGAAAGGTACAAGACCCGCATGATGGTCCTGCTGAATCTGGCGCGCCAGGGCTTCGGGCCGCATAGCAAACCTATCGTCGACTTCGAGTAAGCGAAGATTCTCAGTTCCGATTCCCGCAATCATCGCGGCCTTCTCGATGGAAGAGTGGGCCTGGTTGGAGGTGTAGGCAACGAGTTTACCGTTGCAGCCCCGGCGATTACTGAGATAGTTAGTCGCACGTTCACGAGCAGCCAACATCGCACACAGCGAAGCGCTTGAGGCCGTATCCTGAATCACGCCACCGCCGCTGCCGGAAGAAGCGAATTTTTCGGGTAATCCCAGCATGGTTACGAGCCAATCAAGAACGCGCGATTCTAGCTCTGTGCAGGCGGGGCTGGTGGCCCACAACATTCCTTGCACGCCCAATGCGGAGGAAAGCAAGTCGCCTAGAATCGATGGTCCAGAAGCATTAGCAGGAAAATAGGCGAAGAAATTCGGTGATTGCCAGTGAGTAACTCCGGGCAGAATTACCTTATCAATATCCCGAAGCATTCCGGCGAAGCTTTCGCCGACAGCGGGAGCTTCCGCGGGGAGCGACTGTTCGATTTGACCGGGCTGTACCTGCGAGAGCACTGGTAGAGTCTCAATGCGCTCATAATAATCAGCGATCCAATCCACCGTCGCACGTCCATACTTGCGAAACTGCTCCGGCGTCATGTGAAAGTTCTTCTCCGGTGTCATCATGACCTCCCCTGTCCCCTTAAGAGAGCCCCCTATACGAAAGCAAAAAAATAGCCATTGCACTACCAGGTGCCGGCTGAGTCGCAGTATCTATGCCGATCATCAGCAAGGTCGTACCGCCTGAGCTAGAAGGACATACATCTGACCTACGTGCTATTGCAGACTACCACCTCACGATTGCGTCGGTGCTAGATTGCAAAGCTGTAATGTTGACTTAGGCAGCGTCTTTGCCAACTTACTGCTACACTATGTCGGATGTGAAAGCTTGAAAGGAGGAGCATGGATATTCAGAATATATTGGCGGATCTTAGGAGAGAACGCGAGCGTATCGATAAAGCTATAGGTGCATTGGAGGGACTCGGTACTCAGACCCGTCGCCGGGGAAGACCAGTCGGCAGCGGTCAGTCCGCTACTGGACCAAAACGCAAACGCCGCCACATGAGCGCTGCTTCGCGCAAACGTATTTCCGATATGATGAAACAACGTTGGGCAGAGCGTAAGAGAAAGGCGCGATAGCACGACAGTTAACAACGCTCATCTCACCCATTTCGTCCTGTTATAGATATGCCACTCCATGGTGAGTGGCATATCCGTTTGATGTCGCAGATATTTTTTTTGGTCGTGAATGATCAGATTTGTGGGCGAGCAACAAATTCATGGGATCCACCTCTGGCACAGACGGCGCTCCTGACGGAGCGCCGTTGCGACGTGCGGATAAGGCCGGAACTACCAGGCTGTGAGTTTCATCTTGTCGACCCAGAGGGAATAGTCTTGCTGGTTGTAATCGCCGTCGAGTTGGACAGCGGTATTCAACTCAGATGCTCTCACTCCGTAGGTATTGAAGGTACGATTGATGTAATGCCTATTGCCGTTGAGCGTGACTGAGACAAAAGTGGTCTGGTTACTGTTGCGCTGGAACTCCAGCACGAGGTGGTTCCACTGGTATGCCGGCGGAGCCGAGCACCCGATGCCGGTACGCACCCAGCGGCCGCCGGCCGTGTCCCAAACATCCCATTGGTGGGAACCCCTGATATCGCACTGCGTGCCGAAGATGAACTTTCGATTGTTAGTTGACTGGTTCACATCGAATTCAAGCGACTGCGCCGCGCCCGGATTCTGAATGTAAAAGTACAGATCGTAGACAAAGTGGGAAGCGCCAGGAACAGGTGTCACCTGTTTCCACCAGATGGCATTATGGTAAGGCGAGCCACCGCCGAGCCAGTATTGGGTGGAATTTCCCGTCATGGAAGGATGACTGATGTGCTGCGTCATGGAGTGCGGTGTTGAGCCACTCCCTGCACAACTGCTGCACGTTTGCCAGCCAGACATCGCCTGGATCATGGTGTCAGTGACCGTGGCCACAGAGAACGTTGTCAACACGCATACGAGCGCTACGATCTGAAGTACATAATTCAAAACTTATCCTCCTGAAAACTGAAACAGGTTGGTCTTACCTGTTCGAGACTATGCGCCCGTTAGCACGATGCAAAGGGGGATTGGGCTTAGAACATGGTAGGTTTTGGCCCTAGCGAGAACTACGAGGCGTTGCTTAGTACGCTGGAAACCAGCATGCAAGGCGGCTCGCCGCAGGTTGCAGCGCACACGGGCATAAGAACTTGGTGTAGCACCGTATAGTCGGCTGACGCCGTGCATGCTGGCTGATCTATTCGTACGCTAACGCGTCAATCGGATCCTTTTGCGCGGCCTTCATCGCAGGATACAACGCTCCTAGAAGTGATCCGATCAGCGCGATGATCGCAGCCTTCACTAGCCAGGCGTAGGTAATAAGCACAGGGAGAGTCTGGAACTTGGCACGCAAGCCCACCCTCGCTGCGTAGCTGATGGCTATACCCAGAATGACACCGCCAATCGCGATCAGCAGGGTCTCCCGCAGCACGACGTTCACGATGTAGAGCTTGCCGGCGCCTAGCGATTTCAGGATGCCAATCTCGCGCGTACGCTCCATCACCGCGGCGTACATCGCCTGGAAGATAACAATGAATCCGATGATCATCGCAATGCCAATAACGACATCGATGACAGTCGTGAGACCGGGAATGCTGGCAGAAGTCATAAGGCTGAGGTATTCCTTCAGCGAATGCACACCGTATTGCTGCATACCGGGGATGCTCTTGATCATGCGCACAACTTCGTCGGCATTATTGGGATTGTCGAGTTTGACGTAGAAGATGGAAGCCTTCCCGACGGCGCCAATCAGGTCCTGCAGGGTCGCCATGGGGACATACTTGCGCGCGCCCTTGCCATGCTCGACGATGCCGCAGATACGGAACTGATGATTCAATGCTTCGACCGTGTCGCCTACCTTGCGGTGTTTCGAACCCGCTTCGAGATCGTCGATGATCATGTCGTACGGTTGCTGGAACGGCCCGCCCGAAAGGTAGCGGAAGCCTCCACTCACGGCGTCAAACGATGGCAGATCGATACCGTCCAGGACCTCCACATTACCCGCAGTCGTGATTTGAGTCACCACGGGAGTTACGGCAACTACGTGCGGCAGCTTGCGTAGTTTGTCGGCAACTTTTACGGAGACGGGTGCACCGCTGACGCCCATCAGCAACGAGGAGCCGGGCGGCTGGACCATGATGTCGGCACCAATGCCGGCTTGCCGGGTCTTGCTGTCATTCAGCATCCCGAGCATGATGCCGACGATCAGCAGTATGAGTGTTACCTCGACCGCCACCGCGACCACGCTGATGATGGTGCGAAACGGGCGATGTACCAGGTTGGCAAGGATCATCCGGTTCATGATTGGAAGCTCGATTGTATAGGATGCGAAGGGTGTGCGAACGATGGCGGTGTATACGCCGCCTCTTCGAAAAACCATTTCACCACAGTGACACAAAGGACACAGAGTTTTTTTGTTCCTTTCCACCAAATGGGTTGATCTGAATTTTCACCGTACCGCTCCCGGGTCCTGTTGGACGCGATCTGCGGGTGCAGCTTCTGGCGAAAAGCGAAGAGCGAACGGCGAACGGCGAACAGCCTACTACTGCCTTCTCCGGTGATACACGGCAAACTCGAATCCTGGATTGGCCGGGAAGAGTTCGTTGATCTTGCGCAGACGCTCGGCCAGGGCGTTGGGAGCCAGCAAAGGATAATCGCGTTCGCGGAGATCCTGGTAGTCCACATCCAGATACAGTGACAACGTGTACACGGCGATCGCGTCGGCGAAGGCAGCCAGCAGGTATTCGTGCTTGGCTTTCTCGGCCTCAGAGCCAGCCGTGGTTGCAACCTTACGCAACTCATAGGCGTCGAGTGAGGTCTCGCCGCGGGCTTTCTCATCGACCTGTTTCCACACCAGGTCGGCAAACTCCTGCGAAACGCCGATGCGCTCCACAAAATTGTGTCCGACGTTGATGAAGAACTCGAAGGCAATAGCGAAACTATCCTCCATCAGGCGGGTCGAGATGAACACGCACTGCGAATCGCCTAGAGTCTGGTTGCGATGGCAGACGGCGCTGTCGGAAAGCTGCACATCATAGCGGTCGGCGATCATCGTGTCGTCGCCCATGTTCAGCGTGAGGGGGACGAAGTAGTACGCCTTGCGATCAAGCGCCGCGGCGATGGTACGGGGTACGGCGTTGACCATGCGCTCAAGGTCGGCGACCGCAGTCGTAATCTCTCCCATGACCGAGTAGCAGATGCCGTTGGCCGCCTGCGACACGGGCGCCATGCGCACGACCTCTGCCGGAGTTCGGGTTACGGCCTGGGAGGTCGAGGACATGAAGGTTTGATTGTAACGCAACCATTGTCTGCTGACGTCGTGCCCGGCGCCGCACATAATCTCTCTCGGAGATTTGTTCGGGACTGAATCTACGGTGCGGAGACAGGGTCTGCCTGGGTTCAAGAAAAACCAAGTTCACATACAGGTGAATCTGTTCACGTAGCCGACACAAATGGAAGCCAATACTTCCCGCAGTTCCAGCACACCGACAACCTTCTAATTACTTGAAACCACAATACGATAGATACCTAAGCATTATGGAAACACGCGCCAGAAATCTGCAATGTGTCTGGAGCTCAAAACCCATGCCAGAATAAACAATCCTTTTGCATTTTCCTGACGGATCAATGACACAGGCGGAAATCAACCGCCGTAGCCTGAGTTACGTCGGTGCCAGCAACCCATTGGAGTTGCTCGCCGAGATCAATTTTGATGGGAGTGTGCAGTATGGCAGGAAAAGATCTTTTTGCAACGTTGTTGTCTTCCCCAACCACGGGAGAAGAAGTTGAATCTCAATCCAGTCGCGACGTCCAGCGGCGCTCGTTCCTCAAGGGCATGGGCGTGGCCGGCGTAGCCCTTTCCGCCGGAGCGCTTTTGCCGGCCGCCCTCGGAGCTGAGGAGAAAAACGTCAGCCTGACAAAAGGCGACGCCGCGATCCTGCGGTTCCTGGCGGCGGCCGAAATCATCGAGTCCGACTTGTGGCTACAGTACCAGGAGCTGGGCGGCGTACAGGACGACGAAGTTTCTAAGCTCGCTAGCCAGTTGATTCCCGGTTATCCTTCGCAACCCACGGGAGGAAACTCTCTGTACATGCAGGACCTGTTACCGCTCGACAGTGATATGTCACAGTACATCCATGACAACACCGAAGACGAATTGACCCACGAGGTCTTTATCAACAAGTATCTGGAGTCGAAGGGCGCGGATACGGTCAGTCTGGACCAGTTCCGCACCTTACCCAGCAGCAAAGCCACGGGCGCCAACCAATTCGGCCGGCTCACCAACCTGATGCAGCTTACGGTGGACACCAGCTGGTGGACCCGCTACCGCAGCCGCACCGGGAACCCCGACTTCGGCGACACGTTTCCGCAGGCGATTCCCACCCTCGCGGTGGGGCAGCACCCGGCGATCCCTCGGACCGACAACGACGCCAACTTCTCCGACTTCTTTCAGGCGATCGTTAACACGGCGGGCTTCCACTTTGCCTTCATCGAGCAAGGCGGAACCAGCCTGTATCCCATGCTGGCGCAACGGGTGACCAGTGCGGAAGTGCTGCGGATCGTCTTAGCCATTGGCGGAACCGAAATCGCACACTTTCAAACCTGGCAAGACAAAGCCGGCAATGCGCCACCGTTGACGGACGTGGTGGATCCGGTCACGGGCGTGAAGGTGACCTTCCCGGACC
Source organism: uncultured Acidobacteriaceae bacterium (assembly GCA_963709045.1). Taxonomy (GTDB): domain Bacteria; phylum Acidobacteriota; class Terriglobia; order Terriglobales; family Acidobacteriaceae; genus Bog-257. The sequence continues at coordinate 543,286 of CAVPUX010000002.1, read as the reverse complement.
TGAACTCTCCTCCGTTCGGCGGGGAGGACTTCCAGACGAACCTGATCATGCCAGAACCGACGGTGTTTCTCAGTAAGAAGTTCCCGGCGGTTTCGATCATTCGCCCAACTGCGACCCAGGGAGCCGCGATGGGGGCGCTTAAAGCTCTCACGGCAGACGGACTCTTCATCGGCCAGTCAAAAGGCTTCTTTCAGCTTCTCCGTGATTTGGCGGCAGACGCAGATAAAGCCAAGCGCGAGGGCTAAGGGCGAGGAGTTGCAAACTTGCTTCTCCAGTCCAACTAAGGGCGCTGTGCCTGCAACCACAGCGCAGCGCCCGACTTATTGCAACACCTGATCTTTAGAACGATTCGTAACGAGGCGCACCAATGTTTGAAGGAATTTTTCAACCCATGCATCTGCTCGTAATTCTGGGAATCGCCCTGCTCGTGTTTGGCCCCAAAAAACTTCCAGAGTTGGGCAAAGGAATCGGTGATGGCATTCGCGGCTTCAAGTCGGCCATCAACGGTAGCGACGAATCGGCAGATAAAACTGCAACCGGCGATGAGCAGAGCTGAACCGAAAATCGTCACCCGGCTACAGCAACAACTCCATAGTGGAGGCAGCAATGGCAGGTTTTGGTACGGAGATGCTGCTCTTCGGCGCCCTCGGATTTGTAGTCCTGGGCCCGAAGCGCATGAACGTGATTCTGCAACAGATTGCTCGCGCGAAGGCGGAGCTCGACAAAGCCAGACGAGAGATCACGTCCCAAATCGCCACCGGTCTCGACGGCGACGGTCAACCTGGCGACCATGCACCCTGAGTCACCTGCGCGATATCCAGATGGCGCCATGATGTACCCTAAGACAAGATGCCCAGCTACGCTTCGCACCCACAACGCACCGCGGTATCGATCGTATTCACGTCCACGGTGCGGGTGCTGTTTACCACGCTGCTGTTTACCGCAGCGGGCATGGGCGCGGGGCTGTTTTGCGGTATCGTCGGCACCGTGATTTATGGCATCATAAGAGGGACACAGGTTGATATGGCCAACGCCTACAAACACGTCGCCATCCCCGCTGCCATCGTGATCGGCTCGGCCGCCTTCCTGGGCGCGCTGGTGCTGGAAGTGCGCGCTCGCCGCCAACGAACATCTCTGTAATGCCTCGCGCGATTGCCCTGCCCTCTGCGCTCCGATAAACTCAAAAGTTTGCTACCGCAGCGCGAATGCTGCATATAGGTGTCATCATCATGGCCGAAAATATTCATGTGAAACTACCCGACGGCAGCATCAAAGATGTGCCGCGCGGAACCTCAGCACTCGACATTGCCAAGGGCATCAGCCCGCGACTGGCGGATGCAGCGCTGGCGGCGCAAATCAAGCCGCTGTCACCTAACGGCGGCGGTGGTAACGGACACCTGCCGGTGGGCGAAGCCGCATCTCCGGCGGCTGAGCCTACCAAGAACGACGCGCAGCTCATCGACCTCACGCGACCCCTGGAACAGGACGTCGAACTGCGCCTGCTCACCGACCGCGATCCTGAAGCGCTGGAAGTGTATCGCCATTCTTCTGCGCACCTGATGGCTGCGGCGGTGCTTGAGTTATTTCCCGAGACCAAGCTTGGTCATGGGCCTGCGACTGAGAGCGGTTTCTTCTACGACTTCCATCGCGAGAAACCGTTTACGCCCGAAGACCTCGAGGCGATTGAGAAGAAAATGCAGGAACTGGTGAAGCAGGACCTGCCGTATGCACGCGAATTCTTGCCGCGCACCGAGGGTCTGGAGCGCTTCAAGTCGGAAGGCGACTTCATGAAGTGCCATTTCATCGAGCAATTCACCACGCCCGACGAGAAGATCTCCATCTACAAGACCGGCAAGTTCACCGACTTCTGCCGTGGGCCGCACATTCCGTCCACCGGCCGCATCAAGGCGTTCAAGCTGCTCAACATCGCCGGCGCGTATTGGCTGGGCGACGAGAAGAATCCGCAACTGCAGCGCATCTACGGCACGTCATTCTTCTCCAAGAAGGATCTCGACGAATATCTGCACAAGATCGAGGAAGCGAAGAAGCGCGATCATCGCGTGCTAGGCAAGCAGCTCGACTTGTTCTCCATTCAGGAGCTGGCAGGGCCGGGACTGATCTTCTGGCATCCCAAGGGCGGCCTCATCCGCAAGGAGATGGAAGACTGGATGCGCGAAGAGTACCTCAGGCGCGGCTACTCGTTGGTGAACACCCCGCACGTGGCGCGCGTCGATCTGTGGAAGACCAGCGGCCACGAAGGCTACTACGCACAGAACATGTTCACCCCGATGGAACTGGACGACGCGAACTATCGCATGAAGCCGATGAACTGTCCGTTCCACATCCTGATCTATCGCGACAGCCTGAAGTCGTATCGCGATCTGCCGGTGCGGCTGGGCGAGATGGGCACGGTTTATCGCTACGAGCGCTCGGGCGTGATGCACGGCCTGCTGCGCGTGCGCGGCTTCACCCAGGACGACGCGCACATCTTCTGCACGCCGGAGCAGATTGAGGACGAGGTCAACGGCTGCGTCGACTTCGCGCTGGCGGTGCTGAAGACCTACGGCTTCGATCAGTACCAGGTGGAGCTGTCGACGTGGGACCCTAACGATCGCAAGACCTTCATCGGCAGCGAAGAGCAGTGGCAGTCGTCCGAAGCTTCGCTGAAGAACGTGCTGGAGCGCCGCGGCATTCCCTACAAGCTGATTCCCGGCGAAGCGGCGTTTTACGGCCCCAAGATCGATATCAAGTTAGTGGATGCGATCGGCCGCCTGTGGCAGCTCTGCACGATACAGTTCGACTGGAACCTGCCGCAGCGCTTCGACCTGGAGTACGTCGGCGAGGACGGCAAGCGGCATCAGCCGCTGATGGTGCATCGCGCGCTCTACGGCTCAATCGAGCGCTTCTTCGGAGTGCTCATCGAGCACTATGCTGGCGCGTTCCCCGTATGGCTCTCGCCCACGCAGGTGGTCGTGATTCCCATCGGCGAGAAGCACCACGGGTACGCGAATGAAGTCGGCGAGAAGCTGAAGGCCGCCGGCGTTCGCGTCCACGTTGATACGCGCAACGAGAAGATGAACGCCAAAATCCGCGAGCACGCCATGCAGAAGGTGCCGTTCCAACTCGTCGTTGGCGACAAAGAGATGGAGGCCGGCGAGGTCAACGTGCGCGTGCGCGGGCAGGAGAAGGCCGAAGGGTCAGTGAAGGCGGAGGCGTTCGTGGAGCGGGTGAAGTCGCTCATCGAGGGTAAGGCAGCGGCCCTGCCTCCGGGCGAGCCACCTCAACTTGCCAACAAATAAAGGGAAACGATCCGGAGACTATCATCCGGGTTGGTACGTAAAATCGAGGCACGCCAACTTCGCAACCTGTACGTAAGTCTGGGCTCAAACGACCACATCAGTTGGGGAGAAAACGGAAATGCCGGCCACTGTGTCAAACAGTCGGTCGTTTGTTGCAATCAGAGAGATGCCGTACTCTCTCATTGCCGCAACGATGAGGGAGTCGTTTGTAAGGAGGCCCGCGTTGACTCGCTCGAGTTGCGCCCTTTTCACAATCCCTTCCTCCATGGGCAAGAGCAAAATGTTGAGTGTTAGCAGTCTGACTGTATTTACCCAATAGGCAGAAAGCATCTTGACTTGATCGGGGTGCTTTGCCAGATATTTTGCCCCCTTTTCAGTGGCAGTAAACAGGCCCTTGTGTTGTGCTTCACCGATCATGAATCTGTGCGTTGCTTCATCCACAACTTCAAACAACGTAGAGCCGATGACCTCTTCTCTTGAGCACCGCTCAAGAAGAGTTCTGCATTGAGTTGATTTGGCGGTCAGGCCGTAGATGAAGATGTTTGCATCAATGAGTACGTCACTCCCGTTTGGGACTGAGTCTAGAGCGGGCATTGGTCAGTCTTCATCCTCAATTTCTTCGACTATCTCTTTCCACTGCCCAAGAGTGAGACTGGTTGGCTGTGGGGCATTTAATGCTGCAAGGGACGCTACGGTGCGCTGCGCACGCTCTGCGGGCGTGAATCTCTGTTTTTTTAGGAGTGCGAGTCTCAAACTCGGTTGGGCCGATGCAAACAACCTCTTGTATTCCGCTAAAAGATCATGCGGGTCAGAGATTCTAACCGGAGTCTGTATAGCCTCGTTCCACAGCAACCCGATCCCCGGATCTGACGATGGACCGAGCATCCCGGCCATCTCGAAAAACGCCGGCGGCTGTTGGGACTGTGAGAGTTGTCCTTGCAATGTCATGGCAGTTTGAAACCCAAACGCTGCAACAGGGCTTCTTCCTCTTTGTAAATTGTAGCGGCCATTCCTTCAAAAGTCGCCGACGCGGAGAAGAGCCGAATTAACCTGATGAACACGCCGTTGGGAATCACGACCGATTTGTCGATTACATAAGTGAAATCACGATGGTAGACCGAAACCCCAAGCATCTCGGCATTCTCACCGTCCAAGAGGCGGGCGTTCACAAACTGCTCGAGAATTGTGCGAAATGGAATCGCGCCAGGTTTAACATGAAATCCCAAAGTTGTTTGCTGCGACTGAAGCTCCTGTCCGAGGCCCAAGGTCACGGCCTCCACTCCAGCTTGAAACAAAGAGATGAACTGCGGTGCGCGTGACCAATCTGGGTTAAGCGCATTCATTGTTAAGCCACTTAGACTCAACTGGATACTGGCGAATAACAATGGCACGCCGAACGTCAGCTGAACCTCACCAAGATTCTTTGCCGCTTGGTTCCAAAAGATATTCTCCAGCCCCACGCCCCAGGGTGAAAGCGCTTTGTGAACGACCGCGATGACTTCGCCTTGCCGACCACCGTAAAAAAGGGTAGCCAGCGAGGTTTTGAAACTCGCACGATACTCAAAATAAGCTTGCTGAATATCGGCAGGGTGGAGGTCAGTCGGCATTGTGGCTGTTCCCATTGGACAGTGTATTACGAGGACGCAAGAACGTTCTAGCGTTATCTCTCTGGTGCCTTTGTCGCGCGAAAAACGACATTTAGGTCGTGAAGCGGCTGGTGGCCCGGGTTTGCGCCCCCTCTTCGGGCGCTACCTGGGTTAGTCCCCCACGTCGAGCGGCCGGGTGCGTCAACGTTGACCATCTATCCATATCAGTGATATGGTTTCCCATATGAAGACTACCCTCAACGTTGACGACACCGTCATGGCCCAGCTCAAGCGCGAGGCCGCCCGGCAAGGGCGGACCATGTCGGAACTGGTGGAGACGGCATTACGTAACCTGTTCCGGGCGCAGAAGAAGACCGCCGATTTACCGCCCTTGCCGGTCTTCCACAGCGGCGGCGCCCTGGTTGATATTGCCGATCGGGACGCGTTGTACCAGGCGATGGAAGGCAGGTAGGCATTGGTCATCGTCGATACCAATGTCCTGGTTTATGCTGCCGACGCTGATTCTCCATTCCATACCGCGGCGCGCTCCTGGCTTGAGCGCCAACGGCGCAGGCCAGAGGCCTGGTATACCAGTTGGCCGGTCCTCTACGAGTTTCTGCGAGTGACCACTCATCCGCGGGTGATGAGACGGCCATGCAGCGTGCAGCAATCATGGGAATTCGTTTCGAACCTGCTCGACTCGCCGGGAATGGGTGTCCTTATCCCCACCTCACGGCACGCCGAGGTGGCCGGACAAGTCTTTGCCGAACTTCCCCATCTGGCCGGCAACCTCCTGCATGACTCCCACACCGCAATCCTCATGCGCGAACACGGCATTCGGCGAATTTGCACCCGGGACACCGACTTCCATCGGTTTCCCTTTGTCGAGGTGATCGATCCCTTGACCGAATGAAGACTGCGGCGGTTGACTAGGCCTCACTGTCCCCCTCGGCGTCACCGCAGCCCGATCCACTTTCCAGCTTCCATCCCGCTGCTAATACTCAATGCCGCGCTGCGCTTCGATCCCTTTGTGTAGGCGTGCTTCACTTCTTTCATCTCGGTTACGGTGTCGGCGATCGCGATAATGTCGGGATGCGCATTCCGCCCGGTGAGGATGACATGCACCATCTCGGGTTTCTTCTTCAGCGTCTCGACGACCTTCTGGGGGTCAAGCATCTTGTAGGTGATGGCGTAGTTGATCTCATCGAGGACAACGAGGTCCCACTGGCCGGAGAGTATTTCTTTCTCTGCTTCAGCCCAAGCCTCTTCCACCAGGCGAACGTCTTCGGGATCGGTCTCGGCACCACCGACCTTCACGAAGCCGCGCCCCATCTGCTTCATGATGAAGTTGTCGCCGAAGGCCTTAACCGCGTCGAGTTCGCCGTAGTGCCATGAGCCCTTGAGAAATTGCAGCATCAGCACCCGCATGCCGTTGCCGACCGCGCGCAAAGCCGTGCCCATGGCCGCCGTGGTCTTGCCCTTACCGGGACCGGTGTTCACAATAATCAGTCCTCGCCGCACATCTGCCATGCAGAGTCCTCTCCCGATGTTCGCGAGACGCCCTCAGTCGAGCGGCTGTCCCATGAACATCCTAAACTAGGCCCACTGTGACCTTACTCGAAAGGATTTTCCCTTTGTCAGCCTTTCTTCTTCCTGAGCTTTTCGTTGAGCCATTCGTGATGGAAAGTTACACCGAAGAGCAATATCGCAACCAGAACGCAGTAAATGGTTATGGCGATAACCGTCATTGCGTCACCTCCGTAACCTGTCAGTCGAGGCAGGTGACTATCTTCACGATAGGCTTTGCAATCGCAGCTTGTCAGTGACGACGGGCAGGGGAGAGGGTGACATGCGGAGTAGAGTTCCGATGAGGGAAGGCGCCTTATCGCAATTGCGAGGACAACGACTCGACAGGAACCTGCGCTAAAGAATTCGCCGCTTCCATGCCGGAGCGAATGCAGTCGGGCACGCCGATACCGTGATAAGCATTGCCGGCGAGGGCCAGGCCGGGAATTTCCGCTACCCGCTTCTCAATGCTCTCCACTCGCGCGATGTGCCCGGGCTCGTACTGAGCCATGGCCCCGCGCCATCGGTACACGCGCGCGAAGATCGGGCGGGCATCCAGTTTCAAAATGTCTTTGAGTTCGCGGTGGACGGTCTCCAGAATCTGTTCATCAGTGAGAGCGAGGACGGCTTCATCGCGCGCGCCTCCCAGGAAGCAGCGCAGGATGCCTTTGCCCTCGGGAGCGCGATGCGGAAACTTGTTATGGACGAAGGTGCAGGCCAGCATGCGCGTGCCTTCGCTGCGCGGCACCAGAAAACCGAATCCTGGCGGAAGAACTTTCAGTTGGTCCATGTAGTAACCGAGGGTGACGGTGACGGATGAGCTGTAGGTGATGTCGAGGAGATTTCGCGCGAAGTCGCGATCCACGCCGTCCAGCAAAGTTCCCGCAACATTGGCAGGAGTTGCTATCAAGACGGCATCGAAGCGTTCCTCACCATTCATCTCAATCGACACGCGCCACCCGGAATCCTCGGGATAAACGCGGAGAATATGCGTGCGCAAGCGGATGGCTTCGGGGTCCAGGCGAGCCGCGACGGTATCAACCATCTGTTGCATACCGTCTTGCAAAGACGTAAATAACGGACGCGGCGGCTCTTTGCGCGTGGCCATCATCTTCTTGTGCGCCGCCAACATGGCCCGGCTGAGGCTACCGTACTTTTCTTCCATCTCGACGAAACGCGGCAAGACCGCGCGCGCGCTGAGTTTCCCTGCGTCTCCGCCATAAACGCCCGACAGCAGCGGATCGGCGAGGCGGTCAACCACCTCGGCCCCAAAGTGACGTTCCACCAGTTGCGCTACGGTTTCGTCGGTCTGCATCGGCCGCGGCGGGTGCAACAGCTCGCGCGCCATGCGGAGCTTGGTGCTCCAGGAGAACAGGGACGAGAGCGCGGTCGGGACCAGTTGAGTGGGCACCATGAACATAAGCCCGTCGGGCATAACCACCAGGCGACCGTTGACCACGATGTAGGTTTTGCGCTGTGCGTCGTTGGAACCGATCAGCTGATCGGCGATGCCAAGGTCCTTGCACAGTGCGAGCGCCCAAGGTTTTTCGGTGAGGAAAGAATCCGGCCCGGCTTCCACGAGGCAGCCTTCTATGCGGTCGGAATACATCGAGCCGCCCAGCCGTTGGCCGCTTTCGAAGAGAACGTATTCCAGGTCAGCTCCGGCAGCGCGCGCCTTCTGCAGATAGAAGGCGGCACTCAGCCCGGAAATGCCTCCGCCGATAATGGCAATACGCTTCATTCGGTTTTCTTTAGCGAATCCGCGGTAGCGGCGACGCCGAGCCGGCTCCGCGCGAGTCGGCGACCGCCTTCACGAACATCGGCGAATCGTTCAACGATTCAGCGCGATATAGCTTCATGCCACGTTCGCTGGCGAACTGCCGGAACAAAATATCAATGTCGAACAGGATCTCCACATGGTCGCAAACGAATCCGATAGGCTGCACGAAAACACCGGTCTGGCCCGATTGCCGCAAACTAACGATGGTGTCCTCCACTGTGGGACCTAACCATTCGCCACCCGACATTCCCTGGCTTTGGAAAGCGAAGCGCCAGGCGCCAATTTCAGGCACCTGTGCACGCAACCAGCGCCGCGGTCTCGCGTGTCTGCGTCTCGTAAGGGATCCCCCTCGGCGACAGTGCGCTGCGGAACGCTATGCGCAGTGAACAATTCCGGCAACTGGCGATCCATGCTCGGCGCAAGCTTTCGTCCAACCGGCGCGCAGCTTCTCGGCGAAGGCTGCAATCAGCAACGGATGATCGTGCCACTCCTCCACAAAATCGATTGCGAACTTAGGGTCGTGCCCGAACAGGACTTCTTTATAAAGCCCGACGCTAGTGCGTGAATTGTGGGGAGCGAGGCAAATCGCAACCACGCTGGTAACGCCATCGGCAGCCATCTGCTGCAACGTGTCGGCGATAAACGGATGCCAGTTGCGCATACCGACATACACCGGCAGCCCCAATTCGCGTGACACCCCATCGGCCTGTTGGCGGGTGATTTTGGTTAGCGGCGAGCTGCCAATCAACGAGTATCGATGCTGTACCTCGCGTACTACCGCCTCCGGCATGGGCCGGCCGCGCGAAATATTTTGCAGGAACTCGGGAACGTCTTCCACCCGCTCCGGACTGCCGTGGGCGATGAGCAGTACCGCCGGCTGGCTCATTCCGACCTCGCCGCTGTCAAGCTGAACTCATGCACAAATTGAGCCAGGTCCTTAACGTTCGAGACCGGCGTGTGCGGCAAAATGCCATGCCCGAGATTGAAGATGTGCCCGGGCCGGCCGTCGGCGAGTCGGAGGATGTGTTCGGCCCGCCGCTTCAGCTCCGGCCATGACGCAAACAGCAGCACAGGATCAAGGTTACCCTGCACGGCGCGGGTATGTCCGACCGTGCGCCAGCCTTCGTCGAGGGGAATGCGCCAATCCAAGCCGATGACCTCCGCGCCGGTTTCCGCCATGGACGGCAACAGGGTGGCGCTGTCGGTGCCAAAGTAGATGATGGGCACGTGGGTTTCCTGCTGCAACCGCCGGATGAGCTGCGTTGTTGGCAGCATCGCATAGCGGCGGTAGTCTTCCACGCTCAGGCAACCAACCCAACTGTCGAAGATCTGCAACACGTCGGCGCCCGCACGCACTTGCGCAGTGGCGTACTCCACCAGCACGTCCGTCAGTTTGGTCACAAGTTCGTCCCAAACCTCGGGTGAGTTGTACATCAGCTTCTTCACTTCCAGATAATGCCGCGAGCCGCCGCCCTCGACCATGTAGCTGGCGAGAGTAAACGGCGCGCCGCAGAAGCCAATAATCGGCAGCATGTCGCCGAAATGCTTCACCACCAGCGCAACCGCGTCGGCGACGTATCCCAGTTCGGCAGCGCGATCGGTGCGCAGAAGTTTCACGTCGTCCGCAGTGCGGAGCGGCTTCTCGATCACCGGGCCTTCTCCCGTGGAGAAATGGAACGGCAAGCCCATCACCTCGAGAGGCAGAAGCAGGTCGGCGAAGATGATGGCAGCGTCAACCTTGAGGTATTCGGCGGCGGTGATGGTCACTTCGGCGGCGAGTTCCGGCTTCTTGCAGATTTCGACCAGCGAATGGTGCTTGCGGATGTCGCGGTATTCCTGCATGTAACGCCCAGCCTGGCGCATGAACCATACCGGAGTGATTTCAACTGGAAGCCGTCTACAGGCGCGTAGAAACAGGGAATCGGGGGCAGACATAAACCACTATCGTAGCATTCCGGCGAACTGGGACTCCAAGACCGGAGGGCAAAATCGGGGATTCTGTGCGGGAGATCAAGAAAGCGGGGGCCAGCATGCACGGTCTAGAACAGATCGGAATGAGTTCCGGTACGAACAAGGTACAGGTCGTCGCCGTCAATCTTGTAGATCAGTAGCCAATCGGGTTCAATGTGGCAGTCTCGGAAGTGTTGCCACTCTCCACCGAGCGAGTGGTCTTTATAGCGTGCAGGTAACGGAGTACCAGCAGCCAGAAGCACGAGTAACTCGCGCAGCTTTGCCATGTCTTTGCCGCGTCTTTCGGCGAGCTTCACATCCCGCCGAAACTACGTCGCACTAATCAGGTTTCGCAAGACTCAGAGGTCCAGGTCTTTCAAAAGAGCGTCAACAGACTGGTACCGCTTTCCCTTTTGTCGATTAGCGGCGTGCAGAGCCTTCGCAGTGGTCGCATTGGGTACCCTGACATCAAACGGCAGTGCGCTTTCCGCGGCTACGCGAACCAGCAAGATTCGTACCGCATCGGAGACAGACATTCCCATGGCTGCCAGTGTTTTCGCGGCTTTCTTCTTGACCTTTTCATCCACTCGGATGTGAACCATTGTCGTAGCCATACTGAAACCTCTGAGATACATTGTATCTCACTTCGGAACGTCGCCCAGAGCGGCTTCGGCCTGGGCCACGTGGTCCTTGAAGTCAGCGACCTTTTTGTTCACCAAGGCTGATTTTGGATCGACCTTGAATCTCTTGGCTAATTCCTCGACATCTGACTGACTCGGGGGCTTCTCAATCTCCTTTACCCTTGCCATTGCTTTGGGCAGCACTTCGCGATAGTGGGTAAGTAGCTCGCCCGCACGTTGCGGAAAATAGCTGAGGCGGTCCCCGGTTTGCATCACATCGATGAGATCATCGGGGGACCACGCGATAGGCCACGTCTGATTGAGGGCGTCGTAGGCCTGGCGCAGGCGGGTCATTGCTCCCGCGAATCCATCGAGTTCCGAGCGGCGCGAAATGAGCGCCGGCGACCGGGTGACATGGACCGTTACCGATTGGGACACTGAGATTGTGGGTACGCTAATCACGGTCGTCAGGGTGTTGCCTTCAAAGCGCCAACCGGCGGTGCCTTTTTGTGGCGTGTACGTTAGGAATTGTTGGTTCACCTTAACCAGCGCGGGCGGCCAATCCGCGGGCAGACGAATTTCGTAGGCTCTGGTGGCAGGCATTCCTTGATATGTGCCTTTCGCGGCGGCGATTTCGATGGTTAGTTCGCCTCCCTTTTCTGCCGCACTGATCTCGGTTCGCGCGTCCGCATTTTGCTGGTACGCGCGCGAGTCTCCAGCGTCTTCGTAAAGGGTGTAAGTAGAGCGCTGTCCCTCGGCGAGCGAAAAGAGGTTCACGATGAGTGGATCGAGCGGCTTTTGATTCGAGTACTGCATGGGAGGAGCTTCGGGAACGATGGCGCCGGCGCGCACGTAAACCGGAATCTGCGAGATGGAAAAATTCCGCTGGACTGTGGCCGGTCCGTGGAAATGCGTACCAGTCTGCCATTCGATCCAGTCGCCCGGCGGCAGCCATACCGATTCGCCGGCGAGACCGGTGATCTTATCTCCAGGCGCGACGATCGGACTGACAATCATGTCCTCGCCGAAGATGTATTCATTCTTGTTGGTGTAAGCCTCATTGGCCTCGGGCCAGTCGTAGTAGAGCGGATGCAGGAAGGCGACACCAGTGTCGTAGGTGCTGCGTGCCTCGGTGTAGATGTAGGGCAGCAGTGCGTAGCGCAGATGATAGATACCCCGCATGATATCCGCGTAAGGCTCGGGATAGGCCCAGATGCGACGTTCCGCGTCAGGGTTCTTGGTAGTGTGGGTTCGGAGGATGGGACTGAAAGCTCCGAATTGCAGCCAGCGCGTGTACAGTTCGGGCTCGACCACGCCCGGCATGTGTCCGCCGATGTCGTGACTCCAATAGGCGTAGCCGACGTTAGCGGCGGTCGCGGTGAACCAAGGCTGAAATGCCAGCGATTCCCACACCGAAATGGTGTCGCCTGAAAAGCCGATCTGGTAGCGATGATTGCCCAACCCGCCCCAACGATGGAAGAGCAGAGGCCGCTTGCCCTCGCGGGCCTGATCGGAGAAGTGAACGTAGTTGAGCCACCATGTCGGGTTAATACCCGGAGTCTTCGTGTTGGGCTCCTGTTGCCAGTCGAGCCACCAGAAATCGATGCCCTCTTTTTCCAGCGGATGATGCAGCAGGTCAAGATAGTTGATGGCGAATTTCTTGTTGGTGATGTCAAAGGGCACATACTTCTTGGTGGCGGGATCAATGCCCATCGCGCGCGCCATCTCAGGATAGGCGTCTTCCCACGGCTGCACACCCGATGCAGGATGCATGTTGAGTGTGACCTTCAAGCCGTCTTCGTGAAGATGCGCCAGGAATTGCTCAGGATCGGGAAATAGCAGCCTATTCCAACTGTATCCGCTCCAACCCATGGTGTGGCCGGACTGATCGAGGGGATGCTTGCCCGCACCGCTCGGACCGAATGTCAGATGCCAGTCCATGTCGATGACGAAAACATCGAGGGGAACGTCGTTCTGGCGAAAACCACGCACCAAGTCATCGAGTTCCTGATCGGAGTAGGCCCAGTAGCGTGACCACCACGCGCCGAAGGCGAAGCGCGGCGGCAGCGGGATGCGCCCGGCAACCAGAATAAAATCGCCGAGTGCCTGCTTGTAGTCGTGACCATAACCGAAGAAGTACCAATCCTGGCGATCGCCGGCGGGCCGTTCCATGACCCAGGGCCACGGGCTGTTCTCGCCGTTGACGAAGCTGAAGTCAGCAGAATCGAACAGCGGGCGCGTGGAGTCGTCAACCAGCGTCCAACCATTGCGCGAAATCAGACCCGGCTCGATAGGCTCCTTGGTCTTGCCGCCGAGGGCTCCATCGAGCGTGCGCGTGGTGCCCATCAGGTTGCCGGTGTCAGGCATTCCGGGATGCCACGTGACTTTCGTTCCGTTCAGCGTAAAAGCGATCGTGAGATTTTCGGCAGTGAATTTGCCATGACCGTTATAGGTCAAATCCAAGGCCTCGGTCTTAATGTTTACCGCTCCAAGGTTGTCCCTATCCGCGCCGAACTTCGGTACCGGGAGGTTGCGGTTCAGGAAAACCAACGAGGCATGATCCTCGAATTTTCCATCTGCGGCCCATTCCATGCGGATCAGTTGGGGTGTCAGCACGGTGAAGCGCGCATTGCCAGCAGTGACGATTGCTTTGGGATCGGCGACAGGATTGTAGAGATCGGGGGTGGTGGCCGACGGTTCTCTCGGGGGATGCGAATCCTGAGCGCGCGCGAGAAGGGAAGCGAGCGCCACGAGCAGGCAAGTCACAAAAAAAAGGCCATAGAAAATTGACTTCGAAACTAAGGGGTAGGATACCGGGCGTAACATACCGCTGCGCTTTGTCATGGCGAGGAGATTGTAAATGTGGGAAGGATGCTGGGCGGAAAAATCGGCGCATGAAACGCTCCCAGCGCTGGTGGTGTTGTCAAAGCCCAGCCCTGAAGGCCCTGCGAAGCCGAGTTTCAACCCGGCGGCACGCTCAGAGCAGCTTCAACCCTCTTTCCCTGAACCATACCCAGGTTCCCTGCGTATAACCAGCTAGCGCACCCGCATGCAAGTTGCGGGATTAGGCTCTCATGGTTCTCCGCGACCTCATCCGCGATGTATTCCAAACGCTCTGGGCACACAAACTGCGCACCGCGCTGACCATGTTCGGTATTGCCTGGGGCGTGATCTCTATCGTGCTGATGGTCGCTGCGGGCGAAGGCTTGCGCGTTGGCCAGGCCAAGGTCTCGCAGAATTTCGGGCGCGACCTGATGATCATCTTCGCCGGGCGCACCAGCATGCAGGCAGGCGGAACTCGGGCCGGACGACGTATCGAGTTCGAAGATACCGACGTCAATTCGCTAACTGAAGACAGCCCCGACTGCCAATGGATTCTGCCGGAAGTCGGCCAAGGCGATGTGCGCATCCACAGCAACTTCAACGCCAGCGCTCAGGAGGTCACCGGCTCCTATCCGGCATTCGCCGAGATTCGCAGCGTGGCTGTTGGGGAGGGACGTTTTTACGACTGGAACGACGTCGCGGCGGAAAGGCGGGTCGCGTTTCTCGGCACCGAGGTCAAGAAGCAACTGTTTGCCGGGCGAAATGCCATCGGCGAAACCGTTTATCTGGATGACATTCCCTACAAAGTCATCGGCGTGATGAAAGCCAAGGATCAGGACAGCAGCTACGACGGCTTCGATGTGAACAAGATTTTTGTGCCCTATCCCGCCATGCACAATGACTTTCCCAACAAGCCTCCGGCGAAACCTCACGGCCTCGATCGTTTGTTGGTTACGCCCAAGTCAGTCGCCCAGCACGAAGCTTGCAAGGGACAGGTGTTGGCGTCGCTCGGCCGAATTTATGGTTTCGATCCCCGCGACAAGGAAGCTGCTAACGTGTGGGACACCATTGAAGAAGCCGAGGCTTTCCGAACCATGACCGACGGCATGAAGTATTTCCTGGGGGCAGTCGGGCTCACAACGCTGTTTCTCGGCGGACTGGGTGTGATGAACGTCATGCTGGTGGCGGTACGCGAACGCACGCGCGAGATCGGAGTGCGCAAGGCCGTCGGAGCGCAGTCGCACAACATCATGATGCAGTTCTTTGTCGAGACCCTCATTGTAGTTTTCGTAAGCGGAGGTCTCGGCATCGGAATTTCCTTCGGATTTTGCGAGCTGTTTAACCTATTGCCCATGCCGGAGTTCTTCGCAGGCTTGCTGCCGACGTGGCAGTCAGGACTGTTGTCGGTCGGGTTGCTGGGACTGATCGCCATCCTGGCCGCGATGTATCCGGCGCGCCGAGCGGCTTCCATCGATCCTATCGAGGCTTTGCGCTACGAGGCGGGTGGCTGATGCTTAGCATGATGAGGGAAATCCTGCGGGAATCCTGGACGGCGCTGGCACGCAGCCGCACTCGAAGTCTGCTTACCATGCTCGGCATCGTGTGGGGCATCGTGGCAGTAACGCTGCTCATCGCCTATGGCAGCGGCTTTCGGACGGTTTTGGTAAACGCCTTCAATGCGTTCGGCAAGAGCACCGTCATCGCGTGGCCAGCGCAGACCAGTGAGCAGCCCGGCGGTCAGCGAGCCGGGAAGAAGGTGAAGTTCGAACTAGCGGACCTGGAAGCGGTCCGCAGTGAAGCTAACATGGTGAAACACGCCTGTCTCGAGACGGTGAAGTGGCTGCCCATCGCCTTTGGCGATCGCCTGGTCAATACCGCTACCCGCGGCGTGTGCCCCGAGTATGGCGAAATGCGCAACGAGAACGCGATCGAAGGGCGCTGGCTGAATTCCAGCGACGAAGTCGAGCGCCGCCGCGTAATATTCCTCGGCTATCGCGTGAAGGACCAGCTTTTCAGCGGGCGCAACGCGATCGGAGAAACGGTCGAGGTTGCGGGTGTCCGCTTCACCGTGGTCGGCGTGATGGACCGCAAGCTGCAGCTTTCCAACTATTTCACCAGCGACGACCGATCAGTGTTCATTCCGTTTTCCGCAGCCGGTGATCTGTGGGACACGCGTTACGCGCAGGTGATGGTGTTTACGCCGGTGGCACCGCAGTTCGAGAAAGCGGCCAAGGCCCAGGTGCTGGCGGCCATCGCTGAGCGGCAGGGATTTTCTACGACCGATGACAAAGCCATCCAGATGTTTGGGCGGGAGGAGTTTCGCCCAATCATTGACGGGCTCACCATCGGCCTGCAGGTCCTATTGATGTTTATCGGGGCGCTGACGTTGGGTATCGGCGGGGTCGGGGTGATGAACATCATGCTGGTATCGGTGGACGAGCGCATCCGCGAGATCGGGTTGCGGCGCGCGTTAGGCGCTCGCAAGTGGCACATTCGCTTTCAATTTCTCGCCGAAACCATGCTGCTGATGCTGCTGGGAGGCGTCATCGGTATCGCGCTGTCGTATGTTCTTTCGGCTGTGATTCCGACGTTGCCCATGCTGGGTCCGCTATTCGAAGACACGTCGGGCAAGGGCGACATTCACCTGCGCGTCTCGGCAATGGCGGTGATGGGGTCGGCGATGGTGTTGCTGATTGTTGGGGTGATGAGCGGCATGGTACCTGCCTTGCGCGCATCAAAACTCGATCCGGTCGAGGCGTTGCGGTATGAGTAGTAACCGTTCGCATGCGCAAAAAGGAAACGGCCCCATGTTTTCACATGAGGCCGTTATTTATGTCGGCGACGACCTACTCTCCCACACACTTTCGCGTGCAGTACAATCGGCCCAGCGGGGCTTAACTTCCGTGTTCGGGATGGGAACGGGTGTTTCCCCCGCGGTAAGATCACCGGCTTCGCAGGCGCGTACGGAATGTTCTCCGCAGCTCGGTCCCAGGCGTGATGTCACGCAGGACCTGTAGCGCCAAATCTATGAAAGAACCTCGCCGCTTTATCGGCGTAGTCCGCGAAATCCGCGGTTACGCCTTAGGGCGATCTCTCACAACTGAATAGCATCAGGAATCCAAGGCCAGGATCTCCGTCGAGATCCCCACGCTGACAGGTTCGTCAGGTGTGCCGAGTAAATTTTATGGTCAAGCCGAACGGGCGATTAGTACTGGTAAGCTTCATGCATTACTGCACTTTCACATCCAGCCTATCAAACACGTAGTCTTCGTGTGCCCTTCTTCACCCTTTTGGGTTGGGAGATCTCATCTTGAGGAGTGCTTCACGCTTATATGCATTCAGCGTTTATCACAACCGAACTTCGCTACCCAGCCGTGCCATTGGCATGACAGCTGGAACACAAGAGGTTCGTCCATCCCGGTCCTCTCGTACTAAGGACAGGTCCTCGCAAATCTCCTACGCCCACATCAGATAGGGACCGAACTGTCTCGCGACGTTCTGAACCCAGCTCACGTACCGCTTTAATAGGCGAACAGCCTAACCCTTGGAACCTTCTACAGCTCCAGGATGCGATGAGCCGACATCGAGGTGCCAAACCGGAGCGTCGATATGAACTCTTGGCTCCGATCAGCCTGTTATCCCCGGCGTACCTTTTATCCGTTGAGCGATGGCCCTTCCATACAGAACCACCGGATCACTAAGGCCTGCTTTCGCACCTGCTCGTCTTGTAGGACTCGCAGTCAACCACACTTATGCCTTTGCACTCGACGGCTGATTTCCAAACAGCCTGAGTGTAGCTTCGCGCGCCTCCGTTACAATTTAGGAGGCGACCGCCCCAGTCAAACTACCCGCCTCACTATGTCCCCTCCCCGGGTAACGGGGATAGGTTAGAACCACAGAATTCGCAGGGTGGTATCTCACCGTTGGCTCCCCCAAGCCCAAAAGCCTGAGATCAAAGCCTCCCACCTATCCTGCGCAGCAAATGCCATAGTTCATAGTGAAGGTATAGTAAAGGTGCACGGGGTCTTTCCGTCTAGATGCGGGTAACCGGCATCTTCACCGGTACTACAAGTTCGCCGAGTCGCTCGTTAAGACAGTCGCACGATCGTTACGCCATTCGTGCAGGTCGGAACTTACCCGACAAGGAATTTCGCTACCTTAGGACCGTTATAGTTACGGCCGCCGTTCACCGGGGCTTCAGTTCGCAGCTTCACCTTGCGGTTGACCGCTCCCTTTAACCTTCCGGCACCGGGCAGGCGTCAGCCCCTATACGTCGTTTTCGACTTTGCAGAGACCTGTGTTTTTGTTAAACAGTCGCCGTGCGCATTTCACTGCGGCCCCCTCGAGCTTGCACTCTACCGGGGCACCCCTTCTCCCGAAGTTACGGGGTTAATTTGCCGAGTTCCTGAACGAGCGTTCTCCCGAGCGCCTTTGGATATTCTCCTCGTCTACCTGTGTCGGTTTGAGGTACGGTTCCCTTTCCTTCTCCTTAGAGGTTTTTCTTGGCAGCGTGAACTCGGTGCGTTTCGTCCATACGGACTACTCCTTTGCGTCTCACCGTTTGAATGTCTCTCCGGATTTGCCTGGAGAAACCGGCTTACACGCATCGAACCTGATAGCCATAACAGGCTGCACGTATCCTTCTGCGTCACCCCATCGTGA
>CAVPUX010000002.1:0-520000 GCA_963709045.1 uncultured Acidobacteriaceae bacterium | reverse complement strand
CTTGCCCTTTGCGCCGGTCGTGGCTTTCACCTCGTTCATGATGGCCTTGAAGCGTTCGGGCGTCGTCGGGGATGGATCGCCCTCAACCTGTTGCGAGAATGCGGCCAGCACGTCGTTGGTCTTCGGAGCGGCGAGAACCTCCGCGTTGTCCGGCGCTGCCACGGCGGCAGCGGGGTTGTATCGGAAGATCAACCCGGCGCGCTCGGGAAGCTGCTCCAACTTATCCACCGACGGCCCCAACAGCGCGATCACCTTGCCGAACCAGGCCCGCGTGTGCTCGTTCGGATTTTCCGGCAGCAATCCGGCCCGCACAAAGAACGGCAACGCGAGCTTCTCGATTCGTTCGGGTGCACTTTGCTTGATGTAATGTCGATTGAGCCAGTACAGCTTCTCCATGTCGAAGACAGCGGCCGACGGGGTGACGCGCTGTAGCGAAAATTCCTTGATCAATTCCTCCGGCGAAAAAATCTCGCGCGTGCCTCCCGTTGGCGCCCAACCCAGCAGAGCGAGATAGTTCACCAGTGCCTCGGGCAGCACACCCATCTCGCGAAAATTGGCGATGGACGTTGCCCCGTGCCTCTTAGATAGCCGTTCGCGGTCGTTGCCCAGAATGGTGGACAGATGCGCAAACTCCGGCACCGGCCATCCCAGCGCCTCATAGAGCGCGACCTGCTTGGGCGTGTTGGACAGGTGATCGTCTCCGCGAATCACGTGGGTGATGTCCATCAACGCGTCGTCCACCACCACGACATAGTTGTAAACCGGAATACCGGTGGAGCGCAGAATGATGGGGTCGCTAACCACTTCGTTGGAGAACTCGACTGGGCCATGCACAACGTCGTGAAAGCGAATGGGATGCTCGGGAATACGCAGCCGGATCGCGGCCGCTTCCCCGCCAGCCCGACGGCGCTGGCTCTCGTCAGGATCGAGCGCGCGGCACTTTCCTGAATAGATCGGCGGCTGCTGGTTTTTCAGGGCATGTTCGCGGTCGCGCTCCAATTCCTCTTGCGAGCAGAAGCAGAGATAGGCTTTGCCTTCCTTCACCAGCCGCTCAGCGTGCTCGCGATACAGCTCTAGGCGATCGCTCTGGCGATAGGGCGCGTGCGGGCCGCCGACATCGGGGCCCTCGTCCCAGTCGATACCGAGCCACTTGAGATCGTCGAGAAGCTGGTCCTCGAAGCGCGTCTCACTGCGCGCGACATCGGTGTCTTCGATTCGCAATACCATGACGCCGCCAGCCTGACGGTCGAATAGCCAGTTGAAGAGCGCAGTACGGGCGTTGCCAACGTGCAGTTGTCCTGTGGGAGAGGGAGCGAAGCGAACGCGAACCTGAGTAGCGGTGCTCACTCTTTGATGTTAGCAAGAGCTGAAGGTGGGAGCGAATCGCGAAACCTGCCTTAGCCGGGCAGCGCGGCGCCAGACATGCTCATCCCAGCTTACGTTGCATTGCTTTGTCTCATGTCCAATAACGAGTTCGGCCTGATTACCGTACAGCTTTTTCTACTGATCGCGCTGGCTCACGTGTGCGGATGCCTGTTCACGCGCATGCGCCAGCCGCGCGTGGTTGGGGAGATCCTGGCAGGTCTGCTGCTGGGACCTTCGGTCCTGGGGCACTTCGCGCCCGGCGTGGCCAAACTGGTTTTTCCTTCCCCAGCCCCCGGCGGCGCGCCTAAACACGACGTGGTCCTGGCATTCTTATACAACCTGGGGCTGCTGCTGCTAATGTTCGTCTCAGGTGCTGAGACCAAGGGCTTGTTCACGGCACATGATCGCCGCGAAGTGGGGTGGCTGGCATCGGTTGGTACCGCGCTGCCCTTCGCGCTGGTCCTGTTGGTTTCGCGGTGGCTTCCGCTGAATTCCTTGATGGGCGCGGCCCACCAGCGGAACTCGCTGGTACTGGTTGTCGGCATTGCGGCCGCAGTCACCTCCATTCCGGTGATCTCGAAAATCCTTCACGACCTGGGGGTTCTGCACACCCGGTTTGCGCGGTTGATTCTCGGTGTCGCCGTACTCGAAGACATCGTGCTGTGGGCTGTGCTGGCGATTGCGACCGCTCTCGCCCATTCATCCGCGGTACCGCAGCGCGAGATTGCCTACCATGTCACGGCCACGCTGATTTATTTTGGCGTTGGTCTCGCCATTGCTCCGGCGCTTTTGCGTCGCCTCAACCGGACGCGTTGGAATGTCCTGGCCCATACCTCGCCGGTTGCTTATGTCGTGCTGGTTCTGCTGGCTTATACGGGAGTGGCCGCGGCACTTGGCATCAGCCTGGTGTTCGCTGCCTTTCTTGCCGGCTACGGCGTCATCGCCGATGCCGAGCGTTTTCCCGAGGCGCTGGAGGCGATCCGCAAGTTCTCCTTCGCGGTGTTTATCCCGGTGTATTTTGCAGTCGTGGGATATCGCCTCGATCTGGGCAAGACGTTCTCGTTCACCATGCTGGCGACATTCCTGATCGCCGCCTGCGCGCTGAAGTTGGTTGCGGCGGGAGCAGGCGCAAGACTGGCCCGGTTCAACTGGCGCGACTCTCTGAATCTTTCGGTGGCTCTTAACGCGCGCGGCGGTCCGGGAATCGTGTTGGCCAGCGTCGCCTTTGACGCGGGCATCATTAATGCGGCGTTCTATACCACGCTGGTTCTGCTCGCGGTGCTGACCTCGCAGGCTGCGGGCTGGTGGCTGGAGCGCATCATGCGCCGTGGCGAGACGCTGTTGACCGGCCACCCCGTGGAAGTCGTCGCCGAGCCGGCACCCGCGCAGTCCGAATTGGCGGCATAGAGTCTAGGTTAGCGTCGGCGGCGGAGCATCGTCGTCAGCGACTGGTTCCCCGCTGCTGCGACGCATCTCCTCGAAGATTTCCCTCATCACCTCGTCGTGGTAAGCGCCATTGTGCATGCGCTCGGCCATCTCCTGCAATGCCACATTGAGCACGTGGTAATGGTGCAGCTCGCGATAACGCGGGTCGCTGGTCACCTCCTTCCACAGACCGTGCAGCAGATCCACATCTGCCTGGCGCATGCGCGGAAGGTGCGGTCCCAAGAGGTATTCGTGCCTGGTGCCACTGGGCTCGACCACCACCAATCGCAGTCGGGGACGCGGTTCCGGCAGCCGCTCCCAGGCGTCGCCGGTGAGTTTGCCCTGCTCATCCGCGGTTAGCTTGTTCGACAAGCCGCAGACGATCACCGACGAGTGCAAGCGCTGCGCCGTAGCTACGATGCTTTCGAAAATATCGTTGGTGGGCACCACCACCAGCGAAACGTGCTTCCCTTCCTTCTCAGCGGCAGTGACCACCGAGGTGAACAGTTCCTGCTCGTACTTCTTGAACACCTCCGAGGTGTCCACCACCTCGCTGCCGCTGAAGGAGTGCTCACGGTGATAGACGCGCGAGGTCATCACCACCACGTCGGTCTTGGTAGTGTCGGTCTTGGCCAGCACCTGCCTCAAGTAGTACAAGTTGCGGGGATCGCGGACGGCGACCAGAATATTCCCCGGCCGTACCTCCATGGCCTGCGCGCTCAACTCTCGATCCGTGGCGATGTTGAACTGCTCCAGTCCTGATTCCCCTGAAGTATGCTGGTATGCGGTGCGACGCTCGGAAACGGTCAGGATGATGAAGAACACCAGGCTGAACGACACGCCCGCGATGGTCGCCAGCTCCTTGGTGAAGAGGTTCACGACGGCGGTGGAGAATAACAACAGTGAGATCAGGATGAGCCCAACTGGAACCTCAACGCCTTTGATGCGGATGTTGCCGGGCACCTTCCACTGCCGGTTCTCGGGGCTGGTGTAGCGGAGCACGACTACCGCCAGCGACATGAACGAGAAACTCCAGATCACGCCAAACGCGTACAGCGAAGCTAGCAGATAGACATTGCCGCGGCTGGCGACAATGGTGAAGATCTGCAAGCCCACGATCATGTTGATGACGCGGTAGCTGGTCCCGAAGCGCTTCTGCGGCTTCTTAAACCACGTAGTGAGGACGCCATCTTCCACCATGCGGCTTAGCACGCCGTTGGCGCCGACGACGGCGGTATTTACCGCACCCGACAAGATAAGCGCGCCGACAATCACGACGAAGCCCTGAAAGAAGAGGCGCAGGGTATAGGGACCGACCACATGCATCGCCAGCCCGCTAATCAGGTTGGCGTAGTATTCGGGCCGCACCTTGTCGGGGATGATCATCACCGCGAAGAACGAAACCAACGAGGTGAAGAAAAGGCTGTAGAGGAAAATCACCAGCCCGGTCTTCTCCAGGTTCTTCAACTTGGGATGCTCGATTTCCCGATTGATCTGAGCCAGGGATTCTTCACCGCTCATGGCCAGCACGGAGTGCCCGAAACCAACCAGCAGCATGATTAGCGGAATACGTGCCGCCCAAGTCCCCAGCAGCCAGCCCAACGATTCCTTGTTGTGGTGCATGTCCGCCGGCGACGGCAACGGGGGCAATTGCCCTCCATGTTTGGCCAGGGTAATCAAGCACCAGATAATCAGCATCACCACCATCACCGTGGTGATCTTCATGATCTGCAGCGCCCGTTCGCTGGACTCGTGAATGCCCTTGATGTTCTGCCACCAGAAGTAGATAACCACTACCACAGCAAACGCGGCGGCAAACGAATTATCGGGAACGTGAATGTTGAAGCCGAGGTGATGGAAGGTATCGTCGAGAAATCCGGCTACGTACTGGCCTGCAGCTACTGCGCTGATAGGCCCGGTGAGGATGTAATCGAACAGCAGCGCGGAAACCGACAACTTGGCCAGGGTCCCGCCCATGGCCTGCTTGACCACGCGATAGACGCCCCCGCGGACGAACATGGCACTGGACTCGATGTAGATGGCCCGGACCGCGTAGCTGAACAGCATGACCGCCAGCACGAACCAGGGAGCGCTCTTGCCGATAACTTTTTCCGCGTCACCGCCGACATAGTATGCCGACGACGCCAGATCGGAGAGAACGATGGCCGCAGCCCGCCAAAACGAAATGAAAGTCAGCATCACCGAGGTGGCGACGAAGACTTTGATTGCGGGACGCTGCAGGTTCTCAGCCGTGGTGGACATAGGTTGTTCGTGCGGATCCGGGCAGCACTCCGTTCGCAGCTTTCTGCAACCGGAATACAACAGTGTACTGCCTTTAGTGCTTAATGATCAGTACCAGGTCAATTTGGGCGAGCATATTCAATTCGATGCTGAAAAAGTCAGAGCGTAAGTGGTGGAATGTACTTTTGGTGGGAGCCCCCGCATTTATGCGGGGGAAGGCGCGCTTCAGCGCTCCGGGAAGAAGTTGGCTATGATCGCGCGCTTTAGCGCCGGGAATTGGGAAACCAGGGCTAAAGCCCATTTTGAGGTCGAACGCTTTTCCGCTCGACTCAAGTCCAGATTCCCCCTACTGAAGCAGGGGGGCTCCCACGAAGAGCGTTCACCAGAGTTTTTCAGCAGCCTGTGAAGCCATGCCCCTTCATTCGAACTGTGCGCCTCTCACGGATAATCCCGCTCAATCGCCCGCTACTCTATTCGTCAGGTAGGTTCGGCTGATGCGATCGTGCCAGCAGAGCGCATCCACATCCACGAACGCCCAGAGCAATCCCATGACAAACGAGGCCGTGGAGAAATACAGGGCCAGGACGCGTTGACGACGCTCACGCCGGCGCGGCGCTTTTCCTTTGAACGTGCTGAGGCGGATTTTGGCGATACGCATGCCGGCAGTCGCTCCGCCATAGACGAGCAACAGGTACTGATAGACGGCCCACAACAACGCTGGCAGCGCGGCGGCCGCCAACAGCATCGGCTTGGTTACGATCAAGCCGGGTAGCATCTTGTAGCCTACGGCGACGAAAATGGCGGATGCCACAACCACGAGTCCGCCATCCAGCAGGGCCGCGTAGAAGCGGTGCGCCCGGCCAGCCGCCCGGAACGGGAGTTCGACGTTGTCCGCGTGGGTCGCGGCGACGGACTGGGTGCCAGGTCCAAATTGCAGGCCATCGAGAAACGGCGTGGTGGGAAACGCTTCCAGTTCTTCCGGCACGTCAAGAATGCGCGGCTGTTCCGGCAGAACCGGATCGGCCAAACGATGGACTACGCCCGGTGCGCTCGCCGGCTGGCACGGAAAGGCGATGACTTTGCGCTGGGCCTTCGGGCGCGGCAGCGGAGGTGCCTGTGGTTTAGGGTCAGGCGGCAGCTCTGGAAGCGCTAGATCTGCCGCGGGTGGCGGCTCTGGCTGTGTTGGCAAGATCCCAGACTTCGCAACTACTGGTTCCGGCGCGGCATCAGCCATTTCGGGCGTGACAACCTCGGTTGCAGCGGTTTGCTCGGCGCTCGAACCGGCTGCAGCGGACGGTTCCTGGGGCTGCGACCCCTCTGGCGTGTCGGTTGCCGAACCGGCTGCCTCCGCTTCAGGTGGAGGGAAAGGAAAGCGCATGCTGTACGCCCCCTCAAGACGGCGTCCACGACGGGTGCGAAACCCGGCCACGCGGGCGTGAATTTCTTTTCGCCAGATGTCATTGGCGGGCAGCGACGAATTTCCAGAGGCGTCAGAACGCAAAGTTCCTTGATCGGTCATGTGGTGGCGCGACTATTCCTTCTACCCGCTTTTTGATAAAGCGCATGACGCTTACGCAAAGCACGGGTGAATGATGCATGAAAATGAGGAAAAGAGGCCGTCGGCTCGCGTCCATGAGGCGGCAAAGCTGCGCAACCGATTACGAGCGTCGCGCAACCAGTGGACACCGAGCGGGTTTAGGAGAAAATCCAGAGCAGCGTGGAACCGGCGCAAGCGGATGCGTTTTACCTCTCCGTAGGCAACGTGCTAAGTTGCAAGGTTCTGCTCAATTCAATCGAACCCGGTAAGGGGACATCCGCTTCTCGATGATTGCCCGCACTCGAATGATTATCACGGCGCTGGTGGCATGTCATCTGTTTCTGCTGCCCGGCGTGTTAACCAGCCAGTTGCGTCCAGCGGAGCAGCCTGATCCGTCGGCGCAATCCGCATCGCAGATAAGTCCGTCCCAGTTGCCTTCGGTTCCTGCAACTCCCGCGACATCGCTATCGCCGGACAATGCAGCGTCCGATGCCGAGCCCGCAGTGCGGCTCCCCACTGGTAAGTCCCAAGTGACAGTGAAGACCGATACCGGCCAGGAAGACAAACAAACCGAACAGATAATTCAGCAGGTGGTTCAGTCGAGCGCCAACGAGCAGGAATCGGGGCCTCCGCGTCCATCCATGAACGTCCCCCTGGGAAAAGATGAAGTACTGATACGCGGTGACGAGCAGGAAAAGAACCAGGACATCTACAAGGCCCGCGGCCACGTTGTGATGCGGTTCCGCACCTACACCCTGCATGCTGACGAGCTCACGTACGATTCCACCACCGGGCAGGTCACGGCTAATGGGCACGTAGTTTTTGACGGTGGTCCCCACAACGACCATCTGGTTGGGACCCATGCTACCTACGATGTCACTCGCGATACCGGCGTGTTTTACGACGTGGTCGGATCGAGCGGGGTCAAGGTCAAGAACAAGGACATGTTCCTGACTTCCTCGACCCCATTTTTCTTCACCGGAAAGGTTGTTGACAAACTAGGCCCCGATCGTTACAAGGTCAACCACGGCTACCTCACTTCCTGTCAGTTGCCCAAGCCCAAGTGGCAATTCAACTCAGATACGGCTGATGTGGAAATGGGTGACGAAGCCACCATGCACCACGCCACCTTGCGCATCCGTGGCGTCCCTGTCTTCTATTTTCCGTGGGTGCAACACCCGACGGAGTTTGGGCGCCAGAGCGGCTTTCTGATCCCCGTGGCGGGGGTATCCAACACCCGGGGATTCATCTTGGGAGACGCGTTTTATTGGGCCATTAATCGGAGTAATGACGCCACCCTGGGGGCCTCGCTTTATAGTGCACGGGGATGGGCGCAACATGGCATCTTTCGCTCCATCGGCTACAACTACCAGTTCAAGGCGGAATACTTCGGCGTGATCGACGAGAAAGGCGTTCCCGAGGGGCAACCCAACGCAGGACAGAAACAAGGCGGCGAGGAACTCAGGGCCAACGGATCGATCATGCTGCCGGACGAATTTCGCGGGGTGCTATCGGTTGATTATCTCAGCTCGTTTCTGTTCCGCCTGGCCTTCGCCCAGGGTTTCACGTTGACCTCCATCAGTTCTGAGGTGCGCAACTACGGGTTTCTCAGTAAGAATTGGAATGGCTACGCACTGGGCTTCCAGTCGGGACTCTATCAGTCCTACCAGAGCACCACTCCAGGCGATGTGATCGAGATCGCGCACATTCCCACGCTCGAGTTTTCCTCCGTGGAACGCCCGCTCAACCTCTACAACCTGATGTATGCCTACGACGTCGCCGCGGAAGGCCTTTCCAGGAACGAGGTGGGATTCGATACTGCCCCGGTGGTCGGCCGCATCGATGCCCATCCCTACATTTCGCTGCCTACATTTCTGCATGGCTGGACTTTTCGGCCCGACGCCGGGGTGCGCGAAACCTATTACACCGAGAGGCTGCAGAGCGGTGGTGGAGTGGCTGTGGGAAAGGCGATCAGCGATCCCATCAACCGGAATGTCTTCTCTATGGCGATGGACATCAGGCCACCTACGCTATCCAAGATCTTCGAGCGCAAATTTCTCGGCTACGTGATGAAGCACACCGTCGAACCGCAGGTCGTCTATCGTTACCAGACGGGCATCGACAACTTCGACGAAATCATTCGCTTTGACCAGCGCGACATCCTGGCCGATACCAACGAAGTGGAATACGGCGTGGTCAACCGGCTGTTCGCCAAGAAAACAAAGTCCAACGCGGAATGCTTCCACCATCCGAAATATGAGTTGCCTTCGCAAGGGAGCGACTTCGCGGCCAAGAAAGACAAAGATAAGACGGAACCCGGTACTTGTGATGACACGCATGGTCCGGCGCGTGAGGTCATCACCTGGAAGATCGCGCAGAAGTATTTTTTCGATCCAACTTTTGGCGGGGCCTTGGTACCTGGTCAGCGTAACGTGTTCGACAGTACCGTGGATTTCTCCGGCATCGCGTTTCTCACGGAACCGCGCCACTTTTCGCCCATCATCTCCCGTTTGCGGGCGCAGGATGCGCAGACCGATTTCCAATGGGACCTGGATTATGACCCGGTGCTGCATCAAGTGAATGCCAGTACCCTGTTGCTTGGCCAGAGGCTTGGCAGTAGCGGCCAGTGGTACGTGGCTGGCGGGCAGACCTATATGCGTGAGCCGGCCGAAACTGCGCCGATCTCCGGTCAGCCGTCGCTCGGGATCAGCATCTACAACCAGTATCGCGTCCAGTTGCAATACGGCAATATCGGCCAACGGGGGCTGAGTACCGCGGCGGCGGTGGCGGTGGACTCCCGTCTCAATTACGTCCAGACGGCTACCGTGCAAACCAACTACAACTGGGACTGCTGTGGGGTCACCTTCGAGTATTCGCGCTATGCCTTCGCCCCCACCGTCAGCCAGGAGAACAGTTACCGTTTCTCATTCAGCCTTGCCAACATTGGGACCTTCGGCACCATCCGGCGGCTGCAGAGGTTGTATTAACGCGCAACCTCCCGTCCCGGCAAGTGTCTTACAATTGAGCAATGTCTGCGGCGCCATCCAATCTTCCGACTGAAGCCGAAATTCTTGCCGCCAAATCACGCGCCCTCGCTGAACATCTGCGTTCGCTCGGGCGGCTGCTGGTGGCCTATTCCGGGGGAGTGGATTCTGGATTTCTGGCGTGGGCGGCGCATCGTGAGCTAGACAGAGACATGCTGGCCATCCTGGCCGACTCTCCCAGCCTGGCGCGTTCGCAAATGCGCGATGCTGCTGCCTTCGCCGAGGAACAAGGCATACCGCTGAGTGTGATTCCTACCGAAGAGATGGAGCGCCCTGAATACGTCCGCAATGACGGCGCACGTTGCTATCAGTGCAAGGATGAACTGTTCACTGTGATGGAAGAGCGCCGGCAAAGCTTGGGATTCGATGCCATCGCCTATGGTGTGAATCTCGACGACCAGGGCGACTTTCGACCGGGCCAACAGGCGGCGCGCCAGCATCATGTGGCTGCTCCCTTGCTTGCCGCGGGATTGACCAAGGCAGACATCCGGCAACTGGCCTCGCAGGCAGGATTGCGTATCTGGGACAAGCCTGCGTCGGCCTGCCTGTCGTCCCGGATCGAGTACGGGCGTGCGGTGACGAGGGAAGCGTTGTCGGCAGTCGAGCGGGGTGAAGATGCGCTGCACGAACTTGGCTTCCGCCAGGTGCGCGTGCGTCATCACGGCGAGATCGCGCGCATCGAGATCGCGCGTGAAGAATTGCCGCGGGCCATGACCATGGAAATGGCGGCTGAGTTCACACGAATCTTCAAGGCGCTCGGCTTTTCCTATGTGACGCTCGATCTCGAAGGGTTCCGCTCGGGCTCGATGAATGCGGTGCTGCCCGTGGGGACGTTGCTGAAGACCGCGCATAACGATTGATGTAAGGATAACGGCGCAGCCGCATCACAAAAATCAACCAGCAGCTACGCTGGCTGCTGTGGACACTCCGCTCTCAATGCGCAGCAGGTTTAGCAATGGAGTTGTAATGATGGTTGTAGTCAATGCCATGAGAACCAGCATGGTGAAGAGGGTCGGCGAAAACGCCCCCACATCATAGGCGATATTCAGCACGACAAGTTCCACCAGGCCGCGCGTGTTCAAAAGGACACCAAGTCCCAAAGCAAACGTCCACGACTGGCCGGTAAAGCGCGCAGCCAGTACCGCGCCTCCCATTTTTCCCGCGATGGCGGCAACCAGGACCACTCCGGCCCAGAGCCACACCGTGCCGCTGTTGAGCAGGTCTATACGGGTGCGCATTCCCGTCAGGGCGAAGAACAGCGGCAACAGGAAGACGGAGACAACGGAGTCCAGGCGGGCGCGAAGTGAAGTTTCCCACTGCTGGCTCCGGGGCAGGCAGACGCCGGCGAGAAATGCCCCGAACAGCGGATGTACTCCAATTGCGTTCGTGGTCGCGGCCGATGCGAATACGCCGACCAAAGTTAGTCCGAGAACTTCCAGCGACATTGTGGACCCGCCTCGTCTGCGAATCAGCCGTGAAGCGAGAGGCCGTACAACCGCCAGCATGACGATCAGGTAAATAACCAGCCCGGCAATCCGTAGTGGCAACTTCGCGGGACCACCATTGGCCCCCATCAGCGCAAGCGTAACCGCGAGTAGCAACCATGCCACAACGTCATCCAATGCTGCGCAGAAAATCGCGGTGGTTCCAATGTTCGTGCCCAGCAGGCGTCGCTCCTCGAGAATGCGCGCAAGTACTGGGAACGCGGTGATACTCATGCAGATGCCAAGGAAAAGAACGAAGGTAATATTTCCGATTCCGGGCGGCGCAAATCGGGCGCGTAGAGGCGCCGCCAGGGCAATTGCGATCAGAAACGGGAAGAGGATGCTTACGCCGCTGGTGAGCAAAGCGGTAGCCCGATGACGGTAGAGCTGCTCGAGTTCCACCTCCGTGCCGATGATGAACAGAAACAGAATAAGCCCGATGGTGCTGAGGATTTCAAACGGCCCAGCGATGCCCTTGGGAAAGAAGACGGCGAATGCGTGGGGGAAAAACCGGCCGAAAAGCGACGGACCAAGCAAAATGCCGCCTATGATCTCCCCAATGACGCGGGCCTGCCCAATTCTGCGTGCCAGCCGGCCGCACGTCAGAGTTACCAGCAGGATCGCTGCCGTTTGTAATAGCAAGAGTGTCATCAGGCACCGCAGTGGAGTTGCAAGGACATTATGCGGCTTCTTGGCGGGCGGTTTAGCATCCGTTGTTATGTCGAAAGGCGGTTGCGGTTCGTGTTGCTCAGACCGGCGATCGCACCAATCGACGTAATACTAAATGCATTCGAGGCCTTTTCACGAATCCAGTTACATGTTTAACTCCCCGATTAACCCGGCCTCCATCCCCTCCGCAAGTGCTCTGAATGCGCTCGCCATGAGATAATCAGGGTTCAGCTTCTACCCACGAAGGCGGTTTGCATTTTGCTCTTGCGACGACTGGCTGTCCTGCTGCTATTGTTGTGCGCCGGGTGCTCGGCGCAGTCAACTTCATCCTCAGCCTCTCCCGAGATGACCCAAAAGGTTGAACGGCAGGTTCGGGCCTACTTCAATATTCCTCCCGATGTGGATGTCAAGCTGGGACCGCTGACCCCAAGCGAGTTTCCCAACTACGACAACCTGACCGTCACCTTGAGTGCGCGCGGGAAGTCGCAGTCGGTCGACTTTATTCTCTCCAGGGACGGTAAAAGCCTGATTCGCTTGACCAAGCTGGACTTGACCAAAGATCCCTATACCGAGACGATGAAGAAGATCAACGTAGCTGGCCGGCCGGTGCGGGGAAATCCGGACGCCAAGGTCACCATCGTGAACTACGATGACTTCGAATGCCCGTTCTGCGCCCGCATGCATAGCACGCTGATGACCGAGATCCTGCCGGAATACGCCGATAAGGTAAAGATCGTTTACAAAGACTATCCGTTATCGATGCATCCATGGGCGATACACGCCGCCAATGACGCCAACTGCCTGGCTAAAGAGAGTGCCAAGGGTTACTGGGAGTTCGCCGATTACGTGCACGCTAATCAGCACGTGATCAGCAATCCTCAGAAGGACGTGCAAATGGCATTCGGCGAACTGGATCGCATCACCTTCGATATCGGCAAAAAGAATGGCGTCGACGCCACTCAACTGCAAGCCTGTGTGAAGGCCCAAGCCGATAGCGTGAAGGCCTCGATGGCGGAGGGTGATGCCGTGGGAGTAAGCGCGACCCCAACCATGTTTGTCAACGGGGAACGGCTGGAAGGCGCGCTGGACGCCGATCAGGTGAAGGCGGCTTTGAACCAGCAGTTGCTGGCCGCGGGAGTGCAGCCACCACCTCCAGCACCAACAACGCCGTCGGCATCGAGTAAACCTGCGCCGAGTAAGTAAGATTCGGGTCGGTTGGAACTGGCATGACTTCGCAGGTGGCATGGGAAGAGGGGCTGGCAGGCGGACCTCGTAAGCGATTGTCCGAGCCGGAACATTGGAACGGCATGTTGCCGGGCTGAGCCAATTTTGACGTCGCCGGCCATGTAGCTTTTAAGAGGAGCGAGTTTGAAATTGAAACGCAAGCGTGTGGCGAGTTTCGCGATCGTAGCCATTCTGGCGATGGCCCTGATTACGCTGCTGGCGAGTATGGCCTGTTCCGGAAAACAGGAAGGCGCCGACGTAATGGCCAGCGTGAACGGCCACAAGATTACCCGCACCGAAGTGCAAAAGTACTTCAACAACCAGACCGCCCAGACGCCCCAAAAGCCTGGAGCGGAGCAAGCGGATAGCTTGCGGCTGAGCATTCTGCGCGAACTCATCGATAATGAAATCCTGATGCAACGCGCGGAAAAACTGGGCCTTCTGGCAACCGATGAGGAAGTGAACAGTAAGGTGGCGGAAATCAAAGCGCCCTACACGCAGGAAGAATTCGATAAGCGGCTGAAGGAGCGCGACCTCACGCTTGACGATTTCAAGCGCGATTTGCGCCGTTCCATCACCGTGGACAAGGTGCTCAACAAAGAAGTCACGTCGAAGATCAACATTACCGACGACGACATCACCGCTTACTACAATCAGCACAAGGCAGAGTTCAACCTGATCGAGCCGCAGTACCATCTGGCGCAGATTCTGGTGACTACGCAGCCCAACCCGCAAGTGAAAAACATGAAAGCGCAGAACGAGGGCGACGCGCGCAAGAAAATCCAGATGACGGCAAATCGCCTGGATAGCGGCGAAGACTTCGCCACTGTAGCGATGAATTACTCGGAGCAACCGGAAACTTCGCAGAATGGCGGCGACCTGGGCTTCGTTCCCGAATCGTCGCTGAAGGCGGACCGGATTGCCTACGATGCAATCAACAAGCTGAAGCCCGGACAATATACCGGAGTGCTTCCCGTGGCCGATCCTAACAGCCACCAGATCTACGGCTACCGCATCGTCAAGCTCATCAGCAAGGAAGCCGCCGGGCAGCGCGAACTGAAAGACCCCCGCGTGCAACAGGCAATACGAGAACAGCTACGCGATCGCCTGGAGCAGTTACTGAAAGCGGCGTACTACGAGACCATTCGCGACAAGGCCTCAGTGGAAAACTATTTTGCCGATGAAATTCTGAAGAAGGCAGGATCGATGAAATAGCCGGCGGAGTCACATCTGCGAACCAAGCGGGAGCGGAAGCTCCCTTTTTTGTCTCCGAGATCGCGCGCTAAAGCTACTCGATGATGGCCAAGGTGTCGCCCGGGTTCACGACCGAACCTTCCGCAGTTAGTATCTTCTGTACACGGCCATCCTTGGGCGACTTCATCTCGTTCTGCATCTTCATGGCTTCCATCACAATGATGCCCTGGCCAGCCCTCACTTCGTCTTTCTCGTTGACCATGATGCGCACGATCTTGCCCGGCATGGGAGCCTTAACCTTTTGCGGGCCGGCTTCGGCGCCTGCGACTGCGCGACGGGTACGCAACGAGCGTGGGTCCTGAACATCCACGGCATAACGTGCGCTGCCGATGACCATGTGCAACTCGCCTTGCAGTGAGCGCTCGCGCTTGATCTCGTAAGCTTTGCCGCCAACCAGCACCGACAGCACGTCGCGCGCGGTGAGTGCGGCGTCCACTTCAATCTCCTGGCCATCCACCTTGCACAGCCAGGTCCTCTCACCGTGGGTGAGCTCTAACTGATGCGTTTTGCCGTCTACCACAATGTCGTAGGTCATGTTTAGTAACCAGCAATTAGCAATTAGCAAGATCTCGCGTTACCCTCACCGCTCTCGCACCGCCTCAGCGCGGGCGGCGCGCCGCCAATTCGAAGCCTGCGGGGGAGCAGCTTTGCCGTTCATCGAAGTGGCGCCATTCACTCCCGGCAATGTCGCCTTCGGCTCCATGGTGGCAAAAATCGCCGCGCCGATGGCCGCCACAATCGGACGCCGGGGATCAGTCTCATTGCCGGGTTTAGCCAGAAGTCGATCTAGAAAGCCCGTATCCAGGTTGCCGGCGCGGAAGTCCGGGTCCTTCAGAATGCGGCGAAACAGCGAAATATTGGTCTTGATGCCGCCCACGAAATATTCGTAGAGCGCGCGCAGCAGGCGCTCGATCGCCTGGTTGCGATCCTCGCCGTAGCCGACCAGCTTGGCCAACAGCGGATCATATTCGATAGGCACGTTCCAGCCTTCATACATGCCACTGTCGCGGCGGATGCCCGGGCCGGAAGGCGAAATCAGCCGCGTGATCTGTCCCGGCGACGGGAAGAAATTGTTATCGGGATCTTCGGCATAGACGCGGCATTCGATGGCATGTCCGCGCAGCCGGATGTCTTCCTGCTTGAACGGCAATTTCTCGCCGGCGGCGACACGGATTTGCAGGTGAACCAGATCAAGGCCAGTCACCAGCTCGGTGATGGGATGCTCCACCTGCAAACGGGTGTTCATCTCAAGGAAATAGAAGTTGCGCTGCTCATCGACTAGGTACTCGATGGTACCGGCGTTGTAATAGTTGGCGGCCTTGGCCACCCGCACTGCGATTTCGCCCATGCGGCGGCGCATGTCCTCGTCCACGATGGGAGAGGGCGACTCCTCCATCACTTTTTGGTGGCGGCGCTGCACCGAACATTCGCGCTCGCCCAGATAGACGACATTGCCGTGCTCGTCACCGAATATCTGCATCTCGACATGGCGCGGGTTGGTGATGTACTTCTCGAGGTACACCTCGTTGTCGCCGAAAGAGCGCTGCGCTTCGCTGCGCGCGTTCTCGTAGGCGGAGTGGAGGTCACCGGCCGACTGGACCAGACGCATGCCTTTGCCGCCGCCACCGGCTGCCGCCTTCAACATGACCGGATAGCCGATCTGCTCCGCCAATCGTTCGGCGGCGTCGATGTCCAAGCCATGCTCTGAGCCGGGAACGAACGGAACACCAGCGCGTTTCATGTTTTGCCGCGCACGCGTTTTGGAGCCCATCATTTCCATCGACTCCGGACTGGGGCCGATGAACTTAAATCCATGCTCAGCGCAGGCCCTGGCAAATCCGGCATTCTCGGAGAGAAATCCGTAACCGGGATGGATGGCTTCCGCCTGGCTGCGACGTGCGACGTCGAGGATCTTGTCCACGTTGAGATAAGACTCGCTGGCCGTCGCCGGACCGATAGGGTAAGCGTAATCGGCTTTGCGGACGTGCAGGGCCTTGCGATCCACATCGGAGAAGACCACGACCGACTCAATGCCCATCTCGCGGCAGGCGCGAATGATGCGCACCGCAATTTCACCGCGATTGGCGATCAGGACTCGTTTGAACATGACCGGCCTCGAAGGCGCTTAATCGAATGTTCTGCGGGACGACGGCGGAAAGAGGGCAGCTGACACGCACACTCCACAGAAGATTGGATTGTACTGCATGGGCGGAAGCAAGCGAGAGGCGACGTCACAGGCGTGTGTGACGAAAGCCGCAAGCAAACGCCCCTCCTCGCGAAGGGGCGTTCAAGCTTCCAGGGACAGGTTCTCTACTGATTAGTCTCGGTGGTGACGATGCCAGTGGGCCCGGCTTTCTCGGCCTTGGCCTTCTTGGTGGCCATGGTCTTGTCGACCCAATCGTCTGCAGATTTCAGGTCGGCCTTACGGGCATCAAGATTGTCGCACTCATACTCGGCGCGCTGGCGGTACAGCAGGTTCAGATAGGCCATGGCGTCATCGTAATCGGGGCGAAGCTGCAGCGCCTTCTGCAGGTTCTGAATACCGTCCTCCACCTTCTGGGCGTTCTTCTGCTTGAGATCGGCACAGGCCTTCTTGTCCTTCAGGTCGTCTGTCGGCTTCATACCCAGGCTGGCTCGGACGGTCTGGTCGGGCTGGTAGGCCTGCATCCAGTCGATGACGGCGAGGGAATAGTAGCTCTCCGGATCGTTAGGATCCATGTCAGCGACCTTCTGGTAATACTCCCTGGCCTGATCGAACTTCTTCATGCCGAAGTAGAGAGAAGCGATGCCTTTCAAGCTGTGGATCTGCTGTTCCTTGGGAGGATTTTGGGCCAGGACCTGCTTGAAAACCTCGATGGCCTGTTCGGCATAGCGATTGTTGTCGGGCGAATCAGCACCGGGAATATATTGCTGGGCGTACGCGGTGGCTAAATAAAGACGGGCCGTAACTAGGCTGGGATCCAGCTCCACCGCTTGTTGGAAATGTCCGATCGCCTCTTCGTATTTTGCATTCTTATAGGACTGAACGCCCTTGTTGAGCTGATCGCGTGCTCTCAGCTTGCTGCAGCCGATGGTTGAGAACAACGCAAGCAGAACCAAAAGTACCGTTAGTACTCGTCCGCTCTTGTTCATGTTTGATATCACTCTCCAGTGGAATCGTTCGGGTAGCGAGGAGAGGGCAGGACGGTTACCTGACGCCCTGCCCCTCCGCAAGGAAGAGTGCAGCCCGAATCACGTTCCTAGTTCTTGACCCGCAGGCGGCCGCCGAGGCGAAGCACGCAATCGGGCCCGCCGGTCTTGCCCCTCGGTGGCGTCAATGGCTCCGCCGAGGACCGGCTAACAGATGGCTAACCGCCGGCTTCGATCTTGGCCGTGATCAGCCCAACTTTATCGACACCCGCTGCGTGGGCGATGTCGATGACTTGTGCCACATCGTTGAAGGTCAGGTCGGGATCAGCCTTGACGAACATGACTTTTTCAGCGCGGGTCTTGAAGATGTCGTTGAGACGGCCTTCCAGATTTTCCCACGTGACGTCGTCTTGGTTGATCTTCAGCGCCGGCTTATCGCCGCCGCCTTTCAGTACCTGCACCACAATGGTACGGTCGTTGCTTGGCGGCTGCTTCTGCTGGTCTTTGGGCGGCTGAGGAACCAGCGCGTCCAGGCCCTTCGGAGTCAGCGGCGTGATCACCATGAAAATGATGAGCAATACCAGCAACACATCGATGAGTGGGGTTACGTTAATGTCTGCTGAGGGACCACTCGACCCTCCTAAATTCATTCCCATAAGGACTCCGTTACTGGGCGCCGCCGCCCGTACTGGCACCGGTCGGCGGTTTCTTGCCGGTGGGGCCAGTTTGCGTCTGCTCGGTCAACAGTCCGACATCATCCACGCCAGCCGAGCGCACGTTGTCCACCACGTCCACCACGGCGCCGTACTTGGCGCGAGCGTCGGCCTTGATGAAGACCCGCTTGTCCACCTTATTGGCGAGGCGATCTTTCACCTTGTTGGTCAGTTGGTCGGCGGTGACCTTGTCGGTGCCAAAGAAAATCTGTCCGTCGCGCATGACGGCCACGAGCAAGGAGTCTTCCTTGTCCGCGTCCGGCATGGGCGTTGGACTGTTCACTCTGGCCATGTCCACGCTCACGCCCTTCTGCAACATGGGCGTGATGACCATGAAAATGATGAGCAACACCAGCATCACGTCCACCATGGGGGTAACGTTGATGTTAGAGTTGACCTTCTTGCCTTCGGCGCGCACTGCTAGTGCCATAACCTTCAACCTCCTTCAGACCGGGAGCAGCGCAAACGAATCGCGCTGCACACCAGTTACCGGCGAACCGCTCGACGCTTCAGGAAATAGTCGATCAACTCGCTGGAGCTGTTGTCCATTTCCACGTCGAATGCTTCCACCTTGTTGGTGAAGTAGTTGAACATCATGACGGCCGGAATCGCCACGAACAGTCCGATGGCGGTAGTCACCAGCGCTTCTGAAATACCGCCGGCGACGGCGCCCAGACCAGTGGCCTTCTGGGTCGAGATCTCCTTGAAAGCGTTGAGAATGCCGACCACGGTGCCCAGCAACCCAATGAAGGGGGCCGTGGAACCGATGGTGGCCAGGCCGCCCAGACCACGTTTCAACTCGGCGTGAACGATGGCTTCGGCACGCTCCAGAGCGCGCTTTGAGGCCTCGATCTGCTCCCCGGGAATGTCGTTGGAATCGCCATGGGCCCTGAACTCCTGCAGGCCGGCGACCACGACCTTCGCCAAGTGGCTCTTCTTGTTGCGCTCGGCGACCTTAATGGCTTCTTCAATTTTGCCTTCACGCAGGGCGCCAGCAACCGCGGGAGCAAAAGCACGAGATTGTTTGCGGGCCGCACTGAATGCCATGGCGCGATCGATCATGACGCCAATCGACCAGCCCGACATGACGAACAGGATGAGAACGACGATCTTCGCCAAAATTCCCATCTGCTTCCAGAGGGAGATCGGATCCCAGCCCACTTGGGCTTCCTGGAAAATCCAGGCGGCAACCGTAGGTACGTGGCTGAGAGAGTAGGTGGCAAGGTTAGCTAGGAACATGGGTGGACTTTTCCTCCTCAGAACTTTCGTTACAGCAGACCAACAATTTGCTACTGGTACTGCAGATGATTCGAATATCCGGAGCCGATTACCTTTCCCCGACAGCTGTGAGCTTTAATCGGCACCGCAAAAATGATTCACCATGGAAACAGGGAGAGCACGGAGCTTTGCTGCCTATCGAGTTTCGTCCGTGATCTTCGTGCCTCGGTGGTGAATTTGCACTCTAAACGTAAACCAACAGCTCATGTGACTCACATGAGCTGAAAATCAAACGCGTCGTCCGTGACTACAAGGCTGCGCGACCGGCATCGAGTTAGATGCGCGAAATCCTGATGCGCGCACCGCTTAGCCGCCCAACGTGAAATTAACGTTGATGGTGGTTTCAACTTCCACCGGTTCGCCATTGAGGTAGTACGGCTTGTACCTCCATTGTTTCACGGCATCCAGGGCGGCGCCCGTAAGCATCGGGTGGCCGCTAACCACGTGCAGGTTCTGAATTGCGCCATCCTTGCCAATCAGGGCCTGCAAAACAACCGTACCTTGAATACGAGCCTGGCGGGCAAGCGCCGGATAGGCCGGTTGCACCTTATGAATCAATAATCCTTGAGAAACGCCTTGCGATACGCGCACACGCTGCGGGGTCGCTGCCTTGGGGATGGCTACCGGTGTGGAACTAAGCACTCCACCGAGAACGCCACCCATGCTACCGCCGGGCACGCCGCCAGGCACACCGCCCACTACACCCGCAACTCCCGTGTTTGGAGGAGTCTCATCCTCTTTAATCATCTGAATCTTTTTGGGAATGGCCGTGGGGGTACGCAGCTGGCCGTTATCCAATTCGCTCTGGATCTTCTTTACTATGACCGGAGCAGCCGCCGGTGGAGGCGGCGGGGGAGGGGGAGGCGGCGGAGCAACGAGGAACGTCATCAGTTGCTGCCGGGGCAACGCCTCGGTGAAGATCAAAGGCAACAACACTAGAACGCCAAGCAGCAGCATTTGCAGGATAAACGAAATTGCTGTGGTGGCCCCGCGCTTGCCCCTGAGCCTGCCGCCCGATTCTACGAGGCTGTCTTCAAACATAGCCTGTTCTCCGTCTGGTGCTTCGATTACTTAGACACCGTCTGTCGGTTTTTTGCTCCCACAATCCACAGATTGCACCCCCGAAAACTCGTCAAACAGAAGCCGTGTTTCAATACGGGAACGAGTGTCCTAGAACGGCGACCGAAGTATACACCCACGCGCCCGCTTCGGCGTCAAACCCGGCGTGCTGGCGAGTCCGCCGGTCTTGGGCGATTCGGATGACCCATTTACCAGCGGAGGTTGCTCAAAATCCTCCCGGCCACTGTTCATCCAGGCCGCCAGCTCCTATCGCAAGGGTCGCGACCGGTTCGCGCTCGATTCGGCGTGCCTAAGCTTTGACCTTCACCTTTTCCCGCGCCTTGTCACGTGTAGAAGACAGGCGCTGGGCCGCGGTCTGCCCGGCTCGCTTGGCGCGCCAGTCCTGGTAAGCGACCAGCATTGGCGCAGCGACAGCGATCGATGAATACGTCCCAATTAAAATTCCAATTACCAGGGCCAACGAGAATCCGCGCAGCACCTCGCCGCCAAACACGTACAACGAGAGCACGGTCAGGAAGGTGAGGCCGGAGGTGAGGATCGTCCGGCTCAGGGTCTGGTTGATGCTCTTATTGACGATGTCGGCCAAGGGTTCGCGGCGCAGCAGCTTGATGTTTTCTCGGATGCGGTCAAAGACGACGATGGTGTCGTTCATCGAGTAACCGATTAGCGTCAGGATGGCGGCAATCACGGTCAGGCTTATTTCTTTATCGAGCAGCGAGAAAAAGCCCACCGTGATAATGGTGTCGTGGAAGCAGGCCACGACCGCGCCCACGCCGTAAATCATCTCAAAGCGGAACCACAGATAAACCAGCATTCCCGCCAGCGAGTAAAGCGTGGCCATGATGGCCTGACGGCGAAGCTGCGAGCCCACCTGCGGGCCCACGATCTCGACGTTGCGCACCACGAAATTGGAGGTGTAGAAGTCCTGCTGCAGCGCGCTGATCACCTCGGGAGGAACGACTCCGCGCAGCTCATCCATCGAAGTCAAAATGCCGCCGCGTTCCTTGTTGCGGAAGTCCTCGATCTGGCTGGCGATGGTCTCGTACTTGGGGCCAGCGTCGATGCCCAAATGCAGCGGGTCTTTCTGCAGCAGATACTGCTGCAAGCTGGCGGTGCCGACGTTATTCAGGTCCTGCTTGCCTTCGGCGGCTGGGTTTCGGGCCTGGAGAGCGCGGATGATGGTGTTCTTCCCGGCATCGAGCGCGGCCTCGCTGGTTTCCTGAATGCCCAGATCGACCAGTACTTCATTGTCGGAGGTGGGGCCGAAACGCTGGATGCGGGGATCGTGCAGCCCGGCACGGTTCATGTCGTTACGAATCTGGTCGAGGTCAGGCGTCTGCGCGAACTTGACGTAAACCAGCGTGCCGCCGCGGAACTCTACCCCCAGAGGGATATGGTGCCAGAACAACATGGAACAGATTCCGGCGACGCTGAAGACCAGTGAGAAGGCAAGGAAATACCACTTCTTGCCCAGGAAATCGATATTGGTATTGCGAAATAACTCCACCGCTAGCCCCTTAAAAGATCTTTTCACCACAGAGACACGGAGGGCACGGAGTTTCTATAAAACTCTTCTTACAATGCCCTTTCGCAGGATGGGAACGTTGAAATTGATAAGTAGTCCAACCCGTATCCTGCTTAGCCTCAGATAAGTGAGCAACTGCGATTCGTGAATGGCCGATAAACCTTCGACCGATTTGAGTTCGACAATCACGCG
This sequence comes from uncultured Acidobacteriaceae bacterium, assembly GCA_963709045.1. Lineage (GTDB taxonomy): Bacteria > Acidobacteriota > Terriglobia > Terriglobales > Acidobacteriaceae > Bog-257. The sequence goes on along the minus strand of CAVPUX010000002.1, from coordinate 497,840 downwards.
ATTGTCCACAATCAAGTCAATGCGATATCCGCAATCCAGATGGCAGCCCTTGTAATCCACTGGCAACTCAACCTGGCAGCGAAACGGAATTTCCCTCAGTTCGAGCTCATGACACATGCAGGCTTCATAGGTGGATTCGAGCAAACCCGGCCCGAGTTCCCGATGCACAGAAACGGCAGCCCCGATGATCTCCCCGGTCAGGTCGGCTTCAATAAGCTCAACCCTTCCCGTCGTTCTCTGCATCTCGCCGATCATAGGCGTCATAGCTTTCCTAGGAATTTCTTAAGAAAAAATTCTTACTCCGTGTCCTCAGTGCCTCCGTGGTGAAACTTCTTCCTTAAATGCTCAATGGCTCGCCACGCTGATGGCGACTGAGGATGAACTCGAAAATCACGCGCGAGACGAAGACCGCTGTGAACAGGTTTGCCGCCAGACCGAAGCTGAGGGTCACGGCAAATCCCTTCACCGGGCCGGTTCCAAACAGGAACAGGATGATGGCGGAGACAATCGTCGTAACGTGCGTATCGATAATCGTCGTCCAGGCGTGAGCAAAACCCTGGTCCACAGCGGAGGAGGGTGTCTTGCCGTGTCGTAACTCCTCTCGAATGCGCTCGAAGATCAGCACGTTGGAATCGACGCCCATACCGACGGTCAGAATCACACCCGCAATTCCCGGCAAGGTGAGTGTTGCGCCGCTATAGCCGAGGAATCCCAGCAGGATCACCAGGTTAAGGATCAATCCCAGATCGGCGTTGATACCGGCCGCGTGGTAGTAGAACAGCATGAAGATGAGCACGGCAACCATGCCAATGATCGCTGCCCGTACGCCCTCGCGAATGGAATCGGCTCCCAGCGATGGCCCTACCGTGACCTCTTGCAGGTACTTGATTCCCGCCGGCAGTGCGCCGGAGCGCAATGTCAACGCCAGGTCCTGGGTTTCTTCGGGACTGAACGATCCGGTAATGCGTCCGGTATCGTGAATTTGCTCCTGGATAGTCGCCACCGACTTCACTTTGTTATCCAGCACGACCGCCAGCTTGTCGCCGACGTGGCCCCCAGTGAACGCGGCAAAGCGCCGTCCGCCGTCGCCGGTCAGAGTGAAATTGACGTCGGGGCGGCCATTCTCATCACGGCCGGCATCGGCGGAACGCAGGTCGGCGCCGCTTACCGCGGACGAACGGCTGATCAGCCAATACACGTCGCCAGATTCCTCAGGATTCTGGGGGTGGGGCATATTGCCCTTCATCAGGATCGTGTCGGGCGGAAGGATGCCGCCGTTGTCCTGCATGGCAGCCTGCTCACTGGGATAGGGCCCCTTGACGGCCTGCCGGATCTCCAGCATGGCGGTGGACTGCATGATCTCTTTCACGCGAGCGGGATCGTCTACGCCCGGCAGTTGCACCAGGATTTGATAGTCGCCCAGTCCATGCTCCTGAATCACCGGCTCGGAAACGCCAAGCTGATCGATTCGATTGCGGATGGTTTCGATGGCCTGCTGTACCGCTTTCTTCTTGGTGTCATTGGCGATCGAGGACTTCATGGTGACAGTCCAGGTGTTCTCAGGGCCCGATGCAAGGTCGTAATCGCCCAGCTTCTCGTTGACGATGCGACGCAGCTCCGACGAGGACTCCGGTGGCACACCCTTAACCTGGATCAGTTCGGGGTGGTTCTGCGGATCGGGCTTGGAGATTTCTCCGAACGCGATGTTGGCGCTCTTCAGGGCGTCTTTCAGCCGCTCCACGGCACGGTCGCTGTCAGCGTTGACGGCGTCGTTGACCTGCACCTGAAGGATCAGGTGGGTCCCGCCTTTAAGGTCAAGGCCAAGGTGGATGCGCTTCTGCACCGCAGCCTTCAGCCCCTCGCCGGTGAGACTCCCGGGGATTCCGAAGATGCCGAAGAGAAAGAAGATCAGCACCGCAACAATCAAAACTGTTTTGAGAAGGAGATTCTTATTCATGAGAGACGGCTACCTACTTCAACTTGGGGGTGTCCTCCGCGGTCGTCAATGTGACGATTGAGGAGCGTGCCACTTCCATCTTAATGTTGTCCGGAGGAACCCGGAGAACGACGACATCGTCCTTTACAGACATGATGGCGCCGGTGAGACCACCGCTGGTGATAACCCGGTCACCGGGCTTGATCTGCTGCAACATGGCCTGCCACTTCTTCTGCTTGCGTTGCTGCGGCATGATCAAAAGAACATAGAAGATTGCGAAGATCGCAACCATCATCAGGATCGGGGCTGAGCCACCGATGCCCTGCGCGAACATAGCTGCGAGAATGGCCATTTACCTTTCGACTTTCCTGAGAGACCGCCCGGGGCGGCCTAAAAGCCCGCACTGCCCGAACGTCGCTTTTCAGCAACTGTTTAGCCAGCCAGGGACGCAGCCCTGACCTTGATATAGTATCGCGCTTTTGCCGGGGACCTGAACAGCGAAGGCTGCTAAGGAACGCTCAGCTTTCCGGGGTCCCCTCGCCGCGCCGCTTTTGCGCGGATTGGGGTGGGAGATGCGGTGGCCGGATGCCAGAAAGAAAAATCGCTAATTCCCCAAGTATTATAGCTTGCCGCACCCTACGCATGGTGTCAAGGTAATACGCCAGGTTGTGGATGGTGTTCAACACTTGCGCGAGAAGTTCGTTGGAGGCATACAGATGCCGCAGGTAGGCCCGTGAATAACGCGAGCAGACTTGGCAGGCACAGTTAGGGTCGATCGGCCCGTCGTCAGCAGCATAGCGCGCGTTTTTGATCGTGATGCGCCCCTCCGAGGTGAACAGCAGCCCGTGTCGCGCCGCCCGCGTGGGTAGCACGCAGTCCATCATGTCCACGCCCATGGCCACGTAGTGCACAATCTCCTCCGGAGTGCCCACCCCCATCAGATAGCGCGGCTTGTCCTCGGGGAGGAAGCGAATGGCGGCGTCCACCATTTCGTAGGTCATCGGACGCGGTTCGCCGACACTCAGGCCCCCGATCGCATAGCCGGGAAAATCGAGCTCGACAGTCCGCTGCGCTGATTCGCGGCGCAGATCGGGAAACATGCCCCCCTGCACGATCCCGAAGAGCGTCTGGGTTTGGCCTTCGCTTTGAAAGGGCACGGCTTTAGCCATGCCGTTCAGCGCCACATTAGATTCTCCCGCGGACTTCAGTCCGCGTGAATACCACGGCACTTCCTGCTTATGCTCTTCGAAATATTTCTTGCTGCGCGCCGCCCAGCGCAGCGTCATCTCCATGGACGCCTGGGTACGCGCGTACTCCGCGGGATGCTCGGTGCATTCGTCGAATGCCATGATGATGTCGGCGCCCAGTCCAATCTCGGCGGCGATGGCGCTCTCCGGACTGAAAAAATGCGACGACCCGTCGAGGTGCGACCGAAACGCGACACCCTCTTCCGTCACCTTACGCAGATCGCTGAGGCTGAACACCTGAAAGCCGCCGGAGTCGGTGAGGATAGGATGGTCCCAAGCCATGAATTTCTGCACGCCGCCGAGGCGGCGGACCATCTCGACGCCGGGACGCAGGTAAAGATGGTAGGTGTTGTTGAGCAGGATCTGCACGCCGAGCTCTTCCAGCGTGTCCTGCGAGACTCCCTTAACGGTCGCGAGCGTTCCCACCGGCATAAAGACCGGGGTCTGAACTTCACCGTGGGGCGTGAAGAAGCGTCCGGCGCGGGCGGCACCATCGCGGGCTTCGACCTGGAAGCGGAAAGACATCGCAGACGATTGTAGCGAGTATTTTCACCACAGAGGCACGGAGGGCACAGAGAAGCAGATCTTTTTTGATTTCAATGGCATCTTTTGAGGTTTCCGGCTTATCAGTCTGCGCGAGGTAAAAGTCGATTGCGGAATGCTTTGCAAGAGTGCGCTAAAGCTGTGCCCCATTCAAAGCATCCATTTCGCCCACTGATGTGACACTATAGTTTGCGATCTTCAATGGCTGGTTTCTGATGGACACACACAAGACTTTCGATGGCGTTACGCTGCACGGCATGCCGGTGCACATCGAGCTGCAATGGCCGTTTCATCACTCCGGTGGCGGCAGCGATTGGTATGTGCTGCACGGCACGCTGCGCTTGGCCGATGGCGGGCCGTTGTATGCCGACATCGCGTTGAATCTGGCGCAGACGATCCGCGAGGTGTTGCCGTCGCTCGACAGTGACGTGGCGTTCTGGCTCTCCATCAACACCGCGCGCAAAGCGCTCGACGATAAGCAATTGGAGTTGCTGAAATCGAGTAAGCGGCAGCCAGTGCCGGTGTCGAGCCGCTGCTACAGCATTCGCGATCAGCACTTTCGTTTCTGGCACGCCACGCCGCAGCAGGTGGAAGAGTTTGTGGGGCGCAAGGTTTTCTGGTTGAGCGGGCAGCAGCGTGAGCCGGTGATGATCGCCGATCCGTGCGACGCTCAATATCTGGGCGCCGGGGATCCGAACATGGTGGACAAACTGCTGGCTGCGGCGAAAGGTCTGGCGTCACGCGGCATGGTCGAACTGGCGGGCGATTACGCCCGCGCGACGGACGGTTTGCTGGCCCAGGCGCAGGCGTTTCATTCCCTCAAGGATCGCGCCTTGGAAGATCTGCACGCCAAGCACGCGTTTGAGCGGGCGTAAAGGAAAAGCAACCGCGGATCTACTCGGATCACGCGGATAAAACCAAAAGAAGAATAGTCGATCTTTTCAATCGTGTGATTCCGCGCAAAAACGGAGGAGGCGCAGGAGCCGCCCTGCCTGTTTACGGCCCTGCGCCTTTCCCGTACTGCAGTACGCTGTTACCGACTCCGGTTGGACGCCAAGTTCGCCGCGCGCCGACGATAAATTGCCAGCATGCCTAGAATGCCGGTTCCAACCAGTGCCAAAGTGCCGGGTTCAGGCGCGGACGCGGAAAAATCCACGGCCACGGGCGTGGTCACGAAACCGCTGCCCAGATCTCCAGTGATGTTGCCGTATCCAAAGCTGGGATCGTAGTACAAGTTCACATCGCCGACGCCGGGCACATTGAAAAGGATGCCGCCGTTATCCACGAACAGCGGATCGGCTGGGTAGTAGAGCAGATTGTTGTAGATGTAGCTGGGATCTGCGCCCAAGGGCACGATACCGCCGATCGCAGTTCCGTTATACGTGCCGGCGATGCCGGTTACGGCCCAGGTGCCGTTTCCGTTGCTGGTGCCAAACAGCGTGCCGCTGACGGTGACTCCGTCACCGGAGTAGTTGAAGTTGATGGCGTCAGCTTGCGAGCAAACAGAGCAAGAGTGCAACATAGGATCGCGAGGATTCCCAGAACATTCTTCTTCATAACAAGGCTCCTTTTTCTTTTTCTCCTCGTCATGGCCGAATGCACTGGGGTGAGTTCGGACAATCGTTTTCTATAAGGGCACGCCAGCCGCCAATTGTTTGGCCGACGCAAATGACGTGAAAACCGTGGCTTGAGTGGGGCGGGCCGAAACGAGCACTGAACGATGTGCAAAACAGTGCAGAGTGTGGGGCGGAGGGCTTCGCGCGGGCGAAGATCAGAGTTCCGAATGTGAACGGATATTGAGAGGGAGTTCCGAAGCGGAACCGGGTGAATCATGAATTTCTTTGATCATCTCAGGGCGCTTGCAACCCTCTACTGTTTGTCACCCCTGACCGAGGTCGCTGCGGCGTCCGAGCAGAGGGACCAGCTTTCCTGGACCTGTTCCGCGGCCTGCCCATGCCGGGGCAATGTTCACGATCTCCGCTAGAATAGATTTATTCGGTCGCATCGGCGGCCTTGTGGGGTAGTTTGCCTTTGCAGTCGTCATCATTCACCGAAACTTACGACGTGGTTGTGGTCGGCGCCGGTCATGCCGGATGCGAAGCCGCCATGGCCGCGGCGCGCATGGGCCTGAAGACCGCGCTGTTCACCCTTAACGTCGATCTGATCGCGCAGATGTCGTGCAATCCCGCGGTCGGCGGCATCGCCAAGGGACACCTCGTGCGCGAGGTCGACGCCCTGGGCGGCATCATGGGCGAGGTCACCGACGCGGTCGGCATCCAGTTCCGTCTGCTGAACACTTCGCGCGGGCCGGCGGTATGGTCTCCGCGGGCGCAGTGCGACAAGCAGCAGTACCGGCTGAAGATGCGCGAGTTGCTGGAGTCGGAGCCGAACCTGCATATCAAGCAGGCCGAAGTGGCGGAGTTGATTGTGGAAGAAGTTGTCAGTAGCCAGTTGCCAGTTGTCGAGCGAATCCAGTGGATCGTCGGCAGTGGTCGTCGATAGTCGGCAGCGAAGCCCTCGATGACATCCACTCGACAACTGGCAACTGACAACTCGACAACGTCGCCGATCGTTCGCGGTGTGAAGCTGCGCGACGGACGCACCGTCGGCGCGCAGGCCGTCATCATCACCACCGGAACATTTCTCAACGGGCTGATCCACTGCGGCGAGCAGCAATATCCCGCCGGACGCAGCGGCGAGCCCAACGCCGTGCTGCTGGGCGAATCGCTGAAGGCGCTTGGCCTGCGCGGCTGCCGCCTGAAGACCGGCACTCCGCCGCGGCTCGATGGACGCAGCATCGACTGGTCGAAGTTCAAAGTGCAGCCCGGCGACGACGATCCCACGCCGTTCAGCTTCCGCACCCGGCGGGTGGCGCATCACGACAAGCAGGTGCCGTGCTACATCGCCTTCACCACGCCGGAGACGCACCGCATCATCCGCGAGAACGTGCATCGCTCGCCCATGTACAGCGGGCAAATCCAATCGTATCGGCCCGCGCTATTGCCCTTCGATCGAAGACAAGATCGTCAAGTTTCCCGACAAGGAAACCCACCAGCTCTTCCTTGAGCCCGAGGGCCTGAACACCCACGAGATCTACGTCAACGGCATGAGCACCTCGCTGCCCATTGATGTGCAGCTCGCCATCATCAAGTCGATCCCCGGCCTGGAAAACGCAGAGATGCTGCGCCCGGGTTATGCCATCGAGTACGACTCCATCGACCCGACCGAACTGCAGCGCACGCTCGAGACCAAGAAGATTGCGCGCCTGTTTCTCGCCGGCCAGATCAACGGCACCAGCGGCTACGAAGAAGCGGCGTGCCAGGGCATCATGGCCGGCATCAACGCCGCGCTGCAGGTGAAGGGCGAGCCGCCGCTGATTCTCGACCGCACCGAGGCCTACACCGCCATCCTCATCGACGACCTCATCAGCAAGGGGACGAACGAGCCGTACCGCATGTTCACCTCGCGGGCGGAGTTTCGCCTGCACCTGCGCATCGACAACGCCGACCGCCGGCTTACTCCGCACGGCCGCCGCGTCGGACTGATCAACGATGCCGCCTGGGCCGATCATCTGGCCAAGCAGGAGCGCATGAAGGCGATGCGCGATCTGCTGGAGCGCACGCGGGTGAATGCTGAAATGCTGGAAGAAGTTTGAGTTTCGAGTTTCAAGTTTCGAGTGAAGAGCGACGTGGCGTGACCGCTAGATCTGTCTCGAAGCGAAGCTAGACTGCGCACTGGGCTGACGCTGGCGCAACTGTTGAAGCGTCCGGAGGTGCAGATCGAAGCGCTGGCGCCGTTGCTGGCGAAGCTGATGCCGGCGTTCTTCGAACGAGTGGATAGTGGTCAGTGTGGATAGTAAGTCAGTACCCTCAGTGATACTGCATCCGCTGACTGAAGGCGAGTCGAAGACCCATCTGAGCCGCTGAGCCACGTCTGGCGATGCCACTATCCACTAGCCACTATCCACTGATTTCCGCCTTCCGGCGGAAATCCGCAACGAGCTGAAGTCGGTCGAGACCGAAATCAAGTACGCCGGCTATCTCGATCAGCAGACCAAAGTCATCGAGCGGCTTGAAGCGCTCCGAGCAGCGCCTATTCCCGACTGGTTCGATTACGGCAAGGTCAGCGGCCTGTCGCGCGAGATGAACGAGAAGCTGATGCGCGTCCGTCCCGCACCCTGGGTCAGGCCAGCCGCATCCCCGGCGTCACGCCTGCGGCCGTATCGCTGATCAACGTGTACATCGAAATCCAGGCGCGCCGGCAGGCGAGCGCACCTCTCTCGGATTGAACGGGCGGCTGGGAGGAACATTTGATGCACGTCCGATAGACGATTGTGCCAGTAACATCTGCGGTCGTCCCAAAAAATTCCACCCTCGATGTCGAGGGTGGAATGACCGCGTACAACGATCAACTTGCTGCTGCGGATGACAGCGTCGTCGGCTTACTTCTGCTTGGCGATGATCATACTGGAGATCTTGTTGTAGGTTGCCGCCGGAATGATCTTCTTGGTCTTGAGATCAGTCTTGGTGTGGTACGGTCGCCCGTCAATGATCTTCTGCGAATAGACGTCGCCAATGCCCGGTAATGCCGACAGTTGCTCCTTGGTGGCGGAGTTGATGTCAACCAGAGTATCTGACGATGCCATTGCGCCCGACTTGCTTGAACTCTTGCTGGCCGAACTTTGGGCCACGCAGAGCCCAGTTAACAAAAGCACTGCCAATACAGCCGAAAGAATACAAATTGCTGCACGCTTTTTGCTCATGTGTTTTCTCTCCTTAGGTATTTGCTTCGCCATCCTGAGAATGGCGATCGCTGCTGGCAATCCTATGCGCCCTGCTTCTTAAAGAGGTCGGCGACCATGGACTGGGCCTTTCCCATGAGCCCGCCGGCTTCGTCGGTAGTACCGGCCGCGCCGCCGCTTGCATCGCTGCCGGCGCCGGCGCCGATGAACTCGTCAAGACCTGAGCAAAGTGGCGCCGGCAACTTTGCCTTCAAGTATCCGACCACCGTGTCCACAACCTTCTGGGCCATTTCTTGCGACAGGCCAGTCTTCTGCTGCACCACCTGCACTAATTCGTTCATGACTGTTTCCTTTCGGGGGAGTGAGGTCCAGTTTCTAGGCGTAATGGACCTGGGTACTCAATCTGTAAAGAGGTGTGATTCTATGCCAATCAGGCTTCGCCCAAGCTTGATGGTGGCCGCTGATCCTCGCCCCACAGCGGGATGGTTAGGCGGCAATCCACACCCCTATTTTCTCGCGGATAGGCCTTAATTTGGTGATTATTTACTTGACTCGCCCACGGTTTTAGCCTATAGTTTTGCTTGTGGAGAGCAAGACCATGAGCGAACCAAAGAGCCTGCAAGAAGCAATCGTTTACTTCTCGAATCCTGATAACTGCATTGACTATCTGGCCGTCCGTCGCTGGCCGGATGGCAAGGTGATATGCCCAACCTGCGGCTCTGATAGCGTAAGCATTCAATCGCGACTCGCCGCACTTGGAAATGCGCGAAGCATCATGCAAAGCGCGAGTTCTCCGTTAAGGTCGGGAGTGTGTGCGAGGATTCCGCGATCGGTCTTGATAAGTGGCTTACCGCTCTGTGGCTGCTCTCCAATTGCAAGAACGGTATCAGCAGTTGTGAGCTCGCCAGCGATTTGAACGTCACCCAAAAGACCGCGTGGTTCATGCTGCATCGGATTCGTCTGGCCTTGCAGGATGAAAACTTCGGCAAGCTTGATGGTCGAAGTCGAAGTTGACGAAACCTTCATCGGCGGTAAGGCTCGCAATATGCACTTGGAGGTTAAGAAGCGCCGCATCACTGGCACTGGTGGACGCGATAAGACCGCCGTGATGGGAATGCTTGGAACGTGGCGGATACGTTCGGGCGCAGTAGTTCCGAGTCGCAAGAAGGGTGTTCTGCAAGCCGAAGTTAAGAAGCACGTCGAAGCTGGTGCGGCTCTCTACACCGATGCCTGCTCTCCTATGACGGACTGGCTTCTGAATACGCCCACAAGGTTGTTGACCATGCGGAGAAGTACGTTGATGGACAGGTTCACACTAACGGCCTTGAGAACTTCTGGTCGCTGCTCAAGCGCGGCATCTCTGGAAGCTACGTTAGTGTCGAACCATTCCATTTGTTTCGTTACCTTGACGAGCAAGTATTTCGCTACAACAATCGCGCCACCAAAAGCACAACGTAACCGATGCTGACCGCTTCGACATGGCCGTTCGCAAAATCTTCGGCAAGCGCCTGACCTTTGCCGAGTTGACCGGAAAGCTGTGCGAAATGGCGAGCCTTCTAATCCTTACCGCTTGAAGCGCGGTTGAACAATACGACCATGGGTGTCGATCCCGCCCGCGGGAGGGACAAGGTTCTGCGCATCCATGCTCGTAACGGTAGCGGGCAAATGCGCGACTTCAATTACAAAGAGGGACAAACCGTCGACTCCCGAATGTTTGTCGGAGTCGGTTTTGGCGGAGGCTACCCCGGTGGGGGCAATCAATTCCGTGGCCTGCGCATTGTGCAAGCCAGCTACGGCGCGGCAATCGCCGGCGAGATGTCACCAGTCGCCTCCAAAGCATGGTGCCGACGATCGTCTGACTGTGCTGGTGAACAACAGCACGATGGGTGGAGACCCAGCTTTCAACCAGCCAAAGAATCTGCAGCTTACCTACGATATCAGGGGCAACGCCGCAATAAGAACATGGGTGAAGGCGGCAACTAACCCTTCCCTGACCCTGGCGAGTGCGGCAACTCCCAGGATGGCCAACGTAGTATGGCGGGATCCGCGGACTGTTTTACGAAAACGGAGGAACCAATTCAGCACCCTAGTGCAAGCATTTGAACCCCCAGCATTTTATTCTTATATTTTTCAACGCGTTAGCGCGGACACCTAATTGCAGTAAGTAGCCTGAAGGTTTCTGTCTGGATGCCACTTAGTGCTGTGTAGGTGGCATTTGCGAGAGCGCCAGGCAATCAATGGCTCTCGTTTCGAACCTGCTCTTTATTCGATGTCCGGTCCGGTTCCCGTAGGGGTGTTCGGGCGGAACGTTCAAAATCCAGCCCTTTTCAGCACCGCAAGGTTGCTCTCGATAGGCTCTCAACCGCGGAGGATAAGAACTTGAACAAGAAATTTGTATGGGTCCTATGTTTGTTGGTAGTGTGCGCCATTAGTCTGGCGGCGATGGCCGACACTGCCTACAACAATACGCTTCCTAATCCCTCTAACTGCTGCGTTGGCTGGACGACCAGCGGTTCGGGCTCGCCTCCCGGACTGGTCGAGGACGCCCAGTTGTTCACGTCATTGACGTCTGGCACAGTCAGCTCGATTGCCGGAAGATTGGGCTTTGTAACGGGCGACAACCACGCCACCGTCGGTATCTACACCGACGCAGCTGAGAAAAAAAAAAAAAAAAAAACACTTAAGTGCAATTGTGTGCACCCTCGATAGTTTCGGCTCCGATATTTTCCAATAAGTTACAGCGGAGACATAATTGCAAAGAATGACCTTGAGGTCTGTTTTGGAATGCCGCAGGTTCTGTGTGTTTATGGAGGCGGTTTCGAGAGGGCCCGGCAACGAGCGTCTTTTCGTTTCGAACCTGCTTGTTGAGCAATACTGTCCCGTGAACACCGCAAGGTGTTCGACTTAACTCTCATTTCGCGCGTCAAGACTCTCAACTGCGGAGGATACAAACTTGAACAGGAAATTTGGATGGATGTTTTGCCTGCTGGCCCTCGCTCTGTGCGCCCAGTTTACCGGCAATGGCCGGTGTCGCCTACACAAATATCCAGGATGGCAGCTACCAATGCTGCAGTGGCTGGACCATTGGCGGTTCGGGCTCCCCTGTCGGACTGGTCGAGGACGCCCAGCTCTTCACCTCGCTGGTGAGCGGCAACGCTGATTCGATTACCGTGGCTTTGGGCTTTGCGGCAGGCGACAACGGCGCCACCATAAGTCTGTGGTCCGATGCCGGTGGCGCCCCGGGTAAAATTTTGTCCGGGTCTCATCCATGCCCCGGCCCTCGGTCTCTGTCGAAACCTTCTCATTGACGGTAACGTTTGCGGGAGTTCCGATTACCGCCGGCCAACAGTATTTTGTAGTGATCGAGGCCGACAATGTCACCTGGGACGCCTGGAATTGGAATGACACGGGCGCCATTGGACAGCTTGATCAAAACTCCGGCAGCGGCTGGAGCCAGTTTCCAGGCACACCCTGGGCGGCATGGAGATAGACCAGTGGCGGCCACCACCCCGGAGCCCAGCTCCCTGTTGTTGCTCGGCACCGGATTGGTGGGAGCGTTCGGCGCTATTCGTCGCAAGTTGAATCGCTAACCCTTCGGTAGTTCACTTGACAGCCGCAGCTAACCAGCTCCGGCTGTTTTTCTTTGCAATCGTTTCGAGAGAATTGACGGCGCCGGAAGATTCGCGGTGCGGCGTTAGCGGAGCAGCGCACTCGGGGTCCTTGCGGACGATGTGCAGCAACTTGAGCGTGGCCTGCCGCGGCTGCCGGATACCCTGCTCCCAGCTTTCCACCGCATTGGAACTGACGTTCAGCAGACGCGCGAACAGCGCCTGGCTGGCATTCAGGGCCGCGCGCATGGCCCGGATCTCGGCGGCCTTGAGCGGCCGGGGACGAGGCGGTATCTCCACCGAGCGCAGGTCCAGGCTGGCGAGATTTTTGCCGAGGAGGCCCTTTCTCGCGCTTGTTTTTCTTCTCTTTCTTCTTACTCTTCTTGCTCATTGCTCCCCCTAGCTACGACAATGTGGCACATCAGACAATGTAGGACATTAGCGGATGCCCTGTAAATAGCGCTTAGGTGTAGGGGCGGCGGGGGACCTGCTTTTCTGGCTGTCATCCTGGGCCGAGTCGAAGGGCCCTAGACTGCCATGAAATCATAGCGTGGCCGCGTGGCCCAGCAACCAGTCCAAGCTCGCTCTGGTCATAGGCCCCCGTGCCTCCGTGGTGAACTTACATTTCCCCCACCGGCCTTGGCTACCGGACGTCCCTTGTCACCGATTTCCAGGTAGGCCCACGGCGTCTCGTGGTCGTGGGTAAAAACCACCAGCCACTGCTCGGGAATGGCCACGTCATAGAAGCGATGTTTGTTGGCGATACTGTCCAGCGGATAAAGGTCGTAACCCAGCGTCCAAACCGGATCGAGGTGCTTGGCGTCCGACACCAGGTCGCTGGGATAGCAAGCCACCCGGCCGCCGCTGCGCACCATCACCGCCTGCAAGTCGCGAGTGTGGCCGGGATAAACCTTCACCGCGATGCCGGGGGCAATCTCGGCGTCGCCCTTGAGCAACTGCATCTGTCCGCTGGCGACCAGGGGATCGTAGTTGTCGGTCATGTAGCTGACGCGGTCGCGCTCGTGCTGTTCGCGGGCGTGCCGCCACTCGCCCTCCTGCACGTAATACCTGGCGCGCGGGAACGTGGGCACGGGCTTGCCGTCTTTGTAATAGGTGTTCCAGCCGCAGTGGTCGAAGTGCAGGTGCGTGTTGATGACCACGTCAATCTCATCCGGAGAAACCCCGGCCTCCTCGAAACTCTTCAGCAGGCGCGCCTGGTTCTGGTAGATGGACTGGCTTTTTTCGCTGAGCTTGCTGCCGATGCCGGTCTCGATCAGGATGTTCTGCTTGCCGGTGCGGACCAGCAGGGAATTGAGGGCCAGCGGAATGGTGTTGCGCTCGTCCGGCTGGATGCGCTTTTCCCACATAATCTTGGGAATGATGCCGAACATGGCGCCACCGTCCATGCGATAGGTGCCGTCGGAAAGGATGGTGAGTTCAAAGTCGCCCAGCGTGATTCGGTGCACCGGTTTGTCTCCACAGGAAAGTTGGTTTTCCGATCATACTGAATCAATATCGCACGCGGCAGACAGCGACCAACCGGCGGTCCATAACTCGCGATGCCGTAATCCCCTTACGCTTCCATTGTGGCCTTTACCTTGCCCGACTTGATGGCCTTCACCAGGCGATCGTGGTCCAGCTCAGTCTGGTCGCCGTAGGCTTCGGCCCAGGCCGCCAGCGCCTTGTCGAGCACGGCGAGTTTCCGCAATAACCGGCGATAGCAGCCGCGTCACCGGCGCGAGAGTGAGCTGCGGGCCAGCAGCGTTCCGCAGGCCCAGGCATAGAAGTTGAACGACTCACCCGTTAGCCATTCCACGGGAATCGACGCCTTCATGTTTTTCATCTGCCGCACGAAATAGGGTCGACCATCAATCCTGGTGATCCCCAGCATGATGTCGCTGGAGGCCTGCAACGCCCGTTGACCAACCACCACGCGGTGACCCTCATGCTCTATATACCGCTCCGGCAGCGGCGGAACATAAGGTGCGTGGGCCGGCGGCACGCACTCTTTGATTTGCAGAAACAGCGGATCGTCGTCGCCGTTGCCGAACAGCAACGCCAGGTAGGCCCGCGTCCCCACGCTGCCCACGCCGACGATGCGGTGGGCGACGTCTACCACGTGGTAGCGGCTGAGCATGTAGCGGCGTTCCAGCGGCAGGGACTCGGCATATTCGTTGAGCCCATCGATGATCTTCTCGCGGGTCGCCTCATCCACGTGGGTGAGCACCGGCGGATCTTCGCGCAAGCGCCATCCACCCGAGACCCCGCGCTCCGAGATCTTGGTCAGCAGAGTTGCGTTGGTCTGCTGCTTGGCCTTGGCCACGCACTTGGCGAGTACGGCGCTGGACTTGGCATCGATCTTCACCAGCGGATTTTTGCGGTCGGGATAGGCGTGCAAGTACCAGACGTCGAGCACCCCCATGTTCTGCAACCGCGGATGTTCCAGCGATACCCTTCGACCGCGCGCATCACCGCTTCGGCGCGCTCTTTCTTGTTCAAACCATTCTCGCGCCCGGCCACGTTGACGCTGGCCACCAGTCGCTTCAAGTCCCACTCCCACGGGCCGATTGTGACCTCATCGAAATCGTTCAGGTCGAAAATGACATCGCGTTGCGGCGTGCCGTAAAACCCGAAATTGTTGATATGCGCATCACCGCACATGATCACGTGAATGCCGGAAATCGGTGTCTGGGAAAGGTCCCACGCCATGACGCAGGCTGCGCCACGAAGGAAGGTGAAGGGCGAAGCTGCCATCCGTCCCATGCGCAGGGGAATCAGGTGCTCCTGACGTCCCACATTGCTGGCGGCCAGCAGGTCGAGCGGGTCAGGACGATTGGCGACTGGCTTAGTGTCGGCGTGGCTCTCACGCGGTGTTCGGGCGCGCAGTCCTTTACCGATGTCGCGGCGCTTTTCCCATGTATTGTTGGCGTTCCGTAAATCAAATTTGCCCGCTCTGTCGCCTGGGGTACGCACCCCTTCAACCAGCCATATTCCCTGCTGGTCGAAGCGGTTGTTGTTATTGTCGCACTAACTTGGACGCTGTGGGTTTTTTTTCTGGCCTGGATTTCCTGCAGGCGATTTGGCACGTGGACTCATAGGTGACCTTTCTATCTCCGACTGGCCATGGGGAATACTGCACCGCGAGGCATCCGCGGACTGAATGGGGAGAACAAGAATATTAGCGCACCATGACAGGTTCGAACAGCGAGCGTTGCCAGGAGAATACGGAAACGATCGAGCGAAATTGTCGGCTGGTAGAGCGTTATGCTCTCAGACTTTGCCAGGCGGGCTACGATTTTGGTGACATTGGTATTGGACGAGCTTTCCACTTTAGGAGGGTGAGGTGATGATGCGGCAAATGATTTTTCTCCTTCTGTTGAGTTCGACACTATGGGCGCAAAGTGGCGCTGGACAACCGACCCCGCCGGCCCAGAATTCGCAGAATCAGGCAGAGGCGGCGGACCAATCGACGACGAAACCATCACCGGCTGAAGCGGGTGACGATCTGGCGCAAATGCGGACCGATCTCGACCACATGGAGAGTCTGCTGAACAACATGATCAGCGAGATCACGTTCTTGCGGGACCAAAACCTGCAAATCCTGCTGAATAGCAACGCCCGCATGTGGAGGATTTTGATCCGCGACCTGCGGTTGCAAATCAACCGGGAGGAGCAGCGCCGGGGAGGGAAGACAGCGCCGCCAGAACACCCGGCCCCCCGAAATTAGAGCGCTCGGGGAAGAAGGTCACCCGCCACGAAGATGCGGGGCTGGCGCTGGTAATGACATTTCACAGGTCAGAGCGAGAGATGTTGCGAGGGGAACGAAAGGAGCGCGAGCGGACCGATTCATCCGCGAACATCTGCGCCGATCCGTGATCGCTTGTTTTACCGCGTGCACTCCCTGACCGACTCCGCTGCGCCGGGATATTGTGCAGTCAGTTGCACGCGGTCTGCGGTCTCATAGTCAGCGTAGTCGAACCCTGGGACATCGTGGTCCCCATCAGCGCGAACTTGCCGCCAGGCGCTAGCTTGCATCCCTGCCAGACGTGCGCCTCGGACAACCACTTGCGGTTGCTGTCCATTGGAAGATCGGGCCCGATTGTAATTGTGCGCGAGGTCCCGTCGGGCAGCAGCTGCAGCATGAGGACGGATCGCCGAGATAGAAGTGAAAGACTTCTGTACCCGGCAGGCGATGCAATGTGGAAAAGGTTTCCGGGGTGATCATGTAGTAGATCGCAGTGCCGATAGAGCGCGAGCCTGCGAATCCTTCGGGCAGATATTCCGCCGAGACCTTCCAACGCGAGCGATAGGTTTCGCGAAAGAAGCCGCCCTCGATCGACAGCGGCTCCAACTGCAGGAGTTGTTTGACTTCGTCCGCAGTCATGACGAGAACAGCGTACCACTTCACGACGCCAGAGTGCTTTGCACCTGGTGAGTATCAAGTACCTTGCTCCAAATCGGAGCTTCGACGCGGTGCAACTTCACAGTCCTCCACAGGAAGAACAGGGCCGCGACCAGGCAGACTAACACCGCCACGATCGAGGCTTCTGGCCCGAACGCGCCGCCGGTCAGTCCATCCGGCCCACTCAGCGATCCGCGCAGCAGGCCGACTCCCATCGTGTTGCCCGAGAGTGTCATGCCAAAGAGCGAACCTTCCGTGAAATTCCAGCCGGCGTGCAATCCGATGGGCAGCCACAGTCGTTGGGTCGCCGCATAAGCCGCACCCAGCAAGATGCCGGCCTCCAGCGCTATCGCTACAGAACTGCGAATGGAGGCCCCCCGATTGGCCAGATGTGCCAGGCCGAAGAGCCCTGCGGTGAAGATCAACGCGCCCCAAGTTCCCACAATCTTCGCACTTAATCGGAAGAGAAGTCCGCGAAACAGGATCTCTTCCATGATGCCCGCCAGCACGGCGAAGAAAAGTCCGCTGACCAGCCCGCTGGTCGTGCCCCAACCTCCGGGATGATAGACGCCCATCGCAAGCAGGATCGCCATCACGGCCGCAAACAGCCCAAAGCCAAGAGCGATTCCCGTAGCGCATTCCGGTAGAGCGCGGTTGGCGGCAAACTCCGTCGGGATTCGCCGCTCGATCAACCTGGTAGCCAGAATGTAAGTGGCGAGGACGAGCACGGCCATGACGCCCGCTCCCGCCGAGAACATGTACTTCCGCACCAACGGCTGGAACACGGCTATCACCGCGACGACGGCCACCAGGTTCAGCAGGCCAAGCCCGACTTCTTTCCATTGCTTGCGCAGGATGTCCTCCGCGATCACGAACTGATACGCCCGTACGCCGGTTGAAGTTCCAGAATTGTGCAGAATCGCGCTCGGACTGGCTGCAACGACGGCCTGCGAACTTACGGTTTACCTGGCTACTAGTCGCTATCCACTAGCCACTAGTCACTGTCCACTGCACTTCTCCGCAATTTCGCCACGCGCTCGGCCATCGCCCACTTCAGCTCCTCGATCCCCTCGCCGGTGACGGCGGAGATGGGAAACAGCTCCAGCTTTTTGCGCTTGCAATAACGCTTCAGCTTGGCCAGCTTGTCTTTGTTCACGACGTCCATCTTCGAGGCCACAACGATCGTCGGCTTGGCCTCCAGACCACGCGCCAAAGTTCGCCAGTTCGCGGGTGATGACCTCGTAATCCTGCACCGGGTCGGGCCGCCCGCTGGCGTCGGACACATCCACGAGATGCGCCAGGAAGCGCGTGCGCTCGATGTGCCGCAGAAACTGCGTGCCCAGCCCCGCGCCTTCGCTGGCGCCCTCGATGAGCCCGGGAATGTCGGCCACCACGAAGCTGACGTCGTCCGGCGGCTTCGCCTGCGACCACGACGCCGAGATTCGGCTGCAAGCGTAGTGAATGGATAGTCGGCGATCTTGGGACGCGCCGCCGAGATGCGCGAGATCAGCGTGCTCTTGCCGGCGTTGGGATATCCGACCAGCCCGACATCGGCCAGCAGCTTGAGTTCCAGCCGCAGCTCGCGCTCTTCGCCGGGATGCCCTTCTTCGTGCTCGCGCGGAGCCTGATGCGTCGAGGTGGCGAACCGCGCATTGCCGCGTCCGCCTCGTCCGCCGCGCGCCATCACGATGCGCTCGTCGGGATGGGAGAAATCGTGCACCAGCTCGCCGGTGAGTTCGTCATAGACGATGGTGCCCACGGGAACCTTGAGCACGATGTTCTCGCCCTCGCGGCCGGTCTTGTTGGAGCCTTCGCCGTGACGCCCGCGCTCGGCTTTGTACTCGGGATTGAAGCGGAAGTGGACCAGCGTGTTATGACGCTCGCTGGACTCCATGATGACGTCGCCGCCGTGTCCGCCGTCGCCGCCCGAAGGACCGCCGCGGGGCACGAACTTCTCGCGGCGGAAGGCCATGCAGCCGTTGCCGCCATCGCCGGCCTTCACTCGAATTTTTGCTTCGTCGACGAACATGGGAAGACAGCATTTAGCAGTTAGCACTTAGCTTCAGATACGACAAACCTTCGCTCCAATGAATCTCCCTAAGTCGTAGCGGCTGACGAGAAATTCTCTGGATAATCCGCAAAGCTGGGCTTGTCGGCAAGCGACGCGATCGCATCTTGCTCTTCCTCGCCGGAATACCCGATCAGCATGTCGGCATCTGCTAGTCCGAAGAACCAGTGTGCCAAACAGAAAGACGGCATCCATAACTGTCCACTCGAACTGCGATTACCTGGCTGCAACGGAAAAGGCCTCGCCGCGACGAGGCCGATCTCAAAATGCGTTACCTACTCACGAACGCCGCGGCGACTTCTTGCGATACCGTCCGCACGAGTTGGCCAGCTGCTAACACCAAGCTAGTGCCAACTGCTAGTTGCTGGCTTCTTCCTGCGGAACCACCGACACGAACTTGCCCATGGTGCCGCGGTCTTTGAACTCGACTGTGCCAGTCACTTTGGCGAACAAGGTGTCGTCTTTGCCGCGCCGACATTGAGACCCGGCTTGATGCGGGTGCCGCGCTGCCGCACGATGATGGAGCCACCCGGTACGAGCTGGCCGCCGAAGGATTTCACGCCCAGCCGCTGCGCATTGGAATCGCGGCCGTTCCGGGAGCTGCCTAAACCTTTTTTATGTGCCATAAAAATATCCTCAGAATCTCTGCCGACTCGACCCTTCGCGGCTCAAGTCGGACCGCAGATCCCTCCGCTCGGGCTAAAGCCCTCGGTCGGGATGACAAATCAAGATGGCTCCTACGGCGCAGCTAAAGCTGCGCCCCTTAAAATCCATCTGCTTCCGCAGCCTGTAAAGACCGACTCAAAGCCGCGGCTCAGCCCTCTTGCAAATCGGAGTCGCCCGGCCGCAGCCGCGAAAGAACCGCTCGCGCCGAGTCGCGAACCGTCAGCAAAACCGAATCGAAGCGCCTGGCGAACGTAACCAGAGCTGGGATCAGCTGGTGTAGCAGCATCCGCCGTTAAGCCTTCAGGTCCTGGCCGTCCACGTTGATGCCGGTGATCTTCACGGCGGTGTACGGCTGGCGATGTCCGTTCAGCTTCTTGTACTGCTTCTTGCGCTTGTAGTGGAAGACCAGAATCTTGTCGCCACGGCCGTGCTCGACCACCTGTCCGGTGACGAAAGCCTTAGACGACGGCTTGCCCAGTTCGCCTTCGGAGCCGCTGACCGCCAGCACCTCGTCGAACTGCACGTTCTCGCCGCCGGCCTGCGACAGCTTCTCGATCTCAATAACGTCTCCGGGTGCGACGCGATACTGCTTTCCCCCGGCGCGGATCACCGCGTACATGGCAAATCCTCCATCGACCTTTCCGTGTCCGCAACCATTCTCCACCTGTCGCGCAGACTTCACGCACACTGGGCGCGAATGGCTAAACTCTTTGTGCGCTTGCACTTCCCCGAGCGTGGAAGGAAACCTTCGCTAAAGGCGGGGTGTCCCTGACGGGAGCTGGTAGTACAGGCAAACCATAGAAGTGTAGCGTGTTTGGGCGGGAAGGTCAAACACTTGTCCGATACGTGGAGTGGTACCACTTCATTCCGGACGACACCACGGCCCAACGGCGAGGAGCGCAATTTCGCCGTCGCGCGCAAACCAACCTCGTTCAACGGCGCTTCTTGTTGAGGTTGCCAGAATCTGCTGCAGGCCCTGCCGAACTTTCTTGAGGCTGTCGCCGGAACGCTGCTTGGGGAAGGGTAAGCCTCCTGCCGTTGCGAGGGTTTGAGTTCGGCCTTGAGATGCTGGCGGGCTCCGGCGATGGTGTAGCCCTCTTCGTAGAGCAGCTTCTTGATGCGCAGGACATTTTCCACATCACGCTGCCGATACATTCGCTGCCCCGTGCTGCTCTTGACCGGCTTGAGCTGAGGGAACTCGGTCTCCCAGAAGCGGACACGTAAGCCGGCAGACGGCAGAGGCGGGCAACCTCACCGATACGGAATAGAGCTTGTCCGGAATCACCGGATCGGAGCCGCTGCGCTTTTTCTTTCTCAGCCGTCATCGGAATGTCGCTAAGCCGCCCTATGACTCGGAGTTCAATTCTAGCTGGTGTCGCCGATCTGGGACGCCCTTGCGGGGTGCGCTTTTGGGCGTATGAACCCAGTCAGCACCCATTCCACCACAGGCGGCAGTGCTTAGTAATGTACACCACCACGCGAGACCCGCTGGCGGGGTGTGGGAACGGCGTTAGAAGACCATTCGCGCCATCGGCGCGACGGTGCATCGCGAACGTGTGATCGTGGAAGGTAACGATTGTACTAACTTCTTGTGTGCCCAGACTAATCCCTCCTCTCCTCCCGCCCATCTCCGTAAATCGCTAGCCGAAAGGGTTTTCGTTATCTTGCAGATCGCCAAAGCGTTGTCCGTGTTGCAGGTCTTCGCTGTAGAGAACTACGCACCGTGCCTCGCTTGCTCCGGCGACAATCGGAGTCGGCTTGCTTCCAAGACAGACCTGATTCGGTGGTGCCGATAAGCGTCGGTTGGCCTGGCGGACTGCCGTGTCGGCAACTGACCGACTCTGTTCCCGAGGACAATATCATTGTTCCGGGGAACCGACACGTGCAGCTCGCGGGCCAGCCGATAACGACGTCAAGCTCAGCGACGTTGAAGATACTCCTCGCGCACCATCTCCCCAGGATGGAGGGTCCATGTCCTCCGCCCGTCCCGGGTCGAGCTCGGGGCCGGGGTTCGTGCCGAAGTGTCTCAGTTCCTTTCTGTCCCGAATGAGTACACCAGATATTCGTGCTCCAGAAAGAAATCTCAATGGTAGTCATTCATTTCGTCTCTGTACGCGTCCCGCACCTCTTAAATCATGGCGCACCCGTCGGTCGTTATTCGAATGCTGTACCGGCCTTCACGATCGCCCTTCAGAGCTTCCAGACGACTTCCCGGCGGAAATGTCAGATCGCTGAGCTCCCGAGCTAATCAAGAAACAGCTTTAGCATGGCACCTGCGGATACTGCTGGGAGATTCCGCGCGCTCTTCCCGGTGACATAAATGAGCTCGGTCTCCGAATCTGCGAAGCTTTTGATCAAAATAAAACATAACGCGTGGCGTTATTAACGTCAAACGTTAATAGTGTACACGAAAAACAGTGTACAATCTCGAGCGCTTACTCTCCTAAGTGCTCTTTACCCTGGTAGTTCATGTGATTTTTCTCACAACCAGCTCTACGCTCACCCTGATAGACTCCTCTTTCACGCAGGTTACTGAAGGCGAATCGCGAAAGGCGAATAGTGAACCATGGCCCGCAATCTCAGAGAATCCCGCGCATTGCAAACCCGCGCCGAGCAGCTCATTCCCGGCGGAGTCAATTCGCCGGTCCGCGCCTTCCGTTCGGTCGGCGGTATGCCGCCGTTTCTGGTCCGTGGCCTAGGCGCATATGTGTGGGATGCCGACGGCAACCGCTACACCGACTATGTTGGTTCGTGGGGACCGCTAATTCTCGGCCACTCCGATCCCAAGGTCCTCGAGGCCATCATCCAGGCCGCCCGCAACGGCACCAGCTTCGGAGCTTCCACTCCAACCGAAGCTGACCTGGCCGAGTTGGTGATCGAGGCCTTTCCTGCGATCGAGAAGGTGCGCTTCGTCAGTTCCGGAACCGAAGCAACCATGTCTGCCATTCGTCTGGCGCGTGCGTATACCCAACGCAAGTTCATCGTGAAGTTCGAAGGATGCTATCACGGGCACAGCGACGCGCTGCTGGTAAAGGCTGGCTCCGGCGTGGCCACGCTCGGCATTCCCGGTTCTGCAGGCGTGCCGCCAGAGTTTGTCGAGTTCACCCTGGCGCTGCCTTACAACGATCGCAACGCGGTGGAAGCGGCATTCGCCAAATTCAAAGGCCAGATTGCCTGCGTGATCGTCGAGCCGGTCGTCGGCAATATGGGATGCGTTCCACCCCAGCCGGGCTACCTCGAAGCTCTGCGCGAGATCGCCGCGCGTGAAGGCGCGATGCTCATTTTCGATGAAGTGATGACTGGATTTCGCGTGGCCTTCGGCGGCGCGTCGGAGCTGTACAACATCAAGCCCGACCTCACGACGCTGGGCAAGATCATTGGCGGCGGCCTGCCAGTGGGCGCTTACGGCGGACCGGCGAAGATTATGGACCTGGTCGCTCCAGTGGGTCCCGTATACCAGGCGGGAACGCTGAGCGGCAATCCCCTAGCGATGGCAGCGGGTATCGCGACGCTGTGCCAGCTAAAGGCCAACAGGCAGCAGTTCTATAAACAGCTCGATGACATGGCGGGCAAGCTGGTGGCGGGCATCCTGGCAGCGGCAAAGGATGCGGGCGTGCCGATGACCGCCAATCGCGTCGGGTCGATGTTTACGTTCTTCTTCACCGACAAGCAGGTTACCGATTGGGAGGGCGCGGCCACCTGCGACACTGCCACGTTTGGCCGCTTCCATGGCGCGCTGCTCGACGCCGGCGTCTGGCTGCCGCCGTCGCAGTTTGAAGCTGCATTCCTCAGCATCGCGCATACCCAAGGCGATATCGACGACACGATCGCAGCGGCGAGAGAGGCGCTGGCGCTGGTGTGAAGTGATTTGGCCTTGGCTAACTGCTAACGGCTAACGGCTGCCTCTGCATCATCTCCGGAATCGTGACGAACTCGTATCCCTCGCCCAGATAGCGACTGAGGATGCGGTCGCTGGCTTCGACGCTGCGGCTGCGGTCGACGCCCATGCGCACATGCGAGCCGTCGTGCAGCAGGATGACATCGCCACCCCGAATCTGGCGCTCGGCGTGGCCGACGATTTCCTCCGCTGACTTCGCCTTCCAGTCGTAACAGGTGACATTCCACATCACCGTCTGCAAGCCGAACGCTCGAACGGTCCGCAATGTCGCCGGACGGCGTCCGCCGAATGGAGGACGGAAGATCTTCGTCTCCACGCCAGTGGCATCAAGGATGGCTTGCCGCGTCTGCACAAGCTGGCGGCGCAACTCGGTGACTTGCTGAAAGATCAGGTTGGGATGGCTCCAGGTATGGCTGCCAACGGCGTGCCCCGCGGCCACTACGGCGCGCGCGATCTCGGGCTTCTGCTGAACGTATTGTCCGATGAGAAAAAACGTCGCCTTCACCTGATGGCGTTCCAGGACTTCGAGCATTCGCCAGGTGTAAGGGTCGTTGGGCCCGTCATCGTAAGTGAGCGCCAGCTGGCGAGAGCCCGGCCCCAGGCCGATGAACGTCCGGCCGTAGAGCTGCGAGGTGGGCGACATGGTATGGTAGCCCGCCCAACACGCCAGCCCCGCCACGGCCACCCCGCCAGTAAGCTGTGGTAGCACGGCCTCAATTGTAGCGGGAGAGCCCCCTGTTCGCCCTTCGCCTTTCGTTCTTCGCTATTGCTCTGTTTTGGCGCTTTGCAGCAGCTAGACAGCTCGAATCTAAGCACACTTCATTAAGAACGAGGGTTATCGATTTTCATAAAGAAGCCCTTGAACCGCTAGGAGCCCTGTGCGCAAGTAGCCAATAGCGAAAAGCGAAAAGCGATCCCCCAAACATTTACCATCACGACAATTGCGCGCGGACGGCCAGCAAGATATTCTGCGATTCGTAACGTTTTACTCCCATGGCGAACCTTTTCGAACCACCCCGGTACATTGCAGTCGAAGGTCCAATCCGCGTCGGCAAGAGCACGCTGTGCCAAGTCATTGCGGAAACCCTGCACGCGCAGCGCATCACCGAGCCCGAGCACAATCCGTTTCTGCGCTCGTTTTATGATGGCGAGCACGGGGCCGCCTTTCAGACGCAGTTCGCGTTCCTCATCGCGCGCTACGAGCAACTGGGCAGCCTCGACGTCAAACACAATCCCAACAAGACCTACGTCGCCGATTACATTTTCGAAAAGGACAAGCTGTTCGCCTGCCTCAATCTGGGCGATGCTGAACTGGATGTTTATAACCGCTACTACGAGCTCTTCCGGCAAAATGTGCCCACGCCTGATCTTGTCATCTACCTGCAGGCCACGCCCGAAGTGCTGAAGAAGCGGCTGAAGAAGAAGAACGCCCCCGGCGAGAAAGCCATCAGCGACGACTACCTCGAAGAGGTGATCAAGGCCTACGAGCACTTTTTCTTTCACTACACCTCATCGGACCTGCTGATCGTAAACACCTCGGAGATTGATTTCGTGGAGCGCAGTGAAGATTTGCAGGCGCTGCTGCGCCGGGTGAGCGAGCCGATCCGAGGCACGCAATATTTTTTGCCGCTGGGGCCGGACGAGCAGTCAGCGCGGGCGTGACCGCTGGGACCAACTTTTTATTGTTAAAACGTCTTGTTTTAGCCCGGAGCTGCGCTATGCTCTTCCATCCGCAAAAGAGGAGCGTGCCATGGGGGTCTTGTTTCAGGCTTTCTATTGGAACTGTCCATCCGCAGAAAACCAGGATGGTACCTGGTGGAACTTTCTTGCCGGCAAACTTCCTGAGCTTCAGCAGGCAGGCTTTACTGCGCTGTGGCTGCCTCCCGCCTGCAAAGCTTCTAACACTAACGGCCCGTCGATGGGTTACGACCCGTACGACTACTTCGATCTGGGCGACTTCAACCAGAAAGGCCGCATTAAGACCTGGTTCGGCAATCAGGCGGAGCTGGTCTCGCTGATCAATGCGGCGCACACCGCGAACATGCAGGTCTATGCAGATCTAGTAATCGACCACAACTACGGCGGCGACGAGCAAGAGGTCAATCCAATCGACGGTCAGGCGCGGTCGACGAAGTTCAATCCCGCCAGCGGTAAGTTTCCTCGCGACTGGACTTGCTTCCATCCGTCGCCATACGAAATTTTTGACGAGATGAGCTTTGGCGATATGCCCGATCTCTGTCACCGCCATCCCCTCGTGTATGCCTCTTTGATCGAGGTCGCGCAGTGGATGGTGGAATCGATCGGTTTCGACGGCTTCCGTTTCGATTTCGTCAAAGGCTATGCGCCCTGGATGGTGCAGTCAATCGCCGAGCTGCGCTACCTGAAAAAATCGGCGGATAACTTCTATACCTTCTGCGTGGGCGAGTGCTGGGACAACGAACGCACGGTGGACGACTGGCTCGGCGAGGTTAACAGTTACACCGACAATCCAGTCTCGGCGTTCGATTTCCCACTGCATTACCGGCTGAAGGACCTCTGCGATACCTATGGCTTCAGTCTGAGCACGCTTGCCACTCCCGGAACCGTCGTGCAGGACACGCCGTCGCAAGCAGTGAGCTTCGTTGACAACCACGACACGATTCGCGATTCCGGCAGTGCCATCAACAGCGACAAGCTGCTGGCATACAGCTTTATCCTGACGCACGAAGGCTACCCCAGCGTTTTCTGGATGGATTGGTACAACTTCAGTCTGGCGAAGACAGGTACTCCGAATGGAATTGCCGCGCTGGTCTCTGCCCATGAGCAACACGCAGGTGGAACAACGCAAGTGCTGTATACCGACGATAATCTCTACGTAATGCAGCGCACCGGTGCGAGCGGCGCGCCGGGGTTGATTTATGTGCTCAACAATTTGGGCGATGCCTGGAATGGCGCATTGGTGCAGACCCAGTGGTCAAACGTGCAGTTTCAGCCGGTAGCTTACGGAGGATATGACAACAGCCATCCCGATTCAAAAACGACCTCGGCGGACGGACAAGCTGATTTTTGGGCGGCTCCGCGAGGATGGGCGGTTTACGTGCCGCGATGAACAGTTGTCAGTCGCCAGTAGCTAGTTGTTAGCGGCCGTGGCGTGCGCGTCAAGAACTGACAACCGACAACTGACAACTGACAACTGCTCCAACTCGCTAGTGGCTCGGCGGCACGTATTCTTTAGGCTTCTCGGCGCCTTCGCCAAAGAAATACGCATCCATTTGCTGCACGATGAATTCCTGGTGCTCTTTCTTCCAAGGTTGCAGGCGATATTCGTTGAGCAGCATCTTCATGTGCTCCTGCCACTGCTCCCATGCCAGCTTGGAAACGTTATTGTAGATTCGCTGTCCGAGTTCGCCATCGAACGGTGGTTCGTCCAGACCTTCCATTTCGCGGCCCATCTTTACGCACTTCACCATGTGTGCCATCAAGAACTCCTCTTGTCCGCCAGTGGCGGCATAAATGCCAACTTTCGATTCTAACGGGGGAGGCCACATAACCCAAGTGGCATAACACCAGCACAGACTCGGTGGCTACTGAAGGCGTGTTTCGTGGTGGGCCCT
Source organism: uncultured Acidobacteriaceae bacterium (assembly GCA_963709045.1). Taxonomy (GTDB): domain Bacteria; phylum Acidobacteriota; class Terriglobia; order Terriglobales; family Acidobacteriaceae; genus Bog-257. The sequence goes on along the minus strand of CAVPUX010000002.1, from coordinate 471,138 downwards.
TGCAAAGTCAACGCGACTTATCGCACTATAACTTACATTTTGCAACGGATATCACAGTGGGCTGCAGATCTAAGGGAGGGGCCGGGCGGCATAATGTTTTCGGTTGGCATGTCGATCTTTAGCCGGTCCAATCGTCGATATGATGAGACACCTGCGATGCGGGTAGGGAGGATTGAGGATGAGCAAAGTAAGAGTTCTGGTGGGCACACGCAAGGGCGCGTTCGTTCTGGAGTCCGATGGCAAGCGCGAACGGTGGGACGTTAGCGGCCCCCATTTTGCAGGATGGGAGATGTACCACATCAAAGGATCGCCGGTTGATCCGAATCGCATTTATGCGTCGCAGACCAGCGGATGGTTTGGGCAGGTCATCCAGCGCTCCAACGATGGCGGCAAAACCTGGGAGGCTCCTGGCGGCGACATAAAGCCCGGTCCCGAGGCTATGCAAGGGGGAGCGAGCAATAAATTTGTTTACGACAGTTCGGCAGAAACCGGCAAGCCTCTAACCACACATCAGTGGTATGACGGCACTCAGCACCCCTGGGAGTTCAAGCGGGTGTGGCATCTAGAACCGTCGCTCACCGATGCTGACACGGTGTACGCCGGGGTTGAAGACGCGGCTCTCTTCCGTTCGACCGACGGCGGAACGAGCTGGCACGAACTTCCCGGACTGCGCGGCCACGGCACCGGGCCGAAGTGGCAGCCGGGCGCCGGTGGAATGTGCCTGCACACCGTCATCCTTGATCCCAAGGATCCTGGCCGAATCTACATTGCCATCTCGGCGGCGGGCGCTTTCCGCACCGACGACGGCGGCAAGACGTGGAAGCCGATCAACCAGGGACTGCGTTCGCAATACATTCCCGATCCGACTGCCGAGATCGGCCACTGCGTGCACCATGTCGCGATGCATCCGTCACGCCCAGGCGTGCTGTTCATGCAGAAGCACTGGGATGTTATGCGCAGCGACAACGCCGGCGACTCATGGCACGAGGTCAGCGGGAACTTGCCGACCGACTTCGGCTTCGTCATCGATGTGCATGCCCACGAGCCGGAGACGATCTATGTGGTCCCCATCAAGAGTGACGGAGAGCATTTCCCTCCCGAAGGAAAGCTGCGCGTGTACCGCAGCCGCACCGGCGGGAACGAGTGGGAGGCGCTCACTAAAGGCCTGCCGCAGAGCAACTGCTACGTAAACGTGTTGCGCGACGCCATGGCTGTGGACTCGCTCGATTCCTGCGGCGTGTATTTCGGCACCACCGGCGGCCAAGTGTACGCGTCGTCTGACGCTGGCGACAACTGGGCGCCCATCGTGCGCGATCTTCCGGCTGTGCTTTCAGTCGAGGTACAGACGCTGCCATGATTCGCGTTGTGTTGCCCGCACATCTGCGGACGCTGGCGAAGGTTGGCAGCGAAATAGAACTTGAAGTTGAGGGCCGAGTCACGCAGCGCTCGGTCCTCGACGCACTCGAAGCCCGCTACCCGATGCTCTGCGGCACCATCCGCGATCACGTCACCCAACAGCGACGGCCGTTCCTGCGGTTCTTCGCCTGCGAAGAGGACTTGTCCCACGAATCTCCGGACGCGCCGCTGCCCGATGCAGTCGTGTCGGGTGCAGAGCCCCTTCTCATCATAGGGGCAATCGCGGGCGGCTAGATGGATCTTTCGCGGCTCTAAAGGGATTCATTTGCAAACGTAAGAGCGTGAAACAATCCGCTGCTTCCACGCGTATATACTCCTACCGACTTTACAACGAGGTATATTCATGCTCTTCGGCACGCGGGCCACTTGTGTTCTGTCTGTTCTGATCTTCTGTTTGGGTCTGAGCATTGCACCGGCACAAACCGCACCGGCCACAGGCAATGCGGCGAGCGAGATGCCGTCGGTCACGACAGTACCGCCCGAAGCGCAGCCTTCCCCCAACTTCAACGTGGAAGCCGCCACTGACGCTTACATGGCGCGCATTCCGGCCAGTTCCAAGGCGCGCAGCGATGCCTATTTCGAAGGCGGCTATTGGCTCATCCTGTGGGACTTTCTCTATGGGGCCGTCCTCGCGCTTCTGCTGCTGAACCTGCGCTGGTCAGCGGCCATGCGCAACCTGGCGGAGCGCATAACGCGTTTCAAACCGCTGCAGACTTTTATCTACTGGGCTGAGTATTCGGTAGTCACGTTCATTCTGGGAGCGCCGCTGGCAATTTATGAGGGATACACGCGCGAGCGCCAATACGGCCTGGCCACGCAGACCTTCGGGCCGTGGGCGTGGGACCAGACCAAAGCGCTGATGCTTGGCATTGTGCTCGGCGGAATCCTGGCCATGCTGCTGTTCGGCATTGTGCGCCGCCTACCCCGCACCTGGTGGATCTGGGGAGCGACCGTGACCTCGGCGTTCATGGTCTTCGCGGTGATGATTGTGCCGGTTTTCATCGTGCCCATCTTCAACAAAGTCACCCGTTTGGATGATCCCAAGGTGACCACGCCCATTCTGAGCCTGGCACGAGCCAACGGAATTCCTGCGAAAGACGTGTGGACTATGGATGCCTCCAAGCAGACGACGCGCATGAGCGCCAACGTCAGCGGGTTCGGCAGCACCATGCGCGTCACCTTAAATGACAACCTGCTGCGCCGTGGTTCGCCGGAAGAAATCCAGGCAGTCATGGGACACGAGATGGGACACTATGTCCTCAATCACATTCCCAAAGACCTGCTGTTCTTCACCGTGCTGATTGTGGTGTGCTTTGCGCTGCTGCGCTGGTCGCTGGAGTGGTGCCTGAAGCGCTGGGGAGAGAAGTGGCAAATCCGCGGTATCGGCGACACCGCCGTGGTGCCGCTGGTCATCCTGCTGGTTTCCGTCATTGGATTCATCGCGACACCGCTGCTTAACACGCACACCCGGACTACCGAATACGAAGCTGACATGTATGGTCTAAACGCCAGCCGCCAGCCCGATGGCTTCGCCCAAGCCGCCATTCACCTGGGCGAGTATCGCAAGATGCATCCTACTCCGGTGGAAGAGTACATCTTCTTCGACCATCCTAGCGGCTACAACAGAATCTATGCGGCGATGCGGTGGAAGAAGGAAAATTTGAAGCTATACGCACCGCAGTCTGGCGGATCAAGCGGAAGCAGTGGAGGGCAAGTCCCCTAGTGAGTTATTTGTAGTGCTCTTCAATCCATTGCGGATGGCGATACTTCAGCATGGTGAGCGCCCACGCCGCCTGCACGGTTGGGAGCCGAGAGCCGCTGAACGGAGTTCGAGATGATGAAATCACCAGCGCTGCCGCGGCGCCCAACGCCAATCCGAGAACGAAGCGCACTGCCAGCCAGTTGCCATGCAAGCCGGCCAACTCCGTCGCCGCATCGAGAAGATTGAGTGCGGCAGCGGCGATGAGAAAACGCAAAGCAATTCTGCGCGAGGTGCGAAAGAGCAGGCCCGCGGCTGCGCCCAGGTAGATTCCCAGACAGCGCGAGCACACGGCGACGGTTCCACCAAAGATCCAGAACGAGCGCTCGGGCCGCTGATGGCAGACAATTGCGAAGCCGCGATACAGGGCGAAGCCGATCGCCGGGAAACCGTGGGTTAGGAAGTAGGGAGCACCCACGACAGCGGCCACGAATGCCAAGGGCAGGAGTGCCGACCAGGTCCAGCGGAGACTGGTATTCTCCCTCACCCCAGAATTCCCATGCGCTTGCCCACGCGCTTCAACGTTTCCAGCGCCTGGTCGAGTTCCTCGCGCGTATGGGTCGCGGTCATGATGGTGCGGATGCGTGCCTTGCCCTCGGGCACCGTAGGGAACGCAATGCCAGTGCCCATGACGCCCTCTTTGAACAGCTCGCGCGAGAAATCCATGGTGAGACGGCCATCGCCCACGATGATGGGCGTGATCGGCGTTTCGCTGGCCGGCGTATTCACCCCGCCGATGTTGAAGCCGAGTCCACCCAACTCCTTCTTCCAGTAGCGCGTGTTGTCCCAAAGCTGCTCGATGCGCTCGGGTTCCTGCTCCAGCACGTCGAAGGCGGCGATGCAGGTGGCCGCGACTGACGGCGGATGCGAGGTTGAGAATAGGAACGGTCGTCCGCGGTGATAGAGGAACTCGATGAGATCGCGCGTGCCGCAAACATAGCCGCCCAGCGCGCCGATGGCTTTCGACAGCGTGCCGACTTGCACATCCACGCGTCCGTGCAGCTTGAAGTGATCGATCGTGCCGCGCCCGTTGCGACCCAGCACACCAGACGAGTGCGCGTCATCGACCATCATGATGGCGCCGTATTTTTCCGCGAGGTCCGCGAGCTGCGGCAGAGCGCCAATGTCGCCATCCATGGAGAAGACGCCGTCGGTGATGACCAGCTTGCGGCCCGGCTCGTTCTTGATTTCGTGCAGCAGCTCTTCGGCGTGGGCAGCATCCTTGTGACGAAAGACCTTGATTTTCGCGCGAGACAGGCGCGCGCCGTCGATGATGCTGGCGTGGTTCAGTTCATCGGAAACGATGAAATCTTCTTTACCCAGTAGCGCCGATACTGTGCCCGCATTCGCCGTAAATCCAGACTGGAAGACCACGCAGGCCTCGACGTTTTTGAAGCGCGCAATTTTCTCCTCCAGCTCCATGTGGATCTTCATAGTGCCGGCGATGGTGCGCACGGCGCCCGAGCCGACCCCGTACTTCTTCGTGGCTTCGAGGGCGGCTTCGCGCAGTTTAGGATGCGTCGTCAGGCCGAGATAATTGTTGGAAGCGAGGTTGATGACCTTCTTGCCGTCGAAGGTGCACACCGGCGCCTGCTCGTCGTCGAGCACGCGAAGCTTGAAGTACGTGCCCTTCTGCTTGAGTTCGTCCAGTTGATCGGTGAGGTAAGAGAGCGGGTCGATGCGGGTGGTAGTGGGTGGCATGAGGGTCTCCGGGTGCGAAGGGATATTTTAGCGCGGCGCGGGCAGGGTTGGGCGGTGGGGAGCTGAGTCTTGCCCCAGGTGCGCCGGTTGATGACGCACCTGGGTTCGGCTTCGTACCAGTTGAATCTAGTTCGGCTTCTTCTTCGGAGGCGTCTTGCTCTTCCCGTAGGTGGTTTCCACCGAAGCGCCAATAGTGGCCAGCATCTGTTTGGCAGGGTCGGCGTACTTGCCCGTGGGCTGCAGTTCTAGATACTTATTGAAAGCCTCGGCCGTACCGGGCGGCGCGACCATCTTGTCGCCCTTAGTCGTAGCCTTGCCCATCAGGTCGACACCCTTCCAGTAATAGGCATCGGCGCGGGTGGGATCGACCTGCAGCGCCTTGTCGAAGGCAGCGATAGCTTCGTCCACCTTGCCGGTGTTGGTTAGCACCGCGCCTTCGTTAAAGTAGTACGCTCCTGCGTTGGTGGGATCGTTCTGGGCGGCCGTAGCCCATTCCTGCACGGCTTTATCGGTTTGGCCCGACCGCGCGTAGGCATCGGCCAGTCCGCTGTGGTAAGGCCCAGATGTCGGTTTGAGTGCAATTGCTTTTTGATACGAGTCAGCCGCGTCGGTATATTTCTTGGCGCCGAGTTGCGCCTCACCTAGATTCGCCCAAAGCAGGTCTTGGTTGGGGTTCGCTTGGGTGGCTGGTTGCAAAATGGCAATGGCCTGATCGTAGTTGCCGGCCTTTTGCAGGTCTTTGGCCTCGAGCAACTGCGCGTTCAGGCCCTTGATGGTTTCATTCTGCTTTTGGGCCTCCGCAATTTTTTGCTGCTGTTCTGGAGTAATGCCGGCCTGTTGCGCCGCCTGCGATCTTTCCTTAGCAAGGTCGAAATTGATCTCCCGCTCCGCACCGGCCTGGACCGGAACTTTGTCGAAAAAATCGATTACCTTGCCGTCCTGGATCAGGTTGAACTTGTAAGTGCCCGGCGCCACTCCGATCGAAAAATACTCACCCTTGGCGTTGGTCTTTAGAGTGAGTTTCCTCCCGTTTTCGATATTGTCGAGCTCTACGGTAGCGCCTGCGATCGGCTTTCCGTTGTCATCCTTGGCAGTGCCTTTAACCGAACCGGTGAACTGCGCCCACATCGGAACCGCGCAGGTGCCCACCAAGAACGTCAGCAATATAACCAGGGAAATATGTTTCTTCATTTTTCCTCCAACCCATGAAACGGAATGATGACTGCTTTACTACAATCAGGATTATGAACTGCGAAATTGAACCGCTGTTTGCGACGCATAAGAAATAGGATCAACCGCACCCGCCGCAGTGAAGGCCTTCAGCCGCAAAACGCAACTCTCGCAGGTGCCGCAAGCCTTATCTTCCGCGCCGTAGCATGACCAAGTTAAATGGAAGGGAGCGTTCAGTTCAAGGCCAAGCGTCACAATCTGGGCCTTTCGCAGCGCGATCAAAGGGGTTTCGACACGAATTTTTCCTTCCCTGGTGCCCACGCGGATTAGGGCGTTGAATGCCTGGTAGAACTCTGGACGGCAATCGGGGTATCCCGAACTATCCTGCTGCACGGCTCCGATATAGATTGTCGTCGCGCCCAGCACCTCTGCCCAGCTCACAGCCGCCGACAAGAAGTGCGCATTGCGAAAGGGAACGTAAGTGACGGGTATGTGCGCGCCAATTTCCGGACCGGCATCGGGAATGGAGATTTTGTCGTCGGTGAGGGCGGAGCCCCCAATCGCGCGAAAGAACGGCGTACGAACGCTGAGACGCCGGGGAATCTGTAGCCGATCGCAAATCGCCTGAAACGAAGCCAGTTCCCGGGCTTCTGTGCGCTGCCCGTAACTGACGTGAAGCGCAGCGGTCGCATGGGCTCCGAAGTCGCGCACCGCCAAGGCCGCGCATACGCATGAGTCCATTCCTCCACTGAGTGCCACCACGACTTGGGCCTCATCGTGCATCGTAATCCGCTTCCTAAACCCCTTTCAGCGAAGGCTCCCAAATGAACTTGTGAATCTGCAATCCCAGGCGCGCGTTCAGCCCATCAGCCAGCATCCATTCCGCCAGGTGCTGCGGATCGACCATACAGTGCGAGACATCGCGGCTTCCAGTCGCATCCTTACGAAACGCCGGTGACAGAATCACGGTGCCGACGCGCGCGTTCAGCTCATGCTGCCCGATAAAGTCGCGCGCAAATTCGTAATCGCGCCGGCTGGCGATCACAAACTTCACCTCATCGTGGCGGGTCAGCGCGTTAAGGTTTTCGATGCGGAACGTGCCACCCTCGCCCGAGTCAGGACATTTTACGTCCACAATCTTAACGACTGTGTTGGGAACGCGATCCAAGGGCCGCTCGCCACTGGTCTCCAGCAGGACGATGTAGCGGGAAAGCAGCCGGTCCATCAGGGTGACCGCTTCGCGCTCCTGCAAAAGAGGCTCGCCTCCGGTAATCTCGACCAAGCCGCCTTCCGGCAAGAGGCTATGCACCTCGGCTTCGATTTCTTCGAGCGTCATGCGCTGGCCGCCTTTGAAAGTGTATTCACTATCGCACCAGGTGCAGCGCAGATTGCATCCGGCCAGCCGCACGAACACGCACGGCAGACCGGTGTAAGAAGACTCCCCTTGCAACGATTTGTAGATCTCGATGATCTGCATGGCTGGTGTATGTCAATCTGGCCGGGGCTGCCTGGACCTCGACTAGTTTGAAAGGGCACAGCTGCGGCCGTCCCGACACAGCCTAACTAAATCAGGGGCGTTAGCCCCGGCTACTCGCTGTACCGCGCGGTAGTGGTGTCGGTCTCCCAGATGGTGACGTCCTTCACGCGAACCCGACCATCTGTGCCGTTCTTCAGCCGCGAATTCGTCTCATCATAGAAATACTTGGCCAGGTTCTCCGCCGAAGGATTGATGGTGGTGAACGGTTCCAACTCATTCATCATCTGGTGATCGAGATAACTCATCACCGGACGCAGGACGTCCTTCAGGTCCTTAAAGTCCAGCAGCAGGCCGGCGTGGTCGAGAGTCTCGCCGCTCAGGGTGACACGAACGCGGTAATTGTGTCCGTGGGGCTTCTCGCACTTGCCGTGATAGTTGCGCAGGTAATGTCCCGCGGAAAAGGTATCTTCTACAGTGACTTCAAACATGAGCTCCGGCCGTAACAGCGCAAATAGGCGGGGTTACGGTGAAGTTATTATTTTAGCGTGTTTGGACGGAGGACAGGGGTTAGGCGGGCGTCAATGCTGTCGTAGCGACAGACTGGTATGCGGAGCTGTATTTTCAGACGATTTGAACGGGGCAGCATTTCGCTGCCCCGCGGTTCAGGTATTCGTTCGGTTTGAGTTAAGGAATGCTGGACAATGCCCCAGCCGAGATGTACCAGAGCCGTCCCTGAAAGTTCGCAACACCGTCAGATGGATCATCGCCCACCCACAGATTGCCGAGCCGGTCCAGTTGCAGGAGGTTGGTGTGCCCTCCGACGAAGGCGAACGGAAGCGCCATCCCGTTCGGCTCGGCGCCAGAGTTTGCGATGAGCTCGCGGACGCCACTCGAAATGGTGTAACGCCATACCCCATCATTTACTGCCAGGTACAGGCGATTGATGCCGTCGGTGGTCAGACCGACGTGATCGATCCCGCTGAAGCCGTCAACGACGGGCGCTGCGTTGCACCCGCCCTGGCACGAGGTAGCGACGGCATTCCTAATCACCGAGAGACTGTCCTTGCTGGCGAGATAAAGGTCGTTGCCGACAAATACCAGGGCGCGAAGAGGACGACCGTTGGGCGACACGCCTACCGATTGCACGATTGGATTGGAGCCGGTCGGTGCGACAATCCGCTTCACGTTACCATTCTTCAGAAAGCCGACGTAGAGATTGCCGTCGGGTCCGACAGCGACGGCTGTCGTGAGATCTCCCGCGAGGCCCGCATTGGGGACGAGTTGTTGGGCATTCAATATCTCCCCGGTAACGGGATCGGGCTGCGCCCGCCAAATGCCAGGAAAGGTCACGCCGTTGCCCTTTGGCTGATCGTAAGAAGCCAAGTACACATTGCTGCTGCCGTCCCACGCGACCTGGCCGACTTTGCAAAACAGGAAGCAGGCTGTGCCGCCGCCCAGGCTGAACCCCAACGTCGGGTCAGGAACCAGGATGCCGGAATTAATGGGATCCGGATTGTTCGGGTCGGCGGGTATCCAATGACGAAATCCATCGAAGCCATCCCCAGTCCAAAGGTTGCTGCCAACAACTACAGCTCCGGCGGGTACTGTAGGCGAGACTGTCTGGCCGCTGGGAAAACCGAAAGCGGCGCGAAGCGTGGCTTGCACCTGGCCATAAGCGGCGGTTGAACTCAACAGCGAGAGCGTAAGCAGGGTGGAAAGTAGTGTCTTGCAGCGGAATTTCTGTGCAAAGCGCATCGAGTCCTCTCTTGATTCGCAGGGTTCTTCCAGCACTTGCCGTTCGAGTAAGTTGCTGGAGGGTTTCTGTAATCTACCGATCGCAATGCACGTGGGTGTCAAGTTGAAGCAAACGTTTTGTCAACGTTCGCCAACATTCCCGGATTGGGAAGAAGCGATCCGTGAATCCGCCCAGATATTGGGGAGGCCTCTAAAGCTCGTTCGCGTCCACGCCAAAGAATCTCTCCACCACTTCCACGTCGGTCGTGCGCCCGTACTTTGGCAGGCTGTCGAGGAACACGCGCCCGTATTGCTTCTTCAAAATGCGGTTGTCGAGCAGGCACAGCAATCCGCGATCGTGCAGCGAACGAATCAGTCGGCCGAATCCTTGCTTCAGCGCCAGGGCAGCGCCGGGTACCTGGTACTGGAAGAAGGCATTGCCTCCCTCTTCGTCGATGGCTTTGATCCGCGCGGCGACGACGGGATCGTTGGGGACAGCGAACGGCAGCCGGTCAATGATGACGCAACTGAGCTGCTCGCCTTGCACGTCAACCCCCTGCCAAAACGACGAAGTCGCAAAAAGGACGGCATTCGGCGTCAGCCGGAATTCCTCCAGCAGCGCGTTCTTGGGCGCACTGCCCTGCAACAGCATTGGAAATTCCAACTCGCCCAGCAATCGCTCATAAAGCTGATTCATCAACGCGTAGCTGGTGGACAGACAGAATGCGCGCCCCCGCGTGATCTCCAATAGCTGCTTGACGCGTTGCGCCGCGCACTCAACGAACTGCGGCGCGCGTGGGTCGGGCAGATCGGGCGGCACGTACAGCAGCGCCTGACTCTCATAGTCGAAATGCGACTGAACTATCAGTTCACGTGCGTGTTGGATGCCGATGCGGTTGCGGATGTACTCGAAACCTCCGGCGACTGCCAGCGTCGCCGAGGTGAGCACAGCCGATTCCAGGTGCTCAAATAGCGTGGTTCGCAGGATGTCCGACACCGTGATCGGCGTGGCCTGCAGAAATACGTTGTGTTGCGTGCTGCGTCCGCCCCAGCGATCGCCGCGACGTTCAATCCAGAAGACCGTATTGCGCTGCTCGGCCTCCAGGATGAATCCCAGGTTGACGCGCAACTCTTCTACCCTGCGCGATAGCGCGTGAACTTCGTCGGGCTTGTTGGGAATGGCTTGCAACTCGGTGTACAGATGCACAAGCGAATTTTGCAGGCCAAGATACTCGTCGCCGTTTTCTTCCAGGAACTCCTGACGGTTCTCAAACGCAAAGCGGCCTTCACCTGGCGGAAGTAGCGAAAAGAAGAGTAGGGAATGTTCGCGCACCTGGCCGCATGCCGGCATAACTTCCGTAATGGGAACATCCACCCGACGCAGGGTGTGCTCAACATCGCGGAGTAGTTCGTCCACGCGAAGATTCGACACCGTGACGCCAAAATAATTCGTGGCCACGTCTTCCAGTTCGTGGGCTTCATCGAAGACAACGATGCCGGCGTCGGGCAAAACACCGGCATCGGGAGCGTGGTCCTTGGCGGCTTTGATCGCCAAGTCGGCGCAGAACAGATGATGGTTGACGATGATGATGTCGCTCTCCGCCGCGCGGCGGCGCATCTCGGTGATGAAGCAGCGGTCAAACTGCTGGCATTGCGAGCCGATGCAGCGGTCCGTGCGCGCGTCCAGCTTGGGCCACAGGTGGCTATTCTCCGGCAGGTCGGCCAGTTCCGTGCGATCGCCGGTCTCGGTGGTCCGCTCCCAGTCGCTGATGATGCGGAACTGGTTGATCTCCTCCAGCCCGTTCAACACCGGCTGGTCGGTGAGGTCGTAGAGCTTCTTGCGGCACAGATAATTGCCGCGACCCTTCATGTAGCAGACGCGCAGCTCGCCGAGATGCTCGCGCAGGAATGGGACATCTTTGAAGTAGAGCTGCTCCTGCAAGGTTTTGGTGCCGGTGGAGATGATTACGCGCTTTCCCGAGCGAATCACGGGCAGCAGGTACGCCAGCGTCTTGCCGGTGCCCGTGCCCGCCTCGACGATCAGGTGACGGCGCTCGGTCAGCGCTTGCTCCACCGCCTCGGCCATCTGCAGCTGACCGCGGCGGAATTCGTATGCGGGATGCGTGCGCGCCAGTACGCCTCCCGGGCCAAAGAACTGATACAGCGACGGCAAGCGTGCGGCCAGTGCGGCGGATTGTGGTTTGGAAGACACGACGCGAGGAGTCTTGTCCCTATAATAGCCGCTAGGGGCGCTCGCTGTTTGGGGCCGTCGCCGCGGAAAGAGTCTTCGTGAATCGTCGCATGCAATTTGAGTCCAGCCGGACTGCCGAACAGGGTGAACCACCCACAGTCGGCACGCTGGCTATCGTCGGCCGTCCTAACGTCGGCAAGTCCACGCTCTTTAATCGCCTGGTTGGCTCACGCCGCGCCATCGTTGGCGACGAGCCCGGCATCACCCGCGATCGCATCTACGGGGATGTCGAGTGGGTCGGCAAGAAATTTCGTGTGGTCGATACAGGCGGCATCGTTCCGGACGACATGCAATTGATACCTTCGGAAATCTTCCGGCAGGCGCGTGTCGCACTGGAAGAGGCCGACGTGATTGTCCTGGTGGTGGATGGGCGTACCGAATTGGCCTCTCCCGACATTGATCTCGCGCGATTGCTGCTGCGCACCGGCAAGCCGCTATTGTTGGCGGTGAATAAAGCCGACACGCCGCAACTCGAGCCCTATGCCGAAGAGTTTCGGCGGCTCGGGATTAGGGAACTGTTTCCCATCTCTGCGGAGAATGGTAACGGTATTGCGGAACTGTTGGAGCATGTTCTGAGCGTGATGCCGGAGCAGCAGGCTGGAGAACCCTTAACAGAATCACACTCCGAAAACAAGCAGGTCTCTCCGCGTCGTTCGACCGCTTCCGGCGACCTCCCTTCGGTCGAGATGACACAGCGGGAGGGAGAGTCAAGAGAAGAGCCGGATGCGCAGCTTCCCCGCGAGACTCGTGTAGCCATCATTGGCCGGCCGAATGTCGGCAAATCCACGCTCCTGAATGCGCTGACCGGCACCTCGCGCGCGATTGTTTCACCGGTTGCCGGCACCACGCGTGATGCCGTGGACGAATTGGTGGAGCGCGGTGGACTGGAATACCGGTTCATCGATACCGCAGGCATTCGCCGCAAGGGCAAGACAGAATTGATGGCGGAGAAGCTTTCGGTTGTCATGGCGCGCAAGCATCTCGAAGGCGCTGACGTGGCGCTCATGTTGATCGACGCGGTCGAAGGTGTCACCGCCAGCGATGCGACGATCGCCGGTTACGCGCATGAGAGTGGGCGGTCGGTGGTCATCGTCATCAACAAATGGGATTTGGTGACGGATAAGCGGACCGATGGTAAGCCTCCCGCCGATCGCAGCGTTTACGAGGAGCAAGTCCGACGGCATCTGAAGTTTCTGTCGTACGCCCCGGTGTTGTTTATTTCGGCGACCACGGGACGAAATCTCGACAAGGTCTTTTCCACGCTGGAACTGGTGGCACGCGAGCGGCGCAAGCGCATCGGCACCGGAGAGATGAACCGCTTCCTGGCCAAGGTTGATTTTGAGCGGGCTTCGGTTCCGATGGCGAAGCGGGTCAAGATTCTCTACATGACGCAGGCCGGCGTGTCGCCGCCGACGTTCATCCTGTTCACCGACCGAGCGGTAAAGCTGCACTTCTCGTATCAGCGCTTTCTGGAGAACCAGATTCGCGCGGCGTTTGGATTTGTGGGCACTCCAATCTGGATCAAGAACCGGGCAAAGAATGAGCCGCGCAGATAATTCCCGGTTATTGCGAGTCGCTAGGCGCCTGATGGTTCATAGCAACCTGTGGCACCTAATAAGGTTGACCTATTTGGCTGCTTCCGCCGGTTTCGCGGGCGGCGGGGTGGCGGCTTTCAGCTTGGCCAGCGCTTCGTCCACGCGAGTCCTGAAGTCCCCCTTATCGTTGTGCTCCCATCCGCTATAGTTCGACACCACCTGCATCTCGCATCCGGTACCCTTCGATACCAGCGTGACCTTATTGGTGCGCTGCAGAAGGGTTCCGCTGATGTTGACATGGGCGGAGTGCTTTACATCGTAGGAAGCCGTCATTTGGGCGTCGTTATTCTCCACAACGGTGTAGCTATCCGGATTGCTAAGCGTGTCTTTGACCGCGCTCCATACCTCGCTGCAAGGATCGGAATAGGTATTCTTGTAGGTTTTGGCGAACGCCGGCAGTGCAAGCAGCGCTATCAACGCCACCAGCACGAGTCTTGTCTTCATCATGGCATCTCCTCTTGGGAAACTGTTTGTGGGCAGGTGGACGGTGGGCAGAAATTTCCCATTTTCAAGACAATTGAACGATAGTCGCCCAGGGTATTTTGTCAGTGCGCAAGGTCACGTCGGCCGGTGATAGCAAGACTCCCCTCTTCGCAATGAAGGTGGACAAGGGTGGGCACCCCAGCAGAATCTTTTACCTGCGAACAAAGTCCAATGCGAGCCAACCCGATGCGAGAGCGTCCGGCTCATGCGTGGGCGCGATGGTGATGACGCAGGGCGCGCAGGCGCTCGCGATCGACGGTGCCTCCAACGAAGAGAATCGCCACGGTTGCGCTGCAGATGGCCAGGATGCCGTCCACCAGAAATGCAATATGAATTCCGCTGGGCATCGACGATGCAGAGACGACAATAGCGGTGTTGAAGCCGATGCCGATCGATCCACCGGCAATCTGAAACATATAGACAATGGCACCAGCCAGGCTGGCCTGGGATGGATCGAGTGCGGTGATCGCCGCCGTGGTCACCGACGAATAGAACAATCCGACGCCGACGCCGAGGACGACCATTCCGAAGATGAGATGGTTATACGTCGTCGTCGCGGAGATCGCCGACAGAAGAATCATGCCGGCTCCGAGAAGAAGAGCGCCGAGGGTGACGATGAGCTTCGGTCCAAGACGTTCGTAAAGCCGTCCCGCGACAAATGAAGTCACCATGAAGGTACCCATCATGGGCAGCAGCCCAGCGCCCGAGCCCATCGCACTGAAGCCGAGCACCTTGGACATGAATTGCGGCAGGTAAAGCAGCGCGGCGAAGAAGATGGCCGAGGCCAACAGTGTGGCCATGCAGGCTGCGACAAAGCCCCGGTTCTGCAGAACGGTTTCGGGGACCAGAGCGCTTTCGCCGGCGCGCCGCTCGATGAACAAGAAGGCGGCCAGCGCGACCGCGCCCAGGACGAACAGAAAGATGATCAGCGGCGCCGTCCACCCGAGGTTGAGGGCCCAATCAAGGGCGAGCAGCAACGCCAACAGGCCGAGGGAGAGCACGGCTGTACCGGGATAATCGATTCTTCCGTGGCCCTTGCGTGCTATGTCAGGCGGGACGACGATGAGCGTGATGAGGGCCGCGGCGGCGGCGACCGGCAGGTTGACGAAGAAGATCCATCGCCATCCGACGGTATCGGTCAGCCATCCACCGAGCAGCGGGCCAACCGCGTTGCCGAATCCGGCCGCACCAAGAATGATGCCGCCGGCCAGTCCGGCCTTGCTTGGCGGCAGCAGACCGTAGGTCATGCCTAGGATGGCGGGCCACATCATGGCGCCGCCGACGCCCATGAGGAAGCGGCAAGCCAGGAGTACCCAAACGTTCGGGGCGATGCCTCCGATCACCGAGAAGCCTGCGAAGATTGCGGCACCGACGAGGAAGATGCGCCTTCGCCCGAACATGTCGGCCAATCGCCCGCCGGTGACGATGAGAACACCGAAGACCATGGCGTAGCCGTTGATAACCCACTGCACGGTGGTGATATCGGTGTGGAGGGTCTTCTCTATCGCCGGCAGCGCCACCGAGAGCGCGGTGAAATCGTTGGCCACCACCAGAACGGCGACGCCCATGGCGATCATGCCGAGAATCGTGGCCTTGCTGAGACGCTCCTCTGTCACTGCCATGCGATCGCCCCTTGTTTGTACCGCCCGAGTTTCGCACAGAAGCGATGGCAGTGAACAGTTGCCACTTGTCAGCCGCCGTGGTTAGGAGAATGAAGAACTCAGCCAGGCAAACGAAGCTTGTATGAGCACGGCGGAACAGTGGTCAGTCGCCCGGCCCGGTGGTCAGCAAAACGGAAATCCCGCGACCGGTGCTACTTCCCGAGCATTCCTTTTTTCACACTGGCGGTGGGCGGCTTGGGTCCGAGCCATACCGACAAGATCACCGGGTTGAAGGCCGAACCGGCGATGGTGAGCTTGTCCTGGCCGTTGATGGCAAAGGTGGTGCCGGTGCCGGGGACGTACGTGAAGATCATTTGGTCGCCCGGTTTGACGGCGTCGAGCGCGCCGAACAAGCGGTCGATGTCGGATTGCATCGTCTTCATGGCGTCCGGGGTATTGTCGTTGAACGACTCCTTGAAGGCACTCGTCATTTGGCTTTTGCTGGCGCCGTGCAGGAACTGCATGACGATCCGGTTGGGCGCGTCGGCCTTGATGATGGCGCCGGGGTCCGACGACTTCTGCTCAAGGTAGAGGCCCGCGACGTAGACCTTGACCATGAACTCGGTTCGCAGCCCCAGGCCATTGAGCACCAGCTTGGTGTTCCCGACCTGTGCCGTGTCTGGCAGGGTCACGCCCGCCAGGCTGGCGGCATGTAGATCGAGCATCGATACCGCTACGAACATGATAACGGCAAGCGATAGAACGGTTTTCCGCATGAGAGCTCCTGGAGAAATAAGAAGAGTGTGAAGCGAGATGGTAGCACAGGCCGGCGGGCGGGACTTAATGCGCTTACATTAACTGCAGCCGGGCGCTTTTACCCACAGTCGCTTGGGTTTGACGTGCGTACAGGGAAGCGGCCAGGCCACCAACGAGGAAAAACGTTCTTGAAGAGTATTAAGAAGTGCTCGGTACAATTGTTTGTATGGGCAGACCAGCGGGCATTTGTAAGATGTGTCTCGAAACGAAGGTACTAGAGAGGAGCCACCTCATACCGGCTGCTTTGTACGACTACTGCCGGGGGCACGGTTCGATAGATCCCATTGCAGTCACCTCTGACGTGGTTATGTCGAGCTCGCGGCAGGTGCAAGACTATCTTCTCTGCAGAGGGTGCGAGGATGTGCTCAATAAATGCGGTGAATCATGGGTGGTGTCGAAACTCGCGACCTATGAGAAGACGTACCCTCTGTACGAGCTCGTAATCTCCGGGCAACCTCTCTTTGACGAGAACGATTGCAAGGTCTATTGTGCCGTTCAAAACCCTCTCCTCGACCCGGACAAGATCGCGCACTTTGCGATGGGCATTTTCTGGAAGGCGTCCGTGCATTCCTGGCGCACAGGCAATCACGAACCGCCGGTCAGCCTAGGTCCCTACTCGGACAGGGTTCGGCGTTACTTGAGAGGTGAGGCTCCCTTCCCGGTGAACATGGCGCTCGCTGCAGTACTAAGTCCGCCCAACGCGGCGTATATCGGCTTCAACAATCCCTATGAAGCCATGAGAGATGCGTACCGCGACTTCATGTTCGTCGTGCCGGGAATATGGTTCAACCTATCCGTCGGGAAGATGGTCACCGCCGAAGCGCTGTCACTCTGTATCGCTTCCCATCCCCTTCGGCCCATTATGATTTCTGCAAAGATCGCTGCGAAAGGGCAGGAGCAGGCGTACAGAGTGTTCCAAAACGCTCGAAAGACAGAATCATACAAGCGAGCAATGGAAAAGGTGCGGCTAGCAAAGGCCGGAGATCCAGTGTAGCGCGTGGGATTACTTTGTAGCCGCAGCCGCCGGCTCCCCGACCCGCTTTGCCACCTTGAACGTTAGCTTGTGCTCCTTCTTGTCGACGTCCACAACGATGTGATCGCCGTGCAGCACCTCGCCGTCGAGAATCTTCATGGCCAGCGGGTCCTGCACCAGGCGCTGGATGGCCCGCTTCAAAGGACGCGCTCCGTAATTCGGGTCGTACCCCTCGGTGAAGATCAGCTCCTTCGCCTTCGCGGTCAGCTCCAGACTGATCTTGCGATCGGCCAGCAGCCGGCGCAGGTCTTCCAGCCGCAGGTCCACAATCTTGGTCAACTGCTCTTTGCCCAGCGGATTGAAGATAACAATGTCGTCCACTCGGTTGAGGAACTCGGGCTTGAAGTGCGCCCGCAGCGCCTCGGTGACCCGCTGATGCGCTTCGGCGATCTGCTCAGGTGAACGCTCGCCAAGATCTTGCAGGTAGCTGGAGCCAATGTTCGATGTCATGATGATGATGGTGTTCTTGAAATCGACGATGCGCCCCTTGCCGTCGGTGAGGCGGCCGTCGTCCATGATCTGCAGGAAGACGTTGAACACGTCGGGATGCGCCTTCTCTATTTCGTCGAACAGCACCACCGCGTACGGCCGGCGTCGTATCGCCTCCGTCAACTGGCCCCCTTCATCGTACCCAACGTAGCCCGGAGGCGCGCCGATCAGCCGCGACACGGAATGCTTCTCCATGTACTCCGACATGTCGATGCGCACCATGGCGTGCTCGTCGTCGAAGAGGAACTCGGCCAGCGCCCGCGCCAGTTCGGTCTTGCCGACGCCTGTAGGCCCGAGGAAGATGAACGACCCAATCGGCCGCCGCGGATCGCTTAGCCCGGCACGTGAACGCCGGATGGCATTGGCCACGCTCTGAATCGCCTCGTCCTGCCCGACCACACGCTGCCGCAGACGGTCTTCCATCGTGACCAGCTTCTTCACTTCGCCTTCCAGCATCTTCGACACCGGAATGCCGGTCCACTTGCTGACGATCTTGGCGACATCTTCCTCGTCTACCTCTTCTTTCAACATGCGCGACTGCTTGCCGTCCATGGCAGCGCTAAGCTTCGCCACTTCGGCTTCCAGCTGCGGCAACTCGCCGTACTTGATTTGCGCGGCGCGATTGTAGTCGCCCTTGCGCGTGGCTTCCTGCTCTTCCAGCTTCAGCCGCTCGATGCGCTCCTTGGCCTCGCGCACCTTGGCGATGGCTTCCTTCTCCTGCTTCCAGCGCGCCTTCAGAGCATTGGCGTCTTCCTTGATGTGCGCCAGCTCTTTCTCCAGAGTCGCCAGCCGTTCACGCGAGTTGGCATCGTCTTCACGCTTCAACGCCTGGCGCTCGATTTCGAGCTGTGTCGCCCGGCGCTCCAGCTGATCGATTTCCGTGGGCATCGAGTCAATCTGGATGCGCAACGACGCCGCGGCCTCGTCGATCAGGTCGATGGCTTTGTCGGGCAGAAAACGGTCGGAGATGTAGCGATGCGACAGCGTAGCCGCCGCCACGATCGCCGAATCCTTGATGCGCACGCCGTGGTGAACTTCGTACTTCTCGCGCAGACCGCGCAGGATGGCGATGGTGTCCTCGACGTTGGGCTCGCCGACATACACAATCTGGAAGCGCCGCTCCAGCGCGGCGTCTTTCTCGATGTACTTGCGATATTCGTTCAGCGTGGTCGCGCCAATCGCGCGCAACTCGCCGCGCGCCAGGGCGGGCTTTAACATGTTGGACGCGTCAATCGCGCCTTCCGCCGCTCCGGCACCCACCAGCGTGTGCAGCTCGTCGATGAACAGAATGATCTGCCCTTGCGACTGCTCGATTTCTTTCAGCACCGCTTTCAGGCGGTCTTCGAATTCGCCACGATACTTCGCACCCGCCAGCATCGCTCCCAGATCGAGCGACACCACACGCTTGTTCTTCAACTGCTCGGGAACGTCGCCTGAGATGATGCGCTGCGCCAGGCCTTCGACGATGGCCGTCTTGCCAACGCCGGGCTCGCCAATCAGCACCGGATTGTTCTTGGTGCGGCGTGAAAGTACCTGCACCACGCGACGTACTTCCTCGTCGCGCCCGATCACGGGATCAAGTTTGCCCTGGCGCGCCAGCTCCGTCAGGTCTTTGGCATAACGCTCCAGCGCCTGGTACTTGGCTTCAGGATTCTGGTCGGTGACTTTCTGATTGCCGCGCACCGCGGTCAGCCCGCGCAGGATGTTGTCATAGGTAGCGCCGCCGCGCGTCAGGATCTCCTGCGCAGCATCGCGCTTCAACTTGGTCATCCCCAGCAGCATGTGCTCGGTGGAGACGTACTCGTCCTTGAAGTTGGCGGCCTCTTTGAAGGCGTTCTCCAGCACCTTCTGGGCGGCATCGGAGAGATGCGCCTGGGTCGAACCGCTGCCCGAGACTTTGGGCAGGCGCTCGATGTCGCGCATGACCTCGGCTTGCACGGTTTGGGTATGCAGTCCCACACGCTCCAACAAAGGCGCGACGATGCCTTCGCGATCTTCCAGCAGCGCCGCCAGAATGTGGGCCGGCTGCAACTCAGGATTGCCGTGCTCGCTGGCGAGATCGTTCGCCCGCTGCATTGCCTCCTGCGCTTTAACAGTTAACTTGTCCCAACGAATTGCCATGTTGAACTCCAGTTGTCAGTAGCCAGTAGCCAGTTGTCAGTAGTCAGTTGTCGGGGATGGACTCACACGAGACTATGCTAGTCGCTTTGGCCTCTGGAAATCTCTAACGTCAAAGAATTATGGGCGCATGCTTCCAATTGCCGTAACTGACAACTGACAACCGCCTACTGGCAACTGCTCTTTCGCCCCCCGGTGAGTTCCTTCGGTAAACAAAAGGGAGGCAGATTCGCCTCCCTTGAACTCCCCAGTTCGTCTCCCTCCGATCTCACCGGATGGGCGAAACTTAGGTCAGGCAACCTGCCCTTTGGTCACGCTATGCGTCTGACTTTCGGGCTTCTTGCCTTCAAGCGGCTTCTGGGTGCCGACTGTGACCTTGATCTGCTTCGGCTTGGCCTCGGCGCGCTTGGCCAGTCGAATGTTCAATACTCCGTTGGTGTACTCGGCCTGAATGTCCTCGGTGTTTACCGTGGTTGGCAAGGTGAACGAGCGGCTGAAGCTGCCGTAGCGGCGCTCCACGCGACGGAAGTTCTCTTCCTTCTCTTCCTTCTCGAACTTGCGCTCGCCACTCACCGTCAACACGTTGTTTTCCACCCGGACGTCCAGGTCCTTCTCGTCGATGCCGGGCACTTCCAGCTTCAGCTGGATGCCGTGCTCGTCTTCGTAGATATCGACTGGGGGAGCGAAGGCGCCAGTGGTCAACGACTCTTCGCGCCCCCCGCCGTACTGCTCCTCGAACAAACGGTTCATACGATTCTGCAAAGTGGTCAACTCACGAAACGGTTCCCAGCGGGTTAACACAGTCATGATCCAAATCCTCCAAGAAATTGTGCGGTCTTTCTGACCTTCACTGAGTTTGATGTATATCTCAGCACAAACGAATCATAAAATATGAGCATACTGTTGTCAATTAAAATCGTGAGTCTCAAGTTTATATGAAATATCTATCTAAACTACAGATAAATATAAAGTTAACCTATTGTTTGGGTATTGGAATACTGGCCAGAGAGCGATACTCGGTCAAAGAAGGAAGCATGAGGAAGGAACTAATAAACCGCTGTTTCTAAATGACTTGGCACAGTATGCACTTCAGATACGCCGTTTCCGGCACGTTCAACAGGACGGGATGGTCCATCGCCTGGCCGCGCCTCTCGAGGATCCGCACTCGCCGCCCCGCATCGCTGGCGGCTGCACCCAGCATATTCAGGAACTCCGCCTCGCCCACATGGAACGAACACGAGCAACTGACCAGGATGCCTCCCGGCCGCAGCATCTTCAGGGCGCGAAGGTTCAGCTCCTTATAGCCGCGTAGCGCGGTGGGAACAGTGCGCTTGGTCTTGGCGAAGGCCGGCGGATCCAGAACGATGGTGTCATACTGCCGCCCCGACGTAGCGTAGTCCTTCAGCAAGTCGAAAGCGTTGGCCTCGATCCATTCGATCTCGCCGCAGCGGTGAGCAGCCCGGTTGAGCTGTTCGTTCCGCTCCGCCACTTCCAGCGCCGCACGCGATGAGTCGACACCAGCGACGCTCTGGCACGTCCGCGCGAGGTGCAGCGCAAATCCTCCCTGATAGGTGAAACAGTCGAGGGCGTCTCCGTGAGCATAGCGGGCGGCGGCGGCGTAGTTCTCGCGCTGGTCGAGGAAGGCGCCGGTCTTCTGCCCGCCGAGTCCATCGAAGTGGAAGCGCACCCCGTTCATGGTGAAGATGGTGCTGGAGCGCTCGCCGCGCACCAGTTGAGAATCGCGAGGTGGCAATTGCTCCAGTTCACGAATGTGGGGATCGACGCGCTCGATAATGCTGGCCTCGGGAAAGTGCCCCGCCAGTGCTTCGGCGACCGTCTGCCGCAAGTCTTCGCGATCGAAGGCCTGGGTAAGCGCCTGCAGGGAAACCACGTCATTGTATTTGTCGATGATGAGTCCGGGAAGGAGGTCGGCCTCGCTAAAAATGACGCGGTAGGCATCGGTATCGCGGGCAGTGTTTTGGCGGAATTGAACCGCAGTGGCGATGCGCTCGCGGACGACTGACGCGAGCTGATCTACCGAGATTTCGTCAATGCTCAGCAGCCGGACGGCGATCTGCGAGGCGCTGCTGTAGAGCGCCGATCCGAGCCGGCGCCCACGCTCATCACGCACTTGCACCAACGCGCCCGGCGAAGCCTCTGTGGGCGGCACCAGATCGGAGCGATAGACCCACAAGTGTCCGCCGCGCAGCCGCGCGGCCCCGCGATGGTTCACGGTTATGACTGGAATGGAGTTGGCCAGGGCGTCCTCGCAGGGATCAATTGCCTATCTTACGCGGGATGGTGGCGCATCGCAGGTCCGTACGTTTGTCATCCTGAGCGAGGAGCGCAGCGACGAGTCGAAGGACCCCTATGGCTACCACGAGGTCTACTTGACCCTAGGGGTGCTTCGACTCGCGTTCGTTAAAGCCGGCGAACGCTCGCTCAGCATGACAACTCAAAGATCGTCGGTCTGTTCAGCGCGCGAGTTTCTTACTGCGCCGCGGCCTCGTCGGCGGATGAGGGTTCTTCCTGCGGAGCTTCGCTCACGGCTTTGGACTTGCGCTTCTTGGGTTCGGGCTCGCCTTCCGGCTCGGGCGGCGGTGGGGGGATGTAGTACAGAATCCGATTGCAGTAGAAGCAAGTGACAATTTGCTCGTTGGTCGTGACCTCCTGGAAGACCTGCGGACGCAGCCGCACCCGGCACGCCGAACAACTTTCATCTTCATACACGGCCGCCATCACCGAGCCCCGCAGCTTGAGCACTCGGTCGTAATGGGTGAGCGTTTCTTCGGCAACTCCCGAGCGCAGCTCTTTACGCGCAGCATTCAGCTCGGCGAGTTGCTTTTCGTCCTCGGCCGTCTGCGCGCGCGCGTGTTCCTTCTCTTTTTCATTCTCCGCGGTATCTGCTTTCAGCGCCGCCTCAGCCTGCTTCATTGCCTCTTTGCGTGCGTCCGTTGCGACCATGATCTCCAGGATCTTGTCTTCCAGCTTGCGAATCTCGGCCTCGGCAAACTGGATTTCATGATTCAGCGCCCGGTACTCGTCATTGGTTTTGACCTTGAGCGATTGGTCGCGATACTTGCTGATTTTCTCCTGCTGGTCCTTGATGTCGGACTCGTGCTTGCGGCGGGTAACCTCGTCGGCCTTGATGGCGGCCTGGGCGGCCTCGAGTTGGGCCTTGGAGCCGGCGAGTTTGGCCTCGATCTGCGCCACCTGCTTGGGCAAGGCCGCGATCTCGGCCTGGAGCGTGGCAATTCGGGCATCGACCTCTTGCAAGTCGATCAGCTTCTGCAGATCGGAATTCATCTGGACCCCACGGGAACCTGCTGGGATTCTAGCACGCAGAAACCAAGTCTTTGGCGGGCCCGCGGGCTGGAGGATTAAGGTTTTTGGCCTATTGAGAGAATGCGGCGGACGCGCCTAGCATCGGATATGGCCATTGAAATTGCGCGACTTTGTCTGGGATTGCTGATCATCGCCTTCCACAAGTGGATTGCCGACTTCATTACGGAGCGCGAGCGTTCGCTGATGCTGACCTTGCGCAGCCGCGGTATGCCTCTGCCGGCGGCACTTACAACGCAAACGGCACGCAACCTATATTTCGGCGTCGGAATCTTTGTGGTGATTGTGGAATGGTTGCGGATCTATCAGATGGGACGATGAAGCGTTAGAGTGCTGCACCTACTGGCTTGGGATTCTGTTCGGAAGTCTACCCAGTGCTTACGCACGGGGCTACGATTATGTCGCCCTGCGGGCTGCACCGTGCCACCTAGAAGCGACTTCTCGCACAAGCACACCTGCTCTGAAGTCCCGCCTTCGAATGCGCCCAACTGCAGTCATGCCGCATAAACCCGCGTCCTGATATAAACTTTCCCGCTACACATTTTTCTGGTCGGAGCTAACGTGAAATCACGGTTCGCTGCATTGGTTTGCTGTGTGTTGTCCGCTTCGTTCTTACTTGCGCAATCCATCCCGTCGCCTTCCTCGCAAGAGTCATCCGCGAAAAAAGAGCTGACGATTGAAGACATCTTCCAGCCCGGCGGCATACTTGGGCCGCGGTCCCGAGGACGTGAAGTGGAGTCCGGATGGCTCCAAGGTTTCCTTCGTGCAAAGGGACGACAGCGGCGACCACGGAGCTCTGTATTACGTGGACGTGACCACAGGCAAGCCGGCAGTGCTGGTAGCGAGCGAGAAGCTGGCCGCTCTGGCACCGCCCACGAGCAACATCAAGGACGAACGCAAGAAGGAGGCGGCGCAGCGTTATTCCATTGCCGCGTACCAATGGTCGCCCGATTCCAAGAAACTTCTGTTCGACTCCATGGGCCAACTTTGGCTCTACAACCTGGACAGCGGCACGGCGGTGCAGATGACGACCAGCTCCGAGGGGACCGTCGATCCTAAGTTCTCGCCGGATGGCAGCCGGATTTCGTATGTACGCAAGCACAACCTTTATGTGCGGGCAGTGGAGGGCGGCAACGAAAAGACCCTGACCAAAGATGGCGACGATAATCTGCTGAATGGCGAAGTCGATTGGGTGTACGAAGAGGAGCTGTACACCCGCAGCAATTACTTCTGGTCTCCGGAGGGCAAGCAGATTGCATTTCTGCAAATGAACGAGAAGGCCGTACCCACCTATCCCATCACCGACTGGATGCCCACGCATCCCACGGTAGATCAGGAGAAGTATCCGCAGCCCGGCGATCCCAATCCCAACGTGCAATTGGGCGTGGTGGGCTCGAATGGAGGCAAGATCAAATGGATCAATGCGGGAACGGGCAACAATAACGACCTTCCGCTCTCCAACAATCCGAATGGCCTGGTTCCGCGCTTCGGATGGGTGCGCGAAGGGTTGTTGTGGGCGATGGCCCTCAACCGCTTACAAAATGAAATGGATTTGTATTTTGTGGATACCAACAACGGCAAGTGGACGCTGATGATGAACGAGACCACCGACGCCTGGATCGACATGCATCCCGAGGTGGACTTTCAGACCCTGTCGTCGGGTGACCGATACCTGTGGACGAGTTGGCGAGACGGGCACAACCATATTTATCTGTACCAGTTCGACAAAGACAAGCCGCTCAGCGGCCCGGCCAAGCTGGTGGCCCAACTTACGCATGGCGATTGGGAGGTCAGGAGCATCGACGGCGTTGACGAGAAACAGGGCGTCGTCTATTTCTCGGCCAACGAGGGCGATTGGCGGCAGACGAACCTGTACGCTGTGGGCCTGGACGGGCAGAACTTCCACCGTGTCTCCAAGGAAAACGGTTCGCACGCTGCGGACTTCGATCCAGTGAACGCGAAGTATTACGTGGATACGTACTCGGCGCTGACTACCCCGCCAACGGTTTCGTTGTGCACCGTGGAGGGCACCTGTAACGCCTTCTGGAAGGCGCGCAGCGTGGAAGCGTATAGCCTGCTAACGCCAAAGTTTGTGGACTTGAAGGCCGCGGACGGCACAACCACATTGCAAGGCGTGATCCTGCTGCCGGAGGGCGGACCGATGATGGCGAACGGTAAGGCGCCGCTGATCGTCAATCCGTACGGCGGTCCCGGACCTCAGACCATACGCGATGCGTGGCTCGGCGGAGATCTTTTCGATCAGGTACTGGCTCGCCAGGGATTTGCGGTGTTGCATGTGGACAATCGCGGGATGGGTGGACGGGGAAAAGCTTTTGCCATAGTTCTCAAACACAATTTCGGCGAAAACGAATTCAACGACCAGATGGCTGCGGTGAAGCAGGCACTGCAACAGTTTCCGCAACTGGATGGAAGCCGGTTGGGATTTTGGGGCTGGAGCTATGGCGGATACTTCACCCTGTACACGTTGGAGCACACCGACATGTTTAAAGCCGGGGTCGCCGTGGCGCCGGTGACCGATTGGCGCAACTACGATTCGATCTATACCGAACGCTACATGGGGCTGCCAATCGACAATCCGGAAGGATACAAGAACAGCTCGCCGGTGAACTTTGCGGCGAACCTGCATGGCAATCTGCTGGAGGTACACGGCACCAGCGACGACAACGTGCACATGCAGAATACGATTCAAATGATCAATGGGTTAATCAACTCGGGCAAGCAGTTTGAGCTGATGATGTATCCGGGCAAGACGCATGGCATTGCCGGGTTCGCGGCGCGCACGCATTTGTTTCACATGATTGATAACCACTTTGAGGAGACACTGGCGCCGGGGAAGTGAGGGATTCACCACGGCTGCACGGAGGATCTCTTTTACCACGAGACACAGAGGCACAGAGGGTGGCCGTCATCTTCTGGCTTTGCAAGGCGTAGTTGTTCCAACCGCTTACTCTGGCCTCCGCATCAACAACAGCATCCCCGTTCTCTCTGTGCCTCTGTGGTGAGGTGGCAGTCTCCGGGTGTATCGGCCACCACTTGCTCTCGCCCCATTGTTTCTGTTTGAATTCGTAGGCACTGATTCCAGCACTCCCGGGAGCGTTACCTGGCGAACCAACTCTTCGCGTGCAAGTCCATCGACAAGCTGATCTCCGATTCGGAGGAGCCGGAACATCGGCTTAGGAAGACGCTGGGCCCGTGGTCGCTGACCGGGCTCGGCATCGGCGCCGTGATTGGCGCCGGAATCTTCACCGTCATTGGGACGGCAATCGCCGGACAGAAGTTCGACACCTCGTCGATCTTGAACGCACCGGTGGCCGACTACCTGGTGCATCATGCGGCGACGCTGGGGCGTCCCGGAGCAGGGCCGGCGCTGGCAATTTCGCTGGTGCTGGTGGCTATCGTCTGCGCGTTTACCGGGCTGTGCTACGCGGAGCTGGCCTCGATGATCCCCATCGCGGGCAGCGCTTACACCTACACCTACGCCACCATGGGCGAGTTGATCGCGTGGATCATCGGCTGGGACCTAATCCTGGAGTACGCGGTCAGCAACATGGCGGTCAGCGTTGGCTTTGCCGCGCACATGGTCGCCACGTTCAGTTGGTTCGGCTGGCATCCCGCGCTGCGCTGGATCACGCCCGCGTACTTGCCGGGCGGTCTCACCGACCTGCAAGGCAATGTGCTGTACACGCCGGGCTGGCATTTTGGCTTTAATCTGCCGGCATTTCTGATCGTGATGTTGCTGACGATTGTGCTGGTGCGCGGCATCCGCGAGTCGGCCGAGACCAACAACGTGATGGTGCTGCTGAAGATTGCCGCCATCCTGGCGTTTGTATTTGTGGGGATGCGATTCATTCAACCCGCCAACTATCACCCGTTCGCTCCGCAGGGCTGGCCGGGCGTGCTGACTGGCGGGTCCATCATCTTCTTTACGTATATTGGATTCGATTCGGTCTCGACCGCGGCCGAGGAGGCGCGCAACCCACAGCGCGACCTGCCGATCGGAATTATTGCTACGCTGATCGTCTGCACCGTGCTGTACATTGCGGTTGCGGTGGTGCTGACCGGCATCGTGCCCTGGCGCACGCTGATTGACGATGCGGCGCCGGTAGTGAACAGCATGAGCAAGCTGGCGGGCACCACGAAGTCGGCGCTGCTGCACTGGACGGAGTTGGCGGTCCTGTTCGGCGCGATGATGGGGATGATCTCGTCACTGCTGGTATTTCAGTTGGGACAGGCGCGGGTGTGGTTCTCGATGTCACGCGATGGCCTGTTGCCCAAAATGTTCAGCCGGGTGCATCCGCGATTTCGCACGCCGGCAGTGGCGACCTGGATTGCCGGATTTCTGGTGGGCATTCCCGGCGGAATTCTCGACATTGGCACGCTGTCGGATTTGTCGAACATCGGGACGCTGTTCGCGTTTGTGCTGGTGTCGATTGGCGTGATCATTCTGCGGCGCAAGCAGCCGGAGCGGCACCGCGGATTCCGCGCGCCCGGCGGACTGGCAGCTCCCATCCTGAGCGTAGTGTTTTGCGTGCTGCTGATGGCCGGCCTGCCGATCTTGACGTGGCTGCGCTTTTTCGTGTGGCTGATTATTGGATTGACGGTGTACATGCTGTACAGCCGGCACCGCAGCGAGTTCAGTCCGGCTAAGCGGTAAGCATGGCGGATTCCTCCAACGACTTCATCCTGGAGCTACCTAAGGCCGAACTGCATCTGCATCTCGAAGGGACCGTCGATCCGGCAACGCTGGCGGAGTTGAGCCGCCGCCATCCCACACCGCTGGCGACCACCAACAATCGTTATAAGAACATCGAGGACAGTGGGCGCGTGTTCACTGAAGAGGAAGCACGGGCGTTGTACGAATACAAAGATTTCACCGGCTTTCTGTGGACGTTCAAGGCGGTCACCGAGCGATTGCGCACCGCCGAGGACTACGAGCTGGTCACCTATCGCATGATGCAAAAGCTGCATGCGCAGAATGTTCTACATGCGGAGGTGTACATATCGGCGGGGGTGGTGCAGTGGCGCGGGCAGGAATTTGCTCCACTGTTTGAAGGGGCGGAGCGCGGGCGGCAACGCGGCGAGCGCGAGTTTGGCATGTCGCTGTTGTGGATCTTCGATGCGGTGCGGCACTTTGGCGTGGACGAGGCGCGCAAGGTGGTGGACGAGGCAATTCGCTTGAAGGAGCACAACGTTGTCGGCATCGGGATTGGAGGAGACGAAAGTCGTGCCGGGCCGGAACAGTTTCGCGACGTCTATGAGCACGCCGCGCAACACGGGTTGCGGTTGACGGTGCATGCCGGAGAAACGATGGGTGCGGAATCCGTTTGGGGCGCGCTGCGCGAGTTGAAGGCGGACCGCATTGGGCATGGGTTGCATGCGGTCGATGATCCTGAGCTGGTGAGTTATCTCGCCGAGAAGCAAGTTCCGGTGGAGGTGTGCATCACCAGCAATGTGACGACGGGCTGTTGTACTGCGGTGGAGCAACATCCGGTGCGGAAATTGTTCGATGCCGGGGTGCAGGTCACGCTGAATACCGACGACCCCGACATGTTCCACACCAGCCTGTTGCGCGAATATCGGATTGCGCAGCAGGTATTTGGATTTAGCGAGGATGAGCTGCGCGAGTTGGCGAAGAACTCGTTTCGTGCGTCATTTTTGCCGGTGGCGAAGAAGCGAGAATGTCTGGCCAGGTTTTGAAGGCGTGCTTTGGAGCAGGAATTCGCTATGCTTACGACGCCGAGCGAAAGCAGGTCTCGTCGACTCCGCTGCGCTCCGCTCGGAATGACAAGCCACCATGGAGATTGCACGCATCGCCGAATTGCTGGCGCCGTTTAGCGGCGATGAGGCGCTGACGCCGGCACTGCTCGAACAATTGCAGGCTTATCTGGAATTGCTGCTGCGCTGGAACGCGCGGATGAATCTGACGGCGGTGCGCGATCCGGAGGCGATCATGACTCGGCACTTCGGCGAGTCGCTGTTCGCGGCGCGGGTGCTGCTGCGAGGCGGTGGGGCGGCATGTGGCGCACTGGCGGACGTGGGATCGGGAGCCGGATTTCCTGGCATTCCGATGAAGTTGTTCGCGCCTGAGCTGGAGCTGACGCTGATTGAATCGCAGCAGAAGAAAGCTACGTTTCTGCGTGAAGTGGTACGGGGACTTGGGCTCGAAGGGGTTCATGTGTTCGCTGGGCGGGCGGAGCAGTGGGACAAGACCGCTGAACTGGTGACGCTGCGCGCAGTCGAACAATTTGAGCGCGCGTTGCCGGTAGCGGCAAAGTTGGTTGCAGAAGATGGCCGGCTTGGACTGCTGGTCGGAGTAGGTCAGGTCCCGACGGCGGAGGAAGCGCTCGGAAAGAGTTGGGAATGGGGGGAACCGGTGCGCATCCCACAGAGTGGGATACGGGTTGTGCTGGCGGGAAGGCAAGTTCGAAGATGAGGCCGTTGATCTGCCAGGGCGCCGGAGTCTTGAATGATTCATTCGCCCTCACGCCTTTCGCAAAAGAGGCGAAAGGATAAGGTATGCGCAATTCGCAATCAGCCGTCAGCGATCAACCGTCGGCAAGACATCGGCCCGATAGGCAAAGGGCGCGGCCAGGTCGCTCGGAACGCGGCGATAGCGGAGTCGGGCGTACTCGGCTTTGGTTTGTTGGTAGATGGGAATGTCAGGATCTGCGTCCTTCCAGAGGGAAAGCAAATCCTGATACGCCATGCAGCTTTGTCCCGAGCGGCAAGGTCGGTTGCGGAGCGACGTGCGTTACCTTACTACGTGATTGCCGCCAGACTGCGGGCTGTTCACAGGATCCCAGCCAATCCGGACAGTTGTTCCGGGCGGCGTAACGAAACAGCGGCAGGTAAATGTGCCGGTTTTCGTCAGTACTAGGGGTGCGTCGTTGCTGCTGATCACCGTTATGTCGTTACCGTCAGCATCTTGGAACGGTGAACCGTTCACGACGAATTCCACCGTGACCTCGCCGTTGTTGCTGAAGTAATGCACGGTCTGCCCATGGTCCATGCCGGGAAGCGGAGGTATTGTCGGAATGGCATGTGGTCCGGGTTGCGCAGGTGGTCCGGGCTCAAGGCTGACAGGTATTTCATAGTGAGCTTTCGGTGCAAGCGTTGCCATTTGTGTTTCCCTCAATTTGAATTCTTGGCTACCAATTGTTTAAAGCGAGAGTCCTGGATGAAGTCCGCCAGGTCGGGCTGACGATCCAATTCATGCAACAATTCGGGGGGTGCTCCCCCAAGGACCTGGATGGCACGGTCCCGCTCGCCCAGGACTTCATAGGTCAAGACTGCGTTACGGATGACCTTGGTCTCGCCTGGTGACAACTGCAGGGCCTGCGCAATTTCG
Source organism: uncultured Acidobacteriaceae bacterium (assembly GCA_963709045.1). GTDB lineage: Bacteria > Acidobacteriota > Terriglobia > Terriglobales > Acidobacteriaceae > Bog-257. The sequence continues at coordinate 440,784 of CAVPUX010000002.1, read as the reverse complement.
TCTTCCGCTCTTTTGCGGTCGCCCAGCCTGGCTGAAATGTAGGCAACAAAGCCACGGTCATATCCCAGGCGAGGGTTCTCATTCAGTGCTGCCAGTGCCAAGTCCAACGCCTTGCGGTACGCCGCGTTGGCATCGCGCTTGCGCCCCAGCCGACGATACGAATCAGCCAGATTCTCCTGATAGACATATTCGGATGGGTCGAGCGCAACCGCGCGTTCGTAGTAAGCAACCGCCTCCTCATCCTTTTTCTGATAGGCCCGCATGGCTCCCATGCTGTTCAACGCCCGCGGCGTCTCGCGAAGATGCAGCGAGGTCAACAGCGCTTTTTCTGCCTCGGTATCCCGCCCAAGCTCATCCAGCGCAGCACCGAGATTGGTGTACTCGTCGAACAGACCGGGAGCACGCTCGATCGACTTGTTAAATTGCTCGGCAGCTTCCTCATAGTTGCCGTGGTAGTAGTAAAACACTCCCAGTGCGTGATACTCGCCGTAGTATCCCGGATCGAGCTCAATGGCCTTTTGATAGGCGGCAATGGCCTCGGACCGCATACCGAGTTTGTCGTAGACTCCAGCGATGCGGCGGAACGCCTCTACGTTACGCGGCTGAAGCTCCTGCACTCGGCGGTAGTCCTCCAGTGCCTGCTCGTATTGGCTTGTGGTTTCTTTCAGCAGACCCGCGGCCAGTCGTACGTTCGGAGAGTCCGGATTGAGGCTTTCAGCGGCGTGCAGGGCTCGGCGTGCGTCTTCCAGAGAACTCTCCTGCTGTGTTTCTTCAAATTTCAGTATCTTCGCTTCCACAAGGCCGGCCAGAGGCACTGACGAGCGCGGATCAAGCCGAGCAGCCTGCTCAAACGAGGCGATCGCCTCTTCGAAGCTTTCACGATCCCGACGGAGCAAATACAGTCCTCGATCGTAAGCTGGAGTTGCCGCGGAGGAAAGCACATCCGGACTTGTAGGTCCATGCAGCCGCAATGCCACCGAGACCGCACCGGCAAGGGCGGTTGGCACGGTCCCGATGGTCGCAGGTGAATAGCGCGCGGAAAACTCTCGTAGATGAGTCTGTGTGTCTAGGTCGACGACCGTGCCTTCGACCACGGACTCGTCACCCTCGTTCTTAACCGTCGTCACCAAGGCGTGCGTGGCATGAAGGACGTCCCGGGCCTGCTCGGGCGTCTGAATTTGCCTGTCGAGAATTTCGGAGGGCGGAATGACAACCACTGTCCGCTTTCCACTGCTCATGCGCCGGATGCGATCGGAGACATCCTGAAGGATGCCTCCACCAATATCTGCGCTCTTTGTCGCTCCTTCCAAGGGGAGAACGGCCAGCCGCACGTTCGGTGGTGGCCAGAACCGGTCGGTCAGCGACTCGCGCACTTGAGGCGTTGCCAGCATGGCCAAAATTAGAACGGCAACAGCCAGGAGCGGCGCTTTACGAAGAGGCTTCTTCTCAAGGCCGGCAATCACCTGGCTTGCGTCGGAAGGACGAAGGGCTGGTGAGCTTTCGAGGCAGGACAAGACTACGCCATCCCATGTTGGGTCAAGTCCCTTGTTCAAGCTGCTCGGAGCCGCGAAGTGACTGGGCCTGTCCGGTTCCGCTGACTTCTCTTCCATCGGCTTTTCGCCGGTTACGATCTCATACAGGATGACGCCCAGCGAGTAAATGTCGGATGCGGAAGTTGCTTTCTCCCCCTTCATTACCTCGGGGGCCATGTAACCAGGCGTGCCTCCTATTTCTTCCGATGGCAAGCCTTGGCTAGCCGCTAGTCCGAAATCTGTGATGACGGCCCGGCAACTCCCGTCCTTTTCCGCGCACAGAATGATGTTCGCGCTTTTCAGGTCGCGATGAATCACCCCGCTGCGATGCGCTTCGGCGAGTCCGGCACACACTTGGCGGGCAACTTCCCGAGCTTGTTTCTCAGGGAGACGGCCCTTTTCGAACAGGCGCCCAGATAGGGTTTCTCCTTCGAGGAACTCCATGGTTAGGAAATCGACCGCGCCACGCTTGGTCTGGGCCGTGTGGATTTCGTTTACCAAGCAGATGTTGCGGTGGCGGACCTTAAGCGCGCCCTCGAGTTCAGGCGATAGCAGTCGTTGAAATCCCGTTTTGGCAGCCTTGATGGCGATCCTATGACCGCGCTTACGGTCAAATGCCTCGTAAACAATCCCCATTCCCCCTTCGCCGATTTCGCGCACGATTTCAAAGCGTTCCGATACTACCTCTCCGTCTTGAAACGGCCCGACGGCCTCTATGAGATTGAGCAGAGGATCCAGCAGGAAATTGCCCATTCGCTCTTCCCATTGCAAGGCTTCCACGAGTTCGCTGTACAGATCGCTATCGCATCCGCAGGCGGCACGTACGAACTCGTCCCGCTCTCCCGGCTGGAGTCGCCGGGCCTCCGAGAGAATCGACATTACCCGTTGGTCGTTTTCGACGCCGCCTTGCATGACTCCGCGCTCAATCGCTCAAACAGCCAGACGCGCGCTCGGTGCCATTCACGCTGTAAAGTGTGCAATTTTAAATTCAGTGCGTCGGCTGCCTCAGAATCGGTCAACCCCAAAAAAAACTTCATTTCGACGATCGCGCACTTTTGTGGAGACTGTGTCTCGAGTTGGTCGAGCAAGGTTCCGATTGCAACTGCCAATTCCTGGGTAGTGCGCCGGCCCATGATGGCTTCCGGCAAGCCTTCCATGGCCAGGAACTTGACGCTAGGTTCTGACCTTGCGTGATCGATCAGATAGCGCCGCATCACTCTCGCTGCCAAAGCCAGAAAATGACGCCGGTCGGCCCACTCAATTTTCTTTACCTTGGCCAGCCTGAGGAATGCTTCATTCACCAGCGCCGTTGGCTGCAGAATGTGGCCGGGACGCTCGTTCCGGAAACAGTGCCCCGCAATCTTGCGCAGATCGGGCATAAGCAATCGGAAAAGCTGTGATTCCGCTTGCCGATCGCCGGTCCGCCATTGCCGCAACAGTATTGTGACGTCGCCAGGGCTGCCATCCATGATCCAAGACCCCAGAGATGAGGCGATTATAGCCGAACCCTGCCAGCGGAAAAGACCTAACTGTACCTACCGATGTTTCCGCGGCCAACCGCGACAGATTATTTCGCAGAACAAGTGGCGGAGTTTTCTGCCCTGGATCGCCTTTGTATGTAGAGCGCAGTAACGCAGTAACAAGGATTCCTCAGTCGGATGTTTGACCGAGGGATTCGGTACTCGGCGGTGAGCGATGGACCGCAAAAAACAACTGGCGACGACCTCAGCTCAGGCCATCGCCACAACCAATGACCAAGAAGGAGGTCACAATGAAAGCTTTAACGCTCAACAAGTCGTCCTGGCTACTCGCAGCGATCTTTGCATCTCTCGCGTGCTTAGCTTCCCCTCAGAAATCCCTTGCCGCCGACACTGCGGTGGTTTGCAACCAACCTGTCGTTTGGCTGTCAGCGGGTAGAAGTGGGACTGCCCCTATGGAAATCGTCTGGTGTAGCGGTGGGTCTTCGGTGTCGGGAATTAACTTCTTTGCGTATAGAATTTCCGACAATCCCAATTTCGCAAACGCAATACCCGGGATCGTTGGAGACTGGGTGAGGCAATACGGTCCGGGCGCTGCGATAACGCTCTATTCCAACTTGAGCGACCTATCTGGCTCGGGTTGGGGCTGCGGAACGAACAACTGTCGGATCTTGGACCAACTCGTTGGAGTCTAAGCCAGTGTGCTCAGCTCTCCACTGTTAGGGACCCCACCCGAGCAAAAACCTCTTGGGTGGGGATCTTGTTTCCAACTCAATTCCGAAAAGCTCACACGGGGCGCTCTATTCTAGTCCGATTTTGGCTAGGGCGGGGCAGGTAGTTCTCCGCTCGTTATGTCCCACAATGTGGTATATCCCACATTGTCACATGCAAATCACTCGCGCGCCCGCTCCTCCTCCTCCTCCTCCTCCTGCGCCTTGGGATTGGTGACGCGCCCGATGATCTCTTCCGCCAGGTTGAGGTAGGCTTCGGTGCCGCGGGCGTGGGGATCGTACAGCAACGCGGGCTGGCCGTGGCTGGGAGCTTCGGCGAGTCGAATGTTGCGCGGGATCGCCGTCTCGCACATCAGGTCGCCGAAGAAGCCGCGCAGCTCGGAGGCGACCGACTGCGCCAGGTTGGTGCGCTCGTCGAACATGGTGAGGACCACGCCCTCGACCGCGAGGCCACGGTTGAGCTCGACGCGGATGCGGTCGATGGTGTCGAGCAATTCGGTTACGCCCTCGAGGGCAAAGTACTCGGCCTGCATGGGGATGAGGACGGTGTCGGCGGCGACCAGCGCGTTGAGAGTGAGCAGGTCGAGCGCGGGGGGGCAGTCGATCACGATGAATTGAAACTGGTCACGCAGCGGTTGCAGCGCATGACGCAGGCGGTACTCGCGCTGGTCGAGCGGCACCAGCTCGATGTTGGCGCCGAGCAGGTCTTTGTGCGCCGGGATCACGCTGAGGTTGTCGAGCGCGGTGGGCTTGGCGGCGGCTTCGGCGGAGACCTCGCCCATGATGACCTGGTAAGTGCTGAGGCGGTCGGGGTCGCGAAGGAATCCGACGCCGCTGGAGGCGTTGGACTGGGGGTCGCAATCGACGAGCAGGGTACGCGCGCCGTGATGGGCGAACGATGCCGCCAAGTTGATGGCGGTGGTGGTTTTGCCGACTCCGCCCTTTTGGTTGGTGACTGCGATGACGCGTGCCATAGCCTTGCTGAAAAACCGTGGAGCTAAGAGCTTAGAACGCGGGGGCGGCGGTCGGCAATGACGAGAACGCGGCCGGGGAAAGTTTCTGGAGGAAAAGCTGTGCAAGACTCGGAAGGGAGGGCGGAAGATGCTGATTAGGCGGAAGTAGGCACAGCCTGGAGGTTGTGGGTAAGTGGGGCTAGGTGGTGAACGCGAGAGGAAAATGTTCCACGTGGAACATTTTTTCGGGAGACGATTTTCATACTGTGACGTCGTCCTGCCTGCAGCCGATCTGGCGATAAGTCACCCTGGCGGCCGCCAACAAGACCGCGAGGCTGACCGCAGGCGGGATCGCCCGCGACAGATGCCCCTGCTTCGCCCAGTCGGCCACGCCCCAGCACACCATGAGAAACAGCCCAATACACGAGACATAGGCGTACCGATCGGCCCGGGCTTGTAAGTACACTTGCACCACGCCGATCATGGGGACCAGCGTTCCCAGGAACCACAGCCAGCCGACGATTAAGATAGCGATGACTGCGGTTCGCGATCACGAGCGCGCTAATCGTGAGCAGGACCAGCAACGCCGCGAGCGCCTGCCACCATCGCAACGACTGCAAAGGATGGAGGTACAGGATCGCCAGGTGCGACGGCCAAAAAGCCTGTCCCACGTACTAGACATACGAGGTCAGCGCGTTTTCCACGCGCAGCGGAAGCGTGTAGAGTCCGGCCGTTCCCGGAGCCGCGTGTTGCGCGATCAGCGTAATCACGGCGTCCACCACGCAGATGGCGAACAGCGGGGTTTTCTCCTTCACCAGCGCTGCGAGGCTTCTTGCCGGGATGGCCTCTCCTCCAGGAGCCGGCAGCCCCGCTGTGCCCCGTGCGACGCAGCGGCCAGTAGTCCCAGAGGAGCAAAACGAATGGCAGGGCAATCACATGCGGCTTGGCCATTCAGTCCGAGCCCGTATAAAAGGACGACCAGGCCCATCCGGAGCCGCTTGGGCTGGAGCGCGTACCAGTGGTAAGCGCCCAGGGCAAGCAAAAAGAGGTGGCACTCAGCAGCGTCTTGCGCTCGGCAATCCAGACCACTAACTCGACGTTAATCGGATGCAGCGCCAACACCGCGGTGCCCATGAAGCTGCGTCCCGTGAACCCCCGTCGCCCGCCGCAAGACCCAAAACAGCAGCAGGGCATTCAGCATATGCAGCGCAAGATTCATCTCGTGGTGCCGACCCGCCTCCAGCTGAAACAGCTGGATATCGAGCGCGTGCGACAGCCAGGTCAGCGGATGCCAATTGTAAAGATACGAATGCAGCAGCGCCCACTTCACCGTCGACCACCCCAGCACCCCTTGGATATATGGGTTTGCCGTCACGCGGCCGTCGTCGTCAAAATTGATGAAAAGGTAGCTATGCACTGGGGAGTAAAGCACCACGATCGCGACCGCGAGCAGCAGACCTAGCAGGAGGGCATGTTGTAGCGGCCACGGCCAGTGGCGCGAAGGAGGGGCCTCGGCCCGTGGTGGCGGCTTTACGGCTTCTTCTGATAATTAAGACAGGGGCGGCCAAAAGAGCCTCCTGTTGTGAACCGTTGCGATCCAATCGCGCAGCGTGACAGCATCGGTTGGTGGGCGCGATTACGTGAACATGCGAACGAGCGGGCGCTCTGCTGCTTGGACCTAGAAGGTTTCTGCCTAATCTCCTAGTGTTCCACGTGGAACATTTTCTTCTTGCCTCGCGACGCCCGGTGACCCTTGCTTCTGGGCGCGGGCACTGGTTCTGGCAATGCCAAGCTGCACTGCGGGACGACCAGGTTGCCGAAAATCGCGGCAGTTTACATAAAGCTGCTCATTTTATCGCAGTGGCGCTGAACAGTCCACTTTTTTCTTGACAAATTTTACAAAGTGTGATCCAAATCTGGAAACCGTCGCCATCCCCCAACAAGAACTTCGGGACGGCCCGGGCTTTCCACTACAAAATTTGGGTGTCCCACCTTTCTCGCCCTCTGTTGGCGAAAGGGTGGGCGCAGGCCGGTGACCACCATCACAGCCTGCGCTGAAAAATCGATGTAGAGTCTTCCCATGCCGAGTGGCCTGCCCTTTCGGGAGACGAGAAGTCGTTTTGACTCGGGGTGCCTCACCCTTCTCGCCTGACATTGGCGGAGGGTGGGCACAGGTAGAATCGAGTGGCCACGATCACCTACGACGGCATGGGCAACATGACTACGGACAATATCAGCAATACGTATTCGTATGGTGCCGAGGGTCGTCCCAGCAAGGTCAATAACCCGACGCAGACAGTCACCTATTTCGACGTTTTTGGCCGTACCATCGACCAGACCCGCAGCGGGGTCTCCACGCAAATTGTGTACGCGCCCTCGGGACAGAAGTTTGCCATCATGAACAGTACCACGCTGAACCGGTACATCGAACCGATGGTGGCGGGCATGGCCGCGGTATACACTGGGCCTAACGGCACTCCGCCTAAGTCAAGATATTTCCAGCACGCCGACTGGCTGGGCTCGTCGCGGCTGGCGGTGACCAGCACTGGAACTGCTACGTATGATCGCTCGTATGCTCCTTTCGGCGAGCCTTATGACGAGACGGCGACCATGAACCGCAACTTCACCGGGCAGACGGAAGACACGACGCCGGGGCTGTACGACTTCTTATACCGCCAGCAGAGCCAGTCGCAAGGCCGCTGGCTGGTGCCCGACCCAGCAGGCTTGGCCGCCGTTGACCTCACCAACCCACAGACCTGGAACAGATATGCGTATGTCGGTAATAGTCCCCTCAATTCAACGGATTCCCTGGGACTCTATTGCGCCATTGATGCGGACGGCGGACTTTTCAGGGGATGTCAGCAAGGCGGAGGATGGGGTGAGGGTGGTTACGGCGATCCATTTGGGCTCCCTGGTGGTTTCCCGATCTTTTGGCCTGTCGGTGGCGTGAGCGTAGGAGGAGGTCGCACGCCATCTGGTCAGCCTACTCCTACCCCATCGCCTACGCCTTCCCCGCAACCTCAGCCGCAGCCGATCAATTTCCCGAATGAGACCCTCGGCTTGCCCAACGGCTTTCCTACAAATCCTTGGGGAATTACGGGCGCGATCATCCCCAGCGGCAATTGCGGCGACACGGGGCCGTGTGTATCGATTGGGAATTCTATAGCCGGAGTCGACGACGTAGTTGTGATCGGAGGCCTCATTTACCTGGGCGGCCTGACGATTTATGCAATCGAAAAGTACGGTCCAGCCGCCATTCAAACCATCAAGGACATCACTCACAGTATTGAGTCTGAAGATGCACGTTGCAGCAAAGTACAAGAAGAATGTAAAAACCAGTGTTGGGATGATAATGCGAAGGTGCCCAAATACGGTGGTCAGGATACATTCCTGTCATTGCGAAAGTGTGTCCGTCAATGTATGGCAGCACAGGGCTGCCACAACTACTAGGACGTTCTTGTGATTGCTAATACTGAAACAGCTAAACAGGTTGGCGACTTGATGGTAGGGATCTATCGTCAGGTGGAGCTATCGCTCGACATGGCGAGGGAGACTTGCTCGCCTGAGGACTTTGCGGCTTACCATAAGGCACTGAAGAACGTTATGTGTGGGATTGTCTTCGACGTCTTGGAGCCACTTTACAAGGAACATCCTGCCCTGAAGCCAGCCGGATGGGATGAGTGATGAGGTTGTGCGACTGTGGTGCGCCTGGGTGCCCCGTTCTAACCTGATTTTGGCTAGGGCAGGATAGTTCTTGGTGGTGGTGAGAAGGTATGTTCCCCGATTTCAGCTATGATTGGTTTGGAAACATCCGCAAGAGCATCCTCTCCGGGCACAGCGGGCTGACCTTCAATCCGACTTACGCGTCCAACAACCGGGTTGCGAGCGTGCCCGGGGCCACGATCACCTACGACGGCATGGGCAACACGACTACGGACAATATCAGCAATACGTATTCGTATGATGCCGACGGCCCGTCCCAGCAAGGTCAATAACCCCACTCAGACAGTCACCTATTTCGACGCTCTTGGCCGTGCCGTCGACCAGACCCGCAGCGGGGTCTCCACGCAAATTGTGTACGCGCCCTCGGGACAGAAGTTTGCTATCATGAACGGAACCACGCTGAACCGGTACATCGACCCGATGGTGGCGGGCATGGCAGCGGTATACACTGGGCCCAACGGCACTCCGCCTAACTCAGGATATTTCCAGCACGCCGACTGGCTGGGCTCGTCGCGGCTGGCGGTGACCAGGACTGGAACTGCTACGTATGATCGCTCGTATGCTCCTTTCGGCGAGCCTTATAACGAAACCGCGACCATAAACCGCAACTTTACCGGCCAGACCGAAGACACGACGCCGGGGATTTACGATTTCCTGTTCCGCCAGCAGAGCCAGTCGCAAGGCCGTTGGCTGGTGCCCGATCCGGCAGGCTTGGCCCCCGTTGACCTCACGAATCCACAGACCTGGAACAGGTATGCCTATGTCGGCAATAACCCACCGAACACTGTGGACCCGCTAGGAATGTATTGTGCTCTTCCTCTTGAATACGGCCACTATAGTGTTGGCTGCGGAAGTGTCGGTATGGGTTGGGGCTCGGGAATATTTACACTGGGCTACCAGTGGGTCTCCGGGAGTACACAGCAACCTACTCAGGTACCTGGCACTGATCCTAGTGGCACGGATACTCCGGGGTGGCAGATGTCGCAGACGAATGGCGGTTGGCAAGTCGTCGGCATGGGCTTACCAGGGGGTTCCTGGGGTTGGACAAGCTCTGCCGCGCAATCTGTGTCGGATTGGTTCAAAAAATCTAAAACTACCATCACAAGCGGTCGCCAACCCGGCGAGTCGTTCACTCATTGCGTTACACGAATGAAGACCGCAACCCTGGGAAACACGGGGGCTGCAGTCCTCGACAGCGTATCAGGGGTGGGATTGGCGTCAAGCATCTTGACGGTTGGACAATTCGCGACCATTCCTGGAGCTGGTAGCTTTTTCAAGTCGATTGGAGTTGCGAGAGATGCCTCGATGGTGGAGCTGCTCGCAATGGATGCAGCCGCCCAGGGCACTCTCTCAGCAGCAACGGTAGGAACCGTGAGCACAGTCGCAGGTGTCGTTTCCAAAGTGGCTGTACCTGTCACAGTTGGGGCCCTCGGGGTCGAGGCCGGTTTTGCGATTGCATGTTCATTTTAAGGGGGTACCCAATGAGATTGTTTGGCGGGGCAGTAACAGACGAAAGGCGGAATGCATATCGGAGCCTTCTTAGCAGGCTGGGGGCGACCGATTTGTCAGATCAGACGGTCGAAAAATACATTCGCTACCAGAGGATTAGGATGGCCGTGTATTTGCCGATATGCATTGGCCTCATTGCCTGGGTAATCTATATCTGGGTCCGCTGAACTTTTAGAGCCCTTGTCACATCTATCTCGTGAGAGACTTGGGTGTCCGGTTGAAGCGAGGAGAGGTTGAGAGGAGCGAGAGACACGTCACCCCTGAAAGGGTGCTGCGCAGCAACCTGCGGTTGCTGGGGTGAACCTGTTGAAGCGAGAGCTTGCTAACGAAAAAATCATGCTGATCTGGTTGCCGCCCGACACTTCGCTTTGCTATCACACATCTCCTTGCGCGCGAAAGCGGCATTCAACAGTCTCCGAGGCTTCGCTTTACAAAGCGGAGCCCGCCATGCCCGAGCCAACTAGTCGCGCAAAATAAACTGCTCATTTATGCCCTCCACCTTGCCATAACGAAACTTTCCTTGCTCATAGAATTCCCTTCGCGAAAGGATGGCTTGCACCTGCCGCCGGGTCCACTGCTTGCCGTTTCTCCGTTCGTAGCCTTGGCGGTTTAAGAGCTCCACAATTTCAGAAACCACTTTCCCGCGCTGCCTTGCTTCGAGGATGGTGCGTACGACAACAGCTTCGAGATCATTGAGAACAAGGGTCCTCCGCTCCCGACGATATCCGTACGGAACATTGCCGCCGGGCGAATAACCCTTTCGTACCCGCTCTTGCCGTCCCTTCAACAACCGCTCGATAATCTCCTTCCGATTGTCCTCAGCAATGGCCTCGCGGATCTGGCGAACCAACACTTCCCGCCGATCGCGGCTGTTGTAGTTCGGCATGTCAGCAATCAGCACCCGGACGCCGTAGCGTTCAAACTGCCAAAATAAGTTTTCCGCGATGCGCACGTCGCGTGAAAGTCGATCAAGAGACGGAATGATGAATGCTTCGACGCGCTTCAACCTACATTGTCGGATCAGTTTCTTGAGTTGCGGCCGATTTTCCAGTACGCCGCTTTCTCCCTCATCGCGATAGAAACGATCAATAAACAAGCCCTGCGCCTGAGCGAAGAGCGTGGCGTCGCGCACCTGAATTTCGATCCCGAGCCCGTTTTTCTTCTGCTCTAAGGTCGAAATTCGACAGTAAGCCACGATCAGTTTTCTTGCCTCCATATCGAAGAGTGGGGTGATTGTCGCAGATGGGCGTCGCTTTGTAGAGCCACGCCTCTATGCCGCGCGCCCCAATCATTCGCGGCTTTTGCGAATGGGAAGGCGATGGATGCAAGCAGGTTGTTCGGCCAAGTGATATTTCGCCGAGCTACCCACCCAAGCGTCATTGCCTGGGTGGGGGGTTACTCAACCCGGACTATCGCGAGCAGCTGCTGCTGACCATGCTGAGGTTGGTCACCGTGAGATGGCCGTGCTCGGTAGCTGATTTGTCCATGCCGTGCTCTTGCGCTTCTTTCTTGGTGTCTTCTTTCATGCCATGCATCGTGGGATGTGCGACCGCTCCAGTAATGGTTACGGTGTGGCCGACATGGGAAGCGAGATCGACCGCGTCGCTCCTCAGTTCCCAGGTGCTGCCATCCTGGCCCATCAGTTCGTACTCATGGGCGTCTTCACCCGAGCGAAGACAGCCGGTCAATGTGCGCACGTTGGAGTGAGTGTCGTTGGTGGCCTGGTCGTTCTGGCCCATGGTGGTGGTGGTTGTCTGCGTAGTGGTCGCGTCCTGCGCCCTCGCGATTCCGGCAGCGGCTAGAAGCAGTCCGGCTGCGATCGCCCATAGTGCAATCCTGTTCTTCATAGATTCCTCCCAAGAATTGGTCGTGCCGTATTCAATTCCGGCACTTGTGCTTAGAGCGCGCGGGACGGCGCGGGGTTTGCTCGGAGGGGTTCCGCCCGTTCGCCAGAGACAGGCGACAAGGGCGGAAGCCCCGGCGGATGAGTGGATTCTGACGCCGTAATTAGCTTGCCAAATTACAAAACCGTATTACTATCCTGTCACCGGAATTCCGAGTCCGGTCTAACACGGCGTACCTCAGGGTCCGCGCTTGCCTTCACTTCCTACAACCCTACGAAGGAGTTACGAAAATGAGTGTCGCATCTATCTCCCTTGCTCCCATGCTGTCCACTATCTTTTTTGTGACGATTTCCGGCCTATCCCTGACCGCGATCTTGCTGGCTGTTCAACAGCTATGGAAACGACACGCGCATCTGGTCGTTTCCAGCGGCTTAGCGTTTGTGGTCTTGGTGGTGGCGCTCTCGGCCGCGCAGGCATCGGACCGACTGATCATCAACGGCGACGGCTGCCAGGTAACAGAAGAGGACGCGTTCGATGGCGGCATCCTCTTAAACAACGATCTTTACCTGCGCATCGACTTCCCCGACTCCCATTGGCGCTTCGGTCTGCGTAATGACGGTTTGAAGGGCCTCAGTCTGGTCGATGTTGGAATACAGGCGGCGCAGTTCAGCTCGAAGCAATACATCATCAAGCACGCCGGGCTGGCTGACATGTTTGTTCCCTACGACGATCGCAGCCACGTGTACTACGACATGTCTTTCGGCAACAACCGCATGGACCAAATCGATGCCGCCGATCTGCCCCCGCAGCTTGCGGCGCTGGTCTATCTGCGGAAACAGATGGGCACGCACTATGTGCGCGACAGCGTGCCCAAGGTCGCGGTGGAATGCCGCGAAGTAGGACTGGGATGGTTGTGCAAGGAACCCGGTAGCCACGTGCGCCGGCGCATCCACGACGTTGTGGTGTGGGGCGTCTTCGATGCCTTCAACTACGACTACATCATCCAATACACCTTCCACGAGGACGGCAGCATCAGCTTCCGTGATGGCGCAACCGGCTATAACCTTCCCGGCGATACGTCTGCGTCTCACGTTCACAACCCGTTCTGGAGGGTGAGTACCAAGCTCTTTGATCGGACGGACAACCAGGCGTTTGAGTTTGTTCACGTCGAGGATTCGCAGGGATACATCGCTACCGACTCCGAGCTGCCGATTCTGACCGAGCAAAGCGTCGACTGGGACCCGCTGAAATTCAGCAACGTGATGATCCAGAGCGCAACCCAGACCAACGACTATGGCCACCTGATGGGCTATGAGTTCGCGCCCGGCGACCGCACCGGGACAGGCAGATTTTCGCAGCGTTCCCGGGACAATGAGATGTGGACGCAGCACGACGAATATCTGACCAATGACAACCCGGGCGAAGACGGCAGCGGCTCGGGTTTCAACAACTGGCGTTATACGTGGTACGGACCGGACAGTTATCTGCTGAACTACCTCAACGGCGAAACGATAGGTGGGACGGGCGACGGAATCGTGCTGTGGTATATCTCCTCGGTGCACCACGAGCCCACCGATGCGGACAACCAGATCGGCTCCGGCGCCCGCACCGGCGTCACCCTGATCCACTGGGCCGGCTTCGATATGGAGCCGCACAATATGTTTGACTACAATCCGCTCGGCGGTCCACCCAAGTGCGGGAACTGAAAAGAGTGGCGTCGGCTGATAGCGTGACGGAAATCCCCATCCAAGTGAAGGACGCTTGGGTGGGGCTTCCGCACTCGTCCTAGCATCGGCATTGCCGCGCGATCCTGATCGCGTGGAAAAAACGTAGCGTCTCCGTCCACGTCTCCAAGATCGCAACTAACCCTTTTCCAGCTCGCGAGTCGAATCAACGGAGGCGGCATGAACCCAAAACACATCTGCGTTTCGTCATCGATGTGGGCGGATCCTGTATCTCAGCAGAAACCAACCAAGCGGCAGATTTCCGCGATAATCACAGTAAGAAGCTTCGCACTGTTTGTTTTGCTGGGCGTGGCATGGCAAGCGCAAGCACAGGACGCCAAAACACCGTATCCGAGCATGGCCCCGCTTGATCAATATCTAATGGCGGATCGGGATGCTGAGATAGTCATGGCGCAAAGCGCGGCCCCGGAATCCATCTCACGCGATGCCGAGGTCCTGGTGCTTGGACGGCATGGCTACGAAACCGCAGTCAAAGGTAAGAACGGTTTCGTATGTATCGTGGAACGAGGGTGGACCGCTGAAATCGACAATCCGGACTTTTGGAACCCTAAGCTGCGTGGTCCCCTCTGCCTCAACGAGGCAGCCGCACGATCCTATCTTCCACTCACCATCAAGAAGACCGAGTTGGTCTTGGCTGGACAATCCAAAGATCAAATGGTCGACAGCATGAAAGCCGCTTTCGACAAGAAAGAATTGCCCACGCTGGAACCCGGCGCGATGTGCTATATGCTCTCAAAGCAAGGGTATTTAAACGATCGCGTCGGCCACTGGCATCCCCACCTCATGTTTTTCGTTCCGCAAACCGAAGCTAAAACTTGGGGCGCAGACCTGCCAGGCTCGCCGGTTTTGTCGACGGACGACCCTCAGGACCGATTGACGATATTCATGGTTCCGGTCGCCAAGTGGTCGGACGGCACGGCAGATCACATGGATGCGCACTGACGACTCGTTTGGCATCCACATGTACACAACCATTCTCGTCACACTCCTTGAGGTCTCTCGCCCGGCGGTTTCGATGTGCAGCGCCGGCATCCTACTTTTCCTGGTTGCGCTGTGGGCTTCGAAGACCGATATCGCGCAGGCCCGCGGCCTGGACAAGATCGTCGCCTTGAGTAATTTGTGTTTCGCCATCCCCTTGGCAGTTTTCGGCGCAGAGCATCTCTCAGGGGCAAACTTCATCATGCTGGCCGTGCCCGCGTACATGCCATGGCGTTTGTTTTGGGCGTACTTCGTCGGCATTGCGTTACTGGCCGCATCCTTGAGCATTGCCACAAAAATTCAGGTGCGCTGGTCGGGTCTGCTGTTCGGGATCATGATGTTTCTTTTTGTGGCGATGATACATATTCCGCGAGCTGTCGCCAGCCCAAGAGACAGAGTTGCATGGGTGATTGTCTTCCGCGAAATGTCATTTGCCGGCGGCGGCTGGCTTCTCGCGGCAAACGCGATGCGCGGACCGGGCAGAAACAAGCTCATTACCGTGGGCCGCGTGTTGATCGCGATCACCGCCATATTTTTTGGGGTGCAGCATTTTCTGCACCCCGCGGGATGCCCCGGCGTGCCGCTGGAAAAACTGATGCCTATGTGGATTCCGGGGCGCCTGCTCATTGGCTATTTAACGGGCGCAATTCTGCTGGTTGCCGGGGCCAGCATCCTACTGGCCAAGAAGACGCGGATGGCTGCGACGTATCTCGGTACCTGGATTCTGCTGCTGATCTTGCTCATCTATGGGCCGATCCTGATCGTGCAGTTGTCCGACCCGAGCACCGCGGTGAAGGTTGAGGGGATCAACTACTTTGCGGACACCCTGCTGTTTGCGGGAGCGATTCTCGCGCTCGCCAGGGCGACGCCACGTACGGACTAGAATGCCAGGCGTGACGCAACTGGGGAAACCATACGAGATGGTGAACTCGGATACGGCAGGTGGCAGGGCGTACGCGTTCCAGCAGGCAGCGACGGTGCGAGTAAGTTGCCAGGAGTGGCCGCTGACAGGCTGTTGTTCCCTTCTCGGGCACCCGGAAGCTTGCCGCTCTCGATCCAATGCTGCACTTCCGCCGCGCGGTAGTAGCCAAGTGCCAGTTGCTGGTTGCTAACTGCTTCTTCGCGCTCCCCAGTTGCTATATGCTAGTAGCTCCCCATGACTGAGAAGCGCAAAGTGCTCGGCCGCGGTTTGGAGACGCTACTCCCTCCACGCCAAGTGCCTCATGCTCCGACCTCGGTTACGAGTGCGGCGTCCAGTCCCACATCGCACGATCAACCCAGCGAGTCCCTGCGCCACATCCCAATCGACCAGATCGATCGCAATCCTTATCAGACGCGCATCGTCTCGAACGATCCCGCCGCCCTGAGAGAACTCACTGCTTCCATCCTGGCGGTGGGAGTGCTGCAGCCCATCGTGGTCCGGCCGGTTGCCGGCGGCCGCTATCAGGTTATCGCCGGTGAGCGCCGCTGGGAGGCGACGCGCGCCGCTAACTTGCAAACCATCCCTGCCGTGGTGCGCTCCGTCTCTAACCAGCAGGCCATGGAGATGACCATCATCGAAAACCTGCAGCGCCTCGACCTGACCCCGATGGAGGAGGCTCGCGGTTACGAGCGGCTGTCGCGCGAGTTCAGCCTCACTCAGGAGCAGATGGCGCAGCGCACTGGCAAGGATCGCTCCTCTGTGGCCAACTTTCTGCGATTACTGAAGCTGCCCCCCGCGGTGCAGAACCTGATCGACATCGGCCACCTCAGCTTTGGCCACGCCAAGGTGCTGATGGCGCTGGAATCGCCGCAAGCCCTCGAGGAGCTGGCCGACCGCGTCGTCAAGCATTCGCTTACCGTTCGCCAGACCGAGCAGGCCGTTACTAATTTGATTCACCCCCCCCAAACCGTCGAAAAGGTCCGCATAATCGACCCAAACGTCAAAGAAGCCGAGCAAGAGCTGCAACGCGCGCTGGGTGTGCGCGTCACCATTACCGACCGCAATGGCCGAGGCAAAATTCTCCTCGAGTACTCGTCCCTCGAGGATTTCGACCGCATTCTCGAGGTCATGAAGGCGAAGTAAGGCCTTCGTCTTAGCATTCCCGTATTAGAACTGCGGCTCTACCACTACCCATTTTGTTGTTAAACCCACGCCCGTTGGTGCCATAATTCTTGGCAACGCCCTGCACCACAAGAGCAAACAAGCACACATAAATCAGGTGGAAAATCTATTGCTCTCTTTATCAAAAATCGGCACACTCGTTTCGATTGCAATCTTTAGGGAGATACCCTTGTGCGCTCCCGAGACAAACACAGTTCCTACATTGGAGTTGCCGAGCCTCATCAGGCTCGGCGCGTATTTTGGAGAGGATGGACGCCGATGTTCCCCCGTTTTGTCGCATGGATTCTCGCGCTAGCTTTAGCACTGACGGCTTGTCCCGTTGTTGCACAACAGTTGTCAGGCAGATCAACCTTTGAGATGCCCCAAACCCACAGGCAAGGCGGCTCGTCAGGTGACTTACCCCTCCAATTCTCACCTGCCATACAGTTTGGTACTGGTGGAAATACACCAGTGGGAGTTGCGGTAGGTGATTTCAACGGTGATGGTAAGCCAGACATGGTCGTCGTGAACGCACAACAAAACAACGTTGCCGTGTTGTTGGGCAATGGGGATGGAACGTTTGGTACTCCCATCCTGCATAGCCTACCCACCATCGGGGTCCCCATCGGGGTCGCGGTTGCCGATTTTAACGGCGACGGCAAGCTCGACGTCGCGTTGATTCATGGCTCGATCGATTTCCTCATCAGCGACGTGGAAATCTTGCTCGGCAATGGCGATGGCACGCTTGGCGCTCCAACGGCATTTCCGTCTGGAACCAATGCGGTCACCATTGTCACCGCCGACCTCGATGGCGACGGCAGGCCGGATGTCATTGTTGGCGGCGCTGCGGGTGGCACCGGGGGCCGCCCGGGAAACCTCAGTGTGCTGTTCGGCAATGGCGATGGCACCCTGCAAACTGCTATTTCGCTGAGCGAGCCTGGATATAACGGCGGCTTTTGGTCGGCCGCAGTCGGTAACTTCAGTGGCCACACTGATGGACTGCTCGATATCGTTGCCGCCCAAGTGAGCCCGATGGCCGGCATTGCGGTCTTCCTGCAAAACCCTGACCATAGCTTCACCCTGTTCGCAACTTACCAGACCCTGTACGTCCAAGGCGTGGGTGTAGCCGCCGCCGATCTCGACAATGATGGCAAACTCGATGTCGTTCTCACCTCCAACATGGGTACGGCGTCGGCATTTCTGGGCAATGGGGACGGAACCTTCCAATCGCCCATCCCGACTTTCTCCGGAAACGCAACTGAGTTGCTAGCTTTGGCCGATTTCAACCGGGACGGGAATATTGACGTCGCCTTTGCCGATTATTCTGCTAGTGCCGGTCCAGGCGTAATGGCTGCCGCGGGCCTTGGCGACGGACATTTCAGTAACTCAAATACTGTCACCCTTAACACTGCCGGAGGTACCAAAGTCGTCGCTGTGGCCGATTTCAACGGCGACGGATGGCCCGATATTGTCACCGCCGATGCCGCCGGGAATAAGGTGTCGATATTTCTAAACCTCGCCGGGGGATTGCAATTCGTTCCGGTTGCTCCTTGCCGTCTGGTGGATACACGCCAGAGCGGTGGCACTCTTCAGGGCGGAATGCCGCAGGATTTTATTATTCCCCAGCTCGGCGGCTGTAACATTCCCACTACCGCCGCAGCCTACTCCTTGAACGTGACCCTGGTTCCTCCGCCGGGCGGGACCGTCGGTCTTCTGACCGTCTGGCCAACCGGTGAAGCCATGCCCAACGCTTCTCTCATGAACTCCTGGGACGGTCGTTACAAAGCGAATGCCGCCATTGTGCCTTCCGGAACCAACGGAGCTGTCAGAGTTTTCTCTAGTAACACGACCGACATCGTGCTGGACATCGACGGCTACTTTGAACCCTTGGGCAGCTCGGGGCTCGCTTTCTATCCCTTGGCTCCATGCCGTGTGGCTGACACTCGTGGGACAACCGGCGACCTCGGAGGTCCCTATCTGCACGCCGGGGTGCAGCGTACAATGCCGGTGCTGGAGAGCACTTGCGGAATTCCCGACACAGCGCAGGCCTACTCCTTCAACTTCACCACGATACCCCGAAGCGGTCCCATGTGGGTGTTTAGCGCCTGGCCCGACGGTCAGTCGCAACCCACTACCTCCACCTTGAACGCGCCCACGGGCACCGTGGTGGCGAATGCAGCCATTGTGCCTGCAGGCGGTCCGGGCACTCAGGGCGCTATCGACGTGTGGGCCAGCAACGACGCTGATCTTGTGATTGACGTCAACGGCTACTTCGCTCCCGCCGGCACAGGCGGACTGTCGTTGTACACCATCCCCACTTGTCGCGTCCGGGACACGCGCCGAGATGGTTCTGGACCCTTCAACGGCCTGCTCTCACCTTCGGTGGACCCCAATACCAGCCCCTGTGCGGTGCCCATCACAGCACAAGCATTCGTCTTCAACGCGACCATCGTGCCACAGGGGTTGCCAGTGTGGCTGTTGACCCTATGGCCCGACGACGGCTCCCAAGCGCCGAACGCTTCCACGCTGAATGCCTATGACGGGGCCGTCACGTCGAACATGGCCATCGTGCCCACCGCCGCGAATAACTCCATCAACGCCTACGCCGCCGGGCTGACACAACTGATCCTCGACATCTCCAGCTACTTCGCCCCTTAGGGAGCGTGTTCTGGGGAGATGACCGTTGTCTGTTTCATTGGGTGCCCTCGAAATAGGGCACCCATATTTTTAGTGATCGCTTTCAGATGGCCTGATAAGGACTGGGCCGCGCAGCAGCCGTGCGCCAATTCTGGGTCTGGTTCCAAGCTTTGGCTCATCGCTACGTCGCCGCTCGACTTCGGTTTCCCGTGTGAACAGGTCGTAGCCATCGTCTTCCGGAAGGTCGCACTCATCTCTGACGTTCAACATGGGTCGTCTCGTAGCACCCCGCTGCTATTATGGTCGGCTTTGTTAGCGCCCCGCGCTGTGATGCAGCGCACGCCAGAGGTGGTTGGCATTCCCGAACTTGGACTGCTGCTCTGGACGGCAGAAGAATCAGTCCGCCACCATCCAGAACCCTAAAGTGGACTAAAACTGTGGAAACAGGCTGATATTGTCGACCTGACGAGGCCTCATTGCCGACAAATACGGAAAAAGTGGTAAATGTGTGCAGCCCTCATTCCTCCCGAGCCACATATCCTTGCTTGTAATGCACCTGCAGCGGAGTAGCCGACGGCGTCAGCCGCACCTGCACGCGGCGCCACTTGCCATCGTGAGCGACATTGCTTGGCCGGTATCCCAGCACATACTGATTGCGCAATTCCCGGCTGATCAGTGCCGCGATCTGGGGAATTTGCCGGCGGTCGTCAGCCGCCAGGGTTCGTCCGCCCGTGGCGTCGGTGATTTCGCTCAGCCACTTCCGGCCCCAGCGCTCTTCCATGGTTTTGAACAAGGGTATTGGTACGCCGTCGAAGACGCCGATGCCATACGCCAGCACATCGGCCTCCTCCACCACGCCCTTGATCTCCTTCAAGTTGTACCGGCTTCGGTTGTCGCCGCCGTCGGAGATGATGACCAGCGCCTTCCGCTGATAGCGCGCCGTACTCATCCGCGAGATCCCCAGGTACACCGCGTCATACAGCGCTGTCCCCCCTCGCGGCTCCGTGGTTCCCAGCTTGTCTTGGATGGTGCCGATCGACTGGTCGGAAGTGGCAATCACCTGCGGGTGGCTCGACACCGTGATCGCGAAATAGTCGTCCTGTGGATTTGCGTATTTGAAGAACTCGGCCACCGCTTCCCGCTCATATTCAATCTTGTTCTTCATACTTCCGCTGTAATCCAGGATCAGCCCCACCGATATCGGAGCATCTTCCGTAGAAAAATACTGGATAGGCTGGGCGACGCCGCCTTCATACAGCGTGAAGTTTTGCTTGGGTAGATCGATGACCGGGCGATCCCGCGCATCGGTGACGGTGACCGGCACCAGCACCAGGTCCACGTCCACACGCATGGGCTTGGTTCGCGGTCCTAATGGCGGAACCGCAATGGATGCCGCCGACTCAACTGTATCGGGCTTAGCGCGCGGCACCAGGTGTGGCTGGTCGAGCGAGTCAGACTGCGCCCATGCCGTGCAAGTCGGCAGCATGGACAAACACAACACAAAAGAAAGCGCTACAACCCGGGCAGATGGAACTGCAATTCGCGTGATCATGCCGGCCTCCGCTAGAGTCCTGTATCCGGTGCATGGCCGGGGAGCTTGCGGTCAGAGAGCGAAGGTCGACGTCAGCCAGAGAGGGTGCGTCGCGATATGCAGAAAGAGATTGCCTAGTCGCGAGCGCCAGACCTCAAACGAAGCCCGTGCTGGTGGCCCAAATCCAGAGTTCCCCACAACCGAACGCAGATTGCCTGCGTTGATGCAGGGAACTATAGACCCAGTTGCCGTGTCTGGCTAGAGAATTCTCCAGCCAAAGTCTGAGCGGAGTACCGACATCATTTGGCGGCTTCGACCTTCTCCAGGACGATGGCGTGCGATCCGCCGCGAACGTAGGCCTTGCCGGTGGCGGTCACGCGTTCGCCGGCAAATTTCAACAGGCGATCATTTTGTCCGGAGGAAGGAGTTTTGTCGGATATCGGCCAGTAGATGTTTCCATCATCGGCCAGGATGACGAGCGGCGATCCCGCCTTCGCGCACTTGAGCGCGCAGTCGCGGCTGATGGGTTTGTCGAGACCCTTGGTGATCGCGCAAGCCGAATCCAGCACCCAGCCGTTGACGGAAACCTGCTCGGATTTGGTATCCCAAGCGAACGACAAACTTACGATCGCCAGGACAGTTAGCAGTAGGGCCGTGGGACGGAATTTCATTGTTACTCCCCTTTTCTTTACCCCGGCGGATGCGACCGCCAAATTTCTCCTACCAGAGGCCGATTGTTCTTGAGCACTCAATCAGCGTTCATCCGCGCAATCCGCGGTTAAGTCTTCTCGCACTTTCCCGTTCCGTGGCACGCGCGAAACTTCGAGGAGCAGTTTCCCGGCTCGGCCAATTCACCGTCTGGCCCGATGCAGGTCTGGGTGTGCATGCACCAGAACAGTCCATCGTTGGTCGGCGGCACCGTGGGATCGTGCTCCGCTTCGATGAATTGTCCTTTCCAGCGGAGTGCCGGGCAAAGGTCTTCGCGATTCGTATCGAAACGCTCGGCATCGAGATTCAGCATCATGCGGCACCTCCGGAGCCCGGGCCTGCGGCGCCGAGGACGGCGCGTTTGACGGCCGCCTTCGCCAGGGTGATTTTATATTTGTTGTGGCTGAGCGGTTTGGCTTGCGCGACTGCGGCATTCGCGGCAGCCATCGCGGTGTCGGGTGAGATGCTTTTGCCCACCAAGGCCTGTGCCGCTTCCAACGAGATCCACGGGATGGGCGCAACGTGTCCGAGCACGACACGCGCACTCTTGACCGTGCTGCCATCCATCTCGAGGGCTACGCTGGCCTGCGCCAGCGGCCAATCGAATGCTGCCCGTTGCCGCACCTCGTAACTGGCGGCCTTCAAATTCTGCGACGGTGGAGGCACAACGATTTCGATCACCATCTCGCCAGGTTTCAGATCGTGTTCGAGTTCGTTCGCCGACTTCGGAATGACGAAGAACTTCTCTAGCGGAAGTTCACGGACTCCGCTGCCCGCGGCTTTCGCCGAGTACAGGCGAATCTTCGCGCCCAAGGCGATGAACACGGGAGCCAGCGTCGATGGACTTACAAAGTAAGCGGGCCCGCTGTTGCCCAGAATCGCGGCGTATCGATTGTCGCCAGCGACCACCATGGATTTTCCGTCCGGTGTTTTCGCCATCAGTCCCATGCCGTTGCGAAAGTACCAGCATCGCGGCCGCTGACACATGTTTCCACCCATGGTTGCGAGGTTGCGAATCTGCGAGCTAGCGGCCTCATTGGCGGCTTCCGCAAGGACCGAATAGTAACGCTGAACATTTGCGTCGTCAGCAAATTCGGCGATCGTAACCAGCGCGCCGATGCGTAATCCATTGCCCGCTTGATAGCTGATGCCGCGCAATTGGTCGATCTGCTTGATGTTCACCAGGCGGGGCGGCGCCACTACGTCGTCTTTCATCAGCGCCAGCAGATCAGTGCCACCAGCGAGGATCGAGCCCTGATCGCCGAGGAGTGTGGCGACTTGTTCCTTGTTCGTCGGACTAACGTATTCAAACGCTCGCATTGCTGCCTCCGTTCTCCAGCGCCTCCAGCACACGCGCCGGCGTGAGCGGCAGGAACGGCACTCGTACGCCGATTGCATTCGCGACCGCATTCGAGATGGCCGCCCCGGGCGAGACCACCGGCGGCTCGGCCAATCCGATGACGCCGCGCTCGTCATATCCTTTGCCGGTCATCATGTGTACCTTCAGCTCGCCAACGTCGGAGATGCCGGCGAGGCGATAGAATTCCATGTTCGGGTTCAACATGCGCCCGGTCACGGGATCGAGAATCTTCTCCTCATACAGCGCGTAGCTGATGCCCATGATGAGCGCGCCCAACACCTGGCTCTCGGCGGTCTTCACGTCCACCACCAGGCCGCAATCCTGCACCGCAACCATCTTGTTTACGCGCACGATGCCGGTTTCCGTGTCCACGGAGACATCCGCCATCTGCACGCCGCCGACGCCGCTGTTGGTCAGGTCCGGCGGTTTCGACTTATCGGGATTCTTGCCGCGAATCGTCATCGGCATGGCGCCGATCTTCGCGCACGCTTCCTTCCACCCCAGGCTGCGGCTGGGATCGCTCTTCACCCGCACCGTCGCATTCACCGCTTCCAATTCTTCCGGCTGCGCTTTCAAGGCCGGAGCAACCTTGGCAAAGAGTTGATTGCGAGCATCCACGGCAGCGCGTCGCGTCGACGACGTAACCCCGCCCGAAGTTGTGCTGCCACCGCTGGCGCCCGACACGGGATAACGGCTGTCGCCGATCAGCAGCTTGACGTTGTCGAGCGGAATGCCCAGCGTGTCAGCCGCGACGATCATGATTATGGTGCGGCAGCCGGTGCCAAGGTCCTGGGTGGCCATCTTGATTTCCACCGAACCATCGGGATTGATCGTCAGATCGCAGTCGCTGTTGTGTCCGCGGCCCCCCCAAGTGTGCATCGAGAGTCCCAAACCGCGCTTGATCGGCCCGGTGGACTTTATCGCCGCGCGGGTGCCAATTCTTCTTCCATTCCATCAGCTCCACCGCAATGGGAAACTCGTCGCGATAAATCTTTTCACGCGTGCCCGTCAGCTGCAGATTGCGCGTGATGAACTCGACCGGATCCATGTTCAGTTTGGCCGCAAGATCTTCCAACGCGCCCATGCTGATGACCGCAGCCTGAGGATGGTTTGGCGCTCGCCATGCGCGGGCGCTCCCCTGGTTGGTGGCGATGGCGATGTTCTGCTTGCGCTGGTTGGGAATTTCGAAGATGTACGGCAGTGGAGGCGTGCCTCCGCCGCCGATTCCGCCCGTTCCCCACGATCGTGATTCCCACGCGACGAGGTTGCCGTCTTTGTCGGCCGCGACTTTGACGCGCGCAAAGCCCGACGGGCGCATGCCCGCAACCTCCTGCTCCGAATCGCGCTCCAGCATGATCTTCACCGGCTTGCCGCCCGCCGCTTGCGAGAGTTGCGCACTGGCGATGCCCCAGCGATCGGGGCTGAACTTGCTCCCGAATCCGCCGCCGATGTATTGCTGCAACACTTGAATATTTCCCGCCGGCACGCCAAGCGGTTCTGAAACTTGCGGGGCAATGCCGGAAAGGTTTTGCGTGGAAACATGCACCACAAGGTCCTTGTCGGTAGGCCACTCCGACGCCATGCCATGAGTTTCGAGGCAGCAGTGCGTAATACAAGAAGCTCCGTAGAGTCCTTCCGAAACCGCTGCCGCCGCCGCGAAGGCTTTGTCGGGATCGCCTTGCGTCTGCACCGCGGTTTTCTTGTAAGGCGAGCGCGAAGATTTTGCCGCTGCGTATTTGGCGGTGCGCAGCGCCTCTACAACGTTAGGATCGACGCCCGACGCCTGCGCATCCTTCAGATACTTTTCATCGGGCTTGAAGCTGATGCCGTTTTTCTTGATGGTCGCGATTACCTGGTCGTCGGGGACCTGGTTGTCTTCCATGTCCTCAAAGTCGTCGCGGCTGATGGGTCCGTTATTGACAGCGATGTTCTTTGGCGGTTCCGCGTCCGACACAAAGTGAGGCAGCACCTCGTACTGCACCTTGATCGCGCGGGTGGCATCTTCTGCGGCGGATTCATCGATGGCTGCAACGGCGACCACCTCGTCACCCGCCCAGAAAATCTCCGTCCCCGGCTGCTGCAAAACTTTGACTGCCTTTACGCCAGCCATCTTCTCGGCGGCGCTGGTGTCGATGCTGGTGATACGCGCGTGCGCATACGGGCAGCGAAGAATCTTGCCGGCAAGCAAGCCTTCGGGATTGTAGTCATAGGTGTATTTCGCCCGGCCGGAAACTTTCACCGGACCATCGACTCGCGAAATGCGCTTGCCCAGCAGCGGACGGCTTGCGGGGTCGGGCCACGTGTACTGGCTCATGACGCTCTTCCTTCCGGCTTGGCCAATGCGACCGCGCGAATGCCGTCATACGTTCCACAGCGGCAGTAATTGCCGCTTAGCCCGCGACGAATGTCTTCCTGGTTGGGATTGGGGTGCTGTTCGAGGAAATGAGTGGTGGCGACGATGAATCCCGGGGTACAGAAACCGCACTGCTGGGCATCGTGTGCTACGAAGGCCTGCATCAGCGGGGTCAGCGCGTCACCTTCCGCCAGACCTTCGATGGTTGTGACGTTTTTGCCTTGCGCATCGATGGCCAGAATGGAACATCCGTACGCGGTTTTGCCATCGATCAAGACCGTGCAGGCCCCGCAGACACCGCGGTCGCAGACGCGCTTTGCGCCGGTCAAATCGAAGTTGTCGCGCAGCGCATCCAGCAGGGTGACCCGCGGCTCCAATTGCGCGGTCAACTTCTTGCCGTTGACCGTGAGGGTGATCGGGACCTTGCCGGGTCCATAAACGACCACTTCCTCGCCAGCTGCTTCGACCACCTTCGGGCCTAGCACTAGGGGGAGAGCGACACCCACGCCGGAAATCTTCATGAAATCGCGACGCGAAACACCCGACGGGTTTTCGGGCCTATGCTTAGGATCGTCTTTCATTGAGCCTCCATCGCGTTGGTCACGACGCTGAGCAGGTCAATTTGCTCGCAGTTTGCGAGTATAACTCCGGGAGAGACGATGCTGCAGGGGCCTCGGTAGAGGATTTTTCGTGTGTCGAAAAGTGGGTCAGCGGTCGGCCAGCGTATTGCAAAGGCGAAAAAGCACTCTTCCTGCGGGCTAAAAAAAATCGGCGACCCCCCACGGAGCCGCCGGTACGTCTGTCATGGTAAGGAGCGTGAAATTACTTCTTCAGAGTGCGGATATACGAAACCAGATCGCTAATCTGGGCATCGGTCAGCTTGCCCTTGTAGGCAGGCATCTTGCCTTTGCCATTGGTGATAGCGGCGTTCAGATCGGCGTCAGACATGCTCTGGATAGCCGGGCTGCCCATATCCTTCAATCCCATCGACTTTCCCATGGGTGTTGCGCCGCTGCCGTCGGCTCCGTGACACATGGCGCATTTGGTTTTGAAAGTATCCTGGCCCTTCGCCTGGGCCGAGGCTAGGGAAGGCAGAGCCAGGGCGGTAATCAGGCTAAACAGAGCGATACGTTGTAAGAGTCTCATCTTCATATTTATCTTCGTCTCCTTCACCGACCACCCCGCGAGGGGATCGTTAGAACGTAAGAAATGCCGCTAAGTGACGGCGAAAGTACTGTACTCCGCGAAGATGGATTTCGCCATACCCTTTCCGTGGGAGCAGGAGGGAAAAAACGCTCTGGGCGGGTGATATGCCGCAAAACCAGGCGAGGCAGTTCGTCGCTTAAGGCACCTCGCAGCGCCACAAATCTTTTAGTTTCAAGGATTTAATCGCACCCCAAATGGCCCCCTCGGTTTGGCACCCAGTGTGCTTTTATCAAAGGTAATCCGTTTTCGAGAGAAGGTTTCCCGTGGAACCGACGCTAGCAGTGATTGGCCTGAACTACCGAACCTCAC
Organism: uncultured Acidobacteriaceae bacterium; assembly: GCA_963709045.1. Lineage (GTDB taxonomy): Bacteria > Acidobacteriota > Terriglobia > Terriglobales > Acidobacteriaceae > Bog-257. The sequence goes on along the minus strand of CAVPUX010000002.1, from coordinate 414,104 downwards.
CGGTCGCCGTTCGCGAGCGTTTCTGGATCAGTGAGGCCCGCCGCTACGACGCCCTTCATCAATTGGTCCGCTCGGAAGGCGTCGAAGAGGTAATCGTCGTAACTACCTGCAATCGCACCGAGTTCATACTGTGGGCCAGCGACGTTCCCACCGCTGCCAACTCCGTATTACGATTTCTGACCCAGGAATATCAAATCAAGCTTTGTGAGTGGTCGCACTTTTATCGCCTCATGGATGATGTAGCGCTCACCCACATCTTCCGGGTGACTTCGAGTCTTGACTCGATGGTGCTGGGCGAACCGGAAATCACCGGCCAGGTGAAGCAAGCCTGGGCGCTGGCGCAGGAGGCGGGCACTACCGGACGGTTCCTCGACGCCGTCATGCAGAAGGCGCTCACCGTTTCCAAGCGCGCCCGCACAGAGACAGCGATCGGCTCATCGGCAGTCTCGGTGCCCTACGCCACCGTCGAACTTTCAAGAAGCGTCCTCGGAGACTTGGCAGGGCGCGAAGTTTTGTTGATCGGCGCAGGCAAGATGAGTGAACTTGCCGCGCATTACCTCATGAAAGCGGGCGCCAGCCAGGTGAAGGTGATGAACCGCACGCTGGCCCATGGCGAGGACTTGGCGAAAAAGATGGGCGCCACCCCGGTTTCATTCGACGATCGCCTGGCGCATCTGAAGACAGCCGACATTGTTGTCAGCTCGACGTCTTGCCCGCATTTCGTCCTCAGCCTGAAGGAAGCCGGGCAAATCGCCCAACAACGGCAGCACGCCCCCATGGTCATGATCGACATTGCGGTCCCACGCGACATCGATCCTGCGGTGCGCGGAGTGGAGGGCATCCATCTGTTCGACATGGACGACCTGGAGCACGTAGTGAAACGCAATGCGGTGGGACGACAAGCCGCCGCTGAAGCTGCGGAAAAGATTGTGCAGGCGGAAGTGCAGGGCTTTCGTCGCAAACTGATGGCGGAACGCGTGGTTCCCACCATCGTGGCCCTGCGCCAACGTCTCGATGAACTTTGCCGGCAGGAATTGGAAACCCTTCGCATGGAATTTGGACCTTTCACGGAAGATCAGGATCAGGCGCTCACAACGCTTACAATTCATATAACGCAACGAATTGCCGGATCCCTGGCCCGTGAACTGAAGGAACTTCCAGAAAGGAATGAGCAGGACGTGCTGACCGCAGCGGTGGGCCGCCTGTTTCACCTTGAACAACCCTTACAGGTTGGCGCCGGCACCAAAAACTAGCAGGTAGCAATTAGCATTTAGCAATTAGCACTTAGCATTTGGCACTTAGCAAAAGCGCTCGTTAAGGAACACTCTTCGTGAAGGACTTTCGGGACTTGCAGGTTTGGCAACACGCTCACGATATAACTCTAGCCGTGTATCGGTGCACAAAAGATTTTCCGCGCGAAGAAACCTATGGGATAGTCAGCCAATTGCGCCGTTGTAGTTCGTCGGTGGCGGCAAACATCGCTGAAGGGTGCGGACGGTCTGGCAATCCTGAGTTCGGTCGGTTTCTAGGCATTGCTATGGGATCTGCTAGTGAACTGGAGTATTTTCTCCTGCTCGCGCGGGATTTGGACTACATTGGCCGAGAAACCCACGACTCGATCGCTAACAATGTGGCGGAAATGAGACGCATGCTGAACCGGCTGATATTGAAGGTGCAAACAGAGGCACGGAAGGATCCACGCAAAGTGGCCAAAGCCCAGGCGGTCTAGCCAACATTCATAATTCGTGGCAGCCGAAGTGCCAAATGCCGAAGTGCCAAATGCCAAGTGCCAAATGCCAAATGCCAAGAATGCTAAATGCCAAATGCTAATCGCTTCAAGGAGTACTACAAATGTCTGAAGCTGTACAAAACAACAATGGCAAAACCAACCTGGCCTTCAGCAACGTGCAAGCTTATACGTTGGCGGTGATCACCTTGGCCATCGGAATTGCGGTAGGCTACTTTGCCCGCGGATCAGCTCCAGTTTCAACTGCCGGCGAGAGTGCGCAGGCTGCTTCCGCTTCCGCTCCCGCCGGAATGGGCAACGCTCCCATCGGTTCGGCACAATTGCCCGGGATCGGAAGTGCTCAACAGCAGCAGGCCCCATCGCCAGAAATGGTGGCGAAGGCAGCCGAACCCTTGCTGGCTCAACTCAAGACCAACCCGAACGACTTTGACACCGTGGTAAAGCTGGGCAATCTGTACTACGACAGCCAGGCTTATCCTCAGGCGATCGAGTACTACGAAAAGGCCATCGGCCTTCAACCTGAGAACGCCGACGTCCGCACTGATCTTGGCACCGCGTATTGGTATACCGGCAATGCCGACAAGGCCATCGCCAGCTTCGACAAAGCGCTTACCATCCGGCCAAATCATGCGGCAACGCTGTTTAATCTGGGCATCGTCAAATGGCAGGGCAAGAAGGATCCCAAAGGCGCAATCGTAGCCTGGGAAAAACTCTTGCAGACTAACCCTGACTATCCCCAGAAAGACCAGGTGCAGATGTTGATCGATCGCGCCAAGATGCACGGAGCTACCGGAAATAAAGGGTGAGTTAGCAACTGGCAATTAGCAACTAGCAGTTAGCCAAATGCTGATTACAAACTTCCTATAGGCATAACTCAGAACTACCAAGAGCACGACTGGCCCCGATTCACGTCGGGGCTTTTCCTATTCAGCCGCGATCAGGGATCAATTGCAAAGTGTCATCGTCCGGGTAGTCGGCGAGTTCCGTCGTGTCCACGAATTCCGATACTGCAAGCTCCGCCTGGATTATGGCCCTGCCGTTCGACTGGAGATCTTGACCTGGCGGACGATCGCAGGGGCTCCCGTATAATCCCAGTAAAACTAACTGACTCGCGCGTATATGGTCACTCCCGACTACAAAACCTTTTTACAGCTCAGCCGCGAGGCCTCGCTTATCCCCGTCGCGAAGACGCTGAGCGCCGATTTACTGACGCCGGTCGGAGCTTTCTTAAGCCTGGCAGCGAAACAGAAATACGCGTTCCTGCTGGAGTCCGTCGAAGGCGGCGAGAAGATCGGCCGCTATACTTTTTTGGGCGCCCAACCGCGAATGGTCGTCACCGCACGCGGTAGTTCTCTGCAGATTCGGCGCGGCCTCTCGGTGGAACGTCGTCAGGGCAACGTAATCGAATTGTTGCGCGCCTGCCTGCGGCAGTACCGTCCAGCGACGCTGCCCAATCTGCCGCCATTCACCTCCGGTTGTGTCGGATATTTTGCCTACGACATGGTGCGGCAGTTCGAACGTTTGCCTGAACGCGCCAAGGACGACGTTGGGCTGCCGGATTGTGTCTTTACGTTTTACGACCGTCTGCTGGCGTTCGATCATCTGCGGCATCAATTGCACATCATCGCCGCCGCCGACGTCAGCGCGGAATCGCCGCGGAAGGCCTATGATCGTGCCCTTGCCGACATTGCTGCCATCGAAGCCAAACTTGCCCGCGGAGTGCGCGCCCACAATTTCGACTGGTCAACCAACGACCGAAAGAAGACGATCAGGGTTCACAACTCCACCTCGCACGACAAGTTCGTGGCCAGCGTTCGCCGCGCCAAGGAGTACATCGCCGCCGGCGACGTCTTTCAGGTCGTGCTGTCGCAGCGCCTGGACTTCGAGCCCCCCGCCGAGCCTTTCCAGATTTACCGCGCTTTGCGTACGGTGAATCCATCGCCGTACATGTTCTACCTGAAGCTGGACGACATGCAGGTGGTGGGTGCGTCCCCCGAAATGCTGGTGCGCGTGTCGGGACGCAAGCTGGAATATCGTCCCATCGCCGGCACCCACAAGCGCGGAGCCACTCCCGCTGAAGACGAAGAACTGATTGCGAAGTTGCGCAGCGACGAAAAAGAGCGCGCCGAGCACGTCATGCTGGTGGACCTGGGGCGCAACGACCTGGGTCGAGTGAGCGAATATGGCAGCGTCAAGGTCCGCGACCTGATGTACGTGGAGAAATACTCGCACGTCATGCACCTAGTCTCGGCGCTGGAGGGAGAGTTGCGTGGCGATCTCGACGCGCTGGACGCGTTGGCGGCCTGCTTCCCCGCGGGCACGCTGAGCGGCGCGCCGAAAGTTCGGGCCATGGAGATCATCGAGGAGTTGGAGCCGGTGCGCCGCGGCGTCTATGGGGGCTCGGTTCTCTACGCCGATTACGCGGGCAATCTGGATTCCTGCATCGCCATTCGCACCATGGTTCTGCATCGCAATCGTGCCTACCTTCAGGCTGGCGCGGGCATCGTCGCCGACTCCGATCCCGAAAGTGAATACCAGGAGTGCATGAACAAGGCGAGTGCGTTGTTGAGAGCGTGTGAAGCGTCAGGGGCTAGAGGTTAGGTGCTAGGGGTTAGGGGTAGTTAGCGTGGCCTCTACTCAGGCGATTTGCTCACATGAAATTAGCCGGCGCGTTAAGCTGTGACAGAGGATTCTATCGTGCAGATCAAAAGCTATCAGGATTTAATTGCCTGGCAGAAAGCTATTTCGCTGGTTACAGAGGTGTACACCATCACATCGCAGTTTCCGGGTCACGAAATATATGGGCTGACCAGCCAATTGCGGCGCGCGTCTGTATCCATCCCGAGCAACATCGCCGAAGGTCATGGTCGTGCGACGACCGGAGAGTTCAACCAATTTTTGTGTCAGGCACGCGGCTCACTGTGTGAAGTACAAACCCAAGTCGTCATCGCACAGCGATTGGCTTACATTACTCAGAATCAGGAGCAATTTTTCTTGGCTAAAACGAACGAACTGGGACGCGTATTAAGCGGCCTCATTACCTCCATCCAACGCAAGAAGCTGAAGCCTGCGGCGCTAGCCCCTAACCCCAAGCCCCTAACCCCATGATTTTCGTCCTCGACAACTACGACTCCTTCACCTACAACCTCGTGCAATACATCGGGGAGTTAGGACTGGAAGTAGTTGTGCGCCGCAACGACCAGATTACGGTCGGCGAAATCGACCAGCTTCATCCGGATCGCATCGTGATCTCTCCCGGCCCGTGCACGCCCCAAGATGCCGGAATCAGTATCGAGCTCATCCGCCACTTCGCAGGACGGGTACCTCTGCTCGGCGTCTGCCTCGGCCACCAGGCAATTGGTGCAGCCTTCGGCGGCAAAGTCGTTCGCGCCGCCAACCTTATGCATGGCAAGACTAGCTCGGTCGAACACGACGGCAAATCAATTTTCCGCGGCATTCCTTCGCCCATGACGGCCACTCGCTATCACTCGCTGATAGTCCAGGAGAAAGACCTGCCGGATGAACTGGAAATCTCCGCCACCTGCACCGACCGCGACGGTCAACGCGTAATCATGGGACTGCGCCATCGTAAGTTCCCGGTCGAAGGCGTGCAGTTTCATCCGGAGAGCGTGCTTACCGAGCACGGCCGGCAAATCGTTCGCAACTTCATGGACCTGTAAACTGCACGGAAGGCCCCTCGGCTACTCCTCGGCCTCACGCCACTGGTAGCCGCACGACAGGCATCTCCAGCGATGCGTCTCCTGGGTTGGAGATTCGGGGAACGGAATGGCCGCCGACCAAAGCGCGATTTGGCGCGGGTTCGCGCTGGTTACCTCGCGAATCTCCAGCGACTCGCATTCCGGGCAGCACGCAACCTCTTCCATTTCTTCGTCGCCGTCCTCTGTAGTTTCCACCTCGGCGGATTCCTCCGGCTCGAAATCGTCCAGGACTTCCAGCGCGCGCACCACCTGGCTGTCGGGTACCTGCAGGCGGATACCGCCCAGTGCCATGCCCATGTGCCAGTTCATGGCATGCATGTTTTCGTCGCACACGAAGGCTGAGATTCCGGCAGAGATCAGCTTGCCTTGCGCCAGTTTGGCTTCGCCAAGGGTGAGGAACTTCGCAATGGTGACCGGTTCATCCGACATCGGGGATTGAAGAAGCGTAGGCTAGCTCGGCGTGCGAGTCAACTCGGCTAAATTCGCGCGGCGGCTGTGTTCTGCAATGGCGTCCACGACCTGCATGGCTAGCGCGAGGGCCCGGCGGCCATCTTCCAGCGTCACCTCGGGCTGCGTGCGATTGCGCACCGCGCGCAGGAAGCTGCTCAACTCCGCCCGCAGCGGTTCTTGCTGCTCCACGGCTGGCCTGAAGGGCGTGATGCCGGGAAGGGCACTGGCGGCCACGCTCGCCGGATTAAACGGATCCATGCCGGCGGGGTCGAGCTGTAGGTCATCCACGGTGAGCACCAGCACATCCTGCCGCGAGTAGTCGAGCGAAACGTATTGCCGCGGCTGGAAGAAGCGTAGCTTGCGGACCCGCTCGGTGCTGACCCGGCTGGCGGTGAAGTTGGCGACGCAGCCCGATTCGAATTCCATGCGCACGTTGGCGATGTCCACCTTCTGCGACAGAATCGGCAAGCCGACCGCACGGACCTCCTTGACCGGAGACTGCGCGAACGCCAGTACGATATCGAGATCGTGGATCATCAGGTCGAGGATCACATCCACGTCGAGTGAGCGCGGACTGAAAACGCTAAGCCGGTGCACCTCAAAAAACATGGGCTGCGTGAGCAACGGGAAGGTCGCGCGCACCGCGGGATTGAAGCGCTCAAGATGGCCGACCTGCGCAATCCGTTTGTGGCGTTCCGCGATGGCGATCAGTTTATCCGCCTCGGCCACGGTGGCCGCCAGCGGCTTTTCAATCAGAACTTCCACACCGTGTTCCATCAAGATACCCGGCAACCTCTAAGTGAGCGGCGGTGGGCACCGCGACCGAGCAGGCGTCAACGCCGGAAGCGATCAGCACGTCGAGCGAGCCACACTCGGTGACGCCGAATTGATCGGCTACCTCGCCGGCGCGGGTGGAGTCTTTGTCATAGATTCCGACCAATTCGACCTTGTGCCAGGGATCCGACTCAAGCTCGCGATAAACGCGCGCGTGATTGCGGCCGAAGGCGCCAGCGCCGACCACTCCTACGCGCAGGGGGCCGCTCTTTCTCTCCATTTTAGGATTCTCGCCCATCGGCGAGCCATGACGCAAAAAGACGCTGGCGTTTTTCGGCCCACTCGTCGCTTAGAATGGCCCAGTGATCGTGATCGCGCCACACGCCGTCGATCATCAGGTAACGTGGCGAAAACCCTTCGTTGCGAAACCCCAAACGAGAAACAAGCGCGCCGGAGGCAAGATTTCCTGGCTGAATATTCGCCTCCAGACGGTGAAAACCAAGTTCCTCGAAGGCCCAGTCCAACACCAGCGACAGACCTTCGGTCATATAGCCCCGCGCCTCCGATCCCGCGAAGGCATAGAAACCGAGATACGCGCTGCGGAAGCAACCCATGGCTGGTTCACTCACATTGATCACGCCTGCAAGGCGCTTGTCGGAGGTTCGGCGTACCAGGAAGCCAATCGTTCGTCCGCTGGAAATCTTCTCCAGGTACGACGCGTACTCCTCAGGGGACCGCGGAGGAAAGACCCACGGCCGATGGAGGCTTTCACTGTGTCGCACAGCGCCGAGAATCTCTGATTCGTCATGTGCATTGGGCTTGGCTAGAAATACCCGCCGATCAGCGCGAGAATTTTTGAAGGCGTTCTGCCCGTTCTGGTGACTCATCGGTCTGGCCAACCTGCCAAGGAACGTTTACACACTGTGGTGAGGGATATGGCTGACCGGCGTCTCTGCGACGATGCAAATTCCCGCGTCATTCGCCGCCGACAGAAGGCCTTCTCGATCCAGCAGCAGGCATCGTCCGGCATCGAGCGCCAGGCAGGTTGCGCCGGCCTGCTTCATGGTCTCGATCGTATGCAGACCAACTACAGGCACATCGAAGCGCATGTCCTGGTTCGGCTTGGCGACCTTCACCACGGTCAGCGCGCGGCTCAATGTCGATGGCTCTTTGCCCAGCGACGGTGACTGCATGATCTCGCCCGCGCGGAGGATGGTTGCGTCCGTGCCCTCCATGGCTTCCACGGCAACGCATGCGGCCTCGGCGATGACCACGGTCTGGCCAACGTCGAAGCGCGAGAGATGGTGCGCGACCGCGCGTCCGTAGGTGATATTGGTTTGTTCGGAGTCGGTCGGCCCGCGGCGCGTCAAAACCCCCTCGCTGGCCAGCATGGGTTCCAATAGCGCGGTCGAACTCATCAGAGTGATGCCTTCCTCCTCGAGAACCTTACTAACCGCGCCGATTAGCGAATCGGTGTTGCGGGTGGTCAATGAAAGCAAAAGCTTGGCAAGTTTCCAGTCTGGCTTGATGCTACTGAAAATCTGCTTATGCTTGACCTGGCCGGCCATGATCGCCTGAGTAACGCCTTCTTGTTGGAAGGTGTCGATGAGGCGCGACAACTCGCCCAGCGATAGCCAGTAAACCGCGGTCGCCCCGCGGTGCTCAATTTCGGGCGACGCCTCTTCCTTGATGGCCGCGACGACCACCTGCATGCCCCGGGAGCGAGCAGCGTCGAGCACCAGCAACGGGAATTTGCCGTTGCCCGCGATGAGACCGATGCGTTCGTGAGATGGTTCTGACATAGGGTGGAAGTTGCCAGTAGTCAGTAGTCAGTGATCAGTTGTCAGTTGTCAGTGCCAGTTGTCGGTCGCCAGTAGCCAGTCTTTCTACTTCAAAGTGTCCGGCCTGCTTCGTATTCCTGAGTTGTCATCACGAGCGGGCTTCAGCCCGCGAGGGATCTGCTGTTTCTTCCTTCGTCGGGCCCGGTACTAGTCGTGGCAGATTCCTCGCTTCGCTCGTAACGACAATTTCAACGGCGAACGCGAACCTACTACTTAATAATCCCCCGCTCCGACGCTTCGATAAACCGCAACAACGCCTCCACATCCTCACCCTGAGCGCCTTCCGACCGCAGCCTCTCAAGCGCCTGCGACGTATTCAGCTTGGAAGCCAGCAATACTTTGAACGCATGATGCAGCCGGGCGATGCGCTCGCGTGAAAACCCACGGCGCTGCAGCCCTACTTTGTTCAGCATGTAGGCGTGGGTGTCGCGTTCAGCGCTGGTCATGGAGTAAGGCAGCACATCCTGCGTTAGCGTGGTTCCACCGCCCACGTACGCGTGAGCGCCGACCCGCACATGCTGGTGCACCGGACAAAGCGCGCCCACCACGGCCCATTCTTCCACCGTAACGTGACCTGCCAGGGTGGCCGCGTTGACCAGCATGGCATGATCGCCGATCGAGCAGTCGTGCCCGACGTGCGCGTATGCCATGATCCACACATGGCTGCCAATGCGGGTCACGCCACCGCCCTTCGCGGTTCCACGAGTGATGGTGACGTATTCGCGGATGACGTTATGGTCGCCAACCTCCAGCCGGGTCGGCTCTCCCGCGTACGTGGTGTCTTGCGGATCCATGCCGAGCGCCGCGAAAGGATAAATTTTGTTGTTGCTGCCGAATCGACTGGGACTGCCCAGCACCACGTGCGAAACCAGTTCGCAGTTCTCGCCGAGCTCCACGCCTGCAGCCACGGTGCAATACGGCCCGATGCTGCAGGATGCAGGGACTTTCGCAGCGGGATCGACGATGGCCGTCGGATGAATGTTCATCGGGAAATTACGACTGTTCGATTGCGGGAGCAAGCTCCGGGGCGGCTTCCGCCGGTTTCGGACGATTCAGCAGACGGCAAGTGACGATGGCTTCGCAAGCCAGCTTGTCGCCGACATAAGCTTTGCCCTGCATGCGGCCCGCGGTTCCGCGCCACACCAACACATCCACCTCGATGCGCAGCTGGTCTCCGGGAATCACCGGCCGGCGGAAACGCGCGCGCTCGATGCCGGTGAACAACAGCAGCTTCTCGGCGCGGTCAGGAAATTCGGTCAACAACAGCACGCCGCCGGCCTGCGCCATGGCTTCCACCACCAGCACGCCCGGCATAATTGGATGATCGGGGAAGTGTCCGGCAAAGAACGGCTCGTTGATGGTAACGTTCTTGATTGCCACGATGCGCTTGGTCCGCGTGAGGTGAGTTATGCGATCGACCAGTAGCAGCGGAAAGCGGTGCGGCAGGATGCGCAGTATGTCCTGGATGTCGAGCGTGACATTGTCGCCGCCGTCGGGCGCAAGGTTTTTCGGTGCACTCATCACGGGTCCTGTAAAAGTCCAGATTATACATTCCGGACCCATGGGTCTGGAGCGAGCGCATCCCGGCGCATAGGAGCAATAGAACATGGTCAAACCGAATGTGCGATCCGCGAAGGGAAATCACCGCGATGTCTTGCGCTGGTTGACCGAGCGCCAACGCGAAATGATCGCCAGCGTGCGCGAGATGGTCGTGCGCGAATCGCCGACCCAGAACAAGCCAGCCTGTGACGATCTGTGCTCATACCTGGCGCGCGAATTTGAGTGCCTGGGTGGTCGAGTCAAAATTCATCGCCAACGTTCGGACGGAAACCACTTGCAAGTGGATTTCTCCGGCGGCAAAGGCCGCAAGCCAGTTCTGCTGCTCGGCCACTTCGATACCGTCTACGACCTCGGAACACTTCGGACCATGCCGTGGCGCGAGCAGAACGGCCGGCTCCACGGGCCCGGGGTCTTCGATATGAAGAGCGGCATCGCGCAGATAATGTTTGCCCTCTGGGCATCGCGCGAAGTCCTCGGCGGCTTGCCGCGCCCGGTGACGGTGCTGCTGGTCTCCGACGAAGAAGGAGGCAGCACCAGCTCGCGCGCGCTGACCGAGAAGCTTGCGCGCCAATGTGCGGCCGTCCTGGTTTGCGAGCCTTCTGGCCCCGGAGGCGCACTGAAAACTGCGCGCAAGGGTGTGGGATCGTTTGTCATAAAGATCACGGGGCAAGCGGCGCACTCGGGCCTCGACTTTGAAAAAGGACACAGCGCGATTCTCGAATTGGCGCATCAGATTCAGGCGGTTTCGCGCCTCACCGATCTGAAACGCGGCATTACGCTCAACGTTGGAGTCGTCCGGGGTGGTACGCGCACGAACGTCATCCCTGCCGAAGCCGAGGCCGAGGTCGATCTTCGCATCGCCAAGAAAGCAGATGGCGCGGTGATGGAGCGCAAGGTGCGCAGACTGCGGCCGGTCGACCAGAAATGCAGGATCGAGATCGAGGGTGGCATCAATCGCCCGCCGATGGAGCGGACGAAACACGTGGTCGCGCTGTTCGAGCTGGCCCGGGAAATTGCTGGCGAGTTGGGTTTCTCATTGGCGGAGATCGCGGTCGGCGGCGGCTCGGATGGCAACTTCACCGGCGGAATCGGGATTCCCACGCTAGACGGACTAGGCGCGGTTGGCGAGGGTGCGCACGCGACCCACGAATCGATTGTCGCCGCTGAACTGCCTCGCCGGGCAGCTTTGCTGGCGGGGCTGATTGAGGTCGTCGAGTAACGGCATCTCTGTCCCAACATTTTTTGACGCGACCTATCCGAAAGCCTAGAATCTGGGCAGAAGCCCGCTCTACTTCGCTAACCGCAAACGGGCTGACCGGAGGTCTTATGTTTGGTGGAAAGCTTGGCTTGCCCGAGCTGCTGGTCATTGTAGCCATTGCCCTGCTTATCTTCGGTCCGAAAAAGTTGGGAGAACTGGGCAAAGGTTTGGGCGAAGGCATTCGCAATTTCAAGTCGTCGATGAACGAGAGTAATCCGACAACGACCCCGCCCCCAAGTCCGACCGAAGACAAGAAGTCATAGTAACGAGATTGCGCAGGGTTCCTCGCGACATGCGGGGAACCTCGCCGTTTCCTATTGTCCCTTGTCGCGCCTCCCCTTCGCGCCCTTGCAAATCCATCACAGTAGCGCCCGACCAGTAGCGGCCTCCGCTTCGCGCAACATGCGATACACTCGCGGCACCGGAAGTCCCACCACATTGAAGTAGCAACCCTCGATGCGCTCCACCCATCGCGAGGCCATGCCTTGGATGGCGTACGCTCCAGCTTTGTCCATGGGCTCGCCGCTGTCGACATAGGCAACGATCTCCGCCTCCGACAGCGCACTGAACATCACCTGCGTGATTTCGGCTTCCGTCTGCTCAAACTCCGGCGCTATCAGGCACACTCCGGTGATCACCTGATGAGTCCGTCCCGAGAGAAGCCGCAACATGCGCGCGGCGTCGGCTTTATCGTTCGGCTTCTCCAGCAGATGCTGGTCGACGACCACGACTGTGTCGGCGCCGAGTACCGCACTCTGCGCATGGCGCGCGAACACCGCGAGCGCCTTGTCGCGGGCGAGCCGTTGCGCGTAGTCCGCTGGCCCCTCGCCTGCGGTGGGCTGCTCTGGCACATGGGCTGGGTCAACCGTGAATGCGATTGCGGCATTGCGCAAGAGCTCAGCGCGGCGCGGTGAAGCGGAAGCAAGAATTAGGGACATGCATCGTAATTCTATCCAGCGAGCGCGATCGAAAGCATCCCATCCCTACCTATTCACGTCTGATGTTACGTGACCACGACAAGCCAAGCCAACCGCCTACGGCGCAACGCCAGCGCGGCAAGGAATCCGCCTTTCGTGTGTGGGCGCCAGTCCCGAAGGAAATTATGCTTCGTCTGACGCGCGCTGGCGCCGAGCCGCAAGACATTCCGATGCACCGCGATGGTGAAGATTTTGTCGCGGTCGCCGCAGCCGTCGCTGGCGACCGTTACGCCTACGTTCTCGACGGTGGGCCACCAATTCCTGATCCTGTCTCGCACTTTCTGCCCGAAGGCGTTCACGGCCCATCCGAGATCGTCGACCCTGCGGCATTCCACTGGACCGACGATGCTTGGCGCGGCCTCGCCCTTCGCGAGTACATCCTCTACGAACTGCACGTGGGGACCTTCACGCCCGACGGTACCTTCGACAGCGCCATCGAGAAACTGGAATACCTGAAGCAGTTGGGGATCACGGGGGTCGAGGTGATGCCGGTCTCGGCTTTCCCCGGCGAGCGCAATTGGGGATACGACGGCGTGTCGCCCTATGCCGTGCAGGCGGGCTATGGGAGGCCTGCGGCGTTCAAACGCTTCATCGATGCCGCCCATCGCACCGGCTTGGCGGTCATTCTCGACGTGGTTTATAACCATCTCGGCCCCGAAGGCAATTACCTGCGCAACTTCGGTCCGTACTTCACCGCGCATCACAAAACGCCGTGGGGCGACGCGGTGAATTACGACGCCGCTGGATGTGAACACGTGCGTCGCTACGTCGTGGAAAATGCGCTCTACTGGATTCGCGAATATCACCTCGACGGTCTGCGCCTGGATGCAGTGCAGACCATTAAAGACGATTCGCCAAAACACATCCTCGCCGAAATTCAGGAACGGGTGCAGGCGCTGGCGCGCGAGTTGGGCCGCAGTGTCAACGTGATTGCCGAGACCGACGAAAACGATTCGCGCTACAGGCGAGCGGCGAAAGATGGTGGCTATGGATTGAATGCGGTTTGGAGTGACGACTTTCATCATGCCGTGCATGCGTATTTCACCGGCGAACGCCAAGGGTATTACCAGGGCTTCGGCGAGCCCGAGCAGATCGCGCGGGCACTGCGCGAAGGATATGTTTATCAGGGCCAGCATTATCCCTTCTGGAATGCTCCACGCGGTACCAGCGCGAAGGATGTGCCGCTGCCGGCAAATGTCATCAGCCTGCAAAACCACGACCAGGTGGGCAATCGCGCGAGAGGCGAACGGCTCAGCACGCTCATTCCGCGCGGCGCGCGAAAGCTGGCGGCAGCGCTGTTGCTGCTGGCCCCCCATACGCCTCTGCTGTTTATGGGCGAGGAGTATGACGAGACCGCGCCCTTCCAGTTCTTCGCCGACTTTCAGGATCCCGAACTGCGCAAGGCCGTCAGTCAGGGCCGCCGCAGCGAGTTCAAGGATTTCGACTTCAGCGAAGTGCCCGACCCGGAAGATCCGGAGACCTTTCTCCGCTCGAAGTTGACATGGGACGCAGGCCCTCAGCACCGCGACATGCTGGAGTGGCATCGGCAACTGCTGCAACTGCGCAAGCAATACGTGACTGACGGCGAACGTACAGCTGACGCGCAATACGCCGACGGCGTGCTGACCATGCATGTCCCAGCGACCAATCCGAAGATCATGGTGCAAGCCGCGCTGGAGAGCGGCAGATCGTTGCCGAAGCTACCCGAAGGTTGGCGGGACGTGTTGGTGTCGGAGGAAGACGGCGATGCAGTGCGCGTGCAGGTGCGATGATTCCGATTACGCGCCTTGACACCTCTTAGGCCAAGGCACCGTGTGCCGTGCCCGTCGCTTTTCTCCTGTAGAATCAAGGTAGCTCTCAGCTACCTTGCATGGATCCATCACTCATCCGAAACTTCGCGATCATCGCCCACATTGATCATGGGAAGAGCACGCTTGCCGACCGTCTGCTCGAGCTCACCGGCTCGCTGACCGCACGCGAAATGCAGGCGCAGGTGCTCGACGCGATGGACCTGGAGCGCGAGCGCGGCATTACCATCAAGGCGCATTCGGTCCGCATGATGTATCCCGCAGCCGACGGCAAGACCTATCAGCTCAACCTGATCGACACTCCCGGCCATGTGGATTTCAGCTACGAAGTGTCGCGCTCACTCGCCTCTTGCGAAGGCGCCCTGCTGGTGGTGGATGCGTCTCAGGGTGTGGAAGCACAAACGCTCGCGAACGCCTACATCGCTATCAACAACGGGCTAGAGATCATTCCCGTCATCAACAAAATTGATCTGCCCAGCGCCGATATCGATCGCACCAAAGAGATGATCGAGAGCGCTGTCGGTCTCGACGCGTCGCATGCGCTGGCCATTAGCGCGAAGACCGGTGTGGGCGTGCCCGACGTGCTGGAGGCGGTGGTGAAGCGCATTCCTCCGCCCAAGGGTCGGGCCAGCAATCAATTGCAGGCGCTCATCTTCGACTCCTGGTTCGATTCTTATCGTGGTGTGGTCGTCTTGGCGCGCGTCATTCAAGGCACCCTCTACAAGGGCCAGCGTATTCGGCTGATGTCCAATGGCCGCACCTTCGATGTGGAGACGCTCGGCGTTCTAACTCCCAAGCCGATCGAGGTGGACGAGCTATCCGCTGGTGAAGTTGGTTTTCTGACTGCCACTATCAAAACGGTCGCCGACTGCAAGATCGGCGACACCATCACCGACGATCATCATCCTGCGATTGAGCCGCTGCCGGGCTTCGAGGAACTGAAGCCCATGGTCTTCGCCGGCCTCTATACGGTTGACGCACACGAGCACACCTTGCTGCGCGAGGCGCTGGAAAAACTGCGGCTCAACGATTCGTCCTTCTTCTTCGAGCCGGAAAGTTCGGTGGCGCTGGGCTTCGGCTTTCGCTGCGGCTTCCTCGGTCTGCTGCACATGGAGATCATCCAGGAGAGGCTGGAGCGCGAATACAATCTCGACCTCATCACGACGGCTCCGGGCGTGCGCTACAAGATCACGCTCACCGATGGCAGCGTGATCGAGGTGGACAATCCGTCACGTTGGCCCGATCCCAGCGAAATCGCCAGGATTGAAGAGCCCGTGATCCTGGCCACCATTCTTACCAACGAAGAATACGTTGGTGGCATTCTGAAGTTGGTAGAAGACAAGCGCGGCAAGCAGAAAGGCTTCGAGTATGTAAGTTCCACGCGCGTCATGTTGAATTACGAATTGCCGCTGAACGAGATTGTGCTCGACTTCTATGACAAGTTGAAGACGATTTCGCGCGGCTATGCTTCGCTCGACTATCACCTCACGGGAAGTTGGGAGTCGCCGATGGTGAAGCTCGACATCCTGGTTTCTGGCGATCCCGTGGACGCGCTTTCCATCATCGTGCACCGCGACTTTGCTTATGATCGCGGCAAGGCCCTGGTCTCCAAGATGAGACAACTGATACCGCGACAGATGTTCGAAGTTGCCATCCAGGCGGCCATCGGTGCCAAGATCATTTCTCGCGAGACTGTCGCAGCCCTACGCAAGAACGTCATCGCCAAGTGTTATGGCGGCGACATTAGCCGAAAGCGCAAGCTGCTGGAAAAGCAGAAGGAAGGCAAGAAGCGCATGAAGCGCATCGGCAGAGTCGATATTCCGCAAGAAGCTTTTCTGGCGGTCCTTCGAGTGGGGGAAGACTAGGACCACTGCGACGAAAAGCGTCTCCGCGTCGAGCCGAGAAAAATGCCGGCCTCATCTGCAAATCTTTCAACTTGATAACCCTGAGTAGCTAGGTCCGGCTCCCCTAATAGCAAAAGCCCCTCACTTTCGTGAGGGGCTTCGTAACGGCTCGAGTCACCTAGTGCGGCTATTGTGGAGGATTGGTGTTTGCCGGAGCCGAATTCATGCTGTTCGATTGCGATTGGGTCGGAGTGGACTGATAACTGGAGGATGTGGAGTAGTTACTGCGCGGTGCCTGCGTGTTCGGGTTCATCTCGCCGCCCGGCGGTGTGGCCGACGCGAGCTGATCGACGCCATTCTTCAGCAAGCTAATTTCCACGCGATTGCGATGGGCAGACGTGGTCGTTCCGCTCTCGTTAGCGGCGGCGACGGTCGCGTTTCCCATCCCTAGGACGTAAACGCGGTACACCGGGACGTCATTCTTTGTAACCAGGTAACGCACCACGGAGTTCGCCATCGCCTGAGAGCTCTGGATGCCGGCTTGCCCGCGACTGGTGGAGAATCCCTGAACCTGGATGACGTAGCCCTTCTCATCCTTTAAGTTCGAGGTCATGCTGTCGAGAGCTTCCTTCGCCTTCGGGCTCAGCGTCGTCTGTCCTGGCTTGTAGCGGATCTCGGTTTGCGACGTGAGCTGATACTGGTCAATGTTGCCGACTACCTGCTCCACGGTGTTCAGACGATTGCTGGCCTGCAGTGCAGTCTGGTTGGCCTGCTGCGCGCGGTTTCCGGCATCGGTGGCGTGCTGGTCAGCTTCCGTGGCCTTCGCGGATGCCTGGCGAATTCCTTCCTGCGCGCGAGCATCGACGTCTTTAATGTCTTTGGCGTTTGCCGCAGTCAGATCGTCAAGCTCGTTTACCCGGTTGCGAATCGGACTGAGCTGGCGCTGAACGTATTTCTTGCGCGCGAAGGGATTCAGCTTGCCCCAGAAGCCCTGACGCATGTCGGGTTCAAGCGGCTGCCGCGCTGTCATGTTCTCGTCCGAACTCACATTCTGGCTGGAAGAAGTTGAGTTTGGAGACGATGAGGAAGAGGTCGAGGCTTGCGGATTGCTGGACGATGTAGCAGTGGGCTGCTGCTGATTGTCAGCCGGCGCTTGCTGAGCCATCGCCGGCAATATCAGGCTGGCCGCCAACGGCAAGGTAAACAGAATACGAGACTTCATTAGAGAGTTCCTCCCAGGATCCTTTGGCACAACGTGCCACACATACTGGCCGCGCTGTTCTGCGAAGCTCGACCGTCGTCGCGACCCTTGCAACGTCGAGACGATAGCTTTGCGCGGCAACCTTATGTCTCTTACAACTTGGCTGCCAAACCCAGACGCCAAGGGCCGGCAAGTAACCCTTTTATTTTCACCGCTCTAAAGTTTGCGTCGATTTACGCTTTTGATACTGGTCGCGTAGGAAGGGGAGGCAATAGGTAATTGTTACAGCAACCGCACAGCGTCAACACAATCGAACTCGCAAAAAACCTTAGCAGGACAACACCCGCTCCGCAGCCTGCCCTCTAACCGAACGAAAGAAGCTAAATGATCCGAAAGTTTTTGAGGAGATCTCCATGCAAGTGGATCCCAAGATACTTGTTCTCATAGGGGCGGCCATTCTGGTGATTGTAGTAGTGATTGCCGTGGCCATGGCGCAACGGAGAAAAGCTGCTCTCCGCCAGCGCTTCGGAGGGGAATACGAACGAGCAGTGCAGGAGCGTGGGTCGGAGCGGGAAGCCCAGGTTTTGCTCCACGAGCGGGAGAAACGTGTAGAGAAGTTCCACATTCGCGAACTCGATGATGCCGAAAGGCAAAGGTACGTCAATCGCTGGCGGGTTGTGCAGTCGCGCTTTGTCGATGATCCCAGACTCGCGGTGATCGATGCGGATGACACGGTTGCCTCGCTGATGGGAGTTCGCGGATATCCCATGGCGGATTTCGAGCAGCGGGCAGCCGATCTTTCGGTTGACCACGCCCACGTTGTCGACAACTACCGCGCTGCCCATGAAATCGCAATGCGGCATCGCCAGGGTCAGGCCACGACCGAAGACCTGCGGCAAGCAATGATTTATTACCGGTCGCTTTTTGAGGACCTTTTGGATGGGCGCAGACCCGAGACAAGGAGAGAGGTTGCATGATGAAAGAGCTCAGGAAAGACGAAGAACTCACGACCGCCGATCTGGCCGGAAGAAGTCAAAAGTCGCGCGACATCGAAGACGGCCCGCAGTTGGTGCCCAATCAGCCACGCGAGCGATCGGAGTATCCTCCTGCCTCTACCCCGCTGAAGCAAAGCGATGAAATGGACCTTCGCGCCGCAAACCAGCGCTTCACGTTAGCGAACGAGACAGCCGAGCCTTTTACAAACACAGGCGCGACCCAACCGGTCGCCACTGGCGCGGACAATGAACCTACGCCCTTGTTCTTGGAGTCCGAGGTGGTCGACTACCGTTCCCGGTGGGGCAACATCCAGACAGGCTTTGTCGATGAACCTCGCCGCGCCGTGGAGGATGCCGACAACCTGGTGGCTTCACTCATGAAAAAGCTGGCCGAAGGTTTCGCCAATGAGCGCTCTCGTCTGGAAAAGCAGTGGGACCAGGGAGATAACGTTTCCACCGAGGACTTGCGGCGTCGCGTTCCAGCGCTATCGCTCGTTCTTCGATCGGTTGTTGAAGGTGTAATCTTCAAGCCAGGCTCCTGGGGCTGTGCAGAATGGCCACGGTCCCAAGGGGCATTCCGCGCGGACCATGTGTGAATTCATGGCATAATCGCTGAAGCGGTTTTGCTGTATGAAAAAAGTGGTCCACGCCGCGTGTCCGCACGATTGTCCCGACGCTTGTGCCGTGCTCATCACGGTCGAAGACGGACGCGCTACTCGGATCCAGGGCGATCCCGAGCATCCCGTCACGCGCGGTTTCCTGTGCGCGAAAGTTGCGAAATATCTTGACCGTGTCTATTCGCCCGACCGCGTGCTCTATCCGATGAAGAGGACGGCGCCGAAGGGCACGCACGGCGACGGCGCTTTTCGGCGTATCAGCTGGGACGAAGCCTACGACGAGATCGTCACGCGGCTAAACAAGATCAGCGCGGAAGTTGGCCCCGAAGCCATCCTGCCGTACTCCTACGGCGGCAACATCGGCGTGCTCAACGGCGGGTCGATGGACCGGCGCTTCTTTCATCGACTGGGCGCGTCGCAACTGCATCGCAGTATCTGTTCAAAGGCCGGCGAAGACGCCATCATCTCGATCTACGGCCGCAAGGTTGGGACTGAGCCCGAGCAGTTCCGTCATTCGAAATACATCATCGCGTGGGCCGCAAACATTCATGGCAACAATGTTCATCTGTGGCCGTTCATCGACGAAGCGCGGCGCAATGGCGCCAAGTTGGTCGTAATCGATCCCTACCGCACCCGCACGGCTCGGCTTGCCGATTGGCACATCCCGATCAATCCCGGTACTGACGTCGCCCTCGCTCTGGGCTTGATGCACATCATTGTTCGCGATGGTTTGCATGATCGCGATTACATCGCGCGCTATGCCGACGGTTTCGACGAACTGGAGAAGCGGCTGCCGGAGTACACTCCCGAGCGCGTCGCGCAATGGACGGGCATTTCTCGCGATGACATTGAACGCCTGGCCCACGAGTACGCCACCATGCGGCCGGCTGCCATCCGCCTGAACTACGGCATCCAGCGCTCGCAGAATGGCGGCGCCGCGGTTCGTGCAGTGTGCATGCTGCCCGTGGTCACCGGCTCGTGGAAAGAGGTTGGCGGTGGGCTGCAGCTATCCACCAGCGGCGGCTTTGGGCTCGATCGTGTCGCGATGGAGCAGCCTGACCTGATGCAGATGAGTCCGCTAGGCCGCGCAGCGCGCACCGTAAACATGGTGCAACTCGGCAAGGCGTTGACCGAACTCGACAATCCTCCGATCAAGGCTTTGATGGTTTATAACTCGAACCCCGCTGCGGTCTGTCCCGATCAAAACCTGGTCAGACGCGGTCTGAAGCGTGAGGATCTCTTCACCGTGGTTCACGAACAGTTCTTCACCGACACCACCGACTTTGCCGATCTGGTTCTGCCGGCCACGACGTTCTTCGAGCACAAAGATCTGGTTCAGGCTTACGGCCACTACTACCTGCAAGTGTCACAACCGGCGATTGAACCGCTCGGCGAGTGTAAGTCCAACGTGGAGTTCTTCCGCGAACTTGCGCTGCGCATGGGATTTGAGGACGAGTGTTTTCGCCAGCCGGTCGACACGATGATCGACGCAACTTTGCAATCGGGCGCGCCGCAACTGAAGGGAATCACGCGGCAGCGCTTGGAGAGCGATCCACACGTGCGTTTGAACTTGAATGGCGACGAAAGCGATCGTCCGTGGCTGCCGTTCGCAAACGGATTCGATACACCAAACCGCAAGGCGCGACTCTTCGACCCGGCATTGATTGAGTACGGCATGGATCCGGTGGCGTCGTTTGTCCCGCCGGAAGAGTCGCGACACCGTCAAGCGACAGCGACCTTTCCGCTGGAGCTGCTGGCTCGCAAGGGCGACAATTTTCTGAACTCCACCTTCGTCAACCTGCCCAGCCTGCAGAAGATGGAGCGCCAGCATGAGCTGGAGATTAGCCGCGCGGATGCGGACCGCCGCGGCATCTCGGATGGCGATCGCGTTCGGGTGTACAACCAACGTGGCGAGATCTTTTTGCGTGCCCGGGTCGATGGAGCTGTGCCACCCGGCGTGGTTGGCGCTCAACTGGGATGGGCGAAGTTGTCCGCTGCTGGTCTCAACATCAACGTGTTAACGTCAGACACGCTCACCGATCTCGGAGGTGGTGCTACGTTCTATTCCACTTTGGTTGAGGTCGAGCGTGTTCCCGAAACTTCCTGCCACAGCGAGGGTTAGGGTTGCCATCTGCCGTAGCTAAGCGAGGCAATCGGTTTCCGAACCAGCGTATGCGTACCGTATAATTGCGCTTTCATTAACCTGTACTGAGGTTTCGTCATTTCTTGCCATCTTCAGGTAAGACCCGCGGTCTTGTTAGCCCGCGGGACGCGTTATTGTGCCGCGGCGATTGGTCTTTTTTTCGCTTTCATCCTTCTTGCAGGCACGTGCGCGGCGCAGCAAGGCGTAATCGAGAGCATCGTCATCCAGGGAAACCGTCGGATTCCGGCCGAAACCATCCGGGCCCGCATGTTCACCAAGCCCGGTGATGTATACGACCAGGCCGCTCTGGAACGCGATTTTAACTCCTTGTGGAACACGGGCTATTTCGACGATCTGCGTATCGAGCGCGAGCCGTCGGCCAAAGGCTGGATCATCCACGTCTACGTGAAGGAAAAGCCAACCATCCGCGAGATCAAGTACGTTGGCTTGAGTTCGGTCTCCCAGAGCGACGTGCTCGACAAATTCAAGGAACGTAAGGTCGGACTTACCCAGGAGAGCCAATACGATCCGACCAAAGTGAAGCGTGCGGAGGTGGTCATCAAGGAATTGCTGGCCGCGCACGGCCATCAGTTCGCGACCGTTCGCTCCGAGGTGCGCCCCATTCCTCCCGCCGCAGTCTCGCTGACCTTCGTGGTGAAAGAGGGTCCCAAGGTGAAGGTGGGAAAGATTACCTTTGAGGGCAATAAGGCGCTCAGCTCGCGCGAACTACGCAGCGCGATGAAGAACCTGAAGCCTATCGGCATTCCGCACTCCATCTTCCTGGAAAATCTTTTCGCGCGCACCTATGACTCCACCAAGTTGAGCGAGGATGCCGAACGCGTCCGCTACTACTACCAGACCAAGGGCTACTTTAAGGCCCTGGTCGCAGACCCCAAGACGCAAATCCACGACACCAGCGGCGTCAAGTGGTATTGGCCGTTCAAGTCTTCACCCGGCAAAGCCGTCGATATCACTCTGCCTGTCGAAGAAGGTCAACGCTACCGTTTGAAAGACATCACGTTCAGTGGCAACAAGGCCGTGACCAATACGGCCGGATTGCGTGCGCTCTTCAAGATCAAAGATGGCGATGTCTTCGACACGGAAGCCATCCGCAAAGGGTTGGAAGCTTTGCGAAAAGCTTATGCGGCGCTCGGCTACATCAACTTCACGCCTGTCCCCAACACCGAAGCAGACGACGATAAGAAACTCATCAGCCTGCGCATCGACCTTGACGAAGGAAAGCAGTTCTTTGTTCGCCGGATCGAGTTTCAAGGCAACACCACCACGCGCGACAAGGTCATCCGCCGCGAGCTGGCGCTGGAGGAAGGCCAGGTT
The DNA here is from genome assembly GCA_963709045.1 of uncultured Acidobacteriaceae bacterium. Taxonomy (GTDB): domain Bacteria; phylum Acidobacteriota; class Terriglobia; order Terriglobales; family Acidobacteriaceae; genus Bog-257. The sequence continues at coordinate 391,835 of CAVPUX010000002.1, read as the reverse complement.
TACAACGGCAATTTGTGGGAGCTAAGCTTGCTGCGCTTGAACCAGTTGCAGTATTTCGAAGTGCTCAAGCCTGAACAAGATTCCGAAATCAAGCAGAACGTGCAGGATTCGACGGTTGATATCACGCTAAAGGTAAGGGAAAAAGGTAAGAACAGTATCGGCCTCACCGGCGGTGTCAGCGGTCTGGCGGGCGGGTTCATCGGCCTCAACTACACCACCAACAATCTGTTCGGCAAAGGCGAAAGCCTGTCGCTTCAGTTCCAGATCGGTCAGTACCAGCGGAATGAGACGGTCTCATTCACCCAGCCTTACCTGTTTGACCGGCCGTTGCAATTCGGCTGGTCGGTGTACCACAGCAGCTACAACTACAACCAGGCGGCACTCACTTCCATTCAACTTAACCAGGCGGTCTCTCTGCCGGCGAGTTACCAGGCCTTGCTGCAGAATTTCACCCAAACCAGCACCGGGGCCACGACTTCGTTAAGCTACCCCATCAAACGCTCATTCAAGCGGGTGGGCATCACCTATTCGCTCGACGATTCATCGGTTACGACCTATAGCGCCGCGTCCGCGGATTATTTTGAGACCCTGGCCTTCCGCGGCATATCGGGCCCCAACGCCTTGAACGGCATCATCACTAGTAAAGTTGTGCCCAATTTTTCCTACAACAAGATTGACAATCCGCAGCGCCCGCACTCCGGCCAGAGCCTGTATGTGGCCACGGAATTTGCCGGCCTTGGCGGCAACGTGAACTACGTCAAACCAGTCGCCGAGTATAAGAAATTTATTCCGGTCAACAAGGGCCGCAATACCCTTGGCTTCCGGGTTCTGGGTTCTTGGATTTCAGGATATGGCGGCCAGGTGGCTCCGCCTTTCGACCGCTTCTATATGGGCGGCGATACCGACATTCGCGGCTTTGACATTCGAGCCATATCGCCGGTGGCCTTCTTCCCAACCGCCGTGACCATTCCGCTGCAGAATCCCGATGGCAGCGTGGTTCCTCTGGACCCGTCGAATCCCCGGCGCGGGGCTTACAACATCACCATTCCGGTTCAACAGATCATCTTTCCCGGCGGCGACACCAACCTGGTCAACAACGTTGAGTACCGTGTTCCCATCGTTGGGCCCGTCACCGTTGCCGTCTTTGTGGACACGGGATTCGACTTCATCTCCAATGACTCGCAACTGCGAATTGCCGGACCTCAAGTCTCGACCCTGCAAACCACAATTTTTGGCTGCCCTTCTTTGACCGCCAGTTTCACCTGTGCTGGCGGATCCACCATCCCATTCAATGCTGAACTGAAGCCCGTCTCGGGCACCAACTACCAGCCGCGCATGTCAACCGGACTGGAGTTGCAAGTGATCATGCCGGTGGTGAATGCTCCATTCCGCGTTTACTACGCCTACAACCCGCTGCGCATTGACGAAACCGTCAACTCGCCCACCCCCATCACTCGCAGCATGTTCCCCGCGGGAGCCGCGGGTGATTACACCTTTGCTCAGGCAACTTCGATCTACCAGCCGAGCTACCTGTTGCGCGAGCCGCGTAAGACATTTCGCTTCACCGTGGCAACCACGTTCTAGTCTAGAGGGCCATAGCATCCGGTTGTTCTCGTTCAGAATGATTGGTGAGACTTCGATAGAGTGTCAAGATGCAAGTTCGCAGAGGCAAGCCACCGCGATCGAGGCAGTTGGTCCAGGTGGGCGTAGAGTTGAGCCGCGCGGCGCGAGTGCGGTTGGCGTGGATGGATTTCTCGTGCGACCCAGAATGCGGCCTTGACTTGCCGCCATTTCGGGATCTCCCGTCAGACCTTTTATCGCTGGCAGCGGCGCTATGATCCATTGGATTTGCGTAGCTTGGAGGAGCGCAGCCATTGCCCTCGGCGGCGACGCCAACCCAGTTGGCCTTTCCTCTTAGAAGAAAGGGTTTTGCTTTTGCGGTTGCAGTTTCCTCGCTGGGGCAAGGACAAACTGGCGGTGCTGCTGCGCCAGGAGAAGCAGCCGGTGTCGACCTCCATGGTATGGCGCGTTCTCACTCATCTGAAACGCCAAGGCCAGCTGGTCGAGCCGCTGCGTACCCGGGCTGCGGGATCGCGCCGCGCCTTGCGGCCCCGTCCCTATGCGGTGCGCAAACCCAAGCAGTACGCAGTGTCTGAGCCCGGCGACCTGGTCCAGGTCGATGCTCTCGATGTGCGGCCCATCCCCGGTGTGGTCTTCCAACAGTTCAGCGCCCGCGATGTGGTCTCGCGCGGGGACGTGATTCAGGCCCACACCCGCGCCACCGCTGCCACCGCGACTCAGTTCCTCGATACCTTGCTGCCCCGCATGCCGTTCCCGATTCGCGCCCTGCAGGTCGATGGCGGCTCCGAGTTCGCCGCCGAGTTTGAGCAGGCCTGCCAGCAACGCGGTCTTCACCTGTTCGTGCTGCCACCTCGTTCACCCAAACTCAACGGCGCCGTCGAGCGCGCCAACCGCACCCATACCGAGGAGTTTTACCAGCTCACCCCGCTCACTGCAAATGAAAAAACTCAACCGCGAGTTGCGGCATTGGGAAAATCTACAACACTGTCCGCCCTCACCAGTCCCTGGGCTACTTAACTCCTCACCAGTTCCTGCTCCAGCTCTCATCTCAACGAAAGGAATGAAAACTGTCACCCATCTACTGGACGAGTACACAGACTTGCCCCAATGCGGCTCGACCTCTAGAATCGCCTAGAGTCTAAGGTAAGTGCGAGGATCGAATGGCAACTTTGAACGTTGGTGATGAAGTACCGGATTTCGAACTCCCGGCGGTCGTAGGAAGCATCAAGCAGCAATTTAAGCTGAGCGATTACCGGGGAAAAAAGAACGTGGTCCTGGCTTTCTATCCGGCCGACTGGACCCCCGTCTGCGCCTCCCAGTTGCCTTCCCTGAGTGCGGAGACCGAGAAACTCGCCGGCTACGATGCCCAAGTTGTGGCGATCAGCGCAGATTCCATTCCTAGTCATACTGCGTGGCAAAAAAAGGAGATCGGTACGCTCAGCTTTCCGCTAGCCAGCGATTTTTACCCGCATGGGGCCGTAGCCAAGATGTTCGGAATTCAGCGCGAGGGCGATCCTCTCCCCGGGGTCAACGAGCGGGCGGTATTCATCGTGGACAAAAGGGGAAAGCTGGCGTTCGCGAAGATTTATCCCCTCGGCCAGGTACCCAGCAATGAGGACCTATTCGACGTGCTGCGGAAGCTCTAGATTGTTCCCGTCCGGGTGGTCCGGCACCCGTTCGGGAGTGTCTGGCTGCCTACTCGTTCACCACTCTCAGGGACTCAGTCTGCTGGCCACGGAAGGCGGGTACCAATATCTCCAGAATTTTTCTGAAGTCATCAAAATTGTAGTTGGCGACAAACCCAGAGCGTTGCGCCACCACTTGATCGCGCAACATTCCCTCGGTCAGCCCCAGGAAAGCAGCACGCACCGCCTGAAGGTTGACGTCTGAGCGCATTTGGCCGCGGTCCCTCATCTCGCTCAGGATTCCATCCACCGCATCGGAAAACCGCTGAAACCCCTGGCTCAGCAGCACATCCCGGTTGTCCTTGCGCACACGCCAAGCCTCGAGCAGCATGATTTCCTTCAGATCGGAATCGCTGTTCATCTCGATCGCTAACGCTTCTAATATCCCGATAAGCCGCTCGGCAAGCGAAGCGCTGGTCTGAGCTACTTGCATGCGTGCGCCGATGGCCGCCCAACCGTGGTCAAAAATAGCCACCAACAAACCCTGTTTACTGCCGAAGTGTTTCATCATTTGCGATTCGCTGGTTCCGGCTTCGCGGGAAATCGCCACCGTGCTGGTATTTTCGTATCCGTTGCGTGCGAATAGGCGCTTCCCCGCCATCAGGATACGGTCGTGGGAGGAGAGTGGCGGCATCGGTTGTACGGCGGCTTTGTCGGGCATATCGAGTCGCTCATAGCAACCCGACGAGAAACCGAAAGTTTCGAGGAATAGGCAGAATAGGCGGGATGTTCGATCCAAGAAAAAGCCCGCCATGGCGGCGAGCTTCCTGTAAAGCGTTCCGTTACTTTATTGCGCATGCGCCGGTTTATGCGTGCTCGCCGTCTTGCTTGCTGGGGGCGTGCTGGCGGTCTCCTTCATTACTTCGTCGATCAACTGGTAGAGTTTGGACCGATCGACGACCTCGACGAAGGGTTGGCCGCGCACCGTATCGCTAACCACATAGATTGTGGGGGTGTGATCGAGAGGAATGCGCTGGCCAAGCTGGTAGTCAGCCTTGACCTTGGCCGCGAGGTCCCCATTGGGATCGACCACAAACGGCAGTGCCACCTTGTGCTCGTCGGCAAATCGCTCCGTCATACCGCGGAGATTCTGCTTGGTAATTTCCTGTTGGTTCTTAAAGATGTAGAGACGATAGTCGTCACCCAATTTCAGCGATTTGGTGTCGAAGTAGCGGGCATTGACTGCGGCCTCAAACGACCAGGCGTGCATGGGCAAAGGGAAATCATGTTGCACCAGCGGGATGTTGTACTGTCTAGCCGCATCGTGGAGCAGCGGTGCCGCCCGCGCACAGTCAGGACATTCGAGATCTTCAAACACAATGATGGCGACCTTTGCCCCCTTGGGAGGCCGCAGCATAGAGGTATCGGTGCCCCACGCTACCATGCTGCCTAGCAGAACGGTCGCAACCAGGGCCAACTGCCAAATCAAAGTACGTTTCATTCCAGGTTTCCCTTGTCTGGCGCCGAAGCGACGGCAGGCTTTAGACGAAATACTGTAGATATAGTAACGGATAGAACGCTCGTGAGTCTCGCCGGTGAAGCCGCGCTCGCGACCAACCCGCTTTACCGCGCGACCGGCTTCCACTTATTCAGAAATTGCAAAACGTCTTCTGGACTGAGGGCGCGGGCCTTCTCGAATTCGCCGCCCTTTTGGCTATAGAGCAGCTTGCCATCGCTGTCCAGGACGGCGATCGCAGGAATACCGCGCTTCATCGGCACCTGGTACTGCGCCATGAGGTCCTGATTTTTGTCGCCCTCTCCGACATCCACGTGTACCACTTCAAAGCTGTGCTGCAGCACATTGGCGATATCAGGACGTTGAAAGGCCAGGTCGAGCACGTGGCAGTCGTAACACCAGTTCGCTCCGAAGACGACCAGCACCCGCTTGTGCCCTTTGCTGGCAAGTGCTTCGGCGTGACTGATTTCGGCATGGGCGTCCACCCCGGGAGCATAGATAACTTTGCTGGTGGAGAGTGGCTGTTGTAGCTTCGTCGCATCGGAGCGCTTCGTGCCGGCCACTCGCCAGGTCTCGCCCTGCTTCTGCCATAGCTGACCTTCGATTACGTAGAGTGTTTGCCCCGCACTGGTATGGATCTCGGCCTGGAACACCACTTGCTGCACCCCCGCCTGCGGCGATTCGGACTGGATGACGCTCAGCTTCATGCGACGCGCTTTCAATCCGGTCCAGAATGCCACTTCCGACGTTACTGTAGACGCGGCGGTGGCGGTGGCGACCTGGGCGGGCGGGTTACTACTGTAAAGCGCCTGCAGCATCGCGACGTTCCCGCTAATCACGGCTGCCTTCCATTGATCTAAAGGCAGAAACGCCGCAGTCGGTTTAGACGGCTCCTGTCCCACGCAGTACGACATGAATATCGTGGTCGCGAGTATCAGAATCGTGCAGCCGACAAGCCACCGCTGAAAGCCCATGTTTCTCCTTCTAATGTCCCCCATGATACGGATGACCCTTCAAGATGGTGAATCCCCGGTAGAGCTGCTCTAACAGCACAACCCGCGCCAACTCATGTGGCAGGGTTACCTTTCCGAAGGACAAGACATTGGACGCGGCGGCGCGCGTAGCGTCACTCCAGCCGTCGGCAGGCCCGACCGCAAATAACAATTCCTGGGTGTCGTGCGATTGGTGATATGCCAGAAAATTGGCGATTTCTTCGGAGGTCAGCTGACGCCCGCGCGAATCCAGCAGCACCAACATTGGCGGTTTACGGCTTGTACTTTTTTCCACCAGCTTCAGGAGCGCCGCTTCCGATGCCAGTTCGTGTGCATCACAGGCGGCATAGCGGGAGAGCCGCTTCAAATATTCGGCGGTCAGAGATTGAATGGGCGAACTGCGAGTCCTGCCAATCCATACGATGCGAAGCTTCACGGCTTAGGAACTCTTGCGCGGGCGTCGGCTGGGGCCGCGCTTTCGGGTAGCGGTCTTGGCTACGGATTTCGCTGCCGATCTAGCTGTCTTGGTGCGCTTGACACTGGCAGCGGTCTTCTTGGCTGCCGGTTTACGGGCAGGCTTCTCCAGGTCGGCAAGTTGCAGCCGCGTTGCCGTCTTCCATAGGCGCTCCAGGTCGTAAAACTTCCGCGCGCTCTCGGAGAAGATGTGCACCACGAAGTCCACGTAATCCAGTAAGACCCAATCGGCCTGGTTGTAGCCTTCGCGGTGCGAGGGCTCCACCCCAGTGGCGCTGAGTTTCTCGTCCACCCCGTCGGCGATGGCTTGTACCTGCCGCGGATTGGCGCCGGAACTAACCACGAAATAGTCGGTGAACCCGCTGGCTTGTTCGTCAAGCCGCAGGATGCTGATGTCCTCCGCCTTTTTCTCCTGACAAGCGCGCACGGCAAGGGCGACTTGTGCACGCAATTCATTTCTCTTCATAGGTTCGGCTCGGTTTGATTCCTATGTCTTCTTGCTGGTTGGATTTCGATACAGCTGCTCCTTGTGAATGTATTCCGCTACCGTGTCGGGAACCAGACGGTTCAGCGCGCTGCCGCGGCCCACTGCTGCACGAATCTGGGTTGCCGAAACATTTTCGTGGGTCTCGGGCAGCATGTGCAAGGTGGCGCCCGCCAACACCAGCGGTCCCTCCATCTTCTGCTTGCGGAACAACTTTGTCACGGGCGCCGCTGGCCGCAAGCTCACCGGCAACGATGAAGCAACATCGGCCAGCGAGTAACCCGGCCGTGCGGCCACGATGAAATCGCATTCGCCCAGCAGGGTTTCGGCCTGGTGCCACTTGGCGATGTCCTTGAACGCATCCATGCCTATCAGAAAGTATAGGTGGTCGTTCTTGCCGAGCACTGTTTTCACGCGACGGACCGTGTCGATCGAGTAACTCGGCTTACGGCGACTGCCGGCGATTGCTGGATCGGGCGCCTCCAATAGGGAAGGCACAAATGTCTTCTCGCCTGCGAGCGCGAGCGCAACCATGGTGTAACGGTGATAAAACGACGTAAGCGGCGTCTTCTGTTTGTGCGGAGGTATGTCGGCCGGTACGAACCATACTTGTTTCAACGCGAACTTCGTGGCCGCCGCCCGCGCCACGATGATGTGTCCGCGATGAATGGGATCGAAGGTTCCGCCAAACAGTGCGATGTTCATTAGTAGCGGCAGGCAGTCAGCAAACTCGGAACAGCAAGAACTTAATGCGGCTGCTTGGAGTTGTCCATAGGCTGCATCTTCGGTTGCTGCTGCGAATTGTCTTTCATCTGGTTCGAGTTCTTGATAAAGAGAACCGTCTTCCAGATATCGTCGTCCGATAGGACCCCGTCCCAACCCGGCATTGCGGTATAGCGAACGCCATACTTGACGACATAAAAAAGATTCGCGTCAGGATCGTCAGGGGTTCGGCTTATGAGTTGAGGCACCGAAGGATAAAAATTGTCACGAAGAGCCGAGGTGGGCTGTTTCAGGCTGCCGTGGCACAAGGCACAATTTTTGTCGTAGGTCATGGAGCCGTCCATAATATTGTCCATGGTGGGCTGAAAGGGGTTAGCCTGCTTGTTAGCGTGGGTGTCCACCCACTCGTCCAGCGATTTCATGGCAGTCCGCCGTTCGAAGGTACTGGGGGTGTTGCCCACCGCGCGGACGTCGAAGCGGCCCGTGGTTGCGTAGTAGTAGGCACCGCAAGAAAGAACGAGCAGTGTAATGATGACTCCCAGAATGAATCCGCGCATGCTTCTCCTCTGAGCTTGCTGTACCGGCCCCACGCCGGAGGATTCATTATCGTACTATGAGTCCCCCTCGGTTCCCTTGCCCCAGGTGGAACATCACAGAAGTGTCATCCCAGAGTGTAACCTTTGTCGGATTTCAGCCATCCGTACTGAACTTGTGGGCCGCTGTCAGTACCTTCGCAGCCGTCGTGCTTCGCGGACTACATCTTCCACTTTGGGCAAAAACGCTTCTTCCAGCGGAGGTGAAAACGGCACCGGACTGTCGGCAGAGGCAATCCGCACAATTGGGGCATCCAATGCGTCGAAACATTCTTCGTTGATGATGGCGGCCACCTCGCCAGCAATGCCACCGGTCTTGGTGTCTTCGTGCAGAACGATTACGCGATTGGTCTTTTCCACAGTCTGGCGAATGGCCTCGCGATCCAGCGGTAACACTGTGCGCAAATCTACTACTTCCAGTTCGATGCCTTCCTTCGCTAGGATCTCCGCGGCCTCCAGAGCCACATAGACCATTGCGGCGTAGGTGATAACGCTGACGTCGCGCCCTGGGCGCACCACCCGTGCTTTACCAATCGGCACCGTGTAATCTCCAGCGGGCAGCTCTTCCTTGATGCGGCGATAGAGAAACTTATGTTCGAAGAAAAGCACCGGGTTGTTGTCGCGTATGGCCGACTTAATCAGCCCTTTAGCGTCATAGGCGCTCGCCGGGCAGATGACTTTCAATCCCGGTGTGTGCGCAAAGTACGTCTCCGGATTTTGCGAGTGAAACGGGCCTCCATGGACGCCTCCGCCTGACGGGCCACGCAGCACTACCGGAACCGGCGCTCCCCACCGGAAGTGGGCTTTAGCCAGCATGTTGGTAATCTGATTGAAGGCGCAACTGATGAAGTCCATGAACTGGAATTCAGCCACGGGTCTCATGCCGGTCAGGGCAGCGCCGAAGCTGGCATTGACGATGGCCATTTCCGAGATCGGCGTGTCCACCACGCGTTCCGGGCCAAAGCGGTCGATCAGTCCCTCGGTAACCTTGAACGCTCCGCCGTAAATGCCGATGTCTTCGCCGATGCAGAAGACCGCGGGATCGCGCTCCATCTCTTCCCAGATGCCTTGGCGAATTGCTTCCAGATAGGTAACTGCTGACATGGGAATAAATTCTAAACTAACCGGCGGACAGGCAGTCCACACGCGCAAGCAGTGATAGGGTCGCTAATGGCTAGATGCTGTGCCTACTGGTAGGTAACCCGCTTCTCCCCTTTCACGATGCGGCCGATCGTATAACCTTTTTCGCCGCAGCGCTCCAGGATGGTTTGCACCTTCTTGAACTTCTTGGCGGGCACAATGAGGATCATGCCGATACCCATGTTGAAGGTACGCAGCATCTCGTCTTGGGGAACGTTGCCGATTTTTTGCAGATGTTCGAAGATCGGCGGCACTGGCCAGGAGTTGATCTCGACAATCGCACCCACCCCTTTGGGCAAAGGTCGCGGCAAGTTTTCCGTAATGCCGCCACCGGTAATGTGCGCCATCCCGGAAACCGCATCGGCTTCGATCATGCGCCGCATGATCGGCCAGTAGCTCTTGTGCGTCTTCATCAGCTCGGTGCCGACTTTGCCCTTGATCTCATTGACATACGAATCAGGCGTGTAATGTGCGATGTCGAAGAAAAGTCTCCGGGCCAGCGAATAGCCGTTGGTATGCAGTCCTGTGGACGACAGGCCGATGAGTACATCCCCGGCTTGCACTTCTTTACCGGTAATGAGTTTGGTGCGGTCCGCGACGCCGACGATGAATCCCGCCAAATCGTACTCGCCGTTGCCGTAAAAACCGGGCATTTCGGCCGTCTCGCCGCCAATAAGGGCACATCCATTCTGCTTGCACGCGTCGGCAATGCCCGCGACAACTTTTTCGGCGATCTCGGGCTGAAGCTTGCCGGTGGCAAAGTAGTCCATAAAGAACATGGGCGCGGCGCCCTGGACTGCGATGTCGTTCACGCAGTGGTTCACCAGGTCAGCGCCGACCGTGTGGTGCAGGTGCATCTCGAAGGCGACTTTCAGCTTGGTACCGACTCCGTCTACGCTGGAGACCAGAACCGGATCTAAGTACTTTTTCTTGTCTATAGCGAAGAGTCCACCGAAGCCGCCGATTTCGCTCAGTACTCCGCGGTTGAAAGTCTTGTGGGCGAGATACTTAATGCGTTGTTTGGTGCGATTGGCGCGCTCAATATCTACGCCAGCGTCGGCGTAAGTGATGATTCGGGGCTCAGTCGTTTGTTGTGCCAAGTGTCGGGGTTCCAGTTCAGAGGGCGCGTCGCCGGAGATTTTTACGGGAAAAGGCATTGTATCATTCCGTGTTTCCGATGGCTTGTATTGCGCATTTTCTGCCGGAATGACAGGCAAATGAGGTAGTTAAGAGCAACCGTTGCTGCAAAGATGGCGTTCTACGCCGGGGGAATCTCGCAGTTTATGAGTTCAACCGCGACTCCGGAATCGGGAATAATGGGCCCGGAAGTGGAAATTCCCTGATCCGAATCACGAAATTCTACGACGAGAGAACCCTGATGCAATCCCTCAGGGCTTAAACTGGAGTTTCATACCATGAGGAAACAATGACCTCGACTGCTACCAAACCTGCAAATACCGGCGTCTTTAAGGCCGATCCTTCATCCGATGTTTACCGTTCTGAAGCGCATCCCCTCGACTCCTTGTTTCTGCCCCGCAGCGTCGCCGTAATCGGCGCGTCGGAAAGGGCCGGGAGTGTGGGCCGCTCCGTGCTCTGGAACCTGTTAAGCAGTCCCTTTGGGGGTACCGTATTTCCGGTAAATGCCAAGCGCCCCAACGTGCTGGGAATTAAGGCCTATCCCAGCGTCAAAGAGCTCCCCGACAGGGTGGACCTGGTGGTGGTGACGACTCCAGCCGATACCGTTCCTGACCTCATTGCCGAGTCGGTGGAGCTCGGCGTCCCGTCAGCCATCGTGATTTCCGCCGGCTTCAAGGAGCACGGCGAGCACGGAAAGGAGTTGGAGCGTCAGATCTCGCAGCTCATTCGCGGCAAGATGCGTCTTATTGGCCCCAACTGCCTGGGAGTCATGAATCCCGTTCGCGGCTTCAATGCGACCTTTGCCCACACCGTCGCGCGGCCGGGAAACGTGGCCTTCATCAGCCAGAGCGGCGCGCTTTGCACGGCCGTGCTGGACTGGAGCTTGCGCGAGAATGTCGGCTTCAGCGCGTTCGTGTCGATCGGTTCCATGCTTGACGTAAATTGGGGCGACTTAGTGGATTACTTCGGCAATGATTCGCGCACGCATAGCATCGTGATCTACATGGAATCTATCGGTGATGCGCGGTCATTCCTCTCAGCCGCGCGCGAAGTTTCGCTGACCAAACCGGTCATTGTGATCAAGGCGGGACGCACCGCTGCAGCCGCCAAAGCGGCGGCTTCCCATACCGGAGCGCTCACCGGCAGCGACGAAGTGCTGGATGCCGCCTTCCGCCGCAGCGGCGTGCTGCGGGTGAACAGCATCGCCGACATTTTCTTCATGTCCGACGTGTTGGCTAAGCAGCCGCGGCCCCGCGGCAAGAGGCTGTGCATCCTGACAAATGCAGGTGGTCCCGGTGTGCTGGCTACCGACGCGTTGGTCGCCGGCGGGGGCGAGCTGGCTGAATTGTCCGCCGAAACCATGAAGGCCTTTGACCAGATCTTGCCGTCGCAGTGGAGTCACAACAACCCGGTGGATATCCTGGGCGACGCCGAGCCGGAGCGTTATGCGAAATCGCTGGAGATCGCCGCCAAAGATCCCAGCATTGACGGCATGCTGGTGGTACTGACCCCACAGGACATGACTAACCCGACCCAGATCGCGGAGAAGCTGAAGCCCTACGCCAAGGGCCTTGGCAAGCCGGTGCTGGCGAGTTGGATGGGCGGCGCGGAGGTCGCGGCGGGTGAGCAAATCCTGAACCAGGCGGGCATTCCGACCTTCCAGTTTCCCGACAGCGCGGTGCGCGCCTTCAACTACATGTGGCGGTACGCCTACAACCTGAAAGGGCTGTATGAAACTCCGGCATTGCCGCAGCATCAGGACGCGGCCGTGCAACGCGGGAAAGCCGAGCACATCATCCAGCAGGTCCGGCAGTCAGGCCGTACCATCCTGACGGAGTACGAGTCGAAGCAGTTGCTCAAGGCCTACGACATTCCCACCGTCGATACCCGGATAGCGATCACCGAGCAGGAAGCGCTGCAGGTTGCGGAGGAGATTGGCTATCCCATCGTGCTGAAGCTGTACTCGCTGACCATCACGCACAAGACGGATGTGGGTGGAGTGCAGTTGAACCTGCGCGATGCGAGCGCGGTGAAGGCGGCATTCCAAGCCATCAAACAGGCGGTCACCGAAAAAGTTGGCGCCGAACACTTCCAGGGCGTCACCGTCCAGCCCATGGTGAAGCTCGATGGCTACGAGTTGATCGTCGGCAGCAGCCTCGATGCACAGTTTGGCCCGGTCATACTGTTTGGGACCGGAGGACAGTTGGTCGAGGTCTTCAGAGACCGCGCTCTGGCACTGCCGCCTTTGAATTCCACGCTTGCCCTTCGCATGATGGAACAGACCAACATTCTCAAAGCGCTAAAAGGTGTGCGCGGACGCAACCGGTCGATCTCGGCAGCGCTGGAGGACCTGCTGGTGCGATTCAGCCAACTTGTGGTCGAGCAGCCCTGGATCAAGGAGATTGACATCAACCCGCTGCTGGCTTCGCCGGAACGTATCCTCGCCCTGGATGCCCGCGTGGTGGTTCACGGTCTGGATATGAAGGAAGACAAGCTACCCACCACTGCCATCCGTCCCTATCCGATTCATTTGGTGGGCCCCTGGAAGATGAAGGACGGGAAGGATGTGATTATCCGGCCGATCCGCCCGGAAGACGAGCCGATGATGATCGAGTTCCACAAGAAGCTCTCGGAGAGGAGCGTGTATCTGCGATACTTCCAGCCGTTGAAGCTGACCCAGCGCACCGCCCACGAGCGCTTAACCCGCACTTGTTTCATCGATTACAACCGCGAGATGGCGCTGGTGGCCGAACGCAAGGATGAGGCGGGTGAAACTGAGATCCTGGCGGTTGGCCGGCTTAGCAAGTTGCATGGGCGGGACGAAGCAGAACTCGCCGCTGTGGCGACCGATGCCGCCCAGCATAAAGGCCTGGGAACGGAGTTGTACCGCCGCCTGATCGACTTTGCCCGCGAGCGAAAAGCTCAAGCTGGTCGTCTCCAACATGCTTCCGGAGAACCGTGAGATGAGAGCCCTGTGCGTCAAGCACGGATTCAAGATGTTCTCCAACCTGGAGGACAACATGATTCGGGCGGAACTTGAGCTGTAGCGCTCATTCATCGCGCGATTCGGAAGAAGGCAGGAAGGCCTCGCCAAGAAGTAGGAAATGTACGGAAAGTGGTACGGCCATATCATGGCGCTCGCGGCTGCCATGTTATGATCGGGAGCTTGCAGGAGTGCAATCGGCAGCGATTGCCGTGGTGACCGGGGTCCCCGACGAACGCCGAGTTTGCGTTTTATGGGGTGGTTGGCGGCACGCGTGTCTAAGGGGCGATCGGTAGAACGTGCCAAGCGAAAAACAGGTGAAATGGTCGCAGCTTCGGGTTGGACTGACCGTACTTGTTGCGCTCATTACCCTCGCCGTTCTTATCTTCGTCATGACCGGCACCACCGGTCTCTTCACTAAGAAAATCCTGATTCGTGCTTACGTGGACAACGCCGGCGGCCTGCGGGTTGGCGCTCCTGTGCGCCTGGAGGGCGTCGACATTGGCAATGTCACCGGGATCCGCGTAGTTTCCGATCCCAAGCGCGTCCTGGCGCCGGTGGAAGTCACCATGAAAATCACCACCAAGTACGAAGACACCATGAACACGGGCTGCCAGGTCCAGCTGACCACGGCCGGTGTGCTGGGTGAGGTCTTTGTGGACATGGATTGTCGTGAGGCCAAAGGCGGGCCCATGCAAACCGGCGATGAGCTGCCCACCAAGGATGTGCCGCAACTGCAGGACGTGGTGCGCGCCAGCCAGGGAACGCTGCAAAACGTTGACACTCTGGTGAAACGGCTGGATAGCATACTGTCCTACATTCAGAGCGGCCAAGGCTCCATCGGCAAGGTCATCTACGATCCCTCGCTGTTCAATCGGGCTAACGACATGCTGACCCAATTGCAGTAGGTCGTCAGCCAGGTCAACTCGCCAAACGGAACCATCGGCAAGCTCATCAACAGTGACGAACTCTATAACAAGGCCAATGCCGCCATCGACAACGTCAATAAGATCGTCGATGAGGTCAACAGCGGGCAGGGAACGATCGGTAAGTTCCTCAAAGATCCGACTCTTTATGACAATGCCAACAAAGCTGTCGCTCAGTCCAACGAGCTTATTACCGGTATCAATGCCGGCAAAGGCACGCTGGGCAGGCTGGCCAAGGACGAAGCGCTGGCGAACAAGATCGACAGCACCATCACTCGCCTGAACAGCATCGCTGACCGGCTCGACAAGGGCGAAGGCACCGCCGGCAAATTCCTGAAGGATCCTGCTCTATACAACAATGCCAATGACCTGCTGGTGGAAACGCGCAACCTCATCAAAGCGGTCCGCCAGGATCCCAAGAAATATCTGACCATCCACCTGAAGCTCTTCTGAGACTATGGCCGCTTTATTCCGGCTCACCTGGCACTAATTTCCCAGGCTAACCGCCGTTGTAGTAGTGTTTGTGTGGAGACCGCGCCCATCTCGTCTCCCCGGGATGCACCTCGTCCCAGCCCCATTGCTACGCCTGGTAAGCCCTGACGCGCAATGGGGCGACACCACACTTTCGAGGCCATCATGCGCATTCGCGATCTTTGTATTTTTCCGCTCCTGCTGGCGGCGGTATTTTCCGTGGCCCAGACGTCACCTTCAACCACATCAACTGCTGAGACCCCCAAGCAAATTCCCAACTTCGATCTGACAGCCATCGACAAGACCGTCGATCCCTGCGTGGATTTCTACCAATACTCGTGCGGAAACTGGATGAAGAACAATCCCATTCCGGCGGACAAGACACGATGGGGTCGCTTCAACGAGCTGGACGAGCACAATCTCTACATCCTGCGCGACTCGTCGACCAGGCACAGGCGCCCGGGAAGCACAGCGCCATCCAGCAGAAAGTTGGCGACTATTACGCCGCGTGCATGGACGAGAGCGCGATCGAGAAAAAAGGCACAGCACCGTTGCAGTCTGAGATGGAACGTATCGCGTCGATCAAGACAAAACAGGAGATCATTCCGCAGGTCGCCTACATGCATCGCAATGGCATCACGGCGCTGTTCAGCTTTTACCCGATGCCCGACATGCACGATTCCAGTGTGACCATTCCGAACCTGGACCAGGGCGGAATCACCCTGCCTGACCGCGACTACTACCTCAAGGACGATGCCAAGTCGGTGGAGACGCGGCAAAAGTATCAGGAGCATGTGCAGAAGATGTTCGAGCTGGCAGGCGATAAGCCGGACGTTGCTGCCGCCGAAGCCAAGACTGTGCTCGCGGTCGAGACTGGGCTGGCGAAGGCCGCAATGGACCGCACCGAACGCCGCGATCCCGAAGAAGCGCGATCACATGATGCAGACGACGCAGATCGTTGCTCTGGCGCCGAACTTCGACCTGACGCAGTATTTCGCCGATAACGGATCGCCTAAGTTCACCAGCCTCAATGTCGGCAACCCCGATTTCTTCAAGGATGTGAACGAGCAGCTCAATGCAGTCGCGCTTGACGATTGGAAAACCTATCTCCGCTGGCGCACCTTGGATGTCTACGCTCCACTGCTCACCGCGGCGTTTGTGGACGAAGACTTCCAGTTCAACCGCAAATACATGGCTGGACAGAAAGAGATTGAGCCGCGCTGGAAACGCTGCATCCGTTCCACCGACCGCAACCTCGGCATGGCTCTGGGTCAGCTCTATGTGGACAAGGTATTCGGGCCAGACAATAAGGCACGCACCGTCAAGATGGTGCAGGCCATTGAGCAGGCCATGCATACCGACATCGGCCAGTTGCCGTGGATGTCGGATACAACCAAGCAGCAGGCGTATCTGAAGCTGACAGCCATCGTCAACAACATTGGGTATCCCGACACCTGGCGCGATTACAGCACGGTAATCGTCAAGCGCGATGATTATGCTGGCAACGCGACGCGCGCAGCCGCCTTCGAGACACATCGCCAGTACAACAAGATGGAGAAGCCGACCGACCGCAAAGACTGGACCATGACCCCGCCGACGGTGAACGCCTATTACCGTCCGCCGATGAACGACATCAACTTTCCGGCCGGCATTCTGCAGCCGCCCTTCTACGGCATGGACATGGACGACGCGGTGAATTTTGGCGGCATCGGAGTTGTGATCGGCCACGAGTTGACGCACGGCTTCGACGATCAGGGCCGCAAGTACGATGCTCAGGGCAACCTGAAAGATTGGTGGACTCCGGCGGACGCCAAGGCCTTCGAAGAACGCGCCAGCTGCACCGCCGATGAATATTCCAGCTTCGTCGCGGTTAAAGACGACAAAGGCGAAGTGCATCTCAACGGCAAACTGACCCTCGGCGAGAACACTGCTGACAACGGCGGGCTCAAGCTGGCTTACATGGCGCTGACCAATATCATCGGCAACACGCCGGTAAAGCCTATCGACGGTTACACCCCGCAGCAGCGCTTCTTTCTGTCGTATGGCCAGATCTGGTGCCAGAACGTGACCGAGCAGCAGGCGAGGGTGCTGGCCATCACCGATCCGCATTCGCCGGGACGCTGGCGCGTGAATGGAGCGGTGCAAAACTCAGCCGCCTTCCAGGAAGCGTTTGGTTGTAAGGTGGGTCAGCCGATGGTGAGCGAGAAAGCCTGCAGGGTCTGGTAGCACAGGTTTCAGTTCTTACTTTAAGACGAGGTCATACATGCGATATCTCTATTTCATAGCTTGCCTCCTGCTGCTCGCTGGAATCGCCGCGCAGGCGCAAGGCACGTCCTCCTCCACTGCGGCAATTAAAAATGTCCCCAGCTTCGACATGAATGCGATGGACAAGACCGTCGACCCTTGTGTCGATTTCTATCAGTACGCCTGCGGCAACTGGATCAAGAACAATCCCATCCCTGCCGACCAGCCTGCGTGGGGACGCTTCAACGAGCTGCACGAACGCAATCAGTTGATCTTGCGCAACATCCTGGAGAAGACGTCAACCGACAATGCCAGCCGTTCCTCGAACGACCAGAAGATCGGCGACTATTACTACTCATGCATGGATGAGGCCGGCATTGATGCCAAGGGCACGGCCCCGCTCAAGACGGCGATGGATCGCATCGCCGCGCTCCAGGACAAGTCGCAGCTGCCCGCGCTGGTCGGCGAGCTGCACAACAACGGGGTGCGAGTGCTGTTTGATTTTGGCTCGGAGCCCGACGCGAAAGACTCCATGATGGAAATTGCGGGGACCGACCAGGGTGGCCTGGGCCTTCCCGACCGCGACTACTACCTGAAGACAGACGCGAAATCAGTCGAACTGCGCAATCAGTATGTCCAGCACGTGACCAACATGTTCCAGTTGCTGGGTGAGTCGCCGGAGAAGGCGGCCGCCGATGCCAAGACCGTCCTCAACATCGAAACCGAGCTAGCGAAGGCCGCAATGGATCGAGTCGAGCGGCGCGATCCCAACAAGGTTTATCACAAGATGACCACCGCTCAGCTTCAGCAGCTGAGTCCCGCTTTTACCTGGAAAGAGTATTTCGTTGCGGTTTCCAGTCCCAGCTTCGATAGCCTCGACGTTTCCGTGCCCGATTTCGTGAAGGGCATGAACCAATTGGTTGCGACCAGCAATCTCGATGACATCAAGACTTACCTTCGCTGGCAGACGGTACATCACGCCGCACAGCTGCTGCCAACGGCGTTTGTGAACGAAAACTTCGCTTTCTATGGAAAAATCCTTACCGGAGCGAAAGAGATTCGTCCCCGCTGGAAACGTTGCGTGCAGTTCACCAACTCAGACTTGGGCGAGGCGTTGGGCAAGGCTTACGTAGCAGAAGCGTTTCCTCCGGAAAGCAAGGCCGCCACTCTGAAGATGGTTCATGAGCTGGAGGCTGCGCTCAAAACCGACATCACCGAGTTGTCGTGGATGACCGACGACACCAAGAAGCAGGCTCTCGACAAGTTGGCGCACATTGAGAACAAGATCGGCTATCCCGACAAATGGCGCGATTACAGTACGCTGACCGTCGTTCGCGGTGACGCTCTGGGCAATGGGCTGCGGGCCAATCAATTCGAGTTCAAACGGCAGCTGAATAAGATTGGCAAGGCGGTGGACCGCAACGAATGGGAGATGACGCCACCCACGGTCAATGCTTACTACAATTGGCAGGAGAATAACATTAACTTTCCCGCCGGAATTTTGCAGCCACCGTTCTATGATCCGAAAGTCGACGATGCGGTGAACTTCGGGGCGATTGGCGCTGTCATTGGCCACGAGCTTACGCACGGCTTCGACGACCAGGGCAGCCAGTTTGATGCCCAGGGAAACCTCCGTAACTGGTGGACCGCGAAAGACCGTGAGCAGTTCGATAAGTTGGAAGGGTGCTTCGTTCAGGAATATGACAGCTTCATTGCGGTGGATGACGTTCACGTTCGCGGACAGTTGACGCTGGGCGAAAATACCGCCGACAACGGCGGCCTTCGCATTGCCGACATGGCCTTGTTGGATGTGCTGAGCAATGCGCCGCAAAAGTCGATTGACGGCTTCACCCCCGAGCAGCGTCTGTTCGTTGGCTGGGGCCAGATCTGGTGCGAGAATGAGCGCCCTGAGTACGCACGTATGATGGCGGGGGTTAATGAGCACTCGCCGGGAAAATTCCGTGTCAATGGCGTGGTCGGAAACATGCCCGAATTCCAGAGGGCATACAGCTGTAAACCCGACGCGCCCATGATCCGCAAGCCAGCTTGCCGGGTCTGGTAGCGATGGATCACAGGCTGCACCACAAACGCACGGAGAAGACAATTACCTCTCCGTGCGCTCCGTGTCCTCCGTGGTAAAGAACCTTGGCGTATCAGGCTTGCAACTAGCCACTCACCACTGGCCCCTAGCCACTGGTTTATAGTGTTCTGTGCTGCCGGTGAAATCTCTCCCTTCTCATTACATTCGCATTTCGCTGTTTGCTCTCGCGCTCGTTTTGGTTGCCCTGAGCTCCGCCTGCAAGCGCGGGGCCCTAGCCAAGCACGAGTACATGTACGTCTCGGCGCAGGAAACCAGCCTGCGCGACCGCGTGGCCACCATGTACAACAAGATCGGCACGGTACATAGCGGGGACCGCGTAGAAGTACTGGAGAAGCAGCGGCGTTTCCTGCGGGTGCGAACCGACAGCGGACAGGAAGGTTGGATCGAGGAACGCAGCCTGGTTCCCCAGGATATTTACGATGCCTTCCAGAAGCTGGCCAGCGACAATGCCAACCAGGAAGTGCAAGCTCACGGAACGGCGCGCTCTGAACTCAACATGCACGTGACTCCCTCGCGCGATGGAGAGCACCTCTATCAACTCAAGGACGGAGAGAAGGTTGACATCCTGAAGCGCGCCACGTCGGAGAAGAATCCTCCGAAGGCTGCAGCACTAAGCGCAACGTTAAATTCGAAGAGTTCCGCGACGACGCAACCGCAACCCAAGACCGCGCCGGCGTCAGTCAAACCTCCTGCTTCTGCCAAGGCATCACCGACAGCCGGCCTCTCCAACAAGCCGCTGCAGCCTCCGAAGCCCGTGATGGAAGACTGGTATCTGGTGCGCAACTCGGCCGGGCACATCGGCTGGGTTCTGCTCCGCATGATCGACCTCGACATTCCTTTGGACGTTGCGCAATACGCCGAAGGCCAGCGCATCATGGGCTACTTCGTGCTCAACACCGTACAGGAGGAAGACAAAGAAAACCAAGCAGTCAAACAGGTGCCGCAGTACCTGGTGCTGTTAAACGAGCCCAAGGATGGACTTCCATGGGACTTTAATCAGATTCGCATCTTCACCAGGAACCGGGCGAAGCATCGCTATGAGACCGCTTATCGTGAACGCAATCTTGAAGGCTACTTTCCGGTGAAGACGGGTCATCAGGATTTCGGCAAGGAAGGCGACCTGCCAACCTTCACCATCCGTAAGAAAAATGACGACGGGCAGATGGTGGATGTTACCTACAAATTGAACGGTCCTATTGTGCGACGTGTGCTGACCCCGGAAGAAGAGGCGGCGGAAAAGGCCAAGCACGAGGCCGCCTTAGCTGCATATTATGCACAGCGTAAGAAGCAGGGATTGCCTGCGCACCCGCACCACAAGCACAAGTGAGAGCTCCCAGGTTGAGCTATCGGCTGTAAAACTCGGCGATAGCGGCCACTACGCGTTGCTGCTCGTCCTCGCGCAGTTCGGGGAACATGGGTAGCGCCAGCACTTCTCTTGACGCACGCTCCGACTCCGGTAGATCGCTCGATTTGTATCCGAGGTAAGCGAAGCATTCTTGCAAGTGCAAGGGAACGGGATAGTAGATTTCCGTGCCGATGCCCTGCTGGGTCAAGAAGGCCCGTAATTCATCCCGTCGAAAAGCCCGCACCACGTACTGGTGATAAATGTGATAAGCCTCTGGCATGCGTGAGCCAGCAGCGCAATTGGCGCTTTCGCACTGACCGATTGCGCGTCACCCCGGACCAGGCCGGAACCGGCGAACATGCCGTGATAGCGGCAAGCCAGCATCCGGCGCGCCTGGTTCCAGTCGTCAATATGCTTAAGCTTCACCCGAAGTACCGCAGCCTGCATCGCATCGAGGCGGCTGTTCCATCCGATCTCTTCGTGATAGTAGCGCTGACGGCTTCCGTGATTACGTAAGCGCCGAACCTGGTCCGCCAGTCTCTCGTCATTGGTGGTGACGCATCCGCCATCGCCGTAGGTGCTCAGGTTCTTGGTGGGATAAAAGCTGAAAGCCGCGGCCTTCCCCAGCGCGCCTGCTTTCCTGTCGCGCCACTTCGCGCCAAAACCCTGCGCGGCATCTTCGACCAGAATGGCGTCGTGCTGCTCGACGATGCGGTCAAACTTGTCCATATTGGCGCACTGCCCGTAGAGGTGCACCGGCATCACCGCGCGGAGCTTGTGCGAGCGCCCGCGCTGCAGCGCTCTCTCCGTCGCGTCGGGGTCAAGATTCAGTGTAGCCGGATCGATGTCCGCCATCACCGGCGTGGCGCCACAGCGCACAATCGAACTCACCGAAGCGAAGAAGCTGAATGGAGTTGTGATTACGCACGCCGCAGGTCCGACACCGGCAGCCTGCAGCGCCAGCCACAATGCGTCAGTACCGGATGCACAGCCAACGCTTGCGGTCACTCCCAGATAATTTGCCGACTCTCGCTCGAAGCCGTCAACTTCCGGGCCACCGATGAAGTGCTGGCTAGTCAGTACACGTTCAATCGCTGCGTGAACGTCGTCCTTGATGGTCTCGTACTGACGAGTGAGGTCAAGCATAGGGACGGGATCGCGCTGGAGGGCCGAACCTGAATTAATTAGCGATTGCGGCGAAGTCGATGGCATAGCGAAGGTTCAATTCTATAGCGGATTGCCGGTTGGCGTCGGCAGTCTGAAGTGGCGTCACAGTCATGGATACATCTGGCATTTACTCGACCTTCGGCTGAGCCGGAAAAGCGCAGCATCGGCAAACATGCTTCAGCTAAACAGATAGAAAGGCGCGCGGAAACCCTCCTCCAAGTTCAATTATGACCTATTGAAAGTGGCGAATGCCGCATGGATGTCGAGGTAGAGCGGAGCCAGAATCGATGCCAGGTTTTGGGTAAGGGTGATCACGTCCGCCGGCCGTGGAGGAAGCGGGGAGCCAAAGTGCTTTTGAATTTCCTGCCGTAGCTTCGTGGCCGACTCCTGAACGTCAGTAACTGGGCGGAAAGGTTTTCGGCTGATTTCGTCAGCTATCGCGCGCATTACCAGGGCCATATTTTTTTGGAACGCAAGCTCCGCTGCTACGATCGGCGGTGGCAGCGTGTCCGAGCGCGTTTCCAGTAGGTATTGCGCATACGTAATTTGCACCTGCAACAAAGTGCCCAGCGTGGGCTGCCAGCGTCGGATGTCATCGCGGATTTGTAGCTTGCGGGCGCGCGTCGGGCCAAACTCGAAAAGAACCGCATCCGACTGCGCCTTCACCGCGTTGAATCCATTGTTGATCTGATCGCGAAGCTGAAGGAGTCGCACGGTCGCTGTCTTGGGATCGTCTTTCCACGGCTCCTCCATGAGTTCAGACAGCATTTGCAAATTGCGGCCAAAAGCTTCTTCCATTTCCTGCAGGGCGTCCTTTACCCACAGGCGATCGAAGATCAGCCACATGCACATTAGGCCGAGCAGCACCCCAACCACTCGGTCACGGGCAACGGCCAGCGAGGTCTGGATTGTAAATTCCTGCAAATTGATCAGATAAAAAGCCAGCGCTAGTTGTACGCCTAGATACGAGAGGCGCGGCGTGGCCGTCGAGATCCACGCCGAAATCGCAGTGACGATGGCAAACAGCACGGTGAACCCGGCAATGGAATTGAGGTACGGGAGCACAAAGACCTGCGCGCCCATTCCAAAACCAAAGCCGCCGATCATCGCCCCCGCCAGCCGTAAAAACTGCTTTTGCCGCGAGGCGCCAATCGTCGACATCGCGGTAATTACGCAGGTTGCCACCGCAGTACTCAGACCCGGCCAATCGATCGCCGTGTAGATGAGATAGGCCGCCGTGGAGGCTGCCATTCCCCGCAAGGCGAACTTAAGGTGCCGAGGACTGCTGAATGCATCCGGCACCAGCAGCGGTTGCCTGTCATCTTTCAAGGTAACCGCGCCCGGCAAGCCGCTTGAACCATCCGAACTGGAGAATGCATGCGGTATCAACGCGACCGTTCTCTCCATTTCCGGCAGAAGCGGCAGTTCCGAAGGCTGCGTCTGCGTGGGAATTTCGACCAGTCGCGGGGTGCGGCGTTGTTTGAGATCGTCGCGAAGGTTGGAGATCTTATCGGCAAGAACAAGGCAGCGCTCGCGATCTTTTTCGCTGGCCACGGAAAATTGGACGGAGCGGGCAATCTGTAAACTAGCGGCAAGATCCATCAGTCGGCCCAGCAGGGCGACGGCTGTGTTCATCTGGGCGACGAACTGTGGTGCGTACCCCGAGCGCACCAACATGCGGCGCAATCGCGACGTGCCCACACTTGAATAAAGCGTAATCTCTTTCTTAAACTTGAACGTCTGCTGTCCGGCAGCGATCTGTCGCAATAGGTCTTGGACGGCTTGGAGCCTGGTCTCGATACCCAGGCTAAGATCGGTTATGGGACGCACCCGGCGAAAAACGTATTCCACGAGGACCGTGACCGCCGTTCCAATCACCACCGAAAAACCGATCCATAGCGTATGCTCGGTGCGCACATTGACGGTGAGCGTTGTCTGGTCCCACAGGGGAATTGCACCCGCAACCGTGAAGCCGAAGCCGATGGCGGTGAAATAATCCGGAAGAATACTGATCACGTAAAAGGCGATAAAAAGCGAGATCACGATCCATAGAAAATGAGTCAACGGATCATCGATCAGGGTCATGACGCCGACAATCGTATAAACCCCGGCGACGCAATAGACAATCGTGGTCCGGATCCCGGCGACCAAGGTTACATTCGGATTTTCGCGGCTCAGAAAGAGCGTGTAGATTGCCCCCAGAAAGCCATTGGGGATTTGGAAGGTCATGACCAGCAGCATCACGATGCTGGCTGATATGACCATGCGCCCCACAACCCAGGCGCGGCCCGGATAGGGAGAAAGCTCGGTCTTGAGAAACTGCCAGAACCAGGTCCCAGCGCTGTCGAGCGTGCGCGAGTGAACGACCGTCGGTAGCGCTTCATCCCGGGCCGACATCGCTATTGCGCCCTGCCGGACGAACTGCGCCGGATGACGACCACCGCCGATTCACTCAGCCGGAAGGGTTCTGTCTCAGGAGCCTCGATGCGCACCCGCACCGGATAGCGGGTAGCCAGGTGCACCCAGTTCAGGGAGCGTTGCACATCGGGCAGGCCGGGCCCGAAGGTGCCCACCAGGGTTGCGTCCGGCTGCACTCCGAATCCAACACTGTCCACCACTCCGTCGTAGCGCACACCGGGGCGCGAAAGCACGTACACGTCAGCGTGCATTCCCGGCTTCACACGTCTCAGTTGAGTTTCGCGAAAGTTTGCGACCGCCCACCACACTCGGGTGTCGATCAGGGTAAACACCTGCTGACCGGTGTGGGCGTAAGCGCCTTGCGAGATCGTCAGGTTGGTAACTCTGGCATCGAAAGGAGCGTAGACGCGGCAATTGTTCAGGTTGTATTCGGCGTCGCGGATGACGGCGGCTTTGCCCTCGCGCTGCGCGGTTAGCGGCTCGAGCGTCAGGACGCTGTGCTGTGATTGCGCCAACTGCGAATGGCTTTGCAGCATTACGGCTTTCGCTTGGTCGTACTGTGCTTTGGCGGATAGCACCTGCGCCTCTGCCAGCGCCACCTGCGAGCGTGCTTGATCGACGGCCTGCTGGCGCGCAGTTACCGCCGTGCGCGCTTCGTCCACTTGGTCGACGGTGACGAACTGTTTGGCTAGCAACGGCTCAATACGATGAAAATTGTTCGACGTATATTGATATTCCGCCTGCGCCCGGTCCAGCGCGGCTTTAGCGCTGGCGACATTCGCCTGCGCTTCGTTGACCGTCGATGCCGCGCGACTGACATTCGCGGCGGCACTGTCCGTGTATGCCTTGGCGGCGCCTACCGCACTTTGTTGCGATGCGATGGTCCTAGTCTCGTCAACGATCTGGCCTTCCAGCGTGCTCAGGTCGGAGCGCGCTTTTTCCAAGGCGTATTGATACGGACGAGGATCAATCTCGAACAACAGACCGCCCTGCTTGACGAAGGCATTGTCCTGCACTGCCAGCGTCGTGATGGGTCCGTCGACCTGCGGCGCGATACCAATGAAATTGGCGAATACCTCGGCGTCGTCGGTGCGGGGATAGAGCGTTGTCTCGCTGATGACCAACGCGCAGGTGATCAGCGCGGCAGCGATAATCGCCATGCTCACAAACTTCCCCAGAAGTCTGCGCTGAACTGGAGCGTCGCTATCGGGCATGGTATTCCTCGCAATTCAGCTAAAGAACAGTAACCACGTCGTAAACGTGAAGAACAAAGCCAAACAGGGATAGACGAGAATCAGAGGGGAAAGCTCCTTCTCGAAGTTCGCGCGCACAAACAGCAGCCGCACCCCTACGGTGAGCACTATGCCGATAACTCCGCAGAGAATCCAAGCCGGAAAAAATGACCCCAGAATATTGAAAGTCGGTGCCCGGGAGCATCCCGCGGTCGTCAGGATAGCCGCCCCAATCGCGGCAATTGCAAACAGGCGAAACTTGCCTGGATTCGTAATGAGCTTCAATGCTGTTCCCGATTTATGGTGTTTTCGCATACAGTAGATCGCCAGTTTGGTAAGACAGGGCCGCCAATCCGGTTAGAAGTTGAGTCCGTGCGGTAACGTCCGCGGTGCGCGCGTCCGCCAGGGTACGTTGCGCCGAAACTACATCGATCTGACTTCGTACGCCGTAGTTGTACGATTCCAGGGCAGCGTTGTACGACTCCGTCGCCGCTTCCAGCAGCGCCGCTGCCGCCTTCTGTTGACGAAGGGCGGTGATCGCTGTTGAATAAGCGGACCAGACCTGGTTCTCCACCTGATCACGGATCGAGTCTACCGTCGCGGCAGCTTGTTTTTGATCCGCTTGCGCCCGCTGCAGGCGCTTTTCTCTCGCCAGTCCATCAAACAACGTCCAAGACAGCGTGAGCTGCGCGTTCCAGGGATTTATGGTAGGAGAATATACTCCCGGCATTTGCCCCTGTTGTCCATAGGAGCGGGCGATGCCAGCGTTGCCGTCTATGCTCAACGTGGGAAAGAAATCCCGCTGCGTCTCTTTCACTTCGGCACTCGTGGCCCGCAGGTCCGCCACGCGTTGCAATAGATCGGGACGCTGCGCCAGCGCCTTGTCGATGGAAGTCTCCACGGTGTCGCCGATTGTATCCGGCATTTGATCGTCTGGATACTCTCCACCTGAAACTCCACGGTCGGCGAGATACCAAGCGCGGTCGCCAGATCGCCATGGGCAATCTCTGTCGCGCCGATGGCCGCCTGTAGATTGTAATCGGCTTGCGCGGCCGCGCTGCGGGCTTCCAGAACGTCGGGCAACGTTGCCAGTCCCAAGTGCAGCCGCGCCTCGGCCGCCTGGTCCACGGTCTGAGCGTTCTTCAAGTTCGCCTCGGCAGCTTCCTGCAGCCCTTTGGTATCGAGCAGGCGGTAATAAGCCTGCATTACGCCAAAGATGACCCTGCGATGGGTGTCGTTGAACTGGAAGTTGGCAGCCAGAAGATTGTTCCGGCTGATGGATATCTCCTCCGAGCGCCGGCCAAAATCAAAAATAATGTAATCGAGAGCCAAAACCGGCGAGAACGCCTCCACCGTCTGCCGCTCAAAGAAGCTGCCAAAGAAGATGTTTTCTCGCGTCGTACCCGCCAACACCACAGCTGCCAAAGTAGGATACAGAGTGGATTTGGCGATACCCAGGTCGGCGGCTCGTGCCTTCGCGTTCTGCCAAGCCACACGCGTGTCCGGATTGTTCTCTTCGGCGATGTTTACCAGCTCGGACAGCGTGTACACCTTGGCTGGATCCAAAATGGCGGTGGGCGCGGGCCGCGGAGGTACTGTTAGTTGCTGTTTCGCCAGCGAACTATCCCAGGGATGGTCGGGAGCAGAGGGTGGCTGTTGCGCGCAAGCGAGCCCTTCCGCAGCCAGCACGCAGAGTATGAGGATGGTTCGTCCACGAAGACCAGACATTCTTCAGTTCGGATGCCCAACTTGCGGCTCTTATTGAAAACAAGGGGATCATAACACGCAACACTTTGCAACCAACTATTACTATCCGGGCCATTCTAAATTCTGCCCGGTTACCGCAATGATCTCGCCTCACCGGCCATTCCCCCTTACAATCGGACTTCCGAAGCGGGTGCGACTCGTTCGGATTCCATGACCACGCCGCCGTCTACCGACATGGTTCTCCGTTTGCCTGTGCCCAATGATCTTCCAAAGGGGCGGCTAGGCAGGTTCTTCGCGCAGGACGATCTGTCGAGATCGTCGCCGGGGCCGAAGCGTACCTATCCGTGGTATCAGGTCCTCTGGCTAACCGGCGTCGACTACTTCTCCACCTTGGGCTACCAACCCGGCATCGCACTGCTTGCCGCCGGGGCGCTAGCCCTACCTGCAACGGCGGTGCTGGTTGCAGTGACCTTGTTCGGCGCGGTGCCAATTTATGCGGCTGTAGCCAAACGGTCTTACGCCGGACAAGGATCCATCGCATTGCTGGAGAATTTGCTTCCCGGATGGACCGGCAAGATCATGGTTCTGGTTCTGCTGGGATTTGCCGCAACCGATTTTGTCATCACCATGACGTTATCTGCGGCGGACGCAGCGCGCCACGCTATCGCGAATCCCTATCTGCATCCTTTCGCCGGCGACTCCCGGATGCGGGTAACACTGACCCTCTTGTTGCTGCTGGCGGTCGTGTTCATGATGGGCTTTCGCGAAGCTATCCGGCTCGCCGATGTTGTTGCCATTCCTTACCTTGTTCTGAACTTGATCGTGTTGTTGTGGTGCGGCTGGAAAATCTCGCAGCATCCGGAATTGTTTTCCCACTGGCACGGTGGGCTCAGCATGCACGGCGATTGGACTGCGGTTTTCATCGCCTCGGCACTGGTGTTTCCCAAGCTGGCGTTAGGGCTGAGCGGATTCGAGACCGGGGTTTCGGTAATGCCGTTGGTCTCGGGCACCGAGCCGGGAAAGACCGAGGACACAATCCCCGGCCGCATCTTGGCGACACGGAAACTTCTAGTCACAGCGGCTCTGCTCATGAGCGTTATGCTGCTACTCTCCAGCTTTATCACCGGCGCGTTGATTCCCGAAAGCGCTTACAAGATAGGAGGACCTGCGGACGGACGGGCAATCGCCTATCTCGCCCACCTCTATCTGGGAAATGCTTTCGGTACGGTCTATGACTTATCCACCATTTTGATCTTGTGGTTCGCCGGAGCATCGGCCATGGCCGGGCTCCTCAACCTGATACCTCGTTACTTGCCGCGCTTCGGGATGGCCCCCAACTGGGTGGCCTACCAACGCCCCCTGGTCTTGGTGCTGCTGGCCATCGACATCGTAGTCACGCTGGTTTTCCGAGCTTCGGTTTCGGCGCAGGGGGGCGCCTATGCCACTGGCGTCCTGGTGTTGATGTTGTCGGCAGCGGTGGCAGTAACGATTTCCCTGTGGCGCGAGTCGAGCCTGCGAAGACCCGTGACATTCTTGCCTCCGTTCTACTTCCTGCTGGTGACGGCGGTATTCGTGTACACGGTTATCGCCAATGTGTTTGAACGACCCGATGGCGCCATCATTGCCAGCATCTTTATCTTCTTGCTGCTGACGGTCAGCGCGTTGAGCCGCATCATGCGGTCCACGGAGATGAGGGTCTCGAGAGCAGTCTTTCAGGATCAGGCGTCGGCCGAGGTATGGAAGACTATCGCGGGCAAGAAGGTCAACCTTGTCCCGCACCATATTGCGACGCCGGAGCGCCGAGCATCACTGGCGCAGAAGGTGCGGAAGCGCTTCCGCGTCGAAGGACCGCTTGCCTTTCTGCACGTCAACCTCTTGGACAATCGCAGCGAGTTCCTGGCTCCTCTGCGGTTGCGGGTCTTCGAGGAGGGCGATCACATTGTGATTGAGGCGTTCGGGGCGGTGGCGATTGCCAATTCGATCGCCTACCTCAGTGAACTTCTGGATCCCATCAGTCTGGTGCTTGGCCTGACACGCCGCACACTGATGAAGCAGTCGCTGGAATACTTGCTTTTCGGCGAAGGCGAAACCGGATTGCTGGTGTACTCCATCCTGGTGCGGTACTGGGAGGCCACCAGGCAAATCACCGGGCAGCCATTAATTCTGTTGGTAAGCGAAGCAGATTATCTTGGTCCACTCTGAGGCTGCGAGGCGGCCTGGTGGTCATTCCCGAAGCTCACGTCGTTGGTCCCAAGGCACGCGTAACGACAACGGCCTCTTATGACAAGTGACCCTGAAGACTGATCCAATGAATGTGCTGACCGTCTTGGGTCGCTAATGACGATTGAGAAGCTATTCACCCTCCCCCAAACATGATGTAGTGGCTGGATGCGCCCATGAAGAACAACATGGGGAACGACAACCAGAAATTCAGGCGAGTACAAAGCAGCGAGATTCTGGCCACTTTGAGTGCCTCCGGCGGCATCGCCGTCCCTTGGCTGGCATTGGCCTCGGTCCAACGGATCAGCTTCTTCTGCATCCGCCATACGACGCCCCAGACGTTCAACAGCATAAACCAGCCCAGTCCGCCACCAATGCCGATGGCCAGAGCCTGGTTGCTCTCCCAGCCATGCTGATTCAATCCGACAAAAATGTACGCTGCCGCGACGATCGCGACTGCAACGATGACACCCAGCACGGGGCCCTTCCTGAGCACCTCGGCCGGAGACATGAGCGCCCCCATCTCCACCACGAACGCCAACGTCCAGAGCCCAAAGAAGCAACCGAACATCATCCCGGTAGAAGCCGGTTCTCCCTGAGCCACCGCGTTCCGAGCGTCGTTTGCTACGATGTGCATCCAGTAGGCGATACCGGCTAAAACGGTTAGCACCGCGCTCCATCGAAACCACCACAGCGCCCGCGGCATAAGCTTGGGGATAACGGTTCCTCGGGATTTGGCGTCGAGCTCCTGCAGGAATGGCATGCCTACCAGATTGAAGAAGTACAACAGGCCAATCCAAGTGATTCCGGCGACGAAATGGATCCAGCGAACGACAATCAAGCCGGTTTGCTCGCCGCCAGGGAAGTGCATCTGCGGCGGGAAAAGTAGTGCCACTAGCGAAACTGCCATCCGGAGTCACCTCTGCTTCGAAGGAATAACCAGCACGCGCTCCCATCCGGGAGCATGTGCGCGAATTCTACATCACACGGTCTTGTGCTTGTTGTAGTTGAAATCGCGTCGCTGCCGCCTTATCGTAAAGTGGCTTATGATTGCTTCCGCAGCCTGGTAGTCATATGGATGAGCGGCTGCGGACGATTTCTACAGGTCCGGAATCGTGAGGGGCCGGCGAATCTGGGGCTGTGCTGTTTTTTGCATTGTTGCCAGGGAGGGACATATGGAAAACAAGGCAGCACAGAACATACAAGATGGGTTTCTCAACACTGCCCGCAAAGATAAGTTTGTAGTTACCATCTACCTGATCAGCGGAGTCAAGCTGACCGGCAGAATCCGCTCCTTTGATAAATACTCTGTTGTGTTAGACACCAACAACCAAGAGCAGTTGATTTTCAAGCACGCCATTTCTACCGTGGCGATGTCGCGTTCCGCCCATGCCGCGCATTCCGAACGTCACTTTGAACACCGTGCGCCAGCGGAGCCAGTCAGTCCGCCGGATACAGAAACCGCGGACACAACCACAACTTCTGAGGGCTGATCTATTTCTCGCGCGGGTGGAATGAACTTCAGAGCGAATGGCCGCTCTTGGCAAACCGGACAGAGCCGGCCGGAACGAGCCTTCCTCGTGGGAGTGGAATTCTCGTCTCGGGCAGGCGAGCGCAACGCGAAAACTGATTCGTCGAAAGGCCGTCAATCGGCTGCCGAAGACTCTCCCGCTTCTCGTTCCCGGCAGGAACCCACCGGAATGATTCCGCCCAGCGCGCGTGTGGCGCGCAACGCCGCCACCGCCCACCTGAACCCGGATGCATCGGAGGTTCGTGGATTTTCGGCCGACGAGTCGCTGGCCGAGCTACGCGAGTTGACTGCCAGCGCAGGCGCAGCCGTCATCGGCGAATTCTTGCAGCGTCGCCAAAAGCCGGATCCAGCAACCCTGATCGGCAGCGGAAAGCTGGAGGAGCTGCAAGGCGCCGTAGCCTCCAGTTCGCCCGATCTGGTCATCTTCGATCACGAACTGAGCCCATCGCAGCAGCGTAACCTGGAGCGCGCGCTCGACCTGCGGGTGATCGATCGCACCCAACTCATCCTCGACATCTTTGCCCGTCACGCCCGCACCCGTGAGGGACAGCTCCAGGTTGAACTGGCGCAGCTGCAGTACTTGCTGCCGCGGCTTGCAGGACGCGGCGTGCAGATGTCGCAGCTTGGCGGCGGCATCGGGACCCGTGGCCCTGGTGAAACCCAGCTGGAGACGGATCGGCGAAAAATCTACCGGCGTATTCGCCACGTAAAAGAGCAGCTGGAAAATGTTCGCCGCATTCGAGGGCAGCAGCGGCAGCGGCGTGAGTCTGTTCCCATCGCGACCGTCGCGCTGGTTGGCTATACCAATGCGGGGAAATCGAGTCTCTTCAACGCGCTCACCCAGGCCGGCGTGCTGGAGAGTGGGCGGATGTTCGCCACGCTTGATCCCACCCTGCGTAGCGTGACGCTGCCTTCACGGCGGCAGGTCTTGCTGTCCGACACTGTGGGATTCATCCGAAACCTGCCACACACGCTGGTTTCGGCGTTTCGCGCAACCTTGGAAGAAGTGCAGCGGGCGTCTTTGCTGCTGCACGTGTCCGACGTGACCAGTCCCACGGCGGCGGAGCAGCAAGAGCAGGTCGAAGAAGTGCTGCGCGAGCTGGAATCACAGGACAAGCTGCGAATCTATGTGATGAACAAGGTCGATTTGCTGCCGGAAA
This sequence comes from uncultured Acidobacteriaceae bacterium, assembly GCA_963709045.1. Taxonomy (GTDB): domain Bacteria; phylum Acidobacteriota; class Terriglobia; order Terriglobales; family Acidobacteriaceae; genus Bog-257. Next base: position 360,065 of record CAVPUX010000002.1, on the reverse strand, counting down.
AGAAACAAGAGAGCCTGCGTGACACGAAGAGTGTGATCCACGTCTCGGCCACAAAAGGACTCGGGCTGGAAAGATTACTACAGCGCATCGACGAACTCATTGCCGAAGATCCGGTGCGCCGGGTCCACATGCGAGTGCCTCAGTCGGAAGGCAAAGCGCTGGCAGCGCTTGACGCCAAGGCGGTTATTGTTGCGCGTGAATATCGCGATGGGAACGTTGAACTTGATGTGCAAGCGCCGGAATCGCTGCTCAGAAAGTTAAAGCAATTCGTTGCGGAATAGGCTTACCCAATGAGCGCTGCTCTAAGGCTTGTGTTGCGGTAATGATAAGATCTGCAACCATGGCACTTTCTTAAAGTCCTTCACGTCGGCGGTAACAAGGATGTTGGCCTTCCCGGTGATCGCTGCGGCGAAACAATCCGCATATGGTAGCCCATAACCGGCCTTAAACTTGGCTGCGGCCTCGGTGACCGGCTCATCTGCACTTACCACGCTCAAGGGCAGCAGGCGGACCTCCGCCATGAATGTTTGTGCTTCCGGGATTCCCCTCTTCATGGCAATGTTGTAATAAACTTCTCCCCAATTGATGACGGACATCAACAGCGTAGTCTTGGAATCGCGTGCCCGCTTAAACAAGTCCTCGACGAGGTCTGCCCCCGGCTGGTCCATCAGGAAACGATAGAGGGCGTTAGCATCCAGCACGTGACCCTTCATGCAAATTCCCGGTCTCGCGAACGTTCCAACTTCGCCGGCATGCCTCGCTTGGCCAGGCTGCCGCGCATACTTTCAATGAAGCCGTCGGTAACAGGTTGGAGGAACAGCCGCCCTTGTTCCTCGACGAAGGCGATCTTCGTGCCTTGCTTGATGTCAAGACGTTCGCGGATATCGGCGGGAATGACAACTTGGCCTTTGGCGTTTACGGCCGAGTATTCTATGTTGCTCATGATAGTAGATTGTACTCCAAGTAATACTGGGGAGATACGGTAGGAATAATTGCACTAAGTACTACTTGATTAGATTGATGCGCTTAGGCCCTACGTGCTCCGCGTGCCGCCGTCGGCCTGCTCGTCGGCGTGATAACTGGAGCGCACCAGCGGCCCGGACTCGACATGGCGAAACCCCATCTTCAGCGATTCTTCTTTGAGGAAACGAAACTCGTCGGGTGTGTACAACCGCGCGACGGGGAGGTGGTCCTTCGAAGGCCGCAAATACTGGCCGATGGTGAGGATGTCCACGTTGTGGGCCGCGAGATCGCGAAACACTTCGAGCAATTCGTCGGTACTCTCGCCCAGACCAACCATCACACCGCTCTTAGTTGGAATCGCAGGATTCATTTCCTTGGCACGCTGCAGCAGACGCAAGGTGCGCTCGTAACGCGCACCGGAGCGGGCAACGCGATACAGGCGAGGCACCGTCTCGGTATTGTGATTGAGGATGTCCGGCTTGGCATCCATCACGATGCGCAGCGGCTCCTCCAATCCTTGAAAGTCGGGAATCAGCACTTCCACACGGCATCCCGGAACCCGTCGGCGAATCTCCGTGATCGTGTCGGCGAAGACACGCGCGCCACCGACGTTGTCATCGTCGCGATTGACGCTGGTGACAACCGCAAACTTCAGGCCTAGTTTCTCAACTGCTTCGGCGACCCGGCCAGGCTCTTCATAGTCAATCGGCTGCGGGCGGCCTTTCGGAACAGCGCAGAAGCCGCAGCGGCGGGTGCAGAGATTGCCCAGCAACATGAAAGTCGCGGTGCGGTGGTTCCAGCACTCGCCGATATTGGGGCAGTGCGCCGACTCGCACACGGTGTTTAGTTCTAGGTTGCGCGCCAGGGTCTTAAGGTTGTGGTAGTTCTCGCCCATAGGCGCGCGCGCCTTCAGCCATTCCGGCTTGGCAGCAGGTCGGCGCGGGCCAATCTCGATCTGGATCAGTTCAGGAGCGGTAGCCATGTGGCATAACTATTGTACAAGCGAGGAAGCCCTCAGCTATCAGCCGTCAGCTTGTCCAAACCAATTTGATTCATCGCAGCCAGCTCGGGACTCACTACTCAGAGGAGGTCGGCCGGTGAAGCAACGGCGGACATGTTTAGGAGAAAGCAATTGCGGCGCTTGTCGCGCCGGTTTGACCGATGGCTGAGAGCTGACGACTGACAGCTTTCTACAACGTATGCAAGTAGGCCATCAGGTCATCCAGTTGCTGTTGCGTCAGCTTCTGTTGAAATGCGGGCATCTTGGCGCGGCCCATGAGGATGATATCCGTAACTCGGTCGTCGTTGGCGGGGATTCCACTCTTCATGAATGGATTCTTGAACAAGCCATTCAGGCTTGGCCCGCGCAGGCCATGGGTGCTGTAGGCGTAATGACATTCGGCGCAGCGCGCATCGTAAACCCGCCGCCCTTGCGCCTGCTGTGGAGTCAACCCCAGTTCGGCGTCGGTCTTGCGAGGCTCGGAATCGCAGGCTAGAAAGATCGTAATAACTACCAGAACAATTGCAGAGAAGAGGGCAAGAGGCACGCGTTTTGGTATCGGCATTCTTCCAGGTTTCCGGGCGATCTTTACTCGCGTGAGGCCTGCACTGAGGCTCCAGCAGAGTTAGAATACACCTCGCATGACGGTTTTTCTCAAACGCGTTTACGCGGAGCCGTCGCCACAAGATGGTGCTCGTGTGCTGGTGGACCGCTTATGGCCGCGCGGATTGAAGAAGTCAGACGTGGCGCTGGATGCCTGGCTGAAGGAGGTGGCACCCTCCAATGAGTTGCGCAAATGGTTTCACGCGCACCCGCTGCAGTGGAGCAAGTTTCGCGAGAAGTACTTGAAAGAGCTGACTGGCGAAGCAGCGAACAACGCATTACAGCAACTTTATGAGTTGCATAGGAGACATCGTCGCCTGACTTTGTTGTTCGCATCCCGAAACGAAGAACAGAACAATGCCCTGGTGCTGAAGCAACTGCTTGATGGCGGACGCAAACCTCCGACTGGAACCGGCCCTATCCGCGCTGCAGCAAGCAAGCGCGGGCGCGCTGCGCGGCCGAGATAGTCATCATGATTCTCCGGCCCGAAGCCAAACCCCAACCCGTTAACGGCGGGTTTGTCCCGGCGTGGGAGGCTGTGGCCCGCACTCAGAAGATAAAGTCAGCAACGTGCCATCTAGTGCGGCAGCCCGACCATGCGCGGGTTTCGGGCGAAATCGCTCATTATCTCGCGATTCCCGGTGCGCCTCCAGTGGACGATGACATCGTGCGCGGCATCAGCCTGCACGATGAGGGGTGGAAGGAGTTCGACAACGGCTGCGAACGGCTCAGCGCCACTCCTGCGGCGTACTCCGCAGACAACGTCGCTCTGAATGCAGAAGGCAGGCCGCTGTCCTTCTTGGAGATCAAGGCTGGTGATTTCCTGCGTGCGTGGGTTGGCTCCATTGACTGCGCCGAGGCGGTCGCACCTATTGCGGCGCTGATCGTCAGCGGGCACTTCTGCCGTCTGGGCAAGTTCGGGATGGGGATGGGCGTCTACTCCGGCGACGATTTGCGAAGAGTACGCGAATTCCTGGCATCCGAAGAGCATCGCCAGGAGCGGTTGTTGCGTCTGCAAGGTCGCGGCGAGAGCGAAGTGCAGTACTGGACCGACGTGCTCCAATTTTGCGATCTGCTTTCGTTGTACTTGTGTTGCGGGTCGGAAGAGAGTGTCGAGTTTCCTCAACGCATCGCGCCAGGTGTCCAGACAATCAGGTTGCAGCTACAGGATCGGGTTTTCGTGTTGACGCCGTCTCCGTTTGCGAAGGAGGTTGAGTTGTCGGTGAGATCGCTTCCTTATCCTGCGGATGCGGAGGTGACGTACGTCACGCTAGATTGGATCCTACGTTAGTTTCTGCGTCCGCATTGGACAAAGCTGATCTCTAGTTTTCCGCCTCTTGCTGACGCCGCAAACGCCGTGTCTCCGCCAGCAGAGCCATGCTGTGCATCAGGTTTTGCATGGTCACGATCCCGATCAGCCGTTGCTGGTCGACCACAGGAATCATGCTTAGGCCTCGTCCGCCTAGCTTGCGGAAGGCCGACGCCAGCGAATCACCGGCCTGCGCGATTTCGAAGGCCCGCACCATAGCCGATTGCACATATCCATTGCCTCCAACGCGTAGCGCCTGCACAATACGCTGCTTACTTATGACTCCGATCATGTCACTGCCGCGAACCACCGGGAAGTCATCCTGCAAAGTGTGTACTGCCTTCTGAAGCGCGTCCTCCAGGGTGTCAGCGGGGGAAAGAGTTGAGAAGCCCGTAAGCATTACATCTTCCATGTGAACGCTCTCCAGCACCGACTGGAAGACGACCGAGCGGTCCTCGAGTTGCGCTCCCACAAAGAGGAAGAAGCCAATCAGCATCAGCCAGGTATTCCACACGCCGAGGAAGATCAACACCATGGCGAATGCTTGCCCGATGGCGACTGCGCGTCGAGTGGCACGGACATAGTCCATGCGCTCGACGAGAAGCGCGCGCAGTATGCGTCCACCGTCCATGGGATAGGCAGGCAGAAGATTGAAGCCGCCCAGAAAGACGTTTGCCCAGAACAAACTGCGAGGCAGGTTATTGGCATGTACGAACGGCTGCGCCCATAGATTCACCTGCGGCAAAAATGCCAGGATGAAAGCGCCCGAGAGAGCGGCGATAACCAGATTGACCACCGGGCCCACGCCAGAAATGCGGATATCACGAGCAGGATCGGCATTGTGCGCGCCCATATCTTCCATCAGAGTGACGCCGCCGATAGGGAGCAGAATGATGGAGCGCACGACCACGCCGTTGCGTCGTGCCACTACCGCGTGTCCCAGTTCGTGCAATACAACAGAGCCGAAGATAATTCCAACCAGCGCCAGGCCTCGCATTGCGCCCGTAGTCCCCATCGTCACTGATTGGGTGAACCATACAAACGCCAGCAGAAAGACAAACGTGAGATGGATGCGGATGTCCACTCCGAACAACCGTCCCGCAGGAATTGACCAGCTTCTCATCGCTCCGCGTTAGCCTCCAATTTCATTCTATACACTCTAGGACATGCGCATCATAGCCGGTCAGTTCAGAAGCCGTCCTCTGCGCTCGCTACCAGGCCTCGATTTGCGTCCCACCAGCGACCGGCTGCGCGAGACGCTATTCGATGTGCTTGGCGCCGCAGGCAGCCTGCAGGACAGTGTGTGGCTCGATCTTTACGCAGGAACCGGAGCTGTGGGGATCGAGGCGCTCAGCCGCGGCGCGCGCCAGGTGTATTTTGTGGAATCGGCGAAAAGGCACGCACGGCTGTTGCGGGAGAATCTCGATTCGCTTGCAATCTCCGATGGGTTTGAATTGCATGAGCGCGAGGTCGCGCAAGCACTGCCACTGCTGGAGAATATCGGCGTAGTATGCGATTACTGTTTTCTCGACCCTCCTTACCGCATGCGCGGCAGCTACGAGCACACCCTTGGTTACCTTTCGCAATCCCGGTTACTACAGCCGGCAAGCGTGGTCATTGCAGAGCATGAAAAGAAGTTTGACCCGGGTGAACGCTTCGGCGCGCTTGTGCGCTTTCGCCGACTGGATCAGGGCGATGCATCACTGAGCTTTTACAGGTTGGCGTAGGCCCGTCGGCGTCGGTTTCTATTCGATGTATCGCCGAGGCACGCGTTTAGTCAGATTGCATAAGGTCTCGTAAACCACAGTACCCTCCCACCGTGCCAGATCGCATGCCGTGATTTCCTGAGTGCCGCTGCGACCGATGAGGGTCACCTCGTCACCAATCGCCACCGCAGGAATGTGGGTAACATCCACCAAAGTTAAGTCCATCGAGATGCGTCCACGCATGGGTGCGCGCTGTCCGCGCAGAAGCACTTCGCCGTTTCCGAAGAGTCTGCGCGATAGTCCGTCACCATAACCGACAGAAACCGTGGCGATGCGGGCCGGCGCCGCAGTTACATAGGCTCCGTTATATCCCAGCGCCTGGCCAGCCGGAACGTCGCGAATCGCGATCACGTGTGTCTTCCATGCGAGAACTGGCTGAAGCGTCAACGGCGAAGCGATCGCCGGCGAACCGTCGTGATAGCACGGTTGCTGCTCATATCCATACAGCGCCAGGCCAGGCCGCACGAAGCTATGCCGTGTGTCGGGACGTTCGATGGCAGCGCTGGTGTTGGCGAGATGGCGCAACCGGGGACGCAAACCCCGCGCGGCAAGAGTCCGCAACGCAGACTTAAAACGCTCGATTTGCCCCTGCGTGGCCTCGTCATCGAGCACCTCCGACGAGGCCAGATGGCTGAACACGCCTTCCAATTCGATCTGCGGTAGGCGCTGGATGCCTTCGGCGAATGACTCCAGGTCGGCCAAAGGCAATCCCAGGCGGGCCATGCCGGTATCGATTTTCAGATGTATTGGCATCGGCGAAGGAAGGCGCTGGCGAGTGGCCGCCTTGGCTAAAGCCTCCGCATCCTGCAGGCGGAACACCGCCGGAGTAAGCGAGAGGCGCACGGCGTCATCTTCTTCTCCCCTGTACACCCCGCACATGACCAACACGCGCCCGGCGACGCCGGCATTACGCAGAATGGCACCTTCGTCAGTAGACGTCACTCCGAACCAGGTCGCGCCTTCCTGCTCAAGCGCCAACGCGCATTCCTGCGCACCGTGGCCGTACGCGTCGCACTTCACCACGGCACAGATGGTAACGCCGGCGCCCAGGTGCCTCTGCAGCACGCGGAAATTGTGACGCAAGGCGGGAAGAGAGACTTCAGCCCAGTTAGGTCGCGTCTCGATGCGTGAAAATGTAAGAGTTGAGGCCACCGGCTACCTGACTTCGATCATACAAGCGGGCATCGGCGACTAGCCAGCGGCCGGTAGTTACTTAAGTAGTTCCATGGCGATCAAACCTTGTCTTGAGTGGAACACGGCTGCGAACCCGCCCGCGCGCCTGGATGGCCCACTTGCCGCCCCTGCCGGATCGGGTCCCGAGATCGATTATTAGGATGGTTCCTGACCTCGAATCCGAACGCCCGAACCACGCTAAGCACAAATAGACGCTAGTCTGTTTTACCTACCACCTTGGTATAGTCTGCTGGTCGTCGATAGTGACTAAAAACCTATCTTTGGCCGTACATTCGTGGTATAAACCTGAGTCTGGCCGGTCTCTGTCCGAAAGAGGCTTAGCTGTCCCTCTGAAGGTTGCATTCGGGCTCCCGCTGGAAACGTAACACGCTCAATCTATGATCAACGTCATCATCGCTGACCATCAAGCAATCTTTCGCGCCGGGATAGCCAAAGTTTTGGCGGTGGAGGAAGACATTCGCATTGTGGGTCAGCCGCAGTTGCCGGAGCAATTACTAAACGCGCTAGAAAAGCTTCGATCACATGTCCTTATCCTCTCGACCAGTTTTCTCTCGTCACTCCCGGAGATTCAAGAGGTTGCTTCGGCGCACCGCACGGCAGTGCTTATCCTGGCGGAAAATGCCGAAAACGCGTCTGACTTCATGCGCATGGGGGTGCAAGGCGTAATCTATCGTTCAGCCTGTGGCAACATTGCCGTCGAAGCTGTACGCCGGCTCTCGCGAGGTCAGTCATTTCTGCAGAGTCCGAATCCTGAGGACGCCGATGTCAGCGAGGACTTAGTCGGTGCACGCGTGCGGGACCGGCTCTCGGATAGAGAGCTGCGTATCGTCGCCGCCGTAGTGCAGGGTTATAAGAATCGGGAAATCGCGTTACAGCTCTTTACCAGCGAGCAGATGATCAAAAACGCGCTACGAAATATCTTCGACAAAATCGGAGTCTCCGATCGCTTGGAGTTGGCCTTGTTTGTGGTGCATCATCGGATTCTGGCTCAAGCCACGGCATCCGTCGCCGTGGTGCCCGCCCGCCCGCGGTTATCGCAGACTGGCAATGAGGGTGGCGCAGTGCCACCCAGTCGATCTTCCACCGTCCACTAAAGACATCTCCAAGTTCCTACGCCGCGCGATCTTTCAGTTGCTCATGCCCATTCGCTAGCGGCAGCGAAACCAAAAACCTGGCTCCCTTTCCCGGAGAACTTTCGAAGCGTATCTCGCCGCCCTGAGCCCGAATCGCCTTGCGAGCTCCAGACAGCCCCAGCCCTGTACCCTTTGCTTTGGTCGTGAAGTAAGGCGAGAAGATCATCCCTTGACTTTCGAGCGGGATGCCAATTCCGGTGTCTTCCACGCTCACGATCGTCTGGTCTTCTCGACGGAAACAAAGGACGGTCAGCAAGCCGCCTTGTGGCATAGCATCGAGCGCGTTAAGAACCAAATTGGTGAAGACGCGACGCAACTCTGGAATGCTGGCATAAACCTCGCAGGCGTCCTGAATGTCGTGGTTCACCGTAATTTCGGGGTGCATTTCAAGCACCGGTTGCACCATCTGCAGGACTTCGACGAGAAGCCGGCGCATGTCAACGCGCGTCCGCATTTCCCGAGTTCCACGTAGATATTCGCGGATATTGTTGACAATTTCAGCTCCCCGGCGCACCGCATTGTTGATGATGGTCAACATGGTACGGTCGGCCTCGGAGCGCTGCGGATCCATTTCCAAAACATAAACTGCTTGCGAGATCGTTCCCAGAACGTTGTTGAAGTCGTGCGCCAGACCGGCAGTCATCTGGCCGACCTCGAAGTGCCGTTCGCTGCTGGCAACCTGTTGTTGCAGGGCGGAAATCTCGCTAATATCTTCGACAACAATCAGTGCCCCGAGAGGGCGTTGGGATGGGTGACAGATCGGGTTGCCGGAGATGCGGGCTTCGATCACACGCCGGTTCGAACCGCCGCGGAGGGTTCGTGGTTCGTGGCGAACGTACTCGCCCTTCAGGGTGCGAGCTACGATTGATTCCAGGCTGACAGCCGTTTCCGCGCTCAGGAGCCGGTTGGACAATGCGGCCGCATCCATTCCGCGAAGTTTATCCCGGTTTTGCCCGGTCAATTCTTCCGCCACTTTATTTACGTCAACGATGCGCGATTGATCGTCGAATAAAAAGACCGCCTCAGGTAAGCTCTGCAGGACCGATTGCAACTCGATCCTCTGCAGGGGGCCTGCACGTTTCCGCCGGTGGCCGCCATCGATGACCGTCAATAGAGTGCCACCCGCCAACCCGATGCTTTGCCAGGAAAGTAGTATCCAGCTTCGCCCAACCTCTGTTGCCAGCCACATGATCCCACCTTCGTACCTTTTGTTAACCCACCGCAGCTCAACGCTCGGGCTGGCAGTTAACCACCTTGACACCATTTGGATGAGCGGATCTAGATCATGGGATGTGTGGGAAACGCTATTTCAACGGTATTTATAACGGGTTAACGATGCTTCGCGCCGACGACTTCCCCGAGGGATGAGCAGCATCTATTGCGGATGGGCACCGGTCTTCAGGAGTTCATTCACGATGGTAACCAGCTCTTCAGGATTGACCGGCTTTTCCAGGTAGAGATCGGCCAGTGGTTCAGCGGCTTGAAAGGCCTCGGCGACATAGCCCGACACGACGACCACCGGCATGGTGGAATTCATTTTGGCAGCCTGAACGATCGCGCGACCGTTGGAGTCCCCAAGGCGCCAATCGGTCACCACGGCATCGTAGCTATTGAGTCCAAGCTTTTCAATCGCCTCGTGGGCCGAGGTGGCCGAGGTGACTTGGTGCCCGGCAGCCTCCAGGATGGCGCACTTCAAGGTGACAATGTTCGGTTCGTCATCGACGCAGAGTATCTTGGCCATGGGATTGTCTCTAGATATTCGGCGTTGGGAGGTGCCATCGCAAAACTGGTAGGCCTGTGCCACTGCCCAACTACTAACGTGCCCGCTATTGTTGAGCATGGCTGTCTCGATTGTCAAATGTCATAAGCCGACAGGATCATTTACGGCTCGGTCCAAGCCATTCAGCCTCGCAATATGATCACTTGTCTCTCTGCAACTCCCGGTAGGCGGCACTCTTGGAGAGCCCGAACTCCCTGGCCGCCTGCTTCAGCGCGGCCTTCTCATCGAGCTGCTCAGCCGCCATCAGCTCCCGAACCCGTCTTGCAACGCTGTGGGTTGACGGTTGCGCGGTAGCCTTTTCGTCCGCCTTGCCGATCAGCAGTGTGATCTCGCCCCGGATGTCCCCGCGCTCTTCCAGTTGCATTAGGACCTGCCCGGCATGTCCTCGAAGGAATTCTTCGTAAAGCTTGGTCACCTCGCGCGCGATCACAACGTGGCGCTCTGGTCCCAGAATGTCCACAACATCGCGCAATGTCGAGACAATGCGGTGGGGTGCCTCGTAGAAGATCTGGATGCAAGCTGCGCCGCGAATGGCCTCCAGCAAAGTGCGGCGCGCGCCTTCCTTTGCGGGTAGAAAGCCCCCGAAGTGGAATGAGTCAGTGGGTAAGCCACTGGCGACTAGGGCCGACAAAAATGCCGATGCCCCGGGTATGGGTACGACGCGGATGTGATGCCGTACCGCAAGCGCTACCAACCGGTATCCTGGATCGCTTATGCCGGGCGTGCCGGCGTCGCTCACCATGGCGATGTTATCGCCGCGTTCCAGACGCACGACCAGTTCGGCCGCGCGCGTAAGTTCGTTGTGCTCGTGGTAGCTGACGGTGGGCCTCTCGATGCCGTAGTGGTGCAGCAGCTTCATCGTTTGCCGCGTATCTTCGCAGGCAATGAGGTCTACTTCCTTCAGAGTTCGCACCGCGCGCAGGGTAATGTCTTCCAGATTGCCGATCGGGGTGCCGACGAGGTAAAGCGTGCCCGGAGTGACCGCATCGTCATCACTGGCAACTACCGAACCTTGCAGTTCTTTTGTCACTCGGCGAAGTGTAGCACCGGGAGGGGGGAGGGTTGTCAGGGGTCGGCAGCCATCACTGCGGCCAGTGGTCGTGATTTGCCGTAAATCGGCTCAGTCAGGTATCATAGGTGTTTACCCAGCCAGTTCGGCAATTTTCTGGAGTTACTCATGGCACAAGTTTGTGAAATCTGCGGCAAAGGGCCGCAATTCGGCAACAACATCAGTCACGCGCATAATGTCACCCGGAGGCGCTGGAACGTCAATCTGCGCCCGGTGCATGCCAAGACGAAGACCGGCAACAAGCGCATGCGGGTGTGCGCCAGCTGCCTGCGCAGCGGCAAAGTGACCAAAGCCTAGCTTTCGGAGTAATTCGCATTTTCACCCTCTCGGGCTCGAGAGGGTTATTTTTTTGGCTAGTCGCTCGTAATCTGAGTGCCACATGTGTTTGAAAACAAAGAGATCACGGGGTCGCAGAAAAGCTCGATAGAAAACAAAACTCCGTGTCCTCCGTGGTGATGATTCTCGATTATCCCTCCCGCCGATATGACATACGTGTGCCACGCGCGAATGCCAGCCCAACCACGATCCCTAGCAGCGCGCCAGCGATCACGTCGCTGGAATAGTGGTATCCGTCGTACACCGCGCCCACGCACATCAGCAGAATCGGAAATAAGAGCCAGGGGGCGAGGCGCGGCAAGAAACGGTAGGCAAACACCAGGACGACGAATGCCAGCATGATGTGTGCACTGGGAAACGCATTCCCACGCACGCCGGCGTGGTTTTGGATCAGTCCAACCAGGCTGTGGAACAGGCCCGCTGGGCGCGCCGCTGAATTGTTGCACTCCAACGCTGTTGGCCGGACTGCGGACGGGGAAGAGCAAAAACGTCGCGTAACAAATGACGTATCCCACGCTGAGCGCGTCGGTGAGCCGGCGGAATGCGTTCGCGAATGGGGGCCGTTCACGCCAACCCCAGAAGATACCTCCCACAACCGGATACAACGGATAAAACGCGAAGTAGCCGAATTCCAGGAACTGCACCAGCCATGTAGCGGCCCGACCGTGCATCCACAAAGCCGGTGGCATGGCGAACAACAGCGCTTCAAACGCATTGATATGCGATGTTCTGCCAGCCGCTCCTAAGTGAGAGCGACAGAAACGATACTTCTTCGAATACGGTGATGAAGAAGACGGCGGGTAGCCAATCGTGGGCGAACTCCCAAGCAATGCTGTCGCGGCGCTTATGAGCGAAGAGCAGGATGATAGCGATGGCGCAAAGATTCCACCCCACGTATAACGGCCAGTGCGGCACGTGCTGATAGCGTGCGCAGACCAGAGCGGTCAGGGCAAGGTGCACTGCGACGTAAATGCGGTCGGTGAGGTTCAACTCTGCGCCTTGCCGTCAAGCGAGCGCGATGACGTCGATCTCCACCAGCACATCTTTGGGCAGACGTGCTACCTCGACGGTGGAACGCGCGGGAGGAGCTTCCGTGAAGTAGCGGCCATAGACTTCGTTCATGGCGGCGAATTCCGACATGTTCTTGAGGAAGACAGTAGTCTTTACAACCTGTTGCAGCGAGCTCCCGGCGGCCTTTAGGACACCCGCGAGATTTTGCAATACACGCTCGGTCTGTGCCGCCACGTCACCGGAGATGAGTTGCTGGGTTGCCGGATCAAGCGGGATCTGTCCCGAGAGGAAAATCAAACCATTCGCCTTGATGGCCTGGGAGTAAGGCCCAATCGCTTTGGGCCCGTCGTTGGTCGCGATCACTTCGCGCATGCGTCCTCCTGATTTGCATTACGGATGAGTGCGCATTGATTTTCGCACAATGGATAATTCAGGTTCCGACAGTTGAACTGTTGAAAGGCACATCGCAGCGGGCAAGTGCAATTCGAAATTATGCTTGACAAAACAAACCCCAGCCTCGAGCTGGGGTGTAATTAATGTATTCAGAGAGGTCAGCCTTGCGGTTCGGGAGTGCCTTCTGCTGCGGCCGGGACATGCGGCCGCTGTTCCACGTAGCTGTTGACCATGTCCTTCAGCTCTTTGCTGGGCTTGAAGAAGGGAATCTTCTTGGCGGGAACCTCGACCCGGTCACCGGTTTTGGGATTGCGGCCCACGCGGGACTTACGTTGGCGTGTACGGAAGCTACCGAAGCCGCGGATCTCGATCTTGTCGCCAGCGCGCAACGAGCGCACCACGCTCTCGAAGATCGTCTCGACAATGACTTCGCTGTCTTTCCGAGTGAGTTCGGCCAACCGGGAAACTTCATCGATCAAGTCTGCCTTGGTCATCTCGCACGCTCCCTATCGCGAAATCAATCGCCTGCTCACCCGCACAACGGATACTCTCAGATTTGTTACAGGGTTGGCAAGCCTAAGTTTTCGTTGGACTTCCGTGCGCTCCGCCTACCGCGGAACCGTTATTTCCAAAGGTAATAGAAGCCGACATTGGTTTCCATCAATTTTGCCCGGGTCGGCAGATAGTCGGAGACATCGCCAAAAAGCAGGTCGAGCACGCTCTTGCGGTCTTTTTCAGGCCTCACGAGGGTGGGCTCGCCCTTGATGCCGACCGACTTTGCGGTATCCGATACTGCCGTCTGGAAGTCGCCAATCTGGTCAATCAGTTTCAGTGGTATAGCCTGCTCGCCGGTCCAGACCTTGCCGTTCGCCAGTGCGCGCACGTCATCGTCTTTCATGTGCCGTCCCACGGCCACATTGTGGATGAACTGGGTGTGCATGGTCATCAATCAGCCCTTGCATATAAGCGCGCTCGACCGGAGTCATGTCGCGAGTCGGCGATCCTGTGTCCTTGAACTCCCCGGCTTTCAGGGTTATGGCCTTCAGCTTGGCCCACTTAATCAGTTCCTCGTAGTTGTACCATTCGGCGATTACCCCGATGGAGCCGACGATGCTGGCATCGTCCGCGAAAATCTTGTTGGTGGCTGACGATACGTAATAGGCGCCGCTGGCTCCCACGGTCTCAATGGATGCGACAATCGGCTTCTTCTTTTCATTGCGAATGCGCAACACCTCGCGGTAAATCTCTTCCGAAGCCGCAGCCCCTCCGCCAGGGGAGTTCACATGCAGCACGATGGCTTTTATGGAGCTGTCGTCGGCAAACTTCTTGAGCTGGTCGACGGTATCTTTTGGGCTGAGGATAACCCCGTCTAAATCGACTACGGCAATCTTGTCACCAAAACCGCTAAACGTTGATTTCTGTTGCGAACGTACGCTGAAATAAACCAAAGCGAAGATGGCAACCAGGAATAGGAAGAATGCACCGCCGCCCAGGAGAACCCAGAGAAACATGCGGGAGCGCGGTTGTTCTGTCATACGGGAACTGTAAGTCTAGCAGAAGCAGGCCACTGGACATCCAATATCTCCGGATCCGAGAGATGTTTTTAGATGGCTGACTCCTGAAGAGCTGTGCTGCTAAAATCGCTCATCATGATCAGCCCAGAGCTTCTCGAAGTGATTGCATGCCCCGTTTGCCGCAAGCCACTGGTGCCACGAGGTGAAGACGGCCTCAAGTGTAATGAGTGCAAGCGGGTTTATCCCATTCGCAATGGCATCCCGATCTTGCTGGAGCCGGAAGCCACTATCGAGCAAATTTGAGCTCGAGAGACTGCGGAATCTGAGGCTGCCGCTATGGCTTTGCACTGTTCAACGGCGCGGCTGCAGGAGGTTCCCATTGGTGGAAATCGCCCAGTTTTCCCGAAATAAGACCCACCAGCGGAGAGCCAAAGAGCATTTACCCTCCGAATCTGCGCAAATTCTTGCAGCCACTGACTTCCGGTTGCCCCGTTTTTACGGTGAAAAATCGAAGCAGAATCGCTTCTCGCAGGGACTGCCTGCAACTATTGCGGCATCAAGGGGTTGGATTCATACAAAAAGCTGCTGAGACGGCGGACTGGGTATCAAGTTCGGAACATGAATTGCCTGCAACTTAATAGCTGTCTGATCCGTCTAAATAGCAAAGCCCGTAAGGGTCGGAGGTGAGGTGACATGATGGCAGAAAAGTTTTCCGTCCCCGAATTAACGGCGCTGAGGAGCGAGTTGCTCCAAGGGTTCGACTCGAAGGATGCAGTCGAGTTGATCCAGATGTTTCTTGCCGGCCATGGTTACGGTGTATCGGCCGAAGAGGCCCGCGACGCAGTGAGTAGAGCGGGAATTCTGGGTGGAACTCTGGAGTCCTTCCAGCGAGAGCTGGAGAGCATTGCCCTCGTGATGTAGCGGCGGATTTGACGGTGACAAGATTCGCTCGACCTTAAATGGAAGGGACGCCAGCCACGCCAGAAACAGGACGTCGGCAAGCGAACCCAGCGAAAAATGAAGGGCCCAGGCTAAACGGTCTGGGCTCTCCTATTTTGATTGCAGCTATAGCGAGCTGGACGCCGGAAGTGTGAGCGATCCGGCCGTCCAGGGCAACGTCGATTAGAACGTTGTAAGCGCCGTTCCTGGCTCACGCCAGGTGTACGAGCCAAGCATCTTGAGATAGTTTCCGCGGAGAAACGCCGACGGGCTCTCGATGTTGACCAGGCTCATGCTGCCCCGCATCTGTTTCACCGAGATGTACTCGTGCTCTTCCATCCAGCGCTCCATGCCTGCCAGCACCACGCCAATGTGCTCGATGCCGTACTTCAGCAGCGCCGATGTCATCATGGCTACGTGCGCGCCCGCCATCATAGATTTCAGCACGTCGCTGGAATCATGCACGCCGCCGGTGATGGCGATGTAGGTTTCAACCTGGTGATACAGAATGGCGGCCCAGTGGAGACGCAGACGCAGCTCATGTGGGCTGCTCAGCACCAGGTTCGGAACTACCTCCATCTCCTCCAAGTCGAAGTCGGGCTGATAGAAGCGATTGAAGATCACGATGCCGTCGGCACCTGCTTCCGACAAGCGCTTGGCAAAGTTGGCACACGAGGTGAAATACGGTCCCAACTTTACTGAGATCGGAATGCGAACGTTCTTGCGAATGGCACGCACCAGGTCACAATAACGGTCCTCCAGCATAGCCGCCGTGAGCAGCGGATCGCTGGGAATGTCGAAGATATTCAGCTCCAGTGCGTCGGCGCCCGCCTGCTCCATGTACTCGGAATAGCGCACCCATCCGCCCGGCGAGCTGCCATTCAGACTGGCAATGACCGGAATGCTAACTGCGGACTTGCCTTTGCGCAGTAGTTCCAGGTAACGATCAGGACCGACATGGTACTTCTCCATGTCAGGTAAATAAGACGTGGCTTCGGCATAGCTATTGGCGCCGTACTCCAGCGCGCTGTCGATGTTCTCGCTCTCCGCTTCGATCTGTTCTTCGAACAGCGAGTACATCACGATGGCCGAGGCCCCGGCGTCTTCCAACCGGTTAAAGTTTTCCAGCTTCTCGGTCAGCGGGGAGGCCGATACTACGACCGGGTTCTTCAGCTTGAGTCCCAAATAATTTGTTGAAAGGTCGATCACGGTCTCATCTCCTCGTGCTTAAGCTTTCTCAACGCTCATCGCGGCCATGTGCTGGTACAGCTTCCAGCGCTCGTTGACGTTTTCCTGCGCCTGCTTCAGCAGCTTCTTAGCTTCGTCAGGATCGCTGTTCACCAGCATGGTGTAGCGGGTCTCGTTGTAAATGTATTTCTCCAGGGGAATGCTGGGGGCTCGCGAATCGAGAACGAAGGGGTTCTTGCCTTCCTTGGCGAGCGCCGGGTTATAACGGAATAGCGGCCAGTGTCCGGAGTTCACCGCAGCCTTCTGCTGGTCGATGCCGTACACCATGTCGTAGCCGTGCGCGATGCAGTGGCTATAGGCGATGATGATCGACGGGCCATCGTGCGCCTCGGCTTCCATGAACGCCTTCATAGTCTGGGTGTCGCTGCCGCCCATGGCGATGTGCGCGACGTAGGCCCGGCCATAATTCATGGCCATCATGGCGATGTCTTTTTTCGGAGTGCGCTTGCCGCCGGCGGCAAACTTCGCCACCGCGCCCAGCGGCGTGGACTTCGACATCTGTCCGCCGGTGTTCGAGTACACCTCGGTGTCGAGCAGCAGGATGTTCACGTTGGCGCTGGAGGCCAGCACGTGGTCGAGGCCGCCAAACCCAATGTCGTAGCCCCAGCCATCGCCGCCGATGATCCACACGCTCTTCTTGACCAGTTCGTCGGCAACTGCCAGCAGATCTCGGGCCGCAGGGCTGGTGTTTTTCGCCAGCTTCTCTTTCAGAGCTTTCACGCGTTCGCGCTGCGCGAAGATGCCTTCTTCGGTGGACTGATCGGCGTCGAGAATCTCAACCGCGAGCTTTTCGCCGATGGTTGATGCCAGGCGCTCGACCAATTCCTTGCCGTACTCGTTCTGCTTGTCGATGGCGAGACGCATGCCCATTCCGAACTCGGCGTTGTCTTCAAACAGCGAGTTCGACCACGCCGGGCCACGGCCTTCAGAGTTGACGGTGTACGGTGTCGTCGGCAGATTGCCGCCGTAGATTGACGAGCAACCGGTGGCGTTCGCGATAAGTGCACGATCGCCGAACAGCTGCGTCATCACCTTGATGTAGGGAGTTTCGCCGCAACCGGAGCAGGCACCGGAGAATTCGAATAGCGGTTCCAGCAGCTGCACGTCCTTCACCTGGCCGTGCGCCACCTTCTCGCGCGACAGCTCAGGGATGGAGAGGAAGTAATCCCAGTACCGGTTGTACTTCTCGCGCAGCGGCGGCTGTGCCTCCATATTGATCGCACGGTGCTTGGCTTCGCTCTTGCTCTTCGCCGGGCAAACCGCGACGCATAGTCCGCAACCGGTGCAATCTTCGGGTGCGACTTGCAGGGTGTACTTCAGTTCCGAAAATTCCCGCCACTTGGGAACCGCAGTCTGGAAGCCCTCGGGGGCATGATTGGTGACGGCGCCGTCGTAAACCTTGGCGCGAATGACGGCGTGCGGGCAAACCATGACGCACTTGCCGCACTGAATGCAGAGTTCCTCGTCCCACACCGGAATTTCCAGCGCAATATTTCGCTTCTCCCACTTTGTGGTACCAGTGGGGAAGGTGCCGTCGATGGGCATGGCGCTGACCGGGATCAGGTCGCCATCGCCGGAGATCATCAGGCTTTCGACGTTGCGGACAAACTCGGGCGCGTTGGCAGGCACCACCGGGCGCATCTCGAACTTCGAGGAAGCGCTCTCCGGCAGTTTCACCTCGTGCAGATTCTCCAGCGAAGAATCCACGGCAGCGAAATTCTTGCGGACGATGGATTCGCCACGCTTGCCGTAGGTCTTCTCGATCGAGTGTTTGATGGCGGCAATCGCTTCATCACGTGGCAGCACGCCGCTGATGGCGAAGAAACACGTCTGCATGACGGTATTAATGCGCCCGCCCATGCCGGCCGCCCGCGCCACTTCTACCGCGTCAATCACGTAGAAGCGCAGCTTCTTCTGCAAGATCGTCTGCTGCGCGGAACGCGGAAGATTGTCCCAAACCTCGTCGGGACCGAAGGGGCTGTTGAGCAGGAAGACCGCCCCGGGTTCGGCTGTCTTCAGAACGTCAAGGCGTTCCATGAAGCTGAACTGGTGGCAGGCCACGAAATTCGCCCGCGAGATGAGATAGGTCGAGTGAATCGGCTGCTTGCTGAAACGCAAGTGCGACGTAGTTACCGCTCCTGACTTCTTGGAGTCGTAAACGAAGTAACCTTGTACGTTCAGGTTAGTCTCTTCGCCGATGATTTTGATGGTGTTCTTGTTTGCGCCCACGGTGCCGTCAGCGCCCAGGCCAAAGAACATGGCGCGTACCGTCTCCGCGGGTTCGGTCGAGAATGTTGGATCGTAGGTGAGGCTGGTGTGGGTGACGTCATCGATAATGCCGATGGTGAAGTGGTTCTGCGGAGTCGGCTTCGTAAGTTCGTCGTAAATCCGCGCCACCATCGCCGGCGTGAATTCCTTCGACGACAAACCATATCGTCCGCCGACAACCTTAGGGAATGTCGCCATCGGGGCCTTGCCCGCCGTGAAGCCTTCGGTCAGGGCCGTAATTACATCTTGATAGAGCGGCTCGCCGATGCTCCCCGGCTCCTTGGTTCGGTCCAGGACAGCGATGCTCTTCACCGTCGGGGGGAGAGCCTGCAGGAAATGTTCAACCGAGAAGGGGCGCATCAGGCGAACCTTCAGCACGCCAACTTTGCGGCCTTTGGCGGTGAGATAATCCACGGTTTCCTGGACAGCCTCTGCGCCTGAGCCCATGACGATGATGACGTGTTCGGCGTCCGGCGCGCCGTCGTATTGGAAGAGTCGGTATTCACGGCCGACGAGCTTAGCGAATTTGTCCATCGTGTTCTGCACGATGGTGGGACAGGCCAGGTAGTAAGGGTTCACCGATTCGCGCCCCTGGAAATAGACGTCAGGGTTTTGCGCCGAACCGCGCAGCACCGGATGATCGGGCGAGAGGGCACGCTCACGGAAAGCACGCACCAGATCGTCATCGATCATGGCGCGCATGTCATCCAGGCTGAGTTGTTCGATCTTGGAAACTTCATGCGAAGTGCGGAAGCCGTCGAAGAAATGCAGGAAGGGAATGCGCGACTCCAAGGTCGCGGCGTGCGCAATCAGCGCGAGGTCCATTGCCTCTTGAACCGAGTTTGACGACAGTAGTGCGAAGCCGGTTTGGCGAGTGGCCATCGCATCCTGGTGATCGCCGAAGATGGACAGTGCCTGCGCGGCAATGGCGCGCGCGGCAACGTGAATCACCGTCGGGGTCAGTTCGCCTGCGATCTTGTACATGTTGGGGATCATCAGCAGGAGGCCCTGCGACGAGGTGAAGGTGGTGCCGAGTGCCCCGGCTTGTAACGCGCCGTGCAATGCGCCGGCCGCGCCCCCTTCGCTCTGCATTTCGACGACTTTGGGGATCGTGCCCCAGATGTTCTTGTCGCCGATCGACGACCACGCGTCGGACGACTCGCCCATGGGCGAGGATGGCGTAATGGGATAAATGGCGGCAATCTCGCTGACGTGGTAGGCCACGTAGGCGACGGCCTCGTTGCCATCGAGGGTGACTTTTTGTCTCGGCATGTTGCCTCCAGCGCGTTCCTCGTTGTCGGGAGAGGTCCGCAACGAGTCTTCCATGACCGTCGATGAATTCGGAGGAATGGTGGCGGTCGAAGCAGAGTATTCAGTTGTTTTCACGTCGTTTTCGTTCCCCCAGACCGGCGAACGCGCGCGATCTGTATTTGCTTATGAATCGCTACTGTTCAAGATAGCGGGCTGAGGGCAAGCGGGCTGTGATGGGAGCACTTACAAGTCTGTGACCGGCGTCACATACACGTGTTTGTCGCTGTGGATGAGGAAGGATCGATTTCGGTCCCTAGTCACACTCCCATAGCGCTGGCGTCACAGAAGTGCAGGCCAGACCTGCCTAGAATCGAGATTGCGCGAAAGTGCGCCGTCTCGGGAGGGCATTGTGAAACCTAGAAGACTATTTGTGATGCTGCAGAGATTTCTTGTCGTCCTCATGCTCTGTGGCAGTGTGTTCGCCCAGACTGCGCCGACGGCCCCCATCGTGCTCAAGGGCGCTCCCATGGGCGCGGTTACGTTCGACCACACCGCCCATCTGAAGGTGGCTGGCAAGTGCGAAGTTTGCCATCACGCGTCCAAGCCGCAGAGACCGCTCAAAGCTCCGCAAGAGGCTTGCACCGATTGCCATACCAACCCCGCAACTCCGCCGGTCACCGTCAAGTTGCAGGCGGCCTTCCACAATTCCAGCGCAACCGCCGGACTGTGTATTGATTGTCATAAGGCGGAAGACGCGAATGGCAAGGCAGCTCCGCTCAGATGCGCGGACTGCCACAAAAAGACGAGTACGTAATTCCTGGCAGGATGAAGCTGACTGGCAAGAACGGGCGCAAGTGGCGATCATCGCGCGGTATAGCGCCTATGGCATTACTTGTGCGGTGGGAAGAGGAACTTCAGCATAGGTGCGACCCGCTGTGCCCACGCGACCTCGTTGTGCTCTCCGCCCTCGACTTCGGTGTAGCAGAGATCTTCTCCGGCTTTCCAACCTTTACCGATCAAGGCCTTATTCAAATCACGGACATCCTGGAACGCGCGAGGGCCCTCGTTGGTACCGATATCGAGCCAGATGCGCAGATCAGGCTTTCTCTTGATTTGGGCCACGGTTTTCAGGATGGTGCGCTTCCGCCACCACACCGACGGAGACATAACGGCGAGCTTGCCGAACACCCAGGTGTACTTCAGAGCAAGATAGAGGGTGACCAATCCGCCCAGGGATGACCCGCCAATGCCGCAGTTCTCAATTCCGGGAAGCGTCCGGTAGTGATGATCTACGAACGGCTTTAGTTCTTCCACCAGCATCTGGCCGTAGGCGTCGGCCTGGCCGCCGCCGAGGCGCTTGTCCTCGACGGGCGTGTACTCGTTGATCCGATGCACGCCAGTGTTGTAAACGCCGACGATGATGAGCGGCTCAATTGCGCCGGTCATGATTAACTCATCCGCGGTTTCACCCACGCGCCAATAGTTGCCGGGGATGAAGGACGTGTCGGGATCGAACAGGTTCTGGCCATCCTGCAAGTACAGGGTGGCATAGTGCCGGTCGGGCTCGGCATCGTACATGGGCGGAAGGTAAACGATGAAGTCGTGCTTCTCGTCCATCAGTTCGGAGGCAAACTGCTGATGCAGGCGCAGACGCGACTTCAGGTCGCTAGGTGCCTGCGCGGGCGTGATTGGCTGGTCAGTTATGATCGGATCGGTGCTCATTCTGTAGAATTGTGGTTCCTTAGATTACCAAATGCGGTTTTGATCCAACCCTATCTCAGACGGAAGAGGCCGAAAACATCGTGAATCGTGAATATCATCGTTGGTGGTCACACGACCTGCAACGCAATATGGAACTGCTCGTCTTTGGGCACGCTGGCACCAAAGTCCTCGTCTTCCCCACTTCGATGGGAAGATACTTTGAGTACGAAGACAACAAGATGGTTGCCGCGGTTGCGGACCGCTTGGAGGCCGGGCAACTGCAGATTTATTGCGTCGACAGCGTGGACGGCGAAAGCTGGTACAACAAACAGGCGCATCCCTACTGGCGCCTGCAGCGGCATCTGCAATACGAGCGCTACATTCTGAATGACGTAATTCCGCTGATGTGGAACAAGAACTGGACGCCACGTACCATCGTGACCGGTTGCAGCTTCGGCGCCTACCATGCTGTGAATTTCGCATTTCGCAATCCTGACAAGGTCACCGGCTGCGTCACCATGGGCGGGTCGTTCGACATCAAGAGCTTCCTCGACGGCTGGTATAGCGAGGACGTGTACTTCAACAATCCTCCTGATTACCTGGCGAACTGTACTGACGGCTGGCGCTACAACCATATCCGCACCGTGCTGGCTACGGGTGAATGGGACATGTGCTGGAACAAGAATGAAGAGTTTGCGGCAATTCTGCGGGGACGTGGCATCCGGCATGAGCTGTATGTGTGGGGGAACCAGAGCTATCACGATTGGCCGTGGTGGCGGCCGATGGCGCGGACCTACCTGGAATAAACGATCAGAAGCTCGCAGAACAATATCGATATTCCTTGAAGGGCCCGGCTTCAGAGGCTGCTGAAAAAGTCATTGCAAGGAAGAGAGACAGCAGGTCCCTCGCGGGCTGAAGCCCGCTCGTGATGACCAAAAATAAGTTACTTATAACGGCGCACCTTTCGGCAAGCTCTGGGCGGGCTCTAAAGGTGCGCCCCTTCAAATCCGCCAATCGCGATTTCGTTATCTCGTTGCCAACGCCGATCGAACCTGCGGCTTACGCCTGTGGGCCTCAACGGCCTCGCGTGCCAGGCGAATGTAATCGGGCATTCGGCGGTTGGCTATTTGCGACATCTTCTGGCCGAGATCGAACGACCATCCTGCCAAGGTGATGCTCATCGCAAACGGCGCGTCGCCGTAAAGCTGTTCGGCAGCCGTCAGAAGAGACGATGGAGTGAGTTGGTGGCTGAAACCGCATGGCCCCGGCTCCGGCGAGACGGTGGTTCGCGTGATGGTTCCGGGCGCGTCGCCGAAGGAGGCATCCAGAAACAGCACGAAGTCCCGCTGCGATAAGTCGTCGGCCATTTCCGGGCTGAGCTGCTGGGCGGCGATCACTTCCACGTCCGCATCGTTCCAGAATTGTTGTTCCAAGGCGCGCGCCGCATGACAGCCAATGGCGTCATCTCCACGCATGGGATTTCCATAGCCAATAATTAAGATTCCGGGCACGTAGTCTTCTCCAGGGGTGGCGCGGTGGCTTGGCCTGTCCTATCAATAGGCATAAACGTTTCCCGCTGCGAAGGATGTGAGACGCCTCACCGTGCGGCGTGACGAGGAATCATTCACCACAGAGACACGGAGAACACAGAGAAAAAAAGAATTATTTTTTCACCACGGAGGACACGGGGTTTCTATTGTTATTTCTTTTCCGGGCTCTCCGTGTTCTCTGTGGTGCCACGATTCTTCTCTGTCATCGCTGCGTCTTTTGTGGTTCGCTTTCAATTCAAAATTCTTCTCTGTGTTCTCCGTGCCTCCGTGGTGAATCCCTCTTCCTCTTCACGCGCCAGGCCGGTTAACCTTGATCTTTATCACCTCTTTTTCCCGGTAACCCCGCCGGGTTCTCGTGTGTACGTTCGCGGAAGCGCGCCTTCATGCCCGTGGCCATGGAGACCGCGTTCTCGCCGAACTTCTCGCGCATGCGGTCGGCGGCGGAGAGCGCCTGGTTCCACTTCTGATGCGTGGTCCGGCCTTCCAGGCTGAGCTGTTCGCTCTCGGCGTCAAAGTGCGACGCACAGACCCCAAGCAGGCGCACCGCGTTGCCATTCCAGTTTGCGCGAAAGAGCTCACGGATTGTGGCCAGCACCTCGGCGTCCACCGAACTCGGCTGCTCTATGGTGTGAGCGCGGGTGAGCGTGCGGAAATCGGAATAGCGCAGCTTCAACTGCAATGTACGCGCATGCAGCTTCTGTTCGCGCAGACGGCGGCAGACCATCTCGGCCAGGCGCGCCAGCGTCGCCTCCAGGGCTTGGGCGTCATTGGTATCGACCGAATACGTGTGCTCGTGACTGATCGAGCGTGGCCCATCATCCTCGCCGATGTCGCTGTCGAACCATGCGCCGGCGTCCAGGCCGCGCGACTTGCCCGCGAGCGCCACGCCGAGCGCGCCAAAATTCGTCGCCAGCCAATGCTCGTCATGACGAGCCAGATCGCCGATTTTCTGGATGCCTTGTTCGTGCAGGCGCTTCTCCATCACCTTGCCGACGCCCGGAACCTTGCGCACGTCCAGCGGCGCGAGAAATTCCGCTTCACCGCCCGGCACAATCCATAACACGCCGTTCGGTTTGGCTTGATCGGAACAAATTTTCGCTACCAGCCGCGACGTCCCAATCCCAATGGAGCAATTCAGTTGCGTCTCCGCTTTCATCGTTGCGTGCAGGGCATGGGCAGCGCGCATCGGCGGACCATGCAGGCGTTCGGTGCCGGTCATATCCACGTAGGCCTCGTCGATGGAAACCATCTCCAGCTTGGGGGAAAACCGGTCCAGCACCTGGTAAACCTTGGCGGAGTAGTCACGGTAGCGCTCGGGATGTCCGTCCACGAAGACAGCGTGCGGACATAATTTGGCGGCGGTGCGCAGCGGCATGGCGGAATGCACACCGAACTTGCGCGCCTCGTAGGAGGCGGCCGATACCACGCCACGCTCGTCGCGTTGCCCACCGACCACCACTGCCTTGCCCTTCAGCGCAGGGTCGAACAGCTCTTCGACCGAGACGAAGAAGGCGTCCATATCGACGTGAAAGATGGTGCGGAGGGCCGGGGACATGCTGTGGGCGATTTTATTCCAACCCGGCTCACAAGATCACTTCTCTCCTTCGGCTTCCGGCGCAGGTTCCAACCTCTTCGCCGCAGGTTTTGCTTGACACAAGGACGGGCCAAGGCCGTACAATTCAGCCGCTTCTTTCACGCCACAAAAATCTCTGAACTGCCGACGAGGAGACCTGTCAGATGTCCTTACGCATTAATGACGAGGCGCCGAACTTTACTGCCCAGACCACGCAAGGCGAGATCGACTTTCATCAATGGATAGGCGAGGGTTGGGCTGTGCTGTTCTCGCATCCGAAGGATTTCACCCCGGTTTGCACTACGGAACTGGGCTATATGGCCAAGCTAGAACCCGACTTTGCCGCGCGCAACTGTAAGATCATTGGCCTGAGTGTCGACCCCGCGAGCAGTCACGGCAAATGGGCCCTGGACATCGAAGAGACCCAAGGCCATAAGGTCAACTATCCGATGATTGGCGACCCTGAACTCAAAGTGGCCAAGCTTTACAACATGCTTCCGGCCGACGCCGGGGGCACCTCCGAAGGCCGCACTCCCGCCAACAATGCTACGGTGCGTACGGTCTTCATCATTGGCCCGGACAAGAAGATCAAGCTGATGCTGAGTTACCCGATGACCACCGGCCGCAATTTCGATGAGATACTGCGGGTGCTCGATTCGATGCAGCTTACCGCCAGGCACAAGGTGGCGACCCCAGTGAATTGGAAGAACGGGGAGGATGTGATCATCGTTCCCGCGGTGTCGGACGAGGAAGCCAAGCAGACGTATCCCGGCGGCTGGAAGACCCTCAAGCCTTACCTGCGCATGGTTGCCCAACCCGAATAGCCTCC
Organism: uncultured Acidobacteriaceae bacterium; assembly: GCA_963709045.1. Lineage (GTDB taxonomy): Bacteria > Acidobacteriota > Terriglobia > Terriglobales > Acidobacteriaceae > Bog-257. The sequence goes on along the minus strand of CAVPUX010000002.1, from coordinate 334,635 downwards.
AGTCAAGGCGGCGTCGCCGATAAGCGGAACTACGGCCCGGTATTGGTCTCTTCACGACCCAATCACCGGGCCACTTCGTCCTCCCAGCGCCGCATCCACTCCATTACAATCTTTGGCAATCGCCTCGTGCCGGAGGTATCGAACATGAGCCAGACAGAAACTCCCACTCGCAGCTTCGGATTTTTTCTGAATGGAAACTGGAGCGCTCACGGGCGTGAAGTCGTAGTGACTTCACCCTACGATCGCAGTGTGCTGGCGGTGGTCTCGGAGGCGGAACGCGAAGACGTCGAGGTGGCCATTGAGTCGGCGGTGCAGGCCTTCGCGGTCACGCGCAAGATGACGTCGCATCAGCGGGCGGCCATTTTGCGCAAGGTCGCCGAGGGCATCATGACGCGCCGGGAGGAATTTGCCCGCACCATCTGCCAGGAAGCCGGCAAGCCGATCAAAACGTCGCGCATCGAGGTAGAGCGCGCCATTAATACATTCCAGATTGCCGCCGAGGAAAGCACACGTATCTACGGCGAGTACCTTCCCTTGGACACGTTGGAATCGACCAGTGGACGCTGGGGCCTGGTGCGCCGCTTTCCTTTGGGACCGGTCTTTGCCATTACCCCGTTTAATTTTCCTCTGAACCTGGTGGCGCACAAAGTGGCTCCAGCTATGGCGGCCGGATGTCCGCTTATCCTGAAACCGGCGCCGCAGACGCCCATTTCGTCCTTTTTGCTGGCCGAGATCGTGCAAGAGTCGGGATGGCCGGAGGGAGCGCTCGCGGTGATGCCGCTCTCCAACGATAACGCCGCCCTGCTGGTGGGCGACGATCGCATCAAATTGCTTACTTTCACCGGGAGTGCCGCGGTGGGTTGGCAACTGAAATCTCGCGCCGGCAAGAAGCGGGTCACCCTGGAACTGGGCGGCAATGCCGGCGTGATCGTGCATAGTGACGCCGATCTGGAGCACGCGTCGCAACGCTGTATTGCCGGCGGGTTCTCCTACGCGGGACAGACGTGCATCTCCGTGCAGCGCATCCTGGTGCATCAATCGGTGTATCAGAAATTCACCGAGCTACTGGTAAACGGTGTTCGCAAACTCAAGCTGGGCGATCCCATGCAGGAGAGTACCGATGTGCCTCCGTTGATCCGCGAGCAGGATGCGGTGCGCGCGACCGAATGGGTCGACGAAGCGGTGAAGGGCGGCGCTAAGCTGCTGTGTGGCGGCAAGCGAAACGGGGCCATGCTCGAGCCCACAGTACTCACCGGGACGAGTCCTGCCATGCGGGTCAATTGCGCCGAGATTTTCGCGCCCGTGGTGACGGTCGAGCCTTACGAGTTTTTTCCCGAGGCGCTACGCCAGATCAACGACTCGACTTACGGGCTGCAGGCCGGCGTGCTCACGCGCGATGCCGGACTCATCCAGATGGCATTTGAAGAACTGGAGGTTGGTGGCGTGATCGCCGGCGATGTTCCCAGCTTCCGGGTGGACCAGATGCCCTATGGAGGAGTCAAGGACTCAGGCCTGGGCCGCGAAGGTCTGCGTTATTCGATTGAGGACATGACCGAGCGCAGATTGCTGGTAATGGCTGTGCGATAGCAAGAAATCAACCACAGAGAGACAGAGAAGGATGTTGTCACCACGGAGGGCACGGAGAAAAGAAGTAACCGCGGAAAATCTGTGATTCCGCGTCTTTCGGTGGGGAAAATGTAAATTAACCACAGAGACACAGAGACACAGAGAGAAGACCGTTTCACCACGGAGGACACGGAGAGCACCGAGGGAAACAAGAATTAGGAACGATGAAACAACGACTAAGAAAACAAGAACTGAGAAAAACAAGAACAATGTTCATTACCACGGAGAACACGGAGGTCCAAGAAGAAAGCCATAGAAACTCCGTGACCTCAGTGGTGAAAAAAGAATTCATTTTCTTCTCTGTATCTCTGTGGTGAATCGTCTTCAACAACCTAGAAGACGTGCAACCGCGAGCGCATCTTCTCGGCCATGTCCTGCACCATGCGAATCTTGGCCACAACATCGTCGGGGATGGCTGGCTGCCGCAGGGCCAGCTCCGAGGTGAGCAAAATGCCGGTAACCTCGCCGCGCAACTGGTTGCGCAAGACCCGCTCCGCCATGCTCATGGCCCATTGCTTTTCTTTCTCGGCCCGTCGCAGTGCAACCTGTACTTCGCGCACCACCCGGTCAGCATGGTGCAGTGCCAGGTTGACATAAATCGGCTGGGCCGTGCCCGCATGATTCAGCAGGGTATCCAGGGCGCGGAAATCAGCCTCCAATAGGGATTGATCAATCGCCAAGGCATCGTATTCGGTGGTCTGAAGCCGCCTGACCGCCTGCGGCACCGAGTTGGCTACCTGGGTGGGATGGCCGCTACCCTGTTCCACGGCTGCGGCACATTCCATGGCGCGTGAAGAGATGCTCACCAACAGGATCATACTTTCCTCCTGCCGCTCCTCGGGCACACTTCAGCAGTGGCGCCGGCGGCGGCGTTTATCAGTGCAAAGGTCTTGCCCGGGGCTTCTTGGAGCTACCCAATTCGCGCCGCGTTGGCGCGGAGGCAATGAAACTCAGAGCGCCGAGCCGTATTCCTTTAATTTGCGGTAAAGCGTGGTCTTGCCGATGCCCAACTGGCGGGCGGCTTCCAGCTTGTCGCCCTGCAATACCTCGATCGCATGCAGGATGGCCTGCTTCTCCAACTCCGCGATGGTCGTGATGCTCTCCTGTTCGGAGACTGGGCCCGGAGCTTTGGCCGGGGCTTGAAAGTTGCGTAACTGCGTCGGAAGATCGGTGATGTGGATGGTTGGAAGCGAGCAGGTGGTGCAGGCGCGCTCCACGCAATTCTCCAACTCCCGCACATTGCCCGGCCAGTCATAGTTGAGCATCAGCCGCAAAGCATCGTCTCCGACGCCGTGCTGCACTTCGGTTGCGCTGTTGATTCGTTCCAGTACGTTGCCGATCAGGAGGGGGATGTCCTGCTTGCGCTCGCGCAGCGGAGGGATACGCAAGGTGAGGACGTTGAGCCGGAAGTAGAGGTCGCGGCGGAAGGTACCCTGCTGCACCGCCACGTCCAGGTCGCGGTTGGTGGCCGCCAGGATACGAACGTTGATGGGTATGGAACGGGTGCCGCCTACCGGGCGCACCTCCTTTTCCTGGATGGCACGCAGTAGTTTGGCCTGAAGGTCTACAGGTAGTTCGCCCACCTCATCGAGGAAGACCGTTCCCCCTTCGGCGGTGGCGAGGAGACCATCTTTGGCCCGTACCGCGCCGGTGAAGGCACCGCGCACATAGCCGAACAACTCGCTCTCGATGAGCGTGGGAACCAGCGAACCGCAGTCCACCGGGATAAACGGGCGATCACGTAAGGGGCCGGAATAGTGAATGGAACGCGCCACCAACTCTTTGCCGGTTCCACTCTCTCCCAGGATCAGGACCGGATGGGTGCTGTGTGCGGCCTTGGCGATGATGCGGTACAGCTTCTCCATCTCCGGCGCATGCCCGACTAGTGAACCGAAGCCATGTTTCGCCTTGATCTGCTCCCGCAACAGGCGATTCTCGGTGGTGAGCTTCAGATGGGATGATGCGCGCTCCAGCATCAAGCGCAGCTCTTCGAAGTTGAACGGTTTGGTGACGTAGTCGTAGGCGCCCAACTTCATCGCCTGCACCGCCGACTGCACCGTGGCAAAGCCGGTCATCACAATCACCAGGACCTCGGGACGGCGCTGCTTGATCTCACGCAGGACCTCCAAACCGCTGTTGCCGGGCAGGCGAAGATCGAGCAGCACCAGATCTGCGCTGCTGGTGTCCAGAATCTGATAGGCGTGTTCGGCGGTTTCGGCCACTTGGCTGTGAAAACCGAGCGCGTGGGCGACCTCACGGCAGGAATCGCGCATTGAGCGCTCATCGTCGATGATCAGTAGGTTCAGTCCATTGGTTGCGCAACCCGGTTCGCTAACTACATCTGGCGCAATAGCATGCACGTGGGACATCCCTTCTCTGGCGTACTCGCCGCTATCCGGCGGCGCCGCATTGATTTGAGCTTTTGTACTCATTACCATCATCCCTTTTTGGGAAACATGCTAGTGCAACCATCACATGGCGCTGTGAGTTCGCCTTCCCGATCGAGGGAAAAAACAGGAGCCGGGCGGGAGTTCTCCCGAGGCGGCAGGTTCGTCGCCTTCCCGGAGTCAACCCCCGGCTCCTGGGCCGTCACCGTGTGCGATCCGGAATCTGCTGGCCCGATGCTGGGTCACGTGCATCTGCGCTCAGCTGGCTCAACAGCCTTTTCATCAATTCCCCGCCGCGCTGAGCATTGCGTTCAATTTCGTGCAGCGGCCGTTTCAAGCGGCTGTACGCGGGCAGCTTCCATGCCAGCACCTGGACATTCACCAAAACGACGGTAGTGGTGTTCGCCAGTTCATGTATCAGATCGACGCAGTCGATGCTGAAGGCGCGCGAGGAGCGCTGGTTTTCCTGATTGCACTCCTCGCGTGTTTGCCCGGCGGAGGACATCTCGCTAATGTCTTGATTGCACGGGATCGGAAGGCAGTCTGGTTGGGCGGCCAAGAGCCTCGGTTGTTTTGCGCCGATCGGGCTGTGACTGGCGAAGTTCATAATCCTAAAGTCGCCTTATTTTCGAATTGCAGACGCATTTCTATAAAGCACGGCTCATGCCAAACTCCGCATCGGATTCAAATCGCTGATTCGTTTGAGGATTTCGTGATCGCGGTCGGGCCGGGGGTTACATCTCCAATCGCCTAAGTTCAGAATGGAACTCAATCGGGGATCGGCGAACCCCAAGGGTCTGTAAAGTAGGTGCTTTAGTGGTTTCCTGGTTTGGGGCAAAGAAAATGTGTGGAGATCGAATCGGGAAGGACGATTTAGCAACTAGCGGCTAGCCACTAGCAATTAGCCGTTAGCGGTTAGCACCTGGTGCGGAGCTCGCTAAGTGCTAAACTGCTGCCCTCTACTGCCGGCTCATCGCCGGACTAGGCTCGCCGCCATGGACCGCACCTGACGCTGACTCCACCGCACTGTTCTGTTCCAGCAACAGGCCGTTGTACGACGAGGCAGCCAGTAACCGGCCCTGGTAATTCACGGCGCTGCGAATGGAAACTCCTGCCTGCGGAGTCTGTTGCCAGCTGCGTCCACCGTCCTTGCTCTCGAAGACCCCGTGAGCAAACAGCGCGGTCGCCAGCAGACGCTGTCCGTCTGGGTCATAGCGCACCGCGAAGACGTCGCGGGGGGGAAGGCCGCCGAGCAGGTGCTGCCAGCTCTTTCCGCCATCGGTGGAGTGCAGAGCCCCTTCTCGCGTTCCCAGCCACAGCGAACTATCGGGACCGACCGTTAGGTTATAGAGTCCGGTGACGTACTGAGGATAGGAGACCTCAGCCCAAGATTGACCTTCGTCCTTGGAGAGGAAAATATGCTTCGGATTAACCAGCGTAACACTGCCGTCGGCAAAGTGGTTCACCACGATGAAATCGCTCTCGCCGTTCACCGCGCCGCCGTACCACTTGCTTCCCTGATCGACGCTGGTGAACAGGCCCTGGTCGGTAGCCGCATACCACACCTTGTCGGCAATCACGAGAGAGCGCACCCGCGGTGCTTTGGCGGTGGGAATCGCCTCTGCTATCAAAGCCTTGGGCAAAGCGTGCGCCACAGGCTTGTATTTTGCGCTTGCTGTCGCAGTCGAATGGGCACTCTTGGAGCCGCTGGTCGAAGGCGTGGTGCTCTTCTCGGCTTCCGGAGGCCGCTTGCCCATAATCATCGTCGCCGGCAGCCAGGTTCCCTTCAAGGAAGGCAGATAAAAGATGCCATGATTGGTGCCGGCGAAGATCATTCCGCTGTCTGACTGTTGCAGGCTCAGGATATCGCGCTCGTCCAGGCCGCGCTCCGCCTGACGCCAGCTCTGTCCGCCATCCTCGGAGAAGAAGAATCCACCGTAGTCTTTGTCGTTGACCACTCCCGCGTACATCCGGTTAGGGTCTTTGTTGTCGACGACGACGCCGCCGATCACGCGATGGGAAAAGCCCCGGTTAGAACTGGTGTAATGGTCAAAGCCGTCGTCACTGGCCAGAACTCCACCGCGATCGGTGGCTAACAATACCCGGTCGGGCTGGCGCGGATCGATGAGTATGTCGTTGACAATTACGTTCGGCGCCGAGTACAGCTCCCAGGTGGTGCCGCCATCAAAGGTCTTCCACAAGCCGCCGGTGGTGCCGGCATACACAATTGCGGGCCGCTTTGGATCCTGCTTCAAGACCCGGGTACGGATCGCCGAATGCGGTATGCCCCTGATGCGGGAGAACAGAATACCGGCATTCACACTCTTGTAGATCCCCGAACAGGCGCTGACGAAAACCGTGTTGGGCGTCTTCGGATCAATGATAATGCTGAACACGTCGGAATCCAGTAGCATCCCCTCCTGGATACTGTGCCAGTTCTTGCCGCCATCTTCGGTCTTCCAAGGCAGGTGAAAGGTGCCGGCATAGATAATGTCGGGGTTTGCGGGATCAATCGCCACCGATTCGATGTTCTTGATCTCGGCGTGGTGCTCGGGCGAGATGCGCTCCCAGGTGGCGCCGCCGTCGCGCGAACGAAAGACCCCGTCAAGAGCGCCGAGCACCAGAGTGTTGTGATCGCTGGGCGCCATGGCCAGGGCCCGGACGGACTTGCCATGCACAGCCGGCAGGGTGCGCCAGGTGTGCCCGCCATCATCGGAGCGGAAGATATCGCCCCCATCGTTGTTGTACAGGCTCCAACCCGAGACATAAACCGTCGCCGGGTGGGTGGGATCGAAGATGATGTGGTCCAGAACATAATCATCGCCGACGCCCAGGTGAACGAAGGGTGCCCAGGAATTTCCCCCGTCCTGGGAGACAAACAATTGCCCCGCGCTGGTGCCCAGAAAAATGTGATTGGGATCGCCCGGGTCGTAGGACAAGCTGCGCACGTCGCCGCCTTCGGGGCCGATCAGGCGCCAATCCGACGCGTAAGACGCAACGGTGAACAGCACCGCGACGCTGAGGAGGAGCTTCACGATGGGCAAAACAGTTTTACGCATGACAGAAACAGGTGAAGGAACAAACATTCGGTTTCGTTAAATCATAACGAGGACTGGGCACTATGGATAGATGTCACCAATGCCCGGTATCCGAGAGGTAAAGGGTGCGGCCGAAACCTTGCCCGCAGGGTGCCAGCTCAGGAAAACTTTCCGCCTTCACTGGGATGCGCTCGCTATGCAAATCTAAAAGCAAATTGCCGCCACCTAAACAGGGATTGAATCAGGAATTGGATAAATGCGACTTACGACTCAAAATCCAAGGAACGATCCGTGACGATCTGTGCCGATCCGTGGTCAATTGCTCTTGAATCGGTACGCTAAAGCGGCATTGCCAGCGCCCGTACGCCCCCAGCTCCTTGAACTGCGCTGTTTCTGCTACCGACGAAAAACCGGCGAGAGCATGGTGCTCTCACCGGTGTGAAGTGTACTGAGTTACTGCCTTACTGGGCTGGCTCCGCTGCCGCCTTCTTGTGATGATGCACTGGAGGCGCCCCCTTCGGCTGCGGATAGGCGTTCTCGCTCGGGGTCACCACCGACTCGTTAACCGGCGTGGTGCCCTGCAGTACAGAAGCGGTGGCGGTGTCCGCGCCCTGCGGTATCCAGAAGATATCCGCGAGGTGGTCCTTGCCCGTGCCTTTGCGTACCTCGATACGGCTCGGGTCGATACCCTGCTGCTGTACCAGGTAGGCCTTGGCATTGACCGCACGCTGTGCTGCCAGATCCATCGCGTGCTTGTTCTTGCTCTTGCCGATCATGGGCTGTGGTTCGCCATCGGCGTAACCAACGATGACCAGCCTGGCATTGGGATCGTTCTTCAATGCGGAGGCATCGTCGTCAAGTATGGCCTTGGCTTCGTTGTCAACGCGCCACGGAATGTACTTCTGGTGCGGACGCTCTGTGAACTGGATCGGCGTACGCGGACTGACCTGCGGGGCCGGAGGCGGAGCCTCGACCGTGACCGTGGTGGCGCCGCTGCCAGTCAGTCCGCGCGAATCCGTCGCCGTGACGTTGACATTGATTGTTCCCGGTTGTATGCCAGCCGTGTCAAGGGTCGCGGTGGGGCCGGTCCCGCTAATCACACCGGCCGAAGCCGTGTATGCGTAGCTGGAGATGGTCACGCCCGAATCCGGGCTGCTGGCATTTGCTGTAATGGTGGAGGGAGCGCCCGCCTGCACGGTGACCGGATTGGCCGTTGGGCTCACCTTCGGCGGGTTCATCGGCTTGGCCTTCACCGTAAACGGCGCGTTGCACGTTGCCGAGTTCATCTTCTTCATCTTGGCATCGGTCAGCGTCGCGGTGGCAGTGTGAGCGCCTGCGGATGCGCCGGTGGTGTCGATATGCGCTGACTGCGCAGTGGCGGTATCGATCTTGCCACCGTCGGTGGTCCAGGCATACGTGATGGTGTGCTTCGGATTGAAGTTGGTACCGGTAGCCGTAACCGTGACCGGCTCGCCTTCGGTTACTTCCGTCGGCTGGACCGAGCAGGTTGCAGCCAACGCGGGGGCGTAGTAGTTGCCCAGGTTCACAACCACGCCGGCCGCCAGGCGAACACTGTTCCATTGAGTCGAGTGGATACTCGGAAATATGTGACTGTAATTTGAATAAATGTAGTCCGCCTGCACCAGGCGGATCGCCAAACCTGGATCGCGCCCGCCTATGGACCCATGCCAGACGTTCAAGTCGAGCCCGCCGCCGCCGCCAGCTGCGAAACTCCACTCCGTATCATGGCAGCAATCAGGGGACAGATTGGCCGTTCCCACGAAGCCACGGAAAAACGGCGACAAGGAGTTCGTATGGTACTTGTACTGAACGCCGCCCAGTACATAGCCGACGCCAGTTTTGTCATTTGCGGTAAAAGGATTCGGAGGGGTGGTGCCTCCATTAAAATGGCCGCTGCCGTCCACCAGGAGGCCAAGATTGCGCATGCCAGAAAAGTAATAGGTGTTAGAAGCGTCAAAGGCATTTGGGATGTTGTTGATCTTAAAGTTGAGATCACCCCATCCATTCGGCGCTAACCAGGCATATCCGCCGAAGATTTCGTCTCTTGGTTGAATATCAGTTTGCGCCGAAGCGCAGATGACCAACAAACATAGCGCGGCGGCCAACGCAATTGATGTCGCAAGAAAGCGCGTCGGGACTAGTCCAATACGAGACGACATTCGTAATCCTCCGGAACTCTAGTCATACTCAAGCAAAGTGGCGCAGGTAGGGCTCGATGTCGACGTACAACCCAACGCCCAGTTGCAAGTTGCCCCGCTACTGCTGGCTGGTGGATGGATTCCGCTCGCCCGTCCGTGTCGCGTCCGACGCTGATTCCACAACATTGCCTTGCTCCAGCAGCAGCCCGTTGTAGGGAGATGCCGCCAGCAGGCGTCCCTGGTAATTCAAGGCGGCGCGAATGGAAACGCTCGCTTCTGGTGTGCTCTGCCAGCTCTGGCCGCCGTCCCGGCTCTCAAAGACACCATGAGCGTGGAGTGCGGTGGCCAGCAGACGATGTCCATTGGCGTCATACCGCACTGCCAGTACGTCGTCCTTGGGAAGTCCCACTCCGACCATGTAACGCCAGCTGTGTCCGCCGTCGGTTGAGTGCATGGCGCCCTCGCGGGTAGCCAGCCACAACGACGAATCGGGCATCTGAGTTAGGTTGTAAGCACCGGTGACATACTGCGGAAGGACGACCGAAGCCCACGTCTTGCCGTCATCCCGTGAAATGTAAGCGCCCTTTGGGCCGGCCAGAGTTACCGTACCGCCGTCATAGCTATTCACTGCGCTAAAGTCACCTTCTCCCTCGATTGGCTGGCCGTACCACTTCTTGCCCTGGTCCACGCTGATGAACAATCCGTCGTTGGTTGCCGCATACCAGGCTTTTTCGCCAATCCAAAGCGAACGCACTCGAGGGGCAGTGTCCTGCGGAATCACCGCTTCAGCAGGAAGTTTCGACTTCGACGCAGCTGTCTTGCGCCGCGCGGCCGTCGCTTTGGAGGGCTTGGGTTTGGCCACAACCGGCTCCGGCACTACTTCCTTCGGCTGCCATTCTGGTACTGGTCCTCTAATCATGGCTGCAGGCAGCCATGAGCCGCCTACCGACGCCAGAGAGAAGATGCCATGATTGGTCCCCGCAAAAAGCACGCCGTTCTCCGCCTGCTGCAGGCTCAGTATGTCGCGCTGCTTCAAGCCGCGACTGGACTGCCTCCAACTCTTGCCGGCATCATCGGAGGCGAACAAGCCGCCGTTGTCCCCGTCATTTAAGACCCCAACGTAGATCCGGTTGGGGTCTTTGTTGTCCACAACTACGCCACCAACCACGCGATGTGAGAACCCCCGGTTAGAGGAGATATAGTGCGCGAAACCGTCGTTGCTCACGAGCACTCCGCGCAAGTCGGTGGCAACCAGCACGCGATCCGGATTGCGAGGATCGATCAGCACATCATTCACAATGACATCTGGCGCTGACACCAGCTTCCATCGTGCGCCGTTGTCCACCGTCTTCCAGAGCCCGCCGGTGGTGCCGGCGTAAACAATCGAGGGCCGCTGCGGGTCTTGATGCAACACCCGGGTGCGAATGGCCGAGTGGGGAAGTCCCTGGACGCGATGAAAAAGTTCAGCTCCGTTCTCGCTCAGGTAAATTCCCGAGCACGCACTGGCAAAAACTCTGGAGGGCACCTTGGGATCAATGATGATGCTGAAGACATCGGAATCGTCGAGTATCCCCTCCTTAAGGTTGTGCCAGTTCGCCCCTCCGTCGGTGGTCTTCCATGGAAGATGTCGCGTACCGGCGTAGATAATATCGGGATTCTGGGGATCGATGGCGACGGACACAAAGTTCCTCAGGGAGGAATGGTTCTCGATCGCCATGGCGTTGTCCGGGGAAATGCGCTCCCAGTTGGCGCCGCCGTCGCGAGTCCGGAAGATTCCATCCAACGCCCCAATCACCAATGTGTTATGGTCACTCGGCGCCATGGCCAGGGCGCGGATCGACTTGCCGTGCACCCCCGTCAGCTCCCGCCAGGTGCGACCCCCGTCATCGGAACGAAAGACGCCGCCCTCGTTGTCATCGAATAAACCCCAGCCCGCCGCATAAACCGTGGCTGGATTGGTAGGGTCGAAGACAATATGGTCGAAAACGTAATCTTCGCCGTGGCCAAGATGGGCGAGAAAGTTCCAGGAACTCCCCCCGTTCTGAGAAACGAATAACTGACCAGAGCTAGTTCCCAGGATGATGCGGTTGGGATCGCTGGGATCGTAGGCGAGGCTGCGCACATTGCCGCCTTCCGGCCCGATCAACTGCCAGTCCGAAGCAAAGGAAAAAATGGAGAACAGCACCCCGACGCACACAACCAGCTGCACAAAGAAACGGCCTACCTTACGCATAGAAAAATCCGCCCATCTTGTCTTGATTGAATGAGGAATGAGAAACCAGGACCTCTTGGAGATCATAACTCCGAATCGCCTGTGCCTGCACCCGACAAACACCTAGTGTATCCCTTCGGTAAAGTGCAGGAGCAGCGTTCGCCGGCAAATACTCAAGCCTAACCCTTCGTTCACCAGAAAAAACCGGTGAGAGGCATGCCTCTCACCGGTTGGAGTTGAGCTACGGCGTTTCCGGCTATTGCGCTGGAGCAGCCGCTGGCTTGGCCTTGTGGGCCTTCTTCTTCGGAGCAGGCGCATTACGTGACTGCGGCTGCACTGCGGTTTCGTCAACGGTAGTGCCCTCTTCCAGTTGCCCGCCGCACAGATTGCCTTCGGGCACGAAGTAGAAGTGGGTCGCCTTACCCTTGGTACCGCCCTGGCGAGGCTGGACGCGGCTGGCGTCAACCTTGTTCGGGCCGTCCGTGGTCAGGTAGTACTTGACGTTGACGGAGCGCTGCGAACCCAAGGTCTGCTCGCTGACCACTTCCTTCTCGTCGGTGTAGCCAACGATGTCCAACTTGCCATTGGGCATCTGCTGCAACCGCAGAGAGAGTTTGTCCAGCGTGTCCTTGCAATCGTTGTCCACGCGCCACGGTTTCTTGGGGTTCTTCTCGAAGGTACACTCACCCCAATCCTCGATGGTGGCGCACTTCTGAATAGCCGGCACGGTAACCGACGCGGTGCAACTGCTGCTCAGAGTCTCCGGGTTCCCGCCGGGACGATTAGTCGTCGCCGTGCCGGTCACCGTGATGGTGTTGCCCGCGTCCGCGTTGGTCGCTGTCAGCGTCGCAGTGGTGCCGCTGCCGCTCACCTGCCCACCGGTGGCTGACCAGCTATAGGTCATCGGCCAGCCCTGCGGATCGGTAGCGGTCATGGTAACGGTGGAAGGTTCGCCAACCGCGATCGTGGCCGGATTCGCCGAGCAACTTACCACGGGAGGCTGAGGCTGCTTGATGACGAAGTTCGCCGTACACGTCGCCGGCGGGATGGGCTCGGGCTTGCCGAAGATGTTCAGATGATGCCCGGAGTCAAGATGCGCAAACTTGGGGTCGATGTCGGTGATGGTCGAATTCGCCGGGTAGGTGCCCGCCGCCACCCCGGTAGTGTCGACGGTCGCCGTCTGCGAGCTTGCATCCGAGACCTTGCCACCAGTAGTGGCCCAAGCGTAGGTAATCTTATGCTTCGGGTTGAAACCGGCGCCGGTGGTGGTGACCTTCACCGGGTCTGGCGCAAAAACCTCAGCCGGCGTAGCCGAGGCAGTGCAGGTAAGTGGCGGATTGTAGTAGCTGCCCAAATTCACGACAACGCCTGCCGCCAGACGGATGCTGTTCCACTGGCTGGTAGAGCCGAGAACGTGCGGCTTATAGTTGGAGTAAATGTAATCCACCTGCGCCAGACGAATGGCGAACCGGTGGGTGATGTTCAAGTCGAAACCACCGCCACCGCCCACCGCGGCGTTCCACTCAGACTGCGTAAGTGGCGGATTAATTCGAGAGGTGCCGACAAACACTCGCACAAACGGGGAGAACGTGTCGGTATGAAACTTATACTGAAATCCTCCCAAGATGTAGCCTACCTGGGCATTATCGCTGGCACCGAAATGGCCGCTGCCATCGACAAGTATGCCCACATTGTGTGCATTGGGAAGATAGTAGACGTTCGAGAAGTCAAAACCTTGGGCTATATCTTTGACTTTGAAACCAAAGTCTACTTGGCCATTAGGGTGTAACCACGAATAACCGCCAAAGACTTCGTCTTTGGGCTGAATAGTTTGCGCTGAAGCAAAAACGCCTAGCATACAAAGCGCGAACGTCAGCGCAATCGTTGTTGCAATAAGGCGTGTCGGGACTACTCCAATACGAGAAGACATTCGTAATCCTCCGGAACTCTAGCAGTACCGTAAGCAACGTGGCCCAGCTCGAATTCAATTCAATTGTCTAGTACAAGTGCAGGTAAAGGTCCTGCTCGCAACCGCAAATGATTGTACCGCAATGGCCAAGATTAACAAAGTTATACTGTTGTCTCCAGTTAATTCCTCACGGGGTGTTTACTGATTTTGTGCCCCTAGGAGCCGTTTTCTTGCCTCCCGATTGCACATTTTGGCCGCCGGAAACAACTAAGCCTGACCGGTTTGGCGGACGTTCGGCTTCACGCTTGACCGGGGCGGGAAGTCGCCAAGAGCTGATCCGATTTGGGAATCGATAACTAAAGAGTAACTATAAAACCATACTGTCTAGTTTATTAATGTTTACCGCCCTCTTAGGCTGAGAGGATTCCGCACCAGCGTTGGACTGCACTTACGCGCGATTGTCTCACCCCTGTACTTTGATCCCCAAACGCTTGCTTCAAAAGGTTGAGCCCAGGCGAAAGTCCTTAAAAAGTGGTACTTTATTGGCAGCCTGTCGTGACGCGCCAGTTTCCGGATAATCAGAGACCGCTTCGCATTTTCGACCCAGAGGCCTTGCTTCGCATCTAAGGTGGTCGTCCGTATAGCGGCAAGCCGCAGACATTCGACGCTGGAGTGGTAAGAGGCTTTTTCCCCATGCTGCGAGAAAAAATCCTGATCGTAGAGGACGAGGAAAACGAACGCACCGGTATGGCAGAACTGCTGCGCAACTGGGGCTACGACACGGAAACCGCTGAGGATGGGGTGCAAGGACTGGAGAAGGTCGAGTCGTGGAATCCGGGAATCGTGATCACCGACCTGAAAATGCCTGGGATGGATGGCATGGAGCTGCTGCAGCACATCGCGGCGCAGCCGCAAGCTGTCGCGGTTATCCTGCTCACGGCTCAAGGCAGCGTCGATGCCGCCGTCAGCGCGATGAAGGTTGGCGCGTTTGACTTCATCGAAAAGCCGGTGAATCCCACTCGCCTGCGTAACATTCTGCAGAATGCTTCGCGCATTCGCGGCACCGAGCGCGAATTGGAAGCCAGCCGTCGCAAGCTGCGCGACGTTGGCGTGCTCGGCTCGCTGGTTGGTCCCTCGAAGAAGATGCAGGAGATTTTCCGGTTGATCGAGATGGTGGCTCCCAGCACCGCATCGGTCCTCATCACGGGAGAGAGCGGTACCGGCAAGGAACTGGTAGCTCGCACCATCCATTCCCTCAGCAATCGCAAAGTTAAGCCATTTGTAGCCATCAACTGCGCGGCTATTCCGGAGACCCTTATTGAGAGCGAAGTCTTTGGACATGAGAAGGGCGCCTTTACGGGCGCGTTGGAACGGCGCACCGGCTGCTTCGAATTAGCGGAGGGCGGCTCACTGCTGCTCGACGAAATTGGCGAGATGCCGATTGGCACCCAGGCCAAGCTTTTGCGTGTGCTGGAAGACCGTAAGCTGCGCCGCCTCGGCAGCAAAAGCGAGACCTCGGTGGATGTACGCGTCCTGGCGGCCACTAACAAGCCGCCTGAAGAAGCGGTGGCGCGCGGGCAACTGCGCAACGATTTGTTTTATCGTTTAAACGTCTTCAACATTCACTTGCCGCCACTACGCGAGCACAAGGACGATCTCCCCGACCTGGTGCAGTCGTTGCTGGCCGACATGAACGAAAAGCACAATCGCACGGTTGCCGGTATCAGCGATAACGTGACCAACGCATTCCACGCGCATGCCTGGCCCGGCAATGTTCGCGAATTGCGCAACACACTCGAACGGGCCGTGATTGTGTGCGATGGCGCGTTGATTGAACCGAGGCACTTGCCGCCAGGATTCGGCCACGTCGCGCCCCGTGCTCCCGTGCAGGAGGCCAATGCGGTGCGCCTAGGTGTCGGCACCACCGTGGGCGAGGCTGAGCGTCTGCTCATCTTGAAGACTCTGGAATCGACCAACAATAATAAGACGCGTGCCGCGGAGATCCTCGGCATCAGCCTGAAGACTTTGCACAATAAGCTGAAGGAATACGGGGCCCATGGTGCCAGCGAAGCTGCCGAGGCAGCAAGCTGAGAGAGCCGCTATTCGCCTTTCGCTATTCGCCCTTCGCTTTTCGTCCTTCCCTTGAAATCCAAGTGCCGCTGACGCCGGAATCATCCCTGAGAGTTCGGGCTGGACGATCCTTCGTTCTAGCGAAGAGCGAATAGCGCGAAGCGAAAGGCGACTGGCGGGGCTGCTAGTTGCTAGTTGCCAATCCCGCCTTTACAATAATCATGCTTCCTGATCGCGGGTTGCAGTTCTCACTCGCATCCACTCGCCGAAGTGGCGGAATTGGCAGACGCGCATGGTTCAGGTCCATGTACCCGCAAGGGTGTGGGGGTTCGAGTCCCTTCTTCGGCACCAACTTCTTCTCATTAGCAGAACGTGCCTGCTTTCGCTCGTGGTGTTTTTTCTTTGCTCGCCGGCGCTTGCACAATCCCGGGGAAACATCTCGGCTACTTCCAGGTGCGAAGTCGCAACTGTGCATCAGACGGCTGCGATAGCGGATGACGGCCAACATTCCATCAGCCTGGACCAACGTGTCTGCAGGTGGGAGAAGCCCATTACGCTGGCTGGACTGACGGGCGCAGAATACACAGCTACCGGTGTCGATGACGTTCAGTTCGACAAATCTCGCGACCACGGCTATGCGGTCGGCACAGTCTCCAACGGTGACAAATACTTTCTACGCTATGAGGGAACCGCAACCCTGAAAGACGGTGTGCCTCTCCACCTGACTGGCGCGTGGCACTACACCGGCGGGACAGGCAAGCTGCGCGGTCTTAACGGCGGCGGCACTTACACCGCCCAGCCAACGGCCGATGGAGGCATGGTGTTCGTGATGGAGGGAACTTATGAACTTGCACCAGCTCATTGAAGAGGCCCGCATACTTGGCGGGCACCAGACGACGAAACAGGCCTTCACAGCGGCTCTCGCGGAATACTTTCAGCGGCGCAAGCAGATCCGCATTATAGAACTATTCGGCACGGTCGACTATGACCCCGCCTACAACTACAAAGCGGCACGGCGGCGCAAACGCGGGTAAGCACTGGTAAACGCGGCGCCGAAACGCTCCTTCAACGAGCTCAACCTTCGAGCGCTACGCAAAACATCTGCCGCTTGCGCTACACCACTGATCCAACCGAGCGCGCTTCCGATCTCAGAGAGCCAGCCATCGCCGGCGCGTACTGAATCGCCAGCAACGTCTCATCGTCGGCTTGCTCCTCACCTCCGCGAAACGCGGCCACGCCCTGCTTGCAGGTCTTTACCAGCGCGGCCGGGCACGAGGATGGCGGCTGTTCTGCAATGAGCTTACGCAGGGCTTCCACGCCATATTCCTCGCCGCTGCTATTGGCTGCCTCGCTGACTCCATCGGTGTAGAGAACAACGGTATCGCCAGGCGACATCACGGTCTTCACCACACCCACCTTGTCGTCGGAGAAGAAGCCCAGAGGCTTGCAGTTACTCTCGAACATCTTCACACCATGTTTGCCCGCCAGCAACACCGGCAGGTGGCCGGCATTGGCTATCTCCAGCTCGCCCCGGTTCGACGTGCGGCCGAACGCCAGGGTGGCGTATTGATGGGGAAGCGCGCTCTCGCGGAATAGGTGATTGGCACGCACCACCAACTCCGCAACTGGCAGGCGCAGCGGTATCAGCGAACGGAAAACTGCCCGCAAATTCGAAGCCAGCATCGCGGCCGCCACACCCTTGCCGGAAACGTCGGCCATGATGAAATTGAGGTGGCCGTCATCTTTAATAACATCGCAATAATCGCCGCTCACCATGCCCGCGGGCTGATAGTGGTAAGAAATTTCCCAGCCAGCGATGGCGATATCTGCCGGCGGCAATAAACCTTTTTGGATCTGCGCCGCCAGTTCCAGGTCGTACTCCAGCGCGCGTTGCTGCTTGGGAGTGAGGCACTCCAGGCAAACCCGCGCCAGTGGGTTGGTGAGCAGCTCCTCTTCCGGAACACTGCCTTGGCATATTTCGCATACGCCGAAGGCACCATGGTCAATGCGGTGCAGCGTGCTGTCCACTTCCTCCAGCAGGCGAAGGACATGTTCGCTCTCGTTGTCAGCCAGCACGTGACTTAGCCGCTCGCGTCCGGCCAGCAACTGCTCCCGGACATTGTTCACGTAAATGGTTTCACCAATCGCCATGACTAACCACCTTATATCGTTTAGAGGGTTATGACCACCCGCCGGATGCAGTCTTTTTTCCTGAAAATCCCCTTATATACGACCGTCATCCATAGCGAGCCCGCGCCTCGCTTGCGAGTCGAAGGGCTCTTACACAACCTTCACTCTAGGCTTCATCGCTGAGGGCGTCACTCCGGTTCTTGCGGCCAAAGCCACCCGGCAAAAGCAAGAAAATCGGGCGCGACGAGAGCTGTTGAAGTAAGCTTTCGTGGCGCCCATCAGCTGTCGGCTTTTGCCAGCACAACCGGTCACTTGGCCGTGCAGGTGTCGGCTATATGCTTAATGGTCTTCACTCCAATCGCCGGCACTACGTGGGCCGTGGATGCAGTACCCTGCTGCGTGGTGCTCGAAGTCCTCGTTCTAGGCGTGCCGGTGATTTCGACTTCGTGGCCGATATGTTTGCTGAGCTTGGTGGCGGCGCCTGTCAGCTGGTGGACATCCCCATTGCTTTCGGTGAGGCTGTATCGACCGTTAGAAACCTGCACGCAGCCTTGGACGGTTATCAGATCGGACTTGCCCATAGTCTGGCCAGCATCTTGCGCTTGCAACCAAACGGCAGAGATTAGCAGCACTAGAGTGAACATCAATGTCTTGCGCACGAACAGTCTCCTTTCGAGTTGCGACTTGAATGCGAGTTAAGGTTGATCGACAGGCGCACATCGCCGCCAGTTCGATTGCGTATGCTACATCCGTCCCCGTACAAATGGCGCGACGCGAGGCCGGTCTCTGGCCAGTCTATTTGCACGTGTCCGCTATATGCTTCACGCTTTTTACTTCAAACACCGCTTGCTCCACTGCGCTCGATGCACCACCTGCAGGTGTCGTATCTGTTGTACGCACTCCAGGCTTGCCGGTGATTTCGACCTCGTGGCCGATTTCGTGCTTGAGCTTGGAAGCACCGCCGACAAGGTGTTGGATGGTTTCAGTCTCATCGATGAGCGTGTATTCGCCCTCGGAGCTATGCAAGCAGCCTGAAATCATTTCCAGGTCGGAGGACTTGCCCGTATCTTGCGCCTGCGACCAAACGCCACAGGTCAGTAATACTAGAGCAAGCATCAATCCCTTGCGCACGGAATCTCCTTGGTTATTTGCTTGCGGCCTATTCTACGGCAATAAGCGTTCTACCACGCTATAACTTTCGGCCAGGGCTGAATCGAGCGCGCCGGGATCTTTGCCGCCAGCCTCGGCCATGTCAGGACGCCCTCCGCCCGAGCCGCCGACCTTCTTCGCGACCTCCGCAATGATCTTTCCGGCTTGCACGCGCGAGGTCAGGTCCTTGGTGACGCCCACGATGAGCGCGACCTTGCCGTCGCTGACCGAGCCCAGCACGACCACGCCGGAGCCCAGCTTGTTGCGCAGGTTGTCGATCAGCACCCGCAGTTGTGCGCGTTCCAGATTGTCGGCCCGCGTGGCTAGCACCTTCACGCCCTTCACCTCGCGGACGTTCTCCGCCGCTGATTGGACGGAGGTGGAAGCCGACTTCATGCGCGCCTGGTCGAGTTCCTTGCGTAGCTTCTTTAGCTCCTCTTCGCGGCGTTCGAGTTCCTGTTTCAGTGCGTCGGCAGGAGATTGATCCTCGCCGCCACGCACCAGCGTCGAGACGACGTTTTCGAGTTGATGGTCTTTGCGGAAGTGGCGCAGCGAGCCTTCGCCGGTGACAGCTTCCAGTCTGCGCACGCCGCTCGACACGCTGCCCTCTTTCAACACTTTGATCAGCCCGATCTCGCCGGTGGCCGCGGTGTGCGTGCCGCCGCACAGTTCGGTGGAGAAGTCGCCAATGCGAATGACGCGCACGCGGTCGCCGTATTTCTCGCCGAAGAGCGCCATCGCGTGGTACTCGTTGACGGCGACGTCGATGGGCACGTCCTCGATGACCTCGACGCGATCGTTGCGCAGCACCTCTCTGTTGGCGAGGTCTTCGATGTCCTGCAACTCTTCGTCGTCAACCGACGGCAAAGTGCGAGAAGTCGAAGCGCAAATGCGCCGGATCGACCAGCGAGCCCGCCTGCTTCACGTGTTTGCCAAGCACCTCGCGCAGCGCGGCGTGCAGCAGATGCGTGCCGGTGTGGTTGCGCATGGTAGCGCGGCGAACCTCGTCGTTGACCATCGCGTCCACTTTGTCGCCGACGTGGATTGGCTGCTTGGCGATGACGCGATGCGCGCGCACTCCCTGCACGGGATAGGTCACGCCTTCAACTTCGGCGACGATGGTGTTGTGATCTTCGCCGTAGAGCCAGCCAACATCGCCGACCTGCCCGCCCGCATCGGCGTAGAACGGCGTGTGATCGAGCACGATCTCGCCGCGCTCGCCGGGCTTCAACTCCTGTGCGCCCACACCGGTACCGTCGTGGGGCTTGATGATGGCCAGCACCTCGCATCCGGTAGAGAGCGTCTTGTGATAGCCCTCGAACTCGGTACGGGGGAGCGATTGATACAGCGGACTCGCCGTGGCTTTCGAACCGCCCTTCCATGAAGCCTGCGCGCGCTTACGCTGCTCGTCCATGGCGGCATCGAAACCCTCAGCGTCAAAGTTGATTCCAGCATCGCGGCACGCATCTTCGATGAAGTCGCGGGGCAACCCGAAGGTATCGTAGAGTTTGAAAGCTTTGCCGCCAGATAGAGACGGCGCCCCGAGATTCCGCTTCTGCAGCAAACCTGCAAAGTAGGCGATCGCTTCGGGCAGCCGCTGTCCGGCCCCAGTCAAGAGCTCCTGGTACAAGTCGTTATGGTTTTCTATGCCGGCTTCCGTCAAACTTCCAGGCTGTAGGTAGTCTCGCTCATGGGGCTCCCAAGCATCCAGCACGGCATGAGCGATTTGCAATTCCAACTGCTTCAGCCCGATATCCAACGTGTGCGCGAATCTTGTCTCCTCTCCTTTGATCGTTTCCGACACGCGATTCGCCGTTTCGACCAACTCGGGATACGCATCCTTCATCAGGTCGCTTACCGCGAACACCATCTCGAAAAGAAACGGCTTCTCCTGACCCAACAGACGCCCATGTCGAATCGCGCGGCGAATAATCTTGCGCAGCACGTACCCGCGGCCTTCATTAGCTGGTACCACACCGTCAGATATTAGGAACGTTGACGCGCGTGCGTGATCGGCAATCACCCGCAGCGATGCTGCCTGGTGATGCCGCTCCTCTTCATCTTCTTTCTTTAGCTCGGTCTCCAGCGGGGCTCCGGTCAACTCGGCCGCCCGCTTGATCAGCGGCACAAACAAGTCCGTGTCGTAATTCGAGATCACGCCCTGCATGACCGCCGTGACGCGCTCCAACCCCGCACCGGTGTCGATCGACGGCTTGGGCAGCGGACGCATCTCCCCATCGGGCTGCTTGTCGAACTGCATGAACACCAGGTTCCAGATTTCGACGTAGCGTCCGCACTCGCAGCCGAACTGGCAGTCCGTGTGTCCAGCGTCGCTGGCCTCCGGGCCCATGTCATAGTGAAGCTCGCTGCACGGGCCGCACGGACCGGTGTCGCCCATCATCCAGAAGTTGTCCTTCATGCCCATCTCGAAGACGCGCTCGGGCGTGACTCCGGTTGCGACCCAGTGGTCGTAGGCCTCGTCGTCGCGCGCAATGCCCTGCTCGCCCTTGAAGATGGTCGCGAAGAGCTTGTCCTTGGGAATGCCGTACCAATCGGGCGAGGTGACCAGCTCCCACGCAAAAGCGATAGCGTCTTTCTTGAAGTAATCGCCGAAGCTGAAATTGCCCAGCATCTCGAAGAAGGTGTGGTGGCGATTGGTGAAGCCGACGTTCTCCAGGTCGTTGTGCTTGCCGCCGGCGCGCACGCATTTCTGCGAGGTGGTAGCGCGCGAGTAGTCGCGCTTCTCGATACCGAGGAAGACGTCCTTGAACTGATTCATGCCGGCGTTGGTGAACAGCAGGGTGGGATCGTTGGCCGGAACCAGCGACGACGAGCGCACGATCTTGTGTCCGTGCTGCTCAAAATAGCGCAGAAACATGGACCGAACTTCAGAACCGGAAAGCTTGCGGATGGGCATAGGGGCTAGAGAAATTCTAGCAGCAGTAGGAGGGCAGTCGTCAGTTGTCAGTTGCCAGTTGTCAGTTACCAGTGTCTTGGCGTCCGATAGCGGGAACTGAGGATTCAGAAGCCTCGTCGACTACAAGTCCGGCCCATCATGGCAAGGAAATCAAACGGGATTCCTGTCTTAAGGCTTAGACAGCGCACCGCTCGTGAGCCTCGGCGCAGATGTTTAGCGAAAGGCGCTTAGGTGCCATTGACTTCCAAAGCCAGTCGATGTAATGTCTGCGCACTCAACCTCTCGGTGCGATCAGAAAACTCTCCTAGCACCGTTTCTTCCCTGTGATTTTGGCCGGCGCGGGCTTTATTTGCCAACGCCTAATTTCCACCGATCCACTTCGCCAGAAAGTGAGGAAACTACGTGTCAGACAGGGGCAAAATCGAGCGACCGCAGGTTGCTGCCATGGCACTGGCAGCGCCCGGTTGAGTTCCAGGACTTAAAGCCTGTTCTTAAATAAGATATCGCGCTCGCTCAGAGGAACTAGGGCTGTAATTTGCCTCTGGCGGGGCAAAGCCCGAATAGCGTTCATTAACGGATGCCATTCAAGCAACGGCCGCAGCTCACAATCTGCGGGCCAGGAAGGAACACATCTATGAAGTACATCTTCAAGGGCAGATTTTGCGGTTACATCTGCCCGGATTGTCCGGAACCACTTTCTCAAGTCAAGGTACGCCTCTACCGGAGCCGCGCCAAAGAAGGCATTACGCTGCTGGCGGCAGCCGCTCCCAAGGACACGTTCGCCATCTTGTCCGACGACGACGTGAAACAGAAGGCGTCATCGCTATTAGCCGAAACCACGGCCGGCGATGATGGCTCCTTTAGCTTCGAGTTGGGAGATGCGCAGAAATATGGTGGCGAGGCCTTCGAGATCGATGTCTATTGCGAAACGGTTCCACACCGTAAGGCGACAGTGAAGCCTCCCAAGCCACTGCAATTTTCTATCACGACATTGCAGCCGGCGTGGCGCAATACCGACTCCGGCCTTATGGCCGCCTTTGAGTACTGCGTCCCATGGCGTTACTGGTGCTCCATTCGCCACCGCTTTGGAGCATGGGTCATCTGCGGCATCGTGGTGGACTGCGATACCGGCGGCGCCATCGCTGGCGTAAGAGTGCGAGCCTTCGATACCGACTGGCTGCAAGACGACGATCTTGGGTCCGGACTAACCGACGGAGCGGGCAAGTTTCGCATCGACTACCTGCCCATCGATTTCGAGCAGACACCTCTCTCGCCGTGGATCAACTTTGAACTGGTGGGCGGTCCGGACGTGTACTTCCGGGTGGAGACGACCGGCGGAATTGTGTTGCTGGCGGAACCGCGATCAGAAGGGCGTAAGCCTGGACGCGACAATATTGGACCATGCTTCTGCGTACGTCTTTGCCTGACAGAGCCGCCACCGCAAGATGGCAATCCAATTCCATTGTTTACCCATGTTGGCCAATACCGGGTTGATCCCATCTACAACGACTTCACGTCAGATGGCTTGACCACAGCAGGAAATCTGGCCTTCACCGACACCATTCCACTGCGGGGCTTGTTGCCCAATGGCAGCGATCCCGATGCTCTGGAGTATCACTTCCAGTGGGGCGAATACAATCCCGCGGGAACGGTGCTGGGACCGGTGTCCGATATGGACGCCTCCAAGATCGCTCCCACGGTAATTGGGCAGTTGGAGTATTTCGACTGGGACAGCGGAACTTCTGCGTTCGTGCTGCGCTCGGCGAATTACTGGATCAATAATCCGGGCGCACCCGTTACCGTCATTCACCGCAACGGGCCGCCGGATATTAATGTCACGCTCAACCAACCGGTGAAGCCGGGAGGCTGGATCGAAGTACCTCGGCAGAATGACCTGGTGGCAAACGGGAACGGGTTGTTCGTCGGTGGGTTCGTTGACATGGTGGACCTGAATACCACCACGCTGACCTTTGAGCAGTTTGACCTGACGACGCCCGCGCCTCCATTAAAGGCGGGGGATTCGTTGTCGGCCAGTCAGAAGTCTCGGATGCACCGCTTCAAGCTCTTCTTCGAGGCACGTAAGGTTGGCACGGTTGCCATTCTGGCTTCCAACGTGCGCGAGAAGATTGTGATGAGCAACACTGAATACAAGCAGCAACATCATCCCAACTGGGGCGGGTTCACCGACACTGAGCGAGCCGTAGTGCTCATCGATGCCAAGGAGCTTGCCGTGACCGGAGGCGGTTGCGGAAAGATCACCACCGACGTGCACGCTCTATTCACGTCGTATCATCCGTTCCTGGGCTCGGCGCAGGTGTACATCGAAGGACCCACGCCGCCACCGGCGTTGCCACCGGCCGTCAATCCGCCCATTTCGGCGGATGGCGAGACCGTCTCACCGGCGGGAGGACAGGATTTCAACCTGGCTCCCAACCCGGACTGCGCTTATATTCTGTGGATTCAGGTAACGCTAAACCTGACCGAAGGGTATGGGCCTTTCCTGGGAGCGTTCTATGATCACGTCGCCTTCTGTAAAGGCAAATGATCGGATGAACGCTTTGAGCGGGGACTGACCTCACAATGGGCGCCGGATTATTTTCGGCGCCCAGTTTTTTAGCAGGCTGGAGAAAGAGTCAGCGCACTGGAAGGAAACAACAGATTCCTCGGAGCTGAAGATCCTCGTAAGTGCCGACAACTCGACGCATAAAAGTGCCCACAAAAGCACAGCTAAAGCCGCTCTGGTGTGGTTACTTCAGTTTTTCGTACTCGGCTTTGGCTTCGCGAAGCACCGGATTGTCAGTGTCGGCGTCCTTCCATAAGGCCAGGAAGTCGCGATACGCTTCGCGGGCGCCGTCCTTGTCGCCGGCCATGGTTTTGGCGCGAGCCAACTGGAGATGCGCCAACGCGGCGGTGGGGAAGTTCAGTATGATGCCGCGATGGTCGAGGATCTTTTGAAATTCGACGGCAGCCAATTTACCTTGGCCGGCTTGCAAATATGCCAGTCCGCGCAGATAAACCGGGTAAAGAAAAGCTATCCCAGGAAGCGGCGAAGCCAGATCGTAGGGTGCTGCCGGTTGCAAGGCTTCAAGAGCAGCGCCAGGATTTTTCTCATCCAAGGCAATCGCGGCTCGCACCGACGGTATCCAGTAATTGTTGACTAAGGTATCCGAGGGATATTGCTTGCTGAGGTCATCCGCCAGCGACTCGGCGCGTTTGCGATCGCCGCTGCGTGCCAGGACAAGTGCCGCAACACTCTGGGTATTCTTGCTGGAACCAGAGGCCAGAGCTTCCAAAGCCTGCTGGCGGGCACGCTGGGGATCGCCCAATTCGGCGTCGTGGAGGGCACCGTCCAGCTGCCACAGCGCCGCCGCCTCCTGAGATCCCGCTCGCAACGCCGACGCCCGCGCCAAACGCGTGGACTCGCGCGCCTTCTGCAACCGGCCAAAATAGGCGTCGGTGTCTGACTGCAGCGCCAGCATTTGATCTTCCATGCCCGGCTTGCCCATCGACGCCGCCAACTGGCGCGCCATCTCCTGCGAATCGCCGCGCAGGAAAGCCAGTGCGTAGAAGTCCCAGATCATCGCCTGGTTCTCCAGATGGCGGGCCTGTGCCTGTTCCAATACCGCCTTCATTTCATCGAAGCGATTCAGGTTGAGATAACTGGCGGCGAGGTTGGTGTAGTTGATGACGTCGCTGGGGTCAACCTGCAATGCGTTCTGCGCTTCCACCAGAGCCTGGTCGTACCGTCCGATGGAGGTATAGGCGGAATTCAAATTCGTATAAGAAGACTCTTCGTGGGGATAAGTTTGGCGCAACAGAAGATAGGCAGCGATCGTCTGGTCCACATCGCCGGTGACCAGATCGTGATAGTGGCAGGTAATGTACAGCTTTTCTTTGGCGCTGGTGCGGTCGCGCAGATCATACGCCTTGGTTGTATTCTCGGCTGCCAGGGTAGGCTGATTGAGATTGAAGTAAGCCACCCCCAAGCGGGCATAGGCCATGGCAAAGTTCGGATCCAGGTCGATAGCGCGCTTGAAAAACGGGACGGCAGATGCGTCTCCCGTGGTGTTCTGCATCTTGAGGCCGAGGCTATAGGCCTGCAGCGCCTCCAGCGAGGGGGTAGTCGCTTGTTCGACGGGAGTGTCGTACTTCTGCAGCGAGGCCAGCGACTCGCCAAGCTTGCCGCGCAACTGCGTGGCCGCCTTGCCCAGGGCGCTTAACACTTGCTCGCGACTGGCGGCTTCGGATTGTTCATTCCCCAGCGAGTCGCCGGTGCGGCAGTTGATGGCCTTTAGGCCAATCGCATAATGGCTGCCCAGTGACGAGATGGAGCCGACCAGCATGGCTTTGCTGCCGGTCCTTTGGCAGACTTGGCGCGCCAAGTCTTCGGTAAGGCGCGTGTCGGGAGAGTGTCCCATGAAGCGCAACTGATCGTCGACCTTCTGATCCGAGAGCACATTGAGGAACGGCGACTGTTCCAAGTCCACGGTCAGGGCTTGCTTTAGAGCGGCATCGAAGACGGGCTCGCCGGTGGTGTTGTTGAAATCGGCCAGGACGATGGTGTCTTTTTCGGTGAGCACCGTGGTTTGCCGCGAATGCCAGTACCAAAGGCCGCCCGCAGCGATAATCACCAACAGCAGCGGCACCAACCAAACCAATTTGCTGCGACGCGGCGGCTCCACATCCGTTGCGCGCCTGTGTGGCCGTGGAGGCCACGCTGACCGATCGCGCACTGGCAACCCCGGCCGCGCTTCCGTTGCTGCGGCTGGGTACCGGTTCCACATCGACGGCGGCGGCGATAGAGACTGTGGGGTCGTTTTCGATCCGTTTGTCCCGCTCCAGTCGCTTCAGGTCAGAACGCATGTCGGAGGCGTGCTGATAGCGCAGATCGCGGTCCTTCTCCAACGCTTTATGGATGATCCGTTCCAATTCGACGGGCAACTCTTCGTTGAAACGGACTGGTCCCAACGGGGCCCTGTGCAGAATAGCGTCGAAGACCGCGGCCGTGGTGTCGCCCTTGAACGGCAGAACCCCGGTAGCCATTTCGTACAACACCGCTCCAAAGGAGAATAGGTCGGTGCGTTCGTCCAAAGGCTTGCCTAGCGCCTGCTCGGGCGACATATAGGCGACGGTGCCGATGGTGGTACCGGGATCGGTCAAGTGCGCATGGGCATGCTCCATGGTGTCCTGTGCATCCACCAGCGCCGTGGTCTTGAGCGGCACCGCAGTGGCCAGGCCGAAATCCATAATCTTGGCATGGCCGCGCTTGGTTACGAAGATGTTTGCCGGCTTGATGTCGCGATGAATAATGCCTTGCGCATGGGCGGCATCGAGGGCGTCCGCGATATCGAGAGCGATCTCCAAAAGGCGATGCAGCTCCATCGGCTCGCCGCCGATGAGATGTTTCAGGGTGACGCCATCCAGAAACTCCATGACGATGAAGGCCTGATTGTCATAGTCGTCAATCTCATGGATGGTGCAGATGTTGGGATGGTTCAAGGCCGAAGCTGCGCGCGCCTCGCGGCGAAAGCGCGCCAGGGCCAGCGGATCGTGAGCGACCTCGGGCGGCAGAAACTTGATGGCCACGAAGCGTCCCAGCTTGAGGTCCTCGGCCTTATAGACCACGCCCATGCCGCCGCCGCCGAGTTTTTCCACAATGCGGTAGTGGGAAATGGTCTGGTCGATCATCGTAGGCGGAAAACACCCTTGGCAGGCCATGTTAGGGATAGGCGCCAGGCAAGTCAATGTTTGCGGGCCTCCGCCGTGATTTCGCCTGCGCCGGCCGCAACGCAGGCGAATCGGATTTCCTGGTCGCAGGCTTCATGCCGGCATCCGCCCGCGCCCCTCTACCGCAGAGTGAGACGCGTTTAAGGGCGGCTTGCGGCCAAGCGTCCCTCCCAAGGCAACGTCAGGAGGAATGGACCGCGATGTCACGTGCATCTGCCTGCGATCGGGGCGGTCTTCGCGAAGCAAGCGGGCCTGCAGAAAGATTTCGCTGAGAGCATCCAAAGCTTCGGCGACCCGATTGCTTACCCAGCTTTTGCTACAGCGCAACATCTCCGCGACTTCGTCGCGAGAGAAGGAATAGAGTCCGACCAGGGTGATCATCTCGGCATGGGCCTCGCTGAGCCGGGCAAAGCAGAGCTCGACGTCGCGTACGAAGACCGCCTGGTCCTCAAAGCTGGGAATAGCGTGATGGGAGACACGCGCGCGAAAGAACTCCCGGCCCAGCAACGAAGGGAGCCTGCCAACCTGCGAAGAGATCTCGAAGAAATGGCGCACGATGGCCAGCGTCTGCCCGCGGTAGCACGAAATTTCCGGCCGCGGATCGAGCTCGTCGCCTGCTTCGATGGAGTCGCTGGCGTCGAACAGCGGTAACTGTGGTTGCGAGCGGGTGCCGCGCTTCATTGCAGCCTCCCCAGCGGCAGATCAACCTGCGCCGCGTCGATCATCACGGGGGCTGTGCTGGATTTGGCCGCAGGTTTGCGCAGCAGCATGCACGCCCGCTCCGCGTGATTGGGAAGCGAGTAGTTAATCAGCATTCGTCCGCAGGGCTCGCAATAAGCGTCCCCAGAGGCGGTCCGGCGCAATTTCAGCGAGCCGCAGCGCTCACAGTATTTCAGTTCGTAAGTGGCGAGTTGCATGGAGTGTCCTTTATAAGTTGCGTAGTCATAAAAAGCGGAGCCCTGCGACAGCCTCGACTAACATCGGGGAGCTGTACGCAGGGCTCGTTTCAGTTACGATGACCTGCTGTTGGTTATTTAATTAGGTACAAAACGGATTGCTGGCGAGCGCGGCGGCTGACTTCTATAAAGGCGAACCCAAATGTGGTCTCCGCGCGGTTGCCATTTGCTTTCAAGGTATCATCCGGTCATCTTGCCGACGGCTGAAATAGCCCTCCTCGTACCCGGATTTCAGAATGCATCCGTTCTTCACAACCACACTGAGCCTTCCCGAGAAGCGCAGAGAATGCAGGAGCTTTTGCGTAGCTGCTGAAAGCAGATCGGCCTCCCGGACCTTGCGCCGTAACTCAGCAAATATTCTTTCCTCACCTTTTTCGGTCTCCATCATCGGTTCATTACCTCGGCCAGAACCGCAGAACCTGGCGACATTTCGACTGTGGCATGGGGAATCTCGGGAGTCAATAAAAATATTGCTTTAGGCATATTACTAAAGTACATGTATAGCTTCGAGAAATACCCATCAACATGACCCTTCAAGACTTGCAGGACAAACTGCGCTCGCACATCCGGGACCGAATCGATCGAGGAGAGCTGACCGGAAGCGGCTTGTCCCGCCAAGCCGGATTTCAACAAGGCCACCTCTCCAATTTCCTGAATGCCCGCCGCGGGCTCAGCCTGGAATCGATGGACCGCCTGCTGGAGACGCTCAACCTCGACGTGCTTGACCTCGCGGATGTGGCGGAGATTCAGCGCCGGGCCTCATTCCCGGCGGGGTTGACGGGATTCGAGAGTGTGGCCGTGGTCAACGAGGAGCAAGCTGCCCGCCTGCCGCGATTCACGCCAGAACAAGTGCGCGAAAGCCGCCACTTCAGCAAGTCATTTCTGCGCAAGCTGAAACCAAACGACGCCGGCAATCGCGGCGAGTGGCTGCGCTTCGTGCTGATCCGGCTCGACGCCAAAGCAGCCGGAGGGATGTTTCCGCGCACGGCGGCGGCCGCCACTTTGCTGCTGGATCGCCATTACAATTCCTTGCAACCGTACCGCCGCTTGCAACCCAACATCTACGCGGTGCAAGCCGAAGCGCGCTGTCTCGTAGGCTATGTATCGGTTTCCGGCGATCAACTGGTGCTGCGGCCGCGCAATCCGCAGTATGCGGTGGAACTGGTGCGCATCGCTCGCGGCAGGAGTTATCACGATTACATCGTGGGTAGAGTCTGCCATGTTGAGCTTGAGGTTTGAACGCAGACTCTCTGCTATTATTCTTCCCCGTAGGCGGTAGAGGACGGCGAACGGGAGGTCAGCACTTATGGAAGAACACAGCGTCAATAACCTGATCATGCGCCGCAACGAAGACATTGCGCTTGACATGATGAAATTCATCGCCGTTACCACGGGGTACGGAAAGGCCGGCGCGCCGGAAGCCGGGTTTAAGGGGGGCACGGTGTCGAAGGCGGAAGACTATGCCCAGCATTTGCTGGATCTGTTTGGCCAATGTCTGGCGGCGGTGCAGGGCAAGAAATAGGCCGGGACCCAAGGAGCGCACAGCGAGCCGGAGCCTGTCAGCTCCGGTTTTTCTCTTCGTTGCGAAGCGGGGTCGCCCGGGACATCACGCCGGCAGGTGATATCGATCACTGCTCAGGTGGGAGCGCGGGACCACTATCAAGCTGGCGAGGTGCGACATGGCAAGCTTGGATCCCAAATTCCACGAAGAGACAATCAGCATTCATAAAGAGCACGAGGAACTATTGGCGCAGTTGGACCAGCTCGATGCCGCCGTGGAGCAGATGGTGTGCTATGCGGAGGTTTTCACCGATCTCGCCACCGCCAACCAGGCGACGAGCCGAGGCAAGTGGATAGCCGAGTGGCTTCCCCGGCATTATGCCCATGAAGAGACCACGGTGCTGGAGACGATTGCGAGGATGAGCCCGGAGCTGGCCTCATTTGCGCGCGAGATGAAGCGGCAGCACAACGAAATGCGGCTGCGGCTGGAGAGTTTTCGCGATCGGCTCGCGCATCTGAGTGAGACCAGTGACCTGGAGAACGCCGTCAACCAACTAAAAAAAGAGGGCAAGGACTTCACGCGCATAATGCGGATGCACATGGCCGCGGAAGAGAAAAAATTCGCCACCGTGGAGAATTAGCGGCGAACCGGTTGAACTTGCCATGAACCAGTTTTTTTCGTAGTCTGAAAGGCCATGGAAGTACATTTCACACCTGAGCAGCAAGCAAAGCTTGTTCAGGTCGCCACGAAGGCCGGGACCGCCCCGGAGCGATTGGTGACAAATGTTGTTGCCCGTTATCTCGACGAAGAAGCCCGCTTCCTTGCTGCCGTGGAAAAAGGAATGGCGGCAGCCGAGCGGGGCGAATTTATCGAAGAAGAAGAGATGGACGCTCGCCTGGAAGCCATGTTCAAGCCCTGATGCGCATTCGTTGGACGGTTCCAGCTGCCGACGATCTACAAAACATCAAGAACTATCTGCAGCAGAACTACCCGCACGTCGCAGAATCTACCGTGCGGACAATCTACCGTCGTATCTCGTCCCTGAAGGCCTCGCCTAACCGAGGCAGACCCGGCCACCGCAGCGGCACAAGGGAAATGGCGCTTAGTCCGCTCCCTTACGTAGTGGTCTATTCACTGAAAGCTGAAGCCATCGAAATCCTGCATATCTATCACGGAGCGCAGGACTGGCGCTGAGCTTGCGTTCCACGATGGGAGAACAAAGCAAACGACGGAAGGTGGGCCAAAACGGCTACTCAGTAGTTCGGCGGGCTTCGGTAGTGCGAATTCTTTAGTCTCGCGTCGGTAGTTCACGCTATTTGCGATCGATGCCTGCCCGCTTCACCGCACAATTCAGGAGGCGCGCCGGTCACCTCGACAGAGGTCCATGGTGAGATTTGAAACGCCGTCGACCACTGGAGGGGCTCGTGTGGGTCAGATACCGAAGCGCGTCATGCGAATTTCAAGCAACTGGCAGGGCATTGTCGGGCGTGTGGAAGTTATTTCGCGGCGCACTCGGGGTACTTGCCGATTTCATCGCGGAGTTTACTGAGGTCGAAAACGCTGGTAGTGGTCACGCCTGTGAGGAAGGGCTTGAACTCGATGGAAACCGTTCCGGAGTTGAGCAACGACTGAATGAATTGCAAACGATCAGCGTCAGTCTTAGCGAGGTAGGCGAAGGTTACAGTATCGCCATAGGGAGCCCACGGCGTCCCTTCCTTGGTTCCGGCGATGGTCATATTGAAAGTCATCTGGCCGGGTTTAGCATCCACTTCGAAATTATCTTCGGCCAGGGAACCGCCCGGCGAAAACTTCAGAACATGTCCGCTCTTCTTGCCTTTGTGTATGCACTCCACACTCAACACCGGCATTTTTCCCTCACCCGAGAGCAGCTGATAGGGCTGTTGGGCGGCAACGCTAAGGGAGACACTGTCCTTACCGTGCGAGACATGCACCTCTTGCCCCACGCACAGCGCCGACCACAACACGATCGCAACAAGCCGTGACATGTTCATTGCGGACATTCTCAACAACATAGGGAACCGTCGATTCGCTAGGCGCGGTCAGGATGACACAGTTTGAGGGCGCCCGCCATAGCTAAGACCGGGCTAGAGGGCGGCAACCCAGTTTTTCGGGGATTTTGATTTCCTACCCTGTCGCAAAAGGAGCGAAGGGATGGGGCACCAGGCCCACCCGCCAGTCACTAACCGCTATCCCCTAACCACTGCTTTTAGTGAATGTCGAAGTTTTCCTGGTGCAGCAATGGATCGCTCTTTACCAGCACGGTCTTGCCGGTCAACTCCTCCATCTCGGAGATGAGCTTGCCGTTGCTGGCCTTCAGGGCCTTGGCCACTTCGGGATGCACGCGCACGGTGATGTCGGTCTTGTCGTGCAGCTTCGCCATCTTGCGCATCTCGATGTAAAGCTCGTTGCAAACCGTAGGCACCGATTTCACAAAGCCCGCACCGTCGCAGTAAGAGCAAGTCTCTCCCAGAGTGCGCTCCAGCGATTGCTTCACGCGTTTGCGGGTAATCGCCACCAATCCGAAATCGTTGAACTGCAGCACCTTTGACGGAGCGCGATCGTTGCGCAGAGCTTCTTCGAGGGCCTGCATCACCTTCTGGCGATTCTTGCGCTCGTCCATGTCGATGAAGTCGATGACGATGATGCCGCCCAAATCGCGCAGCCGAATTTGCCGCACAATTTCCTTGACCGCATCGACATTCGTCTTGGCGATGGTGTCTTCCAGGCGTTGCGTCTTGCCAACGTACTTGCCGGTGTTGATGTCGATGGCGACCAGCGCTTCGGTCTGGTTGATGACGATATGTCCGCCGCTCTTCAGCCACACCTTCGACTTGAGCGAGCGATTGATTTCGTCCTGAATGCCGAACTGCTCGAACAAGGGTGTGTCTTTGGTGTACAGCTTGATGCGCCGCACAAGCGACGGCTGGAAGCGGCTGGCAAAGCGCACGACGCGCTCATATTCGTCTTCGGTGTCCACCCAGATCTGCGAGAAGTCGGCGTTGACCTGGTCGCGCAACACACGTTCCACCAGGTTGAGGTCGTGATAGATGAGCGCCGGAGACTTGCTGTTTTCGGCGCGGCTCTTGATCTCGGCCCACAGATGCTTGAGGAAGCGAATGTCGGCGCGGAGATCTTCTTCCTTGATGTTGGCGGCTGCGGTGCGAACGATGAAGCCGCCCAATCCGTTTTCGCGTTCGCTGGTCACGATGCGCTTCAGCCGCTGGCGCTCTTCGTCGGAAGCGATCTTGCGCGAAACTCCCACGTGATTAACCGTGGGCATGTACACCAGGAAACGGCCCGGCAGCGCAATATGACTGGTGATGCGGGCGCCCTTCTTTCCGATCGGCTCCTTGGCAATCTGGATCAGCACCTCCTGCCCTTCCTTCAACAGATCGGTGATGAGCGGCTGATTGCGGTTGGTATTGGGACGAGCACGGAAGTTGCGGCGCGGACCGCCTCGGCGGTAGCGATCGCGATTACCACGGCGATCGTAGCCGGGACGCTCCGCCTGCCGCTGCTGATAGCCTGCGGTAGGAGATGCCGCCCGCACTTCGGCGCGACCGTTGGTTTCCTGTTCCTCGCCACCCTCATCTTCCTCTTCTTCTTCGTCAGTGTCGGGACCGTAGATTTGTTCGCCACGCTCTTCGGCGGCGACGACTTCGTCCTCGTCTACATCTTCAATCTTGGGAATCCAGCGGTCGGAGTCGCCGTTGTCGGCGTCGAGAGTCTCTTCTTCGAGAACCAACTCCTCATCGCCTTCCACTTCGCTCAACGCATTGATGTCGTCGGGAACGGGATGGAACTCCATCTCCTCGTCTTCCAGAACTTCATGTTCCAGAGTGCGACCCTCGGGAGCGACGGAAGGAGCTTCATGCGATGGGAGAGCCGGCGCTTCGACGGTTGCAGCTTCGTTGTGATCTGGTTCGCCGCCTTCGGAGACCGCAGGGAATTCGGTACTCGGTGCTTCGACTGGCGGTTCTTCAACCAGAGTTTGATTCTGCGCAGCCGCGTGCTCGACCTCAGTGGCCGTCGTGTGAGAAGCCTCAAGTGACGGCGCTTCGGGTTGTGCGTGGAAAAACGTTGGAGGCGCGACGCTCAAGTGTTCCGGCGGCTCGCCGTCATGGCGCGCGGCTTCGGTATGTTCGGTTTCCTCATGCGCGATGATTGTCGAGGTCTCGGCGGAAGGCCACGCCGCGTGGTCGAACTGATGAGGTTCCCCCGCAGTCTGTCCGAGTTCGAGATCGGGTTGCGACTCGATTTCCTCGACCGCAGTTCGCGAGTTCAAATTGGAAGATGGGGTGAAGTTTTCAACCGGAGCGAAGGAACCTTGCTCCGTCGTGTCATCGCTCTTGGGCTCGACGCCCTTAGTCTCAGCGGCGGGTCGCTGCGGTAAATTGCGATACTTAGAGATTGACTCTCCCGGCAGGACAATCGGGGTATAGCCTGCAGGCGGACCATAGTCGGTACGAGGACGCGCGGGCGGCCGCGTTTCGGCGGATAGGCTGGGGCTTCTTCAATCGGCGCCGGCTTCGCGATTTCGATCTTTGGCTCCGGCCGGTCGTTACGCTCGTCTCCCTGGCCGCGACGTCCGCCGCGACGGCGACGGCGTCCGCGCCAAGGCCGTGTTCCTTCCGCCGAATCCTGATCTGAGCTGGACGAAGTCTCGACATCCTCACCGACAGGAGGTCCGTCGGCAGGACCAAAATCTTCGGCAACAATTTCGGAGTCCTCTGTGATTTCCGGCTCAGCTACCGCCGAGTCGGCCTTGAGTTGCGCCTCCTGTGCGGCATGCGCTTTGCTTACGTCGATAGCGTTACGCGGCACAGGAATGCTGCCAAATTCTTCTTCGTCTTCCTCATCGCCACCGACCTCGAGGAAATCAGAAACATAGAGGAAGGCGTCGCGCTCCAGTCCGATGTCAACGAAAGCGGACTGCATGCCGGGAAGCACGCGGGTGACCCGGCCTTTGTAGATGGATCCTGCGAGGGTGTATTCGTTTTCCCGCTCGAAAAATACTTCGGCGAGCTGATCGTCCTCCACCAACGCCACCTTGGTTTCGTGGGGCGTGGAGGACACATAAAGTTCCTTGTTCATGGAATGCTCCGGTTCAGCCGGCGCGGTCGATCGGAAGGACAGGAAAAACTCTACAGGTGACTAGGCCGATGGCACACCAAGGCTTATGCCGGGATGCGAACCAGCCCTGATTCGTGCAGCGTCAATTTGTGGAATCTTTAGCACCGTATAGAGCACGCGCTCGAAGGTTGTGGCCTCACGCTCAGCTTCAGCCAGGGGGCCGTTTCCCGCTTCGATCAACGTGCTTTGCAATCCTGTCCGGCCCGTTCTCCTGGCGGCCGGTATGCCCTCGTACGTGAGGGCCGTCGTAATCTTGTTGTCATTCTTCAGAAGCCCGACCGTTACAGTCTGAAATGGCTTCCCCGGCGAATGAGGCCGGTCTCCTCTGAAGCGCCGATAAGCGCTAAGAAAGTCCAATGCCAAAAGTTTGCAACTCAGTTCACAAACCGGCGCATACGAATGTTCATCACAATTCCCAGCGCCAGAAACATGAACAGTACCGATGATCCGCCGTAACTCATTAACGGTAATGGAATACCCGTGACCGGCATGAATCCCACCACCATACCTACGTTGACCAGGACATGGAATGCGAGCACCGCAACCACACCCATGACCACGAAGGTACCAGCTCGATCCGGGGCCGTCTGAGCGTTCTGGATCAGACGCATCAGCACTATGAAGTATAACAGCAGCAAGCCCATAGCGCCTAGAAAGCCGTGCTCCTCGGCAAAGGCGGCAAAGATGAAGTCGGTATGGGGCACCGGCAGAAATTGTCCCTGGGTCTGGCTCCCATGGGCCGTCCCCTTGCCGAAAATGCCGCCTGAGCCCACCGCGACCAGTGACTGAAGCACCTGATACCCACGGCCTTGGGAGTCGGCTTCCGGCTGCATGAAGCTGGTAAGGCGGTCCCGCTGGTAGGGCTTCAGGACGTGCCATCCTACTGGAGCGAGAAGAGCGCCCAGTACCAGGATGACCAGAGCATGCCGGGCTTTCATTCCTCCCAGGAACAAGCCCATCACCGCAATCGGGATGTAGGTGAGTGCCGTGCCGAGGTCGGGCTGGACGAGCACCATCAGCATTGGCACGCCGACCAACGCTCCCGCCTTGACGATGTCCTGCGCGGTGCATTCGGACTTAGTGTCGGCAAAATATTTGGCCATCGCGAGAATGAGCACCAGCTTCACCCACTCTGATGGCTGGAAGTGAAACGACCCTAACTGCACCCAGCGGCGCGCGCCCAGATACTTCTTGCCGAATACTTCAACCGCGATCAGCGACGCAATTGAAATCAAGTACATCAGCGGCACACGTTCCAGCAGCGCCTGGTAGTTGAAAAAGCTGATCACGAACATCAGCCCCACGCCACCCAGAATCCAATACACCTGCTTGATATGTACCCCCACGAACTTGGTGCTGAGGGTGGCACTGTAGATCTCGACCACGCCTAAGGCGCAGATCAACAGCACGAGCGCCAACAGGACCCAATCAAAATCGCGGAATGAGATATAGCGGCTCATTGCTGCCTCTGGGGAACCACGGCGGCAGCAGGGGCAATTGTGGGCTCAGGCGCAGACTTCTTTGGCGCCGACGGCGCTTGCGAATCAGCAGGCGTTGTCGCCGGAGCCATCGGTTGATTCCCCGCGGGCGGCGCGGCTTCGGGATGAGCCATCTCAACGTGCGACTCACTCGTTTCTAGATCGGCAGCAGGAATTGGCTTGTCGGCTTCGCCCACTCCCGGCGCCGCGGATACCGGTTTCGTCTTGCCATCGGCCGCAATCGTGAAATGTCCGGCCTGCATCTTGTCGGGAGCCTTGGGGTCGCCCTCGTGCCACACGGCGGCGACTTCGGCCTGGTGGCTTCCGGCAGCGGCTCCGCCGGCCTTGGCCACCTGCGTTTGGGCGCTACGCTGTTTGTCCACGTACGCCTTGATCACCTTGGCTGCAACGCGAGCCGCAAGTGCGCCGTGCTCGCCGCCTTCAAACAGACAGGCCACGACGATTTCAGGATTGCGGCGCGGCGTAACTCCGACGAACCAGCCATTGTCTTTGTAGTCGCGTTTGCCTTCAGCGCCGAGTCGTTTCTTCAGATCGTTGGAGATTGTCTGAGCGCTGCCGGTCTTGCCCGCGAAATCGATGCCCGGCAAATGAGCGCTGCCGGCGGTGCCCATCGGCGAAACCACTTCGGCCATGGCATCGGTAATGGTGACCCAGTTTTCCTGGTCGAGCCCGATGTCGGTTTTGTCGGTGTAGTTCGATACCTGCTTGAATCCTGGAGGAAACTGATCGGGAAAGGCGACATGCGGACGCACCAGCACTCCGCCACTGGTTATAGCGCCGAGCGCTCGCGCCAACTGAATGGGCGTGGTGGCCACGGCGCCTTGTCCGATGCCGACCGAAATGGTTTCGCCCGCATACCACTTCTGCTTGAAGTTCTTGATCTTCCATTCTTCCGACGGCATTACACCGGAAACTTCTTGCGGCAGGTCGATACCAGTTTTCTGTCCCAGTCCGAGCATGGTGGCGTATTTGGCGATGCGACTAATGCCCAACTTTTCGGCGAGCGTATAGAAGTACGAGTCGCATGACTGGTAGATCGCCTTGGTGATGCCGACACTACCGTGGGTGCTGTGCCTCTCCGATATCCAACACTTGAAGAAGCGCCCGTAGAAGGTTTTGCCGCCGCCGCAATTGACGATAAGGTCCTGGGCAATCCCCTCCTGCAGTCCCGCGGTAGCCATGATGATCTTGAACACCGAGCCGGGAGCGAGCTGCGCCTGGATGGCTTTGTTCAGCAGCGGCTTGCCCGGATCAGTGACCAGTTGGTTCCACTCGTCGCGCGTGATGCGCACGGCAAACTCATTGGGATCGAATGCCGGACGGCTGACCATCGCCAGAATTTCGCCGTTGCGCGGATCCATGGCCACGATTGCGCCGGGCTTGCCTTCGAGCGCCTCTTCGGCAGCGATCTGCAAATCAAGGTCGATGGTGAGCTTGAGTTGCTTGCCGGGAACCGCCTGCACGTCACTGAGCGTGCCTACTTCCTTGCCGCGACTGTTGACCAGTACCTGGCGCGAGCCGTTCTTGCCCATCAAAATATCGTTGTAGTACTGCTCGACGCCCGACATGCCGACGATGTCGCCGGGGTTGTAGAGCTCCCATTGCGGCTGGGTCAGCATGTCCTCACTCACCTGGCCAACGTAGCCGATGATGTGCGCCATGAATCCGTTCTTGGGATAAAGGCGGCGGTGAACCGTGATGGTGTCAAGCTCGGGCAACTCGGCTTTGTGCGATTCGATGAAGGCCAGCTCGTCAGGAGTGATGTCGTCCTTCAGGAAGAGTGGCTGATATCCCGGGACAGCCGCCATGCGTCTCAGGCGGGCGCGCAGCTCGTCGGGCGGAATGTGCAGCCCGGCGGCGATTTTGTCGGCGTCGGCCTGCAGATTGCGATTTTGATCGCGCAGCAGCAGCACCGAGAACGAAGGATAGTTGTCAACAATGATGCGGCCTTCGCGGTCGAGGATTTTGCCGCGCGGCGCCAGAATGGGCACCTGCTTGATGCGATTCTGTTCAGCCAGAGAGCTGTAGTAATCGTTGCGCGCAACTTGTAAGCGCCACAGCCCAAACGCAAGAATCAAAAAAACGCCCAGCAGGACGTACTGCACTGCGGTGAGGCGGAGCTGGGAGACTTTTTCGTCGCGACCGAACATCAACTACATCTTCCCAAAGTATTACAGTTGCAAAGGTTTAAAACTGACAGAGCGCTCCGGTCGAGCACCCGCTCCGACACGCGAAGCTGTGCATCGCAGGATTGCACCCGATTTAGTGGCAAATGACGGATCGGAAACCCTGAGCTATTGTAGTCCGATTAGGCTCGGGAACGGAGGAGAAAAGGGCGTAACTAGTGGGAATCCGGGTTCTAGGCGCTGCGTCGGGGGTCCTAGGGACTCGAATTCATGACAACGCCTACCCAGCCTTGAAAGGCTGGGCTAGCCTCTCTCGTCCCAGTGCGCGGGACTGGTGCGTGGTAGCTCCGACGCCAGATTCAACGAGGAATTCGAGAACGAATTCAGCTTGTGGATTTTGAGATGCTCACAGATCGCCATCGCCGTGTGACCTCGTCTCTTCCGAAGGCCCCACTCTGTGCGTCCCAGTGCCCCAGTCAACGCGGACAGACCCTGAAAGCTCGGCGGAGCCGCGTGTATAATTTTGAGGAGCGCGCCCGTAGCTCAGCTGGATAGAGCGATTGCCTCCGGAGCAATAGGTCGGGAGTTCGAATCTCTCCGGGCGCGCCAGAGTTCTTCTTGCCCATCGGTCAGTTGCGACCGTTCTGCTACATCTGTCGATTTCTTCACTCTTCAGACTGTACCCAGTTTTGTGCCTATTCGGCGGAGGAAACCGCATCGGCCCTCGTTCCGGCTCCGCCGGCGTCCGCAAGCGCTCCGGGCCAACGGTCTATCTATTAAGATAGTGCGCTATCCGGAAAGATAGCCGGTTGCGTTGATCAAGGCAGATTGCCTTTGCTGGAGAAAGACTTGGAAACCGCCGATCAGGACAATCAAACGGCTATATACGTGCACATGTGAGCACGACGACCAGAGTTAAAGGATTTCGAACGTATTTTTCTGGAGCATATGGAGCCCAGAAGGCTCTAAGATTCTTGGCTCGCCGCGGCGCTAAGAACAACCCTTCGTGCTTGGGCATGAGGGCTCCGCACGAGAGGATCGGCCTCGGCATTTTGCAGCGACCACTTCTGGTTTTTTGCGCGGCCGTTTCGTCGCATGCCACGGCTAGCGGAAAAACCTAACCTGTAACCCTAAACCGCAAGGAGAAACTCGTATGAGGAAAGTAGCGCATTTGGTTGCCACCTTCGCCCTCGTTGGGGCAGTGATGGCTGGGTTGCTGGCATTGCAAGGAAGCGCCTGGGCTCAAGGGGAGTCGCGACTCATGGTGACCGACGGGGAACACAAGGCCCATATCTTCCCCACGGTGGATCTGGCAGCCAAGCTGTCCAGGTATTCCCCCAGCGACAACGGACCACTGCTCTATAACGGCGGCCCGGTGATGACCAATGCCACCACGTTCTACGGCATCTACTGGATTCCCGCGCATCTCCAAAACGGCCACTCAACCCAACTGTCCTCTCACTACCAGGGGGTGCAGAGCGGCTTGCTGAGTACTTACGGTGGTCACGGCATCGGTAACAACAACACCCAGTATTATCAAACCGTCAGCGGAATAACGACTTACGTCCAGAATAAGGCCTATCTTGGCGGCACCTACGTTGACACCAACCCCTATCCGGCTTCTGGATGCACTGACGCGGACACTCCTGGTAACTGCATCACTGACGCTCAGATACAGGCGGAAATCCAGAGGGTGATGGCTCTGAAGGGCTGGACTGGCGGGTTCGGCAAGATGTTCCTACTCTTTACCTCGAGCGGAGAGGGCTCGTGCTTCGATGCGAACCCCGCCGATGGCTGCGCCTATACCGATTACTGCGCCTATCACAGCTTCATCAGCGGTTCGACCCCGATCATCTACGGCAATGAGCCTTGGGGAGACCCAAACCATTGTCAGGTGCCGGGCACGCCTTCGCCCAACGGCGACCACGCAGCCGACACCGCCGCAACCGCGGCGAGTCACGAGATGAGCGAGGCCATCACCGATCCTGAGCTGGACGCTTGGTACACCGCGCAGGGCAACGAGATCGGCGATCTCTGCGCCTACATGTATGGCACCAATTCCTGGGACTCCAGTCTGGCAAACCAGCATTGGAACTCGTGGTACTTCGAACTGCAGATGGAGTTCGACAACCACACGGGCGGCTGCGAGCAGATTGGTCCCTAAAGTCCCTTGGTTGGATGCCCTCAGCCGCGTCTCCCCTGCCTGGTCTCGACGTTGAGATCGGGCAGGAGTTTGGTAGGCTGTTGCTGCTTCAACGGCAGTGAAGACAAAGGATTGCCCGGCTCGATGTACAGCATCTTGCCGGGATACTCTCCGCGCAGCGCGGTGAGGTGATGAGCGCGCACGGAACGGCCTTTTGCCTGTGAGACTCCGAAAACAAACACAGCCCCGATGCCCTCGAGGGCTGCCCCGGTGGCTGTTTAGTTGCTTGCATCTGACAGGAGAGTGGAGCGAGAAACAAGCATAACTACTTGGGAATCTCACTCCTCACAAGCCGAGCAAAGCCGTTGATTTATCGTGTGGCGAGTCCGCCGGAGCAATAGGTCGGGAGTTCGAATCTCTCCGGGCGCGCCAGAGTTCTTTTTGTCCGTCACTCAAAAGAGTGCTTTGCCTCCGTCGCTCTTTATTAGTTCCTGGACTAGAGATAACTGCAGAATCCAGCCATCACTCCCGCGACAGGCGCAGCCTTGAAAATTCCTTACCTAATCCTGTTGGCTGGGGTGTAGAATCGCGCCCATCAGAGGATGCGGATTGTGGGGCACCGCCTCTGCGCCCAACCTTACCCTGCGATTTGCTTCCCATGCGAGTCTCACTCGATGGGTTTGACCCCGAGTTTGACCCGATGCACTTGAGATTCCCGGTCTCCCGCCGGATCTCAGGGAGGCAGCTATGCCGCATCAACGCTGGATCGCTTCCGTTATCTCCATGTTTCTTCTCGCGTCTGCACAAGCCCAGTTACGAGGGGGCGCCGGTGGCACCCGGATGGGAAGCGTGCACGTACACATTGTCTTCGACAACGATCGTCCCGCGGGTCCCAATTTGCTGGTCCAGTTGATGGATGGATCCAGCAGCACTCCGATGGGAAATACCTTCACCAATTCCAATGGGCAGGCAGATTTCAGAGCGGTTCGCGTGGGTGACTACCATGTCATCGTGAGTGGTGATGGCATCCAAACCACCGAGAGCCCACTCTTCGAAGTCGATGAACGTAAGGGCACCCAGGCACAATACGTTACCGTGCGACGCCTCGAAGATTCCGGTCCCAAGCCAGTAGGATCGAAGTCGGCCATGATTTCAGCCGCCGAACTGAACGTTTCTCCGAAGGCGCGGAAGGAACTTGACAAGGCCAATGAAGCCATGGCCCGGCAGGAATGGAAAAAGGCGCTGGAGCACTTGAATAAGGCCATCGCCATTGATCCGCACTACGCCGTCGCTTATAACAATCTCGGTGTGCTTTACGCCCGGATGAACGATGACGCGCATGAGCAGGCAGCGCTGGAAAAGGCCATTAGCCTGGACGATCACTTCGCCACCCCCAACGTGAACCTGGCCAAACTTTGCCTGCGAGAGAAAAATTTCTCCAAAGCCGAAACTCTATTGGAAAAGGCGGCGAGCGTGGATCCTAACAACGCCGAGAGCTTGATGCTGCTGGCAGATGCCCAGTATATGGACAGCCACTACGATGCTGCCATCGCCAGCGCCCGTGAAGCCGCTTCGGCGAAAACACATCCGGCGTTCGTGCACTACATTGCGGCTCGCGCCTACGACAAGGAAAATCGGCAAGCAGAGGCCCTCGCCGAATTGCAAGTATTTCTGAAGGAGGAGCCTACCGGCCCACGCGCCGACCATGTGCGCGCCGCCATTCAGTCCCAGCTACGGCAACCGCAATAGAATCGGCTGCGCCTGTGTCCAAGGCTTAGTATTCCCTGCGGCTGGCGGCAATTAGCCGAGGACTCACTCGGCGTGTTTCAACTTCATGCCAGCCTTGTTCGCCTCCAGAAACTCGCGAATCTGCTCGGTCTGCTCCAGCAACCGGACCCATTGCTCGTAATAGAGGGTGACCGGAAAGCGTCCCAGACCATACACACTCATACCGCCCTTTTCACTAACTTTAAACTCCAGAGCACCTCGCTTACGTCCCTGAGACTGCTTTTCCAATTCCTGAACTCTGGCTTTCAGTTCTTCGTAACTTGGTTCGGCCATGTTGATTCCCCTTCGAAATAACTAACTGCGAATCACTGTCGCCCCTCATCGCCGGACGAATCGTCCGTTAAATCCAGCCGCGAGAGCCGTTAGGTCTATGGTATCGGGTTTACGCCGATTGTGGATGTGAGCTAGTGCACAGGCGATTGTTCAACCCCGCGCCGCCAATTGAGGGAAAGCTTGAGCCCGTGCCCCCATAGAATGTCCGCGGGCATGGTTCGAGGCGACATTCTCGAAATCACTCCTAAGCTTCGAATGGCTTCGAAGCGGACGGCACTGGACTAGCCACCCGCTTGTTGTGTCTAATCATCTCAATCGGGTGGGGAACCGTGCAGTTGTCTGATCCATTGCGGCGAACGATCTGGTGGGGCCGCGCGCTGGTGTGGCTTGCCGGTTGGATCGTGCCTCGCTCTCAGCGCCGTGACTGGCGCGCGGCGAAGACGAGCCATCTTTGGCATTGGTGTTATTTCCTGGCTGAGTCTGGCCAACTGAATCGCGATAAAAAACTTGAGGTCGCAGGCTACTGCTGGAGTTTGTTCTCCGAGGCCTTCTGGATCCGCTTCGAGAAGGAAAAATTTCTGCGGCGGGCCGACCATCTGCAGCGCGCACCGGCTACTTGCCTGACAGTACTTGCCCTGCTTCTGGTGGTGATTATCTTGTTAGGCGGATTCATCCCGCTAGCACGGTCGCTGATTTCCTCAGCTATTTCTGAACCCGGGCGGGTCTGCATCGTCAGCCTGAATGGCAAATTTAGACGATTCCGCTCAGAGACATTGTTGGATCTCGCTTCCGCGTGGAAAACCAGTAAGCTTCTTG
Source organism: uncultured Acidobacteriaceae bacterium (assembly GCA_963709045.1). Taxonomy (GTDB): domain Bacteria; phylum Acidobacteriota; class Terriglobia; order Terriglobales; family Acidobacteriaceae; genus Bog-257. Next base: position 291,055 of record CAVPUX010000002.1, on the reverse strand, counting down.
ACGCGGTCGCCCCTTACTCGTGGGGGCCAAGCAAGCTCGTATCGGGAAAGCATATGGTCCCGGTTTTGTCCGCTGGTGTCGCTTCTGATTTCTTCGACATTGCGGGTACGAAAGCTACGCTCGGGCGCACCTTCACCAGCGGCGACGAGCGGAATTGTCCTAACTGCGTAGTCATCAGCAACGAACTTTGGTCGCTGCAGTTCAAGAGCAGCCCCGCTGTGATCGGCCGCCGAGTTGTGATTGACGGCAACGAAAACGTTGTCATCGGAGTGCTGCCTGGCAACTTCCGTCTGGTCTCCTCCGACATCGAAGTCTGGACCCTGTTGGATGCAGGCTCGCCGCCGTTCACTAACTTCGTCGAACGGATTGGCGCCGTGGCCTTGATGAAGCCGGGAGCGACTGAGGCTCGGGTGGAATCCGATCTTACCGACCTGAGCGAAAATGCTGGATATATTTTCCCTGCCTCACTTCTAGTGGTCACTTCGGCCAAGTCACAGATGCGCGATACCCTAATCTCCCAGATTTTGTTCTTGTTGCTGGCGATTGCAAGTGCCGTGGCGATCGTTTGCGCTCGCCGCGAGGGGGCTGGTCTGGGAGGTGCCCCGCTGACCTTAGCTCTACGCTGCCGCTGGTGGTCATTCTTTGTGGTGAAGTCCACCCTATTGCTGGTCGCCGCCTGCCTGCTGGCATGGCTGGGAATTCATTTCCTTTCGGTTCACCTGGTAGGGGTGGATTATCCCATGGCAGATGGAGTGACCGTCTGGCTTTTCCTGATTCTCTCCATTGCGCCATTGTCCTGGTCGATTCACGATCAACAGAAGCGCTGCCGTGTCTGCCTGTGGCGCCTGATCATTCCAGTCCGGATCGGTGCACCGGGAAATATCCTCTTTAACTGGTCGGGAACGGAAATGGTTTGTTCAAAAGGGCACGGCATTCTCTACCTGCCGGATTCAGAGGCCAAGTGGCTGGAGGGAGAGCGGTGGAACAATCTGGATGATTCCTGGGCCGGGCTGTTCCGCGAGGAATAAAATCCAGCTTTCGGCGGCAGGTTTGGGCAGGCTTTCGACAGGCTATCGTTTTTCGCGGGGCGGAGAGGTCGCTTAGCTAGGAACCGCGCAAACTGCCAGTACCTGGTGAACTGCATTTGACAGGTCCGCAACGCTGAATGGCTTTTGCAGAAACGCACTGCCTTGGCGCAGAATGTCGCGGCGCGCTGCACTATCTTCGGTGTAGCCCGACATGAACAGCACACGTACCTCAGGGTATCGTTGCATTAACTCGATAGCCAGTTGGTACCCCCCCATTCCTGGCATAACCAGATCGGTGAGGACGAGATCAAGCTTGCCGGCAACGTCGTCGCAGGTTAGCAACGCTGCCTCTCCATTCTCAGCCTCAAGGACCCGATAGCCCAACTGCTGCAAACATTCACGAACATTGCCGCGAATCGTGGCCTCGTCTTCAACAACCAGTATCGTTTGTCCGCCCGGCCCCGAGTACGTCTCGCTGCGCATAACCGGATGCTCCAGAGGCGCCACAATTGCGGGGAAATACACTTTGAAGGTTGTGCCATGGCCCGGTTCGCTGTAAACCCATACGTAACCTCCACTCTGTTTCACAATTCCATACACGATCGATAGTCCCAGGCCGGTGCCTTTTCCCACTTCTTTGGTGGTAAAGAAAGGATCGAAAATGCGGGGGATAATTGATTTGTCAATGCCGGTTCCCGTGTCGCTAACCGCTAACATCACATAGCGCCCAGGTTGGACGGGAGGGTGCTCCTGGCTGTAGGCATCGTCAAGATCGACGTTTGCGGTTTCCAGATGCAGGGTACCTCCTTCCGGCATCGCGTCGCGTGCGTTGACCGCCAAATTGAGAATCACCTGGCCAACTTGATCGGGATCCAACCGGGAGTTCTCCAGTTGGTCGGACAGATTTGTCACCAGCTCGATATCTTCTCCGATGATGCGTCGTAACATGTGAGTCGTCTCGGTTACGACTGAGTTCATGTTGATGACGCGGACCTGCAAAATCTGCTGCCGGCCGAGAGCCAACATTTGCCGCGTGAGAGCGGCCGCCCGGTCGGCTGCGCTTGAAACTTGCAACAGGGGTTTGCTCAGGGGATTATCAGGAGTGGTTTGAGCCAGCATCAGTTCGGTTGAAAGCTTGATCACGACTAGTATGTTATTGAAATCGTGCGCTATACCTCCGGCCAGCCTGGCCACCGCCTCCAGCTTCTGCACCTGACGGACTTGTTGCTCGAGAGCGCTCTGCTGCGTCATGTCTTCAATGTAACCCGCGAAGCACTCCAAGCCTGAATGAGCGTCACGCGCGACAGAACCCGAGATGCGTACCGGAACCTTACTCCCGTCGCGTCGCAGCAGATTGACTTCAAAGCCCTGAATTGTCGTGTTCCGTCGGAGGATTTCAAGCAGGCGTCCGCGGTCCTTAGGATCGGCATAGACTTGGGTCGAGATTTTCAGGCGCATAGCTTCGGCCACGCTGTACCCTCCCAGGATCTTCAACATTGCTGGATTCAGCGATTCAAAGCGGTCCTCCTCGGTCAAACCTCGGATGATACCGAAAGGCGCGCTGTCCACCAGTGACTGCAATGAAACCTGCGATTTCCTTAGCGCCTCCTCTGTGAGCTTTTCTTGGGTGACATCGTGGGCAAGAATCAATTCGTAATGACCGCCGTTGCGATCGAAAGCGAAGCCTCTGATCTCGACGGATAGAGGGCTGCCGTCCTTTTTGCGGTGGCGCCAGATGCCGGCATCGTTAAACCCAAGTTCGATGTGGGTCATGTGGGCCAGTAACTTCGGTTTGTCTTCATGGGGGCGGATATCCAGGATGGTCATTGCCAGAAATTGCTCACGGGAAAATCCATACGTCTGGATCGCAGCTTCATTTACGGAGACAAAGCGCAGAGTCGTGCGGTCATAAACCCACATGGGACAAGGATTGGTCGAGAAGAGGAGTTGCTGCTGGGTTTCCGCATCGTGCGCTCGGGCAGATTCGATAGTCAGTTGCTGGCGTAGCTGCGCGAGTTCGCGGCTACACCTAAGCTTGCATTGCAGCAGCCAAAACGCTGCTCCAGCGCTGATTACAAACGCGACGATGACTGCTAGCGACATCCGGCCAGATTCCGCTTCAAAATAACAATGTCTCCCAACCGTGGTTCTCGGGAGCCTTTCGTACAGGCATCCGTCCCGGGCTCCGTAGCTCGGCGGTGCAATATGCGAGGGTCATCAGGCGCTTATCGAGTGCTTGCGTATTCCGTACTGCGGACTGCGCTAGTGTCTGCCCGATTGATCGCCCACTTCAGTCAGCTGTGCAGAACTTCGGGCAAGCATCCGTCGTTTGCTCTTAATCGCAATCCACCCCTGCGCAGTCACGCGGGAATGACTCTAGTCTTCATATAGCCTTTGAATACGTCTTAAGTATGTGATCTACGACACAGTTTGTCGTACCGGTAATGCCACTTTGGTCATACGTGCGGTACCGTGGTTTCTGCCGCAACAGAGGCTGACGGAAGGTCCGCAATACTTTGACCTCCAGAATAAACGGGCCGTTAGCCCACCCTGGAAGCCGCCAATTAGGCCACTATCGGCAACTTGCGGCGACCTCATGGCATCTGTCCAGCGATGCGGTAGTGAATGTCGGAGATTAGCGGCCTTCAATCTGCATGCGCGACGTCAACGGCAACGAATACAATCACTAGGAAAATCGAGGTGTGGGATGCCACTTTGGCAGGAAAGCCTGCAGATGGCCGCGGGTAAGCTACCCAAGATCATTAAGCCCAGGTCACACGCAATGATTGACTACGCGGTCGCGGGTTCATTCATGTTGATGGGCGCATTGTGGTGGAGGCGCAACCGACGAGCAGCTGTAAGCTCCCTGATCTGCGGAGGAGCAACTGCCGTCAACAGCCTACTGACGGACTATCCCGGCGGGATCTTCGGAGTTATCAGCTACCGGAACCATGGCCGGATCGATACCGGCATCGCGGGACTGACGGCAGCAATACCGCGGTTCATGAGCTTCAGGAATCAGCCGGAGGCGGAGTTTTTCGCTATTCATGCTTTGGGGCAAACCGCAATTACGGGATTAACGGATTTCGATTATTACAAGCATCCGTGGTCGCGGCCGCCTCGTCGAGGAGAAGGTGAACCCCTGACGCAGGGCTAATGCAGACGTGCCGGCCAACACGCTAACAACGCCGCCGCCGCTGGCCGTTTGCTCAACTTATCTGAAATTCATCTGACCGGTCACGCCGATCAAATCTCTCTTGCCACCCTGCTACAATGCAGGCGAAAACCATTCGCGTGCAGAGTTTCTGGTGAGTGCCAGTGCGGGGCGGAGTCTGCCCAAAAGCGATCGAACATCTGGTCGCGCTTTTCGTATAAGTCTTTAGCAGTGAGTGGGATTGGGCCAGGAGTCACGCCCCTTGGGAGCGCTGATTGGACGACATCCAAGCCGTCAATGCCCTTGTTCGTCGCTGCGTTGCCGGCGACGCTGCGGCGTGGCAGGAAATCGTTCAGCAGTATCACCGCCGGATCTATAACATCTGCTATCGCTTTTCGGGATCGCCCGACGATGCAGCGGACCTGGCGCAGGAAGTATTTATCAAAATGTATCGCACGCTCAGTACGTTCGATACCACGCGAGCTTCGTTCATGACTTGGGTCACCACGGTCACTCGCAATCTCTTGGTAGATCATTTCCGCAAGGGCAAGTACGACCGGGTTACCGACTCTTTGGATGCGACCGCAGGCAACCAGGAGGACGGCCTGACCCTGGCCGAGAAGCTGGAAGACCGTTCTGCCGGCCCAGAAGCCCGGGTCCGGAGCCAGGAGACGCAGAAGCTGGTGCACGACGCGCTGCAAAAGCTCTCGCCCGAACTGCGGGAAGCAGTCATCCTGCGCGATCTGCAGGACCTGGATTACAAAGACATTGCCATAGTCCTGAAGGTTCCCGAGGGGACTGTGAAAAGTCGCATAAATCGGGGACGAACGGAACTTGCGAGGCTGTTACAACGTAATTACAGACAGGTGAACTGATGCACGGCGAGAACCAATCCGGAATGCAATGCGTCGAGTGCGAAGGCTTGTTAGCCGAAGCGATCGATGGCACTTTGCACGGCCCTACGCTGGCCGCATTCGAGACGCATCAGCAATCCTGCCCGGCATGCAACGCTATGGTCAAAGAAGCCAAGGCGGGCATGCAGTGGCTGAAGGGGCTGGATGAGGTTGAACCGCCTCGTAATCTAGTGCACAACATTCTGGCGCAGACCATAGGAGCGCTCCCGTCCGAGCATGCGGTGGTCTCGCCGCGCGGCGATGGCTGGCTCGATAAGCTCAAGGGACGGTTGGCACCAATCTTCGCCCCGGTTGCAACCCCGCGCTTCGCCATGTCGTTTGGCATGGCATTTTTCTCCATCACCTTATTGCTTAGCATCGCTGGCCTGCACATAAGCGATCTGCGGCGCATGGACTTGAGCTCCAGGGGCATCGCCAAGACGTATTACTCCGCCCAGGCGCGGGTTATCCGTTATTACGAAAACATCCGCCTGGTGTATGAGATCGAGTCGCGGGTGCGTGACTTGCGCCGTGTTGCGGCTCCCGAGAAGCAGCCGGAAGAACCCGCTCCGAAGTCTCAACCGAAGAGCGATAACCGGCAAGACAAGAATCGCAATAATCAGAATTACAGCCGTGACGAAAGCCAGCCCGAGCTGGCCGCGTCTCCGGCTGGGAATAGACAGTTGATGAACGAGTTGACCAAAGAATTGACCCATCAGGCCCGGCTGAAGAGGAGAACCGCATGAACTGCGCCAATCATGTCGATGTTCCCGCGGTCGCATTCTGCCGTACGTGTGGGAAACCACTGTGCAGTAGCTGCGTGCGAGACGTCCGTGGCGTTATCTACTGCGAGGAGTGTTTGGCCTCGCACTTGAGCGGCACCATGCCGCCACCCGGTACTACCGCCGTGCCGCCGGGTGCTGAACCGCAAACCGGAACTGGAAGTCCGGGACTGGCTGCGCTGCTGGGATTCATTCCCGGGGTGGGCGCCATGTACAACGGTGAATTCGGCAAAGGCTTCATTCACGTGCTGATCTTCGCCACCCTGATCTGGATGACCGCTCACGTGAATGGCATCTTCGGGTTGGGCATCGCGGCATTCGTAATCTATATGCCGATTGAGGCGTATCAGACCGCCCGCGCCCGCCAGATGGGTTTGCCCGCGCCGGATCCGCTCGGCCTTAACCGCTTGTTCTCATCGACTGGAGCTGCGGCTGTCTCGGGGCCTGGTGTAACTGCCAGCGCCGTGCCGACCAGCGGCGCCGTGCCCGTAGCCGACGGCGACCCCGCCACCATGGCAGAAGCCGAACCGGTGGAGAGTGGTTTGCGTTCCTCCATCCCAATTGGCGCTTTCATCCTGATTGGTCTGGGCGTGCTGTTCTTGCTGAACGAGATGGATGTATTGAACCTCGATCGTTTATGGCGGTTTTGGCCGCTCGTGCTCATCGCTATCGGCATTCGCGTGCTGATGCGCCGGCGCGGGATGGGCTGGTGAGGAGGACATCATGAGATACCGCTATAACCCCCAATGTTCGTGCGCTCGTTGCCGCGCTCACGGGTTCATGGGACCGGCTGTGATGATCACCATTGGCGTGCTCTTCCTGCTTGACCAGCTGGGGCACTCGCGTTGGATGGACTTTAGCAGCACCTGGCCGGCTCTGTTGATCGTGATCGGGCTGATCATGTTCCTGCAACACAACGCTTCCCCGGAAGGTCATGTGCCGCGCGATTATCCGGGAATGGCTGGGCGGCCTGTACAAACCATGCCTCCGGGCGCTCAGGTGTATCCCGGACAACCGCCGATAGTAACGCCACCACCCGTTCCACCAGCCGGCTCCATCACGACGGGTGAGAACTGGCACAATCCGAACGACCCGGGGGTGCACAATGGCTAGCCAGAATACGTATCCGCCACCTCCACCGCCACCACCACCGCAGTATCAGGCACCGGCGCCGCCGCCTTATCGCTATCGGCGTTCGATCGCGGGACCGCTGGTGCTGATCATCATCGGCCTGGTATTTCTGCTGCGGAATTTCGGAGTCCGGTTTCCGCTGTGGCACTTTTTCGGTCGCTGGTGGCCGTTGCTGCTCATTCTGTTTGGAGTGATTCGGCTTATCGAGCACTCCATGGGTCAGCGCCAGGGTTACCGCCGAGGCGGCCTGGGAGCAGGTACAGTCGTGCTTCTGGTTCTGATCGTCATCGCCGGCCTGTCCGCACATTACAGCTCGGACATTGACTGGGGTGGTGTTCGCAACCAGATGCAGATGGACGACGATCTGGGAGGTATTTTCGGGACCGCCTTCACCTTCGACGACACTGTGCAGCAGGCATTTCCTGCGCATGGCAATCTGCGCGTGGTGTGCGATCACGGCAGCCTGAACATTGCTCCGGCCGACGACAACACTCTGCGCGTGGTGGTGCATAAGAAGGTGTATGGGCAGAACCAGAACGACGCCAACAAATACAACGAAGGCACCAAGCCACAGATCACTGTCACCGGAAATTCGGTGGTGCTGAACGCCAATACCAATGGCGCCGGCGAGCACGGAGTGCAGGCTGACATGGACATCTTCGTGCCCCGCGACGCAACGCTCGATGTTGCCAGTAAGCGTGGCGATGTCACCGTCAACGATCGCAAGGCTGATGTGAAGATGACCTTGCAACATGGCGACGTTGCCGTGAACGATATCGCGGGCATGGTAAGCATCAGCCTGCAGAATGGTTCACTGCGTGCCTCCAAGATCGCTGGGGATGTCGAGGTCGAGGGTCACATCGACAACGTCACCGTCGATGAAGTGGCTGGCGCGGTCCATCTCAACGGCGACTTCTTCGACGATATTCGGCTCAGCAAGATCGCCAAAACCGTGGCCTTCAAGTCATCGCGCTCCGACATGCAGATCGCTTCCGTGCCGGGCGATTTGGAGATTGCCGGCGACGAGGTTCGAGGTACCGATCTCAGTGGTCCCAGCCGCCTCATAACCCGGTCCAAGGACATTCACATGGAGAACGTTTCCGGCGACTTGCAGGTTGAGACCACCAACGGCGATATCGAAGTACACGCCGCGGACAAACTGCCACTAGGCCGCATTAGCATCTCCAGTAAGCGGGGGGACATCTCGCTGGTGCTGCCGCCCAAAGCTGGATTCCAGGTACAGGCGACCACCAGCAAGGGCGATATCACCTCTGAGTTCGACGCCGTGAAAGTTGACGAGAGCAACGGCTCGGCGCGGGCGTCGGGATCGGTGGGTAGCGGTGTAAGCAAAATGCAAATCAACACCGATACCGGCGACATCCGGATAACGAAGGGATGAAGTTCAGGGGCTAGGGGATTAGGGGCTGGGGGTTAGGCGTTAGGAACTAACGAATGTTGGATTAGTTTCGAGTTTCACGTTTCGAGTTTTAAGATTTGTGATCCTGGGCGAACCTGCTGCTTCAGATCTCTAGCCCCTACTCCCTAGCCCCTGACCCCTAGCCCCTGTCTTCACCAGCCGTTCCACCTCAGCAACGACTTCGTCAATGCTCTTATGGGTGGTGTCGATGTGTATGGCATCAGACGCGGCGACCAAAGGCGATGCCGAGCGCGTGCGATCACGGTGATCGCGCGCCGCCAATTCCTCCGCCACCCGTTGCGTCTCCTCGGCAGAGCGTAAGCCGGTCTGCAAGACCCGCCGCTCGGCGCGAACCCCTTCATCGGCATCGAGAAAGATTTTCAAATCTGCATCAGGAAATACAGCCGTGCCGATGTCGCGACCTTCCATCACCACGCCACCATCCCGCCCCAATTCGCGTTGGCGCTTCACCATGACCTCGCGCACAGGAGGATGGATGGAGACACGCGATGCCGCGGCGGTCACATCGGTGTCGCGTATGCGCAGGGAAACATCGCGACCATCCAGGACCACCCGATTCCCTTCACCGCGAGGTTCGAGTTCGATCACGGTGTTTGCGGCCAACTGTCGAAGGGCTTCGCTGTCGTCCAACGAAACCTGCTGCTCGATCGCCTTCAGGGCCAACGCGCGGTACATCGCACCGCTCTCGAGGTTCACGTAACCAAACTTCTTGGCCACGCGCGCGGCGATAGTGCTCTTGCCCGAGCCTGCCGGACCGTCGATGGCAATCACCAACTTGCGGATCGCATTCATTCCTTGTCGAGGTCCTTGGCGGGAGGGCCTGGTCGCGATGGCGGTTTCCTGGGGCGCCGCTGCACCAATGGCTTACCGGGCCGAGGTGGCTGCGGGTCAAAGCGCGGCTGCAGTTTGGGCCTCCGTTCGATTACATGAGGCGGCGGCACTTCCAAGGAAGAGACTTGCAGCAACACCCGGCCGGCAACGTGGACGAAACTTAACTCGCGCGCAGCTTGCAGTGCGCTGACGGCCTCGCGAACCCGCGCCCGGCCGATGAGGCTGGAGAAGAAATGTTCCACCTCTTCCTGTTGCGCGGCCAAGACACAGTCGAGATACTTCGAAACCAGCGCCGTCAACGACTCTGCCACCGAGACGTGCATGCCCTCTTTAACAGCATCGGGCGACCAACGGAACAGGACATCCCAGAACACACCCTTCTCCTGGGTGTAATCGACCCGCGTGATGCGAAGCTTGGCCCACAATTCGCCGAGTGCGCGGTCAAGTGCCGCGGCGGAGATGTCGCCACCCAGCAACTCGCGCAGCCGGTACTCGGAGATCGGCCCTTCCTTCTGGATTATGTGAAACGCATCGACCGCGAGCGGAGAATATTCTGACCGGGCGCCAGCTTTCGGTGGCTGTCGCGGGTTTCGATCTCCTACCAATCCGTAAAAGTAGGGAAAGACCGCGGCTGAGACGATGAAGTTATTCTCGGGGAATACATTCGCCTCATAAGCCGCTTTCTCACGCAGCAGGCGAACCATCAAATCCTTGGCCTCGCGAGCGCTGGGATCGGCGAACGCCATCTGCCGCGCCGGCAGGTGCTCGTCACTGCCCGCATATGCACCCACGAAAGTTGGCACCAGGACCGCCGGCCGTTGGGGGTAAAGCAGGCAAAATCCCACCGAATCGATGAATTCCCGCGCCTCGTCCAGCGTGCGGATAGGCCGCCCGTTCAGACGCCATTTTTCACGGCGCAGTTCCTGTAGTTGCTGTTCGTGCATAGAAGGCGGCTGTCAGCTTTCAGCCGTCAGCTATCAGCAAAACGGCTCGTCATTGTGAAACCGGGCGAAACGCCCGCTGGCTCGCGCGATTATTCATGTTGAACTTGCAAGGGCTGAATACCGAAGCCGATAGCTGACGGCCGATAGCCGATGGCTAGACTCTCTTGAACGCCCGCTGAATGTCCTTAACAGAATACCGCAGAACCACCGGACGACCATGGGGACAGCTCATGGGGCAATCGGTTTTCGCCAACTCGCTTATCAGCCACTCCATTTTATTCTGCTCCAGCGGCATGTTGACTTTGATGGCGGCATGACACGCGATCGAGGCGGCGATGCTGGTGCGAATCTTGTCGAGGTTCAGAACCTGTTCCTCACGCTCAAACTGGTCCAGAATCTCGTGCAGCATGTGCTCGACGTCATTCGCCGTGACCCCGGCAGCCGTGGTCTTGACGGCGATCGTGCGCGAGCCGAATGGTTCCACCTCGAAGCCGTTGCGTTCCAGTTCGTCGGAGATCTCGGCGAAGACCGCCATCTGGCCCGGCGTCAACTCGACGATCAGCGGCATTAGCAGTTGTTGTTTCTCCGGCGATTCAGCCAGGCGCAGCTTGCAGATTTTCTCGAACAGAATGCGTTCGTGGGCGACGTGCTGGTCGATGATCCACAGGCCCTGCGGATTGATGGCCAGGATGAAAGAGTCGCGAATCTGGCCAACCGGACAAAGCGTGCTCAACGAATCCAGCCCGACAGGCGCGTCGTCGTCCGCCACGACTGCCGAACATCCCTCGGCGCTCCGGGTCATGGTTGCAGCGGAGGCTACAGGACCTCCAAATGTCTGTGGAGGAAAGCGGGCCACTGGAATGGCGGCATTTCCTTCGATAGCGAATCCACTGCCTTCGAACTGCAACCGCGCATTGAACGGCGGGACTTCGGGCGGACGTAGGGCAAACGCAGCATCGGCTTCGGTCACCTGCAGTTCGTCAGTCGCAAAGTCGCGCGCTCCGGGCGTGAGCGAAGGCGATGCTGTGGGTTGAGCGTGAATCTCTGTCATGAAAGCGGGCACTGGGCGCGTCTTCATCAAGACGGCGCGCACCGAGTCGCGAATGAAGTCGTGCAGCACCGAGGATTGCCGAAAGCGCACCTCGGTCTTGGAGGGATGCACATTGACGTCAACCTCGGTGAACGGCATCTCCAGGAACAGCAGCACAACCGGGAACACAGTCGGAGGAATGATATTGCGATACGCCTCGGTGAGCGCGTGCTGCACCACGCGATCGCGAATCAGGCGGCCATTGACGAAGATGAAAATGGAGTTGCGATTAAGCTTTTGAATCTCTGGCCGCGAAACGAATCCGTGCAGTTTTACCTCTCCCGCAACTGGCGCTTCGTAGTCTTCTTCGCGGCGCCACGGCGGAGGCTGAGGCAGACCCACGTGCGACAGCGGCAGTAGGGCACTCAGTGGAATCAACTGATCGAGCGTCTCCTTGCCAAACACTTGATAGATACGCTGTGAATGGTCGGCTACCGGTGGCGCGATCAGCATCGCATTGGTCGCGGAGTGCAGCTCCCAGTGCATCTCAGGATGGGCCAGGGCATAGTGGGTTACCAGCGATGCGATGTGCGACAGTTCGGTGGATTCAGCCTTCAGAAATTTTCGGCGCGCGGGTATGTTGAAGAACAAATCGCGCACCGTGATGCAGGTGCCCAACGGCAGGCCCGCCTCCTCGACGGTCAGCAGCTTTCCTCCGGCGATCTCGATCACCGTTCCGGCAGCGTCTTCCGGCGCATGGGTCTCCAGACGAAGGCGGCTGACAGAAGCCATGGAAGGCAGCGCCTCACCACGGAATCCCAGAGTTGCAATGTTCAGCAAGTCGTCGGCATTGCGGATCTTGGAAGTCGCGTGGCGCTCGAATGCCAGCATGGCATCGTCGCGAACCATGCCGCAACCGTCGTCCGTAACCTGGATCAGTTTCTTGCCGCCAGCTTCAACCGTAACCCGGATGCGGCGCGCACCGGCATCCAGCGCGTTTTCCAACAGCTCCTTCACTACCGAGGCGGGACGCTCGACCACTTCTCCGGCGGCGATCTTGTTGGCAACGTTTTCCGACAGAACGTGGATGCGGCCCATGACTTTAAGAGTAATTCACTCCACAGGCACAGAGACACCGAAAGTACTTAATTTCTGAGTTTCAGCTTTCATGTGGTCGCAGTCACTCTTGCACTACTCGGAGAACACCTCATTTAACGCTGTTATAATCAACTTCATTCATGGCACAGAAGCGTTTGATCCGCTCTACTACTGTTCTTTGCGTTCGCCGGGATGGGAAGGTCGTGATGGCCGGAGACGGCCAGGTCACGCTCGGCGAAGGCGTCATCAAGCACTCCGCCCGCAAGATCCGTCGCCTATACCAGGACAAAATTCTCGCCGGGTTCGCCGGTTCTACCGCCGACGCGTTCTCGTTGTTCGCACGTTTTGAATCGAAGCTGGAGCAATACCACGGCAACATTGGCCGCGCTGCGGTCGAGCTTGCCAAGGACTGGCGCACCGACAAGATGTTGCGTTCGCTGGAGGCCCTGCTGCTGGTCGCCGACCAGAACCAGACATTCCTCATTAGCGGACAGGGCGACGTGATCGAGCCTGATACCGGGATTGCGGCCATCGGCAGCGGAGGCCCTTACGCCACAGCCGCCGCGACCGCCCTCTTCGAGCATACTGACCTGACCCCCCGCAAGATTGCCGAGGAGGCGATGAAGATTGCCGGCAAGATTTGCATCTACACCAACGACCGAGTGACCATCGAAGAGCTGTAGGAGCGGCTGTCGGTTGTCAGTTGGCAGTAGTCAGTAGTCAGTAGTCAGTTTCGAGCCGGGTACCGTCCTTTGGCTAGGGTGGAGCAGTCTGTTGATTCCTGTGCGTCAATGCGCACCGCATCGCTGTCATCCCGAGCGACGAGCATAGCGAGGAGTCGAAGGACCCCTATGGGTGCGAAAAATCATGCCGCGACAGGGGTCCTTCGACTCGCTGCGCTCGCTCAGGATGACAACTCAATGTTCAGGGCCACTTCATTTCGCTCTCGCCCTCACAGCCCAACCTCAATCCTCGACCTCGGATCGAGGTAATCCCGCAATCCATCCCCAATGAAGTTGAACGACAGCACTGCCAGCATGACCGCTGCTGCCGGAAAGAGCACGAGGTGCGGCGAGTCGAACAGGTGGGAGCGAGCGTCGTTCAGCATCGAACCCCAACTTGCTGCCGGAGGCGGCACTCCCAGACCGAGGAAGCTCATGGTCGCTTCAGCCAGGATGGCTCCCGCCATTCCAATCGCGGCCTGCACGATGATGGGCTGAATAATGTTGGGCAAGATGTGCCGCACGATGATCCGCAAATCGCTCGCACCCAACGCGCGAGCGGCTTCCACGAACTCGCGTTCGCGAACCGCCAGCACCTGAGCGCGAACTAATCGCGCATAGCCCACCCATCCACCGATCGACAACGCCAGTATCAGGTTGAAGATACCCGGGCCGAGGAACGCAACGAATGCGATTGCTAATAGGATTCCCGGAAACGACATGAACGCATTCATCACGACCACGTTGAGCACGCGGTCGGTGACTCCGCCGTAGTAGCCGGCAACGGAGCCGAAGATAAGTCCTAACGTGAGCGACGCTGCCACCACGCAACTTCCCACCAGCATCGAAATGCGTGCACCGTAGATGATGCGAGAAAGAATGTCGCGTCCCAGTTCGTCCGTGCCAAACCAGTGCGATGCGGAAGGTGCCATGAGTCGTGCCGGCAAGTCGATCTGCGCGGGGTCGTGGGGAGCGATCCAGGGCGCGAACACGGCGCACAGTAGAAAGATGGCGACCATTAGGACGCCCGCCGTGGCGAGCACGTTATAGCCGGCGGCTCGACGAAGCGAAACCAGTTGAGCGGAGGACGCCATGCAGCATCATGGTAAATGAATACGGCGGCGTTCTTGCGAAAGCGCCGCCCAGTTTCAGAGATTCGTGCCTGAGCCGCTACTTCATGGTGATGTTTCGTATCAGGTAACTGGCGACCGCGTGCCCGTTCTCGGCCCGCTTGTCGACCACCTGCTGCTCTTTGCTTCTGTCACCATATTGTTTCATCCGCAGGTCAAGTACTTTCATGCCCAGGCCATCGAGAGCAGCCATATTCTTGTAAGTCAGCGAGATTCCGATGTCCCAATCGTCGATACTGGCTTTCGTCTGGTTAAGGAAAATGTTATAGCCTTCGATAAGTCCGGCGCTCTTCTCGGCCTCATAGATGGGCTTGATGTTGTTCTTCATGTCGTCCATAAACGCGTTGAAATGGCCGGGCAGGATATGGACAAGGATGACACGCTCAACCGTGCCTTCGTTGTATTGATCCTGCGCTGTCGCCGTGGCCAGGGAAACGAGGGTGACACACAATGCTGCTAACGCCAGCCGCAAAGCTTGCTTCATGTACAGCCTCCTTAGTTTTTGTGATGTGCGGAGTGTGCGCTATCCGCGGCGTACGGTAAAGCGAATAATGGCAGGTTCGCTGGATTTCTGCAGCCCGGATGCTTTCCTTCGACGTTGATGGAGCGCGGGGCATCACGAATCGGCCAGGAACAGAGTGCACTTAAGCCACGAAATGGCCGACACCCTCGCGACATTTGCGGCCGGGGTCTAGAATCATGGTTCGACGGTTGCGTACGCGGATAGTCGGGCTCATGCTTCCCTTCAAACTGGTTTATAGCGAGAAATATTTCCTGCCCATCGGCGAGCACATTTTCCGCGCCGACAAGTTTCGTCTCATTCGCGAACGACTGCTTCAGCAAGGTGTCGCCGAAGATTCTGACTTCGTGGCTCCTCAACCTGCCAGTGAAGCCGACGTCATGCTGGTCCACTCGCCGATGTATGTGAACAAGTTAATGGAAGGCGGCCTCAGCGCACGCGAAGAGTTGCAGATGGAGATTCCGTACTCGCCGCAGGTGGTGGACGCCTTCATGCTCCACACCGGAGGTTCGATCCTGGCCGCCGAGCGCGCACTGGAAGATGGTGTCTGCGTCAACATCGGCGGAGGATTTCACCACGCGTTTCCCGAGCACGGAGAAGGCTTCTGCATGATCAATGATTTTGCTGTTGCCATTCGTGCCATGCAGAAGCGTGGCAAGATTCGCCGCGCCATGACAGTGGATTGCGACGTGCACCAGGGAAACGGTACGGCTTTTATCTTTGGAAGTCCGCGGGCCAATCCGAACACTTTGCCCTCGTGGCCGGCCGCGATGCTGGGGACTCCGCAACGGGCCACCATGACCGAAGCGCCCAGCAAAGATGTGTTTACAATTTCTCTGCATCAAGAGAACAACTATCCCTTCACAAAACCGCCGTCTTCCATAGATGTCAACTTGCCCGATGGCTGCGGTGATGCCGAGTATCTCGCGTGGCTGGATAACGCGCTGAGTTCTGGTCTGCGGCAGTTTGAGCCCCAACTGATCTGCTATGTCGCGGGCGCCGATCCTTACTCCGACGACCAGCTTGGCGGGCTGAACCTTTCCATTGGAGGGTTGAAGCAACGCGACGAGCTTGTCTTTCGCGCCGCGCGGGCGCGCGACATACCGGTGATGGTCACTTATGCCGGCGGTTATGCCAATCACATCGAAGACACAATAACAATCCACTCCAACACCGTGGTTGCCGCAGCTGAGGTCTATCGCACCGCGTCAAGTGAAGCTCCGCGATAGGCGCTATTGCTGCACTTGCTCTCTAAGTTTCTTCGCCAGCTTCTCGATTTTCTTCAGACGCTCGGCCAAGTCTTTCGAAATTATGCCCTGTGAAAGTTTTTGGATGTCATCCGGTATGGCATCGCTCAATCGCTTCAGGTCATTGGCTTGGGCCAGCATGGCCTTCTGGTCGGGACCGTGCTGCTGCAAAGCGGCAGGCGGATGGCTTTTGTCTTCAAAGTCAGGCGGATTGCTGTTATTGATTTGAGCCATCGAAGGCGCACTGAGCGAAGCGGCTACAAGCACGATAGACAGGGCACGGGCCCTCAGCATAGCGATACCTCCCTGACCCCGGATTGTACTGCGCATCGTGAGACGCTTTTGTGAACAAGTCGTTAGCGCGG
The DNA here is from genome assembly GCA_963709045.1 of uncultured Acidobacteriaceae bacterium. Taxonomy (GTDB): domain Bacteria; phylum Acidobacteriota; class Terriglobia; order Terriglobales; family Acidobacteriaceae; genus Bog-257. The sequence goes on along the minus strand of CAVPUX010000002.1, from coordinate 274,742 downwards.
TCCGAAAAGGCGCGCTACTGCGTGATATCCTGATTCCAGCGCGAAAATCGTAAGTTTTCGCCACCCAGCCCAGCTGTGGACTCCCGACAATGTTTGAGAACCTTACAGATAAGCTGCAGCGTGCCTTTAAGAATCTGCGCGGACAAGGCACCCTGACAGAAGAGAACATCGGTGAAGCGCTCAAAGAAATCCGCATGGCGCTCCTCGAAGCCGACGTTAACTTCAACGTAGTCAAAGAACTGATCGACCACATCCGCGAGAAGGCGCTGGGCCAGGAAGTGCTCACCGCGCTTTCGCCCGCCGAGCAGGTGGTGAAGATCGTTCGCGACGAACTGATCGCCATCCTCGGCAAGGACGCAGCCAAGCTGAAGTTCGCCTCGCAGCCGCCGACGGTTGTGCTGATGGCGGGCCTGCAAGGTTCGGGCAAGACGACCACCTCAGGGAAGCTGGCGAACTGGCTCAAGAATGGCGGACACCGGCCCATGCTGGTCTCGGTGGACGTTTACCGTCCGGCGGCGCGCGAACAGCTCAAAGTAGTTGCCCAGGCCATCAAGGCCCATATTTACGAAGGCAAAGTCGAAGAATCGAACACAGCGACCGTCGAACGCCTAGTGAAGGAAGCCCGGCGCGAGGCCATCAACAACGCCTGCGACGTGCTCATTATTGACACTGCCGGCCGATTGCACATTGACGAGCAGTTGATGGACGAGATGCAGTCGCTGAAGAAGATCCTGAACCCGCAGGAGATTCTCTTCGTTGCCGACGCCATGACCGGCCAGGACGCGGTGAAGTCGGCAGACGAATTCCACAAGAAACTCACACTGACCGGCGTGATACTCACGAAGATGGACGGCGACGCCCGTGGTGGCGCGGCGCTTTCCATCCGCAATGTTACCGGGCAGCCGATCAAGTTCATCGGCATGGGCGAAAAATACGATGCCCTGGAGCTGTTCCACCCCGACCGAATCGTAGGGCGAATCCTCGGCATGGGCGACATCTTGTCGCTGATCGAGAAGGCCGAAGCGCATCTCGATAAAAAGAAGTCAGAAGAGTTTGCGCAAAAAGCGCTGAGCGCCGACGGCTTCTCGCTGGAGGATTTTCGCGATCAGCTAAGGCAAGTAAAGAAACTAGGCTCACTGCAGAGCATCATGGGCATGATGCCGAAGATCGGACCGTTCGCCAACATGCAGAAGTCGGCCGACAAAGTGGACGAGAAGCAGCTGAATCGCGTGGAGGCGATCATCAACTCGATGACGCCGTACGAGCGCGAGCACCATGAGTCCATCAATGGCAGCCGGCGCAAGCGCATCGCTCGCGGCTCGGGAACAAGCGTGCAGGAAATAAACCACCTGCTGCGGCAGTACGCGCAGATGCGGAAGATGTTCAAGAGCATGGGCAAACCCAGCTTCGCGCGGCGGCTGGCGGGCATGAAGATGCCGGGGATGTAGCGAACCCGCTCTTCGCTATTCGCTTAGGTCAAAAAAACGACGCTCGTATAGCCAATTCTGAAATCTTCCGCTGGTTTTCGCTCGGGCAGCCTGCTGGGAGATGAAGCGATGTTCTCTCCCAGCAGGTTCAATGTTGGATGGTTAGCCTCCATTCGGTCCATTGTGGCAGTCATAGCAACTAACCGCATAGCCCGCGGGAAGGATGACCTGCTGTTGGTCCTCGCCGGTGAAGGTGCGTTGCACCTTGGTGACCGACAGTTGGGTTCCACGATAATCCCTGACCGTGACAGTAGGCGCAGACGGTATAGTGGCCGTCTTCGGCGTACTGACCGTGTTGATTCACCCACGCTTGCTGACCCAGGAGATGAGTCCCGTGGGGCCCACCGTTGGGAGTGGCAGTCATGGTCGTATGACAGATATTGCATTCCGTTAGCTTCGCGTTATAGCCCTGTAAGGCCATTGGCAATACGCTGTCGTTTCTCTGCGAAGTAGGAAACTCCGCATGAGGAGCGTTGTGGCAGGAAGTGCAGAACAGATTTCCATGCCCGGAACTGAAGCGATACAGAGAAAAGCCGGGAGCTGGGGCATTGGGATTCGTGGCGAACGTTGTGTCCGAGGTGTGCCGCCATTGTCCGGTGGAATCGAAAGCGCTGGTATAGCGTGTTCCACCGTTGTGACACATCTGACAGCTGGGCAGGGTCATCCAACCCACGCGATGCGGATCGCCTACGCGCGAGACATTGCCGTGACAGTTCATGCAAGCTAACCGTTCCATGGCACCCCGTTGACAGCGGGTAGAGATGCCCGGATGGCAGAGATAACAAGAGCCAAATGGGCTGGTAGCATTGTCGAGCGACACCCCGGTCGAGGGATTGATGACCGGTCCGTGATTGCTGTGCATGGCATGGGTTTCCGATTCGATGCCCGCCAAACCGGTTCCGGGCAGGGCATTCGAGGCGTGACACGCGTCGCACAGGACAGGCATTCCTGACTTCGCCGTTTCATAGAGACTCGTCTGGTAGTTGTAGCCCTTCGCTGCAAGAGCGCTCAGGAAAGGAGCGATGTTGTTCTTATCGTCGTGGAACTTCAGAATATTCAGCTTGGTGTCTTTCGCTGGATCGGGATCGTTCTCCCACCCAGAGCGCGGTTTGGCTGCCGGATCGGAGCCGGAGGCGTGGCATAGATTGCAACTTAGTTCGTCGCTGACGGCCATGACAATGCTGGCGGTGGCGAGCACGTTGTTCAGAGGATCTCGAGCCACGATCTTCACCATGGGGTAGGCATTGCGCCTGCCACGATCGTCATAGGGGACCGTCGGGACCCCGGTCGCTTCAAAAACTCTAAGTTGCGAATTGAAGCGCATGGCATGCGGGGTGTAGCTCTGGGTCCGGAAGTTCGCCAAGCCCACATCGGGCGCGGGACCGACGAGAAAGAGCGCACGTACCCAACTCCAGAAATTGGTTTTGGTAGAACTGATGGTGTTAACCGAGCCAGCGGTATCGGGAATCGCTTCGTAAGTCAAGGTAACGCCGCTGGTAATGATGGTGGGCTGAGCGGCTCGCTTGATCAGGGTCGCGTGAATGGTATTGAAGGGCGGCAGCACAGCAAAGATGGAATAGTCTTTGCCATCGATGCAGTGCATACCTAACTCGCTCCAACCGGTAAGAACATAGGCGCCAGTTGGAGCGCCAGGGGCGCCGGGAGGCGTGCTGGGTTCTGCGTGACTGGCAACCAGCACAGGCGAGGAATGAACGGGATGCGAAGGCGCTCCGCGACCATCCGAGACGCAGAGCATGAGTGCAGTGAGCACCGCAAGAGTTAACAATGGCTTCATTTTGGACCTCTGGACTGCCTGCCCTCAGAAGAGAGCAGGTGGAAAGTCGTTAGAGGTGCGGGCGAGACGACGGCAGGTTAAACGCCTCGTCCAGGATCGAACTTCTTCCCAGCTTGCAGAATGCGGGGCAAGTTGAGACACAGGCATTAATATTGCAACATCGGAATCGTGGTTTGTGCGGTGACTGCCATCACCTCGGCCGGTGACAAATCGGAAGCACGCTCGCGTAAGCAAAGACCCAAACCGCATTGGGGGAGGCGGCGGTACGAATGCTACAATCGAAGGCACCATCGGCTACCACGACGCGATCCGGCCCGATAAGTATCCTGTGCCAGTTGGTTATCCTTGAGAGCTAACTTCCCGAGTGATTCGGCGACAAAAACTAACGATATCGCAGCCTTGAAAAGGGGTTAGGATGTCAGTGGCCCCGCGAGTGAGTGAGTTGGGTAGCAATCGGCCTTACGGCCGCACGAGGAACATTCATTGGCTATTTATCTTCCAGCAACTGCAGATGAAGAACACGTCGCACTTGACGAATTAACCCCGCGCGAGATTGTGCGCGAACTCGACAAATATGTCGTTGGCCAGAACCAGGCTAAGCGCGCCGTGGCGATCGCATTGCGCAATCGGATGCGCCGTCAGAAGCTCTCGGCTGAGCTTGCCGAAGAAGTGATCCCGAAGAACATCATCATGATCGGACCCACCGGCGTGGGCAAGACTGAGATCGCGCGCCGGCTGGCGAAGCTGGCGAACTCGCCGTTCATGAAGGTGGAAGCCTCGAAGTTCACCGAGGTGGGATATGTGGGCCGCGACGTTGAGTCGATGATCCGCGATCTGGTTGAGATCGCCATCGACATGGTTCGCGAAGAGAAGCTGGAGGACGTCGCCGATAAGGCTGAACTGAACGCGGAAGAACGTCTGCTTGACCTGCTATTGCCCGCGATGCCGGCTCCGGTGCAGAACCGTCCGGCCGCAGTTGACTCTCAGCCGATCGGCTTCAACATGCCCAGCGAGCCCCTGCTGGCGGGCGAACCTGGCTCGCGTACTCGCGAGAAGTTTCGCCAGCAACTGCGTGAGGGCAAACTCGACGAGCGCATTGTCGAGCTCGATGTCCGCGAAAAATCGATGCCGGCGTTTGAGATCATCACCAATCAGGGCGTCGAGGAGATGGACGTCAACATGAAAGACATGTTGCCCAACATCTTCGGCCAGCGCACCAAGAAGCGGAAGATGAAGGTCAGCGAGGCCTTCGAGTACCTCATCCAGGAAGAAGAGCAGCGCCTGGTCGACATGGACCAGGTCACGCGCATAGCGGTGGAGCGCGTCGAGAACTCGGGCATCATCTTCCTCGACGAAATCGACAAGATTGCCGGACGCGAGGGCGGACACGGGCCCGACGTTTCGCGCGAAGGTGTGCAGCGCGACATTCTGCCCATCGTGGAAGGCACTACGGTAAACACGCGCTACGGCATGGTGCGCACAGACCACATCCTGTTCATCGCTGCGGGCGCGTTCCACGTGTCCAAGCCCAGCGACCTTATCCCCGAATTGCAGGGACGCTTCCCTATTCGTGTTGAGCTGCAATCGCTGACCGTGGAAGACTTCATCAAGATCCTCACCGAGCCGAAGTCGTCGCTCACCAAGCAGTACATCGCGCTGCTCGATACTGAAGGGCTCAAGCTGGAGTTCACTTCCGAGGCGCTTGCAGAGGTAGCAAATTTCGCCTTCCGCGTGAATGAAGGGACGGAGAACATTGGTGCGCGGCGCCTGCACACCATCATGGAGCGCGTGCTGGACGAGATCAGCTTCGAGGCTCCGGACATGAAGGAGAAAAACGTAACCATCGACGCCGACTACGTGCGCAAAACGCTGACCGACATTGTGAAGGACCAGGACTTGTCGCGGTACATACTGTAGGTTGGTGGCGAGACTTTGGATTATTCATGAAAGTGAGCTGTCATCCTGAGCGAGCGCAGCGAGTCGAAGGACCCCTATAGCTGCGAGAATTCTTCCGTCCCGAAACTGACCCTTGCCCACTGACACCCGTTACATCCCTGCTCCGCCCTCGAAGATCTTCGTCATCTGGTAAGGAAACACACGAAAGATGGCGTAGCTGATGCTGGTGTCGGAGTACTGGCGAAAGAGAAGGTCGCCACGGCCATTAGCGTCGGCATCCACGGCGTCGATGATTTGCATGCGCGGATAGGCGTCGAGGTGGTTGCGGTCGGTAACCACACTGAAGATTTTTTGCGGCACTCCGTTCACATCGACCCTTGCCACCACGGTGACGAAATAATCGAACTCGCCAGCGACCGCCGTCTTTGCAGATGCAACCGGCAGCTTGGCGCTCAGCACCAGCGTGGGCGAGTTACTGTAGTCGAGATCGAAGCCACGTAGCTCGTAGTCGGTAATGGTCGCTGCCTTGGGCACCGGCGGACCGTTGTGCTTGGCGGCATACTTGAAGACCTCGTCCATCGCCATCTTCGCCATTGGCTCGCCCAGGCTTTGCCGTTCGCCAGCCGCCATTCCATAAAGTAGGGACCGGGTTTCGTAGTTGCCCGCATCGGAGATCGCCGCGAAGGCCTTGGGCGCCTGTGTGGCTTTGGTGGACGCTGCCGGAATGGCGCTTGCGACGTCCCCAGCGACTGGCTTGCCAGCCTTGCCCACGGTCGGAGCCGCGGTTGCGGTGGCGGTTGGAGTCAAGGCCGGCTGCTCCGCTGCCTTGCCACGCCGCAGCACGGGCCGATTGGGATCGTTTTCATCGGGCGACGCAGTAGCTGGTGCGTTTGAAGCCGCGGCGGGCGCTTTCGCCTGCTGAGTGTTGTCGCCAAGGGTCGGCTTGGAATTGGCTGGCGCAGACGCAGGGGATGGCGCGGCTTTCAGCGTGGGACGGTCGGAATCGTCGTCCGACTTCGGCGGAGCATTGCCGCTGACAGTTGAACTCCCGCTGCCGGAAGAAGTGGAATTCCCTCCTGAAGTAGAAGCCGGCGCTTTTCCCTGCCCTCCGCCCGGAGAAGACGCGTCGTCGGTGCCCGGTCGCCGCAGCACCGGCGGACCTTGGTCGTCGCTGAGTACGTCCTGCGACTTAGGTTTCGGCTTGGGCTGCTTCGCGGCCTGCTCAGCCAGCTTGGCTTCCAGCGGCTGTACCGGTTTCCATTGCCCATCGGCAACCCAGTTGCCATTGACGTCTTTAGGCGTCGTGACCGTAAACCATCCTGCGGGCTCGCCATAGTTCAGCGCTTGATAAAGAGTTTCGGGCTCCAGCGCCATGGGCTCAGGATTTGCACCGTACAGGCTGGCATCGTAGAAGCGGTCATTGATCCATAACGCAATCGGCACCAGGCGAGTGCCGCCGCCAGGCAGAAACTCAACTACAGCGATGGCGCGCGGGCCACGTTTGTTCTTCTTGTCTTGCTTTGACGCCTGCTGGCCTTGATCCGCTGGCTTGTGCTCGGTGCGGTCGCGCAGCTGCGCGATAACGAAAGCTGGCAGCAACGATACCGCAAGCAGTACTGCGAAAGACGCATCGCCGAAGAGCTAGGATAAGAAAGAAAGGGCCTCTCCTTAGCGGCTAAAGCCGGGGGCATTTCCAACCTTTTACGGCACGCCTGAAGGCGTGCCCCTTCAAAGCGCGATGCATCTCCACGTCCGGCAGCAACCAGAGTGGCCCATTTGCCGGATTTGCGGTATAGATAGTGCGATATGGAAATCAAATCGAAAGCTCCCGACTTTACCTCTGCCCGACGAAAACGGAAACCCGGTTTCGCTCGATCAGTTCCGCGGCCAGACCGTGGTCCTGTTCTTCTACCCCAAAGCCAACACGCCCGGTTGAACCATAGAGGCGTCCGGGTTCCGTGACGCATACAGCAAACTGAAGAAAGCCGGACTGGTGGTGCTGGGCATCTCCGGCGACACGCCGAAGGCACAACTAAAGTTTAAAGAAAAGTACGACCTGCCGTATACCTTGCTGGCCGACGAGAAGAAAGAGGTCGCCAAGAAGTTCGGCGTCCTGAAAGAGAAGAACATGTACGGCAGGAAGGTGATGGGCATCGCGCGAACGACATTCCTCATCGACCCTGATGGCAAGATCGCGCACATCTTCGAGAACGTGAAGCCCGATGGCCACGCCGAAGAAGTGCTGGCGGAGGTGAAGCAGAGGGGATAGGGGGAAGCGAAAACTTCAGACGTGCCAATTGCAGTACAATATGGCGCATTCGTCACGGAGGAGGCAACAGTGGCAACCTCGTCATCGCTTCCCTTTGGGTATGAGGTGGAATTGTCGGGTGACACCACGCTCGTGAAGTGTCATGGCCGAATCGTCAGCGACACGGCGGGCGATTTGAAGCAGCTGATTAAACCGATGATACCCAAGTGCCGTCGAATTGTGCTCGATCTCAGCGATGTTGACTTTGTGGACAGCTCCGGCCTGGGCACGCTGGTGGGGCTGAAGGTGTCAGCAGCCTCGGCAGCCTATTGTAGTCTGGAGTTCATCAACTTCTCGCCACTGGTCAAGGAGCTTCTGCGCACCACCAAGTTGAGTCAATTGCTGGGATCAAGTTGAAGCCGGCGCGTGGTTCGTGCGGGAGAGACCGACATAGCGCCCGCTTGCTGTGCGCGATCCTCACCTAAACGAGGGTGGTGCGCGGCATCCTCAGGATGTTTGGGCGTCCGCCACGAGATAGTTCTGTCCGCAATCTCTTGCGAAAAATCCTTCAAAAAAGGCTTTACGTTGAAGCTACGCCGGTATAAACTCGCCCACCATTAATGCAGTCGGGACCGTATCAGAATCCACCTGAGATGGTGTCGCCATGTTCGCTCAGCTGGCCGCAAAGACACAGACAAAGGAATCCGCAAGTCCGAATAACAAACAGACCCAAAAGCGCCCGACGCAAGAATTTGCCAGCAGCACGGTCGAGCAGATTCTCTTCTTGCAGCGGACCATTGGCAATCAGGCAACGGGGCGGCTGCTGTCGCGGCGGGCAGCCCGTGACCAGGCAGTCCCCGCTCAAGCGACATCGCCGCTGCCCGTATCTCCGCTGCCAGGCGTTTTACAGGCGAAACTAGAAGTGGGAGCGGTGAACGATCCGCTCGAGCGTGAAGCCGACCGTGTTGCCGAACACGTGATGCGCATGCCGGACCCGGGGAGTCCTTCAGGCCCCGCAGTGTCTGCTGGCGCTCCCGGAGTGCAGCGTAAGTGTGCCTGCGGCGGAAGCTGCGACAAATGCAAAGCCGAGAAGCCCGACGACGAACAAGCAAAGGTGCAGCGTAAGCCCGCCGCACCGCAGATCTCGGCGGTTGGCTCATCGCCCGCCAGTTCAGGAATGACCGCTCCGCCCATCGTGCATGAGGTCCTGCGCTCCCCCGGCCAGCCGCTGGATCCGGCTACGCGGGCGTTCTTCGAGCCCAGGTTCGGCCGCGACTTTGGCAAGGTTCGAGTGCACACCGACGCCAAGGCAGCAGAATCGGCGCGAGCGGTCAACGCATTGGCATACACAGTCGAGGATCACATTGCGTTCGGCGCGGGCCAGCATGCGCCTGACTCGGAGACCGGACGGAAGCTAATCGCGCATGAATTAATTCATACCCTTCAACACCGGGAGGCCCCTCGGGCCGAGAAAAAGCAGCCGCTGACCCGTCCAATCGATGTCAAGCGGAACCCCGCCGCTGGAAGTACGGCGCTCTTCCGCCAGGAAGGCGGATGCCACTCGGAGTACGAACCGAGCGCCGGGTTCGGCAGACGGGGCCGCCTTCCCCACGACGATGAGCAACAGGTGAATTGGAACGACTTTGTCGTGTCTAGGTCCCCGAAGGACCCATTCGTGGTCCTGCCCGTGCTTCCCTCCGCGGAGTACCCCCACTTACCGTGGCAGCCTTTGCCGCCTGGCAAAGGCTGTCCAACTCATCACACCAAGGAAGGACTCAACCCCGGAAGGTCATCGGTAGGAGAGGGAATAAAAGAGGACTTGCGGTTAGCAGAGCGCTCAAACGCGTGGCACGCATACCGCGAAGCAGCGACGCGAGTCCAGACAATGCAAGAGGCGGTGGCGCCCGACATCAACCTCTTTTTCCATGCAGGGAAGAACAACGATCTCAGAGCGCTAGGCTTTATCATGAAGGGAGGCTATCAGGGCAACCTGCTCGACCTCAGCTCGCGGCAGCAACTCCCCGAGCGAGGTGGACCGCAACTCGAGAGCCTCTTTCGCGGTGGCGGAGAGCTCAATATCACCAAGGCCGATGAGAAGGCAATCGAGAGCTCGGCGGCGGCGCTGCAGCAAGGCAAGGGCAAAACTGAAGACGCGTTCCTGGGTGCCCAGGAATCAGACACCGCCCTGTCGAGCGGAGTCGAGAAGTTGCGGGCCGCAGGGGACGCAGTCACCAAGGAAAATGCCAATTTGACAGCAGCGGTGGCGGCGATAGAGGGTGCCACGGCGGAGAAGCAAGCGGTGAAAGCGCAGGCGGAGATCGAGGAACTCAAAAAGCAAACGGAATTAGTCAAGTCGGTCTTCGAGTTCGCTACAAAGTGGCCGACGATGATAGTAGAAACCGTCGAGGGCAAGCCAGCCGAGATGTTGGGCACGGTCGCGACAATTCTGTTGGACTTCGTTTCGGCCCCAGAGCTTGAGCGGCTCGAGGAAAACCTCCAAGCGGCGAAGCAAAAGATGGAAGATGAAAAGGCGAAGAAACTTAAAGCTGAATTCGAGAGCGCCAAGGCAGGCGTTCTCGAAGAAGTCGAGCTCCTGAGTGCGGCCAGGGATGATCTCCGCACCGCCATGACTGCACGACGAAAGGCCTACAACACTGCCGGTAAATCGGCAGGGGACGTTGCAGTTGGCAGTCGCAACAGCCAGCAGAAGATTGCCGCGATGATCGCAGCCATTCCTATTGTCGAAAATGCCGTGGCAGCATTGCAGAACATCGGGAATAAAACGAAGAATGCCCGTCCTCGCTATTCCCCGGAGGCCGGCCTTGGCTACGGAATCGCGCTCTACCATAAGGAAAAAGCGGCATTCAACCTGCCGGTCGCGATCGGCGTACTCGAGTGGTGTAACGCCTTCTTCGGGGAAACGTACCAGGACTGGTCTGAGCGCTTGAAGTCGCTTCGGGACGTCAAGGAGCAAATCGCGGGTACGCGCCCGGGACCGGACCCGGCCCAAGGACCACCAGCCCCAGAGCCATAAGAAGGGCGGGTGTCAAGGCCCGAGCGATGTAAGGAGTACCTCAGCGGATTTTGGACAGAGCCATTAAGCAAGATCTAGAGATTGCGGAAGTGTGGGCCCATACCGTAGGCGCAGTTCTCTGTCAGGAAAGAGGTTGTCCGGAGGGATGAGCCCAAGGGTGGACATTCGAATTCAAGAACTATTTTAAGGTTGCAGTGCCCAAAAGCCATCCACACTGCGAAATTGAAAGGCGCTTTAATGGGGGTCGGCGTACGAAACTTTGAAAGGATCAAGTATGCCTTAAGGAAGGCAATACCAAGCGGTCATCTATGCTGTTTCTTTGCGCTCGATGATCGCCCGAGCCTCAAGCCAGCGTTGGACTATCTCTACGAGTGTCGCAAGTGGATCGACACATTCGCGAATGCAACGAACATTTTCGCGTTTTTCCCGGTAGAGTTAGGGACTGATAACACAGAAATGTTCTTCGTCGGCGAGCGCATAATGACAGACGAAGAAGGCGCGTATTTAGACAGCTTGCCGAGCATCGATTATGTCCTTAACCCCAGCATACAGATGGCGTCTCAGTTCGGGATACTGCCTAAGGAACTTCCTGGGGTAATTTTATTCCGTGCCGGCAAGGATGAATTGATCGCAGACGCGTGTTTCATTTCCGTTCCTGAACAATTATTGACAGGAGACTCCAAAAGCGTAGAGAGATTTCTCTCGACATTCTTTTCAGAACTTATTGCTGCTTTACAGGATGCAAACAGAGAGAACCTTGATTCTGTTGAACAATGCCTTCGCGCCAATCTATCTCAGGGATGTAAGGTGCGGCGTACAGGAGTAAGCCTTGATTTTACTCTCACCGAAGCCATCGAAGCTGACTTGAAGTCGGCGCGCCAACAAGAATTTGAACCCGCCGCACTGGAAAGAGTCTATGGACAAATTCCAGAAGAGAAACGGCGGAAAATTCGAATCTTTCTAAGCTATGCGAGCGAGGATCGTCAAACAGTAAGGGCTTTCTACGAACGGCTTGCGCGCGCAGGTTTCAGTCCATGGATGGATTCCGAGAATATCTTGCCGGGGGAGAGATGGGAGGATAGCATCCAGCGCGCCATCGAGTCGGCTGATTTCGTGATGTCGTTCATTTCAAAGCTTTCCACTCAAAAGCGCGGATATGTTCAAAAAGAACTCAAGACCATCCTTCGCCTTTGTGAAGAGCAACTGCCAGACGATATTTACTTCATTCCCGTAAAGATCGATAACTGCGAAATTCCCGCAACCCTGAAGCAGTATCAATGGCTCATGTTCGGACAAAACAACGACGGCTGGAATCGTCTATTTGAAGCTCTAGTCGAAGGTTTTCGGCGGAAGCAAGACTGACGAATTAACCTTAACGAGCCGAGTTCTATAAAGAGAGTTGATTGTGCCGAGTGCTTGGGCGGTTTTTCGATGGCTCAACAGGCAGTGCATTAGGTCTTCCTCGATATTACGAAGGCAAGGAGGGCGAATATGCCGTGGCAAGCGATGCTGGGAGGAGCCACCGGTGGCGCGGCGATAGCTATCGTGGTGGCTGTTTTCTTCCTCAAGTCGGTGGCTGACAAGGTAGCGCTAGCCGCAGTACGACGCTTTGAAAGCGCCTTGGCGAGGACCGAAGAGCTGCACCGCGCCTTGCTCGCTACGGCAACCACCATCGATTCCGATCTGCGCGCCCATCGAATCGAGGTGTATTCGGAGCTGTGGAAGGGGACTAGCCTGCTGCCGCAATGGCCGCGAAATCAGCAACTAACCTATCCGCAGTTACAGCAATTCAGAACCGATCTGCGTGACTGGTACTTCGAGCGTGGCGGAATGTATCTCTCGCACAACGCGTTTGAGGCATACAGAAACGTGCAGGAGGCGCTCGGCGCCGTCCTGGCGGAGAGCAAAGACTGCCCGGTCAAGGATCACGATTATGATTCCGTGAGAACGCAGTGCAGCAAGCTACGCAGCGAACTCGCGAACGATCTCCTGTCCCGCCGGGAAGCACCCGACCTTCCACTCGTCGCACGTGCTTAGGGGCAGCGGATGAAGCGCTGCTTTAGAGCGGCGGTTGGCCGGCCAGGCATTCTCCGAATCGTGAAAAGCTTTGATTATGGGATTAACCGCCCCCAAGGTGGTTTTGCTTGGGCAGGTTTTCGATTTCCTCAGGATCGGCTTTCCAGAACCTCTTTCAAGTCTCGCTTCCCGTGCAGGACGGCGACCACTTGCAATGGGACAGCTTCTGGGCGATAGACGATCACGTAGCTAGAAAATCTCGTGACGGTCCAGAAGCGCACAGGTAACGGCGTGATGTCCTGCCGCTTGGTTCCCATCTGGGGATGTTTCGCCAGCCGGTGACAGGTGGCAAGAATCTCCTTTTCCACCCGGTCGGCTGCGTCCCGATTATCTTCCGCGATAACCCACCATATGGCGTCGAGGTCTTCCGTAGCCTGAGGCGTGAACTGAACCCGCGCCTTCATCCCTGCGGTCTTGGTCGCGCGGCGCGGCGCTTCCGCAACATCTCAAGCGCGTCATCCTCGTCGATCAATTCGCCCCGCTCGGCTTGCGCAAATCCGGTTGCGATATGCGCGGCCACCTCCTCGCGTTGACTGACCATCCAGTCCTCAAGATTAAGTTGTTCGCGGATGATCTCGAAAGCCTGATCGAGGACTTCTGCGGCATTCTGATACGCGCCGGACCGGACGGCCAGGTCGATCACACGTTGCTGTTCAGGCTTCAGGTCAATCGTCATGTCGTCACCTTAATCTCGACATTGAGCACTGTCAAACGAGACTCCCGTCAATCAAGTCCGGGCCCGCCATAGCCAGAATCGAGAGAGGACAGGGTACCCCGATCTTGGTTTGGTCCAAAGAATTCGATTTCGTTTCTCGGGGAAAACCGCAAAAGCAAGTGCGAACGGCGAAGAGTACTTAGCAAATAGCGGCCCCTAGATTTTCTGCATGCGCTGCACGTCGCGGACACCAGGGATTTTGCGCACGCCGGTGACGATGCGCTCCAGGTGTTTGAGGTCGGCGATGTCGGCCACCAGGTCAACGGTGGCGTGATCTTCGGCGGTCTTGGCTTCGATGTTGCGAATGTTGGTGTTCGCGTCGCTGATGACCGTGGCGATCTGTTTCAACATGCCGGGACGGTTGTCGCAGTACACCGCCAGCTTAACGGGATAACCAGCTTGCCAGGCTGGCGACGCCGCATCCTTGCCCCACTGCACCGCAATTTGGCGATCCGGTTCATACATCAGATTGGTAACGTTGGGACATGCCTTGGAGTGGACGGCCACTCCCTTGCCACGAGTAACATACCCGACGATGTCTTCGCCGCGAATCGGATTACAACATCTCGCGCGGTACACCAGCAGGTCGTCGTGACCTTTCACCATGATGGCCGACGTTTCGGAGCCGAACACGCGACGCAGCACGTTAGTGAATCCTGCCGACGGGTCTTTCTCCGGTTCGGCTGCGCCTGACACCCCAGACGTTGTCTCGGCGGGAAGCACGCGCGCCAGAATGCTGCGTGCCGAGTACTTGCCGTAACCGATGGCGGCCAGAAGGTCGTCGGGCTTGGCGAGTCCGTTCTCACTGGCCACGCGCGTCAGTTCAGCTTCGCTCAGATTCTTCAGAGCAATGCGATATTTGCGCGCCTCTTTTTCGATCAGCTTGCGTCCAATTTCAATGGCGCGTTCGCGCTGATGAACATTCAGCCAATGCTTGATCTTCTGACGCGCGCGCGGCGATTTGGCCAGTTGCAACCAGTCGCGGCTGGGATGGTGGCCAGGCGCGGTTTGGATCTCTACAATATCGCCGGAGCGCAACTTGTAACGCAATGGAGCCATGCGCCCGTTTACCTTGGCGCCGACGCAGGTATGGCCAACCTCGGTGTGAACGGTATAGGCGAAGTCAATCGGCGTGGCATCCTGAGGCAGAATGACGATCTTGCCCTTCGGAGTGAAGGTGTAAACCTCTTCCGGATAGAGATTGATTTTCAGCGTGGAGAGGAACTCGTCGGAGCTCTTCATGTCGCGCTGCCACTCGACTACCTGGCGCAACCACGCGAGCCGCTGCTCGTCGCGCGCCGACACTGGACCGTCTTTGTACTTCCAGTGCGCCGCAATGCCTTCCTCGGCCATCTTGTGCATTTCTTCAGTGCGGATCTGCACCTCAAAAGCATGGCCCTTCTCGGAGATGACGGTGGTGTGCAGCGACTTATAGAAATTATTGCGCGGGATGGCGATGAAGTCTTTGATGCGCCCTGGAACCGGCCGCCATTGGTTGTGAATGATGCCCAGCACAGCGTAGCAATCGGATTCCGATTGCGTAATGATGCGCAGCGCCAGCATGTCGTAGATCTGGTCCACCGAGATGCGCTGCCGCTGCAGCTTCTGCCAGATGCTGTAAAGGCGCTTGATGCGAGCTTCCACTTTGGCCTCAATTTTGGCCTCTTTCAGCTTCTGCCCGATGGTGGTCTGCACTTCAGCCAGGAACGCCTCGCCCTCTTTGCGGCGCGACTCGATCGCCTCCTTGACCTGGTTGTAGGAGATGGGATCGACGTACTGGAACGCCAGGTCTTCCAGCTCGCCGCGGATCTTGCCCATTCCCAAACGATGAGCGATGGGAGCGTAAATCTCCAACGTCTCTTTGGCGATCTTGTGCTGGCGCTCCTCGGATAGAAATTTTAGCGTGCGCATGTTGTGCAAGCGATCAGCCAGTTTGATGAGCACCACACGGATGTCATCCATCATGGCCAGCACCATCTTGCGGACGTTTTCGGCCTGCGCCTCTTCCGACGAGGCGAAGTCAATCTTGCTGATCTTGGTGACGCCTTCGACAATGTGGGCAACCTGCTCGCCGAACTCAGCCTCGATCTCTTCGATGGTTACCGTGGTGTCTTCCACCGCGTCGTGCAGCAGGCCAGCCACAATTGCGGTGGGATCGAGTCGCATCTCCGCCAGCAAGGTCGCGACCTCCAGTGGATGCACCAGGTAAGGCTCTCCCGACTCGCGGGCCTGTCCTTTGTGATGCTCGAGGGAGAATTCGTAGGCTTTCTTGATGAGGGCCTGGTCGCCGTCGGGCCGGTAGGAGCGAACTTTGCGCAGAAGATCGCGAAAACGTGTAACCGTCAAAACATTGGTCGCGATGTGTTGGCGCAAAGTCGCCATGTCCGATTATACGTCAGTTCTCGGATGCTCTCTTGTGATGTGAATTTTCGAAATTGGCGGCGATGTGTTACAGCTAGGCTGCGAAGCATGCTTGAAGGAGTGAGAGATGCGAGTACTCATCAGCGGCGCCTCGGGATTGATAGGACGGGCGCTGACTCCGGCTCTGATTTCTGCTGGTCACGAGACTATCGCTCTGGTCCGGCAAGCGCCACGCGCGAACGAAGTGCAATGGAACCCGGGCGAGCGGCTCGATCCGGAGAAACTTGTGGGCGCGGATGCCATCGTGCACCTGGCGGGGAAGAACATTGCCGGCCACTGGACGGAGAAGTTTAAGCAGGAAGTACTGCAGAGCAGAGTGCAAGGAACTCGCACCCTGGCGAATGCGGCCGCCGAATCGTATCGCCGAACCGGAAAGCCACATACTTTTATTTCAGCGGCTGGAATCAATTACTTCGGCAGTCGTGGCGACGAATTGCTAACTGAGGAGAGTTCTTCCGGCCAGGGATTTCTGGCCGAGGTGTGCCAGCAATGGGAGGCCGCGACCGCTCCCGCGAGCGAAGCTGGAGTGCGGGTTGTGAATCTTCGCATTGGAGTCGTGCTTGCCCGCGACGGCGGGGCGCTCAAGCCCTTGCTGCTGCCATTTCGACTGGGGCTTGGCGGCCGGATAGGGAGTGGCAAGCAGTTCTGGAGTTGGATAGCCTTCGACGATGTGATCGGCGTGGCGCTGTTCGCCCTGCAGAACGACAGCCTGCGAGGACCGGTGAACACGGTCGGGCCTGCACCGGTTCGCAATGAGGAGTTCGTTCGCGCTCTCGGAGAAGTGCTTCACCGTCCTACGATCTTCCCCTTGCCAGCCTGGATTGTGCGCACACTGCTCGGCGAGATGGGAGATGAATTGCTGCTGACCTCCCTTCGTGCGAAGCCCGCCAAGTTGGAGGCGGCGGGATATCGATTTGCTCATCCGGAACTGAGGGATGCCATCCACGCTGCCGTGCATGGGAAATGAGCAAACGGGTGCGGTCCGCGTCTTATGGAAACGCTCTGGCTGTTAGCTGACAGCTGAGTGCTGACTGCTGACGGCTTCTCACAACGGGATGTTCCCGTGCTTCTTCGGCGGGTTCTTGTCGCGCTTGTTTTCCAGCATGTCGAGCGCCTGAATTAGCTTGCGGCGCGTATCGCGCGGACGAATCACCGCATCGAGGTATCCGCGTTCGGCCGCTACATAAGGATTGGCAAAGCGCTCGCGGAACTCTGCGATCTTCGCAGCACGATCGGCTTCGGGGTTCTCCGACTTCTCTAATTCGCGGCGGTAAACAATGTTTACTGCGCCTTCAGGCCCCATGACGGCGATCTCCGCAGTCGGCCAGGCATAGTTCACGTCGGTGCGGATGTGCTTGGATGCCATCACGCAATAGGCGCCGCCATAGGCTTTGCGCGTGATCACGGTAATCTTCGGCACCGTCGCCTCAGAGAATGCGAACAGCAGCTTAGCGCCGTGCGTGATGATGCCGCCATACTCCTGTTGCGTGCCGGGCAGAAATCCGGGAACGTCTTCGAACGTAATCAGTGGAATGTTGAAGCAGTCGCAGAAGCGCACAAAGCGCGCGCCTTTGATGCTGGCGCTGATGTCGAGCACACCCGCCAGAAACGCGGGCTGGTTAGCGACGATGCCCACCGGCTTGCCATTCAGGCGCGCAAACCCGATGACGATGTTCTTGGCGTAGTGCTCTTGCACCTCGAAGAAATAGCTGTCGTCCACCACGGCGTTGATCACGTCCTTAATGTCGTAGGGCAGGTTCGATTCGGTGGGAACGATGCTGTCGAGGTGCTCGTCGGCGCGATCGATGGGATCAGTGCAGGCCTTGCGCGGCGAATCTTCCAGATTGTTCGACGGGATGAAGCTGAGCATCTCGCGAATCATGCTGAGGCATTCGGCGTCGTCGTGGGCCATGAAGTGCGCGACACCGGACTTCTCGTTGTGCGTCATCGCGCCGCCGAGTTCATCCTTAGTGACTTCTTCGTGGGTCACGGCCTTGATGACTTCCGGCCCGGTGATGAACATGTACGAAGTGTTCTTCACCATGAGGATGAAGTCGGTCATCGCCGGGGAATAAACCGCGCCGCCCGCGCACGGACCCATGATCGCCGAGATCTGCGGTACCACGCCGGAGGCCAGCACGTTGCGCAAGAAGATGTCGGCGTAGCCGGCGAGCGACATCACCCCTTCCTGAATGCGCGCGCCACCGGAATCGTTCAGGCCGATGACCGGCGCGCCCACCTGCATGGCCATGTCCATAATCTTGACGATCTTGGCCGCGTTGGTCTCTGACAGCGAACCGCCGAACACGGTGAAGTCCTGCGCGAAGACGAATACCAGCCGGCCTTCGATGCGGCCATAGCCGGTGAGGAAGCCGTCGCCGAAATACTTCTGCTCTTCCATGCCGAAGTCGGTGCAGCGGTGAGTGACCAGTTTGTCGGTCTCCTCGAAGGTGCCTTCGTCGAGCAGAAACTCGATGCGCTCGCGTGCCGACATCTTGCCCTGCTTGTGCTCGCGCGCCCGGCGCTCTTCGCCACCGCCCGCTTCGGCGAGCGAGTCACGGCGCTTCAGTTCGGTCAATTTCTGTTCCAGGTTCATGGGTGGGATTATAAACAGCGAGAAAGGGATGAGGGCCGAATAGTGGGATCACCGCATGATGTGACGGCGACACTTGCCTCCCTGCTTGATCCTGAGTTCCAGATGCGACAAGACAGCGCGCCTGCGATGTTTACTTGGGATAAGGCGATTTATCACTCGTCATTCAGGCTTTGCGTTCTGTTCGCTAAAGCAGAGAATGTAGCCGTCAGAGTCCTCGACATAAAAATCGAGGCATCCCCACGGTCTTTCTTCCAGCGGCTTGAGCACTTGAGCCCCACGCAGTTCCAACTCGCTGAACAAGCCATGGATACCGCATACTGCAATGTACGCATCCAAATGTTCATTCTGTTTCCGGTGTTCTCTGTCCGCGGCCAATTTCGGCGCACACTTGAGATGGATCGCGAATCCGTCACGCGTGACAGCGGCGTAGAATGACTCATACTTGAAATCAAGCTCGAAGCCAAGCTTGTCGCGGTAGTATGCAATTGCCCGGTCGAGATCATCGACGAGAAACTGCGGAGCTATCCCGGTAAGCTGCGTAGCATGGTGAGTTGCGACTGTGGACATCTCATTTCTCTCCCGGTAAAATTTCGAGCCGACTAAGACTTGTTGGTCAGCTCCTTCAGACGTTCGGGATGGGTGACCTCTTCTTCGTCATCCATAGCCAGGGCGACGGCGGCCCATTTGCGCTTGGAGTGGGTAACGGGCCACGCTTTGCCGGTAACCGTGTGGCATCGCTCGCCCACCCTCGCTCCGCAGACAGGACATTCAAAATCGGTTGCGTTCATATGAATAGTTTATGACGATGCTCGACGATATCAAGCTAATGGTATACGCACAGAGTGTCCAAGTTTCCCAAAACTGCCCCGGCGTCCGGATTGGCACTTCCTGAATCAAAAGCCGCGATTGGATCTGCTCTCATTGTTCCGCCCTGCGACTTCATGCCCCGAAGTGTTCCCAGCCGGCGGGCTTCAGGGGCTGCGTTTTGCCATCGGCGGTGGCCAGCTTCATCTGCTTCCCGCTTAGGATCTCGCCAATACGAGTAATGGGTACTCCGGCAATTTGCTGCGGAACGTCTCGCTGAGGACGCGCGGTAAAGAGCAACTCGTACTCATCGCCGCCGTGCAGGGCCAACGTCAGACCATCCTTGCCAATGGCGACCGGCAGAGCTTCTGCGTATACGACAGCCCCTGAGCCGCTCTCTTCGCAGATGTGCGCGAGGTCGGTCGAGAGTCCGTCGCTGATGTCGATCATGGCCGACGCCAGCTTTTTCTCGCGCAAGAACTGTCCCACGGCCACTCGCGGCTCGGGGTAGAAGTGCTTGGGATGCGACCGCGGCCGCAGTTTCTCGCCGTCGCGGAGTTGGTTGAGAGCAGCGACTGCCGAGCCCAGAGTTCCTGTTACATAAATGAAATCCCCGGGTCGCGCGCCTGAGCGCAGGATGGCTTTCCCCGCCGGAACCGAGCCCATCACCATAATGTCGGCAAGGACACCGTCGGGTGACTGCGCGGTGTCGCCTCCAGCGAGCGTAACCGAGTATTGCCCTGCCAGCTTCAACAACCCCTTGACGAACTTGTCCACCCAGCTTTGCGGCAGGTCAGGCGGCAGTGCCAGTGAGAGAAATGCCCAGCGCGGTATTCCGCCCATGGCCGCGATGTCGCTCAGCCCGCGTGCCAGGCACCGGTGACCCACGGAGTCGGGCGGATGCCACTCGCGCCGGAAGTGTACGCCCTCCAGGCTGAAGTCGGTGGTGACCAGGGCTTCGCGCCCCTGGGGAAGAAGCAGCACCGCGCAGTCGTCTCCGATGCCTTTACCGGCCTGTCTTCCCAGCGCGGCCGCAGCACGACGAATCCGTTCGATGAGTAACTTTTCGCTCAGCGGCATCCGGCCTCACACGTATGACAGCCACCCAATATACGCGAGGCCACCTAATGCTGCCAGTGAGCCTCTAACACTTTAGTATCAGCGACTTATCGCGATATGCGTTGACATGGTACCCCCGCTCTGTTACGGTTTGATGTCATTCATTGACACCAGCCATGCGCTCAGCTAGTTAGCCGATCGGCGGACGGTTGAGAGGAGAACCGTTAACCCACGGTTGTCCAGGTACCCGTAAGTGGATAGTTCGGACCGGCAGGGACTGAAGTTCCGGATTTTCATAAGTTAGTTTGTTACACGTTCCGGAACCATTTTTTAATTGAGGGTTAATAGTTTTGCGAAAACGCTTTTATATCCTTTTCGTAGCTCGCGATGCAGAAGGCCAGCTACGAAAGATTCCCATCCCTATTCATTACCTTTACGTCTTCATGGCCGGTGCCTTAATTGGCATGTCCACCATCACTGGCATGGCGGGTTCTTACACGCGCATGTTGTGGAAGGTGGCCAGTTTCAACCAGTTGCGCTCCGAAAAGAATTCGCTGCAAACCCGTTACAAGCAGCTGGAGCAAGTCAACCACGAAAAGGACATCCAGGTAGCTTCGCTGGGCTCGTTGGCCAACGAAGTCTCCATGATCTATGGCCTGAAGCCGAATCCCAAACTATTGAACGATAGCGGCAGCATGAAGCCTGAACAGGTGACGTCTTCCCTGGACCAGCTTTATGCCTTACGCAGATCGGCGCTTACGGGGGCGGCGACGGCTGGCTTGGGCCTAGGCCTAACTCACGAAGCTACCCTGACCGACTGGGTCAGAGCGACCACCGCACCAACCCTGTGGCCCGTGATGGGGCCGATTACGGGATCGTTTGGCGAACGCATCGATCCGTTCAACGGTGAGGGCGCCTTCCACTCCGGCGTTGACATCTCCTGCCACTATGGGCAGCCGGTGCTGGCTCCCTCAGACGGGGTGGTTACCTTCGCAGGACCTTACAACGGATATGGCCGCATGATCCAGGTGGATCATGGCAATGGCGTCACCACTCGCTACGGACACTTGTCGGGGTTCGCGGTGGCTGAGGGGCAAACAGTGCGCCGCGGGCAGGTCATTGGCTACGTCGGACTTAGCGGACGCAGCACTGGACCGCACCTGCACTATGAAGTGCGCATCCACGATACGCCGGTCAATCCGCACAAATTCCTGCGCAGCACGACCATAAATGCAGGCGGAATTCCCGCCGCTTAACTGCATTACTTTCCAGGTTTTTTGGCCGCCGGAGCCTTCTGCTCGGGCGGCTTTTGTGTGTCTGGTCCAAGTTCCACCGGAGGCTCACTCAGTACTTTCTTGAAGAAGGCATACGGGACCTTGGCAGTCAGCACGGCCTCGTCTTTGTCCTGATGGATTTCGAGGCTGTCAAACGCCGCCTTTACATCCGGATCGGGGCCGCCGCTATCCATCGAGATATTGAGTGACTTGAACAGAGCAAGAAAGGTATTCACTCGATCGGTAAAGGTGCGGGCCTCGGCTTCGCTGTGGGTGAGTACTTGCGCACGCAGGTGAACTTCGTTCAGCGGACGCGCCGATGCAATCACCGTGCTGTTCGCCGGTAACAGACCGCTCCATCCTCCGGGCAACAGTAGCTCGGCATGGTCTTCCGAAGAACTCGCGGCCGGCGGCCGTGCAATCGTCCAGATGATGCTGCCTAGCGGCACGCGCGGGTAATATTCGCTCACTAGCGGCGGACCTGCGAATGGCAGAGCGGCCTGCCGGTAACGATCGATCATGCCGTGGATGGCGTCTGGGCCTTCGGTGTTCGATGCGGCTGCAACGTCCACTCCGAGCAGCGCCACCCGGACGGTGCGGCCCTCCAGCGGAATAATATAGATGTCGAAATTGCCGTAGTGCTCTACGCTGGCCGCCAGCTTGCGCAGGTAGGCCTCTACACGACCGCTATCAAAGTGTCCCTGCAGAATTTCGCTGTAGCGTGTCTCCGTCGATTTGCCGCGGATCGTAATGCCGTAGTGAATGGCCAAGGCGGCTTTATCCAGGTCGCGTTCGAACTCAAAGCCGGTTTGACGGACGAAGTCCTCGTATTGCGGATCGCGATCTTTAACTGGATGCTTGCCGAGGTCGGTGAACAGGCGAATGGGCTCAAAGTTAATGTAGAGGACGGCATCGGAGTCGGGTAGGAGGCGAACGGTGTCGGGGGCCGCGCGCTTTCGCAGCAGAACAGCAGTAACGATGCCACCGGCGATGACCAGGACAACTAGTAAGGCTACCCACAGCTGCTTTCGGCGAGTTCGCATGGATGGAGACTTGATGATACGAGAAAAGACGCTGCGGTGGCCAACCTTGGGGAAATTGGTTAGAATGAATTCACCGCATATATGCGTTGGCGAAGGCTGGCGCGCTCTGCAGAATCCCCAGCCATCAGGCCCGCGGGAGTGGCGAGCGGTAGGTCTCTGGCTATTTTGCACAATCGACGACGCACGCCAGGTGGTCTGTTTGCACGCGGTGTGCCGTTGTGATAACTTTATTGTTTGTCCCGGCTGGCAGGAAGAATCATGCTTGGTTCGGCGCCTACGTGTCGAGCCACGCTGCAGTGCTGGCGTAGCTCAGCTGGTAGAGCATCTGATTTGTAATCAGAGGGTCGGGGGTTCAAATCCCTTCGCCAGCTCCAGGATCGTAACCGTGAGCGCGCCGCAAGGCGTAGTAGGAGCAAGCCAAACGAGACGCGCAGCTCTCCCAGAGAACTGATTCCAGCAAGCTTCCTAAATCGCAAACCGCGCGCGGAAGTAGGGCCGCGCGACTGATGCAGAGTTTTGCCGGGATTGCTGAGGGTCGTTTGGCACGCGGTGTTCTTTGACAGCAGAGACTGGCGATTCCGGGCCAATGGCGACGCCGGGCTCTCGGAGGCGGGGAGAGCGGGTTGCTCGGTCGAATGTGCACAGGTGGCCGAGTGGTTAATGGCAGCAGACTGTAAATCTGCCGCTCCTTGCGAGCTACGGAGGTTCGAATCCTCCCCTGTGCACCAGGTTTTTTCCGTGGTTCCCCGGTGCGGCGAGGTTGCGTGCCTTGGGGTGGTTGAGATGAAGCGGTTATGGATGGCCTTGGGTCTATTTGCAGTACTGGCGGTACTGGCGTGGACCACCATCGGCGATCAGAAGTTCAGGCTGGCGACGGTGGCAGTGCTGGCGATGTTTGCCGTTCGCACCTGGACGTGGAGCCGCAAGCAGGAGCGCGACGAGCGCGACCGGCACGATGAATGACGGCCAGTTTTGGAATGTGCGGGAGTAACTTGAGCCGTTTTGCGGGCGTGAGCGCAGCGGGAGCCCGCAGGCGAAATCCCGAGCGTAGTCGAGGGATCTCGGGGCGGTCGCGGGCGGGAGTAACTCAGTGGTAGAGTCACAGCCTTCCAAGCTGTTGGTCGCGGGTTCGATTCCCGTCTCCCGCTCCAGAAGTTGAGTCGCTGTGCGGGCGTGAGCGTAGCGGGAGCCCGCAGACGAAATCCCGAACCTAAGTGAGGGATCTGTTGTTGAAAAGCACGGGCTGATGTAGCTCAGTTGGTAGAGCACTCCCTTGGTAAGGGAGAGGTCATCGGTTCAATCCCGATCATCAGCTCCATGAATTCAGGCAAGGCCCGGGACGCGGGCAGAATTGGTTTCCGGTCTAGTGAACATTTTGATGGGACAGTCGGACTCGAGAATACCGTTTCAGCAGGCGGCTCTTCGCATCGAGAAGCTGGACGAGTTTGAGCAGTTTCGTTCCGCTCTGGCGAGGGTTTTTGCGGCGGGCGCGGTGGAAGATTTTCTCCGGCTGCTGCAGCGCAAGGGAGTTCCCATCCGTGATTTCGATCGCGTGTTGCGCGAGAAGTTGCTGGAGCGCGCGGACCGGAAGTTGGCGCAGGCCGGAGTATCGGCGCAGCAGTTGTATGACGCGCTGCCGGTGAGCGATCAGGCGCAGGTGCGCGAATTTTATTTGACGGCGCTAGAGGCGGTGGACCTGCCTCTGCGCGAAAAGTTCAACAAACTTTACCGGTACTACTAGGGCATAGAAAAAATGGCGAAAGAGAAATTTGACCGCAGCAAGCCGCACGTAAACGTAGGCACGATCGGGCACATCGATCATGGCAAGACGACGTTGACGGCGGCCATCACCAAGGTATTGCAGAAGCACAATCCCAAGATCGTGTTCCGCTCGTTCGACTCGATCGACAACGCGCCGGAAGAGCGCGAGCGCGGCATCACCATTGCCACGGCGCACGTGGAGTATGAGACCGCCAACCGGCACTACGCGCACGTGGATTGTCCCGGCCACGCCGACTACATCAAGAACATGATTACCGGCGCGGCGCAGATGGACGGTGCGATTCTGGTGGTCGCTGCGACCGACGGACCGATGCCGCAGACCAAGGAGCACGTGCTGCTGGCGCGCCAGGTCGGAGTGCCCTACGTGCTGGTGTTCCTGAACAAGTGCGATGCGGTGGAAGATCCCGAGTTGATCGACCTGGTGGAGATGGAAGTCCGCGAGCTGCTGAGTAAGTACCAGTTTCCGGGCGACGATGTGCCGGTAATTCGCGGCAGCGCGCTGGGCGCGTTGAATGGCGAGGCGCAGTGGGAAGCCAAGATCGACGAGCTGATGGACGCGGTGGACAAGAACGTACCGCTGCCGGCGCGCGACATCGACAAGCCGTTCCTGATGCCGATCGAAGACATCTTCTCGATTCAGGGGCGCGGCACGGTGGTCACGGGTCGTATCGAGCGCGGCAAGGTGAAGGTGGGCGAAGACGTCGAGATTGTCGGCTTCCGCGAGACCCGCAAGACGGTAGTCACGGGCGTGGAAATGTTCAAGAAGCAGCTGGACGAAGGTCTGGCGGGCGACAACGCCGGGCTGCTGCTGCGCGGCACGGCGAAGGAAGACGTGGAGCGCGGCATGGTGCTGGCCAAGCCGGGATCGATCACGCCGCACACCAAGTTCAAGAGCGAAGTGTACGTGCTGTCGAAAGACGAAGGCGGGCGGCACACGCCGTTCTTCAAGGGCTATCGGCCGCAGTTCTACTTCCGCACGACCGACGTGACGGGCGTGGCGACGTTGCCGGCGGGCACGGAGATGGTGATGCCGGGCGATAACGTGAGCCTGGAGATTGAGCTGATCACGCCGGTGGCGATGGAGAAGGGCTTGCGGTTTGCGATTCGCGAAGGCGGACGCACCGTGGGCGCCGGCACCATCAGCGAGATTATTGCGTAATTTGCAGTCCCACTCATTCCAAAAGCCGGAATGAGTGGGGCACCCAAAGTTTCTCGGCGAAAGCAATTGAGTTTCGCTGATTTCCGCACTTCGATGCGGACAAGGCTTCGCGGTATTAAGCCGCGAAGTAAACAAAAGGAAATACTTCAATGCCTCGCGAAATCGTGACATTACAGTGTGGGGAGTGCAAAGATCGCAACTACTCCACAACCAAGAACAAGAAGACCACGACGGCCCGGTTGGAATTCAACAAGTTTTGCCGTAAGTGTCGCAAGCACACGTCGCATAAGGAAGTGAAGTAGCTGTTGGCCGTCAGCTATCAGCTTTCAGCTACTGTGGATGCTGGAGACGGACGGAGCGTATGGGTAGAGTTTGAGGTTGGTCCGACGGCGGCATTTTAGGGAGAGGCTGAAGGCTGAGAGCTAACGGCTGACAGCTAAAACAGGGGCGTAAGCTCAACGGTTAAACTGTCGGTCTCCAAAACCGAACTTGGGGGTTCGAATCCCTCCGCCCCTGCCAGTATTCGGAACGCAGTGTAAGCGTTGGTGCGGGATGAATGTTGTAAAGGCGCCGCGGGCGCCGGAAGAATAGGTATTAGATGGCGAAGTCAACAGCGATCGAAGTAGCGGGCGACAATAAGCTGGCCACGATTAAGGCGTGGCCGCAGCGCATAAAGAGTTTTTACAACGACGTGCGGACGGAAATGAAGAAAGTCACCACGCCGTCGCGCAAGGAAGTACAAGGTACGACGACGGTAGTGATTATCACCGTCTTTTTGTTCGGTCTGTATTTTGCCATCGTCGACAAGATCCTGGGATCGTCCCTCGATCGGTTGCTGAAGTTTTTGACCCACCGCTAATGCGCGAACCCATGACTGAAGAAGAAATTAAATCGGAGAAGAACGGCGCCGAGCCGCAGATTGCGGGAGAGGAAGCCACCGCTCCGCTTTCCGCCGACCAGCCGAATCCGCAGAATCCGAATATGAAGTGGTACATCATCCATACCTATTCAGGATTCGAGCGCAAGGTGAAAGAGTCGCTGGAGTCGCGGGTGCGCGCTTATCCCGAACTGGAGCACAGGATCGGCCGGGTGCTGATTCCCACTGAGTCGGTGACCGAAGTTCGCGGCGGCAAGAAATACACCAGCGAGCGCATGTTCTATCCCGGCTACGTGCTGGTCGAGATGGACATGGACGACAACGTGTGGCACGTGGTCAAAGGCACGCCGCGAGTGACAGGATTTGTAGGCACAGGTCAACAGCCTACTCCGCTGTCGGAGGAAGAAGTTAACCAGATCGTGTACCGCGTGGCCGACAGCAAGGAAAAGCCGAAGCTCAAGGTCAAGTTCGAGAAGAACGAGTCGGTGCGCATCAGTGAAGGTCCTTTCGCCAGCTTCACGGGCATTGTGGACGAGGTCAACGAAGACCGCGAGACCCTGAAAGTGATGGTCACGATCTTTGGACGGTCCACCCCTGTAGAGCTGGGATTCGGGCAGGTCGAAAAAGTTATCACGTAGTAGGACCGCTCTTCGCTTTTCGCCATTCGCACGTACTGCGATGAAACTCTGGCGAGCAGCGAAAGGCGAGTAGCGAAAAGCGTAGGAAATCAAATGGCAAAGAAGATTACTGGTTCGGTGAAGTTACAGATTGCGGCCGGCAAGGCCACTCCGGCTCCTCCGGTGGGTCCGGCCCTCGGCCAGGCGCAGATCAACATCATGGAGTTCTGCAAGCAGTTCAACGCCAGGACCAGCGCCAAGGAACTCGACGGCCTGATCATTCCGGTGGTGGTGTCGGTCTATAGCGACCGCACCTTCAGCTTCATCACCAAGACGCCTCCGGCTTCAATTCTGTTGAAGCGTGCCGCGGGCGTGGCCAAGGGTTCGGGAACGCCGAACAAGGACAAGGTTGGCAAGGTGACAGAGAAGCAGGTGCTGGAGATTGCCAAGCAGAAGATGCCCGACCTGAACGCTGCTTCGGTGGAAGCGGCAATCAAGAGCGTGAAAGGGACTGCGCGCTCCATGGGCATTGAGGTTACAGCATAGGTTGTCCCACAATGTGGGATTATCAGCGGCCGCCCGGCCGCAGTCGTAGATACCACGGCTTTCCGGCAACAAGGGATGGCGGTGGGAGACAAGGAGAGCAATGAGGAAATCGGGAAAAAACATCGCGAAGGCACGTGCTGGTGTCGAAGCTCGTTCATACACGCTTCAGGACGCAGTACCCCTTCTGCAAAAGATAAAATTCGCCAAGTTCGACGAGACGGTGGATTTGACGATGCGGCTGGGGGTCGATCCCAAGCACGCCGACCAGATGGTCCGCGGCACGGTGGTTCTGCCGCATGGCCTGGGCAAAACCAAGAAAGTGCTGGTTATCGCCAGCGGCGAGAAGGTCCGTGAGGCCGAAGCCGCGGGCGCCGACATTGTCGGCGGCGAAGAAATGGTGGAGAAGATCCAGAAGGAAAACTGGACCGATTACGACGCCGTGATTGCCACCCCGGACATGATGAAGTCGGTAGGCCGGCTGGGCAAGGTGCTTGGCCCCCGCGGATTGATGCCGAATCCGAAGACCGGAACCGTCACCTTCGATGTGGCTGCTGCGGTCAAGGAAACCAAGGCCGGTAAGGTAGAGTTCCGCACCGATAAGACGGCGCTGGTGCATGTGCCGGTGGGCAAGATTTCGTTTCCGCCGGAAAAGCTGGTGGAGAATGCCGCCACGGTAATTACGAGCGTGATTAAGGCCAAGCCCACGGTCGCCAAGGGCAAGTACATCAAGGGCTGCTACCTCAGCTCGACGATGGGACCAGGTGTTGCCATTGATACGGCGCCAGTGGAAGCAGCAGCGCGAGCCTAGGGGTAACGCGTAAAGAGGCGCGTTACGGCGCCCGGAAAAAGGATTCGAAGATGGCTGTCACAAAAGCGAGAAAAGTCGAGCAGGTCGAGAAGCTCAAGGAAGAATTTCAGAGCGCGAGCCACGCTGTGGTGGGCACCTTCAGCAAGTTGACCGTGCAGAAGGATTTTGAACTACGGAAGGCTGTGCGCAGCGTGGGCGGACATTATCGCGTGGTGAAGAACACCCTCGCTGAGCGCGCCGCTCAGGGAACCAAGGTGGAGGAGGCGATGAAGGGTCTCGCCGGAGTTACCTCCATCGCGTACACGGGTGGCGATCCGGTGGCCCTGGCCAAGGCGCTCAGCAAGTACGCCAAGGACAATCCCGAGTACACCTTCAAGGCCGGCATTGTGGATGGCCGGGTCATAGCGATCAAAGACATTGACGCGCTGGCCAGCATGCCGTCCAAGGAAGAAATTCACTCCAAGCTGCTGTTCCTGATCAGTGCTCCGGCGCAGCGCCTGGTTACCGTGATGAACGCCATTGGGCGCGATCTGGCAGTCGTGATCAACCAGGGCGTGGAGAAGAACAAGTTTGGTGGCGCAGCAGAAGCAGCCCCGGAAGCTCCGACAGTCCCGGCGGCTGAACCTGTTGCGACCGAAGCGCAGGCTTAGGCCTGGGCTGTACACGAGTTTGGGAGTGCGTAAGCGCTTCCTTAGGATTTGCGTTATCCGTTGTGAGGCGTGCAGTCCGCGTGAAGTCTGGCATGCGACGGCACATTGGAAGCCTTGAAGACCGATAACGGAATCAATACAACGAATAACGAATAGGTGGATAAACACATGGCGGATTTGCAGCAGTTGGAAGAAACAATCGTAGGGCTTTCGCTTCTGGATGCGGCGGCCCTGGTGAAGAAGTTGGAAGAGCGTCTTGGCGTCTCGGCGGCGGCTGCGGCCCCCGTCATGATGGCAGGCGGAGCCGGCGCGGGTGCCGCGGCAGCAGCCCCGGCGGAAGAGAAGACCGAGTTTGCGGTCGTCTTAACTGCGGTGGGTGCTAACAAGATCAACGTGATCAAGGCCGTCCGCGAAGTGACCAGCCTGGGTCTGAAGGAAGCCAAGGACCTGGTCGATGGCGCTCCCAAGACCGTGAAGGAAGGCGTCTCCAAGGACGAAGCCGAGACCATCAAGAAGAAATTCACCGAGGCAGGCGCGACCGTCGAGGTGAAGTAAGTTCCGTCCCGCTTCACCGTGGTACTGGTAACGAAGCGGGACGATTACTCCGGCGCGCTGACCGGAGTTAAGGCTGCTGCCGCCTGCGGTTAGACGGGGTGGCGGCTACGTTCCTCTTCACGTCGGAGCGGTCGTGAAGGGGCGCGATGAAGCCGAGGAAGTAGAGCAGTCCTGCTCAGCAGGGGCTGCGGAATTCCCGGGCATCGTTGGGTCTGGATTCTTTCTGGAATCCGGAGCATCAAACAGGTAGTGGCAGGCGGCAAGCTCAACCGGAGTCGCGTCAGCTCAGACGCGACGGTAGAGCTAGTCGAGGACAAGGCCTGAAGATACTGGCGCGGGAAGCGAAAAACATCGCGGCACAATTTGTGCCGAAATTCCGGACCAAATGGTCATGGGATTGCAGAACGCCAGACGTGGCGCTTACGGGGACTTCTGTCTTCGTGGGCGCACTTGCGTTTTTGCGCGTACCTCGAGCAGCAGCCCATTCTTCTTCGACCGACCTGTCACCGTGGGACGGCAGTCCTGTCCGTCGCACATCCGCATTAGCGGCTTACATGGCCACGCCTGAGCGAGCGGGCCGACGCTGATATAGGAGCTTTATACATGGCACAACAGAAAACTGCCAATCGAAATCGATTCGATTTCTCAAAAATTCCGGCTACCATTCAGATTCCCAACCTGATTGAGGTGCAGAAGCGTTCGTACGACCGCTTTCTGCAGATGGATGCACTGCCGAGCGAGCGCGATGATGGCGGTTTGCAGGCGGTGTTCCAATCGGTATTTCCGATCACGGACTTCCGCAATGTTTCGCAATTGGACTTCGTCGAGTACGCCATCGGCAACTGGGAGTGCAAGTGCGGCCACCTCAAGGGGCTGAATCACCTGCGCACCACCTGCCGCAATTGCGGCGCAACGGTGAAGACCGATCCGTTTCATCTGGGAGATGTGCTGTGCACCAAGTGCGGCACCTACAATGCCAACACGCCCGATTTTTGCAACAAGTGCGGCGATCCGGTTGGATTGCAACTGAAATACGACGTGGCCGAATGCGAAGAGCGCGGTATGACCTACTCCGCCCCGCTGAAGGTCACCATGCGTCTCACTATTTACGACAAAGACCCGGAAACCGGCAACCGCTCCATCCGCGACATGAAGGAGCAGGAAGTCTTTTTTGGCGACATCCCCTTGATGACGGCCAACGGCACCTTCATCGTGAATGGTACCGAGCGCGTTATCGTCAGCCAGTTGCATCGCTCGCCCGGTGTGTTCTTCGAGACCGCGAGCAACCGCACCTATTTCCTGGGCAAGATCATTCCCTACCGCGGTTCTTGGGTAGAGTTCGAGTACGACCAGAAGAACATTCTGTACGTGCGCATCGATCGCAAGCGCAAGTTCCTGGGCAGCATCTTTCTTCGCGCGCTGGGCCTGCGCTCGGATGAGGACATTCTTCGTACGTTCTATACCGTAGATCGCATCGCGTTGAAGGACAAAAAGCTGTACTGGACGCTGGAACCTGGCGTCGAGCGGCCGACCAACCTGGTTGGCATGAAGCTGGCGCACCGGATCGCCACCAAGAGTGGCGAAGAGATCGCTCACTCCGGACGCAAGGTGACGACCGCGGTCATGAAGGAAATCCAGAAACACAAGATTTCCGAGATCGAAGTTGACCTCAGCGATATGGAGGGTGCGTACGTTGCTGCGGATGTAGTGGACACCAACACCGGCGAAATCCTGCTGGAGGCAAACTCCGAGCTTACGGCGGAAAAGCTGTCCAAGCTGCTGGACGCTGGCATTGCTGAAGTGCATGTGTTCTTCCCGGAACGCGACGATGTGGGCACAGTGATCAGCGCCACCCTGCGCCGTGACTCGGTCAAGACCCCGCAGGAAGCTTTGATCGAAATTTATCGCAAGCTGCGTCCCGGCGATCCACCGACTCTGGATACCGCAACCTCGCTATTTCACGGGATGTTCTTCGACCCGCGCAAGTATGACTTCTCGCGCGTGGGCCGTTTGAAGTTCAACATCAAACTGTTCGAAAGCGAAGACGCCACCCAGCTCGACCATCGCACGCTGGAGCCGGATGATTTCTACGGCACTATCCGTTACCTGCTGAAGCTGCGCAAGAACATCGGTTCGGTGGACGACATCGATCACTTGGGCAACCGCCGTGTGCGCGCGGTCGGCGAACTTCTGGAGAACCAGTTCCGCATCGGCCTGGTCCGCATGGAGCGCGCCATCAAGGAAAAGATGAGCGTGTACCAGGAGATGTCCACGGCCATGCCGCATGACCTGGTGAATGCCAAACCGGTGATGGCAGCCATTCGCGAGTTCTTTGGTTCGTCGCAGTTGTCGCAGTTCATGGACCAGACCAATCCCCTGTCGGAGATCACGCACAAGCGGCGTCTGTCGGCGCTTGGGCCGGGCGGCCTGTCACGGGAACGCGCAGGATTCGAAGTCCGCGACGTACACCCGACGCACTATGGACGTATCTGCCCGATTGAAACTCCGGAAGGCCCGAACATCGGCCTTATCTCGTCGCTGAGTTGCTATGCCCGGATCAACGACTACGGCTTCATCGAGTCGCCCTATCGCAAGGTGAAGAGCGGGCGCGTGCTGGATTTCGTGACCGTGGTCAATGCCGGCGATAGCGATTATCGCGTCGGCGATCATATGGAGAAGGCCGAAGCGATCAAGGCCAACAATGACCTGCGGGAGCGGCGCAAGAAGCTCATCGACTTTGAGCCGTTCTCGTTTTACCTGTCGGCGTGGGAGGAAGATCGCCACGTGATCGCGCAGGCCAATGCCGAAATCGACGACAAAGGCCGTATCGTCGCCGAACTGGTGAATGCCCGTAAGGCCGGCAACTTTGTGCTGACCAGCCGCGACGAGGTGGACTACATCGACGTCAGTCCGAAACAACTGGTGTCGGTGGCGGCATCGCTGGTTCCGTTCCTGGAGCACGACGACGCCAACCGCGCCCTGATGGGCGCCAACATGCAGCGCCAATCCGTGCCCTTGCTGCGCGCACAGGCGCCTATCGTTGGCACGGGAATGGAAGGCGTTACGGCGCGTGATTCCGGAGCGGTAGTGCTGGCACGCCGCGGCGGCATCATTGATTCCGTTGACTCCGAGCGCATCATCGTACGCGTCGAAGGCGAACATCATCCCATGCAGCTTTCGCGCGAAGTGGGCAGCGACATCTATCAGCTCACCAAGTTCAAGCGTTCCAACCAGAACACTTGCATCAATCAGCGTCCCATCGTAAGAAAGGGGCAGCGCGTCGCCAAGGGGCAAGTAATCGCCGATGGTCCGTGTACGGACATGGGCGAACTGGCACTCGGCCGCAACGTGCTGGTCGCGTTCATGCCGTGGCGTGGCTACAACTTCGAGGATGCCATCCTGGTCTCCGAGAAGATGGTGAAAGAAGACTATTACACCTCTGTCCACATCGAGGAGTTCGAAATTGAATCGCGCGACACCAAGCTTGGGCCGGAAGAAGTAACCCGCGACATTCCCAACGTTAGCGAGTCGGCGCTGCGTGATCTCGATGAGAGCGGCATCATCCGCATCGGCGCTTCGGTAAAGGCGGGAGACATCCTGGTCGGCAAAGTCACGCCGAAGGGCGAAACCCAACTTACTCCGGAAGAGAAGCTGCTGCGGGCCATCTTCGGCGAAAAAGCCGGTGATGTTCGCGATGCTTCGCTCACCTGCCCTCCCGGTATCGAGGGCACGGTAGTGGACGTGAAGATATTCTCCCGCAAGGGACAGGAAAAGGACGAGCGTGCCAAGTTCATCGAGTCCGAACAGGTTGCGAAGCTGGAGAAGAACCTGGCCGATGAGATCCGAATTCTTACCGACGAGCGTTTGAAGCGGTTGGAATCGTTGCTAGGCGGCAAGGAAGTCCTCGCCGACCTGCACGACGAGCGCACCAACAAGCGCCTGTTGACCAAAGGTGTGCTTCTTGATCGCGACACCATCGAACGGATCTCGACCCGCAACCTGAAGCGTGTCAAGTTTCCCGACAAGGACCCGCGCATCAACGAGCAGATCGATGAAATCGAAGAGATGACTTCGCGGCAGATTGACGTTCTCCGCAAGATCGTTCGGGAGAAAGTCGAGAAGCTGCAAAAGGGCGACGAGCTTCCGCCGGGGGTAATCAAGCTGGTGAAGGTATATGTCGCCATGAAGCGCAAGCTGAGTGTGGGCGACAAGATGGCCGGCCGCCACGGTAACAAGGGCGTCATCGCGCGCATTCTGCCGGAAGAGGACATGCCTTACCTTGAGGACGGTACGCCGGTGGAAATTGTTCTAAACCCCCTGGGCGTGCCAAGCCGTATGAACGTGGGCCAGATCCTGGAGACTCACTTAGGCTGGGCCGGTTACGCGCTCGGGCAGAAGATTGGCGAACTGCTGAAGGAGAACTCGAAGGCAGAGCGCCTGCGCAAAGAACTCAAGGTGATGTTCAAGGACACACCGTTCGTAGATAAGCTTGTCGACCTCGACGACGAAACTCTGGAGCATGTGGCGGATGGCATGAAGGAAGCTGTCTACTTTGGCTCACCTGTATTCGACGGGTCGAAAGAAGGAGAGATCAAGTCACTGCTGGCGCAGGGTGGCCTGCCCGAGTCGGGCAAGACCTCGCTCTACGACGGCATGACCGGGGAGAAGTTCGAGCAGCCGGTAACAGTCGGTTATATCTACATGCTCAAGCTCTCACACTTGGTCGACGACAAGATCCACGCGCGTTCCATCGGACCGTACTCGCTGATCACCCAGCAACCACTGGGCGGCAAGGCACAGTTCGGCGGTCAGCGCTTCGGCGAAATGGAAGTGTGGGCCCTGGAAGCCTATGGCGCAGCCTACATCCTGCAGGAGTTGCTCACTGCGAAGTCCGATGACGTCTATGGCCGTACCAAGATTTACGAGGCCATCGTCAAAGGCGAAGCAGCCATTGAGCCGGGTGTGCCGGAATCCTTCAACGTACTGATTCGTGAGTTGCAGTCATTGTGCCTCGACGTGGAACTGATCATGACCAACGAGCGCAAGGTGCTCCCGACAGCTCCTCCGGTCGCGGCCGACTAGGTTCGAGTTCGCTCTTTCACCCTGGTGGACGCAAAACCGGCGCTCACCAGGGCCCGAAGATTGGGGTAACTGCCTCCTTCACTCCCGCGGAGGCAGCACCCAAGGGAAACAGTAAATACCGGGAGCCGCCAGCGGCAGCGCAAAGGCCGCAGGTCCCTGCACTTTCGTCAGGAAGCCCGCAGGGGAGGAGGACACTTTGTACCGTTCGAGTCCATTTGATCTCGGAAATGCCATCGCCGACTTTGACGCCATCCGCATCAGCCTGGCTTCGCCTGAAAAGATCCGCAGTTGGTCTCACGGCGAAGTCACCAAGCCGGAGACGATCAACTACCGCACCTTCAAGCCGGAGCGCGACGGCCTGTTCTGTGCCCGTATCTTTGGTCCGGTAACCGATTGGGAGTGTCTCTGCGGCAAGTACAAGCGCATGAAGCACCGCGGCGTGATCTGCGATAAGTGCGGCGTGGAGGTAACGCTCTCCAAGGTCCGCCGCGAGCGCCTTGGCCACATCGAACTGGCCTCGCCTTGCTCGCACGTGTGGTTCTTTAAGGGACTACCCAGCCGCATTGGGCACATCCTCGACATTTCGTTACGCGACCTGGAATCGGTGCTGTATTTCGAAGCCTACGTCGTGGTTGAGGCCGGCGAAGCTCCGGTCAAAGATCGCGAAGTAATCAAGGACGAAACCAAGTACCGCGAACTCGACCAGGCGCATCGCGCCAGTGGCTTCAAGGCCATGATGGGCGCCGAGGCCATCAAGGAACTGCTGAAGCGGGTTGAGGTGAACAGCCTCTCCACCGAATTGCGCGAGAAGATGCGCAGCGAGAGTTCCGTGCAGAAGCGCTTGAAGTATGCCAAGCGCCTGAAAGTGGTTGAGGCATTCCGCAAGAGCGGCAACAAACCGCAATGGATGATTCTGGACGTGATTCCGGTGATCCCACCAGAGCTGCGTCCTCTCGTTCCTCTCGATGGCGGTCGTTTTGCGACCTCGGACTTAAATGATCTGTATCGCCGCGTCATCAATCGCAACAATCGCTTGAAAAAGCTGATGGACTTGCATGCGCCGGAAGTCATCGTGCGCAATGAGAAGCGCATGTTGCAGGAAGCAGTGGACGCGCTGTTCGACAACGGACGCCGTGGACGCGTGCTGCGTGGCGCCAACAATCGTCCGCTGAAATCATTGTCCGACACGCTGAAGGGCAAGCAAGGCCGCTTCCGCCAGAACCTGCTGGGCAAGCGCGTGGATTATTCCGGCCGTTCCGTGATCGTGGTGGGTCCCGACCTCAAGCTGCATCAGTGCGGGCTGCCCAAAAAGATGGCGCTTGGAACTATTCAAGCCGTTCATCTATCACCGTCTGGAGCAGACCGGACACTGCACCACCATCAAGCAGGCGAAAGAAATGGTGGAGCAACAGGAGCCTATCGTATGGGACATCCTGGAAGAGGTGATTAAAGATCATCCGGTGCTATTGAATCGCGCGCCAACGCTTCACCGTCTCGGCATCCAGGCATTTGAGCCGGTGCTGGTGGAAGGCAAGGCAATCAAGATCCACCCGCTGGTCTGCACCGCATTCAATGCCGACTTCGACGGTGACCAGATGGCAGTACACATTCCGTTGTCGCCGGAAGCGCAGGTCGAAGCTAGCGTCTTAATGCTGGCCTCGCACAATATTCTGTCACCGGCGTCGGGACAACCGATTACCGTTCCCACCCAGGACATGGTGCTCGGCATTTACTACCTGACCAAAGGCAAGCCGGGCGCCAAGGGTGAGGGACGTGCGTTCGCCAACATCGACGAAGTGATCCTGGCGAAAGAAGCGGGCGAAGTGGAAACGCTGACCCCGATTCGCTTGCGTTACTCGGGTGAGGTGATCGATCTGACCATCGCTTATGACGATCAGGACGTGATCCACACCGAGCCGACCAACTTCGAGCGCCAGTTCATTTCGACCACGGTGGGTCGCGCCATCATGAACGATCATCTCAAGCGCGGCGCCGCGGAGATGCCGTATATCAACGGCTTGCTCAAGAAGAAGGGCGTGGGCAACCTGGTGAACTACTGCTACCTGCGCTTCGGTCTGGAAACCACGGTGCGGATGCTCGACGGCATCAAGCAGCTCGGTTTCCACTACGCAACGACGGCTGGCCTCTCGATCGGAATCGACGACATGGTCATTCCTCCGGGAAAAGCGGGCCTGGTGCGCGACGCTGAAAAGCAGGCGATTGCCGTGCAGCAACAATATCTGGACGGCGCCATTACCAACGGCGAACGCTACAACAAGGTTGTCGAAATCTGGTCGGCGATCACGGAAAAGGTCGCGGATGAGATGTTCGGCGCCATGCAGGAAGACGACAAGAAGGGCGACATCAATCCAATTTACGTCATGGCGGATTCAGGCGCTCGCGGTTCGAAGCAGCAGATTCGTCAGCTCTCCGGTATGCGTGGCTTGATGGCCAAGCCCTCGGGCGAAATCATTGAGACACCGATCACGGCGAACTTCCGCGAAGGCCTGACAGTGCTGGAGTACTTCATCTCCACTCACGGCGCGCGTAAAGGACTGGCCGATACCGCTCTCAAGACGGCGGATTCCGGCTACTTGACCCGGCGTTTGGTGGACGTGGCGCAGGACGTAATCATCAGCGAATACGATTGCGGTACGGTTGATGGCATCTACGTTACCTCCATCGTGGAATCGGGCGAGATCATCGAACCGCTGCGTGACCGTATCGTTGGTCGCGTCTCGCTGGAGAAGATCAAGGACTACGAAGGCAACATCATCGTCGACATCAACCAGGAAATCACCGAAGACCTGGCGGGTGCGGTGCAGGCAGCGGGTATCGAGCGCGTCAAGATTCGCTCGGTGCTGACCTGCGAGTCCAAGCGTGGTGTGTGCGTGATGTGTTACGGACGCAACCTCGCTTCTGGCCGCCTGGTCGAGTTGGGTGAGGCCACGGGCGTCATCGCGGCGCAGTCCATCGGCGAGCCTGGAACGCAGCTCACCATGCGTACCTTCCACATCGGCGGTACGGCTTCGCGAGTCAGCGAGCAGTCGCGCCTCGATGCCAAGAACAACGGCAGCGTACGCTTCATCAACCTGGTGACCGTACGCGCCAAGGAAGGCCACCTGGTGGTGATGAACCGCAATGGCTCCATCGCCATTCTGGACGACAAGGGCCGCGAAAAAGAGCGCTACGCCGTGGTTTACGGCGCCAAGGTCAAGGTGGAAGACGGTCAGCCGGTCGGCCTGGGCGATGTCCTGGTCGAGTGGGATCCATACACCTTTGCGATCCTGACCGAAATTGGCGGGACGGTGCAGTTCAAGGACCTGCAGGAAGGCATGACCCTGCATGAAGAAGTGGACGAAGTCACTGGTCTGTCGCGCCATGTCGTGGTTGATTCTCCGGACGAGAAGCGTCAGCCGACCATCATCATTAAGGGGGCCAAAGGCAGCAAGCGTTACCTCATGCCTTCCCGCGCTCACCTTATGGTGCAGGACGGCGACACTGTAACGCCGGGCGACGTGCTGGCGAAGATCCCGCGCGAAACCACCAAGACCAAGGACATCACGGGTGGTCTGCCACGCGTGGTGGAATTGTTCGAAGCCCGCAAGCCGCGTGAAACCGCGGTCATCAGCGAGATCGATGGCGTAGTGAAGTTTGGCGACGTTGCCAAGGGTCAACGCAAAATCTACGTGGTGGCCGACAACGGTACCGAGAAGGAATACCAGGTGCCGCGAGGTGTTCACATCAATGTGCAGGAAGGCGAGCGCATTCGCGCTGGCGAGCCGCTGATGGACGGTCCTCTGAACCCGCACGACATTCTGGCTGTACTGGGTGAGAAGGAACTACAGGCGTACCTGGTGAACGAAATCCAGGAGGTTTACCGGTTGCAAGGTGTCAATATCAGCGACAAGCACATCGAGGTAATTGTCCGCCAGATGATGCGCTGGGTGAAAGTGGAAGACGTGGGCGATACCTCGTTCCTGCTGGAGCAGCAGATCGACAAGTTCCGCTTCCGCGAAGAGAACGAGAAGGCGATCGCCAATGGCGGCAAACCGGCCACCGGCCGTCCGCTGCTGCTGGGCATCACCAAGGCGTCGCTCTCCACCGACTCGTTCATCTCGGCGGCATCGTTCCAGGAAACCACGCGCGTGCTGACGGAAGCCTCTATACAGGGCGCCGTCGATCACCTGCGCGGCTTGAAGGAAAACGTCATCGTGGGCCGTCTCATCCCCGCGGGCACCGGAATGGAGTACTACCGCAATGTCCGGCTCTCGCAGGAGATGGAGGAGGCCGCAGCCAAGGTGCAGGAGGAAGTTACGGCCGCGTACGAAGAAGCCGAACGCGCGCTGGAGCTGCTCCGTCACGAGGGCGAGAACGAGGCGGAAGAACTGACGGCGGAATAACCGAGCGAGGCAATAGCTCGCATCAAAACAGCACGAGCGAAGGGGCGATGATTCTAGTCGCCCCTTCCTGCTCAGATGTGTAAACTTCCCTTTTCACTCAATGTTGGCGATTCCCTCTAGTATCCCCGAACACACCGAGGCCACCGCATCGAGGTAACATGAGCCCTCCCGATACACAATTTTCGGCGACATTGGTGTATGCTGTTTCCATATGTCCCGGACCAACATTGAGATCGACGACAACTTGATTCGTAAGGCGCGCAAACTCACCCGTCTTAAGACCAAACGTCAGATTGTGGACAAGGCGCTCGAACTGCTCGTCCGCTCTGAGACACGCAAAGGAATTCTTCGCTACTACGGAAGCGGTGTCTGGAGCGGCGACCTTAAGGCGTCGCGGAGAAGCCGCGTTTGATCCTGGTGGACAGCTCGGTCTGGATCGATTTTCTTAGTTCCTCTCCTGGAAGCGGCGGTGCGGAACTACGTCGGATGATCGAGGACAGCGAATCCTTCGCGGTGACTGGAGTGGTAGTGGCCGAGGTCTTGCAGGGCCTTGCCAGAGAGGTCACTGTAATTGAGCAGTTCCTGACCCAGTGGGAGATGCTGGAGCCCAAGGGCTTTGAAACCTATCAAAGAGCGGCTGCGATCTACCGTTCGGCGCGCGGGAAAGGCATCGCCCTTACCACCATCGACACCCTGATTGCAGCCATTGCGCTTGAACATGGCGCGAGCATCTTCACCCTGGACCATGACTTCTCCAGAATCGCACATTTGACCGGGCTGGGCCTCTATCGTTCTTAACAGGCACCGGGATGGCCATGAACGCAAAACGCTCAAAGTGGCGTTCTGACACCGTTTTCTGCGGCTACCCTGGCTCGAAAACCGATCTAATGGCCGGCGCGCAACTGGCAACTGGCGAGTGATGGACAATCAACCACTGACAACTGGTTGTTAAGCTGTGTAGACTTCCTCTTACCTCATGTCCCGGTTCTTCTTGCACTTTCGGGTGGCGTTATGGCGTGCTTTTGAGCACGACGCTTTCGCTGTGGCCAAGGGAGCGGCCTTCTCGGCGATCTTCACCTTGTTTCCGGCGGTGCTGCTGACGGCGTCTATCCTGTCGGAGTCTCATGCCACAGCGGCATTCGTTCGTGAGATTGGTCGCGCGGTGGGGAGAATTCTGCCGTCGGGGACGAGCGACGCCGTCTTGCAATACTTCAGCGGGAGCAAGCCAGCCAGCATACGGACACTCATCAGCTTGATCGTCATCACACTGTGGACAGGATCGGGCACCATGATCTCCTGGATGGAGGGCTTCCGCAACGCCTACCAGATGCCGAAGATCTGGGGACTGGTAAAAGAAAGAATGATTGCCTTCCTGCTGGTGGTTCTGGCGGGC
This sequence comes from uncultured Acidobacteriaceae bacterium, assembly GCA_963709045.1. Taxonomy (GTDB): domain Bacteria; phylum Acidobacteriota; class Terriglobia; order Terriglobales; family Acidobacteriaceae; genus Bog-257. The sequence continues at coordinate 234,422 of CAVPUX010000002.1, read as the reverse complement.
GTTCCCATGGCGTTCTCTTCGTTCCTGCTGGTGTTCGGTAATCAGATCGAACACTGGATTGCCTATCATGTGGGCCACGAATTTGGCCCCTACATTGTGGGACTGTGGACAGCATTGCGCTGGATCATCGCAGCGCTAACCAGCATTGCCGTGATTGGGCTCATCTACCATCATGGAGTGCCGCGCACTCAGCCGTGGCATCGCGTGCTGCCGGGCGCGGCGCTCGCGACCGTACTGTGGTTCGTCTCCACCGTATTGTTTGGCGTCTATCTCCGCCACTTCGCAAACTACGATGTCATTTATGGCTCGGTGGCCACGGCGATCGCGCTGCTGATCTGGCTGTACATCGTTTCCATGGTGGTGCTCATCGGCGCGGAATTCAATGCTCTACGCTATCCGCGTTTCCTCTTTGGAGCTCATTCCGACATTAATTCCGAGAAGAAGCGTGTTCCGGCGTCGTGAGGCATGAAGAACGAAATGGAAGACACAATCGAGCGCCCCAAAGATCCCTTGCACAGCCCGACTCCGGCGCGGCGCAGGGCGAAGATCGTGTGTACCATTGGTCCGGCGTGCAATAGCGAGGAGATGATTCGCGAGCTGATGCTGCGCGGAATGAATGTCGCACGGCTGAACTTCTCGCATGGGACGCACGAGGAGCACGCCCGCGTGATCACGCGACTGCGCACGGTGGCTGGCCAACTGGGGCGCACCATCTGTATCTTGCAAGATCTCCAGGGCCCAAAGATCAGGACTGGACGGCTCAAGTCCGGCGCCCCTGTTGTATTGCAGCAGGGTCAGATGGTCACCATCACTCCCAAGGATGTGATGGGAACGGCCAGCCTGATCGCCACGACCTACCAGGGCCTCGCCAACGACGTGAAACCAGGCGAGCGCATATTGCTTTCCGATGGGCGCATTGAGCTGGTAGTACAAGTCGTCCGTGGAAGCGACGTGGTATGCGAAGTGCTGAACGGCGGAACCCTCGGAGAGCACCAGGGCATCAATCTTCCGGGTACAAATGTCAGTATTCCATCACTCACCGAAAAAGATGAGAAGGACCTCGAATTCGGCTTGAAACACGCGGTTGATGCCGTGGCGATTTCCTTCGTGCGCACGGCCGAAGACGTTTTGCGCACCAAGCGCGCCATGGTGGCATCTGGGTCGCAGCGTTCCGTTGGTGGCGAAACTGGAGAAGCCGCAGGCCATCGAAAATCTGGACGCCATCCTTGAAGCCGCTGACGGCGTGATGGTGGCCCGTGGCGACCTGGGCGTCGAAGTCCCGCCGGAAAAGGTGCCGCTGATTCAGAAGTTCGTCATCCGCCGCGCGCTTGACTTTCGCAGGCCGGTCATCACCGCGACGCAGATGTTGGAATCCATGACCGAATACCCGCGGCCCACGCGCGCCGAAGCTAGCGACGTTGCCAACGCCATCTTCGACGGTACCGACGCGGTGATGCTTTCCGGCGAAACGGCGATGGGCAAGTTTCCCAGGGAAGCGGTGGAAATGATGGCGCGCATTGTGGCCGAAGCCGAGGCTCACCCTTTCCATCGGCTGGTGCCCGGTCATCGTCAGGCGGAGCATCTATCGGTCGCGGAAACCATTTGCGAGTCGATGGCGCATGCCGCGAAAGACCTCAACATCCGCGCCATTGCGGTGTTCACAGAGACCGCGGCGACGGCGCGGATGCTGTCGAAACATCGACCGGCTGCCGACATCTATGCTTTCACGCAGTACGAGACAGTGTGCAATCGCATGAACTTGTTATGGGGCGTGGCGCCGTTGTGCTGCTCCGGAGGTCTATCAGCGGCGGAGATGGCCGAATTCGCCGAAGCGGAGTTGGTGCGAAGGGAAGTGCTATCGCGCGGTGACGTGTTTGGACTGGTCGCCGGGACAACCAACAGTTCGGGCGCAACTAACTTCATGCGGTTGATCACGGTAGGAGAGCATTCAGCAGGTTTCAAAATAAGTTGAGCAAGTCCCCAAGACGAAAGTAAAGCAGACACACTAGCCCAGAAATCTAGACTCAGAGCTGCGAGGCGACAACACTATGGCGCAAGAAATCTTCTCGATGGCGATCCTGGAAGCACTGCCCGGGAAGCAGGAAGAGCTGCTCGCGAGATTGCGCGAGCTGTATACCATGATGCAGGGCAAGGGCTATTGCCGCGACTCGCTGCACCGCGATTCATCGAGCCCGGACCGCTTTCTGCACTTGCGGCGCTGGACATCGCCGGAGATGCGCAGTGAAGCCCAAGCTGATCCCGAGGTGCATCGTTACTGGCAGATGCTGCCGGACCTGTGCACCATCCCGATTGTTTATGAGAACCTGGAGAAGGTATTCGAAAGCTAGGGCGACCAAGATGATTGGGAACTCGTGCCTTCACACGGAAGACTCATTTGCTGGCGGCCTGGCCGGCCGCTACGGGCTCCGGTAATGGCCATACCACCGACATGAGCCACGCAACCAAAATCCCGACGACGCAACCGAAGAGCACCTCGCTCATGCGACCCACTCCCGCTATGAAACCATGTTTCCGGGAGTGGTATTCCAGCCCGGCCGAGATGATAAATGCTGCACTTATCGGCGCCTGTCGCCACATGGTTTGAATCCGCACAACATACGACGACAGCAAAACCGTTGCCGCCATGGCAAGCGGTAGGGTTATTATTCGGCCGCCCCCGATGGCAATGAACAGCAGTCCAACGGCACAGCCTACCATCGTGTTTATGATTCGCGAGCGCAAGAACCCCAGAGCTTGCTTCATCAACGGATCGCTGGTGGCAACCATGGAACTGATCGCCCAGACCGGGTTACTTTTAGCCATCATGTGAACACAGACCCAGAGTATTGCGGTTGCAAAGAAGATGCTCACCGCGTAATGGATACCGTGCATGTCGCCCTGGATGAAATGGTCTAGAGCTTTCCTGCCTCGGCTCGCCGGCTGTTCCTGTTGATCCTCAGTATCGGCCATGGAGCGATTCTAGCCGCATGGCGAGGAAACCGTAAGTGGTAAAATCTCCGTCACTTCGGTGGTGCAAGCCGGCGAACAGCGGGCGCAACCCGGAAACCATCCGAGTCAAGTTTTCCCAGAGTGGCCTGTGGGCGCGCCGTGTGGGGTGGCATCTTTTTGGTTGGAGTTATTCGCTGCCCTCACTGATTTCAGGTGCGCGCTCTTGCGACGATGCGAAACTGGCGGACGAAGCTCAGCCTGCACCTTACGCTCCGCGGCACGGGGATCGCTATCGTAATTCGGATCGAACATCGCAATAACAGCGACGGCGCGACTGCGATAGTGTTTAGCCCACTGGCTTTGGATCAGTGTAGTTTGCACGGTTTTCCAGTGATCGATTGGCGGTCCCCCGGCACTTACCGGCTGAAGGGAATTGCGGTAGCTGGCGTCATCGTTTATCGCGACGAGAAACTGAGTGAATTATTCCTCCAGATTTACTCCCATCTGAAAGACAAGCTGGCTTAACGCCATCTGCTGCGACGCGGTTAGCTGGTCGAAGAAGCGGCAGTAGGCCCGCGCATTGTAGGTGGCTTGAATGGCAGAGATGCGCAACAGCTTGGTGGCATCGTCTTCGGTTATCTGCGGCGACAGGGCGTGGGTCCTGATCTTCTTGCGAAAGTTTTTCTTCTTCCATGTGGCCAGATCGCGATCGAACTGGTCGAGGATGCTTTGAAGTTTTGCCGAGTCAAGCCCCGCCGCCTGCCACAATTGGCCCGTGGAGGGCTCAACGAACGGATGGGAATTGAGCGGGTCGCGCTGTGGGTGATCGGTCGCCGGAACGTCAAGACCAAATCCCGCACCAATAAGCGGGCGGCTGGTTTTCGGGTCGGGATAGGCCGCAAGTACCCAGCCCTCATGCCGGCTGTCGCGAAGGACGGTCATCAAGCTGTTCAGGCTGAACTTAATGTCGGAGTCTTTGAAGTCGAATAACGGAGCAGGATTTTCCTGTGGCGCCTTAGGTGATGTCGGCACAGCAGATGGCGACGCTTGCGGCTGTTCCTGCGTCGCGTTGGCGCCTGGGCGATCACTCCCTCGGAAGCCGCCATCGCAAACACGAGGGCCGCAAGTAGAACGCGATGTGTCGTGAACGTCATCTTCCGTGGCGCTTGCCGATCTAGTTTTGGGCGCTATGGAAATACACAATACCCGAAAATGATCGGGTTAGGAATAGACAGATTCGTGGAATAGATCTGACGAATCATGCGCCTCGTCTCCCCTTGCTAGAGAGGCAATAGAATGGGGCGCTCGGCTTGATGTGTATATACGACAAAGGTATGATGTATATACAGGCGAGGCTGAAGCTTATGACTGTGACAATGACATCAATCAGGCTGGACACGAATCTGGCGGACGAGGCAGCGAAGGTACTGGGCGTGAAATCCCGCACCGAGGCCGTCCATGTGGCCCTCCGAGAGATCGTGGCGACGAAACGATTTAAGGACTTGATGAGAAAGCATAGGGGAAGGCTGGCCTTCGCGGGGCTCGATGAGTGACCTGATCCTCTTCGATACTGCCATCTTTATCGACGATCTGCGGACGGGGCGCCACCGGCAGCGAATCGAATCGGTCAGTGGATTGGTCAGAACCTCATCCGTAGTGTTGGCGGAGTTGTGGCGCGGCGCGAGGAAGCCAGCGGAGCGGGAATTTCTGCGCGCCCTGCAGCGTAATCATCCCGTTCTCACTCCTACTGCGGGAAATTGGCTCGAGTCGGGACAACTGCTGGCGAAGATCAGCGCGGAGAAAGGATTTACCCCGGAAAAACTCCGCGACATGCATTTCGATGTGCTGATCGCCCTCACGGCTCGATCGAATGGCGCTCGCGTGATTACCTCCAATCGCGCCGATTTCGAAATGATCTATAGCCATTGCAAGTTCAAGCTTGAAATATGGGCGACGTGAGAAAACAGACCCTTGACCACGGATACACGGATGCGCGCCGATTGATCGAGAACAACGCAGTCGCATAAGCCTGAAACCCCTCGCGTCGCGCGCCTACCGTATCAAAGAAATCCGTGACAATCCGTGGGTGATTCGTTTTTGGTCGGTTGCAACGTGTAGCTCAATTCACCCACGGCGGCGTGGAGTCGCCGTTTTTCTTGCGCACATCGCGAGTACTGGGATCGCGGAAGTTGCCGTGTTCGTCGAAGTAGTCATCGTGGCGGTAGTCGCTGCGATCGTGCTTCCGCATGTAGACCTCGAACTTGCGCGCCGCGCGTTTGCGCTTCCAGCGGTAATAGGAGTTCCGCAATCCGAAGGCTCGCTCGGAGGCGGTGTAGCCAAAGCCGCGGCGAGGGATGAACTTCAGCCAGATATATCCGAAGAGCGCGCCTCCCAGATGCGCCATGTAGGCGATTGACTGGCCTCCGCCGTGTGCAGACGACAACGCGCCATACAGGGCCAGCGCGATGATGCCCATGACGAAGTACTTGGCCTTGATGAGGAAGGGGAGCGGGAAGAGCATGACTTGCGAGTCGCCGTGCAGAATTCCGAAAGCCAGCAGCAACCCATAAATGCCGCCGGATGCGCCGACAGTTGCGGTGTACGGGCTGATGCCGAGCAACCCGGTGAAGGAAACGACGACCGTGACCAGCGCGGCACCAATCACGCAGAAGAAATAGAACTGCATGAACAGGCCATAACCCCAGTCGGTTTCGAGTTGCGCGCCAAACATCCAGAGTGCCAGCAGGTTGAATAGAATGTGCAGCACACCTGCGTGCAAGAAAGCGTAGGTCACCAATTGCCACAGCCATCCGTGAACGACGGCGATGCCACGAAGCTGAAAAAGCGCCTCGCCTACGCCGGCGGCTCCGGTGCGAAGGCTCCCAGCAGGGCGAACAGCAGGAAAATCGCGCCATTGGCGATCATCAACTGCTTCACCGCGCGGGTGAACGGCGGAAAACTCATGGACATGGTCGAGCCGCGTGGCATGACTTACTCCGTTCTTAAAATCGCCGGCGTTTAGCGTTCCGGCAGCGGTATGATCGCCAAACTGCGATGACCCTTGGCATCGAGGGCACGTACAGCAAAGACTACATTGTCCTTGGAGAGCGGCAAAGTAGCCTTGGTGACATTACCCACCGGCTTAACATGCTGCCAGTCGGCCGCAGTGGTGTCGCGCCACAGGACTTCGTATCCGGTGGCCAGTCCACCAGGCGAAGGCTCCCACACCAGTGTGGAATCGTTCTGCAACTCCTTGGTCAACAGGCGTACATTGGCCGGCGGCGCCGGAGCGGATGCCAGCGACGCCAGGGTCGCGGCATTCAGTCGCGCCACATTCGCGGTGTAATCGTAGTCCACGAATTTCGGCAGATCACCGTATTCGATGCCATTCTCGGTGCGCACGTTCTGGTGCTGATGGTTGTAGTTCTCGCGAAATTCGGTAAGGCGCACGGCCGCGAATCCCTGCTCGTTAAACGAGAAATGGTCTCCACCGCGTAGATAGCGATCGTGCCGGAGAACCAGCAAAGGACTAAACGTGGCCGGGGACATGTATTCTTTCGCCACCGACGCGACATAGCGTGCCAGTTGCCGTGAAGGGCCATCGCTCTCCCCTCCGAGCGACCGAATCAGATGTAGTTCTTTGTCCGTCGCCGTCGTGGGGATACCCTCGGAAAAGACGCGCACGACACGCGGGTCTCGCAAGGTGTCTCCTGGAGTGCGGTCTCCGCCTACGATATCGTTGTTCAACGCTGCTTCAACGTCCCAGCCTGCCGCTTTGGCCATCTTGGCGAAATGAGCGCTGCCGTACAACCCTTGCTCCTCTCCGGCCACGGTAAGAAAGATGATGGTGGCAGGAAAACGATGCTTGCTGAGCACACGGGCGCACTCCAGACTAACTGCGGTGCCGCTGGCATCGTCATTCGCGCCCGGGGCAAGTCCTTGGGCATCGTTGGTCTCGCTATTGCGAGAATCGTAATGCCCACTCACCACGAAGATGCGGCCAGCATTTGCAGACATCGGTGCCGCGCAGAACTGCATAGACGTTGGTGATTTTCGTGGGTGCCGGAACTCGCGGCCCAGGCTCTTGGGTAAACTCGTCAGTCTTCACTTCCAGGCAGCCGCCGCATTCTTTGGCATAGCGTTCGAATTCGACTTCGGAGCCACTCTGCCGCGGCAGTCGCGCCTTTTCCACTGGAGGCTGGCATATCTGACGAGAGCGTCTGGCGGGTGCCAAAGCTGACCAGCTTCTCAATCGTTTGCTGGATGCGTTCGGCAGAGACGTCGCGCAGCGCTGCGGCAATCTGCGGGTCAGGGGTGGCAGGGGGGATGTCATTGGACTGCTGAGAAAAAAGAGCAACCGCGACGACAATCGTCAGCATCAAAACCGCGATTCCATTTAGGATCGAATTGAGAATGAGCATCGGAACTCCAGGAACGTTAGGAAGGCTTAGGCGTCTATTACTTGACGCTGCCGCAAAGAGATTCTAAATATAAATGCATGACGGCGTAGATGTAATTCTGACGGCGCGGTGAAATCGAGAACGGGAGACCAATCATCATGGTTATTTGTCCTGAATGTGAGAGCGATCTGGATATCGAAGAGGACGAGGTAGACGAGGGAGAAATCGTTTCGTGCCCTGAATGCGGGACAGATTTTGAAGTGGTGGCCGTGGAGCCTCTTGAACTGACTCGCGTCGAGGATGAGGACGAAGACGAAGACGAGGACGAGGAGGAAGAAGAGGACGGTGATTACTGAGTTGTATAGGCGAATTATCCCTAGGCGTGGAGCGGTCGCCAGTAGTGCTTTCCTTCTCTTCGCGCTTCCGGTGGCTGCCTTCGGACTTCGCACCATCCAGCCCTTTTTTCACTTGCTTCAATCCGCTTCGCAGGCCCCGAAAAATGACTATGCTCTGATTTATGGCACAGTGTGGGGAGTGGACGAACATCCCCAGGCGGGTGTTCCCATCACCATTCGGCGGGCGTCGGGTAAGAAGGCGAAGTGGGAGCTTATATCCGATAGCCGCGGTGAATTTGCCCAACGTGTTCCAGTCGGAGGTCAGGATTACATAATCGAAGCCGACATCAAGATGCCTAAGGGCTATTCCAAGCCTGCAATCACGGTCCACATCGACGATAATGAGCGGAAAGATGTTAGTCTGCATCTGAGCAAGTAGACACTCTCTGCCGAGAGGAGACCGCATGAAGAAAGCACTCGGGACGATCGCGGTACTGCTGATTGCAGCAAGTTGCGTCGCCTGGCAATTGACGCTGCCCATGGGAGGCTCGGGATCTTCGTCTTCAGACAGCCATAAGGCGACTCGCGTGACCACACGCACTCTTACTGGCGTAGTTCTCGACAAGGGCGACGACGCTCCCGTGAGTAATGCCGTGGTCTATCTGAAGAACATGAAGTCGCTCGCGGTGAAGACTGTCATCGCCGGGAACGACGGCAGCTATCGCTTTCCAGAGCTTTCACCCAATGTGGATTATGAGGTGTATGCGCAGCGCGATGGAAAAAAGAGCGATACCAAGGTATTGAGCCAGTTCGATGATCGTCAGAAGGCCAACATCGTTTTGCGCATCAATATGAACAAGTAGAGGAACTGCAAACGTTAGTTCCCAAAATCAAAGGCCGCCATCTCCGGCGGCCTTTTGCACTTTCAATTCACTCAGACTAGTTGTTCTCGTTGCTGGCACGCTTCCACGACATGAACTCGCCAATCGTCGAGCCAGTCCCGGAAGAGGCGGCAGCGGGAGCCTTGTAGGCCTCGACATCATGGCGCGTCGCTTCTTCGCCACCCACCGCACGAATGCTGAGTCCTACTTTCTTTTCGGCAGGGTTCATCTTAATGATCTTGAAATCGAACTCCTGACCGGGTTCCAGCTTGATGGGAGTGCCGTGAGCGTCCGCCGCCTCGGAGTTGTGGCATAGACCTTCGACGCCATCGGCAATCTCGACGAAGGCACCAAAGCTCGCCAGTCGCAGTACCTTGCCGTGAATAACATCGCCGACGCGGTGCTGCTCGAAGAAGGTGTCCCAAACATCGGGCTGAAGTTGCTTCACGCCCAGGGAGAGGCGTCGCTGGTCTGGCTCGATTGCCAGCACGATTGCTTTCACCTTGTCGCCCTTCTTCAGCACCTCGGAGGGATGCTTCACGCGCTTGGTCCAGCTCAGATTGCTGACGTGGACCAATCCATCGATTCCGTCTTCGATTTCGATGAACGCGCCGAAATCGGTCAGGTTGCGGACTTTGCCCTCCACTACCGCTCCCACTGGGAACTTTTCGTGCAAACTTTCCCAAGGGTTCGATTCCAGTTGCTTCAGGCCCAAACTGATACGGCGCTCCTGCGGATTTACGTTCAGCACCACGGCCTCAACCTGGTCGGCGATATTGACCAGCTTTGAAGGGTGCTTCATCCGCTTGGACCAGGTCATCTCACTGACGTGTACCAGCCCTTCGATGCCCTGTTCGAGTTCGACGAACGCGCCATAGTCGGTCACGCTAATCACTCGCCCACGAACATGCGCCCCTATCGGGTAACGTTCCGCAGCGTCGAGCCATGGGTCTGGCGTGAGTTGCTTAAAGCCCAGGGACACGCGCTGTTTCTCGCGGTCGAACTTCAACACCTTCACCTGGATCTGATCGCCAACCTGCACCAGATCGCGCGGGTGTGTCAGGCGACCCCAGGACATATCCGTGATGTGCAATAGACCGTCAATGCCTCCCAAGTCAACGAAGGCTCCGTAGTCGGTCAGGTTCTTGACCGTTCCTGTGAGAATTCCATCTTCGTGCAACTGCTCCAAGGTTTTATCGCGCTTTTCAGACTGTTCCTCTTCCAGCAGCTGCTTGCGCGACGCGACGATGTTGCCGCGCTTCTTGTTCAGCTTGATGATGCGGACATCGATCTCATGGCCCTTCAGACCGTCGAGGTTGCGCACTGGGCGCAGATCCACCTGCGAACCGGGAAGGAAGGCGCGAGCGCCAAGAATGTCAACCGTCAGCCCTCCCTTGATGCGATCGATGACGCGTGCTTTGACCGACGCCTTGTCGTTGTACGCCTTCTCGATCTCGTCCCAGGCGTGCAACCGCTGGGCCTTTTCGTGGGACAGGTTGATGTAGCCTTCTTCGGTGTGGCCGGGCTCGCGCATGACGGCGATCTCGTCGCCACGCTTCACAGTGACATTGCCCTCGTGGTCCGTAAATTCCGCGACCGGAACAACGCCTTCGGACTTGTAGCCGATGTCCACGACTACGTACTGCGCCGTCACCTTCAGCACCGTACCGGTGACGATCTGCTCTTCGTTCAGCGCAGCTTCGGTTTGAGCTTGTTCCTGCTCAAAGGTCTCGAGCGCGGTGGCGAAATCTTCCATCGTGGGCTCTTTTTCAGAGCGAGGAGTTTCAGGGCGAGGAGCGGCTGCAACTGCCGGTTGAGGGCTGGGCTCAGGTGTTGGTTCGACCTGAGGCTGAGCAGCAGCGCCGGTCTCAGAAACTTGTTCCACGGGAGGCTGGGGAGGCTGACTGGTCTCCGATGCCTGCTGGGTTTGCGGCTGCTCGGGAGCGCCGGAGTCTTCGGTCTGGGTAGAGGGAGCGTTGTGGGTTTCTTCGAAAGACATGTGGTTGCGTTTGTACACTCGCGCGCTTTAAAAACGCGCTGAGAGCCTTAAAAAAAAACGGACTGCTGGTTTGAATCTTCAGGTGTGATTGCCCGCCTATAGCGGGTTTGGACAACCCAGCGGCCGGATCCTATGGAGCGAGCTCTGCTCCCCTGGAACTTATTCGAATATAACAACCGTGCGGAACAGTGTCAAACCTGTAAGTTCAATATTGATATTGATTTTACAAGCTTTTTTAGGATTATTAACCTCGCTGTCAAGTTCGCCGGACACCCGGCAATGTGACAGCACTACGCCGACCGTTTGGAACGTCAAGACGGTTTGTTACTCTGCTTGATGATATGGATTATCTGTGGACTCCCTGGCGTTACACCTACATCACTGCTGGCGAGGTGCCCGCTTGCATCTTCTGTGAACTGCTGCGTTCGGGCGATGACGAGAAGTCGCTGATTGTGTATCGTGGTGAGCATAACTTCGTCATCCTAAACGCGTTTCCGTATACCTCTGGCCATTCGATGATCGTGCCTTACGAGCACCTTAACCGTCTGCATAAGCTTACCGCCACCGGCTGCGAGTGAGATGATGGCCCTCTCCCAGCGCTTGGAAACAGCCCTCATCGAGCTTTATCGCCCTGACGGCGTCAATGTTGGTATGAATATTGGAAAAGCTGCCGGCGCCGGCATTGCCGACCATATCCATATGCACGTCCTGCCTCGCTGGGTGGCCGACGCGAACTTTATGACCGTGGTGGGCGAGACTCGCGTATTGCCGGAATTGCTGGAAACCACCTACCGCCGTCTGAAGGAGAAATTTTAGGAGCTGTCGGCCATCGGAGCGAACTTTCGGCCCAGCCCATATCGCAGGGTTTCATTTTTTCTACCCTTGTCATCCACGCGGAGGACTGGCCTCTTCGCCAGCTCATCCCACTCGTTTGAATCAACCCTACTCTCCGGTAAAATCCGGTCAGGTCATGAGCGCTGCAACCCAGACAATGGTTTTGTCGTTTTCCGAAGCCCGCAGGACTGTCGAGCACTACGCTTTGACGCTATCTCCGACTCAGCCTGAGATGTTACCGCTCATCGAAACCCTCGGACTTGTGCTTGCCGAAGATCTGCGCGCTGACCGTGATTTCCCGCCGTTCCCCCGCTCCACCCGCGATGGTTATGCGGTTAGGACCGGGGACGTGGCAACGCCTCCAGCGCCCCTGCGTTGTGTCGGGGAGATTAGAGCCGGAGCAACCACAGAGCAAAGTGCGATCAAGATTGCCGCCGGAGAAACGGCTGAGATCATGACGGGCGCACCAGTACCCACGGGTGCCGATGCCGTCGTGATGCTGGAGTACGTCGAGCGGGACGGCGCTGTAGCGATTGTCCAGCGCTCGGTGCGAGCCGGCGAAAACGTGGTACCGGCTGGATCGGAAGCCCGCAAGGATGCAACCATGGTCACGCGGGGCACGCGCGTGAACCATACCGTGGTGGCCATCGCTGCCGCCGTCGGACGCCCAGAGGTCGCAGCTTATCGCCGCCCACGAGTCGCTATCCTTGCCACTGGCGACGAACTTGTGGACATTAACCTGCCGCCTGGGCCGAACGAGATTCGCAACTCCAACAGCTACTCGCTGGCCGCGCAGGTTTACGATGCCGGTGGTGAACCAGTTATTCTGCCAGTCGCGCCAGACAGCGCAGAGGAGCTAGCACTTCTCTTGCGCAAGGGCTTCGGATCCGACCTGCTACTGATCAGCGGCGGCGTTTCCATGGGCAAGTACGATCTGGTCGAACAGGTCCTGGCTTCGTTCGACGCTCGATTCCTGTTCACCGGGGTTCGCATTCAGCCGGGGAAGCCCGTCGTGTTCGGCGTGGTTGCGCTTCACGGCCGCACCGTACCGTTTCTTGGGCTGCCGGGAAATCCCGTCTCGACGATGGTCACGTTTCAACTCTTCGCTCGGCCAGTGCTCGACTCGCTCTCGGGCGAGAAGCCCCAGCCGTTGGCGTTTGCGCAAGCCAGCCTAAAAGCAGAGTTGACGACGAAGACAGGGCTTACGCGATTTCTTCCGGCGAAGCTCGGCGGCACGCATGAGCGTCCGGAGGTGGAACTTGTGCGCTGGCAAGGTTCAGGAGACTTGATGGCAGCCTCCAGTTCGAACTGCTACATTGTGGTACCACCTGATCGCGAGCGGTTCGCTGCCGGAGAAGCGGTGACTGTGCTGTTGTTCTGATTCGAGCGATGGCAAAAACCAGTAACAAGTCGAAGAAGCTGTCGCACTACGATGCAGCAGGACGTGCGTCGATGGTGGATGTTTCAGCCAAGCAGTCCACTCTGCGCGAGGCCGAGGCCCGGGCTTTCGTGGCGATGAGCCGGGCGGTCATAAGGGCGCTGCCGCAAAATCCCAAGGGCGATCCGCTGGAAGTCGCGCGGGTGGCCGGTATTATGGCGGCCAAACGCACGGCTGAACTGATTCCCATGTGCCATCCGGTGCCGTTGAGCAAAGTTGATGTGCAGATCGAGGTGGGTAAGAACGGAGTCGCCATTCGCAGTCTCGCCCGCACAACAGCCGTCACTGGCGTTGAGATGGAAGCCCTGGTCGCGGCGTCGGTCGCAGCGCTCACGGTTTACGATATGTGCAAGGCGCTGGACAAAAGCATAGAGATTCGCGAGATTGTGCTGGTGCGCAAGTCGGGCGGAAAAAGTGGCGACTACCAGCGCGACGCATCAAAATCGAGATAAGGAATTATGAGAACTGCTGCCGTCTTAACTGTCAGTGACTCCTCCGCACGAGGCGAACGCGCCGATCGCTCTGGGCCAGCCACCGCCGAACTGCTTCGCCAGGAAGGCTTCGATGTCGTCCATCAGGAGATTGTTCCCGACGATCAGCCGATGATCGAATCGGCCTTGGTTCGCTTGAGTGAGCAGGTCCAATTGATTGTGACCACGGGCGGCACCGGCATCGCCGATCGCGATGTCACACCTGAGGCGACCCGCGCAGTTTGCTCGAAGTTGATCGATGGCATTCCCGAAAAAATGCGCGCTGAGGGCCGGACGAACACTGCTTATGCGATCTTGAGTCGCGGCGTTTGCGGTGTGCGCGGGCGCACTCTCATTCTCAATTTGCCCGGCAGTCCTACCGGGGCATCGGAGTCGCTGCTGGCAGTGATTGAGATTCTGCCTCACGCGCTCGATCTACTGGCGGGTAAGACCGTGCATGACGACGCCCATCCGCAACACGACAAGTAGGCTCTTGCATCCGTCCATCTGCCGGCCTGCGTACAATAGCTCTCTTGCTGTGCCAAGCATCACCCGAGGAAAGACTTGGATCCTGTCACCCATTTTCTGACCGGCGGCTGCCTGGGACGCGCCGGCTTCAATCGCAAGAGCGCGCTGGCCACCGTGACCATGGTGCTGGCCGCCGAGGCTGCCGACATCGATGTGTTGTGGGCGCTCAAGGGCTCCATCGCAGGCCTCCAGCATCATCGCGGAATCACCCACAGCTTTGTGGGTGTGCCATTCATTGCGGCCGCGGTCCTGGTCTTCGTGTATCTCTGCCATCGGCTGAAGCTTCGGTTCCGGCCACCTCGTGTGCGCCCGCCCGATGCTCCGCCGCTGTTACCAATCCGGTGGGGATTTCTCTATTTCTGCGCGGTCGTGGCCGCCCTCAGCCATTTGCTGCTGGATTACACCACCGCGTATGGCATTCGCCTGTTCGAGCCGTTCAACTTTCGCTGGTACTCCTGGGACATCGTGTACATTATCGAGCCGCTGATGCTGCTAGCGCTTGTCGCCGGGCTGGTTGTGCCTTCGCTATTCGGGTTAATCAATCAGGAGATTGGTGCGCGCAGCAAGGGACCGCGAGGCCGCTCGGGAGCAATTTTCGCTCTAGTGTGCCTCGTGATCATTTGGGGCGTTCGCGATTACCAGCATCGCCGCGCGGTCACGGCCATGAATTCGTTTCTCTATCATGGGGCAACACCGTTGCGGCTGGCGGCTTACCCATACATGATCGATCCTTTTCACTGGCACGGCGTGGTGGAGACTGCTGACTTCTTCGAAACCGTTCCGGTGAATTCGCTGGGCCCGGATATCGATGACTCGCGTGGGCTGCTGTTTTACAAGCCGCCTGAAACCGATGCCAGCCGTGCGGCGAAGTCTTCGTATTTGGGACGGGTATATCTGGATTGGGCGGTATTTCCAATTGTGGAGGTACAAGAGTTTCGAGGCGAGACGAGCGGTTATCTCGCGGAGTTCAAGGACCTGCGCTACACCTATCCGGACAGTCGGGGCAGGACGCCCTTGGGTGGATACGTCGTGCTGAGTCCCAACCTGCGCGTGCTGGACGAGGGGATGAACTCTAGCCGCTCGCCGTCGGTGGACAGTTTGGAGCACGGCCCTGACCGCCAGTGATAAAATCTCTTCGCTGCCGATGCTCTCTCGTCGCAGGATAACTCCGCTTGACGAATGGCCACGCGACGTACAGAATCAAATGGCAGTCTCTGATCGAGGTCGATATGTTGGCATACATCTTCGTGCTTGTGGCCGTGGCCGTACACTTGCGTTTTTTCGCGATGCCTTTCAGCTTCACACCTGTGGCGGCTGCTCTGCTGTTCTTCGGGGCCCGCATGCCACGCAAGCAGATGTGGATTCCAGTGGCGCTGCTGGTCGCGTCTGATGTGTACCTGACACGGGTGACCTACGCCTATCCGCTCACGGCGGATCATTTCGTCACTTGGGCCTGGTACGCGGCCATGCTGCTGTTGGGTGGAGTGATGATCAAGGGCTTCTCAGCGCTGCGCATCGGCGCCGCTTCATTGACCGCCTCGGTTTCGTTTTTCCTGATCAGCAACTTCGCGGTATGGATGGTCTGGCGCGATATGTATCCCAAGACCGTCAGCGGCCTGATGGCATGCTACGTAGCTGGCCTTCCCTTCTTCCGGCCAGAAGTCGTATCCGACCTGCTGTTCTGCGGAATCTTCTTTGGAATTGGATACCTGGTAAGCCAGTACGGGACGGAGCCAGCTTCGGTGACTATCAGACGCAGCCTTCGCTAAGATTGCCCCGTCAGCGCGGCAAACAAAAGCCGGACAAATCGTCCGGCTTTATTTTTGGGGGTTACTTTCGCTGCCGCCGATCACCCGCCCCCGAGATCGCAGCTTTCGGGTCCGCCAGACCCACCAGCCGACGAGACAAGCCGTAGCGATTGCGGCGATCACGTATCTCCAGTGGTTATGCACCATGCCGCCGAT
This sequence comes from uncultured Acidobacteriaceae bacterium, assembly GCA_963709045.1. Classification (GTDB taxonomy): domain Bacteria; phylum Acidobacteriota; class Terriglobia; order Terriglobales; family Acidobacteriaceae; genus Bog-257. Next base: position 218,624 of record CAVPUX010000002.1, on the reverse strand, counting down.
AAAGCCCACGATCTGCGGGCCGTAGCTGATCACCAGAAACGAGAGCACCACGAAGCGCAGAAACCGTCCGGAGAAAATCGCGATCAGGAAGTGGCTGAACCGCATCTCCGCGACACCTGCGGAGAGCACGAACAGCTTGAAAGGCGTCGGCGGGGGCAGCATGGACGGCAGCATGATCGCGAAGAATTCATGGCGATCGAAGGCAGCCTTGATTTTGTTGAAGCGTTTCTCGCCCATGCGCTTTACCAGCAGCACCTCGCCGCTTTTGTATCCGATCACGTAGAAGACGATGCTACCCAGTGCCGAGCCGGCGGCTGCCATCGCCGAATACAAAACCAGGCGATGCGGGTTGCCCCAGACGTACCCGGCGACAATGGCGTCGAGCGGCATGCCGAGAAAGGCTGCATCCACCGCGGCGAATCCCAGCACACCCCAGATGCCAAGCGGCTTCAGTACCGCCAGGATCAAGCAGGGTCCACTTGTGGAGAAGGTGATTCAAGTCAGGGGCTAGTGGTTAGTGGCTAGTTGCCAATCTCTCGATTCTACGCGAAGACGCCATTGGGTTTCGCCATTGGCTTTTTGCTATTCGCTCCTCGCCCTTTGGCTTATGATTGGCGACCCCAGCATTCACATCCCAGCTTGTCACAAAGGCGGCGAAAGAATGAGACACCCAGCCAGACTGCTGGTACAGGGGTATCTTCGACACTAGCCACTAACCCCTAACGACTAATCCCTGAGCGATAATTGCTGGATGCCTGTCGCCAAGGATATGCAGCGCCAGATCGATACGTTGCGCGATAAAATTCGCTACCACGAGCACCGCTACTACGTGCTCGACGATCCCGAGATCAGCGACGCCGACTTCGATCGCCTGATGAACGAGCTCAAGGCCTTGGAGGCCCAGCATCCCGAGCTGATCACTCCTGATTCGCCCACTCAGCGGGTCGGCGGCAAGCCGCGCGAGGGCTTCGTCAAAATTCCGCATTCCACGCCCATGATGTCGCTGGACAACGCTTACAGCGAAGCCGAGTTGCGCGATTGGGAACGGCGCGTGCACGAGTTGAGCGGCGAGTCGCGCGTGGACTACGTTTGCGAACTGAAGCTCGACGGCATGTCGCTGGCGTTGCGTTTTGCCGGTGGCAAGCTGGCACTGGGCATCACCCGCGGCGATGGCTCTGTGGGTGAAGACGTGACGCTCAATGTGCGCACGGTGCGCAGTGTGCCGCTCACCATTCCTGCCAAGACGCTGACGAAGGCTGGTTTGCCGCCGGACTTCGAAGTGCGCGGCGAATTGCTGATGCCGCTGGCTGCGTTTCAGCGCATGAATGAAGAGCGCGAGCAGCAGGAGCTGCCGAAATTCGCCAATCCGCGCAATGCGACAGCTGGAACGGTACGGGTGCTGGAGCCGAACATCACGGCCCAGCGGCGGCTCGATTTTTTCTCTTACGCGCTGTTCGTCAAGGGTCGTACCATCTTCGATCGCCACTCAGAAACTTTGAAGGCGCTGCAAACCGCCGGCTTCAAGGTCAATCCCAATCACCGCCTGGTGCACAACCTCGATCAGGTGTGGGAATTCATCCACGAATGGGAAGCCAAGCGCGACAGCCTGGCTTACGAGATCGACGGCATCGTCATCAAGGTGGACCGCATTCGCTTGCAGAACGAGCTGGGCTACACCGGCAAAGCGCCACGTTGGGCGATCGCGTACAAATTCGCCGCGCGTTCAGGCGTTACCCAGATCGAAGACATCCTGGTGCAAGTGGGCCGCACCGGCAAGCTGACGCCCGTGGCCGCCCTGAAGCCGGTTGCCATCGGCGGCACCACGGTCAGTCGCGCGACGTTGCACAACATGGACGAGATCGATCGCCTGGGCGTACGCATCGGCGATTGGGTGATGGTCGAGCGCGGCGGCGACGTTATTCCGAAAGTTGTGAAGGTGCTGGAAGACAAGCCACGCGGCCATCGTCACTTCCACATGCCGGAGCGTTGCCCGGTGTGCGGCGGGCACGTGGTACGCGCCGAGGGAGAAGCCGATCATCGCTGCGTCAATGCCAACTGCCCGGCCAAGCTGCGGGAAAGCATTCGCCATTTCGCTTCGCGTGGAGTCATGAATATTGAAGGCATGGGCGACGCGCTGGTGAATCAGTTGGTCGAGAACGGCATGGTCAAAAATATTGCCGATATCTACGACTTGACAGAAGAAAAGCTGCTTACCCTGGAGCGCATGGGCAAGAAGTCGGCACAGAATATCCTCTCCGAAATTGAGAACTCGAAGAAGTTGCCGTTGGAGCGCGTCATCTACGGGCTGGGCATTCGCATGGTCGGCGAGCGCACGGCGCAGTTTCTGGCCGAGCATTTCGGATCGATGGATGAACTCATGAAAGCCAGCGAAGAAGAGCTGCAGCAAGTGAATGAGATTGGCCCGCGGGTTTCGGCGGCCATCCGCGAGTTCTTTGACGAGCCAAAAAATGTCGCGCTGGTCGAGCGACTGCGCAACGCGGGACTCGTCTTCAAAGGTCACAAGAAGCAGCGCGGCACAACTCTCAACGGAAAGACATTCGTTCTTACGGGAACTTTGGAGCGGCATACTCGCGACGAAGCCAAAAAACTAATCGAGGATGCTGGCGGTAAGGTGGCTGGATCGGTGAGCAAGAAGACCGACTACGTTGTCGCCGGAGCAGAAGCCGGATCGAAGCTCGACAAGGCGCGCAAGTTGGGCGTCAGCGTAATTGACGAGGACGAGATGGAGAAGCTGGTGAGGGGATAGCGGCAACCGCAGTAGGTCAGCAGTCGGCAACGTCTGCTGAAAAAGTTGCCGCTTCGGACGTTGCCTTAGTTGTGTAGTTAACACCCGGACATCAGCACACGGCAGGGCCGCACTGATGGAAACCAGCCTGCCGCAGACTATTTCGTCCCGTTGGGATACACCAGAATCTTGCTGGCCTCGCCGGTCTTCAGCAACTCCATGCCGGAGGCGAAATCCTTCATTGGTATGCGATTCGTGATGACGGGATGCAGGTCGAGTTTGTTCGCCTTCAGCAGCGCGGTCATCTGATACCAGGTCTGGTACATGCGGCGGCCGTTGATGCCCTGGACGGTCGCGCCTTTGAAGATGACTTCTTCAGCGAGGTTGAGTTCGACGGGCTTGGAGGGAATTCCGAGGAGAGACATGCGGCCGCCGAGTCGCAGAATTTTGAAGCCTGTTCGGATAGCTTCGGTGCGCCCGGCCATCTCCAGCACGACGTCAACGCCGGTGCCGTCGGTGTTGTCCATCACGATCTTGTACACGTCGTCTTTGGTGGGATCGAGGACGAAGTCGGGCTTCATCTGCTTGGCAATCTTGCGGCGATGCTCGTTGACTTCCAGCGCGTAAATCTGGGTAGCTCCGCAGGCGCGCGCCACCGCGATAGAGAACAACCCGATCGGCCCGCAACCGGTGATAGCCACACTTTTGGCGGCGATCTCGCCCGCCAGCACGGTGTGCACCGCGTTGCCCAGCGGGTCGAGGATGGACGCGTACTCCTGGGGGATCGACGGATCAAGCTTCCAGATATTTGACTCGGGAATGACAACGTACTCGGCGAAGGCGCCGTTGGTGTCCACGCCGATGATCTTCACGTGCTGGCAGATGTGCGCCTCGCCAATGCGGCATTGCAGGCACTTGCCGCATGCCACGTGCATCTCAGCGGAAACGAAGTCGCCTTCCTTCACGCTGGTGACTTCATCGCCAACGGCTTCGACGGTGCCGCAGAACTCGTGGCCGGGGATGAGCGGCGGATGAATGCGGCGCTGTGCCCACTGGTCCCACTGGTAAATGTGCAGATCGGTGCCGCAGATAGACGCCATCTTGACCTTGACCAGTACATCGGTCGGGCCATATTGCGGTATAGGAACCTGGCGGATTTCCGTGCCCGGAGCGGACGTGGGCTTAACAACGGCAAGCATAGTATTCGACATGAGGATGGCTCTTGGGGTTCGTTTTTCCCACCCTTCGCCAAAGGCAGGCGAAAGGATGGGGCACCCACGTCGGCCCAGTGAGATTAAGAAGCGGTGGGCAAACCAACAATTCTAGCACGCGAACAAGCGCAGGATACGCGGTCGATAGACGCCGGCCTCCGCGACTCGAAAGCTGCTAAAATTACAGCCCTTTGGAGGAAACACATGCCTCCCACGCTTGCGAATGGCAAGATCTGCTACATCGAGATTCCGGCCACCGATATTGCGCGCTCGTCTGCCTTCTACCAGGAGGTATTCGGATGGAATATCAGGCAACGCGGTGACGGTAGCATCGCGTTCGACGACTCGGTCGGTGAAGTGAGCGGTAGCTGGAGGCTGGGGCGACCCCCGTCATCACAGCCCGGCCTTCTGGTGTACATCATGGTGGATAGTGTGGCGGCAACCTTGGAGGCAGTCGTCGCTAATGGCGGCGAGATCGTACAGCCGATCGGCGCGGACGCACCCGAGATCACTGCCCGCTTCCGCGATCCCGCTAGAAACGTAATCGGCCTCTACCAGCAACGGGCTTGAAGGAATACCTGCGAAAGCGTTTTCAAGGTTCGCGACAAACGCGGCCCATGTGAGCCCAGGTGTAAAGAAATAGCAACTGGCAAACCAACAACTCTGAGGCCCGACCCATCCGCGTAGGTGTGGACGTTACAATAATACTGGGGATGGAACTTGAACCCGGAGCCGCGGCGCCACTTTGCGCAAGACAGGAACATGCGGAGGAAAAGCCTCAGCCATCTGCAGTTTGGCGGCGGCGATTTCTTCCTCCATCGGTGGGCCGACTTGGATCACGACGTTGCTATTGGCCTCGGAAGAGTGGAGGAACAGGTTCTGATTGAGCATAATCGACTCGAGCAACCGCGCTAAATTACGCGAATGAAAACCATTGCTGAAGCGTGGACCATTCGCCCATCCGGGATTCACCGAGTAGTCGCAGATTAAGCTCCAGTATCCGCGCGTGGTGTTGCACCACATCTTCAGACTGTCCACCGACCGCTCGCCGCCAACGTGGTATTCGATCTGAAGCAAGCCGCCGGATGCCGCCTGCACTAGGTCACTCCAGTTCAGCACCACGGCGCTTTCCAGAATTTGGCTGAGCTCGACGTTCTGAGAAGGCAGAGATTGCGGTGTCGTGGTCATTGTTCCTCCAGGGGTTGTTGAATCGTTGGATATCAAACCGTGCTAACCGGCTATTTCTTGCAGCAAAGGCTCAACGGACGTGCTCAAAGGCTCTTCGACGGCCATCGTCTGTGCCGGTGGGCCACTACGTGCTTTCGTTGCGGCGATCCTCCAGCTTGCTTCCACGAATCCGTTCCTCTGGGGTAGCGATTCGCAACTCTCCCTAACCGCAGTGCGCAACGACTCTCCCCACTCCATCGCATGCTCTTCGGGAACATAGGAACCCTGAGAGGGCTGAAGGGCGACAAAATTCGGTCGACCGACCAGGAAAGCAACAATTTGATCTGGACTGTCTCTCTTGATTTCATCACGCAAGGCGAGCGCGCCATGGTGATCGCGGCGGATATCGATCAGCACCATGTCATACCGGTCCGGATGCCAAACCAACGCCGCCTCTTCCAAGTCGCTGGCGCCAATCATTTGTACGCCGTGCAATGCCATGATTTTCTTACGCAGCGTCCGTCTTTCAGGATTGGTGTCCATGAGAAGAACACATTTCTTAAGCTGGACGGTTTTAGAGAGTAGATTCGACGCGGTTATCATCGTGCTCTTTCAATTTTTTGCGCGGTTCCCGGGCAAAAGAAGGTCGTAGCTGTTTTGGAGGTACGCTTGTAAGGAAAGCTGAAGAGTAAACCTTCTCAGGTAACCGAAGGCGCTGGCGCAAAACCCGCCGAAGATAATCCCAGTAGTTCGATTATACGCCAGGTCAGCAAGCCGCGGTTCTAATGCCCTTTGCCAAAACCTTCGCGACGTTGCTGGCTGTAGCGAGCTAGCGCGTCTTCAATGACTGGCAAAGCATGTTTGGCGGGCTGGATGGCATCCACCTCGACCGCCTTGCCCTCGAGTTGTTTGTAGTCCAGGAAGAAGCGCCGCAGCATGGAGAGTCGGTGCTCTGGCATTTCGGCTGCCTCGGTGTACGAGTTGAATTCCGGATCCTGGGTGGCGACGGCAATAATCTTGTGGTCCTTTTTGCCGGAATCGATCATGGTCATCAAGCCGATGGCGCGGGCGTGAATTAAGGTAAGAGGGACAACTGCTTCCTGGCAAAGAACCAGCACGTCAAGCGGGTCATCGTCCTCGGCCAGCGTCTGGGGGATAAAGCCATAGTTCGCGGGATAATAAACGGCGGAGTAGAGCACCCGATCAAGCTTGATGAGACCACTTTGCTTGTCGAGTTCATACTTGACGCTGGAACCGAAGGGTATCTCGATGACCGAATAGAACTCTCGCGGCAGGTTGGCGCCGGGAGAAATGTCGTGCCAGGCGTGTGTCATGCATGGTGCTCTGGACAGTCAGAGCCAGCTGTGACCATTCTAGTTGAGCGGAGCGAAGCTGGACAAAGGGGCCGGCGAAATCCGCAAGAATCTGCTCTTGCCTCATGTCTCCCGCCGCTCTAATAGCGGTGTGGCAGTTCCCGCTCAGTATCCACCGAGCTGGTCAATGTCCCAATCAGGTAGCTGACCAAAATCACGCTGACCACTGCAATCGTTACTACATCCATGCGGCACCTCACCCGGTTCGGCCCTTTGGCTTTATGAACCCCGTCTTGTGGAAATACTCTTCCGGCTGACCCTCAAAAGAGTGGTCGCACTGAAAGTGGTGCAGTGTTTGTAGCACAATTTCGCCCAAGTTGCAGTTGAAATCGTGCCTACGCCGCCTAACTTTTGTGGTAACTGCCCAGGGGCGGGAACATTCTCCGGGACGCACCCCCTCCAAGGAGTGAGCAGGCTCTCAAGAATTTATGTTGTGAATAGGCGCGCCCTGTCAGCGAATGTCACGTCTAATCTTCAACCCGTCACGAATTCGTAACAAAACGCGGGATTTACGGAGGAATCATGAATCGCGTCGTACATTTTGAACTCGGGGCGGTGAATACAGCCCGGGCAGTCGAGTTCTACAAGAATGTCTTCGGATGGGAAGCGCAACAATGGGGCGGTCCCCAGGAGTATTGGTTGATGAAGACCGGCTCGGCGCCCGAACCGGGGATTGACGGCGCCGTTTTGCGGAACAAAGACTCCTCACCTCGGACCGTAACTTCGATTGGGGTGAGTTCGGTCGACGAGTACGCCGTCAAAGTCGAAAGCCACGGCGGTAAGGTGGTGGTCCCTAAGATGTCCATTCCAAACGTTGGCTACGTGGCCTACTGCCAGGACACCGAAGGCAATATCATCGGGCTGTTTGAGGCTGATGGCTCGGCCAAGTAATCAAGCCGTGGCTTGCGGACCGGTCTCGCCGATCACGCGTAACAGCGCGTCCGGTCCGTCGGCTCCCACCACGTATCGGTCGGCTTCCACTTCGGGCCACTCGCCATAAAGATGAACGATGTACACGACTTTGCCCTCGGGATGGCGCTCGTGGAAGAGGCGGATTACTTTTCTCGCGGTTGCATCGGGCAGGCGATGACAGACCAGGGCCACATCCACATGTCGGTGCTTGTCCGGCGCCTCCATCGACTCTTTTTCCGTGATGGTCGCGACCACCTCGTGGCCGGCGCTTTCCAGGGCTCGCTGGCGCAGAAGCGCCAACTCCTGATCGGTAGTGAGGATAAGAATTTTCATCGCGGATCTTCCCAGTTCGTATGGAATCGTCCTTGCGGAGGATATCAAAACCGACGACGTTCGGCAGCGCAATTTCCGATTGCCTCTACTGCAGCCCCGCGCTGGCGTTATTGCCCGCTGGCCATCAAGTTGCGCAGCACGACGACCTCCGACTCGATGGCGGTCTTCAGGCTAGGCTCAACGTCAGGAGAAAAGAAAGGCGAATGGTTGGACGGCAGCGGGACGCCGCTGGCTTCGGCCTCCTTGAACTTCGCCGGGATCCGCAATGCCCAGCCAGAAATAGAACGAAGGCACCCCGGCCTCGACGTAGGCAGGAAAAGTCCTCCGAAACCATCTCTGGCCGGTATCTTCTCGACTTACCCGCTCCCAGCGCCTGGCTCAATGCCAGGCTAAGGCGTTCCGCCAACTTCGGATCGTTGTACACGCGTCCGTCGGATTCCGTGACCTGCACCAACGGCGGCTTTGGGAGCGTTCGCCGCCTCGGCTTCCGCCTTGGCAACACGCTGGATTGCTGCCAGCAGACTTTTTCCGCACCTCCGGCGTAAACGAACGAACTGTCAGACCCGAGGTGAACTTCATCGGGAATGATGTTGTTCTTCGTTCCTCCCTGGATGTAACCAACGGTGATGACGGCGGGATCGCCCGGCTTGACCTCGCGGGACACGATGGTCTGCAAGCTCAGCATGGTTCGGCGGCGATGACGATGGGATCCACCGTGGATCTCGGGCCGCGCTCCGTGGCCGCCTTGGCCGTAAATGGTGATGTTTACGGTATCGGCGTTTGACGCCGCATATCCCGGAGTGATCCCAACCTTGCCAGCCGGCAAATTGTTAGTGGTATGCAGCGCGATTGCCAAAGTCAGGCTTGGGAAAGCGAGTAAACAATCCGTCGGCAAGCATGCCTTGAGCGCCCCCGACCGTTTCCTCGGCGGGTTGGCCGATCAGCATCAGGGTGCCGTGCCATTGATCTTTGGTCTTCGCCATGATCTCCGCCGTCCCTACCAGCGCCGCCATATGGATGTCGTGTCCACAGGCGTGCATCACAGGCACCGTCAGGCCAGCGTCGTTCTTAGTCGTGACCTTGCTCGCGTAAGGCAGGCCCGTCTTCTCCTCAACGGGAAGGGCGTCCAACTCGGTCCGCAGCATGATTGTAGGGCCGGCCCCGTTGCGAAGAAGGGCGACGACACCTGTGTTCCCCACATGCTCCGTCACCTCGTACCCCAGCTTGCGGAGATCAGCAGCAACTTTGGCAGCCGTGTTGACCTCGTGCCCCGACAGCTCGGGATGCTCGTGCAAGTCCACATACAGGTTCTGTACCTGCGGGTAAACCGAATTGACTTCGGTGGAAAGTGAAGGACCGCTCGACGACTGCGACGAGCCGTTCGCTGCCAAAATCAAGCATGCTACTACAGACAGGAATGTTTTCATGAAGCCTTCCCTTCGTATCATTTCGCCGATTGTTCGCTATTTCCAAGCTCTATCTTACGGCAAACACGCTTGATATACGCTATCTGAAGAATCAATCGCAATTTAATCAACTCTCAACTCCGCTGGGAATCTAATACATATCTCATACATACATTTTCTAGAGAGGAACTGGGTTTGAATCCATACCAGTACGACCATCAACCCGAACCACAAGGCATGATAGAGAAAATACATCCCAAAAAGCGATTTATATTCGCGAGCGATTTCGACCAGACCCTGAGCTTCAACGACTCGGGCTACGTTTTGGCCGAGCTCTTGGGCATTTCCGAAGCCGAATTTGAGCGCAAGGCCACCGGGATGGCCAAGCTGAACCTGGTGCAACAGGGAGGAGAACTCGCCTACCTGCTGTTGCATGATCCCGAGTTTCGCTCGAAGGTGCGTCCGGAGCACCTCTACGAAGCGGGCAAGCGCGTGCGCCTGAAGCCCAACATTGATTCGCTTTATAGCTTCCTCTCGGAGGAAGTCGACGGTTACCATTTCGATTTTTACGTGATCTCCGCGGGCCCGGTGGAAGTGATCCGTTCGGCGCTCGAGGGTATCATCCCGGCTGATCACATCTACGGCACGGAGTTTGAGTACAACAAGCACGGGGAAATCGAACGAATCCTTCAGGTGACGGCCGGGTATGGCAAGGTTGCCGTAATTGACCAGTTGCTGGAGACGCTGAAGACCGGGCCGGATCGCATCGTCTATGTTGGCGACGGCAGCTCCGACATCCACGTAATGTTGCACGTGAATCGGCGTGACGGTTTCACCATCGCGGTTTCCGAGAACAAGTACCTTGCGCCCATTGCCAAGCGTTCGGTAATCAGCGATAGCGCCTTGGCCATCCTTGTCCCCATCCTGGAAGAGGTTGTCGGCTGGGACCAGTATTCGATTCGCAATTTGTTCGAGACCAAGGGTCTGCTCATTCAGCAGTGGGACAAAGTGCAGACTGACGTCCTCACCATCGTTCCTAGCTCCGTTCCGGTGGAGGAACGCGTCGACGCGGCGATCGCAGATTGATCAACGCGCGACGTAAATTCCCTTGGACGATCAGAAAAAATCGTTTTGGCTGCTATTCACTCTTCTTGGCCTCGGAGCGTTCTTTCTGCCACTCGGGTGGGGAGTGGCAGAAACCTTCGCAGCGTTGTTCGTGAGTTGGTGGGTGATCTACCGTAGCGGTATCTACTGAGCATTTGCTCGGCTCCGCTATTTCGACACATCGATTACCATCTCGTCCGTGTACCCGAGCAACGGATCCCCATACTTTTCCGCGCTCTGAGCGAACAGCTGGCAATTCCGGTTCAGCTCCAGTGCGGGTTGCTCTTTGCCATTGACGCGCACACGAACGGCTGCGGAAACGTCAAACAATTCCGGCCGAAGCAGCAGTCGCAGTTTGCGCACATTTTTCGTCTTGATCTCGACCGTGTTGTCGGGAAGAATGCGGCCCTCGACTTCGGCAGCGCCTTCGTTTTTCTCAAGCAGCTCCACCCAGTACCGCCGAGGATATGTCAAGCTCGTAATCTTCATCGCGATATTGCGGGGAAACGGATTGCGAGTGAAGCGTTCCAGGAAAGGCATGGTGAGGCCGTCATCTTCCGACAAAGTGATCTCGTGTCCGCGGCCCTTCAAGATATGCAACTCGGGCGGTACTCGTGGATGCAGGCCGCGCAATTCATCGTAGGTGGTCAGCGAGGCCGATGACGGGATGAGCGTGTCTTTATCTCCGTGCAGAAACAGCATTGGCACGTTGAGAACATTTTTCAAAGGCAAAACCTCGCCACTCGGAGAATTCACTCCCGCGCCCATGAGGGACGCTATGGCTGCCCAGCGGTCGGGCCATAGGGTGCCGAAATACAAGGCTGCACTTCCGCCATTGCTGAAGCCCGCAAGATAAACGCGATTGGTGTCTACGTTGTAAGTGCGGAGAATTTCCAGAAGCAGATCGTGAACCATCGCCGTCGGCTTCTCCTCCCACCACATCGCACCGCCGGCGTTCGGATAGACCGCCAGAAATCCAGAATGCTCGATAACATCTTGCGCTGAGAGTGCGGCATCGAACGCCTGCCCGGCTCCGCCGCTCAGGTAGATCAGCAGCGGAAAGGACTGGTCGCCGCGGTAGTCCAATGGCACATGAACCATATACGGCGTGCCCTCGAATGACGGCGCCATCATACCTCTCAAGGTGGTGCCAGGCTTCTGCCGGTCATAATGCCGCTCCGGGAGAGTGCAGGGGCCGCTCGGCCCTTCGAAACTCTTCGCCTGAAATCGTGCCGCAATACGCCGCACTTCAGCATTCTGACTGTTGAGCAATGGGACGAGCAGATTCTGCGGCGGAGCCAGTTTCTTCTGATAGTAGACGGACAAAGTCAGCGCCTGCACCTCCGGCGAGCCAACGCGCAGCAAGCTCATCAGCGTCTCCGGCTTGGGCGTTAGGCTTCCGGCGATGAGGTAGGCGGAGAGAGTTCCCTGTTGTACTTGTGCATCACCCAGCCACAATGCTGGCGTCTCACCGTGGCGCACTTCTAATAGCTCGAGCGTCATTCGCTCGATAGTGATGGAATCCCCGAACTCGTGGCCCTCTCCGAATAACTGCACCTTGGTCACTACACCCTGCTGCGGGCAGAACGTATAACTCAGATGCATTCCCGTCCGGGTGCCATTATCGGAGAAGACCGCGCACTCTTCGCCGGAAACCGGTTCATAGCGGAGCAAGCCCACAGTGATTCCAGAGGGTCGGCCCTGCGCCTCGGCGCCAGCCAGCGCTGGTCCGGCGGGCAAGGGCAGAATCTCAGGAACTCCATAAAGTAGTTTGCTGGTAACTTCTCGCACTGTGGTCAACGGAGCTTGCGGTACGCCAGTCGCAGAGAAAACGTTAGCGTCGGAGAAATGGGAGGAGCGCCTCGCCACGCGCTGGTCGAACTTTGGGGATTCCTGCGCGAGTTTGTCCTTGCCGTGCTCACGAAACTCCAGCATCTCCGCCGACTGGCGATTGCGTTGCATGCCAATGAGTACCGTGCCGCCGGCTTCGTCGAGCACGACCACGTCATTCCGGAAGACAGACCGAGTCTTGAAGGTTTGATCCGGAGACTTACCCTCACGCTCGAACACCTCGCGGTAGATGAGGTGGTCACCAGCGCGTAGTTTGTAGCGAAGCAGCGGCTGGCCAGTTTGTCCAGAAGCGCCAATATCGAAAAGAAGGGCTGCAACGAACAGTGCCGAGAGCAACAAATGCGTGAACCAGTTGGCCGTGCGTGAAAAACTACTTCCGCGATCTCTAACTCTCATTGGCAACAGCTGGTGCTCTGAACAGAAACTGCGGGGATGCATTTCTAGGAAGACTATCAGCAGACGACGGCGCTGCGGAAATCGCCGCACCATGATCGCCACCGTCGCAACTCAAGAAAGGCATAGTTCAGCGTGTAAAATCGCAGTCTAATGGCGCCTCCGGCCGCAAAAAATTCCCGCGAACAGACGCCCGGATTTTGGGCGCGGTTGTTGCGCATCCTACGGCCTTCGCATCAGCACACCGCTTTTTCCGCAACCGTGTTGCTGATGGGCTCGGTGATGGCCTCGCGCTTGATTGGCTACCTGCGCGAGATGTACATCGCGTGGGCTTTCGGCGCTGGGCACCAGACCGACGCCTACTTCGCGGCCTTCCAGATACCAGACTTCCTCAACTACATCCTGGCGGGCGGCACCGCATCGATTACTTTTATTTCCATCTATACCCGTCACATCTCGCGCAATGACGAGGCCGGCGCCCAGCACGCCTTCAATTCCACCATCACCATCATGAGCGCGGTCGTGTGCCTGGGCACGATATTCCTCGAGATCTTCACCCCGCAAATGGTGCGGCTGGTTTTTCCCAAGTTCTCCTCTGACCAAGTCCAGTTGTGCGTTCACCTCACGCGGATCCTGTTGCCCGGCCAGATCTTTTTCTATGCGGGTGGGATTGTCTCGGCGGTGCTGCTGTCAAAGCGAATGTTTCTATATCCCGCACTCAGCCCTGCGTTATACAACGTGTTCATCATTGCGGGAGGCGTGGTTGGTGCTAAGGCTTTCGGCATTTCATCGCTAGCCTACGGCGCACTAGCGGGATCGCTTCTGGGCCCGTTCCTCATAAACGCCATCGGTGCGGCGCAGGGCGGTCTGCGTTACCGGTTCAGCTTCGATTGGCACAACCCCGGGTTTCGCGAGTGGGTGCGGCTCACCATCCCGCTGATGCTGGGAGTTTCGCTGGTGTCAGCCGATGACTGGATCCTGCGCTACTTCGCCTCCGGCGGCGCGGGCGATATCTCGCGACTCAATTACGCCAAGCGCCTCTTCGCGGTGCCGATCTCGATTCTCGGACAAGCCACCGGCCAAGCTTCGATGCCATTTTTTGCGCTGCTGTGGGAACAAGGCAAACGCAAGCTCTTTGCCGATACCGTGAACCACACTGTGTATCGCATATCCGCGGCTTCGTTCCTGGCGTCGGCGTGGATGATGGCGGCAGCGCTACCGATTATCGACCTCGCCTTCCGCCACGGCGAATTCACCTTTGCCGACGCACAACAGACCGCCATCTACTTCTTCTGGTTTGCTCTATCTCTGGCGCTGTGGTCGGCGCAGGCCCAGTACGCTCGAGCCTTTTATGGCGCAGGCGACACCCTGACACCCATGATTGCCAGCACCGTCATCGTGGTAGCTTCCCTTCCTGTCTATTGGACATTGTTCCATCGATACGGCGTAACCGGATTGGCAATCGCCTCTGACATCGGCATTCTGATGCACACCGTTGTCCTGGCTGGGCTGCTGCATTGGAGGAAGATGGTGTCCCTGAGCGAACTGCCGTGGAGAGAACTCATGAAGGCGCTGGCCACCGCCGTCTTTGCAGGACTAGTGAGCTATGGCGTCTCTCGACGATTCATGGTGCACGGCAGCCGTAACGCCGACCTGGTGTCTCTGACTCTGATAAGCCTGACTTGGCTGGTGGCTGTCGTTGTTGGACTCTGGATCACCAAGTCGAGCTTGCCGCGCGATTTGCGCAGGAAGAAAGTGTCGGCGACTAACGTTATTCCTGAGCAGGTCCTGGATAGTACCGCCGGAAGCGTTGAACCGTAGGCGAGCACACGGAAGTCGGTACGTCCACCGAGCGATTCCTAAGCCACTTGGAACTCCATCTTTCTTGTCTCGGTTACACGCTTGGAGGCGTCTAGTATCTCCATCGAGACCAGATCTCCTCGTTCGTCGTAATCCAGGATGACGCCAGGATTGCCCTCATCGCTATCGGCCACCGTCGCACCCTCTTTTAGGACGAAACTCAGCGTGTCGGTTTTTGGATCATAGCTGGCTTTCACGATTCGATCCTCCAATACCTATCAATCTTACTCGTGCGATACACCGTAACCACTTCGGCAGGATGGCGATCAACATCTACAAACACCCGCACCAGATAATCTTTTCCCGACTCTTGCAACGCGACCTTGGATTGTAGAACTATTCGGCCAGCGCTAACCTCTAGCCTTTGTTGCGGAGACCTCAAAACCGACGCATGATGTCTTCACTCACAGAGCGTCTTTTCATCTCGAAGATTGCGTGCTCACTTATGACGTAATTTTGCACCCCTAAAGCAAACATTCAATCCCCGTTGTTTCCGGGCATCTTCGGTTCCGAAGACAAAGTTTTCAACTGAGGGCGAGTATAAAGACCATAAGTTTTTGCGCACCCGCTACTTCATCACCCGCATGCGCGACCAGTCGTAGCCAAAGTGTCTGCCGCAATCAAGGCAGACAACATAAGGCTTCGACGTGTTGCTGCAGACGCTCTCCCATTCCGCGTGACCGGCGTCGTGCCGGCTTGCCGACGCAGCCGAGAACGGTTTCGAGAGGTTACTGTGCCGGCAATGCACTGCGAGCAACTGAAGCACTCTCTCCCACATGGGATGGCACCTTCTTTTCAGAGATATTGCGCGGCGGCGAATAGCGCCGCCCGCAATTCTGAGAGTCTCTCCGGCGTGCACGGGGAGTCAAGAAGAGGAATACCCTAGAGCATCCTCGGTAATCAGTTTCGAAACTACTTGACCATAGTTCCGCTTCGGGAATGATTACACCCGAGCTGCTGCCGCCGAAGTACCGGTCTCGCCAGTGGTTGTCACACTGCTCTCCTTGGACTCGCCATTGGCTTTCTGTCCCGGTTTACGAATATCAATGCCGCCCTTAAAGTAAGCGCCATCTTCGATACTGATGCGTTGGGCCACCACATCGCCAGTAAGCGAACCTTCGCCGCGGATGTCAACACGATCGCTGGCCGTCATGTTGCCACGGACCTTGCCTAGCACCACGATCTCACGCGCCGAAATGTTAGCGGCCACCACGCCGTTTCGTCCCACGGTTACGCGATTGCCGGGCAGGTTAATGGATCCTTCCACCCGACCGTCAATGTAAAGCGACTCCGAACCCGTGACTTCTCCCTTGATGACCAGCGACTTTCCCAGCGTGGCCTGTTCCTGGGTGTTGATCGGAGGGCTCGCCGGACGGGGAGCGCTCGGCGGTTCAGGGGTGGCCGGAGCGTAGCTGCGCTGCGGCTCTGGACTCGGAGTGGGAGTCGTAGAAGGAGAGTTGGTAGGTTTCCACATAATCGGTAAAAGATTCCTTTCTGAAGTTGTAAGTGCTTCCGCCCCAGCAACCGAAAAACCAACGGTCGTCGGGGACCCGGCTTGCAGGGGCACTTGTTTTGCCAAACCCACGCTCCACAACTCTTCTTCAGAATCTGATAGTTTGATGCGGTTTGTGTGGGCTCATCGCTCGGTACATGCGCCGAAGCGCGTTCCTTGCGATGTAATTATTGCTACCATACAGCGAGTTCTTATATGAGGGAATACCCCTAAGTAATTTTTCCCGCGCGCCCGGTATGCTGTTAGTAAATGGGCTAGGGGAAAAGGACTACGCCGAACCGAAAAATTCTAACCGCGGATTGCGCATAAGGCCACGGATTGGATTTCGTCTCCTGATTCCTCGCTGAAGTCCGCTGCATGTTAGCTGGAGTTTGCGATGGAAACGACGCGCCTGCCGGACCGCGATGTAATATCTATCCGCGTCATCCGTTTAATCCGCGGTTGGCTTTAAGCCGAATGCTCTCCGATCAAGCTATTCTAAGCCATATCGAACGCCAACCCCACCGCTCGGCGGGATTCAAGCAGCTCGTCCGCGAGATGCGCTTGCGTGGCAGCGAACGGCAGCAGTTAGCCGAACGGTTGCAGGCGCTGGTGAAGAGCGCGCGGCTGATCGAAACCGGACGCGACCGTTATACGCTTGCCGAACATGCGGCCGCTCATCAGAACCTGATCGCCGGACGCTTGACGATGCATCGCGACGGCTATGGCTTCGTCATCCCCAATGCTGGCCAGCGCAGCACTTTCATCGGCGACATCTTCATCAACCCGCAGGCCATCGGTTCGGCCATGAATGGCGACCAGGTGCTGGTGGAACTGGGACGCAAGCGCGACGATGGCCGCGCCGAGGGGCGTATCCTGCGAGTGCTCACACGTGGTAATCCCACCGTGGTCGGCACATTTCATTACGGTTCCCGCCAAAACTACGTGGTGCCCATCGACGAGAAGGTCACCCGCGAGATCATCATTCCGCGCGGCATGGAATGGCCAGCTCAGAGCGGAGGAGAAGCCCAGGCGAAGGCAGCCCACCCATGGCCGAACTGGAACTCTGCCCGCAAAACAATCGACGACACATCGCAGGAGGCAAGCCGACGCCGACCGTGTGCTCGGCGAAGAGGCGCGCCGCCGCGAGTGGAACGATCTCGAAGGTCTGGTGGTGGATCTGGAGATCACCGATTGGCCCTCGCCAGCCGAGAACCCACGCGGCCGCGTCATTGAGATTCTCGGCTACGAAGATGACTTCGGCGTGGACGTGGAAATCATCATTCGCAAGTTCCACCTGCCGCATCGCTTTCCGGTTGAGGTGCTACAGGAGGCGCAGCAGTTCGACCCTGTCATTTCGTCGAGCGCATTGCGCCACCGGCGAGATTATCGCGCGTTGCCCATAGTGACCATCGATGGCGAAACCGCACGCGACTTCGACGACGCCGTTACCGCCCGGCGTCTCGAGAACGGACACTTCGAGCTACAGGTTCACATCGCGGATGTTGCGCACTATGTCCACGAAGGCTCGACGATCGACCTGGAAGCGCGGCTGCGTGGAACGTCGGTCTATTTCCCCGACCGCGCCGTGCCCATGTTGCCCACCGAGCTTTCCACTGACCTGTGCAGTCTGCGCCCACAGGTAGACCGGCTAGTGCTGTCATGCGTGATGGAGATCGACGCACAAGGCGAGATTGTCGGCTACACCTTGAACGAAGGCGTCATCCGCTCGGCGGAACGCATGACTTACACCGATGTGAATCTCATCCTCGAAGGAGACGCGGGGTTGCGCCAGCGCTATCACAAGCTGGTCGACGTCTTTGAGCTCATGCGTGAGTTAGCGATGGTCTTGAATCGCAAGCGGGTGCGCCGCGGCTCCATCGACTTTGATTTGCCCGAGCCGGTTATCGAGTTTGATGAGAACGGATTGATGAAGGGGGTCACGCGCTCCGAGCGCAATATCGCAAACCGTATCATCGAGGAATTTATGCTATCGGCGAACGAGTGCGTTGCCAGCTATCTCGAGAACAAGCGGGTTGGCTCGCTCTATCGCATCCACGAAAAGCCCGATCCTAAACGCGTCTATGACTTCGAGACCATCGCCGCCACCTTCGGCTATTCCCTAGGCGTTGGTGCACTGCCCATAAAGCGCATGCCCATCCGGGCTGACCGGCGCGATCGACATGGCAGCGGTCGCAATCCGCACGTTGTCGAGATCCCCGAAGAAATACACATTACGCCGCGTATGTATCAGAAGCTGACCCAGAAGATTGCGGGCAAGCCGGAAGAGCGCATCTTGTCGTACTTGATGCTGCGATCCCTTAAACAGGCGCGCTACTCCGAGGTGAATGAAGGCCACTTTGCGCTGGCGGCACCGGTTTACACACATTTCACTTCACCGATCCGGCGCTATCCCGACCTCATTGTGCATCGCATTTTGAAAGACGTGCTGCGCGATTCGGCGGAGCACGAAGAACGTGGTGTCGCCGTCGGAGTGGGAGAGATTGCGCACAGCGAGTCACCGTCGCCGTGGTCGAAGCGGCAACCGCCGGGCGCAACTACGAAGAACCGAGGCACGCACGAGAAGGAGTCCCGCACGCCCCTGGGCGGCCCGATTCCCGAGGACACGCTGCACGAAATCGCAGAGGAGTCCAGCCAGTCCGAGCGCCGCGCGGACGATGCCGAACGCGAGCTGATGGAATGGAAGAAGGTGAAGTTCATGGAGGACCGCGTGGGCGAAGAGTTCGCGGGCCTGATCGTGAGCGTCACCAAGTTTGGGCTGTTCGTGGAACTGATCGACATGTTCATCGAAGGGCTGGTACCGCTGACGTCGATGATCGATGACCGTTACCAGTATCACGAGAACAGCCGGCAGATCATTGGGCAGCGGAGCCGCAAGACTTACTCGCTCGGCGATCCGGTACGCGTGCTGGTGGATCGCATCGACCGCATGCAGAAGCGCATTCAGTTCGCATTGGTGGAGGAGCGGCCGCCTATGCGGGCCAAGCGCAAGCACAAGCACAAGAAGGCGTAAGCTGGCGTTCGGCTGACGAATGGCGATTTTGGGCGTCTATTATTAAGTGATTTTCTGCCCACCTGTGCGCACAATTTAGGGGATTTCGTGAGAGAGCGATTCTTATTACTTAGCCTTTTGCTGCTGATCCTGGCACTCACCGCGCTGGCGGACGATACGCACCAGCACTATGACCCCAACGCTAAGCTCGGCGCTGTTTCATTCCCTGTCCCGTCGTGTTCCGCCGAGGTGCAGAAGCCGTTCGAGCGCGGAGTAGCGCTGCTGCACTCCTTCTGGTACGACGAAGCTGAGAAGCAGTTCAAAGCGGTGGCAGTTCAAGATCCGCACTGTGCGATGGCTTATTGGGGTGAAGCCATGAGCCTATATCACCAGCTGTGGAACCGGCCCGACGCCGCCACGGTCAAGCAGGGATGGGAGCTAGTCCAGAAGGCGCAAGCCATCGGAGCGAAAACGCCACGCGAACAAGACTACATCGACGCCATCGCCGCTTTTTATCGCAGCGAACACGGCAAATGGGACTTCGAGAAACGCGCGACCGCCTACTCGCATGCGATGGCGACACTCTACGAACGCTATCCTAACGACCATGAAGCAGCAACGTTCTACGCGTTGTCGCTGCTCGGTTCAGAGCCGGACAATGACACCAGCTTCGCCAATCGCAAGAAGGCGATTTCCATTCTCAACGCTCTGTTTCAGGAAGACCCTAATGATCCCGGAGTGGCGCACTACTTGATCCACTCCTGCGATAATCCGCAGTTCGCACAGGAGGGATTGGCGGCCGCCCGCCGCTACGCGCAAATTGCTCCTGCCTCGCCGCACGCGCTGCACATGCCGTCGCACATCTTCGCCCGCCAGGGATTGTGGCAAGAGGACATCGAATCCAACCTGGCCTCCATCGCCGCCGTGCAGCACAATGAAACCGGCATGCACATGGGCGCAGAAAACCAGGTGCACGCCATGGACTTTCTGGAATATGCGTACCTGCAGATTGGCGCGGATGCCAGGGCCAAAGCGGTGGTGGAGCAGCTAGCGAGCATACGGCCGGAAGATCTCGATCCTAGTTTGAAGGGCTACCTCAACCGGATGCGCGCGCATTTTCCTGCCATGTATGCGCTGGAGACTAAGGACTGGAAGGCAGCAGCCGCGCTGCAACCGCCACTCGGAGCGGAACCCTACAACCAGGCAATCACCTACTGGGCTCAGGCGGTGGGCGCCGGTCACCTGCGTGACGTCGCTGCGGCACGGCACTCGGTTGATCAGTACAATGCCATGATCGAAGCCACTCGCAAGAGCGAGAAGCCTTTTGCAGTGGATGGCATGAGCACAAATCGTGACGAAGCTACAGCGTGGCTGGCCTTCGCCAATGGGCAGGATGAAGAGGCCGTTGGGCTTCTGAAGTCGGTTGCTGACAAGCAAGATGCCATCGGCAAGGGTGAGGTGGAATTGCCCGCGCGGGAGATGCTGGCCGATATGCTGCTGCAACTCAATCGCCCCGAGGAAGCACTGGCGCAGTACGAGAAATCGATGAGGATCGATCCCAACCGTTTCAACGCACTGGCTGGCGCAGCCCAGGCTGCCACCCAGGCCCACGAGACCGAGAAGGCTGCGACCTACTACGCGACCCTGCTAAAGAACTGCGCAGACGCGAATTCTGACCGGCCGGAATTGGTGCGGGCCAAGGCGCTAGTCGCGCAGAAGTGAGAGACTGCCCTTCGACGACCTCCGCGGCCCTTTCTACATCGGCGCGAGCGGGCTTCGCAAGAATGTGTTTACAATCGGCTAGAGCGATCACCGAAATTTCGAAACTGCTCTAGAACCCATGCGCATAGTTACGATATACAGCTTCTTTGTCCTGCTGGCGACGTCTGTCCTCGCTCAAACGGCCGCAAAACCAGCCTTGCCGGCAGAGACGCTGGCCGCTCCCGCCACATGGCCCACCGCCCACTTGGCTTCGACCAAAGATCCCAGCGTGCAGAAAGCCCTCCAGATTCTCAACGCCATGATTAAGGCGCTCGGTGGAGATGCGTACCTCAATGTGCGAGATAGCAAAACTGAAGGGCGTGCGTATGGCTTCTACCATGGGCAACCGAGTGGCCAGGGCCTGGAGTTTTGGCGCTTCTGGGAATGGCCTGACAAAGAGCGCATCGAGCTGACCAAGCAACGTGACGTGATCGAACTCAATATTGGCGATAAAGGATACGAGATCACCTATAAAGGCACTGCCACCCAGGACCCACAACAGCTCCAGGATTATTTGCGCCGCCGTGACCATTCGCTGGAGTGGGTGATTCGCAAATGGCTGGGCGAATCGGACACCATGGTCCTTTATAGCGGAACGGCAATTGTCGAGCAGAACCTCACTGACCAAGTCACCATCCTGAATTCCACAAACGATAGCGTTACGCTGTCAGTTGATCCGCGTTCCCACCTGCCGGTGAAAAAAACCTATAGCTACCGCGATCCCCTCGATCGGCAGCTCGATGACGAATCAGAGGTGTTCAGCAACTACCGCCTGATCCAAGGTATTCAGACCCCTTACAGCATTGTGCGACATCGTAACGGGGAGATGACCAGTCAGCGCTTCATCACGTTAGTGACGTACAACAACGGCTTTCCAGCCACAATGTTTGAGACCACCGGCCTTACTTACAACCAGCCCAAGAGTGGAGAGAAAAAGTAACAATTGATGCCGGAGCCTTGTCGGATAGCCGTCGCCTACCCGCGGAGGTCCTTGATGATCTCTCTCGCCGCATTTGCCCCGGAGGTCCCGGTCAGCCCAACCCCCGGATGCGTGCCCGACCCGCATAAGTAAAGGCCCTTGATTGGGGTCCGGTACTGCGCCCAGTTCAGCAGCGGCCGCATGGTAAACAGTTGATCGAGCGCCAATTCTCCATGGAAGATATGGCCGCCAGTCAGACCGTAGGTTTGTTCCAGGTCCTTTGGTGTGATTACGTCGACGCCTTCGATCAGACCGGGCATATCGGGCGCATATTCTGCGAGAGTTTTAATGACGGTGTCGCCCAGCACGTCGCGCTTCGAGTCCCAGTCCGCGTCGCGCAGTTTGTACGGCGCATATTGCATGTAGACGGACATCACGTGTTTTCGCGGCGGCGCAAGCGATTGGTCCCACAACGTGGGGATAGTGGCCTCGATATAAGGATGCCGTGAAAAGTCCCCATACTTCGACGCATCGAAAGCCCGCTCCAGGTAATCGATCTCGGGCGAAATCTGAATTCTGCCCGACAACAGCGTGGCATCACCACCCACCACGCCCTTGAAAGTCGGCAAGCCACCAAGCGCGAGGTTAACCTTGGCAACCGTACCGTTCATCCGGTAATGCTGGAGCTTCTGCAGAAAACCAGGATCCAGATACTGAGGATCGACCAACCCCAGAAGGGTGCGTTTCGGGTCGGCGTTCGAGATGACCATCCGAGCGTCGATCTCATCACCATTGGCGAGAACAACCCCAAGTGCAGATCTGTCCTTCACCTTGATATTTATTACCTCGCAAGATGTGTGGACCTCAGCTCCGGCTTCCGTCGCTGCCGAAGCCATTGCTGCAGTAAGTGCGCCCGTACCTCCTACAATGTAGGATGCAGGGCCAGCGGGATTTCCGTCTGATGCGCAACGCAAGAGTAACGCAGCGCTGGAACCCGCTGACCACGGGCCGAGAAACGTTCCGAAGATTCCCTGCGCAGCGATGGTGCCGCGTAATAGCTCCGTGTCGAACCATTCGGCGACTAGATCGGCCACGGCCATCGGTCCCCATCGCATCATGCGATACAGGTCCTTCTCGCCCAGGCCGCGTACTTTGCGGCCCGCCTTCAGCAATTCCCATAAATTACCTGCTGCCGGCTCTTCCAGGTCAGGCGGCGTCATGGTCATCAGCAAGTCGGCAACTTCGCCAATGCGGGCTAAAGGCTTTTGGAATTCAACGTAATTTGCTGCGTCCTTCTGCGAAAAATGTGCGATTTCCTGTTGCGATTTTCCGATGTCGCTAAACAGGACGAGAGGCCTACCGTCGCCCGACAATGACAGGGCTCGCACATCCGGCATGTAGGACTTCAGACCATGCTTTGCCAGATCCATATCTCTCACAATGTCAGACCTCATCGGTCCAGCGCTGTGAGCAAGGCGGGAGCAGCGGAAGCCAGGATGGAATTCCTCGGTGATCGCGCAGCCACCGACAGTGCGTCTGCGTTCGAGTATGAGGGGCTTAAAACCAGCCTTGGCAAGATAGAATGCCGTAACCAGCCCGTTGTGGCCGGCGCCGAGGATTACGACGTCGTGGGTCTGCGGCATCGCTAGTTGTTCCCCTTGGCGTGCTTCAGGATCTCCAGTGCCGCCAGCCGTCCCGGTGCGCCCATAATGCCGCCGCCCGGATGAGTGGCGGAACCGCACATCCACAGGTTCTTAATGGGCGACTTGTATTGCGCAAAGCCAGGTACCGGACGCAGGAAAAACAACTGCTCCAAGGAGAGCTCTCCCTGAAAGATGTTTCCCTCGGTTAGCCCGAAGTCGCGTTCGAGATCGAGAGGTGTCACGATCTGTCGGCCAACAATGATGTTCTTCAGGTTAGGCGCGAACTGGGAGATCGTGTCAATCACATTGTCGCCAAAGGCCTCGCGCTTCTCATCCCACGTTCCTTCTTTCAACTTGTAGGGGGCGTACTGCACAAAGCACGACATCACATGCTTACCCGGAGGCGCGATCGAAGGATCGGTGAGGCTGGGGATGACCATGTCAATGTAGGGTCGCCGCGAATAGTTGCCGTATTTCGCGTCGTCGTAGGCACGCTCCATGTAGTCCACGCTGGGTGAAATGGAGATGGCGCCACGCAGATGATGTCCCTCACCGGGCAGACAAGTGAAATCAGGCAAGCCATCGAGCGCGAGGTTTACCTTTCCGGACGAGCCGCGATACTTGTACCGCTTTACCTCGTCGCGAAATTCGTCGCTCAGGTGCTTGGGATCGAGCATCTTCAGGAATGTGAGATTAGGATCGACGCTCGAGGAGATGACGGAAGCGTAGTACTCATCGCCATTCGTGGTCGCGACGCCCACTGCTTTACCATCGCGGACCAAAATCTGCGCGATCGCGATCTGCGTTTTGATTTCCACACCAAGCTCGCGCGCTGAATCGGCGATTGCGTTGGAGATGGCTCCGGTCCCGCCGCGAGCGAAGCCCCACGCGCGAAACGCGCCGTCGATCTCGCCCATGTAGTGGTGCAGCAGGACATAGGCCGTGCCCGGCGAACGCACGCCTAGGAAGGTGCCGATGATCCCTGACGCCGACATGGTCGCCTTCAGCACATCGGTTTCGAACCATTGGTCCAGAAAGTCGATGGCGCTCATGGTCATGAGCTGCACCTGGTTGTACTTGTCTTCACCGCTGAGGTCTTTGAAGCGGCGGCCGAGAAAGAGCATCTTGAACAGGTCTTTCGGGTTCAGCGTGGTCGGATCGGGTGGCACCATCCCGAGAATCGGCTTTACGAAGCGACACATCTGCAGCATGGCTTTGCCGAATTCTTCGTAGGCCTCGGCGTCGAACTTGGAATGGCGCCGAATCTCACGCATGGTCTTGCCGTGATCGTTCACCCGCCACAAGTAATCACCATTCAGCATTGGCGTGAAGGTGCCGTCCAGAGGAAGGATTTCAAGACCGTGCCGCGGAAGGTCGAGGTCGCGGATGATCTCCGGTCGCAGCAGGGAAACCACGTAAGAACACACCGAGAACTTGAAGCCGGGGAAGATCTCTTCCGTAACCGCGGCGCCGCCGAGGACGTGACGGCGCTCCAGTACCAGAACCTTTTTCCCTGCGCGTGCAAGATATGCGGCGTTCACCAAGCCGTTGTGCCCGCCACCGATGACGATGGCATCGTATTTTCCTGAATTCCTGGAGCCCATGTTTTCTAAATACAGGTTTCGATTACTGATTACGCGCAGAGTCCCGCGTAATGGAGGCTCAAGTTACATTGCGATTTGCGCGACGGGCCTCATTCTAAAGGCTGGCGGTGGATTTGTCGTTAGCAGCCGGAGCACCGTCCGGAGGGTTACTCCGTACCGTGGGCTTGTTCAGGCCTCTTTGTTGGGTTGAATCTTTCTTTAACGTTAAAGCATCTTATGTGTGTCGGATTCAGGAGGAACATCATGGTTACCGTCAGGCCGTCCGAGGAGCGTGGACACAACAATCACGGTTGGCTCGATACGCATTTCACATTCTCATTTGCAGATTACTTCGATACCAAACATATGGGGTTTCGGGATCTGCGCGTGATCAATGAGGATTGGATCAGCGCTGGCAAGGGTTTCGGAATGCATCCTCATCGAGATATGGAGATCATCACCTACATGATCGAGGGTGAACTGAACCATCGCGACAGCACGGGGCGCGGAGCAGCGATCAAGCAAAACGATGTGCAGCGCATGTCGGCTGGCACCGGCGTCATGCACAGCGAGGTCAATCAGTCCAAGAAACCGGCACACCTGTTGCAGATATGGATCCTGCCAGAGGCGGAAGGACTGAAGCCCAGCTATGAAGACCGCACTTTCCTTGCGGAAGAGAAGCGGAACAAGCTGCGGCTGATTGCGTCGCATGACGGGCGCGAAGGCTCGACCACGATCAACCAGGATACAAGTGTGTACGCTTCACTGCTCGGAGGGGGCAAGAACGTGGAGTTCGAATTACGGCCGGGCCGCCATGCCTGGGTGCAACTAGTCAAGGGAGAGCTTGATGTGAACGGTACCAAGCTGACCAAGGGCGACGGGGCCGCGATCAGTGGCGAAACTAAGTTGCAACTGACCGGCGCCGACAGCAACGGCGAGGCGGAGTTCCTGCTGTTTGATCTCGCGTAATTGTGATGGCAGCGGCATGATGCGGAGGAACTGTCGCATCATGCCGCTCGCCGTTACTATCTTCCTGTGGCCGAGCGAAGCCAATCCAAAGACAAGCAATCGTCTGAGTTGACGTGGATCGCCAACACGATCCGTACTCGTGGCCCATTGGGCGCGTTGCAGTACTACACCACTGGCGTATGGCAGTTGTTGCGAGACCTCACGCCGACCCGCCGAAAATCGCGTTACGGCGACATCGATTACGACTTCGAGCACCATGTTGACACGACCTGGGCCACGCTAAGCCTGCGCACTCGCGTTCGCGAACTGCTGTCCGGAGGGCAGTACCAGCCCTCAGAGCCCGCACTGTTTCACGAGATTCTCCATTCCATGCCGGTCGCCGTCGATGGCTTCACATTTATTGATCTCGGGTCAGGCAAGGGGAGAACGTTACTCATGGCGTCAGAGTATGGCTTCCGGAGCATCGTCGGCGTTGAAATTCTTACTGAACTGCACGAGATCGCGCTGCGAAACATTGCGCGCTATCGAAGCGAAGGGCAGAAGTGTTTCAACATTGAATCACACGTCGGCGATGCCCGTTCTTTTGAATTTCCTCCAGCAGCCTTCGTGCTCTATCTGTTTAATCCCTTTCCTGAGGACGTGCTGCGCGATGTGCTGGCAAACCTGCACCGATCGGTCACAGACTCACCGCGGGAGGTCTATGTGATTTATCACAATCTGGTGCGCGAGAACGTTTTCGCCGGCCAGGGCTGGTTGCAGCCCGTACATCGCACCCACCAGTTTGCGATCTACAGAACAGCTGGCGGCTAATTCCAGCGTAGCTTTCCTAGAACGTGATCTTGGCGGCGAACTGAATTCCGCGCGGGCCGCCTCCACCGAGGAACGGATTCCCAATGCCAACATCGCCGGTGGCCGTTAGGGCGTAATAGCCGATACCTCGACCATTACTCCCAATTCCATTGACGCCCGGATCGGCGATGAAGTTGGGCAACTCCGGATTGGCGAAGTTGGGATGATTGAAGAGATTAAAGAACTCGGCACGCAGCTGCAGGTTGACACGCTCGGTGATTGCCGTGTCCTTGAAGACTGAGAAATTAAACTCTTTGAAGCTTGGCCCAACTAGAGAGTTGCGTCCAAGGTTGCCAAAGTGACGAGTGCCGGCAAGGCAATTGCTGTCGCCAGTGGACGTGGTTGCAGTGGTGTTTCCGAACGTACACGGAACCTGGAAATTGGCCAGATTGAGGAAGTTGTTGGGAGCGTTGCCGTACTGAATTGGCCCTGCGATCTGGGGACGGTCGAAGCCTTCTCCAGAACCGGAGTAGTCTCCCTCAAAATTGTAGTTGAGGGTAAACGGCTGTCCGGTTTGCACAGTGGCAACTCCATCGAAACCCCAACCGTTCTTCAGCTTCGTGTACGACCCAGTTGACTTGGGAAACTGATAAACAAAGTTCCAGCTAAAACGCTGCCGAATGTCGAAGTTGGAATTGCCGCGCTCGGCCTGCGGATCCAAACTGTTATTAGGCTGCGAAGCATTGGGAATGAAATCTTCCAGGTCGCTGGCGTTATCGATGGAGTGCGACCAAACGTAGTTTGCCTGGGACGAAAGGCCGTGCCAGGAAGTCACGTGAAGACTGGCCTGGAGCGCATTGTAAGTGGATCCCGCGGTTGATTCCTCCTGGTTCACGTAGAAGAAATTCGGGAATGCGGTTCGAGGCACGTTGCCTCCACTATCGAAGCCTGCGATCGGGCAATTGGGCGGTGTAAAACCACCGGCGCAGCCCCCCGTCGGACTCGTGTCATAGGCGGTAATCTGCGCCTGGCTGGGCTGGTTGATGTCGCGGAAGCGGAATAATTTTGTTCCCTTGGAACCGACGTAGGCGAGTTGAAACATCATTTTGTTGGTGATCGCCTGCTGAATATTCAGGTTCCAGTTCTGGACGTAAGGAGTTCGTATATGGGGGTCAACGCCGAAGAAGCTGCCGAGCGGAGACGGATTGACATACACAGGCGATCCCGTCGTGATTGGCCCCGCCGTCGCGCCAGCAAACGAGATTGGTGCGATACCGGTACCGACGTACGCTGGTCCGGGGCAAAATGTACAGTTATAGGGGATGTGACCCAGGAACATGTCCTGCGAGAAGGCATCAAAGAAAACGCCATATCCGCCGCGGATTACCGTGGTCCCGTTGCCGAATAAGTCGTACGCGAAGCCAAAGCGCGGAGCGAAGTTGTTGTAGTCGGGGTTATAGAGACTGGAAGGACCGCCGGAAGCTCCCACCTGTACCAAGGTTCCAGCGTTCGCAGGCAGAAGCCGATAGAAGAGATTATTCTTCTCGCCCGGTACGCCAAAGTAATCCCAACGCATGCCGAAGGTCAGCGTCAAACGTGACGTCCAGCGAAAACTATCTTGCGCGTAGAGTCCCTGATTGTTCTCGTATTCATGCCGATCAGTGTTACCGGCGGCCTGACTCCCGCCTGAGGGAAGGCCTTCCAGGAATGATGTGAGATCGTCGAAGCTGAGCTTCCCGCGGAAATTAGAGTCCTGAACGATCGCAATCGAAGTCCTGCGGAATTCATATCCGAACTTGATATCGTGGCGGCCAATTTTCCAGGAATAGTTGTCGATGAAGTGCCAGTTAGTGTCCACGCGCTGCCTGGGAACGCCGGCGCTGGCGCCGATCCTGGAAAAGCCTCCGACCGAGATAAGCGGCAACCCTCCATCGAACGAGGACGTACCCGTGTTCAATCCAATCGAGGCTGGATCGAAACTACTGTCTTGCGGGAAGAACCCCTCGGCGAAACGATTCCATCCAAAGCGGGCTTCGTTGACTTGGGCTGAGTTAACGATCTTAACCCATGATAACGCGACCAACTGCACGCGCGTTGGCGTGACCGTGTTGAATCCCGGCAGAAGACCGCCCGCCAGCTGTGCAAAAGGAAAGCTCTGGTTGCTATTACCGTAGTAATACCGGCCCGAAATATTGTTATTCAAGTTGGGATTGTAATCAACCTTGGCGATCAGACTGTCTATGTTATTAAGAAATCGCGTGGACGTAGCCAGGTTAGGCGTGGTGCATCCCGTCAGATCACTTGCTGCGCCGGCGATGTTGGGCGACGGCCAGGGGTTGCGAGCCAGCAAGTTGAGCATGGGCTGACTGACGCTGCTACCCAGGCTGGCTATGGTTTGCGCAACCAAGGCCGGGTTAGGAACACAACTCAGACCGGCTTGCGCGCCACTCTCCCGCTGACCTTCATAGTCGAAGAAGAAGAACGCTTTGTCCTTCACGATCGGACCGCCCAGAGCGCCGCCGAACTGGTTGTTGGTGAATGGGTCCTTCGGCTGACCGACAAAGTTGAAATAGTTGCGGGCACCGAATGCGCCGCTGCGGTAGTACTCCAATGCAGAGCCATGCCATTGGTTGGTGCCGCTCTTGGTCACGATGTTGACGATGGCGCCGCTATTGCGTCCGTACTCTGCCTCATAGTTCGAGAGCACATGCAACTCGCCGACCGCGTCGATGGGCAGGATGGTGGCCGGATCTCCAAATACCCCGGCTTCGTTGATGGCCGGATCATTGCGGTAACCGTCATTCATGTCTGTACCATCGAGCAGGTAATTGTTCGACCGGCCGCGCGAGCCGTTCATGGAGAACTCACCGAATGAACCTGGCGAGTCGCTAATTTGATCGGGCGAACCTGCCACTCCGGGATTGAGGTAGATCAATTTGGTGTAATCGCGGCCATTGACGGGGATGTTCTCAATCGTCTGAGAAGTGAGAATGCCGCCCAGTTCTGCGCTCGTAGTGTCAACTTCCGGCAGCTCCCCGGTGACCTCGACGCGCTGCGCCACCTCCCCAGGCTTCAAGACGACATCCACGCGGCGCTCGCTGGCAACATCGACCGCAACGTTGCTGGTCACGGATGTCTGAAAGCCGCTCTGGGAAACAGTGACGGAATATTTTCCGAAGGGCAGCTCCGGAGCACTGTAAGTACCATCGGCGCTGGTCTGCGTGGTGCGCTCTAATCCGGTGTCGACATTGCGAACCTTGACCGTGGCGCCAGAAACCACGGCGCCGGAGGTGTCCGTAACTGTTCCGAGAACCGTTCCACGAAAGGTTTGCGCGGGAACCCAGGTAGCTGCCAGTAGCAGCATCAGGACGAGAAGCACGAAACGCTTGCAGTTCATGATTCGCCTCAGATGTGGTGAGAAGCTATTGGGCGACGATTATAAATAACGACAGCCCGCCGTGGACAAAAATCGGGAGGAGGGTGCCGCGAGCACCACGGGCCGAATTGGCCAGCCTTAGTTCGAGTTAATTCAGCGGCGGGTGCTTGCGGTGCCAGTCCGTACGTGACTGGTACATTTCAGCTGTAGCAATCACCGCGTCATCGTTCAGCACTTGAGCGAGGAATTGAATTCCAATGGGTAACCCCCCTTTGGTAAACCCACACGGTGCGCTTAGCGCCGGCAAGCCGCACAAATTGCCGATGCCCCCGATCGGATCGGCGAATGCCAAGTCAGTTTCCAGGTTGGCGTTGAGGGGAGATGCGCCGATCGGTTGCGAAGGAGCAATCAGTACGTCGAACCGCTGGAAGATCGGGTCCATCTTCTGTTGAAGAATGCGCCGAATGCGCTGGGCACGGAGGAAATCCTGGGAGGTCACTGTTTGCGCCGCGTAGCCGCCGATGCGGCTCAGTGGA
This sequence comes from uncultured Acidobacteriaceae bacterium, assembly GCA_963709045.1. Lineage (GTDB taxonomy): Bacteria > Acidobacteriota > Terriglobia > Terriglobales > Acidobacteriaceae > Bog-257. The sequence continues at coordinate 188,187 of CAVPUX010000002.1, read as the reverse complement.
TCGCTGAGTTGGGCCACCTCTCCCGATTCGATCAACTTTGAGAACGCGGAGGCAGCTTCAACGTTGATGACAATTCCGCCGGCGGTTTCGAAGGGACCCTCGGGCAACTGTACGCTACCGATGTCCATTCCCCCTTGCTGCAGCACCGCGACCGCCTGCTCGAATGCAGCGGCCACATCCGGATCGGGCTTCTCCCATGCTTTTTCGATTCGAGCAATGCGCATGGGTTTTGGCGGAGGGGTGTAGCTGAAACGGGCTTTGGCTTCGGGAAGTGAGCCGGCGTCGAGGGGATCGTGTCCGCTGACAGCAGCCAGCACCAGCGAGCAGTCGTCGGCCGTGCGGCACATGGGACCGATCTTGTCCATTGAGTAAGAAAGCGCCATGGCGCCCCCGCGGCCAACTCGGCCAAGGGTCGGCCGCAATCCTGAGACACCACAGAAGGCCGAAGGGCAGACAATCGAGCCCCAGGTTTCTGTGCCAATGGCGAACGCTGCCATGCCGGCGGCGACGATTGCACCCGAACCACTGGATGATCCGCAGGTCCAGCAGTTCCTGTTCCAGGGGTTTTTCGCAGCTCCCGTGGCCGATGCCGCTGCGAAGCGATAGCCCAAGCCGCCGGCCAATTCAATCATTGCCGCCTTGCCGAGCAATATTGCGCCAGCATCTTGCAGCTTGCGAATGACCGTCGCATCCTCATGGAACACCTGGTTCTGATAAGGGCGTGCCCCCCACGTTGTGGGATATCCAGCAACCGCAAGCAGATCTTTCGCGGCATAAGGAATACCGTGCAACGGCCCGCGATAATGCCCCTGGTCGATTTCGTCTTGAGCCTCATGAGCTTGCTGCAAAGCGAGATCGGGCATCAACATTGCGAATGCATTCAACTGGTGGCCATACTTCTTGCAGCGATCGAGATAGGCTTGCGTAAGCTCCACCGGCGACAACTGGCGGGTGCGAATGCGTTCACCTAACTCGCGGACGGATAGGTACAGCACATCTTCGTTGATCGCCATCAGTCGCGACTCCCTTCGGAGCTCTCGACGTCAGTGAATTTAAGCACCGTCGCCGGCTGATTGGAGTTCTCGAGCGGAAAAGCCCGAAATGCCGCCAGCGGCTTCTGACCTTCCATCACCAGGCGATGCAGATCCTGCTTTTGTTCTTCGCTAAGACGCTTACCGTACGTTTGAATAATCCATTGATACTTCAGTTCGCCCTCAGCCTGGAGATCGGGCGAGAGCCCGGTTGTGGACTGCGGCGGCTGATTGGTAGAAGCCGCTGGCTCGGGTGTGGTTTCCTGTGACAGCAACGACGCAGGCAGAACCGCAGCGGTGGTGACTGCGACGGCCGCGCGGCGTGCAAACTCCCGGCGTGAGAGTTGGCTACTGGGTTGTGATTCTGGACGCGAGTCGGCAGACGATGATTCGGGCATGAAAACTCTTCTCCGGCACAATCCATGGGAACGCGAAAGCCTAACGGAAAGAGGACAGCGCGTCAATTGGAGCGACGGATATTAGCGTGTACGTTGTTGCTCAGAACTGGTTGCTGGCTGGTCAAATGAGCAGTTGAATCCCATGTTGATTAGGACCCTGACGGGCTGACCATCTTTGTGGGCTGGATCGAAGTGCGAATTCTTAAAGCCTTCGCCAACCTCAGGGTCCTTCTCCAAATGCAATCCTTTGGGGCTGAGCACCTTGAACCAATTCACCGATCCGTCGGCGTTTACGATCATTTGCACGACAACTCTCTTTTGATGGCTCGCCTCGAGGGCCTGCCTGGCTTTGGGGCAGATGATTGCGGCATTAGGATCGGTGGACGAGGCATTCGCGGTTGGAACCGCAACAGTTTGGGACGTAGCGATGGCAGCGATTGCAAGTAGGAACAGCAGGACTCGAAACCCCATATTCTCAGATCACTACCGTCTCATGATATTCGCCATAAACGCGGCGCATGGCATCGGAGATTTCACCAACCGTAGCGTTAGCCTCAACAGCTTCTACAATTGGAGGCATCAGATTCCCGGTATTTCGCGCGGTGTCTTCCACTTTCGTCAGTGCCGCTTGCCATTTTGCCTGGTCGCGCTTGGCGCGCACTGCTCGCAAACGCTCCACCTGTTTGCGTTCCAAAGACTCATCGATGTGCTGCAAGGGAATCGGCTTTTCCTCCTGCAATTCGAAGGCATTCACACCGACCACGATTGCTTGGTGTCTGTCGACAGCCTGCTGATACTCGTACGCGGCATTTTGAATTTCCTGCTGGATGAATCCCCGTTCGATGGCCTTCAACGTTCCACCCATGGCGTCGATCTTGTCGAGATACTCGCGCGCCTGAATTTCGATCTGGTTGGTCAGCGATTCGATGTAATACGAGCCCGCCAACGGGTCGACCGTCTGTGGTGCGCCTGATTCATGGGCGATGATCTGCTGGGTGCGGAGGGCGATACGGGCTGACTGTTCGGTGGGCAGCGCCAGGGCTTCGTCAAAGGAATTGGTGTGCAGCGATTGCGTTCCGCCCAGCACCGCTGCCATGGCCTGCAGCGCAGTGCGGACAATATTGTTCTCTGGTTGCTGTGCGGTGAGCGTCGAACCCGCGGTCTGCGTATGGAAACGCAACATCAGAGATTTTGGATTCTTGGCGCCGAAATGGTCGCGCATGATGCGTGCCCACATACGGCGGGCGGCGCGAAACTTCGCCACCTCCTCCAGAAAATTGCTATGGGCATTGAAGAAGAACGACAGTCTTGGCGCAAAGTCATCAACACCGAGTCCGGCATCAATGGCCGCCTGAACATAACTGATGCCATTGGCCAGGGTGAACGCGACCTCCTGCACTGCCGTACTTCCGGCTTCGCGCATGTGGTAACCGGAAATGGAAATCGTGTTCCACTCGGGCACGTTCTCGTGGGCGTACGAAAAAATGTCGGTGATGATGCGCATGGCCTGTGCCGGCGGATAGATATAAGTCCCACGCGCGATGTATTCCTTCAGCACATCGTTTTGCACTGTGCCGGAAAGCTTGCGCACGTCGCGTCCGGTGCGCCGCGCGGTCACGATGTAAAGCGCCAGCAGAATCGAAGCCGTGGCGTTAATCGTCATTGAAGTGGAGATCTTCTCCAGGTTGATACCGTCGAAGAGCCGCATCATGTCTTCGATGGAGTCAATAGCGACGCCAACTTTCCCCACCTCACCCATGGCGAGTGGATTGTCCGAATCGAGCCCAATCTGTGTTGGCAGATCGAAGGCTACGCTCAACCCCGTCGTGCCATTGCTCAGCAGGTACTTGTAGCGGCGGTTCGATTCTTCGGCATCGCCCATGCCTGCGTATTGCCGCATGGTCCACAACCGTCCGCGATACATCGTGGCTTGCACGCCACGCGTATAGGGGAATTGCCCCGGGAAGTTTAGATCGCGGTCGTAATCCCAGCCTTCGAGGTCGGCCGGCGTGTAGAGCGGATGAATGCTGATGTGGGAGGAGGTTTCTTGTTCAGGCGCCAGCTTGGTGGCTACCGCTGCTTTTTGTTTGTCTTCGGGCATAAGAGTGGGCCCTCGATATCTGTAGAAACACTTAAGTATGAACTCGAGAGGCTGAGGATGCTATGACGCGGGTCACAATTGCCCGGGCAGCCGCAGTCCGGGTCAATCCTCAAGGCTTTTGCTTACCTTCTTGACTTACGGCGAGACCTGGTAAAGGAACTCACTCCGAAGTACAAGAAGGCCAGCGCGAATGCCGCTGCCAGGAACATCTTGCCCACTCCGGCCCTACCATCAGCATGACGATGATATTCCCGAACGGCCGCTCCGCCGCCGACCACGGCAAGCACCAGGAACAGGAGCCCAGTAACTTCCAGCCAGAGCACGTGCAGCACGTGGCCTACACTCGCGAGCGTAACCCTACTTCCCCTGTAAACCGCTCGGATCCAGCGATTCTCGCCCGTTTTGCGGCCCGCAACGCGCAGAAATGCCCGGCCCTGAGTACCGAAATTGCGGGATGACACGCCTTTTACCTTTCCCGTTGCGCTGCTGCCAAGGGTTTCGCCATGCCCCGGCTCTTCATTTTATCAGCGGATTTCCGTAACAAGGGAGACTGTCGCGGGCGTCTGCGCTCAAAGATCACAAAACTCTGGTCGCTGGGCCAGCATCTAAATCAATTAAGCTCAGTAGTTGGGGGCGAGCTAAAGGTCTAGGTGCAATTGTGGATCAACGACTAAAGAGCCTGATGGAACAACTGGGTGAAGCGATTAACAATTCGCTCTCCGATTCCGAACAGATCGCGGAGGTCATTACTCGCATTAAGTCTGATGGGTATGATGTATTTCTCGTACTGGAGGCGACTATCGGGTTCAACGAGCGCGAGGACGCCTCGCAGGCTGCCGTAGTAAACGACCAGCGTTCAACTGCCGACTTTCATGTGACGTCGCAGGATGTGAAGTTTCTGAAATCGCTTCACATCAAATTCGACGACGAAAAGTAGCGTCGAGTTCGGGCATCTGGGCTGACACGTACCGAACCACAAGCGGTGTGCTAACATTCCACTTCGCCTGTGGGTCGGCATGCGCCACCAAGGCGCAGTCAGCCCTCCAAGCAAACAAGCGCTCTTAGAATCCCCTTGGGGAATTTAGTGCTTCGGTAACCAGGATGAGAGAGACCCTCGGAGTCTTACTGGCGGGAGGAGCGGGCGAGCGTCTGTATCCGCTAACGCGCGATCGCGCGAAGCCAGCCGTTACCTTCGGCGGAATTTACCGCATCATCGACGTCACGCTTTCCAACTGCATCAACTCCGACCTGCGAAAAGTCTATATCCTCACGCAGTACAAAGCGCTGTCACTCAATCGGCACATCCGCGAAGGCTGGGGCAACATAGTGGGACGTGAACTGGGAGAGTTCATCGAGATCCTGCCGCCGATGAAACGGGTCAGCGAGAACTGGTATATGGGCACGGCCGATGCGGTGTACCAGAATCTCTATTCCATTGGTTCCGAGCAGCCGCGCTATGTGCTGGTCCTGTCGGGTGATCACATCTACAAAATGAATTACGACCTGATGCTGCGTCAGCATAAAGATTCGGGCGCGGACGTCACCATCGCGACCATCCTGGTCGATCCGGCGGAGACGAAGCACTTTGGCGTAGTCGAGATTGACCGTACCGGCCGAGTCGTCGGTTTCCAGGAAAAGCCCGAGGAAACCGACTTGCGCTCGCCGTACAACCCGCGAATGGTTTCGGCTTCGATGGGCATTTATTTGTTTAACACCGATGTGGTCATTCCTGCGCTACTGAAAGACGCGGAAGACCAGAGTTCGCGCCACGATTTTGGGCATAACATCCTGCCTCACATGGTGGACGACTATAAGGTGTATTCGTTCAACTTCATCGACGAGAACAGGAAGGAAGCGCTTTACTGGCGCGATGTGGGAACCCTGGAAGCCTATTACGAAGCCAACATGGACTTGGTATCGGTGGCCCCGGTTTTCAATGTGTATGACTTCGCGTGGCCCATTCGCACCCATATGCGGCAATATCCGCCGGCCAAGTTCGTGTTCAGCGACCCCGGACGTACCGGAGAAGCGCATGACTCGATCGTCTCGATGGGCTGCATTATCTCGGGCGGGTCAGTACGCAACAGCGTGCTCTCCCCCGACGTTCGCGTGAACTCCTACTCGGAGATCGACACCAGCATCATCTTTTCGCATGTAAACGTCGGGCGCCACTGTCGTATCCGCAAGGCCATCATCGATCGCGACGTGGATATCCCCGAGGGCACCGTTATCGGCTACGACATCGAGGCGGACCGCCAGAAATATCACGTCACCGATAGCGGCATCACGGTGGTGACGCGCGATTATTCGCTGTTCGAAAATCCCATCACGGTAGACTACTTCACGTCAGAGTGAGCCGAGTCTGGAGACTTACCGCGGGCGTAGGTTCGTTACTGCGCTTGAGCTGATTCTGCGGTCGCAAAATAGCACGCCGATTGTGGGCTGCCGCGTAGCACGGCATAAAGCTTTACCACCGTGTCTTGTTTTACCATTCGCGCATACCCGGCATAGCCAATGTAGCCGTCCTTGATCCAGTGATTGTCCACTAAAGTCATGGGACGCCACCCGCCGACGGCACCAAGGCCAGTGATGACTCCACCCTCCGTGATCACAATCGCAGATGGAGGACGCTGGTGCTCACTGTCCCAGACCCAACCTGCAACGCGGAGGGCCGGCGTTTGCCCGCTCCCCACTACCGCAGCCATGGATTCCACCGTGCCGGCACACTCCGCCGGAGAAGCTAATTTGTAAACCGATTCCAGAGGCTTGCCGATTTGTGTATACGCGTTATCCGAATAGGCCGACAACCCGTTCTTCTCCATAAACTGAGCTTCAGCGGACACCGCCCCAGGGTTGGTGATGGCAGCCTTTGCGAATTGCAGGTCATCCCGTGCTCCGACGAACATTGCAGTTGCTGCCACATCGATCTGGAACCCACGTATCCTTGCTCCGCGTATGTCGTTGCGGGTGATGTGGGACGACCAGGCGATGATGCCAAGGATGCATATCTGGACCACGAGAAACCGCACCTGCTTCTTCGTCATGACCGAGTCAGACATCAACAGCAACAAGCCGAGGCAGCACCAAAACAAGAGCGCGAAGGTGTGATATCGCGAGGCGAATGCCTGCCTAATGCCGAAGTTCAACCGCCCTAATGACGTAATGAAAGCGGTTCCTAGACAAAAAACCAGGATCAGCACAAGCAGGACTGGAAAGGGGCGCCCAGCTCGGAGGTATGCGCGGAAGCGAAAGAGCGCGAAAACCGCGGCCGCCAACCCGCCGATTCCAATGAGCGTCGCCAGAGGAACATCGTGCCGCACCCATGGGCTTCCGAAGTATGTGGCAATGTACTGGAAGATTTCGAGTGGCGTCCGGATCGATGAAGCTGGATTGCCGTGGCCCAGCGGACGATGGTAGTCGTAAAGATACAGCGACGTGCTGACTGTTCCTGTGATCAGGAGACTCAGTAAAGCCGCACGGCGCAATCGGAGCAGCACCGCAGCAGCCACCAGCAGGGGCCACAAGAGATTTCCGTTCGCCAGCGAATAGGTCGCCCCTACCGCCGCCAGGATAGACAACAAAAGGTAGACCCATGCGTACTGGTCGTCAGGCCGTTCGGAATGCTTCCAGTAAAGCATGAGTCCCACGAACGACAGGGTGGAGAATAGCTCGAGCAGGATGAAGCAGATCGAAAACCCGATGACCAGGTTCTCCCACTGGGTGGGCCAAAAAAGGCAGAAGGCTGCCATGCCGACGCCGGTGCGCCACGCGGTGCCGCGCCATCCCCCGAGCACCCGCATGCTCCACGCCAGCACCATCAACAGCAGGAATTGCGTTACCAGAATGCTGGTTAGCAAGAATTTCTGCGTAGCTCGAAATAGAAGCAGGTCGACTGCCAGGAATAATTTAGAAACCACCATCCTGTGTTCGTTGTGCTGCGTCCATAGCCAGGCCGGGGATAGCGGATTCACCCCTCGCATGGCAGTGTCGATCTGCTCCCATCCGTCGGTCGATGGCAGGCTCGAGTAACTGGCGATGACCATGTACACGGCGGCGCTCGCGGTGAGTAGGCCGGCGAGGAGGATCGCATACGAAAGAACAGCAGAGGCGGGGGATCGATCAGATTTTCGATCGCTCAGGAGAGTGAGATTATCTGGGGTCACCGCCGAATTCACTGGGTGACCATCCACGCTTTCACCGTCACCGCACCTACGCACCACAGCAGCGCATCTTCCACGTGCTCCCGCAACGACTGGTTGGTAAAGATACTTCGCAGGGGCGCGCCCTCCGTCAGGCGCGCCGCCAACTCAGTCAAGATACCTTGATAGCGATCTGGCATGTGGAGCTTGGTGGCGCGCACCAGATCATCAAAGACCAACAGACAGTCCAGAATGACGCCATCCGGGTCAGCTTGCTGAGAGTTGATCCGATACAGCGCCTCGGCCACATCGCAAAATGTTTCGAGGGCTTCCGGCGGAGGACCGAGCCCTGCCATGCCCGGGTCGAGCGCCAGCGCCTTCGCAGCCAGCTTTGGATGAACGAAGAATACGACACGACCGCCGGAAGTAATGGGCCGTTCATCATCGCCACCCACTGCCAACAAGGTGTAGAACTGCGGACCCTCATGACGGGCATCGACACGAAATCCGATCAGGAGCAGTTCTTCATGTACTCGGGGATGAAGAATGGGGAGCTCAGGCATGGAGGAATATTACAGTTGCCGGTTGCCAGTTGTCAGTGGCCAGTTCCACGGGGCAATTTTGACAGGCCTGTTTTGGTCTTTTCTGGCCAACTCGCTGGTGCAAAGACCAATCGAATTTCCGCAACCAGGCACAGCCGTCGTCATCTACTCTGTAGCTATGGGAAATACTTTTAAGACGGCGTTACTGCTGACCGCATTGACGCTTTTCCTGCTGTTTATGGGCCAAATCTTCGGCGGCCAGCGAGGTATGGTAATTGCGTTCGCGCTGGCTGTCATCATGAATTTTGGTTCGTATTTCTTCAGTGACAAGATCGCCTTGGCAATGTACCGGGCGCAGCCCGTTACTCGCGAACAACTGCCTCGCGCTTATCAAGTCGTCGAACGGCTTACCCAGAAGATCGGCATCCCCATGCCGAAGATGTACGTTATTCCCACGGATTCGCCCAACGCATTTGCGACCGGGCGCAACCCACAACACGCGTCCGTCGCTGTCACCCAGGGGATTCTGGATTTGCTCACCGACGAGGAATTGGAAGGCGTGTTGGCACATGAACTGGGACACGTGAGGAACCGCGACATCCTGATTAGCTCGATCGCCGCAACCTTGGCAGGCGCGATCACGATGCTTGCCCGCATGGGCTACTGGGCGACACTGTTCGGGGGCATGGGAGGCCGCGAGGATCGCGACCGCGGAGGTGGTGGTGGCTTCGTCGCCCTGCTGATGTTAATTTTGGCGCCGATTGCAGCCACCCTGATCCAGCTTGCGGTGTCGCGGTCGCGGGAATATCAGGCCGATGCCAGTGGTGCGCAGCTCACCGGTAATCCTTATGCCTTGGCCAGCGCACTGAAGAAGCTCGATGCCTATTCGAAGCGGATCCCGATGCAGGCTTCACCGTCGAATGCGCACCTGTTCATCGTCGCGCCGCTTCTCAGTGGCGTGAGCTTTGCGAACCTGTTCTCGACCCACCCACCAATCGCCAAGCGCATCGAACGGCTGACCGGGCGGCCAGCCGAACTGGATTACTGATTCGTTTTCAAGAACACGTCTTATTGAGGAATCGCACTTGGGGCGGGTCATTAATCCGCAGTATTGTCGAGCTTACTTGCCGACGAAGATTGCCACGCTGTGTGCCTTCACCAGGTAGGTCTCCTGCGACAGCAAGGGGAACTCCAAACCCTCTTCGGCGATGTCGAGCGGAGAAGCCAGGACGGTATCGGCAAAGCGGAACCACTCATGGTCGCCGATCTGCGGCAGCTCGAACTCGAGGTCGCCGGAATACGCGTTGGCGATGAAGTGCACGTCGTCGCGAGAACCGTCTGAGTGCAATTGCGTCAACTGCATCGCAATCGTGCGCGATACATGGTCCCAGTCCGGTCGCAAACATTTCACGCCATGCCAGCTAACGTGGAAGTTGCCCTCGCCATGAAGCTGAAAGCTGTCGCGCCTCAGTAACGGGCAGCGCTTGCGGAAGGCAATCATCTGCTGAAAGAAGCGCAGCAAACCGGCATGGCTCTCGGTCATCCGCCAGTCCAGCCAACTTACTTCGTTGTCCTGGCAGTAGGCATTGTTGTTTCCCTGCTGTGTGCGTGCAACTTCGTCGCCCGCCAGAATCATGGGCACGCCGTGGGAGAACAGCAAAATGGCGGCAAAGTTCTTGCGCTGACGCTCGCGCAGCTCGTTGATGGCGGGATCGTCGGTCGGACCTTCAACGCCGCAGTTCCAACTATAGTTGGCGTCACTGCCGTCGGTGTTGTTGTCGCCGTTGGCAAGATTGTGTTTCTCGTTGTACGAAACCAGATCGTTGAGGGTGAAGCCGTCGTGGCAAGTGACGAAATTAATGCTGTGGTACGGTTCGCGAGCGCTGGTTTCGTAGAGGTCAGGACTGCCCAGCAGACGGGTCGCCAGCGCCGAGGTCATGCCGGCGTCGCCCTTCACAAATTTGCGTACATCGTCACGAAAGATGCCATTCCACTCTGCCCATCGTCCCCAGGAAGGAAGGGTGCCGACCTGGTAGAGTCCGGCGGCATCCCACGCTTCGGCAATGAGCTTGGTATCGGCAAGCACCGGATCGTAGGCCAGACTTTCTAACAGCGGCGGGTTTTTCAGCACTCGGCCATCCATACCACGCCCGAGAACGGAGGCGAGATCGAAGCGGAAGCCGTCCACGTGCATTTCCATAACCCAGTAGCGCAGGCAATCAACAATGAAGTCGCGCACCACGGGATTGTTGCAGTTCACGGTGTTGCCGCAACCCGTGAAATTCACATATTTGCCGGTCTCGGGATCGAGGATGTAGTAGGTGGAATTATCAATTCCACGGAACGACCACGTGGGCCCGTGTTCGTCGCCTTCCGCCGTGTGGTTGAACACCATGTCGAGGATGACTTCGATTCCCGCTTTATGCAGGTCGCATACCATTTGCTTGAACTCGCGAATCTGCTCGCCATCGGCGCGGTTGAATGAGTAGGCGGCGTTAGGAGCAAAAAGCGCTGTCGGCTGGTACCCCCAGAGATTGAGCAGGGGCTCGCCAGTAACAGGATTGACCCGATTCGTATCGCTCTCCTCGAACTCGTTGACGGGAAGAAGCTCGACTGCTGTTATTCCCAGTTGTTTGAGGTAGGGAATCTTCTCGATGAGTCCGGCGTAGGTCCCGCGATGTGCGACCGCCGAAGACGGATGTTCAGTGAAGCTGCGGACGTGCGCCTCGTAAATAATGCTGTCAACAAGGGGTATGTTGAGCGGCTGGTCGTCACCCCAATCGAAATCGTTCTCTGTCACCACGCTGTTGCGATAAGGCCGTTTCCCGGCCGGATATTGCCCCCATGCACCACCATTAGAGAGCACACGGGCGTAGGGATCGAGCAACACATGCGAAGGGTCAAAGCGATGCACGTTCGGATCAGGATTCGGCTGCATGTCAAAGCGGTACCCATATTGCATGCCGGAATCCAGCCCGGCCACGAAGGCGTGCCACACCTGGCCAGTGCGGTTGGAGTGCGGATCGAGGGGGAATTCGACAAATGGATGCTCGGCTCCGGGCTGTAGGAGAACCAGCGTACAGGACGTCGCATGTTTCGAGAAGATGGCAAAGTTGACGCCGCTGCGGCGCAAGGTTGCGCCCAGGGGAAGTGGAACTCCACGGTTGACGCGATAGCCAGCGACCGCGGTCGTGGAAGATTTCTTGGGCTGACTTCTGGCAAACGATTTAGTTGGCATGGGTGCGTCGCCCATTGTGCGCTATGAAGAAAGATCGGCATAGCAAAAAATTAATGGAGGCCCTGCCGCAAAAACTATCGGACACGGCCAACCTGTTATGAGCGGCTTTCATCTAGTCCACCGCCCGGACTGGGAGAAAGTACATGCTCGTACCAAGAACGACGTTACAGTTGGATTTTCAAGAACAAGTCATCAGCGACAGGCGCTGCGCTGGCGATTTCTCTTCTGCTGATTGTGGTGACCTCGGCCCACGCTCAGACATACACCGTTATCCACGCGTTTTCGGGAGCCGATGGGAACTATCCCTCTGCTGGATTGACGGCGGATGCAGAGGGAAACCTCTATGGCACAACGTCGTACGGAGGTAACCACGGCTGCCAGCAAGGTAGCGGCTGCGGCACCGTGTTCAAGCTTTCGCGGTCGGGCTCTGAATGGGTGCTGACCACGATTTACGAATTCCAGGGCGTGACCGACGGTGCGGAGCCGAACGCCAGGGTTTTGTTCGGACCAGATGGCAGCCTCTATGGCACCACCGAGTACGGCGGGCATGAGTCATCCAACACGGGAACCGGGTTCGGCACGGTTTTCAAACTCACACCTCCGGCTCACGCTTGCGGCAGCAACTCTTGTACGTGGACCGAGACGGTACTCTATCGCTTCACCGGAGGTAGCGACGGCGCGAATCCGGGGCCGGGTGACCTGGCTTTCGACCAGGCCGGTAACGTTTACGGAACAACGGAAGCGGGCGGTATTGCGGATCCCGCTTGTTTCTGGGGAAGTCTAGGCTGTGGTGTGGTTTTCGAGCTGACGCCATCTGGCGACGACTGGTCGGAAACGGTGGTTTACAGCTTCACTGGAGGCAACGATGGAGACACTCCGAACGCGGGGGTCGTTTTCGACCAGCACGGCAATTTGTACGGCACTGACGATAACAACGGAGCATATTTGTACGGCACGGTTTATCAGTTGATGCCGTCGGGTTCAGGATGGACGGAAAACACGCTACACGCTTTTTCAGGACTTAACGATGGTGCATTCCCAGCCGGGTTGATCTTTGACGGCGCGGGCGGTCTGTATGGGTTAGCCGAAGGTTCCCCCACGCTTCCCTATGGCGGTGTAGCGTTCGAATTGACTCCGTCAGGTAGCGGCTGGACCTTCGGCGTGTTAAGCGAACTTCCTAATTACTACACTCCCTTTGACGCTCCGACGCTTCATAACGGTAACCTGTATGGTTCGACTTTCACAGGTGGAGCTGATGGATTTGGTAGCGTCTTCGAGCTGAGATCAGGGGCAGGCGGCTGGACCTTCCTAAGCCTGTACAGTTTCATGGCACAAAATGATGGAGCTGACCCGGTTGGCAGCGTGCTAGTCGATGCCAGCGGAAATATTTACGGAACTACGATCACGGGTGGGCTTTACTCCGACGGCGTTGTCTTCCAGATCACGCCGTAGAAAAACTCCGTCTGGCAGTGGGTTCGGACCATCGGTCAGGTCACCGCTTAATGAGCTGGAACGCGATGTCGCGCCCCATCGTCGTCGAGAGGTTGATCCAGAGCATTGCCAACGGCTCCAGATACCTGGCAATCTTGAGCGCGCCGGCATCGACGGGATCGAATCCGATGTCGTTGATGAGTTGGTTGGCGATCGCTTTGGCGCCCGCGTCGTCACCGGCATAAAACATGGTGAGGTTGACCGCGCCAAACTTCGGGTTGCGCATGTTGCCGAAGCCGGTGGTATTGAAAGCCTTCACCACACGTGCGCCTTTTGCCAACCTGGCGACGGTTTCACCCCCCGAGGTGGTCGTCCCCGCCGCCAGCTCGAAACTCGGAGTGATGGGATTGGTGCAATCCATCACCAGTTTGCCCGAAAGATCGTTTGAACTGAGCACTGACTCAACGGCGTCCCAAGGCACCGCGAGCGCCACCACTTCACTTTGCGCGATTGCATCGGCGATGGACCCGAATTTCCGGTCCTTTCCCGACTCTTTTTCAGGTGAGCGCGAGCCATAAACTACCTGATGTCCTTTGGCGCTCCAACCATCTCCCAAGGCTGTTCCTACATTGCCACTGCCAAGAACCGCGATCTTCATATCTTCCTCTCGAATCGATTAAATGATTTCGCACTGCATTCGGTTTTGTGTTGGATGCTCATAAGAGAACCGAGATTCCTCGGCAGACCGACGATCGTTTCAATTGTGTGAAAGAAGCTCGCGCGCGATGCGGGCGTACAAGTCAATGGCGTCGAGCAGTTGCTGCTTCTCGATGTACTCGCCCTCGGTGTGGGCGACATGTATGGAGCCGGGGCCAATAAGCAGTGGCCTGCCCCAATTCGTCAGCGCGGGAATATCGGTGGTGAAGGCCGCAACCATGGTCTCGACTTCGGGCACGGTGGTGAACTCCATGTAGGGGATCTCGAGCTTGAATTCGGCTTCGGCTTTGCCGGCAACGGCGTTTGTTATCTGTCGGCGTAAGTCTTGCGCCGGCCCGACCAGGCGAAAGAGTAGATGCGCGCGCGCTTCGTCGGGGATAACGTTGGGCGCGCGTCCTCCCTCGATAAGACCAATATTCATGGTGCACGGACCAGCCTTGGGGTTCACCGGAAGCTTCAGTCGCCGGACATCCTCCAAGGCATCCAGCAGCTTCTCAATTGCCGAGTCGCCCAGTTCGGGATAGGCGGAATGCGCCATTTTGCCGCGTGCGGCCACCTCCACGCGTAGCGTGCCTTTCGACGCCACCGCCAGTTTGTTCTCGGTAGGCTCGCCATTGATGAGGAACTTCGTCCCCCGCGGCTGCTGATTAGCGGTCTGCGCACCCTGGCTGTCGCGCTCCTCGCCGACCAGGAAGAGCAATCCCACGTGAATATTTTCAGCCTTAAGTTTTTCGGCGGCCGCGATTTGCGCCACGATGATCCCTTTGGCATCGCAGGAGCCGCGTCCGTAGATGCGGTCACCGGTCTCGGAGGAAACCACGAAGGGCGGAACTGTGTCCATGTGAGTGGAAAGCGCAAGGGATGGCCGGGGATGGTCGGGGTGCGTCGTCCATAGGTTGTAGCGATCACCCTCGACCGGCATGCGCTCGACGTTGTATCCGAGCTGCGTTAGTTCGCCGGCAAGTGCTTCCGCTACTGCCGCTTCTTGGCCGGTGGTTGACTCGATGTCGATCAGCTTGCGAGTGAGGGCGAAAACGTCCATCTCCGAAGAATAGCGTATTGGCGCGCGTCGCAGCAGAGTAAGGGTCGCTGCCTCCGACTGCAGCGGACTGTTGTGACCCCGCCCAGAATGAAAGACCATGCCAACAACCGCTGGCGATTGGGGAAGCAACCTTTAGTACAGTAACTCCATGAAGCAATCCCCTACCTTGAAACAATTCCTGCAAAAGCACTCATTGAGCCTGGCGGCTCTGGGAGTGGTGCTGCTCTTGATCGTGCTCTATTGCCTATCGAACCCCGACAGCCATTTCGGCTCGTTTTTTGGCAACGCCATCGCGGACTGGACGGGGGTCGTCGTAACCGTCGTCATGACCAAGTACCTGTATGAGAAGGGCTCCGCCGAGAGCAAGCAGCCCACAGGCAAGCTGCCGTCGGCGATCAGAGAATTCATCCGTGAACATTCCCTGACTTTGTTTTTGCTGGTTACAGGCGTCGGCTGGGTGGTCGCGTTCAGCGCAATGCGTCCGAATAGTCGGTGGGGACAAGTGGTGGGCAACATTGTTTCAGAATGGACGCAGATCCTGGGGCTAGTTCTGATGACCAAGCGCCTACTGGAGGTGGGTTCGAAAGAGAATGCGCCGCGCCGCCCGGCCGGGCATACGGACAAGCAGTAAATGCATCCTACCGGAGGCGACTTCACAAATGTGGGAGTAGCAGCGTCCGCGACTTTCGCCGAGAACCGCGTCAATTGCGGGCGCAAACTCGCGGCGCTGTATCGGATGACACATTTGTGAAAATAAGACCAACTCTGAATGGAGGATGAATGCGTCCGTTGGCTGTAATCGGAATTGTTGTACTCGTGCTGGGGATTCTGGCGTTCGTTGTACCATTTCCCACCAGCCATTCCCGCGGCGTCACAGTCGGAGATGCTTCCGTGGGCATCACGACCCACCGTGATGAAAAGCTGTCTCCGGCAATCGGAGGCGTATTGTGTGCCGCTGGAGTCGTGTTGCTGATAGCGGGATCGCGGAAGGCCACCGCCTAAGTCGTCGAATGAAGTTGGCATTTGCTGCGGGTTGGCGCCATCAAGAGACGAGATAATGGTTCCGTTCCTCGTCCGGCGGAATAATGTTCTCCGGCATGCGGCCACCGTTGTATTCGGCGAGGCGGTTCTTCCATTCAAGAACTCTATGATCGTCTGCGGCTCGATGCGTACTTCTACGCGCCGGAGGCTGGCCAGTAGCAAGTTCATCTCTTTCATCAGGCCAACCGGGCTTCTCAGGTCCTGCTTTCCCGGTTTTACCGACACTTGCACATCTCCTCCCTTGAGGGCGGAAAACCACTGGCTGTAGATATTAAGAGGGCAGATCCGGCAGCGCGCGGTTGTTATGCGTTGTCTTTCACAAAAAGAGCCGCCCCCCGAGGAGCGGCTCAACAGGTTCAGTTGTTGCGTCGGACTATCCTACTAACTTGCGACGCAGTATCCCAGCGATTCCCAGAATTCCTGATCCCAGTAGCAGGATGCTGCCGGGCTCGGGAGTGGTCTGCGGTGTCACCGAGACATCATCCAGGCTCCATAGAGACTGGCTGTCCGTCATCAGGAAAGCGAATGTCAACTCGGTCTGCCCGGATGTCGCAAGGAGATTGTTAATTGATGTCTCCGTCCAGGGATACGAGGTGAAATTCTCTTGATCGAGGACCAACTGACCATTCCAGTACACTTGCCAGATGTCAGGGGGAATGTCAATCCACCCCGTCCAAGCGATCAGGTTGTAATCCACTCCGGGTGTGGTGTGTAGATCCTGGCTCAGGTAAACAAAGTCGTTCACAGGGTCGAAGTTCGCCGCAAACTGTCCGCTATGCGGATCGTTATTGCTAACGAAAGCCGATCCCGTATCTCCCGATAGGCTCCAGCCGGTAAAGTCGCCGGTCTCGAACCCACCGTTCTGAACGAGGTTGGAGCTGGCCAAGGCTGCATGAGGCAGCGCCAGGGACAGCACGAGAGCTCCGAGAAAACTTAGTAATCTGCGCTTAAAGCGCAGAACCGTTTCGAACGGAGCTGTTCGACCTGAGCCCTCTGCGTTGCCTAGACTTCCTTGTTCGAGCTGGGACCGCTCGTTTATGTATGGAAGCGAGTGAGACATGTTTTTCTTCATGGTTGTGTTCTCCTTCTATGGTGACCAGTTTGTGGCCACGGTTGTGGCGACCATCTGAGCTGGGGATCGTCGCCGGTTGTTCTGCGGTCCAGAGAGCTCACCGCCCGGCGAACCGAATTCCCTTAATCCGGTTCAATTGTGCCGAGTGTGCGTTAGTTGACTTGCGAAGACAATGCACCAGCGGTGATTTATGAGTCATCCAACGGTGATTTATCGGTGATCTGGATAACAGATTCATTCCACAAGCGGTTAGCTGAGGTGCATCTCAGTTTTTGCTGACTGCGCAAGGATTGAACTTCGCGGGAGATCACAAACTTCTTTGGAAGTAGTCCTATTGCGGTGTAAACTTCGCCACAATCATTAAAGCCAGATGAAAAACACACTGCCACTTCGCCTTCGATTCGGCGCCTTCGAACTCGATCTGAAGTCGGGAGAGCTGCACAAGTCTGGCCAGAGAATTGTGCTGCAGGAGCAGCCGCTGCAAATCCTGCGAATCCTCCTCGAAAACGCGGGCGCGATAACCACGCGCGAAGAAATCCAGCAGCAGCTTTGGCCCAACGACACCGTGGTGGAGTTCGACCACAGCATCAACGCAGCCATAAAGAAGCTTCGGGTCGCCCTCGGCGACTCCGCTGACAATCCCAAGTACATCGAGACCGTCGCCCGCCGCGGTTATCGGCTGATGGTGCCGGTGGTGCGGCTTGATTCCACAGCAGGCGATCCGTCTGGGACCGGAGTGGTATCGAGCAGCCACGACGGGACTGGAGTGCAGCTACAGCTTGAGCCCACCGGCCTCACCGGCACGACAGTTTCGCACTATCGCGTGTTGGAGGTGGTGGGTGGCGGCGGCATGGGGGTGGTGTATAGGGCCGAGGATCTGAAGCTGGGCCGGGCCGTGGCGCTCAAGTTTCTCCCCGAGGAGGTGGGCAACGATCCGCGGGCACTGGAGCGATTCGAGCGGGAGGCGCGCGCCGCTTCATCTTTGGATCATCCCAACATTTGTTCCATCTACGAATTCGGAGAGCACGAGGGCCGCCCTTTCATCGTGATGCAGTTGCTGCAAGGACAAACCTTGCGGGACTGCATGGCCTCCGGGGCGTTGAAGGACCCTTCGGGAGCGCAGGTGTCCCTTGATCGGTTGCTGAATATCGCAACCCAAATTGCCTGCGGCCTGGAGGCGGCGCACGAACAAGGCATCATTCACCGTGATATCAAGCCGGCGAACATCTTCATCACCACCAAGGGCGTCGCCAAGATTGTGGACTTCGGCTTGGCAAAGCTGGCCCTCGTGCCCAGCGGAGTGCAAGCGAGACCTGCCGAACTCGGCGGCAAGGATGCGTTGGACCATCCGCCCGCTAGAGCTGCTGGTACTGCGGCATACATGTCGCCGGAACAAGTCAAGGGGCAGCCGTTGGACGCGCGCAGCGACTTGTTTTCCTTCGGCCTGGTTCTGTATGAGATGGCGACTGGCAAACGGGCGTTCAGTGGCGACAGTTCGGCGGCGTTGCAGGATGCCATCTTGAAGAACGCGCCGACGCCTCCCGCGGACGTTAATCCCGAAGTGCCTGCGGACTTGCAGGAGGTCATCCAGAAGTGCCTGCAGAAGGACCGCAACCTTCGCTATCAGAAAGCTGCGGAGATCCGTTCCGATCTCGAGAGGATCAAGCACGGACGGGAGGCAAAAGGCCCACGCCGCCGCTGGGCTCTGCTGGCGACAGCCGCAGTGGTTGTGATCGCGCTGATTGCCGGGGGCCTTTACTGGCGTACACGGAAAGTCAACGGGCCGAAGAACAGAGAGACCATTGTTCTGGCGGATTTCGTCAACTCGACTGGCGATGCCGTCTACGACGATACGCTGAAGCAGGCGCTGGATATCCAGTTGGAGCAGTCGCCATTTCTGACAGTGCTCTCCGACCGCAAGGTAAGTGAAACGCTTAAACTGATGAACCGCCCTGCGAATGAGCGAGTGACCAAGGAAGTGGCAGAAGAAGTCTGCTTGCGAAACAACAGCAGGGTGTTGCTGGAAGGCTCGATCGCCGCCATCGGAGATCACTACCTGATTACTCTGAAGGCCATGAACTGTCGCACCGGGGAGACGATTGCGAGTGCCGACGCGGAGGCGGAAAACCGCAATCGGGTAGTGAAGGCGCTTGGGATAGCAAGCAGCCAGTTGCGCGAGAAACTAGGAGAATCAGCGCCCTCGATGGAGAAGTTCAACACTCCGCTGGAAAAGGCCACAACCTCGTCGCTGGAAGCGCTGGAGGCCTTCACTCAAGCCCAGAAGATGCAGAACCAGGGCGGAACAGCCATCCCGCTGCTTAAACATGCGCTAGAGCTAGATCCGAACTTTGCTCTCGCCTACGATGCTCTGGCAGTAGCTTATTTCAATCTTGGCGAGAACGGATTGGCAGTTGAGAATTTCACTAAGGCGTATGAACTGCGCGACCGGGTGATTCCCCTGGAGCGCTTGCGGATTGAGGGCCATTATTACGGATTTGTGACTGGCCAAATAGAAAAGGCCATTGAGACCTATTTGGAATGGATCCAGATGTACCCGGACGATCCTAAACCGCATGCCAACCTGGGTGTCCTCTACACGTCGCTAGGCCAATATGAAAAAGCCGCGATCGAAATGCAAGAACGAATTCGCTTGTCGCCGGAGCATACTGATTACAACCTGATAGGTGTTTACGCTTGTTTAAACCGGTTCGATGACGCCCAATCCCTCCTCAATCAACAGCAAGGAGATGGTCCCTTCTTACGCGAGCCGAGATATGCACTGGCCTTCCTGCGGGGTGACAATGCGGCCATGCACGAACAGTTGGCATGGGCCATGGGCAAACCGGACGCTGAGGATTCGCTCCTGTCTGCCCAGTCCGACACCGAGGCATACTATGGCCGACTCGCCGAGGCACGCCAGTTTTCGCAGGAGGCGGTGCAGTCGGCAAAGCACGCCGAAGCTTTCGACAGGGCGGCGGACTGGAGGGCGAATGAAGCTTTGCGGGAAGTCGAGCTTGGTAGTCTGGCGCGGGCGCGCCAGTTGGCGGCAGAGGTGTTGGCGCTGAGCACTCAGCCTGATGTGCAGGTAAAAGCCGCCCTTGCGCTGGCGCGCGCTGGTGATGCAACGCATGCCCGCAAGCTGGCCGACAAGCTAAATCATGATCGGCCACTGGACACGAGGATGCAGAACTACTCGCTCCCAGCTATCAAGGCGGCGATTGAGATTGGGAAGAACAATGGGATTCAGGCAATACAAATTTTACAGGTTTCCACTCCCTATGAATTGGGCAGTCCCTCGGCTGGTATCCACTTTCTGGGGAGTCTGTATCCCGTGTACCTTCGCGGGCTGGCATATCTTCAAACCGGCCAAGGCCAGCTGGCCGCGGCAGAATTCCAAAAGGTGCTTGACCACCGGGGAATCGTAGGGAATTTCGTTTTTGGTGCCCTGGCACATTTGCAGCTCGGGCGCGCCGAGGCGATGATGGGCAACAAAGAAGCCGCCCGCAAGTCGTATCAGGACTTCCTAACCCTCTGGAAAGACGCCGACTCCGACGTCCCCATCCTCCCTGCCGCCAAAGCTGAATATGCCAAGCTGAATTAACGCTCTCGCGCTGCCAATTCTCCTGGCTTTTTCCGCAGTAAGTTGCAGTCACCTCCCGCAACACCGGCTCTTCCCCTACAATATTCTTCATGCCTGACGAACTTCTGCGCTTCCGGTCCCAGTTCCCCATTCTCGAACGTACCACCTATCTCATCAGCAACTCGCTTGGCGCCATGCCCCGCGGTGTCGAAGATTCGCTGAAGCAGTACACGGACTTGTGGAACACACGCGGTGTCCGCGCGTGGGAAGAGGAATGGTGGATGCTGGCGGTCGAGGTCGGTGACCAGATCGGCGCGCTGTTCAACGCACCTGCGGGTTCGGTCGCATGTCTGCAGAACGTGACCACCTGCCAGGCGACCGTGGCCTCCTGCCTCGATTTCAGCGGCCGCCGCAACAAAGTCGTTTATACGGATTTGAATTTCCCTTCCGTGATGTACTTTTGGGAGGCGCAACGGTCGCGTGGCGCTCGCGTCGAGATGGTGCCCACCGATGACGGCGTCCATGTCAACACCGACCGCCTGCTTGCGGCGATTGACGAGGAGACGCTCATTGTCCCCATTTCGCATGTCATCTTTCGCAGCGCGTTCATCCAGGATGTGGAAGCTATCGTGGAAAAGGCGCACCGCGTGGGCGCTTACGTGTTGCTCGATTCCTTCCAGTCCACCGGTACGCTGCCCTTCGACGTGCAAGAACTCAATGTGGACTTCTGTACCGGCGGCGTGCTCAAGTGGCTGTGCGGCGGCCCGGGCACGGCATACCTTTATGTGCGTCCCGACCTGGCGAAGAAGCTGGAGCCGACATTCACGGGATGGAACGGACACGAAAATCCCTTCGGCTTCGAGATCGGCCCCACACGCTATTCGCCAACCATTTATCGCTTCACCCAGGGCACGCCTAACATTCCCGCGCTGAAAGTTGCGCAGCCGGGATTGAAGATCATCGCCGAAGCAGGCGTCGAGAATATCCGCGAAAAGTCGAAGCGGCAGACCGCGCAGCTCATAGCGATGGCCGATCGCCACGGGTGGCGGGTAAACACGCCGCGCGATCCCGACCGTCGCGCGGGCACGGTGTCAATTGACATGCCCAACGCGCAACAGGTCTGCGCCGAACTCCTTAAGCGCGAGGTGCTGGTGGATTATCGACCCAAGGCGGGTGTGCGCTTTTCGCCGCACTTCTACAACACCGATGAAGAGCTGACCAAGGGGATTGCCGCAGTGGAAGAGATTTTGAGCGAGATGAAGGTCGGAGCGTAGTTATGCCGCCGGAACTGGTGCCAGCGGCACTCGGCTTCCGCGTCCATTCCGGGTGGGCGGCGGTAGTGGCTGTTTCCGGATCCCTAACCGCACCGGAGGTGACCGGGCGATGGCGTATCGAAATGGCTACTCCCGAGATTCCCGGCTCGAAGCAGCCCTATCATGCCGCCGAAAAACTGGAACTGAAGGAAGCGGAACAATTCTTACTGCGCTGTACCAACAGCTCTGTTTCGTTGGCAAGAACAGCTATCGGCGATTGCATTCATGACACGAGCGAGAAGGGTCTGGAGGTATCCCATTGTGGAGTGCTTCTCGCTTCCAGACGTCCTCTTGGAATACTCGCTGTCATCCTTGCCTCTCATGCTCTGATTCATAGCGCCGAGGGCGAGTTCTTTCGGAACGTGGTCATGGACGCTTGCGAGCATCATGGATTGCAAGTCATCGCAGTGAAGGAAAAAGAACTGCTCTCCCGTTCCCTGGACAAGCTCCAAATTTCCCAGGAAGCACTCGACCGGCACCTTTCGTCAATTGGTCGCAGCATCGGTCCTCCGTGGCGAGAGGACGAGAAACTCGCCATGCTGGTCGCCTGGCTGGCGCTCGCGGCGACAGCAGGTATCTCGAAACTAAATCAGCAAGATCAACTTCCCTGTTGACTTTTCGCCTTTTGTTCGCTGACAATGCTAACGGAGGCAGCGTACAGCTATGGCGCTCACTCGCCGCCAGAAACAGGTTTACGACTTCATCTCCGAGTTCGTCGACAAGCACGGCTATTCGCCGTCCTTCGAGGAGATCGCCGAGGGTCTCGGCCTCAGCTCGCTGGCGACCGTGCACAAACACATTACCAACCTGGAGCAGAAGGAACTGCTGCGCCGCGACTACAATCGCAGCCGTTCCATCGATCTGCTAAAGCCACGTGGACGAATGAAGCAGTCGCTCGCTGTGGCAGCGGCCGCCGCGGCCGGCTCCGGCATGAGTTTGCCTCTGATGGGACGCATCGCCGCCGGCCGTCCGCTGGAGGCGATGGAGAATCCCGAGTCTATCTCGCTGGCAGACTTCACCCGCTCGAAAGACGTGTACGTACTGCAGGTTACGGGCGAAAGCATGCAAGACGAACACATCGTGAACGGCGACTATGTCCTGGTGGAGAAGACGAACGTGGCGCGCGACGGCGAGATCGTTGTCGCTCTGGTGAATGGCAGTGACGCTACCCTGAAACGAATCTACGTTGAGGGCAAGCAAGTTCGCCTGCAACCTTCTAACGCTGCCATGCAGCCCATCATCGTTCCCGCCGCGTCAGTGCAGGTACAGGGAAGAGTGATTGGAGTGCTTAGGAAATACTGAAAGGGAGCCACTGCTCAGCAGCTTCTGGGATTCCCGGTGGCTGAACGACCCCATTTTTGGCGACGATCGGCTCGATCACAGCATTTATCTGGTTGTCAGCTTTCAGCGTCACGTTGGCAGGTTTTCCCAGGATTGGTAATAGTTTCCTACCCCATGCCTAGTCGCGCCGTATAACTTCCGTGTTTGCTTCGCGTTTTTTTGGAATAATCATTGCATCACCATTCCGAGGGTGCATAACGGCTTCAATCGTAGTGGCACCCCTAGATCGGTAGCCCTCTGGTTGACTGGCCGCACGCAGACACCGATCAGCGGAGGACAATATGAAAAAACTGATCCTTTGTGGCATGTTGTTGGGCCTGCTGACTGGCATGTGCTTTGCCCAGCGTGGCATAGGACGTCCTATGGGAGCGTCGGGCAATACCGGAATGGGCCCCAACGCAACTAGAACCTTTCCTGGTGCAACCGGTATTGGCTCGAACATTGGACACCCGGGTGGCATAAGAATAGGAGCCCCCGCCAAGACCGTACCGTCAAACGTTGGCATAGGCACTAACCCGAAATCCATCAGTCCCGACTCGGTGAGGTCCATCGAACCCGATGGGGCTGTCGGCTCCAACCCGAGATCCATCCGACCCGACGCGACAGTTGGGGACAACCCGAGGTCCATCCGACCGGATGCAACAGTCGGCGACAACCCCAAATCCATCAGACCTGATGCGGCAGTCGGTGCCGACCCGAGAGGCGTCGCTCCCGATGCAACCGGGAGTCGAGACGCGGGACTAACTCCTCAATAGTTGCTACACAATATCCTCCATTGGGAGCGCAAGAAACTGGGCTGGCTTCCGTCAGCCCATCTTCCATTTAGGGTGCCTAAATCACGCGAGTTGCGAATCAGGCGGCCTTCCAGAAGAAGCTCTTCTTCAGCCGGCGACCCGCTCTTGGCGCGCGCGCAGCCATTCCATCCAGCGATCGAGGCCTTCTCCCGTGGTGCTGGAGACATCGATGATTTCCATCTGAGGATGGACACGCCTCGCATTCTCTCGCGCCACGTCCGCCTTGAAGGGAACGTAGGGCAGTAGATCGATCTTGGTCAGCAACATCAGCTCCGACTTGAAAAAGATCGAGGGATACTTGAGCGGCTTGTCTTCACCCTCGGTTGTGCTCAGCAGAACAATCTTCGCGTCTTCTCCAAGGTCGTAACTGGAAGGACAGACCAGATTGCCAACGTTCTCCACGATCAGCAAATCCAGATCCTCAAGGTTCCAGCCTTCAAGATGCTTGCCAATCATTTTGGCATCGAGGTGACAGGTTCCACCGGTCGTTATCTGCTTCACCGGGAATCCGAACTTGGCCAGCCGCTGCGCATCGTTTTCGGTTTGCAGATCGCCGGTGAGCACGGCAACCCGTGAACCCTTGTCCATCCGCTGCAACGTCCTCTCCAGTAACGCTGTCTTCCCGGAGCCCGGCGCGCTGATCAAATTGATGCACAGGACTTTGTGCCGCCGATAGCGTTCACGCAACTGCTCGGCCAGAATCTGGTTCTCGTTCAGGACCTTCTTTTCGACTTCGATGCGATTCATTCATCCACTTCCATGTAGACGATGTCGAGTTCTTCGCCGCTGATGCATTCGGTGGTGAATTCGCCGCATTGTGGGCACTGCGGATCGAATTCGGTCATGCGAAATTCATGCGCGCACTTGGAGCAACGTTGTACGCGCGGCATATATTCCAAGTCCAGCACCACCGGCTCCCATTCCGTGTCTTTCACCAGGACCTCGAAGCCAAACTGCAATGCATCGCGGTCAACGCCAGACAGTTCCCCGATTTTAACGCCCACTTTGGTGATGCGACCGTCGGGACGCCGCTCGGCCTCTTTCTGAACCGTTTCGAGAATGGAAGCAGCGATTCCTAATTCGTGCATACGAAAATTTGGGCAACGTCAGCTTGGAAATACGCTGGAATCGTCAATAGCGTATCCCATATTCGCCACATGCATTATCGCTCCTGCCGAGGCCTGAGTCTCGAATGTCCGGCAACGGACAGTACTGTGCATGGGGAACCACGGCCATCATATTTTCCCGCGGAACTTTGTCATTTTTCGGAAACATCCGCCGCTGAATTTCGTCTATCACTCCGTAGGTGCAGCTCGTCTCGAATTGTCTTGGGTTCAATGCAGAGAGTAGGTAGCTCACCATGCTGAAACAGTGGGGCCGCGTCTGGGCCATAGGCTTCGTGCTATGGACGGTGCTGGCTTTCCTGAGCGCGGCCGGGGCGCACGTCTATACGGCGTCCATGGGCAGCCCAGAGAGCTGGGCGCAGTTGCTCGCCTGGAATGTCACTATCTCATTTGTGTGGTCGTTGTTAACGCCACCGGTGTACGCGTTGGCCCGCCGATTTACCTTTGATCGCAGCAGCTGGAAGCTGGTGCTGCCGCTGCATTTAGTTGCAAGCGCAATAGTTACGTTGTCAGGCGCTGCGCTGATCGTATCGCTGTTTCCATTAGTGACCTGGATTCCCGAGACCCACGCACCCTTTCTCGCACACACATTTTCACGCGCCCTCATGGATTTTCAGCGCTACTGGTACATCCTGCTGATCACGCAGGCGATTGGCTATTACGGCAAATACCGCGAACGCGAATTGCAATCGTCGCAGTTGGAAGCGCAACTGGCGTATGCGCAGCTCGAGGTATTGAAGATCCAGCTGGAACCGCACTTCCTCTTCAATACTCTGAATTCCATCGCCACCCTGGCCCGCAATGACGGTCTCGCCGCCGAACACATGACGCTGCAACTGGCCGACCTGCTGCGCTGCTCGCTCGATGCGGTTGGGGTGCATGAAGTCCAACTCAGCCGCGAGCTCACTTTTCTGCAAAAGTACGTTGACATTCAGCAGACACGCTTCCAGGACCGCCTGCGAGTGGAAATGGATATCCAGCGACATACCGAGTTTGCGTTGGTGCCGAACCTGATCCTGCAGCCGCTGGTGGAGAATGCCATTCGCCACGGCATTGGGCCACGGCGCGCCCCTGGATGGATTCGCATATCAACTCGCCGGGTCTTCGATGAGCTGTGGATGGAGATCAGCGACAACGGCCAGGGGCTGACCCGGCACAGAGGCATGGCTCCACGAGAGGGCGTGGGACTGCGCAACACCCGCGCCCGACTGCAGCAACTGTACAACCACGAACACACGATGACCCTGGAAGACCAGCCCGGCGGAGGCTGCGTCGTGAAGATCCATATTCCGTTCCGCGAGAGTTCCGAGGAGGTCGTGACCACCGATGTCCATTCGAGTGTTGCTTAGCGACGATGAATCACTGGCGCGCGAGCGCTTGCGCAGATTGCTGGAAGATGAACCCGACATGCAGGTTGTGGCCGAGTGCGGCGACGGCAAGTCGGCGATCGCGCTGATCAAGCAGGAGAAGCCTGACCTCGTCTTCCTCGATGTTCAAATGCCGGAGGTGGACGGTTTCGGGGTAATCGCGGGCCTGCAGGGAGAGCACGTGCCGCTGACTATCTTTGTCACCGCCTACGACCGGTACGCGATGAAAGCCTTCGAGGTGCACGCCGTGGATTACCTGCTGAAGCCAGTGGGGAAGGAGCGTCTCTCAGAGGCTCTGGAACACGCGCGCAAGCAGTTGTCGCATCCGTCGGAGGCGACTTTTCAGCAGAAGCTGCTTAATCTTTTGGCGGATCTGGAATCGCGGCAGCAAGCCCCGCAGCGCATCGTCATCAAGGCCGACGGAGAAATTGTTTGCCTGAAACCTAACGAGATAGATTGGGCCGAATCGGCAGGGAATTATGTGTGCCTGCACGTGGGACCCAGCACTCATATTCTGCGGGAAACGATTACGTCACTGGAATCGCGCTTGGGACACCGGCAATTTCTGCGGGTACATCGCTCCACCCTGGTGAACGTGGATCGCATCAAGACCTTGCGGCCTTCGCTGTATGGCGATTATTCCATCCTGCTGCGCGACGGCACCAAGCTAACGCTTAGCCGTGGCTTCCGCGAGAACGTGTTGAAGCGCCTGGGAACGGCATAGGAAGCAATCAGGAACGGCTTTCCGCCGGGAGCTGTGCAGTTGGTTGTGCTGTGGAGACCGACGCGGTTTCCGGCTCTTCTCCGGCGACAAGCACACAGTCCCGACCAGCTGCCTTTGCCCGGTAGAGGGCGCGGTCGGCTGCCGTCACAAGTTGGCTGGCATCGGCGCCGTGCCGGGGGAAGCCTGCTACTCCAATCGACATCGTGATCCGGCGTAGAGTTTCGCCGCGATATCGAACTTGAAGGTTCCGGACCTGTTCCAGGAGTTTCTCCGCACGTTCGCAAGCAGTCGGCAAATCGGTGTCGGCCAGGATCAGAAGGAACTCTTCGCCTCCATAGCGACACGCGATGTCGCCTCCGCGTATCTCGGCGGCCAGCAGTGCGCCCAGGTCGCGCAAGAGGGCATCACCGGCTTCATGCCCAAAGGCATCGTTGAACTGCTTGAAGCGGTCAACGTCGGCCATGAGGACCGCGACGGGATTGCCGTTTCTTTCCGAGCGGCGCAGTTCACGTTGCAGGGCTTCTTCCATATGCCGCCGGTTGAACAAATTGGTCAGCGGGTCGCGCACGGATTGGTATTTCAAGGTTTCTCGCAGCATCAAGTTAGCGAAAGCCAGCGAGATCTGCTCTCCCAGACTGTTGGCCAGCTCTTGCATGCGTTCGAGCTTGCGCGGGTCTGCTGCAATGTTGGGCAAACACAAATCGGTGACGGTCAATACCCCCAACGACTCGCCCTGGGCCACCATGGGCACACATATATGAGAGGCCGCCAGATCAGGATCGATGTGGCTGCACAGCAAACTGAAATTGCCGGGCTCCACAACATGAGGCCGGCCTTTGCGTAAGCCCCAGCAGCTTTCGGGGGAAAAGGGGCCTTGCCGGGCGGATGTCTTTCCCCAACTGGCAGCCACGTCGAGGAGGTTGCGCGAGGGGTTCAGCATTAGCAGCGTTCCTTCCGGGAAGAAGTTCTGCAACACGTGCGATGCCTGCTTGTACGCCTCGTCGAGAGTTAGACACGATTGCAAAAGCTGGACCAGCTTGTTCACCGTTTCCACACGGCTGGTGTACAGCTGCAGCTCTCCCAGAGAACCGCGCAGCTGCTCCTCAGTATGTTGCAGCTCTTGCGTGCGCTGGGTCACTCGCTGCTCAAGCTTGGCATTGAGTTTGTAGACCTCCTGCTGCATGCGGATGCGCGAGTTCACAACTCGTGCCACCTGGCGAGTGGCGATGATGGCGATCACTCCTGCCAGCAAGGCCACCACGAAATCCAGGATGAGCATGATGTGGCGGGTGGTGGCATGCTGCTTGCTGCCTTGAATGCTTACTTCCTTTACCTCGTCGAACTGGAAGCGAGCGAACTCGTCCCAGGCAGCGTGATACCGGAACAGCGCGGGCGTGGTTTGCTGCGACCATCACCTCCCCGGCGGCGCTCCGTTTTTTTTCGGTGAGCAAGAGGCGCAGCGCTTGTTGGTAGCTGTCAACGTAGGTCGTTCTGGTTTCCTTAACGGTTTGCAGCAGTTGCTTCTCTTCGTCGGAGGCACAGCGGGCCTCGAGGAGCGGCATGAGAGCGGAAATCTTGCGGCTGTTTTCTGCCCGCCGGGCCAGGAGTTGGTCAATCAGCTCCGGCCGCTGCACCAGGAACATTTCCGAAATGATGCGGCTGTTCTCGTTGGAGTATCGCATGCCGTCCTGCGCCAGTTGCAGTTCGAGCAAACTTTCGTCGAGTTCCGCTTCCAAGCCAGCGTAGATGCGCTGCATGCGGTCCAAAGCCAGATAGGCGGTTCCCAACAAGATGGCAATGAGGAGGCCGAACGTGACCCCCAATCTGATTCCCACCTGCCGGCCATTTTGTGCGCGCCGCTCCCACGGGACGTATCCCTCCGCTGGGCTGCCGCAGTTACCTGCGTTCGATCCCCCACTGCAAGGATCGCGGTGTTGCCCTGTGGCGAGGACCAAGTCCTGCTTGGGCAACTCTCCGAGTTCGGAGGAATAAGGCATCCAGGTCGTCACGCTTGGCCCACAAAGAATCTTGGCCACTGAGCGCGTGGTCTCCTTTCAACATATCGACTCAGAAAGCCGGACGATTAGTTAAATTGTTCTGAGGATCGGCAGGGACAGCTATCGCGCAGGGTTTGAGGGTCGCTCGGTCTAGAGGAAGTGCGATTGCTACAGGCGGATTGCTCATCGCCCCGCCGGTTGCTTCTGGTCTTGCCGCATTTTCCCCGGCCCTCGCTGGGCAGTTTGGGTGGCGGGCCGCTGGCCTTCCGCCTCCTCTAACTCTTGTGCGATGGAATCCACCAGGCTGGCTTCGTTCATTAGGACCTGCCCCACGATAACCGCACCCTCATCGGCATCTTGCCATTTCTTTTCTTCCATCGCCTCGCGCACCGCGGGAATGGTCTTGGCTCCGTAACCCGTGTACGCGCCGGGAGCATAGATCTGGTGCTTGAACCAGGGACGCTCTTTGAGACCCTGGCTGACGGTGAGGGTCCTCTCGGTCAACAGCAGCTTGGCGTTGATGGCTTGCAATCCGGCAGACTGCCACGCGGCACCTTCGTTGTCATTCAGTTTCGCCACCGCCTGGCGATAGCGCTGGGCCGCGCGAGCATACGCTTCCACGCCGTTTTCCAGCGGGGCAAAGTTCAAATACGGCGGCACTGGCTGCTTGGGTGGGGGCACGTACTGTTTCTCCGGATCGGCGGTAGCGGTGAAAACTCCTTCCTCGACTTCGCGGTTGCGCTCGCGCGCCAGGTCCTGTTGTTGCTTCAGCTCTTTTTTCAGCTCCGCAACGTAGCGCTTGATGGTATCGGCCGAGCCGGTAGGATCGAACGGCAACAGGTCAGCGTCGGCAAAACGCATGACCGTGCTTCCAGCCATCTGGGACAACGCCCGCTCGTAAACGAATTTTGTGTCCCCGAAATGCGTGTACCAGTAGAAGTCATCGTAGATGGAGTGATAAACCCCACCGCCGCTTTCGCCGCCGAATCCCATGTTCAGTGCGGCCACGCCGGCGAAGTCGAGAAAAGCCGTATAGTCGGAACCGTCGCCCAGAGCGCCGAGGCGAAGGTCGGCACGGTCACGCAACTCCTCGCGATCCTCTGAGCTGCTGGCGCGTCCAACACGGCGAAGATAGGCGCGCTTCCACACCGTCACGTGTTTTTCCGGGTCCTGAATTTCGCGTTCGATCTGGTTGACGGTGCGCTCCAGCAGATGAGAGCCCGAGACATTCAGATAACCTCGCGCACTGGAATCGGAGTTCAGATACATCACGGCGTGCTGGCGCAGTTCATCCTGGTGCTGCTCAACCCACTCGGTGGAACCCAGCAGGCCAGGCTCTTCGCCGTCCCACGCGCAGTAAAGGATGGTCCGCTTGGGACGCCAGCCTTGTTTCACTAACTCGCCCAGCGCTCTTGCCTCCTCCAATTCGACCACCATGCCAGAAATTGGATCGTCGGCCCCATTCACCCAGGCATCATGATGATTGCCCCGGATTACCCACTGATCGGGAGTTTCGCGTCCCGGAATCTTCGCGATCACGTCGTAGACGGTTTTCAGGTCCCAGTTCGACTTCACCACCAGGTGAACTTTCGCCGTACCGGGACCGATCCGGTAGGTGATGGGGAGCGCACCCCGCCAGGTATCTGGCGCGGTGGGACCAGAAATGGCTGCCAGCAATGGCTGCGCGTCTCCGTACGAAATCGGCAGCACCGGAATCGTGGTAATGGTTTTGGCCTCTTTAAGACTCAGCCGTTTCGCATCCTTCGTGGCACCCACTCCGGGAGTCAAGGGATCGCCGGGATACTGTGTATCCATCACGCTGCCGCGCTGCACTCCCTCCTCAGGACGATAAGGGCCAGCCGGATAGTTCTGTCCTTCGAAGTAGCCGTCGTCTCGGGGGTCGGAGTAGATGATGCACCCGACAGCGCCATGCTCGGCGGCGACTTTGGGTTTAATGCCTCGCCAGCCACCACCGTAGCGCGCGATCACGATCGCACCCTTCACCGAAACTCCCAGCCGGTCCAGTTGCTCGTAGTCATCGCGCATGCCGTAGTTCACGTACACTAGCGGCGCTGTGACGTCTCCATCGGCGGAATAGGCGTTATAGGTGGGCAGCTGCTCTGCGGTCTGTTGTGAAGTCGGATCGACACTGAGCGGCGGCTCCTGCAGTTTGGCGACAAAGCGTGTGGGCGATACCAACTCCACTTGGCGTTCTTTGGGAGTTGGAAATAGCACGTCGAAGGTCTCAATGTGAGCGTCGAAGCCGTACTGCTGGAACTTCGCCAGGATCCACTCCGCATTTTCCTTGTCGTAGGGCGAACCAACATTGTGAGGCCGGGCGCTCAAGTGCTGCATCGAGTCGCGCATCGTGTCAGGATTGGGAAGGTTGCGAAACTTCACTTCCCAATCGCGTTCAACCGCCGCATGTGCTGGCGAGTAGCCGTCCATGGGCTCGGGGCCATTCGCCGCGTTCCCCAGCTGAAGCAGGGAAAACAGCAAAACGCTCACACCAATGCGGTTCGTCACTTATTTACCTCCGTCCACGTCGCTCTGCGAGTGATGCGACACATTCTTCACAGGGTTGCAGACTATAGCACGAGTTCAACGAATGTTTTGCATTATGTGGGGCGCCACCGGGCATTTCGTTGCTAGCGCAGAAGTGCCACGATATGCTGGCGAAATTCGGTATAGCCCGTTTCGCTTAGCATGCCGTGTATCTGGTAGGCGATCTTGCCGCCGGGGTCCAGCAAAATCAGGTAGGCGTCATCCGGCTCCTTGTAGGTCACCAGTTCTTTCAGGTCGGACTCGCCATGCAGCACCGGAACGAAATAGTCGCGACGGCTTTCGGGTACGTCTTTTTTTATGTTTGAGATGACCATCCCGCGAATAAAACCTGGCACGTCTTCCAGTACCGGCAACTGATAGAGCACGAAGTCCGGGATACCGGCAAAATCCGTTTCGATCCTCTGAGCCCACGCGGATGAGGGCGCCTTCGAAGCCTTCGAGAATCCCAAGATCAAGACCGCGACCTTGCCGCTGGCCGCACCCGGCAAGGTAACGTGGTTGCCAGCGAGGTTGTCACCCTCAATCTTGGGCAAGCCTTGGGCGGCAAGCGGCGTGGTGACAGCCCAAGCCATCGCCAGAAGGACAGGCCAGACTCTTGTTCCAGACATAATTGCGATCTAAAGCATCCCGCCAGTATTGGTGGTGAGAATACTGAGCGCCATCTCCAGCTTGGCAATGGCTTCATCCAAGTCGGGATGTTTGTCCACTTGCTCTCTTAGTCCGCTCAGAATACGGTGGGCTTCGGCAACGTGTTCGACCGCGCCGGGGTCTTGGGTTGGGACGGGAGGTTGTTCTGGAGACTCGGAACTCATGGGATCACCTTCGCAACATCTTACAAGCTGACCACGGTGTTGAAAACCGCCAACCTCAACGGTTCCTCGAATTCACCTTGCCTCGCGCGTTTCGACTTGCGCTGAAAGCCGGTTCCGGTGCAAACTCGGCGCACACACTGGGCTACCCGTGGAAATCAAAGAGAAATCTAATCCGGTCACCATCGCAATCTTTTACGGTATCGCGATTGTCACCATCGCCGCCTATGGCTATGGGATCGGTGGTATGGACTCGCTTCGAGCAGGGGCCATCTACGCCGTCTCGGGCCTGACTCTCGCCCTCGTCTGCGTCGGCTTCGCGCCCCGATTCATCGTGGTGGTCGCGCTTGCCACCGGCATGCTCGGCAGCATGATGCGAGCTTCCATAGCTCCCGAGATAACGTCGCTGATCCCCAGGCAAAACACCCTCGATTACTTGCAGAAAATGATGGCGGTGTGTGGCGCCATCGCTTTCGCAGGCGGGCTTTACGGGGGGTTTCGCTTCACCGGTAAGGGCATCTTCAACTGGGTCAGCAAGGCAGTCCTCGCTCGCCTGCCAGCCAATCACGTCAAGACGATCCCCTTGCGGTATCACGCCGTGCGAGAGTTAACCCACTACTTCTACGCCTCCGAGCGAATGTACTTCTCCGTACTAGCTGCCGTGGGCAGCACGCTGATCGCGGTGATCGAGGTCCATCCGGTCCCAAAGTCGGTGCTTTACATCCTGATGGCGATTCTGATCTCCACTAACCTTGCGTGGTTTCTGGGAGAATGGCTGAGGCCACGGCTGCGCGTGCTGGTGGGCGTCTTCCGCATATTGCAGCAGATGTGGCAGGCGCTGCTCGCTTTCCTCCTGGGATACGCCGCCATCATCTTCATCTTCGCTTGTTTCTATGCGGCGGCCTGGCAGCATAACCGCGCTGCCGCTTTCCAGGGCATCAATCTCATATCGGCTGTTCCTCCCAGCTTTGGTCAGTTTGTGTACTTCTCCGTAGTCACCATGGCCACGCTGGGATACGGAGACGTCATTCCGGCGGATGCGGTCACGCGCACTCTTGCTTGTATCGAGGTGGTGATCGGCGTCGGATGGGTGACCGTAGTCCTGAGCGCCGCCTCAGCGCTGGCCCGCCCCAGAGTGAACCAGATGTTGAAGGAGGTGTGGCAGGAAGAGGGCGAGACCGATTCCGAATAGGCGCCGGCAAGGTAAGAGACAAATCGGTCAGCCCAGGCGTGAGCTCGGACGTTTGACGACGCCTATCATCACAGCGCAAGTGGGCCGATTCGTTTATCGTAAAGTTTGGTTCCGGCGTTGCCGACAAACTTATACAGCGGTTGGCTTCCCGGGCCGGACAATCTCATGGGTCAAAACATCGTCATCCCCAACCTCGGTCCTCGCACGGTTCGTTCACCGCTGCGGCTCGACGCTCAAGGCTCCCTCGAAAGCACCTTTGTTCACGACGAAATGTACTATCGCGATCCCTTCGAGGAAGGCCCGGACCGGGAAGATTCGGTACAGCTGTTCGAGAGAGCCGGACCGCGCGAGAAACTCTATTTCGAGCCTGCCAAGACAAAGATCGCCATTGTGACATGCGGCGGTTTATGTCCCGGCCTGAACAATGTCATTCGGTCGGTTTATGTTCAGCTCCACTATCACTATGGCGTACCGGCGGTGCTTGGAATTCGCTACGGCTTCTCTGGATTCTCTGCCGAAGCTGCCAGTCCGCCCATCTGGCTGAATTCGGAGATGGTGAACAATATTCATCAGCTCGGCGGTACCTTGCTGGGCACTTCCCGCGGACCCGTCAGCGCCGACATCATTGTTGATTTTCTGGAGCAACGTGGCATCAACATCCTGTTCACGGTTGGAGGCGATGGGACGCAACGCGCTGCCCATGGCGTGGCGGAGGAGATCGAACGCCGCAAGCTCAAAATTTCCGTGATCGGAATTCCTAAGACCATCGACGACGATGTGCAGTATGTGAATCGTTCGTTTGGATACTTCACCGCCATTGAGAAGGCCAAGGAAGTAATCGATTCAGCCCACGTCGAAGCGCGTTGTGTGCTGAATGGAATCAGCATTGTAAAAGTCATGGGCCGCGACTCCGGCTTTATCGCCGCGGGCGCCACGTTGGCCAGCCAGGAAGTGAATTTCACCCTCGTGCCTGAGGCGCAGTTCCAGCTTGAGGGCGAATGTGGATTGCTAGCTGCGCTACATCGCCGGCTGCTGGAGAGACGTCACGCGGTGATCGTCGTCGCCGAGGGAGCGGGACAGCACCTGATGCCACCCTCTGAAGAGCGCGATGCCTCAGGAAATTTGCTGCATCGGGACATCGGGCTTTTCCTGCGACACAAGATTCAGGAACACTTTGCGGCCCAGCGACTGCCGGTAGTGATTCGATATCTGGATCCGAGCTACTACATCCGCAGCGTACCCGCCTCCACGGTCGATTCGGTGCTCTGCGATTCTTTCGCCCGCCATGCGGTTCACGCCGCCATGGCGGGCAAAACTGACATGATCGTCGGTCTGCAACATGGAGTGTTCATACACGTTCCCATTCCGATGGCGACGACGAAGCGCAAGCGGCTTTCGAATGAGGAATGGGCCATGGTGGTGATGGCTACCGGCCAGGGGGATTTGGGCTAGAGCGGTTCCCCAGTGCTGTATTCGGTTTTGAAGGGGCGTGCCTTTAGGCGCGCCATTGTAAGCTCTTTACTGGTTGTCATTCCGAGCGGCCTTCAGGCCGACGAGGAATCTGCGGTTCCTCACCATGGCAATGTCTTTCTTCGTAGCCCTTTGAGCTAACCCACTACCCCGTCCAGCGGCACGTTCGCCGTCACCAGATGCCGTTTAGCCTTTTCCTGTAACTCCGCGGTCATGGGCACGCTCTTACCAGACTCCAAACTGGCTTGCACGGCAACGCTATCGCAGGTTGCTACCATCTTGCCGGTTTCGTCGTTGAACATCTGATGGATGAAGCGGAAATACTTTTCGCCGACGGCCAGGAAGCCGCTCTTAATTTCCACCAATTCGCCACCGCGCAACTCTTCCAGGAATTGATAGTTTTGGCGCACGATCGCCACTCGCAGATTTTTTTGTTTCATCGAAGCTGGCGTCATTCCGATGGCGTGCAGCAAGAACCAGGTCGCCTGGTCGAAGCGCGAAACGTACATATGCGAGTTCATGTGGCTCGCGAAATCGTACTCCGACGCCAGCACAGCGCCTTTGAAAGTGTGGACCCAGTCAGCCATGTTGTCGCCTTTCGGAAAGAAGCGCTTTTCGCTTTTCGCCCTTAGCTCTTAGCCACCGACATTGCCTATTCTGGCAATGCTGCCTGTTCCTTTACGGCAAAGGTCGTCACTGCCGCCCCTTCTTCGCTCGTCGCAACTTCTGCCACAAACTCCGCCATTCTCTCCAGCGTCGCTTCTGACTGGTCGCGATGCGGTGAGTGCTTGCAATTCGGCAGCATCAGAACCTCGGTTGCGGGTACCTGCGCTTTGATCGCCTCTACTTGGGCGATCGTCCCGTACTCATCCTCCTCGCCCTGAATGCACAGAATCGGACAGCGCATTGCCGGTAAATACTCTTCGATGTTCCACGACCGAAATTCGGGATCGAGCCAAATGTCGTTCCATCCCCAAAAAGTCTCATCGACGTGCTGGTGATATCGCCCAAGTTTGCGCGGCAGGTCGGTCGTCATATAAGCGACTTTGGCCTCTGTGATGCTCGCGACGCTCAGGTCCTCCACAAACACATGCGGCGCTTCCAGAATCAACGCGCGTGGCCGCTCGGGATATTTCCCCGCGAAGATGAGCGATATCGATCCGCCGTCGCTATGGCCCAGCAGAACTGGCTTGGCGACGCCAAGTTTGTCGAGCAGCTCCGGCAACACCACTTCGCCTTCGTGATGCATGAATTGCACCGGGCGCTTTTCGAGCAGCTTATCGGAGCCACCGTGTCCATAGCGCGAATACGCGAGCACGCCGCAGCCGGTGCGTGACGCGAGGCGTTGCGGAAAGTCCTTCCACAGCGCTACGGAGCCCAGACCTTCATGCAGCATGACGATCGTCGTGCAGGCCTTGTCGGCCGGCTCGACCCACAACGTCTCGAGTCGCTTGCCATCCACCACCACTTCGCCGCGTTGTTGAGAGTTGTGCAAAGGCTATTCCCTATTCCATTGACGGGTCCGCCGCCTGTTCCGCCAGCACCGACAGCGTTGCCGTCGATCCTTGCATGGCCACGCGCTGGTGGTAGAACCATAGTCCGTGCAACCCGCCGAGTTCTTCGCCACCGCCTGCTCGCCCGGGTCCGCCATGCATGAGAGATGGCAGAACGATGCCGTGCCCGGTGTGACTGTCGCCAATCGTAGGATCGACCAGCAGCAGGCGGCCATGGGTTGTGCCCAACGCAACGGCTGCCTCGGCGAGAAACCCGTTATCGCCGCTGAATACCGACGCGGCCAGCGAACCGCCGCCCCGCCGTGCTACTGCGAAAGCATCGGCTTTGTCGCGATAGGGAACGACCGTCGCCAC
Source organism: uncultured Acidobacteriaceae bacterium (assembly GCA_963709045.1). Taxonomy (GTDB): domain Bacteria; phylum Acidobacteriota; class Terriglobia; order Terriglobales; family Acidobacteriaceae; genus Bog-257. The sequence continues at coordinate 151,291 of CAVPUX010000002.1, read as the reverse complement.
GGGTCCGAAGATTTCCAGTTCGTGGACCATGTCTCCGCCTGCGTTGCTATCAACCTTGAGAAGCGTGGGCGGGACAAACGCTCCCTTGGCGGCGTCCGCATCGAGGGGCGTGAACGGCTCGGGCGAATAGACAACCTTCGCCTGTGCGCTCAACTGGCGAATTCCCTCTTCCACGGACTTGCGCTGCGCCATGTTTACGACCGGTCCCATGTTCACCGACTGGGTTGGCAGGATCGCCCACAACGATCTTCGCCAGCGCCGCCGCGATCGCGTCAGTCGTGGCCGCTGCGTGTTCGGCCGGAACCAGCACGCGCCGAATCGCCGTACATTTCTGGCCGGTCTTCGAGGTCATCTCGCGCACAACTTCGCGGACAAAGAAGTCAAACGATGGCGAGCCCGGCGCTGCGTCCGGGCCAAGCAAGGCAGCATTCAAACTGTCGGCCTCGATATTCAGCCGCACACCCTGCTTGACGAATGCGCGGATGCTGACGAATTCCCTCACCCGTATCGGCCGAGCCAGTAAAGGCGACGGCATCGCCCAGCCGAAGTGATCGAGCAGATCGTTCGGAGAGCCGCACAGTATGGACAGCGCTCCGGGCGGAAGAATGCCGGCATCGATCACGGCGTGTACCATCTCCTGCGCAAGCCACGCTGTTGAGGTTGCCGGTTTGCTGAGGACGGGGACCCCTGCCAGCAGACTGACGCGCCGCTTTCTCCCACAGACCCCACGCGGGGAAGTTGAAAGCGTTGATGTGGACTGCCACTCCGTCGAGTGGAACTCCCACATGCAGCCCTTGAAAATTTTGGTCACGCGCCAGGCGCAATGGAGAGCCATCACGCAGCATGTGCGCCTCTCCAAGTTTCGCGCCGATCTTGGCGAAATATTTCAGCGTGCCGATGGAACCGTCCACATCGATTGCGGCATCGGCCTTCGTATTTCCGGAGTTCTTGCGCGCGATGTCGTACCACGCGTCGCGGCGAGTAGCCAGTACGTCAGCAATTTTTCCCAGCAGCTCTGCGCGCTGCGCATACGTAAGCTTGCGCAGTTCCGGACCTCCCACATTGCGGGAGTAGTCAAGCGCCGCCTTCAGGTCGAGACCCTTCGAACTCGCCGACGCGAGCACGGTGCCGTCGCAAGGATTCACCAGCGGCGTTCCATCTCCCGCGCCAGCTTGCCATTTCCCGCCGAGGTAACTCTGAAGCACCTTGGTATCCGAAGCAATTCGATTTTCCACTGTAGTAGCCACGATTTATCTCTTCTCCGAGGAAGACGCCAGATGTTGCTCAACCCAAGGCACGGCCCATTGTGCCGCTACCTCTTCCGGCAACGTGCCCGAGCTTGCATCGTGCGTCAGAATTTCGCCGGCGCGCTTGGCGCCGAGTTGGGTCAGCAGCTTGTCAAAGCGAATTCCGCCAAAACAATAAGTATCTTTGTAGGTGCGATCGCCGAGCGCGATCACCCCGTAGGTTACGCCGGTGAGGTCAGGCTTCTCCGTCTCCAGGCTGTTGAAGAGTGCCTGTGCATTGTCGGGGACATCACCTTGTCCGTAGGTGGAGGTGCAGATCAGGAAGGTGCCGCCGCTCTGAAAAGCGCTGGCGTCAAGGCCATCCATGACGCGGATCGTCACCTGATGGCCAGCCGTCTCCAGCGCTTGTTGCACTTCCTGCGCCACCATTTCGGCTGTGCCGGTCATGGTTCCGACCAGGATCGTGATGTCGAGTGCCCATGCTTGTGTTCCTCGCCCCAGGCACTATTATACGTGCGGCTACGGAAGTATAATGCATCCACGGTGAGCCGAAAGCGCGACATAGTGCATGTAGAGGAGAACGACGCGGCGGAGGCCTCTGCCCCGTCGCTTCCCGCCAACGCCGGAGACGGCCTCGAATCCGATTATCTCCGGCTGCTGGGGGAGCGTGTGCGCGAGACACGGGCCCGGCGCGGTATGACGCGCAAGATCCTCGCCCACGATTCGGGAGTTTCCGAGCGTTACCTGGCGCAACTGGAGACTGGACAAGGTAATGTTTCGATTTTGTTGTTGCGGCAGATCGCGCAGGCGCTCGACACCCCTCTGCAGGCGCTTGTCTTCGACGGGCCCGAGCCTCCTGTGGATTTGGTGCATACCACGGAGTTCCTGCGGCGATTGCCAGCGACGGAACTTGTCGAGGCCCGCCGCTTTCTAGTGGAACACTTCGGCGGAGTTGATCTTTATGCAAGGCGCGGTCGTATCGCACTGATCGGGCTGCGCGGCGCCGGCAAATCCACCTTAGGAGCTATGCTTGCCGATCGACTGGAAGTGCCGTTCCTCGAACTCGATCGGCTGATCGAGCAGGAGAGCGGGGTCAGCCTCAGTGTGATCTTCGATTTGTACGGGCAGAGCGGCTTTCGTCGGCTGGAGCGCCGTGTTCTGGACCAGGTCATCGAACGCTATCCGCGATTCGTGCTGGCCACCGGCGGGAGCCTTGTCTCTGAGCCTGCGACATTCGAGCGGCTGCTTACCATGTGCTTTACGGTCTGGCTGCGGGCCACGCCGGAAGAACACATGCAGCGCGTCATTGCGCAGGGCGATATGCGTCCCATGGCGGATAATCGCGAATCCATGTCGGACTTGCGGCGCATTCTTGATGTGCGCGAGCCGCTGTATCGCAAGGCCGACGCTACGATCGACACTGGCGGGCGCTCGGTGGAAAAGAGTATGGGGATGCTTGAGCTCGCAATTCGCGAAGGATGACGGGTTGCGGCGCTGTTCCTTTCTGACGATTTTTCTTGACCTGTTCGCAAATTGCGAACATCTTATAAAGTGCACGTGATCAGCCGGAAGAAACTTCTGGATGCGGCAAGGCGGCATGGCGATCTCTCCGCTCCATTGGATACATGGTACCGAGTGGCCAAGAAAGCAGAGTGGAACTCGCTGGGCGAAGTGCAACAGACGTTTCCCTCAGCCGATTCGGTTGGGAAATATACAGTCTTCAACATCAAGGGCAATACATACCGTCTGATCGTTGAAATCAACTACCGCAGCCAACGAATCTTTATCCGGCAGGTGCTCTCGCATGCCGATTACGACAAGGGAGGATGGAAACAATGAATACGCCGGCAATCAACCCCGTCTATGCCAAGCTGCTGGCGAAAATTCCTCCCAAGATTATCCGCAGCGAGGCCGAGAATGAGCACTATATCAACGCCCTCTACGCGCTTGAGCAAAAGCGATCGCTAACCAAAGAAGAGAAAGAGTTGGCCGATCTGCTGACGCTGCTGATTGAAGACTTTGAGGAGAAGCGGTATCGGTTGCCGCATGCCACGCCGCGGCAAGCGTTGTCTTTCTTGATGGAGCAGCACACTCTCAAACAAAAAGACCTCGTAGACATCTTTGGTTCGCGCAGCATCGTTTCCGAAGTGATCAGTGGCAAGCGAGAGCTAACAAAGGAACAGATTAGAAGCCTAAGCCTGCGTTTCCACGTCTCGCCGGAGCTGTTCTTTTAGCTGGTTTCGCACTCCGCGAACCTGCACCATAATTCCGCTGCACTGTTCGCAGAAATGCACTATAATGCATCTATAGGTGGGGATCGTGTGCGCCACCCTGGCGCTGCTTGAGGAGAGTTCGACCTGACATGCCAACCGTAAATGAGAAGGAACTGGTCACGTTTGACGTGACTTCGGGAGAGCATCGCCATTGGCGGCTCTCGATCGATGGCCGCGTGGCGACGCTGGCCATGGACGTCAATGAAGATTGCGGCCTGAAGCCGGGCTACAAGCTGAAGCTCAACTCTTACGACCTTGGCGTTGACATTGAGCTGCACGACATCCTGCAACGCATCCGCTTCGAGCATCCCGAGGTGGCGTGCGTGGTGCTGACCAGCGCGCGTGAGCGCATGTTCTGCGCTGGCGCCAACATTTATATGCTGGGCACCTCGTCGCATGCCTGGAAGGTCAACTTCTGCAAATTCACCAATGAAACCCGCAACGGCATGGAAGACTCCAGCCGTCACGACGGATTGAAGTTTCTTGCCGCGTTGAACGGAACCACCGCCGGCGGCGGCTACGAACTCGCGTTGGCATGCGACGAAATTCTGCTGGTCGATGATCGTTCCAGCGCCGTGAGTTTACCCGAAGTCCCCCTGCTGGGCGTGTTGCCCGGCACCGGCGGTCTGACACGCGTAGTGGACAAACGCAAGGTGCGTCGCGATCTCGCCGACATGTTCTGCACCAATCCCGACGGTGTGAAGGGCGAGCGTGCGAAAGAGTGGGGCCTGGTGGATGACATTGCGGTCCCGGAAAAATTCCAGGAACTGGTGCGGGCTCGAGCCTCAGCCTTAGCAGCCGATTCGACACGTCCCGCTGCTGTAGCCGGCATCAAGTTGACTCCGTTGCAACGCACGGTTGACGACAATGGCTACCACTATAAACACGTTGATGTCACGTTCGATCGCTCGGCGCGAACGGCGACACTGACCGTGCGCGCACCTGAAGGACTGCAGCCGGTCGAACCGGATGCGATTCACGCTGAGGGTGACCAGTGGTGGCCGCTGGCCATGGCGCGCGAACTCGACGACGCCATCCTGATGCTGCGAGTCAACGAAGCAGAACTCGGACTTCTCCTGCTCAAGACATCGGGCAGTGCTGAAGCGGTTCTTGCCAGCGATACCGTCATGCTGGAGCATCGCAATGATTGGCTGGTACGCGAAACCATCGGCATGTTGCGCCGGACCCTGGCACGGTTGGATGTTTCTTCGCGTAGCATGTACGCCATCATCGAGCCGGGATCGTGTTTCGCGGGCCTGCTCTTTGAACTGGCTCTGGCGGCGGACCGCAGCTACATGCTCGCGCTTCCCGAAGAAGAAGGAGAAGTCGCCGAAGATTGCGTTGGACGAAATGAATTTCGGTCTGCTGCCTGCTGTTAACGATCGCGGCCGTCTCGAAACCCGATTTGGCGGGAACGCACGATGCCTGGCTGGAGCGGTAGAAGCCAAGGGCAAGCTGCTCGGCCCCAAAAACGCTCTAGAACTCGGCCTGATTACCCTGGCGCCAGACGATCTCGACTGGGAAGACGAAGTGCGCATCGCCATCGAAGAACGCGCGGCGCTCTCGCCGGATGCGCTCACTGGCATGGAAGCAAACCTCCGTTTCCCCGGCGACGAAACCATCGAGACGAAGGTTTTTGCTCGCCTCTCTGCGTGGCAGAACTGGGTATTCATCCGGCCAAACTCGACCGGGGAGCATGGGGCGCTCAAGCTCTTCGGCACCGGCTCGAAGGCGCGCTTCACTTGGGAGAGAGTGTAATGGCAATCAATTATCAAGATCGCATTCCTAACAACGTAGACCTCGGCTCCAACCGCACGTTGCAGCGCGCACTAGAACATTGGCAGCCAGAATTTCTGAAGTGGTGGCAGGACCTCGGTCCGCGCGACTTTCAGGTGGCCGATGTTTACCTACGTACGGCGACCTCGGTGGATGCGAAGGGTTGGGCCACCTATGGATTCGTGCAGATGCCGGACTACCGCTGGGGAATTTTTCTCGCCGACCGCGATCCGGAGCGCAAGATTGGCTTCGGCGACAACTACGGTCAGGAAGTCTGGCAGCAAATTCCCGGCGAATTTCGCGCCATACTGCGCCGACTGATTGTCACTCAGGGCGATACGGAACCTGCATCGGTCGAACAACAGCGTATGCTCGGCCATACCGCTCCGTCGCTTTATGATCTGCGCAATCTCTTCCAGGTGAATGTTGAGGAGGGCCGCCATCTATGGGCGATGGTTTATCTGCTGCACGCGTACTTTGGACGCGATGGCCGCGAAGAGGCTGAAGAGTTGCTGGAACGTCACTCCGGCGACGCCAACAAGCCGCGCATCCTCGGCACGTTCAATGAGCCCATCAGCGACTGGCTCAGTTTCTTCATGTTCACCTACTTCACCGATCGCGACGGCAAGTTCCAGTTGAAGTCGCTGGCCGAGTCGAGCTTCGATCCGCTGGCCCGCACCTGCTCATTCATGCTGACCGAAGAAGCGCACCACATGTTCGTGGGCGATACCGGAATCAACCGCGTGGTGAGACGCACGCTGGAAGTGATGAAGGAGTTGGGAACCGAGGATCCGCTGGCTGTCCGTAACGCCGGCGCCATCGATTTGCCCACCGTGCAGAAGTATCTGAATTTCTGGTTCAGTTCGTCGCTTGACTTGTTCGGGTCGGAGACGTCCTCGAATGCGGCGTCTTATTTCGCCAACGGACTGAAAGGGCGGCCGGATGAGGCGCAATACGAAGATCACGTCGCCGCCGAACAGACCTTCGCGCTGGAACTGCCGGACGGAAATGGCAGCACGAAGACCGAGCAGATTCCGATGCGCAACGCCATGAACGAAGTCACGCGCGGCTCCTACGTACGTGACTGCGAGCTGGGTGTGAAGCGGTGGAACCGGCTAATCGAAAAGGCCGGATATTCGTTCCGCCTATCATTGCCCAGCACGCGTTTCCGGCGCAACATCGGAAGCTGGGCCGGAATTCCGACTGATCTAACCGGGCAGCCGATCGCGCAGGACCAGTTCAACGCCAAGATTGGAGATTGGCTGCCGAGCGAGAGCGACCGGGCATACATCATGAGCCTGATGCACGGGGTACACGAGCAAGGCAAAATGGCGGCGTGGATTGCGCCTCCGGATCGCGGCATCAACAACAATCCGGTGGACTACGAGTACGTAAAACTGCACTAGCAGGTGACTTCTAGGTTTTTGGCTGTCGCTGTTCGCGTTTCGCTCTTCGCGAAACCAGTTTTAGCACGGCGATGCCGACGTGTTAATTTGACGGTTCCAGTTTTGCACCCGGATGGCACAAACTTTCTTGGCCGGCGCCCTGATGAACTTCGTGTCGGCGAAAAGCGAGGAGCGAAAAGCGGCATTCATGCGACACATCGCGATCATCGGTAGCGGGCCGGCCGGTTGTTACCTGGCAGACAATCTGCTTCGCCTGGTTCCCGATGCTTCCATCGACATCTTCGAACGGCTGCCCGTGCCGTTCGGACTTGTCCGGTACGGAGTTGCTCCCGATCATCAGGGTACAAAGTCAATAGCGCGGGTGCTCGACCGCGTGCTGTCCCGCGATCGCGTCAGCTTCTTCGGCAATGTCGAGGTTGGCCGCGACATTCAGCTTGAGGAGTTGATGTCGCTCTACGATGCGGTGGTGCTGGCAACCGGCGCCTCGTGCGACCGCCGTCTCAACATTCCGGGCGAGGCGCTTCCGGGCGTCCTGGGCTCGGGCGCATTCACCGGATGGTACAACGGCCATCCGGATCATCGTCCGCCAGCGGTCGACGGTGTACGGTCGGCAGTGGTTATAGGCAACGGCAATGTGGCGATTGATGTGGCCCGCGTTCTCGCCAAGAGCTCGGCCGAGTTGGCCGGATCTGATCTCTCGCCCGAGGTAATGGGATGGCTGGAAGCTCAATCGATCGAGACCATCCACATCGTCGGCCGGCGCGGTGCTGGCGATGCGAAGTTCACGCAGCACGAACTGGCTGAACTTGGTACGTTGCAACGCGCGGTTGCAATCGTCGTGGATCCGGCTGGCCTGTCCGGCGATAGCGCAATCGTCGAAACCTTGCGAAGTTTCGCTGCGAACAAATCGCCCAGCGCAGCGGTCACGATTAACTTTCACTTCAACTTAACGCCAGCGGCTTTTCTCGGAGAATATGATCTCCGTGCCGTGCAGTTCCGTTCTGCCGACGGAACCCTCCGCGAAATACCGGCGCTGCTCGCCGTGATCTGTATCGGATACGAAAGTCGTGCCTGCTGCACCGCTCACTCCCACTAACGGAAGTTTTCGCAACGAAGACAGGAAAAATCAAAGACAGATTGTATGTGGTTGGATGGGCCAAGCGAGGGCCATCGGGAACGATTCCGACGAATCGCGCTGAAGCTCAGCAACTGGCGCAGAGGATCGCGCAAGAGGCGCTGGATGGCGAGCGGCCGGGACGGGCAGGGGCCCGGCAACTGCTCGAACAACGGCAAGTTTGCTGGGTGAACCATGCCGCGTGGCGCAGGATTGATGCAGCGGAATTAGCTCGCGCCAGCGGCGAGCGTTGCCGTCACAAGTTCATCACCGCTGCTGAGATGTTAGAGGCCGCGCAGTTAGGCGAACTTCGCCGGACATAATTTTTTTTGTTCCTTCCTGAGTGCACCCGAATCAAATCGTCGCCCGCAAAAGAAACCCACTCGAAGCTCTGGGCTTCGAACCCAGGATGGAGGACAATTGAGGACCGCCGCCTCCGGCAACGAAATTAGGTAAGGTACGATGTATCCTGCGGTCGAAATGCATCCTTGTAGCCGATGAGCAATGTGATAAAAGCGTCCGAGAGAAAGATCGCCCCGCACCACACTCATCGGGCAGGACTGCGCACGGTTGCGATTGTAGAGGCGCTCAAGGGGTGCCTGGCATTGCTAGGTGCCTATGTCTTCATTCACATGATCCGCCGCGACGTGGATTTCGAAGACGCCGCGGAACATGTTCTCTTCTTCTTTCACATCAACCCTTACAATCACCGGTTGTCGCAGCAGTTTCTGAAGGCCGCCGACAATATCTCCACCACCAGCATTGCGATGATTGCCGGAATCGCCATCGCTTACGCTGTCCTGCGCTTCCTGGAAGGTTACGGGTTATGGAAGCAGCGCGTGTGGGCGGAATGGCTGGCCATCATCTCTGGGTGCATTTATCTTCCCTTTGAAGTCTACAAACTGATTCGTCATCCCAACGAGCTTCACTGGATCATCCTGGGTATCAATATCCTGGTCGTTCTTTACATCGGTTGGGTACGGTGGGACGAAATTGCGGCCGCCCGGCAGCGGCAATATCCAGTTCCTGTTGCGAACGATTAAGAAGTTATGTCCGGTCGGTGGCTTGCAGTCTCTCTTCCTCCAGCATTTCTAGGACAGCACTGCGCGCTTGGCCGTCTTCATTCCCGATGGCTGGCGGGTCTACCTCCTCGAAGTACCGCCAGGCACTGTGCGCCTGCACAAGGTTGCCACTCGTGCCGCTGGCCGCCTCGCACAGCAGTGCAAACGCCAGGCTCTGGCTCAAACGGTGCAATAATTTCCTGGCATAACGCTGTGCACTCTGCTCGTCGCGCATCGCCACCACGACTGCCTCACGATCGCCGTCGATCCTCGCTCGCAGGGCGCTGGCTAATTTTCCCCGGCCCTCGGGAAGCTGTTTCACAATAGCTTGTAGGCGCGATTGATATTGCTCCCAGCCTCGATACCGAGGCGCAAGCAGGCGCAGCAACTCCAGCGCTTGAATGTTCGCCGGGCCTTCCCACACTGTGAGCACCTGCGCATCGCGGAGCAGTCGCGCCACCGGGTAATCACTGGTGTAGCCGTTGCCGCCAATCAACTCCAGCGCAGCCCGCGCTGCGGTGATGGCGTACTCCGCCGTCAAATATTTCGCCAGCGCTGTCACCAATCGCAGCCAGGTGCGGCGCTCCTGGTTTTGTTGCGCCTCCTCGAAAGCGAGGGCAGCTTCGAAGGCGAGGAGTGCGCCTGCTTCGAACTGCACTCGCATGCGCAGTAGTTCATCTTGCACCATGGGGTAATCGACCAGCACGTGCCCGAAGGCTTGACGCGATTTGGCCCAGGCGAGCGCCTCGCGCAACGCCCTGCGCTGCACGCCGGCGGAGCCAACCGCATTGTGGACGCGGCTGTACTCAAGCGCCTCCATCATCAAGCGGAAACCATCGGGTGGCGCAGCCACTTCGACGGCTTCAGCACCCAGCAAATCGATCTCTCCAGTGGGAAGTCCCTTGGTACCGAGTTTGTCTTTCAGGCGACGAATGCGATAACGGTTGGGCTCACCGTTTTCCAGATGACTGGGCACAAGGTAGAGGCCGAGCCCGGCGGTCCCGCTGGCGGCGCCCTCGGGTCGCGCCGTTGCAAGCGCAAGACCGCTATTGGCATTGCTGGTAAACCACTTCAGCCCGTAGAGCGCGAAGCCATCGCCACTAGGTACAGCTGTGGTCGTTGTGGCTCCAACGTCGCTGCCGCCATGTTGTTCGGTGGCCCACGTGCCACCGGTCTTGGCCCGACCGTCCATGCGGATAACGTCGTAAAGAAAACGCTGGCGCACTGCATCCGGCGCATGCGAACCGAGGACGTACGCCACCGCTCCGGTGAGAGTAACGGGACAATGCAAGCTGATGTCGGCCTGCGATAACAGGTAGCCCATCGTAAAGGTCAACAGGTGAGGAGCCTTTTCGGCATAGGGCAGTCCGATGATGCCGCGACGATACAGTTCCTGATGCTGCTCGTCGTACCAACGGTTCAGCACGACGCGGTTCACAACTTCGCCATTGCGGTCGTAGGTCTCCAACGCAGGAGGAGCATAGCGGTCGGTGTAGTTCGCTTGCGGATCGACTTCCGTGTTCACCCAGTCATGAAATTCGGCGAGCTGCGAAGAACAGCTGGCCATCCGCGGGGCACGCGCGATAAGCCAAGGTTCGAGATAGAGGTCGAAGCTGGTGGAATTCGTCATGGTCGCCTCCACAGCGTGGCGAGGAGCCAACTACACCCAGCTTAATCCTTTGTGGAAGTCTGCACAGCGGGATTCTTGCCGGGTAGTCCTTCGCTCAACTTGCGGCAATGCTCAGGACAAGAATTGCAAATGCCACAATCAGTCCACAAGTCCTCCACCAGTGATATAGATCCCAACGATGCTCCTGCGCCTTCCAGTCGTCAGGCAGCGATTGCGGTGTCCACTTGGCAACCCGGTTGTTGATGGGGACGGGAGCGATCAGCGAAAACAACACTGCAAGAACCTGGATGGCAAACGCAATCATGGCGAAGCGCCAGGCGGGCGAACTCAGGTGGACGAAAGGCAGTATCAATAGAAGATTAAGAAGGACGGACCCGGTCATCCAAAATGGCATCACGCGCCCAAACAGCGCGGCGAATGACGAGCGCACCAATATGTGTGTCTCGAGCGGTTGCCGATTCAGCGTAGGATGAGCGAACAATGCGATATTCAGTTCGCTGCCGCACATCAAGCCAAGCACGAGCAGCGCGACTATTTGAAGCACCATAGGGATATCCTCCTATGGTGCTTTGGATGCCACTCAGAAGCCAGCGGCGGCCCGCGTCAATGCCTACGCGCGAAGTGTAAAACTGCTTCGGTTGGGACGCCTGATTCGCTTTCAACAAATTTCACCCGAAGAGTCCTGCCTTCTACTTCTGAGCAACGGTTTGCGGAATGAGACTCTCCAGTCGCGACAGGCGCTGCTGCATTTCTTTGATTTCTTCCTGCTGGGTCTTGATCACGTCCTGCTGCGCCGCGACTACCGCATGCTGCTTCTGTAGTTCGTTCAATAGCATGGGCGCGAGGTATTGATACTTCAGGGTGTAGGGTGCGCCGTCCTGGTCGTAAGCCACGAGCTCGGGATAGACCTCGGCCACTTCTTCGGCGATCAGGCCGTATTGCAAAGTGCGCGGGCCCTTGTCGTACTCAGGCCTGTAGAGGAAGGTCACCGGCCGCAGCTTCAGCAAGCCGTTGCTGCTGTCTCCCATATCGGCGATCTGTTCCTTGAAGCGGCGGGACGAAACTACCGTGCCAAGCTGACCGTTGCTGTCCACATAAACTGCTACACCGCTTCCTCCCACAGTCGACCTATAGATGCCTGAAATATAGGCTGCGGTTTGGGGGCCGAAGCCTATCCCGATGTCGCCTCCGATGCGGATGGTGCTGGATTCTGAAGTGAGGCCTGCATTGCCGATGTAGATATTATTGTTGCCGGTCAGGTTGTTGTGGCCGGCAAGGGCACCGTAGAAGGTATTGCTGTCGCCTGTTGTGTTACGGCTACCTGCGTAATAGCCGAAGAAGGTATTAGTTTCACCAGTGGTGTTGCTATAGCCAGCCTGGTAGCCCGCGAACAGGTTGTAGCGCCCAGATCCCGCAACATTGCTGGCGCCTGCTCCCACGCCGAGAAACAAGTTCGCGTCACCAAGGCTGCCAACGTTCAGGACGTTGTGACCACCGATCTGGTAGGAGCCCAAGGTTGAGTTCACATTGCCGTTGCCGTCCACACTGAACTTCTCGACTCCATTGTTCTGCCCGCTTATGACCTTACCGCCCGCCGTATTGTTAAATACCCCAGCAGTGCCCGCTGGACTGGAGACGGAAGCGCTGATTCCGACGGTGCTTCCCGTAGTAGCCGTCGACAACCCGCGAACGCCGGTGCCGCCCGTGCTGCTCGAGTAGCCCTTCAAGCCGTAGGTTGATCCTGTAGTCGCCGTGGCAAAACCCAGCAGACCAACGCCGATGGTGCTGGCTGACATGCCTTCCACGCCGTAAGCCATCGCCGAAGTCGAATAGGCCTGCCCGAAGATGGCGACACCCGGCCCGGCGATCGTCCCGACCACCGCATCCGAGGTAGTCGTGCTGGTGGTGGCAGCGAGGATTCCTAATCCGCTTCCTGTCTGCGTGACCTTGACGATCTGGTCGGTAGTCGAGCCGCTGAAGTTGGTCGGACCCTGAAGCGTGGCCAGCTTGGACAACAAACTGTTATTGCTCTGTCCCGCGGTTGCCTGGCTGTGACCAGGACCAGCGCCGGAGACGACGACGCCGGAAGAATTGGTTGAGTTCAAGTCCTTCGCGAGTACAAAGTCGGAGATGCTTTTGCCCGCGAGAGTTTCCGCTTCATGCGCTTTGAAGGCGTAGGGCACGCTCACCAGCAAGACGCGCGGCTGCTCAACTTGTCCTTGCACCTGCACGCCCAGCCAGCGCTGCTCTTCTTGCGAGAACAGATCGCCCGGCAATCCCGTCGCCGAGGTGCTTCCTAACAGCACGCTGTACTGCCCGTTGGCGTCGGGCGTGATGTTCTGCGTCTCCATCCAGAGAGCCGCACCGCCATCCTGTTGCTTGTAGATGGCGAAGGTCACACCCATGGTGGATGCGATCGGCGCCGCGCTGGCATCCTTCAGCGTTCCGCCATAGCGAATAAGGTTAGGAACCGAGGTGGTTGGCGTTTGTTGGGCCAGGCTGATGCTGACTAGCAACAAAATGGACAGGGCAACAGCGATGCTGGTGCGGAAGCGGAACATGAAAAAGGGTCCTTTCGTGCGATGGCCCGCGCCGACATCCGCGGGTGGAACTGATGGCTCTGGAATTGATTTCGGGCGAAGCCGCCGTCAAGCGATATCGGGCGAGTAAATACTCGTCGAATCACACGGACAAGACTGCTCAACAAGCCCGCCTCCAGCATTAAAACATCTTCGACGCATATTTCGTACTTGCATTTCACCGCCGAGTTGTGGCATGGTAACGTTCGCGTCAGGAGAAACGCCCGATGATCATTCGCACACACAATCCGATGTGCAGGCAATCAGCGCCAGAATTGGTGCTCGATGGCCGCCGGGCGTGGTTTGTAATCTGTAGCTAAACTCCGGCGTCCGTCGCCTACCAATCGCTAAATCTCTTACCGTCGTTCAACTCGAGTGTAGTTGCGCCGTCGCATACCGGTGATTGCCGGTTTGTCGGCAATTGCCGGCACGATGAGCAACGGTATCCGTAGTCGACCAGCCAGCAGCCCGCAAGCTTCGTTCTCTGCTTGCCGGTCATTTGCAACCAGGTTTTTGCAGTCTGATAGGTGTGAGGTGGGCCATGTTGACCTTGAATATTCTGGCCAATGAAAAGCGCCGCGAGGCCCTGTGCACTTCGTGCGTCTACGAAGTCACGCAGAAGGGCTACAACGGCGAGAAGCTCACCTTTTGCAACTACGCAGGCGAGCTGCGCGAACTGAGGTTCGAGGTTTGCGAATGCAGTGTCTATGTTGACAACCGCGTCGCCAAGCCTGCGAAGGTCGCCGGTTTCATTAAGCCTGGAGGGAATGCCAGGCCCAACATCACGGTGATCAAGATCGCTTAAGGTGGCGGCGGAAACCGTCAACCGATAGAATCCCAGCCGGAGACCTTCGGCTGGGAATCACTCTTCATGGCTGACATCTTGCTGGAAATCTGCTGCGGCTCAACCGAGGATGCCGTCGAAGCAGAGCATGGCGGCGCCGACCGCGTGGAGTTGTGTTCGGCATTGTTCCTCGGCGGGCTGACTCCCTCCGTCGGCTCGCTCATTGAGGCCAAGCAGCGTCTGAAGATTCCGGTGATGGCGATGAACCGGCCGCGTCCGGCTGGCTTTTACTATTCGCCGGTGGAATTCGCAGTGATGGAACGCGACGCCGACCTGCTACTTCAGCACGGCGCTGACGGAATCGTCTTCGGCATCCTCAACCCGGATGGCAGGGTCGATATCCGCCGCAGCAGCATGATCCGCCGCCGCATTGGATCGCGGCAGGCGGTGTTTCATCGCGCCTTCGACGTCACCCCTGATCCCTCGCGCGCCTTGGAAGAATTGATCGATATGGGAATTACGCGCGTGCTCACCAGCGGTCAGCGCGCCGGGGCGCCGGAAGGCACTGCGCTCATTCGGCAACTGATCGAGCGTGCGGCTGGAAGGATCGAAGTGCTGCCGGGCGCCGGCATCGGGCTCGACAATGTGCGCGACCTGATCGCCGCGATTGGATGTATCCAGATTCACATGACCGCATTTACCGAACGCCAGGAAACCTCGACGCAATCCAGCCCGCAGCTCAGGTTTGGAGATCCGTCCAGCCCACCGGAATCAAGATATGAGGTGACTGATTCCGCTTTTGTTCGGCGAATGAAGGAAGAACTGCAGATCTGCGGTGAGGACCAGAGCTGACCCGGCTCGTCGCGAAGACCGTCGGCAACGCAGCAGCTCCGCTCTATCCTCGTCGGCAGGTCAACGGCTGGTGGTGAATTCAGTCGTGTTGGTTATGTACAGTTCGTGCACTTTTTGGTTGACCTCGTCGGGCGTAAGGCCGGTTGAGACCATGTAGTTGCGCAATTCATTTCGTTGATTCGCATCAACTGTCACCTTCGGTTTTCCATCCACATAGACCTGTACAGCCGAGCGATCTCTGACCAGCCGATAATTGTGCATAACTCATTGTAGTTGGTAATGCCACGGCGTGTTCTTCCAGCAAACCTGGCTCGTTTTGGCCGCTTACAAACTCGGCAAAGGTTGCCTGGCTCGCCGAGAAAACATGCTGCGGAAATCATGGTGGCGAAGGCATCTTGCGCTTTACTGGATCCATCAGAGTACAGGTAAGCTAACCAAGGAGGAACAAAAGAACATGTCAGATCAGCAGAGCGGCAAGCAGAACGAAGGGATGCAGCAGGACGATTTGAAGAAGAATAATCCGGGCCAACAGAACCCGAATCAGCAGCATAGCGGCCAGCAGCAGAGCGGTCAGCAGAAGAATCCGCAGTCAGACCGCGATCAGCAGTTCAACAAGGACCAGCAGAAGAAACCGGCATAATCAGATGCCTTCTACAATTTGTTGAAGGCGGTTGCGCCGCGCCAAAGACGTGACTGAAAATACGCAGCGCAATCTTGGTGCAGATGTTAACAGACGAGCTCTAACGCCCTCATCGGTCGAACCTGGCTGGTTGTGAGATTAGAGCGAACTCAATACTGCGGCTTCGGGGCATATGTTGGCCTTTGAAGCCGTTTGTATTTGTGCCTGCAAAAAGCTTCACGGGGTTGCCCTGACACAAACCGCGCTAAGCGACTTGTTCAGCACGTCTGAAGGCGCGCCCTTTCAAGGCTGATACAGCCGCGGCGGAGTCGCTGTAACCGAAACCTGCAGCACAAAAAATTGAGGCACCCGGGTTGGGTGCCTCGCAAGACCGTTTGATCGAAGTGGAAACCTAACGATTCGCCTGGAACTTTCTGCGGATCATTCCACCCACAGTCAGCAAGCCACTTCCCAGCAGCAACAGGCTGCTCGGCTCGGGAGTCGTACCGGTCTGCTGCGTCACTGAAATGTTGTCGAGGGCCATCCACGCCGGATCGTCTCTGCCGTTGAAGGTAATGGTGTCGCTACCAGTCCCCGTCACAGCAAACGAGAACTCCGTGTAATTGACTCCAGTATTGGGGTCGGTCTGGCTGAACAACGTAGTGCCATTCCACATAGCACTGAAATCACTGGGGTCATCTCCAACCGAGGCGAACCAGAAGCTGAAGGTGTAATGCGCGCCAGGGGAATCGGAGATGGTCTGGCTGATTGATCCATCGCCGCCGATATTACCCCAAACAGAGTACCAGTTGCCGTCTTGGGCACCGCTATAGGAAGAAAAGGCACCGCTCACAACCAACTCTAAGGAGCCTGCGCTTACGTTCCAACCGGTGAAGTCGCCAGTCTCAAAACTGCCGTTGTTGACTAGGTTAGGGCTAGCAAAGGCCGGTGCTCCCACAAGTAGAAGACATACGAGAGCGACCACGGCCAGTAAGGCTTTCTTTTGCATATTTCCTCCGGGGCTAAGGTTTGGATTCCTCAAAATCCATACCACCTAGATTGAAGAAGCAATTCGAGTTCCAATATAGAACTAATGAATTCATTGAGTTAGCTAACCTTTGGTCACTAAGGTCGCACACTCTTGCACTTGAATGGGGAAACGAAATGACTACCGCCGCGACGGGAAAAATAAATTGAGGCACCCTGGATGGGGGTGCCTCGCAAGATCATTTGATCAAAGTTGAAGTCTAGCGATTCGCCTGGAACTTTCTGCGGATCATTCCACCCACAGTCAATAAGCCGCTACCCAGTAACAACAGGCTGCTCGGCTCAGGAGTCGTACCGGTCTGCTGCGTAACCGAAACGTTGTCGAGGGCGGTGTACGCCGGGTCATCGCGGAAGCTGAACTGAATGGTATCGCTACCGGTTCCAGTCACGGTGAATGACTCCAAGGTCCAATTTCCCCCAGTGTTAGGATCGGTCTGGCTGAAAAGCGATGTGCCATCCCAAGACGCACTGAAGTCGCTGGGGTCGTCCCCAACTGCGTTCAGCCAGAAGCTGAAAGTGTAGTGTGCGCCAGAAGTTGTGGCCAGCGTCTGGCTCAAAGTGCCATCGCTTCCGACCGGGCCCTGGGTGGAGTACCAATTACCATCTTGAGCACCAGCGTAAACGTAGAACGGACCCGTAACCACCTGGGTGAACTCGAAATTGCCGCCTGTGGTCCAGCCGGTATAGTCGCCGGTCTCAAAGCTGCCATTGTTGACGAGGTTAGGGGCGGCGAAGGCCGGTGCTCCCACAACAAGAACAAATACGAGAGCAACCACGGCCAGCAGGGCTTTCTTTTGCATGTTTCCTCCGGGGCTTAAAGGTTTGATATCCCTCTTTGGGATAACGCAACATTGTTGCCGCAATTTATATTCCATCATTCATGCCGTAGATTCAGTGAGTTAGCATTTAGACGTAGTTCTAAAGTTGCAGAATGTTGCGGTAACTGAGAAGCGAACTTCAGTAATCAGCGCTTGGGTGGCGGGCGCCGAGATCATGTTCACCTTCGTGTGAGGGCGGTAGCCCGGGCTTTTTCGTGGGCGTCCCCCGTCCTATCGTCGATTCCTAGCGCTTAAGTCTCGCGGTGAATCCGTATAGCGCCACCAACTTATCGCGGTTTGGGATCAAGTTGCGGCCAGAAATCTGACCGCGCGAGAACCCGCTAGAACTTTTTTGCCGTGATGCGATCCGTGCCAATGTACGGCTGCAGCACTTCGGGAATCAGCACGCTGCCATCGGCCTGCTGATAGTTCTCGACGATGGCAACCCACGTTCGCCCAATCGCCAGGCCGCTGCCATTGAGCGTGTGCACCAGCTCTGTCTTCTTGCCGCCTTCAGGACGAAAGCGAATGTTCGCGCGGCGCGCCTGGTAATCCGTGAAGTTCGAGCACGAAGATATCTCGCGGAAGAGCCCTTGTCCGGGCAGCCACACTTCGATGTCGTAGGTCTTCGCCGCCGAGAAGCCCATGTCGGCGGTGCAGAGTGCCATAGTGCGATAGTGCAGGTCGAGTTTCTGTAGCACAGTTTCCGCGTTGCGCGTCAGCTTCTCGTGTTCGTCCCCCGACTGTTCGGGTTTGGTGAACTTCACTAACTCGACCTTCTGAAACTGGTGCTGCCGAATAATGCCGCGCACATCCTTGCCATAGGAGCCTGCCTCGCTGCGGAAGCATGGGGTGTAAGCCGTAAGCGAAATCGGCAGGCGCGCGCCGTCGAGGGTTTCGTCGCGATAGAGGTTCGTCACCGGCACTTCAGCGGTGGGAATCAGGTAAAGGTTCTTGTCGCCGTGTGGCACCTTAAACAGATCGGCCTCAAACTTCGGCAAATTGCCCGGTGCCATACATGGATTCCGCGTTGACCATGAACGGTGGCAGCACTTCGGTGTAGCCATGCTCGCGGGTGTGCAGGTCGAGCATGAAGTTCATCAGCGCCCGCTCCAAGCTTTGCACCCATGTCCCAGTACACGGCGAAGCGCGCTCCCGTGAGCTTGGCCGCACGCTCCAGGTCAAGCACGCCTAGTTCCTCGCCCAGTTCCCAATGCGGTTTGGGGGTGAAATCAAACTGAGGAGGCGTTCCCCAGCGGCGCACCTCGACGTTGTCGGCCTCGCCTTTGCCGACGGGAACGCTGTCGTCCGGCAGATTGGGAATGCCAAGT
This sequence comes from uncultured Acidobacteriaceae bacterium, assembly GCA_963709045.1. Classification (GTDB taxonomy): domain Bacteria; phylum Acidobacteriota; class Terriglobia; order Terriglobales; family Acidobacteriaceae; genus Bog-257. The sequence continues at coordinate 132,754 of CAVPUX010000002.1, read as the reverse complement.
AAGATGTTGCGTAGTCGTGCATCCGCTTCGTCGGCGACCTTCTCGGCTGCGGAAATCTTCTCGCGTAGTTCTTTCGTCTCGTTGATGAGTGCGGTTGCGTCCTGCTTGTTCTTCTTCAGCGTCGCGATTTCTTCCGAGGCCTTGTTGCGGTGTGCTTTGAGAGTCTCAGCTTCGGTGATGGCGGCGCGGCGTTCGAGATCGATGGCCTGAAAGTCGTTGAGAACGGCGGCCGGATTCATGCCGCGCTGGCGTAGTTTTTCTTCGACAAGAGGTAGATGATCGCGTACGAAGCCTAGATCGAGCATAAGAGATCAGAGTACTCGAAGATACTGGCGATCACCAAGCAGGCTCTTCAACTAGAGCGCCGAGGCCGTTAGCTCCTAGCTGTTAGCTCTTAGCTAATTTAGCAAACAAGGACTGGTAAAACTTGGTTTGCCAGGAGCTAAAGGCTAAGAGCTAAAAGCCAAGAGCGAAGAGCGAAAAGCGAAAAGCGAATGGCACGACACTTTTCCCGCAGGATGTATTGTCTCTGCGGTGAGTTAACTCTTTCTCACCGACTCGAAGTCCTGCTGCTTGCTGGCCAATTTCTTGTGCCACTCGGCGGCGGCTTCAATAAAGGCTTGGAAGATGGCGCGCGAGGCGTCGGCGTCTTCATAGGTGCGTTCGGGATGCCACTGCACCGCCATGACGAAATGATCAGGCGCAGTTCCTTCCACCGCTTCCTTGACCGAGTCCTCGGGGCACCATGCCGCTAGTCGCAAGCCATCGCCGAGCACATTCGGTGCCTGGTGATGGCTGGAATTTACCGGCATGACAAGTTCGTTGCCGGCGGGAAGAGCGTCCGCCTCACGCAGGATTGCGGCCAACTTCGATTGCGGATTAAGCTGCACGCGGTGCGCCTCAGCGACCCGGCTACCGGCGTCGTGTTTGATTCCGGCGGGCAAGTCCTGGTCAAGGGTGCCTGTCCGCCAGACGTTAAGGGATTGCAGCCCGTAGCAGATGCCGAAGACGGGCTTGCGCATGTTGTACGCGTCCTGTAACAGCAACTCGTCGGCGTTATCGCGAAAGGCGTCGGCGGGCGCAGTCTCGGGATGCCGCTCCTCGCCATATTTCTCAGGATCGACATCCGCGGGACTGCCTGGCAGGAGCACGCCATCGCAGCGCTTAACCGCCTGCGCAATCTCGGCATTGGTGGCAGTCGGTGAGATCACGACGGGCTCTCCTCCGGCCGAGCGAATTGCCCACTCATATTGCGGCAGTGCGCGTGAGACATAGTCCGGCCGCGTCGAGTTAGGAGTTGGAATGGCAATTCGCGGTTTCATATCGATTCGTCTTGCCGGAACTCTGAGTTCGGCGTCAACAGAGATTTGGTCTTCGCGTCGCCGGTCGTTTCCTTTGAGGGCGCGGCCTTGGAGCGCGAGTAGTACATGTCTGCGATCGCCTGCCGTACCTGAATGGTGAGCTTGTCCATGTCTCGCACGCGCATCCCCGCAGTGGGAATCGGTTCTCCGATGATCAGTTCCACAACTCCCGGCAAGAGATGAAAGCTGTTCATAGGCAGCGCCCGGTCGGTTCCCACGATTGCGATCGGCACGATCGGCGTTTGCGCCCTTATCGCAACATAAGAAGCCCCACCCATAAATTCCTGGAGCTGTCCGGTCAAGGAGCGCCCGCCTTCCGGAAACACAACCAGAGGTGTCCCATGGCGCAAGGATTCGCTCGCATGGGTCAGGCTACGCAGTGAAGCATGCGCATTGCCCGAATCAATCGGGATCTGCCCTGACCGTTTCAGATGCCATCCCAGAAACGGATACCGGAACAACTCCTTCTTCGCCATGATGCGGAACTGCACCGCGAGCCAGGCATAGAGCACAGGAATATCGAGCGCCGAGAGATGGTTGGCGGCATAAATGGCCGTCCGCGACGGGTCGATGTGATCGAGTCCTTCGACCCGCACGCGAATCATGACCGTCTTCAGTATCATGCGCGCCCAGGTGCGCGCGAACCAGTGCTGTGTGCGTCCTTCGCGGTCGGACAGCGACGAGAGCAAGGAAAGCGTGCCCATCACGCCGGTGTACAGATAAATCATGGGCGCAAAAAACACGTACGAACGCAGCCGGCTTAGCAGCGAGCCTCGCCCCGATTGGCGGCCTGCGATTTGTGGTTCAGCGTTCATCATCGCGTCACGCCGGAATGCCCATCGCCGACATCGCTTCGCCGACCAGGAAAATCGAGCCCGTAACCACAATCAAGTCTTGTGGCCTGCTGAGATCGCCTGCTCGCGCCAGCGCAGCAGAAACGTTCTGCTCTTCATAGAGCTTGACGCCGGTGCGCGAGGCGGCTTGCAGAAGGTCGTTGGGTGTGGCCGCCCGCGGATTATTAACTCTAGTGAGGACTACCTGCTCGGCGATGGGAAACAGTATCTCGGCCATCTCCTGCACGGCTTTGTCGCGCATGGCGGCGAAGATCAGCGCCAACTCGCGTCCCGAGAAATTCTCCGACAGCGCCGAGCGCAGCGCCCAAGCCCCTGCCGGATTGTGCGCGACATCGAGGACTATCTCCCGCTCGTAGGTCGCTGTCGATGGTGGCAGTATCTGGAACCGGCCTGGCCAGTGGGTCTCGCGAATCCCTCGCTCGATTTGCTTTGGTGTCACTTTGAAACCGAACTGCGACAGCTCTTCGGCAGTGGTGATCGCCAATGCGAGATTGCGAAGTTGATGCCGACCGGCGAGCGGCGAGTCCACGGCAATCTCTTCGCCCATGACCATGAGCGGGTAGCGGCTGTGTCCCGGAGCAGTCTGGAAGCGGCCTCCTAGGTACGTCGTCAGCTCCGGGCGACACCGGCGGCACGTACTTGACGGCGCTTACGCCCCGCGCATTCTTCTCCAGGATGGCGTGGCCGATGACATCATTGGCTTGGGGATGCTGTGGCAGCGTGACCACAATGCCATTCGGCCGGATGATACCCGCCTTTTCGCGTGCGATCTCGGCAATTGTGTCGCCAAGATACTTCTGATGATCGAGCGCGATATCGGCGATCACTGAGATCATCGGTTCGACGACGTTGGTTGCGTCGAGACGCCCGCCCATGCCCACTTCAAGCACCGCGATCTCGACGCCGACACTGGCAAAATATTCGAACGCCATCACCGTCAGCATCTCGAAGAAGCTGGGATGCCAGGGCAGCTTGCCGGAACGCAGCAGTTCCTGTGCTGTGCGCTCGACGCGATCGTGCATTTCGCCAAACTCTGGGTCAGAGATAGCTTCGCCGTTCACGCTAATGCGCTCGTTGATGCGAATGAGGTGCGGGGAACTGTAGAGCGCAGTTCGGTATCCGGCGGTACGCAAGACCGACGAGAGCGTTGCCGCGGTAGAGCCTTTGCCGTTCGTCCCCGCAATCAGCACGCTGGCGAAACGGCGTTCGGGATGGCCGAGCGCCTCCAGCATCTCGCGCACATAGGCCAAGTCGAACTTGTGCGTGGGCGTGCTGGCGAGCTCGTGTCCCAGCGCGTAGAGCTGCTCCACGGTGCTTTGGTAGCTCATGCGGGCAGCTTCAGATTACAACATTTGACGGTGGGCGATCAGCGGTCGGACCGCAACGGTGGTTGAGCGCGTAGCCGCGTAGCAATGGCGTTCGACGAATCGGGATTTGAGGCTGATTTGTGAAACGCAAAGATCAGCGCCAGTCTTGCGCTCCGTGATAGGTGTGGAGGATATTCGCGAACCGCGTTTATTTCGGTCCTCCGATAGCCTGTTCAAGCGTCAAACGAATGAAACGCTGATAGGGGACACCTGCGCGGGCGGCGCGTTTGCGTACAGCGTCGTAAAGCTCGCCGGACAGACGCAGGTTGATTGATTTGTCTTTCGGCTTGATCTCAAAGCGGGTCAACCTCGCTCCTGAAAGGTCGTATTGGGTAAGGTCGGCCTTGTCAACGAACGCTGCCGCGGCGCGATCGGTCTTAAAGATCGGGATTTTCTTTTTCATACGTATCGATCTCCTTCTTGTGCATGTAACGGGCGCTAATCGGCCGGATGAGCAGTTCATCACCGTTGCGCCGGAGCGTGAATACAATGAACACGCCGCGCCCCTCGTCCGTTCGGCCAATGGCGCGAAAGCGGCGCTCGCGCTGCGAATGGGCCGCATCCGGGAGAATGGCAAGCGGGCGGGTGAAAAGGCTTTCGATAACGGAAGTCGAAAGCCCGTGCTTCTTGCACTTGGCGCGGTTGCCCTGGTCCCAATCAAAGCCATTAGCGTGCAACGTCATGATAGCAGAAAAGATAGGCAATTGTATAGGCAAATGTCAAGGCCTATGGACGGGTCAAATCTTACCCTTTGTGAGACGGAGTTGCTGCGGTCCCGTGCATCCTCGTTTCTGCGGTAAAATTATGCAGTGAACAATTCGCTGTTGAACCGTACCGTTTCCAAGCGTCCCGACATGGTCCGTCTCCAAGGGCGCATTCTGTTTCTCACCGAAGACCCCGAGCTCATCAAGCGACAGCTTGCGGGCGAGGACCTTCCCTGGGACACCCAACATCCCGAGCGCAATCCCAAACTGCGTGACGACATATCCACCGACGAAATCACGCCGGCGCACATCTGCTTTTTCTTTGATGAGACGCTGGGCGAATTTCCCTATACCGGTTTGAAATGCGGCAACGAAACACCGATCAAGCGCGGCGATGTAAAGCGCGGGGGCTTCGTGTGCGCGGTCAGCGGCAAACGTCGGGGTAAGGGATCGAGCCGCGAACAGTCGCCCTATGCCGAGATGTCGGCCGGCATCAAGCTGGTGATCGCGGAAAACATTGAGCGGATTTACAAGCAGAACTGCCAGAACCTCGGCGTGCTGACCGCGACCGATTTCAGCCTGATTGACAAGGTCCGCCGCGGCGAAGAAATTCCCTTGACCGAGTTCACGCAAGGTGAGGACGAGATAACACGCCAGGTGATCGAATACGGCGGCCTGTTTCCTTTTAATGTGGCCCGCCTGCAGGGAAAGGTTTTTCTGCCGCCAATCAACACCAAGCCCAGGCCGATGACGATCGCGGAGAAAATTTTCGCGCGCCACATGCTGCACGACGCCAATCAGGTTGGCGTCGAGGCGGTGAAGCCCGGCGATACCGGATTCGCGCGGACCGATCTGCGCTTCAGCCATGAATATGTCACGCCGATGGCGGCCATTTTCTTCGAGCACTTCCTAGGAAAGGACGCGCCCGTAACCGACGCCAGCACCGTGATGTTCTTCCGCGATCACCTCACCTTCCTCGACGAAGTGATGTCGGAAGAAAAACGCAAGATGGGCCTGCTCGATCTTGCCACCCAGCTGAAGTTGAAGCAGGAAGACTTCGCCAAATCGCGCGGCATCAAGCTGCACGGCGAGCTGCGCGATCGTAAAGGCTCGGAAGGAATCTGCCACTCCATTGTGACGGAGACCTATGCTCTGCCCGGGCAGCTCAACGTGGGTTCCGATTCACACACGCCGCACGTTGGCGCGATGGGATGCGTGGCCTTCGGTATCGGCACCACGGATGTCTTCAATTCCTGGTTCACCAAAGATGTGCGCGTGAAAGTGCCCGAATCGGTGAAGGTGATCGTTCGCGGGAGAAAGCGCGAGAACGCCACAGCGAAAGATTTCATCCTGAAGCTGCTGTCGCTGGAATATATCCGGAGCGGTAAGGCGTTGGCCAAAGTCATCGAGTACTCCGGCGAAGCCATCGAGGCGCTGGGCGTAGATGAACGTGCCACCATGACTAACATGGCGGCGGAGATCGGCGGATTCACTGGCATCGTGGCGCCGGATCAGAAGGTAGTCGACTTTCTGATGCAGCGCCGTGGCATGAGCGAGAACGAGGCGCAGACGCTGGTGGAGGGTTTGTATAGCGATCCGGACGCGCATTACTCCCATGTGATTGAGCTTGATGCGGCGGAGATCTATCCGATGGTGGCGACGCCCGGCGATCCCGGCAATGGCAAGTTTGTGCGCGAGCTGAACACGCCAGTCCCGGTGGAGATCGCCTATGGCGGCACCTGCACTGCGGGCAAGAACGAAGACATGGACATGTACGCGCGCGTCCTCAACGATGCCTTGCGGCAGGGAAAGCGGGTTGCTGAGAACTGCAAGTTCTATCTGCAATTTGGATCGCAGGAGACGCGCGAATACTGCGTGCGCAAGGGCTACCTGGACATCTTCAGCAAGGCGGGCGCACAGGTTATCGAGCCCAGTTGCGGAGCTTGTATCAATGCTGGACCAGGCGTTTCCACGCGTCCCGACCAGGTCGTCATCAGCGCGCAGAATCGGAACTTTCCCGGGCGCAGCGGCCCCGGGCAAATGTATTTGGCGAGTCCGTTAACCGTGGCGGCCAGCGCCGTCGCCGGCTACATTGTCGAGTACGAACCGGCGAGCGAACGCGAACCCGCACACGCGGCGTGAGTGAGCGTCCGCGTTTGTTCCCATGTACTCGACGGGGGACGCTGCACGTCGCGTCTCTGGCAAATTGAGGTGGCAACGTGGGACATTTTTTCCTACTTATCATCGGTTTGTTTTGGCTTGCCTGTGGCATATACATCACAGTTAGGCCAAGCCAGTTCATCCACAACACGCAATTCCCTTGGACCAAATTGCCACTTTCGGGGGCGAGGATGCTTGGGCTAGCTATCTTAATAGGAGGTGCGTTGATTCTCGGGGCTTATATTCTGCATCGGGCAAACTGAGGCACTACCTCGAATTGCTCCGAATGCCACGCGACCGCAGTTTTTGATACTATCGTAGATATCGCTCCGGCCTGATTTACTCCGTTTGAGACTTAGGGAGACACTGTTTTATGGCTTATGTAATCGCGGAACCATGCATCAATACCAAAGACACGGCGTGCGTCGATGCCTGTCCGGTGGACTGCATCCACCCCAAGAAGGACAGCGACAAGTTCCCGACCGAAGAGATGTTGTACATCGATCCGGTCGAGTGCATCGATTGCGGCGCCTGCGTGCCGGTGTGCCCGGTTTCGGCGATTTTCGCCCTCGACGATCTGCCGGAGAAGTGGAAAGAATATACCGAGCGCAATGCCAAGTATTTCGGACGTTAGCTGTCGTTCAAGAGTAAGAAAAGGGCGTGCCGCGCAGGTACGCTCTTTTTGTTGATGCCAGCAGCGGACGCCACTATTTCTCGCCAGAGCGAATCCTCCACAGTATTTGTCGCAGCATGCCCATCCAGAGTTCGGCGTCGCTGGCCTGTAGGCTAAGGCGCCGCAACAAGCGGCGTACCTTGTCCTCGGTCGAGGCTCGCGTGCGGGGGTTCACGTAGCCGCTGGCACGCAACGTCTCCAGCAGAACCTCGCTGATACGTTCGACTTCGCCTGCGGTAGCGCGCTGCAGCTTCTCCGGTGATGGTGCGGCCTTGGAATCTCGAATTAGTTCATAGAGGCAAACCGCGACCGCCTGACCCAGATTCATCGAGATATGTTCTTCGCGCGTAGGAATGCGCATGAGCCAGTGGCAGTGGCTGAGATCCTTCGTCGCCAGGCCAAATTTTTCGCTGCCGAACAGAAGCGCCACCCGGCCGGAAGCGAGGTGTTTGCGGATGACGCGCGCGCCATATTCCAGCCGTTTGAGCGGATGTTGCAGTTCGCGATGCCGGACCGCAGTAGTACCGACGACCAGCGTGCAGTCGGCAACGGCGTCGGCCAGGGTTTTGTATTCTTCGGCGTTGGCCAGTACCTCCGACGCGCCAACCGCGGAGCGCGCTTCGCGAAAAGCCACCTCGTAGGGATTAACCACCCGTAAGCGGAGAAACCCGAAGTTGCTCATGGCGCGCGCAGCCGCACCTATGTTGAGCGGATTCCGTGGCTCGACTAACACCACGCAGAGCTGATCGTGCTCGGACTGCATTAGGCCAGTTTAGAACGCGTCGGTAGCATTTTCTCGAATCTCGTGCAGAGTTCGTTAGATAATGGTCACCAGCGATAACACTTCCTTATGACCAGCTTTCTGCAACATGTGATTTTTGGCTTGCGGCTGATTCGCAAGTCGCCAATCTTCTACCTCACCGTCATCGTGGTACTGGCACTGGGAATCGGCGCCAATACCGCAGTGTTCAGCGTGGTCGATGCCGTTTTGCTGCGCAAGCTTCCGTTCCGCGATCCCGACCGGCTGGTGATGGTTTGGGAGAAGAATCCTACGCTGGGCGCGATGGTGGGCGACCGCGTTCCCACCAATTACACGGACTTCATGGAATGGGTGCGACAAGCCAAGTCGTTTGACGGCATGGCCGGGTTCGAAGACGTTAGCCTGAACCGCACCGGCACAGGAGAACCCGAACGCATTGCGGGTGCGCGTGTGAGCCCTAACTTTTTCGGCGTACTGGGCGTTACCCCGCAAGCGGGCAGCAGTTTCGATTACGTGGAACGCGATCCCTCCCACGGTCACGCGGCCATGCTCAGCAACGGATATTGGCAGAGCCACTTCGGCGGTAGTCCCAGCGTCATTGGACAAACGTTGACGCTGAATGATGTGTCCTACGTTGTGGTAGGAGTGCTTCCAGCGAACTTTCACTTGCCCGCGACACGCGAAGGTTCGGAACAACGCAAGCCCGACATCTGGATTCCTTACGAGCCGCCTGCGCAACGTAACGAGGCCGAACTGAACCGGCTCAAGATGCAGGTCTTTGCGCGGCTGCGTCCAGGCGTTTCGTTGGACCAGGCCCGCCAGGAGATGGACGTCATCAGCCGGCGGCTGGAAGAGCAGAACCCTGCGCTGAATGCCGGGTTTGGTGCCAACGTGTTCCCGGTTTACGTGGAGGATGTGGGCAAAGAGCTGCGGCGCAATCTGATGGTCTTGTTGTCCGCGGTCGGGCTGATCCTGCTGCTGGCGTGCGCCAACCTGGCGAACCTGATGCTGACGCGCGCGACCGCGCGGCAACGTGAACTCGCCATTCGCAAAGCTCTGGGCGCGAGCCGTGCCCGCCTGATCGTGCAGATGATCGTAGAAGGCCTGCTGCTCAGCTTCTTCGGAGGTCTGCTGGCCATTGTGGTAGCGCACTTTGGAATCAAGCTGCTGCTGGCGTTGAAGCCGGCCGACCTGCAACGTCCCGAGCAGGTTCACCTGAGCATCGGCGTCCTGCTGTTCACCATGGCGATCGGCATTGTCGCGGGCGTTGCCTTCGCAGCGATACCGGCGATCTACGCTTCCAACACCGACGTCAACACCGTGCTGAAGGATTCGACCTCCAACCAGCGGCATCCCGGCAGAGTGCGGGCCGCACTGGTGGTCGGCGAAGTCACGCTGGCGTTCGTCCTGCTGATCGGAGCGGTGTTCATGATCGGCAGCCTGGTGTCGGTGTTGCACGTCGATCCCGGCTTCCGCGCCGATCACCTGCTCACCATGAACTTCAGCATGCCGCCCTCGCGTTACGCGAAGAACGAACAATTCGCCAACTTCTGCCGCCAGATGCTGGAGCGGGTCTCGGCGCTGCCGGGAGTGAAGTCGGCCAGCTTCTCCGACGGGCTGCCAATGACCCGCATTCGCATGATGAAGTTCACCGTTGACGGCCAGCCGTTGCCCAAGCGCGGCAGTGAGCCCACCGCCGACATGCGCGGCATCAGTTCGCCAGAATACCTGCCAACATTGGGCATACCGATTTATGCGGGACGAAATTTCACCGCCGACGAGATCAACAACAATCTGCCGGTAATCATCGTGAATCAAACGCTGGCGAAGAAGCTGTGGCCCAACCAAGACGCGGTCGGCAAGCATATTCGCTCGGTGGCGCGGCCCGGGATAGAACCGATGGACCTCACCGTGGTCGGCGTCGTCGGCAATACGCACCAGGTTTCGCTGGAGAGCGGCACGCGTCCCGAGGTGCTGCGGCCCATGGTGGACTACACCTACCTGACGCTGGCGGTGCGCACCGCCGCTGATCCGGCCTCGCTGACCTCAGCCATCAAGCACCAGGTGTGGCTGCTCGACAAGGACCTGCCCGTCTATCAGGTCGAGACCATGGACCAGGTGGTGGAAGATAACCTGGGGCAGCGCCGCTTTGACTCGTTCCTGATGGCCATCTTCGGCGCCTTGGCTCTGCTGCTGGCCGCAGTCGGAATCTATGGCGTGCTGACTTCGACGGTGCAGCAGCGCACCCACGAGATTGGCATTCGCATGGCGCTGGGCGCTCTGCCCGGCGATGTGGTGCGCATGGTCATGGGATACGGAATCAAGCTGGCGCTGGCGGGCATGGCGCTGGGATTGGTCCTCGGCTTTCTCTTGACGCGCCTGCTGGCGAGCCTGCTGTTCGGAGTGAGTCCCACCAATCCGCTCATCTACCTTGCGGTTTGCGTGGGATTGACGCTGATTGCGGCGGTCGCGTGTTATTGGCCGGCGCGCACGGCGGTGAAGGTGAATCCGGTGCAGGCGCTGCGGACGGAGTAGTCGCAGGCGCTGCGGGGGGCGTAGCTGAGTTGATTGTCATCCCGACCGGAGCGAAGGGAAGTGGACTCCCCGATTTGTCATCCCGACCGGAGCGAAGCGGAGTGGAGAGCCTGCCCTGAGCGAAGTCGAAGGGGACCTGCTGTTTCTGCCGTCCGCTGTCAGCTATCAGCCGTCAGCTAAGGCTTGCTGCAACTGACAACTAACCACTGACAACTGCTCTTGCCATCCCGACCGCAACCTTCCTTAAATTTGTCATCCCGACCGGAGCGAAGGGAAGTGGACTCCCCGATTTGTCATCCCGACCAGAGCGAAGCGGAGTGGAGAGCCTGCCCTGAGCGAAGTCGAAGGGGACCTGCTGTCAGCTATCAGCCGTCAGCTCTCAGATCGCTAACCGACGCTGTCATCGTGAGCGACGAGCATAGCGAGGAGTCGAAGGACCCCTATAGGGCAAAACGAGGCACGCCGCATCTAATCCCTAACCCCCAGCCCCTGCCTTCAAGTCCTTCACCAGCCGCTGAAATGCCGTCTGATACGAATCGTGGTCCTTCCAGTTGCTGAAGTCGGGGATGAAGTACTCGCGAATCTCGCGGGCCGAGTCAATGCCGATGTCGGCATCGAACAATTTCCATTGCTTGATCGCCTCAAACGGGACCAGCGTGATGGGAAACAATAACTGCTTGCCTTCGCGCTTCTCCCGCTCGCGCGCATTGGCAATTTCGGTTTTGACCCAGTTGCTGCTCATGCTGTGCTCGGAGAGGATCAGCAGCAGCTTGTCATGCAGGCGGATGGCCTCGTCGATTTGCTCGTGCAGCTTGCGGCCTGCCTTCATTTCCTCGGGCGCGAACCAGCAGCGCACGCCTTTGGCTTGCAGGTCAGCATGGAGCCGCTCGGCAAACTCCTGGTCTTTGGTCGAGTAGCTGATGAAGCAGGAGTAGAACTCGATGGGCCGTCCCACCATCGAGCCGATGTAGGCGATGAACTCGTCTCGCGTGCGAACCCATGTGTCGCCGTCAGACCTGGGAGCGCCAATCCCGCCCTGCGGGACGAAAGAGCTTAGCCCAGCCTTTCAAGGCTGGGTTAGCATTTTCATGAAGACGAGTCCTGTAGGGACGGCAGAGACGAACATCGCAATGTGCCGACGATCACCGCAACCCAAGTCGCACACAACTATCTTCGCTTCATGGCGCACACCCACACCTGCAACCTTGTGCATTGCGTCTTCAGCACCAAAGATCGTGCCGACCTCATCCCTGATCCTGAGAGGCTGTGGCAATACATCGGCGGAATCGCACGCCAGAAAAACCTTTTGTTACTGGCCGCTGGCGGCACGGCCAATCATCTCCATCTCCTCATCTCGTGGCCGCCGACCATCACGCTGGCCAGGGCGGTGCAGGAACTCAAAGGAAATAGCTCGCGATGGCTGAATGAATCATCCCGTTTTGCCTGGCAGGAAGGCTACAGTGCCTTCAGCGTGAGCCAGTCACAACGCAAGACGGTGGTGGACTACATAGGCCGCCAGGCTGAGCATCATGCGAAGTGGAGCTTCGAGCAGGAGTTCCTGACGATGCTGAAGAAATCGGGCATTCCCTACGATCCGCGATTTGTGTTTGGCTAGCTCTTCTCTGCCGTCCCTGCGGGACTCGGAGTTCATAAGACGCCTACCCAGCGCTGAAGCGCTGGGCTAAGCTCTTTCGTCCCACTGCGTGGGACTCGTGCGTCGCAGTTCCGACCGACATGCCGGCGCGAAGCTCGGGGATGAGTCAAGCTTGAGGATTTCGAGATGTTCAGAGTGCGCCATTGCCGCGTGACCTCGCTTGCTTCCGGGATGCTACGGATGATCTTACCGGGTCCCCAACGAGCGCCGGTGGAAGCTTGCCCTGAGCAATGCCGAAGGGCGCGCGCTGGGGTGGTTCGAAGGCCACACTCTATGCGACAGTTCCCGCCCAGTCAACGCGGAATGCGGTCGGAAACGTAGGAGAACGACTGAGAAATTCTTGCAGCGTACGAGCGAAGCACCCGTGACTGCCCCGCCCTAGCAAAGCCGCTTGAGTCGGCAACCTTCCGAGCATGATCTGCTGCCAGGTAGGAACGGCACCCGACCCTTCACCCGAGCTTCGCAATCCTAGCCACACATCTGTCTGGATCCCCAAGGAGTTCGTGTTCCCAAAATCGAAGGTCGCGCGTGCCCGTTCCTCGCAGGTTCTTATTGTTCGCCAAATCGCGATTCTGGTTTCGTTCGATTTTCAAAGCCCAGAAAGAGCTGTTGGTTCGCGGAACATGTCCACAACGGCGACACCCATGCCAGAAGCAGCCATCGACGAAGACCGCAAGTCGCTTCTTCGGAAAAAAGAAGTCTGGTCGACCAGGAATGTCGTTCGGGTGCAGCACCCAGCCGCGTATTCTGGCGCGAACAAGCGCCATCCTCAGGGCAAATTCGGTACTCTTGTTGCGTTTGCTCCGAATTGACGACATAATTCGAGAACGTTCAGGCGTAACATTGTCGAAGCAGCCATTCTTGAGCTTCAGTTTTAGGACTCGTTCCATAAGGACCCGATGCGACCCAATAGCCGAGGCGCGAAACCGAAGGATAACCCTAATCTCGGGGGAAAATCACGTCGATTCGTTTCATTTTTCTCTGGCGCACTAGGTCTCGACATCGGGCTGCAAAGTGCGGGTTTGAGGTGTGCTTCAGTGAACGATGTCGATGTGATCGCGTGTAGCACCATCAAGGCAAACAAAGCACGTTTAACCAGCGAAGAGCGGCACGTCTACGAGTGTGATATCCGTGAACTGAAGCCTGAAAGACTGTTGAGAGAACTAGGGGTTGAGCGCGAGGAATTATTCGCTGTAGTGGGCGGCCCACCATGCCAGGCATTCTCAACCGCCGGCCGCAGGATGGGTCTCAACGACGAAAGAGGGAACGTCTTTCTCCATTTCATTGACATCATCAGGGGCTTGCGGCCGAAATATGCCGTTTTCGAAAATGTGAGAGGTCTTCTCTCTGCGCCACTAGTTCACCGACCCCACGACCAACGTGGTTCGGGACATTTGCCTCTTCGTCGCGATGAAAAGCCCGGTGGTGCCCTTCTCCACATACTTGCCCAACTTGAGGAAGCAGGGTACGCCACGACATTCACTCTGTACAACACTGCAAACTTCGGGGTTCCGCAGATCCGCGAGCGGTTGATCTTTTTTGCCTCCCGTGAAGAGCGTGAGGTTCCGTTCATGCAGCCGACCCATGACGAAAAAGGAGCAAACGGATTGCCAAAATGGCGAACACTGCGAGACGCAATTGGGCGCCTCCAAGGCCGGCCTTGCAAGAGCACAAAGTTTCCTGAGGCCCGGCTCAAGTACTACCGACTTTTGACTGAGGGACAAAACTGGCGTGATCTACCAGTCAGTCTCCAGCCCGAGGCGATGGGTGGGAGTTGGCATTCCAACGGTGGCAAGACTGGCTTCTATCGGAGGCTGTCGTGGGACAAGCCTGCACCGACACTGGTTACTCGTCCGACCATGCCTGCGACGGACTTGTGCCATCCGGAGGAACTTCGTCCGCTTTCAGTCGAAGAGTATGCCGCCATTCAGACATTTCCATCCGAATATATCTTCGCAGGAAGTCTCGACGCCCAATACCGGCAAATAGGAAACGCAGTGCCTTGTTTGTTCGGTGAGGCAATAGGGAAACACATAATTGCTTTCGACGAGGGGCGGTTGAAGACTACACCGACAACTCGGAAGTTCAGTCGATATGCTGGTACCGATCACGATTCCTGGCGCGAAGGCGTAGCAGATCTCCAGCGGCAACTGGTTTTGTACGATTGATCGTGGTTTACTTGCGGCGGCGGGACGCACGAGACATCACCTACCGAGGACAGAGGGTGGACAAGAAAACCCGCGCATCAATTGAAAAGTTCGTCGAAAAGAACATTACGTCCTTTCATCTGAGACGCATTGAGAGCCTGAACACGTTAAAGCTGAAGATCGTACTGAGGAACAAGAATCCCTATCTTTTCCGCGCGAAGGACCTCAATCTTGCACCGGATTTGATAAACGCCTTGTTGGACGCACGGCTGTCTTCCTCGGAGGAGGGCTCATTCGGATCGTTCTTGGAAGAGTTGGCGATATTTGTGGCGCGACTCACCAGTGGGGGAAGCAAGTCGGCAGCGACAGGCATAGACATCGAACTTTCGCGCGACGGGGTTCGTTACTTAATCGCAGTCAAGTCTGGAAAGAATTGGGGGAACGCCAGTCAACACGCGGCGCTAAGGCAGAATTTCAAGAACGCTGTCCGTGTACTGCAACAAAACAAGCACGTAGGATCGATTCAGCCGACTCTCGGGATCTCTTACGGCAACTTCAAAACAAGGTACACGGGCGAATACCTTCACATTGGCGGACAGAGCTTCTGGAACTTGATCTCCGGCGACCCCAATTTCTACATCGACATCGTCGAACCTCTCGGGCATGAAGCCGAGAAACACAACAAGCTTTTCGACGACCAAAAAAGTAAGACCTACAATCGTCTGATTCGAGAGTTCACTATCGAGTACTGCGACACCTCTGGGGCGATTGACTGGCCTAAGTTGGTTCAGTTCGTAAGCGGGAATCTTGGCGATTAGGAATATCCTTGGAGCGAACTAAGCACAACTGGCGCTTTCTTGCGAAGTGGGAAACAATGAGCTTTCAAGTCAGCCGCCAAGTCGTCATTCCCGTTCCGGAACCTCCTACAAAACGGACCGCCAATTGGCACCTTCGTAACTTGACCGCGGTGGCGGGCAGAAACATACTTGGGACAGGGCAGGAACCGCCGCGCCCGGCGCTCCTGCCCATTTGTGTCTGTAGCCAGTGAGGCAGTGGATGTGAACAGTGGATAGGAAACATCGTGGTTGATTCGCACCATCGGGATCGTCAAGTGACGACCATTAAATTGCCCGACCGCATTTTCCCAGGGCTCCGTCCGTCCCTCGCGGCGTCCAGTAAGTCTTTAGAATTCAATATTTTGCCCGTAAGTAACCTGAATTCAATATTTTGCGGGGATTTTTTCGGACGAGGTAAGAATATCCTTGACTAACCCACGCCATTCTGCTATATTCTATGCATCATGGACATACCCAAAGACCTTACAGGAAGCGATTCAGTTCTTCAGCGATGAGCAGGTCTGCATTGACGCCGTTGCGCATGATGCGTTGGCCGGACGGCGCACACTGTCCCGACTGTCGCGGCGATGATGCGAAAAATCCCTACGTACCTCAAGACTCAGAAGCGCTGGAAGTGCCGCTCTTGCCGTCGCCAGTTCTCGGTGAAGGTAGGTACCATCTTCGAGGACTCGCCTATTCCGCTTGCAGAAGTGGCTGCCCGCGCTGTGGATGCTGGTGAACTGTCAAGAACGGCATTAGCTCGTTGGGAGATTGCATCGCGCTCTGGGAGTGACTCAGAAAACTGCATGGTTCATGCTGCATCGCCTTCGACTCGGCACTGAGCGCAATAAGTCTGGCGGATTCAAAGCTCGGGCAAGGATGGCGGGGCGGTCGAAGTAGACGAAACTTTCGTCGGCGGCAAGCTTCAAGAACATGCACAAGAGCAAGCGAGTCGAGTTGCAGCGCATTCGCAGTGAGCGCGCGAAACCGATCTGCACATCGGCAAGACCATCGTGATGGGAATGCTTGACCGCGATCTGCGACAGGTTCGTGCGAAGATCGTTCCTAACGTGCGGCGCGACACCTTGCAGAGCTGAAGTTCTTACGCGATGTGAAGTACGGCTCCAACGTCTTTACCGACGAATGGCCGGCATACAACGGACTGCACTATCGCTTCGTGCATGACGTGGTGAACCACATGGAAGAGCTACGTCAATGGCCAAGTTCATACCAATGGAATCGAGAACTTCTGGGCGCTGCTCAAGCGGACTTTGAAGGGAACCTATGTTTCTGTAGAGCCCTTTCACCTTGCAGCGGTACGTTGACGAGCAGGCTATTCCGTTTCAACAATCGCGGCGACAAGAGAAAGACAATCCGCTAAACGACGCCGACCGCTTCCTCGCTGGCGATCTCGCAGATCGTGGGCAAGCGGCTTACCTACAAGGAACTGACCGGAAAGACTGGCGAAACGACGCCTTTCTAAGATTCGCTTCGCCAAGACCTATCGGAATTTGGCGTCGTCGGCGGGACGCGGCCGAAGTCTTACCGGCTTGGGGCCACGCTTCGGCTTCCCCGCATTGGCGATCTTCTCTTCGGCCAACATCCGATTCAGGTCGGTCTTCGATACCTGGAGAATCTGCTTCTATTGCGTTCTCGAATCTCGTGTACTCATCGGCGGTCTTGGGGTTAGACTTCATGGGTCTTAGCATACACCCCTTACGAAAGGCTGTTTACCATGAGCGACTATGAAGTCTCCCGATATGACATAGACCACCATGTCCAAGTTGGATTTCTGGCTATCGTTACTCTCCTGTGGCAGATTCGCGACGGCGATAATACTCTGTTTCCCAGCCCAGATTACGTCGAGAAGTCTGCGGAGTTTTTGCGAAAGATTTCCGAGTTTGTGAGATAAGAACATTTGCATAGGGAAGCAACAAGCCAATGACTATTCCAAATACAATTTGCATCGCACACCTCTCCTGTGATATTTAGAGATTGCGCGATTGTGAGCCCCTGCGGAACAGAGGCTTTACTTTTTGACTCCTGTTCTTGGTCTATTCCCTTCGCCTCACATAACCCAATAAGAGTGGTTAGATTGGGATGGACGGCTAGTTTTGAGATCCCCCAAATCAACATGCTGACCTCATCCCGTGGAATGTAGGTAGGCTCAACTCGTTGCTTCTTGAGTACTAAGGAATTGCTGCCATGAGTAATAGTCGGCGGCCTGTAACCCAGCGAATTCATCCTTGTGTTTGTAGATGAGAAATTGCTCCCCCTCAATCTCCATTAACTCAGTAAATTTAGCTTGCCCAAAGTCACCATGCTCAAATATGTATTCTACCGACTCGCAGATAGCGAACATTTCTCTCCATTAGCGTAGTCGTTCGATGCACATGCGAGCACCCAACGCATAAGGGTACGACCTCATCAAGCGTAGAAGAGAGCTTACGTCGTTATAGAGTTCCATTGAGATTATGCACGAGATTCCGCAGTGCATCATCGACACCATGAGCGACGCAAGCCTGTAAAGAAATTGAGATGCGCCTTTTTGTCTCTAGCAATACAATGTAGTCAAGACGCGTTTGACTGCCTCTCGTAGCGTCTAATTATCGCAAGCAGCCGCAAAGTCTGTCATATGGAATGGAAGTTCAACGCCGAATTCATCGTGAACCTCTCCATAATTCTCAAATCCCTGCCACTATATAAAATTAGCTACATATCCAATACACCATGAACTTGTCGCTTCGCTGCCCTAAAGCATCGAGATAGGCGTGAACATTGCCATTAGCGCCGCCCTCTATTGACTCTATTACCAGAATTGCCGCGCCCAACCTGTCAAGAGCGTAGATGTGAAAACTTTCCCAATCATTGCCTTGAGTTTCGAGCAATTCGACGGGATGTGCAAGAGCCGACATGGTTGTCCGCACCATCGAACATTAGTGGCGATTCAGTCAAGCACATTGGGTTAGGGTGGCAGTCGCGCAGAGTTATCTAAACGCCAAGCGCTATAACGGCTTGGATGATCGCCAAACTTTATTTATTTTGGGTTAGCCAAGTATGTTTGTACTCGACGACCGTTTAGGAGCGCCAATTAGTACTTTCGTAACTTGACCGCGGTGGCGGGCAGAAACATACTTTCGGTGTAGGGCAGGAACCGCCGCGCCCGGCGCTCCTGCCCATTTGTGTCTGTAGCCGTAGCAGCAGTGGATAGTGATTAGTGGATAGTGGATCGGAAAAACAGCGTGGTCCGTTCGCGCTTGGAGATGGTCAAGTGACGACCGCGAAATTGCCAGACCGCATTTTCCAAAAGGTCCGCCCCTTCCTCGCGGCATCCAGTAAGTCTTTACGATTCAATATTTTGCCTGTAAGTAACCTGAATTCAATATTTTGCCGTGATTTTTGTGGGCCGAGTGATTGTTTTCAAGATTTTGCGGGGAGGCCGGGGAGGGGGTGGAAGGCAGGGATTGAGGGGCTAGGGGTCAGTTGCGGAGAAACAAGAAGCAATACGGAGAAAGGGACATCATGCGTACTTGTAAGCACATAAAAGCCAACGGAGAGTTTTGCGGGTCGCCGCCGTTGCGCGACCGCGAGTATTGTTACTTCCACCTCACGGTATTGGGACGGCGCCTGCGGACGCAGAAGCACATCCTGAAGGGTGAATGTCACTATTTGCAGTTGCCGACCTTGGAGGACGCCGACTCTGTCCAGTTGGCGGTGATGCAAGTGATGGATGGGCTGCTCCGCGACCAGATCGACACCAAGGTTGCGGGACTGTTGCTTTATGGGCTGCAGATCGCAAGTTCGAACCTGAAGCACGGCGCTGATTTTGAGCAGGACAAGAGCGCCTCGTTAGTGGTGGGAAGTTACGACAGCTTCGAGCAGGACTACGACTTGGCGGATACGGATTGCGAACTGAAGGTCCCGGGGGCGGAAGAGGCCGACGAGGAAGAGAACGAAGTGGGCGGCGCGGAAAGTGTCGGCCATGCGGATGAGGGTCAACCCGCTGAGCCAAGCAAAACCGGCGTGGGGGAGCCACCCGCGCAGCTTGCCCAGCATGGACGGACAGCACCGGAGCGGCACCGCATCCAAAAAGATGCCGGCAGGCAGGGCTTTAAGGTGCGATTGCCGCCGGAACGCGATGAGACGCAACTTGGGGAGAAGGCGAGGGAGGTTGCGTGAGGAAGCAGGGTCAGAAGGCTGAGCGTTGGCGAGGCCTGTGATGCCGGTCACACACCCCGGTGGCCCCGAAGCTGCTAGGATATTACTGCGTGCCTGTAGCCGCCATGCGGCGCGGGACACCCGAAAGGACAAAACAATATGAGGTGGATGTTACGTTCGAAAATTCACCAGGCCACAGTTACCGAAGCCGATCTGCGATACGTAGGCAGTATCACGATCGATGAGGAATTGATGGAGATGGTGGAACTACTGCCCGGCGAGAAGGTGATGGTGGTCAGCAACACCAGCGGCGCGCGTCTGGAAACGTATGCGATTCCGGGGCCGCGCGGCTCCGGCGTGATCTGCATGAACGGAGCGGCTGCGCACCTGATCAAGAAGGGCGAAGAGATCATCATCATGGGCTTCGAGCTGGCCAACGGGCCGGTTCCTGCGAAACAGATCGTGCTGAACCGCGACAACGAATTCGTGAAGTGGTTGGGCGAGAGTTGGCAGCCCGAGGACTTCCCGCGAATGTGCGTTTGACGGACACCTTCGACCGGTGTTAATTTGCTTCTACACTGGAAAGGAGGGTGATCCAAAATATATGAAATCTGACAGTCATAGTTGTATCCCAAGTGAGGTGGCTGAGGCTTAGGGCTTCTGCTCTAAATCCTCGCAAGACTCGCATAGCTGTGAAGTCTGCCGCTGGGGCCACGTAGAGTGGACAGCCTCAGGCCAATCCCAACAGCTAACCGGAAGGACCCGCTGGCGCAGGGCGTCGCGGGTCTTTTCTATTTTCTCTGTGTCCCTCAGTGAGGTGAGCTTTGCGCGATGCCGGCCGTTCTGCCGTTGAAGTTCCCATCCTCGAGACCGACCGCCTCAGGCTGCGCGAACATAGGCTTGACGATTTTGCCGCCAGCGCGGCTATGTGGGCCGATCCCATCGTCACTCGCTACATCGGTGGCAAGCCACTTTCGCCCGAGGAGGCTTGGGGCAAGATGCTCCGTTACGCGGGGTTGTGGTCTCTGTTGGGATACGGTTATTGGGCGGTGGAAGAGAGAGCTAGCGGAGATTTTGCCGGCGAACTGGGCTTCGCTGATTTGAAGCGCGACATCGAACCTTCGCTTGGCGACGTGCCGGAACTGGGCTGGGCGCTGGTCTCGCGATTCCACGGCAAAGGCTATGCAACCGAGGCCGTCCGCGCGGCCCTTGCGTGGGGAGACCAGCATTTCGGAGCGACACGTACGGTGTGCATCATTCATCCGGACAATCTGGCGTCGATTCGCGTGGCAGCGAAGTGCGGCTATCGAGAGTATCACCGCACACTCTACAAGGAACACGAAGTGGTACTGTTGGCGCGATAGGAAGCTACGGTCGCAAGCTCGCGGGCTTCTGGTAGCTCGCAGAAAGAGCCACTGGCGATGTTCGCAGCGTGCCTTTTCTAATTTTGGCGAGAGTTTCTCGTCCCCGATGGTGCTCTCCCGGAGCCCGCCCCCTTCAATTTGCGGCAGTACCGCTCACTGCACGCGAACTTCGACTTGCAGCTTACCGTCGCCAGTAATCTCGACAGCTTCGCCGCCTTTCAAGAAGGGCTGCAACACCGCGGGATTTCCCCACTCCAAATCCCAACCATTGGCTACAGCAATTACCATGTATTGTCCTGGCACAACATTCGGCAGAGTGAAGGTACCATCGCTATCGCTCTGATCGCGGCGGAACAACGGGGAGTTGTTAGCAGCGTCTTGCGGAACCAGCACGATCATCGCGCCAGAAAATGGTTTGCCGTCGCGTCGAGCGACTCCTTCCACCTGCGCTAAGCCTCGTCCTGCGATCGCAGCGATGCGCACGTTACTGCTGCTGGCAATCTCCAGCGTGCGACCCGTTAGCTTCGCACCAGTCGCCGACATCTTTCTGAGGAAATATCCGCTGCCGCTTCGCAGCACCACCGTGTAACGTCCTGGCTTCACTCCGTCGAACTCGAACTGCCCTTTGTCCGAGATTTCGCTGCCGAAGTTCTCGCCCGTCTCGTCATTAGAAAGCTGCATCGACGCGCCCTTCGGTATTCGCGGCGCGCCTTCAAACAGCACGGTTCCGCTGACCACCGCGAACCCTGAGCTGTCATACACATTCAGCTCGAGATCGGCCGCCAGATCAACTTCTCGATATCCGCTTCGGTTAGCTTCCTTCTCATTGGCCGGCTTCGAAGCAGGCATCTCGACAACGTAATGGCCAGGTGCTAAACCGGAGATTTCCACCACGCCAGGTTCGACTAATGAAGTAGGAGTGTTGAACACGGGATCGAGATAGCCATCGAAGATACGCTGCGAGACTCGCGGAAATGAGTCCATCCCTGGTCCGCTGCCAGCGTTGTTAGTGCGGATCTTGAGATGCAGCGACGGGACAGCGCGCATTACCACGTCCGCTGTAACTCGCTCACCAGGATGTAAGACAATGGGACTCGCTCCTGCCGAGTCCGGCGAGTCAGGATAGAAGGTAAGCGGATAAGTTACGTCGAGCGCAGCAGTCTCTTGCGCAGCTCGGGCATCAGCATCGGGACTGTTCGTCCTCCGGCGGAAACTGATCCGGCTATTTTGTGCATACCAAGGATGCGCCGAGACTGCGAGGTAATAGGTTCCAGGTGCCAGATGGCCGATGTGAAAGCGACCCTGATCATTGGTCTGTCCCTGCTCCATGGGAATAGTTCTCTGTCGTCCATCTTCCATCGATTGTTGAAACAGACGCACCATTCCGTTCTGCACCGGCTCATTGTTCTCGTCGCTGACAACGCCTTCAACGGAAGCATCCGGTTGCAGGCGAAAAACCAGGTGCTCCGAATCCAGATCCGGGCCAACAGCAATCGCCGTGGCATACATACCGTGACGCTCAAAGTACTGCAACATGAATCCGTGCGCGTCTGCCATCAGCGAATATTTGCCGCGACTCAAACCAGCAAAGGCGAATCGCCCGTCAGCGCCGGTGATCATGGAGCGCGATATTTCGCGGTCGGTGCCTTGCACGGTCGGAGCAATCGCAACCGACGCTCCCGCCACAGGTTGACCTGTCACCCAATTCACCACGACTCCCACAATGTGGTAGCTCTGCTGCGGCGATGGCGCTTGCACCGCCTGGCTCGATTGCGCCGGCAATCCAATGGCGAACAGCATGATGAATGCGAGCCGCGCAACCATTGCGGTCAATCTCCACTCCCTGTGCGGATAAGATCGAGGCTGACCTGGGTCTTCTGATTCGGCGCAAGCGTGACCTGCGCGCCTTGCGAGGCATAGGGTTGCAGGGCATCTGGATTGGAATATTCAAGTCTATCGGCTGAGTCGAATGCGTAGACCATGTACTCGCCGGGAGCCAGCCCCGTGAACATAAAACCGTTTGGCGATGACGAGCGCGAAACTTTGGCGGCAGCCTTGGAAGCAGGTTCTGGCACCGCTACCACGGTGGCTTGTGCCGGTGTTCCATCGGGCGACTTTACGGTCCCGGTTAAGCTCGCGCTGTCATCGCGCAAGACAATTTCCATCGGATAACTCTGTCCCGCCGATGCAATTGAGAGATCGTCTGAAAGCAGGTTCGTCTGTCCGTATTGGGCCGACTGCACGTACCACCCGCCCTGCGGTATCAGATCAACCGAATACTTTCCCGGCTCCACGTTCTGCAACGTTCCAGAGTAAGCCCCCGAACTGCTTCGATGGGTAATCGAGTACGATTCCGAGGTCGTTGGGTCCGACGGAATCAAGCGCACGGAGATCGGCGGCCCTTGGATTCCCCCAGGCCCTGTACTTTGGCTCGAAGTGGCTCGCGAATCCATGCGCACCACTACGGGAATGGATATCGCCGGTCCTAGAATGAGGTGCAGGTTCTCAACATTGGCAGCGACGTTCACCCGCGCCTGACCACTTTGCGCCCCCGCCGCATCTGAGCGGGAAAATGTTTTTATCACGTAATTGCCCGCGGGCACGCTGTCCACCTCGAAGGTGCCGCTGTCGCCGTGGAAGGTGACGGGCAGTGACAAATCATCGCCCGACTGGGTCAAGACTTGAAAACCCACACCTTGCTGCGGAGAAAAACCAACCACACTGCCAGTCACGCGGTAAACCGGGCCGGCAGTTATGGAAAAGTCCGCTTCTGCCTGCTGGCCCGCGGTTAGCTGAATTGGCGATGCTGACGCCAGGTCAGGCGCGCCGGGATAGTACATACTCGGATAACCGGTCTTGGGCTTCTCGCTTCCAGGCAGAAGACGCGTGTCATCGGAACTGGGACCAGCAGCGACGTAATAGGTGCCGGGCATCAGGTTGGCGAACCGGTACCGGCCATCTTCGTCCGTCTGCTGCTGACCACGCGGTTCCCAATGTTTGCGTCCGTCGCGCAATGGCTTGGCTGTCAATCGCACCGGCACACGCTCGATCGGCTGGCCAGTGCTGTCCGTGACTCGACCCGAGATCGCACTCTGCGGGATAAGCTTCACCACTAGCGAGTTCGTCGTTGGGCCGATGCTCATCAACCTATTGCCGGCGCCTAGCTCCTGCTGGCTGTAATACCCCGGCTTCTGGGCGGTAACGCTGAACATGCCGTCCATCATTCCCTCAACCTGAAAATGTCCCTCGCCGTCGGCAAAAACAGTGTGCTGTGAGCTGCCATTTATTCGGACGAGTGCATGGCCAACCGCTTCCCCTGTGACCGAGTTCACCACGGAGCCGCTCAGGGTGAAGGAGGAATCGTTTTTATGCGAGGGAGACATCTGCGCTACGGCAGTTGCGGCCAAAATGGCCCACAAGCTTAAAGCCAGCAGGCGCCGCAACGGTTTCGCGCAGAGCAGCGGAGGCGACGGGAAGTACCGTCTCACGAAGCAGCGAACAAATGATTGCGGTTCACCAGACACGATGGATCGTCGATCACTGAACAAAGTTAGGCTGATGCTGTCATCATAAACCCGGGGGAACTCACGATGACTCGCGTTAGCCAACGGCAGCGAACTAGCGAGCGCTTCAGGAAAGATCACGCCACAATTTCAGACGCCGCGACCAGCACTTGATCCGGGAACTTGGTTTCCTTTCTTGCAGTGGAACCCTTGCCGGCTTTACCGCGGTCAGCCGAAGCCGCACGTAAATAATGCCGCCTCATCTCCTCTGTGATTCGCAATGCCTGGCTGTATTTATTTTGCGTAGTCTCAGTGATTTTCTTCATTACGCCGCAGTTCTTCTCGTGCTGTAACGCTTGGTATGCAATGCCGCGCAGTTCCAACCAATCGTGCCACTCGCCGATAGCGTCCTGCACTTTTTTCAATTCCGCAATGAGCCGGTGCTGTTCGCCAGTGTCCTCCTCCGCCATTTCCAGCACATACCGGAGGCGTTTCACCTCAATGCGGTAGGCGTGCAGATTCTTCGGCCCCAGATGAGTTACGGTGCTCAACTCCCGGACCAGTCCCAATGCCACACTCATGGCATGCAGCGGAGCATCTTCGGGCTTTGAATCGAGCTTAAGCTTCAGGCCCGCCTTTGTCTTAGCAAACTGTTGGACCAGCGATTCCACCTTCTGCTGCGAGCGCCTCAAGCGGCGGCGCAGCTCCTTCGCCTCGCGCCGCACTAACGAGTGTAGCTTGCCGGCATGGCGATGCCGCTCCACTCCAAGGTATTGGAGGAGCCGAATGACGCAGCCGGGATCATCCTCGATTCCGAGTCCTACAACGTGGGAGGTGAAAGCGTCCAGGTCACGAACTTTTCCAGCGTGGCTCCGCATGGACTCCAAATGACGCAGAACTTTCTTTTCATTCCCCGCCGAGCCCATTTCCAGCGCTTCCAGAATCAACTCGACGCGCCGCGAACGGGTGCGCAGTTCATGCACCTCGTCAACAGTCGGATTGCGGGGGACACTCTTGAGGCTCTTGCGCAGCTTTTGCAGCCGGCGACTCAGTTCTTGAGAATTCAGCGGCATCCAACTACCTCATGCCCGATTCAATGGCAATTCTTACTCTGATGCAGTCGGTCTCGTGGTCGGCTTGGTTCGCGTAGCCGGAGCCGTCATCTGCCGCTTGGTCGCTCGTTCAATCAATGTTTCCTGGCTGTTCAACGCGCCCTTCTTCTGGAAATCCGGGTCGCGTACGTACTTGCCGTCGGAATTCATATGTCGGGCCTTGGCTTTGTCCTTGAGATAGGTACCGAGAATCTCGTCCCGAAGCACGGCAATCAGGTTCTTGTCCTGGACGGGAAAATCCACCTCCACTCTCCGATTCAGGTTGCGAGGCATCAGATCGGCGCTGCCCAGGTACACTTCCTCACGTCCACCGTTACGGAAATAAAACACCCGGCTGTGCTCCAGAAAACGACCCACTATGCTGATGACTCGAATGTTGTCGCTGACTCCGCGAACTCCGGGACGCAAGCAGCAGATACCCCGCACCAGCAGATCGACTTTGACTCCCGCCTGCGACGCCTGATACAGCAACTCGATCATCTTCCGGTCCACCAGCGCATTCATCTTCATGATCAAATGGCCGCCGCGTCCGCTGCGTTGGTGCTCAATTTCACGCTCGATCATGCCTTGCATGCGTTCGCGCAGAGTTACTGGCGCAACCAGCAGCTTGCGATACGCCGTCTTGGCGGAATACCCGGTCAGAAAGTTGAACAGGTCGGTGCAATCGGCGCCGATCGCCGGATCGCAAGTCAGCATTCCGATATCGGTGTAAAGCTGCGCGGTCACGCTGTTGTAATTTCCGGTGGAAAGGTGGGCGTAACGCCGGATAACGTCGCCCTCTTTGCGTACGATAAGCGCGGCCTTGCAATGCACCTTAAGCCCCATTAGACCGTACACCACGTGAACGCCGTATTCTTCCAGCTTGCGGGCCCAGCCGATATTACTTTCCTCGTCGAATCGCGCCTTCAATTCCAGTAAGACCGCCACTTGCTTTCCATTTTCTACCGCTTCCAGCAGAGCATCGACGACGGGAGCGTTTCGTCCAATCCGGTAGAGCGTGATCTTGATCGCAAGCACATTCGGGTCACGCGCTGCCTTCTGTAGAAGACCAATGATGGGCTGGAACGAGTCGAACGGATGGTGGAACAGGATATCTCCCCGCCGAATGGTAGCGAAGATATCTTCCTCTTCAGGCTCTTTCACCAAGGCAGCAGGCAGTGCAGGGGTAAAGGACGGGAACTTCAGGTCGGGACGCTCGAGTTTGCAAAGATGCCGTACCCGGACCAGCGATAGCGGACCAGTCAGCTTATAAATATCATCGCGTTCCAGTTCCAAGTTTTCGACCAGAATGTCGAGGACAGTTGCCGGCATCGCCTCGTTGATCTCCACCCGCACCACGTCGGCGAAGCGGCGCTGCCACACTCCTTCTTCCACCGACTCCAGCAAATCGCCAGCCTCCAGGTTTTGAATTTCACTGTCGGCATCGCGCGTGACATGAAACGGATGCGCATCGAGGATTTCCATGCCCGGAAAAAGCGTTGCCAGGTTCGCGGTGACCAGCTGTTCCAGCCAGACGAAAGACTGTTCCTTTTGAACCGCCTTCGCCCGACTCTTCGCTTTGGGCGCGACGCTCACAGGTACCAACTGCGGGAGCGTATCTGGAATCTTCACTCGCGCAAAGTGCTGCTCCCCTTCGCCGGCCCGCAAAAGCACCGCCAGGTTCAAACTGAGATTCGAGATGTGCGGGAATGGCCGGCCCGGATCGAAGGCCAGCGGAGTCAATGTAGGAAAAACGGCCTCTTGAAAGTATGAATCTGCGACAGTGCGCTGCTCGTCCGTGAGATGGGCGTAGTTCAGGATGCGAATTCCCGAGCTCTCCAGCGCCGGAACCAACTCCTTGCTCCAGCATTCATGCGCGCCGCGATACAAACGAATCACCGAGGCCCGGATGGCCCGCAGTTGCTCGGCGGGACTCATTCCGTCGGGACCCGTGTCCATTACGCTTTTTTCGATCTGGCGTTTCAGGCCAGCCACCCGAACCATAAAAAATTCGTCGACATTGGATCCGACGAAAGACAGGAACATCAGGCGCTCCAGCAGTGGATTGCTGCTGTCCTGCGCCTCCTCCAAGACACGTCTCTGGAAGTCCAGCAGGCTGAGCTCGCGGTTGACGAACAATTCGGGATCGTCGAGCCGTCGCGGGGCGGGTGGAGTAACACGTACCTCGGAACGAATAGGTCTGCGGGCGCTAGCTCGTCTTGCCTTCGATGGCGCGGCCTTCGCGGGTGTACTCATAAATGGTCGGGAATACGATAGATATCAATTGTACTGGTGCAAGCCGGAGTTGAATACCGGATTGCTTCGCCAAACCCGGCATTCGCTAGCTGTTCATCGAATATTCACAGTCCCGCGGCCTCGCAGTGCGCTGCCCAACGTGAGCGACGATCACTGGACGCCACCGTTGCGAACCAGCAGGCAATTGCCTCTACTGCGCTGGCCAGTGGCTTACACTTCCGCCGGGACTGGATGATAACGGTAAGCCGCCGCCGGACTGCAGCTTCTCGAGCAGCGCGTCCATGTTGGGCTTGGCGCTGACCTCGGGGGTCGCCGCCTCGAGTTTGACCGGTCCCAGGCCAAAGCTGATTTTCTTGAGCACCGGCGCCAGAAAGATGAGTACCAGCGGAACTAAACAGATCCAACCTAATTTATAGTTTTCGCCAGTATTGAGCCATCGCAGCCAATGAATTGCATCCTTGCTAATGAGTGGCAACGCCGCCACGAACATAATCAGGAACACCAGCACACCACCGAAGATCCGGCGCCACGGCGGCGTGGCATCCCCGAACCAATAACCCATCAGATCGCCGGCTTCGGGAGCCGCCTTCGGTATATCTTCTAGATATTCTTTTGCCTTTTGCGATCCAGCGTCAGCGCCCTTCTGCCACGCCTGTTTGGCGGCGGTGCTTTGCTTCAGACGGTAAAGCGCAATGCCAAGGTTCAGATCCAGGTCAGGATGGGGAGTAGCCCGTTGTTGCGCTTCCTGCAAGAAATCCGCAGCTTCACGGTCCCGCTTCTGCATAAGAAGAATCGACGAAACACCCAAAGCTAGATCGCTGGATTTCTTCGGGCCGAGGTTTATTCGCCATCCCTCCTGGAAGGTGCGAAGCGCGGTCGGCAGCCGATCGAGCGAACTGTAGGCCTTGCCCAAGCCGACCCACAGCCGGGAATCGGCACGCGAGATGTCGTCTGGCGCGATACTGAGCGCCTCCCGGAATATGTCGATGGCCTTCTCGTGACGATCGAGATTGTGTAAGGCGATGCCTTCGCCGATAAAGGCCTCGAACCGCTCCTGCTCGGTCTGCGCCATCGCCAACGCTTGTTTGTAAACCTCCTGCGCCTGGCGATAGTCCTCCAGGTTCAAGAAGGTTTTTCCCTTGCTCAGCCGGATGTCGACATTATCTGGCTCCAGAGTTTGGGCACGATTCACCGCTCGCAGCGCTGCTTCAAACTTTTCGTCCTCGGCCAGCAACCCTGCCAAAAGCCACCAGCCGGCACCCGGTCGGGGCGTACCGACGACAGGTGGTTCGGCCGTAGCCCGGGTCAACAAATCCTGAGCTTCATCACGCCGCTCCAGCTTGATCAGTGCACTGGCCCGGCCTACAGCGACCGAGAGACGGAGAGGGGCGCCTGGTGGTTGCTGGGCCAGAGTGCTGGCGGTCTCGAAGGCCTTGAGCGATTCCGCAGGGCGCTCGACCGCTCCCAACAAAGCGCCCAAAACAATCCAGTAGGAAAGCGCCGACAGCAGCGGAGTCGTAGGCAGAGGCGGAGCAATCCGCTCCATCATCTGCAATGCCTGGGGAGCCTGGTTCAGGCCTTGCAGTGCCAGGGCCTTCGCCAGGAGCATATCGTCGGTGTCTGGCAGATTCTTCAGCACATCCCAGGCTTCGGTGTAGCGTTGTAAGGCCACGAACGACGTGCCGAGCACATAGCTGGACAAGGGATCGGAAGTGGCCAACGCGGGATTCAGGCTGCGCGATTTCTCGAGGGCGTCAACCGCGGCCTGGTAGTTCAATAGACCTGCCTGGGCAAGACCGACGCCAGTCCATGCCAGGGGATCGTCTCCGCAATTCGCCGTGGCAGCGGCCGCCCGCTGCAACTCGGCTCGGCCGTTGTCCAAATCACCAGCCGAATTCAGGATGGCGCCGCGCAGCGCCAGAACCATGGGATGATTGGCGATTTCCGGTGGCGGAGGTAACAGGGCCTCCTTGTAACGCAGCGCGTAGTAGTAAGCATTGGCCTTCTGGATCCAGAACGAGACCTCGGTTCGCAACTCTGGACGGCGTTTTTCCGCCTCTTCGAGCGGCGCAGCGGCTTCATCGTATCGGCGAAGCAGGATGAGTAGATTCGCTTTGCTGATCAGCAGATTGGTCTCAAAGGTCGGCGGCAACCCCGGAGGATGGGTCTTCTGCAATTCATCGAGCGCGCTTTCCAATGCTTCCAAGGCTTTGTCGTTTTGCTGCAGCCGGTTCAACACGTTGGCTTTTTGGTAGGCAGCAAGAATCCGGACTGTGGCCGCACCATCGCCGGGAGCCTCCGCGCGCGAACGGTCAAAGGCTTTCAAGGCCTCGTCAAACTCACCGAGAGTATTGAGCGCGAGTCCGGTGTGCAGCCAGCAACTGCTGGCGGTCACACCTGGCTGGAGCAGGGTCGAGGCCGTGCGTAACGCATCAAGTGCCAGCTTCGGCTTACCTACTCCCAGCAGCGCGATTCCCTTTTGCAAGAAAAAGACTCCCCGCGCAACGCTCTCCTGGGGAAACGGCTCGGGTGTTTGCTCGACGTGTGCGAGGGCATCAAGCGCCCTTTGCGGTTCCGCCAACTCGTTCAGCGATATCGCCTCGCGCAGGAAGAACGCTGGACCGTTCAGCTCCGGCGGAAAATCAACTTGCGCTTTTTCGAAGGCCTCCACCGCCTTCCGATGTTCGCCCAAGTCTTGCAGGGCACATCCGCGAAGGACATATGCATTCGCCAGCAAAGAATGGTCGGGGGTTAACTTCTCGAAGGAGGCAAGCACGGCCAGCGCCTGTTGCGGGTCGGTATCGAGCAGATCGGATGCACGGTCGAGCAGAGCCTTAGGATTGTCCTCTTGCGTTGCAAGGGTCGCCGGTTCCATCGGGAACCTCCCGGTTCGCCATTGTAGCGCGGTTCGACAAGAATGTCGGTCGCGTTACGGAAAACGGTGACTGGACACAGCACGCCACAAAAAGAATCTTGAAGTTCCAGTATCTCCCGGTTCATTGGGTAGTGTCCGAATACCGTCTCGATAGACACAACCATGGGTATCGATAGCAAGAGAGTTTAAATTTCGAGTATTGGGTAGAGGGGCACTCTGATCAAATTGACCGACTACCGCTGGCGCGTGTGCTAAGTTTGCAGAGAAAGACGTGAGTAGACGTGAGAATGCGAATGTTCACCGACATGTTTGTTTGTATTGGGTGGCACGCGAGTTCTCCCAACTGTTGCAAAGGCGCAGACCGTAAATTAAGCTAGTCTTCTCTTCAGCCGTGAACCCCTAAGCCGGGATGGCGGAACTGGCAGACGCAGCGGACTCAAAATCCGCCGGGCTTCGGCCCTTGGGGGTTCGATTCCCCCTCCCGGCACCACTCCTAAACCCCTATGAATACAATTACTAGCTGGCGCTAGTTCACCGCACGGGATGCGGGAATCTTCGGCAAAATCTCGTCATTGTGCCCAATTTGTGCCCTTATCTGCTCTTGCTCCTCTTCCGATTGCAGTCTTTCCTGCTCGACCCGGTTCTCTGATTCCTGCAATTTGAGAATCGCGTCATTCATGTCCGAACGGCTCACAATTGCATACCGCTCGAAGACACTTCGCGTCCGCCAGCCGCCGATTTTCATAACGATTCCCTCGGCAACCCCCGCCCGTCGCAGATTCCTTGCTCCGGTTCGGCGGAGATCGTGAAACAGAAGATCGGGAATACCAGCGTGAGTGCAAGCATTCTGCCAAGTCGTCCGAAAAGCGCGTACAGGCTTGCCACTGGAACGAGTGAAGACGTAATCATCCGCTGACTTGCCATGCACGAGAGCCGAGAGCAGCTTGTGAACCGAATCGGTCATTAGCACTTCTCTGCCTTCCCGGTTCTTTGTGGTGCCAGGTTCAAGCCGTATCACGCGCTGCGCTATATCCAACTGGTTAACACGCATCGTGAGCAATTCCGAAACGCGCCATCCGTAAGTGGGGCCACACTCGACCAGTGAGCGGAACCAAAGCTCGGGACAATACTCGACCAGCTTTCGATACTGCCCATCTTCGAGAAACCCCTTGCGGATATTGTTCTCTGCCAACTTGGGAAATTTCGGCGCACGAACCACCTTCGGCGGGCTCGACTGCTGCCCAAGCCGAAACATCCGCTTGAGCGCTGCCAATTCCCGATTGATCGTCGCGTTGGCTGCCTCTTCCTGCTGCCTTTTGTCCACGTATCGAGCTTAACTGCTCGCTCGTGACGTCAATGGCCCTCATACCGCCAAAGAACGGCCTTAAATGGCGGTTCCAGCGAGCGTCGGCATCCGTTAGGCTCTTTCGGCTGTTGATGCGGTAATCCCGCACGAACATCACCGCTAGTTCATCAACCTTCGTTCGTTCAAGCTGTGGTCCCATGAATGTTCCTTGATTGATTTCCGCGAGCCGAGTGTGAAGCATTCGCTCGGCCTTGCGTGAATCGGTTGTGTGTGTGCTCTCTCGGAACGGCCGACCGTGACGGTGATACTTAATCCACCACACTGGCGATCCGTTCCGCTGGTAGACACTCCCCGTGCCTTTCTTGCGCTTCATTTCTCCTCCCGCCTTCTGGCCTTTGCCCAACGAGCCTTAACCGCTTTCCGGGCGATCTCCTGCCGCTCGCTCCTGCCTACACTCTTGAGCCGCGCGTTAGCGCCTTTCTGGCCAATTGCTGACAACTCAGCAGCCGAGAGGCTTTCAGCACGCGCTTTACCTCCCCTGCTGCCGAGCGCTACTGCGTTCGGATTTTTCTTTTTAGCTCCCATATTTCTCCTTCGATGTTGATACTAGCCTAGCGCTAGATAAGCAGTCAAGAGAAATCTGAGAGTTTACGCTTGGATTTTTCAATATGGGAGTCCAGATCGTGAATGTCATAGAGCCAAGGCGAACAATCGTCATGCTGAATAATGGCCAGCTCACCGCACTGGGTAAGTCGTCGCAGCTTGCCGGGACTCATGCCGAGGTACACAGCCGCCTCTTTTGTTCTCAGGAGTCGCCTCGTGATGTGACTGGTAACGCGCATCCACCCTCGAAAGATTAGGCACAATCTAGGCATCGGCGCAGCGTGGAAGAAAACTTCCCGCGAGGGCTCAGAATACCTCTCCGTCAGCATCGACGACATCAGCTTCGCGGCGAAGGCTTACTGCCGCCTCGTCAAGACCGGAGCCGAAAAGGGTCACACGCTCTTCTGGGAGCGCCCGCGCCCCAGCTACGAGCAGGACTAGACCACTCATGGGGCGGCCATCACGGTCGCCCCTAATCCCTCTTTTAAACACTGTTCTTTAGATGAGCGGGTTTTCCCTGAGGCAGCTTGGTCAGAGCTTCCCCGAATCCGGTGCCCTCGCTCACTTCTGCTGCCGGTTATGCTTGGGCTGTGGGAGTCGGCGGGTGAATCCGCCGCCATCTCGGAGTGCGGTTTTGAAACAAGACAAAGCAGGAATATTACAGTTGTACCGAGCGCGTCTGGAGACGGCTCTCATTCTTGCCGATATTTAAGATGCTGACGGTCTCAGAACCTTCTCATCGTCGATTAAAACAAAAGGCTCCAAAAGATAGAGACAAAAGTTGGCATCGTCCTTACAGAAGTGTTAGTGATTGCACTCATTCGCTCGGCTAAGGTGCCGCAACTCAATAGCACGGTTTGGGCTTGCGGATAATGAGAATTCTCCCATAGACTTAAGTGTAATTTCTTAATCATCGTCTCTTCGAAAGTTCGACTGTCCAACTATGGCCGACCACGGTTTGAGGGTCTCGCACAACGAGAATCCGCAGAGTCCCACCATCCGAGTTGTCGTCTTTGAGGCCACCCGGATGGGGTGCGAACTCTTGTCGCGCGCCCTTGAGGCGTCGGAATACAACCTTCGAGTGGTCGAAACCGCTTGCAGCTACGGTGAAGGCGAGGAGCCCCAACTCGACGACATAGATGTTGCCGTTATCGGTTCTACCTTAAAGAACGGACCGCTTAGCGGCTTCTCACTTTTGCGGCAATTGACCAAAACCCGTCCAAACCTGCGCTGCGTCATGTTGCTGGACCAGCACGAGCGCAGCCTGGTGATCGACGCATTTCGCTTCGGGGCTGTGGGCGTTTGTGAGCGTGACCAGTCGTACGAGATGCTGTGCAAGTGCATCTACAGCGTCTACCGTGGACAGGTGTGGGCCAACAGCAAGCAACTGCAGTACCTTCTCGAAGCGTTATCAGCTGCCATCCCGAGCCGAATCACGGATGTAAAGGGTAAGATCCTGCTGAGCAGACGCGAGGAAGAGGTTGTCTCGTTAGTCGCCGACGGTCTGAAGAATCGCGAGATCGCGCAGCAGTTGAACCTCAGCGAGCATACCGTGAAGAACCACCTGTTTCGAATCTTCGAAAGGCTGGGAATCTCCAGTCGCGCTGAGCTGATCCTCTATCTGGTCGGTCAAAGAGCTTAATCTACTTGACTTTTCCGCACCGCATTGCTTCGTCCGAAACCGATCCTGCCTCACGGGTCACCGCCCTGAGAACAACTTCTCAACCGCAATTGGGCTTGATGTATGCATATATGGCGGCGCAGTTTTTGAGGAGTTGTTTAGTTATTTAGTCTCATTGAGAGCGCGCCACAATGCTCATTGCCAAACGCAGCCAGAGTTCTTATAGTCGTCAACAAGCAAATTAGACATTAAAAATTGGCTGCTTCGAGTTGGTAACTGTTGCGCCCCCTGCCGTCATCAACCTCGAAATATTGCCGCTTTTTCGGCTTTCCCCTTAGTCAGGAAACCTAGAGACATAGCTTTTCCACAGTGACTGCCTGTAAGTCACCATCGCGAAGCGCTGCCCGATTGTTGACTACGGCGGCTTAGGGAGAACCATGAGCTTACTCGCAGAGTCTTTGCCAAGCCTGCTATCTCCATCACAAGTGAGAGATGCCCTTTCTTGGTATGCCGTCTATACCTACCCACGCCATGAGAAGGCGGTGAAAGATCAGCTCGATTGGAAGTCCGTCGAGGTATTCTTGCCTACCTTCGCTAGCGAGAGACAGTGGAAGGACCGCAAAGTCAGTATCGATTTCCCGCTCTTTCCCGGTTATATCTTCACTCGAATCCATCCCGACGAACGAGTCAAGGTACTATCCACTCCCAGTGTCGTTCGAATGCTGTCGTTCAACGGAGTGCCGGCCCCTATCGCCGACTCGGAGATTGATGCCATCCGGCTCTGCGTTGAGCGTAATGCCGTACTGGAAACACACCCGTTCCTCAAGGTGGGAGAGCGTGTCAGGGTGATGCGGGGTGCCTTCGAGGGATTAGAGGGAGTGATTGTGCGTCACAAGAATGCCTGCAAACTGGTGCTCTCCATTGATCTCATTCACCAGTCCGTGGCCCTGGAAATTGCAGCTGATCTGTTGCAGCCGCTTCATCGTACTGTTTAAGTCTTCCTAAGGAATGCGGAGCAGTTAAGGACTCATCGTCGTTACTAATCCTTGAATATTAACTATTGATTGAGCGGAGCCTGGGAACTACCCAACGGCTCGCTTTGTTGCGTCCTTGCGTGAGTACGCGTAGGTCGGCGCTCCGGGTCCCTGGTTTGAGAAAATACATGATCGAAGAGCGTCCATGTCGCAAGCAGAAAGAGCACGAAGCAAGAATTGCAAAACGCTATCCCATTACCGCACAGGTTTCTTTCCAATGGAAAGGCTCCGATCAGACATGGCACCACTGCGCTGGATTGACCCAGGAGATAAGCGCCGCCAGCGTGACCATTCTGGCTTGTGAGCTGCCGGCGCTCGGGGCAGAAATTAGGGTGACAGTGATGTTACCTCCGGTAAAGCCGGGCGCAATTGCGAAGGGTCGCCTGAGCGGGACGGGAACTGTAGTGCGCGTCACCAGCGCCGCGGCCTTTGTAGCTTCCGTCTCCTTTCGCATCTCAAGAGTGACATAACTTGCGACCTCGATTGGTCTTAGCGTGCCTAGTGGGTTTGAAACCACAGCTGGGGCTTATCAGATGATCGCTCCACATCCTTCATTTCGTGACGTTGAGCCTGGACTTGTCGCTCCTTTCGACGTCGGCTATTTCGCGGCGCAACACGGTTGACCTCCATGAAACTTATTATCGTCATCTCGTTCCTTGCAGTGGCTCTTGCCGCCGCCCCGCTTGCTCGCGGCCAGTCCGTCGTAGTTGCGGAGGCAGGGTCTTCTTCCTTGTCGGCCGGCAGCACTCGAACCGTGGCGCAAACCGCTAAGGGCGCTCACGCTGATGACTATGTAATCGGAGCTGACGATACTCTGGCGATCAATGTATGGAAAGAGCCGGACCTATGCCGGACGGTTCCAGTGCGGCCCGACGGAAAAATCACGTTACCGCTGCTAGGTGACGTGCAAGCCAGTGGTAAGACACCTCACAAGCTGCAGGAAGAAATTCAGGAGGGCTTGGCCGCATTCGTCTCCTTCCCCGAGGTAACGGTCATCGTCCAGGAAGTTAAGAGCCTCAAGTTCAATATCGTGGGTGAAGTCCTCAAACCTGGCTCCTACCCGCTAACGGAATCAACTA
This sequence comes from uncultured Acidobacteriaceae bacterium, assembly GCA_963709045.1. GTDB lineage: Bacteria > Acidobacteriota > Terriglobia > Terriglobales > Acidobacteriaceae > Bog-257. The sequence goes on along the minus strand of CAVPUX010000002.1, from coordinate 96,813 downwards.
CGGTTCTGGACGCGATTGCACTCGCCGGCGGCCTGGGAGAATTCGCAAAACGCAACAGTATTTACGTATTACGGATTCGGTCCGACGGCTCTTCGGAGCGTCTTCCTTTTCGCTACAAACAGATCTTGAAGGGTAGCAACCTGTCGGAAAATGTGCAGCTGCGGCCGCACGATACGGTAGTGGTGCCGTGACATGAACACACCGGCAAAATTGCGGACTGTGATCTTCCTATGCCTCCTTGTACCCTTGTCTTTGCAGGCACAGTCGGTGACTGCCGGATTTGGTGGAGTGGGGAGTCTTGGGCCGCCGCTGGACCAGTCATCGCAGGTTCCAAACGTGCTCTTCCTGGGGATGGCGACATCGGCCAGCTACGATACGAACGCGGCAAACACTCAAAACAACGTGCCCAGTGCGCAGTACACACTGTACCCCCAAATTGGCCTTAGCATATCCAGGCCGCGTTGGACCTCATTGCTCACTTACATGCCAGGCGTTTCCTACAGCAGCTCCAGCGTACCGTCTTATGACGCCGTATCGCAGATGTTGGGAGCAGCGTTTCAATACCGTGCGACCAAACGGCTGACCTTCTCGCTATTTAACAGTTTTGTGTCCAGCTCTAACCCCTTCGATAGCTTGCATGCCACCTCGGCCTTGCCTCAGTTTGGCACGTTGTCTACTCCGACGGCAGTAGCATGGGATTACTTACCGAAAACGAATGAGCAGGCGGCCATAGACGCCACCTATGATTTAAGCGCCCGCACTAAGATTCAAGTCGGCGGAGCCTATAACTACTTAAACTATCAAAATAACTCAAATAGCAACCAACTCGGCAGCGTGTTTCAGCAGTCCAACGCCGGTCAATTTACGCTAGGCGTTTTTCACGCCAGTAGATCTCACTTCTCCTCTGGCGTGCAATACCTCGGCCAGCTGCTGGATGCGGGACACGGCCAGGTTCGCACGGGCGCCCAGTCGGTAGGATATCTGGTCCAGTATTCACCCCGGCCCAGTCTTCAGCTGTCGGGCGTTGTTGGACCACAGTACGTCGATACTACCTTTAACCTGCCCGTCGGCACCGGCACCGTGACGCAGCGGCTGAACGAACGTAGCGCTGGCTGGTCGTGGATGGGCGGCGGCACCGTCAGCTGGACAGGCCGGCACGGCGGTGTGACCGCCAGTCTGATTCGTCAGCTCAGTTCCGGCAACCAGTATCAAGGCGCGGTACGCCAGAGGTTGGCCAATCTTCAGGTGGATCAGCAGCTCTCCAAACAAACCACCTTGAGTTCATTTGTCGGCTACAACATTAACGAAACACCTTTTGCCACGCGATCCCTGAACCGTTTGTCGAACAATTATTTGTCGGCTGGTTCGGGTATCGGCCGCAAGTTCGGTGACAAATGGACCTTGAGTCTTACCTACTGGTACCTGCAGCAGCAGCGATCTCTAAAGTCAGATCAGGCATTCTATTCAGGAGATCATAACCGAGTGGCGATTTCGCTTTCCTATCTGATCGCGAAGCCCATTCGGAGATAGCCGACATGAATCAAGCTATTCAACCACCCGCACAACTCGCTTTAGCGGACTACTGGATCAGGATACGACGTAGCCGTTGGACGATCGCCGTGTGTCTCATAGTAGGATGGGCGGCCGGCACAGCTGCCGGATGGTTTGTTCCAGCTAAGTACCGCTCTGAGACCGTCATCTTGATCGAGCAGCAGAAGGTACCTGAGCACTACGTGGAAGCCAATGTGCCTGCCGATCTCCAGATGCGCCTGCAGAGTATGAGCCAGCAGATCCTTAGCCGGACACGGTTACTGAAGCTCATCGACGAATTCCAGCTATACCGCGCCAAGGGCTCTGCCGTGGATCCGGACGCTGCGGTCGAGCGCATGCGGCAAGATATTGCCGTGGAACTGATTAAGAACGAAGGCCGGCGCGACGAACTCTCCGCGTTCAAGGTATCTTACAGTGCGCCGACAGCCACTCTTGCCCGCCAGGTGACCGGCGAGTTGACCTCATTTTTCATTAACGAAAACTTGCGCAATCGTGAGCAGCTCTCAGAAGACACCACCAGCTTCCTCGAAAGTCAATTAGACGAAGCGCGGAGCAGTCTGGCCGACCAGGAGCAAAAACTACGTCAGTTCCGGACCCAGCATTTAGGGGAACTTCCGGAGCAGATGCAGGGCAATCTGCAAATACTGGGCGGATTGCAGGCACAACTCCAGGCTTCAACCGACGCACTTAACCAGGCAGAGCAACAGAATTTGTATTTGCGGTCGCTGCTCGCCCAGTATCAGGCCGCTCCCACTTTGCATGGAAAAGAAGATGCAGCGGGGAACCCGGTCACTCCACTCACCCCGGATGAGCAGCTTGAGGCCCTGAAAGCCCAGTTGGGCGATTTAAGCGCAAGGTATACCCAGCGCTATCCCGACATCATTCGTCTAAAAGACCAGATTGCGCGACTGGAGTCCCGGAAGGCCAAGGTTTCCGATGGTGATAAGGGACAGAAAGTAGCAGAGGACAGCCCTAATCTACGCCATAGCTCGCCGTTGATTCAGATTACCGGTCAGCTGTCAGCCAACGAGTTGGAGATCACTAACCACAAAGCAAAGATTAAGCGCCTTGAGGAGCAGATCGAACAGTATCAGGCACGTCTGAATGCTTCTCCGGTTCGTGAGCAAGAGTCCGCTTCCATCACTCGCGACTACGATCAGTCGCGGTCCTATTATGAATCGCTACTCGCCAAGAAGCTTCAGTCGGAAATGGCGACCAACCTCGAAAAACGCCGAGAGGGCGAGCAGTTTCGCATGATTGACCCACCCAACCTTCCCGAGAAACCGTACTATCCAAACCGTCTGGGTTTCTCGCTCACCGGGCTGGCAATTGGACTGGGACTGGGATTGAGCGTTGTGTTCGTGCGAGAGCTCGCCAACCCGCGCCTTTATCAGGAAGGTGAGCTCAGCGAGTTTACACAGTCGGACTTCACTCTCGGCATACCGCTACTCGCCACCGAATCCGATCTGAAAAAACGGTCGCGACTTACCATTCTGGAGAGTGTTGCGGCCGGCGCTGTCAGCCTGGGGATGTTGGCAGTGACCTTTTTTGTGTACTTGAAACATTGATGCTGATCGTCTTCGGTCCCAGCAGCATCCGGCCATGCGGTCAAAAGCGTTTCCTTTAAGATCGGAGTGCGATTCGAAGTATGTTGCAGCGTCTGCAAGTTCCACTAAATTCTAAGCCGGAAAATGGTTCTCCCGACCTCCGCACCTCAGAGGTGGCACACCTCCTGGCCGATTCATCTATGGAAGACGATAGCCATAGTGGCGAGTTGATGGAGGTTGATCGCTTCGTCATTTCTGGCTCTTCCGAGCTCCGCCTGGTTGCCATTAACCAACCTGCAGGAGTGGGAGCGGAGCGGCTGCGGACGCTTGCCGCCCGCCTGAAGCATGCTCAACAACAATATGCGATCAAGAAGCTGCTGGTTACCAGCGCCGTGCCCGGTGAGGGAAAGACCCTGATTACTGCCAACCTCGCGATCACGCTGGCGATGCATCGGCAGAAGACCTTGATCATCGACGGAGACTTGCGTGCGGGAAGTTTGGGGAGCCTGCTGAACGTCGAGGAGCACACCGGTTTAGGCGATTGGTGGGAGACCAAGGATTCAATCCTGACCGCCCTTTGCCGGGCAGAGGCGCTGCCTCTCTGGGTCCTGCCCGCAGGCAAATACCATGACGGGCCGCTCAGCATATTTCAGTCTTCCGACTTTGTCGATTTAATGACACAGCTGTATGCCATGTTCGACTGGATCCTGATTGACACTCCGCCACTGACGCCGTTCGCGGATGCCGCCACGCTGGCGAACCTGGCCGACGCCGTATTGTTGGTCACACGGCAGGGAATTACCCCCAAGAAGCTGTTACGCGAGGCCCTGAAATCCATCGACGGTACCAGGATCATCGCAACCGTTCTTAACGAAGCCACCGTCAATGACCAGCAGTATTATCATCGTTACTATCAACAGGCATCGCGTTACGGTGCGAGTGGCCTGCGCTCCCCAGCATCTCCGCTGCTGACCATCAAGACTAAGTAATTGCGGGTTTCCCGCGCAGCATATCCCATTAGCCGTCATATGTGACCTAACGAACTTGCTGTACCTCCCACCGGGTTTCCCAGGCTTTCTAAAGTCTCACATTGACACAATCGAGAATCCACGATTGATGGTGGAGTGCCCGAATGGCTCTGACAAAAGCATTACTGTTCTCGAAGATGAGCGCCAACGCCCAAGGCATCGCGGCCGCGCCGGCACAAGTGCACGTCCGGGTGATTCCTGAGGCAGAGTTCGTTCATATGATTCGACTCGAGCGCCGCAGAAGCGAACGCTCGGGGAAGCCGTTTGTACTTATGCTCATTGACGGCAGCGATTTCCTGCAGGGAACAGGCGATAGGCAGGTTCGCGTCATGGCTGCGGCGATTTCTGGTTGCACCCGGGAAACCGATGTTATCGGATGGTATGAGCAGGGTGCCACAGTGGGTCTGCTTCTCACGGAAGTTGGCCAGGCAGATCATGGCACGGTGACCACCATCACCCAAAAGATATCCGCTTCGCTGCAAGCCGCTTTGAGTGACGAGGAGTTCCGCCGCCTGACCATCATATTTCGAGTGTTTCCCCATCGCGCCGTGAAAGAGTCCGAAGAAGACAGCCACGCGGCGTTATATCCTGACCTTTCAACTCCTCATGTATCCAGACGGTTTGGCCGTATTCTCAAACGTGCCATGGACATCCTCGGCGGCCTGCTTGCCCTGATGCTGCTGCTGCCGGTTCTTGTCGTCATTGCTGTTCTAGTGAAACTGACTTCGGAAGGACCCATACTCTTCTGCCAAAAACGCTTGGGTCAGTATGGCAGATTATTCAGTTTCCCCAAGTTCCGCTCCATGTACGTCGATAATGACCCTCGCATACATCAGGAGTACGTCGCCAAGCTGATAACGGGCGAAGACGTCAAACAGGCAAATGGGACCTACAAATTGATGGACGACCCCAGGGTTACCCGTGTGGGCCGCTTCCTGCGCAAGACCAGCCTCGACGAATTGCCGCAGTTCGTCAGTGTCTTGTGCGGAGACATGTCTCTGGTGGGACCACGTCCTGCCCTCCCGTACGAGTATGACCGCTATCGGACTTGGCACCGGCGTCGTGTGTTGGAGATCAAGCCAGGGCTAACAGGATTGTGGCAGGTCGAAGGACGCTCGCGTACTACTTTCGACGAAATGGTCAGGATGGATCTCAGGTATGCAAAGAGGTGGTCTCTGTGGCTGGATTGCAAGATACTGCTCCAAACGCCAAAAGCCATGTTCTCCGGTCAAGGCGCCAGTTGAGTGGACGCCCAACTAAGTAAAGCTTCTTAGTCATTATCAAAAAACAACTGGTTGCCGGGACTTACGGCACGAGCGCCGATTAGACGGCGCACAACCGCATCTGCTGGTGAGCGACATTGAGCTTACAGCCAGCATGTGTCGAGGGAACAAAGTCATGATCAAAGTCGGTGTAATCGGGTACGGCTACTGGGGACCGAATATTGTGCGCAATTTTCATCGCGCCGGGTCGCGAGTGGAGATAGTCTGCGACAAAAGCCAGGCCATGCTCCACCGAGTCAACGAATCATATCCGGACATTAAGACAACCAACAACTGTTTGGATGTGGTCACGTCACCGGCGGTCGATGCGGTGGCAATCGTCACTCCTGTCTGGACACATTACGAACTGGCCAAGAAGGCACTCTTGAACGGCAAACACATATTTGTCGAGAAGCCCTTCACCTCGGAAGTTGCACAAGCGGATGAGTTGATCGAATTGGCCGAGAGTAAAGGTCTGCAAATCATGGTAGACCACACATTTCTTTTCACCGGCGCCGTCAGAAAAATCCGCCAATTTGTGGACGATGGCACCCTCGGCGAACTCTACTACTACGATTCCACCCGGGTGAACCTCGGGCTGTTCCAGCATGACATCAATGTTCTCTGGGACCTTGCTCCCCACGATCTTTCCATCATGGATTATCTGATCGACGGCAAAGCCGAAGCGATTTCAGCTACCGGAGAGACCCACCTGAACGGACACGAAGACGTTGCTTTCATGACTGTCTACTTTCCCAACAAGGTGATCGCACATATCAACGTGAATTGGCTGTCGCCTGTGAAGGTTCGGACAACGCTAATCGGTGGCGAGAAGAAGATGCTGGTCTGGAACGACCTGGAGGCTGACGCGAAAATCAAGGTCTACGACAAAGGAGTTGCAATCAATACGCGCGAAGGCGTTTATGAATTGCTTGTTAGCTACCGTTCTGGTGACATGTGGGCGCCTCAGGTAGAACAGATCGAAGCCCTGAGGGCCGAGGCCGACCATTTCGTTGACTGCGTCTGCAAGGGCAAGAAAGCGATGAACGATGGTCATGCTGGCCGGCGGGTTGTCCAGATGCTCCAGGCAGCCAGCGAGTCGGTCGGCAAGCGAGGAGAGGCGGTTCGGCTGTGAACGACACGGTACGCATATCATCCGACGTGAAACTAGGAAAAGACGTAAAGCTTTCCAGCTTTATCAATCTTTATGGCTGCGAGATTGGCGACGGCACGAAGATTGGAAGCTTCGTGGAAGTGCAAAAGAACGCTGTAATTGGGCAGCGATGCAAGATTTCCAGTCACACATTCGTCTGTGAAGGCGTCACCATCGAGGACAACGTGTTCATCGGGCACGGTGTCACCTTTATCAACGACTCCTATCCACGCGCTACCAACGCCGGCGGGGAATTGCAGACCGAGCGTGACTGGAAAGTGGAGCGGACAGTCGTCAAGAAAGGCGCCTCGGTCGGGTCTGGATCCACCGTCCTCGCCAATCTGACCATCGGTGAGAACGCGATTGTCGGGGCCGGAAGCGTCGTTACCCGCGACGTGCCCGCCAACAGCGTGGTGATGGGCAATCCCGCAAAGCTCCGCAGATACATTGATTCGGGACACAACCCAAGGGAGACGGTGATCTCAAATGACGCGCGATAATATTTCATTTCTGGATCTGGTTACTCAACACCAAGAGATAAGAGAAGAGTTGGTGGCAGCATTCGAGAGAGTGCTGGAAACGGCTGGATTCGTCGGCGGACCATCGGTGGAGAAATTCGAGGCGGAATTCGCCCATTTCTGTGACGCAAAACATTGTGTCGGCGTGAATAGCGGCACCGATGCATTGAGGTTTGCGCTAATCGCGGCCGGCGTCAAGCCGGGCGACGCAGTCGTAACCGTTCCCCATACCTTTATTGCCACCACCGAGGCAATATCACAAGCCGGGGCCGTACCGGAATTCGTTGATATCGACGAACGGACTTACAACATGGATCCCGAGAAGCTTCGCGAGTTTCTCGAGACCCAGTGCCTGATGGACAACGATTCTGGCAATCTCGTTACTTGCCGGGAACGTCGGCGTGTCACTGCGATTGTCCCGGTCCATCTCTACGGCCAGGTGGCCGACATGGACCCTATTCTTGATTTGGCAGAGCGCTTTGGCCTGGTCGTAGTGGAAGACGCCTGCCAGGCTCACGGCGCGGAGTACTTCTCGAAGACGGACGGCAGTTGGAAGAAAGCTGGATCAATGGGGCAAGCCGCTGCCTTCAGCTTCTACCCCGGCAAGAACCTTGGTGCGTGTGGTGAGGCGGGCGCGGTTGTCACCAACAACGCCAGCATTGCCCGCATGTGCGTTATGCTGCGCGATCATGGCCAGGCGCAAAAGTATTATCACGACGTTGAGGGCTATAACGGTCGCCTCGATGCTATGCAGGCCGAGTTCCTGCGTGTGAAGCTACCCTATTTGGCCGAATGGAACGCGAAACGGCGAGACCTTGCGAAGCGATATGCCGAGTTGTTTGCCGAGGCCGGCGGGGCAGTCATTGTGCCCTATGACGCCCCCTACTCGCGGTCGGTGTATCACCTCTATGTGATACGAACCCAGGACCGCGAAACACTAAGAACCCGCCTGGTTGCGGACGGTATCGGAACGGGGATTCACTATCCCGTGCCGCTTCATTTGCAAAAGGCCTATCAGGATCGAGGATTTGCAGAAGGCGATTACCCGGTCACGGAACGAGTGGCTGCTGAGATCCTCTCGTTACCTATGTTTCCCAGTCTCTCGCTTGAGCAGCAGGACAAAGTAGTCGAGAAAGTGCTACAGCATGTAGCGAAACCCGTGGCCGGAATGGCTCGGCATGCGGTTGCGTCTTGAGTAATTAGGCCATCGACTCGCAGTTTCCATAGCCTCTCCCTAACAATCATGTGCGGAATCTCCGGACTTCTGAATCTCGATGGCTGCCCAGCCGACTCCCGCGTTCTAGAGCGAATGGTTCGCACGCTGGATCATCGCGGGCCCGACGATATGGGTGTCTTTGTCGACGGGGCGCTCGGTCTTGCCCACCGCCGCCTCAGCATCATTGACATCGCCGGCGGACACCAGCCTATGGCTTCCGCGGATGGCTCGCTATCGATAACCTTCAACGGCGAGATATTCAATTTCGTCGAGTTGCGGGACGAATTAGAGCGCAAGGGTCACAGCTTCGTAACGCGGTCCGATACTGAGGTCATTCTTCACCTCTATCAGCAATACGGAACCGACTGCGTTCACTACATGAATGGGCAGTGGGCGTTTGCCATTTGGGACGCACGCCGGAAACGGTTGTTCATTTCTCGTGATCGCCTCGGAGTGCGGCCGCTGTTTTACACAACGGCGGGACGGGCATTTATCTTTGGTTCAGAAATCAAAGCGTTGCTCGCCCATCCCGACATGAAGGCGGAAATCGACCTGCAAGCGTTGAGTCAGGTTTTTCAGTTCTGGTTTGCGGTCCCGCCGAAGAGTGCATTCAAAAACATCCAGCAGCTTCCGCCGGCACACTCGCTGGTCATCGAAGACGGAGAGGTCAAAGTTGAGCGCTACTGGCAAATCGACTTCTCCAACTGCGACGGGGTAACGCCGGATTCTCCCGCACAGGAAGGGCGATATGTCGACGAACTGTGCCATCTACTGCTCGACTCGACGCGACTTCGCCTCAGGGCCGACGTACCGGTGGGAGCGTACCTGAGCGGGGGGCTCGACTCTTCGATTACGACCGCCCTCGCACAGCAGTTCATGGGTTCCTCTTTGCGCACCTTCTCAATCGCCTTTGAGGAGCCCCAGCTCGACGAAAGCGAATATCAGCTGCAGCTGGTTCGAGCCCTGGGAACACAGCACGAAATGATCCGGTGCACCTCAAGTGACATTGCAGAGGCGTTTCCGGAAATGATGTGGCACGTCGAGACCCCGGTCCTGCGTACGGCTCCTGCGCCCATGTTCCTGCTGTCGCGGCTTGTCCGCGACCGGGGATTCAAGGTGGTATTGACCGGCGAGGGAGCAGACGAATTCTGGGGAGGCTATGACATCTTCAAGGAAGCCAAAGTCAGGGCCTTTTGGGCAAGGCAGGTCGGATCGAAGCGCAGGCCGCTGCTCTTGAAGCGGCTCTATCCATATCTCGAGGGCATCCAAAGGCAATCACCGGCGTACCTTCAGGCCTTCTTCCGCGTGAGCGACGACATGCTGTCCGATTCACTATCGTCACACATGCCGAGGTGGGAGCTTACTCGCAAGGCTCAACTGTTCTTTTCCCAGGCGGTTCGCTCAGAGTTGGATGGCGCCGATCCGTATAGGGCTGTCAACGCAGCTTTGCCGGACGAATTCGCGCAATGGGGAACATTTTCCAGAGCACAATATCTGGAAGCTGCCTTCCTGCTTCCCGACTATTTATTGTCGTCGCAAGGCGATCGTGTCGCCATGGCGCACTCCGTCGAGGGCCGCTATCCCTTCCTGGACTATCGACTGGTCGAGTTTTCCACGCGGGTCCCGGCGCGCCTGAAGATGAAGGTCTTGAATGAGAAGTACCTGTTGAAGCGTGCCTTCGGGCATCGGATACCGGAGACCATCGCAACTCGTCACAAACAACCATATCGAGCCCCTGATGCTGCCAGCTTTGTCGATCCCCAGACAGGCAAGCTAAGGACGGACTACATCGCGGAGTTGCTGTCGCCGGAGTGTATTCGCCAATACGGAATCTTTGACGTTGCCTCGGTGCAAAAACTGATCGACAAAGCCAGGAGCGGGCGGGCCGTTTCATTCCTGGACAATGCCGCCATGGTCGGCGTTCTATCGACCCAGGCGCTGATCGACCAATTCGTTATCAATTTCGAGGAGAGACTCACTAATGCAAGACATCCAGCAAGACTTACGACAGTTTGTAATTGACACATTCCTGTTCGGTACCGACGACGGACTTTTGGCCGACGATTCTTTTCTCGAGAAGGGCCTGGTCGATTCCATGGGAATTCTTACCCTGGTCTCTCACGTGGAAGAACGATACCGGATTCAGGTTGACGACACGGAACTGATTCCAGAGAACTGGGACTCGGTGGGCCGTATCGCCAAGTACATTGCTTCGAAGTCAGGCTCAGCCGTCACACAACCGGAGAGCTCGTACGCGGATTGAGCTTCCTTGATTCCATGATCTTCTCCTTCCGTTTCGATCGCGCCGTCAGTGTGGGTCTCGCCCATCCACTCTCCGCTCGCCGCAAGAAAAGCACGTCGGGGCGCGTATCCATCTTGATGTATCACGGAATCAATCCCGAAGTCGGCAAGCGCCATCCGTACTTCGAAACGAACACCTCGCCGGATGCCTTTCGGGCGCAGATGAACGCTCTCGCCCAGAGTGGTTATGCAACGCTCGATCTTGAAGCGGCGCTCAGTATCATTCAGTCTGCTGGCGATGGCACACGCAAGGTGGTTATCACCTTCGACGATGGTTACCGTGATTTCTACGATCAGGCTTTTCCAGTCCTGATTGACAAAGGCTTTCAAGCCACCCTATTCATCGTGACCAGCTTGACCGGCACGCAGCGGGTGTCCAGGAATGGCAAAGAGTACATGACGTGGAGCGAGGTTCGCGAGGTCCACTCGCGCGGAATTCGGATAGGCTCCCATACCGTTGGTCACGGCAAGCTATGGAATATGACTCCCACGCAGGTTTGCAGCGAGCTTCGCGACTCAAAAGCGGCTATTGAGGACAAGCTCGGAGCGGCCGTGCACTCATTCGCATATCCCTATGCCTTTCCTGCCCAGGACAAACGGTTTGTTCAGTTCCTTAGAGACCGCTTGCAACGATGTGGGTATACCGACGGCGTGTCGACGACCATTGGAACAGCCAAAGCCGGGACTGACCGCTATTTTCTTCCACGTTTGCCGATGAACACGTTCGACGATGAGACCTTCTTCCGGGCGAAGCTGGAAGGTGGCTACGAGTGGCTGCGGGCATTGCAACAGGCCAAGAAACTCTTACTTGTGCGCCGTTAACCAGGTTTCGCACAATAGTAGTTACCAAGGGCACTTACAGTGGATCTTTCGATAATCATCGTCAATTGGAAGTCAGCAGCCTATCTCAAAGCTTGCTTAACGTCTATTCTGTCTGAGACGAGAAATATTACATACGAAGTCATCGTTATTGATAATGCTTCCCAGGATGGCTGTGAGCAAATTGTGCGTGACACTTCCCCAGAAGTGATCTTTGTGCAAAGCGGTGAAAACCTTGGGTTTGGTCGGGCCAACAATCTCGCGGTGGGTCATTCGTCAGGTGACGTGCTGCTGTTTCTGAATCCAGATACCAAGATAATCGCTGGTGCGATTCAGAAGATGGTTGCGACTTTGAAATCCGACTCTCACTTGGGAGCAGTCGGAGCGCTCTTGCTCAATGATGACGGATCGATCCAGCCAAGTTGCGTGCAGGCATTTCCTACCATCGCCAATCAGTTGCTTGACTCGCAAGTGTTGCGCACCTTATTTCCACGGTGGAGCGGCTGGGGGTTGCGGGCACTCCTGACCGGAGATGGGCGGCAATCCATTGACGTCGACGTGATCTCCGGCGCCGCATTCATGGTTAAACGAAGAGTATTTGAGCTAGTCGGCGCCTTTGAAGCGGAATGTTTTATGTATGCCGATGATGTCGACCTTAGCTTCAAGATAAAGCAAGCTGGCTACAGGATCCTTTGTCTTCCTGAGTGTCAGATCACCCACTTCGGTGGCAGGAGCTCGGCCAGTCAAATCGACTATTTTGTTGAAGTCTTGCAGCGAGAATCAATGGCTCAGTTCTTCTTGAGAACTCGCGGAAAATTCTACGCCACTCTCTATCGAATCGGAATGGCCGCGACAGCAGCTATTCGGCTTGCCTTGATATCCTGTTTCGTACTCCTGAAGCGCAGACCGTCTATGTTCCGTCTAAGAAAATGGTCAAGGATATTTGCCTGGGCTGTGGGCGCCTATAAAGTACCGCGCGGGGGACACACCGATCTAGTGTCCCAGTTATAAGTCTCCTACAAGCTGGTAAAGGAAGGAGGACTAAGTGGCTTATGGACCTACAGCGCCGCGTGTGAGATACGCAGTGGTCATGCCCGTGCGCGACGAAGAGCAGTTTCTTGAAGGCATGATCGAGTCAGTATTGGCGCAGTCAATCCTGCCGAGGAAATGGATTATCGTTGATGACGGCTCTACCGATCGCACGCCAGAGATACTCGACAAGTACGCGCGAAGCTATAGCTTCTTGGAGGTTGTTCACCTGCCGGCGCGTATGCGCAGGGCGCCCGGCGGTGAGGATGCTGTTGGTCATGCTATTCGCCTAATTGACTGGTCGCAGTATGACTTTCTGGCTCGCTTTGATGCCGACCTGGTCTTCGAAAGTGACTATATGCGCCAGTTATTGATCGAGTTCGAGAAGAACGTACAGTTAGGCATCGCCGGAGGTGGGCTGTACGTGAGACGCAAAGGCACGCTCGAACTTGAACGAGTTCCGCAGTATCACGTGCGTGGCGCACTTAAGGTATATCGACGTGAGTGTTTTCAGCAGATCGGTGGCCTGTGCGGCGGCATTGGCTGGGATACCATCGACGAAGTGAGAGCATGGATTAACGGTTGGACGACAAAGAGCTTCTTCGAGTACAAGGTAATCCATTGCAGACCAACCGGCTCAGGCATCAGCGCCAGCCGCCTGCAAAAGGAGCGGGGTCGGGCTGAGTATTTAACGTGGAGTTGGCCGCCCTTTGTGGCTGCCAAAGCGCTCAAGGTCGCGCTAACGACCCGTTCGATTCTTCTGCCGTGCTGTTATGTGGGAGGCTTTCTGTCGTGCTACTTGCGGTCTCAGAAGCGCATCGACGACCCTCAGTTCGTAAGAGCTCGCCGCCACCAGCAACGGCGGCGCCTGCGGTTGCCACTGGGCCAACCACCAACCGAGTTCAATACGACAGCTTTGGGCGCCTGACCTGTGGCACAAACCGAATCTATCCTTGTAAGACACCGCAACTAAATATGTCACCCATGGCGACCACAAGAAGCTACCGGCCGGTTTCCCTCACCAGAGCTATTTTTTTGGTTCTGGTGTTAGCTCTCTTGACCTCTTTCAGCCTGGGCGCCGACGTCGTGTTTTGGCACGTGGCAAATGAAGACCAGCAGGAACTGGCGGCATTGAAGGTGGCTGCACAATTTTATGGTCTCCACCTTGTCGATGTCCGCCTGAACTCTGCTGGAGAGCTCGTTACAGAGCTGCACCGTGTTAAACACTCGGACACCTTTGCAGTTGTAGCTACTGCCTCCGTGATGCAGGACCTCAGCAATATTCACTTCTTGCAGCAGAACCTGCATGTGGGCCGGCGCAGCTTGCCGCTATTGATTGTTGGCATCACAGCCCGTGAAACCCCGACTCACCTGCGCCTCTGGTCCGACGGAGCCCTTTCCAGCTGCCTCGGTTTCCCAGAGTTGTCGGGAGAAACATATATAGTCGGCCCACATAACGAAGTTACAGGCGAGTTGGCTGGACAGGAGCTACCTGCTCTGCTTCTACCTGCTTGTGACCTCGGGAACGGCGGGCACGATGTTGACCCGATTGTATTTCTAAGAACGCAAGACCATCTTAGGTCGGCTTTTGTTAGAACTCATATCACTTCGACCGAGGTGTTTCTGCTGCCGGAGCTGAAGCAACTGGAAGTGTCTAAGAAGAGTCATCAACAGGGCATTGGCGACGCATTTTCGGCAGTGGCGCCGTTCATGGTGTTTGTTAAATATGCCGCGGGGGAATACGGTTGGCATAGCCCTGGCGCCTACGCCAACTTGACCATAGACGATCCCTGGCTGATTGAGCCCTATGGCTTCTTGAACTATGAGAAGCTACTGCACGAGATGGACAAACACAACTTTCATACAACGATCGCGTTCATTCCGTGGAATTTTGATCGCAGTCACGCATCGGTTGCTTCCATTTTCACGTCACGCCAGGATCGATTTTCCGTAGCTATTCACGGCAATAACCACGATCATCGTGAGTTTGACCAGGTCAGCTTGGCGTCGGCGCACGTGCAAGAGGAAAATATCAAGCAGGCGCTGGGCAGGATGGGCCGCTTTAGCGCCCTAACCGGTATCACTTACGATCCGGTGATGGTATTTCCCCACGGAATCGCGCCGGCCACCACCTTGGCTATTCTCAAACAGTACAGCTTTTTGGCAACCGTCAATTCTCAGGACGTGCCTCTGGGATCCGCGGCGCCGGCAGGGCCTGACTTCTCGCTACGGTCGTTCACTATCAAATACAGCCAGTTTCCCTCGATAATGAGATGGTCCGCCGAGGTTCCCATTCCAGAGTCGACTCTTGCGGTGAATGCATTTCTGGGAAATCCTATTCTCTTATATGGGCACCACGAACTCTTCAGGACTGGTAGCGATGCTTTTAATCCTGTAGCTGATACTGTCAATCGGCTTGTGCCAGGAGTGCATTGGTGCAGCCTGGGATGCATCGCCAGGCATCTTTATCTTCTGCGACTCGACAAAGAAAATCAGGCCGACGTGATGATGCTGGGACCGAGCATAAACATTACGAACTCTTATCAGCGTGACGTCGAGTTCGTCATTCGCAAACGGGAGAATGACCTGGCAGACATTGAGTCAGTCACCGTTGGTGGCCAAAAGTACCCGTTTACGAGTAAAGGCGACAGTCTTGTGCTTACTGTAACTCTGCCGGCGGGAGCCAGCCGTCAGATAGATGTTCTATACCGAAATAATATGCAACTTATATCTGAGGATTATTCTAAGGATGGAATCAGAGTGGCGGTGCTTCGTAGAAGTTCGGATTTTCGCGATCTCACTCTTTCGCGGTGGAATATCGGATCATTTCTGACTCGCTTTTACTATGCCAAGGGCCTCGATGATGTCGAGCTCTCTATAGAGAGAGCATGGCCGCTGGTTCTGTTTGCGGCGGTGTGTATCGTGGGCGTCAAAGTCATAAGACGTAGGAAGCGTTCTGTTGTGGGTGCGGCAGGCTTGTCCGGTGCTGCAGACGCGCGGCGCCACTAATCCAGTGATTCTCATAAGCATAATAGACGTTGTAGTCATCGTGGTGCTGTTTCGCGTCTTCCGGAAGCGAGGCGTCGAGGGCGCACTTCCGGTGGCCACCTTCTTCCTTCTCCTCTTTCCGTTTGAGTCTCAGCTTATTCTGCCCGGCTTCTTCGATCTCACTACCCAGAGAGTGGTTGTACTTGCGTTGGCAGTCATGTATATGTTCTCGGGCAGATCGAGAGACAAGGGCCAGCTTCAGAGCAAGCTTCCGTTGGGATACACGCTTGCTGCCCTGATCTGCTGGATGATCATCTCGACATTACATTCAGTTGTTGTATCGGTCAGCGTTAAGACAGTGCTCTCCGAATGTTTCGACTTCTTTCTCCTGTATTACATTTTTGCCAAAAGCCTTACCAGTACCGACACCGTCACCAGGATCCTGCGCGCCGTAGTCGCCGCGATGGCCGTCACCTCGATCTTTGGGCTATTGGAGATCTACGCCGATTGGAGCGTCCTGAGCCTATTTCCGGTGGCAAGCCATCGCTTCGCAGCCCTCGTAGGTGTCGCCGACCGGGATAGTCGAGTACAGGCTACATTTGGGCATGCGATTCTTTTTGGCGGTACCCTTGCCCTGTCAGTGCCCATTGTGTTTTATCTCCTCAGCATCGCAGAGACGAGAAAAGGGAAGCTGGTGCTGTGGTGTGCTCTCGGGGTGATCTTTGTGAACCTTTACAAGACCATGAGTCGTGGCCCCTGGATCGCAGCCATACTGGCCCTGGCATCAGTTATGGTTCTCGGGGGCGCTCGCATGCGGCGCTATGTGGTCATAATCTCAATTGTGACAGTGGCAACGCTGGTGATTCGGCCGGGAGTATATTCTTCCATCCAAAACTTGTATGGTGAAACGCTTGACCCCGACACAGCGCAGGGAGGTTCATATCAATGGCGTTATGCGCTATACGACATCGCATTTCGACATCTGAACAACGACGTTGGTAGAGCACTGTGGGGATACGGACCGGAATCGTTTTACTATTTGGGATGGAAGGACAATTTTCAGGGAACTATAGTCCCTTTTGATAGTTGCGATAGCTCAGTGGCGGCCCTGATGATAGAGACGGGCTATGTCGGCCTTGGCATTGTCGCCCTCCTGCTGTTGCGCGCCGCATCTGCAGCGTACAAGCAGTACCGTAACTTGCAAGAACCTCATCGACTGCTCTGTCTGGTATTGCTTATCGATATCGTAGCAATCACCTTTATGATGACAAACGTCGCCATATTCGGCTGGGGACAACAATCGTATCTCATTTGGGTATTGTTGTCTCTTAGCGTGACCTACTCCCAACTAGTAGAACGGGAGCGGAGCGTGGCCTCTCCTGAGTTCCCACTTTGCTCACCTCAGCTGGTTGCGGTATAGCTTGCCCCAAAGAGCGACGTCAACCTTATTAAGTGGCAAGATGCACAATATGACCTACGACGTGATAGGGACGATGCCTGCGGCAACATCGGTAGCCCTTTGCAAAACCGCGCCGGTTACGAGCCAAGTTCGGATTATTCGCACTCTTGAGGATCTCGAGAGCATACGTACCTATTGGCAGCGATGGGCACTGCATCCAAATGCAGACATCGATGCATATATTTCAGTCTTGCAGTCAATGCCATCAGCGAAACCTCTGGTCCTGGTGGCATTTAGGAACGGCCTGCCCGATGCCATGTTGCTGGGACGGTCAGACCCAGGCGACCTAAGCATAAGATTTGGCTACAAGACCATAGCGAGCCCTACACTTCGCCGGCTTGTATTCATTTACCAGGGACTCTTGGGTGACGCCTCGACCGCCAACTGTAATAGCCTTGTGGCAGCGGTGTCTGCTTGCCTCCGCCGTAATGAGGCAGATGTAGCATTCTTTAACCGGCTCAACATCGACTCTGCTTTGTACCGGACACTGAGTCAGTTACGAGGTTCTCTAAGCGGGGATTTGTGTCCCCAGATCGACGTCCACAGAAGCATCACGATACGGCATGGCGCCAGCGACCTTTTTGAGTGTTGCTCGGCCAAAGTCCGCAAGAATTTAAAGTGGCAGGCGAAAAAGCTGCTCAAGGATTTTGATGGTGCGGTGTCTTTTCACTGTTATCAGTCTCCAAGCGACCTCGACACGGTGTTTCAGGATGTGGAGAGGATTGCCAAGAAGACCTATCAACGGGGCTTGGGCGTGGGCTTTATTGACAATCCTCTCATGCGAAAGCGGCTTCACATGGAGGCTGGGCGTGGTTGGCTTCGTGCGTATGTTCTCTATATTAAAGATCAGCCAACGGCATTCTGGATTGGCAAGAGATATGGCGAGGTATTTTACAGCGATTTCTTGGGCTATGACACTGCAGTCAGCAAGTATTCTCCGGGCATGTATGTTGTCACCACTGCCTTAGAGCAGATGTGTGCATCGCAAGACCCTCCTCATTCGGTGGACTTTGGACTAGGAGACGCTCAGTATAAGGCTGTATTGTCTGACCTTGAGTGGCAGGAAGCCTCGACTTATCTATTTGCACCAACTCTTAAGGCTACGTCGGTGAATCTACTCCGTACAGCAGTCGCTCTGACTGATCAAGCAACTAGGAGACTGCTAGGTCGCGCACAGCTTCTACAGCGGACCAAAACGATGTGGCGACGCCGCATCGCGCGTCAATAGCCTCACTCCTTTCAGACACGACAATTGACTAAGGGTAACATTTATGTCGCCTAGTATCTCCGTCATAATTCCCGCTTACAACCGGGCTAATCTGCTCCGGCTAATCATCGAGAGCGTCTTGTCCCAAACCCAGCCTGTCGAGGAGATCCTAGTGATCGATGACGGGTCTCGGGATGACACAGCCGAAATGGTGCAACGATCGATTTCGACCAAACCGGCTTGGCGTGATCGGGTGCGATACCACTATCAAGAAAACCAAGGCCAAAGCGCAGCGCTCAACAATGGGGTTGCGCGGGCCAAGGGGGAGTGGCTGGGGTTTACGGCACAGGACGATCTGTGGCTTCCATGGAAACTCGAATGGCAGATACGGGCGTTAGAGCAACACCCGGAGTGCGCCTTGTGCTTCACCGATGCGTGGTTCATGAACAACCCATATATGAAGAAGCCGCTATTCGAGTTTGCGCAGAGCAAGCTCGGCGGCGCGGTGGGCGTGATTGAAAGTCCGGCAGAGATGATTGTGGGTAAGCATCCGATATGGACACAAACGGTTATCGCACGTGCGGATATCGTACGTCGCATAGAAGGCTTTGACGCATTCTTGCGGTATAGCGAAGATCATGACTTCCTGTTTCGCATGGGGTTGCAGACGAAGTTCTGCTACGTAGGCATTCCCTTGGTCCTCATTGACCGATCGCCTGCCGAGGAGCGCCATGTAGGGGAAGGTGAGAATTGGCACCGCGAGGAATTCTGTCTGCGGATGGACCAACATCGCTTCGAGAAGCAATTGGCGCTAAGCGTTGGGCTCCCTGCCAGAACGCAGAAGGCAGCACGGCGAAACTTGCGAAATCTTCACAGCGCTTGGGCGAATTGGTATTTGGACAGAGGCGACTACACGCAAGCGCTGCGCTCGATCCAGACAGCTATCAGCTACGAAGCCACTCCGAGCCTACTCCTGAAGTCGTTGCTTACTCGTGCTATCCCAGGAACCGTTGCCGGTCTATTGCGCCGTGACCGGGCTAAAGTGGTTCGGTACGACAGGGTGAGCTGGAAACATACCAGTCAAAGCAAAACTCAGCCTGAACCACCCCTTACTGCAGAATGTGGCAACCATGAAGTTTAATAACCGCAATGTCTTCGTTAGCGATAAAGCCAAGATAGGGGCAAACGTCACCATTGGCGATAACACCACAATTTACGACAACGTGGAGGTCGGCGAGAATTCAATTATTTGCAACGATTCCGTCCTTGGCGAGCCGCTAGCTGGCTATTACAGCACCGACACTTACGAGAATCCTCCGACCGTTATCGGACCTAATTCACTAATTCGGAGTCATTGCATTATTTACGCCGGCTCCTCAATTGGCCGGCACTTCTCGACTGGACACCGCGTCACGATCCGAGAATCCTCCAAGATTGGCGATCACTGTTCAATTGGAACGTTGTGCGATATCCAAGGCTTCGTTGAGATCGGCAACTATTGCAGGCTTCACAGTAATGTTCACATTTCGCAGACCTGCTCGCTGGCAGATTTTGTATTCATGTATCCGTTTTCTGTAATGACCAATGATCCGACACCGCCTTCGACCAAGGTTAGCGGCGGCCACATAGGTCGCTACAGCCAGATTGGGGTCCACGCCGTAATTCTGCCGTCCATCCAAGTTGGCGAGAACTGCTTGGTGGGAGCAATGTCTCTGGTGGCTAGGAATATCCCGGATTTCTCTCTTGCGGTCGGCAACCCAGCAAGGCCGACAATGGACATACGAAAATATGTTGCGCTAGGCAAAGGAAGGCCTTATCCGTGGATGCATCGCTTCGATCGCGGTATGCCATGGGAAGGTATCGGATTTGAGCGGTGGATGAGCGAGATGAGTGCGACGTCTTACCAGTAACGATTCGGGTGATTTCAGAACATCTCTGTGAACCAGAAACCTTCGACATAACACCTTCTGCGCCACTCCAGTCCATAAGTTATCGATATACAAGAAGACGCGAGTGTCTTTGGTTGCTTTCCCCGTGAGGTGAAATCAGCTAAGAGCCGGCTGTAGAGCCAGCGAATCATTCGTCGAAAGCATGAGCTAACAATGAGCATTCAAGACATCGTTCGTCCCGACACTAAACGCCGTATAGTACCCATCCGAAAAGCTCCATGTATCATTGACCTGCCCAAAATAGCCGACCAACGGGGCAATCTCACTTTCATCGAAGGAAACCGTCACATACCGTTTCCCTTGCGCCGGACGTACTACCTGTACGACGTACCTGCGGGTGCAATGCGTGGCGGTCACGCGCATAGGAAAACAGAGGAGTTCATCATCGCTGCCTCAGGTAGCTTTACCGTTGTCTTGGATGACGGCAAGAGGCGGCGAAAATATTTTCTAAACCGTCCCCATTATGGCCTATATGTACCGCAGCTTGTTTGGCGAGAACTTGAGAACTTTTCATCCGGATCGATTTGCCTGGTTGTGGCTTCGGAGGAATATGACGAGTCTGACTACTACAGAGAATATGACGACTTTAAAACAGCTCTCGGAAGCTAGGGCGGAAGTTCCGTTCCTGGATTTGCGATCTGCGTACTTAGAGCTGAAACAAGACATCGACCGGGCTGTAGCGCGCGTTTTGGATAGCGGCTGGTACCTGCTGGGCGCTGAGTTGGAGGCGCTGGAGAATGAGTTTGCCCGGTATGTCGGAGCGTCGCACTGCGTAGGAGTTGGCAGCGGGCTGGACGCCTTGCATCTTGCGTTGCGCGCGGTCGGCGCCGAGCGTGACGACGAGGTATTGGTGCCGAGTAATACCTATATTGCGACTTGGCTTGCAATTAGTTATGTGGGAGGAATTCCCGTTCCAGTCGAACCTGATCCAAATACCTACAATATGGATCCCGCTCGAGTGGAGGCGGCGATTACGCCACGCACAAAAGGTATTCTTCCCGTGCATCTTTATGGGCAACCCGCTGACATGGACTCTATCCTTGAGATAGCCCGAAAGCACAATCTTTGGGTGGTCGAGGATGCCTGCCAGGCACATGGAGCTCGTTACAAGGGAAGACCAGTCGGGGGCCTCGGCGACGCAACCGCTTGGAGCTTTTATCCTGGTAAGAACTTGGGTGCCTTTAGTGATGGCGGAGCTGTAACCACCAATGATAGCGCAATAGCTGAGCGGATTCGCGTTCTGCGGAATTACGGCTCCCGTGTCAAGTATCACTTCGAGACTCAAGGATTTAACAGCAGAATGGATGAGATGCAGGCTGCGATAGTCCGTGTAAAACTGAGGTTCCTCGATGAGTGGAATCAACGGCGCAGCAGTATCGCAGCCCTGTACAACCAGGAATTGCGAGATTCAGATATCGTTTTACCATATGCGCCCGCATGGGCCACTCCAGTTCATCACCTTTTCGTCATTCGTAGTAAGTACAGGGAGACGTTAGTCAGCCGGCTGAAAGAAGAAGGAATCAATACTCTGGTCCACTACCCGGTACCGCCCCATTTACAGCCAGCATATTGTGAGCTTGGATGGCCAAAAGGCAGCCTACCCATTTCAGAACAGATTCATGCCGAGGTGCTCAGCCTGCCCATCGGCCCCCAACTGACAATTGAACACGCTATGAACGTGGTTCAGGCTGTGCGGAACTCCTTGGCATGAAGTCTATCTACAAAGCGACCGCGATCCTCAGCGGTAGTTCAATTGTTAGCATCTTGCTAAGCCTGGCGACTGCAAAGGTGCTCGCTCTCTATCTCCACCCAGCCGGGTACGGATATTATGGTCTCCTTCAAAGCTTTATTTCGGTTGTATGCCTGGTCGCCGGCCTTGGTACGGCTACGGGCATCGTACGCCTGGGCGCTGGGGCCGCTCATAGAAACGACCACGCATCGCTCGGTGAGCTGCAAAGCGCGGCGTGGATAATCTTTGGATGCTTGGGCGTCATTGGCATGGCGCTTCTAACTATATTCCGTGCCCGTGTAAGCTTTTGGGCGTTAGGCAGTTCTGATCACGGTACAACTATCATCTGGATGGGCATCGGCGTTCTGTTTACTGCGGCAGCGGCGATTCAGACCGGGATCCTCAATGCATATCATCACGTGGGAGCACTAGCCAAGTCATCGATCGCTAACACCGTGATGAGTGCCACCGCGAGTATTACAGCCGTGCTGTTGTGGCGGACGAACGGTGTCGTTCCCGCCGTAGTTGCCGGTGGGGTCGTCGGTTGGCTGGCTTCCCGATATTATCTGCGCCGATATGTGACGGCGCAACAATCCCGTCCGAGCTATTTAGCTGTCAGTAGGGCTGTACGCGCTTTGTTGCGTTTTGGCGGCCCCTACACTGCCAGCATGCTCATCGGGACCGGGGTTCAGCTAGGGCTTCCGATGCTGGTCGTGCATCTCCTGAATACGAACAGCGTTGGCTATTACAGGGCCGCCGCAGCCATCTCAGTGGGTTATCTCGGTTTTCTGATGACTGCCATGGGGCAGGACTATTATCCGCGACTGTCTGCAGCAGGAAATGACCCCCGTACCTTGGTTAAGTTGATAAATGACCAACATCGCCTGGTCATGATCGTAGCGGTTCCGGTCATACTGGCCACGTTGGCCCTGGTCCCTATGCTCATCCCCATCGTCTATTCACACAAGTTTCAACCTGCCGTCGACATCCTGGAATGGCAGCTGATTGGAGATGTATTTAAGTTTTCCAGTTTGACGATGTCCTTCGCCGTGTTGGCCCGCTGCAATTCCTTTACATACTTCTTCACTGAAGTCATTGGCGGGGCGGTTACATTGAGCAGTACCTGGATTGCAGTCAAATTGTACGGTCTGCAGGGTTTGGGAATAAGTTTTCTAGTTACCTATGTCGTTTATTACGCGGTGGTCTGGCTGGTACTCCGCCGGCAAGTGCCCTTGACCTGGACAACCAGCAACAAGCAGATGATGATTCTGTCCGTTATGGCTGCTCTCTTAATCCGCATCTTACCGGCGACGCGGTTTGCTGCTTATCGGACTCCGATAGCTCTGGTCCTTGCCATAGTGGCGGGGGTTCCGAGCCTCCTAATGATTAGAAGAGAATTTATGGAGAAGGGACCACTGCACCTGCCTGGTCCAGTAACTCAGAAAGACGGCACGACAGCTGTTGCTTCATGAAAGTTCAGTTATTATAGCGGGAGATTCGACCAGTTACTCGTTGTCCATGCCAGGCTTCTCCCCTAGAACGGTCAGTCGGTCACCACACAGTGAGCGCCATATCACATCCTAAAGGGTGGTCTCTCGTTGTCGCGAGCAACGACGAGCGCGTATTGGAGAGTACATTGCTGGCCTCGCCTGCCATCGACGATAGATGCCAGGTGCTGATTAAGCGAGGCTTCCGATCAGCTGCGGCAGCATACAATTCCGGGCTTCGACACGCAGCCCATGACATAGTCGTTTTTGCCCATCAAGACGTTTATCTCCCGGGGACGTGGGTAAGTGACTTAGAAAGCGCTCTTAACTATCTAACTGACAAGGACCCCAATTGGGGCGTCCTAGGAGTCTTCGGGGTAGCGAGCGGCAGCGACCGTCGTGTGGGGTACTGTTACTCCACAGGTCTTAAGAAAGTTCTTGGCCAGCCGTTTACAGCGCCTATTCGAGCTGAATCGCTTGACGAATTGCTGCTTGTGGTTCGGAAGAGCTCCGGCTTGCGCTATGACGATAGCCTACCTGGATTTCATCTCTACGGCACTGATATGTGCCTGCAGGCGAAGCACCGACAGCTTAATAGCTACATAATTCCAGCATTCTGTATTCATAACAGCATTGGCGTGCGATATCTTTCCAAAGCATTTTGGCGATCTTATTTCTATCTACAGAGAAAGTGGCGCGCAGATTTACCCATTCAAACCTGTTGTACGACGATCACGAGGTTCGGTTGGCCGATTGTGCATCACCTCTTGAGTCGGACCAGGGATCACGTCACCTTTTCGGTGAGCATCGGGGCTCGTAGTAACGACCCGGGAGCCCTTTGTCAGGGACTACAGGACACGGGCGTCACCAAGAACCGTGCCATTCGCGGATAGGTAAGACTGTAAAGAAATTTCGGTGCCCTAAATATGCACTGCTTTCTGCAGACAGTTATGCAAAGCGGTAGGAGAACACTCTATGTCACGCCAAAAAACTGCCTGTTATATTTTCGTTTGTTTGATCCAACTCATGCTTGCCGTCGCGTTCACATCAACGCCGGCACAAGCCCAAACCCTGGCCGGCTATTGGGCATTTAACGAGGGATCAGGGACGACGGCGGCGGATTCTTCAGGGAGCGGCAACACTGCGACCCTGGTGAACGGTGTCAGCTGGGTCAGCGGCAAGGTTGGGGATGCCGTTTCCGCCAATGGAACCAACCAGTATGTGACCGTTCCCAGCGTGAATCTGAGCGGTACCAATGCGGTTACCCTCACGGCGTGGGTGAACCGCACCTACTCAACCACCAGCGGCCACACTCTGTTTGAAGCCACCACCAACTTCAACAGCTCCACCACGGGCTTTGGGGTCTTTCCCGACGACGCCAGTTGCAGCGGCATTCAGGCCGACGTGCATGGAAATGTGGGATACGTAGCCAACTGCTACACCCAGCCTTCGTCCGGGACATGGCATCACTTGGCCTTTGTCTTTGACAAGAGCCAGGCAGGAGCCGCTGAAGTTAAGTTCTATATCGATGGGGTATTGCAAACGGCAACCCGGAGCCTGTTGACCTCGACCAACACCAACAACTTTGGCAACAACCCGATTTACATGTTCGCGCGCGGTGGCACGCAGGAGTATGCCGCCGGCACGGTGGACGATCTACGCCTCTACAGCGGTGCGCTAACCGCCACTCAGATTCAGCAGATTTACACGGCGACGCTTTCCTCGCTGGCCGTGACCCCCACCAACCCAACAATTTCGGCGGGTAACCCGCAGCAGTTCGTAGCCATGGGCACCTACAGCGATGGTAGCGCGCAGAATCTGACGAATTTTGTAAGTTGGACCTCCACGAGTCCTGGGGTGGCCACCATCAACAGCGTCGGTCTGGCGACTGGCGTCAGTGCCGGGAGCACCACAATTCAGGCCGCCTCAGGGGCGACTACTGGCTCGACTACCCTGACCGTTACCAGCGGAGTATCGCTGGTCTCCATCGCGGTGACTCCAGTGAATCCGTCGATTGCGGTAGGCGAGCCGCTGCAATTTGCGGCGACCGGCGCATATAGTGACGGAAGTCATCAGGATCTGACCACTACGGCAACCTGGAGTTCAACCAATCTTGGAGTGGCAACGATCAATAGTGTCGGTTTAGCGACGGGGGTGAGCGCGGGTAATACCACCATCCAAGCCGCTGTGGGTATCATCAACGGAACCACGCTCCTGACGGTGACGGCCGGACAAGTGCCAGGCCTGGCCGGCTATTGGGCATTTAACGAGGGATCAGGGACGACGGCGGCGGATTCTTCAGGGAGCGGCAACACTGCGACCCTGGTGAACGGTGTCAGCTGGGTCAGCGGCAAGGTTGGGGATGCCGTTTCCGCCAATGGAACCAACCAGTATGTGACCGTTCCCAGCGTGAATCTGAGCGGTACCAATGCGGTTACCCTCACGGCGTGGGTGAACCGCACCTACTCAACCACCAGCGGCCACACTCTGTTTGAAGCCACCACCAACTTCAACAGCTCCACCACGGGCTTTGGGGTCTTTCCCGACGACGCCAGTTGCAGCGGCATTCAGGCCGACGTGCATGGAAATGTGGGATACGTAGCCAACTGCTACACCCAGCCTTCGTCCGGGACATGGCATCACTTGGCCTTTGTCTTTGACAAGAGCCAGGCAGGAGCCGCTGAAGTTAAGTTCTATATCGATGGGGTATTGCAAACGGCAACCCGGAGCCTGTTGACCTCGACCAACACCAACAACTTTGGCAACAACCCGATTTACATGTTCGCGCGCGGTGGCACGCAGGAGTATGCCGCCGGCACGGTGGACGATCTACGCCTCTACAGCGGTGCGCTAACCGCCACTCAGATTCAGCAGATTTACACGGCGACGCTTTCCTCGCTGGCCGTGACCCCCACCAACCCAACAATTTCGGCGGGTAACCCGCAGCAGTTCGTAGCCATGGGCACCTACAGCGATGGTAGCGCGCAGAATCTGACGAATTTTGTAAGTTGGACCTCCACGAGTCCTGGGGTGGCCACCATCAACAGCGTCGGTCTGGCGACTGGCGTCAGTGCCGGGAGCACCACAATTCAGGCCGCCTCAGGGGCGACTACTGGCTCGACTACCCTGACCGTTACCAGCGGAGTATCGCTGGTCTCCATCGCGGTGACTCCAGTGAATCCGTCGATTGCGGTAGGCGAGCCGCTGCAATTTGCGGCGACCGGCGCATATAGTGACGGAAGTCATCAGGATCTGACCACTACGGCAACCTGGAGTTCAACGAGCCCTGGAGTCGCAACCATCATTAGCGTTGGCTTGGCCACAGGAGTGAGTACCGGAAGCACGACAATCCAAGCGGCACTAGGTGCCATCAATGGTTCCACCACTCTCACGGTAACGCCAGCTCCAACCTTGGTTTCGATCGCCGTAACCCCGACGAATCCAACGATTATGGCCGGCAACCAGCAGCAGTTCACGGCAACGGGAGCCTATAGCGACGGCACCCATCAGGACCTGACCAGTACGGCAACCTGGAGCTCGACCAATACCGGTGTAGCGACCATCAGCAACACCGGCGTGGCCACTGGTGTCACCGCTGGAAGTGCGACGATCCAGGCAGCGTCTGGATCAATCAATGGGACGACCGGGCTCACAGTGACGCCTCCGGGTGGCCAATTTATCCAGTGGTCATCGGGCGATACCGGCGCAGCGACGGTCTCCAGGACTTACCTGAACAACAACGCAACCACAGGAAATCTAATCCTTGTCTTCTCGCATTGGGACAACCAAGCGATAACCGCAACCGTAACTGACAATCTGGGCAACAGTTACACTCCCGTCTCCGGACCTATAAACGTGGGTGCTGCCGGACGGTTCCAAGCCTGGTATGCGAAGAACATAACCGGTGGTCCTCTTGGGGTGACTGTCACATACTCAGCTCAAACCACCTCTATTTCCCTGGTGGATGCTGCCGAATACTCGGGACTAGATCCCACCGCACCGCTTAACGTATTCGCTTCGTCCACCGGCAACGGTGTCTCTCAAGACAGTGGTCCTGCGCCTCCTACAACCGCGGCCAATGTGACAGTTGTGGGAATGCTGGGTTACTACGGATATGCAACCCCGTACACAGCTGGAAGCGGTTTTACGTTCCGCAACTACGACGCAACTTCCATGCTGGAGGACATGTCGGTCACTTCTAACGGTAGCTATCACGCCACAGCGACTTCCGCAGTCTCCACGCAGTGGGTTGCCTACGTTCTTTGCTTCAAGAATGCGTTCCAAGGCCCCTTGGCGCTAAGTGTCAAACCTGCCAAGGTTACTGGCGGTAATCCGTCGCTTGGAACTGTGACTCTGACCCCAGCCGCACCCGCCGGCGGCGCCACCGTCACGCTGGTTAGCAGTAACCCGGCTATAGCCTCTGTACCTGCTAGCGTAGGGGTGCCAGGTGGAGCCAGTACCGCCTCGTTTGTGATTAGCACTTCCGCGGTTACCTTTACCACTCCGGTAACGATAATGGGAACCTACAACGGCACACCCCAAAGCGTCGTCCTGACGGTGGCGCCTGCCACGATGTCGCAGGTCGCGAGCGATAACTTCAATCGGCCCAATTCTTCAACCCTCGGTTCTCAATGGACTCCCCTCGTGGGTACCAGCAACAATCTGGCGCTGCAGGTCACAGGAGGCCAAGTCCAATCCACCGGACTTACTCCTGCGATAGGAAAAGAGATGTACTACGGAGGACTAACCTGGGGGCCTGATCAATACAGCGAAGCACAAATTGTCACTGCGAGCGGCAATGGCTACGAAGGCCCTGCGGTGCGTATGAGTTCCAATGACACTCATTACGCCTGCGTTGTCTTCAACACCGGCACAGGTAACGCGGCCGTTGAAATTCTTCTGGATAATGCGACGGCAACTTCTGTGCTGACAGGCTCGACAACCGCGACGGTGCGAGCTGGGGACGTAGTGCGCTGCACCATTCAAGGGTCGGCTCTAGTAATGTCCAACCAGACAACCCAGACGACCCTATTGTCAGCCACCGACAATACCATTCTTAGCGGATATCCGGGACTGGTTGACGCGGCTGGAACGACAAGCGTGACGAACTACACACTGGAAAACTGGGATGCAGGTGATCTCCTCGCGCCCATGACTGCGACGCAGATTGCCAGTGACAATTTCAACCGGCCGGATCAGCTAAACCTTGGTCCGAATTGGACAATCGGGTTTGGACACGGTCCGATTCAAATTGTGAGCAATCAGATACAGCCCTATCCGGCGGGCGGAACGCCACCGTCTAAGGAGCATTACACAGCTGCCGGAGTGTTTCCCAACGATCAGTGGTCGCAAATCCAGGTCATCAATGAGGATGCACTCGGCGACAACGCGGTCGAGCTTCGTGCCCTGAATACTGCCGACACCCTTTACGTGTTGGATGTTAACCTCATGGGCGGTGCCGGCGTCGCTGAAACGAGAATTGCGACTGTCATTAACGGGGTGATCACACCCCTGGTCGTTGATCAAACATGGTCGGCGGTTTCGGCTGGCGACTATATTCGCGGTCAGGTGCAAGGCACTCTGGTGAGCCTGATCGATGTCACGACGGGCGTCCTGTTGCTGAGTGCGTCCGACTCCAACATTACTGCCGGGTATCCAGGGATATCTATGCAAGTGCTTAATGGAGCTACCACAGACCACATTGCTGCAAACTGGTCTGGCGGAACGTTCCAATAAGATAAGCAGGTTGTAGCCCTCTGCGAGCGAGGAGAGGACAATTGTCCACTCCTCGCTCGCTTCTCGCCATCACCGGTGATAAGCCTTAGCTTGTCGCCATAACCAAGCTCTTCTGAGGCAGAATGCGCGACCCGCAGTAAGGTATGCCGATGCGTAATGCAATCCTTAGAGCGATGGATCCCTTCATCGCGCCCATGGTTCTCGGTTCGTCGTTAGTGTCGAGACTGGTAAGGCGGGCTGGTGTTGAACATATGCCAGTCTGCAAGAAGATGTTTCTATTGGCGGGTACCTTCCCAATACTAGACCACTACTATGAGCCACTCTTCAACGCCGCACATCTGAATGACAAATTTTCAAATCCACGCCGACTACCTGGGATCGAGTGGCAGATGGAGAGGCAGCTAGGATTTCTCTCGACTTGTCAACAATACAAGGATGAGCTGCATGGATTGCCGATGGGTAACAAGGCCTTCGATGGAGCCGATGCACAGTTCTGGTACTCCCTAATCCGGGCGACTAAGCCTCGACGAGTAATCGAGATAGGATCCGGACACTCCACACTCATTGCCATTCGAGCACTCCGCCGAAACCTGGAAGAAGGTGCAAGGGAATGCAATCACATTTGTATTGAGCCCTATGAGATGCCGTGGCTGGAGCAATCAGGCGCCACGATCATTCGTAAGAAGGTAGAAGATCTTCCGCTCTCATTCTTCGACCAACTGCACGCGGGAGACATCCTCTTTATTGATTCCTCTCACGTGATTCGTCCCCAAGGTGATGTGGTCACAGAAGTGCTAGAGATATTGCCAGCATTGAAAGCCGGGGTCATCGTTCATATACACGACATTTTCTCGCCCCGACACTATCACTACAAATGGGTGGCGAAGGAGATTCGTCTGTGGAATGAGCAGTACTTGCTGGAAGCGTTCCTAAGCCACAATAGTGACTGGGAGATTGTTGCAGCGCTTAATTACCTCCAGCACGAGGCCCATGCGTCGCTGCATAGCTGCTGTCCATGCTTGGGACCGAATGACGAGCCTGGTTCCATCTATATCAGAAGGGTGAAGTGACAGCTTGACAGAACCTCGCGATCATAAGGCGGTCACCTCACTTCCTCTCGCCAGCCGATCTATGGGCGAAATTCTGTACTCCTCGGCTAATGGGGAGTCGCGGTGAGGTTCGTCGGCGGAGCAGGCCGGGCGGCTGTGCCCGCTATCTGAAAAGCCCCTCTATCCCACGTTCCGTCGGCGGCTCGAGCCACTCCCATGGGATCATAATCATTACAAGTATTGCCCCGGGCATCAGTACATCCCGCCGCGACCATGGCATTGTGGGTGTTTGTCCCCGGAGCGGTGTCCGACGCGAGGAAGTACGTGTAGGAACCGGAGGCGGTAAAGGGATTAGTAGAAGTGCCCTTTTGCACGTTAGGACTGGAATCGTTAGCCGCGCTATATTGCGATTGGAACCAGGCGTTGTAATCCCAGGTCACGCTTAGGAAGGTAGCGCCGTTTGCGCTGGTAGTCCCGGTGGGAGTCACGTTGGCAAGTGCCTGATCGCCAGCACCGCATCCGGGACAGTCTGTCTTCCACCATATATTATTCTCGGAAATATAGTTGCGCATCGGTGTCGTATAGCCACCGCCCCAGGTTACGCCAGTGTTTATGGTGCCGGTGCAGGGCGGGTTACCCATATTGGCGATGGTATTGTTTACAAAATAAACATCGCCGCCGTTGGGTTTCCCAGCACAACTGGAGCCAGACGTAATGGTGCAAAAGCTGGCGTCGAAGATCAGCATAATGCCGTCGCCGGCGGCACAATAGGAGGGGTCACTGGTGTAGAAGGTGTTTCCGAATATGTACCAGGGACCATTCGCGCCATTTCCGTTGTTGTAGTCGGATGCGGTTGCGGTTGCGATGGAGGCAGTGCTCACAATATTGGCAGTTATGTTGTTGGCATAAACCAGGTTCTGCAACCCTTCCGAACACTGGCAAGCCTGGCCGTGATTGCCCGAGGTCGAACAGCAATCGTACGATAGATAGTTGAACTCCACGAAGAAGTTATTGCCCGGCCCGTAGCCTCCGCCGCCGCCTTGGTGGGCATGGTTTCCTTCCAGGGTGAGAAGGTTATCACCGACATTATGAACGTAATTATAGAGAATCTTGATGTTGTAGCTGCCGTCCTGGAAATCAATCCCATCATCGGCTATCGAGGAATCGGTAACATGGGATCCGTTGACCTCCATGTATTCAACCGTAACGTCATGGACCCAATTGGAGCCACCACTTGAGCCAGCCCCAATCGCTGCAGAATTGTGATGCACAGCTTGATTGTCCAGCTTGAAACCATAACCGGTGGTCCAATCCGTAGTTGGGTTTCCCGTGGCGGTACTGCGATATGCGCCATTGATCGTGTAATAGTCAGTGCCAAGTGTCCAGCAACAGGTGAATACAGCTTGGGCTTGATAGGAATTATTCCAGCCCGTGGACGTTCCATGAGCCGCAATCGTTGCTGCCTGAACAATTATCGGCACAGTACCAGAGTCGGGATCATCAAAGTTATGCCCAGAAGTATAGTTGCCACCGGCGACATAATAGGTAACACCACGGGTAAGACCGGAAGGGAGTGCCGTATAGGCGTTTGTCCAATCCGCCCCGCTGCCGCTTCCCGTAGCTCCGGACCGTACATAACAGTTGCCGGCGCCGTCGCAGCCCGAAGCCCCGAATGCCGGAACTTCAAAGAAGCTGCAGGCCAAGGAAAAAACCAGCGTCATGAGGAAGGGGAAACCCAACATATATCGCATGATACTTTTGCCAAGATCGTCAGGGCAAGTTAAAAGAGCAGTAGCAGTTGACGCTCTAGTATTGGAGAGCCTCGTTATCATCACGTTCATCGGTTGCCTGCCTTCGTTCAATTGCTCCCAGTAGGGACGGAAACTATCGTTTACGGCGTCTCTTCCAGCATCCTTTTTTAGGAATAAGCTTCTAAGGCACAGTAGCCGCCGCCTGATTGGAATACGTGCTCTCCAGACCCTGGGAGTTGACGGCGGTGGTTACATAATAGTAGGTCGTGCCGCTTTGTACTGTCTGGTCGTTGTAACTCGTTGTGGAAATCAAACTGGAATTGAGCTTGGTGTAAGGGCCACCTGAAGTATTAGATCGATACGCGTTATAGCCCACCACTTGGGATGTGCTAGCGGTCCACGCTAAGCTTACGTAATGCTGCACCGGCTGCGTAACCGTAAGGCTGGTAGATCCATTGATCGTGCCCACGGCTGCCTGAATGGTCGTGCTGCCGGCGCCTACGCCGGTCGCCAGACCTGTGGCGTTAATGGTGGCCACAGAAGGACTGCTTGAGGTCCAGGTAGCGGTGGTGGTCAGGTCCTGATGGCTACCATCACTGTAGGTTCCGGTCGCCGTAAACTGCTGCTGTCCGCCGACCGTTATCGAAGGATTGACGGGCGTTACCGCTATGGAGACCAAAACGGGCGAGCCTGTCACCGTTAGACCAGTGGAGCCATGGATGGTGCCCGAGGCCGCAGTAATGGTAGTGTTGCCTGCTGCAACACCGGTTGCCAGACCTGTGCTGTTAATAGCTGCAACTCCTGGGCTTGACGAGGTCCAGGTCGCAGTTGAGGTCAGGTTCTGATGGCTACCGTCACTGTAGGTTCCAGTGGCCGTAAACTGCTGCTGTCCGCCGACCGTTATCGAAGGATTGACGGGTGTCACCGCTATGGACACTAATGTCGGACCGTTATAAATCGCTCGGATTTGCGCAGCGGTAAGGGCCGTGTTGTAGATACGGAAATCATCGATCTCGCCCGAATTGAACTCCGTGCCGCCCCCACGGCAAAACAGGAACAGAGGGTTGTTACCGAAATAGTTCGTATTCGTGGAGGCATAGAGATTCCAGCTTACCGGTTGCAGCGCGCCATCCAAGTAATACTTGACCTGGCTCCCTCCAGTCTGAGTTTTGTCGAAAACTACGGCAATGTGATGCCACACTCCGGATGAAGGCTGACCGTAGCAGTTAGCAACATATCCGACATTGCCATGAAGCGCGACTTGAATACCGTCGCATGTGGCATCATCGGGGAAGAAAGCAAAGCCAGTAGTGTAATTGTTGAAGTTCGTGGTTGCTTCGAACAGCGTATGTCCGCCGACTGTCGAATAAGTTCGATTTGACCACAAGGTCACCGTAGCGGCCTTCGTGGTACTGAGATCAATCTGCGGGATCCCTACATACTGGCGCCGCGGAGCAAGGGTAGCAACAGCGTCACCCATTTTTCCTGCCACCCAACTTACGCCATTGAAGAGCCTGGCGGTGTGGCCATAGCCGGATGAGTCCACCGCGCTTGTCCCAGACCCGTCATCGAACTTCCAATAACCGACGGGGCTTTGGGCTTGGGCGGAGGGCGCCAGAATAGCAACCGTAAGCAAAATGCGGAGAAATAGAATGAGGGCGATTGACACTACCTTCGGAGGGACCATAGCGACCTTTCCACTCGAGTCCTTAATGCATCGCAAGCGGCCGGTATTCTGACCAGGACAAACACGTGGGCATACCTGCCTGTTTCCAAACTGACAGCACAGGCCAGACGGAATCAAGAAAAAGCTTCCCTATTCAGTTACTAAGGTAACATAAACTATGGTTACCTAACCGGCCACTCCATCGTGTAACCCTTACGGCTTCAATGCAGATTTTGCGCCGGTGACAACCGCTTGTCTGTTGTTACAACCCTGCAACAAGGTCAAACGGCGTCAGCGAGAGTTCGAAAACTCGCTGAGATTTCTATGCTCTAACCCGCCTCTCCGATCTGTTCGGTACCGGAAAGCCAGAGTTGGTTGACGCGGCGAGGTGAAGCTGCCGGAAGCCGCCAGACGCCGCTGTTGACAGGCTGTGAAGTAGTCTTGCAATCGACGGGCCTGCAAATTGGCGAATTAGTAACAAAAACATAGCACTAAGGATTGGACAATAACCCGGCTCACACAGGCATGATAGGGCTAGTTGATTTGGTCTTCTCGTGCTAGCCCGCGAGGTGCAGATAGTATGCGCCATCGAACCTTCTCTTCAGAATTAGATCCAACCTCCACATGGCAACCAAACCGAGCGTTTCCGTGATCATCCCCACGTACAACCGAGCCGACGTCTTACGACATTCGGTCGACAGCGTGTTAAATCAGACGCATCCTGTAACGGAAGTGATCATCGTTGACGACGGTTCAACTGACGGCACGTCGGAGCATGTCGAACGGCTCAGAAAGGAAAACCCACTGTGGAGCGATCGGGTTCGCTACATTCACCAGTCGAGACAGGGACGAGGCGCCGCCAACAACACGGGCATCGCTAACGCCCGAGAGGAATGGCTCGGGTTCAACGCCAACGATGATCTTTGGTTGCCGACGAAGCTGGAGTTACAGTTTCGTGCGCTGGACAAGTTCGGCGAGACCTATGGAGTTTGTTTCACCGACGCATGGTTCATGAACAATCCTCACATGAAGCAGAGCGTCTTCGAAGTCGCGGGAAAAGCCAAGAAAGAGGCTTTTGGAGTTGTGGAGGATGCGACGCGTTTGATCGGCGCGGGGAGACATCCGATCCTGATGCAAACCGCCGTTGCTCGTACTGAGGTTGTGCGCGAGGCGGGCGGCGTCGACCCTAACCTCCGCTACAGTGAAGACCATGACTTCATGTTTCGCCTTTCTCTGCGGACGCAATTTTGTTTCGTCAGCATGCCAATGGCGCTGATCGACCGGTCCCCGGCAGAAGCCCGGCATGTGGGAGAGGCGGGAAACTGGCACCAAGAGGAATTCTGTTTGCGGATGGAGCAGTACCGTTTCGAAAAGCAGCTCAAGCTGAGCGAAGGTTCCTCGCGAGAAATGCAGCAGCTGGGCCGGCAGAATCTCAACAGAATTCACAAGGCTTGGGCCAATTGGCACATCGAGAGAGGCGAATACAGGGAGGCGCGGGAGTCGATTTCCAATGCCGCGAAATACGGAAGCTCTCCCGGACTTGCGGCCAAATGGCTCGGTGTACGAATAGCGCCGCCGCTGCTGCGCTGGGCGGTCGCTCGGGACAAGAAAGCAGCCGTCCGTTCCGACCGTGTCGGTTGGCAAGACGAAACGATCGGCGTTATGTAGGCCGCTCGAAAAAGCGACTAAGCCCGCGTTTTCGAATTTGTTTCGAGAGTTTCAATCTGACGTTATGGTGATTGATCACATCGGTATTGTCGTCTGCTCCCTCGAAGACGGTATCAAGCAGTGGGAGGAGATGTTTGGATATCGCGTGGCTTCCGAGGTTGTACTCAATACGCGCCAGGAGGTCAACGTGGTATTCCTTGCCAAACCCGGTTCAGTCCTGGTGAAGCTGGTTCAGCCCGTGGGAGTGGGTTCACCCATTGCTGCCTTTGCCCGCCGAGGCGGCGGACTCCATCACATCTGTTTCAGATGCGACGACCTGGAAGTCGAGATTCCGGTGCTGAAGTCGAAGGGCGCCAGACTCATCGTACCTCCCCAGCCGGGTGAGGCTTTCAACAACAAGGACATTGCATTCTTGCTGGCAAGAAACAATCTCAACATCGAATTGATCGACACTGAGGAGAAGAGCGGTTGGAGGGAAAGGCCTCCGGATTCCCCTATGCAGACGAAATAACTGCCGGGGTTGGTGTTAACCGTTACCGCATCGTACCGGACTCGCTCACCACGCGAGATCCTGGGCAGGCAGGCGTCGTAGCTGTGGAAAACATGTCTGAAGAGAAAGCTATAAAGGTGCTGCTGCTCGGCGCCACGTTCAATACGCAGAATATGGGGGTCGGCGCTCTCGCGTCTGGTTCCCTGCGTTGTCTCGGCAGCCCGGGCCGGACCGTATCGCTCTCGTTATTGGACTATGGAACGGAAGAGGCGGTCCAAACTCTGGACGAAGATGGGGCAACCGTCACGGTCCCGGTAGTGGCGATGAGGTTCTCGAAGAAGGTGTACCTGCCCAATAACATCGTGGTGCTGTTGGCGCTCGCGATGCTCCTGCGCCTCAGCCCCCTCCCGAGAATGCGGGCGTGGATTATCACACGCAACAATTGCTTACGCCGGATTTGTGCGGCCGACCTGATTGCGGCAATTTCCGGAGGTGACAGCTTTAGCGACATCTATGGTCTGGGAAGATTTTTCTACGTGTCGTTGCCACTAATTCTGGCGTTGCTCCTCCGCAAGAATCTGGTCTTACTTCCACAGACATTGGGACCGTTTGCAGGCAAAGTTCCTCGAGCTATCGCACGGTGGATCATGCGGCGCGCCCAGCGGGTTTACTCAAGGGACCGTCGAGGACTTGATGAGCTTAAGGCGCTGCTAGGCAGCGCGTACGACGCGAAGAAGCATGCCTTTTGTTATGACGTGGGATTCGTGCTCGAACCCAGGGAACCTTCGCAGGCAGAAATCGTCGGCATTCCCTTAGAAACCTTAAGCAGCTCTGTCCTGGTCGGGCTGAACGTCAGCGGTCTTCTGCTCGCGGGTGGATATACGCATGACAACATGTTCGGGCTCTGCGCCGATTACAGGAAGGTCGTGTATGCAGTCGTCGACGACCTGATCCGGAAAAAGAACGCTGTGGTTCTCCTCGTCCCCCATGTTTTTGGCCTAAAGCCGGGCTCAGAAAGTGACATCCTGGCCTGCGAAGAAGTCTTTGGGCAACTATCCCGGCAATATGACGGCAGGCTGGGGCTGGTGAAAGGTGTGTTCGATCAATCCAGTATCAAGTACGTCATCGGGAAGTGCGATTTCTTCATTGGCTCAAGAATGCATGCCTGTATCGCGGCGCTTTCACAAGAAGTGCCTGCTGTGTCTGTCGCCTATAGCCGCAAGTTCGTTGGCGTTCTGGACACGATTGGCGTCTCGACTCTGGTAGCAGATGCGAGAACGATGAACGCGGAGCAAATTATCGGTGTCATCAATACAGCTTTCGACGACCGGGAGCGTCTAGCGGAGCATCTCCACAAGACGATGCCCGCAGTGAAGGCAACCATCCTCCGCCTGAGCGACGATATTTTTGGCCAACCGCAGACAGCCCAGAGACACAGCATAAGCGCTGTGCCCAACCGGCCCGTTCCATCAATTCTCTGACGCACAGAAAGCTGCTGTGTCTCATGAACCATCCCTAACTTAGGGCATCAAGAAAGCTTCAACTAAGAGCTACGAAAGAATCGCAATGAACGTATGCATGATCGCCTACACCTTCTATGAAGGTGACAACCGGGTAATGAGGTACGCGGAGGCGCTTGCTGCCCGAGGGGACCATGTTGATGTGTTGTCCCTGGGCCGCGAGGGACAGAAGAAGGAAGAGGTGCTTAACGGCGTCCGGGTATTTCGTCTACAGTCGAGGAAGAAGAACGAGAAGACGAAGTGGTCTTACCTGCATCGTATATTGATGTTCTTTATACGGGCCTTAGTAAAGGTCACCTTGAAGCATGCACGACGTCCGTACGGGTTGGTGCATGTCCACTCTGTTCCGGATTTTCTGGTATTTGCCGCTGTAGTTCCGCGTTTCACAGGAGCCCGGATCGTCCTCGATATCCACGATCTCTCGCCGGAACTCTATGGCAATAAGTTTGGCTCCACGTCGGGTTCCGCAGTTTTTTCCGCTTTGTTGACGGTCGAGCGTCTATCCGCCGCCTTTGCCGACCACGTGATTGCTCCCAATCATATCTGGCAACAACGACTGGTAGGCAGATCGGTACCGCAGTCTAAGTGCTCGGTATTCATGAATTATCCCGACCCGAACGTCTTTCGCCGGTGCGGCCGGATGCGCCAGGATGGCAAGTTTGTCGTGCTCTATCCCGGGACTCTGAATTGGCACCAGGGCTTGGACATAGCGATTCGGGCGTTCGCCAAGGTGACGCCGCATATTCCTAACTGCGAGTTCCATATCTATGGCGAAGGGCCTTCGCGCGACGAACTTGTTCGGCTTGCCAGCGAGCTTGGCATCACCGAATCGGTTTTGTTCCACCGCCCAGTTTCTCTAAGGGAAATATCCACAGTCATCGAAGATGCGGACCTTGGGGTTGTTCCTAAACGCAGTGACTCTTTCGGAGACGAAGCCTTCAGTACCAAGACGCTGGAATTCATGATGCTAGGCGTTCCCATCATTATCGCTGAGACGACGGTGGACCGATACTACTTCAATGACGATGTAGTTACCTTCTTCCCCAGTGGCGACGCTAATGTTTTGGCTGACTGTATGTTGAAGCTGATAGAAGACGCGGACCTGAGATCGCGACAGGTAGCGCGCGCTCAGGCATTCGTTGCTACCTACAGCTGGGATGTCAGGAAGCACGAGTATCTTTCCCTGGTTGATCGCCTGGTGAACTTTGTGCGCCCGGCTGAAAGCCTGGCCGCTTCGCACGGTGAGCTGTGAGGAAGGGCAAGGCGGCATGAGATATAGGAGGATCGGGCGGACCCAGTTGGCGGTCAGCGAAATCGGTTTTGGGGCTTGGGGCATAGGCGGGAGTTCGTGGATCGGCGCCAGGGATGAGAAGTCTTTGGGCACCCTGGCAGCGGCGAGAGATGCCGGCATCAATTTTTTTGACACGGCATTAGTCTACGGCGACGGTCACAGCGAGCGCCTGCTGGCACGCGCTTTTGGGAAGTCTCGAGAGATCGTCATTGCAACCAAGGTTCCGCCGGCGAACCGAAAATGGCCGGCGCCTGCTGGCACTCCGCTATCAGAAGCGTTCCCCAAAGACCATGTTATGAAGTGTCTGGTCCGAAGCTTAAGAAACCTGGGGCGAGAGTGTCTCGATCTGCTGCAGTTTCACGTTTGGTCGGACGAGTGGGCGAACCATGCGGTGTGGCTGGAAACGATCGCCGACCTCAAGCAATCTGGACTGGTCCGGTATATAGGGATCTCGACCAACGATCACGAACCCGAGAATATTTTGAACGCACTGGAGACGGGATTGATCGATTGCGTTCAGGTTATTTACAACGTCTTCGATCAATCTCCTGCGGACAAACTGTTTCCCTATTGCGAGAACCACAACATAGGGATCATTGCCCGGGTCCCCTTCGACGAAGGTAGCCTGGCGGGGAAAATTTGTCCTGCAACCAAGTTCCCAGAGTACGACTTCCGAAACCAGTACTTCTCCGGAAATCGCAAGCAGCAGGTATGGCAGAGGGTCCAGCATCTATTGGCCGACTTGGGCGTCAGCCTGGAAGCGCTTCCTGATCTGGCATTGCGATTCTGCCTTTCGCATCCGGCAGTTTCCACGGTTATCCCGGGAATGCGAACGCCAGAGCATGTGCGCCGGAATGCGGCGGCTTCGGACCACGGTGCCCTTTCAGAGGAAGTACTCGCGCGTCTGGTGAAACATCGTTGGACGCGGAACTTCTACTCGCCGGCCCCTTCGGTTACGGATCGGCTATGGGGCGCTATCGACCGGTTAAGACGTTCCGGCTGACACCAAGTCGTCTCACCCGAGACTGCATTCGCAGGCAGCCGCACGGTACACTGCTCAGCCTGGTGGACGTCACCACAGGCGTCTTGCTGCTAAGCGCGTCAGACTCTAATATCACTGCTGGTTATGCCGGAATATCCATGCAGGTAATTAATGGAAATCCAACCGACCACATTGCCGCAAATTGGTCGGGCGGAACATTTCAGTAAGACGGTCGATGGATCCGCAGGGAACTCCGGCGGATTCCGTCAAGTTTGGGACGACGACTAGACCCTCGTCCCCTAACGGACCCGCGTAGTCTTAACCGAGGTGGCGCGGGGCCTCTTTACCCCTAGCCTGGAATCAAGGAGAATTGAGTGAACACTGAGCTCAGCATTAGTCGTGACATCTTGACGATAGACCACGCCGTGGAGGTTGAGCGGATTACCGAGAGGATCCGCGAGGTCGTGTACAAGCAATTGAAGCGGCAGGGGGCCGTTATCGGCGTTTCCGGCGGCGTCGACAGTAGCGTCGTCGCATTTCTGTGTGCCCGCGCTCTGGGTCCGGAGCGCGTTGTCGTACTGTTTACTCCGGAATCGGATTCGTCGCCCGACAGCCTTCGCCTCGGGCGCATGGTCGCCGATTCGCTGGGCGTGCGCTCTTTCCTAGAAGACATCAGCCCCATACTGCAGGGCGCCCGTTGCTATGAGCGCCGCGATGATGCCATCCGCAGCGTAATTCCAGAGTATGGAACTGGCTGGAAGAGCAAGATCGTGCTCCCGGCCGTGGATGATCCGCAACGCTATGCTGTGTTTTCGCTGGTAGCTCATGCTCCCGACGGTTCGACCAGGAAGGTTCGCCTCACTCCGAACGCCTACCTCGGGATTGTTGCGGCCACCAATTTCAAGCAGCGCACGCGCAAAATGGTGGAATACTATTATGCGGACCGATTCCAGTATGCGGTTGCCGGCACGCCAAACCGCCTGGAATACGATCAGGGTTTCTTCGTGAAGAACGGCGACGGCTCCGCGGATTTCAAGCCGATTGCCCACCTCTACAAGTCCCAGGTATATCAGCTGGCCGCCTATTTGGGGGTTCCCGAGGAGATCCAGCATCGGCCTCCAACCACCGACACGTATTCGCTCGAACAGTCGCAGGAGGAATTCTATTTTTCGCTGCGGCTCGACAAGATGGATCTTTGTCTGTACGGAAAAAATCACGCGATTCCACCAGCGGAGTTGGCGGGTGCAGCAGGCCTGACGCAAGCCCAAGTCGAACAGGTTTATCGGCAGATTGATTCCAAGCGAAGCACGACACGTTACCTTCACCTTGGCCCGGTGTTGATGGAGTCCATTGAGGGCGTCGAGGCGCACGCGCCCGTGGCAGGGCACTAACCGAGGCATTGCCATGGGTATGCAATCTATATCCCGTTTCGATGCTGTCGCCGAGAACCCACTCTCGGCCGAAGACCCTTGCGTCCTGAACGTCGCGGACTTCCTGTTAGAAGGAAAGCAGGCCACACAAATTGCCCTGCAGCTCGTCGACGGCACTTGCACCTACGGAGAGTTGGATTCCGCTTCCTGGAAGGTGGCACAATTCCTTCTGGCCTCTGGCGCGAAGAAGGGCGACCGGGCGGTATTAGTCGCAGAAAACTCCGCTTTCTGGGTGGCGAGTTACCTGGGCATTCTCAGTGCCGGCCTGGTATGTGTGCCTCTACCAACCGGAATCAGCGCCGAAGATTTCGCGTTCATCATGCAGTCAGTCGGCCCAGGGTTCGCTTTCGTGGACTCCCGTTTTCACCAGAAAAATAAATCAAGCCTCGCTGGACCTACCACCGTCGACGCCTCGCAATCAATTCCGCGACCCGGTCCCGGAAGCTACCTGCGAAACATCGATAGCATCCTTCCTCACAGTTCGACGATAGAAATACAGTGCCCCTTGGTGGCTTCGCATGACCTCGCGGCCGTGATGTTCACCTCCGGCTCAACCGCGAAGCCTCGCGGAGTCATGGTTACCCATGGCAACATCATTGCAAATACGAATTCCATCATCGAATATCTGGGCCTGACCGATCATGACAGCATGATGACGGTCCTGCCCTTCCACTACTGCTTTGGAACGTCGTTGCTGCATACGCACCTGAGAGTTGGAGGCCGGTTAGTTATCGACAGTCGCTTCATGTATCCCGAGACGATTCTGCAACACATGCAGACCAGCCAATGCACGGGATTCGCGGGGGTACCAAGTCATTTTCAGATATTGCTGCGCCGGTCCGGGATTCGTCGAGTCGATCTCCCACACCTCCGCTACGTACAGCAGGCCGGAGGTCACCTGGCGCCTGCCTTCATTCGCGAATTCCGCGAGGCATTGCCGGAGGTCCAGATGTTCGTGATGTACGGTCAGACCGAGGCAACTGCTCGGCTGGCCTACGTGCCTCCTGAGATGCTGGGCGAGAAACTCGGCTCAATTGGCAAAGCGATTCCGGGGGTGACGCTCGCCGTGGTCGACGAGGACGGGAAGCACGTCCGCGCGGGAGAGCAAGGCGAGATTGTTGCCGAAGGCGCCAATATCACAGCTGGTTATTGGGGGGAAGTGGAAGAAACATCGCTGACCTTCCGCGATGGCAAGTTGCACACCGGTGATCTGGCTACTGTGGATGAAGACGGCTTCATCTATATAACGGATCGAGCCAAAGATTTTGTGAAGATCGGCGGCAAGCGTACCAGCTGCCGGAAAATTGAAGAGCAGCTCCTGGAATTCGACGGCCTATTGGAGATCGCCGTCGTCGGTGTACCCGACGAACTATCAGGAGAGGCGCTCAGGGCATTCGTGGTCCCGAAAGATCGGAAGGACAGTTCCTTCTTGCGTCGCTTCCAGACATTCTGCGCTCAGCATCTGCCACCCGAGATCGTTCCAAAACAAGTCTTGCAGCTGGACGCTCTCCCTAAGAATAGTGCCGGCAAGATCATGAAACCAATGCTGAGAAAATTATGAGTAAGTAGTCCTGCAAGTCTGGATGTGGCCGCGGCGAAGGGTGTAGGTCACTCCAGTCAAAGATACATAACTAGAGCGCTTTCCGGATTGTTGTATCCGTTTGTACGGTTAGTGTGGGCCTTCAGAGACTGTGTCGCAACCGGTGCCGCCGCTCCGCGGCTGGATTATTTTCCCACTTGACCGCGGGCTTAGGCCCGCGGCTAACACAAATATCGCCGCCGAGCGGCTGGATGCGTGCCTCCTGCCTAGCTCTGTTCCACCACGGAATCGCATGCGGGGTTGCGACACAGTCTCTTCAGGCCCGCGTATAGGACGAGAAGAAAAATCGCTAAAGCCGCTAAGGTCGTCGACCTCAGCGGCTCTGCTTTTCTACCAGCTTCGCCTTGGGGTACTTGCTCAGTCAAGACACCTCAGGTCTCCGCTGCATGCTTCAGGTCTCCGTATTTCTCCTTCTTCAAGTTAAGATTGCTAAACAAGACTGCTAAGTAAGCCTGCTTTTGGGTGATGCCGCATGCGGCAGCCTTCGCACCCTCTCCTCTGCTTCGCACTTCCAGACTTCTCTCTCCTTTTCTCTCCAGACTATCTCCCAACCAGTTCGGCTGAGCGCCCCCACCCAACGTTTCTTTTGGTTGGGTGGGAGTGTTTTGAATCACTGTAGATTATCTTGGAAATATTGGTGGAGGCGGCGGGAGTTGGATTAAACAGCCGCGTTGACAGCCAA
Source organism: uncultured Acidobacteriaceae bacterium (assembly GCA_963709045.1). Taxonomy (GTDB): domain Bacteria; phylum Acidobacteriota; class Terriglobia; order Terriglobales; family Acidobacteriaceae; genus Bog-257. Next base: position 53,705 of record CAVPUX010000002.1, on the reverse strand, counting down.
CAAGTTATTGAAAACTAAGCACGCTCAATGCTCTCGAAATGCCAGAATCGCGGTTTCCACACACGTAATACACACACCGGAAAATTTAGATGTGCCAATAACCACGAATTGCGATTTTCAAGATCATTCCGCCGAGCGACCCTAGTGCCATCGCAAATATGACGAATTTTCGACCCTGCGTTGCGAATCGTCCCTTATAGCTGCAGCGGCTGCGATTTGTGCGGCATGTATTGCTCAGTATTTCGGGGAACGAGAGTCCCGTGTTACCTCATTGCCAGTTATACAGGAGTACGAGGTCCCACCTCGCGGCCCGGCCGATCGCTGACCCGTCTCAGCGCGTTGTATTCCCATCCTAGATCTGGGCATCCCAGTTGCAGAACTTCGGTAAGAGGTCTAGGCTGTTGGGCAAGTAGTGGGATCAGTCGTGTTCAGCCTGAGTTTCATCCTCATCATCGCGGGCCTCGCGTTCGGCGGCGCCACGACCCTTATCGGATTTGGCGGCCTGCTGGGAGCTTCGTTTCATCGCGCCTTAGGAACTCCCTTGCCTCTGCCGACGATTCATAACCCTTTCGAACGGCGCCTCTATATCTGCGTCGGGGCCGGTGGATTTCTAGTCTGGATCAGCGCCTTCGTGTGTAGCCTGACGATCGCGCCGTAGTTCCTCAGCGTTGGAAGAGTTCGGACTGCCCGCTCGCGCCCGCCAACTCGGCCATCTGCGCGATGTATTGTTGGGCGTCAAATTTCTTGGCGGCGGCATTTCCTGACATATAACGAATGGTCCCGAAGATCGGGCGCTCAAACCATGGACGATCGAACTTGCCGCCGATAGCCCATGCAATCCCCGCGTAACCATTGGGATCGCGACCGTCGAGAAAATACTTGTCGTTGAGATACACGGCAGTTTGATATGCCACCGCCGGGGACGGGCTCCACTCCAGAATTTTCTTGGCCCAGTACATTCGCATGTAGTTGTGCATCCACCCCGCGTGGAGCATTTGACGCTGCGCAGCGTTCCACAACTCGTCGTGGGTCTGGGCAGACTCAAGTTGCGCGCGCGAGTAGATCACGGGCCGCCGGTCATGCGCATGCTTGCCGAGAGTGCGGTGCGCCCAATCGGGCGCGCTCTCAATCGAGTTATACAGCGGATTGAAATGCACGAAGTTAATGGACAGCTCGCGCCAGGTGATGAGCTGATCGAGGAAGTCGTCTTTCGCCGCGCGCGGTGCTTTTGATTTTTCGACAGCCAGCGCAACCGTGTGCGGTCCGATGTGTCCGAAGTGCATATAGGGCGACAGCCGGCTGGTACCGTCCAATTCCGGTTTGCCATGGCGCTCAGGATAATGGGCCAGCTTATGAGTTACGAAATCGTGCAACAGACGGAGTGCCTCGTCTGTCCCACCGCGAAAAGAATTCACCGGCGCGACTGAGCGGTCGAGGCCCTTCCAGCCTCCGGTGATGTCGAATGAGCCGTCGTCCGGCAGCGCCTTCAAGCCACGCGGCTTCTCCCATTCGACCTTCGCCTTGGGATTGGCGGGCGTGGCGAGGAACTGTTCCAGTCTGAGCTTTAGCCGAGGCCGTATGGTGCGCGCTGCATACTGCTCCTTCTCCAGCAGCTTTGAAGGAACGATCACATCGGCATCCACCGTCCACAACGGCACGGTCAGTCTGTTTGCCGCCAGCTCACGCCAATGGTTGGGCTCGCGCATCGGGTTCTCGTCGCCAATAACTAACGACGCTTTTACTTCTTCGCAGAAATGTAGCAAGGAATGGTCAGGGTAGCGACGCAGCACGTATCCGATGCCACGCTTACGTGCGCGTTCAGCAGTATCGGAAATGCCCTGCGCGAGAAACGTGTAATGCCGCAAGTTGGCGTGCGGGTAAAACGGCACCGGCGCAAAGAAGATCACCACCGGCTGGTGCAGCATGTTCGCAGCCTCAACCGCCACATCGAGTGCGGGATTGTCGAGCGCGCGCTGAACTCGCTGCATCCAGTACACAACACAACGGCCGGATGGCTCGGGCGTTCCCGGACGGCGGACGGTGACGCGTGGGTCAGAGTGAAGCTGATTCAGGGCAGTCATTCGTTGGTAAGGGTTATCAATTTGGAATGTCATCGCGAGCGACCGGTGCAGCGAGAAGTCGAGGGATTCCTATGCCCTATAGGGGTTCTTCGACTCGTCGTTGCGCTCCTCGCTCAGAATGACAACCCTCTAGTTTGTGTAGAGTCAGCTCTCTCCGCCGGCCGCTAATACTTCGTCGGCTACCGCAGCGGCTTCGACTGCTGGCTTCACATCATGCACACGTACGATATGGGCCCCGCGCAGGATGCTGGCAACCATTGCAGCCAGCGACCCATACAGCCGTTCCGACGGCGGCGCATCCTTGCCGGTTCGCTTGCCGACGGTACGTCCTACGAACGATTTGCGCGAAGTGCCGGCCATCACCGGGAACCCGAACCGGTGCAATTGATCGAAATGGGCCAGCAGCGGATAGTTCTCCTCAAAGTTCTTGCCGAAGCCAAAGCCGGGGTCGAGCACAATGCGCGGTCGCTGCACGCCACTCTGCAGGGCTACGAGCAGTTGGTTGCCAAGGTCGTGCTCCACTACGGCAGTGATGGCTGCCTCGCGCGGGAGAGCGCGCCACTCTTCCGGTTGTCCGCGCGTGTGCATCAGCACCACTCCGCATTGCAATTCGGCGCATGTTCGTGCCATCTCCGGATCCCATTGAAAGCCGCTGACGTCGTTCACGATCTCCGCGCCTGCGCGCACGCCTGCACGAGCCACGGCTGACTTGTAGGTATCAATCGAAATGACCGTTCCCGGCCGGGCCTCGAGAATGCCGTGCAACACCGGCATTACCCGCTGCAGTTCCTCCTCCTCGGTTACGGGCGGTCTTAGTTTTGACGTTGATGTGGCGCCAGCATCCTCGCCGGCAACCGGCGCTCCCGGACGGGTGGACTCGCCGCCGAGGTCCAAAATGTCTGCACCTTCGTCCAGCATCCGTAGCGCGTGTTGCAGCGCCCGTTCAGGCTGAAGAAACTCGCCTCCGTCGGAGAAGGAATCCGGAGTGATGTTGAGCACTCCCATGATGAGAGTTCGCCGGCCCAACTCCAGCGTCCGGGACCGTAGCTGCCAGCGAAAATAAGGCCGCATGAATCGATTGTAATGCGCCAGAGAACGCGGGCTGGCTACCCACGGATGATCGAGACCTGCTGACGACGATGGCTATTTCTTGCATCCGGCGCTTGTAACTGCGGTGACCGACGGCAGAGGCGGCAATTTCGCTTCAGCCAACATGACATTGAACGATGCCACGTCTTGCTCAGTCAGTTCCCGCCAACCCGAAAGATCCCTGTCGAGCGCATCGCAGCTCTGTTGCGCAGCTGAACGGACCGCATCTGCGGGACGGACGTCGGCGCTCTCCACGCTGTAAATCAGTCTGGTCAGATCGCGGTTGACGAGCCCGAAGCCGGGAGCGGTGCGCGTGCCGTTCTGGACGGCATCGATCTTTTTGTCGAGGGAATCGGCTGCGTCTTTTGTCTGCTTCAACTCGTCGCCGTTCAGCGCCGCTTGGCGCTCGTCCAAAGCCTTGCGCAATGCTTCAACCTGCATGTACGCATCGTAGCTCGCCTTCATGCCTCTGGTAATCTCTTGCGCCAGATCGAGCTGTTCCACCAGATCGGATTGCGAAGTATGGACGCGAGGATCAAGTTCTACCGTCAATGGCTGCCGGAGTGTTTGCCCGGCGGCGCGCAACTCCAACGTGTAGTTACCCGGCACAACCAAAGGTCCTTGAGGCTGCACCCGCGGAGTTTGCCCAGGGATTGCGTGATCGGCTGTGGTGTATTCGGTGTATCCCAGCAGGTCGCCATTGTAGCCATAAGGAAGCGACAGCGGCGGCGGATAGCGAAGATTCCAGGCGAAGCGATTTACACCTGCCGCCTTCGGCAGAGCTACCGCGGGCGCAAACCAGTAGTTGGGAGCGTTGGCAGGCAACAGATCCGGAGGCTTTGCCTCACTTGAGTACTGATTAACCTCGTTGCCCTTGTCGTCATAAATGGTCAGTTTGACTTCTCCCGTCGGCGCCGATTTCAAGAAATAGTCGAGGATGGCGCCATCGGGCGGGTTCTGTCCTGCAGGAGTTTCGACCGGATAAGGTGTGTCCTGATAGTTGTCCCAACGAACGCGCATCCCGGTGGCGGGACGAAACAGATAAGCCTCGCTTGCAGTGATCTGCGGGTTCATCTCACGCAGCGGCGTGACATCGTCCAGAATCCACAAGGCACGTCCGAAGGTTGAGATAGCCACATCGTTGGCATGCACCTGGAGATCGGTGACCGGAGTCGGCGGCAGATTAAGTTGCAGCGATTGCCAGTGGTCGCCGTCATCCCATGAAACGAAGACGCCGGTATCGGTTCCCGCATAAAGCAGCCCCTTGCGCTTTGGATCCTCGCGCACCACACGTACCATCTCGCGTTCGGGGAATCCGTTGACGATCTTCTGCCAGGTGTGGCCGTAATCGTGAGTGCGAACGACGTACGGCGGAGTGGACTCACGGGTAGCGCCTATCGCAACATACGCGGTGGCGGCATCATAGTGCGAAGCCTCGATCGCAAGAATTTGCGTAGGCTCAGTCAATCCGGGAGCCGAGACGTTTTGCCAGTTCGCCCCCCCGTCGCGAGTGAGTTGCACGATTCGGTTGCTAGTGCCCGCCCACATCACTCCCGGTTGCACTTCCGATGGCGCCAGCGTCGTAATGGCGGGTGGATGCGGCTTGCTGGGGTCCGGCTTAGCTTCTTTTTCTACTGTCTCTGTGTAGCCCGTCAAGTCAGGACTGATTTCCTGCCAGCTCAATCCGCCGTTGGAAGTCTTAAGCACAAACTGCGTTCCTAGATAAAGCGTGGAAGGGGCCTGCGGTGAAAACACCAGAGGCGGCATGGAGGAGGTTCTGTACTTGTCACCGTGCTCAAACACGGTAGCAATTTGACCGGTGACCTTATCGAATCGAACTACCGAGCCGTACCATCCGTTGCTGTAAACCCAATTTGGATTAAGTGGATCGGGAGTGATGAAGGCGTATTCAAATCCGCCGATGGAATACCAATCCTGAGCCAGGATCTCGCCATAATCGCTGCGACTGAGAACGCCGGCGGTTCCGCTATCCTGCTGCGCCCCGTAGACGCGATACGGGAAGGCGTTGTCGGTAGAGACATGATAGAACTGCCCGGTGGGCTGGTTGTACCAGGAGCTCCAACTCTTGCCGCCATCTACGCTGATGATAGCGCCTTGATCTACGCCAAGAATCATGCGCGCCGAGTTTTGTGGATCGATCCAGAGGACGTGGAAGTCGTCGCCACTAGGAGCTCCGACATACGCCTCGAAGGTGTGCCCCCCATCGGTCGAGCGATAAAGCGAAGTCTGCGCCACGTAGAGAACGTCGGGGTTCTTTGGGTCAACAAAGACCCTGCTGAAATATGCGCTGCCAAGTATTCGCGGGTCTTTGGTGGATTGTTGCCAGGTAACTCCGCCATCGTCGGAGCGGAAGAACCCTTGCTCCATAATCGCGTACAGGCGGCCATTGGTTCCGGGAGCCACGGCAATGCCTAATCTTCCCCGACCTTTCTCTGGCAATCCCTTCGTGACCAGAGGATTCCAGGTCGAGCCCCCGTCCCCTGACTTAACAATCTCGGAAGTAGCTGGCACCTCGGAGTCGCCCGACCCCGAAGCCGGCCTGTAGAGAACTGCATAAAGCGTGCGAGGATCGCTGGGATCGGAGCAGAGATCGACGACACCCAGCGTCTCGTCGTTAGTGAGCACCTTGTTCCAGGTTTTTCCGCCATCGTTGGTCTTGAAGATTCCGCGGTTGGCGGTGCGCGCCGATGCCGGTAACGGGAGCCACAGGATTCCGAATCCAATAGAGTTTGCGCCCACCACGACGACGTCTGGATTTTGCGGATCGACAACCACCGCCTGAATAAAACTGACATCCTGCAAGCCCACGATCTGCCAGGTTTCGCCACGGTCGGCTGATCGGTAGAGTCCATTGCCGGTTGTTTGCTCACCGGTTCCCGCGTAAATCACATTCGGATCGGACGGCGCCACGGCAAGAGCTCCGATTGATGCGACTCCTTGCCGATCGAAGATAGGCCGCCAAACTTGTCCGCTATTGGTGGTCTTCCATATTCCGCCACCGGGTGTGCCGAAGTAGTAGGTATCGGGATGGCCTGGCACACCCGCTACGGCCGTGACTCGACCGCCTCGAAAGGGGCCAATCAGCCGCCACTGCATGGCGGAAAATTGACTGGCGTCGAAAGCCTGCGCGTGCGCGACCTCGAGCGGCAAAATGGTCAGGACCGTCAACATCAGTAGAAAAAATTGGACGCATGGGTTACGACGGCGCAGAGTCACGTAGATTCATCTCCTACTCGGGAAAGACTAGCATGCGGATGGGACATGATACGGGAAGCAGCTGACTGGCTCCTAAATCAGCTCCGTACTTTTAGCTGCTGTCGTCTCCACTACGATTCGCCTGATACAAACGCTTTGTCAGACTCCGCCGGTTGATGACCCACTGAAGATCGTCTCCAGAATGCCGATAAGACCAATGCGATGTATCGCCCTGAGGTATGGGGGAGGGTGAATATGTCGCCGGAGGGACCGCCATTCCAGGCAGGTATGGAGGTTCCTTTCGTATTGTGAAGGTCGATTCCCACTCTGTCCGGCAGCAAAAACAAGCTCCAGCCCGGCGAACGGACTGGAGCTTGCATTTCCGAGGGCAGCAGCCTAGCGTTTCGACTGACCGCGTGCCAGCTTCTTAACCTTGCGCTTCGCCGAGCCGCGGGCGTAAGTGCGGGGTGCTTTAGGCGCGGCCTTCTTGCGCGCGGTGCGCTTTACCTTCTTGCGTTCCAGTTTGTCGGTAATGCTTTTGGTATTTGCCATGAATTCTGCGTTCCTTTAAGTGACGGGCTTACGCCTTTTCCAATTGGGCGTATTTCTCGACCAGCTTTTTCAAACCGAATCTAGGAAATTGTACCGTAATCTTCGCATCTTCCCCGTCTCCCTCGCGTTTGTACACGGTTCCCTCGCCGTATTTCGGATGACGGACGCGTTGTCCGGGGCGGAATCCCGTGCGCCCGATTGGCGTTGGAATCTCGACTTTGGGCCGAGAAAACTTCTTGCCGCGCGAGGCGAAGAACTCCGCGATGTTATCGATGGAGTTGTAGGTTGGACCGCTATATTGGCTGTGCTGCGGCGTATTGCGACGGTCGTGCTCTGGGCGTTGATCTTCGTCCTCGTAGGCGTAGTGCCTGCCAGTTGAGTAGTCGCCGCGCGAAGCGTAGGCGGGCCGTCGCGGCGATCCCAGGTCCTGCAGCAGCGCCTGCGGAATTTCCTCGAGGAAGCGGGATGCCACGCTGGGCTCGGGCATGTCGGTACCGTAACGGCGGCGATAGCGCGCGCGAGAAACGATGAGCGTGTCCATGGCGCGAGTCATCCCGACGTAGCACAATCGCCGCTCTTCCTCAATGTCGTCAGGGGCGAGCAGCGTACGCGAATGAGGGAACAGTCCCTCCTCCAGACCAATCAGAAACACCAGCGGAAACTCGAGACCTTTGGCCGCATGCAACGTCATTAGGGTGACGCGCGAGTTCTCGTCGTAATCGTCGGCGTCGCTGACCAGAGCGGCGTGGTCGAGAAACTCGTTCAGCGTCTCGCCACGATCGCGGGAGTCCATGGCCGCATTCACCAGTTCGTGCAAGTTCTCGATGCGGGCCAGCGCCTCGGGCGTGTCCTCCTGCTCAAGCTGCTTGATGTAGCCGGTGCGATCGATCAGGAACTTCAACAGTTCCGCCGTAGATGCCGGATCGCCGGGCGCGCGGAAGCCTTCGACCCGCTCGTCTTCTTTCTTAGCAACTGGGCTCTCGTCGGCCATCCCCATCTGCGAAGGTCTCGGGGGCAAACTCCGTGGACTCGGTTGCGGCTTCGAATTCGGCGGGAGAGAAGTCGATGGCGTGCTGAAAATCCTCCTCGTTCGCGTCCGAAAGCACTTCGGCGGCAGGTTCTTCGGCGGTTTCACTCACTCGTTCGCGGAAGGTGCCGAGGTGCATGGCTCGGGCATCCTCGATCAGATCTTTAAAACTCTTAAGTGCCGTCAAGGCCCGCAAGGGAAGAAGCCTTCGCCGCAGCACCTCGTTGATCGCGCCCCACATGGAGGTGCCAGTTTCCAACGCAATGCTCTCTATTGTCTCGAGAGTGTTCTTGCCGATGCCGCGGGTCGGGGTGTTGATCACGCGTTGCACCGCGATTGAATCGTCGGGATTTTGCAGAACCTTGAGGTACGAGATCATGTCTTTGATCTCGGCGCGCTCGTAAAAGCTAAACCCTCCCACAACGTGGTACTTTAGCTGATAGCGGCGCATTGCCTCTTCCACCAGGCGCGACTGCGAGTTGGTACGGTACAGAACCGCTGCCCGCGGCGTCTCCCGGCCTTCGCTTCCCGCCTGCCGAAGATACTTGGCAATGTAATCCGCCGCAAAAAGCGCTTCATTCTCGCCGTCAGGCGCTTCATAGTATCCGATTTGCGAGCCACCGCTGCGGTCGGTCCAGAGGGTTTTGCCCTTACGTCTGACATTGTGAGACACCACGACGGAGGCCGCTTCCAGAATGTTCTGGGTGGAACGGTAGTTCTGCTCCAGGCGAATGATGCGCGCTTCGGGAAAGTCCTGCTCGAACTCCAGGATGTTGCGGATGTCGGCGCCGCGCCACGAGTAGATGCTCTGGTCCTCATCCCCAACGGCGCAGACGTTGTGCTCGCTGCCGGCAAGCATGCGCATCAGTTCATATTGCGGACGGTTGGTGTCCTGGTATTCGTCCACCTGGATGTAGCGATAGCGGCGGTTGTAACGCTCGCGGGTCTCGCCCGACGCTTTCAGCACGCGCACGGCATACAGCAGCAGGTCGTCGAAATCGAGAGCATTCGACTTCGCCAACTCCTGCTTATACACCTCGTAAATATGGGCCACGCGCTCGGTCTTAGGATCGCCCGACTGCAGGTAAACCTCCTGCGGATCGAGCATGTGGTTCTTGGCCCAAGATATCTGCGACAGCACGTTGCGCGGCGTCAACTGCTTATCGTCGATGCCAAGCCGTCGCATGGCGGCCTTCACCACGTTTTGCTGGTCGGCTTCGTCGTAGATGACGAAATCTTTGCGATAGCCTTTGCCGCCGATCTGCAGCGTGTCAATGTCGCGACGTAGCAAGCGCACGCAAAAGGAATGAAAGGTGGAAATCAGCGGCTTGGCCAACGACCGCGCGCCTACCAGCGACTCTACGCGGCTGGCCATTTCAGAAGCCGCTTTATTGGTGAAGGTAACCGCCAGGATGGAGTCAGGCGGCACGCCAACGCCGTCAATCAAATGGGCGATGCGATAAGTGATGACGCGCGTCTTGCCGCTGCCCGCGCCCGCGAGGATCAGCACCGGCCCACGAACGGCCTCGACGGCCTCGCGCTGTTGCGGATTCAGATTGTTGAGATACGACGGCAATTCAGGTCACTCGAAACGAAATTTGTTCACCACGGAGGCACGGAGAGCACGGAGTTCAATTAGGACAGTCTGTTTTATGTGATTATCCCAAGCGCGAGTTCCATCGGGAACAAAACGCCGAAGCCCAATACCGTATACCCAATGAATTTCTCGCGCCTTAACTCTTTCAGCGTTGGGCAGCGTTCCCAGGAAAGCAAGCGAAGGCACTGAACAGGAAACCGGACCATCAAGAAGCCATGCCAAAGAACCAAACCAAAGTCAATATCTTGAACCACAGAGGTATTGTCTTCATTGGATATAATTAAGGTCCGAAAGAAACCCCTCAAAAACTCCGTGTTCTCCGTGCCTCCGTGGTGAAATCGCGCGGCCGGAGGTTCATCAGTTGGGCTTGCTGCTGGTGACCGGAGCATCCATGGCGCGTCGCGCCTTGCACTCGGCGCAGGGACAATGCTCGCGCAGGTACTGCCATGAATAGATGCCGTGCTGGTGGCCATCGTTCCATGAGAAACGAATGGCGTACTTGCCAACCGGCTCAACCTCGGTGGGCCGCGCCGCCGCCTTGAACATGGGCAACGCGCCGGCGATAGGCTTCAGCGGATCACCGGGCTGGCGGCCATCTTTCTCTCTCTCTTCGCTGCACAGCGCACACGGGCAGGCATCGCGCAGGAAAGGAAAGCTGTAGACGCTGCGATGCCCGTCTTTCCACTCGATGTCCATCCCGGTGCCGGTGGTGACGTTGACTTTGACTGATTTCGGATCTGCGACTAAGTCCATGATGATGTCGGGCTCGCAACCTGCGAGGCCACTCTCTAGTATCGCAGAAAAGCGCACGCAACAAGGCCCGGATTGTTTTCCGGGCCTTGTGCATCACCTCCGTTGATCCTGGCAGTTTTGCCAGCACTCTAATGGTGCTTACGCAAGAGACGGGACTCACCGGCGATCGTCATCATCGTGACGACGGCGGTCGCTGTCGCGATCCCTGTCATAAGCGTGCCAGTAGCCCTTGCGGTCATACCATCCATCGGTCCGCCCGCGATACGGAGTTGCGTAGTATCCGTTGCCGTAGTAGGCATTGCCGCCGTAATACTGATTGCGGTACCTGTCGTCATCGCGATCGCGGCAGTTGCGGTCGTCGCGGTCACGATCTCCATCACAACGACGATGATCGTCCCAGTCGGCCAGGCGGAGCAGGCCGGTTTGGCTCGGATCAAACGTTGCCTGAGCGATCCGCGCGCCCTGTCGATCGTTGACTGCGGTGGTAGTTTGTGCCGCTGAGGTCGTCGCAAACGTTCCTGCGCTCAGGGCCAGGAGTAGCACGTAATTCAGTCGCTTTTTCATCGGTAGCCTCCGTGTCCCTTCATCTTCTTTTTCGAGTGGCGCACCGTAACTCGCGTTCATAGTTGCAAACACGGAGTGCGCTAGAAAGTTGATGAACGATGCTGGCGTTCACTCTTCTTCACAGAGCGTGGGAACAATTTTCAGAAATTGGAGTGACTTACATCGCAAAGAGGGAAAATCTACGTAGAAAACTGAAGGCAAGCTTAAGCAGCAGCGGCGAAATGACCGAAACGTCATGTCGCCGCAAAACAAAAGGGCACGATTCTCTCTGTGCCCTCGGTGTCTCAATGGTGAAACTTCTAAGTTACATCACGATCTCTTTGACCTTGCGCGTAATCGGATGTTGCATCTCTTCGAGATCGCCCTTCACCAGATTCAGGCCATAGACGCAGGATTCGAATTCGCGCGCCAGTTTGGCGAAGAGCGGCGACAGCCGCGCGTATTCGAACTGGTCGAACTTGGAGACGATGTAATAGCTCTCCTTCCCCGCGCGGATGAAGTCGATAAAGTTTTCCAGCCGCTGCCGTCGTAAGCGGTAATGGTTTACGCTCTCGGGAAACATTCCGGAAAAGAACAAGGTGTAATCCCCGATGTGCTTGCGGACCTGGCGCTCGCGGTCAAACGACGGCGCTGGCCCGTAGATGGGGTCGGCCTCCAGCAGCATCTCGCCCACGTCGTGCAGCGGACGGCCTCCGGCATCGCAAATCTTGTACAACTGCTGGCAATCGCAGAACTCCGCCAGAACATTGACAACGTAATCCTTTACCTCGGGATCGCGTAGTCCGATGTCGCGGTCGAAGTGCTGGTCGATCAACTCGGTGAATAACTGCTGCAGCGAGTGCGATTCTGGAATCATGGCCTTGGGTTTTTCCCTCCGATTGCCCATCTCACATATAGATGTGATGCGAGTTCATAACGCATTTTTTGTTCCGGCGCAAGCATTTCTTCGCATGCGCCGTGACTTTGCGGGTACGCTTGCGACCTCACCGCCGTATCCGACGAGCGGTACAACCAATTCCTCCCGGGGACTACGTTGAATTCGAGTGCCGTCTGTGCGGGTTTGGTTGGCTCGCCTCTCGCGCGAGTAGGCTTGCCGTCGGCAGTCGCGATGGGCACCCTCTCCAGGCGCTCAGGAGAAAATAGGAGTTTATCAACTGGCTCTCTCTGCCCAGGTTTCTTAGGGTGGCATGCCCGCCGTGTCTGATATAAATCCGAAGTAACAATCCGCACAACGCAGCTTTGTGGAGAGTTCGATGGAATGGTTCGTTAATTTACCGGACTGGCTGGTTGGCATCCTCTTCGTTCTGTTTTGCGTGGCGATCGGAGTGGGAGGTCTGCTGGCTACGCGCAGATGGATAGGTCGACTGCACACGAGCGTCTCGCACAACGAAGCGGTCAGCTACTATCTCAGCACGGTTGCCATCTTCTACGGCATCATGCTCGGCCTGATTGCCGTCGGCGTCTGGGAAGGCTACGACGGTGCCCGCAGCGCGGTGGGAATGGAAGCCGGCGCGCTGGCGGCACTGTACCGTGATGTTAGCGGCTATCCCGAACCCGAGTGTAGCGCGCTCCAGGCTGACCTGCGGGAATATACCCGCTATGAAATCGATGTGGCGTGGCAGGCGCACCGCAAGGGGATCATTACCCCGGGCGGGATCGAACGCCTGTGGCATTTTCAGGACCGGCTGCAGACCTTCGAACCGCGGACCCAGGGACAGGAGGCGCTACACCATGAGACCTTGCGCGCCTTCAACAACCTGATCGAGAAACGCAGCCTGCGGCTGGATACCATCACCGCGCATTTGCCAGGACCGCTGTGGCGCTTTGTCATGCTTGGGGCGGTGCTGAGCTTCGCCGTAAGCTGGTTCTTTCAACTCAAGAGCTTCGCCATGCATGTGTGGATGACAGCTTTTTTTGCCGCGCTGCTGGGCATAGAGATCCATCTCTTGCTGATCATGAACAATCCCTATCGCGGCAGCCTCGGCATCACCCCAGAAGCCTTCCGCTTTGTCTATGACATGTTGATGCGATAACGGAGGCGGCATTTGCAAGCTCTCGTATCTTTAACTGGCAACCGACAACCGGCCACTGATAACTGTTGTTTTGTCATCCCGAGCAAGGAGTTTAGTCCGAGTCGAGGAACCTGCCCTTGGTGACAACCGGCAACTGGCCACTGACCACTGACACTAGCTACTGGATGTGGATCAGTTGCACGTCGAACACCAGCATGCCAAACGGCGCCTGTTTGCCCTGATACGCGAGCCTCTCAGGAATCCAGAAGCGCGTGGTCTCGCCCTCCACCATCAGTTGCACGCCTTCGGTCCACCCGGGAATCACGTGGTCGAGGGGGAAGGTCGACGGCTTACCCCGCGCAACCGAGCTGTCGAACATCTTCCCGTCGGTCGTCCAACCCGTGTAGTGAACCGTAACTTCGTCGATCTTCTTAGGATGGCGCGTGCCCGTTCCGGGCGTCAGCACCTTGTAAGCCAGGCCGCTCGAAGTTCGCTTGGCGTCGGCCGGAGGCGCTTTCACATCGTCTGGCGCGTGGGTCGGCATGTCGAGCAGCGTCACATCAAATACCAGTGTTCCCGCCGGTTTCCCTTGCTGGCCCCTGTAGGCCAGCGCCTGCGGAATCCACAGGCGGCGCGTTTCGCCGATCACCATCATCTGAATACCTTCACCGAAGCCGGGGATCACGCGATTGACGGGCAACGTCGCCGGCTTGCCGCGCGTGACCGAGCTGTCGAACATCTTGCCGTCGGTGGTCCAGCCGGTGTAATCGACCGTGACCACCTCATCTTTGGCGGGATGGTCTTTGCCGGTGCCAGGCTTTTCCACCATGGTTACGAGACCGGACGCGGTTTTTACGGCATCAGCCGGCGGCGCAGCTACATCCGCTGGAGCAGGAATCTGCGCCGGCGGTGTCTGGGCCACAAACGTCGTTACGAGGAACAACAACAGGGCGATTGAAAGAAGGATACGCATCCGCCCATTGTACGGCGTAGCGATATGTCTTCGCATGAACCATGCTGCAGACCTCGTGGTCTCGGAGCGCAACGCCACATGATCGTCGCCCTTTCCATCACCAGCTGGTGACATATCTTTTGCGTTTCTATTGCTTTTCTATGACAACTCCTAACTTCGGGCCGCCGTAGTCTGTGGTTCAACAGACCTCGGCGATGGCGATGTCACGTCCGCTACTTCGGCGCGGGGTCGGGGAGGTATTTTTATGAAAGTGCTGCTTTGCGCACTGTTACTACTTAGCAGCGTAGGTTGCGGAGGTTATGGTTCGGGGATGGGAATGACACCCGCTCCTATGCCAATGCTTTCGCCGGCGGCCGGAACCTATCCCACGCCGCAGACCATAACAATTACCGACAACCTGCAGTCCGCTACCATCTACTTCACCATCGATGGAAGCACGCCGACTCTTTCCTCGCCGATTTACCGGGGACCATTCATGATCACGCAGACGACGAGGGTGGAAGCAATTGCGGCGGCGGGAGGATATATGACCAGCGCGGTATCCATCGCAAACTACACGCTGCAATGACCGCTGTTGAATGACGGCGCGCGCCGGCTGCCCCGCTCTAGTCATCTCGAGCGGACGCCCTTCTGCTTCGCTGTCATCCTGAGCGCAGCGAGGAGTCGAGGGACCTCTGCTTTCACAAATAGAGAACCCGCGACAACAACGCGACAACGCTCCCGCCAAAAGCATCATTCCATTCATTGCCGGTGCTGCGTTAGGATGGGACGTCGGCCAATCAATCGCGGGGTACTTCATGTTCGATCGAAAAATCGAAAACTGGATGCTGGCTGCACGATGGCTGCTGGTCCCGTTTTATGCCGTCCTGCTGGTCGCACTGGTGCCGCTGTTCTTCATGCTGATCCGCGAATTCAAGCACCTGATGCCCCTGGCCTTCGGCGGCCCCGAAACCGATGTGGTCCTGGCTATGCTCTCGATGCTGGACCTGGTGCTGCTGGCCAACCTGGTGATGATGGTCGCGGTCTCAAGCTTTGAAAGTTACGTTTTCGCGCATTGAGAAGAGTGGGTCTGACAAGCCCGAGTGGCTGGGCAAGCTGGACAGCGGCGGGGTGAAGGTCAAGGTCGCTGTTTCCATCACCCTGATTGCGGCCGTCAATCTGTTGCGCGATTTCATGAAAGAGGAATCCCCGCGCGAACTGATCTTTTCCGGCGGCGTTCTGCTGAGCTTCTGCATCATGTCGTTCATGATCGCCAGAACCGGAAGTCACCACTCTTCCGGGGCCGCGCCATCCCCGTCTGACGAGAAGCATTGAAATTCGCTCCGAAATGCACGGGGCTCTGGTTCCGACCGGATGGACAACCTCTTGAAAGATCACAGCCACGCGCCCCCCGAAGTGGGATAATGTGCCATCCCAGATAGGAGGGGTTTCCTATGTCTATATACATATCATTGGTAAGCTACACGCAGCAGGGAATAAGCAAAATCAAAGACAGTCCAGCACGGATGGACGCCGCCAAAAAAGGCCGCGGTATCTCTGGGCGGGAAGGTCCATGGTTGGTACCTGACGATGGGCCGGTATGACGGTGTATTCATCTCGGAATTTCCCGATGATGCGACCGCCGCCAAGTTCGTACTCTCCGTCGCCTTGTTAGGCTTTGTGTCTACGGAGACCCTCAAGGCATTCAGCGAAACGGAATTTCGCCAGGTCATCGGCTCACTTGCGTGAGTCACCAACGACCTTGAAGATTTGCCGGGCGCCCACTCAAGCCGCCTTTGCTTGAGTGGGAGTTTTGCTGACAAACCATTCTTATCCTGCAAGCCGAGTCTTTCACGTCTTGCGATGACGCCAATCCTGATGACGCAAATCCTAGTGTGGTCTCTCACTTCCAATCGCCTTCTCATGGAAGTGGGAGACCCTGCACGGCGCTACTGCACTTATGTCTGTTTCCGGATATTGATCTTGTCGACAATCTCTCGGCCGCCGGCATACGACTGCGCTATGCGAACCGCGACGTCGTGTTCGGTTTGCGTGTCAACGGTTCCCGTCAACAGCACCAAATCTTCGTCCACTTTGGCGCTGACGTTAGTGTGAGCGAGTGTCGGTTCCGCGCTGAGATGGTCCATGATCTGCTGTTCAACCTGGGCAACGGACGCCTCGTGCGCCGGTGCGTCCATGTCCGGAGGCATCTGTTCTCTCGGAGCCTGACTTCCCTCTGGTAAGGTGGGTGGAGTTTGATACGGAGGCGAAGTGGAAGGCGGTTGCTGCTGAGCGAAACCCAAGGTCGTCGCCAACAGCACAAAGGAAAATACAACGTGCCTCATAGAACCTCCTTCTTCCTGGCTTCTCTATTACGATGCACAGAATGGCTGAGATGATTTCGCCCCCATCCGCGGGGATTTGCTTTTGCTTCAATGGCTTAGCGGATGGCGCTGCCGGACGCCCGTTTTTGGTGGCAACTGACGACTGACAACTGCCGTCGAGTTATCATCACACGACATCCTTCATGGGGGGTCCAATCATGGAGTGGGAACGGTTTGCCCGGTTTGTGCTGCTGGGAAGTGGGGAGTTGGAACAATACGCGATCCTCCTGGTGCGAGTATCGCTGGGGCTGTTCTTCGCCATCTCCGGCGCGAACAAGCTGTTCGTCGCCAGCCGGACGCAGGCCATGTATGAAACCCTGATCGAGGCCAAGGTCCCGTTTCCACACGCGATGACCTATTTCGTCTCGGCCGTCGAGTTCGTCGGCGGATGCCTGCTGGCCGTGGGCTTGCTTTCCAGCCTGGCCTGCGTCGCTCTGCTGGGCGACATGCTGGTCGCCATTCTGACCGCAAAACTTTCAGCCATGCCCAAAGGACTTTCGCCTCTTAACTGGCTCGACAATTTCCTCTACCTTCCGGAAGTCCTGTACGTACTCTTCTTCATCTGGCTGATCTGCTCTGGACCGGGCAAATTCAGTGTCGATGACTGGCTCGCCGGTAAGTTGGGGAGATGAGCTGGCTGCCCCGTTCTAGCCTCCTTTTGGCTAGGGCGGGGATTTCGTTGTCTTCACTGACAACTGACTACTGACAACTGTTGTTTGTCATCCCGAGCGGCGCGAAGCGAAGTCGAGGGACCTGCTTTTGATTCTGTCCTCCTGATCTCGGCGCACTAGAGCTCGCCCTGAGCGGAGCCGAAGGGTTCGCGTCCGTCTTCTGGAACCCTAACTTGGGTGGAGGAGGATTCGGGATAGCAAGGAACCAAACCCAGAGCCTACGCGCTGGGTTGCAGCGGAACTTCAATCTGAGCCCCTGAAGATCGCGGGCGGAACGCGATCAGCGGAATTTGCTTGACCAGACGCCGGCGCTCGCTGTCGCTGCCATGATATTGCCAGCCGAGCAGCCAGCTCAGACCCAGCGCGGACAACCGGAGCAATGAACCGGTTCCGGTGTTCGTAATCCTGCATCACCCGGACCGCTTCCTCCTCGCCGAGGTAGCGATGCGCGGCGACGAAGTGCTGCGAAGCCACGGTCACCTCTTCGGTGGGCGTAGCCTCAATGTTGCGGACCCAGTCGCAATTGGGGCCGAAACCATTCGCCACCACTACCTCGGGACCTTGCTGGCGATACTCGACGACTTCGAGAACGGTCTGACGCCGCAGACCGGTACGGCGGCCAGTGTGCGTCAGCAAGAGCAAGCGCCTTCCGAACAACCAGCCCAGGTGCCAGCGGTAAAGATAGACAGGACCACGGAAGAGATACCGCATCAGACTGTTTGGCTTCACCGTGACCATCGCTAAATCCGTACTGTCATTAGGATGCGCTCCCGGCAGGGGCGGTGCCACGCCGCTACCCCTTCGCGGTTTTCGAATGTGTGGGAAATCGACAGTCAATTCTTACGAGACGAGTGCTGTAGGCGGAATCGATTCCCACTCATTCCAAAGGCAGGAATGAGCGGGCCATCCGGGCAACCGAAGGGCGAACTTGGGCACCGTCCTTCCTCGATTTGTCATCCTGAGCGGAGCGCCCGCGGTTTTTTCCCGACTCGCGATTTGTGCGAGTCGGGCGGGCGCGGAGTCGAAGGACCTGCTTTTCGCCGGCAGCGGAAGAAATGTTCGGGCGCCCCACCCTTCCAGTTGAAATGCTGGGCCACCCGCCCAACGTATATACTCCATCGCACGAGGAACGACAGAATGAGCGAAGGGGCAATGTCGTCTTTTCAGCAGGGCCGCCCACCTTCCGGCTTCCCAACAGGCGGACTTCCCCCGGATGACGGTGATCGGCAACTCCTGCTCGAAATCCTCAAGACAATCCGCGACGAGCTGCACGCGTTTGTTCATGATCGGCTATTTGTTTTCCCACAACATATTCGAGGGCACTTCCCCGGTCCATGGGAAGAGGTTAATGGCAGCCTCGAAGAAGCGCGGCGCAAGATCCATGAAGAATTTCCGAGCATATATGGCGATCTGAAAGAAGCCGGGTTGACGGGTGAAATGCTCAAATTCAAGAAGGCGATCTTGGATCAACATGTGCTTGTCGCTAGAAGCGCATTTGATGCAGCGCGAGAGCAGCCGTCGATTACGCTGATCGAGCCAGCGAGGCACTCCTTCTGGCTCCGGATATCGCGCCCCGTCCTTAAGTCGATCAATAGCATCTTGGGGAGCCTTGCCCGAGTAATACCTGTCCTTGAAGTGGCAAAAGAGTACAAAGAGCAGGCCGAAAGCGGGATGGAAGCAGTCCAGGCAGAGTGAGCCTGATTCTCAGGGTCACTCAAACCGGGCCGCGTATCCCACGTCTCGCACCTTTCGAGACCTGGGTGAATATGACAGATGATCGCCAGGGTGGCCCCACATTCGCGGTTTTCGAATGTGTGGGAAATCGACAGTCAATTCTTACGAGACGAGTGCTGTAAGCGGAATCGATTCCCACTCATTCCAAATGCAGGAATGAGTGGGGCAGCCGAACGGCCCCAGGCCCTCCGCCAGCCCCACTGATTGAAGATACTTCGTCTATCTTGCATCGCCCGGTCTACGATTGGTCTTGAGCTGGTCAGATCGTTTCACTGATATGGCAAGGAGTCAATGGCGAGCGCAAAACGCTTCCATAAGACGGCGAAGTCTAAAGAAGGGAAATGCTGCGACTGGAAGTACGTTTCTATTTAGATGAAATGGTCAAGTTGATGCAATGGGGCATCACCCTGCTGGTGAGCTTGCAGACCGCATTGTTTTTTCTCCGACGCGGGCTCCTCGAGAGCTACATAGATGCGGGACTACTGCGGAAGGGTCACCAATCTTCCGTGGGGGCGTTACTTGATAGGTACTGCATTCCTTTTCCTCGCTGCACTAGTCGTCTACGAGTTTTCTAAAAGAGGGACAGAGCAGTATCGACATTACAAGAAGCAGTTGGTCGAGTGTTCTCGGTCTGGGATAAATGACCAAGCGACCCGAGGAACAAGTACCTGGATAAACCTACTGTACTTTGCTTTTCCTATATTTGATGTCGCAATTCGATTGTATGTGCAGATAACTTTCTCGTTCCGGTAGGGTCATAGGGAATAGAGGTAGTGCGTCACAATACCGTCCTTCTCCTCCGGGCTACTGTTCCAGCATCGTCAGTTTCTGCTGTTGGTCGAAACTGGCGCGTGGTGGAAACAGAAACTCCCCATTGGGGTCGTGCTCCCGAAATCTCCGCTGCGCCAATTTCCTGTTCCTCACTGCGTAGCAATACACACAGCCGTGTGGACACGTATCATAATCCGCCGATGTCACGACTCGCGTAACAACCACATTCCTTACGAGCCCCGCGGAGTTCCGCCTTAATCAGGCGCTCCAATCATTGCTGAAAACCTTTGGGCGTCAATGCAATGAGCCTCCTCAATCCCTGATTCCACGAGATGAGGCTGGGAACAGATGGTCAGCCGCATCCGATTGCCGCATCGCAATTCGAGAAGCTGTCTCGCGCGAGTTTGCGTTTCTCTTCATCAGAGGGGTCTCGCCATGAGAAGCCAAACTCTCGAGAGGCCCAATCCATATTTCTTTTCGTCTTCTTGTAGACTTGGGCAACTGAAATCGACGACTTCGTCGGTGATGCCCGTTCAGACGAGCGAGCCAACCACGCGAAGTTTTGAGGATGGGACTCGGTGGGCGTCTCGGACGAAATACACGACTGGGGTCGTACCTCCAAACTACAACTTTGGGGCCGAACTTCCCTGCGATGTGTTCTACGTGTTTGAGCGAACGGACAGGGTCCGTGACAGAGAATTCTAGTCTGCGTGGGTAGGCGTTGATCGTATATTGCACGACGAATGGGTAGCCCCGAACGTGTACGTCGTCGAGTGCTGCCAAGAACGGGCCCGCGTTTTTCGTCCAGAAGACGATTCCGTCTACATCACGCCTTCTTCAAGACACCCGAAAGACTTTCCGCCTGTCATAGGGATGCGCCATCAGGCAATATCCGGCCTCTCAGACGATTCATGAACCACTCACCGTAAAACGCTGGAATATCAGTCTTGTAGCTTGCGGAAATCAGCACTGCTTCGCTTCTTGCACTACCCGGTAAGCGCTTCGCATCGGAGCTTAGGTTCGCCGAATTTCCTAAAGTACTTGCCTAAATCTTTTTTTTCCTTCGTCGACCGGCATTCCCATCGTCAACTCGATCGGAATCCAAAACAGTCAAAGCCATGCGTAGCTCACGAGCTTATCGATACCAGTCGTAAAAGCAACGCACGCGTTGTTGTCGATCGTATAGCAGCAAGGCCCGCCTTTTTCGATGTTGCCGAAAAGATGATGCGCAAGTTCTCCTGATTCTGAGATTTCTTTGCAGTAAATCTCTGAAAATATGAAAGATAAATAACATAGTGAACAGAATCAGCAGGCTCCGAAGATACCTTCGCGTGCAACCGCCAGACTGCTTGAGGCTGGCCACACGGCCATTGGCAACTCGACCAATATGTGGTAGTATTTTGCACTTCGATTTGAGTTTCTTATCGACATCGCTCCATGCTGTCAAGCCCACTCGTTCACCCTGTCCAGAAGGTGATAATCGCAGAGTTTACGCACCCGGAACATTGATTCTTCTGAGATGTACTTACAAGATGCCCAACAGTTCACTGCCTGGGCCGCCGCCGAATGCGCAACTCGCTATGAACGCTCCGTTTCGCCAAAGGAGCTTTACAAACATACGGTGTCGCCTTGATTCTTTGGTAGACCAAATGTCGAATGCGAGTAGTGACGTATTTATAAATATATGCGAAACGTAAAGCGGGTTCGATGTAATTAATCTTGTTCTCGGTCGACCGCGTTACTAAAGCCATTCGGCGAGCTTGTTCGAACACTCTTTCGTTCTCAGAGCGTCTTTATGCGCCTCGTTGACCTGCAATCGCCTCGGTCAAGCTCGTCCAGAACAGTTTGTATAAGTTTGCCAAACATTCATACTTATGAGCCCCGTATCTGAGGGTCGACGCCGTGGTCGAATTATCGAGACAACCTACGCAGGTCCTCGCGGAGCTCGATGTACGCTCGTGATGACAAACCAAAGCCGAAATGCGCATCTTCAGCGCTAACGCGCCGCTCTTCCACCCTAACTACACCCGCTGGTACTCCCGCAGCTCATGCACCGATAGCAGCTTCCATTCCTCGTCATGATGGCGCCGCAGACGGGGCAACTGGGTGAGTCTCCCATTTCGATCATGTCCTTGAGCGCGTCGGAGGCGTGGTGGTGGCCAGTGCGAAAAGCAGGTCCCTCGACTCCGCTCGGGATGACAGAGTTGGAAGCAGGTCCCTCCGCTCCGGCGGCAGAACCAGCCGCCTCCGGTCGGGATGACAGACTGGAAGGAGTACCTTCGCTAAAATCTCCGAACGATTTCTGCCGCTGCCGTTCTCCTCCGGCGTGCCCGGCGGTGGAGCGTTGATGTACTTCGGACGCAGGCCGTCGAACAGCGCCTGCTGCTGGCCGGTCAGGAACCGCAGCTGCAGCCAGCGGAAGATGTAATCCATGATCGACTTGGCGTAGCCGATGTCCTGGTTATGGCTCCAGCCGCTGGGCTCGAAGCGGGTGTGCGCGAACTTCTCGCACATCAGCTTGAGCGGCACGCCGTGCTGCAACGCCAGCGACGTGGCGCAGGCGAAGCTGTCCATCAGGCCGCTGACGGTCGAGCCTTCCTTGGCCATGGTGATGAACAGCTCACCCGGCATGCCATCTTTGTAGAGTCCCACAGTGAGGTAGCCTTCGTGTCCGCCCACGCTGAACTTGTGGGTGATCGACAGCCGCTCGTCGGGCAGACGATGACGGATGGCGCGCGGTGGCGCAGCAGCCTCGTCCACCACTTCATCTTTCACTGCGGACAAGGCGGCAACCGCGTCGCCCTTCTTCGACTTCGCCGTGGCCGATCCCATGGAACTGAGCGGCTGCGCCTTCTTCGATCCATCGCGATAGATGGCGACCGCCTTCAGTCCCAGCTTCCACGCCTGGATGTAGGCTTCGGTGATGTCGTCGACCGTCGCGTTCTCGGGCATGTTGATGGTCTTGGAAATTGCGCCCGAGATGAACGGCTGGGTGGCGGCCATCATGCGCAGATGTCCCAGATAGTGAATGGTGCGCGTGCCCTTCGACGGCTTGAACGAGCAATCGAAGACCGGCAGGTGCTCTTCCTTCACTGAAGGCGCGCCCTCGATGGTGCCGGTGGCGTCGATGTAGCTGACGATGGCGTTGGTCTGGTCCGCGGTGTAGCCCAGCTTGAACAGCGCGGCCGGCACGGTGTTGTTCACGATCTTGATCATGCCGCCGCCGACCAGCTTCTTGTACTTCACCAGCGCCAGGTCGGGCTCGATGCCGGTGGTGTCGCAATCCATCATGAAGCCGATGGTGCCCGTGGGCGCCAGCACCGTGACCTGCGCATTGCGATAGCCGAATTTCTCGCCGTGCTTCAGGGCTTCGTCCCAGGTGCTCTTGCTGGCTTCGAAGAGCGACGCCGGAACGTGCGTCTTGTCGATGTTGTTCACCGATGCGCGATGCATGCGGATGACATCGAGGAAAGGCTCGCGATTGATGTACCAGCCGGGACAGGCAGCGCCGGCATTTTCGCGGGTAGAGGGGTCCTTCGACTCGCTCCGCTCGCTCAGGATGACAGACGTTTTTTCGGTGGCTGGATCAAGCGGCTGGCACAACTCAGCGATCTTGGACGACTGTAGATACGCCTCGCCGCACATGATGGCGGTAACGCAGGCGGCGTAATCGCGTCCAGCATCGGAGTCGTAGGGCAGGCCCGCAGCCATCAGCAGCGCGCCCAGGTTGGCGTAGCCGAGTCCCAGCGGACGATAGTCATGCGAGTTCTTGCCGATGGCTTCCGTGGGATAGCCGCTGTTGTCCACCAGAATTTCCTGCGCGGTGATCATGACGGCACAGGCGTGACGGTAGGCCTCGACGTCGAAGACGCCGTTGGGCGCGAACTTCATCAGGTTCAGACTGGCCAGGTTGCAGGCCGAATCGTCGAGGAACATGTACTCGCTGCACGGGTTTGAAGCGTTGATGCGCGCCGTGTTCTTCGAGGTGTGCCAGCGGTTGACCGTGGTGTCGTACTGCATGCCGGGATCGCCGCAATGCCAGGTGGCATCAGAGATTTTCTGCAGCATCTCGCGCGCCTTGAAGGTCTGCACCGGATGGCCGTCTTTCACCGAGCGGGTGCTGAACTCGCCGTCGCGTAGCACCGCGTACATGAAGTCGTCGGTCACGCGCACCGAGTTGTTGGCGTTCTGGAAGAAGATGGACGAGTAGGCCTCGCTGTCGGGACCGCTGCCGTCGTATCCGGCTTCGACCAGCGCCCACGCCTTGGCTTCTTCCTTCTGCTTGCAGGCGATGAAGTCCATTACGTCAGGATGGTCGACGTTGAGGATGACCATCTTGGCGGCGCGACGCGTCTTGCCACCCGACTTGATGACGCCGGCGAAGGCGTCGAAGCCCTTCATGAAGCTGAGGGGACCGCTGGCCGTGCCGCCGCCGGAGAGCGATTCGGCGGACGAACGCAGCGGCGAAAGATTAGTGCCGGTGCCCGATCCCCACTTGAACAGCATGCCTTCGGTCTTGGCCAGGGTGAGGATGCTGTCGAGCGAATCGTGCACCGAGTTGATGAAGCACGCCGAGCACTGCGGATTCTTGTAGCCGACCGCGCCGTACTCGACGCGCTGCGTCTGGGGATTCCAGTGCCAGTTCTGCGCGTCGGAGTTGGGCTCGATGCGATCGCAGCCGACGTTAAACCATACCGGCGAATTGAAGGCCGCTTTCTGCTGCAGAAGAAGGTGCGCGAGTTCATCGTGGAAGATGGCCGCGTCGTCGTCGCTGCGGAAATATCCGCCCTTGATGCCCCAGTCGCGAATGGTTTCAGCGACGCGAGTCACCAGCGCGCGCACGCCGCTCTCCCGCTCGGGCGTGTCGAGCGGGCCATGCAGATATTTGCTGGCGACAATATTGGTCGCCGTCATCGACCAGTCCTTGGGGACCTCGACGTCTTTCTGCTCGAAGATGATGCCGCCGTGCGAGTCGGTGATCTGCGCCAGACGCAGCTCCCACTCCAGTTCGTCGTAAGGCGAGACGCCGGCCTTGGTGAAGAAGCGTTTGAAGGTCAGGCCGGGCGCGCGCTTCTTGGAGGCGAGAGAGGCAGTGGTAGTGGACTCACCGGTCGCGATGGACGGCGGATTCGCGGTGGTTGGGTTGGTGGTGACTTCAGCCATGGAGAGTGCTCCTCGATCGTCTTTAATTATTATTGCGCGGGTCTTACTTATTGTTCTATTTAGGCGGGTCTGAAGGCCCGCTTTGCCAATTTCCGCCCACAAGGTTGTGGGGGCCCTTCGCCTGCCTGCGTATCATCGACAGGAAAAGAAGCCCCCGGGTTGATCTTTGTCCGGCGCCACCGCAAACAGCGTTCCGCCCAGGAGAAATCCGTGGCGGATTCCGGACCGGCAACTCGGCGCTCGACCTCGGGCGCTCAAGTACCGCATTGACTTGGTAAGGAACAGCCCTGATGCCATCGTCTTGGCGATGACTTCGTTGGCCCCACTGCCACCCTCCGCGCGCAATGTTGCGAGCGAAGCAAACTGCGAGAAGCCTCTCTCCGCTTTGATTCACGGAGAGCCCTACTCTAACTCACTGCTACCTGCCGAAACCTGCCCCGAAAAAGAGAAACCGTCAACAAACCTGGGCCCAATTGCACGCCCAAGGTGGTCACCTCTGCCGCCTTGGATCTGGGGGAAGGAAGCTTCCTAACACCTGCTTCGACGAACCACTTTCGCGAACAGTAATCCCGACATCTTGTGGATGTCAAGTGGATAACACAATATCTTGTACTATTTTACACTTTTATCGGCCCGAATCAGCGAAGTAACCGGAACCCCTTTTCTCGCTTTTCCCTAGACAAGCGTTCAGTAAGTTGCAGGCCCTCGATGCGAACCGTGTGCCAACACATTTTCTCCACCGCATTTCCGCGTTGCTACCGCTGACCCAAACGCACCCCCGTTTGTTTCACGCCTGAACTCAAGTCTCGCCTGCCGCATTCTTTGGACTGTAGTCCTGCGATGCAAGTGCTTCAACGCCCGATCTCGGTGCAGCTATGTGGACGGCTGTGGATTATGAGGAAAAGCAGGGTCAATACGGCCTGCGATCCTTCAGCAAAGAATATAGTTGCTTCGGATCGGCAAAGGGCGCATGATCGTCGGCCACCGGCGCCAAATGGAGATCCCGTGGATCCTTTCAACACGTTGCTAGAGACGGTGGTCCATCACGGGCATGAGTCTGGAAGTATCGATCTCGACTTGTCAACCGTCGTGCCTGCGGGTCAGCAACTGGTCGTTGAGTTTGTCTCGAGCCGTACCGTGCTCCCAACCGGCCAGAAACCAGATCTCACCATTGTCATCCTCAACGGTGTTGGTAGCGCTGTTGTGCAGCATTATTTGGTGCCGCGCTTTCTTCATACATCCGCCAGTCAAGATATCTATGTGTCCGCCGACCCGGCACGGATGCACCTTTCTTCCGACCTGACCTTGAGGGTTGTTCTCCAACGGGACGCAACCAATGGAACAGCCAGCTGTTTTTTCGGCATCAGCGGCTACTTGACTACACCGTAGCTCGACGGCGGGGCTGTCCGCACCGAACCAGAACAACACGCACGGGGTGCCGCATCCAGTTGCGCCTTCTTCTAACGGCAACAGTGGGACTCGACCGCTTGTATCGCGCCAGCCAACTCTGTTTGAACTCGAAAACTTGGAACTAATCCGATCGTGGGAACTCTTTCCCCCTCGTTCTCGTTTAACTTTGTGTTGTAATTCTCTTCGGCCGTGGGAGGATCACCTGGTGAAGTGTCTTTGCCGCTCTGCAGTTTGTCTCGGACTTCTTGCTCTTACGCCGGCCATCCTGTGCTCGCAGGCGACCACCGCCTCCGCTGACACTGGACGTTTCCGCCTGCACAAGTTCGAGCAACCGATCGGCGAGGAGACCTACACCATCACTCGCGACGCCGACAATCTCACGCTGAAGTCCGACTTCGAGTTCACCGATCGCGGGACCAAGGTTCCGCTGACCGCGACTCTGCAGGCGGCCGTCAACTACACGCCGCAGAGCTTCGTGATCAAGGGCAGCACCTCGCGTATGTCCACCATCGACACTGACGTGGAGATCAATGGCGCGCAGGCGACTATCCGTCAGGGCACCGACACGCGCACCGTCGCTGCGCCGCAGAGCTTCTTCACCATCGCCGGATACGCGCCGGTTGCCATGCAAATGGCTCTTGTCCGCTACTGGCGCGCGCATGGATCGCCGACGCAGCTGGCCACTCTTCCCACTGGCGTGGTCCAGATTCAGGACCGAGGCGCGGAAACCATCGCCCTCGATGGCCGCAGCCTGCAAGTCGAGCGCTACAGCATTCGCGGGTTGATCTGGGGTCTGGAAACGCTGTGGATGGATGGCGACAACAACCTCGCCGCGCTGGTCTCGACAGACGCTGAGTTCGATCACTTCGAAGCGGTGCGCGAGGAGTACGAGCCTGCGCTGGCGAAATTTGTGGCCAGTGCCGCGCGCGACGAGATGGCGGCGCTCACCGAATTAAGCAAGCAGATGCCGGGACGCCGAACCGGAACCTTTGCCTTTACCGGCGCTACGCTGATCGACGGAACAGGCGCTGCGCCCATCGCTAACGCAACTGTCGTCACTCGCGACGGAAAGATTCTAGCCGCGGGGCCCGGCGGCAAAGTGAAAGTTCCGACCGACGCGCAGCGCATTGATGTTGCGGGCAAATACATCATTCCCGGCCTGTGGGACATGCACGCGCACTACGAGCAGGTGGAGTGGGGGCCCATCTACCTCGCCGCCGGCGTCGCCACGGTGCGCGATGTGGGCAACGAGTTCGACTTCATCGCCGCCGTGCGCGATGCAGTCAACAGCGGGACGGCGCTGGGTCCGCATATGCTGCTGGCCGGCATTGTTGACGGTGACGGGCCGCATGCCATCGGCATCGACCGTGTGAACTCTCCCGCCGATGCCCAGATGTGGGTGCAGCGCTATCACGATGCAGGCTTTCAGCAGATCAAGATTTACAGCTCCATGAAGTCTGACAATGTCAGAGCTGTCTGCGCCGATGCCCACCAACTCGGCATGACTGTGACCGGTCACATTCCCAACGGCATGACCGCGTATGACGGGGTCAACGATGGTATGGACCAGATCAACCACATTCATTACGTCCTCGACATGCTCATTCCCCCGAGCGTCGACATGACGAAGCTAAAGCGTCCGGAGCGTCTAAAGGTGATGTCGTCGCTCGATGTGAATTCTCCCGAGGGCAAGAAGGCGATTGCGTTTCTGAAGCAGCACAACACGGTGATCGATCCCACCATGGCGTTGATGGAATTTGAGAACCGTCCCGCCGATGTGCCTGCAAATAAGATGGAACCCGGTGTTGATCATGTTGCGCCTGAACTGCGAGAACAGCTCGTCAATGGAGGCATGCCGCCGGAGCTTGCTGCCGACGCTCAAAAGCTCACGCAAGAAGATTTGGCGCTCATCGGCGCGCTGCATCGCGCCGGAGTGCGCATCGTCGCCGGAACCGATCAGACAGTGCCGGGATACTCGCTCTATCGCGAGCTTGAGCTGTACGTGGAAGCGGGCTTCACTCCGATGGAAGCGTTGCAGGCCGCAACCATCGTCCCCGCTCGCGCCATGAAAGTTGACCGCGACAGCGGCAGCATCGAAGTGGGCAAGCGCGCCGACCTGGACATTCTCGACGCTAACCCGTTGGTGAACATTCACAACATCCGCAGCGTTCGCTCCGTGGTCGCCAATGGCGTGCTCTACGAGAGCGCTCCTCTGTGGCAGAGCGTCGGCTTCAAACCTTGACGACTGCTCTCGGCTGAATTCACCATGGAAGACACTGATATCCATAGAAATGAAATTTCACCCCGGAGGACACGGAGATCAGGCGAAAACGAAACAAGTAAGAAACTCCGCGCGCTCCGTGTTCTCCGTGGTGACTGATGTTCGACGGCGCGACTGGAACATCGCCGGTAGCAGTCCCTGCTATCCTGAACTAACCACGTAAAGGACGCTGCCCACTTGCCGCCGATTCTCAACGCACAGGGTATTTCCAAGAGCTATGGTGCCACGCCGCTTTTTCGGAATATCGCGTTCACCATTGCCGAAGGCGACCGCATCGGGCTGATCGGGCCCAACGGCTCAGGCAAATCCACGTTGCTGCAAATTCTCTACGGCGAGGTCCAGCCCGACGCCGGAGAAGTGGCGTTGCGCAAGCGCGCCCGCCTCAGTCACGTGCAGCAGGAATCGCAGTTCGCCGCCGGCCAGACCGTACGCAACGTGATCGAGGGCGCACTGCAGCGCTCGGCCGTCCCCGCTGATGAGTGGCAAGCCCGCCTGGCTGAGACTCTCGGGCGCGCCGGCTTCGAAGATCTCGACGCTGCAGCGGAATCGCTTTCCGGCGGATGGCGCAAGCGGCTCGCTATTGCCGAAGCCCTGGTGCAACAGCCCGATATTCTCCTGCTCGACGAGCCTACCAATCACCTCGACCTTGCTGCCATCGAATGGCTCGAGGAGTTGCTGCAATCCGCGTCTTTCGCTTCGGTTGTGGTCAGTCACGATCGTTATTTTCTGGAGAACGTTGCCACGGCGATGGTGGAGTTGAATCGCGCCTATCCTGACGGACTGCTGCGCGTCGCAGGCAACTACAGCAAGCTTCTCGAAGAGAAAGAGGCTTTTCTCCATGCCCAGGCGAAACACCAGGACGCATTGGAGAATCGCGTTCACCGCGAGATTGAATGGTTGCGACGCGGCCCGAAGGCGCGCACGTCGAAGTCCAAAGCTCGCATCGACAAGGCGCATCAACTTATTGGCGAGCTGGCTGACTTGAATGCGCGTACTCGCACGGCCAGCGCCGGAATCGATTTCTCTGCCACCGAGCGGAAGACCAGGCGGCTGATCGAGTTGGAAAATGTCAGCTTCGATATTGGCGGCCGCACGCTGTTTCGCGATCTCGATTTCATCCTCACCGCCGGTATGCGGGTCGGACTGGTCGGCCCGAATGGCAGCGGGAAGACAACGCTGCTGCGGCTGTTGTCGCGAGAACTGCCGCCAACCGCTGGCGAAATTCGCACCGCCGATTCATTGCAGATCGTCTATTTCGATCAGAACCGCCTGCTCGATCCGGACGCCACGTTGCGGCGTGCTCTGGCGCCTGACAGCGATTCCGTCATCTACCAGGATTCCGTGATTCATGTGGCCTCGTGGGCGGCTCGCTTTCTGTTCACCAGCGACCAACTCAATCAACCGGTGGGTCGCCTGTCGGGAGGAGAACGCGCTCGTGTGCTGATTGCGCGGCTCATGCTGCAGCCAGCCGATGTGTTGCTGCTGGATGAGCCTACGAACGACCTAGACATCCCCACGCTCGAGGTGCTGGAAGAGAGCCTGCTCGAATTCCGTGGCGCGCTAGTGCTGGTCACCCACGATCGCTACCTGCTGGATCGCGTTTCGACGACCGTCCTCGGACTCGATGGCCTGGGCGCGGCCGGGCGCTTCGCCGATTACTCGCAGTGGGAGGCCTGGCAGGACGGGCGCGAACGCTCGTCCAAGATAGGTGCAAAGTCGCTTGATCGCGAAACTCACGGTGCCAGCTCGCCGGCGTCGATTGCCACTGCGAAGAAAAAGCTTTCCTACCTCGAAGCTCGCGAGTATGCCACGCTCGAGCAACGCATCGCCGAAGCCGAAGGCCGCCTTCAGGCCGCGCGCGCAGCCTACGAGGATCCCGCCATCGCCAGCGACGGCGACCGCCTCATAGTGGCGCAAACCAAGCTTCACCTGGCGCAGGAACTCGTGGACCAGCTCTACTCGCGCTGGCACGAGCTTGAGACCAAGATCAGCTGAGCGGCGCCTATCTCTTTCAAATGTTAGGTCAGCAAAACACCTCAGTTGTTATCGCCACCCGCCCAATTTTGCGGCGCGACACGCTTTTCCTCACCGCCGACAATATGCTCAGGAGTGATCGTGAAAGGAAAGTCATCCGGGCTGGGCAATCTTCCTGGCGGTCCTGCTGCTTCTCAGCTTCGCCGCTACTCCCCGCTTCAAATATTCCAGAACGGCCGATCTAAGTTTGATGGCGGTGCGTTTCTCGCTGGTGATTCTGCTGTCCGTTTTAGTAGTACGAGAAAAATGGATACACAGGGATAGTGCCGATCGTTCGCACGCCGGACCCGCCGCCAACGTAACCATCCTGCAACGCGTCCGCCGCTGGTACTACGATGAGCAGAGAAATTCTGGCCAAGGCTGAGCGCGGGCGACTGACATTCGGGTCCATCTCTCTTCTTTGCGTTCGCAACTGTTCAACGTGAGATAAAGATTCTGTGTCCTCGATTTTTGCGAGCCAGATTGATGCTCTCCGGCTCTTGCCGCTTCATTGACATCGAACCGCAAGCTCTGTTAGTTTCAATAGTTCCAGTTGTCGCCTTAGCGCCCTCAGTGCGTCTTCAGCAGTAGGCACTCACGAACAAGGAATGGATCAGACTCTCAAACAGGTAGGGGAATTACTGCTCGGGGCCATCCCGACCATTGTAATTCTGCTGTCGTTGTACGCCATCTACAGTGTGCTGTTGCACAGGCCACTGAAGCGTATCCTCGAGGAGCGCCGCGAGCGCACCGAAGGCGCTTTCGTGAGAGCCCGCGCCGACATTGCCGCTGCCGAAGCCAAGGCCCAGGAATACGAGCAAAGCCTGCGCGAAGCCCGCTTGGCAATCTTCAAAACGCAGGAAGCACGCCGCCAACGGGCACAACAAGCTCGTACTGAGGCAATTGTTGAGGCCCGCACTCGGGCCCAGCAACAAGTTCGTGAAGCCCGCGCCGCCATCGAGCAGGACATGGCCGCCGCCCAGGCGGGATTGCAAGGCGAAACCGAGAGACTCGCGGCCGAGATCATTCGCACCATTCTGCGGCCTGCAGGTGTGGCTCCCGCGATTGGCGGTCAACCGTGAAGAAGCAACCAATCCTCTGTGCGGCCCTGACTTTGCTTTTTGTGGTTCTTGCATTCGGCGTGCTCGCCGCACAGCAGCCCGCCGGAGCCCCCGCGTCCTCCTCGTCGGCTTCTCAACAACAATCTTCTTCTGCGCAGCAGCAGCCACCCTTGAATCCCGACAGGGCAACCGGCGAGGAATTGACTGGCGCCGCTAACGGCGAGGCAGGCGAAGAAAATGCGCAATTCAAGTACTCGAAATCGGTAGTGTGGATGGGGCATCTGGTGGGACTCGGCCCCCATGCCAGCTACCTGGTCTATTGGTTTATCAATTTTGTCCTGGTGGTTTTGTTCTTTGTTCTCTTGTTTCGCTCATCTGTGCCCAAGATGTTTCGCGAACGCACCCAAGCCATTCAAAAGGGGATACGCGAGGCACAGGCCGCAAGTGCTGACGCGGCGCGGCGTTTAAGCGATATCGAAGTGCGCCTGGCGAAGTTAGATACAGAGGTCGCCGAGATTCGGGCGTCGGCCGAGAGCGAGGCGGCCGCGGAAGAAGCGCGAATCCGCCAAGCCACAGAGGAAGACAAGCGCAAAGTTTTGGAATCGGTTGAGACCGAGGTCAGCGCCATCGCTCGCAATGCTCGCCGCGAATTGAAAACCTACGCCGCCACGCTGGCGGTTGATCTGGCATCGCGCAAGATCAAAGTCGACGATGCGACCGATCAGGCGTTGTTGCATGAGTTCGTGGGGCAACTGGGAAAGGATGGCAAATAGGTTATGGCCGCCATTGCCAGTCGATACGCCCGCGCCCTGGTTGAGGTTGTCCTTGAGCAGAAGACTGATCCCGACATCGCACGGCAGCAACTGAATGCCATTGTGCAAGCGGTGCACGATAGCACCGAATTGCGTCGCGTGTGGGAATCGCCCGCAGTGTCGGCTGATCAGAAACGCGCCGTGCTGGATGCCGTCGTTGGGCAGATGGGCATAACCAAGACAATCCGAAATTTCATCGCGATACTTATCGATCACCGGCGTATTGCGATGTTGGATGACATGGCAAAACAGTTTGACAGTGAGTTGAACGCCCAATTGGGATTGGCCGAGGCGGAAGTCTCCAGCGCCCGCCCGCTTTCCACGGATGGAAAGCGCGAACTGGAATCGCAGTTGGAGCGCTTGACAGGCAAGAAAGTTCGCGCGACCTACTCCTCCGATCCCGGGCTGCTGGGCGGAGTTGTGGTTCGCGTCGGCAGCACGATTTACGACGGCTCGGTGCGTGGGCAGTTGGAGAAGATGAAGCACGAACTTAGCACCGCGTAATCGCGGATCACAAAAGTTATCAGCAGGATTGGAAACGCAATTCTATGGCGCAGATCAAAGCAGACGAGATCACGAAACTCATCCGCGAGCAGATCGAGAACTACGAAACCAAGATCGCGGTCGATGAAGTCGGCACCGTCATGTCCATCGGCGACGGTATTGCCCGCGTTTATGGACTCGACAAGGTCATGGCGGGCGAACTGCTTTCCTTCCCGCACAACGTTGCCGGCCTTGCTATGAACCTGGAAGAAGACCAGGTCGGCGTGGTGCTGCTGGGCGAATACACCGAAGTGGAAGAGGGCGACGAGGTAAAGCGCACGGGCCGCATCATGAGCGTGCCAGTGGGCGATGCCATGATCGGCCGCGTGGTCAACGGGCTCGGCGTGCCCATCGACGACAAAGGTCCGGTCAATACCGACAAGTACATTCCGGTTGAACGCCTGGCGCCAGGCGTGATCGATCGCCAGCCAGTGAAAGAGCCCATGGCCACTGGGCTGAAGGCGATTGATTCGATGATTCCCATCGGTCGCGGTCAGCGCGAACTTATCATCGGCGACCGGCAGACCGGCAAGACTGCCGTCGCGCTTGACACCATCATCAACAGCAAGGGCCGCGACCTCATTTGTATCTACTGCGCCATCGGGCAGAAGCGTTCCTCGGTCGCGCAAGTGGTGAAGACGCTGGAAGATTTCGGCGCCATGGAGTACACCATTGTGGTTTCGGCGTCAGCCTCCGACCCAGCTCCCATGCAGTACATTGCGCCTTATGCTGCGTGCGCCATGGGCGAGTATTTCCGCGATAACGGAAAGCATGCGCTGTGCATTTACGACGACCTGTCGAAACATGCCGTCGCCTATCGAGAAATCTCGCTGCTGTTGCGCCGTCCACCGGGACGCGAAGCCTATCCCGGCGACGTATTCTATCTGCACTCTCGTCTGCTGGAGCGCGCGGCGAAGCTCAACAACGAGCTCGGTGGTGGTTCGTTGACCGCCCTGCCGATCATTGAAACTCAGGCTGGTGATGTTTCGGCGTACATTCCAACCAACGTTATCTCCATCACCGACGGCCAGATTTATCTCGAAACCGACCTGTTCAACTCGGGCGTGCGTCCGGCTGTGAACGTCGGCCTCTCGGTCAGCCGCGTCGGCGGCAGTGCGCAGATCAAAGCCATGCGACAGGTTGCCGGTACGTTGCGCCTGGACCTGGCGCAGTACCGCGAACTGGCCGCGTTCTCGCAGTTCGGTAGCGATCTGGATAAAGCGACACAGGCGCAGCTTGCTCGTGGCGGTCGTTTGACTGAAATCCTCAAGCAGGGCCAGTATCAGCCGCTGCCGTTCTCCAAGCAGATTCTCATCATCTACGCCGGCACTCAGGGCCTGCTCGACGATATGCCAGTTGATCAATTGGGCGAGTTTGAAAAGGGCCTATACAACTACGTGGACACTACGAATCCAGGCGTGTTGAAGGCAATCGAGGAAAAGAAGATTCTCGACGACGATCTGCGTGGGGCCCTGACGAAAGTTATTAAAGAATTTAAGGACCGCTTCGCCAGTGAGCGTCAGGCTGTAGCGACGGCGAGCGCCTAAGACCACATGGCGAACATACGCGACATTCGGCGGCGCATTCGCAGCGTGAAGAACACGCGGCAGATCACCAAGGCCATGAAGATGGTTTCGGCGGCCAAGCTGCGTCGCGCCCAGGAACGTGCGCTGGCGTCGCGTCCCATGGCGCAGATGCTGATGAACGTGCTCACCTCGATCATGAGCCGGGCTGACCTGATCGATCCGGTTACCGGGCTACCGAGGCACCCGCTGTTGGCGGTGCGTCCTGAGCGCAACATCCTGCTCGTCCTGGTGACGGGCGATCGCGGCCTGGCAGGCGCCTTCAACTCCAACGTGCTGAAAGTAACGACGAAGTTCCTACAAGTTTTTCCGGAACAAAACATCGACATTCTGGCCGTGGGCCGAAAAGGACGCGATTTTCTCCGCCGCAGGTATCCTGTCGGCAAAGTCGCAGAACCAACTCGCGCCGGACGGGTGCAGGTCGTTGGCGAACACCTCAACCTGCTGGCCAAGGTGGACTTCGAAGCGGTAAATGAGATCGCGGAACGCATTATTAAGGCCTACACGGACGAACAGATTGACTCCGTCTACGTCATCTTTAATGAGTTCAAGTCGGTGATCTCGCAGCGCCTGATCGCGCAGCGGATTCTGCCGATGCACGAGATCGGACGTCGCGAAGTGGCACTGACGGAAGAGTTCACGGTGGAGCAACGAGAGCGCATGGGCGAAGCCGCCCGGGCGGCGGGAATCAGCCTGCAAGAGCCTGGTGCGACAGAACTGGAGCAGGAAGCCGCGAAGTTCGGCACAAGTCCTGTTGACTACATTTACGAGCAACCGCCGGAAGAGTTGTTTGCCGCAATCCTGCCCCGTTACGTGGCGATTGAAATTTTCCAGGCACTGCTCGAGTCGGTGGCTGCCGAAAACGCCTCTCGTATGACTGCGATGGATTCGGCAACCAACAATGCCAATGACGTGATCGACTCACTGACGCTGACTATGAACCGGGCGCGCCAGGCTGCGATCACCAAAGAGATTATCGAGATTGTGAGCGGCGCAGCAGCGTTGTAGGAGCAGTTGTCAGTTGCCGGTTGTCAGTTGTCAGTGGCAGACGGCAAATGCGAGACAGGAATGCCAGCTAATCGCTATCAGGACCTTCGGGCTTGGCAAAAAGCAATGGCTTTGGTCGAACAGGTTTATAAAGTGACCTCGAATCTGCCACAGGAAGAGATTTTCGGGCTAAAAAGTCAGATGAGGCGCTGTGCGGTGTCGATACCGAGCAACATCGCCGAGGGCCAGGGTCGCGCCACTCGCGGAGAATTTCAACAGTTTCTAGGACACGCGCGCGGATCGTTATACGAGCTTGAAACACAAATCGTGATTGCTGGTAAGTTGGGTTATGTGCGTGAAAACCACGGTAAAGAGTTGCTTGTCGAAGCTAGTGAGCTGGGACGCATTCTAAACGCACTGATCGCCTCTCTGAAAAGCGTTCCCTTGCAGGTCCCCGTCCGGCAACTGACAACCGACAACTGACAACTGACAACTGACAACTGATTCAACTATGGCAGAAAATATCGGACACATTATTCAAATCGCGGGTCCTGCGGTGGACGTGCAGTTCTCCGAGAAGGCGTTGCCGCCCATCTATTCGGCGCTGCGCGTCACCAGCGACGGGTTTAAAGTTCCCTCGCCCATCAACGTCATCCTCGAAGTGGAGCAGCAACTCGGCGAGGGCCGCGTCCGCTGCGTCGCCATGGAGCCCACAGAAGGCATGGTTCGCGGCATGAAGGCCCTGGACCTTGGCGGTCCTATCACCGTCCCGGTCGGCCGTGGAACGCTCGGCCGCGTGCTCAACGTCATCGGCGAGCCGGTGGACAAGCTAGGCCCCGTGCCCTGCGACAAACGCATGCCCATCCATCGCGAGGCGCCTGCGTTCGACGAGCAGTCCACCTCGATGGAGATGTTCGAGACCGGCGTGAAGGTCATTGACCTGATCCAGCCATTCTTGAAGGGCGGAAAGATTGGCCTGTTCGGCGGCGCCGGTGTCGGAAAAACCGTCGTCATCATGGAACTCATCAACAACGTTGCTCTGAAGCACGGCGGTTTCTCGGTGTTCGCCGGCGTCGGCGAACGCACCCGCGAGGGCAACGATCTCTGGCTCGAAATGCAGGAGTCGGGCGTGGTCAACATCAAGGACCCGTCCAAGTCGAAGGCCGCATTGATCTATGGCCAGATGACTGAGCCGCCCGGAGCGCGCCTGCGCGTGGCGTTGACCGCGCTGACCGTTGCCGAGTACTTCCGCGACGAAGAAGGTTCTGACACGCTGCTGTTCATCGACAACATTTTCCGTTTCACGCAGGCCGGTTCGGAAGTATCCACGCTGCTGGGCCGCATGCCCTCCGCCGTGGGATACCAGCCCAATCTGGCCACCGAGATGGGCGAGTTGCAGGAGCGCATCACCTCGACCAAGAAGGGCTCGGTGACGTCGGTGCAAGCCATTTACGTGCCGGCCGACGATTTGACCGATCCCGCGCCAGCCACGACCTTCGCCCACCTGGATGCGACCACGGTGCTTTCGCGCCAGATATCCGAGCTGGGCATCTATCCAGCCGTCGATCCGCTGGCTTCCACCTCGCGCATTCTCGATCCGCGTGTGGTCGGCGAGCAGCACTACAACACGGCGCAGGCCGTCAAGCGCGTGCTGCAGAGCTATAAGGACCTGCAGGACATCATCGCGATTCTGGGTATCGACGAGCTCAGCGAAGACCAGAAGCTCACGGTGTCGCGTGCCCGCAAGGTACAGAAGTTCCTCTCGCAGCCGTTCTTCGTGGCCGAACAGTTCACCGGCCTGAAGGGACGCTACGTAAAGATCGACGACACGGTGCGCAGCTTCCAGGAAATTGTGGATGGCAAGCACGACGATGTTCCGGAGCAGGCGTTCTACATGAAGGGCGACATCAACGAGGTGCTGGAAGAGGCCGAGAAGATGAAGGCGCAAGCGTAATCTGCCATGGCTGACACGCTGCACTTACAAATCGTGACTCCCGACCGGCTTCTTGTCCGCGAGGACACCGAGCAGGTTCAGATGCCCGGCAAGAACGGGGAACTCGGTATTTTGCCGGGACACGCGCCGCTCATCACCGAATTGCAGATTGGTGAGATCAGCTATCGGACGGGGGGCACGATGCAGCACCTCGCCGTTGCGTGGGGCTTCGCCGAAGTATTGCCGGACAAGGTGACCATCCTGGCCGCTGCCGCCGAGCGCGCCGAAGACATTGACGTCAAGCGCGCACAGGAGGCGAAGGCCCGGGCCGAAGAGGCTCTGCGCCAGGGCGCCGCCGATCTTGACTATGAGGCAACACTGTTGGCGTTGCGCCGCGCCGAAGTTCGGTCTGGAAGTCGCTGCCCGCGCCGGACAGACCGTAGGCGCGCATTAGACAAAGCTTCCAAGCTAATGGGTGTTGTTGCAACCAGAAAATGTCGTATTAACTGCGACGAGAATAATTCACCCCCTTGGCATTTAAGTAACGGCCGCTAAAGCAGAACGGCCGGAGAGGTTGTAGATGCGAGGCATCGGGGTTTTTCTTTTCTGCGCGGTGGTGCGGGGCGCAGGGCGACGATCCGGATATTCTTGCAGCGACAGGGGCTGGACCAACAGCAGACGATCGCCGCGATGTGGGGACGAGTAGGTTGACGACGAGCGAACCAGTTTCTGGCGACGCCCCCGGCGCGGCCGGCCCTACCGCGGTGAACATCTACGCTGCGGGACCATCCAATGCGACGCTTAACGCCGGTGCGGTTAGCTCGACGGGCAGCAGCCAGCCGGTCGATATTCGCTCGCCGTACCTTACTCTTAACTGGATTATCGCTTTGGTTGGCGTCTTCCCCTCGCGCAATTAACTAGGGATTGCGCATGGCTGGATCAATTCGGCAGCCATGCGTCACTTCGAACTGGTGGCCCAGGTTCGCGTCCGTCTTTTAGACGCTAGCCTGGGCAGAGGTTCGGCTGCGCAACCGTTTTGCAGTCTCAACGTCCTCCCAGCGGAGTTGGAGGCC
This sequence comes from uncultured Acidobacteriaceae bacterium, assembly GCA_963709045.1. GTDB lineage: Bacteria > Acidobacteriota > Terriglobia > Terriglobales > Acidobacteriaceae > Bog-257. Next base: position 15,443 of record CAVPUX010000002.1, on the reverse strand, counting down.
CGATGGGCCCGCAGATAGTGCCCTTGTTGACCTGCGTGGTGGCCTCGGCTGAGGTCTTGCCGGGTTCGATGTTGCCCACTAGGTCCTGAGCGATGCTGTAGAAGCCATAGCTGTGACCGACCTGCCCGTTGTAGACAGCAGAGGTCGAAGTTGTGTTCGTCTGCCAGGCCGTGAAAGACCCACCATTATCCGAGACATAGATTGTGTAATTCCCAATACCCGAGCCAACGTCGGTGCCGGACCACTGCACGGTGAAGTTGGAGCACAGTTCTGTGCTGGGCAGCGCCGTGACCTGGCTGACGGGCGGAGTGTTGTCGAGCGTGTTGGTCCAGATATTCGTGTTCATGCGGCTGGGTTTGTGTCGAAGACGATCGTGCTTGATCGGAGATCTGGGTGCCGGTTGGCGAGGCTGGCTCGCGTTCGCGACAAAGGACACCGCTCGCCTTCCGCCCGGGGGCAGAATACCCGATCCTCGGGTCGGTCGGAGGCAACCCGGTCGTGGGGTCAATCGATTGAATGACCAAGTGATTGTGTTTGTGCTTGGGTTGAAGCCGCATCCAACGTTACGAACAAGATTTTGTACCGGTCGGAGATCGACAGTTGGTATGAATTCATCGATTCCAACGCTCGGGGTTGAAGGATCGGCGGAATGGTGGAATTGGCGGATTCGTACGATGGAACTGGTGGCAAATCAGACCGTAGGGTCGACGAAATCGATACTTGGATCCAGTGGCTCAGTGACGACAACCTGCTGTGCCGGCGACCCGGCCGTAGGATCGTTACCAAAATGAAATTACGTAAGGCAAGCGCGGTTGCCCGAAACCCATTCGGTGTTCCGACTCCAGGGGGCCCAGCGAGGTAGTTTGGGTCACTCGGCGAACATTGCTTACCTGTCTGTGTAGTTCAAAGACACAGCTTCCTAGATCGATCGCGCCGAAGCAGCCGAACCATCGTCATGGATAGCTAGACCATCGATTAGATAGTCCGGCTGTGCGTACAGAGCCCGAGACCGTCATTACATTGGTTAAGATTGGTTTGCAAGAATCGGCGTCTCTTGCAGCATGTCGCCAAATCCGCTGCGCAGGACGACAAACTCTGGAGCAGATGTCGGCACAGCGCTACAGCCCGTGACCCGCCAAGACTGACCATGCACTGGCACTTCTGTCCAGCAGTTGGGTGGAGTCGCCACTAAAGCAAGCCAGACCGTCTAACAATATTGTTCCAGCGGGAGTGGAGGGATCTACCACAACGGAATAGATAAACGTGGTCTCCCGTGCCTATGCCGATGTATCAGAGAACGGTTGACCATGCCGATATCTTGAGGCGGCCGCTGTATATCTGGCGGTCGACAGTTGCACGTAAATGACTCATCCAAAACGTCAGGAGGAATGGATTAGCCTGGACGTCAGATGTCTCGCTCGGTATTCCGAGATCCAGAGTGGTACGTCAATGCATCAACGGTACAGTGCTGTACCATCAAGTAGGCGTATTAGACGCGGATCTGAATTGCTGCGGACCGATCTTTTGGACCCGAGATGTTTGCTGCGCCGCCCAGCTGAACCGTGAAGCCTTGGGGAGTGTCGCGGAGCTCAGTCCGGATTGGTGACTATGACATCACAGATTCCCGGAGAGCTTGATGTTAAGTCGAAGGTGGTGTCGATAATTCTGCCCTTCGCACTCACGCTCGTAGTTCTGTCCCAGTGCACATTGGCTCCCGCCGCAGCGAGTTGTACAGTCGCGCCGGGTGAAAGCCTGCCGACAATGATCTGGGGCTTACGCTACCGCGCATTGCCGCCTGGTTTGGCAAGATCGCCAGTAATCGAGAGTCCCCCGGCGCGCCGATCGGAAACTTGGTGACGAATGCATCACCATTTCCCGCGTAAAGTGGCTGGAAGGCGAATGAGGTTACCGGGAAATCAATCGCCTCGGTATCTGCCGGTCACATAGGCGTCTCCGACTTGATCCACCGCCATTCCGTATGTTCCTGCTCCCCCATGGCAGCGCCAAGATAGCTGGAATAAAGAAGCCCAGCGCCGGTGCTGTTTAGCTTTGTTACAAACGCATGCCCCAAAACCGAGTTTGGATCAGTCGGCTGATAAGCGTCAGGGGTGGTGGGAAACAGACCACTGGTAGTCGGGCCGGTCACGTATGCATTTCCCGAGACATCAAGTCCAATGCCGTTCGCCCATTGTTCATATGATGAGGGACTCGGACCGCCCAGCAGTGTGGAATAGATCAGACCGTTACCAGCTGCATTTAGCTTGGTTACGAAGGCATCGTTACTGTCTGGCACCGTCTGATAGGCGCCCGGCGTTGTGGGAAATGGATTATTTACGTTAGGATATCCATAATAGTAGCCTGTGGTTCCGGTGACGTATGTGTTGCCCAGCGAATCAACTGCTAATCCATTCCCTACCGTGCCGGCGGAACCTCCAAGGAACGTGGAATAGATGAGAGAAGCTGACCCAAATGCCAAGGGATCGAACTTGGCCACAAATGCTGAGGGCAGCAAACCTAAGTTCAAGCAGCCTGAGAGGCACCCCGCTCCAGGATATGTCGTCATGAAAGCGCCGAGACTTATAGGAAAATCAAACGAGGTGGTATAGCCCGTCAAATAAGGCTTACCGTAGGCGTCAACAGCTATCCCAACTCCTTGGTCTCCGTATAGAACATCATTAGGGGTACCGCCGAAGTATGATGAGTAAATCAGTGATGCGCTACCAGCGGCTGATGTGTCAATTACTGTTAAGAAAGCGCTCGAAGCATCGCCCTTGAGGGAGGATTGGAAGGCTCCTGGTGTGGTCGGCAGTGTGCCGGAGGAGCCCGTCAGGTAGACTTTGCCGCTTGTATCAACAGCATCAGCATAGGCTATCGTTCCGTAGCCAAAACACGTCGAGTAAGTGAGGGCATCGCCGCCCGGCGTTAACTTAGTGAGGAAGGCTGAGCCGGCGCAACTCTGAAATGCGCTGGCTGTTATTGGAAAACCGGGATTGGCATTACTGCCTGCGACATAGGCCGCTCCTGAGGAATCGACTGCAAGTCCCCATGCCCTAGCGCCTTTGCCTAAATAAGTGGAGTAGACGAGTGGCGCACTGCCGAGCGCATTTACCTTGGTGACGAATACACCGGTGCCACTTCCTTGAAAGGCTCCCGGAGTCGTGGGAAAATCAGTAGAATTAGTCTGACCGGTAACATAGGCATTTCCGGCGTTATCGACGGCTATTGCGAGGCCTATGTCGTATTGGCTTCCGCCTAGAAAGCTGGAATAGAGAAGGAGCGCCTTGATCCGTTTTCTTGCTGTGGCCGGGCTTCGAATAAATGACAGTGGGATCGATGATTAGGTCCGCTTGTTCGTCTCGTTTGGCGACCTCGAAGGTGTAAGAATTCTGGGCTCCAACTTTGAAGCTTCCGCTGAGTGGGACGGTGTTCCCTGCGATTTCCTGGTATATGCGGGGACTGGTTTCGACTATGTCGCCAAACGCAGTCGCAACTTTCAAAGAGCCATCATCGCCGACCGTGAGCCCCTGAACGCCTTCATACGCCAGCCGAACCGCGCTTGCGTCTGCTCCCGGATGAACAACGAACTCTTCCTCCAGATTTGGCCCATTCGCGAATAGCTTGAGATCGATTCCTTTCCAGATGTCGCGGTACACGACCTCCTTGTACGCGAGAACGTGCGTGCGCCACGTGTCAGGATCGGAAGTGGGGAAATAGTTGTAGATGCCGGGCTGCGGATCGCGGGCCTCGATGGTCGGGTTCGGATTGGGGCCGACTAGCTTCTGCTTGAAAACCAACCTCTCCATCGGAGGCGGGTCCGATTTCATGCGAGGGTCGAAGTGCTGCGAGCTCGAGCGAGTGTGATTGTGACGGCGCCACCCTTTTCAGCCGTTGCCGCCGAATCCTGCTTGGCTGCCGGCCGCTGAAGGTCAAACACGATGCCGTCATTCGTCAGCCACAGGTTTGCGCCGTTGCCCTTGACGAGGAACTTCACGCGAGCTGTCAAACTGTCCCCGGTTCTCGATGAACACCAGCCCTTGTCCCTGCAACATCTGATTCGCAGCCGGCAGGGTCAAATGGATCCGAGTGCCTGCTGCGGTACTTGTGGCAGGCGAGCTTCGGCCTTTGGCGCAGCAGGTCGCGGTGTTGTGTCGTCGCGAGACGGAGCGTCTTTGCAGACAGCGCCGCTAAGTAACGCGAGTAGAACCAGTACGAGATTAAACGGCTTCAGACAAACGAAGAGCGACGAAGAGACGGTGGCGCGTGCGTTCACAGGGGGACCCTCCTTGACGTAACGGAAAAGGTCATAGCCGAGTGAGTGTGGCCGTCAACGAATGCCTCAAGCTACGGCATTTCCGAGAGGTTAGGACTCAGATTATCCGGCAAAGGGATTCGAACCTCAATGTAACTTTAGTAGCAGGATCGGCGTGGCTGGCGCCGCCGAGGTAGTGTGTTTCGACGACTTGCCTTCGGTTCCCCGTTTGACCCCCTCTTCGCCTGCCTGTTAAACTTGCGCTTTTCCCACCTTGTGACACACCAGATAAGGACCATTCGTGCGCAGTTACACTCGACATCAACTTAAGCAGGATTCATTCCGGACATCGACCACCGAAACCATTTCCTGGGCGGTAGAGAACCGCTCCACGGTCACCGCTGTCGTGGTGGCCGTAGTGGTGGTTATCGCCCTCGTAATTGGGGGTTGGGCCTTCATCAACTATCGCGACCAGCAGGCCAAGAGCGAACTGGCGGGAGCCATTGAGAAGTATGACGCTCCCATTCGTCCTGCCGGCACACCCGCCACGCCCGACATGTTGAGCTATGGCTCCTCACAGGAGCGTGCCAAGGCCGCCAACGCCGACTTCACCCGCATCGCCGACAAGTACAGCCTCACGCAGTCATCGAGTGTGGCCCGTTACTTCCAGGGAATTACTCTGAACGATATGGGCGACACGGCGGGCGCCGAGAAGGCCCTGAAAGATGTCGCGGACAGCCGTTACAAAGAGGTTGCCAGCCTGGCAAAGTTGGCGCTGGCCTCCATTTATCACAACACCAATCGCGATCCGCAGGCCATCGAAGTCTACAAGCAGCTCGCCGATCATCCGACCACTTCCGTGAGCAAGAGTTCGGCGCAATTCCTGTTGGCCTCGCTGTATGAGGAAGATCATCAGACGGACCAGGCGCGCGCGCTGTATCAGCAACTGGCGAAGGAAAATCCTTCCACCGCCGCGGGCCAAATGGCCAGCCAACGGCTTCAGGTCCTCAAGTAGTCGCGGTCAGTGCATTACAGATTGAGATCGGCCTGAACCGGGTGCTGTCGCGCGCGTTTGCCTGCCTATGCGCGTAAAATCTTCTGCCACACCGGAGGCATCCATGTCTGAAGTCGCCTACATATCCAACGTGCGCATCGAGCGCATCAAGGGTCCATTACGCCGGGCCTATCTGCCGGGCGAACCGCAGCCGGTAATGTTCAGCGTGCACGGCGGTATTGCCAAACACTATGGCATCGACGAGAGTCGCCTGCCCGAGTCCCACGCTGCTACCATCGACTACGTCATCGCGGCCCTTGGCGGTTGAATGCTCGGCACCTTTGCCGGCGCGCTGGATGCGCGCAAAATCGACGCTAAAGATGGCCGCCTCAGTTGCGAAGTTCGCGGTGAAGTCGAGGACGAGGGCGGTGTGTTGATTATCAAGCGGGTGCATGTGACCCACAGTCTGCGAGCTGACGATCCGGCTGCCGTGCGTGACGCCGTGGAGCGCGTACACGGTGTGTATGCGCAAAAGTGTCCGGTCTATCGGTCTCTGATTCCCGCAATTGCCATCACATCCAGCGTGGAGATCGTGGCGGAGCAACCGGGCGCGCACTTGAGCGTTTGACGGGCGTCCTGCCGCCCGGTCTACGCATCTTGATGCCACATGCCTCACGGCTTCGGCGCTGGGTGGCTCTTCAGACGCGGCGTTAGATGCGGAATGACAAATTCCTGGAAGATACCGGCAACGCTGCCTTCGGCAATTCTGATCAGCGCAGTCTCCACCAGCAAAGTCCCACTGCGATCGCTGGCGGGATAGTAGGTATAGGAGAGCCCGGCCGTGGCAAAGCTGCCGACAATTGTCGAGTAATTCACCTGCCACTTCTTATTGTCTCCCTTGCAGATCACCGCGTTGCGGATCGCGTACAAAAATCGCTCCTTCTTCGTGCCCGTGCCCTTGTAGAAGTAGCGTGGATCTTGTTTCAGCAACGATGGCAGAATCGCGCTGTCAATAAACGTGCCAAAAAAGACGTCGCCGTAAAGCGCGCCGAAACGCCTGCCGTAGCCTGCCGCACCCTGCCCGTATCCGCCTAGCTCATCACTGGCCTGATAGATACCGGCCAGAAATCCGACGCCGACAATGCTGATAGGGTCAGTGACCGATTTCCAGGCCAGCGAGAACTTCTGCTTCGGAGCCAACGGCGCGGGATCGGGTACATAGGTGGTGTAAAAGTTCGGGAAGATGCCAAGTACGCGTTGCTTCTCCTGCTCTTTAACCTCTACCTGAGCAATTTCAGCTTCCGAGAGTCCGACGGTCACATCCGTTGAGGTGGAGGCAACCGTAAGCACGATCGGGGGAACAATAAAAGCCTGGCCTGGGTTCACAATTCCGGAGACCAATTTGGCTTCAAACCCGGGGGCGCTAACCGTGAGCTGGAAAGGGCTAGGAGCAAGATTGGAGAAGGAAAACTGTCCATTGTCGCCCGACAACACATCCTGTTTCTGACCTTGATCCTTAATGGTGAGTCGCACGTTCGCGCCAACAACGACGGCTCCAGCCTGATCGACAACGGTTCCACTGACGCTTCCCTGAGGTTGCCGGTCAGACTGCGGCTCGCCACCGGATGCTCCCGTGTCCATGAGGGCAAATGCCTGTGTTTCTGCCACTTCGATGGGCGCCGATGCCTGTGCCGCTGCGGGCGTGGCCAGTTCTGCTGGAAATGCCCGCTGGGCAACCGCAGAGCTCGAAAACAAACCACAAATACAGAAAATACAGAATAAGAGTTGGGTGGAAGGCTTCAACTTGTAGTTCATACTTTCGTACTGTGATGGCGGATCGTACTCCGGAGTTTATCAGATGTCCCTGCGCAAAGTGCTGTACCGTATCTCGATAGTTCTGCTGGCGATTGCTCCCGCTTTCAGACAGAGCAGTCCCAAGATAACTCGCAGCAGCTGCGCTCGGGCTGGAGCACCAGTCGGGTTTGACAGCGCAGGATCATCGCCGCGTCAGTCGCAGCCCCAGCCTTGAGAGCACTAATCGGCCATAACCCCTTCGATCAGAAAACCTTTCGTGAGAAACCGGGTTCCCACTGCACGTAATTAGATCTCATTGTCCGGCGGTTAGACTTAAGGTTGTGGCGAATCCACGCCGGGGAGAGGAATTTCTTGCGTTTAGTTCTGGGAATCATACTCATCTTGTCAACGGCTTGCGCTCTTGCGCAGCAGAGCGATCCTGCTCCAACACCAAACCCGCCGTCACAGGCGACTCAGTCCACCTCAGGCAACCCGCAAAGCCAGCCAGCCACGCCGCCAGCCCAGAGCGAAACCTCAGGCCCGCCGAAGGCCGCCAGCCAAGGTGCTTCCCAACCGGATGTTCCCGCCTCGAAGCAGCAACCTAAGCGGATTCTCGGTGTCATGCCAAATTTTCGCGCGGTCAGCGCGGGAGCGGTCCCGGTGCCGCCCACGCCCAAGCAGTCCTTTATCCTGGCCACCCAGAACAGCTTCGACTACTCCTCGTTCATTTTCGTGGGCATCACCTCTGCCATGGCAGAAGGAACGGACGCTCATCCACAACTGGGCAAGGGCATGGGTGGCTTCGGCCAATATTACTGGCGCGGCTTAGTCGATAAGACCGACGGCAATTACTGGGTGCTTTTTGTCTTGCCCACCATTTTTCATCAGGACGAGCGTTACTACGCCATGGGCGAGGGCGGGGTATGGAAGCGTGGCACCTACGCGGCGACTCGGGTTCTTGTCACCCCGAATTATCACGGACACAATAGCTTCAATATTTCTGAGTTACTGGGCCGCGCCATCGCTCAGGGCATCTCGCTCAGCTATTATCCCAGTCAGGACCGCACCGGCGAAAAGCTGGCGGTCAAGTACGGATACGCCATCGGTCGCGACGCCCTTACCAACGTCTTTCGCGAGTTCTGGCCCGACATTGCCACCCACGTGCTGCATCGCCATCCGTAATCGCGAGATTGACGGGGCTTTCCCGGCTGAGCTGGGGGTGCCGCGTTTTCCGGTGACGTTACTTGGTGCCCGCCGTCCATGAGTCGGAGGTGGCAGATGTCCCTGCGCAAGGCGCTGTATGGTATCTCGATAATTCTGCTGGCGATTGTTCCCGCCCTCAGCCAAAGCAGCCCCAAGACAACCCCGCAACAACTGCGGGCCTACTTCATCGGTGTTGACAAGCAAATCCTGACCATGGCCAAGGACTTTCCAGAAGACAAATACAATTTTCGTCTGAAGCCCGAGATGCGCAGCTTCGGCGAGGTAATCGTGCATGTGGCTTCCGGCAACGTGTACGCTGCCAAGGCGGGACGCGGCGAGAACGTGAAGTGGGACGAGGTCAATGGCAAAGACTACAAGACCAAGGCGGCCATAGTGGCAATGCTGGAGAAGGCAATCGACGACTCTGAGGCGACGCTGAAGGGCGTGTCCGACGAGTCGCTCACCAAGAGCATTGAGCCCTGGCTGGGTGTGCTGCAGCATTCTTCAGAACACTACGGTCTGCTGGTGGCGTACTACCGCGCCAACGGCTTGGTGCCACCGGCCTCGCGGAAGTAACTACAACTAGCGGAGGGTCGGAAAGGTTTCCGACCCAACTGCTCCAAACCCTGTCTTTCGAACGCAGAGTGGCCATCCAAAGGTTACTCACTCCGCACATTTCATACGACTTACTCCCTCTCTGTGGTGAGACCGTCAAGAAATCCTAGTGAAATCCCGATAACTCCTAAGGAAGCTTTGATTAAGTTGTCGTTTTGAAGGGGACGGCCTTCAGGCCGTCCGTAAGTGCCTGAAATGCCGCAGGCTTCAGCCCCCGCGGGACTTCGAAATGACTTAATCAGAGGCCTCAAGGGTCGGGGCAGTCTCCCGAGGAGAAGTGACGAAAAGCTCGTCCTTACTCCACAAAACCGGAGATCCCTTCATCGCAACAGGATTCTTGGCAACGAGGACCCAACCATCCGCACAAAGGGAGCACCATGACCAACGACGAGTGCAAGAGCAGCAGCAGGATATTGGCTAGCGACGAATTGAGTCTCATCCACCGCATCACCCGTCGCGATTTCGTGAAGTGCTCAGCCGGCACGGTCGCAGGCATCTACCTCGGCGGATTGGGCACTGGATACCGCGCACTCCTCGATCACACCCTCACCGAATACAAGATTGCACCCCATGCCGCCACCACGCTCGAAAGGATGTTGTCCTTTCCCATGCCGGCGAAAGTTGCAGCTGCGAATTCAGGTACCGGCCTTTGTCAAACCGAACTCTCACAGATCTCCGAGTACGGCAAATATGGTTACGGTGCCTATACGTTCGGCGGCGGACTGCCTTGCGTGCGGCGGTTCGATATCATGCCCGCCGGTTATTCTGCCACCGCCGCATCGCTCACCCGCATTCACCGGTTGCTCAATTTCTTCGCGATAAGTGACATTCACATCACCGACAAGGAAGCACCGAACCAGTTGATTTATCTGCAACAAGAGGATCCTGCTCATGCCGGCAACGAGACATCGATCTACTCGCCGGTCATGTTGTACACCACCCATGTTCTTGACGCCGCCATACAGACTGTGAACGCGCTGCACAAACAAAGTCCGTTCGATTTCGGCATCTCTCTGGGTGACACCTGCAACTGCACCCAGTTCAACGAGCTCAGGTGGTATCTCGATGTCATCGACGGCAAGGTGATCTCTCCCAGCTCCGGTGCGCATCTCGGGGCCACGACCATCGACTACCAGAAACCTTACAAGGCCGCTGGCCTTGATAAATCGATTCCGTGGTATCAAGTGCTCGGTAACCATGATCATTTCTGGCTGGGCTCAATTCCGGTTGACGCTGATCCCAGTCTTGGCATTCGAGAGGCATTTATCAGCAATAAAATTTGGGCGACCGGAGATATCCTCATCCCCAACCCGTCGAAGACAACGTTCCCATGCCTGTTCGACACGTCGAAGTTGAAGGAACGGTCGTTCTATATGGGTACACTCGACGGCTCGACTCTTCGCGGCGATATCCAGAATGCAGGGCGTGTTGGTGAGTTCTCGGCGCCCCCGGTGGTCGCAGCCGATCCCAATCGTCGCTCGCTGTTGAGAACGGAATGGATCGACGAATTCTTCAAGACGACCACGAATCCAGCGGGACACGGGTTTAACCTGGTTGACTATAACGACCCCAACTGGGAGAGAGGCTTTGCCTGTTATAGCTTCGTGCCCAAGTCCGACATACCGCTCAAAATTATTGTGATCGACGATACCCAATCGGAGACCGATGGCTCGCACGATATTCATGGCCATGGTTTTCTCGACGCGGCGCGCTGGAATTGGCTGCAGGCTGAACTCGCCGCTGGGCAGGCGGACAATCAGCTCATGATCGTTGCGGCGCATGTGCCCATCGCGGTGGCAAATATTGGATCTGAGGTCGAATGGTGGGAACCTGCTCGTGATCCAAATGCCACACAGAGAAATGCTGTGTCCCTGACCGGACTAGTCGCGGCCCTGCAAAACACTCCGAACCTCCTCATGTGGATCGCCGGGCATCGTCATCTCAACACGGTGAAAGCGTTTCCGCCCTCGGCTGGCCGAGGTCCAGAAAGCGGTTTCTGGCAGGTTGAAACTTCGTCGCTCCGGGACTTTCCGCAACAGTTCCGCACCTTCGAGGTTTACCTCAACAGCGACTACTCAATCTCGATGGCTGTAACTAACGTTGATCCGGCGGTCGCGGAAGGAACTCCGGCGGCGAAGTCGCGCTCGTATGCAATCGCGGCGCACCAGATCATTCAAAACGATAAGACTCCCAATGGCCCCAACACCTCGGTCGTGCCGTTACCGGATGGAGTAGTCTCTGTAGAAACCATGGATCCCACTCGGCCTCAAGGTATTCCATCGGCCGCCACACCCTATAAAGATCCGAGCATTATTTATGGGGTGGTTCCCGGCGTGCCGTACTGTGCGTCCTACAATGCGGAGCTCTTCAAGTATTTGAATCCCAAGTCGAGCATGTACGCAGCGCTGCAAACGATGTTTCCGCGCGAGCAGCACGATTGAATCTCGGTCATTGGGACCATTTATGTTTCCGTCGAAGCTCTTCGTTCTCCATACGATCCCGCAACGCGCGGTCCACATCCCCGTCGGCCTGATGGGCGCGCGCCCGCAGCTCAAACGCATCGGAGCAGTCAGGGTCCAGTCGAATCGCCTCTGTGAAATCCTGGATTGCACCGCCCAGGTCCCCCTGGGCTTGCCGCGCTAATCCACGTCTCCCGAAGATGCCCGGCCGATCGGGGATCAGTCGGATGGCCTCCGTGAAATCTTGGATTGCGCCGTCCAGGTTCCCCTCGGCCTGCCGTGCTAATCCGCGTCTCTCGAAGATGTTCGGTGAATTTGGGTTCAGTCGGATGGCCTCCGTAAAATCCTGGATTGCGCCGTCGAGGTCGCCTTTGATATGACGTGCAGCCCCCCTGAGTCCGAAGGCATCTGCGTCGTTGGGGTTCAGTCTGATGGCCTCCGTGAAATCCTGGATTGCGCCATCCGGGTCGCCTTTCGAATCATGTGCGATGGCCCGTAAAATAAAGGTCCCTGCGTGGTCGGGCTTCAATCGAATGGCCTCCGTGTAATCCTGGATTGCGCCGTCCTGCTCACCCTTGGAAGAGCGTGCATACCCTCGCTGGAAGAAGATCTCTGGGTCGTTGGGGTCCAAACGGATGGCCTCCGTGTAGTCCTGGATTGCGCCGACCAGGTCACCCTCAGAAGCGCGTGCGTATCCCCGCTTGAAGAAGGTCTCTGGGTCGTCGGGGTTCAAACGGATGGCCTCCGTGTAGTCCTGGATTGCGCCGGATGGGTCGTTTTGAGCGAAACGCATCGCCCCACGGACGCTGAAAGCGAATGCAGTGGGATTCAACCGGATCAACAAGTCATAATCTTGCAGCGCGGCGTGCAAGTCGCCTTGGTCTCTCTTTCCAAGCCCCCTCAACATAAAGCCTGAACTGTCACTTGGGTTCAGCCGAATAGCCTGGTCAAAGTCCTCGACCGCCCCGTCGAGGTCGCCTTTGTGTCTTCGCGCGAGTCCCCTTTGTAAGAAAGCGTATGAGAGTGCAGGCTGTAACCGAATGGCCTCTGCAAAACAGCGCAACTTCTCATCTACAGTGGCAGCCTCGACCCCTTGCTCAAACCATTCCTGTGCCGTCAACTCTTTCTTCTCCACTATGGGGGCGTTGCCAGCTGCGGTTTGTTGCTCTTTTGCCGCCTGGCGCGCCGGGGCCGAGGCCGGGTGCAGCACAGCATCCAATGGAGTACTTAGATAGACATCGCGTAGCCTATTCATAGCTTCAAAGAAGTATTCCGCGAGGATGGGCAGCGCATTGTAGCGTCTAAGACCGGCCAACTTGTCCTTGAGGTGGTTCGCTACAGAAGGCGTACTAAAATCGAACCCCTCCAATGTGAGCGGCACAATATTGCGCTGACTATCGAGAGCAGTCTCAATTTCTCGGCGCACCCAGTCGCCCGGCTCGTTGCAGCGCTCTAACGCCGAAGGGGTCAGCAGAACAAGAAAGTGCGCACGTGCATTAATGTTGTTTAGGATGACACGCTCGAAATCGCCGCTGCCGATGCCCGTAAAATCGAAGAAGACGTCATAGCCATGGTTTGTCAGGTTCTGGAAGATGGCGAGGGCCCATGGAGCATTCGCCCGACGATAACAGATGAACACAGTTTTCTCGATTCGTCCCATTCTCTTTACCTGCAGCGCACCATTTACAGAGTACCAACGACTCCAAGCGGGCAGAGACTAAGAGTATCAAGCTTCCAAAGGCTCGGGAATTGCGAACTTTCACGGCCTCGAGCAGGGCTTCAGGCACAGAATAGCGTCCGGATTGCGGACAGGTTTGCGATTGTCCACACACTGCACTCGCGGGCTTGCCAACCGCGGTAGCGCATGATAAAGGACGCTATCATGCACTTAACCCAGCGACGTGGCTGTTCCTAGAGGTCGTTTCCTAAATCGCCCTAGGCCATAATGGATACAGGTTGAGATCGATCCCCAGAATCGCGAGAGTGATTGACAGTCCTAGGCATCGGCTAAGTTGACACTGACGAAGGAGCACACCCCATGTTGAATTATCCCCGCGCTTTCTTCTTTTTCGTGCTGGTCGTACTGTGGCTCTCGGCGCAGATTGGAGCTGCCTTCCGCCGGCGCCGCCCCCTGAAAGACGACGAGCGAGAAGATTTTGCCCTCGTGCAGACCGCTACCTTGACGCTCCTGGCACTCATCATCGGATTTAGTTTCTCGATGGCTACCGCTCGCTATGACCTGCGCAAGAATTACGAGGAAGCCGAGGCCAATGCGATTGGCACGGAGTATGTCCGCGCCGACCTGCTGCCAGCCTCGAATGCGGCTGCGGTGCATGCCCAGCTCAGGAAGTATCTCGATTTGCGGATCGCGTTCTATCAAACGCGAAATCAGCACGAGCTTAGCCAGATCAATTCTGACACCACTCAACTGCAATCGGAGATGTGGTCCGCGGTGCAGGTCCCAGCCCTGGCGCAACCCACACCTGTAATCGCCCTCGCAGTCGCGGGTATGAACGACGTGTTGAACTCTCAGGGATACACGCAGGCCGCATGGTGGAACCGCATTCCGACGTCGGCTTGGAGTTTGATGATCGCGATCGCCGTCTGCTGCAACCTGATGGTCGGCTATGGCACCCATACCGAGAAGCCAAAAGCCAGGCTGCTTTTTGTGCTACCGCTGGTCGCCTCCATCGCGTTCCTGCTCATAGCGGACATTGACAGCCCGCGTGGCGGCTTCATTCATGTAGTCCCGCAAAATCTGGTAAGCCTGTCCGAGTCACTACACAACTGATAATTTCCTTGTGCCGGCCCAAAAAAATCCCCGTCCCACTTTGGGGACGGGGTAAGGTGTTTGCTACGAGGGTCAGGCCTTATCGCGGGGTGGCGACGAATCCGCTGTTTATCGGAGACGTGCCGTAGAACCCGACAAGGTCGCCTGCGTCATTGATGCCGTTGACGACGGTCGTACCGATACCGTTGGGATCGTCGACGGTGACGAAACCGGCAGAGTTGGTCCACACGAAGCCGTGGGTATTGCCACCCGCGTCCATGTAGTCGCCGACCACTTGTCCGCGGTTGTTCAGGCCCAGTGCCTGGGTGAAGGTGCTACCAGGGGCATCGAGCGTCACCAACAGCCCGAAGTTCAGCAGGAACCCGTGGTTCGTGCCTTGGGCGTCGATGTAGAACCCGGAGATTTGCTGCGAGTTGTTGATGCCGGTGGCCTGCGCGCCTCCGACGGCGGCGGGAATGGTGATTACCTGAAAAACACCGCCCCCCAATTCGTCGTACACGTAAGGAAAGTCGGGCGTGGTGTTGTCCGGGCTCAAGCTGTAATAGCCTGACGCCTGACCCAGATCATTCTGGCCGAGCAACTGGTTGAAAGGCGTGCCAGGATAATCGACCTTAGTGAACTTACCCGTGGCGCTTCCGCCTCTTACGTTATAGAAGCCGTGGGTCGCACCGTTGTTGTCAACGTAGAAACCATCGGTATAGCCATTGTTGTTGATGCCGATGACCTGGGTCATCATCGAGTTTGGATAGTTTTCGTTGAGGAAGCTCGAAGGCAAGTGAAGAGTGAATCCCGAGTTCTCGTTTACGTTGTGATAACCGGCGATCAGCATGCTGTTGTTGATGCCCAACAACTGGGTAAAGGTGTCGCCAGGGTAATTGACGGTCTGGAAGCTGTAGGACTGCGCCCACATCGCGGTGGAGAGCAGTACGGCCAAGGACAGGGTGAAGGCAAAGCGTTTCATGGTGTTTCTCCTCTTTAAGTGTGTTTGCGGCGGCGGCCGAAAACTGATTTGCTGCCGATGTGCCCAGGGTGAAAGCCAGTTCACTTTCTTCTGCTCTCAGCCCCTGAGCCAATCACCGGCCACGAGTGCAAAGTAGCAATGCAGCCAGTTGGAAGTCCTAAAGAGGGAGTTAAAAACAGGTAAGGAATTTGTTGGGGAAATGTTGGGACAGAAATCAGGAGCTAACTTATTGACGAATAGTAGTTTAGGGGACTTGCAGATCTTCTTACGAGAGCGAGAAGGCGCAAGCAAAACGCCTGCACTTTCACTTTTGCCGACTCTATTTTTCTGCGAGGCTCGTTCCTCGCCGCACCTGGCTACTTAGGATTCGGCATGTT
>CAVPUX010000001.1:0-24005 GCA_963709045.1 uncultured Acidobacteriaceae bacterium | reverse complement strand
GAGAAGCAGAAATCTTTTTCGATTCAGATCACAGCGAACTACACGCTCAGTTTGCCTGCCGGCTTATGGTCACAAAAGGATCGACTCTTGCGAGGCTGCCGTAGCACTGTTCGGCCGCGGCTTTGCAGCCTCCGCAGCAGATGGCCTTAAGTTCCGGCTCGCACCTCTCGCACTCGGCAGGCCAAGTATCGCGAAAAGCGCGGACATAAGGATGCTTGTAGTAGATGTCAGTGAAGCGGTCCGTCTTCAGGTTACCCAGAATAACGCCGGAGTGATTACAAATCCGCACATTTCCTTGCGGATCGATCGTGAAGTACGATCCTTCTCCCGCCAGTGGGCACCAGCCAAAATGGATATGTTCATATTTTCGTGTGTCGATCACGCAAGGTTCAATCGCCACCGCGACTGCCACCGGCAATTGGTACCGTGCACTCAGCTCCTCTAACGTGTCCAGGTTTTCGCGTATGGTGGCGGCGGTGGGCAGCAAGCGATCGGCATTGCGAATGTTGTGTGCGCCCAGGTTCATGCGGTTATACATCAAGCCGGTCGCGCCCAAGGCAAGAGCCAGTTCTGCGGTTTTGCCCACATCGTCACTGTTGAGTTTGGTTGCTACAAACACAGTTACGAAATTGCCTTTGGCGTGCCGGACATTCGCCATACCGTCAACTGCGGCGTCCCAGGCTCCCCGACGTCCCGCCAGCCGGTCGTGCACCTCGCGACGATAACTGAGCAGAGTGATCTCGTAGGTAACATCCGTGCCCAAAGATGCAAGCCGTTCCTCTGTTAAGAGCGTCCCATTAGTGATGACGATGGGGGCTATTCCCTTACTGCGAATGAAGGAGAGGATCTCGGGGAGATCCTCTCGCAATAGCGGCTCACCCCCAGACAAAGCGATCGATTGCACGGGAGCTTCGTCACACAGCTTCCCAATAACGTCAGTCACCTCTTGGGCGTTCATCTCGCTGCTTCGATCACGCTCGCAGTCCTGCGCCGAAGGCCCCTCTGCCATGTAGCAGTAGAGACAGTGATTGTTACAGCGCTTGGTCAGTTCGATAACGAAGCTCTTAGGGAGGGGTCTTACTTCGAAGTCGTCTGGGGTTGACTTCATAAATTACCAACGTTCCTACCAACAGTTACAAAGCCGCTCAGATTAGATTAAGGACAAATTTAGCGTTAGGGATTACTGCTCGCCGGCAATTTTTCCGAAGGTTTCCTGGCTTATCAGTCCCTCGTTAAGGAATTGCTTCGCGACATTGAGACGCGCTCCCTCGTCCACTACACTGAACCACGGATCGACCGGGAAGTAGCATAGAATGGGCACGCGCCCGCCCACCAATCCAGCCACGAAGCTTCTTGGTTCCGTGTACAGTACCTCAACCTTCTTGCCAACCAATTCCTTCAAGGTTCCTGGCTGGAAGTTCGGACTGACCGGAATCGGCGTGAGCTTGCCTTCCGCCTCGAGGAAGAAATTTCCTTCCTTATGTACGACTGTTCCTGATCTTGGTCTGTTAGCCATAGTTAGTTCTCCTTGGGGACATCGGACATCTACCGGCTGCGTTCCGGGTTTACGCCGAGCCCATCTCAGTTTGCTCTTGGGTGTGCATGCGAAGCGGTGACAGCAAGCACGGGTGGCTGTGACGAAAGCAAATGCACGCTTGATGTATGGGGCGACGGGGCCTCGCTAGCGGTGCAGATTAGGATCGAGCTGAATCGCGATTTGTTCCGCTCTGATGATTGGAGAGTGTTCCCAGCCAAACTCGGAGATGAGTGCTGCGAAGAGCTCCAAATTGCTGGGTGAATCCGTATCCGGCAGGGCAACGCCCGACTCACCCAGGCCCACCTCAGGCGGCACGAGTCTTAGTGGTTTGGTGCTGTCCTGGTGTATAGTGCCCCGGCTCGAAGCGGAACGAGATGCAAAGGCGGTTCCATCCATTGATGGCGATTAAGGCGAGCGTCAGCTTGGCGAGCTCTTCCTCGGAAAAATGCTTGCGTGCCGGGGCGTACACATCGTCGGGCACGTGAGTTTCACTCACCCTGGTTACCGACTCGGCCCAGGCGAAGGCTGCACGTTCGCGATCGCTATAGCCGGGCGATTCGTCCCACACGCTGACCAGATTCGTAAATCAACATCTCTCCATTTCGCCTACTGATGTGTCACTATAGTTTGCGATCTTCAATGGCTGGTTTCCGATGGACACACACAAGACTTTCGATGGCGTTACGCTGCACGGCATGCCGGTGCACATCGAGCTGCAATGGCCGTTTCATCACTCCGGTGGCGGCAGCGATTGGTATGTACTGCACGGGACGCTGCGCTTGGCCGATGGTGGGCCGTTATATGCCGACATCGCGTTGAATCTGGCGCAGACGATCCGCGAGGTGTTGCCCTCGCTCGACAGTGACGTGGCGTTCTGGCTCTCCATCAACACCGCGCGCAAAGCGCTCGACGATAAGCAATTGGAACTGCTGAAGTCGAGTAAGCGACAGCCAGTGCCAGTGTCGAGCCGCTGCTACAGCATTCGCGATCAGCAGTTTCGTTTCTGGCACGCCACGCCGCAGCAGGTGGAAGAGTTTGTGGGGCGCAAGGTTTTCTGGTTGAGCGGGCAGCAGCGTGAGCCGGTGATGATCGCCGATCCGTGCGACGCTCAATATCTGGGCGCAGCGGATCCGAACATGGTGGACAAACTGCTGGCTGCGGCGAAAGGTCTGGCGTCACGCGGCATGGTCGAACTGGCGGGCGATTACGCCCGCGCGACGGACGGTTTGCTCGCCCAGGCGCAGGCGTTTCGTTCCCTCAAGGATCGCGCCCTGGAAGATCTGCACGCCAAGCACGCGTTTGAGCGGGCGTAAAGGAAGAGCAACCGCGGATCTACTCGGATCACGCGGATAAAACCAAAAGAAGAATAGTCGATCTTTTCAATCGTGTGATTCCGCGCAAAAACGGAGGAGGCGCAGAAGCCGCCCTGCCTGTTAACGGCCCTGCGCCTTTCCCGTACTGCAGTACGCTGTTACCGACTCCGGTTGGACGCCAAGTTCGCCGCGCGCCGACGATAAATTGCCAGCATGCCTAGAATGCCGGTTCCAACCAGTGCCAAAGTGCCGGGTTCAGGCGCGGACGCGGAAAAATCCACGGCCACGGGCGTGGTCACGAAACCGCTGCCCAGATCTCCAGTGATGTTGCCGTACCCAAAGCTGGGATCGTAGTACAAGTTCACATCGCCGACGCCGGGCACATTGAAAAGGATGCCGCCGTTATCCACGAACAGCGGATCGGCTGGGTAGTAGAGCAGATTGTTGTAGATGTAGCTGGGATCTGCGCCCAAGGGCACGATACCGCCGATCGCAGTTCCGTTATACGTGCCGGCGATGCCGGTTACGGCCCAGGTGCCGTTTCCGTTGCTGGTGCCAAACAGCGTGCCGCTGACGGTGACTCCGTCACCGGAGTAGTTGAAGTTGATGGCGTCAGCTTGCGAGCAAACAGTAAGAGCAAGAGTGCAACATAGGATCGCGAGGATTCCCAGAACATTCTTCTTCATAACAAGGCTCCTTTTTCTTTTTCTCCTCGTCATGGCCGAATGCACTGGGGTGAGTTCGGACAATCGTTTTCTATAAGGGCACGCCAGCCGCCAATTGTTTGGCCGACGCAAATGACGTGAAAACCGTGGCTTGAGTGGGGCGGGCCGAAACGAGCACTGAACGATGTGCAAAACAGTGCAGAGTGTGGGGCGCACGGCTTCGCGCGGGCGAAGATCAGAGTTCCGAATGTGAACGGATATTGAGAGGGAGTTCCGAAGCGGAACCGGGTGAATCATGAATTTCTTTGATCATCTCAGGGCGCTTGCAACCCTCTACTGTTTGTCACCCCTGACCGAGGTCGCTGCGGCGTCCGAGCAGAGGGACCAGCTTTCCTGGACCTGTTCCGCGGCCTGCCCATGCCGGGGCAATGTTCACGATCTCCGCTAGAATAGATTTATTCGGTCGCATCGGCGGCCTTGTGGGGTAGTTTGCCTTTGCAGTCGTCATCATTCACCGAAAGTTACGACGTGGTTGTGGTCGGCGCCGGGCACGCCGGATGCGAAGCGGCCATGGCCGCGGCGCGCATGGGCCTCAAGACCGCGCTGTTCACGCTTAACGTCGATCTGATCGCGCAGATGTCGTGTAATCCCGCTGTCGGCGGAATCGCCAAGGGGCACCTCGTGCGCGAGGTCGATGCCCTAGGCGGCATCATGGGCGAGGTCACGGACGCGGTCGGCATCCAGTTCCGTCTGCTCAACACTTCGCGCGGGCCGGCGGTATGGTCTCCGCGAGCGCAGTGCGACAAGCAGCAGTACCGGCTGAAGATGCGCGAGTTGTTGGAGTCGGAGCCGAACCTTCATATCAAGCAGGCCGAAGTGGCGGAGTTGATTGTTGAAGAAGTTGTCAGTGGTCACTTGCCAGTTGTCAGTTCTCAGTCGGCAGCGCCTTCTTCACTGACAACTGACAACCGACAACTGATAACTGGGGTTCGGCTGCGTGATGGGCGCACCGTCTCCGCGCAAGCCGTCATCATCACCACCGGAACATTTCTGAACGGACTGATCCACTGCGGCGAGCAACAGTATCCTGCCGGACGTAGCGGCGAGCCCAACGCGGTTCTGCTGGGCGAATCGCTGAAGGCGCTTGGCCTGCGCGGCTGCCGCCTGAAGACCGGCACTCCGCCGCGTCTCGATGGACGTAGCATCGACTGGTCGAAATTCAAAGAGCAGCCCGGCGACGACGATCCCACACCGTTCAGCTTCCGCACCCGGCGGGTGGCGCACCATGACAAGCAGGTGCCATGCTACATCGCGTTCACCACGCCGGAGACGCACCGTATCATCCGTGAGAACGTGCATCGCTCGCCTATGTATAGCGGGCAGATCCAAAGTATCGGGCCACGATATTGCCCCTCGATCGAAGACAAGATCGTGAAGTTCCCTGACAAGGAAACCCACCAGCTCTTCCTTGAACCCGAGGGCCTGAACACGCATGAGATCTACGTCAACGGCATGAGCACCTCGCTGCCGATTGATGTGCAGCTCGCCATCATCAAGTCCATCCCCGGCCTGGAGAATGCCGAGATGCTGCGCCCGGGATATGCCATCGAATACGACTCCATCGACCCGACCGAGCTGAAGCGCACGCTCGAGACCAAGAAAATTGCGCGCCTGTTTCTGGCCGGCCAGATCAACGGCACCAGTGGCTACGAAGAAGCGGCGTGCCAGGGCATCATGGCCGGGATCAATGCCGCGCTGCAGGTGAAGGGCGAGCCGCCACTCATCCTGGACCGCACCGAGGCCTACACTGCCATCCTCATCGACGACCTCATCAGCAAAGGGACGAACGAGCCTTACCGCATGTTCACCTCGCGGGCGGAGTTTCGCCTGCACCTGCGCATTGACAACGCCGATCGCCGGCTGACCCCGCACGGCCGCCGCGTAGGACTGATTAACGATGCTGCATGGGCCGATCATCTGGCCAAGCAGGAGCGCATGCAGGCTATGCGCGATCTGCTGGAGCGCACCCGGTTGAACGCTGAAATGCTGGAAGCAGTTTCGAATTTCGAGTTTCAAGGTTCGGGTGAAAATGGCGAAGGGAATCAACCTGGAACAACCGCCCCGGAGGCGAGCTCGCTGCTCGGTTTGACGCTGGCGCAGTTGTTGAAGCGGCCGCAGATGCAGATCGAGCAATTGGCGCCGTTGCTGCGTAGGCTGATGCCGGCGTTCTTTGAACGAGGGGATAGTAGTCAGGGGATAGTGGATAGTAAAAGGTCAATACCCTTAGCAAATTCCCATACTGTCATTCCGAGCGGAGCAGTCGAGGGACCTGCTGTTCAAACTGTCATCCTGAGCGGAGTGACCGAAGGGAACGCAGTCGAAGGACCCCTATCCCATGAAGACTGCTCGAGCGAGAGTCATCAAGCCGAGGTACCTGCTTCTCTATCCACTGGCCACCACCCCCTATCCCCTGATTTCCGCCTCCCGGCGGAAATCCGTAACGAACTGAAGTCGGTAGAGACGGAGATCAAGTACGCGGGCTACCTTGACCAGCAGAGCAAAGCTATCGAGCGCTTGAAGCGTTCCGAGGAGCGCCTCATTCCGGATTGGTTCGATTATGCCAAGGTGAGCGGCCTCTCGCGCGAGATGAATGAAAAGCTGGGGCGCGTGCGTCCCCGCACCCTCGGTCAGGCCAGCCGCATCCCCGGTGTCACCCCAGCAGCCGTATCGCTGATCAACGTGTACATCGAAATCCAGGCGCGACGGCAGGCGAGCGCGACCTCTGTAGGATTGTGAGAACTGTGCCGCCGCTCCGCGGCTGGATTCGAAGCGCATTTCGAAAGACTGCTCCACCGAGGCAGCAAACCAATTCTCATGCCACGTCCTGACGATTCGTGCCAGTAGAACCATCTGCGGTCGTCCCAAAAAATTCCACCCTCGGTGTCGAGGGTGGAATGACCGCGTACAACGATCAACTTCTGCTGCGGATGACAGCGTCGCGCTGCTTACTTCTGCTTGGCGATGATCATACTGGAGATCTTGTTGTAGGTTGCCGCCGGAATGATCTTCTTGGTCTTGAGATCAGTCTTGGTGTGGTACGGTCGCCCGTCAATGATCTTCTGCGAATAGACGTCGCCAATGCCCGGTAATGCCGACAGTTGCTCCTTGGTGGCGGAGTTGATGTCAACCAGAGTGTCTGGCGACGCCATTGCGCCCGACTTGCTCGAACTCTTGCTGGCCGAACTCTGGGCCACGCAGAGCCCAGTTAACAAAAGCACTGCCAACACAGCCGAAAGAATACAAATTGCCGCACGCTTCTTGCTCATGTGTCTTCTCTCCTTAGGTGGTTGCTTCGCCATCTTGAGACTGGCGATCGCTGCTGGCAATCTTATGCACCCTGCTTCTTAAAGAGATCGGCGACCATGGACTGGGCCTTTCCCATGAGCCCGCCGGCTTCGTCGGTAGCACCGGCTGCATCGCTGCTTGCGTCACTGCCGCCGCCGGCACCCATGAGTTCGTCGAGACCGGAGGATAGTGGCGCCGGCAACTTTGTCTTCAAGTAGCCGACCACCGTTTCCACAACCTTCTGGGCCATGTCTTGCGACAGGCCAGTTTTCTGCTGCACCATCTGCACTAATTCGTTCATGACTGATTCCTTTCGAGGGAGTGAGGTCCAGCTTCTAGGCGTAACGGGACCTGGGAACTCAATCTGTAGCGAGATGTGATTCTGTACCCAATCAGGCTTCGCCCAAGCTCGTTGGTGGCCGCTAATCCCTGTCCCACTGCAGGATGGTTAGGAGGCCAATCCACACCCCTATTTACTAGCGGATAGCTTTATACACCCGCGGACGCAGGTGGGGAAAGCGGGAATGTCAACTCTTTATGGCACGGCGATCAGCTTGTCCCGTCAGCGGCTGCAGACGTGCCAGGTCCCGACCCCACCAACAGGGCAAACCTTTCCCGACTTTTGCGTTTTGCGCGATCGTCTATGGATGTACACTGCGGAGAATCCGCGCGGTGCCTGCCGTTCAAGGCGTCCTTCGACTCGTCGCGGGACTGCTAGTTTTGGATGACACACCCAAGCGTGAGCTTGCCCGCTAACCACGACAACCCGGGCACGGCAGTGAAATCCTTCCAGGGAGATAACAAGTAATGCGTGTTGCCAGAATGCTATTGAGTGTCGTCGCAATTGCGATTTGTGCGGCGCTGGGCTCCATCCAGGCTGCCGCCCAAAGCTGGCAGGTGATGAGCGCCGACTATGGCGTCCAGAACAACCGCGTCGACGTAACCAACACGGTTAGGCGACTGGTGAACGGCCCTAACTTTCGGGTGAACAACACGACCATGGGTGTCGATCCAGCCCGTGGGAGGGACAAGGTTCTGCGCATCCATGCCCGCAGCGGCAGCGGACAAATGCGCGACTTTAACTACAGCGAAGGACAAACCGTTGACTCCCGAATGTTTACCGGAGGCGGCTTTGGTGGAGGTGGCTACCCCGGCCAGGGCAATCAATTCCGTGGCCTGCGCATTGTGCAAGCCAGCTATGGCGCTGGAAATCGGCGGCGAGATGTAACCAACCGCCTGCAAAACATGGTGCGCAACAACCGTCTGACCGTGTTGGTGAACAACAGCACGATGGGTGGAGACCCGGCTTTCAACCAACCGAAGAACTTGCAGGTCACTTACGAATATCAGGGACAACGACGCAACACGAACATGGGGGAAGGGGGCAGACTGACGCTTCCCTGACCGTGGCCAGTAGCGCAACTCCGAGGGCTGGGACAGCGTAGCGTGGCGGAGAATTCCGCAGGCTTTGTCACGAAAACGGAGGAAGCAATTCAGCACCCAAGTGCAAGCATTTGCACCACGGAAGGTTTCATTCCTATATTTTTCAACGCGTTAGCGCGGACAGCGAATTGCACTAACCACTTCGATGGTTTCTGTCTGGATGCCACTTAGCAGTGTGTCGGGTGGCATTTTCCGAGTGTCAGGAATTCAGCGGCTCTTGTTGCGAAACTGCTCATTGAGCGATGTCTGGTTCGGTTCCGTCAACGCCGTAGCGGTGTTTGGGCTGAACGTTCAAAATCCAGCCCCCGTGAGCACCGCAAGGTTACTCACGAGGTAGGGCTCTCAACCGCGGAGGATAAAACTTGAACAATAAATCTGTATGGCTCTTATGTTTGCTGGTGGTGTGCGCCATGACTTTGCCGGCGATGGCCGACACCGCCTACAACAATACACTTCCCAACCCTTCTAACTGCTGCGTTGGCTGGACGACCAGCGGTTCGGGCTCGCCTCCCGGATTGGTGGAGGACGCCCAGTTGTTCACGTCGTTGACGACTGGCACAGTCACCTCGATTGCTGTGGATTTGGGCTTTGTGACGGGCGACAACCACGCCACCGTTGGTATCTACACCGACGCTGGTGGAGCGCCAGGATCGCTCATTGGCAGCATCGGAAATCTTCCCCCCGCCCCACCGGCTGGCGGACCGTGCCCAGCTTGTGAGGTAAGTGTGTCCGGTACCGGCGGACTGCTAAGCGCTGGAACTCAGTATTTTCTCGTACTCGAGGCCGATACCACCAGTTGGTATGCCTGGGACCAGAATGGAAACGGCATCCTTGGGCAGCTTGATCAAAACTCAGGGAGCGGCTGGAACCAGTTCCCAGGTTCACTCCTGGGCGGCATGTGGATCCAGACCAGTGGCGGCACCACGACCCCAGAGCCTAGCTCTCTGTTGATGCTCGGCACCGGATTGGTCGGAGCATTCGGCGTGATTCGCCGCAAGCTGAATCGCTAGTTTCTTAGCGAATCGCTTTAGAGGCCGGAGCTAATAGCTCCGGCTTTTTTTCTTTCTGTCGTTGCGAAACACGGAAGCGTTCCAGCACTCTAGTGCAAGCATTTGCACCTCGACTTCCGTCGTTCCTATATTTTTCAACTAGTTAGCGCGGAACCATAATTGCACCGTGATACCCAATGGTCTATCTTGGGACGCCTTTCGGCTGCGTGGGGTGGCGTCTTCGAGAGTTCCAGGCAATGAGCGACTCTTCGTTGTGAATCTGCTCGTTGAGTAACACCGGTCCGTGAACACCGCAAGGTGTTCGAGTTTAAACGTTCGAACTCGCCCCCCCGTGAGCGCCGCAAGGTCATCTCGCGAGGCAAGACTCTCAACCGCGGAGGATACCAACTTGAACAAGAAATCTGCATGGATGTTATGTTTGCTGGCGCTCGCTCTCTGTGCCAGTTTGCCGGCGATGGCCGACACTGCCTATAACAACACTCTCCCCAATCCTTCCACTTGCTGCAGTGGCTGGACCATTGGCGGCTCGGGCTCACTGGTCGGACTCGTCGAGGATGCTCAGCTGTTCAACTCCGCAACTAGCGGCACGGTCAGCTCGATTTCCATCGACATAGGCTATGCGGCCGGCGACAACCTGGCCACTGTAGGCATCTACACCGACGTTAACAATGCGCCGGGAAGCCTCATTGCTGGGAGCACCACGGGGAATCTCGTAGCCGCGACCTTCGGTTCCAGCTGTCCAAATCCTTGTGAGCTGACGGTGACCGGTACCGGCGGCAGTCTTTCCGCTAACCAGAATTATTTTGTGGTAATCCTGGCCGACACGACCACATGGGATGCCTGGAATATGAATGGTAACGGCATCACTGGAACGCTTGAGCAAAACACAGGCAGCGGCTGGAACCCGTTCCCGGGCAACGTTCTGGGCGGCATGTGGATCCAGACCAGTGGCGGCACCACGACCCCAGAGCCTAGCTCTCTGTTGATGCTCGGCACCGGATTGGTCGGCGCATTCGGCGTGATTCGCCGCAAGCTGAACCGCTAGTTTCGCAGCATTTCAATTCATAGCCGGAGCCAACCAGCTCCGGCTTTTTTCTGCAGCAAGACAGAAGGGAACATTCCGGATTCGCGGCATGCCGCATTAGCCGAGCAGCGCCGCGGGATTCTTCCGGGCGATATGCAACAGCTTCAGGGTGGCCTGACGAGGCTGGCGGATACCCTGCTCCCAACTCTCGACCGCATTGGAACTAACATTCAGCAGTTGTGCGAATAACGCCTGGCTGGCGTTCATGGCGGCGCGCATGGTCCGGATCTCGGACGGCTTCAGCGGCCTGGGGCGGGCTGGGATCGTGACTGAACGCAGGTCCAGGCTGGTTACGGTGCTTTCCGACGCTGTCGCTTTCTTGTGTTTGTTCTTCCGGTCTTTCTTCTTGCTTTTCTTGCTCATCTAACCCCCACAATGTGGTACGTCATACAACGTAGATATTGCGGGGCGGCGCGTCAATAGCCCTTAGGTGTAGAGATTTCCCGCAAAGATGTGCCGGCCACCGAAACGCAGCTGGAGATCAAAAGCAGGTCCCTCGGCTGCACGTCTTGATGCAACGCCTAGAGGAATGGTTCAGCTCGCCGTTTCCTTCACTGGTCTTGCTACGGGACGCCCCTTGTCGCCGATTTCCAGGTACGCCCATGGCGTCTCATGGTCGTGAGTAAAAACTATCAGCCACTGTTCCGGAATCGCAACCTCATACAGGCGATGCTTGTTGGCAATCGTTTCCAACGGATAAAGGTCATAACCCAGCACCCAGACGGGATCGAGGTGTTTGGCGTCCGACACCAGGTCGCTGGGATAGCAAGCCACCTGGCCGCCGCTGCGCACCATGACCGCCTGCAAGTCGCGGGTGTGGCCCGGACAAACCTTCACCGAGACGCCGGGCGCAATCTCGGCGTCGCCCTTGAGCAATTGCATCTGTCCGCTGGCAATCAGGGGATCGTAGTTGTCGGTCATGTAGCTGACGCGGTCGCGCTCGTGCTGCTCGCGTGCGTGGTGCCACTCGCCTTCCTGCACGTAATACCTGGCGCGTGGAAAGGTGGGCACGGGCTTGCCATCTTTGTAATAAGTGTTCCAGCCGCAATGGTCGAAGTGCAAGTGGGTGTTGATGACGATGTCGATCTCGTCGGGCGAAACCCCGGCTTCCTCGAAGCTCTTCAGCAGTTGTGGCTGATTCTGGTAGATGGACTGGCTCTTTTCGCTGAGCTTGCTGCCGATGCCGGTCTCGACCAGGATGGTCTGCTCGCCGGTGCGAATCAGTAGCGAATTGAGAGCCAGCGGAATGGTATTGCGCTCGTCTGGCTGAATGCGCTTTTCCCACATCACCCTGGGGATGATGCCGAACATGGCCCCGCCATCCATGCGATAGATACCGTCGGAAAGGATGGTGAGTTCAAAGTCGCCCAGCGTGGTTCGATGCACTGCTCGTCTCCACAAGAAGATAGTTTCCCGATCTTACTGAATAAAAGGCAACCGACAAATCGAGCGGGAGTGCGGAGGAGGTCTATTAGCTTAGGTGTGTGCTGGCTTATTCCGTTGTGGTCGAGCCGTAGTCGGTCCGCCGCTCGTTGTTCCGGATTTGCTGGATAAAGATAGGAACCTCGCGGTTGATCAGATCCGCCCGGTCGATTGGTAGATGGTGTCCGCTTCCTTTTGCAATGATCCTACGGCTGCGGGTGGACAGGCGTTTTAAGGCTTCCTGGTCTCGGTCCCAATCCACACTCATTTCGAGTGCCAACTTAGGCGACAGGTTCGGAGCCTTCCTGTCCAGTTGAGGATCTCGCGAGAAGATCAGGACCGGCAGGTCGCCATATGGGCCAGTATGGATCGTCTCCTCGCCGGACCGCCGATCGGCCGTGTACTCTCTCCAGACCTCGCTTAGCAACATGCCGCAATCCAGCTGTCCCTTCATTCTTGCAAATTGCCCATCAAAACGATCATCCGCCGAGCAATCGCCGGTAAGCCGGGGGATACCAAGAGCAATGAGCGCAACATAAGAGTAGTACTGAGACGTAGAAGGCAGTGTCTGGGCTCGCAGTTCGGCAGATTCATGGTCCTCCTGGAAGGGCGAAGCGCCCTCAATGAAGATTAGCCCAGCCACGTCCTGGGGGTAATGTGCAGCGTAAGCGCGAATAAAGATACCCCCCATCGAGTGTCCCATTAAGACAATGGGACCACTCACACCGGCTTGTTGCAATAGAGCGTGTAATTCACCGGCAATGGTGTCGGCATCTCGCGGGTCTGGGCCCGGAGTGCTCCAGCCCATTCCGGCGCGGTCATACGAGCAAACTCGCGTGGTCTTTGAGAGTTCCGGTTGCACCTTGGCCCACGCCAGCGAATCATTTCCCATGCCGGCGTCGAGGATAAGAGTCGGAGAGCCCTCACCCGTGCAGTAGAGATGCATGTCGTGTCCGTTGACACGGTAGATCTTCCCGGGAGCCGGATAGATCGCGCGATAGTACCGAAGGGCCACCGCATTGAATATGGTGCTGCCGGCAGCCGTCACGCACAGCAGGATGACCAGCGAAAGCAATACCCATTCGGTGACGCGACGCCACTTGCCATAGCGTGTGGGTTGAAGTTTTCGCAGGCGGCAGATGGAAAGCGCGATCAATAAAATCGCGACGAGCACGATGATAATCGGAAGAGTCAGCGGATTGGGGTTCAACGGAGCGCTCCTTTCGGAATCCCCGAGCAACAACCGTAATCCCCTTAGGCTTCCATCATCGCCTTCACCTTGCCCGACTTGATGGCTTTGACCAGGCGATCATGGTCCTGCTCGGTCTGGTCGCCGTAGGCTTCTGCCCATGTCGCCAGCGCCCGATCCAGTATTGGTGAGCCCCCGCAATAGCCAGCGATGGCGGCCGCGTCTCCGGCACGGGAGTGGCTGCGGGCCAGCAGCGTTCCGCAGGCCCAGGCGTAGAAATTGAACGAGTCGCCCGTCAACCATTCCACCGGGATTGACGCCTTCATGTTTTTCATCTGCCGCACGAAATAGGGCCGGCCGTCAATCGTGGTGATCCCCAGCATAATGTCACTGGAAGCCTGCAATGCCCGTTGACCGACCACCACGCGGCGACCCTCATGCTCTATGTACTGCTTCGGCAGCGGCGGAACGTAGGGTGCGTGGGCCGGGGACACGCACTCTTTAATTTGCAGAAATAGCGGATCGTTGTCGTCGCTGCCAAAAAGCAACGCCAGGTAAGCCCGCGTCCCAACACTGCCCACGCCGACGACACGATGGGCAACGTCAACCACGTGGTAGCGGCTGAGCATGTAGCGGCGCTCCAGAGGCAGAGACTCGGCATATTCGTTGAGCCCGTCAATGATCTTGTCGCGCATCGACTCATCCACGTGGGTGAGCACCGGCGGCTCTTCCCGTAGGCGCCACCCACCAGAGACCCCGCGCTCCGAGATCTTGGTCAGCAGCGTGGCGTTGGTCTGCTGCTTCGCCTTGGCCACGCACTTAGCAATTACCGCACTGGACTTGGCATCCATCTGCACCGACGGGTTCTTGCGGTCGGGATAGGCGTGTAGATACCAGATGTCGAGCACGCCCATATTCTGCAATCGAGTGATGTTCCAGCGATAGCCTTCGACCGCGCGCATGACCGCATCGGCGCGCTCCTTCTTGTTCAGTCCGTTCTCGCGGCCGGCCACATTGACACTGGCCACCAACCGCTTTAAGTCCCACTCCCAAGGGCCGATGGTGACCTCATCGAAATCGTTCAAGTCGAAGATAACGTCGCGCTGCGGCGTACCGTAAAGCCCAAAGTTGTTGATGTGCGCGTCGCCGCACATGACCACCTGAATCCCCGATGTCGGGGTCCGCGAGAGGTCCCACGCCATGACGCAGGCGGCGCCCCGCAAGAAAGTGAACGGCGAAGCTGCCATTCGTCCCATGCGCAGCGGGATCAGGTGCTCCTGGCGTCCCACGTTGCTCGCCGCCAGCAAGTCGAGAGGGTCAGGCCGATTGGCAACTGGTTTGGTGTCGGCGTGGCTCTCCCGTGGCGTACCGACGCGCAGTCCTTTGCCAATGGCCCGCCGCTTCTCCCAGGGATTGTTGGCGTTGCGCAAATCAAATTTGCTCGCTCGATCGCCCGGCGCTCGAAGCCCTCCGACCCCGTATTCCCTGCTCGTCGCAGCCGCTGCAGTTATTGCGCGCACGAACTTGGACGGGGCGGTTTTTTTCGGAATCGACTTCGCTGCAACTGATTTGGCACGTGGACTCATAGGTATGCCTTTCTATCTCCGACTGGCCTTGGGAATATTGCACCGGGAGGCATCCGCGGACTGAATGGGGAGAACAAGGAATAGTAACGCACCATGAAGGGTGCGAACAGGGAAAGGTTCCGAAGCGCGACCAGAACTCATCGTGGAGCAGTCTGCCGTATGCGGTAGGGATTCCAGTTGGCGATTCGAGTTGGCTATAGGGCTATTCGATCCCAACTCGTGCCTGGTTAAGATTTGTTGCCAGAGCAACTTTATCGTTCGAGCATGGTTCAGTACCGGTGTACTCTGTGCCCTGGAACCATCATGGCATTTCGAGCCAAGTTCGTCGCGACGGGTAATAGCCATGGAAGTTCTGTGTTGTCAGTAACCCCATACTCCAGCAGGGCGCAAACGATCACCGAATTCCCGAGCTTCGTTATCGCTTGTTCACTCGTGGCCCTCGTTGTCATTTTGTCCTGCGTTATGTCCATGGGGGAAACAGACCCTCAGGCAAGCACCCCGACATTCCATGCCAGTACGGAACTAGTATCCGTGCCTGTGGTGGTTAAGGATCGGCACGGAAACCACGTGTACGGACTTACCAGGAATGACTTTCGTATTTTCGAAGACGGGCACGAAGTCGAGATTCGCAGCTTTGAGAGTGCAGCCGCGCCGCCTTTGTTCGCAAAATCGACTGACGGTCCCGCTAAGCCCCAAATGCCTTCGCCGCACGCAATAGGACCGGCTCCCATCATTCTCTTCTTTGATCAGCTCAACACCCCTGCCAACGAACAGGCGGAGGTACGTCGCCGCTTTGCGCGCTGGTATCGGAGCCAGCAAACGCTCGCGGCTCCGACGTGTGTGATTTTGTATACGGGTTCGGCACTCCGGATCGTGCAACAGCCAACTCTCGATGCCGCCGAAGTCGCGACCGCGATCGAGAGCATTTCGACAACGGTCAACTCCCACGGAGCTGGTGCCGGGGGCGAGTTGCCTCTGCCCGCTGGTGCCAATGAGAATTTGCCAGTTGGGTTCGGCGATGGCCCCTTGCGAACATTGGAGCGATCGCAGTACTTCTGGCACCGCGCAATGGGCGCGGGCGATACTGAGTCGGCGCTGATCTATGCAGGGCGATTGTTCGCGGCATGGCCGGACGAAAAAGCGCTGATCTGGATCAGCGCTGGAACGACAAACCAGGTTTGGACCGCGCCCCTGCAAGCAGCCCAGGTGAAGGTCTACGCGCTCAACGTCCATGCCGACATTCCCTATGAATTCGTCGCCACATTTACAACTCCTGCTACCACGTATGAGTACGAAACTGAGGTGAACCGCCGTTTGCTGCAGAACATGCGCGACGCAGCGCAAGAGACTGGAGGCGCACTCTGCAGCAACTCCCTCGAGCCCCAATCTTGTTTGCAGAAAGCTGTGGAAGACGCGGCTGATCATTACTTGCTGAGTTATGAAACTCATTCGCAATCGAGCCAACCCAAATGGCGTCAGATCCGGGTGAAGGTTGACCGGCCCGGCGTCACCATCGCGGCTCGCAGCGGTGTCATGATTGCTCCGGTGCTTGCAACGGCAGACAAGAAGCGTCAGCAGATCGCGGCCGCACTGGCTTCTCCTGTGGACCTGCCCGGTCTGCGACTCGACCTACAGCCCTTTCCGCCTCGCCAGCCCGGACAAGAACTGATCTTGTCACTGTTAATGCGCTCTGACGCGAAGCTCCCAGGAGTATGGAATACACAAGGAGTGGATTTTACGGTTGCTGGAGTTGTGCTTTGTGGATCAGATGTGGTGCAGCGCTTTGGCGAGGACGTTCACGGGCCGCTTCCGCGGAAGACAATTTTCAATCTGAATACCTCTGGGCTCACCTGGACCCATAAGATTGCGGCGCCGCGCGACCCCGCGATTGTGCGCCTGGTAGTGCGCGACAATACAACCGGCCGCATTGGCAGCCTCACCAGAACTCTTCCCTAAATGTCGAGGACAGGATATTAGCGGTATCCCATATTTTTCGTGAGGCAAAAGATACGTATATGCGATCGAGGATCGGCGTCCGCGAGGGCCCGCCGTTCCCAGATTCCGCTCTACACCTTTACACTTTAGGAGGATGAGGCAATGATGCGGCAAATGATCTTTCTGCTTCTGTTGAGTTCGACTGTATGGGTGCAAAGCGGCGGCGGTCAGACGAAGCCGCCGGCTCAGAATGGAGAGAATCAGTCGGAAGCGGCGGGCCAATCCACGACGCGACCAGCGCCGGGTGAAGGGGGTGACGACCTAGCGCAGATGCGTCTCGATCTCGACCACATGGAGAGCCTGCTAAACAACATGAGCGGCGAGATAACGTTCTTGCGGGACCAGAACCTGCAAATCTTGCTGAACAGCAACGCCCGCATGTGGAGGATCTTGATCCGCGACCTGCGCATGCAAATCAACCGCGAGGAGCAGCGCCGGGGCGTGAAGACGGTGCCGCCGGCACACGCGGCCCCCCAAAATTAGAGCACTCGGGCGGTTCGAGGACCGCCCTTGGTTGACTTCTTACCGCGTGTATTGACGAATCAACTCCGCCGCACCGGGATACTGGGTAATTAGTTCGTCGGGGTTGGCATTCTCATAATCCGCATAATCGAAGCCCGGAGACATGGTTGTCCCCATCAGCGCGAATTTGCCACCGGGTGCCAGCTTGCATCCTTGCCATATGCCGCCGCGAACCACCACTTGCGGATGCTGTCCGCCGGCCAGATCGCTGCCCAGCATGATCGTCTGCGAGCTGCCGTCGGGCAACAACTGCAGCATGATCGCCGGATCGCCAAGATAGAAGTGAAACACCTCAGAGCCCGGCAGCCGGTGCAAGGCCGAGAACGTTTCCGGCGAAATCATGTAATAGATCGCCGTTCCGATGGAGCGCGAGCCGCGAACGCCTTCGGGCAAATATTCCGCCGAGACGTTCCAGCGTGAGCGATAGGTTTCACGAAAGAAGCCACCCTCAATGGAGAGCGGTTGTAGCTGTAGCAGTTGTTTGACTTCATCCGCAGTCATGGCGGAAACAGCGTATCACTTGACGACGACAGTCTGCTCTGCACCTAGTATGTGGTCAGGTGCCTTGCTCCAAATCGGCGCTTCAACGCGGTGCAACTTCACAATCCTCCACAGGAAGAAGAGCGCCGCGACCAGGCAGACTAAGACCGCCACAATCGAGGCCTCCGGTCCGAAGGTGCCGCCGGTCAGTCTATCCGGTCCACTCAACGATCCGCGCAGCAGGCCGACCCCCATGGTGTTGCCCGAGAGCGTCATGCCGAAGAGCGAGCCTTCCGTGAAATTCCAGCCGGCATGCAGGCCGATGGGCAGCCACAGTCGCTGTGTCGCGGCATAGGTGGCGCCCAGCAAGATGCCGGCTTCCAGCGCTATCGCTACTGAACTGCGTATGGAGGCACCGCGATTGGCAAGATGTGCCAAGCCAAAGAGGCCGGACGTAAAAATCAATGCGCCCCACGTACCCACAATCTTCGAGCTTAATCGAAAGAGCAGGCCGCGAAACAGGATCTCTTCCATGATGCCTGCCAGCACGGCGAAGAAGAGTCCACTGGCCAGCCCACTGGTCGTGCCCCAGCCCTCGGGATGATAGATGCCCATCGCGAGCAGGATCGCCATCACGGCCGCGAACAGCACAAAGCCGAGAGCGATTCCCGTAGCGCATTCCGGCAAAGCGCGGTTGGCCGCAAACTCCGTCGGGATGCGGCGCTCGATCAGCCTGGAAGCCAGAATGTAAGTGGCGAGCACGAGCACGGCCATAACGCCCGCTCCCGCCGAGAACATGTACTTCCGCACCACCGGCTGAAACGCGGCTATCACCGCGACAACGGCCACCAGATTCAGCAGGCCAAGTCCGACTTCTTTCCATTGCTTGCGCAGGATGTCCTCCGCGATCACGAGCTGATACGCCCGTACGCCGGTTGAAGTTCCAGAATTGTACAGAATCGTGTTCGGGCTGGCTGAAACGGCGGCCTGCGAACTTACGGCTTCACCAATCCACTAACTGCTAGCCACTAACCCCTGACCCTTAGTTCTTCGCCTCTGACTTCCGCAATTTCTCCACCCGCTCGGCCAACGCCCATTTCAGGTCATCAATTCCTTCACCGGTTACCGCCGAGATGGGAAACAGCTCCAGCTTTTTGCGCTTGCAGTATCGCTTCAGTTTTGCCAGCTTGTCTTTGTTCGCCACATCCATCTTCGAGGCGACAACAATCGTCGGCTTGGTGTCGAGGCCTGCGCCAAAGGTCGCGAGCTCGCGGGTGATGACCTCGTAATCCTGCACCGGGTCGGGACGGCCGCTGGCATCGGAGACATCCACCAGGTGCGCGAGCAGACGGGTGCGCTCGATGTGCCGCAGAAATTGTGTGCCCAACCCTGCGCCTTGGCTGGCACCTTCAATCAGTCCAGGAATGTCGGCAACCACAAAACTGACTTCTTCGCGCGCTTCTCCGACGGCTACGACGCCAAGGTTCGGCTGCAACGTGGTGAAAGGATAATCAGCGATCTTGGGGCGCGCCGCCGAGATGCGCGAGATCAGCGTGCTCTTGCCGGCGTTGGGATAGCCCACCAGTCCAACATCGGCGAGCAGCTTCAGTTCAAGTCGCAACTCGCGCTCTTCTCCGGGTTTGCCTTCTTCGTGCTCGCGAGGGGCCTGATGGGTTGACGTCGCGAAACGGGCATTGCCACGTCCACCGCGACCGCCGCGCGCCACCACGACGCGCTCATCGGGATGGGAGAAGTCATGTACCACTTCGCCGGTCATCTCGTCGTAAACGATGGTGCCGACCGGCACTTTGAGGATGACACTTTCGCCCTCGCGGCCGGTTTTGTTGGAGCCTTCGCCGTGGCGTCCGCGCTCAGCTTTGTATTCGGGATTGAAGCGGAAGTGGACGAGAGTGTTATGGCGCTCGCTCGATTCCATCACCACGTCGCCGCCATGACCGCCATCGCCACCAGACGGACCTCCGCGCGGGACGAACTTCTCCCGCCGGAAGGCCATGCAGCCATTTCCGCCATCGCCGGCTTTCACTCGAATTTTTGCTTCGTCAACGAACATGGGAAAACAGGGGTCAGTGGATAGTGGTTAGGGGCTAGTGAAACCGCTGTCAGCTTTCAGCCATCAGCCTTCTGCCTCGATTAGACTCGGTGGTCGAAGGCAGTCCTAGGGGTTTTCGCGGATGAACCTCAGTGCGCCACACTTCGCGGGTTAGCTGATGGCTGATAGCTGACGGCTGGCAGCTTCTCCAACGAAAAAGGCCTCGCCGCGACGAGGCCTGTCCTCATAACTAGTTGCTGGCTGCTAATTGCCAGTTGCTTCTTGCGGCGTGACCGAGACGAACTTGCCCATCTGGCCGCGATCTTTGAACTCAACCACGCCTGTAACCTTGGCGAACAGGGTGTCGTCTTTGCCACGGCCCACATTCAGCCCCGGCTTAATGCGAGTGCCGCGTTGCCGCACGATGATGGAGCCGCCCGAAACCAGCTGGCCTCCGAACGATTTGACGCCCAGCCGCTGCGCGTTCGAGTCGCGGCCGTTGCGAGAGCTACCTAAACCTTTTTTATGTGCCATTGCAATGTCCTTAAATCTGCCGCCGGCTAAAGCCGGCTCGCGTTAAATATGACTGCATAACGCCGCCCTAAGGGCCGGCTCTACCTACTATCCGCTCCACCGACGACCCTACGTTTCCTGCAAATCAGAATCGCTTGCGCGCGCCCGCGACACCAACCGCCGGACTGACGCGGGAAGATGCATGAGGACCGCATCAAAGCGCTTCACTGCGGCGACGAACGCCACGATCAACTGGCAGGTCAACATCCGCCGTTAAGCCTTCAATTCCTGGCCGTCCACGCTGATGCCGGTAATCTTCACGGCGGTGAATGGCTGGCGATGTCCGTTCAGCTTTTTGTACTGCTTCTTGCGCTTGAAGTGAAAGACCAGGATCTTGTCGGCGCGACCCTGCTCAACGACCTGGCCGCTGACAAAGGCCTTCTCCGGCTTGCCGAGTTCGCCCTCGGAGCCGCTGACGGCCAGAACTTCGTCGAACTGGATGTTTTCACCGCTGGTCTGCGGCAGCTTCTCGATCTTGATTACGTCTCCGGGCGCGACGCGATACTGCTTTCCCCCGGCGCGGATCACCGCATACATGGCAATGCCTCCAATGAACTTTCCCGGTTAAAGCGCTTGATTACTGCGCTTTTCACCTCGACGGCTCGCAATGCAGCGAGTGTCCTCGGTTTCGCCCAGCCGCGCACAGTTATGGCGCGAACTGCCGTTAAACTCTTTGTGCGCTTGCACTTCCCCGAGCCAGGAAGGAAACCTTCACGGAAGGGCCGGGATTGTCCCTGATGGGAGCTGCTAGTACAGGCAAACCATAGAAGTGTAGCGTGTTTTGGCAGGCAAGGTCAAACACTTGCCTGTACCCAATCCATTCCGGACGAGACAATGACCCAAAAGCGAGGCGCGCAATTTCTCCGTAGCGCGCAAACCAACCTCGTTCAACGGCGCTTCTTGTTGAGGATGCCCAGAATCTCCTGCAAGCCCTGCCGAACTTTCTTCAGGCTGTCGCCGGAACGCTGCTTGGGGAAGGGTAAGCCGTCCTGCCGTTGCGAGGGTTTGAGTTCGGCCTTGAGATGCTGGCGGGCTCCGGCGATGGTGAAGCCCTCATCGTAGAGCAGCTTCTTGATGCGCAGGACATTTTCCACGTCACGCTGGCGATACATTCGCTGCCCGGTGCTGCTCTTGACTGGCTTGAGTTGAGGGAACTCAGTCTCCCAGAAGCGCAACACGTAGGCCGGCAGACGGCAGAGGCTGGCCACTTCACCGATGCGGAAATAAAGCTTGTCCGGGATAATCGGATCGGCGCTGCTGCGCTTTTTCTTCTCAGCCGTCATCGGAATGTCGCTAAGCCGCCCTATGACTCGGAGTTCAATTCTAGCTGGTGTCGCCGATCTGGGACGCCCTTGCGGGGTGCGCTTTTGGGCGTATGACCCAGTCAACACCCATTCCACCACAGGCGGCAGTGCTTAGTAATGTACACCACCACGCGAGACCCGCTGGCGGGGTGTGGGAACGGTGTTAGAAGACCATTCGCGCCATCGGCGCGACGGTGCATCGCGAACGTGTGATCGTGGAAGGTAACGATTGCTAACCTTGTGTGCCGACTAATCCCTCCTCTCCTCCCGCCCATCTCCGTAAATCGCTAGCCGAAAGGGTTTTCGATCTGCAGATCGCCAAAGCGTTGTCCGTGTTGCAGGTCTTCGCTGTAGAGAACTACGCACCGTGCCTCGCTTGCTCCGGCGACAATCAGGGAGTCGTACCAAGACGACCGATATCTGTGTTGCAGATGAAGGGCGTCCGCGTATAGAGCCTGTGAGGAATGCACAGTCAGCAGCGGACGGAACACTGTTCCCAGGTATTGTTCCGCTTCGGCTACAGACATGGGTGGAGAGAACCGACGTAGCGCGACGTTGAAGAACTCTTGCACCACTTGATAGCTGACCGCGCCCTTTCCGGTTGCGACTGCTTGACGAATCAGTTGTGTTGACCGACGAAGCTTCTCAGGTGAATTTCTGTCGAATGAGTACACAAAGATATTCGTGTCCAGAAAAAATCTACCGTTCATTCATTTCGTCTCGGCTAAAATGGCGTCCCGCATTTACATGACGAAGCCGGCGCATTAGTGCATCAACCTCCTGCCCGTTGCCCGACTGGGCGGTAAAGGTCAGTAGCCACTCCCGAAAAACCGCGTTCAGCGTCTTGTGCTGCGAGCGGGCGACCCGTCGTGCCTGCTCAATCAGGTCGTCGTCCGCACTTAGAGTAATGTTTTTCACACGGTAGTAGTGTACACGAAAACAGTGTACAAACTGGAGCGCTTACTCTCCTTTGGCGCTTTACCCAAGGTAGCGTTCACCGTGTTCTCTCACAACCAGCTCTACGCTCACCCTGATAGACTCCTCTTTCACGCAGGTTACTGAAGGCGAATCGCGAAAGGCGAATAGTGAACCATGGCCCGCAATCTCAGAGAATCCCGCGCATTGCAAACCCGCGCCGAGCAGCTCATTCCCGGCGGAGTCAATTCGCCGGTCCGCGCCTTCCGTTCGGTCGGCGGTATCCCGCCGTTTCTGGTCCGTGGCCTAGGCGCATATGTGTGGGATGCCGACGGCAACCGCTACACCGACTATGTTGGTTCGTGGGGACCGCTGATTCTCGGCCACTCCGATCCCAAGGTCCTCGAGGCCATCATCCAGGCCGCCCGCAACGGCACCAGCTTCGGAGCTTCCACTCCAACCGAAGCTGACCTGGCCGAGTTGGTGATCGAGGCCTTTCCTGCGATCGAGAAGGTGCGCTTCGTCAGTTCCGGAACCGAAGCAACCATGTCTGCCATTCGTCTGGCGCGTGCGTATACCCAACGCAAGTTCATCGTGAAGTTCGAAGGATGCTATCACGGGCACAGCGACGCGCTGCTGGTAAAGGCTGGCTCCGGCGTGGCCACGCTCGGCATTCCCGGTTCTGCAGGCGTGCCGCCAGAGTTTGTCGAGTTCACCCTGGCGCTGCCTTACAACGATCGCAACGCGGTGGAAGCGGCATTCGCCAAATTCAAAGGCCAGATTGCCTGCGTGATCGTCGAGCCGGTCGTCGGCAATATGGGATGCGTTCCACCTCAGCCGGGCTACCTCGAAGCTCTGCGCGAGATCGCCGCGCGTGAAGGCGCGATGCTCATTTTCGATGAAGTGATGACTGGATTTCGCGTGGCCTTCGGCGGCGCGTCGGAGCTGTACAACATCAAGCCCGACCTCACGACGCTGGGCAAGATCATTGGCGGCGGCCTGCCAGTGGGCGCTTACGGCGGACCGGCGAAGATTATGGACCTGGTCGCTCCAGTGGGTCCCGTATACCAGGCGGGAACGCTGAGCGGCAATCCCCTAGCGATGGCAGCGGGTATCGCGACTCTGTGCCAGCTAAAGGCCAACAGGCAGCAGTTCTATAAACAGCTCGATGACATGGGGGGCAAGCTGGTGGCGGGCATCCTGGCAGCGGCAAAGGATGCGGGCGTGCCGATGACCGCCAATCGCGTCGGGTCGATGTTTACGTTCTTCTTCACCGACAAGCAGGTTACCGATTGGGAGGGCGCGGCCACCTGCGACACTGCCACGTTTGGCCGCTTCCATGGCGCGCTGCTCGACGCCGGCGTCTGGCTGCCGCCGTCGCAGTTTGAAGCTGCATTCCTCAGCATCGCGCATACCCAAGGCGATATCGACGACACGATCGCAGCGGCGAGAGAGGCGCTGGCGCTGGTGTGAAGTGATTTGGCCTTGGCTAACTGCTAACGGCTAACGGCTGCCTCTGCATCATCTCCGGAATCGTGGCGAACTGGTATCCCTCGCCGAGATAGCGACTGA